>CAVWQE010000001.1:0-172870 GCA_963757135.1 uncultured Acidobacteriota bacterium
CGAAATGGAAACTTCGCAAGTGGAAGTGCCATTTCACAGAAGTGAACAGCTGAAAGAAATCGGGTGGACAGATAGATGTTCGTCACGCAGCTTGACTGGTTGAGCCGAGGCGCGCATCGATGTCCGCGATCAAGTCTTCAAATGCATAGGAGCCGTCGTGCCGCTCGCCGTTTATGAAAAACGTTGGGGTGCCATTCACCCCGCTTCGCACCCCGCCAAGAAAATCATTGCGAATCCGAGGCAGAAACTCGTGCGTATCGAGTGCGCTTTGTAAAGCGGCGACGGACAAGCCGTGCAAGTCCGCCAGTTCGAACAGAAGTGGCAGGCTCAGCCGCTCCATTCCTAGGATGCTTTTCGCAAGGTTGGTTCATACTCCTGCAGGATTGTTCCGCTCATGTGTGGGCCAATAACCTCCAAGGTGGATGCCTCTAGTTTCTACGGGATGCAACGGAGCCGGTGTGCTATGAGCAGGCCCAGCCGCGAACTTCTTCCGACGCCCAATCGCAACGCACGCACATCGAGCAACAAGGGCGCCCAGAGGTGGAAATGCAAAGGAGGGAAATTGAAGAAGAGTCGAAGAAGAGACTCGACAAGGAAGCCATAGCAGCCATCGAACAGACTCAAGGAGCTGTCGAGGCGATTGGCCGCGGCCAACTGGTACAGCAAAGGTCAACAGTTGGCTGGCTAGAACCCTGCGACACCGGAGGTACTGGGTTTGAACAGCGCCGTTCGCGCTTGGCGTGTTTGAATTCTATCGCCAGCCTGAACTGACACATTTGCAACGAGTTCCCTGTGCGCGCAAGACTTCTACAAGAGTGTATTTTTGGAAACGGTGAGTATGCGAGGAACTGATCTCAAATCAGAAAATTTAGAGCTTTCGGTGACAGGGCAGCAACGAGATGTAACTGATTGATATCAAACGGTGTCGGCGGGCATCGATTGATATTAGAAGGCACCGTATGACACTTCTTATCGTCCCCTTAACGTCCCCGGAATTGAAGTGCCGAATTCGATCCACACGCGCATCTGTCATCACCAAAAAGCAGGTAGCCTCACCAAACGTGCTCGGGCGATCTCCATTTTTGTGACTTCCACCGGTATCTTGCGTCTAAAACAAGGTGCACGTAAACTTAATCCGTTGAACTTGCCCAGCAAATTCGGTGTCTGGCTTCTGGCGCTTCTTCTCTTTGGATTGCCACTGTTGAATTGCGTCACGCCCGCTCAGGCGATGACGACCGCCGAGAAGGATTGCTGTAAGAAAATGGCTGGCGAATGTGGCCGTGCCGGAATGGCAAAGTCACATTCGTGCTGCCAGTCGAGCAGCTCTCTCGATACCCGCCCGCTCGCAAAAGTCGCTTCCCCCACGATCCCACATTTCACTTTGGCAATGACGGATGTGATTCCACAAGCTGTGATACTGGTTTCTGCGCATGCATTCTTGAATCCCTGGGTGATGCAATTTCACAGTCCGCCCGCCGAAACCCCTCCCGATAATACTGTCCTAAGAATCTGATCTGTCTTTCCTCGCTGATGCCGACGCCTTCGTGCGTCTCTGCGCATTCATGTTTTTAGCGGAGGAAAGATGGAGTCTATTCGTTTCAACCGGATTATTTCCGGGGACGCTCGTATTTTCGCTGTCAGTCCGCGTGCATTGGGCAGTTTGCTGCTGGTCTCGACGCTTGGGGTCTCGACCCTAGTCGCGCAACAGGTAGTTCAGCCGCAACCGCCGTTGGCCGCGCCAACGCAAACAGAAGTTGCTCATGAGCATTCTGCTGCACGGCCAACGCCATTGCGCGATCTGGTACATGAAGCGGAACGCAATAATCCTCAGATTGCCGCCTCGTTCCACACCTGGAAGGCGGCAACGAATATCCCCCGACAGGTCTCCGCACTACCTGAGACGCAAGTCACGCTCCAGCAATTCAGCGTTGGCAGTCCCCGGCCATTCGCCGGATACACGAACAGCGAGTTCGCATATATCGGGGTAGGAGCTTCGCAGGATTTACCTTATCCGGGCAAACGGCCGCTGCGTGCCAAAGTCGCAGAATTCGAGGCGAACTCGCTTCGCGAGCAGTCAGACGCGATGCTTAAAGATGTAGTCGAAAGCGTTCAGCGCATCTATTTCCAGCTCGCCTACATTCAACAAACGGTCGGAACACTTTTGAGCAGCGATCAACTGCTCAACCAAGTCGAGCAGGCAGCCGAAGCTCGATATCGAGTTGGCCAAGGCACCCAGCAAGATGTTCTTAAAGCGCAGTTGCAGCACACCAAAATCTTGCAGGAGATCGCTCACCATCACGAGCAAGAAGGACAGCTCGAAGCCCAACTCAAGCAATTGCTGAATCGCACTCAGGAATCGCCCGACATTCTCACTGAGCCGATTTCACTCACTCCAGTCCACTATTCCGCGGCGGACCTGCTACAACGAACGCGCGAGCAGAATCCTGACGTGCGCGCGCGATTAGAAATGCTGCATCGCGAGGACGCGCAAGTGGAACTCGCGCACAAAGAATTCCGTCCTGATTTCAATCTGGGATACATGTACCAGAACACCGACAGGAAGTTTCGCGACTATTACATGCTGACGTTTAGCGTTCGCTTGCCGAATCGGGGACGGCAACGAGCCGAGCTTACAGAGGCCGAGCAGAACCAAGAGCGTGCCAAGGAGGAGATGCAAGCTGAAATTCAGCGTGTCCTTTCCGAAGTCCAGCAGCAATATGTAATGGTTCACACCTCGGAAGAGCAGCTCAAGATCTACTCCGATGGGCTGATTCCGCAGGCGAACGCGACCTTCCAAGCTGGGCTGGCCGGCTATCAGTCAAACCGGGAGGACTTTCAATCTCTGCTGTCTTCTTTCCTCGATGTATTAAATCTCGAATTGGATTATCGCAATGAATTAGTTGACCACGAGTCCGCAGTGGCTCGGCTGCAACGACTTACGGGGGTGAGCTTGCCATGATAGAAAACTACGACGTTGGACATGAGTACCACGAATTAGTTCGTCAGGTTGAGGCAAGCAAGAAATATCGGCGGGCGTTTGTCGTCACGCTTGTCATAGCCATCGTGCTTGCGCTGAGCGTAGCTGCACTGTGGTGGCGTTTCGGAACAAAACGTACCGCTGCCCCACAACAAGGCACGCCAGCGATGGAAATATCCGGCACGCCTGCATCTTCGTCCGACAGTGGACAGAGCGTGGAAATACCAGCGCAAACCGAAACTCCGCTGAACGCAATCCAGCTTTCTCCACAGCGTATGCAGAGCATTGGGATTCAGATCGGGCAAGTGCAGTCCAAGGCCGTAAGCGATGACTTGCGGTTTTACGGCAACGTGCAGCCAAACGAACGTCGCCTGGCGTATGTGCAGACACGTTTCGCAGGATGGATTCGTCAAGTCTATGCCGATGCTACGGGCGATTTTGTACGCAAAGGACAACCACTGTTCACAATCTACAGTCCCGACCTCGTCAGCACCGAACAGGAATATCTGCTGGCGAAGAAGAATGCCGCATCTCTCGCACAAAGCCAGGTCAGTGGCGTGGCTTCCGGAGCGGAGTCGCTCCTTACTGCAGCCAAAGCTCGGTTGCAGCAGTGGGAGGTATCCGCGAGTGAAATTGAAAAACTGGACCGCACCGGCGAAGCAATCACCAATTTGACCATCAACTCTCCTGTGTCGGGCTACGTGACCGAAAAAAACGCGCTGCCGAATATGTATGCGCAACCCGACACCCGCTTGTACACGGTCGCTGATCTTTCTGAGATTTGGGTCTTGGCTCAAGTCTTCCAAAATGACGCAGGCAAGATCAAACCCGGGGACCCCGCGGAAGTCACGGTCGATACGTATCCAGGGAAAGTGTTCGCCGGCCGTGTTGATTACATCCTGCCTCAGGTGAGTATGGATACGCGAACCGTGCCAGTTCGTCTGGTTTTCTCGAATCCTGTTCTAAAGCTGCGACCTGGCATGTATGTCAACGTACACATAATGCTGCCGCTCGGCCGTCAGTCTGTGGTTCCCGCTTCCTCGATATTCCATTCGGGAACGCGCAACGTGATCTTTGCCTACGAGGGTGAAGGCAACATCCAACCGCGCGAAGTCCAGCTTGGGCCACGCGTCGGCGACGACGTAGTCATCACGAAAGGCATCAGCGCCGGAGAGCAGATCATCACCTCTGCGAATTTCTTGATTGATTCCGAAGCGCAGTTGCAGGCTGCAGCTGGCGCCTTCATGCCTCCCCCGCCGGGAGCGGGACAAGCTGCGGCTATGAATGCTCCGGCGCAAGCCAATGTCGAACTCACTACCGATCCGAACCCACCGCACAAGGGCAATAACGTCGTCCGCGTAAAGGTCACTTCGAACAACGGACAACCCGTAACAGGTGCCCAGGTGACGGTCACGTTCTACATGGCGGCAATGCCGGCGATGGGAATGGCCGCAATGAAAACCGTCATCAATGCCACCGACAAGGGCCGCGGGATGTATGAAGGCACCGGCGACTTGGGATCGGGAGGAACATGGCAAGTGTCAATCACAGCCTCACAGAACGGGCAGATGATTGCGAGCAAGCAGCTCACGCTCAACGCCACGGGAGGAATGTAAATGATCAGCTGGATCATTGAGTGGTGCGCGCACAATCGCTTCCTCGTTTTTACCGGCGTAGCTTTGCTCGTGTTGGCTGGAATCTGGTCGGTCGGTCACATTCCGCTCGACGCCTTGCCTGACATTTCCGATGTCCAGGTCATCATCCACACGAACTGGGAGGGTGAGCCGCCCAACATCATCGAAGATCAGGTCACGTATCCGATTGTGACTGCGCTTCTGGCCGCCCCCAACGTGAAAGCGGTCCGCGCGCAAACCATGTTCAACGACTCCTATGTCTTCGTCGTATTTGAAGATGGCACGGACATGTACTGGGCGCGCTCTCGGGTTCTTGAATATTTGCAGACTATCGCCGGTCGGCTTCCAGAGGGCGTGCATCCCGCAATCGGGCCGGACGCCACTGGAGCCGGCTGGGTGTATGAGTACGCTCTAGTCGACCACACCGGAAAATATAACCTCGCCGATTTGCGAAGCCTTCAGGATTGGCACATGCGCTACCAGTTGGAAACCGTTCCTGGTGTGGCAGAAGTCGCCACCATTGGCGGCTTCGTTCGTCAATATCAGGTGAAGGTCGATCCGAACAAGCTGCTCGCGTACGGCATTCCGCTCTCCACGGTTATCGAGCGGGTGAAGTCGAGCACGAACGAAGTTGGCGGGCGAGTACTGGAACTTAGCGGCACTCGGTACATGATTCGAGGGCTCGGTTATCTCAAATCGCTGGCTGACTTAGAGAATGTCCCGCTTATGGCGAAGAACGGGACGCCGGTGCTGATTAAGGATGTAGGCACAGTTTCATTTGGTCCGGATATTCGTGAAGGAGTCGCGGAATGGAACGGCCAAGGCGAAACTGTGGGCGGCATCGTGGTGATGCGCTACGGGTTGAATGCGCTGAACGTGATTGATGGCATTAAGAAGAAGCTCGCCCAGATCAAGCCCTCTCTCCCGCCCGGAGTTGAGGTTGTTTCCGGCTATGACCGCTCCGAGCTGATTCACGCTTCAATTAGCACGTTGCAGCGCGACCTTCTAGAAGAGGCGGCGATTGTCAGTATTGTCATTATCGTTTTTCTTTTCCATTTCCGCTCCGCCCTGATCCCGATCATCACTCTGCCAATCGCGGTTATCGCTTCTTTCCTTGCGATGTACTACCTGCGTGTGAGTTCGAACATCATGTCGCTAGGCGGGCTTGCGCTCGCGATTGGAGTGTTGGTCGATGCCGCGATCGTGATGGTCGAGAACGGCTATCGTCATTTGTCGGAACGGCCGCAAGCCGCTGATGGAGTACAGCAAGGCACCGGTTCACGCACCGTCACGTTGTCAGAACCAAGCACAGAGGTGCCAGAGCGGGAACGACGACAGATTCTGATCGGCGCTGCCAAGCAAGTAGGTCCCGCACTGTTTTTCTCTCTCCTTATTATTGTCGTCTCGTTCCTTCCAGTCTTCTTGCTGGAAGCGCAGGAAGGACGAATGTTTCGACCATTGGCTTGGACGAAGACGCTGGCAGTCGGATTTTCGTCTCTGCTCGCAATCACTTTGGTGCCAGTGCTGATGGTCATGTTCATCAAAGGAAAGCTGCACCCGGAGTCGAGGAATCCAGTCTCGCGCGTTACTCAAGCAATATATTTGCCGGTGCTAAAGCTATGCCTCAAGTACCGCAAGACTACGCTGCTTGTGAATCTGCTCTTCTTGGCGGTTACCTTTCCGTTGATGTTCAGGCTTGGCAGCCAATTCATGCCGCCTCTCTATGAAGGATCTTCGTTGTACATGCCTACGGCATTGCCCGGCATTTCTATCACTCAGGCATCGCAGCTTTTGCAGGAACAAGATCGGGTATTGCGGTCTTTTCCGGAAGTGGAAAGCGTTTTTGGAGCCGTCGGGCGTTCGGACAGCGCTACCGACAATGCTCCACTCGATATGTACGACACTACGCTCATGCTTAAACCGCGCGAGCAATGGCCTGCCGGCATGACGTACGAAAAACTCATTCACGACATGGATGAGAAACTGCAATTTCCCGGACTAACAAACACCTGGACGATGCCGGTCGAGAATCGTCTGGACATGGCGCTCACCGGAATCAAAACGCCCGTTGGAATGAAAATTCAAGGCCCGAATATTGACGCAATCCAACAGCTGGGAGCGCAGATACAGCAAGTGCTCACGGGAATGTCTCAGGTCCGCTCGATTTTTGCGGAGCGTGTGTCTCAGGGCTTCTACGTCAACGTCGATGTGGACCGGCCTGAGGCGGCGAAGTATGGCCTGACTATCGCCGACGTGCAGCAGGCCGTAGCTTCCGGGATAGGCGGCATGAACGTCGCGCAGAACATCGAGGGGCGCGAACGCTACCCGATGAATGTTCGGTACGAGCGCGATTTTCGCGACAACATAGAAGACCTGCGCCGAGTCCTGATCGCCACGCCCTCAGGAGCGCAGATTCCACTTGAACAGGTCGCCAAGGTTTCTTTTTCTCGTGGCCCGGCCATGATCCGCGATGAAGACGGCCAACTTACCGGTTATGTCTATCTCGACCTGAACAGCAAAGACTACGGCGGCTTCGTGAATCAAGCCTCCAACTTGTTACGCCAGAAGCTCAGTTTACCTGCAGGTTATACATATGCCTGGTCGGGCGAGTATGAGTTCGAGGTTCGTGCCAAAGAAAGATTGAAAATCATTCTGCCGGTGGTGTTCTTCGTGATTTTCATGCTGCTGTACATGGTCTTTCATTCTCTGACTGAAGCGATGGTGCTGATTTTCCCGACGTTCTATGCCATGACTGGTGGTCTGATTTTGCAGTGGCTGCTCGGCTACAACTTTAGCGTAGCTGTCTGGGTCGGCTACATCGCATTGTTTGGCATCGCAGTTGAAACCGGTGTGGTGATGGTCGTGTATCTGCACGAAGCCTTGGATCATCGGCTGCCTTCAGGAATTGTGACCAAAGCGGACATCGAGACCGCAGCGATTGAGGGTGCGGTGCAGCGGCTCCGACCCAAGCTGATGACGGTTAGCGCAGTGCTGGCCAGCCTGATCCCGATCCTATTCGAGAGCGGCATCGGGTCGGACGTCATGAAGCCAATTGCCGCTCCAATTGTGGGCGGAATGATTACGTCAACCATTCACGTGTTGATTCTGGTGCCGGTCTTTTTCGTGCTCATGAAAGAACGAGCTTTGCGACGTGGCACCTTGGGTACACAACAAGCAATCAATGAAGTGTGATCGAAGGTTATGAAGCGATTTTTAGCAGTTCAACTCAAAAAACAAGAAAGGAAATACTAATGAGCAGGAAAACAGCGATTACCAGCGCGATAGCGATTCTCACATTTTCTACGATCCTTGTTACGGCACAGATGCAGATGCCAGACAAATCTGCAAACAAAGGTAGCGAGGCCTCTGCTGCACCGAAAACTCTCACTGGAATCGTGAGCGATTCCATGTGTGGCGCTCACCATATGGCGAAAGATAAAAGCCCTGCCGAGTGCGCCCGGATGTGCGTGAAGCAGGGAATGAAATACGCCCTGCTGGTCGGAGACAAGGTGTACACGCTAGAAAGGCCATGAATCAGAGGTGGACAAACTCGCCGGAAAGAAGGCGACTGTGAAGGGCAGCGTCACAGGCGATACTGTAGCTGTTCAGTCTGTCGTTCCTGCAAAGGGCTAGGCAAGAGACGACAGGAACAAAAAAGGCGGGCTCCCACCAATCGCATCCGATCTTTCGGGCGCAACGTTCGTCTGTCGATTAGTTCAGTTTCGCTATAGTTGGATTGCACCTGCGATGTACAACATGACGCCACGCGATCACGAGCAAATGGCCAGGCCACGCACGGGCGACAATATGTCCGATATGCACGCTAGTCACGATCGGCATGCCGGACACTCGGTTGCCATGTTTCGCGATAAATTTTGGTTGAGTTTCGTGCTCACCATCCCCGTTGTATTTTGGTCAGCCGACGTTCAACACTGGCTTCGGTACACTGCTCCAATTTTCCCCGGCTCAAAAGTCGTCCCACCGATCCTTGGAACAATCGTCTTCTTTTACGGCGGCCTCGTTTTCATCAGCGGAGCGCGCGGCGAACTTGCCGATCGCAAGCCCGGCATGATGACTCTTATCAGCCTTGGGATCATTGCCGCATTTGGAACTTCTCTCGCTGGGACATTCGGCCTATTCGATATTGACGTTTGGTGGGAACTCACTTCCCTGATTACGATCATGCTTCTGGGACATTGGCTCGAAATGCGAGCAATATCCCAGGCTCGCGGGGCGCTGGATGCGCTTGCGGCCCTTCTCCCGGATACAGCGGAACGCGTCAAGGGCCAAGAGACTGAATCGGTTCCGCTCGCTGAGCTGGGTGTTGGCGACATCGTTCTTGTCCGGCCAGGAGGCCGCGTTCCGGCAGATGGTGTGGTGGTTGAGGGAACTGCCGACATTGACGAGTCTATGATCACCGGCGAGTCCAAACCAGTAACGAAGGCAGCCGGTGCCAAAGTGATCGCGGGAACAATCGCTAGCCGTGGGAGTCTTCGCGTCAAGGTTGCCGCAGTTGGGGACCAGACCGCTCTTTCTGGAATCATGAGGCTGGTGGCCGCCGCCCAGGCTTCTGGTTCTCGGGCGCAAGCTCTCGCCGACCGCGCCGCCGCAATCCTTTTTTACGTGGCAATCGCGGCTGGGGCGATCACTTTCACTTACTGGTGGGTCTCTGGCGACAAAGAACACGCGCTGATTAGAACGGCAACGGTCCTTATCATCGCCTGCCCGCATGCCCTAGGACTGGCGATTCCGCTCGTAATCGCAATTTCGACGTCGCTAGGCGCTCAAAACGGGCTTCTTGTTAAAGACAGACTCGCACTCGAACGTGCACGCAATCTGGACATGGTCATCTTCGATAAGACCGGAACCCTGACCCGCGGTTCTCCCGCGGTGTCGGAAATCGCTGCGGCGCCCGGAACGACCGAGAACGATTTGATTGAGTTTGCTGCTGCTGTTGAATCCAACTCCGAACATCCACTCGCTAAGGCAATCGTCTCCGAAGCTAAGCGCAGAAACTTGGACCGATCGTCAGCAACGAATTTCCAGGCGCTGCCGGGTCGAGGAGCCAAGGCGTTCGTGCAAGGCAAGAGTGTCGAAATCGGCGGACCCCGCGTGTTGACTGAAGCCAAGGTGACCGTGCCGCCAAACATTGAAAAGCTGACAACCGAATGGGCAGCAGATGGGAAGACGGTTGTCTATGCCGTTGAGGAAAGCCGACTGCTCGGTGCTTTCGCCGTTGAAGATGAGATTCGCCCCGAATCTACTGAAGCCGTCACCGAACTTCATCGGCTTGGTATTCGCGTCGCCATGATCACCGGAGATTCTAAGACAGTTGCCAATTCGGTTGCCCGCCGTATCGGGATCGATGAGGTCGCAGCAGAAGTTCTACCCGCTGACAAGGCTGCGGCAGTAAAGCGCTTTCAAGCTGGCGGCAAGAAGGTGGCGATGGTTGGTGATGGCGTGAACGACGCACCGGCTCTGGCAACAGCAGATGTGGGAATAGCCATCGGGTCGGGAACAGATGTGGCGGTGGAGTCCGCGGGCATTGTGCTCGTGCGCAACGACCCTCGCGATGTTGTCGGAGCCATAGAATTATCGCGCGCGACCTATAGAAAAATGATCCAAAATCTCGTTTGGGCGACTGCGTATAACCTGGTCGCTATTCCTGCTGCCGCAGGTGTCTTCGTCCGTTGGGGAGTTGAACTCCCCATGAGTGTTGGTGCAGTTGCGATGAACTCGTCCACCATCATCGTGGCCGTCAACGCTCAGTTGCTTCGCCGACTCAATTTGCAGCGTTACGCCTTCTAGAGCGGAATGTCTAGATCTTAATGATGGCCAAGCCTCCGGCTGAGCACCAAATGCATCATGATTGACTCTCTGATAACTTCAACCGGCGACGCAGAACGGTTTATCCGCCGCCTTCAGTGGTTCACAATTACTTGGATGGCGATTGAGGTGGGAGTCGCGTTTGTTACCGCAATTGGGGCGCACAGCGTGGCCCTTGCGGCTTTCGGGGGCGACAGTGCCATCGAGCTATTGTCCGCCGCAGTGGTACTCGCACGCTTTCGCTCACATCGGATAACGGAAGAAGTTGCCAGCAAAATTTCCGGCTGGCTTTTAGTCGCGCTGGCATTCTATATTGCAGCCCAATCGCTCTACACATTGATGGCTAGTCAATCGAAACCGGAGCCGAGCTATCTAGGGATTGGGCTACTGGTTGCTGCCGCGCTCGTAATGCCGTTGCTTGGCCGACGAAAGCGACAACTCGCTATTGCTACAAAAAGTTCCGCGTTGCGAGCGGATGCGGCCCAGAGTTCTCTGTGCGGCTACCTAGCTTGGATTGCACTTGCCGGTCTTCTACTCAATGCGGTGATGCACTGGACGTGGGCCGATCCGGTTGCCGCTGTTGGCTTACTCCCAATTGTGATCAAAGAGGCCAAAGAAGCCCTTGAAGGGCATGCGTGCGCATCCGATTGCTAGCCTGACGAAGGCTACAGGGAAGAATTGCTTTTTGGCACCTACCTTGGCGATTTTCCTGACTGCCTGGGTCCCGCTGATCATCAGGTCTGCGAGCGAGCGGAATGATCGCTCCGTCTCCTCTTTTCCTTCACAGGTGAGTTACCCGGAACCATTTAGGAATCGGTGTAGCGGGCATCCGACCACTAAGGTTTTGACAGCAAGAAGGGCCCAGATCGAAGATGTGGCGGGAGCGACGGGACTCGAACCCGCGGCCTCCTGCGTGACAGGCAGGCGTTCTAACCAGCTGAACTACGCCCCCGCATGCGACACCTTATTATTGTGCCTTCTGATATCGCCCGGTTCCCTCTCGCGTCCTCCAGTTCCCTGCCGTCCCATCTGATCGTGCCGTGACAGAAACGCGGTTACTCGTAACTAACTGAAACTATGCGACACGGGTGGCTCCCAAAAGCGGTTTTGGAGCGGTAAGAAACAATTACTGGACCATAAATGGACCATAACTTTCCATCTGCTTTCGCACGCAGAGGTCATTCTTTCGCATACTGTCGCCGTCGGCCTGACCCGATATCATGCTGCCCTCGCCAAGGCCGCTAACCGGAAACCCATTTCTGAAATCGGGTTTCTTCATCTCTGGTTTCTCTGCCATGATTTTGCTCGATTCAGTCTCGCTTATGCTGGTCGGGAGAGTGTCGCACGATAGTCAGCAGCGAATTTTTCAATACCTTTGCGTGTAAGTTCGTGTTGTATATCAAACGTTTCCCAAGGTTGTTCCAAATCAAGCTCTTGGTACGGGATCGACTTACCGGAAGCCTCGTACTGAAACTGCTTGTCGGGCATCGAGAACTTTCTATTCGCCCACAGTTCCAAGACCTTCGCCGGTATAGTCACAAGGTCGGCCTCAAGCGCAAAACAGTAAAGCAGGTGTTCTAGACTGCGGATGCTTGCTGCGAGTACCAGGACATGGCCATCGCCCTTGCGGAACATCTGTTTTATATTTCTGACAACGTCCATCCCGTTCTGGCCTATATCATCCAAACGCCCAACAAACGGCGAAACGTAGGCAGGCTGCTTTGTGCCCTTGGTCGCCGCGTACACCGCCGCTGCCTGTTGCTGCGAAAAGCAAAGAGTTATATTGACCCGCATCCCTTGCGTGACTGACATCTGTGCCGCACGAAGGCCTTCCGCCGTGCATGGATACTTAATGTACGCATTGGGAATCCACGAAAACATTTCACGGCCTTGGTCGAACATCTCTTGTGCAAGGGTCCTCTCATCCGAGAAAACTTCGATGGACACTCCCGCATCACCGACCAACGGAGAAATTGTTTGCACGATTTTCTTGTATTCGTCCATTTCTTCCAGATTCGAAAGTCTGTGCCCCGACGCGATTAGTTCCCTGATGTGCGGGTTCTTCGCAATCAAAGATGGGTTGGTCGTCTGTCCATCGACAAACCCCAACAATTCCTTGACGCGCCGAGTTTCCTGAGGGTCACCACCATCCACCAATATTTTCGTCTTTGGTCGAGTCATTGGAATGCTCCTTTCCATGCGGTCTTCAGCTTACACCCGAACGTTCCCCTGTTTCCCTCAGTGCCTAAGCACCTCTTTGCGGACGTCATCTTCGTCTGCTCCAGCAGTCGCCACCATATTGCCTCCCTCGCTCGAAGCAAGTGGTGGCCGATCCCCAACTGTGGTAAGCACCAACCCTCGCCGGGGGATACCGGCAGAACTATGTCACGTTCCCGAATTCCAGGATCATTTGACGATAACCGTGCCTTTCATTCCGTTCCCCTCATGCAATGTGCAAACGTAGCGATAAACTCCAGGAACCGTGAACACACGGGTGAAGACCTGGCCAGGTTGCAAAAACTCAGAATGGAACGACTGAGCTGAATTCGGAAGGCTAACATCTGACTTGTTGATCGCTTTGGCGGCATCGTCGACCACGTTGTGGATAACTTGAGAAGAATTTTTCCAGGTGACCTTCTGGCCAGCCTTGACGACGATTTTCACCGGCGTGAATGCCATCTCGGTCATGCCAACCGTGAGTGGCGCAATGGAGTTAGTCCGGGCCGATTTTGCCAACGCATTGCGCAGCAGCGCCGGAGTCAGTCTCACGGAACAAGTGGGTGCCAATTCATCCACCGTATCCACCACGAAACTGGGGATATTGGGATCCTCCACCGCGACTACGCTGCCCAACGCTCCAGTCACATGGACCAAGCGATTCGCATTTTTGGAAAACAATAATGGCCGAGCTTCCAACCGGTAAGTTATTGTGGATTGAACGTCCTTCAGCATCACTCTTCCATCACTCAGCAAGGTCATACATCCATTCAGTTCGGAAGGTTCCGACTGTCCGGGGGTCGAGGTTCCTCCCGAAGGCACAAGCCCAGACCGATGTCCGCCGCGTGCATCCCCAGCCGTCTCGTGCCGCGGCATGGCGTGAACTGGATTTGGAATAGTTTCTTTTTCTATTGCGTTTATCGGACTAGAAGGCGGATTGCCGCCACTTCCCGGATCAATATCACTTGCCGTGCGTGCCGGAGTGTCGGCCTGACTCATACCAGTTGACCAAGTAGTAGATTCGTCTAAGCCGGGTGCTGGTCCGGGGTGCATTAATCCTCCGTTGTCGGTACCAGTAACCTCGAGCATCGCAACCAGACCCTTGGCCATCCGTGCCATGGCGTGATCCACCATTGTGAACTGGCCTGGCAAACTCGTCGTAAGTTCCAGGATGGCTGCGCCGCCCGGCGGAACGCTGGCCGTTGAAACGCCGATGAGCGGAGCTGACATCAGGGAACCGAGCGTATAGTCTCGCGTGAAGATTTCCCCGACCACGTGGAGCGATGAGGTGGCATTCGGCCCCGCATTCCCAAAGAAGAGGCGTATCGTTTCTCCCACTTTCGCGTGCAAAGGGTGTTCCTTGGTGAGAGCATCTACGGCGCCGTTGAACACGAAATACTCGGGGTCTTCGTGCAGAAGCTTTGCGGCACTGAACTGCTGCAAGCCCGATTTGCCCTTGGGTGCGGCGGTATAGATCTCACCCTGCATCATGTAGAACTCGTGATCCACATGAGGCAGTCCACCCTGTGGCTCAACCAGGATCAAACCGTACATGCCGTTCGCCATATGCTCTGCAATCATTGGCGTCCCGCAATGGTAGACAAAAAGTCCGGGCGTTGTGGCGTGAAATGTAAAGGTCTTCGACTGCCCTGGAACTGCTTGCGAGAACTCCGCGCCGCCACCCGCACCGATTGCGGCATGAAGGTCGACAGAGTGAACCATATGGCTGCTGGAATCATTACGAAGAGTGACCTCGATCGTGTCACCCTCTCTTGCACGGATCATGGGGCCTGGCACTTTTCCGTCGAAAGTCCAATAGCGGTAGCTGCTGGCAACCGATGGATCCAGTTGCCCGACAACCTCCTTCGCTGTGAGAGTCACGTGGAGCACAGTCGCCGCTCGGTCCCTAATCGGCGGAGGAACATCAGTCGGATCACGCACAATCCCGGAAATCTTTGCAACGGTATTCGCGTTCGCCGCAATCTGGGCGGAAACCTGTGCTGACAGAGGCTTCACGTTCATGTTCGTGAACATGAACAGCACAAAGCTGAAAAGCACGATTATAAATGAAAGCCGAATATGAGTTCCGTTTGACATATCGCATCCCTTCCCGCCGGCGCGCTTCTTCGAAGTCATGCAATGCTGGCTGATTTATCTTGAGTCACGAAGCGATGGGTCTCAATGGAGCATCTGTACTCGGCAATGAGGCAGAAATTCTGCACCGATACCCAAGGTTCGATTGGCCTCATGGCCCACCACTACCCGATTTGTCCTCGCTAGGGATTGTGCGAAACGAATGCAAAGTTTTCGCTGGCACAGACGTCATTGGAACGAGTACGGATGAGCTATTGCCGCTAAAGGGGTGCTGAGGAATATTTATTCCAGTGGGCCCGGTAACCACGCACACGCATTATGCGTCGGTTAACGTTGCGAGGCACTCAATGGTCTTTAGCAGATTTGGAAGTTGGCAAGTACGTACCGTCATAATTGCCAGAACTCTGCTCGCGACCACGTTACTGCTGAGTGCTTTCGTCGGGGCTTCGCACCCCACACTCAACGCCGAAATTGTGTTCCTGTGCGAGCTTTTCCTGGGCGCAGCTATCGCGGCAGGTTGGCGGATGCGGTATGTAGCTGCTTTGGTTTTTCTTGGCACCATTGCGGCGCGCGTCCTGGCACCGGATCTCCAATTGGTTCCTCTTCCGGCCGACACAGGAACAACCAGCGCAATATTGATTGCAAGTGGCATCCTCGTCTGCTTTGGCGATAGCAGTACCCAAGTGAGTGGTGCTCTCATTCACGAAAACAACAACTCAGCCTGCGAACACTCAGATGCTCTCCTTGGTGGACCATGGGAGGAAGATCTCAAAGTGACCATAAGGCTGGAAGATGGCCATCTTCCCCGTCGCTGGAAATCTCGGTGCATTGTGACAATCCATGATCGAGCAGGCGGGGTCCTGAACACAGATCAAGAATGTTGGTATGCTCGAAATGAGCATGGGCGCTGAGATAAGAAGTGCGCATGAGTTCGTTGCGACTTAAAGATTGGCGGCGGAAGAGTATGGCCCCGACATTAAGGCTGGTTCGTATCAGCAGTGTTCCTGCGTTGAAATCAACTCACGCCAAGGTTTTGGTGTGCTCTTTAGGTTTACTCGTTATGGCGGTGGACCTCTCGGTCCCTGCTGATCTAAACATCGGGATCTTCTATTGTTTTGTAATTGCACTCTGTGCCTGGACTCGATCCTTTGTATTTCTGTGGAGTGCGGCCCTGCTCTTCGTGCCCGCGAATTTTGCAGGGCTGCTGGTCGCTCCAGCACCGGTAACCGGGCCGCTTTCGTGGGTAGACTGGTCCAACCGAACCTTTTCCGTCGGTGCACTCCTCCTAGTGGTTGCAGTCACCCACCTTCGTATGCGTGATTTTCGTCGTCTGGAAGATACGATCGCCGCACGAAAGAAAGCAGAAGAGGCATTAGCCGACAGTGAAACGCGGTTACGGCTTGCACAATTAGCTGGTCATGTGGGTGGCTGGGAGTGGAACCCAGTCGTTGATCGCTACTCCTGGTCACAAGAGTGCTACAGCATCTTAGGTCTGAATCGGCCTGACAATTTATTTGCGGAGAAATGGATGTCCGCTGTACATCCGTCTGATTTGATCACGCTAAAAGAGGCGATGACACAGTCCGTCAAGGGAGGAGGGTTCGAGGTTGAGTACCGTTACAATCACCCGACTCAGGGGCTCCGCTGGATCTATGCTCGGGGCAAGACATTAATACAGGATTTGGGTGACTCGCGGATGTTCGGGATTTTCCAAGACATCACAGTGCGGAAGCAAGCACAAGAAATTTTGCAGCAATCGCGGTCCGTACTGGAATCAATGGTGGAGCAACGCACGGCGCAACTACGTAAGCTTTCGTCGGACTTGATGCACTCTCAGGACGAGGAGCACCGCCGAATCGCGCGCGAACTGCATGACAGTTTCGGGCAAAATCTCGCGGCACTCAAGATAAATCTCGACACGCTCTCGGGGATGGGGCCCGCAGGCTTAAGCGGAAAAAACGATGCGGCCTTGGTGTCTGACTGTATTGGAATAGTGCAAAATTGCATTGTCGAGACTCGCACCTTGTCACACCTGCTGCATCCGCCCCTCTTGGACGAGGCGGGCTTTTTTTCCGCGGCGCGGTGGTATGTGGAAGGGTTTGCAAAGCGCAGCGGTATTGAGGCGAGTCTCGAACTGCCGTCCGACCTTCCAAGACTCCCCCCAGCGCTGGAACTCGTGCTGTTCCGCGCCCTGCAGGAGAGCCTCACGAATGTCCACCGTTACTCCGACAGCTCGCGGGTTGACATTCAGGTCCAGCTTGATGCTGAGGCAGTCTCGCTCCAGGTTCGGGATTACGGCCGCGGCATCCCAGCCGAGGTCATCCAAATGTTCCAGGAGAAAGGGACAGGTGTCGGGGTTGGACTAGCGGCTATGCGTGCCCGCATGAACGAAGCTGGAGGAAAACTGGCCATTTCATCCGATACCAATGGCACGACCGTTCACGCCACGATACCCATCATTACAGACAAGGAAATGCGTGCCCGCTCGGCGAACGTCGCGTAAAAGTACGTCTTGGGAATAGGAACGAAATAACTCGGGCGGCTGGGAGGCGAGACTAGGGCTTTACTATGATCTGCCCGATCATATGCTGCGCTTCGTGGAGAGTACATACATAACGGTAGGTGCCCGGCGTCCTGAATGTCTGTTCATAAGTTTGCCCCGGATTCAGAAACCCTGAGTCAAACCGCTTCGCACCTTTCGGCAGCTCAACATCCTTGGCATCTACCGCCCTGCGATCATCAGCTGTGACCGTGTGTACCTCGCGCGATGAGTTCTTCCACATAACGGTCTGGCCGGCCTTGACTTTAATGATTGCAGGCTCAAACACCAGCAACGAACCTGTCATATCTACCACGACCGCAGGTTTGATCCGACTAGCCGCTGCGGAGGAAGTACTTGCGGGTGCAGCCTTCTCCTTCGCTGACTGCTTCCGCAGTTGTGTGAGCGACACCTTCACGTCGCACGTCGTCGCTAACATCTCCATAGTATCGACAACAAACACCGGAGAGTGATCCGGATCATAAATGTCGGATCCGGGCCCCAGATGTCCAGTCACGTGTACCAAGGCGTTTTTGTTATTTGCGAATAGCAGCGGATTCTCGGTGAGTAACATTGATCGAGCTTCCAATCGATAAATTTTGCCTGAGTGGAACAGTGTTAGCTTCGGCATGAGCCCGTCAGCGGTGGTCAGGCAACCGTCTAGTTGTGCCCGTGCAGCCGATCTTGCGGTGTCTTTCTTCGGTTTCGTTGCTACATCGTGTTCCGAGGCCGTCGGAGAACTCGTGCTTTGGGCCACCACACAGTTGGGAGCCAACGAGCCCAGGATGCACAGCAGGAACGCACAAACTATTTTCTCCGCTGCTCTCTTGTAGGAAACCACGATTGTCATAACGTTTACCTGAACTAATCCGAACATCAGTAAGGTCGATTCTGTCCAGCATTCCGTCGGCGTTGTAGCCCTCTTGCTTTCGTGCGGCTGCGGCAGACGTGAACGAATGCGCTCGAGTGAGCACTAAGAGGCAACTCGCTCGAGCGTCATAGTTGTGTTGTTTATTTCATTTCCTGCTCTACCTGCGCCGGCGTGATGAGCCACTCGGTGATGTGATAGTGCGGCTCCTGTAGGCCTGGATGCCCAGGGTTGAAGTTCACATTGGTGTGGTCCACCTTGAGATCCAGGTCCGCGACCTTTTGGCCCAGGTCATTCCAATCCTTGTGCTGATCAAGGTCCTTGATCGAAATCATGTAGGTGACATTGACCAGTTGGCCATTGTGGTTGTAGCCGAGATACGGACCGGCCGGCAGCGTAGCAGGATCAACATATAGCGTGCCCAAACCCGGCAGCCAGTCAGGCAGGCGCACCAGTGTGCTCACTTTCTTGAAATTCGCGGGGGGATTTGCCGTATTCCCCGCTGTGCTCTGCGCGGGGAGGGATGGCGTGAGCAGCAAACCGACAACCGTGAGTGCGAGCAACCAGCTAAGTTTCATACGATAGCTCCTTTGAAATTGAAAATACCTTTCTTGATCTCTGAAAACTGTTCTTGCGCTAACTACCAACAATCAAGTGTCGTCTCTTGCCGTTTGAATCGACAATAGACGGTTTGTACCGATCCGTAGGCACAATGTCACATGCGCATAAAGTTGTGAGCGCGGCAAATATTCGCCCTGGCCAGTGCTACGGTGGAGTGGCGAGTGTGGCGCTTTTCAGGATGGAAAGAGAAGCAGTTCCTGCTACGACGTGCTTGATGCGCGGAGGTATTTACTCTCACGATCGTTTTGTGTTGTCGCGTGGTCAGAATTGAGTTGATGCTGGTGAAGCGCTAATCCATAAGTCTTTCAATAGGGCGGGAAGCGGAACGTGAAAACGATCTTCCCGCTCCCACCCCTACTTCCTTAAGCCGCTTTAGGACCAACTGCATTTTTCTTGCCTGGGTTGACTTTTGCCAAGGTGACTTCCAGTACCTCATTTTCAATAGTGGCCTTCATATTGTGTGGATCTACCTCAGCAGGCAGCTCGAGAACCCGGAACATCTCAGCGGACATTTCTGCCTGGAACACGGCTCTTCCGTTGTTTTGCTCCGAGGTTTGCTTCCCGGGCCGGACTATCAGTTGCCTCGGCTCGGCCCGCACTTCCACGTCTTTGTCCATCAAACCGCCGAGTTCGGCGCGGACCGTAACCACTCCATCTGTGTCAATGATTGACGCTGGAATTGGGGTCAGCAACTCGGATTCGGCGCGAACCCAGTCTTCACAGTCATGGCCGTGCTGAGATCCTCGGGCTTCAAATAGTTCATAGGCGCGCCGGGCGACCGCTGCTGAGATCAGCCGCGTTTGCTCGACCGAAGTACCACTTGCTCTGAGTTTGAAGTTGGCAGGTTGCGTGGTGGGCGGCGCAGACGCATTAGTTGTCATTGTGGTTTTCATTACATTTCTCCATTTCGTTAAGTTCATCAGTGTTTATGAAGTTTGATCTGTGCGACGATAAGTTTTTTCAGTTCCCTTCCGCTAAGGTACGAACATGAAGTCATGGCTGGTGGCGCACTGAGCGGGATGAGAATAGAGCCATCCAGCTTTCTTTATGCGAGCCAACAACAGGTGGAAATAGATTAAACCGGCATAGGGTTGCCAGCCGGTAACGGCTCTGTGCACCCCGTCGTAGTCCAACGGTTTTTTCTTACGCAAGAATTGGGCTAATCTTTTGCGGGCGCCAACGTCATCTCCGGGGAAGATGTCCAATCTCCCGAGCCCCCGGAGCAAAACGTATTCCGCAGTCCACCGACCGACCCCTTTCAATTCCACCAGTCGTTCAAGCGCAAGTTGATTGTCGAGTTGAACCAGTGATTGCAGATTCAGTCGCCGATCACGAATCGCGGAACTGATATCTAGCAAGGCCCGTGATTTGTTGCCACTGAAACCGAGAGACTTTAATGAAAGTGCCTTCACCCCAGCAAGATCTGCCGCATCAGGGAAGGAATGCGCTGCATCCATCGCGTTGGCCGGCATCACGCCGGCTCGGTGGGCCAAGCGGCTAAGTAGAAGAATTCCCACTAGCAGCGAGAGTTGTTGGCATGCGATGCCATTGACCACTGCCTCGAACACCGTAGGAAATTGCGGTGGCTTGAGCCCGCGGAATTCCTCGACTAGCGGCTGAAGTCTTGGATCGCACGTTGCGAGCTTGTAAAAAGCTTTCAAGTCTTTATGCGTTCCCAGCATGCGTTCGAGCAATGCTCTTGCCGACTCTTCCTGCCGCACCGTGAGATGACCCCCTGACAAATCGACCTCCAACTGTGGCGCTTCTGGGCGGCCACTCTGGTGTACAGCCATTTCGACTGCTTTACGATCAATCATCAAGGTGCGCCGGTAGGTTTTCCCATCCCAGCGATCTACCGCGTTCTCCGGACGTCGACGAAGTGCCCAAACTGTGAGATCCAACCGAAACGGCGGTATGGGCGTGATCGAAAATGATCGCTGACTCACAGATGACCTCCAACTGGTTAGACCCGCCGACCCGCGCGACCAGAATTACCCGCGCGCGTTTTCACCTCGCCTCGGTGCTGTCACTGAATACCTCGGTGCCATAAGCTCATGCTCCTGCTAATGCTGACCTCATGCAATACAACGTTCGTTTCTATTGGCGTGACGGGTGTCATAAACCGAAGGAAAGAAACAAAGGCAGCAATGTCGTTAGGACGATCGTTTATCGGATAAGCTGCTTGGCTTGTTCAAAGCCGAGGATACAGCGAAGGGCGCATTGGGAGTTGTCCTCGAAACACGCCGTGACTGAAAAGGTTTCGCGCAACGCCGTGTTGCCTTCGCCGGGCACGACGTAGTAGCCCCTGTTAGCGCCACCTTCAGCCGCTTCACAGTATCGGGCCCACAGCGATGGTACTTCTTCTTTCTAGTCGCGTGAGGGCCTGCTCAAGCGGATCAGATGGTCAGTTCGGAGTTCACACTCTAAGCGGCGACTGTACGGCTGTACTTCTGCTGGATACACACTTCGTAGTTGTGTCCCTCCCAGCGATTGCTGCCAGTCCAGAAAAACGTGAATTGCAGAGGAGCACTCTGATTGCCGTGGACGGCGATATCGGCAAACTCAATTCCCAGTCCAGTCGAAGTTGACGGAGTGTCGCTCGTCGAAAGCCAACCGTCATTGGTCCAATGCAGGCGAAATGACTCTGGCGCCTGAATTCGTAATACCTGCCCAGCGGTCACTTCTCTGACTTGGCGAGTGGGTTTCCAAATCTCTAAGTTCTTTCTTCCACGCTTTTCCAGGTAGCGTTCCGACACCACTGGAATCAAATCGAAAACGCGGCCATCCGCAACCGAACGCAACAGCTTCACATACTCAGCGTGGGCCCACATCAATGGCATGGCTGACCCCGCCGGCTGTCCAAAATACATGCCTGCCGACCCTACGTCGGGAGCATCCCAGATTTGCTCCGGCAACATCCTGCCTCTGAATGCAAAGTGTTCCATAGTACGAATCAGTTTACGAACATCACGCCCCGCAGCGAACTCATAATGCGCGCGCTCGCCCGTCAGTAACGGCCAAGCCCGCCCCTGCCCCCAGCCTTCAAACGGCCCACCGTCCGCGTGAGACCCGTAGCCGTCGTGGTTGTAGCGGCGCCAGCAGGGACCAAACGGGGTATCTACCTTTAAAACAGCATCGACGACTCGCAACGAGTCTTCCACGAGTGGATCGCCTGGCTTGCGAATACCGTACCGAACCAACTCGAGGAAACCGCCATCCACGATGTCTTCCGCCGGGAACTGCCATGGCAGCCCCGGAGGGCGATTGTGAATGGTAAGGAGTCCGTGATTGGGATCCTCATCTGGTGAAACATCATCGACCGCAGCCGGATGAATGCGAATATAGTGACGTTTAATCCCGGGAACGAGGGATCCGTCGTTAGTAACAGTCCAGCTTTCGATGTGTGACTCCAGAAAATCCGCATAGTCCAGCAAGAAGCTCGCGTCGTCCTGCTTGCCCCTCGCCCCCGCGAAATCTGCAGCACAGATCAGGGCAGCCACGCTGACCGCCAACGTAGACGGTGAATATCCGCTGTTCTCTTCCCATCTCTCCTGCTGCGTGGCGGGCCCGTGCCGAACAAGATACGCCGCCGCGGAACGGACCATCGAGTAAGGATCGAAATCCCTAAGCGCATCCTTCTTCCACAAGTGCCAAGCCAGGAGAATTGGAAAAGCGACTTCATCGAGCTGAATACCTTGCCAATATGGGGTGCCGTCAATCCAGAAGTTCTGCGCAAATCCACCGTCGGATTGCTGGCTGCAAGCGAGATAAACCAGTGCACGTAACGGCGTGGCCCGATCATCACAGGCGAGTAGGGCTAAGGCGCTGTTCACCATATCTCGCGTCCATACCAGGTGATAGCCGCCGACGTCTTCGTCACCCTTGGCATTTCCCCACGGAATACTCGCCGATGCAATCAGCGCGCCGGCAAATGTCTTATCTTCATGTGCCAACAGCAAGTTTTGGCTGGCCCGATACAAGGTTCCTTGATCGCTCGAAACCCTATCCAACTTCTTCATGCGATTACAGGCCCGCTGCCACTGGTCGACGAATTTCTCGCGATGTCTCGCGAATGGGGTCACCACCGATTGCTCAAGGGCCGTCACCGCACCGTGAAGACTGTCCCCAAATGCTATGCCAACCGTGAACTCCCGGCCGCCAGCAAGGTTGACTTCGCCGATCACGGCCACATTGCCGTCCTCGGCCCTGTCGAATTCCCAATCCAGTTCGAAGTCCCTGTGAAGGTCCTGCCATCCATCACTATGTCCGACATAGCCACATGAAGTCTTGCTGAATCCGACATTGGCCCCCATCGCAAGAAATTTGCCGGCCTTCCACGCTATCAAAACGTTTTGACCAGCAATCTTGAGCCGACGAGCTGAATTTCCATAGCCGCCGACTTCCAGGTGAGGCGCAAGTAGCGCATAGATTCGCAATTTCTTCAGGAATTCAGGGGCGCCTTCCAGGCGCGTGTTGATTAGGACACATGACTCGTGAGGGTCGGAGATGATCTCTTTCACGAGGCGATAGCGGTGATCGCGGTCGGAGGTCGTCACTCGATACCCCAGCGCATCGGCTTCCATACTTTCAATTTCGGTGTCCAGATCACGCCGCTCTTCGTGAAAGAAACTCTCACCATCCGTAATCAGGAACTGCATATCCCTCGTTTGTGGATGATCGATTGTGGGATAGTAGATTTCGTTGAGAATCCCGTGCGATATGGTGAACCATACTCGGCTTGAGGTTGAATAAGCCGTTCCCACGCCTTCCTTCGAACTCGACGTCCATCTCGGCGGCATCCCCGGACGGCCGAAAGCCTCCTCACGTAATTGACCCGTCCGATCAGCACTATCTTCTAGCATTTTGTCGCCTCATGGACCGGCTGCTTCTCATGCACATCGCGGTCGCATGGCGGTCCTCTTCCAGCGGAGAATGCTTACCCCCGCGGCTCTTTGACTGATCAATTGGCGGCAGAACTCTAAACAACAGAAATCATCACTCCCGCCTGTACAATTCAGCATGGTTCTGGAGGAAACCCAGAATATGCCTGCGGGAGAAGATCCCCTCCAGCCGCCCGTTGGAGAGAACGGGCAATTGGTTGATATCCTCCCGGCTCATGATCTCAAGCGCCTGGATTGCGGGAGTGTCAGGCGCAATTGTCCGGAGTTGACTAAGCGGCCGCATTACAGCTTGCACACTCGTTTGTGCCCAGCGATCACGGTCAACATGCTTGACCTCATTTGGGGTGATCAGCCCGGTTAATCGATCATTTTGAACAACCGCAAAGCAGCGACGTCCGCTCCGCAACAAGAATTCATGGACAAAATCTTGCAAGCTCAAATGGCCTTCCACGGTAGGGCAGTCGCGATCCATGACATCCGCGACAGGCCGCCCACGAAGCCCCTCCATGAGTTCTACTTGGCCGTAGCTGCTACGGGACGCATCCAGCAAGAACCACCCGATAAATGCCAACCAGAGGCCACCAAAATTTGCGCCTACGAAAAAGCGGTAAAGCCCAAGCATGATAAATATAAAGGCAACTGCCTGACCCACTTGCGCTGCCAGTCGTGTCGCGCGATCGGCGCTATGAGTGATCCACCAAATCAGTGCTCGCAACACACGACCACCATCGAGAGGATACCCAGGGATCATGTTGAAGGCGGCGAGCATGATATTGATGTAGCCGAGCCAGAGCAGCACAGCCCTGACGGGAGTGTTGGGTTCTGTGCCGGGCAACCAGCCGGACACTCTCGCTATTAACAGAAAAGCAAAGCCAATTACGAGACTGGCCAGAGGGCCAACGACCGCAATCCAGAACTCAGACTTGGCGTCCGATGCTTCCGATTCAATCTGCGACACTCCGCCCAGAGCGAACAACGTAATCGAGCGCACCTTGAGGCCATACGCCTTCGCCACCAGCGAGTGTGCCATCTCATGTGCCAGGAGGGCCGCGAAAAACAGCAGACTCGTTATTATCGCGGCTGACCACACGACTGGATTACTCCATTGGGGCGTCACACTGTGAAAATGTCCAGTAAGAGAGAGCGTGATCAGCGCCGCGATGATGAACCAGCTGTAGTGCAGTCCGATCGAAATGCCGGCAATCCGACCAAACTTGATTTGTGCTTGCATTTTCGTGACCCTCGCGGAGTGTGAACCTAGAATCGCTACTTCGCACGCAACCGGTCTTCGTTGGCGTGGCCATCCACTCGACCACGTTCCCCATTCAGCCGCGTACAGTACCCTTCTTCTGCCAGCAGCGAAAAAAGATAGCCCTCCTCTTTGTCTAGGTGACAGGCCTCCACAGAAATACAGAGGAATTCCGTAAGGTCGTCCAGAACTCCACCTTCAACTTC
Source organism: uncultured Acidobacteriota bacterium (assembly GCA_963757135.1). Lineage (GTDB taxonomy): Bacteria > Acidobacteriota > Terriglobia > Terriglobales > Acidobacteriaceae > Gp1-AA145. Next base: position 25,133 of record CAVWQE010000001.1, read on the forward strand.
CTTCCCGGACCGCTGCTTCTCTGCGAGGACTGCCAATAGACAACCCACTCGATGATGCGATATTCGTGTTCCAATTGTTCCGTTGGTTTTGTGTCTTTCGTTCGTAGTACCCCCATTCCATTGCCAACCATGCTCCTCCTTGCACGTTAGGGAGAAGCTACGCAGCTCGGTGCACCCCACCGCGCCCGCTCATCTTAGCTGCCACGTAGGCCTTCAGAGCGACTGCGTTGTTGTGCTCCTGATCGTGGGAACTGTACACAAGTGTCACATGGCCGCGCCGGTCGGCCTGAAGGATCGGTTCCACAGTTTCGGGTTTCGCATTTAGTTCGGCAGAGTACCGTCGCTGAAACTCTGCCCACTTGCTTGGGTCGTGGCTGAACCACTGCCTCAGTTCAGTGCTCGGGGCCGCATCCTTTAGCCAGGCATCAAGGCGCAGGGCGGTCTTCTTCACGCCGCGAGGCCACAACCGCTCGACCAGGAACCGAATACCATCGTCCTTGCTGGCAGGATCGTAAACACGCTTAAGCTTGATCACAGTCAATCTCCTTTCACAATGCATCCTTCCGTGCAAGTGTCATGTTCGCACCCGCCTCAGGCTGTGCCGGTTCAAGACTCGGATATAACGGTCTCTCGGTCTTAAAGACCAGATGGTAGAGGGCATCGTTTTTCGGTTGCAACACCTGGACCAACTCCCATCCCTTCATGCCATAATCCTGCAGAATCTTCCTAAGTTCTTCATCAAAGTCAACGCTACCCTTGAGTTCTGTGCAGAGCGTTTTGTATTGCCATTGCGCCATTTCGGCACCTCCTGGCGGTTGCCTGGGCTCCTGTGACTCATCCACGATGACCAGGGCCCTTGTGTTGGTCATCAGCGAAGCCTCCGTTTGCTCCCTCTAATTCATGGAGACTCCGCTTGTGTTGGCCACTCCGGAGGACTGCATTCCGGACACTGGCTGTTGATGAATGCTAGCCATGTCACAATCTCCTGCAAGTCGGGCATGGTCTGTCCCTCCGCCGCTCGGTACACTGCAAACACCTCGCCGAATCGGTCAGTAATATAAATTGCTGTGGCAGGGTGACCGTCGTTGTCCGCAGCGCCCACGGAGCTATGTGTTCGCCCATCCTCATCGACCAGCAAAGGAAAAGGTAGGTTGGCTTGCTTCTTAAGTCGGGTTGCCAGTTCCCGGGGGCACTGCATTATGGCCAGCACCTGAGTCTGCTCGTCCAGAAGCCGGCTATAGTCTGCCGCAATCCCAGCCAAAATCTTGAGGTCAGGACTGCAATCTTCCCCTCCCGCGAATACCAGCAGCAAGTTGGAACGCCCGCGATAATCGGAGAGACTGACTGGCTGCCCGACAGTCGAGGTCAGAGTGAAATCACGAATCAACTGTCCCTTCCCTGGGCGTGCCTCAGGTGCGTTGGCCATTCCGCCGGCAAGGTCAGCTTGTGTCATTCTCTCCACCTCCTCGCATTCATCCTCTCGTTCACTTGTAGATATCGTTCGCTTTTAAAGAGCAATACGACAAGGCCCTGCTTGGACGATTACTCATGCGCGTAGTGATCCGCATTTAGCTGTGCATCGGCCTTCCATTTTTCTGGCAAGTCGTCCAAGGAAAAGATTGCGGAGACTGGACATACCGGAACACAGGCTCCGCAGTCGATACACTCAACTGGATCGATATACAGTTGCGTCATGGGAGCAAAATCATCCTCGTTTTTGCGAGGATGGATACAATCGACTGGGCACGCATCGACGCACGCCGTGTCTTTCACATTGATACAGGGCTCGGCTATCACGTAGGCCATGTTCTTCACATCTCCGTTTCGATCCTAATGACCTTCATTGTTTCTTATCCTTTGTAAGTCACCACACGTCCCCAAAGGCTTGCCGTTCCCCATATTCCGCGGCGCAAACACTCGAGCTGCACAATCTGGCTATGATCCACGAACAGGTTCACTTCGGGTCCCCAATTCTTGATGTACCAGGCAAAAACTTCCGAATCGGCAGCCTCGAACATCACCTTCTCCAGGCCGAGCGCGTTGATGACTCTGGCCGGCACATCTGTACGCCACTGCTTCACGTTTTCTGTGATGCCTTCCGATTCGATCATGATCATGTAGGCCCCGGCATCCAAAAACCGCTGCGCTAAACGGATGGGCCACTCGGGATCGCGAGTCCCTTCCGTTTCCAGTTCTTCGCTTCGGGTTGCGCCGCCTGCGCCAAACTGAATGCCTACTTCGGGCTTGGCCTTCAGTCCGGCTTTCTGCACCTGCTCCACCAGTCGCAGCCAGTCGGCCGCGGGCAAGGTAATGAAGCCACTCGAGATCTCAATGATGTCAAATCCCAGTTCCTTACATTCCCCGATATAACTCTTCACCGCGTCCGTACCCTGCGTGAGCACCTGCTCGAGAAAACCTCCAGTCGAGACGAGGACTTCGCGTTCGTGGCACAACTTGGTGATTTCCAAGACGGCACGACGCGGCATGAGCGCGAAGGACCCGCCGGCGAATTTCAGGGAATCCACGTAGCTGCCCATGGTGTCGAGAATGTCCTCAAGGCAATGCCTCCCCATCGGTGTATAGTACGGCCCACGGATTTCGGTAATCCCTTCAGTCCTTGGCTTCTGCTGCCGCTCATTCACTCTCAGGAAAGAAAACGCACGTTCGTCTGCAATTTGCATGGTTGTCATGTTTTCAACTCTCCCTGTGTACACCTGCAACCTGCGAGGCATCGGAATTGTGGCCTAGGGCAGCCAGACACTGCATCAACTCGCGAACCGAAACCTGCTCCAAGTTGGCTACCGCGTCGGCGATTGCGGTGCGCTGAGCTGCGCTTGCATGTGGTGTGGCGATCTCATTGAACTTCTGAATGGCCATTTCCCATGAGATCGGCCGCGTGAAGAATCCCTCATAGTCGTTGGTTTCCTGTTCGAGCACGCGCCCGTCCTTCAGGGTGATCTTTACGCGACAAGGCATCTCGTTCGGGAAGCGCTCCGAAAAGCGCGTGCCGGATTGAACCGAGACTTTGCCGAGAAGTGCCTGTACGTCTGAGCGCCGAATGCGCTCCTGTTCATACTGTTCAGGCATTACCTGACCATCCAGAATCGCTACGGCGATCACGTACGGCAGACTGTGATCAGCCTGTTCTTTGGTGAAAACGGTGGTCTTGTCACCTTCTTCCCCCCCACCAATGATGTTGTAAGCGACGTCGAAGGTCTCAACTTCCACGCGCTCCACGTCAGTGCTGGAAAACCGGTACCGCCGGAGAAGCGTGAGGACCGCTTCAATAGCAGTTTGCGAATGGATCTCAGCGTTGTACTTCTTTATCGTAGTCCGGCCCACACACCCAAAGTCTTGCCCCGGCCAACTGATCTGGAAATAACCGGTGATGGCATCCATAAGTCCCTTCTCTCCTTCAATTACCTCCAGAGGGCCCGTGATTCCGTGCCTGGCCAGCAGCGCGGCACGAGTGCAACACGCTGCCAGATTCGGGTAGGCAAGTCCCTTCCAATGCGACAGTCTACCGGTTCGGGTTACCCGCAAGGCGACGAAGGCTGTCCCACTGATGGCGATTGCGTTGGCGGTCTTTGATCGGTCAAGCTTCAGGATCCTGGAGATCCCTGCAGCTACCGCATAGGCGCCTTGAACCGTGTGGTCAAACCCTCTCGCCCGGACTGGGGCAACATCGCACAATCGACACTGGACTTGATAGGCGACCGCTAAAGCGATCATGAGGTCACGACCTGTGGCCCCAATGTATTCACCCGCTGCCAGAATCGCTCCCAGATTGTCGCTGGGGTGACACGTTTCCCCCTTCGCCAGGTAGCTATCGTTGAAATCGAGGTAGCGTATCAAGGCACTGTTGTAGAGAGCAGCTCGGTCAATGTCAGTGGACCCACCGCCAATCAAAGTACAGTTGCCACTGTTGCCTAGCTCATTGATGTATCCGCGTATCATTCTTATGGGCTCACAATCGAGTGCCCCCAACCCACAACCCAAAGCATCCAAAATACGGATCTTAAGTTGCTGGCGCGTATCGAGCCCCAGAGCTTCAAATCGTGCTCCGGTGGCGAAGGTCGCCATCTGCTCCACTTCGCTCGTAATTCCCTCATGCACGGTTACGCTCGCTCTTGACTCGCACGAATGTGTCTCCATCACCCACCCTCAATTCGGTCGCATGGTGTCCCAAACAAGCCGCGCTTTGCTCGCCGACAGCTTCATGCGCTAAGTTCTTGCGGCTCAGTGACGCCAATCATATTGCCTTGCTGTTTTGTACTGCTTATCGCCACAATGGCTAGTCCCGTGTGCGGATCGAAGCTCAGAGTCATGGTCGAGCAACAGTTCTTGCATAGCCAGAAAAACACTGAACTCCGGATAGGCTTCATCTGGCAAATCTGATCCGGGACATCCCGGCAAGGCTCACTGGGCGCCTTGACGTCACAACGAAATAGCTTCCCGCCTCTCCAGTAGCGGAACGGGGTAGCACACGCAGGATTGGCACATGTCTTAACCATCCGGAATTCCTTTCTAGACCCCTTTTTCTATTTCTATTTTGCTCACTTCAGCCTGCTCTTTGAAATGGTTCGTTCGTACTCGCGTAGAAACAACCATCATGTAGTAGGACGCCTGGATCGAGAGATTTCGAATCTGGCACACGGCGCCAATGACGGGAGGAGGGGTAGGGAGCTAAACTAGTTTGCGCTGAATGGCGTGCATCACAGCTTCCAGGCGATTGTGAGTGCGTAGCTTCCGGTTGATGTGGTGGAGGTGATTGCGTAGAGTTTGAAGGCTGATTTGCAGGCTCTTAGCAATCTCAGGAGAGTTCTTTCCGGAGGCAAATAGCCTTAGAATCTGTACCTCCTGTTCGGAAAGCGCCGCCGCCGGAGATACCCTCGGAATAGCTCCTTCGGCAAGCTTGCTGAATTGACGGGACATTTGCAGCATTTTTTCTGTTGCTCGTTCCGTTGTCTTCTGCCGAGTAATGTCATGTGCCAGATGAATCACCAGACGGCGTTGGTTCCGAGGGTTTTGCCAAACCACTGTGGACAAGTTGACCCATAATCGTTTTCCTGAACGCAGTCCGACCTGCAGATCGAAATTTGGGACCTTCGTTTCTCCGCCGGTAGTCTCTAAAATGCTGCAGCCCTCATGACACACTTGGGTTCCAAGAACACCTCGCCCGTGCAGCACTTGGAAACAACTCTTGCCAAGAACCTCGGAAGACGGATACCCAAACAACCGTTCCGCCGCTCCGTTCCAAGATACGATCTCGCCCTGATCGCTCACACTAAAGGCGGCGTCTGTGGTCCCTTCAAGGAAGGCAAACAGCTCACTCTCGAGCACTCCAAACCTCCAATGCTCAGCGGCATCCACCGCTACGATCGACTCATTGAGAAATAAATGAGCCTCCACAAGTATACGATCAAACGTGGGTACCCACCCCAACACACTGCCGCGCTAGCAAGTGCTGAATACCATTGGAGACTACCGTTAATACTTACAAGAATGGAAGAAAAACCATAGAACGAAAAAAGACATGCCGCGCCTTGCAGTTCGGGAGGCCGTCGCATGGGAAAGCCGAAGGGCGAACAGTTAGTTTATCCTTTTCGGGGCGGCTGCGACGGACGGATCTCCAGGCGGCTGACGAGGGCCAGGCCGGGATAACGATAAATATCGATCACGGCCTTCGCGATGTCTTTCCCCGACAGTTTCCAGGCTTCATGGAGATTGCTGCCTGTCGAGCCTCCAAAATCGGTGGCCACGCTTCCCGGCATGATGGTACTGACACGGATGCCATCATACCGAACATCTTGCATCAACGCCTCACCGAGGCCATTAACGCCGAATTTGGAAGCACAGTAAGCGGAGCCTCCGGCAATACCATGGATGGCGAGCAGGCTTGAGATGTTAAAGATGTGCCCGCCACCTTGCTGCCGCATAATTGGAACGGCTTCGCGGCAACAATAGAAAACACTGGAAAGGTTTGTCTGAATGCTAGCATCCCATTCCTCAGCCGTAAGATGGTCAACCGGCTTGAAGATGCCAATGCCGGCGTTATTCACCAGGATATCGACCCGACCGAATCGTGTTGCTGCCTTTTGGACGAAGTTGCGGCAGTCATCGTAGCGGCGGACGTCCGCGACGGTTCCAGCGGCGCTGGCTTCGGCCCCGAAACTGTGGAGCTGGTCAAGCGCCATCTTCAGCGTTCCCGCATTGCGACCGCAGATAAATACGCTGGCACCTTCCCGAACCAAAGCCTCGGCGATGCTCAATCCAATGCCCCTCGCCCCCCCCCGTTATGAGTGCTACCTTGGCCTCAAATTCGACAGACACACGATCCTCCGTTCGCGAATACTCGCCCTTAGGAAACTATCTCATTCGGCCAGCCAGGACGTTAAACGGGTCTACCAAGACGAGCGGCGCTCTACTACACCCTCACGCTGGTCTCCATGCGCGGGCCGAGACGGGGGCAATCCGAGCTCGCGAATAAGCTTCTGAGGATCGAATGGAGAGCAATGGAATATGTATCCATCGACATCGAATGTGGGTGTCCGTTGCTTTCCCTCATTGAAGCTCATGACAAATGCAAGAGCCTCAGGACTCTCGTCAACATTCACCTCTTCGAAATGCACGCCTTGCTCGCGCAGAAAGTGCCTGGCTGCGCTCGAGTCTTCGCAGTTCACCCTGGTGTACATTCGGATATGTTTTGGTTTCAAAGACCCACCTCTTTCCGCGCTGGTGCAGTGCAGCAACTGTTTTAGCGCCAACGAACATCATTTTCTCTGTGGGGGTTCGCGGCGGAGTATCTTCCGAGTATCCACTCTCGGTGTCGCAGCCAGAAGCAGAGAACTCGACCGAGACTGGAGAAATCCCTATCACGGTTTTTCGGTGCCCTTCGTCCAGGAAACAGTGAGCAGAAACGCACTCTCCTGCAAAGCTTCGACGCCATGCCGCATGCCGCAGTCTAACGCCAGCAATTGTTCTGCGGAGAGCTCGACAGGCGCCAGCCCTGGCAAGTGGAGACGGATCTTGCCCACAAGAACCTGAATCGAGATTCTGGCCTCCGCCCTGTGTTCCTCCATGTGCGTAGCAGCCTTCATAAGGACCAAAACGATGCGGAAGTCTGGATACTTTGCCAGGGTCTTCGAACTACGTCCCGTTTCGCGGTCCCATGAATCTTCTCGGCGAAGCGCTCGCAGCTCTTGTTGGAGATCGAATCGCAGCAACGGCTCAGCCAGGTATGGCAGCCGGTTGAGGGCTTTCGTGCCGTCTCCGGGATGGCAGGTGCTTTGGTTCGCGTTCATGATCAGTACCTCTGTACTTTCCGTGAGCGGTCAGTTCCGAGACCTACAATGGCCACCACCGTCACTATCCCCTGTGCCTGAAACCGATCGGTCCCACACTGCGGATTGAATGTGCGTCGCTTCGATCCCTAGTTATACCCCGCAAACTCTTCGATCCTGATGTTGTCGTCGTCCACTCCCGTACTGATGAGCATGGTGTGCATGGCTTTTACCATGAGTGGCGGTCCTGTCACGTAATAAACAGGTGAGACAACTCGCGTGAGATACGTTGCGAGCATCTGGGGGTTGATCACCCCTCTCTCTCCCGGCCAAGGCTGTGTGGATTTCTCCATCTCAGTCATGCAAGCAATGAGTTTGAAGTGCGGGTTCTGCATTTCCAGTCGCTGCAGTTCGTCCAGGAAGGGGGCATCTTCTGGACGTCGGTTCGCGTAGAAAAGCAATGTTCGGTGCGGCAACTTCTCCTTGGCGGCATGCAAGAGAATGCTCCGGAATGGCGTTATGCCGATTCCGCCGGTCAAAATCACCGCAGCCCGCGATGTGTCATTGTGAAGCCTTAAGTTTCCGAACGGACCTTCGATTTTGACATCGGTGCCTAACGGAACACTTCTCAGAACTCTCTTGAACGCAGTGTCCCGCAGGCGGGTAGCCACCATGATGAAGTCCTCATAGGGTGCACTCGCGATTGAGAACCCGCGCACATCGCCTTCAGAGTCTGTTTCACGAGGATTTAGCAGTGTGATGTCGAGGAATTGGCCCGGGGTAAACTTAAAGGTAGCTGGCTTCTCAAAACGGAATGCCATGGTGCCCTCAGCCACTTCCCTCCGATCCCTAAGTTTCGTCACAAATTTGGGCCAATCAGCAACCGCGGTGCTCATTTTTCCTCCTCTTCTTCCATACGTGAAATGCGGAATGGTGCGGGTGGCATACTGCACCTATGTCCGCTCTATGCGTACCCGATATCTCAGAATCCGCCAGCTAAAACCTAATCTTGTGCTCCTTGCCAATACTCGTCCCAATGCGTCAGCACCTCAATAGGTCATTTGTACCGGAAGTAGAAACAATTATGAGGCTCGCTTCGCCCAAACTATTGCGCTGAAATATGATTGGGGGGGGAGCGACGCAGCCAGTGGTTACAGAGAACAACGAATCGGTTCTGCGAAAGACCCAGCTATTCGCAAAGCTCACTGCAGTTGAAATGCAAACACTGTGCATGCACGTGGCCCGAAGGCATTTGGCGCGCGGAGAAGTATTATTTGGCGAGGGCGATCAATGCAAAGGCTTATTTTGTTGTCGCTACGGGTACGATTCGAATTTTCAAATTGTCTGCGACTGGGCGCGAACAGGTGCTAGCGGTCGAGGGTCCTGGAAGCTCCTTCGCGGAACTTCCAGTGTTCGATGGAGGCGTGTATCCGGCGTCAGCCTCCGCGGTGCAAGATTCGGAAGTGCTCTTCATCTCACGCAATGATTTCCAAAACTACTGCCTCGAACATCCTGAAGTGGCGCTCAAAGTACTTGCCGTCGTGGGTTCTCGTTTGCGACGCCTCGTCGGAATCATCGAAGAGTTATCGTTTATGACGGTCAGGCAACGACTGATTTCGCTCCTCTTGCGGTTAGCTCAGAGCAGCAGAAAACCCTCCACACAGGGAATGAGGATCGAACTGACGACCACTCATCAAGACCTGGCATCGGAGTTGGGCACGGTGAGGGAACTCGTTTCGAGAAACCTGAGCCGCCTCCAGGCTGAAGGGCTTCTGGGAATCGAAGGGCGTATGATCATCATCAGAGACCTTCCTGGCCTAAAGCGCGAACAGGCCTCAACCAAATAACCAACAGTTCCTTTTATCTGCAGGCCAGTGACATAAGTCACTGCCGGCAATTCATATTCAGTCCACAATACGTACGGTTGCGGAGGTAAACATGAATTTCAGCAGAGAAACGAAAGTGAAGGATATTGCTCTGTTCAACCCGGCAGCCCGCCAAGTACTGGAGGACGTAGGACTCGATTATTGTTGCGGCGGCGGCAAGACTCTCGATGAGGCGTGCCTTCACGCGGATGTCTCGCCGGATGAAATACTGAACCGACTTCGCGAGAACAGCAGAAACATCACTCCCGAGGACCAGAACTGGATAGCAATGCCACTTTCTGAGTTAACACGACACATTCGTGAGAAGCACCACCATTACGTCCGGGAAGCGATTCATCACACCCAACCCTTATTGGGCAAAGTGATCTCAAAACACGCTACCAATCACGCGGAGCTTGACAAAATCGGACAGCTATTCACCGAAGTGAGCAAGGAGATGATCATGCACATGCAAAAAGAAGAGCAGGTGCTATTTCCCTACATAGATGCGTAGGAAAGTGCGGCCAGTACGCGCGAGGCGGTTGAACTGCCTTTCTTTCAAACCGTAAAGAACCCGATTCACACGATGATGAAGGACCACGATGCCGCGGGAAATTTAGTAAGGCAAATCCGAGAATTGACCTCGGACTACACAGCTCCTGCCGGCTCCTGCAACAGCTTCAACGCACTGTACGAAGCTCTGCGTGAATTTGAAATGGATCTTCATCAGCACGTACATCTGGAGAATAATGTTCTTTTCCCTCGTGCAGTAGAAATGGAGAGCGCTGCGGTATGAGCGTGGAGGCTTCCCGGAGGAACTATGGTTCATTTCGATGAGGCGCACAGAGCGGTTCACTATCCATCCGATCGCCGATTTCGCATTTGGATTCGCCCATCGATTTTGATAGGAATTGGTTGTGCGATCGTTGGTGTAATCGCAGCCGCATGGATCGAAGTTGCTGTCGCTGGAATGCCGAAGGTTCCGGCGGTTCCCCAGATCTACCCAAATAATTTTTCTGGGCCGCACGGATTTCCTGTCTGGGTGCGCTACTGTCACTTCTTCAATTTTCTTTTCGTGATGATGCTCATCAGGAGTGGCCTGTCAATCCTGGTGGACCATCCACGCCTTTATTTCAATGACGGCTGCACTCCGGGGAGCGAATGGATACGGTTTACACCGCTGAAGGTCCCGCGCGATCGCTTGTGGACCGCGAAAGATGATGCCCGCTATATTTCGCCGATCGTTGGTACTCCCGGCTACCGGCACACAATTGGCCTTGCACGGGTGTGGCACTTCATCAATGTCCACGGCTTCATCATCACTGGCATTATCTTCATCGGCATGCTTTTCGATACTGAACAATGGCGGCGTATCGTGCCGACATCGCCGCTCGTGCTCTTACAAGGCTGGAACACTTTCGTACACTACGCAACATTTCATTTGCCGCCAGAGCCGAACGGCTTTTATGGCTACAACGCACTGCAGCAGATTGCGTATTTCACAGTCGTGTTCGTATTCGGCCCGCTTGCCATCGCCACCGGGATTGCCATGTCGCCGGCAGTGGTGAACCGGTTTCCCTGGTATGCGCGGCTTTTCGGCGGCAGGCAATCTGCTCGTTCCATTCACTTCCTCACCATGTTCAGCTTCCTGGCGTTTCTGGTGGTGCACGTGACCCTGATCGTGATGACAGGATTCGTGCGAAACATGAACCATATTGTGATGGGCACCGATAATCAGGGCCATTTAGGAATGTATCTGGGATTTGTGGGCATAGCGGTTGTCGTTCTCACGTGGGTCATCGCGCACTACACTTCGTGGCACCATCCACGTGGACTGCAGCACGCGCTTAAGTCCGTGACTTATCCCATGCAGCTTCTTACTCTGAATCGCCTGGCCCCGCAACAGAAGTACAGTGAAGCACAGATATCGCCATACTTCTGGCCGAATGGAAAACTTCCGATTCGTCAGGACTGGAAGGAATTGGCCGAAGGCCAGTTTGACAACTTCCGGCTCAAGGTTGGTGGACTCGTGCAAAAGCCGGTTGAACTATCTCTGGCTGAATTGGAGCGTCTGGGTGAAATCGAACACATCACCATGCATCACTGCATTCAGGGATGGAGCGGCGTCGCCAAATGGGGTGGGATTCCGATGAGGACCCTAATTGACCTTGTAAAGCCAAAGCCGGAGGCCAGAGTTGTAGCTTTCTTCTCGTTTGGCCCAGCTCTTTACGGTGGCGCCTATTACGACACGCAAAGCTTGGAAAACGTACTCAAGCCTCAGTGTCTTCTCGCCTCGCGAATGAACGGACAAAGGCTTCCGGAGGTATATGGAGCGCCGTTGCGGTTGCGGGTTGAGAATCAGCTTGGCTACAAGATGGTCAAATGGATTGAACGTATCGAGTTCATTGAATCGGAAAAAACTCTCGGTAAAGGAGAAGGCGGCAAAAACGAAGACGATGAATACTTCGACTTGTTGCCCAATATCTGATGCGGAAGCCCGCTTCCATTTCTTCGGAACGCGCAGGCACAGATCACATCCTTTCCTTGCTTCGGCGTCTTCGGCTGAATTGGCTGCTGCAGCGTTTTCCGGAAAAGCTCGTCCGTTCAGTCTATGTGTTCGTGAACGGTTTCATCACGATTGCTGTGCTTGCTCTGCTGGCCCTCGTGACCCGCAACCCATTCGTGTTTCCGTCGCTTGGTCCGACTGCGTACCTGCTGTTCTTCTCTCCACTCGGAAAAACTTCAAGTCCGCGCAATACCATCCTCGGTCATGCTATCGGGCTCGCGTGCGGGTATGGGGCATTTGTTCTCACAGGGGCCGGAGCACTGCCGTTCGGAGCCCATCAAGGCATTTTCTGGCCGCGAATTTTGGCCGCCGCCCTCTCCCTATCTTTCACGGGCGCTTTGATGGTTCTCCTCGATGTCAGTCATCCACCTGCCGGCGCTACTACTCTCATTGTTTCGCTCGGGATTATTTCGAAGCCGCTAGAACTCGTGATCATCGAAGTCGCGGTCTTCCTTCTTGTTGCGCAAGCTCTCGCGATCAACCGCTTGGCTGGCTTGCCGTATCCCTGGTGGAACGCCGTAGCCTTGTCCGACAAATTGGAGGACAGCCCTGAGTAACCGCCTTGTCAAGCTCGACGACGACACAAAATCCATCATGGATCGCGCCATTGCGCGCGAGCACTCACTCTCGCGTCTATTGACGACATACATCGTGACCGGAGTGATCTTCATGCTCTTGCCGGGCACATTCCTTGGTGTGTGGAACCTGATCAAGATCAGCAGTCGCGAGGCGGCGGAATCCATCTCGCCGGCTTGGATTCAGGCGCATGGCCACGCCCAACTGTTTGGTTGGGTAGGAACCTTTATTTTAGGAATCGGTTTTTACTCTATTCCCAAACTGCGAAAGCTCAAGCCGTTTGCTCTTTGGGAAGCATGGACGTGTTGGGGGCTGTGGACCATCGGCGTACTCATCCGCTGGCTTTCGACCATTTATCCGTGGCACTGGCGCGTCCTTGTGCCCTTATCCGCGGTGATGGAACTCGTTGCATTCTTGATCTTCTTTGGTGCGGTTGCGAGCCATCGGTCTGCAGCACGTACGCCCAAACCTTGGGAAGCGTGGATCTTTGTCGTGATCACCGCCAGCTTGGGGCTGTTGGCTTCACTGGTGCTGAACTTATCGGCTTGTATCCAACTTGCTCTGAGTTCGAATTCTCCCGCATTCCCGCACGAGTTCGATCAAAGCTATCTGCTCGTTTCCACTTGGGGGTTCCTTGTGCCGATGGTGTGGAGTTTCAGCTCTCGCTGGCTGACCGTGTTCATGGGGCTGCGTCCTCTGCGGAATGTGCTTCTCCTTGTCGCGCTGTCACTCAATACGGCCGGTGTGCTGGCTGGATTCATCGAGCACTTTTTTGTGGCAGGCGTGTTGTTATTGGCAGGAGCGGTAACAGCCATCGCAGCAATCCGCTTCTTTGAACCTGCGGCCAAAGCAGCAAAGACGATAAATGTTCATAGAAGTTTCCCGGTATTTATCCGCATGGCTTACGGCTGGCTGTTGATCGCCGCGGCCCTTGGCATTTGCGCGTCACCATGAATGAAGCGCCGGGACTCTGGGGAGCGTCACGACATGCACTCACAGTAGGCTTTATCGCGGCGATGATTTTTTGTGTCGGCCAAAGAGTCCTGCCGTCATTTTGTGGCATGCGCATCTTGTGGAGCACGAGGTTGATGTTGGTGATGCTAGTCCTGCTGATGACCGGCTGCACACTGCGCGTTGTGTCCGAGTTGCTCGCTTATCAGGATTATGCGAGGTGGGCCTGGAATGTGCTGCCGGGTTCCGCCTTGATCGAGCTGACAGCGGTGGCATTGTTTGCGATCAATCTGATTATGACATTTGCGCGTCTGCCCATGGTGTTTTGGATTGCTTGCCCCGCGTTCCAAGGCGCGAACATGGGCAGCTGTGTTCATGCTCCTAAGACAGAAGCGGCGACCGCATCCTCCTCGGTTGAACTGGAGATGGCTTCGTCTCAAGAGTTTCGGAATCGATCCTCTCTTAGACAGCCTTGGCAAACCGATGTACTGGGTTGGCCGGCGAGAACCGATGAATCCTGCTTGATCCCCCCAGGCCCCCTAACCGTATTCGGCCTATTTTCTCAGGTCAGATCACTAGAAACCGAGTCGAGCTTGTTCAACATTAAACTCAGAGCACCGCTCCGGCAAACCCAATTTCCCGCTTTTGACTTGAGACCCTCTTCCTGGCAACAGCTTAGTGTATTGGTGAAATCGTGTTTTGAATTTCCTATACATCAAGGAATCCAGTCCCGGCCACGCCAGCCGAGCCGGAGACTAAGAGCAACTGCGCCGCTGCCGGGGTTTGGCCGGTAGAGGTCGTTGCAGAGGTCAGATTCAACTGGTTGTTGAGGGTATCAACCGACTGCACCGTAACGCTGCGGCTAGTGTGCCTGAGTTTCTGTTTCGCCTAGCAGTATCCCAGTGTCGACAGCGCTCTCTGGGCAGCTGCCAATGGAAATGTTCGACGGTTTTGAGGGTGCTTTCGTCCTCTCACGGAGACGCGCCCTCTTGTTGTATCGCTCCCGAGACCCCTCCTTGAACTTTTCTTGCGCTTCCGCCCCGGACTTCAATAGGCTTTTCCGTAAAGCTAGATATGCCTTCATTTCGCTTAGGGTCTTAAGATCATCGTGCCGTTCGCAGGTTTTGAAAAAACCATTACTTGCCGCACAACCGCACTCTTCTTCCAGCACGACGTGCCCATCATCCGTTACAGATTCATGTCGCATTGAATGCCCTCCCCTGCCGATGGATAAGTCGGAACACGATTGCGAAGCTCTCTGAGACCTCCGGGAAAGTTGCTGGCACTCACGCCCGGGTGATCACAGTCATTACGAACAGGACCATTGATACAAATATCACCGCGCCAAAAACCAGCAGCACAATTTCGCTAAGCAGATCAGGGCTCATTAACTCTTCGCGATGCATTTCAACTCCGGCTTACCAGCGTCACAACAGCGTTTGCGCTCCCAATCAATCATTGCCATTCAACATATTCACGACATCTTCATAAGACGCATTGTTCGGCACGTTGTGGTCTGCCATCACTTTCCGCATACGCTCTTCCATACTCGCAACCTGTTCCCGATTATTGGTCCGTTTGTAATCCTGCCAACGCGCGTAGTAGCTGCGAAAATCACTCGCGTCTCTGCCTGAGAAACGTGGAATGTTCGGCTGGCTATACCTTCCAGCTGACTCGGACGCGATCTGGGAGAATTGCACGCTCAGAGGAATCGAGTTGCGGCCCATTAAATCCCGCATGCGCTCTTCCATGCTGCCTGTCTCGCTGCGATTACCGGTTCGTCTCGCCGTCAACCAGCGCGAGTAATAGCTGTCGAACCGTTGCTGGTCTTCGACTGTTAAGTGGTTCTGCCCTCGACGTGCGCGATCCCCCTGCATTTGCCCATGCTCATCGCCATCATCGCGAGCGCGATAACGCCCGTTGGCGTTACTGTTAGAGGCAATCTGATCGAACGACACGTCGGACGGGATGTCGTAATGGGACATCACATCTCGCATACGCTCTTCCATGGCGTTTCGATTCGCTGCGTCGTTAGTTTGGGTGTAATTCAACCAACGCGAGTAATAACTATCAAACCGGCCTTGGTCTTCGGTGGACAAGCGACCTTGCCACCGATCATGCGACGCGCCGTAACTCTGGTTCGGACTTCGGTCATCATCGGAACGCTGACTCTGCGCGGCAGAGGACATCGGCAAAAGAAAAAAAACCACTACTAAAGCTCTGAGAACAATTTTCATAGCGCTCCTTATTCTTTCCGGAAAAGTTGGGGCTGTCTGGACGAAGTCTCGACGAGCCCCTTCCTCAAGAATGTAGGTAGGCCGTCTGGTTTGGCGGAGAAACTGCTTTCCTGAGCCGCTTACAGAATCGCTTACTCCCCTCCGGAATACTGTGCAGAATGGCTCACTTTCAATAAAGCTCACATGAGAGCTGCGCTCACTTGGGTCACAACACGGCTACGGAAAAAGTTCCTGTTGTACTGGCTCGACATAGGCCGCGTTTTTGCCTGCCCTCGCGCATCGTAGAGCGCAGCGCAGTGCATTTTCGGCTTCCGTTTCAGCCAGAGGCGGACCGTCAGGGCGACGTGACTGCAAATATTGGCTGCGGAATCCGCACCAGCGTTAGAATCGGGAAAGCATCAGCGAATGAGAACGTTCGAGGTGAGGGTGATCGCTACGGGCAAAAAGGCAGCATGGCTGACCATCAAGCGATCACTCATAACCATCTACAACGATGTTTATGACGAACACCTCTTCGTATTCGCCGCCGGACTGTCGTACTATTTCGTGCTCTCGCTATTTCCGCTGCTGGTTTCAATGGCAGCGCTGCTAGGGTATGTGCCCATTCCTCACTTGTTTGAGGGTCTTCTAGCCCTAATGGCACGGCTGGTACCGGGGGATGGATGAGCTTGGTGCGCAACATCGTGTCTGATGTCAGTCACAAACACACGCACTTTCTCACCCTCGGGCTGGTGTTCACAATCTGGACAGCTTCCAGCGGATTTGCTGCGCTAATCGACGGCCTTGACCTCGTTTATCGTGTCCGTGAAACCCGCCCGGTATGGAAGACTCGACCGCTTGCGCTAGGACTGACCTTGCTTGCGGGATCGCTGTTGGTCGTTGCTGTCGGGTTAATGGTCGAGGGGACGTACGTCGGGACTTGGTTTACAGGTGAATTTGACCTGAACCCAGCCGTACTTGCCACTTGGCGCATCTCCGGTGGGGCATAGCTGCAGCTTTTGCCGTGCTCGCGCTAGAACTGCTATACCATTTCGGACCAAATGTGAAGCAGCGCTTCCGCGATAGCCTTGCGGGCGCGATGGTTGCAGTTGCGGCATGGATTGGTTTGTCCTACCTGCTGGGTATTTACTTTCGACACTTCGAATCTCTGGATAAGACCTATGGGCCGCTAGGTGCTGCGATTGGCTTGTACGTGTGGTTTTATTTGTCCGGTCTGGCCGTTCTGCTCGGCGGAGAAATCAATTTCCTGCTCGGCGAGCTGCGGCACCAAAGAGTTCGGCAGTCGTCCACACCGCCCTGTTCTGAGGTCAGTAGTCTGGATTCCGCAGCCTGAGCTCATCCAACCAGAGCCATTCCTTTCAAGCTGGGTGTCGCCGCGTAAACGCACCGTGGCCAGCCCCGAACGAGCCATGAGCAGGTTGTGAACAAGCAGCGAATCCTAGAACGCGATCAAAGCGAGATTCGCGTGCTCAACCAAGTACAAGAACTAATCAAAACCAATTTCACGTAGAAAAGAAAACCGGCAGGTTTCGCTCTGCCGGGTTCCGCTCCCCCGATACGTTGCACACGAAATGTTGGATCGGATGTGCTCGTCTTCGCGAAACCAGCGGTCGCCGAAACTCGTGTCCGGGTCTCGCTGCTTCCCAAATAAATGAAGCCGCCTATGCTGGAGAGAATAGAGCGGCTCACCTTAAAAGCGATTGAATGCATCGTATTGCCGAAGCGGAATACGGTGCTGTGCAATTTTGCTCAGACTCGTTTTTAAATCCAGAGTAGCTTGGGAAACTCGAACCACAAAGAAGGCGGTCTCACATGACTACACAACCTAGTGATTGGCGTAATCTTGCTGAACAAGCCAGTAAAGAAACGGACCCATGCAAGCTGATTGACGTTGTAATGGAACTCAATCAGGTACTCGAACGTGAAGAAAGTCAGCGGAATCGACGATACCGCGAAGCGGCATAACGCAATGACCATAGAAGCGGCATGCAAAACACAGGAACGTGCGAAATTGCTGGTGTTCCAATCCCGCACCTTAATCGAAACCACAAGCTCGTTAATCAGTGAGGCACGCCAGCTGATCGCGCAGACAAGAGCGAGGAAACTTAACTTCCGAGCTGCCACGCGGCTTTAACCGCGCGGTATCCGTTCGCCGCTAGCGGCTTTTCGCGTCTCTGTGCAAAACTGTCTCATGCCGAACCGCAGTCTACGAGTGGCTAAATGGTTAAGCCGGGTTCCGGCTCAAGGCGTTTGCACTTCGTGCGGTCGAATTTTCAAAGTCCCCATGACCGCTATGGTGCGGGTTTCTGATGCCCAAGAAAGTCTTCGTTTGCAATTCGCGGAACACAAATGCGCGGCTGCGAGCCATCCAAAGCGATGATTCTGGACTGACGAGATGAGCCTTTTATGGTAGAAACCACGATACGAGATACTCACCTTTTATGCGAGGCGAGGAGCGCAAAATTGGCGCAATCTGTGCGACGCGGCCCTTAATGAGAAAAACCCTGACAAGTTTATGGAACTGGTGAAGGAATTGAATCGCGTACTGAACCAAAAGGAAGTACGGCTCCGGCAACAACGTGCGGACTGTCAGGGCGCGGCCTAACTACCACGTGCTTTTCAGCGGCTTGGCTGAAATCCTCGCATTTCGCAGCTTTGCTCCTCCTGCTCCTTGCTTTTGTATCCCTGATCATCTCGAGAACTTCCTTCGACGGTTTGGGTTTCTATATCGGGCCTCTTCTGGGCAGGCCCAAGTTCCCCAGAGGATCAGGCCGATTACAAGGGCTGCGAAGATTCGTATCTCCAATTCAGGTCTTCCCGCGCAATGCTCATCGTCAAGTTAGACGAGAGGTTCAATTGATCGCGTAGATTCCCAAAGGTGGGCAGAACTCGGTCAGCTCTCAGACCGCTAATGCTTCACGGTTTTTAAATCAAGAAGGCGGGGATTAGCCGCCTTCTCGTGCGACAAGCCGATGACTCTACGCTGTTGCCAGAGCTGCGACCTTATGGCAGGTCGAGGTGATAACGTCGGAGGTCTGGACCTTGGGCGTTCCCTCGATAAATCGTGCTATGGTCTTTAACACTTGCGGATAAGTGTTGGTGCTGTAATCGTCGGCAGCGTTCTTGTTCTCCCAGAGACTGATCGCAGTCACATCAACTCCGCCGGGACCGGCGAATGTGATTTCGTCCCTGAAGCCGTTCTGTTTACGAAGCAAGGGAAGGATGTCCTTTTCAAAAGCTCGGGTGTAATCAGACAGCATGTTGGATTTCAGGTGAATCGATACATTGCGTGCAAACATGGCAACCTCCTTAGGTTGGGGCTGCTAAGAAAGAAAACTTCAGATGGGCTGACTTAGTTCAGAGGACCTGAAAGAGGAGAAGGTCGTAATAACCTCGACTACAACCGTAGTCTTATGGGACTGAGCTGTCAAGCAAGCGCACCGCGGTAGATCAGGGTTATTTCGACAGCTTGGACTCGTTCTTTCCGCAGGCCACAGTTCCACAGAATCTCACAAACAGCTTTAAGACAACAATGAGTGAATCAGGCGTTTGCCGGATTTGATCTGGCGAGCGGCATCATCTTCGTCGCAATTAGCACCTCCAACAGAGTGGCCGTGTTGCGAACGCTTCCGGCGATGGTGAGGAGTGCGTCTGAGACGAGTGTATGTTGTCCCGAAAGCGAGTCGAGACGGTCACTCACGGCGTGGAGTTGCTGAGCTTCGTGTAGGATCGCATTCGGAGGCATGGGTGCGCTGCTTTCACAGAAAGCTAAGGAGAGAAGACTTCAGATGGGCTGACTTAGTTCAGGGAACCTGAAAGAGTAAGAAGAGGTAGCTTGCTCGATTACAAGGCTAGGCTTCTGCGTACTTGTTGTCAAATTGCGTTTAGGGTCAACAGTAGTGCTGGTTCAACCCCACAATCAGGAAACTTTCTTAAGCCACGGCTGATGCAATCTCGTACGGCCGTCGTCATCCCATTTGACCACCGCATCCTCTTCGTTCGACTGCTCAACCGTACCAAGTTCCCCTGTCGGCTTCCCGAAATTGCCCAAACCCTCGACGCGATCTCCGGGATTTAGTTCCGAATCTCCGGGACGCGGTTCAGCGAGAGACGGCTTCTTTGCACGATCCGAGTCAGGAGTCGCTCCCGGATACGCCAGTGGTGGTTGCGAAGCTCTGCGCAGTTTGGCCGTCCTATTGGTTGTATTCATTGCTTCTTTAGTTGTATTCATTGCTTCCCACGCAGGCGCCGAAACCTTCATTGCCTCGTATACATAAAGCATAGTCCTCAGCAGCATGGCTCGTATGGTCGAAACTGCTCAGTCCTGACAACAAATTGAGCAGGAGTGGAAAGACTCTGCGTCAAAGCATAGCCGGAGAGCGACTCGTTTCGGTGCCGACGCTAATCGTGGAGAACAATATTGAGAAGAGAACTGTGAACCTGCAATGCCTCGCCACCGCGGTAATCAATGAACCCCAATTTCCGAAACCGGTTCATGAAAAAGCTAACTCGCGAGCGAGTTGTACCCACCATCTCTGCTAGGGTTTCCTGACTGAGGTTGGGAACAGCCACCTCGTGCTTGCCTTCCTTGCCGAACTGAGCCAGCAACAGCAATATCCGGGCCAGTCTTTTTTCGCTGGAATTGAAAAGCTGGTCAACCAAATCCTCTTCGTAGCGGATGTTCCGTGTCAGCAAATAAGCCACGAACATATCGGAAAATGCGTGTTCCCGGTGCAGCACTTCCATCATCGCCTTCTTCTCAATTCGCATCACCGAACAATCAACAACAGCAGTTGCGGAGCACAGCCGCACAGGTTGTCCGGTAAGGCAACCTTCTCCGAAAAAGTCGCCATCGTTCAGAATGCCTATCGTGGCTTCCTTCCCCATCTTCGACACAACGGTGAGTTTTATCTTTCCTTTCTGAATATAAAAAACAGAGTCGGACGAGTCGCCCTGAGCAAAGATGATCTGCTTTTTTGGGAAAGCTGCGATTCTCCTACCGCCGTCGAGGGTTGAAAGGAATGTTTGGGGATCGAATTTAATCGGTTTCTTGTTCTTGGCCGCTACCATGGGTGTCATGATTGGCCCTCCTTTTCAAGAGTTCCGAATGCGCAAAAAGCAACTTCCGATTGAAGGATGAATCAATGCGCAAGAAGGGGAGAACAACATCAAGCCTCCGCCGTGTAAAGCTGCGATCCGCTCGACAGGATGATGATTTCACCGTCGGAGCCCGAAGTCAAACGTTCTCACTCTTTGGCTCTGGGAGCGCGGTGTGAAGGCACAGGTCTGGCGCAGTTCTCCGGCCTGTGGGAAACTTGGGTGCATGAAAAGACCAGAATTGTCCGACGTGGGTTAGCTTGGCCCCAAGGATGAAATGGATTGCGCTAGTCATCGCTTCGGCAAGTGCTCTGAGTGCCATGAGATCATCTGCGTCGAAAAGACTGTGACTGACACGCAGAATACGCAATCAGAAACCACTGAAATGCTTTATGAAGCGTCTCGCGCCGACGTTAAGCTGAGGCACTCCGAGGAATGCATCACCAGCCACGCTTCGCAACAGCTATGACTCTTAGCGGGTGATCGAAGATCGATTAGAGGAATACAGCTACTTGATTCCCTGAGAAGAACAAAGCGGCGTATCTTCCGCGGTAGGTCTGCAGATGAATGCTTTCATCCGTCAGGATCATGCGTAGGCTAGGCGGTCCCCTTCTAATTCTTATTTCAGACTCTGAAGATAAGCAATCAACGACTTCATCTCATCGTCTTTGAGCGGCACGGCCGGCATTCCACCCGCGGTCATTTTTGGCGTTGGGTTCAGCAGGAGTGCCTGGAGCTTCGCCGCGTCGTACTTCGTGCCTATGCCGGTCAGCTTCGGCGCGGCCGCGGTGCCAACGCCGTTATCTCCGTGACAGGCATTGCAGCTTTGAGCTTCAAAGATTTCTTTTCCCTTGGTGGCGTCTGGATCGGCTAACGCTGCATTCTGTGCGATCAAGGATGCGCCTGAAAGTTCGGGCTCGAATTTGGTGCTGATGAACTCTTTTGTGGCTTCGCGCTGTGCCTTTAATTGCGCCGCAACGCCGGGATTGCGTATGTCTTCGCGATGACTGACGATTCCGAGCGCTGCTAGGCCAAGCAGAACAAGCGTGAATAGTCCCACGCTGATGGGCCGTTTCCACGGACGCCTCTCCAGACTGCGATCGAAGAACGGGAGCCCAACCAGCAGCAAACCTACGATCCCGGGGATGACCAAAATCCCGAGCAGCGCTGTCGAGCCGTGCCAGTATTTCAAGTACTGGAAAATCGGAATGTAGTACCACTCCGGGCGTGGGAGAAATTGCGTGTCCGCGGGATCCGCTCTAGGCCCGAGCTCGGTTGGCCAGAAGTATGCTAGAACACCCAAGAGAACAATGACCAGCATGGCGAAACCCATGTCCATAACCAGCTGCCTGGGATAAAAAGCTTCCGGCGGCAGCTTGGGGCTGAGTGGGTCTTCGGTGACGGGCCCGGCAGCGCCAGCTTTTCTAAACGAATAAACATGCATTGCCACCAAAGCAAAAATGCATGCCGGAATCAGGAACACGTGGAGCACGAAAAACCGCGAAACGGTCAGCGTACCCATTTCAGTCCCGCCTCGGAGCAACTCCTTCAGTCCATTTCCCACCCATGGAATTTCACTGAGGATATTGGTTCCCACCGTGGTCGCAAAGAAGGCTTTCTGATCCCAGGGTAAAAGATAGCCGGTAAAAGCCATGCCGAGCATGAGAACCAGCAGCACGCATCCTGCAACCCATACCAGTTCGCGGCGACCCTTGTATGAGCCATAAAGCAACGTTTGAGTAATGTGGAGCAAGAGAACGATGATGATTGCGCTCGACCCGTAGGCGTGAATGCTGCGTAGAAATGAGCCGCCGGTTACTTCTTTGGTGATGTAAGCAACCGTGGTATGGGCGTGGTCCGCAGAGGGGACGTAATACATGGCGAGAAAGACGCCGGTCACAATCTGCGAAAGAAAAAGAAAGAGTAGGCCCGAGCCGAAAACGTACGCAATCTTGGCCCCGCCGGGAATCGGCTCATCAAGCGCATGGTGGAGAAGAGAATCCAGACCGGTACGGCGGTCCAGCCAGGCGCGGAAACCAGACCTGGAGTCTTTTGCGGACACGCTCAAGCCAGCTCCTCCTTAGTATGAGTGAGCTGGCGAAAGAACTGATATTGCGTCTTCAGGATGCCGTCTTCAATTTTTGTTTCCAGGCGGTCCATGCTGCGCGGTGGCGGACCGCTCAACAACGTACCGTCGGCGGCAAAATTGCCAAGATGGCAGGGGCAGATGAACCTCTTTTCTTTTTCTACCCAAGGAACCGTGCACCCAAGATGAGTGCAAACTGCGGACAGCACGATCAGCTGGCCTTGCTGGTCTTTGCTGACATACACTGGTTTCTCCGTCATAGTTTTGCGCCAGCCGTCGCGTTGTTCGATCGTGACCAGCTTCTTGACAGGTGCGTCGAGGCTTTGAAAATCATCCAACTTGCCCACGTCTGACCACGATTTCTCGGTCGTTCGGGCAAGCACTGGATGCAAGGTGAAGCGCATTAATGGAACTGCAAGCAGGGCGCCCACGGTCGCGCTCCCTGCGGCCAGCAGGCCGGTTAGAAATGAGCGCCGGCCGGCGGATGGCTTTTCTGTCATGGATTCAGGAGAAGGCATTGTGTTCGGTCTGGACCGCGTTAAGACGAAGTCACTTCTTCGCCAATTGGCGAATATAGGCAACTAGTTGCTGAATTTGTTCTGGCTTCAGTTTCTGGCCAAAGGCCGGCATCTTGTCTCTTCCTTTCGTGATGACTTCGGCAAGTTCTGCGTCTGACTTCTTCTGTGTCTCCTCAGATCTGAGGTCCTTTGCTTGTAGAGCCTTCCCAGACGGAGTATTGCCGCTGCCATTCTCCCCGTGGCACATCACGCATTTCGACTTGAACAAACCCGCTGCGTTCGTCTGAGCTGCAAGCCCGGAGGGGCAAATTGCCCCTCCGATCAGAATGATGCCGAGAACACAAAACGTTCGCTTCATAAAGTTCTCCTTGAGCAGGCCACCAATGTATCAAAAGACAAACCTCGCCATGAGATAAATAGAATTGTTTCCGTCTGCGTTGCGGCCGGCGCCGTCGTAATCTGTTGTTCCGCCGTTGAAGCGTGTATAGCCGGTGTATTGTGCAGTTAAGCCAATGTTCTGCTGCGGCCACCAGGCGACGTTGAGAATGTATCCACGGCTTGTAGGGCCTCCATTGAAATTGCCCGTAACTGGGGCCTCCGGATAGAACGTTGGGTCTGCGGTTCCCGTGACGCTGAACAGTCCAGCGGTCGTCGAGACGCGATTGCCGAAGTGGTACTCTGCTTCTCCCTGGACTGTATTCAGATGATGTCCGACAAATCCGGCGGTGGGCGGCACACCCGCCGCGCTCGCCACCAGAGAAGAGTTTTCCCGGATATAGGTCCCGCGAATGGACAGCACCTCGTTCTTCCAGTGGGGAATCGCCCGGTCGAACTGAAGGTCGACGGCCCAGTCGGTATAGCTGTCTTCGAGGCCGCTAATCGCGCCGGGCGTGCTCTTCATGTGCATGCCGTAGGTACCGACTTCGACATTATTGTTCACGGTGGAAGTCTGGTATGCGAGCCGCCAGTACGGAGCCATGCCTCGGATATTAAACGAGCAGCACGTACCATGATTGGGTTGTGATGCCCCGAGATGCTCGGAACGGTAAAGCGTGCCCGCGAAATAGAGATGATCATCCCACATGGTATAGCCGCCGACGCCGGCAACGTCTTGCGCAAGTCCTCCATTGATGACAGCGCCAGCCGTTGGCCCTGGGGCAACGTTGCTGGAGACAAATGGAAATCCCCACGCGGGCGTGCTGTTCCACAGATCTTCCACTGTAGGATTGTTGTTCATGGTCAAGCCGTAGGTGAGCTGCTTGCCGAACAATTTGCCATTTGTCGCGGCCGCGCGAATGTCAGTGTTGTCCCAGCTGAAATGGTCAGCTTGTGCGTCATACGTCACCTGCACAAAGCTGCCCACGTGGCTTCCCCAAGCGCCTGCTAGAAACAGCGAAACCGCCTGCGGGAATTCGAAGTTCCCGTTTTGTGTGGACGGCTGCGGAGCCTTCGTCGAAGTGAATGACGTATCGAACACAATCGAAAGCGGGAACACCTCTAACAAATGAAGGGCTGAATTATGGTCCTTCTTGTCCTCGCTCACCTCCGGCTTCGTGGAAAAAGTGTACTTCCAACTTGAACTTTCGCCCGAAGGCGTTCAGTTCTGGTGGAGTGTAGTGGCAAGACGAGCAGGCGAGTCCCGTTTGCCTCGAATAACTGGGAACTGCTGCCGACCTGTTCGGGAACAAGATCGCCAATGTAACGAAAGAGAGAGCGACCGTTGCTATCCGGAATTTCATGTCTTCTCCGATCAGGGGAATTCCATCCGTCTGAGTAAAAGCTGAAACTTAAAGTCACTTCCCACCTGCCTTGTTGACGGAGCGGTTGCGGACGAGTCTGCTTCGTACAACCCGGGCATAGTTGATTGCTGAAGCGCAAGAGACGAGGCTTTGCCGTGCAGGAACTTTTTCGTGCCTTCGCTGGCTTCAGAGGTTTCAACCGCGAACGAAACGAAGCCAGCCAGAACGTCATGGCCGCCTACGATGTCATCCCGGCCATTTATTCCAGTCACTTGGCTATCGGTGGAACCCCGTGGTTCGAGGAAGTCGAAATCATTACCAGAAACCCAAAAGCCGCACCAGTTGCCTCCAGTGAACACCTGCCCCGAGATCCAACCGAGGTTATTGATACTGTTCAACTGAGTGTCAATTGATTCTCCGGGCAGCTGCGGCGCGTTCAATTTTCTATAGTTGCCGTCCTCGTACACGAAACCTTGGGAGTCATCATAGCTGGCAACAATGGTGCCGGATTTGTTTATCCCCTAGGCTGCCTGAATATTTAACTTGATAGACATCAGCGCCACGGCCTGCAACTGGTCCACCTTAAATACGCTGAGGTACGCACTGCCTTCTAGTACGACTAAATGCTCTACTTTCGGAGTCGTGTTTCGGCGTGAAGTTGAGAACGATCCGCAAGTAGCAGAGCTTTCGCAAGTCTCTTTTCTGCTATCGCTATCCGGCGTTTCGTTCTGTACTGGGCTATGCTGGACAGTCGCAGGACACGAGAGTTGTCTACGGAAACGTAATATTCGAGCGACGTCAGGTTTCGGTTTTCAACTAGAATTTGCGTTTTATCTAATATCTCCTGATGGCGCAAGATCTTCTCCGGTTCACCTAACATATATTCCTTTCGAGCATTTCGCGTGTCGCCTTTCAGACTGCAATTTGTTCCCGGCCATTTCCGTTGTGTGGCGCGTGGGGAACGACCGCTGGAAAGCGCACGATGTTGACAATGTCGTTCTGCACCGCATACAGGACTAACTCGACGGTGGAATGAAGATTGAGCTTGACCAGGATGTTGCTGCGATGCGTTTCTGCGGTCTTCAATGAAATTCCCAGCGTTGTCGCGACTTCTTTCGAAGTCTTGCCTTCACCTACGAGCTGGACGACCTCGCGCTCCCGAAACGTTAATGGTGGCGGCATCAGCGCGACTCGACCTGGGCGAAGGCGCTGTAGGTAGCCTTCAAGAATCAGATCGCAAACCCGCGAGCTGAAGGTAGAGCGGTGCTGTTGCAGTGCTTCCACCGCGGTCATGAGCTCAACCGTGTCGGCAGACTTATACACCCAACCGCGAACGCCTGCTTCCAAACAGTCCCGGATCACTTGGTCGGAGCGCACATCAGTTAGAACCAGTATTCTTTGCAGTGGGTTCTCTCTCAATATCCGCCGCGCCGCGTCTACACCATTGAGTTCCGGCATGCCGATGTCCAAAATCAGAAGGTCAGGGTTCAGCTGCCTGCATTTGTCTACGGCTTCACGCCCGTCAGATGCCTGCCCACAAATCTCCCACTGTTCGTGAGATCCAAGCAGTGAACACAGGCCGAGACGAAACACCGGATGATCGTCAGCCAATAATATGCGAAACGTGCTCACGAGAGCCTCCCACGAAAAGTCACGTGACAACTTTTTCTAATTCCGAGTCTCTGGATTCTGCCATCCAAAGTTCCTCAGGTCTGTTCACAATTGCTCACTTAAGTAGGTCGTTACGGTGCGACCTGTGGCGCTCGGCCCAGTTCGGCGCATTCGTGGGAACCAATGAAACCAAGCCAACAGGACGGCCAAACTGCGCAGAGACTCCGCAACCAACCACTGGCATACCTGTGGTGCCCGAACTCTCCTTACCTGGTACAGAAACGACTGGAACGAAAGCTCGGACTGAGCTTTTTTGAACAGACTTCGATAGGGTCGCGATGAGAAAGTTCAGGTCAGAACATTTGCGGGCGAAACCGCCCCTGCAGCACGTTTCGTCCGGAAATTGTGCCGCTCAATCCGCGCAACCCGTAGCAGCAGAGTATCACCGGGCAAGCGATGGATGTTTGTGCAAGAGGAAGCAGAATGCGTCTCACCCCTTCCCTTCGTTCGCTGTTGTTTGCGCTGGTGATGCTGTCCGTATCAGCGTCATCGTCCGCACAAATCAGCATTTCTGTCACATTCGCCCCACCGGCGCTACCAATGTACGAGCAACCGCCCGTACCGGGCGACGGTTATCTATGGACACCCGGGTACTGGGCTTACGCTGACGACGACTACTATTGGGTGCCAGGTACCTGGGTAATGCCTCCGGAAGCAGGTCTGCTGTAGACCCCAGGCTGTTCGAGTTGGAGCGACAACGGATATGTCTTCACGGATATGTCTTCAATGATGGCTACTGGGGACCGACCGTCGGGTTCTACGGCGGGATCAGTTACGGATACGGATACGGATACTTTGGCCAGGGCTATGAAGGCGCGGACGCTGGCAGGGCGAAAAGTTTTACTACAACCGCTCGGTGAACAACGTGAACGTCACCAACATCCACAATGTGTACAACACAACGGTAATCAACAATACCACCGTGAACCGCGTCAGCTACAACGGCGGCGATGGTGGGACAAACGCACGCCCTCGACCTGAAGAACAAGCCGCGGCACGCGCGAGACCTATTCCTCCGGTAGCCGCTCAGACTCAACACGTGCAAGCAGCCCGCGCAAACCCAGAGTTGCGTGCTTCCGCAAATCACGGCAAGCCGCCGGTCGCGGCCACTCCCAAGCCTGGAGCGTTTAACGATCCCGCAGTTGCACCGGCCAAAGAAGCGGGAGCGCCTTATAACCCTCCAGCTAAGCGTGCCGTAGCTGCGCCATCGGCCAATACGCCAGCCGCGCATCCAGAGAACAACGCCGCTCGCCCCGACCGGGCGGAATCGAACCACCCGCCGACAGCGCAGCCGAACAATCAGCCGGACCGTCAGCCAGCCGCGCAGCCGAATAACCGTCCGGAATCGATCCATCCGGCAACACCCCAGCCGGACAATCGGTCTGAGGCCAACCGGAATGAGCCGGTTCAGCGGTCACAAACTCCTCCGCCGATCGAGCGTTCGCCCGGGTGTACTC
Source organism: uncultured Acidobacteriota bacterium (assembly GCA_963757135.1). GTDB lineage: Bacteria > Acidobacteriota > Terriglobia > Terriglobales > Acidobacteriaceae > Gp1-AA145. The sequence continues at coordinate 53,179 of CAVWQE010000001.1, forward strand.
CTCCTCCTGCGGAAATGCGGCCTGCAACTCAGGAACCACAGCGCCCGCAGATGCCGGAAGAGAAGAAGCCTCAGGACAAACAGCCGAAGAAGGACGAGAAGCCGCCGCAGTAACGGCAGAGTTTCAGACTGGGAATTTAATACTCTGGGCATCCTGAGTTTAGTTGCAGGGTGTCCTTTTTCTTCCCCCGGAGTTGCCGCGTCGCCACGGCCTGGGCATAGCAAATGCTCCCCCAAACTGAGTGTTCAATTTTGACCAGACTTGTGAGTTCCCGAAATGAAACAATCTTCTATTCCCGCAAAGTTCAGGTAGGTCGAATTGGAGGGCGCTATGTCAACGCCCGTAAAACACCGCATCCTTGTAGTGGACGACGATGAGAGCGTTCGGGATGTATTCGCGCTGATGCTGCGACGGGAAGGATACGATGTGGCTACTGCGGAAAACGGGTTTGAGGCTCTTCTCAAACTCAAAGAGGTAGTAATCCCGGACGTAATCATCTCCGACCTCAACATGCCGGAAATGTCGGGGTTTGAATTCCTATCAGTGGTGCGCCGCCGCTTTCCCAAGATTTCAGTAATCGCCAGCAGCGGAGCGTATGCAAGCAAGGTTGTACCCAGCGGCGTGCTGGCAGACGCTTTTTACGCCAAAGGGGAGGATCATTCTGAAACCCTGTTGAGCAGCGTGGCTGCGCTGATTCAGACCCCCGCAACACAGGCGAGCTCACATCAAAACGGCTCTGCTCCAGTTTGGATTCCGCGCAACGGGAAAGATTCGAACGGAATCCCTTACATCGTCATTACCTGCACCGAATGTCTGCGTTCCTTCCCGCTGAATGTGACCACGGAGGAGAATCCAGAAGTGTTGGAGACACAATGTCTGTTCTGCTCAAACACGGTCAAGTACATTATTGATTTTTCTCTTTCGGTGTTCTCACCCACGAAGGTGAAGGCCACTCCGGTCATCACCCGAAAGGGCACGGCGGCGTAGCCCAGCTCAAATCCGGCAAGCCAAGAGCCAGTTTACGGAACCCTTTTTTGTCTAGGCCGAATTTGGCAACTAGCTGGCACACTTGGCACGAACGGCATTGTTAGAGATCGTAATTTTTCGATATCAATCAAAGTTAGGGTTTGCGGTCGGATGGAAGTCATTGTGCGTGGCCATTGGACAACGGCTCGGAGTTTCGGATATTGAGGCCTGTAAGTGTGTACTGCCCTAAGATGCGTACGGTTGCGATAGCGTCGAAGGAAACGGGTACCCACATACCGCCTAGTTCTGCATATTGCAGAGTGATATGAATATCCTTGATCCAAAAGGAAGGGCTTCTAGCGGGGATTCCCTCGATTCGCCGGATGTGGAAAGTGCTCGCATCTACCCAGATCTGTCCACGTAAAAGGTATTTATCCTTCCGCTTGGGGACGATCCTCAGAACGTACTCAGGAACACCAAAGCTCTGTTGCCTAAGAAAAACGAAGTCATAGTTCATCCGGCTGATCTCACTAGCGTGCCCTTTTTTCGCCGACTCGGTTTCTCGGTCCAAAAGCTCGCGCACTATTTTTTCTCCCCTTGAGTTTCCCCGCGCCTCCGTAATCTTGTATGTCTTTGCATCAGGAGGAACGAAATTGATCTGCGCCATGACCTCAGAGGTGGGTTGCTTATCATAGCCGCGGAACACTTTGTATTCTCGCGTCACCTCATAGGGCCGCGATTCAGCCGGGTCCTGGTGCTGCACGTCCTCCAAACGTTGCAGCATCAGGTTCAGATCGGGAGGTTTGGTTTCAGCCGTGGAAGGCGCTTGTGACGAGGAAACGACGGTCGCGAGGAAAATGAGAAATGGCAAAAAGAAACCAAGAGTGGTTCTCATAGGAGGTTCCCTATCGAGATTGTTAACGACCTCGGGGAACGGAGACGCTCCCACTCAGGCGTATCTTCGCTTAATCAGCGGCTCAATTTCGTGATTAATCTCAAACTTCACTGGCGAGCCACAGGACTGGCACATCGTTTGGTGTATCCCACCATTTAAACTCATCGCTTCCAGTCGATTGGGACGCAGGCATGTGGGGCAGGTGATTATCAGATATCCTGCATTGTCTCTGGGTACGAAGAGGGGGGCGGTGTCCCTTTTCTCTCCTTCCGACCTGACAGGAGAAGCTGCTAAAAGCTTTGCGATTTCTTGGAAAAGCTCCTGTATCGTGTATTGTCCTTTTTGCAAGAAAGCGTCCGCCAAAACCCCGCTTGGATTTTCGCCTGTAATGTAGTCTCCACTCGTGGCTATTGTTGCGATGTGCGGAAATCGCTTCCGTACTATCGCCAGAAATTCAAATCCGGACATCCAGGGCATATTCAGATCGGAAATTATCAGATCGGGCAACGACTTGTTGAGCGCACTTAGGCCACCCAGCCCGTCATTCGCTGTGAGGACCTCATAACCCTCGCTTTCCAAAACCTGCCGTGCCATTTCACGCACTGAGGGTTCATCATCCACCACTAAAATACGATAGCGGAATTGAGCTACAGCATTTCCCCTTGCCGGAATGCTTTCATTCGAACGAGCGGCATTTTCGACCGCGACAGTATGCCGTGGCATTTTTTGAATGTGTAATTCCGGAGAAGGGTTTTTATCGCAATGTTCCTCTCGGCTCGTGAGCATGGGACACCCCTCTCGTTCTGACGAAAGTTTGAGGAGTCGGAATGGCGGAAATCATACCCGCCGCGAAGCGTCGGAAGCTGTTCAATATTGACCAGTCTGCGGGAAAGCCTCTGACGCTAGCTTTTGTTCATGCCGAAACTGCGGGTCATTGCATCTACCGCCTGATTCTGATCTGTCGCTAACAGATGGGATGAGTTCTGCACGGCGCACAGCGCCACAACGATCAATGAAAACGGGAGCCGTTGGCAGTATGCTGTGCCGAGGCGTGTGGTCCAGAGGTTTTCGACCTTACTGGTGCTTGAGAGCCCGCGCGGATGAGTTTGACCCGGGACGCGCTTTGGCACAACGGACTGTAGCCTCTCCGTGAGGGGAGAGCACGCGAGGGAGATTCACCCTATCGGCGCGTCCTGGATCACACGTCAATGGAGGTGTAATCATGGACGTGCTGCATCCGAGATGTTGCGGTTTGGATGTACATAAGAGCTCGATTTCTGCTTGCGTTTTGCTGCGGGAAGCGGGACGAGTGCAGAAGCACCAGCGTCGATTTGGCGCGATGACCCAAGATCTGCACGAGCTTGCCGAATGGCTTCGGCAGTTCGGTGTCACTCAGATAGCGATGGAATCCAGCGGCGTTTATTGGAAGCCAGTTTGGAACATTCTGGAGAGACAGTTCACGGTAGTTTTGGCGAATGCGCAGCACATCAAGAATGTGCCGGGTCGCAAGACCGACCAGAAGGATGCAGAATGGATTGCACAGTTGCTGCAGTACGGTCTTCTGCGGCCCAGCTATGTGCCCTGCGAAATCATCCGCGATCTACGCGACCTGACAAGGATGCGGGCGAGTCTGTCTCAGGAAGCTTCGCGCATCAGTAGTCGAATTCAGAAGGTGCTCGAAGACGCCAACGTAAAACTGGCGAGCGTGGCGACCAACGTTCTCGGTAAGAGTGGACGGGCAATGCTGGAGGACATCATCAGCGGTGAGGATGATCCCGAGCACCTCGCCTCTCTCGCCCTGGGTCATTTGCGCGTGAAGACTCCACAATTAAGACTGGCTCTAGAAGGAAAGATCCGTTCCCATCATCGTTTTTTGCTGCGGCGGTTACTGGATCAAATACAGTTTGTGGAACACGAAATTGCGTTGCTCGACGAACGCATGGAGGACATCGGCCGACAAAGACCGGACCTGGGGCAAGCGGTTGCTCGCTGGGACACGATACCGGGGATCGATCGCGTGGCAGCGTGGGCTCTTCTAGCCGAAATAGGTGACAACATGGGGCAGTTTCCAACAGCTGAGCATCTGGCCAGTTGGGCCGCGCTATGCCCCGGCAATCACGAAAGCGCGGGCAAGCGTTTGCGCGGTACAACTCGTCAAGGGAGCCCATGGTTGTGCCGCATGGCTTGTCAATGCGCCTGGGCTGCCGCGCGAACTAAGAACACTTACTTGTCCTCGCAGTTCAGACGCTTGGCCGCGAGGCGCGGCAAGAAAAGAGCCATCATCGCGGTGGCCCATAGCCTCATAGTCATTGGCTATCACTTGCAGAAGAACCACAGCGACTACGACGATCTCGGCGGAAATTACTTCGATCGCATCCACTCCGACGGTCTAAAGCGGTACTTGGTGAAGCGGCTCCAACAACTCGGGCACAAGGTAACCCTAGAGCCGATTGAAGCTGCTTAATCCTCCGCTTCCCCAAGCGGTTTTCGAGGGAGAAGGCCGGTCTCCGACGGGATGCTGTACGCTCCCAAGTTATAGGACGCACTCGAACCGCAGAGGACGCCCAACTTGCACCGGGCGAACAAATCGCTCATCAAAGAGTGCGGATGGAAGGGTGACGACAGTGGCGATTTGGCTGGAGAAAAACCTTGTCCAATGAAAAACGAAAAAATCCACTGACTCCGACCGGCCTTCTCATGGAAGGCGCTAGCACTCAGAACCGTGTCAGGGTCGATGAGTGCTATGGCGAGTGGCTGTTGAAAAACTCCTTCTGGATGGCCGTCGGAAGCTATCGGAAGTCCACCGGGCTAGACGATCGCTCAAGTGGCGAAATATCGAGTGGGTGTTGAAAAACTCGCTTTTCGTCTCAAATAGCCAAAATTTGGGGGATAGCAAATGTCTTACGATCGGAGCAGATCGCTTATAACTCATCCTGGCGCGATTTTTATTTTTTGCGAGTTTCGCAGAAAGGTATGGTCTAGGGCCTTGAATCAAAACCCGCGCAGCGACTTCCACAGGGAATCGCCTTGGGTACCGAGCAAGGAGAAAACCAGCCTAGTTATGCAATGAGCAGTGTACTCTTTGGATCTTTGCCGTCACTCCGGGATGCGAAAAAACGTTAACTCAACGAAACTACACGACTCTTTTGCCAAACTTTGTTTTCTGTCCAGATCGATCTGTCAGACCTAAGAGAATTGATATTGGAAGCCGGATCGTCCGTATGGTCGGATCACTTCCGCTGACCACTTGGACCACTGTACAATTACCTTCCTCAATGGGATCCGAAACCAGCTCAAAATGTTCGCCGTACATATTTATGTGTTTGGACGCCGTATAGCCGAGAACTTTAATCCTTGCACAGGTCTCGGTGGGCGACCGGCCGCCGGCAGGAACGCCGGGAGCGCCTGTTGCCAACGGAATTGGGTGCTTCATGAGAGGGTCGAGTTTGAGGCGAGTCACGCAGTCTCCTGACAATGGCGTTACGAGGACAGAGTCTTGAATAAGTCTGACTTAATTCAGAGGATCTTGAAAAACAACTAACTGCACTATTATGGCGCTGAGGCCAGAGACTAGCTGATCTGAATTGCTCACATAGGACGTAAGCAAGCGAGAATTTGACCGACACTCCTGGGTCAATGAGCGTAATGCGATCTTACGTAAACTATCGAGGGTCGCCATCGAAAAGACGGCCTGCCGAGCAAATGTCGGCGATTATGGCCAAATTCGAGCGGTTCGATAACTATTGTCCGATGAGTTCTGAAGCGACCAAGATCATCGACCTTTACGAACGAAACGCCAAGAATCGGACAAAAGGATCGAGGGCGCGGCCTTTTCGAGAAACGTTGGCTCCTGGACTTCGCACGAGAAGGCGGAGCTACCTCCGCCTTCTCGAGTCGCTGGTCCTGAAGCCGCTCTCTTGATGTCAAACGCCGATTCGCTTTCGCTCAGCCTAGGCAACCTTGCGCGGTTCCGGCCTATCGTGGTCGGATCTCGCTTCATCGGAGGTCACTTCATGGGTGAGAGAAAGATTTGGGGCGTCGGTCCGCTTAAGCATTTTCCGCGTTCTCCACCTAACCACGAAAGGGGCTAGCGCTGTTAAGGCGATTACCAGCACGCCCAACAAGATCATGAGCCACAGGGACCCGCCCTTGTGAGTCGCGGCAGGTATCGCAGCGGTTGCAACGGGTGTGCCAGCACTCTCCGAGGGCGGCCCTGCAGGCGCGGCTGTTGCTGCGGCCGCAGCGGTCGGGATGACCGTCTCCGCGGGCGCAGTGGCGGCCGCAGTCGGTGTCGCTGAGTGTGTGCGAGGATGGGCTGACGGTCGCGTTGCGTGAGTAACGTTCACAGCGGGTACCGCAGCGTTCACAGTGGAAGTGCTAACAATTTCCGGTGACGGGCTGACCGTCGCATCGGCTACCGCAGCGTCCACAGCAGGTGTGCTCGCAGTTGTCGAGGACGGATTAACCGTCGCAGCGGGTACTGCTATATCTGCGGCGGGTGTGCTGGCGGTCGCCGATGACGGACTGGCCGGTGCAGCGGGTGTGCTTGCAGCCGGCGTGCTGGCAGCGGCGGCCGCTGCGGATGCGCTGACTGTGGTCCCCGGAGAGGGGCCGACGGTTGTGACCGGTGGAGCGGCAGTCGCAGCGGGCGCAACGACGGTCGCTGCACAATGCTCAGAGATCACGTTCAGTCCGGTGACGACAAAACTGTTATCAGCGGCGCCGGAACTCGCGGTCTCACTGGTCTTGTGCCCTATGAGGCTCACGTCCTGGCCCAGATGTAACTCGAGATCAACAGTGCTGATGGTGATCTTGAGAATCTGACTCGTGCTGTCTTCTGCAACTGTGTAGTTGCCAGCAGATCCACCCAGGCAACCTTTAATGCTGGCCTGGTCTGTGTTGTTGCCGGCGGCTAGAGTCTGCGCAGACCCCGACACAACGAGCAGGACCGATGCAACCATCAGCAAGAGCATTTTGTTCATGGAATCCTCCTAAGATTCTCGCCTTGCGGCGGTCAGAGGTTTCACTTGGGATTTGATTTTGCTGTCGGTCCTTACGCAGAACACTCGCGCGTTGTGCACCGGTTGAGTTCCGGCCTGGGAACCTGGAGCATCCGGAGTGGAACAGCACAAAACTTATCTGGTATGGAGTTGATTGTCTGTTCACAACCGCTCACATTCGATTGGGACAGCATTCATCGGCAAACATCCGATGTTCGTTCTGTCACATTGTTATTCCGGCACGCGACCTCGCAAAAGAAAAACCAGCGGGTCGCCGCCGACAATCGAAAGATGAAGCGGCCTGTGCTCCTGCACGAGTTCGCGGACTCGCCTGATCCGTTCTTGCCCTCGGAAGTCGGACAAGCTGCAAAGGTTTGTAGTTCCCAGATAAGCGTCTTCGTATGCGTAACAGCCTGAACAGCGCAACGGACATTCACGTGTGATTTCGAGCGAAAGGGAGGAAACACGACCCCGCAACCGTACGTCCCCATGTTTGGTGAATTGGTTTAAGTGCTATGCGGCACATTCCCGGTTGGATGGAGAAGGCTGACTGCGGGCAGTGCTCGCCTTCTTCCCAATATGAGCTATGTTGCTCAGACACGAGAGCTAGCACCTGTCATTCTTTATTCTCCTGAGTGTGTAGACGGAGCCGCGATCGCTGATTCGTAGCCGTCGCCTGTGGACCGGGTAGTAATCAGCTTACGGCGAAGCGACCACATCCAGCTAATCGGCATTCTTCCGTGTGCTGCCGCGACATCTCCGGCGACCACGATTCGACCCTGGAAGCTCTCGAACATGGAACTTAGGGCGACACCTCGAGACGGATGCGAGGCGGTAGCCCGCGAAACAGAAAGGTCAAAGATCATGAATTTAATTCAAGTGGTAGAAGCTCTAGTCGTAGTCGGTGTTCTGCTGTGGCTGGTGAATCGCTCTATTCCAATGCAGTCATCCATCAAATCAATTCTGAACGGCGTGGTGGTTATTGCCGTTGTTTTATGGCTGCTGAATGCTTTTGGGCTCTTTCATTCTCTTTCCCGCGTGCGCGCCGGATCGTGAAGGATGACGTGGAAACCAATCCCGAAGGCTGAGCGCACCAACCCAAGAATTCGATAACGACGTAACAGGGCAGACATCTGCCTGAAGGAGACACTGTGAAAACCAAGCTTTTGTTAGCAGCTGGAATCACTCTCAGCTTGAGCGCTTTTGCCCAGACAACTTCTCAAACAAACCTGGTCGTAGAGCCCTTGAGCCCGACCCCGATATTTCGAGTGTCCGTAACCAGTCGCAACGTGCAGGCCATCAACTACAAGCACCGCGGCGGAGCCACCAAGCTGGATTTCGCCGGCACAGATCTGATGCCTGCAGCCAACGGCCAAGCCAAAGTAGAAAGTAAGAAAGGCTACATCGAAATCGAGGTGGAATTTGGCAATCTGCAACAGCCCACCACTTTCGGGGGCGAGTATCTCACTTACATCCTGTGGGCGATCTCGCCCGAGGGACGGGCTGTGAACCTCGGGGAAGTCTTAGTGGGCAATAACCACCGCAGTAAGCTGGACGTCACGACCGACCTTCAGGCCTTCGCTCTGGTCGTCACGGCAGAACCTTATTACGCCGTGCGTCAACCCAGCAATGTCGTAGTGCTTGAAAACGTGGTTCGCGCGGATACCAAGGGAACTAGCGAGGCGATGAGTACAAAGTATGAACTCATGGAACGGGGCGGCTACGTTCCTACCGGGTACAAATTCGATCCGGTGGTACTAAATACTCAACTGCCGTTGGAGTTCTTCGAAGCGCGCAACGCCGTGCGTATTGCGGAATCCGAGGGTGCCGGCACCTACGCAAATGATAGTTATCAACGCGCGGTCCAGTTGATGAACAGAGTCGATGAAGATGCCATCAGCAAACACGCGAATAGAAAGGCCATGATTGGAGTTGCGCGTGAGGCGGTGCAAACGGCGGAAGATGCGCGCGCAATCACAGTGCGAAAAATAGACGAGGAGCGCATGGACAACGAACGTCAAGCTGCCGCCAATGCACAAGCCCAGACCCAGGCGGAAGCCGACGACGCAACGCAGCAGAAGGAACAAGCCCAATCCGACCAAGCACGAGCCGAGTTCGCTAGAGATCAGGCAGAGTCGGACACAGCAAATGCGCAAGCTGCGACGCTCGACGCACAAACCGCCACAGCAAACGCGCAAGCAGCAAAAACGCAAGCTGAGTCTGATGCGGCCGATGACCAAGCCGCAAAGGAACAGGCCGAGGCTGACACCGCTACAGCTCAGGCCGAATTAGCCAGGGTCCAGGCAGACTCAGACAAGAGCAAATCCGATATGGCGGACGGCCAGAATGCATCAGACAATGCGCTCTCCGCAGCGCAGGCGGATGCAGACCAGTCACGTTTGGCGGCACAGCAGGCGCAGTTGAACGCGCAACAGGCGGATACCGACAAAGCCGCCATGCGCACACGGCTGTCCGAGCAGTTGAACATGATCCTCCAGACCCGTGACAGCGCACGCGGCCTGATCGTCAGCATGTCCGATGTCTTGTTCGACACCGGAAGATTCTCGTTGAAGCCCGGTGCGCGGGAAAAGTTGGCAAAGGTTGCCGGCATTCTGCTCGCCTATCCGGGACTCAACATCGCAGTCGGCGGCTACACGGACAATGTGGGCGGCGATGACATGAATCAAAGATTGTCTGAGAATCGTGCCGGCTCGGTGCGCGATTATCTCGTACAACAAGGCGTGGAAACAGATTCAGTTTCTGCAAAAGGCTTCGGCAACACTTCGCCAGTAGCCTCAAACGATAACTCCGCCGGCAGACAGCAGAACCGGAGAGTTGAACTTCTCGTCTCCGGCGAAGCCATCGGGCAACCGGTCAACGCGACAACCGGAAGCTTGCGCTAGAGCAAAGCTCACTTAATCAGCGGTAATGGAGGAACATCATGAAAACAATTGGAATCATCAGTACAGCGGCTCTCTCTCTGCTTTTTGGAATCGCTGCTCCCACCTACGCACAGCAGGACCAGCACGACCAGCAGCAGGAACAGAAGGACAAACCTGCGGAGAAAAAAGTGCCACAAGACAAGAACGCCAAGCAGGAAGACAAAGGCACCCAGCAGCAGGACAGGAACACCAAGCAAGAAGAGAGAAGCGCACAGCAGGACAAGAACAACAGGCAGGAAGATAAGAATGCACAGCAGCAGGACAGGAACACCAAGCAAGAAGAGAAAAGCGCACAGCAGGACAAAAACAACAGGCAGGAAGAGAAGAACACACAGCGAGCACAGCGCACCGGCGGTAACGGTGGTGGCCGCATTCCCGATGACCGGTTCCGGGCCACCTTTGGTCGGGAACACTCGTTTCGTGTCAGCCAATCAGACTACAGCCGCGACCGCCGCTTCCAGTACGGCGGCTATTCATTCGAATTCGTTGACGCTTGGCCGACCAACTGGCTTTACACGCAGGATGTCTTTGTTGTCGAAATCGACGGCGTGTATTACCTCTGCAACCCGATGTATCCGGGCATCAACATCGCTCTCAGCATCGCGGAATAGCATGCTCCACCGGGTGTCGAACGAATCGATCGGCAACCCAGTGGAGCGCGACGAACAGCGAGCCGGCACAGAATTCGGATACCGCCACTGGCAATAATGGAGGTAACACTTATGAGAATAACCAGAACCATCAGCACAGCCTTTTTGCCCTTGCTTCTCGGAATCGCTGTCGCGGCCTGCGCTCAGGAGCAGCAGGACCAAAAACGAAACCACTCCGAACAGCAACCGAGCAAGCACCAGCAGGCTAAGCCCGACCCGCAACATTCCAAACAACAACGGCAAAACGAGAACAAACAGCAACAGCACGCTCAGCAACAGCAGCGGAATGATGAAAACAAACAGCAACAACATGCCCAGCAGGAACGCCGCGATCAGAACAACCGGCAAGAGCACGCCCAGCAACAGCAACGTCACGACCAGGACAGGCAACAAGAGCGCGCCGGACAACAACAGCGGAATGATGAAAACAAACAGCAACAACATGCCCAGCAGGAACGCCGCGATCAGAACAACCGGCAAGAGCACGCCCAGCAACAGCAACGTCACGACCAGGACAGGCAACAAGAGCGCGCCGGACAACAACAGCGGAATGATGAAAACAAACAGCAACAACATGCCCAGCAGGAGCGCCGCGATCAGAACGACCGGCAAGAGCACGCCCAGCAACGCAGGGGCAACGACCGCCCGCAGCGCACTGAGCAGCAGCACCGCGTTGAACAGAGCGCATGGCAGCAGCATCGCTCACAGCGCTGGGATTCCGACCACCACTCTTGGCAGCAACGCGGCGGCTACCACGGTTACCGAGTTCCTGATGACCGTTACCGTGGATACTTTGGACCAGACCATGGCTTCCGAATCGGCGGCCTGCCCTTCCAGGTTGTCGGCGGGTATCCCCGCTTCCAATACGAAGGATACTGGATCAGTACCGTGGACCCGTGGCCCGAATACTGGGGAGACAATTGGTACGACGATGACGATGTCTATGTCGCATACGTGGACAACGGGTATTACATGTACAACCGCAGGTACCCCGACTCCGGAGTCGCGATCAGTATCTCGTTCTAGCGGTTCCATCCTGGGTGCAACTTCGGAAGAGGCTGCGCCCATGGAGGCCCGTGTACCAACCAAAACGAAAAATGCCTATCCAGCCATCGTTTTCGAATCGCATTAGCAAGGACAACATTCGGGCGAATTGCCCGAAGTCCGCTCATTGACCGCCAACGCCATTGCCCCACTGACGCAGCTCGGCTCCATCCAGGCTGAAGCGCCGTCCAGCTTCAAGACAACAATGGAGTGAATCAGGCGTTTGCCGGATTTAATCCGGCGAGCGGCATCATCTTCGTCGCAACCAGCACTTCCAACAGAGTTGCCGTGTTGCGAACGCTTCCGGCGATCGTGATGAGCGCGTCTGAGACGAGGGTGTGATGTCCCGAAAACGAGTCCAGACGGTCACTCACGGCGTGGAGTTGCTGAGCTTCGTGCAGGATCGCATTCGAAGGCATGGGTGCGCTGCTTTCACAGAAAACCTAAGGAGAGAAGACTTCAGATGGGCTGACTTAGTTCAGGGAACCTGAAAAGAGTAAGAAGAGGTAGCTTGCTCAATTACAAGGCTGGGCTTCTGCATACTTGTTGTCAAATCGCCGTAGGATCGGCAGTGGTGCAGGTGCCTTTACAGGTGATCGGATTGCTCGCGCAGGTGGTTAGTCGGTGACAATGGCGCCGAAGGCATTCTTAAGCGACGTTATTTTTCCTGGCTCCTTGCTCGGAAGCGGGCGCCGTCAGGCTGTCGCACTGCTCGGCATGCAATTTTCGCCGTCTCGGTGTCGTTGTGAATTGCGTGTTGATGGTGTCCATGAGCCAGATAGGCGAAGTGCGCAGCCTTTTCGTGCTCCTCCGCCTGGTCGTATTTCGCTGCCTCTTTGTAGTGGTAGGCCGCCCGTTCATAATGACGAGCAGCGGGATGGTAATGCTCCCAGGTTTTTGACATGCGGTTCTCCTTCGTCAGATTATGGCGGCGCGGTCAGTCTTAGCGAAGCGACTCGAAGCCGAGGACTTGCGACCCGAGGATGTCGAGCCCTATGTAAGAGCCTCCAGAATATCTACCATACTGCGTCTCTTCAGACTGCGCTTCGACGTCCGCTCAGTAAATTAATGACCAGAACCACCAAGCCCACAACCAGAATTAGATGGATCAGGCTTCCACCGATATGCATACTGAAGCCCAGAAGCCACAAAATCAGGAGCACAACAACAACGGTCCAAAGCATGTCAACCTCCAGTGCTCATTCGAGCAACTCAATCTGCGACCTATCCAGCGTCCTCCAGAGAACTAAGCAGCCCAACTTCTTGCGAGCCTTAATTCTGATCCTTCTCTTCTTCCGCTTTAACTTCGGCTTTCCCTTCGGCTACAGCTTGAGCTTTTGCTCCATGAACTTCCGCAAGGAACGGCTGGGCTACGACTGGAACCGGCACTTTGCCCAGCAGCAAAGCCCGAGTTGTAACCTTGCGTCCATAAATCGCGTGCCGGGAATCATTGTCTTGACGAATCGATGCACCTTCCAATGTGAGCCCCGCGAACGCGCCCTTGGCACGGGAGTAGGTCAGAATCTCTGTATCCATTTTCCAATCCGTACCAGCCGAGGCATGCCGTCCAACTGGTCCCGCCGCTGCTGAAGCATCCGCTCCAAGTTGAAAATTGCTCTCAAGCAACTTTTGCATTCCTCTTTCATTCTGAATAATCATCACCAGATCCACAGCTTGTACGCCGATCTGCAGCCCCCAGTTTCCGCCAGAAATCGTTATGAACGCCGGTGCACTCCACCCGTTCGCCGTTCGGCAGGTGGCTATGCCCTTTCCACCTTTGCCTCCGAAGATAAAGCCGCCCTTTATCATGTGCGGCACAACGGCTATGCACTTTGCGTGCTCCAACACTTCTTCTGGGATTCCGTTGTCAGGCGCAGCCATAATTGCGTGTAAAACGTCTTTGGCATTGCCGAGCCGATCGGTGGCATCTTCCCTTGCCGACCCCGCCCAGCACAACGTGCCGAGACTCAGCATCGCCAAGAAAAACACTGTTCTCTTCATTGACAGCCTCATTTCTGTTGCCCCTGCGCTGCTTTCTCCGTTTCGTACAAGTCACAGACAACTCCGGGATTCGTCCCGGCGCAGAAGTCAACTTCACTCTAGCAAGTCGGGATTCAAGAGGTCTGAGCAATAGAGCACACACTTGTCGCGGGATGTCTTACGTCAAGTCAGGTAAGGTAAGACTCACGGTGCTCTCGAAGACTGGCAAGCGAGCGAGCCTTGGTTGGTTACGGCAATTCTTCAACGAGAGCGAAATGGCGCGCTGTTTAGAGTGCACGGGTTAGTACGCTCGAAAACAGTTTGACACGGGCCGACATTGTTAGAGATGGTGATTTATCGCCACTTCATCGATGCTTGAGCCGGTGCAATAGGAGCAAGCCCCCGCCAATGAAAGCGAACAGGGGCACTCGCCTGTACTCCCAGGGAACGAAAGACGCGCCCGCGTGGGTTCGTCAACATAGATGAAGGGAGCGCCACCAGGAAAGTCGCGGCGAAAACGAGCCCGAACACCCCCAGGCTGGCAAGCCAGTCATCCTTGGTGAGCCGGGGACGGTCGGGCGGTTCGGACAGACGAATCAGCCTCTGCCGCATGGCTTTCAGTTCCGTCGTAAAAGTCACCGACGGCAGAGGCGGCAGCATGGCTTCGGCGATAACGCGGTAGGCTTCGCTGCGTTCCGCACCGCGCGCAGAGCTACGATTTCCCCGGCATGCCCACTGAAGCAGTCCATCAGATACATGACCGCATCGATGATTCCCCAAGCGAGGTTGCAGCCGAGCGCGCCGATCAGCATTTGGCGCACCTCCGTGCGCCTCCCCCGCCGATGCTGAAGGAGCAGGTGGTGGTGAGAACCATGACCAATCCAAACAGAATCTCGGAAACTCGTTCCATCGGGTCGAGAAGGTGTTTAACCGGCTTGAGCAAGGCTAGTTGCATCGTGGAGATTGTCGCGCGGAACCGGAACAGCCTAGGATCGAAATCACGCTGAATGGTATCCTCTGGCAGACAATTTCCGAACTTTTTTGTCTTTCCCAGGCAGCTCAATCAGCGTAATCAGAGATTTATCACCAGTTGACAACCGTCCTGTCCCCACTGCTCAGCCTTCAGCGTCCTTAGGCGTCGATAAACAGCAAACAAATATCGTGCCTGCGCCCTCCCGATGGTTGTGGAGTTCGGGTCGATTCCCTTGTAGACCCGGCCTGGAATCAGCGCTTCTGGGACGGCGAGCTCGCGGAAGTAGGCGACTTTGTCTGCCTCGGTTTCGAGAAATTCCAAGCCTGGATGGGCCAGAACGAAGTCCAGAATCAGCAGCCGGGTGCGGATCAGTTCGCTCGAAAGGCGGCGACGATTACGCAAGTTATCGCGGTCGAGAGCGCCGTAGACTTTGCGCGAGTAGAGGTTGAATACCGATGTCTGGTACCCGGAAGTGGCAGACCAAACGTGGCCCAGCCGGATACTTTTACTGGTGAATTGGTGCACGTTCCAGCCCTTCGAGGTGCCCGTGTAATCAAGAAACTGGCGGAGAGTGAAGTAGCCCGAGTGCGTGGCGACGAGGTAGAGAAAGCGGGATTCCTGCTCGTTGTAACCGAGATCAATGAGGGCTTCGATATGTTCTGGACGGGTCATAGCGACAGAATGTCCAACATGATTTCGGGGTCAGACATGGCGGGGCGGAGTCGCGCTGCATCCGCGGGAAGCGCGTACATAGCGAATCCGGTCTGGCCTTTGCCGGCCAAGGCCTGCGCATGATAGTCGCCGGTAACCAACTCCAGATCGACCTTCCCCAACTCTTGATCGGGGCCTTTATATTCGAGCCGAAGGTCGGGCAGTGCGACCTTTCCGTTCACGATCGGCAAACTGTTTTCTTCTGCGATCTCTCGCCTGCGTTCGGCCTGCTCTGAGGCGGGAAGCGATTGCAGTTTAGCGAGTTTGGGGTTTACGGACCGCTTGAGTTCGAAGTCCAGAATTACCCTCTGCACCTTGCCTCCGGCCTTTTCGATCCGGGCAGATTCTTGTTGGTAGAGGCGGTAGATCGCAGCGTCGTGACGCGCTTCGCGCGGTTTCACAAAGCCGTGATAGAGCGCTTGACGCGGCTTCGAGTCCTTGGGCCTAGTCGCTTCGAGGAAGCGGTGAGCGGCCTTTGTAAGGGTGACGTAGGCGGTCTTCTCCGGCTGCGTGGTGCGCCGGAGGATGAGTCCTTGACGCATGAGATTATCCAGATCACGCCAGGCCTCGGTGGGATTGCCTCGGTAGCGATGAACCACGAGGTCGTCGAGCTTGGCTGTCGAATGTTCAGGCCGATCTTTCACAGTTCATCTCTCATTTCGTCCTCCAACGTCTGGTCCCGACTTTAGCTGCTTTTTTCGTGTTACGAGCGGTCCTGGATGCGGCGTCTGGCCAGCACCCGTTGGCGTCGATCTAGCCGGCCGATGTTAAGTGTAGTGCTGGATGAATTTGCGCCATTTGGTTACCGCAACTTCGCTCAGATACTGCAAACGGCCCGCGGCACGCACACGGCCTTCTTGTTCTCCATGCAGAGTCTGCCGCAGCTCATTCACGTGGGGCGTGGGTTTAAAGAGGACGTTACATCAGCCCCCAACACAACAATGGCTTTGCGCACGAAAGACGAGGAGACCACTCGATACTTTCTGCGGGCCTCTGCCGAACACACCGTTACACGACGAAGTGTCTCGATGTATCGACGCAGGCTGTTTGGCTATGAGAAATACGAGCCGACGGATCGTGCGGTTGAAAGTGAAGACCGCGAGACACGCGCTCTCGACGAACACATCAAGAATCTCCCCAAGGGGCAAATGGAGATATTGATGGCCGATGACACGCGCGGTACGTTACACCAATTGCTCCACATCCGGCCGCCGCAGGACGTCAGAATCCCCAATTTCGAACCAGAATTGTACCGGCGATTGAGGGAGTCGAGAGAACACTCTGCCGGCGCAAACCTTCGATTCAAAACTGCAGGGCTCGTTCAGGAGTATCGCCATGGGCGCCGCCGACTTGCCTAATAATAAGGATAGAAGTTGCCCCAGGAGTATCTTCCCTGTTGCCGTCGTAGCGACCTTGTTTCTGCTTTCCTGCAACGCCTTTGCCGAACAGCATTCGGGCCCTCAGCCGAGGTCGATTCAGGCAAGTCCACCAGCCGCGAAGCCACTGTATCAACGTTCCGACACCTGGTACGAGTTCCTGCTCAGGCAGTTCAATCCTGACGACTTGGACTACGGCAAATGGATGGAACAACGCCGGAGCGCCTTTCTCGATGCCAGTGTACGCAACGCATACTTCCAGTATGGAGCGTGCGTCACGATCCTGCTGCTCATCACAGTTTTGTTGTACGGAAAGAAATGGACGGACCACCGGCGTGTTTTGTGGATCACTGCCGAAATGATGACGGATCTTTATAACCACGACGCATACTCACGACAGATCGCGCGGGAGGCGATCCAGAAATACAACGAACATATTGAGCGCTGCAACCGCGCCATCGAATCTGCCGAGTACGGATTGGCGATCCCGGGCCAGGAGTCCGATTCGGATCGACTACGAACTGAGCTGCAGCGGGTCACAGAAGAAAGGGATTCCTACAAACGAGAGAGAGACCTGGCCAAGGACGATCTCGCCCAGAAGGAACGAATCCTGGCGGACATGTCGCTGCGGCTAGACGCACTTGCCAAAAAAACAGACGGACACCGCAATACGAGTGTTGCCGATTCCCACGGCTCTGATCAGAAATTGGTACAGCACATCAATACTCTGCAAGAGCAGCTGTACTCCGAGCGGCGCGAGAACCGGCGGTTGAAAGGTGCGTAGTGTTGGTCTCTGTGACAAGTTTTGGGAGCCTGTGGCGATATAGGTTCAGCAAGGATCAGAAGGATCAGCACCGTTTTGCCTGGGGCGTTTATTACAACACGACGGGTGTCCGAGTCGCAGGAGCAATCCGGCAGCGTCCCAAAATAGTTGGCTATGCCCGTTTCCACCAGTGCAGCGGTTTCGATCCACACTATCCCGCACACGTGATGGGCCGAGTGTTTGATTGCGCTGAACCTTGCGTGTGGCAAGGCGCAAACAAGCTTCTGTTTCAAAAGCCCTTGCACAAACCGGAGCCACCGGAGAGATTCCTCGTGGTTACGCGGCCGGAGCAGACCGGCAGGCTTGAAATTGGCGACGCAGGATGGCGATGTCCGGACACTTGGCTAATTTCGTTTAGCGAGTGGCGCCACGATCAGGAGGCCATGTTCTTGATGCCGGCCGAGAGTTGGATCACGACCGAGCTAGGCCGCTTTGTCCTGACGCCCGATCGAGATCGACCGTGGCTTGCAAGCCTGGTCCTCACCATTATGCGTACCGGGGAAAAGGCGTGCGGTATCTGAAGGGCAGCATCATACTCAGCGAGACCCACGATTACCCGCTATTACGCCAAGTGCTGCATTGCACATTTGTCACTCCCGACCAGCTGTTCCAACTCATGAGGCTGGGCTATTGTGCTTCTTCACGCAACGCGTTCGATAACCGCCTGAGACGATTGCTGGCTCACCAGCTTTTGCTTCGGCATGAGATTACAACTATGAACCGGGGCGTGGTGTATTCGATTTCTCCCGCTGGCGCATCGGAGTTGATCAGCCGAGGCGAGTATTATTCCGGTCCAATCGAATCCGGCCGAACCTCTAACGGTCATGTGCAGCACGCTCTGGAATTGAACGACATTCATCTGGCCTTGAAGCGAACGGGAGAACTGGCCCGCTGGACACCAGAGTCCGATATCCGATCCCGGAATGAACTCACGAACATTGGTTTTGTGAAGGACTACGATGCGACTGTTGCGGTGCGAATTGATCGACGCGAATACCAGTTTGCACTCGAGTACGAGCGGACGCCGAAAGCAAAGCGCCACTACGTCGCAATTCGGAAGAGAGTTGAGGCTGCTACCGAGTTCGGTCACATCTTGTACTTGGTTTCAAACCATGATCTCCTATTGTTCCTGATGCGGGAGTTCTACGAGTGTCGTCGAGCCGTGTACTTCGGTTTGCGGAGCGATTTCCTTTGCCAAGCACTGAGCCTCCCGGTGCGAACCAACTGCTCGCCTCTGTCCACTACGTTTCGCTCTTTGCTGACGGGAGGCTCGCTGGCGACAAAGAGCAGTCGGAGCAAGCCAGCCCAGGCTCCTCTCTTTACCCATTGACGTGTGTTTGCGGTGTTATTGTGGTGACATTGCGGTGAAGGGACCCGGTGTAAGCAATTCCTCCACAAGTTCTTAGCTTCTGACTACCCCTGCTGTGTGTGCTCGAATAGGAACAAAGTGATTTGTGCATTTGTGGAAGCGCGGAGCCGCTAGCCAGGGTGGCTCCGCCATTTAATCAGTAAACTCTAAGTCGGCTAGTCTTTGTTCCTTCGTCCCGGAATGATTACTGCCGGTTAGCTCGTGATCCAGGAGGTTCCGAGATCGATTCACACAAGCCGACTTATCAGGACTAAGCCCTTCCAAGGGCGCAGTTTGACTCAGCCGGGTACCAAAATGTGCCTAATGTACTCCAGAGAGAAGAAATCTTTGTCTGTTTGCATGTTAAACGAGTGTCCTCTTTTCATCGCGCTTCGAGTGATCTCAAGGAAACCGCTATTCCTTCATGAACTCAGGAGTGGAACCTTTCACTGCGGACAGCGCCAACGTCGTATGTGACTGAACGTTACCGCACAGATAAATTTGGTAAACGGGCCGCTGCCTGCGAACGAGCGTTGGAGGAAGAATTATTTTTGTAACCAGCCATCTTGCGCAACTTTTATGGAACCGGATCATCTTCGCGGCTGGCATTCCACGCCCACATCCAGTTGCCAAGACTAGGATTCCAGCAGCGCCCGTAACTTGTGAGCGTATCTGCGGCTCGACGTGACCACCGTTCCTTCTGCCAGTACGATGTCGTATACCCCATCGAACATCGGACGAATCTCGCTAATGTGGGCACTGTTCACCATGGCCGATTTCCGCACGCGGATGAAGTGGTGTGGCGCAAGCTTCTCTTCGAGATGTGCCAAAGTTTCCCGCAACAGGTGACTGTCGCTGGCGGTGTGTATGCAGGCATAGTTTCCCGTGGCTTCGATCCACAAAACGTTAGCAACGGGAACGAAGAAAATCCGCTTCTTGTCCTTCACCACAAAGCGTTCCAATGGGCGAAGACTATGGAGGGATTGGAGCAGTGGTTCGAGACCTCGATTTGCTGTCCCGCGCCGTTCGGTGACCTGGAGTGCGTGAACCAGAGCCTTGGCAAATCGCTCCTTATCATACGGCTTCAACAGATAGTCAACAGCGTGGACTTCGAATGCTCGAATGGCATGCGCATCGTGAGCCGTGACGAAGACATAAACGGGAGCGGGGCTGGCCGATGGCTCCACATTTTCGATGACTCCAAAACCATCCAGATCAGGCATCTGCACATCGAGAAAAACGATGTCGGGATGAAGTTCGTTGATTTGCTCCACCGCACTGATTCCATTCGCCGCCTCGCCTACAACTTCAATGTCGTTGCGTTTGGCCAGATAGCGACGGATACCGCGCCGGGCGATCGGTTCGTCATCGACGATCAGGACTCGCGTCTTCATGCGAACTCCGCAGTGGAATGGTGATGATGGCCTCACAGCCTCGACCGTCGCCCCTGGTAAGTTCCAGCGACGACTCGTCCCCGTACAGCTGTTTCAAGCGTGACTGGACATTGTTGAGTCCGACGCCGAATCGCAGACGCGATCCCGATGCCGGACCCGGGCCATCATCGCGGACGCGGAGCGAAACTCTGCCATTGTTGCGTTGCGCAGCGATCTCTAGCCGGCCTGCGGCGGAATCGACGCTGATGCCGTGCTTGATGGCATTCTCAACCAGAGGCTGAAGCGCGAGGCTCGGTACATAGATTCCGAGAAGGTCAGTCGGTACGTCGATCTGGACTTTCAACCGATCATGAAAGCGTGTCTGTTCGATCTCCAGATATTTGCCGACAAACTCGAGCTCGCTCTGTAAGGTGATCTCGTTCTCGCGCCGTTCGAGGGCCATACGCAGCAAGTCGCCGAGGCTGACCAGCAGATGGCTCGCAGCCTCGACGTCTTCCTGCATCAGGACTCCAATGGTGTGGAGACTGTTGAACAAAAAGTGCGGATGTAACTGGCTCTTAAGGTTCTCAAGTTCGGCATGGGAGAGCTGCATCTCCAGTTGCGCCGCTCGAGTCTGACGCTCCATAGCGGCCTGGTAAAAGTGGATCGACTGATACAGCCCCACAACTAACCAGTATGTAAGCACGCCGCTGAAGCTCATCGACAGAACACTGACTGTGAACGTCGGGGGAAGAGGTGGAGCACCAGGATCGGTTATGCCAAGAAGTAACCGCAGAAGTCCATGGCTCAGAAAGTATGCGGTGACCGATCCCAGGGGAGCCATCATAAACGACGTGACCGTGTGGATCGCTATATGAGGTACAAACCTCGACCCCGTCAACGGAAACCGTTTTGTTAGAGCAATCACGAGCGGTGTGCACGCAGCCCATACGTTCCAGTAGACGAGTTCGATCGCACCCACGATGACCCAGCTGACGTGCCGGCCGTGAACCTTCGCCACCACGATCTCCTGCACCGTGAACAACAGTCCTACAATCGTCCACGCACACAGGATTAAAATCCATCTCGTCCGTCCCATATCTGCTGTGGCCTGCCGCAATGGGTGTGTCGACTCTCCGGCGCGGATTATAACTGAACCTTCGAAGGAGACATCACTGAGGACAGACCGCTTGTCTCACTTCGGACGCCGCATGTCACTTTTCCTGAAAATGCTGGTTCTTCGCGGCGACTACTTGCGCGATCGCGACTTCCGCCGATTCGCGGGCACACCCCTTCGGCTCCTTGTTACGGGCTTCGTGGCGTCGGCTGCCTCAAACAAATGCCGAATGCCGTGTTCCAACAGTTCGACAGCCCTCTCCAAAGCGCCGAGTTGCCCAACCCGCACTATTGCGACGGACAAGTGCAACTCAAATGACGGGGGGCGTAACACTTCAACTGTGTCGAGAGATTTGTTGAGAGCGATAAAGCGCGCCGGCAGCAACCCGAGTCCATATCCTGACTGAACGAACGCCAGCTGAAGATGCATGTTGTGGATTTCAGCCGCAATCAAGGGGGTGAAGCCGGCGCGTTCCATCCGATCGATGAGGCCGGCCCGAAGGAAGCACCCGGGGGGATTGAGCACCCAGGGTGCCCGGCTCAAGCTTTTCCAATCGCCGTCCAAATTGCTTGCCGCGCCTTGAACAATCTCCACGCGGTCGGTCGCGATGATATTCGTCACAAGTGGTGCAGGCGCAGTTCTACCTTCGGGAAAAGGCACGGCTGCAACGTCGAGCTCACCCCCGAGCATCCGGTCAAATAATTCACTCGTGCGCTCGCTCAATAGCCGCACTCTGACCTTGGGGTATTTCTCCGTCAGAGCCCGAATCGGTTCGATAAACGTCCCCTCGGCCAAGGGATGCGCGAGCCCGATGCGCAAGAGGCCGTGAGGTTCGGCGTCGCGCGACGCAAGAGATTTCAGCGCCTCCGTGCGCTGCAACAGAGCTCGCGCTTGTTCAAGCACTCTGGAGCCCAGCGAGTTCAAGCGCGGCGGCTTTACTGAGCGATCGAGCAGCTCTGAACCCAATTCAGCCTCAAGTCTTTGCAGTTGCCGAGTTATAGCGGATGGTGTCCGGTATAGCCGACCGGCTGCACCGGCTATGGACCCGGCCTGGGCAAACTCTACGAGCGCGCGTAAATCATCGAGCAAAGAAGCCTCCTAAAGCACATTTCACTCTTTGTAAGATACGTTTAGCATAATGCAGAAAGGGAAGCATTATTGTGAACATAATGAACTTGCTGAATGTTGGTTGTCCCAGCGATACTACATGGGATTCGTGCGTTTGTGGAGATTGATCAGCTACGGAAGTAGCTACAGGAGTTTGCTATGAGCAAAACAGCAATCACCTCGCCTGAACTGGCGCCGCCGGTCGGCCCGTTTTCCCATGCGGTCGAAGTCGGCGGTTTCCTCTACTTCAGCGGTCAGGTCGGCCAAGACCCGGCCACTGGCAAGGTCGTCGAGGGGGGTATTGTGGCCGAGACAGAGCGCGTCTTCCAGAATCTCTCGGCGGTTCTCAAGGCGGCCGGCAAGAGTTTCGATCACGTTGCGTGCGCCCGCGTGTTTCTCACGAACATGAGTGACTACGTCGCGATGAATGGCATCTACGCAAAGTATTTTAGTCCGCCCTTTCCGGCCCGCACGGCGATCGCGGCTGCCGCGCTACCACTTGGGGCCTGCGTCGAGATCGATCTCGTTGTCAAGGCCTGAGGCGGCGCATGGAGGTCGATCTCATGAAGTACGCATTTCAAATCGTCGATTTTTTCATTCGGCGTTACGGGTAGCACGAGGCGTTGAGTTACGGAGAGGATTCCGGTGCCTTCATGCGTGTCCATGGCGATACCGCCTGGGCTCCAGACAATAGCGTTCCATAATCCGTCATCATTTAAGGGGGAGAAGTGCCTTTAGTCCGCATCGATCTACTCG
Source organism: uncultured Acidobacteriota bacterium (assembly GCA_963757135.1). GTDB lineage: Bacteria > Acidobacteriota > Terriglobia > Terriglobales > Acidobacteriaceae > Gp1-AA145. The sequence continues at coordinate 76,240 of CAVWQE010000001.1, forward strand.
AGGGAAAATCAGAACAGTACCGTGCTCAAGTCGGCGATATCCTTTACCAGACCTTGGTGGATGTTCTCAATGTTCCGGAACATGACCGATTTCAGGTAATCACGGAACACACGAAGGCGAGCCTGCCATTCGATCGAGAGTATCTCGGTATACATCGGTCGGACGATTGCATCTTTTTTCAGATCACATTGAATAGCGGCCGTTCCACTGAGTTGAAGCAACGCTTCTACAAAGCACTAGCGGACCATCTCCACGAAGGAGTAAAGATTCGCAAGGAAGATGTCCTCATCAACTTTGTTGAAGTCCCGAAGGAAAATTGGTCCTTTGGTAACGGCGAGGCCCAGTACGTCACGCCTCCAAAATAGATCGAAGATGACACCAGTTGCGGGAAGTGGTGGGGAAAGAGCTCGATTCTTGAGGCAACTGGTCGGCTTCAGTCTCATCGCGGGCATCTTGGAGGCTTCACAATGCAAATGCTGATAGTGGGCATCGGCGCGTTGGGTGGAACAATCGCCGCGCGTGCCCTCCGCGCTGGATTGCCCGCCCGGCTTGCGGCTCGCAATACCGAATCCGCGGAGGCGCTGCGCAGATCGGGCCTGCGAGTGTCCGGCATCGGAGGAGAGGTAAGGGCAGACGCTATCGACATTGCCGCAGTTGAGGACTACGGAAAGGGAGACCAATTTGACTTGATCATGCTTGCCACCAAAGCCCAGGACACGCTGGAAGTCGCGCCCCGCGTGTTGCGCCTACTCGCGCCCGGCGGGGTTATGTTGCCTATACAGAACGGCGGGGTTGCGCGGGTGCTTGCGGACGGCCTCGGCGAAGACAGGATCCTTGGAGGATTCTCAAATCTTGGCGCCACGATGGTTGAACCCGGTGTCTACGAGCAGAAGAATGCCGGGCATCTAGTGATAGGCGAACTTGCCGGTGGCGTCAGTGAGCGCGTCGAGCGGGTTGCGCACGCGTTGGGTCGAGCGATTGAGGTCAAGGTATCTTCAAACATGACTGGTGCCATCTGGTCGAAGCTGCTGATCAACTGCTCCGTTACAACCATTGGCGCTATCTGTTCTCAGACCATGCGCCAGTACATGGAAACGAAGGCGGGAAAGAAGGTCTTCCGACGGACGTACGAGGAGGCGTTGTCCGTGGCACTTGCAACCGGCACTCGGCCGGAGCGCCTAGGCGTGGACCCGATTCCGCCCGGCTGGGCGAGCAATGTCGCAGTAGAGGAACGCTATGAGTCGTGGGTCGAAGCAATGATTGCCTTCTACGGGGATGTCAAACCCTCGATGCTCCAGGACTTCGAGCGTGGCCGGAAGACTGAGGTCGACTTCATCAACGGCTATGTGGTGACGTTAGGCCACGCGTCCGGAGTGCCGGTACATATGAACGCCACAATTACAGACCTTGTACACCAGATCGAACATGGAGTTCTCCAGCCGACACGAGAACGGATGAACGACCTAGCTGATTAAACCTGTGAACGGACCCGTGGCAACAGTATTTGACGGCCAACTCTGACCGCTTGTCTCACTTCGGACGCCGCATATCACTTTTCCTGCAAACGCTGGTTGTTCGCGGCATATTGTCCGGTGAGCAGGCGCATCGCCTGGAGGAGTTTCACATGAAGAAGATTTTGATTCAGTACGGAATTTGCGCGCTTGCGGTCGCTCTGATGGGGCCGTTGGCGCAGGCGCAGCCGGCAGGAATACAGGCCGCCTTCGGAAAAGATGCCGGAACGCTTTCCGACAAATTCACCGGACTCGCGCGCGTTATGTCGGGCAAGTACGACTGGAAGCCCGGCCAGGGCGTTCGCTCCGTCGGCGACGTTTTCAACCTGATCGTTACGGAGAACCGCATGCTCGTCGGCGTGCTTTCGGGTACACCGAATACGGGGGCAAAGCCCGCGCCCATCACCGATCCGGAGAAATTGCAGGAAGCTCTGAAGGCTTCTTACGTTGATCTGCAAAAAGCGATTACGGGACTTTCCGACAACGACCTGCAGGCGCCGGTGAAACTGTTCGGAAGAGACATGACGAAGCAGGGCGCGCTGATGCTGATTCTCAATGATCAACACGAGCACCTGGGGCAGTCGATCGCATACGCGCGCAGCAACGGCGTCGTTCCGCCCTGGTCTAAGTAGGACAACAATGAAAAACGAGGTGAAGAGAAAATGATCAAAGCCGCTATCTTTTCCATGTGTCTCGCAATTTCCGCACTTTCGCTTAATGCACGTGCCCAGGATGTGCGCGGGTATAGCTATGGTCCAGTCACTGAGGTGGACTACGTACACGTTGAGTACGGGCACTTTGATGAATACATGGCATGGGTGACTTCGACATGGGTGCCGACCATGGAAGCCGCTAAGAAAGCCGGGCTGATCATCGGGTACAAGGTCTTCCAGGCCTCTCCAAAATCACCGGATCAGCCCAATGTGTATCTCGAGATTACTTATAAAAACATGGCGGCTTATGCCGGGGACATCGGCGATCAAGCGGACGCGTTTGAAGCAGTGACCGAAAAAGTAATCTGTAACAGCGCGTGTCAGAACCAGGCCAGAGTGCACCGGAATGAGATCAGAAAAGTTCTGGGCACTGAAGTGACTCGTGAAATTATTTTTAAGTGAAATTGTTATACATGGCGAAAGAGGTTTTGCCACCGCAGGTTGTCCGTTGAGCAAATACTTTGCTCGCACCGACTCGTGAAATGTAAGACCGGAACGCCATCGACATCTGCCTCCAAGGAGTCACTTCTCCATATGACAACTCAGGTTGTAACCAACTGGAAGAAGGAATGGTTCGAAATTGAAGACGCAACCTACCTGAACACGGCAGCACATACGGTGATGCCGCGCGTATCTATCCGCGCGGTCGAGCATGCGCTCGAAGCGAAGAAGTTTCCACATCGGGTGGACGAATCCGTGTGGTTTGAGGCACCAGTGCGAATCCGAAAGTCTCTTTCGAAAATGATTGGAGCTAAACCCGAGGAAATCGCGGTCACCACGGGAGCCAGCGCCGGCGCTGCGGTCGTGGCGTACGGCCTCGAGTGGAAGCGAGGAGACGAGATCATCACCGTGCAGCGAGAGTTCCCGCTACAGTATGCCACCTGGAAGCCCATGGAAGAACGGGAGGGCGTGAGGCTCAGAGTCATTGCGCCGCGCGACCGGTTTATCACTGCCGATGACCTCATTGATGCGCTAGCGCCTAAAACCAGAATCGTCTCCGTGAGCCTGGTGCGCTATGACGACGGCTCCCTGCTGGACGCTGCCCGATTGGCTGCCGCGTGTCATGCGCAGGGGGCGTTGCTTCTGCTGGATGTCAGTCAAGCCTGCGGCGCCGTGCCAATGAACGTTAACGATCTCGGCGCCGATTTTATGGTGTGTGCTGCCTACAAATGGCTGCTGAGCTGTTACGGTACGGGGTTTTTCTGGGTCAAGAGCGAGCACCTCGACAGGCTCCGGCCTATGCCTTTCTACTGGACAGGCCAGAACACGGACAATTTCTCGGAGTTGAATTTTGTCGACCCCAAACCGTGCCGCGACGCCAAACGCTGGGACGCCGCAGAATGGGCCACTTACTACAACTTCAATCTTTCCGCGATGGCTGAATCGGTAGATTTCGTGTTGCGCGCCGGCCCGGAAGTAGTTACCGAGCACAACCGGCACTTGATTGAATTTATGTTTTCTCGCCTCCCTGAAGACCGGTGCGTTCCCGCAAGTCCGCTGGATCGGGATAGGCGGGGGCCGTTTGGATGTTTTACGGCGCGCCAGCCGGAGAAGACCGTCGAGCTTTACCAGAAGCTGCGCCGGGAAAACATCATAGTGAGCCTGCGGGACGGCAAGATTCGGGTCTCACCTTATCTATTCAACTCGGAGCAGGACATAGATCGCCTTGTCAGTGTGGTGTGCGACTGGCGCAACTGATGCAGGAGAAAAGTTATGACAAATATCTATGAGAGGCTAGAGGCTCTGCAAATCAATTTGCCTGAAGTTCCCCCGCCGGTGGTCGATGGCTACGTCCCGTCCTTTGTACCCTTTGTGCGGACCGGCAATCTTATTTATTTGTCGGGACGACTGGCGAAGAAGCACGGCAAGCCGTTCTCCGGCAAAGTGGGGCAAGAAATCACAACGGCGGAGGGCAGGCAGGCTGCGCGTGATGTCGCCATCGAACTCCTCGCGACGTTGCACGGTGCCCTGCACGACCTGAATAGGGTGAAACGTATCGTCAGGCTGCTGGTAATGGTGAACAGCGCTCCCGGCTTTACCGAACCGCACGAGGTCGCCAATGGCGCCTCCGGACTTTTTCTGGAAGTCTTTGGCGAGCGCGGCGCATGCCCGCAGCGCGTTTGGCGCGGCGCAGATCCCATTCGGCTCCTGTGTGGAGATCGAGATAATTGTCGAGGTTTCTGATTCCGACAGCGAATGCCAGGTATGAAGAGCACACAGGTCGGACTTTGGGCATAGACGCATGACAGAAAATAATGTGAACGACGCAGCCGCCAGTGATTATTGCACTTCCCACTTTGCGTTCATGGAACCGGTCTGCCTTAACGATCCAACCCCTAGGTCAAGATCCGAAAGGAAAATTGCATATGCATAAAAAGAGATTGGGCGCAGTATTCCTTGCACTCCTTATGTGTGGCTTGGTTTCTCAAGCGTCGGCGCAACATGCGGAACCCAAATTCAACTCCAACGACGATGACATCACGAGGATTAGCGGCCTATTGGACGAGTTCCGTCAGGATATTATTCGCAAGGACGGGTACGCCCTAACGAAGCTCGTGCTGAACCCTGATGTGCTCTTTCATCACGCCAACACCCAGGAAGAGATTGATAGCGCCCGCAAATATAACGCTCAGTTCGATGGGATTGGACCGAGCCAGTTGGATGGGTTTGCGAAACTTCTCGCTACGTCGAAGGACAAACTCGAAGAGAGATTTCGCAACATCCAGATTCGCCAGGACGGTCCTCTAGGGCTGGTGACATTTAATTACGATTTTGTCATCAACGACAAGGTTCACCATTCAGGCCTCGAAATCTGGCAAGTGTGCAAAATTGATGGGCAGTGGAAGATCTTGTCCGTTGCGTGGACGATTTATTGACAGTCACAGCTGACAGCCAACAGCGCTCCAGACAACAAGGCGAGCATCCGCCTGATGGTTGCGCCGGACCGCTGAAGAAAGTGAAGTGAAATCTGGAACAGACGGAAATGACCCAAACTGATTGGTTCCCAAGTCGGGGAATTCGCCTTTCTGTGATTCCGTGATATTGACCGAGAGGAGCGTCTTCATGGGGACTTTGCTTCACGATATCCGCTATGGTTTGCGCATGCTGGTCAAGAAGCCCACATTCACCATCGTGGCTGTCCTGACGCTGGCTCTGGGCGTGGGAGCCAACACCGCCATTTTCAGCATCGTGAATGCCGTGTTGCTGCGTTCTCTTCCGTTCCCCGACCCCGATCGTCTAGTAAGGATCTACTTTAACAACCCAGGGGTAGGGTTGCGGGGCGTCCGGTTTTCCGTGCCGGAATTCGACGACCTTAGAACGCAGACGGATGTGTTCGAAGATGTGAGTGTCATCGTTTTTGGCCCCACAAACTTGACCGGTGCCAAACAGCCCGAACATTTGGAAATGATGGAGGTCTCTCCCAACTACTTTTCCATGCTCGGCGCCACTCCCGAACTAGGACGCTTGTTTGGTCACCAGGACTTCGCGCTCGGTTTCGCGCCCGCGGTCGTGATCAGCGATGCCTTGTGGCGCCGATCTTATGGGGCTGATCCTGGCGTCCTCGGTCGGAGCCTTCGCCTCGATAACGATCTGTATACGATTGTAGGTGTACTTTCTCCCGGATTTCGCAACCCCGGATCGACGATTCCAGCCGTGGAGGTGTGGGTTACCTGCGGATTCAGTGGCGATCCGTTCCCAGCGCTGGCGCGTGGCCTGCGAATACTACCAGGGGCGATCGGTCGTCTCAAGCCGGGCCTCACCGTAGCGCAAGCTCAAGCGCGGCTTGATGCCCTGACCGCTAATTTGCGTCGCGAATTCGCGAATGATTACCCTGCGCAAGCCAAATGGTCGATTGAGGTTGTGCCGTTGCAGCAATCGTTGGTGGGTAAGGTTCGACCGCTGCTGGTCGTGTTGATGGCTGCCGTAATCTTAATCGTTTTCGTGGTGTCTCTAAACATTGGCAGTCTGCTTTTGGCGCGCGCCTCTGGACGACAGCAAGAGATGGCAGTGCGCGCTGCAATGGGAGCGAGCGCCGGCAGAATGGTCCGGCAGATGCTCACCGAATCGCTGTTGCTGGCTTTCATCGGGGGAATCGCAGGGCTCACGACGGCGGTGATTACGCTGAAAGCCGTCTTGCGATTTGTGCCGGCGAATCTTCCGCGGCTGGGCGAAGTAAACATTGATTGGCGGGTGCTGGGATTCGCGTTACTGATTTCGCTCGCGACCGGGCTACTATTTGGGCTGGCTCCCGCGCTTCATTCCTCGAAGGCAGGCCTTGCGGGCACGATGCGCGAGGGCTCGCGCGGCTCAGGTTACAGCGCGAAGGCCGGGCGCATGCGCGACGCACTGATGGTGTCGCAGCTGGCTTTTGCGGTAGTGCTGATGATCGGCGCGGGGCTCCTATTGGAAACGCTGCGCGATTTGTTGCGGCAGAACCCGGGGTTCAAGGCATCGCAAGTGGTGACGGCGAATATCTATCTGCCGAACCCGAATGATCTGCAGCTCGATCCATATGACACCTTCGCGCAGCAGATTCCGTTTAATCGCGAACTGCTGCGGCGCGCGAACGCGATTCCTGGCGTGGAGTTGGCGGCGATTACGTCCAATTTGCCGGTCGCCGACACAATCAACAGCGATTCGGCGGCCTACGGCGCCACCAATCACAATTCGCTGGCTATCGAAGACCGGCCCACGGAATCCTCGGGAGATTTGAGCGCGGAAGTTATCCGCATCAGCCCGGATTATTTTCGGGTGATACAAACACCGCTCGTCGAGGGGCGCTTCTTCACCGAGGACGACGAGAACGGCAAACTGCCCGTGGTAATCATTGATGAGGCGACGGCGAGGCGCTACTGGTGGCCGGATCATGATCCGGTGGGACGGCGGCTGCGTATCCGGTTGCGTTTCGGGCCGAATCCTGTGAATCCATGGAGCACCGTGGTGGGCGTGGTGAAAAATATCAAGCACGACGGGCTCGATGTCGATGGCGTGCCGCACCTCTATGTTCCGCTGAATCAATTTCTCGGGCGGTCGTTAAGCTTGGCTCTGCGAACTTCCTTGCCAGCGACCACGCTGGAGGCGCAGGTTCGCAGCGCGATTCAGAGCGTAGATCCAGGGCTGCCGGTGTTCGGCGTCACCTCGATGGATGAAATACTGGATGCATCGCTGGCATCGCGCAGGTTTTCGGCGACTTTGGTGGCGGGATTTGCGGGTGGGGCGCTCTTGCTGGCCTCGATCGGAATTTACGGTTTGCTGGCCTATATGGTTGGCCAAAGATCGCGTGAGATCGGGCTCCGCATGGCCCTGGGTGCTCAACAGGGCGACATTCTAAGGATGTTCTTGCGCAAGGGGGTCGCGCTTGCTGGCGTGGGCATCGTTGCCGGATTGGTCTTTTCTGCAGCCACTGCGTCCATGATGGCAAGTTTGCTCTATGGGGTGCGCCCCCATGATCCGGCTGTGTTTCTGATCGTACCTCTACTTTTGTTTGTTATTGCCGTTCTAGCGAGCTACCTTCCAGCCCGCCGCGCGACGAAAGTGAACCCAATGATTGCTCTTCGCGAGGCATGAACTCACCGTTTGACCTACACGGTAGGTCGGCGGGCGCACGAGATTGGAGTACCATGGCGCTGGGAGCCTCGCCCTCAACCATTGAAAAATATTGTGAGCTGGGGCGCGAAGTCTGGCCGGCATCGGACGGCAATCCGGTTCTTTGTCTTTAAATTCGCTCGCATGAAGGAGTAGGAAGCCAATATCTGTTTATCGGTACGTCCGTCTCGATGTTTTTTCGAATCAGCCATTCACCGGCATCCAACTGGCTATGTTCCCCGATGCGGCGGGAATTGACGAGCAGCGGATCGCAAATGAAATGGCGCTCCCCGAAACCACATTCGTGTTTCCTCCCGAGGCGAGACGGACGCGCGGGTTCGCACTTTGACTTCAACCCGAGAGCTACCGATGGCCGGGAGTCCGACGATTGGGACGGTTTTTGCGCTCGCAGGAGCCGGACGACTGCGTGCGAGCGCCGATAAGACGGTTCTCGGACTCGGTGTAGGACCAACAACCGTGGGACTCGAATGGGATCAGAACGCCTTGCGCTTTGCCTGGATGACGCAACCGATTCCGACATTCGGGCCCATCGTCACCGACAGCGTTGCGGTTGCCGGGCAATCGGCGTGCAACCGTGCGACCTTGCGGACGGAAACTTGCCGGTGCAAGTCGCGTCCTCCGGAGTTCCATTTCTGTATGTTCCGCTGCGTTCGCGCTCGGCGGTCGATGCGGCATCCATCGAGCGTGGGAGATTGTGCGCGTTACTCAGGTCCGTGGATCTCGAAGAGCTCCCTGTATTTGTATTCTCGTGCCAGCCGGCGGACGATGATGCTACGGTGTACAGTCGAATGTTCGGACCCTGCATCGGCATTCCGTAGGATCCGGCCACAGGCGCCGCGAGTGGGCCACTGGGCGCGTATCTCCTTCAGCACAACGCAGTGTCAGGCAACAATGCATCGAGGCTCCTGAATCTTCAGGGCGTCCGCATGGGCCGCCCGGGTCGTATCTACATTTCGCTCTCGAGCCGTGCAGGAGTTCTCGAGGAAGTTCGGGTCGGTGGTGAGGCGGTGGTTGTCGGCGAAGGAACGGTCCTCGAGCCGCCTGCCGACTAGTCGCGATTATTGTACTTTCCCACTTTGCGGTTTCTTCCCAATCGTTTTGTCGAACCAGTGGCGGGCATAGCGCTCGGCGTTGAACGCAGGTTCCATTGAACTACTCTGCCTTAGAGTCAGCTGGCATTACCAGGCGCTAGCACAACCTTGAGCCTTTGTTTCGCCTTCTTCCGGCATTTGAGTCCTATAGGGATTCTCACCAGCAATTGCGTCTTTTTTCGTTGAACTGCTACAGTGCTTTTCTCTTTCGGCACGAGCGTATCTGCCATACCCCGAATATCAAGCAGAGGATCATCAACGGGATTTCCGCAAACAGGTCTAGTCTGATCGGCGCAGTAACCGTCTTCTCCCATCGATCCATCCGAATCTCATACAAGAATAGTAGAAGCAGAACCGCCGCTGACGCCGCCAGGTGTGTTCGCCGCAGAGGAAAAAGGGCGGCTGCCAGACCAAAAAGGACACCACTCAACAGAGAAAGAACCACGATACATTGCTCTACATACATGTGAGTATTATGCTTTCCATTCGCCCTTTTGAGGAATTTTGAGTGAGAAGCGAATCACCGCGTTCCCCAGAGAAGTCCTTGCATCTCGGTACGCACGCGGCATGAACCAGGTGTTCTAGCGTTCTGCAAAGCGCGGCTGACTGATAGTCGCGCCGGCCGGCGATGGTTGTTTTGCCGGGAGGAGTGCAAGCAGCGTGACTCCAATCACTCCCATGATCACAATGTCCTGGGGACTATCCTTCCTGTGCATCCCGTGCGCCACGGCCTGCGCCGACATGATTGTCATCGCGAACCCATGGGCAAGGCTTACCCACGCGCCACAGGCGATCATCAAGCGATGCTTGGCCGGATGCTTGACGGCCACCAACAGACAGACCCCAAGCGCCGTGTTAATGCTAAGGAACATCGGCATGACGTCACTATGCCCGCTAAGCCACCTAAGGTGCCATAGATCGTCGAACAGGATATAGCCGCAAAGGGAATAAAACAGGCCCACCAACACCAACACTACCTGTAAGGTGCGCTCACGCTTCATACCGTCCTCCGTTTTGTGCGATGCAAGGTTATTACCACCTTTTTTACTTCAGATTGTGCGATTGTCAGCTGTGATGCGTCCGACACTGGAACCCTGCGAGCATCCGCAGTGTGAGCAGAATGCTTCTCCCCCTCGAATAGGCTTGCCACAGGAACTGCAAGGCCCAAGGAGAGGCCCTCGGAACACAAAATAGAGGATGAATCCAATCAGATTCGGTATGAAGGAAGCGGCAATCACCCAGGCCCAAGCAGGCATTTGTCGCCTTTTTGCGTCCCCATAGATATATCCGAGGGCAAGGAAAAAAGCCGCGGTGAAGACACCAAACGTTAAGCCAAACCAAAGCGCTTCCGGCATGGTACTGAGAAATCCTTTGGAAGCAAGTAAGGAACGGCCCTGGCTGGAAGCAAAATAGACTACCCAAATCGGGATCGCCAGTGCTGCGATGACCATTGCAGACCTGGGTAGAACATTCCGTCTTGCGGTTCCCAACAAGACAGCCGCAACTACAAGCCCGGACAAGAACGCTATCAAAAGCACCGCCGATTGCTGTGTCATGCAATACCTCTATTCTCACCACGCGCCACGAGAAGACATAAGGCCGAGCAAAAAGATGGCAGCAGCCAAAAGACGAGCACGCCTGCTTGGACTTGAGCAGTGTCAAAATGCATTGGGACTGCCAGGCGCTTGACCATCTGGTACGCGAGTGCCGATCCGACAAATGACATCGAGAGTGCTACAGCAAATGCAGCCCAGATCTTGAATTGCACGTTGTGCTGTCGCATTGTCTCGGCGTGATGCGCAAGAATCTCACGGACTTGGGCACTCGAATCTGGTTCACTGGTAAAGGTGAATTCCCGCAATCCCCGAATCGTACGCCCGGTTAGCTCGACGTAGCGCTTGCAGCCATCACAGTCGCGGATGTGGTCATGCATGAGCCGTCTTTCTCCCTCTGAAACCTCTTCTACGAAAGACCTGTCGATAAGCTCGCGAAATCTCTTGTCACACTCCAGGCGAATCACCCCCTTCCTCAAATGCCGATCTCAGTGCCGCAAGACCGCGATAGATTCTGGACGTCACCGTTGTCACAGGGGCGCCCAAAACCTGAGCGATCTCCGCAAGAGACAGGTCTTCTTGAAACCTCAGCAGCAAAGCCTCGCGATACAGCGGTGACAGAATCTGTAGTTGACCGGCCAGACGTATAGCGTCTTCGCTTCGAGCCGCGGCTTCGAATTGGGAAGGACCGGAGGAGGATACCAGCAGAATTTCATCTCGATCATCTGGCAAGGAAGCTGTCTGTACCGCGTTTCGTTTTTTCCGGAGGTAATCTATTGCCAAATTGCGGGCAATCGCGAATAGCCATGGATCAAACCGCTGCCGCCCGTTGTACTGGCTGCCTCGTTGCAGCACGCGAACCCAGGTCTCCTGTGCAAGGTCCTCAGCGTACTCTCGCCTCCCGGTGAGGTATACCAGGTAGCGCACCAGCCGATGCTGGCAGCGCTCCACCAGGTCTGCGAGAAGCTCCATATCCCTTTCACGTAAGCCTCGCGCAATCTTTGCCGTTTCCGTTTCGGCTGGCGTATTCAATGTCATGGGAAGAGCCGACATAGTATCCTGTATACGATCAAGCCCCGGCGGATTACTCAACTTTTGACCGAAAAATCACGCTAAGATTTGCCTCGGAGATCAATGGGGGCAAGGGCCTGACGTGTACAACTCGTTTATTGCCAGACCCCAAATAGTACTGAGCCACCGGTTTGTCCGTGACACCACCGGAACCCAGACCCGGCCAGAGTTGTGATCGCGCGGTTTCGACAACTATCTAAGTTCTCATCGAGTGCTATTTGAAGCGTGATTCGGCGGATTAGTACCGATAGACGGGCTTATCGCCATCAACTTCGGAATTGTAGGCAACTCTTACCTTATCGGGATTATGCTCTCGATACCTCATGCACATACATCGTGTGACTCGGCCGTTACATGCCCGTACATTGGCCAAAAAGATTTACGGCTGTCGTGTTTAGTTTAGGGCGCTATTCCACGTCCAACTGTTTCGATGCGACACGCACGGTTGATGCCACGTGGAAAGACCGAAGCTTGTTTCGTTCAATCTTCAAGGTGTGTAGTTCTATCCTTTGTGTTCTGGGCAACCCCCTTAGACGTTTGCAGTTTGCAGGATCCACCAATGCAGGGGATTACGAATGTTTAACAAATGGGCACAACCCCGGAAAGGAGAATTGAGATGTTTGGACGAATGACAATTTCACCCGTACTACAACTCGAGCCCACAAGCCACCTGGAAGCCGCAGTGGCAGAACTGTTGCAAGCAGCGGAGCAGCCCGAGATCTTCCGCTGGATCGAATTTCCGAACTCCCTCCTACTCTTTGCGATTGTGTCAGGCAATCCGCAATCGGGCGCAATTTATATGTTCGATCGCAAGATTGGGATCTGGTACGCCATCGACTTCGACGACGAGGAATACGGCGGTTATAACCTCAGGCAATTTGAGGCACTTGTCAAAGAATGCAGCTTCCTTAGCTTGGTCGAGCGACCAGGCCTTCTGCGGAACGGTATGCCATGGATGCTAGAGCCGAGAAAGACGCCTGAGGTTCGCGTTTGACGGAAACAACATTCAAGGATATCTACCGACAGCCGGTCAGTAGTGGCGATGGGGAAAACTCGGCTGCATGCGGAGGAGGTCTTGATTATGCGGAAGCGATCAACGATACCGCCGCAGGCTATCGAGGACTACTGGCGGTTGTTTGTGAACCGCAGGGCATACACACTGCAATCTACCCGACCGCATCCGGAAACCGGACGTCATTACTACTTCCGGCCGAGCGACAAGCGGACGGGCGCGGCGCTGGAATTGACCGAGGACATTATTCGGCGACACCTGGAGGGAGAGGTCACGATCGGCTTGTACGCGATCAATCCCGACAATCAATGCTGCAAGTGGGTCGCCATCGATGCTGATTACAAGAACGCGATGGAAGACCTGCTAAAGCTTCAGTATCGGTTGGGCCAGGACGGAGTTGAGCCAGCACTCGAAATGAGCAGACGAGGCGGCCATCTGTGGATCTTTCTTGCAACGCCCCTCTTGGCCAAAGAATGTCGTATCTACATTCATGATGTCGCACTGAGATTGGGAGTGCCGGTGAAGGGGGCGGGCCTGAGAGAAGGCATTGAAATATTTCCCAAACACGACCTGATCGAACCCGGTGGGTTTGGCAATGCCATTCGTGGGCCACTCGGCATTCACCGTGGTGCGAGTCGGCGGTTCTGGTTTTATGGCGCCGACTATACGATCGAGGCCCAGATCGCGTACATAACTCGTCTGCGGAAGCTGACTGAGCCAGAACTGCAAATATTCATTGCGGGAAAAGAAAGAGCGAAGCCGGAGGATTCACCGAAGAAGAAGAGCACCGCATCCGGACTTCGAAGCAGAACCGCACGTCCAGAGTTCCGGATATTAGAGCACGTGGGGCCTGTTCGTAAGGTCGGTAGGAATTATGTCACCCGTTGCCCATCGTGCGCAGAAGCGGGACATGACCGGAGCGGGGACAATCTCGCGATCTTCATCGAAGATCCACGTTTCTATCAGTGTTGGGCGGGATGTGGCAAGGAGGCGATTCGTGCCGCTCTTGGTTGCCCGATTCGGGTGATAGAGGTGCGCCCAGTTCAGGAGGTCACCTCATGAACTCAACGAGATCTCGCAGCACCGTTGGTCTTCGGCTCTCGCGAGGCGCTCTGCAGGTACTCAGAGAACGCGGAATATTTGCTCAATCATCCGTGAGCCTTGAACACCAGCACCTGGCAAGGCGCTACGTCGTCCGAGGACTGGAATCCGGCGGCGCCGCGGGAGACGTTGGGCATTATGTGACCTTCGCCCGAGAAGACGGCCGGCCGGCTGAATACTTCTGCCCAGTCGAAACGATCGGCGTGAACGGCCCGCACGCAGTGGTATTGGCACCTGTTCTGGTACGCATCGAGATGCTCCGAAAAGCGTCCACGTACGAACTGTTGATCACTCAACATCGACCCAGCCAATTCACCAACGGCACGCGCCCACTACTTGAGGCCAAGATTTTGTTTCGCGGAGTTCACGGCCGACTGGAATTGGATTTACCAGAAGGGGAAAAGGCGCGAGCGGGTACAGTCCTTCCGGCATTCTGTTCTCGGGGTGGGGAGGAGGTCGGGATACCGAGACGCTTTCGGTCGGCAGTTCGCGCCGTTACGGCGGCCGTACATTGTACGGGCTGTTCGCACTCTCATTACACCAAGCTGCCGGCCAAGGGCGAGGAACAAAATTCACCAGCGGAATCGGCAAACACTCTGCAAGCTGCAGGGGCCGACTGACACGAGCCATTCAGGAAGGAACGTGATTGTTGCGAGAAAAGCTCAAAAACTACGCTCTGGTGTGCTGCTTATTCGTCTTCCTCTTTATTGTTTTGGGAGGAGGGTTACGCCTGAATCCTGGCGGCGCGTTCTTGGGGGCTGCAACCGGAACTCCGATCATCATCTGCGGGTTCAGTCGACTGTGTGGGCGAGCGCATAAGCAGGCGGGCCAGTCGAACAATGCTCCGACATGAACGGAGGTTCTTCGCTGATTGTAGCAGCGCTCAGGAGGCTTACAGATCTGTGGAACTCTCTGCTCGTGCAGAGCCACGGGAAGGGGATGGCGTGACGCAAATCTGATTGCCTCGCACCATCCCCGGCGCTTCATGCGGAGCGCTTGTTAACATGAGTTGATGGTGAAGATCCGTACTGAATAGTCCACACTTGTTACGAACAATGCAGTCGACTTCCGACGGCTATTTCGGCACGAGGCAATTCATCCTGGTTTGGTAATCCTCATTCCTAACGCCATGCCGTCAGTTCAACGCGCGCTGTTTTCCGTGGCACTGGATTCTATTGGCGACCGCGACCTCGTGAACCGCGTCATCGAAGTCAACCTGAGGGGCGAGACATAATAAGAGTACGAGTTCGGATAGTGTGCCAGCTTCCCAATTGCCGACGACTCGTCCAACACCCGCATCTACTGCTCGCAAGTCGAGACGCGACATTCGCCAATTTACCTTCGTGTATTATCGTGTCCCCGCCGGATTTTTTGTTCGCCGGAGGGTCCTCATGCTATTTCGCGTCCTTTCGATTTTTTTGACTTTCACCGCCGCAGTTCTTGGCCTACTCCTTGTTCGTAATCAGAAAGCTCAGGCCTCACAATCCAGTGATGCGACCACGCAGCATCCGTCACATCCTACCCCACTAATTCTCCAAGAGCGTGAAGGGGAGCGCCGTTTGCGGCGACCTGGAGGCCCGTCTGGTTCAACTTCTGTGCCTGAATTCTTCATCAAGGTTGACAAGAGCAATGGAGGAGCCGAGGACTTTTAGGTGGGAACTGAAGTCATGAATCCTGGGGCAACGATCCCGTTCCACATGCACCACAACTCGGAAGAAGTGGTAATTTTTGAAGAAGGCGGTGCCACGGTGACGGTTGGAGACAAGCGAGGCATGGCAGGTCCGCATTCGATTGTGTTCATACCGCGACAAACCTGAGTGTCCATAACCAACACCGGAACCAGTCCCATTCATGGGTATTTCGTTTTCTCGCGTCAAGGATTTGAAAATTTCCTCAGAGCCAGGAGCGTACTCCCAGGCGAGCCGTTGACCCCATTGACGCCCGACGAGGTGCGGCATGCGACCGAAGAGGGGCACTTCACGCCATGGGACACCTCGAAAGGCCCCTATCCGCCGGGCGTACCACATCCCTGAGCGACCACACGTCCTTGTATTCCGAGTATTTGGAGCGGATGACGTAAGTGCCCTTACCTACTGCAAGGGAAGGTTTGCCGACCATCCGGAAGTTAACATTTGCGATACTGCGCAACCTTGATTAACGCTGGCCGGTTGCTGGCGCAAGAGTTCTGGAAGGCGCAACTCATTTCCTCGTACGGTTCGGCGGACTCCCTGTTTTTCTGGTGGTCAGGATTGCGACATCCCGTTTCATGGAGGAAACGCTTTCGTCCTTTCGCCGGCCATTTGTCGGACGCATCGCGAGGTGCTCTTTCTGATCGCTGCGGTATTGACCTGGAGGCCGTCCGAACTCACGCTTGAACGCCCGGTTGAAAGCTGCCTCAGACTCATACCCGACGTCGCCTGCGATTTCTGCAACACCTCGAGATGTTTTTTGAAGTAATCGCGCGGCCAATTGAAGTCTCCAGCGCGTCAAGTACGCCATCGGTGGTTCAGAGAGATATCGAGTGAAGCGCTGCACCAACGCTGATCGTGAAATGCCCACTTCGTCCGCGAGACTGGCGATCGTCCACGGGTGAGCGACGCGGCGATGCAACAGGCCCAAGCTTTTCCCCACGATCGGATCACGCGCCCCAGTCAGCCACCCCCTTTGCCCATCCGGCAATCCGGCAACGTAACGCCGCAAGGTGTCAACGAACAAGGCTTCCGAGAGCTTCGCTAGCATGGCTTCACTACCTACGCGTCCCGAAACCGCTTCATCGACCAGGTGCAGGATGGAACTCTCTAACCATTGCCCAGATCGATCCGTCCGGATGTTGACCTTAAACACGGGAGGGAGGCCGCTCAGTATCGGCCGGCTGATGTGGGGATCACAAGTCATGTACCCACAAACGAAGCGTGAAGACTCGCCGCCGCCGCCGGTTTGCAAAGGGCTCAAATCGCGCGCTCTGATCTTTTCATTGATGCCGTAGTTCGGGAATGGTGGCTTCGTTCCTTTACTGCTCATATGATGCGCATCGCCATTTGGGAAAACGACGACATCTCCGGAGCTGAGCTCGAGGGTTTCACCATCCGCCATTTCGACAAAGGCACTGCCGTCGACAACCAGATGGTAAAGCAAAAAATGTGCCGCTCCGGGCGCGAGCGTATCCGCGATGCGTTTTTGCGCTGAGAATCCCCAGGGAGCCGAGAATTCGGCGTTGAAGAACACGGCGCCATTCAGCTTGACGCCGCTCAGGATTTCGGAGAATGCGTCCATTCTGTCTCGTGGATTCTCTGCAAACTTAGGTGGTATCCGAGCAAAGGAATCTGAGCTCGGAAGCCGTTCGAGCAAATCAAAGCGACGCCCGGGCATGGTCGCCCGCCCCAAGTCGTCGCACAATTGTAGTCCTGACGCGGATCAATTCCAATCTGGAGATCATCAATGAGCCTCAAAATGACGGAAACGAATACGGCCCCAAATGGAGCCGCCAAGAATCCGAATCAAGTACTATGGGAAAAAGGCGACTTCACCGAGATCGCTGCTTTCATGCGGCAGTCCGGAGAAGCGGTTGTCGAATCCCTCGGCGTTTCACCGCCGCTGCGTGCTTTGGATCTTGGTTGCGGAGACGGCACGACAGCACTCCCGCTAGCTCTTCTAGGCGCCCATGTAACCGGAGTCGATATCGCGAGGAACCTTGTGGAAGCCGGTAACAAGCGTGCAGCGCAGGCAGGCCTCAATCGGCTGAAATTTCATGAAGGCGATGCTTGCAATCTGGAAGGAGTCAACGACGATTCGTTTGAACTGACTCTCTCCGTCTTCGGTGCAATGTTTGCGCCTAAGCCCTTCGACGTGGCCAAAGAGATGGTGCGAGTAACGAAACCGGGAGGCCAAGTCGTAATGGGCAACTGGATACCCAACGATCCCACGTTCGTGTCGCAATTGCTCAGAATAAGTTCGGCATTCACGCCTCCGCCTCCGCATGGATTTGTCAGCCCGATGACTTGGGGTGTGGAGAGTTACATCATCGAGCGCTTTGGCCAGGCCGGAGTACCCAAGGAGAACATTTCGATGCAGAAGGACACGTACTACTTCGCCCACTCAGAGAAAAGCCCGACGGAGTTCATCGAGCTCTTCGAAAAATTCTATGGACCGACTATGAATGCCGTCGACGCAGCCCGAAACAACGGAAAAGAAGAGGAACTACACAAGCAGCTCGTGGAACTAGCGAATGCCCACAACAAGAGTAACGCCGGCACATTCATCCCTGCCACATTCATGCGGGTAACAGTTAACGTCCAATAAAAACGTCTGATAAAGAGGAGAATTCAAAATGTCAATGTTGCATCCCGACCCCACTTTTTATCCTTCACCCAAGGCGGCTATGCAGGCTCCGCCGGAACGCCTCGCTTACGTAGCCCTGCTCAACGATGGCAAGAATGGACATCACGACAGTATGGGTGTGATCGATCTCGATCCCGCTTCGTCCGCGTATGGCCGATTAGTGGGCCAGGTGGACTTTGGACGCGGTGACAATGAGCTGCATCACTTCGGCTGGAATGCATGCAGCGCCTGTCTCTGCCCGCAGGCTCCGCATCCGCACATGGAACGCCGTTACCTGATCGTCCCAGGCATTGGCTCATCCCGGATTTACATCCTGGATACGAAGCCGAATCCCAGGCAGCCGAAGATTGTGAAGGTGATCGAGCCTGAAGAGTTCATCAAGAAGACTGGCTACACGGCTCCTCATACCTTTCATTGTGGACCGGACGCCATCTACGGGAGCGCACTCGGATCGGCCAACGGAGACGGCCCCGGTGGCATTTTCCTGATGGACGCGAACACGTTTGAGCTGAAGGGGCCGTGGGAAAAGGATCGTGGTCCACAGCACCTGGCTTACGATTTCTGGTGGCACCTCGGACACGACACCATGATCACGTCCGAATGGGGCACTCCGAACATGGTGAAAGACGGCGTCAACCCCGAGTTGCTCCTGGCCGGCAAGTACGGCCACAAGATTCATGTCTGGGACCTGGACAAGCGCCGTCATCAGCAGGAAATTGACTTGGGTCCAGAACAACAATGGGTGCTCGAGCTGCGGCCCTCTCACGATCCCAATAAGACTTACGGTTTCGTCAGCGTCGGCGTTTCGCTCAAAGACCTTTCCGCCTCAATCTGGATGTGGCATCGGGAGGAAGGTAAGAACGGCAAATGGGCGGTTCGCAAAGTGATTGAAATTCCCGCGGAGCCGGCCGATCCGGAAAAGCTGCCACCGCTGCTGAAGGGTTTCAAGGTGGTGCCGCCGCTTATAACGGACATCAACCTCTCGCTCGATGATCGCTTCCTCTATGTTTCATGCTGGGGGAGTGGAGAGTTCATCCAGTACGATGTTTCAGACCCGATCAATCCGAAGAAGACGGGCTCAGTTCATCTCGGCGGGATTGTCCGCCGTGCGGCTCACCCGAACAAGCCCAATCAGGCGCTGAACGGCGGCCCGCAGATGGTAGAGATCAGCCGCGACGGCAAGCGTGTCTATTTCACCAACTCGCTATACTCCCCGTGGGATGAGCAGATCTATCCCGACGGCTTGAAAAGTTGGATGGTAAAGCTCGACGTGGACCAGAGCGGCGGAATGAAGCTCGATGAGAAATTCTTCGTGGAGTTCGATGGGCTTCGAGCGCATCAGGTGCGTCTGGATGGTGGGGACGCTTCCTCCGATTCCTACTGCTACTCGGAGGAGAAATGATGCACTCCGGCATGGGCTCGACGGCGCTGTGGCTGATGCTGCTCCTCGGCGCCTACCACGGAGTCAACCCCGGAATGGGCTGGCTCTTCGCGGTGGCGCTGGGGATGCAGGAGCAGAGAGGGAGTGCCGTGGCAAGATCGCTGGTCCCCATCGCACTTGGGCATGCACTGGCCATTGGCAGTGTGGTGATGATTGCTGCGTTTCTCGGCAGGGCGCTCCCGCTCCTGGCGATTCGCTACTTGGTCGCGGCGCTTCTGGTTTGCATCGGAATTGTTAGCCTGCTGGGTCACTGGCATCCGCGATGGGTCCGCATGCGCGTGGGCTTCCGTGACCTTACAGCTTGGTCGTTTCTTATGGCTTCGGCACACGGCGCAGGTTTGATGGTGTTGCCAGTGTTGCTGAGCAGCAGCACGGTCGAAGCACACGCGCATATGGCGGGCTACAATCACATGCCTCCCACCGCTTCCCCGATAACAGCGGTGGTGGCCACAGGAATCCACACGGTCGGCTATCTGGCCGTCACAGGGCTGGTCGCGTGGGCATTCTATAGGAGACTCGGGCTAGTGCTTCTCCGTAAGACCTGGTTCAACTTCAACTTGGTCTGGGCGGCTGCCCTCGTTGCTACAGGCGTGTTCACGCTACTCACATAAGACTACTTCTAAGGTTCTGCACGTATAACGGGCGAACGGTCGACCATGCGAATTGCCATCAGCGGAGCGGGGATAGCCGGAACGGCGCTGGCCTATTGGTTGAAGCGATACGGACACGAACCGATCCTGATCGAAAAAGCGCCCAAACTGCGCACCGGAGGCTACGTTGTCGATTTCTGGGGACTTGGGCTAAAGGTAACGGAGCGGCTTTTCCTTTCTCGCCCACTCCTGAGATCCGCGATCCAGGAGCGCTGACCTGAACAGCGGCTCACCCCTCGATTCCATTGTGGGGAAGCGTAAGACCGCAGGAGAGATTCTAATCCTGAACTGCTGATCCTTCCCAAGTTATTTCATCTCGCTGACTTCGCTCCCCCAATTTCCTGAACACGTTAAGGAGGCTCCATGGTAAGCGAACAGGCGCCAACTCCTGTTTCATCACCCGATGTCAAATCAGCTATCGCAGAACTCGAAGTACCTTTTCCTCCAGATCAGGTCCAATGGCGGGTCACTAACACTGCAAAGGACAAGAGGCGCGGCCAGATCGTTCCCTATGCTGATCCGCGCGCCTACGCAGACAGACTGAATGCCCTGTTTACTGCGCAGGGGTGGACCCGGAAATACCAGGTCGCGACGATGAGCAACATCACGCGGATGAAGAAAGGTGAGAGCATCAGCAGCGGCAAGATCCTCGTGACGTGCACGGTCACCATCGTCGACCTATGGTCGCATTCGGGGACTGGTGAGGAGTGGGCCGACGACGAGAATGGGATGACCTCGGCGGATGCTCAAGCATTTAAACGTGCCTGCAGCTGCTTTGGTCTGGGCCGATACTTCTATGAATTTCAGGGCTCTTGGGTCGATCTCGATCAAAACCAGCAACCAAAGCGGATACCCGCGCTACCCGCCTGGGCAATCCCGGAGAACTGGCGAAAAGGGATTCGTCCGCCAGGACGAAACGGTAACGGCAATGGTGCCCACGTGAGCGGCGGCAAAGGCAATGGCCATTGCGATTCGAAGCCGAATGCAGGGCAAACGTGTGCGAGCGCGAATTCGGGAGTAGATGAACTGGACACCCGAATCGCGTCCCTCGAAAAAGCCATTGGGCCGAACCTCTACCGCTGTGTCCTGCGTGAGTATGGAAAGGCCGCACACCCCAGACTCATCTTGGATGCCCCGACCAAGCGGAGAGTCCTGGAGATCCTCGAATCGGCCGAGCGTGGTATTAACCGGCTGAGTGCAGTCCGGAAGCGGATTGATCCGAAGATGCTGGAGACCCTGTTAGCAAAGATTCAAGCGCCACCGCTCGCTCAAATCGCGGATATGAAGACATTACGCGATGTAGTATTCGGACTCGAACAGCTAGCGGATTCACCTCCTGCCAAAGCGATCTAAGCACAGAACCACCAGCTCTATCCGCGCCTAACCCACCCCCCCACCTCTGCACTTGCCTTCTGTTGATCCACCGGCCAACGGAGTTCCTCAATGTCAATCAAAGCAGTTACGCCCATTCGCCGTCTCCGAGGCGGCTCGCAAGCTCAATTGATGGCTGCGGATGACGGAAACGAATACGTTGTGAAGTTTCAAGGCAATCCACAGGCCACGCGCGTACTGGCAAACGAGTATCTGGCCGGGCGTTTGGCACGAATGATTGGATTGAGCGTGCCCGAGCCGGTCATCATTCACGTGGATGCCGAGATCATTCGCAACTACCACATCTCCTTTCAATTCGCGGAAGCTCAAATCGCACCAGGTGCGGGCCTACATTTCGGCTCGCGACTCATCGTGGACGAACAAGTCCATGACTGGTTGCCGATCTCATGGATCGAAAATATCAAAAATGTGAAGGAGTTTGCCGGGATACTCGCCTTCGACAAGTGGACGGGAAACGCCGACGGACGCCAGGTGGTCTTTCATAAGAAGCGATCTCAACAGAAATACACGGCAGGGTTTATAGATTTCGGTTACTGTTTCAATGCGTCCGAATGGAGCTTTCCAGACTATCCTCTTCGAGGAGCTTACGCACGCCAGGAAGTGTACGCGAGCATAAAATCGTGGAACGACTTTGACCCCTGGCTATCGCGGATTGAGAGATTTCCTAAAGCAAACTTGCTGAGTATCGCCCAGCAAATTCCAAGCGACTGGTATGGAGAGCGGCGCGATTTGGATTGTCTAGTTAACTTACTGATTGAGCGGCGCGGAGCTGTTCTCCAGTTGATTGATGACTTCAGAGCATCGCTTCGAAATCCCTTTCCCAACTGGAACACAGACCAAAGTCAAGATCTGGCTGCCGCGATTTGTGCGACGGGTTGATTGAAAGCATCATCTGCTCATTCTCACAGCGGAGTACGACTTCTGTAATCTTCACGTAAAGGACAATGACCAGATATTCTCTTCGTGACCGATTCGAGGCCCAAATTCCCACCGATGCATTCCCTCAAAGATTTCGTTTTGAGAACTCCGTTTAGCTGGTGGATCGTTTTGATCTTTTGCGCTGCTGGGCTGGTGGCGATCTGCGCGCGGGCGTTCGAAACTGACGAGGCACGGACAAGACGCAACCAGCGGAACAAGAAGAAAGAACTGCACTCATTAGCCGAAAGAATTTCGGGGTATGCCCGCAGCATTCATCAACGATATCCGACCGGAGATGTCGTCGTCAGCGAGCGCGACTTGGCAGAGCAACTGCGGAAGCGCCCAGAGGCCGTTGTAACCGCGCTAAACCTGCTGCTGAACGAACAGAAGGTCCAAAAGGCGCCTTTGAACGGGTATTGGCGGTTGAACGCATGAGCCCTCAAATGCAGCTTCCGGACACCAGTTCACTACTCTGAATAACCTTGGTCCTCGTCTCCGTCGCCATCATCGTTCTTCTGGTTATCTTCTTCGTCTTCTTCCTCGTCCGGCTCTTCTCGAAGGATGAGATCCGCAGCTATCAAGTGATCAGATGGGTTCGAGCCGGGGAGAGTTCTAGGATTTTTCTGCTCATATCCGAATGGTACGCCGGCATCCAGACGGTTTGACCGTAAGTTTGAACGTTCCGACTGATGTTGTGATTTCCGTGGATGAAGGAACGTTTACCAAACAGGATAATTAGTCACTTGCTTTAGGAGTTCTAAAATGAACACTCTTGCCCTCCTACAATCACAATATGAAACGGACATTACTTTCATGGAGCAGCGGAAAAGACAGTGCTTGGAGCCTTCACCTTCTCCGGCAGCGCAGTGAACATGAGATTGTCGGGTTGCTTACGACGTTCAATCAGCAGGCGAACCGGGTCGCTATGCACGCGGTACGTCGCAACCTAGTCGAAGCACAGGCTAATGCGGCCGGCGTTCCTCTGTGGGATGTTGATCTGCCTTGGCCGTGTTCGAATGCCGACTACGAATGCATTATGAAAGAGGAGTGCAAAAAGGCCGTTCAGGCGGGCATCGAATGCATTGCTTTTGGCGATCTCTTCTTGACTGACATTCGAGCATATCGCGAGAAGCAACTGGAAAATTCTGGATTAGAGCCTGTTTTCCCTGTGTGGGGCATACCCACGCGTGAGCTTGCGCATTCCATGATCAACTCCGGCGTGCGCGCCAAGCTGACCTGCGTTGACCCCAAACTCCTGGCGCCAGAATTCGTAGGCAGAGAATTTGATGAGCAACTCCTCTCCGAATTCCCGCCGGAAGTTGACCCGTGTGGCGAGAACGGGGAATTTCATACCTTTGTCTATGCAGGCCCAATGTTCCATCAGCCTTTGTCGGTGGAAGTGGGAGAAATCGTGTCTCGCGACGGTTTTGCATTTGCTGACCTGAGCTTTAGCCATAAGAGTCCAACTTCAGTTTCAAGTTTCAGACGGACGTAAGATCCCGAATATCGGTGAGTTCCGTTTCCCGCTGTAGTTGAATAAATCCTGCCACACTCCCTTCCACCGGATTTGGCTTAGAACTCGTTCCAGCGTTTTCGTTATCCCACTCCACACCCTAATGATGCGTGAAGAGAGAGGAGGTAAAAATGTACTCTCTACCCACCATTCCACTGTTTTCCGCTGGTCAAATTGTTGCCACTCCAGGCGCACTCGCTTTACTGAACGAGGCAAAGAGGACACCTCAACAATTCCTCTCACGTCATCTCCGGGGCGACTGGGGCGATCTGTGTCATGACGATATGGCGGAAAACGAATTGAGTCTCAAGCAGGGGTTCCGACTGCTAAGCAGTTATCGGGTCACAGATTCCGAAACTCTTTGGATCATCACTGAGGCTGATCGATCTGTAACCACGCTGCTCCTTCCTAACGAATACTGAGCATTATCGCCGGAGCTTCATCCATTGCACTTCCTCCCCGCCGGCATCTCCAGTCGAACGAAGTACGTCGCGACTCTGAGGTTCTCCCATGTCACGCCCGTTTGCGCGATTGAAATTAGGGTATTACCCGCTGCCCATCGAAGAAGCCCGCAACATCCGTTCCTTGCTGGTTGTTTCAGGCCCCTACTGTGCCATTGACCCGTGCGCAGGTGACGGCACCGCGGTTCTGGAAATGACCAAAGGCACCGGTGCGCATATCGCAGCGATTGAAATCGACGCGGATCGCGCCTCGGCTTGCGTCCTGAGGGGAATCGCGACGGTTCATGGCAGCGCGTTCGAGTGCAAGGTGC
Source organism: uncultured Acidobacteriota bacterium (assembly GCA_963757135.1). Taxonomy (GTDB): domain Bacteria; phylum Acidobacteriota; class Terriglobia; order Terriglobales; family Acidobacteriaceae; genus Gp1-AA145. Next base: position 100,923 of record CAVWQE010000001.1, read on the forward strand.
AAGCGGAGAGCTGCGCGCTTCTATATCTCAATCCGCCTTACGACACTGAACTGGGGCCGCACAACAATCGAAGAATGGAATCGGTGTTTCTCGAGCACTGCTATCGCTGGGTCAAAACTGACGGCGTGCTCGTATTTGTGATTCCAGTAGCCGCGCTGAATTCGTGCGCGTGCTTGTTGGCCAGCCAATTCGATCGAATCAACGTGCTTCGACTGGAACACCCAGAGTGCTTGCGGTTTCACCAGCTCGTGGTTATTGGCACGCGGAAGAAGTCACATGCTCGCGGCGAGCCTAACGGAATGGAAGCGCTCCTTCGCGCAGGATATCGGCCAAGTTCAATTCCTCCGCTCACGCCAGATGTAGCAGAGCGCTATTTCATCCCGCCCTCCGATCCGACCACGATTCACTACGCTGGCTTACCCCTCGACGAAATCGAAGACGCAATTGAGCGTCCAACAGCAATGCAAAACGCCCGTGGAATTCTTGTTCGTAAGCAGCAGAAGATGAGCGGCCGGCCCGTGACGCCATTACACAAGGGACACGTCGGCCTTCTCGCATGTAGCGGCATGTTGAACGGATTCTTTGGAGAAGGTGAAGACCGGCACATCGCCCATTGGCGGGCCGTGAAGCATGTCGATGAATTCAATGAGGAAGGCGAGGAACCAGGCGAAACCATTATTCGGCGTCGAGAGAGATTTAGCCACGAATTGACGCTGGCTTTCGAGAATGGCCGCATTCTCGAATTGAAGGAAACCAAGGCAAACGTTACAGACGATCACGACGAGTCCAATTAGCAACCCGAGCACGAGCGTGCATATGCGTTTACACCCAGCTTGGCCAGCAAGGGGACCGCATGTTAGGGAATAGCCATTCAACTCTTTAACTTCTTGTTTGCCCGTAATTGTGTCAAATTGCCCTGTCCTTCCCTGCTTTGGCCCTGTGGATTCACATTCCGGATTGTGGGCAAAGTGAAGGCATCGGTCTCCGCCGACTGTCCGCTGCGCTATCTTCGGTGAAGAAAGCCGCGAGAGCTTTGGCATCAGATTGGGGTCCAAGCATTGTCTACTTCTGCCATCGAGTTTGCTGCTATGCTCACCTTCGTTGTTCTAGTCGGCTTCGCAAAATCCTAGAGAGGGGGAAAGAAAATGCAGAAACAAGCCTTCCAAATGACGCGCGCAGTTCGCCGACTGTGGTTGCTGGGCATTGCGTCTCTTTCGCTCGCGAGCGCGTCAGCTGACACGGAATACTATCGCCACTTCATTTTCGATAATAGTATTACGCCAGACGCATACTTCTACAGTTCAGCAACTGCGAATGGTGCGAGTTTTGTCGAGCAATCGAACTCCCGTCTTCCTGTAGAAACTAAGACCTTCATGACGCCACCAAATGCGCTTCGCCTGCATTGGCGGTCGGAGAAAAATGGAGGATGGGAAGCCGAGGTTCGAGTGATGAACTTCCGCAATCGTCCCCCGGAATTGTCGGGCGGGAATCTTTATTTCTGGTGTTTCGCTCCTCAGGCAATTGCGGCGGACGCCCTCCCTTCGCTGGTGCTCTCCTCCTCGCAGGGAGGCTTGCAGGTGGCCGAGTTTCCTGCCTCGTTCACAGAACCTTTGCCAATGGGCAAGGTCATAGGTGACCTGCCCGCTGGACGCTGGATCGAGGTGCGCATTCCCTTGAGTGAATTCCGCACTGCGTCGATTTACCGATTCAATCCACAGTATCTGCAGAATGTCGTCTTCCATCAGGGACGTGCCGACAGCGTGCAGCACACTCTGATTGTTGATGAATTTCGTGTCGGGGATGATCCTCCTAGCTCATCCGCTGCACTCTCCACGCCGCAGAATGTTCACGCCACGGGCTACGAGCGTCACATCGAGGTGCAGTGGGATCCGGTCAGCGACCCGACTGTAGCGCGATATGTAATCTACCGGTCGCTGGACTCGAAGAATTTCGAGCGAATTGGGATTCAGATACCAGGAAATAATCGCTTTACGGATTTCGTAGGCAAGCCGGGCGTCACAGCCTCGTACAAAGTGGCCACGTCGGATATCGAATACAAGCAGTCGCCGCTCTCAATGGCGGTGAGCGCGTCCACACGCGAATTCAGCGACGGTGAACTCCTGACCATGCTGCAGGAAGCTTGCTTTCACTATTACTGGGATGGCGCCGATCCGTCTTCGGGCATGACGCGCGAAAACATTCCGGGCGACGACCGAATCGTAGCCACGGGCGCAAGTGGGTTGGGCATTGGAGCGCTGATAGTAGGGGTGGACCGCGGGTTCATCACTCGTGCGCAGGGAGTTGAACGGCTCACGAAAATTGTCGGATTTCTAGAATATGCGCAGCGCTATCACGGAGCGTGGTCACACTACATGAATGGCAGCACCGGCCAGACCATGCCGGTGTTCGGAATGTTCGATAACGGTGGCGACCTGGTGGAAACGTCCTTTTTGATGGAAGGCCTTCTCGCGGCGCGCCAATATTTTCAAGGAACAAGCGTTGCGGAAAAGGATTTATACCAGCGTATTACTCGGCTCTGGGAAACCGTCGAATGGGGTTGGTATCGCAGCGGCGCAAAGAGCGACTTTCTTTATTGGCACTGGTCGCGAGAATGGGGCGATCAGATTCACCACCCGCTCATCGGCTTCAATGAAGTCATGATCACCTATCTGCTCGCGATGTCATCGCCAACGCATGGCGTTCCAGTTGACATGTACTACTCCGGTTGGGCGGGGCAATCGCAGACGGCAATTAATTATCGAGGAGGCTGGTCGGGCGCGTTCGATGGCGACCATTACGGCAATGGCCACACCTACTACGGCATAAAGCTTGACGTGGGAGTCGGCACTGGCGGACCATTATTTTTCACGCATTACTCGTATTTCGGCTTTGACCCGCACAGTCTGCACGACCGCTACACGTCGTATTTCGAAAACAACCGCAACATCGCGCTGATTAACCGGGCATACTGTATTGAAAATCCAAAACACTTTTCAGGATACGGTCCGGATGCGTGGGGTTTAACCGCAGCCGATGGTCCGGAAGGCTATGTGCCACATGCCCCCGATAATGCGGACGATCGCGGGACCTTGGTACCGACGGGAGCACTGGCGTCTTTCCCCTACACTCCCGATGCCTCGATGGCCGCGCTCAAGCACTACTATCGCGACCTGGGCGGCCAACTTTGGGACATCTACGGCCCTCGCGATGCATTCGATCCCGGTCACAACTGGGTCTCACCCATTTATATGGGATTGAATCAAGCCCCGATCGTAGTCATGGTCGAGAACTACCGGACGGGGCTTGTGTGGAAGAATTTCATGTCAAATCCCGAGATCACTGGCACGCTGCGCAAGCTCGATCGGTTAACCAGCACTGCATCGCATTAGATCTCTAGAACGAGACCCTGCCTGAGACCTGGATGTTTCTCGGGCTAGTGACAGTTCCATTCCATGTGCCAAAGCCCGAACTGGCTACATCGGTGTCGAATGCACTCCCGCCCGTTCCACCCGATAGCAAGAAGGTTCCCACATTGTTGAAATGGTGCTGATTGAAAATGTTAAATGCATCTCCGCGCAGCTGGAACGTGAAGCGTTCAGTAATGTGGGCCGTCTTCGAGAGACCGATATCGAAATCACTATAGCCGGGCTGCCGGAAATTCTGCACTCGTGGTCCATTGCCGGTATAGAAGTTGAAGCTACTTGCCGGCTCGAACGCGTTCACGTTCAAGACGGGCAGACTTGGGTCAAAATGTGTCAGCGATTGTGCGAATGGGTTCGCACCGGGCAACAATGCCGGTGAACAGTAGCTAACAAACTGTGAAGGGACATTGCAGGACGAAGAGGAGATCTGAAACGGAATCCCAGATTGAACGCGAAATACTCCGTTGAGCGCCCAGTTGCCAAAGATCGCGTTCGCAACCCCCTGGTTCAGCCATGGTTTGCCGCGTCCGAAGGGAAGTTCATAACTGGACGCTATGTTCAGCGCCTGCGGAACATCCTCAATGGCCAGCGACCGATTGCGCCCCTTCTCGTAGGGAGAAAAGTACACCGGGTTAAAAACGTTCTCGGTATTATCGGAGTCGGTGATCAGCTTCGAGTTGGTATAACTCAGTAGCGCCCAGAAGCCTTTGGTAAAGCGGTGTTCTGCTTTCAACTGAAAGGCATTGTAGGACGAACTCCCCTGGTTCTCATTGACGCCTACGATGTTGTTGCAATACTGAGGAAAAGGAAGTAGCGCCTGCGCCACTGACGGCGAGCATCCCGTCATGACCGTTGCGAAATTCGGGAATGGTTCGGGCACACCGTCAACCTGGGTATCGCCAGGCTGAAAGACATCGTTCAATTGCGCGCCCATTGACAGAAAACTTGGATTGACAGCATTAAGCGGGTCGTTGTGCGATATCAAGCGTGTGCCTTTGGTCCCAACATAGGACGCGGACACATAATCGCGACCAGTAAACTGGTGCTCCACCGTCAGGTTCCACTGTTGCGTATAGGGGAGCCGGTTAGCCGTCCGGGGACGATAGTTAGGAGCATTCCCTCCGTTGTCGAAAGTGGGAACCAGGTTAGGAGGGACCGGATGGTTCGAGGGGAAGCCGTTACTAAGAACGAATGCTGCTTGCGTGCCATTGTTTGAACTGTTGAACACGGCCGTAGCATTGTAGCCATCCTGTGAGATTCCGCTTGCCCAACCAGGAATGTTTGCGTTGTCATAAAAGATTCCGTATCCGGAACGTATCACGGTCTTCTCCGTGGCGGCATAGGCCACGCCGATTCGAGGTCCGATTCCCCTGTACCATGTGTCTTCCGGGGTTCGTCTCCCGGAGTGGCCTTGGCCGCTTCCAGCAAAAGCAACAGCGCCCGGCAGATTTCCTGCCCCTGGATTCGGAAGGGTTGGGTCAAAATATGAAAAATGATTGCTTGCCTCAGCTGGGGGCGGATCGATCTCGTAGTGAAGACCTGGCGAAATCGTCAGTTTGGGTGTAATCCTCCACGTGTCACCGACGAACAGCATGAAGCCGTTGGTGTGCGCATCAATTCTGGTCGTGTTGTAGAACGTCGCTTGGGCGGAATCCACTTGTTCCAGGAGGAAACTCGCGATGGGGCTGCCTCCCACGCCGTTGAGACTGGTTGGTTGACTTGAAAAATTGAAGTCTCCTGACTGACCGCCGAGAAAGATGGCATCGTTCCGCGCCAATCGCGCCTCGCCGCCAAAGGAGATCGTGTGCTTTCCCCGGGTCATGGATACCGCATCATTGAGGATGTAGGCGGGTGCAAGCCAAGGCTGGATGTTGGGATCGCCCTCACCCGTACCGTATTGATCGAAGATGGTCTCCTGCGAGTTATGATCGCGGAAGCTTATCACTGGTGGGTACTCGTGGCTTGCAACTCCGGGGATCTGGGGTAGTTTGTCAGCAAAGGCACCGTCAATTCCACCTCCCCACAAGTTGTCAGCCTGGTAACCGAATGTCACGTGATTCACCAGACTCGAACTGAAAGTGTGATCCCAATTCACCCGTAAGACGGATGTATGTTTGTAAGTTGTACCGCTATTGCTGATCTCTTCGGGAAGAGTTGTGAACGTCGTCCTTGGCAGGTCTTTGTAATAAAACATCTCCGAAACATGGTCGTTGGTCCCAAGGTATTGGTCCACTTTCTCCATGATGCTGTAAGCATCCGTGCCTAAGAAGCCGGGTTGGGCTGGAGCAAGATAGTTATTCCGGGTGCCCGGTTTATTAGGTTCCGGAAGATACTGGAACCATTGGTTAGCAAGCGAGTTCTGTAACCGCGGATCGGTTGAGCAGATTACGTTGGGAGTGGTGCCGTTGCATCCCATGAACTGCTGATGAGTGACTGGATCGTAAATATTTTGGCCCCAATCGCTGAAATCTCCCTGACGTTCTGCGACAGTAGGAATTGAGATTGTTGGCCGGACAAGGGCGCCTCGAATCCTGAAACCCTCAAAATTGGCAAAGAAAAACGTTCGATGGTTCTCGTCCTTCCAGAAGGGCAGTTTTAATGGCCCGCCGAAGTTTCCGCCAAAATCGTTCTCGATGTCCTGGGCCTTGTCAGCGGGAGCGATGCCCCACTGGGTAGCGTTTAAGGCGGTGTCTCGATGGTATTCAAATGCACTGCCATGGTAGGTGCTCGTTCCTGACCTCACGTTCTCAATGGTGACTCCGCCTGCACTTCCGTACTGAGCGTCATAATTCGAGGTGAGAACCTGAAATTCGCTGATCACGTCCGGAGATTGCGGGAAATCGTTAACCGCGCCCGTCAAACCCTGCGTTCCCGAAGAGTTAAAAAGAGCGACGCCATCGAGTATGGCGATCCCGGTCTGCGACTGGCCACCGTTGACGTGCGCGCCGGACACATCCCCGCTGCCGCGCACGACGCCGGGCAGGATAGAAGCAAAATTTGCCGCGGAGCGCATTGATCCAGCGACCAGCAGCGGAACTTGTTGAATCACTTGCGGGTCGATACTGCCGCGCAGTTCGGCACTCTCATAATTTAGTGGCGAGGCATCAGCGGTCACCTCTACATGTTGCGTTGTGGTCTCAAGTTTTAGCTCGATGTTCTGACGAATGGGGTATCCGACGCGCACAAGAATGCCATCCTGAACGTATTCCCCAAAGCCCGGGGCGCTTACCCGTAACTCATACCCTCCAGGTAGAACGTTCCGAAACGAATACAGGCCATTGCTGTCGGAGACGAAGGTGGACGATGCACCGGTATCCCGTGAGGTGAGGGTAATTTTTGCGCCTACGACCACAGCACCTTTGGGATCGCGAATCTCCCCATCGACCGAAGCATTGTTGCTTTGCGCGAAGCTGTAAGTTGAAAATGTCGAAATAGTCGCTGCCAGTAAGCAAGTTGCAATTTTCCGGAGGCGCCCCGTCATAGTTGACTCCTGGTAATCTCTGTCTTCCTTCTCGAATGCTAGCTAGTTCGCAGTTTCGATCGGCTCTGAGTTTTCACGCGCGCTTGTGAACACCTTTCTTAAAGTTTTCGAGCATGTAGTCACATGTGCGCATGGCAAAGGCAACAATCGGCATGGTCGTGGTCTTGTCTGTGATTGTTGGAAAAATGCTGGCGTCGCAGATGTAAAGGTTGTGCACGTCGTGAGTTTGCGCCCACTTGTTTGTGACTGACGTCTTGGGGTTGCTCCCCATCCGGCAGACTCCAACCTCGTGCAGACTGGTTCCTGGTCGATTGGGTTCGGCGTCAACTCCCCACATTTCTCCACCCATAGCCTTAAACAAATCGATCATCACTTGTTTTGAGTGTTCCCACATCAGAAGCTCATTTGGTCCCCATTCATAATGAAAACGAAGCTGAGGAATTCCGAATATGTCTTTCTTCTCAGTATCAATGTCCACATAATTGTTGGCGCTTGGAAGGGCTGGGGCCTGGATAAGAGCGCCGACCGGTGTGGGATAGTAACGCTTAATCTCGCGTTTGAATTTTGAGCCGAACCCCTCGATCTGCCCGTAGTGCCCCGGAAACTCTCCGCAACCGCCTCCCATGTAAATCGCGTAACCACGAATGAATTTCTCTTCGTGCGGATTCTTCAAGTTTTGCCAGCGCGGCATCCACGTTATTGTGGAATCAGCAATGTTGTCGGGAGTAGCAGGCTGGCCCAAAAGCTGGGGCAGATATCCGTAACCCGGACAACCGTACAGGTGATCACAGAGATTGAGGCCGAGCTGGCCACTCGAATTCGCGATCCCATTCGGCCAGTGGCGCGACTTTGAATTGAGCATGATGTGCGCAGTCTCGACGCAAGAAGCGGCGAGCACAACCACCTTGGCATAAACTTCCACTTCCTTTCGCGTTGCGCGGTCAACGTAGGCCACGCCTTTCGCCATCCCGTTTTCGTCAACCAACACACTGCGAACAAGAGCATTCGTGAGAAGGGTGAGATTCTTGGTGGCTTCGGCATCGGGGATTGTGAACCAGGTGGGCGAGAAAAAGGCTCCTACGTCGCAGCCGCGGCTGCAATTCCCGCAATAGTGGCACGCCAGATGGCTGTTGTGATCAACGGTCAACTGCGCGCAGCGGTCGGGTAGGTAAGGGACGCCGATCTTTTCGGCCCCTTTCTGGATGATGTAATCAAGACAGCGCCATGGCATCGGTGGCAGGTACTCTCCGTCCGGATTACTAGGCCGGTTCTGAATGGTACTGGCCACACCCATGTACCGCTCAGCCTTTGAAAACCAGGGCGCGATCTCCGCGTAGTCAACCGGCCAGTTTTCTCCGAAGCCATCGATTTCTGCAGCCTTGAAATCAATATCGCCGAATCGCGCCGAGGAGCGCCCCCAGAAATTGGCTTTGCCGCCGGTAGCCTTGCAGCGCTTCCAGTACCAATCGGTACCCGGCGCGTTGGAATAGGCAACATCGTGTTCGAACAGGTCTCGTCCTTCGCTATATTCGGACTCTTCGACCGAATAGGGTTCCTGGTGCGCCTTTCCTTTCAGCCGCATCGGATCGCCGTAGCCGCGAAATTTGAGGTCATAGACCTGGCGATGCCGGCGATAATCCGTCGCTGGATTCGTTCGCGGACCAGAGTTGATTGCGCAAACCTGCAGGCCGCCTTCGCACAAGATCTTCATGGCCGTGCCGCCGCCGGCTCCTGTTCCCACTACGATTGCGTCGAACATTTTTGTAGCCATGAGATCTGGTTAAGTTGCGGCGATATTGACTGCCGGCTCACGAAGGTGAGCGTGTTCAGGATCATCAGGATGAGTGCACCCAGGCATCTTCGGCCACGAAGTCCGTAGCCCGGGGTAACCCAGACTTTCCAATCCAATCTTTGTCGTGTAATAACCTACGACCGTGTAATCGCGAATCATTCGGAAAAATTCACGGCCTACTTCCGTGGTCGGCCTGAACTTGTCTTTGTAAGCAAGTTCCTCAAGCAAATTGTTCTGCTGTTCCGGCGTGCACTCCATAAAGGAGCGCCCGAACTGGCTTTGACAATGCGCATTGATCCAGCCGATCCCCAGCAAGAAAGCGGCTTGAGCTTCGTTGCCCATTTCGATCGCATCTTCAGTCCTGCGCACGTCACGCGATCCACTCACCGGAACGCGATTCGCCACCATGAAATCGATAAACTCCGCAACACCCGCTTGCCTGGCTCCTGGCGTGTCGTCTTCTGGAATGATTATCTCGGCGATATGCTCCACAATCGGATAATGCTCGGCAGAGAAGAACAGAGGTTTGTATGGAACGGAGGGGGAGGCTGCGCTTACAGCCTGAGGATGATCCTGAGGGCATGCAAATACCCATTTGTTGAAGCCGGGAAAAGTCCCGGCTACTGCGGCGATTCCAATGTAACGAAGAATCTCTCGCCGTTCTATTCCCTGTCCGCCCAACCGTTATCCCCTTGAAACCGAGTTCTCTGAAAGCGGTTTCATATAACCCGGTTTTTTTTAGCATCTATGAGAATGCGGTGTCAAGCAATAACGATCAGTCTTGCTGTTCGGGGTGGATTCCATGCGGAAAAATTTGACCAACGCTGTCATACATGTTCTAGTGGTCGAGAAATGATTCAATCTATGCAACCTTTGGCAGGAATCATGAGTCGTTTAGCCTCTAAAGCCATCGAGGTTGACCTCGTCGCAACTTTCCTTTGTTTATTGGTCCTAGCGAATTCCCATGCCCTCTGTGCTCAAGCATCAAGCCGACCATTATTCAATGGCAAGAACCTCGACGGATGGCAACAAGCCGGTCCCGGCCGTTTTGTGGTGAAGAATGGCATGATGAAGACAGAGGGCGGGATGGGCATCCTTTGGTACACACGCGAGAAAATTGCTCATGCCACCATTCGAGTAGTGTTCAGGCTCACTTCGAAAGAATCGGACTCTGGGGTTTTCATCCGCATCCCCGAGAAACCCTCCGAACCCTGGATGCCGATCAATCGTGGTTACGAGGTAGAAATAGGAGACTGGCCAGACGACTATTCCTGTACCGGCGTGCTTTACACCTTTACCAAGGCCTTGGCCCGCCCGATCAAGCCGATAGGCGAATGGAATACGATGGACATAACGATCGATGGCCCCCACACCGTCGTGTACCTGAATGGCGTTAAAGTCACGGATTTCAAAGAAGGGCAGCCTGTGCCGCCAAAACCCTCCGGTTCTCATGATCCGGACAGGGGCTCTCGACCCGACTCAGGCTATATCGGCTTGCAGAATCATCCCGGATCTGAAGTTTACTTCCGGGAAGTATTGGTAACACCCTCGTCGGAATGAATCTAAGTTATTTTGAGCTGGTCACCTGCTCGGTGATCTGATGATAGCGGTTGATCTTCAAAGACGTTGCAACCTGCGTTTGCCCATTTGGCCAGACAATCTCGATATCAACCAAACCGTTCGCCGGCAGATTTGCTAGTCCAAATAGAACGCGCTTGTCATGTGAAGAAAGATAGCTGCTACCACCAGTTGTCCAGCGAACTAACTTCCGGCCAGCGACGCGAACTGTCAATTTCGCCCCAATCGCATCCCGATTACTCTTGACGCCCACCAGGCGAATACCTATCCAGGAGTTCTTTCGGCCTACGTTGTTGCGCAGCAATACGGGGCGGTCGCCAATGCAGGTAAAGATTGCGTCCGCAGCGCCATCGTTGTCCCAATCGCCGATCGCCAGTCCGCGAGCAAGATATCCTTGCGAAAATGCCGGCCCTGCATTCGAACTCACATTTTCGAAAATAGAGTTGCCGGAGTTGTGCAAAAGCAGGGGCTGCTCTTTGTACTTCACCCCTGCCCGCAATTGCTCGATTACTTCAATGACATGACCATTCACGATGATCAGGTCGAGCAGTCCATCATTGTCATAATCGAAAAAATGCGCGCCCCAACCCACGTCGGATCTGGTAGTGCCGGCTAATCCTGACGCCCGCGTCCGATCTTCAAATGGAAACTCCGCACGATTGAGAAAAAGCGAGTGGAATTCAAAATTGAAATTTGTAATCACAACATCTGGACGCCCGTCACCATCAACGTCGGCCGCATCCACCCCCATGCCTGCCCGTGCATTGCCGTTCCTGTCGTATGCAATTTCTGCTTCTAATCCGACATCCGCAAATGTTCCGTCGTGCTTGTTCAACAACAGGAGATTGGGAGAGGCATCCCGCGCTACCAACAGATCCGGCCAGCCATCATCATCGAAGTCAACCGCCACAACACCCAGCGCTCTGCCCACAAAACGATCCATGCCCGAGGTGCGGCTGACGTCTGTGAAGGTACCGTTGCGATTGTTGTGATACAGGGTGAGCGGTAGCCCTTTGTAGGCGCGCTGCTCGCAGTAAGTTCGAACGTTGAAGTACTCGCACTTGAGGGGGGTACCCTCGAAGGAAAGCTCTGCGTAATTGCAGACTACAAGATCGAGAAATCCGTCACGATCATAGTCGAACCAGGCAGCGCCCGAGCCCCATCTTCCGGTATTCTGCAGTCCTGCATCCGCCGTGACATCGGTGAATGTGCCGTCCCCATTGTTGTGATACAGCGTGCAGCTTGGAAATCCAGTAATGAAAATGTCCTGGTGGCCGTCGTTGTCGAAATCAGCAATCGCTACGCCCATACCGTAATGCTTGACCTGGCTCACACCTGCGTCCGTGGCAACATCTACAAATTTTCCGTTTCCGAGGTTGCGGTAGAGGGCATTAGATAGCGGCTTATCGCTTTTACCGTGAGGTGTCTCCCCGCCGTTCAATAGAAAAATATCCAGCCAACCGTCATCGTCAGAATCGAATAGCCCGACTCCGCCCCCCATGGTTTCGATTAGGTAGCGGTCAGGTGAGAGCCCACTGAAGTGCTGCCATGTGATGCCAGCTTCGGCAGTTACATCTGAAAATACAGCTTTCATAGCTGCATCGGCGTTATTGAGGAGGGGATGAAAGAACTGAGCAATGCCGACGGCTGATATCGCACCAAGAAAGCTTCGGCGTGACCAAGGGCTGGACGGAAGCGCTGGACCAGTAACTTCACTAGAAACAGAGGGTCTGGCAAACCGCTTCACGGATTTTCTCCCCCGGCAGTCGTCTTTCTCTTTGCGCCTTCTTCCGCTTCCTTTAGACCCTGATAAATTGCAAATTGCTTCATAGCATCATCCGTCCGTTTCATCCTTCGATAAAGGACTGACAAGGAAAAATGGGTCTTGCTCTGATTTGGTTCCAATTGTAGGGAAATCACTAATTCCCTTTCGGCATCATGTAGTCGGCTCTGCTGTAGGGCCAATTGACCGAGTTGATAGTGAGCTTCTGCTGACTGCGGGGCCAGCTTGACCGCTTTCTCCAGCAAGTTTGTTGCTTCGGGCTGTAGTCTGCGGGAATCGGGAGAAGCCAACAATGTTTCCGCACAGCCGATATAGAAACGCGCATCATTGGGAAACCTCCCGATCCCCTTCTTGTACTCAGCAATTGCAGCGTCGTTCTGCCCGAGGATGAAATAAACGGTGGCAATGCCCAACACAGCATCGCTGTTAGACTTGTCCAATTCGCTGGCATGCTTGTAATTATCAATCGCATCCTGGTATGCATTGGCCTGAAGGCTCACGTGCCCTTTCCAAACCCACGGCGTGGCATCATCTGGCGCAACCTTGAGAGCACGATTCACGAAGGCGGCCGCTTCGCTCGTCTTGCCCATATCCAATAGCAGTGAAATCATGTCATGGTAATAATCAACCCGAGAAGGGTCTAGGTCGATCTCGCGCTGATACGCTTCACGTGCCAGAGCCGGTTGATGTTCCGCTTCAAAACAGGCCCCCAGAAGGGCTTGTAAATCTGCGCTCATCACCTTTTCTCCGGCGAGTTGCAACAAGAGTTGCTTTGCGGCGGGCACTTGACCATGACTGTACAAAGCTTTGGCAAGCTGAAGACCAGCATCTGCCCTTGAGGGTTCATTCGCAGAAATGAGGGAAAACACAGACGCTGCCGTTTCATACTCACCTTCAAGAGCGGCAATCTGCGTACATTGACTCAGGGCGTTGCTCCACACCGGATTGTTAGCATTCAGCCTCAGAATATCCACTATTTTGGGCACTGAGGCCCGCTCGCCACTTTTGATTACGGAATTAAAAAGTGCAACGGTTCTGTCGGGCTGGGAAGCAACCAGGTCAAACTCCTTACCCAGTAAGCGGGCAGCGACCTGATAATTCCTTTCCTTTTCATTCACCAATCCCAACAACAACGTGGCGCCAGGATCATCAGGATGTTTCTCCAGAACAAAGTTGAGGTTCTTCTTAGCGGGAGACATCAGGCCAAGCTGCCACTGCACGGCGGCGGTCTCGCGTCGAAAACTAATGTTCTCTGGTTCGAGATCCACGGCTTTCTGAAAGCTTCCGAGCGCCTGGTTCCAGTCCCCCTCCAGGCCAAGGATGGATCCCAATTGGGCGCGATAGAGTGCAACAGAGGGAGCGGCATGCACAGCTTCCCGCAGTTCGCTCGCTGCTTCGGCTAACTTCCCTTGCTTAGCAAGAGAGATTCCTATATCAGAGTGACTTGGCGCATTTTGAGCTATGACGTGTTGTGCCAGGAAAAGCATCGAGCCGACGGAAAGAGGCAAAAACAAGAGAGAACGGAACATGCGAGGGCGGCAATCGCAGAGCAGAGCACCGCAACGACTGGAGAAGGAACGTGAGAATAGACTGCTCGAGTTCAAGATTTTGACTTGATCTTTATTTTTTTTCCACAAACCAAGGCTGTGGACTTGCGCACTACCAGGTCCGTTTCCAATCTGTATGTTATGCCCTTGTGACGCTTCACTTTGAGCATCCGTTCGAGGGCTTCAAAGGCCTTGATCCCGAGTTGTTCGCGAGGAACACTGATGGTGGTGAGTGGAGGCCGTGCCAGACACGAGAAGAAGATATCGTCAATCCCAATCACGGAAACATTCCCGGGCACGCTTACTCCCGAATCCTCGAGCACACTCATGGCACCCATTGCAATCAGATCGTTCCCACAGAAGATCACAGTCGGGATTTCCGGGCGTGCCAAGACCTCCCGAACCGCAGAGGCACCGCCATCAACTCGGTAGTTGCTTTCTAGAACGCAAACGGGTTTCATTCCGCGGGCGGTGAGTCCGGAAACCAAAGCGTTCTTGATACGGACGGCAGTATAGTTTTCAGCCGGACCCGCAATTACCGCACAGCGGCGGTGACCAAGTTCAACTACGTGTTCGATGGCCTTATTGATACCGTGCTCATACTCGATGCACACGTTCGAAACCAGCTTACCTACCGCGTCATAGTTACTGAATACAAGCGGTATGCCCGCAGCAATGAGTTCATGCGCCATGCTTTGTCCAACTGAGGAGGTCATCACCGCGACGCCGCGAACGCCACTTTCCCTCAGTTTTCGCATCACCGCCTTGCTTCGGTCCTGATCGTACTCAGTGTTGCAAATCAGCACATCGTAGCCTCGGCTCCAAGCTGTAGCCTGATAACCCCGAATAATTTCCGGGAAATATGGATTTGCGATCTCGGAAATGACGAGGCCAAAGATGTCGCTGCGTCCGGTGGCAAGGCGTCGGGCATGAACATTCTTGAAATAATTGAACTCGCGAACAACTTCCAGGACGCGACGGCGGGTGTCTTCGGAAATGTACTCTGTGTCATTGAGTACCCGCGAAACGGTGGCCAAGGACACTCCAGCTCGCCTCGCAACTTCGCGCATTGTGTGGGCCATAAAAAACCGCTCGTCTCACCGCCGTAAAGGTGATCTGCGATATTAGATGAGATCCGTTGGATGAAAGCTATCACGAGCCAGCCAGGGAAGACCATGTTCTCTTGACTTTGCCGCTGCCCTCGGCTACTGTAATCCGGTTTCTGAAAACGGTTTCAGATACGCTGCATATAGCCCAATGTTCTTGATTCTTCTGGTTCTCCTGCCTGATAGCTGCACCTCACATCCAACGCGGGGCGCGACATGTCGATAGAACAACAGGAGGGCGGACCGCAGACTCGTTTCCTCCAGGACATACTTCGACAACCCTCAGAAATGAGGCGAGCTATCGAGTTTTTGACGGGCCCAGGAAGGGATGCGCTACGCGCGGCACGGTCCTTGGTTGACTCGAGCCGGGGCGTGGTCCTCACCGGTATCGGGGCGAGTTGGCATGCGGTGATGAGTGCCAGCACATTCTTCGACCTTGCTGCACATCCGGTTGTCATCCAGGATGCGGGCGAATTGCTCTATTTCACGTCGATCCCGTGGAAAGTCGTCGTAGCAATCTCTCGAACCGGCCGTAGCATCGAGATTGTGAAGCTGCTTGCTAAGGCGAAAGCGAGTGGCGCGACTATTATCGGAATAACAAATTGTGAGGATAGTCCTCTTTCCAAAGAGTCCGATATACCTATCGTAGTACCCACCACACTGGATCACGGAATTTCGGTCGCGACATTTTCCACACTGAGAATCGCTGCATGTGCGTTGGCGAGCTCGCCCGAATTGAGCCTTGAGTCTGTCGCGAAACCGCTGACCAAAGCGCTAGACGAGGCCGAACAGCAGCTCCAGTTGTGGGGACAACAACTAGACCGCTCCCGGTGGCTAGAGGCCCGTGAGCCATATTACTTTCTTGCGCGCGGCGCGAGTCTTGGAAGCTGCCATGAGGCAAGGCTATTGTGGGAAGAGGGAGTGAAGGCGCCGGCGACCGCGATGAGCACGAGTACCTTTCGTCACGGTCCGCAAGAGATCGTGAGACCGGGGATGCGGTTTTGCCTCTGGATCGATCAGGCGCACATGCGAGACCAGGATTTGTCAGTAGCTCACGACCTGAGGGAACTGGGAGCTTCAGTGATGGTCATTGGCGAAAGCGTTTCGCCCAATGACGGTGACCTGGTTTGCGAGCTTCCCACATCTCCCAATCACTGGCAATTCGCAATTGATATTTTACCTATCCAGCTGGCGGCTGAACGCTTATCGAAGTTATCGGGTGTGGATTGCGATTCATTTCGCATTTGTTCCTACGTCGTTGAGGACGAACATGGCCTGTTGCACAAAGAGGTAATTCCCGATGCAGAGTGAAAGAAGCGTGATTCCAATCTGGCTTGGGTACGCTCTGCTTTGCATTTTCTGGTGGGGCCTGTGGGGGTTTCTGTCAAAGGTAGGCTCGGCGGCAGCCAGTCCGTCGCAGATGCAAATCCTCTTTACATTGGGCATGCTGCCGGTTGCGGCTGGAATGATGTTTGGCATGCGAGGAAAAGTTGATCGCGATCGGATTGGTGTTTCCTATGGCCTTTTGTGCGGGATTGTCACTGGGTTGGGCACGCTGGGATACTTTGCAGCACTGCGTCTTCAGGATGCTTCCGTCGTAACTCCCATTACGGGAGTGTTTCCAGTACTCACCGTGTTCCTGGCCTTCATCGTGTTGCGCGAAAGACTGAATAGAGTCCAGATCGGCGGCATGCTGCTGGCGCTCGCATCTATCGTAATTCTTTCGGTTTGAGATCTGTCATGCACTGGATGGTTTATGCCAGCATCGCGATTGTCCTCTGGGGCCTAAATGGGTTGTTTATGAAGTTAGGCACAAATCGCGTTTCAGCCCGGTCGATGGTCATCTGGGTTACAGTCGGATTTGCCGTCCTGCTTCCATGGATGTGGACGGCGACTTCACTCGCTGCTCTCAGTAGGAGCGTGCTGTGGATTGGCCTCCTCGCGGGAGCAGTGAACGGACTCGGAAACTGGGCGGCGTTTGCATGTTTAGAAAAGGGCGCAAAGGCCAGTGTGGCAATTCCCCTTACTGCACTCTACCCGATATGCACGATCGCACTCGCCGTTGTGTTTCTGAAAGAACGACCTTCAATCCTGCAATGGGTTGGAATCGGACTCGCCTTGGCAGGAGCCGCCATGTTGTCCTATGAGCCTGCGCCCGCCGCTCGGGAGGAGCAATCGTCGTGCAGCCAGTGACGATCGGAATCATCGGAGCCGGGAACGTGATTTGGGCCTATTTCCAAGCGCTGGATCGATTGATTCCGAGAGGCCTAGCGAGACTGGGTCAGGTGTGCGCTCGTCGCAAGGAAGTCTGGCAGGAGATCCAAACGCGACGTCCGGGGGTGAGCCTGGTCGCGAACCCTGCCGAGGTGCTTGAATCCGATGCGGATGTAATTCTCATCATTACGCCTCCCGATAGTCATGCCGAGCTAACAAGAATGGCTCTGGAAAATGGCAAACATGTCGTCGTGGAAAAGCCGGCTGCCAACACGGCTTGTGAGGCCCAACTGCTTTCCGACCTTGCTCGCAAGCTGCAACTCTTGCTTATGTTTGCTCCCTTCGTACAACTTGCTCCCACTTTTCGAGCGTTGTGGACGCGACTTCAAAACGGAGCAATCGGCAAATTGCATTCCGCTCGGGGATTGTATGGCAACGCCGGTTCCACTTGGGCACGTTGGTATCACGAAGGGAGTATAGGTCCCCTGGCCGAGGTTGGAATTTACAACCTGAAGAGCCTGACTGCTGTACTAGGGCCTGTAGTTGAGGTGCAGTCGGCTGAAGCTACAGCCCAATCCGAGCGGGAGATTCTGAACGAAATAATTGCAACCACCGGTGCGGATGTTTCTCACCTGCTGTTGAGGCATGAGTCTGGCGCACTCTCATCGTTGATTTCCGGCCATTGCATCCAGCGCTACCGACGCCCGGCTCTCGAATTTTATGGCACCATAGGAACGGCCAACCTGCTGGGTGATGATTGGGACCCGCGCGGTTTTGAGATTTGGCAAAATAGCAAGGCTTGCTGGCAGGAATACGAGCCGATTGATCCGACCTGGTTGTGGACGGATGGCTTATCAGAGATGGTGAGCGCCCTGCGCGAACAACGTGAGCCCCTCCACGCTATCGATCAAGACATTCACTTGCTGGAAGTCATAGAAGCCAGCGCTCAGGCCGCGAGAGAGAAGAAGGCAATTGCCGTGCAATCGCGCTTCGCTCCTCTCAATCTATGGCTCGAGGAGAGGCAGGGCCGCCATCATCTTCATGACCACACGCGGCTGGCGAATGAACAATAACCAACAGCTCGGAGCCATCGGATTGGATATTGGCGGCACCAAGATCGCCGCAGGAGTCGTGTTGTGGCCTTCTGGGGAAATTCTCAACCGCAGGATCATCCCCACTCATCCCGAGCGTGGCGGCGAGGCGGTTCTAAACGACACCCTTAACCTGGCTAGCCACCTGCGTGACTGGGCTTGCCACGAAGAGATCGAAGTGGCCGGTATCGGAGCGGGCGTCGCGGAGTTGGTGGATTGTCATGGCAATGTGACCAGTAGTTGCACGATCAAGTGGCGCGGAGTACCCGTTCGGGAGAAATTATCCGAAGTTATGGCCGCTGAGGTGGAATCCGACGTTCGCACCGCGGCTTTGGCCGAAGCAATTTTTGGTGCGGGTCGCGGGCACTATCTCTTTGCGTATATCACCGTCGGTACCGGCATCAGCTACTGTCTTGTGCAGGATGGGCGACCGCTTAAGGGCGCAAACGGCAATGCAATCACGCTGTCCAGCAGTTCACTGAGTACGGTTTGTACTCAGTGCGGGGCGAAGTTGCGTCCCGTGCTGGAAGAGTTTGCCTCCGGACCTGCCGTCGCGAAGCGTTTCGCACAGGTCAGAAAATCAGAGGAAATCTCCGCAGCAGAAGAAGTTTTTCGCTCCGCATCGAATGGGGACCAGGACGCCATTGAGATATTAATTTCCGCCGGTCAAGCGTTGGGTGTCAGCGCTGCATTTCTGGTGAACGTGCTCGACCCTGAAATTATGGTTGTTGGCGGCGGTCTGGGCATGGCTGGCGGTCTGTATTGGGACGCATTCCTGCAGAGCTGCCGTGAGCACATTTTTGCCGACAACAGCCGCGATCTACCCATCGTTACCGCGAAGTTAGGGACTGATGCCGGATTGGTCGGCGCCGCGGCAATCGTCTTTACACAAAAGCACAAGACTGAGGCGAACTACACTTATGGCTCAATCTGAAAACGTACTGGATCGAATTGCAAGGCACGGCATTGTCCTCGGAGACGGCGGCTATCTCATCGAACTCGAACGCCGAGGTTGGGTGGACAGCGGCTCAGGGCGCGAAAAAGTAGGCACAGGAAAAGGGAGTGGACAGTTCACGCCTGAAGTGGCAATCGAGCATCCTGATGCCTTGCGCGAATTGCACCGGGAGTTTCTCAACGCCGGGTCGCAGGTGTTGCAGGCACTCACCTTCTTCGGAACCCGGGAAAAATTGAATCGGGCGGGTTACGGCGAGCAGACTGAGGCAATCAATGTCGCAGCCGTGCATATTGCGCGCGAGGTGGCGGGAAGCAACGCGCTGGTCGCGGGCTCAGTGTCGCGCACACAACTCTTCGAGCGAGAAGGGCCGTCCGTGGCGGGGCACGTGCGCGACCTGATTACAGAACAGGTTCGTTTGCTCGCGGACGCTAAGGTTGACTTCCTCATTTTGGAAACCTTTTTTCATCTGCAAGAAATGCTGATCGCGATTGAGTGCGCTCGCGCCACTGGTCTGCCGATTGTCGCCACCATGACTTTCCGTCCGCAGATGACTCAGTGTTCCGACGGGCACTCTCCCGCCGATTGTGCGCGCGCGATGAGGGATGCCGGCGCCAACGTTGTAGGAGCCAACTGTGAGCAGGAACCGGAGCGCATGCTGACCATCGTTCGGGAAATGCGAAAGACAGTCTCGGTGCCCATAGCAGCGCAGCCTGCAGCGTTCCGGACGACGGATACTATTCCGTGCTTTACGCGTCTGCCGCAGTTTCCAGATGAACTTGAGTCCATGCAACTCCCGCGAAACTCCTTTGAACACTTTGCCCAACAAGCGAAGTCAGAAGGCATCCAGTTCCTGGGTGGATGTTGTGGATGCAACGCCGCGTATATTCACGCGTTCTCGCGCGGGCTGTTCGCTTCAGCGGAAATAGCGCAGCGTCATGTCGGCTAGGTCGTCGACCATTTCTGCCGCATAACAAGGAAGTTCAATGTCGAACAATGGAAAAGTGAAAGTTGGAATCATCGGCTCGCGATTCGAAGCCGATATCCATGCCGCATCTTTCAAGATGGCGTCAGAGCATGCCGAAGTCGTGGCGGTTGCTTCGCCAACTCCCGGAAATGCGGCCGCTCTGGCTAAGCGATACGGCATACCTCGCGTGTTCACCGATTATCGGGAAATGATCAAAGAGCGCGACCTTGAGATGGTCACAATTGCAGCGCCAAACGCGCTACATGCGCAGATGACAGCAGATTGTGCGCACGCGGGAAAGCATGTCGTATGTGAAAAACCTCTCGCAATGACGATCGAACAAGCCGAACAGATGATTCACCACACCCGCAAGGCCGGCGTTTTGCTGCTTTATGCCGAAGAGCTCTTCTTCACACCCAAATACGTAAAGGCCAAAGAAATGGCAGATGATGGCGCTTTCGGGAAAATTCATCTGGTAAAGCAGAGCGAAAAACATTTTGGTCCGCATGCCGAATGGTTTTGGGACGTAAATCTCTGCGGAGGCGGCGCTCTCATGGACTTGGGCTGCCACGGGATTGCCTTCTGCTATTGGTTTCTCGGGCGTCCGGCAATTCAGTCCATTTACTGCCAGTTGGGAACCTACGTTCATGCCAACAAGACCCAGGGAGATGACGAGGCCTATTGCATCCTGGAATTTGAGGGCGGAGCCGTAGGCATTGTCGAGAACAGCTGGAGTCGGCGCGGCGGAATGGATGACAGGATAGAGGTTTACGGCTCAGATGGCGTAACCTATGCCAATCTCCACATGGGCAATGCCCTCCCCACTTACAGCGAAAATGGTTATGGATACGCGGTCGAGAAAGCGCCAAGCACAAAAGGGTGGAGTTATCCCGTCTTCGAGGAGTTATGGAACTATGGCTTCCCTCAGGAGATGGCACATTTCGTGCGCTGTGTGCGTGGCAAAGAAGAGGCGCTGGCAACCGGCGAAGACGGCTTAGTCGTAATGAAGGCTCTGTATGCTGGCTATGCATCAGCTGGCGAAGGACGAAAGATGCGAATGCCATTTTCCGCGGAAGGAGTGAGGAAACCCATCGATCTGTGGTTTCGCGGTCCGCAGTATCAGCGGAGTCTGCCTGAGCGCTGATTTGGCTTTGGATCGCAGCAACTGTGAGTCTCCTTCGACTAGGTTTCTGGCAAGCGTCATAACATGATTTTGGCCGTCGACACAACCGGGTCACTACCCCCATTCAACCATGCGCTTCGTTGGCCGCTTCACGTCAATGTGATTCGGAAGGTGATGTTAACCCACGCGCAGCCATTCGACGCGGAGCAGCACCTAACCTCCAGCCGACGTTCAGCTCGGCACGGGAGCCATGAGCCATCACCCGACGTGGCGCGCCGGCGCGAAAGATGGGCGATGCTGCCCTCGCGGCTAGCCAAGTCGCAGATGCGATACTGCGCCTCGTTTCCCGCGGCTCTTACGATTTCGAATTTGAGCCAGAAGGGCCAGACAGATTCCACTTCAGGTCGATAACAGTCTCAATCAGCGCGAAGCCGCTCGACAAGATCGTCGTGTGCTGAACCGTAGGCAAACGTCTCATCGTGCGGACGACGCCAGACCTGATGGCTTGATCGCGTCAAGCGGAATTAACAAACCAATTCAGTGAAGTAAAGGCTGTTGGGGGTTGGTCGGCAATGCGGAAGTTACTTTCTGTGAGCGGATCTAGAGAAGTGTAGCTTTGGACCTGTTTGCTCTCTCGGTCCCACCAATGCCTCCGCTAGTAAAATCATAGAGGAATTGTAATGAAGAACGCCTATGTACGTTTTGGCAGGCTTCTCTATGTGCGCCGAACCGAAAAGACTTCCACCAATATTCGTGTCCATTTGGATGCGTATATTGGCGAGGACCGCGGCAAAGCACATTTTGTTTCCGTCATCGGTGGTGATGTAGAGATCGGTGGAATCGCAGCCGCTTTCGGTAACGGAGACATGTTCACGGTGATAGATCCCGCTGGTGCCGAAAGCATAGTCTCGCTTGGAGAGAAGCCGCTGCTGTTCCGTGGTTCGCTCGTGATCCCCGGACGCAAGCGTCCACTTCGCCATCTTGTGGCGTGTTCACAAGAGTTGGCTGACACAAGCTCCGATGGGAAGTTGCTTCTCGTGAGCAGTGACGACGCGTTTATTTGGTCGTCGCTGGTCAGCCATTACGGACTGCCCGCGACACCAGATTGGGGAGCCTGGATGCTCGGTGAACTGCGAATACAAAAACGAATTCACTCGCTTCCCGGATTTGGATACGAAGGAGTTGCCATCATGGCAACCCGGAAACAGCTGCTAGCCTTGCTTTCAAGGGGGCTTCGGAGCTGCAAACTAGGTTTCCCATCTCACAATGGATCGATTGAGTGGCCCAAGATGCGGCTGGCAAAGGCAAGTAGTTAGCCGTTAGCCGGTCCGCTGCAGATTTATCGGCATACGTCTTGGGTTACCAAGGCATTTTATCAACCCTGTGGATTTATGGCTATAATAGCCATGAGGAACAGCATCTATGCGCAGCGTCAATGTCGCCGAACTGAAGAACCAGCTGAGCAAATTCCTCACATTTGCAAAAGCTGGCGAAGAAATTATTATCCGCGATCGAAATCTTCCGGTAGCAAAGCTGGTTCCGTTCTCCGCTGAGAAAGCTAGCGAGGAAGAACTGTTGCTGGTCGCAGCCGGAAAGATGCGGATGCCACAAACTCCACTCAATGTAGACGAATTGCTCAAGATTCGCACCGGCAAAGTGCCTGGTAATGAAGCCGTCCAAGTTCTGCTGGAGGATCGGGCGGAAGGATTATGAGCAAAGAACCTGCCTTTTGGGATGCCAGCGCCCTAGTGCCGTTGTGCGTGAATGAGGTTACAAGTCGTCAAGCGCAGGCCGAATTGCGGCGAGTTCTGCCCGTAGTATGGTGGACGAGCGGAGTGGAAGTGCACAGCGCGGTGGCTCGCTTACACCGACTTAGCAAGTTGAAAGACTTAGAAAAGAAGGGCGCGATCGCTCGTCTCAATGTGCTCAGTCGCGCTTGGAGAGAGATTCTACCGTCTGATCCATTACGCGAACTTGCGACACAGCTACTGGACACCTACGATTTACGTGCCGCAGACAGCCTACAACTTGCCGCTGCACTTAGCTGGTGTCAACGGAGGCCGGCAAGAAGAATTTTCGTCTGTGCCGATCAGCGCCTGTCGAAGAGCGCGGCCGCAGTTGGCTTCTCAGTAGTTGAACTCTCCTGAGTCCAGATCACGGATTGCGCGATAGCATTCTGACGCTGCTCTCGCTGCAACAAATCGTACGCATTGCCCGTCACGATCTCCGGGTTTTTGATCCGCAGTAATCCTCCACGACGCCAGCAGTAGCAAGCCCGCTTAAAACTTCGAAAAAGGCTCCAACCAGAAAGGATAGTGGCAATGACAGTCGCAACCGTACCCAGTGTGTTCGCAGTCGACCAGCCTGTGGTTAAGGGTTCTCATGTTCTCGACCTGCTCATCATCAGCACGGAACGAAATCTTTGCAATTCTTACCGAGCAGCAGTTTCTTCCTTAGGATTCAGTAACAGGATTGCCAACAATTGTGAACAAGCGCTTATTCAAATCGCGTGTCAAAAGGTTGATGTCATTCTGTTGGATTTCAGTCCGCCGGCTGCTCGCGGACTAGATATACTCCAGCAGATCAAAACTCGCCATCCTGAGATCGAGGTCATCGTCGCAACAAGTTGCGGAACAGTCGAGTCCGCGGTTCAGGCGATGAAGGCCGGCGCGTACGACTATCTGGCTAAGCCCTTTGTTCTTGGTGATCTGAAGATGACGTTGGCCAAAGTCGCAGATCATCTCAAATTCAAAACGGAAACCAGAATGCGATGTGGGCAGACCAAGAACAGGCTAGGTTTTGCCGGAATGGTCGGGCAAACCGCGGAAATGGAAAAGCTGTACCGGCTCATCTCAAAAGCTTCTGTAAGCTCACATCCTGTACTCATTCTCGGTGAAAGCGGCACCGGAAAAGAGATGGTTGCGCGCGCAATTCATTACTCCGGTCCATCGCGGGACAAACCCTTCATTCCCGTGGATTGCGGTTGTTTGGTTGCCTCGCTGATCGAAAGTGAACTGTTCGGGTACGTCAGGGGGGCTTTCACGGGTGCTACACAGTCAAAAGATGGGCTGTTGACGATAGCCGAGGGCGGAACCGTATTTCTGGACGAGATCGGGGAACTTTCTCCGGATCTTCAGGCGAAGCTTCTGCGTGTGCTTCAACAAAAGGAAATTCGGCCAGTGGGCAGCCCCAAGTCAGTGCCGGTAAACGTGCGCTTTCTGGCAGCAACCAATCGAGATTTAGAGCAGGCGATTTCCCAAGGTTGGTTTCGTTTGGATCTCTTCTATCGACTGAATGTGCTATCCCTGCGAGTACCGCCGCTTCGGGAACGGCTCCAGGATATTCCGCTTTTGGCGACAAGGTTTCTGGAACAGTGTTCGCGATCTTCGGGGCGCGCATATGCGTTGAGCGAAGAGGCCATGCGCGCGTTCATGACTCATTCCTGGCCGGGAAACGTGCGAGAGCTGGAGAACTGTATTGAACGATGCTGTGCCATGAGTTCCGGGCCGGTCATTCACAGCTCTGACTTGCCACGCTTCATCTCTGGATTTCCAACTCCGCCAACTGCCACGGCACAAGACGGCTACGTTGTGCCGTTAGCGGAACTGGAAAGAGAGACCATTCTGAAGACAATCACACAGCTAAACGGTGACAAGATGATGGCTGCCAAGCTGCTCGGAATTGGAAAAACAACTCTCTACCGGAAACTCAAAGAATATGAGTGTCTAGAGTTGAAAAATCAACCGTCTGAAGCGCTTTCGAGAGTATAACACATTATGTTATAATCTGAGTAATTGAGGAGCCGTCATGGATGGACTGACATTAAGAGCGGCCCGACTAGGGAAGAAGTGGACACAACGGGATGTTGCGCTCGCTTTAGGCGTGACCCAGGCATATTTGTCGATGCTTGAGAAGGGGCATCGAGCAGTTCCTGATCGACTGACAGTAAAGGTTCAAAAGTTGCTGAAGCTTCCCCCCACAGTTCTGCCGCTCGAACCAGAAGCAGGAGCAATGACAGACAACCTCCGTAAGCTGGATTTCAGCGCGGAACTGGGCGCACTGGGCTATCCGGGATTCGCTTATCACCGTGCACGGAAGCGCCATAATCCTGCTGAGGTGCTATTCGCCGCGCTTAACCAAGCGGATCTCGATGCACGCGTGGCGGAGGGACTGCCTTGGCTGGCTCTGGCGTATGCGGACATGGATTGGGATTGGCTGGTTCGGAGTGCCAAATTGCATGATCGCCAAAACCGACTCGGGTTTGCTGTTTCACTGGCGCGGGAACTGGCAGAAGCAAAGAACGACCGTCGACGTGCGCAGGAACTCCGGCAACGTGCGGAGGTCCTCGATGGTTCGCGGCTCGCGCGTGAAGACACGTTTTGTCATGACTCGATGACGGATGCAGAAAAGAGTTGGCTTCGGCAGAACCGTTCGTCCCTGGCCAAGCACTGGAATCTGCTGACCGACTTGAAGGGAGACCAGCTTGCCTACGCTTCCCTTTAAGGTTATTCCTGAGCCGTGGCTGTCCTTCCTCCAGGAACTCGATTCCGCGGTTGACGGCGAAGTCCGGTTACATTGAATGGGAGGATTCATCATCACCATGGTTTATGGGTTTTCGCGGCCAACTGCCGACCTGGACGTACTGGAGATTGCACCCAGCGATGCCGCAACGAGATTGCTGGATCTTGGGATGCAGGGTGGTCCGCTCCATCGCAAATACAAAATCTATCTCGATCGTGTTGGCGTAGCCCACGTGCCGGAGAGCTATGATGATCGGCTCACAGAAATATTCCCCGGGACTTTCGAGAATCTCCGGCTCTTTGCACTTGATCCCTACGATCTGGCTTTATCGAAGTTGGAACGCAATCTCCAACGTGATCGAGACGATGTGAGACATCTCGCAAAAATCGTTCCGCTTGAGCTCGATGTGCTGAAGAATCGCTACCACCAGGAGCTGCGATGGCAGCTAGGCAATCCCGAGCGCGAGGATCTCACCCTTCGCTTGTGGACTGAAGCGATCCAAGAGGAAAGACAGAAGCGCAGCTAGCTGCGCTGCAAGATTTTCTCCTGGTATCATCCACCGCGCACCTCTCACCCCTGACACTTTCGGCCTATCGCTAAACCGCTGATTCGATCGCGTACGTAATTCTCGCGCACGCAATTCCCAAGAAAGCGACAACCCTATGCAGAACCTCGCGACTATTCACGACTACTTACGTGCACACTCTGAGGAAATCGGGGCTCGAATTCTGGCTTCGTACCCAGCGCTGCATCGCCCGGATGAAGCTCCGTCAGCATTAGTTTCTCGCATGCTCAGGGCGCCCTACCCCGCCCAGGCCCTCGCAATCATGGGCATCAGCAAGCGTTGGCAGCTGGCGCGGAATGGGAATGTGATAGCCGAGTGCGGGGCCGGCAAAACCCTAATCGCTCTCGGCAGCATGTTCGTCCACAGTGCCGGCCGTCCGTTCTCTGCATTGGTGATGTGCCCTCCACATCTGGTCGAGAAATGGGCGCGCGAAACGTTTCTGACCTTGCAGGGAGTGCGGGTGTTCCTGATTGACGACATGCGTAATGGCGGGAATCCTCGAGAACCACATGGCGTGAACGAAGTGCGCCTGCGGCGCGGGGAAATCGTGCGCGAAGGGCTGCACACTTCCCTTCCCGAGTTACGGCGCTTGGGACGCAAAGGTTGGCGCGACCTCTGTCCCAGCAGCACTGTGTTCTGTATCGGCAGAGAGAAAGCCAAGCTCTCGTATTTCTGGAAGCACTGCTTCGCGAAGAGCCGTTCAGGACGATATAGAGGGTCGGTAATCAACCCCGACAGCGGCTCGCCGATTGAGACAGATGGAACACAGCTAACCGTGCTCGACTTCGACAAGAAGCGGATGCATGAAGTCGTGAATGGACAGAAAGGTGGCACGACCAAGTACTCGGCGCTGTGGCAGGCGGACCGGAACAAAATCATGCGGATGGCTCCCGCCGAGTACATGGGCCGCTATATGCCAGAGTGGTGGGACTACGCGATCGCTGATGAAATTCATCAGCTTGCCGGCGACACCGCGCAGGGCAATGCACTCGGCGTTCTCAACCGAGTTTCCCGACGATTCGTGGGATTAACCGGGACTCTGCTTTCGGGCTACGCAGACGACCTCTTCAACACGCTGTTCCGTACCGATGCCAAACGAATGATCGAGGACGGCTATCAATGGGGCTCGGCCGGGCGGGAGCGGTTCACGCACGACTTTGGCGTAATGGAAACGATCGAGCGCATTACGGTCGAAGACAATGCCTGCTCGAAGAAAACCAAGACGACGGTCACGATCAAGCGCCGGCCCGGTGCTTCGCCGCTTCTCTTCGGCAAATATCTGATGGACCACTGCGCGTTCATCAGTCTCGAAGACATTTCCGACGCCCTGCCGCCGTACCGGGAAGAGGTTGTGCCAGTCACGATGGACAAACCGCTCCGCGAGGCCTATGAGGCTCTCGAAGAGGAGATCAGGGACTGCCTGAAGAAGCATCGCGGCAACAGCAGCGTCGTAAGCACGATGCTGAACACTCTCCTGTCATGGCCAGATCACCCCTATGGCTTCGGCACGCTCTATGGCTCCGAATTCGATCCGGAGACAAGATGCCGAGAGCGATTCGTCATCGCCGAGACAGTGGACCTCGATCGGCAATGGGATCTATGCGAAAGAGCACGCATTAATCGAAGAGGTAAAAGCGCAGCTTGCGCGAGGGCGAAGATGCCAAATCTTCGCCGTGTATACCCACAAGCACGATGTGACTGCCCGCCTGGAGCACTTATTTCTAAAAGAAGGGATACGTGCGGCGATTCTTCGGGCCAGCGTTCCTACCCATAAACGCGAAGCCTGGTATCGCGAGCAACTGAAACGTGGAATCGACGCCTGTATCTGCCATCCAAAAATCGTTGAAACTGGGCTCGACCTTTTGGAGTTCCCAACAATTCTGTTTCATGAAACAGGGTATTCGCTGCACACGCTTACGTCAGGCGAGCCGCCGATCGTGGCGGATCGGGCAGCACCGGCCAGTAGAAGTGAAATTCTTCGCCTGTAAGGGCACGATGCAAGAAGTTTGCCTGCGGCTGATGGGAAAGAAACTGCTCGTGGCCTTAGCGATGGAGGGCAAGTTTACTTCCGAGGGCTTGCAGGCGATTGACGGGGATGACGACATGCTCACCGCGATGGCGCGGGAACTGGTGCAGAACAAAGGCATCGGTGAATCAGCCGACTCGGTGTGGAGAAGCCTGGGCGCGCTGCGGCCCGCGAGTTCTTCTCAACCCGGGGAAAAGCCTGCGCCTCACGCGGACCGTACCAACCTAGAGTTCGCGGATACATCCCCACCAACACTCGAACCCATTTCCAATTCGGCTCTGGTGGAAGCAGTCACATCGCACTCTCATCCTTCGCGGCGCGGGTCTACCAACGGACAGTTGTCTCTGTTCTGAGCCGCGTTCCGATTCCCTGCCCCAGCGATCAGCACCCGCCAGAGAGGAAGCCATGCTTGAACTATGCCTCAGAAACCATACTGATATGTCTTCCGCGTCGGTCGCAGTAATGCGTAAGCACGATTTAGTTGGCAACAGTACACGGTCGCGGCGCAAATACGTATTTACTCCGCGGCTCGACGAACGCATTCGCGAAATCTACCTTGTTCATCCCGGTGCGAAAAACCGTCCTGGTATCCGTCAATTCGCAGAACTCATACGAATTCCACACTGGGCGATTAAGAAGCGCGCTCGCGAGTTGGGCGTGGCGCGAACGAAGGAGAAGCCGTGGAGCGAACCCAAACTCGCGATCCTGTCACGTTATGCGTGGATGAGCAATGAACGAATCCGGCTAAAGCTCAAAGCAGCGGGGTTTGCACGGAGTGCGACAGCGATTCACCTGAAACTGAAACGAATGAAATTCAAGTCCGATCCGGGCTTCTACTCAGCCAAAGGCCTAGCTGATGCTTTAGGGATCGACTCGCATGTCGTGACTCGTTGGATTAAGGCCGGCCACCTTCGAGCCCAGCTCCGAGGGACGAAGCGGACGGAACAGCAAGGCGGCGATAGCTATCTCATCCGGGAAAAAGATATCAGACGTTTCATTCTCGAACATCCCACCGAAATTGATCTGCGCAAGGTCGATCAATTGTGGTTCCTCGACCTGATCACCAACGGATTCGTGCGGTCGACCTAGTCGCAAGCCCAACGAAGATCCTGGACCGGTGACATTTTTGGTCTGGGGAGCGCGGCACGCCGGATTTGCATCGTTCTGATCCGAACGATGCCTCAACAATTTCGGGAGAACTGTTGCTGCGACTGAGCCACAGGTCTCCCTATTTCTTTACCAAGGAGAAAACAACATGGAAACAGCAGCAGTTCTTGATCATGAACAGCTTGTTCCGGTGCCTGCGATTGCAGCAGCCCCAGAGCAAGCTCCAACAATGACGTTGTCGTCGTACGGCGGAAAGCTCACGCGAGAGCAATTGTCGCGTGTGCCCACGCCGAGTGCGACAGCAACCCACAAGCCCATCCCGCATATTGAGGTCGTGGAGAAATTGATTGAGGCTTTGAGTTTTCGACAGATCGGCGTGGTAAGAGAGGAATACGCCGTATCGGGGGATGGGATGAAGATGTTCGGAGTCATGGACCTGACATCGGGATTCCAAGGCTGCCGATTTGCTATCGGTTTGCGCAACAGTCACGACAAATCATTCCGGTTGAGTTGCACAGTGGGGCTGAGAGTGTTCGTCTGCGAAAACCTGGCGTTCCACGGCGAGTACACGCCGGTGCTCGCGAAGCACTCTAAGAACTTCCTACTGGAAGACAGCCTCGCGGTTGGGGTTGATCGCATGCAGCGGAATTTCGGACCGTTGAAAAGGCAGGTTGAGCAATGGCAGGAGACTCACCTCTCGGACTCGTCGGCGAAATTGCTGATCTACCAAGCGTTCATCGAGGTCGAAGCTGGATTCCCGAAGCATCTGGCGCGACGGGTACACGACCTGTACTTTGAACCGATCCACGAGGAGTTTCAGCCGCGAACCATGTGGAGCCTTTCGAACGCGTTCACCAGCGCATTCAAGGACCTGGATCCGATTCCGCAGTACAAAGCAACCGCGAGACTAGCGGGATTTCTGCAAGCGGTCCACGCCCTCATAGAGTCGGGGCAAAAGGCCATTATCAAAGTGAGGATGTCTTTCAAACGACAAGGCCCGCCAGTTTCGACTGGCGGGCTTTATCGTAATTCGCTTGTACGCTGGCTTCTTGCGTTGTTGTGCTTTGATCCCCGCCCATCTGCTCTCTGGGCTACCGCAATTTTGCGCCGTGCCGCAGCTGATAAGTTGCGCTTCGTTGAGACCGGGTCGCTCGACTTCACGCTCCCATTCGTCCGAGATTCTGCGCGCACCTTCGCCCATCTTGCCCTCTTTCCTTTTGTTGTCAGAAATTTCGGCCCACTCGCGTGCTTAAACTAGAAAGTTGGCTTAACATTAAATTCGTTTTTTTCGCTCAAGTGCCCGAGTTAATTCGAATCTAGAACAGGAAACAATCGGAGCCTCGGAATGGCGAGTTTTAAAAGGAAACCGTCGCGCGTGACCGCCCTCGCAGTGTCCTTCGTTTGTTTTCTCTCCGCAATCTGCCCGAACATGGCACAGGGCTACTCAATCTTGACGCACGAGGCGATCATCGATGCCGCTTGGGATATCAAAATACGTCCGCTACTTTTGGAGCGTTTCCCAAATGCTACCCCTGAACAGCTGAAAACAGCGCACGCGTATGCGTACGGGGGCGCGATCATTCAGGATCTGGGTTATTACCCTCATGGCAGCCATTTCTTCAGCGATTTGACTCATTATTGCCGAACCGGCGATTTCGTTCTGGCGCTGCTGCGCGATTCGCAAGACCTGAATGGCTATGCATTCGCGATAGGGGCTCTTTCGCACTATGCGGCCGATAACGACGGCCACAGATTAGGCGTTAACCCATCCGTGCCTATTCTCTATCCTAAGCTGCGGAAGAAATACGGCAATTACGCGACGTATGAAGACGATCCGCTCGCTCATATCAAGACAGAATTTGGATTCGATGTGCTGGAAGTCGCGCGCGAGCGTTACGCTCCGGACAGTTATCACGATTTCATCGGGTTTCAGGTCGATGCTCCATTGCTCGAGAGGGCTTTTCGCGAAACCTACGGCCTGGATCTTAAATCGGTGTTTGACAATGAGGAAAAAGTTATCGGTTCGTACCGGCATGACGTCAGCCAACTCATCCCCAAGGCGACGCGTATTGCCTGGACCTTAAAGAAAGATGAAATCCAAAGGGATGAGCCCGGCATAATCAAGCGTAAGTTCCTGTACACCCTTTCGCGGGCAAGTTATGAGAAAAATTGGGGCAAGAATTATCAAAAGCCGACAGTGTTCGAGCGGTTTCTGGCATTCCTCTATAAGCTGATTCCCAAGTTTGGACCTCTGAGGGTCCTTCAGTTTCGTACCCCAACACCGCAGACCGAGCACCTGTTTGAAGCAAGTTTCAATGCCGCCTTCGACCATTACAAGGTTCTTCTCGATCAGACGAATAGTGGTGCCCCAAATGTCCCAGAGAAGAATTTGGATACGGATCGGGAGATCGCGCCTGGAACTTATTTCATGAACGACAACGTCCACGCCAGGCTGCTCGAAAAGCTAGCACGGCACGACTTCGTGGGAGTCACCCCCGAACTTCGTGCCAAGCTCCTGCAGTTTTTCTCGGACCCAAACGCGCCGTATGCGACCAAACGCAAACCAAAGCAGTGGAATAAGGTGCTGGTTGACCTGGAACGGTTGAAACATTTCACCCCTGCTCCCGTCACGGCGGAGAGTTTGCCCGGCACGGGAGCCTGGCTTACTGCTCCTGGAACTTGACCCGCTGCCTGAGCAAGGCACTATTCGGCCCGGAATAGTTCGGCAAGCCAGGCGCTGGAGTCTAATGGAAACCCTCGGGACAGAAGACTAAAATTTCATCGAAGGAGAGGATTTATGTCTCTTCGCACAGTGTGCTTATTCGCCTTGGCGACCGCGCCTGTAGGATTCGCGGCAGTGGAAACACTGAACGTCGATATCTAGTTTGGCTTGTTCTCCCGATTCCCGGACAACTCACCTTTGCGCCTGACAAGTTATGGCGCCCACCGCATCGGGTTTGTCGCTTACCCAGGAAGCTGAAACCCAATACACGTATTTTCGCATTCCAGTTCAAAGCGCCGCACGGGAAAAAAGAATCCTCTCCATACAAGTACACGCTGGTGAGATACCAGCATGAGCCGCTATTCGATTTGTCCAAGTCTTCCCCTCAGGGCGTCTTTTATGTTCTGCCATATTACGTAACCTTCAAAAAGCTGCAGATGGATGTTCCGAATCTAATGTTGGACACGTGGTTCCTCAATGTAAAACAGATGCAACCGCAGCAATTATTCGGGAGTTTCAAGAGCAGAACGGTTCGATGCTCCAAAGGTGCCGCTGTGGTCAATCCGGAGTACAAGCTGGAAAGGTTGCATGATGTGTCTTTCAAGCGCGAGGAAGCTGTACCAGTACGAACCTTCGCGGATTGGTACGGGAGTTTCCGGAGCCGTAGAATTCAAACTGAAAAACGCGGCAATCCATGGCTGGTTCGTGGATTACGAGTCGCCATCGTCGAACCTTAAGAAATCATCTTCGACACAATACGCGCGATGGCCTGCGGCTGTGTTTCGCCGGAACTTCCCTCAAGCGTATAACTCCGCTCGAACCCGTTGGGTCCCGCGATTCTTAACTCCCAATTGTCATTTGCCTGCGAGCCGACAATCGAAACTTTCCAATCGCCTGCCCGGTCCGCCAAAGCATGGTCGACCTGCGCAGTAATCTCCGCTCGTTGCCCAGAGTCGGAACCGGTGTGATGAATCTCTACCGAAATCGCCATTTCGCGAAAATATCACGCGTCGGGAGGATCGGCAAAAGGCCTCTACTATCTCCGCTTCGCCCGCAATCTCCTCCACGCCTGCATCCTGCACCAACTCCTGCAAAGAGCGGGGCTTGGCAAGGATCGCGGTTGCAATGCGCAGCAGCGCTGCGCACTGCGATGGAACGCCTCAACGACCGAACTGCTTCGATTGTTGACTTCATCGGGGGTACTGCCAGCGCGACAGGTCACCAGATGGCATCTGGCTGACAGCCGATCACACGTTCTTCCTTCAATGCACCGACGAATCCCTGCCTCCCGGCCCGGGCAGTGTGCGAGGAGTGTGCATCTGTTGCGAGCCAAAGAGGTTCGAGCCAAAGAGGCAATCTGTACGGTTCGCAAAGTTGGCTAAATCAGCGCACGAGGCGACCCTAGATCTGCTCCGGGTTATCCCGGCCGCGATAATCCATAACGCGGCGCCAGCATACAAACTATTCCTTCACAACCTGGCTCGGGTATTGATGCGGGAATGGGGAAGGCTAGTACAAGCCTGCTGGAGCAGGAGACTCGAACGCTGTCGCTCTCCAGGCCGCACCCGCTGAGACCAGAAAAATCAACTGAGGACTTATGGGATTGCGGCAGTAAACGCGACACCTCACGGCGACAGAGTGGTCGAACTCCTCAAAACCAGATTCGTTGTCAGTAGGCTGTTCTTGCTCGGCGGGGCGCCTTCACCATTCGCAATCTGAAACAACTGGTTGAAGGCTAGTGCCGCCAGGTCCGCGCGCGACATCTGCACCGTCGTCAAAGGCGGGATCGTGAACTGTGCGAGGCGAATGTCATCGAAGCCTATGACAGAAAGTCGTTTGGGAACCGAGAGCCCGAGTTCGAAGGCACGCCGGAGGACTCCGATTGCGGTCATGTCATTCGAACATAAGAGAGCGGTGGGTGGAGACGGCAGTGCGGCGAGTTGTGCCATCGCCTTCATACCGCCTTCAGCCGTATGATCGCCTTCGATTATGAATGCGCCACGAACCTCCAAGCCAATCTCGCTCATGCAGGTTTGGAACGCGCTCGTTCGATCCGCCGCAGACCTCAAATGCCCAGGTCCGGTGATGAACGCAATACGAACATGCCGCAGCGCAGCGAGATGCTGGACAGCCTGACGGACGCCGTGTTGATAATCAACACGAATTGTGCTGACCCCTGAGATTTGCGGGCTCTGGTCCACAATCACCACAGGTATCTTGCGGCACCGAAAGTCTTCTACGAGGCAGTGCCCAAGTCCAAAAGTAAGGATCGCAACACCCTCAACGCGCCGCTCAATCATGCGCCGAACCAAACTCTCCATGCTGGAGTGCTGAAGGCTTGAGCTCAGGATTTCATAGTCGTGGCGGACCGCGACCTCTTCGAAAGCGTCGACGATTTCGGGGAAAAATGGGTTTGTAATACCTGAGACAATGAGCCCAAAAATGCGGCTATGTCCCGAAACCAGCGCCCGAGCCTGGGTGTTCGGGTAATAGCTGAGTTCTTGTGCTGCCTTCCACACTCGCTTTGCGAGCTGGGGATCCACTGAGGGTATGTGGTTGATGGCACGAGACACGGTAGCGGTAGAAACTTTGGCGCGCTTTGCGATTTCGCGAACATTGGCTCTTCTCCAGTCGTTGCTTCTGCCGATGACGACCTCCCATTTCGACATCTCGGGTGCGGAGCATGTGTCTTTTTATTGAGTACTAATCCGCTTCGGAGCCAAGATTGGCCGCAAATCCGTTTACCAGTTCACCCGAACCGCTTGTGACGAATCGAGGTCCAGAGAAAGTGTCTGCTGGCTCTGATCCACTCCGAAGCTAGGTTCAGAAGCTCTCTGCCAGTGACCCCGAACCCACGCGCCTCGTTCCACTCGCAGCGATTTCATATGTGGCCACGTAAATGTCGCATCTTTCCATGAAACCTGGCAGCGATATCCAATAACCAGGAACTCGTGGCCCGAGGGGTGAATCACAATTGCCTGGCCGTCATGCTCTCCGGTCACGGTCACAACTGCCCCATTGACATCACCGCTTTGAGTAAATCGTTCACCGGGAGAACTCGCCATGAACACTTTGAGTTTGCGGGTTCCGGCGTAATAGGAGACCTGCGCCAAGGCTTTGGCGAGCGATGAATACGTTTCGCGAAGCGCGTTTGCCCCGTTGGCCCCGGTCCCGTCCGGCAAAATGTAAGGTTCATATGCCTGGGGATATGAGACGGTCAGTGCCCAAGGGGCAAAAATCGGTGCACCAAACTCGCCCACAGCGATGTAGGCCAGCCTCGATGTAACTGAACTCAAGCCGCTGTTGATCTCAGTGATCGCAGGCAAGTTCCGACCCACGTGATACTGTTTAAGCGGCTCTCTCAGCTCTTCCACGCTTGCTTGTGATGGCCGCGCGCAACTGTTGTCTGCCCTCCACTCGGCACAGAAATAGGAATTAACGCCTACGAAAGAAATATTGGGGCAGTTCTTCAGATAAGTGGCAACGTCTTCGCCGGGAGCTCCGCCCACCATCCCATCGCCAACTTTTCCGCCGACGTAATTGTGAAAGAAAGGGAGCGCGTACTCCTTTGCGCCCGCATCGGTAATGCGCCGGATCCAGTTGTAGCTAAGGTCCCAGGCGCTGTATTTCAAGTCATCATCGAAACCATGTTCAGCAAA
This sequence comes from uncultured Acidobacteriota bacterium, assembly GCA_963757135.1. Taxonomy (GTDB): domain Bacteria; phylum Acidobacteriota; class Terriglobia; order Terriglobales; family Acidobacteriaceae; genus Gp1-AA145. Next base: position 136,579 of record CAVWQE010000001.1, read on the forward strand.
ACGCTGGCTCGAAGCTGGCGAGTGGTCGCGCCAAAGCTTCGGATTGTGACGATCAGCTCCGAATACCGCGATTTCGTTTTCCACCTGGATCATGACTATGGTATGAGTCTGCGAATCCACCTGCTTGATATGTCGCATGAAGGCGCGAAATGCAGCGGTTTCGCGATCGACCACGGGTTCGTAGTCATAAGAGATGGCGTTGTGATGAGCGATGCCATCGGCATCAATTGCACGAGGGTATGTCGTCTCGTCTGAAATAATGTACATCGGTGCGTACACTTCGCCTGCGAGATTTCCATAGATGGTGCCATCGCCGCTCGCGTAATGCCCGAACCAGTTCAGTATCAGCTTCAGATGATTCTGTTCGGCGAGGCGCTTGGCCCGATCTACGTACGAAAAATCGTAGATTCCTTTCTGAGGCTCAACCATCGACCACTTGATCGGAACTTTCAGAGTGTTGAGCCCAAGCTTGGCGGCAGCGGGATACAGTTTGTCGTATGCACCTTCTGTCTCTTTGTATTTTCCATAGACCAGGTCCCACCAGGGGATTTCGACGGCGAGAGCAGTGAACGGTTGTCCATCAACGTACAGAATCTTCTGTCCATTGCCCTCTGCGAAGTGAGGCACGAGGTTCTGGCTGACTGGGACCCGCCATGGATCTGGGGCAGGGTTCATTGACGAGGTTTGTGCCGATACGTAATTCAGGGACAGGACATGCAGAATCATCCCGATGATCGCGATTGATCGTACCTGCAGATCGCTTTTCAGCTGCATCCGTTCCTCCGGTGCTATTGTTCGCTGATGATCGCCAAGTCCCAAGGTTGTAGTTTCAGTGATTGTCCCTGATGCACGGACGCACCAGTGAGAAGATCGAAACCATTGTTGTAAGGATACGAAACCACTTGCTGCTCCCCAGAGAAGTTCAGGTAGTAGTGCAGAAGATTCCCCGCCCGATTGTGGCCGTGGCGTACTTTCACCGCCGGCACGAGCTCTTGATCGGGGCTGGTTAGCCCTATCCGTTTCAAGACATCGCGAATGACTTCGCGTTGCAGGCTGTTTGTTAGGAACGTTCCTTCGTAGGTCAGTGTCCCGCCGCCATACTTGTTACGAGTGATCGCCGGGAAGTGCCAATACGGGTCATCGAATGAGGCAACGACCTCGGCGCTGTCAGGCACAAGGAATTCCTCCCAAATCGAACCACTATTTTGATCGCCCACCGAGTAAGGATCGGGAGTAAGCCGTTCCGGCGCTGGCAGGCTCGTAAATTCCTGATAGTGAAATCCCGCCGCCCCGCGCAGGGGTCCAGGAGCCATGACGTCACGTACCGTGGAGTGCTCATCGGTGAAACCGCTCTTAAACGCCATGACCACATGGCCACCATCTCTTACGTAATCCGAGAGCTTGGCCAATATTGCGTCGGGGGCGCTGTACAGCGGCGGGACAAGTAGCAACTTGTATCGCGAAAGGTCTGGGTCGTCAGCCTGGGCGAAATCAGGTTCTACGTTTAAGTCATAGAGTGCGCCATACATCTGCTCGAGCACAGTTGTGTAGTTAACGTGGTCATTGAATGGCATGTAATTAATGGCGTTTGCGGAATCTGTGCTTACCAGAATGGCAACCTTGTTGGTCTTCTTTATATCCGCCAGTTCAGGCCCGATCCGTTTTATTTCGCTTGCGACCCGCGTGACTTCGGCGTAGGTGCGATTGGGCTCAAGGTCATGTGAAAGCACGCCTTTCCAATATGTTTCCTGACCATAGTGCAGAGAATGCCAGTGCCAGTATTCGACCATGTTGGCACCCGCAGCAAGATGGGTGTAGACCACTAGCCGAAGCTGCCCTGGATATTGCGGATATTGTGCTCGTGAATCCCAGCCAATGCTTTGAGCGTTGGTTTCTGTGACCAGGAAATTGGAATGTTTCAAAGATCGTCCGAGGTCGTCTGACAACCAAATGCTCCGTGCACTCAATCGCGCCTGGGTTTCGAAGTATGGGTTCTCGGCCACGATGTCAAGCGAACGCGCAATGCCCCACTGATCGAGATTCGTATGTACCCCACCACTAAAATCCTGAGTGATGAATTGGTCTGGACGCTTATATTCGTTGACGATTCTTGCTTGCCACGCCAGATAGTCCGTGACGATATCGTGCTGAAAGTTTTCCCATTCCAACTTGATTCCGGGGTTAATAATTCCATCAATGGGCGGGAAGTCCTCCCATTTATCCACTAACTGGCCCCAGTAAACTAGACCCCACATCTTGTTGATGGCGTCAGTGGTCTTGTATTTATTCTTAAGACGCTCGACGAACATGGCCTGCATGTTGGGAGAGGACAAACCGGTCGCGTGAGTTTCATTGTCAATTTGGTAACCGATCACAGCCGGATGGTCCTTGAAGTGGCTTACGATCTCCCGAATCACTCGTTCCGCAGCCTGCCGAAAGTACGGGTTTGTATAATCAAAATTCTGACGTGGCCCGTAATGCCCCGGCGGCACTGACTGCGGGTAGGTCGGGTCGTAGGGAGCGGCGAGCGGAGCTTTTTGTGAATCATGAGCGATAACAATCTCGGGATGCTCTTTATAAAGCCACGTGGGAATTGAATAGGTGGGTGTGCCCAGAATTGCTTTTATTCCAGCCTGGTGCAATCGATCCAGCACCCGCTGCATCCATGCGAATTGAAAGTCGCCATCGCGAGGCTCCCAACTGCTCCACGTCGATTCGCCGACTCGAACCACCGTAATTCCTGCCTTCTGCATCATCTCAACATCTTTGTCGAGACGGTCATAGGGCATATACTCGGGGTAGTAAGCGACTCCATAAAGAACGCTGTCCATATTGTCGGGAGCGAATGATTTCTGCGCGAACAGAGTTGCCACCTCAGCGCAGAAGAACGCTACTACCACCAACAGGCTGATTGACCGTGCCACGATTTTGCTCATCGAGCTCCTTTTAAAAGCTCGGGCCTCCTCATTAGAGGTCCCGGTAAAGACTCGCACTAACTTTCACTGAACTGTGAAATAGGTTGTCCACGGTTCTGATAAGCTTTTTTCTTCTCGTCCTCGCCGGCGCGAAGAAGATAAATCTGGCGCGCTTGGTATCTGGACGCCAGACGCTTCCGCGCCCAGCGTTCAGCCCGAATCCCGTACAACGAAACTAGAACTTCAATAATTCGGTACTGTTCGACGGAATGCTGAATGTCACTCTACCGCTTGATAAGACCGGGCTGCCTACAACCACGTCATTACTTACAGAGCTGAATTCCCACTGTGTTCCCGTGCCGCTCGTAATCAGCGCGGAGAGATCGGCCGTCACTGTAGCTCCAGGGCTTCCGCTGTTGCATGCAATCAAGTAGTAGTGCCCGGAAGAGTCCTTTGTGACGACCGAGACCACATTCCGGACTGTGCTGGTTACCTGATAAGTTGGACGGTTTGCGACCAATGCGCGTGCCGTAATCCGCATTGCGTAATATCCGGGCGTGTAGCTCTCGGGATTGGGGTAGCTGCCATGGATAGCGCCCGAGGTATAGCTACTGCCCCAATCGTAGAGCGAGAATAGATTAATTCCCGTGACATAGTTGTTTCCGGGCTGCGAAGCTTTGATCCACCATGCAACAATAATGTTGTTGTCCGTGCTCTGGCCGTTATACGTATTTTGCCGGTATGACCCCATCTCGGTGATCCAAGCAGGCGCATTGGTATAGCCATCGCTATTCATTGCGGCGCGCAGAGTCGTGATTTCGGAGGGATTGCTCTGATAATCGTGGAAATCCAGCGCATCGAAAACCGACGGACCGAGAAGCGTCATGGCATCGCTGGCCCACGCGCAGCAGTTGGAAGTTACCGGAGCGTAGATGTGCGGTGTACGTCCCGGCAGATAGTGACTGTATACATAATGGATAGCGTCAGCTGTATATTGAATGAAAGTGTCGTATTGCGCCTCAGTTCCGGCCCAACCCTGACCTGAATTGTTCGGTTCGTTGTGCACCTCCCAGTCGTCGACGACATAGCTATTCCGGACGTTGAACCAGTACACAGTCGCGAACACATGTTCCCACCACTCGTTCCAGTCATTCGTGGTGGTCGGCGGGTTGTGGGCCTCCGACCAAGCTGGATTGTTGTTGTTGTCCACATTGCGAAGGACGATGATTGGCTTGATGTTGTGGGCATTAAGCTGTGAAATGATAGTCGCGGCGCTGACAGGCGGTATGCCAGTGCTGGCGCTCCAGCTATAGTCGCTGCCGCCGGGAGGATTAGTCATAATGTTGTCCCAAAACGCCCAATTGATGACGTTGGGATTTGCCTCGATCTGAGCGATGCTAGGCGATCCGTAGGTTGAAGAATCGTCAGTTGGCTCCCAGCGTGACATGCCGCCATAGAGGCGATAGGTGTTGATTCCAAGGTCTACCAGGTCATTAATGTTGAACTGTGAGCTCCCCTCATTGGCGCCCAGGTATTGTGACGTCACGCCCCACTGCGTGCCAGAAACTGTGAGGGTACCGCTTGCTGCTTGGGAGTAAATCGCGAAAAATAGAGTCGCAGCTATGGGCAGGAAAATTCGACCAACTGCCCTAGCCAAGCTTTTTCTTTCACCTGATGGCATGATGCTCTCTCCTCTTTTCAAGTACGAAGTAGGCTGTTATAAGACACACTTTGGTCGGCATTCATTGTTGGCTCCAACGCACTGAAAAAAGCACATCCCGTATTCAACCGCCAGTTTTGGCAAAAAATCGTTCCGCTAGAGAACGCCCAAAATGGAAATTTGAGAGAACGCTGGGGAGCGCCTCTCTGAGTGCTCCCCAGTCAGTCCTTCTTCAGAAGTAAAGGTGCAATCCGAGCTGGATAGTGCGGCTGCTATAGAAAGATGTGCCGCTAATGGCTCCAAATCCAGCCGCATGTTGCGTAGCTGTAGCGGGCTGGTAACCGAGAGTGGGGTCCGCCACAGGTTCGGCAAATTGTGGATGATTCGGCAGATTGAAGACAGCGGCTTCAAACGTCAACTTGGTCTGCTCTCCCGCCGAAATCTTAAAGTCCTTCTGAATGGAGAAGTCAAGATTGTCAACACCCGGGGCGCGGACATTAGAGAAAAACCTCGGCGCGTTGCCAAAGGCCTTAGTAACGTCACAGCAGAAATCGCCGCTTTGGGTGGAATTCACCAAGCCAGAACTGGGGCATGTTCCGGCAAAGTCTAAGGCCTGGTTATTGAACCAAAGGTTCACGCTGCGCTGAGATCCGGAGATTGACCCTACATTCCCTATAACGTTTGGCCGATCTTCTAAGACACCGGCGCCATTACAGAAACCATACGAGTTATCGGTAACACCGAAAGGCGTACCGGCGCTGATAGTGTAGATCGTACTTACGCGCCAGCCACCGAGCACGTTAGAAGCGACCCCACTATTAAGCCATTTCTGGCCAGGTCCGAATGGCAGTTGTACCACCGGAGCCATGGTGAAGCGAAACGGTATGTCGCCGGCGCTCACCGAACGTTCAGCCTTACGATTGTAGAAGTCCTGTCCCAAGGCGTCGAGCGACCAGAATCCGCCCCAGTCTGAGGATGAATCGTCAATTAGCTTGCTCCAGGTGAAGTTCGCTAACATAGAAAAGTTGTGCGAGAAACGATGGTCAAATTGCGCTTGCATGGAATGGTAGATGGAGCTGGAAAGTCCCCACCAACCGGGGTTGATGGTCAGCCAGAAGTAAACCGGTCCGGGGCTGAAGCCAGCCCCAGCGTTTAACGCGGCAGCAGCAGCCGGACAGTAGGGGGTGCTCATGGGTCCTACGAAATCGAACGGATTGCCTTCGGCAGCAGTACTTGCCGGCGATTGCTGGCAAATGTTGTAGGCATAATTGATCGGTAAATGTACTCCGCGACTGCCTACATAACCGATTTGAGCGGTGGTGTTGCTGCCAATCTGCTTCTGTACTGTGAAGTTCCAAAGCTGCGAGTAAGTTGGGTATTGCTTGCGTGGGGCCCAGGAAGCAAAGGACACAGTACATCCGTTAATTGGTATCGGAGCGGTTATATCTGCGACCGTGGGGATGGGACATGAAGGACTTGCAGTGTCCCACTGACCGCTCAAGCTTGAACTCCACAGCAGCTCTGGTCCAGGTTGGCCATCACCAGCGCGCCCGTGTCCCACAAATCCAGGGTGCATGATGCCGTACCCAGCCCTGACCACGAAACCACCAACCGGATTCCATGCCAGGCCGATTCGAGGTTCGAATTGATGCTTTGACGGATCAAAGGATGTGTCGGGCGTGCCGCCCACTCCGAACTGGTCCCAATGGGGAACACAACCCGGGTCCTTTCCGGTATAGAGGGTGGCGCATGGATCAAAGAAGGCGTCTCCGTGATGCGTCTCGTGAAACGACTGGTCGTACTGCCATCGCAAGCCAGCGTTCAGAGTCAACTTCGGAGTGAGCTTAATATCGTCCTGCAGGAAGAACGCATAGGCCCATGCGCGCGAAGACACAAACGCCGGTTGCCCTTGGATCTTGCTGCTCGCACTGGGGATCCCGAATAGGTAATCGGCGAAGCCATTCCCGGTTGCGCTTCCGTTGAAGGGGAAATTACCCGTTACGTCGTTTGGCTGGTAATTATCTATTGAATAGTGATCTGCCTGAAAACCCCATTTGAGGCTGTGCTTTCCCATCGACTTGCTGACCGTGTCACCAAAGTGAAGAGCAGTGGCGGGCTCGTACAGCATTCCGCCATTTTGGAAGCCGGTATAACCGTTGACGCTAACCCCAGGCGTTCCGCACTTAGTTCCATTAACAGTATCGGGAATGCTGGAAAGGCAATTAGGAACACCGGTAAGTCCAAGTCCGGAGGGTGAAACTGAACCGGCGCCAAAGGTCATTCTGTCGCCAGTGTGGTGGGAGACCCCAAAGCGAAAGTCGTTCAACATCGTTGCACTGATGGTATGTGTCCACCCAATGGTCGTGGCATAGTTCCGGCCGCGCGAAAGTGCTTGGCCGGCTGGGCCGATAATGATGTCACTGTTGATGCCGCTGCCATACTCCCCGTGAAATGCACCGAATATGTGGTCAGCCTGCGAAACGTTCCAGTCCACGCGCGGGTTGAACAAGTTGTCTGAGCTGGTATACGCCGGGTTGAGGGTCAGTACGTTTGCGCCGACGCCGCTCGGAGTTCCGCCGTTGGGCCAGAGTGCCAAAATGGCTAGGGAAGCTGGACTGATAAGTGAGCACGTCGATCCCGCGCATGCAGCAATATTGTTAAAGGGAATGGGATTGCCAGAATTTGGATCTTTAATTTGGTCGGCTGCGTTGCTACAGATTCCGGAGCCATTGAATGTTCCCCCATTGCCGGTGCACAAAGTTCCCAAATCTCCGCTGCGGAATAAAGCATTTGGAACAATTACACCGTGGTTCACCGTGGAACCGTGGCTACGAACTGCCTCGTAATCACTAAAGAAAAAGAGCTTGTCCTTGATTATTGGACCACCAATGCTGCCGCCAAAGTCGTTGTAGTTATAAGGATTCTTTCGCAGGGTTGGATCGGCAAAAAAGTCGCGAGCGTCCCAGTTCTCATTCCGGTTGTATATGTACGCCGAACCATGGAAGCTGTTGGTGCCCGACTTGCTGACCTGAATTACGATGAGCCCGCCGGCATTGCCATACTCTGCCGACATGCTGTTCTGCTCGATGCGGAATTCCTGAATGGCTTCTACGCTTGGCTGGACGGCTTGACCGCCAAAAACGATTGGCGTAATCGAGACACCGTCGAGTACGTTGTCGTCGCTGCGAGGGCGACTGCCGCTGATCCTCACGTTGCCTTCGTTCCCGCAGGAGCCGAGTCCACCACCGCCAGTTCCGCCGCCTGTGCACCCGGTCTGTTGCGTTACGCCTGCCGCCAAAGAAAGAAGGCTATAGGGACTGCGGCCGCTGCTGTAAGTTCCAGCCTCGATCGGCAGGTTCATCAAGGTGCTGTTGTCCACCGTTTGGCCGAGGTCAGCCTGCCGAGTCTGCAAGATTGGTGCATTGGCTTCAGTGACCGTAATGGATTCACTGGTTTGACCGACGGCTAAAGCTAAATCCACCTTGGGAGTTGCTCCTACATCGAGTGGAACCCTTTCCGCTACCACCCTTTTAAAACCGGGTGCCTCCGCCTCCACGCGATATGTACCAATGACCAAATTATTGGCAACATACACGCCGGCGCTGTTCGTCTTTAACGCGGTCACAGTATTCGTGGCGATGTTCGTCACTCTGACCGTCGCGTTCGGAACCAGGGCTCCGGTGGGATCGGTGACAGTGCCACTAATGGCTCCATAAAATTGTTGTGCGCAAACGTGGCGCAAGGACAGGCTAGAGATGAAAACCAGAGTTCCCGCCAGTAGAACGACAATTCTTTTCACGATTTCCTCCAAAATCAAAGTCTTCTTGGACACATGGAAATGGAGAACTTCATGTCCTGGCCGATGATTTATCTTGTTTTTTCAATCATGACGTTCTTCTTGTACTCGGCTTTATTCTTGTCCTTCAAGGCGATAACCGTTACAGCGGTCGTTATCAGAAAAGCTTGGATAGTCAAGTTTTTGATTAGATAGGGCACCGAAGCCCGTGAATTGCAGCTTTTCTGCTGCGGTCTTCCGGTTTGCCCGGAACGGTGAGAAGGACTGAGGCAATCGATTCAGGGGGATGGCAAGACTTTCGTTCGGGCAGTAACGGTAACTATCAAGGCGAATAACGGTTAATGGGTTCTGCGTAAGCTTCGGATCGTCGCATGTTGTTAGCAAGTTAAAATGTCCGGTTTTGTTAGCAGGTGACATGTCCGGTTTGAGTTAATGAACCAGCAGCAGTCGGGGCTGTGGGAAAGTGGGAATCCCGCGGTTTTTGCGGGATTTCCAAGCGGGGTGGGAAAGTCGGGTTTTTGACTTTTCCACCCCGCGTCTTTTCCACAGCCCGTCGCGGCGGCGTTTTATCTGCCGCCCAGGTCTCACCTTGTGCGCTGTATCGGCCCAGCCGATGCGGTCCGTGCGTCAGGCTGATCGATCCATCCAAATGCTGATGCAAAGTCACCGTGCAGCCAGCCAGGCTGGCTCGCCAACGCACCGCTTCGATCTGCAAGCTGAGGTTCTGAAAGCTGACCGTGTTGTCCCGATTCACCGTGCGCTCGAACTGCAGCGAGAAGATGAGATCCAGATCCCGGCTGCGCCGGGGAACAAATGCGCTGCCCGATTGCGGCGCCCGCACCTGAAAACGGCGATTGAACTCGGCGATGTAGTGTTCTCGGAGAAAAGCATTAGCATCTTCCAGAGTGCGGATCCCATGCAGCCGCAGCTCTTGCGGCAGCCGCCCTTGCCAGGTGCCAAAGTTACGTTCACTGCGCCCCCGGGCCTGCGGCGAGTAGGCCGGAATCATCTGTACTCCCAACTCGCGTAGCGCTCGTCCCACTTGCGTCAAGCGATGAGGATCGACCCGTCCCCCCACCTTGGGCGTTAACCAAAAATGGCTGCCGCGGTCGCTGTACAAGGCGCAGAACACGCCTTTGCGCTCGATTACTTCCTTCAGCCCGGCCATTACAGTCAGCGTCGATTCCTCTTCCACTAACTGCGCGTAATAGATCTCGCTGCTGGCATCGTCCAGAATGACAATCAGGTCATACCAGCGCTCATCTTGGAACCAGCGATGCCGGCTGCCATCGATGTGCAGCAGCATACCCGGCAGCGGACGCCGCGGTCGGCGTTTGCGATGCACCCCGCGTTGCCGCCCTCGCTCTACCAGTCCGGCTCCTTGCAAGGCCAGTTTCACCCAGCTGTAGCTCAGTTCAATGTGGTGCTCGGCCCTCAGCTTCTCATGAAAATGTCGCACGTTCAGATCGAAATACTTCTCCCGGTAGAGTCCCAGAATCTGCTCCACTAGGGCCATGGGGACTCGCTGGGGAGAGGGCTTCCCCCGCCGTCGATCGAACAGCCCGTCATAGCCGAACTCTTCGTAGCGCTCCCGCCAACGACGCATGTGCCGATCGCTAATACCGATGATCTCCGCTGCCTGCCACCACGTGATCCGTTTCGCCATCGCCCGCAAGATTACTTCCTGTACTTTCATTGCCCGCTCCATCGCGGCCTTCGAGTAAGAAACCATGCTTCGCATGGTCTCTTACCCTCACCGCCTGAAAAGCGGACATATCACGTGCTATCTCAACCGGACATATCATGTGCTAACGACAGCTTCGGATCGTCGCATTGACTGCCTGCAGCGACGGTGCTATCGTGTTCACGTAAAAACAGTTAGCTGGTTCTTGTGCCAGGTTCCAAGGATACTTACCTGGATAGGAGCTAGAATGACGTCGTCCTTGCACATCTCGGCGACCCTTCCTATTTCTCTTTTCGAGAAGCGCGAGGAACTGCACCGCATTCTCAAGAGCAAGCACTTTGCCGGCTCACCAAAGAAGAGCCGGTTTCTTGAGTTTGTTTCCGAGCAGGCGTTCCTCGGAAATGGCGACAAGCTGAACGAATACCTCATCGGGGTAGAAGTTTACGACCGAGGGTCAGAGTTCGATTCGGCAAAAGACCCAATCGTGCGAGTGCAGGCCCACGAAATCCGGCGTCTGCTGAAAAAGTACTATGAGGAGGAAGGCAAGGACAGTCTGATACATGTGGAACTGCCTCCCGGCGCTTATGTTCCAGCCTTTGGCAGGAGTCCAACGGACGAAGTGGAGAGTACTTCTCTCCCCGTGCAGGTCCTTTCTATACCTCGCCGAGGTAGCCGGGTTAACCTCGTGCTCATTGCAATTTTGTCGATGGCCTGCTTCGTCCTTTTGTTTTTGCTGATTGCGCGCAACTCAGCGGTCAACAAGACGGCGAAGGTCGCGCCGGTGATAACCATACCGGAAGAGCTTGATTGGTTCTGGCATCCCTTCCTTCCGCCAGCCGAAGCGCCGATTATTGCCATTCCAAATCATCCGATTTTGCGTGCGGCGCATGACGGAGACAGCACACAAACTCTCGCCAGGGCGCATAACATTCCCAAGCCCGAACTGCCGGAATTTCGCGACACAATACACTTTCGCGAGCTCAAGCAATTCCTTTTCGTTCCCTCAACCACGGACTTTACGTCTGTCGGAGAAACGATGGGTGTGGTGAACCTATGCGAAATGTTTTATCGCGTGGGCCAGGGATGCCGCGTGCAGCAGTCTCGATTAGTCAACATGGAAGAAATTAAAGCCGACAACGCCATACTGTTGGGGGGTAACCAGTCCTGGAGCGGACGGGTCTTTCTCAATGTCGAAGGATTTCACTTCCAGAGCGGAATCATTCTGAACCGCAATCCACTTCCTGGCGAAAGAGCGGTGTACAAGCCGGAATTCGATCCCATAACGAACCAGTTGAGGCGGGATTACGCGCTGGTGCTGATGCTACCAAACGAACGAAGTGAGAATCGCGTCCTTTTGATTTATGGCATCTACACCCAAGGATCGCAAGCGGCGATTGAATATCTGATGAACCCCGAGCGAATGGCGGAGCTGCGCAAGGCTCTGATCGATCTTTCACCGGACCACAAGACAGTCCCCCCCTACTTTCAGGCCCTCCTCTCTACCAGTGTGGAAAACGCGGTGCCCGGCATCTGCTCCCTCGTGGCGGTTCGCGTTATTCCCGATTCAATCGAGCAAGAGTAGCGGTGGATATATCTGTTCTGCCTGCGAATCTAGAAGAAATATGGCAATGAGGACCCTACTTAATTCATTACAAAAAGGGGACCTGGCTTCACTGATTCGAGAAAGTTTAAGTGCAAACGCGAGCGATGCATACGCTTAAACGCGAGCCCAAAAACCTGACGGAAGTAGCGATGAAAGAGCACAGCAAAGCATTCGTCGCAGCCCTCTCCCACGCGCTGTAGAAGCGCATCGTCTGAGATCCCATGGAGATGCTCGTGGGCCAACATCTGATCGGCGATTATAGGCAGAATCAAAACGGGTAAACAAGGGGACTCCAAGTAAAATAATTGTTGCTTGCAGTGAGACAAATTGGTCGTCTCGGGAAAATACTCTGCTTGGTGCTCTCTGAGCAACTGCTTCAGCCATAGCTGCACAAGCCTGCACCCATTCGGTTCCCGAACATGTACCGCCATTAATCGAAGGGCCCCGTTCCGCTGCATCCAAATTACCGAGAAGACAATTCCTATGAAACATGGCACGGCCATTCCGCATTTTGCATCGAGCGGGCGCGGCCAAGATTTTGATCGATCCGTTTCTGTCCGATAACCCGTCCTGCGACAAAGGCCGCTCACAAGCGGACTGAAAGCGGACGGAGAAGAATAGACGCGTCTCAAGTTGTTTGCTGGCAGTCACCTAGCCGCCGGGCGAATTGAATGCCTAAGAAAACGCACTGAGAGCGGACTGCAGAAAACTTTCCGATTCAGCGTAAGCTTTTGAAAAGTGGTGGCCAGGGAACCGCCGATCATGGCCTGTTTGCGGCGAAGGTGACGAAGCGTTCTCTTAGCCGTCCTTACGGTTCCGGGATTCGAAATCCCAGAGTTATATGAGTGGGCAATGATCCGATTCGGAGAGGGCTGGAGGGAGGACTACAATTTTTGGTAAGGAGAGCGCATATGTCTCTGCGCAAACTGCATGCATTCGTATTGATTGCCACTGTCGCCGCATGCGCCGCAGTGGGAACTCTGAACGTGCAAATCAAGGAATACGAAGTGCCAACGCCGAAGTCGCGGCCGCACGATCCGGCAATCGCGCCCGACGGCTCTCTCTGGTATACAGGCCAGGGAGCGAACAAGCTGGGTCGGCTCGATCCGAAGACGGGAGAGTTCAAGGAATATCCGCTGAAAACGCCCGACTCTGGGCCGCACGGCCTAGTCGCGGACAGGGATGGCAATCTCTGGTTCACCGCAATCTCTGGCGGTTACGTTGGCAAGCTCGATCCGAAGACAGGTGAAATTGTGGAGTATCGCCCATCGGATGGCACCGAGATCGATCCCCACACTCCCGTATTCGACCACGATGGCATTCTGTGGTTTACCAACGAAGACACCAACTATGTCGGTCGGCTCGATCCGAAAACCGGCAAGATGACTCTGGCTAAACCACCTACGCCACACGCAGTCCCCTATGGCATTGTGGTCACAAAGAATAATGTGCCTTTCTTTTGTGAATTCGGCACCAACAAACTGGCCAGCATTGATCCGAACACAATGAAAATCCGCGAGTACACGCTGCCGGCGGAGAACGCGCGACCGCGGCGGATCGCTCTTGCGCCAGACGGCACCATCTATTACACAGATTATGCGCGCGGATATCTGGGACATTTTGATCCAACAAGCGGAAAGCTGCTGAGGGAATGGGCATCGCCGGGAGGCGCGGAGTCAGAACCGTACGGGATCGCAGTCACGACAGATGGCGAGGTCTGGTACAGCGAGTCGGGCGTGAACCCCAACACTCTGGTGAAGTTTGACCCCAAGTTGGACAGCTTCAGTACAAAGCAGATACCATCCGGCGGCGGCGTGGTTCGTAACATGGTAGCCACTCCCGACCGGCGCCTGTATCTGGCATGCAGTGGGGTGAACAAGGTCGCCGTGGTGGATCTGAGCCGCTGAAACGAGCCGGGGAAAACCCGGTGTCTGACAACTCCCAGCTTGGAGCCGGCGGACGCGTCCTTTCGCACGTAGTCGAACAACGTTATGAGCCCGAAATCCATGTGCAATTGCTGGTGACAACGGAACAGCGTCAGCCCCGGATTGTCAGCAACGAAGTCGATTTCCGCTTCTTGATAGCTTCGCAGCATGACCACATCTTTGAAATTCCAGAGGTCGCTTTTCCGGAAACTTTGGTGAGCTCAAAGCTGTGGCGGTGGAGATGGATAGGGTGGATGTCATCGCTGGCGTTGCAGCATGTGTATCCAATAGCGTTTGCGTTGCTTGAGGTGAAAGGAAGCAGGAGTCACTTCGCCAGTCATCGGATAAGCCACGCCATTGATGGTTTATTGTGTTATTCGCTCAGAAAATAGACACAGGAGGTGATTTAGAGTGATATGGAGTAAATGTGGGAAAATGCAGGAATAGAGTTTCGATGCTACACGAGCGTTCTTTCAATTGGTATGCGATGTGTGGAAATCAAGAGCCTGCGGCAGCCTGGTGTCGAGATGGACATCTCATGCGCACACAATCTAAATTGATTGTCAAAATGCTTGGCTCGTCGTACTCGATCGGAGCTCTATCCAACTGTCCACCGCGAGTCTCATTGCAAACACTACAGCCCCCTTGCTTCGCCTTAAGCGCCGAACGGGAAACTGGTGGCGTTGTTCCCAACGCTGGATTGTCTTCACACTAGCTCCAACGTAGTTCGCTATTTCCTTCCATGATCGCAAGACCTCGTTTGCCGTATTCGGCAATGATTCAAAATTTGCAATTCTCGGCGCCGGAATTTGTTTCGTATCAGATCTAAGTTCGAGAACAACTGCGCCGACCTGTTTGACCCTGCCGTAGGCGTCTTTCAGCGGAAACAAGTTGTCAACCCATCGCCTGCCTCCCCTTTTGGTCGGGAGCGCCCCAGCGACTTCGATATTGAAAATGGGTTGACCGGTGGTCAACACCTGTTTAACGGCGGGCTCCACCTGAGATGCAATCTCGCCAAGGATATCCCGCAAAGTCTTCCCCAAATGGCATTCTGCTGGGATGCCGTGCATAGCGGCCAGGTATGGATTCAGCGCCTGGTAACGCAATTGGTCGTCAAAGATGGCGAGACCGACATTGGAATTATCGAAAAAGTCAGCCAAGAGCTCTCCTGCACTGAGCGATTTCATGGCATTCATCACCTTGGGTTTCCTGAGAGACCTCAGAGTAATTGGAACCGAATAGATTGTCCGATTAAAGTTGCGCGTTTGATCAAATGAATTCCGTAGTCGGTTCGCCGACGGACAATTCAGCGTTGCAGTCCGCGTTTTATCAACCGATCGAGAACTGGGTGAGAATGAACCCTGGTCACGGATGGGCGATGCTAACGGGAGTGTCTACTGACTTCGTCAGCCCGCGCGCCAGTCATTCTCGCCAGTCATTCTATGGTGACAGCGATACGCTCAGTATTGACGCCGCCGTGTTCATTCTGAGACGTGACGGTTACGACGTTGTTTCCGGACGGCAGTGGCCCGAGAAAATGCCGGAATGCGTTCCCGTCGAACAAAGTGGACGCTCGTTGTCCATTGATCATTACAACGGCTCCGGGATCGGTCGATCCAGAAACTTCAACAATGTGTCCGTGCTGAACCAGCGCAGTAATACGAAGAGCTGGTATTCGGGGGGCGGCCGGCGCGAGAGTGCTGACAGCCTGAGCTTCTCGTCTGGCTGCGGCAGATTGCGATCCCCGCGCGCGAACAGCCGCCGAGTGTTTCACAGAGTCCAGCACGAAAGCGACGGCCAGGAGGCAGATACATACTGCGATTGCACGCGACCAGTTGCGCGTGACTGCTCTGGCGCTTAGAGTCATTAGCCGTGAACACATTGAGGCGACCGTCTTTGCCCAGACTAGCCCGCGTACACGCAAGCTTAAGAACCGCATCACGAAGAGATGTCCGGCATCTTAAGTTTGAATTGATATTCCCGACAAGTCATGCCTCAGAACCTCCAGCCAAAGCTGAAGTCCAAGAAACTTCCAAAGTACCGCGTGCCGGTTTGCTGCGCGGTGAGGAGCAGGTTAGACGGGTCGGTGACCGTCTCGTGAAACCTGTAGACACCGAGTGACTGGCGAAAGAAGAAATGGCTCTTGGATAGAGGGGAAGGGATCCAGAGCTGGATCTCTGGTCCTTGAAGGCCGTTCGAACGGTCTGTTCCTTTGGTGACATAAAGTACTTGCCAGCGGCAGCTCCAGTCGTCAGCCAAGTGATCGCCGCCCACACCGAACGTGGGGCGCCAAGCTTTCTTCGTGTAGTTGGTAGTTGCCGTCTCACTCCACTGCGCCCCACCGCCGAAATAGATCCCCTTACGCCAGGGGTAGAATAGGCGCCCCTGTAGAAAGCGCTCATGTCCCTTGCTATTGCGTAAAGTGTTGTCGTCGACCTTTTTAGCGTTCATGTAGTACGCTTCCACGTCACTCAGCAGCTTGCTCGAGTTGAGCAGAAGGCCACCACCGAGGTTTGCGGCCAGCGTCTGGTACCCATTGCCAACCAAGGACGGGCCCAGAAAGAGGATCGGACGCGGAATCCACGATGGGGAGGACCGTGTCTCCGCCGCTTTGACTGAATTTTCGGGATGATTCTTAAGAACACGCTTCAGCTTGGGTTGCGTTCGTGTATCTGATTCCTTAAGCTGGACTGATTGTTCAGGCGATTGGTCAAACGAGGTTTGCGCCCTTGCGATAGGTGCACAAATTAACAGCAATAGTATGATCTGGCACGCGCGGTTATAAATCGCATTATGTAGCCGGATAGCCGCGTACCCCTTACTGCGCATATGGCAACGCCTGCTCAATCTCGGTCTTGTCGTCTTTTTGGACTCTCGAAGAGAACCGAGCCTGCAGCCACTTAGAGTAACGTCGCTGCATGGACGGACTTAAACAGTCAAACCGAATTCCAGATTTTCCCTGCCGGTCATCCCAAATCACAAGTCCTTCAGCACTCACCACGATATCCGTACCAGGAATGGCAAATATCAGGTGCAATCTCTCGCCGGGATCAAGGGAAACAAGAGTACTGACTGCCATCCCGTTCTGGCTAAGGTTGATCGTCCGGCATTCGAGCAAGGGACCCGACGCTCTCGCAACTGAAACAGGGAGTTCAACACGCAATCGAAAATAGGCCGGCGAACTGCGAGGTGTGAAGCCATACAAACTGCCAAGCAATCTTCTGACTTCAAGCGACTCCAATGGCTGCTTGATTGCAAAATTGCAACTACTGGCTGAAGCTGCTGCCCTTGATCGGCTGTCAGAAGCAATGGCAAAGGTGGCGACATACCGGTTAGGACTTATTCTCCGTACTTTCTCCGCTATGTCCTGACACCACGGGAGACTGTCAAAATCGAGAACCAGGGCTCCGAATTCTTCCGACGTGAGCCGATCCAAGGCTTCGCTCTCCGAATCGCAACTGCATGTCTCGACGCCAAACTCGCGGAACAGATGTGAAAGGATGGTTCTGTTTTCGAGGTGCTGGCACACGGCAAGCACCCTTCGTCCGCCGTTCAGATTGGGATTTCCAATGCGATCTGTGCCCGAGGAGATCTGTTCGCCAGGCTTGTGGTGCTCGGAAAACTCGCCCTTGAACTTAATGTAGCTCGCGAGTGAACCCGCCGAAGCCCCGAGCATAAAGACTCCCATTATGGCAAGCGGATCAGTCACCTTAATACTCCTCAATCAAAAGCTTGCTTGCAGAAAGACGTAACAAAGCAGCGGACTCAACTTACATTAGCTGAGGGTAGAGGTTGGAGAGTAACGTCAAGAAGAGTCACGGAACAACCGAAGTAATCAGTAATCTAGAGATCACGTCATCAGGAATATGGCGGCGAACTGAGGTGACTTTGATCGCACTTGGCCAATAGTTAAGACACACCCATAGCAACCCGCATTCGAAGAACGAGCAACTTGTAAAAAACAGATTACGCGGGATCAAACGTGCATAACTGCGTCTCTGGGAGTGAACCGCGTCACCCGACACATCCCTTTGCCAAGGCCGGCGGGAGCCGAATGATTATTACGATCTCGAAGTCCTCGGCGCAGCTCTGGACACCCGGCCTCGTACACTTGGTCGCGCAATCCTTTGGGATCACCCGTCGCAACCGTCGGAATCTCGACCGAGCAGGAAAGTTTATTTGCTTAAGGCCAAAGCATGCACAATCAGTTCACCCCTTTGCCAAGGCCGGCGGGAGCCGAATGATTATTCTGGTTCTCTGGATCCTCGCCATTCATACTTCGGCTCTGTATGCCTGCATTCGAGAGAATGGGACGTCGGCGAGAATCATCGAACCGCAAGCCAGCAGCTTCTAACATTTCCGACGGGTCTATCCCATAGACCACGCAAAGACTAATTATTTTGGCAATGTGTCTTGGAATCTTGTTCATTGCTTCATAGTCGGACAAAAGACCTGCGGCAATCCCAAAATCTCGGTTTTCCAATAGATGTGCAATAGACAAAGTCATTTGGTGAGCTTCGCGAAACGTCAGGCCAATGCGGCAGCGCGCCCTGCGGAGCATCCGTGAGAAACTCATTCCGCCGTAGAAATTTAAGGACATCCCAAACATCTCGCGATTGGCCCCAATCCCGCTGTCGTAGACCTCCTCGATTTCAGCATAGCGCAATTCGCGATCCACCAGACCTAACACCCGTGCTTGCGTTGAAAGGCGCAGCGGCCACGGAGACAACGGGGGACGATTCGGCGATAGAACCACTTGGCCGTTGCCAACCGGCTTCACGCGACAGCATGTGATCCCGGCTGGATGTTCTACCAGCCACAAATGATCGTTGGTCTGAGAATTAGTTAAGAGTTCCGGAGAATAGGCTGGGTCAGCCCGCACTATTGAGCCCGGTCGAATTTCCGGGTACGCTACGGCGTCCTGGCTTCCGACCTTGGCGTAAAAATGACGCCTATGGTGTTGTCCTGCTCCCGTGTTTACCGGTGCAGTAAACCAGTTACGCATCAGATCGGCGTGAGGTGTGACAACAATTGTGCGCTGATTTGGAATCTGCAGCTGAAGTGCGAGAATCAGTCTGAAATCAAAGCCGCACAGCCGCATCCAATCATAAAAACGGTAGCCTGTCACCTCACTAAGAGCCGCAACCTGGCAGATATGCGGTGTGATCCCGGTCTTCTGCTTGTAAAGAAGGGTTTGAGGGACGAAGTAGGAACTTTTTTTCCCGAAGCGATGCCTGGTCTGGGCAGAAACTTCAGCCATCGTCAGCCCTGCCTCTTTTAATACCCGTTTGACTTGAGCAGCATGGTTGTTTCCGCTTCGTATTGGTGTTGCAACATCCGAAAGAGGTGATCGGAACGCGCTCTCCTGATATATGGAATGCCCGAAACTAACCACGGCCGCAGACGTGTTCACTCCTTGAGTTTGGGCCACCACCGCGCAGAACCGTGCGGAGCAGTTCCCTCATGTATCCCTCCGGATTGAAGTCGCTCTAGACATCCGAATAATAAACTCTACTTTCCAGTCGTAACATCAGAGTGCCGCGAACCGCCAAGGTCGGCTGAAGCCCACTTGTTCGCCGCCAGAATATTGTTTTAGTTCACCGCCCAAGTCATTCACACGTATCGTCGGTTTACCGACGACTTTCCAGCTTAGTCATTTCCCAGCAAGAATAAGGATTCTCCGATGAAGCTGTGCTTCGAGTAACTCGCGGCTAGAAATTTCAGGAATCAGGCTTTTCGTCGGTATGCCGACGAGCGGAGGCCATGAGCATCTGTCGGGTTGGGGTCGCGCCTTAGCGTCCTGCAATCGCTCGATTTTCGAACATGTGGCTGGCTTAACGCTGACTTGCTCTAGGGTCTCCCAGTGCCTATTGTCGGCGCTATTTCCCCTAAGGAGAGATCAATGAAAAAAGTTTTGCTGGTGGCGATCGCAACACTACTGTTGACGTGTGGGGTGTCTACCGCTTCTTTAGCCGAGGGCGGAGTTCCAATACCTACTTGCTCCCCCGGCCACTGCCAATGAACTAGCACTATACGAATGAAAATTCTTGTGGGCCGCCAGATTTGAGAGTAATCTCCCAGTGCGGCCCATGAATTTCTTCGCTCTTTTGACGCACGTCCTCTCCTTTCTGCCGGTTGCGCTCCAATCGGCCATCGTATTCGTAATATTCAAACGCAAGTTGTTAACAACTTTTCCCCTCTTTTGGGCCTACACAACTGCGGTCCTCTTACTGGACATCGGTTTGCTTCTTCTGCATTACCCAAGCAATCTCTACGCTCTGGTGTATTGGTGTGGTGAAGTAGTGACGATTTCACTTGGCTTGGCGGCAATCCTTCAAACATTCCGTCATTTGTTGCCTCCATATCCATTCTTAAAAGTTGTTATGAAATCGTTCTTGATTTTGGGCTCGGGTGCGGTCCTTGCAGCAGTACTGTTGCTGGTACTCACTCAGGTCGAAAGCAGCAGTGATCGACTGTTCGCCTTGATTCTTCTAGCGGAGCGATCCGTCAGGTTTGTAGAAGTTTGTTGGCTGGTTTTGGTAATTGCTCTTGTCTCGCACTTGGGGCTCAGCTGGCAACAATACTCGGTGGGCATAGTGGCAGGTTTCGGCACCTATTCCGCATTGACGCTGGCGATATTCGAGCTTCGAGCTCACCTGCATTTGCTGAGCGATCCGTACTTTGTAGTGCTCAACTCGGCAGCATACAACGTCGCAAGCATTATTTGGGCCTTCTATTTTCTACGACCGCAACGCAGCTCAACTTCCGAGCCTTTGCCCGAAATCAACTTGCAGGATTGGAATGAGGCAGTAACCGAGTATTACACCCAACAATGGTATCGACGCTATTAATTCTGGCCGTCGCTGCAACCGCTTTGGCTATGGTGTGGTCTCTCGTCTACCGCCATGCCCAACGGGCCGCGCTAACGGTCGCCGATTGGGAAAAGAAAAGACCGGAAATCGATGTCCAGATTTTTCGTTCACTTGTGGATCGCAACGAGCAACGATATCTTGCGAGACGCTTGTCGCGCGATCAATTCGGGGTTTATGAACGGCGGCGGATCCAACTGGCACTTCGCATGGTTCGCTTAGCGAAAGAGAACGCTGACATGTTGGTAAGATTTGGCGCGAGCGCCAGGACCAAGGGCGATCCCGTACTTGCCCGTGAGGCTGATCAACTGGTTGTCGCGGCCACTCAGTTTCGATTAAATCTCATGTTAGCGAGATGTTGCCTCTGGATCCGATGGATCTTTCCACGCTGGCAGGTTGCAGTACCCTCCATTGAAATACGTTATGGACATATGCTGGATTCTCTGGTGCGGGTTCAGCAATGCGGCGGGCAGGCTTGATTTTCCATTCGTTTTGACGAGGAAACCTGGCTCGCTAGTCTCTCGGTTCCTCAGAGTTTGACGATGGCTTTTGAACAACTGGTTTTCACAAATTCTGAACCGTTAATAATAATATGGAGCAGTGGTACGACACTGATCATCGATCAACGAGGGAGCCTGTGTAATGGAATCTGGAAGATGGATTCGATTTTTACGCGAAGAGCTGTTGATTAAGCCAAGCGATGTCGAACGAGTCACCCGAAATATCGCGGACCAAAAGGGCAATTCCGATTTTTATATTTCGCATTCGAGCTTGGCCGATATCGAGGCAGGCTCAATTCCCAGCATTTACAAACTCTTCAGCCTTGCCATTTGTCTCAGAGTGCAGCTGCGCGAGTTGTTTTTTCCCTTTGGTATTGATCCGGATGAAGTCCTCTCATCCCAACTCGGATCAGATACTGGAGGTCTTGTTCCGATCTCGTTGACTCCCGACCAGCCCTTCAAATTCCAGCTCAACTTCGATGTCAACTACAGCTCCGAGGAAACGAATCTCTTAAGATTTCCGCCCCACGGTGCTGACAAATTGCCGGTGTTTTTCCGTTCGGCACTCGATCCCCTGCGGTATAGATATGCGGTCATCGGTTTGCGAGACGATGCGATGTTGGACTTAATCCCTCCGGGATCGCTGGTCGAAGTCGACACGGCCCAGAACACGGTCCAAGTGTTTCCATGGCGAACAATCCGGGAGCGACCGTTGTATTTGATTTGGCACACCGATGGGCACACCTGTTGTTGGTGTCAGGTTGACGGCAAGGAACTTACTATGCTGCCGCACCCGCTTTCGCGGCGGCCGGTTCGTCGATTCAGGATGCCCGGTCAAGCTTCAGTTGTGGGCAGAGTCACAAATGCCTGGCTTCCCTTTGGTTCAGATCAACTTCCGTCAGCATCAAATTCGTGAGATCGAGTACCGCTGTTCAGAATTACTAACGCGATTTCGATGTTAAGCACAAAGATGTCGCGATGAATAGGAATCGCCGAAACGGGCACGGTCGCGCGATACGCTTCAAGCGATCGCCAAGTCGTAAGAACAGCGTCTCGGTCTGCCCGCGTGTACCGAATGTAGTGTTCAAGTTGAAGCACGTACAGTGAAATCGGGGTCATAAGCAGGTCGCGGAAGATTCGCGCGTGAGACGCGGCGATTCTCCGGTGCGCTTCCTCAACACCGATGCTGACAGAGAGTTGCGGATGAAGGTATCGACCGCTGTTGCAATCTCTCATTGAGGCCAGATACAGCAGTCTTGTCAGATCATTCGGCAGAGTCTCCAATCCCAGTTCTCGATCAAAACTTTTGGGGATTGGGTCAACTCCTGCGCGTACTCGGGCCTTACTAATCACTCTCGAGAGGTCGATGCTAACCTCCTAGTCCTCGAATTCAGGATTCGAATCGGTCCAGGCACGCCCTAATCCCTACCTTCCAGCAACAGACGCCGAAGTCGTGCTCAAAATCGTAGCCAGACTGAAATTGATGTTACGTCGGTTTTTCGACGGCTCGAAGATATTTCAGCGATACACGAAACGCGCAGGGAAAATGAAATCATAATAAGACGCGAGGAGTTAATTCGAGCGCCCAGTTCAGATTTACTGAAGAACTTACCGAATGGGTGGAGGTGTTGTCAATCAATTATGAGTGCTTCTGCCGCATCCCACGTCGTGAGTCCATTCACCGGGCATGCGCTATTAGTGTCGGGCGACTTGGCGGCAATCCGGAAGATTGCCAGTGCCTTGGAAAGGTTTGCTTTGAGCCTGCAGATCTGCTCTGATCTTGAATCGGCGGCTCGTATTCTCTCCACGCGCAAATTTCACGCCATTATTGTGGACGTCGCGTTCGACCAACACCTATCCAAGCTCCTGGACCTTATGCGCAGCACTCCATCCAACCGGAACGCCGTAACCTTTGCGATCGTCGATTCCACGGTCCGGTTCGGCTCTCAAATCGCCCCGAACTTTGTGATCCAGAAGCCTTTAGTCAACGTGCTGGTAGCCAGCACGCTGAAGGCGGCTCTCGGATCGATTATTCGTAACTACCGACGATACTTCCGCTACCCATTAAAGGTGCCAGCAACCATCAAAATCGCGGGCGGGCCTTCGATTTCGTGTGAATTGATGAATATCAGTGAGGGGGGCGTAGCTCTCAACCTCTGTCCACCCCTCGAACTCGGCGCCAGGGTAATGGTTCGCTTCGAACTCCCTGACATGATTGCCGAATTCAACGTCGAGGCAATAGTTTGCTGGTCCGACGGTAAGTGTCGAGCCGGATTGCACTTTTACTCTCTCACCCAGGAACATAAGACAGAAGTACAAAAATGGCTCTCGACGAAGATCGAAGAGAGTTTTCCTGCGTCAATCATGCAGTTGTACCAGAAGAAACAATGATGTCGATGGAATGAGGTAGAAACTACCAGAATCGGCGCCTTGGGTACCTTGGCCGGCAACTGATAAGGTGACAATCTTTTCTTTACTACGATGACACAGACCTCGACATTGAGTTTGTCCGACAACGAACAAACATCGTCGCTCTTGCCGCGCCAGATTGAGGGCCGGGAATGGTGGATGTGGGGACTCGCCGTCTCAGTGACACTTGCGTTGACTGCAGGCATAGTTTTCCTGACTTTCTCCGGCGAGCAAGCAGCCAATACCGGATCGTATTGGACCAATCTTCGCGACTGGGTCAGGGGACTGGCGGCCCTGGTCTTACTGTTTGATATTTACACCATGTATCAGCACTTGCAGCTGCAACGAATGCGCAGGCGTCTGGCCGCGCGCGAGCAACTGTTCCATCTGATCACGGAGAATGCCGCCGACTTGATCGCTGTGGTGGACAACGATGGAAGACGCCTCTACAACAGCCCGGCATATCAGAACGTGCTGGGATACTCGGCAGACGAACTGAGCAGCAGTTCCTCCCTCGACCAGGTTCACACCGCCGATCGAGATCGGGTCGCCAGGGCAGCCACTAAGGCACGCGAGAGCGGCCAGGTACAACAACTCGAATATCGCATGCGCCACAAAGACGGATCCTGGCGAATACTCGAATCGACGGCAAGTCCCATACGCGACTCAGGCCATTCGATTCAAGGATTAGTAATTGTGAATCGTGACATCACGGAACGTAAACGCGCCGAGGAGATGCTGACTCACAGCGCTTTCTATGATGGGCTCACAAACCTGCCCAACCGAACCTTGTTTGCAGATCGGTTGCAGCATGCCCTGATGCGTAGTCATCGTCACTCGGACTATGAGTTCGCTGTGCTCTTCCTAGACATTGACGAATTCAAGGTGTTCAACGAGAGTCTCGGGCGATCAACTGGGGACGACTTGCTGATTCAAGTGGCAGGACGGTTATCGGCGAGCTTTCGAGACACGGATACCGTGTCACGTTCTGCGGAGCTGGAGCCTGGCTCCACGCAACATGGTTTGGCGCGGTTGGGAGGCGATGAGTTCACGGTATTGCTGGAAGACGTACTGAATCCCAGCGATGCAATCCGCGTAGCCGAGCGCATTCAACAGAAGCTAGCCATCCCTTTTGTGGTAAAAGGGCAGCAGATCGTAATTTCAGCCAGCATCGGCGTGGTTTCGAGCCGGAACAGCTACTCCTCCGCCGAGGAGGTGCTTCGCGATGCGGAAATTGCGACGCATCGGGCTAAACGAGCCGGAAGAGCGCATTGCGAGCTGTTCGATCCCGCCATGCACTACCGAGCCGTTCAAAGATTAAGGTTAGAGACCGATCTTCGCCGAGGTCTTGAAAACGGCGAGTTGCTTGTCTATTACCAGCCCATAGTCTGCCTTGCTAGCGGAAAGATCATTGGTTTTGAAGCATTGAGCCGGTGGCGGAGGCCGGAAGGCCTGGTATCGCCCGCCGAATTTATCCCCGTTGCAGATGAAATCGGCCTCATCGTACCAATAAACGAGACTCTGCTCCGCACTGCGTGCCAACAGCTCCGGCATTGGCAGAAGCAGTTCGTGGGGGAGTCTCCTCTGACGATGAGCGTCAATCTGGCTCCAAAGCAGTTCGGGATGCCAGAACTGGCCGGGCAAATAAAAACAGTACTACAAGAGACGGGCATCGCTCCTCATCTTGTCAGCTTTGAGATCATGGAAACCGTGGCGATGGAAGACGCGGAGAACGCGCTTATGGTCCTTTCAGAGCTCAAGGCTCTTGGTGTCCGCCTGAGCATAGATGATTTCGGAACAGGATATTCCTCGTTAAGCCGTCTGCCACGATTGCCCATTGACGCTCTTAAAATTGACCGCAGCTTCATTTCTAATTTGCAGCACGAAAATGAAAACCTGGAAATAGTCCGGCTCATAATCATGCTTGCACATAGCATTGGATTGAATGTGGTAGCAGAAGGCACGGAAACCGAAAATCAGATCGACGTGCTAAAGCGGCTGGGTTGCGAGATGGCCCAAGGATATTTTTACTCGCCACCGGTTAGCGCGCAGTCGGCGTCTGATCTGTTGATGTCTGATGCTGGAGTTCATCGCTAAGGAGCGGTAATCAATTATGTCGTCCTATGATCATAACGGGGTAAGGTTGGCCAACAGCGAGGGCGCCTTGGTGCGGATGACCCACCAGCTCTCGAAACTGGAAAAGCGGGATTGGGAACTTTGGGCGATAATTTCGCTCACCGGGGTTCTAGTAAGCGCCACCCTGCTTGCGATTCTTTTCCGTGCGGCTTTCTTGCGAGATGATGGGATCCATTTTGAGCTTACGGTTTCGCGGCCATTGGCAATCGGACTTTTCGCTTTGCTCGTGCTGCTCAACACCTATCTTGTAGCCAAACGATTCGAAGTCCGCCGGCTTCGGGAACAGTTGATTTCTAGCACACTGCAGAACCAAGTCATCGAACAGCAATCGTTTACGGATCCTTTGACTGAGATTTACAATCGGCGCTCTCTGGACCAGATCGCGGGTCGCTTCATAAGTCACGCCAGTCGACGCAAAGCGCCATTAACTTTTCTGATGGTGGATGCCGACAAGTTTAAACAGATAAACACCCGGTTCGGGCACCTGATGGGCGATTTCGTGCTGTCAGAAATTGCCGGGATACTGAAGGCGTCTATTCGTGGTTCCGATGCCGCCGTCCGATATGGTGGAGACGAGTTTCTTGTCCTTCTCGCGGACACTACCGTCGAAGGAGCTCACATTGTAGTTCGACGAATACATGCGCGACTTGATGACTGGAACGCCTGCAAACACCTGGATGGTTTTTGCCTATGTCTGAGCATCGGAGTGTCGGAATGGCATGATGGCCAGAGCCTTGACGAGGTACTCGACGATGCCGATCACAACATGTACGAATTCAAGGGAATTTGATTCCCAAATCTATTCTGTCGGTCGGGATTCCGACGTTGAAGCTAGACAAGTGGTCCTCCGACCAAGGAAAAATATACTCTGCTTGCGTTTGTTTTTGTAACGAACCGATCTTCCGGCTCGTGGAGCGGCTCGCGCCGCTTACCAGCTTCCTCTCGCCTAGTTTGCGAATCGTCGCTTCGCGCGGACCCGAACTTCGATTTTCACGAGCACGACGGACGGGTTTCCACGATTAACGCAACGTCTGGAGGACTGAATAGCGCCACCACAGTGACCGTTAGGGAGTCGTGTCCTTCAGTCGTGTCCTTCAGTCGATGTGGTCACACTCTGGTAAATTCTGCTATCAGCGCAGGTCAAAAATTGCAGTTTACTGCGATAGTTTTCTATGTTGATGGGACGACCCAAGACGTAAACGCGTCGCTCACCCGAGGACAGCCTTCGACTTTTTTGGGGTGAGCGCTGCCGCACCTTGGCGGCGTTGATTCGACGTAAGTTCTTGCGGGTTGATTCCCTCGCACACTTCGTGCGGCCAGGAGTAGCCCAGCCTGTGCGGCTCCACAGGGGCTAACCCATCGTCGGAATGACGACGGCCGAATAAATTACATTTGGACTGAATCGTGATCGTAGACAATTGCTGCAACCCCCAAGAACGAGACCGCGCCGGGCGACACCGACGAAACTCCTCAAACGTGTTCGGCGCGGTATTTTATGCAGGCCGTCCGTGTAAGGCGAAGCCGCTCCGGGGAAACGGGCGGCTTCGTTCAATTTCTGCTCCACAAATTCATTGCGATTGTGGTGATGAGTGTGGCCAAGCTCGCGCCAAGGTTGAGAAAGGCGCGTGGCTCTACGGCGGTGTGTCCCTTGAGACCGAACTCAGTCAGCATTGTATCGCGGATGCCCTACTTCTCCCCGTTTGAGCAGCAAGACGCTCTCTCTTTGCAACAACCTGCGTCCCCTGCTTCTTTTGATTTTCCTGTCCATCAAGAAGAAGCTCACCCCAGTCGTGTTGCAATACACGTTGCGGAATCGCCAACTCTTGATCTTGCTAGGCTGCCCTTTACTACTGTGGTGCTGATGATGGAATGCCTTCGTGCTCAGTTATTCAGGCCGTTAAAATGTAATCAACTACAATAATTAGGAGTTCAAGCATGCAGAGAGCGGGTTATTGGAGTGTGTTTCTGCTGATTTCCGTTGCTGCACACGGCGCCGATGGTGCGCCTGCTACGGCCACCCTTGA
Source organism: uncultured Acidobacteriota bacterium (assembly GCA_963757135.1). Taxonomy (GTDB): domain Bacteria; phylum Acidobacteriota; class Terriglobia; order Terriglobales; family Acidobacteriaceae; genus Gp1-AA145. Next base: position 164,100 of record CAVWQE010000001.1, read on the forward strand.
AGGAAATGGGATTGTGTACGTCAACGGACAGCGGTTGATTAACCTGACGTCAATTCTTGTAGGCGATGTGATACAGACGGGAGATGCGGGGGTTGCCCAAGCCGCGGGGCTGGGTTCAATGCTGACGATTCAGTCCAACTCGATTCTGCGATTTCGAAGTGATGGATTCACTCTCGATCGTGGAACCATCTCTATGGCTACAGGAAAGATGTCCAGCGTCTTGGCCCGCGATTTTAAAATCACGCCAGTGTCAGCGTCTTGGACTCAATTTGATGTGATACGTTCGAGCGGAGCCATCCAAATATTTGCTCGAAAAAGCAACCTCACAGTTGCCTGTGGGTCGGGGACTCCAATTGTTCTGAAGGAAGGTCAGCAACTTTCTCGCGAAGATGGTGGAAACTGCGGTGTGGCCGAAGGGAAAGGTGGAGCGCCGCCTGCCGTTAAGGGGCCTATACTGGCCTCTCCCGCTGCAGAAAAAGTTGGTTTAGCGGTCGGAGGAGGACTGGTCGGATGGGCCCTTTTCCAACCCGACGATCCAGTAAGTCCGGCAATACCATAGTCATTCAGCTGGCGCTTCCAAATGCGCGGCAACATCTCCTTTCTTGACCGTTCTCTGAAGCCTTTGGTTTGATTGAAATGATTCAGTTCGCGTGTGCTGAACTATTACCTGCGTCATCGAGACTTCCAGAAACGGGCAGACACCGTGTTGTCACTGCCAAGGCAAGCGTCAAACTCCGGGGTCGGCCAGGGCATTCACGTCAAGTACGCAGGTTGTACCTGCGATGTCCGCGAACCGCTCCGTTGACCTTCGATGCTTAACTTTAGATGCCCAAGCCCTTGTTGATGATTGCGACTCCCCCTCAGATCGTGTTTCGGTCCGAATCGAACGATGGGCTTTACTGAACGCCAAATCCGCAGCCGGGCTTGTCAAGTCGGGAGATCCGGTGCCCTTCTAAAACGGTTACGGTATCATGCCCGCATATCACAAGAACGGTGCTCTTACTGGCCGTTATCGCAATGCGTCCGTTTGAACGAGTGACATCAAATTCTGTTAACACCGTAGATGCTGGACGAACGGTGAAATCTCTGGCCAAAATCCTCATTCCTGGGGGCTCGGCGGAGGTAATCTTTAGGTTCCCAGGAATCACAACTTCGACCTTTTCTCCGGAGTGCATTGAGATTGTGCCAGTATCGATCGCAAGCGATCCGCTTTCTATGCGGACAACTGACTCTGGTGGGATCAGCGCGACAGAGCGCGAGAATTGGAGACTGGCATTCCCGCGCTCCTTGGTGCGGATGACATCGCCCGCCAGCACTGGACTCAGCTGGTCCACCTCCGTGCCATTTAGGTAAACGAATTCAGCTGGATACAATACACCTAGAGGGCGGATCCCCGCGACTACGCTGGACGACAGCAGTATTAACAAAGGTACGATCTTAATTGGTTTTTTCACGATTAGAGCCTTGTCCTTTTAGTTCAAGACTTTATCAGGGTGTCCTGCAACAGTCCGATAGTACACATGGTTCGCCATGCTAAAGTTTTAGGCAACCCGCTCGCGCGACACTACCGCTTGTCCACGGAGCTGATTGTATTAAATCCTTCCTCGGCAGCGTTATCCTTCGCGAACAGCATTTCGAAAGTTTCGTCTGGAGCAATGATTGCAGAAAGTTCTTCCATGTTTGCCTTCAAAGCGACGGATGCCTATCGCGCTTTACCCTCGTTGAATTCGCTTTCTGAAAAGCATAGCGTGAAATGGAGGAGGTGCCCTATGGCCTACGTAATTGCTGAGCCCTGCATTGGGGTAAAAGATGCCTCCTGCGTTGACGCTTGTCCGGTGGATTGCATCCATCCGAAGAAAAACACAATCTATGAAGATGACCGCCCTGGTTTTGAAGAAGTCTCGCAACTCTACATCGATCCTGTGGAGTGCATCGACTGCGGCGCCTGCGTTCCGGTTTGCCCGGTATCTGCAATCTTCCCCTTAGACGATTTGCCCGAAAAATGGAAGCAGTACGCAGAACTGAACGCGAGCTACGTGCAAGGCGGCAAGTTCACGTCAGCAGAGTTCGTGAAGCACAACGCAAGGTGAGCGGGTCGCCAGCATCGTGAACAATCAGGAAATAAGCGTGAAATCACGTTGCGATCCGCACTATGGAATATGCGGACCACGGGATGAGTCGCCGTAGTGCCTTGCGAATTCAGGCTGCTCTATCCATCACGTGCTCCTGCTGCGTTACAACCCGGCAATGTTTTACATGTCTGTAAAAAATATTTCCTGCGATTTTCTTTCCACACCCGCATTTTCTAATGACCAGAGCATGCTTCTGCGCACGAGAAATTGGACGGACATTGCCGTTCGGAACACCGTATTCCTCTACCAGCCATTTCGCGGTGGCCTGGTCGATAAGGGGCATGTTGATCTGGTCGCCGTGCTTCCTGCAGAATTCCTCGAACGACCTATCAGTGACAAACGGATCGAGCACCTTTAGTTTGCCTTGGCAAATGAGGGTTTGGAGCCGATTAGTGTCAATTCCTAAAAGGCCGGCGGCACGTTCCCAGGGGTATGCGTCCACCTTCGACAGCATTGCCGTGATCCGCTCCGACGCCGAGTGGTCGAGTAAAAGGCCATTGCTGCTGGATAGTGCCAACATCGAGTTCGTCGTGATACGCGGGTCCCGAACTCTCAAGATGCCGCTTCCGACCAAGCGCCTGAGTTGGGTGACGCTGATGTGCAGTAGTTTTGCGAGCGATCGTTGCGACCACCCGTCCGATACCTTTGCGCTCATGCCCAGGGCACCAAGCCTGAATCTGACCGCACGAACTGATCGGTTCAAACGCAAAGAGATTTTGTCCACGGGCTCGTATCCCGCCCAGTCCAGGAGTTTCGCGTCTTCTTCCGCCGTCCAGGGGCGTGCAGCCGAGCGCGCATGGAATTCACGACTCTCAGAAGCCGAATGTCGGATGTACCGACAGGATGTTTCACACTCGCCTACGGACGACGCTCTCCGCAACTGACGTATGCGCCGCCAGCAGTCACCGCGTCTCCATTCCGGAACCAACTTCAACACCTTGTTGATGGCTTCATGCTTTCCGGCATCGCCGAGTTTCAAGCCTGTAATCAGGAGGCGATCAATGAAGGGTAAGAATCGTGGATTGACTTTGGCTGGGATAACAGCTGAGGCAAATGCGGCTGGCATGGCAAGAACTCCCGCAATTGGCCGGTGCGGTTATTTGCGCACCGGAAAAGATGGGAGCTATCGTCACGCACTTTATGGATATAGAGATGATTTCTGTTTTTCTCGGTCGGAGTTCCGGACAATCGCTCGAGGGGCAGTTGGCGACTCTATCGCCCAATATTGAGAACGCGTGAGGGTTGATCGCTTTCCGGCCAAGCTGGAGTTTCGGTCTGACTCGGATGTCGAGATGCCGGACTGCACGGTCGTAAATCCGAACAGCTATGAATCGAGCGTACGGAGTGGATCAATTAAAAATCTACTCTAGGATGTTGTCGAACGTCTCGACCCAGAGCGCCTCATCTTCCCTCAGCAGTCCGAACTCGAGCCACCGCGGGACGCTTGAGTTGTCGGCATAGACTGGGCGCGAGAAACAAAGCGTGCTGGGGTGTTCCTGGCAATGCCTTTCCATTTGTCGATAGACCCTGCCTTGCAGAGACCATCCTCGGTTCAGCTTGCGGTCTTGCGAGAACACATTCACGTCAAGACCTCCGCCGATGCAGTGCGCGATAAAATGACCTTTGTCGCGATTGGTTCCCAGGAATTCGTCCGTGCTCCCGAGCCAACCTCGAATCCGGCTTCCATCACGAGGCTTATCGGCACGTGCCGATGTTCCGAGCACTGCAACAACCCTATCCTCGACCGTCTGGTCGTACGGTACTTCGCCTGTTATTTCGAGTTCGGAGTAAAGGTCGTAGAAGTATTCGAAGCTGCCGGATCGGAATCGCACAATGTTCGTCGGGCGCGCCGCCGCGGCCACGTAGAGGTCACGCCATTTGTAGGGCAGACTCTCCCGCAGGTTTAGAGCCAATCTGTTCCGCCTTCGAAACGGGCCGCAAAAATCATCTAACTACTCTCACTCTTTCGATCACGCAACACAATCTATGCGTGCCTTACTTCCTATTCGACCGGATGTGCTTGCGAACAAATGCGAGGCCTCGCTTCAATTCGGCGCTCAAGTCGGCTTGGGAAGTAGCAATCTGCACGGGCTCACCGGCCGATTCTCGGCCCAGCCAGCGGTTAAGTTCTTCGCGTGACGACTCGACATATCGACCTTCTCGCTTGACGGGCATCCCTTCGGTTGCCCACCGCTGCACAACTGACTCTGGCTGACCTAGGAAGGCAGCGATTTGCTGCCAGCCTTTCAGCAAATCGGAGTTGGCTTCAGGTTTCTTTCGTTTCGGCATGGCAGACGTACGATGCTTCTTCTCGATGTGAGGCTGCAAAGCTGATTAGCTATACCTTCTGGAGAGATGGATATTGAGCGGCGTCATCGACGATATCGAGCAGCTAGTAGAAATGTTCGAAGCGCCCGATGTAAGGCCACTTGGCGCAAGCGACATCGCGGCTGCCAATCGCAGGCACGATGCGATGCTGGCACACGGCCCATGGTTTCGCCTATGGCAGAGCTGCGGCATCTGTTGTCGGGCTGAGGCTCCGGTGCTTCAACTGCCGGAGCATTGAAACATTTCGTGCACAGGCCTGGTCGGCATGCTTCATGCGAATATTATTAGCTCACCCCGATGTTCACCGACTCCCCACCTGGAAAGAATCGCACAGAATTTTTCGAAAGCGACCGCGTCAAGACTCTCGACCTGCCACCTGAAGGCAAGCTGGTGGACATTGCGAAGCGGCTCGAATCGGCGATGAAAGCGGATACGATTCTCGAAGTTCGGAGTACCTGCGCTGAGTTTCTCACGAGCGCCTCAGATTTTTACAAAGTCCCAATCTGCGGCATCCGGGTGCTGGCCGCGCGGCCACTGCGAGTGCGGGAGAGTTACGCGACCGAACTTTTTGGCGACTACCATCCCGATACAATGCTCATCCGGGTATGGATGCGGACAGCAGTACGGAAAGAGGTCACCTCCTTCGGGGCGTTCCTGAGTACGTTATGCCATGAATTCTGCCACCACCTGGACTTCCAGCACTTTGGATTTCGAGACTCATGGCATACGCGCGGCTTCTACGAGCGGGCGGCTGTGCTCTATCATCACGCGCGCGACACGGCTCGCAAAAAGCTGGTTTGGGTCCCGGTGTCGAGCGGGCGCTGGCGAATTGATTGGGTGCGGACCAATCGGATGTCAGCATCAATCTAGGAGGATTTGTACTCGCCTTCTATGACGGGAGGCTCGTTAGGAGCTTCTTCAGTGACCACGTTCTGCTTCCATTTGCGATAAACATTTCCAACCGCAAGCGTCCAGAACGGAACCAAATCGACTCCGGGCACGAGTTCGGCAGCGAACGCCGGGAGGAATTCCCAGTGCCACCCGACTAAGCGAGCCAGGACAGCCGCAACGGCGAGGTCGAGAATGTCATCGGCGGGAGACAGTGCCCCTTCAGCGAAGAGCGGGAATATGAAAATTTGGAGCGCGTCCGCCGCGCCCGCCAGGATCATGGCAGCTTGGAAACGCGAGCGAGATGACGGGAGTAGTGAGTCTGCGACCATAACAGTGTCCGTTGCAGCTTGCTGATTTGATTTTAATTCGCTTTCTGAGAGTCGAATTGCAGCACATCCTCAGAAACCGCAAGTATGCACGTCTGCCCATCGAATTCAATCTTGTCGGCGGAGTAGGCGGTCGTCTTAATTTCCCCAGATCTGGTGCGAAGGCGCGTAATGACATTTCGGATGGGTCCAGTCTTTTCTAGGCGAGTGAGCAGGTACGCTCGGTCAGAGGGATCCTCCCAAATCCGCAGGTCGTGTACGGTGCGACCGAGAAGCTCTTCGCGGGAATAGCCATAACGGCACTCAAAAGCGGCGTTTACATCGACGAATTTCCCCTCTTTAAAGGTTGTGATCGAGAATGGGACAGGGCTCGAGCGGAAGACCCTTTTAAATCTGTCTTCTGAAATCCGCCGGCCTCCTTCCGCGTGTAGCAATGCGGACTCAGCCGCTTGAAGATCGGAAAGGCGTTTCGTCAGTTCCGATGCGAAAATCTCTACGCGTGCATAAAGGCGTGCATTCTCGATGGCAACGGCGGCAGGGATAGCCAGAAGTTCTGTGCGGCGAACATGTTCCTGCGTCAGACGGTTTGCTTCGACGTGACCCACCGAGAGGAATCCCAGATAATCTCCAGAAGCGATTAGCGGGACTGAGAGCCAGGAGCGCAGGTGTTTGTGGCCCTTGAAGGTTGGCCAGTCAGGTTCTTGCTTTGTATCTGAGATGAGAACGCTTCTCTTTTCTTGAGCGATTCGACGGATCACGCCACACTTATCGTCGACGAAGGTCCATGGAATTCGGGGGGACGGCTGCGGGGATTCTGGCAGGACCCTCTCAGCGAGAGCCAGCCAGTGCGGCCCGCCTTCGGGAACTATGACGCGGGCGCAGGTGTAGGGCACCACATCGGCAAGAGATCGCAACAGCGCCGCCATGACACTGTCCATGTGGAGATCTTGGGTCAGCGCGAGCGTTGCCTTACGTAGAGCCTCTTCTTCGGCCCATGCCGATTTCGCCATCGCTAGGTTTGTAGCGACTTGTTGTTCTGCCTGCTCTTGAGCGGTGACATCGAATGCAGTGCCGAGAAGGCGTGTGATATTGCCTTCCGCGTCGCGGCCTGAGATACCGCGGGCCCAAACCCAGCGAACTTCACCGTCAGGTCTTGTGATTCGGAACCTTTCATCAAAGTGCCCGCTATGTATTGAATCCTCAAGCTTCGATAGCACATAGGAACGGTCTTCGGGATGGATCGCCTCGATATGAGCGGAGGGATTTTCCAAGAGCGATCGGCATGACCGGCCCGTGATGGCCTCATAGGCTTCGTTTACGTACAACGGTTTCTTCGTGTTGGCGTCGATCATCCAAAAGATTTCGTGGATATTGCCCGCCATCTGGCGAAATTCTTCTTCTGTGGCCAGAAGGGCGCTTCTCGTTAGTGTTTGTTCACGATAAAGCTGGTGGGAGACCCGCGTCAAAGCAAAACCAAAAGCGCCGATACAGGCAGCCAGGGAAACGACCAAACTCAAAATGACTGACGGCCTTTGGACGTTAGCGACGAGAATAACCAGGATCAAGGCCGCGAGCGCCGCCATGAGAACGACTAGGGCCCGTCGCCATACGCGATGGGGAAACCGCGCGAGCATGGTTTCAAGGCTGTGTGGGCCAACCTGGTCCATAACTACATCCAGTTTTGCAGCATTGCTCAGACCGCCTCCGCTTATGAGAACTGCGAGTCCGTGCTAGAGCTATCTGCCCACAATTTCGTGCCCAATGCTAACACGACGATAGGCCAGCGAAATTTGGTTACGCTGGCGGCCACCGCATCGCCTCTGCCCGGATTTCAATAAACTGAAAGCCTATCGTCGGCAGCTCGAAAGTGGCGCCCCGTAGTTGATGAAAATCCCAATTTCACTCATCAACGTTTTGAGAAGTGCAGTCATGGATGAAAGCCGGTCTATGATGGCATCTGACCGAAAAAAATGGGGGGGGAAGACCTAATGGCAAATCACTCCGTAACGCTTCGCGTGACGCCGTTTCTGCGTGTCGAGTGCAAGTTCTGGCTTACCGATGACGGCTGGAACGGAAGCTGCGAACGCCCCTCCATCACTGTTCATGCGGGCAGCTTTGAACATGCCAAATCCGAAATGGAAATGGCGTTGGGGAAGTATATTGAATCCCTTCTAGGCGAAGCCCAACAGACAAGTGCAGGGCACGCTGCTTAGAGGTTATCTGGCCTAAAATGCACCGGGGATTATGGCCACAGTCCCACTAGGCTGGCGCCAGAGGACCAATCAGAACCGTGCCCAGCTTTGGGAATTCCGGATGGTAGGAAGCCCGAAGCCCTTGATTTCACAGGTACGTTTAACCCGATTGGGGATGGAGAAATAGTTCCGCCTTATATAATCAAATAAGGGTGGAGCAGAGTCCTCGATTCACCAGAGAGCACGAACTTGAGTGCAAATAGGACAATTCGCCGGGCTCAAAGACCCGAACAGCAGGAAGCAGAAACATACCGCTACTGGCAAAGCCTGCCGGTTGGGGTGCGTCTCTCTGCAGTGTGGGATGTCAGCGCAGCCGCTTATACCTTTGCTGCCGCCTTCAAGAAAGATCCACTCCATGATTCCCGACGACCTCAAAGAACTATTACGCGCATTCAACGAGCAGGCGGTTAAATACCTGATCGTCGGTGGCTATGCTTTCGGGGTTCACGCAGAGCCACGCGCGACCAAAGACCTCGACATTTTTATCCGATCAGACGAAGAAAACGGCAAAGCGGTATTTCGCGCTCTCACTCAATACGGCGCACTTCTCGGGGACCTAACTCCCGCCGATTTCATGGATGGCACAACTTTCCAAATTGGCCAGCCCCCGGCACGGATCGACATTTTGCAGCACATTGATGGCATCACTTTCGATGAGGCCTGGGTGAACCGGATTCAGGGATTGATCGACGGCCAAATCCAGGCCGCGGTTATATCCAGAGACGATCTCATTCGAAATAAACTCGCCACCGGACGAGAACAAGACATGCTAGATGCCAAGAAGCTACGCGGCGCCGCCAAGAAGTGAACGGCAGTGATTCTCTCGCGCGGCAGTGGTCCGC
>CAVWQE010000002.1:0-204174 GCA_963757135.1 uncultured Acidobacteriota bacterium
CCGGCCAGCAGAGAGTGCGGTGGGAGCAAAACTGTAGAGATGAAGTGCGCGACTTTGGCAGCTTCGGAGATCTATCTCCACGGACTTGGGAATGGCACGAGTTCATTGGTGCCGGATAAAGACAAATGTAGCGCGGCTTGCAGCCGCTGGGGGACCTTTGGACTCGATCCAGCTCTGCACGACCATGGAAGCGCTACTGAAGCGGAAGTAAGGCCATCAAACACAACATACTGGCGATCTCGAAGAATCGACCATCCCACGACCAGCGCGACAGATAGTCTCGGTTAGACTCGTACTCCGATGCCGGCCATACTTCAGGTGCGATGCTTTAACCTGCTGGATAAGAATGTGAAGTGACACAACGCGTGGCTTTGTTTCACAACGACATCGATCGAAATGCTGCAATCAAAGGACTTTTTGGCTTTGTTTCGCAAAGTACTACATGCCGGGAGACTCTCCTTTCCTGCGTTCTTGCAATCTCTCGAGTTCGGCAATCGCCTCGTTGAGTTGCCGATTGATCATTGCTTCATATCGCAGCAGCTTGTCGAGATCCTCTTTCTCGGGCAAGTAGAGATGATCCGTCATGGCATCCATTTCCGGATCACGCGGCGTTATAAACCCAGATTCGGTTGGATCGCCTTCTCTTGATTGTCTGATCTCATAACTGTGCGCGGCAAGAGCCTTCGAGATTAGACCGGTCTCACAACGGATGAGCCGACGAAGTCGCCAGGACCCCACGGCGAACTTTTCCATCCAGAGTTCTTCAAGAAGTCCAACCGGCTGATAGTGTTTAAGCAATTCAGCGTAGAACTCATCGAACTCACTCCGGCTCTCCTTTCCATCCGCGTGCTGAACCAGCAGGAATTTCGACAAAAAGCCGTGTCGGGTGGCATTTCTTGAAACTCTTTTCTTTCCGGCTGCGGTTCTCGGTCCTGTCGAACGTCGTGAGTTTTGCCGATTGGGATCTTAATTTTTCTCGCAGAAGACGTCGATGTAGCGATTGCCCCGCGGTCTCCTGCACGCTCAGATCCAGCGTCGGTTCCCGAGACTTGGCTGGAAGCCGCGATTTTCTCAGCATCCGATGCTTCTTGTTGATGGATTGCCGGCGTATCATTTTGGATCTCTTTCATAATTTTCCCTCCCTAAGTGGTTTTGTCCGAATATTGGACTTTATCCAGCATCCAGCGGCGCATTTGGTTTGTGACAAATATGACAAGTGTCGAGATCCTCGACACACTTGATTTTTGGCACCGGCGGATTTGGCTGAGTGTTCCGATAGTGTTGCCGCTCTTTCCGGAGAGCGCTTGTCAGACGTTTCAGTCCTTTAATGAAATGGCTGAAGTTCGGCTGTGCTGTCATCGGGCGAGACAATACTCGCTCTGCGGTGTCGTGAGCGAGTTCCAGGACGTCGTCAAGTTCAAGCAGATGTGCGGGATCGGGCTGCGGAACTTGGTACGACCTATCTGGGTCGTCCTCTTGATTGTGAGACGGCGCAACGCAATCATTACAAATAGTCGAAAATATCAGCTCGATAGTGTCCAGTCCTTTTTCTTGCGACGCATCAAGAACCTCTTCGCGAAATTGCAGCAGACCGCCTATCCTGATTGCAAATGTTTCGAAGCTGTGTCCTGCTTGCCGGTATTGTTTGTTACCAAGATTGGTGCGGCGAAATCGTTGTAACTCGATACGAATAGTGCGATTCAATTGACGGAGGAGATCACTATTGCGTCTGAGCTGCTCCATTTGTCGGTCCGTGAGAAAAAAGGGTCCCTCAATTTTCCGTATCATTTTTGTGGTCTCCATTCCGGAAGGCGCAAAAAACTCGATCGCTGTTGCAACGCTTACGGATTCGGTTCAAGGTAGCGATGCGCACACAGTCGCCTTGGTATGAAGCCGAGGCCAAAGGCAGGGTTCCTTGTGGAAGCCGCGACCTTTGGGATTAGAGTCTTTTGGGGAGATGTTATCGAGAAGCAACAAATGGCAGAGTGAGGAGTCGAAGATTCCCGCTCATGTATGCGGCCATCTTCACTCCCATGGGAAATAAATGAGGCGGGCAGACTGACCATAAGGCCTCGTAGCACCAATTGTGCCTATCGCGGCCCTCGGCTCAGGCATCCCGCCTAAACTCCGGGTAGAAACTTGGTCATGGCTTACCGGCTCCAGGCATCCCGCCCGGAGCAAATCGTGCCTGACCTCAGTTCCTGCACAGAATCTCTCTAGACATCCCGTCACGAGCGATTCTGGAGAAATATCCCATTTCACAAGGGAAGAGTAACAAAAGTTTTCTCTCTTGTGTGGACAAAACTGTTTGTAAACTTGGTGCAGAGCGACAATGAGGAAGGCGGGGCTAATTATCCAGTTCGGTTTGATTTAAAGGAAGGCGATCGGCATCAATCCATCCTCCTACCTCGGCATGCCCTGCAGACATGAACCCAGAGTCCAGATCCCCGTTTCGAAACTTCGTTCGCCAATTCGCGCATCCTAGACTTGTTGTGATGTGACCCATCCGTGCCATGCCTGACGCGGGCGTTTGCCCGGTGACTCGCGGCACGGAATGGATGTGGCCCGCGCAGAGACTTCCTCGGCATCGCTTACTTCGCCTGAAGCTATCCACGTTCTAACGGATCTTTTGGTGAACCCTCTTTTGGCTCAACGAATGTCTTTCCAGTCAGCAGCCAATCTACAGACTTGCCAAACTCCTTGCTAATAGCAAAAAGGACGGCCGCTCCAGGTTCTTTTTCTCCGTGTTCCAGCGCAGAAAGATGTCCTTGAGTTACACCAACACGCCGAGCAAACTCGCCTTGCGTCATATCAAATCCACGTAGTTCTCTGATCCGGCGGCCTACCGCTACCCAATCGATCTTGGTCTTTAGTCTTAATCGACTTGACTGTTTCATTGCTTTAGCTATAAAATATTTCTTAAGAGATTAACGTAAGGCTATCCCCAAAGGAGAGGCCATTGAAAAATTCTCGATACACTTTCACACGAGAAACCAGGTTCGCAAAGTCACTTTACGGAGACTTGTCCAAGTCTTCCCTGCGCGGTCTCAGGGAACTCATTCAACGGCATCGGATTTTCGTGACCGGTGGAGATATATACTGGAAGGGCGTTTTCATTGCCGACATCAGCAATCCTGCCGCGCCGCGGGTGACGCTCGCCGAACGTGGAATTCTGGTGAGCGAAGGCCCGGAGCTTCTGCACCTGCACCTGATCAACGGCTCGTCGCACGAGACCGATCCTACGTCTCCGGAAAAGTATCAGATATCAACTTTTGATCAGACCGACCTGCCGATTCCATTGCCCGAAAGTGCGGCCGCTAAAGACCAGCCTCCGACGGCCATTTCCGAAGTGCCGACGTGGCAGTTGCCGGAGATAGCGAAGCACAAGAAAAATCCGGTCATAGCGCGCTGGTATTGGATTGAATTTCACCGGCGCCTTGCCTTGCCGCTGGCCTGCTTTGTGCTGGGACTGGTCGGCTTTCCCCTGGGATTGTCGGCGAAGAAGGGCGGCAAGTCCACGGGCTTCGTGCTGACCATCATTTTGGTTTTCGGCTACTACTTTATATCGCTGCTCGGAGTTTCGCTGGCAAGGCAGGGCAAAGTTTCGCCTGGGTTCGGCGTGTGGCTGGCGGACCTTGTTTGCCTGGGGCTTGGCATCTTTCTTCTGTGGCGATCTGAGCGACGGCCTTTTGAAATCGCAGCGATGAAGGGATCATGGGCGTCGCTGAAAGCGAAAATACAAGGCGGCACGCTGCTCGCGCCCACCGCCCCGGTCGAAAATGCGTTCGAGCGCGCGGCCACCCGCAAGCGCGTGTTCAGCGCCAGCTTTCCCATGATTCTCGACGACTACGTGATGCGCGACTTCGCCTTGAACCTGGGGCTGATTGTGGGCGCGCTGCTGGCGTTGTCGCTGATCTTTACCGTCTTTGAATTGCTCGGCGACATATTGAAGAACCAGGTTTCGCCCTACATCGTCGCGGAATATCTGCTGAACGTCACACCGTACTTCCTATACAACGTTGCGCAATACGGAGTGCTGCTGGCGGTGCTCATCACGCTCGGCCTGATGGAACGGTCGAACGAAGTCACCGCGCTCAAGGCCACCGGCATCAGCATTTATCGGGTCATTGTCCCGGTGCTGCTGGTGGCGGTCATGGTCGCCGCCGGACTGTTCCTCTCCGACCAGTTCTATTTGCCGCACACTAATAAGCGGCAAGACGCATTGCTGAACAAAATCAAAGGCCGCCCGCCGCAGACGTATTTGAATCCGTATCGCAAGTGGATCTTCGGCGAACACTCGACGATTTACTACTATCAGCTGTTCGATTCTGACCGGAACCAGTTCGGCGACCTTTCTGTTTTCCAATTCGATCCCGCGAGCTTCCAGTTGGCCAATCGCATTTATGCCGATACCGCGCATTGGGATGAGCGGTTGCATCGCTGGGTGTGTACCTCAGGATGGCAGCGAACGTTTCAGGGCGCGGCCATTCGTGACTATCGTCCTTTCGACGTTTCGACCTTTAACGCTGTCTCCGAACCGCCGGCGTATTTCAAAAAGGAAGTGAAGCAGTCGCTGGAAATGAATTACAAGCAACTGAGCCGTTACATTCACGACCTTCAGCAGAGCGGATTCGAAGTGGTGAAATTGAAAGTGCAGTTGCAAAAGAAAATCGCATTTCCGGTGATTACATTTGTGATGGGAGTGCTGGCCATTCCGTTCGCGCTGTCGGCAGGGAAGCGCGGCGCCATGGCCGGAGTCGCAACCGCGATTGGAATTGCGGTCGTCTATTCGGTAGTGTCAGGGCTGTTCGAGGCCATGGGCAACATCAGCCAGTTGCCGCCGGTGCTGGCCGCTTGGTCTCCGGATGTGATCTTCGCGCTGGTCGGTGGCTATCTGATTTTGAAAGTGCCGACGTGAAGGGCGGCGTTGCGTTAAGCGTCAGAGATCAGGCCTGACCTTGAAACTCTAGGCTCTAGGCTCTGGGCGTCTGGCTTGAGATTGTGGATTTTAGGTAAGACTTCCTAACGCCGAAAGCCCGATGCCTAACAACTGATGCCTGGAGCCTGACCCCCAAAGCCCAGCCCCCAACTTACGCCTTCGCTCCCGCGTGCTTTTCCACTGTGCTCCACGTCTTATCTTCAGCATGACAGATATTTTCCAGCGGGCACTCCGCGCATTTTGGCGAACGCGCGAAGCACAACTTGCGTCCATGCCAGATGACCTGATGAGAAAACAGAATCCACTTTTCGCGCGGAATCACGCGCATCAAATCTTCCTCGATCTTCTTCGGATCGTTATTCTTGGTCAGTTCCAGCCGTCGCGAGATGCGATGCACGTGCGTATCTACGACCACGCCTTCGGCTTTCCGGAACCACGTGCCGAGGACCACATTCGCCGTCTTGCGGGCAACGCCGGGCAGGGTGAGTAATTCGTCCATTGTTTCCGGAACGTTGCCGCCAAATTCATTCACGATCTTCTTCGCTGCTCCCACCACCGAGCGGCTCTTGTTGCGAAAAAATCCCGTCGAACGAACATCAGGTTCGAGCTGCTCCGGTTCCAGACGCGCGAAATCCTGCACCGTCGGATATTTCCTGAACAGCTCCGGCGTGACCATATTCACGCGTACGTCCGTGGACTGCGCCGAAAGAATGGTCGCAACCAGCAGCTCCCATGGATTTTTGTGCGTCAGCGCACATGTCACATCGGGATACGTTTGATCCAGCCGCTTTAGAATCTCAGCAACGCGCCCGGGAGAAGTTGGGTTGTAGCCTTTTGCCGGGCGAACGCTCTTCGCCAGCTTCGAAGATGATCGCGGTCCAGCCGCTTTCGCCGGGTTCAGCGCGCGCGGGCCGCCATTCGCCAATCGCTTAATCGGGGCAGCCTTCAACCTCGTGCCCTCATGTCTTCCGCTCTTCGCCGGCCTCCGTGGCGTTATTCCTCGTGGCATATCATCTCCGCTCGTTGGCAATCTTAGCAGGTGCGGATTGCCTTCATCGCTGTCTGTAATCGCGCTGAATCTTGCTTCAGGAGGCCAGCGCCATCGGTGCAGGGTTGCGCAATTGACGACAGCTTAAGCCGCCTTTACTCTGAATGTTGGAGAACCTATGGCAGTGAAGTCTATTCAGTTGGGGCAGGTCTGGCGCAAAGACGAAAACGGCCAGGATTATCTTGTGACCAAGGTTTACAACGAAGTTTTCACCCAGTATGCTTTGCTACGTCCGGCAGAAGTTACTGCGCCGGATGCTCCCACAGTTAAAGTAAAAGTTTCGAAAAGTGCTGCAGGCGCAGGATTACCAGGGTTTACATTTACCCAGGAAGGTTCCTTCTGAGATCAGTCGCTCCAGTTTTGCTGTGTACTGATCTGCAAAAGGGCTCGGCTTCAGCCGAGCCCAAGAGCAACTTCAACCAGCGACCGGCGGGTGCCTAAGTTGGGATTTCTTGGCGAATTTCGCGGAAGTTCTTAGCGTCCTTTGCGGTTAAAATCTTTGGACTTTTCTTGACATAACGCAAAGCGCAAAAGACCCAGAGGCATGGAATACCCAATTCAGAAAACAAACAGCGCGACTACAGCCGCCGAACAGGACGTCCTTAATGAAGGCTATTCAGCAAATGTCCCCAGAACAAATACAACAACTGTTTGACTACAACGCCTGGGCAGACCGTCGCGCGTTAGGAGCGGCGGGAACTCTTTCGACGGAACAATTTGTTCAGCGGATCGACTCGAGCTTTCCATCGGTGCGCGATACCCTGGCGCATATCTACGGCGCTGAGTGGATCTGGCTGGAACGCTTTCAGGGACGCTCACCTTCGGGACTTCCGGCCTCCGCAGAATTCACGGATGTCAGCCTTCTGCGACAGCGTTGGCTCGAACATGAGCAGCGTTTGCTGAACTTCGTGCGCGGGTTGACGCAAGCCGACCTGGATCGCGAAATCGAATACAAAACGCTGAAGTTCGGCGTGTACCGGAATCCGCTCTGGCAATCTTTGCTGCATGTGGTCAATCACGGCACTTACCATCGCGGCCAGGTGACGACCATGCTCCGCCAGTTGGGAGCGCAACCTATCTTGACCGACCTGATGCACTTCTATCGCGAGCAGGAGCTCGCGAAGAGCGCCTGATGTCGCGGTTTAGCCCAGTGTTGTACCCTCAGAAGCCATGCTCATACTTGTTCGCACCCCGCTCGTCGCTGACTGCTAGAAGCTCTGCATGACTGAGAAAATTCTTGCGGCACTCTTCATCTTTATTAAGACGCTGATCGCATTCAGCGGCTATGGCGGCATCGTCATCCTCATGGCAATTGAGTCGGCGTGCATTCCGCTGCCTTCGGAACTGATCATGCCCTTCGCCGGCTACCTGGTGTTTGAAGGCTCCATGAAGCTGTTCTGGGTCGCAACTGCCGGCGCTATCGGGTGCAACGTTGGCTCCCTTGTCGCTTATGAGGTCGGTTACTATGGCGGCCGTCCGCTGGTCGAACGCTATGGCAGCTGGATCTTACTCGGGCGGAATGAACTCGATTGGGCGGATCGCTTCTTCGCCCGCTGGGGATATCTCGCGGTTTTCATCGCCCGCCTCCTGCCGGTAGTCCGCACCTTTATCGCTTTGCCCGCCGGAATTGCCCGCATGCCTCGTCTTCGCTTCCACGTTTATACATTCCTTGGCTCATGGCCCTGGTGCTTCGCGCTCGCCTGGTTTGGCATGAAGCTCGGACAGAATTGGCGCGAATTCGGCAAGTATCTGCGCAAGTTCGATGCCGTGATTCTGGCCGCTTTGGTGCTCGGGGTCGTTTGGTTCGTATGGACGCACTGGCAGAACCGCATTCGCGTCGCGCAACAGTGAATTCGCTGTTGTGACACGCCGAACGCAACGCCAGACTGGAGTATCATGCACATTTGCGGCGGACTTTCATGGGTGAACTGGCAAATAAAAAATCACGCATCCCGGCCTATCGCCGCCTTCAACCCGGTACTCAGCCCACGCGCATTTACGAACCTTACAAATCCACGCTGCTGCGCAATCCAGCCCAACCGCTGACTTTTTTGCCGCACACTTTGTCGGAAACTACCGGGCCGGTTTTTGGTCACAGCACGATCGCAGAAACCGACAGCGATTTAACCCGCCAGCACGCCGGTGAACCGCTCGGGGAGCGGATCATCGTCAGCGGGCGCGTCCTCGATGACAATGGCCGCCCGGTCTCAAATACTCTGATCGAGATCTGGCAAGCCAATGCCGCGGGACGCTACCGTCACAGAGGCGATCAGCATCCCGCGCCGCTCGATCCGAATTTCAACGGCGCCGGCCGCACTCTCACTGATGGGAACGGCGCATATCGGTTCGTTACCATCAAGCCCGGCGCATATCCGTGGCTCAATCATTACAATGCCTGGCGTCCGGCGCATATTCATTTCTCCGTCTTTGGACGCGCGTTTATCAGCCGGCTGATTACGCAAATGTATTTCCCCGGCGATCCGCTATTCGCGCACGATCCGATCTTTCAGTCTGTGCCGGATGAACGCGCGCGGCAGCGGATGATCTCGCGCTTCGATGTTGAGACCACGCAGCCGCAGTGGGCGCTCGGCTATCGTTTCGACATTGTGATTCGCGGCCCCGAGGCCACACCCTTCGAACCATAGCTATGGATCACGTTCCTACACCTTCGTCGACGGTTGGACCTTACCTCCACCTCGGCCTCACAGAAAAACACTCTGTCACGCAGATCGCTCCTGAAAACGTAAAGGGTGAGCGCGTCTTTTTACGATGCCGGCTCTTCGACGCGGAGAATGTTCCCGTCAATGACGCCATGATCGAACTCTGGCAGGCGGATGGTGATGGCCGATATAAAAACGCCGGGGATCCTGCGTCAGATGGCTCGTTTTCCGGTTTTGGCCGCGCCGCCACCAACGAACACGGCTTCTGCGATTTCGAAACCATACGACCGGGCAGCGTGCCTGCGTCGGATGGCAAGCCGCAGGCTCCGCACATCAGCGTGGCGGTTTATGCGCGCGGAATTTTGCTGCAGCTTTATACGCGAATTTACTTTGCCGGAGATCCCGCCAACGAACAGGACCCAATCCTCGCGCTGGTTCCCGAAAGCCAGCGGCAGACTTTGTTTGCGCACCCTGACAAGTCTCGCGGCAACGGCTGGCAATTCGACATTCATCTTCGAGGAGAGAACGAGACGGTGTTTTTTGATGTGTGACAGTGATCGGCGCGCATTTCTCCCGCTGACCTCGTATCCCGTTATAATGCCGCACGGATGCCCGCACGCCTAATCGAAGCCCTCGCCACCACCGGACCTCTGGCCAGCCTGTTCTCCGATGAGTCCGTGCTGCGTGCCATGCTGCAGTTTGAAGTTGCGCTGGCAAAGGCGCAAGCCCATATTGGAGTGATTCCGAAGAGCGCGGCCAAGGTGATTGCCAGCACTCAAACCAGCGCCTTTGATGTCTCCGCGCTCGCACGCGATACGCTCCGCGCCGGAACCCCCGCCATTCCGTTTGTTAAAGCGTTCACCGAAATCGTGCGCCGAGCGGATGCGACCGCCGCCGGCTTCGTTCACTGGGGCGCCACCAGTCAGGACGTTGCCGACACAGCTCTGGTATTGCTGCTTAAACAGGCGCAGCCGATTCTGGCAAAAGATCTCACTGTACTCGAATCATCTTTGCGCACGCTTTCAGAAAAGCACAAAGGCACGATGATGCTCGGGCGGACTTTGCTGCAGCCCGCGCCGCCCATCACATTCGGATTGAAAGCCGCAAACTGGTTCAGTTCGATTCGCCGCTGCCGCGAAAGACTGGATGCAGCATTTTCCGACGCTTTGGTTCTTCAATTCGGCGGCGCCAGCGGCACTTTGGCATCGCTCGGGAAGGACGGCCCGGCGGTCGCGCGGGCGCTGGCGAATAACTTGGACGTTGCTTGCCCCGAAGCCCCGTGGCACACCCAGCGGGACCGCCTGGCGTCGTTGATGTGTGCGTGCGGAGTCCTGACCGGAAGTCTGGGCAAGATGGCCCACGACATCGCGCTCATAATGCAAAATGAAATTGCCGAAGTTGCCGAGCCCGCAGCCGACGGACGCGGCGGGTCCTCCACCATGCCTCACAAGCGAAATCCGATTGGCTGCGCGCTTACACTGGCCGCCGCCAATCGCATGCCGCACCTGGTCGCGTCATTTCTTTCGGCGATGCCGCAGGAGCACGAACGCGGTGTCGGCGGCTGGCAATCAGAGTGGCCGACGGTTGCAGCTGTTATTCAATCCACCGGAGTCGCGTCGTCGTCGATGGCCGAAGTTGCGGGCGGACTCTCCGTCGACACCAAACGCATGCGCGCGAATCTTGAGGCAACCAACGGCCTCATTTTCGCTGAACGCGCCATGATGCTGCTCGCGCCAAAAATCGGTCGCGACAGCGCACACAAGCTCATCGAATCCGCAGCCAGAAGGAGCGCTCAAGAAGGGAAGCGCCTTGCATCCACTCTCGCGGAAATGCCGGAGGTAACTAGACACCTGAATGCCGCAACCCTGCGCCGGCTCGAATCGCCCGAAGAATATCTCGGCTCCGCCGAAATCTTCCGCGAAGCTCAGGTCTCTCACAAATCCACCAAAAAGAAGGAGCGATAGCTTTGCCTTTCGCCACCGTCAACGGCACCCGCATCTTCTACCGCCTGGAAGGTCACTCCGGCAAGCCTGTATTAGTTCTCTCGCATTCCATCGGAACCGACCATGGCATGTGGGCTTCGCAAGTTGCTGATCTGCTCCCGCACTTTCAAATCCTTCGTTACGATACGCGCGGCCACGGTGCTTCCGACGCGCCTGCTGGAGAGTACTCCGTCGAGTTGTTGGGGCGTGATCTTCTCGCGTTGGCTGATCTGCTAACTCTCGATAAGTTCGCCTTCTGTGGATTGTCACTCGGCGGTGCGATCGGTCAATGGCTTGCGAGTCATGCCTCAGACCGCCTCACCAAACTTGTGCTCGCGAACACGTCCCCGCAATTCACTCCGCGCAGCAACTGGGAAAACCGCATCAAGGCCGTCAACACTGGTGGTATGGCCGCTGTGGCCGACATCGCCATGCAGCGGTTTTTCTCCGCCGACACGCTCGCGAGCAATGAAGCCTACGCAAGTTCGATTAAATCCGTCTTTCTCGGAACCAATCCCGTCGGGTATCTCGGCTGCTGCGCTGCCTTGCGTGACTTCGACTCGCGTACATGGTTCGGCCAAGTTCGCGTGCCTACACTTATTATTGCCGGCGACCGCGATGTCTCCACTCCATGGGACGGCCATGGCGAAATCCTCGCCCGCCAAATTCCGGGCGCGCAATCACTTCGTCTCCCCGCCGCACACTTGTCTAACCTCGAACGCCCGCGTTCGTTCAGCGCCGCATTGCTCGGATTTATGCTGGCGCAAACGACAGCCGACCCGCTCGAAGCTGGCGCTGCAATTCGTTGCGCCGTCCTGGGCGACGCGCACGTTGATCGCGCTGCAGCCGCGACCGACGATTTCAACCGCGAATTCCAGGAGCTCATTACGCGTTATGCGTGGGGTTCGATCTGGACGAGGCCGGGCCTTGATGTCCGCACGCGTCGATTGCTCGTACTGGTTACGATGGCTTCACTTGGCCGGTGGGAAGAATTCAGTATGCATGTCCGAACCGGCCTCGAACATGAACTTGAACCATGCGATCTGAAGGAAGCCCTGCTCCAGACGGCAATTTACGCCGGAGTTCCCGCCGCCAACACCGGTTTCCGCCTCGCCGCCGAAGTGATGCAAGAGACGCCGAAGGATAAACGCAAACCTTAGTCCTCCACCGCGCAACAGGAAGGCTACCCTTGCTGTTTTACCTGTGACCTAAACTCTCCCCGCAATCTGCCGATCTGATCTGAAGCAAATCCGTGTGTGAGCTCTGCGCAAGCGAAGGGTGACTGCCACTTCATGAACAAGATACGTGCGTTAATCGTTGACGATTCCTCAGTAATGCGAAAAATCGTGGAACGTTCACTGCGCCAGGCCGGACTTGAAATCAGCTCTGTGCTTGAAGCTGGAAACGGTGCCGAGGCCCTCGCCGTGCTCGCCGAAAACCGTGTTGATTTGATTCTGTGCGACATCAATATGCCGGTGATGGACGGACTTGAACTAGTCAAACGGCTCGCCGCGGTTGAAAACGCCAAGGGAGTGCCGGTGGTAATGATAACCACAGAAGGCAGCGAATCGCACGTCGTACAGGCGCTATCTGCCGGAGCCAGAGGCTATATACGGAAGCCGTTTACCGCCGAGCAGGTGAAAGAGCACGTGATCCCGCTCCTAGAGGTGCACGCATGAACACCGCGACCGCGCCGTTGACTCGCAGCCTACACTCCTGTGAAAACTGGAACATCGTGCTCGAGATTGCTGCCCGCGAGGTGTTCGACTTGATGTTGGGTTGCAAGTTGACCACCCCTGTCACTCCGCCCCCCCAAGCCCATGATGTGACGGCCATGGTAGGGTTTGCCGGACAGCTGTGCGGCGTGTTGATTCTTGGTTGCAGCGTCGAGTCAAGCAACCTCATGGCCTCGCGAATGCTCGGAGTTCAGCCCGGCGATATAGACCGAGAAAACTGCGACGCCTTTGGCGAGATATGCAATATGGTCGCCGGCAACTTCAAAAACAAAATTTCGGGACTAGGCAACGGTTGCATGCTTTCGGTCCCAGCCGTCATCTCGGGCGGTCATTACCATGTCCACCCGCTCAGCCGCTCCGAAGCCGTCGAAGTCACGCTGCTTTTCGAGGGTGCGCCGGTCAGCATTTCACTTCGGCTTCACAATTAGCGCCGCCAGAATTAGGTGTTCGATATCGCCCATACTTTGCAAGCCGGGCATGGAACGATGAAGGTCACCACCATGCCCAACGCGGAAGAAGAAATCATGTTCGGACTTGAGGCGATTGCGCGGCGTCGGAGCCGCGCCGAAATCCTGAGCGAGCGCAGCGAGTCGAAGGACCTTAAGAATTTATGGCGGAGAGGGTGGGATTTGAACCCACGATACCCGTTAAGGTATGTCCGCTTTCGAGGCGGATCGTTTCAACCACTCACGCACCTCTCCGCATTAGAACTTTGCTGGCTCGCAGGTTACGTTTTCTTGGCCGGTTCCTTCGGTCCTTCGCTTCGCTCAGGATTTCGCCTGCGGGCTCCCGCTGCGCTCACGCCCGCAACCCGGCTCAATTTCAACCACTCACGCACCTCTCCGCATTAGAACTTTGCTGGCTCGCAGGTTACGTTTTCTTGGCCGGTTCCTTCGGTCCTTCGCTTCGCTCAGGATTTCGCCTGCGGGCTCCCGCTGCGCTCACGCCCGCAACCCGGCTCAATTTCAACCACTCACGCACCTGTCCGCGCCCACAAAATCCAGTGTCATTCGGAAGCGAAGCCGAATTATTCGTCTACGAATAATTCAGCGCAGTCGAGCTGCTTTTCTATTGACGCCGCTGCCGGAAAAAATCTTGAACCAATGCTGCGCATTCTCCCGCCAGCACGCCGCCTCGAACTTCCATGACATGATTCAGGCTGAGATGGTTTACAACCTGCATCACCGAGTGGACGGCCCCGGCTTTAACATCATCCGCGCCGTAAACCAGGCGCCGAATTCGCGCGTGCACCAGCGCCCCCGCGCACATCGCGCACGGCTCAATTGTAGCAAACAGGTCACAGGCCCCCAGGCGATGATTGCCGAGCGCGGCGCCCGCTTCGCGCACAGCGATCATCTCCGCATGCGCCGAGGGATCGTGATCGATGATGTTGCGATTGAATCCGCGTCCGATAATCTCCCCGTCATGGACGACAACCGCTCCGACGGGAACTTCATTCATCTCAAGCGCACGCCGCGCACACCGCAGAGCCTCTTTCATCCAGAATTCGTCACTGTCGACAATCATTGTCATTCCGCGCCGCCAACTTCTTCGAGCGCCAGCTTTAGCTCATCCAGCGACTCCACCCTCGGTGCCACTTCATTCTTATAGGCTCCGCATACGTCAAATAATACTGCTCGCATTCCCACGTTTGTTGCACCGACGTAGTCCACCGAATATACGTCACCGATATAAAGGCTTTCGCCAGCCTTCGCGCCGAGGCTTTTCAGCGCCGCTTCAAATATTTTCGGATGAGGTTTTTCTTTGCCCACGATGCCGGAGTCGGTGATGGTTTCAAAGCAATCTGCAATCCCGCAGTGCGCAAGCACATCGGCAATCTTGCCGTCAGCATTCGAGATCACTCCCATGCGAAATTTCCGCCCAAACCAAAGCAGAGTCTCGCGCGTCCCCGGACGTATGTCGCACCAGTTTGCCGACATCCGCGTGCCCGCAACGAGGTCATCGCGTACCTTTTCGTCGGCGATATCAAGCTCAGCGAGCAGGCGCGTATAAAAGATGTTCCAGAACCCGTGGTCCACCGCAGAGTGGTTCTGCATCAATCCGTCAAATTCGTGTTTGGTGTCGCTCTCAATCTCACGCAGAAGTTCCTCGCCGGGGAACGCGCCACGCATGTGGAGGGCATGAAGTATTCTTTTGCGGTTGGGGAACAACAGCGTATTCCCTACGTCGAAAAACAGCACTCTGATCGGCATTATCTTAATTTACTTTATCCGTGCCAGTGCTCTTTCAGTACCCGCTGACGAACCCGCACAAACCATGTAATATCGCGGACAAGCTGCGCAGGTTGTCAGTGCTATTTTCCACTGATGGCTGCCCGCTGAATCTATGCTCTTGGTACTGGCTTTTCAGGTCACAGTCGGCAGCGTCAGCGCGTATGACGTGCTGTGGGGAGCAGTGTTCGGTTTTGCCACACTCAACATTCTCGGCCTGCTGGCCCGCCGGTTTGAGCCCGGCCGCACCCGCATGACCCTCGGCGAAGTTCTGGCCATCGGCGTCGCCGTGATCTCCCTCCTGCTTCTCGGCTGGGAGCTGCTATTCACCTTCCACGTCTTTCCTATCCACATTCAGCCCCGCTGAATGCGCTCACTTTGCGGTATGATTTCGAGAGATGGCCAAAAAGAGCAGTTTCGATTTGACCTGCCCCTGCTGCAGCGCGGTCTTGAAGGTTGATCCCGAGAGCGGAGCGGTCATTTCGCATGTCGCGCCGGTCAGGCCCAAGACCTTCAACGATTTGGATGAAGCAGCTCGTGCCATGAAAGAACAGGACAACCGCCGCGACTCTATTTTTCGACAGTCGGTTGAGGCGCAAAAGCACGCCGGCGATCTGCTTGAAAAGAAATTTCAGGAAGCCCTGCGTAAAGCCAAAGAATCTCCGGATACCGGCAGGCCGATCCGCGACTTCGACCTGGATTGAAATCCACTGGCCATATTCCGCCGGGAAGATCTTTTCTTGATGAGCGGCATCCCTAATAATTGAACTGAATTTTATTGGCCGTCTACCGAAAAATTCTTATTCTCAATTGACGGCACCCGAATTATCTTGGAACCCGAAACGTCGAGGAAGAGTCCATACCTTGCGGATCTACTCGCGAGCTCCGAAGGAGCGGCCCAGCTTAGGGGTGCCTAGGGAGATCGTATCCCCCGGAGTGGTTCAAGTAATAGTCCAAGAAAACAGGTGGAAGCAAACAGAGTTGGAGCGGCCAGCGGGGTTGGAGTTGCTCGACGATCTGCCAAGGGCTGAGGTTTTGTTTATGAGAGTTGGGACGGACCAGGTTGAAGTAGAGCTGGTAGGTAAAGGCTTTGGCGAGGAAGTCGCCCCGACTGTGGAACGATTCCAGGTCAAAGAACTCATCTTCGACGAGGCGGTGAACGGTTTCCACATCGCTCTGGAAGGTGTGAGCGGCGGGAGGGATGCGAACGTGCTGGCTGTCGCCTAAAGCGGTGGGGAATCCGGTGGGGTGACCGCGACGATCGTGGCCACCGATGAACTCGGAGCCGTTGTCGGTCTGCCAGACCAGATCGCGCAGAGAGATGCCGCAACGATCGAGGTGCTGCTGGATACGGGCGGCAAAGATGGAACTGGCAGCCGCAGAACGGCGCTCGGCAAAAGCCCAGAACAGCAGGCCGCTGCGCACTTCGCGGGCGGTGTATTCGACGGCCGGCAGATCGAAAGCCTGGGCCTGCGGCCAGTAGCGGGGAATATCGTCGAGATCCTTGGTGTCGGCGGAGATCTGCTGAAAGACGCGCCAGGTGGCTTTGATGTGGGCGAGGTCTTGTTTGCGCTGATACTTGCGCGGTCGTTTTTTGTAGCAGGCCATGCTGGCGCCAGATGCGTTCCAAGGCACGATGACTGAGAGGAAGGTCGAACTCCCGAATAAGACGACGAGCTCCGAAGGTGAACAGCTGCTGGCGGAGTGCGACGACCTGCTGTTCGATGTCGGCGGGAGTCTTGCCGGGCTGGCGATGAGGGGCGCGAGAAACTTCGATGAGGCCGCGCGGTCCTTGCTGCTGATAACGGCGCAGCCACTTGCGCACAGTGGGAACGGTGGTTTGAAACAAGCGGGCGGTGGGTTTGATGCCGCGTTGTCGAGCCGACTGCACCAAACGCAAGCGATGATTGTAGGCGTCTCTCATCTCGCGAATCAGGACGAAGTAGGCGGTGGACACAGCGGATTGTAGTCCCGGTCGCTGGCCTCCCGGCTTTTGCGGAGCCGTCCGGCCAGCTCCCTAACGCGTTTCTCGCTCAAGCATTTTAACTTCGCTAGGGGGATACGATGTGAGTAGGCTCTACCAGGAGCGGCCCAGCTTAGCCCAGCACGTCAGTGCTAG
The DNA here is from genome assembly GCA_963757135.1 of uncultured Acidobacteriota bacterium. Classification (GTDB taxonomy): domain Bacteria; phylum Acidobacteriota; class Terriglobia; order Terriglobales; family Acidobacteriaceae; genus Gp1-AA145. Next base: position 16,716 of record CAVWQE010000002.1, read on the forward strand.
GTACAATGTAAAGAGCAGTCGAGTCCCGCAGGGACGACCCACACACATACAAACAGAATCCAAGGAGCACTATGGCCGAACCTACTTATGAGGAACTAAAAGCGAAGCTGGCGGAATTGGAAAAACAGGGCCCCCGCCGCACCGGCAGCCTGGAGTTCAGAGTCGGCGAAAAGGGTGGCGTTAGCGTTTATGGACTCGGGCGCTTCCCAGTGACGCTCTACTACGAGCAATGGATCCGCTTGCTGGATTCCGCTGACAAGTTGCGCGAATTTCTGGAAGAGAACAAATCAAGGTTGAAGCTCAAAGAATAGATGAGCCTCTCTGATCCGCGGTCGCTCTTCTTCGCGCGCTTTGCGATCTTTGCGGTTAAACGCTTTAAGTCCAGCGTTCAGAACAGAGTCAACTGCTGGCTCTTCTGCTCTCTAGGTTTCTCCTCCCACCGCGACTCGCGAAGAATCCCATATTTCGCGCGCAGCTTCCCGAACAACTCCGAAATCCTCTTGCGATAAGCCACCGGCAAGAACGCCTTGTCCTTAAACCGCGTTTCATATTCCGGCACCAGCTTCGGGAAATGTTCTTTTAGGAAAGGCAGAAACACTGCCGCAGAACACGGCTTCAGGAACAGCGGATTAGCATAAATGTGTGAAGCTTTGGCCGCCGCTGCCGCTCGCATCACCGCTTCCAGTTGTTTGGGCGCATCGGTAATCCCCGGCAGCACCGGTGCGCAGATGACACCTGCGCGAATCCCAGCCTCACGCAATTTTTGCAGACACTCCAGCCGCAGGTCAGGACGCGGCGCCCGAGGCTCCAGAATCCTCGCCAGCTCGGCATCCACTGTCGTCACCGTAAAACTGACGGATATCCGGTTGTGTACTCCAATCTCGCGCAACACATCGATATCGCGCGCCACCATCGCCGACTTGGTCACAATCCCAACTTCCAGCCCCAAATGCCGTGCGATCTCCTGCAAGATTGCCCGTGTGATCTCGAGCCTCCTTTCAATCGGCTGGTAGGGGTCGGTCGCGGTCCCCAGCGCAATATCCTCACCCGGCTTCACTTTGCGCAGCTCTTGTCTTAGCAGATCAGCCGCATGCTGCTTCGCATAGATCTTTTGCTCGAACTCAATGCCGTCACGCATCTCCATGAATTCGTGGGTGTAGCGCGCGTAACAGTACTTGCAGGCAAACTCGCATCCGCGATATGGATTGATGGTCCAAGTAAACGGCATGCGGGTGCCGGTGCAACGGTTGAGTAGCGACTTGACCGGTAAAGTGAAATACTCAACCTCGTGTCCCTGGCGCACACTCTCGCCGTGCGCCGCCAGCCGGGCAATGCCCACGAGTCGAGGGCCCGAATCCGGAAGTAAGGGCAGGGAACTCATATATTCGCCTTTTCTTCGCTACAGAGAGTGTATCACAAACCTGGAGCCGTTGGGCTACGGAAACCGTGATTGCTGAGTGCTGATCGCTGAATGCTTCTCCGCAGTAAAATGAACCTCATGATCGGACGCCCATCCCCCACCGAAGCCGCGCCGTATTACTTCACGTACATCAATCAGGTGATCGGAGAAAATCCGCTCGCTACCATCGAGAGCCAACTGGATGAGACACTGGTTTTTCTCGCGACTATCTCGGAAGAGAAATCGCTTCACCGCTACGCCCCGGAAAAGTGGAGCATCCGCGAAGTGCTCAATCATCTGACCGACACCGAGCGTGCCTTTGCCTTCCGGGCGTTGTGGTTTGCGCGCGGCTTTGACGTGCCACTTCCCAGCTACGATCAGGAGATCGCGGCAAAAGGCGCCGGCGCTGACGCAAGCTCGTGGGCCGCGCACGTGGAGGAATTTCGCCGCGTGCGCCTTGCGACCATCTCGCTTTTCAGGAACATGCCCGCCGCAGCCTGGACCCGCACCGGCATCGCCAGCGACAATCGCTTCACGGTCCGCGCCATGGCGTTTATCACCGCCGGGCACGTGACGCACCATGTGCGCATTCTGAAGGAACGATATCTATGACAGGTGATTAAGAATTGTGACGATGGGAGCCTGCCAGTTGTTCTGCTCTTCCACTGCGAGGGCTGTCGTTCGCATCCTCTGCGACCTTTGCAGTCTAAGACTTTGATTTCCGTTCCGCGAACGGCCCCGCACTCGAACGTGAACCCAGTCGCCAAGGGCGGCGGAATTTAACTAGCAAGCGCGTAAGCGCTGGGTCAGTGCCGTATTGAAATGTGAGTCCCGCAGGGAGGCATAATAACACTCACGGATTCGCATTCGGCAGGCGCCACACCAGCGTGACCACCAGCGCCACTGCAATCCCTAGCGACACCTCAATGAACCGGTGCATCGCTACCGTCCAGGGTGGCCGTCCGTGCGCGACCAGCAGAACAATCGTTAATGCGATTGCGGCAAAACGGTAGGCGGAATGCAGCCGCAGGATTGCGCTGAGAACCCCGCAGACAAAAATCCCCGAGCCATAAACCATCCAATTAGCATTGAAATGGGTTGCGATCAAAGCGCCAAATGCGGCGCCCACAGCCGTGCCTACAAAACGCTGCCATGCCAGCGTGAGCGGATCGATGGTCGAAAGCAGGATGACAATCGTCGAAATCGGCGCCCAGTAAAATTCCGGCAAGCGCAGGCCTTTCGCCAGCAGATAAGCGAGCGCCGAAGCGACTGCCGTGCGCAGCGAAATAGATAGGCTTTGACGGTTGAGCCCGAGAAGCCGCGCCGCCTTACCGATGACCGAGCCAGGCATGTACGGCCAATTGTACTTCCAGCGCCATCGCGAGAGGCTAATCAAGATAGCCCGGAATTTTTGAGCTGGGCAGCCAGAAATACCCGTGTGGGTCGGACATTCTTGTCCGACGCTTTTGTTCTTGTCCGCCGAGCGCCTCTTGGCCTGCTTTGCCCCACATCTCGTGATGTTCGAGATGTGGGAGTACGAGTGCGCCCGTTCTAAGCGGGTATTCAATCCAGAACGGTAATCAAGCCGCGTGGCAGCGGCATTTATTTAGCCCAGCGCGTAAGCGCTGGGCCAGGTTATATGGAGTGTGAGTCCCGTAGGGACGGCACAACGCGCAGCCGATTACGCCATAGCTAACTTCTCACGCTACAAACCCTGGCCTTTTCCACCAGCCCGGAGGACAATCAAGTAGTGAAGGATCACTCCACTGCGCGGCATCCCGGCCCCTGGCGGGTCATGCAGGTGGACTCGGAGGTTGCCGGCATTATTGTCGCTGTCGGATTTCTGGCGATGGGCCTTGTAAGTATGCCCATCGCGAGATGGTTCGTGCTCGGGTGCTTTGCTCTAGGCATCGTCGTCGCAGTGCTACTCCGCTTCACCCCGAAACGCTTGGTGGGCGTGGTTCTCGGAACCCTGATCGCGCTCGTTGCGCTCCCGCTCTGGTGGGCGGGGATGCCGCGACAGCGCCCGCATAATGTCTCCTACAACGCGCTTCACGTCCGGCCAGAGAACGCCGGCGTCACCCTCCGCGACACGGGCTATTGGTTGGATTGTTGGTTCGATAAAGATGAAAAGCTTGATCGTTGCAGACTTGCGAACGCGAAAGGAACCGCGGTTTTCGAAGATGTGTTCTTGCCATGTGCAGGTCAAACTCCCATTCCCCAGACCGAACTGCAATTGGACAAGCGGCGGACGGGCTCGAGTTGGACTCGGTCACCAGACAATCGGATCAGTGTCCCTGCCGTTTACTTGGAACACGGTCAAGTCTTGCTTCCGCGAAGGTTCTTCGCAGAAGCCAGGCAAAACGTCTATTGCGATTGAGGCCGTCCTGTCGACTCTCTGGCCCCGCCGAGTTCGACGGACTAGCCCCAACACGTGCGAAGGGGATTGACACTATGCCTCACTCCCCCAGTAAAAACTTGTGCTGCTTTTCATCCAGCGGCACCACGCTCAGCCGTCCCTGCCGCACCAGCGGAGAATCCGCGAAAAGTTTGTGCGCTTTGATTTCACCAAGGGTAACCGGGCGGGGAAGCGGCTTGCCTGCCTTGATCTTCACGCGTGGATTCTTCGCGTCCGATATATCCACCGAGGCCACGGTCGCTGTTCCCACCGCGCTTTTCATATCCGCAGTTTCATAGATGATCAGCTTGTCGCCCGATTCCATCGCGCGCATATTCTTCAGCGCAACCGGATTCGATACCCCATCCCAGATTGTTTCTTTGTCGCGCTGGAGATCGGCAAACGAATATTCCGAAGGTTCGGTTTTGAGGAGGTAGTTCATGAATGTTGTAGTGGTTAAAGTGGCGGATGCCAAATTTACGAATTTACCGATTGACGAATTTCGTACCCAATCTAATGTTTGTTCCCAACTCAGAAATTCGTCAATTCTAAAATTCGACAATTCTACAATCGCTCAGTTCACTGCGGCTTCTTCTGCTCCTCCGCAGGCGGCTGCTGCGCCGGATGATCTTCATAAATCGAATATTGTTTCGTGGGACGCTTCAATTTGATGGTGATGTCCATGCTGGGTTCGCTCACCATATAGTCTCCACCGTAAGTTTGGAACCCATGGGCCAGCACTTGTATCCGCAGCTTACCGTAGGGGACACCCTCGTAGCTGGCTTTGCCTTCCGGGTTGGTCTTGAGTTCCAGGCCCCCGCGGACTTGATTTCCGTCCTCGTCAACCGGATGCATGACGACCGCAGCGTTGCGCACCGGCTTCTCGTTTTCGTCGCGAATGACGACGAAGTTCAGGGTGGATAGGGGGTCAGACTTTTTCTTCGCCGCGACCGGCAGGGCCAGGGCGAGCGCCAAAGCAACTATGAATGTGGTTCGAATGGGAGGTTTCATCGGTGCAGCCATCGGCAGGTATTTTAAAACCGCCGCGGGCATCTGTCATCTCGACTCTTCAGGGCATTTTGCACCGGCAATCAGCTCTCAATCTAAGTACAAGCAGTATAATGGGGTTAGCTTCGATACGTCCTTCAGAGCCTGGGTCGGCTTGACAGGTGTAGGCGCACCTTCTTACAATTAGCACTCTAGCAGTTCAAGTGCTAACAATCAGCAATTCAGATAACCGCAATCAACAATACTCATTGAAAGGAGTCAACATGGCTGCAAAATTCACCCCATTGCATGACCGTATTTTGGTTCGCCGGATCGAAGAAGGCGAAACCACTCGTGGCGGCATCATCATTCCCGACTCGGCGAAAGAGAAGCCGCAGGAAGGCGAAGTTGTGTCCGCTGGCAAGGGCAAGATCAACGAGGAAGGTAAGGTTCGTCCGCTCGACGTCAAGGAAGGCGATCGCATCCTCTTCGGCAAATACTCCGGTACCGAAATCAAGCTGGACGGCGAAGATTTCATCATCATGCGCGAAGAAGAAGTCCTGGGAATCCTGTCTGGCGCGGCAAAGCGCGAGACCGCAGGCTCCCGCAAGTAGTCAGTGATCAGTTGTCAGTTGCCAGTTGGTTTTACTGATCACTGGGCACTAGCCACTGACAACTAGTTTGCGATGGCCCAAACGAAACCTCTGCAGCGTGTAGCTGCACAACTTTAGGAGAAGAAAAAATGGCAAAACAAATTGTTCACGGAGAAGAGTCCCGCCAGGCGATTCTTCGCGGCGTCAACGTACTCGCTGATGCCGTCAAGGTCACGCTCGGTCCTAAGGGCCGCAACGTCGTGATCGATAAGAAATTCGGTTCGCCGACCATTACCAAGGACGGCGTCACCGTCGCAAAAGAAATCGAACTCAAAGACAATCTCGAAAACATGGGCGCGCAGATGGTGAAGGAAGTCGCTTCCAAGACCTCCGACGTTGCCGGCGACGGCACCACCACTGCCACCGTTCTTGCTCAGGCAATCTTTCGCGAAGGCGTAAAGACTGTGGCAGCCGGCGCGAACCCGATGGCCTTGAAGCGCGGCATCGAGAAAGCAGTTTCGCTCGTCTGCGGCGCAATTGATCCCAAAACCGGCGACCGCGGCAAAGGCGAACTCGACAAATTCTCCAAACCCGTCTCCGGCGAGATGATTGGGCAAGTTGGGACGATCAGCGCCAACAACGACAGCACCATTGGACAGATCATTGCCGAAGCGATGAAGAAGGTCGGCAAGGACGGCGTCATCACCGTAGAAGAGTCGAAGACGCTGGAGACGCAGTTGGAAGTGGTCGAAGGCATGCAGTTTGACCGCGGCTATCTGTCTCCTTACTTCGTTACTGATCCCGAGCGGATGGAAGCGATTCTCGAGAACGCCTACATCCTGATCCACGAAAAGAAGATCAGCTCGATGAAGGACCTGCTCCCGCTGCTCGAACAGATTGCCAAGAGCGGCAAGCCGCTGGTCATCATCGCTGAGGACGTTGAAGGCGAAGCGCTGGCGACTCTGGTCGTGAACAAGCTGCGTGGCACGCTGCACGTTGCTGCCGTCAAGGCCCCCGGCTTTGGCGATCGCCGCAAAGCCATGCTGCAGGATATCGCTATCCTGACCGGCGGCAAGGCCATCACTGAAGACCTCGGCATCAAGCTGGAAAACGTTCAAGTCTCCGACCTGGGCCAGGCCAAGAAAGTCACCATCGACAAGGACAACACCACCATCGTCGAAGGCAAAGGCAAGCACAACGAGATTGAAGGCCGCGTAAAAGAGATTCGCAGCCAGGTCGACAAAACCACCAGCGACTACGACCGCGAGAAGTTGCAGGAGCGGTTGGCGAAACTGGTCGGCGGAGTTGCCGTTATTAAAGTCGGCGCTGCCACCGAAACCGAAATGAAGGAAAAGAAAGCCCGCGTGGAAGATGCGATGCATGCAACGCGCGCGGCCGTCGAAGAGGGAATCGTCCCGGGCGGCGGAGTTGCACTTGCCCGGTGCGTTGCCGCTCTCGACAAGCTGAAGTCAGAGGGAGACGAGCAGATCGGCATCAATGTCGTGAAGCGCGCCCTGCAAGAGCCCTTGCGTCAGATCGCCGAGAATGCCGGCGAAGAGGGTGCAATCGTTCTGGGCAAGATCAACGACTCCAAGGACAACAACTTCGGCTACAACGCCCTGACCGGCGAGTACGAGGATCTGGTCAAGGCCGGAGTGCTCGATCCCACCAAGGTCGTGCGCACCGCGCTGCAGAATGCCGGATCAATTGCATCGCTGATGCTGACCACCGAAGCCCTGATTTCTGAGCTGCCTGAAAAGAAGGAAGCTCCGGCAATGCCGGGCGGCCACGGCGGCGGCATGGGTGACATGGGATACTAAGAGCGTCGTTGGCCGTCGGTCGTTGGTCGTTGGCCAACAGCTAGAATCGTGTGGGTCGGACATTCCTGTCCGGCCCATTTTTTTGGGGACTAGCAATATCCGTGTGGGTCGGACATTCCTGTCCGACTCAAGCCTCGGCGAAAGCCGGGGCTTTTTGTTTGCTTTGTCCCATGAGCTCTGCCAAAATGCCCTGCCATGCAGATCAACTATCAGTTGAGTGAAAAGGATTTCGTTGAGGCCTACGGTGTCCACCGCAACCGGACCGCGTTCAAGAAATGGAGTATGCGCCTTTTCATCGCATTCGTTGTGTTCATGGCGGCTCTGGTTGTCGCCGGAGCCTTGGCCGATCACAGCCGGCAGATGGCAAAGAACCTATTACCATTGATCGGGCTGCTTGCATTCTGGATCGCCATCTTGTGGGTATTGCCGCGCTGGAACATGCGCCGCCAATTTCGCAAACAACCAGGAGCACAAGGTCCTAAAACGGTCACGTTCGACGCCGACGGCGCGCACTGGAGTTGGGACGGTGGCTCCAGCGACATCGCATGGAAGAATTACATTCTCTGGAGTGAGGGCAAGAATCAGATCCTTTTCTACACCTCTCCCGCATGCTTCAATATCTTGCCTACGCACGGCTTGCCGTCAGAACAAATCGTCGATCTTCGAGAGTTGCTGAAGCAGAACATTCAGGTCGTGAAATAACCATGAACCGTGTGGCGCGGACATTCCCTTCGACTTCGCTCAGGGCGGGCTTTGTCCCCGAGTATTGCTCCAGTGTGATTCCGTCATTGAGCGAAGATGAGCTGGCGAAAATCCATAGTTCGCCTGACGGAAAGCTGCCCGGGCGGGAAGTGCTGCTGGCGATGTATATCCATGTGGCACACCATAGAGGGCAAGCGGAGATTTATTTGCGCGACAAAGGCATTGCGCCCCCGCGGTCCAGGCGCGGAGCGCGGACAAGAGTGTCCGCGCCACACAAATGGGTCCGCGCCACACGAGTTACTTGCCCGACATGAGCTTTTCAATCTGATCCGGATCCTGCGGCAGGGATTCGGTAAGCTGAATCAGCTTGCCGTCTTTGTCCACGTAATACATGTCCTCGATACGGACGCCGATTTTTTCTTCAGGAATATAAATTCCGGGCTCGATGGTGAAGACCATGCCGGGGCTGAGAGGAATGGAGTAGTCGCCGACGTCGTGAACGTAGAGACCGACGTAGTGGCCGAGGCCGTGAATGAAATATTTGCCGAGCGGATCGCCGTGGAGATCTTTGCCGTGAGTATTGATGTAATTGTAGGCGGCATCGTAAATCGTATCTGCCTGGCCTTTTTGCAGGTGCGATTTTCCTGAGATGAACGCCGCCATGGCCGCTCTTTGAGCGCCCAGGACGATCTCGTAAATCTCACGCTGACGCGCGGTGAACTTGCCGTTCGCAGGCACGGTGCGGGTGATATCGGTCGCATACATCGAGTATTCGCCGGCCGCGTCCATTAAAACGACTTCACCATTCTGGATCGTCTTGTCATCTTCCGAATAGTGCAGGATAGTGGAATTGATTCCTGATCCGACGATGGGCGCATAAGACACACGCTCGCAGCCGCGCTTGCCCCATTCGTACTCCATCAGGGACGCGATTTCGCGCTCGTTCACGCCGGCATGGACGGTTTTGAACGCGGCCAAATGAGCGGCGATGGAAGCATTGGTTGCTTTGCGAATGAGTTCGACCTCGCCGGCGTCTTTAAACACACGCAAAGATGCGATCAGGGGGCGAACGTCAACATACGACGTGCCGATGGGAAAGGCATTGGCATTTTCAAGCCACGCGAGCGGCTGAGTGGAATTCGAGTGCTCATTCGCCGTGGGTACATCGGTATAGACTTTAACGCCGCGAGTGGGGAATAGCTTTACGAATTCATTGCGCAGGTCGTCGAGCGAGGCGACGCGGTCCACGCCGGTAATTTTCACGGCGTCGGGATTTTCGGGGCCGAGCTTGGGCCCCATCCATTTTTCCTGCGAATAGTTGCGGCTGGGAAGAAAAAGAATTTCGGTATAAGGACGGGCAGGAGTGTCGTCTTTTGCTTCTCGGGCGGCGGCGATCAGAATAGCGGCGCCAGGTTCGGGCCAACCGGTCAGGTAATAGAAGTTGTTGTCTGCGCGATAGCCGTAGATTTCATCGCCAGATTCGGGTGGAGCGAAGAGGAGGGCGACACCGCCGTCGAGCTTGGCGGCAAGTTTTTCCCGGCGCGCATGATAGTCGGATGAGGGTTGACGCTCGAGGGCAGAGGCGAGCGCGGTGCAAAAAATAAGACAGAGAATGGTTAATTTCCTTGGCATTAAGCTCCTGGTGTTGCGTGGGTTTTTGCAATTTTCGCGCCCTCACCGCGTAAGCGCGGCTACGGACGGCTCGGAATGACAACTTCCAGTGCTCATTGCCCGGTGATGGATCTGGTTGCCGAAACAAAACTATCAACATTCGACTTATCGACGACGGCTGATCCGGTATCAACGAACGCGGGCACCGGGGCAAAGCTGTCATGCGCCCAGTCGGAGTTAAGCTTGCTCAAATTTTCATGGTGCAGGTCATCGAGCATTTTCAGTCCGACGTAGGCCATGGTGTAAGGCTTTTGCGAAATCGTGGCCGCAATCACGCCTTTTTGGATCCATTGCAGCGTATCGGGGTCGGTGTCCATGGCAATGATCGTTCGCCCCTTGACTCCGTTATTGCTGAGCACAGTGGCGACTTCTTTTCCGGCCAAAGCTTCCAGGCAGACGAACGCGTCAATGTGCTCTTTCTTATCATTTGCGAGAAACTGGCCCGTAGTGTCGAACGCGATGCGGGGGTCGCCTTGTACATCCACGATATGAGCGAGCTTGATTTGCGGAGAGGATTCGAGCGCGTCCTTGTAGCCGTGCAGGCGTTCTTTAAGATTCGGTTGCGAAGGCATGGTGAAAACGATGACTGTGCCTTTGCCCTTGAGTTCCTGCACCAGGCGGGTTCCACCGGCGACACCGGCTTGATAGTTGTTGGTGCCGATGAAGAACAGGCGCTTGCTGGCGGGTGCGTCCGAGTCCATGGTAACGACGGGAATTCCGGCGGCGATGGCGGCGTCGATGCCGTCTTTGATGACGTTGGGATCGGCGACTGAGACGAGAATGCCAGCGGGCTTTTTCTGCACCGCGGCGGCAAGGGCGTCACGTTCTGCCGGAGGATAGTAGGTATCGGGCCCGGTGAAGGCATAGCCAACCTTCAACTGGTTCGCCGACTGAGCAAAACCGGCGCCGGCACTTTGCCAGTAAGGGACCTTGATATTTGTTGAAACCAGAATGTAGGTTTCGCCGCTGTGGCCGCCGCTGCAACTCAGCAGAGGCAGAACAGCGATGGCGAGGAGCACGACGAACAAGGTGCGAGCTTTCATAGAGAGCCTCCCACAGTCGCGCGCATGAGCGACAGGCATTCTAACTCTGGGAGAGACTAAAGGGAAGGAGCGGGTAAGTTTTCTGCCGCCACGGGGCTGGTGTACTCGCTAACGTTTTACCCACGCCTCACGGCGTGGGCTGCACTCTTGCGCCGCTTCGCGACTGGTGAGGACCGCGTACCCCTATAGTTTGTACGCGTTATTGTGTCGTCCCTGAAGGGACTTCGGGGCCTTGATATCACGCCGTCCGGCACTGCCGTGCCGGGCTTTCACATACCGTCGCTGCGCGACTGGAGCGAGGATAGTTACGGGAGGTCGCTGCGCGGTTGGCGCCGAACACTTCCGTGCCGGCTTTTACTTATCGTCGCAGGACGACTGGAGCTCGATACGAGCTAAACGCCCACAGGGAAGGGCTTGGTGTGAGTTTCGGCGCTGGAAATTGCGAGTCCGGAAAAACGGCCTTGCAGCAGCGACATCAGGCCGGTGTACCAGTAGCCAATTACGAACAGCAGAAGGAATGGCACAGTGAGATAGTTCTCGTTGTCGATTGCGTAATAAACGGTCATCGCGAAATAGGTGCCGATAAGCAGTTCGACCCATGGCACCCAACCCAGGCGTTTGCGATATTTATTGGCGCGGACGAGGTCTTTCTTATTTTCAACGCGGTATTTCGGGGTGCGAGCGAAGGCTGTCTGCTTTCCGACGAGTGCCTCGAGAACTGCGATGGTGTTGGTGACGGTGAGGCCGATGCCAAGCGCCATCAGAAAAGGCAGATAAAGAAGCGCGCGCGGCCAGGTTCGCGGAAAAAGTTCGCGCTGCGAGACGAGATAGAAGCTCGAAATCGAAAACGTGGAAGCGAGGAAGAGCGGGATATCGATGTACAACATCTGGAACCAGCCCTGGTAAAAGCGAATGACCATGGCGGGCAGCAGGAGTACGGAGAGAATCACCATGAGCGGGTAGCTCATATTGGCAGTCAGGTGATACCAGGCTTCGAGCTTCACGCGAAAAGGCTGATCGCTCTTCAAGACGCGCGGCAGAATTTTCTTGCCGGTCTGTATGAGCCCCTTGGCCCAGCGGGCTTGCTGGGTTTTGAACGCGGTCATCTCGACGGGAAGTTCGGCGGGGCATTCAACGTCCTGGCGATAAATGAACTTCCATCCTTTGAGCTGGGCGCGATAAGAAAGATCAGTGTCTTCGGTGAGGGTGTCATGCTCCCAGCCGCCGGCGTCGTCGATGGCCTGGCGGCGCCAGATTCCTGCGGTGCCGTTGAAATTAAAAAACACATTGTGGCGGGCACGGCCAGAGTGCTCGAGAACGAAGTGGCCATCGAGCAGAATGGCTTCGACTTCCGTCAGAAAAGAATAACGGCGGTTGATGTGCGTCCAGCGAGTTTGCACCATGCCGATTTTGGGATCGGTGAAGTGATGAATCGTCTTCAGCAGAAAGTCGGGGGGCGGGACGAAGTCGGCATCGAAGATCGCGACGAACTCGCCTTTCGCGGATTTAAGGCCCTCATGCAGAGCGCCAGCTTTGTATCCCGAACGATTTGTGCGGTGGAGATAAGTGATAGGCAGTCCCTGAGCAGCGTAGTGTTCGACTAGAGCGCTGGCGACTTTCACAGTCTCATCGGTCGAGTCATCGAGCAGTTGAATGTCTAACTCTTCGCGCGGATATTCAATCCGGCTGATTGCCTGCAACAGGCGGTCGACCACGAATTGTTCGTTGAAGATCGGGAGCTGGATGGTGACGCGAGGCAGCACGGCGAATTCGCTCGCAGGCAGAGTCGTCTGGTTCTTCTTTTTCTTGTAGTACAGATAGACCAGTGTGTAGCGATGCAAGCCATAAGACGCAAGCAGAATGAGAACTACAAAATAGGGGATGAGCAACGCCATGTCGAAGGCATTGGCCTGGTAAATGCCTTTGAAAGTCTTATCGAAAAAGTGCTGGTCCATGTATTGCGTAAGTCCGCGCCGAACCAGGAAAAGGGCAAAAGATGATGGAAAGACATGCATTGAGAAGGGGCAGCCAACAACAAGGATCAGCCAGCGTAAAGGTACATTGTAAATGAGGGGTGACAGGTTAAGGTAAACTGGCGCATCGCGTGGGTGCTCAGAGTCATTAGATGAATAACGCATATATCTGCGACGCAGTTCGAACGCCATTCGGGCGGTATGGCGGAGCACTGGCGTCGGTTCGCGCGGACGATCTGGCGGCGATTCCGATCAAAGCGTTAATAGAGCGAAATGCCAAGGTGGATTGGGGGGCGCTCGATGACGTGATTTACGGATGCGCCAATCAGGCGGGTGAAGATAACCGCAATGTGGCGCGGATGGCGCTGCTGCTGGCCGGATCGCCGAAAGAAGTGGCGGGCGCAACCGTAAATCGGCTGTGCGGGTCGAGCATGGAAGCGGTGTCGGTTGCAGCGCGGGCCATCAAGAGCGGGGAATCGTCGCTGATGATCGCGGGCGGAGTGGAGAGTATGTCGCGAGCGCCGTTCGTAATGGCGAAGTCCGAGTCTGCGTTCTCGCGGACGGCAAAAGTTGAAGATACAACCATCGGCTGGCGGTTTGTGAATCCGCTGATGAAAGAAAAATACGGCACCGATTCAATGCCGGAAACGGCGGAGAATGTGGCCGACGAGTGGCGGATCTCGCGCGAAGATCAGGATGCGTTTGCATTTCGCAGCCAGCGGCGGACAGCGGAGGCAGCGAATGCAAGAGTCTTTGCGGAAGAAATTGTTCCGGTAACGATTGCGGGGAAGAAGGGCGAGGCAACAATCGTTGATAAAGACGAGCATCCGCGTCCGGATACGACGCTCGAAGCGCTGGCCAAGCTGAAGCCAATTGTGAAGCCGAATGGGAGTGTGACGGCGGGAAATTCTTCGGGAGTGAACGACGGCGCGGGAGTGCTGCTGATCGCCTCGGAAGAGGCGGTTGCGAAACACGGATTGAAGCCGCTGGCGCGGGTGGTCGCGTCGGCAGCAGCGGGAGTGCTGCCGCGCGTGATGGGAATCGGGCCAGTTCCGGCGACGCGAAAAGTTCTGGAAAGATGTGACCTCAAGCTTTCGCAGATGGACGTAATCGAGTTGAACGAAGCCTTTGCCGCGCAAGCCTTGGCGGTGCTCCGCGATCTGGGCGTGCCGGATGACTCCGCGCTGGTGAATCCAAACGGCGGTGCGATTGCGATTGGGCATCCGCTGGGCGCCAGTGGCGCGCGATTGATTACAACGGCGGCATATCAACTCAGACGCACTGGCGGGCGTTATGCGCTGTGCACGATGTGCATCGGCGTGGGGCAGGGTATTGCGATGGTCATCGAACGCGTTTGAAGATCTTGTCGAAGATCGGGGTCGCGTGAGTAAAAGCGGGAGCGGGGCAGCAACAGGAAAGTCAACGGGCATGAGCAGCGCCCACACGGTGCGCGCAATCAAGAAAGTCGGTCTCTTCTCGTTCGTCTTTGTGATGTATTCCTACAACACCGCCGGCCCGTTCGGGCTGGAGGATCAGGTGCGCACGTCCGGGCCGGGGATGTCGCTGCTGTATCAACTGATCATTCCATTTTTCTGGTGCATTCCGATCTCGCTGGTGGCGGCTGAACTGACTACGGCGATGCCGGTCGAGGGCGGCTTTTATCGGTGGACGCGGGCGGCCTTCGGTGACTTCTGGGGATTCCTCGCGGGCTGGTGGAATTGGACGGCCTCGTTTCTGCTGGGCGCGCTCTACGCCGTGCTATTCGCTGATTATCTCTCGTTTTATTTTCCGCAGGTCACGGGCTGGACGCATTACGGTGTGGCGCTGTTGGTGATAGCGCTCATCACGTATGTGAACGTGCGCGGCATCCGATTGGTAGGAAGAATCGCGACGGTGCTGGAACTGGGAATCCTGGGAACGGTTGCGGTGATGTGCGTAATGGCGATTCCCAAGTGGCACCACAATCCGTTCGTGCCCTTCGTGCCGCCGCATGTGCCGATGTTCCAGGTATTTGGCGTGGGGCTCTCGCTCGGGCTATGGCTGTATGCGGGGTACGAGCAGGTGTCGTCGGTGGCGGAGGAAGTTGAAGATCCGCAGCGGAGCTATCCGAGAGCGTTGGCTTGGGTGGTGCCGCTATCCATGGCGACATACTTCTTGCCGACCCTGCTGTCGTTGGCGGCAGTGGGCCGGTGGCAGGAGTGGCATTCGGGATTCTTCTCAGATCTGGCGAGCGCTATCGGGGGACCGAAACTGGGTTTTGCAATCACGCTGGCCGCCGGGGTGATGAACCTTTCGATCCTGAACAGCACGGTGCTCACGACTACGCGGATGCCTGCGGCAATGTCAGAGGACGGGTATCTACCGGCATTTCTTTCGCGTCCGCATCCGAAGTTTGGGACACCATGGCTGGCGATACTACTGTCCGCCGCGATCTATTGTCTGCTGGCGGGACACAACGTGGTGCAACTGATTTCGGTTTACATCTGGCTGAGGATCGCGACGTCCGTGTTGACTGTGCTCTCTGCATGGCGGTTGCGGCGGACGCGCCCCGAAATGCGCGGAGCATTCCGGATTCCGTGGGGCAAGACGGGGCTGGCGTATGCGGTGATCGCGCCGTTGGTCCTGAGCGTGTTTGCGTTGGTTGTGCCGGCATTTTCTGATGCTCCGGCTGACCGGTTTGCTTTGAGGTGGGGCCCGCCCGCGCTGCTGCTGGGGCCTTTCGCGTATTTTCTGCTCCGCCTATTTCGATCAGAAAAAAGAAATCAGCTGATCCAGTCGAGCACTTTGTAGTAGGCCCCGGCGAATGGCAGGAACCAGGGCCGTCCGTTGTAGAGGCCGAGCGGCGCGCCCGGGAAAGGTATCGCGCTGAAGGGAATGTCGATTTCGTCCCCGCAAATGCGTTCTGCAATTTTCGCCCCGAGATAGGTCGCCATAGCCACGCCGTGTCCGGCGTAGCCCAACGCGTAGTAAATCCCATCCATTTTCCCGGCGTGCGGCATAGTATCAAAACAAAAGTCGAGGGTGCCACCCCAGGCGTGCGAAAGCCTGGTGTCCCGAAGTTGCGGGAAGACGTCGACCATGCCGCGGCGAAGGATTTCGGCACTGCGCCGGATGGTGTTTTTGGTTTCGGGGAAGAATGCTGCGCGGCCGCCAAAGAGCATGCGATTGTCGGGCGTAAGGCGGTAGTAGTAGAGGTAATGCTTGGAGTCGTAAATCATGCGGTTGCGTGGGCTGAGGTCGCGGGCGAGCGGGTCAGGCAATTGTTCGGTGGTGATGATGAATGATCCGATGGGAATAATTTTCTTGCGCAGCGCGGGTGTCGCCGCCGAAGTGTAGCCGCTGGTGGCGATGAGGATGTTATGGGATTTGACTTCGCCTCGGCTAGTTTGGAGTGTGAAGCTGCGCTTGGCATTGTTCGAAGCAGAGGCGATACGTTGGACGGTTGCGTTGTGGTAAACCCTGGCTCCGGAATTCAGGGCCGCTCTCGCTAGGCCCGCAACGTAACGGGCCGGATTGACGCTGGCGCTGGTTTCGTCGACGATGCCGCCAAAGTAGATGGACGAGCCGATTTCGTCGGCGAGTTGCGCGCGGGGAATAATTCTTAATTGGTGATTGAATTCCTTGGCGATAGTCTCGACGGAGCGCGCGTAAGAATCGAAATGCGAAGGCTTGCAAGCGACTTCGAGATGTCCGCAGCGCGAGAAGTTGCAGGCGATATTTTCTCCGCGGACGATTTGTTCGACCAGGTCAATCGAGGCCAGAGAAGCCGCGTACATCTTGCGCGTGAGTTCTATTCCATAACGCCCGGATAGAGTTTGGGGGCTCAACTTCAGGCCGGTGAGCACCATGCCGCCATTGCGAGAACTGGCGCCCCACCCGATGCAGTTGGCTTCGAGGACGACGACGTCGATGCCGCGTTTTGCAAGAGCCCGTGCGGCTGAAAGGCCGGTGAAGCCCGCGCCGATTATGGCCACATCGGCGCGAGCAGGTACTTCGCCGGGAGTGCCCGATGGCATCGAGACGGTGGTCAGCCAGTAGTTAGAGTCGTTCATGGCGTTCTAGCCGAAAGCTTTTGACAAAACCTATCTGAGACCATACACGCGAAAAGCTTTTAACCGCGAAGTACGCAAAGGGCGCAAAGAAAAGCTTAAGGGAGACCAAAGCAAACTTAACTGAGGCGAAGATACACGCCAAAGCTTTAACCGCAAAGGACGCGAAGAACGCAAAGAAATGCTATAAAAACTACGAGAAATCGCTTCGATTTTCTGATTCACGAACGCACTAACGAACGCAGTTTTTCCGCTGCCAGTTCGGCCGTGATGTCGCGCTGCGGCGTACCCAGCATTTCGAATCCCACCATGAATTTTCGGACCGTGGCAGAGCGCAGCAACGGCGGATAAAAATGCGCATGGAAATGCCACTCCGGGTGGGTCGCGCCATCAAAGGGCGTCTGATGAAATCCCATGGAATAGGGAAAGGGAACGTCGAAAACGCGGTCATAGGTGGAAACGATCTGCTTCAGAATCAAACTGAGTTGTGTAGTCTCCGCGTTTCCGAGTTCAGGAAATGCTCCCAGATGGCGTCGGCTGCAAAGTAGCACTTCAAACGGCCATACCGCCCAGAAGGGCACGACGGCGATAAACGCGTCGTTACTGCAAATGATTCGCCGCTTCTCTGCCTGTTCGAGGGCGACGTAGTCGCACAGCAAACAGCAATGGTTGCGGTCGCGGTAGCTTTTCTGTGAGGCGAGTTCGCGCGCCGGCGCTTCGGGGATAGTGCCGGTCGCCCAGATCTGGCAATGGGGATGGGGATTGCTCGCCCCCATCATTTCGCCGCGATTCTCGAAAATCTGCGCATGTTGTATGCCGGGAACAGCAGAAAGTTCACGGGTCTGCGCAGTCCAGGTACGGATGACTTCTTCAATCTCGGACGGCTGCATGGTGGCGAGAGTCAGATCGTGCCGGGGCAGAAAGCACATGACGCGGCAGATGCCGCGCTCGGTTTCGGCAAGCAACAAGCCTTTGTTCTCGATATCAAGGCGGGCAACAGGCGCGTCTTGTTTCAGGGCGGCGAAGTCGTTTTCGAAAACGTAGGTGGAATCATACTTAGGATTTCTGACGCCGCCCACGCGGGCATTACCTGGGCACAGGTAACAGGTGGGATCATATTGCGGGCGGTCGGGTGAGGGAACCGATTCGACCGCTCCCTGCCAGGGCCGCTGCGTGCGATGCGGTGAAACCAGCACCCACTCGCCACTCAGTGGATTGAAGCGGCGATGTGATTGCTCGCGAAAGGCGAGTTCTAATGCCTTAGACATGAGTTTCAGATAACGTTTCCGCGCTGGACTTAATGTTTTCTCATAACCGCTTCGTCATTACAATAGCGGGGCGCAAGGACGGCGATCGTCCCCGAAAAACTTAACCACAGAGGGCACAGAGGGACACAGAGAGATCCACGGAGAAAATCGAACAACGGGCTTTTGGTTGGCGAGTCTTTCAATACCGGGGTTGGCGGTGACGGCATCTCGGCGTCAGGGGGGGAGGAACTTTTGCAATCGATCAATGCGGAAAAACTGGCGGACATTTTTCAGCATAAATACGGGAGTCGGCCGGCGGTCTTCAGCGCACCCGGACGGGTGAATCTGATCGGCGAGCATACGGACTACAACGATGGTTTCGTGCTGCCGAGCGCGATTGGTTTTTATGCGCATGTGGCGGTGGGGCCGCGAGCGGATCGAAAGCTTGTGTTCCGGTCCACCGAGTTTGCCCAGGCATTTGAAGCTGATCTTTCAGAAGCCCCAAAGAAGCTGGGCGGGTGGTGCGATTACGTACTCGGCGTCGCGGTGCAGTTGGAGAAGGCCGGCGTGGCGGTTTCGGGCGCCAATATTCTGGTGCACGGAGAGGTGCCGATTGGCGCTGGTTTGAGTTCGTCGGCGGCGCTGGAGGTGGCGTCGGCGATGGCGCTGCTGCACCAGGCGAAAGCAGAAATGCCGCTGAAGGAAGTGGCCAGGCTGTGCCAGTGGGCGGAGAACGAATTTGTGGGCGCGCATGTTGGAATCATGGACCAGTTCGTGTCCTGTCACGGGAGGAAAGATAACGCGGTGATGCTGGATTGCCGATCGCTCGATTATGAACTGGTGCCGATCCCAGCATCGGTAAAGTTCGTGATCTGCAACACCATGGTCAAGCATGAGTTGTCGGGCGGCGAATACAACGTGCGGAGAGAGCAGTGCGAGGCAGGCGTGCGGATTCTGGCAAAGGCTTACCCGAATGTTCGAGCATTGCGCGATATTTCTATCGAGCAATTGGAGGCGCAGAAGGCAGCGATGCCGGAGTTGATTTATAGCAGATGCCTGCACGTCGTGCAGGAAGATGACCGGGTGGTTGAAGCTGTGCGGCGGCTTCGTGCCGGAGACTTAGAGTCCGTGGGAAGACTGATGGCGGAGTCGCATACGAGTTTGCGGAATCTGTACCAGGTCAGCTGTGTCGAGCTGGATGCGATGGTCGAAGCCGCGCAAGGGCTGCCGGGGTTCATAGGCGGAAGAATGACGGGCGGAGGATTTGGCGGGTGCACCGTGAACCTGGTGGAGGGAGCGAGTGCGTCGCGATTCGCTGAAGAGATCACTGAGCGATATCGCACGAAAACCGGAATCTTGCCAACGGTGTACGTTTGCTCCGCGGCAGATGGGGCAGGCACGGCCGGTTCGGAGAATCAAGAGCTTTTAACCGGTTAGCGTTTCGCACGGCCCGGTAAATCAAAAGCTTTTGACCGCAAAGGTCGCAAAGGGCGCAAAGAAAATCTAAGGAAATCCGAAGGTGGCCGAGCGCGGCTTGCAAAAGGGGCGCAAAGGCGGCCAAAAACGCGGAAATAAAAGGGCCAAGACATCGCACAACCCATTTTTGAGAAAACGTTTACAAATAACGGATGATCGGGGATAATCGTGCGTTCGACCGTAAGGCTCGAAAGCAAAAACGTTAGTCTGCGGTCGGGACTGGAGGAGTGCGAGATGAGGGTAAGTGCTCTCGTAATTGCGCTGATGATGATGAGTGTGAGCATGGAAAGTCAGGTAACTAAACAGCCTTTTGGCAAGACTCCCGACGGGACAGCGGTCGATATTTACACGCTGAAGAGCGGCGCTGTAGAGGCTCGAATTATCACCTACGGCGGCATTGTGCAGTCGCTGAAGGTCCCGGACAAGGGGGGACAGTCTGCGGACGTGGTGTTGGGATTCGATTCGATCGAGGGCTACACCTCCGGTCCGAAGCCGAACCCGGCGTTTTTCGGTGCGCTGATTGGGCGCTACGGCAACCGCATCGCCAATGGTGAGTTCAAGCTGGATGGCAAGACTTATCACATCCCGCAAAACGACGGCACCAATGCGCTGCACGGCGGGACCAAGGGCTTTGATAAATACGTTTGGAAGGCAAAGGAAATTCCGCACGGCATCGAGTTGACTCACGTGAGTCCCGACGGAGATATGGGCTTTCCGGGAACGTTGACCGCCGTTGTGCGATACACGCTGGTTGGAAAAGGGTTGAAGATCGAGTACTCGGCCACTAGCGACAAAGACACAGTCCTGAACCTGACCAATCACTCCTACTTCAACTTGGCGGGGCAGGGGAACGGAGACATCCTGAACGATCAACTGAAGCTGAACGCCAGCCGCTACACGCCGGTAGATGACAAACTAATTCCAACCGGCGAACTGGCGAAAGTTGAAGGCACGCCATTCGATTTCCGCAAGCCGATGGCTGTGGGTGCGCGAATCAACGATGACAACGATCAGTTGAAAAAGGGTGGCGGCTACGATCACAACTGGGTCCTTGACAGTGGCGGCGGAAAGCTGGACGAAGCCGCTGAAGTATTCGAGCCGACCAGCGGGCGGGTGATGCAGGTGCTGACCGACCAACCTGGCGTGCAGTTCTATACCGGCAACTTTCTGGATGGAAGCCTCACCGGAAAAGATGGGAAGACCTATCAGAAGCGAGCGGCACTGTGCCTGGAGACGCAGCACTTTCCGGATTCTCCAAACCACCCGAAATTTCCGTCGAGCGAATTGAAGGCGAGTGGGCATTTTCATTCGGTCACGATTTTCCGTTTCTCAACGCGGTAAGCGGACATACAAACAAACTGACGGTGGCCATCGGGAGTGTGTGTCTCATCCGAGTCTCATGAAATCGCTCGAACTTTTACGCGAAGAAGTGCTCGAAGCCAACCTGGAACTGGTCCGGCGCGGGTTGGTGCTTTATACGTTCGGCAACGCCAGCGGCATTTTGCGTGATGAGGGCCTGGTGGTTATCAAGCCGAGCGGCGTGCCTTACGAAAAAATGAAACCCGAGCACCTGGTGGTCACCGACTTGCAAGGCAAAGTGGTTGAAGGCAATCTTCGGCCATCATCGGATCTTCCGACGCATGTTGCGCTCTACCATGCGTTCTCACATATTGGTGGCGTAGTACACACCCACTCGGAGTATGCAACCGCGTGGGCGCAGGCGCGGCGGGAAATTCCATGCTTCGGTACAACGCATGCGGATTACTTCCACGGTGCGGTTCCGGTAACTGAGCCGATGGCCACGGACGAAATCGAAGGCGAGTATGAGTTGAACACCGGCGCGGCCATCGTGCGCGCCTTTCGTGGCAAGGATCCCCGAGCAGTGCCAGGAGTACTGGTTGCCAATCACGGGCCGTTTGTCTGGGGCCCGGACTCAAAGAGTGCGGCGCACAATGCCGTGGTGCTGGAGTCATTGGCGCGGATGGCGCTGTTCACCACGACTTTGAATCATGAAGCGCAGCCGATTTCCAGGGCGCTGCACGACCGGCATTATCTCCGCAAGCACGGCAGCAAAGCATATTACGGTCAGGCAGGGGAGAAGAAATGAACCTAGCGCTCGCGATGTTTGAAGCAACGCGGCTGGTGCATCTTTCCGGCGTGGATCTGGCGATTATTGCTTTCTACTTTGGACTGGTGCTGGTCATCGGCTTTTACTTGAAGCGTTTCGCCAATACCGGCGAAGACTTCTTTCTGGCCGGACGCGAGATGACAGCGTGGGTTGCGGGCCTGGCGTTCGTCTCGGCGAACCTGGGTTCACTCGAACTCCTCGGCTGGGCCGGGTCGGCATATCAGTATGGCATCATGGCGGCGCACTGGTATTGGATCGGCGCCATCCCGGCGATGGTTTTTCTGGGTCTGGTGATGATGCCGTTCTACTACATCTCCAAAACGCACTCTGTGCCGGGATATTTAAAGCTGCGTTATGGATCGGAAGCCGCGGGCCTGAGCGCGGTGACGTTTGCGGTGATGACCATCCTGATGTCGGGCGTGAACATGTACGCCATGGCCGTGGTCATGAAGGTCGTTCTCGGGTGGGACATAAATTTCAGCATATGGGTCTCGTCGTTGACGGTCGGGGTTTACGTCGCGGCTGGGGGATTATTTTCCGCCATCTTCAACGAAGTGCTGCAGTTCTTCCTGATCTGGTTCGGCGCGCTTCTCATCCCCATCCTTGGGATGATCGAGACCGGTGGATGGAGTGGCATGGTGGCGCGCATTCATCAGAACTTTCCTGGGCAGGAGTTTACGCACCTGTGGGCGCCTACGGCATCGTTCGCCAATAATCCGATGGGCATTAACTGGATAGGTATTGTGTTTGGCCTGGGTGCGGTCCAATCGATGGGGTATTGGACGACCGACTTTCTGGTAGTTCAGCGCGTTCTTTCTGCAAAAGATATCCGCTCAGCGAAGATGGCGCCAATCATCGGATCGTACTTCAAGATGGCGGTGCCGTTAATTGTCATCCTGCCTGGGTTGCTGGGCTTGGCCGTCCTCCCAATGCATTTGGTCCCCAATGCTCCGAACCTGGCACCTGGTCAACACAGCTATAACGAGGTTCTGCCGCTGATGTTGGCGCGATACTGCGGTCCGGGTCTGCTCGGCCTCGGCATCACCGCGCTGGTGGCGGGATTCATGGCGGGGATGGCGGGGAATGTGAGCGCGTTCGCGACGGTGTGGACCTACGATATTTATCGGCCATTTCTGCGCAAGAATGCCCCCGACAAACACTATGTTTCCATGGGACGCTGGTGCACGCTGATCGGATTGATCATCAGCATTGGAACTGCATACCTGGTGATGGGGTTTGCCAGCATCATGGACTACGTGCAGGCGCTGTTCGGATTCTTCATCGCGCCGCTGTTTGGCACAGTGTTGCTGGGCATGCTGTGGAAGCGAGTCACCCGCTGGGGCGGCTTCCTGGGATTGCTCGCCGGGACCCTGTCATCCGTGACGATGTTTTTATTGATGCAGAAGGTGGATCCGCAGAAATGGGTGCCGATCTTTGCGCGGTCGCCGCTGGCAAAGGGACTTGCGCAAGATATGTACCAGTCGTTGTGGGCTTGTGTTACGTGCGTGGTGGTCACCGTGCTGGTCACGCTGGTTACCAAGCCAAAGCCGGATTCGGAACTCGCAGGCTTGGTTTACAGTCTGACCCCATTGGCGAAGGAAGAGCACACAAGTTTCTGGCATCGTCCGCTGGTGTGGGGAGTGCTGGCGCTAGTATTGCTGGTAATCCTGCAGATAATTTTCTGGTGAGGCGGCATGAGCGAAAAACATCACATAATTCCGGTGTGGTTCTTCGTGGGTGTTCTATTGCTGGTTTATGGAGTAATGATCCTGATCAGCGGACTCGCGGAGTGGCCGCACCCGCCGGACACCGTGCTGGCCGAGTTGCACGCACCCGTATGGTGGGGCGGACTTCTGACCGTTCTGGGCGCAATTTATTGCGCAATGTTCAGGCCGGGGAAAACGTAGCTGCTAGCTGTTAGCCCCTAGCACCCGAGGTCGAGGTTCTTGCTAGAAGCTAATAGCTAGAGGCTAAGAGCTGATTTCATCCAGGGGCATTATGGCAGCGAAGAAGATGACAATGGGGTTGATCGTAGGGAACCGGGGATTCTTTCCCGATCACCTGGCGAAAACTGGCAGAGAAGAAATGTTGCGAGTGCTCGGCGCAGCCGGCATGGACGTGGTGGCGCTGACTCCGGAAGAAAGCAAATACGGAGCGGTTGAAACCCGCGAAGAATCACGCCGCTGCGCGGAATTGTTTAAAAAGAATCGCGAGCGGATAGATGGCGTTATCGTCACGTTGCCGAATTTCGGGGAAGAGCGTGCCATAGCTGACACGCTGCGCCTTGCCGATCTGCACGTGCCGGTGCTGATTCAGGCAACTCCTGACGATCCGAAAAAGATGACGATTGCTTTTCGTCGCGACAGCTTCTGCGGCAAGATGTCGGCGTGCAATAACCTCAAGCAGTACGGCATTCCTTATTCGATTACTACTCTGCATACCGAGGCGCCGGATTCGCCCGAGTTTGCCACTGACCTGGAATGGTTCGCGGGCGTTTGCCGCGTAGTCAACGGCTTCCGCAACCTGCGCGTGGGAGCGATTGGCGCGCGTCCGACGGCGTTCAATACCGTCCGCTACAGCGAAAAAATTCTTGAAGCGAACCGGATTTCGATCGAAACGCTGGATCTCTCCGAGGTGCTGGGGCGCATCGACCGCATGAAGGACAATGACGATCTGGCCCAGGCTAAGCTGGCGTCGATCAAGAAATATGTCGATTCGAAAGACGTGCCCGCGACTGCGCTGATGAAGATGGCGAAGCTGGGCGCGGTGATTGATCAATGGATGGCGGCGACAGAGGTGGCGATCAGCGCGGTGCAGTGCTGGACATCGCTCGAGGAAAACTTCGGCGTGGTGCCGTGCACTGTGATGAGCATGATGAGCGACCAGCTATTGTCGAGCGCCTGCGAAGTGGATATCGCGGGCGTGCTGGGGATGCATTCGCTGCAACTCGCGTCGGGCACGCCTTCGGCGCTGCTCGACTGGAACAACAATTACGGCAGCAACCCGGACAAGGCTGTCTGCTTTCACTGCGCCAATCTGCCGAAGCACTTCTTTCGCTCGTTCAAGATGGACTTTCAGGAAATTATTGCGGGCACGGTGGGAAAAGAAAACACGTATGGCACGGTGGTCGGGCTGATCAAGCCGGAGAAGATGAGCTTTGCGCGCTTCTCGACTGACGACACTTCCGGCAAGATGCGCGGCTATGTTGGGCATGGCAGATTTACGGACGATCCTTTGAATACATTTGGCGGCGCGGGCGTGGTCGAGATTCCGAAGATGCAGAAGTTGCTGCACTACATTTGCGAGAACGGATTCGAGCACCACGTCGCGGCGAATCTTTCGTCGGTGGATTCGTCGGTGTATGAAGCCGCGGCCCGCTATCTCGGCTGGGACATGTATTGGCATGACCGGCCTGACGCGGGTTGCTGATCGCGTGCACTTCTCTGTTCGCATAAATCAAGAGCCGTGACCACAGAGGACACAGAGTTTCACAGAGGAAACGTCCACAGAGGAAACACGGCCTTTTCAAATCGAATTTGCCAGTAAGAGGATGTTGAATGGCGATTGTTGCAGGCGTAGATTTCGGCACGCTCAGCGTGCGGGTCTCGATTGTGGACAGTGAGCGCGGCGTGCTGGCGTCGGCCATCTCAGAGTATCCGCTGCATCGCAAGCGCGAAGATCCTGAATATGCCACGCAATCGCATGACGATCACATGCGTGCTCTGGCTGCGGCCACCCGCGAAGCGGTGAAGCAGGCGGGAGTCTCCGGGGATCAGGTCGAGGCCATTGCGCTCGACACCACGGGTTCATCTGTCATTCCTGTCGGCGAGAATCTTCAGCCGCTAGGCGAGTACTACCTGTGGTGTGACCATCGGGCGAAGGGCGAAGCCGAAGAGATTACGGCGGCCGCCCATCGCGAAAATCTGGAAGCCATCGAATGGTGCGGGGGCGTGTATTCCTCGGAGTGGGGATTTTCGAAGCTGCTGCACTGGTTGCGGCACAATCCTGAAAAGCGCGACCAGTTTGTTTCTGCATTCGAGCACTGCGATATGGCGGCGGCGACTCTGTGCGGCATTACCGATCCTGCTAAGGTGAAGCGCAGCACCTGTGCGATGGGTCACAAGTGGATGTGGAACGCGCGGCTGGGCGGCCTTCCGGCGGAGAAATTTCTGGTGAAGGTGGACCCGCTCTTCGCGGGTATCCGCGAAAAACTGGAAGGCGTTTACGCTACCTCCGATCAGATTGCCGGGCATGTTTCGCCATTCTGGGCGGAAAAGCTTGGCCTGAAGGCGGGCATTCCGGTCCCGGTTGGAGCGTTCGACGCGCATTGGGACGCAATCGGCGCGGGCTGCCGTACTGATGACATGGTCAACGTGATCGGCACGTCGACTTGCATTATCGGAATTACTCCGTCTCCGAATCTGGTGCCGGGTGTTTGCGGCGTGGTGCAGGGAAGCGTTCACCCCCAGCGCACGGGAATCGAAGCGGGACTTTCGGCCGTCGGAGATATTTTTAGCGCAATCGCCTCGCGCGCGGGAACCGACGTTGCTTCGCTCAGCCAAGGCCTCGAAAATTATCGCGCGGGGCAGACGGGATTGCTGCGCATGACCTGGGACAACGGCGATCGCACAATCCTGGTAAATCCGAACCTGCGTGGAATGACGCTCGGCTGGAATTTGCAGAGCACGGCGCAAGACGAACTATTCGCCGCCATTGAAGGGACCGCCCTGCACACCCGCGTGATCTTCGATCGCATGGAGAGCAAAGGCGTGACTGTAAAGCGCGTGATCAATGCGGGAGGAATTCCGCAGAAGAACAGGGTGTTGAATCGCGTGTATGCCAATGTTCTTGGAAGACCGGTGCTGGTTCCAGAGACGAGCGTGACCAGCCTGGGTTCGGCCATCTTTGCGTTTGTGGCGGCAGGGACATTTAAGACCATTGAAGAAGCGCAGGACAAGATGTGTCCGCAATACAAAGTGTATGAACCCGAAGCCGCGGAGCAACGCGTCAATGACAATCTATATCGGTTGTTCAGGCGGCTGTACTTTGGCTTCGGCGAGAAAGCCGCAGACCTGGGAGATATCCTGCCGGGTCTGATTCGGATTGCCGAGAGCGGACATAGGGCGTGACGCTTTCCTCGCCGACGGAAAAAATTTCTAGTCGCGGAGATCGAGGAGAAAAGCAAAAGCTCTTAACCGCAGAGGGCGCGAAGGACGCAAAGAAGAACCAGATGTCTAAGCTGGCCATCCACTCCGTCGCCATTGCGGTTTTCCTGCTTTCATCATCATCATTGCCAGCAGCGTCCCAAAACAATCCTTCGCCCGCACCCACGCCGCCCATGGGTTGGAATAGCTGGGATTCCTACGGAACGACCGTCACCGAAGCCCAAGTGAAAGCCAACGCCGACGTGATGGCGCGTGATCTTGCGAGTCACGGGTGGCAATACATTGTTGTGGATATTCAATGGTACGAGCCGAATGCGCAAGGTCACGACTATGCTCCGGGTGCAAAACTGGCGATGGATAAATATGGACGGCTGCTGCCGGCGGCAAATCGTTTCCCGTCTTCTGCTGATGGCAGCGGCTTCAAACATCTGGCCGACTATGTCCACAGCAAGGGATTGAAGTTCGGAATTCACATCATGCGCGGCATCCCCCGGCAGGCGGTCGAACAGAACACGCCGATCAAAGGCACGACGTATCACGCAGCGGATGTGGCCGATAAAGACAATCACTGCCAGTGGAATTCGGACATGTGGGGAGTGGACACGGCCAGGCCGGGCGCACAGGCTTACTACGATTCGATCGCCGAGCTGTACGCATCCTGGGGCATTGATTTCATCAAGGCAGATGACATGGGCAGCCACCTGTATCAGCCGGCGGAGATCAAGTCGCTTGCGCTGGCGATTCGCAAGACTGGGCGGAGCTTTGTTCTGAGCATCTCTCCGGGGCCGGCGCCGATCTCCGAAGTTCAGTTCTTTCAAAAATACGCGCAAATGTGGCGGATCTCGGACGACTTCTGGGATGACTGGAAGCTGCTCAAGAAGCAGTTCGACTACACGCGCGACTGGGCCGGCTATGCGGGAGAGAATGATACCTGGCCTGATGCCGATATGTTGCCTCTGGGGAAATTACGCGTCACCGTGAAAGAGGGCGGCGGATCGTCTTCGAAGCTCACTGCCGACGAACAGCAAACACTCATGACGCTGTGGTGCATGTTTCGTTCGCCGCTGATTTTCGGTGGAGACTTGTCCAGTATCGATGCTGCAACACTGGCCTTAATTACTAATGACGAAGTCCTCGCGGTCGATCAGCATGGCTACGGAGGCCATCAATCGTTTGAAGATGGATCGCTTCGTGCGTGGATCGCGGTTAATCCCGGAGGAACCAATTACTACATCGCTGTCTTCAACTTGGGCGATGTGACCGCAACTGCGAATTTTCCGTTGAACAAGTTCTTTCGCTTCGGCTCCAGCGCCGAAATCCGAGACCTGTGGGAGAAAAAAGCTCTTGGGCACAAAGGCGGAGTAGAGGTAAATCTGCGGCCACATGCCAGCGTTCTGTATGGGGTCTATGATCTTCACTAAAAAAGCAGGACTGCTTCCCGAGCGAATCGGCGGTCACGGGTATTAAGCGAAAGGTATTAAGCGAAAGAATGATACAACGCGGACAGGACCTCCTCTGAGCGAAGTCGAAGGGAATGCCCGCGCCACACGCCTAGTTGTGAGAGCCAGTGCTGGTGAGCGTCTTTAAGAACTGATACCAGAAGTCGAGCCCGTCATAAAATGATTTGACGGCTACTCGTTCGTCGCGCCCGTGCTCGCGATCATCATTTCTATCAACAGCCACCCCGGCCACGATGTAAGTCGGCATTCCCGCCGCGCTGGTGAAGATTCCGTCGGATGCGCCGCGCGCCATGGTGGGTATGACTGGAGTACCGGGCCACATCTGACTCGTAACTTTTTCGAGCGCGCTGAGAACGTCCTGCCGCAGCGGATGCGGGGTGAACACTGGGGTAGCCGGAACGCTGTCGCTATTGAGTCCGTCATTGCCCACATAACGGATCGCGACTGCGGGATCGGCTACGACATGCTCCAAAATGGCCCGGACCTCTTGCTTCGTGTGTCCCGGAAGAATTCTGCAGTTGACGATTGCCGCGGCACGTTGCGGCAGGGCATTGTTAGCGTGCCCGGCTTCCACGCGGGTTGCAACACAAGTGGTGTGCAGCATGGCGTTATCGTCGATGTTCTGCGAGAGCCGCGCCTCAGCAGCGTGGTCAACGGGGTTCTTGAGGATGGCTTTCATATCCATCGCGCGTTGGCCGGATTGTACTTGTGACATGCGCTCGTAATAGGCGCGGGTTACATCGCTCAATTCGACTGGAAATTTGTAATGCTGCAAGCGAACCAGCGCCGCTGACAATTCGTAAATAGGATTCTGCGGTTTCGGGAGCGAACTGTGACCGCCGGAATCGGTGACGGCGAATTGGTAGTCAGAGTAGATCTTCTCAGAGGCGTCAATTTCCATCACTTCCGGGTTGCCGTTCTTGGTCCACAGTGTGATGTCGTCGGTATTCACTATGAACTCTGCATCAATCAGGTCGCGATGGTTTTTCAGCAACCAATCAACGCCGTTGAACTTGCCACCTTCTTCGTCGGCGGTGAGAGCGAGAATGAGATCGCGATCGGGAACAAGGCCTTCTCTCTTAAAGCGAATCAGAGTGGCCACCATGATTGCATCCTCTTGTTTCATGTCCTGGGTGCCGCGACCGTAGAAGAAGCCATCCTTTTCGACGAACTGAAAGGGATCGGTAGTCCAGTCTTCGCGGCGGCCTTCGACTACGTCGAGATGTCCGATCAGGAGAACGGGCTTATGGTTGCTCGATCCGTGCAGACGGACGACCAGATTCTTCTTACGGTCGTTGGGGCCACCGATGTAGATGTCCTTTTCTGGAAAGCCGGCGTCGCGAAAACGTTGCGCCATGGCTTCGGCGGCGGTGCTCACGTTGCCGACAGAATCTGTGGTGTTGATTTCAATCAACTGCTTAAACATGTCATGCGCGAGTTGTTTGGTGGAGTCGTCAATCTGAGCGTCCAGGTTTGAAGTAAGTAGCAGGGCGCAAGAAAGCAAAAGTAAACGAAACAATGATTTCCTCCCGAGGTCTTGGCACAGTGATCGTGCAGAGCCGCAAGTGAAAGATTTTAACCGCAAAGCACGCGTAGAGCGCAAAGACAGCAGATGAGCGGGACGCAACGCGGTGCTCTTGGCGAAAAATATTTTTCGGAACCCTCTTGCGCAAAAGCAAAAATCATGGCATCTTCAAACATCTTCTTACGAAAGGACGCCCAATTGGCAGATTTCACAATTAAAACGCTAAGCGGGCAACATCGGCTGGTCGCCAGTCGAGGTTGCTATAGGGCGTCGCTCCGATCGCGCTAACTGGTCTTCGGCGCTCTTCTCCGCAAAAACTAAAAACTAGCTAGGGTGGGCAGGCTGCGGTTCCTTCAATGGACCCACATCTGCCGCTGTTGGTCGCCCCAGCGTAACTTACAAGGTCAGTGGTGTTTGGCACGGATACTTCTTCGGCTGAACAGCCTTCGGGCTGCGGGGTTCGAATCCCCATGGGCGAAAGCCCTGCCGTGTCCGCTTGTTCCCTGACCGAAAAATTAGGAGTGTGGCGCGGACACTCTTGTCCGCGTTCTAAAACTCTTTGGCCGGTGGTGAAGACTACGGTTACTTCGCCTTGTAAGCGGGAGGTCGCAAGTTCGAATCTTGCCGCGGGATGTTGTGCCCGTGTAGCTCAGGGGTAGAGCACCTAAATACCGGGTCGTTTGTTCCCCGGCCTAAACAGAAACGTGTGGCTCGGACATTTCTGTCCGAGCAAACTCCGGCCAAGTGTCGGTTAGAAATGAAGCGTAATGCACGAATTGCTGAAAAACATACTGAGCGGCCAAAACCAGTTCGCCTCCGGCGGCCTGCTACTGATGGTCATTGGAGGTGTGAGCGTATGGTTGCGCGGCATACCGGAGACGATCTGGTATTGGATCGTGCGCCAGACCACGATGATCATCACCGTCACCGATGATGACGCGGCATTCGTGTGGGTCAAAGAGTGGTTTCTGGAGCAGAAGTTTCTCGCTCGAATCAGGAACCTCGACCTGGATACGACCGTGCGCAACGAGCGCATCGCGATGATTCCGGCGCCGGGCAAGCACTGGTTCTGGTACGGAGGCAGGCCATTCGAAGTGTGGTTCTCGCGCACGGAAAGCACGCACGAGCGTGTGGCGAAGCGCGTGGAGTCTCTGACCTTTCGCACGCTTGGACGCCAGCGTGCACTGTTGAAGCGATTCGTTGACGACGTGGTTGCGTGCCATCTGCGTCGTCAGGGAGTGCAGTCGTATCTGTACACCTACAACGAGGGTTGGGACTACGTCGAGGGCTACGCACCGCGCTTGCTGGAGTCCGTAGTGTTAGAACCAGGCGAAAAGGAACACTTGATGGAAGACGTTGCATGGTTTCGCAAATCGAGACATCGCTATCAGCGGTTAGGAATTCCGTACCATCGTGGGTATCTGTTTTACGGGCCGCCCGGAACCGGGAAGACTTCGCTGGTATCGGCGCTCGCTGCGCACTTTGGCTTGTCGATTTACACCGCCAATCTGACTGAATTCACGGATCGCAGCCTGATGTCGGCAGTGAATCAAGTGCCTGCACACTCGGTCCTGTTGTTCGAAGACATCGATTGCATGAATAGCAGCCAGGCGCGAGCAAATTCGACGGTCGCGATGGATACGAAACAGAATGCTTCTTCGCAAAACGGCGTAACGCTTTCAGGACTACTGAATGTGCTGGACGGTTTTTATGCGCCGACAGGCGTGCTTTTTGTGATGACCACAAATCATGTGGAGAAGTTGGATCAGGCACTGCTCCGTCCAGGGCGTATTGATTACAGGCTATACCTGGGAAAGGCGAGCGATCGGCAGAAGGTTGAACTTTATCGTAGATTTTTTCCTCACTCATCGGATAGCGAAGCTCGAGAGTTTGTCGAAGCTTCACGATCTGCAGAAACTATGGCCGAATTCCAAGGCTTGCTGCTTGGGCTGGTGCAAGGAGAAGCACGAATCGATGTAGCTGAGACGGAAAACCGGATCTCGGCGTAAAGTTCGCCGGTGGCGCAAGCGAGGGTTACTTCGGGCGCGGATGACGCCGGTATGGAATCCCGCCGAGGCTTCGGCCTTGTAGTTTAGCCAGAACATCCGCTATAAACCGTCGTCGCATATTCCCCGGCGGAGAAAAGCAGGTTCCTCGACTTCGCGAAAGGATTCGCAAGCGAATCCTTTCACTCGCTCGAAATGACAGATAGAGAGGGCCAGTCGGCACGGCTGAAGCCGTGCCCTTCCCGTGTCGGTCTGACGAATGACCAACGACTCACGACGAACTACGTATGACGCAGTTATCAACGACGCATTAAGGAGAAATCCATGGCCCGACTGAACACACTCAACCTCAACTTTGGACCACGCACACACGAGGGTGCGCCCGCGCGGCACATTTCTGCGGAGCTGCAGCTGCGGCGCTCGGTGCTGGCGTGCATGCTCTGGGAGTCGCAGTTCTACGAGGACGGAGTCGAGATCGCGGGCCGCATCGCCGAACTGGTGCCGAAGGTCGCACCCGAGAAGGTTGCTGCGCTTGCGATCGAAGCCCGCGAGCAGATGAAGCTGCGTCACGCGCCTCTGGCGCTTGTTCGCGAGATGGCGCGTCACAAGACGCATCGTTGACAGGTTGCGGAGACGCTTGCGCGCGTCATCCAGCGTGCCGACGAACTGGCCGAGTTCGTCGCCATTTACTGGAAGGACGGGCGCGTGCCGCTCTCTGGCCAGGTGAAGAAGGGACTGGCAGCAGCGTTCCCGAAGTTTGATGAGTATCAGCTCGCGAAGTACGATCGCGGCGGGCCCATCAAGCTGCGCGACGTGCTCTTCCTCTGCCACGCCAAGCCACGTGACACCGCGCAGGAGGCTGTGTGGAAGCGCCTCATCTGGGGACGCCTGACCACGCCCGACACCTGGGAGGTTGCACTCTCGGCTGTTGGCGGCGACGGCGCTTCTGCTCAGGGCGCCGACAAGCGTGGGGCGTGGGAGCGACTGCTGCGCGAGCAGAAGCTGGGCGCGCTGGCGTTGCTTCGTAACCTGCGAAACATGCGGGACGCCGGAGTGGACGAGACGCTCGTGCTTGCTGCTCTTCGCGAGATGAACACGGCGCGTGTGTTTCCGTTTCGCTTTCTGGCGGCGGCGCGTCATGCTCCGCACTGGGAAGAGGCTCTGGAGCAGGCGATGCTCAAGTCCGTAGCGACGCAGGAGAAGCTGCCGGGTAAGACGATTGTCCTGGTGGACGTCTCCGGGTCGATGACCGCCCCGCTGTCTCGCCGTTCGGAGATGCTGCGCACCGATGCGGCCTACGGACTGGCGGTGCTTCTGCGCGAGATCGGAGAGAAGGTGTCCGTGTTTTCCTTCTCGAACGATCTGGTGGAGGTGCCAGCGCGGCGTGGATTCGCGTTGCGCGATGCGATCGATGCTTCGCAGCAGCACGGGGCTACGTACCTCGGCAAGGCGGTCGAGAAACTGAACCAGAACGAGAAGTACGACCGCCTGATCGTGATCACCGACGAACAGGCGCACGACACGGTGCCGGCGCCCGACGGCATGGGTGGGCACAGGTCACGTGGGGACGGGCGCCCTCGCCAGCCTGCCCTGAGCGGAGTCGAAGGGTCCGGCGGCCCGGGTTTGTCGGGTCGCAGTACCGGCTACGTAATCAATGTCGCCAGCTACAAGAACGGTGTGGGTTACGGCAAGTGGACGCACATCGATGGCTGGAGCGAGTCGGTCATCGAGTACATCCGCGCGCTGGAGGGGAGTGGGTGGGTGAACTAGTGTGGGGCGGGCGCAAGCCCGCCCTTTGCCTGAGTATTGTGTGCGCAGTCAAGACACCCGTTGTGAATTCGATATAAATATAAATAATGGAGAGCGCAAGAATCCATATGATCAAACTCATTCCATCTCAAGAATCAGCGTTTCGGGTTTTGAACTACGCTTCGAGCGCCGGAAGCCTGCTGCTCCTGACAAGTGCATCTGGGCGAGGGCGCACAACCGTCCTGCGCAAGCTTCACGAGGAAATGGGAGGTGGCTTTGTCACGTGCAAGGATTTCATTGAGACTTCCAGCGCGCGGCATCCGCTATCTCTGGAAGAAACCCTGCACTCAGCGGTTATTGGATCGTTGAAAGCAAACGACGTCGTTTTTGTGGATAACATTGATCTCATTCACGACGCCACTTCGAGCTGCCATTTCTATCCCCGCGGACAATACGTCGAGACTGCCTTGCTTGAACTCAGCAACGCTGCGCTGCGGGAGAACAAGAAGCTGATCGTCTCAACTGACGGCGCAATTGGGCAGGCGTTCTCGACCCGGAGTTTTGGTGCTTCGATCGGAAAATACGCCGTCGCAGACTACTCGGCTCTTCTAGGAATCTTCCTTGGTCCTAAGCGCGCCGCCAGTCTCGATGCAGAGAAGATTTATCGCTTTGCGCCGAAGCTAAACGCGCACCAGATTCGTGCCGCCTGCGATTGGCTGCGCCCCTCTGGTCCTTTCTCGACCGATCGGTTTATCGAATACCTCCGGTCGCAGCGACTTACGAGCAACGTCGATCTGGATGAAGTCCAGGAAGTTGAACTGCATGATTTGCAAGGCGTCGAAGACGTAGTGCGCAGTCTGGAGATTCACATCGTGCTCCCGCTCACAAATCACCCGCTTTCTGCAGAACTGGGGCTGCGCGCGAAGCGCGGAGTCTTACTCTACGGCCCGCCGGGTTCCGGCAAGACCACGATCGGCCGCGCTCTCGCGCACCGCCTCCGAGGAAAGTTTTTCCTGATCGACGGAACCTTTATTGCGGGAACACAAAACTTCTATGGGCGAATCCACAAAGTATTTGAGGCGGCCAAGGACAATTCGCCATCGGTGATTTTCATTGACGATGCGGATGCAATCTTTGAAGACGGCGAGGAACGTGGGTTGTATCGTTATCTTTTGACCATGCTCGATGGTCTCGAGAGTGAAGGGACAACCCGCGTTTGCGTGATGATGACAGCCATGAACTTACAGCATTTGCCTCCAGCCTTAGTAAGAAGCGGTCGGGTCGAGCTTTGGCTAGAAATGAAGCTGCCAGACGCGGAGGCGAGGAGGCGTATTCTCGCAAAACATTTAAGTGGAATTGCTGCCGATCTTTCGAACTGTGACCTTCCTCGCGTGATTTCAGCCACGGAGGGATTCACTGGAGCTGATGTGAAGAGATTGGTAGAAGATGCGAAGGGTCTTTACGCGTTTGGGCGTGCATCAAGGGCCCAGATACGGAACGCGACTGAATACTTTGTCGAAGCCGCAAATGGGGTGCGCGAGAACAAGCAGCGTTACGCGCAAGCAGAGACGGCCGCCCAAAACCGCCCGCGGCCCGGACGGGCGCCCTATTTCTACGGAGCGCCTGCTGCAGATGATGGCGAATAAGTGAGCGGATTGCCAGAATTGTGCTTGTCTCAAGCAACAGCAGGTTCCTCGACTCCACGGAAGAATTCGCAAGCGAATTCTTCCGCTTCGCTCGGAATGACAGAAGATTCTTATCAATTTGCCTACGAACAACAACAAAAAGGCCAGAGCGGTTCTCGCTCTGGCCTTTCTTTCTTGTAATTAGTTCTTGGTGTTGGCGTCGGCGGCGGTGGTGGCGTCGTTCGGACCGGTTCCGAGGCGTGCCAGGCGCGGAAAGAACGGCGTCAGTTCAAAAGGCAGCTTGTCGCGGACAGAAGTGATCGCAACCGGAGCGGCCTTGACCATCTCCACTTTGTCCTGCCACGGATCGAGTTTGATGCGTCCGCCCAGGGGCAGCGCGGCAATCTGGTCGAGCTTGTTCTCGTCCAGTTCCGGGGCCGAAGCCATTAGCGCGGAGAGACGAGTGATCTGGCCTTTCTCGCCGGCAAAGCTGTTTCCAAGATGCGCGGTCAAGAGGGCTGAAAGAGCGGTAGAGCGGGCCTGTAGTTGCTTCAAATAGAGCCCAGCAGAGCCCAGTTTCTGCGAGTACGGCGAATTCTTGAGCAGTTCGATGGCTTTGGCGTCGGCGGCCGTCTCTTCCTCGGGATTGTGACGGAACCCAAAATTCTG
The DNA here is from genome assembly GCA_963757135.1 of uncultured Acidobacteriota bacterium. Lineage (GTDB taxonomy): Bacteria > Acidobacteriota > Terriglobia > Terriglobales > Acidobacteriaceae > Gp1-AA145. The sequence goes on from CAVWQE010000002.1 coordinate 52,401, forward strand.
ATACGTGGATTCGTCGGAGAAGAGCATGCGGTCGTCGAAAGCAAACTTGCTGCCGAGATTGTGGCCTAGCACGATGTGCGCGAGTTCGTGCGAAAGAATTGCGGCCAGGCTGGCTTCGTCAGGCAGAGTGTCAACCAGCCCGCGGCTGATGATGATGGTGTTCCCGACGCTAAAGGTTTCGAGAGGATAAGTGACCATGACGCGCGCGCGAACCGGGCGCGGCAGGTCAATATTATTGGTGATCTCGATATTGTTGATAACGGTCTGAAGGACTTTGTCCACCTCACCGGCAGGCGCGAGCAATCCAGCCTGCTGGAGACGCTCGACAACATTGTCTTCAGCCTGCTGCTGCCACTGGCGCTGGGCTTCGAGCGGTGAGGCGTCTTGTGTGACCGGAGATTCGTCTTTGACGGCGTCAACCGTGAGGTTTGTCAGCTCATCTCCGTTGTTGTTCTTGAGAACGTCATAGCCCCAGATGCGCGACTGCGCCTTGAAGGCCATCTTGTCTTTAGATCCGTAACTGAAATCGCCTTCTTCGCTGTAGATGTATGCGGGAATCCAATAGCCGGGAACCAGATTCAAGCGCCAGCTATCCATGTGGAAGTAGGCTTTGTTTTCGTTGCGCGTTGATTTCGATGAATAGGTTCCGTTGAGGCGAATGATGTTGTAATCCTGGTCCTCAACCCAGATGCGCCCTACGAAGAGGCCATAGCCGGCGTCTTTCTTCGGAGAAACGTCGAACACGATGCAACGAACGTCGCCCACAAATTCGCGATGCACGTAGCGGAAGTCGTAGTGGTTGCGGTCAAAATTCTGGCGGTCAACGAACATCATCCAGGAGAAACCGATGGGCTGGTATTGAATGCGGAACAGGCGGGTGAAGCCGCCCATCAGCATGTCCTGAAAATGGGGCTGCTTGGAGAGATAATCGCGGCGATCGACCGACTCGCCAAGATCAAGGCGCGCCAGGAAATAATGGTCTTCTTTGGGCGTAGCGCCGAGTTTGGGGTCGGGAGTGAGATTCTGCAAATAGGTTTCAACCAGCGGCTTGCGGTCCTTCAGGTAATTCATGAGGGCGTGTTCGCGCTCGATGACCTGGTCCACCACCTGATCAACGCTCACCGGAGTTCGTGCGGCCGGCTTGGCCAGGGCGATTCCCGGAGCTCCCGAGACCGGTTGTACAGCGGCAGCAGGCGCAGCCGATGCGGAGCCGGAAGTTGTAACCGATTCCTGAGCGGCGGCCGCGCCAAGCGCGAGCAGTGCGAAAGTTGAAATCCAGCCCCAGCGTTTCATAATTTTTTATGTCCTTGTTTCGCGAGTCTCGTATACAACAATGCAAACTGCTTATGACGCCAATTGAAACATCACGTGCACGATCGCAGTCGAATCCACCGCTGAGCCGTTTCTCTGAGCCGGCTTGAACTTGATCCTGTTGGCCGCGGTCACGGCAGCTTCATCGAGTCCGTGACCCAATCCGTGGACTACACGGTTCACCTTCAGTTCGCCATTGGCCCCGAACATCACTTCCAAAAGAACCTCGCCCTCAAGCTGTAACTTGCGCGCCTCGTCGGTGTAAACCGGCTTGGGCTTGAAGACAATCTCAACCGGAAACGTGTTCGCCGAGGTTTCCTGCAAGCGCGGTGTTGCCTTGGTTGCGACTTGCTGCGCCGCGAAGCCGGAAGCCTGAACTCCCTGGCCGTTGCGCCGCCCATCTCCTTGACCCGGCTGGGCTACTCCATTGCCGAAACCCGCACTCGCAATTGTGCCTTTGATACCTTTTGCCCCACCAGTGCCGTTACCGGTACCGGCGCCTTCCGGCAGATCAAACGAACCGAGCTTTGCGGCGGTGAGTTTTGCGTTCGGCTTGCCTTCTCCGGGAAGGCCGTTAGGATCACCGAAGCCGCCAGTCTGCACTTTTTCAATGGGAGCGTTGACGGTTGGAGTCGCTGAGCTTCCGAAAGATCCGGTGTAGATAACTTTGGCCGGCATAGCGCCAGAAACTGGTTGCAGTTTGGGGGGATCGAAATTCGCCGGCTGAATCTTGGGAGGCTCGAGTTTTGCCTCTTCAATCTTGGGGTGAGGCAGGTCTTTGGGAACGATCAATTTGGGCGCTTCGAATTTCACCGCGGGCAGAAGCTTGGCCACCTTGGGCTGCGGTTTGACAACTGGCTTCTCAGGGACCAAGTCGGGACGCGGAATAATTTCCGTGACCGTATATCTGCCGAGCACGCCCATGTGTTCAGGCCAGATCAGGCGCGAAATCAGGAGCGCGAACATCAGGAAAAGGACGATTCCGTAGCTGAGGACGAACTTGCGCCAGTCGAGTTTTTTCTCCGGCAGCAGGCCGAGAGTAAGGGTTTCATTCGACCGCATTATCTTGCTCCATATAGACACCCGGGCCTCAGCGAATATCGGGCGGGGCCAATATCTAAGTTATGGAAAAACACTAAATGGGTAAATGTCCCGCCCGCCTGTGTACTTCGGTAATTACCGTCGCACCAAGGTAGGAAGCGTCCCAGAATGGGTTTTGCACTGCGCATACTCAACGACGAAGGGTAAAAGCGTAATAAACCGGTATTCCAGCCAGAATAACCAGGCTGCCCAGCCCCGAATAACCTAAGTTGCTGGTGAAAGTGTAGTAGAGCAGAGCAGCCGATGCCACTATAAAAACGGCCGGAGCGAGGGGGAATTTCCACAGAGGAACCGCGTCAGATACGGTCTTGGGGCCCGAGCGGAAGACGAACAGGGCGATGGCTGCGGCGGTGTAGGAAAGCCATTCCGCGAACAGGGCAAGCGTGAAAAGCTGGCGAAAGTTTCCCCCGAGGAACAAGAAGGCGAGAGAAAGGATTGCCTGGACAATGATGGCTACGTGCGGGGTGTGGAAGCGGGGATGAACTTTCGCGAGGGATGAAAAGAAATTTCCGTCGCGGGAGAGAGCAAAGGTCATACGCGAGCCGCTCAAGGCAACGCCGTTTAAGGAAGTAGTCAGGGAGATAATCATCGCGACGGAGACAAAGATTGCGGCGGCCGTCCCAATGGCGGAGTTGCGGACTGCGTCGGCCATGGGAGACGCCGAAGTTGCCACGGCGACAGCCGGAAGGGCGAACTGCACGGCCGCGTTGACCAGCATGTAAAGCGCGGCAATCACTAAAAATCCACCAATGAGCGCGAGCGGAATGTTTCGCTCAGGATCCTTTACTTCCTCAGCCACCATGTTGAGGTCGCTCCAGCCGTCGTAGGCCCAGAGGGCGGCAGTGACGGCGGCGACAAAGCCGGCTACGCCACCAGTGGCGCCAGGGAATCGTTCGGCGAAGTGCGACCAACTGCCCACAGAGCTGAAGGCGAGGGCTGCAATGATGATGATGAGCACGATTTTCAGGACGGTGAATGCCAGCTGAAAATTTCCCGCGCGGCGAACGCCAACGTAATTGACGATCGAAATGAATGCCACGAAAGCGATGGCCACTGCTTTGCCCGAGGCGGTAAGCTGGCCGGCGGGAAGCATCAGGAAAGAAAACGAATGGAAGCTGCCGAGAATTCGCACTATGCCGGTTGAGATCGCGGCGAGAGATGAAGGCTTGATCACCACTGTCCAGGCCCATCCGCAGAGAAAACCGGGAAGCGGCCCGAAGGCGTCGCGGATATAGATGTACTCACCACCGGATTGCGGCTTCATGGCGCCAAGCTGCGAATAGGTGACCGCGCCGAAAAACGAGAAGATGCCGCCGACGATCCAGGCCAGATAGACGAGCTTTGCCGACCCGGCCGCTTGCATCATTTCCGCGGGGACGAGGAAGATGCCGCTGCCGATTACCACGCCGACGACGATGGAGACAGCCTGAGCGGCGCCGAGATCGCGGAGAAGGGCGGGTTTAGCTTGTAGATTGGCGTCGGGCATCGCGCGGAAAGATTCTAACCGCAAATGGACGTCAAAAGATTTTAACCGCAAAGGAACGTCAACAGCTTTTAACCGCGAAGAACGCAAAGATCGCGAAGAAATTCATGTCTCGTCTATAAACGATGTGCGACGCTGCGCTATCGCTGGTTTCGTGCTGGCGTTCCCGTTCTAGATTTACTTTGCGACCTTTGCGTTCTTCGCGGTTAAAAGCTTTTGATTCTCGGCTGTTCACGATCTTCGGGAATAGACCGGCTGAAAACATAGCCAACCCCGAATGTCACAACAGTCCCGATCATCACCCACCAGGTGAAGGGAACGGGCGTGCGGAGCCAGAGATAAAGTTCAATCACGAATCCGCAGAGCATGCCTGCCATGGCGCCGGCTTGATTGGCACGGCGGGTGAGTACGCCCAGCAGAAATACGCCCAGCAGCGCGCCATAAGCGACCGACGCGATCTGGAGACCGACTTCGACGACCCGGCTGACGCGATGGAGGCAAAGGATGGCGAGGGTGAAAAGCACAATTGCCCACAGCAACGTCGAAATGCGCGACAGCCGGATGCGCTTTCGTTCGTCTGTCTCTGGATGGCGTCGCAATACAAAGTCAACGATGGTGCTCGAGGAAAGCGAATTCAGCGCCGCGCTCAAGTTCGACATCGCTGCGGCGAGAATCGCTGCAATCAAGAGGCCCGAGATTCCATGCGGCATTCGGCTGACGATGAAGGTGGGGTAAATCCTGTCGGCACGTCCGAAGTGCGCTGAAGGTAGCATGTAATACGCGAACAGCATGACGCCGAGTACCAAGAATAATCCGAACTGAAACAGGATTGCCGCACCGCTGGAGAGCAGCGCAGTTTTCGATTGCCGCAGGCTGCGGGCGGCGAGCAGTCGCTGCACAATGAGTTGGTCGGTACCGTGGCTGGCGGTAGTCAGAAATGCGCCACCGATCAGGCCCGCCCAGAAGGTATAGGGTTTCCAGAAGGTAGGGGTGAGGTCGAATACGCGAAACTTATTGGCCGCGGCCGCGACTTGATGAATGTGTGCCCATCCTCCGGGAACCAGGTGAATGATGGTGGCAATACCCAGCAGCGTGCCGCCGACATAGATGAAAGTCTGAATGACGTCGGTCCAGATGACTGCGGCGAGTCCGCCTTCGAAGGTGTAGATCAGAGTGAGCGCGGTAATGATCGCGATGGAGGCAATTTCGCCGGTGCCCAGCGCAATCGAAACGACAATAGAGACCGCATAGACCCGGACGCCTTCGGCGGCGGCGCGGGTCAGCAGAAATAATCCTGAAGTCAGCGAGCGAAGCTGCGGGCCGAAGCGGGTTTCAATGAGCTGATAAGCGGTGTAAAGATCACCTTTAAAGTAGTGCGGCAAGAGAACGAAAGCGATGATGAAGCGGCCGACAACGTACCCCATGACGACTTGCAGGAAGGTGAGATTGGTGTCGTAGGCAAGGCCAGGGATGCTGATGATGGTCAGGGTGCTGGTTTCGGCGGCGACGATTGACAGCGCGATGGCCCACCAGGGAATGTCACGCCCAGCAAGGAAGTAATCGCGCAGCGTATGCTGGCGCTTGCGGAAGCGAAGGCCGAACAGGGTGATGCCGATCAGATAAACGGAGATGATCGCGAGGTCGAGACGGTTGAGGCCCATGCGCTGTGGTTAGCGTATCGCGGTTGTGGCTCGATCTGACGTGCTGTGTGGAGGGGTATCTAGGGAGTGATGAGGGGCAGGGCGGGTCAATGAGTGATATAGGGATTATTCGGACAACTACGAATTCAGCGAAACCGCGATCGCAAAGCAGCGACGAGGATGACGATGAGCACAATCAACATCACCAGTAATAAGATTGTTGACCAACTACGAGGCGGATAATATCTGCTGCTACCAGGCATAGGTTGCAATTATAGGGCTGTGTGTCTTGGTTTTGAGTGATATCGAGATTTATCGTCAGCCCTCTTCTCGCACTAGGGAAATTGCCGTGTCTCTAGCGTTTCAGGGGTCTCAGCTCCAAAATATTATCGATGTAGCCGTTAAAATCTGCTCCTGGTGGTGGCGCGTGGTACAAGCCCTGGATGATTACATACTTCCCGTACATGCCTCGAATTGAGTTGCTGTCCCGCACGGTGAGGTCAACCGCATTCGAGATAACGCCATTTAGAGCATCGCTGTCGGACACGAATACGCCAGGGGCATCATCAAGCCCCGCCCCGCCTAGACACCCAACTACTCTTATATTTTCTCCATCGAACTTCTCTGGATTGGCAATAACTCTGATGAGGCTTACCCGATGAAGACGACGGCCTTCTGAGCTTGGTTGCTTGTCTTGCGGGTACGTACTTGGTCCAAAATGCAACATCCCCATCATGAACACAACGGTCACAATGCGCGTCATGAGCCTCTCCTATTTAGCTAAGGGCATATTGGTATCGTTGATCCTGTTCGTCAAAGCGTAATCAGGCGGTTTACAGATTAGACACCTGCAGGAGCGGTTTGGAAAAGTCAGCTGTCGGAAACAGGCGTTTGCCACTCATTGACCTTGCCGGAACGACGGGAATATTTCCCACCCTGTCGCAAAAAACGCGACAAGGGTGGGGCAACCACGAATCAACGCGCAACCGCAAACTAACGCGCAACCGCAAACCAACGGTGTTCACTAGCCACTAGCCACTGACCACTAGTCACTGCACTACACTATCCCCAATGCCTTTTTCGATTACGCATCTGCGGCGCTGGGTCGCGGCACTGCTGATTTTCGTCTGTGTGGTCGTCGCGGGGGTGTATTTCTACGCCCACAAGCGGGTTCAGAACGCGCTCAGGCAGGTCCCCGAAAAGATCGGCATTCAAGTTCAGCAGAGCGCCAATGGATTCACCATCTCAAAATCGGAGCAGGGAAGAACACTGTTCAAGCTGCAGGCGAGCAAAGCCATCCAGTTCAAGTCGGGCGGAAAAGCTGAGTTGCACGATGTTGCGATTACGGTTTATGGCAGCGATTCATCGCGCTTCGATCAGGTGTATGGAAAGGACTTCGAATACGATCCGAAGTCGGGCGACGTAACCAGCAAGAGCGAGGTGCAGATTGATTTGCAGGCAAACCCTCAGGGAGTTTCAAGTTCGGACCAGACGCCTCCGAAGGAGTTGAAAAATCCGATCCATCTGAGGACGACAAATCTGGTGTTCAACAAGAACACCGGCGATGCGTTTACGCCGGAGGAACTGGAATTCAGTGTTCCCCAGGCCAGCGGCTCGGCAATTGGCGCGAAATATGTAGCCCAGGCGGGCATACTCACCCTGCTGTCGCAAGTGAAGATTGCTGTGAACGGGCCGAAGCAGGGCAGAATTTTCGCCGAGCGGGCGGTGCTGGAGAAAAATCCAAGACAAATTGTGCTGCACGCGGCGAAAGCCGAGTCGCTGGAGCAGCGCGGCCAGGCGGATGAAATCACGCTGTTCCTCCGCGAGGACAACTCGCTCGATCGGGCGCAGGGCCTGGGCCACGTGCGGATTGAATCGCTGGGGAACACTCCGACGCCAGTTAAAGCAACGAAAGCTCCTTCCGGGCCGACCACAATTACCGCGGAAAAGTGCGAGATCGCGATGAAGCAGGAAAACCTCGTCAAGAACGCGGTGTTCACGGGCGATGTGCACTTGATCAATGAAGGTCCGCAGGCGACGGAGGCCTGGGCAGGCCGCGCCAACATGAGTTTCAGCGGGCGGAATGTGATCACCAAGATTTATGCCGATGAACAGGTCAAGTTGCTGCAACGCCATGAGTCGGGTAGCGTGAAGGGCGGGCGAGGGTCCTTCGGTTCCGCTCAGGACAGGCGCCCGCCGCTCCAGACACAAAATGCTCAAGATATGGAGATCACCGCGCCGGCGATAGACTTTCTTGTGGCTGGCGGGAATCGGTTAGGCCGGGCTGAGACTTCCGGTGTGCCTGAGATTGCCTTGCTTCCTGTGGATCCGCAGGGCGGCCAAACCCGCCTTACTGCCGATAGGTTCACCGCGTTATTCGACTCAGCGGGACAGCTTTCGCGAGTACACGGGGAGGCGCACGCGAAGGTGGTCACGACTAGTCCGTTGGAGAAGGGAATCGCCCAGCCGGATCGGGTCAGCACCAGCGACAGCATTGATGGATTCTCTCGTCCTGGGAGAGGCATTGACGCAATGGTGCAGCAAGGGCACTTCGCTTACCGCTCAGGAACGCAACAAGCGTCCTCAGACAAGGCGAGGTACACGCCCGCGGATCAACTCGTCACACTCACGGGGTCTCCCCGAGTTGTGGATGCGGGAATGGAGACCACGGCCCGCAATGTCAGGCTCAACCGGGCGTCGGGAGAGGGCTACGCCGAAGGGGACGTCAAGACAACTTACAACGACATGAAGCCGCAACCCGGCGGGGCGTTGCTGGCGTCGTCTGATCCCATTCATGTGACGGCGCAGAGCATGACGGCGCAGAGCAATCCGCAGAAGGCGATTTATAAGGGGAACGCAAGACTGTGGCAGGACGCGAACGTAATCGACGCCCCGACGATTGAGTTTCAGAAGGACGAGCGCACGGTGGTGGCGAATTCCGATGCGACGCATAAGGTTTCCACGACTCTGATTGGAACCGATAAGAGCGGCAAGGCGACGCCCGTGAATGTGAGTGCGTCCCATCTGACTTATCGGGACTCTGAGCGCAAAGCGCACTACGCAGGTGGGGTGACGGTGCGCAGTACAGAATTGACGATCACGGCGAGTCAGATGGATGTGTTTCTGGTTCCAACGGGCGGGACGCCCGCAGCGCCACAATCCAAGACTGCAGCTCCGCAATCGGATGCTCGCGCCAAGCTGGACAAAATCGTGGCCTCAGGATCCGTTATTATTACGGAGCCCAACCGGCGGGCGACGGGCGACCAGCTCACCTATACAGCATCGGATGACAAATTCGTGCTAACCGGCGGACCGCCTAGCATTTTTGATGCCGAACATGGCAAGATTACCGGGGTTTCGTTGACTTTGTTTAGGCACGATGATAGGGTCGTCGTTGAAGGGGACAGCAGATCGCCTGCCGTCACCCAGACGCGAATGGAACGTTAAATGCAAACGCTGGCCGCCGAAGATATTTGTAAGGCTTATCGCGGCCGCAGAGTTGTAAATGGCATCAGCCTTCGCGTGGATCAGGGCGAAGTTGTTGGTTTGCTGGGACCTAACGGCGCCGGCAAGACTACCAGCTTCTACATGATCGTCGGCCTGATACCCCCGGATGCAGGCCGGGTCCTCATAAACGAGGACGAGATCACCGACGTGCCTATGTACCGACGGGCGCGGCAGTTCGGGATCAGCTATCTCCCCCAAGAGGCGTCGGTTTTCCGAAAGCTCACGGTCGAGGAGAACATCCTCGCAGTGCTCGAGGCGCAGCCCGTCTCATGGCATGAGCGTCGCGAGACGATGGAGCAACTGATAGACCAGTTGGGGTTAGAGCATATAAGGCAGAACCGGGGATACGCGCTCTCGGGCGGGGAAAGGCGCAGAGTTGAGATCGCGCGGGCGCTAAGCATTAATCCGAAGTTCATCCTGCTGGATGAACCGTTTTCTGGGATTGATCCCATTGCGGTACTGGATTTGCAGAAAATAATCAGCAACATGAAGGCGGCTGGGATCGGCGTGCTGATTACCGATCACAATGTTCGAGAGACACTTTCGGTAACCGATCGGGCCTACATCATTAACGAAGGCAAGATTTTCCGGCATGGCACGCCGGAGCAGTTGGGAAGCGATTCAGAAGTGCGAAGAGTTTATCTGGGAGAGAGTTTTAGTTTGGTGTGAAAGAACAGTGGTCAGTGATCAGTTGTCAGTAAAGGCAAGGACAGCTAACCACTGGCAACTGACCACTGGCAACTAACAACTAGCAACTGATCTTATGGTTCTACTCCAACCAAGGTTGAATTTAAAAGTCTCGCAGAGGCAGATTCTTACCCCCGGCCTGGTCCAGATGGTCAGCGTTCTTGCGCTTAATAAACTTGAGCTGAAGGACATGATCAATGCCGAGATGGTGGAGAACCCTGTCCTTGAAGAGCTCGAAGATTCAGTTCCCCTGCTGGACGACGTAGGCCGCAAGCAGGAAGAGCGGGAGCGCGAGACCGTTACGGAAGACGCCGCGCCTGCGGCAGAGAAGAAAGATTCTTTTGAAGAGATAGACTTCGGGTCGTTCTTTAAAGACTACCTTGACCCTGGCTTTCGCAGCCCCGGCGAGTTTGAAGAGATCGAGCGCCCTTCGTTTGAGAACTTTCTTTCCAAGCCCAGCACCTTAACCGATCACCTGAACTGGCAGTTGGGCTCAATTCCAACTACACCGCCGGTACGTGAGGCGGCCGAAGTGATAATCGGCAATCTGAACGAAGATGGGTATCTGATCGCGAGTGATGAAGAGTTGCTCGGCATTGTTCCAGCGGCTACGCCTGAAGTCGATGCGGCCAAATCCGAGAGCGTAGTACAGGAAGCGGTGGCTTTGGGGCTGGATTCGGTGGAACAAGCCCTTAATGCAGCTGATGTGAATATGTTGGCGGGTGATGCAGTCGCGCCTTTGGACCTCGGTCTGGGTGCGTCGAACGGGAACGGATTTTCGGCGGCGGCAGGACTCGTTTCGCCTCCGCCGACTGAACCGGCTCCTACGGTTACTGCGCCGAAAGAAGAGTCTCTACCCAAGAACGGCACGCGGTCAACCTTCCAGCCGAATTTCAATCGGGAAGAGTTGCATGAGGCCATCGAAGCGGTTCGGCAGTTGGATCCTCCTGGAGTGGCCTGCCGCGATTTGCGGGAATGCCTCCTCTATCAATTGCGCTATCACCAGGCACAATTGGGAAAGAACGGGAACGGCACGGCCCAGGTATTGGCCGACGCGGTTGTCATCGTTGATCAGCACCTGCGGGCATTGCAGAACAAGCAGCATAGGGAGATTGGCCGCGCGATGTCACGCCCGATTGAGGCTGTACAGGCGGCGCTCGAATACATTCGCACCCTCGATCCCCGGCCCGGACTGCGCTACAACAAGACTCAGCCGCGGCTGATTGAGCCGGATGTAGCTTTCGTGAAGCATGGGGATGAGTGGGTGGTGATGATGAATGACGACGACGTTCCCACTCTGCGGTTGAATCCGGCTTACAAGAAGCTTCTGGTAAAGGACGGGAATGACCGGGATACGCGGAATTACGTCAAGGAACGCTTTAAGAGCGCCGTCCAGCTGATCAAGAACATTGAACAGCGCAAGCAGACGATTATTAAGGTCTGCTACACCATCGTCGCGAGGCAAGGAGATTTTCTGGAGAAGGGCATCGACGAGCTCAAGCCGATGATGATCAAGGAAGTGGCAGAAGAGATTGGGGTGCACCCGTCAACAGTCAGCCGGGCGGTTGCGAATAAATATGCGCACACGCCGCAGGGAGTTTTCGAGCTGCGCTACTTCTTCAGTGAAAGCGTGAACGGGCCGGAGGGCGGGAACACTTCACTGCTGATCCTGAAGCGGCGAGTGAAGAAGCTGATTGATGATGAAGATACTTCAAAACCTCTTACTGACGAACAGATCACGCGCATTCTGCAATCGCAAGGAATTCAAGTGACCCGGCGGACGGTTGCTAAGTACCGCGAAGACATGCGGATTCCGAGTACGCACCAGAGACGAGTTAAAAAGTAAGAAGTTAGAAGTAAGAAAGAAAGCTTTTAACCGCGAAGGCCGCGAAGTTCGCAAAGCGGTTCCTGACGGCCGCTCGGGAAAGCTTTTAACCGCGAAGGACGCAAAGTTCGCAAAGTTGTCTCTGGAATTCTCAACCCCGCGTCGTCTTCAGTCCTGCTTGGCAAACGACTCAAACTAATTCTGCAATCTCAGATCTGCAATTTCTACCGCCCCGCCGCAGATTTCTTCTCGACTGCCTCGTACGCCGCCGGATTCATACAAACCTCATAGAGCACCTGTTCCGTCCATTGTGTCAGGTTGAAGTTGGCCGTTTCGACCAGCGGAATGCGGCTAGTGCGCACGACGATGCGCCGAAAGATATCTGACCCCACTGGAACAAGAGAAGAATGGAAAGACGTTTCTTCGCTGCCCCAGAGCCGTGGAAACTCGAGTTCACAGGCGGTGAGTGAAATCTCTTCACGCAGGCGCGCAAACGCCGCTGGGCTGATGCGGATTCCGCTCAGGTTGTAACGCATCGGCTCTGTGCCCAACTTTTCGCTGCTCTGAAACTCGTAGATATTGAAGGGAACCAGAATGCCTTCCATGGCTTTGCGCATGCGCTTGTCGCAAGAGGAAAGGCGGTCGCTTTCGTTCAGGGCGTCGGAGATCATGATGCGGTGCTCGCCATCCAGCAAATACATTGGAGCGGAGTTCTGATACGAGATTCCGATGCCCAGTTCAAGCGCCGGTAATGCGGCGCGCTGCAGTAGGTGATTGTACCCTCCGACCAACTCCATCATTTCACGTGCAAGCACGCAGGCCCGCGCCACCGCCAGCGAGGGTTCGCCTTCATGTTCGAGGATCGCCAAAATGATGGCGTCGCCCTCGACGAATACTTTGGTGGCGTGATACTTGGCCAGAAGTTTATTCACCGGCTCGTAAAAATTCAGGCTGAAGTACGACGCTGGATTCATATCGCGATCGAGCAGTGAACGGGTCACGCGTGACGAATCGCGAATATCAGCCTTGAGAATGACATGGCGCACGACTGGCTTCTCCTGGCCCTGCGCAGCTGTCTCAGTTGGAAGCGAGAAGTCGTAGAGGGTGCCGTTTAGCCGGGAAAGCTCCGATAGTTTGGGGCTGCTGATCAGGTTGATCTTTTCAACCGCCCGGTTCAGTAGGTCGAGGCGGCGCAGGTCCCGATAATAGAGGAGAAAATCCCGGAGAAAGCGGGCGGCGAACTTGGCCCGCTGCGAACCGCCGGCCTGGCTGACGCGCGCCGCGGCCGACGTCAGTTGATCAAGCGACAGCCTGCCGTGCTCCTCGATTAGCTTCTCCACGCGATCGCGCTCCTTGCGATAAACCAGCGCGTATTTGAGCTGCTGCGGGTCCATGAGTGGAGTGAATTCCTTAAACAGCGGGAGAACTTCATAGGCAGCGACCGCAAGATTGAGAAGAGTTTCGCGATCCAGCAGGTCGATCCAGACCTGCTGGCGGGTTTTGTATTCCCGCTCCGATGGTTCACCCGTTCCAACCAGTTCATGGGCATTTTCGGGTGCGCTGAGCCAGCCGTCGATAACATTCGAACCGCAATTCTCCGCTTCCGGCACAACCGCGCGAAGAAATTCACACACCAGCGCGCGCACGTTGCCGATGGAATCTGGATCGTTATCGAAGCCTCCAATCAGGACATAATGTTGTGCCTGCAGATAGGAATCGCGGCCTTCTTCCAGAAAGATGAGCTGATTTAAGAACACCTGGTAATCGGTATTCTGGCTTTCTCCGAACAGTGAACGTCGTGTCGCAGCCAGCGTTTCGCGTTCCACCTCACGCAGGATACGAAAGAGTTCCTCGCCAACCTGGCGCAGGATATTTTTCTTCGCGATTTGAAAAGCAGCTACGGTTTCACGATACTCGAGCGCCTTCTGCTGGCGTACCCCCTCGTAGGACTTCAGAGTTCCGCGGCAACGGTTCAGCACGTTGGCAAACTGGGTATTGAGTTCAGCGCGCAGAAACTTTATGACAGCTGCGCGGGCGAGCACGTCGATGGCGAGATTGCCCTTGGCCTTGGCCTGATTCAGGGCCGACTTATGCAGTTCCAGTAGGAGCGGTTTGAGGTCAGGATTCTTCTTTGAAAACGAGGGCAAGAATTTCGAAAACCCAGCGCGCGGGCTGCTGTTAGCCCCACCAACTTCGGCTGAAAGTATGCCTTCAACGTTGCCGAACTTTGCAATCAGATTGGCGATCTGCGCCCCTGTCGCTTCGCAGAACGATTGGCTGAACCATACATCGTAGCGAACATTGTCGATTCCCAATTGGAGGCCATCGAGATTCAGCGCAGGGGAATAGGTGGCCAGCCGCGGCGGCGGGGCTTCGACCGGCGTCCCGAGTTTGAAAATTGGAATGCGAGGCACGGCTGTCGTTACACCGGACCCGACTCGGCGCGGGGGACAGCCATTTCCGCTTGAAATCTGGCGCCGAGCCGACCGGTAAATTGAGGGTACTACGGGTGTACGTCCGGACGATGTTACGCAAGTTATACGGCTAGGGAGGTGTACCAACGGACATGTACTATCGGGTCAAATCTTCAAAAACAGGTTTCTGCGATAGAGCAGCGCCATCGCCATCCAACACAGCCCGACGTACGCGATCGCATACAGCAACGAGGCATTGGCGGGAGCGAGAAGCGGAGCGAAAACCCGGCTATAGACATAGGCCTGCAGGTTTGTGGCTCCGAAGTTCGCAGTGTGAATGCGAACACTGTCGCCTATGGCCGAGAGAGCTTCGGCAAAGCAATATGCCGCGATGGCGTTCTTTCCGAACACCAAGATCGGCTTCGTCCAGCCTTTCCGGTACTGCTTAATATCAACCAGCCAATAGAACAGAGCGAGAAAAACGAGCGCCAGTCCGGTGGTAAAAAGTACGAACGAACTCGTCCACAGCTTCTTGTTAATGGGAAACCAGAGATGCCAGGTACGTCCGACGATAATTGCGCAAATGCCGACTGCCACCATTCCGAGCGCTTTGACTTTGGCCGAACACGCCGTGCGCAACCACTTGCCGGTGAGCAGACCCGCGAGGCAGGAGGCGACTGCGGGAATCGTGCTCAGCACGCCTTCGGGGTCGCGTGTCTTTTCGTACAGATGGCCCATCAGCAGCTTCCGGTCGAGCCAGGCGACAATGTTGCGATCAGGATCAAGCAGCGGAATGTCGTGCGTCGGGATCCCGAAGCCGGGCACTGGGACGAAGCGCATCAGGATCCAATAACCCGCGAGGCAGGCAAGCGCAACCGCCAGTTGCGTGCGCCAATCCGTCCATAGCTCAAGGATTGATGTAAGCACGTAGCAGATCGCGATACGCTGCAACACGCCGTAAATCCGAAGATGCGAGTTGAAGTGATTCGGAAACCCGTGGAGGAATACGCCTATCGCGAATAGCGCAAGTCCTCGCCACAAGACATGTTTGAAGAGATGCGATCGCGTATCTCCGCGGCGCAGGCGTGAGCTGAACGAAAAAGCCATGGCCACACCAACGATGAAAACGAAGAAGGGAAACACTAGGTCGGTTGGGGTCCAGCCGTTCCATTGCGCGTGCTCCAGAGGCCAGTAGGAGGAAGGGCCATCGCCGGGGTTGTTCACCAGAATCATTGCGGCGATGGTGGCTCCGCGAAACAGGTCGAGGGACATCAATCGGGTGGTCTCAGAGGATTGAGAGACGATGGTTGTACTTGCAGCTTGGCTGAGTGTTGGAGCCGTAGGCATGATGCAGTCTTCAGGCCAGCTGCGAATTCTAGCACTTAGTCTGGCGCTGCCGCAGTCTAATCTACCCGACCTGAAGCGCCGGGCTATTTGGCAGCCCGTCCGCTACGCGAGTGGTTTGGGTGTGATACTCACGGCCGCGAGCCGTTATTCAACTAATCACTAGCAACTAACCACTGTTCTCAGGGGGCCTCGATCAATTCCATTTTGCCGTCGCGGGTGCGATGAAGAACCATCAGCTTGCCTTTGGGGTCGCGGAAAACGAAGACGTCGCGATCGCGGAAGTGGGCTTCTTTGATGGCCTCTTCGAGAGTCATAGGACGCATGGCGACCGCCTGATCGCTGCGCACCAGGTGCACTTCGGTCGATTTCGCGACCGCGGGAAACTTGTGTACCACCATCTCGACCGGTTCCGGATCGGGGACTGTCGCCGCCGCAGCTTGACTTGAAGCTTCGGGTTTTACTCCGCCGTTCCATTTATCGTGACTGCGGCGTTTTTTGGAGATGATGCGTGTCTTGTTGCGGACCGCCTGTTTTTCAAGGTGTTCGAGGGCCTCGCCGATGGCGGCGTTCATGTCGCCCGCTTGAGCTAGCCCGACCAGCGGTCCGATCCGCGAGTTGACGGTGATCTCCGCCTTATGGCGGCGTTTTTCGACAGCCAGAATCACCTTGGCGTCAAATTTGTTGCGAAGGATTTTGCGGAGTTTGGCGAGGCCGGCTTCAACTTCTTTTCGATTGGCGGAAGTAACTTCGTAGTGCCTGCCAGTATATTCCACATCCATGAGTCTCCTCCCTGGTAGGTGCGGCACTGCCGGTGATGCGAAATCAGGAACCCTAAATTACTGACCAGCGCGCAGGGGCGAGATGAGCAAGCTGCTAACTCGCCGTTTGCCTTCAGACTTTTCGATATTGAATCCAAGATCCATGGAATTTTCGGAGCCTGATGCGCCAGCAAGAATTCCCGCCAGTGCGTGATACGACCGCCCGAGCTCGCTGGTCTCATGGTAAGCAACGGGGCTGCCTTTATCTATGGCCGGACCGGCGGAATGAAAACTGTTGGGCAGCTTCCACAAAAGCTTGCAATTCGTGACCTTCTGAATATCTTCATCGTCGAAACCGGGAATTTTCTTGAACCGGTTCACGACCAGGCGCACGCGATCGCGCCCGCTGCCTTGTTCCAAGAAAGCGTGCATACGAGCGGCGCTCCACAAAGAAACCACGTCTGCTTGGGTCACCAACAGGACGGCGTTGGCCAAATCGGCGATCATCCGGAACAGTGCGTCCGTACGATTCGAGCAATCGACGATGACGTATTCGAAATGCGAAACCAGGAGATCGAAAAGCCTCGCGAGCTCAGCGGCAGAGGGGGCGAGTTGCAGCGGCTGTTGCGTTCCTGCAAGCAGATGCAACCCGCCTTTGCATTCGGTGACAAAGCTCTGCAAAAGCGCCGAATCCATGCGATGCAGGTTTTGCAGCGCGTCAGATATTCCAAACGGCGGGCGAACATTCAGGTGCAATGCGGCATGGCCGAGCAAGGCGAAGTCCACCAGCACTGTGCGGCCATGCGACTGCTCGAGAGAGACCGCAGTATTGACCGCAACGGTGGTGGCTCCGGCTCCCCCCTTGGAATTCGTAACTGCCAGAATTCGTGCGCGGCCGGTCGCCCCGTGAGCTTTGGAACGAGAGGAGGAAAAACGGCGCAAAGCATCGATGAAGGCATCCGTGCCCGACTCACGCTCCAGATATTCACGAGCGCCGGAGCGCATAGCAGCAACGATCACCGACGGGTCATTCATGGCGCCGGCGGCAAAAACGGCTATTTGTGGCACGTTGGCATGAATGAGTTCAATGGCCTGCATGGCGCGGGCAGTGTCGCGCGGAGCGATGTCAACCACGACCACTTCAGTCCGGGTTTCCTGTATGCGACGGATCGCTGCGTCAGAAGGTCCGGCCGGAAAGCTGCCATGGGCGATAACGACTCGACCCAGTTGGGTAGCTTCGACGCGTTGCTGCAATTGCGCGAGGCGTTCCGGGTTTTCAGAAAGGACGCTGACGGCTATTTCGTGCATAACGGTACTTCTGCTTGCTCAGCTTACATCCTGCTCAGCTTACATCAATGGTACGGGTGGAAGGTAACCACGCCAAGTGACCTCCGTAATTGCACGCTAGCAAGGCACTGAGTTTCGTCACGGACAAAAGACTTCGGCAGGCAATCGAAGAGAATCGTCCAGTGGGCAGGTGCTCAGAACGAATATTTTATGCAAATCAGGCTACTTGGGGAAGCACGAAACGGTGGAAAAGGTCCTCTAAGGTCTGGACACGTGAATCTCGCCGGCGGGGTGTTGCTGCAAGGGGGCGAGGTCACGGGGAACGAAATCGTAGTGCTCAATCTTGACTGCCACGGCCGGTTTGCTGCGTGCGTGGTCCGGTTCGAGGCGAAGAACTTTTGTGCGGCAGCGAACGCACATGTCTTCGCCGAGCGTGATTTCTGAAGGCATCACCAACGTGATGTCTACTGCCTGGCCGGCGACCAAAGGAAAATCTGTCCATAGGAGCGCGCCACGAGAGCTCAAATCCAGGGTGAATCCTGTGCCGGTAGCGCCGTCTGATGTCTTTAGCAACACCGGTACCTGATATTGAGTGAAACGGTGTCCACAGCGGCGTTCAATACGGGTTGGTTCGACGCTAGCCATTACTGCTGGATAAATGTACGCCAGAAAAGCCGCTTTAGGAAGTCAGAAAAAATGGAATAGTAGGACGGCAGGCGTTTGCATCAAGTCACCGGGACGCCGCATCATAAAGCGACCAAAGTGTCTTTCTCAAGCACGCCCGAACAGAACTCTTCCGGACCCGAGAATCAAGCAAAGCGGCCGCTTCTGCGGCTGCCCGTAACCTTGCGGGCAATGCGTCACCGCAACTTTCAGCTCTTCTTCGGCGGCCAGCTCATCTCGCTGATCGGCACCTGGATGCAAAATGTTGCACAGGCATGGCTGGTCTATCGCCTTACCGGGTCGTCACTACTACTGGGATCAGTTACTTTCGCCGGGCAATTTCCAGTCTTTCTGACCTCTCCCCTAGGAGGCATTGCCGCCGACCGGTATAACCGCCATCGCGTGGTGATTGGGACGCAGACGGCGTCGATGATTCTTGCCTTTGTGTTCGCGGGGCTGACACTGAGCCATCGCATTACGGTGCCGCAAATTTTTGTGCTGGCGATTCTTCGCGGAATTGTGAACGCTTTTGATATTCCAGGCAGACAGGCCTTTCTGATCGAGATGGTGGGCAAAGAAGATCTGATCAACGCCATCGCGCTGAACTCGTCAATGTTCAACGGCGCGCGAATCATTGGCCCGGCGATCGCCGGAATTGTGGTGGCAAAAATCGGCGAGGGATGGTGCTTTTTTTCGGATGCTGTGAGCTACATCGCGGTAATCGTCGGTCTGCTGATGATGCGGGTGTCGCCGCGAGAAATAAAAGCGATGGGATCGCCGATTGAGCATGTCATCGAGGGATTCCGGTTTGTCCGCGAGACCGCGCCGATTCGCGCATTGCTGCTGCTGCTCGGCCTGGTGAGCCTGGTAGCCATGCCTTATACCGTCCTGATGCCGGTTTTTGCAGACCGCATTTTGCATGGAGGTCCGCGCGGGCTGGGAATTCTGATGGGGGCGACCGGGCTGGGCGCGTTGCTGGGAGCACTCACCCTGGCGACTCGAACCGGGGTTCAAGGTCTGGGACGCTGGGTAACTTTCTCCTGTGCTGGATTTGCGGTATCGCTTATCGCTTTCAGCATGTCAAGGAATTTCTGGCTGTCTGCCGCCCTGCTGGTGCCGGTGGGGTTCTGCATGATGTTGCAGATGTCATCGTCGAACACACTGATACAGGCCATGGTGCCGGACGAATTGCGCGGCCGCGTGATGTCGGTTTATTCCATGATGTTTATGGGAATGGCGCCGTGGGGCGCGCTCATCGGGGGAGCGATTGCCGATCGGTTGGGTGCGCCAATAGCCGTCAGCACGGGCGCGGTCGCAGCTCTGGGTGGCGCGGCCATCTTCGGATTGCGACTGCCGAGGCTTCGGGTAGAAGCGCGGCGCCTGATCATCGCGCAGGGCATGGTGGGCGGAGATCCGGCGGAAGAGATGACGGCGCGCGTTGTGGAGGATTAACTTTCGTTCTGCTTCATGATGGAATCACGCGATTCGTAAACAGCTACTCCGTGTAATCCGAAGTTCTCCACGTCAGGAGCAAAGAGCTTTTAACCGCAAAGTACGCAGAGGTCGCAAAGCAAATTTAGGATAGGAACGCTTAGTACAAAAGCCTGCAGAGGCGGCGTCGCTCATTGTTTATAGAGATAATTCTTTGCAAACTCTGCGTACTTTGCGGTTAAAAGCTTTTGCGCTTATTAATTGGCGTCGCAATCAATGGTCATAGACGTCTTACTCGGCGCCAAAGAGCCGCTATTTGACAGTGACGCAGACGTTGATGTTCTCTCAGCAGCCCGGTAGATGTTTCATCCCGCAAGAAAAAAGGCCCCGGATATCCCCGGGGCCTTGCCACATGGTCCGCACGATGGGCTAGAAACTGAATGTGCCCTTGAGTTCGATGATTCGAGGAGAATTGTCTCCGCTTATGAACGATCCATAAATGCTGGTGGGCGTGCCCACCGTATTAATGATCGAGCCGAAGGTCGGACTGGAAACGTTCGCGTCCGGCTGGTCGAAGTTAGGGTGATTGAGAATATTGAAGAACTGCACGCCGATTCCGAGGTTGCTGGCCTCGGTGATTGGCAGATGGAAATTCTTCATAATGGTCAAGTCAGTGTTAAAGTAATGCGGTCCCCAGACCTGATTACGCCGCTGATTTCCCCATCCGTTCACTCCGGTTCCCGGGGGAGAGTCTAAGCCCGTGAACTGGTTTCCGGTGCTCAAGCAAGGCGTCGATAACGCGGCTCGCGTACAAACCACGGCGCCGCTGCCAAGATAATTACCAAACACCGGATCACCATTCGTGACTCCAAGATTAAAGCTGCTGAGAGTGCTCGTCGTGTTGTCGTCGTAAACGGTGGTCGGAAGTCCGCTGCGCCAGAATAAGGTGCCGGAAACAGTCCAATTGCCGACCGCTCCAATCCAGCCCTTCTTCTTCGGCGTTGTCCAAACGTAGTTGAGGCTCGCGTAATGACGAACGTCGTAGTCTGCATTGCCGTAATTGTATTTGCGGAAGTTAAACGGATCTTGCGGGTTCGAGGTGCTTTCGTTCGTGGTGAAGTTAAACGGCAGGAAGCCGCCGTTGGAAATTATATCCAGTGCGTGGCTAAACGTGTAGTTCGCCTGTAATTGCAACGAAGAAAAGCGTCTCTGGACCGAGAGCGTCACTCCGTTATAGTTGGCCACGCTCGAACTGGAGACTTCCGTGACGGTTCCGAGCCGCGCATCGGGTTGAGCCAGCGGCAGGTCGGAGAATCGGTTTGTAGTTGCGCCGACAGCCGCCAGGCAGGTCACATCGCAAAATGCGTTCACCCCGCCATTTTGAAGGGCACCATAAATCTGGTGGTTTCCTACGTAGTTGACGCTCACGGTAGTCTTTTGACCAATTCCTTGTTGCACCTCCAAGTTCCACTCCTGGGCTTGCGGAGCATGAATGCTGCTTGCGGCATTGGCAAATGACGGTGGGAAGAAGAAGGGCGTCGCCGCGCTGATGCTGGCCAGAGTTCCGCCACTCGAAAATCCGCTCACGAACGCGGCGTTTGCGCCGGCGGCCTGATTCTGAATGTTTCCCGGGATACCAGGCGCAAGTGGTCCGGGACCAACGAAGAACTGATTATAAACCGGCGAATTGTTCAGGAAGGTGTCTGCGATCGTAGCCGGGAACACGTCATGGAAGATTCCAATTCCGCCTCGAACGACAGTGTTGGTGCCGACGCCGCGGGGAGTCCAGGCAAAGCCGAAACGAGGCTCCCAGGCGATGTTTGTGTAGGACGGTAGGGCCTGGTGCTGACCTGTAAGTATGGCTTGGTTATACGGCTGATTTGGGTCATGCGAGATCGAGGCGAAGTTGCCGCTAAGGCGCGCAAAGCAGTCGGTTTGGCAGACCGGATTGGAATCGTGCTGCGCCCTGAGGCCCAATGTGAGCTTGAGATTTGGCTTCACTGTCCAGTCGTCCTGCGCATACAAACCCAGCCCGTACAAAGCAACCGGCTGGCTAGAGCGCTGGTTGAAGCTTTGGATGAACAGGCTGCCGCTACCAGAGAGGAAACTGGCTTGATCCTCTCCAAAAACTTCGCCCGTGGTAAAGATCCCGGGGTCGTAATCGGTGACGTCATTGCGCCTGAAGTTAACGCCAAATTTGAGGTTGTGGGCGCCGTACACCTTGGAGAAGTCATCAATGATCTGATACTGCGTGATATTGCGGCCCTGCGGCACGTTGTTCGCGAAGCGGTTCAAATCGTAGAAGCTGCCGCCGCTGAAGCGAAGGCGATAAGGCATGAGGGCAGTAGCTGCTGTCATGTCCGCCGACTTAAAAATAGCGCTGTACCACGACCCGCCAACGATGAACTGGTTGGTTGCTGTGCCGCTGAGGGTATGCGTCCAATTGATTTGCCCTTCGTATTGCGGCTGGTTGCTCTGCGCATTGAATATGCTGTTCAACGGATCAGTGTAAGTGGGTTGTAATCCGTGATCGGTGCGGAAATGGATATACGCACGGTCGTCACTGCCGATGTTCTGGTCGACGCGTGCAGTCAATAACCATTCTTTGGTGAAATTGCCGGCCGTCGAGCGGAACTGCAAAGCGCAAGGTGCGCCAGCCGCCAGCGTGACTGTGCCGTCGCAGCCGCCATCCTGCAAGGTGTTCTGCGCGCCACTGACTCCCGGCGCGTTGTTATATATCGAAAACATCTGCTGGTAGAAAGGAAGCTGTGCGGGTTGCGTCGCCGAGATATTGGCTAGGGTCGCCGCCTGAAACTGAGGACTTGGAACGTTGACTTGAAGGTTCGTCGGGAACACCTCGCGAACCCCTTCATAATTTACGAAGAAGAAGGTCTTATCGTGGATGATCGGCCCTCCCAGTGATGCTGACCATTGATTGTAGTTATCAAAAGGCCGTGGAACTCCGTTGAAGTTGTTAAACCAGTTGTTGGCGTTCATCGTGCGGCCGTTCCAGAAATAGTTGGCGTTCCCGTGAAACTTATTGGTTCCCGACTTAGTAATGTAGTTTACGTTGGCGCCAACGAGACCGCCGTACTGGGGCGAGTAGCCGTTGTTGACGACCGTTGCCTCCTGTATGTCATTCATACCGAGCAGCAGATTGGTCGCGCCGGAATTGTTCAAGTTCAGGAAGGGATCGTTTTCGTTTGCCCCATCTATGGTGAAAAGGTTGGAGGTCGCTGGCAGCCCATATGTGGAGGAATTTCCGTATCCGGCCTGCGTGTTCATTACCGCGCCCGGCGCTGTCTGGACGATGTAGCTGAGGTCGTTGCCGGGGTTAGGCACAAGTTGCACCTGGTCCTGCGAGAAAGTGGTCGAGATGTTTCCGTTCTCAGTTTGAAGGATGCCAGCTTCCGCAGTCACTTCGACGGTCTGGGACGAGGAACCCACAGCTAACTTCATGTTCAAGCTTGTAGCTTGACCGACGGCAACAGTCGCAGCGTGCTGGGTAGTCTGGAACCCCGGGGCAGTCACTGTGACTGTGTATTGTCCTGGTGAGAGCAGCGAAAATCTATAAACGCCGGACGGATTGGTCTTAGTATCCTGGGTTTGTCCAGTGCCGTTATTCGTCAGAGTCACCGCAGCATTCGGAATCACGGCGCCGGAGGGATCGGAAACGACTCCGGTGATGTCACCAGAAACCAGAGACTGTGCTGCTGCGCCGACTGTGATAAAGGCGGCAAAGATGGCGGTCAAAAAGAAAAGCAGGATTTTTCGTGCGCGCATGATCGGCCTCGAAAGCTGGGAATTTGCAAATTAAATATGCAAATGGTGTGCCAATTTGAATCGGAAGAGTCATGGTGAAAAGAGTAGATTTATCGGGATCGGAGTTGCTGTCGCAAATTGCTGGATGTGGAAATTCAGAGCTGGCTTCACGATTGTGAAGCGTGAGTGGTTGGCGACGCGGCGAGTATCTGGAGAAACACCTAAATCGTCTAAGAGAGAGAATTGCCGCTACGGAGAGGCCGCCATGAAACGTAAATTCCTGTTATCGCAGCATATGATGTTGCACGTGATGAAAATACCGAGTAGCTCCAGGAAAATAATCGAGAAATGATTGCGGCCCGAGCGGTGCCGGGGCGAAGGTTAGAATCAGCATGACCAGTGCGAATAGTGCCAGCCAGCGGCGCGAGGGAGTGATGTCAGGCCGCTCAGTAACCGCCGGATGACGCATGCCGCTCACCCGCAGCAGAATGGCCCATACGATCCAACCTGTCCAGAAATAAAGAGCAAGTGGAATCAGAGCGAGAATCGTAAGCCGCGAGACCGTACGATGCGCGCGCGGTGAAACCGCGAAAACAATGTGGCCACCATCGAGTTGGCCGCCAGGAAGCAGGTTCAGCGAAGTCGCAAACATTCCCACCCAGGCGGCGATCGCTACCGGACTCAGATACAAGCGAGACAGAGGCACGCTGACGACCGGATTAACCGGGTTCATTATCCCAAGTGCCTTTTGAACAAGACGAAAAATCAACGGATATCCCAACTGTATGCGAGGCAGTGCGACTCCAAAAGGGGCGATGTGTGAATGCCCGAGCGAAAGGAAGAGAACCGGGAGAGCGACTGCAAATCCGGCGAGCGGTCCGGCGATTCCGATGTCGAACAAGATGGCGCGCGAGCGCAGCGGCGAACGAATGCGGATAAATGCGCCAAGCGTTCCGATCAAAGTTGGAAAAGGAATGAAAAAAGGCAATGTCGCGGACACGCGATACTTCAGGCAGTACAAGTAGTGGCCCATTTCATGGGCCAGCAGGATCGACATTAGCGTTAGCGAAAAGGGAATGCCTAGCAGAAGGTGACGTCCCTGCAATGCCCATGAGAAGGGAAAGATGCTGTCGTCGAGAAGAAAGGGCGGCAGTCCGTGTTTAAAATTCCACTCAAGGCGGGCGCCGACCACCAGCGTGGTAAAAAAAGTTACAACGAGAAGAAGAATATGCAGCCAATATCGCTGGCGCGAGCGAGTCACGTAAATGACTTGCTGGTCACTAGGCGAGTAAATTTCGCTGGGAGAGAGAACTTGCTGGGAATCGTGTTCTGACATCGGCGACTTACTGATTGTAAACTGCAGAGGGCTATCCGCAGAACCACGGCTTATGGAACACAATCTGGAATATACGATATCGCTTCTCAGCCGCACTCCGGCCACTCTCAACGCTTTGCTGCGCGATCTGCCGCGGGAATGGATGTTTGAAAATGAAGGCGATGACAGCTGGAGTGCGTTCGACGTTGTGGGGCATCTGATTCATGGAGATCGCACAGACTGGATGCCCCGCGCGCGAATGATACTTGAGTACGGCGAGGCTAAGCCATTCGAGCCGTTTGATCGTATGGGACAGGTGCGAGAGAGTGAAGGGAAGTCGCTGCCGCAATTGCTGGACGAGTTCGTTCGTTTGCGGGCGGAGAAAATAACGGAACTTCGTAGCTTGAAGTTGCAGCCGCAGGACTTCGAGCGGCGCGGGCTGCATCCAGCATTGGGAGTAGTCACGCTTGCTCAGTTGCTGGCGACGTGGGCGGCCCATGATTTAAGCCATCTGCATCAGATATCGAGAGTTATGGCCTATCAGTACCGCGATGCGGTGGGTCCATGGAGCAAGTATTTGGGGGTGATGCACTGCAACGGGCACAGCTCATGAGGCCCTCATTTGCTAGTTCCTAATCGGTAATCATCGCACCCTTCACGACGTTACTCACATCCAATCACTGCCGTATAATCTAAGCATCCCTCACATTTTCAGAACCTGTGCGGGTTGGCGCTTGGGCGCCTGCAATAACGTCATGGCAGGAAGGATCCGTTAGTTAATGGCTACAACCGATGTGGGGCTGCACGAGGCCGCCGGGCGCGCGGCGCGGGTGCCGGTCGTCAACGACATGAGCATCCAGGTGGCGACGGCGAACGGCAGCGGTTCCCAGAGTTCTAATACCGTACTTCTCCGCAGCATTTTCCAAATGGGCATCCCAGTTTCCGGCAAAAATCTATTTCCCTCGAACATTGCCGGACTGCCGACCTGGTATACCATTCGCGCCAACAAAGATGGTTACGTCGCGCGGAAAAAAGAAATCGATCTACTGATCGCGATGAACCCGGAGACGGGCCGTGATGACGTAATGTCGCTGGCTCCCGGCGCCGTGGTGCTCTATGACGAGCCGCTGAAACTGGATTCTCTTCGCGGTGACCTGATTTTCTACTCCGTTCCTTACGACAAGCTGGTCGCGCCGGTGTGTCCAGAGGCCAAGCTGCGCAAGCTGGTCAAGAACATGATTTATGTCGGCGTCGCAGCTCGGCTGCTCGATATAGACATGGGCGAAATCGAGAAAGCCGTGCGCAAGCAGTTCGCGAAAAAAGTGAAGGCGGCAAATTTGAATCTGGCGGCGGTGCAGGCCGGATTCGACTACGCCACGGCAAGCCTGACCAAGGCTGATCCGTTCCGGCTGGAACGGATGAATAAGACCCAAGGCAAGATCATCATCGATGGTAATGCCGCATCGGCGCTGGGCTGTGTTTTCGCCGGATGTACTGTGCTGAGCTGGTATCCGATTACGCCGTCGTCATCGCTGGCGGAGAACATGATCGAGTACCTGAAGCGTTTCCGCATTGGCCCAGACGGGAAGGCGACATTTGCGGTTGTCCAGGCGGAAGATGAATTGGCTGCCATCGGTATGGTGATTGGCGCAGGCTGGGCGGGCGCGCGAGCCATGACCACGACTTCAGGGCCCGGAATATCGCTGATGTCAGAGTTTGCGGGTCTTTCGTATTACGCAGAAATTCCGGCAGTGGTATGGGACATTCAGCGCGTCGGCCCTTCTACCGGATTGCCCACGCGCACATCGCAGGCCGACATTCTTTCGACTGCGTTCCTGTCGCATGGCGACACCAAACACGTAATGCTGTTTCCGTCATCGCCGCACGAATGTTTCGAAATGGCTATGGACGCCTTCAATCTTGCGGAGCAGTTACAGACGATCGTATTTGTGATGTCTGACCTCGATCTCGGCATGAATAATTGGATGTCCGATCCGTTTCCGTATCCGAAGACGCCAATTGAACGAGGCAAGGTCCTGACAAAGGAAGACCTCAGCAAACTGGGTGGATTTTCGAGATACAAAGACGTGGATGGCGACGGCGTCGGATATCGGACGTTGCCTGGGACCGAACATCCGGCGGCGGCATATTTCACACGAGGCAGCGGACACAATGCGCAGGCGCAATATAGTGAGCGTCCACAAGATTACGAAAACAACATGGTGCGCTTGCAGAAGAAGTTCGAGAACGCGCGGGTGCTGGTTCCGGCCCCGGTCGTCGAGAACATGCCGAATGCTGAGATTGGGATCATCGCTTTCGGTAGTTCGCACTGGGCGCTGACCGAGTCACGCGATCAACTGCGAGATGAACATAAGGTTGCGACTGACTACCTCCGTATCCGGGCATTTCCGTTTTCTCCGGAGATCGCCGATTTTGTCCGTGCGCACAAACGTGTTTACGTCGTCGAGCAGAACCGCGACGCGCAGATGATGTCGCTGCTTAAGCTCGATCTCGACAACGAACTGGCGCCGAAGTTGCGGAGCATAGCGCGACTGGATGGCCTGCCAATGGATGCGCGATCGGTCACCGACGAAATCATCGCGATGGAGGGTAAGTAATGGCCACCACGCCAGTTGCACCAAAGACGAACCGCCTGGGATTGGCGGTGTTGGATTATCGCGGCGGCAAGACCACGCTGTGCGCAGGTTGCGGACACAACGCGATTTCGGAACGAATCATTGACGCACTTTATGAGATGGGAGTGCAGCCGGAGCGGGTCGCAAAACTCAGTGGCATCGGATGCTCGTCGAAGAGTCCGGCGTATTTTTTGTCACGCGCGCACAGCTTCAATTCTGTCCACGGACGCATGCCGTCGGTGGCAACCGGAGCTGTGCTGGCGAATCGGGGACTGATGGCGCTCGGCGTCAGCGGAGACGGCGACACTGCTTCGATCGGCATCGGCCAATTTGTGCACCTGATGCGCCGCAATCTGCCGATTATCTACATTATCGAAGACAACGGCGTGTACGGGCTGACCAAAGGCCAATTCTCCGCGACCGCTGATCTGGGATCGAAGTTGAAAACCGGCGTAGTCAACGAGCTTCCGCCGATTGACACTTGTGAGCTGGCGATTTCTCTCGGCGCAACGTTCGTTGGACGGTCGTTCTCCGGCGACAAGCGTCAGTTGCACGCCATGCTGAAAGCAGCCATCGCTCACAAGGGAACGGTGTTGCTCGATGTGATCTCGCCGTGCGTAACCTTCAATGATCACGAAGGTTCGACGAAGTCCTATAAATACGCGAAGGACCATGACGAGCCGCTGCAGGAGATCAATTTCGTTCCGGTATTCGAGGAGATCTCGGCCGATTACGATCCGGGCACGACTATGGAAGTCGAGATGCACGACGGCTCGCGGCTGCTGCTGCGCAAACTGGAAGAGGACTACGATCCGACTGACAAAATCCGCGCTATCACCCGCTTAAACCAGGCAAAGGAAAAGGACGAGATGCTGACTGGAGTTCTCTACGTGAACACCAAAGCGCCGACGTTCATCGACATGTTGAACATCACAGATGACGCGCTCGCAACCTTGCCGGCGTCAGTTACGCGCCCCGGACCCGAAGTCCTTGATCAGGTGATGGAGGAGCTGCGCTAGATTCCCGGCGGAAGCCGTCGAACAAATCGCCTAAGGCGTGGGGTTGCGGGCGAAGCCAGCGCGGGCGAAATATCCCTTCCGGGCATAAACCCTCAGTTTCCGTCCCGATTTTTGCGCAGTGATATTGATGGCACGATACTGGTCGTCATGTTTCAACAGCGCCGGCTTGTATAAGAGTGCATACCTTCCGCGGATGAATTCCTGCAAATCGGAAAGGCTTTTGTCCAGATTGTTGATCGAACCGGGGACAAAACTGGTCCCGCCGGTGCGTTCAGCCAAATTCTTTAATGCGCGGTCACCGAGAATGGCGCTGTCGAGAAAAGCGGTGGAAAGATAGCGAACGTCATTGGTGCTGACGGTGTAGATCGTCACGTCCTTGTGCTCGGACGACTCGATGGCGTGCTTGAGCGTGTTGCGGCTGGAGTTGTCGCGGCCATCGCTGATGACCACCAGGACTTTAGCGACCGGTTGGGATTCGGTTGTTTCTGAGAGCTTGTTCGCGGCGAACTCGACTGCGTCCCACAAGGCGGTGCCGCCGGCAGGAGCCAGGCTGCGAATTCCGTCTGTGATCTGTGCGGTGTCTGAGGTGAAGTCCTGCACCAGGAGCACGGAGTTGGACGCGCCCACGACGAATGCGGTGTCATCCTTTTTAGTTAAGACCTTCTGCACGAAATCGCTGGCGGCGGATTGTTCGAACGAAAACCGGCCTTTTACCGATTCGCTGGTATCGACAATCAGACCCAAGCGCAGCGGCAGCTCGGATTCAGTGCGAAATGCAACTACTGAAACCGGGGGTTTTCCTGCGTCGCGCACAGTGACCTCTGACTGCATTAGATCGCGAATGGGCTTGCCATGGTCAGTGGCAACAAACAGGACAGATACTTCGTCCACGTTGCTGTGCAAGGTCCAGCCGCGTTCTGCGGGCCTGGGCGTACCAAGCGCCTCTGAGGGCGGCGTGGCGGCAGCGTCGCAGCTTTCACACATGGCCTCGGCTTCGGTGACCTGCTGCTGTTCTTTTTCGTCCTGAGTCGCTTGCAGGGCGATTTGCGCTTTGAAAGCTGCTTCAGCAGGGTTGGTGTCGTCGGCTGACGCTGGTTTGACGGAAGCAGAAGCCGTAGTGTCAGGCTTGTTCTCGGTTTTCAACTGTTGCAGCAGATCACGCGCTCTAGCGGCGGCATCAGATTTTGGATCTTCGCGGATCAACTTGTTCAGTTCCGCGGCGGCATGTTCAGGATCATTTTGATGGTCCCAGGCGGCAGCTGCGTAAAAGTGAACGATGGAGTGCCCCGGCTCCTTGGTATCGTGAGCTTTGTCGGCAGTTCCGGCACTGGCGGCATAATCCCTATTCATCAGCTGCGCATAAGCCAGCAACGTAAGGACTTGCAGATCAAGAGGCGCAATGGACGAAGCCTTTTGGGCCGCGACTTGGGCGGCGGAATAATGGTGAAGAGCGGTTTCGGCGTAAGCAAGGTTCAAAAAGGCGAGCGGCAGGTGGGGATCGAGAACCGCAGCTTTGGCAAATTGTTCACGGGCTTCATCGTTCCGATCCAGTCCGAGATAGGAGGATCCCAGGGCGTTGTGTGCAGCCACGTAATCGGGATAAGTAGCTAAGGCCTTCGCCAGATGCTCGATGGCAGCCTGATAATCTTTGCGGCTGTAAAACTGATAACCCTTTTCGAACTCTTTTTTGGCACCTTTTGGAGCTTTCAGGTCCAATTGGGAGACCATCAATGCCGGGTTTTGCAGTGGGCTGGTTTGATGGTCGGGATCGGTGAACATCATTCGGGAATTAAGCTGAGTCAAGCCAGACGCGGAGATGTCAAAGGGCGAAGTGCCGCTTCGATGACTGGAAAACGGGTCATTAGTGGGGCCGCTAAGTCCGGGGCCGCCGAGCGACTGCGCTGCGCCGACCGGCACGAGCAAAGCAAGCAACGCGAAAACGGTTGCCCTTAACCGAGCGTTATAGCTCATATAGCTGGCTCCGGGACACAGCGTCGCGGGGTGGCGAGGCAGGTCGCAACAAGTATATTCCTGCCAGGAAAGCGCCATCAACCGTTCTTCGAGGTTACTCAGACCCCTTCACGCGCAAGCATTTTACTGGCATTATGCTTATGCACACTAGAAGTGCGCCATGGCTGCTCAAACTATTATCGGGCCTATTTCCGGGATTGGTTCAGGCGTCTTTCCCAGCCTGATTTTTGTCCATGGAAATGAACAGCGCACCCTGTATCTCGACCACAGCCCCTTCAGCATCGGCCGGAAAGTCGAAAAGGACCTGGCGATACCCGATCCCCGGGTTTCCCGCGACCATGCGCTGATCGTTTCTGAGAGCGGCAAATTCTATGTTGAGGACCAGGGCAGCAAGCATGGAACGTTCGTCAACGGCGAGAGAGTGCAGCAACGCAAGGTGCTGGAGCGCAACGATCGTCTGGAGTTCGGTGCACGCGATACCATTTACGCCGTCTTCCACCCCCAGCACGTCACGACGAATACGGCGCGCGATTTTCTCAGCCAGATTTCCGGCATACAGATTTCGAATGAAGTCACCGATCTCGAGAAGCTGACCATTTTCCTCGAGGCCGCACGCAAGCTGAACACCACCGGCGTTCTGGATGAGATTCTGCTTACGCTGCTTGATGTCACCCTGAAGCTGACCGGAGGCGAGCGCGGTTACGTGTTTCTCAGGACAGCTGAGGGTAAGCTTCGTCTGGCTGCGGGACGGAATTCCAAAGGCGAACTCCTGCTCGACGATACGACGATCTCGCATTCCATTCTGGAAGATGCGATGCGGGCCAATTCGGAGTTCCTGCTCAGCGATACCAGCCGTTCAATCGATCTTTCAGGGCGGCAAAGCATCGTGGCGTACGACTTGCGCACTGTGATTTGCATTCCTCTGCGCAGACTTCAAGTGCAGACGCGCGGGCGCGGCGGCGAGACTGCTCCGACGGGCGAAGCGCTGGGCGCGCTGTACGTCGATTCCCGTTTCGCGTCCCGTGATATCTCGAAAGTCAGCGGAGATATTCTTCATGTTGTCGCCACCGAAGCGGCTTCGCTAATCGAGAATGCACGGCTGGTGCAGGCGGAAGAAGAATCGCGCCGCTATCAGCAGGAGCTTTCGATTGCCGCGTCCATTCAGCACGGTCTCATGGCGGTCACGATTCCCGACGTCCCTTTCGCGCAATTGGCGGGCAAAAATCTCTCTTGCAAGGAAATTGGCGGCGACTTTTTTGACGCGGTGAATACGGAAGACGGGCTTGCCGTGGTTCTGGCGGATGTCGCGGGCAAAGGAGTTTCAGCCGCGTTGCTAGCATCCACTTTGCAAGGGATGATTTATTCGCAACTGGTCGCGCACACGCCCCTCACTGATATTGTCGGTTCGGCCAATCGCTTTCTTACCAGCAAGCATATTGGGGAAAAGTACGCGACCGTGATCATCGCGCGTTTGCGGCGCGACGGCGAACTCGAATACGTGAATTGCGGACATGTTCCCCCGCTGCTGGTATGCGGAGGAGAAGTGATTCGTCCTTCGCATGGCAATCTTCCGGTTGGGCTTCTGCCCGACGTTACA
The DNA here is from genome assembly GCA_963757135.1 of uncultured Acidobacteriota bacterium. Classification (GTDB taxonomy): domain Bacteria; phylum Acidobacteriota; class Terriglobia; order Terriglobales; family Acidobacteriaceae; genus Gp1-AA145. Next base: position 84,155 of record CAVWQE010000002.1, read on the forward strand.
TACGAGAGCGATCGTTATAGCCTGCACGCGGGGGATCGCCTGGTGCTGGTCACGGATGGCGTAACGGAAGCCGAAAATGCTGAAGGCGAGTTTTTCGATAACGAGCGCCTGGAAGTCGCCGCCAAACTGGGAACGATGAAAGATATTTTCGCTGCCGTTTCTGAATTCTGCGCTGGTACGCCGCTGAGCGACGACTGCACGGTCGTCGAAATGACTTACTCCGGTGGGTAACACATCTTTCTCAGTACAACTTTTGAATATCGCGGGGCCCGCTGATGCATCGTTGCCTGATGGTATTTGCTGTTTTGATGTTTGCGCGTTCGGTTTCCGCGCAGGCGAAATCTCCCGTCCCTGTCGATCCTCAAGCGACTAAAAATGACATTGAGCGAATCGTTGGACGAGCCATGATTGGCGGAGGCGCGTCACGTTTGCTTGAGACTCTCACCGACACGATTGGTGGACGAATTACCGGCAGTCCGGAATCGCGTGCGACCGCTGAACTGATTCTGAAGACGCTGAAAGAGGCCGGATTCGACAACGCGCATTTTGAGAATTATCAATTCAGCCCAACCTGGCAGAAGGGGAAGACCACGGGTGAGGTTATCAGCCCGCTGCATCGCGCGTTATATGTTGGAACGTACGGCTGGGTGCCGGGGACGCCTGGGCCGATCGAAGCGCGGGTCGCAGAGCTGGGCGCAGCGGCGGACGGCCAATCACCGATTTCCCAGAATGTCCGCGGGGCAGCGGTCCTGGTGGATTTAAAGAGTAACGCGCTCTCGACCAGCTATGTTGGAATTCGGGCGGCTATCGCCAAGCAACTGGCGGACGCTGGTGCAACGGCGATGATGCTTATCTCCGATAAGCCCGACCGCATGTTGTACACATCGGCTTTTCTGTTCTATCCGCAGGGGCCGTTGCCGGTACTCTCCATCGCAGCTGAGGATGCGGCGCTGCTGCGCAGACTGATGACGCATGGAGAAGTAAAAATAAAACTTAACGTGCAGAATTCTTTCGGTGATCATCCGGGTGAGGAGCGCAACGTAGTTGCCGATCTTGCGGGCGATGATCCGAATTCTTTCGTGCTGCTGACGGCGCATTTTGATGCATGGGATCCAGCGCAAGGGGCGAACGACAATGGTTGCGGCGTGGCTGCCGTGCTCGAAGCCGCCCGCATTCTTAAGTCCCTGAACATTCGGCCGCGCCATACCATCAGGTTCGTATTTTTCTCCGGCGAGGAGCAGTCAGACCTGGGGTCCAAGGCGTATGTCGAACAGCATAAGGCCGAACTCGACCGCACATGGGCGGTTATCAATACCGACTCTGGGGCGCAGGCTCCGCTGGGGCTTCAGCTCTATGGCCGCAAGGACCTCGAGCCCGCAGCTCAAAAATTGTTGGAGCCGCTTAGTCCGGTTGGAGCGACTCGGACGTCCCTGGACGCAACCTTCGAATCGGATGAAGAGTCATTCATGGTTGTCGGCGTGCCCGTCTTCTCTTTGCTGGTGGAGGAGGGGGACTACAATTTTCGCCACCACACGATTATCGACACCTTCGAGCACATTGATCCGCGAATGCTCGGACTGCAGACGGCTGTGATGACGGTTCTGGGGTACGAACTGGCGCAGAGCGATCAGGCGCCTGGGCGCCGACTGTCTTCGGTGGAGGTGCACGATCTGCTAAAACGTAACCATCTTGAAGAGCTGTACGAGATTGATTATCCCGGAACCAAGCCGTACTGAGTTGCGTCTGGCTGGTCTAGCAACGTGGTAACTGGAGGAAGCATGTTGGCAAACCTGGGTATTGCCATAATGGTGTTGGCAATGGTTAATGCTGTCGAAGCTCAGAATTCCGGCAATCCAGTCACCGTGCGGCACTTCGTGGCGCCGCAGTATCCCGCTGCAGCTTGGCTTGGCCGTGTCGAAGGAGAGGTTACAGCGGAATTGACAATCGCTCCGAATGGGCATGTGCGATCAGTCGAAGTGGCGCCACAGTACCCACTTCTTCGTCATCCAGTCGAGGTCGCGCTGAAGCAGTGGACCTTTCAGCCGCTATCGGGGGTTACGAGAATTAGCGTCTTGACTCGATTCGGGCTTGATGCGGACTGCCCACAAACGAACACTCCACCGCCGACTAACTACTGCGTCTACACAACAGTAACAGCGGACCTTCCGCGTGTTCTGGAGATTAGGACGTGCATGCCCATAGTCGTCGTGAATTCAAGTGGCCGTTAGATGGCAAACCCCGAAGCTATCAAAAAGCGTGATGAAGTAGTGCACTAATCTCAGGCTTGAACTACTTTGGAACCAAGCCTTACTGAGGTGCGTATTTCGAAATATGGCGACGACTGTCCTGGAGAAGCCGGCACAACATGAATCCCTGGTCGCGTCCGGCATGGCGTTTGTTTGGGTTATTGCCGTAGCCAAACTGCTTTTTCATATTTACTTCAACAATCGTTACGGATATTTCCGCGACGAGTTCGACTACATTGCCTGTGCCCGGCATCTGGCGTGGGGATATGTTGATCAGCCGCCCCTGATTCCGTTTCTGGCGCGAATCAGCGGAGAGGTGCTGGGCTATTCGCTGCGTGCGATTCGCTTTGTGCCGGCGCTGGCGTCTTCTATTCTGGTTGTTCAGACGGCTTACATAACGCGCGAACTCGGCGGCAAGCGTTTCGCGATATTGCTGAGCTCGATCTGCATCCTGGTTGCGCCGCAATATCTCTCAAATGGCAGCCTGCTCGGAACAAATTGTCTTGAACCTAACCTTTGGATGGCATGCGCTTATTTCGTCATCCTGGCCGTCAAGCGCGATGATCCGCGTTACTGGCTTTGGTTCGGAGTGTTCGCAGGGCTCGGACTGGAAGAAAAGTATTCGATCGCATTGTTTGGTGCGGGTGTTGTGGTGGGGCTTCTTCTGACCGAACACCGGCGGGTGTTTCTTAACAAATGGATCTGGATCGGCGGCGCGGCGGCGTTTGCGATTTTCCTCCCCAACGTGATTTGGAACCTTTACTATCACTGGCCGTTTCTGCAATTAATGCACAATATCCGGGCGGAAAGCCGCGATGTCATCCTTCCCGCCGGCCAGTATTTTCTGCAACAGACGCTTCTGGTCAATCCGTTGACGGCGCCAATCTGGATTGCAGGAGTGCTAGCACTGTTGTTTTGGTCGCGGCTGAAGCCATATCGAGTTCTGGGTTGGAGTTACATCGTTTGCTACAGCGTGTTTTTTGCGCTGCACGGGAAAAATTATTATCTGGCTCCGATTTATCCCATGTTGCTGGCGGCAGGCTCGGTGGTCGCTGATTCCGCGCTGACGCGGCCACGATTGAGCTGGCTCAAGCCTGTGGTCGTTGTCTTACTGCTCGCGAATGGGTTGTATCTTCTGCCCATCACAGTGCCGGTGCTGTCGCCAGACGGCTTCATAGCGTACATGCAGAAACTGCCATTCAAGCTGCCGGTCATGGAGCACGCTCATGCCCGCGCGACCTTGCCGCAGTGGTATGCCGACCAATTTGGATGGCAGGAGATCGTGGCCGAAACGGCAGTCGCGTGGAACCAGCTCTCACCCGAAGAACCGCGCGATTGCGGAATCTTCGCGCAGGATTACGGGCAGGCGGGTGCGATTGACTTCTTCGGCCCGAAGTATGGATTGCCACCGTCGCTCAGCGGACATCAGACCTGGTTTCTTTGGGGCCCCGGAAAATATTCCGGTAACTGCATGATAGTACTGGACGACAGTCGCGAGAATCTAGAACAGCTCTGGACAAGTGTTCAGTTCGTGGGAACGTCTGCCGACAATCCGTACGCTCTCGAAAAACAGATCGATGTTTTCATTTGTCGCGGCTCAAAGTTCGGGAGCTGGGCAGGATTCTGGCCGAACGTGAAACGGTGGCGATAAGCGCAATCGTAGTCTTGTGCTATCCGTGCTTTGCTTCTATCGCAGGGGTACTTTCGTCTGCCACTTCCGCCAGTGGCAGCCTGAACCAGAACATGGCGCCGTGGCCGAGATCGCTGGTGACGCCCACTTGACCTCCATGGTTCAGGACGATGTGTTTGACAATCGCCAATCCCAGGCCCGTCCCGCCGGCTTCCCGCGATCGGGTCTTGTCCACGCGGTAAAAGCGCTCGAATAAGCGGGCCAGATGCTCGGAAGGAATCCCAGGGCCAAAATCGCGGACGAAGAATTCGACGTCGGCGGCCCGCTCAACCGCGCCGATCTCGATCTTCTTAGTCCCTGAGGCATATTTCAGCGCATTATCAATCAAATTTACGAAGACTTGGTGAATTGCGTCGCGGTCGGCGGAAACCAGACTGTCTGGCGACTGCGCAATTTCGATGGTCAAGCCCTTAACGCGCGCAACTTCGCTGAACGAAATTTGCGCATCGCGCAAAAGATCGTGCGCCGGGACGGGCGCCTGCTCCAGCGCGTCCTCACCGGATTCGACGCGCGCCAGTGTCAAAAGATCTTCGGTAAGACGGCTCATGCGCTGCGCATTGCGGCGGATAATTTCGAGAAATTCACGCGTCTTCGATTCCAAAGGCTCATCGAGCAGGGTTTCGGCATAGCCCAGAAGCGAAGTGAGCGGCGTTCGCAGTTCGTGAGAAACATTGGCGATGAAGTCGCGGCGGGTGCGCTCGACGCGAGCGATTTCGGTGCTGTCGCGCAACACGCAGACCGCGCCACCATCCGGCAGGGGCGCTCCGGTCATGCCAAACGTGTGTCCCGGGGCTACCGAGTACAGGGTGGCATTCTGCGGCTTTTGATGTTCGAGGACATCCGCAACGACCCGCAGAAAATCGGGGTCGCGAACGGCGCGAATCAGAGGCGTACCCACTGCGATCACACCTGTGGACAGGCGTCTCATGGCGCCATTGAACCAGGCGATCTCCCGGTCGGGAGAGACCGCGACTACGGCATCTTCCATGCTGTTGAGCAGCGTCTCCAGTTGTTGGCGACTGGTGTCGAGATTGCGAAAATTTGTCTCGACCTGCCGCGCCGTTTTATCGAGCGCGACCGCAAGCGTAGCAATTTCGTCGCTGCCAGTCTCAGGCAGGCGTGCGGCAAGATTTCCGGCGGCGACATCCTGGGCAAAGGCGACCATGCGGCGCAGTCGGCCAGAGATGCTCTCGGCTGCAATCAACGCCAGAATGAATCCGGCGGCGAGAGCTATGGCAGATGCCTCAAGCAATTCGAGTCGCACTCTGCGAATGTCGGCGCGAATCGAAGCCAGAGGATAGGCCAGCCGCACGGCTCCGAATGAAGTTGGGGCCGCCACATAGCGAAACTCAATGCCGAGAGTGTGGCTGGTGCGGGTGTTGCCGCCAATATGTCCATTCAGTGCGGCTACAAACTCCGGCCGGGTTGCGTGGTTCTCCATTTCCTCGCTGTTAGCCCCGGAATCGGCCAGGACCTTGCCGGAGCGGTCGATAAGGGTGGCGCGCGCGCGTGCTGCGGCGGCCACTTCGTTGGCCAATTCTTGAAATGGGATTGATCCGGATTCCCGGTTGGCGCGCCCGGCAAACATCTGCACTTTGTCTTCAAGGTCGCGCTGAAGCTGTGCTGAGAGCGAGGCTTCCCAACCTCTTCGCACGAGAATGTCCAGCGCGGCAGTGGAGACACCCAGCACCGCGATAATCAGCAGAAAGAGCTTTAAGAATATCCGCTTCCGCATAGAGGAACTTATAGCCGTCAGGCGCGGAGTCAAATAGCCGTCAGCCCGCGCTTAGCAGAACATTATCTGCGGACCTCGAACATATATCCGGCGCCGCGCACAGTATGAATGTGGCGGGGCTTTTCCGCGTCCCGTTCTATTTTCTCGCGTAAGCGGCGAATATACACGTCAACAATTCGAGGGGTGACGAAGGCAGTATCGTGCCAGACCGCGTCAAGCAAGGCCTTGCGCGTGAACACGCGGCCGGGATGGGAAGCAAGAAACTCAATCAGGCGAAACTCGGTTGCGGTGGTGACAGTGGGTTCATTGCGAACGGTGAGCCGCATGGCTGCTGTGTCAATCACAAGGTCACCGGCGCGAACCACTTCTTTCTTGAATGGAGTGTCAAAGCGACGCAATACCGCCTTTACCCGAGCGACTACTTCTTTCGGGCTGAACGGTTTGGTGATGTAGTCGTCGGCTCCGATCTCAAAGCCGCGGAGGCGGTCGGGTTCAGATGTGCGCGCGGTGACGAAAACGATGGGAACTCCCGCGAGCGCAGAATTGTTACGGATGGACTTGGCGACGTCCAGGCCGCTGTTGCCTGGGACCATGATGTCCAAAATGACGAGCGCGGGCCGGCGCGCATGCATTTCATCCAGGAATCCGGCGGTGGTAGGGAACCAGGAGACGCCATAGCCCGCAGGTTGCAAGTGATGCTTGAGCAGGCCAGCAATATCCGGATCGTCTTCGAGGATGAAGATCGTCGGGTTCAAAGGTTGGGGCATGCCATTTTCAGCTCCCCGCAAATGTCTGCCCCGCTCCGTGTCGAACATCGGCTCCTCGAACCCAGAATATGACATCTTCGGCAATGTTTGTGGCATGATCGGCTACCCGCTCCAGATTTCGCGCAATTGAAAGAGCATCGAGGGCTTGCACCGCACAATCCGGCTTGTCCCGCATGCAGGCGGAGAGCGCGGTGAAAGCTTCTTTGTTGATGCGGTCAATTTCGTCGTCGGCTTCGAGCACATGTTTGGCAAGCTCGGTGTCGGCTTCGATAAAAGAGCGCAGTGCATCGCGGACCATGGCGCGCACCCGTCCCGCCATGGCTGGAATATCCACCGGCAGATCGAATGCCGGCATGTCGAGCATGTGCATGACGCGCTGCGCGATATTTACCGCCTGATCGCCGACGCGTTCAAGATCTGCGTTGATCTTGATGACTGCAAGAATAAAGCGGAGATCAATTGCCATGGGCTGCTGCATGGCGAGCAAATCAATGGCAAACTCGTCCACTTCGCGCTCAGCGCGGTTGATGCCGGGCTCATTGTTGAGTACTCGCTCACAAAGCGCTAGATCGCGTTGAGAATACGCCTGGACCGCCAAGTCAACGGCCTGCTCCGCCATGCCGGCCATTGCCAGAATGCGGTGTTTGAGTTCATCGAGTTCCTGATGGAAACGAATGCGTGTCATCCAAACCTGCCCGTAATGTAATCTTCGGTTCTCTTGTCCGTGGGATTGGTAAAAATCTTCTCTGTGCGGTCAAACTCGACCAGGTTGCCCATCAGAAAGAATCCGGTGAATTCGGCGACACGTGATGCTTGCTGCATGTTATGAGTAACGATAACGATGGTGAGCTTCTGCTTCAACTCAAAAATCAGGTCTTCGATCTTGGCGGTTGAAATCGGATCGAGTGCGGAGCAAGGTTCGTCCATCAACAAAACCTCGGGATTAACCGCGAGCGCGCGTGCAATGCACAAGCGCTGCTGCTGGCCACCGGAAAGGCTGGCTCCTGATTTCTTCTTGAGCACGTCCTTGACTTCGTCCCAGAGTGCCGCCTGCTGCAGAGATTTTTCAACCACATCGTCGAGAACCTTATGGCTGCGGGTGCCGTTTAGTTTCAATCCTGCAGCCACGTTGTCATAAATCGACATACTCGGGAATGGATTCGGCTTCTGAAACACCATGCCCACTTTGCGCCGGACATCAACCGCGGGCATGTCATAGATGTCCGCTTCGCCAACCTTGACCTCACCCTGGGCCCTGGCATCCGGGTTGGTTTCGTGCATCCGATTCAAACAACGAATAAAAGTGGACTTCCCGCAACCGGATGGGCCAATAACGGCGGTGGCGTGGTTCTCCTCCACGGCCATATTGATACCGTGCAAAGCTTCGGTCTTGCCGAACCAGGCCTTTAGATCGCGAATTTCAATCGCGGTTGCCATCGCTTAGCGTGCCCCTCCCAGCATGCGGCGCATGAAGACAAAGCGTACAAGGGTGGTGGTGCCGACAATGAGGATTACTAACATAAGGGCGCCAGCCCAAGCCTGACGGTGCCAATCTTCGTACGGAGTAATGGCATAGGTAAATATCTGAAGCGGCAGTGCTGCAATCGGTTGCTGCGCGTTAAAACTCCAGAACTGGTTTCCGAATGCAGTAAACATTAAAGGAGCAGTCTCGCCCGCGACCCGGGCAAAGGCCAGCATTACACCGGTAATGATTCCAGCGCGGGCGGTGGCCAGGGTGATGGAAATAGTAGTGCGCCACTGGGGTATGCCCAGACCAAACGCCGCTTCGCGTACCGCGTGGGGGACCAGCAATAACATCTCTTCGGTCGTGCGGGCAACCGTTGGCACCATCATGATGGCCAGAGCCACGCCACCGGCGAACGCAGAGAAGTGCCTCTCAGGGATGACAACTAATCCGTAAGCGACAAGGCCAATTACGATCGATGGAACGCCATTTAGAACATCGGAGGTAAACCTGATCAACTTTCCCAGCCGGTTTCGGCCATACTCTGCCAAAAAAACACCTGCGCCGATTCCTAACGGCACCCCGAAGATGCTCGCTATGCCCAGAATCATAACTGAACCGATCAGGGCGTTGGCCATTCCGCCCCCGGTTTCTCCGACGGGCTTGGGCGTCTGTGTAATGAAAGACCAGTTCAGCGATCCTGCACCCTTCAGAACAAGGTAAGCAAAGATCGCGATCAGCGTGCAGACTACCACCACCGACAAAGTGGCTGCCAGACCCGTAAAGAAGTGGTCGGTAAGCTGGCGACGGAGGCTGATCTCGCGCTTAGGCATTCGTCCTCGCAGGAGTGCCTCGGGTGACAGTCCAAACCATCAGACCGGCAAGAATATTTACGATAATGGTGACAATAAAAAGCGCCAGGCCGATCTCAATCAAAGCGCTGCGATACAAGTCGCCGGTCGCTTCGTTGAACTCATTGGCGATAACAGCGGCCATGGTGTAACCCGGGGCGAGCAGTGATTTTGCAATCTGGGGAGTATTGCCGATCACCATGGTGACAGCCATGGTTTCACCCAAGGCTCGGCCCAGTCCGAGAATCACGGCGCCCGCGATGCCCGCGCGGGCGTTGCGCAGAACCGCCATCCGTACCATTTCCCATCGAGTAGCCCCCAGGGCCAGGGCCGCTTCTCGTTGGTGCTGGGGCACGACGGCCAGCACTTCTCGAGTAATCGAAGAAATAATTGGAACGATCATGATCGCCATCACCACTCCGGCGGCGAACATGGAATACCCGTAGTCAGGGCGGGAAAAAAGTCCAGTCCAGCCAAGATACTTGATAAAAAGCGGATTGACGTGCAGGCGCAGCAGGGGAACCAGTACGAAGATGGCCCACAATCCGTAAATTACGCTGGGGATCGCGGCCAGCAGTTCGGTGGCATAGGAGATGGGCTTGCGCAGCGGCTTGGGGCACATTTCGGTGACGAACACCGCTACGGCTACGGCCAACGGTACTGCAATAATCAATGCCACAAGCGACGAAACCAGAGTCCCAAAGATAAATGGGAGCGCCCCAAAACTTCCAGAAACCGGATCCCAAGCGCTTTCAACAAAGAAGTGAAATCCGAACTTATCCCAGGCGAGTGCAGAACGCTGGAGAAGTTCAGCCACAATCAGCCCGACGATGCCCAGTACTGCCAAGCCGGCCAGTGTCATCAGGGCGCGGAAGCCTGCGTCCAGGGTGAAGAGCGACCGGCGCCATGCCGGCGCTTTTTGTGCGGTAGTCACAAGCGAAAGATTTGGTGATTCCGATGTGCCCATGGATTTCGTAGAAGACGGACCGACAGCCTGCCTGCTTGCGCGACTCTCCAAAGACGAGATATGTTGCTCAGGTCGTGCTCCCATGCGGCTGACTGCTCCTGCGCTTCAGGCCGCTGCCGTGAGCGGCTAAGAACGGGCCACTCTCAACGTTAGCAACGCCTTTGTTAAAGGATGATGAATAGATGGAAATGGGCCGGTTTGGTACCCGGCCCGTAACATTCGGCTAGTGAATTTGCGAAATGACCTGGTGTTCCTTCTCTTTCAACGAATCGGGCAAAGCCGCATAGTTGAGCGGCGTGGTCATTGACTGCCCCTGGTCGAGCATCCAGTTAAGGAAATCAACCACTGCTTTTTGTTTGGTCGAGTCCTTCCACTGGGTAGGAATCAAGAGATAGGTAAATGTCGAGATTGGATATGCGTCCTTGCCAGGCGCATTAGTAATCGAAACGCGAAAATCGGTTCCGGTCATTTTGGCGGATGCAGCCGCTGCGGTCGTGGACTCCAGGCTGGCCTTAATAAAATTGCCGGAAGCGTTTTTGACCGAACCGAACGGAATTTTATTCTGCAAGGCATAAATCAACTCGACATAACCGAGGCCGCCTTCCATCTGGCGGATCATCCCCGCTACGCCTTCGTTACCCTTGGCGCCAAGACCCACCGGCCAACTGACCGAAGTGTTGCTACCCACCCTGGATTTCCATTCCGGACTAACCTTGGAGAGATAATCCGTAAAAACGAAGGTAGTGCCGCTGCCATCAGAACGGTGCACAACCACGATTGACGTGCCCGGAAGTTTGACGCCCGGATTTGCCGCCGCAATAGCTTTATCGTTCCAGGATGTGATCTCGCCCAGGTAGATGCCAGCCAGGATCTGTGGAGTGAACTTCAGTTCTTCGGTCACGCCGGGCAGATTGTACGCCGGCACCACTGAACCCAGCACCGTAGGAAGTTGCACGAACGGCATCGGCATCTGCTTTACTTTGGTGTCATCGAGAGGCATGTCGCTGGCACCGAAGTCCACGGTACCAGCCTTCAATTGGGCGATGCCGCCGCCGCTGCCAATCGATTGATAGTTTATTTCGATCTGCGGATGCATCTGATGAAATTCATTGAACCACTTGGAATAAATGGGGTAAGGGAAGGTCGCACCCGCTGCATTTAGTTTTGTCTGTGCCAGCGAAGGTAACGCTAGAAGAACAAACGCGAGTACAGGATAGAGCTTTTTCAAAGGCATTCTCCTCGGTGAGCTTTATGTCTAAACCGATTAAAAACTACCTCAGTTAAAGGACGATGAACCCGTGGTTAACAGTTCGGTAAATCCGTGCTCCTCAAGGAGTTGGGCCGTGGGGACATTTAGCTGGCGCGCGTCCCTCCGCCAAGGTGTTGACGCCGAAGGTGTTCGAGGTAAAGCTGCTCGGAAGAGCGGTGCGTTGCCTGTAAAAGATGACGTACGGTGTGGCCGCTGACCAGATGGCAGACCTCTTCAGCCGTGTTTTTCACATGGTCGGCAGCCCGTTCGATGGCCTGAGCCATCGAGATCACATGAATGCTGTCTGGACCGTTAAAGGCCATTTCCGGTTCCAGCCGCCGCATCACGATAAGGTTGTGCAGGCGGTCCACTTCGCGATCAGTGCGCAGCACCTCGAGGGCCCGGGCGTGGTCGCGAGAGGCGAACGCATGGTCGGTTTCCGAAAGCATCTTCGCGAGCACCGCCAGCATTCCGCCAAAGTCATGAAGATCCTGCATATCGAGCCTGGAATGGACAGTGTCAGCGCGCGTGGCAAAGGAGAGCAGTAAATCGCCCACCCGCTCCAGATCGATCATGCACTTGAGGCAGGCAAGCTTCTCCCGGACCTGTTCTAGCGGCGCGGTGGCAATCTCCGTCGCAACGCGCTCGTCGATTTCGCGGTCTAGTTCATCGAGTTCCCGCTCGCACTCGGCGATGGGATCAATCCCGGCTTTCGCACCGAGAATCAGGTCTGCCGCGCTTTGAGTAGCCGCGATCGCGACCGCGTAAGCGCGTTGGGTCAATACCGACAACGACTCTTTCTTGTCCTTGTCCAAAGTCGCGATGGAAGGGCCATTTGACATAAAACTCGTTCGGACGGGCGATCCCCGGTGTTTAGTTTGCTGGAAGACTGCTGCAACTTATTGAAGCGAATTCTTGTTTACGATTGGGTTAATAGTTGGTGAATGGATGGCTTGCCCGGTTTGCCCTAGTGGTCTTAACGCAAGTCCCCAGCAACAGTTAGACTAACTAATTCGCCGGACAAAACAATCGGCAGTGATTCATGAAAACCGTGATCCGCAGACTTGTTTTCCTGTTTGTCTCACTGGCTCCGCTGGGGGCGCAGAACCAGGCGAACTCCCCGGCTTCTCAAGCGACGCCATCGGCTGACCCCGCCCAGGTCATCGAATTTCTCAGTAAGACCATCTCGTGGTACCGCCAGTATGCGGTTGAACAGCAACTCGTAACTCAGCCATCCGACCAGGCATTTCTGGATCAAAACCGCAGAGTTGCTGAGCAGGTGGTTCAACTGGCCTTCGATTATGCGCGGGCGCAGGCGCAGGCCCGGGCTCAGCAGCGCTTGCAACCACAACAGCCGGCGCCGGATTCGCAAAGTTATCAGGGCCTTACTAAGGCTGCGCAAAAGACCGAACAACAGATACAGGACACGCAATCCGAATTGCAGGAAACACGCGACAAGCTGGCCCATGCGCCGCCATCGAAGAGAGGTGCGCTGCAGGCGCAGGCGGCGGAACTCGACAGTGAAATCGGCCTATTGCAGGCTCGCCAGGACTCTTTGCAAGGCATGCTGGATTTCGTCAGCACCAGCAATTCAGCCGTCAGCGGCGTAGGTCTGCGTTCCCAAATTGAAGAGTTGGCGCGTTCGGTACCGGCCGCAATCAGTCGTCCGCAAGCCGCCAGCGGGCGCGAAGCCGAGCCCCCAGCTTCAGGCACCAATAGTGTGCTCACGCGCAAGCCGGAGCCAACCGGCATTTGGGGACTGCTGGCCGACCTGATTCATCTTTCGAGCAAGCTGCATACGCTTGATGATCAAATTCATGCCACCACCCAGCTTAAGCAGGACGCCACCTCATTACGCAAGCCGATGCTCGACCATTTACGCGCGCTCATCCGGCAGGGAGACGTTGTCTTCGGCGCGGCTGATACTGCCTCGCCGGCTCAGTTGGCCCAACAGAAACAGCAACTCGACGCCCTGACAGCGCAGTTCAAGCAAAACGCGGCGGCCATGCTGCCTTTGAGCAAGATCAACATTCTGTTTGACACGTATCAGCGAACGCTGGCCAATTGGCGCGAAGACGTGAAAGACGATATCCACGATGATCTGCGCGAGCTTTTGTTCCGGGTGGGCGTACTGGGGGTTCTGATCGCAATCGTCATAAGTATCGGCGAGATCTGGCGCCGCACCACGTTCCGTTACGTGCATGACACTCGGCGGCGATATCAGTTCCTGTTGTTGCGGCGCATTGTCATGTGGGCGGCCGTCGGGCTGATTATTATCGTGACGTTTGCGTCCCAGCTTGGATCGGCCGTCACGTTTGCGGGTCTGCTGACTGCCGGCATTGCCGTCGCCTTACAGAATGTGATCGTCTCGATTGTTGCCTACTTCTTTCTGATTGGAAAATATGGCGTTCGCGTTGGAGATCGGGTGCAGATTGCGGGAGTCACGGGCGAAGTAGTCGAACTCGGATTAGTTCGTATCCATCTGATGGAGCTCGCGGGCCCCGGTGGATCGCAACCAACCGGGCGGGTGGTTGCTTTCTCGAACTCGATTGTTTTTCAGCCCGGGCCGGGCGTTTTCAAACAGATTCCTGGCACCAGCTTTATCTGGCATGAGATGAAGCTGACGCTCGCCGTTGATGCGGACTATCATGCGGCGCGAGAGAGAATCGCCAAGGCGGTGAATGCCGCGCTGGCGGATTATCGTCCGTCCATCGAGGCACAAAGGGAAGTGATGGCCAGAAATCTCACCTCAGTTTCTACAGGCGAGTTGAAGCCGAGGATCTACCTGCACTATACGGCGGCAGGAATTGAAGCGACTGTTACTTTCCCCGTCGAATTTCAGAACGCAGCCGAGATGGACGATCACCTGATGAAGGAAGTGATGGCCGCCCTTGAACTAGAGCCGAGAATCAAACTCGTGGGTGCAGAAATGCAATCGGCCAAGTAGGTTTCCGGCGCACTACCCCGGAAGTTATTGCAGCGTGCTGGCTACGTTCGAGAACGTGTTGTTGGCATTGGTGCCGATTAGTTTAATGGTTCCGACAACCAACAGCAGAATCACTGCAAGCATGACGGCGTACTCGGCAATGTCCTGACCTTGCTCATCGTCTCTGAGTCTGCGCAGGATCTCAAGCATAAGTTTCCCCCAAATATCGTGGCACGCAATAATGAACGTGCCGCCCCTGATTGTCAAATTGTAGCTCAAATGGTGATTATCGGAGCAGGTCCACGGATTTTTGTGCGTAATCCAGAATACGCGTGGGTTGAACGCCCAGGTAGATCGTTATTGCGAGGCTCAAACCCAGGGCAAACCCCAGCCCGACCGGGACCGGCGTGACCGGAACGTCTTCACGCGGCTCCCGCATGTACATGAACACGATTACCCGCAAGTAGTAGTAAGCGGCTACCGCGCTATTAATCACGCCTATCATCGTCAATCCGATCAGGTTGGATTGCATGGCGGCGGTGAAAACATAGAACTTGGCGAAGAAGCCGCCGGTGATCGGAATTCCGATGAGAGAAAGCAGGAAAATGGTCAAAACAGAGGCCAGCAGCGGCGACCGCTTGCCGAGTCCGGCGTAGTCCTCGAGAGTCACGTAACGCTCGCCGGCGTTGGCGAAGTGCCCCACCACCGCAAAGGCGCCCACGTTCATGGCTGCGTACGAAGCAGTGTAGAACATTGCCGCTGGAATGCCGTTGGCTGGCAGCGCCGCGAAAGCGACCAGCAGGTATCCGGCGTGGGCGATGGATGAGTAGGCCAGCAGGCGCTTCACGTTGTCCTGAACCAGCGCGGCGATGTTGCCGATGGTCATCGAGAGCGCCGCCGCAATCCAGATCAGCAGGACGCGTCCGGGTGCCTGTGCCTGAAACATGATGCGCAGGAGCACGGCGAAGACGGCGGCCTTGGGTGCGGTGGACATGAAGCCCACCACTGGCGAGGGCGCGCCTTCATAAACGTCTGGCGTCCAGATATGAAACGGCGCGGCGGCGACTTTGAAGCCGAGCCCTACAAACATGAGCGCGATGCCGACATAGGCGAGCAAGGGTCCGTGTCCGGTTCCGGCGTATTGCGCCAGGGATTGGCCGATGACCGCAATGCTTGTGGATCCGGTGGCGCCGAAAATCAAGGCCACGCCGTAAAGAAAGAACGCAGTGGCGAACGATCCTAAGAGGAAATATTTAACCGATGCTTCGCTGCTGATGGCCGACCGTCGCCGAAATCCCGCCAGGATGTAAGTTGCGATAGAGGAAATTTCCAGCGCAATGAAGATCAGCACCAGTTCCATCGCGGATGACATCAGGGCCATGCCGACCGCGCCGAACAGAATCAGCCCGTAGTATTCCCCGGCGCGAATCTGCTGCACCTCCATGTACTCGTAAGAACTAAGAATGACGAGAATCGTGACTGCGGCAACGACTACATGAAAGAAGATGCTGAACGCATCAACCTTAATCATGTTCCAGAAGGCCAGGCCGCTGGCACCGGTGTGGTTCAGGAAATGCGCTTGAAAAAATGTGGCTATTAGCGCGGCGGACGCGCCGACCAGCGCGATACTGCCGAGGGTGCGCTGGCTGCGGCGCT
This sequence comes from uncultured Acidobacteriota bacterium, assembly GCA_963757135.1. Taxonomy (GTDB): domain Bacteria; phylum Acidobacteriota; class Terriglobia; order Terriglobales; family Acidobacteriaceae; genus Gp1-AA145. The sequence continues at coordinate 99,707 of CAVWQE010000002.1, forward strand.
CGTCCATGACCGGATCGAGCAGCATGATCAGCATGCCGAAGAGGGAGAGCACAATCTCCGGAAGAATGGCGACGTAATCAGCGCCGTGCGGCAAGGTTTCGACGATGTCAGCCAGCAGCATCACTGGGACACCACCTTGCTGATGAACTGGGTGAAGGGCACAAGCGCATTGTGTACGGCGGGATCAATGGCATTCAGCCAGAGCAGCGGCGCAACGCCCATGGCAAGGGCCATGATGGCTGCCGGCCAAAGCGCGACGCGCTCGCGCAGATTCAGGTCAGGCAATGTCAGGTTCTCCTCGTGCTTCACCACGCCGAAAAACACCCGCTGGTACATCCAGAGTAGATAACACGCGCTCCAGATTATGCCGGTAGCTCCAACGACTCCCCACCACATGTGCGCCTGGAATGCGCCGCTCAGCACCAGGAACTCGCCGATAAAGCCGTTGAGCAGGGGCAGTCCGACCGAAGCGAGAACGACAAATAAGAAGAAGGTGGAGTATTTCGGCATGGTCGAGGCCAGCCCGCCGAATTCGGAAATCTCGTAGGTGTGCCGGCGCTCGTAGAGAATTCCCGCCAGCATGAACAGCGCGCCGGTGGAGACTCCGTGGGCCAGCATCACGAACATGGCGCCGTTCAGTCCGGCTTGCGTGAAGCTGAAAATTCCGAGGACCACAAATCCCAAGTGGCTGATGGAAGAATAAGCGATCAACCTCTTCATGTTCGGCTGCACCATGGCTACCAGCGCGCCGTAAACGATTCCAATCAGCGCCAGCACTGCAATCCACGAAGCATTAGCACGCGCCTGCTCGGGGAACAGTCCGAGGTTGAAGCGCAGCATGCCGTAGGTGCCCATCTTCAATAGGACACCCGCTAACAAGACTGAACCTGCGGTCGGGGCCTCTACGTGCGCGTCCGGCAGCCAGGTGTGGAACGGAAACAGCGGAACCTTGACCGCGAAGGCGATGAAGAAACCGAGGAAGAGCATCAAGGGAGCGATGCCGGTGAAGTCAGGGACGGCACCCCCACGCAATGCATTCTGAACTACAACGAAATCGAAGCTGCCCGTTTTCGCGTAGAGCCACAAAATCGCTGCCAGCATGAAGACGGACGCGACCATGGTGTACAGGAAGAACTTTACCGCGGCATAAACTCGGCGTCCGTGGCCATAAACGCCGATGAGCAGTGCCATCGGAATCAGCGTCGCTTCCCAGAAGAAGTAGAACAGGAAAAGATCGAGCGCAAGGAAGACGCCGATCAGCGCGGTTTCAAGGACCAACAAAAGAATGAAAAATTCTTTCACCCGTTCGTGGATCGAGGTCCATGAAATCAGCACGCACAATGGCGTGAGGAACGTGGTCAGCACGACCAGCCACATCGAGATCCCGTCCATGCCCATGTGGTAGTGAATGTTGGGCGTGGATATCCACTGGAGGTTGATGTCGAACTGGAAGCCTGCCTGATCACGGTGGAAGTGCCCCGGCAAATGCAGAGACAAGAAGAAAGTCAGAACGGAGATTACCAGCGCAAAGACGCGAATATCGCGATGGCGCCGCGGGAAAAACACCAACAGCAGTGCTCCCAGGGCTGGGGCGAAGGTGATCAAGGTCAGAATATTTTGATCGAGCCAGTTCATCTTGCACCCGCCCAGACCCAGACCATGTAGCCGATGACTCCGGTAGCGCCGATCGCAATCCAGCCGGCGTACGAGCGCAAGTTGCCCGACTGCATGTGCCGCACATTGTCGGATAGTTCCTTTGCGGTTTCGGCGGTGCCGTCCAGCGTTGCGTCAATGACGCCCCGATCAATCCCTCGCCAGAAAACCACGTTGGATACAACAATCAAAGGTTTGACGAATATCGCGGCGTAAAGCTCGTCGATCCAATACTTATGTGCGACCGCGCTGTAGAGGCTGTGCAGGGAATCGGCGATGCGGTCGGGAAGCCCGGGGCTTTGCTTGTAAAGCAACCACGCGAGAAAGAATCCGAGAGATGCTACCGCGACAGAAACAACCATTAGTGTCGTTTCGAGACCCGGCCCCTCCTCTTTGACTGGCCGCGTAGCGCCACCTTCGAATGTTGTGGCTGCCACCTGGTTCGCGTGGAAGACGGGTGCCAGGAAATTTGCGAAGCGATTGTGAATTCCGATCCATCCGCCAGCGAAGGAGAGGATGGCGAGAATCACGAGCGGTACCAGCATCACTTTCGGGCTTTCGTGAATGCCCCCGTGACCGTGTGGCGCGGACACTCCCTTCGGCAAGCTCAGGGCAGCCTCTGTCCGCGTATCGGCCGCAGGCTCATCATGCCCATGCGCCGCTTCCGCATCTCCTCGATACTCACCCGTAAAGGTCATGAACCACAGGCGGAACATGTAGAAGGAGGTGATGAACGCTGTCACCAAGCCAACCAGCCAGTATGCCCAGTTCGATTCGTACGCCTGCCATAATATTTCGTCTTTGCTGAAGAACCCTGCCAGGGGAGGAATTCCGGCAATGGCGAAGGTTGCTACCGTCATTGTCCAGAACGTCCACGGAATTTTGGTTCGCAGGCCGCCCATTTTGCGCATGTCCTGTTCGCCGCCGACGGCGTGAATCACCGAACCGGCAGCCAGAAACAACAGGCCCTTAAAAAACGCGTGGGTCATCAAGTGGAAGATGCCTGCTGAGAACGCGCCCACGCCGCAGGCCATGAACATATATCCGAGCTGCGAGACGGTGGAGTAGGCAAGAACTTTCTTGATGTCGGTCTGGGCGATGCCGATGGTCGCCGCAAAAAATGCGGTCAGGGTCCCGATGATCGCTACGACCGTCAAGGCGCTGGGCGCGCGTTCGAAGATCGTATGTGACCTCGCGACCATGTACACGCCTGCTGTGACCATTGTCGCCGCATGAATAAGAGCGGAAACCGGAGTGGGACCCTCCATCGCGTCCGGCAGCCACACGTAGAGAGGAATCTGCGCTGATTTGCCACACGCGCCAAGCATTAATAGAAGAGCGGTCGCGGTAAGAAATCCGACACCGGCGGTTTCAGGAGAGTATCCCTTGGCGGCGTCAAAGACCTTCTGAAAATCCAGCGAATTGAAGTGCTGAATCAGCAGAAAGAGGGCAATCAAAAAACCGAAGTCGCCGATGCGGTTGACGATGAATGCCTTCTTGCCGGCTGCGGCCGCGGAATCTTTGGTGAACCAGAACCCGATCAATAGATACGACGCCAGTCCGACGCCTTCCCACCCGATGAACATCACCAGGTAGTTGCTGCCGAGAATCAGCGTCAGCATGAAGAACATGAACAGGTTCAGGTAGGAGAAGAAACGGTAGAAGCCGCCCTCTTCCCACATGTATCCGACGGAATAAATATGGATGAGAAAGCCGACCCCGGTCACTACGAGCAGCATGACAAGCGAAAGCTGATCGAGATAAAACGCGAAATCCACGTTGAAGCTGCCTGACCGGAGCCACGGTGCGAGCGTCTCCACATGCGGAATCGCTGGAAGGGATGAGAACTGTGACCACACCCACAGCGCCATGAAGAATGCAGCGCCGCTGCACGCCAGCGCAACCGTGACTACCGTCTGGCGCGAGAAGCGTTTTCCCAGCAGGCCGTTGATCGCGGCGCCCAACACAGGCAGCAGCGGAATCAGCCATAGATAAAGGTTAGGCTGCTTCATAGTTTGAGGAGATTCACCTGATCGATGTTCAGAGTCTCGCGCGTGCGGAAGAGCGCAATAATGATCGCCAGACCCACCGCAGCTTCGGCCGCCGCGACGACCATCACGAAGAAAACGAAAACCTGACCGCTCAACTGCTGCCAGTGCGCGGCGAACGCGACGAACGAAAGATTAACGCCGTTCAGCATCAACTCAATGGACATAAAAATCGTGATGATGTTGCGCTTGATCAAAAACCCGGTGACGCCGCAGGCAAAAAGAATCGCGCTCAGCACCAGGTAATAAGAAAGCGGAACCATTATTGCTCCCTCTTGGTTTCCTGCACGGATTCAGGCCGCGCCGCCAGCACCACGGCGCCCATGATGGCGATCAAAACCAGAATGGACGTGACTTCAAAGGGCAAAAGAAACTGGTGAAACAAAAGCCACGCCAGATCAGCCGGATGTCCGGGCAACTGTCCGAGGGCGACCTGGCCGGTTTGATCCTGAATAAGCGCCCAGCAAATCAGGACGGTAATGGCCAGCATTCCCGGAAGTCCCAGAAGCCAGGCCACGCGGCTGCCGTGGGTCTGCTCTTCTTCTCCGGCATTGAGCAGCATGATGACAAAAACGAACAGCACCATGATGGCGCCGGCATAAACAATTACCTGCACCGCCGCAACGAACTCCGCGCCCAGCAGGAGGTATTCGACCGCGAGCGCACCCATCACAACGACCAGCGACAGCGCACTGTTGATGGGATGGCGCTGCAGCAGGAGGTTGACCGCCCCCGCCACACAGACCAGCCCGAACACCGAAAATAGGATCAGATGCATGAGAAAACAGTTGTCAGTTGCCAGTGATCAGTTGTCAGTAGGTTTTGCGGGCAACTGACCACTAGCAACTAGCTACTACGTCAGCGCTACTACCAGCGCCGTTACTACGAGATTCGCGATGGCCAGCGGCAACAAAAACTTCCAGCCGAAGGCCATCAGTTGGTCATAACGGAAACGCGGCAGCGTGCCGCGCACCCATATATATATGAAGAGGAACACGAATACTCGCAGGGCAAACCAGAACAGCGGCAGCAAATCCCGCACGATCGGAGGGCCGAACACCGGCCCGCGCCATCCTCCCAGAAAAAGCAAAGAAGCCAGACACGCGACGGTAATCATGTTCGCGTACTCCGCCATAAAGAACATGGCAAACTTCATGGCGCTGTACTCAGTGTGATATCCAGCAACCAGTTCGGTCTCGGCTTCCGGTAAGTCAAACGGAATGCGATTCGTTTCGGCGTAGGCGGCGGTCAAATAAATAAAGAATGCGATGATCTGTCCGCCGCGGAAAATAAACCAGTTAGGAATGAATCCCCAGAAATGTCCGGCTTGCGCATCCACGATGCCTCGCAGGCTGAACGTTCCGGCCAGGATTAGAACGCCGACGAGCGAGAGTCCCAGTGCGATCTCATAGCTGACCATCTGCGCGCTGGCGCGAAGTCCGCCGAGCAGGGAATACTTGCTGTTCGACGACCAGCCTGAAAGGGCCACACCATAGACGCCGAGCGACGTAATGCCCAGTACGACGAGTAGGCCGATATTCACGTCAGTGATCTGCAGCGGGATGTCATATCCAGCGATCGTGATCTTATTGCCGAAAGGAATCACGGCAATTGAGGTGACGGCAAAAATCACCGCAAGCATCGGCGCAGCGATGTACAGCGGTTTATAGACGTGTGGCGGCGTCAGGTCTTCTTTAAATAGGAACTTGACTCCGTCGGCGGCCGGCTGCAGTAATCCGAAGGGCCCGACCCGTGTAGGGCCCCAGCGGTTCTGCATGCGGCCAACAACCTTGCGCTCCAGCCATACGGTATAAGCAACCGCTGTCAGCAGCACAAACAAGATCAGCGCGATCTTGACGATGGAGACGATGATGTAGAGGGCTATGGGCACTTTAGTTGCTAGTGATCAGTTGTTAGTTGTCGTGCATTCGTCAGTGGCAAACTGCCAGAGCACCGCACTACTGGCAACTGACAACCAGCCACTGACCACTGCTCTTCAGTCCGCCGGCATTTCGGCGGGTTCAGGGTCCTTGTTTTCCATTACGGAATTCAGTGTGTTCGAATAACGGCCGAGCGTTCCCGATGTGAACAGATTATTGCTTGCGGGCACGATCTCCGCCGCGTTCTGCGTTGTTCCCGGCCCCATGGCTTCAATCGAAGTGTGCTGATCGTTGCCTGCCAGCAGATCAATTCGTGAAACATCGTATCCCGGCACCAGTCGTTGAATCTCATCGAGCGTGGCCACAGGATCGAACGGGCTCATCTTCAGATCGAGCCCATGCGCTTCCAGCCACACGCCGTGCTGATCGGCCTCGCCCGACTGCGCGCCACGCGACTGGCCCATGTCAGCGCGAACGCCGTGGCCGAAGGGAACGAGTTTGCGTACATCGAATCCCATGGCGTCGGCGATGCGGACGATCATTTCGAAATCGGTCTTGGTGGCGGTGACTTCGCCGGCTTTTTTCAGAATCTGAATGTCGCCGCAGGTGTTGGTGAAAGTGCCGGCCTTCTCGTAAGCGTTGGCTGCGGGCAAAACGACATCGGCGATGGCGGCAGTTTCTGTGAGGAACATGTCCTGCACGACGACGAATGTCTTTTTTAACGTTGCGGGATCGATATTCAGGCGTCCTACTGGATTGGCGCCGACCACGTACAGTGCCCTAAGATTTCCGGCCTTTGCGGCGTCAAACATTTTCGGCAGAGTCAGGCCGGGTGCGGCCGGAGCGATGGCCCACTCCTGATGAAACTTGGTTCCATCAGCTACCGGCATGTATCCGGGAAGGAGATCCGGGTAAAGGCCCATGTCGGCTGCGCCGCGCGAGTTGGCGTAGTCAGCGAGACACACGATTTTTGCGCCGGGTAACGTGGCGGCGAACTTGCCGAGCGCAGCAACAGCATTGCCCACGAGTTCGGCCCCGAAGATGATTACGAGGTTCTGCTCGGTAACGAGTTTCTCGCGCAGTCCACCACTCTCGGGTGGAAGGGATGGGCCTCCTCGCCCGTCCGCCAGGAATCCAGCAAGGTCGCTGTATGCATCAGGAGAAATCTGAACAAAGCTCGTTGCCTGCCGCTGCAGCTTGATCGCCTGATGATTGACCACATACAGCTTGGCTGCGTGCAGCCGAACATTATTTCTGATCTGCCAGGCCAGCAGAGGATGCTGCTCGGTCGGATCGTTCCCAATCAGCAGAATGGCGGGCGCGTCATACACGTCGCGCATGGAAGCGGTTAAAGCTGGAATCGGGTGGCCCATCCTTACCCGGTTTTGGGAAGGGTGGGAAAGTACACGGCGAACAGCCGCAGCAAATGCCGGCAAGTCCGCTGTGCGATGATGGTCAATGTTGTTAGTCCCGAGCACCACACGCGCGAACTTCTGCAATAGATAATTCTCTTCGTTGGTAGTGCGGGTCGAGCCGATCACGCCAATAGAACGCCCACCTTCACGATCAAGGATGTGACGGAAGCGGCTGCCGATCAGTTCGAATGCCTGCTCCCAGGTGGCCGGGGACAGCCGCCCGTTTCTGCGAATCAGCGGCTCGGTCAGCCGGTCTTCGTGATTGGCGAAGTCGAATGCATAGCGGCCCTTGATGCAGAGAAAATCGCCGTTGACGCCGCTCTTGTCACGATTGTCGCCGCGCACGATTTCCATGCCGGTATCAGAACGGCGTACGCCGAGCGTGGTCTTGCAGCCATCGCCGCAATGCGTACAGGTAGTGCCGACATGCGTCATTTCCCAGGGTCGTGTCTTGTAGCGATAGGCACCGGAAGTCAGCGCGCCCACTGGGCAGATGTCGATGCACATGCCGCATTCTTCGCAGTTGAGGTGGTCTTTTTCATTTGGAACGATGGTCGAGCTAACCGCCCGGTTGTCAACTCCGAGGGCCCAAACGTCCATACCCTCACCGCACACACGCACGCAGCGGTAGCAAAGAATGCATCGTGGACGATCGAAGTAAACCACCGGCGACCACTGCTGCTCATCGCGATGGTTTTTCAAGTCGATGAACTTCGATTCCGCCGCGCCGTAGGAGAAGGTCATGTCCTGCAGTTCGCATTCACCACCAGCGTCGCAAACGGGGCAGTCAAGAGGATGGTTGCCGAGCAGCATCTCGACCATGCTCTTGCGTGCCTGGCGGATTTCATCGTTGTCCGTGACAACCACCATGCCTTCGGTGATTCCGGTCGTACAGGCCGTTTGCAGTTTCGGCATCTTTTCGACCCGCACCAGGCACATGCGGCACGCGCCTTGGAGCGACAGGTTCGGGTAATAGCAGAACGAAGGCACTTCAATGCCGACAGTTTTGCACGCCTCGATCAGCAGAGTGCCGGCTGGCGCGGAGACGAGCCTGCCATCGACGGTGATGTTTACGAGTTTGGGAGAATCAGCCATTGAAATTCAGCTATTAGCTTTTAGCCTCTAGCTTCTAGCAAAACCGATTCGGGTTTAGGCTAAAAGCCAAGAGCTAACTGCTAAGAGCTTGCTACGCAAACACCGGCAACTGTTTCGCGGCGCCGGCTTTGTCAAACGGGCACGGTTTTCCTTCCAGGTGATCTTCGAATTCTTTTCTGAACTTCTTCACAATTGAAATCGTCGGCAGGGCGGCCGCATCGCCTAATGGGCAAAACGTCCGGCCCAGCATGTTCTCCGACAAATATTGAATATTATCAATGTCTTTCTTAATTCCGCCGCCGGAATGAAAGCGGATCAAAGTTTTTTCCAGCCAGTCAGTCCCTTCGCGGCAAGGAATACACCATCCGCAGCTTTCATGGCGATAGAACTTCATGATACGCAGCGCAAATTTCACCATGCAGGTGCTGTCATCGACGACCACCAGGCCGCCTGATCCCAACATGCTGCCGGCCTTTGCCAGCGAATCAAAGTCCATCGGCAGATCGATTTCATCTGCTGACAGCAGCGGACAACTCGATCCCCCGGGAACGACGGCTTTCAATTTGCGTCCATTGGGAATGCCGCCGCCTACGTCATAAATCATCTTCTTGAGGTTGTAGCCCATGGGCAGCTCATATACGCCCGGCTTGTTGAGATGTCCGCTCAGGCAGAATAATCGTGTTCCGCCGTTTTTCGGAGTGCCCAGGCCGGCGAACCACTCTGCGCCGCCGAGAATTATGGGTGGAACGCTGGCCAGCGTCTCGGCATTGTTAATGACAGTGGGCCCGCCCCACAAACCGACAACGGCAGGGAAGGGAGGCCGGATGCGCGGTACGCCGCGCTTGCCTTCGAGCGATTCCATCAGCGCGGATTCTTCGCCGACTTCGTAAGCGCCCGCGCCGCCATGCCAATAGAGATCGAAATCGTAGCCGCTGCCAAAAATGTTTTTTCCAGCGAAGCCTTTGGCGTAAGCGTCGGCGATGGCCTTCTGCATGATCTCCAGCAGATAGCGATACTCGCCGCGGATATAGATGTAGGCGCTGCGCGCGCTCACGGCGATGCCGGCGATCATTGCGCCTTCGATGACCGCATGAGGATCGTGCTCAAAGATCAGCCGGTCTTTGCAGGTACCCGGCTCGCTCTCGTCACCGTTGCACAGAATGTATTTCGGCTTAGCCGCAACTTTGGGAACGAACGACCACTTGAGCCCAGTGTTGAATCCCGCGCCGCCGCGTCCGCGCAGGCCGGAATTCTTGACCTCGCTAATGATGGCGTCCGGCTGCATGCTGAGCGCTTTGCGCACGGCCTTGTAGCCGTCGAGTTCGACGTAGCGGTCGATGTTAGTCGCGCCTAGCCCAAAGCGTTTCGCGACCACACGCACTTCGTCGGGATGGGAAACAAGCTCTGCCATTTGGTAATTGGGTAATTTTGTAATTTAAGACCCAACGCAGGTCGGATCGTGGTTTTCAATTACTAAATTACCCGATTACCAAATTACAAAATCTCACTGCCTCGCCCTCTTCCTGTACTCGTCCAGCACTCCGTCCATCTTTTCCAGCGTCAGGTTCTCGTGAAAGTCATAGTTGACCTGTACCGCCGGGGCCCAGCTGCATGCACCGATGCATTCGACTTCTTCGAGCGAAAACAGGCCATCCGAAGTCGTGCCCTTATTGCCAACGCCAAGCTTCTTCTCGCAATGCTCCAGCAATTCTTCGCCGCCGCGCAAAAGGCATGCAATGTTGGTGCACACCTGTACGTTGAATTTCCCGCGGGGTTTGGTAGTGAGCATCGAGTAGTAGCTGATCACGTTGCGGACATCGAGTTCAGTCAAATCGAGGCGTCCCGCAAGCTCTGCTATCACTTCTTCGGACAGATACCCGACTTCGTCCTGCGCGTAGAGCAATGTCGGGACGAGCACCGAACGCTTGGTCGGATAGTGCGTCAGCATCTCTGTGAAGCGGGCCTCGAATTGGTCGGAAAATCTCATGGATTTTGCGTTCCGAACCGCTTAGCGGTGAACCTATTTTTCTGCCGTCCCTACGGGACTCGGTCACTCTGTTTTGCATACCCCAGGGCTTCCGCCCTGGGCTAAGCTTGCCCGCCCCTTCGGGGCTGGTTTCTGTTTTGCGTCATTTCGCACTTTGCGGTCAAAAGTTTTTAAAACTTAACCCCAACGTTCGCCAAGACCGCTGAGAAACCCAATCCCGATGCTTCGCTCACAACGCCTCGCCAACGACCGAGAGCCGACAACCGACGACGCTTACCGGTCTATCTCACCTAAGACGATATCAATCGAACCAATCGCTGCGACTACGTCTGCCAGCAGACGGCCTTCGCACATCAGGGGCAACGTCTGCATGTTTGCCAGACAGGCCGAACGCATGTGTACGCGATACGGTTTCGCCGAGCCGTCGCTGACGATGTAATATCCCATCTCGCCACGTGGCGACTCGACCGCCTGATAAACCTCACCTTCAGGAACTGCAAAACCTTCGGTCACGATTTTGAAGTGATAGATGAGAGCCTCCATCTCCGTCTTCATCTTCTCGCGGTCGGGCAAAACGACTTTTGGCGCATCGGCTTTTACCGGGCCTTCCGGCATGCCGTCGAGCGCCTGCCTGACAATGGTGATCGACTCGCGGAGCTCCCGAACCCGGCACATATACCGATCGAAGACGTCGCCTTCGACTCCGACTGGCACTTTGAACTTGAAGTTCTCGTAACCCGTGTAGGGCATATCGCGGCGCAGGTCGAAATCGATGCCGCTGCCGCGCAAGGTGGGACCGCTTGCGCCTAGTGCGATTGCGTCTTCGGCCGAAATTTTGGCGACACCTTTTGTGCGCATCACCCAGATTGGATTCCCCGTCAGCAATCCTTCGTATTCGTCCACTCGCGACGGAAATCGGTCTGCGAACTTGCGCACTTGATCGAAGAAATCCAACGGCGGTTGCAGGGCCACTCCGCCGACGCGGAAATACGAAGTCATCATGCGCTGTCCGCTGATGGCCTCAAACAGGCGCAGAATGTCTTCGCGCTCGCGGAAGCAATAAAGGAACACGGTCATCGCGCCGATATCCATGGCGTGCGTGCCCAGCCATACCAGGTGCGAATTGATGCGCGTGAGCTCGTTCATCATCACGCGCAGCCACTGCGCCCGTGGCGGAATCTCGATGCCGAGCAGCTTCTCCACCGCCAGCGCGTAGCAGAGATTGTTGGTCATCGGACAGAGATAATCGATGCGGTCAGTGAGCGGCACCACCTGGTGATAGAACTTAGCTTCGCAGGTCTTCTCGATGCCAGTGTGCAGGAAGCCGATATCGGGCATCATTCGCACCACGGTCTCGCCGTCGATCTCTAGGAGCAAGCGCAGTACCCCGTGCGTCGAGGGATGCTGCGGACCCATATTCAGGATCATGGTTTTGTCCTGACCAGGTTCCAGCGCGGGAGTGGGGGAAAGATGGGCCATCCTGATTTTGTAATCGGGTAGTTTGGTAATTGGGTAATTTGAAGCCGGAACCGAATCGCTTAAATTACTCAATTACCAAATTACTCAATTTCCCAATTTGTTAGCGGTAGCCCTCCACGGGATAGTCTTTGCGCAGGGGGTGGCCTTCCCAATTTTCCGGCATCAATATGCGGCGCAGATAAGGATGACCATTAAAGCGGACTCCAAACAGATCGAAAACCTCGCGTTCGAAATAATTCGCGCCGAGCCAGACCGAAGTTACCGAGTCGAGCGCGGGGCCGTCGCCGCTCAACCGGACCTTCAGACGCACCCGCTCTTTGTTAGGAATCGAAAGCAGGTGATAGATCACTTCAAACCGCGGCTCCGACGGATACCAGTCCACACAAGTGATATCGGCAAGGTAATTAAAAGGACAACCGGAATTGTCGCGCAGCAGGGCGCAGGCCTCGCGGATCGCCGAGCGCTCGACATAAATCGTCATCTCGTCGCGGTCGAACTTCACACCCTCGACAGCTTTCTCATTCCACGAAAGCAGGCGCGCAATCGCCGGGTGCGACTTCAGTTGTTCGAGATCGGTGACCGCGGGAGCCAGGGCCATTACACGTTACCTTTTCCGGCGACGCCGACAAGTTCAGGCTCGCGGTCAATGGGTGGTGGGCCCGCGTTGCGAGTGGATCGAAATAGTTTTGCCGCTTGCGGAGAAGAAATGGTCAGTCCCCAGTCGAGCACGCCCTTCTTCCAGATGTACCAGAAGCCAACCAGCACGATGCCGATGTACACGAACATCTCAGAAATGCCGAACAGCGCCTGCCCATGGGCTTTCAGCGATTTAAGGATGATCGCCCAGGGATAAAGGAACACGGCTTCAACGTCGAAAAGAATAAAGAGCATGGCCACCATGTAGAACTTGACGGAGAAACGCTCGCGCGCGTCCCCGATGGGGGTCATGCCGCATTCATAAGGAGAAAGTTTCGCCCGCGTAGGCTTGCGGAAGCCAATGATCCATGACAGCGTCACCAGAGCCGTCGCCAAGGCGCCAGCCAGGAGAAAATGGATCATCAACGGCAGATAACTGCGGACAAAATCGTTGTCGGGCATAGGCAAACTGGATAAAATCCGGCAGTGCAAATAAACATTTTAGATTAGAGTTCGCGTGCGGAAGTGTCAAGCGAAGGAGGAGGATGGTAGAGCCTACTCACATCGTATCCCCCTAGCGAAGTTAAAATGCTTGAGCGAGAAACGCGTTAGGGAGCTGGCCGGACGGCTCCGCAAAAGCCGGGAGGCCAGCGACCGGGACTACAATCCGCTGTGTCCACCGCCTACTTCGTCCTGATTCGCGAGATGAGAGACGCCTACAATCATCGCTTGCGTTTGGTGCAGTCGGCTCGACAACGCGGCATCAAACCCACCGCCCGCTTGTTTCAAACCACCGTTCCCACTGTGCGCAAGTGGCTGCGCCGTTATCAGCAGCAAGGACCGCGCGGCCTCATCGAAGTTTCTCGCGCCCCTCATCGCCAGCCCGGCAAGACTCCCGCCGACATCGAACAGCAGGTCGTCGCACTCCGCCAGCAGCTGTTCACCTTCGGAGCTCGTCGTCTTATTCGGGAGTTCGACCTTCCTCTCAGTCATCGTGCCTTGGAACGCATCTGGCGCCATCATGGCCTGCTCAAAAAACGACCGCGCAAGTATCAGCGCAAACAAGACCTCGCCCACATCAAAGCCACCTGGCGCGTCTTTCAGCAGATCTCCGCCGACACCAAGGATCTCGACGATATTCCCCGCTACTGGCCGCAGGCCCAGGCTTTCGATCTGCCGGCCGTCGAATACACCGCCCGCGAAGTGCGCAGCGGCCTGCTGTTCTGGGCTTTTGCCGAGCGCCGTTCTGCGGCTGCCAGTTCCATCTTTGCCGCCCGTATCCAGCAGCACCTCGATCGTTGCGGCATCTCTCTGCGCGATCTGGTCTGGCAGACCGACAACGGCTCCGAGTTCATCGGTGGCCACGATCGTCGCGGTCACCCCACCGGATTCCCCACCGCTTTAGGCGACAGCCAGCACGTTCGCATCCCTCCCGCCGCTCACACCTTCCAGAGCGATGTGGAAACCGTTCACCGCCTCGTCGAAGATGAGTTCTTTGACCTGGAATCGTTCCACAGTCGGGGCGACTTCCTCGCCAAAGCCTTTACCTACCAGCTCTACTTCAACCTGGTCCGTCCCAACTCTCATAAACAAAACCTCAGCCCTTGGCAGATCGTCGAGCAACTCCAACCCCGCTGGCCGCTCCAACGAAGACTTCGTCGAGTTGCCGCGCCGTGGGCCGCCGCCGGTGATAATCGGCAGGGGCGGCGGCAGGGCGCGCGTAGCGCTGGTTGTGTTCCGGGATATAGTGCTCCTCCAGGAAACGGTTGGCCTCGGTGTAGTTCGCGATTCCCGCCAGACGCAGCTTCTTGATCAGCCGGTCCTGGTGCGTACCGTGGGCCCGCTCCACCCGTCCTTTGGCCTGCGGCGAACTGGCCGCGATGATCTCGATGCCCAGCTTCGCGCACATGCGCCCAAACTGCGTCACTGCCGGCTCTCCGCGCATGCGCTCTTGGGCATTCGGTGGGCGCACATAGACGTTCTTCCAGTCCGTGTACAGCGCTTGTGGCACCCCGTAGCGCTCGATCCAGCGCCGCAACACTGCCACCGCCGCCCAGATCGACTCCTCCGCCGTGAACCAGCCCAGCGCTTTCGTCGTGGCATCGTCGACCATGTGCATCAGGCAGCTGCGCGGTCCGCGTTCCTCCAGCCATTGGTGAAAGCTTCCGTCCATCTGCACCAGTTCGCCAAAATGCGCCTTGGCTTCCCGCCGCTGGCGATACGGTTTCCGCCGCCGCTGCCTTTGCCACAGGCCGGCCTCTTTCAGCCAGCGCTGCAGGGTCTCAGCATGCACGGCAAGTCCGTCATCGCTGGCCAGATGCTCACAAGCCAACGTCGGGCCAAAATCCTCATACCGGGCCTGGACCTGTTTCAGTACTGCAGCTCGAAACTCCGCCGTGTAAGCCCGGTTCGATGCCCGCCCACAGTTGCCATCCTGCAGCGCCTTCGCTCCGCCCACCCAGTACCGCGCCCAGATCCGCTTGCTCTGCCGATAACTCAACCCCAGCATCTCCGCCGCCTCGCACAATCGCAGACTGTGCGCCTTCACCCGCCCCATCACTTCCACTCGGCTCAACTCTTTCTTACTCAATCCCGTTCTCCCCAATCGCGGTTCCTCCTCGTCGGAGGAACTCTAAAGGGGACACTTCTAATGTGGTCTCAAGGGGACACTTTCAATGTGGTTCAACAGCGAAGGGGAGGAACTTGTGTCGTTTGTGAGCTGACGGTTTAAGATCAGAATGATGACTTCGAAAGAGTCGATGTATATCGCATTGGCAATCGTGGTTCCACTCACGATAATTTATTGGTCAACTCTGTCCTCGTCCAATTTTGCCCTGACGGCGATTCTATTCTTCTCTCTTTTCCCAGGCATGGCTGCCGGGCTCTTGATCGTTCCTCACGGAGGGACGATCCCGATGGAAATCTCGGCCGGGGTACTCGGAACCATAATTAACATCGGTGCGTGTGCTTGTTATTCGCGTAGCGGTAAAACTCTGGCACAAGCTGATGGCGTAAGACCCACACGGGCATTGCCCCCGAACTTCCGTAATCAAAGGGGTGCCTAGGGAGATCGTATCCCCCGGAGTGGTTCAAGTAATAGTCCAAGAAAACAGGTGGAAGCAAACAGAGTTGGAGCGGCCAGCGGGGTTGGAGTTGCTCGACGATCTGCCAAGGGCTGAGGTTTTGTTTATGAGAGTTGGGACGGACCAGGTTGAAGTAGAGCTGGTAGGTAAAGGCTTTGGCGAGGAAGTCGCCCCGACTGTGGAACGATTCCAGGTCAAAGAACTCATCTTCGACGAGGCGGTGAACGGTTTCCACATCGCTCTGGAAGGTGTGAGCGGCGGGAGGGATGCGAACGTGCTGGCTGTCGCCTAAAGCGGTGGGGAATCCGGTGGGGTGACCGCGACGATCGTGGCCACCGATGAACTCGGAGCCGTTGTCGGTCTGCCAGACCAGATCGCGCAGAGAGATGCCGCAACGATCGAGGTGCTGCTGGATACGGGCGGCAAAGATGGAACTGGCAGCCGCAGAACGGCGCTCGGCAAAAGCCCAGAACAGCAGGCCGCTGCGCACTTCGCGGGCGGTGTATTCGACGGCCGGCAGATCGAAAGCCTGGGCCTGCGGCCAGTAGCGGGGAATATCGTCGAGATCCTTGGTGTCGGCGGAGATCTGCTGAAAGACGCGCCAGGTGGCTTTGATGTGGGCGAGGTCTTGTTTGCGCTGATACTTGCGCGGTCGTTTTTTGAGCAGGCCATGATGGCGCCAGATGCGTTCCAAGGCACGATGACTGAGAGGAAGGTCGAACTCCCGAATAAGACGACGAGCTCCGAAGGTGAACAGCTGCTGGCGGAGTGCGACGACCTGCTGTTCGATGTCGGCGGGAGTCTTGCCGGGCTGGCGATGAGGGGCGCGAGAAACTTCGATGAGGCCGCGCGGTCCTTGCTGCTGATAACGGCGCAGCCACTTGCGCACAGTGGGAACGGTGGTTTGAAACAAGCGGGCGGTGGGTTTGATGCCGCGTTGTCGAGCCGACTGCACCAAACGCAAGCGATGATTGTAGGCGTCTCTCATCTCGCGAATCAGGACGAAGTAGGCGGTGGACACAGCGGATTGTAGTCCCGGTCGCTGGCCTCCCGGCTTTTGCGGAGCCGTCCGGCCAGCTCCCTAACGCGTTTCTCGCTCAAGCATTTTAACTTCGCTAGGGGGATACGATGTGAGTAGGCTCTACCAAACTTCCGTAATCATTGCGCGGGCTGACTTTTTGAACGACACTAATCATTAATCGTTGACTCCATATGATCTTCGGCTTTAATACCGACATCAAGCACGAAGAGACGATCTACCACGTGCAGAGCGAGGCCCGCGAAGCCGACATGCTCTTGCAGACGCAGGTCTTCGTGCGCGGACGCTGCATCGGAAAACGCGCGACCCCATACGCCGAGCAGGCCAAAAGCCCCGGATTCACGGATCAGAAAAAAGAGGAAATTCTGCGCGAGCAACACCGTGTGGTGCTTGATGCCATCCGCAATGGCCAACTTGAGCAGGTATTCGATAAGCGCGAGTCTCCCGAAACGATGGCTGCGATTAAGGAACTCGACATTCAGTGGCTGAACTCGGATTCCGTTCATTCCGACGATAAGCTGGCGATGAAGTTGCGCGCGACGGAAGACGGAAAGGGAATTGCCGCGGCGCGGCTAACCGTTCGTTTCGCACGACCAAATGCCGACCCGTTTTATACCCAGGTGACCACTGACGCGTCCGGCGACGCGGAACTGGCGTTCGAGGTCGAGGAGAGTTCGCTGCCCGAAGCGTCGCTGTTGGTGCAAGTGAACATCTCCGGGCGCACTGCCACGAGGAAATTTCAGCTGAGAAGAGTGGAAGGGTAGCACGCCCAGGAATGAATGATGCTCCGCTGAAACCGCTGCATTCCGCGACGTCGCTGATTCAATCCAAGCTCACTCGATTCGACCGTGTTTCCACAGATGAGCTATTAGCTTCGCTGCTGCCGTCGCAGCAGGGTTCACTCAAAGCGCGGCCGGATGGAACGATCTTGGATGGACATCACAGAATCGCAATCTTGCGTTTGCGTGGCATCGATGTTGACCATTTGCCGCGTGAGATAATTCCGAAAGAGTAGCAAATCTAGTCATGGCTCCAAAATTATATTGGCTGACAAATTCGCCTTCCGGACGGCTTGCCATTTCCGCTCGCCCGCGGGGCGGTGACTGGCTTGAGGATGAAGTGGAGGGCTGGCGTAAGGAAGGTGTGGACGTTGTAGTTTCGCTGCTCACTGAGTCCGAGAATGAGGAGTTGGACTTGACGAGGGAGGCTACGGTTGTCAGAGAAAAAGGAATTCGATTTTCTTCGTTTCCAATCGAGGATCGGGGTGTTCCGTCGTCCTCAGCGAAAATCGACAAACTGGTCGAACAACTCCGTACGGAAATTCAGCAGGGCAAGAGCGTCGTAATCCATTGCCGGCAGGGGATCGGGCGCTCTTCATTACTTTCGGCAGCGGTGCTCGTCATGGGGGGCGAAGATCTCAAGCCTGTCCTCAGTCACATAAGTCAAGTGCGAGGGCTGGAAGTCCCCGAAACAGCCGAACAACGAAACTGGCTGATTCAGTTTGGCAAGGCTCATGCCGGCAGAGATTTTGCGCGGCACACTCGCTGATTATCCGCTTATCTCAGCCTTCCCACCTTATCCACCGGCCAATATCCGAAAACAGCTTTTCCATAGATGTAAGAGGAGTCCACGGGGCCGAAGTCGCGGCTGTCGTTCGACAGGCTGCGATGGTCACCGAGCACGAAGTATGAATCCGGCGGCACCACAGTTTCGGCATACGATCGATCATCCTGATAAACCGGCGGCACGTAATCCTCGACCAACGTCTTGCCGTTGAGCAGAACGCGTCCGTCGACGATGCGCACATGGTCGCCTGCCACCCCGATCACGCGCTTGATGAAGCTCTTCTGCGGGTCGCGCGGATAGCGGAACACAACGATGTCGCCGCGTTGAATCGGCTCAATCCGATAGACGAACTTGTTGATGAAGATGCGCTCCTGATCGTCGAGCGAAGGCATCATGCTGGTGCCCTCGACCTTCACCGGTTGATATAAAAACACAATGATGAACGCCGAGATCGCCAGGGAGATCACGAGGTCGCGCAGCCATGCGGACATGAGCGCTGCGGCCTTACGTGGCGATTTGGGTTGTGGCGCGTTTAAAGGCGGATTGGGCTGGGAAATCTCAGGTCCTGCGGCCATTGCAGTTTGTATTCTACTGGATTGGATGCGGATTTGTGAGCGGGCCGAGGTCGAATGAAAAGTCTCAATTTCGGGCCGAGCAGTCCCCGGCAGTCGAAACCGGGTATTGTGTATAATACTGTGTAGTATAATCCACAATGCAAACAATTCAGATTGTTCTCGAAAAGGCCCTCCTGCAGGCGACAGATCAGGCCGCGCGCCGGATGAAGCGTAATCGTTCGGCCCTGGTACGCGATGCGCTGCGGGAACACCTTCGCCGGTTGGAAATCCGGGCAAAAGAAGAGCGTGATCGCGCGGGTTATTCAAAACGTCGGCAGGAGCCGGATGAATCATCGGCCTGGGAAGCGGAGGGCGCGTGGCCGGCAGAGTAGCGAGAGGCGATGTGCGACTCTACCAGTTTTCCGCTCCCGACAAAAAGCGGCCAATCGTAGTTCTCACTCGCGATAGCGCAATCGGTTATCTGACTTCGGTAACGGTCGCGCCAATCACATCGACCATTCGCGGGGTTCCCTCCGAGGTGGTTCTAAACGAAGATGACGGGATGAAGTCGCTGTGTGCAGTCAACCTTCACAACGCAGTTACAGTCTCTCAGCAGCGATTAGGCAGGCGAGTGGCGCGTTTGAGTGCTGCGCGCATGAATGAAATCTGCGCGGCTGTACGGTTCTCGTTGGGGTGCGAGTCGGGCAGTAACACATTCACTGGCGTTTAACGCCGATTGAGAGCAGACCGTTGTGGCCGCCGACCAAGGACCAACGACCCGACGAACGAGTTTCACCCTCCTTTTCCACACCTTCCGCTTCAACCTCTATCCCTGCTAAAATCTATAAAATCCACTCCCTGGAGAAACGATGCAGGCTATCCTTGCGCTCGAAGACGGCCGCGTCTTCCGAGGCAAAGGCTACGGCGCCAAAGGCGAATGCTACGGCGAAGTCGTTTTTAATACTTCCATAACCGGCTACCAGGAAATTTTCACCGACCCCTCCTACGCCGGACAGATCGTCGTTTTAACCAATCCTCAAATCGGCAACTACGGCACCAACGCTGAAGACAACGAAGCCACGCGGCCCTACATCGAGGGATTAGTAGTCCGCGAGTTTTCGCGGGTCAGCTCCAACTGGCGTTCGCAGCAGGTGGCGGAAGAATATCTCGAGCAGTTCAAGATTCCCGTCCTCGCCGACATTGACACGCGTGCCCTCGTTCGCCATCTGCGCGACAACGGTGTGATGCGTGGCGTGGTTTCGACAATCGAGATGGATGCCGCAAAGCTGGTCGCCAAAGCCAACTCGATTCCCAAGATGGACGGTCAGGACCTCGCGAAAGTCGTTACGACCAATCGGCCGTATGTGTGGGAGGTTGGCGAGCGCTCACACGAGCCGATCGAAGTTGTCGGCGTAAAAGACCAGCCGGAGCGCTTTCATGTAGTGGCTTACGATTTCGGCATCAAGCACAACATTCTGCGCAAGTTACGCAGCGAGTGCTGCCGCGTCACGGTCGTCCCGGCGCAGACTCCTGCCGAAGATGTGCTGGCGCTGAAGCCCGACGGCGTCTTTCTCTCGAACGGCCCCGGGGATCCCGAGCCCTGCACCTACGCCGTGGACAACATCCGCCGACTCATGGGACGCCAGCCCATCTTCGGCATCTGTCTGGGCCATCAGTTGACCGGCATTGCCCTCGGCGGCAAGACTTTCAAACTCAAGTTCGGACACCACGGCGGCAATCACCCGGTGAAGCAACTGAACACCGGCAAAATCGAGATCACCGCCCACAACCATAACTTCGCTGTCGATCCCGACTCGCTGCCGCAATCCGAAGTCGAACTTACGCACATTGACCTGAACGATTCGACGCTCGAAGGGCTACGCCATCGCAACCTGCCGCTGTTCAGCGTGCAGTATCACCCGGAAGCGTCGCCGGGGCCGCATGATTCGCATTATCTGTTCAAAGATTTTGTGAAGCTGATGGAGGAGTGGAAGGGGTGAGATCGAGTGCAAACTCTCGCCTGGTTGCCGCACCATACGTGCTCGGCTTCTTGGGAGTGCTCTTATTCTCCGATGTTCCTGGCTACGCCTGCCAAGAGGAATGCGTCATGTTCGCTACTCGGAGCGAGTACGCCGTCTTAGAAGATTTCGATGGCAAGCCTTTGCGCAATGCAGAAGTAATTGTTCGCGATGCCTCCAATGGAGAAAAGTGCTTTGGCGGACGATTTGGTTCGATCATAGGACATTTTAAAACGGATAAGAGTGGCCGTTTGAATCTTCAAAGGCTGAAAGCTGGAGACTATTGGATTACCTATATGGATCCACAGAAGGGAGAATCGTTCCTCGTATCAGTTGGGGACGCAAGGGGGCCGAAAGAACCGCTCGAATTACAGCTAGATCACTTCATGAATGTTTGTTACTTGGTCGACGTGGAACGAAACGCTACAAAACCGCCGACCGGCTGGCCCAAGCCGCGTCGGGAATAACCGAGTGAGAGCTTTGAAAGGGCCCGCCTTCCAGGCGGGCCGTAAGAGGCCGTAAAAAGACCGCGGCTTTAGCCGCCGGCGAAGCCAGATCGAACGCGAAGCGTTTCGCAAGAAAGGAGGACGATGAAGCCGACCAGAGAACACGCGACCAACAATTCGCAGACCTACATGATCACGACCTCCACTTGGGGGCGGCGCTCGCTCTTTCGCAATGAGCGGTGGGCGAAGCTCCTCATCGACACGCTTTATCACTATCGCGGCACGGCGTATCTGCTATACGAATTCGTCATCATGCCCGACCACATTCATGTGCTGCTCACGCCTAGCACGAGACTCGAGAAGACAGTCCAATTCATCAAAGGCGGATTCTCGTATCGCGCCAAGAAAGAACTCGGGTCAAACATGGAGGTCTGGCAAAAGGGATTCTCCGATCATCGCATTCGCGATGCGAATGATTACTGGATTCATGTTTCGTATATCCATCAAAACCCCGTGAAGGAAAGATTTTGCGCGAAGGCGGATGAATTTCCCTATTCCTCCGCGCATGCGGGGTTTGATTTAGACGCCGTCCCTCAGGGGCTAAAGCCCAAAGTTTTTGCGGCGCCGCTTGCGGCACGCCTTGAAGGCGTGCCCTTTCAAAGCCAAGTCTCGAACGGCACGACTCCGGGTGAACTGGCTCAAAGCAAGATCCCGGACGGGGCCGGTGAAGGCGAGCACCCTCGGTGCAAAATCCCGAACGAAAACACCACATCCGAGACCGACACAAAGAGCAGGACTGCGTGACAAGCGGGATCACAAATGCCGACAGAGGAACTCACAACGGGTCACCGACAACTGACCACTGACAACTGAATTCAATGCCCAAACGCACTGACATCTCCAAAATTCTCATCCTCGGGTCGGGGCCCATCATCATCGGCCAATCCGCCGAGTTCGACTACTCCGGCACCCAGGCCTGCAAGGCGCTCAAGACCGAAGGATACGAAGTCGTGCTGGCCAACTCGAACCCGGCCACCATCATGACCGATCCCGAGGTTGCCGACCGCACTTACATTGAGCCGCTCACCCGCGAATATCTGGAAGAAATCATTCGGGTCGAGCGCGAGCTCTCACCGTTAGCGGGATTCGCCGTTCTTCCCACCGTCGGCGGACAGACCGCTCTCAACCTGGCTATCGAACTCTACGAAAGCGGCGTGCTCGAAAAGTACGGCGTGAAGCTGATCGGCGCGAGTGTCGATGCGATCAAGAAAGCCGAGGACCGTCTCTACTTCAAAGACGCGATGCAGAAGATCGGCCTCGACGTTCCGAAATCGGCGCTGGTCAACAATCTGAAAGATGGCCTGGAGTTTGCCGGCAAAATCGGATTCCCTGTAATTGTCCGCCCCAGCTTCACCCTCGGCGGCTCCGGCGGCGGCATGGCGTACAACCGAGAAGAGCTGCTCGATGTACTCGCCCGGGGCCTCGATTTCTCTCCGGTTCACGAAGCGCTGATTGAAGAGTCGGTTTTGGGGTGGAAAGAATACGAGCTTGAGGTCATGCGCGACCTCAAGGACAACGTCATCATTATTTGTTCGATCGAAAACTTCGATCCCATGGGCGTACACACCGGCGATTCCATTACCGTCGCCCCGGCGCAGACGCTCACTGACCGCGAATACCAGGCGATGCGTGATGCATCGATTGCTGTGATCCGCGAAATCGGAGTCGAAACCGGCGGATCGAATATTCAATTTGGCGTGCACCCGAATACCGGCCGCATGGTTGTGATCGAGATGAACCCGCGCGTTTCGCGGTCGTCGGCGCTGGCGTCGAAAGCCACGGGATTCCCAATTGCAAAGATTGCCGCCAAGCTCGCTGTCGGATACACGCTCGACGAGATTCCCAACGACATCACCCGCAAAACTCCCGCATGCTTCGAGCCGACGCTCGACTACGTGGTCGTAAAAATTCCCAAGTGGCAGTTCGAAAAATTTCCCGGCGCGGACGAAAATCTTGGCCCGCAAATGAAGTCGGTCGGCGAGGTCATGGCCATCGGCCGGACATTCAAAGAGGCACTGATGAAGGGCGTGCGTGCGCTTGATACCGGCAAGCGCGTCGGCTCAGAAAAAATCGAGCCTAAGATTCTTACCCAGCGTCTGGTTACACCGCACCCAGAACGCCTGAGCTATGTTCGCTACGCCATCCGCCAGGGCCACACCGTCAAGCAGCTCGCAAAAATGACTGGCATTGACCCGTGGTTCCTTTACCAGCTTAAAGAAATTAATGACATGCAGCTCGAGGTCGAGAAGCATCCGTTGGAGTCGGTTCCAACTGAAGTTCTGCGAGAAGCCAAGCGCATGGGGTTCTCTGACGGACGACTCGCCGGGACCTGGCGGTTGAGCGGCAAGGGCGATCAGGAAAAAATTCGCCATCTGCGTAAAAAACACAAAGTCCAACCGGTTTACAAGCGCGTGGACACCTGCGCCGCCGAATTCGAAAGCTACACTCCGTATCTTTACTCGACCTACGAAGAAGAAGACGAAGCCACGCCGACGCCGAAGAAGAAGGTCATGATTCTGGGCAGCGGGCCCAACCGCATCGGGCAGGGAATTGAGTTCGATTACTGTTGCTGCCACGCCAGCTTTGCTCTGCGCGAGGACGGATACGAGACCATCATGGTCAACTGCAATCCCGAAACCGTCTCGACCGATTACGATACCAGCGACCGCCTCTACTTCGAGCCGCTGACCTTCGAAGATGTGTGGGCGATTTACGAACATGAAACATCTGCGGGGGCCGATGTCGGTGTCATCGTTCAGTTCGGCGGACAGACTCCGCTGAACCTGGCTTTGCCACTGAAGCAGTCGGGCGTAAAGATTATCGGCACGTCGCCCGAGTACATCGATCTCGCTGAAGACCGCAAACGCTTCGGCAAGCTGCTCGACGAACTCGGCATCCCGCAGGCGCCCGGCGCGATGGCGGCGTCACTTGAAGAAGCGGTGGCCGGGGCCGCGAAGATCGGCTATCCGGTGCTGGTGCGTCCTTCTTATGTGCTCGGCGGACGTGCGATGGTCATCGCCTACGACGAGGAAACCGTCGTGCGCTACATGAAAGAAGCGGTTGAATATTCGCAGGACCGTCCGGTACTGATCGATCACTTCCTCGAAGACGCAATCGAAGTTGACGTGGACGCGCTCTCGGACGGGGAAGATGTCGTCATCGGCGGAATTATGCAACATATCGAAGAAGCCGGAATCCACTCCGGCGATTCGTCGTGCGTGCTCCCGGCGGTAGATATTCCCGATCATCTGCTGACGCGCATGCGCGAGTACACATTCAAGTTGGCGCGCGCGTTGAAAGTCGTCGGCCTGATGAACGTGCAGTTCGCGATCCCGCGATCTGAATACAGCAATGACCGTGTGGGAACGGGCATTTCTGCCCGTTCAGGCGGAGCCAACGGCTCCGCAGGGGGAACGGTTTATGTCCTCGAAGTCAACCCGCGCGCCTCGCGCACGGTCCCTTACGTCTCCAAAGCCACCGGTGTCCCGATGGCGAAAATCGCTGCGCGATTGATGACCGGGCGTAAGCTCCGCGAATTCCTGCCTGAATATATCGACCAGCAGAAAGATCTCGATACTGGCTCGCACTATTACGTGAAGTCGCCGGTGTTCCCGTGGAACAAATTCCCTGGCGTTGATACCGTCCTCGGCCCGGAGATGAAATCCACTGGTGAAGTGATGGGCGTGGCCGACAACTTCGGCGAAGCGTTCGCCAAAGCGCAAATCGCCGCCGGGCAGAAGCTCCCGACCCAAGGCTGCGTCTTCGTGAGCGTGACTGATCACGACAAGCCGCACGTCGCCGACGTCGCCCGCAAATTCGTTGACATGGGATTCAAGCTGGTCGCCACCGCCGGCACCGCCGACGTGATCGAAGCGGCCGGCATGGCGTGCGAGCGCGTGTACAAGGTAAAAGAAGGACGCCCCAACGTGGTTGATCTAATCAAAGGCGACCGCATTCAGTTGATCGTCAACACTCCGGAAGGCGCCGATCCATTCTTCGACGAAAAAGCCATCCGTCGCGCAGCTGTCACTGCGCGCATTCCGACAATCACCACGCTGGCCGCCGCCCGCGCCGCCGCGGAAGGAATTGCCGCATTGCAACGTGGGGAAGTGAATGTAAAAGCGCTGCAGCATTTGCACGCGGAGCGGGTCGCCAAAGCGCTGTCGTCCTGAGCGGAGTATCAGCGATGGGGGTGCTGAATTGCGCAGCGGAGCTTCTCCCGCTCCCGTTCTAAAATGTTTCCGTGTACTCGCCCCAACTCCTCGATCACTTTGAGCACCCGCGCAATGCGGGCGTTCTCGATTCGCCGGATGCGGTCGTAGAGCTTGAAAATCCGGTTTGTGGTGACGTGCTTGCGCTGTCGGCGCGAATTGCGGGCAGTCGAATCGTTGAGATCCGATTCAAAGCCAAAGGCTGCGTTCCCGCCATGGCTTGCGGATCGGCTCTGACCACATTGGCCTCCGGCCGCACGCTGACGGAAGCGGCCGACATCAAAGTGGACGAAGTGGTCGCTGTCCTCGGCGAGTTGCCCCAGGCGTCAAATCATGCTGCCCATTTGGCGCTTGACGCCCTCAGGTTGCTCCTTCGCAACGCCAGGAACAGCGAAAAGCGATGAAGACGCGACACGAGGAAAGCCGCTCGTGTTGAACCACATTGAAAGTGTCCCCTTGAGACCACATTAGAAGTGTCCCCTTTAGAGTTCCTCCGACGAGGAGGAACCGCGATTGGGGAGAACGGGATTGAGTAAGAAAGAGTTGAGCCGAGTGGAAGTGATGGGGCGGGTGAAGGCGCACAGTCTGCGATTGTGCGAGGCGGCGGAGATGCTGGGGTTGAGTTATCGGCAGAGCAAGCGGATCTGGGCGCGGTACCGGGTGGGCGGAGCGAAGGCGCTGCAGCATGGCAACTGTGGGCGGGTATCGAACCGGGCTTACACGGCGGAGTTTCGAGCTGCAGTACTGAAACAGGTCCAGGCCCGGTATGAGGATTTTGGCCCGACGTTGGCTTGTGAGCATCTGGCCAGCGATGACGGACTTGCCGTGCATGCTGAGACCCTGCAGCGCTGGCTGAAAGAGGCCGGCCTGTGGCAAAGGCAGCGGCGGCGGAAACCGTATCGCCAGCGGCGGGAAGCCAAGGCGCATTTTGGCGAACTGGTGCAGATGGACGGAAGCTTTCACCAATGGCTGGAGGAACGCGGACCGCGCAGCTGCCTGATGCACATGGTCGACGATGCCACGACGAAAGCGCTGGGCTGGTTCACGGCGGAGGAGTCGATCTGGGCGGCGGTGGCAGTGTTGCGGCGCTGGATCGAGCGCTACGGGGTGCCACAAGCGCTGTACACGGACTGGAAGAACGTCTATGTGCGCCCACCGAATGCCCAAGAGCGCATGCGCGGAGAGCCGGCAGTGACGCAGTTTGGGCGCATGTGCGCGAAGCTGGGCATCGAGATCATCGCGGCCAGTTCGCCGCAGGCCAAAGGACGGGTGGAGCGGGCCCACGGTACGCACCAGGACCGGCTGATCAAGAAGCTGCGTCTGGCGGGAATCGCGAACTACACCGAGGCCAACCGTTTCCTGGAGGAGCACTATATCCCGGAACACAACCAGCGCTACGCGCGCCCTGCCGCCGCCCCCGCCGATTATCACCGGCGGCGGCCCACGGCGCGGCAACTCGACGAAGTCTTCTGGCTGGAGGAAGAACGGACGGTGAGTGAAGATTGGGTGGTGCGTTATAAAAACCATCTGCTGCAGTTGCAGCGGCAGATGAAACACTGGGCGCCGGCGAAGAGCCGGGTGGTGGTGCGGGAAAACGAAGCTGGAGGGATTGCCATTCACTATCGCGGACAGCCGCTTCGCTTTCGCGAGCTCGTGCCCGTTTCAACAACGATGAGCGAAGCAAGGGGCGCTGCCCCTTCCTCCGCGCCTCCATCCCCGAGCCCTACGCGATGGCACGCGTATGCGCCGCCCAGCACACACCCTTGGAGACGCGGTTATCAGCACATGAAAACGCCGGCTTTTGCGCTGGCGCGGTGATTCATTATGCAGGGGACATTTCTATTGTGGAGAAGACGGGGACATTTCTATTGTGGTATGACAGGGGAAAGCCGCTCGTTGACATTTCCACATTAGAGAGGCAAACTACCCAATCTGCTGAAAAGTGCCCGGCGGCAGATGTTTTTCGCAGACAATTGCTTTTGCGGATTCATTAAACCCCTTGATTATGACTCCAGAGCGGCGCTCGTTTACGCTGGACTCCACTCTCGAAACCGTGGACAAATCGGAGCAGGCGGCGACTGAAATTGCTACTGAAAACGGCTTTGGCGAAGACGAAGTCCTGCAAATTGCGATGGCGGTCCGCGAGGCTGCGGTCAATGCGGTGTTGCACGGGAATGCTTACGATCCGGACAAGAAGGTGCGCCTGGAATTTGAACGCACCGGTCACGACCTGGTGATCACAATTCGCGATCAAGGCAGAGGCCTGGATCTAACCAAGGTCCCTGATCCGCTGGCGCCGGAAAATCTTTTGAAGACTTCGGGCAGGGGTATTTTCCTGATCCGTTCGTTTATGGATGCAGTCGAGATTCATCCGTCGCAGACGGGAACTGAAATCAAACTGATAAAGCACGTCCACGCAACAGCCGCGGACGGCAAGGAGGCTTCCCAGTGAACTTGAAAACCAGCACACGCCAGGTTGACGGCGTCACCATTGTGGATTGCAGCGGGCGAATTACGTTGGGCGAAGGCAGTATCGTCCTGCGCGATCTCGTCAAGGACCTGCTCTCCAAAGGCCAAAAGAAGATTCTGATGAATCTCGGCGACGTCAATTACATTGACAGTTCCGGCATCGGCGAGCTTGTCAGCGCCTACACCACGGTGAAAAATCAGGGTGGCGAACTCAAGCTGCTTAACCTGACTAAGAAAGTCCATGACCTGCTCCAGATCACCAAGCTGTACACCGTGTTCGACGTGAAGGACGACGAAGCGGCCGCGGTCAAGGCATTCCGGTAAGCTCCGCGGCTTTGTTTGCTGTGCGTTTTAAGTTTGTGAAGGAACGGGCGTGCTCGTCCGTTCCCGCACAACTCCTGGCCTGGTAGGAATGCGACTGGTTCTGTTTTGGGAAGCCAGCTAAATTTTCCTATCTTTGTTGTATTTCTCAGCGTCTGCGCGCCTAAGATTCCTGCATGCATAACATGGGTCTTCCTATTGTGGTTTGCGCTCTGGCGCAATTGTGCTCCTCGGCGTGCATACCATTTGATCAGGCGCAGCGCCACATTGGAGAAACCCAGTGCGTCACCGGAAAAGTTGTCCGAGTTGAAGCCGGCGCCAAGGGTGTTCATTATCTCGATTTCTGCGAGGACTACCGGCTATGCCCGTTTTCTGTGGTCGTGTTTTCGTACGACCTGAAAACCGTCGGCGACGTTCGCGAACTTGCCGGCAAGATTGTCGAGATACGCGGCGAGGTGAAGGAATATGATGACCGCGCCGAAATCATTCTTGAGAGTCGGAAACAACTCGGCGGAGAAGCGGCATCGCTTCCGCCCATGCCGAAGAACTTCGATGTCGAGCAGCGGGGCAACTTCAGCCCCGGCCAGTTTCGCGCGCCGCACAGCCGCAGTCCCCGGAAGAAGAAAGGCATTCCGAGTGTACCCGCTGAGATCCCTCAAGACGTGGAGAACTAAGGCAAGCTTTTGAAACTGACGATTGGGAATTGGCAGATCAAAAGCTCTTAACCGCGAAGGACGCAAAGAACCGCAAAGGACGCAAACGACCGCAAAGGACCGCAAAGAATGCAAAGAAAAGCAGGAGCATTGTTTTCTTTGCGTTCTTCGCGATCTTTGCGGTTAAAGGCTTTTGATCTTGTCTTTGAATCGTCCTGCCTACACTAATCCCTTCTTAAGCTCTTCCAATGGATAAAAGGTCCCGCGCCATTCCACGCCGCCGTTTCGCAGCGTTACGATCATCGACCGCATCATGGTATAGATGAACAGTAGAGTGCTCACCGGATGCAGCAGAAAATACCAGGGCGAAATCTCAACCTTCCGCCAAATTCCCGCATAGAGAAGAAACATTGACGCGAGCGTCACCGCGTAGGGAATCCGCGCCCACCCAGGGGCGAAGAATGTACCCCAGAAAGGCAGCAGATTCAGCATTGCCATGGCAATACTTCCCCCCACAGCTCGCCACGCTTGAAATGACATGACCGCGAAAAAGTTCTTGGTCAGATTATTCACAACGCCGCGTGCTCCCTCCGCCCAGCGGATCTGAGTGAGATCGTCTCCGAAGACCACACGCTGGCGAAAGCCCGCGTTCTTGATCACCTTGCCTAGCTTCATGTCATCCACAACTTCGAACTTGAGCGCCTCATAGGTGCCGATTGCCTCATAGGTACTTCGGCGCACCAGGTTGAATGCGCCCACCCCGATGTGGTCTTTCGCTTTCGGGTCAGACACCTTCCAGGGCCGATGCCCGAAAACAAACAGCAGCTGAAAAAATCCGACCATCATCTTCTCGCCGGCGCGCTTCATGATGATCTTTGGTAGAAGAACTACATGGTCCGCTTTCTGTGCCTCGGCATAAGCTATCGCTCGCCGCAAGCAGTCGGGCCGGAACATCACGTCCGCGTCGGTAAAAAGGATCCAGTCGGAATCTGTCTTGCGCGCGGCCGACCACATGGCGTGTACTTTGCCCAGCCATCCGGCGGGAAGGTCGGTGATGTGGACAACCTGCAGTCGGCCGCTCGAAGACGCCGCCACGGTGTCCATGATTGCGCCGGTGCGGTCGCTCGAACGATCGTTGACCGCGATCACCTGATAGTTGGAATAGTCGAGGGCGATCAAGCGGCGCAACGCCTGCTCGATCGAATCTTCTTCATCGCAGGCAGGAACAACAATAGCGAGTCGATTTGCCGTTGCGTCAGGTTTGCGGTCCCACTCGGGGGATGCAATGTCAGCGATAGTTGGCACGCCGCGTACCGCTTCGACCACTCGCGAAAGCCAGATTAGAGCCAGCGCGCTTCCTGCGATCCAATAGAAATAAATCATCCGGCGCGGGCCTGGGGCTGAGGCTCAATGGCAACCTTGGGTGCGAAGCGCATGCCATAAAACAGAATAACCGAGGAAAGTACCATGGCAATAACGGGCAGAATAAACGCGGTTTGCAGCGAATGCTTGTCGGCGACCCAGCCCATCATGGTGGGCGATGGCACGTCCCCGAGGACGTGAATGATGAGAATGTTGAAGGCGATGGCGGTAGCGCGAATGTGCGCTCCGACCGAGTTGATGACCGCGGCATTCAGCGGGGAGGTGTTGAACAAGAGAAAAAATGCCGCCACCGCGATTGCAGGAATCATGAGGCGACCGGGCACGAACAAGGCAACAATCATGAACGGGACACCCAGCGCCATGCTCACGGCTGAAACCAGGTAATACGAACTCTTCATCAAGCGCAGCAGATAATCGCCAAGCCAACCGCCGAGCAGTGACGCCAGAATTCCGTCCACGACCACAATGATTCCAAAATCGAAGTTGGCGGCCTCAAGCGAATAGTGGCGTTCGCTGAACAGGAACTGCGGCATCCACACCTGTATGCCGCCGAGTGAAAACGTCATCATGGCCATGCCAAGGGTGGCGGTCAGAAATGCCGGATTCCGCGCCAGATCCAGAATGCTTCCGCGCGCCGGTGCGTCTTTAAGCGAATCGAATTGGCCACGCTTCGGCTCTTTCAGGAACAGCACCGCAACCGCAAGCAGAAATCCGGGCGCAGCGGCAATATAAAAAGGGAAACGCCAGCCATACAGCGGTGCAAGATGGCCGCCCAGCAGATAGCCGGCCGCCGATCCGACGGGAATTGCGAGATAAAAGACGCCCAGAATGCGGCCGCGCTTGTTCTCCGAAAAAAGGTCGGCCACAAATGTCGGCGCAATGGTGACGAAGGTGGCTTCGCCGATTCCGACGAGCGTATGCCGCACCAGCAGTTCGGTGTAGGTGTGCGTGACCGCCGTCAGCAAAGTGAGACCACTCCAGAAGATCGCGCCCACCGAGATGATGAGCTTTCGCGAGTACCGGTCGGCCAGGGGGCCCACGAAAGGCGCCGCCAGCATGTAGCAGATGAGAAATGCGCTGGTCAGATATCCAATTTGGGCTTTGCTAATGTGGAATTCATTCTGCACCAGCGGTTGCACCGCAAAAAGCACATTGCGGTCCGCATAGTTGAGCAGATTGAGCGCAGTGAGCAGCAGCAGCGCGGTGGTTGGATGAGACTTACTCGAGGTCACTTAGCGAAGGAAATATAACATGCTGCGGCAATGAGCCCTGAGAAAAAAGGCGGGACTTGACCGTGGCGACATTTGTCGCTATGATCGACGACAAATGGTAAACGAGCTAAATGCGGTCATTAAGAGCCTGGGCGGGGCCCGGAATGTCGGGCGGCCTCTTTCTAACGACCGCGATTTGAATGAAGCGATCCGTGAGGGATTCCGGCCGGGCGTGGTGCAGGAGCTAATGCGTGCATCCGGACTGACGCTTAAAGAATTGGCCGAGTCATTGGACCTTTCCCCGCGCAGCCTGCAAAGACGCCGGCGCAGCGGCAGACTTGCGCGATTCGAGTCAGACCGGCTCTATCGGCTCGCAAGAATATTGGCGCTGGCGCAGCAAAGTTTGGGAAGCTCGGAGTTGGCAATGCGATGGCTTAAGCGCTCTAATCGGGCTCTTGGCGGGGCTGCGCCGATTACCGCGCTCGATACGGAACACGGGGCACGCCAGGTTGAAAACGTGCTCGGCCGAATCGCTTTCGGCGGAATTAGTTGACGAGGGTTTATCGGATACTGCGCAAGCCCTATGCGCAAGCTCCATTCGATGGTGAGGGCGCCTATCGCTATGGCGGCCGCTGGTCGAGCCCAGGCACTCGGCTGGTTTACGCGTCCGAGCATCAGTCTCTTGCCATGCTGGAGTATTTTGTTCACCTTGACGCGGACGATCCCCCGCCGGAACTCGTGCTCGCAATGGCGGACGTTCCGGACGATTTGGAGCGTGACCAAATCCGGGTTGGAAAGCTGCCGGCCAACTGGCGAGCTAGTCCAGCGCCGCCGGAGCTTGCGAGTCTGGGCGACGCCTTCGTGCAAGAGGCAAAACTCGCAGTGTTGCTGGTGCCTTCGGTGCTTTCCCCCAGTGAAAACAATTGGCTCCTGAATCCGGCGCACCCGGACTTTACCGGAATTATGGTGCGTGCGACCGAAACCCTTAGCTACGACTCGCGACTGCTTCCTGCTGGTCATCGAGCGGGAAAACGCAAAGCCAAGTGACTACCGGGTGGCCCGTTTCGTCCGTGGCCAACTTGTTACCACGCACCTCAAAATGTGGGATATTATGACGCCGCAAATGTTACGCGTCAGGAGTTCGCCATGCGGAATCGAGTTGGCCACATTTTCTTGTGTTCTGTTTCCATTTTGTTGCTCTCACTTCAGTTATTCGCTCAGATCAGCACAGACAAAACCTACGGCGATGAACGCAAGCAAGCCTTCGAGGT
Source organism: uncultured Acidobacteriota bacterium (assembly GCA_963757135.1). Lineage (GTDB taxonomy): Bacteria > Acidobacteriota > Terriglobia > Terriglobales > Acidobacteriaceae > Gp1-AA145. Next base: position 132,185 of record CAVWQE010000002.1, read on the forward strand.
GTACAAGGCAAATAGAAATCTGGAGGCGTTGCCGCTGTTTGAAGATTTATTAAAACGCAACTCGAAAGATTCCGATGTAATGGTCGGTCTTGCCGATTGCCTGATACATAGGGCCGCCACTATCGAAGATCAGAATGCTGCAGCAAAAGAGCGGCTGCGTGCGCGCGACCTTCTATTGAAAGCGCAGCAACTCGGAAACAATAACAACATTGTGTTGAACCTGTTGCAAACCATCCCCGCCGATGGCGTAGTCAACTATGAGAGTGGTCCGGCAGGCCTGGCAATGCAGGCGGGCGAAGCCGCATTTGCCAAGGGCGATTTTGAAGAGGCCATTAAGAACTACTCAAGAGTGCTTGAATTAGAGCCTACGAAATACTCTGCGGCGCTTTTCATCGGCGACTCATACTTCGCAGAGAAGAATTTCCCCCTGGCTGGGCAGTGGTACGACCGGGCGTCCCAAATCGATCCCAACACTGAAACCGCGTACCGGTACTATGCCGACATGCTGACTAACCAGGGTGAAATGGAAAAAGCCAGAACCAAGGCGATTAACGCGGTTGTGGCCGAGCCATATAACCCGATCACCTGGCGTGGACTTCAACAATGGGCAATCGCAAACAAGCTACAGCTTACCTTCGTGCACATCCAAACACCGGACAATACGTCGCAAAAGGACCCTACTCACATAAACATCAATATCAATCCCAATCAACCCTCAGAACAGATGTCAGTGTGGTTGGTCTATAGCATGGCGAGGGCTAGGTGGAGGGGAGACGAGTTTAAGAAGCACTTTCCATCCGAGTCTGAATATCGTCACAGTTTGGCGGAAGAGAGTGATGCTTTGAACATCGCAGCCAGCGTGTTGAAAGAGGACTCGAAAAAAAAGAAGGCGTTGCTTAAACAGAGTGCGGATCTTGCTGTCTTACTTAAGCTGTCAGAGACACAATTGATTGAGCCATATGTCTTGCTGAGCGCGCCGGATCAGGGTATCGCCCGCGACTATGAGGCTTATCGCGAGCACAATCGGGACAAGCTGACGGAATACCTGAGCGATTTCATCGTTCCTCCTGCTCCGTCGAAGTGAGCTCGGAAGCTCATTTCTTTCCCCTTGGCCACCTTGCTACGACCACCGTCGAAATCCCGCCCCGTGGCCTGAAGTCGCCCTTCACTTCGGCCCATACCGGTTTCGCCCATCGGACGATATCTTCGAGCACCTGATTAACGATGTTCTCCTGAAAAATTCCCAGGTTGCGGTAGGACTGAAGATATTCCTTGTAAGACTTCAGCTCCAGGCAGCGTTTGTTAGGCACATAGCGAAGGGTTATGACCCCAAAATCCGGCAGGCCGGTCTTGGGACACACAGAGGTGAACTCGGGGTCGTCAATCACGATTTCGTAACCGGGAAACTGGTTGGGCCAGGTTTCAATTTCGGGGAATTTATTGTTGAGTCCGGCCTTAGCATGTTCCGGCGTGTAGCGAGGGGTTTTCGGCATACGATATTTTATCGACTTATTTGGTAGATCTGTGGCCACCGCCAACTTTGCGGGTCTTTCGGCCACGGGGCGGCATCCAATTGATTAAATCAGCATTTCTCTGCGCCTCGTAACGCGGTGTTAGCATTAGCTTGTCGACATTGAATGGCCCAGAATAACTCATCAAAAGCCGGTTTTTTTTCGCGACGCCATTGGCTGGTGTGGGCGGGCGTTGCGGTTGTTGCTGTGGTTCTTCTTGCCTCATTCGCATCTCGTGACGATTCGGTTCCGGTCACCGTCGCAGCCGTCACTCGTAAAAATATCCGCAGCGCGATCTCCACGAATGGAAAGATCGAGCCCGTCAAAAACTTTGAGGCCCACGCCCCCATTGGTACTACGGTGAAGCGAGTTCTGGTGAATGAAGGCGATCACGTAAAGAAAGGCCAACTGCTGGTCGAACTCGATGCGGCGACGGCCCGCAGTCAGGCCGCCCAGGCGCAGGCGCAGCTAAAGTCTGCCGAAGCGGACATCAGTGGACTTGAACACGGGGGCACCCAGGAGGAAGTTATGACCTTGCAGGCCCAACTGGTGAAGGCCCGGGGCGACTATCAGATTGCGCAACGCAATCTGGACGCGTTGCAACGGCTGCAACAGTCCGGAGCCGCTTCGCCAGGTGAAGTCCGCGCCGCGCAGAATCAGTTGGACGCCATGGCTGCCCAAGTCAAACTAATGGAATCGAAACAAAAAGAACGCTACTCGCACCCTGAGATTGCCCGCGTGCAGGCTCAACAATCAGAAGCCCAGAGCGCCTATGAAGCCGCCCAGGATGTATTGTCGCAGCTTCTTATTCGAGCTCCGTTCGACGGGGAAGTATATTCGCTTCCGGTCAAGACGGGAGCCTACGTAAACCCCGGAGATTTGGTCTTGCAGGAGGCCGATCTTTCCAAAGTGTTGGTTCGCGCTTACGTGGACGAGCCCGACATTGCCAAACTGGCACCCGGCGAACCGATCGAGCTCACCTGGGACGCAATGCCAGGCCGCATCTGGACCGGCGAGGTAAATTCCATTCCTGCAACGGTCAAGTTGCATGGGGCACGCAACGTGGGCGAAACCACCTGCATCGTTTCTAACCAGGATTTCAAATTGCTCCCGAATATCAACGTCGGTGTCACCATCGTGACGGCAGAACATGACGACGTGCTGACCGTGCCGCGTGAGGCCCTGCGGCAAGAGGACTCTTCGGCCTACGTGTTTCAGATTGTGGACAATGAACTGCGTCGGAAAAATGTGCAGACCTCGATTGCGAACCTTACCAGTGTCGAGATCGCTAACGGAATTCCCGAGAACGCGCTGGTCGCCATCGGCTCGACCAACGCCAAGCCGCTTCGTGATCGCCTGCCCGTCAAGGTGATTCACTGATGATTTCGCGCTTTATCATTAATCTCGTATGGGCTCTGCTGATTGCCATTCCGGCCCTTGCCGGCGCTGACGAAAGCGCGCCCGCATTGCTTGCCTCCGGACGCGTGGACGAAGCGATTGCTGAGCTACACGGTCAGATCAACTCTTCCCCGAATGATGCGTTAGCGCACAATCTGCTCTGCCGCGCCTATTTCAGCCTGGGTGAGTGGGATCGCGGAATTACCGATTGCGAAAAAGCCGTTTCGCTGTCACCTGACAACAGCAATTTTCACCTCTGGCTTGGGCGCATCTACGGAGAGAAGGCCGACAAAGCCAGCTTCATGACAGCTGCTGGGCTGGCGCGTCGTGTGGCGCGTGAGTTTGAAGCAGCGGTGCACCTGAGCCCGCGCGACGTCGAGGCGCGCACCGACCTGGCGGAATTTTATCTAGAGGCGCCGGGTATTGTCGGCGGTGGACGCGACAAAGCCGAGCAGCAGGCAAGCACGCTCCGCGAGCTGGATCCTGCCAAGGCGCATTGGGTAAGCGCACGAATCGCAGAGAAGAAAAAAGATTTTCCGCAAGCTGAGAGGGAATACCGCGATGCCATCGAAGCCAGCCACGGCGCCGCCAGCGCCTGGCTAAACCTGGGGCTGTTTTATAAGCACAGGGAGCGTTGGGACGATATGGTTCAGGCGTTATCGCAGGTGCGCTCTGCGAATCTGGATCGTCCCGACGCGCTGGTGGATGCGGCCGAAATCCTGCTGCACACAAAGCGCAATCAACCGGAAGCCGTCCAGTTGCTGCGGGCGTATTTGCGATCGAAGACGCAAGTGGAGCAAGCGCCGTCCTTCAAAGTGCATTACCTGCTCGGCTCTGCGGCCGAACAATTGGGAGATAAACAAAACGCCGCATTCGAATATCATTCAGCGCTCGAACTCGCAAAAGAGTTCCAGCCCGCGCAGCAGGCGCTGGCGCGCGTGAACCGTTAGCATGACCATTTGCCGAGACGGCCAGAATTTTTCTGTACAACCCGAATTTCCCGTTAAGGTGGAGCTATGAAACCCGCCCTGCAGCGATCATGCAGGATTTTATTTGCGCTCCTGTCTGCTGTTATCTTTCTCTCGTTACCTGCGAGCGCCGAGCCTTTGACGCTAAAGCATGCGGTCGAACTGGCCCTCACGCACAGTCCGGCCGCCGGACAGGCGAGTGCCGACGAGCAGCGCGCTTTCGCGTCATTTCGCGAAGCCCACAATCAATATTTACCGCAACTGACGGTAGGCTCCGGCCTGGGCGAGAGCTGGGGCTATCCGCTGAGCCTGGAAGGCTCGGCGCCTTCACTGGTCAACATCACCGCACAGTCTCCGCTTTTCAATCCAGCGTTGCGAGACTACATTCGCGCCGCGCACAGGGAATATAAAGCAACCGAGTCTGGCAGCAAAGACCGGCGCGATCAGATTATTCAGGATACTGTCCTCGCCTACACCGAATTGCTGAAATGGCAGCAGCTCATCGGACATCTGCAGCAACAGCAAGACGACGCCTCGCACACCCAACAAATCATTGATCAGCGGGTGCAGGAGGGCGTGGACAATCCGCAGCTCCGCAATCAAGCTCGCCTTGCCGCGGCCCGCGCCAACTTGCACATCGTGGAAGCGGAAAGTTCAGTGCATGAGCTGCGCGCATTTCTCTCTCAAATGACGGGCCTGCCGCAAGCTGCGATCGAAGTTACAGCCGATTCCGTTCCGGCATTGCCGGAAGCTCCTACTCAGACTGATATGGCCCAGACTGCAATCGATGCCAGTCCGAGCGTCCTGCTTGCGCGCCAGCACGCCGAGGCGCAAGGCTTTCGCGCCCGCGCCGAACACCGGCTGCTCTGGCCCACCGCTGACTTCGCTACGCAGTATGCCGTCCTTGCCAAGTACAACAACTGGCAGAAATTTTTTGTAAATAATGCCTTTGAGAGGAATAATGCGACGGTGGGCGTGGTGCTGCGATTCCCGCTTTTTAATGGGGCACAGCGCGCGCATGCCGCGGCCGCGGATATCGATGCGGTGCATGCGATCAAAGAAGTGGAGTCCACCCAGAACCAGGTATCGCAGCAGGTGCTGAAAACGCAGGACTCGGTGCGGCAGCTGATGGCGGCCAAAGAGGTTTCGGATCTCGAGTTTGAGATTGCGAAGTCGAATGTAGATGCCATCGAGGTTCGCCTGAATGCCGGCAGCGCAACTGTCCCCGATGCGGCCAATGCGCGCACCGAAATGTTCGAGAAATATAACGCCGCGCAGAACGCAGATTTCGCGCTTCTACGCGCCCGCATCGGATTACTGCGACTCACCGGAGACATCGAGTCCTGGGTCAAGAACGCTCAGTAAATTGAGTTTCCGTACTCTTGGGTGACGCAGCTTTTTTAGCGTTGCGATTCACGTTCTCATGCTGACCGGCTTTACAGCCGCTGAGCAAATTCATCCGATACAAGTCCAGGCCTGGCCGAGGAGTACACATATTCATCTGGGCGTTCCGGCCCACCTCTCTTGACTGGATTGCGATGAATCTACTCGGGGAAGGCAAAGTATTTGGCGCGGCAGCGGCACCGTGGGGATGTTCATCCGTCACAGACAGGGCCAAGGTACACGCGCTACAAACGCTACGATTACCCCGCGCAATATCTCTCACTCGGCGGCTACGCCGCCCCCGCCTAAAGCCGGGAGTCTAACAAGAGCACCGCGAGTTTCGGGATGACGCATTCGGCCGTTAGGATGCGGCGCCCACTTCAATGTAGGCAAGGCTCCCGCTAAGCAGCTTCAAGAACAGAGAGAATATTCCCCGCGGGGTCCTTGAACCAGGCGATGGTCGGTCCGTTGCCGCGAGAAATGCCGCGAGCATCGGTCTTCAAGTGCGGTTCGTTATAGACTTCGAACCGCACGCCGCGCTGGTTGAGTTCAGTCACAGCTTCATCAACGCTGGGCACAGAAAAATTGAGGACGGTGAAAGTGGCGGGCTGGTGATTGGGCTTAGGGTAGACAAGAGCTTTGGCCCCGCCGTCGAGTTTTAGCTCAAGCGTGCCTTCGGGGCCGGGGGAAACTTCGACGCCGAGCGTCTTGCCGTAGAATTCCCTGGCCTTCTGAATGTCATTCACTGAAAAACTGCTGAATGCCTTGTTTGGGTTTAACATGCTGTACTCCTAAGTTTTTTGTGTTTTAGTTTGGATGCGGAATTGGATTTCGGGTGGCCGGGGCATAGGTATGTCACCGTAGGAAAGGTTAGAAGAGATGCCAGCCCAAGAAGCGAATGCGAGTCTACGAGAATTCCTGAACCGACGCCATATTGCAACCATCGCAACCGAGAATGCGGATGGCAGCATTCACATGACCGCGGTGTGGTACCTGTTCGAGGACGGCCGACTGTATGTCGCGACATCTTCGAAGACGAAGAAGACGCGCAATCTGGTGGCGCGACCGAAGGCTTCACTGATGATCGATTCGCGAAAACCGGGAAAGGAACGCGGAGTCACCGCTGCCGGGACGGCAGATCTGATCGCCGGGCGTGAATCGCAGGAGATCAATCGCCGCATTCACGGCCGATATCTGAGCGCCGAAGCGCTGGCTGATCCTGGCATCGGAGGGGTTTTTGCTGCATTTGACGACGTGACGATAAGGCTCACGCCGGCTTCGTGGATCTCCTGGGATATGGCGGCACTCGATGCTCAGGCATTTGGAGGACGATTGGGCGGAACGTCTGGGTATATGCTGCCGACGGATTGATCCTCTACGCCCTCGCGCCCCAGATATTTTCAGTGAACAAGTCTCTTGTGCGCCGCGTAAATCAGGAGGGAGGTATCATGCGTCGAGAGCGGGTACTTAAGATTGTGCTAGCCGTGGTGGGAGTTATTTTTTCGGCCACGGTTTATCCTTTGATCCTGTTCCTGCGGCAGGAGCCAGCGTTGGCCATGATGTTGAGCCTGTATGTCACGCTGGGGATTTTTCTGATGCTGGCGGCGCGGAATCCAGCAGCGCATCGCACGCTGATCGCATTCACCGCATGGTCGAGTCTGGCGCACGCGACCGTTATGTCGATCCAGGAATATCTCCACATTATCGAGCGAAAAGAGCTGCTGGGAGTAGCGGTATTCGCTGTCATCGGGATAGTACTGTTGGCGCTGCTGGCAGGGAAGGCTCCTCAACCGCTTGAGACTGCGACGCGGCGTGACTAGAATGCTGGCGACGTGCCTTTACGGAGGTGTCTATGAAAATCGGTTTCTCTCTTCCTAACATCGGGCCGATCGGCACCACTGAGGCGGTCACGAAAGTTGCGCAACGCGCCGAGGCTCTGGGATATCACAGCCTGTGGACGATCGAACGCGTGCTTTATCCAGTGCAGCCGCAGAGACCTTATCCCGGCACTCCCGACGGTTCGCTGCCGGAGGTTTATAAGCATGTGCTGGATCCGGTGGAGGCGCTCACGTTCGTGGCCGGCTTGACCAAGAAGATCAACCTGGGGACAAGCGTGCTCGATATTCCTTATTACAACCCGATCATGCTGGCACGGCGCCTGAGCACGCTCGACTTTCTTTCGGGCGGACGTCTAATCGTCGGGCTGGGACTGGGCTGGTCCAAAGACGAAATGGATGCCGCCGGGGCCGACATGACGAAACGCGGCGCGATGGCAGATGAATTTATTCAAGTGCTCAAAACTATCTGGACGACGAATCCAGTGGAGTTTCACGGGAAGTTTTACAACATTCCCAAGTCGTACATAAATCCGAAACCGGTCCAGAAGCCGCATCCGCCAATATATATGGGGGCATTTGTGCCAGCGGCGTTGAAACGGGTGGCGACCTTAACGGACGGATGGAACCCAGTTTTTCTGCCCATACCAGTGATGTCACAGATGTTCGACAGCATCAAGCAAATGGCGAAAGAAGCGGGGCGCGACCCTTCAACCCTGGGCATGGTGGTGCACGCAATTGTGGAGCTTACTGACAAGCCATTGGGGAACGAGCGGCCGATATTCTCAGGGTCGTTTGAGCAGATCACGGATGATGTGCGCGGCTGCGCGAAAATCGGTGTCGGTGAAATCTTTTTCGATCCGGGATTTTCTCCAGGAGGGCAATCGCTTGACCAATGGCTGTCTCTTCTCGATCAACTGAAGGTGCTGATGAACGTGAGCTAATGCCTTCGCTTAACTGTCCCGTTCGCCAATTCTGCCCCAGGTGCTAATCCGCTGAGGTGTAATACGCAAAACCGGGGCATCATCAGGGAGCATCCCGGATCGGTATTGTGGATATTTGGCCTGCAATTGCGCAAGAGCATGCTTGCGCTCCGCAGCGGTGGAGACCAGTTCAGCTTCTCCGCGCACCAGTACGTACCAGAGACGAGTCCAGTCTTCAGCGTATTCATCGATTAGCAATGCCACTTGTGAGTTCAGTTGAATGTTTTTCAGCCGCGCCAGTTGCGCAGGCGGTACGCTCTTCGGCTTGCGGTCGATGGCAGTATAAAAAACAGAACCGTCGTAGCTGAAGCAGATGGGAACCATATGGGGCATCCGATTGGCGTCAATCGTGGCCAGTCGCGCAACTCGTGCAGACTCAAATTTGGCGCGAGTCTGGTCAGACGTCAGAGGCGATCTACGAGCCATAATTTGCGAGACTAACTTCGATCTATTCTAGGCTTACGTAGCATTCTCGGGTTCGAGCAGGACCGCCGGGTGTCCCTGTACGGGGTTGTCGGCTCTTCTAAGGTTCGGCTATACGCTTTTCAGCAGGAGGTGGACAGTGTCGCGAGAGCGAGCGCTTAAGATCGTGATGGCTTTGGTGGGGCTGCTGTTTACAGCGGGGATTTACCCAGTAACTATGATCTTGTGGCACCGTGATCAGCCGGGATACACGGATGCAATGATGTTGAGCCTGTACTTCGTGCTTGGAATTCTTTTGTTGCTGGCGGTGCGCAGCCCGGCGGAGAATCGCAGCCCGGCGGAGAATCGCAGCCTGATTGCCTTTGCCGCATGGTCGAGCGTCGCTCATGCAGCGGTTATGGCGATCATGACAGTACAGGATGCTGGGAAACAGAGAGATTTCGCCGGTGTGTACGTTCTGGTCGTCATCGCTATAACGCTAATCGCACTCTTTCCTGCGAAGCAATCGGCTAAGGGAGCGATTTCCGGCGCTGCCAAAGACTAGCTCAACTTTACCGGCGTGATGGAACTGCAACGTTTCCTGCCATGGCCACACTATCCTCTCAAGGAGGAAGACCAATGGCTCATTTTGCAAGCTTTAACATTCTCGCCGGCAACGGCATTTTCGAAATCTATCGTGGATCAGACGGAAAACTTCACATTCGATGGAGTCTGCCCGATCCTCCGCCGGACTTGATGGTCGAGTTGCGAGCGGTCGCGGTGGTGCTGAATGAAGCTTCTCAGTTGAAGAACAAGGCAACCGCAGAAAAATTTCAGCAGTTCGCCGAAGGCCTCCTCAACGCGCGGGCAGCGGAGTTGCGCGGAGTAATGGAGCAAGCGACAGAGGTTGCACGCGCTTCGTAGTTTGAGCCCAACCAACTTAATTCCGGCCGTCGCAGACTCCCGCCCAGTTTGAGCTTGGGCGGGATTTTCTTTGTCTCTTATTTGTCTCCAAAATCTTGCCGCAACCTTTGTATCGTGGGCGCATCCTATCGCCAGGAAAGCGAATTCTGAGTACATCGGGAATTTGCAGGAGATCAAAAATGGCTGAGTCAGTAAAGGTCGCACTTTTTGTTCGCTTGGAGGCGAAACCGGGTAAAGAGGCAGAAGTGGAAAAGTTTTTGCGCGGAGGACTCGCGCTGGTGCAACAGGAACCCGCTACCACCGCATGGTTCGGCATTCGCCTGGGACCAAGTACATTCGGCATTTTCGATGCGTTTCCCGACGAAGCGGGAAGGCAAGCACATCTCTCAGGACAAGTTGCGGCAGCGCTTATGGCGAATGCGCCAGAGCTGTTGGCCGAAGCTCCCAGCATTGAAAAGGTTGATGTGCTCGCAGCAAAGCTACCGGGCCAGTCAGGTGAGCGGTTCAGCGCTGCGTGAGCGTCCGCGCAAGAGCTTGCGCGATCGTCAAAGGATGAGTCAGCAAGATGAAGACTCGTCCAAGCAGACTTTCGGGCTCGTGAAAGACCCCGAGGATTCGCCGGAGTCGATGGAGTACCCATAACACCTCTCTTCTTATCCGTCCGCGAAGATCCAGCACAGATACCACAAATCTGCACCCCTGTATGACAATTTGTTTACATAAGCCGAAGTGTTTCAGCAGGTTGGGGATAGAGAGGCCGCAACTTTCCGCGTACACCCGTGTTTCCAATTATGTAGCCCGGAGGTGATGGAAATGAAGAAGACAAGTTTACTGATGGTGCTGGGATTGGCCCTGCTTGCGGCTTCTGTGGCTGCGCCGAAAGCGAACGCGGGCGTCGTGGTTGGAGTTGAAGTGGGAACTCCTGTTTATGTTCACACCGCTCGGCCTTATTTTTACGGACCTCGGGTGTACGTTGGGCCGCGGTATGTAGAGCCCGTGCCTTATTCAGGGTACGTGGCTGCGCCGATTTATCCGCGCGCTTACGTAGCGCCGGGGCCGGTGTACTACCGGCATTGGTATCCGCGAGGCTACGTTGGTCACCGCGACTTCTACCGCTATCGGCGGTAACGCGAACAACACGGCTTAGAAGTACGGGCTGTTCGTGGCGCAGGGTCAGGCTATGAGCAGCCCGCAGTGTCTGTGATGGAAAACTGGACCCGAATTTGATGAAAGAAAAGAAAGGTTGCAATATGAAACTGCGAACGTTGGTTCTTGGTTTGGGAATGGTTGCTTCGACGCTCTCATTCTCTGTCCAGAATGCCATGGCATCTGATCGGGGAACGGAGCGGCTGAACAAAGCTGTAAAACACGAATTGAATATGCTGCCCTACGTGAATGCGTTTGATTACATGTCATTCACGACGGACGAAAATGGCAACGTTACCCTGATGGGAGAGGTCACCAACCCGACCCTGAAAAAAGATGCGGGGAACGTACTTAAGAGAGTCGAAGGCGTAGAGCACGTGGATAACCAAATTCAAGTGCTGCCGGTGTCGTTCTTCGATAACAGATTGCGGGTGAAACTGTTCCGCACGATCTACGGCTATCCGGTGCTGCAACGATATGCGTTGGGCGTGAATAAGCCGATCCGCATCATCGTGAGCAACGGCCACGTAAAGCTTATCGGGTTCGTGGACAATGAAGCCGACAAGAATATTGCCGGAATTCGCGCTAACAGCGTGCCCGGAGTGTTCTCGGTGGATAACCAGTTGAAGGTTGTGAAAGGCTAAGCAGCCGCGATCAAATCTTCTTAAAGGGCGGGTTCCCAGCGTCGCTGTGGAACCCGCGATTGTTTTAGGAGACGTTTTTTCGAACAGTATTGTTGATCTTGCATGCGGGATTACAAGCGTGCCCGAACCCAACAACACTACTCGATCGACTGCAACTCTTTTCCTGGCTTGAAGCGGACGGCTTTGCCCGGTGGAATAGAAACTTCAGCTCCAGTGCGCGGATTGCGCCCAATGCCGGTCTTGCGCGGGCGCACGTTGAACACGCCAAAACCGCGCAGCTCGATGCGATCCCCTTTGGCCAGAGAGCGCTTCATGCTCTCAAAGACGGTTTCGACCGCCATTTCAGCTTTGGTTTTGGTAATGCCGGTGCGATTGACCACTTCGTTGATGATGTCGAGCTTGATCACGGGCGCCTCTTCGCGTGGGAGTTTTGGGAGTCCTTCAAGTGCTTGATGCTAAGAGAGATATGAAAGATTGTCAACGGCGGGGAGTATCCCGTAAGATGCTGGTTCCAGCCATTTAGCTCCTAGCTCTTAGCCTTTAGCTTTTAGCGAAACCCGGCAGGTCAGCGCCAGAGGTTTGAGCTAAGAGCTAGAAGCTAACACCTAAAAGCTGTCTCCAAGGAGCTGCATGCTAAAGAGCGACCGCTGGATCCGCAAGATGGCCCACGAACAGGGCATGATCAACCCTTTTTCCGAGAAGCAGGTGCGCGAGGGCGTCATTTCCTACGGCCTGTCTTCGTACGGCTACGATCTTCGCGTCGCCGACGAGTTCAAAATTTTTACCAACGTGAATTCCACGACGGTTGACCCGAAGCACTTCGATGAGCGCTCCTTCGTGAATATCACTTCGGACGTTTGCATCGTGCCGCCGAATTCCTTCGCGCTGGCACGTTCGGTCGAGTATTTCAAAATTCCGCGCAGCATTCTGACCATCTGCGTGGGCAAGTCAACTTACGCGCGCTGCGGAATCATCGTGAACGTAACCCCGTTTGAGCCGGAGTGGGAAGGCTTCGTCACGCTTGAGATCTCAAACACGACGCCGCTGCCGGCGAAAATCTATGCCAACGAAGGTCTGTGCCAGATTATTTTCTTTGAGTCGGATGAGATTTGCGAAACCAGCTACGCGGACCGCAAAGGGAAGTATCAGGCGCAAAAGGGAATTGTGCTGCCGAAGCTCTAGAAAATCCATCGTTGGTCGTTCGCCGTTCGCACTTCCTTTGCGTTCTTTGCCCCCTTCGCGGTTAAAAGCTTTGTCGAGTTTCGCAGGCTTTGCAACAAGCGCGACAAGTGCCGAAGGCAATCTCCTAAGGTTTCGCTTACTGCTGGCTAGGCGGTTCCGACGTGGGCTGTTGCGGCAATGATGTTGGACCATTCATCGGCGATCCGAAGCCGGGGTTCTGGTTCTGATTCGGACTCCCGGGCTGACCATTCTGTTGCGCGTTCTGCGCGGCTCCCTGCAAAGGCGGTTGATTCGGCGTCATGAGCAGGCCGCCGCGGTCGGTGCTGGGATCGTAGATGAATTGCCACTGGTTGTAGTGGTTCTTCTTGTTGAACTCGCGGATGGTTTTTTCTTTGTTGAGGCTCGCTACTCCGACGATAGCGCCACCCCCGAAGACTTGAGGCGCGCCCGTTGGCCCCGCTTGTTGTGATAACGGCTGCGGAGGCGGAGGCGTCCCGGCGTCTGCTGCGCCTTGCTGGTCAGAGTTCCCGTTGTCGGGCTGATCAGCCGATTGTGTGCCCTGGGACTGGGCGACCTGCTGGTTCTGCGCTCCCGCTATCGCGCTCGGGCCGTTGCCGCCGAAACCTCCGGGCCCGGCATTCAACGCTCCGGGCGCGCCTGCCTGCTGGTTCGCCATATCTGTCACGGCCGTCATTCCCGGTTGTGCCCCGTTGAATGACATCTGCACGTCGTTGAGGTGCAGGAACTTGAAGTCCTTTTCTTTGCCGGTTTTCTTGTCCCGATTCATGGGATCTTTGTATCGCCGACGCAAAAAGCGGAGATTGTTAGTGCTTTCCAGATCTTCAATGCGTGTGGGATATCGGCCGAACTTCTTGTAGAACGCTTTGATGGCCCGTGAATATTGCACCCCACGATGGACCATTTCTTCTTCGCGGTCGCGTCTGACCTGGAACTCAAGGCTGCGCACCGCCGCCAGAAACCCGATCGAAAGAAGCGCTACGAAGAGAAGCAGTACGAGCAGGACGTAGCCGCACTGCCGGCGCTGGATTTTGTGATTGGGTAATTTGGTAATCGGGTAATTTGACACGACCGATCGGCACATCTGAGGCGGAGTTGGTGGAGTGAATAGCATCGCGCGAAAATTACTCAATTACAAATTACTCAATTACAAAATGAGGTCTACCCCTGTGTCAGCGGAATGCTCTGCCGGTTATTGCTGAGCACGTCGAGAATTTCTACAGCATTCTGCGAAATGCGAACCACCTTGTAGCGGCGGTCCACAATGTCGCCTTCCTTGGCGATGAACACGTCTTCACCCTTGGCCAGAAAAATTCGCTTGGTTCCCCCAGTTGGCGTGGCGAACCCGTAAAACGTCAGGTTGATTGGCGGCGGAGGCGGCGGCACGTATGCTGCGGGCGCCGGTTCCGGATTCACTGGCTGCCTGACAATTTTCGGTATCTCTACAAATACTCGGAATATATTCCTTCCCGCACCTTCGTATTTAGTGTCTTCACTTTCTCTCAACAGATCAAGGCGGAGGCTGGGATCCATGGTGCGGGCGATGGCCTCTTTCTTTCCGGCCACCCTGGTTCGCGTTGAGCTTCTCGGGGCAGGCGACGCGTCCATCGCAGGGTCGGCTGGGCGAGACACTGCCGGAGCGGCTGCGCTCGAAGACATGCCGCCGAAGAAGCCGCCAAACTGGGTGACGATTACGATCAGCAACACCACTCCCAGAGATGTGGCGGCGATTACTTTTGTCCGGCTTTCTGCGCCTAACTTCACTACACTGGCCTCAAATAGGTTTCGAATTTAATCTGCAGCTTGACCTGGCCGCTTTGTTCGCCGCCGAGTTGCAAGTCCCTGACGATGAAAAATAATTTACTGCGCTCCAGAGTGTTGATGAAGCGGACCAGTTGCAGGTAATCGCCGGAGACGTCGGCTTGAACTTCCACCCGCTGCACACCTTCCAGTTCTGCATCCTTCTGATCGTACCTCTCGCTTGAAATTTTGACTCCCGAGTCAGACGCGATCTTGTCCACGCTATTCGAGATCTCAGAATAGCCGGAAGGAAAACGGTCACGGTAGAAGTCGGTGACTTCCTGCTTGGCTTGGGGAATCTTCTTGTCGAGCCCACGCCAGGGTGCGTTTTCGCGCGATTTCAAATCGAGCCAGAGCTGGCGCATTTGCTGCTGCCGGGAAGCTTCAGAACCCGCATACGGAGTGAGCAGCAACGCCACAGCGGCCACGTCAAGGATGAGCAGCGTCCCGACGGCGATTTGTAACTTGGTGCGAGCTTTGCGCAGGTCAGGCATCAGTTCATGCCTCCGCTGGCAGAGCTCTTATCGGGTGTGGGACTGTAGAGAGCGTCAATCTCAAACTGCACGCGGTCGCCGCCGTTCTGGTTTTCGCTCTCGACCTTTTCACTTTGAATCCGGGTTTGCCGGAAGCGGTTCGAGCTTTCCATCTTACGGACCAGGTCGAGCGCCTGCTCGCGCGAATCGCCGCCGACCAGGAGTTTCAACTCGAGACTATTGTTGTCCACGCTGTTGCCGGGGTTGATCGAGACCACATGCAGATGCGCCGGCATCACCCGCTCCAAATCCTCAAAAACCTTGGTCCAGGAAAACGCTTTCCGTTGGAACAACGCGTTCAAAAATCGCGACTGCTCACGCAGCGCCCGATTCTGCGGCTGATTGAGCATGGCTTCAGCTTCGCTCTTTTCGCGATCGTAGGCGGCGATCTTGTCCTTAAGTTTGGATATCTGCCCGCGGTCGTGCCCGGCACGCACGAATCCAGTGACGGCCATAAAAATCAGCAGCCCCGAAACCAGCGATAACACGATCAGCCCGGTTCCCCAGTAGCTCCAGAACTGCCGCGAATCCTGGTACGGTTGCGACGCGAGATTGATATCGATACGCATACTTCAGTTGGCCGAGAGCAGGGCGCCGACCACGCCCGCCATCCTCCACTTGGGAATTGAACCGCCGCCCAAGCCCAGTTGAGAAGCGCGAACCAGTTCTTTCACTTCTGCCCCGGTTTGCGCATGCAGGGCCGGAGCTGCCCCGGTGAGATCCGAAATACCGGCCACAAAAATCTCTTCGATGCTGGTGTTGTAAGTGTCCTGGAAGAAGACGACCGAGGGATAAACGTCTTCAGCCAGTTGCTCGCCGCTGATAGCAACGCCTCGCGTGTTCTCAAGCGTACGAAAAAGGAGAAGGTGGCCCTGGTCGAGGATGGCGATGCTGGTAGTGCGCGCATCAACTTTTACCACCAGGGTCGCGCGATCGGCCGAAGCCCCGCCCAGAGCGGCCAGCATCGAAGGCATGACGATTCCGGGGGCAAAGCCGGCGTCGCGGAATGCGCTTTCGTAGTCTTCGACAACGCTGTTAAGCGCGACCGCCGCGACTACGCGGGTGGCGCCATTTGCGGTCTGAGCCTGATACGAGACTTTGGCTTTATCCACATCAAAGGGCAACGACTTGCGCAGGCGGAATCGGATCACGCTTTCTGCTTCATCGCGCTTATCGGGTAAGGTCTCAAAGTCGAGCAGTACAACCCGAACGGCGGCGTCGGGCAGCACGGCGACGATATCCCGAGAGCGTGCGCCAATATTGCCTAGCGCCTCACGCAGAGCGGAAACCACAGTCTCGCGTTCGCGCAGATTGCCTTCGGTGAGATCAGGGACTACGCATCCGGGTGAAAGTTCGCTGGTCGAGCAGAGTTCGAGTACCTGACCGGAATCAGCGGCGCGCGCCGCGATTACGCGGTCTTGAGCAATTTCGCAGGCCAGCTTAGGCCTTCCTGTCTGATGATTGCGTTTCATTTGTATAAGTCAGTGGTTAGTTGCTAGTGGTCAGTTGTCAGTTGAATCAGAGTAAATTTGCCACTGATCTCCCCACAAATTTACTGCTGGCCGTTCCCAGTTCAACTCTCCACATCGTTTTTGCCCACTGACAACTAGTCACTGGCCACTGCACTACCGCATGGTCTCAATAAATGTGACCTTGTTGATCTCCTTGAGCGTGGTCATGCCGAGGCGAACTTTGTCGAGCGCCGACTCGCGCAGGAACCGCATACCTTCCTCACGCGCTGCCCGACGGATTTCCGACGTCGGCTTTCTCGCCAGAATCATCTCTCGAATGCGGTCGCTCAAGTCGAGAAGCTCGTGAATCGCGGTACGTCCGCGGAATCCGGTTCCGGCGCACTCGATGCAGCCCTGCCCTTCGTAGAACGAGACTTTCGACCACTGCTCGGGATCGAGGCCGCTGGCTTCGAGCACCTCGGATGGATAGTGCACCACCGTGCGGCAGGAATTGCAGATCAACCGCACCAGCCGTTGCGCCAGGATGCAGTTCAGCGCCGAGACAAAGTTGTACGGCTCAACCCCCATATTCAGGAATCGGCCAAGCACGTCCACAACGTTGTTAGCGTGGACAGTGGTGAAAACCAAGTGCCCGGTGAGCGCCGACTGAATGGCGATCTGCGCCGTTTCGGTGTCGCGGATTTCGCCGACCATGATTTTGTCGGGATCGTGGCGCAAAATTGAACGCAGCCCGCGGGCAAAGGTCAGGCCTTTCTTTTCGTTGACCGGAATCTGAGTAATGCCGCGGATCTGGTATTCGACCGGATCCTCGATGGTAATGATCTTGTCTTCTTCGGTCTTGATCTCGTTCACGCCGGCGTAAAGGGTTGTGGTCTTGCCGCTGCCGGTCGGCCCGGTCACCAGCACCATACCGTAAGGCTCGTTGATGTAACGCCGGAATTTTCGCAGATCGTCTTCGTCGAAGCCGACGACTTCAAGCGTCAGTGAGCGAAACTTCTCGCTCATAGACTCTTTGTCGAGCACGCGCAGCACGGCATCTTCGCCGTGAATCGACGGCATGATGGAGACGCGGAAATCGATTGGCCGCTCCGGCTGGCCGTATTTCACGCGGAAGCGCCCGTCCTGGGGCACGCGGCGCTCGGAGATGTCGAGTTCGCTCATGACCTTGATGCGCGAAATAATGGTCGAGTGGTGCTCTTTTGCGATCGGATTCATCGCTTGGGTGAGCACGCCGTCAATGCGGAACTTGATGACCACGGAATCGTCACGGGTCTCAATGTGAATGTCACTGGCGCGCCGCTGGAGCGCGGTGAAAATGGTGGTGTCCACGAGCCGGATGATGGGGCTCATGTCGCCTTGCGCAGTCAGCTTGTCGATGGTGATGCTCTCGTCGCCGCCCTCCTCTTCGGTGACGACGTTGAGCGCGAACCCTTCGCTGGCGTCTTCGAGCACGCGCTTCGACTGCTCGGTCTTCTTGAGGATTTCGCTGATCTGAGCGAGGGTCGCAACTTTTGTGATGATCCGCTTGTTCAGCAGCAGGCCGATTTCGTCGATCATCATCAACTGGCTGGGATCGGCGATAGCGATGGCCAGCTTGCCTTCGCGCGTTTCCTCAAGAGGGACGAAGTTGTAGCGGAACATCAGCCGGGGATCGATTTTTGAGAACAGGTCGTGGTGCAACTGGAAGTCGCGCAGGTCCACGAACTCGCAGCGATAGCGACGGGCGATGTCCTGCGCGCGGGCGAGTTCATCGCCGCTATTGCGAGTGACTGGGGCAGGCTGTCCGTTGCCGCCCGCCGGCACTGCTGGTTTTTTCTCTACTGTGCTTGCCATCTGCTTCCGTCCCAATCCCGACTAATGTCAGCCTAACGAATGTTAGACCCCAAACTGAAGATCGGCAGATACAGGGAAATCAGGATTCCGCCGACCACGACCGCCATAAAGATCAGAATCACCGGCTCAATCAGGGCCATGGCCGCGCCTAGAGCCGTCTGTACATCTTCCTCGTAGAATTCGGCTACCGAGTTCAACATGCTGGGCAGAGCGCCAGTTGATTCCCCAACTTCGATCATCTCAACCGAGAGTTCGGGGAACATCTTCTGCTCTTCCAGGCTTTTGGCCAGGGTTTGACCCTCTCGGACCCTGACTACTGCTTCCTGCACGCCCAGCAAAATCTTCCGGCTGCTCATCGACGCCCCGGCCGTCTCCAGGCACGGAACCAGCGGCATGCCTCCCGCCAACAGGGTTGAAAGCATCCGCGAAAAGGTCGCTACCTGGTGCTTCAACAGGATGTCCCCAACCAGCGGCAGGCTGAGGAGGGCACGGTCAATCGCCTCAGCGCCACGGTCACTGGCCTTCCACCTCCACAACAAGAGCACGATCACGATAATTCCGATCACTCCCGCTGGAGCATAACGTTGCGTGTGCGTTCCAATGTTCAGCATGAACAGCGTGATCGCAGGTAGTTGCGCATTCAGGTCTTCGTAGAGCTTGGCAAACTGCGGCACTACGTAGGTCACCAGGAAAACCAGCATGCACGTCACCACCGTGATCAGCAGCGTCGGATACACCAGCGACACGATCAGTTTCTTCTTAAAGGTCAGCGCCAGCCGCTGAAAGCCGATATAGCGATTGAGCACTTCATCCATGTTCCCAGATTTCTCGCCGGCCATTAACGTAGTTGTGTAAATTCTTGGAAAAACATGTTGCGCAGCGAATGCTTCCGAGAGCATCTCTCCGCCCTTAACCCGCTCGCGGACATTTTGCAAAAGCGCGCGGAAATAACCGTCCTTCTGCCGCTTGATCAGCAGATCGAGCGACCCCAGAATCGGCAGCCCGGCTTTCAGCAGGGTCAACAGCTGCTGATTGAACACCAGGAAGGTTGAAGAACGAACTTTCTTGCTGCGTCGTCCCCCGCCTGCAAGCAAGCCCTTGGGTTTGACCCAATACACCAGGTAGCCCTGCTGGGCGAAACGATCGCGGACTTCGGCCTCCGAGTAGCCGGTCTCAACCTGCTGCTGCAGGCGTCCGCGCTCGTCGGCAATTTTTATCAGGAACTCAGCCATTCATCCTCGAAAATACCCGGCTGTCCCACCCAGTCTAGCACTGAAAACTCCCGCTTTTGCCGTTACTTAGGGCGTGGGGTATCGGGGGTAACATCGGCCAAAATCAAAATTCATATGAGGCTTATTGGCCGGTTTGGTCCTCAATGGTTTCACTCCCTGGCGGGGCTGTGAAGTGAAATTTGCCATCCGACACCTGGACGTCTTCCTTCTGGTCGCTAAACCTGTATTCCGTGATCGAATCGTCCACGCCCCGGATCAGAATTCGGGCGATCCGGTACTCCGACGTGATTTCAAGCAGGACGCTCTGAACTCGGTCCTCCATGCCGCGAGGCACCCCTCGAAGGACAGAATCGCCTTCCTTCCACGCCTGAACCTCCGGGGCAAAGGTTAATCCAGTTAACTCCTTTTCCAGCTTTGTTTTACCCAGCAAAAATGCAAGCGGTGAGCGAAGATCCTCGAGTTTGCGCATATTGGACTTCCGCACCTGCTTTTCAGCTGGCAGGTACAACCATGCGTCTCTGCCATTGCCGACAAACAGCTTCTCCTCAGGAGAACGGTACTCCCAGCGCATCTTGCCAGGTTTTTTCAGCCACAGCGTACCGGACTCAACGCGCTCGATTCCGGCACCCTGGTAAATTTCGGTGAACTCGGCTTGCAGCGAGTGCAGGCGGTTGTAATGTTCGTCAACCGCCTGAGCGACGGCGTGGACATTGGGCAGCGCCCAAGCCGCGCCCATAAATAACAAGACTGTCGTAGCAACTGCGAAATTGAATTTAGTCGTGAGATTCACTGGGCTGGATTGTACGCGATGCCTTTATCAGATTAGATGCGGTTGGGGGTTGCTAAGCGTCAGGGAGGCGATCACGACGGGCCAGAACGTTAGATTCTACAAGGTCTCATAAATGGCGTATTGATGGGTTCCAGTGACTTTTTTGAGTTCGGGGGTCCCGGCCAGCAACATCTCGAACACCGGATTGGCATAGATGATCCGCACCGGTCGAGGGTACTGTTTCAGAGACGAGCGCAAATTCCGCAACACGTTGCGAAATCCGGCCTCAGTCAAGGGATGAAAAAAATAAACCACCAGCGGCTGATCAGGGAATTCAAATTCAGTTGCATCGCCGCGGATGGCTTCGAGCGGCAGCGCGCGTCCACCAACCTTCGTAAATTTGCGAATGTTCTCTTCCGCAATCTGGTTCAATTCGGGCAAGAGCTCAATGCCGACGATGCGGCGAAACGGGAACTCAGATGCGAGCAACAAGGCTCTGCCTTTGCCGGAACCAATGTCGATGAACGTGTACTGGCTGAAATCAATGGCCACGCTGGTGAGGATCTCGCGGAAAATTTCTGCTTCGATCGGCTGATACGAGGAATTCAGCAAGCCAATAAGGCGCGCGCGCCAACCGACGTTGGCGCTGGTTGTATCTACGCGGTAGTCCCAGTCGTATCCTGCGTCGCCGAAGCGCTGGCGCTTACGGTCAGGAAAGGAATCGCGGACAAATTCGCGTCCAATCGCCGCCAGACGGCGGACTCGAACTCCCGTGTATGCCTCTTCGGGCTGTTCGCGCCACCAAGTCGCGACGGCCGAGAGAAGCGTGGGTTTGCGAGGATTCAAGAGAATTTATTTGAAGACGAAGAGTCACTCGCGCGATCGGTCGGCACGGAACCGAATAGACTGAGTGCTGAATGCTGAGCGCTGAATGCTGGATCCGAGCCCCACCAGCCGTAAGACTATCTTATTTGGCAGGCTTGATTTTGAGAACATCGCTCGGAGCGTAGCCTACGGGCAGGCCTTTTACGATGAAAGGCAAATCGTCGGGTTTGCTCACCACTACCTTGCCACCCGGTTCGAGTTTATATTCGTGCCCCAGGGGATCGACTGGAACACCCTGGAGCAGGCCGGCGACAACCATATCTTGGAAGGTCTGAGGAAAGACCTTGAAATTATCTTTATAAACCCCGGCCCGGTGTTCGAGTTCGGTCACGTCCTGGTCCACTTTGAGCGCACGCAAATGAACCAGAGCGTTATCACGAATATCTTTGTCCGGTGAATTTTCATACGTGGTGGTCCACATCATGCGCGCAGTGTCAGTGTCGCCGCCATGTTCAGCCATACGCGCTGCCAGAGTTTTCAGGAAAGGGTGCGCATGCGGCAATCTCGATCCACGCAAGAAAGCGTCGGCGGCGGCAGAATAATTTTTCAGGTCGTAGTGAATGAAGCCAAGGTCGTAATACAGATGCCAGTTGTCAGGATTCTCGGAGATCCCGTAATTGACCAACTCGACTGCGCGGTCCGGAAGCCCTGCGCCCATGGGGGGATCCGCAGAAAGGAATGCTCCTCCGAATTCATAGGTGCGAGTCAGTTTTGGGTCCAGTTGTGCAGTCAGATTCAACAGCGGCCACAGCAGTTTGTATTCGCCACCGCCATCCCGATGCATGGCGCCGTAATACTGCACCGCGCGTGTCCAGTAAATATCCGCGAGCAGGCCGTTATAACCGAGACTGAGCCGCTTCAGCAATTTCGGCGAGGTCACGTAAAGGGCCTCGTCCAACGTTGCAGTGGAGCGAATCTGGTCAATGCGCCGGAGGAGCAGGGCAGAAAAGGCGAGCGAAACAATGAGCGTTGTGGCTGCTACCATTGCGATTCGCTGCGAGCGTTTCATTTCAGGTTCCGGCGTTCGAAGATCAGCGCAGTGGCGCTTAATACGGCCAGGGTGTACACCACCGCGTAGGCAGTGTTGTAGGCGATAAGTCGAGAGCTGACACTGGTTTCGTGGGCCACCTGGCTGATCACATTCAGTGCAGAAAAGTTGGGGACAAGATAAGCCGCGCCAGTTGCCATCCAGCGCGTTATCCCATGACTGAGACGGGCGAATCCGCGGAGGTCCTCGGCAAAGCTGCCAATTACAAACAAGGAAAACGCGAACACTGCCGAAAGCAGTGGCGAAGAAAATGATGAAAACAGCAGTGCCAGCGCAGTGATGATTACGAACTGCAGAATGATGAAGTACAGCGCAACCAGCACGCCGGCGTCGGCGTGAGTCAGGTGGCGCGAAACATATAGCAGCGCGGCAAAGACGCCGATGGCCATGAAAAAAGTGTTGACCACCAGCGTTCCGGACAGACCGAAGAATTTCCCGGCGATAAACTCCCAGCGCCGCACCGGGCGTGAAAGCACGGTGTAGAGCGTGCGCTTGTCGATTTCCTTCGATACCAGGCCGATGCCGATGAAAATGGCGATCACAATTCCGAACAATGAGATCGCAGTCAGGCCAAGGTTGATCACCACCAGCCGTTCGATGCCAATCGAAATTTGTCCGACCAGCACGGCGGCGCCGGACATCAGCAGCGCAAACGCAATCAGGTTGTAGAGCACCCGATCGCGCACCGCTTCGCGAAAGGTGTTGGTGGCAATGTGCCAGATGCGGGAGTTCATCGCGCGACCACCTCTTCGGTTGCGGGCTTCAATTGCGCCATGAAATAGTCTTCGAGCGAGGCGCGCACGGGCGTGACCGAGACAAGTCGTAAATTGTCGCGGCGCACTGCTTCAATAGCGGCGTCCTGGTTCTGCTCCGAGATGACGGCGCGTGTGGTGTCTCCGGCCACGTGGGTCTCTGCCCCCAATGACTTGATTGCCGCAGGGACGCTGGTTCCTTGCCAGACGATTTCAACCTTGCCGTGCACTCCCGATGTCAGTTCCGCCACTGCCCCTACGCCACGAAGCTGGCCGAGATTGATCACCGCGACGCGGTCGCACAGCGCCTCTGCGTCGGACAAGATATGGGTGGAAAAGAAAACGGTCTTGCCCTCCGCTTTGAGCTGTTCGATCAGGGTTCGAA
The DNA here is from genome assembly GCA_963757135.1 of uncultured Acidobacteriota bacterium. GTDB lineage: Bacteria > Acidobacteriota > Terriglobia > Terriglobales > Acidobacteriaceae > Gp1-AA145. Next base: position 155,288 of record CAVWQE010000002.1, read on the forward strand.
CTTCGCGCCTGCCCATGGGATCAAGCCCCGACATGGGTTCGTCCAGGAAGACGACTTTGGGATCATGCAAAATCGCCTGGGCTATCCCCGCACGCTGCAGCATGCCTTTAGAAAATTTTCTTAGCTGAACATTGGTGGCGTCGCGCAGGCCGACTCTTTCCAAAGTCGAGTCTACTTTGCGTGGGAGCTGGCGTGAATCGACTCCGGAAAGCTGTCCGTAATAAGTAAGCAGTTCGCGCGCGGTGAGATAGTCGTAGAAGTAAGGCTGCTCGGGCAGAAATCCGATCTGTGCCTTCATGCGCGGATCATCGAGCTCCATGCCGAGAATGCGAGCGCTGCCGCCGGAAGGGAACACCAGTCCCATCAGCATCTTCAATGTGGTGGTTTTTCCGGCGCCGTTGGGACCGAGAAATCCGAAGATCTCGCCATCTTCAATAACGAGATGCAAGGGATGCAGGGCGCGCTTGGGCCGCTTGCGCCAAAAACCTACGCTGTAGGTTTTCTCCAGACCCAAAATTTCGATAGCGGGCACATGAAAATTATATCGAGCGTTTGACTGTCAGCAACATTACTGCCGTGTTGAGGGTTTGAGTTCCTGGTCGGACGTGGGTAGCTTACTGCAGGATGGTCATTGAGGCGCAGGCAGCGGTGGTGGTCGCTGGTTTCGAATCTTCCCGGGGAACCGAAAAACGAATAACCGCGTCTTCTAGGGAGCAAAAGTCGCGAGACCCGGTTTTGTTGAAGACTCCGGCCGCGGCCCCGGCCACGTACCCGGTTACGACGCCGCCGGCATCCGTGGAGGTTGGAGAAACGGAGAACCAATAACCGGCGCGGGTGCGACTCGGGCTGTCCGCGGCGGCCAAAGCGCCTTCGATCAGGCAGGCGTGGGCTGAGCTGTGCGTTTCACTCGCGCACTTGCCATCCGCTGATCCCGGCCCCAACGCCGCCAGCGTACTCGCGAAGCCCAGAGTCGGAAACGCCGTCTGATAGGTAACTTCAGCTTTGTTGATCTTAGCCAGCGATTCGATGGCAGCAGTCTCGTTGGCGGCGATCTGCGATCGCAGTAGGTTGGGGAGCGCAATGGCCGCCAACAGAATAACCAGAACCACCACGATCAGCAGTTCTGCCAGCGTGAAGCCCGCGCTCTTGCTTACGGTATAAGGCACTCTGAACCAGTATAAACAACAGATTACAGGCAAAGGATTAGCAAATGGCACGGCTTAGGCGCAGGGTTCAACTACACTCGCGAATCACCGGTGATTTTTTGACAATGTGTTAATCAGATTGGTGACGGCCATGAAATTGGGTTCGGATACTACTCCTGTAAAAGGTGATTGACTGCGCCCACAGTGGCATCCCAATTTCTTGATAATGCCTGCGCCTGGGCATAAGCAGCTTGCGCTTCCTGCCGGCGTCCGGCTTTGGATAGCGCCTGCGCGAGCAGAAGGTATTCGGGACCCCCAGCCTCTACTTTCACCGCTTGTGAGTAGTATTCAGACGCGTGAGCCAAGTCACCTTCCTTCTGAGCGATTAGTCCTAATCCGATCCAGGCATACTTGTTTCCTGGCAAAAGGCTGAGAGCAGATTCATAGCTCTGCCGCGCCCGCGGAAAATCTCCTGCTGCACGATAGATGGATCCCAAATTTCCGAACGCGGTAGCACGCAGAGAGGGGTCCGTCGAAAGCCCCAAGGCGGAGGTGTAGTGCTCGGCAGCGGCCTGCGGCCGGCCCTGCAACTTGTCACAAATCCCAAGGTCAAGCTGGCTGAAAGCGTCGCTGGGATCTATTGCCGCCGAAGCCTGGAAATGCGAGATGGCTTCCGGAATTCTTCCTTCATTAATAAGCTCGGCTCCGATGCTGTCGTGGGCCATCGTATTACGGTCGTTGATAGTAAGCGCATGCGACCATAGCGAAACTGTATTTCTCCAATATCCGATTTGCGCTTCGGTTGACCCGCAAAATCCCAGAATTACCGCGGCACCGAGCAACGCCGGATAGACCTTCGAGACTCCCCGGGCCTGCGCCCAATCTGAAATGCTCCACACCACAGCGACAAATATGCCGACAAATGGAATGTATGCATACCGGTCAGCCATTGCCTGCTCGCCAACCTGCACCAGTCCGATCACCGGTACCATTGTGCCCAGAAACCACAACCAGCCTACAGTCAGATAGCGCATCTCTTTAGCGAGGAACACGCCAGCGGTGATGAGTAGTAATACCACCAGGGCAAGTGCCGCTTGCCAGACTGAGACGCGATCGGGATGCGGATAGAACGCAGTCAGGTGTGAGGGCCAGACCGCTTTTTCTAAATACCAGGCATAGGAAACGACCGCATTCAGGCCCCGATTCCAGAGCGAATACTTGCCGTGAATGGCGCCCCCTTGCTTCTGAACAATAATCGTGATCACAGCGCTGGCGGCAGAAAGCGCCAGCAGTGGCACTTTTTCATAAACCAGGCGAACCCATGATGTCTGTTTCTCCCGCTGCAACGGCCAATAATCGAGTAACAGCAGGACAAACGGCAGCGTTATAGCCATCGGCTTCGACATCAATGCCAGCGCGAACAGCAGGGCAATCAGGCTGTATCGTTTCCAGTCAGGCCTTTGCGTGTACCAGCGATATGCCAGGAGCGCCAGCATAAAAAACAGCATGCAAAGTACGCTCTTTCTTTCGGAAATCCACGCCACAGATTCAACGTTGAGGGGATGAATGGCGAACAATGCCGCGACCATAGCGCTCCTCCACGGCAAGCCCGTGACACTGTCAAGAAATAGAAATAGGAGTAGCGCACAAATGGCATGCAACAGCACGCTCACGTAATGGTGTCCGGCGGCTCTGCCTTGAAAGAGCTGGCAATCGAGTGCGTGCGATATCCAGGTGACGGGATGCCAATTAGCGCTGTCGGTGGTGCGGAAAGCCCACTTCACCGTACTCCATTTCAGGCCGGCCTGAACGTGGGGATTGCCGGTTACGTAGGCGGGATCGTCGAAGGTCACGAATTCGTTATGGGCGGCTGGATTGTACGCGAGGAGGGTCAGCAGGGTGATTAGAAGCGAAAGAAGGGCGCGGCGGTTCCCCGCAGAATGAAAAAGCTCGGGCGCACTTTTCGGAGCTGGTTTCAGCTGGGTGGCGGGAGTGGCCATACTTGAATTTAAGCACATTAGTCAGGCCCGCTTTAGGCGGGTAATGCTGAATGTGCTCACCAAAGTAATAAGGGAGCAGCGGTTACCCGCTGCTCCCCGCCCGTTGCCCCTCCCCCGAGGCCTCAGGCCAAGTTGCTGTTAGTTAGTTGCCGAGCGAAGGAAGCACAACGCAAGCAGCGCTCGTGGCGTTTGTGGCGCCAGTTGAGTCTTTCCGCACCACAGCGTCTTCGATCGAGCAGAAGCTGTTCACGCCGCTGCTGCCGATTGCGATAGGATGCGCCTCAGCGGTGTATCCGCCCACGATCGTTGTTCCATCCGCAGCGAAGTGGTAGCCGCTCTTGCCTGCGCCGCCGTTATCGGTGGCGAGACTCTGATCAATCAGACAAGCAGTTGTAGAGCTCGGAGTGCAAGGACCCGCACCGCCAAGCACTGACAAGTTGGCATAGTTGGCTGCCGGATAAGCAGTAATGAAGCTGACTTCAGCAGTGTTGATGGTACGAATGGTGCTGGCCGCAGACGACTCATTGGCCGCGATGCGGGCGCGCAGCAAGTTCGGAATAGCAATCGCGGCGATGATCAGGATGATCGCGACCACGATCAGCAACTCAATTAACGAAAAACCCTTCTGTTTACGCATTTTTGTAGTTTTCCCTCTTGTGGGTTTTGAACCCAATTTTAAACCTGTTTCTATCCTGGTCTCAGCGACCCGACGCCAGTTATCCTCGCACTTCCCTCGCCAACGATGTTAATTACGAAAGTTATAGCGGCTCAACACCTCGCCATCCATGATTTTCAGCGACTTACGCCTGCAACCCGCACTCAGACAGTCCGCAAATCCTTGGGATCCTGTCACAGCTTGTCATTTCGGCTGACATTTTGTGTCATTCTGGCACGCGTTTTATGAGACTCGCTCAACGTGGGAACGGCTGCTTTGACTCTTCTTGCGACGGAAAACAACAAGGTGGGCGGAAGCGCTTAGAGGGTAAAGAAAACCAATCGAAACCTATGCCGACTTCCTTAACACCAGCGCTGAGTTCTTCGATCCAAATGCGATGCAGTTGCAGACCGCGTGCTCGATCTCCTTTTTTCGGCCAGCCTGGGCTACATAGTCCAAATCACAGTCTTTATCTGGATTCTCCAGATTGATGGTGGGCGGCAACTGGCTATGCTCCATCGCAACCAGAGTGGCGGCAACGCCCGCTGCTCCACACGCTCCTTGCGGATGCCCAATCTGCGATTTCAATGCCGACATGGGAACTTGCCTTGCCCGTTCCTCGCCGAGAGCCAGCTTTAGGGCTCGGGTCTCGATGCGATCGTTCAATTGCGTGGAGGTTCCGTGAAGGTTTACGTAATCGACTTGTTCGGGGCCGATCCCGGCATTCTTGACGGCCAACTGAATAGCACGCGAGGGCTCCTCGCCGCATTCCATCAAACGGACGCGATGATAAGCTTCACAAGTCGAACCGTAACCAGCGACTTCAGCCAGGATTTTCGCTCCGCGTGCCCGGGCGTGTTCGTACTCCTCGAACACAAACATCCAGGAACCCTCTGCCAAAACGAACCCGTCGCGATCGGCAGAAAATGGCCGCGAGCCTTTTTCCGGGTTGGCGTTCCACTTTTCGGTCAGGATTCCCATTAGTATGAATCCGCGCACGGTTCCCAGCGAAATGGGAGCATCGGCTCCTCCGGTCAGAACGCAATCGAGTCGCCCGGATTCGATTTGGCGCGTGGCATAAGCCATGGCGTCGGTCGAAGAAGTGCAACCAGTGGTGATGACGTGGCTGGGGCCTTTGAGCGCGAAGCGGCAGTTCAGCTCACTGGAGAGCGAACCCATTACTCCCGTCGGGATACAGAACAGGCTCATCTTGCTGACCTGGCCGTGGAAATAGAGCCGGTACTGCTCTTCGGTAAATTCCTGTGAGCCGCCGCCGGTACCCATGATGACGCCAAAGCGCCGCCGTTCTTCAAGCGGCAGGGAAGCGGCGCCAATGCCCGCGCTGGCGAGGGCCTCGCTAGAAGCGCACAGCGCCAGGGGCAGTACGCGCGAAACGTGCTTGCGCTCTTTTTTTTCCACCCAGGCGAGTTCGTCGAATCCGGTAACTTCTCCGGCGATCTGGACTCCGATGGCCGATGAATCAAAGCGCGAAATTCGCCGCACCCCGCTCCGTCCCGCCAGTGCGCCTTCTGAAAAAGCTAAAGTCCCAATCCCGTTCGGACTGACGACTCCCATTCCCGTGATAACGCAGCGTCGTTTGGTCATAGACAAAATAGGTAGATTCGACCCCGGAAATCCCAAGTTGAAGGATGCTCCGGCTGGGCCATCTTTAGAAAATAACAGGAAACCTGAAGTAGCAGGGTGCGCCCGAATCTTTGCGGTGTCAAATTTTCGTCAGGAAGATCGTTTTCGGCACTCGTGAACTGGAGGTCCAATGGCGTTAACGGATGAAGGCAGGTCGTGGCCCCTACCCAGCTACTGAGCCAGGTATCCGCCGTCGATCACCAGTTCTGTGCCGGTCATGAAGCTTGACTCATCCGATGCAAGGAAAAGACAACCATTCGCGATTTCGAGCGGAGTGCCTGCGCGCTTCATTGGCGTCTGGCCAATAACGTAGGCGTTGATTGCCGGATCCTGAGCCTGTGTCAGCGGCGTGTCTATAAAGCCTGGATGGATCGAATTCACGCGGATTCCATCGCCGACGTAGGTAATGGCGGCATTCTTTGACATCATGACCACTGCGCCCTTGGTGGCATGATAGGCGTGCGCGCCCGGAACTGCTGCGGTCCCCCAGATCGAGGATACGTTTATGATCGAGCCGCTCTTATGCGCCTGCATGTGCGGGATCACTTCTCTCATCCCGAAAAAGCAACCGTCCTGATTTACACCCAAAACCTTGCGCCAGTTCTCAGTGCTGCAGTCGTGTACGGCGTCATAGACCGCTGTTCCCGCATTGTTCACCAGAACATCCACCCGGCGGTGCGCCGCCACGATGTCAGCCACTACGCGCCTCCAGTGCTCCTCCTTTGAGACGTCCAACTCGACCCCGGTCACGCCTCGTGGAAAAATGCCGGACGGGTTGCTCGAACTGCCGGCATAGACAATTGCGCCCTCTTGGGCAAACAGCTCTGCCACCGTGAAACCGATGCCGCGTGACGCCCCCGTCACCAGCGCCACTTTCCCTTTGAGCCTCATTTCCTGCCTCCTGATTTCAACTGGATTCCTGTGGGGATTTTCCCTGTGGATTTCTCGATCGGATTTTTGTCAAGCCCCTTCAGAGCCGCATTTTCTCGCAAGCGAATGAAACTATTGCGAATATAAACCTGCGAACCTTGGCGCGATGCCCCCCACCAAAAATGCTACTCTGAAAATAGGATCAAAAAAGAGAGAACCCCACGTCTCGAAAGCGCGAAACATGGGCACCCACGCCCGCCTTTTGTTTTTCCCTGAATGTCAGATCGATCAGTCGATTCCAAGCTCTTTTATGAGCGCCTTCCACTTGGCATCGACGAGAGCTTTGGTTTTGCCGTCCATCACGATCTCGTCCGGCCAGGGACGGCTGAAGCCCTCGGTGGGCCATTTGCGCGTTGCATCAATGCCCATCTTGGAACCGAAGTTCGGGAGCCGTGAGGCGTGGTCGAGCGAATCTATGGGACCGAGAGTGAATTGAATGTCACGCTCGGGATCGATGTTGTTGAAGACCTTGAGCGTAACCTCGGCGATGTCCTGCACGTTTACGTCTTCGTCAACCACAATGACGCACTTGGTAAACATCGCCTGGCCCAGCGACCAGATGGCGTTCATCGCTTTGCGCGCCTGGCCGGGGTAGGACTTGCGAATCGAGACGATCATCAAGTTGTGAAACACGCCTTCGATGGGAAGGTTGACGTCAACGAGCTCGGGAATGGTGAGCTTCATGAGCGGCAGAAAAATGCGTTCGACGGCTTTGCCCATGTAGGCGTCTTCTTGCGGCGGCTTGCCGACTATAGTCGTCGCGTAAATCGGATTGTTGCGATGGGTAACGCAGGTGACGTGAAATACGGGATAGAGGTCTTCCAGCGAGTAGAACCCGGTGTGATCGCCAAACGGGCCTTCGGTACGAAGTTCGTCCAGATTGACATGACCTTCAAGCACAATTTCTGACGACGCCGGAACTTCAATATCCACGGTCTCGCACTTCACCAGTTCGACCGGCTTTTGCCGTAGGAAACCGGCGATCAAATATTCTTCGACTTCGGGAGGCGCGGGAACAATAGCCGAAAATGTAATTGCGGGGTCAGTGCCGATGGCGACGGCCACGTCCATTCTGCCGCTGGGAAGATTGTCCGCGAGCAGTGAGCCGCCGGAAGTACGCGCCATAATATCAACCGAAGTTGAAGCGGGTTGCCCCACCCTTGTCGCGGTGTTTGCGACAGGGTGGGGATTTGTTTCGCTCCCGGACGCGGCACGTCTTAGCATTTCGCGATAGTGTTCCGCGCCGATTTTCTGCCGCTGCCAGTGCATGCCGGTGGTATGTTCATCGAAAACCTGCATGCGATACATACCGACATTCCGCTTGCCGGTTTTAGGATCGCGCGTGATCACGCACGGCAGCGTGATGAAGCGTCCGGCATCTTTCGGCCAGCACTGCAGGACCGGCAGTTCATTCAAACTGAAGTTGCCTTTGCGAATCACTTCTTTGCAGCGGCCGGTCGGAACAGTTTTTGGAAACAGATTGCCCATCTCGGTGAGTATGGGCAGCATTTTGATCTTGTCGAGAAATCCCTGCGGCGATTTGACGTCCATGAACTGGCGTATGCGGCCGGCGATGTCGTCTAGCGATTCGACTTCGAGGGCCATGCGCATGCGCCGCTCGGAGCCGAACTGGTTGATGAGCACGGGAATCTGGTGGCCCTTGGGATTTTCGAACAGCAGCGCGGGGCCGCCGGAATGTCCCTGAGCATCGCGGCTTTTTGAAACGCGGTCGGTGATTTCCGCAATCTCGAGGATAGGATCAGCTTCAGTTTTGATTCTCTTCAGTTCGCCGGCGCGTTCAAGCGCGGCAATCCATTCACGAAGATCGTTATAGGCCAAATTGAGTCCTCAATGCCAGCATTCTGGAAAGCGCGATTATATAATCTCGCGCCATGACCAATGACTTCCCAAATTTCGACCTGCACGGAAAAACGGCTCTCGTGACCGGCTCAGCTCGTGGGCTGGGAAAGGCAATCGCGCTGGCCTTGGCGCACGCGGGCGCGGACGTGGCTCTCGGCCTGCGTGATCTACGGACAGGATCAGAGCTTGCCATCGAGATTGAACGCCTGGGTCGCCGTGCACTGCCGCTTCAGATGGATATGACGCACATGGACCAGATTTCATCCGCGGTCGGCGAAGCTGCAGCACAGTTCGGCAAACTCGACATTCTGGTTAATAACGCCGGTATTGCGCCGGATAATCTGGCCGAGAATGTTACTGAAGCCGATTTCGACGCAACACTGGCGATCAATCTGAAAGGCACATTTTTCGCCAGTCAGGCCGCGGGTAGGGTGATGATCCGCCAAAAATATGGGCGAATTATAAATATGAGCTCGCAGGCGGGATTCGCAGCCCTGCCGACGGAAAGCATTTATTGCATGACTAAGGCCGGGATTGCGCACCTGACGAAGTGCCTGGCCGTCGAATGGGGCAAGCACAACATAACCGTCAATGCCGTGGCTCCTACGTTCATCCATACACCTGGAACCGAGGAATATCTTTCGGTGCCTAAGAACCGTGCTGACACGGTGGAACGCATTGCTGCATTGCACCGCATCGGCGAGCCCATGGACGTCGCGGGCGCGGTTGTGTTTCTCGCATCGGATGCGGCTTCGCTCATCACGGGTCACACAATTCTGATAGACGGTGGTTGGACGGCACGCTGATCGCGCAGTTCGACTGCTGATAACTTCGAAAAGCCCGGGCGTCCTCGCGCCGTTTTCTGATCGGAAACTCCAACTCAAATCTCCAGGAGGAAACACATGTCCCAGTCAATGGGATCGGGCACAGCTCCGTCTGCGAGTGTTCTTGCCCCGCCGCACGGACTTGATGAACTCATCGCAACCTTCGGCGACATCTTTAATTACATCCGCGAAGACCACACACTCGACCCGAAGTGGCAGGCTGATTTTCTGACAACGGTGCCGCTGCCGTTCGCCCTCCCGCTGTCGTGGGACAGTTCGCGGCAGGTGCAGCGGATGTCATGCCACCGACTGCTGGCGCAGATGTGTACGGATGTTTTCGCGCACATTCAGAGCGCGGGATTGCAGTCGAAGATCACCAGCTTTGGCGGATGTTTCTCGTTCCGTCCGCAACGAACCGGGACCAAGCTTTCGACCCATGCCTGGGGCATCGCGCTGGATCTGAATCCGGAGTCAAACGCGCAGGGGACCGCCGGAAATATGGACGCCGGCGTCGTGGCAATCTTTATCCAGGCAGGATTTTCGTGGGGAGGAGATTGGCAGGGACGGGTGCGCGATCCCATGCACTTTCAATTTTGTACGGGGTATTGAGGGGGCCTTGAGGTTCTTTGTGCGTGCGCTAGCTTCGCACGGGTCACATATGCTAGCATGCAGCCGATGCAGCCCAGGTCCCTCGTGATCGAAGAGGTGTCGGATCCACAAAATGGACCGCATATCCTTCGTCTTAGCGGGCCGCTCATTCTCACCACGCTGCCCGAGTTCCAATCTAGAGTGCGGGTCGACCGGTCGCACAACTTGATACTCGATCTGACCGAGGTTCCTTATCTTGACTCAGCGGGAATCGGTGCGCTGGTCGGGACCTATGTCAGGCACCAGAGAGACGAAAATGGCGTGTCTCTGGTGGGTGTAAACGACCGTGTTCATGAAGCCTTGAAAATCGCCCATATCGAGCAATTTTTTCGGTTCTTCGATAGCCTCGGCGAAGCTCAAGCTAAACGCGTCGTAAGCTAGCCTCAGAAAATTGTCGTCTCACAATACCCAACGGACCCTTGTAAGTGCCTGCAATGCCCACACGTGGACCTGGGAGTGAACTGCAGATACTAGTAGCCGATCGTCACTCTCCTGGGGACCGAGACCGCGCCCTCGTCGGGAGTTTCCTCGCCGACCACCATCCGGAATAGCGTTGTCTTGCCCGCACCGTTGGGACCGACCAGTCCGACTTTTTCACCGGGATTCAACTGAAACGAAGCATCCACGAAGAGCAACTGCTTGCCATACTGCTTATTGATGTTCGAGAAGGAGATCATTTTGGAGGAGCAACTCGCGGCACGCTGCTTCTTCCAGTGTAGCTTGGCTGGAAATTAGCCGGGCTGGTCCATCTTGTTCTCGCCACTCTAGTCCTTTAGGGTTTCTCTGTAGCATTTCCTCTGTGAGACTCTGTGTTCTCTGTGGTAAAGACTTTTGTCGCTTAGCCAGAAAATACAAACCTTTAACCACAGAGGGCACTGAGTTGCACAGAGGGAATCCCACAGAGGAAATCTTGAAAATCTGGGGACAGACGAGACGGGCTGACCGCAGAAATTCACACTTGACATTGACAGATAATTCACTACCATGTGGTTGTGGATAAATTAGGTACAACGTTTGCCGCTTTGTCTGATCCAACCCGGCGGGCAATGATCGAACGACTCTCACATGGGCCCGCCTCTGTGCATGGATTGACGGAACCGTTTGCACTCTCGCAGCAGATGATTTCAAAACATATTGCCTACCTGGTGCGGGCGCGGATTGTGATCAAGACGAAGCGCGGACGAGAGAGTGTGTGCACGCTTAGGCCAGCGGCGATCAAGACAGTCAGCGACTGGGCTATCAGCTATCGCCGGTTCTGGGAAGAGAGTTTTGACAAGCTGGATGCAGTTGTGAATCAAATGAAAAAAACGGAGATCAGAGATGACAAAAAACACGGTTAACGAGATCGAGCGGATGGTTGTCACAAGAGTTTTTAATGCCCAACGCGAATTGGTTTGGAAGGCGTGGACAGACCCGAAATACGTGATGCAATGGTGGGGACCGAAGGGCTTTACTGCGCCGGTTTGTCAGATGGATTTTCGCGTTGGAGGAAAATCTCTCCTCTGCATGAGAACGCCGGATGGGCAGGAGTGCTGGAATGCGGTTGAATACCACGAGATTGTTCCCCAAGAAAAGATCGTTTCCTCCATGTACTTTTCCGACCCGCAGGGAAACAAGGTTGAGCCTGCAGAATTAGGAATAGAACATGAGGCCATAGACGGTGCGTACGACGTGACCATCTTTGAGGATCTCGGAAACGGCCAGACGAAACTCACCTTCATCGGAAATGAACCCATGGAGAGCGCGAAAAATAGCGGTCAAATGGAGGGCTGGAACCAGATACTCGATAAAGTTGCCGCAGTGGTTACGAAGCTAGCGCAGGCGAAATAAGAAGTTGGAGTTTTGATGATTGTCATGCGCGAGATCTGAACGTGAACCAACGCGGGTCCGTTCCGGAAACCTAAGGGTGGGCGGGCGGAGGCTCAAAAGACCGGGGACCTGTCCCCGGTTTTCCTCGCTCCCTACGATCGCTTCATCCAGGACCGAACGGCCCTGCATTTCCCCGACAGTCTATTGCTTCTCGTAGATGTAAATCTCTTTGTGATCGTCTGCGTCGTGAGTGAGAGTTCGACCTTCAGCCGTCACTGTCCATGTATCGATGACAGGCTTAAGTCCCGTGACAACGACAGTGGCGTTAGGGATTTTTATATCCAGCGTGGACTCGATGACAAGCACTGAGTCGTGCCAGCTCGCGCTCGAATTCAGTTGACCTGACGACATCTTCACCGAAACGCGTTTCTTCCCATCAGGCGTGTAGGTTTCCGTCGACTTCTTGCCGTCGGTTTTGTAATGGAAACAATTGCCGACTTCTTGTTTTCAATGACGATTGCCTGAGACTTGATCGTGCTGTCCTTGGGGAGCATGCTCTTTGCGACGTTGAGAACCCAAGTACCGGAGAAGTCGGGTGCTTCAGCAGCCGTTGCGAACACCGAGAACATCACAGCGATAAGCAGTGTAATTGTAATTAGAAACTGACGCATGACAGTCGCCTCTACTTTCGCCAGGGATTGTAATAGATTTCTCGCAGCAAATGGTCAGAGTTAGAATTTCATCGCGAAAGGCGGGCCAACCCGTCGGTTGTGGGCGTGGGATAAAATCACCACGAACGCCATGCTCATCCTCAAAAAGCTGCCGCAGGGAACCATCTATCCACAGCTTACGCAGGCTCCAATCAGCACCTACGCTGATTTTTTGAACTTTTTCCGTGGCGGTCACACTATTGACGACAATCTAGGGGCTACGGTTGTCGCAGCCACGCTGCAAGCCGCTATGTTAAAGGTATCTGTCGCCAGCGGGTATCTCACAAAAACGAGGAGCATCGCGATACCTAATGAGTTCCTTGCGGATATTTTCCTGACGGCGTCGGGATCAGAACTCATTCAGACCACTGTGGATCGTAAGTTCTGCGAAATGGCGATCCAATTGTCAAAGAAAAGCATCGCCGAAAACGACGGCAAACTCCATCCCTGTGTTGGAGTGGTGGTCGTAAAAAATGGGAATGTTATAGCTACCGGCTTCCGTGGCGAAACAGGCAAGGGAGGGGATCACGGAGAATTCTGTGCGCTTAAGAAAGTCAACGTGGATGTAGATAACGTCGATCTGAGGGGTTGTACCGTTTACACAACGCTAGAACCATGCACGGAACGGAAAACGGGAAAAACGCCCTGCGCCAATCGTCTAATCAACGGGAAGATCGCACGAGTTGTATATGGTCTGGCAGATAAGGATGAATCAGTGTATGGGCATCATGCCCTGGTCGAAGCCGGCATTGAAGTTTGGCTTTTCCCAAACGACTTGTAGTTCTAGCGGGTGGTCGGACGCTTGAGGAGATTGCTCTTAAGTGGCGTCAAATGGACGACCAGAAAGTCATCGTTGAGCGACTGCAACGTCAAGGTTCGGGCAGCAGCCATCGACTTCTGAATCTTCTCTAAACACCGCTCCCATCAATCATTCGTGACCTTGGTCGATAGCCCAGAGGAAGCGGATGACACTGGTTACATGTTGAAAGATCAGCAAGCTCTCATTGCGGTTAAGCACGGGGTTGTCGTGCGCGAGACTCTTGTTGTTTCTGACATCGTTGAAAAAGTCCAACACCGAGATGGATGACTTTAGGATGCGTTCGCTCATCGGCGACTCGATGAGATTGAGTTCCTTCAGTTTCTTCACATACTCGCCGTACACGCTGTGAAGCGCCTTGTCTTTATCCACGGTGATTCCGTGCTTCTCGCATAGCGACCGGACAAACGCCATAGTGAACGTGTGAAGCCTGTCCAACCCAGACTCCGGGTTGTTCTTGGAGATGCTATCCATGACACCGCTGGCGAGACGCTCGAATTCCTCACGCTGAGAGTACGGATATGACGGTGGTGTCAGCGACCGGGGCGGACTGCAAAAGCCTGTCTGCTACCTTCTGGCATTCGATCTTGAAAGCAGCACTGCGATGGACGCCGTACCTCACTTCACCGAAGCTCTGCGATTCCTCAGGTGGATCCGCATCCACGGAATCAATCAAATCCTTAAGCAGCTTCCCCACTATGTAGTCTGGCTGGTTGTCCCAGAAATGCCTAAGCCTACGACCCTTAGATCCCACCCCGCCGACTTCTGGATCGTCAATGTCCAATCCAGTGCTGTCGTGGACGAATTCCCTGAAGGTACGGTCTGAGAAACTAAGAACGTAACCACCGCCCATTCCCAGAAACTCTTCGAGTTTGCGCTTCTCGCCGAACTTAAGTGGCGGCATCCTGACGAGAATTCTACGAGATGCGGAAAGGGTTTACGAGAAAACCGCAATGGGACGAGCCATCCATCTCCCCGTTTCCTCATTTACACTCTTCTAGCAATGGGAAGACAGACACGTTTTCATATGCTCCCTGAGGACTGTCGCCGGTTCGTGCTTTTCTTGCAGCAGCGTGATCCGGTGATAGTCACAGAATGGTACTCCTCAGAGCTTGCCGAAATTCAAGAAGTAAACCGTCCTTGGGAAAGAGGGGGGCATTATTGTTTGTGGAATCAGGCGATCCTCCCTGCGTTGACACGGAAAGCTACCGGGAAATATTTCAATATCGACTTTTCGGCGCCTGTCATTGAATTCACCTATGAATCTCCCGTGCTCGAATCTTGGAACGGTCAACCCGCGCTTACGCAGGGTAGGATCTGGGCTAGTTTCGAAACCGAGAACAAGGCTTTTGAGAAGTGGTACAACGCTGTCGTCCGATGGATTCGCAAAAACTTTATTCGAGACCTCGCGGTGGGACACGATCGGGATTCAATCGGTCCTGCGGCATACGAATGGTTCAGAGCCGGCGGTTTGCTCCTTCCCAATTTTCGACCTCCGCTGACCGAGGCTTGGCTGGCTTGGGCCAGCGTTCAGAATCAACATCGAACCGATCCGGCGCACAACTAAGCTCGATTGGAAAGACTACGAAATGCGAAAAGGGTTTACCAGAAAACCACAACCGGACGAGCCCGCGACGCCAGTCAAGAACTACATCACGCCGAGCGGCCTCGAGCGCCTGAAAGATGAGCACCGGTTTCTGCTCACCAGGGAACGCCCGGCCGTGGTGGAAGTGGTGGCGTGGGCTGCCGGCAACGGCGATCGCGGTGTAACCGCCTTCCATGAGAAGGCCGGTCGGAGTCAAGTGGGTTCTATTGTTTTTTCATTGGACAAGGTTTTCTCCTGCCGAGTCGCCACTGTTGCCACCCTTCCATCCGCACTTTTCGTGAGCGCTTTGCGCCCGGTGCAAGTTGGGTGTTCTCGTTTCAGCCGGTGCTGCCACCTGTTTGGCGACCTCGGTTCCATCTCGAAGATGAAAGCTGGGCCAGGCGATTAACGCAGTCACCAGAACTCGGCGTTGGCTTTTTTGCTTTTCCTTCCTAAGAAGACTTGGATCTATGCGGCTGCCGGCATTGCTCTTTGGTTGCTGTTGTGCAATGGTTCGTACACTTCTCCGCTCACCCAGAGATGATGCAGTAACACCGCCAGTTTTCGCGCCGTCGCAATGATGGCGCGTTTCTTCCCATTCTTTCCACCACGCTCAGCCAGCTTCACACCCCAGCGCCGCAGGTCGCAGTCGGGACCGAATGGCCCCAGAATGTGCTGCGCGCCTTGCACCAGCAACGTGCGCAGGTACGGATCGCCTTCCTTGCTGATGTGCATCTGCGGCTCGCTCTGGCCGGAGTTTCTTCGTCCGGGCTGCAGTCCCAGGTAACAACCCACGTCGCGGCTCTTGCGGAAACGATGCGGATCTTCCAGCGTCAGCAAGAACGTCAGCGCAATCAGTGTGCCCACGCCCTTGATCTGCTTCAGCAGCGCCACCTGGGGATAGCTTTCCTGCGCCAGGCATTCGATCCGCTCGTTGTACTCGCGGATCTGTTCGCTCACTGATTCGATTCCCGCCAGCAACGGTTGCAACGCTATTTGGAGTTCCGGACTCAGCCCCTCCGCTTTCTCGGGATTCATGTTCCGCACGTTGCATCCACGCAGCCGCTCCCCATAAGACTTAGCCAACCCGCGGGCCGTGTTCACCAGTGCCGTGCGCGCTCGCACCAGGCCAGCTCGTGCCCGGATCACGGTCAGATCGGCTTGCGCTTTCGCACTGCGATGCTTCACCGGACACAGCAACTGCGGGTCGATCCTCGCTAACCGAGCCAACGTCTGCGCATCCAAGCGATCATCCTTCTTCCGGCTCTCTCCAATCAGTCGGACATTGCGCGCATGCGCCACGATCACTTCATGTCCGAGTTCACTCAGCAGACGGCTGACCCACGGCGAATGCGTTCCCGTCTCCAGCGCGATGCGGCTGTGCGGCATAGCTCCGAATGCCGCTTGCAGAGCTTTCGGAGTGGTGGAGACTTTTTGTTCCATCACAATGCGTCCCGTTTCATCCAGTACGCAGTAGCAGCTGGAACGATCCCCCAGGTCCAGGCCGATGGTCAACTTCTGTTGAGAAAAATTTCTGATCTGCTTCGTCGCCGCGGTGCTAACCTTCTTCATTGCCGGTCTCCTTTTTATCTGTGCCTTGAGCACGTCGATAACTTGGGAGCGTACAGCATCCCGTCGGAGACCGGCCTTCTCATCCCATCTGATGGCGCCAACTGACGCTACAATCTCTTTGCTGCGTCTGAAACTTATTTCGCCTCAGGACCGTAACTATTCCGTAGGAGGTTGACATGCATGACACAAAGGAGCGGTTGTCTCAATTGTGGCTCTTCGCGTTACTCAACTACCTGTATGCGGACGTGCTTGCCCTGTTCGATATTGTTGGCTCGCAAGATCCGGCCCCACATCTCCCACAATGGGCTCTACTGGGTTCAGCGGTCTTGATGGAAATACCCATCGCCATGATTCTGGCGTCTCGACTGCTTCCGTTTAGGGCGAACCGGCTGGCGAATATCATCGCGGGTGCCATTGAGACGTTAGCCGTCATTTCGATGCAATTCGTTTACCCTTTGGCCAGCGGTGCCTGGCACGAGCATATGTTTGCATCGTACATTTTCTTCGGGACGATCGAAACGGTATGCACCTCGGTCATCATCTGGCAGGCATGGACGTGGTCAAGGGTTGAGACTGTCCGCACGTCGTAACTGGTCGCTCAAGTGAGGTCAATGTGAAAAGAGAAAGCCTGACACAGGTCGTCCTGGTGATCGTGGGGCTGTTGAATCTGCCCCAAATTTATTTTCTATATATGGATCTGCGGCATTCCAGCTGGCTTTTGGAGGGGAAGTGCGAGTGCGGACCGATGTTTCTGAGCTTTTTTATTCCGGTCGGGTCTTTCTACTCATAGCCGCAAGGAGACCGTCTGAGCATCGCTCGATGATTGCTCTGGCAGCTTGGTGGAACATCTCCCATGGCTCTGTGATGGCTATTCAAACCGTGGAAGCGTGGATTCACGGCGTCCACCGGAACTTTGCTGATGTGATCGTAAACCTTGTGATCGGAGTTGTCCTGCTAGCGCTTCTGCCAGCAAAACGAGAGGCAGTCGCGCAAGGAGTTGCGTAAACGAGCGCAGAAAACCCACACGATGAACGCGTATAACCTACAGTGTTTTCTACCGGCGTTGATCCGTGTTCATTGGGGCGGCCGCCGATTCGCCCTGGAAGGACTACGAGATGCGGAAAGGCTTCACCAGAAAACCACAAGCGGACGAGCCCGCGACGCCCGTCAAGAACTACATCACGCCGAGCGGGCTCGAGCGCCTTAAAGATGAGCACCGGTTTCTGCTCACCAGGGAACGCCCGGCCGTGGTGGAGGTAGTGGCGTGGGCTGCCGGCAACGGCGATCGCAGTGAAAACGCCGACTATCAGTACGGCAAGCGGCGGCTGCGGCAGATCGATGGGCGGATTCGCTTTCTCACCAAGCGAATCGAAGCCGCGGAAGTGGTGGACCCGGAAGCTCCCAGAGCGCGGCAGGCAATAACAAAGACGGGGCAGGCAATAACAAAGACGAGGGCATTCTTCGGAGCCACCGTGCGCTATGCCAATGCCGCGGGAGCGGAGCGGGTGGTGAGCATCGTGGGCACCGACGAGATCGATCTCAACCGCAACCACATCAGTTGGGTGTCACCTCTGGGGCGCGCGTTGATGAAGTCGGCAGCGGGTGACAGCGTAGTCCTTCAATTGCCGGACGGTACAGAATACCTGACCGTGCTGGAAGTGCGTTACCAGCGCATTTCTGTGGAACCGTTCCGTGAACCACCGGGAGCCGAGGCCTCGGCAAAGGGACTCCCTCGCCGACGCTAGTCCACCTGACGAAGAAGACGAAACGGCGCGAGGATTATCCCAGGACCGCGTGTTGATAGCGTGAACTCGGGAAGGCTTAAGCCGCAAAAGCAAAAGCCGCCCGGACAGGCGGCCTCGGCACACGAAAGTTTCAACTTTACAGGGTAGATTCGATCTCGAATCCCCACGCCTCAAGCAAAGGTTCAGGGATGTACTTGGAATTCTTATTGCGGCGCGCCCATTCGCGCAGCCGGGTAGAACGAAGATACTGGTCAGGAGTCAGCTTGTACTCCTTTACCACCTGCTCGAATTCAGTGACCGTGGGGATGACCGGTCCAATGGGCTCGGGTTTTCCCCAGTTCGGATTTCCGCGTCTCTTAGCCATTAATTATGCCTCGCGCCTGGTATCAAATGTCTGATGCGATACGTATTTAGATTCCGGCGACCTGCCGGAGGATTCCAAATCCCGGCGACGTATTCCGCAGATAAACAGAATGAAAATGCAGGAAACAGCTTGGAACCAACAAAAGTCAGCCGGAAGCTGACGATTTTACTTCACGGCGGCAGAAAGTCAATGATCAGTTTAGCCCGCATTTGTTAACTGCATTCAAATGAGTGATTTACTCAGAATACCTTCCCGCGTTGGATTCAAGGTAGTCACAGGATGGCGATGGCGGGTAGATGATTACCGATGTAATCGGCTGGCCTCAGCAAGTCTTAAATTATCAAAGAGTTACTGGTAGAGTGCGATTGAAGCCCCTGAGCCGTGGATACTGGTCTGCAATCCTTATTGTTGTGCACCGACGACAAAGTCGTGCGGGTGCTGCGGCGTGTTTTGAGCGAAATGGAGATCGGGATCGAGCTCTGTACAGACGTTGATGCCGCCATGCAGAAGCTGACCCGGCAGCGTTTTGAGGCGGTAATCGTTGACTGCACGTCCCATGGGTCAGCGATAAGCGTATTAAAAGGTGTCCGCTCAGCCCCGGCCAACCGCCGCGCAATCGCGGTCGCGGTAGTCGAAGCTGAGAACGCGACTACTGGACATGGCTCCGCCAAACAGGTCTTTTCGGTGGGCGCCCATTTCGTGCTATTCAAGCCGCTTCCGCTCGAGCGTACGCGTTCCAGCTTTCGCGCGGTGCGGGCTCTGATGAAGCGGGAACGCCGCCGCCATGCGCGTATTCCCATCGAACTTACAGTGGAAGTTGGCCTCGAGGGCAAAGGCAACTGGCGGGCAAGCACGTCCGACCTTGGCGAAAATGGGATGGCTCTGAAGATTCAGAACATGAAGCTTCCGGCCAGCTTTCCATTGAAGTTCAGCTTGCCAGGCAGTTCCCGGGTAATCAGTTGTAAGGGAGAAGTTGCCTGGCAAGGAAACCAGCTTGCAGGCATTCGCTTCTCTGATATCGCCGCCGAATCCAGCGACCAGCTGAAACAGTGGATTGAGCGACAGTTGCTCGGAGCGGAAGCGGAAGAAGTCACCGTCGGCTGCAAGCTTACCGATTTAAGTTTGAGCGCCTGCTATCTACAGACGGAGTCGCCGTTCCCGGTGCGTACGCGTTTGCGGCTGATGATGAAGGTTGGCGAGTTGACTTTGCAAATCGAAGGCATTGTCCGAGTGATGCACTCCGGCGCGGGCATGGGAGTCGAGTTCACTCAACAAACCAAGATGCAAAAGATAAAGGTGGAGGAGTTCATTCAGACGCTGGTGAACACCGAGGGCGCGGTCCCAGACCTACAAGTGCGGCCCGACTCGATTGACAACACCGCAAATTCCGAGTGCGAAATTCCGCCGGACAGCAGCGACCCATTGCTCTCGCTCTTTGTGACCAAAGCCGACGTTGATTCGGAATCGTTTCAGCTTGAGTTGAAAAAACAGCGAGGGGTCGAAGTGGAGGCGTAGGAGCGGGCTCCGGGCTCTTTGGGCTTCGGGCTTCAGGCTCTGGGCTTTAGGCTTTGGGCTTTGGGCTCTAGACTCTAGCTTTCCTCGTGAACCTCACCGCACTTAGCGGCTAACGTTCTTGCGTTGCTTGATTGCTAAACGCACATCTCCTCTTAGGTTAGAACTCGTGCGCCCACAGCCCAAAGCCCACAGCCCAGAGCCCAGAGCCTAAAGCCCAAAAGCCCGAAGCCCGAAGCTGCCACTCACGCTTCTGCCGCGCCTTGCAGTGCCGCTATGGCTTCTTCGGGACTGGCGAAGATTAGAAACAAATCCTGCACTCGAGTGATTTCAAAAAGCTTTTGTACCCGTGGATTGATGCCGCTTAGGATCATTTTCCGCCCAGCCTTCTGGCGCGACACGAACGCGCTCACCAGCAAGCCCAATCCGGCAGAATCAACGTAAGGAACGTCGGACAGGTCAAGGATGAGGGTCGGCGCAGGCTCTTCACGCCGAATGGCATTCTGAAAAATTGGCGCATTGTTGGCAGTGAGTGGCCCTTGCAGCGAGAGCACCTCGTGTGAGGGAAACTCTCCCGATCGGTCGATGACAAGCTCCTCGGTCATGGGCTGAGGATTGTAGGCGAAGCCGGCGTCTCCTATCAAGTGTCCAGCAGTACATGGAAGGTACCCGCAGCCGAACTGCTTTTACCAGCGGCGGTTCCATTGACGAAGAATAGACGAATTGGGCTCGCTTCTGTGCAACGCTGCTGCAGGAAAAGTCATTCCCGAGATGTTCATCGTCGCCGGCGCCAGCCGAACCATAAGCCAAGCCCGATACCCATGAGCACTGCTCCGGTCAGCTTCTTCCGGTCGGAAATGGGGACGAACCGGGTTTGCTGATCACTAATTTCGATGACGCCGACTGGAACGGCTCGTGCTCCTCCTCCGCCACCACCGCCTTCGCCCTGAGCTCGAGAATCGCCGACGCCGCCTGTACCCGCGCCAGCCCCGTAACCATAAATTACCTTTGCAACGGGGACGACCGTCTTACCTTGGGCCGCGATGGGTTCGCCGTAGACCGCCTTGACATTGGCCTGACTGAGGATACTTTCCTTGAGTGATTGCAAAAGAGCTAAGCTGCTGCTCATTTCCGGAACCTCCACTAGTTTTTCTACAAGAGATTATGCAAACAAACAAGGCAACTCGGGGCCGCAGGGAGAATCGCCGACCATCAAGAAGTGCGGATGAGCCTATCGTCATCTCACCTCAAAAACGTACGATCCTGATCCGGTTTCAACCACATTGGAGCCGTTTTCCTGGCGAGCATGGACGGGAGCGACGCTCTCCCAGATTTGAGTATTGGGAATCTCGGGAAGGTAAATTGTGGCCGAGGTGTTTGCAGGGATGGTCACTTTCAGCGACATCGATTTTCCCGGATCGCTGGTCCAGTCGGTGGTGATTTTTCCATATGCAGAGTCATACTCTCCCGAAGCGTGCGGCATCGAGGCGTCAAGATGGGGATGAATGACGATGTGGTGGAACCCGGGCGAGTCGCTTGCGGTGTCGATTCCAGCAACGTAGCGATAGACCCACGCAACTACCGAACCGAAAGCATAGTGATTATAAGAATTCATCGCGGGATCGCCGGTGTCTCCGTTCCAACGCTCCCACCACGTGGTAGCGCCTTTTGAAAGCATGTATCCCCAGGAGGGATAACTTTCATTCAACAACAAGCGGTAGGCGACATCGGCACGTCCGTGATCGGACAGCGTGAATAGCAGAAATGGAGTACCCAGAAATCCGGTAGAAAGATGCCAACCGCGCGATTCGATGTCTTTGACCAGATTGTTGACCAGGGCCGGCTCCAGTGATTCTGGCGCCATCTTGGTGTAGAGCGCGACTACGTAGGAAGTTTGCGTGCTCGTTCCGACTTCGCCGTTGTCCTTTATATATTCTTTCTGAAATGCGGTTCGGATGTTGCCGATGAGACCGTCATAACGCTTGGCGTCGTTCTCTTTGCCTATGGCGTGGGCCATCTGCTCCATCATTCGCGCAACCAACGCCCAGTAAGCTGTGGCGAGCAAGTCTTTATTAGTGCGATCGTCGGGCGCCAGCCAATCGGCAAAGTTCGGACCGACGCCATTTTTGCGAAGGAAATCAGGGTTCGCTTTTGAGATGAAATCCATAAAACGTTGCATTGCGACCCAGTTGCGTTCAATGATGGAGCGGTCGCCGTACTGCATCCACGTGGTCCACGGTATGATGACGCCGGCATCCGCCCATCCCGGCGCGCCTTCGCTGCTGAATGGCCGGAGCGAATCCGGCGAAACATTGGTAAAGTCTCCGGCTTCGGTCTGACCGTCGGTAACGTCGTGCATGAACTTGTGGGAGAAAGCGTCAACGTCGAAGTTGTAGCTTCCGGTGCGCCAGAACACGCCCGCGTCTCCCATCCAGCCGAGGCGTTCATCGCGCTGCGGACAATCTGTCGGAATGCTCAAAAAGTTTCCACGCTGTCCCCATATGCCGATCGACCACATGCGATTCACAAGATCACTGGTGGTAGTTACATGGGCCGTCGGTTCGCCGGGGACGCTGCTGGCAACTTCTCCGGTGATGTTCGTGGTAGTTGGGGTTCCGGGGAATCCGGTGACTTCAATGTAGCGGAAGCCATGGAATGTGAAGCTCGGGGTGAAGGATTCATCGCCGCCACCGCGAAGAACATAGGTGTCGCTGGCGTCGGCATTGCGAAGATTTTCGGTATAGATGCCACCATCTGGATTCAGGCGCTCGGCGAAGCGCATCCGGATGCGGGTCCCTGCCGGGCCGCTGGCTTTCAATCTCGCCCAGCCGACCATGTTCTGGCCCATGTCGAATATGTAAGCGCCGTTGACGGGAGTCACAGATAGGGGAGCAATAGTTTGAACGATGCGAACCGGCGTGTCGAGTTGAGCGACGACGGGAGCGGAGGAATCAAGCGCGGGCGTCGCGGATTGCCACGTCGCATCGTGGAAGGAGGGCTGGTTCCAATTCGCGATTTCATCACGCGCATCGTAGGTTTCGCCGGAGTAGATTTCGGAGTGCAGGATGGGAGAGGCCGTAGTCTTCCAAGATTCGTCGCTCACAATGGTGTCGTGAGTTCCGTCGGAATACTGGATCTCCAATTGCGCCAGCAGACGGACTGGCGGCGGCTGAAAGAAATAAGCCAGGCCGCTCCAGGTCATTCCACTGCCGAACCAGCCTTCGCCGAGTATTGCGCCCAAAACATTTTTGCCGGCAGCAACCTGCCTCGTAACATCGTAGGTCTGGTATTGCACACGTTTGCTGTAATCGGTGAAGCCCGGAGTGAGCAGGTCATCACCGATGCGCTGACCATTCAGAAACATACGATAGCTGCCGAGCGCGGTTACATAGAGGCGCGCCGACTGAACGCTTCTCGGAGCGTCGAAGCTTCGTCGCAACAGCGCTGCCGGTAAAGGCAGCGGAGGAACAGGATCTAATTTTGCATCATCAAGCTGCGCAACTACTGCGGATTTCTTCCACCTGGATTCGTTTTGCGGGCGCGCTTTCCATTTCGAATTGGTAAATACCCTAACCACCTCGCCATTAGAACGCGTGATTTTCAAAAGGCCGGCGAGTGCGGCTTTGGCGCCGCCGGCGTCGGGTCCCGATGGATCGGGCTCGGCTACGGTTACTGTAATATCAATCACATTCTGACCGGCTTTTAAGAGGCCGGTAACATCTTCGCGATCGAACTCGTGCCAATTTTGTTTGGCTCCGACCTGAACTCCATTGATGTTCGCTTTGAAGTCGCCACGAGTGATGACGAACAGCGCCGCGTCTTTGGGTTTTTCTTTTAACTTTACGTTGATGTGGAACAGAAACACGCTCTTGGGGACGGACTGAAGGGCGCTCTGGGCCGCGGCCCAAATCCAACGGATTCCGGCGCGGTCAGCCGCTGCTTCAGGATCGGTTCGCGTGATCCATTTCGCGGACCAATCTGATTTGTGCAGCAGGCCCATCTCCCACCAGGCGTTCTCCGACGATTGAGATTGCTGCCCGGTGGCATCCCATACCCGCACGGTCCAGTAATAGCGTTTGCGCGATTGCAACGCGGGCCCACCGTATGCGATACCGAGGGATTCGTCGGAAGATTGCTTTCCGCTGTCCCACACATCGGCATTTCCGCTTTGCAGATTTTCAGCCGAGCTGGCGACGATGATCTGGTACGCAGACTGGCGCCAGTTGCGCTCGGTGTTGTCACTTTGCCAAGAAAAATGAGGGGCCGTGTCGTCGATGCCGAGAGGATTTTCGCGATAGTCGCAGCGCAGTCTTACCGGTGTGGCTTGCGTGAACGTTGGGCAAATAAGGCAGACTGCGAAGACGCAAAAAGAGCAGATTGTTCGCATGCGGGCGGTTCCTCTGTCAGCTAAAGCTCAGGCACACTATTTCGCTGAGGCTGTACTGGACCTTGATTAATTGCACCGTGCCAGGCAAACCAGTTTGCATCAAGCTGTCGTTGGGACAGTAGTGCTCAACAGTGGGGGCCGTTATCAGCTTGGGCTCGACGAAGACTGCGGGAGGAACTGGCCTTTTGTGCAAAATGTCGAGACTCCTTAATCAACCCGCAAACCGAAAAGTGGTAAGAATTCTTGTGCTTGTGGACGACCGACTTGACCAGGTAAGTATCGCGGCTCCGCCCGAGGGGAGGTTCATAAAGGCGGAGCTAATATAGCAGAGTACATTCTGCAGCACGAAACTACTTATTCCTTGCGGGCTGGTTTAAATTGGGTACACGGTTGCGGTTGGTCAATGTTTGTTGAGTTTGGATGCGGATCGCCTCGTGAGGTGGCCGGTTCTGATGTTCTGCAATGCGAAATATTGGGTTCTCTCCGCGGAAAGGGCGTGACCACCATCCTTGGTGATGTGTAGTCTCGCTGCGAAAGGTGATGGGCATGAGCGCGCGCGCTTCAGGCATAGTTTTCAGGGCGCTGGAGGAATTTCGCATTGAAATTCCGTCCTGGGGGTTCGCCAACACCGGGACTCGTTTTGGCAAATTCGTGCAACCTGCCGCCGCGGCTACAACTGAGGAAAAGTTTAGCGATGCCGGGCAAGTGCATCGCGTGACCGGGGTTTGCCCGACGATTGCGCTGCACGTGCTTTGGGATTGCCCAGACGGAGTCAACTCGGCCGGGGACATTACCGAGCTTTGCGCGCGCTATGGGGTTCAGGCGGGGTCGATTAATACCAATCTGTTTCAAGATCAGATTTATAAGTACGGTTCATTCGGGAATCCCGATGGGGAAATCCGCAAGCATGCGCTTCAGCACACCATTGACAGCATTGAGATAGCCCACAAGCTGAACAGCCGCGATATATCCATGTGGTTTGCCGACGGGTCGAGCTACCCGGGAACGGCGAATATCCGTCAGCGGAAGAAGTGGTTTGAAGAGGCGCTGAAAGGAACTCACAATCGTCTTTATCCAGAACAGCGGTTGCTGGTGGAGTACAAGCCCTTCGAGCCGGCGTTCTACCACACCGACGTCGCGGACTGGGGAATGTCCATGCATTTGTGCAAGTGTGCCGGGCCGCGGGCGAAGGTTCTGGTTGATACCGGTCATCATTATCCATCGCAGAACATTGAACAGATTGTGGCCTGGCTGCTCTCGGAGAATATGCTTGGCGGGTTTCACTTCAACGATCGCCGCTATGCCGATGATGACCTGACGCTAGGTTCGATCGATCCCTACCAGGTTTTCCGGATTTTTCACGAGATACTTTTTTATGAGTGGGAGACAGGAACCAAAGCTGATATCGCTTACATGATTGACCAAAGCCACAACCTCAAAGGGAAGATTGAGGAGACCATCCAGACGGTCACGATGGCGCAGCAGTTGTTTGCAAAAGCTGCATTAGTTGATCACGCTGCATTATCCGATGCGCAGAGCAGGTGTGATCTCATCCGCGCTGAATCTTTACTGCAGGATGCTTTCAACACCGACGTTCGCCCGGAGATGCGGGAATGGCGCGATTTGAAAGGACTGCCGCAAGACCCGCTGAAGGCGTTCCAGGAGAGCGGGTATCTTGAAGGCATCACAAAAGCACGCGCCGAAAGGAATTCACGCAGCGTTACCTCTTATGCCTGATGCTTCCAAGCCCTACCTCGCTTTCGATTTCGGCGCAGAGAGTGGACGAGCGGTCCTGGCGCACCTGCACTCCGGTGTAATCACGACAGAAGAGGTGTATCGCTTCGCGAACGAGCCGGTTGAATATGGGGATTCGCTGCGCTGGGACGTGCCGAAGCTGTGGCTCGAGGTCCGCAAGACGCTTTCCCGGCTGGAAGAAGTTGAGTTGAGTGGCATTGGGGTGGACGCGTGGGGTGTGGACTATGCGTTGCTTGGGGAACGCGGCGAACTGCTGTTAAACCCGTACCATTATCGCGACAAGCGCACTGACGGCGTGATGGAGTTGGTCTTCGAAAAGATTTCGCGAGAAGACATCTATGGGGAAACAGGAATCCAGTTCATGCCCATCAACACGCTGTATCAACTGGCTGCGGCGAAGCGCGAGACTCCTGATTTATTACGTGCAGCGAGAACGCTGCTGATGATTCCCGATCTGTTTCATTACTGGCTCACCGGTAACGCGGTCTGTGAGTTCACCAATGCAACCACAACTCAGATGGTGAATGCGGAGAAGCGTGCCTGGTCGCGTAGCCTGATGGAAAAGCTTGAGTTGCCAGTAGATCTTCCGGCGGAGATTGTGGAGCCCGGAACGCAGGTAGGAAATTTATCGGAAAGAGCAACTGCGTCCGCGGCACTCCGAGGCACGCCGGTCATTGCGCCGGCTACGCACGACACCGCGTCAGCAGTGGCGGCAGTAGCGGCGCGGGACGGCACGGCATTTATCAGTTCCGGAACTTGGTCGTTGCTTGGAATCGAGATCGACGCGCCTCTCATTACGGAAGACGCTTTGCGCCTGAATTTCACAAATGAAGGCGGCGTTTGCGGGACAACACGCTTGCTGAAAAATGTGATGGGCTTGTGGATGCTGCAATGCTGCCGGTTATCGTGGACCTCGCGAGGCCAAGTCTATGACTACCGCGAGTTGATGGAACTGGCATCGCGCGAACCTGAGTTCGGACAGTTGGTCGACCCTGACGATGAATCGTTCCTGCATCCGGCTGACATGCCGAAGGCGATCGACCATTTTTGCAAGAGGACACAGCAGTCGGCGCCTAGAACACCAGGCGCCTATGCCAGAACTGTTCTCGAGAGTCTTGCCTTCAAGTATCGTCAGGTCATCGGGGACCTGGAACGGCTAACGCGAAAGCCAATTCAACAGATTCGTATCATCGGGGGAGGCTCAAAAAATCGGCTGCTGAATCAATTCGCAGCGGATGCGACGGGAAGACGAGTATTGGCAGGCCCGGCGGAAGCGACCGCGCTTGGTAATGTGGCAATGCAGATTCTGGCCACCCGGGCTGCGAGTTCCCTGAGCGAAGTGCGGGCGATGATGGACCGGTCTTTCCCGACCGAGGTTTTCGAACCGCGAGAAACAGATAAATGGGAGCGTCAGGTCGCACGGTTTCAGCACTACACGGAGACAGTCTATGCCTGAAATTCAGGAGATGCTTCACCTCAAAGATCTGTGGGACGAACAGAAAGCGCTCAGCCTGGGAGGCGACCAGTTGGCGTTACTGCGCTATCGGTCTAATTTGTTAGGCGCCGATCTGCGCATCACCAACTTTGGCGGGGGAAACACCAGTTCGAAGTTTGAGATGGCAGATCCGTTCTCGGGCGAACCTGTGAGAGTGCTGGCGGTAAAAGGCAGCGGAGGCGACATTGGATCCATCACCGAGTCAGGTTTTGCGATTCTGTATCTCGACCGACTGGAGCAGCTAAAAAAGCTTTATCGTGGCGAGAAGTTCGAAGACGAGATGGTCCGCTACTATCCGCTGTCCGCATTTGGTGAGAACCGGGGGGCGGCGTCGATCGATACAGCGTTGCACGCGTTCCTGCCCTGCGACCACGTGGACCATTTGCACCCCGACTGGGCGATTGCGCTGGCCGCCAGCGCCAACGGCGAACTCAAGCTCCAAGAATTCAATCGGCAATTCGGCAGGAAGATCGTATGGCTTCCCTGGCAGCGGCCGGGATTTGAACTTGCTCTCATGCTGGAGCGCGCGGTAAAGGAGAATCCCGGGGCGGAGGGGCTGATTCTCGGCGGCCATGGCCTGTTCACCTGGGGCAACACGCAACGCGAGTGTTATCTCAATAGCATTCGTACGATCGACGAGATGGGCGACTTTATCTCCGAGCATCAGAAAAAGAAGGGTTCATTATTCGGCGGGGCCGCGGTTTCAGGATCAGTGAATCGCAACGAGATTGCCGTCAGCATTCTGCCGGCACTCCGAGGTGCAGTTTCGTCGAACCGGCGCGTCATTGCGCACTTTGGGGACCACGAAGACGTCCTGGCATTTGCCAATTCAAAATGGGCGCGAGAATTGAGTGCGCTGGGAACAAGCTGCCCCGACCATTTTGTGCGGACACGAGTCTTCCCCATGTTCATCCCCTGGGACCCTGCAAAAGAAGATGCCAGCATTTTGAAGTCGCGCATTCAGGAGCAGGTTATCCATTACCGGACGGATTACAAGAAGTACTATGACGCCCACGCGGTTGCGGATTCTCCGAGGTTGCGCGACGCCAATCCATCGGTCGTGATTGTTCCCGGGCTTGGGCTATTCGGCTTTGGGAAGAGCAAGAAAGAGGCGCGGATCACGACCGAGTTCTTCATCAATGCCATTCATGTAATGGCCGGAGCTAATGCGTTGGAAGATGGGAAGGCGCCGGATCCTTTGCCGCAGGCTAAGACTGCTGACCAATCACGCGACTTTACGCAGTTCCACAATTACGTCGCTCTGCCGCGGTCAGAAGCTTTCCGCATTGAATATTGGGCGCTCGAAGAAGCCAAGCTGCAACGCATGCCTCCCGAGGCTGAGTTCAGCCGCAAGATCGTGTTGGTGATCGGCGGCGCAGGCGGCATCGGACGCGAAGTGGGTCTGTTGCTGGCGCGCAAGGGTGCGCATATTGTCGTCGCGGATTTCGACGAACCCGGCGCGCAAAAAACCGCCGAGGAGGCTGGGGTCTTGTCATCGCGCGACCAGGGTGCCTTCACCAAGGTCAACCTGGGATCAGGTCAGAGTCTGGCCGAGGCAGTAAAGTTCACCATTGCTCAATTCGGCGGCATCGATTGCGTCGTCAACACCGCCGCCATTTATCCCGTGCCAGGACCCGACGGGGAATTGTCGGAGGCGCAGTGGGCCAACACTTTTTTGGTAAACGTCACCGGCAACTACCTGCTCGCGCGCGAAAGCGATTGGGTATTCAAAGATCAGAACCTGCCTTGTTCGCTAGTCTTAACCAGTTCCGCAAACGCCGCCGCCGCGAAGAAGGGAAGCGAAGCGTACGACACCAGCAAAGCCGCGCTGAATCATCTGATACGAGAACTCGCGATTAAGGTTGGCCCTCAAGTGCGGGTGAACGGTATTGCGCCAGCAACGGTGGTCGCGGGATCGACGATGTTTCCCCGTGATCGCGTGATCCAATCGCTTGAAAAATACAAGATCAGCTTTTCCGAAACCGAGAGCACAGAAGGCCTGCGTGGCAAGCTGGCTGACTTCTACGCCCAACGCACGCTGACCAAGCTGCCCATTCTTCCGCAAGACTGCGCAAACGCTATCGTCTGGTTATTGAGCGAGCAGAGCGCAAAGACAACTGGTCACGTTATTCCAGTGGACGGCGGATTGCCCGAAGCATTTCTTCGCTGAGGGAAGACAATCGCGCAATGGCGCCGCTCGAAGAGATATTTCATCTGCACTAGAGGCATTTGGATTAGAGGAATGAGGCAAACATGGCGGCAAATCCCGTAGTCGGTGTTGTGTACCACTGGCTGGGAGGTCTGGCCTCGGGCAGCTTTTACGTTCCTTATCGCGGCGTCAAGCGCTGGGCATGGGAGACGTTCTGGCTTGCCGGAGGGTTCTTCAGTTGGATCATCGCGCCTTGGATCCTCGCCTTCTTAATGACGAAAGATTTGCTGCCGGTTTTGCATGAAGCGCCGCCCACCGCCTTGTTTTGGTCCTTCTTTTTCGGATTATTGTGGGGAATAGGCGGCCTGACTTTCGGACTCACCATGCGATATCTGGGGCTCTCACTCGGGATGGCGGTGGTTCTCGGATTGTGCGCTGCGTTTGGGACTTTGATGCCGCCGATCTTTCGCGGCGAATTCATGACCCAGGTCGTAGGAACGACATCTGGCCGTGTCATTCTGCTCGGCATATTTGTCTGTCTAGCGGGCATTGCAGCGGCCGGATTCGCCGGCGCCTCAAAAGAGCGCGTGATGTCGATCGAGCAACAGAGAGCTGCCATCAAGGAATTCAACCTAAAAAAGGGCGTTGGTGTCGCAGTGCTGTCCGGTGTGATGAGCGCATGCTTTGCCTATGGCCTCGCAGCAGGAGATCCGATCAAGGCCCTTACCTTGCAACACGGGACCGCCGTGCTGTGGCAGGGATTGCCGGTGCTGGTGGTCGTGTTGATTGGTGGCTTCGTTACAAATTTCGTCTGGTGTTTAGTGCTCTTGATTCGGAACAGGACTGGATATCAATACTTCACCTCGCGGATTCGGGGAAACGAGGAGGCGGACGAAACCACAATCGAAACCGCCGTAGATGCGCCCAGCCGCGAGATGATCGAGCAATCGGATGTTTCCCAATCTGCTCAAACAGCCGTGATGATTCAGACGCCTCCGGCAGCGAAAGAAGTGCGCGCGCCAATGCTGCGCAATTATTTGTTGTGCGCTCTCGCCGGAACGACGTGGTATTTCCAATTTTTCTTTTACACGATGGGTGAGACGCAGATGGGACGCTACAAGTTTTCCAGTTGGACCCTTCACATGGCCAGCATCATCATCTTCAGCAGTCTCTGGGGAATTGGCTTCAAGGAGTGGAAAGGCGCCGGCACGCGCGCGGCACAACTCCTTACGTTGGCACTTTTTCTTCTGGTAGGATCGACGGTCATCGTGGGATACGGCAACTATCTGGGACTGACCCTGACGACGCCTTCGGCGCGCTAGTGCCCGACCGAAAGGTCACGGGTAGGTTTTGTCGGACGCTAGTGAGCTATCCTGTGACTCTGCCAGGTTTTTCCAAAACGGCTGCAATGGACTCTGCGAGCGCGATGTTGTCCAGTTCAGACTTTGGATTTTAAAGTAGCCATCTAAACGAGCGCTTCATAAGCGTCGGTGCAGAGAAATTACGCCAGACGCAAATCCTTGGCTTCGTGAATCTGAACTTCAAGCTCACGGATTCGCTGATGCAGCCAGCTACGTAATTCCTTTTCGGACTCTGCTGGAGTGCCGCAGCGGTAGAGTGAATCCACGGTCATGCCATTTGGCGCAAGCTCAACAAAGCGGCAAGGGATCTGTTCCTGGCGCGAATCGGGTGGGACGAACTCCATGAGCCAGCAATCTTCACATCGATCCGGCCGCGCGCGGTCGGAAGAGTTAGGGCAGCTCGGAGATTCTTCAAAGATGTAGGCCGCACGCCATGCGGCACGGGGCGAAGTCTTGTACCCGCCGCTATCCACGAACTCAAGTTCTTGTTTGAGCATTCTCAAAACTGATTCGCGATCTATTTGCATATTCAATCCTCAAAACAATATTTTCACGTTCCAATGGCAGCAGCTTGGTTAAGATTTCTTGATCACTCAAGTATCCATACCGCTAACCTCGAATCGCACACGGGCGGCCTGTTGGTACTTAGCATCGCAGATAGAAGCCGATGGGGAAGGGTATGCCGTCACCGCGCTATGTGACTGCGATCACATCGTGGAATCGCCATATTCTTCATCGACTGCGATCATGGCGTATTCCTTTTGCAGGAGTCCAGTAGGATGCGTTACACAAAGGGTAGTGCGCGGACCTTGCGACCGGTACTTATCAAGTGTTGACTGAGCGCCAATACAGTACTGAGCTGGCACATGCCCGGAAGATGCTGGGGAAGCATCCCCGAATGCGGCGAAGCGCTCATGGTGACAGACACCTTTAGGCCGACGAATGGATAAAACTAAGCGTGCACCATCTTCTTCAGGGCAGATCTGTCGCGAAGGATGAGGGTCGATCCCTTTACCTGCACAAGCTGCTTCTTCTTGAAATCAGCAAACAGCCGGCTTACAGTCTCGCGGGTCGTACCGATCATTTCGGCAATCTCTTCATGAGTCAGCGTCAACCGGATTTGCGCCTGGCCAGTGCTCTTCTGGGTTTCCGGGGACCATGAAAGCAATAGCTTCGCGAACTTCTCTGCTGGGGAACTGGTGAGTCCCAGGGTGCGGATCTCTTCGTATGCTGTGTAATAGTTGAGGCTCAACTGCGCGGCGACCCGCACGGCGACTTCACCGTGATCGCGCAGAAAACGCAGCAACGCATCCCGGGGTATGAAATTCGCCTGACCAGGCTCGACCATTTCGGCGGTGACTTCATAGGGATGATTGGAGATGGTTGCGTTCAGACCGAGAACGTCCCCGGCATCAGATAGTTTGGTGATCAGAGTCTTGCCTTCGCTGGAAGTGGTGGACAGCTTCACTTTGCCGGCGCACAGCACGAAGACGCCGCGCGGCTGCTGTCCCTCAATAAACAGGACTGCCGATTTCGGGTAAACGGCAGTGGACTTGATTTCGTTTAACTTCTGCAAAGCCTCAATCGGCAAATTGCAGAAAAGATGCTCCTCGCGTACGGGGCAGGCCAGGCAGTTATCGAGGATGTTGAGGCCGTAAGGTGCGCGCATATACCCCACCGCTAGAGCAGATTGTAGCACCCGTATTGTGATTGCAATCACGTGAACGCGTGACCGCCCTCATCGTCATAGGCCATATATGCAGCCAGAATAACCTCGAGAACAAAGGTATCCGCCCTGGAGGCTAACTGCGATTGAGATTCAGGAACCAGAGATTCGAGGGGAGTAAGAGCTACAGCGCCGCCTATACCTCACCGGCGAGCAGCCGTCCGGCCCGGCCGTTCGTGGCGATTCGAGGCCGTCGTTCGAAACTCGCAATAGGAGATTGACTATGGAAGGCGAACACAAATATCGAGTAATTGCCTGGTGGAGTGCAGGAAAAGCGGGTTTAGCAAAATCGGACTCGGCGCCCAATGCGATTCATTTCACTGCTCCGGCGCAATTCGGCGGCTGCGAAGGCCGCTGGAGCCCGGAAGATTTACTGCTTGCAGCGGTTGCAGGTTGCTACACTACGACGTTTAGAGCCGTGGCTGAGTATTCCAAATTTGAGTATAACGATCTGGAAGTGGAGACTCAGGGCGTCATCCGAAAAGTTGACTCGGGATACCAGTTCGACAGTATTGTGATTCGTCCCACGGTCACGATCGCCAGCGAGGGCGATCAGCCCCGGGCCCGGTTATTAATGGAGAAGGCGAAACGCCTGTGTCTGGTTTCGAGGGCGGTGTCAGTTCCGCAAGTATGTGAGCCGCAAGTGCGAGTGACAACACGAAAAGAGCTAGGAGAGGCTTTGCCGGTAGGGTAATGCCAAAGGCTGTTTCCGGAGTGATTGGACAGTATAGCGACCGGTTCAAGATCAAACTGAAGTACTTTTAGGTGGCAATAGTTATGTGGCGCCTGGGTGCTGAGATCACAGCCGCTGCCTCGTAGCGTCGGAGTTTCCGGCCATCCGTCCAGAAGGTCCAGGTCAAAAATAGAACTTGAGCGCGAACTGTATGTTGCGTTCGCCTTGTGAGCTGTTGATCAAACCGAGAAAAGGGCTAAGACCGATGTTGGGCGAATTCAAAATTGTAGTGTTGGTAACGTTGAAAAATTCCGCTCGAAATTCCAGCCTTTTCGATTCGCTCAAAGGGAATTCCTTCTGAAGGCTTAAGTTGGCGGTGCGTAGACCGGGGTCGCGGACTGTGCCCACGCCACAAGTTCCAAAAGTGCCCGGAGCGGGCGGCGCATACGACGCGGGATCGAACCATTGAAATCCACCGTATTGGCCGGTGAAAGGATCGGGAGCAGGTTTTCGTCCAAACACGTGAGGTGGTGCGACGCAGTTGGCTCGCGACCCTCGGGAATTGGTGCCGGAAGCGTCATCGGCAAAGATCGTGAGGGGAAAACCGCCATGGAACTCGACGATAGCGCCCAGTTGCCAATCGCCGATCGCCGCATTGACCAAAGGGGTCAGGTTTCTACCCCATCTCTTGTTGCGACCGACGGGAAGTTCATAGACCGCGTAGCTGGTGAGCACATGCGCAACGTCGTAATAGCAGGGCCCCCACTCGGCGCGCGGATCGTAAAGGTTCTGCCAGTAAGGCGAGGCCGGCGACGCTTGTCCGCCGGCGCCAAAATAACCGACGGAATCCGTCATGCACTTGGAGTAGGTGTACGCGACTTGTCCCTGGAAGCCGCTGCTGAAGCGTTTCTGCAAGGTTGCCTGTAATGCGTCGTAGCGCATGCTGCCGATGGAAGCGGTCCCGGAGATCTGCGACAGCTCAGATTGCAGAGCGGGATTTCCGGACAGGAAAGGACTCGGCGTAATCGATCCGTCCGAATGCAATTGTTTCTGAAGGTATGGCATGGCTACCATCAGGTGAGTGCCGTGCTGGCCCACATAACCCACTTGCAGCGTTGTCGAATGCCCGAACTGGTGCTCTACCGAAAGATTCCATTGCTGCGAAATAGCAGGTCGTATGTTCGCATCCCAAAGGCGAATGATCGCGTTGTGAAAAGGATCAGTCGGCGGCAGCAACCCTTGTCCGGTTGTCGTGGCCGGCAGATTGCTGGTGAAATAGTCGGTCTCAGATTCTGGACTTGAAAATGGAGGATTCAGCGGGAGCCGGAGATTGTTGCCTGTACCCTCGAGGTACGAAGAGATCCCGTAAGCTGCGCGCAAAACGGATTTTCGGTCAAGGAATGCCGGGGTCCAGGCCAATCCGATCCGCGGCTGAAAATTCATGACCCCGTTATATGAGTTGTAGAGCGCGCGGCAATTGCTGTAGATGCAAGGCTGTCCGGCGAATTGGATTTGTCCGGTGAAGGGCGCAAAGTTAACCTGGCGGTTCTGCACTTCTACCCATGGAGTATGTTTTTCGAAACGCAATCCCAGATTCAGTGTGAGCGTGTCAGTCGCATGCCAGTCGTCCTCGAAGTAGGCTCCGAAAACATTGGCGCGCTGGCCCCAACGTCCAGTGCTGTTGATTCCTCGGCCAAAGGAGTCAGGCAGCCCTAAAAAGAAATCGGCTTCCCCCGCACCCGTTCCACCGCCCGATACCGCCAGTTGCTGCGGACCGGCGGTAAAGCGACCGCTGAAGGTCATGAAGCCGGTTCGGCCGCTGCTGCCTGCTTCATAGGTATTGACACGTTGCCGCCAATACTGAAAACCGGCATGGAACAGGTGGCGCCGATGGGTGATGACGACATCATCCTTGTACTGAAACACGGTGTCGGCAAAAAGCCCGGCCGTGCCAATATTTTGACTGCCGAAATAACCGACTGCGCCGCCATAGATGTAGAGAGCTAAAAGGCCAGGACCACGATCGTTGGCGTTGGCGATGCCGAGTTTCTCGCCGATGTTTCCGAGACCAATGTCGCCCCCACCCCGTGCGACACGCACATAATTCGCGCCTATGCTTGCCTCATTCAGCACGTTCGGACTGAAGTTGTGGGTCCAGTTGATCACCCCATTTTCAAAGCGAGCCTGGCTGAAGCTATCAAAAAGTAGTCGAAAGGAGTTAAAGACAGGGTTGTCCTGCGAGCCCTCCGATACCCGGAGGTATAGCCGGTCGTTCGGAGACATCTTATAGTCGATCCTCGCATCTCCTTGATCGATATTGTTGTAACTTCGAGTGGTGTTGACGAAGTTGTTTAACAAACTCCCATTCAGCGGTTGCGGGTAGAGGCCCGAGGAAAATAAGTTCGCCGCCACTGGGTCGATCATGCTCAAAGGAATCAGATTGTTCTGGAAAGGCGTCCGCTTGCCGTTAGCATCGATCTGGAACGGGTTGTACAACTGAATGCCGTACTCGGTCAGCAACTGAGAGAAGTCCCCTTGCCGTTCCGCCGCCGTGAAAATCGTATAAGGACTACTCGTAGAGGGGTGGTCGAAACGCTGTCCCTGATAATCGACGAACACGAAAAGCTTATTTTTCAGGATGGGCCCGCCAAAGGTGGCGCCAAACATGTTCCAGCGCAGCGCGGGCCTCGGCAGCCCCTGAAAATTGTTCGCCCAGTTGTTGGCGTTCAAGACATCGTTGCGAAAGAACTCAAAGATGTCGCCGTGGTATTGGTTGGTGCCGGACTTGATCGATGCACTGATAACGCCGCCCTGGAAGTTTCCGAACTCGGCGGAAGCGTTCTGTGTGATCAGGCTGAATTCCTGAATCGCGTCCACACTCGGACTAAAGCCGACCAGATTGTCCGATACCTGGTTGTTATCCATGCCATCGAGCATAAAATTGTTCGCCTGCTCGCGGTTTCCGTTGATGTAGGGCCTTCCGGCGTCCCATGGACTATCGCCGTTGGTCAACGTCTGAGGGTCGGGATGCACGCTGCCGGGCGCGAGCAGGGCTAACTGCACGTAGTTGCGCGAGAGTAGCGGGAGATCAACATTGGTGTGTGAATCGAGAACGGTGTTGAGCTGCGTTGTGTCGGTGTGCAGCAGGGGAGGCGCCGACGTGACCTCGACCGTCTCGCTAGCCGGTCCCAACTGCAGCCGAAAATCGACGCGCGCCGTCTGATTGAGGACCAGTGTAATCCCACGGTAAATCGCGGTTTGAAAGCCCGGCGCGCCGACTTTCAGCTCATACGTTCCGACAGGGATACGTGGAATGTGAAAGACGCCAACACTGTTTGTCTGCACCGTGTAGGCGGTTTCTCGTTCCGTGTCTTTCGCAGTAATGTTCGCGCCGACGACGCTGGCTCCAGTGGGATCGACAACGCTGCCGGTGATATCCGCGGTTACTTCCTGGCCCCAAGCCTGGGAAAAAAGACCAAGCAAGGTGAGCACTAACAGAAGAGGACAAGCTTTCCGCATCAAATGGCGTTCCGGCATAGCAAACCTCCCAATACTCGTTGCCTTACGCCCACGTCCTGAAGCGAGCACTAACGGAAGTTTTTCACCAGCATGATGCTGGCATCCTCCAACTCAGTCTCGGTATAGAGAATTGATTTGCCGTCGGCTGAAACAGCTAGTCCAACGCCCGGTTGTTTGTTCGTGGTCAAAATCGTACTCGTCTTGCCAGCCGCAAAGTCAAAAAAATCCAAGGCACCACCGTTTTCACGATGTTCCAGAAAGTAAATACCATTTCGGGCGAGTCCCCAGTTGTACCACTCCGTTTCTCCGGCTTGATCCAAAACGCGTTTTTCTTCCCCTCCCGACAGCGGTACCTTCCATATGCCTTGCGCTTCGTGCTTGGAGTAATAAAGAAAGCGGCCGTCCGCAGATTCAGCGGCAAATACTCCACCGTTCTTGGTTATCTGCACCGGATGTCCTCCCTCTAGCGGCACTTTCCACAGTTGAAAGGGTCCGCCTCCCTGGTCAGAGTAGAAGTAGATCGACTTTCCGTCTCGCGACCAACTGGGTCCTCCGTTATCTGCTCCGGGTAGCGTAGGCAACAGCCGCGGCGTGCCACCACCCAACTCAAGAAGATATATTTCGGAGCGTTCTTTGGGGCGAAACTCGAAGGCCATATAGTGGCCGTCCGGCGACCACCGTGGAGCTCCAGCCGTACCTTGTAGGGAAGTCAACTGCCCGCAATTGGCCCCGTCGTTATCACAAGCCCAAATCTCCGAGGCCCCCTGAACCGATTCGAACGCAAACCTTTTTCCATCTGGAGAAAAGTGCGGCCGCCAATTCCGTCCTTTCTTCAGATTCAAAACTTCAGGCGGACCCTGGCTGTGTTTTTCGTCCTTCAGGTTCAAGCGCGAAATGTTCTCTTTGATGAAACTTTGCGTATAAACGAGCTGATTACCTTTGGGAGAAATGGAAGGGGAAGAAGCAATCACACCAACACCAGCAACCGGTCGTGGTGTTCCTCCCGAAGCGGATATCCGCCAGAGACTGGCGAGACCCCCGCGTGTGGAAGAGAAGACGATATCGCGGCCGTCCGAGGTCCAGGTGGGGGATCCCTTGATCCACGTCTTGTCGAAGGTGAGACGCTTGGGTACTCCACCTTGGGCAGGCACGACGTAGAGGTCCTCCACGGCACCCGCCAGAGTTCCTCGGACGAAAGCAACAGTCGAACCGTCAGGCGAGAAGGCGGGGGAATAATCGACCTCCTGGCTTGACGGTGAAGTAAGCTGTCTTGTCGTGGAGTCGACCAGCGAAAGTAACAAAATCCAAGTGCCATTCCAATCTGTCTTCCCCCCCGAAAAGGCGATCACGTTGCCATCGGGCGACCAATCCAAGCCACGCGCCGAGGGGTTAAAGGGCCCTTTGTACAACCTATGCTCGCTACCTCCGAAGGCGGGAACCACACGGATCGCCATTCCATTGCCATTTTCGAAATAACGATAAAACGCGACCCGTCGTCCATCTGGTGACCAGGTCGGAGAGGAGTCGTTACAATCGCTGGTCAAGCGCAGCGACCTCTCGCCCCCGACCATCGTCGTGTAAATCCCGCATTTCTCTGTCCCCCTGAGGACAAAGGCGACCTGGTTCCCGTCGCGCGAAAAAGCCGGCTCGATCTGAACGCCAGGCAGACCAACCAGCGGCGCAACTTCAAGGGGTGGCAACTTGTCTGAACGGTTTCGTGCAAACTTCCAGATTCCGACCACGGAGAACAAAGCCAGGGACAACGCTACACCTGCTAACCAACGTGTTCTCGGCGTGAGTCCCCAGACACGACTTTTCCGAGTAGGTGGTGAAACTATTTGCAAGCTTGGCTTGTCGACTGGAGCGATGAAGCGATATCCGCGGCGAGGCAGAGTCTCCACAAACCTGGGGTTGTCTGCTTCGTCTCCCAAGGCGAGGCGAATCTTAGTAATGGCTGTATTGAGTGCGTGGTCGAAATCGACGAACGTGTCTTCGGGCCAGACCTGCTGGCGCAGTTCTTCTCTACTGACCAATTCGCCCGAACGTGACAACAGTATGGCGCAGACCTGAAACGGTTGGCCCTGCAGAGGCACCTTTACTCCGTTCTTGCGCAGTTCTCCAGTCTGCAAGTCCGCTTCAAACAGGCCGAACCGGACAATCTGCACAGAACGGTTGCCGTTGTGCATGCGACACCCCAAGCCGTTGGCTCGAACTCTAGCACTGTTAGCCAGCTTCTCCAACTCCGAGTTAAGTACCGACACCTCTCAACCCGCTTGTACGCAGTGACTTGGGAGTAGCTGAAAAGTAGATCAGCAAGGATGGGCGCCCTCAGTCGTAGATGGGTTTTTAAAACCAAGGCTGGGTCGCCCGCCAATTAAACATCAGGGGGGTTTAGTGGAAGTTCTTCACCAGCATGATGTCGTAGTCTTCCGATTCGGTCCGGCCGTACAACAGAGACTTGCCATCGGGCGCTAAAGCCAGCCCGTATCGCGGCTTCTCCACAACATCGATCACATTTCTCTTGCGGGTGGCGAAATCGAAAAATTCAATTGTCGGCTTTTGACTGTCGGCTTTATTAAGAAAATAAATCCCGTCGGACGCGAGCGCCCAGTTAAACCAGAGGTAACCCTCAAATTGGTCCAAAACACGCTCCTCTTCTCCGCCATTTAAGGGCATTCGCCATATGCCTGGCTGTTCATCCTTCGAATAATAGAGGAATCGACCGTCTTCGGACTCAGTCGCATACGCTCCACCGTTTTTTGTTACTCGCACCGGCGTGCCACCTTGAAAAGGCACTTTCCACAATTGCAGAGGTCCCTTCTCATGGGTGGAATAGAAATAAATCCACTTTCCGTCGCGTGACCAGTTTGGCGCCCCATTATCTGCTTCAGGAAAAGTGATCAGCCGACGAGGCGGTCCGTCTGGCACGTCGAGCACATAAAGGTCGTAATAATGTTGCGACTGAAATTCAAACGCGATATGGCGTCCATCCGGTGACCAGCGGGCCGTGCCGGCCGTGCCGTGCAGCGATGTCAGCTGCGTGCAATTGGTACCGTCACTGTCGCAGTACCAGATATCCGAAAATCCCATGCGATCAGACTCAAAAACAACTCTTTTTCCGTCAGGCGAAAAGTTGGGCCGCGTATTGATCATCCCTCTGGCCGTTATAAGCGGGGTTGAATGACCCGACGAATGCGTTTTGTCTTTGAGACTGATCCGCCAAATACCAGTGGTAAAAGTGTCGTGTTCGTATGCCAGCAGGCTTCCCTTTCGGGAAATAGACGGGGCGTAGGCCATTGCGCTCACCCCGGCAACAGGCCTGGGCGGCCCTCCGGTTGCCGAAACCCGCCATAAATTCATTGGCCCGCCGCGATTCGACGAGAAGACGATATCGGCACCGTCCTGAGTCCACGCAGGAGACCCGCCCCAGGAATTGTCGAAGGTGAGTCTTCGCGGCTCGCCGCCGCTAACCGGAATGACATACAAGTCCTTCGAAAGTCCGCCGACACTCCCCCGCTCAAACGCCACTCCCGAACCATCAGGAGAAAAGGAGGGTTCGCAGTCATACTCCTGTGCGACCGGGAAGGTCAACGGTCGTACCGATAGGTCATCGAGAGAAATTAAGGCAATCCGAAGCTTAAGCCCATTGGTCCGTGGTTCCGCAAAAGCCAACCATTTCCCATCAGGGGACCAGTCCAGGTGTGCACACATGCCACGTAGTCCTGACCCATTGGTGTACAAGATCTTCTCGGCACCCCCGAGTGCAGAAATGACATTTATGCTGAATCCTTTTTCCAGGAAACGCAGGAACGCGATTTGTCGATTGTCCGGCGACCAAGTCGGACAGCAGACGCCTGATTTCACCGTCAATCGGAGCGGTTTGTCACCTCCGATAAGCGACGTAAAAATCGCGCTATCTTCTCCCTGGTATTCTGCGAACGCAACCTGATTGCCGTCAGGCGAAAATGCGGGGGAGGCCTGCGATCCGTGCAGAGCGACCAGAGGTACCACCTCAAGCGAGGCCGACGGTAATTGCACCGGATTTCGCGTAAGCCGCCAGGCAACGAGAGTGAACAACGGACCCACAGTCACAGCAGTTACTACTGCCCATAGCCACCGCGCTCTTATTTTCCGACCAGGCGCATCCGCCACCCGAAAATCAGGCGGTTCTGCGCGCGGCTTGTCGACTGGAGCGATGAAGCGATATCCGCGGCGAGGCAGAGTCTCCACAAACCTGGGGTTGTCTGCTTCGTCTCCCAAGGCGAGTCGAATCTTGGTAATGGCTGTATTGAGTGCGTGGTCGAAATCGACGAATGTATCTTCGGGCCAGACCTGCTGGCGTAGTTCCTCTCTACTGACCAATTCGCCCGAGCGTGAAAGCAGTATGGCGCAGACCTGAAACGGCTGGCCCTGCAGAGGCACCTTTACTCCGTTCTTGCGCAGTTCTCCAGTCTGCAAGTCCGCTTCAAACAGGCCGAACCGGACAATCTGCACAGAACGGTTGCCGTTGTGCATGCGACACCCCAAGCCGTTGGCTCGAACTCTAGCACTGTTAGCCAGCTTCTCCAACTCCGACTTAAGTACCGGCACCTCTCAACCCGCTTGTACGCAGTGACTTGGGAGTAGCGGAAAAATAGATCAGCAATCCAGACGCGGTTCATTGAGGTACCAGTCTCGCTGATCCATCTTGGCGCCACCGCGATCGCGGGCGAGGTGCACGCCATGAACCGCTTGGTGCTTTGCAGTTGTCTGCTGCTTACTACTGCAGTGTCATTTGTCGAAGTTGGTTGGGCACGAACTTCGAGCGCTTCGAACGACGATGGGAAACAAACGACCGATTCCGCCTCACCCGTTTCGGTAAAACTGCCCATCCGCCTGTACTGGGGGTACCTGGTAATCGTTGAAGGATCAATTGGCAGCTTTCAGAAGCTTAGCTTCCTGGTGGACACCGGGGCATACCCCAGCGTCATCGACCAGAAGATCGCAACGCGTCTTGGCCTCGCGGCAAAACCCAGCAGAGTGAACCTGTCGGATAAAACTGTCCAGACACGCCAAGTCGTCCTGCCTTCCCTGCGTCTTGGACCAATCGAGGCCACCGCCCTTCCCGTTCTGACGGAAGACCTCTCATTTTTCCAAAAGGCCTTGGGCCACAAGGTCGATGCGATTGTGGGTTTGGATGTGCTCAGAAAAAGTAGTTTTAGCGTGAACTATAAAATGAAAGAAATGCTCTTCGGTCCGACGGAGACGTTGACCTTCTCCGCCCCCTTCGACACAGCTGTACCAGTTGTAACCATTCGAATGGGTTTCCCGACTCAACAGCTACGCCTGGTTATCGATACTGGCGGGCCCGACCTGATGCTGCTCCAAAGTCGAATGGCCCCTTCCATCCGCTTGCAGGAACTCGGGACGGAGACGGTGTCCGACGTCGGGGGATCGTTTCAACGCAGGAAAGTACGGATTGCCGAGGTGAACGTAGGCAAAGAAACAATTGGCGCTCAGATTGCCTTTATCGCCGACGATCGAAAAGACGATGGAGACAATTTTGACGGGGTTTTGGGCATGCGGGGACCTCAATTCCGGAAGATTGCATTCGACTTTGAACGTCTCACGTTTTCGTGGGAAAGGTAGGCCTGATGCGAACGACGATTTCGCTCTGACCTCTGCAGGTATGAGTTCTCGGCAGATGATCAGAAACTCACGCGGGCCGCAGCTTCAAATGCGCGAGGGCCACCTGAACCAAAAACCTGGCTTATCCGGCTGGTTGGTTGTCTAGTTGCCTCGCGTATGTCCCGTTAAACCGGAATTGAACCGGTACCCATTCGACAATTTCGCTGCGCTCAGTTGCTCAGGGCAGGCTACTTTCCGAACTCGGGACTTTAAGTTGAGGCGTTTGCGCGGCGTGCCAGCCGCGCGCCGAAATCCCGAGCGGAGCCGAAGGATCTGAAATGCCGCAGACGTCGGTGAGAAACCGATCGAACGAATTGTCAGCAAGAACTCAACTGGCATTGCTCAATTGGGGCAGTTGAGTTGAATCCTCGCGCTTTGCATTCTCGGCAGATAATCAGAAACTCATTGAGGAGGTTGTCGCCCACGTTGCTCGAATGTGCGTACGAAGCAAGGTCGCGCACGAGTCGGCGAATTGCCCTGACAAACCACTCCGGGCGAGATGATTCCAAAATTCAAATTAGTATTGTTCAGATCAGTCCCACTGCGCTCATCCGCTGGATTGGCGCCGACTGAGAGGTCGTGTCCTAATAACTCAGCTTCAGTCCGACTTGTAGATTACGTGGCGGATTGGTGCCGCCCGCTTGTCCAAAGACCGGCTCGTGCAGTGATTCATTGTTGCCGATTAAAAAGTTGGTGTGGTTGAAAATGTTGAAGGCTTCGGCACGGAATTGGAGGGCAAGCCTGTCGGAAATTCGGAGATTCCTGAACAGTGACGTATCGAAATTCCAGTAGGAGGGGCCCACGAACGTGTTTCTGCCGATGTTTCCCACGCAGCCGAGGCAGGGTGCGGAGAAGAAATTGCTTGGTAGCTTAAACCCGTCGGCCCACTGGGCGTGGGTG
The DNA here is from genome assembly GCA_963757135.1 of uncultured Acidobacteriota bacterium. GTDB lineage: Bacteria > Acidobacteriota > Terriglobia > Terriglobales > Acidobacteriaceae > Gp1-AA145. The sequence goes on from CAVWQE010000002.1 coordinate 198,740, forward strand.
GCGTGGATATTGTTGGCGAGCGCATTCGGTCTGTCGTTGCTCTCGCCGTCGAGGTTGTAATCCCCGCCAACGTTTACACAATTTGCAGGATCAAAGGTGGCGGGGCTGCATGCGCCGGGCGTCTGTGCCGTCAGAAAAGGTGGGTCGCTATTGAACGGGGACCAGTGCGCGCCACTCTGGACCGACCATATACCGTTCCATTGCCAGCCGCCGAGCAGGGCCGCCAGCACACTGTGTTGATTTCGAAAAAATGGTATTTCCCAAATATAGGTAAAGGCCAGCCGATGACGAATATCGAATACAGAGTTACCGCGATCCAAGCCTGGCCGAGTCAGGTCAGTAGTGTAGCCGTCGCCGGCGGCGGTGCCGTCCACCGTGAAGCCGGCGCTTTGCCACGTGGAATCGCTATCGATCGAATGACTGTAGGTATAGTTCCCGCCGAACTCCAAGCCATGGCGCAGTTGCCTTTCCACAGAGGCCTGCAGGCTGTGATAACTCGAATTGGCTGTGTTCTCCCAGACTCGCAGAGCTCCGAAATTTGGATTCAGCCTTCCGAACGGATTGATTTGCAGGCCGTTTCCTGCGGTGCTGGTATTAACCTGGCTGCATAGACGTCGACCAAGGTTATCGGTCACGCAGGATCCTTCCGGCAGGCGGCCTCCGGGCAACCGGTTCTTGTTGTCGGCCCGAAACAGGTTTCGTCCCAGCGTGCAGACATAATTGACTTCCAGTATTAATTTGTGACGCAGTTCACGCTGAACGCCGGCGGACCAGTGTTCGATGAAGGGATCGCGCAATCCCTCCTGAAGGATGATCGCGGTCAGGCCCGAGGTTTGTGGACTGAAGGGATCCCATCCGGAAATATTTCCGGTTGCCTGTGCACCAGTTCCTGCGTGCTGAGCGGCCGGCGCAGGACCTAAAAAACTGGGCTGGCTTCCGTCCACGGGGCCATACACGATGTTGGAGCCCGGATTGCCGGTGAGAAAATTTAATTCCCGGTTGAAGGAATAGTAAGGCGGATTAAAACGGGTGATGGTCAGCCTTCTCTGGAGGCTGCTTTCGTAGGAGATGCCGAAACCGCCACGCAGAGACGTTTTGCCATCGCCGAACACGTCCCAGGCAAAACCGAGCCGCGGACCAAAATTATTGTGATCCCCTTTGCCGAGATTTTTCGCGGCCGCGAAGCCTCCGGGGCCGCACTCGCCGGCAAGCAAAGCTTTAGGATCGCCTGGGCACGGCGCACTCGCGTCTTTGATCCGTCCGGATCCGTTCGTGATGTCATCCACAAAATCATGGCCCGGACCCAGAAGGAAAGTCGTCGCTTGATGGGAGAGTTCCGTGCTGCGCGTATACAGGTCGTAACGTAGTCCGAGATTCAAGGTGAGACGGCGGGAAATTCTCCAATCGTCCGCCAGAAAGGCGCCGACATCCCAGTACTGCCAATGGCGGATACTTTCCGCGAGTTGCGCCGGAGAGCCGCTCACGAATCCAGGATCCACACCTACAAATTGTGAGAACGGAGCATCGATGGCGAAGAAGAGAGAATCGAAGAAGTCATATATAGGGCGTCCCGAACCGGCGTCGCTATTCTCCAGGTTACGTCGCAGTTCTGCGCCCACTCGCAGGCTGTGTTTCCGGTGCGTGAACGAAATCAGATCTGAATAGTCGTATGTGCTTTCCCGGATGACTGCGCCGGCGGTCGGCCCGTTACCAAAACCCATGATGATGTCATGCGGAACCACGCCAGGCACACCCGGCAGCGGGACCCTGCCGACACTCCCATCGAACAAATATCCGGCACGGAACTCGTTCAATAATGTGGGACTGAAGGTGTGAATAAAGCTGACCTGGAAATTCGGGCGAGTGTAGGTGAGGGGATTGGTGAAACCGCGCAGGGTGTTTCCAGCGTACTTGTCCGCAGATCGGAACCAGTTGAACTCGCTGAACAAGCGGTCGTTCTGGCTGAGGTTGTAGTCCAGTCGCAGTGACGCTTCGTGGCCGTCGAAAAGGTTTCCATCGGCCTGAAGTTGGTTGGGACTGATGATGCTTTCGAGGAAATTGCTGTCCCTGTTGAAAGCGCCGGGTGACGGCGTTGCATAGGGGGAGCCTCCAGCACAGCCGCCTGGAGTATTCATCTGATCAATGTCTGCTTGCTCCACTCCAAACAAAGAAGCGAATTTCTGCGATATCGCGCCCGGCGTGGCTGTTCCGCCATCGGTATTCGCGGGGCAGAGATAGTCTGAAAAGGTTGCGAAACGGGTGCCGAATCTACCGACATATTCCCGCAATGTGGCAAAGGGAGTTCCTTGAGCCGTAGGTGCGAAATTCGAATACAAGAGTGCAGAAACCGAATTGGGGAACGCTGAAATCGTGGCCGCACGAAACTCAGGCGACTCCAGGAACGCCGGCGCCGGGTTAGACGTCAGAAAGTTTTCTCTTTCATAAGAAGCGAAGAAGAAAAGCTTGTCCTTGCTGAGCGGGCCGCCCAGCGTTCCGCCGAATTGGTTTAACCGCGCCGGCAGTCTTTTCCGGTCGGCTGGATCGGGGGTGTGGTTGGCAAAAAATGGATTAGCGTCGAAAGCCTCGTTTCGTACAAACTCCCACGCGCTCCCATGCAGTTGATTGTTTCCAGACTTGGAAACCAGGTTCGTAATCGCGCCGGCGCTGCTCCCGAATTCCGCGGAATTGTTCAGGGTCAGCACCTGAACTTCCTGCACGGTATCAAGGATGGGCGTATTGACCGGGCCGCCGCTCAAGCTGGTGTTGGACATTCCGTTGATCAGAAAGCCGTTGAAATTTTCGCGCACTCCGTTGACCACCGTATTGGCGCCGCCTTCGAAAATGATGCCGCGCACATTGGTCGCACCGGGCTGGTACTGGATTAGGTCATAGACGTTGCGTCCGTTCAAGGGTAGGTTGGCGATCTGTTCGGCGTCCACCGTATAGGACAAGCGGGCGTTCTCGGTATTCACAAGCCGGGCAGCGTCGCTCACTTCTATCGTTTCCGAACGCGCGCCCACCACCAGCGTGAAATCAAGGCGGAGCGCCGTACCGGCGTTCAAGAAGAGGTTCGTGGCTGTCACCGTCTTGAAGCCGGGGACCTCGACGCGGACCGTGTATGAGCCAACCATCAATTCCGGCGCCGTGTAGATGCCAAAATCGTTACTTTCAAAATCGGCTTCGTATTCCGTGGCTGGGTTGCGGATATGTACCCTCGCGTGAACAACAATCGCGCCGGCCGGATCAGAGATGACACCGGTGATTTGCCCGTTTTGAACTTGCGCCAATGCACTCGGCGAAAGGATGAAACAAGCCAGCAAGACGCAGATATGGGGTCCAGTGAACGGATCGAGATGGCGCATAAGCCTCCCAATGCGGCGGGCCGTGGATACAACGTCGAAGGGCAGGAAAACCAGTGGCCGATGGTAAGTGCGAAAGGCGGCCGCTTGATGCGGCTCGATCCCCAAGGGTCGCGGGGAGGAGTATACAACGAGTAAAGAATTAAATAGGGGAATTTCGATCTGTTGTGGCCGCGCTCATTAGCGAAAGGGAGCGGGTTATGAAATGCCAAGGCCATGCAAAATCTTTTGAAAACGGGGATCGGAGCGCAACGGGTCGAATTCTTCGTAGGCGGGGAGCCAGAGCATGATACTAAGATCGTGCATCTGATAACCTTTTTCCAGCGTTTGCAGGGCTTCCTCGCGCTTCTCCCAAGCGCATGTAACAGCGAGCGACCTGGGCATTACCGCTCCGAACGTGGTTGGGTGGTTTTCCCCCCAACAGAAGTTCCAACTTGCGCTGCCAGTAGCCGCGGGCCCCGCCAGAAGCGAGGGCGGGCGCTGAGCTCTCGAACGCCATGGGCCGGATTCTGTTCGATAGCCTTCTGAAACTCACCCTTTTGCTCCCAACTTATTCCCAGCCGAAAATGAGCCGGGCCGAAGGTAGGATCAACATCTATCGCGGCAAGGATAATTCGCAACGCCTCATCGTAGTGGCGAGCACAGAAGTAGGCATGCCACGCCATGGAATTTGTCAGCACCGAAACCGGGTCAAGAGCGCTTGCCAACTTAGCCTGCTGGATAGCTTCCTCATAGCGTCCGTAGTGTGCGAGTGTCACGGCGAACAGCATGCGGGCCATGGCATAGCCCGGGCGTGCTTCGATGGAATGCCGGAAAAACGCCTCCGACTCAGTCGGTTTCCAATCAACAAAGGAAACAACGCCGAGCACCATCAACGCCTGCGCTTGGGAAGGTCGATCCCCAGAGCCCTGTCGGCCGCGTCACGGGCCCGGGCGAAATCGGCGAAACCGCCTCCGTTCGCAGCCCGGCGGTGGAACGCGTCGGCCAACCCCGCCCAGGACTCCGCGCTATTCGCGTCTAACCGGGTCGCGGCGCTGAACATTTCCTTGGCCCGATCTAGATCAAGCTTGTTTAGGTAATAGGACCCCTTGAAATAAAGGTCGGCAACTTCCGGGTTCATGGGATGAGATTGAGTCGAGGCTGAGCTTGTTCTTGCGGCGTTAGCGTATGGCGAGATGCTTTCTGCGATCTGTGCGCGCCACTTCGCCTTGCACGGTGAGAATATCGCTCAACTCGAAGGTCAAAAGGTGTGCGCCCACAAATGGCGATCCGACGCAGCATGGATCAGCTGAGTCGTGATGCGCACTCTATTCCCTGAACGTACCACCGACCCTTCCACTAAAGCGTCGACGTCAAGTTCACGTGCAATCTCTGGAGCTGACTCGCGGGTTCCCACATAAGCCATGGCGGAAGTGTGTGAGATCACGCGAAGCGAGCCGATCTGTGCCAGGTTAGTGATGAGTTCGTCAGTAATACCATCGGCAAAAAATTGTTGTGCGGCGTTGCTGAAGAGATCCAGTAGCGGCAGCACCGCAATGGACTTCACCTGCGGCAGATTTGCGCCCTTGAAAATGGATCTGTGGCTGCGCCCAAAGTAGTTCCATACAACAAGTCCGAAAACGATAAGTAGAACGGTGCCTTAGGCTCCTGATTGCCAGAATACGCTGCCGGCGAGGCGGCTTTCGGATCCTCAAGAGGCAGAGGAATCGTTTCCACTGGTGTCACTGGCGGATCCAAAACGACGGCGGTCACGGGCGCGATAAATCGATAGCCGCGACGAGGGAGGGTTTCTATGAAACGCGGTTCCGCGATGGAATCGTTGAGCACCTCGCGGATCTTGTTGATAGCCGTCCCCAGGCTGTGATCAAAATCAACAAACGTATCCGCCGACCACAGCTTCTGGCAAATCGCTTCTCGCGTGACAAGTTCCCCGGGTCGCTCCAGAAGCATCGTTAACAATTGAAAGGGTTGCGATTGCAACCGATTTTGTTCCATATTTTCGCAACTCGCCGGACTGCAGGTCTGCTTCATAGGGGCCGAAGGCCAGCCGGCGTGGAGTGGAAACAGAAGGCATAT
>CAVWQE010000003.1:0-285138 GCA_963757135.1 uncultured Acidobacteriota bacterium
TAATGGACGGAGCGTGGAACTATCCTCAGTTGCCGAGATGCTCCCGGGAAGCGTGGAATTCAGCACCTATTGCTTCGACAAATATGGAAACCGCAGTATGGTCGCCCGGTCCACGATAGTCGGCGACCAAAAACTGAAGGGGACGAGACGGGCCTTTATAGTCGCGGTCGGTGTAGGGAATTATGAGAGAGCGGGGTTGCACCTCAACTTTGCATCAAGTGATGCCAACTTGTTCGCTGAAACACTGTATTCGACACTTTCTGATACGCATAATTTTGACAGCGTCACACGCATTAAGTTGTGCGATGAGGAGGCCACCGACGCGAACATCTTGAGCAGCCTTGCGCCTTCTGGCGGGTACTTTCCACGGGAATCTCGGCCTACTACCAAAACAGATCCGTGGTCTCCCGGTGGCTTCTGCCCAGGATACGGTCTTTTTCTATTTCAGTGGTCACGGAAAGAAAAATGGGTTGAGATATTTTTTGTTGGCCAACAACTTCCACCTCGATCTTGCGTCAGGGAGGGTATCCGGTGCTGTGAGCGACCTAACGCTCACCAAATCGCTAGAAGCGCTGAACGCCGCTCAAGTCGTCGTTATTCTTGATGCGTGCGAGTCGGGAGCGGCCCTCGATCCGGAACACGGCCGAGTCGGTCCCTTCAACTTCAAAGGTTTTGCCCAGATGGCCTACGATAAGGGCATCTTCACAATTTCCGCTACTCAAAGCAATTCGGACGCCCATGAATCCGTAGATTTATGCCACGCTCAGTTTACATATATTTTAGTGGAAGACGGATTGGTTTCCAATTTCGCTGACTGGCGACCGGTGGACCAAACGATCACTACCAAAGAGTGGTTGCAGTACGGAGCTGAAAGGCGAGAACCACAAACGCCTAACCATCAATGTGTGCAATCTCCCGGGATTGCTCAGACGACGACTGAGGCTGCCAAAGGCAGTCGTGCCCCAAAAAGTTTATGGGAGCAGACTCCTCGTTTGTTTCTACCCGACGTATATTCCGGATTCGACTTCACAATCTCAGACTTTCGCGGACCGCACGCGCGGAACCCTTAGGCAAAAGTTCCAGGAAAAATCATTCGACCAAAGGAAAACACAATGACAAAGGACGAAATGAATCAATCGCTACTCCCTAACCGGCGTGTGTTCGTCGCCTCTTCGGCGGCTGCTTTCGCATCTCTACTGAGTGCCGCTTCGCTCGGGCAGACCCTAGGCACAACGAACAGACAGCAATCCCGCTCTGGTTCGGGGCACTTCCATTTCGGCAAAGTTTACAGTCCTGCCGAGACGAGAGCTCTCGTATTGCCCTCTGAAGGAGCCAAAGGGGCTAAATTTGCCGCGCCAACCGGTATTCCATTCTGGTGGGACTCGGCAGCAAACAAGCTGGTCAATGGTACGAACGTCCAATTTGACCCACAAATTACAGCGGCTGACTACCAGTTGGCCGCGACTCTGCTTAGCTTCCGAGCTTCAAAAAATGACTTGGGAGACGTATGGAACCAACTGAAGAACAACGCCCAACTTAATATAAATCCGTCGAGCGTTTCGTCCGAAGGAGATCCACTCAATTGGATCTTGATGACCGGAATAAAGCTTGCTCAGGGTTTGCTAAATCGAAGGACCCCCAATCGGTATCATTATCTCAAGCCAGCACATCCAGTAACAATTCGAATAAGCCAACGGCTTCGCTAGGGTCTTCAGAAGCAGTGGTTTTCAAAAAAGGAATCTGTCAGCTTGCGGTTACACTAGAGGCTCAACAGAAACAGAGCGTCTGGGATCGACTCCTTGGATTACTGAAGACAGGGTCGTCGATCGTCGGGCTTTTGCCGATTCCAAAGCTCTATCAAACCGCTCTCACCAGTGTCTTGGCCAGCCTAAACCAACTTCAGGGTCAAACACCAAAATCCAACTTAATAACAGTTCTTGGCGGCATGTCATACAACTACAAGCTCTACGCTGGGGCGAATTCAGGTGCTGACCTGACGCTCCGCCCGGGCAAGTGGGTGTTCATTGACTCCGGTTTTGCGCAGGATAACTTCGATACCCAAAACAACCTAAAGAACGTTCACCTCTTTGTGGGGGGAGAACTCTATCAAGTAACGGATCAAAACAACAAACCTATCGACACGACGTACGTTGTGGTGAATGTGGATCTTAATAAAGCCGCTGCTGCGCCAGCTTCTTGAGGGATCGTCTGAGCAGATGCGGCTCCGGTAACAGCTCGAGCTCGCTGCGCACCTCAGCGGAGGAGCGACGTGGCGGGCGTGGCTGTTGGTGGGAGACGGCTTTGGGTGGGGGGCGAACCACTTTTGCGTCGCGGCGCAATAACCCGGTTCTCGGGTTTGGGCCACTTTCCATGGGGTTAACATCGGTCTCAAATCCCGTCGGGGATGCGAAGTTCTGGGTAGAACGGCCTCGTTCGGATTTGCTGCATCCCACGAGGCTGTTAACCGCCGTCGTGCGCAGCTTGAGCAAGCATGCAGGTACAATCGTCCGCGAGACTTCCAGCCATGGATGCGAACATTCGGTGTCCGAATTGTAAGCAAGCCACCCTAAGCGTTGAGCTGTTTGGGCCACACGCGGAGTACTCCACTCAATGCCCAGTTTGCGGACCGGTATCAGGTTTTGTAATCTTCGACTTTAAAACATGCGGAATGCGACGATAAAGTTTCCAAGCCTCTTAACGCAGCGGTTCCGATCAAGGCTGGGGACACATCGGGGACACATTAAGCTGTTTCTTGCTGCTCTTGGAACGTCATCCAGTGCGTTCCGGTTCCTGCAGTTTCTTAGGTTTACGATCTGAGCTCCCGCGTTCACCACTGGATCCTCTTTACGGTGTGTACGGCCTTCGGCCCATGAGCTCCGACGGGCAGTTCGGGCTAGCGCCGAACCTCGTGCCAAACATGGAATTCAAGTTCTTCTCTTAACTTGATTTCACTCCGCTGCGCTCAGGTGGGCGCCGTTCGGCCACGGCTCGGACGGTCACGAGGTCTAAGCGCCGCTTTCGCGCCAAAACAAAAATCAAGAGCGTTTTGGCACTCACCGCGCCGACGCTCGCGCCCTGCCACCCTTCGCTGCGCTGCGTTTTTCCCCGTGTCCGCCGGTATCTGTTTTTGTCTCGCTGCCGCTCAAGTGAAAGACAAAAACAGCCTACCCGGCGGAACAGGGGATTAAAAATGTTATTGAAGGATGCAAGCAGAACCAAGTACGAGAGGATGAGCCTAGCTATCACTGTGTTGGAGATGCCAACAATGTCGATTGTCAAGAGTCTCGAACCACTCAGGGCGATCAATTGGAACGACGCGCGCCCCTGGATCGTGATGCTAGGAGCCGTGATACTTTTCCTCGGCTGGGAACTTCGAAAGAAACAACGAGAGATCCAGAAACTCGATCTCGAAATCGCGCAACTGCGTAGCCAGCAATCCTTGGTTCGAGTAGCTACTATCCACGAAATGAATTCGCTAATTAAGGATGTAGAAGAGATTTCGGCTCGAAAGCTGGGAATTTTAGGGGGCGCGAAAAAGCCGACGCGCACTTTCCCGCTGGAAGGGAAGCTGTTAGGATGTTTTTGCGAGGTCCATTTTCCTTTGTTTTCTTCCAGGCCATTAGCGCTGGTCGCTCTGAGCAATGCGGCAGTTCGCTCAGAAATTTGTAGGCGGTTTGGGGGCGGTTCGGACAGGAATCGCGCTCTTTTAGGCAACAGAGGCAACTCCATGCACGATATGCAATTTGTGCAAAGCCGCATAAACACTGGTGATTTCGCATCTCGTTGATTTGGCGAGTGGGGACGTAGTTCAGTTGGTTAGAACGCTGCCCTGTCACGGCAGAGGCCGCGGGTTCGAGTCCCGTCGTCCCCGCCATTCCACTTGCTGACAAGTTGCGCCTGCAGTGCTTGCTTGGCTGGCATCGTGGACTGTGCGTAGAGTTCCAGAGTGATTCGCGCGTTCGCGTGTCGCATCATTTCTTGCGTCAGCTTCACGGGTGCGCCTTCTCCCACCAGCAGACTCGCTAGTGATCTCCGAAACGTATGCCAGCCGATTCGCTTGCAGATTCCGGCGCGCTTGGCAGCGGGCCAGATACCTTTCCTCATCAGCGAATCTTGCCAGTAAGGTTGAGTCCCTCCCATCTTCGGGGAAGGGAATACCCAGTCGGTCGGCTGACTGTACAGTGTGCGTGCCTTCCAATCTGCCAGCACGTCAGAAACTTCCTGACTCGCTGGAACTGGATTTCCACTCGCCACTGTCTTGAGTCCGCCGATGGGATGGCCCTTTCGTTTTACGGTGTAGGCACTGCTAGGGCTAGAAAATCATTGCAGGGCTGCGCACACTGTACCGATTCCACAGGCTTGCAAAGGTAAACCAACCGGACATCCGAACGCCATCCGTCGGACTATCTCTATCAGTGAGAAGACAATCGCAAGTTAGGAACTTTCTCGGTATGCTCAGTGTCTCTATTCATTCAGCAAACCTATGAATGTCCATCGGGCGTGCATTTTTCTCGCTTTAGCAGTCGTACTTGCTTCGTGCCAAGACAAAGGGATTCCTCAACCCGATGTGCTCACCGTAAAGCTAGACAACCTTACCGGAATGGAAGCCCGAACCGCGAAGTGGATCGAAATGCGAGAGTTTTTGTGGAAGCATTGGGCCGAAAGGAATCGTGCAAGCTTACTACTCACAACAGTTTCAAAAGAGGGCAGAATGACACACGCGGAGTACAAAATCGTCCTTCTCCCCGGCAACGTGCTGACGCTCAAAGTATCCTTCGTGCGAGACCGAATCGGATATCAAGGGCAAGTGATACCGAAGGCTGACGGCGGATATGAAGCCTACACTGTAGACAGAGTCCTCTCAAAAAATCCTCGCGGCGTGGGGGAAGAGGCTAAAGTGACGGTTTTGTCCAGTGATGCACTCGTTCCACCAGCGAAGTATTGGCTTCGATTTAAAGGATGGGGCGATACCCTAATCACTTACTTCTGATAGCGGCCTCTCGCCACGGTGACGTTTGCGGTATTTCGTACGCGGCTAGATTCCACGAAACCGGCCTCGGTTTGTGTTGATTGCTCAGCAGGCCGGATCGGACCTGATACAGAATCGAGGTCAGGAGATAGGAGAAATGAAGGGAAACTATCGCCAAGCCTTTATTCGTAATATGCCTTGACACGTATATGCTTTTTGGAGTATATACAAAGACGTGGAATCTATCTTCGAAATTATTGCGGAGCCGAACCGCCGGGCGATATTGAGCCTATTGGCCGCGTCACAACGGTCAGTGGGAGAGATTGAGCGTCAGCTTCGTATGACGCAGCCGACTGTGTCCAAGCACCTGCGCGTGCTGCGTGAGGCAGGCTTTGTGGAATCCACGGTGGACGCTCAGCGCCGTCTTTACCGGCTCAGGCCTGAACCACTGCAGGAGTTGGATTTGTGGCTGGCTCAGTTCCGCCGGTTCTGGTCTGCTCACCTGGATGCTCTCGAACGCCACCTTGAGCGCATGAGTGAACAACCAAATCGATCATCTATAGCACCGAAAAGGAAGAAAAAGGAGAAGACAACGCGGCCCAAACCGCAAGCGTGAGAAAGGAAAATGAAATGAAAATCAAAGTAACCAGCCTATATGTGGACGACCAGGAAAAGGCCCTGCGCTTCTATACCGAAGTGCTGGGCTTCACTAAAAAGAATGACTTCAGTCAGGGCCCATATCGCTGGCTGACCGTGGCCTCGCCGGAGGAGCCGGACGGCGTCGAGCTGCAACTGGCGCTGAACAACAATCCGGCAGCCAAGGCGTATCAGCAGGCGATCTTTCAACAAAAGCAGCCCGCTATCATGTTCTTCACCGACAACATTACGGGCGACTATGAGCGGATCAAAGCCCGGGGGGCCGAGTTCACCATGCCGCCCACGGATGTGACCGCCTCGACTATTGCCATGCTGAAGGACACCTGCGGCAACCTCATTCAAGTCACGCAGTTGAAGCAGTGGTAGAGCGGACGTTCAGCCACACATCGCCGGATAAAACGTCGTTGGTCGATCGTCGCTGGTCGTTCGCAACACGGGCTTTGGCCAACGACGGACGGCCAACGGCCGGCGACGGGTTGGGCTGAGCCGTAGAGGACGAAATAGATGACCAATATCGAGCAGTACGCACCAAGTCCGGCCTACGGCGCGCAGGTAAAAAAAGACGGGCCAGATAACGCCAAATGGACGCTCATCCTCGTCCGCGAGCTTCGGCACTCGCCGGAAAAAGTCTGGCGGGCTCTTATCGACCCGCCGCAGTTGCGCGAATGGGCGCCCTTTGTCGTCGACGGAAACATGGGTACGGTTGGAAACACGGTAAAGCTCACTTGGGTGGGAAATCCCAATCCGATCGACACCACAGTGACGCGAGCCGATGCTCCCGAGGTGCTCGAGTACGGCGATATCCGTTGGGAACTCGAAGCCTTTAGCGGCGGAACGCGACTGACGCTGTGGCACAAGATCGACCGCCGCTTCATCTCATGGGGCGCCGCCGGCTGGCACATTGCGTTCGACGTTCTGGACCGGCTGCTCGGTGGGAATCCGATTGCACGCATAGACGGCGCCGATGCCATGAAGTTCGATGCCTGGCAGCGGCTGAGGGCAGAATACGCCAAGCAGTTCGGCGTTGAAACGCCAAAGTGGACGCCTCCGGCGGTCCAAAAGTCGTGAGGAGACGGTGGCCCGAGCTCGACGGTGCCCCATTCAAGTTGAGGCGTTTAGCGGGCGTTAGAGCCCGCTGCCGAAATCCCGAGCGAAGTCGAGAGACCTCTTGAGTGGGGCAGCGGCATTGCCGCTCAAGGCGTTTTTTTGAACTAGCCATGTTCGACGCGCGCCTTAATGTCCGAATACGCCGTATCGATGAGCCGTCTTAGGGCTGCGGCATTCGCGGACGCGGCGTTGTGGACGTAGGTCTCAACTTCACATGGCGCATGAACTTGCCGCTGCCTTGCAACAGGCGGGACGGATCCAGGGGGCTGGCCCAGCCTTTCGCGGATACCTCTCTCATGGGGTTGCCCCACCCTTGTCGCTCCCGGTGTTGGAGCGATAGGGTGGGACTCTTATCACTGTTAGCCTCATTCCCATCCGTTCTCGTTTCAGCGCCGTTGACGGGCACTCGATCTCGACTTTTCCTTCACAACCAGTTGACCACTGCAGGAAGCTGCTCCATCGCCAGTCTTCCGGCTCAGCGACCAACCCACGCTTCACTGGATTTCGATGAATATATTTGAGCTTTTCTACCCGTTTCCGTTCACTCCACACCGGGAAATCGTAGTAGCGAACCTGCCAGAAACGAGCCGAGCCCGTCGACTTCAGCTTGCGGGAAGTGATTTGTTTCAGCATCTGAATCACTAGGGAAAGTGTTTTGCGTTCCGGTTCGCTGATGAGCAAATGTATGTGCTCCGGCATCACGACATAACCTGTGACGTAACAGCCATACCAGCGGCGGACTCTCTCGAGTTCTCGCTCGAAGGTCTCTCGTGCTGGGACCGAATCGAAGAATGGTATCCGACGATAACAACTGAACGTGATCAAGTGCAAACAGCGCTGCTGTTGGTAGCGTTTGGGCTTTGGCCCCATGCGAGGGAATTGTAGTTCGAAATTGTGAGTCCGAGACCAGCAGAGTGAGAAATATCTAATCGAAATTCCAAATCGGGAACTCGGATGCCTGCGGAACCTGTCACCACGCATAAAACCCTTTGGGTTGCCCCACCCTCGTCGCGCGTTCTTTGCGAGACAGGGTGGGTAAACGACGAGACTGGACGTGGAAGATGACTTGTCCACGGAGAAGCTAAGTCCCACCCTCTCGCAAAAACCGCGAGAAGGGTGGGGCAACCCCAAATTGGGAATCAATTTGAAAGGCTGGGCTGCACCCCGAAGAATTTCTTGGAGATAAAATGTTCGGACGGAGGCGCTCGGAAATGGCAATCCATATGCGAGGCTTATGTCCGCTGATTCAGGTATTTGATATGGACAACTCACTGCCCTTCTATTGTGAACTGCTCGGTTTCGAAGTCGTCGAAAAGGCGGCGGGTGGCGGTTGGGCTTGGCTGCGGCATGGCACGGCGGAACTGATGCTCAACACCGCATACGACGAAGATGAGCGCCCGGAGAAACCTGATCCGGCTCGTTGGCTCGGACATCAAGATACCGGCTTGGGCTTCTTGATTGGACATCGGATGTCCAGATGTTGATGGCGCGTACGAATATCTCCATGCGAAAGGCGTCGAGGTTTCAAAACCGAAGGTTGCCTGGTACGGAATGAAGCAAATGTCCCTGAAAGATCCTGATGGGTTCGGAATCTGTTTTCAGTGGAAAGCGGATCAGCCCCAAGAAGGCATTTAAATTGGGACTATCCGCGCTGGCGGCCCTCGCGCACCATTGCGACCAGATCGGCAGCCGACACTCCCAGCTTTACGCCTTTCACATCAAGCGGCGACGCTTTGGATTTTCGCAGAGGCAGAATGCGGAACACAGCTCCGTCGCGGCGGCGAATTTCCACAGCACCGTCGCGCTCAGCTTCATCGAGCACCGTCGCAAAATTTCCCCGTGCTTCAGAATAGCTGTAGGACTTCATCGGGTGTCGACCTCCAGTACTTCCAGTTTCAATTCACGGGCGCGATCTCTTAGTCCGCCGTCCAGCGTAAGGAGTGGCGCTCGTTGGTTGATGGCGCAGGCAAGCAAGTACGCATCGTAAGCGTACACATTCAATCTTGCCGACAATTCCACCCCTTGCTTCAATCCTATCTCGGCCATGCGAATCGGGATGGCGGCGTAGGCCTCCAACAGTTGGAGTGCTTCCTTGATGCCGATTGCCTTGCGTTTGAACATGGCCGACAGCGCGTTTCCCACTTCCCAGTGGACCGACGCCCGAGCCACCAAAATAGCTCCACGCGTCAGCTTGACCAAGTCCGCCTTTTCCGGTTGCTCCCCGATGACGGCGAGAACGGCGGATGTGTCGATCACTATTTCCACAGTCCGTTCTGGCCGATGTTGCAGGTTACTCTTGAGCGCATCTAGATTAGTGCGAGACTGGAGCTCCCCATGAAAGAAACCGTCCCGGTGGAATCTGCCTCTGCAGTAATCGACGCGAGGATCAGGGAAGTTGGCGGCTGGCGCGGGAAGATGCTGGCGAAGGTGCGCGAAATCATTCGCGCGGCAGATCCGGAGATCGTCGAAGAATGGAAGTGGGTGAAAGCCACATCGCCGGGGGTGCCGGTGTGGTCCCACGGCGGCATTGTCTGTACGGGAGAGACGTACAAAGACCACGTCAAAATGACATTCGCCAAGGGAGCTGCGTTGAAGGACCCTAAGGGTCTGTTCAACTCCAGCCTAGAGGGGAATGTTAGGCGCGCCATCGACATCCACGAAGGCGACAAGATCAATGAGGCGGCATTGAAGGAACTTATTCGCACGGCCGTGGCGGTTAATCTTATGGGGAAAGGCAAGACTAAAGCGAAGCCCAAGGGAGTGAAGAGGGTCTGAACATCCGATCCTACCCACCCTTCGAGAACCGCGAAGGTGGGCAATCTCCGAACTTCGGCGGCTTAAAATTTCGCAAGAAGCGCAATGTTTAGAATGGGCACCCGTGCTTGAATAGGGCACCCAGCCACACGAGCAACAGCCGCCACCAGAGTCAGCTGTGGTGATAGACTTTGGCCTTATGGCTGCCACGAAAAAAAGCAAAAAGAAGAAAAGTAGGAAGGCTCACGTGAAGAAGAGGTTCCGAATAGCGAAACCAACGCCGAAGAAATCAGCGAAAAAGAAATCAGCGAAAAAGAAGTCAGCGAAGAAGAAAGCCTCTAAGCGAAAGGTAGCGTCGAAGAAAGTCTCCGCAAGCAGACCCAGGCGATCCCAGACACGTGCCCGAGCGAAAAAAGAGATTCCTTTTTCTGGCTTTTCAGGATCACGAAGAAGCCAGACGCAGTCGGGGGACGCGGACTCGCAAGGCTTGTCCACCACTGAGGGTGCTGATTCGGAAAGCGTAAGCGAGTTACTGGAAGAAGGGAATGCATTCGAAGCCGGAGTCTTGACGGGGGTAGAGCGGGCTGACGATGCCGATGAAAGGGAAGTTCGAACCCGCCAATTTCCTGAAGACGACGTGCCCGAAGAATATCTCGACAAAGACTAGCGCTCTGCAACGGCTTCCGAACTCTGCGAAAGGCTCTCGGGATTTTTGTTGCCGGCGATTCGGCCCGAGTCCCGCATGATGGAAATGACCGCCACTGACGACCTCGAGCGGTTCCGCGCCGGCGCAGCGAAGTACGCGGCCTACCTCGAGACGCCCGAGGGGCGATTGCGCCTCGATCTTGCCTTTGCCAACTTGCAGGAGTTTCTGCCGCCGTCGAAAGAGTGTTTGCGCGCTCTCGATGTCGGGGGCGGTACCGGCGCGATCGCCATTCGCCTGGCACAACTTGGTGTTCACGTCACGTTGCTGGATTCATCCCAGCCGATGCTGGATATCGCTGAACGTGCCGCGCGGGAAACAGGAGTTACGGAAAGGATTGCGCTGAAGCAAGGCGATGCAGCCAACTTAGCAAGCTTGTTCCCCGCCGAGTTGTTTGATGTAGTCCTTTGCCACAACATCGTGGAATATGTTGACGACCCGTGCGCTGTGTTGCGTGGCGGGGCTGGCGTCCTGCGAGGCCCGTCCAGCATCATCTCGATCTTAGTTCGGAACCAGGCAGGTGAAGTGTTAAAGGCGGCACTAAAAGACGGTGACCTGGCCGCAGCCGAACGCAATCTCAACGCTGAATGGGCACATGAGTCTCTGTACGGAGGAAAGGTGCGGCTATTTGCGGCGGAGGCCCTGCAAGCCATGCTGGACGCGGCGTCGCTGGCAGTGATTGCCGAACGCGGCGTACGGGTAATGTCGGATTACTTGCCGCAAAAGGTTTCCCGCGCTTCCGAGTACGAAAGAATGTTCGAACTGGAGCGCAAACTCGGCATGCGGCAGGAATTTGCAGCGGTCGCTCGCTACACGCAGGTTTTAGCACACGGCGCAGCGCCGATGACCAAGGGTAGCGAATGAACGTCACCACCCAGTCTCTACCGTCCGGAGGTCGCAATACATCCGGTGCCGGCGTTTCGCTCGGGCTCGGGCTTACCAATGAATGTAATCTCGCGTGTTCCTTCTGCTACCGCGATCCCGCTCGTACTGATCGTCTTTCTCTGGATCAGGTGAAAGCCGTGATGGAGCGCCTGCTCGTTCGATCGGTGAATCTTGGCACCGGCGAAAACGGCATGCATCCCGACTTCAAGGCGATCCTCGGTTATCTGCAAACGAAACCGGTCAAACTCACCATCACTTCCAATGGACACAGCGTTGCGGTTTTGGAAGACGATGATCTGCGCGCCTTTCACGACATCGAGTTCTCTCTGGATTACCCCACGCAATCCGAACAGGATGCGCAGCGCGGGGAAGGGAATTGGAAATTGATTGAACAGCAGGCACAGCGTTGTGTGAAACTCGGTGTGCCTGTAACCATCATCGCCGTGATGATGAAGTCGAACTATTTGTGTCTGCCGGAAGTCGCGCGAGTTGCCAAACAGTTTGACGCTCCGTTGCGAATTAACGTCTATCAGGCGGTGCGATCGGATATTTATGCTTTGAGCTACGAAGAGTATTGGGAAGGGTTCCGGCGGCTTTTTGAAGAGACCGATGTAATCGCGATTGGCGAGCCTCTGGTGCGAGCGATGGCCGGACTTCCGCCACTTGCAGGTGGATGTGGCGTCAGCACCGTGCGAGTAACTCCGCGTGCGACGACGCAGCCGTGCGTTTATTGGATGGGACCGGGCGAGCCGCTTTCAGATTTGATCTCGATGGGACTCGACATCCTTGGGTCCGCGCCCTTCGTCCAATCCCGCACGCTTCCCGAAGCCTGCCAGCCTTGCGAGTTCCGCGAGGCATGTCATGGTGGGTGCGCCGGAAGGCGGCGCTTGCAAGGCACATTATCGGCACCTGACGTCTATTGCCCAATCATTCGCGGCGAGCGTCCCAGACTTGAGATCCGCATGGCCGCGAATCGCGATCTGCCCAAGCTGAGCAGTTCGTGCACTACGGTGGTGATGGCGAGAGACTGAATGAGATAAGGCCGCTCAGCCTTTAGAGGGCCCGTCTCACGGGGTTGCCCCACTCTTGTCGCGACTGATGGAGCGACAGGGTGGGGGTCCCATCAATGTTAGCGCCAGTCCCGTTTCCAAATGTCATCCCACCCTCTCGCAAAAACCGCGAGAAGGGTGGGGCAACCCCAAATTGGAAATTCCATCTGAAAGGCTAGGCCAGCCGCCGTCTGCATTACTTGTCACAACTTCTTCCGGTAATGCACACAGCGGTCCACCACCTCGTACCCCAGCGCCTCGTGCGCGCGTTGGGAAACTTCATTGTCGATCCAGGTATCTGATGCTACTTCAACACATCCCTGGCTGCGTCCCCAGTCTTCTGCCGCGGCCAGAAGTTTCTTCCCGATTCCCTCGTGTCGATGGTTCTCGGCCACGTACCAACCTTCGATATAGCCCACCGGGCGCGATGGGTCGCAGCCGTCCGCGTGCGAACGCAAATCAACTTCGAGGAAACCAGCTAAGGTTCGATCGCTCGCTTCGCCGATCAATTCCGGGACCACCTCGGCCACGAAGATGACAAGCGGCAGCGTTGTAATGGCCTTGCCTTCGAGAATCAGCGTAAGTTCTCGGGCATGATCCTCGGCGGAAGCGTTGGGCCACAGGGCCTCGCGAAAACGCAGAAGTTGCTCGTGATCTGAAAGCTGAGCGGCCCTGATGCAAATTTCCGGCACGGAACCATCGTAAACCGAGTCACGAATCTTGTAGGTGCGGATTCGTGAGCACGCAACTGAGTAAAAACCAAGGAGTGATTTGGCGATTCAGCAACGATTACTATCGTCAGCCGAACGTCGGTTTTCTGCTACTCCCGGCCAACGCTGTCGAATATTCTAAAAAAGAGAGGCTCTCTCTTTCGTGTTGAGGAGTAATCGTGCGATATAAGACGGCTGCCATTTCGTGCTTTGCGCTGGTCGGAGGAATGTTCGCTCTGCCAGCTATGATTTTGGGTGTTTTTCTTCCGTCTCTAAAATCGGGCATTCCCGACCCGATACCGGCCTATGAGAGGATCCTCCTTGAGATCGCTGTCTTCTGCGTGGAATGGAAATGGCTTCTTGCAGTTCCGTCTGCGACACTGGGGTTGGCATTCACTGGTGCAGCACTCGCGGCACCTAGGGTGCGTAAGTAAACCTCCGATTGCCTGTGTTCTCGCGTTCGTCAACGGACTCCTCTCACTGTTGGCGAAAATAGTCGTGGCTGTTGAAAAACTCTTTCTCGCTAAATTCGCAAAAATGAAATTGCGTCAGGATGCCTTATAAACGATCTTCTCGAATCGCAAGACATTTTGTATCCCCTATATTTTGGGCGTTTGAGGCGAAAGGTGACTTTTTCAACACCCACAGTCAATTGCGCTCAAACGACGTCAGGGGCCGATAAGGTGCGCTGCCCCGCCAGACAACGACACCCACCGCCCTCTTATCGCACCCGTGGTGAGAAGTCAGTCAGCGCCATAAAGGTCGAATCAATTTTCTCGGTCAGTTTGCCGTTGGCTTCGGATTCTTCTTTGACGCGCTTCCACTCCGGATCGTCCTGAAATGATTTCCAGTTGGCGGTTGCGGCTTCTCGGCTGGGATGCTGAAGAATGTAAATCAGCATATTGCCCTTGTCGGGTTCGTCGGTTGGCGTCCAGTACGCGACGTTCTTCATACCGTGCTTCTCGAAGAGCTTGGCGGTGTGGTCGCGGAAGCGCGCCAGCAGATCGCCCAGCTTTCCTGGCGATGCATGATAGACACGCAGCTCGTAAACCGTGCTTGAAGCTTGCTTAGCATCGCCCCGTTGCGAGGCTGCAAGAAGTGCTGCTGAAAGCAATGGCAGAGAGGAAAGCGATTCCAGCAATAGTCGTCTGGTCACGGCAGCCGTCCTTGAAATAGGTGAGATGTTGTTCCCCACTCAAGTTGAGGCGGTGGCGCGGCCCGTTCGACAACTTCGCGTTGCTCAGTTGCTCAGGGCAGGCTAGGAGCCGCGCGCCGAAATCCCGAGCAAGTCGAGGGACCTCAAACCAAAGCCACGCTTGAGTGGGCCAGTTTATCCGGACGGGCGAGAACGCCCGTCGCTCCACGATACAACTTCGTCCCACGGGTGTTATTGCGCGGCCACCCATTTGTCCGATCCCGCCAGCTTAACCGCCACGTTCGTAATCCACAGGCGGAAAGCCCCGCCATCGGCAGTGCCGCGGTGTTCAGTCGAGACCAGTAGTCCGCCCGCCTTCTTGTAGCCTGTCCACGTTGCCGTGACGAGCTTCGGCTTCTTGTCCCCGCCGCGGTGATAGACAAATTGCACAACCCGGTAGTCTTTTCCGACGTACAGATCCCACGTATCTCCAGGCGTGTAGCCGCCCGCTTCCTGGGGATACTTCACCGAGACCAGCGTGGCCGAGCCGGCGCCAATTGGCAACTTCTTCGTGCCCTCGTTGGTGATGGTGGCACTCTTGTCCCAATAAGCATGGAACGGGAATATGAGCCAGTAATTGTCGTTGACGAAAGCCGGTTCGACTTCCTTCTGGACCTGCTCAGGCTGGCTGCTGAGCTGAGAACTGTCGTACTCGACCTTGACCGGCTTGCCATCTTTATCCATACTCTCGAAGGAAATTTTGCCGGTTTTAGGCTCCCACTCCCATTTGTGGCTGGCCTTAAACAGCCCCGGAATGTCGATGTTCCAGGTGTAGCGGATGGCTTCAATCTTGTCATACGAATCAAGGCCATAGACTTTGGCAACTTTTTCGATGATTGGGTCGCGCTGTTGCGCCGCGGAAATCGCAGGGAGAATCAAAAGAATGCTGAAGACTAAAAGGAGAACCACAACGAGTCGGCTCGTATTTCTCATGAACGTCCCTCCTCGGTGAATTGAACGAATTCTGGGTAAATGACAGTGTACGCCTCCCGGATACATAGAATTCTCTCCGTGCCCACCTCACGCTGTTCTAAATTTTGGAGATGGAGATGTTTGTCTGTCACAGACCAGGCATGTCCCGGCACGAGGTAGAATTAGGGCATGAGCCCAGAGGTTTCCGATCTCCTAAGGCGCGCGCTTGCGCTTCCGGTTGATGAGCGCGCTGCGTTGGCGAACACCTTGCTTGATAGCCTCGATACGGAGCATCAGTCTGTTGAAGAAGCCTGGGACCAGGAAGTGGCGCGCCGAATCGAAGAACTGAAAACGGGCAAGGCCGTCACTGTTCCTTGGGAACAACTGCATCGCGAGCTACTGGCCTTGGTGAATGAGCGCTAAACCTGTTCAATATCATCAGGGCGCAACCGCAGACGTTAAGACAGCCATCGCTTGGTATCGGAAGCGAAGTCCAAAAGCGGCCACCGGGCAAGAACAACACCGACGATTTCTGCTTTGGCGATTTCCTTTCTCGATTATCTATTCGGAACAAGAGTTCGCGATCACAATCTGGGCCGTCGCCCACGGCAGCAGACGACCGGAGTATTGGACAGAGCGTCTATAGTGGTCTCGTCCAGCGGTCGAAATCTCCCATTCAAAAGATCATCAGTCAAGATCTCGTGCTGGCTTTAGTTGGTCATCCATCCTATTCCGTTGAGCATTGGGGGCGTGCGATCGTGTGAACCGGCGACACGCGATAATTGCACCGGCTATTGCGACGCATCCATATTCCACAACCATGACCCAAGCCGGAAGCGATCCCCACACGCCCGTGAGCCTACGCAAGTGCCACTGGACGTACACGGGAATGATGCTGACGGTCCAGACAACGATCAGCCATGTCGAGGCCGACGTCAGAAATGGCACGAGCCAGAGCAGATACCACGGGAATACGACGGGCGCGAATAAGAGAGTCGCTGCCATCGGCCAGGCAAATGCCGGCCAGTCAAATTCAAAAACTTGAACCACAGGGGGCACAGCGTTACACGGAGAAAGCGCTGTGGCATCTCCTCTGTGAAACGGAGCCTGTCCTGAGCGGAGCCGAAGGGTGTCCTCTGTGGTTAAAGGTTTTCGGATTCTAAGCCATGTTGCAGCCCCTAATCCGACGAGCACTGCCAGCACAACCAGCAACTGCGGGGGTAAAAACTGATGGAGTGCCGCAAACACGGGACCATTAAAACGGAAGCCCTGTACATATGCGCCGAGCGAGCCGAGCGGAATGCGTCCGTGATTCAGAAACGGTACGTATAGCAGTGAGACCACGGCGGCCGCCAGCGCCGCGTCGCGAATGCGAATCCGCTTCCAGTAGAGTGGCAAGAGGACAATCGGCAGAAATTTCACCGTTACGGCTAGTCCAAAGGTCAGGGCTGCGATCGCACGCCAACGGCGCGCGAGTGCGGCGACAGATATCACCAACAGCAGCGCGCCGACAATATCAATATGGCCGCTTCCTGCAACCTCGATCGCCAACAATGGGTTCCAGGCGTATGCCAAGACCAGATGCGAGGTTCTTCCTGTAGTTCGCAAAAGATCCAGTAACACAAGTGCGATGACAAATTCGCAGAGTACGAACGCTATTTTCAGCGCGAAAGTAGATTCGTGAATGGCGGCCGCTGCGCGGAAGAACAGCTGCGCTCCGGGTGGATAGGGGCTCGGCAGGTCAGGGTTATTTAGAGTTCGGGTCTCGTCGGTGTGCAGTTTGGCGAAGGCAGGATCGCTGGGCACGACAACATACGGGTTGTAGCCGAGCTTCTGCAGGCGGCCATCCCAAACATATCGATGAATATCATCATCTGCGCCTGCGGGCAGCCTTAGAAACGCAATATGCCACACAGCAGCCAGGGCGAGCCCAACGATGACGACGCGCCGCGGAAATGTCGGTGCGGAGAAAAACTCACGGATCGCAAGGAGGTACGCGACGCCAGCAACCGTCAGCGACGCCATGAAGTACGGCCCGCCTCGATCGCCAAAGTGGCGTGAGCAGATGGTTAACGCCACAAGCAGTGCGGCGCCGAGGGCGTAGACTCTCGAATCGGGGGTGACGGTCACAGTTTTCCCGTGTGGAGCGGGCACTCCTGCCTGCTTTGCTTGCGGTGGCAAGAGCTAGCGGGCAAGAGTGCCCGCTCCACATAGTCTCTCCCACTCTTTCAGCCAACGCGCCGTCCGCGGGGCTCTTTCCGGAGCCAGGCGCAACTCCTGTGCGAGTCGAGTCAAGTCGTCTGCGACGTCGATATCATAAAAACGATCCGCGAAACCTACGGATAGCTGAAGAGCTTGTACGCGCGACACGAGTCTCTCCAGCGCGTTGCTGGTGCCCATTCCGTCGTTGGCGAAAAGCGTCGGATAAGAAGCCTTTGCCCCGACGAGGTAGTAACCTCCGTCGTGCGTCGGTCCAACCACGACGTCATGCGCCGCCAGCGTTTCGAAGGCGCCTTCGAGAACAGAGCGCGGCAGGTGTGGGCTGTCGCTGTTGAAGGCAATCACACGTCGTTGAGAATTTTCTGCAAAGTGCGCAAAGACCGAAGTGAGACCCGCGGCAAGGCCTTCACCTTTCTGCGCAACTACGCTTGCATCGGCGTCCGCCAATTGCGCCAGCTCGTTTACGTCCGATTCCGGGCACATAATGGCGACTTCCACATCATCTAAAGACCGTGCCAGCGCGAGCGTGTCTTCGAGAAGACAGCAATAGAAATCAGTGACAGCCTCTGAAGAAAGGCTCGGCGCAAGGCGAGTCTTGACCGCGCCTGGCCTCGGCGCTTTCGCCATGATGACCAGCAGGCGGTCACTTCCTGATGAACGCGGCCTCTCGCTTGAAGATTGCATAGATTGTTGGGGCAATAATAAACGACGGGTGGCCCATTCAAGCCCGGTTTTGGCTTGAGTGGGGAACTTCATTTCTGGCAAAAGCGGTACCACGATTTCAACATTCGGAAATTACCCGCAGTTTGTGGAAAAGCTGCGCTATATTCATCGAAATCCAGTGAACGCTGGGTTGTGCGAGCGTCCGGAGGACCGGAAATGGAGCAGCTTTCGCCACTACGCAACCGGCTCTGAGGGACGGGTCGAGATCGATCAGAATGGACGGCGCGAAAACGCGAACGAGCGGCGGGAAGACTTTGTCCAGCTGTAGAACTGCCCCACTCAAGCCAAAATCGGGCTTGAGTGGGCCACCTGTCAACCCGCCGACAGTCTGGCTGGATGAATCAATGATCGTCATATCTGCCGGGCCAGTATCCTGCACGCTTAGGAGCGAGGGAAATCGCAATGACCACAAGAACCGCGAATAGGGCTGCGTAGGCAAGAATGCCCTTGGCATTCTTCGGCGTCCACATGAATAGGACAAATCCTAGAACGCCGCCGACCGCCGTGGTCATCCATAACAGTGCTTTCTTCGTTTCGTCGGTCATTCTCATAGAGTACCGGTTCCTTCTGCGGATTTACGTTGCACGCGGCGTGCCGGCCCGCCGCTGCCGAAAATAATAGCGCACGATCAAGCTGATAATGAACCAGCCCGCGCCGACTGTGCCCTTCACGGTACCGCTGATCTTCGATTTGCCGATGCGCGGGTAGTAACTCACCGGGACTTCAACCACGCGGTATCCAGCGAGTACGCCTTTGAGGATCATCTCAACCGCCCAGCCATAGGTCACTTCTTCGAGTGCGAGCGCGCGCAGGACATCGGCGCGGCCAGCGCGAAATGGGCCGAGGTCGGTAATTTTTAGTCCATAAAGAAGCCTAATCAGGAGGGCGGCGAGACGATTACCAAACACCTGATGCCACGGCAACGCCTCAGCAGAATTTTGGGCGTGCAGGCGGGCGCCGAGCGTGATGTCCGCGCGGCCTTCGCTAATTGGCGTTAAAAGAATCGGCAACTCAGAGGGCCGGTCGCTGTAATCGCCATCAAGGAACACGACGATGTCAGGAGAAGTTGTCGCGGCCAGTCCGGTGAGGCACGCTCGCCCATATCCGCGGCGCGGTTCCTGAATGACGCGGGCCCCCGTTTTTGCGGCGATCTCGGGCGTCCCGTCGCTGGAATTGCTGTCAACAACGATGACCTCGCTGACGAGATCGGTCGGGATATCCGCTAAAACGCGCGCAATCGCCTGCGCTTCATTATGAGTTGGAATGATGACCGAGACTCGCACGTGGCGTAGGGAAACTCTGATTAGGTTTTCTGCGGCTAAAGCCGCCGTTTTCTGCGTGCTGGCCTGAACAGGCCGTTAGAAACTCGTGCCGTCCGCTAAAGCGGACTCGGATCATCCTGCCGTTCCCTCCCGGCACTCACGTGCCGGGCTATCTATATTCCGCCGCTGCGCGGCTGGTGCCAGTTTGTCCCATCGTTCGCGGCCAGCGCGGAGTTTCGTAACGGTTCCTTCCCGGCACTCACGTGCCGGGCTATCTATATTCCGCCGCTGCGCGGTTGGTGCCGTTTGTCCTACCGTTTGCGGCTAATACGGAGTTCCGCCATGGCATATCGAGGTGGCACATCTCAAAGCGCACCTTGGTCAGAGTTTACTCAGCTCAAATCAGCCACCACGGAGCGGACGGCCAGCGTTGCGCGAGCCACCGGTCAACGCCCCAACTCCGGCCGGCGCTTCCGATGGCGACCCCGAGCGCTGCCATCACCGGAACCAGCAGTTCCCAGATCCACGCCGTACCCCACTCCGAGACCCACAGGCTGCCGAGATATAGAAACGCGATGAACGCTGCCGGCCGCGTGAGCAGACCGATGACGAGCAAAGTTCCCAGCCCGATTTCCGTAAGCGCCTGCATCGGGGCAGCCATCGCGGCGTGGCTCGCGGCCAGTGCCATTACTGACTTCCATATGGCTGGCGAATGACTGTTCTTAATGTAGTAACTGATCAGGCCCGCATAGCCGGCCGGTGTGTAGAGGCCTTTCCCCAGATTCTCAAAAAATACCCACACCAACATCGCGCCAATCGTCACGCGCACAATGGCCAGACCGCACGCCGCGTGCGGGTGGGCCCCGGCGGCTACGTCAGTTCGCGACGAGATTGCGTTCGTCGTCATGTTGAACCTCGTGCAGTGGATGCTACACCAGATCGGAAATATTCGACAAACTCAAATCTTGTCTCAGCGCCATTCCGCCCTGCGCACCTACTTCTTGTAAAGTTCGGGAAACTCCTGCCGCAAGTGTTCTACTTTAGGTGCGTCATTGATCGCAATATAAGGATTGTCAGGATGAAGAGTTGCATAATTCTGGTGATAACCCTCGGCCGCGTAGAAAGCTTTCAACGGTACGAGTTGAGTGACAATGGCACGTGGGAAAACCTTCGCGTCCGCAAGCTGTGAGATGTAAGCCTGCGCGATTCGCTTCTGCTCGTCGTTATCGTAGAAAATCACCGAGCGATATTGACTGCCCTCGTCCGGGCTCTGACGATTCAGCTGCGTGGGATCATGGGCCACAGAGAAGAAAACTTTAAGTAGCTGACCGTAAGAAATCTGCGCCGGATCAAATTTGATCTGCACTGATTCGGCATGTCCGGTGTCGCCGGTGCTTACAACTTCATATTCAGCGGTTTTGGCCGCGCCGCCGGAATAGCCGGAGGTCGCGCTCTTGACGCCTTTCACATGCTGGAACACTGCCTGGATTCCCCAGAAACATCCACCGGCAACGACCGCTGTATCGGTACCTGATTTGTCCGCATGCATCGCATCTACAACGGGATTCGGGAGAGCCACGGCATTCTCGGCGGCACTTACGCGGTGCGAAAACAGCGAGGCAACCGTCGCGATAAAAGCAATTGCGATAAGTCCGGCATAAAGCGGTTTTGTCAAGTTCATATTCCCTCGCATGAACTGATGCGTGTCGATCCGAAAAGTTACAGAGCGGGGGGGCCTAGCGCTTGGGTACAAAGTGCAGGAACACGGAAACCGTTTTGTCCTTCTGATTTACGGTCTGCTTGGGGGCAACATTGAGCGACTTGCTTAGCGTGACATCGCGATACATGGATTCAAAAAAGCGTTTCAAATAACCGTCGTCGAATGGGTCGCCCTTTTTCATCTGCCACTGCGTCACGATTCTGTTTGCGGCATCATCAGCGAGTCCATCAATCTGCAGCTCGCCCATCCGATACAAGTCGCCTTCATCCACTCGCAAGGTGTAATGGACCGTAGCCTGCGAATCGTCCAGCGCAGTGTCGGGGCGGATCTGGACGGCGAGACAGCCCTTGGTCCCATAGAGCTTCTGTACTGCCTCAATGTTGGTGGCGAGTTGCACCGCATTTGCCGGGTCCCCAACTTTCAGCTGGACCAGTTTCTGAAGTTGATCGGAAGGGAAGACCGCGTTACCCGCCCACTCGATGCCAGTCAGTTTGTACTGAATACCCGGAGTGATGGGAAAGCTGACATCCACCATCGTCTGCGGGCCGTCGCTGGTTACCCTGGCCTGCGCATCCGTGAAATTGGCTTTCAGAAAGCCGCGCGAAAGATAGACGGGCAAAAAATTCAATTGCTCCTGCGGGCGCATCGCGCTGCGCAGGTAATCTTTGCCGGAGAGCGGCTTCGCCACGGCTTCGAGCGCAGGCACCTCCCCAGTAGCTGCGCCGGGGAAATCTATGTGGCGGATGATCACCGGGTGCAAGGTGACCCTATAAACATAGGTATCAACTGGACCGTTCATCGCGCCTGATCGTATGTATTCCGCCTGACCCGTGATTTTTCTCTCCGTTAATATCGCATTCAGCGCATCTGCTACCTGGTCAGAGAGGTTTCCGCCGAGGGGCAACCGGCCTTCAAAAAGCGGCAAGCGGGCGCGGAGGAGTCCGAGTAATTCTTCGTCGGAAAACCAAACGAAGTTGTCGAAAAGGATCGCCGTCAGCTTGTCGTTTTCGGTCAACTGCAATTCGAGATTGCATCCCGCCGTCGAGTACTGATACGAATACGCCACATCATTGAACAGCCCGGTTTCGCCAAGCTTCGCGACCGCTTGCTTAAAATCAGTCTCGGTCGCCGGCTGGCCGAGGCGCAATCCCGCAGCTCTGACAATCTGGTCTTCCTTATAGTGATTGAGACCTTTCACGTGAACGACCAGAAGTTTGTAGCTTAGCGAAGCTTTGCGGGCGGTCTGCGCTGATGAGAAAGCGCAAGCGAAAAGAAGAGACAGAAAAAGAACAACACCACGACGGCTCACGCGCGAATTGTACAACAGCAGGCGATTAGCTTCCGCTTTCCTTCGTGTACCTCGGTGCCCTTAGTGGTGAGATATTACATCCTCTTAAGGAAGTGCTTCGCCTGCTCGAACTGCGCAAATAGTTTCTCTTCCGCCTGAAATTCCGGCGGATGCACACAACGCCGGCTCCCACGCAGCTTCACGGGATGCTTCAGGTGCAGCATTTCGTGATAGACAATGTATTCGACGACATATTGAGGAACTCGGCGATCATCGAATATCCGGCTGACGACGATCGCGTTGTGTGCCGGGTCGTAGTGTCCCAAACGGTTGCGGGCGCGATCGCTGCTCCAGGTCATCTGCGGACGAGCCAGCAGGCCATGGAAGAAACTGAGGTTCAGATCTTCGAAGATCGCGTCGAGATCATAAGCGTGCCCTTGCGCAGAGAGAATGCGCTTGCGGCCGCGCATCTGCCGTACCAGATGCGCCTTGCGAGACATGTGCTGCGTCGAAACATACCGCCGGTAGCGTGCCGCGCACTGGCCATCGACCGGCCTGCGGTACATCTTTGCCAGCAAGATGTGGGCAATGGCGCGCAGAACATTTTCCGGGGCGCCTTCCAGTAGATCGGAAACTCGCACCAGCAGCCGTCCTTCGCGCAGGCGAATAGTGTTGTTCACATTGGCGAAGGAAAAGAACTCAACGCGCAGTTCAGGCAGCGGAGCTCGCGGCCGCAACTCACGGTAGGTTTCTTGAAACAGCTGATGAAGTTTTGTGCGCAAGATAATTAATGGCAGGTTAGCACGCGGACTGCCCCAGGGCGGATACACAAATAGCCTGCGCAAAATAAAATCAGGCGTGGTATTACGAATCGGGTCGGGATTGAGGAACTTGCGGATAACATCGGAGCCAAGTGATTCTTGAAACCCCCCTATCCCCTGCTCGCCGTTTCCTTGTGTGCTTTATTCTTCTTGTTCTTGAACTTCTGATCCTGCTCGGCCAGCAAGTCGCGATGATCTTTCGCCGCGCTGTCCACGGCTTCCATTGCGGTGCCCAGAAGGAAATCGTACTTCTCGGCTTCATCCCTCGAGCTCTCCAGCGATAGTTTGAATGCCCTCAGCTTCGAGCCGAACTCCGTATCCGCTTCGATCACCGGCTTTATGGCCTTGCGCAGATCGTCACCACGGTCAGCGAAGGTGTCAACGTTTTCGTCGAGTTCGTCGTAAATCTCGGTAAAATCCTGCAAGGCGGCCCGGATTTGTTGGCCTTTATCCGTATCAGTAATCTTCGGATCGCTCCGGATTTGCTGCAATTTCTCCAGGCGCGCCCGTGCAAAAGCGATATATAGCTTTAGCCGCGCTTCCGGTTCCTGCGCAGCATCGCGAAGCTGATCGATTTCCAGATCTGAGAGAGGATCGCGGCGGTGCTGCTGCGCCGCGCAGGGAAGAGCCGCTGCCGTCAAAAGCAGGACGGAAATTGCCAGCCTAATCATTGGCTTTGTTTCCCAGGCCAAACATGGTTTTAAACAGCTCGGCCCGGAAGTGCTCCAGTTTGTCCACCGCCAACTGTACCGAAGGCTGATCATCCGGATCCACATCGAATTTCAGGTCCCGCAGGCGCTGCGACATTTGTCGGATTTTTATCTCGGTGCGTTTAATCTTTTTCTTCGACTGAATCGCTGAGGCCTGGGCGCGCTCACAATACTTGACCACCTGTTGCAACTCAGGGCGAAACTCCTCCCAATGCTCGCCCTTGGATGATTCCGTCAAGGCTTTCATCTGGCGCTCGGCAATTTCAACGTAAAGGTCCGGCTGCTGCTCGGGCCTGGCAGCATCGGCACGCGCGATCAATTGCTCAAGCGTTTCTTCTTTCTTGCCGAGAGACAGCGCGGTCAGAACCAGCAGAAAAAGAGCGACCGTTCCCACGTACTTGACCATTTCACACTCATCACTTCTTCGGCTCAATTGCAATCAAACGGTGCCTGGCCTGCCACTCCTGATTGGGAAACTTGCCTCCCGCCACGTCCAGGAACTGATGATAATACTTTGCCGCGTTTTTCACGTCGTGCAGATTATCGTAGGCGGTGGCGCGCAGGAAATACGTCATCGGTATTTCCGGCAAAAACTTGGCCCGCATGTCTACGGCTTTGATGGCGAATGCGTAGTCTTTGTTCTCCGCAGCGGCCACCGCCAGGTCGCCATAGGCGGGTCCGACATCGGGCCTCAGTTGAACTGCTCGCGCCAACTCGCGCTCGGCGTCGGCGTACTTTTTCTCGTGCAGCAGCGCCCGTCCCAAGCCATGGTGAAAGGCGGCGTCGTTCGGATGCGAGGCTGTCAGCTTTCTGTAAAGCTCTTCTGCTTGCGGGAACTTGCTGGTTTCAAGGTAGAGATCGGCGAGATCGTGCTGCGCCTGGCTGTCGGAGGGATCGAGCTTAAGACCGGTCTCAAGCTCACTGATCCCGTCTTCAGTCTTGCCCGCAATGGCAAGCATGCGTCCAAGTTGCATGTGTGTGGTGGCATCGTTCGGGTGCACGGCTACAAGTTTCCGGAGGAGCGCTTCTGCGTCGGCAAAACGCCGCTGGCGCATATAGAAATTGGTCAGCGCTGCCAGGGCATCCGCAGATCCCGGCGCCAGGGCAAGCGCCTGCTGATACTCCTTTTCTGCCTCCGCCGAGTGGCCTTTTTCAAGTAAGGTCGCGGCTAGTAGATGTGGCTCGAGGTCCTTCGGGTCGGCCAGCGAGGCCTGCTGATATGCACTCGCGGCTTCATCAGGCTTGCTGGCTTCGAGAAGATGTCCCAACCCAACCCACGCTCGCTTCTTGCCATCGGCTGGATTGGAGATCGGCGTCAGTTTGGTTGCCGCACGAAGATACTGTTCTGCACCCGGCTGTCCAGAGTCGGCCAATGCCAGGCCAAGATTCAAGTTGGTTTCAAATACGTCCGGCTTGGCCGCAACGGACTTGCGATAAGCAGTGATTGAATCATCGCGCCGGCCCATCGCATGATAAACAAAACCCAGGTCATACCACGCGGAATAGTTTTCTGGAGCTTCGGCCACTGCTTGTTTCAGCAGTGCTTCCGCCGAAGCATAATCCCGCTTGTCGATGTCTTGTTCGGCTTCGTTTATTTTGGTGGCGACTGGGTCCTGTTCTTCCACCTTGTGATGCCGAATGGTCTTGCCGGTGGATTGGGCCGCGACAGTGGAGATCGCCAAAATGCAAAAGACAACTACCGAGATAGCCGAACCAGGAGGCATTCCGCCGAGCATTCGACTTTGAAAAGGGATAGTTTTCCGTCGCGCGATTGTCACTCTCTCGTCGACGGCCCTCTTCGATGACGCATCAGTTTCCATTTGAACGCGCAGTCCCGCTTGCATTCAGCTCCCGCGCCAGGAATTGCCCGGTGTAGGAACCTGCAATCTCCGCAATCTTCTCCGGCGGCCCCTCGCCCAGGACATAGCCCCCGCGCTCGCCGCCTTCGGGCCCTAAATCGATTACCCAATCGGCAGTCTTGATCACCTCAAGATTGTGCTCGATCAACAGAATCGAGCCCCCTGCTTCAATAAGACGCCGAAAAGCCGTGAGTAGTTTACTGATGTCATCAAAGTGCAACCCGGTGGTTGGTTCGTCAAAAATGTAGAGCATCCGTTTCTTAAGGGGTTTAGCGTTCGATCTTCGGCTTGCGGAAGCGGCGGGCTGCAGGTGGGCTGCAAGCTTTACCCGCTGTGCCTCCCCTCCGGAAAGCGTTGTCGCCGATTGCCCTAAACGCAGATACCCTAGCCCGACTTCATCCAGCATGCGCAACTTGTCGGCAACTTTAGGCGCGCTGGCGAAATGATGGATGGCTTCACGCACCGTCATGTTGAGCACGTCATGGATGTTCTTGCCGCGATATCGGACATCGAGGACCTCCGGTTTGAACCGCGCGCCTTTGCACTCTTCGCAAATGAGTTCGACATCGGCGAGAAACTGCATTTCGACCACCACCGTGCCGTCTCCCTGGCAAGTCTCGCAACGTCCGCCGGGCACATTAAACGAAAAATGTCCGGCGCCGAACCCGCGCTTGTGGGCTTCGGGAGTGCCCGCAAACAGTTCGCGGATGCCGTCGAAGGCTTTGATATAGGTGACCGGATTTGACCGTGGTGTCCTACCGATCGGCGATTGATCCACCAGGATCACGTCGTCGATGTATTCGTCGCCCTCGACCTCTCGAACCCCCGGAGGGTGCCCCGCCCTTGTCTCCCCGCTGTTTGGGGACACAGGTTGGGGATTTTGACTTTTCTTGACGGCGCTCAGCGCCTTGAACAAAACATCGTGCAGCAGCGTCGATTTTCCCGAGCCTGAGACTCCGGTAATTGCCACAAACATTCCCAGCGGGATTGCGACGTCGATGTTCTTAAGGTTGTGGACTCGCGCGCCACGGATCGCGATCTGCTGCCGTCCTGGCTTACGCCGGTTAGCCGGCACCTGTATGCGAAGATCATTCCCCAGATACCTTCCGGTGAGCGAAGCCGGAATGTGCTGAATTTCCTCGTAAGTGCCGGTTGCAATCACTTTGCCGCCGTACTCTCCCGCGCCCGGCCCGAGATCAATAATCTGGTCGCTGGCCCGCATCACGTCGGGATCGTGCTCAACTACCAGCACCGTATTCCCCAGGTCGCGCAGTCCGTGCAGGATTTTGATCAACCGGTGCGTGTCGCGGCTGTGCAGGCCTATGGACGGCTCGTCCAGTACATAGAGCGTGCCCACCAGTCGTGAGCCTAGAGATGTCGCAAGTTGGATCCGCTGCGCTTCGCCTCCCGAAAGCGTGGAGGTCAGGCGGTCGAGTTGGAGATACTCCAGACCGACATCGTTGAGAAACCGCAGGCGGGATGTGATCTCTTCCAGCAGTCGCTCGCCAATTTCGGCTTCTTCTTTCCGCAGCGGCTGAAAATTAGCTTTGGAGCTAGGGGCACCCTCGTCCGTAGAAAAATTGTTCAGCAGGTCTTCAAAAAACTTACCCGCTTCCTCGACCGTCATCGCGCACACTTCGCAAATGTTTTTCCCTGCGATCTTGACCTGCTGGGCCTCGCGTCGCAGCCGCGCGCCTCCGCAATCGGAACATGTCGAGTACCCGCGATAACGGCTGATGAACACACGCACGTGCAGTTTGTACTTTTTGCGATCCAGATATCGAAAGAACCCACGCACGCCCGGGAATTTTCGCTCACCCTCAATGACCAACCGTTGATGCTCCGCCGCCAACTCGGCCCACGGTACGTCCATCGGGATCCCCGCTTGCTTCGCGTAGCGCTTCAGGTCGGCCAATAGCGGACGATATTTCGGCTTGGTCCAGGGTTCGATGGCGCCCTCGCTAAGAGTTTTGCTGGGATCAGGTATCACCAGGGCCAGATCAAAGTCAATCGTGTTGCCAAACCCCTGGCATCGCGGGCACGCGCCAAACGGATTATTAAACGAGAACAACCGGGGCTCAGGCTCGGCGTATCGTATGCCGCAGTTCTTGCATTCAAACCGTTGGGAGAACCGCAATTGCCTGGGAGCGCGCCGGCTGGAATCTTCGCCCCGCGGCGCGATTTCGAAAATCACCTCTTCGCTCTCGCGAAACCCGATTTCCGCTGCATCCACCACCCGGGCCCGCGAATCTGCAGCAATGGCGATGCGATCGACGAGCACAGACAGCGGTTCAGCAAAGTTCACATCGAGCAACGACTCCGGCGTGGAAAATTCAAAGATCTGTCCGTGTTGATATAGGCGGTTAAACCCACGCGTCCGCAACTCGAACAGGCGGGTCTTGATTGTGTCAGCAGCCAACGCATCTCCGGCCGATTTCTTCTTGGCGCTCTTCTTAACTCTTGTCATTCCGAGCGTAGAAGAATGATTCCCTTGCGAGTCATTCTTCGCTGTCGAGGAACCTGCTTTTCTCTTAGGAACGGCCGGCTGGCCGTTGGAGTGGTTGACGCTCGGGCTGACCGGGAACAGCACATTCAGCCGCGTGCCTTCGCCCAGCGCCATCACTTCTTCTGCCACTTCGTCTACCGTGTCTTTCTTTACTTCGGCGTCGCAATTAACACAGTATGTTCGGCCAATTCGCGCAAAAAGCAGTCGCAAATAGTCGTAGACTTCGGTCGCCGTTCCCACCGTCGAACGCGGGCTGCGGGTTGTATTCTTCTGCCGGATCGCAACTGCCGGAGCAATACCCTCAATGTGGTCCACATCCGGCTTCTCGATGCGCTCCAGGAATTGCCGCGCGTACGCCGACAGAGACTCGACATACCGGCGCTGCCCCTCGGCGTAAATGGTGTCAAAGGCGAGGGAAGACTTGCCCGAGCCGGAAACTCCGGTGACCACGGTGAGGGCGTTGTGCGGGATCTCAAAATCAATGTTTTTGAGATTGTGCGTGCGCGCCCCGCGGACGATAATTTTGTCGTTCACGCCGGCTGTGGGCGTTGATGGAGACACCTCTGGCACAGTGCTTACGCCGTGATTGGATACCGATGTGGACATTGCGGGGCAGGGCAGCGTTCGTCACAAACCCACAGCGCGCCCCTACAGGCGGCTCCGCGAGCGCTGCCGAATCTTTCTATTATAAACGGAGCAGAGTCGGGTAAAGTCCTGCGACTTTCCTCCGAACCAAGGGTTCGAACCTGCAATGAAAACTCTGTACGCAGTGGTGTGTCTGCTGGCCGTCCTTCCCGTTCTTTCGGCATATGAGGCTCCGACGTCGGTGCAAAAACTCATCACAGCGCAGGGGATTCTCTCCCGGCAATCTGACCTACATTGGCAGATTGCCGCCGATCACCAAGTCCAGTTCAACGGGAAAGACATAAATGTGATCAGATTCACCGTGGACTCGGTCACTGAGACAACTTGGTGTCAGCCTAATAATGGGAAGAAGGTCGAGATATCGGGCGAGATCGATTCCGTATCAGGCGGAATCGCGGATCTCAGTCTAGACACCATGGACATGGGCGAACAGGGTCCAATTTCGCCTTCTGAAGCTTTACGCGGCTGGCGATCGCGACTCCTCCCAGGCCAGCCTAACCCGACCCAGCATGCTCCCGGCCAGCCGCTTTATCGCTTTGCTTACTATCTCGTTCTGCTCGACCCGTCTGACGGATGTGAACGCTGTTATGTTCCGTTGCTTGTTCTGCCCGAGACGCTTGACAGTGCTGCCAGGCAACACAAGAGCGTCAATGCCGCCTGGGTCACCACATATGAGCGCGATTCGATCTGGCACATGAACGGCACGTTCCTCCTCACTCCAAATTCGATCGACCAGCACTTCATCACCCTTCGTTTTCGAGGAAAGCACTACCGATACGAATTAACGAGCGATGCCGAGGTGCTGCGTCTGCTCGAGCATCCAGTGGGCACCATACCCATTTCCCGGCCTTTGTTACCCTATAGCGATACGACCGGAGCCGATATCAACGACCTCATCGCAGATTTTCATACGGTGTTTCGCATGCGAGAGCGTCGGGGGTGGTCAGCTGGACCTGTAATTCCGGGAGAGGCCAAGCCATCTGATACCGTTGCAAAAATTCCAGAATCTACAGCTTTGACATCCGAGCTGACAGTTTTTGATGACGGCAACTTCGAGTACCGCTCGGCCCCTGGCTGTACTAACAGGTTTGAACCTGCGCAGATGTCGAAGTCGCATGTGACAGTCGAAAGTTGGAACTGGAGGGAAACCTGTCCAGGCAGCCAGCGAGTAGAAACGACTTCCGAATCGTTGCTAGATCAACAAGAATTTGCACACCTAAAGCAGCTATTGAACCGCGAAGAAGTCAAGCGTGCGGACCGTTGCTTTTGCAACGCGGCAGGTACGTTCGACGATTATGAAATTGAGATTCCTCGCCGGGATTCAAATCAAACGATTACAGTCTTCAACTTTATGCCTCAGCACTTCGAGTTGCGAGAGCATCCGGCAATTACCTATCTTGCTTGCGAAGAGAGGACGATCACTGCGAAGGTCACACATGACGCAATGCCAGAATGGTGCAACAATCTGCCGCCGTTAAAATAGCCAGCGCAAAGCCGGGGTTTTACTTCTTCTCTACGCTATCCTTCACATACCCGGCACTGAACGTGCCCTTAGCCTTCGCAATCGGCAACAGCGTCGGATAGAACTGCACAAAAGTTGTGTCCACGGCTGCGTGATCGGCATGGCAGGAATAGCACTGAGCAGACGTCGGGACCATATCGCCCAATTTCGAATCATCGAAGCCGAAGAAGGCCCATTTGCCGGGGAACTTAGCTTCATCTTTTACGTGAACTTCAAGGCCCATCATATTGTTTGTTTGATAGTTGCCGCGCTGATTAATGGGGCCCTTACTCTGGGCGCCGCGCACTTCGAGCACCAGAACGGTTTTCTCCGGCCACGTCCCAGTCTCTTTAAAACTCTTATAGGAACTGGGATTCACAAAGACGTTGTCGAACATATGATGGTCGGCTCCCGCCGCCTGTGCCGCCGGGCTGTAACTCATGTCCAGGCCTGTGCTCAGATAAACCCACTCGCGATAATTCTCCGGCAATTTCATCTTGCCGTCGGTGGTGTATTGCGGATCGCTGGCTGGCGCACTCGCAGTCTGATTAAGTGCCGCGAGTGAAATCAATACCACCACGCCCACGATGACAGCTTTGGTTTTTGTTTTCATGCATGGCAGTCTCCCATGCCTCCGCCCGGTAGGCCAGACCACTCCCTGCGCGCTTCCGGCAATTGGCTGCATTTGTTCCCGCTACGATCCGCCGTACAATACCATCGCGATATGAGCTCGGTTGAAATTTCGAAGTCTCCGCGTTGGCTGTGGATTGCAACCCTTTGGGGCGGCATGGGTTTGTTCGACGCGACGGAAACAGTTTTTTCCATGCGCTCGCAAGGCATGCACCATGCATGGACGCAGCTGTTCGTGACGATTTTGTTTTCCTGGTTGCCATGGGCGCTCGCGACACCCGTCGTCATGTATCTGGGCCGCCGATTTCCACCCGTGACTTTGCGGCCTGTTTCGACGTGGCTCATTCACCTTGGCGCTGCCGCAATCATCAACCTCGTGTCATCCGCATGGCGTGCGTTCATGGAAGTTGCCATGAATCCCTGGTTAAACTCATCCGGCCCGGGTTCGTTTACTTCGCTCTGGTCGCAAACATTCAACAATGGGCTGCTTGCAACCATCATCTTCTACGCTTCGATCCTGGCGATCGCCTACGTGCTCGAGTCGCGTGAACGGATTGCCCATCAGCAAGCCGAGACCGCACGTCTGAACGAGCAACTGTCCAAGGCGCAGTTAGATGCACTGCGCCATCAGCTTGAGCCGCACTTTCTTTTTAATGCCCTGAATGCCGTTGCCTCTCTGGTGCGCGAAAAGAGAAACGATGACGCGGTAAACATGATCGCGGGGCTGAGCGATCTTTTGCGCCACGTGCTTCAGGATTCCAGCAAGCAAGAGGTGGCGCTAGGAGAAGAACTCGAACTCGTAGACAAGTATCTGGCGATTCAGAAAGTACGTTTCTCCGACCGGCTGCACATTGACGCCCATATTCCTGCAGAGCTCCTGGAGGCGCAGGTCCCCAGCCTCGTTCTGCAGCCAATTGTGGAGAATGCTCTGAAGCACGGCATTGCTAAACGCGCACAAGGAGGTACGGTTCGTATCCCGCTTCGCGCCTGAATGGCCATCTCGTGTTAAGCGTTTACAACGACGGCCCACAACTCGCGGCCGACTGGAAAAATAGCGGCTCGGGGGTCGGCCTCTCGAATCTGGTCACTCGTCTGCGCGGCCTCTACGGAGACCAATTTGAGTTCAGTCTCGCCAGCCCTGGTTCCAATGGCGTGCAAGCCTCAGTTTCCCTACCTTATGTCGCCGCATCCGGCAAAGACAGCAAGGGGCGGTAAGTGCCTGCCGCCGCGCCACCGAAAATCCGCACAATAATCGTGGATGACGAACCCCCGCCCGGCGCAACATTGCCTTACTCTTGCAACGCCAGCCGGATTTGGAAATCATTGGCGAGTGCGGGTCAGGCAAAGATGCGCTCGCGGCCATTCGCAGCCTTTCTCCCGATCTGCTTTTCCTTGATGTACAAATGCCCGAATGCGACGGTTTCGATGTACTCGAAATGCTCGGCAGCAAGGTGCCCGCAGCGATAATCTTCGTCACCGCTTACGATCAATACGCACTTCGCGCCTTCGATGCCGGCGCCCTGGACTATTTGTTGAAACCCTTCGACAACGCCCGTTTTTCTCGAGCCCTTGATCGCGCCAGAGACAAGGTCAAGCTGTTCAGGCTCGCGCCGCCTAAAACGGAGCGCCTGGTTATCAAGTCTGCGGGACAGGTTTCCTTTGTGAGGACTTCAGAAATAGATTGGATCGAGGCGGACGATTACTATGCCTGTTTGCATGTTGGCCCGCGAAATCATCTGCTGCGCCGCAGTCTGGCCGAGCTTGAGCAGGATTTGGATCCAGCGCTTTTCTGTCGCATCCACCGCTCAGCAATCGTGAATATCAACCAGATAAAAAACTTGAAACTCAATCCCGATGGCGATTACAACGTCGTTCTTGAAAATGGTTCCGAACTTTGCCTGAGCCGGCGTCATCGTAAAGACCTGCAATCTCGCTTGGGTGTGCGCTCCTGATTCCACACTGAACATCGGTAGTAGCCGCTTCCGATTTAAGCCATCTCAACGTCAGCGTCCGCCTGGTGGCTAACCGCAGGAGTGGAGGGTCATGTAGTCAATCAGCGACACTTCGTAGTTTGTTTCTTCCGATTTCCAGGCCGAGAGATCAACGTTCAGCATCGTTTCCAGACCCTCCACTTCAGGGCGGAACATGTCCAGCACCGCTCTTAAGATCGTGGGCGACACCGGCGGGAAAGGATCGCCACCGGATAGAAAAGTTTTTACAAACGCAGATTTCCGGAGCGCCACCGCGATCCTGTCCAGATGCCCGGCTTTTAGCCGGTTCGCGAGCGCGACGCCGATTCGAGTGAACATCAAATTGCGTGGTTGTGTGAACCCCTCAGATGGGTGTACCAGACGCTTCTGCGCGTCGGTTAGTTCGAACCGGTGAATGCCGATGAAACCCGCGATGTCATCAATGTAGTCTTGCGATCTATCGCGCAGTTGATCGTAGAAGGTTGCCAATACCTGCGTCGGACCGATGGCGTGATACCAGGACTTCAGGTGGGTCGCGTATTTTCCCGACTCCAGCAACTCAGGGTCAAAGAGCACCGCATCCTCAAAGCTGCAGCGAATCATCCCATAAGCGCGCTTAATCCGATACAGCGATAACGCGCGCTCAACCGGATGACGGAAAATACAAATTACCTTGGCCCGCGGGAAGGTTCTGGCGATGCGTTCACGAGCCTGGGCGGAAGCGAAATATGTGGGTGCAACTTCGCCACGTGGTTTGTCGGTGTCACCCGGGTGGCCGAAGTAGCGCAGATACCAATCCAGCCCGAGGTTGAAGTGCAAATCGAAGAATCTGGTTTCTTTAATGTGGTTCGGCAGGGAAGTGTATCTACTTAAAAGATCGTGGATCCAACTGGTTCCCGTCCGGGGAGGACCGATCACGAAAAAGGATGGCGCCGATTGTCCGTTTGTGATCCGCGTGATCGCTTTGCAATCTGAGATGGACATCTGCTTGCCTCTTCAGGTTTTTCGTGCGACGCGCTGAGAGGAGCCCGGCATCGCCGTACAACGAACTTAGGATGGAGAACTGTGCAACTCAGTTTGGCAACTGAGACGGAATTTAACTAACTTTTAATGTGCGAATTGCAGCAGCGCGAAAATACCTACCCACAGCACTCCCATAAAGTGCCAGTACCATGCCGCTATTTCGAGAACGATTCGCCTGTGTTCGATCGAGCGGTGCAGAAGTGCGATTCCACAGGCGTAGAGCAGCGCGACAATACCGCCCGAAACATGCACAGCATGGGCACCGGTGAGCAGGTAGAAAAACGGACTCATGCCCACGGTTGAAACATGAAAACCGTGTTTGCGGAGCGCTTCCCAGGCCAGCCACTGACCTGCAAGGAATGACAGACCGAGGGCGACAGTCAGCGCCAGCCATGGAAACCGCCACTCGCGGCCTGGAGCAATTCCGGGTATGGCGTGTACGGGCGCCAGCAGCATGTCACGCGCCAGATTGCGGCGTGCCATCTCGATCGTGATACTGGCAAGCAACAGAATGAAGGTGTTCCACAGCAGCAGGCGCACGGGGAGGGTTACGGGAATCCACTCACGTATATAAGCGTGAGTTTGCGGGTCGAGAACGACGCTGGATTGACGCACCAGGAAGGCTACGGTCACCGCAAGGAAGCCAACGCAGATCGCTGCGATTCCAAGAATCAGGGCCAACCTGGCGCGATACAAACGGCGTTCGTACTCCGGGGGACCCTCGCCTCCATCCCCACGATCTCCGCCACCGCCATACGCCGGAGGGTGCAGACCGCCCCGCCCCAGTCCGGACTTCAACCGATCAACCGTTGCGGAAGGTGTTGCGACTGGCATACTGCGCGCTTCTCGGTACCCGTTGGCAGCTAATTCTTTTTTGCTGGCGGCGTCTTCCCTAACTGGCGAACGTATTTAACCACCTGAGTGATCTCTTCATCGCTCAACTGGTCGGCAAAGGCCGGCATGTTGGCTTGACCGTCGTGCACGATTTTGTGCAATTCAGCATCGCTCAGCTTCTGTACGTCTTTTGAATGGAAATTGGCGGCTTGCAGTTGTTTGCCAAGAGGCGTATTACCAGTGCCATCGGCGCCGTGGCAAACAACGCACTTACTCTTGAAGGTGGCCGCGCCACCGGACTTGGCATGTTCCTGCGCCAGCAGCGAACAGCACGTGACGAATAGTAGGATTACCAGCCATGAAACTGACGTCTGGGATTGCAGTTTCACTAGTCTTTCCTCCATGGAAGAATGCGCGCTCTTGCGGGCCCGCACCGAATCGAACTCTTTTGGATGATAACTGACAGCTTCGCGATTCTGTGCTCGCTTCAGCTATGTCAGGTTCCGCCCGCAGCCTATGGTCCTCATATCTTCTACCATTCTTCTACCATGCCTCGGGGCGGTGCCATTGATATACGGGGTTTATGTACGCCGGTTTCAGCGTGGCGGTGCGCGCCGTACAATCCTATTCAATGACCAGAAACGATCCCGTCAAGAAGAATTATTGCTTCGCGTGTGGGCAGGACAATCCCGACGGCATGCACTTGAAGTTTCACGCTGATGCGTCCGGAAAGCATTACAGCTGTCGTTTTCGACTTGGGAAGCGCTACAGCGGGCCTCCCGGGCACTGCCATGGTGGAATTATCGCCACCATTCTTGACGATGCCATGAGCAAGCTGAACAAATTGCGCGATCAGCCCGCCGCCACCGCTCGCATGAGCGTCGAGTATTTGCGGCCAGTCCCGCTCCATAAACCACTGCGGGTTGAATCCCGAGAGATTGGCAAGCGCGGCCGCAGACTTAGCCGCACTGCCGAGATCCTCGATGACAAGGGAACGGTTCTCGCCCGCAGCCGCGGCCTCTTCGTGATCATTGATCCGCATCATGTGTTCAGACGTAAGAGATGAACCAAACGTTTGGTGCGACGGGCGAGGCTCTTGACGCTTGCAATCCCGGGCGCGGCAGCGCAGAATGCCACGACCTCCAATGTCGCGTACCCTCGACAGAAACCGCACTCGCAACACTTTCGCGCCCACGCTTACACTCCTCGCGATCTGCGTTCTCATCAGTTACGTTGATCGCGGCATTCTCTCGGTCGCAGCTCCCCGGATACAAGATGAGCTTGCCCTCTCGGCGTCGCAGGTAGGACTTCTGCTGGGCGCGTTTTTTCCGGCTTATACCGTAATGCAGTTTGTCAGCAGTTGGCTGGTTGACCGCTTCAATGTTAATTGGTTCATCGCGTCGGGATATCTGTTGTGGTCATTATCCACCGCAGCCACGGGAATCTTTCGTGGATTCGCACTGTTGCTGGTCATGCGCCTTCTATTGGGAATTGGTGAATCGGCGGCGTTTCCGTCGTGCTCGAAAATCCTTGCGCATCACTTACCGGAGAATCGTCGCGGCTTCGCCAACGGTCTGCTCATGGCCGGCATCCGCCTGGGGCCTGCGATTGGAACGTTCGGCGCGGGACCACTGATCGCGAGATACGGCTGGCGTCCAGTCTTTATAGGCATTGGAGTTCTCAGCCTGCTCTGGTTACCGGCATGGTTCAGGTGGATGCCGGCGCAGGAGTCAGCGCCGAAGGACGTGAAACTCGGCCCCGGCAACGCTGCCATTTTGGGGCAGCGTTCGTTCTGGGGTGCAGCCATCGGGCACTTTTCCGTGAACTATGTTTTCTATTTCATGCTGACCTGGCTACCGTTTTATCTGGTGCGCGAGCGCGGACTCTCAATGACTGAAATGGTTCGGTCGGCTGGAATCTATTACTTGACGGATGCTACCTCTTCGGCGGTTACCGGGTGGGCGTCCGACTTTTGGATGCGCCGAGGTGGCTCCGCCACCCTGGTTCGAAAATCGACGATGGCCCTTGGGTACCTGATAACCATCGTGGCGATCAGCGGCTGTGCGCTGGCCGGGCCGCGAACCTACTTCGCATGGCTACTCGCAGCCGGCGTTGGTGTGGGCATGATAGGAGTAGGTGTGTTCGCGTTTGCTCAAACGTTGGCTGGCAGGCAAGCGGCAGGGAAGTGGACAGGCTTGCAAAATGGCTTCGGCAACTTCGCCGGTATCATCGGCCCGGCACTCACCGGGTTCGTTGTACAGAAGACCGGCAACTTCCTTGCGCCATTTGCGATAACCGTCGTCGTGCTTGTCATCGGTGGCCTGGGATGGGTGTTCGTCGTCGGCGGGGTTGAAGAAACTAAATGGGCGTCGAATCTCGAGGCTGTTGCCGTATCCGGCGACACCTGAAACCAGAGCCGCCCCGCCGCGTGCTGTAAAATAGGTGCATCGTAGTTCGCATACTCTTCACGATCGCGA
The DNA here is from genome assembly GCA_963757135.1 of uncultured Acidobacteriota bacterium. Lineage (GTDB taxonomy): Bacteria > Acidobacteriota > Terriglobia > Terriglobales > Acidobacteriaceae > Gp1-AA145. The sequence continues at coordinate 37,131 of CAVWQE010000003.1, forward strand.
AATGAGATTCCATGTCCCAGAACAACGGTAGTCCTACCAGTCTTCGCCTCAAAACCGGCCTTGCTGAAATGCTCAAGGGCGGCGTCGTCATGGACGTCACCGACGCCCGCCAGGCGGAGATCGCCGAACGCGCCGGCGCGGTGTCCGTCATGGCTCTGGAGCGCGTGCCTGCGCAGATTCGCGCCGAAGGCGGCGTCGCCCGCATGGCGTCACCAAAGAAAATCCGCGAGATCATGGCTGCAGTGTCTATTCCTGTAATGGCCAAGTGCCGTATCGGCCACTTTGCCGAGGCGCAAATCCTCCAAGAACTTGGAGTGGATTACATCGACGAATCCGAAGTGCTCACGCCCGCCGACGAAGCCCACCACGTTGATAAGCACGCTTTCAAGGTTCCGTTCGTGTGCGGCGCGCGCAACCTAGGGGAAGCACTGCGCCGCATCGCCGAAGGCGCGGCTATGATCCGCACTAAGGGTGAGGCCGGCACCGGAGACGTGGTCCACGCCGTGAAGCACATGCGTCAGATCGTGCAGGAGATGAAAATTCTCACCGTGCTCAGCGAAGAAGAACTTTACGCTAAAGCCAAAGAGCATCAGGCGCCATACGAACTCATCAAACTGGTCGCGAAAACCGGGAAGCTGCCCGTGCCGAATTTCTCTGCCGGAGGCATTGCCACGCCAGCCGACGCGTCCCTCGTGATGCAACTTGGCGCAGAAGCAGTATTTGTCGGCTCAGGCATCTTCATGGGCAAACGCACAACCTGCACCCATTCACTTGAAACCCACCCCCACGACGACAGCTGCGCCATGGCTCCGCCCGAGGAAGCTGAGAAACGGGCACGCGCCATCGTTAAGGCCGCGACCCACTTCAACGACCCCAAGGTGCTGCTCGAAGTCAGCGAAGACCTGACTGGCGCCATGAAGGGTCTGGCGGTTGCCGCCATGGATGAAGCCAGCATGATGCAGACGCGGGGATGGTAGGCTGACTAGCATCGTCCCCGCTTTTCCAGCTCTGGTCAGGGAAGCGAAGCCGCCGTTTACTGCATCAAAACGCCATTCGGACTAAACGCGTTGTTCAATGTCAGTCCGCGGCTTAGGATGAATCATCAGGAAAACCAGCATTTTCAGCGTATTGAAGGTCAGTGACCGTGCGGATACGCCGCCTCATTTGGACCTCACATCAATGTTAGGATAAAGACTCCATATCTATGCCCCTAAAAACTCTGTTCCTGAACCCACCTTCCTTTGAAAACTTTGATGGCGGCGCGGGATCGCGCTGGCCCGCTACTCGTGAAATCGAGTCCTACTGGTATCCGGTGTGGCTCGCTTATCCGACGGGTATGCTCGAAGGTGCACGGCTCTTGGACGCGCCGTCTCACCACGTTTCTGCGGAAGAGACCATCAAAATTTCCAAGGAATATGAGTTCCTGGTGCTCTACACCAGCACCCCTGGGTTCCCGGGTGACATTCGTTTAGCGCAAAGAATCAAAGACGAGAATCCTAAGATCAAGATCGCCTTCGTCGGGCCTCATGTGACCGTCCTGCCGGAAAGATCTCTGCAGGATGCAAGCGCCGTCGATTTCATCGTGCGCAAAGAATTCGACTATGCCGTCAAGGAATTCGCGGATGGCAAACCGCTCGACCAGATCTTAGGCGTGTCTTACCGCAACAACGGCTCGATCGCCCATAACGCCGATCGCCCGCAGCTCCAGGATCTCGACGCTCTTCCGCACGTAACCGACGTCTATCACCGCGATCTAGACGTAAGGCGGTACAGCGTGCCATTTCTACTTCATCCTTATGTTTCCCTCTACACTACGCGCGGATGTCCCGCGCAGTGCACGTTCTGTTTGTGGCCGCAAACCACCAGCGGACATGCGTGGCGCAAGCGCTCGACCGACGACGTCGCACGCGAGATGGCCAAGGCCAAAGAATACTGGCCGTACGTGAGAGAATTTTTCTTTGACGACGACACGTTCAATATTCAAAAAGCGCGGACCGTGGAACTCTGCGCGAAACTCAAACCATTGAAGCTTACCTGGTCGTGCACTTCGCGCGTGACCACGGATTTTGAAACCCTGAAAGCCATGAAAGAAGCGGGCTGCCGCTTGTTGATCGTCGGATACGAGTCTGGTGATCAGCAGATTCTGAAAAACATCAAGAAAGGCGCGACGATCGAGCGCGCCCGGCAATTTACCAAAGACGCGCACAAGCTGGGCTTGGTAATCCACGGTGACTTCATTCTCGGCCTGCCCGGTGAAACGCGCGAAACCATCAAAAACACCATGGCCTTCGCCAAAGAGCTCGATGTCGAAACCATTCAAGTCTCAGTAGCGCACGCGTACCCCGGAACTGAGCTCTACGATTTTGCCACCAAGAACAACTTTATGGTGAAAGGCAGCATGGTGGACGCCGGCGGCCATCAGTTGGCGCATATCGAATACCCAGGACTACCGGCAGATGAGATTCTGCACTCGGTTCATCAGTTCTACGACGAATACTATTTCCGGCCCAAGGCTGTGTTCCGCATTCTGAAGAAAGCAGCATTCAATTCCGGCGAGCGCAAGCGCCTGTACAAGGATGCGCGCACTTTCCTCAAAGTGCGCTCCATGCGAAACAAGCTAGTAAAGGACAATGCAGCCAGCAACGGACATTCAGCCAAGCCAGAAGCCCCGGCAGAGACTCCGCAGGAGACCGTGCAGGTCTAGTTTGTGAACCTCCGCAAATATCTGGTGCTGGGCGGGGTGACCATCTTTGCCCCGGTAGGGGACTCTCTGCTCTCCTACGGGATGAAGCAGGTCGGCAATATTTCCTTGCACAACATCCACTCGCTTTTTTTCGCGATGACCAACGTATGGGTTGCACTTGGCATTGTGATGCTACTCGGCTTCTTCGCTGCCTACATGACAGCCCTGTCCTGGGCTGACCTCACTTACGTTTTGCCGGCAAGTTCGCTGGGATACGTGCTGCTGGCATTCATTGCGAAGTTTCTATTGCATGAACAGGTCAGCCTCACGCGCTGGCTGGGAATTGCGCTGGTTTCAGCCGGCGTCGGTTTTGTGACCACCGGCCCCGAGCTGACGCGGCGTCCACCCCGGCGGCGGCTGCCGAACGACCATCCGGCAGCGGAGCACTCATGATCAGGCACGCCATCAGCAACCTGAACGCCTGGGTAGCCATTCTCGCGGTCGTTCTGTCGTCTTGCGCCGGGGATGTTTTGCTTGCCCGCGCCATGAAGCAGATAGGCGATCTCGGGCAGTTGGGGGCACGTCGCGGATTGCTGTTCGTCGCGCTGCTGGTCTTGCGGAACCGCTACTTCCTGCTCGGCGTAGCCTGCATGGCAATTTCGTTCTACAGCCTGCTGTTTGGGCTTTCGTGGAATGATGTCAGTCTGATCGGGCCGGCGGCTGCTTCTCTGACCTTTGTTGCCAATGCCCTTGCCGCGAAAATCTTTCTGCATGAACGCGTGGATGGCCGTCGCTGGGCCGCTGCGCTGTTCGTTGCTGCCGGTGTTGTGCTGATGGCAATTTAGTTCTATTGGCTGTCGCGCGTGACAGGATTCCACTGCGGGTCACCGCTGTTATACCAATTGCGCCAAGCCGCAGCATCATGCGGCAAGTTTTGCCCGGTGATGTCGCGAAGCGCTTGAAAGACCCAAGTGCGGGTTACCGGATCGAGAGACTGATCTTCGGCGAAGTCTAAGAGCTTGGGCACTTCAGTGCGGCGCTGCTTTTCGCTCAACATTCCTGATTGTGCCAAGCCACAGGCAGCCTGCTCTCTAATGCCTGGGTTCGGCTCATCGTGAAAGAGCTCCAGCAGGGGAGGAATGGTCTCGTCGGTGCCGAGATAGGCCAGCCCGTTCACAGCAGCGGAACGCACGAATTCGTCGGAATCGTGAATGGAAGACGAGACAATCTCAAAGGCACGATGAGGCTCAACCCCTCGGTTCCCGAGGAGGGAGATGTACCACAGAGCGTTCATGCGCGCATTACGTTCCCCGAAACGCGACGCATCTTCGAGCAGATCAATGCTGGCCGCCTGCTTCTGATAGTTCATCTCCGCCAACTCTATTTCGATAGCGGCAGCACGGACCCGCAGATCGTCGGAATCTAAAGCAATTCCAAACAACGAGGACAGGTGCTCTGTCTCTTTCAGCTTGCCGCGCCAACTGTCCACTCGCTTCGCGATCTCATCGTTCGCGCCACGATAATGATTAATTGATCGTTCCAGCAGCAGTTCAGCTTGTGCTTGCGGTGTCATCTGGTCAAGCACTTCGGTCTCGTGTTCGGACAGAACATTTGCGGAAGCCGGTTCCGGCTTACCGTGCAGGCCAATGAAGTGCGCAATGACCTGCCACACCGATTGCGCGCTGCCCGTTTCAACCGCAAGGGCAAACATGAAAATCAACCCTGCTATCGCGACCAGGGGACGCTTAGGTGATCCCCTGGGTATGCGCTGAACTGGCGAAAATGGATCTGAGTCTGCCTGGCTGGCGGCTTGCTCGAGGCGTGGATCAGGGCTGGAACTCACGGTTGAAGTATAGACCGCTGGGTCAAGCCGACAAAGATTACCGGAATGTGCTTCAGTAACGCGCCGGGATTACTGATGTAAAAGCTGCTTTACCGTGTCCCAGACGAATGGGACCGAGAGAACGATCATCACCGCCGTAAGACCCCACGCGACGACGTTGTAGGTCTTCGAGTTTACATACTCGCCCATCAGGTCTTTCTTATTAACCAGCAGCAGCATGAAGATCAACACCGGCGCAATGGCGACGCCGTTCAGGGCCTGAGAGTAGAGCTGAATTTTGATCAGCGGCAGGCGCGGCAGGAGGATAAGGCCGGCGCCGGCGGCAATCAGGATGGTGTAGAGCCAGTAAAAGACAGGCGCCTCGGAAAATCTTTTGCCTACTCCAGATTCAAATCCCAGGCCTTCGCAGACGGTATAAGCGGTCGAAAGCGGAAGAATTGAAGCCGCAAAGAGAGAGGCATTGAAAAGCCCGACCGCGAACAGAATATAGGCATAATCGCCGGCCAAAGGCCGCAGCGCTTCTGCCGCGTCCTTGGCGTCGTTGATGTTGTGAACCCCATGCACGAACAACGTTGCCGCGCACGCGACAATGATGAACCACGCCACCACGTCCGTAAAAATACAGCCGGCAACTACGTCCAGGCGGGAGGCCTTGTATTGCCGCCGCGTTACTCCCTTCTCCACCACTGACGATTGCAGGTAAAACTGCATCCAGGGTGCGATCGTCGTCCCGATCACAGTGATGGTCATGAAAAGATAGTCGTGCCGGAAAAGCTCTTTGCCAGGCAGCTTGACGGTGCCGACAGCCGCTTTGATCCAATCCGGCTTGGCTAGAACTCCGGCGGCGATGTAGGTGATGTAAATGAATGATGCGACCAGAAATATTTTCTCGACGCCTTTGTACTGACCCTTGACGATAATCAGCCAGACAATAACCGCACACACCGGGACGGTGTAGTACTTGGAAAGGCCGAATAGTTCGAGGCTGCCGGCGATACCCGCGAATTCCCCAAGAATATTGCCGAAGTTGATGAAGAGGATTACGGCCATCATGAAAAACGTGATGCGAAAGCCAAACTCTTCGCGAATGAGGTCGCTCAGGCCCTTGCCGGTGACCGCGCCCATGCGCGCCGATATCTCCTGCACCACGATCAGCGCCAGCGTAACCGGAATCATCGTCCACAGCAGTTGATATCCGAACTGCGCGCCTGCCTGCGAATACGTGACGATTCCGTTGGCGTCGTTGTCCACGTTCGCCGTGATAAAGCCCGGCCCTACGACCGCAAAGAACAGCAGTATCCGGGTTCGCCACCGTTTAAAGAATCTCATGGGCCAAACAATTGTTTTGGATTTGAAAGCGCGTCAGTGCGGCTTTTCAGAATAAACGGAGAGCAGGGAATTTGGATAGGTCAAAGTTTCCGGTGTCGTTCAGCCTACAACTTCGCCCGCAGCAAACTGATCACATCATCCGAAGTGATGACACCGGTCAGTTTGTCGTCGTCATCAACCACCGGAAGGGTGATCAGGTTGTACTTGTCGAATAATTCTGCGACTTGTTTCTCGCGCGCGCCGGCATGCGTGGATATCAGTGGCGCCTGTGTCAGGGAAGATAGCTTATCATCGGCCTTCGCCAGCACAATTTTCGCCAGCGGCACCGCCCCTATCAGGCGGCCATCCTTGTCCACCAGATACATCGTGCTGACCGTCTCTACCCCGCCTTCGAAATTGCGTAGCGCCTCGATCCCGTCGTTTACTGTGGCCTGCTCGTCCAGCGCCAGGTACTCGGTATTCATGCGGCCGGCGGCCGTGGTCTCGCCGAATTCGAGCAATTCGGCAACCTCGTCGCGCTCTTCCTTATCCATCTCCCGCAAGATTTCGGTGGTTGTTTCTTCCGGTAGGTCGGCGAGAAGATCGGCAGCGGCATCGGGATTCATCTCCCCGACAATGTCGGCAGCGCGGTCGGAATCCAGCGACTCCAGAATAGATCTCTTCACCCGAGGCTGAACTTCTTCGAGAGCACCGGCAGCTATTTCTTCGTCCAAAGTCTCGAACACCGCCTCGCGTTCTTGTGGCGCCAGTTCTTCGATGATGTCGGCAATGTCTGCCGGGTGCAGCTTCGCCAGGCGCTCGTGCGAAATTTTCAACTTCACCCGCCGCGCCGGATCGATCTCGATCAGGTCAACAAACTCCCACGGAATAAGCCGCGGTGGGATTCTTTGCAGCAGGACTTTCAGGGCAGCCATGGGGACGACGCCTTTGAGCAGGCGCCGCACTGCGCCGCGCGGCCCTACATCAACCGAGCCTATTTTCAACTGAATACGACCGTCCGTAGTTTCCGGGTGAAGATCTACGTCATTGACCCGCACCACTTTGCGTCCGTGGACATCGATGATCTGCTGATCGAGCAAGTCGCGCTCGAGCAGGAACAGCCCATCGGACTGCGCCTCAACCCAGTCCGATGCCGGAGACGAAGCCCGCACCCCACCGTTGAGCGAAGTCACCGCCGCAAACGGCAGCACACGGTCGCCCTGCTTGGTACGTACGATCAGATTAGAAACCCGCGCCAGGTCTTCGGCCGGGGTGAGCGCCACTTCGCGCACCCGTCCGCAAGGCGCGCCGGAAGGTCCAATCACCGGCGTACCCAGCAGTTCGGTAAGCGCGAGCATGCTCATAGTTTGAGCATGTGCCGAGAAGGGGAGCGGTGTCAATAAAAAGCAAAAACTTTTTGCGAACAGCTGGCCAGTGGACACCTCTCTAACAAAGTACAGTGCGATACACCTGGAGAGGAGTAGGCTCCTCACCACAAATTCCAATACAATTGTTCAGTCAAAGACAAACGCCTCATGACTGCCACCCGCGCAACCCGGACCCAAACCACCGCATCTGCAGTGCCGCCGGTCCCGCTGACCGTAGAGGGTTACAGCGTGTTGCATCAGATGATGCGGTTCAAATGGTCAGCCTGGCGGCAGCTACGGCCGGCATTTAAGACCGAGATTGTCCATGAAGCGGCGGGGCTTCTCAGCAAGATGGAGCAGAACGCCAACGGGCAGTCCGCGCTGTATTCGATCCTGGGGCACAAGGGCGATCTGATGTTCGTGCACTTCCGCCGCAGCTTTGAAGAGCTGAATGCGGCTGAGTTGCAGTTGGCCAATCTCCGGCTGAGTGAATATCTGGAACCGGCGACCTCTTATTTGTCGATCATTGAACTCGGGCTTTATGAATCCACGGTAAAAACCTACGCCGAACTGACGGAGCAGGGAATTGAGCCGCATACCGAAGAATGGAAGCGTGCCATCAATGAGACCCTGGTCCGGCAGCGCGAAGCCATGCGGCCTCGGTTATTTCCCGACATTCCGCCTAGCAAATATGTTTGTTTTTATCCCATGGACCGCCGCCGTGGCGAAGACAAGAACTGGTACACGCTTCCTATCGAAGAACGGGCCCGTCAGATGTACGAGCATGGGCTGGTCGGCCGGCGCTATGCGGGCGAGGTAAAGCAGATCATTACCGGCTCGATCGGGTTTGACGACTGGGAGTGGGGCGTCGATCTTTTTGCCGACGATCCCCTGGTGTTCAAGAAGCTGATCTACGAAATGCGCTTCGACGAAGTCAGCGCTGTTTACGCGCTGTTCGGTACGTTTTACGTCGGCGTGCGCTGCTCGTGGTGCAACCTGGGCAAACTACTGAGCGGCAAAGCCCCGTGCTAACTCCAACATGACCGATCTTTGCGGAGTGATTCTCGCTGCCGGCGCGTCCTCGCGCATGGGCGGCGACAAAGCGCTGCTGCCGTGGCCCAAGGGAGCGGCCGCGAGCGGCACCTTTCTTTCGGCAGTGATTCGTGCCTTTTCGGCGCATTGCGACCTGGTCATCGTAGTCGTCGGAGAAAATGAGCCAATATTGACTCCGATCGTTTACGCTGAAGGCGCATTTCTCGTCCGCAATCCCGAGCCTGAGCGTGGACAGTTCAGCTCGCTCCAGACCGGCCTGCATGACGTGCTCAATCGGGGCCGAGACAGTGCGATGATCACTCTGGTCGATCGTCCTCCACCCGCCGGAGATACTCTGCGTAAGCTGGTCAATGCCTACGCGACTCGCGATCACAACATCTGGGCTATCGTTCCCGAATACAGGGGCAGACACGGCCATCCTATACTGATTGGACGCGAACTGATCGAAGCGTTTCTAGAGCCTCCCACGACCTCGAACGCCCGCGAAATCCTGCACGCCCATGCGGGCCGGATCGCCTATTTCGAAGTCGATGACCCTCGGGTCACCACAAACGTGAATACTCCAGCGGACTACGCCTCGTTAGAATCGTGATTTGCGGTTACACAATCTTTCATGAGTACTATCCCCAAATCTTCCGCCTTCATCGAATCCATTCTTCGTCTTCGCCCGGCCCTCGCCGTCTTCGATTGTGACGGCACGCTCTGGTCCGGAGACGCTGGCGAGCGTTTCTTCGATTGGGAACTCAATCGCGGTGTTGTCTCTGACGAGGTTGTCCGCTGGGCGCGCAGCCGGTACAACGAGTACAAGGCGGGCAACGTAAGCGAGGACGAGATGTGCGGCGACATGGTGACGCTGCACCAAGGCCTGCGGGAAGAAGAGGTCTTGGGCCTGTCGGCGGAATTCTTCGAGGAGCATTTCACCCGGCGTATTTTCCCCGATATGCGCCAACTCATTGGCGAGTTGCAGAGTTGCGGTTGCGATGTGTGGGCAGTCTCCTCTACCAATCAATGGACGATTCAGGCGGCGATGCGGCACTTCGGCATTGCCGAAGACAAGATTCTGGCTGCTCTGTCAGTGGTTGAAAACGGCCTCATTACTGACCGCTTGGTGCGCGTCCCGTCGGGAATTGGAAAACCTAAAGCGATACTTGAAGTGATCGGCCGCCCTCCTGACGTCGCCTTCGGCAACTCCCGTTGGGACGCCGAGATGCTGCGAATTTCCCGCTATCCGGTTGCGGTCAATCCCAATCCTGACCTCGAAGAGCTTGCGCGCGAACGCGAGTGGACGATCTATTGGCCTCAGGATCAAAGCCAAAGCTGATCGTCATGTGGCCGCACTGCTTTCCCAGTCGAACATCATATCCAGCTCAGGTTATTGTGCTAGACTCCTTCGCCGTGGAGGATTTATGGCAAAAACAGTAAGCTGCAGAGATGTTGGGGCCGATTGCGATTTTGTCGCCCGCGGCAACAGCGAGGAAGAAGTACTGAGCAAGGTCTCGGAGCATGCCCGAACCGCGCACAAGATGAGCGAGATACCTCCGGAAGTTGCGGACAAAGTGCGCGCTGCCATTCACGACGAAGCGGCATAGTCCAGCGAAACCCGGTGCGATGGTCGCGCAACAAACCGTCGCACCTTCTCTTTTACGACCCAGATCTGTTTAGGTTCGAGATTTTCCCAGCTTCACTTCCACCAACGCGCTTACCCGATCGAGAACCGCGTCTTCCGAAAGCGCAGTCGAATCGAGGACCACTGCATCCGTTGCTGGCTCAAGCGGCGAGTTGGCCCGGGTGCGGTCCCGCCGGTCACGGTCGCGCAACTCCGCGGCCATCGAATCAGCCGAGGCGCCGCGAGAATGGTGTTGCTGAATGCGGCGCTGCTCGCGGATTACCGGGTCCGCATCGAGAAAAATCTTGATGTCGGCATCCGGAAAAACTACGGTGCCGATATCCCGCCCTTCCATCACCACTCCGCCGTTAACGCCAAGTTCACGCTGGCGCGCCACCATCCACTCGCGCACCTTGGGATGCACGGAGACGCGCGACGCGGCCTCCGACACATCGGTCTCGCGCGCGCGCTGGGTGACGTCGCGGCCATCGAGCAGTACCCGGTTCCCGCCCAGCGTCGGCTCAAGTTTGATGCGCGAGTTGTGGGCCAGCCAGTCAAGGGCATCCTCATCATCGAACGAAATATCGTTCTCGATCGCTTTAAGTGCAAGCGCCCGGTACATGGCGCCGCTTTCGAGGTTTACGTATCCGAGTTTGCGCGCCAGCCGCGATGCGACCGTACTCTTTCCCGCGCCGGCAGGGCCGTCAATGGCAATGATCAATTTGCGAGAAGAATCACCCATGGGCAAAGATAGGATTGTACACGGGCATCGGAGGAACAGTGGCGCTTACCAGATTGCAATTTCGCATTGCAGTAATCATCTGTTTTTGTGTAACCGCCTTCGCGCAGGAACACAAGTTAGATGACGCGCGGCGGGCGCAACTCGAATCCGCCGTGTCGAAATTTATGACGGAAAGTAGTGCCCCCGGAATTTCCGTTGCCGTTGTGGAAGATGGCGAATACGCCTGGTCAGAAGGATTCGGAATGGCCGATCTCGAAAACCTTGTTCCCGCTACTCCGCAGACTCTGTACCGGCTGGCGTCGATCTCAAAGTCGCTCACCGCAACCGGGGCCATGCAACTTTGGGAGCGCGGCAAGGTCGATCTTGATGCGCCGGTGCAAAAATACTGTCCGGCTTTTCCGCAGAAATCGTCTCCGATCACGACTCGCGAAGTTATGGGCCACCTGGGCGGAATCCGGCATTACAAGTCAGAATCGCAGGACGATCCTGAGATCGGTAACACAAAGCATTTCGACAATCCCATCGCGGCCGGCCTCGACTTCTTCAAAAATGATCCGCTGGTGGCTCCGCCAGGAACCAAGTTCAGTTATTCCACCCAGGGCTTCACGCTTGTGGGTTGTGTCATAGAAGGTGCGTCAGCGGAGAAATATGTGGACTACATGCGCGAGAACGTCTTCCTCCCTTCAGGAATGAATGGCACCCGAGCCGACGACCGCTTCGCCATCATTCCTCGTCGCACCCGCTTTTATCACAAAGATGATTCCGGGCACGTCGTGAACGCGGAGTTCCTCGATTCCAGTTACAAGATTCCGGGCGGAGGCTGGCTCTCGTCGGCCGACGATATGGCCCGCTTTGAAGTCGCCATTCTGCATGACAAACTGGTCAAGCCGGCCACTCGCGATCTCATGTGGACTGCGCAAAAATTAGCTGATGGCTCAAAGTCCGAGTATGCGCTGGGGTGGGGCACCGGAACAAAATTGGGCGTCTTCGACGTTGGTCACGGCGGCGGACAGCAGGGCACCAGCACCTACTTCATGATTGTTCCGGAACGGAGAGATGGCATCGTGGTACTCGCCAATATGGATAGCGCGGATTGCTCCGCGCTCGCATTCGAGTTGATGAAAATCGTTATGGGGAAGTATTGATCGATCTACGCAAAGCGGCTTGCCTACTGCGTCCCCGACCGCCTAACTGGAGCCTGCGTGATCTGTATCAACGACCGGTTGCCCACCGAGACAAAACTCAGCTCGCGGGCGTCGAGTAGCGCATTGACGGCTTCGCGCACTTTCGATCGGGGAACAAAATTGCCAAAGAATGATTCCAATTCGGTCGAATCTGCGGCGACCACGCAATCCAGATATTTCGATAGCAGCGCCGAAAGCGCGGTATTGACCGAGCAGTTCACGCCTTCAGAAACCGCGTCCGGAGCCCAGCGCTGCAGCACATCCCACGACGCGCCTTCACGCTCGTGATAATCCACCCGGGTAATGCGCAACTTCGACCACAGCTCGGCCAGAGCGCGGTCCAGCGCCGGCGCAGAGATGCCCTTGCCGAGGTCTTCCTGCAGCTTCAACTTCGAAATCGGCCCCTTGCGATGAATGATTTCGTAGGCATCGCAAGCCAACTGTGAGTAAGGCGACCGTGGCCCGGGCTTCGGCGCCTGACGCGGATTGCGTTCGCCCACCAGCGCATAAAAGTATGGAAACACCGCCGCCGATAGCAACAGCGCATTGTTCTCGTCGCCGAGGTTCACCTCGTAGGCACACTTAGCGCGCAGCAACCGGATCATCAGGTTCGTCGCCTCTCGGGCCTGCGGATCGAGGAACGCCCGGTGCCGGGGCAGGCGTTCGTCCGATCCGTACCATGCGCCGACAAATGTTGGCAGCGGCAACGGCGGTTGCGACGAAGAAGGATAAGTCAGGCAAAACCCACTGCTTTCGATGAAATCGCGCGCCTCGTCCAGGGTATGAACCGGCTTGCCGCTAAGATGCCATTTTTCGCGGCGCGATTGAACGAGTTCGTCGGGAGTCATCATGGAGTTGAATATTGTGCTAAACGCGTCAGCTCTTGGTAAATTTCGCTTTCAATGCTGTGCCGACAAACGTTCCGATCAGTATCACTGTGATTGCATGCGTCGCCAGAGCCAGAGCGTATTCACTATTGCTCAGATAAACCGTCCGGCTATGAATCTTTGCGGCGTGCGTCCGTCCCGATTGCTCGACTGTCGGCCGGCTCTCGCCATAGTAGTGGACCAGATAAACTGTCGAAACCATTGCGAACAGTGTCACCACGCCGAGAATAATTGCAGAGCGCTTCAGCCGTCGTTTCCTGTCTGGATCATTGGTTGGCATGCGCTTCTTGGAATCCCGGTTTCGAGCTAGATTCTCTTAAACGCCCGCTGAATGTCCTTCATCGAGTATCGCAGAACCACCGGGCGGCCGTGCGGGCAGGACATGGGGCATTCAGTCTTTGCCAGTTCGGCCAGCAGCCATTCCATTTTGTTTTGCTCTAGCGGCATGTTGACCTTGATGGCGGCGTGGCAGGCGATGGAGGCCGCAATGCGCCCCCGAATCTGCTCCAGGTTGAGCGCCTGGTCCTCGCGCGAGAGCTGGTCGAGCAGTTCGTGCAGCATGTGTTCTACTTCCGCGGCCTGAACCCCCGCGGGCGCGATCTTCACCGCCAGGCTACGCGCGCCGAAGGGTTCGGCCTCAAATCCGTTTTTCTGCAATTCGTCCGAGATTTCCGAGAAAACGGCCTGTTGCGCCGCGGTCATCTCGATCACGATCGGCATCAGCAGGCGCTGGCTCTCGACTGCCTGCTGCGCGCGCTGGTGCAGGATCTTCTCAAACAACACGCGTTCGTGCGCCACGTGCTGATCGACTATCCAGAGCCCGTCGTGGTTGACGGCGAGGATGAATGACTCGCGCAACTGTCCGAGCGGCTTGAGCGATGACAAGCTGGGAATCTCCGTGACCGACTCGTGCTCGACTTCTATCGGTGGCGCGCAGTGACTTGCCTCGGCGGCTTCTACCGGGCCGCCAAAAGTCTGGCGAGGAAAACGTGCGACCGGGATGGCTGCGTTCGCTTCCAGTACGCCACCGTCAGTAAAGTGGAACCGTTCGGCGATGACCGGCGGCGGCGGAGGCTGCAGGCTGAAATCCTGCGGCGCGGCGGCGCCAAATTGCCAACTTGCAGCGGCTTCAGCAGCGGCGGCGCGTGCGCCAGGCGTTAACGAAGGACTCGCCGTCGGGTGCGCGCGAATTTCGGTGACGAACTGCGGCACCGGGCGCGCTTTCATCAACGCCGCACGGACGGAATCGCGCAGAAAATCATGCATGATAGATTGCTGGCGAAAGCGGACCTCGGTCTTCGAAGGATGGACATTCACGTCTACTTCCGCATTTGGCATTTCCAGAAACAGCAGGACTACGGGAAAAACCGTCGGCGGAAGGATGTTGCGATAAGCCTCGGTCAGCGCGTGCTGAATGAGACGGTCGCGAATCAGCCGCCCATTCACAAAGGTGTAAATCGAATTGCGGTTCAGCTTCTGGATTTCGGGCTTCGAGATGAAGCCATGCAGGCGCAGCGAGCCCGGGTCTTTTGAAACAACATCGTTTTCTTCTTCAACTTTTTCGCGCCTCCACGGCGGCGGTTGCGGCAATCCGACGTGAGCCAATGGCAGCTCTGCCGCAACTGAAATCAGCTGATCGAGAACGTCTTTGCCGAACACCTGATAAACGCGCTCGCTGTATCCCGCGACCGGAGGCGCCACCAGCAGGGCATTGGTCGCCGAATGCAACTCAAAGTGCTTGCCGGGATGCGCCAGCGCATAGTGCGTGACCAGCGAAGCGATGTGGGTCAGTTCGGTTGACTCGGCCTTCAGAAATTTCTTGCGCGCGGGCGTGTTAAAGAAAAGATCGCGGATGGTGATGGACGTGCCTGCCGGCAGTCCCGCCTCTTCCACACGAAATATTTTCCCGCCATTGATCTCGATGACCGTTCCTGAATCCTGATCGGGCGCGCGGGTTTCAAGATGCAGCCGCGAAACCGAGGCAATCGATGGCAACGCCTCGCCGCGGAAACCCAGGGTGGCGATGTTCAACAGATCTTCAGCGTTCTTGATCTTCGAAGTTGCGTGACGCTCGAAGGCCAGCAGGGCGTCGTCGCGTACCATGCCGCAACCATCGTCGGTGATCTGGATAAGCTTCTTGCCGCCCGCCTCAATCTGCAACTTGATCCGCGTAGCTCCGGCATCCAACGAATTTTCGAGTAACTCCTTCACCACCGACGCAGGCCGTTCCACAACTTCACCAGCAGCGATCTTGTTGGCGACATGCTCGGGGAGGACGTGAATGCGACCCATGGGTGGATTCAGTTTGGCAGATGAAGGCAGGGAAGGCAAAGCGCAGACGATGCGGCTGCGCCATTCGTGCCCGGTTCGGCGGCAAGACGAAAAGCCTTTAACCGCAGAGGACGCAAAGGTCGCAAAGAAAAAAGCCACCCGGGAGAGTCGGAATAGTGAAATGCTTCGACTATCTGACTTCTTTGCGTCTCTGCGATCTCTGCGGTTAAAAGCTCTCACTTCGCTTAAAGCAGACTGCCGAGTGTTGCAATCCGCGCTAGGCGAATAATTTGCGAAACTCAGAGGCTCAAATTAAAATAGGCAGATGCAGTCTCTCTCCTGGGCGCACCCTCTTGTCGCCGAATGGTTCACCGCCAAGTTCGGCACACCCACTGAACCGCAGGAGCAGGGTTGGCCGCACATCCTCGCCGGGCGTACGACTTTAATCTCCGCACCCACTGGCTCGGGCAAGACGCTGGCTGCATTTCTTGCCTGCATCGACCGACTGGTGCGCAAGGCCCTGGCGGGAGATCTTCACGATCGTACTGAGGTCTTGTACATCTCGCCGCTTAAGGCTCTTGGCAACGACATCCAGAAAAATCTCGAGATTCCGCTTGGCGAAATCCTGCAAATGGCAGGAGAGCGCGGGCTGCTGATGCCGCAGATTCGAACTGCTGTCCGCACGGGCGACACGCTCATGCACGAGCGCCGGGCAATGCTCAAATGCCCCCCACACATTCTGGTTACCACGCCTGAATCGCTCTACATTCTGCTGACCGCTGAAAAGAGCCGCGCGATTCTGCGCGACGTTGAAACCGTAATCGTTGATGAAATCCATGCCGTCGCCGACGACAAACGCGGCGCGCATCTTACGCTTTCGCTTGAGCGACTGGAGGCTCTGACGCATCGATCACCGGTCCGCATTGGTCTCTCAGCCACGCAGAAACCGATCGAAGATGTTGCGCATTTTCTCGCCGGAAACGGGCGCCCAGATCCAGTCATCGTTAACGTCGGGCACACGCGCAAGCTCGACCTGGCGGTTGAAATTCCTGCAACCCTGCTCGGGCCGGTTGCCAGCAATGAAATGTGGGACGAGATTTACGACCGCATCGTCCAGCTTTCAGAAACGCATCGCTCGACCCTGGTGTTCGTCAACACCCGGCGGTTGGTTGAGCGGCTCTCGCACAATCTGGCCGAGCGCATCGGAGAAGAAACTGTCGGCGCGCATCACGGCAGCCTGTCGCGCAAGCTGCGTCTGGCCGCTGAACGAAAGCTGAAAGACGGCGAGATCAAGATTCTGGTTGCGACCGCCTCACTTGAGCTTGGAATCGATATCGGTACGGTTGATCTGGTAATCCAGATCAGTTCGCCGCGTGCGATTGCAGTTGCGCTTCAGAGAGTGGGACGCTCCGGTCACTGGCGCGGAGCGATTCCCAAAGGCCGATTCTTTGTCACCACGCGCGACGACCTCATGGAGTGTGCCGCCCTGGTGCGGGCAATCCGGCAGGGTGATCTCGATCGGCTCGTTATTCCCGATTCTCCCATCGATGTATTGGCGCAACAAATTGTGGCTACGTGTGCATCGACCACGGGCCATGTGGCTCGGACCTTCTTGTCCGAGAATTCCCAGAAACCAAGCCTTCAACCAAAGGTGGATCAGTTCGAACTAACTGAATCGACCTCGGAAGCACAGGTCTCGGCCGCTGATACTCGGACAGAGCCTGCCCTGAGCTTGTCGAAGGGAATGTCCGAGCCACATGAGCAGCCAACCGATCCCGGCTGGGATGAAGACGCACTTTACACGCTGGTAAAGCGTGCCTACCCTTACCGAAATCTTTCGCGCGAGCTCTTCGATTCGATCGTGGAAATGCTTTCAGAAGGCATTGCGGCACGGCGGGGACGTTACGGCGCATACCTGCATCATGACCGTGTGAACCGCAAATTGCGCGCCCGCCGCGGCGCACGCCTCGCTGCCATCACCAGTGGCGGTGCGATTCCTGAGACTGCGCTGTTCACCGTCGTGGCTGAACCGGAAGGCATTGTTGTTGGCACGCTCGACGAAGATTTTGCCATCGAAAGCAATGCCGGCGACATTATGCTGCTCGGGAATACCTCCTGGCGAATTCGCCGTGTCGAAGGAAAGTCTGGCCGCGTGCTGGTCGAAGACGCTCACGGAGCGCCGCCGAGCGTGCCCTTCTGGAACGGCGAAGCGCCCGCTCGCACCCAGGAACTTTCGCTTCACGTGGCCGAGCTACGCCGGGAGATCAGCCAACGAGTGATGGGCATCTCTCCGGTTGCGCTGTCTCCGAAAACACCGCAAGTCGCCGAGACGGTCTCCTGGCTTCAGCAGGAGTGCGGTCTCGACGAATCCGGCGCCACCCAGATGATTCAGTACATCCTTGAAGGCCGAGCCGTGCTCGGAGACGTGCCCACGCAGAGCACCATCATCGCTGAGCGCTTCTTCGATGAAGGCGGCGGCATGCAACTGGTCATCCATGCCCCATTCGGCGCGCGCATCAATAAAGCCTGGGGGCTGGCCCTGCGCAAGCGTTTCTGCCGAAGTTTCAATTTCGAACTGCAAGCGGCCGCGACTGACAACGGCCTCAATATCGCTTTGGCCGAGCAGCACAGTTTTCCCCTGGGCGATGTCTTTCATTTTCTGAACGCTGAAACCGTCCAACCGGTGTTGGAGCAGGCGGCGCTTGCGGCGCCTGTGTTCGGTACGCGCTGGCGCTGGGACGCCAATCGCTCGCTGGCCCTGCTGCGCTTTCAAGGTGGCAAGAAAGTTCCGCCGCAAATTCAGCGTATCCGCTCCGACGATTTGCTGGCTTCAGTATTCCCCGATGTCGCTGCCTGTCAGGAAAATATCGAGGGCGACATTCAGATTCCCGATCACCCGCTGGTCAAGGAAGTCATGAAAGATGTTCTGACCGAAGCCATGGATATCGAGGGGGTCAGGGAACTCTTGAGCGGAATCGAGAGTGGGCGCATTCGCTGCATCGCCGTGGATACGCCGGTGCCGTCGCAGTTTTCGCACGAGATTCTGAACGCGAATCCATACGCGTATCTCGACGATGCCCCACTTGAAGAACGGCGGGCCCGCGCGGTCGAAATGCGGCGCATTCTGCCGGAGTCGGTACTTGAAGAAGTAGGGAGGCTCGACCCTGCGGCGATCGATCAAGTCAGACGGGAAGCCTGGCCTGACGTTCGCGATGCCGATGAACTCCACGATGTGCTGCACACGCTGGTGGCATTTCCCGTCGAATTCACCCCGAACCATGGGGAGACGGGCGCTCTCGCCCGTCTGGTCGAGCGAAGCTCGACGATTTGGATGCCGTTTTTCCAGCAACTAGAATCCCAGAATCGAACTTTCAACGCACGTTGGGCCGTGCGCCATTATTGGATCGCAACCGAGCGCGCCAAAGCATTTACGGCACTTTTTCCCGACGCAATGTTCGAAACCACTCCGCCCGATCTCGATCAGCCGGCACCTACGGCAGACGACGCACTCCTTGCCATGGTCACCGGCTGGATGAGCCACATAGGCCCAACCACCGCAAGCGAACTGGGAAATCTACTCGGCATTCCTGCATCCGAGATTGAGAAAGCCCTGCTGCGGATGGAGGCGAGCGGTTCGATACTGAGGGGGAATTTTACGGGCACGCGGACGGCGGCGCCCGCGCCACACGAACGCGCCGAGCTTCGCTCGACCGGACAGCCGGAGACCATCTCAACGAATGCATATTTCGGGGCCGAATGGTGCGACCGTCGCCTGCTAGCGCGCATTCATCGATTGACGGTTGCGACATTGCGCAAGCAAATTGAGCCGGTCACGCCGGCCCTGTTTATGCGCTGGCTGCTGCGATGGCAGCATCTTTCGCCCGGAGCCCAGCTTCAAGGCGAACGCGCCGTTCTCGAGACCCTGCGCCAGTTGCAGGGATTCGAAATCCCGGCAAACGCCTGGGAACGACAAGTGCTCGCGCGCCGCATCGCCGGCTACGATCCCGCCTGGCTCGATCAGCTTTGTCTTACTGGAGCCGTCGGCTGGGGACGCCTCTCCCCGCATCCGGCCACGTTAGAAGCATCTGACGGCAACGGGCGACGGCGTGTAATCCCCACCAGCGTTGCGCCCATCACTTTTTTTGTCCGTGAAGAAGCCGACTGGATGACGCCGCACGGCGCCTCGAGCGATGGGCAAGGCCTTAGTCAGATTGCGCGCCAGGTATTCGATTATCTGCGTCAGCGCGGCGCGTCTTTCTTCGCCGATGTCGTGCGCGCCACCGGAAAGCTAAAAGCTGAAATTGAAACCGGTCTTTGGGAGCTGGTCGCTGCCGGATTGGTCACCGCCGATGGTTTCGATAATCTGCGCGCGCTTATCGATCCCAAGCGCCGCGCTGGGCAGGGAAGTGGCCGTACTTCGCGACCCCGTCACAGTGCCGGTCGCTGGGCTCTTTTGCACACCGACTCTGCCGTCGAACGCGAGCGTTCAATCGAGGCCACCTGCTGGATGCTCCTCAGGCGCTATGGAGTGGTGTTTCGCGACCTGATGGCCCGCGAAAGCAATCTCCCCAAGTGGCGGGATTTGCAGATTGCATTCCGCCAGCTTGAGGCCCGGGGCGAAATCCGCGGTGGACGCTTTGTGGACGGTTTCCTCGGCGAGCAGTTCGCGTTACCGATCGCGGTCGAATCTCTGCGTTCCACCCGGAAGCTGCCCGCAACCGGCGAGGTAGTCACCATCTCTGCTGCCGACCCGCTGAATTTGGTCGGAGTGATTGTTCCCGGAGAGCGAGTGCCGGCCATCTCGGGCCGGAGCGTAAGTTATCGCGATGGGGTTGTGTACGATGTCGAGGCAAGCCAGCAGAGTCTGGTTGCGGCCATGTAACAAAATAAATCGGGACCTTGTGAGGGGGCCCTACAAGATCCCGATTAGCTCTCGCCCGGGCGAAAACTTTTGCGCTTCCCCACGCATCCCGACGAAAAGCTAGGGTACGCTATCATCCGCAAAAGCGCGGCTACCAAGAAAATGAGTTTTGTTACGAAAACGGAACAAGACTAACGGGAGCGGTTCGGGTCAGGGAATTCGAAGTCGAAGAAGAACCGAAGGATCCAGGTAAACCCCCTGCCAGCGTACCGCCAGATGCAGGTGCGGCCCGGTGGCACGGCCGCTGTTGCCGCTTAAACCAATCGGCTGCCCGGTAGTCACTGTATCTCCCTGTTTTACCTGAAAATCTGAAAGATGTAGGTAAAGGCTTAACAGTCCCTGGCCGTGATCGATCACTACAAATCCACCTTCGAAATAAAGCGGCTGGGCTAAAAGGACGGTGCCGCGATTGATGGCATGTACCGGCGTTCCTGCGGGGGCGGCGAAATCCAGCCCCAGGTGCCGGCTTTGGACCTCGCCGTTGAACACGCGTTCAGTGCCGAAGACATCAGAAATTGCAACTGATACCGGCGCTTGAAACGTTCCCTCCCATAATCGCTGTTCGCTTTCGATGGCCAGCACACTCTGCTTCACGCTTTTGTCCGCGGAAATTTCCTTCAGCTGATCGGCATTCGGTTCGGTGAACTTCTTGGCGACGTGTGCCGCGATCCTCGGATAACTTGCGTTCGCGACCTTGATCTTTTTGACCACGGGCGCCGTTCGGCCTTTCAATGTCTCGCTAAGGCTGAGTTCGTAACTTCCGGGCTTGGTCTCCACTGGAATTCCGGCCAACGCGTACCATCTTGTTCCATTGTCGGAACGGAAGAAGCTGAGCTTGTGCCCCATCCACTGGCCGGAGACTGCTTGCGCTCGTGGGGCCGAGACCTGAAACAATACCGGCGACCCGCGCACCAGTTTTGCGGGCTGCCAGGCGACGCTCAAGGGCGTCTTCAATATGCGGGCATGAACCGGGTTCGCGCCGAGCGACGCCGCGACAGCTAATAACCCCCAAACTCTGCGTCGGGCGAGCAGCAATTTTTCAACGGACATTAACTGAATCGTAATCAGGAAAGATTGATAAGGCAAAACTTAAATCAAGTTTCCGCCCTGAAGACGACAACACGCCATGCGATGCCAGCGTAGCGCCTGTGCTAGTATAACGGGCGCAAAAAGAAGTGAACGGTGCGGCTTGCGTCTCCGCCCGGTTTGCCATCCAAGCGAACGAGATGAAAGACACTCTGGGAGTCCTGTTGGCGGGCGGTGCTGGTGAGCGTCTTTATCCCCTCACGCGCGACCGGGCCAAGCCTGCCGTCACCTTCGGCGGCATTTACCGCATCATCGACATCACACTTTCCAACTGCGTCAATTCTGACTTGCGCCGGGTTTACATCCTCACCCAGTACAAGGCGCTCTCGCTGAACCGCCACATCCGCGAGGGCTGGAATATCGTTGCCCGAGAGATGGGAGAGTTTGTTGAAGTCCTTCCGCCCATGAAACGGGTCAGCGATCAGTGGTATCAGGGGACCGCCGACGCGGTTTACCAGAACATTTATTCCATCGGATCGGAGCAGCCTAAGCACGTTCTCATCTTGTCCGGCGACCACATCTACAAGATGAACTATGGACTCATGCTCAAGCAGCACAATGATTCTGGAGCGGATGTCACCCTGGGGACGATTCAAATCGATCCCGACGAAACCTACCGCTTCGGCGTGATTGAGATTGATCCTGACAACCGGGTCACTGGATTCGAGGAAAAGCCTACGTTTACCAAGATCCGCGCCCCGGGCAATCCCGACAAAGTTCCCGCCTCCATGGGAATTTATCTCTTTAATACCGATGTCCTGATTCCCATTTTGCTTAAAGACGCCGAGGACGAAAATTCGGCGCACGATTTCGGCAAGGACATTTTGCCTAAAATGGTGGACGATTACCGGGTTTATGCCTACGACTTCGTAGATGAAAACAAGAAAGAAGCGCTTTATTGGCGGGATGTGGGTACTCTCGAGGCTTATTACGAAGCCAACATGGACGTGGTCTCGGTTTCGCCAGTCTTTAATCTTTATGACTCAGCCTGGCCCATCCGGACTCACCAGCGCCAGTATCCGCCCGCGAAATTTGTCTTCGAGGAACCCGGCCGCACCGGTCAGGCATTAGATTCAATCGTTTCCGCCGGATGCATCGTCTCTGGAGGCGCCGTCCGCTATTGCATCCTCTCTCCCGACGTGCGTGTCAACTCCTACACTGAAGTCGATTCCAGCATCCTGTTCTCTCATGTGAACGTTGGCCGCCACTGCCGCATTCGGCGTGCAATCATCGACCGCGATGTTCATATCCCCGAAGGCACAACCATCGGGTTTGATCCTGAAGCTGACCGGCAGAAGTACTTCGTTACTGACAGCGGAATTACAGTGGTTACGCGCGATTACTCGCTTTTTGAGAATCCAGTCACCGTGGATTACTTCACCAGCGAATAGGGCCGCGCCTGTGAAACCCGAACGGTCTTGATTTCAACCCCGCATTGGCGTCTCTGGGCGCAATTCCATCTGCTCATGAGCAACGCACAGGTGAGGGTCGCAGCATCCTAATGCCGTCGCGCCCTGGAGTGCCCTGGAGTTAGGGTATTTGTAAAATCTTGATCCTCGCGGCGCAAGCTGGCCGGCACCGGCGTATTATGCGGTCTGCCGCTTGATGGCTTCTACATGCCCTTCATAGAGGGCCGGGGTTGAAGCAGAACAGGCGCAGGCTTCAGAACAACTGCACAGGCAGGAGCCCTGAAACACCGCTTGGCGCCTTTGCTTGCGGGAAGTACAATTCGTCTCCAAGTTTTGGAGAGAGGGATTCGAGCATGCAATTTCCTCTTCGTTTTCCGGCGGTCCTATCTGCGGTTGTTCTGCTGACCATCTCTGCTCTTACAACCAGCGCGCAAATTTCTAGCTCTTCGTCTGCAAATGATTCAAGCGGCACGCAGCCTCCCGTCGATGATCAATCTTTGTCCGCGGTAACGGTTCATGGGCCCTTGCGCTCATTTTTGCGGATGGCCGGCATCAGCCAGCAAGCATCTCTCGCCGAAGCGATGCCCCTTTTCGCGAGAAATGTTTACGTGCAGGGCTACGTGGGGTGGAGAGACCGGTCCACGCCGACGGAGTTCCTGATCCTTCTTGGCAGGTACGTGAACCAGTCGAAAGAATTGTCGGAGCTCGCAGGGCCTTCCGGAACTATTCATCTCGCCAGATGCGAAGACGCTGCGCCGCTGCTGCGTATTCTCGGTTATCGCATGCGGCAGCAATGTGGTGACAAAGACACCTCGGTGGTTACTGCCGACCCGGAACGCGCGTTCTTGACCATGGACTCAGGTTTTCCTCTTCCTGCTCTGGAAGACTCCTTCCGGCATGGCCGTGAATTTGAATATCACTTTCCAGAAACTCGTGTCCCGATTCTTTTTACCGAAAAGGAATGGAAAAACGCCATCCACGTCAACAAACGCGAACCACAGCGTGATCTGATCGAACTTTTCCTGCGACACCCGGCAGTTGCGCGGCTTTATTGGGCGCTTTCGCGCATGGACGCGGAAACACGGAATGTCTTGCGACAGAAAGTAAGCTTGGAGCGCCTGGTGCAGTATTCGCCCGAGCTCGACTACTACGGCACTCAAATTGTGATTCGCTCAGGAGTTGTCCAGGTCCCCGGCGGTCCTGCGGCGGAGCACGGCTGGAGCGAACTTGTAGGCGCAAGTCCGCGCGAAGCAGGCGAATTCGTGGTCAGGCTTCTGGCTAAAGATAAGGGTTGGCTGGCTACGTATTTCGATTGCATGGAAAGAGTCGGACTCGATCAACAACAGCATTTCGCCGAGGCGGATCGACTCAAGATGTACTACGCCGCCTTTCGTGGCCAGCACGTAGCGGCCGAAGCCGCCCGCCCGGCATTTCGCCTGGCGCCTGGACTCCTTCTTTTGCTCACGCGTTTGCAATGGGAATCCAACGGCCAGCCGGTCATTCCTGGCGGCGTCGATGTGTGGAAGGACATTTTCAGGCAAAAATCCGAGCACTCGTTGGTGCGCGACTTAGGCAAAAACTCTGGAAGTTGGAGCCGTCCCAATCAGGTGCTGGAAGCGATGTTTGCGCTCTCGCGGCTGGAAACAGATTCCAGCCCGCTTCAGATGTACTTTCTCTTTAACGAAATGGACAGCAAGCGCTCAGCCGGCCATCGCGTGCGGCCTGAAACCCTCCGCTTAATGGCGAGGCATTTTGACGAGTACAGAGACCAGTTCGAGGTCTTCTCAGAGTTCCCGGAACTGGATGACACATCGATTGCGAAATTTGTCGAAATGGCTTCTGCCCTGGACAGAATTTCCAGCCATACCCTTCGTGGGAATGCGCTCGGCATCTTTCAGGCGAATATCGGGATGTGGCAGATTCTGGCGCGACAGCGCGAGATCCCCGTGGCCAGGCTGAATCAGTCGTGGCAGGACGCACTCACTGGCTTCGACAAGATCAGCAGCCCTGCCCAGTTGGTTGGCACAGGCTGCACCTCGCTCCGGGCGGTATTCCGCGCAGTGACTGGAAAAGAGAACGTCAGCCAGGACGAGGTGATCGAGTTGCTTGCCGGCCCGCGTCAAAGCGATCGTGACAGCCAGCGAGTACACGCGGAAATGGCCAAGGGTATTCGTGCAGTAATGGACGGGCAGCGTCTGGTTTCCTTGGACACTCTGCTGGCGTTGGCAGATGGCCTGTCAGACAAGTCTAAGACCGTCGAAAAGAGTTCATTACTGCCGATGATGGCGGAACTGCGGGAATTCCAGATGCCGAGGCCGATCTTTTCATCTTCGGAGCGGTCGGAGTGGGCAGCCGGAATTTACAACAATCGCCACACCGAGACGCAAATGCAGACGGATGTGGCTAAACAGTTAAAGGGAACGCCGAGTCCCGGTCAGATCGAAGAGGCACGCGGTCAATTGGCTCCCTTCCTTCGCGATACGCTTGTGGGACTCAACTACGCGTATTACGAGCCGCCGGGTGCGCAACTGCTGCGCGTAGATCCACTGTTCGTGCGGTCCCATGATTTTGCGGGAGAAACGGTAGAAGGCGTGGAGGGACTGTGGCGCGCTCCGCAATTATTTGGGGCTGGAATTGCAGCGGGCGGCGGCGCTCATCTGGTGGGCTCGCTGGCTGATCTTCCGTATGCCCTCTCGGAAGCCGAGCAAGACTTCATCGTGCCGGAAAACGTGCAGGCGCTCATCTGGAGGGAAACCGTACCCGGGCTGCTCACCAGCGCAATTTTGCCGCGATGGTGGAACGTGAGCAGGAACGAACTTCACGCCATCACGCTATATCAGCAGTCGGGAGAGGAACTGTTATCGGCGTCGGGGTCGGACGAGGCGCTACGTCGCAAGGTGGTGAGCATCTTGTCCCAAAGGATGCCTGCACGGCAAGCCTCGTGGCTGGAACAGGAATTGGCCAGCGGAAATGCCGAGGGCACCCTTTCACAAGTGACTCCCGCCGATGTTTTCTATTTGAGTGTGCAATTCCGGCAGCGTTATCCCGACGACAAAAATTCCTGGGGACCGGCCGGCAAGGAACTCGCACATTTGATCCAGGAGGATCCAACCGAGGTGAATTGGGCGCGACTATCGCGCGATTTTGGCGTGCCACATCCTATTCTGGCGCAAACGGATGCTCCCGAACTCATCAGCCTGAAGCCGTTTCCGGCATTCGCGGGATACTCCAGCCGTTTGATGGCCGAAAGCTGGGATTCTAATAATCTGTACTGGGCGCGACTGGTGGACGAAATGGGGCTTCCGCCCGCGACCCTGAATCGAATAGTGCCGGAACTGACGCGCCAGATGGTAGGAAAGATCTTCGCTACGGACTTCGAAGACTGGCCGGCCTTGCTGCGCGCGATGCGAGAAACCGGAAAAGAATTTCGTGAAGGCAAAATTCCCACTGGCCCAGCTACCGAGGCTGCCGCCGGAGGAGCGCTGAACAATTAACGAGCCGCCAATCGGGGCGACGCGAGGGGCAAAACGACAGGACGGGTCTATGAAGAAGCAGCTTGCAGGCGCGCTTTTATCAGGTTTCATTGTAGTTCTGGGATCCAGTTTCGGTTCATCACAGGAGAACCATTCCGACATACGTGTGGTCGTAAACATGGTCCAGTTGAACGTGGCGGTTACCGACAATAAAGGCAGATACATCACCAGTCTCCACCCTTCGGACTTCACCATCACGGAAGATGGAATCACGGAGAAACTGGCAACGTTCGGGCAGGGTGACGAGCCCACGCGTCGGGTCGTCGAAGATCCTCCGAACAGCAATCATTTCGTGATCCAGGATTCTGCCGTTCAGACGCAAGAGGCACGCACCGGAAATCTGGGCGAATTGACTTCGCTGGTCGCAGGATCGAACGTTTTTATTCTTTTTGACACCAGCAATTACATGTACCGCGGGTTCGTATTTGCGCAGGATGCGATCGCCGATTTCGTACGCTCGCTCGAAGGCGCCGACAAGGTTGCTTTCTATTCTTATAGCCGCGACCTTTCGCGCTCCGCGACCTTAACTGCCGACCGTTCCCGCATTCTCCAGGGAGTTCGTTCTTCCGTGGCCGGCGATGACGCTGCTCTTTACAACTGCCTTTTGCTGACGGTTAAAGATGCCGCGCAGTACCAGGGACGAAAAGTGATTGTGGTCTTTTCCAACGGACCGGACAATGCCAGTGTCGTTCCCCCGGAAGATGTAGCCGAACTGGCGCAATCGACCGGAACCGTGATCTATATGATCAGCACTCGCCAGGCACAACTGGAACCGGTTTCCACCGCCGTATTCGAACGTATGACGGCGGCTACCGGCGGCAAGGCCTATTTTGCCAAGAACTGGTTGGAGGAGAAGCAGGCATTCGCTTCAATTCGTGACGACCTGGCACACCTGTATTCACTCAGCTACTATCCGAAAGCTAATTCAAATAGCGGCTGGCGCGTAATTTCGGTAAAACTCTCGGGCGAAAATCAAAAGAAGTACCACATTCGCACCCGCAGCGGATACCGTCCGATTCCGGCGCGCTTCTCCGGGGTGGAAAATCAGCCGATAAGCCAAAACTTCGGACCGCAAAGGTAGGTTAGGGATCTAGCCTGGGGTGACACTGAACAGCGTATTCACTTCTTAAGAATGGGATTATATCCGTCGCTGACCAGCTTTGAGCGCACGCCCTCAGCTTCTTTAATGTCGGTAAAAGGCCCAACCTGCACATGGAACAACTTGTCCGACGGTTGATTGGCGATGATCGCCTGGTATTGATGGCCCTTCAATGATTCCACCAGCGCTTCGGCGTCTTCCTGTTTGCTTACGGCTGCAACCTGTACAAAATAGCCTGGTCCGGCTGGCGGCGTGGATGGAGCCACCTGCCCTGCAGATTGGTCTGGAGGAGCAGGAACCTCTGAAGTACTGGAACTGCTATTTGATCCAGTCTGCGGTGCAGGTGCTTGCGCTGGCTGCGATGAGCTTCCTGAGGACGCTGTGCCTGTGGGTTTGTTAGCCGCCGCCGACCGCGGGCCGGACTGACTGGGGGAGGGCAGCAACTCCGGTGCAGATTTCACCGAGTTCTTGCCCATTGAAAATCCCATGCCAAAAAAAACCGCACACAGTATCACCAGTCCGAAAAACAGGGCCAGCATCTTCCCCGTGCCCAGGGTAATTTCAGTGTCGTTGGCTTCTTCCATACGCGCCGCAGTCGAAGGGCTCATGCGATTGTAGATTGGGTAATTTGGCAATTGTGTAATTGAAGATTCATGTGGTTGTCTACAATTACCAAATTACCGAACTAGAAAACTACCTAATCTCCTCTCACCCTATTTTGCGGCTGGAGTCTCGTTCTTCGCTAGTAACTTTTGGAGTCCCGAGAAGAAGTCCACTGGGACAGGGAAGACCACGGTCGTGTTTTTCTCCACTCCGATTTCGGTAAGCGTCTGTAAGTACCGCAGTTGCACGCTGACCGGTTCGGTGGCCAACAGATGCGCGGCGTCCACCAGGCGCTGCGCGGCTGAGAACTCGCCTTCAGCATGGATGATCTTGGACCGCTTCTCGCGCTCGGCTTCGGCCTGCTTGGCCATCGCACGCAGCATGGATTCCGGCATATCCACCTGTTTAACTTCGACGTTCACCACCTTTACGCCCCAGGGGGCGGTATGCTGGTCAAGAATGCTTTGAAGCCGCAGGTTGATCTTCTCGCGGTGGGCCAGCAGTTCGTCGAGATCGACCTCGCCCAACACCGAGCGCAGCGTGGTCTGCGCAAACTGCGAGGTCTGGTAAACGTAGTTCGAAACCTCGACCACGGCGCGATTAGGGTCGATCACGCGGAGAAAGATCACAGCGTTGACTTTCAGGGTGACGTTATCCCGCGTGATGATGTCCTGGGGAGGCACTTCCAGCGCCTCTTGCCGCAAAGAGACGCGCACGATTCGATCAATAGGCGCGAAAACCAAAATTACGCCTGGTCCTTTGGACTGCGGAAGCAAGTGACCCAGGCGAAAAATCACGCCGCGTTCGTACTCAGCAAGAATCTTGATTGAACTTAGGACATAAAGCAGAACGATGATCACGAAAATTGCGATTGTTCCCATGCCTATTTCCATTGGGTGCTCCCTTATTTTTCGATTCGACGTGATTGTACTGCAAGCGGCGGCACCAAGTTCAATTACAGCCTAGACGAATGTCTTTTCCGCCTGTGTGGCCGAGCCAGAGTTCACAGGTTTGACACCGAGCCGGAAACCATCCACTCGCTCAACGACCACTTTTTCTCCAGCGGGTACTGCGATTGAAGCGACCGCGTCCCAGATTTCGCCGTGCACGAAAACCTTGCCGGCGGGCATGAGCGCGGTTTGCGCTGTACCTACTTCACCGATCAGGCCCTCGATCCCCGTTGTAACCTTGTTTCGCCGGGCTTTGAGAGCGATACTCATCAGCAAGACCGTAATGCCGCCCAGCGGTATGCTCACTGCCAACGCTGTTGCCAGATGAACGCGCATCTCTGGGATGGGAGTATCAACCAGCAGCAGCGCGCCGATTACCAGCGTCGCGATTCCCCCGATCGCGAGCACGCCGTGCGCGGCAAATTTCGCATCCAGTGCAAATAGCACGAACGAGGCAAATATCAGCACCACGGCGGCGAATCGAATCGGGAGCAAATGAAGCGCAAAAATAGCCAGAAGAATAAAAACAACCCCCACCGTTCCCGGCCAGACCGCGCCGGGATGATTGAACTCGGTGTAGAGTGCGAGCGCCCCAATCGCCAGCAAAATAAATGCAATGTCAGGATCCATCAGAAAACCGAGAATCCGCTCTTTGACCGTCTCCTCCATCGTTACTTGTTTCTCGCCCACCAGGTTCAGCCTCGCGGATTCGCCATTAAAACGCTTAATCGGCTTTGACGAAATCTGTCGAAACAGGTCTTCGTCGCTGGAGGCGACATAGTCAATCAGCTTCTGAGAAAGAGCTTCGTTATCAGTAAACGATTTGGACTGGCGCACCGCACTCTCAGCTACCTCGACGTTCCGTCCGCGTTTCGAAACCACTGAGCGCATCAGCGCGGCCGCGTCGTTCTCAACCTTTTCTGCCATTTTGCCTTTGATATCCCCACCGAACGGGCCCACGGGATGCGCAGCGCCGGTGTTCGTGCCTGGCGCCATTGCAGCGATGTCGGCGCTTTCGAGGATGAAGAATCCGGCTGACGCTGCGCGGCTCCCGCTGGGAGTTACATAAATGATGACCGGAACCGGCGATGCGAGAATCTTCTCCATAATCTCTCGCATATCGCTCATGACCCCGCCTGGGGTGCTCAGCTCAATAAGGACCGCGTCATCCTTTCGCGCGGCCGCTTGATCGAGTGCGCGTTCGACGCGTTCGGCAGTGGCCGCCTGAATCGTGTCATTGATCACGATTTTCAGAACGTCGGCTCTGGATATTGCGGGAAATGCGATTACTGCTAAAACGGCGAAGCAGGTGCGGAGTCGCATGCGTGTACTCCTTGACCGGGTAGCGTTATGTATTGTCTCGCAAAAAGGGCACGGAAGCGATGCAACTGAGTCGCTACCTTGAGTAAGGATAGAATCCTTGATATAGTAAGGACATGCCCAAAGTGACAAGCAAGCTGCAATTGACAGTACCCAAGGTACTGGCCGACGAATATGGGATCCGACCGGGCGACCAACTTGATTGGATCCCCGCCGGCGAAACCATTCGAGTTGTTTTAGCAAATAAACAGAAGGCCAAATCCGGGCTAAGCGCCAAACAGCGTCTGGAGTTATTCGACCAGGCGACTGAAAGACAGCGCCGCCGGGAAGCAAGTTTGGGCAAAACTGCACCAAAGCGAGCCGCTGTTGATCGGGGCTGGAAACGCGAGGACCTCTATACCCGTGGCTTTTCTCGTTGACACTAATATTCTGGTTTATCGCTTCGATCCGCGATTCCCGCAAAAGCAACAGATAGCAACTGAGTTTTTACGCGCCGGACTTAAAGACGACAAGGTCCGCATCCCCTATCAGGCGCTGATCGAATTTGTAGCGGCGGTAACGGGTTCGCATATGCCGCGACCGGCACTTCTGCCGCCTGCGGACGCCAGGCGAGAGGCCGAAGAATTCCTGGCCCAGTTCGTCATTGTTTACCCTAACGATGCCGTCTTTCGCACGGCGCTGCGCGGAGCTGCTGCCTATCAATTGTCTTGGTTTGATGCAAACCTATGGGCTTACGCTGAAAACTACGGAATGACTGAAATTATTTCAGAAGATTTCGAACACGGCCGATTGTACGGCAGTGTTCGCGTTCGGAACCCGTTTCTGAGCTAAAAGTCAATCTACCGATGGCTGGTGGCGATGGCTTCGGGATTCTTGATTTTCACCGCAATGTCTATGAATGCAAGGGCCGCTCTGCTAAGGGCCTTGTCCTTGCGGAAAACCAGTGCCAGGTCGCGGCGAATCTGCGTGTCCGCTAAAAAAACAGTCACCAGCACATTGGCTTGTACATCCTCTTCCACATTGGAGCGCGGAATGAAGCCGATACCGACATCCGCCGCCACAAAACGCTTCAACAGTTCGCTGGAATCGAGTTCCATCGAATAGCGTGGCTTCAACTTGCGTTCATGAAAAAGCTCATCCAACGCGTCGCGCGTGTGCCCGACCTTGGGCATGAGCAGCGGATACTGCGCGATATCGGTCGCTGATGCAGACTTGAGCTTGGACAAGGGATGCCTGGGCGGCACGATGAGGACCAGTTCGTCACGATGAATCAGCACCGCCGTCAGCCTGTTATCGGTAATCGGCATGGAAACGACGCCGAAGTCCACGGAGTTGTCGATGACTGACTCCAACACCTTCGCATAATCTGCGCGTTTGATATTGACCGCCACGTCCGGATATTGCTTCTTAAAATGCGCAAATACTTCCGGCAGAATATGCAGGCAAGTGCCTTCGTTCGCCCCCACCACAATCTCACCCCGCGGAACGCGCTCGGTTTCTGCAATAGCTGTGGTTGCGGCTTTGCGGGCGTCGAGCGTTTCTTCAGCGAATCTGAGGAACAGCTTGCCCGACGCAGTCAGCGAGACCTTACCGCCCGAGCGGTCAAGCAGTTTTGCCCCGACTTCCTCCTCGAGCGAGCGTATCTGCGACGAGATCGCCGGCTGCGTGCGGAAGCGTTTCTCCGCCGCGCGCGAAAAGCTCGACAGCCGAGCCACTTCGATGAAGGTTTCTAATTGATCGAAATCCATAAGCACTCGGCGGTCAGCACTCAGCGTTCAGCCAAGTCGTCTTGATGATTGCTGAAAGGTTATTCCTGCATAATCGAGCACTATTCCCTCGATAAAAACAATCAATTTGCTCGTACTGGATGAGGGAAATAGACTACTTCAGCGTGTTCCGTTTCAAAGATTGTAGCAGGTGTACAATTCTCCAGATTCCCAGCAATAAAGTTCGATGGCAGCATAAACATTGACCTTAGTGTGTCCTATGGCCGCTGTTCCGGGTTTCGCCCAATATCCTAAAGGAGCATTCTAAAATGGCAGACGCGAAAACTGTCCTGGAGTTTGCGAAGAAAAACGGGGCCAAGTTGCTTGACCTCCGCTTCACCGACCTTCCTGGCTTGTGGCAACACGTTTCCTACCCAATTAACCAACTGAGCGAAGACTCTTTTGAAGAAGGATTCGGTATGGATGGCTCGTCCATTCGAGGCTGGGCGGCCATCAACGAGAGTGACATGCTGCTGGTTCCCGATCCCAACACCCACATGATGGATCCCTTCACCGAAGTGCCCACACTGGTCCTGGTTTGCGATGCCATCGATCCGGTGACTAAGCAGCACTATGATCGCGATCCTCGCTACATTGCCGAAAAGGCCGAACTTTACCTGGCCTCCACGGGTCTCGCTGATACTGCTTACTTTGGCGCCGAAGCTGAGTTTTTCATTTTCGACAATATTCGCTTCGATCAGCGCGAGCAGCACGGCTTTTACTTTATCGACGCAGAAGAAGGGCGCTGGAATTCCGGGCGTGAGAACAACAATCTCGGATACCGCCCGCGGTACAAAGAAGGGTATTTCCCGGTGCCCCCTATGGACCACTACCAGGATTTGCGCAGCGAAATGGTCATGACGATGATGAGCTGTGGCCTGGACGTCGAGTGCCATCACCACGAAGTCGCCACCGGTGGCCAGACTGAAATCGACCTCAAGTACGATTCGCTGGTCAATTCTGCCGACCACATGCTCCTGTATAAGTACGTGGTCAAGAATGTTGCCAACCAGTACGGCAAGACCGTGACATTCATGCCTAAGCCAATCTTCCAGGACAATGGCAGCGGCATGCACACTCACCAGTCCCTGTGGAAGGGCGGCAAGCCGCTCTTTGCGGGCGACGGTTATGCTGGTCTTTCGCAGATGGCGCTGTGGTATATCGGCGGACTGATTAAGCACGGTCCTGCTTTGGCGGCTTTGATTGCTCCGACCACCAATTCCTACAAGCGCCTGGTTCCGGGCTTTGAGGCTCCGGTCAACCTGGCGTATTCACGCCGGAACCGCTCAGCGGCCTGCCGTATTCCCATGTACTCGGCATCGCCAAAAGCCAAGCGCGTGGAGTTCCGGCCGCCTGACCCGAGCTGCAATCCTTATTTGGCATTCGCGGCTATGCTGATGGCGGGATTGGATGGAGTCGAGAACAAGATCGATCCCGGCCAACCGCTCGACAAAGACATCTACGATCTGGGTCCGGAAGAACTGGCAAAGGTTCCTTCCATGCCCGGTTCCCTCGAAGAGGCACTGGATTCTCTCGAAAAAGACCACGCATTCCTGCTGAAGGGCGACGTCTTTACCGAGGAACTGTTGAGCACCTACGTCGATTACAAGCGCTCGAAGGAAGTGGACGCCATCCGGTTGCGTCCGCATCCGTATGAGTTTGCCTTGTATTACGACATTTAAACTAAGCTCCTAGCGTTTAGCGGTGAGCTCTTAGCAGGCCCGGTGAAAGCCGGGCCTGTTGTTAGTGCCCCACCAATGCCGCCATCTACCCGTCCCCCAGAGATTGTCATTCCGAGGCGTCGAGCGTAGCGAGACAACGAGAAACCTGCTGCTTCCGGCAAGCCAAAACCAGGCAAAAAAAGAAAAGCCCGGCTTTCCGCCGGGCTCTCAAAGATCCAAAATTGTTTCCCTACATGGATGAAGCCTTCATACGATGCTGCCAGGGGTTCTCGTCAATCGCATGCAGTCGCGGAAGATGCTCAGCCGGAGTCTGGTGGACTTCAAAGTCCTGCAACTCCGTGAGGCCGTCAGAAATGGCGGCCAGCGTTGCGTTCGACTTAGCCAAAACACTGAGCAGATACTTGCGGGCAATCGGACGATCCGCGGGGTGGACCAACTTCCACCAGCGCTTTACCGATTCCTGAACTTCACCCTGGGTTTTAGCGTCTTCGACCAGACTGTCAATCAGACGGTAAACTTTGCTTTTTACTGCCTGATACGAAACTGATATTTCCTGCCCCATTTTGTGACTTGGCTCCTTGTCCAACGTTATTGCACGAGCTTGGCCAAACCACCACTCTGATTTCGCGGCACTTACGTCTGCCTGTGACAACTTCTCTCCAACTTGTTGGAGAATTAACAACCGGCAATATGGTTTTCCGTAGGCTGCGGGCTCCAGAAGGCTTTCGGATATACAATGCCAATTCCTTAATGATCGCTCGGCACGGCAGAATGAAGTAGATCTGGCAAACACCACTTCGCAGGGGGCGGAATGAGATTACTCGCTTTTATTGCCATCACCACTTTGATGTCCGCAGGATTGCAGGCCCAGGAAATGAATGCTCCAAAGCAAGAACGCATGTTTTTTCCCTCGGACACTCTTTGGGGATATGCACAATTCGATGTAGCCCCTCCGCACAACGAAATCGACCCCAACTTGTGCGCCTCGAATGCCGGTAACTTCGGCGGCGCGAATGCCCCTTGTAACGCTTTCGCGAGATACATGCTGTCTGGCCTGATCGAGGTCAGGCCTTTTGGCCGCGGTCCGTTCCGCCGGTTCATGCTGTTCGGCGAACCCCGTTTCCTGTTCGGCAAGAACGTTCCCCAAAATCTGTATACCGGCTCATTCGACGCGATTGGAGTCGAGCGCTCCTGGGGCGCGGCAATTTACCTGGGCAAAGGATTTGAGGCGCGGGTTACGCAGCACTTTCTGTTTGATCGTCTGGGCGCTCGTGATCGCTATCTCGGAACCGCCGACCTGGGCCCGAATGGCCCCTGGGGCCGTTACAACACCATCGGTGTACGAAGATATTTTGGCAGCCGGAGGTGGTAAAGCAGCGCTCAGCATGTAGCACTTAGCATTTAGCATTTCAGCCAGCTCTCGTTTCTCGTGGTCACGCACAGAGACCTGGAGCCTCATTCCGAAACTGGCTACTGTTGATCCATGCTTCATCCTGATGCCAATTGCTAAGTGCTGAATGCTGACTGCTGCGCCCGTGCTATCCTGATTGGCCGCGCGGGCTTCTCCGAACCAACCTTCTTGTGCAATGCATTTTTCCGAAAACCCCGCCAGACCAGCCAATCCTCGCTTCGACACGATTCCTTTTCGTGACCGCGAAGCTGTCCGTGTTGGCTATGAGCGGGTTGCACTTAAGCTGTCGCCGTCAATGGCTGCAACCTTGTGCGGACTTCTGGCCGAATCTCCCGATCCCGACTCCGCTTTATTGCTCTTTGAGCGCCTGGTTACCGAAGCCTCGCCGGAAACCTTGCATTTGATGGAGGCGCACCCTTTTTTGGTGCATTATGCCGTCGCGATATTCGGAACCAGTTGGTACTTGGGCGAAACTTTGATTCGCAATCCCGACCTTTTGCGCGCTTTCCAGCACGAGCGTCGGCTCGACCGCAGTTATTCCCGTGATGAATTCTCGGAGGCGCTGGCGCGATTCGCTTCACGCTCATTTGAACGCGACCCTGCGCTGATACTCGCCCGCTTCAAGCGCCGCGAATACGTCCGCATTATGTTGAGAGATATCCTCGGGATCGCTCCGCTGGCAGAAACCACGGCCGAGATTTCCGCTCTCTCCGATGTATTGCTGCAAGAGGCGCTGCGTGAAGCAGAGTCTGCTATAGAGCACCGCTTCGGTCTGCCCCAGCATCTCGACGCCTCAGGACGGGCCGTCAATACTCCATTTGCAGTGCTGTCCCTTGGCAAGCTCGGCGGCAATGAACTCAACTACAGCTCCGATATCGACCTGATGTTCCTGTTTGGGGACGGCCCCGAGCCCCCGACCGCAAGCATTTCGAACCGTGAATACTTCGTCCGGCTGGCTCAGCAAATGACGGAGATACTCTCTCATCCCACCGCCGAAGGCGCAGTGTTCCGCATCGATCTGCGGCTCCGTCCACAGGGCAACGAAGGCGAACTAGCGGTCAATCTCTCACGCGCACTCGATTATTACTCACAGATCGCGCATGATTGGGAGCGCCAGGCCCTAATCAAGGTGCGCCATTCGGCTGGCGATGAAAAGCTCGCCCGCGAATTCATCCGTAGGGTTCAGCCGCAGATTTACAGCGAACGTATTAACTTTGCAGCAGTTAAGACAGCGCTGGTTACCCGCGAAAAGATCGACCGCAAGCGCCGGCGCCAGGCAGCCACTTCGAAAGACAGCACCACCGACGTCAAGATCGATCGCGGAGGGATTCGCGATATTGAGTTTCTGGTGCAATGCCTGCAACGCGTGTACGGCGGCGCCGAACCCTGGCTTCGTTCCGGCGGGACGTTGTTTTCGCTGCAGAAACTCCACGACAAGCGTCACATCTCCGGCCACGACTTTCACGAATTGAACTCTGCATACACGTTCCTGCGTCATCTCGAACATCGTTTACAGCTTCGGCAGGGGCAACAAGTGCATCGCCTGCCGTCGGCTCAGCCTGATCTCGACATCCTGCTGCGTTCAATGGCCGGGCTCACTCCGGGCTACCGGCTTACGGACCTGGCTGCATCTGTCCGAGAACGCATGACAGCAGTGGCAGAGATTTATCAGCGTGTCATCTATCAGCAGGAAGCAGACCGGGGCTCGCAGCTTCCCGCGGCGGATGAATTCCGCCTGCAAAGCCGGCCAGAAGCCTTCACTGCCGAGCGATCGAATCGGCAATTGATCGAGCGATTATCCGAAGACGCACCCCAGCTTGCTCGCGCCCTGAAGGCGACCGGTCCGGACTCTGTCGTTCGCAGAAATGCGCTGCGTTTTCTCAGTGCGGCCTTCGCCGGCTCGGAACGATATGCCGCGATGCTTCGCGAACAGAGCAGTATCGCTGAATCTCTTTCGCTATTTGATACCAGCGAATACTTGACCGAGGTCCTGGTAAGGCACCCGGACGAGGCGTCAACCTTGACCGAAATTCGTTCTTCAGCGCCTCGGGTCGCGGGCGCAAACCTGTTCGGCATGCTGAATCAGGACTTGTTCGGCGGCCGCGATCGTGTATTCGGCTACATTGCGAATTCAACGGCGAGCCATTCGGAGAAGATCGCGTTGCTGCGGCGGCACTTTCGCCATCGCGCGTTCATGTCCGGTGCGCGCGATGTGCTCGAGGTCAGGCCAGTCTATGCGGCCCTGGCCGAGACTAGCGACGCCGCAGAAGAGGCCATCAACGCGGCTTTTGCAATTGCAGGGGCACCGCCCGGCTTGACAATTCTCGCCGTGGGCCGGCTGGGCACACGCGAATTTGATCTCCTCTCTGATGCCGACCTGCTCTTTGTTGGAGAAGAAGGCCGCGACCGTCAGGCGCTTACGCGCGCAGTCGAAGAAATTATGCAGGCCCTCGCAGCCTATACCCAGGAAGGTTTAGTTTTCCCGGTGGACGCCCGCTTGCGTCCGCACGGCGGCGAAGGCGAACTGGTGGTTACACCCAAACAATTGGAACAATACTTTGCATCCGAAGCTCAGCCCTGGGAGGCGTTGATGTACACCAAGCTGCGCATGGTCTGCGGAGATCCAGGCCCCGGACGCCGTGCAACTGCCGCGACGGATATTCTTTTCCGCCGTTTCGCGGGTGACGAAACTTTCGCCGCAACAGTTCGGCAGATGCGAAAGAAGTTGGAGGACGCGAGCGCCCCTGAAAAGAGCATCCGTACCTCGCCCGGAGCTCTCTACGACGCCGATTTCATCTCCAGCTTTCTGCTGGTCAAGCACGGGATTCGGGCGAAGCTGGGGACATTACGCGACCGCCTGTGGCGGTGCGCCACTGCCGCCGTACTGGATAAGAAGGACGCGGCGGTGCTCGATCACGCAGGCGAACTCTGCCGCACCGTAGAGCATGCTTCGAGACTGGTGATCGGCAGAAATATGCGCTGGCTGCCGGCAGCGGACCACCCGCGCCAGGCAATCGAGAAACTTACCTCACAAATTCTTCGGCGTGAGTTTGACGACGGCCTGGAGCAGGAACTGCTCGCGACCTTCAAGAACGTCCGCGAAATTTACGATCGGGTGATTCGATAAAGTTTGCCTAATTAACGATGTCATCCCGAACGCGCTGCGAGCGCGAGAGCCGACCTTACGATGCCCAGCGATCACATGCAGCGCAAACTGGATTTGCACTCAACCGTGACGCTTACTTCGGCCTCGTCGTCTTCAGCGAATAGTTCCACCCAACCCCGAATGCCGTCACCCCGATGTGCCCAATTGAAAGCCACCGTTCCATCTTGTGATGTCCCGTGCGATGAAGGATGTAAGAGATGCCGACGGAGGTCGCGGCCCCGGCAGTCTCCAGGGCGGCGAAGCCGGGTGAGTTATTGACGATGTCGTCGGGAATGAGAACTTCTTGCCGTCCTCTACGCTCGAAGTTCTTGGTCGAGGCGTAGTCGAGTCCGCGAAAAACCGCCACGCCGGAGAACAGCAAGATATTTTCCCGGTCCCAGAAGCGGTGCTCAGGAGGTGCATGATCGACGATTCTCGCCGCAGGTGCGGCCGGCAGCCCTCGATTGTCGGCCTGTTGCGGCTGCGCGGCGGTGCACGCGAACGTTAAAGTTGTAATAAGTCCGAGCAGCATGCGCGCGAGCATCGCCAGATTGTAACGGCTACAAACGTGCGGCGTTGTCACAAAATATTTAATTTTCGTTCTGCATTTATAATTCTTGTTCCCATTTCCACGGAGGTTTCCCTAGATGCCGGACTCATACAACGGCGTGCCTGTGCCCAAAGACGGCGCGCGCATCACCTACAAAGATGGACGCATTCAAGTTCCCTCAAATCCGATCATTCCGTTTATCGAGGGTGACGGCACCGGCCGCGACATCTGGAAGGCGTCGGCGCGGGTCTTCGATGCTGCAGTGCAGAAGGCCTACGCCGGCAAGCGCCGCATTGCCTGGTATGAGATTTTCGCGGGAGAAAAGGCGAAAGCAAAGTTTAACGATTGGCTTCCACAGGAATCGGTCGACGCTATACGTGAATTTCGCGTCGCCATCAAAGGCCCGCTGACGACGCCCGTCGGCGGTGGCATTCGATCACTTAACGTCACCCTGCGCCAGGTCCTCGATCTCTATGCCTGCATACGTCCCGTGAAGTATTACAAGGGCACGCCGTCGCCGGTGAGAAATCCCGAGCGCATGAATATCGTCATCTTCCGCGAGAACACTGAAGACGTGTACGCCGGCGTCGAGTGGGAGCAGGGAACTGCTGAGGCTGCCAAACTG
Source organism: uncultured Acidobacteriota bacterium (assembly GCA_963757135.1). Lineage (GTDB taxonomy): Bacteria > Acidobacteriota > Terriglobia > Terriglobales > Acidobacteriaceae > Gp1-AA145. The sequence continues at coordinate 76,175 of CAVWQE010000003.1, forward strand.
ATCGAGTTCCTCAACAAGGAAATGCTGAAGGGCGGCAAGAAACAAGTGCGCACCGACTCCGGCGTGGGAATCAAGCCGATTTCCATTTTCGCCACCAAGCGGCTGGTACGCATAGCCATCCAGCATGCACTTGAAAATGGCCTGAAGACGGTGACGCTTGTCCACAAAGGAAATATTCAGAAATTCACCGAAGGCGCCTTCCGCAAGTGGGGATACGAACTGGCGACGGAAGAATTCCGCGACAAAGTTGTAACCGAGCGCGAGAGCTGGATCATCGACAATAAAGACAAGAGTCCGAATCTATCTGCCGAAGAAAACGCCGCGCTGGTTGAACCCGGCCTTGAGTTCGCGCCACCGGAGTTTGGCAAATCGGTCGCCGATGAAGTTCGCTCGGTTCTCGACAGCGTCTATACGACCCACGGACACGGCGCGTGGAAGAAGAAGCTAATGATCAACGACCGCATTGCCGATTCCATCTTCCAGCAGGTGGTGACGCGCGCCGATGAATACTCAGTGCTGGCTACCCCCAACCTGAACGGCGATTACATCTCTGACGCTTGCGCTGCGCAGGTGGGCGGGCTCGGCATCGCGCCGGGAGCCAACATTGGCGACGGATACGCGGTCTTCGAAGCCACCCACGGCACAGCGCCGAAGTATGCCGATAAAGATGTGATCAATCCTGGATCGGTCATGCTTTCCGGCGTAATGATGTTCCGATATCTGGGATGGAACGAAGCTGCTGATTTGATCGAACGCGGCCTTGAGCAAACCATCGAACAGAAGAAAGTTACGTATGACTTCGAGCGCCTGATGCCGGGTGCGACCAAAGTCAGCACTAGCAAATTCGCCGACAGCATTATTGAGAACATGGAAGCCGCAGTGCCGACGACAGCATAAAACCATTTACCACAGAGGACACAGAGAATCACCGAGGTTTTTGAGCTATTGATTTCTCTGTGATCCTCAGTGCCCTCTGTGGTAAAGCCTTTGATTTTGTTTTTGACTTTGCCTCGAAGACGTTATTGGAGAACACTGAGGATCACAGAGCTTTTTCAACCAGCGTTTCCTCTGTGAACCTCAGTGCCCTCTGTGGTAAAGCCTTTGATTTTGTTTTTGACTTTGCCTCGAAGACGTTATTGGAGAACACTGAGGATCACAGAGCTTTTTGAACTAGCGTTTCCTCTGTGAACCTCAGTGCCCTCTGTGGTAAAGCCTTTGATTTTGTTTTGTCTCGAAAGGAAATCATGCGTAAAAAAGTAAGCATTGTCGGTTCAGGAAACGTAGGCGCAACGGCGGCCCACTGGATTGCCTCGAAAGAACTCGCCGACGTTGTCCTCATCGACATCATCGAAGGCGTCCCGCAGGGCAAAGGCCTCGATCTGCTCGAAGCCATGCCCATTGAGAAGCGCGACTCGTACATCCTCGGCACCAATGACTATGCCGACACCGCCAACTCCGACATCGTCATCATTACGGCCGGCATTCCGCGCAAGCCCGGCATGAGCCGCGACGACCTGCTCAACACCAACTACAAAATCATGAGCGATGTGGTTGGCAAGGTGGTGGAGTATTCGCCTGACTGTATTTTGATCGTGGTTTCGAACCCGCTCGACGCCATGGCCCAGGCCGCCTACAAGCTCAGCGGATTCCCTCGCGAGCGCGTAATCGGCATGGCCGGAGTTTTAGACTCTGCCCGATTTCGTGCCTTCATTGCCGATGAACTGAAAGTTAGCGTGGAAAACGTCACTGCATTCGTCCTGGGCGGACACGGGGATACCATGGTCCCGCTGCCGCGTTATTCGACTGTCGCTGGCATTCCCATCACTGAATTGATCGCACCCGACCGTCTCGCCCAGCTTGTGCAGCGCACGCGCGACGGCGGCGCCGAAATCGTGAAGTACCTGAAAACCGGCAGCGCCTACTACGCTCCATCTTCCGCCACCACCGAAATGGCCGAAGCGATTCTCAAAGACAAAAAGAAAATCCTTCCCTGCGCCGCTTATCTTGAAGGCGAATACGGAATCAAGGGCCTCTACGTCGGCGTCCCGGTGAAGCTCGGAGCAAACGGCATCGAGCAGATCATCCAGATAAAGCTGACGCCCGAAGAGCAGTCCGGATTAAATAAGAGCGCTGATGCGGTGAAAGAGTTGGTGGGAGTGATTGGGGTGTGAGAAGGACGACTCAGCTCAGTAAACCATGAGAGGAAGTTGAGTCATAAAATCTCGTTGTGACATTTCCTCGCATGACTCCTGTTCTGTTCGCGTTAGCACTTCTTGCGCTCGCAGTGGCTTGCAAGAAGAAGCCTGAACTCCAGCAGGATCGTCCACGACTCACGCCAAACGTCCGAATGCAGGACGTTACGTTCCACAGCACTGCCCTCAACCGCGACATTACGTACCGCGTTATTCTGCCCGCGGTCGTTCCCGCCGGAAAGAGGCTCGCTGCCGCATATCTACTTCACGGCGGTGGAGGCGGCTATCGGGATTGGTCGAACTACTCCAACGTCGCGCAATTTGCGGAACACGACCTGATCGTAATAATGCCGGAAGGAAACAATTCGTATTACGTCAACGCAGCGGATCGCCCGCAAGACAGATTCGAGGATTTCATCACGAAGGATCTGATCGCCGATGCTGAAGCCAGATTTCCGATTGCCACTGAACGCGCTAATCGGGCGATTGTAGGCATATCCATGGGAGGCTTCGGAGCCGTTGTGCTGTCGATGAAGCATCCCACCCTTTTTTCCTTCTCTGGAGGTCTCAGTTCGGCGATCGATGTTCCCAGCCGACCATTCTCGATCAAGCGTATTGGTCAGTATCGTGAGCACAGTGCGATTTTCGGACCCTGGGGAAGCCAAGCGCGTCGAGATAATGATCCCTACAAGATCGTGCAAACGGTTAACCCGGAGCAGACGCCGTATCTTTTCCTCACGTGCGGCGAGCAAGAAGGGCTGCTACCCGCGAACAAACGATTTGCAGGCATTCTGAAGAAGCGCGGCTTCAAATACGAGTTCCACTCAGGGCCTGGCGGACACGATTGGAATCAGTGGAATCGACGGCTGCCGGAATTATTCGAGAGTCTGCGAAGACTAGCTAGTTGACCATGGTCATTGACCATAGTACGATTGACCTATGAAGGAAGTCGCCATTTCCGAGTTCAAAGCCAAATGCCTTGGCATCCTTGAGGAGGTCCGCAAAACCCGCAAGCCGATTCGCGTCACCCGCTTCGGCCAGCCTGTGGCCGAGGTGGTGCCTGCCACTCCCAAGCCTCGGCGCAAGAGCTGGCTGGGCAGTATGGCCGGGTCGGTGAAGATTCTAGGGGATATTGTCGGTCCCACGGGAAGCTTTGACGACTGGAATGCGTTTCGCGAATGAAACTGCTTCTGGATACTCACATCTGGATCTGGAGCGTAGGTGAGCCGGAGCGGCTGAGTCGCCGTGTCGCTAGGGAACTTGACAGTTCCCAGAATCAACTCTGGCTGTCTCCTGTGAGCATTTGGGAAGCGATGCTTCTCCATCGCAAGAAACGCATCGGGATCGAGGAGGGATTTACCACTTGGCTAACGAGGGCGCTAACGATCACCTCATTCCATGAGGCCACCTTCACTTTCGATGTCGCCCAAGCGCTTTCCACAATCAACTTACCTCACGCGGATCCTGCCGATCTATTCCTCGCCGGGTCCGCGAAGGCCTACGGATTGACGCTGGTCACTTCCGATCGCAATCTACTCCGCGCGAAAGAAATTTCTGTTCTGGAAAACTAGGGACAATTCGCCCCTACACCCTCTCAATCACCACTGACTCCACCTTCACATCTTTGTTCGGCCGGTCGTTTCGGCCGCGTGGGACTTTGACGATCTTCTCGACTACATCTTGTCCCTCGACGACTTCGCCGAAAATGGTATGTTTGCCGGTGAGCCACTGCGTCGGCGCCACGGTGATAAAGAACTGCGAGCCATTGGTGTTTGGGCCGGCATTGGCCATCGCCAGCTTGCCGGGCACGTCAAACTTGTGGGGTGAGCCTTTGGTTTCGTCCTCAAACTGATAGCCGGGGCCGCCCATGCCGGTACCTTGCGGGTCACCACCTTGAATCATGAAGTCTGGAATCACGCGGTGAAAAATCGTCCCGTCGTACAAACGGTCTGAGCTCTTCTTTCCTGTGCTCGGATGCCGCCACTCGCGCTTGCCTTCGGCTAGGTCCGTGAAGTTCTGCACCGTCTTGGGCGCGTCTTTGTCGAACAAGCGGCAAACAACGTTGCCCTCAGTTGTATTGATGATCGCATAGGTACCGGGAGTTCGGGCCATGTGTAGATCCTTTCAGATGCATTCGTTATTGGCGGAATAGAATCATTGGAACGAAACGACCTAGGCCGCCTCGCGCTCTGGCGTTCAATGATTCAATCCCCCGATGATTCAATCAATGATTACTGTTGCGGCTTTGTCGTTGTCCCCGGCGCTGGTTTTGGTTTCGGCTTCGGCGTGGGATGATGCACCGGAGCAGCGTGAGTCGCTCCACCCGCGTGCAGAATCGTAATCTTGTTGATCGTCACCGGAGTGTTCGGCTTGTCATTGCGGTTGCGCGGCATGCGCGCAATTTTCTTCACCAGCTCAACGGTCGGCTCGTCACATTGGCCAAAAATCGTATAGTTACCGTCCAGGCTGGGATAGGGAACTTCGGTGATAAAGAACTGCGAGCCATTGGTGTCAGGCCCTGCATTGGCGTAGGCCAGGCGGCCGGGACGGTCAAAGCTCAGGTCAGGCGAAGTCTCGTTTTTGAATTTGTATCCGCCATCGCCTTGTCCGCTACCCATCGGATCGCCGCCCTGAATCATGAACTCCGGAATCACTCGATGAAAGATCGTTCCGTTATAGAGCGGAACGCCGTGCATCTTGCGCCCAGTGGAAGGGTTCGTCCAATCCTTGGTCCCGGTGGCGAGGCCGATGAAGTTGGCCACGCCGATCGGCGCTTTTTTCGGAAACAATGTGCAAGTCAGTTTGCCGGCTGTGGTGTCGATGATAGCTTCCGGCGCAGGCGCGACCGCGGAAGATGCGGTCGCCGCCCTTTTAGCAGTTGAGTGCGCCGCCGGCTTTGTCTGCGAAACTGCCAATACTGAAGTGAGCGCGACAACTGCCACGATAAGTTTGCGCATGTGAGCTCCTGATTTCTTAATTATTATTCGATGAATGCGGAACAAGCATTGTACGATAAAGCAGCTCTCAGCTCTCGGCCCTCAGGCCAGCCTGCGCTGCTTCCACGCATTCCTGCAGTGGCCGATCTGTATCGATGATAGTTTTCGGCAGCGTGATTTCTTCAAATCTGGCTTTGACTTCAAGGTACAAGTTGAAAGTTCGGTTCGCTGCCAGGTGCGACGCGTCTTCGCCTAACCGCCTCTTCGCACTCTCCTCGCTGCAAACGCATTCAATGATTCGCCAGGGCTGGCCGATGGCTTCCGAATATCCGGTTGCACGATCGAGTTGATACCGCCGTGAAAACGTTCGGCCATCGAAAAAAACATATCGTGCTGGATCTTTCCTGAAGATGTACCCGGCCACTTTCAACATCACACGCATAACGAACTCATCCTGTTCGGTCGAGTATTCGATATCAGCCGGCGGAAATAATGCCGCGCGGATTATATCTTTATCGAGCACGGTGCCGCCGAGTTCCTCAGCCATTGCGCGGCTGAGCGTGCTCTTGCCGGTGCCGGGAAGGCCAGCCATTAGGATCAGCATGGATTCGAGGATAACGCAGGACGCGGCCAGCACATGGCGCTGGATTAGCACAAGAAGCAGGTTCCTCATGGCCGGAGCCATTCGGAACGACTGGGAGATTACTGGTTGAGCGACGATTGCTGAGCGCTGACCGTTTCGACTTCCGGCAGCCCAATGGTGGTGATTTCGTGTAGCGTGTCGTCGCCGGAACCCGCGTGGGCTGCAAGCATGTGAGTCATGCGCCAATCGCTGTATGCGCCTGAAACCATGATATGGAAGCACCACTGCCGGCGCTCTTCTTCCGGTTCGATCAGGCCAAGTTCTTTCAGCGGCTTCATGTACTCTTCCATCCACTTAACTTGCGCCTTGCTCATGCCGCGGCGTTGCAGATCAACCGTCAGTCCGGCGAGATGCGAGGATGCGGTCTCGCCCGATTCCGGAGCGGCATTGCGATTGTGACGGCGGAGCTTCTTCTGCACCAGCACTGTCCGTACCGCTGAGTTCACCTGAATCTGCTGGTGGAATTCCTTGTAATAGGCGGCGCTGATGTCGTCCACGAACTCCAGCGTCCACGGGCGGCAATAACGACGGCCCGGATCGAGCGATGGCTGAATGCGAAGCGCCTCGCCGGGAACGATCGGCACCAGGTCTCCGCTGGCCTTAAGCCGCTCAAGCTGCACATCGTTGTAAATGCGCGGCAAGCTCATGCGGTCAATTTCTTGGTTTTGCAGCAGCAGCGACTCGTGCGACGGCTTGAAAACCGGGTTCCAGCGCACGCGATGGAACCGGTGCATGCGATGGTAACGGGCCGGAACCACCGGCCTCACAGCAAATGCGTGGCAGCCCAACGCCAGAGTTATAAGAAGAAGTGTGCCGTTCTTTCGCATTCGGATCGTTATACCAGCAGAGCGTTTATTGTAAGCCAGAGAAGAAAAAAGCCAAGCTGAAAAATCAAAGAAATCGAGTTACCCCAGTTCCTCTCTGCGTAATGCCCGCTGGTTACCTCCTGTTACTGAGCCCTGCCAACATCTACTTACCTTGCAGCTAAGATGCCATCTTGGCGCGCGCCGTAGGGCAAAATATCTCGTTTGAATTCAGTGGCGCCGCTCGCATTCGCGGGGGAAAAAGTGACAACTTTTTTCCTAAGTGACGCTTTAGGGCGCAGTGTACGAGTGTTTCTGGAAAAGCCTTTAACCGCAAACCATGCAAATTTGCGCGAAGAGAAATTGGCTTGGGGCTCTTTTTACGAGTCTATCGCCCTGTTTTTGCAGGATCCAAATTGCTCGCATTCCTCCGCGAACTTTGCGTTCTTGGCGGTTAAAAAGCTCGTGTCTTTATTCTTAATTCTTATCAGCGTTGCGACCGCGGACTACCGCCTGAACAGGTCCCCGATGGCCTGCTTCATGACGGCGCCGCCAACCTCAGAAATTGACCGCGTGAGCGGAATATCCTTCGGACAGGCCTCTACACAGTTCTGCGCAAACCCGCATTCCTGAATGCCGCCATCCCCCATCAACGCCAATAGCCGGTCGCGTTTCAGGGAGGCTCCGGTCGGGTGAGTATTAAACAACCGCACCTGCGAGATTGTGGCAGCGCCTACGAAGCCGGTATCCTCGTTGAATTGCGGGCAGACTTCCATGCAGATGGTGCATGAAATACACCGCGACAATGGATACGCCTCTTCCTGTTCATGCATGGTGACGCGCGGCCCCGATCCGAGATCATACGTCCCGTCCACCGGCACCCATGCCTTCACGCGCTTGAGGTTTTCAAACAACACGCTGCGATCGACGGCGAGGTCGCGAATCACAGGGAACTTTGAGAGCGGCTCAAGTCTGATGGGCTGATCGAGATTGTCCACCAGCGCCGAACACGCCATTCGAGCCTTGCCATTGATCAGCATGGCGCACGATCCGCAGACTTCTTCCAGGCAGTTCGAGTCATAGGTGATCGGTGTAGTCGATTTGCCGTCTCGAGTAACCGGGTTGCGAGCGATCTCCATCATTGAGGAGATCACGTTCATGCCTGCATGCCAGGCAAGCTCGAACTCCTCCCAGTGGGACTTGTCATTAGGAGAGGCTTGGCGGCGGATTTTGAAAAGAACGGATTTCGTGTCCGGCATCAATATTTCCTCGCCCTCGGCGGAATCAGGCTCACGGCTACGGTTCCACCGTCGATTCCCAAAATGAAATCCATCGTAACAAAAATAACCGGGAAGGGCACGAGTTCCACTCGTGCCGATTTAGTCTTAGAGAAAGACGCGGCTTCCAGCCGTTGAGGTTTGTGAAAATCAATGTTCATCGATCACAGACATCTTGTCCTTGCCACCATAGATTCGTATCAGGGCACGTCTTCAGACGTGCCAATAGAGTCACGATGAGACCCCGGGCTTTAGCCCCTGCCTATGGCCATTCCGCTCCGCCACGCTGATCCAGCAAATATCACCGCCGGACTTCGTACTTTCTTTGTGACCTCATCCATCGCCGCAAAACTCAATTTGCTGCAGTCGCACCGCGCGGCGCAATTGTTCATCGATGTCCTATACGACTACCGTGCAAAACGCAAATATCTGTTGCACGGTTTTGTAGTAATGCCCGACCACATCCACTTGTTGATTACGGTCACCGCAGAGATCAGCATTGAGCGCGCTGTACAATTCATTAAAGCCGGATTTGCGTTCCGCGCGGGTAAGGAACTAGGGTTCATTGCTCCGGTTTGGGAACGCGGTTTCTCGGAGGTTCGAATCTGCGAACCGGAAGCCTTTGCGCGGATTTGCGAATACATCATACAGAACCCGGTTAGGCGAGGATTGGTTGCGAGTCCAACTGACTACCCTTTTTCTTCGTCGCAAGTGACGTTTGAACTTGATAAGCTCCGCAGGGGCTAAAGCCGAAAACAATTGGGCGCCGGGCCGGCACGTCTGAAGACGTGCCCTGATACGACGCTTCTTGGCCTCTCAATATTTCCTCGCCCTTGGCGGAATCAGGCTCACATCCACCGGCTCAAACTCGAATTGCGGCTCGTCGGCGTCGGGGGCGAAATATGCTTTCGTTGTCTTGAGCCAGTTCTTGTCATCGCGCTCAGGGAAGTCAGGCTTGTAATGCGCGCCACGCGATTCATCACGCATGCCCGCACCCTGCGCAATGACCCGCGATAATTGCAGCATGTTATACAGCTGGCGAGTAAATGCGAACGACGTGTTCGCCCACATCGAGCGGTCGCTCAAATTAATGTTGCGGAAACGCTCCAGCAGCTCAACCAGCTTGGCATCGGTCTGGATCAGATTTTTGTTGTAACGGATGACGGTGCAGTCTTTGGTCATCAACTCGCCAAGTTCGCGCCATAGACGAAATGGATTCTCGTTGCCCTCAGACTTCATCAGCCCGGCGTTAATTTCTTCCTGCCGTTTGCGCTCGGAATCGAAATGCCCGGTGCCCGGAGCGGCTGACTGGTTCCTGGCATAGCGCATGGCGTTCGGTCCGGCGGTGAATCCGCCAAAGATGCACGACACCAGTGAGTTCGCGCCCAGCCGGTTGGCGCCGTGATATTGGTATTCGGCTTCGCCGGCTGCAAAGATTCCGGGAATATTCGTCGCTTGGTTGAAGTCCACCCACAACCCGCCCATCGTGTAATGCATGCCGGGGAAAATCTTCATCGGCGTTTCGCGTGGATCGTCGCCGACAAACTTTTCGTAGATTTCGAGAATACCTTCCAGCTTGCGGTCGAGCGTGGCGCGATCGATATGAGTGAGATCGAGATAGACCATCGGCTTGCCGTCGATGCCGAGGTTGTGCTCGTACACCACCTTGAAGATGGCGCGGGTCGCGACATCGCGCGGAACCAGATTCCCGTACTTCGGATACCACTCTTCGAGGAAGTACCAGCGGTCTATTTCCGGAATCGAATTCGGTTCGCGTTTGTCGCCCAGCTGTTTTGGAACCCAGACGCGTCCGCCTTCGCCGCGGGCTGACTCCGACATCAGCCGCAGTTTGTCTTCCCCCGGGATCGACGTCGGATGCACCTGAATGAACTCGCCGTTCGCGTAGTAGCATCCTTGCTGATAGAGCGCCGATTGCGCCGATCCGGTGCAGACCACCGAGTTTGTGCTCTTGCCAAAAATCGCGCCGACCCCGCCGGTCGCCATGATGATGGCGTCAGCAGCGAAGGTGCGTACTTCCATCGAGCGCAAATCCATGGCACAGATGCCACGGCAGCTGCGCTGAGAATCGAGCACCGCCGAAAGAAATTCCCACGACTCGTACTTCGTGACCTTGCCTTCGGATTCGTACCGCCGCACCTGTTCATCGAGAGCGTAAAGAAGCTGCTGCCCGGTAGTAGCCCCGGCGAATGCGGTCCGGTGATGCAATGTTCCCCCGAAGCGGCGGAAGTCGAGCAAGCCTTCTGGCGTGCGATTAAAGGGCACGCCCATGCGGTCGAGCAGATCGATGATCGCCGGCGCCGCCTCGCACATGGCTTTTACTGGAGGTTGGTTGGCAAGGAAATCTCCGCCGTAAACCGTGTCGTCAAAGTGCTGCCAGGTGGAGTCGCCCTCGCCCTTCAGGTTCTTCGCGGCATTGATCCCGCCCTGCGCGCAGACCGAGTGTGAGCGCTTGACCGGCACGATCGAAAAAAGATCCACCTGCCCGCCCATCTCGGCGATCTTGATGACGGCCGCGAGCCCGGCGAGCCCACCGCCCACGACGATAATTTTCGGATTAGCTGCCATTATTTAAGTTCAATCACTCACCACGGAGGCACGGAGCCACAGAGAAAACGAAAAAAACATTTACGAAGACTCATTGGGGTTCTCCGTGTCTCTGTGGTGAAGGCTCTTTCATCGCATCGTAAACGAATCCAGCTCACTGCTTCCCGGCTGAAAGGGCACTTGTGGCGTGGCCCGGAACGCATACAGTGTCGCAAATCCAACCGTAACAAAGCCGATTCCGATCAGCGCGCAAACATATCCCCAGCGGCGTCGCGCGATTGGGCCTTGCGTAATCCCCCATTTCGCCGCGAAGAGCCACAGGCCGTAAGCAAAGTGCCACGACGCACAAACGATCCCGACCACGTAGAACCCGAACGCCCAGGGCGTGAACAACTCGTGCTGCACTTTGCCGAATGCCGACGCGGGATACGTCAACAGGTGCACACCGCTGAACCGCAAATGCCAGGTGTGCCACACCATGTAGAAGAAAGCGATTGCGCCCGTCCAGCGTTGCGCCGAATACATCCAGTTCCCGGCCCAGGGATATTCGGACACGTTGCTCTCTCCGCGCGCCCAGATATAAAAGCCATAAAGCGCGTGATAAAGAATCGGCAACCATATGCCGAACAATTCAAGTCCGAAGACAAACGGAAAACTGCTGAGGAACGCAACCTGCCTGGTATAAGCGCCTGGGCCCTTGGTGGCGAATGCGTTGGAGACAAAATGCTCGATCAGAAACAGCCCGATTGGAATAATTCCGCTGAGTGAGTGTAGCCGCCTCCAGAAAAATGAATGCCCTTGTCCCGCCCGCAATGGAGCGACACCGGTTTTGACGGTTGGAGTTGCTGTACTCGGAGCCGATGCCAGAGGGGTTCCTTGTGAGATCAGAGATGACCAGCGAACTAATTATTATGTTGGTCGGAGAGAAGGGAAGTCAAACGCGGCTGTCGATACAATTCATTGGTTGGGTGCGGTCCTCGCTTCGTCCAGGACCATACTGCGGTACATGCGATCTGCAATTTCCGTTTGCTCCGGCGTCATGGGACGATCTTCGCTTAATCCCATTGCCGCTAACGATCTTCGATAAATCTCCAGTCGTTCTTCGTGCGTAAGAGTGTTCGCCTGCTCCGGATCCAGCAGCTTCAGGCCATTTAGCTGAATTCGGGCATCGTCTTCGGCCTTCTGCTTGGACTCCTGCTCAATGCGAGCGCTCTCTTCCGCATTCTGTTGCCGCAAAGTCTCGCGCAATGCGAAGGCTTTTGCGCGTGAGTCCTGGCTGCATTTTTCAAATCCGGCCATCAGCGACAGTGTGTCCTCAGCATCCAGAATATCAATCTGATGTCTGACGGCCGCATCGTGCACCGCTGGAACCGCCGGATCGCATTGGGCCGCCAGTGCGAACTGGGCGCCAACCGACACGTCGCTTTACCGAGAGGCGAGAATAATCAGTGCCGGGATATCGTTAACCGAAAGTCTCTTCGAAAGCATCTCCATCGATCGCGTGTTGTAGCCCATCCCGTGCGCGCCTGGGTGCCTGGCACTCAAAATAATTAATCGGATTTTCGCAGGCGATTCGGCCCCATGAGCATAGGCAGATGCAAGAGCCAGGAAGGCGACCAGGAGTTTCGACTTCATGCACAAATTGTAGAGTTGTGGCCCACCCGCGGCAACGTTACCAGAATCACCTCTCTGCGGGCACTCTCATCCATTCCAGCAACTTTCGGAACGCTGCTCCCCTGTGGCTGTATTGCGCTTTTTCCTCGGCAGTCAGCTCAGCAAAGGTCTTCTGAATTGACGGAAAAAAGAACAGCGGGTCGTAGCCGAAGCCGTTTTGGCCTTGAAGTTGGTCAAGAATGATGCCCTCGGCTTTGCCTTCGAATACCTCCAGCGTCTTTCCCTCGTGCGCAGCCGCGATCCAGCAGACGAATCTCCCCGTGCGCTTTTCCGGCGACATGCGCTTAATCTCGCGGATCAGCTTGGCATTGTTCGCATCATCGCGGGTGTTGGACTCCGCCGCATGCGGGTCGTCCGCGGCGTAGCGTGCGGAGTGGACCCCAGGAGCACCGCCCAGCGCGTCAACCTCCAGCCCCGAGTCATCGGCAATGACAATCTCACCCCGCGCTGACAAGCTGTAGGTTTCAGCTTTCTTCCGAGCATTGGCCTCAAATGTCGCGCCGTCTTCGATCACAGGCGACAGAGAAGAGAAATTCGGAATCACCGCAACCACTATCCCGTACGGCGCCGCAGCGCCCGCGAAATCACGGACCTTTCCCGCATTTGAAGTTGCAATAAGAACTCGTTTCATAGAGAAGCAATCAGCGCCCGCCCACCAGCATTAAGAATGCCGGTGTGTTTTCGGGTTCTAAACCACAAACCGAAGACTGCCATCAGCGCCAGCGATGAGATCAATGCGCCCACTTTCCTGTCCCAGCCTTCGACGAACCTGATCTCGACCCGATTTTCTCCCGCCGCGATTGGAACAATCATCAATCCGGTATGCTCGGTAGTTTCGGTCTGCACGATGCGGCCGTTTACTGCGACCGCCCACGATGGATAGTTGAACAGCCGCAGGACCAGGCTTCCTGGAGCGCTTGCATCGGCGATAATCGTCCTCCGCTCAGCTTGCCATCTCTCGATTCGGACCTTCGCGTTTCCCCTTCCGTCGTATGCCGCCTGCGGCGCGTTTTGGTCGACATCATAAGAGTCCGCAGTAACAGGCACGTATTCGTCGGTACCGTCGTTGCCGATACCCTCATGCTGATTGTCCGTCATTTCCTGAAGGTCGGGAGCTTTGTCCCACCACGGCGGCTGAATTCGATGCCACACGAATGGAACTGAACTGATCGCAATTGCGCAAACCAATACCCGCAACCACCAGCGCTGAAGCGCAATGCTAAGAATGATTGCCAGCACAGCATTCAGGCATAGCAGCCATCGCCAGGGAAATTGCACATATTGGAGTTCGGGCAGGTGATTCCACAATGGTAATGTGAACTTGACCATCAGGACTGCGCACATTACTCCCCACAAAGCCAGCGGCCACCACAGATCCTTCGCAGATTTCCGCCGGGCAATCCAGAGTGAGAATGCCAGGATCACCATTTCCCAAAGTGCCACAACTGAAACAATCCGGTTAAAACGATTGTGATCTTCATCGCGCGTCACGTAAAACAAAAAATTTTCCAGCGGACGCACGCCCGGCGCCAGAACCTGGCCCAGAGCGACCCAGTTCCGCTGATGCCAGACCGGCAAAAGATATACCGCAGCAAGGGCTAGTCCCAGGCCCACTGCGGCTCCCGCAAACATTAAAACTTTCCACGATCTCCTTGACCAAGCCAGCCACAACGTCAATAGTCCCAGCGAATACATCATCATCACGGCCGCCGGGATATTGGTCAGCCACCCGGCTGCGACCACCAGGCTCAGCGGCGCAATCGCCCGTGGACCGTCCTCATCGAGGCGCAGCACATACAGAAATAGCAGTGGAAGATACGCGGCGGCCAGCAGTTCCGCCATTGCACTGCGCCAGTAAACAATCACCAGATGGTAAGGATTGACGGCGTAGAAGATCGCCGCGAACAACGCGTCACGTGGCGATAGCCATCGCCGCGCTGCCGCAAACATCGAAATGCCAGCTAGCGTCAGTGCGAGCCAATTGTAAGCATGCGAAACCAGCGTCCAGGGTAGAATCGCCCCAAGAACGGCACCCAAGGCCCACGAAGCCGGAGGATAGAAGATGTATCGCGCTTCGCCGAATCCGAAGTGCGCCAGCGCTGACCAGTGCGGGTAGACAATGCCCTCACGCCATTGGCCAAGCACTTCAATCCATGAGTTAAAGTGATACTCGAAGTCGTGGCCTGATGGAATCCCCAGCCAGAAACAGGGAATCAGGGCACAAAATGCGGCGATGCCAATGACGAATACAGCCGCCAGCAATGAATGATTCTTCGGGCTGTGAGCGTGCGCCATCGAGCCTACAAAGAATACAAGAAAGTTCAATCGGGGCGTGGATGGAAGAAAACGGGCAACGCTCGCCTGATGCCCGCCTTATGATGACGAACGTGAAATCACTGACGGTCTGTGAGGGGCCTTCACCAGACTTTGTTCGGAGTTATTGTGCAGGAATTCGACTCCGTACAGATAGAGCGCGCGATGACGAATTTTGCCGCAAACCCGCACCGGCTCATTGCCGCGCGGCGGCACAAACTCGATATCGATGTGCGATCCCACGGGGAGATTTGCCACGCTGAACAAGCACATCCCGCCTTCGCTCAGATTTACGCCGAGCGCATCCATGTGAGCGGATGGCGTTAACACCCTGACGGAGGTATTGATCCACTGCCGCTGGGTGCGGCGAGTGACGGGGAAACTGCGTTTCAAAATCATGACTACCTTGGGCCAAAGGTAACGCAGTCACGATGCAGTCCGAAGATAACCAAAGGACAATGACCGCGCGGCAAAGGTCAGATTAAGATGCAGCTCGATTCATTCGACAAGGAAAGCCAGCCCGCACTCGATGGTCAATCGCGCGTTAGCTCGCGGCGATGGAACAGGAAAACAGCGAGAAGAAAGCAGACCAGCGCATAATCCGCAGCATAACTCAGTGCGACCAGGTGGCTGGTCCAGGGGAAGGATTTTAGCGAAGCCCGGCTGATGACCATGAATCGATCTTCGGATACCAGGCCCGTCAGGGGCAGAACCAGATGCACGGGAAGGCGAATCCAGGGAGCGATGTGGTTCGAGGCTGAACCGAATATTTCGACCAGAGCCATCATGATGAGAATGATGCCCATGACCAGGACGGGATGAACTAGCGTGACGAAGAGAATAGCCAGGGCAGCCCACATGGCGTAGCGAGCCAGAGGGTAAATCAAGAGCGGCCAGATGGAGGTTTGAATATGCTGTCCACCGAGCCAGGACAGAAGAATGGTGATTCCCAACATTGCGGTTACATAGATCGCCATGAGCATCAGGACGCCTAGAAATTTTCCTGCGAGAAATTCCCAGCGCCGCAGCGGCCGCGCCATGACCGCCAACACCGTTCCCGATTTCATTTCTCCAGCTACGGAATCAGCGGCGGCCCATGCGGCCAGCAAGCTCCCGAATCCGCTCACCATCGACATCACACTCGAAACCGTACCCAAAACGAACCCCTGCATCTGTTGCGCATTGGCGGCGTTGGTCATGGATTTGTAGGTCATGAGCGGGGTCATCATCAAGAGCACAACACAGACGAAAAGGCTGCCGAAGAGCAGTATCACCTTGTTGCGCAGGAACCCGCGCAACGCGCCAATCGCGATAGTCCGGATATTCACTCGCCGCCTCCTTTCCCGACCAGCTTCAGGAAAGTGTCCTCCAGCGAAGTTTTTACGGGCGTAAGGCTGATGACGTCGCAACCGTTGGCCCACATTGCTTCCACAACTTCTCTTTTCAGAACGCTGTCGCAGATAATCCGGGCTCGATTCGCTTCCCGTAATATCTGCGCGCCCTTTTCAACCAGGGTCGTCTCCAGTTCGGGAGAAATTTGATCCACGACGATCTCCGCGCGATTGTTTTCCACCAGCATCTGCTGCATCGTACCCGCGCCGGCCACACGGCCATGATCAATGATGATCACTCGATCACAAACCTGCTCCACTTCCGAGAGCATGTGCGAACTAAGAAAAACCGTCTTCCCCTCGGCCTTAAGGTTCGTGATCAGATCGCGCACCTCCTTGCGCCCGGCGGGATCGAGGCCCGAAGTGGGTTCATCGAGCACCAGAAGGTCCGGATCGCCCAGCAGGGCCTGCGCGATTCCGAGGCGTTGTATCATCCCGCGGGAATACTTTCCGATTTTCAAGCCCCTGTAGCTGTCTAACTTCACTTTTGCCAGCAGGGAAGCAATCAGGCCCGCGGGGTCGGCGATCTGTCGCCCGCTGAGACGAAGATGAAAGCGAAGCAATTTCTCAGCAGTCAGATAGCGATAGAAAGCAAAATTCTCCGGCAGGAAGCCGATGCGCTTCTTGGCCCGGACATCCCCTGGCTGAAATCCAAAGACACGGGCCCTTCCTGAGAACGGAAAGATGAAGCCCATCAGGATGTTCATGCTGGTGGTCTTGCCGGCGCCGTTCGGGCCCAAAAAAGCGCACACTTCGCCTTGCGCCACTTCAAACGAAACCCCTGAGAGCGCCGCCGTCTTTTCAGCGCGGAAGCGGCGGCGCCGATAAAACTTGGTAATTCCGGAGAACTCAATGGCGGGCGTCACTCAGTACCACCATGAACATCCTCTTTAATGCCAAGCTCTGACGCCAGCCTGTATTCCATCGTCGCGTTGTAGCCGGAATGTCCGTAAATAATCTTTCCATTTTTATCAATCACGAACATAGTCGGAATTGAATAGACGTCGTAATCATCGGCCATTTTTTCGCGGGAATCGAGGAGCACAGGAAATCTCAGCTTCTGTCCCGCGGCGAATTCCTCGGCATCCTTGGGTTCGCGGTCTATGCTGACCGCCAGAACTTCAAAATCGCTGGAATCGGTGTGATGACGTTTGTAGAATCTTACGAGATCTGGCATCTCCAGACGGCAAGGTCCACACCAGCTCGCCCAGAATGCAACGACGATATTCTTTTGTCCGCGGAAATCCGCGAGAGAAACGGTACGTCCGTCCAGCGTGGTGGCTGAGAAATTGGGGGCCGGTTTGTCGACCAGTTGTGGCTGTTCGCTTTCACCTTCCAGCCTGAGTTCAAGCAGGTGCGCGCGCCAGATTATCAGAATGGTGAACGCGGCGAGGACCAGAATGGCCACGATCGCCTTGCCCGAAAGCCTGGGCGCGTCGTGACCTTGATGGCCATAGACGACATCAGAGCCCGCTACTTCCTGGACGTCGCTTTGCAGAGACTCCCCCTTTTACCTGCTGCGGTTCAGTTTCTCACTCCCGATGCCGCCAGCTTGATGCGATAAATGCTGGTGCTCGCCGTAATGTACAGCGTCTTTCCATCTTTGTCGCCCCACGCAACATTGCTGACCACTTCCGGAACGCGAATTGTCCCCAGATGTTTTCCCGCCGGTGAAATGATCCACACTCCGCCGGGGCCGGCGCCGTAAATATTGCCCTCTTTGTCCACCCGGATTCCGTCCGGCCCACCGGGATCTTTTTCACCGGAAGCATCGAGCAAGACTGCCCCGTCGCCGACGGTTCCGTCCGCCTTCACCGAATACCGCATCCAGATCTTCTTGCCGGAATCGGCGATGTACAAAGTTTTCTCGTCGGGAGAGAACGCAATCCCGTTGGGCCTGGGCAAGTCCTTGATGACTAGTTGCAACTTTTCGCGATCCGGCTGGGATCCCGGTTTTTGCCCGAGCGCATTGGGAACGCGGTACACACCGTTAACTTGCAGTTCTTTTAGCGGATCGGAATCCTGTTGCGTGGGCAAGCCGTATGGCGGGTCGGTGAAGTAGAGGGAACCATCAGACTTGTAAACCAGGTCATTGGGACTGTTCAACTTCTTGCCCTGATAGGAATCGGCCAGCACCGTGATCTGCCCTTGCGGATCGAGAGATTCGAGCCGCCACACATTACGCCGCCCGTGGCCAGCCACCGCGACTCGCCCGTCGGGATCGAGCGTCATTCCGTTCGACCCCGGTTCCGGCCCGCCGTAAGGCGCGGACCCCGTATATCCGCTCGGCTTCATGAACACCGAAGCCTCTTTGCCGGGTATCCACCTCATGATGCTGTTCGCCGGAATAACCGCGAATAGAAGGCTTCCGTCGCGTGTCCAAACCGGTCCTTCCGTCCACTTGTCGAAACCGGTAGCAACGCGCTCCAACTTCGCATTCGTAGGCACCAGTTGATCCAGTGCAGGATCGAGCCTTTGAATTTCTTGCGTAGACGGCAAAATGATCTTCTCCAGATATTCCAGCGGCAACGGACCCTGATCTAGTGCGCGGTTGTGGAATTCTTCCAGTGTGAAGTCGCTGCCCTTCGCGGCTTGATATTTCTTGCGCAATGTCCACCACTGGCGCGTGCCGACAAAATAAGTCGGCAACTGAGTTGAGCTCAACTTCGCACGGAGCAGCTTGCCATCAGCTTCAGCCTGAGTTTGAAATGCATCTTTCATCATCAGGTCGAGTGCCTGCTGGTCAGTCATGTTCATGGTCTGAAGACGAATATCGAGGATCGTATTGACCATCGACCGAAGGCTGACCTTGAGCCGCATCAGGCGGAACTTCGGGCTGGAGTCGAGATAACCCGCATCGGTCACTACGTCGGAAATATATTCCGCCCAGCCTTCCACATAGGAACCGTTGCCGAAGAGGTTGCGCACCAGGCGGCGGGTCACTGGCTCGACATCATCGGCGTGCTCGCCCTGAATGTAGTGTCCGGGCAAGGCCTCATGCATGGTCAGCCACTTTAACGTGTAATTGTTGTATTCGCGCAGTTTGCTTTCGGCTTTGGCGTCGGGCATCTTAGGATCGATCGGCGTCACCCAATATTGCGCCTCAGCAGTGGGCTCAAGCGGCGGCGGAGCGTGGAAGCCGGCGACCGAATAGATACCGCGCATGAACTCCGGCGTGGGAATGACCTTCAGATTGTCCCGGCTGCTGAGGGTGACAATCTTCTTGTCGCGAATGAAATGAGTGATGCCGGCAAGATCTGCCTTGACTGCTTCAATGAGCTGCCCACGCTGCGGGTGCTCTTCGCTGATTTTGTCGAGCACCGCGGGAATGATTTTATTTTCGCGATCATGCGCAGGAAGGCTGCTGTAATCGTCCTGGCCGGGGTACATCTCCTTATAGAGTGGCAGCGCGATCTGGAACATTTCGGCGCGGACTTCGGTTAATCGGGTTTCAGCGTCCGCAAGAAGCTGAGCAGGCTCAATCCCAGTTTCCATCACGTAGCGGAATTTCAGGGCGTACCAATCGGATCCGAGCCGCCAGGTGCGTCCATTGGTCGGGCGCTTGGCAAGATCATTCTTCATCCAATCGTTGAACTCGGCGAGCGCCTTCTTGGCCGCGGGCGCGACTTTGTCGTATTGAGCCTTTAGGCTTGGGCTGGCTTGGGCGTCGCTGGCAACTGAATCGACGAGGCCGGCATTCCCATCGTTTTCGTCAATCGCTGTCGAGATGAAAACTGGGTCGGCGTCCACAAGATCAGACCTTGCCTGATCGAGAAAGCGTGGAATCTGGCTGATGCGCGAGATAACGTCGCCCACGCGAACTTCCGTCGAGGCATACTCCTGCGACAACGGCAGGAATAGGCCATTGCCCAGAAGCTCCACGTACACCGTGGGATTGTGTTTGAAATTCTGAATGGTTTCGAATTCGAGCAGGCTGAGTGAGATCTGATCATCGATAAGCCGGTAGTCGGCGGCGTCTTGGGGGTTGAGGGATGCAACCGGAGTTTCAGTTTCAAAGCGCTTCCGCCAGTCGCGATAAAACTTCGCATAGCGCGCCATGGCTTGGGGGCTGACGTCGTCGAGTTCCGTGTCCAGCATGATGGTCTTGCCGGTCTTTGCATCCACATGCTTGTGATAGCCGGCCTGAGACGCGTTCACCGGGGAGAGCGCGAGTGATTCCTTCACAAACTGATCTTCGAGCGCCGAAAACTTCGAGTTGGATTGCTCGCTGGTATTGTTCATCTTTTGTGCCGTGGTCGTAGCTGTTAGCGCAAGCGCAATCAATAGAAGCAGCAGGATTGTCTTCATGGACGCTCCGCGTCAGGAAAATAGCAGCGCGTAAGTATAAACCCGCTCACTCCCTCAGAAAGCTTTTAACTGCAAAGAACGCGAAGGTCGCAAAGAAAATCCTTTATTACCGTAAGTCAAAGCCTTGCTCTCGCCGCGTCCTTTGCGCACTTCACGGTTTAAGAATTCAGGGCGGCTCCTGATCGCCTTCCTTTGCGTCCTTCGCGTCCTTAGCGGTTAAAGGCTTTTGTCCTTTGTTCCTCCTCAAATACAAATCTCCGCGAAAACTTCGGGCTCCTGTGCGATAATTCCGCCGCAACGACTTTCTAGTGCCAGACTTCTGGAGGCCTCGTTTTCATGAAACATAGTTCATGGACCCGTCGTGATTTTATCCGCGTAGGAACCGGCGCCGTGGCTACCGGTGCGGCTGCAAAAGTCACTTTGCTGCAACCAAAACCCATGTGGGCTTCGCCGCGCCCGGTCGCGCCCAGCGACACCGTACGTTTTGCTTCCATCGGCACCGGCGTACGCGGATGCGAGTTGCTGAATGCTTCTACCCACGTCCCCGGAATCGAGTGCGTCGCCGTATGCGATCTCTACGATTCGCGACACGCGGCCGCCCAGGAAGCGGTGAAGAATCCGAGCGTTCCGGCCACTCGAAACTATCGCGAAATCCTCGACCGCAAAGACGTGGACGCGGTCATCATCGCCGTGCCCGATCATAACCATCGGCGGATTTTTGAAGACGCCTGCGCCGCCGGCAAAGATATTTATTGCGAAAAGCCGATGTCGCACACGGTCGATGACGGCTTCGCCATGATCGCGGCCGCGCAAAAGGCGAACCGCATTGTCCAGATCGGCAGCCAGCGCGTCTCGTCCATCGTCTATGCCCAAGCGAAGGAGCTTCTCGATTCCGGCCGCCTCGGCGACGTCTATTCCATCGAGGCTTATTGGGACCGCAATTCGCCCAGCGGAGCGTGGGTATATCCCATTCCTCCTGATGCCAGCGAGCAGACCATCGACTGGAATGCTTTTCTCGGCAATGCCCCAAAACGTTCGTTTGACCCCGTCCGCTTCTTTCGCTGGCGCTGCTTTTCCGACTATGGCGAGGGATTAGCCGGAGATTTATTCGTGCACCTGATTTCCGGCATCAACTTCATCACCGGTACGACGACAATTCCGAAGCGCGCGCAATCGACCGGCGGCCTGTTCCACTTCAAAGATGGCCGCGACTTTCCTGACCTGATCGAAACGTTTTACGACTACCCGAATTTCCGCGTGTACCTGCGCTGCAACCTGAACAACGACCAGGGCGAGTTCATTGGCTTCTATGGAACCAAGGGCACGGCCATCATCAAAGGATCAACCCTGACCTACACACCGCAAGATACCCGTCCGCAGCCCGAGGGATACTCAATCTACGGCTGGCCGGCAAAGCTGCGCGATGAATACCTGGCCAAATTTCAAGAAGAACATCCTCTGCACGACGTCAGGATCAGCGAGGCGACGGAAGTTTACGGCGTGCCCGAGGGCTACAGCGATCTTGTGGACCACGAGGCCAACTTCTTCCACGCCGTCCGCTCGCGCAAAAAAGTCGTCGAGAACGAAGAATTCGGCAATCGCGCCGCCATCGGCTGCCACCTCGCCAATTACGCCTACTTCAAAGAAACCATCGCAGTGTGGGACGAGGCAGGAAAGAGAATTAAGGGGTGAGGGCACTCCCGCTCGGCGACTGGATCATCCCCGTTGCGACGCTATGAGTTAAACTCATGAGAGGAAGCTAGGGCGATTCATGGAAATGATGCCTCTCAAACCTGAGCGAAAAGCTCAACTGGAGGAATACGCGCGACGGCGCGGCCAAGATCCGGTTGCGGCATTAGACGATGCCCTTGCGTCCTACCTGGATTGGGAACGCCAGGACTTTGGCGAGGCCACTGAAGGAATTCGCCGCGGACAAAAGGATGTAGAAGCAGGTCGCACCCGTCCTGCCTCTGATGTTCTAGCTGATCTGCGCCGTAAACATGGCCTTCCTGGTTGAGCTTACCGCTGAAGCGGAGCGGGAAGCCGATGCAATACTTGAGTGGTTACTCACCCACAATGCAGGGAGTGCCGGCTTACGCTGGTTCAATGCTCTTGAGGATGCAATCGCATCCCTTTCGGAATTTCCAGAGAGATGCGCTCTCGCCCCGGAAGATAGAGTGTTTCCATTTGAAGTGCGACAGCTCTTGTACGGCCACAAGCCGCACGTCTATCGAATTCTTTTCAGGATAGAGCGCGAAACGGTATACGTTCTACATATTCGCCACGGGCGGCGAGCGCCGATTACACAGTAAAGCCTGTGTCCACGGTGAAAGCTTGCTAGTTTCCCCTCAGCGCCATCTCCCTTGCCTTCCTCAACTCTTCCACAGGGTTTCCAATCGGCAGAAACTCCATCGCGACGATCCGGTCATATTTAAGCTCGACCAGCTTGCGAAAAATATTCTGATAATTGATCTCCCCCGTTCCCGGCGCATGGCGTCCGGGCACATCGGCGACGTGCACCAGTCCGACGTGCTCAATATTCTTCTCCAGCTTTTCGATCAGATTGCCTTCGGATATCTGCTCATGAAAAAAGTCATAGAGAAACTGAACTTGCGGATAGTTGACCGCCTTCACGATTTCGAACCCCCTGGCCACTGAGGTCAGAAAATATTTCGGGTTCTCTTCCGGATCGATGTTTTCGAGCAGCAGGCGTACGGGTTCGCCGTTAATCTTTCTGCCCTCGATAATCTGTGCCGCAGCGCGCAGGCCGTAAACACAGCTTTGGGCTTGTGCTTCGGCAGTCATACCTGCCACGACATTGCCAGACAACAGAATCAATGCGGGGCAATCGAGCCGCTCCATGGTCCGCAGCGTGGCACGGATTTCGACAATCAACGCACCTCGCTCAGCCGGATTGCACAAACTACTTTTAATTCCTGCTGTGCAGTCGAAAGTGATGCCCAGGTGTTTGCGCGCAGCGATGGCCCGGTCAAAGTCAGCGTCGCTCCATTTCGCGTATTCACCGACGAGTTCAACATTGGTGTATCCGGCGGCGGCGACTTTCTCCAGGCGCTGCTCGAATGGCAGGTCGCGGAATACGGTCCACAGCATGACGGAGAGTTTGTAGGGAACCGCAGTCGGTGAAGTGGCGCTTGAATCATCTGCTGCCCATAAGGCGTTGGGGATGGCCGGAGCGGCAACCAACGCTCCCCCGAGATTGCGTGCGAAACTTCTTCGGTTCATAGGCATCCACTCGATTCGTCTCGAGCCACAGTTTCATAGTGGCAGAAGTGTCTCAATATCGAGGAACTCCAAGAAATGCGGCCTCGAGCCAAGCCGCCAAACCCTTTGATAGTGTCATTCCGACCCGTCCGTAGCCGCGCTGGCGCGGAGAGGACGGCGAGGAATCTGCATTTCTATTCACCCGTGCCCGAAAACCCAGCAAGCCGTAGCTTCAGCTGCGGCACGCCTTATTCTTTCTCGCTCGGATGCTTGCCCTTGAACTCTGAGCAGCAGGGTTTTTCTTTTGGCGTGAATTCCATCAGCTCAATACGCGTCTGATCGGGATCAAATAAATTGAGCTGCCACTTGCCGTCTTTGCCCATCTGCGAATGCTCGTCGCCGTGCGGCTTCCAGCCATGCCCTTCGAGTTTTGTCTGCGCGGCCTTCATATCGCTCACGCCGAGAGAAATGTGATTCATCACGCCGCTGGTGCCCAGGTCAGGGTTCGCCTCGACATTCAGCATGTACTCCAGCCAGTCCGTGCCATCAGGAACCTGCATCGCAACCCAATCTGTCTGGCCCGCCTTCATGCCTCCCTGCCAGTAAAGGTGGAAACCGAGAATGTCTTTATAAAAATGATCCTCAGCGTCGCGATCGTGGACGATGAATCCAGCGTGAATGAGCCGGCGAGAGACGGGGCAGCAAGTCGGCCCCTGCAGGCGTTCCAACGTTGGCACCTGGACGAACTCAATCCTGTGACCCTCGGGATCATCCACCATGAAACCCTGACCGCCGTCCCCAAGACCAATACAAGTCTGTGAAGCCTTCACGCCTTTTGTACCCAGATAACTGCGAAGCTCGGCACAATTCTCGGTACGGAAAGCGATATGATCCATGCGGTCAGTAAACTTCGCATCAGGGGCAGGACTGTATCCCACCCACTGGTCTCCGACCACGAACCTTTGTATCTGCCGCGGTTCGAGTGCATCGTGAGACCCAATTAATAGTGGAAGGCTGAGCACACCCGCGTAGAGCTCTCGGTTTGCCGCAGCATCCGTCGTGTAGAAATCTACGTGGTCAATGCCGGTGATCTTCGGACGCTTGGGCGCCTGTTGAGCAAAGGCGCAGCCCCAAGAAAGAACGAATAGACAAAGAACAAAGCGTTTCATTTGACCTCACACGATGGTTGGAAGTCACCGATTGTAGCGCATCGCGCACCGGGAACTGCAGATTCCGCGCAGGCTGAGGCCATCCCGGAATGACAGTTCTGGAAAGTAGCAGTCTCGAATACGCTTGCAAAAAATCTATTTTCCCCTTGACAGCCGATTCGCGTAACTGTAAGGTTACGCATTATGCGTCACCGATCGGTTACACATGCAGCCCGAAGTAGTTCGCGGCCAGGTATCCGCAAGGCCCCGCCGGGCCCGGGCGGAGCCATTGGAACGCCTGACGCCGCTTTCAGCGCACTGGCGGATCCTACCCGGCGTGCCGTCCTTGATCTGCTGCGCGCAGGCATGCGCCCGGCCGGCGAGATTGCCCGCTCGTTTACGGTTTCGCGGCCCGCGATTTCAAAGCATCTGGCCATACTGCGCCGCGCCCATCTGGTCGAAGAGAGAAGGGAAGGGCGTCACCGCCTTTATCAGCTCAATCCCGAGCCGCTGAAGTCGGTCGATTCCTGGCTGGATCAGTATCGCCAATTCTGGACCGTCAGCCTCACCAACTTGAAAGCCTTCGTCGAGGCCGAATACGCAAAAGAGACTGCAAAACAAAAGAAATGAACTACAGCGAAACCAAATTGAAAGCCGAAGCGCCAGCAATGCAATTAAACGAAACGACACAGGAGAAATCAGACATGAAACTCAATCGCGCATGGTCCCCCACTCTGCTTCTGTTTATCAGCCTCAACCTCATGGCCCAGTCCGCCGGGCAGAAATCGTTTGACGCCGTAAAATCTCTCGCCGGCAGCTGGCAAGGGAAGACCAGCATGGGCGGGCCGGTGCAGGTCTCGTATAAAGACACGGCCGGCGGTTCCGCGGTCATGGCCGAAATCAAAAGCGAGATGCATGGCAAGAGCGAAGACATGATTAGCATGTTCCACATGGACGGCGATCGTCTGCTGCTCACCCACTATTGCGCCGCCGGAAATCAGCCGCGTATGCAGGCGAGCGTTTCGCCCGACGGCAAAACTATCAGCTTCGATTTTCTCGACGCCACAAATCTCGCTTCACCGGACGACGGCCACATGCAGCGGGTAGTCTTCACTTTCACCGACGCCGACCATCACTCGGAAGAATGGCACTTCGTGGTTCACGGCAAAGAAATGGTGCAGCGCTTCGACCTGCAAAGGAAGAGCTAAACAAGTCCCGGCTGATTCAGCCCCGAAGGGGCCGACCGAGCTTAGCCCAGCGCTTCTGCGCCGGATAGCAGGTTGAGAAGAACAAGTTCCGTAGGGACGACCTGAACACTGCAAAGGCTACGCCAGGGATGGCCGGGCCTGGTCGAGAGAATCAAGCAATTTGTTGAAACTAATCGTTGAAGGAGAAAGCTGTGTCTAATCCATTCTGTCACGTTGAACTCAATACTACTGACGTCAAAAAGGCCAAAGACTTCTACACCAAACTTTTCGATTGGAAACTCGAAGACGTGCCCGCGCCCACGCCCGACGGGGCCTATACCATGATCAAAGTCGGAGAGGGAACTGGCGGCGGCTTAATGAAGAATCCGATTCCGGGCGCGCCGTCATTCTGGCTGTCTTACGTTCTGGTGGACGACATCAACGCGTCAACCAGGAAGGCCAAGTCTCTTGGCGCCACGGTGATGAAAGACGTCACCGAAGTGATGGGAGCAGGATGGTTGAGCATCATCACCGATCCAACCGGCGCTCCTCTGGGATTGTGGAAACCAAAAGCGTAGTTGGAGGTCATTACAATGGCAACCATGAGCACGCCTGTGCTGCACATCACTCCCGACAACACCACCGTCAACGCGGAGGTTTTCATTGCCGCCCCGCGCGAGCGGATTTTTCAGGCGCTGACCGATCCGGAACAAGCCGCGCAATGGTGGGGGCAAGGCGACAAGTATCGCTTCTCGGAATTCGAAATGGATGTGCGCGTCGGCGGGCAATGGTCGTGCTCCGGCACTTCAACCGCCATGGGTACAGACATCGCCGTCCACGGAGAGTTCCTCGAGATTGATCCGCCGCGCCGCCTCTCCTATACATGGACGTCGAGCTGGATGCCGACCCTCACTGACGTTTTGTGGGAACTCGAGCCGCAGAATGGCGGGACTTTACTCAAGCTCACGCACACTGGGTTTGCCGGCAATGCTGATCAGACCAAAGCTCATACCATCGGCTGGTCTCTCGTGCTTGGCTGGCTCAAGGCCTTCGCCGAAAGGGGCGAAACTGTGGACAAGAGGAACTGAAATGGCAACTGCTCAAATCACACCCGACAACGATGCGATCCTGGCGGAGATCTTTATCGCGGCTCCGCCAGCCCGCGTATTCGAGGCCATCACCGATCCGCAACAAAGGATGCAGTGGTGGGGACACAAAAGCGTATTTCGAGTCACAGAATCGAAGTCTGACCTGCGGCCCGGGGGTAAATGGTCCAACGCGGGCGTGACCCCGTCCGGCCAACCTTTCCATCTCGAGGGTGAATATCTGGAAGTGGATCCTCCACGACTGCTCGTGCACACTCGTATCGCCGACTTCGTGGACAATATTGAAACGGTTGTGCGGTGGGAACTCCAACCACGCGAAGTTCGTGGCTTGCATTCGAGCGGAACGCACTCCGTCGGGACTGGCACGCTCGTAAAGGTCCGGCACTCGGGATTTGCCGGCCACCTTCGTCACGCACAGGACCACCACAAAGGCTGGATCGGATCACTCGATTGGTTGCGGGACTTCGTTGAGAAGGGCGAGACCATGGAGACGAGGAGTTGAATGGCAACCGCACAAATCTCTTCTGAAAACGACAGCGTCGTAGTTGAAGTTTTCGTTGCCGCTCCGCCAGCGCGAGTGTTTGCTGCGATTACCGACCCCGCGCAAACCGCGCAGTGGTGGGGCCAGAAGGGACTGTACCGGGTCACCGAATCGAAGGGCGACATTCGCCCCGGCGGAAGGTGGTCAACCCGCGGCATCGGCAATGATGGTACCGAATTCACGGTCCAGGGCGAGTACCTGGAAATCGACCCTCCGCGGTTGCTGGTGCATACCTGGGACCCCAGCTATTCCAGTCTCGGCGAGACGGTGGTCCGCTGGGAACTCGAACCACAGAACGTTCACGGACTGCATCAACAGGGACCGCATAAAGTTGGCACTGGAACGTTGGTGCGTATCCGCCATTCCGGATTCCGAGGCAACCCGGAGCAGTGTAAGAGCCACGGTGAAGGTTGGGTTCGCGTCCTCGGCTGGATGCAGGCGTTCGTCGAAGAAGGCAAGACGGTGGACACACGCAGTTCTTTAACAACTTCGAGCGCCACATGAACAAGCAGATCAGAACTGAATTGTCCGTTCTGTGACTCTGTGACCCTGTGGTGAGTAGGTTTCGCCATCCGCCGCACCAGTCACGGCCATACCCTGCGCTATACTTGACCTGATGGCCGCAGCAGAAAAGACTTTTTACCTCGAAACCTTCGGCTGTCAGATGAACGCCCACGACTCGGAGAAAGTCGTCGGCACGCTCGTCTCTCAGGGATATCGCCAGGTTCCAACCGTCGAAGAGGCCGGTCTCGTCCTCTATAACACTTGCTCCATTCGCGACAAGGCCGAGCAAAAGGTCTTTCATCGTCTGGCGGACTATAAAAAGCTTGAAGCTCAGGGGAAAAAGTTCGGCGTGCTCGGCTGCGTCGCGCAACAGGAAGGCCAGAAAATTTTCGAACGCGCTCCATATGTGTCACTGGTGTGCGGCTCGGCTTCGTACCGGAATTTACCCGGGATGCTGGTTCAACTCGAAGCAGGGAATCGGCGGGTCACGGGGCTCGACGACCGTTCCACCGACGAGTGCTTCGAAACCGAATTCACCGCCCGTACCAACCCGCATCGCGGATACATCACCATCATCGAAGGCTGTGACAAGTTCTGTTCCTACTGTGTGGTGCCGTTCACGCGCGGCAAAGAGCGCAGCCGGAGGTCGGACTCGGTCTTGGCTGAGGCACGCCAGATGGCCGATCTCGGCTACACCGAGATTCAACTGCTCGGCCAGAATGTAAACTCTTACCGCGATGCGGCAGGGAAGAAGACCTTTGCTGAATTACTGCTGGCCGTTGGCGAAGTTAGCGGCATCAAGCGCGTTCGTTTTACTACCTCTCACCCGCGCGACTTTGGGCGCGATATCGTCGCAGCCATCGAGTCGTCGCCGGTGCTGTGCGATCACGTCCATCTTCCGGTGCAAAGCGGTTCCACTCGAGTGCTCGGCGCCATGCAACGCCTTTACAGTCGGGACAAGTATCTCGAATGCATTTCCTGGATGAAAGCGGCCAAGCGCGAGATATCCATCACCACCGACATCATTGTAGGGTTTCCCGGCGAAACTGAATCCGACTTCTCCGAGACGTTATCACTCCTTTCCGAGGTGGAATTCGACGGTGTTTTCGCCTTTAAATATTCTCCGCGGCCGAACACTCCGGCAATAACGCTCGAAGACGCCATTCCCGATCTTGAGAAGTCGCGCCGGCTCACTGCGTTACAGGAACATCAAAGGAACATCCAGAAGAAGACGAATCAGAAGCACCTGGGTCAGCGACTTGAAGTAATGGTTGAAGGGAAGAACGAGGCCCGCAAGCAGTGGATTGGCCGCACTTCACAAAACAAGACGTTGAACTTCACCGCGCCCGAGAACACGGGTATTGCTTCCGGCATCTATGTCCCGGTGCAGGTGACCACGGCCTTGCCAAACAGTCTGGTAGGCGAACTGGTAATGTAAGTGACGGTGGCGAATATGCTCAGCAGATTACGTGGGAGAGCGGCGCTTTGGCGCGGCGTCAGCGATTCAAGTGAAGGGCTTTAGCCCCTGAAGTTTAGAGGAGTTCTAATGGAAGTTGAAATGCGAATTCGCGGCCTGCTGATGGATCCCGTCAACAACACTCCCATTGTCATCCTCAAAGACACCAACAGCGACACTGTTCTGCCCATCTGGGTCGGGGTTTTCGAGGCGAATGCCATCGCGCTAGAGATCGAAAAAGTCACCACGCCCCGCCCCATGACTCACGACTTGATCAAGAACGTTCTCTCTGGCCTCGACGCCCACGTGCATAAAGTCGTCGTTACTGAGCTTAAGGAAGACACTTTTTACGCCGTCATCTGGATGGAGCGTGACGGCCGTGTCATCAGCGTTGATTCGCGTCCGTCAGACGCGCTCGCCCTCGCCCTGCGTGTCGATTGCCCGATCTTTGTGGAAGACGAAGTTTTAAAGACTCAGAAGAAGGCGGCAGGAACTGCCGATCCGGCTACCAGCGAAGAGCTGCGCAAATGGCTCGAAGGCCTGAACGACGACGACCTGGGCCGTTACAAGATGTAAGGGAAGGGGCAGGATATGGCTCCGGCGAGACATCGCATCAATCTTAGTGATGCTATGGGATGTTTCTTGACATCACATCATTGGATGATGCATCATTCGTGTTGTGAGAACTACTCTTAATCTGGATGATGACGTACTGCATAAAGTGAAGCAGTATGCTGACGGTCGCTCGGTTGCCCTGGGTAAAGCTGCCTCCGATCTGATACGACGCGGACTCGCATCTCCGGTTGAGACCAAGATCATCGATGGCTTCCACGTAGTAGTTTTGCCTTCCGATTCTCCCCGGATCGACTCCGAGCACGTCAAGGGCATTCTGGAAGAGGAGCTTTAGTGAATGGGCATCTTCTCGACGCCAATGTACTGATCGCGCTGGCCTGGCCTGCTCACACGTCACATCGTCAAGCGCAACAGTGGTTTGCTACGAATGCTCATCGGGGATGGGCAACTTGCCCGCTCACGCAGTGTGCGTTCGTTCGGATTATTTCCAACCCCGCATTTTCACGCGATGCGCTGACTCCAACAGAGGCTCTAGGCGTTCTAGAGGCGAATCTGAAACATCACTCGCATCGGTTTTGGCCCGACGACATCTCCTTCCTGGAGGCTCTCACCCGTGTAGGCGGCAAGGTTAACGGTCATCAACAGGTTACGGACAGTTACTTGCTGGGTCTCGCGGCACGCCATAAAGCAAAACTGGCAACACTCGACCGGGGGCTGGCAGCCTTACACAGCGCCAACCTTGAGCTGATCCGTTGAACCTTTAGCATCAGGAAATCCGTAAAGGGAAATGTGTATAATCTGAGAATCTGATTATATGAAAACAACGAATATTAGCGTTACCGATGCAGCCCGTAACTTCGCGGACTGCGTGAACCGGGCTCATTACCAGGGTGTCAGCTTTGTGCTTCTCAAGAACGGCTCGCCCGTGGCGCGGCTCGTGCCTGATCATGAGAAGGTATGCACCGGTCGCGATCTGGCTAACGCCCTCGCCACGGCCGAATTGCCCGAAGACGAAGCTCGGGCATGGCATCGCACCCTGCGCGCCTCCCGCAAAAGGCTGAAAGCGCCTTCGGACAAATGGCGATAATCATCGACGCCGATGTTGTCATTCGAGGGGAGAGGGGGACTTTCGACCTCAAGGGGTGGTCAGCCTCACGCCCCGATGAGGAATTCGCCTTGGCAGCCGTCACCGTGGCTGAGCTGTGGCATGGAGTCGAGTGCGCTACGGTTGTCCACAGGTCGATACGCGAAGCCTATTTGCGTGCAATTGTTGGTTTAATTCCAGTCATAGCCTACACGGAGCAAACTGCCTACGAACATGCCCGCATCTGGGCAGCCCTGGATTCCACTGGACGCATGATTGGCTCGTACGATCTAATCGTGGCTGCCACTGCCTTAGAGCGAAATAGTCAGGTCGCAACTTTTAACAAGCGTCATTTCTCGCGGGTACCAGGGCTGAAAGTAATTGAGCCGCGCTGAATCGTTCAACATCACAGGTATACGTGCCCATCCCAGCAGGGGCTAGGTAATTTTCCAGCGCCTCCGGCAGAACGCCCATATCGCCCATACTTTTACATAATACTTGTTATCGGACGTTGCATATTCCCCCAAGCCAGCGCCAAGCTATGCCCAGGAGTTATGTCTTTCCCAGTAACTCCCTTTGCAAATAGATGATCTGGCCGACATGGTGATCGGCGTGGCCAGCGCACTTCAGCACCATGCTGAACCGGTCTTTGAGTTCGGTGCGCTCTGCCGAATACGGAGCCGACCAATCGCTGTCGGATTGCTTGCTGATGGTGTTGACTACCATTTCAATCGCCTGATCGAAGGTCGAAAGCAACTGGGCTTTGGGCTCGCCCGATCCGCTGAACTCCTGATCGCGCTGACGTACGTAGCCGGTCTGCGCCATCTGCGCACCGATGAAATAGTTCAGGTTTCCCGTGATGTGCAGGATGAGATTGCCGATGCTGTTGCCGTAGCGGTAAGGCTTCGTCCAGAGCTGTTCCGTGGATAACGGCTCTGTCAGTTCATGAATACGAGCCTGAATCGTGCGGAAACAGGCCGTCAGGCCGTTTCCGACCACTTCAAAGCCCGGCATATTGGCTCGCTGTCTGACTGAGGTTCTGCGTAAGCTCGCTCACGGTGAATTCTCGATCGAACTGTACTCGAGCCCCGAAAAGCCTGCGCGGGTCAGCCTCGTACGCCAGCGAATATCCTTCATCCGCCAGCAGTCGGCCAAGGAATGCCCGCAATTCAGGATCAACCGCTCTTCTGGTTTCTTTAGTATTAGGCGCCAGTAAACGGTCGTTGATGAATAACTCCAAGCCGCGCCCGTCGAACTGTATCTTGCCGCGGAGCCTGCCGTCGCGCTCAAGTCGTTCTAAAGCATTCAGGGTTGTCCTGGCCGCCTGATCCAGACGGCTGGCGTTCGTTCCTTCAAGTAACGCTTTACGGTTATAGCGGAGCCCCAATCGACCATCGGTCAAATCCAGGCTGTAATCCGCCTCATGCCCGATCAGCAGAATGCCGGGGCCGTCCTTCACGTGCGCGTAGCTGGCGACGTCCAGCAGCAGTTCTTCGCCGGCCTGCTCCTGAATCCAGCTGTGAAACACCGGCACCACTGCATGCAAATCAACATTGGCGGGGTCCTTCAGCAGCAGCTTCACATTAGCGTGCTGCAGTTCCACTACAACCTCTTCCTCGATATGAATGCCCTTAGCGGTCATCGAATCCAACCCAGTAAATCTTCTTCGCGTCCGTCGCGTTCTTTGCGGTTAAGAGCTTTGCACACTTTCCCCGAGCCCCCGAGGTTTAACTCCAGCTCCTGCAGATGGAAGCTTCAAAACACTAAACCGCCACCAGTTTACCGAGTCGACTGTTGCAGCTGTGCGCCGCGTCAATGAACAGCTGCGCCTCGTCAATCAAGTAGCGACTCGACTCTTCCGTATATGGAAGCCCCGCCTTCTCATGCGCCGCGAACAAATAATTCGCGAACTTGCCTCCGGCAAATGGATCGAAGAAGATTTGTGTATCGTAGTAACGCTGGCGGAACTCGGACACAATTTCGTTAGCGTCGTCGGTTACATGCGGATCCTCCACTTGTACCAAGCCCTTCGCCGCACTCAGCATCGCTCGAAAAGCCGATCGTCCCGCCTGCTCAACTTCGCCGGTTTCCAAAGCCAACTGCGCTTCGAACAATTCCCTCTCCGCCGCAGCCAATCCGAAATCTACCGCAGACACAACTTCGCCCGCGCACTCGCCCTCGCCCATATCTCCAAGCGTGTATTCGCGAGGATCGCCCCAGTCGCTGAAATACGACCGATCGCCCGCCGGAGGCTTCGTCAGATCCTCAAGCATGGTCTTCAGTGCGGCTTTGCCGGTTCGCTTCACAAATTCCTTGAAGGTCTCTCCCGGATTGCGCTCCGTCACGTACCGCTCCGTCAATTTCTCAACCACTTTCGGAATGTTCTTCGACGGCACCGCGACAACCGGCAGACCATACGACCCAGCGTTGTTCTCCCATTGGCCGCCGAGCACCACTTGAAAGTGCGGCACTGCATAGCCTGCAATCTTGCGGCTCACGCCGTAGAAGCCCAAATCTGCCACATGATGCTGCCCGCAACTGTTGAAGCAGCCGCTGATCTTGATATGCAACTTCTGCACTGCCTCATCTGCGATGAAACTCTTCTCGCTGACCCGCTTACGCAGTTCTGCCGCTAGCCCCCTTGACGAAGAAATGCCCAGCTTGCACGTATCCGTGCCCGGGCAACTTGTCAAATCGACCAGGGCTCCGGCGCCGGCAACACCAAGGCCGACGGCGTTCAGGGCCTTGTGGAGGTCAGGCAAATCTGACTTGCTCACCCAGCGGATCACAAAGTTCTGCTCGACGGTGGTGCGGATCGTCTCCCGCGTGAAGCGCCGAACCATGTCTGCGAGCGAGCGCAACTGATTCGCCGTTATGTCGCCAAGGGGCAAAGCCACGGTCACAGTGACGTATCCCCGCTGGCGTTGCGGGCGTGTATTAGACTTTGACCATTGCTGCAACTCTGGCCCGGAACCATTTGCGTTTCCAATAAGAACCAGTTCAGGTACATCCAGTGCGGGCTTCAATCCGGACTCCTGAAACTCGGCTTTCGCTTCGTCGATGTACTCCGTCCATCTGGGATCGAACGGCAGTATCTCTCGTTCGGCCAGCACCAATTCTCTAAACTTCTCAATCCCGATGTCCTGAATCAGGAACTTGATCCGCGCCCGGTTGCGGTTCTTCTTCTCTCCGTGCCGCGCAAACACGCGTGCGATCGCCTGCGCCAGCGGCAGTAACTCTTCCGGCGGGACAAACTCCTGAAAGAGCTTCGCCTGATACGGGACAGCGCCGAGTCCGCCGCCGACATACATTTCGAAACCGATCTCTTCCCTGCCAGTCGCGTCGTTAACGCGCGTTTTAGCGATCAGGCCGAGATCGTGCAGGCTGGTCAGCCCGCAGGCGTGCTGGGCGCATCCGCTGAAGGCCGGTTTAAATTTGCGTCCAAAACTCTGGGCATCGGGGTGGCCGAGCAAAAATTTCGCTAGTGCCCGAGCATAAGGCGTCACGTCGAAAGCTTCGTCCCTGCACACGCCGGCATAGGGGCACGCGGTAACGTTGCGGACCGAATTTCCGCAAGCTTCGCGCGTTGTAATACTGGCCGCAGCCAGCCGCCGCATAAGCGGGCCGGTGTCGTCGATATGGACGTAGTGCAACTGAAAATCCTGGCGGGTGGTGATGTGGGCGATGCCGTCGCTGTATTCCTCAGCCAGCTCCGCCATGACTTCGAGTTGATGAGCGTTCAAACCGCCGGCGGGTATCTTGATGCGCTGCATTCCAGGCGCATCCCACAGCGTGTTCGGACCCTTGGTCAGTTCGGCCGAGGGGAAATTCAACTTCTGGACTTTCTGGCCGTCGTTACGCTGGCCATTGTCGTAGCGCTGTCCGTAGGCCCCACGGCGCAGGCGCGTCTCCGCAAACAGGCGCTCTTCGAGCTTGCCCTGCTTGCGCAGCGTGATCTCGGTCTCAAAGATGTCGATCTCGCGGGCCAAATGCTCCGGCACCTGCCCGTCGAGTTTCTCTTTCCATAGCGAATTTGAAGCTTTCATTGGCTGGTTCCCTTGCCCAAAAAACACGAAACCCACCGGCCAGTTCTTCTGGCGGTGGGTCATGAGCTTTAAACTTTAATAATTGCGCTTTAGCTCAATGCATCCCGTCCCCCAGAAGAGACACGACAGCTACAACAACAGCACATGGCCATCTTCTGGGCGTTAAGATTCATTGCTAACTTAGTATCTGATGCCGGGACATCCCCGCGCAATTCAAATATTCGATAGGGTCCTGCCAAAAAACAGATGCCGCCGGCGTGAGCAGGTGTACACTTGCTCACCCCAGGATTCACGATTCCAAACTCAACCTGGGAAACCTTCGCAAACGGGAGAGATCCATGAAAAGGTACGTACTAGCAGAAGTGTGTGCGTTTGCATGCGCCCTTATGGGTGCATCTGCATTCGCACAAAGCTCGGAAGTCAAAGAAAAACCACCGATGTACAGCTACGTTGGCAACTGGGCCATTCCCCGCGCTCAATGGGGAGAGATGGAAAAGAACAACGCCGCTGATCAGAAGATTTTAGATAAGGCGCTGGCTAGCGGGACCCTGGTTGGATATGGCAACGATGTCAACTTGGTCCACGAAGTTGATGGCGTGACCCACGACGACTGGTGGTCTGCCATGTCCATGGCCGGAGTGATCAATGTGCTTGAGCAGTTTTACCAGTCCGGCGCGTCCACCACGACGGTGCTGAGCACGGCAACCAAGCACTATGACCACCTGTGGGTCAGCAGGTTTTACAACTGGCACCCCGGCACTTACAAAAATGTTTATACCCATGTTGGGGAATACAAACTAAAAGCCGATGCTCCTGACGATGCGGTAGAGACGATCAGCAAGACCATGCTGGTGCCGTTCTTCGAGAAACTGCTGGCCGACGGCACAATCCACGAATATGAAGTTGACACCCAGGCGCTGCACAGCAGTGCTCCGGGCACCTTCGTGATGGTGTACATTACCGCCAATGCCGAAGGCCTGGACAAAGTGGACGCGGCTCTGACCGAGACCTTGAAATCGAATCCATTGATCGGCCCCGCGTTCGGATCGATGGTGGACTTCACCGCGCACCGCGATTCTCTCGCACGCACGACTGCCACCTATAAATAAGTTGTCTTCTCTAAAGACTGACCCTTCGGGAAACCGGAGGGTTATTTTTTTGGAAGTGCCGGTCATTTCACCGGAACGCTGTAATGTGACGCAATCACTTGCCACCCAGCTTCGTTCTTCACCCACACGTCGGTCAGCCGGTCGTGATACTCATAAGCCTTGCCGTCCTGCTTGCCCTTCTCGTAGTAGGCCCCGGTTACTATAGCGGCATTGCCGTGCATGTGTACCTTCAGGTCTGTCAGTTCCGCGATCTCAACGTGCACCGTAGGATCGGCGCTGTGACTGATGTATCCAGACTTGCTGTATGTGGCACCGTCTTCGACCGTGATCACGAAGTCCTCGGCCAGCAGCGACGAAAGCAGCTCGATCTTCCGGTGCTTGTAGGAGTCGGCCCACTTCTTCTCCAGGCCGCGGACCTTGGCCTCATCGGAGTCCTCCGCGCGCACCGGCATGCCTGAGCCACCTAACAGACAAGCGCTCAGTGCCAGCGCAAAGTACGCCGTTGAATGAAGTCGCATCGCAATTCCCCTTTCACTCAAGCATGTTTCGGATCGGGGAAGAAATCAATCAACCAAAGTTCCGCGCCCACTCCGAGGTAACTGCGACGCGGTTACGCGCGGTGGGCAGGCGATTGTCGATGTGCGCATGCGCGCTGGTGCACAGGGATCATTCTACTTCGCGATCATTTTGTTTCCCGGATGATCCCGCTGGGTCGTCCCCTGAGTGGGCAGACCATGGTCGACGTGCGAACGATGCGCTGGTGCACAGGGATCATTCTACTTCGCGATCATTTTGTTTCCCGGATGATCCGGCTAGGTCGTCCCGGAGGGGCGATTGCTGATAGCCCGGCGTTTTAACGCCGGGTAGATTGCGTAAGGATTCAGAGTCCCATAGGGACGGCTGGCCTCTGACTCGAGCCGGGCAGCCATCGTATCCGCTACACTCTGAAAAGACTATTGCCGCCCAAACGCAATTTGCGAGTGACCAAATGGATCGGCCAGACCCCCGCCGAAGCCGCCTGTTCTCTCTGTGGCAGAACCTTCAAAGTTCCCATCGATGCCCTATCGCGCCTCGCGCTGGCGCAAGAGAGTCTGCAACAACAATTCACCCGGCACAAGTGTGAGACGGAAGAGCAAGTGGGTTAATACGCCTCCTCAGTATCCGGATGTTGAGCTTACTAACATCTCTGGCGCTGTTCTCGCTCGGAATGATTAGTGACACTCCAGGGGTGTTAGAAACTGGGGAATTCCAGACCGCAGCTGCAGGCACGGTGGAAATGTGGGAAAGCTGCGGATTTGGCAGCTTTCCCAATCGCGACCAGGCCGCCAAGTTTTACGCAGGCCAGAGCTTAAGGGTTCGAGCACAGAAAGGCGGCGCGCGCCATTTCCACGGTGCAAACTGCTCTGTAAAGGGCTCGATTCCTCTGGCGTTACCCAAAGAACCGGTTTTCCAAAAAGTGTCACCCATCATGTGGACGAGTACACGCGCTGTTGAACCACATTGAAAGTGTTCCCTTGAGAGCACATTAGAAGTGTCCCCTTTAGAGTTCCTCCGACGAGGAGGAACCGCGATTGGGGAGAACGGGATTGAGTAAGAAAGAGTTGAGCCGAGTGGAAGTGATGGGGCGGGTGAAGGCGCACAGTCTGCGATTGTGCGAGGCGGCGGAGATGCTGGGGTTGAGTTATCGGCAGAGCAAGCGGATCTGGGCGCGGTACCGGGTGGGCGGAGCGAAGGCGCTGCAGCATGGCAACTGTGGGCGGGTATCGAACCGGGCTTACACGGCGGAGTTTCGAGCTGCAGTACTGAAACAGGTCCAGGCCCGGTATGAGGATTTTGGCCCGACGTTGGCTTGTGAGCATCTGGCCAGCGATGACGGACTTGCCGTGCATGCTGAGACCCTGCGGCGCTGGCTGAAAGAGGCCGGCCTGTGGCAAAGGCAGCGGCGGCGGAAACCGTATCGCCAGCGGCGGGAAGCCAAGGCGCATTTTGGCGAACTGGTGCAGATGGACGGAAGCTTTCACCAATGGCTGGAGGAACGCGGACCGCGCAGCTGCCTGATGCACATGGTCGACGATGCCACGACGAAAGCGCTGGGCTGGTTCACGGCGGAGGAGTCGATCTGGGCGGCGGTGGCAGTGTTGCGGCGCTGGATCGAGCGCTACGGGGTGCCACAAGCGCTGTACACGGACTGGAAGAACGTCTATGTGCGCCCACCGAATGCCCAAGAGCGCATGCGCGGAGAGCCGGCAGTGACGCAGTTTGGGCGCATGTGCGCGAAGCTGGGCATCGAGATCATCGCGGCCAGTTCGCCGCAGGCCAAAGGACGGGTGGAGCGGGCCCACGGTACGCACCAGGACCGGCTGATCAAGAAGCTGCGTCTGGCGGGAATCGCGAACTACACCGAGGCCAACCGTTTCCTGGAGGAGCACTATATCCCGGAACACAACCAGCGCTACGCGCGCCCTGCCGCCGCCCCCGCCGATTATCACCGGCGGCGGCCCACGGCGCGGCAACTCGACGAAGTCTTCTGGCTGGAGGAAGAACGGACGGTGAGTGAAGATTGGGTGGTGCGTTATAAAAACCATCTGCTGCAGTTGCAGCGGCAGATGAAACACTGGGCGCCGGCGAAGAGCCGGGTGGTGGTGCGGGAAAACGAAGCTGGAGGGATTGCGATTCACTATCGCGGGCAGCCGCTTCGCTTTCGCGAGCTCGTGCCCGTTTCAACAACGATGAGCGAAGCAAGGGGCGCTGCCCCTTCCTCCGCGCCTCCATCCCCGAGCCCTACGCGATGGCACGCGTATGCGCCGCCCAGCACACACCCTTGGAGACGCGGTTATCAGCACATGAAAACGCCGGCTTTTGCGCTGGCGCGGTGATTCATTAGCAGGGGACATTTCTATTGTGGAGAAGACGGGGACATTTCTATTGTGGTATGACACGGACGAGTACACGCGCTTGACTTAGCAGGCCGCCGCACTCTAGGCTGGTCGCGATGCGCTCTTTCCGGCCAAGTATCGTAGCCGCACTAACCATCGCTCTCGCGGCATACGCAGTTGATTGCACGGCGGCGACACCGGAGCAGGCAACGCAATGCTGCCATTCCATGAGATGCGCGTCACATCGCCATCACGGAATGGATTGTTGCAAGACAATGCCTGAGATGCGAGCCGCTCTGGGCCAGCCATTGTCGACGCAGGGTTTTTCCTTGATCAACTTGGCATTTGGAGTGGTAGAAGCGCCAACAGTCTCCAGTAATTTGGGCCTTTCTGGTCCCGTGGCGATCGCGCATTCTCACGCGCCCCCGATTTCCTCCTCCCCACCACTCTTGCCTCTAAGAATCTAGACCAAACTCCAGCTTGAGCGAGCTCACGCATATGTGTGTCGGTTGAATCTGCGTTCGCTGGAGGAACATTGTGAACGGTATATTGCGCCTTGCCCCGCGGCCATGGGCATTGCTTTCATTCGTCCTTTTGACTTTTGCTGCTAGAGCAAGCGCTCAGGGGCCAGCGCCAGAAACGGCGCCGCCGCTGTTTCCGGGCGGCGGACTGGTTTCTTACAACTCAGTTTTTACCACGCGCGATCCAACGCCAGGCGTCTCCGGAAACATTCCGCTGACAGCCCGACCTACATTCGAGCACGAGGGCGACTTCAACTTCACTTGGGGCTTTCACCACGATTTTGATTTCACAATTCTGCTTCCGGTGGTCACAAATCACTTCGAATCGGCCGGTGCGCCTGCAATTCGAGGCACCGGGCTGGGTGATGCGATCCTCCTGGTAAAGTATCGCTTCTATCGTCGAGACTCGCCACGCGGCACGACCCAGGCATCTTTTGCCATTGGTCCTAAACTGCCAACAGGGGGCACAAATCTAAGCGACACCAACCACAATCTCGCTCCCGCCAGTTTGCAACCTGGCTCGGGATCAACAGACTTATTCATGGCGGCGAACTGGACTTACACGGGCCTTTTCAATCTACGGCGTCTGGTTGCCGATGAGGACTTCCACGCGCTTTTGCGCTCGCAGGGCACGCAGAAAACGCGGATCGGCAGCGGTATCGAATCGCGTTTCTGGTTGTCGTATCGACCCTATGAATCAAAGAACGTAGCGCGCGAATGGTTTGTCGGACCCGTGTTGACCTGGATGCATTCCCAGGATGATCGTGTGGCTGGCATTACGCAAAGTGGAAGTGGAGGCGACCTTCTGCTCGCAGGAATTACGACCTACGTCGGCCTGCGCCCAGGAATGCATGTCTGGGTGGGAGTGGATTGGGACGTCGCACACTCGAGCGGCATACAGTTCATGCCCATTCGCCGCCACATCAGCCTTGGAGTTACGCAACAGTTTCGAATACACCTTTGAGACTAGAAAGGAGAACAGATGACCAAGAAACAATTCGCGCTACTGCTGCTGTTTGTTTGTCCGCTGGTCCCTCAAACGCAAGCGGAAATCAAGCATGTTGAGATGCGCGTCGAAGGCATGACATGAAATTTTTGAGCCTACGGGGTGAAACAGCACCTCGGGCGCCAGTCTGGCGTTCAAAACGTGGAAGTGAGTTTGCGCGATGGAAAGGTCGATATTACACCCAAGGAAGATGGTCGCATTGATCCGGCCCAGCTTCTCAAGGCGACATACGACAGTGGTGTCAGCGTAGCCGAACTGGACATGACAGTCAGGGGAAAGATCGTAAAAGACGCGTCTGGGCATTTGGCGTTGCAAGCCGAACCCGACCAGTCTTTCACGATTGCCCCAAATGAGCTGTCCAAGGAATTGGAGCCGCTCGTGAATTCGGCAACGCAGGTCACCGTTCGCGGTCAGTTGTACAAGAAACCTGCAGGAAAAAAGAAAGCAGATGCTTCAGTGCCGCTAAAGCTTCTGGTTCTCGAAGTGGAGAAGAAGGAATAGATGACGGGAAAACATTTGTTGCTTCTCATTCTGGTCGGACTCGCCGGATGCAATCAGAATCCGGCGAGTCCAACTCAACCCCGAGCAGCTATTGCGGCGGGAGAAGTTGGTTCACGCCTGCCGGATTTCGCCCTAAAAGATCTGCAGGGGAACGAGGTCTCGTCGGCCGGCCTTCGCGGCAAGGTGGTGCTCATTGACCTTTGGGCAACATGGTGTCAGCCCTGCAAAAAGGAAATGCCGGGTTATCAAAGGCTCCTCGACCACTATGGGTCGCGTGGTTTCAATGTGGTAGGACTCAAGTCAAATGTCATGATGGATACGGAAGATCCGATTAGGTTTGCGAAGAAAATCGGGGTGCACTATCCGCTGGCAATTGCGCCATCTGACCTAGTGCAAAGGTTTGGAGGTATGCAAGGATTGCCGACCACTTTCGTCTATGACCGGGAGGGGATCCTTCGGGATAAAGTGATCGGATTCGAATATACAGACCACTTCGAACAAGACTTGAAGCCTTTACTCTGACGCGCAGGGAAGACCCTCCACGCTCTCCACCGCCCGTCAATTCACCGCTTCTGCCAACGGCCGCTGCGATGCGTTCGTCAGCAGCTCGCGTTCTTCTGGCGAGAAGCTGGCGTAACGTCCGGAGTTGAGCTGTCGTGCGCGAGCGGCAGGCGGCATTGCGCGCAGAGCGGCGATGGCGTTCCGCATGGCCGGCCGCAATCCGCGGGAATCGTTGGCATCGGAACGGCCAAGGTAGTCCCCTTTCGAAAACGCAGTGCGGAGCTTTGCTCTGCCGGACGGGCAGGAATGCCCGTCCCCACACGTTCCGTCTCCGGCCGTTCCGTGATTAGCCGTCCCGTAGTTAACCGTCAGATAAGTTCCGGCAGCAGAGCTTTCGGGAGCAGCTTCGCTCGACGGCTTGGCCGGAGCATTGCCGCGGTTCGGCGTGTTGTCCGGAGCGCACTTTTGCCGATAGTCGTAGCAATCGCGATGGTCGCGGGGATTGCGATTGTCCGGAGCGCAGCCGTCGTCGTCACCGTAGCCACGATCACGGGAACCGGAGTCGCAACCAGGATCAGCGTAGCCGCCGTCTGGATACTCGCCGTAACCGTAGGGACTGTAATAAGAGTACGGGCCCGGCCCCCACCCTGAGCTATAGCCGTAATAGGGGCTGTATCCGTAATAGGGGTAGCCGCCCCAGTAAGGTCCGAAGCCGAAGCCCAAGCCGAAGCCGAAACCGGAATAGAAGCCGGGGTAATAACCGTGATAGCCATAATATCCATTGTGGAAGTGGCCACCGCGGAATCCGCTAAAGCCCCGCCCGCCACGAAAGCCGCCGAGGTTTCCGCCGCGGAATCCGTTAAAGCCGCCGCCGCCGCCACGGAATCCGGAAGAGCCGCCATGGAAGGCGCCACCGCCGTGAAAGCCTGAGGAGCCTCCGCCGTGGAAGCCGCCACGCTGGGCAAAGCTGGATTGCGGTGCGCCGGCAAGGGCGAGAGACACCGCCAGCACAGCAGGAATTCTGAAGAAAACGATGCTGCTCATTTCGATTTCCTCCCTTGCTCGATTAGATGCGACGGGATCACGCTTTCGGTTGTCAAATCAGAAGGGTGTGAGGCAAGCCGGGCATTGCAAATACCGTACAAGGATTCTACGCTCGTGATCGCGCGTAAATAAACTTATCTGCCTTCGCACTGCCGGAGACGTTTAATGACTCAGGAATCGAATCGCATGGCGTCAGTGTCCCCAATGCTTTCGGTGCGGAACGGCGCACGGGCGGTTGAATTTTACAAAACGGCGTTTGGGGCGCGAGAGTTGTTCCGCATCGGTGACGAGGACAGTGGCGTGGTAGCGCAACTGGCAGTGGGAGCGTCTGAGTTTTGGGTGGCTGATGAGTCGCCTGAGAACCTGAACTTCAGCCCAGAGTCATTGGGCGGCAGCACGGCGCGAATGGTCATCGTGGCAGACGACCCAGATACGGCGTTCGCGCAAGCGCTTGCGGCCGGGGCGAAAGTGATTTGGCCGGTCGAAGACCAAGCCTACGGCTGGCGCATCGGACGAGCGGTCGATCCGTTTGGACATCACTGGGAGATCGGCAAGCCACTGCCGAAGAGCGCGTGACCGACGAAGAATTCATCCCAGCACAATCTTTGGATGAAACAGCGTACCGGCAATGCGGGTCGCAATGGCGATGAGGTCACGCTGTCCGCAAAATACTTTAACTTCTCGAGCGTGTGAGAACTCTGGGAGATTAACCGGCTGACCGTGGCGAATGCGGGCGGCAATCTCGTCCGTGGCGGTGACGGAGGGGAGCAATGGCAGCAGCTTGCGCGGATGAATAAAGATTTCGTCGAGGGCCGCTTCCCCGCTCCGCGCAGCCTGATCGAGTTCATCCAGTGTGTGGGCGTCGCCGAGGGTGAACTCGGCGGCAACACTCCTGCGAAGAGACTGGAGATGCGCGCCGCATCCGGCGGCTTGGCCGAGATCGTGCGCAATCGAACGCAGATAGGTGCCGGAGGCGACACGCGAGTGGAAGTGGGCGCACGAATTCTCAAATTTGATGATTTCGAGTTCCTTGACTTCAACCTGGACCGGCTTGAGCGGAACGTCCTTCTTTTTGCGCGCCAACTTGTAGGCAGGCACGCCGTTGATTTTCTTGGCGGAAAATGGTGGCGGCATCTGTTCGATGACGCCGCGAAATTTGGCCGCGAGCCCGCGGACGCAGTCCAGCGAAAGGGAGGCTTCTCGCTCGGTACAGCTTGGCTCGCCTTCGGCGTCGTAGGTGTCGGTCGCAAAGCCGAAGCGGATGACGCCTTCATAGCTTTTCTCGGAGTGCAGATAAAACTGCGCCAATCGCGTGAAGTTGCCAAGGACGAGCGGGAGCACGCCGGTTGCCATGGGATCAAGCGTACCCAGGTGTCCGACGGAGCGCTGGCCGAGGATGCGCCGCACGCGATGCACCACGTCGTGCGACGTCATCCCGGATAGCTTGTCTATGATGAGAACGGCGTTCATGAAACAATTAGGTAAATTCGTAATTGAGTAATTTGGTAATTTAGAGAATCAATCGAGTGGCCGATCATCGCCAATCAGCCGTCGGACAAGTTGTGAATCAGAATTTTGCTCAATTACCAAATTACAAAATTACCAAATTAGTGGTTCTGAAATGTTTCCCATACGCGACGATCAGCCCCGGTTCAGCACGCCCTACGTGAATTATTTCATCATCG
The DNA here is from genome assembly GCA_963757135.1 of uncultured Acidobacteriota bacterium. Taxonomy (GTDB): domain Bacteria; phylum Acidobacteriota; class Terriglobia; order Terriglobales; family Acidobacteriaceae; genus Gp1-AA145. Next base: position 120,387 of record CAVWQE010000003.1, read on the forward strand.
CGCTGAACGTGTTGGTTTACCTGGTTTTTGAGTTGCCGGTGCAGATGCAGGGCGAGCGCCATTTCCAAGCCTTGGTCTTCCAGTTCGGATTCGTCCCTGCCCACCTGACGCACGCTTTGGGAGGCACCTCTCATTATCCGCTTTCGGCCACGTTGCTCACGATTTTCACTTCAATGTTTCTGCACGGCGGCCTGTTTCATATTGTGGGCAATATGTGGTTCCTGTGGATTTTCGGCGACAACATCGAAGATTTCCTGGGACATTTTTCGTATCTGATTTTTTATCTACTCTGCGGAGTCGCGGCGGCGTTGACGTTTATCGCCATTAATCCGTCCTCCACAGTTCCGACGCTGGGCGCGAGTGGGGCTATCGCGGGAGTGATGGGCGGTTACATCGTGCTGTACCCGAAGGCGCGGGTACAGACGCTGGTGATATTGATCGTCTTCATAACCTTCTGGTGGATACCAGCATGGGTGTTCCTCGGATACTGGTTCCTGTATCAGTTTGTCGCAACCAGCATGGAGGCGACCGCTACAGTCGCCCATCAAACCGGAGGCGTGGCTTTCGCAGCCCATGTTGGGGGTTTTGTGGCAGGACTGTTGCTCGTGAAATTGTTTCCCCGCCGGGCGAGAACGTACCGGTACGGGACGTGGTGAGACAGTTGTCAGTTGCTAGTTGCTAGTTGTTATTGCGGGTTCTTAGATGCCAGTTTTTAGTTGCCTGTTTTTAGTCGATCGAACGAGCGGAAGCCCTGCCTCCCTTCATTCCTTTAGCTGCAACTGGTCACGCCACTAGCCATTGACAATTGGTCACGGACAACTGGTCACTGGCAACTGAGAACTGACAACTAACCACTGACAACTGCCAACTAGCCACTGCCACTTATAATTAACCCGTGACTTCATTCGCAAAGCAGATTGCGTCCGCGGACTTCCCCACCCGGTGGGGACAATTTCGAATTTACGGGTTTCGTCTCGAGCCGGTGCAGAACGGCAAGCCGGAAGAAGCTGTCGCGCTGGTGATGGGCGACGTACATGCCGCGCCGCCGTTAGTACGTGTGCATTCGCAATGCCTCACCGGAGACGTCTTCGGGTCGCTGCGCTGCGATTGTAGGCAGCAGCTCGAGATGGCGCTCGCCATGATCGGCGGCGAGGGCTCCGGCATCCTTATCTACGAGCAGCAGGAAGGCCGTGGCATCGGCCTGATGCCGAAACTCCAGGCCTATGAGTTGCAGGATTCGGGACTGGATACAGTCGAGGCGAATGAAAAACTCGGGTTCAAGGCAGACCATCGCGAGTTTGCCCTGCCAGCGGAAATGTTGAAGGCGCTCGGAGTGAAAGAAGTTCGCCTGCTGTCAAACAATCCGGATAAAGTGGCTGCGCTGGAAGGTGCGGGGATCAGAGTCGTCGAGCGAGTGCCGTGCGAGGTGACAGCGAGCCCCCAGGCGGAAGAGTATTTGAAGGTGAAGAAGGAGAAGTTAGGGCATTTGTTGGGGAAGTAATTCTCAGATCGAGGCGGGAGTGCATTCGCCAGGAGTTGTGTGCCGACCCTCCGGGACTCGATCGTTTGCCCAAGTCTACCCAGGGCTTACGCCCTGGGCTAAGCTGGTTCGCTCCTTCGGAGCTACGGATTCCAACCAAAACAGAAATACAAGATTAAGGCGGTAGCCGCAATTGCCCGCATGAGATACCATCAACCGTGTGGGAACGGGCGCCCCCGCCCGTTCGGCCGGGCGTAGCCCGGCAAGATTAAGGCAAACTAAAATCCAAAGTCCGCTGGCGCCGCGTAGGCGTGATTCTTAATCGCGAGCGAGGCCAACCTCGCCGCCTCGAGCTTTTTCACATAATCCCCGCGATCGCTCACGCCATAAACCCATTCCGTCAGCCAGGCATCACTGCTCTCGGAAGTCTTTGTTCTGTCGTGATATTCAGGGAAGAAGGCGTCATCGCGGTTGTAGTATCCCTGCACCGGCGATGGATGCGCACCGTAGGGACATTCGACGACAGCGCTAACCAGAAATCCGGGAATCACGGTCCGATTAGGATCACTGCTGATGACCTCCGGCTCAACAATTTCTTCAGCGACGACGATCACCCGTTTCGCCGACCGCACGGCTTCGAGCATCACGCCGAAACTTCCCCAGCAGTGGGCGTTGCCATCAGCATCCGCGCGCTGCACGTGGGCAATGGTGACGTCGGGATTTAACGCGCGCACCGCCCACAAAGATTCTTTCGGTTCGAACGGCGAGAAAATCTGATAGAAGAAATGGTTTCCCTTTGCCGTATCACTTCCCTGCGCTGATTTCGTCGGCAGAAATGGCACGCCCATCGCTCCGGCTTGCAAAGCCAGAGCCAGCGTGAAGTTGGTCATATTGATGACCTTCATGCTTCCGCCTTCCACCCCCCTGCGGAAATTGTAAGCCGAACCCATCATTGCATTGCCGACCCACGCCGCAATTACGCGCTCGACACATCCGGCGCCGATGAGCTGATCGAATAGAACGTCAGAAATCGGTCCGATCAAAGTCAAATTGCGCTTCTTTTGGCGAATAATTTCGTGCGCCGCGGCAAACGGGATCATCTGTTCGAGTTGCAGCGACATGGCAACAGACGCGCCATTAGGCACAAACTCGGCAACCGCTTCGGACATAGAGAGGAGCTTGGACATTATTTATTTTGGGGTCTGGTCGGAGACGGAATTGTCGCAAGACTCGCCAGCGCGGCCGTGATCCACAAGCCGAGCGTGACTTCACGCGCAAGGCGGCCGGCATGGGGTTCAGCGGAGGTCCAGGCTGAGAACACCAGGCCGATGATGAATACGGCGAGCAGTGACCCGAAGAACAAGCCTTCGCGCCAGCAGCGTGTTTCAGAAACTAGACCGGCCGCAAGGACCAGCCACACCGCCCAGGTCAAGACGGTCCACCAGCCTGATTGCCAGTAGAAGTCGCCATCGCGCAGCTCGACAAAGGAGGAATAAGTGAAGTATGTGCAGACGGCGAATCCCGCGATCCCCCACAGCAACGTGCCGCAAATGAGATGCGCACGCCGGGGACGCGCTACCGGTTCTTCCACTGCGGTTGGCGTTTCTCCAGGAACGCTCGTATTCCCTCCTGCGCGTCTTCCGTCTTTATCAACTCGTCTAAATATATTTTCTCAGCCCGTGCCAGGCCTTTGTCAAAGTGCATGGCGTCCCAAGCATAAACGGCTTTCTTGGTAAGGGCCAGCGCAGTCGGACTGAGCATTCTGAGGCGGCCAAGGCAATCTTCGAGGGCTGCATCCAGCTCGGTTGCATCCAATGACTTCGTAGTTAGTCCAATCTCTTCGGCCTCGGCGCCCGACATCGTCTTGCCGGTAAGGACCAATTCTGCCGCGCGCTTAGGCGGGATCAGCGATGCGAGAGCGGTCACGGCAACCGGCGGGTAGCATCCGAGCTGAATTTCAGGGAAACCCCAAAGCGCATCGCTCGTGGAATAAACCAGGTCGCAAACCATTGCCAGTTCTGCACCGCCGCCGAGACAGTGTCCGTGAACCACGGCAACCGTGATCTTTTTTGAGCCGACAAGCGCGCGAATCACGGCATGGAACGTCCCGAACATCTCCGCAACCAGATCGGGAGTGTGAGCAGCCACATCCACTCCGGCAGAGAAGCACTTCCCTGCTCCCCGAATGACAATTGTCGAGATCTCTGGCCGCGATTCAATCGCGCCAATCGCCGACGCCAAGTCCTCCATCATCGAGGTGTCGATGACGTTGAGCGGTGGATTGGTCAGGGTGATATGGGCGACAGAGGCCGCGAAGGTCGCACTCACCCGACAATCTGGTCCGGTTGCAGTCATTTGAGTTCGAAGTTTCCCTTCAAGCAAGCAGTGAGCGGCGCCACTGGCAATACTGACAAGTCAGTAGTAATTCCCGAAAACTCTTTGAAACGCAATTCGAGCCTGCTTCACAATTATCTGTGCTCAGCGTACGATTGCGAGCACCTTAGCGCACACTTCCGCATCGTAAAGGTAAGTGGTTGTATGAAGTCTCTGGCCAACAAGACTTCAGCAGCTTCGCGTCTGCTGACGTCCGTAGTCGTTTCCGCCGCATCCTGTCTGTTGCTGCCCTGCCTGGGCCGAGCTCAGGCCGGTGCTGACTTCACAGTTATCGCCCTGCCCGATACGCAATATTACTCCGAGTCTTATCCCAATATTCTCACTTCGCAGATGCAGTGGATTGTGAACAACGCCGCAAGTATGAACACTAAGGCGGTACTCGGATTGGGTGACATTGTAAACAACGGCAACAGCCCCACGGAATGGACAACCGCCGACACCGCTTACAAACTACTCGACGCGGCGCATATTCCTTACTTCGCCACTATCGGGAATCACGACTACGACAATAACAATCCTCCGGGACGAACTTCAGTTCAATTCAACAAATATTTTGGACCCGCGCGCTACCGTAGTTCCTACTGGTCCACTCCTTACTGGCAAAGCAGCTATCCTGCAAACAGCAATGAAAACTTCTATGGCGTGCTGAATATCAACGGACAACCGTATCTCATCATGGCGCTGGAATTCTACCCACGCGACAGTGTTCTCACATGGGCGGCGCAGGTGATTCAGAGTAATGCGGATAAACAGATCATCCTCACGACCCACGCTTATGAATATTTCGACAACACGCGGGTGTCTTCCTGTAACAGCTTTAACGCACAGTATTACGGGCTAGGCGCTGACAACGACGGCGATTCGATGTGGGCAAAGCTGATGCGGCAGTACAGCAACATCACCTTGGTCCTGAGCGGTCATGAGATTCGCGGCGCGGGACAAGATGCGGCAGGACACCGGATGGATTTAGGGGTGCACGGCAACCTGGTGAACCAGATTCTTGCGAACTACCAAAACATGACCAACGGTGGAAATGGGTATTTGCGAGTCATGAGGTTCCATCCATCGTCGGACACAATTGATGTAAGTACCTATTCGCCCTATCTGAATTCGTTTCTGACAGACTCGACAAACCAGTTCACCATACCCTGGCACAACTGGACAGGCACCGGCATGGGCAGCATTACCGGCGTGGTAAAGGACATTTCGAGTTGCGCAGCACTTGCGGCAAAAGTTTCTTCATCTGCGGGATCCACCGTGGCGGGCAGCGGCGGTAGTTATTCGCTTACCGGCGTCGCTCCGGGAAGTTATAGCGTGACCGCGTCGTATCCTAACTACACCTCGACCAGCAAAAGCGTACTAGTCGGCCCAGCCTTGGCGGCGAGTGACAAACTGTTTCTGGGGACAGCAGCGGGACAAATAAATGGCCTCGTTACTGACACAAGCGGAACCGCCGTGTCGGGCGCAGTGGTGCAGTTGACGGGTAGTTCCAGCGCCAGCGGTTCGGATGAAGTGGTCACCACCGGCTCCAATGGCGTTTTCAATTCTGGAGCCATTCCCGCCGGAACATATCAAATCACAGCTTCCGCAACCGGTTACAACCCCTCAACGGTAACCGTGGGGCTAACCGGCGGGGCCACGCGGACGCAGAACCTGGTTCTGAGTGCGTCGTCGAGTACACCACCACCTCCTCCACCGAAAACCACCCCGGGTACCGGGACAATTACTGGCCAGGTCGTGAAAGATGACACGACTGTTCCGCTCGTCGGTGCGACGGTTGCGTACAGCGGCGGCAGCACCACCAGCAACAGCAGCGGCGGTTACACGTTGAGCAATGTTCCTGGCGGCAGTCCGGTCAGTGTTACTGCATTCTTGAATGGCTACGTGAGTTCGAGCGCTTCGATAACCGTGGCCTCAGGTGTTACGAGTACCGCTGGATTCGCGTTAATACCAATTTGCGCGGCGGGAACGGTGAACCCATCGGTCACAATGTGCTTACCGGGCGCAAATGCCAGTGTGCTGAACCCAGTCCACGTGCTCGCAAAGACGACCGATAGTCATCCCATCGCGCTCATACAGATTTGGGTGGACGGTAAGAAGGTGTACGAAGCGAAAGCCGCTTCAATCGATACTCACGCATCGATGATCGTAGGAACCACGCACCGGGTGACCGTACAAGCGGTGGACAGCATTAATCAGATTTTCAAGCAGAGCGTTATCGTGACGGTGCATTGAGCGATATCATAAAGACTATCGCAGCAACGGTATTATTGGCGCTGGTAAGCCTGCGGCTGTCGGCACAGACGAATTCCTGTCCTCTACAGCCCCTTCTGGTTAAAAATCTCGCATCGCAAATTTCTGTGTCATTGAAGAATAGTGGCCCCAAGCAGGTGGCGAGCTATCAAATAGGGCTGACCTTCTACGATGTTAACGGAAAGGCGCACGCCTTTCCCCATTCTTTTTCCGATAATCTGACATTGAAAACGCGCGGCAAGCGCACCGCAATCTGGCACTCGCCCAACGTACACCAGTTTCTGTTTCCGTTCGCGCAGGCTTATCTGCTCGACGCGACCTTCACGGACGGAAGCAGCTGGACAGACGATGGAAGCCACGCGTGCAGCATAACCTCAGCGCAGGAATGACCTGCAAGTCTTCTGGTGCAGCGACGCGGAATTCCCAACCGAAAGATCGGATGGCGCCTGGAGCCCCTGTCTAGATTCAAAGGCCGCGCGGCGCCATCTGATCCCCCCGATCTTGTAATCGGCCATCAACTACTGTCAGTAGCTCATTGACGCTTTCTTCGGCGCAACGTCTTTTGACGTCATATCGAAAGTCAGCATGAAACCGTTAGTGCCCTTGAACTCGAATGCCTGCGGGCCCTCGCGGTAGGCTTCAATTTCGTTCGGCATCATCACAAAGCCGTCGTTGCGCGGTGTCCCCCAGTACCGGACATTCTTCAGCACTGCGGGTTCATCGGTCATTCCCTGAAAACGAGTCAGCTTGACCTCCGCCGTCTTGCCTCCGTTCAGCGCAGCGTGCGCGTGATCTTTATCAGCCGTCCAGTCGATACTCCCTTCGCCGGTGTTGAACGTCTTCCACTTGACCGGAAAGACATGGCCCAGGATTTCGCCAATCGCCTGCCGCTGCTCCGGAGTCGTGGCTTTATCGAATGTAACCAGCGCCCAATCCATTTGACCCGTGGAGAAGTCTGGGCCCAGGTCGCCAGTCACCCAGAACTTGGCGCCGGTAAGACTCGTCGAACCGTAATGTCCCTTATTCACCTTGTAAGCGTTGTTGAACTTGCAATAGTGCTTGGCCTCGCCATTGTCATGGTGCATTGCGGGATGCGAATTGAAGTAACACATGCAGAAGTGCGGGCAGCTGCATGCTTCGATCGCCGTGGCGTTCATGGCCCAGTCGGCTGCCGACGGAGTGGTGTGGCCGACGGAAATGCCGAGCAGAGCAATCGTCGTAAATACAATTATGTTGCGCATGGGATCGCCCCCTTTCGGTGCGAGATTATCCGCCTGAAAAACGTTGATAGCAAGCGGAATTTCTGCCAGGGCCCGAGACTCTTAAGGAGTTGTGCGCCGTTCAGACTTGCGGAGACAATATCCAGGAACATTCTTGACAGACACGACGGCCGAGACGAGAATTTCTGTGGCTCAATGGAGGTGGGTGGTGCAGCTTAGAAATGTAGCCGTGGGAGGATCCCTCCTTGTCTTTGGCTTTGCGGTAGCCGTTTTCGGAATGCTTCCTTTGCACGCGCAGACGGCCGCAACGGCAAGCCCCACGGTCACCTTGCAGGCCGAACTGCTCAAGCCCATCGACGCGAGCCATGTCAAAGCGGGAGACGAGGTCACGGTGCGAACGGCAAACCTGCTTGAATTTGGCGGGACAAAGTTTCCGGTGGGAGCGACCGTGGTCGGTCATGTGACCAAGGCTGAGCCGAACTTAGTGATACTGGTTTTCGATCAGATCGTGGTCAAACATTCTGCGACGCCTCTTAGTCTCTCGTTGCGAGCAGTGATGATGCCGCAGGGAGCGTCACAGGCGATGGGAGAGCGGATGTCTCCGAGTGCGGAAGCTCTCGGGAGCGGAGGTTTATTGCGAAGCCCCCAGACGGCGGCGCAGGACTCCGCAGTTTCAGTATTCGATGGCTCGCAGCATCCCGTCATGGCTGGAAACGGCGGCGTGATTGGACTGTCGGGAGTCAAACTTCTCGTCAGCAGCGACCCGAAGATCGGATCTGCCTTTCAGACCGATCCCGACAAGAAATTGAAGTTGGAAAAAGGACTCCAGCTGATGTTCGTGGTCTCGAAGTAGGCGCTTTCGTTCCCTTCCGGACGCTCGTGACCGGAAGATATCGTTCAAGAGGCTTTAACCGCAAGGCAGCAAAGGGCGCAGAGAAAGCGAGCGAACAATCAGCCCTCCTTGCTGTTTTCTACCAAATCAAGAAAAGCTTGATGGATGCGGGTATCGTCGGTCAGTTCGGGATGAAAAGTTGCTGCCATGGTATTGCCCTGGCGCACGACCACCGGGTCATTCCCTTCCGTGGCCAACACTTCGATCCCATTGCCCACACGCGAAATTTTGGGGGCCCGTATGAAGACCATTTCAATCGGTGAGCCACGAAACAATCCTTCGCGAATCGAGCTGTCAATCTGACGCCCATAAGCGTTACGACGAATGCCGATATCGATGGCCCCGAGTCCCGACTGGGCCGGATTCTCGACCTGCTTCGCCAGGAGAATCGCCCCGGCGCAGGTGCCGAATGTCGGCTTGAGGCGCACAAAAGTCTTCAACTTCTCAAACCCAGCGTCGCCGAGAAGCTTGAGAAACGTGCTGGACTCGCCTCCCGGAATAATCAGACCGTCCACTTCATCAAGTTGTGCGGGCTTCTTTACCAGGACGACTTTCACTCCGAGTTCCTCGAGCCGACGGCGGTGAGCATCGAAATCGCCCTGCAGGGCAAGGACCCCGATTTTGGGTGGCGTAGTAGGCATTCAGCGCTCAGCGTCAGTCACGGCTCCTGCAATCTTAATAGATTGCGAGAATTGAGTTGACCAAGAGGGGCTCCTGCGCCATCGAGCCAGCCTAGGCGGACCTGGTTTTTACTGCCGCTTGTTCCTTGTAGACACAGTTTGCCTGTACGCGAGGCCCTTCGTCCCTGATCAACACCATGGCATTTTTCAGCTGGTTGATGATCTGCTCCTTTTCCGCCGAGGTGAAAAGCTCCTCAATTAGCTCCAACTCGATCAAAGACATATTTACGCCCTGCCTTTCGGTTGAACTCGATGCGTAACTCAATCCTCGTTACGCGCCAGTCGTGGGATCAATTACTTTGCCGACTTCTGTGATTTTGGTTGCGGGGAAGCCGCTGAGTTCCGCATGCTTGCGAATGATCGCTTCGTCGTTGGCCAGGTAAACGCAGAACATCTTGTCAGCGGCAATAAACGATTCCGACCACTGAATGCCCGAACCAAGCTGGTCCAGCACCCGGTTGGACTTGGCGGCGGCCTGTCGCAGTTGTTCCCGTTCAAGCGTGCCCACTTTAGGGATGTCCCGTTCAATGATGTACTTTTTCATGATTTTTCCTCGTCGGTTCTCGACCTTCCCTGCTTTCGAGCGAAGAGCTGCCGCGCAGGATCGCGCCACTACCGTCCGCTCTTCGCTCGTACGCCGGTTATTTCACTTCGACCTTTACCCGCATCCAGGGGTGAATGCAGCACTGATACAAATGCTCGCCTTTAGAGAGGCTCGAGATCTGTGCAGTGCTGCCCTGGATAATTCGACTCCTGGCAACCTCAACTTTGGAGAAGCCTCCGGAACACTCCGGGACAGTCCGCTCTCCATCGTTGAGTGCCTCAATAAACCCTCCGCCGAAATGTTTAACTTCGGTGAAAGTGTGAGGTTCCCCGCCCTGATCGGTCACCGTCAAGACAGTACCCTCTTTGATCCGGATTTCGTCCGGCTCAAAGTCCCAGCCTGGATCCGGCCTACCAGCGGCTGCTTTGGAGAACAGATCTTGCAGGGTTGTACTGAAACCGAGTGCGCCGAGGGCAACATTGCGGCAGAAGTCCGGGCCCAGAGCCGCGTTGAAGCTAATCGGATCGCATTCGTCCAGAGCGACGATCTGCGCGACACCGGACGGCTTCTCCTGGGCCCCGGCGCAAATGGTGGCCGCAGGCATTACGAAACAAATGAACAAACTGAGTCTCGAGAAAATTGCTTTCAAGTTAGTTCACTCCCTCGGTTGAAGATAGGCGCCGGCCGAACGCCACAAGCGGAATGTCGATTACGGCTGGATCAGAAAACGCCCGGTTAGCCATCTCCCTGGTCTTCGACTTGGGAGCGGGAAGTACTCGGGCAGAGCCAGCGAAGACAACTTGCCGCAGAGACCATTCGTCACCGTAGCGCTGGAAACGAAGCACGTTTCGCTCGTCGTTGAACCGATCGCCAGGTGCGGTCATTAGGACGACGGAATTCAAATCCGGCCCTCGCAGCGTCACAATCGCGCTGCTTTCATTGAACGTCACTCGATAATCGCCCGGGGGTAGAATCCGTCCAGCGGCCGCAAATTCGAAGGGCACCGTCACCTGGGTTGTATGTTGCGCGTTGGCCGAGATCGCTGCCAGCATCAGGGACAGAACGCCTAAAAGTTTCACAATGTTTCGCATCATTTCCTCCGTAGTTTTTTAGTTAGGCACAAGCAAAACGGTCGCACTACGCGATTCGTTTTTGCCCGCTGGTTGTAAAAATGCTTTGACCTTCTGTTGACAACCGTCGGGTTTGCCCACTGCTCCAATATGAAGGAAGGTCTGGACGGGTTTTTGCCTGGGAGTCCGGCTTTCTTGCTTCAACTTTTTTTGCAGCCAGATCAGTTGATTGGAAGTCCTGTAAGATTTGCGCAGCGTACGCTGAAGGGTGTCAATGGACGTTCTTTCTGAAGTCTTGAAGGTGGTCAAGTTGCAGGGAGCGTTGTTCTACAACGGCGAGTTCTCGTCGCCGTGGTGCGTCAATGCTTCGTCAGCGCGGGCACTGGCCCAGCAGTTTGCACCGGGTGCCGAGCACGTCATTATCTTTCATCTCCTCACTGAAGGGCACGCCTTTATCCGTCTCGAAAGCGGCGAACGCGAAACATTGAATGCCGGAGATCTTGTAATGATTCCGCACGGCGACCCCCATGTGATGGGCAATGGCGGTTCGACCAAAGCAGTGAATGATTCGGAGCAGTTAGCCGAAGTCATCCAACAGGGATTGAAATTGTGGCGTCTGGGCGGGGGAGGCGAGGTCACAAGGTTTGTGTGCGGTTATATGGCGTGCGACCCGGAACTCAGCAAAGTATTCCTCAGCGGACTTCCACCGCTCTTCAAGGTGAGTATTCGCAACGACGCTGCGGGCAGGTGGCTGGAGAACTCGATTCGATTCTCCGTGGAGCAAGCGGACAGACTCCAGGCCGGGGGAGAGGCGGTACTCGCAAAGTTGTCAGAAGTGGTATTCATCGAAACGTTGCGCGCATACATCGCGAGCTTGCCCGCGGAACATACCGGTTGGCTTGCGGGAGCGCGCGATTCAGAAGTCGGAAAAACGCTGGCGCTGATGCACCGGGAACCTTCACGCCCGTGGACGCTCGCAGATCTGGCCAAAGAAGCGGGGGTTTCTCGCTCTGTACTGGCAGAGCGCTTCCGGCATTATCTTAACGAGACTCCTATCGCATACCTGACCCGCTGGCGTCTTCAGCTCGGATCGCAGATGCTTGGTTCCAGCAGCTATTCTGTGGCGCAGATTGCGGGGGACGTGGGGTATGAATCAGAAGCGGCATTCAATCGGGCCTTCAAACGCGAATTCGGAGTTCCGCCCGCGCGTTTTCGCACTCAGTCGCGTTCAGTGCGCACAAAGGGAGTGGGCGTCGGATCAAAGTGAATTGCTTCCGCGCACCTTCGCAAATCCCGATGAAATAGGCATTGCCCCGGATTGGCACGCGCGAGTATATTCCCCTGCATTATGAGAGTTGCTGGAATTCGTATTCTCACTTTTTGGTGTTTGACCGCTGCCTTGCCTGCCATTTGCGGCGCCACAGAGAAGAACCCCTGCGACGTAATCACGAAGGCCGAAGCCGAAGCGCTCCTTGGCACAAAACTTCAGGGTCCGGAACTCAGTCCTCGCAAGCTGCTATGCAAGTATTACGAGCCGGGATATGGAGACTCCCCCGCGCAAAACAAGCTGATCACGATTGGCATATTTCACTCCGATAAGCCTGGTCCGGATGACGTGAACAACCGGCGGCAGGCGATTCTCGAAGACAAATCAATCTCGCCGTTCACCTGGAAAGAGCTGCCGAATTTCGGCGATGCCGCGCTGTGGGAGTGGGCTGGCGGATATTTTGGAGCGCTCTACGCCTTCAAAGGGGGAACAACTGAAGTCGCGGTGAAGGTCAGCGGAACCTCCGAGCAGGCTGCATTCGGCGCAGCAAAGAAGTTCGCCACCCGAGCGCTGGGCAGCACGGCCAAGACTGGCTTTATATATGCCGCTCCAACGGCGTTGATCACGGAAAAGAATTACAACGCTCCTGGAATTCTCGGGCCGCTGTACCTTGGCGCCTTCAGCCAGATTCCTGATGACGAGATGACGCGCAATTATGTCCTGTCACTGGTTCAGGACTTCAACGGGTCGTGCGAAAAGGTCCCGGAAATATTCGCGATCATGAACTATGGTGCGTACTACGAATGGAAGGCAAATACGGGGATTGTGACCGCGGGCGCGAAGATGGACCTCAACAAACAGTTTCAGCAATTGACGGAGGTGCTGCACCGGGTCCACCCGCACATATTACCGGAAGGGCATGAAGATGCGGAAACATTCCTGCAACTGCATCGCGAACTCGATGTTTGTTATACGACTCCGGTCGAGCACCTCTACAACAACATCGCGGAACTGGCTCTGGAGCGGCAGAATATACCGCCTGACGTTGACGACGATCAGCGCTTTTTGCAAATGCTGAGCCCGGCCGCGCGCGCCAACTACCGGGATGGCATTCCCCTTGCGAACCACCCATCCATCGCGCAGCAACAGGTATTGCGAAAAGTGAAAAACAGCTGCCTGGAATTCACCAAAGGTGCGGTGATGGGAAGCATGGAGACATTCTGCCGCTGCCATGCCGATGCGCTTTGGCAAGGACATGTCGCGGATGGCGACCTGAACGCTCTTGCGGTCCGATTCAACAACGAGACGTTGGCCGCATTATGGAAGAAATATCCCGAATACGAGCGCCGCAAGAAGGCTTGCTATCACTGATCGTTGTTGCCGGAACTTGGCGTCGATTATTGCTCGGTGAAGAACTGCGCCATTTTGCGGAACTTGGCATAGCGGCCCGCGACCAGATCTGTGACCGGCAGCTCTTTCAATTCTGCGAGATTTTTTTGAAGCGCATCTGCCACCAATCTAGCGGCGTTGTCGTGGTTCGTGTGGGCTCCGCCGTCGGGCTCGGTGACTATCGCATCAATGCAGCCGAGTTCCTGCAGATCGGTCGCAGTAATGCGTAAAGCCTCAGCCGCGAGCTCTTTTTTCGAAGAGTCCCTCCACATGATCGAAGCACAGCCTTCGGGTGAGATAACCGAATAAACTGCGTTTTCCATCATCAAGACCCGGTCTGAGACGGCTATTGCCAGCGCGCCTCCGCTGCCGCCTTCGCCGGTGATAATAGTCACGATTGGAACTTGCAAACGCGCCATCTCGCGGAGATTCAGCGCAATCGCTTCGGCCTGTCCGCGCTCTTCCGCACCCAGTCCCGGATTTGCGCCGGTCACATCGACGAAAGTAAAAATGGGGCGGGAAAATTTTTCTGCAATGTGCATCGCGCGCAATGCTTTGCGATAGCCTTCCGGATTCGGCAACCCGAAGTTTCGATAAACCTTCTGTTTCGTATCGCGGCCTTTCTGTGTACCAATGACCAGGACTTCGTCTCCGTTAAAACGCGCCATGCCGCAAATCATTGCGGGATCGTCGGCATAGCGCCGGTCACCGTGGATCTCGCTGAACTCAGTAAATATTTTCTCGATGTAATCGAGAAAATAAGGCCGTTGTGGGTGGCGGGCAAGCTCCGTCTTGATCCAGGCTTCGCGATGCGCCATCTCGCGTTTCAAGGCGTCCACGCGCTCCCGCAATTGATCGATCTCCCGCCGGGTCTCGTCATTCTGCCCATCGAGCGATTCGAGTCGCTCCATATGCTGCTCAATGCGAGCAAGCTCCTGGGGAGCGGTTCCATCCAGCCCATTGCCATTGCTCTTGGCCCGCCGGGTCTCCACCATGGAAACCAGAAGCTGAGCTCCGGTGAGTACCGCGCCGATGTCCGCCGTCTTCATTGGGGTTAGTTTCGCCGTAGCTATGCGTGCTCCTGTGAACGCGTTCTTGTCATCCCGAATCCGCTTCAGCGGCGAGGAACTTTTCCGTTCGAGGTGGCCGTAACTATCAGGCTACAACGGATCTCAATTAATCACTCTAATTGCATCGCGGCCGCACAACTCCTGAACCCGGCTCACGAAGCTACGGTCTGGAAGCACATTATAGCCTTCCGCTTCCATAACCACCATAAAATCCCCGGGCCGCTCAACATCGAACAAGACTTTCGCCTCGCCCTTTCGTTGAGAAAAAAGGAGATGCAGCTCATCTACCGTTGCTTCCGAAGCCTTCTCCAGCGGAATGCGGATGCGAAGTGATCGCGGCAGCGGCACTTTTGCCTCTTCCAGCGAACTGATGTCGCTAACGGTAAGCTTGGGATTCGCCCCTTCTTCGATGCGCACGCCGCCACGCACCAGCACCGGCACTTCCATCTTCACTTTTTCCTGCAGCTTTTTGTAAGCGTCGGGGAAGACCAGCATTTCGATCGAGCCCGTCAGATCTTCCAATGCGGCCTGGGCGTAGAAGTCACCCCGTTTTGACTTCAGCACGCGAAGGTTGGTGATGATTCCGGCCGTACTCAGGGTTTCGTCTTTTCCGGTCGAAGCTTTCATTGCTGCCAGATCAGAAGTCGAAAGCGCGCCCAGGTCCTCGAGCTTCTCGCGATATTTATCGAGCGGATGTCCGGTGATGAAAAAGCCCAAAATTTCTTTCTCCGCAGTCAGGCGCGTGTGTTCGTCCCAGTCTGGTGTGTCAGGAAGTTTATCTGCGTCGGCGTGGGCTTCTTCTTGCTGAAAAACACCGAACAGGCCGTGCTGGCCGGATTCGGCGTCGCGCTGCGCTTTCTGCGCATGATCCATGGCCTTGTCGAGAACAGCCATAAGCTGCGCCCGCCGGCCAAAAGAATCCATTGCGCCGCTCTTTATCAGTGATTCAAGCACGCGCTTATTGAGGAGCCGCAAGTCCACCTTTTCGCAGAATTCATAGATTGACTTGAATCTGCCCAGTTCCTTGCGGGCGGCCACGATGGAATCGATGGCATTGTGTCCAACGTTCTTAACTGCGGCCAACCCGAAGCGAATGGCCTGTCCATGCGGCGTAAAGTTAGCGTCGCTGACATTGATGTCTGGCGGTTCGACTGAAACCCCCATCTCGCGGCACTCGTTGATGTACTTAACTACATCGTCCGTGTTACCGGTCACAGACGTGAGTAACGCCGCCATGAACTCGATAGGATAGTGGGTCTTTAAATATGCCGTTTGATAGGCGAGCAACGCATACGCAGCAGAGTGCGCCTTGGGGAAACCGTACTCGGCGAACTTGGCCAGCAGATCGAAAATTCTCTCAATCTTGCCTCGCGGATAGCGCTTTTCTACCGCCCCTTCGACGAAGCGTTCCCGTTGCTTCGCCATTTCCTCGGGTTTCTTCTTACCCATGGCGCGCCGCAGCAGGTCGGCTTCGCCCATCGAATATCCCGCGAGGCGATTGGCAATCTGCATCACGTGCTCTTGATAGACGATGACCCCGAACGTTTCGCGCAAAATCTCTTCCAGTTCCGGCAATTCGTATTCGATCTTTTTACGGCCATGCTTACGGTCGATGAAGTAGTCAATCATTCCGCCCTGAATCGGTCCCGGACGATACAGCGCATTCAGGGCAGTGAGGTCCTCAATCGTATTCGGCTGATAGCGCCGGAGCACATCACGCATGCCATGCGATTCAAACTGGAAAATGCCTGAAGTCAAACCGCTGTGAAACACTTTCTCGTAGGTGGTTTGGTCTTGCAGCGGAATGGACTTAAGATCGAGCCCCGCGGGGCCGGGATTCTCGCGAGCGTTCTTCTGATTAATCAGCTTCAGCGTGTCATCGAGAATGGTCAGCGTGGTAAGCCCGAGAAAGTCCATCTTCAGCAGGCCCATCTTCTCGATAGCAACCATGTCGAATGCGGTTACGATTTCATCGTTCTTGGTGCGGTAGAGCGGAACCAGTTCTTGTAAAGGCTGCGGTGAGATCACAACGCCGGCAGCGTGAACGCCTGCGTTTCTGACGAGGCCTTCGAGCTTCATGGCGGTGTCGATCAGTTGGCGGACTTGCGTATCGCTCTCGTATGCCTGCTGCAGTGCCGGTGATTCTTTGATCGCATTTTCGAGCTTGATGTTTAGCGTCGTCGGCACCATCTTGGCGATGCGGTCCACATCGCTATAGGGCACGTCCATAGCCCGGCCTACGTCTTTGATCGCAGCCTTGGCGGCCATGGTTCCGAAGGTGATAATCTGTGCGACATTCTCGCGTCCATATTTGCGGGTGACGTAACTGATCACCTCGCCGCGACGGTTCATGCAGAAATCCATGTCGATATCAGGCATGGAGACGCGCTCCGGATTCAGAAAGCGCTCGAAGAAGAGTTCGTATTGCAGAGGATCGAGATCGGTGATGCCGAGTGAATAAGAGACCAGCGATCCTGCCGCCGAGCCGCGGCCGGGGCCGACGGGAATATTGTTCTCGCGCGCGTAGCGCACGAAATCCCAGACAATCAGGAAGTACCCTGCAAATTTCATTTGCTGGATGATTGCGATCTCCCGGGCCAACCGCTGCTCGTATTCGGCGAGGCTGTGCTTAAGCTTGCCCGCCGCAGACTGCGTCCGAATGGCTTCCATCCGGTGCGCGAAGCCTTCGCGCGTCACATGCTCAAAATAACTGTCGAGGGTGTAGCCGTCGGGCACGTCGAAATGAGGAAAGGGATTGCTGACTTTTTCCAGTTTCAGGTGGCAGCGTTCGGCGATCGCGAGCGTGCGCGCGAGTACCTCAGGCGAATCCTTGAACACCTGGTACATCTCGTCGTGGCTCTTGACGTAAAAGCCGGTGCCCTGGAACTTCATCCGGTTCGGATCTTGAATGCTCTTGCCGGTCTGAATGCAGACCATCACGTCCTGCGCATGCGCATCGTCTTCGCAAAGATAGTGGCTATCGTTGGTGGCGACCAGCGGAAGCCCGAGATCTTTCTCGAGTCGGAACAGGCCGGGATGAATGCGGTGCTCCATCTCCAGCCCCTGGTCTTGAATCTCAAGAAAGAAATTCTGTCTGCCGAAAATATCGGCGTAAGTGGCGGCCGCCGAACGCGCCGCGTCGTACTTGTCCTCCATCAGGAATTCGGCCACCTCGCCCTTCAGGCAACCGGAGAGAGCTATCAAACCCTTCGAATGCTCGGCTAAAAACTTCTTACTAACCCGTGGCTTGTAATAAAAGCCGTGCAGCGAAGACTCCGAGGTGATCTTTACCAGATTGCGATAACCTTCCTCGTTCTCGGCCAACACCAGCAGATGATTGTAGGTATCGCCTTCGGGAGGTGTGCGCGCGATGCGATGATCGTCCTTCTTGCAGACGTAGAGTTCGCAGCCGATGATCGGCTTGATTCCCGCGGCTTTGGCGGCGTTCACGAAATGCACCGCGCCGAAGATGTTGCCGTGATCGGTCATGGCCACGGCGGGCATGCCAAGCTCTTTGGCGCGATGACACAGCTTTTCGACGTCGCAGGCGCCGTCAAGCATTGAATAATCGGTATGGAGGTGCAGGTGGACGAATTGAGACATTTTTAAGTCGGGCTCCCGGCGTCAGGGCTCTAGCCTGGGGTTCACAACTGCTGATTTGATTTTACTTTGGTGCCATTCTAAGCGAAAGCAGGAGCGGTAATTCCCCCGACTTATTCACAATTGTGGATTGCCAGGCCAGGCAAAAAAACAGGGCGGCCAGTTAGCCGCCCCATAATGGTCCCTAAAGCCTAGAGCCCAGCTTATTTCGCGTACACGAAATGCCCGCGCCGGTTTTGTTGCCAGCAGGACTCATTCGACTCGGTGCAGAACGGACGCTCTTTGCCGAGGCTCGTGGTCTTGACGCGGTCGGCCGATACTCCGGCCGAGACCAGCGCATTCTTGACCGAACTGGCACGGCTGTCACCGAGCGCCAGGTTGTATTCGGTCGAGCCGCGTTCGTCGCAGTGTCCCTCGATAGTGAAGGTCACGTTGGGATGCTGCTGCAGAAATGCGGCATCCGACTGTATGACAGGTTGCTGATCGCCGCGAACATCCGACTTGTCGTAATCGAAGTAGATGTCCTTGACGTTCTGGGCGAACATCTGCTCTTCGGTGAGATTCGAGGTTGTGGGAGCAGGCGGTGGCGGCGGAGGAGCATTCACCGTCACGCGTGCCGTGGCGCTCTGTGTTCCTCCTGCGCCCTTAGCGGTGAGCGTATAAGTCGTGGAGTCTGCCGGGGTGACCTGTTGCGTGCCGCTAGGCTGCACGGCCCCGACTCCGTCGATACTGACGTCTGTAGCGTTGCTCGTCTGCCAAGTCAGCGTCGTGGACTGTCCCTTGTCAATCGTGTCGGGACTGGCGGTCAACGATGCGGTTGGAGCTGCAGGTGCCGGTGGCGGCGGCGGTGGCGGTGGCGGCTGCTTCTTATGGCATGCGCCTAGGAACAAAATCCCGCCCAGCGCGAATACCAGAGCGGACGATCTCAACGTCAATTGCTTCATTTTCTCTCCCTTATTGAATCAGCTGCTAGCTTCTAGCTGTTAGCTTCTGGCAAACGGACTATCTGATTGCCGAAAGCTGACAGCTCGAATGCACTCAGGTTGCTTGAATGCTGCTTTTCACACAATTATCAAGAACACTGCTTCAACTCAAGTATCAAGTTTATTTCCAGCTCCAATCAGGCTCAGAGTTGTTACCTGACGTGGTAAGCGGCTTCTGGTTGCTGCCATCGGCCAGCATGGTCCAGATCTGCAGCGAACCCGAGCGATTGGACTGAAACACGATGTGCCTCCCGTCCGGCGACCACGACGGAAAATCGTTACGGCCGCCATCATGCGTAAGCTGCAGCCATTGTTTACTGGTCACATCCATGATGTAAATGTCTTCCGATCCGGGAGCGCCGGCGCCATAATGCCGCATCCATGAGAAGACCAGGAATTGCCCATTGGGCGACCATGCTGGAGAGACGCCGTATCCCTGATCAATCATCTGCTGGACGTTGGTGCCATCCGCTCCCATGGTATAAATCCGCGGCAAGCCGGTTCGGCCACTGACCCAGGCAAGCTCCGATCCGGTCTTGCGATTCCAGCTGGGCGAAACATCCGGGCCTCTGGAATTTGTGATCCTGTGCAGATTTCCGCCGGACTGATCCACGATATAAATCTCGTTATCTCCTGAGCGCGATGACGAGAAAGCCAGCTTACTGCCGTCCGGCGACCACGACGGCGAAGTATTCGTACCTCCGAAGCGCGGGAATGAAACCAGGCGATTGAGGTCAAAGGAAAACATCCGGATCTCCCAGCTCGATCCGTTGAACGAACTGAAGGCCAGCCGTGAGCCATCCGGGGAAATATGCGGCGACAGCGAAATCGTGCCCAGCGTCGTAATCGGATGCTGATTGGCCCCGTCATAATCCATGGCCCAGATTTCCTTGCGGCCGCCGCCTCCATGGACATAGAAGATCTGCGTCTCCGCTATGCCGTTGATGCCGCCGCCCAGGCGAAAAATAATTTCGTCGGCAAACTTGTGCGCGATGATCCGGGCCTGCTGGGTATTGGCGATATCGGTATATTGCTTGGCGAGCACCTGCGGGTTGCCGGTATTCTTGACGTCATCCAGCCAGCCCTGAACGGTAACGTTGTTCGCATTGGCGGCAAGATTGCCGAACACGAGCATGGCTGTGTTTGGCGGAGGCGCGCTCCAGCTTTCGAATTTGACGTCGCCAGGAGCGCCTACCTGCCCGAGAGGATAAAAGCTCTTCGAAACCATCTCGAAGATTCCGGCATTGTTCAGATCGTTCCAGAGCGTCTCATTGAAGGTTCGCAGCAATTCGGAGTTCCGCGGGTCTGCGTTGGAGGCCTTGAAGTCCGGGACGGCTATGCGGATTCTTTCCACACCCAGACCCGTGCCGGTCTTGATCCAGTCCTGAGCAGCCGATGGAAGAGCGATCATCAGGACCGTCGCGATCAGAAGCGCAATCATTATTCTGTTTCCACCTAATACTCGGTTCAAAGAAATTCTCCTGTTAAGCTGGCGTTCCGATCCTCGTGTTTTCCTCAACTTGCGGCCAATTCCTGAACAGCAGAATTTCAAGTAGCGCCAAGAAATCTACCGCTTGTAGTCAAACCAATATTCCACAGAAACGTGATTGCCCGAATAATCCGACGGCAGCGGGCCGAAGGTATCAATCCTCTGCAGAGCGCGGACTGCTGACGTGTCTAACGAGGGCACGTTGCTCGACTGCTCAACCTGGATGTGCGACGGCCGCCCGCTCCGGTCAATATCGAAGGTGATGTAAACGCGATTGGCGCTTTGAATCCGCGGATCAACTTCGTATTTGAGCCAATTTTCTGACACCTTCCGAGTCATCGCTTGCACATAGTACGCATATCGCGAGCCGAAATCTCCGCCGCCGCCGGTGACCGCGATACCCCCATTTGCGCCCGCCGCGCTGAACATCGAATAATGCGTGCTGACCTGGCCGCCCTCGCCGTAGGGAATCTGGTTTTGAGCCTGTTCGACCGGTTGCGGCTGCGGTTTGCGCTGCGTCGCCGTGGGCTGCGGTGGCTTGGGTTTTATCTTTACATTCTTCTCCGGAATCGGGACCGCGTCAGGTTCTTCAGTTTTTTCCTGCGGCTTGGATTGCGACAATCCCTTCGACTCGGTTGCCAAAACGCTTTTGGTCTCCACGGGATTCGCCGGCAGAGGGATGTTGGCCACCAGCGTCACTCCCATCGCACTCCCACCACCGCCTGCCCCCCAATTCGACCCGTGCCCGCTGCCTGCAATCCATGCATAAATAACGACAAACAACGTAAAACCGGCATGCAAAGCCGCCGACCACGCCAGGTTCTTTCCCCAGCGCTCGTGTTCGAAAAATATTTCACCGCTGGCCATGGGTTTCAAGCGGCTGCGTAACAATGCTCACGTTGGCGATGCCGGACTGCTTTACCGCATCCATCACCGTTGCGAACGCTCCAAACGGAACGTCTTCGTCGGCCCGCAAGAAAATGGACTGATGCACCGGATCGCGGACCTTCTTGCGCAGCGTGGCGCCGATTTCGTTGATATTGATGGGATCGTTGCCCAGGAAAACGCGCTGTTGCTTGTCAATGCTGATCACCATGCGCTCTTCGGTGATTTCCTTGACCGTCCTTGTCTTAGGCACAGCGACTTCAATGCCCGATTGCAGGACTGGCGCAGTCACCATAAAGATGATCAAGAGCACAAGTACAACATCCACCAGCGGAGTGATGTTGATATCCGCGAGAGCGATTTGAGTGCGGCCGTTGGAAGCGGTGAACGCCATTACCGCCGCACCTCCTCAGGGGTTCGGGCGGCAGCGGGTTGACGTTCAACGGCATTCAGCATTTCTAACGAAAAATCATCGCACCGTGCCGCGAACTCGCGGATCGATCCGCCGATCAGGTTGTAAGCGATGACGGCCGGGATAGCGGCAGCCAATCCAGCGGCAGTGGTAATCAGAGCTTCTGAGATTCCCGGCGCTACCGCGCGCAGAGTCGCGGCTCCGCTGGTCCCTAGTCCGTGGAAGGCGTCAATAATTCCCCACACTGTGCCGAACAGTCCAACAAACGGCGTGACCGCGCCAGTGATCGCCAGCCAGGGCATGTTGCGCTCAAACCGCGTCATCTCTTCAGATGAGGCGATCTGCATGGCGCGCTGGACCGCCAGAGGGTTACGAAGGCTGCCAGATGACCCGACTTGGCGCTCGAATTCCTTAAAACCGGAACTGAATACGCCTACCAGCGGGCTGGGGCGAAATTGCTCAGAGACGGAGTTGATGTCCTGAAGGCGCTGGGCGCGGCGAAATGCGCGCAGGAAGCGGCCGCTCTGGACGCGGGCACGGCGTAAAAGGCTCCAGCGGGAAAGGATGATCGCCCACGAGACCAGGCTGAACGCGAACAGCAGCAGCAGCACTGCCTGCGCTACAGGGCCAGTTTCACGGACAAGATCGATAATTTCGCCACCGATGACGATTGCGGGGAAGGGTTGCAAATGCATTGATTTTTAGGGAACGCCAGCCCTTTGATTATAGACGAATGTTTTCTGTAATCTGCGGGACGTATTCAATCCATAACTGTGGAAAGTGCATGCCCACGGCGCCGCCGCCACCTGCATCTTAAAGCTGGCTTCATTGGCTACTCACAATGCGAGTTCAACTGAGGAGGAATTTATGGCGCACTACGGAAGACTGAAGGATTATCGCTTTTCAGACCCCGGCGAGATTTCCGGCGACGTTCGCGGGTCGAAGGTTTACGGTATTGGCGACGAAAAGGTCGGCAAGATCGATGATGTAATCTTTGACCACGCCAGCGGCAGCATCCGTTACGTTGTGATTGACACCGGCGGCTGGCTTTCCAGCAAAAAATTCGTCGTACCTCCTGACCGGCTGCGAGCTTCCAGCAACCACAAGAACGATTACGAGGTTTCGGCCACGAAAGAACAAATCGAGCACTTCCCTGCTTACAACGAGTCCGACGTTGAGTCGCAGGACAAGTGGGAAGACTACGAGAAGCGTTACAAGGCCGCATGGCATGATGGCCCGGTCCAGCACCGCAAGGGTTCGGACCACGACATTACTCCAACCGCCGAAGAAATGCCGGCCGAACCGGGTTCGATCGGCAGCCAGATCAGTCAGAGCGAGAACGCCGCGCTAAGTTCACGGATCGTGCCCGCAGGCTCGGACGATGTCACGATTTCGAACAGCGCGGTCGGAATCGGGGCGCGTTGGCTGAACTTCGAAGATCGTCTGCGGCAACGACGTCGCGACATCACCAATTCGTGCACCACTTGTTCGGTCGGCCCGGCGTCTGACCGGTCCTCAGAGAGTGCTGGCCAGGAACGCAAAGCGATCTAACCTTAAGCTGGACAATTGCTGGGTATCCACGGCCCCGCCCACGGCGGGGCCATTTCACGTCGCCACTTACATTGGCTGGCTGGAATGATGGGAGTACGGGGTGGTACCATTTCCGCAATGCCAGCCGCTTCATCGGAAACTGACTTTCTGGTCATAGGTGCAGGTGTCGCCGGACTTCGCGCTGCCATAGAACTGGCGCCGGCAGGGCGGGTGCTGGTTCTCGCCAAGAAAGAGGTCAGCGATTCGAACACCCAATACGCTCAAGGCGGGATTGCGGCGGCGCTCAGCGACGAAGACGAGATCAGCCTGCACCTGCAGGACACTCTGGTCGCCGGCGATGGCCTGTGCAATGTTGATGCCGCAAAGGTCCTGGTTGAGGACGCCCCGGAGCGTATTGAAGAGCTGATCGCCTGGGGAACGCAGTTTGACCGCGAAGGCACCAAGCTTACCTTCGGCCGCGAAGGCGCCCACAGCCGCAATCGTATTCTGCACGCGCACGGTGATTCTACTGGCCGTGAGATTCTGCGCGGTCTCTACGCCAAAGCCAAGACCATGCCGGAAATCTCCGTGCAGGAATTTGAGTTCTCAACCGATCTTCACATCGAGGATGGCCGGGTTCGCGCCGTGCACCTGATTGACGATCGCGGACAAAATAAGACGGTTGCAAGTTCAGCCGTGCTGCTGGCGACCGGCGGCATGGGACAGCTTTACCTGAACACGACGAACCCACCTGTCGCTACGGGTGATGGCGTGGCCATGGCGCACCGTGCCGGAGCCGAGCTGACTGATCTGGAATTTATTCAGTTTCATCCGACTGCGCTTTATCTGAAGAAGGCGCCGCGATTTCTGCTCTCGGAAGCGTTACGCGGCGAGGGCGCACACCTCCGCAACATGGAGATGACGCGCTTCATGCCCAAGTATCACCCGATGGGCGAGCTCGCGCCGCGCGATGTGGTTGCCCGCGCTATCATGCACGAACTCGAACGGACCAGAGCGAAAGATCCCATCGTTTATCTCGACTTGACTGACCTGGACGAGGGCCATATTCGCAAACGTTTTCCGCGGATATATGCGACGTGCATGCAATTCAACATCGACATTACTACTGAGTTGATCCCGGTGCGTCCGGCGGCCCACTATGCCATGGGCGGCGTGCGAACTGATCTTGATGGACGCAGCACTTTGCCGGGACTCTACGCCGCGGGTGAAGCTGCCGGGACCGGAGTCCACGGCGCGAACCGGCTGGCCAGCAATTCCCTGCTGGAAGGTCTTGTCTTCGGCGCGCGGGCTGGAAAGAAAATGCGCGATGAATTGAAATTGCCCGCAAAGCGCGCGGGCGATGTTCCTCCCGCTGCGGCCTATTCGAATGGGCCACTTCCAGTTCCGGTCGAAACCACGATTGCTCAATTGCAGGAACTCATGTGGAAGCAGGTTGGAATCGTGCGTACGGCAGAAGGCATGAAGCAGGCGGTACACGGGCTAGAAGAGATGGCCACAAAGCTTTCGCACCCTCACACCCGCCGGGAATACGAAGCGCGAAATTTGCAGATTGCGGGATCACTGGTGGCGCGTTGCGCGCTGGCCCGCGAAGAAAGCCGCGGCGCGCACTACCGGACAGATTTTTCCGATCACAACGATGTGAAGTTCAAGAAGCACTCGATCGTGGCTGGCGAAAAGATAAGGTTCGAATAAATACATACTCACCGACACGAACTGCTCACGTGCAACCTGCTGTTTTAAGTCGTTTTCTCCCGGTGCAGGGCCGACGCTCCGATTGTGATCAGCAGAATTCCGGCAATTACCGCCAGCGAGATTTCAGTCCTGATCGGGTAAATGTGCGAGAGCATCATCTTGGCGCCGACAAACGTCAGGACGCAGGCTATGCCATAGTGCAGATACTCGAAGATATCCATCAGTGAAGAGAGCGCGAAAAACAGCGAGCGCAGTCCGAGTATCGCGAAAATGTTCGATGTGTAAACGATAAACGTGTTGAGCGTGATCGAGAGAATGGCGGGGATGGAATCGATGGCGAAGATCACGTCGGTGGTTTCAATCACGATCAGCACCAGCAGCAGCGGCGTAGCGCAGAGTTGTTCACCGCGCACGAAGAATTTGCTGCCGACGTAGTCAGGTGTTACCGGCATGACCTTGCGGAGAAGGCGCAACAAGGGGTTTTTCTCCGGGTGCACTTCCCCGCCACGCTGAAATAACAATCGGACGCCGCTATAGACGAGTAGCAGGCCAAAGCCGTAGATGATCCAATGAAAGCGCCGAATCAGGCCCACGCCGGCAAAAATAAAAAAAGCACGCATGACGATCGCGCCAATGATTCCCCAGAACAGGACCCGGTATTGCTGTTCATCGGGCAGGCGAAAATAACGGAAGATAAGCAGAAAGATAAAAAGATTGTCGGCGCTGAGCGAGAGCTCGATCACGTAGCCGGTCGAAAACTCAAGCGCGGCGGTTGGGCCTCGCGTAGCGTACAGAATTCCCGCGAACCCCGCCGCTAACGTGATCCAGAAGCCGCTCCAGGCCAGCGCCTGGCGCAGACCCTGAGTTTTCGCATGGCGATGGATGACGCCCAAGTCCAGCCCGAGCATCGCTACGACAAATACATTGAAGAGAATCCAAGCCAGGGTCTCGCTCATCGGTACTGTGGATTAGAAATGAAATCGGGAGTCCCAGC
This sequence comes from uncultured Acidobacteriota bacterium, assembly GCA_963757135.1. GTDB lineage: Bacteria > Acidobacteriota > Terriglobia > Terriglobales > Acidobacteriaceae > Gp1-AA145. The sequence goes on from CAVWQE010000003.1 coordinate 146,252, forward strand.
AACCACGACTAAAACTCTTTTCCGCAGATAAACACGGATGAACACGGATAAAGTCGAACTTTATCCGCGCGATCCGCGTTCAGCGGAGGAGAAGAAGTTTTTTGAAATTGGGGCTAGCGCTGGTTCAGCAGGCGCACAGTTTCAAGCGTTACCGTCCCGACGATTGCCAGACTCTTGGGACTGAGTTTGTCCACGGTGTCTTGCGGGGTGTGCCAGAAGACGTTGTTGTAGCCGTAATTGAGATCGATCAGATCGGCGGCGGGCACGCCTTTGTCTAGAAAAGGCTGATGATCATCGCCCACAGGAATTTCGCGGGCAAAGAAGTGCGACTGGTAACCAACATTCGTGGCTGCCTGATAAACCAGATCTTCCAGCCACGGTGTCGCATTGGTGACCTTCTCGATATTCAAATCGGCATCGCCGATCATGTCTTCGAGCAGAAATGCTCTTATTTTTTTCAGCGTGCCGTCATCCTGCCATTTCTGCGCGATATGCCGAACCCCGTAGAGCGCCTCGGCATCGTCCCACGGCAGCTTCATGGATTCCTCGCCGTCGTCCCAGAGCAGCCAGATGCTGTAGCCGTTCAACTTTTTGCCGCGCAATTGGTTGGCAATCTCGAGTAGAAGAGCGCTCGACGATGCACCGTCGTTGGCCCCGACGTAGGCAGTGTCGCGCAGCGGCCAGTTAGTATCGTAGTGGCTGGCGATCACGATGATGCCGTCGCGAGTGCCGGGAAACTTCGCGAGGATGTTGTGGACCGGAAAGCGTCCCTCGGCGGAGTTGATTTCGAAGTCATCGTGCTCGACGTCAACGCCCTTCAAATGCGAAACAATATAATCCTCGACCTTTTCGTGGTTCTTGCTTCCCAACGGACGCGGACCGAAGGCGACGATTTCTTTTGTAAACTCCATTGCCCGACTGGCATTGAATTCCGGCGGCGCGGCGGAATCATTAGGCACTGGCGAGGCGGGAGGCTCGGTTGAAGCAATGGCAGCCGCGGGTTTTGCTTCTGAAGGCGCTGAGTGGGCGCAGGCGATTCCGACGGAAAGGCATACCAGCACGATGAAGAGCGGAAGGTGATTGCGCGAGAGAGAGAATATTGGTGCCGTCCCTGCGGGACTCAGCCGTCTGTTCCCCCTGCCCCAGCACTGACGTGCTGGGCTATCCGTATGCCGCTCCTGCGGAGCTGATTCTATTCCGGTTTTACGTTTTTGCCTTTTTGGCTTCACGCGCCGCTCTCTGTGTGGGATGAACTAAATATGCGATTCCAATGCTTAAGAAGTAGAGCAGAAGCATAGGTATTGCAAATACCACCATGCTTTGAATGTCGGGAGTGGGCGCGAGGGCTCCGGCAACAATGAAGATGCCAAGAATGGCATAGCGGATGTTTCGCCACATCCAGCCAGCACTAACGACTCCCATGAGGGCGAGAAAAAAGACCAGAATCGGCATCTCGAAAACCAAACCAAGGCCGAGGATCACCATAAGAAAAAGATCGGTGTACTCGTGAATGGTGATCATCGGCGTGAACTGGGAACCAAGTTTGATCAGAAACTCCAGAGCTTGCGGATAAACGATTCTGTATCCGAAATATCCGCCGGCGATGAACAAGGCAATCGAAGATGCCATGAACGGAACAACGTATTTTTTCTCTTTGCGGTAGAGGCCCGGCGAGATAAAAAGCCAAACTTGGTAGAGGACATACGGTGAAGTAACAAATAGACCCGCCAATGCGGAAACCTTCAAGTAAAGGTTGAAGGGTTCGGCGGGGGTGAGATAGACCAGCTTCTGCGGCAGGTTGTTGGCCTTGAGAACATCCAAGATCGGCTTCTGCATGAAGCCGAACAGGGCCTGGTGGTACCACCAGCAGACGCCCATGCCGCACGCGACCGCAACCAACGCGTGAAAGATCCGCTTCCTGAGTTCCTCGAGATGTTCGAGGAAGCTCATCGAGGCCATGCGTTCGTCCTCGGGTGGTTGCACTTCTGCTTCTGGAGTGGCGGCGTCAGGCATTGGTAGGGTTGGTCGCGGACGACTCTACAGGCTGACCCTCGGTGATCGGATCCGGCGAAGACTCGATCTGGTTGGAGGTCCGCATGGCGTGAATCGAACCTTCGGGGGGCGCTGCAGGCGGCAGGATCTTCTGCTCGACTTCGATCTTCTGCTGCTCCTCATTCTTCTTGCGGCGCTCTTCGATCTCCAGTTGGCTGATTTCAGCCTCAATCTGCGCCTTGAATTCATTCGACGCCCGCTTGAATTCGTTGAGCGCTTTCCCGACCTGGCGCGCGATTCCGGGCAGCTTCTTTGGCCCGAACAACAGCAGGGCCAGCACGAATAAGACTGCGGTGTCGGCAAAACTCATGTCCTCATGATAACGGAGCCGATTGCGAGCGGCAACGCATCCGATTCGAAGTTCATCCGCTGGGGTACGGATCGTCTGCACGACGCAACTGTCCCGGTAGTGACGGTTGCATTTGCAAACATTTCCTTGTTGACCGGAAAGAGGCTGGCTCGTCCAAAGGCTTGTATGCGCGCGTTAGTTGAGGCGTATGTTGGTAACCAGTTTGCTGGAAATCAAATATGCAAGACCTTAAATTCGCTCTCCGCCAACTGAGGAAATTTCCTGGTTTTACGACTACGGTGGTCCTGACGGTTGCGCTTGGCATCGGCGCCAATACTGCAATCTTCACGTTGGTGCATGCCGTTCTTCTGTCTTCCCTGCCCGTCGCCGATCCAGCAACCCTGTACCGCATAGGCGACAGGGACGACTGCTGTGTGAACGGCGGGTTCATGAACGGCGATGGGGACTTCGATATTTTTTCATATGATCTCTACCGCCAGTTTCGCGATAACGCCCCTGAATTCGAGCAATTGGCTGCATTCGAATCCGGCCACGATCTCAGCAATATGCGGCGCTCCGGAGGCGTAGCCAAACCCCAGCGCACGGAGTACGTTTCGGGAAACTACTTCACAACCTTCGGCGTGGGAGCATTTGCCGGGCGCAGCTTGTTGCCATCCGACGATGCCGCCGGGGCCGCTCCGGTCGCCGTATTGCGCTATGACATCTGGCAGACCGAGTATGCGGGTGACCCGAGCATCGTGGGCTCGACCTTTTACATGCAAGGTAAACCCCTCACCATCGTGGGCATTGCGCCACCGAGATTTTTTGGCGATCGAGTTGATAGTGATCCACCGGCGTTCTGGATTCCCTTGTCAGCAGAACCAGTGTTTAACCGCGAGAACTCTATCCTTCATCTGACGGACACGAACTGGCTTTATGCAATCGGGCGGCTAAAGCCTGGAGTAAGCCCGGTCGCGCTGCAATCCAAGTTGTCGGCGACTCTCCGTCAATTCATGGCTACGCGCCCAGCCTATACAGAAAACGGAGCCTCCACGCAAATCCCTAAGCAGCACGTTGTGTTGGCTGCGGCGGGGGGCGGAGTGCAGAATCTGCAACAAGAGACGGGAAGCGGCTTACGCCTTCTCATGCTGATCTCTGGACTGGTGTTGTTGGTGGCGTGTGCGAACGTCGCCAACCTGATGCTGGCACGAGCGACGACGCGGCGCGCTGAAATATCGGTTCGCGTTGCCTTGGGAGCAGCCAGAGCCAGGCTGATTCGCCAGATGCTTACCGAGAGCGTGGTGCTTGCTTGTGCCGGCGGACTGGTAGGACTTGCGTTTGCTTTCGCAGGAACGCGAACCATTCTCGCTCTGGCATTTCCCGACGCCAAGCATCTGGCTATTGATACCCATCCTTCAATGGTGATACTCGGGTTTGCCTTTGCGTTGTCACTGTTAACCGGAGTTGTGTTCGGAATTGTGCCGGCTTTGATCACCTCGCGATCCAACCCCGCGGAAGCGTTGCGTGGAGCAAACCGCTCCACGCGCGACAGCGCCTCTTTACCGCAGAAGGCACTGATCGTTTGTCAGGCGGCACTGTCACTGGTTCTGCTGGTCGCAGCCGGCCTGCTCAGCCAAACACTGCGCAATCTGGAGCACCAGAATTTCGGCATTGCGACCGCGAACCGTTATGTTCTCCATCTCGATCCCGCCGGAGCTGGATATACGAGTGACAAACTCCGGCAGTTGAATGATCAATTGGAACGGGACTTCTCGGCTTTGCCGGGCGTGCAGAGCGTTGGCCTCGCTCTGTACAGCGCGCTGGAAGGAGACAATTGGGGTGACTCGGTTTACATCGAAGGCCGGCCTGATCCGGGCCCGACGGCAGACAATGGCTCCTCCTGGGACCGTGTCAGCCCGCGCTTCCTCGAAACTGTAGGACAGCCGATCGTTCGAGGGCGGGGAATTACCGATCAGGACACCGCCACATCACGAATGGTGGCTGTCGTAAATCAAACATTTGTGAAAAAATTCTTTCCCAACCAGGATCCCATTGAGCAACACTTTGGAACTTTTGATCAGAAGTATGCTGACAGCTACGAGATAGTCGGAGTGGTTGCGGACGCCAAGTACAACAGCCCGCGCGAACCGGTCAGTCCTTTTTTCTTCCGTCCAATTACGCAACAGAATGGCGCCTTGACGGAAGCAGCCGCGATCACCGGGGAACGGCGATCGCTGTTCATCAACTCTGTTACCGTGAGATTTCAAGGAAACCCCCAGGACCTGGAATCGATGGCGCGGCGCACACTGGCCAGCATCAATCCCGATCTTACGATGATTGATTTCCGGTCGCTCGAGTATCAGGTCGCTGGAAACTTCAGCCAGGAACACTTAATCGCCCGCCTAACCACGCTGTTTGGATTTCTCGCGTTGGCTCTCGCTTCCGTCGGCCTCTACGGATTGACTGCCTATTCAGTGGCACGGCGCACCAGCGAAATCGGCGTGCGCATGGCCATGGGCGCCAACCGGCAGCACATTCTGGCGCTCATTATGCGCAGCGCGTTTCTGCAGACCGCCTTAAAACTTGCTATTGGAATCCCCGCCGCAATTTTGGGCGCGCGCGTAATGGCGGCGCAACTTTACGGCGTGCGCACTTACGATCCCGCCATACTGTTCTTTGCCGTAGCGGTGCTCGGCGCTTGCGCTGCCGTAGCCGGGTTTGTGCCCGCGCATCGAGCATCGGGCATTGAGCCGATGAATGCTCTTCGCACCGAGTAGGTTGACCTTTGCCGAGTATTGCTACCGGATGGGCGCCGATCCTTGCAAGAACCTCAAGGTCGGGGACCGTCGCCAAGCCTGATCGCGCCACGATTCTGCGGATTCCCATTGACACTCTGGGGCCAAGTGCCCATAATCTTCGATTCAATGAGGAGGGCGTGTGAAGCTGTGGCTGAAAATCGTTCTGGTCGTGCTGGTTGTTCTGCTAGTTGCGATCGGAGTAATGGCGGTGAAAGTGCTTGGGCCGCGCGCGTTCCTCGGACCGCGCTCCAGGCCGCTGACCTCCCGCACATTTGAGCGCACTCCGGCGCGTTTGGAGCGAGGCAAGTATCTGGTAGAAGGCGTTTTGGCCTGCAACCATTGTCATTCACCGCATGACTGGTCCAAGCACGATGCTTCGATTCCTGCTGGGATGGAACTTGCGGGACAGGATATGGGTTCGACCGGCTTTCCCGGTCATGTGGTAGCCCCGAACCTGACGCCTGATCCAGAAACAGGATCGGGAAAGTGGACTGACGACATGCTCGCGCGGTCGATTCGTGAGGGCATTGGCCACGACGGACGCGCGTTGTTTATGATGCCGTACCAACTGTTCTCGCGATTGTCGGACGAAGATCTGGCTTCCGTCGTTGTTTATGTGCGCTCGCTGCCGCCCGTCAGGAATCCCCTTCCAAAGACAGAGATTATTTTCCCGGTCAAGTACATCATCAAAAATGGCCCCCAACCAATCACGCAGCCAGTGCCGGCTCCAGACCTTTCGACACAGTTGAAGCGCGGTAGTTATCTCGTGAATGTGACGGGATGCGTCGAGTGTCACACCGCGGTCGATAACCATCACAATGCCGTCTCCGGCATGGATTTCGGCGGAGGCCAGGTTTTCGAAGGAGCGTGGGGAAAAGTGGCAAGCGCAAACCTGACCCCCGATCCGAGTGGAATTCCCTATTACGATGAGGCTTTTTTCCTTAAAACCATACGCACCGGGTACGCTGGTTCGCGTCAAATAAATCAGTTCATGCCGTGGTGGGTTTACCGCAACATGAACGATGAGGACCTGGCGGCGATCTTCGCCTATTTAAAGACGGTGAAACCAGTGCATCATCGAGTGGACAACACTGCAGCTGCGACCTTATGCCCCCTGGACGGCGCAATGCACGGCGCGGGAGATCAGAACACGAAGGAATAAACCCATCCGGACGTAACGACAATTTCCCCTCCGAGAATGATTAGGCCGAACCCAGTCGATCAAATGGTCTGTCGGAGCAAGCTTGTTGAGCCCGCGCTGACGCATGGGAGTGTCGCGCACTGCGCGTCTGCAGTTGACCATTATAAGTGACTATGGTAATCTAAACGGACTATGGAAGAAGTAGCCATCTCTGAATTCAAGGCAAAATGCCTGGCGATTGTGGACAAGGTTCAGAAGACGAAGCGGCCCATACGAATAACGCGCCGCGGAAAACCGGTCGCGGAACTGGTCCCGGCATCGCCTGATCGTCCAAAAGACCTGTTCGGGTTCATGAAGGGCTCGGTTGAGATTTTGGGTGACATTATTTCTCCGGCAAACGACCCAGAAGATTGGGAGGTTTTGCGCGATTGAAAATTCTCTTGGACACCCACATTTGGCTGTGGATGATCGACCAGCCCGATAAAATAGCCCCCAACTTACGCCGTGAATTGAAAAACTCAATGGACGAACTTTGGTTGTCGCCGATCAGTACGTGGGAGATTCTTGTCTTGGCACGGAAAGGGCGCATTCGCTTAAATAGGGAGGCGGGCGAGTGGGTCAGCAGCGCCACGGCCCCATTCCTTGAGGCGCCGCTAACGCACGAAATCACGCTTACGGCCGATAAACTTTCTCTTCCGCAGCGTGATCCCGCAGACCGGTTTCTGGCCGCAACGGCCAAGGTTCTAGGTCTTACCCTGGCCACGGCGGACAGGAAACTGCTCGGCTTGGGTGATATCGCGACCTTGGCCAACCGATGACCGCTGTTTCCCCGCCTTGCTCTGCCGCATCTAATTCTTTGGATACGTTGACTTCCCGTCTTGTTCCACTAAGATTGGAAGCAGTTCTTTGAAGGCCATCCCACGGAGTTCGCGTCGTGCGGACTTCAGCCCGTAACGGGTCTCAAAATGGGGGCGTCACGGTTTCGACGGAGATGCTTGCGGCCAAGAGGCATGCCAGGGTGCTCGCACCTGTAATCGTGGGCAAAATGATAATTGCCAATCAACAGATGGCATACGCAGCTTAATTAATTAAGTTGCCGTCTTCCGCAGCTTCGCCCGTGGGCTGCGAGCGGACGTCACACAGCGGGCTGCTCTTCCCGGCTACGTCTGGGCCGGGAGGCTAAGATCTCAGGCTAGCGGCAACCGTTTCTTGTCCGTTCTGAGCGGCGGTCGCGAACGTCTTTGGGTAATGCCAAGGGCATGAACGCGAATAAGCATGTAGTCTCTTGACCAGTAACATTTTCGGACGCGGGTTCGACTCCCGCCGCCTCCACCAATTAACTTTGCAAATCTCTGGCTTCGCACCCGCCGTTCTATAATCAAACCAGAATCTCGCCTGATGAGAGGCATTCCGCTCACGCGAAAGGATTTTCAGCGTCTGGCGGAGTTGCGCGCCATTGAGGCAGCCTCGCTGCTTCGATCCAGACATCCGATAGGTTCGTGCTACTTGAGCGGATATGCCGTTGCGATGCGCGCTCAAGGCGTGCATCGCAAAGATGGCAAAGCGCCATGAGTTTCCCTTAAAAGCCGACTATATTCGACGGCTTTATACCCATGATCTAGAGGAGCTTTTAAAGCTTGCTCAATTGGATAATCAGCTCGAGGCCGACATGCGAACAAACGTTGCATTGGCGAGGAACTGGGGTATTGTGAAAGCTTGGAACGAGGAATCCCGATACGCGATTTCTGGTCTGAATGGGAAAGATCTGCACACGGCCGTGGTTGGGCCCGATGGAGTGCTTTTGTGGATAAAGCAACGCTGGTAAGAAGCGATCTCGACACCAGAGGTCAAGTCCAAAACGCATTGAGCATCGCTGGCGTTCCGGTCAGTCTTGTTGAGGTCGATTACGTGCCTCAACTCGATGAGTGGCAGGTTTTCGTTGCAACGCCACTCTACGACACCAGAGGTCCGCGAGAGGCTAATTCACGGGTCTTAAGGGCTCTTCAGGATGCTGGAGTTTACGAAAACATACCTATACGGCGCCTCTTTGTTAAGAGTCCTACCGACCCCTCAATGAAGAGTCTTGAAGAGGAAGTAAAGGTCAAAACAGAAGGAGCCATACATATCCTCGCCTACGAGCGAAGCAAACAGCCCGAGCAGTATTCTGTTATATTTGCTCCTTTTACCGGACCAGGCCGAGCTGTACCCGCCAGACAGTTCGTTGAAGTGGCGCAACTGCGTGACTTCCTCCAAGACGAGCTTGGCATTTCCAGGAGCTCGGTGGAAGATGCTTTTGCTCAACTAAAGAGAGAGGGCAGTGCTTCGATATTCAACGTACAACTCACACGCCGGGAGGCCAAGAAGTTCGGCTTGGCGTAACAAAAGATTTCAGCCTTCTGCTAGAAGACTGAGCGTGGGTGGCCCATTCAAGCCGATTTTGGCTTGAGTGGGGCAGCTCGACGGCTGTACAGAGCGTTCCCGCCGCTCGCTTACATTTTCGTGCTCCACGCTGACTCGATCTCCACTCGATCTTCCCACTCAGGCGAAAGGCGAGCTTGAATTGGCCACCCACCCGCCTTTGTGCGCAGCGTCAGCAAATCACATAGCCGCGCAATTATCATAGGCACATCTCTCTTCGAGGACTTCATGGCAGCACTCATCGACGCAATCGACGTCAAGCGCAAAAATTTCTTTGAATTTGAAAACACTCCGTACCTATGCCTGGAGGCAGTGGTGAACACGCCTACCGCTCGCGGCGGACAGACGCTGGTGCGCCTGAAGATGCGCAACCTGCTCACCAACGCGGTTTTTGAGAGGTCGTTCAAAGCCAACGAAAAATTCAAGGAGCCCGACCTCGAGTCCGTGCCGGCGTCATATCTTTATAGCGATGGCGACGGCTCTCATTTTCTCGATCAGGAAATATTCGAAACGCTGACCCTTTCTGAACAGATGGTCGGCGATGCGCTGGATTTTCTGGTCGAGGGCGCAATCATTGAATTGCGCAAGTACAACGGGAACCCCATTGGCCTAGATCTGCCCATCTTCGTCGAGCTGAAGATTTCCGAAACCGAGCCAGGAATCAAGGGCGACACGTCGAGCGGGAGCGTCACTAAATCAGCCAAGCTGGAAACCGGCCTGGAGATTCGCGTTCCGCTCTTCCTGAAGGAGGGCGAAAAAGTGAAAGTGTCGACCGAGACTCGCGCATTTGGCGGCCGCGCGTAAATTCGTTATCGAGACCTCACGCCCGGCAAAACCCGCGACGGAGCCGAGATCCGCCGGGCGCAAGAATTCAGGCTGCCTTGCGAACCTGTTGGACCGACTTCAGAAATTTCAGCAAGTCGGCGTTGACTTCATCCTGGTGTGTGGCGGTGAGGCCGTGGGGCCTGCCCGGATAGTAAATTTCCTGCGCCCCCTTAATCAGCCTGGCCGATTTCTTTGCTGAATCTTTGATCGGTACGACCTGGTCGTCCTCACCGTGCATGACCAGTGTGGGCACGTCGAATTTCTTGAGGTCCTCGGTGAAATCCGTCTCGCAAAATGCCTTGATGCTGTCGTAGGAGTTCTTGAGGCCGGCCTGCATGCTCCAAAGCCAGAACTGGTCCAGCATTCCCTGCGAGACCTTCGCGCCCGGCCGATTGGCGCCATAGAACATTACGGCAAAGTCTTTGTAGAACTGCGAACGGTCCTTGTCGAGGCCACTGCGCAATCCGTCAAATACTTCAATCGGGAGCCCTTCCGGGTTTGAGGCGGACTTCACCAGGATCGGCGGCACCGCGGCGATTAGAACGGTTGCGGCAACCCGCTTTGTGCCGTGGCGTCCGATGTAGCGCGCAACTTCGCCTCCGCCAGTGGAGTGACCTACGAGAGTGGCATCCTTGAGATCAAGCGCCTCGATGACCGATGCCAGATCGTCGGCGTACCCATTCATGTCGTTCCCGGAAGAAGCCTGGCTGGAGCGGCCATGGCCGCGCCGGTCGTGTGCGACCGCGCGGAATCCATTCTGGGCGAGGAAAAGCATTTGTCCGTCCCAGGCATCGGAATTCAGCGGCCAACCGTGCGAAAACGTGACGACCGGGCCCTTACCCCAGTCCTTGTAGTAGATTGTCGTTCCATCTTTTACCGTGATTGTGCTCATATGAATTTTCTCCTTGAAGTTTGTGCGAGCAGAACTCCTCGCAGTTGCTGGTTCTAGTTGGCAGGCACCAATATCGGAGCGCCTTTGTCCTTCACGAAGAACACGACGAATTTCGCCGGTTTGGTTTTGCTTGCGTTCCGCCCAACGACATGAACATCATCCGGGCCTTCGTAGAAGGTTTGACCGGGCGTCAGAGTCGTTTCTTTTCCGCCTCTCACCTGCATCACGATCGAGCCTTCCAGCACGTAAACAAATGCATGTGCATTGTGGCGATGTATCGGGTCTGAACTGCCCGGCGGCTATTCCACGGTGACCATCAGACCTTCTTTGCCAGGAAGGTTTGTCAGGTCCTTCGACAAGAGCTGCGTTACCTTAGCCTGCTGTGCTACCGCCGTGCCGGACATAAGACATGCCACCGCCAAAATTAGTTTTGTGACCGCCATAAAACCAACCCTTTCGCTCGACCTACGCCATTTCAATGCGTCGTGTTTACTTCGCATCTACGCCGCACGCGGAATTTGTGCTGCCGGCTGAGTCAGCCAGGTTTCGAAACGGATTTGCCCGAGTCGTGCGTGATTTCCCGGAAGCAGTGTTTTCTCGCTGAGTTTAGCTCCAGCGTAACGCGCGTTTGGATCGGCGATGACTTCGCGGGGATCTTTGATCGCGGCCAAACGCAGCCGGACTAGGTCATCCACGCGAAACTGTTCTGGGCCTGCAATTTCCACCATGCCGTTTACCGGCTGACCTACTGCAACCTTGGCCATGCCACTCGCGACATCGTCAGCGGCCATGGGCTGGAACAGCACATGTGGCAACCGCACTTTGCCGCCTGCCATGGAAATGTCGGCAAGGCCCTTGAGGAACTCGAAGAACTGGGTCGCATGCACGATGGAGTAAGGAACTGAAGATTCTCTGATCAGTTTCTCCTGCGCGATCTTGGCGCGGAAGTAACCGCTTTCGGACAGCCTGTCCGTTCCCACAACCGATAACGCAACGTGATGTCCTACCCGCGCGGCCGCTTCGTAGGTGAGAAGGTTACGAGTTGATGTTTCGAAGAAGTTCAGCACGGCTGCATCTTCCCAGTCGGGAGAATTTGATACGTCAACGACTACTGAGGCGCCTGTCAGGACTTCCGCCAGTCCCTCTCCCGTGAGAGTGTTGACCCCGGTGTTGGGCGCCGCCGCCACCGCTTCATCCCCGTGTTCACGAAGTTTGTTGACAAGCTTTGATCCAATAAGTCCAGTACCGCCGATCACTGCAATTTTCATGATTATCTCCTTCATTTGTTTGACCAAGGCGCTTTAGCGCCAAGGGTCTGTCGTCCTGGTTAAAAAACTAAGCGGGACTTTGTGACAGGGTGCCTAGTTCGCGCTGGCAAGGGCCTGCGCATCACTCAGCAAGTTTTACGAGCGGTGATTGATGGATGTCGAGCGGCACGGATGTTCCAGTGCCGGTTCTTACTGAACGTGTGGACATGATTGCTCCTTTCTTTGGCTGGGGTGAAAGGAAACCCGCCACAAGCATGGCGGCTAAGTTGATTTGTCCGACCAGAACGATAGGTCCCACTGAAAGTTGATTAATTGGTTAATGTGATCCAGCTACTTGAGTTGGCAGATGCGGAGAGGCGCAAGGGGAAGAGGAGCAGCGCTAATGTCTCGCGGGATACCCATATCCCCACACTCTTTAGGCGATACTAGATTGTGAGCTGGATCAATCAGGTAAACCATGTAGCGAGACTAAGCCCAGTAGTTTTCAAAAAAAGGAATGGGGCGAAAGAGATGATAATTCCGTTTATCAATCAGCACCGCGTAATGCACGAGCCGCAGACACTCCCCCGAAGCCACCGCCAACGATAATCACATGCGGCGCCATCAACCGGACTTCACTCGCTCGAACATATTTCATGGGATGAGGCATGACATCACTTGGATTCCCTAACCCTGAGCCGGGCGCCCCATCCCTTCGTTCGTGCAGTCTCCGACAAAAAGGGTCGGCCACTGCGTCCAAGTTCTTCAGTATTGAGAGTTGCCGAAAAGGACCGGTGCCACCATGGTTTCAATCCGGGCTGACATCTCCTCGGCGGGGATACGGTCCGGGGTCTGAAACCAGCGGCGCGCGGCTCCATAAACAGCCCAGGCCGCGGTGGTCGCCAGCATTGCCGCATCGGCACCCGGTGCCGTCCCATGGAGGCCAAGGCCTTCCTTGAACATGCCCTCGACGACAGGGATTATGGAGGTCTCGAGCGGTATGCGAGCCAACTGACTGGGGCACCCTGTGGTCTCGGCTAGATAGTCGCAGACGCCGAGTGCAATGGCGCGCAATGCCCCATGGCAGTCGGTAAAAGTGATCGCGCGCCGCTCTATGAGATCGCGGAAGCGGGTTTCCGTCATGGCCTGCAGCAGCGCGTTCTTGTCCGGATAGTGAAGGTAAAAAGTGGCCCGGTTCAGGGTCGCGTCATCGGCTATCTCCTGGACGGAAATCTCGTCGAACTCCTTGGTTTTCAATAACCTCACCAGCGATTCCATGAGCATGCGGCGGCTGCGAAGAATGCGCGGATCCGTCGTTCCGGTCTCGGGTTGGAGAAGCTGGGCCATTCTTTCCTATTAAGGATACCTCTTTGCGGGTAAACGACACTTGTTTATTTTATGAATCAACATTTGTTGCTTAGTAATCATATGTCGTGCAGGAGGAATTAAACAAATGTCCACGTTGCTCCACATCGATTCCAGTCCCCTCTACGGGAGGTCAGTCTCCCGCGAGCTGACCGCCGCGTTCGTCGCGCAATGGAAGGCTTCGCACCCGGATGGAAAGGTCATTGACCGCGACCTCAACGCAACCGCAATACCGCCAGTCAATGCGGAATGGGTCGGAGCCGCCTACACGCCGGCAGAGGCCCGCACTCCGCAGCAGAAAGAATTGCTTTCGCTCTCTGACTCCCTGCTCGCAGAACTGGAGCAGGCCGATGAGTTCGTCATCGGGACGCCAATGCATAACTTCGGCGTGCCCTCCGTGCTCAAGCTATGGATCGACCAGATTGCGCGTGTCGGCAGGACCTTTGCCTACGGCGAAAAAGGGCCGAAGGGCCTGATCGTCGGCAAGAAGGCGACTTTCATCATCGCAACCGGCGGAATCTACGACGCCCAGACGCAGATGGCCTCACTCAATTTCGTGGAGCCGTATCTGCGGTCCGTATTTGGTTTTCTTGGCGTGACCGACGCGACCTTCCTCACCGCAGGTGGCACCGCCGCGCTGAACCAGGGGCAGGACCGGAACTCGTTCCTTGCTCCGCATCTTCAAGCCGTGCAGACGCACGCGCAGACATTCCAAGGAGGACACTCATGAAAACTACTTCAATTGTTGCTCGCTATCTACTGGGCCTGATGTTTACGGTCTTTGGGCTGAACGGATTTCTCAACTTCATCCACCAGCCGCCCCCGGCGAATCCGCTCGCGATCCAGTTTTTTGTCTCCGTCAGCGCGTCGCATTTTGCCGCGTTCTTTTTCGCGATTCAAGTGCTCGGTGGGCTGCTGTTGCTTTCGGGCTACTTCGTGCCACTGGCACTGACAGCGTTGGCGGCGGAGCTCTACAACATCCTAGCGTTTCATCTGACGCTTTCGCCGGCAACAATTGCTCCGGCTCTGGTGGCCTCCGTACTGTGGGTACTGGTCTTCCTTCAGTACCGCGAGAGCTTCAAGAGCATCTTCAGCGTGAAGGCTGCGACGCAGACATAAATTGCGTTGCAGCAATCGCGGGTTGCCCCACGCTTGGCGCGCATCTTTCTTGAGACAGCGTGGGTACGCCTTTCGCGTACTTTGCGAGTGGGGGTAGCACTGACCTCGAACTAAACAAAAGGGCTGTGTGCAAAGCTCATATTTAGAGTTGGTTGAGCAAAGTCTAAACCCGACCGTTCGCGCAATCGGCGCAACCTCAACCGTCTTCGCCCTTCCGTCATCTGTAAACAAATACGCGGAGCAAAACGCGGCGCAGCAAATGCGGATAATTACTGGACGGTAATGTAAATCACCTGTTTGAAAATTGTGCCGTCAGAGGCTTGGACGGCAAGCCGGTGACTGCCCGAACTCATGGTAAGGGAAGTATCAAGCGAACTGGCTAACACCTCGTATTTTTTGGCGCCGTCCACATAGACTTGCATCCATTTGACCGTCTTGGAGTCGGTCGTCCCTGCAACGATGTGTACCGGCGAGGTCACCTTCTGCCCGGCGACCGGGGTGCATATAGTGACGGACGGATTCGCCGTGCTAAGGACGCAGCCACCGGAGCTACTGCGAAACACATTTAACGCTGCAGCATTCTGCGCGGCGCCTGGCGCACCACTGATTCCCAGCGCGAGCAGCATAGTTTTTAACACACTGGGATGTTGGTAAAAGACGGATGACGTGTATCCAGGTTTCACCAACGGGCTGATGATTAGCGTGGCCACCCTGCCACCGCCTCCGTTTTCAGGCAAGCTGGGACACGAGGTCAAAGGCCGGCAGTCCGCGTCGTAAGACTCGTCGAAAGTAATAAACAGTATTCCGTCGCCGCCGAGCTGAAACATAGGTTTAGCCAATAAAGGCGCGATGTTCGTCTTGAGCCACGTATCGGCGGCGGACAGGCCTCCGTTGTGTCCGTCGTTTGAGCCATTGGGCTTGATGAACGTGTAGTTAGGGAGATTGTTATTGGATAGATCAGTTGAAAACTGGGTAAAGGGCACAATGTTGAATTTCGCCGAGCTGTTCACCACATCCGTGAAATACGAAAACGGATTGTGGTTCTGCAGATAATTGCCGGTGGATGGCCCGACATACCCGGCGTAAGGCAGGCTCTCCTCATATGCCTTCCATGTCTTGCCGGCGGAATTCAACAGGCGGGTGACGTTGTTTACGTCGAATTTTTGAGTAGTGCCGTCGTTGAGGGTTACGTAAGTGCCGGTGGTGATCCAGAAATAATTGGGGATCGAGTAGTGGCTGTTCGCGTCGTAGTTCGCCGCTACCGCATACGATTTTGCCAGAGAATTCAGGTAGGGCATGGCCGGGTTGCCAATCACCTGCTCATAGCTGTGATTTTCCTCCATGAGCAAGAACACATGGTTGGATTGGGGTACTTGCGCCGTGCCATACAGCGACAGTGCCACCACCGCGATGATGATGATGGCATCCCATTTTCGGTATTTCCGCATAAACATTCTCAAGAAGCTGGAACTGAGGCCCATAGACAGTTTTTGATGGGAAAGCGAGTCAGTATGGTGAAACACCGGAGGACATGGTGGCCGGGTGGCACGTCCGAGCGCGTTCTACGCGAAAGAGCCTGCCCCGTTTTGCCGAAGCTTCGAGCCAAAGCCGAGGACGAAGAGAAGAAGTCGAAGGGTTAGGTGGCCCAGTCAAGGCCGGTTTTGGCTTGAGTGGGAGGCGTGGGAGACGCGGAGTTCACGAGTTTTTGCGAATTGGAACCCGGGGTACGTCCCCAGGTTTCCGCCCCAGGTTTCCACCGATAACGACTCGCGGTGATGAAGTGCAGATGACCGCGCCGGTAAAAACGCTCCAGCCCAGATGGCATGCCGGGAGGGTACGACGACGGTCTGCCAGAGGTCTGTGACGAGTGAACATCGGAACTGCATGGGTTCGTGTTCCCATGTCTCGAACACCGCGAGACATTGATTGGATAAGAGCGAAGGCTCGATGCATACTCAGCTAGCTTTTGGTTGAGGACCAAAACGTCTGGGCAGAAGGAGCCTTCGCAAATGAAGATTATAGGCTGTGATTTTCATCCCAGCTGGCAACAGATCGCCTGGCTGGAAACGGAAACGGGAGAAACGGGCGAGCACAAGCTGGTGCATGCCAGCGGCGATGCGCAGCAGTTTTACCAACGGCTGTCGGCGCCGGTGCTGATCGGCATGGAGGCCACGGGCAACAGCCAGTGGTTTATCGAACTGGTGGAAGACCTGGGACACGAGATCTGGATCGGGGACGCGGCGCAAATCCGAGCCAGTTATGTGCGCAAGCAGAAAACTGACAAGCGGGACGCGGCCCACATTCTGAAACTGCTGCTGGAGGGGCGGTTCCCACGTCTGTGGGCGCCTGACCGGGAGCAGCGCGACCTGCGGCAGCTGGTGCTGCACCGGCACAAGCTAGTGCTGATCCGGGCGCGAGTGAAAAACGAACTGCAACACCTTTCTCTGAATAAAGGAATGCAGCGGAAGCGCCGGTTGTGGAGTAGGAGCGGGAAGAAATTATTGCGCGAACTGCAGTTAAAGCCCTGGGCGGCGTGCCGGCGGGAAGACTTGCTCGGGCTGCTGGCGATGTTGGACGAGCAGGTGGGAAAACTCGATGCCGCGGTCGCGCATGCGGCGGAAGAAAATCCGCAGTCCAAGCTGTTGCTGACGCAACCGGGAGTGGGTCCGAACACAGCGCTGGCGTTCGTGTTGACCATCGGCGATGTGAAACGATTCCCGCGTGGCAAGCAGGTAGCCAGTTATCTGGGACTGATTCCGCGCGAAGAAAGTTCGGGTGGAAGACAAAAACTGGGTGCCATCACCAAACAAGGCAATCGCATGCTGCGCTCGCTGCTGGTGGAGGCGGCACAGATTGCGGTGCGCTATGATCCCCAGTTTCGCAAAGCGTATTTACACCGCTGCCACCAGAAAGCGAAAGCCGTGGCCAAAGTGGCAGCGGCCCGAAAATTAGCCGTACGACTCTACTGGATGCTGCGCACGCAGACGCCGTATCCAGAGATCGTTCGCATCGAGAGCAGCCCGCGGGTGCCCCTGGTCGGCGCGAGCTAGACCGTGACGTTGATTGGGCGCTCTCGCATCCCCTACAGACGGGATGTTCGCATAGAAGAATCATGGTTGCTGTTTAGGCCGAATCGATGGTTGGTGGAACGAGCTTCCACCGAAAAGTGATTCAGCGTGAGATTTCCAGAGTCCTGGTCCTCAACCTCTCTGGCAAAAATCACCGGTGCTGCGCACCGCCAGGACAAGTGCGCTCTTGACAATGCCTTCGCTCTTATCGAGGGGCACCCGGCGCAACTTGTTTTCACTACTCTTGAACAGCGATCCGCTGTATGACAATCTACGCGTGGATGAACGTTTTGGCCGCCTTCGGGAACTCATCGGATTTGTGATGTAAACGTCGGCGACGCGGGATATCCCCGGTCAGCCTTTCACTCAGGGGTCTCGAGGAATGATCAATTTTCTTGCATCCATATAGATGTATATACATCTATTGAGATATGACTAAGCCCGCCACCATTCCTCTTCCCTGCCTGAGCGCGAGTTTCCGGCGCGCGTCGCGTGTGCTAACGCAGCACTACGAGGCGGCTATGCGGCCGCTGGGCTTGCGAGGAACGCAATTCACTCTCCTGCAGGCCTTGTCCCACACTGGAGAAATTTCCCAGGGAACGCTGGGCGAGATTCTGGGCATCGACAGCACCACCCTTACCCGCACGCTTGCGATCATGGAGCGCCGAGGCTGGATCTCCAGTCGGCCCGGCGACGACCGCCGGGAACGGTTGCTTTCGTTGAGCAGGGCCGGCAGGGCCGAATACAAGCACGCGCTTCCCCACTGGGAAAAAGTCCAGCAGGAGCTGCGTGCGCGGTTCGGAGACAAGCGCTGGAACGAACTTATGAACCTAACCAATGAAGTGACCGCAGAGGTCGCAATCTGAAAATCACGAATAAGGAGATTCGCTATGTCTAAATACGCCAAACTGAGCGCCGGCCTGCTGGGAGCCTGGCTAGCCTTTGCCCTGTCTTCTTCCGCACTGCACCTGTACGTGGGCGCCCCCAACACGCCGCCGATCGCGCTGGGACTCGCCGTGGTCACGCCCGTCCTGCTGTTTCTGGTTTGGTTTGCATCCTCGCCGGGATTCCGGCAGTTTGTTTTCTCGCTCAGCCCGCGCGCGGTCACGCTGGTGCAAAGCGTGCGCATCGCCGGCATTGTTTTCCTCGCGCTCGCCACCTATAAGATTCTGCCCGCGTACTTCGCCTTGTCGGCGGGATGGGGCGACATCGTCATCGGCGCGACGGCACCATTCGCTGCGCTCTATCTCGCGAACCCCGCACATCGCAGAGGATTCATCTTCTGGCAGCTTTTGGGAATCGCCGACCTGGTCAACGCGCTGGCCTTGGGCACGCTTTCCGGGTTCATCGATCCGCACGGAATCTCGACTGGACCCATGGCCGTCCTTCCCATGAGCTATATCACGACATTCGCCGTGCCGGTGTTTCTGATGCTACACATCATCTCTATCGCGCAGGCGCGCCGCTGGCCGGCGACTCAGGTTGCTGAAACATCCCGCGCTTACGCATTTGGCAAATAAACTTCAGAGCAATAAGAAACGCGCGGGAGCTACTCATCTCCCGCGCGTCGTTTTTAAGACCTCGAAATCCCAGACCTCGAAATCTCAGACCCCGAAATCCCAGACCTCTCGCAGGAACCGGGTTAATGCTACGGCTGAGCCTGGACGTGCAGCTCCGGACTCAGGTGCAACGTCTTGCCGGCAGCGATATACACTTTCTGATCAAACTGCTGTCGTCCCGGCGCACGCACCTCGACGTCGTAACTGCCAGGCCGAAGGTTCATGGTTTTCAATTTCCCGACCGTTCCGGCATAGGCGCCATTGATGTAAACTTCAGCGTCCTTAACGTTGGTATTGAACTTCAGCGAACCAGTGTCCGGAGCGTAACCGTAATAGCCATACGGATAGGGTCCCCAGTATGGTGAGTACCACCCGAAACCCGGTCCCCAGCCGAAAGCCGGCCCGACGAAGACGTGAACCGGACGTGCGTAAGATGCTAGAGGCGCCATCATTACCGCAGCCGCTACCAATATCATTGCCATTTTTTTCATAGCAACCTCCTAACCAATTAGATGTTCGGTCGCGCGGTTTTATCGTAAAGATGAGTAAAAGCCAGGTTGGAAGATTGTCTGAACGAAATTGCGAGCGCGCCCATTCTCCTGGCTTTGGCGCCCGTCCACCCTGGCGCGTTCTGTGCACTAGAGTGGGAGAAACGGAAATCTGCGCTATTTCGAATATTTCTATCCTCAATCTCCCGGATCCCATCCAAGCAAGTTGCGGCGTTGCTACGCCACCCGCGACACCTGCATAGGCTTTAAAGGAGCAATTGATGCAAAAACGTAAGTTAGGAAAAGGCAATCTTGAGGTTTCAGCTATCGGATTCGGGTGTATGGGCCTGAGCTTCGGCTACGGTCCAGCTGTGGATAAGGAGCAGGGCATTTCGATCATTCGCGCCGCAGTGGAGCGCGGTGTGACTTTCTTCGATACCGCTGAGGTTTACGGACCATTCACGAACGAAGAACTCGTCGGCGAGGCTCTGGCTCCCTACCGGGATCAGGTGGCGATCGCTACCAAGTTCGGGTTCAAAATCGAGAACGGTAAGCAGGCTGGACTGGACAGTCGCCCCGAGCATATCAAAGAAGTCGCCGATGAATCGCTTGAGCGGCTAAAAACCGATCGCATTGATCTCTTTTATCAGCATCGTGTCGATCCCGAAATCCCGATCGAAGAGGTAGCCGGGGCGGTAAAAGACCTTATTCACGCCGGCAAGGTGAAGCACTTCGGGTTGTCCGAAGCAGGCGTTCAGACCATTCGCCGTGCACACGCCGTGCAGCCGGTTACGGCGCTCCAAAGCGAGTACTCACTGTTCTGGAGAGAGCCCGAACAGGAAGTAATTCCGACCCTCGAGGAGTTGGGTATCGCTTTGGTTCCCTTCAGCCCGCTCGGCAAAGGCTTTCTTACTGGAGCAATCAGCAAGGACACGCAGTTCGACAAGAGCGACTTCCGCAACATCGTTCCCCGCTTTTCACCGGAAAATCGCCAAGCCAACCAGGCACTAGTCGAAATCGTCGGCGAGTTTGCAAAAGAGAAGTCAGCAACGCCGGCCCAGATTGCACTCGCCTGGCTGCTTGCGAAAAAGCCGTGGATCGTGCCGATACCGGGCACGACAAAACTGCACCGGCTCGAAGAGAATATCGGTGCAGTGAACGTCAAACTCACGGCTGATGATCTTGGTGAATTGGACGAGGCCACTTCAACGATCAATATCCAGGGCGCTCGTTATCCTGAGAATCTGCAAAAGCTGGTTGGCCGGTGAGGGATGAAATAAGTTCTGATTCCTGCCCAAACGGGCAAATCGGCAGGGTGCCCGCACTCACAAACGATCCGGCAGCTAGGGTCTGATCGCCCAGGCCAGGCCATCGGGCTCGCCGCCGACATCGAGATGGCCTGTGACCGTCAGCGATTTCAGGTCCACGATGGCGACATAATTATCGGGGGTGCAGGCGACGAACGCGCGCTGTCCGACAGGATCCATAAGAATGCCGGCGGCACCGTGTCCAATGGGGACTCGTTTGTATTCTTTGCGCGAGGCGGCGTCGTATATAACCAGATCGCCTCCGCGCAAGCTCGTGATGAACACAAGTTTGCCGTCGAGACTAAACTTGAGCCGGTTCGACGAGACAATCTTTGCATCCAGAGTGGCCGTTACCTTCCTGCTCGCGAGATCGATGATCGAGAGCGAGCCATCCTGCGAGTTCGCGGTCCACAATTCATGCCCGTCGGGAGAGACGTCGAAACCTTCGTCGCCTCTGCCGACTGGAATCACGGTTTCATTCCAGTCCATGCTCGTCTGCAAAGAGGGCGGTGGCGAAGGAAGCCCCATTGCTGGGGGCGCGACCAATGCAAGAATGCTGACTGTCCCCGAGCTGACGTTAGTGGTGTAGATCTGCTTCTCGTCACCGGTCACATAAAGCATGTGTGTCCGGTTCTGGCCCGTGCCCATGATCCAATCAATTCTGTTGGACGCCGGATCGAAACGGGCGATGGCCTTCGCGCCTTCGGCTGTGAACCATAACCTGCCGCCGCTGAACGCGACGCCATGAGGACCGTTTAACGCTCCAGTATCGATATCGGGCAGGGCTTTTTGCGCGGCAAGGTCAAGGACAGAAATCGTGTGATAACGTCCTCCACCGTAAATTGAAACGTACGCTGTATTGCCATCGGACGACGCAACGACCTCATGCGGATCGGGCCCAACCGGGAGCCGCGCTATAACTTGAAGCGTGGCCGGGTCCACGATGGCCAGTGTGTGATTGCGCTTCGAGAGCGCGAGCAGGCTCCTCCGCGGCGTAGTTTGTGCGGCTCCCATACTGACAAATAGCGTCGCGAGTAATGCCTGGAGAAATAACGAACTAATCCGTTTGTATCGCATGCTCTTTCCTGGCGCGGTGGCTTTAAAACGGCGGAGTCCAGTTCAACTCAGCATACATCCAACTCAGCATACATCCATAGAATCGATGCGGGCCTGGAGTATCTTGGAACGGCCGACCCCCGTTTTTCGTGGAGCGTGAGCATTCCAAACTAGAATGGCACGGGGATCATGCGGCCTGATTGTGCATGTGAGGCGAAATGAACTCCGGGCGTGCGGGACAATTATGGAAATTCCGTATTACCACGTTGACGCATTCACCAGTGAACTCTTTGCAGGGAACCCGGCGGGGGTCTGCATCCTTCCGGCGTTTCTGCCCGACAGCACGTTGCAGAAAATTGCGGCTGAGAACCGGCACAGCGAGACCGCGTTTGTTGTTCCCCGCGCTGATGGTGATTTCGACTTGCGCTGGTTTACTCCCATAGTCGAGGACGACCTGTGCGGCCACGCGACTCTGGCATCCGCCTATGTCCTCGCGCTCCGGAAGCACGAGGTGTGGCCGGTTCGCTTCCACACTTGCAGCGGAATATTGAGCGTTGCTCGGAATCAAGATGGGTTTCAGATGGATTTTCCCGCCCGGCCGCCCCAGCGATGTGATACGCCAGTCGAGCTCTTACCGGCCCTGGGCTTGAAAGAGGCGGTAGTAATGAAATCGCGCGATTATCTTGTGGTCGTCGATCAAGCAGAGCAAGTGCGAGCGCTCTCACCTGATTTCGCCGCCCTCGCCAAGGTGGACACCGGGATCGGCGGAACGATTGTTACTGCTCCTGGAGAAGGTGATGTGGATTACGTATGCCGATTGTTTGCACCGTTGGTCGGCATCGATGAAGATCCCGCGACCGGCTCCATACACTGCACACTAGCTCCTTATTGGGCGACGCGGTTGGGTAAAGAAACGTTGCGTGCGCAACAACTCAGCGCCCGCGGGGGAAGCATGCAGTCCACAATCAGCGGTGACCGTGTCAAGATCACCGGCAGGGCACGCATTTATCTTCACGGCACGCTCGAAGTCTGAAGCGTCTGCTCCAAGTGAGGACCGGTCATACATCCGGTTCAAGAGTGGCAAGCGATCACTCTTAAGAACAACGGGGTCGCCTATTCAGGCATTATTCAGGAAGGACGGAAACAGGAACCCGTCGCCGAGTGACGGACCGGGACTGAGGCAGAACAATGGAAATCAAAAGAGTTGGTACACAACCCTCCGGCAAAGGGCCGGCGGATTGGTTCACGGGCACAGTGCGGATCGACCCGCTATTTCAGGCCCCTGATCCGGCTTTGGTGCAAGGGGCCAGCGTCACCTTTGAGCCGGGTGCGCGAACGGCATGGCACACTCATCCACTTGGGCAGACTCTCATCGTGACCGATGGTTGCGGCCTAGCACAGTGTTGGGGAGGAGCTATCGCGGAGATCAGGCCCGGGGATGTGGTCTGGTTCTCGGCCGGTGAGAAACATTGGCATGGCGCGACTCCGACGACGGCCATGACTCACATTGCCATTCAGGAAAAGCTCGACGGAAAAGTCGTGGACTGGATGGAACACGTCAGCGACGAGCAATACCGTGCGGGAAAATAGCAAAGGTGACGGGCGCGGAGAAGCTATTCATCGCAACGTATTTAATCCGCGAATTGAAGATCTTTAGGTGCATCGTTGGCGCGAGATCGCGATCGCGGTCTTGCCAGGAACGAAGGGTCGCCAGCTTCGACAGCAGCTACCTTCTTACTGCGAGCATCAACTCCAGCATCGCTCCAGAGATAGACAGCAGCGTATGCACGCCAAGGTCGCCAAGCTTGGGCGCGCTCTTCCAGTTCTTGCGGATGTCGCAAACCGAGCTTACGTAATAGGGCAAGATCACCAGCCGGAAATGCGTCAGGTTCTCCGAGCGCCCGCATGGCCACATATTGCGCCGTCCATTCGCCAATTCCAGGAATGCCGCGCAGCTGTGCCAAAAGAGTTTCGGGATCCACTACTCCCTCAAAGCATATCTCTCGCTGGTACACCGCGCGTGCAAGGCTTTGAAGGCTAGCGGCGCGGGCCCGTGTGAGGCCGATTCCCGTGAGTTCGGCCTCGGCGAGAGTCTTTGGTGTCGGAAACAGATAAGTCAGATCACTGCTGCTCGAAAACGTTTCACCGAAAGCTCTGACCAGGCGTCCGGCAAATGTCGTTGCTGCTTTGACGGTGACCTGCTGCCCAAGAACGGCTCGAACCGCCAGTTCGAAACCATCCCAACAACCCGGCAATCGCAAGCCCGGCTTAGTCTCAAGCAAGCCCGACAACACCGGGTCAGTGTTAAGTGTCGTAGCGATGGCCATCCAGTCAGCGTTTAAATCAAACATCCGCCGGATGCGCTCCGTGATCATGAACAGCGCAGAAGGGTTGCCAAACTGAACTCGAACCAGCAATGCGGGAGCAGTATTTTCTTGTGAGACCTCGAAGTAGCCATGCTCGCCCCCCAATGAAATGGAGCGTCGGTAGAGGCCTCCTTCAACCATCTCGACTCCAGGAGTAGCCCGGAGTGCAAGAAACGACAGCATACTTTCCCATTGATATGGAGGACGAAAATTTAAGCGAAAGAGATATTGGTTGCCCGGCAGAGCGTCCTTCAGTCGCCCCAAGCCTCGGATATGGGTTGGAGTTCGCCGATAAGTCTTGAAAATGGTTGCATTGAATCTCCGAACGCAACCAAAGCCAGAAGCCAGCGCCACCTGGTTCATGGGCAGAGTCGTCTCATCGATGAGCTTTTTCGCAAAATGCAGGCGCCGCGTATGAGCCACTGCGCTCGGCGTAGCTCCTAAATGCTGGACAAACAACCGCCGCAGATGACGCGAACCAACGCCCATTCGCTCGGCGAGGGCCTCAACTCCCCCGTCCTCTAATCCGCTCTCTGCAATTAATCGCAAAGCACGTGACACGGTACTCGGTGTACCCAACCAGGCCGGAGTTCCCGGCGAGCATTCCGGACGACAACGTAGACATGGACGAAAGCCTGCCTCAGCCGCAGCTGCCGCGGTTGGAAAATAGCGGACGTTACTGTCCTTGACCGTGGGCACGGGACAACTGGGCCGGCAATATATTTTGGTGCTCAGGACGCCAACGAAAAATTTTCCATCGAAGCGCGCGTCGCGCGCCACTCGTGCTCGCCTGAAAGCCTGCCAGTCAATATGCATGTTGCCAGACGCCAATAATATTCCGATCTCTGGCGCCGGGTTGGACGCTTTGATAGTGGCGTCCGAAACCGTCCAGCCGCTTTGGGGGTGTAATGTCCGAGAATGTCCAATGTTACTCGGCGCGTCCGTTTAGTTTGGTCAAAGCCGCTTCCATCAAGATGATTCCTGCGATGGGATCGGCAAATGACCGATCTGGGATTGAAATTGTCAGGATTCGTGTATGCGCTTTATCCGCCATTGCGTTGAATGCCCGAAGTGTTTGACACGATATGTAGTTGGGTTTAGTCCCTACAGCAACGGATCGTTCCTGCTGCAGACTCACATTGGCCCTCCCGAGGAATACATACTTTATTGTTCCTGCGGGAGGCCTGCAGTTTGTAGTCGATGGAAGGAAGGGCAACTCGCTACTTACGCCGTGTGCAAAACTGCTCATACGCGCGGCTATGGATCTCACAAGGAAATTCTGCGGCAATCTGCAAGCATGCCGGACCGATTTTGCGGGACTTCCTTTCAATCGCAACCGGGCCCGCCGAGAGACTAACCACGTCAGGTCCTTCTTCCCGCGAATCCTGCGCCCTCATCGTGCCACAAATTAACCTCGGGCCAAGTCGCCCGGTACGCGCGGAGGGGCGGTCGCAATGTTCTCCTCTACTCAGAGTGCATAGCCGGCGGCAGGACGTATACTCGTGGCCACGCATGAAACTCACAAAAAACCCGCTTTTCGTTTCCGCACTGTGGTTGACCCTGATTTCTGCGCCAACGTTTCTCTCTGATGCCGGAGCGCAAGACCGCCAGCCTGCCGTCGATCCGAGTGCGCCCGCCGTTGCCACTCCGACTGTTTACCCGGAGCCGGGAACATATATCACCACCGAATCGGTCGCGCTGTTTTGCGCCACACCGGGCGCGGAGATTCACTACACCGTAGATGGCACCGATCCCAGCCCATCCAGCCCGGTGTTCGATCCATATAAATTGCTTTGGGTGGGCGCCGTGAACAACGGCGATCAGGGGCTCAAGACCGCATACACCATTCGCGCCGTGGCAATTAAATCCGGAATGAATCGCAGTGAGGTCGCGACATTTCAATACACCGTCGATCGTGCGGATAAGACGGCTTATGTCGCGAAAGATGTGCTGCCCGGCGTAATCATGATCCACGATTACGCCAACGACAAAATGTTTTTGCTCAAAGGCAGCCGGAAGGCGCTGCTTATCGACTCAGGGATGGGCACAGGCAAGCTGAAACAATTTGTGCGCGAGCGGTTCGCCAACTTACCGCTTGAAGTAATCTTCACGCACTTTCACGGCGATCATACCGGCCAGGCCGATCAATTTATCAGCGACAGTGTTGAGCATATCGGCGCATCTGACCGCGCGCAGGTCGTCGACATGCTGCGCCGAAGAGGTGTGAGCCAGGAATTGATTGACCGCAATCTCGTCAACACCAAAGAAAGCGACATCATCGACCTCGGCGGGCGCAAGTTTACTGTGTACCAGGTACCCGGCCACACTCCGGGTTCCATCGCAATTCTGGAAGATGCCACGGGCTATCTTTTTACCGGCGATTCAGTAGGCAGCAACAATCCCACAGTTCCAGACGCGTTTTGGTTGCAGTTCCCTTCCAGCCCGACGGTGGATGAATACCTGGTTTCACTGAAGGCGTTCCGGTCAAAGGTACACGGTAAAATCAAATACGTGCTCACCGGACACAACGATCATCCGCTCGCCGGTGAAACATATTTGGATAACCTGCAAAAGGCAGCGCAGAACATCGTTGACGGCGGAGTGAAAGTGCTTGTGCCGTCGTGGAGACCGCCCAATTACTGGCAGTCAATGGTTGGCGATCGTACACAGGACCCGAACTGGGCCTCCATCAATGTAAACCGGGATAAGGTCGAAGCTAAACATTGATCCGTTGAAAGATTTGTCCACAAAAACGTTCCGGACCGAAATCTGCTTCCGTTTCGCGCGAAGAAAGCAGCCCGGTCCGGTCCTCTACAAAATCACTCTATGCCCGCGCGCGAGAGTGCCTTATATTCCCGAGCGCCCGCGGCGGGTGAGTCCTGTGATCAAGGTGATGATAAACACCACCAGGAAAATGAAAAACAGAAGCTTCGCTATTCCGGCCGCTGCAACTGCAACGCCACCGAACCCGAAGATCGCGGCGATAATCGCAACGATGAGAAATACAAGCGCCCAATAAAGCATGCTGCCTCCTATTGGCTTACTCTAACTACTAGCATTCAGATGCTAGATTAGCGCGGCGCGTGACCGGTGACGATCAGGCCGAGTCTGTAGTTCAAAACGCGACTTGCTGTAGGAAGATTCTTGAATCACGCTGATTTTTCTGTAATTTAGAGGAGGTAGACGCTGTTTTGGGTTTTTGTCATGCGGCATACCGCTGTCCGGTGCCAGCCCATCTGCCGCCGGCAATCGCGCAGGATGTAATCTCCGACCCAATATTTGTAATGCCAGCCCGAAGTGTCAATCCAGACTGTGGTCAAATTCGACATGCTCTTCCTTCTACCCGCGGGCACGCCCTGATTTTTCGCGACTGCGCGTACGCGCTGCCTTGCGAGATGCCTGTGATCGACTCCATGCGGTCCGCTTTCTTGCGGAAGACTTCGCCTGCGACGATAAAGCACGATGTGAAGCTCCGCTCCGGCCTTCCGTCTTCAGCGCTGCCGGGGTTGCGCGGGAGCGTTTCTTATAAGGTGCTCGTTTCCGCGACACTTTCGCGCGCGCCTGTTTTTTTTGCTAAGGCAGCTCCTGCCGGCGCGGCAGGCACCTTCACACCAGCTTTCCTGGCCTTCGAAAGTCCGATGGCAATCACTTGTTTCGGGTTGCGTACTCCGTGCTTCCCTTCGCGCACATGGATGAATTTCTTCGAGTACGAACTCGCCCGCCTGGGTGCTTGGCGCTTTTCCTTTGCGTGCGTCCTCGCGGGCCCGTTCTAAGGAATCTTTTTCCGGCATGACGATTCCTTAATGAAATAGTTTCAGGCACCAACCTACCCGATACCGGTGCCATCTAAGTTCTCACTAGGTGCGGTGGAACCGTCCCCGGACTTCGCGATAGTGCCCGAATCTATCGCCATTCTCCGGGGACGGCGCTTTTTTGGCCGGAATGCCCGGAATGTCCTTGGCGCCTTCGGCGGTCCTCACCTTCCAATGTGGGTGTCCAGTTTCTTCCAGGGATTTTTGTTTTCGGTCTCGAGCTCGCCAAGCGCCAGGTCTACGACTGCGTTCTTCACCGAATGCGCGAAAATAGAGGAAAATACCAGCATTTTTTCCGCGCTGACAGGGTCAATCGTGCCCTCATCGGCGTGGCGTGAATATTCGATCCCAGAGGCTACCCCGGCCCAGAAGACCACCTCTTCCATGCTCATGGTCTGTCCGGGATTCGGCGGCAGGTCACAGAAGCTATCCACCGCCTCCTGAACGTCTTCTTTGGAGCGGCTCTCGATTTCATCCAGAAACGTCATCACTTCGAGGATTCGCGTGAAGCCCTGCCAATCGCGATGATTACTCGTATCCAGCTTCATCATTAGAATCACCAATGTCGAACAGGATTTGATTGCGATGTAACCTCTTCTTAATCCTGTACGAACTGTAACCACTTGCGCTGAAGAGAGAAATCCCGTTCATTGCTTATCGGGTGCGGTAGCATCCTGTAAGCGGCGCAAACGCTCCCTGTGGGGAAAACCCTGTATGGCGATCGCAATTGAAACGGAGACTGTTCTAGGGAGTCACTGATCTGGAAGCGCGAATCTTGTTTTTTGTGATACAGAATGTGGGCTGCGGCCATGCACGCCAGTGTTGCTTGTACGCTTCCTGTCCGCGCAGAAAATCGAACCTGCGGAAACCCTGCCTTTGCGCCTCTTCGATCACCGCAAACATAAGCTGCGTTCCGGGACTTAGCGAAGAGTAAGCCGGATCGAATCCCTGCAGGTAGCAGAACACGGTCCCGCGATCCCACAGGGAGTAAACAATAGCTATTGTCCGCACGCCCAGTCTCAAGCGATGAATTCGTAATACGCCTTGCAGCAGCAAAGCCGGCGCGCAGCGCTCGTGAAAGGCACGAGTGCTCTCGTCACTGAGCACTCCTGGCAGGCCTGATTGAGCCCATCGGGCTGTATGCAGTCGAAACAGATCGTCAAGATATTCCGGTAGCGTCACGCTTGCGGCAGTCTCAATCCGGCCGCCGCCTGCGCGTTGCAACCGGGAAGCCGCGTTGCGTAGATTGGCTCGCTGGCGCTTTGACAAAACGGGTAATATTTCTTCTTTCGCCGGCGGCAGGGGCAACCCCGAAACTGAATCGTGCTCGCGAATCTGACCATGAAAAACACGCAGCTTCAGGAGAGCCGAGTCTGCAGGCAGGTCTGTAAGTTCCAAAACGTCCCAATCCCGCTCGGCGGTGACGAGCTCAAGCATGGATTCAACCACCTCCGCTTCCCTGCCCTGTTCGAAGAGTAGCCCGAGATAGTCCGAATGCCCGCCCCCGGCGAACGCCAAAATTCTTTTGCCGTCGCGGTCATAAACAAGCAGCAGCGCCAACCCTATGAGCCTGCTCCCGTCACGCACCGTGAGGGCATACCAACGGCTCGGAGAAAACACCTCAATCCACGGGAGCAGCCACTCAGGCCGCTGAAAGGGTGTAGCGTCGGGGCATCGCGCGTACAAGTCATTCCATTCTGCTGTCAGACCTCTAAGGTCACTGACGTCATTGAGAAATCGGACAGAAAGGACCTGTGCCGGACCTTCGAACACTTGTATCGACGTTGTCATGCCACCTGCAACTCCGGCGTTATTTTTCCGGCAATCAAACTACGGTAGAGCCAGATGTAACCTGCCACCATTTTTTCAGATGCGAATCGCCGCTCAGCCTCTCGTCTGCATTCGAACTTATCGATCTCCATTGTTCGTCCGATCGCGTGTGCCATCTCTTTTACGCTTGAAACCAGCCAGCCGGTCTTTCCATGGGCAACAATTTCGCCAAGTGCGCCCTTGCGCCACGCTATAACCGGCGTTCCCGACGCCAGCGCTTCCATTGCCACCAGCGAACTGGTTTCGTCGGCCTGACTCGCCAGCAGCAGGCAGAGGGCACCCGCCAACAGCTGAGATTTACGCTTCCTTCCGACCGCCCCTACAAAACGAATCGACCGATTCAAACGCGGCCTGACGAGCCGCTCGAAGTATTCGCGATGCTCGGGATAGTCGAATACTGTTCCCGCGAGGATCACCGGGACATTCGCGCGCTCGGCCGCATCGAGCGCAAGGTCAATCCCTTTCTCCGGGCAGATCCTGCCCATGACGAGAGCGTAGTTGCCTTTCGCGGCGCGAGAGTAAAAATCATCGAGTTCGATTCCGTTCGGTATGACCGCATCAATCGTCACGTCGGGAGGGGCACTTTCCGCTTGCGTGTGCGAAACCGCAACCAACCTCGCGTTGCGTCTGCGGACCTTCAATACCTTGCTCTCATACCAGGCCAACGGCAAATGCAACGTGATAACAATCGGAAGCTCGCACTCCGGTAGGTACTCATGAAAATCGAGTCCGTGCATGTGAATCACGTCGACCGGATAATTCGCAAGCGCGCGATAAATTGCCTCGCTGAAATTGCGCCGTGCCTGCCGCCTGGCAGTCCCATCGAGGTCTCCGGAAGGGACTCGCACTGGAATCAACAACCCGTTGCACCGCGACCCCGCAGCCGCAACGACTATTGAATGATCGCCTCGCTGCACCAGTTCCCTGTCGATAGTGAGCAGCACCTGCTCCGCGCCGCCCGCGGTTCCCGGTGAAACCCTGGCCAGCGGATATGCGACGCTAAGCACTGTGAGCGGCATTACACTCCTGCATCTCGCGGATTGCGTCGGTCGCTAATGTGCGCCACCGAGCGCCAGTCATCGGCCACTCCATACACTCGTACCACAGGCGGCCCTGGTGAGGCACTTTCGCAAAGTCATACTCTGGCGCAGGCCGGAACCGCTCGCGGTCAATGCTGAACCCCGCGAGCACTGCGCGTTGCGAAGAGTGCGCGTCCATCATGCGGCGCTTGCGGGCGCAGTCATCCGGAGTCAGTTCACACACAATTTCGTTCACGTCAGGGTTCAGAAATTTGCCAGTCACGCATCCTCCGGCGGCTGCATGGTAGGAAGTCATTTCGACCAAGAGACTATTCGATGGCGCGCTTGCTAATGCTGTTTTCACTACCAGGGCGCTGGTATCGTGGTCTGGGTGACCGCCTTCGTATGGGTGCGTAACCAGAATTTCGGGTCCACGAGTTCGCAGGATTTCGACGAGCTTCGTCATTAATTCTGCTGGCTTAAAAATCGTCTCCTGGTCCTCTCCGCCAAGCCACGTAATCTGTTGCGCTCCCACCCCCACATGTGCCAGCGCATTCTCCGTTTCGCGTCGCCTCAAACCAGCGTAGTCCTCGCGTGAGCCTTTCGCGTCCGGTGACCAGAGATTGCAATCGCGGGGCGCGCCGTCCGTTAGATAGACGATTTCTGTTTGCGGCAATCGAGCAAGCACCAGTGAGGCTCCGATCGTCTCGTCGTCGGGATGAGCCGCAATCACAATCACACGCATCGTGGACTCGGTTTCGCCCCGCAAAACTCGTGTGAACTCGGCCCAGTGCTCAGCTTGCCAGTTCATGCGCCTGCGCCTGGTTCGAAAGTACGCGCACTGCTTCCCGGTATCCATGCAGCGTCCCCACATCCACGTAAACCTCACCCTGCTTCACGGCAATGACCTCTGCGCCGGCCGCGACATAAGCGTTCACCAGGGTGCCCAGGTATTCGTCGCTGCATCTCCGATCCATCCATAAGCGGTGGAGCGCCGCAAAGTGCGCGCCCGTGAGTTTGAATGCGCCCCATATCCAATGAGAGGCGGCATTCGGCTCCTTAACTAGAATTCGCTCAATTCTGCCTTGGCGATCGGTCATCACGGCATCGAAAAGTTCAGGACGCTCGACCGGAAACAAAAGAAATGAGAACCGGCCGTCAGGAAGCATTTCAAAGCCATTTTCGGGAAACCAGATCGTGTCCGGCAGCCCTATACAAACTTCATCTTCAGCCGAAATGAAAGGCAGGGCGCTGAACAGCGCATCGCACAGCCCGTGCGGGTTCTGCTGCACGACGTAACAGATAGGAGCGTCTCCAATTTTCGCGCCGAAGTAACTGACGATGTCAGTCTTCGCCGGAGAGATCACAAAGCAGACCCGGTCCACTCCCGCCGCCAGCATGCGGTCCAGCAAATATTCGGAAACTGCACGCGGACGTTCGATGGCACCGTCAAGCCGCGTGCCGACCGGCAACAGTTCTTTCGAAAACGCCAGTGGCTGAATGCGTGTTCCCAATCCCGCTGCGGGAATTACCCCCCAACGCCTCATGCGGCCTCCAGCAAACCCAGCAACTCTCGGCTGCGATGGTCGGCAGTATGTTCACGGAGCACGCGCTCACGTGCGGCCCGGCCGACTCGCTCCAATTCCTCCGGATCGCGGGCCAGCGCCTCGACTACATCGTCCGAAGATCGCACGATCAGCAGTTCGCGCTCAGGCACGAAGAATTGATCGAGCCCCGGCCATGAATCGCTTACGATCGGGGTTCCACAAGCGGCAGCTTCAAACAATCTTCCTGAAGGACAGTAGCCAACCTCGGCCATAGCCCCGCGAGTTACATTGAGAGTCAGGCGGGAGGAGCAATAAAACGCCGGATGCTCCGGCGGCGGGACATGCCGCACGAACCAGACGTTATCGTTCCAGGGAAAGTCGTCAGGATATTGCGCGCCGCCCAGTAAAAACTTCTTTTCCGGCAACCGATGTGCGGGTTGCAGGAAAAGTTCATTCAAGAGCGGTTGACGATCGCCAGCGTAGGTCCCTAAATATGAAAGGTCGGATGCGTAATGCTGTGATTGTGGCACAGGCTTGTACATGCCTTGATCGACACAGCCGAACAGGGGCGCAGTTTTTGGGGCTCCGAATAGTTGCTTAAGATCTTCCAAAGCTCTGCCGCCGACATAACTCAGCACCAGATCGAATCCACTTAGACCTTCCCGCGGAATGTAGCTCACCGCGCCCTGAGAGCGGAATTTTTCCAGCGTGACCGCGGTGTCCAGATCATAGAAAACTTTGACTGCCAGCGAGGACATGATCACATCCGACGCCGCCTGGGCATCTGGGCAATATGAAGTCACGATCGCCGCGTCGGCATTGTCGACAGCAGCTTCGGCTTCCGATCGAACATTTTCCCAGTCAGGGTAAAGCGAGAGTTGATAGTTCTTTGGCAGCTCCAAGTCGCGGTGACTTGAGTAATAGCTGACATCGCGCTCGAAAAATTTGATTTCATGGCCTTGTGCGGCCAAAGCGTTGCACAGCGCGCGCCACAGGGTTGCATGGCCGTTCCCCCACGATGAGCTGATCGTCAAACCGAAAATCGCCAGCTTCATCGCACCACCTTGTTTGCGTTGTCCACTCGAAGCCGCCCAATATGTTCTCTGGTTCATGAACTTCGATGCGCCGCCGCAATTTGACGCTGTATTTCAAATGGGATAGGCGGGTTAGGCATTACGCCTACCGACTCCTCGACCTTAGAGAGACATCTCACTTTGTGATCCAAGCATCAGAACTATGTTTGGCAATTGCGCCGAGCCTGAAGTCCATAAAAATAAGCGATACAGCCCCAGGATCAGAGGCTACGACCCGGTTCTCAACTACTGGGTTTTCGAATCGTGTGCATCGTTTCGCCTGCGCGTTGCAAATTCGAAAGCGGAGGTTGTTCCACAGTGGCTAGCTCCACGCCCGGATGCACCTCGCCGCCTCTTGCTTTGTCCAGCAAGGCGGCCAACTCAATATCCGATAATCCGGTGCCCAGCGATCACGCTGCGAGGGACCCATGGGTCTTCCGCGAAGGTCGGAAGTCGGTTTCGGGGCCCGGCGTGGTTCGCGTGATCTCAACACAACTTCAGCGCGGATCCCGAGGATGGGTAGATGCTCTAATTCAAGCCGGGGAATTGGAGGCGGCCCTCGCCGATGCCGGCGACGGTTATACGTTATCTTCCGCGGAACTTACTGACGCACTCGCCGCGGTTTGCACCGGCGCTGAGTCACACGCCGTCAGGGCCTCTGAAATAATCGGACGCATAACGCCACCTGATTGGATCAGCATTTCTCCTCCCGAAGGATTCACCTATTACGCGCTTCATCCGCTGGACTTCGCCCGCGTTGCCGCTCAGTTGGCGCTTGAACCCCGGCCGTGCGCGGTTATCGGAGTCCGTAGCATTGGAACGACTCTTAGTGCGATGGCTGTCGCTGCGCTCCGGTTGGCAGGCCGAGCATCTTCTCGCATTACCGTTCGGCCTGCTGGACATCCGTACGCCCGGCAAACCGAGTTTAATGGGGAGCAGCATCAGTGGATTCGCGAGCGCCTACTGGAAAACGCCCGGTTTACGATTGTGGATGAAGGCCCAGGCCGCAGCGGCTCAACGCTTCTTTCGGTGGCAGAGGCTTTGCTGCGCGCTGGCGTCTCGCGGGAGTGCATCACCATGGTTGGGAGCCGGGAGATCGATCCGGAGTCTCTGTGCGCGGAAAATGCCGCTGCACGATGGAGGGGATTTCGTTATCTTGCTACCTCGCCGTCTGCAAACACACGTTTCAAGGAATGCCTCTACGCCGGTGAAGGGTGCTGGCGCGATTTTTTCTTCGCCGACAAGCGCGACTGGCCGGAAAGCTGGACGCAAACGGAAAGACTCAAATTCGTATCTTCAGACCAGAAAACCCTCTTCAAGTTTGAAGGGATGGGCCGAATCGGAGCCGATGCCCGGCAGCGCGCTTTCGCACTATCCGAGGGTGGATTCGGCCCTCCTGCCAGGGATGCTGGGGATGGATTTCTGGTTTATGACCTGCTTGAAGGAAAACATCTTGCGCCATCGGACATCAGTCCTTCCCTGCTTGACACTATGACGCGTTACTGCGCCTTCCGCGCGTCGAACTTCACGGAAGACTCGCGTTCCCCGTCCCAGCTTAAACAAATGGTTGAATTCAACATTCAACAGGAATTTGGGTTGAGTGTGGTCATTTCTGAACACGAGTTTGACTCCCCAAATCCAGTACTGGTGGATGGTCGAATGCAAGCGCACGAGTGGATCTTGACCGGGCCCGACAAATTCATTAAGACGGACGGCATCGATCACGGGGACAATCACTTCTTTCCTGGCCCATGCGACATTGCATGGGACCTGGCAGGAATTGCCATTGAGTGGCAGTTACGCCCTTCTGCTCTCCGGCGCTTGCTGCAGGAATTTGCGCGTCGGTCCGGATTTGACGCCACTTCGCGGCTGCCGCCGTACCTGCTTGCCTACGCCGTCTTTCGCATGAGTTTCTGTCGAATGGCACGGGACTCCGTCCGTGGTTCTGCAGAACAACCGCGCCTTACGGCAGCTTACTGTCGCTATCGAAACGACGTTGCAAATCTGCTCTCAACCCGTTTGCAATACACGCAATTGCGTCAAGCCGCGTGCCTGATTACCGCGTCCTGACCCTGACTTGCGATTAAGTACAGTTAGTCCAATAGATACCTAGCCCTCCTACTGTCTTCACTGGATTGCGGGTATCAGCAGGGATCTGTAGCTTTGCGCCTACTCTATTTCTTTGCGAATCATCGAGGTCGGACTCGTGGGTAGCAAGAAGACGTTTCCTGCCTTGACTCCGGTCATCGTTTTGGCGTCTCAAAGATTGGAAGATAGAGCTCCGTCAGGTGTATCCTAGCGTGTCTTTAGCTATGTCCGGCCTCAACCCCGACAGTGCCCAAATTGACGCCCAGGCGGTGAGAATTCTAGTCGCCGATGACCACGAAGTGATGCGCTTGGGCATTCGCAATCTCCTCGAAGCCGTCCCTAATTGGTCTGTGTACGCTGAAGCCAAAACCGGCCGTGAGGCCGTGGATATTGCGCTTCTCTCCTCTCCCGACGTCATCATCATGGACATCACCATGCCTGAGATGAATGGCCTCGAAGCCGCGGCGCGCATTGCCGCCGAAAGGCCGGACATTCCGGTGATTATGTTCTCGCTGCATCTCTCCGAGGATGTGGTTGGGCGGTTCAAGACGGGCACCATTCGCGGCGCTGTGGCCAAGAGCGAAGCCGCTCGCGACCTGCTGGAGGCCGTTAGATCGGTCCTTTCGGGGGGAACTTTCTTTCCCGAACGCTCCCAGACTGCCGTTGACTAGATCCCAGTCAGCTGTGCAGGAATTTGAGGCTGCCTACCTGTTTCACCTGATTCCAAAATTTCTTTGTTGATGAGATACAGGTTCTGGTCTGCATGACTTCACATTGCGCCAATCCGGAATGCGCCATCCCACTCCGCCATCTCCGAGACGGCCGATTGTTCCAGTTCGAGATTCGACCGAAGCTTGTTTTGCCAGATAACCCGGAACTTGAACCTCGTCGTCGGAATCTGTCGCAGGGGATCGCACGCACCATTGCCCATTTTTGGTTGTGCGGCCACTGCTCCTCGACATTAACCCTTGTCTTTGACGCAATTCGAGGTGTCACGGTCGGTCCGCGCTAGTTTCTGCCGATATTCCTGGACCGACGAAGCTTTCGATGGGGGGCCTAAAAAGGTGATTTCTAATTTGTTATGGAGTCTTTAAGGGGGGCAAACCAAAAAAGACTTTAGGGAGGTGGCAGGCGCCGGATAAAGGGGAGGTACAACCGACGCCTGCCTTCCGTCTCCTTCGCGTTGGGGCTGATCTATGTCTAAATGGTCTAGCAGGGTTAGGCTATCAGGGAGATACTGTATTTTTCCGTACAGATGGGTTCTGGATTTAAATTCATGCAGAACGGGGTAAGTCGCATAAAAACAATTGGTTGACTCAGCTTTCTGGCACGATCAACGGAGAGCTGATTTTGCCCGCACCTGAGGCGTAAAACCAAGTATGCCTTCTTCCTGTGGATTTTCGATAGAGGCGACTAGCATCACTAAAATCTGTACCCTTCGGACGGTCGCTGGACAGGAGGAAATCATCTAACTCACGATGCTGGCGGCGGCGCGGGTTTTTATCGTTTCCCCGCATGGGCCGGGACGAAGGCGAACGATGTCAATTCCGGCCACGTCGCCAGATGCCACTCGGAATGGCAGACACTCGGGCATTACCCTCGTAATCACCGCCGCCCTGTTACTCGTTGACCCCGATTTCCGCCCTCCTTAGATTCGACACAGGAGATTCGACACAGGGGGTTGCATGAAAGACATCCACGAGGTTCTGCGCCGCAAACAGGCCAAGTACGCCCAGTTAGGCAAGCAGATTGAAATGCTGCAGCAAGCTGCGGAAAAGCTGCGTGAAGTGGCCCCGTTGCTCGCTGAAAATGACGAAGACGACGCCGCCATCCTGTCTGAACTCGATGAGCCGAATCCGGGCGCTAAGGCCGCCGCTGCCGCCGCCGGACAGCCCGCGAAGCCGCTTCCGCGACCAATGACGCCACGCTGGCCGTAAATAATTCCGAAAATCACCGAGCCTGCGGCTTCCATTGTTTTAGCAAAGCCAGCAGATCTTCCGGTCCCAGTGCACGGGCGCGCTCCCATTCGCCGTTCTTCTGGCTGAAAAGCAAATTCCCCTTCGAGTCGAGGATCGCAATCGCGGGAACGCCACGGTTGAGCGGCACCTGGTATTGCGCGGCAAGGTCGAGGTTCTTGTCGCCATTGCCTATGTCTATATCCACAATTCGAAAATTCGGACTCAACACGGCGGCCACGTCGGGGCGGTGAAAAGCCTTTTCAAGTACGTGGCAGTCGTAACACCAGTCGGCGCCAAACACGAGCAGGATGTTTTTGTGCAATTTGCTCGCTCCGGTCACTGCCTGCTGAATCTGTGCACGAGCGTCGCCAGTGGGATAAATCTTCTCGTCGAGCGCCGTCGGCTGCGCGAGCTTCGCGATGTCACGCTTCGCACCCACCAGGCGCCACACACCTGCCTCATTCAGCCATGCCTGTCCTTCCACAATGTTCGTGCGGCGGCCGTTGGCTCCAATGATCGTCAGTTGCAGGGTAAAGGATTCGACACCCGGCTGCGGCGACCCGGCTTCGGCCACGGTCATCGTCATGGTCTTGGCTTTTAGGCCCACCCAAAACGCAACATCGGCGTCAGCATCAATGTGTCCTGAGGTTGTGCTGATCTTGGGTTGGGGCGTAGTGCTGTAAAGAGACTTCAATGCCGCCGCATCGCCCTTGAGGACCGCTGCCTTCCACTGCTCGATCGCGGCCAGATCCATAGACTGTTGCGCCGAGCACAACGCAGAAAATACGAAAATCATTGCAAACCAGGGTCGAATACGCATGACTTTGAGTATAGAGGAGATCGGGACGGGTACTCAGACACGCCTCGCCCACTTTTCAATAGACGCGGCACTCGCCCAGGGGATACATTCTCGGTTACATTTTTTTGGCAAAAGCCCTCGGAGAAAATCGATGCGGCGACTCACATTGTTCTGGCTTGGATTTGTGCTGTCGGTGCTCTTCGGCGTTCTTTCGGCGTCCGTCACTGCCCAGACTTCTGTTACTAATGATCCGCCCTTCTACGGCCCCTACAACGGCGCCTTCCTTGCCGGCGGGGATGGCATCGAGAAAAAACTAAACGTTAACGATAGCCTGCTGCGCGCCGAATCTCCGTGGAGTATGTACTGCTGGGTACGACTAGAAGAAGACATTCCCGGCCCAACGTTGGTGGCCGGCATCGGGAATCCTGACGACGAGTATGCACGCTACATCGTTTTGGACGTGGGCAAGGCGATGCTTTCGGTGGGCAAAGACAACGCTCTTAGCGGCAGCGTCAAGCTTGAAACCGCCTATTGGCATTTGCTTGCGGCCACCTTCGACGGAAAAGACTTCCGTTTATACGTTGACGGCCAATCAGTGGCAAATGGAAAACTGGCGCTGGGCAGCACTACCGCTTCGCTGTTTATGGCGCCGCCGGTTTCATCCGGATCGAACGGTTTTCATTTCGGCGGGAAAATCGCCAAGGTCACCGTGCTGCGAGACGCCCTGAGCGCCGACGCAATTAAGCAACTCTCGCAGGCGCCTCAGGATTTTTCGCTGCTGGAGTTTGAGGAAGGTTCAAAGTCTTGGCGCTTTCAAACCCGCGGTCAAGCCGGCTACCGTGCCCCTCAGGATCCCTCAACCATGCCGCGCAGCCGGGCTTCGGTTCCCGCAGAGCCGAGCTCTCTGTACCGCGTCGCATCAGCCGGAAGGTCTACGGTGGCACTTGAACCTGACGGAGAAAATGCCTGGGATATCGGCAACTGGAAGCTGGCGACCGCCCCCGAGATTCACGCGGGCGGCGCGGAACTATCGCAGCCCGGGAGGGCTTCTGGCAAATGGATGCAAGCCACTGTGCCCGGCACGGTTCTTACTACCATGATTGATCAGGGCATCTATCCCGACCCAGATTACGGGCTGAACAATCTCGCTATTCCGGAATCGCTGAACAAGCAGGATTACTGGTATCGCGCTGAATTCAAATTGCCGGCGAATGCCGCGGGACGTAAGTTCACGCTGACCTTTGAAGGAATCAACTACAAGGCTGACGTCTGGCTCAACGGGCAATCAGTGGGAACAGTTAAGGGCGCGTTCATCCGTGGAGTATTCGACGTCACCGGAATTCTAAAGCCTGAAAACGTTCTGGCCGTGAAAATTTCGCCGCCACCGCATCCTGGAATTCCGCAGGAGCAATCGATCAGAGGCGGCCCCGGAGAAAATGGCGGCGAAATGTGCTTGGATGGTCCGACATTTGTCGCTACCGAAGGCTGGGATTGGATTCCTGCCATCCGCGACCGCGACACCGGAATCTGGCAGCCGGTCGTGCTTAGCGCTTCGGGCGGCGTGGAGATCGGAGATGCGCAAGTAGTGACTTCTCTTCCCTTACCTGATATCGGTCGCGCGGATGTTGCCATCATCGTGCCGCTTGATAACAACACCGGTTCACCGCTTCACGGAACGCTGAAAGCCACGTTCGAGGGGGTGGAGATTTCAAAGGAAGTCAGCGTGGCCGCCGGAAAAAGCAACGTGAAACTGACTCCGGCGGAATTTCCGCAACTTACACTTCAGCGTCCGCGCCTCTGGTGGCCGAACGGATACGGCAAGCAGGAGCTCTATCATCTGAAATTAACTTTCAACGAGAGCGGGAAAGAATCAGACGTAAAGGAAGTCCGTTTCGGCATTCGCGAAATCACATACGAACTCAGCTTGCTTGACAGCGGTGGACATCTCCGCAGACTGGAGTATTCGCCCACCGTCGCGGCGCAGAAAAACGAACGCGTGGTGGACGTGAGCCATAGCGGCATGCGCTCAATTCCTCCCTCAGATCCTCTCCCTCCTGATGTCCCGAAAGAATGGAAAGAGTGGTGGAAGTCATGGGTGGCATCGCTCGCGCCGGGTGGTGAGACATCTCCTGCCGTGCGCATGCTCGATGACACAAAGATGACACCGTATCTGGTCATCAAAGTGAACGGCATTCGCATCGCATGCCGCGGAGGCAACTGGGGCATGGACGACTCCCGCAAGCGGGTTTCGCGCGGCCGCCTCGAGCCGTTTTTTAAACTGCATCACGACGCCAATCTGAACATCATTCGCAACTGGGTCGGCCAAAACACGGAAGAAACCTTTTACGATCTTGCCGACGAATACGGCCTGCTCGTGTGGAACGACTTTTGGGAGTCCACACAGGACTACAACGTCGAGGCCGAAGATCCGGCGCTTTTTCTCGACAACGCGCGTGACACGATTTTGAGATTCAGGAATCACCCATCAATCGTAATGTGGTGCGGCCGCAACGAAGGCGTGCCTCAACCCATCATCAACGATGGGCTGGATGAGTTGACGCGCACGCTCGACGGCACGCGCTACTATTCGCCGAGTTCCAATCAGGTCAATCTGCAGAACAGTGGCCCGTACAAATACATGGAGCCGGCGCTGTATTACACCGCACTGAATCACGGCTTTTCAGTCGAAACCGGGACGCCTTCGTTCTCGACGCTCGAATCCTTCCGCGCATCCGTCCCTGAACCCGACCATTGGCCGATTGATGACGTCTGGGCTTACCACGACTGGCATGCCAGCGGAAATGGAGACATGGGCCCGTTCATGTCGCAGATCGAAAAAGAATTCGGCGCGCCCACGAGCCTCGAGGACTTCGAGCGCAAAGCGCAAATGCTGAATTATGTGGATCATCGCGCGATTTTTGAAGGCATGAATCAGCACTTGTGGGCGCCGAACAGCGGCCGCATGTTATGGATGACGCAGCCGGCGTGGCCGAGCAACACCTGGCAGATACTGAGCCACGATTATGACACTCAGGCGTCTTACTACGCCGTGAAGAAAGCCTGCGAGCCGCTGCATGTGCAACTCGATCTTTCAAACTATGAAGTCGCCGTGGTGAATACGACGATTGAGGCACATCCGGACTTGAGTGTTAGTGCAAAGGTGTATTCGCTCGGCAACAAACTGCTCTTTCAGCATGAGGAGAAAAAAGATTCAGCCGCGGATTCAAGCGCCGAAGTTTTCAGGCTGGATCTCTCCCCGTTGTTCTCAAACGGCGTGCTCCTGGTGAAGCTCGAACTTCATGATTCAGGCGGTCACGTGGTCTCTGACAATCTGTATTGGCTCGCTGCTGACAGCGCGGCTTACCGCCAGTTGACGCAACTGCCCCCCGCTTCACTAACAGCGGCAGTCGAAGTGTATGAACAGATGGGCCGCGCAGTACATGAAACGATCAAACTCGAAAACAAGGGGGCGACTGCCGCTCTTGAAACCAAGCTCACGGTGCTCGATTCCAAAGGCGCACGGATTCTGCCTGCTTATTTCACTGACAACTATGTCTCGCTCTTACCTGGCGAGAGCAAGGAAATCGGGGTCACATACGACGGAGTGCCCGGCCAGCTTGCAATCCGGGGATGGAATGTTCAGGCCGGAATTGGTGCGGCTAAGAAGTAGCAAACCGCCGAGGATGGATTAGAAAGAGACTTAGACCGAGCGAAAAGACAAAGAAGGAATCGGAGTTATGCGACACTTATCCAAACAATCGCTTCTGCTGATCGCTATCAGCGCTGCTATCTCAAAGTTAGCTCTTGCGCAGACTTCCCCCGCCAATCCTGCCTCTGCGACTTTCGATTCTGACGGCACCGCGCACGTCATTCGCGTTGTGCCGATGCCGTCGACCGTGAGTCCCGAAGCACAGCGGTGGCTGAAAGAGATCGAGCACGAGTCGCCGCAGCCCAAAGATCTTACCGAACAGCGCGCCGGCACCGACGCTTGGCGCAAGCGCGATTCCGACGAAGCACGCAAGAGATTTCCGGTAAAGATCACGGAGACCACTACAGCAGGTGTTCGCACTGACATCATTACGCCACTCGAAACGCCCGAGGCGAATGAGCACAAAGTTTTAATCAACCTGCACGGTGGCGGGTTCATCACTGACTCGGGGTCACTCATCGAAGGCATTCCGATCGCAAATCTGGCGAAGATAAAGGTGGTCTCCGTTTACTACCGGCTCGCACCCGAGAATCCCTTTCCCGCAGCCGTCGATGACGTAATCGCGGTGTACAAGGAACTGCTCAAGACCTACAAGCCGCGCGATATTGGAATCTATGGCACCTCTGCGGGCGCGATTTTGACCGGCGAAGTCGCGGTCAAACTGAAGCAACTTGCCCTGCCTGTGCCCGCAGCCCTGGGAATATTTTCCGGCCTGGCTGACTTCAGCCGGCCGTCTGATTCACAGCAGCTGTTTGCCTTGAATGGATTTTCAGGAAATCTTTCGCCTCAGAGCCCCGACCGCCCGCATGACAGCAGCTACGTCGGCAAAACTGACCCGAAGGATCCCGTACTGTCGCCGTTGTTCGCCGACTTGCACGGTTTTCCTCCCACCCTGCTCGTCACCAGCACGCGCGACCTGCTCCTCAGCAATACATCAATTTTTCATCGTTCGTTGTTACGCTCCGGCGTTGAGGCAAAGCTTGTGGTCTTTGAAGCATTGCCCCATGCCTTCTGGTATCACTTCGAATTGCCGGAGACGCAGGAAGCCCTGGAAATGATGGCGCAGTTTTTTGACGCCAACCTCGGCAGATAAATTTCCTTCACCATCCGCACTACGCAAACTTTGTTAATCTCTTTCCATGGACAACAAGTCCATTGCCGGAATTCTCTACGAAACCGCCGATCTGCTCGAAATCGACGGGGGCGACTCGTTCCGCATTCGTTCTTATCGCAATGCCGCTGAGACGATCGAAGCCCATCCGCAGCCGATTTCCGATCTCGTCGCCGAACCAAAGCAGGTGCTCGCCATCTCCGGAATCGGCAAAGGAATGCTGGAAAACCTGAAAGAGATGCTCGGCGAGGGCCGGCTGAAGCTGCATACAGAGTTGCTTACGAAATATCGCCCTTCGATGTTGCAGCTTCTCAAGGTCCAGGGACTCGGCCCAAAGACCATCGCCTCGATTTGGAGTGCGTATCAGGTTTCAGATCTCGAAGGCGTGGAGCAGCTCGCGCGCGAAGGAAAGATTCGCGTTCTGCCGCGCATGGGCGAAAAACACGAGCAGAAGCTGCTGAAGGCCATCGAAGACTATCGCCGCATCGCCGGACGTTTTCTGCTGGATGTTGCCGAAAAGCAGGCAGAGAAAATCGCTGAGCACTTACACGATTACCCCGGCGTTGAAAAAGCCACGCCGGCTGGCTCGCTTCGCCGGGGCCGCGAAACCGTCG
Source organism: uncultured Acidobacteriota bacterium (assembly GCA_963757135.1). GTDB lineage: Bacteria > Acidobacteriota > Terriglobia > Terriglobales > Acidobacteriaceae > Gp1-AA145. The sequence continues at coordinate 189,802 of CAVWQE010000003.1, forward strand.
GCGATCTCGATATTCTTGTGACTGGGCCGGCGTGTTGTGATGACGCTGAGCGCCAGAAACTGATCGACCACATCATCAAACTGCCCGGCCTTATGGAGATCATCGCGCGCGGCGAGAACAAAGTCAGCTTTCGCATGCGTGGCGGCATGCAGGTGGATGTGCGCTTCCTCTCGCCGGATTCATTCGGCTCGGCCATGCAGTATTTCACCGGATCGAAAGCGCACAATGTGGCTTTACGCCAGCGCGCGCTGAAGATGGGCTACACATTAAGCGAATACAGCCTCTCGCGCCTCGATAATCAGCAGGTGGTTGCGTCCAAATCTGAACTGGACATCTATGAGGCATTGAAGCTGGACTACATTCCGCCGGAGATGCGCGAGAACCTGGGTGAGATCGACGCCGCCGAAAGACACCAGCTTCCGGCGCTAATCACGCAACAGGATATCCGTGGTGACGTGCATATGCACACCGTGGAGACCGACGGCCGTAACACGATCGAAGAAATGGCCGAGGCCGCCCGCGAGCGCGGATATCAGTACATGGCCATCACCGATCACTCAAAAAACCTGGCGTTTGCCAATGGTCTCGATGATGCCCGAGCTGTCGAGCACATTAAGAAAATTCGTGCGGCCAACGACGCCAACCCGGGCATTCGCATCTTCGCAGGAATCGAAGTGGATATCCTCGCCGACGGCTCTCTCGATCTTTCCGACTCCGTGCTCGAGCAGATGGACCTGGTTATTGCCAGCGTGCACTCGCACTTCAATCAGTCTCCCGAAGAAATGACGGCGCGGCTGCTGAAAGCCATCGACAATTCGAATGTCTCGATCATCGGACACCCCACCGGCCGCATGCTCTTGCGCCGCGACGCGTATGCCTACGATATGGACGCCATCCTGAAAGCTGCCGCTCGCAACAAAGTTGCGATGGAACTGAACGCGTATCCTGATCGTCTCGACTTGTGCGATCGGCATCTGCGCATGGCTAAGCAACACGGAGTGAAGATCGTCATCAACACCGATTCGCACCATACCTCACATATGGAAAAGATTCGTTTCGGCATTCTGCAGGCGCGCCGCGCATGGCTTACCCCAGACGATGTTTTGAATACTCTCCCAGTTGAGCAATTCGTCAGCGCTATGAAGCACGCCTGGCCCTGGGCCGCTTGAGTTGCGGCTCGCTGTACAATTTCGAGCGTAGGAGGGCCCATGTCAGATCCCTCAGTTCCGCCTGCGTCACAGGTGCCAGCAATTCCCAGCACCGACGTCTCCGCACCGGTTGATACTGCTCCGGCGAACCCGGCTTCCTCATCTGCCGACACGCCCACCGACTTCAACATTGGCGAAGAATATGGCACGGCACGCAAAAATCTTCCGCCTACGGGCATCGTCGCGATCTGTGTTGCAGTTGTAGTGATCATTGCCGCCGTTTACTCGCTGAGCCATCGCGCGCACCCGCTCTCGAGCGGCACCGTGGATGACCTGGTTGTGGTACCCGTCCCCGGCCAGGACCAGGTCATGGTCGCGGTCAACATCTCTATTCAGAACAACGAAACGAATCCCGCCTGGATCAAGACAATTCAAGTATCCGCCGACGTGAATGGAAACAAAGTTTCGGACGATGCCTCGCCCGCGATTGACGACCAGAGATATTTCCAGGCCATGCCGGAACTGAAGGCGCATGCGCTCGATCTGCTGACGACGGAGACAAAGATTAATCCTGAGAGCAGAATTTCGGGCACTATCGTCGTCAGTTTTCCGGTGAAAGCCGAGGACTTTACCGCCCGAAAATCATTGACGGTCACCATCACACCCTACAACGAATTACCGATCGTGATGACGAAGTAAGCAGATGGAGCGAGGAGTCAAAAATCTTTTAACCGCAAGGGCTTTGGGAGCATAACTATTCGTGCTTCTGCAGATATTTCCGGCGGACGGGATGGTCCACAGTGCCGGGATTCAACTCATCGTATTTCAGGCAACTGATCGAGCCGTCCACTTCAAGCACTGCCAGCGCGACGTCGTGATAGCTACTGATTCCGTGCTCGCGCAGCGCCCGCTCGAGCTCGTCCATGCTTACCCGTTCCTTCGCCATGTGCGGCGCAATAATATTCCCTTTGTGAACCAGCAGAGTCGGTTGGCCTTCGACCAGCTTTCGGAATCGACGGTTGGTGCCGGATAGTTCGGCAACCAGGTAGTTCATGAGCAACAGCACCAGCGCCGCCACCACACCGCCGATCAGCGATGTATCCGATCCGGTCATTGCATTCTGGACAGAGTTCGAAATGAGCAGCAGCAAGACCAGGTCGAACGGCGTCATCTGTCCGACTTCGCGTTTGCCGCTCAGTCGAACGCCCAACAACACCACCAGATAAATGATCGATGTGCGGAAGATGATCTCGACAAGAATGTGGAGGTTAGGGACCATGGCTTCTCCATAATACGCATGTGCTCTAATTTGTTGAGCGTTCCTTCGCGTTGGTCAGCCTGTGGCGAGGAACAAATCCCCACCAAAGGGTTGTGCTATACTCAGCATAGTAATGGCCTATGGCTACCCTATACGTCGAGAACATTCCTGACGAATTGTATTCCGCCTTGCGGCAGCGCGCCCGCCACAACCGGAACTCGATTGCCGCCGAAGTCCTCTCTTTATTGCAAGAAAACGTGGTGACCGCGGCTGAGCTAAAGGCCCGGGACAAATTCGTACAAGAAGTTGCCGTACTGCGAACGCGACGCAAACCGGCCGGAAAGTTATTCGCAACGACGGACGAGATGCAGCGCGAGGACCGATCGCGGTGAAAACCACCGTGCTGGACGCCAGTGTAGCTGCCAAATGGTTCCTGCCGTCGCCGGCTGAGCCTCTCCGGAAACAGGCTTTAACTCTGTTGGACTCCTACCGCGCCGGGCAATTGCGATTCGTGGTTCCTGATCTGTTCTGGAGCGAGCTGGCTAACGTTTTCTGGAAGGCATTTCGCCAAGGCAGGTGGGAACAATCTGATGCAGAAAATGCGCTTAGGCTGGCTCGCGAACGCAAGTTTCCGACTCTTCCTGCAATCGATCTTCTGGACAGAGCGTTGCAAATAGCTATGGCATTCGATCGCACCGTTTATGACAGTTTGTACATCGCCGCTGCTTTAGCCACGAGCAGTGAACTGGTCACAGCAGATGAACACCTGGCGAATGCTGTGGCTGCGACATTGCCGGTAAAGTGGCTCGGCTCAATACACTAGAAAGTCTTACTACAGCTTTACATTCCTCAACCGCAGCGAATTGCTGATCACCGACACTGAACTGAAACTCATCGCCGCCGCCGCAAGAATCGGGCTCAGCAGAATTCCAAAGAAGGGGTACAAAATGCCGGCAGCGATAGGAACTCCAAGCGAGTTGTAGATAAACGCAAAGAAAAGGTTCTGCCGGATATTTTTCATGGTGGCGCGGCTCAACTTGCGGGCGCGAATAATTCCGCTGAGATCACCTTTCAGAAGCGTGATCCCGGCGCTCTCAATTGCAACGTCAGTACCCGTTCCCATGGCGATGCCGACGTTAGCCTGCGCCAGCGCCGGCGCGTCGTTGATGCCGTCGCCGGCCATGGCGACGATTCTTCCGCGCTGCTGAAGCTGCTTGATGATTGCGGCCTTATCGCCCGGCAGCACTTCCGCGCGAAAGTCGTGGATTCCCAATCGACTCGACACCATCTCGGCCACGATTTGATTGTCGCCGGTGAGCATTACGATCTGCAGTCCCTGGCGCTTAAGTGCATTGATCGCGCCTTCGGCAGATTGCTTCAGTGGATCGGCAACCGTGATTGAACCCGCATAGTCGCCCTTCACCGCAAGATGCACTATGGTTGCATCCAGCCCTCCAAGCACCGAAACCGCCGGTCGCTCGATTCCTTGATCGCGCATCAGCGCCCAATTCCCGGCAGCAACCTTTTTTCCGTCAATCGAGCCAACAATGCCCTTCCCGGTGATAGAGGTAAAATCCTTCGCCTCCGAAAGTCGAGCCCCGCGTTCTTGGGCGGCCGCAACAATTGCACCCGCAAGCGGATGCTCGCTCGATCGCTCCAGGCTCGCCGTCAGGCGCAACAATTCATCTTCCGAAAATCCTGGCTGTGCGGTCACGCCTGTAAAACGCGGCTTGCCTTCAGTCAGTGTGCCCGTCTTGTCGATCACGAGAGTGTCAACTTTTTCCAGCGTCTCCAGCGCCTCGGCGTTCTTGATCAACACGCCTGCATGAGCGCCCCGTCCGGTGCCGACCATGATCGCCATCGGCGTAGCCAGACCCAGCGCGCATGGGCAGGCGATGATCAACACCGCGACCGCGTTAACAATCGCGTGCGCCAGCCGCGGCTCCGGACCAAACGCCGCCCAGGCAATAAACGTGAGCACGGCGATCGCAATTACTCCCGGCACGAACCATCCTGCAACCTTGTCAGCAAGCCTCTGTATCGGGGCGCGGCTGCGTTGTGCCTGGCCGACCATGCGGACGATCTGCGCCAACATCGTTTCGCTGCCCACACGCTCGGCGCGCATGATGAACGATCCTGAGGCGTTTACGGTCGCCCCGATCACACAGTCGCCCGCATTTTTTTCCACTGCCACCGACTCGCCGGTGATCATGGATTCGTCCACGGAGCTATGGCCTTCAATAACGACGCCATCCACCGCAATCTTTTCGCCCGGACGCACCCGCAGCCGATCGCCGACGTGAACCGCTTCCAGCGGAATGTCCTCCTCGCGACTGTCCCGGACTACGCGCGCCGTACGCGGCGCCAGATTGAGGAGTGCGCGAATCGCTGCTCCGGTGCGGCTGCGTGCTCGCAGTTCCAAAACCTGACCCAGTAGAACGAGCGTGACAATTGCCGCCGCAGCTTCAAAGTAAACGGGCGGGCGGCCGCTCATGCCCCCAAAAGAGGGGGGGAACAAACCCGGAAAAGCCGTCGCCACCAAACTGTAGACATAAGCAACGCCCGTTCCCATCGCGATCAGGGTGAACATATTCGTGGATCGGTTCACGATCGAGGCCCAGCCGCGCTGAAAAAACGGCCACCCTCCCCACAGAACAACCGGCGTGGCTAGAACGAATTCGATCCATGAAAGCCAACTGGCCGGAAGCACGTGCTGTACTGGCATGCCCGGCAGCATGTCCGCCATCGCGACAGCGAGCAAGGGGACAGTCAGCACCACGCTGGCCCAGAACCGACGGGTCATGTCACGCAGTTCAGGATTATTTTCTTCTGTGGCGCTCACCGTTCGCGGCTCGAGAGCCATGCCGCATATCGGGCATGAACCTGGCCCTGGACGCACGATTTCCGGATGCATGGGGCAGGTGTATTCGGTGCGCGTCGGCGTAACCGGCGTTTCCCGCTCCAAAGCCATGCCGCAAGTCGGACACGGCCCCGGCTTCGGTTCGCGCACCTCAGGACACATCGGGCAAGCATAAGCCGTGGAATTTTGCGGCTCAACCGAAGGCTTTGCCACCGGCTGCGGCGCGGTCAGCGTTACCAAAGCCGGCGGCTTCGGCTTTAGATATTTTTCCGGCTCCGCCTGGAATTTCTGCGCACATCCGGTACAGCAGAAATAATGGGTTGAGCCCATATGCTCAACCTTCGCTTTAGCCGTCAGAGGGTCGACGGCCATTCCACAGACGGGGTCTTTGACCATCAGTCATCAGCCACATGCCATCGGCGTTCGACGAACTATTCCGCAAACGCCGAAAACGGTAGCTTGGATTCTCCTATGAATCGTGATCCTTAAAGTAGATTCGTTTACCTGCCGCCGCGATTCGCGCCGAGGAAGTGTGGTGTATCTTAATCTGTGGAGGAACTCATAGAGAATGACGACAATGGAAGTTTCTTACCGTTACGCCAACTCGCCGAATGAGGCCGTTATGCGAGCCATCGATAGCGTGCGTGAGGTTTATGGGATCAGGTATCTGCGTTTCAATGAGAAGGACCAATCGGTGCGCGTGGAGTACGATGCTTCGCGTTTTAAAGAGCCAGTTGTGGTGAATTTACTGCGCCGAGCTGGTCTTGACGTCCGGGAAAAAATCGGCACGGCCTAAGAGGGGGAGGGCCGTTCTGGGGAGCTAAGTATGCAAGGGGCGCCCAAGAAAACCTCTGGCCGAAGTTATTCCCAAGTGCGCCCCGTTGCGCGCCACTTCGTCTGGCATAAAACGTTGCATCCGGTTTGCCATTCCTAAAGCATTGAAAACATAAGTACTGCATAACTTGAGGGCCGGTACTAATTGCCAGCACCTCTGAAAGATTTACTGGGAAAGTACTGCCAGCAGGAACTCTGCCTTCACTTGTTGAAAACAAGAATGAGAAGTACATTTTGAGCGGGTTAGCGGGCATGAGCGAAGAGGGGCCTTCAACACGTGCGGTTTTCGCGTAGTGGGGCGCAGGAGCGGGAGCCGGTTGGCGAAACCCTTGCGAAACGAGGGACGCGCTTTGTGTGGCGACCCCGGAGGGAGTCGAACTTGAGCCGTTTAGCTGGCGTGAGCGTAGCGGGAGCCAGTTGGCAAAATCCCGAGTGAAAGGAGGGACCTGCTTCTGCTCTGGCGACCCCGGAGGGAGTCGAACCCCCAACCCTCAGTTCCGAAGACTGATGCTCTATCCAGTTGAGCTACGGGGCCGCGATGTCAGCTCAAGATTATCAGCAAAAAAGGAATGGTGCGCCCTGAGAGATTCGTGGTTCGTAGGCGGACGCGCGCCCGAGACTAGGTAGGGACGTCTGTCTAAATCGCGAATTAGAGGCTTGGCAACTGCGCCACAAACCCGTGAGTATTTCCCGTGGCATCCTGATAGGAACCTGCAATTTGTCCACTGTTGTTTATTGCGAATCTCTCGAAGTGCAAAATCGTGAGAGCCTGTCCGAGCAAATCAATAGTTTGAGCGACACCGTTCTTCAAAACGAAAAGATGAGTCTGTAGATCAAATCCCTCGTAATAGCCCAAAATGCTACCGTCGCGGCGTATCGAAGTCGGGATAGTGACCATGCCATTTGCATTGTCAACGGTCGTATATTCGCCGTTCGAAAGAAGAAATCCGTGTGTTCGGAAGTCGGATCCGTAGTAGTAGCCAACCATCTGCGCTGTTCCATTAATACTGAATATTGAAGTGGACACGCTTCCGGGAAATACAATCAGTTGAAATTGCCCATTGTGGCGCAAGAAGGAATGGATTATGAAATTCGAGTCCTGATAAGTGCCTACGATGTCCCCTGCGTCGTTGACACCAGTCAGAAACGTGAAGGTTCCAAGAATCGCAGGGACATCAATTCTCGAAAGTGTGCCTCCCCTTAACGAAAATCCGTGTCCCAGATTGTTGGAATCGAAATAGGTACCAACCACCATCCCGGCGGAATTCGCCGCTATTGCAGCTGTCGCGAGTGCGCCCGGGAAATCGATGAGGGATAACCTGCCGCTCTCGCGCTGAAAGCCATGCAAGCCAGCCGTGTCTGAGCAAAATCCCACGATCTTGCCCGAGTTATTGACGTCGTTTATTTCTGTCGAAAACGAGGCGGGATAATCGACCGCAGTGAATGGGACCGCGTTGGTCTGAGGAACCTGCGCCAACATCACTGAAGTAAGCACCGCAAAGCACGCAGTAACAGCAAGGCCGAAACGGGAACGCAATCTCAAGACAAAGCTCCTTTTTGCGGAGCTCCTAAGCCAGGACAGACCGAGGGCCGCATGATTCAGCGCGAATCAGGGTACCACAGGTAACCCGCAACAATAGCGGGACGGAAGAAAGGTAAGCCAGCATAAAACTGTTCACGGGAATTGGAGCCCGTCCTTCGCGTGCATGCCATTCGCACGCATGATCGCCCGCAGACGCTTCGGTTCGATCTTGAACTTGGTCGCGAGATCGCGCACCGTCACAGTTTTCTGTTCTTTCTTTTCAGCCATTGATGCTCTCCTTGCACTCGCATTTGGGAGCGAGCGCAAGAAAAGCTTAGGATTTTTCGAGAGAAATCCGAAGGGGTAAAGAATTCCACGTAAGACCGGACTTGAACGTGTTAAGGAGTGATAACGCCAGGTAATTCCTGAGACTTTTCGGCGCTGAGAAAGGCGCTGAAGTCTATCTCTTTCGGCTGCAGCCCCGACATGTGCAGAGCGAGTTGCGCCTTCACAGCACTGCGAAGACGGACATCTTCGATGGAGTCCACTATTGCACTTGACTCAGCCAACTGCTTGTCGCGCCGCAGTCTGTCGTACAGTTCTGTAGCACGTTGTCGAGTTTCCGCCGCCTGCCTAAAAAAGAGAAATGCAACTGCATCCAAAACAACCCCGGGGAATGTCTTCGAGACGGTGGCCAGCTTATCTGGTTGAATCATGGTCCCACCGTAGAGAATCCAGCAAAATCCTATTGTGGCGGCGATAACACTGAACCAGAACTGAATTCGTGCTTGACTCAAAGCTTGCTCATGGTAGTTGTTGATGAGTTGCTCAACGGGCCTCGATACGGGATCAGCCAAGGTAATGTTGAGCACCGTATCCCTTATAACTTGCCGAACATGCTCGGCCGTTGGATTCGCTGCTATTGACTGCGCTGCGAGCACTTCGGCTACTGCTGCGGCGCGCCCCTCGCGCTCTGAGCGAACCGTTTCGGCGATCTCTTCTGGCTCCGTTTTTAGGAGGAGCTCTTTTGATTTTGATTTCGTTAGCAGTTGCGCTACCAACGCCGAAGCTATTGTGGCCAAGATCGCAGCGGCGAAGGTAAAAGCAGCGCTTAAAACAACGCCTCCCGGGTGTCTGAAGGGTTAGCATCGACGAACATCATGGTTAGCTCCAAACAGCGGATGCCTTCACAGACCGTATAGCCGCGGTACTCTTAGGTGATGACCAAAAGAACTTCAATCGAAGCCGCTTGCTTGCTGCTCAGCATGGTAGGCTAGAAGTCAAATAACAATTACATCCCATATGATTCGTTGAAGGTGGCATACCCGATTCAGTGTGACACTCTTTGTGACAATCACTCGGTAATGCTCACGAGCGCGGACGAAACCCATGTAAGCGTCCGAAAGGTAAAACCAGCGTAAAACGAAAGCTGCTGCTGAGGGTCTGAGCTGCGAAAAGTGCTGTTTTTGCTGAGAAAATGGTGCGCCCTGAGAGATTCGAACTCCCGACCTTCTGGTTCGTAGCCAGACGCTCTATCCAACTGAGCTAAGGGCGCATTTTGCTGCAGAGAAGAAAAGCCTATAAAGCTCACAACGGCTGCGTTTGCAAGGCTGTGAATTGTATCGAAACCTTTTCAAGGTTAAAGGACGGGAGATTCTGAGTCAATGGGAAGCGATGGCGGTGTCATACCACAATAGAAATGTCCCCGTCTTCTCCACAATAGAAATGTCCCCTGCTAATGAATCACCGCGCCAGCGCAAAAGCCGGCGTTTTCATGTGCTGATAGCTGTGGTTCAACATGGGAAGCAATGGTGGTGGCTGCCTGCAACCCTGCGCCGTGGTCGGACCAAAAAGGTGGTTATTAAGTTGTTTCCGGTTCTCAGCCGCGGGCTTCAAGGGGGCTACAATAGATGAATGCTGACCACCCCGAGTTTCATGCCGCGCGAGCCGAACTTTCTCGAGATTGAAGTGAAGCCCAACGATGCAGACGATACCTTCGAGACGAACTTGCGCTGCGCTCAAAACCATTGCGGGGAGACAGTTAATATCGACAGTGACGGACCGAAAACGGTTCAAAGCGTGTCATGCCCGAAACACGGGTTCCTGGCCAGCTTCCCGCATCAGACCGCGCTTGGCGAGTTCGTCCGATTTTTGTCTAACAAAATTCTTGCGGCGAACGGGCACAAACTGATTGAGGAAGGCGCTGCATCGATTTTCGGGGACGCGGAACCACTTCCTAAGTCCGTGAACTGAAGGCCTACGCGGCAGTCCGCCGCTCCGGCTGCTTAAAATACTTACTGAGTTCTTCCCGCAGTTCACGCCGTGCCCTTGAAAGCCTAGACTTCACGGCATTCCCGCTCACGTGCAGGATATCGGAAGTCTCAATGATCGAATGCTCTTCAATGTCGCGCAGCACGAACACCACGCGCAAGGCCGGCGACAGTTTTTGCAGACTCGCAATCAGTATCTTGCGGAATTCTGAGGCTCCGTAAAGCGCCTCCGGATCCGGCGACCAGCCGGCCAAGTTTGATTCCGAGGGCCTGAAATCATTTTCGCTCTCGGTATCAATGTTCATGGTGTGTTCCTGCGCTCCCCGCTGCTTTCTTAATTTCATCAGCGCTTCGTTGACGGCAATGCGGAAGAGCCAAGTCGAGAATTTGGCGTCCGCCCGGAATTTATCCAGATTTCGATACGCCTTCAAAAACGCGTCCTGCACTGCTTCTTCGGCGTCGTCTGAGTTGTGAGTCACATTGAGAGCGATGCGAAGAAGTCTCCGGTCATAGCGCCTGACCAGCTCCTCGAAAGCGCATGTGTCTCCGCGCTTGCTGGCTTCAACCAACGGTAGGTCCGGGTCTCCGATACAAGCCATGGGGATAGCCATGGGTTCGATTGCCGCGATCTGCATACACACCTCCAATTCGTTTAGTTCCTGGCTTCAGGAATGAACTTGTAGCCAATGCCGTGCACGGTCCGGAAATGTGCCGGCCGGGCGATGTCGGACTCCAGCTTGTGCCGCAGCTTCATCACATGGTTGTCAACCGTCCGCGTGCAGGGATAATTGTCATAACCCCATACCTGGTTCAAGAGCTCATCTCGCGAGATCACACGGTTGGGGTTCATCACAAAGAATCTGAGGACCTTGAACTCCATCGAGGTGAAGGCCACCGGCCTGTCCCCGCGGAAAACCTCCATCGACAACAGATCGATGCGGACATCGGCGAACTCCAGCACATGAGTCTTGTCGATGGAAATCGGACGCCCAACCTCCCAGCGAACCCGGGTTAGTAATTCTTTCCACGTCAGCGGCAGAAGCAGGAATTTGCCCGTCCTGCCCCCGGATACCTGGTTCCTACCCGCGCTGCCCTGGAGCGGGTCACGCGGAACCAGCGCGATGCGGTAGCTGTCCAGTTCAAGCTGCGTGATCCGCTCATATGGCGCCGAAGGTCCCTTATCATCGTCATCCAGCGGCAAATCCCAGTCGTAGGCGGACGGGCTGAAGTCAAGATCCGCGTTGTGAGTTCTGCCTGAAAGACCTGCGACTGCCAAGTTCATTTGTTGGAGTTTCATATTTCCTCCGTTTGCGGTCTCGCCGCTCTAACAACTCTGCGGCCGTTACTGCTCTTCATCTGTCCCGAGAACGGGACACCCAAACCGGCCTGCATCTACTTTTCGATACCTTTCAACATCCGTTGCAAAAGCGTGGGCAGATCTTTCAGGGACTCAAAAGTCTCGGTTCTACCCGATGCCACATGCTCAATTCGGCCGGTCAACTTGTCCGTGGCCGGGTCGGCGTTCGTCCGAAACTGAATCAGGAACGCGGTATCTGGTCGTAGTCCGTTCATTGCATCCCGAGAATAGCGGCAGTTCGAATAAGAAGTCATAAAACTACTGTCAGTTTGCGGTGGTGTTTCTGTGTACAAGCCGAGCATTAAGCGCGCTGTGAAAAAAGCGCGCACGCGAAGAGCACGATCAATCAAGACAGCTTCGCGTGCACGCGCCGTCTTCCGTTGACGCTGAGTGAAGTGCTTACTCGGCGGCGCGAAAGAAGAAGTAGTCGGCCGTGTAGGGCACGAGCTGGGTCTGACCCACAGTGCAGGCGGTAGTGGGAACCGCTCCGCCATTGGTGTTCAGACGTTGGATGAAAGTGGCGGTCGCCAGGAGGTTACCGCCGGTGGGCCCCTTCTGGCTCCCGACTGACTGCAACAGCAGGCACTGAATTGAGCCGGTATGGCGGCAACTAGCGATGTCGGAGCTGGGGTTGATTCCGTTCACCTTTACCATCCACACCCTGCTGCTATCCAGGGAACTCTGCCACGTCGCGTTCCCACTGAGGGGAGGGACAACATTTGGTTTCGGGTTTTCGTTGATGCTCTGGAAGTGCGTGATGATCTGGAACTGCTGCCCGAAGAACTCCGTAAAAAGCGTGGCTTCGGGGCGGGCGGTAGGGTTCCAGGCAGCCCCACCAGTGCTCGTGGGCAGACAGGTATAGCCCTGGCTGCCACGGGCGTGGCCCACCAAATACGCGGAGTTTCCTGCCTGCACGGCAATCGACTCAGGAGTGGGTGGAACCGTGACTTGCGCTGCCGCTTGGGTGACGACGAACGCACCTGCGAATACGACTGCGGTTACGAATTGGGTCAGCAATCCGGCCGTTTTTCTGGCTTGCCGATTGAAGTTGCACTTCATCTTCTTGAATCTCCATTCTCTGTGTATTTCAGCCGTTCAAGGTTGATGTAATCGGTTCTTACTCAAGGTCCGGAATTCCAGCGGCGAACCAAACTCCGGATCCCGCTCCGTTCCGGATAAGCAGCACCGGGGCTTCGCAGTTAGCCGGGGGAAGCGGAGACAAGGGGCCTTCGATGCGGAAATCGCCATCCAGTTCGAGAGCCACTCTGTTTGAGCTGAAGGGTGCGGGGGCTGCAATGCCACAGAACAAAGTGGCGAAGACGCTCGCTCCAGCGTTGGTTCCGATGCCATTGCCTGCGGCCAGAAGCAAACCGCGTCCCTTGACAAGGATATGACCGTCGGAGCTCACATCCGCTTTCAGGTCCGCAATCCGCCAAGGACCGGCAGGGTTGACACCACGCACCACATTAAGAGTGCCCACTCCAGTAGCGGAAACACCGGTGACCGGGATGACCCCGATGCCGCCCCTGAATTTCAGGTCTATTGTTGTTTGAGCAGAGGCCACACTGGCAACAGCCAGTACCAGCAGCCCACAGACTGCAGCCCGAACCGCGATGCCATTCCGAACTATTCCAATGCTATTTTTCACATGATTCTCCTGGTTTAAGTTTGTGCGCTGCCAAAGGCGCAGAGCGCTTTGCGCAACACTGGATCGAGAGTAGCGTCGGACAAGCGGGCAGTCATCACGGCGTCGTCTTGTTCCGGTAATGTTTTGGTCTTCTATTCTTAACGTTTAGTAATGATGTATAGCAAATATAGTCAATAGGCATGGCCTAAATAAATATTTTGCAACGCGGTGACAAGGCGTATAATCTAAGCGTTTAGTATTTCTGGAGCCCCCCGACACCGTCCGCTTATAGGTGACGTCCAATGCAAGCCCAAAAAGAAATCCTGTTCGGGCAATTTCGCCTGGACCTGACAAACGAATGCTTGTGGCAGGGCACACGGGCCATATCTCTGCGCCCGAAGGCGTTTGCGGTCCTCAAAGTCCTCATCGATAACCCCGGGCGGCTGGTCAATAAAAACCAGGTCCTTGATGCCGTCTGGCCGGGCACGTTTGTAGGTGACGCCGTCCTTAAGGACAACATCCGGCAGCTTCGGGAGGCGATGGAGGACGACGCAACCGCTCCTGCTTACATCGAAACTGCCCATCGCCGCGGCTACCGTTTCATAGGAAAGCTGTTGGGGCCGTTTTCGCTTTCTCCAGTGCCTGCCCAGCCAGTTAATGAGAACGCACCTTCCGACCGGCAACGCTCACACCTGCTTGGCCGACAAGCAGAGCTACTTAAAATGCATGCCTGGCTGAACCGCGTGCTGGGAGGAGAACGGCGCACAGTGTTCGTTACGGGCGAGCCGGGAATCGGAAAGACGACGATCGTCAATGCGTTTCTTGAAGAGGCCGCTCGAATTCCTGGGCTCCGCGTAGCCCGCGGACAATGCCTCGAACACTATGGCGCGGGCGAAGCCTATCTGCCGGTGCTCGATGGGTTCTCGCGGCTCTGCCGCTCTGAGAGTGGCGCTCATGTGCTGGAACTGCTGCGCCATCAGGCACCGACCTGGCTGGCTCAGATGCCATCCCTCGTCCCCCAGTCCGAAAGAAGGGACCTGCAATCTCAAACCGCCGGCGCCACACGCGAACGAATGATCCGCGAAATGGCCGAATGCATCGAAACGCTGACCTCTGAGTCTCCGTTGCTGCTGGTCTTGGAGGACTTGCATTGGGCCGACTACTCCACCCTCGATTTGGTTTCTTACCTGGCCCGCCGCCACGATCCTGCACGGCTGATGATCATCGGGACCTATCGGCCCGTGGATGTGATCCTGGGTGACCATCCCTTGAAAGGCGTGAAACGAGAACTGCAGGCCCACGGGTTGTGTCAGGAGCTTCCACTCGAATATCTTTCGGAGAATGCCATCGGCGAATATCTGGCTGCGCGATTCCCTGTTCACCAGTTTCCCGCCCGATTGAAACGCAGCATCTACCAGCGCACTGAAGGTAATCCGCTCTTCATGGTCAATCTGGTGGAGTATTTGATTGATCACAAGATTATTGTCGAAGAGCAAGGCAGATGGGAACTGGGGGTTGAGCTATCGGAAGTAGAAAAGGGAGTTCCAGGAAACCTGCGGCAGCTAATCGAAAAACACATCGAACGGCTCAGCCCTGATGAGCGCTCTGTGCTCGAAGCCGCCAGTATTGCGGGGATGGAGTGTTCTACTGTCGCGATTGCCGCGGGGCTGGATATGGAAACCGAGAAAGTTGAACGGCATTGCGAAGAGTTAGCACAGCGACATCAATTTCTATCGCCAGCTTGGCTCTTTGAGCTACCCGACGGCACCGTTACTCCGCGCCATCGCTTTATTCACATCCTTTACCGCGACGTACCGTACCGTCTGATGGCTCCGATGCGCCGTGCGCTGATTCACCAGCGGATCGCGGAGCGCGGAATCGCAATCTATGGCGATCGCAAGAATGAAATTGCCGCCGAGCTCGCCATGCACTTTGAGCAAAGCCGTGACTGGCCGCGAGCCCTTGAGTATCTCCTACAGGCGGCGGAAAACGCGGCCAGGCGTTCCGCCCACCATGAGGCGATCGACCTGGCTAACCGTGGTTTGGAGGCGCTCAAACTCGTCCCCGAGACTGCCGAACGGGCAAAGGGAGAATTGAAACTGCGAACGATCTTGAGTGGATCGCTGATGGCAATCAAGGGGTTCGCTTCGCCTGAGGTGGAGAAGTTCAATGCCCAAGGTCGCGAGTTATTCTGGCAGCATGGCCCGTCTCCTGAGTTGTTTTACATGTTGTGGTCCCTGAACATGTACCAGCAGTTCAGCGGAAACATGAATGCCTCGGTCGAGATTTCGCGCCAACTGTTGCAGTTGGCGGAGAATCTCAAAGACGACGGACTGATCAGGGAAGCACAGCGAGCCTTGGGATCGGTCCTTCTATTATCAGGCCGGTGCTCCGAAGCAATCGAGCACCTCGAAAAGAGCACGGCGCTTTACGAAAGAAACCGCGATCAGCGCAACCGCATTTTCTTCAGCTTCGATAGCAAAGTGATCGTTGAAACTTTTACTGCTCTGGCGCTTTTACAGCTCGGTTATCCAGACCAGTCAGCGGAAAGATTGTCAAGGGGCATGGCCTTGGCGCGAGAGCTTGATCATCCTGAAACTTTAGTGGTTGCCGGGCACGTGGCAGCGCAAATGCATCAGCAGCGCGGCGAAGCGCATCTGGCGCGTGTGTGCGCGAAAGAGGCATTGGACGTCGCAGAAGAGTATGGGTTTTCGCTTTGGGTGACGTTCGGATTAATCGAACTCGGCTGGGCAGAAGCTGAACTGGGCGACGCGGAGGGTGGAATCGCGAAGATGCGGCGGGGTTTGGCGCAATACGAACTGACGGGCGCAAAACTCCGGTGCCCGTACTTTTTGGGACTGCTGGCTGATCAACTCAGCAAAGCAGGACGTTTAGAGGAAGCGTTTGAGGTGATCACAAAAGCTCTCACACTTGCCGAGCACACCGGAGAGGGGTACGCGTTGTCGGAACTGCACCTGGTTAAAGGCGAATTATTCTTGAAGGTCAGCGAACGAAACCAAGCCGGCAAGCTTCGGAACCACTCACATCTATCGACGGTTCTATCACAGGCGCGGGATTGCTTCGCCATGTCACTGGCTGTCGCGAGGCAGCAAGGAGCCAGATCGTGGGAATTGAGAGCCGCACTGAGCATGTACCGGCTTGACCTGAGGATGGGTAATCCAAACCACATGCAACTGGAGAAGATTTATTCCTCTTTCACTGAGGGTTTTGAAGCGGCTGATTTCAAACAGGCCAGAAAGCTACTCGATTCAGTCCCACTCGATAATTCGAGTCACGTCGCACCTCGCATTCACGAGGTAACCACGGCAAACGTGTTGTGACGGGAAATCGCAAGAACAGCGACTGTATTATTCGCGGTCTGCCTAGGGTTCGGAGTTATTCAGTGTGAGCAGCCGGCGGATTGCAAGGCTCAACAGCAGGAAATCTCCGGCGATGTTCCAAAGGGACAGCCAGCTACCGCAATATGAATACGTAAGCCAGTCCTACCACCGAAACCAGAACCATTCCCAGAAACAACGTATCAATAAAGCGATCAGCTACGGCGCGGCGCTTTACCAGGAAATTCACGATGACTCCAATTCTGTCGGGCGCCAATGAGACACCAGCGCCCGACAGACCGGGCCGGTGGTCGTGCGAGACACCAGCCCGAGAAGTGAACGGATTATAGCATCGAGCTACAACTTTTTATGTAGATTATTTACAACTTTCGTTGTATGTATGGGTCCGTTCGAAAACACTCGCAATACACCGACGGCGCGACCCCCGCTAATTTTTAGCTGATGAGCGCTTTAGCCCTCTTCAACGACCCCTGCAAGAGCGCCCTTTTTCCGTCGGTTGGATTGCAGGATTTTCTTGCGCAGACGCAGCGATTTGGGGGTCACTTCAACGAACTCATCGTCAGCGACAAACTCAATTGCCTGTTCGAGATTCAGTTGCCGGAACGGCACCAGCCGAATGGCTTCATCAGCCGTCGAAGCCCGCATATTGGTCAGCTTCTTCTCGCGTACAGCATTCACGTCCAGATCGTCATCTTTGGCGTTCTCGCCGATGATCATACCTTCATACACTTCGACACCGGGACCGACGAACAACTCGCCGCGTTCCTGAAGGTTCCACAACGAATATGCAGTTGAGACCCCGCTGCGGTCCGCGATCAAGGCGCCGGTCAGGCGGTGCGGGATTTCGCCCAGCCACTCCCGGTATCCGTCAAAAAGTGAATTCATCACGATGGTCCCGCGAGTGTCGGTGAGCAACTGGCTGCGCAGGCCGATCAGCCCGCGGCTCGGAACTTTAAACTCAATCCGCACCCGGCCGTAACCGTGATTGTGCATGTTCGCCATCTCGCCCTTGCGGGCGCCCAGTTGTTCCATCACCACGCCGACAAACTCTTCCGGGATATCAACCGTCAAGTGCTCGACCGGTTCCATCAGCTTGCCATCGACTCGCTTGGTTACGATCTCCGGTTTGCCGACCATGAGTTCGTAGCCCTCGCGGCGCATCATCTCCAAGAGAATCGAAAGCTGCAGCTCGCCGCGTCCCATCACCTTGAACGAATCGGTGCTCCCGCTGTCCTCCACGCGGAGTGAAACGTTGGTCAGCAACTCTTTCTCGAGGCGCTCGCGAAGATTGCGGGAAGTGACGTAGCTGCCTTCCCTGCCTGCAAAGGGCGAGGTATTCACCGTGAACTGCATGGCAATGGTCGGCTCGTCAATGGTGATGTGCGGGAGCGGCGCCGGATCTTCTGCGCCAGTGATGGTTTCGCCGATAGTGATGCCTTCCACTCCTGCCACCGCGACAATGTCTCCGAGTTCGGTCTCGGTGATGTCCGTACGCTTCAATCCGGAGAAAGAAAATAGTTTCGTGATTTTCGTTTTCTGGATGGTGCCATCAAGCTTCGCAATCCCCACTTCTTCTCCGGTCCGCATGGTGCCGTTAAAGACGCGCGCGATGGCAAGGCGCCCAAGGTAATCGCTGTAGTCAAGGTTCGCTACCAGGATTTGAAGCTGCCCGGTCGCGTCTCCCTTGGGTGGCGGAGTCGTGTTGACGATGGCTTCAAACAAGGGCTGCAGGTTCTCTCCTCCGCCGCGCTGGTCGGTCGAGGCCGTTCCGGATTTGGCATTGGTGTAGAGGACAGGAAAATCGAGCTGGTCTTCCTTGGCGTCGAGATCGATGAACAGGTCGTAAATCTCGTTGAGTACTTCCTGCGGGCGGGCGTCGGCGCGGTCAATCTTGTTGATTACGACAATCGGTGGGAGCCCGGCTTCGAGCGCTTTACCCAGAACATATCGGGTCTGTGGCAGCGGTCCTTCGCTGGCATCTACCAGCAGCATGACCCCGTCAACCATCTTCAACGCGCGTTCCACTTCCCCGCCAAAGTCGGAGTGGCCGGGAGTATCCACAATGTTGATTTTGACCCCGTGATAGAAAAGTGCGGTATTTTTGGCCAGGATGGTGATCCCCCGTTCCCGCTCCAGTTCGTTGGAATCCATGACCCGGTCAACATGAGTTTCGTTGGCTCGGAAGGTACCGCTTTGCTGAAGCATGGCGTCAACCAGCGTAGTTTTGCCGTGGTCCACGTGCGCGATGATTGCTATATTGCGAATACTTAAACTCAATGATTGCTCTTTCTTGTGGGAGGAACCCTGCTAACACTTTACATGAGAGCAAAGGCACGGTGCTTTCGTCCAAAATTCGAACCACCACCTTTGGGCCATGCCACCGGCACCTGTCGGCCATAGCCACCAAGTTCAACATAAAACTATAGTTAGCTGCGTTTGGGAAAGAATGCGGGATTTCACAAATTATATGCAGAGGTTTGCACATCCAGAGTTCATGCTGGGGAGTATTACCGAAGTAAGTCCTTTGTTGTGAGTAACACTTTGGAACATCTACTTTGGTAATGGGTATGCAATAGGAACAGCGTAATCTGCGGGCTTTGGGATCGTTGGGGATCGGCCCTTCGCAGAGGCCAATCAGGTCACCCACAAAAGCAGTTCCCCTAGGTTTGAAATACGGAGGAGCGCAATATGAGACGAGTAGTTTTGTTGGCGTTGTTGGCCCTGGCACTGCCCACTGCAGCCCTGGCTGACACTATTGACTACGGAAACCTCGGCAGCGTCGGGGGCAGCACTGCAATTATCAGCGGCAGTGCTTCAGCTGGATCAACATACACATTGACATCTCAACTGGTGTCGATTTTTGACGTCAATACCAATGCTTTGAGTCAAGGTAGTCTTGGCTGGGTTAGCGTCACCACCGGAACTCTTTCTGCCTGCCCGTCGGGGCTTTGCTTTACCGGCGGTACCCTGACCATCACGTCAGCCGGCGGCGCGACCCTGTTCACGGGCACGTTCACCAGCGGCACGGTCAGCACCGTTTTGGGCACTACGTGGGTGCAGGCATCCCTTGGAACTGCTGGCGGAACCGGCCAAATCACGTTTGGGGTGGGACGGCTTGGAACTATCAGCGGCGACACCATTGTGACGCCTGAACCTGGCACGCTCGGTCTGCTTGGCACTGGACTTATCGGCCTGGCCGGCATCGTCCGCCGCAAGCTGCGCGCGTAATTCGGAACCACTTTAACCAACAAAACACTATGCCTCATGAAGCCTTGCCGGAAACGACAGGGCTTCCTGTTTTTTGCCTGAGTCAATTGGTCAAGTGGAGTAGTCCGCGTTGATCCTTACATACTCCTGTGTGAGGTCTGCGGTCAGGAATTCAAGCGAAGCCTTCCCTCTTCCTAACCTCACCGTCACGCCGCATTCCGGTTGCGACAGTTCCCGGTGAGCAAGCGAGGCATCGAAATCGCAAGCAATGGCGGCGCGGCACACGATTTGGCTTCCGATTGAGATAGAGACTCGCGCGGGATCAACCGGGACGCCGCTTCTGCCAATTGCAGCCAGAATCCGTCCCCAATTTGGATCGGCGCCCGCCCACGCGGTCTTGACAAGAAGCGAATGGGCGATCGTACGAGCCACTTGCAACGCTTCCTGCCGGCTCCGCGCCTGTTCGATCTTCAACCTGATAATGTGCTGCACGCCTTCGCCGTCAGCGACAATCTGCTCTGCTAACGAGCGGCACACGGTCAGCAATGCCGACTCGAACTCCTTGCGGACCTTCCGCAGCAGAATTCCGCTCGCACCTGAGGCCAATAGCAGCACGGTATCGTTTGTCGATGTATCACCGTCAACTGAAATAACGTTGAAAGAGTCGTGGACTGCAGGCCGCAGCAGGCTGCGCAACTCGCCCGGAGTGGCAATCACGTCCGTCATCAGATACACGAGCATGGTCGCGAGTTGAGGATGAATCATTCCCGAGCCTTTGGCGATTCCCGTAATCGCCGCTTTGCCTGACTCTAGCGGCATGCTGGCCAGCTTGGGACGTTTGTCAGTGGTAAGGATTGCGTCTGCAAATGCACGAAGATGTTCGACCGACGCCTGTGCGCTTCCGACCAATGCCTTCAATTGCGATGTGATCTTCTCGACGGGTAGCGGGACGCCAATAATCCCAGTGGACGATGGGATGATTTGCGCAGGCTTTGCATGGAGCAGCTTCGCCGTCTCCGCACAGACCGCTTTGCAGGCGCGCACGCCGGCGGCTCCGGTGGCGCAATTGGCATTACCGGAATTCACTATGACGGCGTGCACTCGCCCGCGACTTGAAGCCAGTGCGGTGCGACCAACTTGGACCGGAGCCGCAACCACAAGATTTCTGGTGAACATCGCCGCTGCGGTCGCCGCCGGCTCGGAAGAAATCATCGCCAGATCAGGTTTACCGCTGGTCTTGATTCCGGCGGTGAGCGCGGAGAACTTGAAACCCCTGGGAAGAAATATCGGATCGGACGAACTCATGCTTCCAGCTTCGCCAGCCAGCTTGTCGGCTCGGGAAGAATGGCAAAGCGAGGCAGTTCACCCTTGACCATGGCGACTTCGTCGCAGGCGTGATATCGCGGACACACACAACAATCTTTATTGATCTTGTCGGGCAGATCCTCGCGCAGGGCAACGTCGAACCCTAGCTTGGCGAAAAACTGCGGGCTTCGCGTGAACAAGCAAATACAGCTGACCTGGTGCTTGCGAGCCTCGGACATCAGGGATTGCACCAGCAACTCGCCGCCGCCGCGCTTCTGGAAATCGCGCGCAACGGTGATGGACCGGATCTCCGCCAGGTGTGGGCCGTAGAGGTGCAGCGCGCCGCAGCCGATCACGTTGCCCGCTTCTTCGAGGACAATGAAGTCGCGCACGTTCTCGCAAAGTTCCGCGAGGCTGCGTGGCAGCAGCGTGCCATCGCCGGAGTAGGAACAGATTAATTCATGGATGCGTTCGGCATCGGGTAGAAAGGCTTCACGCGTGTGCATGGGCCTCCTCGCAAGCTGAACTGAGTTTCTTCCTCGCAGTCTCGATCGCCTCTTTCACGCGCGCTGGCGCAGTGCCGCCGGGTACGTCATGAATCGCAAGAACGTTTTCGAGCTTTACAAAATCGTAGAAGTCTTCTGCGAAATGGGTGTCAATGTCGTGCAGTTCTTTCAGTTTCAGGTCCTGCAACTCGCATTGCTTATCGAGCGCGAGGCGTACCGCTTTCCCGACTTGTTCGTGCGCGATACGAAATGGCACGCTCTTGCGGACAAGATATGTTGCCGCCGCAAAGGCATTCATGTAGCCAGTTTCGGTCGCCTTGCGCATGCGCTCAAAATTGAATTCGACGGCTTCCATCCAGCCCGTGACCAATGGAAGCAATGAAACCATAGTTTCGGTAGCGTGAAAGAGTGGCTCCTGAGTTTCCTGCAGGTCCTTGTTGTAGGCCAGGGGTAAGCCTTTGGTCGCGATCAGGAGCGAAGTCGCATCTCCGATGACGCGCGCTGCTTTCCCACGCGTGAGTTCGAGCAGATCGCCATTCATTTTTTGCGGCATGGCACTGCTGCCGGTTGAATACGCCTCAGGCAGATGAATGAAACCATATTCCTGCGTGGAGAACAGCAGCATCTCCTCCGCCCAGCGGCTCAGGTGCAGCGCAAGCATTGAAAGCGCATTCACAAATTCCAGCGCAAAGTCGCGGTCGCTGGTGGCATCGATGCTGTTGGCGGTCGGAGCAGTGAACCCAAGTTCTGCCGACATCAGCTCGCGATCAAGCGGCAAAGTAGATCCGGTGACCGCCCCCGATCCCAGCGGGCAAACATTCACCCGCTTGCGGCAATCTTCCAGGCGCTCGGCATCGCGCAGCAGCATTTCAACGTATGCCAGCAGCCAATGCGATACCAGTACCGGTTCGGCGCGCTGCATGTGGGTGTATGCCGGCATGGGAGCGTTCCCCGCCTGCTCGGCCCGGTCCAGGAACGCAGTGGCGAGTTTATTCAACGCCGCGCCAATTTCGTCACAAGCCGCACGCGTGTACAGGCGGAGGTCAGTTGCGATCTGTTCATTGCGGCTGCGCCCGCTGTGCAGTTTATAACCGACATCGCCGATCAGGGTCACCAGTTGCTTTTCGACGAAGTGATGTATGTCCTCGGCCTCAGGATCGTTCATTACGTCAGCCGATTCCGCGACGCGCTCTCCGAGCTGCTCCAGGCCTTCTAACACCGACGTCAATTCGTTCGCCGAAAGCACGCCTGCCTGCTGCAATGCACGAGCATGCGCTGCACTCGCCTCGAGTTCGCACTCCAGCAAGCGGCAGTCAAACTCGAATGAGCGTTGCCAGCTTTCGAATTCGGGATTCAACGGTTGCCGGAAGCGGCCGGACCACATCTTCACCGCGCCACCTCTTCTGTTTTCGGAGAATTCGATGCCTGTGCTTGCTTTTGTTTCTTCAGCGCCAGAGATCGTGAAGGCAATCCCAGAATTCGAATAAATCCCGCGGCGTCCTTCTGGTCGTAGCTCTCACCCATGGTGAACGATGACAAATCGGTGCGATAGAGCGAGTGCTCCGACTGGCGGCTCACGATGGATACGTTTCCCTTGTAGAGTGACAGCGCGACCGCGCCACTAACCTCTTGCTGCGTGCTCTCGACGAATGCATCCAGCGCTTCGCGTAGCGGCGTAAACCACAGTCCGTAATAAACCAGTTCCGCATATTTCAGCGCGATGTGCTGTTTGAAGTGCATGACGTCGCGCTCGCAGCACAATGCTTCCAGCTCGCGATGCGCAGCAATCAACAGGGTCCCGCCCGGAGTCTCGTAGCATCCCCGCGATTTGATTCCAACAAAACGATTCTCGACGATGTCGGTTCGGCCAATCGCGTTACGGCCGCCTATTTCGTTGAGCAGTTCAAGCAGAGAGACCGGGCCAAGACGGATTCCGTTGACCCCGATGGGAATTCCCTTTTCGAATTCAATCTGCACCTGCTCTTCCCGATCAGCAGCCTCCTGTGGCGACTTCGAAATCTGCCAGGTGCTTGCGAAAGGCGCGTTGCCAGCATCTTCCAACTCCCCGCCTTCGTGACTGATGTGCCAGAGATTGCGGTCACGGCTGTGAATCTTCTCGCGGCTGGCCGAGACCGCGATTCCGTGTGCCTCGGCATAATCCAAACAATCTTCGCGCGATTTCAAATCCCATTCGCGCCAGGGCGCAATCACTTTAAGCTCCGGCGCCAGCGCCTGATACGTCAGTTCAAACCGCACCTGGTCGTTTCCCTTGCCGGTGCAACCGTGCGCGACCGCCGTCGCGCCTTCACGTAGCGCGACTTCCACCTGATATTTCGCGATTATCGGCCGCGCCAGCGAAGTTCCCAGCAGATATTTGTGCTCGTAAACCGCTCCCGCCTTAAGCGCGGGATACACGTAGTCGGTTAAAAATTCTTCGCGCAGATCTTCGACTATAACCTTAGTGGCACCTGTCTTGTATGCCTTGTCTACGACGGCATCAATGTCATCGCCCTGGCCGACGTCTGCAACCATCGCGATCACGTCATAGGAGTAGTTCTCCTTAAGCCACGGAATAATGATGGAGGTGTCGAGGCCTCCGGAATATGCGAGTACAACTTTCTCAGGCATGAGCGCTCCTTATGGGCAGGCGGGCTCTACCGCCGATCAGCATCATTAAAATTGCTTTCTGTACGTGCATGCGGTTCTCCGCCTGATCGAATACGATCGATTGCACGGAGTCGATGACCGAATCGGTAACTTCTTCGTTGCGATGCGCCGGCAAGCAGTGCATGAACACAGCATGCGGCGCGGCCTCCGCCATCAGTTTGTCATTGACCTGATAGGGCGGAAAGATATGGTTGCGCTCTTCGGCCTCATGTTCGTGACCCATGCTGGTCCAGGCATCGGTGTAAATCGCATCCACGCCGCGAACCGCTTTCCGCGGATCGGTCATCACTTCGATAACGCCGCCGGTTCCCTTTGCAATGTCGTTCGCGTCGGCAAGAATCTGCGGGTTCGGCCCGTATCCCTTAGGCGTCGCGATGCGAATTCGCGAACCCAGAAGAGCCGCGGTAAGCAGCAGCGAGTGCATGACGTTGTTGCCATCGCCCACATAGGCGAGCGTGACCTTTTTCATGTTGCCGAACTTCTCATGCAAGGTGAAGTAATCGGCCAGCGCCTGGCAAGGGTGTTCCACTTCACTCAACGCGTTGATCACCGGAACGCAGGCGTGCTCCGCCATGCCTTCGACCGTCTCGTGCGCAAACGTGCGCAACACAATTCCGCTGACCCATCGCTCCAGATTATGCGCGATGTCATTCAGCGTCTCTCGCGCGTCAAGCCGCTCATGCCGTTGGTCGATGAATGAAACCGAGCCGCCCAATCCGCAGATTCCCGCTTCAAATGTGATGCGGGTGCGTAGCGATGGCTTCTCAAAAAACATAGCGATATGCTTGCCGGCAAGCGCGGAGCGAAAATCTTCCGGCCGCGCCTTCATCAGGCCGGTCAGGTGGAACAGCGACTCCAGTTCAATGGGCGACAGATCGCGGATCGAAACCAGGTCCCGCCCCGGGAACGTGGAGGTGACCGGCTGCGGCGCCGATTCCGCGGTGAGTGTTTGGCTGCGCAATTGAGTTGCTCCTTTCAAATATCCGTAAAACCACGCGGCGTTAAGCTGCTGCGGCTTTCCTTTGTGAAACCCTGTGACCTCTGTGGTTAGAGCCTTTAATCTTTACTAACGCGACGTCCAGCGCATTGATCACTTGATCCACATGCTTTTTCTCCGCGATGTAGGGCGGCAGAAAACGCAGCACGGTATCGTGCGTGCGATTGATCAGAATGCCCTTTGCCAGCAACTGGCTGACCGCAGCTTTCGCAGTCTCGGCGGAATCGAGGTCGATCGCCAGCATCAGCCCCATGCCGCGGACATCTCTAATGGCACTGTGTTTTGCTTTCAGCTCTTGCAACTCGCTGAGGAAATACCCACCGAGGTTCCCAACATGCCCGCGCAGCTTGTCGAGCTGCTTCAGGAACTCAATCGCGACCGCGCATGCCAGCGGCCCGCCGCCAAAAGTCGTGCCATGCAGGCCAGGATGCATCCCGGTGGCGACACGGTCAGTGGTAAGCAGCGCACCCAGCGGCAATCCGGCCGCCAGCGGTTTCGCCACGGTCACGATGTCCGGCTTGATGCCGTAGTGCTGATAGGCGAAATACTTTCCGGTTCGCCCCAGGCCTGATTGAATTTCGTCGAGTAGCAGGAGCGCCCCGGATTTTTCCGTCAACTCGCGCGCCAGTTGCAAAAAGGCGCGGCTCAAGGGATTAATGCCGCCTTCACCTTGAATTGTTTCCACACAAATCGCGCAAACGCTGCCATCGAACTGCCGCTTCAGATCGTCGAGGTCATTGAAGGCAACAAAGTTCACGCCCGGCACCAGCGGCGCGAACGGGTGCCGATATTTTTCCTGGCCTGTGGTTGCCAGCGCCCCAAACGTCCGGCCGTGAAATGAATTTTCCAGCGCCAAAAGCCGCCACTTGGCTTTGTGTCCGTTGCTGTTGTGCTCGCGGGCGTACGCACGCGCCAGCTTGAGCGCACCTTCCCAGGCTTCGGTCCCGCTGTTGCAGAAAAACGCCCGGTCGAGCCCGGAAATTCTCGTCAGCCGCTTTGCCAGTTCCGACTGATACGGGTGGTAAAACAGGTTCGAGGTGTGAATCAGCCTTCCCGCCTGTTGTTTCAGAACTTTTTGGATAGCCGGATGCCCGTGGCCGAGTGCATTCACGCCAATCCCGCTGACGAAATCGAGATAGCGCTTGCCCTTCGAGTCCCACAAATAAACGCCGCGGCCTCGGGTGAACAACACCTTCTGCCGGTCGTAGGTGGGCAGCAGCAACTTTTGCTCAGCTTGAATTACGGCCGCGAGGCTCATGCGCCAATCACCTCCGTGCCATATTCGAGCTTCTGAAAATAAAATTGCGGAAGAATTTCGGCCTGCGCCGCGGGAAGAATGCGCACTCGACCCACGCCACGTTTTAGCGCATTGCTGCAGGCTTCGAGTTTGGGCAGCATGCCGCCGCCTACGGTGGAGTCCGCAATCAGGGAGGGGACCTGTTTGACCGTCAACCACGGCATTACGATTCCAGCGGCGTCTTTCACTCCCGGGACATCGGTTAGAAAAATCAGCGTGTCGGCATGACACGCGATCGCACAGGCCGACGCCATCTGATCGGCATTCACGTTGTAATATTCGCCATCAGATCCGAGAGCCAGAGACGACAACACCGGAACGCCGCCTTCACTCCATATCGCCTCAAACCAGCGCGGTTCGACGGCGCAGATTTCGCCCACAAATCCGAGGTCGTATCCCTTTGTCTCTTTCTTGCGCGCCCGGAACGTCATACCGTCGCCGCCACAGAAGCCCACTGCTGGCAGCCCAGCCTTGACCACAGCAGCGACAACTTTCTTATTCACCATGCCGGCGAGCACCATCAGGGCCACGTCGCGCGTTTCGGCATCGGTAATGCGCAATCCATTGATGAAGTCGCTCTGTTTTCCCAGCAGCTTGAGTGTGCGCGTGAGAGCAGTACCTCCGCCATGAACGACGGCAACTTTGTGACCGTCTTTCGCCAGATCGACTACTGAGCGCGCGCATTTGTGCAGGATGGCCTCATCTTCGAGCGCCACGCCGCCGATTTTGATTACGATTTTCACAGCAGCCCCGATTCTTCCGACAAGCCAAACATCAAATTCATGTTCTGCACCGCCTGTCCAGCAGCGCCCTTGATCAAGTTGTCCTCGCAGGAGACGATTACGAGCCGTTGGCCGTCCGGCGCAAGGCAAAAGCCCAGATCGCAATAGTTTGTATGTAGAGAAAACTGGATCTCCGGCAGCTTCGGCGTCTGAAACACACGCACGAATTTCTTGCCTTTATAGAAATCGCGATAGACCTTTTCGATCTCCGCGCCAGTCGTTGGCTGGTTCAGGTTCACGTAGATCGTGGACAGAATTCCTCGCGGAATTGGTAGCAGATGCGGAGTGAATGTGATCTCATTCGTGTCTAGGTGCAGTTGCTCAGCCATCTCTCCGAGATGGCGATGGGTAAATACGCTGTAAGCAGACAAATTGTCAGCGACGGATACGAAGTGCGTACGCGACGTCGGCTCTTTGCCTGCGCCCGAAACGCCGGATTTGGAATCGGCGATGATTCCCTTCTTACGATCGACGAGATTGGCCAGCAACAGTGGCGCCAAACCGAGAATCACAGTAGTCGCGTAACAGCCGGGATTGGCAATCACAACGGCGTTCGGAATCTTGTCACTGTTCAGTTCGGGCAGGCCATATACCGCCTGCTCGGTCAGTTCGGCTGCGGTCGCGGCGTCCTCATCCTTGAATCCGTAGATCGTGCGATTCGCTGCCTCCTTCAGTCGCCATGCGCCGCTGAGGTCAATCACGCGGATCCCGTTCGCTACAGCCTCCGGAACCAGCGCCCGCGAAACATCATGCGGCGTGGCGAGAAATAGAAGCTCAATGCCCTGCCTCTTCAGCGATTCCCAACCCAGCGGTTCGAGTGGATAGCTTCCGTTACCCGAGAGCGCCGGAAAAATATCGGCGAGATTTGGCTCACCATTTTCGGAATTCCCACCCTTCGAAAACTGCGAAGGGTGGGGCACCCCTTGCGTCTTAACTTCCACATTCTGTGGGCGCCGCAACAGCACAGGCTTTTCCACCTGGGGGTGACGCAGCAACAGCCGCGTCAATTCCAGACCGGAATAGCCGGTCGCTCCCAGCACCGCGACTTTGAGTTTTGCGGACATCAGGCAAGCATTTCCTGTATACGGCCCGCCAGGCGGCCCGCCGCGCGCTTGTCCTGACAAACGATCAGAATGGTGTCGTCGCCGGCGATGGTCCCAATCGCCTCGGGCCAGTTCTCTTCATCAAGGGCGGCGGCCACTGGCTGTGCGCTGCCAATGCTGGTCTTGGTGACCAGAAGATTTTCCGCGGCCCGCACGCTGGTAACGAACTCGCGCACCAACCGGCCCACCGAAGGTAGATCGGTTTCGGTGCCCGCTTCCCTGCCCGGCAGCGAATAACCGCCTGCGGATTTCACGAGGCCCAGCTCGCGGATGTCCCGCGAGAGCGTGGCCTGTCCAGCATCAAGCCCGCGCCGGTGCAGGAGCTTTTGCAGCTCCTCCTGGCTCGTGACCGGGCCCTGGTCCAGCAGCTCGAGAATCGCTTTTTGCCGTGACAGCTTGCTCATGGATTAATATTCACCATTGTGAATAATTATTCATTTATTGTAAAGCATTGGTCGGAGGTGTCAAGTACAAATTTAGGGAAGAACGATTGTTTTCAGGTGGCTAGGTGGGTCGGCGAACACCCAATCCACTGAATCTGCGCTTCGCCAAATCCGCTGGGAATGGCACGCCCGTTGAAGTCTGCAATACTGGGGAAATGTCGCACACCCCCAAGCGCATCGTTTCACTTCAGCCAAGCGCTACCGTAATCCTGCGCGACCTCGGGCGGCTGGATGCGTTGGCTGGATGTACCAAATATTGCGTCGAAGTGTGCCCTGAAATTGTGGAACGGAACATTGCGATTGTGGCTGACTCATGGACGGCACAGGCGCAGCAGATATCCGAGATCAAGCCTGACCTTGTTGTTGCATCAGTTCCCTACCAGGAGAAAGCCGTCGCTGAGATTATGAAATCAGGCGCGCGGTTCCTGGGGCTGGCGCCGAAGTCGCTCGCGGACATCTATGGCGACATTGCTGTAATCGCCGGCGTGGTGGATGCACGCGATGAGGGTCGGGTGGTGATCGCTGGGATGGAAGGCGCAATTGAGAATGTACTGACAAAGGCGAGCGCGTTGCTCCGGTCGCGAGTCTTTTGCGAGGAATGGGGCAAGCCGCTGATCGCGTCGCAAGGTTGGGTCGCGGAATTGGTGCAAGCGGCGGGTGGGGACTTCGTTGGAACGCCTGGAGCGCAGGTGACTTTTGCAGCGGTGGAGGCGGCGTCGCCGGACATATTGATCGCTGCATGGTGCGGCGCCGGCGACCGCGTCCCGCTCGATAAAATCATTCGACAGCGCGGTTGGGACAATTTGCCTGCAGTGCGAAATGGCCGGGTGTGCTGCATTCGCGACGAATATCTGAATACTCCGGCGCCAACGCTGATTCAAGGATTGCATGCCCTGGCGGCGGCAATTCATCCCGAGTATTTTCCACAGGTGAGCGGACTACGATGGATCGCGAAGGATTAAGTAACTGTGAAATCTGGTGATTAAGTAATTTGAAGGGTCAGATTACACAATTACACGATTACCAAATTGACCATGAAACGCGTTGTCGCCGCTCTAATCTGGAAAGACGGAAAGATTCTGATTTGCCAGCGCACCCGGCACCAGCCGATGCCGCTCAAATGGGAGTTTCCCGGCGGCAAGATTGAAGAGGGCGAGCAGCCACGCGATGCCCTGCGCCGCGAACTCGACGAAGAGTTGGGAATCGCAGCCGTCGTCGGCGAAGAAGTCGAACGCATTCATCACCAGTATCCGAGTGGAAATTCGGTAGAGCTGCGCTTCTTCGATGTGCATGCATACTCCGGGCAGATGGAGAACCGGATTTTCAAGAAAATCGTGTGGGCGCAGCCCTCCGACTTATCGACGTACGACTTTCTGGAAGCCGACCTCGGGCTGGTTGCGAAACTCGCCAAGAACGGTTCGGCGAATTCCCAGTCTGACGAAAAGTAAAACGCCGCCGCAATCCACTCATCGAATAAACGATTACAGCGGGCCGCCCGTTGGCATGATGGCCAACTCTTCGACTGTGCTTTCCGGCGGAAGTTTGAGCGCGGAGACCAAAGCTTCGGCGACGGTTTCAGGGCGAATCATTTTGTAACGCGGCGCGTCCGGCCACAGCGTCTTCCAGATGGGAGTGTCAGTAGAACCGGGGAGGACTGCTATAACGCGGATTCCCTGCTGGCGAAGCTCTTCGCGCAAAGTGTTGGTGAAGCCGAGCGCGCCAAACTTCGAGGCATTGTAGGCCGCGAGATTGGGAAACGCGCGTTTCGCGGACATGGAAAGAACATTTGCGATGGCGCCGCCACGCCGCATGAGCGGAAGGGCGGCCTGGGTCACCAGAAACGTGCCGGTGAGATTGGTGGCAATGACGTCGGTCCATTCTTTGACTGAGACTTCGACCGTTGGCTTAAATGCGTGCGCGATGCCGGCACTGTTGACGAGAATATCGAGCCGCTTAAATTTCCGAGTGATCGCAGTAAACATGCGCTTTACGCTGCGTGGGTCGCGCACGTCGCAGGCGAGAGCTGTAACCTGCGTTTTTCTGGAAAGCTCTTTGGCGGCACGGGCCAGACGGGTCCGGTTGTGGCCGGAGATAATCAGATTGCAGCCTTCATCTGCGAGAGCATTGACGATGGCAAAACCGATGCCTTGCGTCCCACCAGTAATCAGCGCAATTTTTCCGTTTAGCAACAAGAAACAATTCTAACCGCAAGGATCGCGAAGACAAGGGATTTTGCCAACGACCAAGGGCCAACGACGAACGACAGATTTTATATTCCGTTCGGTCTTTGCCGGATCAGCGACAAAAACTCCTGGCGCGTTTCCTGCTCGTCGCGGAAGCAGCCCAGCATGGAAGACGTGACAGCTGCCGAGTGTTGCTTTTCGACACCGCGCATCATCATGCAAAGATGACGGGCTTCAATGACCACGCCCACGCCTTGCGGCTGGATGACCTTCTGGATGGTCTCAGCGATCTGCGTGGTCAGGCGCTCCTGAATTTGCAGGCGCCGTGAAAAGATTTCGATGAGCCGCGGAATTTTGCTGAGGCCGATGACCTTGCCGTTGGGAATGTACGCCACGTGTACTTTGCCGAAGAATGGCAGCATGTGGTGCTCGCAGAGGCTGAACATTTCCACGTCTTTGACGATCACCATCTCGTCGTAGGTGACGGTGAACAGCGCGTTCTTGAGCATCGCCTCCGGGTCTTCGTTGTATCCGCGAGTGAGGAACTCGTAGGCCTTCTGCACGCGCTCGGGGGTGCGGACGAGTCCTTCGCGCTGGGGGTCTTCTCCCAGGCGGACAAGCATCTCGCGTACCAGCTCTTCAAAGCTGGCAGAGGTGACGCTCGGGGTTTCGGTTTTTGTAGCCATGAGCTCTTAGCCATTCGCTTTCAGCTTGAATCACAGGGGACTCAGCTAGAAGCTAATGGCTAACAGCTAAAAGCTGATTTCGAACGAATTCATCATCGTCTCTTCCAGTCGTACCCTTTCAAGATGTGCCTGGGTGAAGTTACGCTTCAAAATGTCGTAAATCGCGGTGCAAAGGTTTTCGGTCGTCGGAACGGCGTCGCGAAATTCCTCCCGCGTATTCAGATTCTCCAGGTCGAATCTGGTTACAACGTTGCCTTGCACGCAGGCATCAAGATCTACAAGGTTGCAGACCATGCCGTTGGCGTCCACCGGGCCGCTCACCGTTACTTCAAGCACATAGTTGTGCCCGTGTCCGTGGGGATTATTGCATTTGCCGTAAGTCTCGCGGTTCTCTTCCTCCGACATTTGCTCGCTATGCAAGCGATGTGAGGCGGAAAAGCGATAACGGCGATGGAGGTGGGCTTTCATAGTTCAGCTTCTAGCTATTAGCTCCTAGCTCTTAGCAATCCGGATCCAATTTGTAGCAGTCCGCAAACGCTATGGAGACTCCACGCATCTGTCGCGATCTCCAATACATCGGACATCAGTGGCTCACTTTACAAAGCTAAGAGCTAATAGCTAGAAGCTAGGAGCTTTCGCCGTAGAAATCGACAAACAAATCATGGTTCTCGTACACCCGCACCCGATGCAGCCTGGCATTCGTCAGCTTGGGCGCGAGGCGCTGCCAGATGGCGATCGCCAGGTTCTCGGTCGTAGGAATGCGGGTAGCAAATTCCGGGACTTCTTTGTTCAGAAAGCGGTGGTCCATAGCGTCGAGTACTTCGCGGTGCATAACTTCCTTGAGCTGCTTCAGGTCAACCACAAACCCCGACCGCGGATCGACCTCGCCCTTCACCGTGACTTCGAGCACGTAGTTGTGCCCGTGTCCGTTGGGGTTGTTACACTTGCCGAACAAACGCCGGTTCTCCTCCGGAGAAAGCTCCGGATTGTGGTAATAATGCGACGCGGCGAATTCAGCTTTGCGGGTGAGATAGAGCAAGAGGGTCCCAATCCGTTCAGTTTCGATAGAGAAGATAAAGATTGCGACAGCTCGCGATCATAATGACCATAAGCAAGAGAGTGGAGAGAATCACTCGCGGCTTCCTCCAGTATTCAAGCCTCGACTCATCTGACCTCCTGAAAGGAGGTAGCACGAAGAGAAACCAAACACCGAGACCCAGTTCCTGAACCCACATCAAATCTCGAACATGACTGACTAGCATCAGACTTCCTACAAGTAAAGAGAAAGAACCGGCAAAGATCCTCATCCACAGCGGAAGTCGCGATTGCGTTCGCTCAGGGAACCACACCTGCATTGATCCCTCCTCATCTATCAAGAAGTAGTGTACCCGACGCCTGACGGGGGCGAATCGGTTGCCGACCGTTGCCGCGCCCCTGCGGCAGGATGAGATTCTCTCGCGCTAATCTGCCGACGTCCAGTTCTCAAGCACCAGGGCTGGCACGCGCTCGAACTCGCTGGTGTTGTTCGTAACCAGAGTCAAGCCGAGACTGCGAGCATGAGCGGCAATGAGCAGGTCATTCGCGCCAAACATTGTTCCCCGTGTCTTCAAGTGCGCGCGAATGTTTACATAGTGCGGCGCCGCTTGGTCGGGAAAATCGAGAACATCGACATACGGGAGAAAAGCTTCGAGTGCGCTTTCGTCTTGCTCGTGTCTCGGCGACATCTCAACCCCAAACAACAGTTCCGATTTTGTAATAACTGAAATACATACATCACTCACTCGAACCTGCTGCAATCGGTCGAGAAGCGGCTGATTCGAGCGCTTCATGATGTACGAGCAAATATCAGTGTCGAGCATGTAGTGTGGCATTAACGCTCACGCTCCTGCAAAGGCAGGTCCTCGACTCCTTCCATAAACCCATCGGAAGCGACCGGTCCATCGGTCAAGTACAACGACCAGTCTTCCGGTTTTGGGGAGAGGATCACGTCGCTCCCCTCCTTCCGTATGAATACCTCATGGGTGTTGAACTGAAACTCTTTCGGCAATCGGACGGCCTGATTGCGATTATTCAAGAAGACTTTTGCAGTTCGCCTTGTCGGTTTACCCCCTAGATCTTTACGTGACATATACAACAGTATATGTCACTCATGGGCTGATTTGCATAGTAAACAACTAGTTTATTATTAATAGCCTAAGCCTAACAAGCGAAAGCTGGAAAGTAAGTGCTGGAAAAGCATGTGGCAAGAATCGGAGTTCCGGAGGGAACAGCGCTGATTCACATTGCACCGAAGCTGCCGTCCTGGAGTCGGTCTCACCTCCCTTTCCCCGGCACTTACGTGCCGGGCTGTCTAACTGCCGCTCCTTTCGGAGCTGGCGTGAGGCGATTCGTGCTCCAGCGCCCACGGCCTTAGCCAGGTTGACCCCATCCTCGCCGCGTTCTTTGCGCCAGGGTGGGAAATTGACGACTTGAAAGGATGCGGCTTTTCAGCCGCACCGAAACCACATCTTTCCGCGGTTGGCAGGAGTCGATGACAATGTCATCGGCTCCTGCCCCCTTCTCCTTTGATCCTTACGGCACGGCTGAAGCCGTGCCCTGATACAAACCTCCGGGGCTCGGCTTGGGCTGCTTCTGAGTAAAATACCCCGCAGGCTGACAGAATCGCGGCCGCGATCACTATGGCCCTTGTTGTTTTCCTCCGAGGCATCAATGTTGGCGGGCACAGGACCTTTCGCCCAAGCGTCCTCGCCAAAGAACTCAGCGACTACGATGTTGTGAACGTCGGGGCTGCGGGCACGTTTGTGGTCCGAAAGCCTGGGCCTCGAGCAAAGTTCCTGGGAGAATTGATTCGTAAGCTGCCATTCCAAGCGCACGTTGTGCTCTGCCCACGCCGCGATCTTGTCCGACTGGAGATGGACAATCCGTTCGAAACTCAGCCATCCAGCCCTGACATTGTTCGCTTCGTTAGCATCCTGCCGAAAGTTGGCCGCGGCCGAGTTCAATTCCCAATAACAATTCCGCCAGTCGGGGAATGGCACGTGCGGATCATCGCGTCGAACGGCCGATTTGCTTTTGGAGTGTACCGTCGCCGCATGAAGACGATCGGCTATATTGGTCAACTGGACAAATTGTTCGGAGCCCCGGTGACCACGCGCAATTGGAACACGATTTTGGCGATCATTCGGATTTTGAAAGGCCACCAAAAGAAAACCCACTGATCGGAGCTACCAGAGATTCTCGATCTGGAAAGACGACCTTTACCCCGAGGCAATCCAGCCCGAAGGGCGGAACATCATCAGCCCAGCACGTGAGTGCTGGGTTAGGTGGTCAAATGAGCGGGAGTCCCGGAGGGACGGCACAAGCTCTAATGAGCTCACCTGTGTCGTCCCTACGGGACTCCCGTTCGCTCTTCCGCTTTCCCAGCACTTCCGTGCTGGGCTATTTATATGCCGCTCCTGCGGAGCTGCTGTGAGGTGATTCATGCGCCGTCGAACTCGCCGGTACGCTTCCGTAATTTCTGCCCTTCCAGCTAACACCGCCATCCTGGTGCGAGTTCGCCGATCTGAAAAGCAGATAAGAGGTTATTGGCAGCCCAAAGGCAATCGCGACGACAATGTCGCGTGACTGGAATTTGCTGCGAGCGATGCGACCATACAAGGCAATCACTGGCAGCAGGTAGTAGGCGACTCTCCAATATCCTGCCACAATCGCTGCCAATCCAAATGCAAACGTGATCCACGAAAACGCCCAGAATGCCAGCAATACGAGCGCACGCCGGACTGGCCATCTAAACAGCAACGCCAAATTCTTCGTCCAGCCCTCTTTCATCTGCGGCCAGCTGCGATACATACGGGTACGGACGGCGTCGCCGCCATAGCGGAAGAAAATCTTGCGGCCGGAAGATTTCACCAGGTGCGCCATAGCAACGTCTTCGAGCAGATCGCCGGCAATTTTTGTGTGACCCCCAACCGCGTCGTACGCTTCGCGCGAGATCATCAGATATTGTCCGTTCGCCGCGGCGATGGGAGAGGTCGGGTCATTCACTTTCTTCGGGGGATAGGTGGCCGCCAACTCAGCGAAGATCACCGGCATAACACCTTTCTCCCAGCAGGTGCGAACCTCCTGCTCAGGAGAATACGAAAGCAGCGCGGCCCCCTGTTCTTCGGCTTCGGCGACGGCGCGCGCCAACGATCCCGGCTTATGGACGGTATCGGCGTCGGTGAATAGCAGCCATTTGGCTTTCGCGTGTGCGACTTTCGCGCCCGCGGACATCGCGTTATTTTTGCCAGTCCAGTTCTCGGGGAGAGGCGGGGCGCAGATGACGTGAACAGGTGGGCGGGTGAGGGCACCCGCCCCTACGTGATTCGTGGAGCCCTGGGCGGCGTCACCCGCAGATACAAACGAACGAGCAATCTCTGCTGTGTGGTCGGTCGAGGCATCGTCCACAACAATAATTTCGAAAGCGATGCCAGTTTGGGTGACCAGCGATTCCAGGCAAAGGGCAAGACAGGCTTCTTCGTTCCTCGCGGGAACGATCACCGAGACGACGGGATCGCGATTCTGGGTCACTCCACTATTTTCAGCTGGTCATTCCAAATGCTGTCAACCATGAGTATCTGCATTTTGTTTCAACTGCAGATTCCTCGGGTCTAAAGACCCTCGGAATGACATCGCGAGGGATTGTGATAATGCAAGCCGCGGCACACTCCCACGAATTGTTTATTATATCGAGGTGCGTTCCTCTGTCCTGCTTTTAACTTTCACTGCCGCCTTGACATTGTCCGGCTGTTATCACGGCTCCAAGCCGTCGAGTATCGGCAAGGTTGCACCGGACTTTACGGTGCAGGATTCTGACCGCAGCATTAGCCTCAGCCAATATCGCGGAAAAATTGTGGTGCTGAATTTCTGGGCCACGTGGTGCCCGCCCTGCGTAGAGGAAATGCCCTCACTCGTGCAGATGCAGAAGAAGTTCAAAGACGAGGGCGTGATTGTGCTGGCCGTCAGCGTGGACGACGACGCGGACGCGTACCATAAATTCCTGAAAGATCACGCGGTCGATCTGCTGACGGTTCGCGATCCGGGGGGCCCAAAAACCGACCAGGGCGTGAATGCAGCGGTGGCATCGCGCTACGGTACCTACAAATTTCCCGAGAGCTACATCATCGACCGCGAAGGCGTAATACGGCGCAAGTTCATAGGCGCAATCGATTGGAACCAGCCGGAAATTGTGCAATACCTCAGTCGCCTACCGAGTTAGTCACGTTCGTCGCTGCTGCTTCGTGGTTAGTAGCTCGTGATTCGCCTCAGTAGAGCTACCCGCTGGGGCACCTCCGCATCCAAACCGGTAACGCAAATTTCAATTCCTTTCGGAAAATCAGGAGGCAACAATGATGGAGCGGAATATCTCTTTGCCGGATCTAATCTTGTGGACGGGCACGCGCGTCGCACTTGGCGTGGGCGTAGGCATGTTGGTTTCAAGAGGGCTGAGTCAAGACGCCAGGAAAGCCGCGGGGCTGGCTCTCACCACAGTAGGAGGTCTCACAACAATTCCCCTGGCGCTTGCCATCATGGGAAAAAAGAGCATGTCGCATTCCGACATCAGGTCCGTGGCCTAGCCCCCGGCAGTTCTTTTACAATTTCCGGGTGAAGTCCTGGGACGCGATCATCATCGGCGGCGGGATCGTCGGATTGTCACTGGCGATCTCGTTGCGAAAAAACGGCCTCAGTGTGCTGGTGGTCGAACGCGGAGAACCTGGGCGCGAGGCGTCACATGCGGCGGCAGGAATGCTGGTTGGCGCGGGCACGGATATTCCTTCCTCACTTAAAGCTCTAGCCGCGGAGAGCGCGCGCATGTATCCGGAGTTTGTGCATGAGTTGGAGGATGAGTCGGGCGCAAAAATTGACCTTCGGTGCGAGGGGACGATTCTACTTTCACGTGGCCGCAGCTTTCCCGAAAGCGCGGAGATGCTTTCGCCGGAGAAGTTGACGTCTCTGGAGCCGGCGGTCGCTATTCGAGGCATCGTTGGTGGCGGGCGGGGGCGCCCGCCGGTCCACAATCAGGACGAGTATTCCGCTGCTTATCTGCCCGAGCATTCAGTCGACCCGCGAACGCTGCTTGATGCGGCGTTGAAAGCGGCGAAGCACCGGCGGGTGGACGCCTCCTCTGGATCAGAGGTCACCGCGTTGATGATTGAAT
The DNA here is from genome assembly GCA_963757135.1 of uncultured Acidobacteriota bacterium. Classification (GTDB taxonomy): domain Bacteria; phylum Acidobacteriota; class Terriglobia; order Terriglobales; family Acidobacteriaceae; genus Gp1-AA145. Next base: position 227,409 of record CAVWQE010000003.1, read on the forward strand.
CTGGACGCGTTGCCGGGGTGAAGACCACCCGGACTTCTTACGCTTCAGGAATAGTCGTGAACTGCGCCGGAGCATGGGCGGGACAGATTGCGCCGTTCCAATTTCCCGTGCGTCCAGTCAAGGGACAGATGCTGGCGGTGATTGGCGGACCTCCGCTGAAGCACGTGATTCGCGGTGATGAAGTTTATCTCGTGCCTCGCAGCGATGGGCGGATCGTGATCGGCTCGACCCTCGAAGACGCCGGATTCGACAAGAGAACCGATGTCACGACGATCGAACGACTGTTTCATGCCGCAATTGAACTCATGCCGGCGCTGGCCGAAGCGCGTCAGCACGAAGACTGGGCGGGATTGCGCCCCGGAACTCCGGACAATTTGCCCATCCTGGGCGAGACCACGACGCCGGGATATTTTGTTGCCGGCGGGCATTACCGCGACGGAATTCTGCTGGCGCCGGTGACGGCAAAGGTGATCTCAGACTTAGTTTTGGGCAAATCCTTTAACCGCGAGATTTCCAGTTTTGCACCATCCAGGTTTTCGTCGAAAACATGACTGCAAGAGCCTCGACTATTCAGCGTCCGATTGACACAGAACCAAGCATCAATGCGTGGCAACTTCTCAGTGCGGCGCAACAAACGATTCCCCGCTCACTTCAATGCCGGGGAAATCCGCTATTTGCCCGAATTGTTGTGCGCCGGCACTTGCACGGTTCCTGGCGTCCACCATTTGTTTAGGCGACATCCGCTTTGAGAGATCCTTCATTTCACGTGACGCGCGGGAGTCCCCGCCCGCAGCCCCGAGGCTGTACCACATATATGCGGTGACGTAATCGAGAGGGACGCCCTTCCCCTGCTCGTACAAGTAGCCGAGATCGCTCTTTGCGATGACATATCCCTGTTCCGCCGCTCGCCGGGTCCATCCGGCGGCCTGGCCGTAGTCGCGCGGAACTCCCATACCGTTGTAATACATGAAGGCGAGGTTATTTTGAGCCACGGCGAAACCTCGCTCTGCCGCAGCGCGAAACCACCTGGCTGCTTCGTAATAATTCCGCGGAACCTCCCGGCCCACCATGTATAGGGAAGCTAGATTGCATTGCGCCGTGGTGTTCCCGTGTTCCGCTGCAGCGCGGTACCATTCGAGGGCTTGGTCTATGTCCTTGCGCACACCTCTACCGTGCTGGTACAAGCCGGCGAGATTGTTCTCCCCGATTGCGTGCCCCTGCATGGCCGCCGCGCGGTATTGTGTCGCTGCCTCCGTGTAGTTTTGGGAAACGCCTAAGCCGTGTTCGAAAAGGAAGCCCAACATGAACTGCGCGTTGGCTGATCCTTTTGCGGCCGCAGCCAAGTACCATCGCGAGGCTTCGCGATAATCCCGCGGCGCGTGGGAGCCATTGACATAAACGTTCCCCAGCATGTATTCGGCTAAAGCATCGCCACTCTGGGCCCTGCGTCTGAGACTCGACAGCTCTGCGGATTCAGCCGTTGGCTGCTTGCTCGTTTGCAAAGCTGAGTCCAGTTGAGCACAGCCAGGACGAAGATATAACAACACGATTACGAAACACCTTAGGAGCCGCACAGGTTTGTCCTTTCCTCTTGGGGAAACTCATATTTGTGTGTGGCTCGCGCAAGCCTTGATGCGATGTGTTGGACGGATGCGGTAAAAATCCGTAACCGGACGTTTCTTAAAATGGTGGGACGAAAGGAAACACTGAGCAGCAGAATGGCAACAGTAAACTTTCGCTATACTGAACAGTTTTCATCCTAGTTCTTCCACCGCTCCTGATGGCGAAAGGATTTTTCCATGGCTTCACCGGCAGTCGCTTTTGCCCGCCAGAACCAGCAACGGTTTCTCAGTGAATTGAAAGACCTGCTACGGATACCCAGCGTCAGCACCGCGCCCGAGCACAAATCCGACGTCCAGCGCGCGGCCGACTTTGTGGCTGCCGACCTCCGGCGCATCGGCATGGAAAACGTTGAGGTTATTCCGACCAAGGGTCATCCGCTGATTTACGCCGACTGGCTGCACGCCGTCGGCAAGCCCACCGCGCTCTGCTACGCCCATTACGACGTGCAACCGCCCGATCCTCTGAATGAATGGATTTCGCCCCCGTTTGAGCCGGCGGAGCGCAACAACAATATCTACGCACGCGGCGCGGTGGACGACAAAGGCCAGTTGTGGATGGAACTCAAAGCCATCGAAGCGCTCATGCGCGGCCACGCCGGCCAGCTGCCCATCAACGTCAAGTTCATCATCGAGGGTGAAGAGGAAGTCGGCGGCGAGTCCATTGCGGCTTATGTGCGCAAGCAGAAGCCAAAGCTTAAAGCTGATTTCGCGCTGGTGTGCGACACCGAACTGTTCGCAGCCGATCTGCCAACTTTGTGCGTGGGACTGCGCGGCCTGGTGTACACCGAGATTGAAGCCCAGGGCGCGAAAGTTGATTTGCACTCGGGAATGTACGGCGGCGCGGCGCCGAATCCGTTTTTCGCATTGATCGAGATCATCAGCAAACTGAAAGACGCCAAGGGCAAAATTCTAATCCCCGGCTTCTACAAAAATGTCAAAGCCCCGACGGCAGCCGAACTCAAAGCCTGGAAGAAGCTGCCGTTCAACGAGGAGCACTACCGCAAAACTGAAGTTGGTTCGTCGAAGCTGACCGGCGAACCAGGATTCTCGGTTCTCTACCGTACCTGGGCGCGGCCTACGCTCGAAGTGCACGGCATGCCCGGAGGGTTCACGGCTTCGGGGGCTAAGACTGTCATCCCGGCGAAGGGACAGGCGAAGGTCTCAATGCGGCTGGTGCCGAATCAGGACCCGGACGACATTTTTAAGCGCTACACCGCTTATGTGAAGAAGCTAACACCTAAGGGGATCGAGACCAGAATTAAAGTCTGGAGCAAAGGACCGGCTTGCGTGGTGAGCACCAATAACAAATTTATCGAAGCCGCCACCGAGGCTCTGCACCAGGTGTTTAATAAAGAAACCGTGTTCATCCGCTCCGGCGGATCGATTCCGATCGTCACTGACTTTCAGGACGTGCTGAAGATTCCTTCGGTCATGATGGGTTTCGGACTGCCGGATGATAACCTGCACGCACCCAACGAAAAGTTTCACATTCCAAATTTCTATCGCGGGATCGAATCGATCTGTTTGTTCTTCGAAAAGCTGGGCGGGTGAGGGACAAAGCGCTTTTCACCGCCGAGACGCCGAGAACAAGAGTAAAACCAACAGCTTTTAACCGCTAAGAGCGCAAAGAACACAAAGCCAGAATTTTCTCGATTTTCTCTGCGATCCCGGCGTCCTTGGCGGTAAATGCTTTTCCGTACTAACATTCGCGGGACGCGCCGTCTTGAGTCTTTTCTGCAGAATCGGTTTGAATCTGTGGCGACGGAAGTTGCTTTTCTCTGCGTGCTTTGCGTTCTCTGCGGTTAAACGCTTCTGGTTCGTCTGCCGTTAAAGTTATTTGCGAACAAAAAACTTCTCCTTGTCCATTCCCGCCGGGACTGCCACGTCGAAAAATCCTACCATCATTTCGTTATAGGTCTGGTCGCCCCACTCGACCGAACTGTCGGGATCGGGATTGTGCGGGTTGTTTTTCGAATTGTCATACCATGCGATGGCTTCAAGTCTTGCGCCTGCCTGAAGCATTCGCGGTTCAGATAAACGATAGCTCAGCTGCCAGTAGAAATCGTAGTTCACGCGCAACAAGGTCTCGCGGGTGCCGTCGTTGTGCACGATGTTGTATTCGAACCGCTTGCCGCGCAGGTGCATATGCGGAAAAAAGCTAAGCAGCAGGGCGGCGTTGGGCAGCGTGCCATGGACCTCGACGCGATAGTTGTCGGTGTTCGGCGGAATGGGAATGGTGTCGTGTTCATTCGCCAGTTGCAGAGTGAGCACACGTTTTTCAGGCGGATGCTTCGCGAACACCAGTCCGAGGCTGGTCTGATCTGACGATGTGCGGCCATTGGTGGTGTAGTGCATCTGAAAGATCAGGTCCGAGTGCGCCGGAATAAACTTCGCCATGCCCTCCGGCCAGCGGTCGGGCGAGCTTCCTGGTGCATAAACCAGCAGCAAGTCGCTGGTAGTTGAGTGGGCCTCGTGCATCAGGTGAGGATCGTGCAAGGTGGAAGCCGTAAAGGGCACGCCGACAGGCGCGCCACGCAACCAGGTTGACTCCGGCGGGCGGATATAAACCACGGCATGGTGCACGTGGTCGCGCGCCGACGGCCGCAGCTCGGACATCTGCACCCACTTGTCTTCTTCGAAATTGGTGGGCACGATTTCGTAGGTGTATTCCACATCCCCCGACGCCGGGAGCTTGACGGGTTTTGGCATCTTGAGCACCAGGTCGGGCGGTGCGATGTTCCAGCCTTCGGTCCAGGGCGGCGGCGGAGGGGCATCATGCGGATCGCCAGCAGGCGCGCCGGACGCCACCCATGAGTCAATGGCTCCGACCTGCTTTACTGAGAGGGAAGGATCGTTTGAGAAGCGCCCGCAGCAGGGGTCGGCAAACCACGGCGGCATCTTGCGCGAGTTCACATCGGCACGGATGGCGGCCGCCCAGCTTTTGGTCTGCTGATAGGTGACCAGCGGAAAGGGCGCAATCTCGCCCGGGCGGTGGCAGGACTGGCAGTGGTTCTGAAGAATGGGCAGTACATCACGGTAGAAAGCCGGGTGACCAGTCTCGGCCGATGCGCTGGCTGCGAGAAGATAAACGACCGTGATGGAGGATGCACAAAATCTTTTTACCGCCGAGATCGCTGAGAAGAATTGAATCATTGAATCATCGGGAGATTGAATCATTGGGTGCAAGATCGAATGGCGTTCCTTAAGCGGAATCTCTTACGAATTAGCAGAAGCGGCGAAGATGGAGTAGGAAGTACACACGAACTTCGGTTCGGACTACTCATATTTCCATTAGACGCTCTTCAATGATTCAATCTCCCGATGATTCAATGACTCAATTCTTCTTTCTCTGCGGTGAAAACTCTTTCGCCGACTAAACCTGCGCTTCCCGGAGCCGCTTGGCCGCGCTCTCCGGCGACACCGGCGAGTAATAGACCTCTTTGAAGGTGTAGGACTTCGACTTCGACGCCAGAATCGGCAGGATTTCTATGTGCCAGTGATAGTCCTCGTCAAGCGTCTTCCAGTAGCCGAGACTGGCCGAGGCGTGGTCGCGATTCGGCGAAGTGTGCAGTACCAGATGAAAAGCATCCGTAATCGTCCGGATGCGCTGCAAGGTCCGCTTCAGCAGCCCCCCGAGGTCGCGCATGCTGCCCGGCCGCGCCAGCGCGAAACGTTCGAAAGCTGAGTCATGGGGGCGGGGCAGGATCCAGGTCTCGTACGGCGTGCGCGAAGCGTAGGGGCAGAGGGCCACAAAGTCGCCGCGGACTTCGACCAGGCGCTGGGCCTGAGTCAGCTCCTGGGTGACGATGTCGCAGAAAACACAGCGTTCTTTCTGCTTGTAGAAATCGTAGGCCGCGCGCAATTCGTAGAGCACTCGCCGGGGGATGAAAGTCGTCGCGGTAAGCTGGGTGTTGGGGTGCTCGAACTCCTGCCCGGCGGGGGCGCCGAAGTTTTTGAACACGCTGATATAGCGGAAGCGAGCGTCGCCTTTGAGGTCCTGAATGCGCTGGGCAGCAAGCAGCAGGAACTGCTGGATCTCGTCTTCGTCGGCCTGCCAGAGTTGGCGGTCATGACGCGGGTTCTCGATCAGCACTTCGTGCGCCCCCAGGGTGGACATGTGGTCGTACATGCCCTGCCCCCTCCGCTCGGCCTCGCCCTCGATGTGATAAACCGCGCTCGGGTGCACCACGGCGCGCGCTGACCAGGGCCCGCCGCGCAGCCCGGAACGGGTGGAAATGGGCTGCGTCTTCTCGCCCGCGCCCGGGCAGAGCCGGCATTGCGCCGGCGTGCGGGGCGTGGTCTCGGGGATATCGTCTCCGACCAGCACCCAGGAGCGGGTGATGGGGTCTTTGCGCAGTTCCATGAGCGAAGCTGATTATCGCATGGGGGCAGGTGCCAGTTGCGGTTGCCAGTGGGCAGTTGCCAGTGAAAGCAATCGATTCAGGTCTTCTCGGCAGGCTCGGCGATCTCGGCGTTCTCGGCAGTGAAAGGCTTTGAGTTAAATCTCGCACCAAGGGCGTAAGGGACGCGTTTTCCACGCCGTCCACAGGCGGGGCGGGAGCTATAGTGACGAGAGAAGTGGCCAGTTGCCAGTGGTCATTTGCCAGTAAGTTCAAGAGCTTTTACCGCAGAGGACGCCGAGGTCGCAGAGAAAATCAAGTTCGAGCTTTTCTTTGCGAACTTTTGCGATCGTTGCGGTTAAAAGTTCTGCGACTAAGCTTTGCGGTTACAAAGCCTAAAAGCCCTGGCCGGGTTAACGTCAAAAGCTTTTACCGCAGAGGACGCTGAGGTCGCAGAGAAAATCAAGTTTGAGCTTCTCTTTGCGAACCTTTTGCGATCTTTGCGGTTAAAAGCTTTGCGACTAATCTTTGCGACTAAGCTTTGCGGTTTAAAAGCTTTCGAACTTACTGGCAACTGATCACTGGCAACTGACAACTAGCAACTCCATGTCCGAACCCTCCACCCCGCTGATGCGGCAATATTCCGCGATCAAAAAAGAACACCCGGCAGCGCTTTTGTTCTTCCGCTTGGGCGATTTCTACGAGATGTTTTTTGACGACGCGGTGCTGGCGGCGCGCGAGCTGCAGATCACCCTGACCTCCCGCAACAAAGAAAAAGGCGTGGCCATTCCCATGTGCGGGGTGCCCTATCATGCCGCCGAGGGATATATCGCGAAGCTGATCCGCCGCGGGTACAAGGTGGCGATCTGCGAGCAGGTCGAGGACCCGCGCCTCCGCACCCCATCCGGCGAAAACCGCGCCGTATGGGGACCCCGGCAAAAGCTCGTGCGCCGGGAAGTGACGCGGGTGGTTACGCCGGGAACGTCGGCCGATGCGTCGTTAAATGCGGAAGAAAGCAATTTTCTTGCGGCCATAGTGTCGTTCGACGGGCAGTTTGCCGCCGCCCAAGCCAATACCCATAGCAGCGGTAGTGATCGGTCTCAAGCTAAGAAAATCCGCGCCGGGTTCGCCGCGCTGGATCTTTCGACCGGAGAGTTTCGGGCGACGGAATTTTCGGGCGAGGATGCGGAGAAAAGAATCCAGGACGAGCTCGAGCAGCTGCGTCCGAAGGAACTGCTTTACGCGAGTTCCGCGCCATTGTTTGCTCAACACGAAACTGGAGGCCCGGGCGCCTCGCCCGTGCAATCAAACGACGCAGCCCACCGCCCCTGGGCCCTGACGCCGCTCGACGACTGGATATTCGCCCCCGACCATGCCATCCCTCTGGTCGAAAATCAATTCGGAGTGCTGTCGCTCGAAGGCTTTGGCTTGGCGGCGAAACCCGCAGCCGCGGCCGCGGCCGGAGCCATTCTTTATTACGTGCGCTCCACCCAGCGGGGGACGCTCGATCACGTGGACCGCATCGGGTTCTACGAACGGCAGAACTGCCTGGTTCTCGATGCAGTCACGGTGCGCAATCTTGAACTGATTGAACCGCTGTTTGCCGGGACGAATTCCGGGGTCACGCTGTTTCGCGCGCTCGACGCCACCGTCACCCCCATGGGCAAGCGCCTGCTGCGGGCCTGGATGCTGCGGCCGGCTTTAGACGCAAACGAAATCAATGCGCGGCTCGACGCCGTGGAAGAGCTGGCGAAGGCGACAATCGCCCGCCAGGAGTTGCGCCAGGCGCTTGCAGGCGTGCTTGACCTCGAGCGGCTGCTAAGCCGGGTAACGCTTGAAACCGCAAATCCCCGCGACCTCATCGCGCTGGCGGCTTCGCTGGGAAAGATTCCGGCGCTACGGGCGGCGCTCGCCCCTATGCGGGCCGCGCGGCTCGAATCACTGCACCGGGCCATCGATGAACTCTTGGACATCCGCGAGCGCATTGAAAAAACCATTGTCTCCGAGCCGCCGATCTCGCTCTCGGAAGGCGGAGTCATTGCGCGCGGGGCCGACGCGGAGCTCGACGGGTTGCACCAGCTCAGCCGAAACGGAAAGCAGTTTCTGGTGGAGATGGAGCAGCGCGAGCGCCAGCGCACCGGAATCTCGTCCTTAAAGGTTCGCTTTAACTCGGTCTTTGGCTACTACCTGGAAATCTCGAAAGCCAACCTGCAACTGGCGCCGCCGGACTACGAGCGCCGGCAGACGCTGGCGAACGCCGAGCGCTTCACCACGCCCGAACTAAAGGAGTACGAAGCCAAGATCCTGGACGCACAGGAGAAGCTGGTCGAAATCGAGCGGCGGATTTTTGCAGAATTGCGCTCGGCCATCGCCGGAGAAGCGCGGCGGATTCGCCAGACCGCTCTGGCGCTGGCCGAGGTGGACGTGCTGGCGGCTTTTTCCCAGCTCGCCGCCCAGCGCAAGTATTGCCGGCCCGAGTTTGACGAAAGCGGAGACATCGAGATCATCGGCGGGCGGCACCCGGTGATCGAGCAGCAGGAATTTTCCGGCGGTGCGGAGCCCAGCCGCTACGTGCCCAATGATCTTTACCTGGATTCGACCACGCAAAACATTCTGGTATTGACCGGACCGAACATGGGCGGCAAGTCCACTTACCTGCGGCAGACGGCGCTGATCGTGATCATGGCGCAGATGGGGGCGTTTGTTCCGGCCACAAAAGCGCGGCTCGGAATAGTTGACCGGGTTTTCACCCGCATCGGGGCCAGCGACAACCTGGCGCGCGGGCGCTCGACTTTCATGGTGGAGATGACCGAGACCGCTGCCATCTTAAATACCGCTACCCCGCAATCTCTCATCCTGCTCGACGAAGTCGGGCGCGGCACCTCGACCTACGACGGCCTCGCCATCGCCTGGGCGGCGATCGAATACCTGCACGCCCGCACCCGGGCGAAGACCCTCTTTGCCACCCATTATTTCGAGTTGACCGAACTCGCCGAACAGCTTGCGGGAGTGAAGAACTACCACGTGGCGGTAAAGGAGACCGGAAGCGGCATTGTTTTCTTGCGCAAGGTGGAGCCTGGGGCAGCTGACCGCAGCTACGGGATTGAAGTGGCAAAACTCGCCGGCCTTCCCGAGGAAGTAGTGCGGCGGGCACGCGAGGTGCTGGCCGAACACGAGAACGCCGAAGCCCGGCTAAGCGCGCAGCTTGCTTCGGGCGATGCGCTTGGGCCACGGGCGGCGCAGCTGACTATCTTCACGCCGCTGTCGCAGCCGGTGCTCGAGAAATTGCGCGAAGTTGATCTGAATCATCTGACCCCGCTCGAAGGACTGAACCTGCTGGCGGAGTTAAAGAAACAGGTACAGTGAGATTCTTGCTCTAATTCCATCCGGCGAATCTTGATATGCTTCTACTGATTCGTCTCTTCCGATTCATTCATGGCTTTCGCGAAAAAGAGTGCACCGAAACGCGGCCGGCCAGAGCCGGGTTGCGGCCAGCTTCTCGTGATCGGCTTCGACGGCACCGCCATGTCGCCGCCGCTGGCGGAGATGCTCGCCCGCATTCAGCCCGGGGGCGTAATCCTGTTTGCCCGCAATATCGTGAACGCACAGCAGACCCACAAGCTGCTTAAAGATTGCCAGGCGTGCGTGCGTGAGCCGCTGTTCACCATGGTGGACCTTGAAGGCGGACGAGTGGACCGCTTCCGCAACCTGACCGGTCCCACGCCTTCGGCCGCGGATGTGTTTGCGACCGGGAACCGCAAGCTCTATCGCAAACACGGCGAGATGATTGGCAAGGCTTGCTGCGCCATGGGCCTCAATACGAACCTCGCGCCGGTGCTCGATCTGGCGTTTGAAGCTTCACGCGCGGTGATGCGGTCGCGGGCATTCTCCATTCATCCCAAAGACGTCATTGTTTACGCGCGCGAGTTTCTCGCCGGGCTACATTCGGCGCACGTCATCGGCGGCGGCAAGCACTTTCCCGGGCTGGGGGAAGGCAACCTGGATTCGCACCACCATCTGCCGCTGATCAAGAAGTCGTTCAAGGGATTATGGGAAGAGGACCTGGTCCCCTACCGGGTAATGAAACGCGAACTTCCCATGGTGCTGATCAATCATGCGAACTATCCGGCCGTCACGCGCGACCAGTTGCCGGCGTCGCTTTCGAAATACTGGATCAGCGCCGTGCTGCGAAAAAAGATTGGCTACCGCGGGCTGGTCGTCTCGGATGATCTCGAGATGGGCGGGGTGCTGAAGGCGGCTCCGCTCGAACAGGCGGCGGTTGAGTTTGTGCGTGCCGGCGGCGACCTGTGCCTGATCTGCCACGAGGCAGCGGGCATCGAGCGGGCGTTTGCGGCCGTGACCAGAGAGTGCGAGCGTGACGCCAAGTTCCGCCGGAGGGTGATGGAATCGGCCAGGCTGATTGCGGCTTTCAAGCGTAAACACGCCAAGCTGCTACGCATTGGCTCGGCCCCTTCGGAACAGAAAATCGCGCGGCTCTCGCGGCAGCTCTGGGAGTTCAGCGAGCGAATCCGCTATAGCTCGCTTTCTCGGGGCACCGCGGCTGGTACGCAGAGATGATCGTTGCCGGAGTGATGAGCGGAACCTCGGCCGATGGCATCGATGTAGCGCTGGTGGAGATCGGCAAGGGCCGGCGGCCCAGGCTGAAGCTGCTGGGACACTCAGCTTTTCCATATTCTGCAGCGCTGCGCAAGGCGGTGCTGGAGGCGATGAATGCGTCCCACGCGAGCGTGGCCGATCTGTCGCGTTTGAATTTTCTGCTGGGAGAGCTTTACGGCGAAGCGCTGCTGGGGGCGCAGAAGAAGCTGAGAGTGAAAGCTGAACTCGTCGGCTGTCACGGGCAGACGATTTACCATCAGGGCGCGGCCTCGAACTTTCTCGGAAGAAGGCTGGCGGTCACCTGGCAAACCGGTGAGGCCTCGCGCATTGCCGCGCTGGTGGGCGTGCCGGTGGTCTCGGATTTCCGTCCCGCCGACATGGCGGCTGGTGGCCAGGGCGCGCCGCTCGTTCCCTTCCTCGATTACCGCCTCTATCGCGACCAGCGCATCGGCAGGATCGCGCTTAATATTGGCGGAATTGCGAATGTGACCGCGATTCCCGCGAAGGCCTCCCTCGACCAGGTAATCGCATTCGATACCGGCCCGGGCAACATGGTGATGGACGCGCTGGCCGGAGAACTCTTCGGCCAGCCGTTTGACTGGGACGGTAAGCTCGCGGCCGGCGGCCGAGTTTTGCCGGATGTAGTCGAGAAATTTCTGCGGCACAGTTTTTTCCGCCTGCAGCCGCCAAAAACCGCGGGGCGCGAGGAATTTGGGCGAGAGTTTGTGAAGCGGTTTCGGGAGGCATTTCGCGGCTCCCGCCCTTTGAAAGAAGCAAAAGCTGGGGCACGCTATCACAAAGAAGACCTGGTCGCCAGCGCCACGGCTTTGACCGCTGCATCGATAGCCGATGCGGTGCGGCGCTATGTGCTGCCGCGCGGAGAATTCTCCGAGGTCATTGCTTCGGGTGGAGGCACGCACAACCCCACGCTCATGGCGATGCTGGCTAATGAACTCCAGGTCCTCGGGTTGCAACTGCGTACCTCCGACGAATTCGGGATTCCTTCAGAAGCCAAGGAGGCCGTGGCTTTCGCGGTGCTGGCATTTGAGACCTGGCACCGGCGGCCGTCGAACGTGCCCTCGGCAACGGGAGCAAAGCGTGCGGTGGTGCTGGGGAAGGTATCGTATCCGTGAGGCAGTTGTCAGTGGGCAGTTGTCAGTGGGCAGTTGTCAGTGAGGCAGTTGTCAGTGAGGCAGTTGTCAGTGAGGCAGTTGTCAGTAGTCGGTGGGCAGGTGTCGTTTTTATCGCAGGGCGTGGCCTTGATTCACCAAGTTTAGTCGGGCTGTGTTTTTCTCGGATGATGACTGGCTAAAATGAATAAAGCGTAAGGACTGGCCACTGACAACTAATCACTGACCCAGTGACCGCCATGCCTGTCTATATCGCCCTACTCCGCGGAATCAACGTCGGCGCCCACAAGCGCATGAAGATGGAGAAACTCGTGGCCTCGTGCGCTGCCTGCGGCTACTCTGGCGCGAAGACTTATATACAGAGCGGAAATGTGGTGCTGAAAGCGCCGAAGATGCCGCCTGAAAAGCTCTCCAAAAAACTTGAGATGCAGATCGCCGTCGATTTTGGATTTTCCGCCGAGGTGATCTCGCGGACCAAAGAGGAGCTGGCAAAAATCATTGAGGGAAATCCGTTGCTGCGGGAATGCGGAGTCGATACCGAAAAATTACACGTGGTGTTCTTACCGGAAGAACTGACGCCGGAGGCCATTCAGAAACTTGAATCGCTCACGCATGCACCCGACCGGGTACGGATGGCCGAAAAAGAAATCTATTTCTATTTCCCTAACGGGGTCTCGGGAAGTAGCCTGTGGAAGCATCCGCTTGACAAAGTATTGAAAGTATCGGCAACCATGCGCAACTGGAACACAGTAAACAAACTGTTCAAGATGGCCGAGGAGCTCGAGTGAAGCTTCAGCCTTCAGCCGTCAGCCGTCAACCATCAGGTCGAGGGCCGGATGCGGTACGCGCAGTTATTCGAAACAAACTGGTCTTAACATTCCTAGCAATCGGGTTCTGTCTGGCGTTGCTCTCCTGCTCGCGCAGGGCAGATCCGAACACGCTGGTGGTCATCATTGAGTCGAGCCCCACCAACCTCGATCCGCGCGTCGGCCTCGACGCGCAGTCTGAGCGCATTGACGGCCTGCTCTTCGATAATCTCCTCTCCCGCGACGAACACCTGAGCGTGAAGCCCGGCCTCGCAGAACGCTGGGAAACGCCGGATTCAAAAACTTACATTTTTCACCTTCATTCCGGGGTCAGGTTCTCTGACGGCCGCCCGCTCACCGCGCGTGACGTGAAGTGGAGCTTCGACTCCGTGCTCCAGGGCAAAATTCGCAGCCCCAAGGCGGGCACATACCGGTTCGTGGACCGCATCGACGCGCCGGACGATCATACCGTCGTCTTTCACCTGAAGGAGCCCTGGGCCGCCCTGCTGTGGAATCTCGCCGGTGGCGAAGGCATGGGCATCGTGCCCTACGGCAGCACCGACGATATCACGCGCAACCCTATCGGTTCCGGGCCGTTTCGGTTCGTCAGCGCCGAGCAGGATAAGGACGTCATCATCGAACGCAACGACAACTACTGGGGCGAGAAGCCAAAGCTCGAGCGGGTGCGCTTTGCGGTGGTTCCTGACACCACTACGCGTGCGCTCGAATTGCGCAAGGGCAGCGCCGATCTCGAAATCAACTCCCTCACCCCCGATATGGAGTTGACCCTTGAGCACGAGCCGAAACTTTCGGTCATGCGCGGCCCCGGCACCCGCCTCGGCTACATGGCCTTCAACCTGCGCGATCCCATTTTGAAGGATGGTCGGGTTCGCCAGGCGATTGCTTATGGTATCGACCGCCAGCCCATCGCGCACTACTTGTGGCGTGACAGCGTGCGCCTGGCCTCGAGTGTGCTGCCGCCGGAAAGCTGGGCCTACGACCCCGAGGTGCGCCAGTATCCTCACGACCCCGCCCGCGCCCGCCAGATACTCGATGCCGCAGGATACCCCGAACTGAACGGCGTGCGCTTTCACCTGACCATGAAAACCTCCACGGAGGAAAGCTCCCGCTCGATGGCCGCGGTCTTTCAGCAGCAACTGCGTGAAATCGGAATCGCTCTCGATATCCATAGCTTCGAATCGGCGACATTTTTCTCCGACGTGACCCATGGCGAATTTCAGATGTATTCGCTGCGCTGGGTGGGTGGCAATGAAGATCCGGACATCTTCGGCTACGTGTTCGACTCGGCCAATATCATTCCCAAGGGCGCAAACCGCCAGTTCTACCGCAATCCGCGGGTGGACGAACTGATCGCCAAAGCCCGAACCGAAACCGGCCAGAGCGCGCGCAAGCGGGATTACGCCGAGATCCAGGCAATTCTGGCCGAAGACCTGCCCTACATCAATTTGTGGTACTTCAATAACGTGATGGTTTATTCGCGGCGGGTGGGCGGGCTCGAACTGAATCCGTCGGGGAATTTTGATTTCCTGCGCACCGCGGAGCTGACGCCCTAGATTTCGAACCAAAGCTTTCACCGCCGAGATCGCCGAGTACGCAGAGGAAAAGGTAAATCAGCGAATCAGCCGTGACGCCACAACCCTTCGCATTGCGCTGGTTCAATGACCTGATAGTTCTCGGCGACCTCTGCGGTTAAAGGCTTTTCGGTTTGCATACACTGGCGCACCCACCCGCGGATGTTACCATCGAATTCGCGTGCGCATTCTCTTTATCGGCGACATTTTTGGGCGGCCTGGGCGGACCATCGTCCGCGAAAAGCTGAAGCATCTGGTACGTGAGCATCACATCGACCTGGTTTTAGCGAACGGCGAGAATTCCGCCGCCGGTTTCGGCATTACTCCTTCGCTCGCCGAAGACCTGTTCGATCTTGGCATCGACGTACTTACAACCGGCAACCATGTCTGGGACAAGCGCGAGATTGTGGATTATTTCCTGGCCTCCGATGCCGATCCGCACGGTCCTGCGCGGCGGGTTCTGCGCCCGGCGAATTATGCCAGCGATCTGCCTGGATATGGATTTTATGAAGGACGCAAGAATGATGTGCCCTATGCCGTCATCAATCTCCAGGGACGGATTTTTATGGCGTCGAATGATGATCCTTTTCGCAAAGCCGATGAGTTACTGAAGCAGATCCAGGCAAAAATTATCTTCGTTGATGTTCACGCCGAGGCCACCTCGGAAAAAATCGCCCTGGGATGGTATCTGGACGGGCGGGTGACGGCGTTGGTCGGCACCCATACCCACGTGCCTACGGCTGACGAACGCGTGCTGCCCCGCGGCACCGCCTACATCACCGACGTGGGCATGACCGGGCCCTACGATGGCGTGATTGGAGTGAAAAAGGAGCTGGTCATCGGGCGTTTTCTCAACAACATGCCGGTTCGGTTTGAGCCCGCAACCGATGATGCCCGCCTCTGCGCCGTGGTGGTTGAGGCTGATGAGGCCACCGGCAAAGCGAAATCGATTCAGAGAATCATGGTGAACTGAACAAATTTACCGAATTGTAGAATTTCCCAATTGACGAATTCCAGAGGTTTCGAGGTTATTTCACGTGGGATCCTATCGAAGATGATTTTCAAATTGGACAATCCTTAAATTCGACGATTCGTAAATCCTACAATTCGTGAATTCGAGCTGCGCCTGGCTCACCCAACATTGCCGGACATGAAATCTCTCCCACCCTCCGACGCTTACATTTTCGATATTGACGGCACGCTGCTGGTCACCAGCGACTTGGTCCACTGGAATGCTCTTCATCGGGCCATGCTTGAGGCTTATGGCGTAGATGCAACCATCGAAGGAATTCCATATCACGGCATGACTGACATTTCGATTCTGCGCGCGGCTTTGGTTCGCTCGGGGGTCAGCGATGGCGGATTCGAGTCCGGATTGCCGATTGCGCTTGAAGTAGTCTGTCGTGAAGTAGAAGCCAATCGGCAACAGATTGTGCCGCATGTTTGCCCGGGCGTTCCGGGTTTGCTCGCCCGTTTGTCGGAGCAAGAGGCGCTGCTCGGCGTCGCGTCTGGAAACCTGGAGACCGTGGGCTGGCACAAAATCGAAGCCGCCGGGCTGCGCGACTATTTTTCTTTCGGATTTTTCAGCGACCAATGCGAGCGCCGCGCGGACATTTTTCGCAACGCGATGAATCATGCCGCGGCGCACCTGGGAGCGAAGCCCCGTGTCTGCTTTGTCGGAGATACTCCGTCCGACATCCAAGCAGCAAGAGAAGCTGGCGCATTGATTGTTGCGGTCGCCAGCGGGACCTTCAGCTTCGCCGAACTCGCCGCCTGCTCACCCGATCTCTGCCTCCCCGATTGCGCTGAACTGGAACTGGATTGATTGATAGCAGCTTGGCGATCTCTTCGCGCTTCCGGTTGGGCAGGTTGAGCAGCGCGGCGCCCGCCAGAGCAACATACACGGACCTGACATCGCCGATGGAGTCCAGCGCTTTTAGATGCCGCGCAATCGTTTGTACATCCCCACGGACAATCGGCCCGCTGAACGAAGCTGCCGGGCCAAGCTTCTCGTAATTTGCCAGAGTCTGCCGCAAGATCGGCATCATGCGGCGCCGCGCCAGGCGAGGCGAAATACCCGCCAACGCCGCGATTTGTTCCGATGCGGCAAGCAATGAAACCAGCAGAGGGCAGACCATGGTGGCGAAGGCATGATAGGCGACCTTGTCCTGCTTGCGAATGCGAAAAGCATCCCCTCCCAGACTGCTGATGATGCTCTTGGCAACCCGCACGGCGACGGCGTCTCCTTCTATCGCGAACGGCACGCCTTGAAGATCCGGTTGGGACTTTTCCACAAACGTCATGAGCGGATGAACCGATGCCACTCGCGCGCCTCGCTCCCGCAATTCGGCCAAGGCATCGCTCGAAAGAACGCCGCTGGAATGCAAAGCAATTTGGTTTTTCCAATCGTGCCCCGAGAGATCAGCGGCCGCGGGGGCGATCTGCGAATCCGGCACGCAGAACCAAACGACGTCGGCATCCAGCTTCGCACGGTGAGATGTCCTAGCCGTCGCGCCCACTTTGCGCGCCAGTCGTTGGGCGTTGGCGAGGGATTGCAAGTCGTTTCGCGTAACAATTTCGCTGATCACATAGCCAGCTTCCGCCAGGCGCTCGGCAAGGGTCGTTCCTAACCGGCCTGCACCTACAATCGCAATCGTCGGCTGAGTCTTCCGCTGCTTCATAGTCGGCTTCATCGCCGCGAGCATATCAGGAGCACCCAGCAAAAGCGATTTCACTCACTTATATTGTTGGCATGGCAAAATCATCGTCGCGCACGAAATCCAAAGCTGTCACCCGAAAGAAATCTGTTCCCCGCAGGAGAGCCCGCGTGCTCTCATCGCGCAAAGCCTATGTCGGCCCGGTGTTCTGGGTTTCGACAGACGAAGTCCTCGAGCCCACGGGCGTGCGTGTGCGCCGCGACGTGGTGCGGCACTCGGGATCGATTGTCGTCCTTGCGGTTGACGATAGCCAAAGCGAGCCACGAATTCTGATCGAGCGACAGTATCGTCATGCGGCCGGACGTTTTCTGTACGAGCTTCCAGCCGGACGCATCGACGAAGGCGAGAACGAACTCAAAGCCGCCAAACGTGAGCTGCGGGAAGAAACCGGCTACGCCGCCGGAAGCTGGAAGAAAATTCTGCATTTCTGGGCCAGCCCGGGCTTCGTTGCTGAGACGATGTCACTTTATCTGGCGCGCGAGTTGAAGCTGGGAGACGCGCAGCCGGAAGACGACGAAGTCATTGAAATCAGCCTGGTTCCGCTTCGCCAAGCGGTGAGAATGGTGATTGACGGAACTATCCAGGATGCGAAGACAATTGCCGGCGTGCTCTGGCTCGATCATCAACGCCGGCCGCGAAGGCATTAGGCGATCTACGTTGTTCCCCCTAGAGAATGCGGGATTCCCCTTCTTGACAGGCTCCGCCAACGGACGCACAATGGCAGCAAATTTTGGTGAAGCGCTCTGGTTAGAACGCTTTCCAGGGGGCGTACGTGGATCGTTTGAAAGGTACTGTGAAGTGGTTCAACAACGCTAAGGGATACGGTTTTATTGGACGCGACGATGGGCCTGACGTTTTTGTGCATTACAGCGCAATCTCTTCCGAAGGCTACAAGAGCCTGCAGGAAGGCGACGCAGTTGACTTCGAGATTGTGCAAGGGCAAAAAGGACCGCAAGCCGCGAACGTAACCAAAAGCCAGTGATGTAATCACCCGAGCACTGTGGGCAATCCGCTCTCAGGGTTGCGCACCGGTCGCGTCTTCGGCCGCGATGAACTGGTAACTGACAAACGCAATTTGCTTGCTGTCTGGCGACCAGGAGGGAACGTTAATCGTTCCCTGCCCGCCAAACAAGTTCGCCAGGGTCATGATCTTCTTGTCTTCCAGAGACATCAGCCGCAGGGTGACATCTTTGTTTTCGGGATGTCCGGTCACGTCTTTGTCATAGGTTAAGAAGACCATCCATTTTCCGTCCGGAGAGAGGTGCGGGAACCAGTTGTTGTAATCGTCTGAGAAAATTTGTTCCTGCTGGCTGCCGTCGGGATGCATGCGCCAGATTTGCATGTGACCGGTGCGCTCGGAATTGAAGTAGATATATTGACCGTCGGGTGAGTACTCAGAGCCGTCGTCGAGGCCCTTTGCGGTGGTGAGACGAGTTTCGTCTCCTCCGGTCACAGGAACTGTGTAGATGTCGAAATCACCGTTGCGCTGGCCGACAAAGGCCAGCGTCTTTCCGTCCGGCGACCAGCCATGCCAGTACGAGGGCCCGACCGGCGTAAGTTGCTTGGGACTGCCGCCGGCGATCAGCATGACATACACGAGAGAATCGTGGCCAGTTTTTCCGTCTGCTGATTTCGTTTCCTGCGAGTTGTCGCTGAAGGCGAGCATGGTGCCGTCGGGCGAAATGCCATGGTCGTTATTCAGCCGATTCGCAGAGCCAGTGTTGATAATTTGAGGCTTGCCGATGCCAGACACGGAAAGCTTTTCTAAGTGTCCATTGCGGTTGAAAAGAAGATATGAGCCATCGCGGGACCAGTTGGGAGCTTCGAAGCGTTCCGGTGCGAAGTACACCACCTGGCGGTCGCCGGAATCGATCGGAACTGTTTCGAGGGTGCTGTAAAGCACTGGCTGGCCCGAAGCTGGAGGCAGAGCTTTTAGTTCGACGTTCGAAAAGTTGGCCTGCTCGACCGCATCTTTGTCGTGCGAGCAAACGCCGATTCCCGCGTAAAAGTCGCCTTCGAGCGGAATGCGGATGGATTGGCCATCATAAGTTGGTAATTTGTTGAGAGGTGCCATCGATAAGTACACGTAGTTACCTCTGCGTATCAGCCGAAGGCGCGCAACTGTGATGTCCGAATGCATTGGTGTCTTGCTGTCGGCCGCCTCAACCATGAAACGGCCCGATGTTGCTGATTGCACCTCCCGTGTCGTTCCGGCCTCCTCATCCCGATATTGCAGCGCAATCAGTCCACTGCTGTGCAACGCGACATCTACATAAACCGAATCGGTATCGAGCGACTGGCGAAAGATCAATACCGCCTTCTTGTGCTCATTACCGCTGGTGTTCGCAAACGAGACGTCCGCGGTCAGCTGCACGTCGCCGGACACCTTCTTCCACGCAAACTGAAACTCATCGTGAGTAGTCCACATGTTCTCGCCGCTGCCGGTGAGCGTGTAGGCCTTCTTCGCCGGATCGTAGGTGGCCGTGCCCGGGTGCAGCACCGTGCCGACGTCCGAATGATCTGCGAAAATCCCGATTGGCTGTTGAGCCTGTAACGCGCTCGCCAACAGAATAGAAACTACCAGGGCGGCTGCTCTGAGCATGAAAGGCATCTCCTCGCGATTCGTCACACAAGTTAGTGGCATCATCAGCGATTGTCAATCGCACGAAAAGAGCTTTTAACCGCAAAGATCGCAAAGAAGAGCCGCGAAGTGCGCGGAGAAAACAATAACAAAATAGCCCTTTAACGTTGATTGAATTCTTGCCAAGCCTTTGCGTTCTCTGCGATTAAGAACGCTCGAATTTTGCGCCTCCGCGAACTCGGCGTTCTCTGCGGTTAAAAGCTTTTGAATTTCGCCTCCCGCAAACGTTTTTCTGATACAACTGTTTGCTGCCGTTCAACCAACAACTATGAAAAACTTTCTACTCCTGTTCGCCGTCATCTGCTCGCTGCTGACAGTCGCTTCGCCCGCACAGTCTGACGTTTCCAAAGGGCTCGCGCTCACGCCGCCCATGGGCTGGAACACCTGGAACAAATTTGCGTGCAACGTCAGTGACAAACTGGTGCGCGGCATGGCCGACGCGATGGTCAAGTCCGGCATGAAAGATGCCGGATATCAATACGTCGTGATTGACGACTGCTGGCAGGTTTCGCGCGACCCGCAGGGCAACATCGTTGCCGACGCGCAGCGCTTTCCCCACGGAATCAAAGCGGTGGCGGATTACGTCCATTCTCTCGGTTTGAAGTTTGGCATCTATTCCGACGCCGGGGCGTTAACTTGCCAGAAGCGTCCAGCCGGACTTGGCCACGAGTATCAGGATGCGCGCACATATGCGTCATGGGACGTTGATTATCTAAAGTATGACTGGTGCAACACTCTGCCGGGGCAGGACGCGCGCTCTTCGTACGCCAACATACGGCAGGCGCTCGATGCCAGCGGGCGTCCGATCGTGCTCAGCATTTGCGAGTGGGGAACGGCGAAGCCGTGGCTATGGGGCAAAGAGGTCGGCGGCAATTTATGGCGAACCACCGGCGACATTCAGGACCGCTGGGCGGGCAAGAAGGAGTGGAGTCCCGGCAACTGCTGCTCGAACGGCATGCTTGATATCGCGGATGAAAATGAGCCGCTTTACTCCGCCGCCGGGCCCGGACACTGGAACGATCCCGACATGCTCGAAGTCGGCAACGGCGGCATGACCACCACCGAATACCGCTCCCACTTCAGTTTGTGGGCGCTGATGGCCGCGCCGCTCATGGCGGGCAACGATCTGCGCAGCATGGCGCCCGAGATCCGCGACATTCTGACTAATAAAGAAGTGATCGCGATCGATCAGGATCCGCTCGGACGCCAGGGCCGCCGCGTGACCAAAGACGGCGACCTCGAAGTCTGGGCCAAGCAACTGAAAGACGGCGACCGCGCTGTAATTCTATTGAACCGCAGCGGCTCGTCGCGGGAGATCACGGTCAATTGGGAGCAGATCGGCTATCCCGCCCATTTGAGCGCCGCTGTGCGCGATTTGTGGGCGCACAAGGATTTAGGCAAGTTCACCGAAAAGTTCTCAGCACAAGTAGAGAGCCACGGAGTGGTGATGGTGACGGTACGGCCGTAATTGAACTGTCATTCCGGCTGGAGTTTCACCATCCGCAGCGCGGACGATAAAATTTTCATGCTGTTCTCCCAGATTGGATATTAATGGAAGCCTTTCCTGGTAGCGGCAACACAGGATCGCGCCTCACAGCCGTTATACTCTGATTTCGATGCTCGCCTTCGTCACAGGAGCCACAGGCTTTGTCGGCAGCCACGTGGCTCGCGCACTTGCGGACCAGGGCGCTGATCTGCGCCTGCTGGTGCGCGCCAGCAGCAACACCAGTAACATCGCCGAGCTTAGGGCCGACCTTGTCACTGGAGACCTGCGCGAACCGGCGTCGCTTGAAAAAGCCATTGCCGGATGCGATGCTGTCTTCCACGTCGCTGCCGACTATCGCCTGTGGGTGCGCGATCCCGAAGAAATGTATCGCGCCAATGTTGAAGGCACTCGCGCGATCCTTGACGCTGCGCGCAAGAATAGTGTGCGGCGCGTGGTTTACACCTCCAGCGTGGCCACCATGGGATTCACTTCAAACGGCCAACTCGCCGACGAGAGTTCTCCCGTGTCGCTCGACAATATGATCGGCCCCTATAAACGCTCAAAGTTCATGGCCGAGCAGATTGCTGTCGAAGCTGCCCACGCCGGACAAGATGTTGTGATTGTCAATCCCACAACGCCCATCGGCGAGCGCGATATCAAGCCCACACCGACAGGGCGAATCGTGGTTGATTTCCTGAAAAAGAGGTTTCCTGCTTACGTCGATACCGGACTCAACCTGGTTGACGTTCAGGTTTGCGCTCACGGCCACATTGCTGCATTCGAAAAAGGCCGTAGCGGTGAACGCTACATTCTCGGCGGAGAAAACTTGACCCTAAAACAAATTCTCGACAAGCTTGCCGCAATCACTGGACTTCCTTCGCCCTCAATTCGCGTACCCTACTTCATGGCTCTGGCGACTGGCGTGGTGGACGAAATTATTACCGGCCGAATTCGTGGCCGCGAACCTCGAGCCACCATCGACGCGGTGCGCATGGGACGCAAAAAGATGTTCGTTACGTCTTCCAAAGCCGAGCGGGAACTGGGATGGGGGATTGTTCCGGTTGACGACGCACTAAGCCGAGCGGCGGAGTGGTTTCGGGCAAACGGATATGTCTAAAATTCTTCGCCTCGGATTTACCCGGATGTACACGGATTACTTCGAAACGAAATAATAAATCCGTGTACATCCGCGTTATCCGAGGAAAAGAAGTTTTTCTTTGCGAACTTCGCGGTTCCGTGCGGTTTGAGATTTTGTTTCTTTAAAATCACACTTGCCCACAATTGCTATCGTCGCCGCGCTCGAGCACGAACTCCGCCCGCTCATCAAGCATTGGGCCCAGAGCAAAGCCCACCACGATGGCCACGACTTCACTTTCTACGAATCCCCCTATGCCGTCGCAGTCTGTTCGGGAATCGGCCCCGAACCGGGACGCCGCGCGGCAGAGGCAATCATCGGAATATATTCGCCCGAGATTCTGATCTCAGCCGGTATAGCTGGCGGTCTGACGCCCGACCTTAAGGTCGGCGAAACTATTTTCCCCGCCATGGTCATTGATGCGCGCGATAGCAGCCGTCACCAAACTTCGATCCAAGATGCCCCTATCGGCAGCACGCCCCTGGCAAAAACCATTGTCGTCAGCTATCCGGAAATTGCCAGCGCCGAACAGAAGCTGAAGCTTGGAAAAGCCTATGGCGCTCATGCCGTGGACATGGAAGGCGCGTCCGTTGCCCGGGCTGCTGATGCACATGGCCTGCCTTTCGTGGCAATCAAATCAATCTCCGATGACGTGGATTTTGAGCTGCCTGAGATGATGCCCTTCTTCCGCGATGGCCGATTTCAGGCTGCACTCTTTGCTTTCCATGTTGTCTTTCGGCCTTGGCTGTGGCCCCAGGTCTTCCGCCTGGCACGAAACACAAAGCTGGCCTCTGAGAACCTTTGTGCATGGCTGCGCGAAAGTGCTCTGACTAATACAATAGTTCCAGGCGTGCGCACCCGCACGGACGAATCTTCATCTGCAGATTAGCGCTGTCCTATTCTGATTTGGAGGCACGGGCGCCCTCGCCCGTGCGCAGAAAACAACATACGAAACATGGCCATTACACAACAACTGACCGCAAACCAAATTCTGGAGACGATTCCCTCTACTATGCTGGCCGCTGTCTATCGCGGCATCGATGACATACGGTTAGAAACCGTGCCGGTCCCCGAGATTGGCCCTGGCGAGATTCTGGTCAGAGTCCACACATGCGGAATCTGCGGTACAGACCTGAAGAAAATCGCCACCGGGTCCCATTCTGCCCCACGAATTTTCGGGCACGAAACCTCCGGCATTGTCGCCGCGGTCGGCGCAAACGTGACGCAATTCGTCCCAGGCGACCGGGTTATGGTCTTTCACCACATTCCCTGCGGCGAGTGTTATTACTGTCAAAACAAAACTTTTGCCCAGTGCGAAACCTACAAAAAGGTCGGCTGCACAGCCGGTTTTGAACCTTCTGGTGGGGGTTTCGCCGAATACGTCCGGGTCATGGACTGGATCGTCCGCAACGGCACCGTGCGAATTCCCGAAGGAATATCGTTTGATCAGGCTTGTTTCGTGGAACCGGTGAATACCTGCCTCAAGGGCATTGAGCGAATAGCCATACAGCCGGGGGAAACAGTTCTAGTGATCGGCCAGGGCCCCATCGGTATCATATTGAGCGTATTGGCCAAACGTGCAGGGGCACGGGTTATCACTTCCGATTTGTATAGCCAGAGGCTTACAATATCTAAAGCATTCGGGCTCGACAATTTAGTGGACGCTTCGCGGCAGGATCCGGTCGAGATAACACGTAGCCAAACCGACGGCCGCGGCGCCGACGCTGTAATTCTGGCTGCGGGAAGTAATAGCCTGATTCGGACAGCGGTGGATGCGGTGCGTCCTGGCGGCCGTGTGTTACTGTTTGCGCAAACGCAGCACAGCGAGGCGATTTTCGATCCGGCTGCGGTTTGCATGGATGAGAAAACACTTATCGGCTCTTACAGTGCATCCATTGATCTGCAAGATGAATCTGTAAAGTTGGTGATGGAACGCGAAATGCCTTTAGAGAAATTGATCAGTCACCGTTTTCCCTTGCAGCAGGCAGTCGAAGCGTTACATTTGGCTGCGCATCCGCAGCCGGATTCCATGAAAATTGTAATCGAGCCTTCGCAGGAAGGACAGCAGTGACGGGAAAGATGACAGCAGCCGTCCTCTACGGCAAAGAGGACGTAAAGATCGAACGAGTTCCCATTCCTCAAGTCGAAGATGGTGAACTATTGGTGAAAGTGCAGGTGGCCCTGACCTGCGGCACCGACCTGAAAGTTTATCAACGCGGCTATCATGCACGCATGATCGTACCGCCGGCATTGTTTGGTCACGAGCTCGCCGGAACCATTGAACAGACTGGAGCCGGCGTGCGCGGTTTCCGCAAGGGCATGCGCGTCGTCGCTCTGAACTCTGCGCCCTGCCAAACCTGTTTCTATTGCTCCCGTCATCAAGAAAACCTGTGCGAGGACCTGCTGTTCAACAACGGTGCTTATGCCGAGTACATCCGCATTCCGCGCCGGATTGTTGACCTGAACACGGTCATTATTCCGCCGCATGTAAGTTTCGAAGAAGCCGCCATGGTCGAACCGTTGGCTTGCGTGCTGCGTGGTCTGCACGAAACCGGGGTAGAAATCGGTGACACCGTCGCGGTAGTCGGAGGTGGCCCCATCGGTTTGATGTTTGTCCACGTTGCTCAAGCTGTTGGTTGCAATGTGATCGCGGTTGTAAAGCGTGAATCCCAGGTCTCCGACGCACGCCGCATGGGAGCACACGAGGTTGTACACACCATGTCGGTGGGCAATCCGATTGAAGCTGTTCGCGTGCTATCCCCTGGAGGGCGCGGCGCCGATGTGGTGATTGAAGCGGTCGGCCGTCCCGAAGCCTGGGTATGGGCTACCGAAATGGTCCGCAAGGGCGGCACGGTGAATTTTTTTGGCGGCTGCGCCAAAGGCACCAAGGTCGAACTCGATACCAACCGCCTGCACTATTCCGAGATCACGCTGAAAGCTACCTTCCACCACACTCCGGACACTGTGCGCAAAGCCTTCGCGCTGATTGCCGAAAAGAAGATTCGCCCCACTGATTACATTACCGGCGAAGCTCCACTCTCACGCTTGCAGCAGGTCTTGCAGCACATGATGAACCGCAACGGGGACATCAAGACCGCGATTATTCCAGGACAGTGAAAATGGATTTGGTAATTTTGTAATCGGGTAATTTGGTAATTCGACCCGTGCACTCTGGAGTTTTCAAATTACAAAATTACTCAATTACAAAATCTCTTTGAGTACCACCAATCAAATCTGGTCGACTCTCCCCACGGAATACGCCATTCCCGCGCAGGCCCCCTCCTTGCAAGAGGCATACGCTTATTGCGCGCGGTTGGCGCGCAGCCATTACGAGAATTTTTCGGTAGCCACCTGGTTCCTGCCGAAGTCCCTGCGGCAGCACTTTTATAACGTCTATTCCTACTGCCGGATTTCAGACGATCTCGGCGACGAGACTGGCGACACATCTACCTCTTTGCAGCTACTCGACGAATGGGGAAAAGAACTCGATGCCTGTTACCAGGGCTCGCCGCGCCATCCCGTCTTTGTCGCTCTCGCGGGCACGGTGCGGCAATTCAATATTCCGAAGCAAACCTTCGCCGACCTGCTGACCGCCTTCCGCCAGGACCAGCGCGTCACGCGCTACCAGACGTTCGATGATCTGCTCGGCTATTGCCGGTACTCGGCGAATCCGGTGGGCCATCTCGTGCTCTATCTTGGCGGTCATCGCGATGCCGAACGGCAGCACCTTTCTGATTTCACCTGCACCGCTCTTCAACTCGCAAATTTCTGGCAGGATGTCAGCCCCGACTACGATAAGGGCAGGATTTATTTGCCTCTGGAAGACCTTCGCAATTACGGTGTAACAGAATCCGATATCGCGAACAGGAACAATTCGCCGCAGTTCATCGAAATGATGCGCCTTGAAGTCCAACGCGCGCGGGAATGGTTTGAACGGGGATTACCGCTCGCTGACAAGGTCAACCGCGAACTCGCCATTGATATAGAGCTCTTCAGTCGCGGGGGACAGGAAATCCTAAACGCTATCGAACGCCAGAACTATGCCGTTCTCGGCAACCGTCCCGTGATTTCAAAAACACGCAAGCTGGCATTGGTGGCCCGGGCGGCGCTCCATAAATTATTATGAGCATCGCCGTGCACAGCACTCCGCAGTTTCTGCCAACAGAATCGCAATTGCACATGGCTTATTCTGTGTGCCGAGGCATTGCCCGTTCACAGGCCAAAAATTTCTACTATGGATTCCTGGTCCTTCCCAAACGCAAGCGCCAGGCATTGTGCGCCGTGTACGCATTCATGCGCCGTTGCGATGACATCTCTGACGACCCTTCCCTTTCCGCTCCCGAGCGTCGCCAGAAGCTCGATGCCTGGGTAGACGCCTTTCATGCTGCGCAGGCGGGCTTTGCGACCGATGACCCCGTGCTGATTGCGCTCACCGACGCACAGCGGCGTTTTCATATTCCACTAGGCCTGCTCGACGGACTGGCCTACGGCACGTCGATGGATGTTGAAGATCAGAACGCCGATCAAGTTGCGGCTTCTGGTCTGAAGATTCAATACCACAGTTTTCAGGATCTAGAACGCTACTGCTATCACGTAGCGTCGGTAGTTGGTCTGGTCTGCATCCGCATCTTCGGATACACCGACCCTGCCGCCGAGCCGCTCGCAGAGCGCTGTGGCCTGGCATTTCAGCTTACTAACATCATTCGCGATGTAAAGGAAGACGCCGGCCTGGGCCGCATCTATCTGCCGCAGGAAGACCTGGAAGAGTTTGGCGTATCAGCGTCCGAACTGATCAGCGGACCCGACCTCAACCGCATGCGGCCTCTCCTCGAACTTGAATCCCGGCGCGCCCTCGAGAACTACCGGGCCGGCGAGCAGTTGCTGCATCTCATCTCTGAAGACAGCCAGCCCGCGCTCTGGGTGCTGGTCACCATTTATCGCAGCCTGCTCGAAAAGATCGTTCGCCTCAATTACGATGTGTTTTCACGCCGGGTCAGCCTCACCACCCGTGAAAAGCTGGTCATTCTGAGCAAAGGATTCCTGAAGCGAATCGCCTGATGGATCCGGCAGAGCCCACAACATCTGAAGGCACGCAGAGCAAAGGGCTGCCCCACCCCTCGCGGTTTTCGACGGGCGGGGATTCTTTGGCCACAGTTGCCGTCATCGGCGGCGGACTTGCTGGACTCGCATCCGCTTGCGCCCTCGCTGAAAGTGGGTTTCGCGTTACCCTGTTCGAGCGCCGTCCCTACCTTGGGGGACGCGCGTCGTCCTACGAACATCCCGGTACCGGCGAAGTCGTGGACAACTGCCAGCACGTTCTTTTTGGTTTGTGCACCAACCTGATCGCGTTTTACGAAAAGATCGGCATCGAAGGTAAGATTCGCTGGTTCGACAACATGACTTTCATCGAGCCCGGCGGAAGACAGTCGCCGCTCAGTCCCTCTTCCCTGCCCGCACCCTTGCAAGTCATGCCTTCGTTTCTCGGCTTCAGCTTTCTCAATGCACACGACAAATTCGTTTTATCGCGCGCTCTGGCAGCGCTGGTCACACGCATTCCGCCGGACAACGGAACATCTTTTCAAGACTGGCTTCGGGGTCATCATCAGACCGAAGCCGCAATCGAGCGTTTCTGGAAGCCGGTATTGGTCAGCGCGCTCAGCGAAGATCTCGATCGTATTTCAATTCCTTATGCTGCACAGGTCATTCGCGAATCCATGAAGTCGAGCGCGGCCCGCCGAATGGGCATCCCCAGCGTCCCGCTCACCCAGCTGTACAACGCGGCCAAAGACTACATCGGCGCACGTGGAGGGTCAGTGCGATTCCGCGCCGGCGTGCAATCGTTCGTGCCGCAGGATAACCGCGCGCTGGTGAGACTTGCCGACTCGGAAGACCAATTTGACTATGCAGTCCTGGCTGTCCCGTTCGACTCACTTGCAAAGCTGCTTCCCGAATCACCCGAGTCGCAAGACCTTAAGAATAAGCTCTCGCACTTTGAGACTTCGCCGATCACCGGCGTCCATTTCTGGTTCGATCGCCAGATCACCGATCTGCCGCACGCGGTCCTTCTCGACCGCACCATCCAATGGATGTTCCACAAGTCGTTGCTATTGAACCAGAGCCCTGATTCCTTGTCATCCCGAGCGAAGCAGAATCATTCGCTTGCGAATGATTCTGCGGAGTCGAGGGACCTGCAGTTATCACACCCCCCCAGCTATGTCGAACTGGTTATCAGCGCATCTAAGTCTCTGATCAACCAATCTCGCCAGGACATCATCGATCTTGGTTTGAAAGAACTTCGTGAATTTTTTCCCGGCGCCCGAGACGCCAATCTGCTTAAAGCCACCGTCATCAAAGAGCTCAATGCCACGTTTTCGCCACTCCCCGGGATTGACCGCTACCGCCCCGGTTCTCAGACCCATTGGCCGAATATCTTCCTCGCCGGAGACTGGACCGCCACTGGCTGGCCCGCAACCATGGAAGGGGCGGTGCGCAGTGGTTATATTGCCGCTGAACAGCTCACGCGTCATGCCGGCGAAGTAAAAACTTTTCTCTCACCCGATCTCCCGCCGACCGGCTTCATGCGCCTTTTCGGCTAAATAATTCTCCAGCCATACCCTCGTACCCTTCGGGACCTTCGTGGTTTAATTTCAACAGGAGCCAATCATGAAAATCGGATTCATCGGCCTCGGCAACATGGGATCGGCTATGGCGAGCAGCCTTCTCAAAACCGGTCATGAAGTCACGGTTTATAACCGTACTGCCGCAAAGGCGCAACCGCTCGTGGATCAAGGCGCTAAGTATGCCAAGCACATTGCGGACGCTTGTCAGGGCGAGGCCGTAATCACCATGCTGGCCGACGATGCCGCCCTCGAGAGCACAGCCTTCGGGGACGGCGGCATTCTCGCAAGCCTGCGCAAAGGCGCCATTCACACCTCTTCCAGCACCATCAGCGTCGCGCTCTCCGAACGGCTCACCGAGGCCCATGAAAAAAAAGGCCAGCGCTTCGTGTCAGCTCCTGTCTTCGGACGCCCCGAAGCAGCAGCCGCAGCGAAGCTGTTCGTTGCCGTCGCCGGCCCGCCTGACACCCTCGATGCATGCAATCCCATCTTCGACGCCATCGGCCAGAAAACTTTTCGTTTCGGTGATAAGCCGTCTCTCGCCAATCTAGTAAAGCTCAGCGGTAATTTCCTGATCGCTTCCGTGATCGAATCGCTCAGCGAGGCCATGGCACTTGTCAGTAAAGGCGGCCTTGATCAACACCAGTATCTCGAGTTCCTCACCTTCACCCTCTTCAACGCGCCGGTTTACAAGACTTATGGCAGACTCATCGCCGATAAAAAGTTCACGCCTCCCGGATTCGTTGCTCCTCTCGGACTAAAAGATGTTCGCCTTACTCTTGCCGCAGGAGAATCCCTGCGCGTTCCGCTTCCTCTGGCCAGCCTTATCCGCGACCGCTTCTTGACGCTGCTCGCCAGAGGTGGCGAAAATCTCGATTGGTCCGCGATCTCACAGGTCGCCGCCGAAGACTCAGGCCAGGCAAAACTCTGACGCATGAAAAAGGGGACAGCAAAAGCTGCCCCCGAACCTCAGCCGCCGATCTTACTGTTTCGCAGCTGGCTTTTCTTCCGTTTTTGTTGCTGGTTTTGCAGCCGCTTTTGCCTTCCAGAAATCCGGATCAGCCTTGATCCATTCTTCTCGCGGATAGCTCATTGCCGCGTTGAACTGGAAAAGGTTTGTCTGGTGGAACTCAACCGCTGACGACTCCAGTTCGCCAAGCCTCTTCATGCCGTCTTCGCCCATCGCCTCGGCGAACTGCTTGTCCTGCTGCATCGACTGATCGACCTCGGCCAACGACTTCATGGGCACGATAACGACGTAGGTCGTACCTTCCTGGCCATACATGGCTTCGTACATCGCCCAATGCGCGCTGGGAACTTTCTCGTACGCGCCCTTGACCAGTTTGACCAATTCATCCCACTCATGCCTGTGTCCGGAGCGCACTCTGTAAAGCGAAATTTCAAAGTAGCGCATGTGAGCGATATCAACTGGCCCCCGCAAACTCTGGTCCTCGTTATAAACCAGCGCCGAAACATCGGTCTCGCTCAGCAGATCGCCATCATTCACGACCGCGCGATCTATCGCCGTTGAAAGCCCGGCGTTCTTCGCGACCCCGGCATTATCTTTTTCCCAAGCCTCAAAAGAGTCGTAACCAATAAAGAACAACACCCGGTTCTTGCCGGACATGGAATTCGCCGCAAAATAATGCGTCGGCCACTTGGCGCGGGCGAACGCCTGCACAAACGCGCTTTCCGTTTTATCGTGTCCTGAGCCGCCCTTTCCCGGCTTCACAAATTCGCGATCGACCACCAGAACTTTCGGCGGCGGAGTTGTACTCTCCATCTCCTGCGCAGCAGCCGTTCCCAGCCCCACGCACAATAGCAGCGCAGCACACATACATTTTGTAACTGTTTTCATGGATTGACCCTCCTGGGTCAGACGAAGTGAGTTTTTAATGCGGTGAGATTTGCCGGAACACCCGGCTGATGAGATTTACCAGAAGCCCCGAGCCCAATCCCAGAGCACGCCGGAGATTATCTGAAGGCCATAGCCAAGTCAAGCGCCTGTACTCGTCTTGTCGTTAGCACATGATATGTCCGGTTGAGATAGCACGTGATATGTCCGCTTTTCAGGCGGTGAGGGTAAGAGACCATGCGAAGCATGGTTTCTTACTCGAAGGCCGCGATGGAGCGGGCAATGAAAGTACAGGAAGTAATCTTGCGGGCGATGGCGAAACGGATCACGTGGTGGCAGGCAGCGGAGATCATGGGTATTAGCGATCGGCACATGCGTCGTTGGCGGGAGCGCTACGAAGAGTTCGGCTATGACGGGCTGTTCGATCGACGGCGGGGGAAGCCCTCTCCCCAGCGAGTCCCCATGGCCCTAGTGGAGCAGATTCTGGGACTCTACCGGGAGAAGTATTTCGATCTGAACGTGCGACATTTTCATGAGAAGCTGAGGGCCGAGCACCACATTGAACTGAGCTACAGCTGGGTGAAACTGGCCTTGCAAGGAGCCGGACTGGTAGAGCGAGGGCGGCAACGCGGGGTGCATCGCAAACGCCGACCGCGGCGTCCGCTGCCGGGTATGCTGCTGCACATCGATGGCAGCCGGCATCGCTGGTTCCAAGATGAGCGCTGGTATGACCTGATTGTCATTCTGGACGATGCCAGCAGCGAGATCTATTACGCGCAGTTAGTGGAAGAGGAATCGACGCTGACTGTAATGGCCGGGCTGAAGGAAGTAATCGAGCGCAAAGGCGTGTTCTGCGCCTTGTACAGCGACCGCGGCAGCCATTTTTGGTTAACGCCCAAGGTGGGGGGACGGGTCGATCCTCATCGCTTGACGCAAGTGGGACGAGCGCTACGCGAGTTGGGAGTACAGATGATTCCGGCCTACTCGCCGCAGGCCCGGGGGCGCAGTGAACGTAACTTTGGCACCTGGCAAGGGCGGCTGCCGCAAGAGCTGCGGCTGCATGGGATCCGCACTCTGGAAGATGCTAATGCTTTTCTCCGAGAACACTACATCGCCGAGTCAATCGCCGTTTTCAGGTGCGGGCGCCGCAATCGGGCAGCGCATTTGTTCCCCGGCGCAGCCGGGATCTGGATCTCATCTTCTCGCTGCAGTTCGAGCGCACGGTGAATCGGGACAACACGGTCAGCTTTCAGAACCTCAGCTTGCAGATCGAAGCGGTGCGTTGGCGAGCCAGCCTGGCTGGCTGCACGGTGACTTTGCATCAGCATTTGGATGGATCGATCAGCCTGACGCACGGACCGCATCGGCTGGGCCGATACAGCGCACAAGGTGAGACCTGGGCGGCAGATAAAACGCCGCCGCGACGGGCTGTGGAAAAGACGCGGGGTGGAAAAGTCAAAAACCCGACTTTCCCACCCGAAATCCCGCAAAAACCGCGGGATTCCCACTTTCCCACAGCCCCGACTGCTGCTGGTTCATTAACTCAAACCGGACATGTCACCTGCTAACAAAACCGGACATTTTAACTTGCTAACAACAGCGCCTGTACTCGTCTGTCATACCACAATAGAAATGTCCCCGTCTTCTCCACAATAGAAATGTCCCCTGCATAATGAATCACCGCGCCCGAATCCTGAGCACAACGGGGACCGTACGCTGTACCGTCAAAAACACCGAGTAGTAATACCCGTTTACGATGGGGGATCTACCCACTGAAGGGTATCGCAGAATAAGTCGCGGAAGGCATCTGCGTATCATGCGCCAGATTGTCAAAGCAGAGTTGCTAGACGCAATGAAGGAATGCCTCCATGATTTGGAGAACACGGAGCTACTCAGTCCAGACGATCTCGACATCATTGCCCAGAAACGATTCCTTCGCCAGCAGATCGCTGCACTGGAAAAGGAAGGCGATGACGTTCAGCTAACGGCTTGACTAGCTACGAAGTGAATCCCCGTTCTTTCTTCAATCTCTCTTGCGCTTGCCGTAGCTCCATACAGTAGACGCAGTTCGGGTCAGAGCAATACGGTGACCCTTTCTCTGTTGGCTGCTTGTGTTGTTGTGGAACCGGTTGAGACGCCATGTGTCCCCCTACGTCGAACCGAAGGTAAGTAGAAGAACGTTACCACGAAAAACTCGTTCACGATATAAATTTGTTCAGTTCAATATCGACCCAAACCCAAGCTACGCGCCGGTTTTGACTGACCTTATGACCTCTTCTTTTCTCTCGCTGCCCAGATCGCACAGACAAAGCATGCACTGACCGCTGACGATCTCTCCGGTCTGCTGTCGGTCTCTCGCAACCACGATTTTCAAACAGGCGAAGGCAGGACCTTCTGGGTTCGGATTGCAACCGGCTGACAGAATTTCGCAAACCCCACCCCGCAACCGTGAAACGAAAGCTCAACTCCGCTCACCATCGGAGCGGGGAGGATTTATGGACTTTCGCATCACCATCGACATTTTCAGCGGCCGCAAGAACCCGGTTTTAACCGTCACAGGTAAGCTCGCACAGGCTCTTTATGAGCGTCTGAGGCCA
Organism: uncultured Acidobacteriota bacterium; assembly: GCA_963757135.1. Taxonomy (GTDB): domain Bacteria; phylum Acidobacteriota; class Terriglobia; order Terriglobales; family Acidobacteriaceae; genus Gp1-AA145. Next base: position 260,564 of record CAVWQE010000003.1, read on the forward strand.
GCATCTAGACTCTCACGTCGGGAGGCATCCGCTGTTCCCGCCTCCGCCCTCGGATATCGCGGCCTGATCATTGAAGCCAGCGGCGCGCGTGGATTGCCGAAGATGTTTCGCCTCGCCAGCGGCAATTTGATCGGCCCTCAGCTCTCGCATCGTGCTGCCGACGAGAGCGTAGAAGACTTCGTTGTGCGTGACTCTGGTCTGCTGCAACGCGTCCGCCTGGGAAACAACTTCGCAGACTTTCTGCTTACGGAGATGGAGCGCTTCCGCGAAACCTGTAAGAAATGGAAACACCGTCCGCCGCACTGGCCGCATCGAGAGCACTGCCATTGTGCGCCGCTCTACGAGCCGGCATGGTGGAACGATGGCGGACAAAAGCAGTGGAACAACAACTGTTACAACTATTCGACGAACTATCGCACCGATACCTTTGCCCAGCCCGGACTGGCCGCCGGAGCTGAATACACGGCACTGACGTGCGCCTCAGTCCGGCCTGCAGCGGTGGCTGATGACCTGATCGCCGCTGCCACCGCCAACAATCGTTGCCCCAAGGAAGGTCATTTAGTTGCCTTGGTCATCGCCCCGAATTGGGACTTTCACTGGTATCGCAAGGGCCGCAACGGCTACTGGACGCACAAGCCAGGCGGCACGCAGGCTACTAACGTGGACAACAGCGGCAACCTGATTCCCGATCCACGTACGGCCAACCGTGGGCCCTATACCAACTTTTGTACGTTTATGATCGTCATGCATGGGCATATCAAAATCACATGACGCCACCCGCGGCAAGCAAGAGTGGACCGCAAGTGCGCTGGTATATTCCGGGCTGAGAGACCCTAAGTGGCAGGTTGGGGAAGCCGTTGTGAAAAAACTGTTGGCTATTTGGGACGATTTGCCCGCATCGTCGAACACAGTACCTGACACGGCACGCCTGGGATATAGGGGTGCGGTTCTGAGGTCGCCCAGCGGCTCGGAATGGACGGCATTTGGCGGCACCGTTTCTCTTCGGTCGAACAATGTATCGACGCGCGATGACCAGGCCAGGCGCTTCGAGAAAACTCTACTTTCTTCAGCGCCGAAAGGCGTGCTGCCCGAAGGCAAAATCGACTTGAAGTAATTATTCTGGCGATTCACAAAAACAAAAAAAGCCCGCTTTAGGAGCGGGCATGCCTTGCGACACCACCGCTGCTACTGCTTTTGTGCCGTCCACTTTTGGCTGCTATTGTGCAATTTGTCTTCGTTGTAAATCTGCATGGTCTTTCCGTCTGCGCTGACGGTCATTCGGCTGACGTAAATCGGCTTGCCCTTGCGCTTGTCCGTTTCTTCGATGGTATTCGCATCGATCTTCTTCAAAGAAACGCTGGTCACCCCGGGATCCCCCTTGTATGGGTAATCCTTCCCATCAAGCTTCGCGGTGTAAGAATCGCCTGTCTTATCGCTCATCGAGAACTCATCTCCGGCGACCTTGTAGCTGATGACACTTACGCTTTCTGAGGCATCTTCAACTTTGTTCGGCTGCCAGGTACCTGATACTTTGTTGGCGCCCGCTGGGGCTTCGCCAATCCGCTCGGAGGTGTACTTGCCGCTTCCGGTCTGCCCACTTTCGGAAACAAAACTCCACTCGGTAGTCAGCGTCTTGCCATCATCCGATACCATCATTTTGTTCGTACCTGACGGCTTCCCGTTTATCTTGCTGTTGATCTCAACCGTGTGATCGTTAACTTCGTTCACCGTCGCCGCGTCATAGTAAGGCGAGGTGGTTACCTTGTGTTCCTTACCATCGGCTTTGATGGAAAGTTTAGGCACGCACGACTCGCAATGCCACATTCCATTCTGCAGCAGGAACCTGTCGCTTCCCTTGAATTGCGCGCTGTTCGGATCGACGCGCCAGGTTCCATCGAATACGCTCTGCGCCAACACCGGAACTGACCCAAGAACTAAAAGCATGAGTAGTAGCTTTCTCATTTCGAAAACCCTCCTTGGTCGAGCGCACGAATTCTGAGCCGGAATGTTATGGAAGTCAAGATTGCCAACAATGATTCGAATGCGGGCGGTACGTGCCGCCCGCATGAGCTCACACACCGCCGCAGCGATAGCGATTAGAGCGAACAAACGGCGAATATGATACCCTTTCTCCGTCATGGCTCGCCGCCCCGATGTTCGCCCGCAAGGCTCCAGCAGCGACGAAATTATGGGCGCTGACGACCTCAGGCTACTTCGCGGCAATCTGTCCCGCCTGAGCCTTACCGCCGCACGTCAGGCCTATCACACCGCGTACGCCCGCTGCCGCATGGTGAATGATCGCGTCCCCAGTGCGCGTTCGATTCAGGAATTGGTCCAGGTCTGGAAACAGTTGTGGACGCGAAGATAGCGAGGCACTGACCTGCCCCCTGCTTTCGTTCACGTAAGAATACGACAACTTGGTTCAACTTCCTTTCCGGTTTGAGCCGGGATGGGGGGAGCGCGAGGGGCAAGGGACGGCGTTTGAGTCCCTTGCCCCTCGCCCAGCGCTGTAGAGGCCCGCGACCTGGGCAGCGGCAAACTCTTTCGGAGTTTGGTATCCCAGGCTGCTATGCGGACGCTCCTCGTTGTACTCGATCTTCCACCCCGCGATCTTTCTCTTCGCATCGAACAGGTTTTGAAACCAGCTCACGTTCAGACACTCATCCCGCAATCGTCCGTGGAAACTTTCGACCCGCGCATTCTGCGTCGGCTTGCCCGGCTGAATGTGCAGCAACTCGATCTTTCGTTCCATACACCACGCCAGAAAATGCCGACTGGTCAGCTCCGGCCCGTTGTCGCAACGGATCGTGAGCGGCTGCCCGCGCTCGGTTACGATCGCCTCTAGCACCCGCGTTACTCTCCGGCTGGCAAAACTGGTATCCACTTCCAATGCCAAACACTCCCGCGTATACGCATCCACCACGCTCAACACTCGGATGGCCCGCCCGCACTCGACTGCGTCATGCACAAAATCCAAAGCCCACTCCTGGTTCGCCGCCGTCCGCGCCAGCAGCGGCGTTCCCTCGCGCACGCAATGCTTACGCTTCTTCCGCCGGATCATCAGTCCCGCCTCGCGATAAATCCGATGCAGCCGCTTGTGGTTCACCCGTTCTCCGGTTCGCCCGAGCAGCACCTGCAATCGCCGATACCCGAAGCGCGGCTTCTCTCGCGCCAGCTCCACCAGCCGCGTCCGCAACGGCTCATCCGAACGCCGCGTACGATAGCGGTACGTCGTCGCCGCCACCATCACCAAACCGCAGGCCCGCCGCTCGCTGAAGGCGTAGTCTCCTCGCATCTGCCCGATAGCCGCCTTCAGCGCTACGAGCTCCAGCCGTTTTTTCGGATCACCGACTGCAGTGCTTCTTTGTCCAGGCTCAGGTCCGCCACCAGCTTCCGCAGTTTCGTGTTTTCATCCCGCAACTGCTTCGCCTCTTGCGCCTGGCTCACGTCCATCCCGCCGTACTTCGCCTTCCAGGCGTAGATCGTGTGCTTCGACACGCCCACTTCCCGCGCCACGTCTTCCGCCTTGCGTCCCGCTTCCAGCTGTTTCAGCGCCCCAATCATCTGCGCCTCGGTGTGATTGCTCCTTGACATGCCCGTTCCCCTTCCTTTCGCTGAAAATCATACTCAGCTTTGTTCCGAAAGAGGGGAGCAGGTCAGCACCACACATACGTCGGCGAGTACCAAATTCGGAATTACAAATTTGTTGATCCGTTAGCCATTGACAGGACGCAGCTCCGCCGCTATCGTTGCCGCCGTCGTTGTACTCCATTCCATCGAACACTCGCGACTGTTCTATTTGCATACCGGGGACCTGAGAAGTATTCACACACCAGACGATTGTGACCAAGATCACATACACAAGTTCTTATGCTGCTTAGAGTGACAACGTGACCGCACTGATACTCCATCGCATCCACTTCGGATTCACCATAACCTTCCACTACCTGTTCCCCCAATTGACGATGGGGCTGGCCCTGCTGATCGTGGCGCTCAAGACCATTGCGTTGCGCAAACACGATGAACGTTATAACCAGGCCGCTCGCTTCTGGATGCGCATCTTCGCCATCAATTTTCTGCTCGGCGTCGTGACCGGAATCCCTATGGAATTCCAGTTCGGGACCAACTGGTCGCAATTCGCGCGCGTCACTGGTGGCGTAATAGGTCAACCGTTGGCGATGGAAGGGGTGTTTTCGTTCTTCCTCGAATCCACATTCCTTGGCCTGTTTCTTTTCGGTGAGAAACGTCTCTCGCCGCTTGCGCACTGGGCCTCAGCTTTTCTCGTCTTTGTCGGCTCCTGGATTTCCGGCTTCTTCATCATCGTGACCAACGCCTGGATGCAACACCCCGTCGCCTACCGGGTGCTTCCCAACGGCGTATATGACGTCACCAGTTTCTGGGGATTGCTCACCAATCCGTGGGCGCTGATTCAATATGCCCATAACATGTCAGGTGCGGTGATTACGGGATCATTCGTTATGTGCGCCGTTGGCGCATTTTATGTGCTCGAGGACCGCTTCTCCGACGCGGGAAGAATTTTCCTTCGCGTCGGCGTGATTGCCGGGTTGATTTCGTGCACTGCCCAGATCTTTCCCACCGGCGATATTCATGGCCGCTACATGGCCAAACATCAGCCGGCGACTGTGGCCGGGATGGAAGGGCTATTTCACACTCAGCGTGGCGCCGGAATCGTGCTTATGGGCCAGCCTGATGAAGAGAAGCAGACGATCGACAATCCCCTGATCGTCAACAACGTCCTGAGTTTTCTCATCTACGGCACCACCAAGGCTGAAGTCCAGGGGCTCGATCAAGTCCCGCGCGATCAATGGCCGGAGCCGTTGCCGCTCCTCTATTACAGCTATCACATCATGGCCGGCCTTGGGACCTACTTCGTTCTGCTGATGGTGATTTCCGCATTCATGTTGTGGCGCAACAAACTGTTCACCACGCGCTGGGCGTTGTGGCCGCTCATGCTCAGCTTTCCTTTGCCCTACATCGCCAACACTGCGGGATGGATGACGGCTGAAATTGGCCGCCAGCCCTGGGTTGTGTACGGACTCATTCGCACCAGCGACGGCTATTCCAAATACGTTTCGGCGGCAAACGGCCTCTTCACTTTGCTCGGTTTCATGGGAATGTACTCCGTGCTTTCGATTCTCTTTATTGTGCTGGTCTATCAAATCATTGCTAAAGGGCCGCAACTGGGAGCATCTGCCCCGGTTTCTCAGCCGCTGACGGTGGCGTAAGGAATAAACCATGGGATTTATCTGGTTCTGGCTCGTTGCCGTGATGATTGTCGCTTACGTCGTGCTCGACGGCTTTGACATCGGTGTCGGCGTTCTGCACCCGTTCATCGCGCGCACCGACCAGGAAAAGCAGCTTGCCGTCCGCTCCATCGGCCCGGTGTGGGACGGCAACGAAGTCTGGCTGCTCGCCGGCGGTGGCACCTTGTACTTTGCTTTTCCCCTGCTCTATGCTTCCGCCTTCAGCGGCTTCTATCTTGCCCTGATGATCGTGCTCTGGTTGTTGATCATGCGCGCGCTCGGCATCGAATTGCGCATGCACACGGAAGTTGCCGTGTGGCGAACTTTCTTTGACGGCCTGTTTTTTATCTCGAGCGCACTGCTCGCCGTTTTTTATGGAGCCGCACTCGCCAACGTCATTCGCGGTGTCCCTTTGGGCGACGATGGCTACTTTTTCCTGCCCCTTTGGACCAACTGGAGTGTGGGCCCGGAACCCGGCATTCTCGATTGGTACACGGTGATCGGTGGCGTGCTGGCGCTGGTGGCGCTCGCGCTGCACGGGTCGCTTTATCTTGCAGTCAAAACCGAAGCTGAATTGCAATCTCGCTCCCGCTCCGCTTCAAGATACTTATGGTTCGCGTTATTTGCCCTCACCATCCTCAGTCTGCCGGCCACGCTTGCAGCCCGTCCCGACGGCCTCGATAACTACCGTGCCTACCCGGTCTTGTTTGCCGTTCCCGTCGTCATCCTCGCCGCGCTCGCGGGAATCTTCTACTTCACTCGCAAGCGCGATGACCGCAAGGCCTTCACCTGCTCTTGCGTTTATCTCACAATGATGCTCGTAGGCGCTGCCGTCGCGCTTTATCCGCGACTGCTCCCTTCAAGCAACGATCCGGCCCGCGACATCACGATCGCCAAAGCCCTCTCCGGTCCGCACACTCTGCACGTCGGCTTGATCTGGTGGACCTTGGGCATGTTACTTGCCGGCATGTATTTCGTAGTTGTCTATCGAATGTTTCGCGGTAAGGTGTCGCTGGTTACCAGCGGCTACGAACACTGAAGCTGCGAAATAGAAAGCCGGTTTGGATAGTCCCGCAAGGTTCGTGGGCGGTGGCAAGTAAGGCGGAAAACGAAAGAGCTACGGAAAAACAGCCTGCGCCTTGCGCCCGCGGAATAAGCCATCCCGCAGAATCAGCGCGCGCGACGGCCCAGCGGAATCATGGTGTCAGACTGTTAACTGCCTGCGACTAGTTCTTCCAGACCACAACCGCTTTCTTTGCCAGGGCGTGCTCTTTTCGGATAAGGCGCGCCGAATCTCCTAGCGGCGTTACCTGCGGCTCCGGCATAAACTCCCACAAGGGTCTCTCCCCATGAGCCGACCAGCTTCCTGATCGCTCCATCAAGTCATGGCTTTGCGCCATGCCGGTCTGAGAAGCATGCTGCGCATAATCAGGAAGCACTAGCATCTGAGGCTGCGTGTTCATCGCAGAGATTCCAACCTGGCCCATGGCCCCCACACAACCGAGAACGCACACCACAAGCACCGAGAGTAGAGTCTTCATTGTTGTGATCTCCAACTCCAGAGCGGCCACTTCTTTGAGTTGGTCCGCGGGGACGAGTCTGGCTACCTATCCAGAAGCAACCTCAATACCAAATGTCAGGCTGCCTAATTCTCAGTTTTCAGTTCGTGCGAGGGGGCATAGTGAAATTGCTTGCACTATTGTGGACGCCCGGCAGTCCGATTGCCTTGGCGTGCGAGCTGCACGAGTCGTGCCCAATTCTCATTCCAGGACAACACCCACGGGCACGGCCAAAACCAGAGTATTTAAAATCGCCGCTTCAATTCAAACTGCAATATGGTGCTGGATCTCCACCGTCTTGGCAGCCGTTTGAATCAATGTGCGGGTCACGCTCTCCTTCTCAACGTCGAATTTACCGGTATCCGAAACATCCAGTTCAGCCCCCGCAAGAGGTCGGGGTCTGGATTCGATAAATCGTGATACATGCCAGAAGAGAATCTACATAGTAAACACCTTCCTATTTTCACTGAGTGCCGTTTTCACTCCGACTTTCTCTCGGTTTTCGCTGGTTATCTTTGGTTTTTATGGGATGGTTTACGAGGATCAACCCACAATTTACTTGACTTCCACAGGCAAGGTACCGCAGATTACGCACAGTAGTTCGGAACCGAGCGTTGGGTTCCGGGGATTTTGCCCGCTCTGGCAACTCCCACTCAGTAATGGCCACCACTCTAGCCCCGGTTGATTCCCGGGAAGTTGTTCGATGCGATCGCTGCCTTCTCGTTCAATTCCGCACAATTAACAATCTGTGCCGCCGCTGCCATTTGTGCCTCGACGAGGAGCCGGAAATTATTCAGGCACCTGCGCCGCAAATGCTGCCGCCGGCGCATCGTGGTCATCTGAATTTGGCGGCCTCCATCCGCGCCATGCGGCTGCGAAATGGCTTGAGCCAGCGGCAACTTGCGGGACGAATGTCCGTACCGCGCACCTACGTATCAAAAATTGAAAATGAAAAGGCCACGCCCACGCTTTCATCTCTGGAGCGGCTGGCGAGGGCGCTGGAGGTGTCTGTGCCCGATTTGCTAAGTGGCGGGGAACGAAACCGGCAGGAAGAAATCAGCGAATTGATGAAAGATCCTTTTATCGCGGAGATGATGCCGTTCGTCTCATCGCTAAACGGGATGCAGATGTCGAGCATCTTGACTCAAGTGAGGGATTTGACCATCAGGCCGCGACGCAGCGCATAACGTTTTCGTGGAGGTCGGACATTCTTGTCCGAGCTGTTTTGACGGCAGCTCCATGTCGGACAGGGGTGTCCGTGTCCGACCAACACAGCCAACTATCCGGGCGAACCTGCCAACACTGACCGGAGCCGCAAGGCTCCGGTTTTTCTCAATCTCCACTGTAATTCCGACCGAGACAGGATCATCCGTTTGCGAATGAGTCCTGCCATGCGGAGGAACCCCATACAGCCCGTCTCTATGGCTGATCCAGACTGCTGGTCAGACGAACGCCTTGAGCGCTGGCACAGCCACTTAAGTAAAGGGTTCCAGAAGTGGTGAAAAACCTGACCGCTGCGGCAGCCGAGAACTTATTACTTCCATCGAGGACGATCGTCTGCAGGATTTTTTGCGACCCAGTCTTCAGACCCGGCGGAGTGGTCGGCGAGTCAAAAGTGATAAAGGCCTCAGTCACTGAACTATAACTGCGTGGGCCAATCACATTCCAGAACCCATGACCGGAGGTGCGTTGACCAGCCAAGAGAGTTGGATTCGTGGTGGCTTCGGTCATGGTTCCATCGCTGTTGAACGTGAGCAACGAACCAAACGTCGCCAGGGTGGCCTTAGTGGCGCAATTGTACTGGGTCACCTGCACGCGCCATGTCCCGACCAGAGGAGCAGCGACAGATTCTTTTGATTGCGCGTTCGCGACATCAGGCAAGGCTGAAACAGCCAAGATCGCGATCCACAGAGCTGCTAATGAAAGATGTGACTTCATGGTGCCTCCAAGTTTTCGTCGTGGGCGTTTTGTTGCCCGGATTCCAGGGTGTATCTTGCGGGTTCACGGCGCCGCCCGCAATGGAGCGCGCCTGTAGATTGTCTGTAGAACGGCTGATCTATTCATTCCCGAAGGTTGTAGAATGTCCAAACGCAGCGCTCGGCGGGGCTTCCATGCCAACGGACGTAGTCCATTTCGGACAATTCACCTTAGATATCGGCAACTATGAGTTGTCGCGCGCCGGAAAACCGGTGCGCATGGAACGTATCCCGATGGACCTGCTCATCCTGCTGGTGCGCGAGGGTGGCCGGCTGGTACGGCGTGAGGAGATCATCGAACGCTTATGGGGCAAAGGCGTTTTTTTCGACACCGATAACGGTATCAACACTGCGGTGCGAAAGATTCGCCGGGCGCTGGGTGAGAATCCAGAAAAGCCGCATTACATCGAAACCGTGTTGGGCAAAGGCTACCGTTTCAAAGCTGCGTTGAACGGCACCGCTGAGTCAGCGCAGAGGGCGACGGCCGTAAGGCCAGCAGTGATGCTGGCCATCCTGCCTTTCGAAAACTTAAGCGGCGACCCCGCACAGGAGTACTTCAGCGATGGGCTGACCGAAGAGACCATCATGCGGCTAGGCCAAATGGCGCCTGACCGGATGGGCGTTATTGCGCGCACTTCATCCATGGCTTACAAACACACCGACAAATCCGTTCGTAAGATCGGAGACGAACTTGGCGTGGATTACGTGCTGGAGGGTAGCGTGCGGCGGGAGTCTGATCGCATACGCGTGACGGTCCAACTTATCCGGGTACAAGACCAGATCCATTTATGGGCCGAAAATTTCGACCGGCCGCCGCAAAGCATTCTCGACATTCACTGCGAAGTTGGCGCAGCGATTGCCGCTCAGGTAAGACTCAAACTCACTCAGGTAGAAACCACTCACCTCAGGCACCCACGACACGAGAACCGGGAGGCGCACGACTACTATTTGCGCGGGCGATTTCATCATGCCAAGGTCACGTTTCCTGAGCTGCAGAAAGCTATTGGCCACTTCAGAAAAGCTATCGAGTTGAACCCAGAGTATGGGTTGGCATACGCAGGGTTGGCGGAATCCTTCATGCGGCTGCCGATTACCAGCGATGTACCGAGCCGAGACGCTTTTCCGGAGGCCAAAGCTGCGGTTTCGAAGGCGCTTCAATTGGACGCAGACTCTGTGGAGGCGCACACCTGTGATGCCGCCATCAAGTTCTGGTTCGATTGGGACTTCACCGCAGCCGAATCAGCAGCGCGAAAAGCCATCAGCTTGAATGCGAACTATTCAATGGCGCATCTGTTTCTAGCGCATACCCTTTCGAATATTGGCAGACACGACGAGGCCCTGACCGCGATTCAGCAGGCGCTTTTACTGGACCCGTTTTCGTTAATTACCAATGCGCTGCACGGAGAGTTTCTGTATCAAGCCGGGAGAGTTGAGGACTCCGTTCGCCAACTCCATTCAACTTTGGAATTGGAACCACGGTTCTGGGTTGCGCATATCTGTCTGGCCAAGTCTTATGAACAGCTTGGCATGTACAACGAAGCGCTCGCCGCCTGCGATGAGGCCTGGAAGTTTTCGAGTGGCAACTCGGAGGCCCTGTCACTCGGCGGATACGTCCACGCGGCCGCCGGAGACAAGGCGAATGCGGAGCAGAAGATTCAGCAACTCAATCAAGAGAGGGCAAAGCGGTATGTGCCTCCATACAACCTCGCTCTAGTGTTTGCGGGCCTGAAGCAGAAGGATGCCGCACTGTCCCATCTGGAGCAGGCGTTCGAGGAGCGCGATGTGCATATGACGTTCTTGTTGGACCCCAAGTGGAACCTGCTGCGTTCTGATCCCCGGTTCAACGAACTCCAGGGGATCTGTGGTTTCGCCAACGCCCGTTCCGCGGGGCCATAATCTCGGTGAATACGAAAAAGAACCGAGCCGCAAGGCTCCGCTTTTTCAATTGTTCTGCGCCGCGGCGGCAGTTCCCTTTTTGTCCAGTAGCTTTTCCATTTCGTCCATCACGCGGTCCATCTTTTTGACTGTCAGTTCCAGTGGTTCGTCCGTGGTCATGTCAACACCTGCGTCTTTGAGCAATTCGATCGGATACTTCGATTGCCCGGAGGAGATGAATTTCAGGTAACGCTCCGTCGCTCCCGGTTGTCCGGCAAGCACTTTCTCCGACAGCGCTGATGACGCAGTGAATGAGGTCGCATACTGAAAGACGTAGTAGTTGCTGTAGAAGTGAGGAATGAACGCCCACTCATTCGCCACGTAGTCGTCAACGATGCACACCCTCTGATCGTGTCCGTAGTACTTCTTCACGATTTCGTTGTAGAGCTTCGATAGCGCGTCTCCGGTGAGCGGCTGCCCCTTCTCGACCATCTCGTGCACGCGCAATTCAAATTCTGCGAATTGCGTCTGACGAAAGACCGTCCCTTTGATGCCCTCAAGGTAGTTCCCGAGCAGTGAAAGCCGGGTGGCATCATCGGTGGTGTGCTTGAGCATGTAGTCATTGAGCAGGGCTTCGTTGAAGGTCGAGGCCACTTCGGCGACGAAAATGGGGTACGACGACAACGGATAGGGTTGTGTCTTATTCGAGAAGTAGCTGTGCATGGTGTGCCCGAGTTCGTGGGCCAGCGTGCTCATGTCGTCATACTTGCCGTTGTAGTTCAAGAGCATGTAGGGATGAACGTCGTACGCCGCCCCATTTGAATAGGCACCTGAGGGCTTGCCTTCGCTGGAATACATATCTATCCAGCGCTCGGTGAATGCGCGCTTGGCTCCGGACGCGTATTCGCGCCCGAGGGGCGAGAGAGCAGCCAGGATGTAGCGCTCGGAATCCGCTACTGAATATTTTGTGTCCACCGAAGAAACCAGTGGCGCATAGAGATCGTAGTAATGCAATTCAGAAAGTCCCATCATGCGTTTGCGAAGCTCCAGATAGCGGTGAAACGTGGGCAGGTTTCGGTCAACGCCCTCCACCAGTCTGGAATAAACAGATACTGGAATGTTGGGCCCGTCCAGCGAAGCTTGCAGTGAAGTCTCGTAATTGCGCGCGCGAGCATAGAAAGCCCAAGCCTGCACATTCGAGTTCATCATGGAACCGAATGTCCCGCGATACTTGGCCAATGCGGAGAAAAATGCTTCCATGACCTTCTGCCGGTCTTCGCGATTCTGGGAGGCGCGGTAAAGTGAAAACGCCGCCTTATCGAGCTTTACGGTCTTGCCGTCGTTAAGTGTTACCGAAGGATAGGGAAAATCCGCGTCAGTAAATATGCCGTAAACGCTGGAGGGCCCACTGGCCATGACGGATGAACCGGCGAGCAACTTCTCCTCCGCGTTGCTGAGCGTGTGTGCTCGCTGCCGTTCGATATCCTCGAGGTAATGACGGTAAACGTGCAGCCGAGGCTCCTGCGCCAGGAATCGATCGATACTTGCTTTGTCGATCTTCAGAATCTCTGGTTGGATGAATGCCTCTTCCGTTCCGAGACTCGACCCGAGCTGAATCATCTCTTGTTCCATGCCCTGATAAGTGCTGACGCGTGTGTCCTGATCGGAACTCATGCTGGCGTACACGTAGAGCCGGGCAAGCTCTTTATCCAACCGGCTCTGGGTTTCGAGCGCGTCCGCCAGACGCGCAGCCGAGGATCCCAGCGTACCCTGAAACTTTCGTAGCTCCGGCAACTCGGATACAAGCTTGTCCTTATCCGCGCGCCAAGCCTGGTCCGATGGGTATATGGTCGTCAGGTCCCATTTGAATTCGTCAGGGATATTGTTGCGATCGCGTTCTTGTGCAACCGAGGGCAAGGTTGACGCTGCAAACAAAAGCATGGCGCCCGGCAGATGCCGGGCAATCAGGGACAAATCAAAATACATCGTTAGGCTCCTTCTTAAATATCGATGGGCGGCTGAATTAGAGCGAAGCTTACAAAAACCGCTATGACCACGGCAGGCATGGTCGTACTTGTTTTTTCCGACATGATTTTCTTTTCGAATGCGGGTAACTACCGCCTGGAAGAGTACATTTGCAGTTCAACTGCCAGATTCAGTTTAGCAAGATGGATTCCGGTTACCAAACAGTAGCAACGCATTGGGAAACACGTTACCCAGATTAGTGGCGTTGTATTACGCTTCGGTTGTCTCGACGATTTCTGGGATCGGCAATGTCACGACCGTTAAAGTACCGGATGTGCTAAAGGAGAAGTCGAACGTCCCGCCGAACTGGCGGACCCGTTCCTGCATTCCCAGAATCCCGACGCCGGGCCGGGCTGCGCCGGACGTTTCCGAACCACTCTCCCCGACCGGAATTCCCTTCCCCTGATCGGCAATCTCAAGCCGGACTTGTTCGCTGTCGTGGGTAATCCGCACAATAGCGGTCTTGCTGCCGGAATGACGATGGATGTTGGTGAGTGACTCCTGAATGATGCGGAAGATTGTGATTTCCATGTCCGGGGTATAGCGTTCGAGATTCGCAGATACGTCAAGCGTCACCTGAATATCGCTGCGCCGGGTGAAACCATCAATGTACCAGCGTAACGCCGAAACCAACCCCGCCTCGTCAAGCAATGGAGGATGCAGCAAGTAAGAAAGGGTGCGCAGTTGGCGATTGATTTCCTGGGCTGTTGAACTGACTTCGCTGATCAATTGCTCAACCCTGGGGCTGACCGTCTCAACTTCCGACTTCAGCAACGAAAGGTTTACCGTGAGGGTCACCAGCAGTTGACCGGTGCTGTCGTGCAACTCCCGCGCAAGCCGGCGCCGTTCCTGGTCCTGGGCGCGCAGCAGCCGTCGCGAGAGTTCCTGGATTTCAGAATTGCGGCGCCGCAGTTCGACCGTACGTTCGCGGACGCGGAGTTCCAAATCCTGATTGACGGTCCGCAACTGCTCCTTGACCGCCTCCGCTTCCTGGGCCTGGCGGCGGGCTTCCTTTTCGGCCTGCCGGATGCGAATCAGAGTGCGCGCTGTGGCCAGCAGTTCCTCAGAGTCAATCGGCTCGGTAAGGTAGGCGTCGGCGCCTCCTTCCAGGCCCCGGATACGGTGTTCGGCCCGCACGAACGACGCAGAGATGTGCAGCACCGGGATGTGCGCGGTTTCCGGACTCTGCTTCAATCTGCGGCACACCTCAAACCCACTGATGTCCGGCAAATTTATGTCCAGGGTGATCAGAGCCGGATTTTCACGGGCCAGGGCGAGGGCCTCGCCCCCGGTGCGCGCCTCGGTGACTTTGTAGCCGCCTTCCTTCAGACATCGCGCCACCGAGTACCGCAGGGCGTCATTGTCGTCAACTGTCAGAACAGTAAGCTGGGAACGATTCGCCACTAATCCTCGCCCTTCAGATGCTTATCTTGAGGGGCGTGCTTCTGCAATTCTTGCTGGATAATGTTGACGACTTCCGCGAGGTCCATGGGATGCTCGACGAATCGCACGGCGCCGCTGTCTACGGATTCGTCGTTCACAGTTCGGCTGGGGTAGGTAGCGGAGATGTGAATTACGGGTATGTCTCGTGTGGTGGAACTGTTTTTCAATTCGCGGCAAACATCGAAACCCAGCATGTCGGGCAGATTAATGTCGAGAATGACCAGGCTGGGGCGGCAGGAAGCAAGATCCAGAGCTTCGCGCCCGGTCTTGGCTTCAAGTACGTCAAAACCCGCCTCTTTGAGAACGCGGGTAATCGCGTAACGATTCTGGTCGTTGTCGTCCACATTGAGAATAGTGAGCCGGCCTGAAACCCGCCTGCCCATGGTGCTTCTGATGACATGCAGCAATTGCCCAGGGGAGCCGCCTTTGGTAACGAATGCGTTCACCAGATTCAGGGCGGCGCCGGGAACGTCTTCAACATAGCCGGACAACAATACGATTGGTAAATCGGGCCGGCTCTGGCGAATCAGCCGGGCCACGTCGGCCCCATTCATGGTCGGCATTTGATAATCGAGAACAATGGCATCTATCGGCTGCCGCTCCAGCAGAGACAAGCCTTCCTCCCCGCTCGCGGCGATGAAAACTTCATAGCCTTCCGTCTCCAGCATCATCTTGCGCAGCGTAAGGCCTGCTGTGTCGTCGTCGATACACAGCACCCTCTTTTTCTCTTTTTCTGTTGAACTGGTTTCAGTCATTGGCTCCCACTGGCAAATACTCGATTCTTATCGCGCCTCCAAGACCGGCCTTCTGAAAAGCCTCATTAAACATTGCCGATGCCACATCCCGAGTGGACATCGCGCTCTTGGGAACTATTCCGACCGCGCACTTTAGCCGGATTCGATCATCTTCATCCAGCACCTTGGAAGTGTGAATTACAACCGGGATGCTTTTGGTCGCCGGGTCGCTTTTGAGCTGGTCAAGCACTTCAAATCCGCTCAGGTCGGGCATAGCCAGATCCAGAATAATCACATCGGGCCTCAACTCGCGTGCCAGGCGAAGTCCCTGGGTGGCATTGTCAGCTTCAGACAACTGGCAGTTACTATTGCTTAACAGAGCGCTCAGCAAGTACCTCGATGTCCTGTCGTCATCCACGAGCAGGACTGAATAACAGCGATGTGAATTTGCGTTCTGGAGTTGTTGTAGCAGCCAGGAGCGATCGACGGGCTTAGAGTGGAAACCATCGGCACCCAGGGCCAATGCCTTCTGACGATTATCTACCACTGTAACTACGTAGACCGGAATGCTCTTGGTTGCTGGATTCTGCTTGAGATCGCGTAGAAGATCCCATGAGTGTTCGCCCTGCAAAAGAACATCAAGGACAACAGCCAGCGGACGAAAAGAGCGTAACGCATCGCGCGCTTCGTGAATGCTGATGGCGGGGATGACCTGAAATCGGCTGCCCTTTAGATATTTTTCGTAGATGAAAAGCGCCTCACGGTTGTCCTCGAGCACCAGCACGGGCAGCCTGCTCGAATCAATTTCCTTCTTTACTTCTGGAACGTACACTACTTCGTTCTCGCCGTTGAAATTGACGGGTATGACCGCGACAAATGTAGAGCCCAGCCCTGGGGTGCTGGTGACAAAGACATTTCCGCCTAACAGTTGTGCCAGCTTCCGCGAAAGCGGCAGGCCCAAACCCGAGCCCTTAGCCGCTTTCTGCAACTTACCTTCTACCTGGGACCATTCCTGGAAAATGCGCTCCTGGTCACGCTCAGCTATGCCAATCCCAGTATCTGCCACAGAAAATGAGAGCGCGCCGTTTGGCGCCTGGGAGACCGAAACCCGGATTTCGCCGCGTTCCGTAAACTTGAGCGCATTTGAAATGAAATTACGCAGGATCTGTGAGACTTTGGCTTCATCGGTGAATAGCTCGATGTCAGGTTCAGGATCTTCAAACACCATTTTGACCGACGAATTCTGCTGTAACAACGGACGAAGTATTCCCCGGAGCGCAGAAAATAGAGTGTTGACCCCGAAGCGTGATGGGCGGATGGTGACCTTGCCGGCTTCAACTTTCGCCAGATCCAGAAGATCATTGACCAGGTCCATCAGATCCTGCGCCGAACTGCGGATATACTTCACCTGCTTTTCCTGCTCGGACGTCAACTCCCCATCGAGCCGATCCATCAAGATCTGGCTGAGCGCCATAATGGAGTTCAGAGGGGTCCGGAATTCGTGACTCATGTTCGAAAGGAAGTGACTTTTGAGTTCGGATGCGCGCTGTAAAAAGTCAGCTTTGTCGTCGAGTTCCGCGTAAAGAGCGACAACCCCACGATTGGTTTCGTCGAGTTCGCGGTTGAGGTGTGCAAGTTCGTTCTGACGGGCTTTCAGTTCGTCTAAAGTCCGCAACAATTCTTTATTCTGCTGTTGCAGCTCCTCGTAGGGATTTTGTGGCGCTCGCGCTTCAATGCCAGACAACAAGTGGTCAAGATCACGAGCGCTGACACCCGGAAATCGAGCCGGCAGCTTCTTCGCCAGGACTACCGTGGTCCCCTTGCCAGGAATCGAATCGGCACGGAACTGGTCCATCAGCCGGCGGGCGCCGAGCATTCCCAATCCCATGCCGGTGCGGGACACGTACTTGCCGTTCAGAATCTCCGGCAGATTGGGAATGCCGCGTCCGCTATCGGCGACAGAAATCACCAATGCGTGTTCTGGAGCTTTTTCCAGGCGAAATTGCACGAGGCCGCCGCCTGTATATTGAAAGGCGTTGCGGGCAATTTCCGACACCGCGGTGGCGATTCGGGTCTGGTCTTGCGCATCGAACTTGAGCGCAGCCGCCACTTGGCGCGCACGCTGCCGCGCCAGCACGACATCATGCTCATAGCGGATGTCCATCCGCAAAATATTCAATGTCGACTCTGAGCTGCTCATTAACAGTTTCTAGCCACCAGCACGGTTACGTCGTCTCTTTCTTTTGCGAAATCGCGGTAAAGCACGCTCGCAATCAGGCTGGGATGCCGACTCCAGATGCCCCGGGACTCACTCAAGTCCCAACGGCTTGAGAGCCCGTCCGAATGCATAATCAGAACGCTGTCATGGTTCCACGGTAAATTGAATTCCTGCATCCGGTGCATCTGATGGCCCAGGGTACCGTTATGCGAGGCTATGCCGCGGCTGCTCTGTGCAGTGGCCAGCGTAGCCGAGATGTTGCCTAACCCGGCAAAGCAAAGCGTCTGCCGTTCTTGATTCACGTAAGCGATCGCGGCAGCCGCCCCACGCGTCTTTTTTAGGGCGTCATGAACATCGTTCAGGATGATGGCCGGCGAGTCGCTACCGCTTTCTGCAAAAACCCTTTCTGCCTCCCGGGCGGCGTCAGCCGCGAAAGACCCGTGGCCGAGACCGTCAACCACCATGAACCACGCACCGCTTCCGCTCCTTCTGATTGCCCATCCGTCACCACACACTGGTTCGCCACGCAATGGTACTGAAATCGCCCCCACCGCCAGCAACTCTCCATCGGGAGGCTTCTTCCCTGACCAGAATTCCGCCAGAACACAAGTTCCGCGCCCAGGAACGGAATACAGATCGAAGTAACTGGCAAGGCGGCGAACGGCACCCAGACCGTTTCCATTCGTGCCCGCCGTCGAAAATCCGTCTTGCAGGGCGGCAGCAACATCAGTGATGCCCGGCCCCTTGTCGAGGGCAAGGACTCGCATGCCGTTCCTTCCATCGAGGTGGATGTGCTCGAACACGATCTTCCCTGATTCGGCGTGCTTGATCACGTTGCCGGCGATTTCGGTGACCGCAATCGCGATGGCGCCGCGCTCGGTTTCAGTCAATCCTATTTCTTCCGCCTGACGGACGGCGAAACGGCGGGCTTCGGCGGCGTGGGTAGGATGGTCGAGATGAAAGACGGATTGGGAGAATGCCTGCTGTGTTACTTCCATCGAGTGATGCTCACCTTTGTTCCTTCATCCGCGCTCGATGAGATTTCAAATTCATTCACCAGGCGCTTGGCGCCGCCGAGTCCCAATCCAAGGCCCGATCCGGTGGTAAAACCGTCGCGCAGGGCCAACTGGATATCAGGAATTCCCGGCCCCTTGTCCTGAAATGTCAGTCTCAAGCCAACCCGCGGGCCGTTCAGCGTGATCAGATCCATGGCTCCGCCGCGGCCGTGAATTAGCGCATTTCGCGCCAGTTCGCTGGCCGCAGTCACCACCTTCGTCTGATCCACCAAGCTGAACCCGAGCCGCGACGACTCCTCGCGGACGCGTCTTCTGACCATAACGATATCGGGCTCTGAAACTATCGGTATGGTTTCGCTAGCTACGACTGCCATACTCCGCTTCCTTGTGATCGTTCACAGACTGGCGAAGATGCTCCATACCGGCGTCCACATTTAACGCCGTCTTCACCCCCGGCAGCGACATCCCGAGTTCAACCAGTGTGATGGCGACGGCCGGCTGCATGCCCACCACCACGGTCTCGGCATCCAGGACTCGCGACATGGCAGCGATGTTACCGATCATTCGCCCGATAAAGGAATCGACAATCTCGAGACTGGATATGTCTATGAGCACGCCGCGCGCGCCGGTCTGGCTGATCCGGTTGGTCAGATCGTCTTGTAAGGCGATGGCGAGGCGGTCGTGCATGTCCACTTGAATCGTGACCAACAGGAATTCGCCCATCCGCAGAATGGGAATCTTTTCCACTCTCGCCTCCTAGTTTTGGTTTTCGCCTTTGGCACGACCATTTTTATTTGTATCCAGACGCACCAGGGTCAAGCCAGCCCGCTTCATTGCCAAGGAAAAAGCGTCTGCCAGAGTGGCTTTAGTGGTAACGTCGAGAAGATTGATTCCGAGGTGCACGATGGTTTGCGCAATTTGTGGCCGCACGCCGCTGATAATGCAGTCCGCTCCCATCAGGCGGGCCGCCGTCACTGCTTTCAGCAGATGCTGCGCCACAACCGTGTCCACCGTTGGAACACCGGTAATGTCAATAATGGCCACGCGCGAGTTGGTCTGGACGATGCTCTCCAGTAGAGATTCCATCACCACTTGCGTGCGCGCGCTGTCGAGGGTTCCGATGAGAGGCAGCGCCAGAATCCCATCCCACAGCTTGACCACAGGGGTCGAAAGCTCCAACATCTCTTCTTGCTGGCGGCGAATCACCTCTTCACGCTGTTTCAAGTACAGCTCTGTGGTGAGGAGACCAAGCGAGTCCAGCAACTCAGTCGCGCTCCACATCTCGGTCGCCATGTCGCTGGCATTCTTACTGTGTTCCTCTTTTATGGCGGTAAACAGTGGCCGCTTGATCGATAAAACAAAAGTCGCTGTCTCAGTGGGCGTGAAGCCTTGTTGAGCCCGGCTTCGCGAAACCTCTCCCAACATCTGTCGAAGCGGCTCATACGCCGTCGCCTGAATATTGTTTCCAGTGGCGGTCGCGTCTCCCAGAAGATCCAGAAACCGCGCGCACTGAGACTGCACTTCGGAATCTTTTATAAGATCGGAACGGCGAGTTGATCCGCTCATCTCGCGGAGCCACTGCGAGAGAATTTCACTTTTATGCCTGGCAATGATGGATGCCAGGCTGGTCGTCTGCTGGTTCAACATGGTTGCCATTGGAACTCCTGGTGGACTTTCAGCTTGCGAAGTTTTTATCTGGAACTCTGCCGCGCGTCGGTTCGACATGGTTCAAATATACGGAGTGTTATTTGATCAATGTGCTTGAGGCGCGCAGCACTGATTATACGTGCTTCGGGAGAGAGTTTCGCAACCGAATCTTGTAGAAAAGGCCCGAAAACCGCGCCTTTTCGCACATCCAGCAATGTAACGCAGAAACATAAAAACCCCGCCCTAGTCCGAACGGGGCGGGGCGAAAAGCGAATGGAAGAACTAAGCCGCCCTTAAATCCTGGGTGGCCCGCCGATTTACCACCGACTCGCCAATTTGGGTTAGTTTGGCATCGGCAGCCTTTTCCTCTTCAAGGGTCTGCTGCAATACCTGGGCGGCATCCTGCAGGCCCAATTGCTGGGCAAAGGAAACCAGTGACCCGTAAACCGCTATTTCGTAATGTTCAACCTTGTTTCCGGCCAAGATGAGAGCTGCATCTCGAAGCGCTGGTGAATCGATGTCGCTGACTATGTCTTTCACAGCATCAGCCATCTCATCAAAGATGTCATTGCTCTCTGCCTTGGCGTCGGCGCCTATAGTCGAAAACACACGTTCCAGGCGCTCCACATGACGTCGTGTCTCCTGAAGATGCTGCTCCAACGCATTGCGCAATTCGGGTGAAGTGGAGTTCTCGATCATCGTGGGCAGGCCTTTCTTCACCAACTTCTGCTCACAGTCGTAGATGTAGCGCAATTCGTTCTCCAATAGGTCCCGAAGATTTCGAATTTTCATTGTCACTCCTTGTATGGGCTATAGATGGGTTTTGCGGCACTTGCGCCGCAGGGGTTCTTTCTGAGCGTAGCGACGTTGAGATGTAGGCGCGGTTCAGAGCGATGTATGGATAACTATTGCTGCTTTCGAATCACAAGCACGGATGTAATGGTTGTGTATTTTTACAGAGAAGTATCAGGCGACGCTGCGCCATTGCGCAGGATAGCATCGCGCAGAATGGTTGCCACTTCCCTGCACAGCTTGTCCGGGCCCTCGACTTTGCTAATGAAAGCATCTGCGAAGTCAGCGTCCATCGGAATGTCATTCACGCCTGAGATCAGGATGATAGGCGTTTTGGGGTGCCTGTTTTTTATGACCTGAGCCAATTCGACTCCGGTCAATCCCGGCATCAAGTGATCGGACACAACCAGGTCGATCAGCCGTCTATCCATCACCTGTAAAGCTTCGTCTCCGGAGTGCGCCGTAGCCACCTCATATCCCGCTTTTTCGAGGACCAGCTTTCGCAGAACCAGCGGATTGTCTTCGTCATCCACACACAAGATGACCGGCTTTCTTTTAAGCATGGTCCCTCTGACTATCCCGCTGACAGCGCCGACGCCAGATCAGCGCTTTCCGCGACAGCGTTCCCCGGTATGAACACAGAAAAGCAGGTTACGTTGCCGGTCTCAAACCGCATGGTGCGAAAGCGGATTTTGCCCCCATATTTTTGAATGATGCCCCTGCTGATCCAAAGACCAAGTCCAGTACCCTTCGCCTCTTTAGTACTGAAAAATGGTTCGAAAATCTTTTTGGAGTTCCGCGAATCGATCCCAACTCCCGTGTCGCAAATGCTCACCCGCAGGCCGGCCTGCCCTGTCTTCCAATCCCGGGATTCGATTAGATCCAACCGTAACTCTCCGCCATCGGGCATGGCTTGGGCGGCGTTCGTGATGATGTTCAAAAACACCTGCTTCAGTTCCACGGAAAATCCGTGTATGGTGCCAACCGTGCGGAAGTCCTTTTTGAGGATGATGCGATTGAGTTGCAATTTGCGCGACTGTAGCTCGACGACATTATCGAGGATCTCGGAAAGCGACACGGCCATCGGCTGCTGCGACTCGCGGTAAAAGCTAAGCGTCTGTTTAGTGATGTGGGTAATTCGCGCCAATTCCTCTTCCGCCAGGCGCGAATAGTAACGCGCCTCTTCGTCCAAAGAAGGATGGTCGTGCAGGAGATAGAAAGCGTTCGAGATGGCTTCCAACGGATTGTTGATTTCATGCGCAATGATGCCCGCAAGGCGCCCCATTGCCGCCAGCCGCTCCGACTTAACCAATGCTTCTTCCGCCAGCTTACGGTCAGTGATATCGGTGTTGGTGCCAAACCAACTGGCAACGTTACCTGTGGCATCTCGGATGGGCAAAGCACGAGAAAGAAACCAGCGATATGCGCCATCCTTGCCCTGGAGCCGAAATGTATCTTCCCACGGCTCGCCACTCATCCAGCAGCGTTGTAGTTTGTCCGTAACCGCAGCGATGTGATCTGGATGAATCAACCGCTTCCAGCGCCAGCCCCGCATTTCTTCGAGAGTCGTACCGGTGTAGTCGTACCAGCGCTGGTTGTACCAGAAGACGCCGCCTCCGGGATCAGCCATCCACGCCAATTGCGGAATCGAATTTGCCAAAGAGCGGAACTGGCTCTCGCTTTCACGCAGTTCTTCGGTCCGCTCCGCCACACGTTGTTCCAGTTCGCGATTGAGCTTTTCCAACTGACGGTTCTTGCGATGCAATTCTGCAAAGACACTTACCTTGGCACGCAACAGGTCCGGAATTATCGGGACAGAAATATAGTCCACCGCACCGCGCTCGTAGCCCTTCAGCCGGTCGGTATCAGTCAGGTGCACGCCAGAGATAAAAATGATGGCGGTTTTCCGAAACCGCGGGTGCTCGCGAATCATCTCGGCCAACTGAAAGCCATCCATATCGGGCATACTGACGTCCATCAGCACCACCGCGACGTCAGCCTTCAACAAGTGTTCGAGCGCTTCGCGTCCCGAGTTGGCTTTGAGAAGATTTTCGCCCAATGGGCCGAGAATCGCCTCATAGCTCAACAGCTTGCCAGGCTGATCATCCACCATCAGGATGTTGACTGCCTCGTGCGCACCAATCGGGTTCAGTTCACTCATAGAAATTGACCCACCCATTATGCTTAACGGTGGAGCCACATCCGCAACGCCGAAAGCAGCTGCTCAGTGTTGACCGGCTTCGCCAGATACTCGGACGCACCTGCTTCCAAACATTTTTCGCGATCACCCTTCATTGCTTTCGCGGTCAGCGCGATAATCGGTAACCGTCTGAATGACGCATTCTGCCGAATGACCTGCATGGTTTCATAGCCATCCATCTCCGGCATCATGATGTCCATGAGGACAATCGCCATGTCGGGTGTTGACTCGAGCATAGAAATCGCTTCACGACCCGTGCCTGCAGTCAAAACGGTCATGCCGCGCCGTTCAAGCACACTGCTCAGTGCGAAGATGTTGCGAACGTCGTCGTCCACGACCAGCACCTTGCGGCCGACCAGGGCTTCGTCGGAGCGGTGCAGACGGTCAAGCATTCTTTGTTTTTCCGGCGGTAGATTCGCGACCACGCGGTGCAGGAAAAGGGCAGTTTCGTCGAGCAACCGCTCGGGGGATTCGACGCCTTTAACGACTACGCTGCGGGCCAGGCTATGCAGCCGGGCATCTTCTTCGGGTGACAGTTCTTTCCCGGTGAACACAACTACTGGCAAGTCCCCGATGGTAGAAGTGTCACGCAGACGCTCAAGTACATCGAATCCGGTCATGTCCGGAAGTCGAAGGTCGAGAACAACGCAATCGAATGATTTGTCACTGATGGCTTGCAGCGCATCCGCGCCTGTTCCAACCACGGTTACGTCAATGTCGTCATAGCCGAGCAGTTCCTTAATGCTCAACTGCTCTGCGGGATTGTCTTCGACTACCAGCAGTCGTTTGCGCCGCGCTGACGCATATTCCTTGATGCGACTCAGCGCCTCATCTAAAGCCTCGGGTGAAGTTGGCTTGGTGACGAAGGCAAATGCGCCGCGGGCCAGACCGTGGTGCCGGTCCTCGTCGAGGGTCAGCATCTGAACGGGGATGTGGCGCGTAGCCGGATCTTGTTTCAGGTGATTGAGTACGGTCCAGCCCAGCATGTCGGGCAGGAACACGTCGAGCGAAACCGCGCTGGGATGAAACTCACGCGCGAGGGCGAGGGCATCGGAGCCTCGCATTGCGACCAGAACTTTGAAGCCGCGGTCGCGGGCGAGATCCAGCAGCACCCGCGCGTAATGCGGATCATCTTCGACAATCAGCAACACGGTGTCTTCCGGCTGCAGGTTGCCGCGATCATCGTCAATGTGCTCGGCTGGACGCTCGACTACATTCACTGCCGCTAATTGCAGCGGAGTCCCAATCGAGAATCGACCTTCCCTGCCGCTAAGGAAGCCAGCAGAAGGTCCCACATAGGTTTGCGGCAAGTACAACGTGAATGTGCTGCCTTTGCCGGGTGTGCTCCGCAATTGAATTTCTCCGCCAAGCAGGCTGGCCAATTCGCGGCTGATGGCCAATCCGAGACCCGTGCCGCCGTACTTGCGGCTGGTACCGGCATCTGCCTGTTGGAACGCTTCGAAGATAATGCGCTGCTTCTCGGTAGGAATTCCGATTCCCGTATCCGCGACTTCGAATGCGATCACCGAGGCGGCTTTTGAAAGAATCGGGTGCTCCTCGCTCCAGCCGCTGGTGGTCGCAGCCACCGACAGCCGTACTCCGCCCTGCTCGGTGAATTTGAAAGCGTTCGACAACAGGTTCTTCAAAACCTGCTGCAATCGCTTGGAGTCGGTAACCAGGCTGCGTGTGAGATGCGCGTCGGTGTGGATCTCGAACGAGAGTCGCTTGTTTTCTGCTTCGTGTTTGAAGGGCCGACCGATGGCCTCAAGCACGCTAGCGAAGAAGACTTCTTCAGCTTCGACCGACACGGTCCCTGACTCAATCTT
>CAVWQE010000004.1:0-162500 GCA_963757135.1 uncultured Acidobacteriota bacterium
CGACGGAGCGGATCCCCAATCCGCCTTTCTTCGTTCGAGGTAAGTACAACAAAAGGTATGCTGGTCGCTTTGATGGTGCCGAGTTTCGGAATGCTCAACTGCCACAGGCTGAGCAACTCAAGGAGCATGGCCTCAAACGCCTGATTCACCTTGTCCAGTTCGTCAATAAGCAGGACACAAGGTCTCGGCATATTCGAGCGCCGCCAGCAACGGTCCGGCGCCGAAAAAACGCCTGCCATTTAATTCGTTACTGAGGTCTTGCCATTGAAGAAGGTCGTTCTTGGCCGTCACTTCCAGATAGAGCCGCTGCAGGCTCTCGTCGAACTTTCCGATCGCCTTCTCTTCGTTGATTCCCTCGTAACACTGCAACCGTTCTACCCTGGTTTTTGCGGCTTCGGCAATGGCATAGGCCAATTGCGTTTTCCCGCTGCCTGCCGGTCCTTCGAGTAGCAATGGCCGGTGCAGAACGGCTGCGAGATATACGGTCGTCGTGGCTACGGGATCAGCGATATATCCGCTGGCCCGTAATCCCGCGGTCGACCTCATCAAAAGACGAAAACATGCCGTAACTCCTGGGCTCACCATTGCTCAGCGCTCACTACCAGCGAGTGCCGATAGAACGTAGGCGCCAAATGAAGTTTCGGTCAAATCGGCCTATCCGCAGCCGTTTTGAGTGAAGTGTGCCACTTTGGATCTTCGCCAAATTGCTTGGCGATTTGATCGAAATTCGCCAGTGACTTAAAAGCAGATTCGACTTGCCACGATCCACGACAAAGACATCCTCATTTACTGCATTTCGCGGCTACTTGGTGCCCTCCTGGCGTCAGTCCGAGCTATTATGTGTAATTACCTGGAGCAGGATTGGCGTGAGATATGGGTCGCCAGCGCATGCCTGAGCCGAGAATTTCCGGGCAGGGAGTTTGGCGCTTTTCTGCAAGAAGCGCTATCAGATGAAGCCGAATGCGTGATTGTCAAGATTAAGGATAGGCGGGCGGGATGAAAGCAAAGGAGTGGCACGATCGCGGGAGGCAGGCGGCAGATCCAATTCACGCCTTCTCAGATTTCTGGCGTGGGTTTAACCATTTGTACTTTCCGTTCGAAGGCACGGACCGCAGACAGAAAAAAAATAAGAAAACTATTAATTGTTAAAGTCTCAGAAGAAGAAGCTCAGGCGATCTTGGCGAAAAACGCACACGGCGTTGGTGTATTGTTGGCCCAGCCCGTCATTGACATGCGTGGCAACGGTCGCAACACACAGCCAAACATCGACGCTTTCAAAGCCGCTGGGGACTCTCTTGGGAAGCTGCAGGAAATATTTATGGTGATCTATCAAGTCCGTTGCAATCTAAGAGCATGGGCAGAAATCACCGAGCAGAGAGCGCGATGTGCAGCTCTGTACCGCGTCTTCTCCTATAGTTGCCAATATCCTTGAGATTTGCGTCTGAAAGCGATTCCCAGTCTCCGGGTCGACCCACAACCAAACCCACGAAAGTGATGGCGTTGTATGACTTCCGCGAATGTAGCAATACCCGCGCGGTTGTTGTACGTCGTCGAATGATTATTCGGGCCGCCTTGACACACGGTGACGCTACTCTGCGGGCTTGTCGATGACTGTCGGACTGCCAGAATTCCAAATGACGTTAAGAAAGGTCGCACGGATCCGGTGCGGCTGTGGGTGTGCGGATCGTGACCCGTCCGGTCAAGTCGTCTACCCCCGAATGCCCACGGTACACTCGCGGTGCACTTGGGTCAATTCGTCTGCCCCAATGCCCACGGTACACTCGCGGTACACTGTGCTTAAATCCTCGCCGTGCTTTACATGACCTAAGTGAGCGACCTGGGCCTTGTAAATACTACGTAAGTCTCTAATTCCCGCCGGGGACTTTCACGGCGGTAACACGGGTTCAAATCCCGTCGGGGACGCCAACTTTATCAACCACTTGCAAATCCCCTCCAGAATTTTGTACGTCCGTTAACGTCCGATAAGCCTCGGTGCTTGGTTTTTCTTCGTTTTTGTCGAGCAACAAGCTCACAACTCGGCTCTGGGCATCTCGCTTGGTTTGCGTGATCGCTTGCGCGTAGATGTTCAGGGTGACTGAGATGTTTGCGTGCCGCATTAACTCTTGCACAACTTTCACGTCCTCGCCGTTCCCCTTGAGGAGCGTCGCGTACGTGTGCCGGAATGTATGCCAACCGAAGTGGCCCATGATTCCGACTTCCTTTGCCGCCGGCTCCAAGTGCGCCTTAAAGAGCGACCCTGGCCAGTACGGCAGTTTGCCTTTGCTGTGTGGGCTGGCGAATACCCAGTCCTCATCGGTTGGGTAGGGACTCTGCAATCGCCAACTCCACAAAACTTTGGCCATTCGCAAATCGAGCGGAACCGGCTTGCGAGAGGCCTCGGTCTTGCAGTCCCCGACGTGTTGCATGACGATCGAGCGGATGACATGAATTTCCATCTTCTGAAAATCGATGTCTTTCCACTTGAGACCTAGCAGCTCCCCAACCCGAAGGCCCGTGAACACGGCGAGAAATACCATCGTGCGCGTAGGCTCCTTCAGAATGCGAAGCAGTGCCGCAATCTGCTCAATGGAAAGCACGATGGGCATCCTCGTCCGCTTGGCGCTTTGACGCACCATGCGTATGGGATTCACACCGAGCCATTCCCACCTGACAGCGTGATTGAAAACGGCACTCATGATGTTTCGAGCTTTGGCTTTGCTTCCATTCGCATACTTGAGCGACCGAAGCCACTGCTCGACAGCGACTGCCTTTACCTCGGTGACGCGATAGCTTCCCCAACGAGGCAGAATCCACTTGTTGAAATAGCCCTCATAGGTGACCTGCGTCTTCCGTGTTTTGCTGCAATTCGGGCCCAGTTCCTTTTCCCGGTAGTGTTCGATGAGCGTTTGGACACTAATCGGTGTCAAGCTGGTGCGCGGATTCTCAGCGTTGATGTCTGCCCGAAGTGCGGCTACGGCCTTCTGTGCCGAAGCCTCGTTCGGATATTGTTCGACTGAACCAACGATCAGACAGCGTCGCTTGCGGGAGCCGTCTGCCTGGAGTTCGTACCATCGATACTCCCAAGCGTTTCGGCCACGAGCACGCTTCACAATCTGAAGGCTGCCTTGCTGAAACCTCGTCCGTCTCATCACGTTCCTCCGTGGTTAGGGACGGTACGGATAGCTGGCTAACTTTAACCTCAAGTGCACCCACGCGTCGAGATCGGATGTGCGGAAGCGCCACAATTTTCCGATCCGCATGGCGCGTATCTCGCCCCTGCGAGCGAGACGTTGAAGTGTTTTCGGATGAATTTGCAGCAGTGCCGCGGCTTCGCGTGAATCGAGGAACCTCTCGAAATGTGGGAGGGGTTGGCTGACTGGTGTCGCTGAATGCATCTCGCTCATAAAACCTCGCAATAGAGAGTCGAGGCGTGGCTGGAATCAAAGACTCGGCTGAAGACCACTTTTGGTGTCCGGCTCCATTCGATCGACTTCGAACTCCTTCACTACTCGGCTGGTGTTGGTCTTCGCGTCATGGGCGGACGAGAACTTATTCGTATGGAAACCGTACAAGACGCTTTTGTTGCTTGCTTTCAAATAATCCCTTTTCCTTGTCGACTTCGAAACGACTTCTTTCAAAGTGTCTAAAGCGCCTCGAAGTGCTTTTAGGTACTTTTGGGGAATCCACGGGAACGTAGCAATGGCCGCAGCCAACCATCCGCCACTTAGCGGGCGGTTTCATTGATCCGCGCGAAAGTTCCTCCTATATATAAGAGGCACCTGCGGCGGAAAAACTCACCGAAAATTCTTCGAACCCGGCCCGAACGTAGCCGCACACCTGCCTCGGACTGGTAAAGGAAGGAACAACCGCAACGTCGCAGGCCGAGTTGCGCAAGAGCGCGGTACCAAGCGGGTTATTGCAGTGATTGTTTCTCATCTGATTGGCGACTTAGCTTGGAACGGTCGGATTAGTCTGAGCAGCGTCTAGGGAAGGACACGAGCCTGGAACGTCCGACAGTGGTTTGCGTGGACGCCTTGTGATGACGCGTGGCCCAAACCCACCGGCATCAAGAAGGATCTGAACGAGATGCGAGATTCCCGGTAGACGTAGACAGGCACCGGCAAAGGCCCATCCCAGATTGATGTGTTCAAGCCCGCGAGCGAAAGCGCACACGCCCTCCTCAACACCGGTCCCGTCCAACGGATCATAGGTGATGCGCTGGAGATCCCGTGAAGGATGATCCTCGGCAGCGACTACTTGCAGCGCGATGGCACCGTGAGACTCGAACCAGCGACGTACTTCTGAGCAAGGACCACACGTCTCGGCAACATACAGTCGCGCTAGCGGACGATCGGGGGCGTGCCACGGCGTCAGTTGCGGTCTCCAAGCTTTGACGTTGTTCCGGTACTCCTCCCAAGGCTTGGCGAAACGAACTCTCATGTCCTCACCTTCATCCCAGGCGGCCAGGCCCAAGCTATAAAGAAACGACATGATGCCCCCTGCTGCCAACCAGGGGTTTCGAAGCACGCAGCCCCACGCAGTCATCACGAGTGTGCATGAGAACTGCATAGGGTTGGAGATGTAACGATAGAGCCCGCTGACCACGAGTTGTTTTGGGGGGTCGTAAGGGATCGGTGTACCGTTGCCACGTTGTGCGAACTCCTGAACCGCGGAAACTCCGGCAACGCCCAGCAACGCGATGGCCTGCAATTCCAGGTTCCGCAACCATGCAGGTTCGAAGAGCAATGCATCCCACCTGTGTCCAGGTCGCACCGCAAAGACAACTTCAGGGATCAAGAAGAGGAAAACTCCGCCCGCTGCCAAAACGTGAAGTGCCGCACGCGCTTTCACCTTCGTATCGTGGATAGTCCAGCGCGCGAACAATTGCGCTGGAGCCAGGACAAGACTTAGTGCAACAAATTCACCAATCAGCCAACGATGGTTGAGAACGACAACGGGGGAGCACGCCGGCATAAGGATCAGGTCAATCCCAAAGAAAACCCCTAACACCCAAACTATTCCAGTTTCATCAAAACTTAGGATCGGAAGGATTCCCCAAAGCACTGCCCATCCGAGGTAGAGATCGACAGGCATTCCACGAAACAGTCCACCCAGCGCGTTGAATCTCCACCAGCCGAAGTGCAGGTTGAACAATTGAACGGCAAGCAGCGATGGCAGAGTCCAGACAAACCCCAGCAGCGCCGCAGGGAATATCCTTTTCCGGTTCGGTCGCAGAAACACAAGCAGGAAAGCAGCAATGACGGGAACGTAGAGTCCCATGAATCGGACGGCGGCGACGCGTCCCATGTTCCTACTCTCCCTGCTTTTGTGGCGCCGGAGTCGCGTTGGCCCGGATTAGATACTCGGCGGCCAACCGAGTCGCGTATCGCTCCCAGGGACGAAAGTACCAGGCTGGATCCAAGCGCCTCTGGAAATGAAGAGTCCATGTCACGCGAACGTGTTGGGCATCTGTCGCCGACCATTCGACTTCCGACGACTTCCAGTCCAACCAGTGAGCGAGCTTACTGTGGTCAGATACCGCGTCAAACCGAACATACCCGGTACGCGATTCGCTCACCTTGAGCAGAAGGTCGCCAGGCTTGCCCTCGCCACCAGCAAAATGAACCGTGCGGGTGGCGCCAACTTCCAAGCCGTCGCCCCATGCTCTAGTTGGAAGAGGAAACCCCATTCTCCCGTAAATCGGCACCGGTGTCTCTGTTCGTGGGCTATGACTCAGTGCTATCTGCACGTCATGCTCCGATCCATATACGATTTGCGACTCCTGCACTGTTTCTTCGCGATTGAATGACAATTTCGGAGAACTGCCCTCAATGCTCATAGGAAGGAGAATCAGAAGAAGGCACGAGAGAGTTGTCTGTCGCTTCGCCCGGTTCCAGTCGACAATGGCACCGACTAGGAGTCCGACGAGATAGAAGATCGGCGAAGCCATCAAGATACAGATGAAGCCTTCGCCGAGAAGCGGACCTGAGAGAAGCAAAAAGAGAGTGAGGCCTTTCATGATTCCGCCCTTAACGGTTTTAGCTTTCGGCACCACCGCCAATAAGATCGCCAAGACCGTCGGGATACCCACAAATAGCACGGCAGTCTGCTCCAGCCTCCCAAGCACGATAAGGCGGTACACGACACTACCCGCGCTCACTGCAAGAATCAGAAAAATAAGCTTCCATTGCGAACGGCTTATTGATGGTTTCGGTTCTAGATCATTCATTTGATCCTCCTGTGCGGTAGCGGCCGACCAAGTCTCTTGCTGCGCTCGCCCAGTCCGGGAATTGGAAATTGAACCCGGATTGCAAGAGACGGCCCGGAATCACCCGTCGGCTTTTCAGAATGAGTTCGGTTTCGGTGCGGTGGAAAAACGTAGCCACTTCGAGCATCAAACGAGTGGAAGGAAGACCAATCTCTATTCCTGCAGCTTGGCGCAAAGCCTGCATGAATTCGCTGTTGGGTAATGGGTTCGGTGCTGCGAGATTGATGGGGCCGTCCAATTCTTCGTGGGCGATCAGGTAATCAATGCTGCGAAGGAAGTCCGTGTCGTGAATCCATGAGACGAATTGTTTTCCGGAACCGGCAGAGCCTCCCAGTCTGAACCTCACTAGGCGAAGGAACTGGTCGAAAATGCCACCCACCTCCGGGCTCATAATCATGGCACTGCGAAGCGCAATCTTGCGAGTGTTGGGCGTGTTCGCTGAGAAGAAGGAGTGCTCCCAAGCCGTGGCCACATCAATGCTGAATCTCCAGGCGCTCGGGACGCCGTGCTCCTTGCCACCGATTTCCCCGGTGGCCTCGTCCATGGTCCGGTCCAAAGCATGACGGTAAACGGTAGCTGTGCTGGCATTCATCCATAGCCGAGGCGGGCGCGCCAACTGACCAAGAGCCAGGCCGAGCAAGTATGTGGTCGCGGTGCGGGATTCCTTAATCTCAGCCCGATGTTTGGTAGTGTAACGGCAATTTACGCTACGACCTGTCAGGTTGATAAGTACATCCGCGCCATCCAGCGTGGCGGCCCAATCGCCAAGGCTCGTCCCATCCCACACGATGACTCGCCACGGCACGGTGTATTTGTTTCGCGCCAGAACAGTGACATGATGGCCTTGGGCGTGAAGATGCCCAGCCAAAATCGTGCCCACGTGGCCGCTGCCTCCTGGAATCACGATATGGAGCTGTCGAGTCATTACGCCGGTCCCCCAGCATCCAGGCCATCTTCCCCGAAAGCGATTTCCAGCAGGCCGGTGGCCAGTTTTCGGACAGGCCGCAGCAAGGGAAAGCTGGAAAGCTTGATGAGTGCCACTACTACAGCGAGACTCTTGTCAAAGAGTTTCATGGTGCGCACTTGTTTGGGCGAAGAGTCGTACACCCAGAAGAGAATCAATCCCATTTGATACAGCCACAGCACGCGGGGCAGGTAGACCTTTAGGTCTTCAGGGACGCGCATTTTCCCACCTTCGACAGCGCGGGAGAAAAATCCGATGTCCTGGTCGCGAATGCTGCGGGTTTCCTCACTGAATGGAGAAAGAGGATGATGGGGATCGATGTGGGCGGAAAGCGCTCCCATCAGCTTGCGATCCGCAGCAAAATACTCGAGTTTTACCTGAATAACGGCGCGCAGGCGGTCGTGCAAGCCTTTGGCATTGGTCAGCGACTGATCGAGCAGGGGAGAGAGGTGTTCCTGTGCGCGCTCGTAGAAACCCATCACGATGGCATCTTTCGAGTCGAAGTAGTAATACGCGGCTCCAAGCGCGACACCCGCTTGGCTGGCGACATCACGCATCGTTGTCGCCTCAAACCCTTTCTCCCGAAACGATTGAAGGGCATGTTCCAGAATGGTGTTGCGAGTCAATTCGCCTTTCTCGGTCTGCGTCGTACTCTTGAACATGTTCAAATATTCGCTTAACCGAGGGCAGGTGTCAAGTGAAATATTGAACACGTTCAAGTCGGAAGTTAAGACCCTGCTTTTCAATGAGTTTTCGCTGACACCCCACCTCTCGGCAGCATAGCCGGGGTGCGGCTCGTGTCAAGGCTCACGCCCGCTTCGCGGCGCACAGTGCGCGGCCTTGACACAAGCCTTACTCCCCGGTCCATTTCTCCGCTATGTGGGAAATGTTCAGGTGTGGCCCTTGGCGAGGCTTCAACGTCCAAGACCCAGACCGAGACCGCCGAGTTCATGGTCGAGGCCGACATGCGGAGTCCTTTCCGGCTCCCGCGTATTCATCGGAACGGATGAATGCTGCTTTCCGACCTGCTCTCCAGCTTGCCGGTTCACCCCAATCACCACCTCAACACCGTGTCCGTTTTCCACATTCTGTGCGGATAGCTGTTTTCGGGCCAGCTCAATCGCGGACTGCCGCATCGTGGATACGCCGACGGATTCACGAAGTTGCTCGCGGTCGCTAGTGACCACAGCGATCTCCCTCCGACCACGGCTCGCAGCAACATAGAACAGCTCCTTTTTCATAGCGTCCGCCGAAATGATGACGGTATCTACCGTTTTGCCCTGGCTTCTATGGGCGGTGACCGCATAACCGTGTGTGAACTCGTGATAGTTTGCAGGAAGTGTTCTTCCGTCTTCCAGATGAATGGCACCGCCATCTAGGGAACTCACATCGACCAGCTCTCCGTTGGTCGCCCTGAATTCCGGTCCTCGACGGTTTGCTGTGAGCATCAGTCTGTCGCCAGTGGCAATTTCAATGGGCTGCCGCTCATAAACAGAAAATGTTCGAGTTTGTCTCGGCGAGATGATCACCTCTTCTCCGGTTTCTTTTCGCGCGACCAGAGACTCCGGGCCAACGCGCATGACTTCCAGCGACTCATGTCGTTTTGCTGGTTTGGTGTCCCTGTGGAATTGAAGAACTAACCCTTCTTGGTAGTTGGAGAGTTCCTGCTTCTGGGCTGCCGTCCACTGAAGCGAGACGTAGCGATCAAAAGAATGGCCGACTCCCAATTCACCGTGTTCTTTCCTGTCCTTGCGAATCGAGTCGGTCAGTTGGGATATCTCAGCATGAGTGCCTGCGACTACGAGCGTATCGCGCCCTTGGGCTCGGAACTCGCGATGCAGCTCCGCCACCGTCTCGCCTCGGTCGAAGATCGATACCTCGCGAATGGCCCCGAGCCTTTCCAGTTGCTCGAACCCTTCCTCCGGTGAATGCCTGATGGTCTTTACGGCTTGGCGATAGAGAGAGTTCGTCTGTCGCTGTATTTCGGTGAGGGAAACACTCTTCAGGGCAGACTCCTGTTCCAAGATACGCAAAGCATCCGAGGCCTCGACGCTGGAAATTTGCCGGGTGTCACCAGAAAAGACGATTCTGGCTCCATGATCCTCGGCGAGGTGCAGCAAATTTTGCATTTGACGGCCAGAAACCATGCCTGCTTCATCAACAATCAAGACCCTCCCGCGCAGCGCGCCCTGTGAGTCCTGATCATCCAGGAGGCGGGATACAGTTGCCGCTCCTCGGAAGCCGATTTTTTCCAGTTCGTCCACAGCACTCCGTGTGGGAGCCACCGCCAGAACCTCGTGTCCAGCATCTCTGAGGCCACGATCAATTTCACGCAGCGTCGCAGTCTTGCCAGTGCCGGCTGCGCCTCGAACATTGATCGCCAGGTCGCGAGAGTCGAGCACTGCTTCTACCGCGCGCCTTTGTTCGGGGCGGAGCTGAGCTGAAGCCTCAAAGTCGCGACCCTTGCCGAGGCGGTCATAGCGGTCCGTCCCTTGGTTAACCACGGCGATCATGTCGCGCTCGCGTTGAATGCTCGCGTGTGTCGCGATTTCTTCCCCAGCAGAGATGAGAGTTCCTTTCGCACGTTCAAGGGAGAGAGAGCCCTGCAGGTCGCTGAGATCGACGTTGCCGCGTCCGTGACGAAGCGCTTCGGTTAGAACTTCATGTTCCCTGGCGACTGAGAGCCGCTCGAAGATGTGTTCCTGAGAGTACGAAAGAGAAGCCTCGTGCATGCCGCGATTGATTTGCGGGCGATTGGATTTTGTCAGGGCTTCGTTCAACACCTCACGAAGGGTTTGCCTCTCATTCGGGGTCATTCGGTCCTGCTGAAGGTTGCGGACTTGCTCGGTCGATATCTCCTGAAGCTTGTCGGGCCGCGTTTCCCGAACCAGTACCGCAACCTCGTTGTCTGTTGGCGCACGGCCACGTGAATGGGTGAATTCTTGGATTGCCGCATCGCGCTGGGCACTGCGCTGACTGTACTTATCCAGGAGGCCCTGGGAGAATCCTGCGATCTCGAATCCCTTGTCACGACCACGAACATCGTGACGGTTTTCAACCTCGTAACCAAGGGCGCGCACTTCGCGAGCCAGGGCATTGCGGTAGACCTCGGTCAGGTAGCTGCGACGCTCATACAGACCGGAAGCCTGTAGCGCCTTCCAACGTCCTTCAGTCCCATCGTAGGTGAGATTGGCGGCGACGGCATGAGTGTGGAGCTGGGGATCTAGTTGACGACTTGTGTCGTGAGTGTATGAAGCCACGATCCAGTTTCCCGTGGCTCGATTGTCGTTTAGGCCGGCGAGGCGAACCCTAGTGGCCGAGTATTTCTCCGCTTCTTCCAATGCCTCGCGCACGGCGGTTCCGTGCGCGGCGACGAGTCTCTCATCACCGCCAACAATGGCCATCACAGAGACGGACTTGGGTGCCGAAAATGTCATGTCATAAAGAGAACGTGCCTTACTTTGCTCCCCACCATTGCTGGCAATGCGATCTGCCCCGTGACGTTGCCGGAGGAATTCTCCCGTTTGTGGGTCGAGACCTTGCCTCTTTGCGTGGTCATCCCGGCCCAACGCGCGAGGACCTCCTCGACGGAGTCCGGAGTTGTTTCGTAAAAGGCGCGATGGACGCCGAAGGCACGGTCCTCATGGGGATCGTTGCACATGTGCTGACAGGGAAGGATATTTGATTGGCATCTCGGATTCTCAAAAGCGCGTGGGCTTTTTGCGTGGGCTTTTGAAGACCTGCAGGGAGACGGCTTGGCAGAACCTGCACTTGATCAACTCGCTAGACGAGATCATCGGGGCTTGGGATGAGGCGGAGTTCATTTCGGCTTTGCCCAGCCTTCGATTGGCGCTCGCCGATCTGACACCCCGCGAGACAGACAAGGTTGCGGCACTTGTTGCCAGTTTGCACGGCCGCAAAGATCTCGGTGAACTCGTTCAGAGCCGCCTGACGGAGGGCCAACTTGAAGCAAATCGCCGCATCACTGCTCTCGTGCTGCAGACGCTAGCCAACGACGGCCTGGGACATTGGCCTGGAGGACGGCCGGATGAG
The DNA here is from genome assembly GCA_963757135.1 of uncultured Acidobacteriota bacterium. Lineage (GTDB taxonomy): Bacteria > Acidobacteriota > Terriglobia > Terriglobales > Acidobacteriaceae > Gp1-AA145. Next base: position 11,286 of record CAVWQE010000004.1, read on the forward strand.
TAACCTCCAAGAGGCTGCGCTCGCTCGCTGGCGATTGGTGCTCGGTCAGTATGCCAAGGACCAGATCAACGTGGGCATGAGCGTCGAACAACAGCGGATTGAGAACGCCTTGGACTTCCTCTACTCACGTGAGTATCGGGGTCGTGGCGTTCGTGACGACCAGGATCGCCCTGGCGGCCGTGAGGGTACTCTCGACCCTAGTCAGCTCACAGTTCCCCGTTGGCTCAGCGAAATTCGCGAACTTTTCCCCAAGGAGACCGTGGCGGTGATCGAGAAACATGCCCTCGATCGCTATGGCCTGACGGAGCTAGTTACTGATCCGGAGATTCTCCGTCGTCTTGAGCCCAACTTCGATCTTCTCAAGATGCTGCTGACCTTTCGCGGGCACCTGAAAGGCGAGGTCCTGAACGAAGCGCGACGCATCACCCGGACCAACAAGTGTGGCCAAGGAGCTGAAGCATGACAACAGAACTCATCTCGTTAGACTGCGTACCGGACCATCTCACGCCGCAAGATGATGCAGAGGCTTGGAGGGAAATTCTGAGTGTAATTGGCGGAGAATTCGTAGAGCGATATCGGACAGAAGGTAGCAGGAACGAGTCTTGGTTGTTGCGGATCGGCACATGCTCCCATTGGGTACGACCGCACCAGAGTCGATGGACGGCCGCCGGCGGATTTGCGCTGCCTATCGGGTACAAGGGCGCATCGTGGTTGCTATCAGAGGGACTACCCGAGTTCGATTGGTCGGTGATTGTCTTATTTGACGGTGAACGTTGGAAGAGAGTTGATAAATTCTCTGGCAAGAAACAAATCGTGCTCCGTGTAGCAGTCCCAACTCGGACCTTACGTCACAAACAAGCAGCTGTTCATAGCATGTGGTCCACATCCCATCAATTGACGTTCTATGGTTTCCGAAACGTCGATGGAAAGTGGCTCTGCGTTACATTGCGCGGAAGAGGCTTGCTGCTGGCCGTCTGACGGTTGTCGATGCGACGAACGTCCAGCCTGAAGCTCGAAAACCCCTGGTAGCTCTCGCTCGCGAATTTCACGTTCTGCCGGTGGCGATCGTGCTGAACATCGCGGAAAAGCTCTGTCATGAACGTAACCAGGCGCGGGCCGACCGGCAATTTGGTCCACATGTTGTGAGAAACCAGTCTCAACAACTTCGCCGTTCAGTTCGAGGGCTAGAGCGGGAAGGATTCCGGCACGTATTCGTTCTGTCCTCGCCGGAGGAAGTTGCCGCTGTCGAGATCACGCGTCAGCCGCTTTGGAACAACTTAAAGCATGAGCACGGGCCGTTTGACATTATTGGGGATGTCCACGGGTGCTATGAGGAGCTCACCACTCTGCTTGCTCAACTCGGCTATGGACTCCAAGAGGAGGCTGAAGGCGCTAAGGCAGTTCCGCCCGATGGTCGAAGGGCCGTCTTTGTTGGTGATCTTGTCGACCGCGGACCAAGAATTCCGGAAGTCTTGCGACTCGTCATGAGGATGGTTGATGAAGGGACGGCGTTCTGTGTTCCTGGCAACCATGACATGAAGCTAATGCGGAAGCTGAAAGGGCGCGACGTGCAGCTGACGCATGGACTTGCAGACTCGATCGCTCAACTCGACAAGGAGCCTCCGGAGTTCAAGAAACAGGTCGTCAAGTTCCTGGACGATCTTGTGAGTCATTATGTCTTCGATGACGGGAAACTCGTTGTCGCTCACGCTGGTATGAAAGAGGAAATGCAAGGACGTGGCTCGGGCAAGGTTCGCGATTTCGCACTCTACGGGGAAACGACGGGCGAAACGGACGAATATGGCCTGCCAGTTCGTTACAACTGGGCTGCTGAGTACCGCGGGAAGGCGATGGCCGTCTACGGGCACACACCGGTTGCTGAGCCGGAATGGCTCAACCGAACAATAAACATTGATACGGGATGCGTCTTCGGCGGCAAATTGACGGCACTGCGCTATCCAGAGCGCGAACTGATTTCCGTTCCGGCGCTGAGAACCTATTACGAATCTGCAAAGCCATTTTTGGCACCGGCAGAAGCGGCCCCCGTTCTCAGTGCACAGCAACAACAGGACGACTTGCTCGATATCGAAGATGTGTTGGGCAAACGGCTGGTTCAGACCCGACTACATCGGAACATTACCATTCGCGAAGAGAACGCGACCACGGCTCTCGAAGTGATGAGCCGATTTGCCGCCAATCCGAAATGGCTGATCTATCTTCCGCCGACGATGTCACCTTGTGCGACCAGCAAGCGCGACGACCTGCTGGAGCACCCCGAAGAAGCATTCTCTTATTACTTTCACGAGGGCGTGCACAAGGTCGTCTGCGAGCAAAAGCACATGGGATCGAGGGCGGTTGTAGTGGTGTGCCGCGATTCTGATACTGCACGAAAACGCTTCGGAATACTGGAAAACGAAATCGGTGTCTGTTACACACGCACTGGCCGCCGATTCTTCAATGATGTTTCATTGGAGTGCCAATTCCTTGAGCGGGTGCGTAGCGCCGTCGAACGAGCCGGGATATGGGAGTCTCTCAAAACAGACTGGGTGTGTCTCGATTGCGAGCTGATGCCATGGTCGGCAAAAGCCCAAGAATTGTTGCGACAGCAGTACGCACCCACGGGCGCAGCGGCGCGAGCCGGGTTGCCGGCAGCCATCGCTGCATTAGCCCAGGCGCAGCAAATTCCAGGAATAGCGTCCCTTCTCGAAAGCTATAAACAGAGAAGTGAAGCAGCGGATCGCTATGTGGACGCCTACCGGCAGTATTGCTGGACGGTGCGCTCCCTCGCTGATCTCAAACTCGCACCTTTTCACCTTCTCGCCAGCGAAGGCGCGGTGCTCACAGGGAGAGATCACACTTGGCATATGGAAACGCTCGCTGGAATCTGCCAAGCAGACCCGGAACTACTCTTAGCAACACCATTTCAGGTAATTGATCTCACGAACGCGGACGAACAGGCCAAGGGCATTCAGTGGTGGGAGGAACTGACGGCGCGGGGTGGGGAGGGTATGGTGGTGAAGCCTCTGGACTTCGTCACAAAGGGGCGAAAGGGTTTGGCGCAGCCAGCTGTAAAAGTTCGCGGGCGCGAATACCTGCGAATCATCTATGGACCCGAATACACCCTTCCGGAGAATCTAAGCAGATTGAAAAGTCGAGGGTTGGGTGCGAAGCGATCGTTAGCTCTTCGCGAGTTTGCGCTGGGAATAGAAGCGCTAGAGCGTTTTGTCCATAAGGAACCGCTTCGCCGAGTCCACGAGTGTGTATTCGGTGTGCTCGCCTTGGAAAGCGAGCCTGTCGATCCGAGGCTCTAGTGTTTTGAAAGGACCGGTAGTGGGTAGTGTTTCGTCATTCCAATCGTTGGAAAGATTGGTGCCAGCGGAGAGATTCGAACTCTCAAACACCTGTTTCTAAGACAGGCCGCTATTCCAATTCGCGCACGCTGGCACATGGTGCACAGGGGAGGATTTGAACCTCCGAGTCCCACTTGGGGAGACCGGGTTACAGCCGGTCCGTTTCGGCCGGGCTCACGCACCTGTGCAAAGTGGCGGAAGGTAGACGAATCGAACGCCCATCGCTCATCGCGATGCCCCGGTTTTCAGGACCAGTTGCCGGCCATTCAGCAGTACCTTCCGCGTGGCGGAGAGTACGGGAGTTGAACCCGTTAGCCTCTTGCGAGAGCCCTTGTTTAGCAGACAAGTGCCTTACCGTCCGGCCCACTCTCCGTTGAATTGTCAAAGAACGACAGAATTCTGGTAGGCCCCGGTGGGATTTGAACCCACAAAAGGCTGCTCTTGAGGCAGCTACGTATGCCAGTTCCGCCACGGGCCTGAAGCTATAAATTGTGCAGGAGTTAATAACTCAGTCGGGATGGACTGAGTCGTAATGACGATCGAAATTGAAGCAGGCGCTTCACAAGTTCAATTTAGCACGAAAGATGACTTCTTGCATTCATTTTCTGAGATCGGGATTGATATTGCGGAGACCATCTAACCGAATCCGTGAGCTTCAATGGAGCACCGGTGCGCTCTCTTGTCAGAGGCTACTGTCGCGCTATGGAAGCGGTATTTCGATCTGATTAGAGTTCCACGCATCCATGATCCGGGCAATGGTCGCATCCCTTCGCTGCTCGTCCACACCAAAGCCGGTGAAGTCGAACTGTGACCAAAACAGGAAATTCAAATACACAGCTTTGCGGTTCGCAGCCACTTCGTTTGCGAAATTCATCCTATTCTGCTCACAAGTCCTGGACAGCACCACGAACTGGCCGACGACGTCCTTGTCTCGCAACGCTAACTTTTCGGGAACATACCCCTTGAAGCCATTTCCGAAGTAGGCTGCCTCAACAATAATCAGCCCTTCAATCGCAGCATTGAATAAGCTTAAGCTGGCGGCAGGAATCCAGTACTCCACATGTGCCGACGCTCCGACTGTGTGGGGATCGAAATCTGCTATGTACGCCTCTGGCACAACGAACTTTGTCACGTACCCCGCAAAGCCTGAGCCTTCGTCCTTCGGGTTCCAATCCCTCGCAATCTGGGTCGCGTACTCGATGTTCGCGACGGGGTAGAAGATCGGTTGATGCGGCAATCGCGGAGGAAACTCACGCATTCCCGAGTCCCACATCAAGGAGAGTTCGTGCAGACCGACTGGTCGGAATAGAGTGGTCAAAGGCACTCCCGCTTAGCGTTCTACGCCGCTCCTTGCGGTACTCCAAGAAGTACCTGTGCGCGCTCCCGAATGGAGTCAAGGTCATAACTGACCAAAACCTTGCCGTTCTCGAACACGGTTACTAATCGATCCTCGTTGTCCAGTTCGTTGCCCTTTGCGTTCTCCATGGTATGGAATTGTCCCGCCTCCGGCTCCACCAATGCGAGTCGCCCATGTTTGGAATTTTTGCCAGGATCGGTGATCGGGTCCTTGTAAACCGGCTGCCATTTTCCGTTGATCTGTGCGGAGGAACATTTGAAGGCGAATCTCTGGGTGTCGCGGTTCAATTGCTGCAAAAGCGCGCCGCCCATGCCAAACGCCAGGTTATCGGCACTCCATCCAGAGAATTTGGACAACTGATAGAGCATGTTCTGAATGGTAAACATGTTCACGCCATCGCCCTGAATCACCCGAACGCACGGCGGCAGCACGCGATAGCCTTTGGAGTTCGTCTCATAGCCAAACTTCTCACCGAGGATATCAAAGACTTTCGTCAGCACCGGGACCGGATCGCCAGAGTCCGGGCGAATAACGAGAGTGCCATTGCGATGGATAATGTCTGGCTTCAAGAGTTCGCCCCACAGCTTTTCGCAGGCGCTATAGACGTTGTAGCTGTCGGAGACACAAGCTACGAGGCCGGTAGGATAGGCCTGCAGCATGTTGCGATAAGCATCGACTTCGTGCTCTTTCCCCCATGCAGTGATTGTTGAGTGTTCGGAGGCCGGGATGGAGAACCCCGGCATACTCTTTGCACCGTAGTAGTCCTGAAGAAGCACAATTCCAGCGACGGTGTCCGATCCAAGGAAATTGATGAGATGAGCGGCTCCGCCGATGGCGGCGGTTTCTTCTGAGCTGACTCCGCGATACCCGAAGTCGTGCAGCTTAAAGGGCAGTAGGGACGGATCACCGGTGCGTTCCAGAAACCCGCCGATTATCTTCTTGATTTCACGTGACAGCGTCGCCACTGTCGTCGGATACCAGACCTTGAGCAGCAAAGTCTCCAGGTAGTTCGTTAGCCAGGGGAATTCTGGGTCAGTGTTCTCTATGGTGACCAGCACATTCTGGAGCGGGACGACCGTGCCTTCTGGGACCGCTTTGATTCTGACGGGCAGGATGCCGTGATGTTTTTCATAGAGCCGTGTCCAACCTTCACGATTGAACAGCGCGCTGCCAAAATGCTGGCGGCAGAATTCATCGGCCTGGGCAATGTCGGCTTGCGTAAATCGCGGCCCCTCCAGATAGGCTTTCAGGTAATACTGCAGCCCGAAGAACACGGTGTTGGGGAACATTCCTCCACGCGACTCCAGGTAGGAATAGATTCCGGTGGTGTTCGGCGGATATTGCTTCCAGTGCGTGAATTTGTAGCTATCGGTTCTCAGCAGGAAGTTCATGGATTGTCCCCTCCTTCAGTTGTCTAGGTGAGCATCGCTCTACCGCGTCGAGTACGCCGGAGAGCAATGGCTTATGCCATGCGACGAGGGAGTCAAAATCGAACTTGCGATTAAGGTGAAACCATTTCAATTCTTCGATGTCGTCATCCGGCTGGATTGCACCGAACATGTAGCGAGCCAAGAAGACGGTGGTCATCACTTTGTCGATCTCATTGCGATAACGCCAGTCATCCACCAGATAGCTACCAATGTATTCGAGAGCGGAGATCTCGATGTGGGTTTCTTCGAGGACTTCCCGGCGTGCGGCCGTCTCCAGACTGCTATCGCTTGGGGATACGAAACCGCCAATCAGACGGTAGCCCTTTTCACCCGGCTTTTTGGCAAGCAAAATTTCCAGATTCCCGTTCTCTGTTTCGCGAGTCACTGCGACATCGACCGTGGGGAAGACCTGCGGATACCGGTTATATGCGGCGTACACCACGCCCGCCCTCCAGTCCGCGCTGCTGCGCACTTCTAAGGAAGCATTGCGGCGTTCCAAAGTACCGGATGCGGCAACGTAGGCCGAAGGCTCGACTTCTTGACAGGGGAACTGGCCTGAGTAGAAGGGAATGAAGCTGTCGCGTCCCCCATACAATGTTACGGTTCCCACCGGGAAGACTTCGCGAATTCGGCGATCGAGTTCTTTGGACCATTCGTGGTCATCCGGATGGTCCATTAATGGCATGATCGGCAATTCCGGATAGTGCGCGTTGATCATGAGCTTGCGGGCCTGAAAGTCGAGAGGATTGTGGCGACCTACCAGGGTTGGAGAGCAACCCAGAACGATCAGGAACTTTTTGTGCCATCCGGCCACTTTGTCGATCAGCTCTTTGTGCGCACCATGGAGTTCCGGCACCTGGAAGCGACCGACCAGGACTCCGATGTCAGCCCGCTGTTTTTTGTCTTCACTCATTGCGATTCACCTTGTTGCATATAGTGTCGTATCGACACTAAGATAAGCCGCGACCACGTGCATGTCAAGGGAAATCTTTGCCCGCTCAAGAATGTTCTTGACATAGTGTCTATACAACACTATATTAGTGTCTGCAAGACAAGATAGGGAGGTTCCCAGTGCTGAGTTTCATTAAAGTACCGCCTACAACATACGTTCTGCATTACCAAAACGGCAAGATTAAACGCGAGGGCGCAGGCCTCTCCTTTTTCTATTGGGCTCCCACGTCCACCATCGTGGCCGTCCCGCTGGCCAGTGCTGATGTGCCTTTCGTGTTCCAGGAGACCACAGCCGATTTTCAGTCCGTTACAATCCAGGGGCAGCTCACCTATCGGGTTGCAGACCCAAAGCGGCTCGCGTCACTATTGGACTTCACCCTAGATAAACGAAGCTCATCCTACTTCCAGGATCCATCTGGCGACCGGAGCAAATTACCCGAACGTCTCGTGCACGCTCTACAGACGCTAACTCGTGCGATTGCACAGCGCCTTGCCCTGAAGGATATGCTCGTCAGTTCGGATTCGATTGTGGCCGAGGCCCTGCAGAAACTGAAGGCATCGGAAGCTATCACTACGTTGGGGCTTGAGATTCTGACGCTGTCAATTATTTCTGTCAAACCCACACCCGAAACGTCCAGAGCCCTCGAAGCCGAGGCCAGGGAAGCTTTGCAGGGCCGTGCCGACGAGGCGATTTACGCGCGCCGCAACGCTGCTGTCGAGCAAGAACGGCTGATCAAAGAAAGCGAACTGAACACAGAGATTGCCGTCGAACAGAAGAAGCGCCAGATTCGCGAAACGCAGATGGGTGCGGAGATCGCCGTGGAACAGAAGAGAGGTGAGATCCGCGAGACCCAGATGGCCACCGAGATCGCAGTCGAAGAGCAGCGCTCGCAACTCATCAATCGTCGAGTAGAGAACGAGCGCAAAGACGCCGATAGCCACGCTTACACGTTGACCGAGACGTTGAAGCCGTTGCGCGACCTCGACTGGAAGACGCTAATGATGTTAGGCGGCAAGGGTGCCGATCCGAAGGCGATGATTGCCATGGCATTTCAGGAGATGGCGGAGAACGCACAGAAGATCGGCGAGCTCAATATTTCTCCCGACCTGCTGAAGTCGCTGGTTAGCAGCGCGGGAAAATAGCCATGTACAAGAAGTTGGTCATCGTAACCCGCAAGACCAGGCTGCAGGAACTGGTGGAGCGCTTCAACACACGCTCACAGGCAAAGTTCTACATCGAGCACGCCGGGGGTGATTTCGCTGATTATGAGCGCGAGGATGATGCCTATCGCTTCGCGTTGGATCTGATCCGCCGCTCACTCGACTTCGGACTTCCTCAACAGTTAGTAGATCGATCACTGGTCCCGACCTTCCAGTTCCAGAAAGAAGATCTGATTGTTACGCTGGGGCAGGATGGGCTGGTTGCAAACACCGCGAAGTACGTAGGCGCGCAGCCGATCGTTGCCGTGAATCCTGAGCCCGAAAGGTTTGATGGCATACTCTTGCCATTCCTGGCTGACGATGCCCGGTCGATCGTAGCCCAAGTGATCGAGGCGAAAGCTACTGTGCGGGAGATTACGTTGGCGGAAGTGACCCTTAACGACGGGCAACGGCTGCTTGCCTTCAACGATTTGTTTATTGGTGCCCGAAGTCACGTCTCCGCGCTCTATCGCATCGGGCACAAGCAGAGTTCTGAGACGCAGTCGTCCAGCGGAGTGTTGATCTCGACGGGGGCCGGATCGACGGGTTGGGTATCGTCTGTATTTAACATGGCTGGTGGAGTAGCCGGATTCTGCGGAGGTGTTTCGGGGAAAGCGGTTCGCCTCCCGTGGGAAGATCGTCGTCTTCTATATGTAGTTCGCGAACCCTTCCTAAGTCGCCACTCGCAGGCAGGAATTGTGGCGGGAATGCTTCAACCGGGCGAAGAGCTCACGTTGGAATCGCTGATGCCATCCGGTGGTGTGATTTTCAGTGACGGCGTAGAAACAGACTTCTTGAACTTTAATTCCGGAGCGATTGCGCGAGCTCGTGCGGCCGATCAAAAAGCACATATCGTCGTAAGCTAAGAAGACATCGAATGAAAGTCACAGTTGACATCGTAATCTTTACCATACAGTCCGGTGCATTCAAAGTTCTGCTGGTTAAGCGTGCCATACCCCCCTTCAAAGGCCAGTTCGCCATTCCAGGCGGTTTTGTTCACGAAGGCGAGAGTCTGGATGAGGCCGCCTTGCGAGAACTACGAGAGGAAACCGGTGTTGCCGACGTCTACCTGGAGCAACTGTATTCGTTTGGGGACCCCGGACGAGACCCGCGCGACCGCGTGATCACGGTTGCGTACTATGCCCTCATCTCAGCAGATCGTTCTCCGCTGGCGGCGGGTACCGATGCGGCAGAGGCAAGCTGGTGGGCGGTGAGCAAACTGCCGCCGCTAGCATTCGACCATCGTAAGATCCTGGACTATGCCCTTGAGCGGCTCCGCAACAAACTGGAGTACACGACAGTCGGATTCCAGCTTCTGCCCGGCAAGTTTACCCTGACGGAGTTGCAGGACGTCTACGAAGCCATTCTGGACAAGAAACTGGACAAGCGTAACTTCCGGCGAAAGTTGGCCTTGCTGAAGATCTTGAAACCGGTAGCCGAGTATCGGCGAGGCGGGCAAAGGCCGGCCCGCTTATACCGGTTTGTTGCCGGTAATTTCGAAAAGCTCAAGGACAAAGGAATACTGTTTCCCTTTTGAGGGGAAGCGAATGCAACAACCCTCGTTAAGGGCGGCGCCCGATGAAGAAGTCAATCCAAGTCATGCAAGGCGACATAACCAAGCAGGCCCTGGACGCAATCGTCAACGCGGCCAATAGTTCACTACTGGGCGGAGGTGGTGTAGATGGCGCGATTCACCGGGCCGCTGGGCCTGGATTGCTTGCAGAGTGCCGCCTGCTGGGAGGTTGCAAGACCGGTGAGGCCAAAGCGACCAGCGGCCACAAGCTGCAAGCGAAGTATGTGATCCACACAGTTGGTCCAGTATGGCGAGGCGGAAATCATGATGAAGAGCGGTTGCTCGCCTCCTGTTATCGAAGTTGCCTCGAAGTGGCTAACAAATTAAGGGTCACGAGCATAGCGTTCCCGGCCATAAGCACCGGTATTTACGGCTTTCCAAAGCAGCGCGCAGCTAAGATCGCGGTGAAGGAAGTGCAAAGGTACATCGGAGATATTGAGACCCTATTATTTTTGTGCTTTGACGACGACACCGCCCGCATCTATCGCGAACTGCTGAAGTGAAAACCAGTTCTGTAGTGCCCCACATCGCATCAGTCGGTGTCGCACCTCCAGATACCACGCAACAGACACTAGTTACTTCTAGGCTTGCAGGCATAAATAAAGTGCAAGCCCTAGCTTGCACTGCGTTCTAGTATGTAGGCTTAACAGAATCACGCACATACGACGGAGTCTAAATCTGGACGACGCAACCGTACTGTTCGCGCTGTTAGGTTTCGGCCTCATCCTCGCCATTCCGGCGTCGATAGTCTTTCTCTTTTGGCGCCAGCGTAAGCTTCGCCAGGAACTCATCGGGCTCGGCGAGATCCATACTGAACAGAATGATGCGTTGCATCGTGAGCTGCTGGAAGTAAAGAGGCAGCTCGCAAAGCTCTCTCCTGTTACGCAGCTCAGTCAGGAAATTCGCACAGAAGGACCGCAGGCTGCATCACCCGCGACGAGGCCCGTTCCTGAACAACCGGCTGCACCAATCTCAGTTGGAAAGCCGGCGACCGTTTCGCCTGAGACGCCAAGCCCACCCGCTGCGCCTGTTCCTAAACCGCCAATCGCAGTTCCTCCGAGCACGTTGCCTGCGGTTGAGTCCAAGCCGGAATTTCCTGCCAAGCAAGAGCCGCCGAGATTTTGTGCCTGGTGCGGCACTGCGCACGCTGGAGGCGTGGAGAATTGTCCAACGAGTGCTCCAGCTGTGCAACCAGCGGAAGGGCCTCCTTCCAAGCAGCCAGTAGCGAGTGACGTGAGGCCTCCGGCCAAGCAAGAGCAAGCGCCAGTTGCCCTCGAATCCCAACCTGCCGTGGTGCACCCGATCGCGCCCGCCAAGCCGGCGGACACACCCGCGCCCGTTGTTTTGCCATCTTCAAAGCCGGTGGCGCCACACACCCCTTCTACCCAGCAAGCTGCTCCGGCGGTTCGGGTCGTCACCCCACCGCAATTCGCTTCGCTTCGCGCACCGGCGGTGAAGCCAGCGGCGGGGAAGCGGATGAAGTCCGTTTTTGCACTGGAAGAAACGCTTGGCAGGAATTGGCTCAATAAGCTCGGCATTACCTTGCTAGTGCTGGGAATCGCAAGCTTCGGAATTTATGAGCTCGGGCAGCTAGGTCCTCTCGGTAAGGTTGGTGTTTCTTACGCAGTCTCGCTTGCACTCCTGGCTGGCGGTATTTTCTTTGAAAAACGAGAACGTTACCGGGTGCTTGGTCACACGCTGATCGGCGGCGGATGGGCGCTCCTTTTCTTCACCACCTACGCGCTGCATCACGTGGACGCTATGCGCGTGATGAGTTCAGAAACGACCGATCTCATCCTAATGCTAGTCGTGGCGCTGGCCATGGTGGCGCATACGCTGCGTTATCGTTCTCAGCTTGTGACCGGGCTGGCATTCCTTCTCGCCTATAGCACGGTCGCGCTGAGCCACGACAATGTGTACAGCCTTTTGGCGGGCGTGGTTCTTGCCATTGGCCTCGTCAGCATTGTTCTGAAGATGGGATGGTTCGAGCTTGAGGTATTCGGAATTCTATCGAGCTATCTCAATCATCTGTATTGGCTGTATCGTCTGCTTGGCCCTGGGGGCGCACAGGGGCACGCCTTTCCCGATTATCACGCCAGCACAGCGCTGCTTCTGTTCTATTGGCTTACGTTCCGCATTTCGTATGTTTTGCGGAAGGTCAGGTCATCGTCCGATGAGCACATGTCCACAACAGCTGCGCTGCTCAACACTCTGCTCTTACTCGGGACCATGAAGTTCCAATCGGTGCAGCCGGAACTCGCCTTTTATGCTCTGCTGGCCATCGGCGCAATTGAGTTCGGCTTAGGACAGCTGCCAATTACAAAGCGCCGGCGCGAAGCGTTTGTTGTCCTGACGATTCTCGGATCGGCCTTGATGATCACGGCCGTCCCCTTCCGTTACTCCGGGAACAATGTGGCGATTCTCTGGCTGGTCGGCGCAGAGGCACTCCTCATTGCGGGTGCAGTGGTGGACGAGGTGGTTTTCCGGCGCCTCGGCTTGCTTGCAGGAGTGCTGGTCGGAGGGCATTTAGCGGGAATTGACTTCCGGCAATTGATGGCCGTGCGCCGAACCAGCGAAGAACTTGTCCTTGCAGCAGGGGTAATGTTCTCGCTATGCGCGATCGTGTTCTACGCGAATGCACTCGCCGTCCCGCGGCGTTGGTGCATTTTCACGAACTGGCCTGACCCTCAGCTGATTTCTCTTCATTCTTACATCGGCGGATTCGCGGCCGCCTCCGCCGCCTGGGCTTTGTGCTCCAACGACTGGACTGCTCTCGCCTTTGGCGGAACGATGGTCATTGTGGCGTGGCTTGGACAAGCGTTGAACTCACCACCGCTGAAGACATCCCATTTGCAACTGCAATATGGTGTTATTGGATGCTTAGCGCTCTACCGGACCGCCATCGTCAATCTTCATACCGAAATTCCCCAATACACGCACGTGCAGGCGAGATTGATTACATTGCCCATTCTAGCGGCGATGTTTTATGTTACAGCGAAATGGGCTGCTCTCGGCGACGACAAGAATCAGCGCAGGTACCGTGACCTGTTTGCGTTCGCGGGCACCGCACTGGTGACCGCTTTGATCTATTACGAGGTGCCGGAATTCTGGCAGCCTTTCGCGGCCATCGCTTTCGCAGTCGCGCTGTTTGAAGTCGCTCAGCTGATTCGGTATTTCGCTTTTGTGTGGCATGCTCACTTACTCAGTGCTTTGGCATTGGTCGCTGCTGTTACAACCGATCCCTACGGTGGGCGGACTTGGCATTCGATCCCGGTGCACGCATTCGCGGCGCTTCCGGTAGTCGCAGGTGCGTATTGGATTGCGAAAAGAATCCAAGTTCCGAAGGCTGAGCAGAATACTGGTGGGCGTGCGGCATACAGTTGGGCCGCAACCGGCCTCATGGCATGGATTCTATTCGAAGCAACACCTGCTCCGTGGATCTCCGTTTCGTGGATTGCCTTCGCCCTCGCGATTGTTGTCGCGATGCGCTGGGTTGATTACAAGCACCTCGCGTGGCAAGCCAATGCCGTTGCCGCCGCCGCGGTTGTGCGTGCATTCACTTTCAACGAGACCCTGGAGCAGAAACTGTGGCATGGATTCTCTCTGCGCTTGGTAACTGTTTCCTTGGTCGCTGCGGGCCTCTATTTTCTCTCGCGCAGGGCTACAACACGCGAAAGCGAATCAGCGCGCGCGATCACCTACTTGCATACTCTTTCCGCCACATCATTACTCGCGTTCCTGGCGTGGTACGAAGCTCCGAGCGGATGGGTCGCAGCGGTATGGGCGATTTTCGCCTTGATGCTTGCAGTTGTGGACCGCCGCTTTGAGCTTGAGGATTTCGGATGGCAGGCGCATGCCCTTGCGGCGCTCGCAATGTTGCGCAGTGTTGGTGTGAATCTATATGTGACAGACACGTGGCATGGGATCAGCGTGCGGCTGCTCTCGCTGGCAATTGTGGCCGTCGTCTTCTACTCGTTATCAAGGTTGGTCCGCATGCCCGAAGATTGGCGCGTGCGAGAGTACCACCATATCTATTCATGGGGCGCATCGGCGCTGGTCTCGTTGCTGATGTGGTATGAGTTGCAACCGGTCACCGTTGCGGTCGGCTGGGCCGTGTTCGGCCTGGTTCTCTTTGAATACGGATTGATGCGCAACGTGAGGCAATTCCGCTTCCAGTCGTACGTGGCGCTGACCGCCGCTTTCACGCGGATCTATTTCGCGAACCTGGCCGCGGGCACGCCGGGCGAATTCTGGGGACCAAGGATCTACACAGTGCTGCCTATAACGCTGATTCTCTTCTTTACGTATTCACAGCTCGGCGCTGGCGACAAAAATGTTCAGGACGACACCCGCCTTCGTTTCGACGTGTTGCTCGCTTATCTAGGCAGTGGCACGGTTATTGCGTTGCTTTATTTCCAATTTGCAAACGACTGGCTGGTCACGGCGTGGGCGTCCGTTGTCTTTGTTCTGTTCGCACTCGCACTCTGGCTGCATCGCCCGATCTTCTTGCATCAAGCTTTGCTTCTGACCGTGGCAACCTGTACCCGAGGCATCATGCACAACCTCTTCGGCGCAAGCTACTTTACTGGTGGCACTTGGACCGGAAGGTTTTTCGTTCTGGGCTCGGCAATTGCCATCTTGTTAGGTTGTTTGCCTTTCGCCTTCCGCATGCGTGCTCCTGGCGGAGATCAGACTTCTTCCAGGAAATGGTTGGCAGCGATTCTCCGGCATCCTGAGCAGTTCATGTTCTTCGCTCCCGTCGTGCTACTCACGCTCATGCTCGCCCTGAAAATGCGTGCTGGGATGGTCACAGTATCCTGGGGATTAGAAGGGGTGCTGATCGTCCTCCTCGCCCTTGCAGTAAATGAACGCACCTTCCGGCTGACCGGCCTAGTTCTGCTGCTGCTCTGCGTTGGCAAGGTGCTTGCGATGGACGCTTGGGGACTGGCGCCACGCGACCGCTACATTACTTTTATCATTCTGGGCGCGGCTTTGTTGTTGGTATCCTTCCTGTACAGCAAGTACCGCGACGCAATTCGGCAATTCCTATGAAACGAGCTGTTACTTTCGTGGTAGTGCTGCTCATCGCATTGACAGCGCTGTATTTCAGCGAACGCCGCCGCAACACAACACCGGTTTCGGCAAACGCAATATTGGAAATGGCAGCCGATGCTCAGCGTGATCTTACACGAGCGCCCATGCGTCTGACGCGTCTTTCCGACGACAAAGAAATCACAATAGGCAATGAGCTTGCTGACCGATATTCCGTTGCGACAACCAAACTTAGTCCCGAAGAACAAGGGTTGCTAGAATACGTCCGGAGGGTCGGCAGGACCGTCGCCTCTCACGCGCATCGCCGCCTGCCTTACGCGTTTCATCTCGTGCCGAATCATTCGCTGATCAACGCTTTCTCGCTTCCCGGAGGCCACGTCTATGTCGGCGAGGGCCTGCTTGATCTGATGTCCAGTGAAGATCAGCTCGCATTCATTCTTGGGCACGAAATCGAACACGTTGATCACTACCATTGCGCCGAACGCGTCCAGGTTGAAGCTCGATTGCGGAATCTTAAACTCGGGATTGTGGGCGCGCTGGTTCAGATTCCACTCGCGGTATGGGAGGCGGGCTACAGCAAGGACGAAGAGCTCGAAGCCGACCGCGAAGGTCTGCGCCTATCGGTGCTAGGCGGGTATTCACCTTATGGCGCAGTCAGCTTATTCCAGAAGTTCGATACGTTACATGCCGAATATGTGATTCACGCCAAGGGTCCCGAACAGGAACTATCCGAACTCGCCATTCAGAGCTTAGAAGGATATTTTCGCTCCCATCCGGTCACCTCAGAGCGCCTCGCTCAAGCGGAAAGGTTAATTGCGGCAGAGGGCTGGCGGGATCGCAAATCTCAGAAGCCGTTCCGCGTCGAGTATCAAGTGCGCAATGGAGAATTCGTTAAGCAATGAAGTGCGAGAGTGGCTCGACTATGAACCTAACTCAGCAACGACAAGCGGAGCGAGGACCGGAAACGGACCTCCCGTCTGTAATTTGTCCTGGTGCAAGAAAATCGAAATCATGATTTGTCCGCGCTCATGGTCGCAATCGCGTTTCCATTGGGACTGTACCACCCAAATATTGGCAGATAGAGCTGGTAGCCGCGGCAGCCTTGTTCAGGACTGACGCAGATTTGTCGCAGCAGTCGCCGTACTAGAAGAAACCACTTCGCTTTCCAAAGAGACACCATCCCTAAGCCTTCGGCTTAGGTTGATTGTGGAGGGCCCGAGGTATTCGAATGTTATTCGCACGTTGCCGAACAGAATTCGACTCCGTTCGGTCCGCGTTTCAGACATGTTCGAAGGAAATGTTGGGAGCCGACGGCACCCAAAGGGCTGGCCTCTGCTGCTCAGGATGCCTTTAATAGGCTTTCGCGCTATTAAAGGATATGGCCATATCCTTTAATAGTGACGCATGGGCTTTCCGGCTCGATGCATCGTGGTTCCAAATGCTAATTCTCTTGGCTCTGCGTCACGTCGAAATGGCGGGGCTTAAGAGTCACTGACGATTCAGGGTTGTAATAGTCGTACAGAACCGATGGCGCTGTTTCGGCCGACATCCCGAATCGTGGGCGGAACCGGAAGCTGAACACTGATCCACCTGCCTCGGGCCACATGTACAGGATGACTCGATCCGCCTCGACGTCATAGCGATAGACGGAGTAGTTTCCTTGGAGAGCGTGCTCCAGACTTTCGCGGTCGACCTCTGCCCCAGGAGGCAAGCCCACTTCCCCGAGCATCATTCCGTAGCCCCGATAGCCCAAGCGTTCCGCCCGAATTCGACATTCCACGTTGTCACCGGTGGTCAGCTTCGTGATCGAGTATTCGACGGAGAATCGTAGCGCACTCGTTGCATTGGGCTCGGATTTCGGTGTGACCTCGACGTCGCCTCCCCAAGCGATGTACGAGTCGGCAACTAATTGGACGCTCATCATACCTTGGTTCGTAGAATCCAATTCAATCCGGTTATTGCCCGCCGCCATCAAAGCACTGATATCAGTTTCTAGCGGAGCAACCACAGTTTGGGTGGAAGGCAACTCCAGAACTGTCGCTCCTTTGCCGTTCACGCGGACAGAGAGTTTGCCGCCCGTCTCATTGCTACCAGGCGAAACCATCGCCAACAGTGTTTTGAGGACATGAACCGTCGTTTGTCCGCAATACCACATGCCATCTTTGTCTTCATTGCGCAGAAGGAAAAGCAGACATTTTCGAATCAAGACTTGGTCGGCTTCCGAATGATTCGTGTCGCTGACTAAGGCTCGGAGCGAAAGGGCGGTTGACTCCAATTGGCCCGTGCGTCCCCGCCCGTAGAATGGCGTATTCCGCTCAAGCATCCAGTAGGCTCCGCCGTTCTGCTCATGTGCATTCTTCCTCAGCCAATCCAGCAGATCGGAATGTGCCTTCTCATTCTCCGTCGCTTTCGCCGCCAAAGCGTAACTGGCCGCGATGTACGGTTCATCCATCAAATCGCGATGAGCGGCAAGAAAAGCCAGAGCTCGTTCCAGACTGGCGCGCCGGGCGTCCGGCTTTGCGGCATCTTTTCTCGTTAAGGCGGCCAGTGTTTCTGCGATGTAGGCGGTCAATAACAAGGCGTCCTTGTCGTTCTTGTCCCAATGGCCGCGCCACGCGCCATCCGGGCCCTGCTGCTCCAGGACCCACCGCTCCGCTGCCTGGAAAACGCCGTCGTCGACACTGGTCAAAGTGGCGGCATGGTCGAGGAACTCAAGTGCATATCCGGTCAGAGCTATGTCGGCGGCCTCTCCGTGTCCCCAATAGGAGAATCCGCCCGATTCCGCCTGATACCGTAAAAGGCGCTCATATCCAGCGACAAGATACCTTTGAGCTTTCAACGCAATCGCCGGTTTCGGATCACTCTTCGTGTAGAGTTCCGCGACCAGCAAGCTCGGGTAGGTCGAGGAAATTGTCTGCTCGCCGCACCCATTCGGCTTCTCAAGCCCGGCCTCCAGGTTCTCCACCACATGAGCGAGCAAGTTCGGATATATCTTCACTCGCGCGTGCAAGGAACCGGGAATCACATTTTCAGGAATCCGCGCAGTGAGCGCGCCGTTTTGATCGATCACGTCGGCTGCGGTTACCGACAGTGGGCGACCGAACGGATGAACATCTACCGGTTTCTGTGCGGCGTCACTGACTTCGGAATTTGCTGCACTCACCTGCTGCTTGCCATCCGTGACCGATGAAACGGCGCGATAGCGGAATAGAGCATGAGCGGCATCGCCTGCTTCAACGTGTACGGGCACCTCTGCCGGACCTAGCAATGAGAACCATGCCTCAGGCTTCATCGACGCTTTCAGTAATTGAGGTTTGTCGAGGTAGTTCCGCAGCACAAGGGGATACGAAATCTCGTCTCCCTGAGTCAAAATGCGGGGAGGATCATGCTCAACGAAAAACGGTTGAAACACGCGCAAGTCCTTTTCCGATCGGCCCAACTCTCCGTTTTTCGTAGAACCGACGGCCGTCAACTTCCACGTTGTAATGTTGTCTGCAAGCTTAAAATCGAGCCTTGCGTGCCCGCGCCGGTCGGTGATGAGGGCGGGTTCCCAGAGCATGGTTTCGGGGAAGTCCTGCCGTAAGCGAGGGGTGCTCATTGCACCAGACTTCGTAACGATGTTCAATGCCCCTGGCGCCATGGTGACGAGGTTCGGCAGACTTCGAACCTCAGAAACCGAACTCATCGTTGTTTCTACAGCGACCGATGCGGCCTCGACCGTGACCATCTCAGTCGCGGTGCCTACTGACAGTTCAAAACTAATTTGCGTTACGTTCGTTGCCTGAACTAGCACTGCTCTCACTTCCAGCGCTCGAAATCCCCGTGCGTAGGCTCTGATGTCGTACACGCCTGGACGCAAGTCCTTCAATTCGAAGTGGCCCATGCTGTCGGTATTCGCCGTGTGTTTTTCTTCGGTGTCCTCCAGTGTTGCTTCAACTGTGGCGTTGGAGATCACAGCTCCCATCGGATCGACTATGATTCCGGTGATTGCACCGGTATCGGTCGCCAGGCTCATACCTGCTGGCACCGGTTGCGGCCCGGCGTCCTTGGCGCCTTGTTCCGAAACTAGAATCGAATAACTGGCAACCTGGAAATCGTCCTGTGTGTCCGGTTTTCCGTCTGGACCTGCGCTTAGCACACGCACATCCTGGCGGACTAGAGTCACTGGCTCGCCTACTCGATCACCCGAACTGCTTGTTTGCTGGATCTTCACGCGATCGCTGTACTGCGCGAACTTCTGAAACGCGATGAAGTACGCATGTCCCCATGGATCGCGCAGTTCATCCAGATCAACACCAGACTTTCGCAAGATCTCTTTGAACCCCGCCTCGTTCGTTGGGTAGGCGCCGCCCGAGTTCAAATGGGCTGTCAAGACCTTGTTGATATTTTCTCGTGATTTGACAAAGTAATCGACGCGGTCTGTCCAGACCACGGTCCCGGTGTTCTCTCTTTTCGATTCAGGATGCTCTCCATGACTCACAATCTCGGTAACGTAGGACGAGCCCGACACGGAGAAGCGCGTCTCATAGGGGAGACCCCAGGGATCAGTTAGCTCGCTAAAGTCGAGCCCGCGCTTTGAGAGTTCTGTCTGCAGCGTGCCACGATCGCGAATGAAACGTCCTTCTTTGGTCATGAGGTCGTGGGCGACGCTTTCGACCAACTTGCCGTAGTGGAGGAAGTACGGCTGGGAGGTTCGATGGGCCTGAAAGTCATCAGCCGCGTCAAAGCGCTTGTCCGGCCCTGCTGATGTAACGGTAAGGATCTGATCCGTGCCTTGGAATTTGAGGTCATACTTGTAAGGAGTGCCCCAAGGGTCGCGAAGCCCTTTCACGTCCACGCCACGTTCATTGCCGACCATCTCTAAGTCATCAAGGTTGCGCACCCATTTGCCTTGCTCGTTCCAATCTCGCAGCTCCGAATCCAATGGTTCGAACTCCTTGCCGAGAATCTTAGAGAACACTTCCTCTGGCCCGAGTGGAGACTTGTCTTCCAGCATCTCCAAGGCATCTTGGTAGCTGGACTGCAGGATAAATTCCGCCACAAGGTCGAACTCAGGGGACACTGGTTCCGAAAGGTCAATATGATCCAAGTCGTCTCGCGTGATACTCGCGAAGCTGGAATCACTGGAAGACCACAAGGACCAGCGCCACCATCCCCGACCGCTTTGCTGTCCGAAATCTGAGTCAGTCCGTGCTCGTTCTTCCACGGCTCGGTCGACAATCTTGATTCCCAGCGCACTCTCAGCAGTAGTCTTGTCGGCGGATCGTACTGTGAAACGCGCTACAGCAGGCTCGCCGGGTTTGTGCTCGTCTTTATCCAGATGAATGCCCACATCGAGTTGGCGATTCTTCGGATAAAGGACGGTGCGCTCTCCCTCCAAGAGAACCGATGGGCTCCATTCCTCCTCCAGAGAGAAGGCGAAAATCCCAACTTCATCCGTAAAGCGAGGATCATAGGGGAATGTGACGTATCCGTGCCCGTTTCGCAGTTTGGTTTGCTGGTTCGCGAGCACAACCCCTTCGCGTATGGCCTGCACTACCAGCCGTAGATTCTGCCTCGTGCTTCGCAAAGTAACTTCGATGGGATCGCCGGCCTTGTGGATGGCGTGGGAGGTGGTCACTTGAACTACGCCCAAATCCTCGTCGTCGCCCCAAATTCGTTCGGTTTCTCTTCCTGCTAGGCCTTTCGCGTCACGAGCTTCGGCGACCAGCGAGTCACTATCACTGAGCTTTGTGATCGGAAGTTCCGAGACTTTTGCTAGGCCGTATTTGTTTGTCTGTATGGCGCGCAAAGCGAGTCTTCTGGGCTCGTCTTCATCCTCATTCGACACGCTCAGTTGCACTTTGCAACGGGCCGGGGCACCGTCAGCGTAGAAAGTCGAAACAAAAAACGTGGCCGGCATCTTCTGGCTGTGGGAAGGATTTGGGTTGATATACACGTGAATGGGATTCTTGGTGACGCGCAGTTCGAAGCGCCGTTGCTCGGTGCGACCCGTCGTGAGGTCGGTCACATAGGCCGCCAGGTCTACATCTCGGAATTGGCGGTAGTCATCGTCCTTCAAGTCGTCGTGGCTCTTGCCGAGATCGAAGTGCGCGGTGAAATGGCCATCCCGGTCCAGTTCCCCGACCTTAACCTGTCCCTCTTCAGCTTCCCATTGCTGCTTCCGATAATTCCAGTGACGATCGCTCTCCTCTACAACCCGAACCTTTCCACGCGTGACCGGCTTGCCGAACAGATACTCCGTAGAAACGGCGATGTCTGCGTTCTGTCCCGGAAGATAGTAGGTTTTGTCGGGACGCGCTGAAACGCGAAAGTTGGGCAGATCATAGCGATAGATGCGGACAGATTTCTCCGCGTGGATGCTTCTCCATCTGTCTTCTTGGCCGACCAGTCCAACTCGGATCAGGTAGTTTCCTTGCCGCAGGTTCCCAGGAATCTGCCAGTCGAGATGCGCCACGCCAAAGGAATCTGTGGAGATGGTCTGCTTGAAAACTAGAGTTCGTTCCTCGTCCTCAATCCGGAGATCAAGGGTTTCTTTCTCGACCGCCTTACGCTCGGAGTCAAATCGCATCGTGCGCGCGTGCAGAGTTTGATTAGGCTGGTAAATGTCCTTGTCGGTGTCGAGCAGCAGATAGCTGCGCGCGCGAAGTTCCACCGATCTTTCGACTGAGCGCGCTACCAAGCCACTCTTGACACCAACCGTCAGATCACCTTCTTCCGCCTGGACTTGTCGCGGAATCGAGAATTCCAGAGTGGCGTTGCCACTTGTGCCGGTAGTCGCCCTGACGCTGAGCTTGTGATCTTCGGCATCATCTTCCTCCCAGACCAAGCTCCCGTTTACTTGGACGCCCGTAAGCGGCTGACCGCTGTTGCTCTTGACGTGAACTTGCACTCGATACGGAAGGCCGGGAGAGGCCACCCGACTCGCAGCCGCCGTCAGCACAAATGGATCTGTTGTAGCCGCCCGCAACGGCTCGATTCCCGAGGCGAGTATTCCCCCGTTGCTCGTTACCTCATACTTAACCCGAAGCCAGTGCAGCATCTCCATTTCCTGTGCTGGCACTTTCTCGAACGGCTTCGGAAGCTTGACCACCAACTGCTTCTGGTGTCTCAGTAACTGCACATCTTGGCTGAGCTGTGCCCGAACGATGTCTTCCGGGCTCACGAGTACGAGCCGCACATTGGCGTGAATCGGCTTCTCAATGGATTGGGTGAGTGGTACCGTCAATGTCAGGTCATCTTTAGTCGCCTTCAATTGCACGGCCGCTGCAGATGTTCCCGACCGCCGATTCAGTTTGGACTGGCTATTGCCGCGTTCGCCAAATGCGAGGACAACAATGAGTGCGCTTAGGAAGAAAATGAGGAAGCGACGCGACGATGAGTGGCACATCAAGGCCTCCGAGGGAGCCATATGGCAGCGATGCTAACACGGACCAGGAGCACAGGCAGTGACCCAGCTCCGTCTCAACGGTGCTTTGCGTGCCGTTGCGAAACGACTTGCTGCGCAGGACCTTCCGGCATTGGCATCTTCTGTTGTGACTGAGCGGCGCTTGACGCTTCCGCCGTTCCTTGTCGGACGTTGGCAAACCACGTACCCAACGCGAATCCCAGTGCTAGAGCAGCACTGGCAATGACAGGCAGCCAAATCGCCCAGACCTGCTTTTCCAGCCTACCAAGTAAATCGTCGATCTGTTGTGCCCTTGCAGTCATGCTCCGCAGGAGCGAGTCATTGGCGGTTCTGACCTTTGCGATCACTCCGATGTCAGGGTGCGCTACTTCTCGTAGCACGTTCACAAGCTGCTTCTGAACGGAGTTCACTTCAGCGCAAGACTGGTCAAGCGCTCTTGCGGCATCCGGCAAACCAGACTGCTGGAAACGCTGTCGCAGACTCTCTCCTAGCAGTTTCGCGATTCGAGGCGGATCCAACCCTGTCTCCAATTCCTTCGGCAATTGCGCAATGCGTGACTCAATCCGTGACGTGTATGTTGCCATGCGCTTCTCAACTTCATCGGTCTTAGATAGGGCATTTTCTAGAATCTTCTGCAAAGACTTCCGTTCTGCCGCGATCGCCGCGGGCGTTTCTTGCGTGAGAAGCGCCAGGATGCCCATTGCTTCCAGCACGCGAAGCATCTCATCGTTTGGGCTGAGTGTACGTGTGTGAGCGATGACCCTGTAGTATTCCGCCTGCCGCTCAGCGGGCACCAGTTCTGCCAGGTCATCGAATAGGGTGTGGCCTTCCGGCTCTGTAGCCGCTGGATTGAAGAGTTCCTGATCAGTGCTCATGGGAGAAACATCTCCTTCGCCCGATCGAATTCCGAGAACAGACGCCGCCGATAGCTTTCCGCTCGCATCACGATCGAAGCGCGCTTCAATTCCTTGACGGCATTCTGCCTGGTGGCAACCTGACCAAGCCGGACTCCGTGTTGTCGTGCGGGGTTCTCAAGTTCTGCCAAGCGAAATTCCATGCGAATCACGGTCGGCGATAGCGTTTCGCGGAACCGAATCGCTTGTTCAGCCGACTCCCAGTAGCTGAAGTCTGCCTGAGGACTTGTCGCATTCTGGACAATCAGATACTGCGCCCGCTCTTGCAGTCGGTTCGCCCATGCAAGGACACTCTCAACACTTGCTGGGTCCGGTGTAACAACGCCGACAGCAGTGAAACGTGCGCCAATGGCCGCGACATCCTCATGCATCGCGTCGAACCAGTCGCTCGCCACCTGCCCCGAACCGGCTCCCATGTCAGCGAGGATGATCGCCGCGCCGGATTCGAGATGATCTACGAACGCATCGAGACCGGCTGGCGTGTGAATATTCACCTTGGCCACCGACCCGTTGAAGAAGTGCTTGAGTGATCCCCGAGCCTTGTTTTCGGTATCGAGATCGAGCAGTGTGAATGGAATCTTATTGGCTTCGAACCACTCAACCAGGGCGACCATCAGGCCGGTCTTGCCAACTCCGCCTTTGCCGCCCATGGTGAAAACGACTCGTTTGTTCTTTGCTTCAGCGTTCATCGCGATCCTCCTTGGCCGACGAGCTTCAACGGCTCGCTCTCTTCAAAGTGAAAGTGCTTGGCTTTCGCTTTCTGCCCGACTGGTTTTGCTTTGAGCGCTGCAATTCGGAAGGCAATGTCGTCCGGGCTTACTGCGATCGGGTTCGATGCAGATCCGAGTGGCGGGAGTTCGTATTGCACTTGCTTCCGGTGTTTAGCACGAACCTTGACGAAGGAGTGGATCGTGCTAACCGCCACATCAAGTCCGACACGCTCGCGGAGAATCCGAACGATGTCGCGATAAGTGCAGCCTTTGCGCCGTAGTTGGCGAATCAGTTCGCGGTGAGTTTCGAGTTTGGAGCGAGGCGATTTCTGCGGGATCGAATCCAGCAGGGAAAGAAGGGTCGGGTCCATGATTTTCAGGCTCCTTAGCACCTGGCCATCACAGTCCGATAACAGTCCGATAACCCGTCTCCACAGTCCGATAAGTGCCCTAGAGCGCTATCCGTACCGTTTAATCTCAATCGGTTACGAACTCTAGGACTACTTTCACGGCGGTAACACGGGTTCAAATCCCGTCGGGGACGCCAACAATCGAATCAGACATATCCGGACATGATCAAAAGCAGCAAGGATGCAGCATTTGAGTAACCGCCGGCAGACCCTGCGGCTGAACTGGATTGATCAGCTACTCGATCGGCGCTGGCTTCCGAAATCTCTCCCACCAGACTTTGGGATCGCCAGGCCGGTCAAGCATGGTCGCCAATTCCTTCTTGATTTGCAGCAGCCTCGTAGTGCGCGTTTCCATCGCCGACTGATCGAGCGGCCCGTGCTCACTCTTGGCAGAGTAGCGTGCATTCATGTTTCGCAAATCGGTTATTTCCTGGCGCAGGCTTGAGAGGTGTTCCGAGATATAGGTCATCTCCTTCATCATACGCTCTATTCCTCAGGATGCCCCTTTTTCGTCCGGCGAGCATTTCGGTGGCCACGACGCAGTCCGCCCTCGTACGACTTTTCAACACTTATGTGCAAAATTCTGTGCAAAACCTGGCAAGTAGGTAGATAAGCCTTGCGCTGCGAATCGCTTGTACAACTTGCACACGCCAGAGTGCGATATCCTTTCTCGCGGATTCTTGTGACTGCCGATCTCTCTCGTGAGCGCATCCTCCGAAAAAATTCGACTCGATAAATTGCTGGTGGAGCGTGGGCTGGTTCCGTCGCGTGAGCGCGCGCAGGCCCTAATTCTCGCCGGTAAGGTTTTGGTGGATGAGCAGAAGGTTGAAAAAGCCGGGACGCCGATAGAAACACACGCCGAAGTAAAACTTCTCGGCGAAGACCTGAAATACGTTAGCCGGGCCGGGCTCAAACTCGAACGTGCAATGGAGCACTGGCAAATCGACGTGAATCAGAAAGTCTGCCTGGACGTGGGCACATCAACCGGGGGCTTCACCGATTGCCTCTTACAGCGCGGGGCTGCGCGCGTCATTGCCATTGACACTGGGCAGGGGCAAATCGCATTCAAGTTTCGTCAGGATCCGCGGGTGCGCTTACTGGAAAAAACCAATGCGCGTTATTTGACACCAGAGCAAGTCGGCGAGACTGTCGACGTTATCGCCATGGACGTTTCTTTCATTTCAGCGACTCTGGTTCTGCCGTCCGTAATTGCGTCGGCCCTTCCGCAAAGCCCGCCGGAGCGGGCCGGTCGAGTGGCGGTTATTCTGGTCAAACCTCAATTCGAAGCCGGTCGAGATAAAGTCGGCAAGGGCGGCATTGTGACTGATCCGGAAACGCAGCGACAGGCGGTAGAAAAGGTCCGAACTTCCATCGTAGCCCTGGGTGCCGCCACGACCGATGTAATCGACTCACCAATCCTCGGCTCGGAGGGGAACCGGGAATTTCTACTCTGTGCCCAATTCTGAATCTCCGTTTTGTGCTGCTCGCTGCCTCCGCAGTTAAGAGTTTCTGTACAATTCCATTTTCATCATGGCAAACCCTGTGCCTTCCAAGAAAGCCGTCGGCATCGTGTCCAAACCGAATAAGCCGGAAGTCGCCAATATTGTTCCCGGTCTCCTCAAATGGCTGGCGGCAAATGGCCACGACTTCGTAGTCGATCCCGAAACTGCGCCTCACGTTCCGGGGGCTCGCATCGTCTCGCGGATTGAGATGGGCGCGCTCGACTTGAGCTTTGTGATCGTGCTGGGCGGTGACGGCACTCTTCTTTCCGCAGCCCGCGCCGTCGCCAAAGCGGGAATTCCGATCGTTGGTGTAAACCTCGGGGCGCTCGGATTCCTTGCGGAAGTGCCGCTCGGCGAGCTTTATCCGACTCTCAACAGCATCGAGCAGGGCGCGTGCGCCTTCGATGTCCGCTCCATGGTGCATTGCGATGTACGCCGCGGCGAATCTAACATCGCCAGTTATGACGCGCTCAACGACGTAGTCGTCGGCAAAGGTACGATTGCTCGCCTCAATCATTGCGACGTCTATATAGACGGCGCCTTTGTCTCGCGCTATCAGGCAGACAGCCTCATCGTTTCCACGCCCACAGGTTCGACAGCGTATTCTCTCGCCGCGGGCGGCCCCATCCTGATGCCCAGCGTAGATGCCTTCGTGGTCACACCGGTGTCAGCGCACTCGCTCACTCACCGGCCGTTGGTCGTGAAAAGCAGTTCGCAAATTGAAATCGTGGTGCTCACCGGAGAAGAAGAAGCCTATTTGAGCATCGACGGTCAGGCTGGTATGCCAATGCTGGATGGTGACCGCGTCTGCTGCCGCAAGTCGGAATATCAGGTCAAGCTGCTGCACACCAAGGGCACGTTTTTCGATGTCCTGCACTCCAAGCTCAAATGGGGACAGCGTTAGTGGCAAGTCTTCCGCCGGGATTCAAAGAGGATTTCTTTTCCGCCGGCGATGTTCACATTCACTACATCGAAAGTTCGCGCAATGGCCCGCCTCTGGTTTTACTGCACGGAACTGCGCGCGACTGGAATTCGTTCTCCGTCCTACTGCCTAAGCTTTCTTCTCGCTTTCACATTTTCATTCCTGATCTTCGGGGCCATGGCCAATCAGGCCGTGTCAGGGGCGGTTATCGCGTTTCCCAATTCGCCGCCGACATTTCAAGCTTCATACGCAACCTCGTTCCTGCCGTGCCGGCCATTTTTGGACATTCGCTGGGCGGGATCGTCGCTCTGTCGGTTGCCGCCGAGTTTCCACTGTCGGCTGTGATTGTCGGCGATTCCATGTTCTCTCCTGAGAATCTCGCCGCCGGAATTTACCACTCGCTGTTCTTGCAGTTGAGGAGCTTGTTGGTCTGCGGCGGATCGCAGGAACGGATCGCTCGCGGCATTGGAAAAATCCAGCTTCAACTGCCGGGCATCGACGAACCCGTCGCTATCGCGGATCTGGCCGGGAACACCGAACCAATTCTCCTCGAGTGGGCCCGCAGCGCCCTGTCCACCGATCCTGATGTTCTCAGCATGGCATTGGACGCTAGTACATACGAAGACTGGAAGGCGGAAAAGGTTCTGCCGCAAATTCCCTGCCCGGTACTTCTCCTGCAAGGAAATCCTGAACTTGACGCCCTTTTGACCGACTCCGACGTCGTCCTTGCCAAACGACTCTTGCGGAGCGCAGAGCACATCAAATTCCCCCTGCTCGGACACGCCTTATTCATGCAGCGCCCCGAGCCGGTCTTGAAGGCGATGATCGAATTTTTGGAGCGCCACATGAAAAATTTCCCCGTGTCGCGTCGGTAATTGCCTGCCGGTTCGAAAGATTTCCCCCTGGTCTCAAGCTCTCGCCCGAACTTGCCGATTGTTTCAGCGGGTTGCCCGCAAATCACCGGCTTCCTTAAGCCCGGGCGCACCTGGCATGGTTACTTTTGTGCAGCCTATGGCACCTTTGGTTCATTGACCTTCTGGGCGTTCAACGATAACTTGGCGAGAGTTGTTCTCCCCTGTGGCTAGGTGAAAGCTGCAATTGGGGGTGGTTATGAAGTTAATTCATGTCTGCTACGTAGCCTTGGGGTTCGCGGTGGCACGCTTGCTGTTTAAGCGGGATCCAATGCCTGTAAACGACCCAGTGGCCGCGTTCCGCGCGTCTGGCCTCCTGTAAGGATCGAGGGGGCTTCCCTGCGCCGCAGGTGGACGCCATCATTCGTCTCTCGCCGAACGGGCAACGTTACCTTGGTGTCCGTTCGTAACGATTACCCAACCGTCCCCGCAACTAGAATTGAACTGCGGCCGATGAAACAAATCGTCGGCCCATTCATTTCATGTTGCGCATTCTTTTAATCGTCGTTGCCATCATTCTGCTGTCGTGTACGCTGGTGTCGGCGCAAGACGACGAAGTTTCCCTTGGAGACCTGGCTCGCGCCGCGCGACAGGCAAAGCCATCAGATGACCAGAGAGTCATTGATAACGACAATCTGAGCATTGTCATGGACAAGGCTGAAAGCGAGCGCCTGAACGGCAAGCCGGTCTTTTCGATCGATCCATCCGGAAAGAGCTTTCGCATGACCTCGCCGGATGGGACCTGCAGCCTGTCTTTTGACGCGAAAGCAACAGCCCTGATCTCAACCCCTTACGTCGCCAGCGAACTTCCCCAGGATGCATTGGTCAAACTCGATGGTCCGGCCGCAATCCGCGACGGGTTTCTGGAAGTCTCTCTACACAATGGGAGCGAATGGGACGTGAAGGAAATCGTAGTGGGCATAACCGTACCGCAGAATCAATCCAGCGCTGCACTCAAGCCTGCTTTGGTAGCCTCCGGCGATTCCCCAGCGCAACAGAAACTACCCGATCTGACCATGATCTATCACTTGCGGGCATCTGCTCCTCCAGACTCTAACGCCTTATTTCGAGGAACGTTGAGCGCGGGTCTCGATCCCGGCACAGATTGGCATTGGAGTCTAGTATCCGCTCGCGGGATTCCGCCGGCGGCACCCGGTTCAATCGCTCAGCCCTCTACAATTCCGGCAGGTTCATTCTCTCAAACGAGTCTCTCCAACCAGACGCCTTTCCCGGGACCCGAAGCCCAAGCGTACTCTAACCCGAATCCTGAAACGAATGCTGCGGTCCCCGTGCCGGCCAATGCTCCCCCGCCAGGCGCAACCAGTCAACCCTAAACTTCTATAAGCGTGCGGCACGAATTTCCGCACAGCCTACAACGAAACTCGCGTCACGTTTTCGGATTTCCCCGTCTTCAAGCTTCGCATGGCCGCATCGAGGATTTCCTGATTTTGCCAGCCCTCTTCCCCCGGAATTGGAAACTTGGACCTTCCCTCTATCGCATCGGCAAAAGCGTCAACCTGAAGCGCATAGACAGCCTGGTTAGTAACCGTGGTGCGTTCGACGACCGTACCTTCACGCTGATGCTGAATTTCAATCGGATGTTCGACGTTCAGAGCATTTTCCGCTCTAATCACTCCGCCGTCTCCGACCAACTCCAGAGGGGTTCGATAGGCGGCGCGGTATGACACTAGTACCGTGCCAATCGTCCCGCCGGAAAACTCAAGCGTGAGCGAAGCCGCCGACTCCACATCTCCCGAGCGCTCGTCTGAAGCTGCGCTGGCGCTTACGCGCATAACCTCGTCGTTCAACACGAAGCGCAGCGTGTCAATGCAGTGCACGCCGATATCAAAGATCGGGCCTGCCCCGGCGATTGCAGAATCGTACAGCCATCTGCGCGGATGATTCGGATCGGCGAGAAAAGAAAATTCCGAGCGCGCAAAAATCGTCTTGCCGATCTTTCCTGCGTTCACCAGTTCGCGAAACCTATGAACGCTCTCGTTAAAGCGGAACACGTGTGCCACGCCAAATATCACGCCACGGTTGCGCGCCGCTTCCATCATCTGTCGGCATTCATCCGCATTCATTGCCAACGGCTTCTCGCATAAGACGTGCTTGCCCGCGTCAATCGCCGCTAGTACATCAACCAGATGGCTGGCGTTTGGCGTAGTCACCAGAACCGCGTCCACTTCCGGAGAAGCAGCCATCGCCGCGACTGAATCGAACGCGGCAGCTATTTTGTACTCCGCAGCGGAATCGCGGGCTGCCGGCATGCTCCGCCGCGAAAGTGCGGTCACGCGGCATCGCGTAGCTTTCGCAAACCCCGGCATCAGGCGCTTCACTGCGTGCAATCCGAATCCGGCGATACCGAATCGAACCATGATTTTGCTCTCTATTTAGTGAAGGCGATCGAACGAGGCACCGCGCCGACCTGAATCGTGTTCTCTGAGGTCAGGGTGCCGTCGCTGTTAAGCAGAAATTCGGTGATGGAGTTCGACCCCTCGTTGGCCACATACATGTATTTTCCGTTCGGATCAAAGGCGAAAAAGTTGGGGCTAGTACCGGCTGATGCTGACGACGTGGTGACCGGAGTAAGCTCGCCCGTGCCGCTGACATCGAACGCAGAGATTGACGTCGAAGCGAAATTCGCTACGTAGAGGAATTTCCCGGTGGGATCAACGGCATTCGCCACCGGCGTCTTCAGCGGACTTGTGGTATTGCCGTAAGGAGATGTCGGAAGTGGAGTTAAGACTCCGCCCGACAAAATCGAGAATCCAGAAATCGTGTTCGCCGTCGGATTCGGCGCGTACAAAAAACTGGCCGTCGGATCGATCGCTACTGAAATCACTCCGTTGGGCACCGCAACAGCCGAGCCCGCAGCCGGAGTCAGCGTTCCCGCAGAAATAGTGAACGCGTAGATCTTGGAAAAATTCGGCACCGCCACGAACAGGAGGTCCCCGGAGTTGGACAGCGCCATTCCCGAAGGCGCTGATCCAACCGAAACCGTTGAGACCAGATTCAGAGAACCGTCAGAGCCAACGGAATACGACGCAACATCGTTCGTCCCCTGTTCAGCGACATACAAAAAACTTCCCGCCGGATCCATCAGCATCGCTGACGGAGACAGCCCGGCAACTGTTGTTCGCGGCAATACCTCACTCAAAGCGCCTGAAGAGGTGTCGATCTTGACCAATGAAATCGTGTTATCGAGTTCGTTCGAAATGTAGGCCTGATTGCCGGAAGGGATGATGACAATTGCTGAAGGCGATCTCCCCAGCACAAACGGGGCGCTGGAGATTGTCGTTGGTGCGCCGGTGTTGTCGTTAATCCGGTAGGCGAAGACGCCGTTGCTGGTCGCGACGTATGCCAGATGACTCGAACTCGAAGAACTGCATCCGCCCAGTGCGATGCAGGCGAGCCCTGCGGCAACTATTCTTAGTCTTGAGATGGGAAGTCTCATGCTTTTTGCAGTCAGATTACAAACCGGGTGTTGGCGCAGCCTTTTTGCCGAAGACAAAGACCAGGCCCGTAGAAATACGAACATTGTTGAACCTATCCCCAAAAGCGCCGTTTATCAGATAGTCCGCCTGAATCGGCCGGAGCAGAATCTTTTCTTTCCAGGGAAATTCAATCCCGCCTCCGAATAATGCAGCTCCGCCAAGGCTCGAGGGCTCGATCTGGCTTACCCCGATATTTCCCAAACGCGTGCGCGCCCTACCGCCAAGCGCGTGTCCGAAAACGTGAAAGCCCTTCACCTCGAACTTATACTGTCCCCCGATCAGAAAATTGTATTCCTGCAAATCGCCGGAGTAGTGCCCGCTGAAGTCTGCCACGATCCCAAAATCGTGATACACCGGGACCGCCACTTCCAAATTTCCTCCATTCAGGTTAGTTGAGCCAGGAAACCCTAGCGGGGTGCCGTCGAATCGCAGGTAAGAGTAGCCACCGAAAACATCAATTTCAGGCGTCTTGAATGCACGCTGGCCCAAAGCCGGTGCCGCAATAATACAAAGCGTCAAGGCCAGGAAGGCAGCACTTTTATATACGGCAAACGCGCGCCTGATAGCCATCAGCTGATTTTGTATCTCCTGAGAGGTTTGGCGAAACAAGTACTATAGCAGTTCGGCTGCTCATTCTTCGCAAACCGAGCCGCCGATGCCCTTTGTGCGGATAGATGCAGGCTCTGGTTCCAGAGATGCCGCTACTTCGCGGCCATTACTCCGGCCAATGATTCGAAAATCTTGAAACCGTCGGTGCAGCCCAGCGTGTTTTCGCTGGCACGCTCAGGATGCGGCATCATTCCCAGGACGTTGCGCCCCGGACTGCATATGCCGGCAATATTGTCGAGCGAACCATTCGGGTTCGACTCGGGTGTAACCTGGCCGTGCGCATCGCAGTACCGGAAAACGATGCGATTGTCGCCTTGCAGCTCCGCGAGTGTGCTCTCGTCGCAGAAATAGTTGCCTTCCATGTGGCCGATAGGAATGCAGAGCACTTCGCCCTGCGTGCATGCGTTGGTGAAAGGTGTGTCAGTATTTTCAACTCGCACGTTCACCGGCTTGCACACATATTTCAGTCCGGAGTTGCGCATCAGCGCGCCCGGCAACAGACCTGCCTCGCACAGGATCTGAAAACCGTTGCAGATCCCAATCACTATTCCGCCCTGGTCGGCGAACTTTCGAACCGACTCCATCACCGGCGAAAACTTCGCAATGGCCCCCGTGCGCAAGTAGTCCCCGAAGGCAAATCCACCGGGCACGATGATCGCATCCACATTCTGCAGATCGTGCGATTCATGCCACAAAAATGTCGCTTGCTGCTTGAGTACGTTTTCTACCGTCCAGAAAGCATCATGATCGCAGTTGGATCCCGGAAAGATAATGACGCCGAATTTCATGGATTTTCTCTCGTTTGGAAGTCTTCTGATTAAGTCTAACATGCACAAAATACGCGATCTGATAGCGAATTGTTAAAATTTATCCGTCCCCATTGACAGATGAAATGCCGTAATTAAAATCGCATGTTTATGCGAGACGAACCTCTTACCATCGAAGACCTCGGGCTACAAAACCAGAAACATGTTCTGAAGCTTTCCGGCCCCCTGACCATCGCCACGCTTTACGAGTTCCAGAACCTGGTGCGCGCCGACGCTTCTGCCAGCCTCGTTCTCGATTTCACCAAGGTGCCTTATGTGGATTCCGCCGGAGTAGGTGCGCTCGTGGGTGCATACGTCCGCCACCAGAAGGTCGGGCACACTCTGACGCTGGCGGGAGTGAATGACCGCGTTCGCGGCACTTTGAAAGTTACCCAGGTAGAAAACTTCTTTCAGTACAGCGACAGCGTGCAGCAGGTTGCATAATTCCTGCTGTTCGTCCCTGGCTGACCGTCTTCGCTTGACATCCTCCGCCTGCGTCCAACAGAATCGTTCAGTTGGCCTTTCCTGAGCAGCATCGTCTAAGTGTCATCTCTGTTTTCGCGAGGTCCTTAATGTTAAGGTTGAGCGTTTTTCTGTCTGTATTCCTTGGTGCGGCGGCTGGCTTTTCTGTCGCGCAAAGCGCGACCCAGCCACCCATCTGGGCTTCTAAACCCGATGTTTCGGCATTCGAAAAAATTGTCAAAGACCGGCTCGCTTCCGCGCAGAGTTCGATTGACCAGGTAACCTCGATCAAGGGATCACGCACGATCCAGAATACCCTGGTTCCGTTTGATGAGGCTGTGCGCCAGATCAACGCCGCCGGTTATCTCTCTGGCCTGATGCAGCAAGTTCATCCCGACACCGCCTTCCGTGACAAAGCCACGGACATGGTGCGCCTGTCCAGCGCCGCCCAGACCACCTTGGCCCTCAACCACGAGGTCTATGAAGCCCTCGCCGGCCTCGACCTCTCGCATACCGACGCGGCCACACAGTACTACCTGAAGCGACAACTCCTCGAGTTCCGGCTTGCTGGAGTGGACAAAGACGAGGCTACCCGCAATCAG
The DNA here is from genome assembly GCA_963757135.1 of uncultured Acidobacteriota bacterium. Lineage (GTDB taxonomy): Bacteria > Acidobacteriota > Terriglobia > Terriglobales > Acidobacteriaceae > Gp1-AA145. Next base: position 44,952 of record CAVWQE010000004.1, read on the forward strand.
TTGAAGAAGCTGAACGACCAGTTGACCGAAGAACAGTCCATGTTCGACCGGAATATTTCCGACGACCAGAAAAAAGTTGAGGTCACTGACGTCAAGGAACTCGACGGCCTTCCGCAGGACTATATCGAGCACCACAAGCCCGGCCCCGATGGCAAGATTTACATCACCACGAACTATCCGGATTTGATTCCGGCGATGACCTTCGCCAAGAGCGGCGAACTGCGCAGCCGATTATTTCTGGCTTTTAACACCCGCGCATACCCCAAGAACCGTGACGTGCTTCAGAACATGATGAAGACGCGTTACGAGATTGCTACGCTCCTTGGGTATTCCTCGTGGGCTGATTACAATGCCGCCGACAAAATGATCAGAACCGGAACTAAAATCGGTGACTTCATCGAGAAGGTTGACGCCGCCGACCGCCCAATCGCACAGCGTGAATTTGCAATGTTGCTGTCCGAAAAGCAGAAAGCCGATCCGGGTGCGCGCGAAATTTTCGACTATGAGAACGGCTATCTGAGCGAACTGGTGCGCCGCGCGCAGTTCAATTTTGACTCGCAAACCGTACGCCCATACTTTCCCTATGACCGCGTGAAGAAAGGGATTCTGGATACTGCTGCCACCCTTTTTCACGTGACGTTCCGCCAGGAGGAGAACGCCGCCGCATGGGACCCGAGTGTCGAAACCTGGGACGTGCTCGATAGGGGCAAGATGATCGGCCGCTTTTATCTGGACATGCACCCGCGGCCGGGCAAGTTCAGCCATGCTGAAATGGCTCCCGTTCTCGACGGAGTGCTCGGCAAGCAATTGCCCGAGGCCACTCTGGTCTGCAACTTTGCGGCGCCCACAGCCGACGATCCCGGCTTGATGGACTACGACGACGTAGTCACCTTCTTCCACGAGTTCGGTCACCTGATGCACCACATTCTGGGTGGCCAGCAGCAATGGGCGGGGATCAGCGGCATCACCATGGAGAGCGACTTCGTGGAAGCGCCCTCGCAGATGCTCGAAGAATGGATGCACAGCCCCCAGGTGCTCGCATCATTTGCGCGCAATTACAAAACCAATGAACCAATTCCAGCCGAACTCGTCGCGCGTATGAATCGCGCCTCGGCGTTTGGTCGCGGCATCTGGGTCGCGCGGCAAAACTCCTTTACCGCCCTGTCCTATGACATCTACAAACAAAAGCCTCAGGATGTCGATCTCGACGCCGTCACGCTTGGCGATGAAAAAAAGTACACGCCATTCGTTCCGCTCGACGGCACACACATGTACACCGCATTTGGCCATCTCGCCGGATATTCGTCTGCCTACTACACCTATTTGTGGGACAAGGTTATCGCCGAAGACTTCTTCGGCCAGTTCGATCATCAGAACTTGTTGGCCGGCCCCGCCCCCATGCGGTACCGTAAGACGGTGCTCGAACCTGGCGGCTCGGTCTCAGCCAACACACTGGTGAAGGATTTCCTGGGCCGCGAGCAGAATATGGACGCTTTGCAGAAGTGGATGGGCCAGGAATTTGAATCCGGAGCTGGTAATAATCGTGCCGCGAAGTAGAATTTGATTCGAACTTCGTGTCCGCCAATGCCATTTCGCTGCCGCGCCTGGTTCAACGCAATCCGCTCGCCGTCATCGGCGCGGTATTCGTAATTTTCTTTGTCGTGTGCGCGATCTTCGCTCCATGGCTGGCGCCCGACGATCCCGCGCACATTGACCTTGCCACTCGTCTGGCGCCTCCTTCTTTACGACAGATTTGCGGGTCCGATGAACTTGGCCGCGACATCCTCTCCCGCCTGATCTACGGCTCGCGCATTTCAATGATCGTCGGCAGTTGCGTTGTCGCCGCTTCGCTTGGAATCGGCCTGGTGATTGGTTCGCTCGCCGGATACTACGGCGGCGCCATCGATCGCTTCGTGAATGTCATCCTGATGAACGCGTTCTTGTCGTTCCCCGGAATTCTCATCGCCATAGCATTCGTCGCGTTTCGGGGCCCCGGCATTTTCAATCTAGTTCTCGCGCTCTCCATTGGTGGTTGGGTCGGCTATGCGCGCCTCGTCCGCGCGCAGGTCTTGGCAGCGAGAGAGAAAGAATATGTGGAAGCCGCGCGGGCCTTGGGCGCAACCGATTTCAGGATTCTTGCCCGTCACATTCTGCCCAACATAATTCAGCCCGTCATCGTGCAGGCGGCAATCGGAATGGCTGGCGCGATTCTCGCTGAAGCAACCATGAGTTTTCTCGGACTCGGCGTCCCTCCGCCAACCGCGTCCTGGGGAGCCATGCTAAACGACGGCCGCGGCCACCTCTTTGACGCCCCGTATCTCGTAATCTTCCCCGCCATTGCTGTCATGCTGGCGGTGCTGTCGTTCAACTTCATCGGCGACGCCTTGCGCGACCTGCTCGATCCACGATCAAGAATTGAGGCAGGGCTGTAAGTGTCGGAATGGCCTGCTAAGGGAAATAGTTAATCAACGGAATGGGAGTTTCTCGACCGTCATTTGGTTTTCGCTCGCTGACGTCTTAAACTTCCGAATCAGAAGCATGCTGCCCCCCGAGCTAAAACAATTCGGCGAATTGGACCCGGAAGACTTTCAGCATCACCCCGTGTGGATCGGCTGCCACACCGCAGACTATGGGCAACCTTGGTACGAAGATACTGACGAAGAAACGTTTCGACCCTATAAGAAAAAGTTGCCCGCCGACGCAGGTGAGGGAATGCTGCTTGTCAAAGCAGTCATTGAGCTCAAGGACGGGAGCCGATACCCAGGTTTTGTTAGCCCGGGAGTAGACCTCGGGACTCAACAACCTCAGATTTTCTTTGATGACCGTCACTTTGGGTTCTGGGGAGGCATGCCTGGCGTATCCGAACGATCACAGCAGGAGCTATATGCTGCACTACGCAAGACACCTGATTCAATATTCCCCTTGCGTTTTAAGGCCGAAGCGGGACTGACAACTGATGAGATTGAAGGTCAAATAGAAGGTTTCTATAAGAAATCCCGCGACGGCATTCACATCTCGTTCACGCCTTGGAAAGAGCTCACGGATGCACCCAGCGCGGGAGCCCAGTGGTTCCAAATGTCGGCCCGAAGCCACCGTGGCTACCCTCAACCGGAAGCCGGCTTCGAATATCTGAAGATTGTTTATGAGAAGCCTTGTTTGCGCTGTGGGATTTTCGAACGGCAAAAGGCAGCTTTTCGCTTCAAGAAATCAATTGGTGCTCCAGCAGGATTTACACAACTCACCTGGGTTTACGATGCTTTCTTTGCTCCTCCGAGCGTTGTCGCGGAGATCATGAAAGCTGGCATTAGCGGGGTGTCGCCGGGACCTGCAGTTTTCCATCGAAGCGGCGAGGAGTGTTCAGACCGAGTTCAGTTGCTGATTCCCACAGTTATCCCTTGTCTGGAAACGTCGCTCCTGCCAACCGTAACCTGTCAACCGGACAATGAAGAGGCCCGTGCTATTCGAGCACTTTTCCCCAAACAGCAAACCTCCAGCGCCAAAGCCATTTCGCCTGAGCTGGAAGAACATTTTCGAAAGGAGCGGGAAAGGCTGACAGCTATTCCGTACTGCGGGCGTGTAAAGCGTCACCCTCCGACTTCGATCGCGTTAATACCGGATCACGTCAAGGGTGCGCCTGATCTGTTTCAGAGTGAGGAGTGGTTCGGCAGTGGTGCCTGTGCGTTTCGTCTAACATTCGCTTCAGAACGTTTTACCAATCTAGTTCGAGAGCGCGGCTGGAAGGGTTTAGAGTTCCACATCGCACCTGAGATGGGCTTCTCGGACAGGCCGCACCGCTAAACCTTCCTTAACAGCTGTGGCGCCAAACCGACTCATCCCAGAATCAATCCGACAGCAGATCCTCAAAATCCATTTCTAACTCTTCCTTCATGTCCTGCCCCAGCGACTGTTCCGGCGGATCGCGGTATTCCAGAACGCGCACATTCTGATGATCGACCGCGATGTACGTTGCGTTTGCCTGCGTCCAGCTGCCGCTGTTGTAATACTCCACTCCGTCACGCTTTAGGCTCAGCGCTTCGTGGGTGTGTCCGCAAAACACTCGTTGCGCATTCTTCGATTTCCCGTGTGCAAGCGCGCCAGTGGCCACTTTCGCCGACAGCCGGAGCCACGCCGTATCGAATCGCTCCAGAAACCCGATCATTCGCTTTTTGCCGAATGACATCTTCTGCAACCCAAGATGCAGCGACGACAAAAACCGGCTCAGCACGCGATTCCGCGTCAAGAACCGATCGAACTGGTGGCCATGAATTGCGAGATGACGAACGCCGTCATACTCCCACGCATACTCCTGATAAACCCGAATGCCGACCAAGTGCGACATTACCTGCGACAATCCGTGGTCGTGGTTCCCTTCCACCCACACGACCTCGATCTCGCGCTTAGGATTCGAAAGCTTGCGGATGTAGCCGAGAAACCGCCAGTGTTCTTTTTTTAGGCGCCCGAAGTTGAGGTCTGAAAAAATATCGCCCAGCAGGATCAGGCGATTGAAAGACGCTGCCTTCAGCATGCGCATGGCGGCCGACGCCCGGCTCACTTCAGACCCCAGGTGCAGGTCGGAAATGATAATGGTGTCAGCGAAGATCATCAGGCATAACTCACTTGAGAAAGTGATGTGATCGAGGCCAAAGCCGCTTTCTCTAGAGCCGAGTTTGCAGTCGCAGCCAAGCCAACTTCCTTCGCAACTTTGTGGCGCAGCAGAATTTGATCGAGGAACCCTGGAATCTCCAGCAACGCGCGGTTTTCGTACGCCTGCGCATTTGCGCTTAGCTCCTCGTAAGCCGATGGCTCGATCAACTGCTCAACTCCTTCGCGGATTTGCCGGAAATTCTTTAACACGATTCCGACCCGCTTCTCCGTCACCCACTGCGCGTTGTAACGCTCCTGCGGCAGGGTTCGCCCGTTGCATTCCACGATCACCGGCAGATGAAATTGCAAAGCCTCGCTGATGCTCCCCGGTCCTGGCTTGCCAATAAAGAACGAGGACAACGCCATGTAGTAATCGACATCCTGGGTGAAGCCCTCGACGAACTTCGGAAAGCGGGTTGGGATCGCCTTAATGACATTCTGCAATCTTTGATTTTTGCCGCATATCAGAATCAGCTGCAGCTCTGACGTTCCGCCGTTCAGCCGCTTCACAATGTCAACCATCGTGCTCGATCCGTGCCCGCCGAACAGAACAATGCCGGTAGGAAGATCGGAGTCCAGTCCGAGCCGATTCAACTCCGCGGGAATATCCAGCGAACGCTTCTCGTAAAACTTTGCCTTCATCACCATGCCCGACGCTAGAAAAACGTGATCGCGATCGTGCCCGCGCTCGAAAGCCTGCTGCTCCGCTCGTTCCGTACCGCAGATGAAATATTGCGATTGCCTCTCGATCCAGAAATGCGGCGGATAATCCGCAAAATCCGTCAGCAGGGTTGCGAACGCAGTCGCGGGCGTACTTTCTCGAATGCTGTCCGCCATTGCGCGATTGAAATGAGGGATGACCGACAGCACCAGATCGGTAGGATTTTCCTTCCAGTACTTCGCTAACATCTTCACCGTGGGGCGGTGATACATCGCAATCACACCTTGCAGCACGGGAAGTAACTGCGGCGTGAGGCGCGTCCAGCCTTTGCGAAGAATGAGGTTGTAGCCGTCCTGAATGCGAAGGCCGGTGATCTTTTTCAGTAGGTCAAGCTGATCGAGCAGTTCCTGAAGATTGAGCAACTCAACTTGCCACGGCCGCTGTTGACTTTCCAGGACGCCCTTGAGCGCTTCAGCGGCGCTGCGATGTCCGCCTCCGGCATCGAAGAATACGATGGTGATCTTGCGGCCCATACACTACCCCCGGTTTCTGACTCACGCGAACCGCCGGCCGACCAAAGTTCCCCATATCTAGTCTCGCTCGATCCTCAATAGCAGATGATTAATGCGGCGTTAATTTTTGGTGAACTAGGTTCCGCATTTGGTTCGTCCTTTTAGTTTCCAATTAAGCTCTGGCGCAAGAAAAGCACGGGCGGGGACGCCCGTGCCAGAAAAAAGGAAACAAGGCGGATATGGAAACCCGCCCCTACACTAAATTCTCGCGCAAACCGACTTCACTTCCGTGTAGTTGTTCAGTACTTCGTGGCCCATCTCGCGTCCCCAGCCGGATTGCTTGTATCCGCCGAATGGTAACGCCGCGTCGAAGATGTTGTAGCAGTTGATCCACACTGTCCCCGCGCGCAGCAGCTCAGCCGTACGATGCGCTTTGCTGATATCTTTCGTCCAGACACCGGCAGCCAGGCCATACACATTGTCATTCGCGCGAGTGACGAACTCTTCCGGATCTGTGAACGGCAGCGCTGCCACCACCGGCCCAAAGATTTCCTCCTGCACCACTTTCATATCGTCTTTCGTATTCACGAGCACGGTCGGCTCGACAAAGTAACCTTTGTCGCCTGCCTTCTTTCCGCCCGCGAGGGCCTTCGCGCCCTGCGAAAAGCCCGAGTCCAGGAACCCGCATACCCGCGCTAGCTGCTCCTCTGAAACCAGAGGCCCCATTTCGGTCGAAGCATCGAGTCCCGGCCCAACTTTAATCTTCTTTGCAGCTTCAGCGACTCCCTCGACCACTTGATCGAATACGGACTGCTCAACGTACAGCCGCGATCCGGCACAGCAGCACTGACCGTGATTAAAGAAGATGGCGCTAGCCGCGCCGGGAATCGCAGCCTTCAGGTCCGCATCTTTGTAAATCACGTTCGGTGACTTGCCCCCGAGCTCGAGCGAGACTTTCTTCAGATTGCCCGTCGCAGCGTGAACGATCAGTTTGCCGACTTCGGTCGATCCTGTGAAAGCGATTTTGTCCACGTCGTCGTGGACGGCCAGAGCGGCGCCCGCAGTCTCACCGTATCCCGGAACAATGTTGACTACGCCCTCGGGGAATCCGGCTTCCATGATCAGTTCGCCCAATTTCAGCGCGGAGAGCGGGGTTTGCTCGGCAGGCTTTAGTACAACTGTGCAACCAGTAGCCAGCACCGGCCCAAGTTTCCACGCCGCCATAAGCAGCGGAAAGTTCCACGGAATAATTTGTCCGACAACGCCAACTGGCTCACGCAACGTGTATGCGAGATATTTCGCTTTGGGTGTGTACGGCACCGAAAGCGGAATCGTATTGCCCTCGAGCTTGGTCGCCCATCCCGCCATGTAGCGGAAAAGCTCGGCCGCCAGAGGAACATCAGCTGCGCGCGCGACTGTCAACGGCTTGCCGTTATCGAGCGACTCCAGATAAGCAAACTCTTCCAGGTGCTCGTCAATCAGATCTCCCAGCTTCCAGATCAGCCGGCCACGCTGGCTGGCTGTCATCTTGCGCCACGGGCCTTCGAACGCTTTCCTCGCGGCTTTTACAGCGAGATCAATATCGGCCTTGTCGCCTTCGGCAACCTGTGCAAGAACTTCGCCGGTCGAAGGATCATAAGTTGGAAACGTCTTGCCGGAGACCGCTTCCACCCAGTTTCCATTGATTAACATCTTGCGAGGCTTTTCGAGAAAACTGACCACGCGAGGATCTACTTGCGCGAGAGAAATAGTAGCCATAGGACCTCCTGAGTGTCAGGCTGGTTTGAATGCTGCAAAGCTTGAAGCGCGCGTAACGGCACCATGCTAGTCCTGTGCGGATGTGGAATGCAACCCGGGTTGGCCATTGCTCGATACACATAAATATGCTATCTTTACACATAGCAAAATAGCCATGCGTACAAACATTGACATCGACGATCGCTTGATGAGACAGGCCATGCGGCGGAGTGGAGCGCGCACAAAGAAGGCGGCCGTGGAGGCCGGCTTGCGCTTGTTGGCGCAGACCCACGCTCAAGTCTCGATTCGCCGCTTGCGCGGCAAAGTCGAGTGGCGTGGCGATCTGAGCCAGTCGCGCACGGGCAGATCCGGCTAACGCTCAAATGGTGATCGTTGACACAACCGTGTGGATTGACTATCTCGGCGGTGCCGACAATCCTGAGAGCCTCTGGTTGGATACAGAATTGCCTCGGCAGCGCTTGTGTCTTACCGACCTGATCCTCTGTGAGGTCTTGCAGGGCGTCCACGATCCCGTTCTTTTTACCCAGGTCCGCGATGAACTTCTGGCTTTCCACGTCTTCGAGACAGGTGGAAAGGATCTGGCGGTGGCGTCCGCAGTAAATTACCGAATCTTGCGTGAAAAGGGCTATACCGTGCGCAGAACGATTGACTGTCTGATTGCGACTTTCTGCATAGAATCGGGTCACTCGTTGTTGCATCGCGACCGCGATTTTGAGCCTTTTGAAGAAGTGTTGGGTCTGGCTGTGGTTCATCCATAACTCCCCTAGCATCGCGCGTTTTCTGGTCGCGATCGGTTGCGACTAGTCTGCCAGTTGAAGCCTCTCTGTACCGCACGCCCCTCGCAAGCCCCTGAAAACATGGCAAATTAAGCTCTTGACTTAATATTACATATTGCAATATAAATATTGCGATACGAAATATGACCGTCGCCGAGAAAATCCGCTACCTGCGCGAAGTGGAAGGCTCGCTGCGCGGTCTCAACCGCCCCATGACGCAGATCGAACTGGTCAGCGCGGTACGCAAAGAGTTGGGCAAAAGCATCAGCCAATCGTATATCTCGCAGATCGAGAGCGGCTCGCGCCCGCACATGACCCAGGCCACGCGTGCGCTGCTGGCGAAGTTTTTCAAGATTCATCCCGGCTTTCTGGTGGACGATCCCGAGGGCTATCATACGGAACTCACTTCTGACTTGCGGACGGTAGAAGGCAAGCTCGATGTGTGGCTGCTACAGGGCTCGGAGCGTTTTGCCAACGATCCCGAGTTGAGCGAAGTCTTGCTGAAAGCCGCGCGCGAAAAAGACACGCGCAAATGCATGCTGTTGCTCGGGGCGATTCTTGACACACCTGGGCTCGCCGACCGCTTGCTCGAAGCCCTGCAACCGCAAGCCGCCAGCGGACGCAACGGAAAAAGAGGAGGCCGCTTATGACGTGGGCTGATTTTTATCTCGTCTGTTTTGTCGTGGGGCTCTTTCTCAGCGTGCTGATGTTCCTCGCCGGCGGCACGCACTTGCACATTCCGCATTTTCACGGGCATTCACTGCCAGTCCATATTCACGGTGCCGGGCATGCGCCCGCGGCACCCGCTGCACACGACGCTCAGGTCTCGCCCTTCAACCTGATCTCGCTCACCGCATTCCTGGCATGGTTCGGAGGCACCGGGTATCTGCTGACTCGCCATTCCACAATCTGGTTTTGGGCCGCATTGGGAATTTCGTTATTGAGCGGCACCGGCGGCGCGGCAATCATTTATCTATTCCTGACACGCGTCCTGAGCTCTCCCGATGAAGTACTCGATCCTGCCGACTTTGAAATGGTCGGCGTACTCGGCAGGCTTTCTATGCCGATTCGCGAAGGCGGCACGGGAGAACTCATCTACTCGCAGGCCGGAACCCGCCGGGTATGCGGGGCACGTGTGGAAGACGGCTCCCCCATCGTCAGAGGGACAGAAGTTGTGGTCACGCGCTATGACCGAGGCATCGCCTATGTACGACCTTGGGCGGAGATGTCGGGCGAGGACGCTGAAATCGAGGTAGCTGGCCCGGAAGACATTAACGAAACGAGGCCGCAATGACTAATTTCGCTGAAGAGCAGCATGGCTCAGTGATGTGGGCGATGGTGATGATCGTTCCGGCATGTGGCATGCTTTTGTTCGCCGGCAATGTGCCCTTGGCCGGAATACGCCTGACGTTGATTGTCAGCGCCATCATCCTGTTCGCCGCCGCCGCGATGGCGTGGAGTGGATTTCATTATTCCTTCAGCCCTGCTGGAATCGAAATTCGGACGCTCGGCTTTCGCGTGCGCTCAATTTCCGCCGCCGATATTCGCAGTTACGCCGTGGACCGCTGGACCGTAATCGGCGGCTACGGCATCCGCGGCCTGGGCAATCGCCGAGCCTATGTCTGGGGGAACAGCGGGGTCCGCATCAAGACGACGCAAGGCGAAGTTTTTCTGGGCCACAGCGAGCCCGAGAAGATAATTCGTGATCTGGATTTAGTGACTCGTAACCACGAAGCAAGCGAAGCCAGCCTTCATTTCTGACCCTGTGCTTGCTTGGTGGTTGATGATTTTCGCGTTGCGCGAGGAGGCAATATGTTATTCGGGCTACCAATTGAAGTATGGGTATTCATTGGGTTGGGCTTTCTGGTGTTCATGCTGCTCATGAGCGGCCTGGCCAGGCTTTACAGAAAAGCGGGGCCGCACGAGGCCCTCGTTGTTTACGGATTTCGTGCCAAAAGAGTGGTGGTTGGCAGAGGGACGATCGTGTTCCCCATGATGGAAAACTGCCACGAGCTCTCACTCGAGTTGATGTCCTTTGACGTGGCGCCCCAACAAGACCTTTACACCAAACAAGGTGTCGCCGTCACGGTCGAAGCGGTCGCGCAGATCAAAGTGAAGTCGGATACGGAATCGATCTGGACAGCGTCCGAGCAGTTTCTCACCAAGACTGATCAGCAACGCGAAGCGCTCATCAAGCTGGTAATGGAAGGGCATTTGCGCGGCATCATCGGTCAGTTGACGGTAGAAGAAATCGTCAAGCAGCCGGAGATGGTCGGCGACCGCATGCGTTCTACTTGCGCCGACGACATGAACAAGATGGGCCTTGAAGTCATCTCGTTCACCATCAAGGAAGTCCGCGACAAGAACGAGTACATCATCAACATGGGGCGTCCCGACGTCGCGCGCATCAAGCGTGACGCCGACGTCGCCGCCGCTGAAGCCGATCGTGACACCGCCATCCGCCGCGCTCTCGCGACTCGGGAAGCCGCGGTAGCGAAGGCTCAGGCCGATCAAGACCGCGTACTCGCCGAAACTTTGTCTCTCGCCAAGCAAGCCGAGGCGACGCGCGATCTTGAAGTAAAGCGCGCGCAATATGTGGAAGTCACCAAGCGGCAACAGGCGCAGGCTGACAAAGCCTATGACATTCAAACCGCCATCATGCAGCAGCAAGTGACGGCTGAACAGGTGAAGGTACAGCAGGTGGAGAAGGAGCAACAGGTCAAGGTGCAGGAAGCGGAAATTAACCGCCGCCAGAATGAACTGATCGCGACCGTACTCAAGCCGGCGGAAGTCGAGCGCCAGCGCATCGAGACGCTCGCTGCGGCCGAAAAGCAACGCCTGATCGCCGAAGCCGAAGGTCACGCGTCTTCGATTCGCGCCCAGGGCGAGGCGGAATCGGAAATCATCTTCAAGAAAGGCGAGGCCGAAGCCAAGGCCATGAACGTGAAAGCCGAGGCTTACCAGGAGTACAACCAGGCGGCCATCTACGACAAGCTGCTAACCAGCTTGCCGGAAGTGGTGCGCGCCATGGCGGCTCCGCTCGCCAACGTGGACAAGATCACCGTGGTCTCGACCGGCAACGGCGACTCTACGGGGATGAACAAAATCACCGGCGACCTGACCAAGATGGCAGCGCAGGTCCCCGCGCTGTTCGAGACGCTCTCGGGCATGAGCATGTCCGACTTGCTCTCGAAGGTACGCGGCATCGGAGATAAATCCCCGAAACCGCCGGACGCATTGCCACCGAGCAAAGGAAACGGGAAGTAATGGGAGCCAAGGTCCCCATCCTGTCGCAAAAAAGCGCGACAAGGGTGGGGCAACCCTGGCTATCGGGAGTGGCACGAGGCGTGTGGGTCGGGCATCCTGTCCGACTCCGGCTGGTGCATATGCTCTGGGATCTATTGGAAATCGTCGCCGGCCTAGTTGAGGTCTTCGGTGAGCTGATGATCGAGTCGGTTGCGAAGCTCGCAAGGGGACCGAAGGCATGAGCAACTGCACGAACCACGTAGGGGCGGGTGCCCTCACCCGCCCGAAAGTGAGCTCAACGAGATCAGCCCCGAAGGGGCGACCGAGCTTAGCCCAGGGCGTGAGCCCTGGGTAAGCAGAGAAAACGACCGAGTCCCGTAGGGACGGCACGACGGAGCAAACAAAATGAATCGACCATCTATGCAGATCGGACTTGGCATCGCGCTCGGCGCAGGAGTTGGCACTGCCATCGATGTCGCTTTCGGATCGGGCGGAACCTGGCTCGCCATTGGAATCGCAATCGGCGTCGCCATCGGCGCCTCGATGACGAAGAGAAAAGCTCGACTGGATCGAGTTTGATTTGGTTTTTGAGCTAGAAGCTAAAAGCCAGAAGCTGGTTTTCGAAAGGAGTTCCCCATGGCACTACTTGAACGTGTTTCAACTTTAGTTCGCGCAAACATCAACGACCTCATTGACAAAGCCGAAGATCCGGAAAAGATGATCAAACAGGTCATCCTCGACATGCAGAACCAGCTCCTCCAGGTCAAGACGCAGGTCGCCATCGCCATCGCCGACCAGCACTTGCTCGAGAAGAAGCAGAAAGAAAACGAAGAAAAAACTTCCGAATGGATGCGCAAGGCCGATCTCGCCGTCACAAAAAAAGACGACGATCTCGCCCGCGCCGCGCTGCATCGCGTGGAGAGCTATCGCGAGCTGACCGGCAACTTTACGCAACAGGTCGCCGACCAGAAAACGCAGGTCGAGAATCTCAAGACCGCGCTGCGACAACTCGAACAGAAATTAACCGAAGCCCAGGCCAAGGCCGATCTGCTGATCGCGCAGCATCGCCGCGCCCGCGCCGTCGGCAAAGCGCATGACGCTCGCACTGCGATCGGCGACAACTCGAAGTCAGCGGCCTTCGACCGCATGAAGCGCAAGGTCGCGCACAACGAAGCCGTGAGCCAGGCGAAATCCGAACTTGGCGCCGACGACGTCGAAGACCGCTTCGCCACCATCGAGAAAGCCGACCGAATTGAGCAGTTGCTGGCAGAGATGAAGGCGAAAAGAGCGTAAGGAGCCGTTAGACGATGGCCAGAACTGGGTACAAACTGGGCGAGAGTGGCACTGCTGAGTCTACTCGCGGGCTTTAGCTGCGCAATCGGACTGTCGCTTGTATAGCTGGCAATTGTTTGGTTCAACGGGACACAACCCCTGCCTCCAGCTCCGCCATAGAAGCCACGGGCCACGTGTCGATAGACCGTGTGATCGAACTTCCGAAGGAATAATCGATGAAAGCAGTCCTGATAACGATTGTGGTCACGGTCCTGTTCTGGCTGATAATCGCGAAAGCTGTGACCGGATGCTACACAGCCATCTGCAAAGGATTCTAGAGACGCGCAGGTTCCGCGACGACTGTCATCCTGAGCGGAGTGAGTTCATCCCGGCGCGCCGGGATGAACGAACGCAGTCGAAGGACCTCTGCACCATGGCGGTCATTTCAGGTGCGTCAAGGCATTCTCATTGTGAACTGGATGGAGTGCTCGTGAGAATGCCTTGAGTCGTCCGTGGTAATGCGAGCGGATGCGGGGTCCTTCGACTCCGCCGAATGATCGCGATGCGATCATTCTGCTGCGCTCAGGATGACAGAGTAGGGATAAGAGCTGCGCTCAGGATGACAGGGCAGTGGCAGAGCATGAGAGAGCACAAATATTTCGTGTACATCGTCTCCAGTCGTACGGGAACGCTGTACATCGGAATGACGAACAGCATTTATCGCCGGGCATTGGAACACAAACGAGGCGAAATTGAGGGATTCGCGGCCAAATACGCTTGCACCCGGCTGGTGTACTACGAAAGCTTTGATGATGTAACGAAAGCAATCGACCGTGAGAAGCAATTGAAGCGCTGGGTGCGCAGAAAGAAGATTGCGCTGATCGAATCGAGAAATCCGCGCTGGGCCGATTTGGCAGAACACTGGGGAGCGCAGATGCTGTTTCCCGGTGAATCAATGAAAAATAATCTGCCCTCGAAACAATGAACTGTCATCCTGAGCGAAGGGAGTTCATTCCGGTACGGGATGAACTTACGCAGTCGAAGGACCGCAGGGGAGCCGAAATCTCAACGGATGCGTCAGGGCATTCTTACCGTGAGCTGCACGGAGCGTTCGTGAGAATGCCTTGAATCGTCCGTGGCAGCGCACGCAATTCGGGGTCCTTCGACCCCGCAAGAAATTCGCTACGCGAATTTCTTCCTGCGCTCAGGATGACAGATCGTGGCCGGTGCTCGCCCTTAACGGCGAAAAAGATTTGCGGGTTCCGCCTGACCAAAATCTGCCGTCAATCCGAAAAGCTCTTTCCGATGGCGGCCACAAGAATCATGAAGTAGACGAATTGCCATGGCTGAATCATCTTTTTCAGACTGCTAAAAACCGGCGCGATCGCCGAGTATGGTGAAATAGAGGAGACTATGTCGCCGGTTGCCATGGAGAAGGTCGCCGCCTGGATTTTGAAGACGGCTGCAATGCCCCAGACTGCATCGGCGAAGGCACACAACTCTATAGCCCAATAATCAATGGACAAGATATTTCACTTCGATTCCGCGCCCGATCCCTACGTCGCCGACGCCGCCGTGCTCACCTGCTTTGACCAGCGCATTCGCTCCACGGTCAACAAGTTTCTCCAGCGCCGCGGCATTCTGCGTCCGGACATGATCGTTGTTGCCGGCGGCGCAAAAACCCTGGCTTCTCCGCGCAACGATTTCGAGCGCGATTTCATCCTCGAACAGGTGCGCATGTCCGTGCTGCTGCACAAGACGCAACGTGTTTTCCTGATGTGTCACTCCGACTGCGCAACCTACGGTGGATTGGCAGCCTATAAAGGCGATCGTCCCGCTGAGGCGGAGCACCATCAGCAGGAGCTAAAGAGAGCCGCGCAGTTGGTGAACGAGAACTTCCCCGCCCTCCAGGTGGAGTGTTTCTTTGTGAATTTTGAGGGTATCTTCGCCTGCGAGTCGTCTGATTCCGGCGGGATGAAACAGGTCGGATGAAATCCGACCCTACTTCGATAAAGCCGCGAACAGATTGGTCCGCATCAGCGACTCAAATTGCCTGTCGTCAGCCTTGAAGTGTACTTGCGCCTTCGAGCCGTTTGAATCTACTGAGACATCCTGCAGGGCAGCCTTCTCCGCTGGGGTTGCCGTCATCTTCTTATAGAGCACGCCCGCTTTGACTAGCGACGACAACGTTGCGGCGCTCACCGAGTCGGACGTAACCACGTCCATGTCAAACGTCACGCCATTTTGAAAGCCCATGGTGTAGCGCGAGCCCAGAATGCGTTTCTTGATTGTCTCAAAGTCAGCCAGGCGCGACGCCTCGCCCATCCCGGACATGATCGCGTTCTGCGTTCCCTTCTGATCGAGAATGCTCCAGACTGACCCGCCCTGTACGTCATCGATCAGATTTGCAATGTCGGGATTCGAATCGAGGGTCTGAATGTAACCATCCCGTGCATCGAGCGATCCGCGTACCGCGCCGCCATCTCCGAACAGCAATGTCGTGTCGTCGAGAAATGTCATCTCCATGCCATTCGACATGGGATAAATATCGGAATCTCGATACTTCACCGGCTTCACTTTTTGCAGCTTCAGCTTGCGCAAAACATTTTTAAGCGCAAATGCGCCCTGCGCCGCGCCCACCATTCGCACTCCCTGCTTGGGGTGGCGGTAGGCGATGAACGTCAAAGTGTCGATGTCGCGATCGGTGTCAATCCCTGTTGACTTGAGCGCCGTTTCGAACTCCTTCAGATTGTCCGGCAAAACCTGGGCCTTCAAAGCTTGTGCGACGTCGGAATTCTTCAGCGCGCGATAGTCCACGCAGATAATCTGCTGCACTTCAGCGGGAATCGCCGGCCTCACCGACGAGCCCAGCGGGGCCGCCATCGCATTGCTGGCCAGCGCACTCAGACAAACGGCAACCAACATTTTGCGCAGAATGCTATTCATAAGGTTTAGCCTCAGGGGTCTATTACTTAGATGCAGGGCTGATTTCAGCAGTCACCCCCGACTTGTAAACTCATTGTATAGAATCGTGCGTCCGGCGAGGAGTCCCACTAAGCTCCAGCTGATAGCTTGTGGGCGGTCTTGTTCTGCTGCGCGATCCCGTACTGGCGAATTTTGTATAGCAGCGCTTTGTAGCTGATCTGCAACAGCGCCGCCGCTTGTTTGCGGTTCCAGTTGGTTTCGTCGAGCGCTTTGGCAATCGCCTCGGCTTCGGCTTCATCCTTCGCGCTTCGCGCCAATGATTTGAGACCGCCGCTACTGCCACTGCCGAAAGGTTCAGCCGCACTGCGCGGAGGTGAGGCGTCAAAACTGGCCCCTGACCCGTCACTACGAGGTTGCAATTCGTTGATGGCCAGCTTCTCATCGCCGAGAACCAGATATCTTTTGATGAAATTACCCAATTCGCGCAGGTTCCCCGGCCACGGATAGACCGCGCACGCCTGCAGTAGTTCCGGTGAAAAAGGAAGCGGCGGCCGCGCATACTGCTCCGAAAGCCGCGTCATAAAATGCTTCAGCAGGATAGGGATTTCTTCCCGGCGCTCGCGTAACGGCGGAATCTGCAATGTGAACGCATTGAGCCGATAGTAAAGATCTTCGCGCAACCGTTTGTTCGCCAGCGCTTCGGGGATGTTGATGTTGGTCGCCGCAAGAATTCGGACGTCCACCTTCACCACTGACCGGCTGCCCAGTCGCGAGAACTGCTGGTCTTGAAGAACATGCAGCAGCTTGGCTTGCAACGACGGCGGCATTTCGCCGATTTCGTCCAGCAGAATCGTTCCCTTATTGCAGACTTCAAATTTCCCCGGCTTCGCGTGCGTTGCTCCCGTGAAAGCGCCGGCTTCGTATCCGAACAATTCGCTCTCCAGCAGGTCGGCTGGAACTGCCGCGCAATTCACTTTCAGAAAAGTCCGGTGCGCCCGCGGTGACAGCTTGTGGATCAACTTCGCCATCACTTCTTTTCCCGTGCCGCTTTCACCCAGCATCAGCACCGGAATATCAACGTTGGCAACCAGCGCAGCTTGGGATCGCAGTTTGCGCATGCTCGCGCTGGCCGCAACAAAGAAAGTCTCATCTCCCAGATCTTCAACGTCACCCGAGTAGTTCTGCTGATTGGTTCCCAGGCACTGGTCGATGACCGCGTCAAGTTCCGCTTTCTGAAACGGCTTGGTGATGTAATCTGCCGCGCCCAGGCGTATGGCCTGCACCACCTTCTTGGTGTCATTCACGCAGGAAAGCATCACCACCTTGGTGCCGGGATGCAGCTTGCGCAGGCTCTCCAACGTTTCCAGGCCGTCAATGCCGGGCATCAGCAGATCAAGCAGTACGAGATCGGGACTCAGTCCCTTCTGCACCTTTTCCAAAGCTTCTTCGCCGGTTGATGCAGTCTCCACACGGTGATCGTCCACTTCGAGCAGCGTTTTGATGTAGCGCAGCATGCCCGGTTCGTCATCGACCAACAGAATCTTTGCCTTGTCTGCCATTAGCTTTTTCCTTCAGAGTCGCTGGTCGGGGGCAACAGCGGAAGAATGAACGAAAATTTGCACCCTGCGCCGGGCTCGCTTTCGACCCAGATCTTGCCGCCCATGCCGTTGACCAGCCTGCGTGCGATCGCCAGCCCCAGTCCCATACCTTCAGCTTTTTCGCTCGAGGGCAAACGGAAGAAGTCGTCAAAAATTTCCAGATGATATTCCGCCGGAACTCCCGGGCCGGTATCGGAAACACTGATCTTCACTGAGTTCGGCTGCGAGAGCGGCCGGCGCCGCCGTTCTTGCGGCAACGCATGACTGCTGGACGATCTGCGCTCCCACATATAAGGTTCAGCGTGCAACCATACCGTCCCACCGGACGGGGTAAACTTCGATGCATTCTCCAGCAGATTCGAAATCACCCGTTCCAATTTGGGCGAGTCAAACGGAAACTCGAATACCTTCTCGTTCGCCAGGAAGTAAAGTGCGAGACCTTTCTCCTGAAAACGCGGCGACCACAGGCGGCAAACTTCGGAGAGGCAGGCGTTGATGTTGCCGGACTCGAACTTCATTCTCAGTTCGCCGGTTTCAAGCACGCTGAAACTGAGAAAGTCCTGGATGTACCGCTGTAATCTCTGACCGTTCGAGTGCATGTCGCGCAGCACTTCTCGCTGGCGCTCGTTCAGATCGCCCAGCTTTTCGCTTTGTAGTAGCTCGACGTAACCGTTAAGAATTGCGAGTGGGGTCTTGAGATCGTGCGCGGCTGAGGCCAACGCATTGGTAGTGCGCAGGTAACGCTCACGAAGCTGCGCATACTCTTGCAGTTCGGGAATGGCGGTAAGCGCTTCCTTACTCAACTCTGCACCACTAACCTTGGCTAGACTTGACGCTTGTTTGGGCAATGACGACACTTTAGCTCTCTTCCGACACTTTGGGCCGGTGGCATTTTGGGGGGAGGGAACAGCATACTGACTGGCGAGAAGCTAACTACCGATAAGGGAAATGCTAGGGTAAGTATCGGCCAAGTGTCAATAAAAAATGCAAAAGATTGGTCACTTTCGGTAAATCCTTTCCAACCGCGGGTGTCGATGGAAATCTGTTTTTGACGGCAATAGGGGAAGAAAACTCGAATTGGCCGTACAAAACACAAGGCTTCCCCGCTTCAAACCTCTTTAGAACTCTGCGTGCATCCGCCTTTGTCGTTTGTCATCATGAGTTTGGCCCATGAGGTGCGACTGGAACGTTTTTCATCACCAAAAAGGGAGGCTGGGTTGGGATACCACAAGCCGGGACCAGAACGCCGCGAGTGGGTTCGCTTGCCTCTTGCCATCCCCGTTTTCGTACGCAGTCGGGACCAGAGCGGCAAGGATTTCCTCGAATTCGCCACCGCGATCAATATCTCCGCCGGGGGTGCCTTGGTTGCTGTGCACCGCTCTCTTCGGCCAGCAACGCAGGTTTCGCTCGAAATCCCCAGTGCCCCTCTTGCGGCATCAGCTCCCGTGCCTAAGGGTTCGCGCAACCTAAAAGCTAAAATCGTCAGGGTAACTCATGGCGAAGGTTACCATCTTCTCGGGATGAAATTCACACAACCGCTCTTGAGTCCGGCTATGCGCCGGGCGGCATCGAGAAGGAAAGTTGCTTCTCCGGTGTGAAAGTTTTTTCCTACTCAAATTATTGAAATACTGGCCCTAAAGCCCCTCGGCCTTGAGTGTCTGCACTTTCGTTCTCTAGCTTCTAAGTAATTGCTATAGAATCCGTTGCCGATCTGGGAATGTCCACTTTGCCAATGCCAAACTGGCTTTGGCCGCTGGGGTGCACTCATCTGCACTGGCAAAGGAGCCGATCTCGATATGTCCAGCACCGCGACAAATTCTGTCAGTTCCCTGGTTCAATCGATCGGCGAGATTCCACCCGAGGCAGTCGTTTTCGGGACTTCCGACGCCATGCTGGCGCTTCGTGACCGCCTGTCCAAGGTCGCCGCCGCCAACGTTCCGGTGCTTATCCACGGGGAAAGCGGCACCGGCAAGGACATCATTGCCCGTATGGTGCATGTTCTATCGCCGTGGAAGACTGGGCCTTTTGTAAAGGTAAACTGTCCGGCTATTCCCGGTACCCTGCTGGAAAGTGAGCTTTTTGGATACGAGCGGGGCGCCTTTACGGGTGCCTATGGCTCCAAACCCGGCCGCGTTGAAATGGCCCACCGGGGCACCTTGTTCCTGGACGAAATCTCCGAACTCGACATGTCCTTGCAGTCAAAACTGCTGCAGCTTCTGCAGGACGGCCAGTTCTGCCGCATCGGCGCCCAAGCGGACAAGAAAGTCGAAGTTCGCATCGTGTGCGCCACTAACCGGCGCCTTGAAGAAGAAATCGAAAACGGCACCTTCCGTCAGGATCTGTTCTACCGCATTAATGTGGTCAACCTGTATATGCCGCCGTTACGTGAACGGCGCAGCGACATTGCCACCCTGGCAAACCATTTCCTCGATTACTACAACCGAAAATACAACTGCAAAGCCCGCCCGATCTCCCCGGAGCTGATGGATGTTCTGCAGAAGTATCACTGGCCCGGCAACATCCGCGAACTCGAGAACCTGATCAAGCGCTACGTGATTCTCGGCAGCGAAGACGTTATCACCGCCGACCTGCAGCCGCGCGACGCCGATCTGCTAAGCCCAGACATTAATTTCGATGGACCTATCTCGCTCAAAAAACTGACTCGGCAAGCGACTCGCGCGCTGGAGCGCAAGATCATCCTGAAAGTCCTGCACAACCACCATTGGAACCGTAAGCAGGCCGCGCGCACCCTGAACATCAGCTATCGCGCTCTCCTGTATAAGATTCGCGATGCCGGCTTGCCAGCAAACCGCGTCCGCAAAGAAGCCGCCAAGACCCAGGTAGCCGCCGACTGAACTCGGCGCGTGGGTACCGCACGCCGAAATGAGACTGCACGGCAGGCGTGGCAAAAGCCACATCCGCTCATTCAGACCATGGCGATCTGAGCCTCATTTTGGCCTCTTTCTCGACCCGCTTGACTCGCACCCAGGGTCGTCCTGTTTTCGACTTTCCGCCATTCCGGTAACGTAACCTCCGGCTACCGACAGCTACCGATTTCGCTATGTTGTTAGCAAGTTAAAATGTCCGGTTTTGTTAGCAGGTGACATGTCCGGTTTGAGTTAATGAACCAGCAGCAGTCGGGGCTGTGGGAAAGTGGGAATCCCGCGGTTTTTGCGGGATTTCCAAGCGGGGTGGGAAAGTCGGGTTTTTGACTTTTCCACCCCGCGTCTTTTCCACAGCCCGTCGCGGCGGCGTTTTATCTGCCGCCCAGGTCTCACCTTGTGCGCTGTATCGGCCCAGCCGATGCGGTCCGTGCGTCAGGCTGATCGATCCATCCAAATGCTGATGCAAAGTCACCGTGCAGCCAGCCAGGCTGGCTCGCCAACGCACCGCTTCGATCTGCAAGCTGAGGTTCTGAAAGCTGACCGTGTTGTCCCGATTCACCGTGCGCTCGAACTGCAGCGAGAAGATGAGATCCAGATCCCGGCTGCGCCGGGGAACAAATGCGCTGCCCGATTGCGGCGCCCGCACCTGAAAACGGCGATTGAACTCGGCGATGTAGTGTTCTCGGAGAAAAGCATTAGCATCTTCCAGAGTGCGGATCCCATGCAGCCGCAGCTCTTGCGGCAGCCGCCCTTGCCAGGTGCCAAAGTTACGTTCACTGCGCCCCCGGGCCTGCGGCGAGTAGGCCGGAATCATCTGTACTCCCAACTCGCGTAGCGCTCGTCCCACTTGCGTCAAGCGATGAGGATCGACCCGTCCCCCCACCTTGGGCGTTAACCAAAAATGGCTGCCGCGGTCGCTGTACAAGGCGCAGAACACGCCTTTGCGCTCGATTACTTCCTTCAGCCCGGCCATTACAGTCAGCGTCGATTCCTCTTCCACTAACTGCGCGTAATAGATCTCGCTGCTGGCATCGTCCAGAATGACAATCAGGTCATACCAGCGCTCATCTTGGAACCAGCGATGCCGGCTGCCATCGATGTGCAGCAGCATACCCGGCAGCGGACGCCGCGGTCGGCGTTTGCGATGCACCCCGCGTTGCCGCCCTCGCTCTACCAGTCCGGCTCCTTGCAAGGCCAGTTTCACCCAGCTGTAGCTCAGTTCAATGTGGTGCTCGGCCCTCAGCTTCTCATGAAAATGTCGCACGTTCAGATCGAAATACTTCTCCCGGTAGAGTCCCAGAATCTGCTCCACTAGGGCCATGGGGACTCGCGGGGGAGAGGGCTTCCCCCGCCGTCGATCGAACAGCCCGTCATAGCCGAACTCTTCGTAGCGCTCCCGCCAACGACGCATGTGCCGATCGCTAATACCCATGATCTCCGCTGCCTGCCACCACGTGATCCGTTTCGCCATCGCCCGCAAGATTACTTCCTGTACTTTCATTGCCCGCTCCATCGCGGCCTTCGAGTAAGAAACCATGCTTCGCATGGTCTCTTACCCTCACCGCCTGAAAAGCGGACATATCACGTGCTATCTCAACCGGACATATCATGTGCTAACGACAGCTACCGATTTCGCTATTGACTCATCCGCAAACCCGTACTATCTTGTTCCCCTTCCCCACGTAAGTAGCTGGATGTGTGCCTTGAAAAACAGCTGCTCGCGTGCGCGCCACCGGAGACTTTATGACCTTCGTGCGTTGGGTAGTTTTTCTTTCCTTCTTCTCTCTCACCATTGGCTTTCTAAGCGCGAGCGAAGCTCCGCCGATCACACCTGACGAACTGAAGATGACAAGCGATCCGCTTGCCCCAGGTGCACCCGCCGTCATTTTGTATCGCCAAGTGGACAGGGATGATAGCGGACAAACGGCTCATGAATTCAATTTCGTTCGGATCAAGATACTAAAGGATGAGGGACGAAAGTATGGCGACGTAGAGATACCGTTCTATAAGGAGCACGGCCTCAACATCGTCAATATTCACGCCAGAACCATTCGCCCAGATGGTTCGGAAGTGTCTTTTCAGGGTAAGGCTTTCGACAAGATGATCGAGAAGGCGAAAGGCGTAAAGTTGCTGGCCAAAACCTTTTCTCTGCCGGAAGTCCAACCGGGCTGCATTATCGAGTATTCGTACACATTGGATTTGAGCGAGCACTACGTTTACGACTCACACTGGATTTTGAGCGACGAATTATTCACCCGCCATGGAAAGTTCTCTCTGAAACCATACTCCGGTTACTACAGCAATCTTCACGTGCGCTGGAGTTGGCATCTGTTGCCCGCGGGCACTGACCCCCCGAAACAGGGACCGGATCTTATCGTGCGTATGGAAGTACAAAACGTTCCCGCATTCCAGACCGAAGATTACATGCCACCGGAGAACGAACTCAAATCACGCGTCGATTTCACTTACTCTGACGATTTCGAAAGGGACCCCGCCAAGTTCTGGAAGGGCGTCGGTAAAAACCTGAACGGCGTAGTCGAAGGCTTCGTAGGAAAACCTAAGTCTCTCGAGGGCGCGGTTCGGCAAATCGTGTCAGCTGACGACCCGCCTGAAGTGAAGCTGCAAAAAATCTATGCGCGGGTGCAACAGATTCGCAACACTTCATATGAGATCAGAAAAACAGAACAGGAGCAAAAGCGAGAGAAACAAAAAGACAATTCTCACGCGGAGGATGTTTGGAAGCGGGCATACGGAACCGGCGGACAGTTGAACTGGCTATTCCTTGGTCTGGCCCGAGCAGCGGGGTTTGAAGCGTATGCAGTATTCGCTTCGGACCGCCGTAACTATTTCTTCGACCCAATCGTGATGGACTCTTACAAGCTTGACGAAGATCTCGTCCTGGTCAAAGTAAATGGCAAGGACGTGTTCTGTGACCCCGGGGCAGCTTTCACTCCCTACGGATTATTGGAGTGGCCGGAAACTGGCGTGACCGGTCTTCGACTGGACAAGGATGGTGGCACGTGGATCCAGACGATGATACCGGCCAGTGCCGAGTCCAAGATCATTCGAAAAGCGGACATCACCCTTGACAGCACCGGTGATCTCGAAGGAAAGCTGACGGTTACGTTCACCGGACTGGAAGCCATGCAGAGGCGCCGTGAAGAGAGAAATGAAGACGAAACAGCCCGAAAAAAGCTTTTAGAAGATCAGGCCAAGGAGTACATCCCCGCCGGCAGCGAGATCGATCTTACCAATAAGCCCGAGTGGTCCGCCTCCTCTGCCCCCTTGGTTGCAGAATTCTCAATGAAAGTACCGGGGTGGCTTTCCTCCGCCGGCCGGCGTGCTCTTCTACCGGTCGGAATTTTCGCAGCGCGGGAAAAACAGGTTTTCGAACAGGAAATGCGCGTCCACCCTATTTACTTCAGTTATCCGTTTCAGACCGAGGACGACGTCACCATCACCCTGCCCGCCGATTGGCAAGTCAGTAGCCTGCCTGCGGTGCAGAATCTTGATGCCAAAGCCGCTTTGTATTCGCTACAGGTTACCAATTCCGGAGGGACACTCCACCTGACCCGGAAGCTGAACATCGATTTCTTGTTCCTGGAACAAAAGGTATATCCAAGCCTGCGGGCTTTCTTTCAGAGGGTGAGGACCGGCGATGATGAACAAATTGTTTTGCAACCTACCAGCGCGACGGCGAGTAAGTAATCTCATCCCATCGCTGATCGTTTCGGCGGTGCTCTCTGCCGTTCCGGTAATCTGCCCGACACCCGCCGTCGCGGGCGATGCGCCTGCCTGGATGCATGCCGTGGTCAACGTCCCGCTCCCTGCGCACGACGAAAAAACCGACGCCGTCTTGCTCTACTCCGAGACCAACGTTACCGTCCTTTCCGCTGACAAAATAAAGACCGTCGAGCGGCGCGTGTACAAGATCCTGCGACCCGACGGACGCCATTACGGCGAGGTGGGCGTCCCCTACAGCGCGCCCTGGCAGAAGATCAATGGCCTTCGCGGGTGGTGTATTCCCGCCCAGGGCAAAGACTACGAAATAAAAGACAAAGATGCGACTGAACGCGCATACCTCGAGGTGGAAGGCGGAGATTTGATTTCCGACTTGAAAGTAAAGTTTCTGCGCATTCCTGCTTCTGACCCCGGCAATATTGTCGGATACGAATACGAAGTCGAGGAAAATCCCATTGTTTTGCAGGATGAATGGTTTCTTCAACATCAAGCTCCTGCACGCGAGAGCCGTTATTCCTTGTCCCTACCCTCTGGCTGGGAATACAAAAGTTCGTTTCTCAATTACCCCGAGGTTAAACCCACGCAGACCGGCACTAATCAATGGTTGTGGACGGTCAACGATGTCAAAGGTGTCCGCTGGGAGCAAGAGATGCCGCCGATGCGGGGCCTCCTTGGACAAATGATTGTGTCATTCTTCCCTCCCGGAGGTCTCGCTGCAAAAGGATTTGCCAATTGGCAACAGATGGGAAACTGGTATCAGGAGGTAACCCATGGCCGCCGGGACGCTTCTCCCCAGATTAAAGAAAAAGTTGCTTCCTTGACGAGTGCCACTCCTAACGTGCTTGGAAAGATGAAAGTACTCGCCGGCTTTGTTCAAGACAATATTCGCTACGTTGCGATCGAATTGGGTATTGGAGGCATGCAACCCCATGCCGCGGGAGACATCTTCGACCATCGCTACGGTGATTGTAAAGATAAGGCCACGCTGATGTCCTCGATGTTGCACGAAATCGGAGTTCAATCCTATTACGTGGTCATTAACGATGAACGTGGATCTGTCACATCGAATACACCTGCGAGCACAGGCGATTTCAATCATGTAATCCTGGCGATAGCCCTGCCCGAGGGCTTGTCCGACCCAGCGTTAGTTGCCACCATGCAACATCCGAAGCTGGGAAGAATTTTGTTCTTCGACCCGACGAATGAATTGACCCCATTCGGCCAAATTGGCGGGTATCTTCAGGAAAACTACGGACTCCTGGTAACTCCCGATGGTGGTGACCTGATCGAACTACCCAAACAACCCGAGGGCATGAATGGTATCCGCCGCACCGCCAAGCTCAGTCTTAATGAGGCGGGAATGTTGACTGGGGACGTCGAGGAATTCAGGGTGGGCGACCGGGCATGGTCCGAGCGCTGGAAGTTGCGGGCCGTAACCAACGACAAAGATCGCCTTAAATCTATCGAAGCCCTGCTCTCCGGATCGCTATCGAATTTTGAAATCACAAAAGCGGCTGTGGTTAACTTTACCCAGACCAGCCAACCCTTTGGATTTCGCTACTCGTTTGCCGCTCAGAATTATGCGAAGAACGCTGGCGGTCTCCTCCTGGTTCGTCCACGTGTGCTCGGAGTGAAATCTCAATCGCTTTTAGAAACCAAAGAGCCGCGTCAATTCCCCGTCGAATTCGAGGGCCCCGTCCGCGACACTGACTCTTTTGAAATCACAATCCCTTCAGGCTATGTTGTGGACGACCTGCCGCCACCGGTCGATGCCGACTTTGGTTTTGCCAGCTATCACTCCAAGACCGAAGCAAAAGGGAATGTTCTGAATTACACCCGTACCTTCGAGGTGAAGGAACTCAGCGTGCCAGTGAGCAAGGCCGATGAACTGAAGAAGTTCTATCGCATCATCGCCAGCGATGAGCGCAGCACCGCGGTCCTGAAGCCCGCTAAGTAGCGGTCGGAAAGCGCTATCGGCACCGACGACGCTGCGGCAGCTATCATGAACACGTCCAATAGAGACAGCAGCGGCCTCTACTTCACGATCAGCGTCACCGCGGTCGTCCTGGTCGCGCTACCGGAAGTCGCATTCACCGTAATTGTATAGGTTCCAGCCGGCGTGCCCACCGTAGTGCTCGTGTTGCTCGTGTTCGAGCAGCCCGCCTGTAGAGTGATCGCGCCCAGCACCGCTGCCAACGCCATCGCAATCAACCAGCGTCGTCGCCGCGAGACCCCCCCGCTGGCCAATGCCAGCCCTGAAATCGGCAACCAGAACGCATAGATCGGGCCTCGCCGAAACAGACTGGCCGGAGTTGTTACTCGCGCCACCGTCGTGATGTCGAGCGTTCTGCTCTGCGGACCGTTGCTGAGATTCGGAATCGGATTGGCGGCAGAGAAGCTGCATGTCGCCTGCGACGGCAGCCCTGATCCGCAAGCTAGGGACACTGATTCGGGGAAAGGCCCCGTCGGCGCCACCGTCAACACATACGAACCCTGACTACCGGCATTCACGGTCTGTGTATTGGGCGCAACCTGGATTCCGAAATCGTTCACTGACGCCGTTCCAGACGTCGTCTTCTGGAAATTTGTCCCCGCCACGGTCAGGGTTCCGCTGTTCCCGATAGATGGCGGTTTCGTCGGCGTTGTTCCGGTCGAAGGCGGCGGTGTGGCTAAAACTGTGATCGTCACAGTAGCAGCCACGGATGTTGTTGTCGTCGTTCCGCTGGTGGTTGTGTTCGACGAGTTCACCGTCCCCAGATTGCAAAGCGCTGCCGTGCCGGCGGTGATAGAACAGGTGCCCGAACTTGCGGTTGCAGTTGTGATTGAAGAATTCGCCGGCAGGCCGATGTTGTCAGCGAATACGGCTCCGGTCACCGGATCACTGAAGTTGTAAATCGAATATGTAAACGTAACCGAGCTGCCGACTCCAACCGGACTCGGATTGACTGCCGGATTGGCCGGCACCGGGCTGGGACAACCCGTTCCCGAGCACACAAAGCTGAGCCCCGTGGTATTCGGTCCGATCTTGCTCACGAACGCATCGCTCGCGCCAGACAGACTTGTTTGCAGCGCGGTCACCGCTGGAACGCTCGGATCCGAGGCAGTCGGAAAATTGCCCGAAGCGGTTTCACCCGCGATATAGCTGTTCAAAGATGCGTCCACCGCCGTGCTGGTTCCGCGATCGGTTCCCGACCCACCCAGAATGCTGGTCGTGCTGGTGTTCGTGGTCGTTGTAGTGGTGGTTGCCGTAGTCACAATCCGTGCGAAAAAAGCGTCCAGCCCGCCGCCTGGGCTGTTAAACAGCGGATTGGGATTCGGCAGTGATCCCGACGCCGTGAATCCGGCCACCCGCGCATTCTGATTTGAATCGGCGACAACGGCTAAGCCAACATCCTGCCCGCTCCCACCTAGATATGTGAAATACGTAAGCGGTACCGATCCCTGGGTTGTGCCGCTGGTCGTGGGAACTCCGAACTTGGCCACGAACGCGTCCGTGCCTCCGCCATAAGTCCCCTGCAGCGGGACCGTGCTCACAGGCGATGAGATACCGTTGGTCGTGGTCGAACCGGTTACGTACAGGCTCGTGTTGGTGGGATCGGCTGCAACGCCGTATGCCACTTCATCCCCGGTGCCGCCGAAATAGGTTTCGTACAGCGGCGTGTATTGCTCGGTATTGTTAGCGGGCGCGGTCAGCTTCGCCGCCCAAACATCCAGGCCGCCAAGCTCCGTTCCCTGGAACGCGTTCACGATCGGCATGTCAGTAAAATTAGTGCCGCCCGCGAGATACACGTTCAGGTTGGCATCCACCGCGATGCCGCCGCCCATCACCACGCCGCTTGACGGCGTACTTCCGCCGATGAATGTCGAATACAAAAGACTGTTGGGACCGCTCAGTGTCGGGTTCAGCTTGCTGAAAAAGAATTGGCTCGACGCCAGTGCCGTCGCCTGTAGTGCGCCTGCCGTTACTGGAAATGTATTTGCTGTTCCCGATGGCAAAGTCGTCGTTCCTATCAGGTAAACTCGCCCTTGATTATCGAGCGCCATGTCGCTCGCCGTGTCCACCCCGTTGCCGGACAAATTCGTGGAGTAGAGAGCACCTGAAGCGGATGAATCCAGTTGCGTAACGAACGCATGGTTTCCGGTGCTTGCCGGCGAAGTCTGATATCCCGTGCCCGTAGTTGGAAAATTGCTGGAAGTCGTGTTGCCGGCGAGATAAACGTTGAAGCCGCTGTCCACTGCGACGCCTACCGGATAACTAACACCATTTCCTCCAAGAAACGTGAGGTAGTCGAGCGCGAGCGATGATCCAGAATTGCTGATTCGTGCGACGAAAACCTCCGAAGTCCCACCTAACGGTGGTACGCTCCCGGATGCACCCCCCGTCGGGACTGGAAAACCGCTTATAGCCCCAGTCGCCCCGGCAATGTAAACGCGGTTCGCCGAGTCAACCGCTATAGCCGGGCAGTGCGCCACAAAGCTCGCGCCGGCTAGCACTGCACAACTCTCTGACCCGGAGCCGCCCAGCAACGTCGAAAACGTCAGCACAGGATCGATTACCAACGCGCGGCTGCGGTCGTAATCTCCGACTTCAAATTCAACCTGGTTTCCAGCACGCAGCGCGAATTTGCCGCTGACAGCCTGTTCTCCTGCCAGTGACTTCTGATAAACATGCGGCGCCTGAAAACGCAGCTCTCGTCCATCCAGCGCGAGCACCAGATCGCCATTGTCGGCAATCCGCATTTCTCGCATTCCGTCAAATTGAAGCTTGATTTCACGCGGATCGGCGCCGGGACCCACCTCAAAATCGTATTCCAGGCGGCCTTGCTTGCCGTAAAAATCCAGATCAACTCCCGGATAAAGATTGCGGTATTCCACGCGGGCAAATTGCGGGATGTTCCGGTGCCATTTCGACGGATCATTTCCCAGCAGGTAATTCGTGTGCCCAGGGAGAGATTGCGCCGCAGCGACTTCCGCATCGCGATTCGCGCCTGCAAACTGCATGCTCACCGCAGAACGCGCCGAACCACTGCTGCTCTTGGTTTTCGACGGAAACGCCAGCACTGCCTCGCCCTGCGTCAGATACAGCCCATATCCGCTTCCCCGCGCCAGAAACTTCACCTGCGGATCACTCTGGCCCTGGTTGGGCTCAAAGTTCAGCGGAATACCCATGAGTGCGGAATCGGCGCCGGTTGGCACAACCCTCGCCGCTTTGCCTCGATCGACACTTGAAATATCGTGTTTGAGGAGAAAGAAACCGCCGAGGGTCGCTAACATCATGACGATTGCGGCGCGGCTTGCCGCAAACGCCCCCACCCCACCACGATTAACCATTAAGAACCCTCCGCGTTCCCGTTTCCTGGAGAACCCGTTTCCTGGAGAATTAAGAGAGAAAAGCCTGAAGCACACTCGCAGCTTGCCCTGGGGCACGGGCCTCGCAGGGCCGGCAAAATGCCGGGCCGTGCACCCGCAACCTGTCGCTAAAGTAAGTAATTACTTAAACATCTGGAGAATAAGGTGTCAAGTTTCCCCACCTGCAGCAGTCTGACGTTCTCTGAGTCTGATGCACGCGAATTCATTCAGAGATGCCGATGCTTGAAAGAACGCCCGCACACGTCACCCATCATGCAATCAATTGCAGCTAGGCCGCACATCTCTGTCTCCAGAACAACTACCGCAACCGCATTTAACCGCGGATGTCTCAGTTTCACTATGAAATCCTGGTTGGAACGCTGGATGCTTACCATTTCTTGCCCTCCTCCGGCGCTTTTGCCCTCCCCATACACCGGAGGGGGCGTTAACCGACGCTATCCCCTCCGGTGTTAATGCTTGCAATTGCAAGCGTATTCAGCAAGTCTGGCACTAGAACCGTTTCCCGGGCTGTCGTTTTTGGAAGGTGCAGCAGGTTGCGCCTCTGCGAGCAGAATGTTCTTGCAACAAGGACCGGTTTTCAACAACGGAGACGACCGCCGCACCATGCGGCGTTTCGCCATGAGGCTGCCCGCTTCAGTGCGCGTGTCCGGTATTCCTTCGGAGTTCCCCGTCGAGACCGAAAACGTCAGCGCCCGAGGCATTTTCTTTTACATTAACCGCCGCATGACTCCCGGTTCCCGCGTCGAAGTCACCATGAGCTTTCCCTCGCAGGTCACACTATCCGACCCGCTGAGAGTTCGCTTCATCGCGCGGGTTCTACGGGTGGAGGCTCAGGATTCAGCTGAACGGGCAGGCGTCGCCGCCATAATCGAGGAATACGAATTTCTCCAGCCGGCTGATGAGACACGAGGATCAGCTAGCCTGGAACCCAGCTGGAACTTCGCTAGATAGTGAATTGCAGTCAATGTCTAGTCCCCTCGGCAATACTTCCGCCCACTGACCACTAGCCACTAGCCACTTTCTTCATCTTCTCCATCTCTCTTCGAATCTTCGCAGACTTCCGCGCCAGAATCCAAAGATAGGTTCCGTGGATTGCCCAAGTAGCGATATAGGCTGCGTACAGATAATTCAGAGACTTCATCGCGAAACCTCATGCAACGACTGGAGCGCCTGCGCTTCTTCCACTTCGCGCTTTAGGACCTCGAGCCGATACCGCGTCCAACTGACCAGCCACGCCAGACAAAGAAACGCCGCCCAGTTGATGAGCAGCACCCGGCCCATGGCTGGATCGAGCGACCCGCCTTGCGCGATTACCGGCGAAGGATGCTGCGTCCGGAAGAACCAGATCGAAAAAAAAACAAACGGAACATCGAGCGCGCCAAAAATAGCCCAAGCCGCGGCAATCGAGGCTGTTCTGCTGCTAGTTGAAAACTTACGAAGAATGAGATAACTGATGTAGATCAGCCACAGTGCCAGCGTCGAATTCAGTCGAATGTCCGCCGGGTCCCACCAGATTCCCCACACCGGTTTGGCCCAAATGGGACCGGTTACGAGCACGACGGTGCAGAACACTACCCCAACCTCAGCGCTCACCAGCGCAAGGATGTCGGCCTTGCCGCTTTTGCGGACGAGATAGACGATCGATGAAACGAAATTGATGAGAAACAGCAACAGCGCCGTCCATGCTGACGGCACATGGTAATAAAAGATGCGCTGCACATCACCCATGGTGCGCTCGGTCGGAGCCGCAACCAGCGCTTCGTAAAGCGCAAAACTGAGCAACAGCGCCGTTACAATCGCAAGGATGGAAAAGCTGCGTTTCATTCCGCTTCTTTCATTCTGCTTCTAACACAGTCTCAAACAGCAGCAAACATGCCGTTGTGAACACGACATCATACGCCACCAGCAGCGCGATCCAAAACCGCGCCGACTCCTCCCCGGTCAGAATGGAGGTCGTCGCATTCACCATGGCCAGTAGCGCCGGAATTGAAAGCGGAAAGAGCAGCAATGGCAGCATGATTTCGCGGGCCCGAGTGCGAATCGAAATGGCCGCAAAGAATGTGCCGTTCACCACCAGCGCCCAGGTTCCCAGCAGCGCAATTGGAATCAGCTCCCACGCCGGCCCAAGCGCGCGTAGCTTGTAAAACATAATGAACAGCGGGGTCATCAGCGCCTCAAGCACGACTACAAAAATGAAGTTGCCGACGGCCTTCGCCACGAACAATGGGTTCGCCGGGGCCGGCG
The DNA here is from genome assembly GCA_963757135.1 of uncultured Acidobacteriota bacterium. Taxonomy (GTDB): domain Bacteria; phylum Acidobacteriota; class Terriglobia; order Terriglobales; family Acidobacteriaceae; genus Gp1-AA145. The sequence continues at coordinate 76,584 of CAVWQE010000004.1, forward strand.
AGACACGATACGCATCAAGCACCTGATTGCGCAGCTCGCGCGCCCACGTCTGGTTCAGCGCCACAACCGCCGCGAACAGAAACGCCACCCAGACCAACCCACCGGCAATTCGCCGAGACTCTTCCGCAGTGGGATCGAAGGCGAAGCTGAAGATGACCACGACCAGCAGCGCGAAAAACAGCATGGCGTTAATCGCGTCTTTGGATCGCCATTCCAAACGGACGTCCTTCTTCAGCGTGGCACGCGCGAGGGCGAGAAAACTCATTGTGCCACCTGCAGCGTTGAAGTGCGGCTTACGACTTTGCCCATCTTCATCGCAACGAATTCATCCGCGACGCGTTCAACCAGCGCAGGCTGATGCGTGACCACGAAGATAGTCTTGCCCTGATCGCGCAAGTGTGCCAGCAGTCCCGCCATTTCCTTCGCGGATCGCGCATCAACATTCGAAAACGGCTCGTCGAGCAAAAGCAATTTGGGGTCATTCAGCAGCGCTCGCGCCAAAGACATTCTTTGCTTCATGCCTTGCGAATATTGCCCAACCGGTCGGTCCAGGTCAGGATCGAGCTTTACCGTAGTAATCGCCTCTCGACATCGCTCAGCGCTATGAATGCCGTACAATCCCGCGAAATACCGAAGGTTTTCCATCCCGCTCATTTCGTCATAAAGCAGCGACGGATGCGCCATGTATCCGATCTGCGCACGCACCTGCTTGATCTCCGTGGCACCCAGCACAGAAACCGTTCCGCGCGTGGGCGAAGCTAATCCTGCAAAAATACGGAGCAACGTCGTCTTTCCCGCGCCATTGTCGCCAACGATCACATGCAGTTTGCCTGGGGCGAACGTTTCGCTGATCCCGCGCAACGCGGCAAATGGGCCGAACTGCTTAATCAGGCCTTCGGCCGCAACAACGGTTATCTGGCTGCTCGCCATGGAAAAGAATCATTCTTTATAGCATCTGCGCTGGAATGCGGCTGCTTTACCATGGAAACATGCACCAGCAAACGCCGACCCAGGAGTGGAACTCTTCCCGCTACGCCGAGAACGCACGCTTTGTTTCCGATCTCGGCCAGCCCGTGCTCGACCTGCTGAACCCGCGGCCAGCAGAGCGCATTCTCGATCTCGGCTGCGGTGACGGCGCGCTTACTGAGAAATTGGTCGCGGCCGGCGCCGAAGTTCTCGGCGTAGATGCTTCGCCCCACATGGTCGCCGCGGCGAAAGCGCGCGGCCTGAACGCCCATGTCGCCGATGGAGACTCGTTGAATTTTGACGCAGAGTTCGATGCCGTATTTTCTAACGCTGCGCTCCACTGGATGAAACGCGACCCCGATGCCGTGATCGCCGGCATTCACCGCGCGCTAAAACCTGGCGGCAGATTCGCTGCTGAAATGGGTGGTTTTGGAAACGTTGCCGCTATCACCGTCGCGCTTTGCGCAACCCTCGATCAATTCGGAATCGCAAATCCGTCTGCCTTCAGTCCCTGGTACTTTCCTACCGCTGATGAATATCGTGAGCGTCTTGAGCACGCAGGCGTTCAGGTCGATTACATCGAACTGATTCCCCGCCCGACTCCGCTGCCCACCGGCATGCGCGGCTGGCTGGAGACATTCGCTATTCCATTTTCTAAGGCTCTCGCCGCAGAAAAGCGCTCCGAGTTCCTCGACGCAGTAACTGATAAACTTCGCCCCGCGCTCTGCGATTCTCGTGGCAATTGGACGGCAGACTATGTGCGTTTGCGTTTCCTTGCCGTGAAGCACCATTAAAATAGATATCGCTGTCGCAGCGCGTGAGATTGGTTCTGTACCCACTAGATTTTCGGTTTCGCCGACGACTAACGACTAACGACCGACGACTAACGATGGGTTCTATGACCTGGCAACTCTGGCTTTTATTCGTGACCACCGAGGCCGTCCTGAGCATAAGCCCGGGGCCCGCGGTGTTATACGTTCTCTCGCAGGCCATTCGTCGTGGCCCGGCTAGATCGGTCTGGGCAAGCTGGGGAATTCTCAGCGCCAATGCAATGTACTTCGTCCTATCGGCGACCAGCCTGGGGGCGGTCATCGTCGCCTCCTACAAACTATTTTTCCTGATCAAGTGGATCGGCGCGGCTTACCTGGTTTACCTCGGGATTTTGAGTTTCTTGGGAAAAAGCTCCGTTCTATCTCTCCCAGAAGATAAAACTGATTCTCGCTCCGGGCCTCGCATTCTCCGCGACGGATTTCTGCTGCAAGCCGCAAATCCCAAAGCAATTCTTTTCTTCACCGCGATCCTGCCGCAATTCATCGACGCCCACCATAACGTCGCATTCCAGATTCTTATCCTGGGCATCAGTTCCATCGTTGTCGAATTCATCGTCCTCTTCACCTACGGACAACTCGCCGGCCGCGCCCTTGCCACCGCCCGCAACCCGCGCTTTGAAAAACTCACCAACCGCATCGCGGGATCACTGCTGATCTGCGCCGGCGTGGGTCTGGCAAGGCTGAGGAGAATCTGAACGTGAGTTTGGAGGCACGGGCGCCCTCGCCCGCGCGAAACCTCCACAGCCATGGATGTTCATACGTCACAGACTTTCCCATCAAGACCTGCGAAGATTTACCGATGGAAAGGAATTACCACTATCGACGGAAATTGCCGCATTACCAGTGGACAGACAAGACCTACTTCATCACCTTTTCAACCCGCAATAAAGAGACTCTCACACCTGGTTCGCGAGATCTGGTTCTGGAGACTTGTCTAAATGGGGACGGTGACAAATACGAACTTCATGTGGCGGTCGTCATGCCAGACCATGTGCACTTGCTGCTGACACCGCTAGAGGACGACAACGGAGCGATCAGCATTCCGGAAATCATGCAGGAAATTAAGAGTGTTTCAGCACACAGAATAAATAAATATTTCGGCCGAAAAGGGCGTATCTGGCAGGAAGAATCTTTTGATCGTGCGATGCGGGAAGTGGAGGATGTGCGGGGCAGAATTGAATATATCGTGGGAAATCCGGTCAGAGCCATGTTGGTCAGCAATCCGTACGATTATCGCTGGCTATGGCGCCAGCCATAAATTGCACGGGCGAGGGCGCCCGTGCCTCCAACATCATTCTGACAGCCGGGCGTACTTTAAGTCCTTGGCACGCCTTTGGCCCGTGCTCTATGCGCAACTTTCGCCCTGCTACAATAATTAATTCCCTTTCATTCAGGATTTTGAACCCCATGCACCGCTGGTCTAACCTTTTCATCCCTACTCTCCGCGAAGCTCCGGCTGACGCCGAAGTCGCCAGCCATAAGTTCCTCGTCCGCGCCGGATACGTCCGCCAGCTTTCCGCCGGAATCTATTCGTATCTTTTCCTTGGACAGCGCTCCTTTAACAAGATTATGACCATCGTCCGCCAGGAAATGGACCGCATCGGCCAGGAATTTTATCTGCCTGCGCTTCATCCCCGCGAACTGTGGGAATCGAGCGGCCGCTGGTCGGTCATGGGCGACAATCTCTTCCGCCTTAAAGACCGCAAAGGCGCCGACTTGTGCCTCGCCATGACGCACGAAGAGAACATGACCGAGATCGCCCGCAAAGAACTGCGCAGTTACAAGCAGCTTCCTCAAATCTGGTATCAGATCCAGTCCAAATTTCGCGACGAGCCCCGTCCCAAATCCGGTCTGCTGCGGGTGCGGCAATTCATGATGAAGGACTCGTACTCCTTCGACATTGACGCCGCGGGACTCGACGTCTCCTACCAGAAGCACCGCGAGACTTACCGCCGCATCTTCGATCGCTGCGGCCTCAACTACCTGATCATTGACGCTCATTCGGGCGCCATGGGTGGATCGCAGTCCGAAGAATTCATGGTTTACACCCCTGCCGGTGAAGACCAGGTCGTGAGTTGCGCCAATTGCAAGTACGCTGCAAACCTGGAGAAGGCCAGCTCCAAACTCGATCGTGTTCAAGACCTCGCGCCCGAAGGTGACGGCAAGCCTCTCGAAGTCCACACGCCGGGTCAAAAGACAATTGAAGAAGTCGCGCGTTATCTCGGCGTTTCACCAAAGAACAAGATCAAGACGCTCGCACTGATGAGCGACTCCGAAGCCGAGAAACCCGGCAGCACGGGCGCCCGCGCCTCGACAAAACAATCCCGCGCAGTCGTCGTCCTCGTTCGCGGAGACCATCAACTCAACGAAGCCAAACTCTCCACTGCGCTGGCGGGAAAAGAAACTCGCCCCATGCAGGAAGAAGAAATCCGCCAGCTCTTCCGCTCGCCTGCCGGATTTCTCGGTCCACTCGGCATCGATTGGTCAAAGAGCCTTGATGATGGCAATAAGCCGATCCTCCTGCTCGACCAAGCCCTCGAAGGCCGTACCAACCTGATCGCGGGCGCCAACAAAGAGGACTATCACGTCAAGAACATCACCGCCGGCAAAGACTTTCAGCCCACGGCATATGCCGACCTTCGTGCCGTTGCCTCCGGCGACCCCTGTCCCAACTGCGGCTCTCCTCTCCGCATGGATACGGCCGTCGAAATCGGCCATATTTTCAAGCTCGGTTACAAGTATTCGGAATCCATGGGTGCCCGCGTGCTGGACCGCAATGGCAAAGAAGTCATGCCGATTATGGGCAGCTACGGCATCGGAATTGAGCGCATTCTCACCGCTGCCATCGAGCAGAGTAACGACGAAAATGGCTTCTGGCTGCCTCCTGCGATCGCTCCCTTCGAAATCGTTGTGACCCCGACTAACGTCGGCGACGCTGTTCTCAAAGCCACTGCCGAAGACATCGCCTCGCGCCTGAAGTCAGCAGGTTACGACGTGTTACTAGACGACCGCGACGAGCGGCCAGGGGTCAAGTTCAAAGACGCTGACCTGGTGGGCATCCCCTTTCGCGTCAACGTCGGCAAGAAGGTTACCGAAGGTATGGCGGAGGTCGTTCAACGCTCGACTCGCCAAAGTCAGGATGTTAGCATCGGCGCAATAACGGAGCACTTCCGGCAAGTTTTGTCTCCGGCGCAGCCCCAGTAGTTCGCGGCGCCTACCTGCCGTGAACCTCCCGTTTTCACTTTTTTTGTCGATGTCCTGACTGGAGCGCTATGGGCACCATGAGAATGTTTTTCGGACTTTTCATCATTGCCGCCGCGTTTTATATCGCGGCTAAACTGGCCCCGCCGTACTTCAATAACTATCAGTTTACTGATGCGGTGAAGGACGAAGCCACCCGCGACAGCTACAGCCAGAAGAACGAAGACGAAATCCGCAAAGCCGTTTTCAAGAAGGCGCAGGAATACGACATCCCTCTCTCCGAAGATGAAATCGTCGTTCAGCGATCCGGCCTGCAGTTCAACGGCACCATCGTGGTTCGCGCTCCCTATGTCGTCCACGTGGACCTGCCTGGATATCCTCTCGATCTGCATTTCGACGCTTCCACCGAAAACAAGGGCGTTTTCTGAGGGACTCAGACGCGTCAATCGTGATGGCGGGCCGGAATCGTTTAAAATAGTTAACAATCTTCCGCATCGCGGGAGCAGGTTCTGGAAACGATTTTTCGCGCCGCCTCATCTCACCAAGCAGCAGCATAAGCTCGTCTGAACGTTAAAGGGGTAATCTTGGGCGTCGAGTACCGCCTGCCAAAACACTGTGGCCATTAAACTCAGAATTCCGCGTGGCAAAAGCCCGAACGGATCGCGCCGGGGCTTCCGCGATCCGGTGCTTCGTTTCGCGCTGGGCGCTTTTGCGATTCTCGCACTCGCCTTTGTTGCCTTCTTCTCCTACTTCTACGTCAAGTACGATCGCATCATCGAGACTCGCTTCAAAGGCCCGGTCTTTGCCAATGCCGCCAAAATTTACGCCCAGCCGCAAACTGTTGCGGTTGGTGAAAAAGTCGAACTGAAGGAGCTCGCGGCAGCTCTCCGCCACGCCGGTTACTCCGACAAGACCGGGGTGTCCGCTATGGGCAGCTACCAGTTGTCCGGCAGTTCTTTGGAAATCCAGCCCGGCCAGGGTTCGTATCACAGCCCGGAGTCGGCTACCATTCACGTTCATCTGGGAAAGATTGACAGCATCAGCGGGAGCTCGGGTGGCCAACTCGATGCTTACGAGCTTGAACCGCAGATGATCACTTCGCTTTTCGAAGGCGACCAGCGCTCCAAGCGTCAGGTGGTCCACTACAACGAGATTCCAGGAGTCATGGTGAGTGCGGTTCTCGCCATCGAAGATCGTCGCTTCTTTGAACACAATGGCGTGAATTTTGCCCGTTTCGCGGAAGCTGCCTGGATCGATGTTACCCGCCAGCGGCATGAGCAGGGCGGCTCTACCATCACCATGCAGCTCGCTCGCGGTTTCTTTCTGACTCCGCAGAAAACCATCAAGCGCAAGCTGACGGAAATGCTCATCGCCACTGAACTCGAACAGAAATTTACCAAACAGCAAATCTTCGAGTTCTACGGCAATTGGGTGCCTCTTGGCCAGCGCGGCTCATTCGCCATCAGCGGTCTCGCCGAAGCCTCTCGCACTTATTTCAACAAAGATCTCAAAGACGTGACTCTGCCCGAAGCTGCTCTGCTGGCAGGCATCATTCAGGGGCCGAGTTATCTTTCGCCCTACCGCCATCCCGAGCGCGCTACTGACCGCCGCAATATCGTGCTCGACAGCATGGTGGAAACCCGCGCCATTACCAGAGAACAGGCGGACAAGGCTAAGGCGACTCCGCTCAAGCTCGCCCCCCCGAATGTCGAAGCCAACGATGCTCCCTACTTCGTCGATCTGGTTCGCGACACCGTCATCAGCAAGATACCGGAGCGTGAAATAAACGAACAGGCATACCGCATCTACACCACACTTAACCCCGACCTGCAGCGCGCCGCGGCGCAAGCAGTCGAAGCTGGAATCAAGTTGGTGGACGATCAGGTCACCAAGCGCCGCACCAAACGAGTCAGAATCGGCAAAGGCAAGTATGAGACCCACGTTGAGCCGGGGCCCCAGGCCCAGGTCGCTCTGGTCGCTCTCGATCCCCACACCGGGGAGGTGCTCGCGCTCGTCGGTGGCCGCAACTACGCCTGGAGCCAGTTAGATCATGCCGTCGCCAAGCGCCCAACCGGATCCATCTTCAAACCTTTCGTTTATGCCGCAGCCATGAACACAGCGCTCGACGGCAGCACACAAGTTTTGACGCCCGCCTCTATCGTCCCCGATGAGCCCACTACCTTCGCTTACGGCGACCAGATTTACGAGCCGCGCAATTACAAAGAGGAGTATCACGGCGACGTGACCGCCCGTTACGCCCTCGCCATGTCGCTCAACAACGCAACCGTAAAACTTGCTGAAGAAGTTGGCTATGACAAAGTCGCAGACCTAGCGAAAAATGCCGGCATCGCTTCAGTAAAGCCGACTCCAGCCATGGCCCTTGGCTCTTATGACGCCACGCCGCTCGACATGGCCGCAGCCTATACCGTTTTCGCCAATAATGGCACCCGCATTTCTCCAATCATGGTCAAGTCCGTGCGTACGGCTTCTGGAGATCCCGTTTCCAATTTTTCACCCGAGAACCGTCAGGTGCTCGATCCCCGCGTTGCTTACGTCATGACTGACATGATGGAAGGCGTGATCAACAATGGTCTCGGCTACTCCGCCGTACGGGTTCGCGGATTCCAGCAGCCTGCTGCCGGCAAAACCGGCAGCTCGCACGACGGCTGGTTTGCGGGATACACCAGCAACCTGCTCTGCATCGTGTGGGTCGGTTTCGACGACTACAGCGACCTCCACCTGAGTGGCGCGCAAACTGCCGCTCCCATCTGGACCGAGTTCATGAAGAAGGCTTCCCTCGTCCCGCAATACTCCGACATGAAGGCGTTTACCCAGCCTTCGGGTGTGGTCGACGTTCAACTCGATAAACTAACCAACCTGCTCGCAACGCCCTCGTGTCCCCAGACTTACAGCTCAGCCTTCATCGTCGGGACCGAACCGACCAACACCTGCGATCAGAATACCGGCGTCAAGGGCGTCCTCTCGCGTATCTTCGGCCTTGGGAACGAGCAGGTCCAGCCCCCAGCCAACGGCCAACAAGCTGAAAATCAACAGGCTGGGCAAAAGAAGAAGGGCCTCTTCGGCAAAATCGCCGGCATCTTCAAGGACGAGAAACAATCCACGTCAAAGCCACCACCCCCGAGCCCCGATCCTCCCGCCCATTGAGCTACTGGGCAGAATGTAGGGGCGGCCCCTCTAGGCCCACCCCCTCTAGGCCCGCCCCGGGAACTTCCCGATTGACTGTGGTGTCATAATTGATAGGTACCCTCAGGAGGCCAGGACCATGTTCCGTCCGGCGTCTTTTCTTCGACTACTCCCCATACTAGCGGCTGCGTTCTCGCCGCTTGCCTTTGCTCAATTTTCCGAACTCGATCAGATCCAGATCGCGCCGCCGATGCGGCAGATCCAACCACCGTCACAGGATGCCTCGGTCAAAGAATTAGAAACAACCGGCGACGAACTTCGCGCGCGCAAAGCCTATCTCGATGCCATCGACTACTACGAGATGGCGCAGAAGAAAGCGCCCGATGATGCTGCGCTGTACAACAAGATTGGAATTTCACAGCTCATGCTGCAGCGCTACCACGAGGCTGGCAAAAGTTTTGAACAGGCCATCAAGAAGAACCACAAGTTCTCTGACGCCTACAACAATCTTGGAGTGGTCCAATACGAACGCCGTAAATACCGCGCTGCCATCAAGCAATACAAAAAGGCGATGGAAATCGCGCCAGACATGGCTTCGTTTTACTCAAACCTGGGCGCTGCTTACTTCGCCAAAAAGAAATTCGAAGATGCCAGCAAGGCCTACGCCGAAGCTCTGCGACTTGATCCGACGATTTTTGAGCACAGCTCTCGGACTGGTATCACAGCGCAAATGGCCTCTCCCGAAGACCGCGCCCACTACGACTACGTGCTAGCTAAGCTCTACGCTAAAATCAATGACCCCGAGCATTCTTTACAATATTTGCGCAAGGCCATTGAAGACGGCTACAAAAGCGTGGAAAGCGTATATACCGATCCCGAATTCGCCAATCTTCGCAAAGATGCCCGCTTTGAAGAACTCATGAAAGAGCACACCGTCGTCCTTCCGGAGTGAGATAGGCCATATTGGGACGGGTGCCCTCCGTCGTCCTTCCGGAGTGAGATAGGCCATATTGGGACGGGTGCCCTCCGTCGTCCTTCCGGAGTGAGATAGGCCACGTAGGGACGGGTGCCCTCACCCGTCCGGTCGAGCGAAGCTCGACGAAATTGTTATAGTTACTGCACTATCCCTTTGAACTCGCAACAAGAAAAATGCCAGAACATCAGCCCCGCAAAGGCGACCGAGTTTAGCCCAGCGCTTCAGCGCTGGGTAGGGCCGCAAAAACGACCTAAGTCCCGTAGGGACGACCGAGGAATCTGGCCTCATCAATTCTGATATTCTCTTTCGTCTGAGGAGAACGCATGTCTTTCAGCCTCGACGGCCGTGTCGCCGTCGTCTTTGGAGTCGCCAACAAACGCAGCATTGCCTGGTCCATTGCTCAGGGCCTTCATGCAGCCGGAGCCAAGCTCGCCATCACTTACCAGAACGAGCGGCTTGAGCAGGAAGCCAAAGACCTCATCCTTTCCCTTCCCGGCGCCGAGGCCTTCATGTGCGACGTTTCCAAAGACGACGACATCGCCCGCGTCTTCGCCCAACTGAAAGACCGTTATGGCAAGTTGCACGTGCTCGTGCACAGCGTCGCCTTCGCTCCCGCCGATGAACTTAAGAACGATTTCATCAACACCACCCGCGAAGGCTTTCGCATCGCTCATGACGTCAGCGTCTATTCGCTGATCGCCGTCTCCCGCGCCGCAGCACCGTTAATGGAAGACGGCGGCAGCATCATAACTATGACCTACTACGGCGCCGAGAAAGTCGTGCCCCACTACAATGTGATGGCTGTCGCTAAAGCCGCGCTCGAATGCACGGTCCGATATCTGGCGAGCGATCTCGGTCCCAAAAAAATTCGCGTGAATGCCATTTCCGCCGGCCCGATCAAAACCCTTGCTGCGCGCGGCATCTCCGGCCTCAGCGAAATGTTGAAAGCCCACGCCGAGCGAGCGCCACTGAAGCGTAACGTAGATGTCCACGAAGTCGGCTCAACCGGCGTCTTTCTGGCCTCAGACGCGAGTTCGGGAATTACTGGCGAAGTGATCTACGTGGACTGCGGCTACAACGTGATGGGCTTCTGAATCTGTTTTGTGGGCATCCTGTCGGTGCGGACTATCTAAGACTTGTCATCCCGAACAGCACGAAGTGCTGAGAGGGACCTTACGATGCTGATCCGTCAGTTTTGGCGTCCACAGGATGAATAACCACGATTCGCCGCTCGTGTCCTGAGACTCTCGCGATAGCAATCTCCACATCCCGCTCTTTCTCAAATCGCGCGAATTTTTCCCCCCACTCGATCAGCAGAAGGCTGTCGTCGGTCATGAGATCGTCCAGACCCAGGGTCTCCAGTTCCCGCTGCGTATCCACCCGATAAAGATCAATGTGATACAGCGTCGCTTTCGGCCCGCGATATTCGTGGATTAGCGTGAACGTCGGGCTGGTCACGTCTTCTTCTTTTGCTGCCCGGAATCCCTCAGCAATTCCCTTCACCAGCGTGGTCTTGCCTGCGCCCAGGTTCCCGCGCAGGAGAACAATCTTCGGCGGGGTCAGCAAAGGCACGAACTCACGCCCCAGCGCAATCGTCTCTTCAGCAGATTTTGTGGTGAATTCGCGCGTCATCCGGCCGTGGCTGTTTCTGTTGCAGTATAGCCGGTTGGATTCTGTGGAGGGACGGGCGCCCTCGCCCGTGCGAAAGCCCTGAAGCCTAGCGCCCAACGCCTGGATTTCTACTTCTTCCAATCCGCCGATCGCAGCCCTTCGAAACTCCGGTCACCCTCGCGCTCAATCGTCATATTTAGTGCTTGATGATCTTCATCGTCCAGCGCCACGAATCGAAACGGCTGCAAGACGCTTCCCTGCTTTGACCACACCGGATTCAGCATCTCCGCCATGCCTTGCACATTTCCAGACTTCGTCTGAAATGCGACTTCGACAAAATCCCCTTCGGCCAGTGCTTTCGGCAGATGCAACATTCCTCCGGTGACCGAAACCGTCTGCAGACGTGCCTTGGTCCGATTGCCGTCGCTCAGTTTGATCAGGGCTTGGGTGGTTGCCAGTTGAATGCGGGTAGCACGATGAATAGCGTTGGTCTGCGGATAGTGTGTCATGCCGCCATCACTATGGCACCGCTCGCCCGCCCATGCGAGATTACCGAAGCCCATTGCCGGGGTTCATTGTCCTTTGGTGCAGAAAGGTCCTGTTTTTACCCACTCTTCTGCCGCTCCTGCCTGCACTCGCCGGATCGCCTCTGGGAGCGCGTTGATCAAATCGGTAGCCACCAGGGCCTGCTCGCCCATACTCTCCCACGCAACATCTCCCGCCAACCCGTGCAGGTACACCGCGGCAATCACCGCTTCAAACGGGCACTTGGGGAATTGCGCGAGTAGCCCCGCTACGATGCCGGTCAAAATGTCGCCCGTCCCGCCGGTCGCCATCCCTGGGTTCCCCGTCGGATTCACCCACGCCTCGTCGTCCGCTCCGGCAACAATCGTGCGATCTCCCTTCAGCACCAGAATCACCCCATGTTTCTGGGCAAACTCTCTCGCGACATTCACCCGATCGCGCTGGATGGCCGCAGTACTCATCCCTGTCAATCGCGACATCTCACCCGGATGCGGCGTCAGCACCAGCGTCCGCCCGTTGCTCTCCGCTCCCCCTTCGCGTTCTTTGCGATCTTTGCGGTTAAGAGCTTCTGACTTTCCCTCGAACGCATTCAATCCGTCAGCATCCAGAACAATAGCAGCGTCCGCCCCGAGCACAATGTTGCGAACGACTCTCGCCGTTTCTTCATTTCGCGAAACCCCCGGCCCAATCGCCAGCACGTTTTTTTTCTCCGTAAGCTTTTCAATCGCAGCCTGCGCGCCAATAGCAATCGCTCCCTCCGCAGTCTCCGCCAGCGGCTCCGTCATCAACTCGGGATGAAAGGCCGCCACCGTCGCCAGCACGGATTTTGCGGTCGCAACCGTAACCAGCCCCGCGCCCGCCCGCAGGGCCGAAAATCCCGCCATCGCCGCAGCGCCTGCTTTTCCCAGCGATCCGCCAATTACCAGCACGTGCCCGTACATGCCTTTGTTCGAGTCGCGCGGCCGCGGCGCAAACAGCTCCGCGATGTCTTTCGGCGTGATCAAATTCAATTGCGACGAAGACTGAATCGCCTCCTCCGGCGATCCAATGGGCGCGATGATTGTCGGCCCGTCCGTCAGATTTCCAAAGACATGCGCCGGCCTCGGCGCCGTAAATGTCACAATCGCGTTGGCCCGCGCAACGGCGCCAGTCTGTTCTCCCACGACATCCGCGTCCGCGCCCGAAGGAATGTCCACCGCAATCACCGGATTGTCCGCTGCATTGATCTTCGCAATTGCTTGCGCGTAAGCGCCGCTCACCGGAGGACGAAATCCCGTGCCCAGAATGGCATCGATCAGGACATCGCACTCAAACACCAACTCCGACCCGGACGCCCCCAATCCTTCATAGAGCTGTAAAGCCGAGGGTGCCCCACCCTTCGCGGTTTTCGAAGGGTGGGAAAGAAGGGTTGAGTTTGCCCCGCCCTTTTCGCGGTCTTTGCGAAAGGGTGGGAACTCCGGATGCGCTCTAACTGACGTTGTCTCACCACTCATCGAGGTTGCCCCACCCTTCGCGGTTTTCGAAGGGTGGGAAGCAGAAGCCAGCTTCCGAAAATTCTCGGCCGCATCCCCCTTTAACTCTTTCGGATCTCCCAGCAGCAACACTCGCACGGCCATCCCTGCCTCATGCAATTTCCGCGCTGCGACAAATCCATCCCCGCCGTTATTTCCCTTCCCACAGATCACGCCAAAGCTTTTCGCGGACGGATATGACTCCAACGCAAACTCTGCCACCGCCGTCCCGGCATTCTCCATCAGCGTAAGCGAAGGCACACTGAACCGCTCGCTGGTCAGGCGATCGATTTCCCGCATCTCTGAGGAAGTGACGATTTTCACGAACACTCTCCGCTATTAGCTTACGGTATCGCAACCGAGGTTTGCAGTCGCGCGGGCACAGCCGAACTGGAGTTGCCGTCTCAGTGCCGCAAGATCAAAAGAGTTCGACGCGCGCCGCGTGTCCGGGCGCCCCTGCCAGGCGTGCATCCCGCGTGATAAGTGGTGCGCCAAGTCTTTCGGCAAGCACGATGTAGGCCGCGTCGTATGCGGAGAAGTTATGTCGGAGTTGCCAGATCCTGATTAACAGCACAAATTGCGGATAGCGCGTCACTCGGAGGTCAATCAAATCCTGAATCGCTGCAGCGGCGCGCTGGGTTGATATCATGCCATCCCGTGCCAGTCGCCGCAATACCTGCGCGACCTCTAAGTCCAGGAGATGGGGCGCATGCAGAGATTCGCCACCGGAATAAATTCGATTTTCGATTCGCCGCCCGGCCGGCGTTTGCAGGAGCCAGTCAATAGTCGCCGAAGCGTCCAGAACGATCATCGTTCCGCGCGCTCTTCAGTCAACAGCCTTGCGGTGTCGATTTGAACCGAAACCGATTTGCGCTTATGCAGTCGGTCACGCAACTCTGCCAGCGTCGGCCGCTCCGCGATCTCCCTGATCTCTGCCAGCAGATAATCCGAAAGCGACATCCCTGCCATCGCCGCGCGGGCTTTGAGTGTCCGGTGCAATGCGTCCGGGACATTGCGAAGCTGAATCATCTTGGACATGCTACTAGCATATTTTCATGTGGAGAACATGTCAACAAAACAATCTTTATGCCAGGCCAACTGGCACGTTGGATTTCATTAGAGGATTTAGCTTCCAGCTTCAATCCGCCAGGGTCGGCGCGGGCTTCCGATCGAGCGCCCCATCGGCATTCATCTGTTGCACCTTGCTGTGGTGCCGACTGTAGGTGAAGTAAACCACCAATCCGATTGCCAGCCAGATGATTAACCGAGCCCAGTTGACCCAACCGAGTTTGTACATCATGAAGCCGTTGGCAATAATGCCCAGGATCGGAACCACTGGCACCCAGGGCGTGTGGAACGGACGCGGCTGGCTCGGGTTCGTCCGGCGCAGAACCAGAACTGCAATGCAAACAATCACAAATGCCAGCAGCGTGCCAATGTTGACCATTTTTCCGATGTCATCAATCGGAGTCAGGCTGCCGACGATCGCCGCCACAAGCCCGACCAGAATTGTGTTCTTCCACGGTGTGCGGAACTTCGGATGTACGTCTGCGAAGAATTTCTTTGGCAACAATCCGTCGTTCGCCATCGCATAAAGCACGCGCGTTTGTCCTAGCAACATGACCAGCATCACACTGGTCAGGCCAGCTAAGGCTCCCAGTGTGATGATGTGTGAAGCCGTCGTCAGCCCTCGATCTAGAAATGCGCGGGCGATCGGCGCTTCAATATTGATATCGCGCCACGGCACCATCCCTGTCAAGACCGCAGCAACCAGGATGTACAAGACCGTACACACCAGAAGCGACGCAATGATTCCGATGGGCAAATCCCGTTGTGGATTTTTCGCTTCTTGCGCCGTTGTTGAAACCGCGTCAAATCCGATATAGGCGAAAAAGATGTAAGCCGCCCCTGCGCCAATCCCTGAAAAGCCATAGGGCGCAAAGCTTGACCAGTCCGTGCCCCAGTTGCCCCGGTTCACATAGGCAACACCCAGGCCAATCACGAACAGCACCACCGAAACTTTGATCATGACAATCGTGGAGTTGAATCGCGCGCTCTCTTTGATGCCGATCGCCAGAACCGCTGTGATGATCATTGCGATGATGAACGCGGGCACGTTGACGCCGATTTCATGTCCAAACAATATCGGCGCTCCCAGCAGTTCATGCGCTCGTTGCAGCAACTCCGGCGATTGCGCCGTCATAATTGTTGCCACTTTGGCCAGGTATGCATTGCTTGAGGTAGCCAGCGAAGGATCAGATGCTGCCGCCATCTGTTTCGCAATGATCGATTCCGCCTGCCGCAGCCCGGTCCAGTGGTCATAAGCCAACCACAGCGGCATCTTCAGATGAAAAATATTCAGCAGCTCAATAAAGTGGTTCGACCAGCCGGAAGAAACTGTGCTCGCTCCCATTGCATATTCGAGGGTCAGGTCCCACCCGATGATCCACGCAAAGATTTCTCCCAGCGTCGCGTAGGCATATGTATAAGCGCTGCCCGCCAGCGGAATCATCGCCGCAAACTCCGCATAGCAAAGTCCAGCGAAGGCGCAGCCCAGTCCTGATAAGACAAACGACAACATCAACCCGGGCCCGGCGTAGTGCGCTCCCAATCCGGTGAAGACAAAAATTCCGGCGCCGATCACCGCACCCACTCCAAGCGCCGTCAACTGGAACGGCCCGAGCGTACGCTTCAGGCTGTGTTCGCCTGTGTCCTCGGCCTCCGCGCACAGCATGCTCAACGGCTTTTTCGCGAACAGGTTTGCCATATTCTCCTTAAGCGACGGGCGATTCGGTCGCCACGCGCCGCGAGCGCCACAAATAATACACCGGAATCCCAAGTAGCACGATGATCAATCCCGGCCATGTAAACTGCGGCTTGTAGCGCAACAGAACAATATCAATAAAGATGGCCATCGCAATGTAAATTGCCGGCAGCGCCGGATATCCGATTGCCTTGTAAGGGCGTTCGGCGTCAGGCCGCTTGAAACGCAGCACGAACAATCCCGCGATCGTCAGAATGTAAAAAACCAGCACCGCAAACACCACGTAGTCGAGCAACTGGCCGTAGCTTCCGGAGACACACAGTATGCAGATCCACGCCATCTGGACCATCAGCGAAACCGCCGGCGTCTTATATTTGGGATGCAGATTTCCTGCTCCGCGGAAGAACAGGCCATCCTTGGCCATTGCGTAATAGACGCGTGCCCCAGACAGAATCAACCCGTTATTGCATCCGACGCTCGAAATTATGATCGCTACCGCCATCAGATATCCGCCGATGTTGCCGAACATCTGTGACAGCGCCGCCGTGGCCACCCGGTCTTCCGTCGCATACTGAATCCCGCGGGCAAGGACGGTTGTTCCATCCGCCGATCCCGCCAGCGGCAGCACGTTCAGATAAATAATGTTGCATCCGATGTAGAGCGCGATCACCACGCCCGTACCAATCGCCAGTGACAGGGGCAGGTTCTTCTTAGGATTGATGACTTCGCCCGCCGTAAACGTCACGTTGTTCCACGCGTCCGCGGAAAATAGCGATCCTACTTGGGCCACTGCAAGAATCGTCAGCGTGCCGACCAGCACGATCGGTCCGCCCACGCCCACCTGCACCGGATGCAGCGCGCTCAACCCCGCGTTATGCCAAAAGTTGGCGCCGAAATTCGCCGCTAGCGCAACCGCGTTGCGTCCCATCGCCAGACCAACTAGCACCAGTCCCAGCAACGCCGAAACTTTGGCAAAGGTGAACACGTTCTGGATGATCGCACCCATCTTCACCCCGAATACGCTGATGATGGAGAGCGCAATCACCATGAGAAGCGCCATCAGGTTCTGCGTGTTCAGGCCGACATCCATATTGCCCAGTACCATCGGGCCAATCGGAATCGCAGGGATCTTGGCGAAGTGAACGATCCAGTGTGTAGAAGAAATGGACGGGAAGAAAACTCCGAGAAATCGCCCAAAAGCCACGCCCACCGCGGCAATGGTTCCGGTCTGGATCACCAGGAACAGCGTCCAGCCGTACAAAAATCCCCACAACGGCCCCAGCGCCTCGCGCAGGTAAACATATTGCCCGCCCGCATGCGGCATCATGGCCGCCAATTCACCGTAGCTGAGGGCGGCGATGATCGTCATCACTCCAGTCACGACCCATGCGCCGATCAGCAGTGCCGGCGAGTTCACCTCGCGCGCAATTTCCGCCGAAACCAGAAATATGCCCGACCCGATCATCGAGCCCATCACCAGCATGGTCGAACTCGTCAGGCCCAGGCCTTTGACGAACTCGCGGTCCGACGCGTCGGCTGACGCCGACCTCAACGAAATCGGTTTGGCTTCGACAGTCATGGTGGAAA
The DNA here is from genome assembly GCA_963757135.1 of uncultured Acidobacteriota bacterium. GTDB lineage: Bacteria > Acidobacteriota > Terriglobia > Terriglobales > Acidobacteriaceae > Gp1-AA145. Next base: position 93,699 of record CAVWQE010000004.1, read on the forward strand.
GTTGCTAGTTGCTAGCTCTCAGTTGTTAGTTCCAAGTCTCAGTTGTTAGATCAGTCTCAGTCGTTTAATTCTGGCAACAGCAACTAGCAACTAGCCACTAGCCACTAGCCACTGACTTTACCCCAGAATCCTCAAAAACTCCTCAACTGATTTGCCCGGCTCCCGTATCAAATCGGATATCACCGCCACGGTATCCGCCCCAGCTTCGATTACTGAACGGCAGTTCTGGCGCGTAATTCCCCCAATCGCGACCAGGGGCTTGCCTGTAAGCGACCTTGCTTCACGCACCCCCGCCAATCCCACAACCGGATCAGGCTTTTGTTTGCTCGCCGTCGCAAATACCGGCCCTATCGCAATGTAATCAGCCGAAGTTGTGTCCGCTTGTGCAACCTGTTCAGCATTATGCGTGGAAACGCCCACCCAGCGGCCGGTTCCAACGATCTTCCGCGCGCTCTCCGGAGACAAATCGTCTTGCCCAACATGCACTCCGTCGAGCTCGGCCGCCAGGCACAAATCCGCCCGATCATTCATAATCAATCTCAGTCCGTGTGGCGCGGACACTCTTGTCCGCGAAAGCCCCTCAGACAGGCCCCTCGCCTCCTCCAGCATCACTCCTGCATCCGCCGTTTTATTCCGATACTGGAGCAGTGTCACCCCGGCCCTGACCCACTCCTCCGCCGCCTCGAACATCCTCTCGCGGTCAGCGAAGCACGACGCATCCAGAATCGCGTACAACCGAGGGAGTGAAATCATTGGATACCTGTTACTGGATGCCCCATTTCTCGCCGCTGTTGCGAGAAGTGGGAAAAGGCTGCTGAGAGTAGGTTATGGCGCCGTCTTCTTCTCCGCATTCCTTGCCAGAAATCTCTCAATGAATGTCGTGTCCGTATCGCCCGACCGGAATTCCGGATCAGCCAGAATTTTCCGGTGCAGCGGAATCGTCGTGTAAATCCCTTCCACGATGAACATCCCCAGCGCTCGCGACATGCGCGAAATTGCTTCTTCGCGGTCTTTGCCGCGTACGATCAGTTTCGCGATCAGCGAATCGTAGTACGGTGGAATTGTGCCTTCTGCATAGGCGGCAGTATCAATGCGCACCCCCGTCCCGCCCGGCGGATGAAACGTCGTGATCTTTCCCGCCGACGGCGTGAACTTCTCCGGGTGCTCGGCGTTGATCCGGCATTCAATCGCATGTCCACGAGTCAGCACCGGCCCATGCAGTACGTTTTCAAGCCTATCCCCAGCGGCCAGGAGTATCTGGCTTTTCACCAGATCCACATCCGTCACCATTTCCGTGACTGCGTGTTCCACCTGGATACGCGTATTCATTTCGATGAAATACAACCGCCGGTCCTCGTCCATTAGGAACTCGATCGTTCCGGCATTCACATAACCAATCTCGGAAAGCGTCTTGCACAACACCTGCCCAATTTCCTCGCGCAATGCCGGACTTACCTGCGTTGACGGCGATTCCTCGAGCAGTTTCTGGTGCCGGCGCTGGATGCTGCACTCGCGCTCGCCAAGGCTGGTAACGGTCCCGTACTGGTCCGCCAGAATCTGGAACTCGATATGTCGCGGACGCTCGACAAATTTTTCCATGTACAGGTCGCCGTTGCCAAAGGCCGCCGCCGCCTCGGATTGAGCAGCGTTAAACAACGCCGGCAATTCCTGCTCCGAGCGCACAATCCGCATGCCGCGTCCGCCGCCACCCGCCGAGGCCTTAATAATTACGGGGAAGCCAACGGTGCGCGCCCACTCAACCGCTTCGCCCTCACTTCCCAGCACCCCTTCCGAACCTGGAAGAATCGGCACACCGGCCTTCTTCATCGCCGCGCGCGCCTTTTCTTTTTCGCCCATCAGCCGCGTGACCTCCGGCGGTGGCCCGATGAACTTTATGTTGCAGGTTTCGCAGACTTCGGCGAAGTTGGCGTTTTCCGAAAGCAATCCATAACCGGGATGGATCGCATCCACATTCGCGATTTCCGCCGCGCTGATGACCGCAGGGATATTCAAATAGCTTTGCGAGAGCTGCGGCGGCCCAATACAAATCGCCTCATCGGCAAAGCGTACGTGCAGAGAGTTACGGTCGGCCTCGCTATAAATTGCGACCGCGCGGATTCCCAATTCCTTGCAGGCGCAGATCACCCGCAAGGCGATCTCACCGCGATTAGCAATCAGAATTTTCTTGAACATGAATTATTGGGTCAGCCACAACCGCGAATCGTCTACCCGAGCCCGATCCCGGTGGTTACCGGGCGGCGGCTGACAAAGGCCGGTATATCAAGCCGATAACAATGCCGACGAGCGTCCATTGCACAAATGAGGTCGCCGCCTGTTCCAACGCCAGCCTTCCCCCGATATTGAGGATCACGTAGTTAGTGCCCACGAACACGCAGGCTACAAAAACTCCGATTAGTGCGCCCAGCCGTACTCCCTCAATCAGCCCATTTCTCCCAGAGCAAAGCCTGGCATAAATCACTGCGACCACAAACGCGCCAACGAAAGAGAAAACCATACCCAACGGCATATAGCGCATCACCGTATCCGAGGAACGATACACCGCCGAGTAGGGAGCAAAGTCGCTGCGAAAAAGCCACCCTTCCGTAAAGAAGCCCCACATGTAATAGACCAGCGTAGCCACCAGGGCGGCAACTGCAGCTCTTCCGTAGTTCACGAATCCCTCTTGCGGACGCTCACAGCTATTTGCGCCTTATCGCAAACAGCTCTTGCCCGTACTCAATCGGCTGCCCGTTTTTCACCAGCATTTTTACTATTTCGCCGCCCACGTCGGCTTCGATCTCGTTCATCAGCTTCATGGCCTCGACGATGCACAATATCTGTCCGGCTTCGACGGTATCTCCGACCTTCACAAACGGCGGCGATCCCGGCGACGGCGACTCGTAATACGTCCCCACAATTGGCGAATGCACCATGTGCAGCCCTTCTTCCGGCTTTTCGGGCGAATGCACAGCCGCAGGTGCGGGGGCTGGCGGTGTTCCTGCCGCGATCGGCGAAGCCGCAACTGGCGCCGGATGCACGGTGATGATCCTGTCGGCAGGCGCAGACGCCGCTTCCGGCGTCCCGCGCCTGATCCGTACCTTGACGTCACCGCGCTCCAACTCAAACTCGGTGATGTCCTTCTCGATCAGAAACTCAATGAGTTCTCTAAGCTCTTTTTGGTTCATGCGTTTGGGGCAGGTAAATGTCTCACGAATTCGGCCGGATTTCCACTGTCAGATATCGCCTCAGACCGAGATCAGATCTTTAGAGCAGGGAGTCAGAATCTCGCAGCCCTTCTCGGTAACCACAACCGTGTCTTCGATGCGCACACCCCACTTGCCGGGCATATAAACTCCAGGCTCAATCGTAATCACCATACCCGGCCGCAGCAGCTCTTTTTGACCCGCAGCTACTCGCGGCGCCTCGTGGATCTCAAGGCCTAGTCCGTGTCCGGTGGAGTGCGTGAAGTGTCTAGCTAAGTTGCTTTTATGCAGCAGCTTACGAGCAGCCAGATCGACTTCGCCAACGGTCTTGCCGGGCTGCACAGCCTCCAGCGCTGCCTGCTGGGCGTCCTTGACTGCCTCGTACACTCGGCACGCTTCCGCCTGAGGGCGGCCCACGTGTACGGTACGGGTCATGTCAGAACAGTAGCCCGCGAGTATAACACCGAAATCACACACCACGAACCCCCTCGCCGGCAGCCTCGCCTCCGACGCCCGGCCATGAGGCAAGGCTGACCTCGCTCCGCCCGCAATGATCGTCGAGAACGCCATCTGCTCCGCTCCCGCCTCCCGCGCGGCAAACTCGAGTTCACCCGCCACCCTCGATTCTGAAGCTCCAGGGCGCACCACTCGCTGCAGGCGTGAAAATAGCCGCACTCCCAAATGACACGCCGCCCGGATCAGCCCAATTTCCACCGCATCTTTGATCATCCGCATACGCTCGATCACCGGCGGCGCATTCACCAGTCTCGCCCCGCGCCCCACCGACCGCGCCAGTGTCTGCCTTTCTGCGACGATCGAGTGCTCTGGCTCGATCCCCACCCGTCTTAGCCCTTTCTGCTTCCCCAACCAGCCCGTCGCTGACGCCAGTGCTGACTTGCCTTTGAATATCTTGACCTTTGCCGCCTGCACCTCTTCACGCGCCTGTTCGATGTACCGCCCATCTGAAAATAAAAGCGCTCCGCGCTCCGTAATCGCCAGTACTGCTGCGCTACCCGTGAATCCGCACAAATACCGCACGTTGGGAAGATGAGTCACAATCAACGCATCCAGGCGGATGTCGCTTAGCGACTCCTGTGCCCGTCTCATCCGTCCGGCATGGTCCATTTTCATCGGAATCATGATTCTATTTCATTGCTTATCGACAATGTCATTCCCCCCAGTCCGCACTGGGATACCGCCATTACAATGCTCTCATCTCGCATGGTGGTAAAAGAAAAGCTAATAGGACTCGCGAAACAACCTTTGATTTCTGATTGTTAGGCAAGCCTGAACTGCCGATTCTCCATCCCACAACGCGAGTTCCTGCGTTTCAGATACACTAAATGTGAGTTCGCCGCTACCGCGGCATCCCAGAGGACTTATGACACAGGTTGAACCGTCGAAGGACCGAGAGACCTGCCGCAAGCTGATTACTCTCGGTTATGCTCGCTCAAACCGCGTGCGTCTATATGGCCAGGAAGTGGAACTCATTTCAGACCCATTTCCGCATCGGGAAGGTGGGATTGCAGTTGAGGTGGCTGGATCCAAAGAGTCGGCTTCACGCACTGTCAGGCTTCCGCTGTCGGTAGTCCAAGTAGCCAGCAAACAGCCCGAAAAACGTTCGGCCTAATAAGTCTGACACCGAACAAGGCCTTGATCTTCGGGCAATCCCAGCTGTCTTTCTTTCTTCCCAAAAACAATCCGCCGGCCCAGGACTTCAGGGTCGGCGGCTGCTTTGCTGCTAACTTATTGTCCGCGAACTACCCTTGCACGATTCGCGGGGTTATGAAGAAGATCAGTTCCTGGTTCGAGGAATTGACCGACTGATGTTTGAACAGGTTACCCAGCCACGGAATGCTTCCGAGCAGTGGGACCTGATTGACGTTCGCCGAGTTTGTAGTCTGAATAACCCCGCCGATCACTACCGTCCCACCATCCGTTACTAGTACCTGCGTGGTCGCTTGCTGCGTAACCAGGGTCGGGTTATTCAGTACTTGACGCGAAAAGTCCGGCGTGGTGTTCTCCACGTCCACGTTAAGGAAGATCGTGTTCTCAACCGTGATCTGCGGAGTCACCGTCAGGCGCAGGAAAGCATCCACGTAGGTTGTGGTTGACGGCCCGCCCAGCTGTGACGCGGTCACAACAGGTACCCGCACGCCCTGCTTTACTACCGCTTGAATGTTGTTCTGCGTTACCACGCGCGGACGAGACAGAATCTTCAGCAAGCCGCGCGACTCCGCCATCGTAAGAATCGCATCCAGTTGCACGCTCCTGCTGATGTTCGCAATTCCAATGCCGCTCGATGGGCCGGTAGCTCCCAGATTCGAGAACAGTGGAATTTGGGCTAAGGTGGGCCCGATGCCGATTACCGGCGTGCCCGATTGCCCACCCGTACTGCTGACTCCACCAGCAGAAGTCGCTGCGTTCCCCCAGCCGAAGCCCAGCTGTGTGCCTATGTCGCGAGCGAAGCTGCGTGTCGCAGCCACCACTCGCGCTTCGATTTCAACTTCCTGCGTCTTGCGGTCAAGCTGCGTGAGCAGCCGGTCAATCGGAGGAATCACCGAAGGGATGTCATTAATGATCACCGCGTTCGTGCGGTCATCCGCAACTACGTCGCCGCGCGAACTCAAGAACTTCTTGACCATCGGAATTACATCTTTTGAGTGCGCGTAGCTCAGGAAGCGTGTCACCGAAACTTTATCAACTGACAGCGCCTCAGCTTCACGCTGCGCCCGGCGGCCTTCCGCTTCTTTGCGCAGAGTGTCCACTGTTGCGATCCGAAGGACGTTTCCGTCGAGTTGCCGTGACAACATATTGTTCTTGAGAACGATGTCCAGTGCCTGGTCCCACGGCACGTCATCCAGGACGATCGTCAGATTCCCCTTCACGTCCGGATCAAGCACAACGTTCAACCCGCTGATCTCGTGAATCAGCCGGAAGAAGTCCTTCAAGTCCACATCTTTCAGGTTCACCGAGACCGGCTCGCCCGTGTACTTCGGTCCAGATGCAGCCTGCGCAGAATGAATCTTCTGCTCGGCAGCCATGTTCACCGCGGGTTCAATTGTCGGGGCAGGTTGGCTCCCCGCCGAAGCGCCGCCTCCCTGCGCCTGCATGGATCCGCTCGCCGTCGGCAACAGGTTGCCTTCCGGTCTCTCTACGAACTTTGTAGCCGCATCACTGGCGCGCTCTGAAGGCTCAACCGCATCCTTCTTGGCTGCATAGGCGGGCTCGACAACAACCAGGTCCTGCGCCACTTTCACGCTTTCCTGCTTCGGCTCAGGCGCCATCACCGGCGCCGCAGCGGGAGTGCTGGCCTTTGCTGTTTGAGCAGCAACCGCGCCGCCGTCAAGCTTCAGCGTCAGCTTGTCAGCAGGCCCAGTCACCAGCTCGAACTTGCACGGCCGCTCCAGGTCAACCACCACGCGGGTGGTTGCGCTGGCGTCGGTGCCGACGCGAACGCCCTGCACGCCGCTGCTTCCGACTTGAATCCGGCTGACGGACGCGCTGGATACGGTGTTGGGCAGGTCCACTACGATCCGCGCCGGTGAAGACAGTGTCTCCACTTTTGGCGTGATCGCGCCCTTGGTTGTCATCTCTACACGGACGCCGTTTTCTCCACGCACCACGCTTACTTTTTCGAGAGCGGCGCGCGCCGTCTCGGTGCCTGGAGTCTGTGCTCCGGCCACCAGTACGATGGCCAGCAGCGCCGCTATTGTTCCCAACATGTGCTTTCGCATTTCCCGTCTCCCCGCCTCTGATCTGCTCGAACCGCGATTCGTGTCTTTACGATCCGGCCTCATGTTTACGCTACCGGCCGGTTGATAGTTTTGGTGATGTCACGCGTCAATGACTTGCCTAATTTGTCGTGGAACGTCTCTTTGAACACGATTGAATCACCTGTGATCTTCACCACGTACCCGTTGAATACCGGATCGTTCTCCCTCAGAAAATATGCCTTCGCCGCAGCATTAACGACCACCGCAATCATTCCGTTATCGGATCTCACGACGCCTCGAAGAGCTATCTGATCGATCGCCAGGCAACGTTTCCCCGAGCTGCACCCGGAGCCGACTGCACTCATGGTGACCACCGGGCTGATGAACGGATCTCTGCGCCCGGATTGTCCCACTGGCTTCACGAATGATGTCGCCAGCGGTTTCTTCCGTTCTGAAGTCTTGTCCACCGCAACCACTTTGGCCGATTCCGCCTTCATAGCCGGAGTCGATTGGCCGTTCGTCTTTGCCGACTTGAACGGATCAGCTTTCGTCATCGGCGCCGCTTTGGTGGTTCCATTGGTCTGCGGAGACTTGGCCACCACTGCCTGGCGGGCAGCCGGAGCGGAACCCTGGGCCTTCACCGCAGGAACCGCAACTGCCACCGGCTTCACTGCCTGTACTGCAGCTGTGGGCTTTGCTGTGGCCTTGGCCTGCACTGTCGAAGGCTTCACTGCCACCGCGACCGGCTTCGCCACCACTACTGCCCGCTTTGACGCGGTCACCGCAACCACCTTCACCGTGGTAGGCGAGGGCTTTGCAGCCGCCCCTGTGGCCTGTGTTGACGCACTGGCTTTGACTGCGGTCTGTACGTTCTTCTGCATCACCGCGGGGTTTTGCGCGACTGCGCTCGCCCCCAACGCCAACCACAACGAGATTGTTAGAGTGCGCTTCATTTATGTCCTGCCTTTGGCCTTCGCCGCGGTAACCGCCGGCGGGGGCGCATCATGGCTGAAAAATGTGGTGGCCGTACACGTCGCGACCACGCTCTCGTTCGGCGCGTACTGATAGGTGTGCTTCACCTTCGCTTCCGAACCCTTCTTGGGCGTGGCTACCATCAGGTTCCCGACATTGACGATCCGTTCCAGCTTCGAGACCTGGTCGAAGAACGACAGCATCGAGTAGTAGGGCCCGTCAATCTCGATCTGGAACGGAACTTCCGAATAGAATTCTTTGCTGTTAACCGGGTCAGCCGTGTAGCGCCGCAACTCCACTCCCGCCTTCACCGCCTCTGCATCCAGCATCGTCATGAAATTCGGGACTTCCTTCTCATCGGGTACAATTCGCCGCTCGATCTCGAGCTGCTGTTGCAAGTTCGCAATCTGCCGGTCAATGTCCGCCAGTTTGCTGCGGTAGGGTTCCAGCTGCGCGTTTTCCTGCAGCTTGTCGGTCAACGCTTTTTGGGCAGTGGCGTTGGCTTCACGCTGAGTCTTGAAGTAGGTAAAGAACAGGGCCGTGCTCACCAGCACTGCCGCTCCCAGCGCCAGGCCCCACTGCTTTGCTCCCGATATTTCGCTTAAATTCGCCATAGTGAGTCCGCCTTACGACTTCTTCTCGCAGGTCAGGGTGAACTGGAACGCCTGCATGTCCTTTACTTGCTCATCCTGGTAGGTTTCTTTGATCTCAATGTTTTTGAAGTACCCGGTCTTCTGCAGGTTCGCGATCAAGTTCGCCACGGCATCCGTGCTTAGCGCCGTCCCTTCGATCGAGATGTTGGCTCCCTGGTCCTTCATCGTGTTCAACCACACCGCTTCAGTTCCATTCACGGTGCTGCCAACAGTATTCAGCAGATCCACCGGATAACCGTTTTGGGCCTTGCGCAACTGGTCAATCACATCCACGCGGCGCTTGTAGTTGTCGGCCTCTTTCTGGCGCTCCAGATATTTCGCTTTCACGCCGGAAAGCTCGAGGTTGGTTTGCTGCGCCACTTTCATCTTGGCGGCAATGTCCTGCGCCTGACGGTCCAGGCGGAACCAGGTGAAGCCGTTGATGGCAATCGTCAGTGCGACCGCCACCAGCACTTTCACCATCGGTGATCCGACATCGCCGATCTCGATCGCCGGTGCCGGCGGCGCTCCGGGGCGCCGGTTTTTCGATTTGGATGTGCCCAGCAGATTGATTCGGATCATAGTTCTTCAAAGCTCCTCAGGGCTAAGCCAACCGCAACTGCCAACTGGCCCGCATTGCCCTCGATCAACTCCATCCCCATTCCCTCCGTCGGCGGCGCAATCCGTTGAAACGGATTCAGTATCTCCACCGGCAGCGAGAACTCCTGCCGCAGCGCTTCCAGCAATCCCGGCACCTTCGATGAACCGCCCGCCACCAGGATCTTCTCGATGTGCTCGCCGGCTGCACTGGCTCGGAAGAAGTCGAACGTCTTCTGAATTTCCAACACGATGATCTCGGTCACCTGCTGCAGGATCGGCGTCTTGGCGTCTTCGCTCACCGTTCCCACTTTGTGCCCCAGCTTCAACGCTTCCGCGTCCTCGAAGCTCAGGTCCAGTTCCTTCTGCAGCGAGTCGGTGTACTGATGTCCGCCTACGCTGACATCGCGCGGGAACAACGGCGTCGTTCCCTTCACGATATTGATGTTCATCACGCTCGCCCCAAGGTTCAGCAAAGCCACCACCTGGTTCGGCGATGGCTCGTAATTGAACTCGTAACAGTTCTGCAAAGCCAGCGCGTCAATGTCCACAATAGCCGGAGTTTTGCCGGCCATCGAGAGTACGTTGGTGTAGTTCAGAATCTTGTCCTTCTTGACGGCGACCAGGAGAACGTCCATCTGCGGCTGGCCTTCGTCTTCAGAGAGGATCTGGTAATCCAGGTTCACGTCGGCTAGATCGAACGGAATGTGTTGCGCGGCTTCCTTTTCGATCGTCTCCGCCAGTTCGGCATCGCTCATTGCCGGAAGTGAGATCTTCTTCACGATCACCGAGTGACCGCTCACCGCCGTGGCCACCGCTTTTGTCTTGATCGCATTTTCCGAGAACAGCTTTGAGATCGCGCTCGAAACCGTGCCCGAGTCCACAATCATCGAGTCCACGACAATGTCGGGAGCCAGCATTTCCAGGCCCAGGTGCGCGACTTCAATGCCTCCGCGCCCTTTCTTCAGTTCAACGGCCTTGATGCTCGAAGAGCCTACGTCCAGGCCAACGATTGATTTCGATCCAAATCCAAACATGTGTGCCCGCCTTTACGTGGCAGCTTGTGTCGCCGCCTTCGCTTTCTTCGCCTTCTTCGCTTCCATCTCGCTGGACTGCTCTTCCATCCACTGGTCGAGCCTTGACTTCTTAAACCGCCACCGGTTGCCCAGCTTGAACGCCGGAATCTTCTGCTCGTTGACGTACTTGTATAGCGTGTCCGGGCTCACGCCCAGATACTGCGACGCCTGGCGAATATTCATTACTTCGCGTGGATCAGCCATAGTCATCCCTTTCCACAGATTGTTTGGTCCTGCCATGCCCACCTTGCAGGACTTCTTTGGGAGAAGAATCCGCCAGAAAACCTCATCTGCCGGATTTAAGTGGACTGAGCATATATCAACCCCTCGGCACCGGAGGTCAAGCCGAATCTCCGTGTTTTACCCCGTTTTATGCCTGTTTTCTGGAATTGGCTTAGTGAGGGGATGCAACAGCTAACCACATATAGTGGTTTTAGTCCATCGCTACCCTATTTGAAGGGGTAGTTACGCACAAGGTGCACCGATATCAGGCCAACAGATAACCGAAGTGCAATGCACGGTACTAAGGTTGGTGTACGCGGGATCGCCCGGCGAATGCAGAACTTAGAAGGGAGAATTCAGAAGTTAACCCAGCAAACCAATGGCGGCACCCCACCCTTCGCGCGTTTTTGGCGAAGGAGTGGGGACTTTAACCGACCTGACAGCTGATCGCTGATGGCTGAATGCTAATACCCGCGATTGCCCGACACCAGCACATCGTACGGAACATCGCGAGGAACGTTGTATTTCGCCATAACCTCTTGCATCTTGCCTTCATCTTTAGCCAGATCGTCGCGATCGTTTTTCGCTCGGTCCTTCTGCCATTTCTCGTAGGCCTTATCAAACTTTTTCTGATCATCCGGAGAGAACCGTCCCTGGTACCTGCGATAGTCAACGTGCGGCGAATAGGCATTCGCGGTCGCAATGGTATCGAACGGCGTACTTGGAGGGATATTGTAGCGCTGCATAATCTCTTCCATATTGCGTGCGTGTTTGTCTATGTCGTCACGGTCATTCTTCGCGTTTGATTCCTGCCACTTGTCATATTCTTTGTTGAACTTATGTTGATCGTCCGCTGACAACTGTCCTTGCCAGTTTCCGGCGTACCGGCGGTCATCGCGATCGCGATCGTCGTATCGTGACACTGGGCCATTCTGTGCGGCCACGTGGTCATACGGCGTGTCGGACGGAATCGCATACTTGCTCATAAGGTCCTGCATGTGATGCTCCATGCTAACCATGTCGTCGCGGTTGTCGGTCTGCCGGTCTTGCTGCCACCGCGAATAATAATTATTGAACTGATCTTCGTCTTCCGCCGTCATGCGCTGCACTTGCGCTACTGCCGGTAATCCAAACGCAAGCAGCAGTGCCAGCATTCCAATCAGTCTGTTCATAGATCCTCCGGAAAACTTATTTTTGACCGTCTGTCAGCAATATGACTGTCAGTCGATGCCCGGGGTTGGATGAACTTTGACAAACACAAATCTCCCTTTTCGCGCCTCGGGGTTTTTCCGTAAGGGTCGAGAACGTGCCGGGTCACTGCAAAATTTCAATGTTGCCCACCGGCCTCGCGCTCTGCGCAAAATCTCGGATTCATCTCGCATCCCTGCCGATCACTGTTTGCTATCCTTCTCTTATGTCCCGCCCGTTCGATCCCAATTCCATCAAGCTCGTCATCTTCGACCTCGACGGCACTCTGATTGACTCTCGCCTCGATCTCGTCCACTCCGTCAACGCCACGCTTCACCACTTTCATCGCCTAGAATTACCCGATGAAGTCATCGCCTCCTACGTTGGAGATGGCGCGCCCACGCTCATCCGTCGCGCCCTCGGCGATCCCAAAGATGACGCCTTCTTCAACAAAGCCCTCGATTATTTCCTCACCTATTACCGCGCCCACAAGCTCGACCACACCACCGTATACGCCGGAATTCCCGAAGCTCTATCCCACATCCAGTCCAACGGCGCGACGCGCACCATGGCCGTACTCTCCAACAAGCCCGTACTGCCGTCGCGCGCCATCGTGAAAGATCTCGGCCTCGGTCACTTCTTCTTCAAGGTTTACGGGGGTAACAGTTTCGATACCAAGAAGCCCGACCCGCTCGGCGTCAACATCCTACTGAAAGAAACTCACACCGCTCCTGCTCACGCCATGATCGTCGGTGACTCCTCGGTTGACGTCCTTACCGGGCGCAACGCCGGCATCGCCACTTGCGGCGTCACCTATGGCTTCGCCCCGCACACCTTGTGCGAAGCCCCGCCCGACGTGACCGCTTCCAGCCCACGCGAACTAAGACAACTTTTCGGGTGATGAGAAATGGCGAGGCGCGAATTGACGCGAACACCTCTGTGGCTTTCCTCCGTGTCCTCTGTGGTTAACGCTTTTTGAACTTGCCTTCCACTAAACTCAATCCAGATGAACTATTCGCACGCCTTCACTCCCGCCGAACTTCGCAAACTGCGCAGCTTCAAAAATCCGCATGGAATCCAGCGCTATCTCGACGCCCAGCCGTATCATCTGGCCGACAGCGCCTGGTCGCCGCGCTGCGTTCTGCGCGAAAACACTTCACATTGTTTCGAAGGTGCGCTGTTCGCCGCCGCCGCGCTTCGCGCCAACGGGTACCCGCCGCTCATCATCGATCTCGAAGCCGAACACGATACCGATCACGTGATCGCGGTTTTCAAACAGAACGGCCACTGGGGTGCGCTCGGCAAATCCAACTACACCGGATGCCGCTATCGCGAGCCTGTGTACCGCACTCTTCGTGAATTGGCATTGAGTTACTTCGAGGTGTATTTCAACTTGCGCCGCGAACGCTCCTTGCGAACGTTCTCGAACCCGGTGAACCTGGCCCGCTTTGACAACTTAAACTGGATGGCCACCGACCAGCCCCTCTGGTTCGTTGCCGAATATCTTTTCACCATCCGCCACTTCCCCCTGCTCACGCGACAAATGGCAAAAAGACTCCATCGCCTCGACGACCGCTCATTCCGCGCCGGCTGCCTCGGCCGCGCCGAAAAATGACTACGCGCTGACGGCAATGCGGCCCAGCAATCATTCTTTTCACCAGGCGTCACTACCCCGGTAAAGGTGTACAATTTCCGGCGTTCGAAGAAGGCACGCAAAGGTGGTTCAAGGAGGTCCTATGCCAAGTTTTCTTCACCAAGTAGCATATTCGCGAGAAGGATGGCAAGCTCTTCTTTCTCATCCGCAGGATCGCATCGAAGCGGTTCGTCCCGCGATTGAAAAGTTGGGCGGCAAAATCAAAAGCGCATGGTTTTCATTCGGGGAGTACGATGTGATTCTCATCAGCGAAATGCCTGACGCTGTGAGCGCGGCTGCCATTTCCATTGCGTTTGCGGGCGGAGGCGCATGTAAGTCGGTGCAGACCACGCCTTTGCTTTCTACGGCAGAAGCTATGCAAGCGATGAAAAAAGCGGGAGAGTCAGGATATAGCCCAGCCGGGGTAGCAACCAAGGCCGCATAAACGTATTCGCAATAGCTTCACATAACGAAGGCGCGGCCCCCGCGGGCCGCGTCTTTATGCGCAAGTGAACTAGAACGTAAACTTCGCCGCCAATTGAATTCCTCTCGGCCCGCCTCCCCCGAGAAACGGATTGCCAATGCCAACATCACCCGTAGCGCCTAACCCAAAACCGCCGGCACCCACCTCACGGTGGCTGCTGTCCAAAGCAAATCCTTGCTGTCCAGGATCGGCAATAAACAGCGGCAGGAACGGGCTGGCAAAATTCGGATGATTGACTATGTTGAAGAACTCCGCCCGCAGTTCCATGTTCAGCCGCTCAGTAATAGCCGTGTTTTTATAAATCGACAAATCCCAATTCCGGTAGTCTGGCCCAACCAGTGAGTTGCGTCGCATGTTCCCGAAATGGCGCGTGCCAGGGACGCAATCACCAGCTGTTCCAGTGGGTCCATTCGCAATCGCAGAAGCAGTCACGGTGCACGGGATCGCAAACGAGCTGAGTTGGACATAACCGAAGGGATTACCCTTGTTGTACACAATAGGGCCCACCACATCGGGCCGGTCAATACCTTCACCCGCGCCACTGAAATCATCCTCGAAGTTGTAATTGAATTGGAACGGCTGTCCGCTCTGCAGCGTCAAGCTACTGCTGAATCCCCAGCCGTTCTGCAGTCGACTTGTGCCCCGCTGGGGGAGTTGGTACCCAAAGATCCAGGTAAACCGGTTCCGGATATCGAAGTTAGAATTTCCGTACTCGAGATTCGGGCGCGTGCTGTCGTACGGTTGCGCGGCGTTCGGTTCGAAATCCTCGCCGTCACTGGCCGTATCTTGGGAATGTGACCAGGTGTAATTCACAATGGATGTAATCCCCCGCCAGCCATTCACGCGCAGGCTGGTTTGCAAAGCGTTGTAATTCGACCGGGCTGTGGACTGCTGCTGCATTAAGTACACCGTCGTATACGGATTACTTAGACCAAACTGGCCACCATAGGTTCGTTCCACACCGTATGAATCCGCGCATCCACAACCTAGGTCGTGAGCCGTAATCGCCGCCTGGTTCGGCTGATTCAGATCCGCAAATTGAAACAAACGGTGCCCCTGCGAGCCTACATATCCAACTTGAAATACCACCTTGCTGGCAAGCTGGTGTTGCAGGTTGAGGTTGTAGTTTTCCATGTAAGGCGTTCGGATGTGCCGATCAACGACAAAGGAGTCGCACTCGAAATTGGAGCAGCCGGGTGTGTCGAATACCGGCTGTCCGGGCGTTATCGTACCGCTGCTGTTCACAGCCGGAATAATCTGCGCTGGTCCCACTGGATTGTAAGCCGGTCCGGGATCATAGAAGGGCGGATAAGGGAGATGCCCGAGAAACATGTCCTGCGAGAAAGCGTCATAGAACATCCCCCAGCCGGCGCGCAGCACCGTTTTGCCTTGCCCGGTTACGTCCCAGGCAGCGCTTACCCGAGGAGCAAAGTTGTTATAGTCCGGCTCATACAATCTGCTGAGCCCTGGTTGTCCCACCGGCGTAAGCGTGAAGGTTTGTTGCAACGCATCAAATGCCGTGGCATTACTGAACAGATTGTTCTTCTCCGAGACAACTCCGAAATAATCCCAGCGCAAACCATAGTTCAGTACGACTCGAGGAGTCAGCCGATAACTGTCCTGCAAGTAGAAGCCATAATTATTCTCGGCGGTGTGGCGAACGGTGTTACCAGAATATTGGAACGTTGAGCCAAAACTTTGGTCTACGGTGCCATCCAGAAAACTTGGCAGATCGGCGAAACTTATTTTGCCTCGAAAGTACTTATCAAAAAATTGCCTGATCGTCGTGCGGCGATATTCGAATCCAAACTTCAAGTCGTGCTTGTTCACCTTCCACGAGAAGTTATCAAGCAGCTGATTATTCGTATCCACGCGGCCCCGGGGATCGCCGCTGGTGGCTCCCAGTTGCGCAAAACCACCCACCAGAATAATCGGCAAACCCTGGTCCGCAAGGCCTGTCCCGACATTTAAGCCGATCGAGCTGGGATGGAAGCTGCGGTCTTCAGCCAGAAAATCTTCCGCAAAACGGTTCCAGCCGTAACGTAGCTCGTTCACCTTATTTCCTGAGACTGTCCAGACATGGGAAAGCGAAACCAACTGAACCCGCGTCGGGGTGTAGGTGTTAAATCCCGGAAGCTGGCCGCCGCTGGCGGTGAGAGCGAGCGGGAACGATTGCTCGCTGTCTCCAAAAAAATATCTCCCGGTAATCAAGCTGTGATTGCTCAGGTTGTGATCGATCTTCGCGATAAATGAGTCAAGCCGGTTGTAGGATGGTGAAGTCACAGAGGCGTTAAAACTGCCCCCTCCGGTCAAGTTCGGGGCTGGCCACGGATGCTGCGCGATCAACTGCTGTATAACCGGATTAGTGGCGTCGCTGGGACTCAAAGAACCGTCCGCCGCGCTACCGGTAGGCACACTGGCTAGTGTCACAACGCCCACACGCTCACGCTGGGCTTCGTAGTTCAGATAGAAGAAGGTCTTGTCCTTGACGATCGGTCCGCCAAGCGAGCCGCCGAACTGATTGTTGTGAAATTGCGCTTTGGGCTGATCTGACGGGTTGAAATAGTTCCGCGCATCCAATGCATCATTGCGGAAATATTCGATTGCCGAGCCGTGCAATTTATTAGTGCCGCTTTTGGTCACGATGTTGACGGTAGCTCCGGCGTTCCGCCCGTATTCCGGCATGAAATTCGATGCAATCTGCAACTGGTCCACAGCATCCACCGGCAAGATGGTCGCAGGCGTTCCGAATACTCCCGCTTCATTGATGGCGGGATCGTTACGATAGCCATCGTTCATATCGGTGCCGTCAAGCAAGTAGTTATTGGAGCGTCCGCGCGCCCCGTTCATAGAGAAAATTCCGAATGAACCGGGAGAATCGGTGATCTGGTCAGGAGATCCCGAGACCCCGGGTGTAAGAAAGATCATCTTCTGGAAGTCACGCCCGTTCAGCGGTAGGTCCTTTGCTTGTTGCGCGGTAAATGTGGTACCAAGCGTGTTCGTCGTAGTTTCGATTTGTGGCAGCGTGTCAGCAGAAACCTCTACCGTGGTCGTCACCTGACCCGCCTTCAGTGCCACGTCTACACGTTTCTCAGCGGCTATATCCACTTCGATGTTCGTGGTGCTTGAGGTCTGGAAACCGCTCTGAGTTACGGTCACCGTGTACATTCCAATCGGCAGTTCAGGTACTGAGTAACTGCCGTCCGCGCTGGTCGTCGTGCTGCGCTCGAGCCCGGTGTTCACGTTATGCACCGTGACCTTCGCAGCCGCAACCACAGCTCCCTGGGGATCGCTCACCGTCCCCAGAATCGTTCCTCGAAATGTCTGCGCCAACAGCGAAGTTGAAATCAGAGAAATAGCGGCCAGCAAGAACGGGACAACCAGAGCAAAACGCAGTTTCATAACTGCCCCTTTTCAGCCAAGAATTTTAGGATGGCAGGCGATTGTAGCTCAGGAGCGCATACACCTTCCAGCCCGAAGAAAGGCCTTGTTATTGTGCACGCCTGCATCGTCCGCCGCGAATCCAGTGGTTAATCGTTATTGCACTCGCCAATGCTGCCGTGACGTCTGAGATTCGCCATCTGACAAGTTCGGAGTGATGACATTGGGCGCAGGCATCCTCCTCCGTGCACACGGCCTGACAGATTATTACGACACCCATGGTTAGTGCTCGACACTGTCAGAAGCCACAGTGATCCGATAGGGGAAGTGTAAGTTCGCGCCGTCGGTTGGCAGCCCCCTTAGGGGCCACGAATGCTCGTCCTGAACAGTCAGTGTGGACGTGTGACTCACGAGTGTGCCCGCTCATGACCACATGTGATGGAGGTCACAGTTAAACCCACCGTCACGCCGCATACTATTTGATGACGATCCGGAGATTGCTATGGGTCCAAGCATCGCAGGTACGACGATCTTTCGAAGAATGTTTGTGGTTGCAGTTTCCGTGCTCATAGCCACGCTTCTTACCTTCCTGATTGCACCTAGAGTGATCCACAGCCGAGACTTGTTCTTTGTTGCTGCAGTAATCCTGGTTTCGCGATACCAAGGAAGAGCTCCGGGAATCTGTGTTGCGATTCTGTCTATGCTTGCTTTCAACTGGTATTTCGACCCGACGCCGGCGCTCTTGGACTTCAGCACGGGAAACGTAATACGAACGACAGTTTTTCTATCGATTTCCGCAATGGTGGCACTCTTAGATCATCAGCGTCGAAAGGCGATGCAAGAGGTACTCACGACAAACCAGGCACTGCAAGCCGCACTAGAGAAGATCAAAACACTTCATGGGATACTGCCTATTTGCTCCTATTGTAAGAAGATACAAGCAGATCCGGAGACCTGGATCGATTTGGAGAACTACGTCCGGAAACATAGCGATGCGGAGTTTAGCCACGGTTTGTGTCCCGAGTGCCTCCGAAAACTTTACCCGGAAGTGGCGGGAGTGTTGCGGTAAATCTCTGTCTCTAACGCGGTAAATCTCTGTCTCTAACAATGTCGGCGTTGTCAAGCCGGGGCCCCATGTCTCGCGGGTTTCGAGACCCTTCGACTTCGCTCAGGGCAGGCCATGGGAGCCACGAACCCATGCAGTTCCGATGTTCACTCGTCACAGACTTCTGGCAGACCGTCGTCGTACCCTCCCGGCATGCCATCTGGGCTGGAACGTTTCTACGGGCGCGGTCATCTCCACTTCATCACCGCGAGTTGTTATCGGCGGGAACCGCTGCTGGATGCGGCACTGCGCCGCGATCTGTTCGTGAAAGTTCTGGAGCGGGTGCGGCAGAGATGACACTTGGTCGTGATCTTCACATGTGGAAGTGAACAAATCTGTGGGGAATCAATACACTCACGCACGTGAGCGATTGCTTTGCGAGTGAACCTGAAGATTAACAGCTGAGAGCTGAAAGCTGAAAGCTACCAGCTAGAAGTTGAACGCCACGCCGCCGCGAACGGCGCGCGCAGACTGCACCAGATACACCGTCCGCCCATCCTGCCCCATGACCGGCACATAGCCTTGTGCCAGCAGGTTGCGGATTTCGAGCAGCACATCCATATGTCCCGGCAATGAGGCCATTCCCGGTACAGGCTGCCGGATGAAGAAATCGAGGAACGGATCGGCTTGCCCCGCCGAAGAATTGAACATATCCACCGGAGTAAGCGACCGTCCGCTGGTCCAGCCGTAGGACGCAATCCAGCGCGTCTTCGCGCCCGGAACTCCACCGCTGAGTTTCGCCGATACCGCATGACGATAGCGTTGCGTCGTCGCTTCGCGCGCATCCTCCAACTTTACGTCGCTCTTGTCGAGATCGAGCGTTCCGCCATAGCTGTAATCCAGCGTGGCAGAAATATCGGATACCAACTGCCGTTCCAGCACCAGCCTCATCCCGCGCGTATCCAGATTTTCACCCTGGTAGGTGAACGTTCCTGAATATGGATCAGGCAGGACGTCCCCGTTGGCTCCCGAAAGTTCGCCCACTCCGGTCAATGCCGGATTTCCGATGCGGTCAAAATAAACCGCGGCTTGCATGCTGGTCTTGCCTTCACGGTGTGAAACTGCGACTTCCTGATGATGCGCCCGCTCCAGCGCCGGCGCATAACCGTTCACGCTCATGCGCGGGTCGGTCTCGCTCAAATCTGCGGGAGCTGACTCAAAGCCTTTTTCTCCACGCCGGTCGGGGCGCGAAGTCGTGTAACGGTATTCCACAAACGTGTCCGGTGAAAGATGCGCCGCAACCTGGCCAAACGGCCGAAACGCGGTCACTCTCCCCAGGAATTGTATGGTCTGCAACTCGCTGCCAAACTTGAACTCCAGGACGTCACCGATCGTCATCCTGTCAGACGTCGACATGGACAATGCCTGCAAGTCTGCGTTGCGGAGTCCCAGCCCAGGAGTTGAAAGTCGCCGCATCGTGACCGCTACTTCCGGTGTCGAGCCGTTTGCCATCTGATGCTTGTACGAGGTGCGGACTACTGCGTTGGGCAAGCCCGGCCCGTAGCCCAGGTCTCCGCCCAGTCGCAGCGTGTCCGAGGCGAAGAATGATTTCTCCAGGGTGAAACCTGTGCTCATGTCAGAACCCGACCCGAAGCCTTGAGAGGAAGATCCAGCCAGGAAGGAAAGCGACCCCTTCAGGTCGGAATCACTGGCTTTGGACACTACAACAGGCGAGCCATCCGGCATCAGCCGGAGCACAGGTCGATTCGCAGTTGATCGCAATACCCAGTCCCAGTCGCCGTTGTCCGTGCTTCCGTTTCGCGGCGCGAACTGCACCGCGTCAAACAACGTGGTCAGCGTGAGATTCAGCAGAATCCCGGCTCCCGCTTTTACATTTACTCTTTCTCTGAGTGTGGGAAGAAAAGCTGGCGCTGAAACCTTGACGCTGTAGTTGCCAGGGGGCAAACCGGTCGCTGCGAAGAAGCCTTGATCATCGGTAAAGACTCTGAACGTCCGCAGCGCCGTACCTAGAACATCCACGACGGCGCCCATTTGGGGCACGCCCTGCCCATTCCGCACATAACCCGAGATCGTCGCAGTTCGATCGGCGCTCCACATCGGCAGCGCCAAACCAACCAGCACTACGAAATATCCGAGCTTCCGCAAGATCAAGCGACCCTCTGTGTTCTGCTCGTTACTCAACTTGGAACGTTGCTGAAGGATCCACCGTTTGTTTCGAAATATTGTCGTTGACTTTGATTTGAATACGATACACCCCTGGGTCAAGATTGGCCGCTGCCACCACCTTCTGCAACGTCACCTGATCGCCCAGATTTCCCATCTTCTCCGAAGAATCTATCGCGTGTACCACCGGCTTGTTTGTGGTAGCGTTCACGATATCGTACTCGAATGTGGCCGACGGTTTGTGAGCTTTTTCGTCTACGCTGAGATTATAGACTTGCATCCAGAAGTTCACCTTCTGGCCCCGCTTGAATACCGCCGGCTTATTGTCGCCCCCAGCCACCCGCGGACGTACCTTGGTCGTACCGATTACGAACATTCCCGCCCCCACACTATTTGTGGGTACGGGTTCCATCTGGTCCGCCAGAATCAGTGAAGAACTCGCCAGCTTGTCATCCGAGAAATCCGGCACCACGATGCCGCGGCTGTATGTTCCCATGCGATCGCCATTGACGTCCTTGACCACTACGTCGAGCTTGTACCGCCCCGGATGCAACGGCACCGACTTTCCGTAAATCTTGTAATTCTCAGCCTCGCGGGGCAGTAACTCCGCAGGAACATCGGCTTCAACTGTGTCCTCAAAGGTCTGTGCGACCTTCCCCCCGATGTTCGTAATGCGTCCGAAAATGTTGACCACGCCGTGCTGCACCCCGTCTTTATTGGTGAAAGTGATGTCCCGATTTCTGATCTGCACCGTTACTGGCACCAGCACCGTTTCGTTCGTGATCTTCACGAAATCCGTGCGCACATCAAACGGCATCGGATTGTAAGTAATGTGGTGCCCGACCTCTTCTGCCAGATCTTTGAATTTGATCGGCGGCGCCTGGTTCAATTTGGCAAACTGCTCCAACCGATCGAATTCTTTCGCCTGCAGCGACGACGAATCCGGCCCCTGTCCCAGCCGTTCCAATCCCCCATTACTAAAACGGTCGGCTTTCGACGACATCCCCATCTGCTCATAAAGCGTCAACCCGGCATTCGGAACTTGCGCCAGCGCGTCCTTCTCCCCCCTATCCATTGTCATGTGAAATTCGCCGCACATGCAGGTATCGACGAATTCGACGATGACCTGGTCGCCGATGCCGTCGATGTGACGGTAACGCCAATCTTCGAACGGGTAAGTGGAGGTTTCGCCGCCGCCTTCTTCGATGGGCCGCTCATACTGTCCGCCCGAGGGATGCGATTCAATTTCGTCGGGAGGCCCAAACACGATATAGATGCGGCCACGATCGGTACGCCAGCCCTGAATGCCTGCCGCGAAGTGCTCGTTTGCGTACTCGATGCGGCGGTAGTGCTCGTCTTTGAATTCGTTGTCTTCGCTGTCAGGGTTGGGATTACGCCGGTCCCAGAATGCTTCAATGAACTTGTCGCGCTCTTCTTCGTTGGAGAGCTGCATGAACGCCTTGCGCTCTTCGTCAGAGATGATCCAGCGCACGTCTTCGTTCAGCCAGTGCTTATCTTCGTCAGATAACTCGTGCTTGAACGACTTGGCGTTTTGCTTCTTACGCTTTTCCGAAATGGGACGCTTCAGCGGGTCGCCGGACTGGTCCTGTACGTCGGCAGTTTTGGCCGGAGTGGCTGCTGGCTTGGTTTGATCGGCTGGGTTACTACTTTGAGTCGCTGCGGGCGTCTGGGCCTGATCCGATTTCGGTGAGTCCGCGGGCTTAGCCTGACTGTCTCCGGCGACACTCTGACCAAAGGCGGAAATAGTCAACGCCATGGTCAACATCGAAGCAAGCAGGAGAATGCGACTTATGAAACCAGCACGGGACATGACCACAGGGACTCCTTCGAACACAACACTGGGTGTGGACATTTTATGTCTTTGAACAGGGGAATACAAGACATTGGAGTTGTCAGCATGGCCAGACACCAACCCCTAAATACCCTGATTCGACCGCTATGCCCAATGGTTGTCCGGGGGTTCGTAAAATCGGTGGATGGCCCTGGGGTCAGGCTCTGAAATCGCGGCCATAAATGGCCGCGCTTCCACGGCGCGCGCTCGTCCATAACAGCTGCCTTTGCACGTTCTTTTGTCTGCGGTCGTGCTTTCCTGAATCCAAATGGGAGGAGGAGGGGGTTATAATCAGCGAGGCTTGGGTTCCGCGCCTTCAGATTGGAACTTTTCACCGAACCGTGTCGTACCCCCTAGTGGAATCGGCCTTTACCGCCTGCTGAACGACAGCCGGCCTGAATTTACGAGTGACTAATGCCCTTGTGGCTCGTCCAAGATAACCAGGGACAGGAGTGACCGGTTGTCCCATCCGGAGCAGGAGAAAAGCATGGCGACGGCAGAAGTGATTAGCATCTCGCAACCCCAGGTGTCGGCCCCACCCGAGTCGGCCATGATCTACACCTTTGACCTGTGGAAGACCTATGACATGGGGTCGGAGCAGCAGGTCCATGCTCTGCGCGGCGTAAACCTCTCGATCCGGCGCAATGAGTATGCGGCGATTATGGGACCGAGCGGCTCCGGCAAGTCAACGCTGATGAACCTGATCGGCTGTCTGGACTCGCCCAGCCGAGGCCAATACTGGTTGAACTCGCAACAGGTCAGCGAACTCGATGACGACGAGCTTGCCCGCATTCGCAATAAGGAAATCGGCTTCGTGTTCCAAACCTTCAACCTGCTTGCCCGTGCCACTGCCCTGCACAATGTGGAGCTGCCTCTTATATATGCTGGAATTCCGGCGCACGAGCGCAGCGAGCGCGCGAAAGAAGCCCTGACTGCGGTGGGGATGGAATCGCGAATGAGCCACAAGCCCAACGAGCTTTCCGGCGGACAGCGCCAGCGCGTTGCCATCGCCCGGGCGCTGGTCAATAATCCGTCGATCATCCTGGCGGACGAACCGACCGGCAATCTCGACTCCCAAACCGGCAACGAGATCATGGCCCTGTTCGATCGCCTGCACTCGGAAGGCAATACCATCGTCCTGGTCACCCATGAGCACGATATCGCCGAATACGCCCATCGCGTGATCTACATCAAAGACGGCGTTGTCGAGCGCGACGAAGTGAAGCCGTAAGGCTCTTCATCATGGCAGGGGCTAAAGCCCACATTCTTTCTTCTCCATTTTCGGCACGGCTGAAGCCGTGCCCTGATACAAGCTACATCTGCGCTTGTTTTCAGAGCATCCAATCATCTGGACCTAACAATCTAGGTCTCATTGTCTCTTCTCTATTTCGGCACAGCTGATGCGGTGCTCTTCCAGGTCGTGGTGGAGTTCGAGGTCCGTGTCGCATTCAGCGAGAAGCAGGTTCCCGTTCGGATCCTTCCCTCCCGTCAGTCACTCAGGGCATGCTCTGGACTTCTCGAAGGTTTCGCTTTACGAAGCCTCGGCTCCGCTCGGCATGACAATTGGGGGTATTGGTTCAGCACGGCTAAACAGGCTGCGGAAAAAGGCGAGGAAATGCAGATTCCTCGCCGCGCTCGCCGCGCAAGCGCGGTTACTGACGGCTCGGAATGACAACTTCAAAAGACTTAGGGCTCGGGTTGAAGCCGAGCCCTTTCAAATCGCGCGATGCTGTGAGTTTTTCCGCGGCCTATGAAGGCGTGCCCTGACACAACCTCATTTCTCCAGTGTTTAATGTAGCCGTCTGTTTATCCGCAAAGGCCGCGCCAGACGCCTAGTGTGCATCGAAGCTCGATGTGAACAGGCCCATGGTGAATAGAGCCCGACTGCAAATACTCGCATTGATTTTTTTTGGCGTCGTTAGCGGCACCGCTAACGGCTCCGATGCAACGGCAATCCATCAACGGACAATAGAGAATTCGACTAGCACCGCCCAGTCAATTAACAATTCAAGTGTTTTCTCGTCGGCTACTCCCGATCAAGCCATTGCCGAGAGTGCGGAAATAAGTTCGTCCGAACTGACGCAAGCCATCGCAGATCTTGACCCTGAGAGCGGCGACTCGCCCGACCAGCCACAGTCTCCGCCATCGCGTGCGGAAGATCGCCGCGACCGTGTCTTTTATCCCGGAGACACTGAGCGCCCGAAGCCTCTATTTCGCAAGCTGCTGCTGAACATTGCCTACGATCAGGCAGACATTTTTACCAGCCCGTTTCGCGCGAACCGGCACAATGCTCTGCAGTGGCTGATCCCGCTGGCGGTGGTGGGCGCACTGATTCCTGCGGACACCCACATTGCGAATGCATTCGAGAACAGCAAAGGGCAGGTCCGGTGGGGTGGCCGGATTTCAGATATTGGCGCGTCGTACACGCTGATACCGATCGTGGCGGGATCCTACATTTACGGCGCGTGGCGCGATAACGCCAAAGGACGCGAGATTGGCGTGCTGGGCACCGAGACGTTACTCGACAGCTTGATTGTGGTCGGCATTACCAAAGAACTTTTTCGCCGCAACCGTCCGGATGACAGAAATCCTGGGGACTTCTGGGCCGGTGGAACTTCGTTCCCCTCGGGGCACGCGATTCAGATATGGTCCATCGCGTCGCTGCTTGACCATGAGTACAAGCACAAGAGAATCGTCGGCATCACTGCATACAGTTTGGCCGCGATTGTGAGCGCGGCGCGAATCGCAGCGCAAAAACATTTTGCGTCGGACGTGGTCGCCGGCGGAGCTATGGGCTGGTTCATCGGGCGTTACGTTTATGACACGCACATGAGCCATCTGGCGCACCAGCACTCGTCGCTGATACCGATGATCACGCCGGACATCGAGCCGTTACAGCGGAAGTATGGAGTGGCGCTGGCGTTTAATTTGGGAGGACGGTGAGGGCTAACTGCGACTGAACCTTGTCCATTCCGTCCGGACCTGGGCACTGTCGGACAGGAATGTCCGACCCGCACGGCCCGATCAGATGCACGCAGGCAACGTCTGACGAGGCCTGCACACTGCGGCTGTGGGCCTAGGCCGCGCTTGATTTTTCGGCGCGCTGCTCGTGCAGCCGCCCTTCTTTTTCTTCTAACAAGCGATTGATTTCGCGGACGAGTTCCATGAGTCGAGCTGGGTCCTGCTCAGTGGCGGCCCGTTCGCAAAGCAATCGCCAACGCTCCGCGTTTTCGCCTTGCACGGTTTGTACCTCGTAGAACGTGTATATCAGAGCTGACGGTGTTTCGTCAGTCAGCTCAGGCGCAAAAGGAAGCGCCAATATGCGCCAACCCAGTTCCGCGGGGAAAGACTCGTTGGTAAAGCAGAGCTGGCGTTTTTTGACGCTTTCAGGTGCACTACCCCAGCATATCTTGGGCCGGTCCAGATGCAATGGCCCCTCGTTGCCGCGCTTAGCCCAGCGCTACCGAACGACGCCGAGGGCCGATTTATTTTCTTTATTTCTCGTGCGTTATCCACGACGGGCTGTTGTTAGCAAGTTAAAATGTCCGGTTTTGTTAGCAGGTGACATGTCCGGTTTGAGTTAATGAACCAGCAGCAGTCGGGGCTGTGGGAAAGTGGGAATCCCGCGGTTTTTGCGGGATTTCCAAGCGGGGTGGGAAAGTCGGGTTTTTGACTTTTCCACCCCGCGTCTTTTCCACAGCCCGTCGCGGCGGCGTTTTATCTGCCGCCCAGGTCTCACCTTGTGCGCTGTATCGGCCCAGCCGATGCGGTCCGTGCGTCAGGCTGATCGATCCATCCAAATGCTGATGCAAAGTCACCGTGCAGCCAGCCAGGCTGGCTCGCCAACGCACCGCTTCGATCTGCAAGCTGAGGTTCTGAAAGCTGACCGTGTTGTCCCGATTCACCGTGCGCTCGAACTGCAGCGAGAAGATGAGATCCAGATCCCGGCTGCGCCGGGGAACAAATGCGCTGCCCGATTGCGGCGCCCGCACCTGAAAACGGCGATTGACTCGGCGATGTAGTGTTCTCGGAGAAAAGCATTAGCATCTTCCAGAGTGCGGATCCCATGCAGCCGCAGCTCTTGCGGCAGCCGCCCTTGCCAGGTGCCAAAGTTACGTTCACTGCGCCCCCGGGCCTGCGGCGAGTAGGCCGGAATCATCTGTACTCCCAACTCGCGTAGCGCTCGTCCCACTTGCGTCAAGCGATGAGGATCGACCCGTCCCCCCACCTTGGGCGTTAACCAAAAATGGCTGCCGCGGTCGCTGTACAAGGCGCAGAACACGCCTTTGCGCTCGATTACTTCCTTCAGCCCGGCCATTACAGTCAGCGTCGATTCCTCTTCCACTAACTGCGCGTAATAGATCTCGCTGCTGGCATCGTCCAGAATGACAATCAGGTCATACCAGCGCTCATCTTGGAACCAGCGATGCCGGCTGCCATCGATGTGCAGCAGCATACCCGGCAGCGGACGCCGCGGTCGGCGTTTGCGATGCACCCCGCGTTGCCGCCCTCGCTCTACCAGTCCGGCTCCTTGCAAGGCCAGTTTCACCCAGCTGTAGCTCAGTTCAATGTGGTGCTCGGCCCTCAGCTTCTCATGAAAATGTCGCACGTTCAGATCGAAATACTTCTCCCGGTAGAGTCCCAGAATCTGCTCCACTAGGGCCATGGGGACTCGCGGGGGAGAGGGCTTCCCCCGCCGTCGATCGAACAGCCCGTCATAGCCGAACTCTTCGTAGCGCTCCCGCCAACGACGCATGTGCCGATCGCTAATACCCATGATCTCCGCTGCCTGCCACCACGTGATCCGTTTCGCCATCGCCCGCAAGATTACTTCCTGTACTTTCATTGCCCGCTCCATCGCGGCCTTCGAGTAAGAAACCATGCTTCGCATGGTCTCTTACCCTCACCGCCTGAAAAGCGGACATATCACGTGCTATCTCAACCGGACATATCATGTGCTAACGACACGTTATCCACGACGGGCTTGCCTGAGCGCCACATCCCGTGTAGCTTGTTGCTGGCTTTTGCCATTATGAGCACTTTCGACTCTCCCGGGGAATTGCTTCGCCTCTCGGAACATTACCGGCGAATGACGGATGAGGAACTGATCGTGCTGAAACAGGATTCGTCCGAATTGACCGACATGGCGCAGCAGGCACTGGCAATGGAAATCTCCCAGCGCAGATTAACGGTGCCACCTGCGGATAAGATGCGGGACGAACCTGCTCCAGAGAGGTCTTCTGAAGACGACCCGTACGACGCAGAGCGTGAACTGATTGACGTTCGCACGGTGTGGAGCTTGGCGGATGCGCTGGAGATGCAGAGGTTGTTGGATAATGCCGGCATTCCATTCGTAATGGGCGAGGAGAAAGCCAGGCGTGCAGAAGCAGTGACCTCGAATTTTTCGGATGGCGTCAGCGTGCAGGTCATGAAAGTGGCACAGCCTTGGATATTGCAGGCGCTCCAGTATTACGAACCTAAAAGCGAACCGCCTGAATATAAGGATTCGAGCGATGAGGAGGTAGCAATCCGCTGCCCGAAATGCCACTCGACGGAAGTCATATTTGATGAATTGGATGGGGACGGAAAGTCGCCGCAAAAGTTCAAATGGACATGCGACTCATGCGGACATGAATGGGAGGATGAGGGCATCGAGACGGACAAGTAAAGTGGAGGTCATCCTCGCGGGCGAGGGCGTATGAGTTTTCGCGGGCAAGAGTGCCCGCGCCACATGGCATTTTCTAAAAATAAAAAGGCGGCCACATAGGCCGCCTTTTATAGTTCACGCTCGAATTAGAACCGGTAAACCAACCCGGTGTTTACGCGGACGTT
Organism: uncultured Acidobacteriota bacterium; assembly: GCA_963757135.1. GTDB lineage: Bacteria > Acidobacteriota > Terriglobia > Terriglobales > Acidobacteriaceae > Gp1-AA145. The sequence continues at coordinate 121,716 of CAVWQE010000004.1, forward strand.
GTTCTTGTCGGTGAAGCCGTTGAAGCGCAGAGTCATCCAATCAACCTGGATCGCACGGAAGGCAAACTTGCGGCTTCCGAAGTCAACTCCGCCACCGAACATCATCGCCATGCCGCTATCGCCAAGACCATAAGCTCCAGCGTGCGCGCCGCCAAACAATGCGTGCGCGTAAGGCGTAACCCCGTGCTTGGGCAGCGAAACCACCGGCCCAAAGGTGTAGGTGTAAAGGTTCTGTCCGGAGGAATACACGCCGCTGAAGTCACCGGTCGCGCCAACGTTCTTCCAGATGTTCAAGCTCGCGGCACCGTTCCAGCCGCTGGCATGCCAGCCACCATCGGTGCTGGTGAACTGATAGCCACCGTAAACTTCAGGCTTAGGCGCTTCGCCGGCCATAGCCAGCATGGAAGTCATGCAGGCCAAAACAGCTACGCCGATAAGTTTTCTCATCATTCTCCCCTTAATAGATAAATTGAGATCGCACCAACTCCGTCCTCATACCGGCGTGGGTTACAGCCGGGGTCCGTTGGACCGTAGTCGAACGAATCCCGAAGGCGCGGATCGTACCAGGTGCTAGGAGAATGGTCGCCTCTCGGCAGCAAACCGGCAAGATGACAGAAGCAGGAGCAAAATTTTAGGCCTTCGGTAATGGGGATAGGGGAAGGGTTGGCAACCAATTGCGATATGGGAGAAGTAGCTGTTTGCTGTTGAAAACAAGGCGGTTACGCACGGTGGTATCAATTCCACGTTAAAAAACAGCGGGCCGTGTTTGCGCGCACTTCAAGTCGGAGCCTCGTACAGAAGAAAAGGGTGGGCAAAACTGTTTGAGGGGGTCGAGTGACTCTCAGACGCGGGTAGTCTGAGACATCGCCACGCCACGCGGCTTAATCTCGTCACTCTGTTCTGGAAAATGCATGTGCCCTTGTCGCCGGTCAACGTGTTCTTTCTTGTCCACTCGCAAAGCCACCACTGCCCCAGCAATGGCAACTCCCACCGCAACGAGCAATTGCAACAACGAGCTCATAGTCGCTTCCTCTCTACTATGATGCCTATGACGAAAAAGGATATACCGGAAACAAGCACTTCAGTAAAAACTCTCCAAGGCACTCTATTCGGCTCGAAGAGCTGGTACAGAGGCGCAAAAACAAAAATCAGAACTCCAATCTCCCGGAGTGCCTCCCCGTACATTTCAGCCGAGTGCTTCTTCTCAGACAAGATTACCTCGGTTTTCAGACCAAAGCGTTATACCACAGATTACTCAGTCTGCTCGTCCGAGGCGGTGTTGTCCCGTAGTGGCCCCTTCGCGGCTCAGCACACCAACTGTTCCCTCGTCAGCCTTAGGCCGTTCAGGTTTCCCAGAATAGTTACGGCGACGCTATCGGTCTGGAAGAAGGTGTTGGCGAGTTCCTGAAGTTCTTCGGCAGTGACGGCCTCGATTTTGGCGATGAGCTCGTCGAGTCCGTAGAAATGGTCGAAGTACATTTCCTGGCGGGCGAGATTCGACATCCGCGCCGTGGATGATTCAAGCGACAGCATCAGACTGCCCTTAAGTTGATCTTTGGCGCGGCGCAATTCTTCGGGCGAAACCATGTCAGTCTTCAGTTTGCGGAACTCAGAGACGATCGACTCGACAACTTTTGTTGCCGAGGCTTTTGAGGTGCCGGCGTAAACGGAAAGACATCCGGTGTCGCGATAGGGATTCAGATCGCTGTAGATGGCATAGGCGAGTCCCTGGCGCTCGCGAATGTTCTGAAAGAGGCGCGAGCTCATGCCGCCGCCAAGCAGCGTATTCAAAATGTAAGAAGAATGGCGACGCTCGTGGGTGATGGGATACGAAGGCACGCCCACGCAGATCTGCACCTGCTCGAGCGACTTCTTATTGCGCAGAACAATGCGGGGAATGATTTTCGGCGGCGCGCTGTGGAAGCCGTTGCTGACCGGCTTCATCCCCGCAAAATATTTCTTCACCAGATCGACAAACTGTTCGTGCTTCAGGTAGCCCGCGGCAGTGATGATCACATTGCCCGGGGAAAAGCGCTGGTCGTAGAAGTCCACCACCGGCGCGCGTTCGAAGCCCTTCACGGTGTCGCGGGTGCCGAGAATAGGACGGCCGAGCGGATGGTCCTTCCAGAAATTCTGAGTGAAAATTTCGTGCACCAGGTAGTCGGGATTGTCCTCGTCCATCTTGATTTCTTCGAGAATGACACCGCGTTCGCGGGCGATGTCCTGATCGTCGAAGACGGGATTGAGGACGAGGTCACTTAGAACATCCATCGCAATCGGGAGATGCTCGTTCAGGACCTTGATGCTGAAGCTGACACACTCTTTGGCGGTGAAGGCGTCGATATTGCCGCCGATCGAATCCACCTGGCGCGCGATTTCCTCCGCCGAACGGTGCTGGGTGCCTTTGAAGACCATGTGCTCGACGAAATGCGAGATGCCGTTTCTTTCCTTGTCTTCGTCGCGTGAGCCGGTTTTTACCCAGATACCGATTGAGACCGAGCGAATGTGCTGCATCTCTTCGGTGATGACGCTCAGGCCGTTGGGCAGCACCTCGCGTCGGATATTTCGATCTTCATCCATTGTCTTATTCTGACACTTTCTTGCCGTCACCGCGAGGTCGGCGCAAATCACACAAACATATAGCTTTAAAGCGCGGCGGTGTTTTGTACATGGCTTTTCCTCTAGAATGAGGAACCAAAACAGCCAGAAGCGTTTTAGATGCCATGAAGTCTGCTTCAGACAGAACTCTTTTAGGCCTTGATATTCAAGAGCTTAGCCACCTCGTGGCGGAAGCGGGAGAGCCGTCTTACCGCGCGCGCCAGCTATTCGAAGGCTTATACGGCCAACGGACGCGGTCCCTGGATGAGATTTCAACTTTGCCGCTGGAGTTTCGACAATGGATTGCGAAACAGGGCTTCGTGTTTGGACGGCCGCAGATCGCACAGAAGTTTATTTCGACCGACGGCACCTTGCGCTACCTCATGCGACTGCAGGATAGCGAAACCATTGAAACCGTCTGGATGCCCGAAGGCGATGAAGGCGAGGCCGGTGATGGAAGCGAAGCTGGCACCGAGATACTGAAACACGCCGGGCGCGAATGGAAGCGAGCGACGATTTGCGTATCGAGTCAGGTGGGCTGCGCGGTGAATTGCCAGTTCTGCCTGACCGCGTTACTGGGTGTGAAGCGGAATTTGAGCGCAGGAGAGATTGTCGGGCAGGTGGTCGCGGTGCTGAAAGATCAGGATGTTTCTCCCCCACTGGAGCGCGTGAACCTGGTGTTCATGGGAATGGGCGAGCCGTTCCTAAATTACGAAAACTTTATCAAGGCAGTGCGATTGCTGGCTGAAGGCGTTGGAATTCCGGAAACTAGAATGACGGTTTCAACCGCGGGCATTGTGCCGCGCATTGAAGATCTTGGGAACGAGAAGGTGCGGCCGAAGCTGGCGATCTCGCTCACGGCTGCGAATGATGATCTGCGATCGCGGTTGATGCCGATCAATCGCAAATGGGACCTGAAGAAACTGATCACCGCGGCGCAGGAATTTCCCTTGCGCAGCCGCGAGAAGATCACATTTGAATACGTGCTGTTGCGGGGCATAAATGATTCCGACCAACAGGCGCGCGAAGTGGCGGAACTGGTGCGCGGAGTCAAAGCCAAGATTAATTTAATCGCGCTGAATCCGGGCCCGGGAATTGATTTCAAAACACCGGAAGAAAGACGCGTGAAGGATTTCCAGGAGATTCTCATTCGCGCCGGAGTACCGACGTTCATTCGCCGTCCCAGAGGACGGGATATTTATGCCGCGTGCGGACAACTGAAGCGCACGCTGGAAGCTACAGTTTAGCGGCGTGGGCGTGCGCTTTGTCAGCGGATGCCGGTAAGGCGGCTGGCAGTTCGATAAGGAAGCTGGCGCCACCTTCGCTGCGATTGCGGCAGCTGATTTTGCCGCCATGACCTTCGATGATCCCGTAGCACATGCTCAAGCCAAGCCCAGTCCCCTGCCCAACCGGACGCGTCGTATAAAACGGATCGAAAACCTTGGCCGGGTCGGACATGCCGGGCCCATCATCGGAAAACTCTACAATTATCATACCCGCACTGTTTCGAGTGCAAACGGTTAAAGTGCCATCCCCACGATCCGACATGGCATGGACAGCATTGTTGATGATGTGCGAGAACACCTGCAGCAACTGATTGGAATCTCCACGCACCTTGGGCAATGACTCTTCGAGATTTACTGAGGGCTGAACGCGGGCCGCTTGAACCTGCGATTGGCATAACTTTAATGCCGTCTGCACCACTACGTTGAGGTCCAGATCTGACTTCGCGGCAGGCGCCTGCTTGGCGAAGCTGAGGAGGCTGGCGACGAGCGTGCGAATTCGCCGGGCCTGCAATGAAATTTTGTCGGTGAGCGCACGTTGGTCGTTGCTGAGTTCGGTGGTTCCGAGTAACTCGGAGTAGCCGAGCATCGCGGTAAGCGGATTATTCAGTTCATGCGCGGCGCCGCCGACGAGTTGGCCCAAGGATGCCAGCTTTTCGGACTGCACCAGTTGTGTCTGCAGCAATTGCAGGTCCTCAAGCGATTTGCGGGAGGTGCGTAACAACTGGATCAATTCGATATCGAGTAGATGCTGTTTTAAAAACACCAGGCCACCCATCAGGAGCATCGCGCCTAGAGTCAGAAGAATGCGAAAGCCGCGGACAGAGGCCGGAACCTGACCGTCGAAAAAGGAAATCCAGGCAAATACAGGAAGCGAGAATACTGCGGCCATGCCTAAGCGCGCGGTCCAAAGCCCGCGTTCCGACGGCCTCTGAGGTGCGGCCTGCTCTTTTGGAAGACGCATTGCGAGCAGTCCCGGCACCGCCATCCACGCCATAGAAGCGACGAGCGGCAGATCATACAAGCTCCCGGAATAATAAGTCCCGTGGGAAAGATAGAGGGCCCAAGTCGCAGCGAAAGAACTTAGCGAATACAAGAGACTGGCGCCGAACCAGTGCGCATAAATCGTTCTCCACCGGCCCGAACTGCGCACCCAGAGCACTGCCAAGGCGCCCAGGAAAGCAAATTTTTCTACCAGGTAAGCGAAATTCAAGTTGCGGCCATAGGCAGCGCTGTCGGGATAGACATACTGCCAAGCCATTACGGCGTAGACGTATACGTAAATCCACCACAAAAGAAGAAGCGCGAAGTCGAGTGACCCTAGGCGCAGCTCCCGGTCATCCTGCTGCACGTTGGGTTGGAACGCCAGCGCCGCCATCATAGGGACAAAGTGCAGAAAAATGATGACGTCGCCGGCAAACAGATCCGGGACATCCCGGCGCTGAACGACTTCGATGTAAGTCCAAAGAGACTGATAGATCAGCCACGAAGTCAGGCCCAGGCCCATCAGGAACCAGAACAAGCGGACCCGCCGAGTGGTCCTGAAAATATGCGGAAGGCAAGACAGTGCCGCGCAAAATAACAGAGCGCACTGAATGCCGTCGCTGAACGCGGCCAGCATAAAGCCGGGTTTGCGCAGAGAAAGAGAGACGGCGATCTGTGCCACCACCAGACACACCAGCACCCAAGCCCAGACTTTGGACCGCGCGGACATGTGGCTCATTCTAGATGGACGTGAGCCGTAAGCGATGATTACTACAGTAATACTCCCTTGGGAAGAAACCAGAGTCGAGGCAGGCTCGTGCAAACAAGGTTCTGCTTGCCCAAGTCGTTGCGTAACAATACTATCCATTGCGAGAGTTCACGTGGATTCCATTGCCAAAGCCTGGTTCAGGCGGTTGCGGCCGCGCTCCTTGTGGCGGAGCACCAGCTCGATCACCCCCGAAGAGGTCCGCCGTACCGAGCGCTGGCTGGCCACCGCCAGAGTGTTCCTAGCGATGTCAGCATTAATCGCGATTTGGGTTGACCCCGGAGAAGTGCGCTCGGTCTGGGTTTATGCCCTGCTGACGTTTTATATCAGCCAGGGGACCGCGATCATCTTCCTGCTGCGATCACGCCAGCAATCGACGGCGTCATTTCGCACGCTGGTGCATGCCGCCGACATCGTCTGGCCCGCGGTGATTTGCCTGATGACCACCAGTCAAAGCAACTCTTTCTTTTTGTTCTTCCTGTTCGTTCTGGCAGCGGCTGCATATCGCTGGGGCGTATGGGAAACAGTGATGACTTCGATTTTTGCAATTTCGCTTTTATGGCTGGAGAGCCTTGCCCTCCACCTGCGCGCGATTCAACCGATTAATGTTTGGATGTCTCACCATCACTTACCCACGGTCAACGCCGATGTAGTCGACTTTGAGCCCAAGCGGCTTTTCATGCGATCGATTTATCTGGTGGTGATGGGCTTTCTTCTGGGATATCTCGCAGAGCAGCAGAAGAAATTGCGTGCGGAAAAAGACGAAGCCGCGCGGATGTTGGGCATGGTCAGCATGGAAGCAGGGCTTGCGGGTACGTTGTCTGATATTGTCGGCGAGATGCTGCGGCTGTATCGCGCTCCCAGAGCGCTGATTGCATCCCGCGAGGGGGGCACGGGACGCATGTCAGTGGGCGTGGTCCAACTCAAAAGTGATTTGCCGGTTTTGAACTGGCTGGAACCAGGAGTGGCGGGCGCAGAAACCTATCTGGGAAACACTGCTCTCACAAGTTGCTACGCGCACAGTGGAACAGGAACTGGCGGTCAGGAATTTTCGGCTCTGGGACTTCACACCGACGGCGGTCTCCAGGACAGTGCAGAGAACTCATTTCTGCGGCAGTTTGCCGAGGTGCACCCGTTTCATCGCCTGTTGGCAATTTCGTTTTCATTGGGGCCGGAGCTTTCCGGAAGAGTTTTTATCCTGGAACCGCAACTGATTTCGAGCACGGTAGAAGAATTGCGCTTTTTGGAAGATCTGGTGAAACAGGTCGGGCCCGCGGTCTATAACTTGTACCTTTTGCGACGGCTACGCAAACGCGCCGGGGCTTTGGAGCGGGCGCGACTAGTGCGCGAGTTGCACGACGGCGCGGTGCAATCCTTGATTGGAGTTGAAATGCAAGTGGACGTGCTACGGCGAAGCCACTCGATTGCGCAGCCGGTCGGCGACGAACTCGAACGCATTCAGATGTTGCTGCGCGAAGAGGTCGCGAAGCTGCGGGAACTGATGCAGCAGATGAAGTCGGTTGACATTGACGGGCATAAGCTGCCGGGGTTCCTGCGCGACACCGTACAGCGGTTCCAGCGTGAAACCGGAATCAGCGCCAGCTTACTGATCGATGATGAGGAAATATTATTGCCGCAACCGGTGTGCCGCGAACTAGCGCGCATTACGCAAGAGGCACTAGTGAATGTCCGCAAACATAGCGGGGCGAAACAGGTTGTGGTCCACTTGCTGCATTCGCAAGGCAATTGGGAACTCATAGTGGAAGACGATGGCTCCGGTTTCCCGTTTGACGGGCGGGTTTCACAATCAGAACTCGATCTCTCCAGCCGGGCCCCGGCGGTGATTCGGGAGCGCGTCCGGTTGATTCAAGGGGAACTCACGATAGAATCAAAACCTGGCCGCGGAGCGCGAGTAGAGGTTCGCGTGGGACAGCCGCAGCCCGTAAGTCATGGATAGCGCGAAGTCACAAACAATACGAATTCTGATAGCCGATGACCACCCTATTTTTCGGGATGGCCTGAAGCGATTGCTAGAAGCCGAGCGAAGCTTCAAAGTCGTTGGCGAAGCCCAGGACGGGGTAGAGGCAGTTACGCTGGTGCGACAGCTCCGACCGGAGATCCTGCTGCTCGATCTGGCTATGCCACGCCGGCCGGGGTTGGAGGCGCTGCGCGAACTCAGCGAGCAGTCGATACCCGCGCGGGTCATCCTTCTTACTGCTGCCGCAGAGAAAGAACAGATCGTCGAAGCTCTCCAGTTGGGTGCGCGCGGCGTAGTACTGAAGGATTCCGCCACGCAGATTTTACTGAAGGCCATTCACGCCGTCATGAATGGTGAATATTGGGTGGGACGCGAGAGCGTTTCGAACCTGGTGCAATATCTGCGAGGGTTGCTGGATTCAACCGCCGCCGCGTCAAAGCAGAAGCGATACGGGCTGACGCCGCGCGAACTGGAGATTGTTTCGGCGGTGGTGGCCGGCTATGCCAACAAGGAAATCGCGGAGCATTTCAAGATTAGCGAAGATACAGTGAAGCACCACCTCAGCAATATTTTTGACAAGCTGGGCGTGTCCACACGGCTTGAGCTGGCGCTTTTCGCGGTCAACCAGTCCCTTCCTTTTAAACCGATTCAATAACGAATACTGGCACTTTTGGGCTATTGCGGATTTCGCTCGCGGCAAATAAATTCTATGCTGCCGTAAAGCGGATTGCGGCGGAACTTACCCACTTCAAGATATAGGGGACTGACCAGGGTGAAAGAACTACTTCGCCGTTTGATTGAAGAGGATGCAGGCCAGGACATCGCCGAATATGCAATCATGCTCGCCGTGATCCTGATTATTGTGGTAGGGACGGTCAAGCTGATCGGCAGCAACGCCAACAATACCTTCTCAAACGTTGCCAGTTCCTTGCAGTAACTTCTTAAACCGTGTTCCCACTCAGCAATGAACGATTTTGCCGCTCTGAATTCCGCGGGTAGCGTTGCGCGTGTCCACTACCAGAGTTGATTCCTTTACGATGCGCTCGTAGTCATAATCGGAGTGGTCGGTGACTATCAGCACGCAGTCATAGCTGCCGAGATTTTCCAGAGGTGCGCACTTCATTTGCAAGTCGTACTTGCGTCCTCGCCCTACTTCCGGGAAATACGGGTCGTTATAGCTGACCTGAGCGCCTTCCTTTTGAAGTAATTCGATGATCGTAAGCGCTGGCGATTCGCGCAAATCGTCGATGTCTTTTTTATAAGCGACGCCCAGGACCAGAACTTTTGATCCGTTCAGCGCCTTGCGATGCTGATTCAGGGCCTTACCGACCGACTCCAGCACGTGATATGGCATATTCACGTTGATCTCACCCGCCAGTTCGATGAAACGTGTGCGGAAGTCCCACTCTTTGGCCTTCCATGACAGATAAAAGGGATCCACGGGAATGCAGTGGCCACCAAGTCCCGGTCCGGGGTAGAACGGGTGAAAGCCGAAGGGCTTGGTGGATGCAGCATCGATCACTTCCCAGATATCGATCCCCATGCGCAAGCAGAGAAGCTTGAGTTCATTGACCAGCGCAATGTTGACGCAGCGATAGATGTTCTCGAGCAACTTGGTCATCTCGGCGGCAGCAGGAGATGACACCGGAACAGTGCGATTGAAAATTGCGCCATAGAGGGCGCCGGCGAGTTCCGACGCCAGCGGACTCAGGCCGCCAATCACTTTCGGTATGTCACGGCGGGCGACCGTCTGGTTGCCGGGATCTTCGCGCTCGGGCGAGAAGGCCACGAAGAACGACTCTGCGCCCTGATCGTCACCGCGAGCAGCTTTTAAATTCTGCTTGTTTCCTTTTTCAAGGATGGGAACCAGCACTTCTTCTGTTGTGCCCGGGTAGGTTGTACTCTCAAGCACGACCAGTTGTCCTGCGCGAAGGTGCGGCGCGATGGATTCCGCCGTGCCAGTAATAAAACTCAGATCAGGCTCATGATATTCATTGAGCGGGGTGGGGACGCAGATGATAATCGCGTCCATGGACTTAAGTTGCTCGTAGTCGGAGGTAGCCGAGAGTCCCTGTTTCCGCGCGCGCTGGATTTCAGGCTGGGTTATCCGAAAAATGTACGAGCCGCCGTTGTTAAGCGTGGAAACCTTGCGCTCGTCGATGTCGAAGCCGGTGACCGGAAAACCGCACTCACTGTAAAGAAGCGCCAATGGAAGCCCGACATATCCCAGGCCGATGATCGCAACCCGTGCCTGGCGTTGCTCAATCTTGCTCTTCAATTCAGAAAAATGCGTTACAGAAAGCGATTGGCTGCTCATAATTGTTATGAAATCTGTGAGTAATTTGCTCCGATTCTAGCATGGTAAATCGCCCGTTCCGTGTCCGGATGGGCGGGTTGCCCTGGGCGAACGATTACTTCCGTTACTCCGGTTCAAGCTGATTAAAGAAAGGACCCCTCCATGCGCAAGCTGCGCGTTGGGTTGATAGGACTACTCGCGGCGGCTCTGGCACTGTTCCTCACTTCAGGAAATTTTCTGATCGTGAACGCCCCTGCGCAAGCAGATGTGATCGTGGTATTGGCGGGAGAAACGAACTGGCGGCCGGCGCGCGGCTTGCAACTTCTGAGGCAAGGTTATGCGCCGCGCATGCTCCTGGACGTACCCGCGGCCGGAATTATTTACGACCAGAGCATGCTCAAGATTGCGCAGAAGTACGCGCAAGATCTGCCGGAGGGACAGGCGGTTTCCATTTGCCCGATTGCTGGGCTCTCCACCAAGACGGAGGCACACGACGTCATCGGGTGCCTGAAAGATTCTGGCGCACATCGAATTCTCGTGGTCACTTCCGACTATCACACGCGCAGAGCCCGCAGCATTTTCGAGCATGAAATGCACGGTTACCAGGTTTCTATTGCGGCGGCATTCGATTCCGAGAATTTTGGCGTTCCCTGGTGGCGCCATCGGCAATGGGCCAAGATCAACTTTGATGAATGGCTACGGCTGGTGTGGTGGGAGGCCGTAGACCGCTGGCGCTAGCGGTTTACTGGGGGGATTCCCGGTGAGAAGGCGGTTGGAGCGGGCAAGGGCCGCTGCTACGATCAATGCGAACGTATTCTGGTTCGTGGCTGGTTGAAGGGAGCGTCTGGTGTCGGGTTCAGTTTTGCAGAAACTTGTACGGCATGCGGTCCGGCAAAAATTCATCGGCGGATGCCTGTTGCTAGTCATGCCCGGGGTTTTGTCGGCGCAGAACACCGCCGCAGCCGTGATCTTTCCGGCGGGAACGGTGTATCTGAACGGCGCGCAGTTGAATAACTCTTCCGCTTTCATGACCGGCGACGTTTTGCAGACGCGCGAAAACGGCGCGGCCAATATCAATGCCGCGGGTTCGAGCGCGGTGGTGGATTCAAACTCCATCGTGCGCTTTCAGACCGACGGCTTTTCGCTCGACCGCGGTTCGATCTCCGTGGCCACGGGAAAAGGCATGAGCGTTTATGCGCGCGACTTCAAGATCGCCCCTGCTTCCGGCGAGTGGACGCAGTTCTACGTCACGCGTTCGAGCGGCACGATTGGAATCATCGCCCGCAAGAATTCAATCACGGTGAGCTGCGGAGCCAATACTGCCACGGTGAAGGAAGGCCAGCAAATCTCGCGCGAAGACGCCCCCAGTTGCGGCCTGGTCACGAAAGGCAGCGGCGCTCCGGCAGCCGTGAAAGGCCCCATCCTGACCTCAGATCGGGCGGCCTGGGGAGCACTCGCCGCCGGCGGCATTTTGACCACGTGGTCTCTGTCGCATAGCGACGACCCCGTCAGCCCGAAAGATCCGTAGCGACTCATTCACGAAGCATGCCTGCCCTCTAGACTCCATTCAAGTCTTTGCCGATTCCACGGCGAGTTCTTAAACAGCCCGCACGCGAGAGTCCCTGTGCAAAAGTATCAAGATTTCCTCTATCTCTCGCTCAACAGAAAAGTTATATTGAATCTGCTCAGCGATTCCCACGACAACTGACCTGTAGATGGCGCGAAAGAGTGGTTCCACCATCCAGGAAGAGTTGTACTCCACGCCCGACGAAACGGCGCGCGAAGAGCTTGACGACGCTCGCCTGCTCGACCTGGACGCGGAGAAGGAATCGCCATTTCTACGCGCGCAAAAGCGCGTGCCCGCGCGTCGCAGTCCGCTTCCAAAAAAAACCGCTGCCCGGTTGGTCTGGGCCGCCCTCGCCATAGTGATTGCGGCATTGGCCGCGGTGGCGGCTTCAGCTTTCTATCGTTACGGTGAGCACTCGTGGCGCTTTCGCCTGAACTCAAGCGATGACATCGAGATGAGCGGCCTGACTAACGTCACGCGCGCTCAGATCATGGAAGTCATGGGCGGCGACATCGGCCGGAACATTTTTTACATTCCCCTCGATCAGCGCCAGAAGGAACTCGGCCAGATCCCATGGGTCGAATCCGCGAGCGTCATGCGTTTCACGCCCAACCGCCTTCGCATTGAAATTCACGAACGCACGCCGGTAGCTTTCGCGCGGATTGGATCGAAAATTCTGCTGGTCGATGCCGGCGGCATTCTCATGGATCTCTCCGCGCGCAAAAAATATTCCTTTCCGGTTGTCATCGGCATGAACTCCGGCGAACCCATTTCCAGCCGCGCCGCCCTGATGAAAATTTATAACCAACTGGTCGGAGAACTCGACTCCGGCGGCGCCCGCTATTCGCAAGACCTGAGCGAGGTTGATCTCTCTGACCCCGAAGACGCCAAGGTCCTGACCAACGATTCAGAAGGCGAGGTCGTCGTGCATCTCGGCTCGGCCAATTATCTGGATCGTTTCAAAATCTACATCACTCATTTGCGCGAATGGCGACAGCAATTTCAAAAGCTTGAGTCGGTTGATTTGAGGTATGACCGGCAAATCATCGTGAATCCCGACTTGCCGGCTGCGGCCCACCAGCCTCCGGTTTCACTGGCGGTTGCAAAGGCTGCAATCTCGGCAGGCGTAAAGCGGGCCGTACTCGTAGAGCGGACGCCGGCAAAGCCCTCCGCACAGCACGTGATTGCGGCTAAACCCGCTCCCGGCCGTGCTCCAAAATCAACCCACTGGCGTAAACGTGCCGCGGCAAAACATAACGCTCCGAAGGCCGGGGTCACGAATGCAGCCTTGACCGGCAAGGTGAAGCGCTTCCCCAAAAAACCCAGTCCCGCAATTTCGAAAGGACAAGGAACCCGGTAGATGCCCAAGGCGCGCGAAAACTTTTTGACAGCGATTGACGTTGGCAGCGCCAAGACATGCGTACTGGTTGCTGAGATCAGCGACACCGGTTTACGTTATCGCGGCCATGGTCTTGCCGAGTCGCGCGGCTCACGCAAAGGCATCATCGTTGACCTGGAAAAAGCGGTGGCGTCTATTCAGAAGGCAGTCGAGCGCGCAGAAGACAGCGCCGGATTCGCCATCGAACATGCCATCCTGGGCGTTGCCGGCTCGCATGTCCGAGGAATCAACACGCATGGCGGGCTGGTGTTCAATCGTCCCCGCGAAATCGGCCGTGACGAAATCCGCCAGGCCGTTGATAAAGCTCGAGCCATCCAGCTTCCGCCCGATCGCGAAGTGCTACACCTTCTGCCGCAGGAATTCATCCTCGACGAGCAGTCAGGTGTCCATGATCCGCTTGGCATGATTGCAACCCGGCTCGAAGTGCGGGTGCACATGACATCGACCGCAGCGTCGGCCACCCAAAACGTCGTCACGGCCGTGAACCGCGCCGGGGTTCATGTCGACGACACGGTTTTCGAGCCGCTCGCAGCCGCCGATTCGGTCCTGCGTTCCGATGAACGCGAATTGGGCATCTGCCTCGCCGACATCGGCGCAGGTTCAACCTGCGTGATCGTGATTCAGGAAGGCGCGGTCGCTCACACTGCCGTGTTGCCTGTGGGGGGCGATCACTTCACCAGCGATCTTTCCGTCGGCCTCTGCACACCGATCATCGAAGCCGAAAAAATCAAGAAGCTGTTCGGCAATACCACTGTCACTTTGATCCCAGAAGGCAACGAGGTTGAAGTGCCATCGGTTGGAGATCGGCCTTCGCGCCTCATCTCCCAGCGCATGGTGGGCGAAATTCTCGAACCACGTGCGAGAGAACTTTTTGAAATGCTGCGCGAAAACTTGCGCCATGCGGGAATGCTGGAAGTCTGCGCCGCGGGAGTCGTACTCACCGGAGGCGGCTCGCGATTGCCGGGAATGATGGACATCGCCGACTCAGTTTTACGCAAGCCGGTGCGCATGGCTTGGCCCGTTCCGATCGCTAAGATGCCGTCCACACTGGCGGAGCCCGAATTTGCAACCGTTCTGGGGATGGTCGTATATGGCCACCGTGCTCGAAGCGCCCGTGGCGGTCAAGATGGGAGATGGAGTTCGAGGCTGAAGGCAATGCTAGTTGGACGAGGAGCGTGAGCAATGCAAGACTTCTTCACCACAGTGTCACAGAGACACAGAGGAATCTTTTTCAAAAGGTTTTTCTCTGTGCCTCGGTGTCTCCATGGTGAAAAGATTTTCGCGCACGACGCACGACCAACGACGATTCTTTGAGGTGAGTTATGAAAAAAGAAACCAACGAAATCCGCATCAACTACACCGACGATTCCCGCAACGACGCCCGCATCAAGGTCATTGGCGTCGGCGGAGGCGGAGGTAACGCCGTCAACCGCATGATCGAAGCCGGCATGGACGGCATCGAATTTATCACCGCCAACACAGACCTGCAGGCGCTGCGCATGTCGCGCGCCTCGGTCAAAATTCAGCTCGGCGTGAAGCTCACCAATGGTCTGGGCGCGGGCGCGAATCCCGAAGTCGGCCGCAAGGCTGCGCTCGAAGATTCCGACAAAATTATCGAAGCCCTGGAAGGCGCCGACATGGTCTTCGTCACCACCGGCCTCGGAGGAGGCACCGGCACCGGCGCTGCTCCGATCATCGCTTCGCTCGCCAGCGAAATGGGCGCGCTTACCGTTGCCGTCGTCACCAAGCCTTTCGCATTTGAGGGCAAACGCCGCATGCAGCAAGCCGAGCGTGGCGTTGCGGAGTTGATGGATTCCGTTGACACCACCATCGTCATCCCCAACGAAAAACTTCTCGCCGTGGCGCAGGACGCCGGCTTCTTCGAGTCATTTCGCGTCGCCGACGACATTCTCCGCCAGGGCGTGCAAGGCATCTCCGACATCATCACTATCCCGGGCATTATCAACCGCGACTTCGCCGACGTGAAAGCGATCATGGCGCGCATGGGATATGCGGTCATGGGCACCGCCAGCGCCAACGGATCGCGTCGCGCAACTGAAGCCGCGCAAAAAGCCATTGCTTCTCCGCTGCTTGAAGCCGGAGCAATCGATGGCGCTCGCGGCATCCTGATCAACATCACTGGCTCGGCTTCACTCAAACTCGCCGAAGTTCAGGAAGCCTGCAGCATCATTCAGAACGCAGCCGACGACGATGCCAACATCATCTTCGGGGCTGTGCTCGACGAGAAGATGAAAGATGCCGTCAAGATCACGGTCATCGCCACCGGATTCCGGGAAGAAGACCGGCCGCGCCGGCGCACCGAGTCTACTGGATTCACGGTTCACTCCGGCGCCGACGACTTCGAGTCCGACTCGCCTCGCAACATGGTGATGGAAGCCGATCCGGGCCCATCCGCCGTTTCGTCTTCTGGGACTGGACTCGGAGCCTCCGCAGTTGCAGCTGTGTCGTCCCCGTCGTGCGAGGTGGACACTATGCGCAACGCCATGATCGCCAACTTCGAGCAGTCCGATTTGGACGTTCCCGCGTTCTTACGCAAACGCGGCGACGTAATTTAGCACTGCACCGACTCGCCGAGGTTGCCGAGGTTGCTCCACCCTTGTCGCTGCTTTTGCGACAGGGTGGGTTTTTGTTTTTGGACGGGGAAGCCCAACGATTGTTTTCGACGGGTTCCAAGTTTTGGTAATAAAGACAGGGTTAATTCTTCAGCCACAACACAGGGAAACCGTGCCCCAGCTTTTTAAAATCAGAATCGCTGGTCACTAACGTCGCTTTGTGCTCAATCGCCAGCGCCGCAGCGAAGCTGTCGGCGTAGTACATTCTGTAAGTTGATTTGAGGTCAGCTGCCTGAATTGCACGAACAGGGGTCGCGTCCATCAAGACGATGGGAAGTGCGCGCACCGCGCTCATAATTGCGCGGGCGCGGTCGAAACCCCGGACGCGAAGGACGCTTCCGTAAGCTTCCCCATAATTTACTGCGGACATCAGGATTTCTGCTCGGCGGTGGTTTGCTTCCTTTATCAATTCACTGACCTTCGCCGCCGCCGACGTATTTTCCAGAAAGACAAAAAGCGCGGCAGCATCAAAGACGTAGGTCTTCACTTGTCCCGCTTTCCCTCGCGGCGGTGTTCCTTTTCCCAATAAGTGAGCACGCTGGGGCCGTCTGCCAAACAACCCTTCAATCGGTCGATGTATTCGTCGGTGATTGGCTGCAGTACTATCCGCCCAAATTCGTCTTCGAGCACTTTAACTTTGGTTCCTGCCTGAATGCCATGTTTGCGACGAAGCTCTGCCGGTATCACAAGTTGGCCCTTCGACGTAAACATAGTAGTCATGTCACGCATGCCTTACATATTATCATAAGTAAGTCCAATGCCTTTTGATGTAGGAGAGAGAGTTATCTAAACCTGTCGCGCTCTTAACGTGGTGGGCATTCAGATAACCCCTTGATTGTCCGTATTGCGAGCTACAATGCTTCTGCCCGACTGCCAGCACAATTAAAACCAATGATCAGGAGGCGATATGCGCAGAACAGTTTTCCGACTCACTGTCTCGATGTTGCTGCTTTCAATCCTCGGCGCGGCCCAGGAAAAAGCCGCACCCATGAAATCCGAAATGAAAAAAGGCGAAATAACAGATGCGGCCTACACCGCGCGGGCACTCTCGTCCGCTCCCAAATCCATTGCCAAAGATGCCGGAGTCATGCGTATGGGTAAGGACGGCAATATGCGCACCCTGCGCGAAAGCAAGAATGGCTTCACTTGCATGGTGATCGGCACAGATAGAATGTGCAATGACGCTAACAGCATGGCCTTCTTCGGCGCCATGATGAAAGGCGAAGCTCCCACTGACAAACTGGGCATCTCTTACATGCTCGCGGGAGACCAGGGAGCCAGCAACACCGACCCCAAAGCTGAAAAGAAGACCGACGACAATCACTGGGTCGTAACCGGTCCACACATCATGATCACAGGAGCCGGCGCAAAAACTCTGGGTCTGACCGAAGACAAAGATCCTGATCCAACCAAGCCATACATGATGTGGGCGGGAACACCCTATGAGCACGCGATGGTTCCAGTCGGGGGCGCGACCAAGCCGATGGCCAAGACGGCAACGGCAAGCCCGGCAAAGCAATAACTCGACTACCGTTCCAACTAGAATCGCCGAAGGCGCCCCGCTCGGTTTCGGGAATATTGGGTGCCTTCGGCTTTTCTCTGTCTCAGCCCTGGAATTCGTCCAGATTTTGGCGCCGTGTTTTGTCGAATATTGGCGATGTGTGAGCAGCCCGACCCCAACCGTTGTGCCGAGTTCGGGTGAAAGTGTTTTCCCTGGTCCGTTATCTTCCGAGTAACCATGCTGCCATTACGAAAGTGCGCGTCCTTTCCGGTTAATTCTGCGCAACACCCTACCAATCATCTACTTACAAGGAATCTCATGCATTACCTAGATTAGAACTATTTCATGGCGCACGGGCCGGTAAATCCCGTACTATCAGGAAATTGCACGAACTCTCTTGCAGTTAGAAACACTGGCAAGGTTCTTGCAATCTAAGTAGATGTGAACTCCAGCTTCAGGGATAACGAAGTGACCGTTTCCGTGCGTCGCGCGCTGCTCCTCGTCGTTCTCATCGCCTCGATTCTGTCCGTCGTTCAGTTGGGCGATGCTGCCACCATCAGCCCACGGCCATTAACGGCGACTCATAAGAAATCTCGGACCATTACCGAAAATAAGCACGCGCGCCATCACATCACTCATCTGGCGCGCAGTCGCCGCGTTCGCGGGCAGGCCATGGCATCGCGCAGACGCCATCATTATTACGAACGCTTTTCCGCCAGTTCCTACGCAAAGGACATTACTGACGGCGACGTGACCACCGGCGAAGACCCAATCGTGCGCCAGGCTGCGATTGATGCGCTCGGCAACATGAATGGCACGGTGCTCGCTATCGAGCCGACCAGTGGCCGCATCCTGGCCATGGTCAATCAGAAGATGGCGCTTTCCAGCGGCGCGCAGCCCTGTTCGACCATCAAACTTTCGGTCGCGCTGGCCGCGCTGAGTGAAGGAATCATCACCAAGGAAACTGAAGTTCGGTTGGGCGGCCGCAGCCACATGAATCTGACGCTGGCGCTGGCGCACTCGAATAACGCTTATTTCGAGGCGCTCGGGCGCCAGCTCGGATTCGAAAAAGTGGCGCACTATGCCCACCTTTACGGGTTGGGTGAACTTGCCGGCTATCGCATTCGCGGCGAGCAGTCCGGTATTTATCCCGACGCGGAAATTTCCTCAAAGCTCGGCGGCGTGGGCAAGATGTGCTCATTCGGTGAAGGCATTTCCATGACTCCGCTGCAACTGGGCTCGCTCGTCACTGCAATCGCGAATGGCGGCACCATGTATTACCTGCAACACCCGACCACCCCCGCCGAAGTCGCCAATTTTCAGCCTATCGTCAAGCGGCACCTGAACATCGCTGGGATGGTTCCGGAAATGTCTGACGGCATGGCCGGCGCGGTGGAGTACGGTACAGCCCGACGGCTCCTGGCGAATTTCAAGGAAGAGGAAGTCTTCGGCAAGACTGGCACTTGTTCGCGCGCGGGTACGCGCTTCGGCTGGTTCGCCAGCTATGCCAACACCAACTTCGGTCGCGTCGTGGTAGTCGTCTTCCTGCAAGGCGGACGCCCGACTTTCGGACCTAAGGCCGCTGAGATCGCGGGACGGATGTACCGCGGGCTTTACGATCACGACTTCTTCGCTGAGAAGCCGCCGCTCAACCCGGTGAAAGCCGCAGACTGAGTCACTCCGCGCAAAGAGCTTGCGTGGAAGAGCAGCGCATTAGCGCCGCGTCCGCGCTGCCCATGATTCAGGCTTTAGCCCTCGACGGAATCTCGCTTCAATCGCCCGATCCGGTTGCCGACAGGCTCGGTGACGTCTCCGTCACCGATGCCCCTGCCACTTTGCGCATGCGAATCTCCGATCCGTTTCGCTCGAACGAAACCTCGTCCATTAACTGATTGATCAGGTAGATCCCTCGTCCATGATGCGAATGGAGATTCTCAGCTGCGAGCGGGTCGGGAACCGCGTTTGGACTGAAGCCCTGCCCTGGATCGCGTACCACGATCATCACATCCGAAGACTCGGTGCAGGCCACACAGCACTCGACTTTCTTCGTCGGATCATTGTTGCAGCCATGCACGATCGCATTTGCCAGCGCCTCGCGCAGCGCCAACTCAATCTGATACTCATTGCCATCCGAGCATTTCATCTCACGAGCGATCTGCATTACGCCGTCCACGACTCCCGAAATCGCATTGGGATCGGCCGGGATAGTCACGTCCAGTTTGCATACCGAGCATGCCGGCAGAAGTCCACTCAGCCGGCTGACGTGTCCAAGAGCATTCTGCAATTCAGATATTGTCCGGTCGCGCTCCGCCTCTGCCCGGTCACGCTCATCCAGCGCGGTCCGCAATTCCAGCAAGTTCTTTCTCAATTCAAACTGTGCCTGCACCTGGCGGCTAAGTGCCAACAGGGCATTCTGCTGGCTGACGCTCAGTTGTCTTGGAACCACATCCACCACGCATAATGTGCCCAGCGCGTACCCGTCAGAACTCTTGAAGGGAGCGCCCGCATAGAAACGAATCTTGGGATCGGAAACAACGAAAGGATTGGAACTGAAGCGGGTGTCTTTGGTTGCATCAGGAACGATGAAAAGATCCGACTGCTGAATCGCGATGTTGCAAAAGGCGACTTCTCTCGGCGTCTCCTTCACGTCCACGCCAACCCGCGACTTAAACCACTGGCGATCCGAATCGATCAGCGAAATTAGCGCCACCGGCGTTTCACAGATGTGTGAAGCTAGAATGGTCAGGTCGTCGAATGCTTTCTCCGGATCAGTGTCAAGAATCCTGTAGCTGTGCAGCGCCCGCACACGCGCCTTCTCATTGGCGTCCATACGACTCCTTGGCGGGTCCCGAGTCCGGATATCCGGCCCGCACGACCAAGTGCAGCCGATCCCAAAAAACTCGCCGGATTTCCCGGCTTTCTTGTCGGCCTTTCCGAACGCGCTAAGTTTACCCTTTGACTGCCGAAATGTGAATTGCTGGAACCGTGCATTCATCCCTGCTCGGCAGTCCGGTCCAGCCTCGTGATACCCTGAGTTTTTCCACCCTGAGGTCACAATCCATAATGTTCTCGCGTCTTTCCGCCTTTTTCCTGACGGTTTCGGCAAGCCTGTTGATTCTCATCTCATCATCCCTTGTTTCCGCCGAAGGCACGCGCACTTGGGAGCAGTCGAAATACGACGACTTCGCGAAGGGTACGCCCCACGGCGTTGCAATTTCGAGCACTGGATTCCTCGAATTGGCTCCGGCATTTAAGCTGATCGCAACCACGCCGTCCAGCGCGGTTTGGACCGCGGCAGTTGGCCCCGACGGAGAAATATACGTCGCGACCGGCGCTCCGGCGCGGGTTTATCGAATCGTCGCAGGGGGCCAGTCGGTGGCCATTTTTCAGCCTCAGGAGTTGCAGGTGCAAGCGTTGGTCGTGGACGGCAATGGCGTGCTGTATGCCGCCACCAATCCTGACGGCAAGGTCTATAAGATCGAGAAAAATCGGGAACCGGTGGCGGCGACTGCACCGCCCGAAACGCGCACCTCTCGTCACTCCGCTTCAGGGAAAGGTGCGGCCATCACGCAAACTGGCGACTGGAAGTCGTCGGTCTTTTTCGATCCGAAAACAAAATACATTTGGGCGCTTGCCCTCGACAAAGCCGGCGACCTTTATGTTGCCACCGGCGATCACGGAGAAATTTTTCGGGTCACCGCCGCCGGCGAACACTCGCTTTTTTTCAAAAGCGACGAACCGCATATCCGGGCGATAGCATTCGACGCTCAGGGGAATCTTATAGCCGGGTCTGACGGTAGCGGATTGATTTATCGAATTTCTCCGCAGGGTGAAGGCTTTGTTTTGTACAGCGCGCCCAAGCGCGAAATCACCAGCCTGGCGCTGGATGATGCGGGAAACATCTACGTGGCTGCCGCGGGAGAAAAACATACCGGCGGAAACGCCGGCAACGTCACTATCGTCGTTCCCAAGGACAATCAAAATCCTGCGCCATCCGGCCCCGTGGCTGCAACCGGTCCCCCGCCCGATTCTGCTGTTGCGATCAATAGCTCGAGCACGAGCGTGCCCGGCGGGTCGGAGATCTACAAGATCGCGCCGGATGGCTCGCCATCCCGCCTTTGGAGTTCCCGTGACGATCTCGCGTATGCGCTGGCCTTCGACAACAAAGGCCACCTGCTCACGGGCACGGGAAATCAGGGAGAGATTTATGAGATTCGCGGTCGCGATGATTACGCCGAGTTGATCAAGGCAGGCGCTAATCAGGTGACCGCCTTTGCCAAAGCGCCAAGCGGCGGTCTTTATGTTTCGACCAGCAACCTGGGGAAAATTTTCCTGCTGAGCGGCGCACCCGACGCCGAAGGCAGTTATGAAAGCGACGTGTTCGACGCCCACGTGTTCTCAAAATGGGGGCGTGCCGAGTTCCGTGGACGCGGCAACGTGGAACTATTCGCGCGTAGCGGTAACGTGGACAATCCCGACAGAAACTGGAGCGTCTGGAAAAAAGTTGACATCGAAAAGAACCCTGAGCTCACGGTCCCGCCCGCGCGTTTTGCGCAATGGAAGGCGATTCTGCACCCGGGCGCTACTTCTCCGCGCGTTGATAGCGTAACTTTAAACTACCTCCCCAAAAATGTTGCGCCGGAATTCGACGATGTCTCTGTAAACGTCGGGACGCGATATCAGGCGCCGCCTCGGCCCCCAAATCTTGAAGCGGGACAGCGTTTCGATCCACAGCCCAATGCTATTCGTGACCGTCAATCCATCGGCGTCAAGTGGAATGTACATGATGAAAACGACGATCAGCTGGCCTATTCCGTTTATTACCGTGGCGATGGCCAGACTCGGTGGCTGCTGCTGAAGGAAAACGTCGCAGAAAAGTTCTATTCGTTTGACGCATCTCTGCTACCCGATGGCGGCTACACGATTAAGATCACAGCCTCGGATACACCGTCGCATTCGCCACAGGATGCGCTCTCGTCGGAAAAAGAAACCGACCGTTTTGAGGTGGACACGACACCTCCACAGATCGAGGACCTCAAGGCGTCAGTGCAGGCAAATTCGGTGCGGGTGCAGTTTCGCGCCGCGGACGGCTTCTCCCCCATCAAGCGCGCGGAATACTCGATTGATGCCGGCGAGTGGCACTTCGTCGAGCCTGTCGGACAGCTTTCGGATTCAAGATCAGAGAACTACGATTTTTCAGTCGCGCTTCAAAACGATACGGCCGTCCAGGAACACGTCGTGGTGGTCCGCGCTTATGACCGTTTCGAGAACATGAACGCGGCGAAGACAGTGGTCGGCAAATAGAACCAGGCCCCCTCAGCGCAATTGCCCCATTCCCGTATCCCTGCTTAAATGGATGGATGCTCCCCGGAAGCCAAGTCCGCGTGGGTACGGCTGGCTGGTCCTACAAAGACTGGGAAGGCATCTTTTACCCGCCGGGTATGTCGCGGCGCAAGCAGCATCCACTCGAAATTCTCGCCCGCTGCTTCGACGTAGTCGAGATCAACACCTCGTTCTACGGACACATCAAGCCCGAGTTGGCCAAGCTTTGGTCACGCATCGTTTCCGACGTCAACCCCAGTTTTATGTTTACGGCCAAACTGCACCGCTCATTCACGCATTCGCCGCTCGCCGCCATGGAGCCGACCTCCGCAGTCTCCATTCGCCCAAACGACGAAGACGAGCAACTGGCGCGCGCGGGGCTGGAAGCGATGGCAGCTACGGGAAGGTTCGGCGCGCTGCTGATCCAGTTTCCGGTTTCGTTCAAGAACACGGCGCTCAATCGCGAATACCTGGAAACCCTGCTGCGCCAGTTCATCGAATACCCGCGCGTGGTCGAAGTCCGTCATTCGACCTGGAGCAATCCGGAGACGATCGCGTATTTCGCCGAACGCAACGTGAGCTTCTGCAACATCGATCAGGCGCAAATCGGGCGCGCCCTCGAACCAACCGCGCATGTGACTTCTTCAATCGGCTACGTGCGGCTACACGGGCGCAACTACGATCAATGGTTCGAGGCCGACACCAGCGCCGACCGCTACAACTACCTGTACAAGTCGAATGAGCTCGTCGGTTGGAAAGAGCGGATCGACAGTATCGCCGAAAAGGCCAAGACCACATTCGTGATCGCGAACAACCATTTCGAGGCCAAGGCCGGAGTCAACGCTCTTCAGCTCAAAAACATGCTCACGGGGAGGCGCGTGCTCGCGCCCGAATCATTGCTTGAGCACTATCCCGACTTGAGAAAGATTGCCGATCCGCTCGGCGAAGGACATCCGCCGCAGGAGAACCTCTCGCTACTCGCCTGATTCCCGCTTGGATTTTCGCCACTTCTTCATTGACAAGTACGCCTACCTGAAAGAAACTTCCTCTCTTATAAAAACTACGTTGGAGGCTGACTTGCATATTTCTTCGCGAATTCTGTTCCTGCTGATCGTCACGCTTTCGGCGGCTCTCAGCCACGCTCAGTGCAGCGGCGTTTCGCCCGTCATCATCGGTTCGGTCACGTGGGCGCCTCAATGGTGCGACGAATTCAGCGGCACAGCGAACAGTCCGATCGACAGCACGAAATGGGCCTTCGACACCGGCAACCTCGGCGTCAACAACGAGCTGGAAAACTATTGCGATCCGTCATCGAATGTTTCGCCATGCAGCAGCACGAGTCCCAACGCTTTCATCGACGGCAGCGGACATCTCGCCATCCAGGCGCGTAGCCCTTCAGCGAACACGTACACTTCGGCGCGGTTGAAGACCCTAGGAAAGCAGTCCTTCAACGCCGGACGCATCGAAGCCAGCCTTCAAATTCCTTCGCACGCCGGACTCTGGCCCGCCTTCTGGATGCTCGGTTCTCAGCCTGGAGTCAATTGGCCTACCGTCGGCGAGAGCGACATCATGGAAAATTGGCCAACCACATCCAACATCTCGGGCCCAGGCGCGACCGGTAATTGCTCGACTGTTCACACCACTGTGACCTCCGGAAACGGTAAAGGTAAATGCTTTACCTTCCCTTCTGGTCAGCAGATCGATACCGCCTTTCACACCTACGGCCAGATCTGGTCGGCCAACATGATTCAGTACTACATCGACGATCCAACCCAGCCATATTTTGTTGTGACTGCCTCCGATCTCCCGGCGGGCGACACTTGGCCTTTCAGCAGTTCCGCGAATCCGTTTTTCATCATCATGAATGTCGCGGTCGGCGGAACCCTGGGCGCTCCCACTGACAACAACTCCGGCACACAGAATCCGTTGCTGGCGGATTACGTGCGGCAGTACACGCCCTCCGCGGTTCCGGTACCGCAGTTGACTTCCTCCGGCAACATCATGCTGACTGCGGGCGCAACTACCGCCAACACTACCAGTATCAACATGACCGGAACGTTGGGATCGGGCCGCGTTGCATTCAGTTGTTCAAGCACGGCTCCGAAGGCAAGCTGCGTAGTCACCTCCACCGACCCGGTCAATAACCACACCGTTGATTTCACGAGCACGACCAGCGCCAGCGTAACCGTAACTGCTACAACTACCGCGAACACCTCGCGGGCGGCGCTTTCTTCATTCGGGTGGACTGGGCTGGCAAGTGCGCTGGCCCTGCTCTTGTTTGTCCCCGTTGCAAAGCAGCGGCGGCGCGAAATCTGGTTCGGCCTCGGGATATTCGGCCTGGCATTCATCGTCAGTATGCCCGGCTGCGGTGGAGGCGGCGGAAGTGGAAACGGCGGCGGGGGCGGAGGCGGCGGGTCGAACGGAACCACTCCGGGAAACTACACGATTACCGTGAATGCCTACACCGTCAGCAGCACCGACGCAGCGACGCCGTCAGCAACTGCGAACATCAATTTGACGGTGAACTGAAACTCGTCAGCCTCAACACCGGCTGACGCGCCACCACATAAAAAAAACGCCGGAAAATTATCCGGCGCCTTCCGCACTAAACCCCTGCTCAGTGCCCGTCGAGACAACCCTTCTGGCCCTTGCTGTTCGAATATCCGGTGCCCGCAGTGAAGGCCGCGTTCGACCACTCGCCTTGAATCTTCCAGGTGCTTCCGTTCGAGAAAGTGACTGAGGGAACATTGAAAGTCCATGCGCACTTGTCGCCGTTTTCCTGACCTGAACTGTCGTACCAGGCGCCGGGGCTGGCTGGATCGGTGCGGGCCTCGGAAAGTTCGTGTCCGCTAACGTTTGACAGCGCGGCCAACCCTTGCGAGTGGCCAGTCGTGGTATCAGCCGGATCGCAACCCGGGTCGCCGTCGAGATTAAAGAAGAAAGCAAACTGCACCAGATGGGATCCGCACATTCCCGCGCTGTGGTAGGCGCAGTAGCCGGCGTTGCCGCGTTTTACATCCACATAAACTGGGTAGTAGCCGTTGCCGCTGGGGTCAGGTGTGATGTTCCCAGCCGTGACTTCCTTGCAAACTTCATTCAAAATCACCGAGGTGTTGTTGCCGCCGGATGCGGTGGAAGCATCGACCACGTGGCCTTGGTGCGTTGTGCCGGGGCCGACCTGGCCATTAGTTCCGGTGTACTCATCGGACGTGATGGCATAATTCGAGCTGCTGAAGCCGCTATACCAGGTGTCAAGGCCGGATATCTTGTCGCCGATGAACGTCGAATTGTTCCAGCTCTGGCCCCAATAGATCGCCTTGGTTACAGCGGTCGGCATAATCTTGCCGCCATGATAAGTCATATTTACGTTTTTGTGCGGATTGGCCTGATGCGCGGCTGCCTCATCTACGCGGGCATTGGGATTCACTCCTCGTGCCCAGTGAATACCGAGCATGGGCGGTTCGGCGACGCCACGCAGGGTGGAGAGGTCCTGCGTTGTCGATCCGTTATTCTGAGCCAAGACCAATGTTGAGCTGATGACCACTAGAAGAGCAACAAGCCATTTCATGGAGAGTCCTCCGAAATTTCCAGACATGGAGTAGGAGCAGACGACGCGGCATCATGTGCCGGTGCAGGGCAGGACTATATGTCGGTGCGAAACTGCTGTCAAGGGAAAAGCCCCGCCGGGTGCGGATTTCCGCAACATTCGACCGACCGGACGGTATGCGGAATTCGGATAATCGATTAACTACTGCCGTATCCTTGGATTGGCCACCGAATACAACACATCGGTCATGAGATTCACCAGCACATACGTCAGCCCAATGGCGAGAATGCACCCCTGCACCAGGAAGTAATCGCGATTGCCAATGGCATCGATCGTGAGCCGTCCGATTCCCGGCCAGGAAAAAATCTTCTCAGTCACGATCGCACCCGCCAGCAGCGCGCCGAATTGCAATCCCAAAACTGTCAGCACCGGCAGCATCGCATTCCGCAGCGCGTGCCGATAAACTACCGTCCGCTCCGGCAGGCCTTTGGCACGCGCGGTCCGGATGTAGTCCTGACCCAATTCTTCCAGCATGGATGTGCGCACCATGCGCGTAAGGATCGCCGCAAGAGCGCTGCCCATGGTGATCGCCGGCAACACCAGATGCGCGAATGTTCCTGACCCCGATACCGGTAACCAGCCGAGTTCAATCGCGAAAAACAAGATCAGAATGGGCCCCAGCGCGAAGTTCGGAAATGACAACCCGAACAGGCTTACTACGCTGAGCAGCTTGTCATCCCAGCGGCCGCGATGTTGCGCCGACCGGACGCCCGCCGGGATTGAAATGATTATCCCGACCAGCAATGCCGCGATGGTTAACTGCAGCGTGTACGGATAGCGATGCAAAATGAGGCTGCTCACGCTTTGATTGAAGCGCAGCGACGGCCCCAGGTCTCCGTGCAGAACGCCCTTCCAGTAATTCAGGTATTGCGTTCCGAGCGGCACGTCGAGTCCATAAGCATGACGAGTGGCAGCAAGATCGGCCGCAGCTGCGCCTTCTCCGAGCATCTGCGAAACGGGATCGCCCGGTACCAGATGGATAAGCAAAAACACAACCGACACTACCAGCCACAACACAGGGAGCGCATACAGAACACGGGTTAGGAGCCGGCGAATCATTGGGGCGGAAAAATTAGCTTACACAAGCAAGGGGCAAATCGCACGTCTTCCCGCCGTTTATACTCCCAAATCAGTACCAGAGGACTCGGTGAAGCTCTACAACACCAAACAAGGCTGCGTATTCGAACATCACGATAGGTGGTGTTCCGCCGAGAATCTCTCCTGGGACGATCTCGTTGCACGTGAAGACCTGGGAAGTTTTCTGCACGATTTTGTCGCGACTCTTCCGCCCATCGATAGCTCCGACCTTAGTCTCGACGAAATTCTGCTCGCGCCGATCGGCTCGCAGGAAGTATGGGCGGCGGGCGTGACCTACCATCGCAGCCGCGATGCGCGCATGGAAGAATCCGAGTCGGCGGGCGGCGGCGATTTCTATGATCGCGTTTACCGCGCCGAGCGGCCCGAGCTCTTCTTCAAGGCGACGTCTCACCGCGTAGTCGGCGCCGGCGGCAAGGTCGCGATACGCAGCGACGCGAAGTGGTCAGTGCCCGAGCCTGAACTAGCGCTCCTCATCAGCCCCGGAGGCCGCATTCTCGGCTACACCGTCGCCAATGATATGAGTTCGCGCGACATCGAAGGCGAGAACCCGCTGTACCTTCCGCAGGCCAAGGTTTATGACCGCAGTTGTGCCCTCGGCCCCTGCGTTCTGGTTTCGTCAGAGCCGCTGCCGCTCTCGACTGAGATTCATCTCGATATTCTGCGCGGCGGAAATTCAGCATTCACCGGACGCATCGCACTAAGCGAACTCAAACGCGACCCGCGCACGCTGGTGGAATATCTTTTCCGTAACAATTCGTTCCCGCGCGGATGTTTTTTGCTCACCGGGACCGGCATCGTCCCGCCCGACGCTTTTTCGCTCGCCAGCGGCGACGAAATCCGCATAAGCATCGACCACATCGGCACCCTTGTGAACTGTGTCGGTTGAACCGGCGTTCCTGCGAATCGCTGAGTCGTCCGCGGCCACCCGGAATCTAATTGTCTACAATGCCGGTGAGGTACGTTATCCACCAACAGGAGAAGGTTATCCGCACCCGGTGCATTGGGAATGTCGAGGTAAGTGAAGTCATCAATCACTTCCGGACCTTGGAGCGGGACCCCGAGTGTCCCGATCGCCTCGACGTTTTCCTCGACCTGAGCGAGACCACTTCCCTTCCATTTACCGCTGAAATCACTGCCGTGGCGCAGGAAATCAACCGTGTGAAGAAAAAGGTCCGCTTCGGCGCTTGTGCTGTGGTGGCTACCGGCGACGCGCTCTTCGGCATGATGCGAATGTTCGCGGTGCTCGCGGGCGCCTACTTCTCAGAGATTCGCGTTTTTCGCAGCGCTGGCGAAGCCGAAGCATGGCTCTCGACCCAGAGATCTCTCGCGGGATAGTGCCGGCCGACAGCCCGTGCTCGGCGTTCAACCTTACTTTCTCCCATTTGCAATGTTCAAATATCCGTCCACGGCTTGCGCGCTCAGGTTCAGGTTGTACGCAATCTGGGGAACAGTATTCCCGCGACGGTATAGTTGCTGAACCTGCTGCGCCTGCGTGGGCTGCACCAGACTGGCAAGACCGGTGCCAGTAGTCTTGATCTGCACTGAATCATCCGGGTTATTGGTGGTTGGTTGGGGCTTTCTAGCTGACGCGCTGGTCGAAGAACTTTGCGCGGCTGTAACCGAAAGACTCTGAGGCGAACTGGAAATGGTAATCATGGGAAAGCCTCCTGTCCCCTATGCTCCCCGAAATCGGCAGATTCAGCACCGTACTTGAGCAGTCCCGGGTTACCTGTTTCCGCCGAACGCAATCATCTGCTCCCAAACTGGAACCCAAGAAATTCTGGAAACGCTTTGGTTAAGATTACGCAAGGAGGGTTTGCTTCAAATGATCACTTTGGTCAACTGTTTCGAAGTTCCCGCAGGGCGCGAGGATGAATTCTTTGCCCTATGGCAGCAGATCAACACTTACATGCGCGCCAAACCCGGTTATCTCGAACACAAACTGCACCGCTCACTCGCGCCGGACGCCCGTTTCCGTTTCGTCAACGTGGCCCGGTGGACCTCACAGGCGGATTTCGATGCCGCCCATGACGACGGATTCCGTGCCCTCGTCGGCCGGCCCGAATGGGCGGCCTTTCGGCCGTTCCCCACGCTTTACGAAGTCGTGCACGAAGGTAAAGCTGAACGCTAGTTGAGTCCGGGGGGCTACACCGGGTCGCCCTTAACCCTCCCTCAGCGCCGCGATCGGGTCAACCATCGTTGCCCGTCGCGCCGGGATGTAACTAGCCATCACCGCCACGCCAAGCAACAGAAGCGGCACGATCACAAACACCTCGGGATCATGCGGGCGTACGCCGTACAGCAGGCTTGCCATCGCCGACGCGCCGGACGCAGCCAAGAATACGCCCGCAACGATTCCGGCTCCCGCAAGAATGAATCCTTTACCCAGAATCAGTTTCAGAATATCTTCAGGCCGCGCGCCCAGCGCGATCCGCAACCCAATCTCCCGCGAACGTTGACCCACCATGTACGCCAGCAGGCCATAGATTCCTAGCGATGCCAGAAGCAGTGCCAGCCCGGCGAATCCACTCACCAGATCGGCAGAAAACCGGCGCGAGGCAAGCGACGCATCGAGCACGTCATCCATGGTCGACACTCCAAACACCGGCAGCCCGTGATCGATGCCCTGGATCGCCCCGCGAATTTGCGGCTCGAGTGTACTGGCCGGCAAAGACGTGCGCAGGACCACGCTGAATGCTCTATCCGCGCTCTGATAGATCGAAACATAAATGTGGGGCACGCCGTCAACATCCAGCCCATCGTGCTTGATGTCTTTGACCACACCCACCACCGTCATCCATGGCGCTTTTGGATTTTGCCCAAAACGAACTCGCCGGCCCAGCGGATCTTGATTTTCCCAATAGTGCCGCGCCGTGCTTTCATCAACAATCGCAACCAGCGCCTTGCCGTCCTCATCCCCGTCATTAAAAAACCGCCCGCGCACCAGCGGCGACTGCAACACTTTGAAATAATCCGGGCTGATCCGAATTCTTTCGCCGCGCAGATCTTGTGACGACTCCCGCGGATGGTCTTCGATCATCAGAGCGTCGAAGTTGGCTACGTTGGTTTGCGGTGTGGTGGGTAGGTTCGAAACGATGGCTGCGAGATCGACTCCCGGAATTTGCTTCATCCGCCGCAGCACCTCGCGGTTGAAAACAGTTTTCGTACCAACACCGATATATGGATCGGCTTTCGGATTGTTCGGAATCGGCAGCCAACCGTTCGCAGTCACAACGTGCTTTGCATTGAACCCCGGGTTCTCCCGCAGCAGATCGCGCAAGGTGCGCAACAACAGACCTGCTCCCACCATCAGCATGACCGCAAATGCCAATTCAGAAATAATGAGGACGTCACGCAAGCGGCCAGTTTTGGTGCTGTAGCCGGAACCGCGCGCGCCTTCCCGGATGGCCGATGACAGAGCAACTTTGACAGAGTGTAGCGCCGGCGCAAGTCCAAAAACCAAGCCGGTAAGAACGGAAATCAGCAGCGCAAACGTCAGCACTACCCAATCGATCTTCACCTCGCTCAGCCGCGGAATGTTCGCCGGCACCACCCGCAAGATGAAGCCTAAAGCACCATACGCACTGGCTATTCCCGCAACACCGCCAATTACCGAAAGAAGGATCGACTCGGTCAGCATCTGCCGGACCATGCGGCCGCGAGTTGCTCCCAGCGCCAGGCGGACCGCCATTTCCTGCTGCCGCCCCGAAGCGCGCGCCAACAGGAGATTCGCAATGTTCAGGCACACGATGAACACGATTAGAATCACCGCTCCCATGAGCACCAGCAACATCGGGCGCACGTTGCCAACGACCGACTCCTGCAGCGGCTGAATCTCGATCGTCCATTGCGCCTGCGGAGGATAATCCGTCCCAAAATCATGGCGCAGTTGTGCAGCCATCGCGGTCAGGCGCGCCTGTGCCTGTTGCAGCGTTATGCCGGGCTTAAGACGTCCAATGGCTGCCGGCATGATGCGAGTGCTGCGCGCGGGCGGAGGCGTTGGGTCGGCACTGAACCCGGCCGTCAAAAATACTTCTGCGTTCTCCGAAACCGTCGGTCCCAGATGGTGAAACTCCGGCGGTAGAACGCCGACAATGGTGTAGGGATCGTTATCCAGCAGCAGCGTGCGCCCGAGAACGTTCCGATCGGCGCCATAGGAGCGCCGCCACAGGCCATCGCTGATGACGGCTACCGGGGCAAAGCCCAGCGCGAAATCCTGCGGGCCGAAGAGCCGCCCGATGTGCGGGCGCGCGCCCAGCATCGAAAAATAATTCGGATGCGTGACCGCAAATTCAAGCCTCTCCGGCTGGCTGGCGCCTGTCAGATTTACGCTGCCGCCGCCAACCGTGCTCACCTCATCGAACACGCCCGCGCGGTTTCTCAGGTCGTCGAGCTCGGGCACGGAAAATAGAGTGTCCCGCACTCCCACCCCAGGATTGTTGAAATAAATTCTCACCAGCCGGTCGGGGTTGGGATACGGCAGCGGGCGCAGCAGCACCGCGTTGACGATGCTGAAGATGGCGGTGTTTGCGCCGACTCCCAGGGCCAGGGTCAGAACCGCGACCGTGGTGAACATCGGCTTCTTGCGCAACATGCGCAAGCCGTAACTTACGTCCTGCAACAGGACTCGCATGTTCAATCCCTTCCCGCCGGCGGGCGGCGTGCTGAAGTCAGCCAAGCGAACGCACTGCCAAATCAGCAACTCTCTGACCAACCGGCTAGGGGATGCATGCGTTTGAAAAGATTGAAAGACTTTTAGAAGACTGGCGTTGTGCGAAGTACCGATTGTCCGCTTGCGAAATTTAGATGTCCGCTAGTGGGCAGGGGCCAGTGGTCATGCTTGTGTGGCGCGGACCTGCCCTGAGCGAAGTCGAATGGGGCCCTCACCCGCGAAAGGTTTTGAGCCAGGCATTCGCGGGCAAGAGTGCCCGCGCCACACATTCAGGTCAGATAAAAATCTGCAACTCTTCCTAGAACTCGTTCCACAAATACTGGTTGTAAACCTCGTGGTGGTACTGCACCTCCGGAGCCTTCACAAACGTTCCCAGCAGGCGCGGGCACCTGTCCGCCGAGGCCTGTTTCAGGTCGGCGTAGCGGCCCTTCACGTCTTCGCCGAGAATCTTGTCGATCCACGCCGACTTCTTGAAGTCGTCGAGCGCAGTGTAGATGTTGTCCGGCAAGTAGCGTTCCGCCTGGCGCAGGTTCTTGATCTTCGCGGTCGAGCCGTCCAGCCCGCTTTTGAAGATCGAGTACAGCACCAGGTATGGATTCGCGTCCGGCGAAACCGAACGCACTTCCACGCGCATGCTCTTGTCGTTGCCGATCGGAATGCGCACCATTGATCCGCGATCGACCGCTGAAGCCTTGATCTGATTCGGCGCCTCAAAGTGCGGATCCAGTCTGCGATAAGCATTGACGCTTGCATTCAGCAGCAGGCAAATGTCATTGCCGTGGGTCAGAATCTTGTCCACGAACGACCATCCCAGCTTGCTGAGTTTCTCTTCCCCCTTCGCGTCCCAGAAAAGGTTCTTGCCGCCTTTGCTGATGGAAACATTGGTGTGCATGCCGCTGCCGTTCACCCCAACCACCGGCTTCGGCAGGAACGACGCCGTCATGCCCAGCTTGGTCGCCACTTCCCGGCAGATGAGCTTATAAAGCTGAATCTGATCGGCCGCTGCCACCACTTCGCCGTATCCGTAATTAATTTCAAACTGCGATGGCGCAACCTCCGGATGGTCCTTTTCATTCTGGAAGCCCATGGCGCGCTGCACTTCCGCCGACAGGTCAATGAAGTTGCGCAGCGGATCGCCGGGCAGCGAATGGTAGTAGCCGCCGGTATTCACGTATTCAAATTTGCCGTTCTTGTGATAATTCCTTTCCGCGTCAGT
This sequence comes from uncultured Acidobacteriota bacterium, assembly GCA_963757135.1. GTDB lineage: Bacteria > Acidobacteriota > Terriglobia > Terriglobales > Acidobacteriaceae > Gp1-AA145. The sequence continues at coordinate 154,636 of CAVWQE010000004.1, forward strand.
CCCTTTGAAAATGAACCCTTCAATTTCATTGGCGGCATTCAGCGTGTAGCCTTCGTCGGCATAGAGCTTCTCGGCGTATCCCTTCAACACGCCGCGAATGTCCGCCGCATACGAGCCGCCCTGCTTCTCGATTACTTCGCCGAACACCATGACTTTGCCGGGCCCGAAAAAATCAGCGGGTGCCCAGTAGAACGCCGCCCAGTCAATGCCCAGGCGCAAGTCGCTTTCCTTCTGCGCGGTAAAGCCGCGAATCGACGAGCCGTCAAACGTGAGGTTGTCCCAGCTCTTGATCAGGAATTTCTTGTCATAGTCGAGCATGTGCAGGCGGCCTTCCAGGTCGCTGAACAGCACGGTCACCGCCTTGATCCGCTTTTCGTCGGTCAAATACCTGATCCGCTGCTCCCGGATGCTCTCAACCGGGATGCGGTTCTTGCGCTGCTCCTTCGCCTCCAGATTCAACTCTTCCAGTTCGTCGTACGACAGCGCAAGGAAGTTCCTCAGTTCGTTGGACAATGTGTCTCCTTTGTATGGGTAGCCGCAGCAGGCCGATTTACGCGACTCGATAGATTATCTGCCGCGCCCTCGCAGCGCCAATCAATAGTGCTGATAGAGAAGATCAACCATTCTTATGGGTTGTGTCGGTCGGACACTCCCTTCGACTTCGCTCAGGGCGGGCCCTGTCCCGACGCCTTTGGATTTTGGTCTCCGGGTTTCGCCGCGCCAAAGCCTTTTATTGAACGAGATTTCCTGAATTCCGGCTTTTCGCCAAATTGGACGAAAGGGTTGGTGCAGTCCAGCCATGATTTGAGTGTAGTACTTCAGTAATCCCCCCGTCCCGAATTAACTAGGCCTCAGCCAGCACGCGGCAAATACTTTTACTATGAGGATTCTTTCAATTGCCGCGGTACTCGTCTACGCCTTTGCCGCCACCGCGAGCGCGCAGAATAATGACAATCGCGTTTTCGACTGGACTCCCGCCAACGCCGAGGCCATCCCCATGGAACCCGCCAGCCTCCACGCCGGCCGCGTTTACCATCCCGCAGCCGGAGGCGGCAATATGCACGTTGGCATCGAGTCGCGATATCCCGTCACCATCGCAATGGTCTGGGCCGATGAATGGAACGCCGCCATGCAGAATCCCAACGCGCCCGTGAATTTCAGCTTCCTGTGCGTACAGGAGCATGTCACCAGTACGACTTATGAGTGCCATCTGCCGTCCGAGCGGCCGATGATCATCACCTTCCACGACGAGCGCCGTCCGGAGAAGCCGGTTATCACCACCATCGGCGCGATCCTTGGTCCTCGTGTGCAGCAGTTCATTCCCACCAGCGATGTCCGCATCCAGTACTACAGTTGGACTTGCGTAAATAATTGCGTGCTGCCCTGTTTCGAATGGCGCCGCATTCTGAACGAAAAATATGAGGTGACGACGGCACCCAAGGTCTACAGCCTGATGACGCCCGACCACGACGACCAAAAACTCAGCGTGAAGATCAAGTCGCCGATTCCGCTGACAGTCGCGCTGCTGCCGTCGCATCTGGCCGACCAGGTTTACGACAAGACCGTCAGCCTTGCCGACGCGCTCGGCCAAACTGGATGCAAGGAACGCGGCGTACAAAAGATGAGCTTCAATTGCAGCTTCAATGTCGCCAACGGCACCCAAACCCTGCTCATCCTTCCCGATATCACCTTCTCTGGAAATAAGAAAGCCAGCGTCGAGGTGAATACCGTGAAGTGCGTGGACCACTGCGACCTGCTGGATCCGCCGCCGAATCCGTAATACTGGACATCTGAACCGCCCGATTAAGACACCCGTGCCACCTACGTTGTCGGCTTCCAGTTCAGTTCGACGATATCCCGGTCGGGAAATGACTTACGCTCGTTCTCGATGTAGGTGCGGCGGGTATTCTCTACGGTACTCATCGGGCCGGGCAAGGTGCACTGCGCGTGATTGTCCTCCGTTGGGTGCTGTTTGCGGAGATAGATGCCGAACGGGCCATCGGCATGGGTATTAGGCGCGGCGAAGATGTCAGTGACGTAGTAGTGCGACCTCGCCATCCCCCGATATGGACTTCCTGTCGAGTAGCAGAACGCGTAAGTCTCGGCCGCGAGCGCGGTGGCAGTGTGCGCTGGGCTAGGAGCTGGAGTAATGTTCTTCTTCGCTGGCATTGGCTGGTCATCAGCATCAGGCACCCGGGTCTGTGGCTTATTGGCGGTAGTTGCGACGGGCCCATCCGGCGCAGCAGTGGTAAGCGCCGGCGCGCCGTTGTAGGTCCATCCCGTCTCAACGATCTTTTTTCCCTGACTCCGCCATTGCGCAACCATGGCGTTATGACTTTGTTGCATGTGTGCAATGGTGGTGGTCGCCTTGTATTCCACGCTGCAACTCGCCTGTCCCGTGTATCCGTATTTTGTCTTCAGATATTGCATGAAGGCGCGATCTTCACTGCTGCTTGCGCCCTCCCACGTCGAGCTGTAATAGATCGTGTCCGTGGTGGGAAGTGATTGGCACGAAAGATATCCGCTCACCGGAGATTCACCGCCAAAAGCCAAGCCGCCAAAAAACAAGAAAGAAACGAGCACAACCAGTGTCGCGGTCAAAATTCTCATCGGAGTTCCCCTTTGGCAAACGCCTTCGCTGCGCAATCGCAGCCAGTTTAAGCGGAAATATAATAGCACCGGGAACAGAAATCCTAAGTGTTCTTGCTGAGGATCTTAACTTCCGCGTTCGGGACGGGAGGGCTTTGACTCCGCCGGCAAATCGACCTCGGTATAGCTGCCGGGTTGTGCCAGCCGAACATGCGGCCGAAGTCGCGGCCATTGCTGCACGCCTAAAACTCCTGCCTTGAGTTCCATTTCGGAAACAGACTTGCTGAGAATGTTCACTCGTCGGACAGACTGCGCCCTCTATTTAGTTTCCTTTCTGATTGCATCCCTCATTGTGCCGAGGTATTCTTCGCGTGTTTAAAACGACGGGTGTAGCAACGAACGAACAAAGGAGATGATATGCAGAATCTGTCGGCTGTGCGCGGGGTACTGCTGGCTTCGACCTTTCTCAGCTTGGCGGGAATCGCTGCTGCGAGAAATCCTGTCGTTATCACACAGGAAGGTGCGATGCATGGCGCCGTTTCCGGCGCTTGCGATGCGCCTGGATTTCCCATCACCATCTGTGAGTCGGGAAGTTATATTTTCGAGAGCAATTTGACTGTTCCTGAAAACACTGATGGCATCGACATCGCTGTGCCAGATGTATCGATCGATCTCAACGGCTTCACTATAAAAGGTCCGGTTACCTGCACCGGCGTCGGAGCTACACTGAGTTGCAGCCACTCGGAGAAGGGCGGCAACGGAATTTCGACGGTCAGTCAGTTTGTCACCGGCAACACGACTGTTCGCAACGGCACCGTGCGCGGCTTTGGCCAGCTTGGCATCAATCTTACCGCCTCCGGCAACATTGTTGATGGAATTAACGCTGACGAGAACCGCGCGGCCGGCATCTTCGTGTGGTACGGCACAGTTTCGAACAGCACGTCGAGCCGAAACGGCGGCGGATTCGTCTGCTTCGCCGGCCAGCTTAAACACAACACCGCTTACGGCAACGTCGTGGATGGCATTTCCCTGAACCGTTGCAGCGCAACAGACAACGCCACCAACTTCAACGGCCAGTACGGCCTTTCCGGATTTCATTCCATCGTCAGCGGCAACGAATCGGATAGTAACGGCGCGGGAGACCTCTTCAACGAAGTTGGACTCGTGAGCGTCGGAAACAACAGCTGCAGCGGCGCAGGCTGTTGATAAATCCAATCGTATTTGTGAGCGGAAATCTAGGCGAGGACCTAAAGTCACTGACTGCTACTCAGCAAAACAAAAAAGGCCACGCTCATTTCTGAACGCGGCCTTCATTCGTCACAGACTTCAGGAAGTGATCATGGTTCAACGGTGGAAGGTTTGTGCCCAAAACTCGCGGGCAAGAGTGCCGGCACACATTCACCATGTTTCCAACTCGAACTTACCAGTATCGACGCAGGTTGCCGCACTTTCACAAGTTCGACAGGGCATTGTTCGTGACCTTCTGCAAGCTGACCCGGGATGCCTTTCCTGAAAGGGCGCGAGCCCTGGTCCTCCAGCACTGCCTGCACGAATATCAGAGACGTATCCTATTGCACGCTGTGGTCGTAATGCCCGACCATGTGCACATGCTGTTCACGCCTATGCGGAACGGAGAAGACGGGTGGCCATATCCCTTACAAAAGATTTTGAAGATGATCAAGGGTACATCGGCTCGGGACATTAACAAGTTGCTCGGGACTCTCGGACCGGTCTGGCAACACGAATCTTTCGATCATGTGCTTCGATCAGACGAAAGCCTGAACGAGAAGATGGAATACACCCGTATGAATCCTGTGCGAGCCGGGCTGGTGTCAAAGCCGGAAGAGTACAGATGGCTATGGCCGGACCAATCTGGCTGATGGTGGTGGAACAAACCTGTGTGGGGCGGACACTCCTGTCCGCCAGGACTTTTCTTAAGAGACTCGCGGGCAAGAGTGCCCGCGCCACACGACTTGACTTACTCCAAACAGCACAAAAGGCCGACCATGTTTCCATGATCGGCCTTTGATTTTATGCCGGCGATGACCTACTCTCCCACACACTTTCGCGTGCAGTACAATCGGCCCTGCGGGGCTTAACTTCCGTGTTCGGGATGGGAACGGGTGGATCCCCCGCGGTAAGATCACCGACAAAGTCGGTCGCGCGTTGCGCGCGCGAAGCTTTCAGCTCTTAGCCTTTAGCTAAACCCGCGCGGCAAAGCCGCGAAGCTAAGAGCTAGAAGCTAACTGCTAGAAGCCGAATTCTCAAAGATCGCGAGGTCAATGCCTCACAACTGAATAGATTGGGGTGGCTTACTTTCTTATTTGTTTCTTTCCGATTTCAGCCTTGCTACTTCGGCTTTTCGTCGGCGCACAGTGTCAGTATTGCTTCTCAGTCATCCAGGTTCGAACGACATCCTAACAACATTGCTGGTTCCAGTTCAGGTTCTAACTGAGAACTGGCAACTGAGAACTGACAGCTGTTTCTGCACCGAGTAAATTTTATGGTCAAGCCGAACGGGCGATTAGTACAGGTAAGCTGCACGCATCACTGCGCTTTCACCTCCTGCCTATCAACCAGGTAGTCTTCCTGGGCCCTTCTTATCCCTTACGGGTTGGGAGATCTCATCTTGAGGAGTGCTTCCCGCTTATATGCATTCAGCGGTTATCACAACCGAACTTCGCTACTGAGCGGTGCCCTTGGCAGGACAGCTCAATCACAAGAGGTTCGTTCATCCCGGTCCTCTCGTACTAAGGACAAACCCTCTCAAATCTCCTGCGCCCACAACAGATAGGGACCGAACTGTCTCGCGACGTTCTGAACCCAGCTCACGTACCGCTTTAATAGGCGAACAGCCTAACCCTTGGAACCTTCTACAGCTCCAGGATGCGATGAGCCGACATCGAGGTGCCAAACCGGAGCGTCGATATGAACTCTTGGCTCCGATCAGCCTGTTATCCCCGGCGTACCTTTTATCCGTTGAGCGATGGCCCTTCCATACAGAACCACCGGATCACTAACGCCTACTTTCGTACCTGCTCGACTTGTCTGTCTTGCAGTTAGCCACGCTTATGCGTTTGCACTCGTCGGCTGATTTCCAAACAGCCTGAGCGTAGCTTCGCGCGCCTCCGTTACAGTTTAGGAGGCGACCGCCCCAGTCAAACTACCCGCCTTACTATGTCCCTCTCCCGGTTAACGGGAGTAGGTTAGAACCACAGAACTCGCAGGGTGGTATCTCACCGGTGGCTCCTCCAAGTCCGAGAACCTGAAATCAAAGCCTCCCACCTATCCTGCGCAGCAAGTGCCATAGTTCATAGTAAAGGTATAGTAAAGGTGCACGGGGTCTTTCCGTCTAGTTGCGGGCAACCGGCATCTTCACCGGCACTACAAGTTCGCCGTGCCAGTTGGCAAGACAGTCGCACTTTCGTTACGCCATTCGTGCAGGTCGGAACTTACCCGACAAGGAATTTCGCTACCTTAGGACCGTTATAGTTACGGCCGCCGTTCACTGGGGCTTCAGTTCGAAGCTTCACCATCTTGCGACGGTTGACCTCTCCCTTTAACCTTCCAGCACCGGGCAGGCGTCAGCCCCTATACGTCGTTTTCGACTTTGCAGAGACCTGTGTTTTTGTTAAACAGTCGCAGTGCGCATTTCGCTGCGGCCTCTTCGGGCTTGCACCCTAATGAGGCACCCCTTCTCCCGAAGTTACGGGGTTATATTGCCGAGTTCCTTACCAACTGTTCTCACGAGCGCCTTTGGATATTCTCCTCGTCTACCTGTGTCGGTTTGAGGTACGGATCCCTTACGTTCTCCTTAGAGGTTTTTCTTGGCAGTGTGGAATCGGCAGCTTTCACCCATACGGGTTACTGCTTTGCGTCTCAGTGATAACTCCCCGACGGATTTACCTATCGAAGACACCTTACACGCATCGACCGTCATAGCCATAGGACGGCCTGCTTATCCTTCTGCGTCACCCCATCGTAATAACGAACACAAGGGAGTTCCGGAATGTTAACCGGATGTCCATCGGTTACGCCTTTCGGCCTCACCTTAGGATCCGACTGACCCTGAGCGGATTAACCTTTCTCAGGAAACCTTAGACTTTCGGCGCGGAGGGTTCCCACCTCCGTTATCGCTACTTATGCCGGCAGGGTCTCTTCTCAAGTGTCCACCAGTCTTTTCAGTCTAGCTTCACACACTTGGGAATGCTCTCCTACCACGCACCACCGTTAGGTGATGCATCCGCTGCTTCGGTACCAAGCTTAAGCCCCGTTATATTGTCGGCACCGGACCGCTTGACCAGTGAGCTATTACGCTTTCTTTAAAGGATGGCTGCTTCTAAGCCAACCTCCTGGCTGTCTGGGCGTTCCGACTTCCTTTCCCACTTAGCTTGAATTTGGGGACCTTAGCAGGCGATCTGGACTGTTTTCCTCTCGACGACGAAGCTTAGCCCCCGCCGTCTGACTCCCGGATTGGTTGTTCAATGGCATTCTGAGTTTCGTTGGATTCAGTAAGCTGGAAAGCCCCCTAGTCCATCGAGTACTTTACCGCCACGACAAATCATCCGAGGCTAGCCCTAAAGCTATTTCGGAGAGAACGAGCTATCACGGAATTTGATTAGCCTTTCACCCCTACCCTCAGCTCATCGGAGCTTTTTTCAACAAACACCCGTTCGGCCCTCCAGTGAGTTTTACCTCACTTTCAGCCTGGCCAAGGGTAGATCATCCCGCTTCGCGTCTATTCCTGCCAACTGATTCGCCCTATTAGGACTCGCTTTCGCTGCGGCTCGCTTTCGCTTAACCTTGCTGACAAGAATAACTAGCCGGCTCATTATGCAATAGGCACGCGGTCAGACTTTTCCCGCTCTATCTCAAATTCAGCCCTTAGGCTGCATCTCAGAAAGAGCGGGACATAGTCCTCCCACCGTTTGTAGGCACACGGTTTCAGGTACTTTTAACTCCCCTCGCAGGGGTTCTTTTCACCTTTCCCTCACGGTACTGGTTCACTATCGGTCAGAAGCTAGTATTTAGCCTTACGGAATGGTCTCCGTAGCTTCAGGCAGGGTTTCTCGTGCCCCGCCCTACTCAGGTATCGACTTCGAGTCCAGATCGTTTTCGCTTACGTGGCTATCACACTCTATGGCCTCCTTTTCCGAGGAGGTTCAGCTAACGACTGGATTGGTAACTCTACTATTGTCGACCCTACAACCCCTGCATGACCCGAAGGTCGAACAGGTTTAGGCTATTGCGATTTCGCTCGCCACTACTTTCGCAAT
>CAVWQE010000004.1:167500-1263270 GCA_963757135.1 uncultured Acidobacteriota bacterium
AGTCAGAGCCGCGCGCAGCTAAAGAAATGTTCCCACACCTGCGGCAACATCCTGCTGCACCTGATCTTCAGCAAGCACGGACGTCGTCCGTGATCAACCGCATTCCGAAACGATCATTCGCTACCTCGATGGCATCATTCTTGACAACCTGGGGCGGCGGGGGCAGAATCTTTTAGGCGAATAAAAGGCGAAACTACTCTGGTTTCGTCCTTGTTCGAAATACCCGGCAGTCCAGCCAGGAATTTCTGATCGAGGTCCTCGGATGTCCACGGCACCGGTAAGCAACGTTACTCCTGCTTTGTCGAAGGCTGTTTTGTCCAGCGCGGTTCCGAAGCCCGTTTTGTCGAAATCTCGGATGCGGGTGGAGCAGGATTTTCCAATCTCAATCGATTTTCCGATTTCGATTCAAGAGCTGCAGTTTGAAGAATTTCAGCAGAAACGGGCGGCGCTGCTGAAGCATGTGGCGGGATCGGAGCGGTTGGCGGAAGTAAGGCTGGCTTCAAGGCTGGAAGTAAGGCCGAAGCCGGAGATGATCTCAAGCGGGGTAGCAGAAGTTGATGCGATCACCGGCGGAATTCCGCGGGGATGTTTGACCGGGATTTGGGGCGGAGCGTCGTCGGGAAAGACGAGTTTGATGCTAGCAACGATCTCGGCGGCAACAAGGCGCAGAGAAACTTGCGTGCTGATTGATGCGAGCGACAGCTTCGATCCGGCGTCGGCGGAAGCGGCGGGGGTGAATTTTGGAAAGCTGCTGTGGGTGAGGTGTAGGGAGAAAAGATGGTCGGCAGCACTGGGTGCTGAGAAGACGACGCACGTGTCAGATTGCGGGTCGAACGAGGAAGCTGGGAGAGGAAATAGTCGTCAGCCGTCAGCGGTCAGCCGTCAGGAAAAGCAAGCTGGACTTCGGGCGTCAGGCTTCGGGCGTCAGGAAAACCATGTGAGCAAAACTAAAAAACACAGCGAGCACAGGCTAGAGCAGGTGCTGAAGGCGGCGGACTTGATCCTGCAAAGCGGCGGGTTTGGGCTGATCGTGCTCGACTTGACGGGGATTCCAGAGAGATTTGTACGACGGATTCCGCTGACTTCATGGTTTCGATTTCAAAGAGCGGTCGAACATACGAAATCGGCGCTGGTGGTGCTAAGCGAAGCGCCCTGCGCGCAGACGTGCGCCACGCTGGGATTACAGATGGGAAAACAGCCGCCAGGGGTCAACCGTCGGCGATCAGGGAAACCGGAGCATGCGGAAATTTTGGAGCGCATGAGCGTGCAGATGGAAGTTACGCGCTCGCGTTTGGAGCGGAAGCCAGTGCAGTCGGTTAGAGCAGAGTTTGTCACGCAAGCACTGCGATTGGGATGAGCCAGCGCCGAAGACCAACGACCATTTTTATGCCTTTTGCCTGCATCTTCGTCCCCGATTTTTCTGCGGAGGCGATTATGCGCGCCGAGCCCGAGCTGCGCACGCAGGCTGTAGCGGTGCTCGAGGGCAAACCTCCGCTGCAGAAAATCTGTTGCGCGAATGAACGGGGCTGGGCTGCGGGAATTACTGTGGGAATGACGAAACTGCAATCGGAGCTGTGCGACGGAGTAGTGCTGCGGGACCGATCGGAGGAGCAGGAAGCGATGGCGCATCAGGCGCTGCTCGATTGCGCGATGTCGTTTTCGCCGCGCGTCGAAGATGCGGCAACGGATACGGTTTTGCTGGACTTGTCGGGGCTGGAAAAACTTTTTGGCTCGGTGCAGAAAATCGTGCGGCAGATTTCGCGGCGGGCAGCAGATATGGGTCTGGAAGTAAATGTTGCGGCGGGATCCACGCTGGAAGCAGCAATGCTGGCCGCACATGGGTTCCGCGGCGTAAGTATTGTTCCGGAAGGAAAAGAAGCGGAGTTTCTGGGCGGGCTGCCGGTGGAAGCGCTGTTTGCGGACGAGGCTGAAGAAGAGGTGGAAGAAATGCTTGAAACATTCCGGCGATGGGGCGTGCGGAAATGTCGCGATCTGGTTGCACTGCCCGAAGTCGAATTGAGCGAGCGCCTGGGGCAGCAGGGGCTCGAACTGCAGAGAAAAGCGCGAGGCAGTGGCACGCGGACATTAGTGCCATCGGATTCGACGCTGGTGTTTGAAGAGGTGATGGTACTCGAGTTTCCAATGGTATTGCTGGAGCCGCTGGCATTTTTGCTCAGCAGGATGCTCGAACATTTGTGCGCGCGATTAGAGGCACGAGCGCTGGCAGCGCAGGAGTTGTGCCTGGAGTTGAGGCTGGAGAATGGACGAACCCGTCAGCCTGAAGGGGAATCGCTTAATTGTTTTCAGCGCGCGATTCATATGCCGGTGCCAATGCTTGATTCGGTGACGTTTCTGAAGCTGCTGCAACTGGATTTGAAGTCGCATCCGCCGGGCGCTCCCGTGGTGAAGGTTCGATTACGAATAGAACCGGCAAAGCCGCGGCCATCGCAGAACGGACTGTTTCTCCCCTCTTCGCCAGAATCGGAGAAGCTGGAACTTACGCTGGCAAGAATTTCCAGCGTGGTGGGAGAGGGACGCGCGGGATCGCCGGAGATGCTGGACACGCATCGGCGAGAAGCATTCGAGATGCGGCATTACACGCCATCGCTGGCAAATCTTGCGGAATGGCGCGAGCCGGCAAATCTGGTGACGGCGTTGCGAATATTCCGTCCGGCAGTCATGGTTGCGGTCGCGCATGAGGGGGGAAGGCCTTCTCACATTTCTTCGCGGGAACGCGCGCGGTTTTATGAACAGGATTCACGGCAGATTGATGGTGAGGTGTTGTGGGCCGCAGGGCCGTGGCGATCATCCGGAGACTGGTGGGAAGAAGATGCGTGGGTGCGCGATGAATGGGACATTGCAGTACAGCAACAATCGGAGATTGCGCTGTATCGGCTGGTGCATGATCTGGTTGGAGGAGAGTGGATGGTGGAGGGAAGCTATGACTGAGCCGTCAGCAATCAGCATTTAGCAGTGAGTTGCATTTTTACTGATTGCTAAATGCTGAATGCTGAGTGCTTATGTATGTTGAGCTTCATTCCCGTTCGGCGTTCAGTTTTCTGGAAGGGTCTTCCCTGCCCGAAAGCCTGATTGCGCGCTGCGCCGAGTTGCAGATGCCGGCGATGGCACTGCTCGATCGCGATGGCGTCTATGGCGCGCCGCGCTTTCACATGGCGGCAAAGAAAGCGAAGATCAAGGCGCATATCGGGGCAGAGGCGACAACAGAAATTTTCGGATTGACGAATCCCAAAATTGACGAATTGACGGATTTACGAATTGACAAATTGAAGTCGCAATTTAGCCAATGGCACGACGGCGAACCCACAGGCCGGCAGAGTTCAAATTCGTCAATTAGTAAATTCGGCAATTCGAAAATTAATTCTTTCCGTCTTCCTCTGCTTGTCTCTTGCCGCGCGGGTTATCAGAATCTCTGCCGGCTGATTACGAAGATGAAATTGCGGGCGGCGAAAAGTGAAGGCACCGTCTGCGAAGCGGAACTCCAGGAACATGCAGCGGGATTGATCTGCCTGACCGGGGGCGATGACGGGCCGCTGGCAATGGCTCTTAGACGCGGTGGGATTGAGGAGGCGCGCAACGCAACAGACCGGCTGATTCATATCTTTGGACGCGAGAATGTTTATGTCGAACTGCAGCGGCATTTTCATCGCGAGCAGGAGTTACGCAATCGGGCTGCCATTGAAATCGCGCAGTCGCTGCATCTTCCTCTATTAGCCACCAACGGTGTGCGTTATGCGACGGAAGATGCACGCCAACTGGCGGATGTGTTCACAGCAATTCGTAACCATTGCGCTCTGAGCGCTGCCGGGCGTCTGCTGGCACGCAACTCGGAATGTCATGTGAAATCGCCGGAGGAGATGGCGCGCCTGTTTGCCGATTTGCCGGAAGCTATCGCTAACACGGTTGAGCTTTCCTCTCGGTTGGAATTCACGCTGGAAGATCTGGGATACGAATTTCCTAAATATCCGGTGCCAGATGGCGAAAGCATGATGTCTTTTCTGCGCGAGCGCGCACGGGAGGGATTTGAGTCGCGTTACGGGCGCGCAGATGCGGATTTGCAAAGCCGCGCTCGCAGTCAGATTGAACGCGAACTGAAGTTGATAGAAAAACTGAAACTGCCGGGATATTTCCTGATGGTGTGGGACCTGGTGCGGTACTGCCGCGAGCAAGGCATCCTGGTGCAGGGGCGGGGATCGGCAGCGAACAGCGCGGCTTGCTACGCGCTCGGCATCACGGCAGTTGATCCCGTAAAGATGGAGTTGCTGTTCGAGCGCTTTCTTTCGGAAGAACGCGGTGAATGGCCGGACATCGATCTCGATCTGCCCAGCGGAGATGATCGCGAAAAAGTAATTCAGTATCTGTACCGGCGCTATGGCGAGCGCGGGGCGGCAATGACAGCCAATGTCATTACTTATCGTAACCGCATGGCGTCGCGTGAGATCGGCAAAGCGCTCGGCTTCGATCCGGAGACGCTGGACAAAGTTTCCGCAGCGGTCGCGAACTGGGAATATCGCGATGCGAACGATGCTTTTGACCGGCGTTTTCATGATGCCGGGCTCGACCTACGACATCCACGCATTCGGAAATATTTTGAACTATGCGAAGCCATCCAGGATTTGCCGCGGCACCTGGGGCAGCATTCGGGCGGAATGGTGATTTGCCAGGGGCAACTGGATTCAGTGGTGCCGCTGGAGCCTGCGTCGATGCCGGGGCGCGTGGTGGTGCAATGGGACAAGGAAGATTGCGCCGATCTCGGCATTATCAAGGTGGACCTGCTCGGCCTGGGAATGATGGCGGTGCTAAAAGATTCGCTGAACCTGATTCATGATCATTATGGCGAAGAGGTGGATTTGGCACAGTTGCCTGCTGACGATGAGGAAGTTTATTCGACGCTGCAGAAGGCGGACACCATCGGCATGTTTCAGATCGAGAGCCGGGCACAGATGTCATGCTTGCCGCGGCTGAAGCCGAAACGCTTTTACGACATCGTGGTGCAGGTCGCGATTATTCGACCGGGGCCGATTGTGGGGCAGATGGTCAATCCTTATTTAGAGCGGCGGCAGGGGCGGCAGGCCGTGACCTATGCGCATCCATCGCTCGAGCCAGTGCTGAAACGGACGCTGGGAGTGCCTCTGTTTCAGGAGCAACTGTTAAAAATCGCGATGGTGGTGGCAGGATTTTCTGGCGGCGAGGCGGAAGAATTGCGCCGGGCAATGGGTTTCAAGCGATCCGAAAAACGAATGCGGGAGATCGAAGCCAAGCTGCGCGCCGGGATGACGCGCAATGGAATTTCGCGACAGGCGCAGGAAGAAATTGTGCTTTCGATCACTTCATTCGCGCTGTATGGATTTCCGGAGTCGCATGCCGCCAGTTTTGCGCTGATCGCCTATGCCAGCGCGTATTTGAAGCAGTATTATCTGGCGGCATTCACGGCGGCGTTGCTGAATAACCAGCCGATGGGCTTTTACAGTCCGGCAACGATTGTGAAAGATGCACAGAGACATGGGCTGAAAGTGCTGCCGGTGGATGTGACGAAGTCGGAGTGGGAGTGCACGATCGAGCGTTCAGCAGGAAAACCGGCCGTTGGTCGTCGGTCGTTGGTCGTTGGCGAAACAACCGTCGTCGGTCGTCGGTCGTTGGTCGTTGGCCAGAATCTAGCCCCAGAGGGGCGAAAGTCGTTAGCCCAGGACGTACGTCCTGGGTACGATTTGGAACAGGGGCATGAGTCCCGGCGAGACGGCCCAGCCGTTTTGCGACTCGGGCTGCGTTATGTGCGGGGATTGCATGAAGAAGCGGGGAGAGCGATGGTGCGCGAACGAGAGCGAGCGGCCTTCGCTTCGATTCAGGATCTGGCGAGGCGGGTGCCAGAGCTGCGAAAAAATGAATTGAATACGCTGGCGGAAATCGGGGCGCTGAATGCGATTGGGATTTCACCACGGAGACACGGAGACACAGAGAAGGACTTAAGAATGTCACCGGAATACATTTCAAGTGCGCTGATTGAATCGGGATATCAGTTCAATACTGAAAATTCCTCCATGTCTCCGTGTCTCGGTGGTGAAAAACGTTTTCACCGTCGGGATGCATTGTGGAGCGCGGGGGCAGCTGCGAATGCGGTGGGACCGCTGCTTGAAGGACTTGACGAGCCGGACACAAAATCTCCATTAAAGATGATGAGCGACGAAGAGCGACTGGTGGCGGATTTTCGCGGCACTGGCATGACGGTTGGGCCGCATCCGATGGCTTATCATCGTGCACGTTTGCAGAAGATGGGCGTGCGTGCGGCGATTGAACTGGGGAAAATCCCAGGTGGGCGAACGGTCCGCACAGCGGGGGGAGTGATCGCGCGGCAGCGTCCGGGGACAGCGAAAGGGTTCGTATTTTTGAGCCTGGAAGATGAAACCGGGGTTTCGAATGCGATTGTTACGCCGGATTTGTTTCAGAGGAACCGCCTATTGTTAAGTAGCGAACAGTTTTTGTTGATTGAAGGCATTTTGCAAAATCAGGACGGCGTAATTTCGGTGAAGGCAGCGCGAGTGGAACCGCTGAATATTACGCGGGCGCAAAGCAGTTCGCATGATTTTCATTGAATTGCCCCTGCAGCCTCGGGCCGAAGGACAGTCGGCTCGCACAAAAAGGATTTTTCTTCTCCTCTAATCCCAACGACAAAAAGTATTCACCGCACATGCAGATTTATTTTGGAACAAAGAAGAATTTTTTATGCCAGAAATTCACAATTCCACAGCCGCTCGGGCTTAAAATAATTACATCACTCGCCACTAAGGATGTAATCAGCCGTTGGGTTGTTGCGTCAATGCGTGGCCCAAACACCATTTGACGAGAGGTTAAGGAGTTCAAGAAATGCCAAAAGCAAAGACCCCCCGCACAATCAAACCAAAAGCAGAAAAGAAAGTGCTGCAAATGCCAGAAGCCAGCAATGGCAGTGGATCCGCTTCCCCGAATCTGGAGCTCGAATCGGAGATTCGCGTGCGCGCTTACGAAATTTACGCGCAACGCGGTTATACCAATGGCCGCGAGGCGGAAGATTGGCTCGAAGCTGAGCGCGAAGTGAAAGCCCGCCAAGGGAACAGGGCCTAAACAGCGTAAAGGGCAATCGCTCTAAAACCAAGTTAGGCTGAAACACGCCATTGCGCGTGCCGGAAGCGCCCAAGTTCTTCTGTGAGGGATGAGGCGTGTACCGGCTTGTGCCAATCGGGCCCGGCCGACGAACTCAACCGGGCCGGGCGAGCCGCACCCTTCGTTCATTGCCTTGGATTTGCGTATGCTGGTGCAAGTCTGAAAAAATAGAAGTCCACAATGTCACAAGTTGGTAGTTTTGCTCTTATAGTCGCGCTGGCGCTGAGCGGCTACTCGTTTCTTGGCGGACTTTACGCTCTCATCAGAAAAGGTCCCGGATCTGCGCAGTTGAACGAAACCGCGCGGCGCGCGGGAATTGCCAGCTTTGTCGCCGTATTCCTGGGCGCGCTGGTGCTGGTCGTATCGGCGTTCCGCAACGACTTTTCGATCGCCTACATATATCAGCACAGCAATCGCGATCTTCCACTTCCCTACAAGTTTGCGACTCTCTGGTCGGGACAGGAAGGCTCGCTTCTTTTCTGGTCGCTACTGCTCTCCGGGTATGGCCTGGTACTGCGTCTTCGGTATAAGACAGATGAACGCCTGTTTGCGCATGCGTCGGTGGTGATTGCCGCAGTACAGGTTTTCTTTCTGCTCCTGCTGAATTTTGCGGCGCGCCCATTTTCGATCATGCAAGGAAACATTCCGGCAGACGGCGCGGGGCTGAATCCATTGCTGCAATATCCGGAGATGGTGATTCATCCGCCGATGCTGTATCTCGGATATGTCGGCTTCACCGTGCCATTCGCGTTTGCACTGGGCGCACTGGCGATGAAGTATCCGGGCGACAAGTGGATCCACATTACGCGGCGATGGACGATGGTGACGTGGGGATTCTTGACGCTGGGAATTCCACTGGGCGCGCATTGGGCGTACAACGTGCTTGGCTGGGGCGGCTACTGGGGATGGGACCCGGTCGAGAATGCGTCGCTGATGCCGTGGCTTACCGGCACGGCGTTTCTGCATTCAGTCATGATGCAGGAAAAGCGCGGCATGCTGAAAACGTGGAACATGTGGCTGGTATTCACGACGTTCATGCTGTCGATTTTCGGGACTTTCCTGACGCGCAGCGGCGTGGTCAATTCGGTTCACGCGTTTGCGCAGTCTTCAATCGGCGACTGGTTCGTTGCGTTTCTGGCCATAATTCTGGCGGTGTGCGCGTATCTGTATTGGAAGAATCGTGAGCATTTGAAGAGCGAGCACCAGTTGGAATCGATGATTTCGCGCGAGTCGAGTTTCCTGTTCAACAACTGGCTGTTTCTGCTGATCTGCTTCACCGTTTTGTGGGGAACGCTTTTCCCAGTGCTGTCGGAACTGGTGCAGGGGCACAAGGTCACAGTCGGGCCGCCGTTTTTTAACAACGTGGCGGTGCCGTTTGCGTTGTTGCTGCTGTTGCTGACAGCTGTGGGACCGCTGCTGGCATGGCGAAAGACATCTTTCGAAAGTTTGAAACGGAATTTTCTGTGGCCAGCGATGGGAGCATTAGCGGTTGGCGTCTTTCTGGTAGCAACGCCGCCCGCTTGGGGAGCGCCGTTCGGCATGCGTCCGTGGGCAGACTTATCTTATTTATATGCACTGATGACAGCGGTGCTGGGCGCGCTGGTGATTTTTACGGTGGCATCGGAGTTTATTCGCGGCGGACGAGTGATTGCCGGAAAAACAGGCCGCGGCCTGACAGGCGGAATGGTGCAACTCGCGCATCGCAATACGAGGCGGTACGGCGGATACATCGTTCATCTGGGAATCGCGCTGATCTGTATCGGGGTGCTGGGAACGCCGCTGAATCAGTCATCTGAAAAAGAGATGGCTTTTGGAGACAAGCTTGTGATCGGGCCATATACGCTGGTGGGCCGGTCATACACGCAGGAAGAGAATCCGAATTACAGCAGCGATATCGCGATCATGGATGTGTATAAGGGCGGCAAGCAGATTGACACGCTGTATCCGGAGAGCCGGTTCTATGCGGCAACGCAGCAGCCACAGCATATTCCAACGGTGCGATCGACGCTGAAAGAGGATTTGTACGTCGTCTATGAAGGACAAAACCAGGACACTGGCAGGCCGATCATCAAAGCGCATTTGAACCCGCTGGTTTCGTGGATATGGATTGGCGTGCTGGTAATGATTTTCGGAACAGTGTTGGCGCTGGTACCGAACGCCGCGCCGATACGCGCTACCGTACGCGACACGGTAAGCGCGAGGGATGTAATGCCTCATCCGGCACCGGTGGGAGCGGGCGATTGAAGCATTTTTCGCAGCATCGATTGAGGCTCGCAGGGGTGATCTGCCTGGCGCTCGTCATTTTCCCCGCCGCGGGAGACAACTCGGCACGGGTGGATAAGCTAGGCCACAAGCTGATCTGCATGTGCGGCTGCGAACAGGTGTTACTCGAGTGTAATCATTACGGATGTCCTTATCTCACGCCGGAGCACCGGGAACTTACCGCCGCGGTGGACGGCGGCAGAAGCAATGAGGATATATTGAGCGCGTTCGTGAATGAATACGGGCCTACCGTCTTGGCTGCCCCTCCAAACACCGGGTTCAACCGGGTAGCATGGCTCATGCCGTTTTTCGCGCTGGCCATCGGAGTATCCGGCGTGGTGCTGGTGGTAAGAAACTGGCGGGGACATCCCGCACCTGCGGTGGCGACGGGCAGCGGCGCCAAAGGTGCGACTGAACTCGATCGCTTCCGCGAGCAGGCGCGCCGGGAGACGGAACTGTGATTCTTCTGGGATGCATTGCGCTAACGGCGCTCGCGGTGATTTACGTCTTCAACGTGCCGGACTCGGTTTCGGCGGGGCCGGAGAAGACGCGCGTGTCTTTTCTTGAGGAGCGGAAGGAAGCGGTCTATGAAAATCTGCGCGATCTGAATTTTGAATACAAGGCGGGCAAAGTTCCGGATGTGGACTATCAGAACCTGAAAGGCTCGCTGGAAGCGGAAGCGGCGGGAATTCTGGCGGAGATTTCGCGATTAGACGCCGGACCACCGGTTGCAGTTCGGAACACGAAGGGACAAAAAGTTTGAAAGCAAGATTCGCAATCCGACGCGTGGCGGCTTTGTCGCTGGCAATCTTATTTTTCGCCGCGCATTCGTGGGCGGCAAAGCTAACCGGGACGATCACCAATGGGACGACCGGCAAGCCGTCGGCTGGAGACGAAGTCATATTGATCAAGCTGGCGGCGGGAATGGAGGAAGCCGGACACACCAAGACCGACGCACAGGGAAAATTCAGCTTCACCTTCGATGACGACAAGGGCATGCACTTGGTACGTGCCATTCATCAGGGAGTGACCTATCACCAGCCGGCGCCTCCCGGGTCGGAGTCGGTGAGCGTGACGGTGTATGACGTTGGTGCGAAGGTCGAAGGCATCAAGGCGGTAGCAGACTTGATGTACGTGCAGGCCCAGCAGGGGAAGCTTGGCATCACCCGAATTTTCGCGGTAGATAATACATCGAAGCCTCCCCGCACGCAGATGAATGATTCGAACTTTGAGTTCTATGTTCCCCAGGGAGCCGAGATCGACGAGGCACAGGCGCAAACTGCGGGCGGCCAGGGAGTAAACATTCAGCCCGCGCCGCAGGCGCAGAAGGGGCGATACGCGTTTGTGTTTCCGCTGCGGCCGGGGCAGACGCAGTTTCAGGTTACGTATCACCTTCCCTACAGCGGAAAGGCGACGATTGATCCACAGCTGATTTATCCGCTGCAGCATTTCGTGGCGGTGTTGCCGCGGTCGATCAGTTTCACTCCGGCGCAGACCGGAGTTTATGAAGACAAGCAGCCGCCCGATCAGCCCGACGGAATCGCCGAAGTGGCGAACAATCCGCAGCCGGGACAAAAGCTGACGTTTGATATCTCCGGGGAGGGGATGCTGCAAAGCCAGGACCAGCAAGCAAGCAACGGTCATACCGATGCGCCTGCGGCTGACTCGCGGCCCGGAGGAGGACTAGGCGCGCCGATTGAAGCGCCGGATCCGCTGGATAAATATCGATGGTGGATTATCGGCGGATTCGGGATCGTGCTGGGAACGGGCGCGGTTTACACCGTCAATCGGTCGAGGGGTTCGGCGCCGGCGAATGCTTCGGGCGGGCTGCTTGAAGGGTTGAAGGAAGAATTGTTTCAACTCGAAATGGAACACAAGCAAGGTCAGATTTCCGATGCGGAGTACGCGAAGACCAAGGCCGCGCTCGACCAGACGTTGACCAGAGCGATCAAGCGGCGGGGGTAGTGGCGATTTGCCCGTCCGAAAATCAGAAACGGCCGGGGCACGCCGTTTATCCCTCGGCATTGGTCCGGTCGTCCCTACGGGACTATCTGCACATTACGCTTCTTACCCAGGGCTTCCGCCCTGGGCTAAGCTGGTTCGCTCCTGCGGAGCTAAATTTAACGGCTAATACAGAGCTGAATTCGGCGAATAATACGGAGCTAGATTCAGCGAATCATATTCATCTCCGTTAATATCTTCCGCATGTGGATTGACGCACACCAGCACTTCTGGCGCTACAACCCGGACGAATATGGCTGGATTGATGATTCGATGGCGCGGTTGCGGCGTGACTTTCTGCCGTTGGACTTGCAGCCAGAGATTGAAAGCGCTGGATTTGACGGCTGCGTCGCAGTGCAGGCACGGCAGACACTGGAAGAGACGCGCTGGCTGCTTGAGCTGGCAGCAAATTCGCAATTTATTCTCGGCGTGATCGGCTGGGCGGACCTGCAGTCGGACAACGTGCGTTCGCAATTGAAGAAATTTAGCGACAATCCAAAGCAACTTGGTGTCCGGCATGTGGTCCAGGGCGAACCGGACGACCGTTTCATGCTGCGTGCGGAGTTTCAGCGTGGCGTGGCGGCGCTCGAGGAATTCGGTTTGACCTACGACATCCTTATATATCCGCGGCATCTGCCGGTCGCGGCAGAATTTGTGAAGCGATTTCCGCAGCAGCGTTTTGTGCTCGACCATCTGGCCAAGCCGTTCATCAAACGCGGCGAAATTGAACCCTGGCGCTCAAACCTGCGGCGGCTTGCGGATTTTTCGAATGTTTATTGCAAACTCTCTGGCATGGTAACGGAGGCGGACTGGCAGGCGTGGACAGTAGAGCAGATTGCTCCTTATCTGAAGACCGCGCTCGAATGCTTTGGGGCGGAACGGTTGATGATCGGCTCGGACTGGCCGGTGTGTACGATCGCAGGTTCGTATGCTCGTACCATGAACCTGGTAATCGAGTTTCTTAAGGGATATCCGGATGCTGAGCGCGACGCCGTTTTAGGCGGCACCGCGGCGAAGTTCTGGCGGCTGCGAACATAATCGCCGCCTGCATTAGAATTGACCATCACCATGGAAAGAATTCTTCGGCTCGATGCTCGCGACAACGTGCTCATCGCGCTCGCTGATTTGAAGCAGGGCGATGAGGTCGAACACGCAGGCGAGAAGTACAAGCTGGTTTCGAACGTGCCTGCGAAGCATAAGTTTGCGACCGAAGACCTGCCGGTGGGTGCGGTGGTGACGATGTATGGCGTGCTGGTGGGGAAAACATCTCAGGCGATCCGTCGTGGAGAAATTCTGACTACCGCGAACCTGCATCACGAGGCCGCGCCATATCACGAAAAAGCAAAGAATTTTCAGTGGCAGCCGCCAGACGTTTCTCGGTGGAAACAGGCAACATTCATGGGATTTGCGCGCTCGGATGGGCAGGTGGGCACGCGCAATTACTGGCTGGTCGTGCCGTTGGTTTTTTGCGAGAACCGCAACATCCTTAATTTGAAGCAGGCGTTTGAAGAGGAACTGGGCTTTGCGCAACCGCAGCTTTATCGCAAATACGTAGCGGAACTGGTAAGAGCGCACCGCGAAGGTCACCGCCTGTCTCGCGACCAGGGAGAAGTGCGGCACCCAGCAAAATTCATGAACGCACATCAGGAGGGTTCCCACTTCTCCCAAAACCAGGGAGAAGTGGGGCACCCGGGCGAGTCGAGAGTTTTTCCGAATGTGGATGGAATCAAATTTCTGCTGCATGAAGGCGGGTGTGGCGGCACGCGCGAGGACTCGAACAATCTTTGCGGGCTGATTGCCGGATACCTGCATCATCCGAATGTCGCGGGCGCAACGGTGCTGAGCCTGGGTTGCCAGCACGCGCAGATTGACATTCTGCGAAAACAAATTGAACGTCGAAATCCGAAATTCGACAAGCCGCTGGTCATACTTGAGCAACAAAAGAGCGGGTCAGAGTTCGCGATGCTGTCGCAGGCAATCGGGCAAACATTTGACGGACTGATTGAAGCAGACAAAGCGCGGCGAGCGCCAGCGGAGCTTTCACATTTATGCGTGGGGTTGAAATGTGGGGGATCGGATGGATTCTCCGGGCTTTCGGCCAATCCGGCGGTTGGGCATACTTCGGATTTGCTGGTGGCGCTGAGGGCAAGGACGATTCTTTCCGAGTTCCCGGAGTTGTGTGGTGTGGAGCAGGAACTGATCGATCGCGCAGTTTCGAACGAAGTTGCGGACCGCTTCATCTATCTAATGCGCGAGTATGAAAAGCGCGCCAATGCGGTGAAAGCGAGTTTCGCGCTGAACCCAAGCCCGGGAAACATTCGTGACGGCCTGCTAACCGATGCAATGAAGTCGGCGGGCGCAGCGAAGAAGGGCGGCACGTCTCCGGTAACAGCGGCTATTGATTATCCCGACTACTCGACCCAGGCGGGCTTGAACCTGCAATGCACGCCAGGGAACGATGTGGAGTGCGTGACTGGGCAGGTCGGCGCGGGCGCCAGCGTGGTGCTATTCACCACCGGCCTGGGCACGCCGACGGGAAATCCGATTGCGCCGGTGATCAAGCTTGCGACGAATACGGCGCTGGCGGAACGAATGCCCGATATCATCGATATCGATACCGGAGCGGTTATTTCCGGCGAAACCAGTATTCACCAAATGGGAGAGCGGGTGCTGGAACTGGTAATCGCGGTTGCGAGCGGCGAGACGCGGACCAAGGCAGAGTTGAAATCGCAGGAAGACTTCATTCCGTGGAAGAGAGGGGTCTCGCTCTGAGCGCTGTGCAAAACGAGTTCCATCTCGAAGGAAAAGCCGCCGTTGTTACCGGCGGCGGAAGTGGCATTGGCCGGGCAATCGCGTTGAAGTTTTCGGCGAGCGGCGCGCCGGTGCACATTCTTGATGTCAACTTGCAAGAGGCGGAGTGCGTTGCACGCGAGATCAAGAGCTCGGGCGGGACGGCTGCGGCGTACGCATGCGACGTCGGGAATCAGGCCGAGACGATATCGGTATTCGAAAAAATCACGCAGCAAGGACGCGTCCACATCCTTGTAAACAACGCCGGGATTTCGCAGATTGGCAATGTTGAAAATACACCGGAAGAAGCCTTCGACCGGATTATGCGCGTGAATGTGAAGGGGTATTACAACTGCATTTTCGCATGCGTCGGGCACTTGAAGGCAAACGGCGGCGGCGTAATTTTGAATATGGCTTCCATCGCCGGCAGCGCGGGCGTGGCGGACAGATTTGGGTATTCGACGACCAAGGGCGCCGTGATCGCGATGACTTATTCAGTGGCGCGGGACTATCTGGCGAGCAACATCCGGTGCAATTGCATTTCTCCGGCGCGGGTGCATACTCCGTTTGTGGATGGCTATCTGAAAAAGAATTATCCGGGACGCGAGCAGGAGATGTACGACAAGCTGGCAAAGACGCAGCCGATCGGCCGCATGGGTAAACCGGAGGAAGTCGCTTCTCTGGCGCTGTTCCTGTGCTCGGACGCTGCGTCATTCATAACTGGTGTGGATTATCCGCTGGACGGCGGGTTCATGAATCTGCACGGATGATGAAAAAACAGTTGCTAGTTGCTAGTTCTTAGTTATGGATCTCGAACTGAAAGATAAGGTTGTCGTAGTTACGGGCGGAGCCAAAGGAATTGGCGCGGCCATCATGCGCACGGTTGCGGCCGAGGGCGCTATTCCGGTTATTGTGGACCGCGACGTGGAAGCAGGCAACTCCTTGCATGCGGCGCTAAGCGGCAGCGAGCTTATCATCGCCGAACTGTCTTCCGCCGAGAGTTGCTACGCGGCGATAGAACGTGTGATCCATAAATTTGGACGACTAGATGCACTGGTCAACAATGCGGGAGTCAATGATAAAGTCGGGCTGGAGCATGGGAGTCCGAAGCAATATGTCGAATCGCTGGAACGGAACCTGCTGCACTATTACAACATGGCGCATTTTGCGCTGCCGCATTTGAAAAAAGCGAATGGCTGCATCATTAATATCGCTTCAAAGACCGCGTTGACGGGGCAAGGCGGAACGTCAGGTTATGCATCGGCGAAGGGCGCGATTCTGGCGCTGACGCGTGAGTGGGCCGCGGAACTCGCGGACTACGGCATTCGAGTGAATGCCGTGGTTCCAGCGGAAGTGATGACGCCGTTGTACCGGCAGTGGCTGGATACGTTTCAGTATCCAGAAGAGAAGCTGCAGACTATATTGGCGAAGATTCCGCTGGAAAAGAGAATGACGACGCCGGAAGAGATCGCTGCAATGGTAGTATTTCTCCTCTCGGCCCGTGCGGGACACATTACCGCGCAGCACATTTTCGTGGATGGCGGATATGTGCATCTGGACCGGGCGCTGACTTAAGGATTGCATGGCTGGTTCAGCTCCCATTACCGAGAAGCGATATGTCGCACCGCTGATCTTGGTCACCACGCTGTTCTTCCTTTGGGCGCTGGGCGTCAACCTGAATGACATTCTGATTCCTCATCTGAAGAAGGTTTTCAATCTCACAGATTTTCGCTCTTCGCTGATTCAAACGGCATTCTTCGGCGGGTACTTTCTTTCGGCGGTGCCGGCCGGACGACTGCTGGAAAAGATCGGCTACAAGAAGGGGATCCTTGCCGGCTTATTGACTTGCGCTGCGGGAGCGCTACTGTTCATTCCAGCTGCGTCAATGCAGGTGTACGGATTTTTCCTTCTGGCGCTGTTCGTAATGGCGTGCGGGCAGGGCGTTCTTGAGGTTGCGGCAAACCCATACGTCACCCTACTCGGTCCGGCGGAGAGTTCGGAACGCAGATTAAATCTGGCGCAATCATTTAATTCAGTGGGCGCGGTGGTTACGCCGTTCATCGGCGCAGCATTCATTTTGTCTGCAGTTGAATACTCCAGCCAGCAACTGGCAGCCATGACGCCGGCGCAGCTAGCTGCTTACAAGTCGGTGGTGATAAGTACCGTACGAGTTCCGTATCTGATCATCGCGACGATTTTTCTCGCGGTGGCGGCGATGATTTATTTTTCGGATCTGCCGGAAATCGCTGACCCGACGAAGCCAGTGAAACGCATTTCGGTAATCGCAGAACTGCGGGAAATAATGCGCTTCGGCCACCTGGTCAAAGGTGTGGTGGCGCAGTTTTTCTACGTCGGCGCACAAGTGGGCGTTGCGAGCTTTGTGATCAGGTTGGCGCAGCAGACAGTTCCGGGCATGGCGCAAAAGCAGGCGGCGGGATATCTAAAACTGCACCTGATCGGATTCATGATTGGCAGGTTTTCGGGATCCTATTTTATGAAGCGCATTCCGGCGGCACGCATGCTGGCATGGTTTGCACTTTCGACCGTAGCCTGCGTGGGCGTGGTGTTGCTCGCCCCGGGCGAGGCGAAGCTGTGGGCCGTGGTCCTGATCGGATTTTTTCATTCCATCATGTTCCCCACGATATTCGCGTTGAGCATCAAGCAACTGGGAAGTTTTACGAAACTGGGCTCTTCCCTGCTGGTCGCGTCCATTATCGGGGGCGCAATCTGTCCTGCGATCATGGGGTTCATTTCAGACCACAGCAGCATTCGAGTGGCGTTTCTGGTGCCGTTGATTTGCCAAGTTTATGTTTCTTATTTTGCTTTGTCGGGCTATAAGATTTCGGCCAGCGAACCTGAGCGGGCCATGGCCGGAGTGGAAGCTGCAGGATGAATCGCCGTTACTGTTTCACACTCGACCTCAAGAACGACCCGGCGCTGATCGCCGAGTACCGGAGGTATCACGAAAAAGTCTGGCCGGAGATTACGAAGAGCATTAAGGATTCCGGAATCGAAGACATGGAGATTTATCTGCTGGGCACGCGGATGTTCATGATCATGGAAGTGAGCAACAGCTTTTCTTTTGAGGCGAAGGCGAGCGCCGATCAGAAAAATCCGAAGGTGCAGGAGTGGGAGCAGCTGATGTGGAAGTTTCAGGAAGCGTTGCCAGACGCCAAGCCTGGTGAGAAATGGATGCAAATGGAAAGAATCTTCAAGCTGGAGACGCAATAGTAACCTCGAAGGCCACGACCATCACCATGATAGTTTGACTTCTTTTTCTTTGTATCCTTCGCCGGCGGGAAACTGCAGGCGGAGTTCGGAAGAACCAGCCGATATTTCTCCCCCGTCGATCCGAAGATGGATTTTCGGATCATTCACACACAAGAAAAGAGTCTGCTGGGTGTTTGCGGGAGCGGATAATCGGAGCGAGAGCGAGCGCGCATCGGCACGCTGGTCGAGAACTTTCATCTGAGACGTGACGCTGCCCGGCTCCGGCAATCCGTGGGCAAGCCCCACTTCCACCGCAGGCAATGGGATCGTCAGCTCTCCGTTTACCAGCTTCGCGCCCGGTGCGCGTGATGCGAGTTTAACTTTTGTTTCGGCTTCGCTGGTGAGCCGGACCGACATCGTGGTCCGATTTCGGTGGAGCTCGATCGTGACCCGTTCATCGCCGAGAGGAACTGCTGAAATTTTGGCGTCGCCCCACTGCGCAGGCAGATTCGGGGTGACGGTCAGCGTGTGATCTGCAGCGTTCCACTCCAATCCAAACATTCCGCGCACAGCCGGCGTCACGACCATTGCAGACGACCACAGTTGATGCGACGTGCTGCGGCCGAACCATCGAAAGAATTCACCGGAGAGCAATTCGGTGACAGCGCCCGGGTCCTGTGCCCAGGTAAGGTCGGCGTTCTGCATGAGGTGCGCGTATCCCGACAGGCTGCGACCGTTGCGATATTCGGAAAGAGAAACCCATCCGGTGAACAGAGGCCAAACGCTGCCCTGGTGGTAACTGATTGGATCATAGAAGCTTACGCTGGGACTCAGGTCCCGCGTGCCCCAGTCGGTGGAGAATTCCTGGGAGGCCCATCGGTCCAGCATCGTTGCCCCGCGTGACAAATTGAAGCTTCCGTCCCAGGCGGCGACTGCGGGATAAATGGTGGGGCTGCTGTCCACGCTTCCGTCGGCATTGTGGCTGAACGCATAAAAATCCGCGCCGGACATGTAGTATTCCTTCTCAATCTGCTGCGCGATGTGCGCAGCGCGTTTCTCTGCATCGCCGGCGAGTTGTGTGTGCCCGGTGGCGCGCGCAAGATTGGAGAATGCAGTGCTAGCCTGCTGATCGAGAGCCGCCAGATAAATTTCCTGGTGCGGCATGCGGGGTATCCAGGATTCGACCCAACCTGAGCCGGCGATGTTTTCGTAAATGCCGTCGCCGTCGGTATCGTGTGAAGTCTCAAAGTTCCAGGCTTTCGCCAGCGCGTCCCAATGAGTTTGTTCGAAAGCGATGTCGCCGCTGATTTTCATGTAGTCGTTGGTGGCCATCAGCAGCAGAGGAGTGGCGTCAGAAGAGGCGAATGGATATGGCAAGCGTTTCCAATCGACCAGGTCGGCGGTCTGCGCCCATTCGTGAATGATTTGGCCTTCGGGGCTTTGGCGGCGCAACAGAAATTCCAGTTCATCGCGCGTCGTTTGAAAATCGCCGTAGCTGTTCACGGCGTAGAGGGTCCAAAGGGCGTCGCGGCCGAAGTACCAGCCAAAGCCAGGACGGGCAGAATCGCCGGAACCGTAGAAGCCAGCCACCAGTGCGGTTTCTTTGTGCGATGGCGTGGTCTCAACCTTCAATTGATCAATCGAGACTTCCGCCCAGCTGAAGGCGTCATTGAATCGCTCGTCGGGAGTTTCAATGCTGATGTGATCGGAGAGGAATTGTCTGTAGTACGCAGCGGTGTTTTCATACAAAGATCTGATGGATTCGGCGAGTGAGGTCAATCTACTATCCAGCGCCGGCTTGGTTGAATCCGCGAGCGTGTCGGACTCGGTAAGGAGCAAGGGGAAAAGTTTATTGCCGTCGCGAGTCGGATCGAAGTGCAGAATGAACTGCAGTGGATATGTCTTGGGCTTCTCCTGATAAGGAGGCAGAATGCCAGGTTCGGCCCCGGGCATCTCGAGGGCAGCCGCATGATCGGGAAAATTCAAATGCAGCATGTAGAAGCCACCCTCCGGCGTCTTGACCCACTCCGGAGACGTACGATCATCCGACATCGCCGGCCACATGCGCTTCATTTCCGGCGTGAAGGAGAACGTCAGCGTGAGTGGACGGATGGCCTCGATTTCAAAGAAAGCCAACACTCCTGCGCCGTCGGGCGCGCGGTGCGGGGCAAAAAGAATTTCGCGGACGGTGAAGTTGGCGTGGGAAAAAGTAATCATGGTGTGATCGGGACGCACCTCGATGACCGCCGCCTGCTCATTCACATCGATAGGGACCGGGTAATTCTGCATTTCAGCGCTAATGCGAAGATTGCTGAAAATTTTCCAGGGGAATATCCAGGCTTCGAAGGAGCCGTCTTGAGCGCCGAGGATCGCACCACGAGGACCGACAACAGTAAAGGGATGAGAAGGGATGGCGTCGCGCACGATTTTGAGCGGAGTGGTCTCTTCAAAGGGAAACTTTTTGAGGACCTGACCACCGGACTGTCCAATTGCCGGCTGGGACAGGTTGAAAGAACACAATAACGCCAGTGCCAGGCAGAGTTTCTTCATTCAGTCTCCTGGTGAATCAATATGCGCTACTCAGATGCCGTTGCGGGTGGAGTCTGAGCCAAATGGCTGGATTTCTCCGGCGGAAGGGAATTCAGCAGCTCAAGGAATACGCCATTGGTCCAGCCAAATCCTATAACGTTGGCAGAGTATCCCGCCGTTACCTGAGTTTCTGAAGACCGCGTCACAACATTGTATTTCTCGCGAATGGTCTTATCGCGTTCGAAGTTTTGCAGCACCGTGGAAAGAAATTCGGTGGAGACGCGATCGGCATCGGCGTTGTATCCGTAGCGACGCATGCCCTCGACCGCCAGCAACTGGAGGGGAGCCCAGCCAAAGGGATAATCCCATTGTCCCTGGGTTTGGCGCAAGCTCGTAACAATTCCGCCGGACTGTTCGAACACGTGCAGATTGTTCATCACGGCCCGAGCCTGGGCTTGGGTGGCGAGTCCCGCCCATAGCGGATAGAACGTGGTTGCGTAGCGATAATCGGATCGCCGTCGAGTTTCGAAGTTGTAGTCGAAAAACAGGCGTTGGCGTTCATTCCACAAATATTTTTGCACTAGAAGCTTGCGCGCGGCGGCCAGTTTCTGCCAATGAACGGCGTCGGCACTTTTGCCGAGTAAACGGCTCAACTGTTCGAGGTCTCTCTCGGTCTTGAAAAGCAGGCTGTTCAAACACACCGGAGCGTAGTGATGAGTGGCGGCTCCATAAGGTCCGAAGCGGAAGGAAATATCGAATCCGGACTCGCGCATAGAGCGGTCGCCCTTGTAGTAATCGGGCTGCAATTTGATTCGGTGTTCAGGTTCGCACGAGTTTGCAGCCTCGCCAGTGCCGCAGACTCGCACCGAGTAGGGCGCGCCCGAAGCCCGTCCGGCGGGAACATCAGATTCCTCGGCCTCCAGTGGCGGCACCACGGGATGAAAAATGAAGTACGCCGCAACTTGGCGGTAGATATCGTTCTCGTCCTGCAAGGCCTCCATCGCGGGGCCTTGGCCGAAATCGTAATAGCGGGAGAGGCCAGTACTGCCGGCCAGATGCGGCCCTTGCGTCCACATGTCGTGGTCGCGTTTTACGTAGCCGTAGGCATTCTCGAGCCAGGCGCTGTCATTCTGCCCCGCGGCCTTTTGGGCCTCGTGAACGGCCATCACCATTGAACTCAGAAAGGGCGGCTGAGAGCGCGTCAAATAATAAGTGCGATTGGCATTGAGCACTGCGCCGTAGTGCTCGATCTCGAAAAAAAAGTTTTCAACCATTCCGCGCGCGAGGTCGAGGCGGCCATCGCGCAACAGGCCGCGGATGATGAAATAACTGTCCCAACCATACATCTCGTTGAAACGCCCGCCTGGAACCACATATTTATTTTCCAGATAAAGCAGGCCTGGCGGCTGGATCCAGTCGGTCTCAGCAGTCCCGGCTTTGTTAATGACTTTCGGCAGATATGCGACCTTTACGCCGCAGTCGCGCCGCATCTGTTCGACTTCTCGCGGCTCGCTGAAACCGGCGGGAAGATAGAGCACGGGCGCGCTGCGGAGTTTGGGATCTGAGATACCGCTGCAGGAGGTAGTGGAGCGAGTGAGAGAGTCCCACCCGTTCTTTATGTAGGTAAGAATCGGCTGAAGGTGTGGATCCAGCGGAGAGTGGCCGGCCTGGGATTGGCCTTGGGCGGCAACGCAGGCAAGAGCAACCCAAAGCAAGACTGCATGGCGGGGCCAGCGTCGCCACTTATTTGACCAAGATTCTTGCATTCCGTTGCTCATACGCAGTAACGATCAGCGCAAGAATCTTGGCCAAGCTAGATCATCGCTGTCGGTCCTTTCGGTAAACGAATCGTAGCGAGTTCCTACACATTTCTCATTCAGAACTGAAGCCGGGCCGAAAGCATGATTCGTCGCATGGAGCTTCCGTCTTGCGAGGCGACGATGCTGGAAATTGTTCCGGCGCTGCCGTCCTGACAATCCACGCAGGAATCAGGCTGGCCAAGATTGACGTGATTGAAGACGTTGAAGAAATCAGCGCGGAATTGGAGGTTTAGCGATTCCTTTATCGGGATCGACTTCGAAATCGAAAGATCCGCGTCTATGTAGCCGGGGCCCAGGAACGAGTCTCGGCCGATGTTGCCGAAAGTGCCAAAGGCCGGGCGAGCAAATGCGCCAAAGGAGTTATTCGCTGTTCCCGGAACGTCCAGCACATAGGGCGCAGGAGTAAAGAATGGAACCTTGAGTGTGTTCTTGTTGAATGAACCTACAGAGGTGTGAAACGCCTGTCCTGTGCGGTCCAGGAAACCAATGACATCGTTGTCATTTGAACCATTGGAGTAGCTGGGAGTCCAAGGCAGTCCGGACTGCCAAGTAAAGGTTCCATTGAGAGCATAACCACCGATCAACCGATCCACCCAGTGAGAGACATTGCCTCCGACCATTTTGCTTCGGCCGAATGGCAGATCATAATTGCCGGCGAACACAAAGGCTTGGGGACGGTTGTAGTAGCTGGGGCCGTAGCCGACGTGTGGATCAATGAAGAAGTAATAGGATTCGTGCGTCAGCGCTTTTGACCATGTGTAGTGGCTCAGGAACTGAAGGCCATTGCTGAACCGCTTATCGACCTTGACCTGCAAAGCGTTGTAGCTGCTGGTGGCCTGGTTGGCGTTGTAGCGCAGATCCTGGGTCCATCCGAAAGGCGCACCGTAAGTTACACCGAGTGCTTGAGCACTGCCGTTGAAATAAGGGCGACGGTCGTCTGTAGTATATGCCGTAGGGATGCCACCGTTCATGGCAGTCGTAATTGGGTTGATATCTTGCGGAGTGCAATTGGGGCCCAACACCACAGGAGACCCGCATTGATTGAATCCCGCGATCGTTTGCGTGTTAGGACTCGCCTGGTTCGATGAATCGAACATATTGTGTATGCCGTGGCTACCCACGTAAGAAACCTGCAACGCCAGTGTCGGAGTCAACTGCTGCTGAATTGCGAGGTTCCATGCGTCCAGAGTGGGAAGGCGAACCCAAAGCGGTCGTGTCGGCAGCCCCACTCCGTCTGGCAAGGGAAAAAGTCCATTGGCTGGAATCGGCGGAAACGTGAAGCCTGGAGGTCCTTGTGCCAGGTTGAACACTGCCGCGTTATTCGTAGATTGGTTCAGATTTTGCGACACTTGCGTTGGGAAGGAAAATGTCAGAACTTCGCCATAAGTATTGCCTGACCATCCCTGCCCATACACGCGGCCGTAGCCGGCGCGGATTACCGTCTTATCGAACATCTGGTATGCGATGCCGAGTCTGGGCGCAAAATTGTCCCAACTCTTTTTTACATTGAGGTTAGTGCCAAATCCGCCATATCCCGCAATGCGGATATCTCCCGTGTCAAGATCGAGTAATCCGCCGTTGCCCTTGCCATTGACCGTTTCGGGGAAATAGATCTCCCAGCGCACGCCATAGGTCAGCGTGAGTTTCGGAGTTACGCGCCACTGGTCTTGAACGTAGGAGAAGATGCGTTTCTGCCGTTCTGCCGCTTCAGTGTTTGCTGTTTGGGTACGCTGAAAACTGGTGACATCTCCTAGCAGGAAAGTTGCGAACCCAAGACCGGAAGCGCCGGTGATCGGCCCGGCAGTGCGGTTCGCTGTAAAGTGGTAGTTGCCTGAGCGAACGTTATTATTGTCAAGACCGACGATGTGGTTCAACCCGTAGCGAACATCACCGCCGAACTTGATGTTGTGGTTGCCTTTCAGATGCGACCAGTTGTTCACAAACTGGAATTGGCTGGCGTTCTGAGCAAATTGATTTGTGGAAGTTCCGTATTCAAGATTTCCGCTGTTATTGGCTCCGTTAGAGCCAGGACTATCGATGTTGAACTGCGGCAGTCCGCCGTTCAATGACAAATCGCCCACATTCGCATTCGGAATGCCTAGCTGGTTTCCCAATGGCTGATCAAAGTCTGGCCCCTGTTCATTAAGGTAAATCTTGTACCAACCAAACCTGAAGTCAGTGAGCCAGTTTTGCGAAACGACGTAATCGCCACCCGCCGCGAGACTCTGGTCATGCGCCGTGTCCGTGCCCGCGAAGCTGCCGCTGCCAAAGCCTAGGCCGCCCGCCGCACCAAAAAACGGCTCGCCAGAGAGGTCCGAGCGGAAATACGTGTAACGACCAAACAGATGAAGGTTGTCCGATTTGTGATCATCGACACGGACATCGAATTGGTCCGTATCGAAAGGCCCACTTCCGAAGGCACGAAAATTGTTGATGATTCCAGCCCCCGCGACGTTCGGGTCAGGAATCAGTTTCAAGAAATTCACTGCCGCCGCCGAGAGGCGGTTTGCCGGGATGATATTTCCGGGAAAGGCTGTTCGGCCCACGGTAGAGGTTTCGTCAGTAGCAGGATCGAAGATCGGTGTGTTCGAATAATCGCTAAGATCGCAATTGCCGCCCGAAGTGCAAGTGCTCTTGGCTAAAGCCGTAGGCACGGTGGTCAGAGTTGCTGAACCTAACCTTTCACGCAAACCCTGATAGTCGCCGAAGAAGAAAACCTTGTCCTTGACAATAGGTCCGCCGACTGAACCTCCGAATTGGTTATGTAAAGTCTTTGGTATAAAGCGTCCGGTAAGCGAATCCGGCGTCGATTCGGCAAATGGATCGCGGGCCTGCAGTGCATCCGAGCGCCAATACTCAAATCCTGAACCGTGGAAATTATTGCTGCCCGACCTGGTCTGCGCCGTCACCAGGCCAGCGACCGCTTTTCCAAACTCAGCGTCGTAATTTTGTGAAGTGACCTTCATCTCTGAAACGGCGTCAAGGTTTGGATTGATGACTGCAATGCCAATGACTGGATCCTGATTATCAGTTCCATCCAGTTCATAGCCGGTGGCGAATGGCAACTGGCCATTGACTTCGATCTGTTGGCTGCGCTGAGGGTTTTGGGCTTCGCCCACGTTCCATCCGATATAGCTGGTGCCGGGTGTCAACAATTCAAACGCGGTGAAGTTTCGGTTGAAATTGGGGAGGGTCTGCACCGCGCGCTCATTCAAAATCGTATTGACGTCAACGTGGTCGGTTTGGAGGAGGGGCGCTTCGGACGTAACTTGTACCGACTCCTGGGCCGAACCGGTAGCTAGTGCGACGTCTACTTTCGGCGCGGTATCTGCGTAAACGATTACGTTGTCGGTGGTTGATGTTTTGAAACCTGCGGCTTGGACCGAGATCGTGTACGTGTCGGGAATCAGATGTTGCACTCGGTACTCGCCAGTGGCACCGCTTTGCACTGTCGCCGTGGTGCCTTTGGTGATGTCGGTCACTGTCACCGTGGCATTCGGCACCACCGCACCGCTGGGGTCAGTGATGGTCCCAAATATGGAGCCGTAAACGGCTTGGGCCCGAGCGGCCCGTGGGGCGAGCAGTAAGGAAGCCACGAGTAGGGCCAGAATAGCCTGGCGCCCTGACGCTCGACGCCTTAAAGATCTCTGGAAGTTAACGACAAATTCGCCCACAACACTGCTCGTCCACATTTTTGCCCTCCGGCGTTAGCAGCTTTTTGACGGGTAAGTACATCTAATAGTGCGCCGTGCGGCGCGGAAAAAGAGCGTATGTAAAGTTCAATTGACAATTCGTCCCACAGCTTGAAAGTCTCTTAGGCGTTCTAATAGCATTGACTCCCGGCGACACCAGGAAGAACGTTCGACCACAAACGAAGACTCACGAATCGAATATTCCTCCGGGTTGCCAAAAGTTGGAAGTATCAACCTGTGAGTTACAGGTCACGGAATGTAAGTTACATGGCTGAAAGTCGTTCTTCAGCTGAAAGATAGAACGGGGCCGGTTTCAGCGTTACATGTCTGTTACGTCAGTCCAGATCGTCGATCGAGAGCGCTATCTTAACCAGATTGAGAAGCTGGTCCATAGTCACACCCTTCGCAAAGCAGAGTCGCTCTGCAAACTGCTTCGATATTTAGCCGAGCACGAGATCTCGCAACCCGGCACGTCAGCGAAGGAATATCAGATCGCCACCGAAGTTTTCGGACGGCCTGACAACTTCGATCCGCAGGCCGATTCTGCAGTTCGCGTACAAGCCGGGCGCTTGCGCCTCAAATTACTCGACTACTACAGCCATGAGGGCGCAGCGGACAGCATTGTCGTGGAAGTCCCGAATGGTTCTTACGCTCTCAGTTTTCATGAGCGGGAGGTTGCAATTCCGGCAGCCGTGCCCGTGCCGGTTGAGGTTCCTCATCGTGTTGCTTCGCCGGCTGTCCCAAAGAACCCGCGCACTTGGATCGTCACCGCGGCTGCTCTGTGCTCACTATTGGTAGTTGCCATCGTTGCCATCGTTCTCCTGTTGATGGCGTTGAGCACTGCCCGGGCAGATAAAAGCAGCGGGGTAACGGCATCAGCGGCGGCGCGCGCATTCTGGAGCCCGTTCGCTTCGAGCCCATATGCACCGTGGGTGATCTTCAGCAACGCGGCATTTGTTGGACGGCCGGAAACTGGCATGCGTTATCTCGACCGGTCGCGTGATATTAGTCCCTTGATCCTCGATCATTACACGGGAGTCGGTGAAGTTCTGGCGGTGCATGAACTTGACCAGGTTTTCAACCGGCTGAACCATCCCATCCGAGTCAAGCGTGGCAGCCTTTTTTCTTTGGATGACGCCAACGACAACGATCTGATTTTCGTGGGGTCGCCGGCGGAGAACCTGACCTTGCTGGATTTGCCGGGCAGCCAGGAATTCATATTCACGCGGCCAAATTCGGGGATACACAAAGGCGAACTCGCCATCCGAAATGTTCATCCGGAGGCGGGCCAGTCAGAGATGTATTATCCCAGCGACTCGTCAAAACCGCTGGAAGAGGATTACGCGGTGGTGGCGTTAGTGCACGGGCTGAATCCCGCCCGCCATGTGATGATCCTGGCGGGAACAACGACGATAGGGACCCAGGCTGCGGTGGAGTACGTTTGTGAAAAGGATTCGGTGGAAGAATTGATGCGGAACCTTGCGCCGCATGGTGAAGAGATCAAACCGTTTGAAGCTCTATTGCGAGTGAAGGTGACCCGCGGCGTTCCCGTCGGAATTGAGCTAGTTGCTGTCCGGCATCGCAAGTAAACCGGTCATTCAGCGGGCTGCAATTTCAGTTCGTTCTCAGCGTGAATTTTTGCTGCCGCATCCATCTCATTTTTAGCGTCTTGTTCCCGGCCCAAACTGCGATATGCCTGCCCAAGCAGAGTATGAGTGATGTAGTTGCCGGGGTCCATCTTCTCGGCATGTTGCAGATAAAGCAGCGAAGTTTGAGGATCGTTGCGGCGGAGCAACACTTTGCCCATCTGGATGAAGGGGCCGGTGCTCGAGGTATCGAGCGAGATGGCTTTGGCCAAGGACTCCTGGGCCTGTTGAAATTGCCCGGAACGGGTGTAGAGGTCGCCAAGGCGATCATAAACTTCCGCATTAGCGGGATTGATTTCCCGCTCCTGTTCAAACTCGCGAAGCGCCTGCACGGTATCAGACTTAAAAAGGTAAAACTCGCCGAGCATGAAATGTGCCAAGGCAATATTCGGGGTAAGTTCCAGTGCCTTCTTTGCAGCTTCCGCCGCCTTTTCCGGCAGGTTGGCCTGCATCAGCATCTTACCCAATAAAAGATAGGCAGCACCTGAGGCAGGAGAAACGCCAAACTGATTGGCGAAAGCGGCGCGGGCATCGTCAAAGCGCTGAGAGTTTAGGTAGCAGAGTCCGAGCACGTAGTTGGCATCGGCATTGGCATTTGGAGTCCATTGTTTCACGCGCTCAAGGTACGGAATGGCATCTGCCGGTCGACCGAGACGGTAGAGCGATAGGCCGCGCATCTGCACCGATTCCATGTCGTTGGGATCTTCACTCATGGCCTGCGCAAAAGCCTTTTCGGCGGAGAGCAGCTTGCCGGTGCGGTAGTAGGCGATACCAAGTTCGTGTTGCACGCCGGGAGCAGACGATTTGCCCGCAGCTACCAACTGTTCCAGCATGGCAATTGCATCTTGAGGGTCACCATGTTCGAGTTTCTGATGTGCGGCGGCCAGAGTCTCTTTAACATCGGGGGTTGACGATGGGGCTGGCTCCGGTTGAGACGGGTGAACCTGCGAGGTCTGGCTCTTGACAGAAGTACCCCCCATCAACAAAAACACAATTAGGATGAGAAATGAAATATTCATCTTTCAATCGTGGTGGCCGCCTCTATTGGTCCCTTCCGATGCTACGATTCTTTGATGCGGTCCGCTCGAAAGTTCGTGAGTAGATGTTGCCTCATCATTATTATTATGATGATTTGTTGCTTTCTGGCGCCGACGTTCACGCAATCGCAAAACACTATCACTTCGAAGAAGGCAACTCAGGCTTTGCCTTATCCCACCGATGGTTCTCATCCGGACCCCGCCTGGTTCATAAATGTCGCGTCGCAAGCCGGGCTGCGCATGGAAAACGTTAACGGCGGAATGGACACCAAGAAATACATTATAGAAACTACCGGCAGCGGCGTCGCAATCTTCGACTATGACAATGATGGCTGGCCAGATATATTTCTGGTGAATGGCACCACACTCAATTACACAAAAGCAGAACAGCAGCCGACCAGCCACCTGTTTCACAACAATCACGACGGAACGTTTTCCGACGTGACGAAAGCGGCCGGCCTCGAATACACCGGTTGGGGACAGGGCGCCTGTGTGGGGGATTACGACAACGATGGTTTCGATGACCTCTACGTCACCTACTACGGCAAGAACCGCCTTTATCACAACCAGGGCAATGGAACTTTCAAGGAGGCCGCCGCTTCGGCTGGCGTTGCCGGAGACGGAAAGGCTTGGGGCTCGGGCTGCGCATTCGTCGATTACGACCGCGATGGGAAGCTCGATCTGATGGTATCCAACTACGTCTCGTTTGATATCAAGACGTCGCCAAAGCCAGGCGACGGGATGATGTGCGTGTGGAAGGGAACGCCGGTGATGTGCGGGCCACGGGGACTGCCGTCGACACCTAACATTCTTTATCACAACCTTGGCGGCGGAAAATTTGAGAACGTGAGCAAGCCGAGTGGAATCGAAAAAACATACGGGCACTACTGCCTGAGCGTTTCTACACTCGATTACGATGACGACGGCTGGCCGGACATTTACGTTGCATGCGACAGTACGCCGAGCATTCTGTATCACAACCTGAAGAATGGAACTTTCACTGACGTTGCCGCCGAAGTTGGAGTCGCATTTGACGAAGATGGCCGCGAGCAGGCGGGTATGGGTTCGACGGTCGGCGACTATAACAATGATGGACGTCCCGATATCTTCAAGACGAATTTTTCTGACGATACGTCTTCTCTTTATCGCAACAACCGAGACGGAACGTTTTCTTCGACGATCTCGGAAGCGGGGTTGCGCCTGAATACTAAATTCCTGGGATGGGGAACGATGTTTCTGGATGTGGACAATGATGGCCGACTGGATATTCTGTCGGTTAACGGGCACGTTTATCCGGAAGTCGATACGGCGCACTTGGGCTCGTCTTATCGCGAGCCCCGCCTCCTGTACTGGAATTCGGGAGATGGGAAGTTCAAAGACATCAGTGACCAGTCCGGGCCCGGCTGTACCGAACCGCAGTCCAGCCGAGGACTGGCGATTGCGGACTTTTGGAATGACGGGCGTGTTTCCGCAGTGGTCAACAACATGGGCGGACAGCCGATGCTATTGGTCAACCAGGCGCGTAATTCAAATCATTGGCTGGGTGTGATCACGCGAGGAACGAAGTCCAACCGAGACGGCATCGGCGCCAAGGTTACCGTGGTTGTCGGCGATCACAAATATGTTGAGGAGGTGCGCAGCGGCTCCAGCTACATCTCTAATAATGATATGCGCCTGCATTTCGGACTTGGAAGCAGCGCGGAGGTAATCCGCATCGAAATTCGCTGGCCAAACGGCAACAGTGAGATATTTCCGGGCGGACAAGCCGACCGCTTTATTACTTTGACGGAAGGCCGAGGGCACAATCCGACAAGGCCATAAAACAATCTGCCGGATTTCGGCATCCATGAGGTAAGAGTTGTTGAATCGAAGCGCAGGATTCACATGATTTCTCGCCGTGAGTTTGCAAAATTATCTGCAGCCGCAGCCGGCGCGGTTGCCAGTCGAAGAGTCTTGCTCGTAAATGCCGCCGGCGAAAAGCCGGTTGCGGCGAGCGCCTTAATGGAATTCGGCTACGCTGACGTGACCATCACCAGCGGGTTGCATGACGCGCAACTGCGTGAAACTCACGAAGTCCTGATGAACATGAGCGAGGACAGTCTGCTCAAACCCTTCAGGCAAATGGCCGGACAACCTGCGCCGGGCGCAGATCTGGGTGGCTGGTATAACTATGACCCGAATTACGACTGGCATAAAGATGACGCCGGCTTCGCCCCTGGCGCAACTTTCGGCCAATGGATATCTGCGTTGGCACGCTACTATGCCATCACCGGCTCGAAGGATACCCGCGAGAAAGTGCTGCGGCTGAACCAACTCTATGCGAAGACCATTTCTGAAGACTTCTACGACAAGAACCGCTTCCCTGCTTATTGTTACGACAAGCTATTGCTTGGGCTGATTGATTCACATCAATATGTCCGGGATCCCGAGGCGTTCGCGATTCTGGAACGCACGACGAAGGCGGCCCTTCCCCACTTGCCGGGAAAAGCAATCGACCGCGAACTCGAGTGGCGGCCGGGCAAAGATCAGTCGTACCGCTGGGATGAGTCCTACACAAATCCCGAAAATCTTTTTCTTGCTTACCAGCGCGGAGCAGGAGATCAATATCGTGAACTGGCGGTTCAATATCTCGACGATTCCACCTGGTTTGACCCGCTCTCGCGCGGAGAAAATGTTCTCGCCGGAAAACATGCGTATAGCTATGTCAACTCGCTGAGTTCCGCGATGCAGGCTTATTTCACCGTTGGAAGCGACAAGCACTTGCGGGCAGCGAAGAATGCATTCGAGATGCTCGCGGCGCAGAGCTTTGCCACCGGCGGTTGGGGTCCGGACGAGATGTTGCGCGCCCCCGGAAGCGACGACGTTTACCAAAGCCTGACCAAGACGCACAACAGCTTCGAGACGCCGTGCGGATCGTATGCGCATTTCAAAATCACGCGTTATCTGCTGCGCGTGACCGGCGACTCACGATACGGCGACAGCATGGAGCGCGTAATGTACAACACCGTGCTGGGCGCAAAGCCCATGCACTCCGACGGCCGCGCGTTCTACTACGCGGATTACAATTTCGCCGGCAAGAAGGTTTACTCGAACCATCGTTTTCCCTGCTGTTCGGGCACACTGCCACAGGTTGCCGCCGACTACCGGATCAATACTTACTTTCACGATGCACGCGGCATCTATGTAAACCTCTATATCCCATCGAGCGTGCGCTGGGTGCATGACGGTGCGGTGATTGCGCTGAGGCAGGCGGCAGATTATCCATTCGGCGATGCAATTCATTTTGAGTTGGTAACTTCCGCGGCAAAAGAATTCGCGCTGAATTTTCGGATTCCGGAGTGGGCGGAAGGTGCCCGGATCGAGGTCAACGGAAAACCATGGGCGGTCGCTCCCCGTACGGGATCTTTCGCGGATGTTTGGCGCCTATGGCGCAGCGGGGACCGCATTGATCTCGCCCTTCCGCGCAAGATGCAATTAGAACCAATCGACCAAAGGCATACGGATACGGTTGCACTGCTGTGCGGTCCACTGGTTCTATTTGCGATCCGGGAGAATAACTCTATCCCGTCGTTCACGCGCGCCGAGTTGATGGCGGCGAAGCAAAACGGCGATCAGACCTGGCAAGCCGGCGACTCGCGCAATCCACTAAAACTACTGCCCTACGTTGCAATTAACGATCAGCAATATTCAACCTACATGAACGTAACCTAGGCGACGCTCGACAAATGTCGCAACTCAGCAAAGATCGGCGAATTCTATGCGCCAGGGCTTGGCTGCTCTTCGCTTCTTTAGCGTTTGCTCAATCTACCGTCTCCGGTCAAACCAATCCAGATGCAAATCTGCGTAAATTAACCTGGAGCACTGATTCCAGCGGGCCGGCGCGATTCATCTCCGTTCACGGACGTCGCGCCGCAATTTTCGGCTATTCGGAAGATGGCCTGGAAGTATGGGCCTATCCCTTTCAGATTCTGAGCGGCTATAAGGTGAACTTTCGGCGACCGGGCGCAACCAGTGAAATTAGCGGCCAAGCGGTGTTGCGGCGCATCGAGTACAGACCCATGTCTGTGACGCGAATATATGCCGGCTCCGACTTCATTGTTCATGAACGAATTTTCGTTCCGCTGGATGAGTCGGGCGCGATCATTCGCTACGATGTCGCGAGTGCGCGGCCGCTTGATATTATCGTGCGCTTTATTCCGGTGTTGGACTTGATGTGGCCGGGAGGAATCGGCGGCCAGGAAACAGTGTGGGACTCATCAACCTCAGCATACTTGCTTTCCGAGCCGACCCACCGTTACAGCGGCAGCATCGGTTCGCCCGAGATTGTGGCCCACGACGAAACGCCGAATGAGAATCGCCAGTTAGGCCGTGAACCCGGTCTGGCATTTACCATTCGCGCTGGCGGCGATCACGCTTCCGCAAGGGTGATTATCACTGGTGGCCCGGAGCGGAGCGCAACCTCAATCGCGACCAGGATTCTCCAGCAGGAGCAAGAGCTGGAAAAGCTTGCAGCGGATCACTACTCGCAGTTGCTGGCGAGTGTTCTTCAGATTGAAACACCGGATGAAACCGTGAACCGTGCGTTAGCATGGTCTGAAATCGCGCTTGATCAGGCGTGGGTTTGCAATCCCCACCTCGGGTGCGGACTGGTTGCGGGTTACGGGCCTTCGCGCAAGGCACGGCGGCCGCAGTATGACTGGTTTTTCGCGGGAGACGGCATGGTTGATATTCCCGCGCTGCTGGCGGCAGGAGAGTATTCCCGGGCCCGCGAAGAACTCGAGTTCATTCTCAAGTATCAGGACCAGAAAACCGGGATGATCTGGCACGAGCTTTCGCAGAGTGCCGGCTGGATCGACTGGAACCAATATCCTTACAAGTTCGTTCACGTCGAGCTGACATTCGACTTCCTGAATTCCGTCGGCAGATATTTGTCGACGACTGGCGATCTGGATTTCATAAAGTCACATTGGCCTGCGATTCAGTCGGCGTATGAATATTGTCGCTCGTTAATTGATCCGCAGGAAGGATTGCCTTACATTCCGGCCGGCAAAGAAGGCAGCCGGGAGCAAGAAGCGCTCCGCGAGGAACTGGCACTTTCTGCGAATTGGGCGACGGCGTCACGAGCCTATAGCGAAATGGCCTCAGCGACGGGTCATACTGCGGCCGCGACCGAAGCCGCAGCGGCGAGCCAGCATAGTGCACAACTCATCAGGAAAAAGTACTGGGACGAACATCAGAATTTTTGGATCACCGGCTACACGCGATCGGAAGCGCCCTTGATCGACAGGCAAATCGGGCCGGTCAACATTCTTACGGAAAGATTATTTTCCGACGCGCAGCGCAATTCCATCCTTCAACAACTCGCGTCTTCTGATTTCGAAACGGATTGGGGCACGCGAGGCCGGGCCATCAGTTCGAGCACGTACGATCCGAATTCATACGCGAACGGGAGTGTCTGGGCCGTGAGCACCGCGTCGGTAGCAGACGCATTCTGGTCCGCGCACCGGCCGGCAACAGCATTTCCTATCTGGAGCGCGCTCGTGCCCTGGAGTTCCCTGGATTCTCTCGGCCACATGCACGAAACCCTTGCAGGAGATTATTACCACGAAGAAATCGAATCTGTGCCGGAGCAGACCTGGTCGTCGGCTACGTTCTTCGCGGCAGCCGCCAACGGATTGCTCGGACTTCAGGTGGATGGCGTTGCGAACCACCTGACCTTTGCTCCACACCTGCCCCCCGGGTGGGATGCCCTCACGTTACGGAACCTGCGCGTTGGTTCCTCCGAAATCAATTTCACAATGACGACCTCTGTTACAGAAATGCGCCTGCAGATTCACAATGAGGGCGCTCCGCTCAGGATGACGTTTGATCCCGAGATCCCGTTCGGAGCAAAGTTGGGAAAGGCCCGTTTGCAAGGCCGGCCTGTTGCCACGGTGCTCGAGCCGCACCCGCAAGACGCCCACACGAGAATGGAATTCGAGCTGCCGCATGGTGATGTGCTCCTTACGTTCAGTTACAGCGGAGGCATCGAAATCGCGCCTGACGTTCAGCAGCTTAAAATCGGAGAGGCGAGCCGCGGAATTAAGATCACCAGAGTGAAACTTCAAGAACAGGTGTACACAGTCGATTTCGACTATGTGCCTTCAGCAGCAACCGGCTTCGAACTGCGCACTCCATGGATCATCAAGAGTGTTCAAGGCGCGCGTTTCGCGCGAACTGGGCCAAACCGTTACAGGTTTGAGATCGCCGCTGCAGCTGACGATCGAAGCAGAAGCGGCTATCGGCAGGGCGAAGTGAACGTGACCTTTGCCTCAGGGCAGTGAGCAACGCTGGGATGCTGAGTTGCTCGGGAAATCCGGGATGCAGGAAGAACTGCGGTTGAGGGGCTTCTCCGGTTGACCATTCGCTGTAACCGATGTGTAATAACGACAGGCATGACGTTTGCCGCCTGCTCGGAATAGTTACGGCCCTGGATTCATCTGTAGCGTGTCCCTGCACGCGGCGGGTGAAAAGGTTTGAAGATACGGAGAGATGGCCGAGAGGCTGAAGGCGGGGGTTTGCTAAATTGAGGCGTTTCGCGGCGTTTGAGCCGCGAGCCGAAATCCTGAGCGAATAGCGAAGGACCTCAGCAAAGTGATGTCCCAACGGAGAGATGGCCGAGAGGCTGAAGGCGGCGGTTTGCTAAATTGAGGCGTTTCGCGGCGTTTGAGCCGCGAGCCGAAATCCTGAGCGAATAGCGAAGGACCTCAGCAAAGTGATGTCCCAACGGAGAGATGGCCGAGAGGCTGAAGGCGGCGGTTTGCTAAACCGTTATACGGGCTAACACCTGTATCGAGGGTTCGAATCCCTCTCTCTCCGCCAGATTTGTTCGACAAAAACACCCTGCCGGCGATTGGCCCAGCGCGATTCTAATTTCTGCCATCAGCAATGCGGCCCGCCCGACTCATAAGTTCGAGGTGCGGGGATTGGAAGGGACTCGAACCGAGATGAGCTTGGCAACGATGGCTTACAACTTCAAACGTATGCTGAACTTGCTGGGTTGACCTGCCCCCTGCTTTCGTTCACGTAAGAATACGACAACTTGGTTCAACTTCCTTTCCGGTTTGAGCCGGGATGGGGGAGCGCGAGGGGCAAGGGACGGCGTTTGAGTCCCTTGCCCCTCGCCCAGCGCTGTAGAGGCCCGCGACCTGGGCAGCGGCAAACTCTTTCGGAGTTTGGTATCCCAGGCTGCTATGCGGACGCTCCTCGTTGTACTCGATCTTCCACCCCGCGATCTTTCTCTTCGCATCGAACAGGTTTTGAAACCAGCTCACGTTCAGACACTCATCCCGCAATCGTCCGTGGAAACTTTCGACCCGCGCATTCTGCGTCGGCTTGCCCGGCTGAATGTGCAGCAACTCGATCTTTCGTTCCACACACCACGCCAGAAAATGCCGACTGGTCAGCTCCGGCCCGTTGTCGCAACGGATCGTGAGCGGCTGCCCGCGCTCGGTTAC
Source organism: uncultured Acidobacteriota bacterium (assembly GCA_963757135.1). Taxonomy (GTDB): domain Bacteria; phylum Acidobacteriota; class Terriglobia; order Terriglobales; family Acidobacteriaceae; genus Gp1-AA145. Next base: position 203,139 of record CAVWQE010000004.1, read on the forward strand.
GATCGCCTCTAGCACCCGCGTTACTCTCCGGCTGGCAAAACTGGTATCCACTTCCAATGCCAAACACTCCCGCGTATACGCATCCACCACGCTCAACACTCGGATGGCCCGCCCGCACTCGACTGCGTCATGCACAAAATCCAAAGCCCACTCCTGGTTCGCCGCCGTCCGCGCCAGCAGCGGCGTTCCCTCGCGCACGCAATGCTTACGCTTCTTCCGCCGGATCATCAGTCCCGCCTCGCGATAAATCCGATGCAGCCGCTTGTGGTTCACCCGTTCTCCGGTTCGCCCGAGCAGCACCTGCAATCGCCGATACCCGAAGCGCGGCTTCTCTCGCGCCAGCTCCACCAGCCGCGTCCGCAACGGCTCATCCGAACGCCGCGTACGATAGCGGTACGTCGTCGCCGCCACCATCACCAAACCGCAGGCCCGCCGCTCGCTGAAGGCGTAGTCTCCTCGCATCTGCCCGATAGCCGCCTTCAGCGCTACGAGCTCCAGCCGTTTTTTCGGATCACCGACTGCAGTGCTTCTTTGTCCAGGCTCAGGTCCGCCACCAGCTTCCGCAGTTTCGTGTTTTCATCCCGCAACTGCTTCGCCTCTTGCGCCTGGCTCACGTCCATCCCGCCGTACTTCGCCTTCCAGGCGTAGATCGTGTGCTTCGACACGCCCACTTCCCGCGCCACGTCTTCCGCCTTGCGTCCCGCTTCCAGCTGTTTCAGCGCCCCAATCATCTGCGCCTCGGTGTGATTGCTCCTTGACATGCCCGTTCCCCTTCCTTTCGCTGAAAATCATACTCAGCTTTGTTCCGAAAGAGGGGAGCAGGTCATCAGGCTACTCGGAAACAAAGAGCGGAGAACTGATAAGTTCGAGGTTCCCACCCTTGCAAAGGACGCAAGGATGGGGCACCTTCATTCCTAGTGGTGTACGGGAAATCAAAGGCTGGAGCACCGCTTCTTAACACAAATTACGAAGAGATCGCTAAGAACACCTTCGTAGTAAGCGAACGGACGCCATACGCCCGAAGGCCTGCCCCCCGACGTTTTCATATACCAATGCCGCAGCGATAGGAGCTAACCAAAAAAACAAGGGGCGAGATTCCCTCGCCCCTGAAATGAACTGGTTCGTCTAGAAGGTCAACTTCAGTCCGAAGTCGATCTGCCGCGGTGCCCCGGTGGTGCTCGCGCCGGTTCCGGTGCCGGTACGCAATGAGTTGGTGGTCGCGCGGTCTGAAAGGGCGGTTCCATTTGCGCCTCCGGGTGTTCCACCACACCCGCCCACGGTTCCGAACTGGCAGGTAGCGAGTTCTCCGACGTCACCTCCGATGACATGCCCCGGAGCATTGAAGTTAGCGAAATTGAAGAGATTATAGAAACCGATTGACGGCTCGAGGGTGACGGATTCGCGAAGATGAATTGGCCAGCTTGCCCTGAAATCGAAGGCTTTCAGCCAGGTCATATTCATTTCGTCGGAGGGTGCAGCATCGATCGAATCAGCCACGGCACCCAGACTTTGCAACTGAGCCTGCGTGAATAGGCCTGCGTTGATCAGCGCCTGCCCCATCGGCAGAATCGTACCAGCCACGTTGCTGTTGTAGCTATTAATCAGTGAGTTGATGTTGTTCGCCTCGACATCTCGTCCCCACGACCCAAGTTGCTGCCCCGGTAAAATGTGGGCTGCCGCAGCGCCATCACCCAGGTAATCTGTAAAGTAGTTCTCACCCGAACGGAACTGATAACTAGCCGCCAGGTTATTTGCCAATGGCGAGAAGAAGTGGGACACAAAACTCAGACGCGGCCCGTGTGGCAGTTCGAAACTACCGCCAAACGAGAGCTGGTGCGTGCGATCCAGAGAGCTGGGCCCAAAATAATGACCCGGATCCCGGAAATCGAAGGCGGAGTTAACGAAGTCCTGGTCCTGCGTCATGCTGTTGAATCGGGACAACGCGTACGAAACCTGAAAGTTAGCCTGCTTCACTCCCGCGAACAGATTATTGACTCGCTGGACAAGCTTCATTTGCAGGCCGGTGTAAACCGATCGGCCCACGGGGAACAGCATTTCGTTTTCACCAACCAGAGGATTGATTCCAGCGAAAGCTGCGCCTGTGTCCGGGGTCAGTCCGAATGCAGAAGCTGGGTAGCCAGAAAGGTAGTTCTTTCCGGAATCCAAACCGTTGCCTGCATAGTCGCCGATTGTCGCGCCTGCCGAGATGGCGCACTGGATATCAGCCGACGCGGTACCGCTACCACAACCGAATCCCGAGTTGGTGAGAGAAATGGCGCTAAGGGCGGAGTTTGTGTTCAGGTAGCGGGCATCACCCACATGGTTGGTATCGTAGGCCAAGAGGTAGTGCAAGCCGACATTGCGAAGGAAGTCGGCAGTGAACACCATTCCTGGACGAATCTCGTGCTGGATGCCGATATTCATCTGGATGGAATACGGTGTTTTGTAGTTTGGAGAGATGAAGTTATTGCCTGTGGAGTTAGGGCCATTTGCCAGATTCTCTCCGATAAAGTTGGGGTTGGCGGTTGCGCCCGCAGCTGCTGTTGCTTGCTGAAAGAGCGCCTGCATGGTGGCAGAGTCCTGCAGCACGTTACCCACGACGTTATTGCAAACCGAGCTTATAGGCGTGCCGCCAGGCGTGCCGTCAACTGTTGTAACTGGCCCGCTGGGAAGGTTTAATACTCCGCTGGGGCAAGGAGATGCCGTCCCCCAGAAGAGGCCTACCGGCAGACGGCCCGGCCGGTCGAACAGGATGTTGTTGAATACCGCGTTTTCGTAGTAAATGCCGGTACCCGCGCGGATCACCGTTTTGCCATTGCCGCCAAGGTTCCAGGCAAATCCAACCTGTGGGCCGAAGTTGCTATTCGGCTGGTTCACCCGCGCACCATACTTTCCACCGAACTGATTGAGGATCGGCTCACTGCCTGTGCACGGCACATAAGGAGCAAACACGGCCGCGTCAATTTGGTCGCAAGTGAGCGGTGCGAGGTCGGAGTCTGAGCGCCCTGTGTCGTGTGACCAGCGAACCCCATAAGTCAAGGTGAAATTCGGTTTCACTTTCCAGCTGTCGCCGGCATAGAGGCCCAAACGATTGTCAGACTGTCCGCCCGCGGGATACCCAAATGCCGGTTGCTCGGTGAAGAATCCCTGTCCATTCCCAAGGAGCATGGACGTGACCGGATAATTCAACGGGTTGCTGGCGCCTCCAGGAAATGGTCCTGAGGCCGCGGCGCTCTGAGCGGCACCGTCGTTGTTTGTACGGATTTCCGGCGCCAGTCCATAGAACGATGCAAAGCCGCCGCCGCGAATACGGTTGAAGGCCACTCCATAGCGGAACATGTGTGAGCCGCTGAGCTTGCTGCCGTCATACTTGATCTGATAGCTGCCCTGGAATGTGGCTTGTGGTGCCAGACGTGACGGACCGAAACGGGTAACCACGCCGGCCGGACCAATGCGAATGTCGACTGGAATGTTGCCCGCCGGATTGTAAACGCCAGGATTTCCCAGTACGTCGTCAGCGATATGATTCTGGAATTTCATATATCCGAACCGGACACTGTGAGTGAAACTGCCACTGACGAAGTCCCAACCCACACCATGGGACGGCGTTTGGTCGCGGTTAACGAAAGGCTGATAGGTGGACCCAAAGGCTCGTGAATCACCATTCCATTCATAGTTGAACTTGTAGAACATTTTCATCTTCGAGCTGACGGTCCAATCCAGCTTGCCCAACAGCATGGTGTCCTTGAATCCACCCGGATAGACGGTGGGAAGAGTGGTAAATGGAGCTGGCGGCGCGAGCGAAACTTGCTGACCCTGCTTGATGCGTTCGCCGTTCATGAAGAAGAACAGCTTGTCTTTAATAATAGGGCCGCCGAAACTTCCACCAAAGTGATTCCGTTGGTAGTAGGTGTCCTGATCGCCGGGAAAGTTCGCCATCAGTGACTTGTCACGGAACAGGTAAAAAGCATCGCCATGATAGTTGTTGGTGCCGGATTTCGAAACAACGTTCACTGCCCCTGAAGAAGTCAACTCTGTGGATAGGTCGAGGGTGGATTGGCTGACCTGAAATTCACTGATCGAGCCTGCAGAAATGTTCTGCGAAGTCGTGCCAACGGTCTCGTCACTTATGTCGATGCCATCGACTTCAATTCGCGCTGTCCGGCCAAAGCGGCCTCCGAAGGATACGGACGAGAAACCGTTCTTGGTTGGATCGAAATTCCCGCCGTCCTGAATTTGAACTCCGGGTTCCAACTGGGCAAGATCGAGGAAATTGCGGCTTCCAGTAGGGAGATTTTCAATGTCCCGGCTCGTCAAGACGCCTTGCACTGTGGGTTGTTCGGTGTTTACCTCGACAGCGCTACCGGTGACTTCTATAACCTGGTCTTGACGTCCGACTTGAAGCCGGGCATTTGCCGTTGCCGTGTTCCCAACCTGAACCTGGACGGTAGTGGTCGTGGTTCGGAAGCCCGAACCGGAAATCTGAACACTATAGCCGCCGGGCTGTAACGGGCCGGAGTTGTAAGCGCCAGCGGAATTGGTTGTAAGGATGATTGTCTGACCGGTACCGGCATTGGTGATTGTGACTCTCGCCCCGCCCACCACTGCCCCTTGCGGGTCGGTGACATTGCCAACGATGCTGCCCGTGCTGAGAGTGGTTTGTGCGGTCGCAAACAAAGCGATTAGGAACAAGGCCGAAAACAGCAGGAATAGTCGTGACGTCCTAAATGGATTTCTTAGACTGCGCATGTTCGGTTTCCTTTCCGTTGGGTGAGAGTTGGGGACGAGCGTCAGTTTGAATTTTGGTTGCGGACCCGAGGAGCGTGATGTCGCGGGGTTTAGAACGGTGACTACTCGGGGTGTTAATGTTTGCAATCCCATCGTTGCACCGTGGGAAACTGCAGTCGCAACAAGATATGGTTATTGTGCATGCTGCATGCCAGAGTGACAGAAACGCATATTCAACAACTTAGGCCCGAATCGCACATCTTTACCCGAGGCGATATATGAATACACGTAGAATCGGTTACAAATCTTTACAAAAAACGGGAGGAACATCTTTTGATTTATGTACCAGATGACAATGTCGCGTGAGCGGCCCTTTGATCCGAACTCCAAGAACACGATTTGGGCAGGGCTTTGGGATGATGCGCCAATTACGGGGTAATTGTCCGGGTTGATACTTTCGTCAGCGGCGTAATAATATAATGTGGCTGCCGGAGAAATTCGCCGTTTTATTAACTGGTCATCTCCGAAAAACATTCAGCTCTGGACTTCGGCGTTTGAGTCATATACCGTTAAGACCTCAGCTTTACTCTAAGGAATATCCTGTAGTCCGGCATAGAAACCGGGCGTCAAGGCGAACGCTGCAGCTGGGGGGCGAGGCAGTGTCATTAGCGGGAGTGCAGTTCCCGTGAATCGCTGGGTGTTCGGAGCGCCGTATGTCCGCAGAGTTGCGAGCCAAGGTCTTTTTGTTGGCTCAGAATCGCCTGCTTCGCGAAGTCCTGTCAAAGATTCTTTTCAAGAAGAACGACCTTCAGGTCGTGGGCTCCTGTCCTGTATCACCTGGTTCGCTAGGGGAGATTCTGGCGGCTGCTCCAGACGTTTTGATCGTTGATTCCCTGACCACAAATGCGGATCTGGCCGAGCTTGTCCGCGGCGTACGGAAAGGCCTTCCCGGCGTCAAACTTGTGCTAATCGGAATGGAAAGCGAGGGCCAGCACTTTCTTCACGGCATTCGCGAAGGAGCGATGGGGTATCTGGTGAAAGACGCTTCCGCGCTGGAGGTGGTCGCTGCGGTACGCACGGTGGCTAATGGTGGCGCAGTTTGCTCACCGGAACTGTGTGCCTTTCTGTTCCGCTACGCGGCGCGGCAAAACCAAATGCCCAATTTCCATGTTAAGAGCAAACTCGGATTGACAAACCGGGAGCAGCAGTTGGTGGGCCTGATTTCTCGCGGGCTCACCAATAAAGACATCGCGGCCGAGTTGGGACTGGCCGAGCAGACGGTCCGTAATCACGTGCATCGCATGCTGCGAAAGTTAGGCGCTACCCATCGTTTGGCGGCAGTTGATATCTGTCGAATGGAAGGGGTTTCCGTGTAATCCCAGGACGGCGCAAATGTATTCGGACGTTGTCGCGGTGACAGCCATTATTTTTGGCCATGTCTGATGCTCAATTCTTAGTTCTATTTCCTCTCATCGTTCCAGTGAAACCAAATTCGTACCAATCGTGAACTCCATCTGCACCGGCAATGGTGCGAAGCAATAATTGCATAGTACGGAATTGGTACAACCTTCCTGTTCGATAGGTATCGTCGCTCGAATCAGTACCACGCCTTGTCCCATTCAAGTCTGACAATACCGGGACACTTTTGTCCCTTATGTTTTCTGGCTGTTCTGGCGATAATTTGCAATCCCTGCCCGCGTGTGGAGCATGCCATGAGGAAGATTCGAGTGCTGGTGGCCAATCGGCCGCGGCTTATGCGAGATCTGGTTCTTGCCACCATTTCCGAACAGCCCGATATAGAGGTGTTGGGCGAACTCGAAGACGATTCCCAGCTTGCGTCGGCGGTCGCAGAACTGAACCCCGACTTCGTAATCATCGCGCTGGACCGAGCGGATGAGCGTCCAGCGATCTGCGATTACCTATTGGTCCACTACCCTCGGGTGAAGGTTCTTGCGGTAGCACCCGAACAGGACAGCAGCGTCTTCTTCTGGTCGGATATTCGGTCAGCTCCGGTTGAAAGTTCAGAAGAAGGAATTCTGAATGTAATTCGGGGCAGGAATGATCCGGCCCTGCACAGAGTGATGTAGCGGATTGTTCAAGTGCCTTTGTAAGTAGCTGTAAAAACAATATTTAACGTGGCTATCTCACAAACGCCAGATGTAAGTGAGGTGGCGAAGCTGTAGGCGGAGGCAGGCGGGCTGAGTGATGGCGACGGCAATGACAGTTTCGGCGGCTGATGGCATTGAGGGCAGGGCGTTGTGGTACGCCGTTTACACTACCGTGCGTCACGAGAAAATGGTTGCGCAGCAGTTGGAACAACGCTCAGTTGAAGCTTTTCTACCGCTTTACCGAAGCCTGCACCGCTGGAAAGACCGCCGCAAGCTGGTGGAGCTGGCGTTGTTTCCTGGGTACGTCTTTGTGAAGATCGCGATCCAAGAGCGAATTCGTGTGCTGCAAGTTCCCGGAGTCGTCAACCTTGTAGGTTTCAATGGCAAATTTCCAGCTTTGCCCGAGCCAGAGATAACGGCCCTACGTAGCGGGCTACGAAACAATTTATATGCAGAGCCGCATCCCTACTTGCGGATTGGCAGGCGAGTGCGCGTGGTGCGTGGACCGATGGCGGGTGCCGAGGGCATTCTGACCCGTAAAAAGGACAAGTACCGCGTCGTGATCTCAATTGACGTGCTGATGCGTTCGGTCGCGGTTGAGATAGATGGCGCAGACCTGGAAGCAATCGGTTCAAGTCGAGTAGTTGTCAACGATCGCCCGGCAAACTGAAGTTCTGCGAGAAAGAGCAACATGCCGGTATTGCAAGGACGGTGCGGGAGGCATTTCATGGTCGGAACCAATTTAATTCGAAGAATTGGTGGATTTTCGTGGCTGTCGGCGTTGTGCGTAGCCTTGATTGGGTTGGGTTCGAATTCCGCCACAGCGCAGAATGCTCAGTACTCTGTCAGCGGAACCGCCATCAGGTCTCGGGCGGAACAGGAAGCCGAGCAGAAAGTCGCACTTTCTCCGGACAAGATTATTGACCTGCTGCGCCAGGAACCGGGTTTGCTTCTACAAGTCAAGAAGATGCTAGTTCGCAAAGCCTACGAACAGGGCCGCATTCTTGATCCTGAAGATCTGACGGATGAAGCTTTATTTCAATTGCTGCGAGAAGATCATGCCATCTGTGTTTTGGCCACTCGTGAAATTGAAGATCGCGACTATGTGAAAGCTAAACCCAGTCGAGAGGAAATCGACCGCCAACGGCAGCTGGACGCGCAGTTGGGAGGTTCGCGTGTCGTTGCGAATCCGGCGCAACGTCCTGGTGATACAAACATTCCGAAATCGGCCAGTCAGGAAGACACTTATTGGCAGAAACACGATGACGACCAGGTTTATCCGATCGCGCCGGATAGGTCGCAGCCCAGTCAGTCGTTGCCAGAGGCGCCGACGCCGCGCACGGTTCCGCAACCGGAGAATCCGCAACGTCAGCTGGAAATGACAGAGCTGCAGTCGAATCCGGAGCTCTACGATGGGATGGGAATTGAATCGGGCGGCATGGCGGACTCGGCGCTGATGAGCCGCATTTCCCCCGACCAGTTACCCGGTCTTCTGAATGCCAGTTCGTCATCCCCGGCCAGCTTGACGACGCTTGACGGCAGTGCGACGGCGCAGGGGCATTTAGGGATTTCGCGGATTCCTGGTTACGGCAATGCCGCGCGCAGTGCGATTCCAAGTGGCAGCTTCTCGATTCCAGCGCAGAACACGGCCGCCGACTTGCGATCACGCGACGGCAGCCAGGATATGCAAGCAAGCCTCGGCACGCCCCGGCGGCAGAGACCTTCAACCGAGGATCTGAATCTTGACCGGCCACAGATTCGGCGTCGCGCCAATCCGTATGCAAATGTTCCTTCTTTATATGATCTCTACTCGCAGGTGTCGCAGCGTCCCGCTCTGTTGGAGCGTTTCGGAGCCAGCATTTTTCGCAACGGCACCGGAAATCTCGACAAGCTGCCGATGGATTTGCCGGCAGGTCCGGACTACGTTCTCGGGCCTGGCGACGGAGTGAGCATCGATATCTGGGGCGGCGTGGCGCAGCGCCTGCAACGAGTGGTGGATCCCTCGGGGCGCCTGGCATTGCCCGAAGTTGGAACTGTTGACGTTTCAGGGCGCACGTTGGGTGACGTACAACGAATTGTACAAGCCGCATTGCGAACGCAGTTTCACCAGGTCGAGGCTGATGTATCTCTTTCGCGAATTCGCAGCGTACGCGTTTACGTCGTCGGTGAAGTTGAGAGCCCCGGTCCCTACGACATCAGTTCGTTGTCCACTCCCTTGAACGCGCTCTATGCGGCAGGAGGTCCAACCAGCCGTGGGTCATTGCGTCACTTGCGCCTCTATCGCGGAAAACAATTAATGCAGGAAGTGGACGCCTACGATCTCCTGCTGCATGGCGTACATGGCGATCTGGCGCGAATCCAATCTGGCGACACCATTCAGGTGCCTCCGATGGGCGCAGAGGTGACGGTCCAGGGGATGGTCATGCATCCCGCCATTTATGAATTAGGCAGTGAAACAACTCTGGCGCAGACGCTCGAACTTGCGGGCGGAGTGCTTCCGTCAGGAACGTACCGGCACATTGAAGTTGAACGCGTGATCGCGCACCAGAGCCACACCATGTTGCAACTCGACATGCCCGAATCCAACGACGAGCAGGCGGTGAATTCAGCGCTGGCAGATTTCAAGGTTCAGGATGGCGATAAGGTGAGGATCGCTCCGATAGTTCCCTATTCCGACAAAACGGTTTATCTGGATGGGCACGTTTTCCATCCCGGAAAATACGCTTATCACGATGGGATGAAACTGACAGACCTGATCCACTCCGGGGATCTGCTGCCCGAACCTTACCGCCGCCATGCCGAAATTATTCGGCTCGAAGCGCCTGACTACACACCTCAAGTTTTGGCGTTCGATCTGGGCGACGCGCTAGCGGGCAAAGAGCAGGACTTAGCGCTGAAGCCGTTCGACACCGTCCGCATTTTCGGACGCTATGACTTCGAGGACGCGCCCGTGGTCACGGTGAGCGGAGAAGTTCGCGATCCAGGTGACCATGTGACGAACGGAAGCACGCGCTTGCGAGACGCAATCTATCTGGCGAACGGGACTACTCCTGATGCCGAATTGAGTGCTGCCCAGGTTTTTCGCCATACCGAAGACGGGAAGCTGAAAGTGATCAGCGTTGACCTCAGTAAGGCGCTGGCAAATGATCCTAAGGAAAACATTCTGCTCGCGCCCAAAGACCGCATCTTCATTCACCGGAACATGAATAAGGTTGACCCGCCGACCGTGGTCATAGCCGGAGAAGTCGCGCGGCCCGGCAAGTATCCTTTGGGCGAAGACATGACCGCCGCTGATCTGGTGCGCGTGGCCGGCGGATTCAAGCGCGGCGCCTACACCGAAACCGCCGACCTGACCCACTATGAACTGTTGCAGGGCACGAGCGTTGCGGGCGAAACCACAACCGTCCAGATCGCGAAAGCGATTGCCGGCGAACCCGATACTGACGCGCGCCTCCATGATGGCGATGTTCTGACCATCAAGCAAGTCGCGGGATGGAATGACGTAGGGGCAAGCATCACCGTAAAGGGCGAAGTCATTCATCCCGGAACTTATGGCATTCAGGAAGGCGAGCGCTTGAGCTCGATTCTGCAGCGCGCCGGTGGGTTCCGAGGCGACGCTTATCCCTATGGAGTCATCTTTGAGCGTAAGCAGGTGCGCCAACTGGAAGAAGAAAACCGGGAACAGCTTATTCGGCAGGTACGCACTGACGGTGCAAACCTGACGCTGATCCCGGACCAAGACACTGATCAGAAGATGGCGAAAGAAGCGGCGGTGAATCAGTGGCAAACTGCTTTACAGAAACTGCAGGATTCTCCACCGTCCGGGCGTCTGGTGGTTCACATCAGCAAAGACTTCAAGCACTGGGCCAACTCACCTACTGATCTGCAGGTGCGCGCCGGAGACATGATCTATATTCCCAAGCGCTCCAACTTCGTGATGGTTGAGGGATCGGTCTATAACCCGACGGCAGTTACTTACAAACCTGGCAAAGACGCAGGATGGTACTTGCAGCAGGCGGGTGGTCCAACTAACAGTGCAAATAAGAAAGCTGTGTTCGTAATTCGCGCTGACGGATCCGTCGCCGGCGGCAAGGGCGGCTTGTTCAGCGGTGGAGTGGACCGGGCGGCGCTGCATCCCGGAGATCTGGTCATGGTTCCCGAGAAAGCCTTCAGCGGAACAACCAAATGGAAGCAGACGCTGGAATCCGCGCAGCTCGCGTATGCGGTCGGCATCGCGATTCAAGTCGCGCGCACTTTTTGAGAGTTTGGCCGCGATGCCTTCTTCTCGTAACTTATTTTTAGGGCTGGTGTTTCTTGGATTGGCTCATTTGATGATTGCGCAAAGCCATAGTCAGAAAGACAACGATGAGATTGCTAGCCCTGATGCGAAAGAGCAAACCGCTGCGAGCGCTGCTGATTCAGCTGGCGACGACCCCAAATACGAATTGCTGCCAGGCGTTGATCCCGACAATCACCTGGGACTGCCTTTGATGAAACACGTCGCCAATGACCAGTGGGGGTTCTGGAGTTCCCCGGCGCATTTTCGCGCGAAAGACCTTAAATGGATCGCGCCATTGGCCGGAGTAACTGCCGGATTCGTAGCCGGCGATAGCTGGATTTCAAAGCAGATTCCTTTGAGCCAAGTGGACCGCAGCAAAACGTTTTCCAACTACGCAACCTACTCTCTGATCGGGGCAGGGGCTGGTTCATTCTTTCTCGGCCACTTGACTGGCAACGACCGAATGGCGGAGACAGGCCTGCTCAGCGGTGAAGCTGCGATCAACAGTACCGCCGTTTCCTATCTCCTGAAAAATGCGATGCAGCGCCCGCGTCCATATCTGGATAACGGGAACGGCATGTTCTTTCAGGGTGGCAGTTCGTTTCCCTCGGAGCACGCTGCAATTGCTTGGTCGATAGCGAGTGTTCTAGCGCACGAATATCCCGGGACGCTGACCAAGGTATTGGCATACGGATTAGCCACCGGCGTAAGTGCAACCCGGGTCACCGGCCAGCAACATTTTGCTTCGGACGTACTCATAGGCAGCGCGCTGGGCTGGTACTTTGGACGGCAGGTCTATCGCGCTCATCACGACGCTGACTTGGGCGGCGCTCCGTGGGGTGACATCCTGCCTGACAATTCTGGCGAAAAGACCCGCAATCCGGAAAACATGGGTTCACCGTACGTGTCGCTTGACAGTTGGATCTATCCGGCACTGGAGCGCCTGATTGCTCTGGGGTACATCAAGTCCGGGTATCTCGGGATACGACCGTGGACACGCATGGCGTGCGCGCAGATGCTGGAAGAGGCAGAACAGCGAATTGGGGACGAGGACGATCAGAGCGGAGAGGGCGCGCGCATTTACAGTGAACTGGCGAAAGAGTTCGCTGAAGAAAACTCTCGCCTTAATGGCGCCGCGAACATAGGGGCGACGCTGGATTCGGTTTATGTTCGAGCGACGAACATCTCCGGTACTCCACTGCGAGACGGATATCACTTTGGACAGACCATTATCAACGACTACGGGCGGCCTTATGGGGAAGGCGTTAACTCCATCGGCGGTGTGACAGCGCACGCGGAGGCAGGACCTCTGTCAATCTCTGTGCAAGGCGAGTACCAGCACGCACCTGCGGTAGCGTCGTACCCATCGAGTGTCCTGCAAACGATGGCAGGCGCCGATAGCGGCACGCGCCCCTTGCCCAATGGGACTGCGGAAGTTAATAGGTTCCATCTGCTCGAGAGTTCAGTCGGCATCACATTCAGGAATGTCCAACTTTCGTTTGGGAAGCAGAGCCTGTGGCTAGGACCAGGGGAAGCCGGCCCGTTTCTTTTCAGTGACAATGCCGAACCTGTTCCGATGTTACGCATTGACCAGGTGGCGCCCGCTTACATTCCAGGCCTCTCCCGTATTCTCGGACCAATGCGGACACAGTTCGCTCTGGGAAGACTTTCTGGACAGAATTGGGTTTTTGCCGACGGTCAACTGTTTGGCCCGAACCTCAAGAACCAGCCTTTCATCCATGTTGACAAGATAAGCTTCAAACCCACATCTAATTTTGAGTTTGGCATGGGCGTAAGCGTGTTATTCGGCGGCCCGGATCTTCCATTTACATGGAACAATTTTGCGCGAACCTACAGCACTAACGGAGTTCCGGGAAGTCGTTCAGACCCGGGCGACCGCCGATCGACTTTCGACTTCACCTATCGGGTTCCCGGCCTGCGAAATTATCTGACCGTCTATGCAGATTCCTTGGTAGAAGACGAGGTTTCACCATTGGGATCCACAAGGCCTTCGATGCGAGTGGGTATCTACATTCCGACCCTTCCCAAGCTTCCCAGGCTCGAACTCCGTGCAGAAGGCCTTTACACCGACGTCCCCGGTCAAAACGTTTCCGGGTTTATCTACTTCAATGGGCGTTATCTCTCGGGGTACACGAACGATGGCAACCTGCTTGCCAGTTGGATCGGACGTCAGGGTAAAGGTGGAGAAGGTTGGGCAACCTACCGGCTTTCAGGGCGAAGTAACCTACAGCTCTCATTTCGGAGACAAGTGGTGGACAGAGTATTTCTAGCTGGCGGTCAGCTCAATGATTTCGGAGCTACCACCGAAGTTGAAGTATCACGAGGTCTCGCCTTATCTGGCGGGTTCCAGTATGAGCAATGGAAGTTTCCCGTTTTGCAGCCGACTCGCCAGTCGGATACCACGGCCTGGGTGAAGCTGACCTTTCACCCACACGTGTCAATAGCGAAACCGTCGGGCACGCCTGATTCTGATTAGATCGTAAGACCATTTGTATGTCCCCAGTATCCACGAGACCTGACATTCGGAACTCGGCACCGCAAGATATGAACGACCCACGCCAGCCTGCATGTGCGTCTTATGATTCGGTGCGTGACCGGCCGCTCGAACGTCTGCGGATTTTATGGACGCAACGACAACTGCTTGGTAGGTTCGTAGTTGCCGGCTTGATTACCGGTCTTGTGATTGCATTCGCAATCCCCAAAGAATTTCAATCGTCTCTGCAGCTGATGCCGCCTGACAGCGATTCAAGTTCAGGAGCCCTGATGGCGGCAATGGCGGCCCGCGCGACTGGTGGCCTGGGCGAAGTTGCAGGAGGCCTTCTTGGGCTCAAGACTAACGGTGATCTTTTTGTTGGAATCCTGCACAGCCGAACCGTGGAAGACAGGCTGGTGCAGCGCTTCGATCTGAAGAACGTGTATGGCAAAAAGCTCGACGAGGACGCTCGCAAGCAGCTGTCTCAGAACACGAGTATTGCGGCAGACCGCAAGAGTGGGATCCTTACTCTTGCTATCACGGATCGAGAGCCACGGCGGGCGCAACTGCTCGCGGAAGGCTATGTTCAGGAACTGAACCACCTGGTCACGGAGTTGTCCACCTCGGCCGCGCACCGGGAGAGGGTGTTCCTGGAGGAAAGGTTGAAATCGGTAAAGCAAGACCTCGATCAGGCTTCTATGGAATTCAGCCAATTCGCGAGCAAGAACACCACTATCGATATCAAGGAGCAGGGCCGAGCCATGGTTGAAGCCGCGGCAACAGTCGAAGGCGAGCTGATCGCTGCGGAATCGGAGATGAAAGGACTGGAAGCAATTTATACCGTGAATAATGCCCGGGTACGCTCAGTCCAGGCCCGGATCAATGAATTGCGAAGACAGCTGAATGATATGGGAGGAAAGGCCGGGGTAGGAGTTGCGGATTCGGCAGGAGGGGGGGATTCACTCTATCCGTCGATACGCCAACTTCCGATTCTGGGTGTCACCTACGCGGACCTTTACCGCAAGACAAAAATCCAGGAAACGGTATTCGAAACCCTAACCCAGCAATATGAGCTGGCAAAAGTGCAGGAGGCCAAGGAAACCCCCAGCGTGAAGGTCCTGGATGCGCCCAACTTCCCAGAACGTAAGTCGTTCCCGCCTCGTGTACTGATCATCTTCTTGTGCGCGTGTTTTGCCTTCACTGCAGGGGCGTTTTGGATCATCCTGCGCTCCCAGTGGCAAGGAGTTGACGCGCACGATCCCAGAAAACTATTTGTGCAGGACGTGTTCCACGTCTGTAATCAGGCCATGCCCTGGTCGCCACCGAACGGCTCCAGGTGGCAAGCCGCAACGCACCGGGTCTGGATCAAAATGGTTCCTGGTAAAGGCAAAGTGTACAGCTCCAGCCATGAGTAACCATTCCTTCAGTGGGTCTGTGGTGAACGATACCGAAGTTTTCATCGCGCAGGATGATGTCGCTGAGGCTGCGCCGAAGCAGTCGATCCCGTCTGCGATCGAGGCTTTATCCTTCTCCAAGATCAGAAAGATAGGGTTCAGCCTTGCGGACCAGGTTCTGGCCGTTGGCGGTATGTTTTTGGCGAACATCGCGTTAGCGCGGGCTCAGTCGAAACAGGAGTATGGAATGTTCGCGCTTTCCTACTCCGTGTACACGTTTCTCACCGGTTTTCACAACGCTTTAATTCTGGAGCCATACAGTATTCATGGACCGGGACGTTATCACGAACGTCTTTCAGCTTATTCGCGGGTCATGTTTCGAAGCAACGCCGTGCTGGGAGGCGCATTGACGGTTGCCCTGGTCGCGACGTGGGCGGTGCTGCGATGGCGGGATCCAGGATTAGCATCCTGGTCTCTTCTTGGACTTGCGCTTACTGCTGCAATTCTCTTGACCGCTCTGTTCGTGCGGAGAACTTTTTACCTGCAAAGGCGCGCCGATCTTGCGGCGAAGTTTTCAATTGTCTTTTTCCTCAGTGTCGCAGTTTTTCTGTGGTTGGGATTGCGGTTCGGCGTATTGAACGGATTCTCGACATTTTCGATCGTTGCCACGTCATGGATCATTGCTGGCGTGTTCCTCGGCAAACACCTGCCGGGTTTCAGCCGGGGAGACACCTTTTCTGGAGTTACACCTGACCATTGGTCCGAACACTGGAAGTACGCGCGTTGGGTGCTTGCAACGGCGTTTGTATTTCAACTGACCTACCAAGGCTATTACTGGCTGCTGGCGGCGCTCATCTCGGTCAGGGAGGTGGCGGAGTTGCGGGCAATGCAGCTCATGGTAAGTCCTGTTGACCAGATCTGCGTAGCTTTGGATCTCCTCGTACTCCCAGTAATGGCGTACCGTTACGCTTCACGAAAGCATTCTGAACTGGTTTCTCTTTGGCGAACCTTTGGCCTCTTGAACCTTGCGATAACCGGAGTCTATGCGCTAGCGATCATCATCATTGGCCGGCACCTAATGCACTCGATTTATGCCGGTAAGTTCGACGATATTTCAGTGCTGCTCGGAACGCTTGCCCTGTTACCGATCGTCATGGGTTTGGGGAATAGCCTTAATGTTGCGCTCAAGTCGGTAGAGAGGCCCGACATGGTTTTCCGCGCCTACGTCGCAAGTGGAATTGCTACGGTTGTATTCGGAATACCGCTCGTGCGACACGCCGGACTGAAAGGCGCCGTGTATGGTTTGCTGCTCTCGGCTGGCGTCTACACGTCTGTCATGGGAATCGGACTGTTTTCGGCTGGCCGAAATCTGGGAGGTTCGCGGCCTGCGAACTCGTAAAATCACGATGCGTGAAAGTATGCACTCGGCGGTTTGGGCATTCCGACTCCTTGCTCGGAGAAACTATCCTATGGAGCTCGATTTCATCAAGCAGACCCTAAAACCGTCCGAAGTCTGCTTTGACGTGGGGGCGCATTCGGGTATTTGGGCCTACCCGCTTTCACAAATCACAAGCCAGGTGTATGCCTTTGAAGCGCTGCCCTATTACTCGAAGGTCTTATCTGCAACCATGAAGCTCCTGCGGGTCACAAATGTAATGGTCGTAAACCGCGCGGTCGCGGACCGGGATGGCAGTATCAATTTAGTCTGGCAAGACGGTTTGGGTAATAAGCTAACCGGCTTTTCGCATGTTGAGGGAAGCGGTCCTAGCGGAGTTAAGGTTTGTATTCCCGCAATGTCGCTGGACTCATTAGTCTTCGGCGAGGAGTTCGATGACAAACGTGTTGCTTTCATCAAGTGCGATGTGGAGGGTTATGAGTGCCATGTTATAGCCGGGGCCAGGCGTCTAATTGAAAGATGGAGACCTGTAATCTTTGCAGAAGCTAGAGATGACTGGTTTAGACGTTACGGGAAATCTTCCCACGACCTCATCGAAATGATGCAGTCACAATCGTATTTGGGCTACGTATTTCGCTCAGATGGATCGTTGCAGCAGATCACCGCCACAACTTATTCAGGAGCAGGCGACATTCTATTTCGCCCTGCTTAGTACCCTATAAAACAGATCTAATGTATCGTCTCTGCATTATTGATCCCGTCTGGACACGGTATCGTTTGCCAGTATTCGAAGAATTGTCCCGTCACTGCACGGTTGATTGGATTTTTTCGCCTTCTCGGGCATTTGGTGAAGTCTCACGCTGTGATTCTCCGGATCTTCGCTACATCGAAGTGAAGATGTCGAGTAGTTTCGGCCGAAACAATGGAATGTATCAGACCGGGCTGGTGAAGTACCTGCTGACAGAGAAGCCCGACGCCATCAAGATGTTCGCGAATCCTCGGTATCTCAGCTTCTGGACGACGGCGTTCGCGGCCAGGCTGCTCGGCATTCCTTTTCATGCGCATGGGGTGGCTTTTTTCAAGAGGCAGAAACTTGGGCTGGGCCGACGGTTGATGATGCGACTTATACTTCGGCTAGTGACTTCCTATATTGCCTATGCGCCAATCGTGCGCGAGTCTCTTGCCGCTCAGGGATTTGAGGTGGACAAGGTCTCGATCGTTCCAAATTCACTCTTGAATTCATTTCCAGTGAGGCCGGAAGAAAAGACTGGCACGGAAACGGGCATACTTTTTGTTGGCCGGTTGCGCCGCGGCAGTGGTCTTTCTTTGCTACTGCAAGTCATGGCGCGTTTGAAAAAAGACGGAGGCTTTCCGTTCACGCTGCACGTCGTGGGAGACGGTGAAGAGGCTGAAGACCTACGCCGGACGGCAGCGGATGCTGCGTGGATCTCATGGCATGGCGCAGCCTCTGACGCTGAACTCAGAGAAATCTCGCGCGAATGTCTTTTCGGCTGCTACCCAGGGAGTGCTGGACTCAGTGTGGTTCATATGCTGTCGCTTAGTTTGCCGGTCATCATTCACGATGATTTAAGTTCCCACGAAGGACCTGAGCCAAGCTATGTTGAGGAAGGTGTGAGCGGCTTCTT
The DNA here is from genome assembly GCA_963757135.1 of uncultured Acidobacteriota bacterium. GTDB lineage: Bacteria > Acidobacteriota > Terriglobia > Terriglobales > Acidobacteriaceae > Gp1-AA145. The sequence goes on from CAVWQE010000004.1 coordinate 221,184, forward strand.
GTACGAACGTGATCGCGCCGAGCAATCACTTTACGAATTACTGCAGAAAGTAGCCGGGGATCCAAGTCAACTTTCCCGAATGCAGAGAGCGTCTTTTGAAGCGTATCAGCACCTCACACAGCCGTCATACGCTGACAGGCTTTGGTCAACGCTTACAGGCAAAGAGGTCACTAGGCAGAAGTGTCTCTCTGTCGCGAACTCATAGGGTCATTCGGAGCGATTGGCGAATATGAGCTTTCTTAAGGTCTTATACATCTTTTTTCTAGCGACCTTATTCTGGGCATATTGCCTTGCATTGACCCGACTCAAGAATAGACAAATGCCGCTCTCCCCTATTTTAGGTTGGATGGTCGGACTCGGATACTTCATTCTCGCTCCGTTAACCATTCTCGTGTTGAATGGCGGATATTCCATTCCAGAGATTATTGGGGCAAATGATCGTTACGCATCAGTGGATCTGACGAGCACAACATACTTTCTACCCATGACTGTTATTTGGCTTGCGCTGCTGCTCTCATTTTTCTCTGTTCTGCTGTTCGCGCCAGGGAGGGAGGAATCTAGCGGCGAAACTGCGCCATGGCTGAACGAGAAGAAGCTCACACAAATCGTGCTATTTACTTCCGGATTATCGCTTCTTGATTTTGCCTTTCAAATTACAACTGCAGGAGGGATTGAGGCGTTTCTCGTGTCGCATTGGTATCTTCGGCAAGACGATCTGTTTGCACGCTTCGGCGACTCGTATGTCTTGTACAGTAGGATATCGCAGGCAAATCAGATACTTTTTGCCGCAAGCGCCGCGCTATTTGCAGGCTCGTATCTTCAAGGCCGAACCCGCAACTGGCGACTGGCGACACTCATTGCGTTCTTCCTGATTGCACAGATGGTGATGTCTGGAAACCGGATATTCATCGCACTGTTTGGACTGGCATTCCTTACCTCATGTTGGGCCTACGGCAACAAACGAGTGATGCTGAAGTTGCTGATCCTATCGCCCGCCGTGCTCTTAGTCTTTAGTGTGTGGGCATACGTGAGGCACAATATCAGCGATCTGGGGACTGAAATCGTTTCCAATGCCAACGCGGATGTCGGTAATCGCATGACCACTACGCTGATCGATACTACTGAGGGTTCGTGCGTCATGATCATGCTTCATATGGTCAATGATTTTGGTTCAAAGTTCGACTATTTATATGGAATGAGTTACAGCAAGGCGATCACGTTCGTATTGCCAAGGAGTATTTACCCAAGCAAACCGAACAACTTTCCCACGTTGCTTGCAGATATGTACGAACCCGGCGATATTACAAGCCTGGGAGCAACCCAATTGGGGGAGCTTTACGCTAATTTTGGCATAGCCAGTGTGTTGCTCCTTCCGATTATTACGATCGCGTTGATTCGCTTTTCAGGCTGGGTCGGTTTTAGATCGCGGCATTTGTTGACATCAGCTGTGATTTTTGTGTTGTTGGTGTGGTCGGTACTGTCCTCATTTGAAGACAGCTTTATTACATTTGCATTTGCTTTTCTGATGCTTCGGTTCTGCAAATTGGAACACAATTTGTTCTTCGCCGAACGATTCCGTGTCTTTGCGGCATAGTGCTTGCTTGTGGCTTCAAGGTGCTAAGGCAATCTGTGAGTCTAGCCCGTAGGTCTGTACAGCGTGCCAAGCGACTGGCCCACGCTCTGCAGGGGACGGATATTTGGCAAGGGATTCAGGTCAAGCAGGGCAGTATTTTACTAGGCAACAGCAAAGCATGTTGGCGCATATCCACATCGGACCTTTTAGCCAAGACAATTGTCTATTCAATCGGGGTGGGCGAGGATATTTCGTTTGAGCTGGAACTAATTCGACTATTTGGTGTGCGCGTATATGCTTTTGATCCCACGCCGCGCTCTGTTAGGTGGCTGAGTAGTCAGCTTCTTCCCGAACAGTTTAACTTCCACCCCTACGGACTTGCGGACTACGATGGCAACTGTACGTTCCACCCGCCGGCAAATCCCTCTTATGTTTCGCATACCATGCTACATAGACGCGGAGTTGAGACTGCTGCTATAGAGTTGCCGGTGTACCGTCTCTCAACAATAATGCGCAGTCTCACGCATGATCGCGTGGACATTTTAAAGATGGATATAGAGGGGGCCGAGTATGGCGTACTCAAAGACATTCTGGACTCTGGCATCAGGCCCGGCCAACTGCTAGTAGAGTTCCATCACCGATGGCCTGAAATCGGCATTGAGAAGACTAGACGTGCTATCAGCGAGCTCAATAGTTTCGGGTACAAAATATTCAGCATTTCCCCATCGGGGGAGGAATACGGCTTTCTTAGCTGTGGCGAATAACCACGAAATGGCACTCCGGTAAATCTATGAGCATTATTGACCAGGTTATGGCTAGGTCTGAGTTCAAAGACAATCCACCTGTGTTGTTTGACGTAGGTGCCTCAGGAGGATTGAATCCCGCATGGAGCAAGTTAGCTAAGTATTCAGTATGCGTTGCTTTTGATCCGGACGACAGAGACATGCTCGCGACGCGCAGGGATTCTTCAGCATATCGTTCGTTGTATGTGGTCAATCGCGCGTTAACTGGCGGGTCCGCGGGGCCGTCCGTCTTTCATCTCACGTCGTCGCCTGCGTGTTCAAGCCTGCTACGCCCAAATCACAAGGAGCTCATTAATTGGGCCTTCGCTAACCGCTTTGCAATCATAAAAGAGACGAGCATTCAGACTATTCATGTGTCCAACGTTTTACGAGAGTTATCTCTCGACAGAATTGACTGGTTTAAGACCGATTCGCAGGGCACAGACTTGCGACTGTTCTTGAGTTTGGGAGAGCCGGCAGTGACCCGCGTTTTAGTGGCTGAATTTGAGCCGGGCATCATGGACTCATATGAAAACGAAGATAAGCTCTGGGCAGTTATTCGGCAGATGGATGAGTTGGGCTTCTGGATGTCGGATATGACGGTCAAGGGGTCTAGTCGAATAAGGACAGATCTCTTACCCACGTTTCGTAAATTCGAGAAGGCGTACATGACCCATCTTCATAAAATGTCACCCGGATGGGCAGAGGTTACTTATCTTAACTCTATGCGTGGAGACGATTTCACGAAACGAGACTACCTGCTCGCGTGGGTGTTTGCTTCGATGCGGCGACAGCATGGCTTTGCACTGGAACTGGCCGGTGAAGGGGAACGGCGGTTTAACGACAACATTTTTTCGAAATTGGGGGAGTGTTCATCACAAAAGATCCGTCGCGGCTACTTCAATCTGGGTGCCTATCCCGCTTTGTTGTTCAGACTGTGGCGAAAGTGGAGGAGGCTTGGTACACAGCGCTTCATTACTCGACCGAGCCAATGAATCATTTTGCGCGAGTCAGCACAAATTATTAGAAGAAATTAGGCCAGAAGAACTCGATCCAATCCTTAGAACGGTAGGTGGCCATGTTAACGGAAGCGCGAGAGAAAACTGAGACGATGAGTCGGCAGGTTGCCAGGGTGCGAAATGATTTCTTGGTCTTTGGCAGTCCGCTGATTTGCGACGCCGAAATCGAAGAGGTAGTGAAGACTCTCCGAAGTGGCTGGATCGGGACCGGCCCCAGGGTTGCTAAGTTCGAAACAATGATGCAGGAGTACACAGGAGCGCGACACGCCATTGCCGTCAGTTCCTGCACAGCGGCACTGCACCTGTCACTTCTGGCCCTCGGGGTCGGCGCAGGAGACGAAGTCATTACCACGCCTATGACATTTGCTGCGACCGCGAATGCCATTGTGCACTCGGGCGCCACGCCGGTCTTCGCGGACGTGAACCGGGCCACAATGCTGATCGACCCGGCTAGCGTCGAAGCGGCTATCACCTCCAGAACAAAAGCAATAATTCCTGTCCACCTTGCCGGCAGACCGTGCCCCATGAATGAAATTATGGACATAGCGAGACGGCATGGTTTGCGGGTGATTGAGGATGCAGCTCATTGCATCGAGGGTCGCTATGACGAAAGGCGGATAGGCACCATCGGAGATCTCAGTTGCTTTAGTTTTTACGTAACTAAGAACCTAACTACAGGGGAAGGGGGAATGGTAACCACCAGCAACGAAGAGTGGGCCGACAAGATTCGGGTTTTGGGCCTTCACGGAATGGACAAGGATGCTTACCGGCGTTTTGGCGATACCGGCTATAAGCATTACCAGGTAATTGCCCCGGGATATAAGTACAACATGACAGATATTCAAGCTGCAATTGGCATACACCAACTGAGACGTTTGGAAGCTTCCTGGATGCGCCGTGATCAAATTTGGAACTACTATCAGGATATGTTGTCAAATCTGCCCATTCATTTACCCGTTGCAGATGAGCCGAAACATCGCCATGCTCGACACCTTTATACCCCAGTTGTGGTTCGTACTGAATGCGGAAAGGACCGGGACGAGGTGCTAAATCTATTGACGGAAAACAAGATTGGTACCGGTGTCCACTATTTAGCGCTTCACCTACAACCGTACTACCGAAGCGTTTTTGGATTCAAAGAGGGTGATTATCCAAATGCGGAGTGGATTGGTGCGGGTACGTTTTCCCTGCCGCTTAGTGCGAAGCTTAGCGATGACGATGTGGAGGATGTGGTACAGGCGCTCCGGCGTATTTTCTCTTAAATGACCGAACGAGAGTTGTATACAGACAAATCGCTCAAGGTCTTGTACTTCTCGACCTTTGTTTCAAGAGAAAGCGGTGCATCATATGCGCTCCGCCAAATGGTCCGCAGGGCTGCGCAGAATGACATAAGCCCGATCATAGTGGTCCCCGCTTCGCTCGAAAGCGTCGAAATGTTTCCTGCATCAGAGTTTGATGTCATCTATTCGGAGATGAAGCGGCCGAGGCGAACGCTCAATGTTGGAATCCACGCTCGATATTGCTTATCGTTTCCTAAAACCCTAGCGGCACTGCGACAACTGATTCGTGATCGTCATGTTCAAGTCGTACATTGCAATGAAATTACTGATTTCATGGCAGCCTTTGCCGCGAAGTTGGAGGGCGTCCCGTGCATCTACCAGGTTCGCCATGACGGGATACCAAACCCGTATCGTAGAGTATTGACGTTTGTCCTGGAGAAAACCGCGGATGCTATTGTTGTGCCCTCAAAATCCACTGCGGCATGGCTTATTGCGAGTTCGAAAGCCTTGGCGGAAAGAATCAGCCTTATCTACGATTATGCGTTTGATGCGGACGAATATGAGCCGGGAACATCGGGCGCCGGGATTCGAAAGGAGTTGGGGATCGGATCTGACGACATCCTGGTTGTTTTAGTGTCAAAATTGGTGACTCCTAAGGGACATCTCTGTTTTGTGCGGGCTGCCGAAATGGTACGTGCGTCTTCGGCGAGGATACGATTCGTGATCGTCGGCGGACCTGTTCCTGGTCACGATGCTGAGGCATCTGCCATTCAGTCCCTAGCCAGGAAGATCGCGCCGGAACTTATTTTAACTGGACCGCGAAACGACCTCCCTTCAATCTATGCGGCCTGCGATATTGCTGTGCACTGTCCGATCTACCCTGACACCTATCCTACGGTCGTTCTTTTGCCGATGCTAATGGGAAAGCCAGTCGTGGCCACCAACATTGGGGGCATTCCAGAGCAAATTGAAGACGGTAAGTCCGGCGTCCTGGTTTCGCCTGATGATCCGAGAGCGCTTGCCCAGGCATTGCTCAGCCTCGCATCAGATTCTCAGGCTCGTGCGACTCTAGGACAAGGCGGAATGAAGAAGGTCAGATCTGACTATGCAACTCAGAGGCAAGGCCTTCTAATAGCGAGTCTGTATCAAAAGGTATCGGGGTACTCGCGAGACAAACGGAATAAATCGGCTCGGCCATCCGACATTCGTGTTGATGCCGTATAACCGAGCACCAGTTCTTAGGTTCGTTTAGCTTACGTGGGCAACTGAACCCGACGCGTGGCATTGTAACTCCCAAAACTTATGAGGATGTTGGTCTGTTCAATTAATTTCGCTCCTGAACTGACGGGCGTTGGGAAGTACAGCGGTGAAATGGTGGAGTGGCTGGTTGAGCAAGGTCACCAAGTTCGGGTCGTAACCGCGCCTCCGCATTATCCGCAGTGGAGAATCCAGGAGGGGTACTCGGCCTGGTGGTTTTCACGGGAGAGACGCAGCGCCGCTATGTCCTCGCTCGGCCAACTGGAGGTCATTCGTTGTCCGCTTTGGGTCCCGCGAACGCCACGTGGCTGGAAGAGAGTGCTGCATTTGCTTAGTTTTTCGTTCTCCAGTTGGCCGGCAATGCTGAACATCGTACGGTGGAAACCCGCTGTAGTGTTGCTGGTTGCCCCCACTTTGTTTTGTGCGGCGCAAACACTGTGTGTAGCGCGGCTCTCCGGGGCGGTCGCATGGCTTCACGTTCAAGATTTTGAAATCGATGCCGCTTTTCAATTAAGGGATTTTTCTTCCAGCGCATTACAAAGGTTCATTCGAGGAGTCGAACGGGTGCTGATGCGGAGTTTCGATCGCGTTTCTGCCGTCTCAGAGAGGATGGTAGAGCGGTTGGTTGCCAAGGGAATCGACGAGACTCGCTGCATTCTCTTTCCCAACTGGGTTGACACATCCCTTATCCATCCTTTGCCGCAAGCGGTCCCGTTGAGAGCTGAGCTCGGGATTTCTGAGGAATCGGTGGTCGCGCTTTATTCTGGAAGCCTCGGGAAAAAGCAGGGGCTGACGTTGCTTTTGGAGGTAAGCCGGCGCCTCGGTGTTCGACACAATGTCCAATTTGTATTCTGTGTGGACGGGCCCGGGCGCGAGCAGTTTGCGAAAGCGGCTAAGGAATCTGGGAACGTGATTGTACTTTCCTTGCAGCCGATGGCGCGGCTTAACGAACTTCTCAATCTTGCGGACATTCATCTTTTGCCCCAGCTTGCGTGTGCAGCCGATCTGGTTATGCCCTCTAAGTTAACCGGCATGATGGCCAGTGGCAGGCCCGTCCTCGCTACTGCCGAACCAGGAACACAGATTGCCGAGATACTTTCGCAGCGAGGGCTGGTCACTCGTCCGGGCAATCCGGAAGAGTTCGCATCGGCTCTAATACGTTTAGCCGAAAATCCCGACTTACGAAACCGCTTGGGGCGAAGAGCGCGAGAGTATGCAGTCTCCCATATGGACCGAAACCTCCTGTTAGCGCGGTTTGAAGAGTGTCTTCAGACATCCGTGCGGTGCTCCGTGGACCGCCGGCGAGAACCGGTTACGTTTGCTGCCAATGAAACACCCGATACGGAATCCGTCTTTGCTGCCAAGGAAGCCAGCAGCGGTGAATAAATAACCGTATTTAGCGCCCGGCTGCCACAATTGTTTCTGACCAGCTATTTCTTAACAACTCTCACCTTCTTCCCTCGTAGCAATTGCAAATGACTCGCTCGTCGTAAGTCATAGGAGATATATGGCAACAGCAATGGCAGCACCCGAACACCCGCAGCCGGTGATTGGAGTTGAATCAGAGTTTCAAGGGCGAGCAAGCGGGTTCTGGTCGCGGCAGGTGAGCAATGCTGTCTTACTAATTTCAATGGATGTAGCGACAATTGCCCTTTCTGTCCTAGCGGCATTCATGCTTCGAATTCATATCGTGCCCCGGATTGAGAGCGACGCTCCAGCCGTTACTTTCTCCTTTGGACAGTTCGGGCTTTTTGGATGCATCTGGCTTGTGATCGTGGTGTTTCTCGCAGTAGAAGGCCTGTACACTCAGCGCCGCACTTTATGGAACGAAATAGGTCACGTGACCAAAGCCGTGGCACTCGGAGTTATGGCGATACTGGCGACACTGACCTTGACCAAGCTAGGGCCGTTGGTCTCCCGTACTACTATTGTCTTGACCGCCGCCAATCTACTGATACTGCTGCCGATTGTTCGTTACTGGACGAAGTGGACTTTGGGACTGCTAGGACTATGGCGAAAGCGCATTTTGATTCTTGGCGCTGCGGAAACGGCGAGGCTCGCAGTCCAGGGACTTATGTCGGATGCGGTCTTGGGATATGAAGTCGTAGGATTGCTCGATGATAATCCTTCCCGACGTGGAGAATGTGTCGGCGTCTGTCAAGGAACTCCTATCTTCGTGCTCGGTAATCTGGCGCAGGCCAGAGTGGAGATGGAACGAACCCACGCAAGAGATGTGTTGATTGCTATGCCAGACCTGCCTGAGGAGCAATTGTTGGCGCTGGTGCATAGGCTGCAGCCGTTTTGTGACAGCATCTACGTAGTCCCTCATCTCTGGGGCCTTCCCATGATGAATCTGCACGTTGATGGTTTTCTGCGCGAGCGAGTTCTGATGCTTAAGCTGTCGAACAACTTAGCAAAGCCGTGGAATCGCTGGCTGAAGCGGAGCGTGGACTTAATGCTAAGTTCGGTGATAGCGGTTTTCGCTCTTCCAATAGGACTTCTTTTAGCGGCCTTAATTAAGCTGGATTCAGAAGGGCCCGCTCTATTCGTGCAAGATAGGATTGGCTATGGTGGGGGTTCCTTTCGCTGCATCAAGTTCAGAACCATGGCAGTGGACGGCGACGATAAGTTAGCGGAGTATCTGGAAGGAAACCCTGAGGCTGCGGAGGAATGGCGGACTTTTGCCAAGCTTCGCAATCATGATCCCCGAATCACCCGCCTCGGACGATTCTTGCGCCGATGGAGCCTCGATGAACTGCCGCAGTTTCTCAATGTTCTTCGCGGCGAAATGAGTGTGATCGGCCCACGCCCATACCTTCACCATGAGAAGTCACGCATTGAAGTAGGTCTTTCCACCATCCTGGAAGCGCGTCCCGGCGTCACCGGCTTCTGGCAGGTGAATGGCCGAAACAATCTCACTCTGGATGAACGAGTTCAGCTCGAGGCATGGTATGTACGAAACTGGACCATCTGGCTCGATTGCATTGTCTTAGCAAAAACTTTGCGAGCTGTACTGTTTCCGGGCGCTTACTCGCGGGTTTGGGAGTAGTCAGCGGAGCTTGCAGTATCAACTTTCTACTCTAAGATCGCCATACCTATATCTCTTGGAAAAACTGCGGAGAGTTCATTGGTTGAGCAAAAACCAGTCACGGCGGAGTTCTGCCACATGAAAAGAGCATTGATAACCGGCATCACCGGCCAGGACGGATCGTTCCTGACAGAGTTGCTGTTGTCCAAAGGATACGAAGTCCACGGTATCGTGCGACGGGCATCCACGTTCAACACCGATCGCCTGGATGCTGTTTACGCAGATCCTCATGAGAGCGAAGCCCGAATGTACCTGCATTACGGTGATCTCAGCGACGGCACTGGTTTACGGCGGATACTTGAAAAGATCCAGCCTGAGGAAATTTATAACTTAGCTGCCCAATCACACGTGCGGGTCAGCTTCGATCAATCCGAGTATACGGCTGATGTTGTGGCTACCGGCACTCTGCGCTTGCTCGAAGCAGTACGCGATTCAACCAAATACACCAGCAAGTGTGTTCGCATCTATCAGGCAGGGTCGTCGGAGATGTTCGGATCTGCTCCGCCGCCGCAAGATGAATCTACGCCGTTCCATCCGCGAAGCCCCTATGGTGTCAGTAAGTTGGCTGCGCACTGGTATGGTGTGAATTATCGTGAGGCTTACGGTCTATTCATCTCCAATGGGATCCTATTCAACCACGAGTCTCCCAGACGCGGTGAAACATTCGTCACTCGCAAAATAACTCGCGCGCTGACCAGAATTTCCCTTGGGCTTCAGGAAAAGCTTTATCTTGGCAACCTCGAGGCGCGGCGCGACTGGGGATACGCGGGCGATTACGTCGAGGCCATGTGGATGATGCTGCAAGCACCTGAAGCCGGCGATTACGTCATCGCCACCGGCAAATCACATTCGATTCGCGATTTCCTGGACCTTGCAGCACGATATTGCGGGCTTGATTGGCGCGACCTGGTGGAGCCGGATCCGCGGTATTTCAGGCCGAGCGAGGTGGATCATCTTTTAGGCGATGCCAGTAAGGCGCGTTTGGAGTTAGGCTGGACTCCGACCATGTCGTTTGAAAAATTAGTCCAGGTGATGGTTGAGAGCGACATGGAACTTGCACGTCAGGAACTCACCCTGACTAATGCCGGGCATCGGGTGATCGTGCGGGGGCGTGCCCATGCTTAGCGGCAGCAAAATTTTCGTCGCCGGCCATCTTGGTTTGGCAGGGTCAGCAATAGTCCGTGGGTTGGAGCGGCGGGGCTTCAGCAATCTGCTACTCCGCACTCGCGCTCAGCTCGATCTTACGAGTCAGATGTCGGTCAATAAGTTTTTCGACCATGAAAGGCCGGAGTATGTATTCATAGCGGCCGCTCGAGTGGGAGGTATTCTGGCCAACTCGACATTCCCCGCTGATTTCATTCGGGACAATCTGGCCATTGAGCTTAACTTGATTGATGCAGCCTATCGCTTTGGCGCCAAAAAGCTGCAATTCCTCGGGTCATCGTGCATTTATCCCAAATATGCGCCGCAGCCGATGCGAGAGGAGTATCTGTTGTCCGGTGAGTTGGAACCAACCAATCAATGGTATGCAGTGGCGAAAATTGCCGGAATCAAAATGGCTCAGGCTTATCGCCTGCAATATGGTTTTCGTGCAATCAGTCTGATGCCAACCAACTTGTATGGCCCCGGCGACAATTTCGATTTGCAGTCGTCGCACGTGCTTCCCGCACTGATCCGAAAATTCCACGAAGCAAAAGTGGGCGGCGCTGCTGAGGTGGTGGTCTGGGGGTCGGGCGAGCCGCGCAGGGAATTTCTGCATGCTGACGATCTCGCGGAGGCTGCCATTTTTCTAATGCTGAACTATGATGAGCCAGAGATCATCAACGTAGGCAGCGGCGAAGATCAGACCATTCGCGAACTGGCTCTGGCCATCTCGGATGTCGTCGGATATCGCGGGACTCTCCGTTTTGACACCGCAAAGCCGGACGGTTCACCGCGAAAACTTCTAGACATCAGCCGATTGCACCAGCTTGGTTGGCGCCCTCGAATTTCGCTTCTTGAGGGAATCCGGATGACGTATGACTGGTATTTGAGCAACTGCGCCGAAATCTGCAATCATCCCGCCGCAACAATCTGAAACTCCATCGCAACTTCCTAAAAACCAAACCAACTCTAACTGGTGCCACGGAGACGTGACAAGTAGAGAACACCTCCTGCCTGGCGAACAAGCCTAGTCTGAGGCCGGCATTCGCCGCAATGTGGGATGATTTAGGCCAGAGGTGTGAATTCGGTTCTCGCGTTTATTTAGAAGCACCTTCACTTCCTGAAACTCGGAAGTGTCCACTTTGTACTCAGTTTCGGCGGGAAGCAAAGAGTTTATTTCGTCTTGCGTTTTCGATATGCGGTCCGCCGTTTGCGGATGGGTGGCAAATGCTCTCGCAACGACCCCGGCCTTGTTCTTTTGCATCGCCCGCACTCTCTCGAAAAATGCTGGGAGCGCTTGCGGGTCATACCCTGCTCGATACATGTACTGAACGCCGTAGAAATCCGCTTCGGACTCGAATTTGCGCGAGAATCTGAGTAGCGTGAACGGTTTCGCCACTGTGATGGTCTCGTACGCCGCATAGGCGATGGGTCCGCCGATCATAGTCATTGAGAGCGACGCCAAGCCCATCAATTGCCCGCGTGTACGGCCGCGGGCGGCGTGACATGCAGCCACATGGGCGATTTCATGCGCCATGACGCCGGCCAATTCGGCTTCGCTGTCGGCCGCCAGGATCAGGCCGGAATCGATATAGAAAAAGCCTCCAGGCAACGCGACGGCATTCACGTCCTCGGAGTCTATGACCTTGATAGTGAAGGGAACTTGCGCGTCGGAGTTGCGAACCAGATTCTGGCCTATTTGATTGATGTAATCGGTGATTTCCGGGTCAGTGATTAATTTGGCGGTGGCTTCAATGCGGTGGGAATATTCTTTGCCGAGGGCAATCTGGCCCTGAAGAGTGTACCAATTGCCAATGCCGCGGCTGCACCCGATGTTTCTAGTCCCAATCGCGTCAATGTCGCGGGTTCGGTCACGGCGGGTCTCGACCTTCGGCGAAAGCGCCGGGTGAGCTTCGGAGGCGACGCCATTTAGAGTTTGGGAAAGTGCCAGTGACGGCCAGAATAGTACAAACGAGCAATAGAATCCTGCACGCGGGAGCCGCATATTTACTCCATTGGAGGCCCGTAATTGCGAGGGGAACCGAGTGCAGAAAAACTACTCGATGAAAAGCCTGATGGCAAGCTCAAAACCAGCGTTCGGAGCGAAAAATGCGCCCTCCCTTCGGCCCGCGTCGAATCAGGATCGCAAACTAAGGCGAACCGCTGAGTCTTGCGCCGCGACAAACCTTGATTGAGGGATCGCTTTTGTGAGCAAGGCCGTGCCTTATTTAGCGCTACTGGCTATTCTTATTCGTTCGCGGGCGCTGAGTATCTCTGCGAACAAGAAGAGGTCGGTCAAAAGAGCGCGAAGATGAATGGAGGCGTTGAGGTTATCGATCAATTGTGAACTGATCACCGGTTGCGCCAGAACGATTTCGACGGCAGCGAGCGAGTTGCGGGAATCGCTAGCGAGCACCGAGAGGAAGCGCTGATATTTGTCGAGTGAGTCGACTCCCGATTGCGTCAAAGCATCAGAGCAGCTTTCGACAAGGCCATCGAGAGCGGCGGCGGCGCGCGCGAGAAAACGGTGGACCTCGCTTCCCTCTTCGCCCGGCACGCCTTGCCCGGCATAAGCGAGCATGAATTCGTAGCACTCTTCGATGGCGTCGGAGCGGTCGAGAAAATCAGTCGCCATCGGCGGCGCCTCGTCGCGGGTTGGGTGAAGGAGTAATCCTCCAGCGCGCCGGATCGTGTTCTTTCAAATAAAATTCGCGGCTCATAGTGCCGACAAACATGCCGGCCGTAATCGGGAACTTTTCCGGACGCAAGGCGAAGTAAATGTGAGTAATTACGAGCGTGATGAATCCCACTCCTGCTAACCCGTGCAGCACATACATTAGTCCCCAGGTCATATCGCCGAATAAATAAGGATTGCGGGGAAATAAAATCGTGCGCACGCGGAACATCATGCAAATTCCTGTTGCTACTACCGCCAACCCAGTAACCATGACTGCGCCGTGATAGAGCTTGTTTTCCAGCGGATACTTGGCAAATTTCCGCGGCAGGCCGGCAGGTTTGCCGAAAAAACGAAGCGTCCGCTTCCACGCGTCTTCAAGGTCAGTGCGGTCAGGCCAGATAGACCAGAAGTCCAAAAAGAAGCTGGCGTGAATGATGTGGAACAGAATCGAAATGGTCAGCACCGTTCCAGCAATCCAGTGATAGGTGACCCAGTCGAACTGGACGCCGACCTTCGGCAGGAACGCCGTGACCAGCAGCGTGAGCATGGACGCGGCCATCACCCAATGAAACACACGCGCCGTCAGTGAGTGGCGCGGAATCCGCGCGGGCAACTGGGCGGCTGTACCTGCGGAAGGAGCAGTGGCGAACTCCTTCTCTTTTGCAAAGTAACGCATGTAAATTGCGTGGACTACCAGGAACAGAATTCCCGCAATCAACGCCACCCAGATCAGAAACCAGGCGATGTGGATGGGAACGTTCTGGCCCAACGGACTCGTCGCCCATTGAATTATGCCCATGACGCCTCCTGCACGCCCGTGATCGAGCGCTTGACGAGGTTGCGCATCAACGGGATTTTGTAGGCGTTGAACTGCAGCGGAACAGCGCCTTGCACAGCCAGCTTGCCTGCCATCTCCGCGGTTGCCGTATCGCGAGCGTGGCCGCGTACGGCATCTTCGACTGATTTCAGTCGGAGCGGGCGCGCGGCAGCAGCGTTTACTGCAATGCGAACGTCCTGAACAGTATTGCCCGAAAGCTTCATTGCCGAAGCCACATTCAGCAGCGGAAAATCCCAGACATTCCGGTCACGAACTTTTTCGAAGTAGAATTGCGCGTTTGACCAAGTGGAAGGAATTCGAATTGATGTGAGCAGGTCCCTGGGCTGTAGGATGTTCATGTGCGTGATATCAAGATCGGGGCCGATGAAATAATCTTCGGCATTCAGCACACGCTCGCCTTTCGGAGTATGAAGCACAAACTGGGCGTCGAGCGCGATCAGCGCGGGCGCTGTGTCTGACGGATTCACTGCCACGCAACGTTGTGCATGCAGGATTGCATGCTCGCGGTTCCTGCCCACGGGAGTGTCGGCGTAGCAGATATTGCCGCCCGCGCGATAGCACGGCCATCCCGCGCGGTAGTACCAGCAGCGCGCATCTTGCGAAACGTTACCGCCGAGCGTTCCCTGATTGCGAATCTGCGGTGACGCGACCAGACCTGCAGCCTGGCTTAACAATCCATACTGCTGTTTGATGACTGGATGGTTCACCACTTCGGTCAGGGTGGTCATGGCGCCGATTTCAATGCCGTCGGCGTTGCTGCGGATGCCGCGCATTTCCTCGATCCCGCTGAGGTCAACCACTGCTTTCGGCTTCTTGATGCGATCTTTGAGCCAGTCCATGCTGTCCATGCCGCCGGCCAGCACCCATCCCTCATGGCCGTGCTCGTGCAGCAACTTCTGCGCATCTGTGACCGAGGTCGGCTGGAACAACTGGAAGGCCGGCATTACGTCACGAATTACCGCCATAGTTCACTCCGTGTAATTCAAGCTCATTCGAGTTAAATATGCGCGGTCAACGGGTCCTGCATTGGCCGCCCGGCTTCGAGCGAGGTCAGAATTGTGTCCAAATTCACCGGGGCGCGCCGGTAAATTTCATCACCCAACGCGTCCGAAAGGGCATTCAAAATCGCACCACATCCGCCACCCACCGGGGGTTCGCCAATTCCGCGCGCGCCCACGGGTGTTTCGGGATCAGGTATGTCCAGAGCCGCCCACTGCATGTTTACTGGAACGTCGAGAATGGTGGGTGGCTTGGTTTGGTAGAAACGCCGTGACACTGAATGTCCATACTCCGGATCGAATACCCACTTCTGTCCGATGGCGTGGCCGATGCCGAGAATCGAACGCCCGAGCACCTGACCGCCGAGTGACTTCGGATGAATGACAGTACCGACATCGGCGACCGCGAGAAAATCAACGATGCGATACTTACCGGTCTCTACGTCAACCTCAACTTCGGCGAAACTCGCGACGTAAGAAAAGCTCTGACCGTCATGCGGGAACTTGTCTTTCGCCGCCGCAACCAAACCTTGCCCTGCCAATGCCGCGATTGAAGCCTTGGTGTATTTGTTTACGTCGGCAGGCGCCTCGTGTCCGTCGTAAATTCCACCAAGCTTGATGGCATGCTGCGCGGCTTGTGCCAAAGTCATGCCAGCACCGCCGCCCTTGCGGAAGACGCGTTCGTTGGCAACTTCGTACTGTTCCGGCTTGCCGCCGTAGGTCTTGGCCGCGACCTCCTGTAATTTTTGTTTGGCGTCGAGCGCGGCAGCATAGGCGGCGCGGCTCATGGCATGCGTGGTCTGACTTCCGCCGGAGACGCAGGTCCAGGGCAAATTTTTCGAAGTGTTGCCCCATGTCACGTCGCACTTTTCCCAGGGCACGCCCAGCACTTCGGCCACGACGCGATGAACGTCGCTGATTGATTCCGTGCCGAGATTGCCGATGCCCGATTGGATCGCGACGCGGCCGTCGGGCCTGATAACGAATAGTCCGTCATAGCCGACTGATCCGGCAAAGAAGCAACTGGACGATACGCCCACTCCGCGAACCTTGGTGCCGCTTCGTTTGGACTGCGCAATACGCTCTTTCCAGCGAAACTGTTCGGCCCCGGAGTCAAACGCTTCTTTGAGAAACGCGCTGGTCGAGTGTGCCCGTTGTCCATTTCTCGCAGGCCCCCACAAAGCCTTCCCTTCAGGACAGTTCACTTTTCGGATCTCGACCTGATCGAGCGAAAGTCTTCGCGCCGCCTTGGCAACGATCGGCTCCATCATGATGATTCCCTGCATTCCGCCGGGCGCGCTTTGCGGCCCGCGGGGCGGGGTGTTGGTCAGTACCGTAACGCCGCGCCAACGCATCGCGGGCGGCTGATAGAGCAGCGAGACAATCGCTCCCGAGGCGCCAGCATCGCCGACAGCGTCATACGGACCGTTGTTGCAGATGGCGTACATGTCCACGGCAGTGATGCGGCCATCTTTGGCGAAACCCACTTTCATGCGGCCCTGAAAACCGGGGCGCGCTCGCCCGATAAAATTTTCCTCCTCGCGGCTGATGCGCATCATCACCGGAGCATTGGCTTTTTTTGCCAGCAGCGCAGGAATGATCGCGAAGATGTAGCCCGTGGCCTTGCTGCCAAATCCTCCACCGGTGTATTCGCTGATGAGCACAATCTGATTCGGGTCCATGTTCAGCCAGCGGCCAAGCCCGGCGAGGGTCTGCACGGTGCTCTGCGTGCCCATATGGACAAATACTTTTCCGTTTTGCCAATAGGCCAGCGTGCTGCGCGACTCCAGGGTCTGATGGCTGCTGTCCGGAGTGACAAAAGTTTCGTCGAGCACCAGCGCCGCGTTGCGAAAGCCGGCATCCAGATCGCCGTAGCTCCACTCATCCTGCGGCTTGCCCATCGGCAAACGGCCTTCTTTGGCTTCGGCAAAATCGGCTGCGGTCCATTTCAACTCTCCAACCTTCGGAGGTGGTGTACTCGGCGGCTTCTCCCCAGGCTTCGCAGCGGGCGCGGGTGGCTTTATCCAAACATTTCCTTCGACGCGCGGATTGGGGCCGCCGGGCCGCAGTGTGTCCAGAGGATCGATCGCGAAAGGGAGATGCTCGAATTCAATGTCGATGGCTTCAATCGCTTCGGCCGCGGTGAACTCATCCACGGCGGCAACGGCTAACACCGGCTCGCCCTGATAGAGCGGCTCGTTCGTGAGGGCTTTTTCTCCCTGCGGATTGGCTTTGATAACAACGCCGAGATCGGTCACACTATCTGCGGGCGCGGGCAGATCATTCTGAGTAAGGATGGCCTTCACTCCCGGCATCGCCATCGCCTTGCTGATGTCCAGACGCTTGACGCGGCCATGAGGCACGGGACTGAGCAGCAATTTGCAGAACAGCATTCCATCCACGCGGAAATCTTCGGCATACTTCGCCTGCCCCGTCACTTTTGCGTATAGATCGGGTGTGGTGTAATCCTTGCCCAGAACTTTGTATTTGGCGCCAAACTTCTGCTGATTTGGTTTCCACTCGGAATCAGGCATGAGTCACCTTCCTCATGTTTTCCGCGCCGCGCATCATCGAAGTCAGAATTTTGTCGTAATCCTGACAACGGCACAGGTTTCCAGAAATACCGTGCGCCATCTGCGCGCGCGTAGGATTGGGATTTGTTTTCAGATATCCAACGGCGGACATGATGAACCCCGACATGCAGAAGGCGCACTGGAAGCCCTGTTCATCGATCACGCCCTGCTGGACCGGATGCAGTTTGCCATCGGCGCTCGCCAGTCCTTCAATGGATACAACCTTCTTGTCACGGACGGTGTGGGTGAGAATTGAACACGAGTAATGAGGGACATCATCGATGAGGACGGTGCAGGCGCCGCACTCAGCACGATCGCAGCCCAGTTTGGTGCCTGTGAGTCCCAGCTTGTAGCGAAGCGTCCAAGCCAGCGTTTCCTGCTTCATGACGTCGACCCGGCGCTGCTGGCCGTTAACGTTGAGCGTCAATAATCTGTCAGCCGATCCGCCCTGGGCGAGAAGACTTGAAGCCCGGAAAAGGTAGCTGGCCGAAGACGCGGCTACTCCGCCGCCGATCACTCCTTTAATAAAGTTGCGGCGCGTCAGACGTCGTGCAATGGCGTCGGTCACCTGTATGGTTTTTACGTTGTCAGCCATACTGCTCCTATCGTCACCCCTCCACTATCCACCGTGCGACAGACTCAGCATCGATGTCAAACGAGAAATTCTAAGAGATTTGTTCAGCAATACCGCATGATCAAATCGGCGACGAAGTGGCTTACGGTTGGTTATTTTACGCCAATTTTGTGGGAAAAAAGCGAATACCGGAGATGAATTTAAGCTCCACCTTGGACGCGCCAGGCACGGCTCTAGTGAATCGGCTTCAGAGTTAACTTCTGCACTCGCCAGTTCAGCAATTCACCAACGTAGAGTTCGTTCTCTGACGGACACGCGATCTCGTGTATCCAGCCAAATTGTTTGAGCTGCTTGCCTGAGGATCCGAGTACGCCGAGAACTTTCCCGTCCAAACTCAACTTGTAAATGCGTCCAGGAAAAGCGTCCGCGCTATAAAGCACCTGATGCGGGGGCGGGGTAATGCAGATTGCCCAGGGCGCGCCGGGAGCCATCAATTGATTGCCGGTGATCGGTAACTGGGGCTTGTTGCCGATCGGCGGCGTGGCGTTGGGATCAAGGGGAACATCGATGGTGATCTGGCGAAGAAATTTGCCTTCGGTATCGAACACTTGAATCCGCCGGTTGCCGCGGTCCGCAACGTAAACATGGTCCTCTGCATCCACGGCAATGCTATGCGGAGTTTTGAACTGACCTGATCCACTGCCGGGCTCTCCCCATGACTTGATCCACGCGCCATTCTTATCAACTTTGGCGACCCTAGAATTGATGTAGCCGTCACTGATATAGGTGTTGCCGGCTGAATCCCAAGCCATGTCGGTTACCTGGCGGAACATTCCGTCCACCGCGGGCAGCGGGGGATTGGGGTGCTTCAACGGCGCAGTGTCTTCGTCGGAGGCCTCTTGTTTTCTCCCGAAGACCATGTCCACGCGGCCTGCGGGGGTGAACTTGATCACCAGATCGGAGCCTTTATCAGCTACCCAGATGTTGTCGTTCTTATCGATCTTCACGGCATGCGCATAGGACCAGCCGTAGAGATGGTGGCCAATTTCACGAAGAAATTTGCCGTTTGAGTCAAACTCCAAAAGCTGCGCTGCGCCCGCACCGTAAGCGGGGCCGGTGGTATTGCCGCGCGAGAAAACAAAGACGTGGCCATGTGAGTTCAGGGCCACGCCCGCAACCTCGCCGAAATACATATCCGCAGCGAGCTTAAGAAAATCAGGCGCCGAGTCGAAAGGAATTTCGGGGGGTTGTTGCGGAAGCAGCGACCATGGGACAAAGAGAAGAAAAAGAAGAATTGAAAGTCTCATAGAATTTTCAGGACGGTGGTTCGTGATCCGGCGAAACTGACAATAACAGAAGCCTGGCCGAGTGCGCGGCGCTTACGTACAATTTCGCATGCGCTCGTCCGCCGGACGCTTTACAGCGTTTTACTCAGCTTGACCACACTTTACTCAGCTCTCAGCAACTCACGATTTCATCGGGCGCATCTGTCCAGCTAAAGCACAACTTAAAACCACCATCATTTCAAGGAGCGAAGAATGCATCGTCGCTGGACGCTGGTCGTGTGTCTGCTCACTGTCGCGGTAATTTTTCTGGCCACCGGATGCGGATCTTCCGGCAATGCGAATATCAGACTGGTCAACGCACTTTCATCGCAGTCCAGCCTCGATTTGTTAGTCGATAGCAAGAGCACGGCTACTTCTGTTGGGTATGGCGCCGCGTCAGGATACAGCTCCGTCCCCTCCGGTTCGCACGATATTCAGGCTGAAGCGTCTGGAACGACTAACGTCGTCGCCGATCAAACCGCAAACCTGGGCTCGAACACATACAACACCGTGCTAGTGACCAGCGGCGCCACGCAGATCATCGCCGACAGCCACACTGCGCCCAGTTCAGGAAATATCAGCATCCGTGTGGTAAATGGGTCTTCGATTCTGGGGACTGTGGATGTCTATGTAGTCAGCTCGGGCACTAACATTGCGTCCGTGAATCCAACTTTCTCCGGCTTGGCATTCCCTTCGGCATCTGCTTACACATCGCTTGCGCCGGGGACTTACCAGGTGATCTTTACTCCAGCCGGCCAAAAGTTCTCGGAGCTGTCGAGCAGTTCGCTTTCGTTTAGTTCCGGCCAGGTTCGAACGGTACTCGGGCTGGACATATTCGGGGGAGGCGGCGTGACGACGTCAGTGCTCTCGGATTTGAACTGAAGGCCTTCCTTTCTGCCTGCAGACACACCCATAAGATGAGGCCGTTCGCGCGGCCCTCATCTGTTGCGGTTCGGGAAATTCGGCGCATATATTTGACCTATGGCACAACTTTTCATACCCAGAGCCCTTGGTCATGTGAGAAGCCCCTACACCAAGACCTCTGATATTCCGAAAGGACTCGGGGCGAAGCACGATGCCGAGGGAATGATCGAAATCCTGCCGGAGTTTGCTGCTGGATTAGCTGATGTCGAGGGCTTTTCGCATCTTTTCATTCTGTGGGTGTTCGATCGCTCCACCGACTTTGACCTTATTGCTACACCCCCGGCAGACGGGGGGCGACCGCACGGAGTATTCGCCACACGCTCTCCGCGAAGGCCCAATCCGATCGGGTTGACCGTCGTCGAATTGTTACAGCGTGATGGCCCTCAATTGCGTGTGCGTGGTGTGGACATGCTGGATGGCACGCCGATTCTTGATATCAAACCGTATCTGTCGAGCATCTCTGAAACCGTGATTCGCCGTGGCTGGCTGACTGAAGCAGAAAAGCGCAAGAGATCTATTACGACGTAATAAACACTTAGCCCTTATGTAGGCTACTCCGAATCGATATACCCGATTTCCTTTCCTGGCATCGCTGTAACGCGAGCCATCTTTCAAAGCTGCCTGCACATCCGAATTACTCGGCCTTGAAGTTGAGCAATGCACAATCCACTCGGAGGGATCGCATGAAGATTTTCGCAACATTGACAGCGGCATTACTGTTCACTCTTATGCTGGCGTCAGCGCCGGCGTTTTCGCAGGAGGGCGGCGACAAACCACAGGCGCAGGATGAGAAAGCAAAGGATAAGAGCGCGCCGCGGCAGGAGGACAAAAGCGCAAAGCAGGATGACAAGCGGGCGAAGCCGGACGACAAGGCCATGAAGCAGGACGAAGGCAAACGCAACGAGCCGCGTCCCGATGCTCGCCAGAATGACACCGACCATCCTGCCGCCGTACGGCCGCAGGAGAACAATCGACAGGAACAGCGTCCCGAAGAACACGCAGGTCGCGACCACGACCGGCAGCAGCATCCGTTACAGGCGCAGCGTGGGAAGCGAATCCCTGACGACCGTTTCCGCTCTAGCTTTGGGCGTGAGCATCATTTCCACGTAGACCGGACCCGGGTTGTGAATGTTTCACAGCCGGTCGTAGTTTACGGCGGATACTCCTTTCAACTGGTTGATGCGTGGCCGGCGGAGTGGTCTTATGACGATGACTGCTACATTGACTACGTGGATGACGGATATTATCTGTTTGACGTGCGCCATCCCGGAATCCGCATTGCAGTTTTCGTTGTGGAATAAGCGCGTGTAAAGAAGAGTGGGAGCGATGACGCGGACCGAGAAGGTCCGCGTTTTTTTTGATGGACGGCGACCCGCCTGCGTGCGCCTCAGCTATATAATCTGACGCCGGGACCTCATGAAAACTCCGGCACCGCTCTTACTGATCGTCTTCTGCGCCACCTGCGCGTTATCGCAATCCACGTTCACCAATCCGCTCTTACCTTCCGGGCCGGATCCGTGGGTGGAATATCACGACGGCACGTACTACTACATGAATACGACGGCTAAAAACCTTACGCTGTGGAAGACGCGTAACATGGCCGACCTGAAGTCTGCGCCGAAAAAGGTGGTGTGGATGCCGCCGGCGACTGGGCCTTACTCGCACGACATCTGGGCGCCGGAAATCCACTTTCTTGATGGCAAGTGGTACATCTATTTCGCCGCCGACGAAGAAAACAACCAGACGCACCGCATCTGGGTGATTGAAAACGCATCGGCCGATCCATTCGAAGGCGAATGGACGTTCAAAGGCAAGCTTACTGACGCCACAGACAAATGGGCGATTGATGCTTCTGTCTTCGAAGACCAGGGCAAGCTGTACTACATCTGGTCGGGATGGGAAGGCGACGTGAACGGCACGCAAAGCATTTACATTGCGCGTCTGAAGAATCCGTGGACGGTGGAAAGCGCGCGTACCCGGATTTCAACTCCGGAATATCCGTGGGAGAAAGTCGGCGATATGCCTCCGGAATTGAGACGAGACAATCCTCCACACATCGACGTGAATGAAGGTCCGGAAGCTTTGCAACATGACGGGAAGGTTTTTCTGGTTTATTCGGCCAGCGCATGCTGGACCGACAACTATGCTCTGGGGATGCTGACGGCAGATTCCGGTGCCGACTTGCTCGATCCCGGCGTATGGAAAAAATCGCCGACGCCGGTCTTTCAGCAGTCAACGCAGGCACAGGTCTATGCCACCGGTCACAACTCTTTCTTTAAATCAACCGACGGCAAACAGGATTGGATTCTTTACCACGCCAATTCAAAACCCGGCCAGGGCTGCGGGTGGCATCGCGCCCCGCGAGCCCAGCCGTTCACCTGGAATGCAAACGGAACTCCAAAATTCGGCACCCCGATCGCAACCGACAAGCCGCTGCCGAGACCGTAGTCCGATTTCTTAGTCCCGGGGCTCTAGTGTTTGTCATGGTCATGATCATGATCGCGATCATGGTCATGATCGTGACTGTGCCGCCAGTCCCAATAACGCTTCTGGTCTGCTTTGGAGAGATGGCGATAGTCCCGGTGTGGATCGCCGTGGACCTCGATTACCCATTGATTGTAATAACCAGTTTCACGGTCATCCCAGCGGTGACGATCGTGATAATAAGGGTCTCTGGCGGTGTAGTAATGGTGCTCGCACCCGGTAGTTGCAAGCGGCAACATCAGCGCGGTACTCAAGAGAAGCGAAGCTGCATAGCCGTATCTACGCTGCATGAAGGTCCTTTCTCCTGCCTAAATTCTGGCTGTCTTGGTTGCTAAGTTGCACTTCCGAGTTGCTCGGCTGATTTAACAGTAGTGCCGGACGGTTGTTTACGAGCGATCGTTCATGAGGCGATCAGTGGCACTGAGGCCAGCGCCGCAAGGATGCCGATGGTTTTCCACCGCGTGAAACGTTCGGCGAGAAAAATTCGGGCCAGAAGAACTGTGATTGCGGGATAAAGAGAGCTGATGACTACCGCGGTATCGAGACGGCCGGTCTGGCTAGCGCGCACGAAGAAAACAGTGCCGGTTACGTCCACGCAGCCGGCGATCAAACCGAGTGCAAAGCCCAGACGATAGGTCGGAGAAAACTTCCGTCCAGTAATAACGGCTGTTCCGGTGACTAACAGAGACGCCGAGCGCGCAGCCGCGGCCAGCCAGAGCGCGCCGCCGCTGCCTGCTTCCCGCATAAATATAAAGAAGAGCGCGAAACCGAGCCCCGAAATGATTGCCAGTCCGATTCCGCGTGGGCGGACGCCATTCTCGGGACGCGAGACCAGCCAGATTCCGGTCATGGCAAGAACAAAACCGGCGATAGCCTTCATGCCGGGAAGGCCTTCATACATCATTCCAAATACCGTCGGAATGCCGGCGCTTAGAACCGCCGTGACGGGCGCGGCGATACCCATATTGCCTTGTGAAAGCGCGCGATAGAAGAGCGCCAGCGAAATGCCCCCAGCGGCTCCGGCAGCGCAAGCCCAGCGCAAGTGTGAAAGCGGTGGAAAAGGTTCGTGCGTGGATAACGCGAGAACCGTCACCATCACGGTGCCGCTCAAGTGTCCGATCGCTGCGAGTAGGAACGACTGGAAGCGGCGGGCGGTGAAGCCTCCCATAAAATCACTCACACCCCAGGTACAAAATGCGCCGAGAGCGAAGGTGGCCGAAGCGAATTGGGGGGAGAGATGCATGAGATGCCGAGAATAGAAGAGATGCAATCTACAAAATCAATGACTCACTGATTCATTGATTACCAGCTGACGGCCGCCTAACCGATAACCTCCGGCGTTGCTGTGAGCAATGCTTTGGTGTACCGGTGCTGCGGGTTTTCGGTGATCTGCTCGGTAGTGTTGAGCTCAAGAATCCGTCCGCCATGCATGACCGCAATACGCGCAGAAAGAAATCGCACGATCGGCATCGAGTGGGAAATGAATAGATAGGTCAGACCGAATTCACGTTGCAGCTGCGCAAGCAGATTAACGATTTGCGCTCCAACGCTGACGTCGAGGGCAGAAACCGGTTCGTCGCAAACGATAAACTTCGGCCGGAGCGCAAGCGCGCGGGCAATCACGATACGCTGGCGTTGGCCCCCGCTGAATTCGTGGGGGTAGCGCCGCATGGCGGAATTATCAAGACCGACAGCGCGGAGGAGTTCAGCGACTTTCGCATTCGTCCCTGAGCTTCTACCTTCGGCATGAATGATCATCGGCTCTGCGACTAAATCGTGCACCCTCATTCGTGGATCGAGTGAGCTGAATGGATCTTGAAACACAATCTGCATTTCACGGCGCCGCCGACGCAATTCGCTGTCACTGGCAGCGAGCAGATCGTGGCCGTCAAAACGGATGCTGCCCGAGGTGGGCTCAAGCAGCCTCAAGATGAGGCGGCCTAGAGTGCTCTTACCGGAACCTGATTCTCCAACCACACCCAGCGTTTCCCCGGCATGGACATCGAAGGAAACATCGTCCACGGCGCGAAGGTCGCTGTTGCGATCGCGGCCGAACCCGGCTCTAGTGCCGACGAAAACTTTCGTTAGATTTTTGATTTCGAGCAGGGGCACGAGAGGATAGTAGCAGAGCCGGACTCTCCGCTTTCCTGAACAACTTCTAATTTTTTCTGGCACACATCCTGCAGGGTTTCACAGCAGCCCGGTTCTAAACGAGGTGAGCCTTGGACAGTGGATACTACGCGGCGTGCAGCGCTCTGAAGGCGCAAACCAATGCGCTGGAGGTCGTGGCCAACAACGTTGCCAATGTGAGCACGGCGGGGTATCGCGGACAGATACCTTCGTTTGCGGCGCTGGTGGCAGCGAGCGGCATGCGGCAAAGCGGCTGGGAGCGGCTGACCGACGAGTTCTCGGTGTTGAACGGCACGCGACTTGATCTGGCGGAGGGAAACCTTGAGCACACCGGGAATCCGCTGGATCTGGCCGTCGAAGGGGCGGGGTTTTTCGCGGTGCAAACTAAATCCGGGACTCTTTACACCCGCAACGGCGGCTTTCGCATGTCGGCGGCAGGTCAACTGGTCAGCGCCGCGGGAGATCCGGTGCTGGGGGTTGCGGGGCCGATCACAATTCCGCAGGGCGAAGTGACCATCAGCCAGGATGGCACGGTTTCGGTGAATGGCGCGGTTGCCGGCCAGTTGCGCATCGTCGAGTTTGCTGCCGACACGAAACTCGAGCCTGCGGGCGAATCTTATTATTCGGCTCCGGAAAAATCGGCGAAAGCGGCGCTGTCGAGTTCGGTGCGGTCGGGGACGATTGAGTCTTCAAACGTCAGCCCGGTGGCAGCCATGGTGGCGCTGATTTCCGCGCAACGCCAGGCGGAGATGATGGAGCGGGCCATGGGTGCGTTCTATTCCGATTTCAACCGCATTGCGGCGGATGATTTGCCGCGAGTCTAGAAATATTTTTCAGGGAGGATTCATGCTGCGAGCTTTATATACCGGCGCGAGCGGAATGAGCGCTCAGGAAATGAACCTCGACAACGTGGCCAACAATTTGGCCAACTCGAGCACCGCAGGATTTCGCAAGCGGCGGCTGCAGTTCGAAGATCTGCTGTATCAAAACGTGATCATGCCGGGCGCAGCTTCGACCCAGCAAACCACCGTGGCTGCGGGTCTGCAGATTGGTTTGGGATCGCGCTCGGCAGCGTCCGAAATCGTGCAGAGCCAGGGCGACTTCAGCCAGACCGGGAATTCGCTCGATCTCGCCATCCAGGGGCAGGGGTTTTTTCAAGTGACCATGCCTTCGGGCGAAACCGCATACACCCGCAGCGGGGCATTTCATCTGGACGCGCAGGGAAACGTGGTGACCGCATCCGGAAATGCTATGGACCCGGCCATTGCCATTCCTCCGAATGCGACTTCAGTGACCATCGGATCGGATGGAACAGTCAGCGTGACTACGCCGGGACAGGCCGCGGCGCAGCAAGTCGGGACCATTCAACTGGCAATTTTTCAGAACCCCGGTGGACTCAACAGCATCGGCAACAATCTTTTCCTCGCCACCGCGGCTTCGGGCGATCCTATCGTCGGAACTCCAGGTGGGAGCGAAGGTCTGGGCACGATCCAGCAAGGGTATCTGGAGCAGTCGAACGTGGATGTGGTCGAGGAATTCATTCAAATGATCGTGGCGCAACGGTCTTATGAAGCCAGCTCGCGGGTGGTGCAGGCAGCGGACGAAATGTTTCAAGGCGTGAACAATTTGGGCAAGTAGCGTCGCTTAGCGGTACTACAAATGAAATTACTGGTAATTTTCGCATGGCTTTGGTCTGCAAGTCCCGGAATAGCAGAGCAGCGCACAGTCCGATTGCTGGATGATGTCACGGTCCCTGGCGCGACTGTCCGGTTGTCGGACTTGCTTCCCCCCGCTACGCCCGCGGCATTAAGCACCGGGGCCGAAGACGTTGTGTTAGGGCGCGCGCCCGAACCCGGCAGCTTTCGTGTGCTCTCAGAAGCCGCAATCAGGGTGAGCCTGCCGGAGACAGACCCGTTCGACATTCCTGCGCGGGTGGTGGTGCACCGGAAGGAATTTCCGATTGAGCGTGAAGCGGTCAAGGAAGCCCTCAAGCAGTCGAGCGCCGGACGGATGATTGACTTTTCGCGGGCGCAGATCCTCGTGCCCGCCGGTTTTGGGGCGAGCGTTCCGAAGGCGCAACTGGAACTTCTCGGCCTGATCCCGGGCTTCGATCGCGCCACTCTGATCGCCAGGCTGCGCTGTCGTGAGCCCGGCGCGTGTGGCAGATTCGTCGCCGAGGTCAGGCTGGCCGACGCACCGCCGAATTACGACTCGCTGATTGCCAGGCGATCTTTCATTTCGGCCCGCGCAAGCGCGCTTTCTGCTTCGGATTTAACTGCTCCGTTCCTGGTGCAACCGGGGACGCCAGCCTGGCTGGTAATCGAAGACCGCGGAATGAAAATTACGGAAAGGGTAATGCCGCTGAGGAAGGGGCGCGCGGGCGAAACCGTGCAGGTGCGTGATGTGACGGCGCACCGCGTATTAGCGGCTCAAGTCGTCGGAGAGAAGCTGCTTCGCCTGGCAAACGGCAGCGCTGAAATCAAGCCTGAAAGGACGAGATGAATAAAATTCTCTTGATCTTGCTGCTCGCGATAAGCGGGTGCGCTGCCGTGTTCGGCAAAGCAGCCAAAGAAAAAGACAAGGCGAACTCGGGCGTGATTCAGCGGGAGTCCCTGGACCAGTACCTGCGGCGCATGCAGCAGACCTCGTCAACCGCGGCGGCGCTTTCGCCCGGAAGCTTGTGGGTGACTGGCAGTCCGCTGGCCGATATTTCATCGGACTATAAGGCGCGTCACGTCGGCGACTTGATCACCATCATCGTGGTGCAGGACATCACGGCCACCAATGCGGGCAGTGTTTCTTCGGCACGGAATCTGAGCGCGAGTTCGGGGATCTCGGCTTTGCCGGCGCAACTGAAGACCACGAACCTGGCCAGCCTGTTTTCGCCGACCTCGGCCTATTCGCTTTCAGGCAAAGGACAGGCGGCAACGACCTCGAGTCTGCGGACGAGCCTGGCTGGCCGGGTGGTCGCGGTTTTGCCCGGAGGAAGCCTGGTCATTGAGGCCGAGCGCCAGTTGACTATGAATAATGAGCGCCAAACCGTGCTGCTGCGCGGCCTGGTCAGGCCTGGTGATGTGGGACCGAGTGGCGCCGTGGCCTCAAACTCCATCGCCAACCTTGAACTCGAGCTGAAGGGCAGGGGTGTGATCAGTGAAGGCAACCGTCCGCCGAATGTAATCACGCGCATGATCCTGAAAATTGTGGGCTTCTGAAAAAGCAGCCGCATGAATCTATTTAAATTCAACCTGGCAATTTTTCTGCTTCTTGCATCTTGCCCGTCGCGCGCGGAAGACAGCGTGCACAATGCGCTGCTCCGGGATATCTCGAGCGTCGAAGGCGTCCGCGAAAATCCGATTCTCGGATACGGGATTGTCGTCGGATTGAAGGGAACAGGTGATCGCCAGCAGACGGTGTTCACCATACAAACCCTGGCCAACGTCCTCGAGAGAATGGGGGTGCAAATTCCAGCGGGCACGGTGGTGGTGAAGAATGTGGCCGCGGTTTTTGTGACCGCCACACTGCCGCCTTTCGCAACCGCAGGATCAAAACTGGACGTGACCGTGTCGTCGGCCGGCGACGCCGGAAGCCTGGAGGGCGGAACGCTGCTGATGACGCCGCTTTACGCCGCAGACGGACAGGTCTATGCCGCGGCCCAGGGTCCGCTGACGCTGGGCGGATACAGCGCCGGAGGGGCGGCCAATTCCAAGCAGGTCAACCATCCGACGGTAGGGCGAATTCCGGGCGGCGCGGTTATTGAACGCGACAGCGCCATCAATCTTGAGGAGATGAACGTGCTCAACATACTCTTGTCCGAACCGAACTTCTCAACCGCCGAACAAGTGGCCGGCGCCATCAACCGCGAGGTAAGCGGGGTCATGGCCCGAGTCCGCGACAGCCGGCGTATCGAAGTGGTGCGCGGCGCCGGGGCGCAGGACGTTCCTGCGCTGCTGGCCAAGATCGAAAGCCTAAGCGTCGCCGTCCACCGCCGGGCGCGGGTGGTGGTGAGTGAGCGGACGGGCACAGTGGTGATGGGGCGGGACGTGCGGCTGGGCGCAGTTTCGATTCTGCACGGCAGTTTCTCGATTGAAGTGGCCACGCAGTTTGCCGTCTCGCAACCCGATGCCCTGTCCAAAGGCGAGACGAAAATTGTGCCCCAGACCACAATCAGGGCGGAAGAGGGCGCGTCGCGAAGGATTGAATTGAACGAAGGTGAAAGTGTGGACCAACTGGTGAACGGGCTGCAAAAAATCGGGGCCACGGCGCGCGATGTGATTGCCATTTTACAGGCGATTAAGGCGGCCGGAGCCCTGGACGCGGACCTGGAAGTGATTTGATGATCACAACGACAAATATCAGTTCAGCAGCGAGCGCAGAAGTCATACGGCCCCGGGCGCTTAAGGCGGGCGCGGAGTTCGAGGCGGTGCTGCTGAATACGGTCTTCGGGGACCTGGAACGTTCGTTTTCCCAACTCCCCGGATCCAAGGTAGAGCATGCCACTGAAGCATATAGCGGCTTGGGCATACAGGCGCTTACTTCCGGGCTGACGCGGAGTGGCGGAATTGGACTGGGCCGCATGATTACCAAGGCACTGGTCAACACCGAAGTTCGCACTAAAGTCAGCCGGGCAGAAAAGCAAGATTACTAAAGAACTTCCAATGGTTCGCCGATAGCTTAATTGCAAGGGAAAGTGACGGGAGCAAGACGGGATGAGAGTTGACTTAAACGGTGGCAGCGCCATTGCCGAAAGCGCCAGCCAAAAAAGCACGCAATCACGTTCGCATGCAGCCACGGGCGCGAACAATAACAGTTCGACCCATGAGGCGGGCGCGACCTCTCTGGCTGCGGCCGCTTTGCACGCGCCCGAGGTGCGTACGGCCAAAGTGGAAGGGTTGCGGACGCAGATTGCCGCCGGAAACTACCATGTCTCGGCACATCAGATTGCGGCGTCGATTGTGGACCAGCTACGCACGCGGCCGAACAGGGGGTAACCCGTGGGCGGATGGTTTGTTGAACACCGATTTGGGGAGCGTCTCTGGAGCGGGCAGCACCAGTGCAACCACGCGAGAGCCGACGGGGGGGTGACCGTCAGCGGAAGGCTAGAAATCGGCGAACCAGTGAGAAGCACAAGACGGCTGAGGCGCCAGAGCAGGAGCCGCCATCGTCGGAACTGGACTGGCCCGAGCACGAAATCGACAGCTTCGCCTAACGCTGCGAACAACTCGATGGTTGCGCAGATCAAGCATGAGACAAATTCAACTTGAGCCAGGTTCCCCCGGCCGAACCCTCGCAGCCCTCGCCGGGAGTATTGCCGAATCGCAAGCCGCTTTGCTTGCCCATCGCCTACCTGAATTCGAGCGCGGAATAGCTCGCCAGATGTTGTTGTGCCAGGAACTGCGGCCCGGGAAGGCAGCAATCACGGATCCGGACGGCATTTCGAAGTCGGAGGTTGCGCGGGTGCAGGCACAGGCACGGCTCCTGGCTGCGGTGTTGCGGAGAATGCGGGAGAATCTCTCAGCGCTGCAAAATGCGCGGCAAGGGTTGGCGCTTACCTATTCGCCGGCGACAGCCGCGATGTACCGGAGAAATTGATGTCCAATCTGCTGGCAACAATGTCGTTGGCCACCGGAGCGCTGGCCGCCGAACAGAGCGCGCTGACTGAGACCGCCAACAATGTGGCCAATGTGAACACTCCCGGCTACTCGCGCAAGCAGCCTCAGTTCGCGGAAAATCCGCCCATCGTTCTCGGCCAGCTGACCTTCGGCACCGGAGTTTCCCTTGAGAATACGGTGAGCATTCGCGATCCTATTCTTCAACTTCGTATCCAGCAGGAAACCGGCACTCAAGGTGAACTGAGCGCATTTGTAAACGCCATGCAGCAGGTGCAGGCGCAATTCAACAATCAGGGCAACGACATCGGGACTCAGCTGTCGGCGCTATTCTCGAGCGTTACACAGCTTTCGACCAGCCCGGCTAGCGTTGCGCTGCGCCAGGGAGTCCTGACCGCTGCCTCCAACCTGGCATCGAGCATCAGCACCACCGCCAACAATCTTCAATCGCAGCAGACCAATCTCGATCTAAGCGTGTCCCAATCAGTTGATCAGGTCAACACACTGACCCAGCAGATTGCGAAGGTGAATGGACAAATTGCCGCGCTCGAAAACCTGCATCAGGATGCGAGCCCATTCGTGGACCAGCGGGACGTGCTGGTCGGCCAGTTGTCAAATCTGATCGACGTGTCGCAGATCAAGACTGAATCCCAAATAAGCCTGACCACCTCCAGCGGAACTGCACTGGTGGCGGGGACGCAGGCGTTCACGCTCACGACCCAACCCGACGCCAGTGGGCTCGAACATATTTTTGCCCAGGGCAACGACATCACATCGCAACTGAACTCCGGCCAGTTAGGTGGACTGTTGCAAGTGCGCGACCAGAGAATCCCTTCGCTGCTAACTTCGCTGGACACTCTGGCCGCCGGGATTTCAAATTCTTTCAATGCCGCCAGCGCCGCCGGATTTGACCTAAATGGAAGCCAGGGAGGAAATATTTTTGTTCCGCCGGCGGCTTCCGGCGCGGGCGCGGCTGCGGGGATGGCGGTGACCATTGCCGATCCCGCGCTCATCGCCGCCAGCTCCGACGGCAGCGCGGGCAGCAACGGTAACCTGGCAAACTTCTCAGCCATTCACGATCAAACTACTTTTAACGGCGAGACGCCGTCTGATTTTTACGGCAGCCTGATATTCAGCGTCGGCAATGACGTCAGCAACGGTTCGACCGAACAGCAGGCATCACAACTGGTGCTGCAGCAGCTTCAAGACCAGCGCGGCAGCATCTCCGGAGTCTCGCTGGACGAAGAAGCCGGGAACATGGTTCAGTATCAGCGCGCCTACGACGCGGCAGCACGCGTGGTAGACACGGTTAACCAGATGCTGGAGACCTTGATCAATATGGGGACGACATGAGTTCGATCCGGGTCAACCCCAATGTGCTACCCGACCTGCTTTCGGCATTAGCGCAAACCCGCCAGCAGGAGAACACCGCCACGCTTGAACTTGCCACGGGGAGCCGAATCAATCAGCCGTCAGACGATCCCGCCGGAGCAGCGCAAATGGTGTCTAATCGCGACTTGGGAAGTCAGGCCGACAGCTTTCTGCGCAGCATTACCAACGTGAACGGGATCTTACAGACCGCTGACTCCACCCTGAGTTCCGTGGTGACGGCTTTGCAGCGCGCGATATCGCTGGGGGTGCAGGGGGCCAACGGAACGCTATCAAATGCGGACCGCGCGGACGTGGCTGGCGAGCTCGGTGGTATCCAGCAGCAGCTGATCAGTCTGGCAAATACTTCATACCAGGGCGAATTCATTTTCGCGGGAACGGCGACCACGCAGCCGTTTGTTTCCAGTTCGACCAGCTCATCAGGCATTTCATATCAAGGGAACGCGGGGACTAATTCGGTGCAGGTGGGAAGCAATTATTCGCTGCACATCAATCAAGCAGGGTCGCAAATTTTTTCGGCGGCCGGAGGAGACGTGTTTCAATCCGTCGCCGATCTGATTACAGCGTTGCAAACCAATTCGGGGATCGGCAACGCTGTAGCCGCGGTCCGGAGCGCTTTCGATCACGTAACCAGCCAGCGGGTGTTCTATGGGAACGCGGTCAACCAGCTTAATGCGCAGCAGAACTACCTGAATTCCGAAAAAGTAGATCTCAGTACCGCGGCCAATTCCATCTCGGGAGCGGACATTGCAGAAACGGCAGCCACGTTGAATCAGGCTGAGGTGGCGTTGAATGCTGAGCTCGCAGCCATGGGAAAGATTTCGCAGAACAGCTTGTTTGATTATTTAAAATAAGCAATCAGCAGTCAGTAACTGAGCACACAAGAGTCTTTCAGGCGGACACTGACTGCAGATTTTCACGTGCTGAGCTTCTCGTACTCCGCTTCTGCATGTGCGGGCAAGAGCACCCACAAGGTGTACACACCAAGAGCGGTGCCGAAAGGAATATGGATAAATAAGGAAACGATGCCCATGGCTATGGCGAGAGGGCGTGCCCAGGATTGGCGATTCAGCAGTCCCCAGCCGGCAAGGAATCCTGCCGCGGCTTTGACCAAAGAGAAAATCGCGAAGCCGCGAATGAGTGGCTGCAGGAATAAAGGCAGCCCTTGGATTCCCCAGTCGTGAGAAAAGATCGAGTTGGCCAGGACGATGCCGACGATTCCTGTCATCACATCGAATGCGGAAAGCGCCAGCCAAAGGATTCCCAATAGCCGAATGTGCGCCTGGACGCGTCCGGGGCGGGGCGCCGCAATCGCAATTGGCCCCTTTACCTCCTTACCGCAACGGCTGCAAAAGCATTGATTTGCTTGCAGCTGTGTTCCGCATTGATCACAAAACATTTTCTTGCCTCCCGAATACCTATTCGGAATACGATTTCGCTGGCGCTTTCGTTCCCTGCTCAAACGAAAAGGCCACCCGGCAACAGGGCGGCCTCTTCTTTAAGGGAGAATAGTTCCAACGGAGATTTAAACCGTCAAAACTTTCTGGCGAAATCTTATGAGCCGTAAACTGGGGTGTCAAGCAACTTTTTAGGAAATAAATTGTTTGTTTTCAATCGGTTGTACATCGATTATCAGAGCCACGGAAGTGCATCATTTTGAGACAAATTAGCGGTCGTGAGCAGCCAAGAGGAGTTAATTGAAGAGCTTACGCTGAATCTGTGGGTTTTCTGCCGTGGTCGGAGAGGTGTAAAGCGATAATTTCCATCTGTTCAGGGCGGTCAAACACCTTATTCGGAAAAACCCGCTTAATAGCCACTCGGAAGCCACCAAAAGCTAGGCCAGCAACGATGGACATTCCGCCAATAATGCCTGCCAAGATGATCACGCCGACGATTAAATTAGCGACATTATCACGGCGCGTGAAATAGGTGTTCTGGTTCCAGGTGACATCCGCGTCGTAGTTGACCGAAGAGAGCAGCGACCTGGCATCTCCAGCAGAGAGCGGGCCGCTTACGAGTACCAGGATGGGTCCGGTGCGGCGGGAAACAATTTGGATATCCCCGAGTTGATGGGCCTGTTGGGCGAACTCGATCTGTTTCAGTTGCGCAGCTGCTATCTGAGGCGTGGGGTAGCTCATCAGCATCATGGTGGCGACGCTGCCGGAAACGTTGTAGTCCCCCAGCACCACTTCAGCGCCTTTGCTGAAATCCACGTATTGCGACGGCAGAGGCGCGCCGAGTTTTTCGAGCGCAGCCGGACCGACGATGTAGCGAGAGGTGTTTTGACGGTAAGACTCTTTCGGCAAGTAGGCCGGGAGTCCCGGCAGATTGCTGCCCGAACCGGCCGGTCGCGGAAGAGCATCAGCCAGTTCGCGCAACTCGGCGGCGGACATTGCCGAAAGCTGCTGAAAAACGGCGTCCACGAGAATATTGCCCCGATAAAAAAGCACGCGCTGGTTGAGCGAATAGCCCTGGTCACCGATTTTTTCATTCAGCATCGCGGGCGTTTTGTAGAAGGAGAAGGCGCCATAAGCGCCGCTGGCGTCCGCGAAACGCGCGGCCTTGACCGTAAGCTTGCGGCCGTCGTCGCGGGTGTAAGTCGCGCCTTCGAAATCCGTGAAACCGTATTCATTAAGAACGTTCGCATTGGTGGCATCGGCAGCAGATGCGCTCTTGCTGGATTGCTGGGGTTTCTCTATTCGCCAGCCTCCAAAGGTGGAGGGCAGAATTTCCGGCGTGACCGCGGGCTTTGCAGCCGACTTATCGGCGAATGCCGTGGCTAACAATACAAAAGGAAGGGCAAGACACAGAATTCTCATCGAGTGAGCGATCGTTCGCTCTAATCATTAGAGTACAGAGGCAGAAGGAAAGTTTCCAGCGGCCCGCTTAAGCACTGGAAGGGGCAAACCTCTTTCACCACAGGGACACAGAGTCACCGAGAAGGCAGAAGGGATGGAAATTCTGGGAAATGCGCGGGATAACACGAAGACCAGGGATACCAGGAGCATTTTCTCTGTGACTCTGATGTCTTTGTGGTGAGAAATTCAGTTGGCCGAGGCCTTTTCGAGGCGGCTGGCCAGGTTCACACCGCCGAGGCCGTTTACATAGCGGGCGATTCCGCGATAGAGCGATTCGGCAATGCGCTGCCTGTAATCGGAGCTCTTAAGTCGCTTCTCGTCAACAGGATTGCTGATGAACGATATCTCGGCAAGGATGGAGGGCATGTTCGCGCCAATAAGAACCACAAATGGGGCCTTCTTCACGCCCCGGTTGCGAATGGCAGAGCTTTTGGCAGCCAGCCCGCTGTGGAGCGACTGCTGCACGTCGGAAGCGAATTCCTTCGATTCTTCAATCTTTTCTTTCAGTGCAATCTTCTTTACCAGGTCTTGCAATTCGTGGATCGACTTATCCGCCTCGGCGTTTTCCCGGGCCGCGACTTCGAGGGCCTCAGGAGAAGAAGTAAAATTCAAGTAATAAGTCTCCACGCCGCGCGCATCCCGATCGCGGCTTGAATTCGCATGTACCGAAACGAAGAGGTCCGCCTCCTCCTGGTTAGCGATTGAAGTGCGGGTCTCAAGCGGAATGAAAGTATCATCGCGACGGGTGAAGACGACGTCCGCTCCCAGCCGCGCTTCCAGCAACTTGCCAAGGCGCTTGCTGACGTCGAGCACAAGATCCTTTTCGAGTAAACCATTGGGCCCAATGGTCCCAGTATCATGGCCGCCATGTCCGGGATCGATGACGATCTTGCCGATTCTCAAGCCCAGGGTTCTGATTAATGAGCGGTCGCCTCCCGCCATGGGCTCGGACTCACGTGCCTTTGCTGAAGCGGTTCGTGTTCCTGAGCGGCGTGATGATGATCTGAGACCTGCCTTGGTACCGGATTTCAAAGAACTATCGGTTCTCTGGGATTGTTGGCTGTCATCGGCTTCGACTACGACCTTCTTCACGCCAGCCACCGTGGTCACGGTCACAGGAGGTTTCTGTGAGTCGTCCTGGTCATCGTCAACGGTAGCAGTTGTGGATCCTTCGGCCTTGGAGCGAGCGTTTTCAGCCGTCTTGGATAGTGGCCTGGTATCGCGTTGATGAGATCCTCCGGCAATTCGTGATTCCCCGCTCTGATCATCTTCGCCATGCACATCTATCACGATGCGCGGAGGATTGAGCACCAGGGACGCGTTATAACTCGCGCGACCAACGGTTTCGACCACAACTCGCGCTCTGCCGGGTTTGTACTGCGCCACGCGGATTCTTTTCACTAACCCGTCGTCCACGTCGTAACTTTGTCCGGCCAGGACTGACGCGAGGCGCGCGTTTTTCAAATCGAAAAAAATGCGCTCGGGATCGGGAATTCGCTGCGACTCGAACTGGACGTTTTGCTCCAGACTGACTGTGACTCGCGTGTAGTCAGGCCCCGACCAGTATTGGACATCAGTGACGCGAGCCTGCCGGGAGGAGTCGGCTGGATTCGAATCGGAGGCGGGCAGCGCCGACTTCGCCGGATCATCAGCATTTGAGTTCCCGTTGTCGATATCGTTCTTTGCGGCGCCGGCTTTGGCGATTATGATACGAGTCTTCTTGTCACTATTTGGCGCTGCGTCCGAGGCGGAGGCATTGTTGGCAGCGTCATTCGCGTTCTGTGCGCCCAATTCCGCTCGCGCTTCCTTCACCAGTACGCTGTGCGGATAACGGCGCACCAGTTCTTCAAAGGCCGCCCGGCTGTCGGACTCATCTCCGAGATCATTCTTGTAGATTTCGCCAATGGCCAACAACGCTTCAATGCGATGCTTGCTGCCCGGGTACTCACGGCGCAAGTATTTGTATTCCCGCACAGCCGAATACAGGGCCATGTCGTCTTTGAAGTGACGACCCATTTCGGCCGTCAACTCCGCGACGGCAAAGGCGCTGCCGTCGGCCTTGCTGGAAGCTGGAGCTTCGAGAACAATGCGCCGATAGGAGGCGATTACGGTTTCGTATGCACGGCGGGTGCGGGCCTGTTCAGCCCGGCCATTTAGAGTCTGGCGTTGAGCTTCGGCCTTGGTGAATTGAGTTTC
The DNA here is from genome assembly GCA_963757135.1 of uncultured Acidobacteriota bacterium. Classification (GTDB taxonomy): domain Bacteria; phylum Acidobacteriota; class Terriglobia; order Terriglobales; family Acidobacteriaceae; genus Gp1-AA145. The sequence goes on from CAVWQE010000004.1 coordinate 257,898, forward strand.
GGCCCACGCTTGAGAACGATGCACTCGTGCCTGGGCAAAAACGGCGGACAACAGGACGCATAGTAACGCGAGAGTTGAACGCAGTCGGATGATTCCGCCCGAGAAAGCGGGGGACTGCACGCTTCGGTTGGAAGCAATGCTCTTCAATGTCGACGCACCTGAGAGAAAGTTACTGCTTTAAAACCACAGTCTTTTTTTAGAAAGCCCTGCGGGCTCCCGTTCCTAAAACGCCTTACGTTCCAAACCCAGATCCTTCGCTGCGCTCAGGATTCCGGCGCGCGGCTCAAACGCCTCAACCCCACTAGAACCAGATCCCTCGCTGCGCTCAGGATTCCGGCGCGCGGCTCAAACGCCTCAACCCCACTAGAACCAGATCCCTCGCTGCGCTCGGGATTTCGGCGCGCGGCTCAAACGCCGCGCAAACGCCTCAACATAAGATGCCCTAGTCCGTGTTGCTGATGTAAAGCACGCCCCTGGCATCCCGTTCAACCTTGACCGGTTCCCGCGAAGCGCTTGAAAAATAACTGCTTCCTTCGCTGCCACCATATAGACGGGTAATCCGGCGGACATAGTTCTGAGTTTCGGCGAATCTGGGAATTCCGGAACTGCGAGCCACTGCACCCTGTCCTGCGTTGTAGGCTGCCAGACTCAGTTGCACGTTTCCGCCATAGCTTTCGAGCAGATGCTTCAGGTGGCGGACGCCGGCGTCAATATTCTCTTCCGGGTTGAACGGGTTATTCACGTTCAGACTCCGCGCGGTCTGGGGCATGAGCTGCATCAATCCCATTGCGCCTTTGCGCGAAACCGCGTTGGGATTGAAATTTGATTCCACCTTAACCAGCGCCCGTACCAGGTTCGCGTCCACATTATGGCGCGCGGCGGCCGCATTAATGGCGGCGTCGATTTCCTGCTGATTAAACCCCTTTCGCGGGGTCGAGTTTTGCTCGGTGGGCGATTTTTTCAGGTACTCACTTACTTCTTCGGCCGCTGAGGTAGCCGCCTGGACGTTCTGGTGCGGGACCGCCTTCCAGCGATGCTCGGTGGTGCTCCAGAAAACCAGTCTGTTCTTTTGCGAACGGAATGGCTGTCGTGGCGTAGCGGCAGGCGCATCATTTACATAGACTTTATGGCCGCTGTCATCCACGGTTGGGGTGATAGGAGCATTCGTACCCGCATGCACGGCGGGCGTGAGAGAAAGGAATGTCGCGATAGCCGAAGCTGCCATCAGGGCGAGTTGCAGGCGTTTGCGCATACCGGGGTCAAGCATTACAGGGATTGAACTCAGCCGCCGTCGGCCAGTTTGGCCCAACACAGGCGACTCCACACCCCTGCCCTACCTTCCCGGAACCTGACGGAGAATCCTTACCAGAGTTAGGCGATTATAGGCTGTGGGGGGAGCGAGGACAATCACCCAAAGGGGAATTGAACCACGGTGGTAATGCGAAGTAAGTTACTGATTTACATGAGCTTTATATCCCACGGCAGGCAAAGGCAAGAAGGCTAATCGGGTCGTAAAGTCCGGTCTCGCCGCTATGTAATATCGGCGTAGGCTGATGAGAAGAAATCCCCGGCGATGAAACGCAGGTAACATTCCTCGCATACCCAGAGCGATCCATTGGTGAATCCAACCCCGTGGCTGACGTCCTCGGTTTCGAAGAGTTCCCAACTGCAAACCGAGCAATGGTCTTTTTTCCATCCACCTTTGACCAGTAGGAATTTCTCGACGTCCTGAGTCAGGCTGAGGTCAAATGAGAAGCGCTTGCCGTTCCTTTCGTAAACCACATCCCGCGCCTGCCACAGCTTTCTTTCCCAATAAAACGGGTGTTGCTTCAGAAAAAGTGCCGTCATTTGAATCGCATCCACACTTACTTTCTTTCCGTGGATTTCGACTGTATTCGGCCGTGGAAGCGGAGCGCGTGAGTAGTTCGGAACTTTCTCATACACTGCGAATCGCTCCCGCATTTCCGCCGCTTTGGCGCGCAGCGACTCAAAATCTGCCCCTAATCTTGCCAACACTTTGGCCGAGGGAAACTCGGCATCATATAGCATGCCGAGCAACAGGTGCTCGGTACCAATGTGCCGCATATTCAGGCGGTCAGCCTCTTCCATGGCGAATTTGAGCACCAGTTTGGCGTCCTCAGCCAAGGGCAAATCAACATTGAGCGGCAGCTTTAGATCGCCAGGTTGAACTCGTGCGACGACATCGTTGCGCACAGTTTCGTAGTCAATTTTCAACAGCAGCTGTCGAAGAACGGCCTTATCGTCTCGCAGCAATCCAAGAAGGAGATGCTCGCTGGTTATCTCCTGCGAGCCGAGTTGGTTCGCCTCGTAACGGGCGAAGAAAACGGTCCGACGCGCCTTTTCTGTGAAGCGTTCAAACATGGGTTCACATCGCCTGGATCGGGCGAGAGAGAATCGTACCTCAGCTAGAAGCCAGAGCCAACTTTTTGAAATTGAATAGATTTCACATTAACGATTCACATTTGGCTTTGCCTTGCATTCGCAAAGCGAATGCTCCCGATTTGTATTTCGTTTCCCGATGACGGTTCACTGGCGCGATCTCGCCTTTGTTTTCAATGAGCAGAAACAATGCTTATCCCAGCGATAGATTTCTTTTTTCAAAGTTTCTCTAATCGCTGCAAAAAAAACAATCAATTGGACACCCTGTTCTGAACGCAATACTTTTTCAACCACCAGCCGCGACCCACGTTGGGTCGGGAGCGAAGGCCCAGCCGTTAAGAGAACGCGCCCGCTGACGTGCAATACAGGTTCACCAAGTGATCAAAGCTTTCGAATAGGAGATTTCATTTGCGCATACGACTTCTGTGTTCTTTTCCGTTGTTGCTTCTAGTGCTGGTGGCGCTTCCATCTTTTGGGCAGACTACTCCTTCGGACCCGCAGGCCGCGCCGAGTTCCGCTCCTGCAGACAATGCTGCCGCGCAGACCAAGCCCGTGGACCCAGCGCCCCCGGCGCCTTTGCCGACGCCGTCGATGTCAGGACCGCTACAGACTGCAGTTCCTCATGAGGTCGAAGGTGGGAAGCTCGCGGTTACCGGCATTTTGAGCGGAATAGGGTGGACGGAAGGAAATCACATCGCCGGTGACAATTCGACGCATTATGACATCAGCAATGCACAACTGTTCGTGCAGAAGACCAGCGGCTGGTGGCAATTCTATCTGCAGGGCGGCGCATACAACCTGCCGGCTATAGGCGTGCCGTTCCTTTCGACGTCGGACACCATAAAAAACATTTACGGCCCCTTCCCGCAGGGTTATGCCAAGTTTGTCAAAGGGAATTTCAACGTAGAAGTCGGCGCGTTGCCGACGCTGATCGGCGCGGAGTACACCTTCAGCTTCGAGAACATGAACGTCGAGCGCGGTTTGCTCTGGGGCCAGGAAAATGCGATCAACCGAGGCATCCAGCTGAACGAAACCTATAAGAAGTGGACTCTGGCGTTGAGTTGGAACGATGGCTTTTACTCCAACCGTTACACGTGGATCACTGGATCGGTAGCCTATGCATTCAATTCCGCGAATACCATTGCTTTTGTTGCCGGCGGAAACGCCGGGGCTTATGCCAAAAGCACAGTTGCGACACCTTTGGCCCTGAATAACTCACAGATCTACAACCTGCTCTATACATACAGCAAAGGAAATTGGGTCATTCAACCCTATTTCCAATACACCGATGTACCGACCAACGCAAAGATTGGAATAACCCAGGGTGCGAGCACCAAGGGAGGAGCGCTCCTGGCCACATACAACTTCAGGCGCGGATTTTCGTTGGCGCCGAGAATTGAATACATTGCGACCTCAGGAAGCGTCAGTGATGGTGCCGTAAACCTGCTCTACGGTCCAGGAAGCGGCGCATTCTCCTTCACGGTGACACCCACGTATCGCAAAGACGCATTCTTTCTTCGCGGGGACTTGGCGGTCGTTCACGCGACCAGCATGACCCCGGGGTTTGGTTTCGGAACAACTGGTCAGAGCGCAAATCAACCGCGGGGAGTTGTCGAAGCAGGCTTCATGTTCTGATGGCCTCGGCGTGATCTGCACTTTCACCACAGCCGAGTCGAAGTAGAAGTTTCGTGGGACAGCCCTCAAGGGCTGAGCAATACGCGGACTGGCTTGGAGCGCGCAACCTCCTGCCATGACCACGATGGTTTTCAAGTCAGTCCGCGCCAAATTTTTGAGGTGATCCCGTCGTGGGTAAACGTTGGGCTCGAACCTGGGACCGACGACAAACCCGGCGGGAAGCCTTTTGAGAGGAGCATCCACGTTGATGCAGCTCTGAACATCCCGTTCGAAAAATCCCAACCCGAAAAAATTCAAGGAGAGAATCTAAATGGCCGACGCTCCCGTTGAAATGAAACCTACGTTAGGTTTGACCGGGCTCACAATGAACGCAATGGCGCTCATTGCTCCTGGCGCTTTTCTGTGGCTCACCTTTTACATCCAGGCAACTACCGGCGTGACCGCTCCGGCTATGTGGATGGGCATCCTTGTGGCGCTGCTGCTGTGTCTTGCCACGGCGGTCTGTTATGCGGAAATGGCAAAGTTGTATCCCGGCACAGGAAGCTCCTACTATTTCGCCGAACAATCGTTCCTCAACCACGAATCGGCGTGGCGATATGCGCGGCTCTCGAAGTTCATCGTCGGCTGGGCTTCGCATCTTTACTACTGGATCTACCCGGGCGTGATGGTTGGAGTCATGGGCATCCTCTGCGGGTACCTGGTGGGCACGTTATGGCCGAATTTCATGAGCGCATCGAATCCCGGACCGGCGTTCATGGTGGCCGTTGCCGTAGTCTTCTCCTTCCTTGTTGCCTACATCGCTTATCGTGGCGTCAACGGTTCAACTTCAGTCAACATCGCCATCAACGTGATTCAGATCAGCGCTTTGCTGGTTTTTTCGGTGATGGCGCTCAGCTACCGCATGAGCCATAAGCCGGGCTCTGAGGCGTTCCAGTTCGATTCCGCTTCAGGCAATGCCTACAGCTACGAATTTGCCACGACCAGCACGATGGTCAACGGCGTAGCAACCGACACTGTTGCTCGAAACGCCGACGGCATTCCTCAGCCCAAGCTGGACGCCTCTGGCAAAGCGGTCCCCTATCACGTGAGCTATCCGACCACAGATGACCAAGGACATTTTCTGACGCACCCAAGCGCAAAATCGGTGCTTGGCATTCACAACTTCGGATGGGCATTCGTTCAGGCGACGGTGGCGATTCTTATCCTGGTTGGATTTGAATCGGTGACCGCCATGGGTGGCGAAGCCAAAAACGCAAAACGCGACGTTCCGATAGCCGTAGTGACTTCACTACTCGTGCAAGGAGCGTTTTGCTACCTGATCGAATATTTTGCCGCGAACTACTTCCTGAATAGCGGGTACACGATGCAAAGCGCGTCGGGATCGGCGGCGCCGATCGGGGACATGATGGTTGTAGTCGGCAATCACCTCTTCAACGGGCACGGGCGGGCCTTCATGCTTATCGAGGCATTTACCGTATTCCTGGCGATCATCGGGACGACGCTCTCCTGCATGAACACCGGAGCCCGAGTGACCTATGCCATGGGCAAAGACAAAGAGATGCCGGACAGCATGGGCGCTTTGCACTCTGCCAACCTCACACCGCACCGCGCCATATGGACCCTGGCGATCATCTCGGCGATCGTGGGGTCGATTGCGGTGTTGATGGCGTTCGGCGATGCCGGCGCTCCTGCCGACGCGGCCATACAAGTTTTGCCACACGGCTTCTGGTCGAGCTTTGGTTACACAACTCACGACAAAATGGCGGCATTGCCGAACTCGTTGCTGACGGTCACGCTGGCTTCGAACTTCGGCACCTTCCTGCTGTACATGCTCAGTTGTGTGACTTGCCTGGTGTGCTATCACAATCACCCGAAGTTCAAGGTTGTGCGGCACCTCATTATTCCTGTATTCGGATTGCTCGCCAATCTTGCATGCATGGCCTTCTATGTGATCGGGCCATTCATGGGATACGGCACCAAAATGGAACCGCTGCTCGCCCTCGGTATCGCGGTCGTCTGGGCGATTTATGGCGGGATCTATTTCCTGCGGTCGAGTAAGGCCAGCGGACGCACGACCCTGGTACAAAGCCGGGCGGGGGCGGCGTAGCATTCGTGAATCATCGCGATTTGCCGGCTATATAGGGCGGGTCTGGGGATCCGCCCTACGGTTTTTGCCGCGGGGCTGTGCCTGAACATGTTAGAAGGATATAGAAGAGCCCGAAACCTGCCCGGCGGCGAAATCTTCCCTGGAACTTCCATGCTCGATGTCGAGTTCGCGGGACTTTCTGATGCCGGGAGGGTCCGTGAACACAACGAGGACTTCTTCGGTCACGCTGCGCCAGCTTCTCCGGGCCATGCCCGGGAGCGCGGCTGGCTTTTCGCAGTCGCAGATGGGGTCGGGGGCCAGGACCGCGGCGAAGTAGCCTCGCGCCTTGCCGTCGAGACACTGCAATCCGGCTTTCACGATTACCGCGCCAACGAATCTCCGGCAGCCTGTTTGCAGCGCCTGGTGCAATCCGCCAACATCCGGATATACGAGACTGCGGCTGCTACTGGGCCTGGCGGCAGTTCGATGTGTACGACTATCGTGGCATGCCTGTTTCGTTTTGATCGCGTGATCGTGGCTAACGTGGGCGACTCGCGCTGTTATCTCATCCGTCGCGGCCAGGCTGAGCAACTGACGCATGATCACAGCCTGGTGGGAGAACAGGTTCGCATGGGAATACTCACGCCCGAAGAGGCTGCCGAATCAGACCGCCGGCATCTGCTCAGCCGTTCGCTTGGGGCCAATATGTTTGTGAACGTTGACCTCAACGAGCATCAGGTACTGCCCGGCGATATGCTCCTCCTTTCAAGCGATGGATTTCATGGTTCCTTGTCACAAACGGAAATTGCCATTGCAGCGGGCCAATTTCATGATCTTGAACAAAGCGCGCGCAATCTGATTTCGTTGGCCCTCGAACGGGACGGCAGCGACAACATCACGGTCCAACTGATTCGCGTGAAGAATGTCGAACGCATTGGAATGTACCGGGGACGACCGTACAAGCTGCGCTAGCATGAGAACATTTAAGTTTACGCACTTCTTATGGCGATCTGGCATGATTGAGTGGCTGCCCAATCCATGACTTCTCTCCGCACCGGCGAAAAACTCGATCACTATGTAATTGAAAACGTGGTCGCGCGGAGCGGCATGGCCTCGATCTTTCGCGCCAAGGACGAACGCACCGGCCAGACGGTGGCCATCAAGGTCCCACACCCTGAAATCGAAGCTGATCCTGTTTTTTACGACCGCTTTCGCCGCGAGCAGGAGATCGGCGAAAAACTCGATCATCCGGGCGTGATGAAGGTCTATCCCAACCAGGATCACAGCCAGTTTTATATTGCGATGGAATGGGTGGATGGGCGTCTCTTACGCCAGGTCCTGAATGAGCAGAAAAAGATACCGGCCGATCGCGCGGTCAAAATCGCGCTCCAGATCGCGTCGGCCCTGGAATACATTCACGGGCACGGCGTCGTGCACCGCGACCTGAAGCCGGAAAACATCATGATTGACGCCGACGACCACATCAAGCTGATTGACTTTGGCATTGCGGCGAGTGCAGGCGCTCGCCGCCTGACCTTCGCCAAATTCTCGCAGACCATGGGCACGCCGGATTACATATCGCCCGAGCAAGTCAAAGGCAAACGCGGTGACGCACGCAGCGATATCTACGCCCTGGGCGTGATGCTTTACGAAATGCTGACGGGAAAAGTCCCGTTCACCGGACCCAACGCGTTCATCATTATGAACGACCGTCTGCTTAACAACCCCGTGCCGCCGCGCGAAATTGATCCGTCAATTTCGCCGCAATTGCAGGAGATTATCTATCGTGCCCTCGAGCGCGATCCCGCAAAACGCTACAAGTCAGCGCATGAATTTGCGCACGATCTCGATCACCCAGATACCGTCGGAGTTGAAGACCGGGAAGAACTGACCAATTGGAGGGTCCGGAAGCAGCCCCGCACCCGGCAAGTGCTTTTCTATGTCGCAATGGCGATGGTGCCGATCGTCATCTTCGCGATCCTGCTGTGGGTGGCGAAACACACGTGAAGGGTCGGCGTCGGGCTTTGGGCTTCTGTTTCTCTGTGACTCTGCGTCTCTGTGGTGAAATGCTTTTGCTAAAATCCTCGCATGCCTGACGCTCGCTCCCGCGCCCGAAAAATAAAGCTGTTGCTGTTCGACGTAGATGGCGTCCTAACCGACGGCAAGCTCTTTTTCTTTCCCAAACCTGAGGGCGCAGAACTGAGCACGCACTCGCATGCGGCCAGACATGGCGGGCAGGGCGGCTTTGGGCTGGCCAGCACAACGATGGTCGAGGCCAAAGGTTTTCACGCGCATGACGGCACGGCAATTTCTCTCGCCCGGCTGGCTGGGATTAAAACAGGTTTGATCACCAAACGCATCTCCGAGACGGTGGCTTTGCGGGCCCACGACTTGAAACTTGATCACATCTATCAAGGCATCCAGGACAAGCTTGGGTCATTCAAGGAAATTCTTCAGAAAGAAAAAATGGCTGCCGCTGAAGCTTGTTTCGTCGGGGATGACGTAATTGACCTGCCGGTTATGTGGAACTGCGGACTGGCCATCGCTGTCGCAAATGCTCGCGATGAGGTCAAGAAAGACGCTCACTATGTGACCAAACATAGAGGCGGCGATGGCGCGCTTCGTGACTCGCTGGAGTTCATCCTGCGCGCGCAGGGTAAGTGGAAGCAGGTGGTAACGCAATACATTGGGGAACGCAGCTCAGACAGCCAGTAAGGGACGGTAGGTCCACACCCGGCTCTTAGAGAGCCTACAGGTTTATTCAAGATTAATACCGAATGTAATGTATCGAACATAAAACAACCTATCACGTAGTATGTATCCGGTTTGTAAAACTGCCTCAGGTTGTTGCTACCCGGCCCTCAATATTGAAACCGATTCCCAAGCGCCTTTTGTTCGTCGATGACGAGCCCAATATTCGCGCCACTTTGCCAGTAATCTTGAGGCGTTATGGCTTCACAGTCACCGTCGCCGGCACGGTACAGCAGGCGCTAAAGCACATAAAAGAAAAGCAGTTCGACTTACTGCTTTGCGATTTAAATATCGAGCAGGAAGGCGACGGCCTTAGAGTGATTCGGGCCATGGGAGAAGCCAATCCCGACTGCATAAAAATAATTCTCACCGCGTACCCAGCCCTCGAAACGGCAGTTGAAGGCATACACCTCAGCGTTGACGATTACATCACCAAGCCTACGAATGCTGACGCGCTGGTGGCAGTATTGGCTGAAAAACTGACCGCACGACAGCGAAAACCACGCATCCTGACAATCGCAAACGACGACGATGCGCTTCAGGCCTGGCGATTGCTTCTCGAGGGCAGAGGCTATGAAGTCGCCTCTTCAGGATCGGCCGCGGGATTGGAACAATGCAAGGAAGGATCGTTCGATGTCCTTATTCTCGGACGTTCAGTTTCAGACATCGAGAAAAAAACACTGATTGACGCCACTAGGCACTTGGGACCGGTCCCTGTAATCTCAATACCAGCGGCTCATGACGCGCCTCCAACAAATGACGCGGATTTTTACAGCGAACCCGATCCTCAGCAGGCCCTGCAACGCATCGCCGATCTGGTGAGCAAGAAGGCGGCGGCCAATCGTACAGCCTCGTAAAGTTACGGCCTTTGATTTCCCCGGGAACTCACCTTTCACGCACTTGCCCGTCTAACGTACTTACGCCTAAAATCGCCAGTTCGGAATCGAGGTGCGCCTTGCGCTTGAACTTTCTCCTGACTGCTGTCCTGCTGATGTCGACCGTTTGCAGTTTCGCCCAGTCAAATTCGCCCTCGCCAGATTTCAGCGCGGTAGATAAGGGCGCCGATCCGTGTACGGATTTCTACGCCTACTCATGCGGGAACTGGATGAAGACCAACACCATTCCGCCGGACCAGGCGTCATGGGTAAGCTTCCGCGAGCTGGATGACCGCAACGAGGCCATCCTGCGCCAGATTCTCGAGAAGGCTGAAGTTAACGACTCGCACCGCAATGCCATCGACCAGAAGATCGGCGACTATTACGAGTCCTGCATGGACGAGTCTGCGGCCAACTCCAAAGGATTTGAGCCGCTGAAGCCGGAGCTGGCGCGGATCGCCGCAGTTAAAGATAAGGCGGCGTTGATTGATGCCATTGCCCGAGTGCATCTGATTGGGCCGAACCCGCTGTTCAATTTCTATAGCTCCTCCGACCTGCACAATGCCAACATAGTGATTGCGTATATCGACCAGGGAGGGCTCACGCTGCCCGACCGCGACTACTACATAAAAGACGATGCGCACATGGTCGAGATCCGCCAACATTTCAAGGACTATGCCACTCAAGTATTTACTTTGTCCGGACAGTCTCCCGAACAAGCGAAGTCTTCGGCAGAAACCGTGCTGCGTATCGAGACCGAGCTCGCCAAAGCCGCTATGGATCGGACTGCACGGCGCGATCCTAAAACCCGGGATCACAAGATGTCGCGCGATGAGGCGGCAAGCCTGGCGCCGAATTTTCATCTCGCGCAATATTTCTCCGATATGAAGACGCCGGCGATTTCCGAGCTGAATGTCAGCAATCCTGACTTCTTTAAGCAGGTAAATGCGTTGCTCGAATCCGAGCCGCTGGATGCGTGGAAAACGTACGTGAGCTGGCACCTGCTGGATGGCACTGCGCCCTGGCTTTCGCAACCTTTCGTCGACGCAAACTTCAAGATGGAACAGGCGCTGAGCGGGCAAAAGGAGATCAAGCCGCGCTGGAAGCGTTGTGTGGATTCGGTGGACAACGAGATTGGGGAGGCGCTCGGACAACGGTATGTGGAACAGACTTTCGGGGCCGAGGGCAAACAGCGCATGCTCAAGATGGTTGATGCGCTTGAAAAGGCGCTTTCCGAGGACATCAGCAATCTGTCCTGGATGTCAGAGGATACCAAGAAACAGGCCCATGTAAAGCTCGAAGCGATTCGCAATAAGATCGGATACCCCGATGTGTGGCGCGACTACAGTTCGCTCAAAATTGAGCGTGGCGATCTGGTGGGAAATTTTCTGCGGGCGAATGAGTTCGAGGCGCGGCGCAACATCAATAAGATTGGCAAGCCACTCGACCGCAATGAATGGGGCATGACTCCGCCAACCGTGAATGCGTATTATTCTCCGCCGCGGAATGAGATCGTATTCCCTGCCGGAATCTTGCAACCGCCTTTCTTCGATAAGAACGCCGATGACGCCACCAATTTCGGCGCAATCGGCCTGGTCATCGGCCACGAACTTACGCACGGCTTCGACGATCAGGGCCGGAAGTTTGATCCGCAGGGCAATCTTCGCGACTGGTGGACCGCCGAAGACGGCAAACGATTTGAAGAGCGCGCCAGCTGCGTGGCCAACGAATACAGCAGCTTCATCGCAGTTGACGACCTGAAGCTGAACGGCCGCCTGACACTCGGCGAGAACACGGCCGACAATGGCGGCGCGCGTATCGCGCTGATGGCGCTGCACCACTTTATTGCCGATGACAAAAGCGGAAAGGCCGGACAGACTATCGACGGCTACACCCCGGACCAGCGCTTTTTCCTGGGATTCGGCCGGGTGTGGTGCGAACTTCGCAGGCCTGAATATGCGCGGGCACAGGTGACTACCAACCCACACTCTCCGGGCAAATGGCGCGTGAACGGCGTGGTCCAGAACATGTCGGAGTTCGACGAAGCCTTCAGTTGTAAAAAAGGTCAGCCGATGGTGAGCGAAAACGCCTGCCACGTCTGGTGAGAAGAGCAGTTGTCAGTTGTTAGTAGCTAGTTGTTAGTAGCTAGTTGCTAGTGATTAGTTGCTCGTAAGCGATGGCGCAAAATCGATGCAAGTACATCCACTGGCAGCTCGGCGGTTCACTGCAGGCAATGGTCTTGGTTGAACTTGCCGAGCTCACCCCACTGAGAACTGAGAACTGGCAACTGGCAACTGGCAACTAGACCCTAGCAACTAGCCACTAACCCCTCCCCACCGCCTTTTGCTAACATCCTTGCTTCGTCCCCATGAAAAATATTGGAGAAGACGTAGTCAGGGTGGAAGCACAGGCATTGCAGGAACTTGCCGACCGGCTTGCGGGTCCGATGGCGGCGGTTTTCGATCAGGCGATCGACCTGCTTTTCTGCTGTGCCGGACGGGTTGTCGTCACCGGAATGGGCAAGAGTGGCTTGATTGCCCGCAAGATCGCGGCGACACTCAGTTCTACCGGAACGCCGGCGTTATTCATGCATCCGGTTGAAGCCCTTCACGGCGACCTGGGGATGCTGGCGAGGGGCGACGTTGTAATCGCGCTCTCGGCCAGCGGCGAAACCGAAGAGATCCTGGAACTGCTTGCAACGATTAAGCGCCTTCGACTGCCGCTGATCGCAATCACGTGCGATGAGGAAACACCAGAGAAGAAAACGTCTACGCTTGCCTCCGCTGCCGATGTTTTCCTGAGTTGTGCTGTCGCCGAAGAGGCTTGCACGCTTGGACTTGCTCCTACTGCGTCCACGACCGCAATGCTCGCGCTCGGCGATGCTCTCGCCGTCGCGCTCTCACACAAGAAAGGATTCAAAGAAGAAGATTTTGCCAACCTGCATCCCGGGGGGAAACTCGGCAAGCGTCTGGCGCGCGTCGAAGCGCTGATGCACTCGGGGGACGCGGTTCCCCGCGTTTCCGCGAAAACGGCGATGCCCGAAGTGATCTACGAAATGTCGCGCAAGAAGCTGGGTGTGACAGCGGTGGCAGATGGGGACAAACTTCTTGGGGTGATCAGCGATGGCGATCTCCGGCGTCTGCTCGAGCGCCGGGGAAAGGACGCACTCGATCTCACGGCTGGCGAATGCATGACGCGGGAACCGAAGACCATTTCCAGCCAGGAATTTGCAGCGACCGCGTTGGCCATCATGGAAGAAAAGAAGATCACGTCTCTGATGGTGGTGGATGAAAGCAAACTGCGCGGGATCGTTCACCTGCATGATCTGTGGGGAACGGAAATGGTATGAAGCTGGGCTTTGGGCTTTAGCGGAACAACACCTACATTCCCTGCGCGCCGCTTTGCGCCTGGGACATATTGTTGACTGGCTGGGAGCCGTTCTGCTGCGGCGCATATTTTGACGCGCACTTGGCCTGAATCTCTTTGGCGTGGAAAACTCCGTCGCGCCCATAGTTGCCTGCGGCAAGGGCCTGGGCGTTGTCTTTGAAGGTGTCGGGCGGTGGTTCAGTGCCGTTGTAAACCACATTCAGCACCTGGTCATTTTCGATCAGCGCGAAACTCATGTTGGTTCCGCTGCGCTTGATCGAACCGGGCTGCACGTTCCCTGCGACACGCAGGCGTTTGGTATATGCCTGGTCGCCCATGCCGCGCAACTCTTTGATGGTGACGTAGTAACTCTTGCTTTCCTGCACGCCGGTGTAGGCAAGATAGCCCAGGGCGAGCAAAATAACCACGAGTGCGCTGCCGAATTTAATGATTTTGCCGGATTGCGAGGACATAGTGCCGCTTGATCAAACTGTACTCGCGCCAGAAAAGACGGTCAAGCAGCAGCTTCCGCTAAAATAACTCCTATGATCCACCCCTGGCACGACGTCACTCCCGGCCGAAATCTGCCGAATGAATTCAACAGCATTATCGAGATTCCGTTCGGATCGAGCGTGAAATATGAACTCGACAAAGCCAGCGGGCTGATCAAGCTCGACCGAGTGCTCTATTCGGCCGTTTATTATCCGGCGAACTACGGTTTCATTCCGCAGACCCTGGCCGAAGACGACGATCCTCTCGACGTTCTCGTGCTGTGCCAGGAAACGGTGGTTCCGTTGACGATCATTTATGCGCGAGCCATTGGATTGATGACCATGATTGACTCTGGGAAGAAAGATCACAAGATCATCGCCGTGGCCACCAAAGACCCGGAGTTCAACAGTTACAACGAAGCGCAGGAGATGCCGCAGCACCGCTTGCTGATGCTGCGACGCTTTTTTCAGGACTACAAGCAGCTCGAAGGCAAAGCGGTTGAAGTGGACCAGATAAAATCGGCGTCCGAAGCCTATCCCGTGATCAGCGATGCGTTGCATCGTTACAGCGAGCAGCGGCGCAAGGGCTTTACCCCGCACGAATAGCTAGGGTCATTTGCAACCTAAAAATGTTCGTCGATATTGATCGCGTGATCGCTGGCGATCCTGCCCAAACCTCGCGCCTGAATGACGCGGTCCCACGGCCCTGAGCGCCAGTTATCTTTGATCGGGTCGTGATGAATCCATGGCGGCAGCGGGATGAAAAGATTTCTGCCAATGCCCTGCGCATAGGGCTCGTACAAACTCCTAAGCTCGGTCAGTTTCTGGCTAGCAATCTCGTCAGTGTGCAAGTTCAGTCCCTTCTCGGCAAGTTGCGAACGAATCTGAGCGAGATCGTCTCCAGTCAGACGATCAGGCGCGTTGGGATCGTAACGCGCGTTCACCACCTGCGCCAGATCGACCACGGCGTGACGGGCCATCTTGAAGGTGCGCCGCGCCTGTTCGTTGTTCACGTTCTCGATACCCGCCATCACCAGGGCAGTAGCATCGAGAATCACCGTCAGCGCGCCCAGCCAGGATTGATTGCTGTGCTGTGAGCGATAAAAGCTGAGCACGGGATACGAAAGATGACTTTCGAGGACTTCGGCGGCCCAGCGCTCCCAATCGTGAAACAAAACGTCTAAACTGGCGGTATCGAGAGTGTTGGCGGCGCGGCCCAGTAACTCTGTCGCGCTGGGAGGCGAACCGGCGCGCGCATCGAGCAGAGATATTTCAATTTCCCGGCGCGAGAACGCGGTGTAGATCGTCGGCAGATACCCAATCACCACGCCAAGGAAGGCAAATCCCATTCCGGCTTCGCCGACCGCTAGAAATCGCGAGAAGCCTGATGCAGGAGTGATGTCGCCGTAGCCCAGAGTGAAAAATGTCTCGCCGCTGTGATAGAGCAGCACTGGAAAAGTAATTTTTATGTTTCCTGACGACAAGTGTTCGCCGCCTCCGTACTGTAGCAGGGCGAAAGCGAAGATAAGAGCGCAGGCCCAAAGCCCGAGCAAGGCAATCATGGACAGCGGACCGAAGTATCCGAGAAAGGCTTCGCGGCGGGTTTGCGATTTAATGTGGCTGGTCAGCCGGGCCCAAGGTCTCCAGGTATTGCGGTAGAACCAACTGGTGATGCGGAACTGGCGCTGCACCCGGCGCGGCAGAACGACAGTTTCAAACGCATCCAGCAGGATGGCGAAAAGGATGATCGCCGCCGCGACAATGGCAAAAGCGTGCATTGCAGATCAGATGTCCTGAAAGCGGGAATGGTAGCAGATTTGGGGCGGAGCTATTTCCTGATCTGTATTCCCAGCTCTTTCAACTGCGCTTCGCTGACCGGAGTGGGCGCGTCCACCATAAGGTCTACCGCGCGGGCGGTTTTGGGGAAGGGGATGACTTCGCGCAGGCTGTCAGCGCCGGCGAGGATCATCACAATTCGATCCAAGCCTAGCGCAATCCCGCCGTGCGGAGGCGTGCCGTATTCCAGGGCTTCGAGGAAGAATCCGAAGCGGGAGCGGGCTTCCTCGTCGCTCATACCAAGCGCCTGGAAAATTTTGGCTTGAATGTCTTGGCGATGAATACGAATGGAGCCGGAGCCAAGCTCGGTGCCATTCAGAACCACGTCATAGGCGAGGGCTCGAATTTCGCCGAGCGGGGATTTGGGATCGTGCACTGAGTCAATGTTCGATTCGAGCTTGGCCATGTCTTCTTCATGGAGCGTGGTGAAGGGATGATGCGCCGGATTCCACCGCTTCTCGTTCTTGTCCCACTCGAACATGGGGAAATCGGAGACCCACAGGAAGCGGAAGTCGTTTGCGGGATCGCCGGTTTTGTCGAAGGCTTTATGCTTGGTGGCGTATTTCTGCGCAAGATCAAGGCGCAAAAATCCGCATTTCTCACAGAAGTTCTGTACGCTCTGGTCCGCGCCTGCGCCTTCCGCACGCGCAGCCGCCAGCAGCCAGAGATCGTCGGCTTCAACTTTGCCGAAGTTCACGATCTTCTCGGACAACGCCGGATAGTCTTTTGCGAAGCGTTTCGGGTCTGTCATCAGTTGCACGAATGACGGCCCTTGCACATGTTGATACGCGCCGTAAGTGCCGATGGTGCGCCGCTCGGTACCGGAAATTTCTCCGGCGTGCGGGATGCGAATCAGTTGCACGGGAAATTCTTTGCGTACACGAAACTTGGTTGCTAAGTCTTCCAGTTCTTCCGGCGTCATCGCTTCGCGCACATCGACCATCGCGGGCAGGCGCATGTCGGGCTTGTCGTTGCCGTAACGGCGGATGGCTTCGTCGTAACTCATGCGCGGGAATGGCGCTGTGATGTCGTGGCCCGCGGCTTTGAAAGCGGCCGTCAAGAATCCTTCGACGACTCCCCAGACCGTGTCGGTCTGCGGATAGGTCATCTCGAGGTCAATCTGTGTGAACTCAGCCTGGCGGTCGGCGCGGAAATCTTCGTCGCGGAAGCAGCGCACGATCTGGAAATACTTGTCGAAGCCCGAGATCATCAGGATCTGCTTAAACATCTGCGGCGACTGCGGCAGCGCGTAGAACGATCCCGGCTGCACCCGGCTGGGCACGAGATAGTCGCGCGCACCCTCGGGTGTGGAGCGGGTCATGAACGGGGTTTCAATTTCGAAAAAGCCCCGTGCGGAAAGATAATCGCGAATCGCCTTTGAAACCTTGTGCCGCATCTCGATATTGAACTGCATTACGTCGCGCCGCAGGTCAATGTAGCGGTACTTCAGGCGGATCTCTTCATTCGGTAGTACGGCTTCGCCAGGCAGAAACGGCGGCTGCTTGGATTCGTTCAAGATGCGCAGCTCATCAACCACCAGTTCAACTTCGCCGGTAGGAATGTTCTTATTGACGGTATCGGAATCGCGCTGCTTGACCTTGCCGATCACGGCGATGACGTATTCATTGCGCAGCGACGAGGCCTTTTCGTGCGCTGCCTTATTCAGTTCGCGGTTTACGACCACCTGGGTCACACCGGTGCGGTCGCGCAGGTCAATAAAAATGATGCTGCCGAGGTCGCGGCGGCGGTTGACCCATCCCATGAGCACGGCTTTTTTACCCGCGTCAGAGGGACGGAGAGCGCCGCACATGTGCGTGCGTTTCAGGTCGCCTAAAAAATCGAGCAAGCTTTGCCTTTCAAGAAAGGTCTGCGCAAAAAGTGGAAGGGGAAATTATAAATGGAATGGAGAAACTACGGTTGTTTAGGATGGTCGACAGATTATCGGCAGAAAACTGAAAGGGTTTAGCCGGGGGGGAAATGAGGCGGGCTGGCGCCCGCCTCACCCGAGCAGCAGACTATTTTTTGGTTGCTTTTCCTTCCATCGCGGTCATCCAGTTGTTGCCGTCCTGGGAGAGTTCGTATTTCATGGTGTAAGAGGTCCCCGAGAGCACTTTCATGGTGAAGCGTCCTTTCATAGTCATGCCGCCCATGTGCTCGTCACTGGTCCAGGTCCAGGTGTCGCCGTCCACGGTGCCAGTGGAATTTTCGGCTTCACCCATGCTGTTGAAGGCGTGGTAGGTGTAGGCTTTCTTATCGGAGTCATATCCAAGGACCGCCAACTCCTTCAGTTTGCCCATGGCTCCGAAATCGCCGTCGCTGTGTTCCACCAGGAAGTAATTACCCTGCATCCACTCGGCATGGCTGGTTTCACTGAATTTTCCGCCCGGCATCCCGGGGCCGGGGTTCATGGTTCCTTCGGCAGTCCAATCACCGGCCATGAAGTCAAGCTTCTTCAGTTCCGGAGCGGGGGCGGGCGGTCCCATCTGCGCCTGAAGTGAAGCCACGGTAAAGATCGCAACGAATCCTACACACAACGCAATTGAGCGACGGCTCATATATTTTCTCCTCAATTTGGCGATTGGGCTCGCCAGAGGGCAAATATTAGGCGAAGATCCGGCGCTCGTCAATCCGGGATTTGAAATTTTACAAAGGAGACAGGCGAGGCTTTCAACTCTGGATGGCGCGAACGAGGTCTGGCCGAGCAACCTGGACCTGTTGGCCGGTGGCTAGGTTCTTCAAGGCAAAGACGCCGGTGCTGAGCTCATTTTCGCCAGCGATCAGGGCGAAACGGGCGCCCAGTTTGCTGGCAGTTTCGAGTGACTTTTTAAGGCGGAAACTTTCATCGCCCAATTCGACGACGAGGTCGTGACGCCGCAGTTCGCGCGCCAGGCGAGCGGCTTCTTTGTTCATGCCCGGCCCGAGGGGGGCGATGTAAACATCCGGCTTTCGCAGGACATCTTCGGGAGACTTGCCGAGGGACATCACGAGACGGTCTTCACCGATGGCAAATCCAATTCCCGGCGCGGGCGGGCCGCCGAGTGCCTCGGATAGGCCGTCATAGCGGCCGCCACCGAGGATGGCATTCTGTGCGCCGAGAGCGCCGTGGGTGAACTCGAAAGCGGTGCGCGTGTAGTAGTCGAGGCCCCGAACCAGTCGGTCGTTCAGCTGAAAATCGACGCCGACCGATCTTAGAATCTCTTTGACCTGCTCGAAGTGTTGGCGGCAAGGCTCGTCGAGATAGTCGCTGATACGCGGAAGGGTTTCGATGATTGGCTGGTCTTCCGGAACTTTGCAGTCGAACACGCGCAAAGGGTTGGTCACGGCGCGGCGTTGGCAATCCGGATCCATTCGGTCTTTTACGGGATCGAGCGCCTTGCGGAGGGCTTCGTTGTAGCGGGCGCGATCGGCAGGGCAGCCGATGGAGTTCAGTTGCAGCGTCCAGCCAATAATGCCGAGGCGGTCGAGCAATGTGGCCAGCATCTCGAGGATTTCCGCATCACGTGCGGGAGACTCGCTGCCCGCGGTTGCCGGCCCGATGATTTCAGCTCCGATTTGGTAGAACTGCCGGTAGCGTCCCTTTTGCGGGCGCTCGCGGCGGAACTGCGGCCCAATGTAGTAGAGCTTGTTGAGGCCGCGCTTAGCGAGATCATGTTCGATGTAGGCGCGAACCACACCGGCGGTATTTTCGGGGCGCAGGGTGAGGGATTGGCCTTTGTCGCTCTGCGCGCGTCCCTGGTCAGCCCACGTGTACATCTCTTTCGAAACGATATCGGTCTCTTCGCCGACGCCGCGGGCGAAGAGCTCGGTGTCTTCGAAGATCGGGGTGCGGATTTCCTGGAAGTTGTATGCGCGGAACACATCACGCACCGTCTGCTCGACATAATTCCACAGCACAGTATCCGGCGGGAGCAGATCGCGAGTTCCTCGAATGGCTTTAATCATTTTCGTCGATCGTACGTCGTTGGTCGGTCATCCTGGGCAATGCACTCTTGGCTCCCGTAGGGAGTGACGCCAATAGCCCGCCGCTTCAGCGGCGGGTGAACTGACATTTGGACCAAGTACCGTAGGTACGGCTGGATTCTGTCAGCCGTCCCTGACGGGACTCGCCCTGTCTGTCCCGACCACCCGGCGTTAAAACGCCGGGCTATTATCAAACGTCCCTACGGGACTCAACGCGAATCTCACCTAAGAATAAAGTCGAATCTCATCCGAGCCTGAACACAAATCTCACCTAAGATACAACTCGAATCTCTCACCGTTCCCGCAAATACGAATCCTTATATCCAAGATAATTGTTGGCATAGCGCATGATGCTGTCGGTGTCTCGCTCAACCAGCTTGCGGCGAAATTGGCCCGGCGAACCCATCCAAAGCGAGCCGGGCTCAACGATGGTTTTCTCTGGAATCAGCGTGCCAGCGGCGATGATCGACCCGTGGCCAATTACTGCGCCGTTAAGAATGATGGAACCCATGCCGATCAGGCAGCGATCGCCGATAGTGCAACCGTGCAGGGTGACCGAATGTCCGACGGTGACATAGTCGCCGATAAATACGCCGTACTGTTCTTTCATCCCATGAAGCACGCTGCAATCCTGAATATTCGAGTTCGCGCCCACGCGGATGGAATGTACATCGCCGCGGAGCACGGCGTTCATCCACACGCTGGCATGCTCGCCGAGCACCACATCGCCAATGATCTGCGCCGACTCGTCAACGTAGCATGACTTCGGGATCGTCGGCGAAATGCCTTTGTAAGAGCGGATCATGGAAGTCGGCACTTGGCATTTAGCAGTTAGCATTCCGATGCAAGCCGTTGGCGTGATTCTCCAGAACTAAATGCTAGGTGCCAAGTGCTATTGGTGAATTCAAATCCTAACAAACTTTCCCGAAGCGGGAAGCAGCAGCGAAATTTGTTCGCAGATCACAGACATGAAGGCGCGGCCGTGTTATACGAGATTGTCTCCC
Organism: uncultured Acidobacteriota bacterium; assembly: GCA_963757135.1. Classification (GTDB taxonomy): domain Bacteria; phylum Acidobacteriota; class Terriglobia; order Terriglobales; family Acidobacteriaceae; genus Gp1-AA145. Next base: position 278,302 of record CAVWQE010000004.1, read on the forward strand.
GTCGAGGCTGGATTCACATCCCTAGCGGAGTGAGTCTATGCGGAATTGTTTCTTCTATCTTGCAGCACTTCTTTTTGTTTTGCCGTGCCTCGCGCAGGATGGCTCTAGCGGAGCCATTCGCGGCCTAGTGCTCGATCCCGTAGGTCGGCGTGTAGCGGGAGCTACTGTCGCGGTGGTCAACAATGCGACCGGCTTCCGGTACCAGCAAGCTTCGGACAGTGAAGGCCGGTTCGCGTTTCAACTGCTGCCGCCCGGCGAGTACTCGGCGCGTGTGACCTCGGACGGCATGTCGCCGCAAGTGAACGACAGCCTGCGCGTGGAAATTGGGGGCGCTACGCAGATTGAATTTAAGTTGACGGTCGCTGGATCGCGGGAGAGCGTCACCGTTTCGGCAGAGCCTAAGGCGGTTGAAACCGAGCCGCGCGGTTTTTCGCTGGTGGTTGACGAAAGGGCAATTATGAACCTCCCGCTCAACGGCCGGCGTTTCACGGACATGTGCCTGCTTACGTCGCAGGCGACGACCGACCCTCGCGGGCAGAATTCGACCTCAAACGGAGATCTAGCATTCGGCGGGATTCGAGGCTTTCAAACCAGCTACTTGGTGGATGGCGGCGACAATAACAATGCCTTCTTCTCCCAGGCCCGCGGGCGATACCGCGCGCCATATCAATTTTCGAACGAGGTCATCCAGGAGTTCCGGGTTTCGCCGAATCCGGTTTCGGCGGAATCGGGGCGCTCGGGCGGGGCGGTCGTTAACATTGTGACGAAGTCAGGATCGAACAAGCTGCACGGGTCCGCTTTCTACTATTTGAAGAACAGCGAGTTCAATGCGCGTGATCCCGAATTGACCTTCAAGCCCACCGATCAGCAACACCAGTTCGGATTCACCGTGGGCGGCCCGCTGCGCCGCAATCGCGTGTTTTTCTTCGCGGGATACGATCAGCACATTTTTCATGAGCCGACCGTGGTCCGCTTTGTGAACGGCGCCAGTTCAGTGGCGCCGCAATTGGGCGCCGGGCCGGCAACTCCCGGAGACTACGAAGCGAGCGATCAGGCGTTAGTCTTTGCGGCGGCCGCGAAGCTCTCGCAACAGTCCGGCCTTTACCCGTCAAAGCTGCTTGGCAATGCCGGATTCACCAAGCTCGATGTAAATCTGTCGCAGCGGAATCTGCTGTCGCTGCGGCTAAATACCTCGCGCTATTCCGGACAAAATAACGTCTTTCTGGATCCATCGAGCCCGCTCACCACTTACAGCATCTCCGACAATGGAATCGAGCATGTGGAGACTGAGACTGCGACGGCGTCTCTGACCAGTGGGATTTCGTTACGACTCATGAGCCATCTTCGGATTCAGTATTCTCGCGACCTGCAGTGGTCGGAGAGTAATTCGACGGATCCGCTTTCGCGAATTCCTGGGATTCTCGATGGAATGGGGCGGTCGAGCATACTGCCGCGCGAAACCCGTGAACACCGCATGCATGTGGCGGAGACCATTAGTCGCGAGGGAAAACGGCAGACGTGGAAGCTTGGCGGAGACGCTTTGCTCACGAAAATCTACAACTTCTTCCCATCAAACTTCGGAGGAGAATTTATTTTTGATCCGATCAACGTCGATCCTTTTACCTTCCAACCGCTGGAGGGCGGCTTGACCCTGACACCATTGCGGGCGTTTGCGCATCAGGTGCCGCATTATTACGTGCAAAGCGTTGGGTCGGCGGTAAGCCATCCGGATACAAACGAGTACGCGGCCTTCGCTCAAGATACGATTCATGTGACTGATCATCTTGGGCTCACGGTCGGCGTCCGTTACGATCTGCAGACGTTCGCCACCAAATACTTGAAGACGAATCCGCTATGGCCAGACTCGGGCAAGGTGCCGCTGGATCTCAACAATTTTGCGCCACGGGCGGGAATTTCGTATTCATTCGGCAATGAGCGTCCGCTGGTCGCGCGGGTGAGTTATGGCATGTTTTATCCGCGCATCCCACAGATTTACAACTCGACAATCGAAACCGACAACGGATTGACGCCGAATTCGATTTTTCTGAACCGAACTGTGTTTGCGGCAGAGCAAGTGTTTCCGCAGTATCCATTTCCATTGGTGAACTGTGCGCCGCTGGCGCCTGCCTGTGACGTGCCGTCGAATCTTGCGCAGTTCGCGGAGAGCGACATCTCCGCCTTCGCGCACAACTACCGCACGCCGGAAATCCATCAGGCCAGCGCAAGTCTTGAGCGGGAGGTTGCGCATCGGGTCGTCGCCGAATTTTCTTATTCATTCGTTCACGGGCAGAATCTGATTCGCGCCCGGGACGTGAATCTTGCTCCTCCGACAAATGTTCAGTATCCGATTTTCGACTCGTCAGGCGCGAATCTGCTCGGCTACGGCTCGGTTCAGACGTTCGCCACCTGGCAGTTCACGTCATCGCAGACGTGTCCTTTTACGCCCTGCATCAATCCGCTGGCGCGTCCAATTCCGCAACTCGGATCGATCGACGTGTTTGAGAGCGAAGCTTCAAGCGTCTATCACGGCGCGACGTTCTCTTTGCGCCGCCAGATGACGCACGGCCTCTACTTCCGCCTGGGATATACCTATGCCCACGCCATCGACGACGGTCAGGACGCGCTGGTAGCGGGGCGTCCGGCTACAGTGCAGAACTCATATTCTCCCAGCTCCGAACGTGGAAACAGCGTGACCGATCAGCGCAGCCGTTTCGTTTTCTCCTGGATTTATGAGCCGCGCGCGCTCAACGGCGGGCAAGGCTGGCTCGGCAAACTGACAAAAGGATGGAAGAATTCGGGCGTAATCACAGCCGGCAGTGGACGTCCGGTCAATGCAACTGTGATCGGCGACGCCAACCAGGACGGCAATACGAACAATGACCGCATTCCCGCGGCCCGGAGAAACTCTTTCGTCGGACCTGATTACTCGACAACAGACATGCGAGTGGGGCGGACGATGTACCGGCATGGCAAGGTGAAGCTGGATTTCACGGTGGAATCGTTCAACCTATTGAACCGGCTGAACCGCAGATTCCAGCTCACAGATGACGGGGCGCTAAGCAACACCGCCCAGTTCAACTATGGAACTAAACACATTGGAATCAATTACTTTCCGGCTTATTATCAGGTCCCGACGAATCTGGCCAAGGCGACAAGCGCGTATGCTCCTCGCCAGGTGCAGCTATCGCTGCGAATAAGTTTCTGACGTCCGAAGTGAAAGGCGCTGCGACGAGCCCGCAAATTCCATATAGTGCTTGACTTTACGCGCCCGTCTTGCAATAACTGACGAGTCCAACCGGACCGGTTTGGGGGTGTAGTTTCGTTGGCAGAAGTCAGATTGCAGGAAGGCGAGTCGCTCGAAAACGCCCTGCGTCGCTTTAAGCGGAAGGTGCAACAAGAGGACATCATTAAAGAAGTAAAACGTCACTCTTTTTACCTGAAGCCCGGAGAAAAGAAACGGGTAAAGGAAGCGCTGGCGCGCAAGCGCGCACGCAAGAAGACACGCAAGGAGCAGGATTGAATTCCAGGGCCACGATTTCGATTGTGGCCCTGCCTTCTAAAAAGCGCTGATCAGCCGCGCATCCATTTCCGGCAAAGTTTTTCCGAAGCTGTATCCCGCACACTTCCCAGTGCGGGCGGGCCGAACCCAGGGTAGAAGCACACGAAGAAAAGGGGGCGCCAACACACGCATCGCGGAACGTGCGTTTTCGCGATTCGCTGGGCCTAAGGAGCTGGCAATGGAATTCCAGGACAGGATGCTGAAATGCGTTGACTGCGGTACAGACTTTGTCTTCACCGCCGGTGAACAGTTGTTTTTTCACGACAAGCAGTTTCGTAACGAACCCAAGCGTTGCAAGAACTGCAAAGCCAAACGGCTTGCTGTGGTGGGAGCGCCCCCGCCTCGTCCGGCCCACGCGCGGGTAGAGACCCATGCAGTGTGTTCACAGTGTGGGAAAGAAACGACTGTCCCGTTCCGGCCCACCCAGGGGCGTCCTATTTTTTGCCGGGAATGCTTCCGGGAGAAACGTCACGCAGCGAGCGCGTGATTCAGGCGTTGGGCCTGGACTTCGGGGCTGAACACCGGAAGCCCGGGTCAACTGGCTTTTTGTTCCGGTCGTCCGCCAACCGCATCAGACCCGCTGAGGTTGGCGACCTCTCGTGCCCGCTTTTCATCCTGTTGGCGAACCAGCAGGGCCTCGATCTGCCGCAGCAGGTCATGCGTACCGATCGGCTTCACCAGCAGTGATTGCACTCCGTTGTGTTTCCAGTCCATGTTGCGCGGAGGGTAAGCCGTCAGTAGCGCGGTCGCCGGCTGATAACTTTGCTGGCGCGCGGCGCGGATCACGTGAAAACCGGCGTCATCGGTTTCCATACGTGAGTCGGTGATTACCATGTCGTACACGCCGGAGGCTAGCTTCTCGATCGCCTCCGCCGCCGAAGATGCGGTCTGAACATCAAAGTGGTTCAATTCCAGCACTGCTTTAAGAGTAAGCAGCACCGCAACGTCGTCATCCACCAAAAGTATTCTGCGTTTCATGCCCAACCTCGAAAGACACAATCTGCACGACGGCAGCGACGACTCCGGCGGATCACGACATCCGGAGATGTATATACGCTAGTATAGTTCGGTGTCGCGTTTTTACGTACTAAATTTCGGTTGCCGAGCCACTCAAGCCGATGGCGCAGCCATCGAGCGCCAGTTTGAGCAGCGGGGGCTGGATCGGGCGGAAAGCTCATCCAGCGCCGAATGGGTAGTACTCAATACGTGCGCGGTTACCGCTGCTGCTGAACAGGATGCTCGCGCCGCCATCCGACGCATTAAGCGGCACAATCCGGGGTGCAAAATCGTTATTACCGGATGTTATGCACAAAGGGCGCCAGAGGAGGTGGCGGCACTGGCGGGCGTGTCGCAGGTAATCGGGAACTCTCACAAGCACAATCTCGCAGACATTGCTATCCGCGAACAGTCTGAGAAGGACATTTCTGCATCTTTTTTCCCGTTGGACCAACTAGGCCCGGTCAGGTCTGGAGAATCTGGTGGCTTGGGCGCGGAAATATTCGTATCCGATATTTTCGCTCACACTGAACTGCTTGCCGCGCCGGTCTTTGATTCCGCAAATGAGCGCACGCGTCCGAATTTGAAAGTCCAGGATGGCTGTGATAACCGTTGCTCGTTCTGCATTATTCCCTCGGTTCGAGGGCGCAGCCGCTCGATGAGCGCGGCAGACGTCGTACAGCAGGTGCGGGAGCTAATCGAGGCCGGATATCGCGAAGTCGTTATTTCAGGAATCAATCTGGGCAGGTGGGGCAGAGACTTTGAAAGTAGTCCCGTGTGGGGACGGGCGCCCTCGCCCGTCCGGTCGAGCGAAGCTCGACGACTAGTTCAGCCAGACTCAACGCACCAGAATCTTGAAGACTTGGTTCGGGCCATTCTTGACCAGACTCGGTTAGAAAAACTGCGCATCTCTTCGGTCGAGCCAATGGACTGGAGCGACTCTCTTATTCGCTTGATGGCAGAGTCTCCACGGATTGCCAAGCATGCGCACGTTCCCATGCAATCGGGCAGCGATACAGTGCTGCGCCGCATGCACCGTAAATATCGCCCGTGGCATTATCGCGAGAAGGTCGAAAAGATCAGGGCAGCCATGCCGACTGCGGCAATTGGCGCCGACGTGATGGTCGGCTTCCCCGGCGAAAGCGATGCTGAATTCGAAGAAACCCGGCGGATGATTGAAGAACTGCCTTTCACCTATCTCCACGTCTTTACGTTTTCGGCGCGGCCAGGAACGCCAGCGGCCAGCATGCCGGGGCAAGTTCCAGTAAGAGTCGCGCGCGAACGGAACCGGATGCTGCGGGAACTGGCGGCTGAAAAGAAGCTCGCTTTTATGCAGTCGTTTATTGGGCGCGAAGTTGAGGCCATCACACTGAACGTCAGTTCCGAAGATCCGGATGGAATCTGGACCGAAGCGCTGAGTGACAACTATTTGAAGCTAAGGGTCAGGGGACAGCATGCACCGAACACATGGTTGAATGCAAAGGTGAACGCCGTAGAAGACGGGCAGTTGGTTGCGGCAGCATGTGACACGCTAAGCAGTTGCGCATAGATTTCGCTTCATTCACAATTTTCTGCTCCCATCGGGCGCAGACAGCAGTCTCATAAAAATATGCAGAATGCCAAGGCCCGAGTTCGGCCTACACAACTACGCATTGTTTCGCTGAGCTCGATTTTCGTTCTACTTCTCTCTGTTGCCGTTTTCGCCCAGGGTCAATCCAGCGCGCCGGCGGCCACGACAAAGGCACCGGGCTTCTACGATCCGCTGCCACAAGACACCGGCGAAGCCGGGCTGAAACAGGAGTTGCGCAAGCTGCAAACCACGGGCCGCCTGATGATGGTGGTTGCGCATCCAGACGATGAAGACGGTGGATTGCTCACGCTCGAAGCCCGCGGCAAAGGCGTGCAGACGCTGCTCATGACATTGACGCGCGGCGAGGGCGGGCAGAACAAAACCGGCGACACATTTTCCGATGAACTCGGCGTGCTGCGCACGCTTGAACTGCTGGCGTCCGATCGTTACTACGGCGTTGAACAACGATTCAGCCGCGTGGCGGATTTTGGATATTCGAAGACGCCGGAAGAAACTTTTCAGAAGTGGGGCGGACACGACGTCCCACTCGCTGATATGGTGCGCGTGATCCGGACATTTCGGCCGGACGTGCTGGTCGCGCGGTTCTCGGGGACTGATCGCGACGGTCATGGTCATCATCAGGCTTCGGCGATTCTGACCAAAGAAGCTTTCCGCGCCGCAGCCGACCCGAATCGCTTCCCCGAGCAGATCAAAGAGGGCTTGCAGCCCTGGCAGCCGAAGAAGCTTTATATCGGCAATGTCTGCGGCTTCGGCGCTTCGACCTGCGCCGACGAAAACTACACAGTGAAAATCAATACCGGCGAAGAAGATCCCCTGCTCGGGATGTCCTACGCGCAGTTCGCAATCCAAGGATTGAAGCACCAGCAGTCCCAGGGATTGGCCGACATAAGCATTCCTTCAGGTCCGCGCTACGCGTTTTACAAACTCGAAGATTCGGTGCTGCCGAAGACGACAGACGAGAAAGGGCACGAGAAGGATTTGTTTGAGGGAATTGATACGAGCGTGCCGGGGCTGGCGGCTCGGCTGGGTGAAGAAGAGAAAAATGCTCCATGGTTCCGCCCAGAGTTGAAGAAGATTGCCGGCAAAATCAGCAATTCCGCAGACGCACTTTCGAACTTAGTCGGGGAACTCGACGACTTGTCTGAGCAGCTTGAGCAATCCAGTCTTTCCACCAAGATGCGAGAGGAGATGTGGGACCTGATCACAGCCAAAGATGACGAAGCCGTTGTGGCGTTAAATCTGGCGCTGAATTCACAATTGGAGGCAACCGTCTCGCCACCCAAAGGACCTGATGCGCCCCCACCGCCATTCGCAGATGCGCTTACCTGTGTGTCCCCGGAGCAGAAGTTCCAAATTGTTTCCAGGCTTCACAATAACTCCAAATACTTCTTCAATATTCAGGGTGCAGAACTGGAACCCTTCAAGGATTGGGTACGGCGCGTTCACGCCGATCAGACCACGATCGACCCAAAAGACGATTACTACGCCAACTTTTTCGTCCAAGTGCCGGCCGATGCTCCATATACCCGACCTTACTGGCACAGAGAGCATCCTCAGACTGATTCAATCTACAAGGTTGACGAGGCGTATCAGACGATGCCTTTCCCGCCGAACAGGCTCCATTCAATTGTTGAATACAACCTTGCCGGCCATCGCGGACTGCACTCACCTCTTCCCGAATCCATACAGGGGCATTCCGTGACGAAGTCCCACAAGCGTGGGACGGGAAGAATAGACGCCGACGTTGAGGTGCAATACATCAATAAAACCGGGGATTCCGAAAAAATCCCTGTCGCCGTTGTCCCTGCTTTTTCCGTTGCTCTCGAACCCGCACAGCAGGCGCTACCACTCTCCGATGGTAAGGAAACCACGGTCAGTGTGGGCGTTAGCTCGAACCTCACGGGAGCACCCAAAGGGACGCTGCATCTTGATCTCCCATCCGGATGGCGGGCGGAGCCTTCGAGTATCGACGTCAATCTGACAAAGCGGGGCGATAAGCAGGACTTCTCGTTCAAGGTCTCCCCGGCAAATCTTGCGCAAGGACGGGCTGAGATTCACGCTGTCCTCGATGCCGGTGACAAGAAATATTCTGAAGGCTATACGCTCGTCACCCGCGAAGATCTGGGCGCTTTCTATTATTTCGAGCCGGCGGTGCAGCACGTCAGCATTGTGGATGTGAAAGTTCCGAAGAACCTCGAGGTCGGCTACATCATGGGCGCGGGCGATGACATCCCAAACGTGCTGCAGCAGATTGGGATGAACGTCACCCTCATACCTGCCGAAAAGATCGCCAGTGAGGACCTAGCACAATTCGGAACCATCGTTCTGGGCGTCCGCGCTTACGATACGCACAAGGATCTGGTCGCGAATAACAAGAAGCTGCTGGATTTTGTTTCCAATGGCGGAACGCTGATCGTTCAGAACAACAACAGCGTTGGGGATTTCAACGGCGGGCACTTCACTCCGTTCCCAGCAGATCTGAGCCGGGCGCGGGTGTCTGTGGAAGAAGCGCCGGTACAGATTCTTGCGCCTGATAATCCGGTTTTTCACTATCCCAACGAAATCTCGCAGAAAGATTTCGACGGTTGGGTGCAAGAGCGCGGACTGTACTTCATGGATTCGTGGGATGACCACTTCAAGGCGCTGCTGTCATGTCATGATCCCGGCGAACCCGATCAGAAGGGCGGACTGATTGAGGCGAAGTACGGCAAGGGCACGTACATCTACACCGGTTATGCATTTTTCCGTCAGTTGCCGGCAGGAGTGCCGGGGGCGATTCGGCTGTTTGTGAATCTGGTAAGCGCCGGGCATGAAACCAGCCAGTCCAAGTAGCACGAATTAGAATTTTCGAATTGCCGGATTTACGAATTGACGAATTGATGTCACAAAACTTGTTCAACCTCGATCTGTTCGGCCTTGCAAATTCGACAATCAATAAATTCGTCAATTCGACAATCCTGTGATACAGCCGACCCACCAAACTGCTCCGCCGAAGCTCATCCGCGGCATTGGCCTGGGCACCGCCACCGCGCTGAATATGATCGACATGATCGGCGTGGGGCCGTTCATCACCATGCCGCTCGTAGTCGCGGCGATGGGCGGGCCGCAGGCGCTGCTCGGCTGGATTATCGGCGCTCTGCTGGCGATTTGCGATGGGCTGGTATGGGCTGAACTCGGAGCAGCGATGCCCGGTTCCGGTGGGTCGTACGTCTATCTTCGTGAAATCTACGGGCCAAGGCGGCTGGGCAAGCTGGTTTCGTTTTTGTTCATTTGGCAACTCTCGTTCAGCGCGCCATTGTCTATCGCGTCCGGGGCAATCGGTTTTGCCAAATACACAGCCTATCTTCTCCCTGGACTCGAAACCCACTACGCAACGCACGAATGGAACTTGCATTTGCCGCTGCTAGGCAACTTGCAACTTGGATGGGAGCTGGCGGGCACGACCTTTCTGGCGATCGGAATCGTACTTGTTGCTATGTTTCTGCTTTATCGGCGAATCACGCAAGTTGGACTCATCTCCAGGTTCCTGTGGGTCATAGTAATGGGAACCATCGGCTGGATCATTTGGGCGGGGCTCACGCATTTTGATCACACGCGCGCATTTAGCTTTCCGCCGGGGGCATTTTCACTTTCAGGAAATTTTTGGCTGGGACTTGGCTCGGCCATGCTAATCGCAACCTACGATTACTGGGGAGCGTATAACGTCTGCTTTCTTGGAGACGAGCTGAAAGATCCGGGCAGAACTATTCCGCGGGCGGTGCTGCTATCCATTCTGTTGGTCGCAGGTCTATATCTGTTGATGAACCTGAGCGTGCTCGGCGTGATGGACTGGCACCAGGTGATTTCTGCCGCGCAATCGAATAACAAACTCTACGTATTTTCGACGCTCATGCAGAACATTTACGGGGGCTGGGCCGGCAACCTGGTCACCGCGCTCATAATGCTAACGGCATTTGCATCGGTATTTTCGCTGGTGCTGGGATATTCCCGCGTACCTTATGCCGCAGCGCTCGACGGAAACTACTTCAAGGTTTTTTCGCGGGTGCACCCGGTTTATCAATTTCCGCACATTTCACTTCTGGCGCTGGGAGGCACGGCGCTTCTCTTTTGCTTTTTTCGTCTGGCGGACGTAATCTCGGCGCTAGTCGTAATTCGAATCCTGCTGCAATTCCTGCTGCAAGCAATAGGCCTGATTGTGTTACGCATTCGTCGTCCAGAAATGCCACGTCCCTTTCGCATGTGGCTATACCCGGTCCCCGCCGTGCTTGCGATCGTGGGATTCGCATACATCGTGATGAAAAGGCCGGACTCGCTGAAAGAGATCCGCTATGCGGCCGTGATTCTTATCGCCGGACTGATCCTGTATTTTGTGCGTGCATGGCGAAATCGCGACTGGCCGTTCGGAGAAGAGGCCGTGCCTGCTCCAGCGGAGGCGCGGGCCAACTGATGTCGGAATCGGTCAACCTGCCGGCGCCCGCACGCATGAATGGATCAGCGTTAGATCCGTTGCGCGAGCCGCTGTTTCGTTCGTTGTGGTCCGCCGCCGTGATCTCCTACACCGGCACTTGGATGCAGAACGTGGGCGCGGGCTGGCTGATGACGCAGCTCACCGTTTCTCCGTTGATGGTGGCGCTGGTGCAAGCGGCGAGCACCTTGCCGGTGTTCCTGGTAATTCTTCCGGCGGGCGCGCTCGCCGACATGGTTGATCGCCGCCGCCTGCTCTTGATCACACAGGCGTGGATGGTAGCGGCAGCCGGACTGCTCGGAATATTCACGCTTCTCGGCTGGGTGACGCCATGGCTGCTGCTGGCGTTCACGTTCATGCTAGGCCTGGGCGCGGTAATGAACGATCCTGCATGGCAGGCGATCACGCCGGAGATCGTGTGCGCGGAAAATCACGCACCCGCGGTTGCGCTGAATTCTGTCGGGTTCAACGTCGCCCGGTCCGTAGGCCCAGCGTTGGGCGGAATTGTGATTGCAGCAACCAATTCCGGCATTGCGTTTCTGATGAACGCGGCTTCATTTTTTGGCGTGATCTTTTTTCTGTATCGCTGGAAACGGCCAAGCTTTGAACACGGGGCGACTACCAAGATGATGGAATCGCTTCGAGCCGGTTTGAAGTATATGAGGGGCGATCACGTTGTCCATTGTGTCTTGATTCGGACAGGCGCGTTCAGCATCGCCGCCAGTTCCCTGCTGGCGTTACTCCCGGTAATTGCTCGAGAACACGGCGCGACCGGCTATGGCCTGCTGCTCGGCGCATTTGGACTAGGCGCTTTGGCTGGGGCCGCGGTGCTTCCGCAATTGCGAAACCGGTATTCCGTTGATGGCGTGGTTGCCGGCGCGATTGTGTTGTTTGCGATCACCACTTTTGCCTCCGGACGAGCGCACGCGTTTCACTGGCTGGTGCTGGTGCTATTCGCGTCTGGGATCGCGTGGATCGCTATTCTTGCGTGCTTAAACGTTGCCGCACAGACCATGTCTCCGCCGTGGATGCGGGCGCGCGCGCTATCTATGTATCTGCTGGTCCTCCAGGGCGGAATGGCTATCGGCAGCGCGGCCTGGGGCGCACTGGCGACAAAAGCCGGGGTTCCCACTACAATGCTCTGTTCCGCAGCAACTCTGGTTTTGGGATTACTAACCGTACGCCGTTACCGGCTTACAGCAAGAGAACTGGAGTTTACGCCGGCTGTGGTCCGTGACTGATCTTTTGCAAGGTTAACTCGTCGAAAGTTCCAGCAAGCGGAAAGCCGCAAACAAAAACTACTGAGGAGATCACTATGCGCAATGCGAAGTTGCTGTTGGGAATTCTCGTCGTGCTTGGTTGTTCCGGAATCGCTCTCGGCCAAATGGCCATGCCTGCGGCAAAAACGCCAGGCGACGCCCTCAACGCAATTCTTGACATCGGATCGGCCGAGTTCACGGGCGCCGCGGACGCCATGCCCGAAGATAAATATTCCTTCGCCCCCACTAACGGCGAGTTTAAGGGGGTGCGCACCTTCGGTGAGCAGGTCAAACACGTGGCTGCAGTGAATTACGCATTCGGCGCCAGTATTCTGCAGGAAAAACCGCCGGTGGACACTAACGAAGAAAAGGGTCCGGACAACCTGAAGAGCAAAGCGGAAATCATGCAGTTCCTGAAGGATTCTTTCGCTTATCTGCACAAGGCGTTGGCTTCGATAACTGACAAGAACCAGTTAGATCAGGTAACGCTATTCGGTGATATGAAAGCAGCGCGCCTCAGTGTGGGAGCATTTTCAACCGCGCATCCCTTTGACCACTATGGGCAGATGGTCGAATATCTGCGTATGAACGGGATCGTTCCGCCGGCCAGCCGTCCGCAACCGGGGAAATAGGTTCTTCAACAAAGAAGTCAGAATGCAGAAGTGAGAATGCAGAAGTCTAAGTGTTTCATTCTGCATTCTTACTTCTCACTTCTGACTTCTGTGCCTCTGTGTCTCTGTGGTGAAGCAGTTTTAGGAGCGTGGAATGACATCCACGCTTTCCCGTCCAGCACCCTTGGTTCCAACTTTTTACGCCCTGCCCCTTGCGGAGTCGCTGGACTTTCACTTAGCATCCGAAATGAAAGCCGGCCTGCAAGCTTGGTGATGGCGGTAACCGATTTTTGAACCAATGCTTGAATGAACGGGGCCTGACTCGATATTAGATCCGGTGTGCCATGCTCCGCCATGCGGAGAGGCCTAAAGGGTCGCGGAGGGCTCCAACGTCTACCGACGGTTCATTCTCGGCCCGTCACACGGTCTCGTGGGTCGGCTTGAAATTAAATGCAGAAGTAAGTAGTCAGTAGTCAGAAGGTAACGTCAGGTCGGAGTTTTACTTCTGCCTTCTAAATTCTGACTTTCCCACTCTTTTCGTGCCGCTCTGCATCTAAAATAGTATCCAGTGTTTCCCAGACTTTTCCATCTTGGCAATTTCAGCATTCCCACCTACGGGGTGCTGGTCGCAACCGGCGTGCTGGTCGGGTTATGGATCAGCGTGCGGAATTCAGAGAAGCAAGGGATTAAGGCTGAGAACGCCTGGGATTTTGGCATCGCGCTGGTGCTGGCGGGAATTCTGGGCGCCAAGATTCTCTACATCATTCTCGATTGGCGTTCCGGGCACGTTTACGGACAGAATCTGCGCGAAATTTTTACGTTTGACACGCTACAAGCCGGCGGGGTGTTCTCGGGCGGCCTGGTGGCGGCGTTCATCGTTGCATGGTGGTTTCTCAGAAAGCACCACATGCCGGCGCTGGCCACCTGCGACGCTTTCGCTCCCGGCTTGGCAATGGGCCATGCCATCGGACGCCTCGGCTGCTTTGCCGCCGGGTGTTGCTACGGGAAAGCCACAGACCATTTTTGGGGAGTGACGTTCACTAATCCCCTCGCCGCGCAACTCGTCGGAACGCCGCTGGGACACGCACTGGAGCCGACGCAGTTGTTCGAGTCGGCGGCCGAGTTGGGCATCTTCTTTCTTCTCACCTGGATGTTCAAGCGCAAGAAGTTCGATGGGCAGGTTTTCGGGGCTTATCTTTTTCTATACGGAATCGCGCGATTCTTTCTGGAATTTATTCGAGACGATCCCGGCCGTGGTTCGGTTTTCGGAGGAGTCCTTTCTGGAACACAGTTGATCGCCATAGGTTTGGTGCTGACGGGAGGACTGATCTGGTACCTGCGTCCGACTCCCAAGGTTGTGCTGGCAACGGCGACGCGATAACTGCTGGTCGTATTCCGTTACACTTTCATCTGGAGCGCGGTGGCTGCCTCGTGGACCGGTTCCGGGGAGGAAGGATCTTGTCGTGGCGTGTGCCAGGGTGAAACTCTTCATGAAATTTTCACCGATCTAGCTGTATGAATTCCCTGAGGGGATTCCTCCGGGAACAAGCAGTCTTGGGGTTCTTCGACTGCGTTTCCCGTTTCCTGACGGAACCGGGGCACTTCGCTCAGAATGACATTGCGAGAGAGGACGCACCTGGCATCTTTCACAGTCAGTCCCGAAAACGCCGGTCGTCGGCTGGATCACTTCCTTGTGTCTAAGCTCCCCGACACGAGCCGCGCGCGGGTGCAGCAACTGATTGCGCAAGCAAAAGTCACGGTAAATGGTGAACCGCAAAAGTCCTCTTTTCGCCTGCAAGGGACGGAAACGATAGAGGTACTCGGCGAAGTCACGCGGCCGGCTCTGCGAGCCATCGCGGAAGAGATCCCGCTCGAGATCGTTTACGAAGACAACGACCTCGCGGTGATCAACAAACCCGCTGGCATGATGGTGCACGCCGGCGCGGGTGCGACTGACGACGACCGCAACCGTGGAACCCTGGTCAATGCTCTGCTTCATCATTTTGGCACACTATCCGCCGTGAGCGGAGAGTTGCGGCCCGGCATTGTTCATCGTCTGGACAAGGAAACCAGCGGTCTGATTATTGTCGCAAAGAATGATTTTGCGCACGGCAAACTGGCCGACGAGTTTTCCAGCCGGCGGGTGAAGAAAACCTATATTGCGCTGGTACACGGCTGGCTGAAGAACGATCGTGGAAGTATCAACAGCGCGATAAGCCGAGACGCCATCCGGCGCATTCGTATGACCACGCGACGCAGCGGCGGCCGAGAAGCCATCACGCATTATGATTTGCAACGCCGTATCGAATCAGCCTTCGGCAAATTCACCCTGCTGAAAGTAACCATCGAAACCGGGCGCACGCACCAGATTCGCGTGCATCTCGCATCTCTGGGTCATCCCGTTGTCGGAGATGCGCTCTACGGCGCACCCCGCCAAATCGTCTCGAAGAACTTGCCTGCCACCTCGCTACCACGCAATTTTCTGCATGCGGCGGAGATTCAGTTCACTCATCCGCGTAGTGGCGAGGCACTCCGGTTTTCGGCTCCTGTTCCGGAACTGCTGGATCATTTTCTCGATTCCCTCAAATAAATGAGACTGCGAATGCAGCTATAATTAGATTTAATGATCCGGTCGTGGCGCATTTCCCTGGTCGTACTGTCCCTGACAGCGGTGTTGCCAGCTTTCTCCCAGAGCACTGACGATTTGCCCGCGGCGCCTTCGGCGGTGAAGCAACCGAAGCCGGTCCCTCCAAAACCGGCCCCACAGCCAGCGGCCGACGCCGACCAACCCCAACCGGCAAACCCTGCGCCTTCAACTACCGACTTGAGCGATCCTCGGGACAAGAACGACGAGAGTGCTCCGCTCACTGATCCGAACACAATTCGCGTCCCCGTCAATGAGGTCAACGTCGTTTTCACGGTCACGGACCGACACAATCACTACGTGAAGGATCTGAGCAAGGCGGACTTCAAGGTCGTGGATGATGATCATCCGGTAGAGGAAATTCGAAGCTTCCGGCGAGAGACCGATCTCCCGTTGCAAGTGGGATTGCTTATTGACGCCAGCAACTCGATTCGCGAGCGGTTTAAATTCGAGCAGGAATCGGCGATTGAGTTCTTAAACGACACTATCCGTCCTAAATACGACCAGGCGTTTGTTGTAGGGTTCGATGTTGCGCCCGAACTCACCCAGGATTTCACCGACAACTCTGAGAAGCTGTCGCGAGGCATACGAGCACTTCAGCCGGGCAACGCCACGGCTATGTACGACGCCCTCTACTATTCCTGTCGCGACAAACTGCTCAAGTCGCCGCAGGCAAGTTCGGTGCGCAGAGCCATCATTCTAGTGAGCGATGGCGACGACAATGCCAGCCATGTAACCAGGGAAGAAGCCATTGAGATGGCGCTGCGTGCAAACACCATCGTTTATACGATCAGCACTAACTTCCCGGCGGGCGCCGATAGTGACCGCTACGACAAAGTGCTGGAACGAATAGCCGACGCGACCGGAGGCCGGGCCTTCAGGCCTTTTCAGCTCACCGATGTCGCCAATGCCTTTGCGCAGATTCAGGACGATCTGCGAAGTCAGTACGAGCTTTCATATCATCCAGCGAATTTCGCGCATGACGGGCGTTATCGCACGATTGCCATCAGCGCAGCAAAGAAGGGCCTGAAGGTACGCAGCAGGACGGGATACTACGCGCCGGGGGAATGAGAAAACCGCTGTCGGTCGTCGGTCTTAATCGGTCATCGGTCTTAAATAGAAGCGCTAAGCATGCGGAAACCAAAAGTATTACTCAAGGCGTTACCACCAGGATTCGTTGACGATCTGCCAGATGAGGATCAACGGGCACTCCTTGCGGCCGTCGGAAAGCGAGTAGCGTTAAACGCTTACGATGAGGATGGAAGAGCCGAACTGGAATTCATTGACCGCGAAGGCGTCGATCACACGATTTGGGTAGATCCGCAATTTATCGATAGAAACAGTTGAGAGCTTTTTCGCCGACGACCGAAACCGGTGCTCCCGTTTGACGCTATTTTGTACGAACTCTACACTCAATCTGCAAACAAAAGGTAACACGTGAGCCCAACCGAAACCGTAAGCAACGCAAAACGCGAGATCGAGATACAGGTTCCAGCCGAAGAAGTTTCTCGCGAAACCGATACCCTTATTCAGAAGTACCAAAAGCTCGCCCGCATTCCTGGTTTCCGGCGCGGGCATGTGCCGGCGTCGATCATCCGCCAGCGCTTCGGGCAAGATATTCAAAACGATGTGGTGGACGCGCTGGTACCTAAGTACTTTCGCAAAGAAACCGAGCGCCAGGGGCTGATTCCGGTTTCCCAACCGCGGGTCACAGACCTGCATGTGCATGAAGGCGAGGGGCTGCACTTCAAGGCCAGCTTCGAAGTCATGCCTGAGATCAAGGTAGAAGGGTATAAGGAACTTCGGGCGGATCATCCCGAAATCTTTGTGACTGACCCGGAAGTCGATGACTCGCTCAATGCTTTGCGTGAACAGAAAGCTACGTTCTCTCCGGTTGAAGGCCGCGCGATCGCCGAGACCGATTATGCGCAGGTTTCCCTCGACGGCACACCTCAGGAAGAGACGCCCGACACCAAGCCTGTCCACATGGACGATGTCCTGGTAGAAATTGGCGGCAAGAACACGATGCCTGAGTTCACCAAGAACCTTCATGGCGCCAATGCAGGTGAAGAGCGCAGCTTCGATGTTCACTATCCTGACGACTTCTCTGACGAGCGGCTGCGTGGCAAGACATTTGCTTATAAGGTGAAGGTCAATGCCATCAAGCAAAAGAGTTTGCCGGAGTTGAATGACGATTTCGCAAAGGAGCTCGGCGAGTTCACCACCATCGATGAAGTCCGTCAGAAGATTCGCGAGGGCATGGAACACGAGCGCCGACACAACGCCGAGCGCGAATCGAAAGACAAGCTACTAGCCGAGTTGGTCCGCCGCAACGATTTCGAGGTCCCCGAGGCTCTAGTTGAACGCCAAATTGATGTGCGGCTTGACCGTGGGTTGCGCGCGCTGGCATCGCAAGGTATGAAGTCCGAGGACATGAAGAAGCTGGACTTCGGGCGTCTGCGGGCCGGTCAGCGCGACCAGGCGTTGCAGGAAGTGAAAGCGAGTTTATTGCTGGAAAAGATCGCTGACGAAGAGAAAATTGTCGTTGGTGACGAGGAAATTGATCGCGAGGTTGAGGCTCTGGCAAGGCAGACAAATCAGGCGCCGGACGCTATCCGCGCTCGTTTGACACACGATGGGGCGCTGGATAGAATCCGAAATAGAATCCGCAACGAGAAGGCCCTCGATTTTCTGTATCGTCAGTCCGCGTGAGCGGAACGCTTTCAATCCCCAACCCAAAGTCCCGGCTTCCCGGGGAGGAGTGTGAGAAGTGCGAATGCAAGACAAAGACGAACGCATGATGCTCGTTCCCATGGTAATCGAGCAGACCGGGCGGGGTGAGCGGGCTTATGACATTTATTCGCGGCTTTTACGCGACAATATTATCTTCATCGGCACCCCGATTGACGACACCATCGCCAACCTGGTGATCGCCCAGATGCTGTTTTTGGCTCAGGAGGACCCGGAGAAGGACATCCAGCTCTATATAAATTCTCCCGGGGGGTCGATTACCGCCGGTATGGCAATTTACGACACCATGCAGTATGTGAAGAACGATGTAACTACAATTTGCATAGGGCAGGCTGCAAGTATGGCAGCTCTCTTGCTCTCAGCAGGTGAGAACAAGAAGCGGCTGGCGCTGCCAAATTCGCGCATCCTGATTCACCAGCCCTCGATGGGGGGGTTGTCAGGGCAGGCGACGGACATTGATATTCACGCCCGCGAGATTTTGCGTATGCGCGAGATCACCAACCAGTTGCTGGCCAAACATAGTGGCCAGAAGCTGGACAAGGTGGAGAAGGATGTTGAGCGTGACTTCATCATGAACGCCCAGCAGGCCAAGGAATACGGAATCGTTGACGATATTATCTACAAGACCCGGTAGCTTGTATGATCGCCCTTCCGTCGCTCTGATTTTCAGGGCGCTCGGCGCGATGAACTCTCAACCACGCCACGAACAAGGTGTTTGCGGGATTCAGGTTTTGGCTGATCGTAGAAGTCTTGTAGTACCAGAGCAGCCAGAGTTGCAGTCCACAAGGGGTGCCGAGTGAAAAGTAAAACCGGAAACGAAGAAATCCTGCGCTGTTCGTTTTGCCACAAATCGCAGGACGCCGTCGCCAAGCTGATCTCGTCCCCCAGTGATTATCCACGCGCATACATCTGCGATGAGTGCGTCGCCGTCTGCAACTCCATTCTTGAAGATGATCGCGCGGCGACCCCGGCGGCCAGTACTCCAAACCAACTGCCCAAGCCTCAGGAAGTAAAGACTTTCCTTGATGAATACGTGATCGGGCAGGAACAGACCAAGAAGAAGCTGGCAGTCGCGGTTTACAACCACTACAAGCGCATTTATATGAACCGCCAGAAGGCGGGCGACGGGATTGAGCTGAGCAAATCGAACATCATGCTCATCGGCCCAACCGGCACTGGCAAAACCCTGATGGCGCAGACGCTGGCCCGCATGCTGGATGTTCCTTTTGCCATCGTGGATGCAACCACTCTGACCGAGGCAGGCTACGTCGGCGAGGACGTCGAGAACATTATTCTGAAGCTGCTCCAGGCTGCCGACGGTGACGTTGGCCGTGCCCAGACCGGCATCATCTACATCGACGAGGTTGACAAGATCGGACGCAAGGACGAGAACCCGTCTATCACCCGGGACGTTTCCGGCGAAGGCGTGCAGCAGGCATTGCTGAAGATCCTGGAAGGGACGATTGCCAATGTCCCGCCGCAGGGCGGACGCAAGCACCCGCACCAGGAATTCACTCCGGTAGACACGACCAACATTCTCTTCATCTGCGGCGGCGCGTTCGTGGGACTGGACAAGATCATCGGCCGACGTGCCGGCAAAAAGTCACTGGGTTTCAAGGCAGAAGAGGAGCAACCGTCTGCGGATGCCACGGTTGAACGCAAGCGCAGTTTTGAGATGGTGAGCGAAGTTCAGCCGGAAGACTTGATTAAGTTTGGCCTGATTCCTGAGTTCGTCGGCCGCCTGCCGGTGGTCGGCGTGCTCGAAGACCTGGATGAGACCACTCTGGTTGAGATCCTTACCCGACCGAAAAATGCCATCGTAAAGCAGTACCAGCGTTTGTTCGAATTCGAGAATGTGCGTCTCAAGTTCAGTGATGATGCTCTGCGGGCAGTCGCGCGACAGGCAATGGTTCGCAAGGTCGGCGCGCGCGGTTTGCGCATGATTCTGGAAGAGTTGATGCTGGACTTGATGTACCATCTGCCTAGCCAGAAGAAAGTAAAGGAGTTCGAAGTCACTCGGGAGATGGTTGAAAAGCGCAACGTTTCGCTTACTATGATGGAGAAGGCAGGATAGTAAAATAGCTCTTAGCCTTTAGCTGTTGGCTCTTAGCCGTGCTTGGCGGCGCAAACAGTCTTGGCAAACCAGACGTTGTTAAGAGCTAAAAGCTAATAGCCAGGAGCTTCTTTTTAGTGACCACAGCCAAGGAAAAATTCGAGACCAGAAAATTACCCATGATGCCCATCCGGGACGTGGTCATCTTTCCGTACATGATGACACCGTTCGTTGTCGGCCGGGAATCGAGTGTGCGCGCCCTGGAAGAGGCACTGGCTGCGGACAAGAAGATATTTCTCGCCACCCAGCACGATGCGAGCGTTGACGAGCCCAAGGCAAATGAAATTTACCAGGTCGGCACCGTGGTCAACATCGTCCAGAGCTTGAAGCTGCCTGATGGCAATATCAAAGTCCTGGTCGAGGGTATCGAACGCGGCAAGGTCCTGCAGATTATGGACGGCGAAGGCTTCATGCAAGCCACCGTCCGGCTGGCACGCTATGCGGTCGAGACCAATACGCAGCTTGAGTCGTCGATGCAGCGGGTCACTTCGCTCTTCGAGCAGTACGTAAAGCTATGCCAGTCGCTTAACTACGAGACCATGATTGCTGCGGTCCGCATGGAAGATCCCGCGAAGCTGACCGACACCATTGCCGCGAATCTCCAGCTTTCGATTGAAGAAAAGCAGGAACTGCTTGAGATCTTTGATCCCGCAGAGCGCCTGACGCGCATCGCGGACGTGCTTGATGTCGAGATCGAAAAGCTGAACATGGACCGCACCATTCAGTCGCGGGTGAAGCGGCAGATGGAGCGGGCGCAAAAAGAGTACTACCTCAACGAGAAGATCAAGGCCATCCAGAAAGAATTGGGCCGCGGCGAAAAGAGCGAATTTGATGAACTGAAGAAGAAGATCGAATCCGCCGGCATGAGCAAGGACGTAAAAGACAAAGCCATGCAGGAGCTTAAGAAGCTCGAAGCCATGCCGCCGATGTCTGCCGAGTCAACCGTTTCGCGTAATTATCTGGACTGGCTGCTGGCGGTGCCGTGGAAGAAGCGCTCAAAAGAGATTCGCAACATCTCGCGCGCCGAGAAAGTCCTGAACGAAGATCATTACGGGCTGGAGAAAATCAAGGAGCGCATTCTTGAGTTTCTCGCCGTGCGGCAGTTGGTGAAGAATCCGAAAGGATCGATCCTCTGTTTCGTCGGGCCTCCAGGTGTCGGTAAAACTTCTCTGGGAATGTCGATTGCCAAGGCCACGGGCCGTAAGTTCGTGCGCATGTCATTGGGCGGCGTGCGCGACGAAGCCGAAATTCGGGGCCATCGCCGCACTTACATCGGGGCCCTGCCCGGCCAAATCATTCAAATGATGAAGAAGGCCGGCACCAAGAATCCGGTGTTCATGCTCGATGAAGTCGACAAGATGTCCATGGATTTCCGCGGCGATCCTTCGGCGGCGCTGCTGGAAGTGCTTGATCCCGAGCAAAACTTCATGTTTGTGGACCACTATCTGGATGTCGAGTACGACCTTTCGCAGGTCTTCTTCGTCGCGACCGCGAACGTAATGCACACCATTCCGCCGGCGCTGCAAGATCGCATGGAAGTGCTGCGCCTGCACGGTTATACGGAACCTGAAAAGGTCGAAATCGCGAAACAGTTCCTGGTCAAGAAGCAGATGGAACAGGCCGGACTGAACGACAAAAACATCAAGTTCACCGATGACGCCATCACCTCACTGATCCGCAACTACACGCGCGAGGCCGGTGTCCGCAACCTGGAACGCGAGATCGGCAACGTCTGTCGCAAGATTGCCCGCAAGGTCGTGAAAGAGGGCGCGAGCTACAACATTGTCGTAACCGGCGAAAATGTGAACGACTTCCTCGGCGTAATCAAGTTTCGCGATTCGCTGGCGCATGAGAAAAGTGAAATCGGCCTGGTCACGGGGCTCGCCTGGACTGAAGTCGGCGGTTCGATTCTCAGCACGGAAGCCACAGTGGTCGATGGCAAAGGCAAGCTCACGCTGACCGGCAAACTAGGCGATGTGATGCAAGAGTCGGCGCACGCTGCTATGTCGTACATCCGGTCGCGCGCGCAGCGGCTCGGCTTGACCCGAGATTTCTATCGTAGCTACGACATTCACGTGCATGTGCCCGAAGGCGCGATCCCGAAAGACGGCCCGTCGGCGGGGATCACCATCGCGACGGCGATTGCCAGCGCGTTAAGTAAAATTCCTGTCCGCCGCGACATCGCCATGACGGGCGAGATTACGCTCCGTGGCAAGGTGCTTCCGATTGGTGGGCTCAAAGAGAAGCTTCTCGCGGCGCACCGCGCGGGATTGTTCGAGGTCCTGCTGCCAAAGGAAAATGAGAAAGACGTGGCCGAAGTCCCCGAAAATCTTCGCGATGCCATGAAATTGCATTTCGTTGAGACCATGGACCAGGTGCTGGCCATAGCGCTCGAGCAGGCGCTGCCGATTGTTGAGATTCCTGCAGACGCTGCGCAGCCTATGGCTCCGCCTCTAGGGGGCACGACGGAAGGGCCGGCCGCGCACCAGTAGGCGTGGGCTTTGGGCGCCCTCTGTCGCTCTGAAACCAGCCCCTTCCCTACTATCCGGGCGCGTACACTTCGCGCTAAAATTTGGCTAGTGAGCGATGCTTCCCCGGATGTCCATCAGCGTAAAAGGCACAACCGGCCTTATTGTTGCGGCGGTAATCATCGCGGCTGTTCTGATTTCGTTCCCTGCATATCGTGTGTTCTTTGCGATCAGCGTCGGCATCGGCGTAATCGTGGCCGGAATTCTTTACCTGCGAAACAAGTACCGGCCGATTACCGATGAAGACATCGAGAATAAGAAGCCGCTCGGACTAAGCTGATCCTGCTGTCGCGGCACTCCCACCAGCGTAAATCAGGCCTCACCTTTCACATCTGCGTCATCCCGAAGCCCCGCGTTTTCTCCAGCGGGGCGAGGGATCTCGCGAGTGGGGGCACGGCCCGAGGGCATGTTCATCCGTCACAGACGGAGACGAGGCCCGCGTACTAGAAACGCCAGTGACGATCCGCGCGGGATCCCTCACTCTGCTGAACTGCGCCGAGTTTCGGGATGACGCATTGGTGGACGTGGGCAGGATCGATGGCAGCACCATCACCGCTGCGTCATCCCGAAGCCCCGCGTTTTCACCAGCGGGGCGAGGGATCTCGCGAGTGGAGGCACGGCCCGAGGGCATGTTCATCCGTCACAGACAGGGACGACGCCCACGTGTTAGAAACGGCGGTGGCGACCCGCGCGAGATCCCTCACTCGGCTGAACTGCGCCGAGTTTCGGGATGACGCATTTGTGGAGGTGGGCAGGTTTGATAGGGCCCTATCGTGCGGTGTCAACAACCACGGCTGCGTCATCCCGAAACCCCACGTTTTCTCCAGCGGGGCGAGGGATCTCGCGAGTGGAGGCACGGCCCGAGGGCATGTTCATCCGTCACAGACGGAGACGACGCCCACGTGTTAGAAACGGCGGTGACGATCCGCGCCAGATCCCTCACTCGGCTGAGCTGCGCCGAGTTTCGGGATGACGCAATTTGTGGAGGTGGGCAGGTTTGATGACGGCCCTATCGTGCGGTGTCAACAACCACGGCTGCGTCATCCCGAAGGCCCGCGTTTTCTCCAGCGGGGCGAGGGATCTGGCGAGTGGAGGCACGGCCCGAGGGCATGTTCATCCGTCACAGACGGAGACGAGGCCCGCGTACTAGAAACGCCAGTGACGCCCACCGCAAGATCCCGGGTAACGCATTGGTGGAGGCGGAATATGAGAAAACCCAAAGTGTTTCATGTTTACATCATGACCAACCGGCCGCGCTCGCACGTGCTGTACACAGGAATCACCGGGAAACTCGGCCGCCGCGTCTTTCAGCACAAGAACAAGCTCGTTCCGGGATTCACGAGTCGTTACAATCTCACTCGCCTGGTGTATTACGAGCGCTTCGTATATCCGGATGCGGCCATTGCCCGCGAAAAGGAAATTAAAGGCTGGCGTCGCAGCAAGAAGATTCGCCTGATCGAGTCCATGAATCCGCACTGGCATGACCTGGCGGAGTCATGGACGGACGTGTATAAGCCAGGGATTGACCGCAGAGGTTTGACATGCCCCGCGCGGGATCCCTCACTCGGCTGAACTGCGCCGAGTTTCGGGATGACGCATGGGTGGAGATGGACAGGTTTGATGGCAGCACCATCGACGCTGCGTCATCCCGAAGACCCGCGCCTTCACCAGCGGGGCGAGGGATCTCGCGCGGAGTGACCCAACAGTCGGCGAATGGGATCTGCCACGCAGCACCCCACTTGCACAATCCTGGTGAAAACCCGAAACTGAATCATGCGCGTGCTTTCCCGATTCATGACGGCGGCAACCGACCCGGGCCATTTCCCGGCGCCGGCGCTGCCTGAGGTCGCGTTTCTGGGGCGGTCGAACGTCGGCAAGTCGAGCCTGATCAATTCCCTGCTGGGCGCAAAGATCGCCAAAACCAGTTCGTCGCCAGGGCGGACGCAATCTATCAACTTCTTCGAAGTGCGCTGGGCGGGCAAGCCGCGGCCCGAGGTTGTGTTCGCCGACCTTCCGGGATACGGGTACGCCCGAGTGCCGCGGGAGGTCACGCGTCACTGGTCGAGTTTTATCGATCCTTACTTGAAAGAACGCGCCTGCCTGGTGCTCTGCCTGGCGCTGGTTGATGTGAATGTCCCGCCGCAGGAGAGCGACAAGCAGTTGCTGCAATTTCTCGCTTCTGCGGGGCGCCCATCACTGATCGTCGGCACCAAGGCCGACAAACTTTCCGGCAACGCGCTACGCAAATCTATGGACGCCTTCGCGGCGTTTTTGCCTGGGGCCCAGATCGTCCCCTATTCGGCCCGCACCGGAGCAGGACGGGAAGAATTGTGGCGCGAAATACGGGCGGCAGTCACCTCACGCGACAATCCAGACGAACGAGTCTTCGCTTAAGTGGACATCATTCGCATTCTCATCCGTGAGGGGCCTACTAGATCAGATAGTGAAATGGCGATGTTAAGTCAATCATTTTCATGGCTTCTGATCCGGCGTACCATATGCGCTATGTGGCGCTGCCTGTTCGGCGTTTATTTGATCTTCCTATGTGCGGCAGGACTGGCGCAGAAGCCACAGCTACCAGCCAGTGATGAACTCGCCGCGATCGCCACCCGCGGCAAGCTGCTCTACGAATACGACCAAGCAGCTTGGCACTCCAGCGATTCAATACAGAAGATTGATATACCTAAAGGCGTAATTGATCGTTACGTCGCGCAGAAAACCGAGAGCGGATGGACGGTGATGTGGGGACGATTCACGCAATCTCGAGACAAGTTCCTCATTGCTTATGAGGTAGTTCAGGGCGAAACGCTCGAAGTGTTTACGGTCAAGAAGCACGAGCCGCCACTGGAAGATACGGGATTCTATTTCCACGCGGCCCTTGCGATTGCAACTGCACGAGAGGAATTCCACGGTGAGCAGCGCCCCTACAATATGGCGGTCTTACCCGCAGACAAGGGTGGCCTCTACGTGTACATCCTCCCGGCCCAGACCGTCGAGGGCGTTTACCCCGTTGGGGGTGACATTAGGTATCTCATCTCACCTGATGGCGTGAATATTGTCAGCAAGCGGCGAATGCACCAAGACATCATCAATTTCACAATTCGGAACGATTCCACCTACTCGCTGCACACTCATATTCTGAGTGACACTCCTGAGGACAGCGATGTTTTTGATGTGCTCGCTCGACGACCACTGATCCCTGAATACATTTTTTCCTGCAATTTCACGTATAGAGTCACCCCAGAACCATCCGTTCAGGCGGTCGAAGCAAAGGCTTGCGGTAAGGTGTGCGAAGACTACGTCGCAAAGTTACCGAGCTTTCAAGCCTTTCGTAAGGCAGGGTGTCCTGACATGGCGAGCATTCCTTAATGAAAAATGAAACAAAACCCGCGCGATGATTACACGAACGAGCACAACTGCTGTGATCAGGCGATTACACTACACAACATCTACCCGTCTTTTCCGCTGATTACCTTTCTGCCATCCCCCTCTCCCCGCCCGCTCCGTTAGTATTGACTTATATGGCGAAATACCTCATAACCGGCATTGCCGGATTTATCGGCTCGTCCATCGCCCGGGCCTTGTTGGCGCAGGGCGACGAAGTCCGCGGCATTGATAATCTTTCGACCGGCAAGCGCGAAAACCTTGCCGAGATCGCAAGCAAGATTGATTTCCGCGAAGCCGATCTTGCAGACCTCGACGCCGTGCAAAACGCCTGCCGCGGCGTGGACTACGTCTTCCATGAGGCCGCGATCCCGTCCGTGCCGAAGTCAGTTGTCGATCCGCTGGGCAGTAACCGGGCCAACGTGGATGCCACGGTGCATGTGCTGATCGCGGCGCGCGATGCCAAGGTCAAGCGCGTGGTTTATGCCGCGTCGTCGTCGGCTTACGGAGACACTCCGACACTCCCCAAGCACGAGGGCATGCCGCCGAATCCAATTTCACCCTATGCGGTGGCCAAGCTGGCCAGCGAGTACTACATGACTTCCTTCTACCGCTGCTACGGACTTGAAACCGTCTGCCTGCGCTACTTCAATATTTTTGGGCCGCGGCAGGACCCGAGTTCGCCGTATTCCGGCGTGTTGGCGAAGTTCATTACGCAGATGCTGGCGGGCGAGCAGCCGACGATTTTCGGCGACGGCGCGCAGAGCCGCGACTTCACTTACATCGACAACACCGTGAACGCGAACTTACTGGCAGCTAAAGCTCCGGCAGCCGAGGCCGCCGGAAAGGTCTTCAACGTCGCGACCGGCGAACGTTACGACCTGAACCAGACTTTCCAGCTATTGAAGAAAATCATCGGATACAAAGGCGAAGTAAACTACGGTCCTGACCGAGCCGGGGACGTGAAGCATTCGCTCGCCGACCTATCACGGACAGAAAAGCATCTCGGCTATAAACCACTGGTGAACTTCGAGGAAGGATTGCGGCGGACGGTGGAGTGGTATCGCGGGCAACAGAAGGCGGCGGGAGCGTAGCGACCTAATTCAGCATTCAGCCATCAGCTGTCAGCAATCAGGAAAACCGAGACAGCCAGTCCAGAATCCTGGAAGCGTTTTTTAACGCGACTGCGCTGACGCTTCCACGCCGCGGCGGTTGTATTCAAACAGAAGCGTAGATTCAGCCGCCGCACCCGGCGCAAACTTCCATTGCTGCGCCGCCTGCATTGCCAATCTGGCGAAATACTGGCTTGGACCAGAAGTCGCAAATCCCGCATGGATCACATTTCCTGACGAATCAACTTTCACCTTCACCCGCACCTTAATGGTTCCGTGGATCGTATTCAGTGCGCTGCGCGATGGCGTGGGCAGTACGCGATTGACAACTTGTCCAGGAGTACTCGATCGTGTGGGCACGCTGCCCGGGCCAGCGGCTGAAGCCGGCTGCGTCGCGTCCAGAGGAGCGGGTGACTGTGTATTTGAGCCTCGATCGGCCGATTGTGTCGAGCTGCCGCGCATCAGAAAAAACGCGACGGCGATTATCGCGAGAACCACAATGCCTGCGACGACGAATGGCAGGCGCGACTTTTCCTCGCGTGGCTGATCCTGACGGTCAAGTTTCCTTGCGCGAACTGCTGACGCTGGGGCGGCCTCCTTAGCAGTCGTCGAACCTTTTTGACTAGCCACTTTCTTGCCGGCGAGCCTCGCCTGAATGTCACTGATCGTCCAACGCGTGGCGGGATCTTCGATCAGAGCATGACTCACAACGTCCGCAAAGGGCTGCTCCAGTTTCAAACTCTTGTCGAATTTTCGCGGGACGCGCTGCGTCAGAGACTCAGCCAAAGTTGCTCCGAGTGCCCAGACGTCGGCCGCGGGCGAAACCCGGCCGCGTGCCGATTCCGGAGCGTCGTAAACCGCAGGTTGCGGCTTGCGCACTGATGCGCCGTTCTCCTGAACACTGTCACTCGAAAGCTTGAGTTGATCGTTCACCGCCATCACATTCGACGGCTTGATGCGCCCGTGAACCAAGCCTTGACCGTGCAGATAGGCGAGCGCCTCAGTTGTGGGCCCAAGCATGGCATCGGCTTCGGCGGCAGTCAAAGCGCGTTGCGGGACTACCTGGCCAAGATTTTCTTCGGCGTATTCGGTGACGACGAATACGAGATCGGTGCCGGCAAGCCAGCAGCGGCCGCCATCAAAGATTCGAATGAGATGAGGATGCGACAGCTTGGCTGCGCGCCGCCAGGCGGCCAGCTGGGCATCGGGATTGCACGCCGTGGCGCGAATCAGCTTGATCGCGGCTTTGGTTGCGCCGCCGGGAATGCGGGTGAGGAATACGGCCTGCTGCTCCGATCCTCCGAGATATTGTTCGAGAGGAAATCGCCCGTCAACGACTTGACCCTGCCATTGCGCCGCGAAATCCGCCGGCCTGCTCGCGCTTGCTACTGCCTGCATAAGCCAGCATTGTAAGCCAGCACAGGCTTAGGAAAAGTGTGAAAAAGCGAGAGATTTTGGGAGGGATGGCACGGAAGCCCTGTTATTTCGAGGCAGAACCCATGTACCTCTCTGCGAATCTCAGGAATGTCGGCCAGTTCGGGCCGTCAGTGTGTCCTCCGGTGTGCTGGCGAAAGGCGATGTCGCCATCGAACTATCCGTAGGACTCGAGCTTTGCGCGAAAACACATGGATGCACTGACAACAAAACTGTGATCAGCGCGGCGCATCTGGATTGGTTGATCATTCGTTTGTCCCGAAGAATCGACTGTTAGAATAACCGAGATACTTATGTTTGAGAACCTTCAGGAACGGCTGCAACGGACCTTCAAGTCGCTACGCGGACAGGCGACACTCACCGACGAAAACATTCAGGAGACGCTGCGCGAGCTGCGTCTGGCGCTGCTCGAAGCTGATGTCAACTTTAAGGTCGTAAAGCAGTTCATCGACCAGGTGCAGGCCAAGGCGGTGGGCCAGCAGGTCGCGACCGCGCTTTCGCCGGGCGAGCAGGTCATCAAGATTGTTCGCGACGAACTGGCCGAGGTGCTGGGCAAGGACACGGCTCGCGTAAAGTTCGCATCGCAGCCACCGACGGTGGTGCTGATGGCCGGTCTTCAGGGTTCCGGCAAGACGACGACTTCCGGCAAGCTGGCGCACTGGTTCAAGAATGGCGGGCATCGTCCGCTGCTGGTTTCGGTGGACGTCTATCGTCCCGCTGCGCGCGAGCAGTTGAAAGTTGTCGCGCAGGCGATAAAGGCGCAGATCTATGAGGGCGAAGTTGGCGAAGCCAATACCGCAACCGTAGAAAAGCTCGCCAAAGAAGCGCGCCGGGAGGCCATCAACTCCGGCTGCGATGTGCTCATCGTCGATACTGCGGGCCGTCTGCACATTGATGATCAGCTCATGGAGGAAATGCAGTCGCTCAAGCGGATGCTGAATCCGTCTGAGATTTTGTTCGTCGCTGACGCGATGACAGGACAGGACGCCGTTAAATCGGCCGACGAATTTCACAAGAAGCTGTCGCTCACCGGCGTGGTACTCACCAAGATGGATGGCGACGCGCGCGGCGGCGCGGCGCTATCGATTCGGCAGGTCACCGGCGCGCCCATCAAGTTTATCGGCGTCGGCGAGAAATATGATGCGCTAGAGCCGTTCCATCCTGATCGTATCGTGTCGCGCATTCTCGGCATGGGCGACATTCTCTCGCTCATCGAGCGCGCCGAGCAAACGGTTGACAAGAAGAAGGCGCAAGACATCGCCGCCCGCGCGCTGTCTGGCGACGGCTTTTCGCTGGAGGATTTTCGCGACCAGTTGCGGCAGGTGCGAAAAATGGGTTCGCTGCAGAGCCTGATGGGCATGCTGCCCAGCATCGGGCCATTTGCCGGATTGCAGAAGCACGCTGACAAGATTGACGAGAAGCAGATCAATCACGTGGAAGCCATCATCAACTCGATGACCCAGCACGAGCGCACGCATCACGACGTGATCAACGGCAGCCGGCGCAAGCGCATCGCGCGTGGATCAGGACGAACAGTGCAGGAAGTGAACAATCTTCTTCGTCAATACGCGCAGATGCGGAAGATGTTTAAGCAGATGGGCAAAGGCAACATGATGCGCAAGCTGGCGGGAATGAAGCTGGGATGAAAACAGCCCTTAGCGTTTAGCTGTTAGCTGCCCACTTATAAATTTGATGTCTGAGGTCGCAGCCGGTGAAAAAGTTGAGCATTGTCCAGTTTCACGAGTTTATGCGTGGTGACTTCACGCTACGCATTCGCAGAGCATACAAGTCACACCTAATCTTCTGCGAGGCGGACTTGCAGTCTTTCGCATGGGACGCGATCAGACGGTTTCTTAGGAAGAACGAGGAGACGCCTGGGAGATTTCGCGTGCTAAACAAGCCATTTCTTCGCGACTGCACAACATATCCCGATTTAGTTGTTTTCAGAAAAAAAGTGCCGTGGGCAGTCGTCGAACTCAAAGAAGGCAGGCGGCTAATGGCGGTACAAGCTTCGAGAGAACGAAAGAAGCTTTTGCGCGCAAAAAAGAAGCTTTCGCCCAAGCGGGGTTATCTCGTTTATGTAACGCGTTATGGAGATAAGCGCGTGTTGCTGGGCCCAAAGGGTCGTGGATCCCACTTTTTCTTTGAAGTTCCTATTGTTCTAATGCAGAACGGCAAAGTAGACAAGCCGTGGATCAAGACGTTTAGGTTCTGGTCAAAGTATATTGTTTCACCGGGGCCCTGACCACCGCTAGTATCCGAAGCCTGCTCATATGAAATGGCGCTCGCTCGAAGAATCGACTCCCCAATTTCAGGCGCGCTCCCTTCGCGAGGTTTATGCCGAGCGCAAAGCTCTCATCGCAAAATACGTTCCGGCGGACATTCAGGCAGTCCATGCCCGGGTCGTCGCAGAATTGGAAGCGGGTGGCATCGCGGAACGAGCGCTGAAGCCCGGCAGCGAAGCCCCGGAATTTGAACTTCCGGATCAGCATGGAAAGTTGGTGCGCTCCTCGGAACTTCTGGCCCGGGGACCTCTCGCCATCTGCTTCATTCGCGGACGGTGGTGTCCATTTTGCGTTGGGCAGATGGAGGCGATGAATGCCGTCATTACGCAAATACAAGAACTGGGCGCGTCCATGGTCGCGATCTCCCCACAGACTGTTCACCAGAACTATCTGATGGCTGACCAGCACAAACTACAGTTCCCTATTCTGAGCGACGCGGGAAACGAGGTCGCAAAGCAGTTTGGCCACGCGTATCGTGTGCCGGATTATCAGCAGGAAGTTTACGAGCGAGCGTTCGTAAATCTTCCCTTTGTGAATGGCGACTCGTCATGGGAGTTGCCGATTCCGGCGACGTACATCCTCGACCGGCAGCAATCCGCGGGCGAGGGCGGCGGCGCCACACAGGTTCTATATACCTCAGCCAACCCCGATTACACCGACCGTCCTGAGCCTGCCGACATTCTGCGGTTTCTTGCACAGCTTTCGTCCTAAAAGAATGTTCACCGGTCACAACCAGACAGTTCAGATGTCCTAAACAGGAACTGGTCGAAATCCTACAATTCCCAATTGGGAAACATGTTTCCGTAAACCGGAACCGCGTGTCCCACTGAATTGGCGAAGAAGCCTCGCCTCGCAGTGCCTTACAAAAAGAGGTATCGATGACCGCCGCCATTGCTCCCAGCACATTTGCCGCACCCACAAGTTCGCCCATTCCGGCCAGAGCTCTCCTTAACCTTTTGATTGTTGATGACGAGCGCTCGGTGCGCGAGGCCTGCCGGGAAGTCGCCGCCGTCCTCGGTTACCACACGACAACCGCTGAGTCCGCCGAGCAGGCGTTACGGGCAGCCGATTCTCAAACCATCGACCTGGTGTTCCTGGACTTGACGCTGAGCGGTGTCGGTGGCTTGGAAGTCCTGCGGCAGTTAAAGACCCGCCGCCCGGAAACAGAAGTCATCATGATGACGGGACACGGCACTGTGGAATCGGCGGTCGAGGCGATGAGGTCCGGCGCTTATGACTACGTCACCAAGCCATTCACGATGGAACAAATCAGGCAACTGCTCGACCGGGTGGCTGCGCATCTGCGGCTCAAAACGGAAAACCGCATGCTGCGCGAAAAAATCAAATCGAAGCAGGGCTTCGGGAACATCATCGGGCGCGCGCCTGAGATGGACAAGCTTTACCGCATCATCGCCAAAGCGGCCCACAGTGCGCATCCGGTGCTCATTCTCGGCGAAAGCGGCACCGGGAAGGAAATGGTCGCACGCGCAATTCATCATTCCGGACCATTCCGCGACAAGCCGTTTATTCCCGTCGATTGCGGCTCGCTAGTCCCCACGCTGATCGAAAGCGAGTTGTTCGGATATGTGAAAGGAGCATTCACCGGAGCCATGCAATCCAAAGAAGGGCTGCTGGCAATCGCGGAAGGCGGTACGGTGTTTCTGGACGAAGTCGGCGAATTGCCGATCGATCTGCAGGCGAAAATGCTGCGCGCCCTGCAGGAAAAGGAAATCAGGCCGGTTGGCAGCACCCGGCAAGTCCCCATCAACGTGCGTATTCTGGCGGCTACCAATCGCAATCTGGAGCAAGGGGTTGCCCAAGGATCGTTCCGGCGCGATCTATATTTCCGCCTGAACGTTTTGAGCTTGCGCATTCCTCCCTTGCGCGAGCGGCGGCAGGACATTCCACTACTGGCCACTGCTTTTCTCGATCGTCTGTCGCACACGACCGGCCGTAGCTTCGAAATGACCGATGACGCGATGAAGTCGCTACTGGCTTACGATTGGCCGGGGAATGTCCGCGAGCTTGAAAATTGCCTGGAGCGTTGTTGCGCGATGACTTCCGGGTCGGTGATTAATGCGCCGGACTTGCCGAGTTCCATCACAGGAGCACCGGCGCAGATGGCAACTTCCGCGCCAGAGTCGAGAATTTTGCCAATGGTGGAGGTGGAAAAACAGACGATCATGGGCGCGATCGCCCGCCTCAATGGCGACAAACTCATGGCGGCCAAACTACTTGGTATAGGGAAGACAACGCTTTATCGCAAGCTGAAAGAATATGGTTCGGATTTGTAGCCGTTTCGGGACGAGTTTCTCAAATCGGCAGCGGGATTGCGGACGCATCGCCGCTTAGTCGTTGATTCTCAAGGGCCGATGATTTGGCACTGCACTTGCCATTCTGAAAAGCATGATCCTTTTAATCTGGACGTCGGAGCGTGCGCAAGCCTGCGCGCATGCGATTGAGAGTATGTTTCAGCAACCGGTGAAGGTGGTTTCAACTCTGCAACAGGCTTCCAGGGCTTTGCAAGCGCAGGAATTTTCAGCAGTACTGGTAGACCAGTGGATCACGGAGGCCGAACCCGGAGAGGCTGATTACTTGATTCACCATCTTGGCGGCGCCGTTCCCGTTTTTGTAAACTTTGGAATTAGCGGTATCGAACGAATCCTGCGCGAACTGCGCGCCGCATTGAACCACCGCGGTCGCGAAACCAGGCTTGCCCAGCAAAACGCACGCACCGTCCTTTGGAATTCCTTGAAAGACGACGTCACCGCGCTGTTTTTGTGCTGCGGAGTGATTCTGGATGATCCCGCTCTTGATCGCGGTGTTGCCGTGCGAGTGAAAACCCTCGAGACGGTCGCGAACCGGATCAAGGACAAGTTGGCGGCGGAAGAAAACATCCACGCCGACTCGGCGGGCGTTTAGGGGATGGGAATGATCTAGATGGCTTGTTGCAGTGGAGCATCGTCGAGTTGTGACGCTTCGCCTTGCAGGGAGTCTGGTTGCGATTCTTCCGCTCCTGCCAACATGAATTCGAGCACTTCCTGCGGCACAGGGGCGCTCCACACCGGGGCAAACGACTGCCGGTGCAGAGGTGAAGGTCCATGCTCACGCAACGCAGCGAGGTGTTTCGGAGTGCTGTAGCCTTTGTTGGAACGCAAGCCGTACACCGGGAAAACCGGGTCCCACTCGCTGATCATGCGGTCGCGCTCGACCTTCGCGATAATTGAAGCGGCGGCAATCGAGGCCGAGAGCGCATCGCCGTGAATGATGGCGCGCTGCGGCAGATCGCAATGAAGCTTCATCGCGTCCACCAGTAGATGTTCGGCCGCTGGATTCAGCTGAGACACAGCTTGCTGCATGGCAATACGTGACGCATGGTAGATATTGACCTGATCAATGCGAGCGGCATCGACTGCCGCGATTGCAAAGGCGACCGCGTGCTCACGAATTCGCTTCGCCAACACTTCCCGCCGATCGGCGAGCAATAGTTTCGAATCGCGCAAGCCTCGAATTCTGTAGCTGGAGTCGAGAATCACGGCGGCGGCAACTACCGGCCCAAAAAGCGAGCCGCGCCCAACTTCATCCACTCCGGCAACCAGCTTTGCTCCTGACGCCCAAGCCAGCTTTTCGAACTTCAA
Source organism: uncultured Acidobacteriota bacterium (assembly GCA_963757135.1). Classification (GTDB taxonomy): domain Bacteria; phylum Acidobacteriota; class Terriglobia; order Terriglobales; family Acidobacteriaceae; genus Gp1-AA145. The sequence continues at coordinate 312,672 of CAVWQE010000004.1, forward strand.
GGTGCAGCGCAGACGCTTCAGCAGACGCAGCTTGACCGCCGACGCAGAGATTTGCTTTTGCGGAGGAGCTTCGGTTTGAAACGGCACGGCTAAGAGGATGTTGGCGCAGACGGGGCTGTGAGCGCAAGAGGAAAAGTAGCTTCCCAGCCTCACGCGGCCTTGATCAACATGCAAGTAATGTCGTCGTGCTGGGGCGTGAAACCTACGTAGTCATTTACTTCCGCAATCATGCGCTGCAGCATGGGCTGGGGGTCGAGCGCCGCGTTGGCATGCAGAACATTGAGCAGGCGATCTTCACCGTATTCCTGGGCAAACTGATTTTCTGCCTCGACTAATCCGTCGGTGAAGATCACCAGCCAATCGCCGGGTGACAATGTGACCGAGCCTGACTCGTAGCAAGATTCCGCCTGTATCCCAAGCGGAACGCCGCCTGCAATCAGCCGCTCGATGGTCCCTGAGCTTCGACGGAAAATTGGATTATTGTGCCCGGCATTCACGTAATCCAGAACGCGGGTGGCAGGGTTGTACTCGGCAATAAACGCTGTCGTGAATCGCAGTCCGCCCTGGCTATTGCCGCAGGCATAGCGGTTCAACGACCCGGCGAGTTCCTGCAATGAGCACGGCATGGCAGAAAGAGTCTTCAGGCTTGCCTGAAACGTTGCCATCAGGAGCGCTGCAGGAATACTCTTGCCGGCGACATCGGCGATAGCGAGCAGGAAAATGGGTTCGTCCGGCACTGAGTTCTGGCGCGCAAATACGTCATAGTAATCTCCCGCCACCGTGTTTGCCGGACGGGTGGCAAAGGCAATCGCGAGTCCCGGGACTGGAGGCGGCGTGGATGGCAACAGCCAGCTCTGAATGTCACGGGCAATTTCGAGATCGCGCTTCATGATCACGCGATCGGCGACCTCAAGCATCAGCAATACAAACAGCACTCCTCCGCCCCAAAACTGAAAGTTGGGACCGGTGAATTCGACGTGACTGTCTCCTCTTTGAAATTGAAATCCGCCGCCGGGCAGAAGCAGCAAGACAATTCCCACCAGCAAAAGCACTCGCCGCGCCGGCGTGAGCTTGCCAAGGATCGCCCACATCAACTCCTGTAGTCTGTGCAGAAATCCTGGGCGCTGCTGCCCCGGCCGCGTACCCGCGTCAAAGTCCTTCCGGTAGAAACGAAATCCCGTTTGCGCATCCTGCTTGAACTGTGACATGAGTTGTCCCAGTTCCATACCCTCGGTCACGCGCTGCCAGAAACGATTAATTTCAGCGACCATCCGCGGACGCGGTTGGGGTGCAGGCTGAGGCGCAGCAGACGGCTGAGGATTTGTCTGCGAAGTCGAGGGTGCGGGCTGGGCTGGCATGAGCAGAAAATTATAGTTCAGGCGGAGCGAGGATCACCGATGGATGCGGAGGGAGGAATGTCTGGCGGGAAATGCCATGTGGCGAAATGACTGAGGCACTTCGCCACGTTGCGAAATATCTACTTGGTTGCGGCGCTTGGATGGTCGCGATCGACATCTTTGAGACGGGCGGCTTTGCCGCGCAGGCTGCGCAGGTAATAAAGTTTGGCGCGCCGTACCTTTGACGAGCGGACAAGGTCAACTTTATCGACCACCCGTGAGCTTTCGGGGAAAATGCGCTCCACACCCTGGCCAAAGCTGATCTTACGCACGGTGAAGCTGGCCTGCGGCCCACGGCTGCGCGCGATGACGACGCCTTCGAACGCTTGCAGGCGCTCTTTTTCGCCTTCTTTGATCTTGACCTGGACACGAACCGTGTCTCCGGGCCCGAACTGCGGCAGGTCAGTGCGTTTGGTTTTCGCAAGAATTTTTTCGATGATTAAATTTGACATGGTCTTGATCCTCTCAAAATCAAAGCTTGCCTAACCGCTGAGCCGCATTCCAACTGATCCCTGACTATCGGCCTTTGTTCAGCCTATCTTCATCCAGCAAATCCGGCCGGTTAGTCTGCGTCTTTTCCAAAGCCGAACGACGCCGCCAGTTGCGAATCTGCTCGTGGTTGCCGTTCAATAACACTTCCGGGACCTTCATCCCGCGAAAATCCGCCGGACGCGTGTAATGCGGATAATCGAGCAATCCGCCGGAGCCGCACGTCGAATCGGCTTGTGTGGTTCGGACATTCTTGTCCGACAAAGCAGCACCGCCAGGTTCCGCACCTGCAACAAACGATTCCTGCCGCGTCGAAGCCTCATTACCCACTGCGCCAGGAATCAGCCGCGTAACCGTATCAACGATCACCGCCGCACCCAGTTCTCCGCCGCTCATAACATAGTCGCCGATCGAAATTTCGCGATCCGCCAAGTGCGTTCCGACACGCTCGTCAACACCTTCGTAGCGGCCACAGATCAGAACTAAACGTTCGAGCTCTGCTAGTTCAGATGCGAGCTTCTGATCGAAACGCTTGCCTTGCGCCGAAAGCAGAATGACCGACTGCTTGTTGACGGCGCGTTCCTCGCGCGGCGCAAACTTCAGCGATTCCACACATTCAAAGATCGGTTCCGGCTTGAGCACCATGCCCGCGCCGCCGCCAAACGGGCGGTCATCCACTGTGCGATGCCGATCGCGGGTAAACGCCCGCAGATCGTGAATCTCAATCTTCACCAGTCCGGCTTCGCGCGCCCGGCGAACAATCCCGAAATCCAGCGGCCCGCCAAAAAAATCGGGGAAGATGGTGATGATGTGAATCTGCATTCAGCTCTTAGCAATTAGCTCTTAGCGCTTAGCTGCTGCTGTTTCGGCTAAAAGCTAAGAGCTAACTGCTAAGAGCTGCGGTTTTGTTGCTCCCGCTTCTCTTCGTCCGTCAGCGGAGCGTTCACATCGAGCAGGCCTTCGGGCAAATTCATCTCGATGCGCTTGTGCTCGAGATCAACTTGCAGCAGAAACTCCTGCGCGTAGGGAATTTCTAATTCGCTCTTCCCTGACCCGACGACCAGCAGCGGCGCTTCACCGGCTCCAAAGCGGACATCGCTAACAATACCAACATCGCGACCGTGATCGAACAGCGTGCAACCGACCAGATCACTTACATACGCCGCGCCCGGCTCCAGTTCCGCACGCTCGTTAAGCGGGACCTGCAACTCGCTGCCGATCAAGAGCTCCGCGTCTGAAATCGACTCGACGCCGGCGAACTTCAGCACTAGCCAATCTTTATGCGGCCAGACGTCTTCTATCTTCAGTTCGCGGCGGCTGTCGTCTTCTGCCAGCGCAAAAACCCGAACGCCTGTTCTCAGCCGGTCCGGAATATCAGTGTGCACTTCGACGGCAACTTCCCCGCGCCGCCCTTGCGTCTTGACCACGCGGGCAAGGGTGATGAATTCGTGTGCCGTCCCTCCGGGACTCGCGGTCATGATGATCGCTTACCCAGGACTTACGTCCCCTCGACTTCGCTCGGGGCAGGCTCTGGGCTAAAGTTGTTCGCTCCTCCGGAGCTAGCTCGTTTCAGCACAGTCGCGGTGCCGAAGGTTGACCTCACAGGGCGCGGCCAACCCGTGTTAATCCGCGGCGGACTGAGGTTCTACTCCAGAATCTCAAGCTCGTAGCGTTTATCGGCCTTCGCGCCCGCGGCGTTCAGCAAATTGCGCATTGCCCGCGCGATCTTGCCCGACTTGCCGATCACACGCCCCATGTCATCTTCGGCGACTTCAAGTTCGACCACGGTTTCGTCGCCTTCGGGCACTTCTTCGACGAAAACCTGGTCCGGCGCGGCGACCAGCGCCTTGGCCACGTGCTCAATTAACGCCTTCGGATTGGGAGAAGAGTCAGTCATAGTCACAAGGCAGTAGTTGATTGACGAATTGTCGGATTTACAAACTGCCGAATTTCAAATTCGACAATTCTCAAATTCTTCAATTCGTAAATTTTTACGAAGCAACTGGCGCAGCCGGCGCATTCGCCGCAAAGCCCAAAATCTTGCCGACACGCTCGGACACCTGGGCTCCCTTGGAGCGCCAGTAATCAATGCGCTCGCGCTTGAGCTCCACGCTGGCCGGGGTGGTGCGGGGATTGTACGTCCCCACAATCTCCACCGGACGCCCATTGCGCGCCCGTTCCTTCTCAATCACCACCACACGGTAGTGAGGCTGTTTGCGCGCACCTACGCGCGATAAACGAATCATCAACACTGAACTGGTTTCCTTTCTATTTTTGTCGTCCCGAGCCGCCCTCTTTTGGCGGTCGAGAGCCCGTCCTGAGCTGCCGAAGGAGACCTGAGCGCGCTGTGCGATGTCTCGCGTCTTTTGCGAGAGTACAAACGCACGCCTAGCGCGCATCCCTACGGGCGGGGATAAGACAAGTAATTATTATGCTAGAGGTTAGCTGGATTGGCAAGGGGGCCCTCGACTTCGCTCGGGATTTTCGGCGCGCGGCTCAGACGCCGCACAAGCGCCTCAAGTTAGCTGGATTGGCAAGAGGGGCACACCCGCCCTTCTTTGGTGGCGGCGATTCTGCAAGGGCTTCTCTGCGGTCAGTGGCATGCATTGAATTCTAGGCCCCTCGACTCCGCTCGGGATTTCGGCGCGCGGCTCAGACGCCGCGCAAACGCCTCAAGTTAGCTGGATTGGCAAGGGGGCACACCCGCCCTTCTTTGGTGGCGGCGATTCTGCAAGGGCTTCTCCGGGGTCAGTGGCATGCATTGAATTCTAGGTCCCTCGACTCCGCTCGGGATTTCGGCGCGCGGCTCAGACGCCGCGCAAACGCCTCAAGTTAGCTGGATTGGCAAGGGGGGCACACCGCTAGCGCGTCGTTGGCGGACGCCGATTCTGCGCGGCAGGGTAGCGCGCAAAATCAGGAAATGGCAGAGTCTATAGCGATCACACGAGCTGCTTCTGCGCTGTCAGGGGCATTCGCGGGTTTCGTGGCAGTATCGTCGCCAGGGGACCGCATCATCAGCTTCCAAGCCTCGCGGTAGTGGTCGACGGAGGACCTCTTCGAGCCGGGGCTGAGGCAGAGCGATTTCTTGTTCTCGACGATGTGAGCAGGAACGACGTACCAGATGTCCTCGGCGAAAATGTACGCAACAAGAAAGTCGATGTCCTTGGCGGAGTAGGTATGCTTGCGCGAGTCCGCGGTCTGAACGCGATAGTGATTCCTTGACGGGGACTTGTTCAGAACGGATTTGATCTGGACGCGCCAGAAAGTGTTCTCAAAGCGGACGACTATGTCATATCGGTCGCTGTCGCCCCAAGGTTTGGCGACGGCAAGACCCAAGCTTGCAGCTTTGCGCATGAAGGCAAGCTCAGCGAGTTCTCCGCGGCGTTTTGGGTCGAGTTTGGCCGCACGAGTCAGTTCATCAGTTAAATTTTGATCGGACATTACGGGGCCCCAGTTGCTAAGTGCTAGTGACTAGTGGCTAGTGGTTAGTTAAAGCCGTTAAAAAAAGCGCATGCGGGGCGACCGGAAAGGCCGTCCGTGGAAGCGCACCGAGTTTGGGCCGAACATTTGGGCGGGAAAGAAAAAAGCGCGGCTTTTTAGGGCCGCGCTTTTTTCTACTCTCTATATTTAGTATGGCAGGTTAGAAGAGGAATTGCGCCAAGGTTTGGAAGTTTATATTTGGAAGCGAATGAGGTACTTAGACCAAAACAAGGTTGTTGGGGGTATTGACAAGAATTTTCCACAGATGGCGTGTCGAGGGCCTAGTCGTGATTTGAAGCCTGGCGTTGTATGCGAGCACAAGGCACGCTTCACTCGGTTTTGCTCAATCTTTCGAAAGGGGTAGGGTCAGCTCGTCTGATGCCACCGGCGGAAATACGGCAAGTAATTCTTATGCCGTAGCTTAGCAGGATCCGCAAGGGGTCTCCTAACCTTGAACGAGAGGGACGGAATGAGCCCGGCCATCCTCGTCTAGGAATCTAATCTCGAACGGACGCTGCCCTTCAGGCACACCTTTTAGGATTTCGTCCAAAAGGGAAAGAAAGGTTTGTTTCGGGAACTTCGCCGATTGAGAATCTGCAATCTTGAGTAACTGTTCGATCATGTTATTTCCGCTCGCGAAGCGTCCCGCAAGAGCAATATGAGGTGCCAATATCGAGAATTTCTGAGACGAGATTGATAGCACGAACGCGTTCGCCCAGGCTTGCGCGTCTTTCGGATGCACGAGAGCCGCCCAAAGGTAAGCAATACAGGCTTCGTCAGGTTCGCATTGGCGGTTAAGAACACTGCCGAGGTTGAACCAGGCAAGTCCGCAGAGCGCGTCTAGCTCCAGGGCGTCTTCGAATTTCTTCCTGAGCTCAGGATCCGACAACTCTCCACTGGGTGACGCAAGTTCTAACGCAAGCTTTTCCTTACGGACCTGGCAGCCGACATTGAACATCTGCTGCAAGCTCCTCAGAGCCCATGCCTTCAAAATGAACTCGGCCTTGGGATCAGTTTCAGTCGTGAGGTACGTCTCCAGCACGTGTAAAGCGTCCTCGTACTGTCCCGAACATCAGTGCGTCTGCTAGGCAGGCTCGTGTGAGCCCGGCTTCTCCAATCGATATTGCGCGTGCGTACAAGTCTGCGGCAATTCGGTATTTTCCGGAAAGATATAAAACGCTCCCCAGTTCGCGACAGAAATATCCCCGATCGTAGTACTTCGGATCAAGGTTGCCAGCCTTCCGGTAGTGTCGAAAGGCGTCTCGATAAGCTGAAACTGAGCGGAGGTGATTCCCTAAGTTGTAGTTTGCCGTTGCCGCTGAGGCCGTGTCACCAGTGCGCTCTTGAAGATCGGCATAGTCCTTTAGAAACTTCGTAAGAAGTGCGCGTTCAGCGGGGGACATAGCTGATGATCTGGCAAGCATCGAAATCACTAAAGGAAAAGCTGCTGGTCTGGTTTTGACGTCGGCTGAAAGCGCCTGAGCTAGATTCAGAGCTTCATTAACTCGTTGTGCATTTACCATGCAGCGGGCTACTCTCACAACGATGTCAATATTTTCCATGAGGCTGGAGAGGGCTGCGAATTGGTTTAGTAGTGCTGCGCCTAAATTGAAGTACCCGGCGTTATCGAGGGCGAGCGCGGTGGCAACCAAAACGTCGTGATGTAAAAACCTGCGTGCGGTATCAGTGTCATAGCGACCATTCGGGTGAAATACTATACCTTTCAGTCCTGCGAGATTGACCCGGAGTTCCTCGTTTGAAAGCGATATGACACCGTAGGCTTTTGAGGAGTCCACGCCTATTCGTATTGCTCCTGGTAGTGCCTCTAATGCTTTCCTCAAATTGAGCGAGATCTCGGTGCTTGAAAGGGTCCCAATGAGATTGTCGTGAAATTGAAGTTCGAGCGGGACCGGAATCGGTAGTGCGCGCAATCGAATGCGCCTGATTCGCTCTAAGTCACGGAGCAATCTTTCGGATGTATTCTCCGACCACTCGTCTATTGCCGCCAGCCTAAACGTTGTGCTCTTCTTACCGCGCCTAGCGTAATACGGATCAAATTCATGAAACCATTTGACGTACAGTTTGCTACTCGGCGCGTGAAATCGAGCAATCAGGACCGGCAGGTCTAATGACTTGTAATACTCGCATGCATCTATTCTCAGCCTGACAGCTAGGGCCTTCTTGGTGTCTGGTTCATCCGTTGCCCTCAGTTGTACGTTGAACTGTCGTCCTGTTCGCTGTCCGTCTTTATCGAAAATCTCGACTGCTCCGTCGATGCCGTAATCCGGCTTGATCATGCGATAGACCCACTGACTTGGCAGGAAGCGCTCGAAGGCGATTCGAGACTGATCCTCAATTTGGTGACTGCGAGGCCGCTGACTCATACATCCTCAGACCTACGATCTTCAATAATAGAGCTTTGCAACGAGCCCTCTCCTAAAATTACGTAGTTAAGGTCTCTCTCGTGGCATCTTGCATGGAGTTCTTCCCAGAGTATCCTTTAGAACTTGACCCATGGAACTTTTGCTCGTTGACGGCGCGTACGAACTGTTCCGGCACTACTACGCCGTGCCGTCGGCGCGCGATATGCAGGAAGTCGGCGCGGTGCGTGGCGTCCTCTTGTCGGTGATGGGGAGGTGAGGGTGCCCTGCCCTTGTCTCGCGGTTTGTGCGAGACAGGGCGGGGTCTTCGACTTTGATCAGAAAGACAGGAAGTCGAAACCCCCACCCTCCCGCAAAATGCGCGGGAAGGATGGGGCACCCCATTCCGATAGTCCCCAGAGAGGTGGAATCTATTGTTTAGGTCGAAAAGCAGGACTTCCGGATCAGAGAAAACCTGAGGGTGCCCCCGTCCCTTCGACTTCGCTCAGGGCAGGCTCTTGTCCCGCGGTTTGTGCGAGACAGGGCGCGGTGTTTGACTTTTGATTAGATAGATAGGAAGTCAACTTCCCCGCCCTGTGTCTCCAAGAACGGGAGACACAAGGACGGGGCACCCTCAAGGTAGTTGATCCTTGAAGCTCGACATTTACCCCGAAGAATTCTTCCGCGCGCGATAAAGCTTGGGCGGGAAGTGGGCGCGGTGCGTGGCGTCCTCTAGTCGGTGCTGGGGAGGTGAGGGTGCCCCGCTCTTGTCTCGCGGTTTGTGCGAGACAGGGCGGGGTCTTCGACTTTGATCAGAAAGACAGGAAGTCGAAACCCCCACCCTCCGCAAAATGCGCGGGAAGGATGGGGCACCCTATTCCGTTAGTCCCCAGAGAGGTGGAATCTATTGTTTAGGTCGAAAAGCAGGACTTCCGGATCAGAGAAAACCTGAGGGTGCCCCGTCCCTTCGACTTCGCTCAGGGCAGGCTCTTGTCTCGCGGTTTGTGCGAGACAGGGCGCGGTGTTTGACTTTTGATTAGATAGATAGGAAGTCAACTTCCCCGCCCCTTCGACTCCGCTCAGGGCAGGCTCTCCGGCAAAAACCGCCGGAAGGACGGGGCACCCACGCGATTCAGGTCGAATCCCATTTCGGAACCATGTTCATCCGTCACAGACACGCTCCGTCGAGGAGCATAACCTCCGCTCATGCCTTGGGGACTCGAACGGCGTCAGCAGGCGCGCTGTCTGCACTTCATCACATTCAGTTGTCATCATCGTGAGCCACTGCTCGGAACGCCTGAGGCTCGCGATGTGTTTGAGCGGATGCTGGAGCGGGTGAGAGGCTGGTACGGGTTCTATGTTGCCGGATACGTCGTGATGCCCGAGCACGTACATCTGCTGATCAGTGAGCCAGAACGTGGGTCGCTGTCGTTGGCTGTGCAGATGCTGAAGCAGAATGTCGCGCGCGAGTTGAGGCTACCCGAGGGAAGTCCCTTCTGGCTGCCTCGTTATTACGATTTTAATGTGTCAAGCGAAACTAAGCGCGTAGAGAAACTGCGCTACATTCATCGAAATCCGGTGAGACGAGGTTTGGTCGCGAGACCCGAGGATTGGAAGTGGAGCAGCTTTCTTCATTACGCGACTGGGGCTGAGGGTGTGGTGGAGATTGAATCGGAGTGGACAGCTCGGAAGCGGGAACGGATGGGTGTCGTTCCGACAGTCTTTCAAAGTCAAAACCAAAGTCAAAGTCCCCGCCCTGTGTCTCCAAAAAACGGAGACACAAGGACGGGGCACCCTCAAAGCTAGTCATTGAGGTGCTGAATCGAATCTCTTCGACTCCCGATCTCGTTCTTAGATTTCGATTTTCCATCTTGTTGCGGTTGCACAATCTCTCCCTCGGCACTAGAATCCGCGCGGTACGAAATCCAAACAATTTCTCTCGCAATGGAGGCAGTATGAAACTGAGAACTAAACTGAGAACCAGTTTGCTGACGCTCGCGTTTTGTCTGGCAGCAATCATGTGCTTTGCGGCCAGCGACGCGTTCATGGGAACCTGGAAGCTGAACGAGGCCAAATCGAAAATTGGCGCCGGGGCTCCGAAGAACCACAGCGTCACGTATGAAGCTGCGGGCGACGACATAAAAGTCACGATCGACGGCACCGCCGCAGATGGCACGGCGACACACAGCGAATGGACGGGAAAATTTGACGGCAAGGATTATCCCTCGACGGGAAATCCCAACGAAGATATGCGGTCTGCTAAGCAAGTAAATGCTCGCACGCTGGATGTCACGTCCAAAAAGGATGGGAAGGTTGTGCTCACGGCACACGTCGTGCTCTCAGCTGATGGAAAGACTCGTACCGTGACCACACACGTCACCGACGCTAAAGGCAAGAAGATCACGAGCACGGCGGTATACGACAAGCAATAGTGAACGACTAGCATTCCCCGGTGAAGAGCGGGATACCGACCCCGCCCGTTGCGCGGGCCGACTGGCTGTCGTAACATTGCGGCCTGGCAAGTTCGCTTTAATGCCTGATTCATCCAATCACCCCGCGCCACGGCGATGGTTGGGATCGGGGAGCAATGCCTAATGTCGTGACCACTCTGGCCGCGGGAGACCGAGTCGGCGACTATCAGATCCTCGCCCTCACCGGTTCCGGCGGGATGGGCGTGGTCTATCGCGCTCTCGATCTCAAGCTGCAGCGGACTGTGGCGCTGAAGTTCCTTCCCGACGAACTGGTCAGCAACGAATCCCAAAAAGCGCAGTTCCTTCGCGAGGCGCGGACGGCGTCTTCGCTCGATCATCCCAACATAGGCGTAATCCACGGAATTGAAGAGACCGCCGACGGCCGCACCTTCATCGTGATGGCCTACTACGAAGGCGAAACACTGGCGCGCAAGCTCATGGCTGGCCCTTTGCCGCTCGAACGAACCGTGGATATCGCCATTCAAATGGCGCGCGGGCTGGCGGAAGCGCATTCGCGCGCGATTGTGCATCGCGACATCAAGCCGTCGAACGTGATCGTGACGCAACAGAATGTGGTCAAGATTGTGGACTTCGGGTTGGCGCGCGCGACCTCGAATTCAATGAGCACGCAGACCATGAGCACCTCGGGGACGATCGGCTACATGTCTCCGGAGCAAACGCTGGGCAAGACGGTCGATGAACGCACCGACATTTGGGCGCTGGGAATCGTGATTGCGGAAATGGCGACGGGGCGCAACCCGTTTCAGCGTGAGTCGGCGCCGGCGGCGATTGTCGCCATCCTGAACGAAGCGCCGCAATTACCGGATGAATTGCCGATTGAGCTGCGCGGAATCATTTATCACGCGCTTTCGAAAGACGCGGTCACGCGTTACGCGACTTGCGGCGAAGTGCTGGCTGACCTCGAAACATTTCGCAGCCATTTGGATCCCGGCATGCAGACGATCCGCGCGACGCGAACTTCGGCGTCACTCAAGGCGAGTCTCGAACGCGCGTCGGTGCAGATGCTGGGGCAGGAGACGCGTCCGGGAAGAGGAAAGCTGTGGCTGATTTCGGCGGCGGCGCTAATCGTGATTGCGGCTGCGGCGCTCGCGATTCCTGCCGTCCGCAAAGCCATTTTCGGCCAGCGCGAACCGCATATTGCGGTGCTGCCTTTCGAGAACGTCGGTAACGATTCGTCGAACGAAGCCGTGTCGCAGGGCTTAATGGATAGTCTCACCAGCCGGTTGAGCAATCTGGACGTCGGCGAGCAGAGCCTGTGGGTGGTGCCGGCCAGTGAAGTGCGGCGGCAGAAGATTAGCGACCCGACAGCGGCGCGGCGGGAACTGGGCGCGAACCTGGCGGTGAAGGGCAGCATTTCGCGCGATGGCCAGGACGTTCATCTGACCGTCAACCTGATTGACACAGAAAATTTGCGGCAGATTGGATCGGCGACGCTTGAAGATCGCGCCGGCGATCTGGCTTCGCTGCAGGATGAAGCCGTGGCGCGGCTGGCGCGGCTGATGCACATCAACGTGACCGCCGCCATGTTGCATGACACCGGCGGCTCGGTCACTCCCGCCGCGTACGAGGATTATCTGAGCGCGCTCGGTTACATGCAGCGCTACGACAAGCCGGGGAATCTGGATTCGGCCCTTGGCGCACTAAACAAAGCTGTGAGTACCGATCCACAGTTTGCGCTGGGATACGCGGCGCTGGGGCAGGCGTATCAATTGAAATATGTCGTCGATCCTAATCCCAAGTGGATTGATGAAGCGTCGGCGAACTGCCAGCGCGCGCTCCAACTCGACCGCCATCTTCCCGCTGCTTACGTCACGCTCGGCCGCATTCACGACGATTCCGGAAAGTACGACTTGGCCGTGCAGGAATTTCAGCACGCGCTTGATCTGAATCCGCGTGATGCAGATGCGCTGAATGGAATCGGCGTCAGCTATGAGAAGGCCAACCGGTTGAAGGATGCTGAAATCGTTTTTCAAAAGGCGATGGCGCTGCGCACAGACGACTGGAACGCCTATAACGCCTTGGGCCTCTTCTATGACCGCCAAGGAAAGTATGCACAATCTGTAAAGCAGTTCGAACATGCGGCCCAACTTACTCCAGACAACGCGCAGGTGTACAGCAATCTGGCAGCGGCTTACATCGACATGAGCGATCCGAAGGTGATTCCGCAGGCCGAAGCGGCACTGACGAAATCCATTCAGCTGAGCCCGTCGTATCCGGCATACGCCAATCTGGGAATCCTCTACAGCCAGGAAAAACGCTATCAGGAATCGGCAACAGTGACGGAAAAGGCTCTTCAGCTAAATGACAAGAATTACCGGGTCTGGGAGAATCTTGCGGTCGCGTACGAACGTTTGAACCAGAAGGATAAAGCAGCCAATGCGCGTGAGCGCGAATTAGCCCTAGTGGAGGCTAATGCCAAGGTGCAGCCCAAAGATGCGGAGCTGCAATCGTATCTTGGCCTGTTGTACGCGCAAAAAGGACTGAAGGACGAAGCTGACCGACATCTGCAAACCGCCTTAGCATTGCGCAGCGATGATCAGGTCGTACTGGAGAATGTCGCGGAAGCTTACGAAAACCTTGGCCATCGCGGTCAAGCCCTGACCTATGTTCAGAAGGCACTTCAGCGAGGCTATCCGATGGAAGATCTTAGGACGAACCCGGCGCTCACCAGCTTACTGGCGGACCCGAACTTTCGACCCAAGTAATTGAACGTTAAAAGGAGAGAAACAAATGGCAGCAGAACCAATTCCAATGCCCGAAACCAGTACCGAAGTGACCATCAACTCTAACAACAGCATCGATGGCCAAGTTAGCGTCAACAATGGAGGCGTAGTGAAATTCCAGGTGAGCAGTTACCCCACTGATCCTCAAACCGGGGCACCGTACAACACTTGCACTGTGACCATAAGCTCAAGTGACATCAGCTGGTCAACTTCGCCCGCCGCTGGCCAGAACACAATTAAAGTAGGTAACTAAGCATTCACATTCTTCTGATCTCACCCTTCGCTCCAAGCGAGGGGTGAGACGGACGAATTACGTCATGTTTCGACTACGTCTCTGTCCAACCATCCGCGAAAATATTCCTTCCAACTCTCGGGCAAGGCTTCAATCTGCAGCGCGCGTTCAACCGAGCGTAGGTCATCGCTCGAGTAAGATTTCAGAGTGAAAAGGCGCGTGATTTCTGAAACCGGCACTCCGCCTGCGTCCTGGGTGATCAACTTCATTTCATCGCCGGCACTGACCTCACCTTCACGCGTAACCGCAAGATAGAAGCCAGTCCGACCGCTGATGTGGAAGCGTTTGACCATGTCGTCCATCTGAAAGCGCACGCCGAGTTTGTAGCACGGCAGGCGCGGCTGGGTTACAACTACTTCGGCAGAGCCGATGGCAAATCGGTCGCCAATGTGAACTGAGCTTTCAGGCGAATCATTTCCGGTAGGAAAATCCAGCGTGAAGTTTTCTCCGAACATTCCCATCGGTAACTCGCGACTGGGCAATTCCCGTTTCCAGTATTCATAGTGCTCGAGCGGATAGCAGTACACGGCCTTCTCTTCTCCGCCATGGACAGTGAGGTCGGCCTGTCGGTCACCATCGAGATTAAGCGTGCGCAGGGCGATGCGGCCCTCGACCGGCTGCTTAAAAATGCCGGTCGTCACCGCCATGCCATGCCACGTGACCTCGCGCGGCAACCCGACATTCAGAGAAACGAGCTTCATCTGCATGGGTGGTTCGATGAGAGCAGCGATGGTGGGGATTCGGGCTGGGTGGAAATTCAAGAGAGCGTTTCAGAGTACAAAGAAGCATACAATTATTGCGGAGGTGAGCTATGCACAGCGAATATCCTCATCGCGGCATCACCATGCATAGGTTGCCGGTCGGAGACAACTTACCAGGATTGATATTCGCGGTCGGCAGCGCTCTGATTTTTCTGTTTGCGATTCCGGCGCTCTGGTATGTGCTGGCCGCGGCGGTTGTGATCGGACTGGTAATTGCGGCAGTGCTGCAAGTCGTTCATCGGGAACACCCAGACGAAACGGCCCGCCTCACTTTATTGCGCTGAATCGGTAAGCAGGTTGCGGAACCGAGCCCTGTCATTCCGAGGGGACTTGACCTTGATCTGCTGTTCTTCAAAGCAAAAGCAGGTTCCCGTTCGGTTCCTTCCCTTCGGTCAGTCGCTCAGGGCAGGCTCTCGACTGCGCCTCTGATTCGCAAGCGAATCAGAAAGCTCGCTCGGAATGACATCTACTAGAAAAGAATAAACACAATTTTGCACCGCTCGAAATTTGAGCCGAGTTTTTGTTATTGCGCAGATGGCGCGGGCGTTGCCGACGATTTCCATCCCACGACGTGATAGGTTGCAATTCCCGGCCCCGGGTTGCGCACGCCGTGTAACTGATTCGACGCGATAAAAAAGACTGAGCCGGGGCCGATCTTCTTCCATTCGCCGTTCACCAGCGCCTCGATTGTGCCTTCCTTTACGATGACCAGTTCCTCATTCGGATGCCGATGCGGCGCATGCGGGGCTTGGCCGGGATTCAGCGTGGTCACGTGGACTTCGAGATTATCGAGCGTCGCGGTGCGTCCCTTGAAAAACGTTCGAGTCGATCCCGTCTTGTTGGGTTGCGCAGGAATCGAGTTCCAGTCGAAGACCGCGCTGGTCATCACAGGGGAAGTCTCAGCGGCAATTGCGATGACGCCGAGGGTAAGGCAAGCTGCGAAGCTTGCAACAATCAAGTCACGATGAGTAATCATTTTCCCTCCACAGAAAACTTGCCACCACGCTACTTCGGCAGTACCGATTCGCCAGTGATCTTTACCGAGCCTTGAACTCCTGCGGCATTGACGATACGCGTGACCGGCTGGCTGCCACCGACCCAGACCTGCAAATCTCCCGGCACGATTTTCCTCGCGCCGTCTGCATCCACGATGCTGAGCTGGCGGTTCGGAAGCGTGACTTGAACGTGCTGGGTGGAGCCCGGTGCAACATGGACTCGCTTAAATCCGGCCAGGGCTCGAACCGGCGCGCCCTCCACGCCGGGATGCGTGACATACACTTGAACCACTTCGTCTCCTGCCATTTTGCCTGTGTTCTTGACGTCAACAGTCGCTGTTAAGTCATCGGTACCGCCGATTGAAAGCTTATCGAAACTCAAGTTGGAATATTCGAAAGTTGTGTAACTCAATCCATAACCGAACGGATAGAGCGGCTCGCCAGCAAAGTACCGATAGGTGCGGCCCTTCATGTTGTAGTCGTCGAATGCAGGCAACTGATCGACTGATTTATAGAAGGTGAGCGGGAGTCTTCCACCGGGAGAGAAATCGCCGGCCAGCGCTTCGGCGACGGCGGTGCCGCCTTCTTCGCCGGGATACCAGGCTTCGAGAATCGCCTTGGCATGTTCGTCTGCCCAGTTGACGGCAAGCGCGCTTCCGTTCATCAGCACGACGACGACGGGCTTACCGCTCGCGACCAGATCCTTGAGCAGTTCTTCCTGCGCCCGAGGTAGATTGAGGCTGGTGCGATCACCGCCAGAAAAGCCTTCGACGTTGATCGGCATCTCCTCGCCTTCAAGTTCGCCCGCAAGACCGACGACGGCGACGATAAGGTCGGCCTTGTTGACCGCATCGGTGTAGTCTTTCTTATCTCCGGGTTCGTGCCAGACCAGTCTGGCAAGGCCAGAGATCCCCTCTTGCGAGCATTCAATCTTTATCGGATACGCGTGGCCGGCTTCGAGGCGTATGGTTTTAAGCCGCGTCTTGCTGGTATCGCTATACCAGGATTCTCCGATCAATTGATTGTCGAGCCACATGTGAAACGCGTCGGTACCAGTGAATCCGATCTGATAATCGCCGGTCGTTGGAGGAGTCAGCGTGCCGGTCCAGCGTACGGAAAAATTTTCTTTAAGCTTCGGCGCGACGCCGGACTGCCATGCGAAATTGACCCCGGGATCAGTGCGCGTCATCGCCGGCGAGCCCTGCAAGGCGGTGCCGCTGAAGTATTCAGCGGTCAATCCCGGCTTCCCGGAAGAATTTTTCAGAACGCTGGCAGGAACTGGCGACAGCGGCTGACCAGTGAGCGATGATCCGGCCGCGTAGAGAATATTCGCATCGCCGAAACGCTTGCGCATTCCGGCAAGCACCGTGACCGGATGCGTCGGCGTCCCGTTGTAGTTTCCGAGCAGGGGATCGACTGAGTCGGCGTTGGGGCCGATCACAGCGATGGTCTTGAATCTATTTCCCAGCGGAAGAATGCCGTCAGAATTTTTAAGAAGCACCATCGATTCCCGTGCCGCAGTTAATGCGAGTTCGCGGTGAGGCGCACTGTCGTTTTCGGACGCCCCGGGATGATACGGAACCATGCTTGGCGGATCGAACATACCAAGTTTGAAGCGGGCCGTGAACAGGCGTCGCACGGAGCGATCAACATCTTCAGCACTTAACAGGCCGTCTTTCACCGCCTGCAAAATTGCGGCGTTCTCAACCTTTACGTCCGACATGGGAATCCCGCACACGATGTCCATGCCGGCCTTCACCGCAGCGGCTACGCCTTGTTCCATTGTCTGGGTATAGTGATGACCCTGGGAGATGTCGCTGGCGGCGCCACAATCAGAAACCACGTAGCCCTCAAAGTGCCAGGCGTCGCGGAGATGGTCCTGCAATAGGGTCGGCTGCGCGCAAGCGGGCTTGCCATCGACGGAATTGTAGGCGCACATCACTGAACCGGCGCCTGCACTAACGGTTGCGCGAAATGCGGGAAGATAGGTGTCTTCGAGGTCGTGATTGGAGACGACGACGTCAACCGAGTGGCGTGTGGATTCCGGCCCGCTGTGCACGGCGAAGTGCTTGGGCGTGGAGAGCGCCTTCATGTACTTTCCGTCGCCCTGCAAGCCGGTGACGTATGCAGTGCCCATTTGCGCGGTGAGGAAAGGGTCTTCGCCGTAAGTCTCTTGACCTCGGCCCCAGCGTGGATCACGAAAAATATTTATGTTCGGCGACCATACGGTCAAGCCGTGGTACCAATCAGTGAAGCCTTTTTCACGCAAACGCTGTTCGTACTTCACACGAAACTCTGTGGCAATTACGCCGGCCTCTTTGCGCAGCAGATCGGGGTCAAAGGTTGCGGCCAAGCCGATCGCCTGCGGGAAGACTGTGGCGTAACCTTCGCGCGCCGCGCCGTGCAGACCTTCGCTCCACCAGTTATACGCAGGAATTCCGAGACGAGGAATCGCAGGCGCGGTGTGAACCATTTGCGCAGCCTTTTCTTCAATCGTCAGGCGCGACACCAGGTCGTTCACGCGCTCCTCGATCGGCAACTTGGGATTGCGAAAGGGCGGGTTCGCGGAGTTCCTATCGCCCGAGGTCTGACCGGAGAGGCTCACTGAAAAAGGAAGGATCGCGAACAAATAAACAATGGCAATTTTCTTCAAATGTGGCTCCCCGCTTGCAGCTGGAGAATTTGCATTGAAATTCGAGATCAAATGCTCCCGCGCCTAAATTCTGTAGAGTAGCGCACCAATGTAAACCAAAGGCTCTTTACTGATGAAACACTTTTCTGCGGGTAGATTGCGAAAATCATCCCATCAAAATCGCGATTTTGCACGCTATTAATGTCAGCTGGGGCAGAAGCGCGAGGCTTCTTGTTTGATTCTGTCCCACGCATTTTGAACATGGCTGGCGGCAGTATTAGTTTGCCCGACAGAGAGTCGCAGAGTCAGGCGATCGTGCAACCGGGTGTGAGTCAAATACAGGCCGCCGCTGCGGTTGAGCGCGTCCATCAGGTTTTGGTTCGCGTCGTCGCCCGATTTCAGCCGAAAACAAACCAGGTTCAGTGGCGGTTCCACTGCCAACTCGAAACGGTGGTCTTTTTTGATCGACGAAGCGAACTGCTGAGCCAGCCGAACATGTTCTCGGATGTGATATTGCAACCCTTCGATTCCGTAGTGCCGAAGCACGAGCCACAACTTGAGCGACCGGAAGCGGCGGCCAAGAGGTATTTGCCAGTCGCGATAGTCGATCACCGCGCCAGATTCAGTGGCTTTATTCCGCAAATATTCAGGCAGGACGCTGAGGGTCTGGATCAAGACCTTGCGATCGGCAACGTAAAAGCAATCGCAGTCAAAGTTGGTGAACATCCATTTGTGCGGGTTGAAGCAGTAGCTGTCGGCGTATTCGACGCCATTGTGAAGGTGACGAAACTCGGGGCACAATGCCGCTGTTCCTGACATCGCCGCGTCCACGTGCAGCCACAGGCCTTGCTGCCGGCAGATTGCCCCGATCTGCGGGACAGGATCGATGGCGTTGGAAGATGTCGTGCCAATCGTTGCGCAGACGAAAAAGGGTTTGAGCCCGGCTGCAAGATCTTTTTCTATCGCCTGGCTCAGTGCTTCCGGTTTCATTGCGAAACTGCCGTCGGTTTCGATCAAGCGTAGATTCTGCCGTCCGACGCCGGCAATCTGAATTGCCTTCTCGACGGACGAATGCGCCTGATTCGAGGTGTAAGCGCAAAGCTTCTCCGAAATCCCAGACTGGTTCGACTGAAAATTCGTCGCGCGTTCGCGGGCGGCAAGAACCGCACACAGGGTCGCGCTGGAGGCTGTGTCCTGAATGACGCCACCGCCAGTGCTGGTCGAAAGAAATTTTTCAGGCAAGCCGAGCGCCGGGACTAGCCAATCCAATACATGGGTCTCAAGTTCAGTGCACGCGGGACTGGTGGCCCACAACATTCCCTGGACGCCGAGTCCGGATGCAAGCAAATCGCCCAGAATCGCCGGGCCCGAAGCGTTGCTGGGAAAGAACGCAAAAAAATTCGGCGACTGCCAGTGAGTGATTCCGGGCAGAATTAGCCTTTCGACATCTGCGAGTATCGATTGAAACGATTCACCGTGCTCGGGCGCCTCTTTCGGCAGAGAATCGCGGATTTCTCCTGGCGCAACTCGAGCCAGCACCGGAAAATTCTCGATGCGCTTGTAGTAGTCGGCAATCCAGTCCACCACTTCGTGGCCATGTTTGCGGAATTCCTCGGGATCCATGTGAAACGAGGTTTTCAACGGCGCATTCGTTGCCATGTGAACAGATCTCCTCAGAGTTTGCCGAAGTAAATATTGGTGTCGTATTCCATGCGCACCAGACCGCGATGCTGATGCTTGTCGAACAAGCGTCGCAAATCAGCCAGCATCGGCTCGCACGAGGGATCGCCGCGCTGCGGGGCATAAGAAGACGACAGCAGCCGGCCTTCGAGCGCTTCGCAATCAAGGTCCTGATGATTGGGCAGGACCCGCTTTTCGCATTTGAACGGCGCGAAGAACTCGTCACCCTCGAAAATGCGGCCAAGCCGCTGCACTTCGCTGTAATCAGTGCCGTACTTGACGACCAGGCTTTCATAGTCGTCGGCGAATGCGCTTTCTTTTACCTGGCGATCGTTGAAGACCAACGCCAGGTAGCGGGACGGTTTTAAGATTCGCTGGAATTCCTTGACGGCTTCATCGCGCCTGAACCAGTGGGCTGCCTGGGCGGAGGTAATCAGGTCCACGCTGTGATCGGGCAGGGTGGTCGATTCGGCGGTGCCGTTGACGCTGGAGAAGTCAGGGAATGCAGCGAGAGATTCCTCTCCGGCGCGGCGCATATCCGGGTTGGGCTCGACGCCGAAAACCCGGTTTCCGTTTTCGAGAAGCAAACGAGTAAACAGCCCAGTGCCGGACGCGATGTCGGCAACGATTGATTCTGCGCCCAAGCCGCATTCATCACGCAGGAGGTCAATCACACCTTTGGGATAGGTCGGCCGAAAGCGCACATAGGTCTTCACCCGCGACGAAAATCGTTCTGTGGGCGCAATCTTCAGCATGGCTCTATTACATCATTGCCAGAGCAAACTGTGCACCACGTGGCATGAACTTGCTAAATTAGTGAGTACAGATGCGCCTGGTAATAAAAATAGGAACCAGCCTGATTGCGCCCGGCGGGCGTATTGACACCAAGCAACTGCGCTCGCTTGTGGATCAACTCGATCTGGGGCGTGACGAGTTCCTGATCGTCAGTTCGGGCGCGATTGCCTCAGGCATGGCTCAACTTGGATTAAAGGAGCGCCCCAGCAGCGTGCCGCTCATGCAAGCGTGCGCGGCAGTTGGCCAGAGCGCGCTCATGCACACGTATGAACAGGTTTTCTTTGGGAAGAAGACGGTCGCTCAGTTGCTGCTTTCGAGCGACGATTTCACCTCTCCAGCGCGGTACAAGAACCTGCAGAATACGCTGGGACAGTTGCTGAAGCTCGGAGTCGTGCCCGTGGTTAACGAGAACGATAGCGTCTCCGTGCGCGAACTGGTAGGCGCTTTCGGCGACAACGACGAACTGAGCGCATTGCTGGCTGCGGCAGTAGAGGCGGACTGGCTGCTTCTCCTGACTGATGTGGATGGCTTCTACGCTCCAAATGGCAAGCGCCCGCGCCTGGTGCGGACCGTCCGCAAATTAACGCCGGCGATGGAAACCTTGTGTAACGGGCACGGCAAGCTGGGGCGCGGTGGGATGCGCTCGAAGCTGCGCGCCGCAAAAACAGCGAGCGCCGCTGGGGTCAACGTCGCCATTGCGAACGGGCGCGATCCGCAGGCTATTGCCAAGGCGTTGGCGCTAAAAATCGGCACGCATTTCCCGCCGAGCAAAGGGCGAGGCTAAGTATGGCTACCTTACCGGCCACCGGCTCAACTCGCGAAAGGATCGAGCGCGCCCGCAAAGCTGCGGCGGCGCTGGCGCAGTTTCCGACCGAGCAGAAAAATTCTTTGCTCCTGCGGATGGCCGATGCGATTGAGGCACACTCAGCGGAGATTCTTGCGGCCAATGAACAAGACCTGGCGTCGGCGAATCTGTCAGGAGCGATGCGCGACCGCCTGCTGCTGAACGATGGTCGGATTTCAGAAATGGCGACGTCTGTCCGCGAGGTTGCCGCCCTTTCTGACCCGGTGAACGAAGTCATGGAAGAATGGCCGCGGCCGAATGGCTTACTGATTCGCAAAGTGAGAGTGCCGCTCGGTGTTGTAGGCATCGTTTACGAATCGCGGCCCAACGTCACTGTGGACGCCGCGGTATTGGCCTTCAAGACTGGCAATGCGGTCGTGCTTCGCGGAGGAAAAGAAGCGTCGCAGAGCAATCACGCTCTCGCCGAGATCATCTCCGGCGTTGCGGGCGTGCCTGCCGGCGCAATCGAATTGCTGGATTCGAGCACGCGGGAAACGGTGCAGGAACTGATCACTGCACGCGGACTTGTGGACGTTGTAATTCCGCGCGGAGGACCCGCGCTGATTTCGTATGTAGTCGAGAATTCGCTGGTCCCGGTGATTGAGACCGGCGCCGGAAATTGCCACATTTTTGTGGACGAGTCCGCTGATCTCGATATGGCGTCGCACATTGTGATCAATGCGAAGACCCGGAGGCCGTCGGTCTGCAATGCGGCGGAAAAGTTGCTGGTGCATCGGGCGATCGCGCCGAGATTCGTGCCTGCAATCGTGCGCCAGTTGACAGATGCGGGCGTGGAGCTTCGCGGCGACGATGAAGCGTTGAAACTCGCCCCGGGTGTGGCTCGCGCGGTTGAACAAGATTGGGGCGAGGAATACCTGCGCCTGTGCATGGCGATACGCATAGTTGCTGGCGTGGGCGAGGCCATCGAGCAGGTGAACCGCTATTCGACGAAGCATTCCGAAACGATCGTCACAGCGGACGAAAGCAATGCGAGAAAGTTTCTCCAGCTTGTGGATTCTGCCGCGGTTTACTGGAACGCCTCGACTCGCTTTACCGACGGCGGAGAGTTCGGCTTCGGCGCCGAGATGGGCGTGAGCACGCAAAAGCTGCACTGCCGCGGGCCGTTTGCACTCCGCGAACTGACGTCGTCGAAGTATCAGATCATCGGCACAGGGCAGACAAGAGATTGAGACATTGAATCATCGGGGGATTGCACCATTAAACCAACCCCCTGCGGAGCCTGCAATTCAGTATTCCACGCTTACCAGATACAATCCATTCGCCGGCGCTGTCGCACCCGCGGCGGCACGGTTCCTGGCTTCGAGAATCGTGGCCATCTCGCTGGGTTTTAAGGTTCCTTTCCCGACCAGAAGAAACGTTCCGACCAGGTTTCGGACCATATGGTGCAGAAATCCATTGCCGCAAACTTCGTAAATAAACTCGTCTGCATCACGCCGCCAATGCGAGGACAAGATCACGCGAACATTCGAATGCTCCGCCACGCCCCTCTCTGGGTCAACCGCCGCAAATGAGGTGAAGTCATGCTCGCCTTCAATGAGCGGCGCAGCTTCTGCCATGGCATAAAAATCCAGAGGATACGGATAATGCCAAACGTATCGTGCCAAAAACGGCGGGCAAATCGCCTGACGGTAAATCCTATAGCGATACGTCTTGGCCTTGGCTGACTTGCGGGCATGGAAATCTGCCGGCGCCTCGCTGGCCTCTGCCACTCGAATGGAAGCAGGCAGAGTGTCGTTGAGAGCCACCACAAGATTTGCCGCAGGGATCACCGACTCAGTCTGAAATGTCGCCACTTGCGCAAGGGCATGCACACCTGCATCGGTGCGCCCGGAGCCTTGTGGCAGTACTTTTTCGCCGGTTATGCGTCCAATAGCAGAGGCCAACATTCCTTGTACGCTGGCTTCGCCAGGCTGCACTTGCCAGCCGCAAAATTCGCTGCCGTCGTAGGCCAGAATCAGTTTGAGATTGCGCATGGAGAAATCGAATCCTGCGGGATGAACTTGCATCCAAGATTACATTGTTACGGCCGCGGGCGGCCTCAGTTCCTCAGCTATACTGTTGCATTCTCTTGCATAACTATTTTGCCGTTTCCTGCGTTTCCGCGGATTCGGGGAACCCGAAGGCCCGTTCATCCGTAATACAGGTTGAATCACGAATGATTTCGCCGGATTGTGTGCCTTGGCGATGTGCTAACGCAATTTGGTCATTCTTTAGTACATGAGACAAATGGAGAGCATGGCATGTTTTTATCCTCTTTGAAGTGTGCTTTTCGACAAATAACGGCGTTGGCGTTGGTCGGTGGCCTGCCGGCGACATTGTGGGCCCAGGATGCGACACCGGGGCAAACGCCAGCCACGACATCTTCTCAGGCCAGCCTGCCTACGGCGCCGGCGACATCCTCATCGCACGCATTCGAAGTCAGAGACTACACCAAGCCGCACCGCGCGTTCCCGAATGTGATCGCTCCTTACACCCCCAGCAACGTGCCTGCGCCTGACCTGAGCAACACGCCGCGGATTGACCAACTGATGCGTGAGGGCAAAATTTATCTTTCGATGGATGACGCGGTGGCGCTGGCATTAGAAAACAATCTCGACATCGGCATCGCCCGCTATAACCTGGGCATCGCCGATACCGAAGTGCTGCGCGCCAAAGGCGGTGCCAACAACTTCTTCGGTGTCCCTACCGGCATCGTGCAAAACACTCCGGGGGGCGGAGTTGGAGGGCTGAGCGGTGCGGTTGGTTCGGGCCCGGGCGGCACCTCAGCAGCGGCTGGCGGAATCGGTGGCGGCACCAACGGACTGGTAAGCACGACACTTGGCCTTGGGCCGGAAATCACCAGCTTTGACCCGATACTGAATGCGACCCTGCAGAGCGACCACGCAAAATTCGAGTGCTCGAGCATTTTCTGCGGGACCGCGCAGAACACGACAACGGCCAACTTTAACTACACCCAGGGGCTGCAATCAGGGACCACTGTCGGGGTGGGCTTCACCAATTCCCGCATCACCAGTAACAATCCGTTCAACATTGTCAGCCCGAGTCTAGCATCAGGATTCAAATTTCAGGTGAGTCAACATTTGTTGCAGGGATTCGGGTTTTTGCCCAATGACCGGTTGATTCGCATTACAAAAAACAACCGTGAAATCACGGACGTGGCTTTTCGTCTTCAGATCATTACCACGGTTGATCAGATCGAGAATCTCTACTGGAACCTGGTCTTTGCATATGAAAACGTGAGGGTCCAGCAAGAAGCGCTGGCATTCGCGCAGAAGACATTGTCAGACAATCAGAAGCAGGTACAGATCGGGAGCCTCGCTCCTATCGAAGTGGTCCGGGCGCAGAACACGGTCGCATCCGATCAGCAGAGCCTGGTGCAGGCGCAGACCAACCTCCAACTGCAACAGCTTCTGATGAAGAACGCACTAAGCCGCAATTTGCAGGATCCGCAGCTTGCTAACGCGGAGGTGATCCCCACAACGACCATGGCACTGCCGCAGCAAGAGCCCATTTCTCCGACCGAAGACCTGGTGAATCAGGCGCTGCAGCACCGCGCCGAACTGGTTGAATCCCGTATTGATCTTAAGAACCGCGAAATCAGCGAGAAGGCGCTGAAAAACGCATTGCTCCCCTCGCTGGACGTTTTCGCGTATTACGGCGGATCAGGAATTGGCGGCGATCAGAACTCGGCTGGAACCTGCGGAAGCGGCAACGGTCTTCCAGCAGGCTTGTGCACGCCTCCAGGATCGTTTCCGTCCAGTGGGTACGGCACTACATTGAACAAGCTGGTGAATTCTTCTGCTCCCGACAAAGGCGCAGGCTTCAACCTGAACATTCCCATCCGCAACCGGCAGGCCCAGGCTCTCCAGATTCGCGGACAACTGGAATATCGCCAGGCGCAGATGCGTTTGCAACAGATCGAGAACCAGATTCGCATCGAAGTCCGTAATGCGCAGTTCTCGGTGACTCAAAACCGGGCTGCCGTCCAGGCTTCGCAAGCGGCGGTCGAACTGGCAAAGCAATCCCTCGAGGCGGAACAGAAGAAGTTTAATTTGGGAGCTTCGACTTCAACCTTGGTGCTGCAAAATCAGTCGCTGCTTGCGACCGCAGAATCGAATCTGGTTTCGGCCCAGGCGGCATACGAGAAGGCCGAGATCGAACTTGATCGCGCCACCGGGCTTCTGCTGGAGCATGCGGGAATCGTGATGGAAGATGCGGAAAAGGGAGTGGTCACTCACAATCCCAAGATTCCGTTCGTCGCGCCACGCAACGATGCTTCCTCGGTGATGCCGCAGGGAACGCAGCCAGCCGCGCAGCCGCAGCAGTGATTTTCGTTTCCAGGGGGCGGGGAGTTCCACACGCTCCGCCCTCTTCTTGATAAATCTTTACACTCTGGTTCGCTTCTCCCCCGTAAACACAGCTACCCTGTAGTAGTCCCCTTCGCTTCTGGGACGCGCATTCTTGCATCCAATTCTGATTCAGAAGCTCCGCATTGAACGTACCGATGAAAGGAAATTTGCCCATGCCCGGCTTGCCCGCCATCGCCCGCATGTCTTGCGTTGCTGTCTTAGTCGTAGCATTCTGGAGCGCCGGATTTGCTCAGAACGATTCAGCTCAGCAGAACCAGAATTCGGCAACGCTGCCGGCTGCGCCGCAAGCGGTGAGCACGCTCGCGCCCAAGCTGGAACATTACGCTCCTCAGGACTATTCGAAGTCTGTAAAGCCCATTCCTAACGTGCTGGCGCCTTACAAGCCGCGTCACGTGCCCGAGCCGGACCTGAAAAATGCGCCACGCATTGATCAACTGTTGCGCGACGGCAAGATTTATCTGTCGATGGATGATGCAGTGGCGCTTGCTCTGGAGAACAATCTCGATCTGGTTCTGGCACGATATAACCTGAACATCGCCGATACCGATCTGCTGAGAGCGCGCGCTGGGTCCAGCATTTTGGGCGTCAACACGGGAGTGGTCCAGAACACGCCAGGTGGCGGGGTGGGAGGCCTGAGCGGTACCGTAGGATCAGGCTCGGGCGGGACCAGCGTGGCCGCCGGCGGAGCCGGCACTGGCACCAACGGCCTGGTCACTTCGACTCTAGGCATCGGCGCGCCGATCACAAGCTTTGACCCGATATTCAGCGGCACGTTCCAGATGGACCGCGATTACGTGCTGTCGAGCAGCGCGCTCAGCGGCAAAGCAGTCACGAATAACAACACCGGCACCGCAGATTTCGCTTACCAGCAGGGATTCCACACCGGCACCAACATTTCCGTTGGGTTCAACAACACCCATATCACGACGAACGGCCCGTTGAATGCCCTGAGCCCAACCTTGAGCTCCGGCTTCCAGTTCAAAGTCTCACAGGAGCTGTTGCAGGGATTTGGATTCCTGCCGAACACTCGATTCATACGCATCGCGAAGAATAATCGCGAGATCTCAGACGTTGCCTTCCGCTTGCAAGTCATTACGACAATCGATCAGATTGAAAACCTCTATTGGAACCTGGTGTACGCGTTCGAAAACGTTCGTGTGCAACAGGAAGCGTTGGCATTCGCGCAGAAAACGCTCTCCGATAACGAAAAGGCAGTTCAGCTTGGGACGTTGCCTCCGATTCAGGTTGTCAGCGCTCGCAGCACCGTGGCCAGCAATCAACAGGCTTTGACCGTCGCGCAGACTAACCTGCAATTGCAGGAACTGCTCATGAAGAATGCGCTGAGCCGGAACCTTGAGGATCCGAACCTCGCGGGTGCTGACGTGATTCCCACTTCGACCATTCAATTGCCGCCGCAAGAAGCTGTCATACCCACCCAGGACCTGATTAACGATGCATTGCAGCATCGGGCGGAGCTTGCGGAATCCAGAATTGACCTGACCAATCGCAACATTAACATCAAGGCTGTTCGCAACTCGATGCTGCCCTCGCTCGCGCTGTACGGCTACTACGGAGGAAGTGGACTCGGCGGTTCGCTCAGCCCCAACGCTTCGTTCTGTCCGACTTCTTCAGGCATCTGCATCAATCAGAACCGCATTCCGTCACAGTTTCTCAATGGGTCGGTGGGATACGGCGACACACTGAGCCAACTAGTTAACTCTACGGCGCCCGATAAGGGTGTCGGCGTGACCCTGAACGTGCCAATACTCAATCGCACGGCACAGGCGAATCAGGTGCGCGCTGAGCTCGAATTCCGGCAAGCGCAGGTTCGTTTGCAGCAGCTGGAAAATCAGGTACGGATTGAAGTCCGCAACGCGCAATTCGATGTGCAGCAAAACCGGGCCAGTGTTGATGCCGCACAAGCAGCTGTGTCACTGGCCCGCCAGACGCTCGATGCTGAGCAAAAGAAGCTGGAAGCTGGGGTATCGAATCCGACGGCAGTTTTGCAAATGCAATCGTCACTCACAACAACTGAATCCACTCTGGTTTCGGCAATGGCGACATACGAGAAGGCGCGCGTCGAGCTTGACCGCGCAACTGGCCTGCTTCTGGAAAATGCAGGAATTGTCGTTGAAGATGCACAGCGGGGTGAAGTCAAACACATGCCAAAGATACCTTTTGTGGCGCCGAGCCAAGATGTGCCCGCGCCAGGTACCCAGCCCGGGACGGTAGCGCCTTCTCAGCAATAGTTGGGGGCGGTGAGCGCACGGGCGAGGACGCTCGTGCCTCCAAAATCATTTTGCGGCAGCCTCCGGTATATTCTCAGTGCGTGAAAATTTCTGTCGCTCTGATCACCCTCAACGAAGAAGCCAACCTGGCGCGCACGCTCGAAAGCGTCATGCCGCTGGTGGGTGACGGCCGGGGGGAAATCATCGTGGTGGATTCCGGCTCTACCGATCGTACGGTTGAGATCGCAAAATCGTTCGGCGCTCAAGTCTTTATAGAGCCGTGGAAGGGATTTGCACTTCAGAAAAATTCCGCAATGGAAAAAGGTTCTGGCGACTGGGTTCTGCAACTGGACGCAGATGAAGCGTTGGAGCCGGAGTTGGCGGAAGAAATTCGTCATATCCTCGGCGATTCAGGAAACACCTTCGGCTTCTACATCCCGCGCAAGAACTTCTTTCTGGGTCGCTGGATCAAGCATGGCGGCTTTTATCCTGATCCCAAGTTGCGCCTTATTCGCCGCGGGTCCGGACAATTCGAGGAATACGGCGCACATCCGACGATCAAGGTCAGCGGTCCCACCGGCCGACTGCAGCACGCGCTCATTCACAATGCCTACCCGACGCTGCGCGGATACATTGACCACATGAACAGCTATTCGTCTTCTGGCGCGGCAGTCGCCGTGGCCAAAGGACATCGCAGCTTCAGTTTGCTCGACGTCGTGGTCCGTCCCAAACTGACGTTTATCTACAATTATTTCTTACGCCTGGGATTCCTTGATGGCCGCGAGGGATTGCTGCTGCACATGTACCATGCGGTTTATGTTTCGTGGAAGTATGCCAAAGCGTGGGAACTGGCGCGGGACAAGGATTGACGAATCGTCGAATTTCCGGATTGATGGATTTGCTTGCGCGGTAACCCGATTTGCAATTCGTCAATTCTTAAATCTGTAAATTCGACATTTTGGTCCCGCGTGATTTGCAACCCCGCCCTTTCACCGACCGCTCGGTCGCTTCACCTGCTTGCCTCTGCTCGAGGCGCACCCTATCATCACAAGGAGTTCATATGGCGGAGAAAAAGTCGTCTTTGATTTCCGGTAACCAGGTCTCTGAAAGCCCGGTCTCGGACGTAACCGAAAACCGTCATCCTTCCGATTCGGAGAAGCGGTGGGCCGAAAAGACGCTGCTTCCATCGCTGGAGAAATCACCAGAGAAACCTCTCGGCGTCGCAACTGGCTCCAACATCGACGAAAACGGGCGCGCCCGCTTCACTACGATTTCAGGCGGTCCCATACGCCGCCTCTACACCGAAGCCGACCTTCCGACGGACTGGAATTACGAGAAATATTTAGGCTATCCGGGCGAACCGCCATTTACACGCGGCATCCACGCCACCGGATATCGAGGCAAGCTTTTCACCATGCGCCAATTCTCGGGCTTCGCTTCGCCTGAAGAAACCAACCTGCGGTACAAGTATTTGCTGGAACATGGCGGAAGCGGGCTTTCAGTCGCGTTCGATCTTCCGACACTGATGGGTTATGACTCCGATCATCCTGCCAGTGAGGGCGAAGTCGGCAAATGCGGCGTCGCCATTGACTCGCTGGAGGACATGGAGATCCTTTTCAGCGGCATTGATCTTGAGAAGACGACCGTCTCGATGACGATCAATTCGCCGGCCTCGGTGCTGTGGGCGATGTATCTGGTGGTAGCGGAGAAGCAGGGCGCGGACTGGAAGAAGATTTCCGGCACGATTCAGAATGACATTCTAAAAGAATATATCGCGCAGAAGGAGTACATCTATCCCCCCGCGCCTTCGATGCGCCTGGTCATTGACACCTTCGAGTTCGGCTCAAAGTTCACACCGCGGTTCAATACTATCTCGATCAGCGGTTATCACATTCGCGAGGCAGGTTCGACCGCGCTGCAAGAGCTGGCCTTCACGCTTTACGACGGGGTTGAATATGTTGAGTGGGCACGCCGCCGCGGCCTTGATGTGGATGACTTCGGACCGCGCCTCAGCTTCTTCTTTAACGCGCATAATGATTTCTTCGAAGAGATCGCCAAATATCGCGCCGCGAGAAAAATTTGGTATCAGGTGATGAAGGACCGCTTCGGCGCCAAGAACCAGCGCACCTGGCTGATGCGGTTTCACACCCAGACTGCGGGCGTTTCCCTTCCCGCGCAACAACCGATGAACAACATCGCTCGCGTCGCCATTCAGGCTCTGGCGGCTGTACTTGGCGGAACACAATCGCTCCATACTGACGCGTACGACGAAGCTCTCGCACTTCCCACCGAGGAAGCTGCGCGAATCGCGCTGCGCACGCAGCAGATTATCGCGTACGAATCCGGTGTAACCCAGACGGTCGATCCGCTAGGTGGTTCGTATTTTCTGGAGAACCTGACGTTGCAGATGGAAAGTGGCGCGCTGGATTATTTCGGAAAGCTGGACGCGATGGGCGGAATGGTGAAAGCGATTGAGCGGGGATATCCGCAGAAGGAAATCGCTGAGGCTTCTTACAATTTTCAGCGCGCCGCGGAGGCCAAGGAAAAAGTTATCGTCGGGGTGAATGAATTCGTGGTGGAGGAAGAGTCTCCGAAGATTCTGTACATCGACGAAGGCGTGGCGCACCAGCAGTCTGCCAAGCTGAAGAATTTGCGCCAGCGCCGCTCAAACCAGGAAGTCGAGCGTCGCTTAACCGCGCTTAAAAAGGCTGCTCAAGAAGAACCGAACGCCGAATCAAACGACAGCATCTCGTCGGCGAACACAATGCCCTACATCATTGACGCGGTGCGCGCTTATGCCACCATCGGCGAAATATGCGAGGCGCTGCGTGAGGCCTATGGAACGTACACGGAAGTGAGCGTGACGTAATTCTGCTGCTCGAGCCGATAACCCCTTCCGTAACTGGGCAAGTCTTGACCTTCAGGTAATAATCGCACCATGTCGCTTACAGAGGGCGCTGTCGCACCCGTTCCCACGCTAGCTGCAGCCGCATGTCAAAACTCAAGTGATACGCCGTTATTCCGACGGGAGAGGCTGGCAGGCTTGCTGATCGTGTTCTTCGTGTCGATCTTTCCACTAATCATGTGGTCCATAGTGGCGTTGATGCGAATGAACGAGGCGCCTTCTAATGCTTCACTAAACTATCGTTTCTTAAATGGTCTACTTAACGAAGTCACATCTCTGGCGCTGCTGCTTTACGTGATCCGTCAAAATCGGCAGAGCCTTGCAGATTTTGGATTAATCTTCCGGCTCAGCGATATTCCTTTCGGCATACTGCTTTGGGCGGCAGCATTGTGTCTTAACAGCCTGACATCTCCAACCATCTTTTCTGTGTGTGAGATGTTGGGCTGGCATCACACAACACCGAATTTTCGGATACCTAGCTCTGCCTTGCTTGCTTACCTCTATGCCTTTCTTAGTCCCATCTTCGAGGAAATGATTGTCCGCGCGTTTTTCATGACTGAGATACTAGCGTTGACGCGGAACTCAGGTCTTGCGATTCTGTTGAGCGTTTTAGTCCAGACTTCCTACCATCTTTATCAAGGAATCCCCTATGCGTTGTCGGCCGCAGTAATGTTTTTGATGCTGTCGATTTTTTACGCGCGCACTACCCGGATTGTGCCAGTGATACTGGCGCACATCATTTGGGACTGTTACGTCGTTTTCTTTCACCTTCTGCGCGCTCAGACCTGACATTTTAGCCCGTCGTACACCTAAAACATCGGTTTGCACCGCCCACTTAAATTGTCATTTCAGCCGAAGTAACCAACTAGTGTCCGCGGTTCTGCTGATAATACTGCTCGCCTTCTTGGATCTGCTGCATCGCCTGGTCTACCAACTGCATAGCGCGTTCCCGGTGTCCGCCCTTATTGGGAGTAGATCTTTCCAATTCCGCCCGTGCCTGCTCTAAGTGTCCATAGGCCGCGCTCATATGTGGCTCGTGAATTGCCGTGCGATGGGTTTGCGCGTAAACCAGACCGATCGCCACCAGCAGCAATGTGAAAATCGCTAACGCTCGACTACGCATAGGTCCCCTCCTCGTGGGTTCCGGTTTTCGACGCGGCTCCGCACCCGCGGGTTGCTTGCCGTCTGCTACACTGACTCGCTCTGGGGCCCTCCTCGTCGGATCTGAAGGAACGAGCGAATGGATTATCTTCTTGGTGTTGACGTTGGCACTGGCGGTACACGCGCCGTACTGGTGGACCGGCAGGGCGCAGTTGCCAGTTCGGCAACCTCTGAGCACTCTCCCTTCGCTTCGCCGCACACCGGCTGGGCCGAGCAGGACGCGCATGACTGGTGGAGAGCCGCCGGGTCGGCTATTCGCGCCGCGCTTGCCAATGTCTCCGAGGGCAACGTCGTCTGCGCCGGACTCGCAGGCCAGATGCATGGCGCCGTTCTGCTGGACGAGAACGACGAAGTCCTCCGCCCGGCGCTGATCTGGTGCGACCAGCGCACGCAAGCGCAATGCGACTGGCTGAATTCCGAGCTGGGCGAACGGAAAATCATTGAGCTGACCTGTAATCCGGCGCTTACTAATTTCACTCTTACTAAACTTCTTTGGGTGCGCGACAACGAGCCGGACATCTGGAACCGTTTTCGCCGCGTTTTGTTACCCAAAGACTACGTCCGCTTTCGTATGAGCGGGGAGCATGCCATGGATGTCGCCGAAGCTTCAGGGACATTAATGCTCGATGTCGCACACCGGCGATGGTCGGGTGAAATGATGTCGGCGGCTGGGATGCCAATGAGCAGCCTGCCGAAGCTTTATGAGTCGCCGGAGGTTTGCGCGCGAATTTCCGATGCAGGTGCGGCCCACACAGGACTGAAAGCCGGCACGCCCATCGTTGCTGGGGCTGGCGATCAGGCCGGTGGCGCGGTTGGCATGGGCATTGTTCGAGCGGGCGCGGTGAGTGCGACCATCGGAACATCGGGAGTCGTTTTTGCTGCGACGGACAATCCCGCCATGGACTCGCAGGGACGCGTGCACACATTCTGTCATGCTGTGCCCGGGCGCTGGCATGTAATGGGCGTCACCCAAGCCGCCGGGCTTTCGCTGCGCTGGATGCGCGACCTGCTGAAAAATTCTGGCGATCTCTCCTACGACCAACTCACAAACGAAGCCGCACAGGTTCCACCCGGATCTGACGGTGTACTTTGGGCGCCATATCTGATGGGCGAGCGCACCCCGCATTTGGACCCGCACGCGCGCGCAACGCTGACTGGCCTGGCAGCAAGTCACACCCGCGGACATGTGGTGCGCGCGGTGCTGGAAGGAGTGGCGTTCAGCCTGAAGGACACTTTTTCGCTGTTTGCTGAAATGGGAGTTCCAGTGCGTAATGTACGGCTCGGCGGCGGCGGGGCGCGTTCTCCTTTATGGCGGCAGATTCAAGCGGACGCTTACGGGCACGAAGTTGAGATTCTGGCAGCAGAGGAAGGCGCTGCTTATGGCGCGGCTTTGCTGGCCGGAGTCGGGGCAAAGTGGTGGAATTCGGTCGAGGAAGCGTGTGATGCGGTGGTGCAGGTGCAAAAGCGCGTGAAGCCTGAATTATCTGTGGCCGATGCTATGAAAAAGGCATACAGCAATTATCGTCAGCTTTATCCCGCGCTGAAGCCGATATTCGCGAGCTGAAGCGACCTGTGCCCCCACAGCGGACATGGAGGGCGCCTCTTGATGCTGCCCACGGCTGGCAGAATCTCCTGTTATCGTTTATTTATGGTTGAAATTTCGTGCGACGGCGTGCTCTTCGATCTCGATGGCGTGCTGGTTGATTCCACGCCGGCGGTCGAGCGGGTATGGAGCAAGTGGGCGCTGGCACACGGGCTCGATCCCGAGGAAACGGTACGTTTGGCGCATGGGCGCCCGAGTATTGCGACCGTCCGCGACATTCTTCCAGAGGCAGATTTCGAAGCTGAAAACGAAGTCATTTTACGGGGGGAACTCGAAGACACAGATGGCGTCGTCGCACTCCCGGGAGCGCGCGAACTGCTCGAATCGCTGCCACCGGAGCGTTGGGCTCTTGTAACCTCTTGCGCCCGGCCGCTGGCCAATGTCCGGCTAAAGGCCGCTGGACTACCCATTCCCCGGAACAAGATTACCTGCGACGACGTTCGCAACGGCAAACCCGATCCCGAGCCATACTTGAAAGGGGCGGCTTTAATTGGCGTTCCCGCCTCGCGCTGCATAGTTTTTGAAGACGCACCCGCCGGCGTTCGAGCTGGGAAAGCTGCCGGCACGGTGGTGATCGCATTGCGATCGACATCATCCGACCCGGAACTCGAGGAAGCCGGCGCCGATTGGATCATCTCCGGATATTCCGAGGTCGAATTAATCATTTCCGATCACGGCTCGAACGCCTTGAAGCTCTTACTGAAGAACAGCTAGAACCCTCCCTGCGGCGTTAAGATACTCATAATTAAGCTTGTAAAAAGATTGTCAAGCTTTTCCACAGGCGGCCCCGTTGAAAAAAGGAAGTAGTAACCTTACAGGTAGAGCTCCGGAGAGAGTGAGCAAAGGAGCAAGGGGAGAAGATATGCTGCGCGCCGTTGAAAGCCTGCCTCCGTCAAATTTTCAGAGCGCTCCACAGAAACTTACGCCGAGGCCGGCGGTAAAGCCCATAGATCGGATTCTGGTAGTAGAGGACGACCGTGCCGTCCAGAAGGCATTGCGGCGTCTGTTTGAAGCCGAAGGATATGGAGTACAGGTGGCGGGCGATGGCAACAGTGCAGTGGAGTTATTCCGCAGCAGCGCGCCTTCAGCGGTAGTGCTCGACCTGCGATTGCCGGGCATGATGGGACGGGATGTTTGCAGCGAAATCAAGCAACACACGCCCGCTGTGCCCATCATTGTACTCAGCGCGGCCAGCGACGTTTCAGACAAGGTCCTGCTCCTCGAACTCGGCGCCGACGACTACGTTACCAAACCCTTCAGCCCGCGCGAACTGCTGGCGCGAGTGCGCGCCGCGCTTCGCCGCACCACGCGCCCGGTGATGACTGACCAGTTTTCTTTTGCCGATGTGCACATCGATTTCACCAAGATGGAAGTGATTCGAGACGGCAAGGTGACTGCACTGACTGCCCAGGAATTCAAAACATTGAAGTTTATGGTGCAAAATCCCGAGCGCGTAATTACTCGCGACGAACTGCTGAATGAAGTCTGGGGCTACCACAATTATCCCTCGACGCGGACGGTGGACAATCACATCCTGAAATTGCGGCAGAAGCTGGAGAGAGATCCCGCCAATCCGGTACATTTCCGCACCGTGCACGGTGTAGGCTATAAGTTCGTGAGCTAGCACCGCCAGAGGACTCGCATGGTCAGATTCCGGCTGCGCACCAAATTTCTGCTGTCCATGGTGCTCATTTCTGCCGGCCTCACTTCTTTGAGCCTTCTGCTGGTGCGGCAGAACGTGCAATCGCAGATCAAGAAGGAGATCCTCTCGGACCTGCAGAACTCGGTCAGCACCTTCCAAAGCTTTCAGCGCGAAAAGGAAATCACGCTGGGGCATTCCGCGGACCTGCTGGCGGACCTGCCTAACCTTCGTGCGCTGATGACCACGCACGACGAGGCCACCATTCAAGACGGTTCGGAGCCGCTGGCTAAGCTTGCGGGAAGCGATCTTTTTGTTCTAACCGACCGCAGCGGAAAGGTGGTGGCGCTTCATACCAACACCCCGGGCTTCACGCGCGAGATGGCCCAAGCATCGTTCCAGACTTCGCTTGAGCAGCAGGAAATCTGGTGGAGGGGCGCACAGCACCTTTACCAGGTTTTCATGAAGCCGATTTATTTTGGGCCGGCGTTGAAAGATAGCTTGCTTGGGTTCGTCGTGGTCGGCTACGAAATCGATGATCGGGTAGCTTCGCAGGTCAGCCGCATAGCCAATAGTAAAGTTGTTTTCTATTACGGAAATACCGTGGTTGCAAGTACCTTGGACCGGTCTCTGGATGGGAATCTCGCGCAGGAACGCCTGGCAAGCACCTCCGTTCAACCGCAATTGATCGAGTTGGGGGATGAGCGTTTCCTGGAAACCACGCTGGATCTGGCAACGCAGGGCCGGGCTGATGTGCGGCTGACTGTGCTCAAGTCTTACGATCAGGCCACAGCTTCCCTGCAAAAGCTGAATCGGCTTCTGCTCGGACTGGGACTGCTCGCGGTGCTGATTGGCAGTGGATTGGTGTTCTTTATCTCCCACACCTTCACCAGGCCACTCTCGAGCCTGTTGGCTGGGGTTGCGGCCCTTGAACGCGGCGATTTCAGTTATGCTCTCGATACCAAGGGAAAAGATGAAGCTGCCGAGCTTTCCCGCGCCTTCGATCGCATGCGTCAAAGCCTGCAGAAAATTCAGCAGAACCTGATCGAATCGGAGAGGCTGGCGACCATCGGGCGCATGGCCAATTCCATTTCCCATGATCTGCGCCACTCGCTTGCCGCCATCGTTGCGAATGCTGAATTCCTCTGCGAGCAGAACTTGTCGCGAGAGCAACGCGAGGATCTGTACCTGGAAGTCCAACTCGCCGTGCAACGGATGACCGAACTCATAGATTCACTGCTGGAGTTTTCACGCACTCGCGCCTCGCTGCATCCGACGCATGGCAGCCTGCGTAATGATCTGGAAAATGCGGTTCAGGCAGTTCGGTCAAACCCTGAGTTTAACAAATCGAGAGTTGAGGTTCGCCAGGCCGGCGCCGTGGAAGGTTGGTTCGACCATCGAAAACTGGAGCGTGTATTTTTTAATCTGCTGTTGAATGCCTGCGAATCCACAGCTGACCGCTCCGGAAGGGTCGTCGTCGAGCTCAATGATACGGCTTCGGAGATCACAATCAGAGTGATCGACGGCGGACGTGGTATTCCTGCATCGATCGGGAATACACTGTTTGAACCATTTGTCAGTCTGGGAAAAGAAAATGGCACTGGTCTGGGTTTGACGGTAGTGCAAAAGATCGTCCAGGACCATGGGGGCGAGGTTGCAGTCGAAAGAACTTCTTCGGAAGGTACGGTCTTCAGAATTACTCTTCCTCACCCCACCGCTCCTGCTGGGAGCCGAGCGTCTGAGGAAATAAATCAGCTATCGTCCGCGGCGGGAGCGCATGCGAACTCTGGACAGGCGTGACCTGGCCTGACCTCCGCGGACAGAAGAACACTTCTGTTCGGGAGGAAAACTTGAGACACCGACTATTGCGCATCTCGCGGCCCCATAAATTCTCTGCCTTCATGCTTGCGGTTGCGACCTGTTGTACGCTCTCGGCAGCGCAGCAGACCTCGCCCGATTCTCAGGACAAAGCCCTGGTCGATTCAGTACAGCAGTTGCGCGCACAGGTACAGGAGCTGCGTGCCGCCGTGGCCGAGATCAAGGCAGAAGCGTCGCAGTATCGCGCCGAGAGCGCCGAACTGCGCAAGGAGATTGACGTCCTTCGTGCCGCGGCTCCGGCACAAGGTTCGCCAGCTTCGAGCGAAATCGCCACCGCAAGTGCACAACCCGGAGTGGCCAAACCGAGCCTGACCCAGCGCCTCTCCTCAGAAGAAGAAACCACTCAGCTCCTCCAAAATGAGATACGCACTCAGTATCAAACCAAAATTGAGAGTGCATCCAAATACCGGGTTCGACTCTCCGGACTGGTGCTGCTGAATGTGTTCAGCGATCATGGCAGCACCGACAACACGGACTTCCCTACTTATGCCACGGCAACCGATCTATACGGCTCCCGCTCGAGTTTCGGCGCAACCCTGCGGCAATCAGAATTGGGCTTGGAGGTATTCGGTCCCCAGGTTGCGGGGGCAAAGACTAGCGGTCAGGTTCAATTCGATTTCGGCGGCGGATTCCCGGCGGGCGCGCTCGACGGGGTCAACACCGGCCTGGTACGCCTGCGCACGGCTGATGTGCGCTTCGATTGGGAGAATACTTCGATCATTGGCGGACAGGACAATCTGTTCATCTCGCCCCTTTCCCCGACTTCATTTGCTTCACTGGCAATTCCCAGTTTTGGATATTCAGGAAATCTGTGGGCATGGACGCCACAGATCAGGGTCGAGCACCGTTTTGAAATCAGCGATAATCGAAACGTGACCATTCAAGCCGGCATCCTGGACAACGTGACCGGGGAGCCTTCGTATGGCAGTCACCGCGAGCCGCAAGCCGGGGAAAGCTCCGGCCAGCCCGCGTATGCCGTCCGAACCAGTTGGAACGGTTCGTACGATGGCAGGCCGTTCGGCATCGGAGCCAGCGGGTATTATTCCCGGCAAAATTGGGGCTACGGCTGGCTGGTGGACGGATGGGCAGTCGCTAGCGACTGGCGAATTCCTTTGCCATCCCGCCTTGAGTTGTCAGGCGAGTTCTATCGAGGCCGCGCGGTCGGCGGTTTGGGCGGAGGCATCGGCCAGTCAATTGTGTTTAGCGGCAATCCTTTGGATCCAGCTTCGGATTTTCGGCCCGTCGACTCCGCCGGAGGATGGTCCCAGCTGAAGTTCTCGGCCACCTCGCGGCTTGAGTTCAACGGAGCCTTCGGTGTGGACAACCCTTTTGCTTCCAGCATCCACGCCTTTGCATCTCCGGTCAGCTACTATCCTTCTGTTCTGGCCGGCAATCGCAGCGAGATGGTCAATTTTATTTATCGCCCGCGTTCCGACCTGCTGTTCTCAGGCGAATACCGCCATTTGAGAACGACGCAGATTGGCTCGCTCGATACCGCCGACCAAGTGAATATGATGATGGGAGTACTGTTTTAGAGATGATTGCATTCCTGAGATCTCCGGCGGCGGCTGTTCTTATTATGTGTGCAATAGGTGCTGCCTGGGCGAGCGCGAAAGCTCAAGAAACGACTCTAACCGCGCGGGTGCAAGTAGCAGGCGAGAAGAGGCCGACTTCTTCGCACATGCAGAATGTGGTGGTATGGCTTAGTCCGGCCGATTCCCATACGCCTATACGGCCATTCCCGGCGGGCCGCTTGCGCCTGACTCAACATCACAAGAGTTTTGAACCGCATCTGCTGGTGGTTCCGGTGGGAGCGGTAGTCGAATTTCCTAATCGCGATCCTTTCTTTCACAACGTCTTTTCGCTTTTCGAAGGCAAGCGCTTTGACCTTGGATTGTATGAGGCGGGTACAACTCGCAACGTCAGCTTTGACCGTCCAGGCGTTTCCTACATTTTTTGCAACATTCACGCTGAGATGAGCGCGGTCGTGATTGCTCTCGACACGCCTTATTTCGGGATCTCGAACCGCAGTGGCGAAGTCGTTATCCCGGAAGTGCCGGTGGGCCGATACGCGATGAGGGTATGGTACGAAGCGGCGCTGCCTGCAACCCTGGATGCGTTGACTCGCGAGGTAAACGTGACTGCCGAAACTTCAACTCTTGGCGTGTTACAAATTGCTCCTCCGATCGTGACTAACGCGCACAAAAACAAATATGGGATGGATTACGAACCTCCCGCGCCCAATAGCCCTGGCTACGATCATCCTTGACCTCACGAGATGAGAAATTTACATTCCGGTTAAATACCTCTGACAATCGGTCCCTATCGTTCTCTTAGCCTTCTTGGCATCGTGAACGGGTCTTGCTTCGGCTCGTTCCTGGTGGCAGGGTCCCGGGACCTGACATAAGAGCCAGCCACACTCCTCACGCCGAAGACATCTAGGCGCCAGTTCGCGATCACGAGTACTCCCAGGAGATATCCATGTCTTGTTTCATTTCGTCTCGCATGCGACATTCTGTCAATGCAATTTCTTTGCTGGCGATAGTTGGGTTCGCAAGTATCGCAAGCGCGCAACATTATGTTCAAACCAATCTGGTGTCGGACATCCCTCACCTTGCAGCCAAGACCGATCCAAACCTGGTGAACGCCTGGGGCATCGCTTTCACCCCCGGTTCTCCCGCCTGGGTGGCAGATAACGGCACCGGTCTTTCTACCCTTTACAGTGGCTCGACCATTGCGCCGCTGGTTGTGACGATTGCTCCGCCGAAAGGCGAGGATGGACCAGCCACCCCCACCGGAATTGTTTTCAACGGCGGCGGCGCCTTCAATGTCACGGCCCACGACAAAACCGGCTCGTCGTTATTTATCTTCGCCACTGAAGACGGCACCATCAGCGGATGGAGCCCGAGCGTTGACGGCACGCACTCAATACTTGGTGCGGACAATCACGATGCCGGCGCAGTTTATAAAGGACTGGCGATCGGAACCGTGGATCAACATACATTCATCTATGCTACGAACTTCAACAGCGGCTGGGTGGAAATGTATGACTCCAGCTTTGGCTGGGTGAAAAATTTCACCGACACCAATCTGCCTCTCGGGTACGCGCCCTTTGGCATTCGTAACATCAACAACTTGCTGTACGTCACTTTCGCCCTTCAAGATAGTGACAAGCACGATGATGTTGCCGGCCGAGGACACGGCTTTGTAGATGTGTTCGACCTGAACGGAAATAAGGTGAAGCGCCTCATCACTCAGGGCGAACTGAATTCAGCGTGGGGGCTCGCGCTCGCGCCGGCCAACTTCGGGGAATTAAGCGGCGATCTGCTGGTCGGAAATTTCGGAAACGGTCACGTCAACGCCTACAACATTCAGACCGGATCGTTCATCTCCAGCATGCGGAGACCGAGCGGAACCGTCCTTGAGATTCCGGGGCTTTGGGCGCTGGCGTTCGGTAACGGTGGCGCAGCTGGTCCGACGACGACGCTGCTCTTCTCTGCGGGCCCGGACGAAGAGTCTCACGGACTGTTCGGTAGCATCGTAGCCCATTGATCGTTTGTTTTTCTCTCTCCTTACTTGCAAGCCAGCCTCGCGAGGCTGGCTTTTTTTGCGCCGTTCGTCGATTGATCGGCATGTGATCCATTCTGGATTGAGAAAAAAACGATTTTTGGCCGGATTCGTGATAAAAATATACGTCTTTCCTATCCCCACTCCGACGAGGTCCACGTACGACCTATGGCCATCAACAGCGTAAAGAGTTCTGTGCCGGTTCAAAGCGCAAGCCCGGTTTCAGCAAGTTATGCCCCGGCGCTCGCAGTCCTGACCACGCTGTTCTTCATTTGGGGATCGCTGACCTCGCTAAACGACGTGCTGATTCCCTTTGCGCAGCATGTCTTCACTTTGAATCTGGCGCAAAGCATGTTGATCCAGACGGCATTCTTTTTGGCCTATTTCATCATTTCTCTGCCTGCGGCGAAGATCATCGACTGGATTGGCTACAAGCGGGCCATCATCGTGGGATTAAGCACTATGGTGGCGGCGTGCCTGCTGGTTTATCCGGCAGCCAAGATCCCGTCGTTCCCCTTTTTCCTGACTGCGCTCATGGTTCTTGCAGCCGGAATCACGGTGCTGCAAGTTGCCGCTAACCCGTATGTTGCTGTGCTGGGCAGGCCGGAAACTGCATCGAGCAGACTGAATCTGACCCAAGCCTTCAATTCGCTGGGAACAGCAGTTTTTCCATGGGTTGGAGCGCGTTTGATTTTAGGCGAAACCGTGAGTGCAGCCGCGCAATCGGCTTCGCAGGATGCCGTCATCAAGTTATACGTTTACTTCTTCGCTATCGTGCTGGTGCTGCTGGCAATCTTGTTCGCGGTTTTCAAATTGCCGCGGATGGAAGCCGCCGAACATCACGCAGGAGAGAAGGTGAACGACTCGATCTGGAAGCACCCCAATCTGGCGCTGGGCGCGATCGGCATTTTCGTTTACGTCGGCGCGGAAGTCGCGATCGGCAGTTCGATCGCAAATTATCTGGCCCTTCCGAACATTGGGCATTTCGCATCGGCGATAGCTGATCCCGCGTCGCAGTATCATTCGGCACTCGCGGTAGCTGCGCGGTACATTTCGATCTACTGGCTGGGAGCAATGGTCGGCCGCTTCATCGGGTCGGCGGTTCTTCAGAAGGTACGGACTTCTCGCGTGCTCGCATTCTGCTCAACCATGGCCACACTTCTGGTCGTCGTTACAGTTTTCAGCAGCGGTCACTTCGCTATGTGGTCGGTGCTCTCGATCGGGCTTTTCAACTCCATTATGTTCCCCAGCATATTCACCAGTGGCATTGCTGAACTGGGGCCGCTCACGGGCGACGGATCAGGAGTGCTCAACATGGCCATCGTCGGCGGGGCAATTATTCCCTGGGTGGTGGGGAGAATCGGCGATGCCATCAATCACGCCTACTATCCTTCGATGACGCAAGGCGAGACCAGTTGGGGACAAGGTATTCACTACGCGCTCATCCTTGCGGCGTTCTGCTATCTGTACATTCTTTTCTATGCGGTGAGCGGATCCAAACCCAATAGCGAGCGCTATGGCCGTTCGGGGGTCCGGACGTAAGCTTGGCAGACGATCTTTTTGTCGGTGTAGATATCGGCGGCACTAAAGTCGCTGCCGGGCTGGTGAACGCAAGCGGAGAAATTACCTCTCACGTTCGCGTACCCATGGCTACTACATCGGCTTCGCAAGGCCTGGACGCAGTTCTGTCCGCTATCGCTAAGACAATTCCGCAAGATTGCCGCCCAATTCGGGGAATTGGCATTTGCGCGCCCGGGCCACTCGACCCTCGCAGCGGCGTGATTTTGAATCCGCCAAATCTCCCCTGCTGGAGAAATTTTCCTTTGGCGGCTGAAGTTCAGAAAGCATATGCGGTGCCGGTCAAAGTTGACAATGACGCAAACGCCGCCGCGCTTGCCGAAGCTCGCTGGGGCGCGGCACGCGGCTGCAACAACGTCTTTTATGCGACGCTCGGTACTGGAATTGGCACCGGCATCGTGTTTGACGGGAAGATTTTTCACGGACGCACGGGGGCCGCTGGCGAAGGCGGACATGTAAGCATTGATTATCACGGCCCCGTTTGTGTCTGCGGGAAGCCCGGCTGCATCGAGGTGTTCGCTTCAGGGACCGCAATCGTCAAACGTGTGCGCATGCGGATCGCGGAAGGAAGCAAGTCGCTCATAAGCGAGATGGCTGCAGGAAACATGGAATCGGTCACAGGAGAGATCGTCGCCAGAGCTCTGGCCGCGGGTGACGATCTTGCAAAAGAGATAATGGCCGAGAACGCCGAGATGCTCTCGGTGTGGCTAAGTAACATGATCGACGTGCTGGACCCTGAAATCATCGTTATCGGTGGCGGCGCAGCTACCCTTTACCAACCGTTCTTCGATACCATTCGCAAACGGGTCACTGAGCTCTCTATCAACCCCCGTTCCGATGAAGTTCCGATCGCACCAGCACGCTATGGCGCAGACTCGGGGATCGCCGGCGGCGCCGCGCTGTGCACGTGACCCCTGCGCAGGTGTGATATCCGTGGGTAACTTGCGCTCCGTGCTCCGATTTGAAATCGTAGAGAAGTTTAGGAGGCTAGCAGCTTGGACGGCTTTAGAAGCAGACACTTCGGGCTCCGCCATATGGTGGTTGCGTTCCTAAGTCAAAAGCTTTTCGGCAATTACACCTATACCATCCGGCATGGGCTGGCGAGCGGAATGCGCCGAAAGGGGGGCCTGGGATTTCTTCCGGTCAATTCCGGCGAGAACGCCGAAACGGAATTTTTGCGCAAGCTGCCGCTCCGAGGCAAAGTAGTGTATGACGTCGGAGCATTTGAAGGACTGATCACCCTTTTTTTTGCCAGCAAGGCCAAACAGGTAATCTCATGGGAACCAAACCCGCGGAACTATGCACGGGCGACGGCGAATGTGAGCCTTAATAACCTGACCAATGTGAAAATTTTAAATCGTGGAATTTCCAACGTTCCCGGCACTATCGATCTCCTTTACGATCCGCTTATGCCCGGGGCAGGTTCGGGCGATTCAGCCATTAAAGATCAAATTGGGGGCTCGGTAAAGTCCGCACAAAAGATTTCGATTCCGGTGGCCCGCCTCGACGACGAAGTCGGCCAAAACTCACTGCCGCTCCCTGACTTGGTCAAGATCGACATCGAAGGAATGGAACTGCAAGCGTTGCAGGGAATGCACCGGCTTTTACTGGATCGGCGGCCTGAGCTATACATCGAGATGCATGGCGCGACCACCAAAGAGAAAGTCGAAAACGCGCATGCAGTCACCGCTTATCTGGAAGAGCGCGGCTACAAAATCTACGACGTGGAACACGGCGATTACATTACTTTGGCCACTCTCGGCGACCGGCGCCCCGGCCACCTATACTGCACAATTTGATTCTGAAAATGGATGGCTGAATGGGTTGGGGCACGGGAATCCAGTCTCGCCCGTATCTATGGTCCGACTTTGGCAAATGCGATCGGTTTACTGGAAATAATGCCTTTGTTCTCTTGGATCGTCACAAACTGATCGGCCTGGACACCTGAGAACACCTCTTTTCGTCCGCTCGGCCATACAATGTTCAAGCTCACGGTTTTCTTGTGTGCGGTGGGTTTGCCGAGCCCAAAGGTCAGAGGCAATTCGCTTTGCGACAAGTAGCTCGACCCGGTCTTGACCATACCGAAGTGATGCTCGCCGCTGGAGGTCATGACCGTGACTTTGGCGCCGATTGCGTCGCGGTTCGATTTTGTGCCAATCAGCTTCAGGCGTAATAAGTCATTCTGGTTGCCATTGTCGTTGCGCAACAAGCGCGCTATTCCGCGGTTATCCATGAGCAGCACGTCAAGGTCACCGTCGTTGTCGTAGTCCAGATACGCAGCCCCACGTCCAACGATTGGTTGTTTCAGCGCGCGCCCTGATTTCTCTGTCACATCTTCGAACTTATTGTTGCCTTCATTGCGGAAGAGCTGCGCCGGTTCGGCGTACTTGATCGCCGGCTGCAACTGGCTGATGTCGTCAGCGACGTGACCGTTGACCGCAAGGACATCGAGCCTCCCATCAAGGTCATAGTCGAAGAACAGCGTTCCGAAGGTTAGTGACTGCATTGTCATTCGCGCCAAGCCAGAGCGCGGAGCTTCGTCGGTGTAAAGGCCGGAGCCATCACTGTGATATAGAGCCATTCCTTCGTTGGCAAAATCTCCGATCACCAAACCCTGGTGCCCTGAGTTGTCGTAGTCTCCGGCATCTACACCCATTCCCGCGCGTGCCGTCCCGGCTTCGCTAAACGCTACACCT
Source organism: uncultured Acidobacteriota bacterium (assembly GCA_963757135.1). Lineage (GTDB taxonomy): Bacteria > Acidobacteriota > Terriglobia > Terriglobales > Acidobacteriaceae > Gp1-AA145. The sequence continues at coordinate 357,258 of CAVWQE010000004.1, forward strand.
GTGGGAACAGCCACATCTGTAAAGGTGCCATCACGATTGTTACGATAAAGTTTGTTGGGCTGGGTGTCATTGCTTACGAAAAGGTCCAAATAGCCGTCCTCGTCATAATCGACCAACGCAATGCCAAGCGACTTACCGGTTGCATCCAGGAGACCTGCCTTCTTCGTAACGTTTTCAAACGTGCCGTTACCTTTGTTGTGGAACAGTTCGCAGCTCTCGCCCTTGTACGCCTCCGGCGTGCAATAGGATTTGCCTTTGCCGGCCAGGGAGCAGTATTGGTCCGTGTCGGGTGACCACTTCACGTAGTGCGCGACGAAGAGATCGAGTTTGCCGTCGTTGTCATAGTCGAACCAGACGGCGCTGGTGGCGAAACCCGGACTGGCAACACCCGCCTTCGCAGTCATATCCGCAAACTTCCCATTGCCGAGATTATGGAAGAGACGGCTGCTGCCGACGGCAGTGATGTAGATGTCATCGAAGCCATCGTTGTCGTAATCGCCGACCGTGCAGCCAAGCCCGTACATTTCGACTGCAAGGCCCGCTGGGCGCGTCACGTCAGTGAAGGTGCCGTCGTGGTTGTTGTGATAGAGCGCGGGAAACGACTTGCCGGATTTATGTTCAGGCCAGTCCATCGAATTAACAAACAATATGTCCTGCCAGCCATCATTGTCATAATCCAGGACGCAGACTCCCGGGCCCATTGTCTCCGGCAAATACTTTTTTCCGTACGCGCCGCTGTTGTACTTGAAGTGGATGCCGGCTTGCGCGCTGACGTCAGTAAACTGGATCGGCCCGGAGGACCTGGCCGGCAAGGACTCTGCCTTCTCCATTGTGCTGCTGTTACCAGCCGGTTGTGCTGGAGCAGACGGAGTCACCGTCGAAGCAGTTGACTCCACCGGTTCTTTCGGGGCTGGCGCCGATGACTGGCTTGCAGGCGTGCGATTGCAGCCCGCAAGCAGCGCGGGCCCGATGACGATCAGGAAAGTCAGCCAGACGGTTCGGGAACGTTTAAACATGAGTTCTGAGGAATCGCGGAGCTAGGCGCCTCTTGCCACCACTGCCGGTGTAACCTTTTTCCGCGAGTCCATCCATATCTCGATCGAATTCGCGATTGGCCCGACGATGAACAGCGCGTAAAACGGCGCGTATACACTCTGGAAGAAGCGCAGCATCGTCTCCACCACCGCGATCAAAAATGCGACCAGGCATTGCCCGCGCTTCGATCGCACCGTGGTCTTGGGATCGGTGATCATAAAGAAGATGAAGAGCTGGTACATGGGGCCGGTGATGGGCGCGACTTCCGATTGCCAGGGCTCATGCAGGACCCAGCTCCGCAGAAACGCGAACGCGAAAAAAGAAACCACGTATGTCGCGGTGATATGCAGGCGGCGCACCCGCCATACAATCACGAATCCCAAAACCCAAATCATCACCATGGGCAAAAGATAATTACCCCACTGAATACTCAGACTCGCCACGGTTGCGGGCGCGAGAAACAGCATGGCGGACACGCCGAAATTCGATGGGTTCCAAATATGACGGTCTTTGATTCGCAATACGTACTTCGAAGTGATTGAGATCAGGCTGCACAGCGCGTAGGGCCAGTACGCCGGGGATCGCAGCAGAATGCCTACGCTGATTCCGGAAATGTAAGCGCTGGCTGGATGCGGCCATTTGTTCAGAAAAATTCGGCCGAGCACCAGTTCTGCCGCAATACTCGTAGCGATCGCGATAAGGGTCCGCGGATAGCTTTCGAGGATGCCGAACGTCAGTTGCCCGACGAGCAGAATGCAAGTAATGAAAATCGGCGCGACATAACGGCTGTCGATCAGCGCCCTCTTCGATAGCGAGTGCGGAGGCGCCGGCGCGGCGGGTGTGCTCATTTTGCTCATAGCACCTCTTGTACCTTGTACAGCTGATCGGGGGAAAGACTGTCGAGGGTCTGGGTTTTGCCTGAGGGCCAACGGATTACGGCTCTTTCGATTTTCGGGTCCTTGCCCAAGCCAAAATGCAGGCGGCGATCATTCTGGGCGCAGAAGCCGCTGCCGCCGGAAACGTTCTGAATCTGCTTCTCTCCATTCCAGTACAGCGTTACTTCCGCCCCGATTGCGCTGCGGTTACTGCTGCTTCCTTCGAGCTGGAACTCGATCCACTTGTTCTCGGGCGTCACGGTGTTGTTGTAGATCAGCAGCGGCCCGCGCTGGTTCGCGACCACTACGTCAAGTACGCCGCGATTCCACAGATCCGCCATGGCAACAGAGCGTCCGTCGTGCGTATCGCTCACGCCAACTGCCTGGGCGACATTCACGAAATGGCCTGCGCCGTCATTCAGCCACACATCTTTGTGTTGATAGCCGGAAAGGCTGCGGCCGTCCATTGCAGGCCAATTGCGGGCATCGGAGATGATCGAGGTATGCCCGCCGGCAATTTTTGAGAAGTCATACCAGTAATCCCGATTATGATCCAGCGAAACGTAACCGTTGGTGAGAAAAAGGTCGAGATTGCCGTCGTTGTTTAAGTCGCCGAATTGTGCGCCAAAGCTCCAGCCGCCGAGCTCGACACCCAGATCGCGCGCGAGATTTTCGTATTTGAGGCCGCTTCCTGAAGTCCCTTCCTTCGGAACCCAAAGATTGTTTCCCTGAATCAGGACTCCATCTTCAGAAATATTGCTAACGTAAACAGCATATTCACCACGGTTGAAGATGTCGCCGACGGCCGCGTTCATGCCGCTCTTCGGTGCGAAACCGACGCCTGTCTGCTCGCCCACTTCACGAAAGCGGGTGCCATCGTTGAAGTAGAGTTCGGACACCCCATAATCGTTCGCAATGAAAAGATCCGGGCGTCCAATGCCTCGCATATCCACCGCGGCAGCAGCCAGAGCCCAACGGCGGCTGTCGATTCCGACTTTCTCTGTGACATCCTCAAACTTGCCATTTCCTAGATTGCGAAGCAAATATTTTCGTCCGCCGTTTTTAGCGTACTCGAAGCTCTCCGGCATGATCTGAGTGTTCTTCAGATGCCAGAGGTCGATTTTTTCGGAATAGTAACCGCCAATAAAGAGGTCGAGTTTGCCGTCGCCGTCGTAGTCGAACCAGATGGCGGTGTTGGCATTGACCCATGCCGGCAGCCCGGCCTGGTCAGTCACGCGAGTAAAGCCGTGACCGTGGTCGTTGTGAAAGAGTTCCGGCTTGCCCCACTTGTACAAGAACAGATCTTCGTAGCCATCGTTGTCATAGTCGCCCCACACAGCACCCATGGAAACGCCGGTTCCCGGCTGATTGACATCAGCGACGCCCATCTGTTCCGCAACATCGGTGAACGTGCCGTCGTGGTTGTTGTGATAGAGCCCGTTCTTGCTGCCTTCGGCGCTGTTAGTGACGTAAATGTCGGGCCAGCCATCGCGATCAAAATCGACAATCGAAACCGCCGCGCCCATGGACGCGACTTCCGGCATGATGGAATCGAGTTTGTGATCGAGAGTAGGGCCTTTGTGCACAAAGGCGATGCCAGCCTTGCGCGAGACCTCCTGGAGATAAAAGCCATGCCGCGCCAGCGCCGTCTTTGCGTCCATTGCGAAGCTCTGGGTATGCCGCGCGGACCACCACCGCATCGCGGCGGGCGTAGCCAGCAGGCCAACAAAAAACAGGATCAGAACCAATTTTTTAAAGCCGAACTTCATTGCGTATTTCTCAATGCGCGATCGAACACATCGTCGGAAACATAACGCGTCTGATATCTCTGCCAGTCTTCCGGATGATGCCGGTAAACCCACTCATCCTGCAGCCGGCCCGGTACCGTGACGTACAGGTTCTTTCCGTGATATGGCAACGGCAGCACCGTTTTAGAGAACGTCGAATTGTAGTCGCCGTCTTTGATCCAGCCGTCACCGGCGATTACGTAATCGCGAACCCAACCCGCCGGTGGCGGAGGCTGCTCGGGAAACCGCAACGTCATCTCGTCCCCGGAATTCATGATCACGTAGCGGTCATCCACCTTATCGAGCAACTCGCGCACATCGCCGTAACGTGTGTAATAACCCGTCAGATCGCGATAGCGTTGTTTGGTTCCTTCCAAGTGGTTATAGTCGGGCAACTCTGGCGAGGATGGATTGGCCTGCTTGATGACAGAATACCCGCGATAGTGCAAATCCGCCATCTCCGGCATGAGATGGTTGATCTTCGACGGTGCGGTGAGCCCTTTGGCCCATTGGATCTGGTCCCAATAGATTTCAAGGTTGGTCCGCAGGCGGACGCGGCGCGGCGTTCCCGGACGAAAAATATTGGTCAGATCAAAGAGGCATATTTTCTTTCGTCCGGCAGGAAAGCCGAGATTCGGGCGCGCGACCACCCAGCCGCCCCTTCCATCAGGGACTTCGAGACTCAATGCCTTTGCCTGCTCGTGATGGCCCTGCGCGATAGCGACATTGATCGAAGAATCGGTCGGATGCATCCAGCCGCGCGCGATGAGATAGAGCGGGCCGTTCGCCGGAACATCGGCGCCGAGATCGATTTCCACATAATGATCGCGCGTTATACCCTGATATTGGCCGCGACCGGTGTCGAGGTACTTGCCGTCGAGGTCGCGCAGAATACCGGTGACGTCCCCTCCCTTGTCATCCACGGCATGAGCGATAGCGTGAGGGGTCTCGACCGTGGTGATGGCAAGCTTGGCCGGTGGAATGACGAAGCGCTCATCGACGTACGCCTCAGTGCCCGCAGGATGATCCACGGTCATCAGATTCAAATAGTCGTAGTAATAGGTCTCCCACAATTCCGCAGTAAACCGAAGATCGTAGTAACCATCATGGGCAACCAGTTCGTTCGGACTGATTTTGTACCATTCTTCCGTAGCTTCCACCCGCGCCGTGCCAATGGTGTTGATCCTGAGCCCGATCGCGGAACTCCACGGTACTGCGTCCTTCACAAATTCGATTTGCTTGCCGTTGTAGGCGAACAGGAACGGGCAGGAACCCTTCAGTCGCTGCTCGGTCACAATTTCCTGATCGGCTTTCAAATCGAACTCGGCACGGACTGAGCCGTTCGGCCACACTATTCGCGCTACATCGAGATGAGCCTGGTCACCAAGCCCGAAGTGAAGAAGCGGCCCGGTGATAGGCTGCTTTTGAACAAGCAATCCAGAACGGACTTCGATCTCTCCCCCGACTCCGAACGGATTGATCCGCTGATCGCCCGCTGCCTGCTTGGCGTGCGGACGGATGATCTCCCAGTGATAATTCTTGACTCCATGATTCACGGCGAGGACTGGTGATCCCGCATTGTCCAGCCCGAGAAGATCCAGGCGGCCGTCTCCGTTCAGGTCAGCGGCATCGAAGACGTGCGCCGGAAGGTGGCTCTGAATAGCATTGAATTTTCCTTTACCGTCGCCAAGCCATATCAGCGCGCCATTCTGTGTGCTGGAACCCGAAACTCGCGCCAATATCAAATCGAGTGCACCGTTGTTGTCGAGATCGGCGATGCGCAGGCGAACATTGTCTTCCAGAAAGTCTAATGCGTCTGGCACCCTCGCGATTGTGGTCATCTCGAAGCTCTTGCCTTCATCCTTATCTGAGAGGGCGACGACGGTGCCGTCCCCCTGAACTATAAGCAGGTCCAGGATGCCGTCATTGTTCACGTCGGCTGTAGCGATGGCTTTGACCGCAGGCAGTCCTGCAGGCAGCGAACGCTCTTTGAACTGCCCGGTGCGCAGATTCGTGAACACGTGCAGATGCCCGGCTCCGTCAATCATCGACGCATCGGGATTGCCGTCGCCGTAGAGATCAGCCCAGACAAAAGCCGTCAGCCCGGAGACTCCGGCAAAGGGATGAATCACGGTAAACGTTCCGTCTCCGTTGTTGCGCAGAACCACCGGCACTCCACCTGCCGTGCCCATTACAACGTCGAGGTCGCCATCGGCCTCGATATCGGCGGCCCATGCTCCTGAGTATTTCGATGAGAGTACCGCGCGCGGCAGCTTGGTCGCGGCGGTCACATCGGCGAACGCCGAAGGCGTGTCTTGCCGGAAGAAGCGAACTCCGCCCGCTCCGGCCAGCACAAGGTCGGTTTTGAAGTCGTAATTGAAATCAATGGCGAGAATACCTTCGGGTGATGGTGGGGTATTGGCCCCACCGGGGAACGCGAGAGTCGGTCCTGTGGTCAGGTGAATCTTGTGCGCGTCGGCTTCGATTGCTGTGGCGGGCCCATCGACCCCCAGCGAAACCGCCCCAACCCAGCTCCAGTGGCCGGCTTCACCGTTCGGAAGCGGTTCGGCACTGAATGAAATTGATGTATCGGGCGCAGCCGGTTCAAATGATGGGGATTCCACCTTAAGAAGGTGAGTAAACGGCTGCGCCTCGTCCCCGGGAGGCGCCTTCAACGCGGCCAAACTAAGGCGGTATTCGGGCACGCGCATCAGCACGTTCTTGAGAAATACGGTGCGGGTACCGGCGGCACGCGGGCCTGCGGTCGAAATAGTGCTCTGAAGCTGCGCAAGCTGCTGCTTCGCTTCCGGCGGCCAATCCGAAGACAGCGCGTTGATGCGGTCTACGGCTGACTTCAGCGCGCTTTCATCGCCTCGCTTGGCTGCGATGCGGCTCAGTTCCACCAGAGCTGCCAGATTATCCGGATGCGTCGCGAGAATCTTCCCGATTGTGTTCTGGACCTCGACTTCGCTGTTGTCGCCACCCTGTCGTTCTACTTCTTCTGCGAGCTGGTACGCTGCGCGGAGATTTTGGGGATTCAGTTCGAGGGCTTTACGAAGATGCTCGATAGCCGCACTTGAACTTCCGCGATCGCTTTCCAGCAGGCCCTGCAAGTATTCGATGTGATCGTTTTCAGGCGAGAGGTCGTGGGCATTTTGTAGTCGCTCCGCGGCCGCATCGTAGTTTCTCTGCCGAAGTGCCAATACGCCCCAGTTCGCCCAGGCCGCCGGCTCAGCCGGAACGAGTTTCACCAAGTCGGCCAGTTTGTCCTGTGCGCGCACGTCATCACCAACCTGCAGCGCGGCCAGGCCCACATAGAAGGTCGTAACAACCTGGGTATAGGCTTGCGTTCCTTTTTTCGGCAGCTTCGATCCCGAGCATGCGTTGAGTGCAAGCAGGGCAATAATCAACCAAGAGGCTTGGGGCCGCTTAGAGTTCAGATTCCACATTGAGTTCACGAAGGAGATGACGCTCGGTTGCGCATCATTATAGACAACCCTGGTTTGCGCTGATCGTAACGAGTTCATGATTGGGTTTGTTCCGCCTGCATCGCCGCACGCCGTTTCCTGGTACGCTCGCGTTTCTTTGAAATTCCCCGATACCACAGGTAGCCAATCGCGACGAACGGCAACGAAAAGAACACCAGGCCGAAGCGGCCCATCAGCGTCGGCGTGGCCTCGACCCTGGAAAACGCTTCGCCATTGCCTTCTGAACTCTCCAGCACCAGGTGCACGCGCCAAAACTCGTCGCGATCGAAGTCAGCATAAGTCCTGTACTGGACCTGGTTGCGTGTGTCATCGCGATCGGCTGTGTAAAAGGCTTCGCGAAGCCGACCGCTCTCCGGTTGCACGCCAATTTTAACTTTCAAATCCTTGGGTATCGTGCCACCGGGAATGGGATCGACAATGACGTAGAACAAGCCCTGGCCGATATCCGGGTGGGTCCACAGGGCGATGATGACCGGCCCGACTCGCTGGTTCTCGATAATGGGGAATGGCGGCCCAATGTGTGCGCTCGCTGGAGCCGATAGCGCAGCCACAGCAATGCCCGCCATTAAGGCATTGATCGCCATTTTCTTTGGTGAGATATGTGCCCCCATTAGCTGCTCATCAGCATCGTTGCTCGCATCTCCATTGGCTGAAAGATCAACCAGACCGCCGCGAGCCAGATGATGAGGCACACGGCAGCCCACGGGACAAATGCTCGCATGGGATGCTCGGGGCAATCCTCATCCGCTAATCGCCGCGTTACCAGCAATGAGCCGAAGAATCCCAGGAACAGGAATCCCAGTTGAACCGGCTGGACGAAGCGAGTCGGGACTCCGACCCAGAGCCAGTGTGGATGCCCGAGTGACAGCCCCACACTCGCCGCCGCGCTCTGGGTCACTGGAACGATGGTGAAGAGCCCGCTCAGAAAGTGAAAGCCGTAGTGAGCGAGCCACATCCCGAAACCAAGCGGAACCAAGGCATAGCTGTACCGCACCATCACTGGAATCAGTCCTCTAGAAGTAGCCCTCAGTCTTTGGGTGATCCATGCCGCACCGCCGAGCAGGACGATGGGCTCGACCAGCAGAAAGAAAGCAAAAATCGCCGCCAACACCGGAGCTTCATGAGTCACGTGCAGCAGCTTAGCCAGCCACCGCTCGACAACATAAATCGGGCTCACCATGCCAAACGCATTCAACAGCGCACCGAAGGTGAAGACCAGCATGAGCGCGGCCATGTCTTTGCGACGGGAGAAGAACCCAATACCCGATCGCATAGAATCAACCATCAGTTCGCTAGCCGGCATCCGGCTCAGGATGCCAACATTGTCGTGCGGGCAGGCGTGCACGCAATCCAGGCAGAAAGTGCAGTCCATGTTGCCGACCTTACGCGGCTGAAACAGGGCCAGTTCGCAGCCACGCTGTAGGATGACAAAATCGGAGCCAGGCTGTCGCTGTCCGCGGATGCAGTCCTTCGTCTGGCAACTGGTGCAAACGTGCTGATCTCGGACCGCCACTTCCAAGGGAGAAATTGTCGAGGCGGCAAAGTTGAACTGGCCCAGCGGACAAACGAACTTGCAGAACGAGGCGTGTTTGAACAGTCCATCGACGATCAAGACCGCAGCGAAGTAGGCGATGATCAGCCATGCCGTTCCCCATGGCGACGCCCACAGGTCGTACAGTTCGTAGAGAAAGAGAATGAGAACGAAGAGGCCGGCCGAGAGCCATTTATTTCTAAGCATGCGCGGCCAATTCCAGCGCGGGCGAAAAAGCTTGCGCGCGGCATTGCGCACCAACATGAAGGGACACGCGAGGCAAAAGAAGTTTCCGGCGGCGAGTATGACCAGGGCCAAGACACCGCGGAAATGCAGCCAGGTCAACACGGTCGCCAGATTCTTGGGGGCGAGCGAAGGGCCCAGCAGACCGTGCAAAATCATCAACACGCCAATAAGCAGGAAGGGAATCTGCAAGGCCGTGCGGGAGTGCCGCCAGCGCAGGAAGCGGCCGATCACGGGCGTGTGCAACAGGTCAAAGGGCGGAGATTCCGCGACCTCGGGTTCCGGAATGGCGCAGGTCTGGGACACTTATCTGCCTTGGACTCCGTTGAGGTCCATTTGTTCTTCCATGTTGTGCCCGTCCGGGAGCGTGATGTGGATAAGAACAACCCAATCGCCGCCCATGTTCAGGACCAATTGCCCCTGGTAGCGCCCGGGAGAACCTTCTTGTGCATCCCCGAAAACTGGAGCCATGCCGGCGTGGGTCATGTCTCCCTCCAACGTGACATGAGCGCCGGAGACAGGCTTCCCGGCATCGTTCAAACGGAAGCTTACCGCGACGCTGCCGACACGCGCAGGCTGGGGAGAAATCTCCTTGTCCGTCACCGTCAGAGGGCGATATGACACAGATCTCGAACAAGCCGTGATGAACAATACCCCGATAAATACAGGGAGGATACGAAGCCCTCTCGTGAGTGGGCGCCTGGGCCCTCCTCGCCGAAAGTCAGACTTCATATCCCCCCTTTGGTTCGAAACGATGTTTAGTGTTCAATAACGCGCTAGGCTGCACAGGCAGCTGTCATATCCTCATCCCTTCCCCACTCGCAGGTACAGGCGGGATTGCCTTCGCCCTCGGCTGGGAACATATGGTAGTACATCGCGGTCACCATCGGTATGAATACAATCGTGTTGTAGAAGAGATGTAGCTCCACGCGCGGGATCACCAACTGCAATACGCTGTAGGGCACTGGCTTATGCCAGAAATTGTGGTGGAATGTCGCTTGATAGATCAGCAGAAGGTGCTCGATGTGATGCCAGAACTGGATCCAAAACGCCACCATCCACCAGGTGTGCGAGGTTCCCGTAAAGCCCTTGCGTAATACCCAAATTCCGATAAGCATGACCAAAGCGTAACCGTAGTGAAGAGCTTCGGACTGAACAAGCCAAGGATAGTAAAGACCGAGCAGGCCCAACGCCTTAGGGCGGGGCCAGTGCAAGACATAGACTTGGTACGCCTGCACCAGATGTTCTGCCCAGTGGGCAAGCACGATAACCATGAAAAGCTGTAGGGCACGCTCATGCCATCGCGCGTTCAACTTTTCAAAGAAGCTTGCATGGGCTTGTTCCGCAACATGAATGCCCGGAACTGTAGAACTCGAAACCGCCATAGACCGCCTCCTCACCCACAACCTGGGCCGGTAAATGTGATTACGGTCACATTTCAGCCATTATGGGTCAATAATCGATTTGTACTACCGCCCACAGTCCTGGGGGCTCTATCTCCTGCCCAAGGGTCGTGGGAACATTCGTCTCACTTGCTCAGAATGTTTTTTTGGTTCTTCAAGATTGATCTTTGATTGGCTAAAATCTCGTCCAGCTTCTTCTGGTTCCTGAGTATTGCGATCTGGTTCTTGGCCAGAGTTTCCAGCTTGCGTTGGTTGGTCAGTATCTGTTTTTGGTTCGCAAGAATCCTGGTCTGGTTAGCCATCAATCCGGCTTGAGTCGTCTTTGTCGCCATTCGAGTTGTAACCTTTCTTGATTACAGATACCGGCTTAGAGAAACCGGGGCCAAGTCGCCAATGTTTCTGGCAGTTATCGACTTCACGGTGTGCAAGTCGCCTCAGAAATGGAAATTTGTTTCCAAGAACGCCAGCTGGCCGTTGGCGTTGCGCGGGTAGATACTTTGAATCACGCTCTTGCCCCATGCATGCCCGTAATACGGCGAGATGCTGAACATCCGGTTAATTTGGTAATCAGCGCTGAGGTCCCACACGTTTGCGAGGCCTTGATGCCCTCCACTGGGACGCCCGGTAAAGCCGAACGTCTTTGGCTGGAATGCGCCACCGCCCAGATACCAGAGATCGTGAGAATCCGCTAGGCGCATGGCATGCGCTTCGCTGCGAACGGCCAACTTGGACCAAGGCTTCAGGTTCAAGGTGACATAGGCGTCCGCATTGTTCATCATGTTGTAAAAGGGGAACCGGGCATACGCACGTGGCGTGGTCAGAACCTGGAAGAACGTGCCATTAGTCCCATCTTTGGGATTGCCGTCGCCACTGCCGTAGGAATAGCCGAGGCTGATCCACGGGTGAAGGGCCTTGACCGCAGGCTGCCACCCGGCTTCTCCGACGAATGCGCCGGCGCGCTGGGTAAGAGCGCCCCACGAACCACTTTGGAGCGCGCCCCAAACCAGAAAGTCGAAATTTCCAGCGCTCTCGGTTCTGACGACGTGCGCGTAATTCGCTCCGTACGTAGCAATCTCGACCTTGCCTACGTCCGCAGCACGAACCGCGGCAGGCCGGTTGTCGGTTTTCAAAACGGTGTTGCGATCGTCGACATAGCCTACGGCGAACACGCGCAGCGCGCCCGCGCCATGCTGGGTATGCACTGCATGGTTGAAGGACCCGTAGTAAACCTCAGTGTCGAGTTCGTCCATCCCGTCTACCTGGAAAACGCCTTGCACCGGGCGGGCGCCAAAGAAGGTGAAGTCATTCGAACCGGAGTTCAAAGAGAACTGCCCTCCGTCAAAGGTTCGCTGGACCGCGGCAAAAGCGAAATTCGAGATGAGGCGGTTCGCGATCCGCGTCTGTACGACGCTCGCCAGCAGCTGATCTTGCGGCTTCACTTCCATACCGTCAAAAAATTCAAAGCGTCCCAGCTTTACACTCGCAGGTCCCACATGCTTGAAAGTGACGTAGGCTTGCTTCAGGAATCCGCCTGTATTGTTGACTTGATTCCCATTCGCAGCGTAGTAGGTACCTCCCAGTCCAAGCTGTCCGAGCGGCGCGGGAGCCACCGCATCGTTCGGCAGTCCGAGAATCGAGGCCGTCTCCCCCTCGATAAACCAGTCCACGCGCTCCCGGTTTTGACCGACGCCGACGCGAAGCAACGAATCAAATAACGGGTAGTCACTGTTGCCGGTATTGCCTTCAAACCAGCTCCAACCCTCGGTCCGGGTGCGCCAGTTGATCGAGATATCGAACGGGCCGATTTTGTGCTTGGTCGGTTTTTGGGCGGGCGCCTTGGACTCCTGTGGCGGCGCAGGCGTTGCGTCCAAATGCGCAACTTGCTGCGAGCCCGTTTGCGTGGCTGCGCCTTGTAATTGCTGGCCAAGCGCGACAGCGCTCGACAGCAGCCAAGTTCCCAGCACGATGTGACCCACCAGTACCGATTTCATATGCTCTCCTGCTGCGGTGAACTTTGCTGACTAAACCTGGGACTCTACGTCGTTAAACTGGCGACTTTCCTCGCGCTCAGGAAACAAAAGACTGCACTCTGCCATATGCCATAGCAGCGCTACGAGACGAACTGCCACGATTTCCCAAGTTGTTTTGTGGAGTTTCAGCGAAGTAGCAGGCTGGGTCAATAATGGATTTCAGCTATTCTGCATTGCGGGTGGGAAAAATGATTGCTCAATAAAAAGCGCTGTGAGGGCTCGCGAGTCACATTCGGTTGTTCGGCAATAGCAGTAAAGAACACTGCATTGAGCGCTAGATTCGTGAAGCCGTTCTCGGAGTCACCGCTCGGATTCTTTCGGAATCAAAGCGAAAATCCATCACGTAAACAGGCTCTTCGATAAATACGCTGGTCGCTGTGTACTCATCCGGAACCGCAGCATCTAAAACTCGCTTCGGCGCCGTGCCGCCGGCCGCCATACCAGAAATGGTCAGAACCAGATCCACGCAATCTGTTCTCATGACTCATTCTCCTTATCGAGCGCGGTGTGACCGCCTGGTTGCAGCAATTCACGGCGAATTTCGTGCATTTCAAAATCCTGCGGTTTGGAAACGGAGCACTGCTAACGCAAGCCGGTAATCGTAACCAGCTTGTGTGTTGCCGATTTCTGCCTGGGTCTGTTGCAGTTGTGATTGGCTTAACTCAACGATCGAACCAAGCCCGAGCTTGTATCGAGTTTGTGCGAGGTCGAGAGCAAGGTTTGACTGGTCAAGAAGCTGTTGGGAGACCGCGAGCCGATTGTGCGCGGTGTTTGCGTTCAGCCAGCTCGTGCGCACGTCACGGGAGATGCGGTCTCGCAAGTCTCGTAAGCGTTCGCTAGCCGCCTGGGTCTTCAGCTTCGCTTCCTGAGCCCTTGCCGACAAAAGAAACCCGTTGAAAATCGGGACTTCAATATTTGCGCCAACGGCTCCATACCAATTGGATAGAGCAGAGCCGTTCGGGGCAAGTGCAGCATTTCCCGCTGGGACATCGCCAATCGCTCCAACCGCGCGAACTGTTGGAAAGGCAAGGTCGCGTTCTGCGGTTTGGAATTTGCGCGCCGACTCATACTCATAGTTCAGCGCGAGCAGTTCGGGACGCTTGGAGAAAGCGTCGGAAATGAGAGAGTCGATGTCAGCAGGCGGAGCACTGAGCGGGCTCGTATCTTCTACCAGTCGAAAATTCTGCAGGTTAGCAAACCCAAGCACTGCCGCGAGTGAGGCGTATGCGGCATTCTCGTTATTTTGAGCATCCAGCAGAAGAAGTTTGGCTTGCGCTAGGTTGACATTGGCAAAACTGAGGTCGAGTTCAGATTTCAGCTTGCTCTGAAACAACGCCTGAATCTGGTCGGCGACAGTTTGACGCGACTTGACAGTTTCCTCGGCAACTCGGGTGATCGAATGTGCCTGCAAGGCACTATAGAAAGACTGATCCACGGCCAGGCGAATCTGCTCCTGCGTCGCGATAGCATTCTCGTTCTCGGCTTTTTCATTGAGTTTCGCGCTGGAAACCAAGTTGGTTGAGCGTCCAAAGTCTGTAATGAGCTGCGTGACAGTGGCTCCGGCAGCTGCGCGTTCATAAATGACTGGATTGTTCAGGGAGCCGGCGGCGATTCGACGGTCGTTCGAATCTACTCCCGTGAAGTCTGCGACCGCGGTCGGCCAAAGGGTTGAGCGCGTTTCTGTCGTGACCTGTTGCGACGCCAGAGCGGTCAATCGTGCGACTGAGATTTGCGGATTGTTTTTTAGAGCGAGTAGTTCCGCATCTTTGATGGAGAGGGTTTTCATTGCGCCGGCGCTGGACGGAGGAGTCGAATTCTGGGGCGAATTAGCCGCGCCCCCGACACCTGGCGCCTGTGACGAGGGAGCCTGAGGCAACTCCGTCCCGCTTATTGGGAAAGGCAATTCTGAAGTATGCGGCGCTGCAATCATGGATGCTGGGGGAACATCCATCGGATGTTGCAGCTTGCTGGGCATCGTTTGTGCGACGGCCGCCAGTGAAGCCATCAGTACAACGGAAACGAGGGTCTTCATCGCGCTGGTGCCTCCGTGGCCGGCATTTGATCCTTCTGGTGGAACCACAGGTATGCAGCGGGCACAAGGTATACGGTCACCACTACCGAGACCAAAAGACCGCCAATGATCGAGCGCGCCAGCGGCGCATATGCCTCTGCTCCGGTTCCGAGCTTGAGAGCCATCGGAATCAATCCAATGACGGTGGCGAGCGAGGTCATCAGCACAGGGCGCAACCTGATGCGGCTGGCGCTGGCCACAGCCTCACGCAGCGGAGTTCCGCTGTGCCACAAGCTGCGCGAGAAATCAACGATCAAGATGCTGTTGGAGACGACAATGCCGACCATCATGATCAGACCCATGAGCGACATGATGTTTAGTGTCGTCCCGCTCAGCAAGAGAATCAGCAGTACGCCCATCAGGCCTGGCGGGATGGCAAAGAGAATGATGAACGGATCGAGAAAGGATTCGAATTGCGCGACGAGAACCAGATACACCAGTGCGATAGAGAGCAGCAGCCCGATCCCGAAGCTGGTGAACGACGATTGCATGCTCTGAACCGACCCGCGAAGATTAACGCGAACGCCTTCTGGGAGCTTAGCGTCCGACACCAAGTCCTGAATTTTGCTCCGCAACTTCCCCAGGTCTTCATTCTTCGGAGCTACATAGACGTCAATGACACGGCGTAGCTGGTAGTGGTCAACTTCAGTCGGGGTTTCAATCGATTCCACATTGGCCACCGCGTCCAGGTCAGTTGTCTGCTTGCCATTGGCGGCGCGAATCGGAATTTGTTTCAGGTCATTGAGCGTGGCCACCGCGTTTTCCGGATACTGCACGGTGAGCAAATAATCGTTACCGCTCTTCGGATCAACCCAGTAACTGGGCGCGATCATTCCGTTGGAGGTGAGCGCCGTGATCACGTTGTCCACAACTTCCTTCTGGCTCAGCCCGACCAGGCTGGCGCGTTCACGGTCAATGTTCAAACGCAATGAAGGGTAATCAAGGTCCTGTGGCACCAGGATGTCACCGACCTCCCTAAGGCGGCGAATTCGATTGGCTAAGTGGTGCGCGGTTTCAAACGTTTTGTCCAGATCCATGCCGCTGACTTGCACGTCAATGGGAGCCGGCAGTCCGAGATTCAGGACCGAATCCACCAGGCCGCCGGATTGAAAATATGCGCTGAGTTCGGGCAGGTCGGTACGGAGCGCCGTCCGCACCCGGCTCATGTACTCGTAACTTCCGACCTTGTGTCCTTCCTTCAAACTAACCTGGACAAAAGCAGTGTGGGGCGCGGAGTTTGGCGTGTAGATAGCCGAGAAACCTGGGGTCACGCCGATATTGGAGACGATCATACCCAATTCATTGGAAGGAACGACTCTGCGAATTTCGTCTTCCACCTGCTTGATATCCTGTTCGGTGATTTCGAGGCGCGTTCCGGACGGGGCCTTCAAGTTGATCATGAATTGACCGGCATCGGTTCGCGGGAAGTACGCGAGTCCCAGCAAGGGGTACAAAGAAAAACTGAGAAGCGCAATGCCCACCAACCCAACAGTTGTGAGAACGGGCCGGACCAGCGCAAGCGTAAGTGAGCGATCGTACTTTCCCACCATTTTGTCGAACAGCACATTAAACTTCTTCGCGATATTGCCAAAGCGCGCTCCAATGGCGCCTTCCCCCACTTCCTCGTCGGCTTGGTGTTTCTTCATCAGCTTGGCGCAAAACAGTGGAACAACCGTCATGGCAACGAAATACGAAGCGAACAACGAGAGCACGACCGCAGTGGCCAATGCTACAAACAGAAACCGGCTGACTCCATAAAGAAAGATCACCGGGAAAAAGACGATGGCGGTTGTAATTGTGGCCGCGAGCACCGCAAGCGCAACCTCGTTCCCGCCCTTTTCCGCGGCCACAGCGGGATCCTCTCCCATTTCCAGGTGGCGGAAAATATTTTCCAGCACCACCACGGAGTTATCAATCAAACGGGAGAACGCCAGCGCGAGGCCCCCGAGGACCATCGTATTTACCGACCCGCCAAGAGAGCTGATGGCGAGAAACGCCGCCAAAGCCGACAGCGGGATCGAGAGGAAAACCGCGAGAGTAGCTCGCATACTGCCGAGGAAAAGCAGAATCATGAGACCGGTCAGAATCAGGCCAATAGCCCCCTCGTGCAGAAGGTTCTCGATGGCTTTCTTGACGAAAATCGACTGATCAAAAACCACCTTGGCAACCAATTGTTTGGGAACGTCAGTTAAGCCTGCGATGGCGTCCTTAATGCCATTCACCACCGAGATCGTGTTGGTATCGCCACCCTGTTTCAGAATT
This sequence comes from uncultured Acidobacteriota bacterium, assembly GCA_963757135.1. GTDB lineage: Bacteria > Acidobacteriota > Terriglobia > Terriglobales > Acidobacteriaceae > Gp1-AA145. Next base: position 373,983 of record CAVWQE010000004.1, read on the forward strand.
GGTAGATATACCGACGGCTGTCCGTCCACACGCACAATATTGGTTTGAATCTCATGCGCGTCCATGGCTTTGCCGACATCCTCCACCAGGACGGAGGCCGCTCCGACGGTCTTCAGCGGCAGCTGATTGATTGCCTTTGCGCTGGGGAGCTGGCTGTTGGTGTAAAGGTTGTAGTCGAATGGACCGATCTTGACGTCGCCGGCAGGTAGAATCAGGTTGCTGTCATTTACCGTCCGCACCACGTCCATCACGCTGAGCTGGTGCGCTTCCAGCTTTAGCGGATCAACGTAAACCATGATCTGCCGGTACTTACCGCCAAAGGGCTGCGGCACGGAAGCTCCGGGTACGTTCGCTACCTGGTTGCGCACATCGTACTGGCCGAGATCGCGCAGCCGCGTCTCGTTCAGGCCTTCGCCTTTCAGGGTGATCAGGCAAACCGGCAAGCTGGATGCGTCAAACTTGAGGACAACGGGCGGCAGTGTACCGGGTGGCAGCTTTCGCAAATCCGCCATCGCCAGATTCGAAATCTCGCTCAGGTCGGCGTCGGCATTGGTCCCCGGCTGAAAATAAATCTTAATGAGGCTCACACCCGGTAACGAGCGCGACTCGATATGATCAATGTTGCTGCCTAGAGTGAAGAACCGCTCGAAGCGGCCCGTGATATCGGTTTCGATCTGTTCCGGCGGCATACCGGAATAAAATGTCGCAACCACCACAACCGGAATGTTGATCGGTGGAAATAAGTCAACCGGCATACGTACCAGCGCGACCGTCCCGACGATTGCAATCATCAAGCAAGCGACAATGATGAAATAGGGATGACGAATGGAGAAACCCGACATTTAGAAACCATCCTGATTTTTTGCGGTAACGACTTGCGGCACAACCCTGTCTCCAGCGCGGAACTGATTTTGCGATCCTACGATCACACGTTCATTGGGCATGATTCCGGACAATATTTCGACTCGATCCGGCTCCTCCAGCCCCAACTGCACCTCCCGTTCCTCGACCTGATTACGTGCGTTCACCACCAACACCGAAGTTTGCGAACCGCTGTGGTGAACGGCCTGCACCGGGACAACTAGCGCCCCGTTCTTGTTGGACAAGGTGAGAGTCACATCGGCGTACATCCCGGACACGATGCTGCTGTTCTTGTTCGGAACATCAACTTCCGTGTGCATGGTTCGGGTCTCCTGATTCAGGTCGTCAGAAAAGCGCGCGACTTTGCCGACGAAATCCCGGTTCAGGGCAGCCACGTGGACCTTGACGCTGGTGCCGAGGCGTATTGACGGGACCGCCGATTCCGGTACCGGGAGAGTCAAGCGGAATAGATCGGTTTCCGCCACGCTGACCACCGGCAATGCCTGCGTGTTGGAACTTGTTCCCGCCTGTACCAGGGCGCCGGTGTCAACCAGGCGTTCGGTCACAACGCCATTGAAGGGAGCCACGATCTTTGTGTAGTCGCTCATGGCCCCGAGCTGCTTTTGCTCAGCGACTGCGACATCCATCTGGTTTTGGGCTTCAGATAGTGCCGCTTCGTCGGCGGAAATCTGGGCCTCGCCTTCCTTGTCCTTGGCCATGGCGTCATCAAGTTCCTGCTCGGCAATCAACCCAGGGCGCGCCGCCGAGGCCTGTTTAAGACGCGTGTAGTCGAGATGGGTCGCGGCATGCAGCGACTCGGCGCGGTTCAAGTCACTTTGCGCACGGCGGATCGCATCTTTGGCGCGCCGGACGGACGCGTCCGCACCCTGAACCTGTGCGCTGAGTTCCGGCACCTCCAGCACAGCCAGCGTTTGACCGGCCGTGATGTGGTCGCCGACATCTACATAAATCTTGCGAATGTAGCCTGCGATCTTGGCATGTACTTCAACATCCTGGAATGGGCGGAACTCCCCTGAAAGAGTCAGGAGATTGGAAATCGGCTTGCGCGTTGCAAGCACGACCGGTGCGGTTTCAGGCAATGGAGTTTCACGCTGATTCGCCCGAACTCGGTGTCCGCTAAACAAGTACCAGGCCAAGCCCACAATCGTCAACGCTATAGCTCCAAAGACATAAAGCTTGCGATCATTTTTCATTTGTCATTCCTGAACTGGAGTAAATAAATAGAGTCCGCCACTCGTAGGAGCGAACGCGCCCACCTATCGACCAATGCGAGGTTCGAACCAATCGTGTTATTCCGAGGTCCGGGCCTTCAGAGCTTCCAAGTTTTTGGTGAGAATTTAACTGGCAGGAGGAGGACGATTATGAAGGGATTCGCAATGCGGACGTTCGTAAAGCGGATCTGAAATCTCGACATTGGCTGCCGATTCAGAACTCCAGAGAATCGCAAATGTCGCCGTTGGCGGGCCCCAGTTCGCGGCGTCGTTGTCGCGATGCTGGACTTTGGCGGAAACCACCCCGGAGTGGGCCGTCGGAGTGTTGAATATTTGGTCTTCGAAGAGGCGGCTCGCCAGTGACAGCGTGATCGCAAACGCCGCAACCAGAATGAGAACGCCGCGCCAACTTAGAAAGCGCCGTTCGGCCAGGTGGTTTTCTGCAACCAGCGGCATAGTGATGTATTCAGTGTGTGACAATTAATCCAAATTATACCGTACCGCGGCAAGCAGGATTCGGGTATTGACAGATCGAGTGCTCACCGCTTTCTGAAGTTAGATGTCCTCTTGCGCAAGCAGGGCTGTATCCCGTTCCTCCAATCGCAAGTTCCGCAAGAAGATCGGCGCGGCAAAAGCCGCGCCGAAGTAGCTGACCGAACATCGAATTACGGTAGGTAGTACCGAATCGAGGTCCAAATCATGTTGTCGACTGCTTTCGGCGCAATCCCAGAAGCTCCGGCCACATTGCCGTTTCCGGACCAGCCGTACTTCTCAAAGTACGAGTACTGCAGGCCGAGACGGAAGCCACCTTTGGGTCCGTTGTAGAACTTGTACCAGAACCCGAGCGTGCCTTCCCCGATCAGGCGTGTGTCGCCGGCGCAACTCCCACCCGAATTGGGCGTGAATGGAGCTGATGCCGGTGGGAACTGACCCAAAGCGTTCGACGGGGGAAGCTCTTTTTGGCAACCGCTGTTGGTGGCAAACGGTGAACCGTATCCGCCGATGCCCGTCGTCGAAATCTTGGTGCTGGTTGTGGCGGGAATTCCAGTCGGCGCGGCGGGGTTGGCTGGAATGGCCGGGGTCTTGGTAACTGTGATTGAGTCGTATCCGGTGTAGGCAGCGCGGGCGCCATACTCGCCGCCTGCGTAAGCGTACGCGTCCCACTTGCTGGTGTGGAGTTCCAGGCCGGAAAGCCCGTGGGCTGTACGAATCAGTGCTTCGGTTCCATTCGGACGGAACGTGAGATCTGCAATCTGCGCCGATCCGTAGCGGCCAACGCCGTCGCCAGCAAGTCCCTGGAAAGCAAATTCGAGCTTCTTGGGCACGATGGGCAGACGGAAATTAGCACCGAAACCGCCGCCGCTCCGAGCGTCATTAAAGGCGCCGACAGCGCTGGGAGTGGTGGTCCCGTCCACCGGGCAACCGATGGTCGTCGGTACCGCCGGAATAACTGTATCGGCGGCATTGGTTCCGACCACACCGCAGGGGTAAACCCGGTTGCGGAACTCGCTGAAGATCCCGAACACTTCGTAATGACCCCAGCCTGGATCAATCGCTGCCTTCACGATGATGTCTGGCGCCTTGTTAATGGTGTAGCCTGAGGTATCGGCAAAGTTAAATAATCCTCCACCCGCACCAGGCGCATTCAGGAATGTGTTCCCGCCGGTTGCCGTTGTAACTCCCGCAAGATTCGTTGCTATCGAGGAGAAACCTCGTCCACCGACAGTAGCCTGTGGGCCTTCAACGGCAACACCTAAAGCGAACTTGCCGCCGAAATCCTGAACCAAACGCAATCCGTATTGGCGCGCCCAGCTGAAGCCGACGTTATACTGCGGATCGATCGTGAGTGGCGGAAGCTCTTGTCGGTTCTGGATCCCTTTTTTATCTTCCGTCACCAGCGACCACATCTGGCCGGCAGTGACACTCAAGCCACTCTTGAACGCCGCCTGCCCGTAGATCACGCGCTGACGCATCACATAGCTATTGCTTTGCCGGTTGTTTGATGTAACGCCGGTGCCCAGCCAGTCAGCTTCCCAGTAGCCGGTCAGTTTCGTATCACCTACCTTGCTCTCGCCGAGCAGGCTAAGACGGCTCTGCCGCGCGGTTAGGTTCATCTCTCCGACCTTGGACAGAGCGTTCGCCGTGTACGGAATCCCGGTAAAGGGCGTATTGATGTCCGAGGCAGCGGCTCTTGTACGATTGACCGTTTCAGCCGCCACGAATCCTCCCGGAGTAATGGTGATGCCTTTATAACGGATGGCAACCGGGCTTCCCAGTTCCTGAATGGTTTTTTGAGTTTCCTGCAACGTGAGGGCGGAATTGGTGTTATTAGCCTTCAGGTCAGTAACATCGGTCTTCAAAGACGAAACATCCTGCGCCTGTTGGGCAGACTGCGAAGCCGCCGATTCCGCTTTCGACTCCGCCTGAGCCGCGGCAGCCTGACTCTGGTCGAGTTTCTGTTCAAGCCGCTGAACCTGGTTATTGCTACCCTGTATTTGCTCAGTCAGTTGCTTAATCTGGCCTTGCTGGGCTTCGATGGTTTCTCTCAGTTCCTTGATCTGATTGCTTAGCTCGTCGCCGGTGGTATGAGCTGTTCGTGTTGATTTTCTTGCCGTAGTTCGAGAACTGCCGGTGCTCTGTTGAGCATGCACCGAAACCACACCGATAAGGACTAGAAACAGCACCAACGCTGTCGCTTGCTTCATCTCAGATCTCCTGAAGAATAGATTAAGGTTTGCTGCCCTACGAAGTTGGCAGTTCACATGAACTGTACGCATGATTCGTGTCGTTCCGTTTCAAAACGCTCTCCTTCAAGGGTCGCTTGCATTACTCGAGACCTGTCGTGCCATAGCTCAAACTACGGCCTTGAGGAAAACTAGAATGCACCGCCGTCAGCGTTGAACGGAAGAGTTAGCCTACACACAATCTGTGCCGTTGATGTTTAAAATTCAATGAATTTAAGGTGACAGTTTGGTTAAGCAACAATCAATGCCCGCACTGTCATTGGCTTTCAGCCTTATAGAATCATCATCAAGATGCTGCCGTTGACGAGAGTGGAACATCATTCGCTAAGCAACAGCCATTGGCTGTCTATAGCCCTCACTGATGCGGAAGTCTTTCGTTGAGTAGTACCGCAAGCTTACGAGTCGACGACCCTATCCAATCATTCTGTTAGAACCGTGGCAAGGAATTGCCGTTCATCCGACGCTTGCTCACGTCTCTGCTATTCGTTCCATTTGCCTTTCTATCAGATTTTGACAGTGTGCCAGATACAGTCCATCTCCTAGCCTCAACGGTGAGCTTCGAATGGCCAAAACTCAGATGAGATTTGGGATGGGGGCGGTTCTTGCGGCTCTTGCCTGCACTCCAGTCCATGCTCAAGACACGCAATTTCTCCCCGAAATAGATGCCCACCTCAAACTGAACTCCGACTTCCGAGTTTACGTCCAGGCCAAGGACGATCGGGAAGGCGGTGATCCGCAGCAATTTACATTTGGTCCGAGTGTTCAGTTTTACCTGAAGCCATTGTTAAGACTAAAAAATATAACCCTCTTTGATCTCGATGAGGCAAAACAGCGACCATTAGTCCTTGAGGGAGGATACCGAATCGTTTCAGCGCCAAATACGCCGGCCGAAAACCGTTTGTTGCAAGCAGTGACTTTTCATCTTCCATTGGTGGCCGCGATTCTACTCACGGACCGGAATCGCGCGGACCTCGATTGGAAGGCTGGCACGTTCACTTGGCGCTACCGAAATAAATTGATGCTGCAACGCACCTTCCCAATCTCCTCGTATCACCTCATCCCTTATCTTGCCGCGGAGCCGTTTTACGAGAGTCAATATAGCAAGTGGAGCACGACAGATCTGTATGCTGGCTGTTTATTCCCGATGGGTAAGACTGCCCAATTTGATCTCTACTATGAACACGAGAACAATACCGGCAAGAGTCCCAATCGTCAGGACAATTTCGTCGGGGTCGCTCTTCGCCTCCATTTTTCTTCGGAATGATCTGAACCCTGGCGTTGCCTTCGCCGAATAGAACGCAGGCTTGCCGAACACAAGCAGCGCGATAGCGAGTCCCGCCAGTGCCGCAAATATAACTGCGCAGTCCTGGAGAAAAAGTTGAGGACTACATAAATCAGGTCGGCGCGAGACCGCAACTTCTATGATCGTAAAAACGGCCCGACGTTTAGCGGCGACAAGTATTGCTTCAGGGCAACGACCACGCCGACTCTGCGATGAGAAACTTTTACATTTGAGTTCAGCAACGTTTCGCTGAACTTGGAGTTCATTAGATTCTAGGGGGCCTGCTTGGACCCAATCCGCATTCTGCTGGTAGATGATTTTGAGCCGTGGCGGCAGTACGTTCGCTCCCTGCTGCAGACCAGAGCGGAATTTTGTGTGGTGGCAGAAGTAAGTGATGGGTTGGCAGCAGTTCAAAAAGCCCAAGAACTGACCCCGGACTTGATCTTGCTGGACATTGGCCTGCCGGGCTTGGATGGAATGAAAGCTGCAAATTGCATCCGCCAAGTCGCCCCCGAGGCAAGAATCATCTTCGTATCTAACAATAGCGATACCGAGATGAGGCAAGCAGCTTTGAGATCTGAGGCAAAAGGATATGTGCTGAAGGCCAATGCTGCTAAGGAACTCTTACCCGTTATTGATGCTGCTATGAGCGACAGAACGAGCCGCTCAGGTGCCGAATGATCGGCTGCTTTCATCAGCGGAACTGGCATCCATGAGTTTTTCGCTTTCCTCCTGACCAATTGCAAACTCCGTGAAAGCGCAATTGAAGCACACAAGCAGAGAAGCGGAAACCCACGGTTTTTGAGCGGTCTAAATCGTTCATTCCAGGAAGCGAACTACGACTTCTGCGGGAAAGGTGCTTTGGTTATTCGATTGGCACGATTTACCGACTCTGTTGGCCTCCAGAAGTTCTTGTGGACATGCTGTCACTGATCGTAGTCGCCGTGATTTCGTCAACTACCTTGGCGTGCGTTTAGAATTTAGGGCGTGGCTCTCAACCTTGGGAAAGCGGATCGAATATTGCGATTGGTAGTCGGCTTTGCTGTCGGCGCAACGGGAATCATAATCAGTGGCCATCCGATCCTCGGACGCTTGACCGGCGGACTGGGAGCACTGGTGATACTCAGCGCAGGTTGTGGTACGTGACTTGTTTACAGAGTGCTCGGTCTGAGCACCCGGCTCCGCGATAAAACTTCATCGCAGCCCTCCGTGAGGCTTCCATAATTGGCGATAAATCGCTCTATAGCACTCTTTAATTGTGTGCTGCAGGATTCCACTGGTGCTCTCTCCCTGTAACTGTTGACAGGTGTCCGACGTCCTACACTCGGTTACTTGTTCAGGGCGCGATCTAGCAACTCCCGCCGATTATTCGGAGAATGAGGTGAGAATGGCAACCGAAGGAACATCTCTAGTCGGATGGAAGCAGTTATATCAATCCGCCTTGTTGGAAACCGATTCTGCAAACCTTCCGGGACGGGTAGCCGATGCCCGTGCCGCTATTCGTGATCGTATGCAAGTGTTGCAGTCGAACCGTGCTTGCGACGAACATCTGGCCTTGGAGTACGCACTACGAGTCTTGGATATTCTGGGGAAAGTAACCTGGGAATCACTCAAAACCGACTAGAATCTCCGCTCACGGGCAGGGAGACGGTCCCGTCGTTGGCGCTGAAACCTCAGTCAATAACGAAGCTCGTTAGTGGTATTTCTCCAGAAGGACAATTGAAGTGAGAACATGGTAGCTCCGTACGCGAGGTTTGAAATTTCATTACGGAGGAAGACACTCCGGCTGCAAGTTCGCCAACCGGCCGCCGCTTTAAAAGGCAGCGCTCAAACGGAATAAAAAATAATGTCCACCCGCGATCCTCTCAGCTAGCGAGCACTAAGGGATTGTGACAAACTAATCAGATTTTCTGGTCCAACCTGGATTAACCCCCACCTTGGACTGTCAATCTCAGCAATAAGCAAGAACGCGACAGAGAGCACAAACGGCAGAACTGTGAGCAGGAAGGTACGTTTTTGATCAAATCCGTAACCAAGCATAAGGTTGGAACAAACAGCGATAACTGCCATCAGACTCCATGCCGACACCGGGATTCGATTCCACCAGGCAGCCTGGGTATAGCCCGCAGAGTCTAGAACCTCGTTCATTCCAGCTGCCACCAGCGTCTTTACCGGAGACGGCTTCGCCGTCGCAGCGGCCTGGACTACCGCCCACAGCTGCTGCTGCAGTTGAGCAGTCTGTTGGTCAACCTGTGCTATCTGAGGAGAGTCGCGCACCGTATAGAACAGGATGCGCTGCGCCAGATATTTCTTCAGGAGATCCTGGGTTCGCTCGGCATCTGCAACCTCCAACAAGCCAGCGCGATCGTACTCCGTACCAATGACATTAGCTTCGATCGCCTCATAATTCTTGCGCTGGTCGTATCTGCCGATTGCCATGGAAAAACTAAACCCAATAATTAAGCCGAGAAGCGTCAGCGTTGCCGTTAGAACAACGTTGAAATCATCACCCTCCCTCTGTTCGCGCGAACCCCACCATTTCTGAAGAGAAGCGCCGATTTTGGTGGAGAGCCACAACACCGCGTACGAGACAAAGAAAAGAACTTTGGGAAAATCCGATAGCCGCTGCACAGTCCAAATGATTTAACCCGAATTCCTCTGATAGCCAACACTGACAAAACATGCAGACGCGTATGACCGTTCGGAGTACAAGTGTTACCACCCGAATGGAGTTGTGATCGGCATCAGGCCCTCATTTTGCTAGGTAAATCGTGATATTAGCTAGCGCGCACACCTCCAGAATCAACGAGTGCTATGGCGATCTATAGGTGGCGCGGCTTTGCCACGCAGGATTCGGGTTTCTGCAACCGCTGGTGGAATTGCGTTACCGGGCGGTTGTGAATGAGACGGCCCTCGGGCTGTTTGATCCTCCGTTGCCAGGAGTCGCCGCGTGGGCCGTCTGAGGCAGGCATTCATCGTTCTTCATTGGATAACTCAGGGTGCAACACCCCGGCGATCTGGAGACTGTCATTTCTGACAGGCTGGTCCGAGCATCGCATGTTTCCTTTTTTGACGGCCCTCGGAGCTGGTTGGAATACTGGCTCGAAAAGGAGTCACTCAGAGGGCCGCTTCTGAGGTGAAACACCCACCGCTCGCTGCTTCGGCGGGCAAGGTTAGGATGCTCCAAAACGTCCCCTTTTGAGACCTGCCATTAAATGACACTAAATGACACTCGATCTGACCATCTCTTCTGCCCCGGTCCTGGGCATGACCCTCATACTGCTGGAGGTTGGGCTGGAGTTTCGCACGATAATGGAATGCAGGTTCGTGGCCTCAAAGGCCTGACCGTCGTATGCGCGTATTCCTTGAATGGGAATGGCAATTCATCAAACAATTAGCTTTTCGAGACACCCTGTCCTAAACTGTCAAACATCAAAGATAGTGCCCGACTCCGATATGCGTCCATCCTCAATCAGGGTTCTCGTAGTCGAAGATCATGAGGCTTGGTCGCGTTTCATATCGAGCGTGCTCCAGACTGAGTCGGAGCTGGAGGTAAGCGAATTCGTATCCGATGGACTCGAAGCAGTTCAGCGAGCCGAAGAACTGCAACCAGGCCTGATCCTGCTGGACATAGGGCTTCCAACGCTGAACGGAATCGAAGTTGCGAGGCGGATCCGAGAAGTTTCTCCTGCTTCTAAAATCCTCTTTGTGAGCGAAACGCGCTCGCCTGAAATCGCAGAAGAAGCCTTGAACACGGGCGCGAGCGGCTATCTGGTTAAGTCCGACGCCGGACGAGAATTATTACCTGCCATCAAAGCGGTCCTCCAAGGTAAGAGATTTGTCAGCCGCAGCTTGGCAGGTCACTTCCTGGTCGCCGTGATGGTGGCTACAACCCAAACAAATCTTCTCGAGTCGATGGTCAGGCTTATCTCAGCAATTTGCTGAGGGGACTGTTCTAGCGACTAACCGGTCAATTGCGTTGCCCCTTGGGAGTCGCGCGGTGATTCAAGTGGCACCCGAACCGCAATCGTTGTTCCGCCCCTCGGCTTCGACTCAATCGCAATCGTCCCATCCACCAACCGCACGCGTTCTCGCATGCTAGTGAGACCTAATCCTTTGCCTTGCATCGCTGATTCGACATCGAACCCCTTACCTGAATCACTCACGATGAGATGAACTTGATTTGATTGTTCCAGGAGTCGCACTTCGATGCGTTTCACCCCGCCGTGCTTGGCGGTGTTATGCACGGCTTCCTGTAGAACTCGCAAGAGGCAAACTCCGATTTCAAATGGGAGGACCGCGGCAACGTCACTCTCGAAATCGATCTCCATATTCTGCCGTTCGGCAAATTCCTTGCACCAGCTTCTGATACCCGCAACGACGCCCAGATATTCAAGTTTTGAGGAGTGCAAATCGTGCGAGAGGGCTTGCACGTCGTCCGAAATCTCGGTGGTCTCTTTTTGGAGTTTTCCTATACGACTCTGAACGTCAGCAGGATCGTATTCAAGTTGTGCAAGCTCAACCGCCAGCAACGCGAGGCGCTGGGTAATATCATCGTGAAGCTCTCTCCCGATCCGCATGCGCTCCTGCTCCTGCGCTTCGATCAATTTACGCCGTATCTCGGTCATTGCTTGCTCGGCCAGTTTCCGATCAGTGACGTCGATGCAAGATCCGATGTAGCCGGCAAAAGAGCCGTCCGAAGCAACCCTGGGGACACCGATGTCGAAGAGCCACCGGTATTCTCCATCCTGCCGCCGCAGGCGATACTGCATGCGGAATGATTCACGGCGATCGAATGCCCGCGTATAGGTATCCAGACAATCCTTCAAGTCTTCCGGATGGACTCCTTCCGACCAGCCGTTGCCGAGCTCCGCTTCAATTGGACGACCGGTAAACTCGAGCCAGGGCCGATTGAAGTAATTGCAAAGTTTGTCGGGGCCTGACATCCAGATCATTACTGGAGCTGTGTTTGCAACCAGGCGAAAGCGCTCTTCGCTTTCGCGCAGCTGAACTTCGCCTTTTTTTCTTCGCCCCCTCTGCCAGAGCAACCCAAAAATCAGTAAGCTTTCAGCCAACATCACAGCGATGCCGGAAATGATGTACCGCTTGTAAGCTTCCCACACGGTGTGCTGTCGATTGATCACGATGCTGGCGGGAGGAAGTTCTCTTTCCTTCAATCCCCAACGCTGGATGGCTCGCCAATCGAACATGTAGGCATTTGCGCCCTTGACCCTGGCAATGTCCTGGGCCTTTTCCCCTCTAAGAATCCTCAGCGCCATGCCTCCAGCCAACGTTCCTTGCTCGCTGAGGGTCGAAAGATAGCCTCCCACCTCGCCGTGGTTCAAATAAACATCGTACAAGCTGAAAACCGGGGCATTCGCTGCGGCGGTAACAATAGGGCCTATTTCGCTTGACTTGAATGAGCTCCCTGCAGCATCCTGCGCCATTGAGGTGAGCAGGACCAAGGTGTGAGGTGGCAGGTGCCTCAGGCGATCGAGCAGCTCAGGCACAGCCAGATCCGTCATATAAGTAATGTCGAGGTGGTCTGCGAGTTCCTTCAGTTGCTGTCTGATGTAGGCTTGCTGCCGTTTATCGAACTCCGAGACCCCACCCACCACCACCACGTGTTCCGTACCCGGCTGAAGCCGCAACCCTATTTCGACAGTCTCTGCTGGAGCTGAATCATTTTCGACACCTGTAAAGTCGGAATCTAGTGTAGGAGCGCCCGGAACACTTCCAATAGGCAGGCAGAAAACAATTGGAACGCCGGGGAAGGCTCTTCGGTGCACCTCTTGCATGAATTTGAGTGGGGACGGGCCAACCGTGATGATCACATCTAGTCTGCGATTCTGATATTTATGAAGGTAGAAATCGCGAAATTCCTGCTGGACAGCCGGTTCGGGGAACAAGGTGGTATCCATGTACTCGGAATAGAACTCGAGATGATAGGGTGAGTCATTCAGGGCAGCTTGGATTCCCTGATTGATGAGGAGGATGGCAGGGTAGGAAGTGCCTACCTCGTTCAGAATCAGGATTCGCCGAACTTCCGTCGTGGGTGACGCTGCAATTGAGCGTGACAGAGCAATGGCGGCGAGAGCCGCAAGCGGAAGCCAGAGGTGAAATGTTCCGCCTGGTTTTCGGCCCAGCTGTCCAAAGACGAGACGACGAATCAGCAGCGATGCGAAAAATCTATACTCTGCAATTGCCCGCATATTTGCGTCCTAAAATGCGGGGGGAAAAAAATATATTGCACCGCGACGCCGCCTCCAGCGCCTTGCCTCTCAGCGGTGCGATTCGACCACAAAAACGACCCAGCAAACGTTGCTGTTGTAGCAAGAACTCTACTCCGAATCTTAGGGAATTTGAAACGTTTTTTCGGAATGAGCAGGTGTTAGCGCGTCACTAAAAGACTTGGTCGGAAAAAACGGCCGACGTTTTCCGTGCAGATAGCAAAAATAAATCCACTCTGGGGACCCTAACCAATGGGAGCAGGTGCATTCATTTGAATCGCAGGGGACGTTTACGTGTCTTCAGTCTCGCCGCAGGCGCCATTTGTCTGATTCCACTACTAACAAAATCACGACCCCGAAGAACACTTTGCATTCCCATCAGGAGCTCCAACCCAGCGTCCGTCTTAAGCACGTATCCTTGCGCCCCATTTCTGAAAGCCGTCTGCACCACATCTTTATTGCTGTTCTGAGTTAAGAAGATGATTCGTGCCGAGGGAGCAACCAGGTGAATGCGGGCAGCAGCTTCCAGCCCGTCCAGGCTTGCGAGGCCAATGTTCACCAAGATCAGGTCCGGTTTCAGTTCTTGGGCTTTGTGAACTGCTTCAAGTCCCTCTCCTACTTCCGCAACCACACAAAATTGCGGTCGGGTTCGCAGAATGGAGCAAATGTATTCTCGCCACGGCTGGAAATCATCCACCACCAGAACGCGGACAGAGATACAGATTAATTGAGCTTTCGACATTTCGACTCCCTTGGGACGCAACGGAATGTCGTCTGAAGGTCAAGGTAACGTCTCTCTCAGGAGAGCAGCGATACCACAAAAGGCGACTTCCCTAACGGATAAGCATCGTGCGCGCGGATGTGTTCGCCGATTGTGAACCGTGGCCCGACATGCTGGCGCTTCCATCAGAGCTCAACTGCTCGATCATAGCCTCATACTATGGAACTGTTTCGGCGGCATAACTGGGAGTTCTTGCAGGCAGTGACACAACAAGCTTGACTGCGACATCCGTCCACCGGAGCAAGCTTTGTTCAGTGCCACAAACTCGTTCCTTTACTAATCTGCTGCCCTTCGCTTCATCGTATTACTGCACATTTAAACAGTTTCTAAAGATGCGAATCACAATTAAACATTCTCCTGTGCCACGTGTTCGTTGATTTCGGAGTTTGACAAATGAATCGAGCCACTGCTGGTCGCGGCGAGACGAAGTCTGGTGCCGAAACGCTTCCCATCACCGCTGGACGGAGGCTCTTTATTCCTCCAATCGTATTGGTCGCTAGCGTGCTTGCGATTGCGCAGACGGGTGCAGGAGCCGGTGGGGAACTGCAACAGAAGGTGGCAGCAGCGAAGCAATCGGCTGCTGAGAATCAACAGAAACTACATCACTATCAGTGGATGGAAAGCACCCAGCTCACGCTTAAGGGGGATGCCAAGCCTCCGACACAGTCAATGTGTCAATACGGCCCTGACGGAAAGATACAAAAGACGGCTATGGGGTCCCCACCGGAACCTCCGAGTGGAGGAAAGATCAAGCGGAAGATAGTCGAGAAAAAGAAAGGAGAAATGGAGGATTACATGGGGCAGGTGAAGAACCTGCTCGGTATGTACGTCCCTCCCGACCCGCAGCACATGCAACAGGCCTTCCAGGCCGGCAAGGTCTCATTGAATCCGACCGCCGCAATGGGCGTGGCAAAGCTCATCTTTAAGGACTATGCCCAACCCGGCGATCAGCTGACGCTCTCTTTCGACACGGCAGCGAAAAAGATCAGCTCTTTAGATGTAAACACCTACATGGATGATCCGAAGAACGTGGTTACGCTGACCGTTAAGTTCGCCAGCTTGCCCGACGGCACCAACTATCCCCAACAGACGGTACTGGACGCGACTGCCAAGAAGCTCCAGGTGACGACGACGAATTCTGGTTACCAGCCCATCGCAGCGCGCTGATGCTTTCCCAAATTCACATTTGAGAACAGATCCGCAGCTCGCCAGGTTGAATGTTCGTGTCGCACTGTCATCGTTGACAGGTTCGTGGTGACCCACTAGCCGGTATCTAGACTCATAACAGTGTGAGACCAGCCCTCTTGATGCGCGTCTTAGTGCTGATCCTGCCTATTCCGGGACTCGCACAGGACCTTGAACCGCATGCATACTCCGCTTCCCCTGTCGGACTAAACTTCCTTGTGCTCAGTTTTGGGTATTCAACCGGATCTGTCCTGTTCGATCCGACCCTTCCTGTAGCCAACGTCAACGCGAATCTCAACATTCCCAGCATCGGATATGGACGCACGTTCGGGTTGCTGGGCCGCGAGGGCCTGGTTACAGCCGGATTGCCATACGTCTGGGGAGCCATCAGCGGCGACGTGGCGGAGCAAAACCGGAGCATCCGGCGTTCCGGCCTCGCTGATACACGCATAAAATTCTCTATCAACCTGCGTGGCAATCCGGCACGTTCACCAAGCGAGTTCGCCCAGTTCCGAAAACGTTCATTCATCGTCGGAACCAGTCTGACGGTCTCGGCTCCCACCGGCCAGTACGATCCCATCAAGTTGATCAATATCGGAACCAATCGCTGGGCATTCAAACCGGAGCTCGGTATCTCATATCCGGTCAAGAAGAGGCTCGACCTCGATCTATATTTTGGCGCCTGGCTATTTACACACAACGCCGATTATTTCCCAGGCAAACAGCTCCGCCAGCAGGATCCGGTGGTGGCGCTTCAAGGGCACATTAGCTACACGTTTCGTCCCAGGCTTTGGATAGCCGCAGACATGACATGGTATCGCGGCGGTGCAGCCATGGTTGGTCATGGCAAACCCACCGGCGAACAGAACAACAGTCGTGCAGGTGCGACCTTTTCGATACCATTGGGAAATAGGCAGTCTCTCAAGCTAGCCTATAGTGGGGGAACTACCGCGAGAATTGGATCGGACTTCAAGACCCTAACCGCTGGGTGGCAATATTCCTGGTTCTGATCATTGAAGTAGTCCGGTGAGTGTGCCTGTTGCGATGTTTCGCCGCAACACCACCGGTTCATCGAACACTTAACTGATTACCGTCGGGTTGAGCATCGCATTACGAACAGACGCCGCAAGGTCCTCACCCCCGTGGACCAGGTTGACAGAAATTTCACAACGCCTGCTGCTCCTGTCGAAATACTTCCCGCAGATTTCGTCGGGCCTATCCGGCAAAAATAAGACTCGGGCACCCCGACCGCCGTTTTCGTGAATGAATCTTTTGATCTGCAGTCTTCCGGTCTCAAAAACTAATTCCCTGTTCATGCCAAAAACTCCTGAGTGGTGAGTCCCAAAGGCCCATGGAATACTGCGATGCCCAGTTTTGTGGAAACCAGAGCCAATTGACACGACGGAAAGCATGATTCACCCACCAAAGCGAACCCCGATCCTTGTGTACTGCTGGATAGTACTGAAGACGATCTTCATATGAGTGGCGTACGTTTTGCTACGGGCGGGCCCTATCTTCCAGTACACGTCCACGGAGGAGTAGCACACAGTACGCGCCCAAGGAGGAGTAGCAACGGGCTGCGCTATAACAAATTTAGCCCCTCACGGGTTCGAAGTCGTTGCTCGCAAGCAATAACGTCTGCCTCCGCTCGCGACACTTAATGAGCGATGGGATTTATCGCCAGGTGGTATCCAATCGCTTCTGGTGTGGCGTATCTTGGCGCTTGCGCTGCTCAGACCGGTAATGGCTAATTGACACGGGTTCCTTGGACTGAGGCGGCCACACGAACTCTTGGAGGCCACCAGTGTCTTGTAAATCGTGTCAATCTACGAATCAACGCATCCTCCCCGCAGAAGTCGTCGTTCACTTTCCTGGAACGAAAGATTTGCATCGGCCACAAGTGTGGGCCTTCCC
Source organism: uncultured Acidobacteriota bacterium (assembly GCA_963757135.1). Taxonomy (GTDB): domain Bacteria; phylum Acidobacteriota; class Terriglobia; order Terriglobales; family Acidobacteriaceae; genus Gp1-AA145. The sequence goes on from CAVWQE010000004.1 coordinate 390,212, forward strand.
CTCTCTGCTTGTGTGCTTCAATTGCGGTTTCACAGAGTTCGTATTAGCTGAGGAGAAAATCGGAAAACTCGTGGATGCTAACTACACAGATGAAAGCGACCGATCATACGGCACCTAAGCCGCACGTCCGTCGCGCAAAGCACACTCGATTGCAGGAAGCAGCTCCTCAGCGGCTTGGGCCTTCAGCACATACCCTCGCGCACCACTGTCGAGAGCCGCACTCCTGATGCAGGCGTCGCTGTTTAGAGTGACAAAAACAACTTTGCAATTAGGAGAGTTCTGGCGGATGCTCTTCGCAACGGCGATTCCGTTTAGACGTGGCATTCCAATGTCAAGAAGTACGACATCCGGGCGCAGTTCCACGGCTTTCTGAACTGCTTGTAATCCATCACACGCCTCGCATAACACATTCCATTCCGGCCTGGAGCCTAGAATTTGGCGTATTTTGCGCCGCCATACCTCGTGATCGTCTGCTACGAGAATACGCACCGTAGCCAGTGGCGGCCGCATCTTCGGAGATGCAGTTAGAAATTCTGTAAACCCGAAGCTATCCATTTCGACTGTCAAAGAATCCATGGGTGACCTGAGCAGCGCAAACGCCAAAATGCGCCAGAGGCCAAAGGCTGCACACTGTCATCTTTGACAGTTCACGCATTGCTTATAGGCTTGTGATGGGGTTCCGTTTTTACCAGAGCCAGGCTAGAGCTGATCCGTCGCCGACACGAAGTGTATCAACTCTGTTTGCGTCTCTGTGCGCTCCTTGGAAAGAGTCGCTTAGTCCGATAAACGGCGACTTCTGGGTCCATGCCTTCCTGCTTGTATTCAATAAAGACCGCATCTATGGTCGGCTGCTTCAATACCTGACGGTGTAAGGCCCGTGTCGCCTGCGAAGCGCGAGCGCCTCTTCGAACGGTAAGTGACTAATCGAGATCAGTACTTCTCACGCGATGTGCCCGAATCCTGCGATCATCATCGCTCAGTGATTTAAAAAACTCCGCCAACGGTAAGCGGGTGCAGAACTGTCAGAATTGACATTCTGTAGGTCGTGATGATTGATGTCTTAGCGCTTACGTACCGTATTTCTGACAGTGTCCCAATATCGTAATTGCACGTACTTTGCGCTAAGCCGAGCCACCGCGCACTCGGTTTGCTTGCAGGAACATAAGCACAGAAGAGCCGCGATGACTATGCACACAAGGGTCTTGTTTCTAAGCTGCTGGATGTGGGTATTTGTCCTGAACATTCCAGTACAGGCGCAGGCCGTGAAGGTGAGTCTGCAAATCATCCTGGTGGATCGTGATCTAAATCAAAAACCAGTTCCGTGGTTCCATGTGAGGCTGCGGCGTGAAGACAGCCAGAAACCTGACATCTTCGAACTGAAAACAAAGCTGGATGGGAGATGCGAAACATCAGTCCCGGCCGGAAGATACCAACTCGCGACTCCACAGCCGATCAACTTGGAGGGCAGGCTTTATAAGTGGTCGATGGAGGTCAGCCTAAGTGGTACACAGGAGAGTATTCAACTTACAAACGACAACGCCACGGTGGAGCGCGTCTCCTCCCGGAGTGAAGACCCAGCTAACGTTTCTGCCAAGGCCAGCGATTTGAGCTCGCTCTTCGAACGGCTTAAAAGATCAACAGTCACGGTGCGCACCGATGGGTACGAAGGCTCAGGGTTCATTGTTGACCCCGCAGGGCTGGTGGTCACGAATAACCACGTCGTAGAATTTTCGCGCTATCTCGCAGTGCTGTTTGACCAGAAGCACAAAGTGACGGCCCGGCTGCTGGCCGCGAATCCTGGTAAAGATATCGCCGTCTTGTGGGTCAACCTCCAGGCATTTCCCGAGGCGGTGATTGCCCCTCTGGTACCGTCTCAGGCCGCGTCACAGGTAGTGGTGGGCGAGCGGGTGTTCACAATCGGAAGCCCCATGGGAAAAGAGAAGGTGCTTACCAGCGGCGTCATCAGCAAGGTAGAGCACACCTCGATTTTTAGTGATATCAACATCAACCCAGGAAGTTCAGGCGGCCCTCTGTTCAATCTCCGGGGAGAGGTGACAGGAATCACGAGTGCGCAGATGCATATGCTTGCATCGATCATTCCGATCGACGATGCACGGCCCATCATTGAGCGAGCACGCCAGAAGTTATCGAGCGCTGCGTCCCCGTCGGCGGAACTCCTGCCGGTCGAGCCCGACGATTTCTTTCCCGCCGATGCCCTGCTTTCTTTACTACGCCATCACCAGAGAATGGATATCAGGCCATATTTTCTTACGCTGGGTGAGTTCCGTGTGGAGATGCTGACGCCCCCGCTTCGCTATTACTTCTACAACAAGGACGAGATCCAGGCGATGCACAAAGAGCCAAAACATTCCGCTGATGACTCGCAACAAACCGAGCTACCGGAGCGTGTCCTGGAGGAGGCGCAGGAATATCAGCCGACGGTCATTATTCGGGTAGTTCCTAAGCATGGATTCTGGAACCGCCAGTTCAAGGACAGTTTTCGGAGTATGAGGCTCTTGTGCGCCGGCAAAGAGGTGCCGCCGATTGATCCGGGGCGGAGCCACTACGAACTCCGCGATCCCGACGACCATACTAAGGGAACGGCGACGGAAGGATTCTACTCCTACCAGCCAGACGCGATCTCTCCGGCCTGCGGCAGCGTAAAGCTCGAAATATTTTCCGAGAATGCCCCAAGCATACCCATCACCAGAGCAATAGATAGTGCAACCGTAGAGCGTATATGGGCTGACATGGAACCATACCGAGGGACAAAAGGCAAAAATAAATCACAGTGAAGCGCAACGTGGCAGCTGGATTGGTGATCAGGATCCCCAATTTCTTGGCAGACATCTCGCGTGCCATTGACGATGTGCGGCAAAACAAATGATTCGTATTCCCCATGCTTTCCACCATTCTCTCTCTATGCCACAACTTGCTCTGAAGAAGCTCAAACTCGCTGTCAGGCCGGCTCTGTCCTGGCAAACCGAGAATTTGTACAATGAACCGAACCAATATTTTCATCCTTGCGCTTGTTCTCGTGCCGTTAAGTTACATACCGTTGGACGGCACGACAGTCGTACTGAATTTGACTCGGCAGAACATCGTAGTTGCTGCGGACAGCCTGTGGTCGCGCTCAGATGGTAAAAGTGAGGCGCCTCAGACGTTCGGATGCAAGATCGCGAACGTCGGTAATATGTACTACACCGCATCCGCGTCAGACATCGATGCTGTACTACTGGAGTCATTCGCGAAGCAAGCAATGATGACGTCGGTTACGCTTACAGAAGCCGCCCACAAGCTTAGCCTCAAACGGGATATGCTGGCCGAGCATACGGCGAAATATTTTTCTCAGGATGCGATTGATCGAGTTTGGAATAATGGCAAAGAAGCTGCGAACGTCGCTATCTTTGGGATCGAACACGGCGAGCCGAGGCTCGTTCTGATTAACTTCGTGCAGGTGGGTCACTCCAGAACGAAACTTAAATTCCAAACAAAACAGCGCCTCTGCCCTGCTGAGTGTATGAATGACCGTCCTATCCTTCTAGGGATCCACGAGCATATTGATACGGCGGTAAAGAAAAATCCGGACATCATTAGAGGGTCAGGCACTCAAGCTGCCGTACGCAGGCTTGTGAAGCTCGAAGAGGACGCGGTGCCCGAATTCGTGGGTGGCCCGATTGACGTTCTAACGTTGGACCGAAACGGGTTGCATTGGGAAGCCACCGAAGGAGGGACTTGCTCGCCAGATGAAACGCGACTGCTTGCAAAGCCACAAGGGTTATCCCAATTATGTGCTCGCTTATCGAAGTCGGGCGATGAGCGTTTCCAGACGGCCCTCGCCGCAGACGACTCCTGGCAGGATCTTTTCGATAGTCCCGAGTGCCGAACTAATACAATCAACATAAATGGACAGTGAGACGCTCAACTGGACTGTCATTAATGACAGCTGGCAATCGTTCCGCCCAGTTGCATACTTACTGGGCTCATCAATAACGAACGACCGATGAGTGGTTCGCCTCAGTAGATGGCCCTCGTGGCGACAACTCCTCGCAAAGAAACTTCGTGTAGCCACGAGGGCCGAAATTACGAGGGACTAACGAACTCTGGTTCGGGGATGCGACCTTAGCCGATGTGCATCTGCGGAAAGTCAGCTACTGGTGGTCATTCTCCGAATTGTGGTTGCGATTAGGTTAGGTTGGTTCAGATGCCTCCATTCCGCAACTTGACTTAGCTCAGGTTTCCCTAGTGCGCGTCAGTTCAGCAACCACAATTGTTGGGCTTCCACTCTGGCCCGATCCCTTCCAGACTGTCAATTCTCCCAGTGAAACTCCCGCTTTAGGTCGCGATACAGTTGCTCAGTCCGGAGCGGGTGTGACCGGCGACGCGGGTGTGACTCATGAAACTAGGTGCATTCGGGATGGGGATTCTGTTCCTCACAATCATCCGTCAGCTTTCGTCTCAAACAATTCCACCGCCAACACTTGCAGATCCAAGTTTAGACAGGCTGCGCGCAATAGGCCACCCTGTCGAGACTATAGATGTGCATGTTCACGAAGTAAACCTTGTACTCAGTGTCACGGACCACCATGGAAAATTTGTTAACAATTTGCGGCCGTCTGATCTCAGAATTTTGGACAACGGTGTCGAGCAGACGAAGCTGACCTTTTTTGAGCGCGAGACTGATCTCCCCATTAAGGTCGCCCTGGTTATTGATATCAGCGCTTCGGTGGCATATCAGCTTGCTACCGAGTGCGCCGCGATCCAGTCATTTCTCAAAGAGGTATCGAGTCCATTGGACTCCGTAATGTTGTTCGCATTTAATCAGAGCATCCAACTGAGAAGCCCAGTCACGAACAACTGGAACGCAATTGCGAAACTCTTGAAGGACCTCCCCCCTAGGGGAGAGACTGCGTTGTTCGATGCCGTGTCGGAGGCAAGCCAGTGGCTTGCCATGGACAACGGCCCCGTGCGTCGCATCATGATTCTTGTGAGTGATGGGGAGGACAACAAAAGCACGAGTACGATGGGCACTACGATCAGCGATGCCTTGAACGCCGACGCTGCAATTTATTCAGTGCACGTGGGGGAAGAGAAGTTCGGGGAAGAGGCCAAGCGGGGGGCGGCCATTCTAAGCCAACTTGCCAATGCCAGCGGCGGGACTTATCTGGATTACAAGAGTGGCACCATCGCTCGGGCATTCAACCAGATACGACGAGAACTGCGGAGCCAATATGCACTTGCCTATAAGCTCTCAAATCCGGGTGTGAAGACATTTCATCGACTTCAAGTCCTTGAAGCTCAACGCCGCAAAGTTCGCTGCCGGTCCGGATACTATGTCAAGTGAAGAGCTGGGGCGGTAACCGCGGACCTCGGGTGGAGTAACGTCGAACATTACGAACGTAGCCAGTTGGACATCGTCAGCACTCAGGACTAAGTTCCACGGATGTGCCGGTTCCCGCTGCTGAACACGAGTGTGAATGCTGGTGCTGAATGCTGAGTGCTCTTTGGGCCGGCAGATTTTTCCCACTTTTTCTGTCCTCCTCAATCTCGCCAACCAGAACACAGTCGGATACAAAGACGTACGGGTACTCTTTGGCGACCTCTTCTACGCCGACCTCGGCACCACCGGCTCCGGCGACCCCATCGAACTCGGTGCTGGCACCAAAATTGGCGGGATGCCCGGCATGTTCACCCAGGGCAGCGTGGAATCAACCGGAGTGCCGACCGACGTTGCCATTCAGGGCGAAGGTTTCTTCGTCGTCCAAAAAGATGGCGGCACCAGCTATACGCGTGCAGGAAATTTCGCGATTGACAAGAATAATTCCCTGGTCACGCAAGACGGCCAGCAAGTCATGGGATATCCCGCGGCTAGCGGCGTGGTCACTCCCAGCGCGGGACTTAGTCCTTTGCAGCTTGGTGCCGGGACCATCAGCCCGCCCACACCGACGAGCTCGGTCCAGATTTCGGCCAACGTTGACGCCGGTGCGGCTGTCGGCGATACATTCTCCACTCCCGTTACGGTGTTCGATTCGCTCGGTGCGAGTCATGTGCTGACCTTTACCTTCACGAACACGTCAGCCGGCAATTGGAATTATTCCATCGGCATTCCCGCCGCCGACGTTTCCGGTTCGGCGACGCTGGCCAGTGGCTCTCTAGCCTTCAATGGAAATGGAACTCTCACCAATGTCACGCCCACGGCTGGAGGCACGGTGACCGGCTCTGCGGGTAATCTGACCGGAATTCCGATCAGCGGGTTTACGGACGGCGCTTCGGATATGACGTTCGACTGGAACCTGTTCAACGGAATCGTGCCCGTAATCACGCAGGTGGCGGGAGCCAGCACCGCCTCATCCACGCAACAGGATGGCAGCGCGAGCGGCACATTGGTGAACTTCAGCATCGGGGCGGACGGAACCGTAACCGGATCGTTCAGCAACGGTCGCACTGCCCCCCTGGGTCAAATCGCGTTGGCGGAATTCGGCGACGTAGAAGGCTTGCAACGGATTGGGGCCAATCTGTTCAGAGAGACTCTTGCGTCCGGGCAGGCGGTGGTCGGATCGGCAGGCACGGGTGGCCGGGGCTCGCTTTCCGGCGGCGGTCTGGAGCTTTCCAACGTGGATATCGCCACCGAATTCGCAAATCTCATCGTGGCCCAACGAGCATTCGAAGCCAACGCCAAAGCGGTGACCACTTTTGATCAGATCACGCAGGACACGATTAATTTGAAACAAGGATAAGGATAAGCTAGAAGGTCGATGAACTTTGGGAACCGCATCGGTGATTGACTGAAATCACCACAGGCGTTCACACTGGATGTTTCCCTAACGACGGGCACTCATCCATGGCCAAGAAAATCCGAGTCGGAATTTTGTTTGGCGGCCGCAGCGGCGAACACGAAATCTCACTGTTATCGGCTGCGTCCGTATTCAAAGCGATTAATCAGCAGAAATATGAAGTGGTTCCCATCGGCATCACCAAGCAAGGCCGATGGGTTACTTCTGCCGATGCGGAGCGTCTGCTTGCGGGCAAGCCGATCGAGCCTGAGCGGCAGTTGCGTGCCGGCGACCCCGACACGACTGCTGCCGCGGCCGTCCTGCAGACGGGCGAAGCCGTCGTGGTTCCACCCGAGCCGCACAAAGCCGGCGCTGGGATGACGCCGTTTCAAACCGAAGCTCCCGCGCGCCGCGCCGCAGACCGCGCCATCAACGTGGATGTAATCTTTCCCGTTCTTCATGGGACGTTTGGCGAAGACGGCACCGTGCAAGGGTTGCTCGAACTGGCAGAAATCCCTTATGTGGGCGCCGGCGTCCTGGGCTCCGCCGCAGGCATGGACAAGGACATTATGAAATCCCTGTTCCGCGCCGCGGGTTTGCCTATCGTCAAGCATGTGACCATTCTTCGCAGCGATCTGGAGTCGGATCCCCAAAAAGTCAAGAAAACAATTGAGCGGTCACTGAGGTATCCGGTCTTCGTGAAGCCGGCCAATCTCGGTTCATCAGTCGGAATTTCAAAGGTTCATGACCGGAAAGAGTTGGGGCCGGCGCTCACCGAAGCCGCGCGCTTCGATCGCAAAATCGTGATCGAACAAGGCGTCGGAGGGAAGAACGGCAAAGCGCGTGAAATCGAATGCGCCGTGCTGGGCAACGACCAGCCAAAAGCCTCTGTACCCGGAGAGATCGTACCCAGTGCCGAGTTTTATGATTATTCTGCGAAGTATCTGGATGAAGGGTCGCAGCTCATCATTCCTGCGAAGCTGACCAAAGCTGAAACCAAAAAAGTCCAGGAGCTTGCGATAGGGGCATTTCGCGCCGTGGATTGTTCGGGCCTTGGCCGTGTGGACTTCCTCATGGATCCTAAGTCGCGCAAGATCTACTTGAACGAGATCAACACCATGCCGGGATTCACCTCGATCAGTATGTACCCCAAGTTATGGGCGGCCTCGGGGGTTCCCTATCCAGAGCTGATCGAACGCCTGATCCAGTTGGGAATCGAACGTCACGAAGAAAAAAAGAGGAATCAATATAGCCGCTGACGTTTCCTTCGCCTGCGCCTCTCACTTGTCAGATTTCCATGCCCACGTGGCAGATCCTGCCGGCGATGTAATCCTGCGCGCTCTTGCCATCTTCGAGGGGCAGCACCTGTACCGGATAAGTTTGATTTTGCGGGCGTAGTACCAGGTTGTGCCCAGACACTTCAACGTAACGCAGTTTGCAGGCGTCATTGATTTGCACGGCGTAGATGTTCATTTCGCCGCGGCGATATGGCATCAGCGAGTTATAGTGGCGGTCTAGCAGGACAATTGCGCCTGGCAAGATGCGTGGATACATGGCCATGCTGTCACTATCCGCCTTCAGGGCAACAAAGCGTTCCCAGTCCCGGCGTTTGCCGTGCACGTCCGGGCGCAGCTTGCGCAGAAAGCTTCGCTTGAATTTCTGGATCTCCCGAACGTTCATGCTCATGACGAGCGGCTGAGCGATTGCAATTTCCCCATCGACCATCACAACATTTTCAAATTCATCGTCGCTCGGGGGCGGAATGCTGGAGCGCTTGTTGACTTCGTCGGGATCAAGCAGGTCAAGCACGGACAAGCGCTGAACGTTGAGGACCCGGTCCATGCCCGGTATGCTCAGGCTGCGCTTGCGGTTCAAAAAATTGGAAATATGTGCCTGGCGAAACCCTGTCTGCTCAGCCAGCCGCAGCCCGGTGAGTTCGCCCGCGGTAATTCTTTGCTGTAAGGTCTTGCGCAAATTTTCCTGCAGACTCTTGAATTTCAACTCCAACGCCCCTCACTATAGCCTGTGGCTATTTGCATACTGCATCTATTCTCTTCTAAGCTAGGCACGCTCTCGTTGCGAGTGGTTTTCCACAGTAAAAAATCCATTCTCGCGGCTAAAATCACGGTGCGGTCACGGTCAAACGCAGGCTTTGCAAGCACATCCACGTATTCCTTGACCATATCACATCTGGGAGCTATATACACAGTAGCGTGCTATAACTTGGATGGGTATAGCGAGGGGAGAAAGAAGACAAACCTTCATGTCAACTTCGCATGGGCACGAGGAAGAAACCAGTTTTGCAGAGTTTCGTCGCAAGATCCGTGCCGCTGAAGTGCTGTCCGCATCATTAGAGCGGTTGATGACGCAAATTCAATTTAACGGCAAGGTCAGCGTGGTTGTGCAGAATGGCCGCGTGCTGAAATCCGGCTACGAGGAAGGCTATTTTCGTAACCATTCATCAACCTGAGCTCCAGTTAACACTCGCATAACTAAATAGGCCAAACAGGTCGTCGTAACAGAAACGGGCCCTGTCTCCGGAACACCCGGATACGGGCCCTTTTTATTTTTTTCGTGGAGGATCTATGGAACAACTCGGCTTTGAAGCGATTGAGATGGAGTTGAAGTATTGCGAACGCTGCGGCGGCTTATGGTTGCGGCCCACAGCCTCAGACCTGGTGTTCTGCGGCGCCTGCGCAAAAGTCATGGCGGGGCTGCTGCCTTCGTCCCGCACCAGCCTCTCGGTGATCGGAGATCGGCCGAAACCACTCTCGGAGAGCGCGTTTTGGAGTGAAGGAGGCAAAGCATGACCGGAGATCCTCAAACTGTTCCCGTAGTTGGCGCATTTCCCGATAGCCAGTTCCTCGTGCATCCAGCCGCTGAGGCGCCTTTCCCGTTGAACACAGATGGTGGCAATCGGGACATGTGGCTTTATCGCGAGCGTACTGTTGCCCTGCTGAGGCGATATTCGCGGATTTCTATCGAGGTAGGCAGGCTACCCTCCATTTTGGGGCGGGAGCTCTTTCGCTCCAAAGTGACGTCGTACCGCATGTCGAGTTTCGAAGATGGAGTCATCTTCGTGCACGACGTTGAGCAGGCGCTCGATCAATTGCAACTATTCCCGCGGCAGATCATCGCAGCGGTCTTATTCCAGGAATATACCCACGAGGAAGCTGCCGAGGTATTACATTGCGGACGCAGAACAATTACCCGCGAGTTTCCGCTGGCGGTGGACCAGATCAGCGAAATTTTTCTGGAGGGAGGGTTGCTCAACCGATTGCCGGCTTGTACGCGATCTGTGGAAAAAAGTTGTCAAGGGGGTCAAGAGGGTCAATTCCCGCTAAGTTATTGCAGCAATGCCGAATAAATTTCTGCAAAGTTGGCGCATTTACCCTTTGCACTGTGATATTCTAAAAACAATCAGATAAAATCCTGAACTTTAGAGCGCGCCCTGCGGCGCGCTCTTTGCTTTTCCAGGTTATGACTGCAAAACAGGCGGCTAGTCCGCCAGATCTTATTGATCTCCGGCAAAGAATCACCGGTCTGGTCGCTCAAAACGCCGTGAGCATGGTTCAGTGTGCGATCGACGCGGTCCAAGAAGAAGGCCAATACCAGGCGATCAAATACCTGTTTGAGATGATCGGGCTCTACCCGGCCGCCGCCGGCAGTGAAGATGTCAAGCCGGATTCTTTGACCGAAACGCTTTTACAGCGCCTGGGCTTGGAAGGTGGAAAGCTACAAGGCCAAAACACAATTGAAGGCGAAACCCGGAAATAAACATGCACCCACAACCGTCCCTTACAATGAAAGCAGCGCCCAAAGGCTGCGCGAAAATATTTCGCGAGGCATTACTGCGCCAGACGGGAATTCTGTCATCGAGAAACTACTTCGCCGGAAGCAATTATCTGGCCACTGAAAGACGTGAGACCCCAGGGATGGACATGACATGGATTACCGCCCGGATTGCACTGGGCGGCGGAATTTGGAACCAGGAAAATATGGCGGCGGTTGCCCGCACTGGTGTAACCCACATTATTGATATGCAGATCGAGTTCGACGACACACCGCTGGCATATCCACACGGCATCGAGGTGCTTTGGAACCCGACGGATGACGATTTCCAGACTAAGCCTCCGGAACTGTTTCAGCGAGGCGTGGACTTCGCATTGAATGCTTTGGAGGACCTGAACGCGCGTGTGTTCGTCCACTGTGCGGCCGGCGTTCACCGCGCCGCTATGATGACGCTGGCAATCTTGTGCGCCCAGGGGTGGGAAATAGAAGACGCCATGCAGACGATTGTGGCGCGCCGTCCGGTTGTTGACTTTGCTGACGTGTATGTCGAAAGTGTTGAAAGGTTTTTGCAGCAGCAGGTGAAAGCTGCAGATTAGCGCATTCCGGTGTTTTCAGCTCTAGATTCAAACCACGGAGGAAGTATGTCGCACGCAGGCCGCCGCAAATGGCGGCTTTTTTCTTTGGCGCTCCTTTGCGGGTTCGGGGTGGGTCCTGCTCACGCGCAGACCGTAACTTTGACGACCGTGAGTGACATTGGTACCGGGCCGACGGCAACCCAGCCTCGGGTACGCTCCTGATCTCCTGGCCAGCATTCGTGACCGCGGACGGACACGCGGTTGCGGCCGGAAACAAGAGCGTGATTCTCGGCGCAGGAGGGACGTTCAGCGCGCAGTTGGCGCCGAACTTGGGAGCCACTCCTGCCGGCGTGGTTTACACGGTGGTTTACCAACTAAGCGACGCGACGGTAAAAACCGAAAATTGGTCAGTAGGAACAACTTCGCCTGAAACGATAGCGCAAGTGCGCGCAGTTCTTGGCACCTCGACGGCATCCGGACAGCTTGCCACAGAGCAGTTTGTGAATTCGGCTCTCGCCAACGTCGTGCATTTGACTGGCACCGAAACTATCACCGGCGCCAAGCAGTTTACGGTTGCGCCGACGGTGCCGACGCCCACGCAATCCGGGCAGGCAGTCACCAAGGCCTACGTCGATGCGTCAGTTGCAAACGTTGGAAGCGGCAATTTCGTAAGCAAAGCCGGCGACACCATGAGCGGCCCGCTTACTCTGCCGGCAGATCCGGCTTCGCAGAATCAGGCTTCAACCAAACATTACGTTGATATCAGCAGCGCGTCGAAGGCCGACCTTATAAGCGGAATTGTTCCAGTCACAGAACTCGGCAGCGGCACAGCGAATAACGCTGCGTGTTTGCGCGGCGACTCCACATGGGCCGCCTGCGGCGCGGGCACAGGACTTACCCCCGGGATGCAGGCCATCAAGTACGCAACCGATTTCACTTGGACGCTCACTAACAGCGCAGACTTGAGCACGCCTGGACCCAAGACGATCTCACTCACTTCGTGTGCGCCGGGTGTGACCGGCACCGAGCCGAAATATTATGTCTACGTCGCAGGGACGGGAACGGCGGAAGCGGCGCTGGTCACCGGCGGAACGTGCGCCGGGAATAGTCAGCCGGGAACTTTACAGTTCACCACCGTTAACCCACATTCGGCGGGTTACACCGTGGCCAGCGCATCCGGTGGATTGCAAGAGGCCATTATCGCGGCTCGTATTACGCCGACCAATCCCACAACTGCCTCGCAGTCGGGCAAGGTGATCGTTACTCCGGGAGAACTGAAGGTATTCGCGCGAGTTTCTATTCGCGCATCGAACATGACTGTCGATTTTTCCGGATCGATCATTGAATGCTGGGTCGCGGACACCTGCATCTTTGCCGGCGATACATCCAACTCGAACTTGTTCAGCGACATCACGCTGATGAATCCTCGCGGCCGACCGGCCGTAGTGGGCGGACAGTTTCCATTTATCGAAACCAACGCGCAGAAGACCCGAATTCTGAATGTGGACATGCGGGCTGGAAACACCGGTGCAACCTTCGGCACCTATGTACAAGTAGATGACGACCAGTCATTTCTGCTCGATGGTCTCGATACAACTCTCGGTAGCGTTCTTGAGTGTGACAGCACGGCCTGCAATCCTGCGGTTTATGCACCCGGCCCGTTCAATGTCTTTTCGGCAGTTGGATGGCTCAAGCATTTGAATATTTCGCTGCAGTGCCGCGGGAACGGCGTTGATTGGGAGAGCGGCAATCCATTTTGAGACCTTGTGACTCCGACTACACATCCCTCTATGTCCAGAACTGACGATCACATTCACGAATCAACGCAACGACTGGTGGTCCGCGTCACCGACAACGACTTTCAACGCGAGGTGCTGGAGAAGCTCGGCCGGCTTGAAGTGAAGATGGACATGCTCGTCGGCGGATCGCAGCCGGGGAGGATGAATCTTGCCGAAGAAAGAATCAGGCAGCTAGAGCGCAACGATATCCGCCGGAGTGTCTATGACCGGATGGTCAACGCGATAATTACAACCGCCATCAGTGCGTTGATCACCATATATGGACGATCGTGGAAGTAGTGTTCGACTGACGATCTTAATTCAGCCCGCAATTGATCGCAGCTCTCCCAGCGCGCGCTCGACTTCCTGTTCGGTGTTGTAGTGCACGAAGCCGATGCGAAGGAATCCGCCGTCTTTTTCTACGTTCAGGCGCTCGGTCAGATTCAGGGCGTAATAGTTGCCGTCCCAGGTGAAGATGCCGCGCTCGCCCAGGCGCGTCGCCAGTTCGAGCGGAGTATGGCCGTCGATCCTGACGGCAAAAGTCGGACAGCGTGAGTCGAGGCGCAAGGGATCGTTAATTCCGTAAAGACGCAGGCCGGGAATTTGGACTAGCCCACGCAACATGCGCTCAGACAAATTTCGTTCATGGGCGCGAATGGCGTAATAAGCCGACTGCAATGCCTCGCGCCGATTAATTCCCCGCCCCTGCTCTGCGCCTAAGCTGTGAAGGCCAAGCTCAGACAGATATTCCACGCAGGCGGTAATTCCGGCGATGGATTCGTGATTCAACGTTCCCCATTCCCAGCGCTGCGGAACGGCGTTGGTGTTGGCGCGGAGTTTGTAAGGTGTGAAGCGCGCCAAGTGCTCACGCTTTCCGTAAAGCACTCCCATGTGCGGACCGAAAAATTTATACGTCGAGCAGGCGAGAAAATCGCAGTCCAGTTCCCGGACATCGATTGGCCCATGTGGCGCGTAATGCACGGCGTCAATATAAGCGAGGGCGCCGGCGTCATGTGCCAGCCGAACAACTGTCTTTACGTCATTGATCGTGCCGACCGCATTCGAGGCGTATCCGACGGCAACGACGCGCGTGCGCGAATTGATCTTCGCCGCCAGATCCTCGAGATCGAGCGTGCAGTCTTCTTCGCGGATATCGGCTAATTGGATCTTCACGCCGCGCTCTTCCAGCGCGCGCCAGGGTGAGACATTCGCGTCGTGGTCGAGGTGCGTGAGCAGAATTTCGTCGCCGGGGCCGAGTTCGCGTCCGATGGCTCGGCTCATCGCAAACGTCAGCGTGGTCATGTTCGGGCCGAACACGATTTCGTCAGCATCGCAGCCGAGGAAGTCAGCCATAGCCGAGCGCGCCCCGGAAAGCATCTGATCGGTGTTGCGGCTGGCCTGGTAAGCCCCGCACGTATTTGCGTTGTTGCTGCTGAGATATTCCGAGATCGCGTTTACCACGCGCAGCGGGACCTGCGTTCCGCCGGGCCCGTCGAGAAAGGCCGCGGGATATCCGTTCACCTGCTGTGAAAGCGCGGGAAACTGCGATCGCACCCAGGTGAGATCAATAGACGGCTCGACTGCATGTAGATCGAGTGTAGGCATTATCGATGAAACTTAATGACCGTGGGCAGGCTCAGCCCATGGTGGTTGTATGTTCAGGCTGAATCTTGAAAATGACGCGCTGCTCAGTGGCCGAGCGGTAAGGATATTTGTCCGCACCGAGATATTTTTTCGCCATCTTGTCGATATGGGCGTCGGCGCCGTTTTCGGTGATCTCGACTACGCGGCCACGAATTTCCATATACCGATAAGGATTATCAGGATCAATGATGGCGAGGGCGACGCGCGGGTCGCGGCGCATGTTCTTGTCCTTCTGGCGAGCTTTGGCAGTGTTGACAAGCACGAGGTCGCCTTCGAGATCACACCACACGGGCGTCACCTGCGGACGGCCGTCGGGCATCAGCGTGGCCAGGCTGGCAAACGCACGCTTGGTGAAAAGATCGCGGTATTTATCGGGGATGGCCTGCGACATTGAGTTCCTCCTTAACAGCTCAGCGGGCTAATTATAGACGCTTGTCTGTGGCATGGCGGTCGGACGTGGCCGGCCTATTCATAGGCCAAGGCGTCAATCGGGTCCTTCTGTGCGGCCTTGAACGCGGGGTAAACAGCGCCCGCAAGCGCGCCGATGATGGCAATGATGGTCGCTTGAATTACCCAATGAAGACTGATCTCTACGGGCAAAGTTGGGAATCGGTGGTGGATGCTGCTGCTGGCGATGAGGCTGATTGCGATCCCGACGATAATGCCGCCAATGGCCAGCAGCGCGGTTTCGCGCAGAATCACATTCACGATGTAAAGCTTTGACGCGCCCAGGGACTTGAGAATTCCGATCTCGCGGGTGCGCTCCATAACCGCGGTGTACATTGCCTGAAAAATCACTATGACACCAATGGTCAGCGAAATGCCGATCACGACATCGATGAAAGTCGAAAACATGGGGATATTGTCCGGCGTCAGCGTGGAGAGATATTCACGCATCGAATGGACGCCGTAGGTCTGCATATTAGGAACGTTCCTGATCTCCCTCACGACTGTTTCGGCGTCGGCTGGATCATCAGCCTTGATGTAAAAGACCGATGTTCTCCCGGGCGCGCCGTTCAGTTCCTGCAGCGTCGCGAGCGGCAGAAAAAGCCGGGCACCCTTACCGTGAGCTACGATTCCCGAGATGCGAAACGTGTGATTTAGCAGATACACGTCGTCGCCGATTTGCGAGTGATGGGTACCGGCGTAGATGTCGTCCACAATGATGTCATTTGGACCCTGAAACGCTCCACCTTTTGTATAGGTGAAGGGCCGCATTGCTTCAAAGCTGGGCACGTCGATGCCGTAAAGAGTTTGCAATGACCCGGCCGTCGAGATCTGCATGAGGACAGGCGACACTACGGTTACATGCGGCAACTTGGCGATGAGGTCACCGATTTTGACCGGCATAGGTGCGCCCGTGACGCCAACAAGATTGGACGATCCCGGCGGAAGGACAATGACGTCGGCTCCAATACCTGCCTGACGATCGCGTGTGCTGTTCAGTTGCCCCAGGCAAAAACCAACGATCAGCAGAATCAGGGTTACTTCGAGCGCGACTGCGACAATGCTGATCGCCGACCGCAAGGGCCGGTGCGTCAGGTTGGAGACGATCATTTTGTTCATCATAGATAAGCTCTTAGCTGCTAGCTCTTAGCTATCAGCTCTGCGTGGCGCGCCGCATTACTAAAACCTAAGAATGTCAACCCGGAAAAACGCTTCAAACGTTGAGGCTTTCCCGAGACAAGTTAAAAAGCTAGCAGGTGAGAGCTGAAAGCTCAATGGCTACCGCCATTGTTGCCATTGCCGCGCGGCGATGAACTGCCGAGGTGAATGACCGTTGCTCCCGCCGGTTGGTCGAGCACGAACTTGTCGTCGGTGAGCGGCAGGTTCATGTCCATTTTCACGATATTCAAAGTGATATCGTATTCTTCCTCTGGCCGCCTGATTTCGATATGGGAAGGAAACAATACGCCGTTGTAGTCCTGATATTTGCTGTAACGCGCGTCGGTGACGAGGGTTCCGGTCTGATCGTAGATAAGCTGTCTGTCAGGTAAAAGATCGACGCGACTGAACACGATTTTTCGCGCCAGCCAATGTTCGTCGCCCTGGCTGCGAACAATATCGAGCACATAATCAGGCTGCTCATACTTGCGGCCCTTATCACCGGTCATAATTTCGGTCGAATCTTCAAGCATCGCAAATTCGTTCTCAAGATCGATGGCACGCAGCAGCAACGCGTCATAAATTGCCTGAGGGCGCAGATTTTCGAGCGGCTGTTGCGGATTGGGGGTTGAGAGCTGATTATCTCCGACAATGAAACGGTTCTTGGTCGGTATCCAGACCTTGAACTGCTGCCCGTCGCTGACCATGTCGAAGGCGCGGTTGCGCACGATGGGTAGCAATCCAATCATGCGGAGCATGGCGGGCTTGCGGGCGAGTACGTATCCACGAATTTCCTGGTATTCGGTGACTTTACCTTTTTTGGCGCCGCCCACGGAGGTGGCAATGTCCACGGTGGCTTGCATGCTTTGAATCTTGGCCGCCTGCGAATTTACAAAGTCGATCAACTGCTGTTTGCTGGCGGACTTCAGGACGGAGATGGGAAAGGGCTGTTCGACCTTGTGAGTACGGAACAGACACCCGCCGAGAGGAAACGCGGCCAGAAAGACGAGGGCAAGCTTGCGGAAATTCAATAACATTCGGCTTCGTGATAGATGTTCTAAAAGTATATAAGGACTCGGATTTAGGATACCGCCTGGTTAACGCTGCTGGGCGACGGCGCGGCGCAGTGCGGCAACATTGCGATTATGCTCTTCAAGTGAGTTGGCAAAACGGTGATGTCCGTTGCCATCACTTACAAAATAAAAATATTGAGTTTGCGCGGGATGGAGAGCTGCTGCCAGGGAACTTTTCCCAGGATTGGCGATCGGCCCCGGTGGCAGCCCCGAATGCCGGTAAGTGTTATACGGGGAATCGAATTGCATGTCGTCATGATGCAGCGCGCCGCCGTACGTTCCACTCAGCAGTTCCGCATAAATAACGCTGGGATCGGCCTGTAAAGGAATGTGAGCAGCCAGACGGTTGGCATAAACGCTGGCGACTTCAGGTCGCTCGTCAGGGACCGCCGTTTCCTTCTCGATAATGGAAGCCAGAGTGACGGTTTTTTGCACATCGCCGGACATTCCGAGTTCAGCGGCGCGCAGGCGAAATTCTTTCACCATCTCCGCAGCCATATCATGCATGCTTTGGGTGCGGGTGAACTCGTAGGTGTTCGGAAAGAGATAGCCTTCGAGAGACGTGGCTTGCGGGGCGAAGTCGGAAATCAGAGCGGTGTCTCTGGTGGCGACCTTCAGGAAATTTTCGGCCGGCCCCAGTCCGGCATTCTGGATCGCGTTGGCGATGTCGAACATGTTGAAGCCTTCAGGAATGACGACGGTGTGAACATATACGTCGCCGCGAACAAGCCGCCTGTGTACGTCGAGAACGTTGGCGTCGCGTTCGAACAGATACTCACCGGCCTTGAGCGAAGGACGGCGGTGGAACGAGTGCCAAAGAACGAAAGCATCACGACTGCGAATTACGCCTGCGGATTTCAGTTCGCGAGCAATGCGGCGGGTGGAGTAACCCGGGCGGAGCATGACGAATTTCTGGCCGCCGGGAGACAAGGGCACCAGCAGGCCATAAGCCAGCCATCCTGCAACGGCAAGCAACAGCAGAAACGTGAACAGGAAAAGCTTACGCACCTTCATAGTTTAGAAGATGAGTGAGTGGAAGCTGGTTTACCAAAGGACTACGGAGGACATTGCATCATTGGGGGATATCAGGCCCTAAAGGGCACATTATTTTGCTTTTCAACGCGGCTCTAAAGAGCTCTTCCACGGATTCTCCCGTCGAGTGAGTCCGTTCGGATTCGTTCCCTTGCGGAGCCATATTTATGGGCTGACCAGCGAGCCTCATCAATATTTCAGTTGGCCCGCGACGTAAGGGCTGACTTTGACGAAGACGCTTTCGTGCAGGAGTTCCCGACCTCCTGCAGACGCAGTGACTCTGATTTCTGCAAATTGGTCGCTTAATTGAGCCGGCGCGAGAAGGGGCAAGGCGAGCGTCGTCCGCCTGTTTGGCGGTACAACCACGGGCTGGGGATTGGCCTTTTGCCTCCAGCCGGCAGGCAGAATAAGCGAGGGAGCCACCGTTGCCGGCTGCGAAGAGTTGTTGCGCACCAGCAGCGGAATGGTGAGCGTGTCGTTGGGCTGGACGGCAATCTCGGGAGGTCGTGAATATAACGATGACAAGTCGTGCGCGCACCAGAACTCTCGATAGAAGCCCCACGGTCCGCTGAGTTCTACTTGAAGGTCGCTTTTAGCTTCAGCAACGTGGACCGGGGGAGGCGCGAACGGGATTGGCGAGGAATCGATTCCGTCGAAAACGTCGCTTGTGGGCGAGGTCTTCACATACGATTTCGCCAGCCACAGGCGCGCAGGGTCGGCGAGATATCCAACTTGCTGCAGCTTCGCGATGGCGGCGTCAAGATCTTTGCCGGCTTCGATCTGGCGATTCAGTTTGGGATCGAATGACTGGGTGTAATAAGGAGCGGCAGCCTGCGCCGCGAGTTCCAGATAAGAGACATGGCGTGATGGCGACATGTCCTTGCCGGAATATTCGGGCCCATGGCCCTGCATGAACGTGCTGTCAAAAGCATCGGTGAAGTAGAAAAGCCTTTTAGCTTGCCATGGGCTCAGCCCTTCCAGCGCATTTTCAAATTGGCGGATGGGGGCGGCGACCTGCCATGGAAAGGCAGTCGGGTCGCCTGACATGTCAAACGCCTGAGTTGCGATCACGCCCGAAGCCTGATGGTCTCCGTGGTTTTCACCGGCGACGCTGCTGGGTAGCCAGGTCATCACAACTTCAGGGCGGGTCAGGCGAAAGATGCGTACGACCTGCTCCAGCACGGACGCGCTCGGCCATACTGCGAGAGACACCAGCACGTTCTGGCTGGCGGTATCGCGGCCATCAAGAAACCAAACATTGGTGATTCCGAGAACACTCATCGCACGCCGGCCTTCGATTTCGCGCACGACGCCCAGCGCCCGAGCATGCTCACGGCCCTCGGAGTTCGAACCCGAGTCACCGCGGGTGCAATACACAACCGCAACCCGTTTGTGCTGATCGAAGATGGCGCGCGCCAGATAGGTAGTGATCAGAGTGTCATCGTCGGGATGGGCAATAACAACGAGGATGTCGGCTTTGTAGCGCTCGTCCGGGGCCGAGTTCTGGGCGATGGAGAGAGTGGAAAAAAAGCAAACCGCAGAGATTGCGAAGCGCAATAGCTTTTTCATGAAGATCAAAAGCATTTAACCGCAAAGGACGCAAAGTACGCAAAGGAAACCGGCTGGAAAATTCTTCGCCAGCGCGCTAAATAGTAGCTCGCACCATTTAATCAGCCGATTCTCCTGGCGTCTTCGAAGGCGTGTTTCTTTTCCAGATCGGCTTGGGCACTCTTCATGTCAGCTTCAAATTTTTCCGACTGCGCCATGAGCGCCGCATTGGCCGAAGCCCATTCGCCCTCGATGGTCATCAATCCGGACTCAGCCATGCCGCGGGCAACTTCGAGCACGTGTGCGACGTTGCTTTCGACGTAAAGCGCTTCGGTGGGATCGCCGATCCAGACGTTGCCGCCCACCAGGCGGGTCTGCCAAAAAACTTTGCGCGCGAGCAATATCGCGATCTGCTCGTCCGTCGCCTTGCCGAAGGCCCACTTGTTGCGCTTGAAATCGTAGTAGCGACTCGAGAATTGGACCGGGACAAGCTTTCCGGATTTCAGGAATTCCAGTTGCCGACGGTCAACTTCCTTGCGCAGAGAGTTGATGATCGGAGCTTCGGTGTCTTTGGCTTCGAGTGAAGGCAGAACCTCACGGACGGTCACGGAGAGATTGACGGCAACGGGCGCGTGCAGGCCGTCGGAGTTCCCCAGCTTCACGTCACCGTGCAGCACCCAGAAATCGGCGCCCGACCCGGACTTATGAAAGGGCCACGTCAAATCGACAAAGAGCGGAAAGCCGGCAAGGGTGACGTAAACGGTTCGCTTTTGGGCATCGCTCATTTGTAGATCGTTCTCCGCGGAAGCATGAAACAGAATTCTACGACCCGGATGAGGTTGAGGGCAAAAGCGGATTAGCAAAGAAAGCGCGGACCCGGAGGTCCGCGCTCGATTTAGATGAGGCGGTAGAAGCTATCTTCCCGCGCCGGCTGCGGCTGCCTTGGGTTGCAGCGAATCGATCTTGCGCAGAAGGTAATCCATGCTCTCGCCGGTTTCGGTGTTCGCATCAACGTAGTGATGGCCCGAACCGTCGGTGTGCATGACTACCACTTTCGTCGCTTGGCTGGCCTTCTTTGCCATGAAAGGCAGGTGATGGCGGTCGTTGCGGCTGAGAGTCGCGCCGAGAACAATGAAGTCGAACTTCGACTGATTAATGGCATCCAGCGCGGCTTTGCGCCCCACGGCCGTTTGCACGCTAAAACCGGCCTTCTGCAGCTCTTCTGCTCCAGCCGACAGCACCTGCTCGTTCAGCTCAGTGTAGAGAACTTTCAACGACGAATTGGGTTTTGACATGCAGAGCTCCTGGAAGGAACGTTAGCAATGTCTGGACGGGTTGAGAACATAACCGAAGATCACGCCCGAAGGGTACCGGGAATGCCGGGGAAAGGCTGCCTGCTGCGCCTGATAGCAGCTGATTCAACATGGATTTGCATGCGTCTGTTACATTATTGCCGAAAGGAATTCGGGAAAATGCGCACTTTCATGTTGGTGCTTGCTGCGAGTTTAGCGTTCTCGGCCGGCGCCCTGGCTCAAGACACTCAGAGCACGTATTGCAACTTCGATGACGGCAATCAGGTCAGTGTTCAATATTCTCCCACTGTAAAAGAACAGCCTCGGAACGGTCATATCTGGGGGCCGAGCATAACGCTATATGTTCAAACGCCGCTCACTCTCAGCGGTTCGGCAATAGGACTTGGCGCGTATTCGTTGTATCTGATTCCGGACAAGAAGAATTGGACCCTCATCGTCAACCGGAATGTGACGGCTGGGGCGGCCTATGACTCGGCCCAGGATGTGGCCCGGGCGCAGATGGATATCGGCGAAATTCCCCAGCCCGTCAAGACGCTGCAACTTTCGTTCGGACATATGGGCCCGAAGCAGTGCAACCTGCGCGTCTATTATGAGAAGGTCGGGGCATTCACTGACTTCATGGAAAAGTGAGGCCTGGATCGATCTATTTTGAATTCGTCCAACTTACCCGCGTTTGACCTCGTCCTTAAGCTCCTTAATAATGCACTCCTGCAGGTCTTCTTTTGATCGGTTCAACCATTTCGCATTTCAAGATTGTTCGTGAGCTGGGCAGCGGCGGCATGGGTGTGGTCTATGAAGCCGAAGACCTGACGCTCGGCCGCCGGGTTGCGCTGAAATTCCTGCCCCGCGATGTCACGCTCACGCCACAGGCGCTGGAACGTTTTCGCATGGAAGCGCGCACGGCCTCTTCTCTGAACCACGAAAATATCTGCACTATTTACGAAGTGAACGAGCATGACGGCCAGCCATTCATCGTGATGGAGTTGCTGGAAGGCGAGCCGCTTTCCGCGCGGCTGCTGGGCCGCCCATTCACCAACGAGCAGCTTCTGGATATTGCAATTCAGGTTTCGGATGCGCTTGACGCGGCGCATCGCCGCGGCATCATTCATCGCGACATCAAGCCAGCGAACATTTTCATCACCACACGCGGGCGCGCAAAAGTGCTGGACTTTGGGCTGGCCAAGCTGGCGCGGGAACATGAGCAGGCGTCAGTAGCCGCGGGGACAACCATCGACAGCCCGATGCTGACCAGTCCGGGATCGACGGTGGGCACCGTGGCTTACATGTCACCGGAGCAGGCACGCGGCGAAGAAGTGGACGCGCGCGCTGATCTGTTCAGCTTTGGGGCGGTGTTATATCAGGCCGCGACCGGAAAGCTTCCTTTCGATGGGCCGACGCCGGCAGTTATTTTTCACGCGATTCTGGAGAAGAACCCTCCGCCGGCGACGGATGTCAATCCGATGCTGCCGCCGGCATTTAACGAAGTGATCCAAAAATGTTTGGAGAAGGACCCCGATCTGCGCTGCCAGAGCGCGGCGGAATTGCGGGCCGACCTCAAGCGCATCAAGCGAGGATCAGGCACCAGCTCAGGACGAGTGGACTCGGCGACTGCGCCATCCTCGGGGGCGCGGGTGGCAGCAGCGCCCAGTCAATCTTCAAATGCGGCGGTACTGGCTGAAGCGAAGCGTCACAAGTGGCGCCTGATTCTTACGCCCGTCATTACTGCGCTGATAATTCTGGGGTACGTGGCCTACAAACAGTTCTCTTCTCCGAATACGGTCATCCACCCGTTGAACATGCAGATTTCGAAGGTGACGGAAAATGGCGCGGCCACCTCTGGCGCCATTTCGCCAGACGGGCGTTACGCCGCCTTCGTCAAACGTGGCGAGCAGGAGAGCCTCTGGGTAAAGCAGATCGCGACCGGGAGTGAGGCACAGGTGGTTGCGCCGGGGCTGGGACGATTCATCAATCGACCAACCTTTTCGCCGGATGGAAATTACATCTACTTTGAACACAGCGATCCGCAAGACGAGGACGAAAATGATCTCCTGTCGGTCGCCAGCCTGGGGGGGTCGCCGCAACGCGTTCTTAGCGATATCACCACGCCAGTCAGCTTCTCCCCTGACGGCAAGCAGATCGTCTTTGTTCACTACGATCCGGGCGAAAAGAAGTCGCAACTGGTGGTCGCGGGCAGCGACGGCGCCAATCGGCACGTAATTGTCGAGCGCGAGCAACTGGCTATCAGCGGAGCCGCGCCTTCCTGGTCGGGAGACGGAGCGCTCATTGCGGTAGCGCAATATGAACTTGGCAAGCAGGGCCTGAGTTCAATCCTAATCTTCAAGCCTGACGGCACCGAGGTGAAATCATTTCCGTGTCCATTTCTGGTGGACGGCATCAGCTGGTTGCCGGACTCAAGCGGAATGTTTCTGCAAGTTCGCGGGCCTGAAAGCAATTTTCGCAGGCAAATCAAGTTTCAGCCGTATCCATCGGGTCCGGTTCAAAACGTCACCAATGATTTGAACGAATATTTTGATATCACGGTCACGGCTGACGGCAGGGGCTTGGCGACCATTCAACAGCAGCAATCGTCGGCGGTGTACGTGGGAAGCGTGCCGTCCAAGTGGCCGGGAGAGATCAAGATGAATCCGGCTCCCGTGACCACTGGACAGGCTGAGGGCGGATGGTTGCAGTGGTCGCCTGATGGAAGAATATTTTTCGAGGATTCGGACTTCCACAGTTTCCGGATGAATGCCGACGGCAGCTCGCGCGCGCGGGTTCCGGATCGCGAAACCAACGCCGCCTTTGGAAGTTCGTGCGGCCCTGATGCGGTCGTATTTGCCGAAATCAAAGACAACATGCTCAATCTCTACCGGCAGAACACCACGACCGGGGAAATCAAACAATTGACGTCGGAGCGCGACAGCGAATCTCCTGTTTGCACGCGGGACGGGAAGACGGTCTATTACATAGATAACCTGGATGGCCCTGCTCTGAAACGAGTTTCGACGGCTGGCGGAGCTCCCGAAGTGGTCGCCCAGAGCGCGGCCAATGGCAGCTCATTGTCTCCTGATGACAGGCGGATCGCTTTTTTCCAGTTTTCCGGGGGGGTGAGCGTGCATAAGGTTTCAATCGTGATCAAGAACCTGGATGGCAGCGGGCAGGTTGAATTGCCTTCTACCGGAGTAGTGAACAGGCCTGGATGGGCGCCGGACGGAAAAGCTCTGGTTGTAGCCAAGCGCACCGGTTCGGGCGCAAATCTGTTTTATCAGCCACTGGATGGCAGCCCACCAACTCAACTGACGCACTTCGATACTGAACCGCTCTGGGTAGCTGCATACGGGTTTTCTCCCGATGGCAAGCAGATCGCAGTCACACGCGCCCGCGTCAATGATGCTGACCTGGTGATGTTCAAGAATTTCCGGTAGCCCACGATGTGAGAGCGCGGGCTGTCGCGCGACTAGAATATTCGTATGAAGGCCGCAGTCCTGAGCACGCCCGCTCCGATTTCAACTTCTCCTCTCAAGATCGAAGACATTCCAACACCGGAACCAAAGCCCGGGCACGTCTTACTGAAGGTACGCGCCTGCGGCGTTTGCCGCACTGACTTGCACATTGTTGAAGGAGAGTTGCCGCCGCGCAATCCGCGAATCACTCCGGGGCACCAGATTGTGGGAGAAATCGTGGCGGGAGAAATTCCGGAAATCCGCGGTGGAGCGACGGGCGCCTCGCGTCCACTTTCAAAGGGCGCTCGCGTCGGAGTTTCGTGGATGGGGGGTGTGGACGGCACTTGCTTTTATTGCCTCCACGAAATGGAGAATCTGTGCGACTCGCCGACGTTCACCGGATACTCAGTGAATGGTGGCTACGCCGAATACGCTCTCGCCCGAGCTGATTTCTGCTTTCCGATTCCCGCCGCACTCGACGATCTCCACGCCGCGCCGCTGCTGTGCGCAGGCATCATCGGCTTCCGCGCTTTGCGGGTCGCCGGAGTTGAGAAAGGCGATCGCGTGGGATTGTTCGGCTTCGGCGCGTCGGCGCATCTTGCCATTCGTGTCTTGCAAGCATGGAAGTGCACGGTTTACGTTTCCACCCGTGGCGAGTCACATCGCAAGTTGGCTGAGTCGCTCGGCGCGACCTGGGTTGGAGCTGAACAGGGGCGTCCGCCGGTCGAACTCGATCGCGCGATCACCTTCGCCCCCAGCGGCGACGTCGTCATCGCAGCGCTGGCGAGTTTGCGCAAAGGCGGAGTGGTCGCGATCAATGCGATTCATCTCGACCGTATTCCGCAATTCGATTACGACAAACTGCTGTGGGGCGAGCGTCAGATCCGCAGCGTCGCCAATATGACCCGCACCGACGCACGCGATTTCCTGCAACTGGCGGCAGACATAAAGCTCACCTCGAAAGTGACTTCGTTTCCGCTAGCCAAAGTCAATGAATCGCTGATGGCAGTCAAGAACGATGCTATTGATGGGGCGGCGGTGGTGGTCCCATAAAGTCTTTATTCTCTTCGGGCGCTGGTGCAAACTTCAGCTCGTGGGTACAATCCTACTTCTGCCATGCCGGATGCGCGTCGAGGTCTGATCATAGTGAACACCGGGCCGGGCAAAGGCAAGACCACGGCTGCGATGGGCACGGCTTTCCGCGCAGTTGGTAACGGCATGCGCGTGCTCATGCTCCAGTTCATCAAAGGCTCGTGGCATTACGGCGAGCTCGATGCGGCCAAAGCTTTCGGTGACAAGTTCGTAATGAAGCAGATGGGCCGCGGCTTCGTGAAAGTGGGCGCCGAAAAGCCTGATCCGGAAGACGTTCGCATGGTAGAAGAAGCCTGGGCGGAAGGCGAGCGCGCGATCCAGTCAGGCGAGTGGGACCTGGTGATCCTGGACGAGATTAACTACGCGATCAGCTACGGCATGCTCGATCCCGCAAAGGTGGCAGAGTCGCTAAAGCGCAAGCCTGAAATGGTACATGTGATCTTGACGGGGCGGAACGCTCATCCGACAATTGTCGAGCTTGCCGATACGGTGACAGAAATGCGCCAGGTAAAGCATGCATATGAAAAGGGCGTAATGGCGCAAAGAGGGATTGAATACTAATTTTGTAAGTGAGTAATTTCGTAAATTGGTAATTGAGACCAGAGCGTTAGGGGTTCAAATTTACCCGATTACTTAATTACAAAATTACCCAATTTGTCTTATGGCTTGGTTTAAGCGTCAATCCGTTGATCTGGACACCTCGGGCGAGAAAAAAATCCGCACCGAAGGGCTGTGGGTGAAGTGTGACCAGTGCCGGCAGATCATCTGGAAAAAGGATCTGGAAGATAATTTTAACGTCTGCACCAAGTGCGGACGGCACTTCCGGATTGACGCACGGACGCGGCTGAGTCAACTGTTTGATGACGGCGAGTACGAAACTTTCAGCGACGGACTGAAATCAACCGATCCGCTCAAGTTCGTTGATCTGAAGCCCTATGCCGAACGCCTGACCAAAGCACAGGAAGAGACGGGCCTGAATGACGCTGTGATCAATGCACGCGGCAAGCTCAACGGGCGCCCGCTCATCATCAGTGCCATGGAATACAGCTTTATCGGCGGCAGCATGGGCGCGGTGGTGGGCGAAATGATCACACGCGCTATTGAAGAGGCGCTCGAACGCAAACAGCCGCTCGTCATCATTTCAGCTTCCGGCGGCGCGCGCATGATGGAAGGCGTGCTCAGCCTGATGCAGTTGGCGAAGATTTCCGCGGCTCTGGCGCGACTTGACGAGGCCAAGGTGCCTTATATTTCCGTACTCACGGATCCGACGACCGGCGGCGTGACTGCCTCTTTCGCGATGCTGGGTGATTTGAACATCGCTGAACCGGGCGCGCTGATTGGGTTCGCGGGACCTCGGGTCATCGAACAGACTATCAGGCAGAAACTTCCGCCGGGCTTTCAGCGTAGCGAATTTCTCCTGGAGCATGGAATGCTGGATGCCGTGGTTCATCGCAAAGAAATGAAGGCTTACATCGCACGGGCGCTGGAGTTTATGACGCCGGCGGTCAGCCAGCAGAAGTCAGCGTAGAAACCGTCGTTGGTCGTTCGACTAACCCTCTTGAATACCAATTGACCTGCCAGCACGCAGTTCGAGCACTTGAATCTCGAATTCATCCCACCCAAACTGGTAACCTAGGATTTTGGCGTACGACCAACGACTTACGACCAACGACAATTCCCAGTGCCTGTTTCATACCAAACCGCTGTCGAGCGCATGTATGCTCTCGGACACGAGTTAGCACAGACGCCTTCGCACAAGTTCGATCTGGCTCATATGCGCGCGCTGTTGAGTGCTCTGGAAAATCCGGAGCGCCGCTTTCCCAGCGTTCTGATCGCGGGCACGAACGGCAAGGGATCGACTGCCGCAACGCTGGCGTCAATTCTGCAGGCAGCCGGCCTGCGCACTGGCCTGTACACGTCACCACATCTGGTGCGGATCAACGAGCGCGTACGCATCAATGGCGAGGAGATCGCGGATGAAACATTTGCCCTTTTGCACGATGTAGTTGAGCGCACCGCCGAGCGCCTGGTTGAAGACGGCGAACTGCCCTGGCATCCCAGCTTCTTCGAAATGCTGACGGCTATGGCATTCGAATATTTCGCGACCAGTAAAGTTGATATCGCGGTGCTTGAAGTGGGAATGGGTGGACGACTGGACGCGACCAATGTGGTAGAACCGGTGGTAAGCGTGATCACAGATATTTCGCTGGATCATGAGAAATTTCTTGGCAGCACGATTGCGGAGATCGCGCGCGAGAAAGCCGGAATCATTCATAAAAATGGCGTCGTGGTCACGCTGCCGCAAAGCCCTGAAGCAAATGATGTGATCGGCAACGCGGTACTGGAAATGGATGCCCGGGCGGTGAGCGCCGTGCCCTACGTGCCGCCGGTCTCGCCGAAGGCGGAAAGCTACTTTGCTGCTGAGCCTTTAACCGCAGAGGGCGCCGAGGGGTCTGCGATCGTTTCCAGATATCCATTGCAGGTGATGGAAAAGCAGATCCAGGTTGAAACGTCGCTTGTCGGACGGCATCAACTACGCAATATTGCTCTGGCAGTTGCGGCGGCGGAGGAGTTGGGCAGGCAGGGTTTCGCGATCACGCCGGAGGCGATAAAGCATGGTATTCACGAAACCCGCTGGCCGGGGCGATTTCAAGTAATTCCTGCGACGGCGAGTTCCCCGGAGTTCGTTTTGGACGTGGCACACAATCCTGCGGGCGCGTGGGCGCTGCGTTCAACGCTCTCTTCTTTGTATGAAGACCGGAAGATCATTTTTGTTTTCGGCGCTATGCGCGACAAGGCCATCCGCGAGATCACGGAAATCCTGTTTCCACTGGGCGAGCGCGTAATCGCAACAATGGCAGACAATCCACGATCCGCCACCCCGGAGAAAATCCAGGAATTCGCGGCGCGCACCGGAGCGGAGATTGAGCTAGCAGGAGATGTATCTTCTGCCATCGACCGCGCAAGCAATTTAGCGTTGTCGGACAAGAATGTCCGACCCACGGGGGACTTGCGGCCGCCAACTGCCCAAGTAAATGCCGCCGTCGTTGTGACCGGATCGATCTACATAGTTGGGGAAGCAATGCGGGTTATTCGGAGTAGCTCACCGCATGCCGATAAATCAGACCTCACCGGAGCTGCGGATGGGAAATAGCGCGGACGCTTTGGAGCAACAGGAGGCCAAACAAGCCGCTCCGCCTCCGCGAAGATACGGCTTGCTCAGCCATCTGCGCTCGTATTTCTTTTTTGACCCCCTGATCTGGCTAACCACGGTGCTGTTCGGGATTGCCTCAATTCCCTTCGGATTCTTCGACAAAGACGGCAGAATTCTGCACGGCTTCGCGAGCGCGTGGGCGAAAGTGACGATGAAATTGATTTTGTCGCCGTTTCGGGTCATCGGCCTTGACCACGTCGATATTTCAAAGCCGCATGTGTATGCAGTGAATCACGCTTCCGCATTCGATATTCCAGCGTTGTACGCCTATCTGCCGTTTCAGTTCAGAATTCTTCACAAGAAAGAATTGCTGTCGTATCCGATTGTGGGCTGGCATCTGAAACGGTCAAAACAGGTTTGTGTGGACCAGCAGAATCCGTCGCGTTCGATCGGTCAGATCAAGTCTGCGTTGCGAACTTTGAAAGGCGGCATGCCGCTCGTCATCTTCCCCGAAGGCGGGCGAACCCCAGATGGACGCATCCAACCCTTTCTTCCTGGCGCCTTGTTTCTAGCAATTAAGGCGCAGATCGACATCGTTCCAGTTGCGCTGCGTGGGATGTATGAGCTGCTGCCGATGAATACCTATCACATCAAGCCGCGCCCGCTGGAGATGCGCATTGGCAAGCCGATTTCAACCACGGGCCTGACCATGCAGGATATGGAGTTCTTGTCGGTGAAGGTGCAGAAGGCAGTAGAGGAAATGTACTACGCTGGCCACGATCAACCGTCTGAACCCGCTCAAGTTTGAACAGTTCCATCCTTGTCGTGCATAATTCTCGCTTGTCTGAATCGGATCCCGGGTAAAGATCCCCGAAAAAACTTAACCACAGAGGGCACAGAGTTCCACTGAGAGCCTCGGAGAGAATATGAAGATGACCATACTGTTCGTGATTTCCTGCTTCGCCTTTGCCGTCGTGCTACAAGCCCAGACCTCCGGCACGCCAACGGTTGCTGAAGCTCAGGAATTCATGAACAAGGCGGAAGCGCGGCTGGCCGAGTTGAGCATCAAGGGGAACCAGGCGAACTGGATACACGAGAACTTCATCACCGACGACACCGAGGCCCTTGCCGCAGATGTGAATGACGAAATAACCGCGGTCACAACTGAGCTAATCGAGGAGGCGAAACGATTCAACGGATTGCAGATGCCTCCCGATCTTTCCCGCAAATTCATGCTGCTGAAACTGTCGCTTACCGCGCCGGGACCAAAAGATCCAAAGCTGCGAAAAGAAATGAGCGAGATTGCAGCCTCGCTGGAATCCGACTACGGCAGGGGCAAGTATTGCGACGCTTCGGGCAAGTGCGTTGACATTACCCAAGTCGAAAACATCATGGCGGAGAGCCGCGACCCGCAGCAGCTCAAAGATGTGTGGGCGGGATGGCATTCGGTTGGCGCCCCCATGCGCAAGCGCTACGCGCGATTTGTTGACCTTTCGAACCAGGGCGCGCGCGATTTAGGTTTCAAAGACACGGGCGTTCTGTGGCGTGCGGGGTACGATATGCCTCCGGAGCAGTTCAGCGCGGAGGTTGACCGATTGTGGGAACAGGTGCGGCCGCTTTATCTATCGCTGCACACCTATGTCCGGGCGAAGCTTTCACAGAAATATGGACCGCAGGTAGTGCCGCCGGATGGTCCAATTCCCGCGCATCTACTGGGCAATCCATGGGCGCAGGCGTGGGGAAACATATTCCCGCTACTCGGGCTTTCAGAGAGCAGCCGCGGTTACGATCTGACGGAATTATTGCGCGCCAAGAAACTTGATGCGCACGGCATGGTGAAATACGGAGAGAATTTTTATAGGTCCTTGGGCTTCGAGCCTCTGCCACAGACCTTCTGGGAACGCTCGCTGTTTGTGAAGCCTGCCGATCGCGAAGTCGTCTGCCACGCCGACGCGTGGGACATCGACAATAAAGACGACCTTCGCATCAAGATGTGCAGTCAGGTTCGCGACGAAGATTTTGTGACCATTCATCACGAACTTGGTCATAACTTCTATCAGCGCGCGTATAAAAGCCAGCCGTTTCTATTTGAAAACGGCGCCAATGACGGCTTTCACGAAGCCATCGGCGACACCATCGCGCTGGCGATTACGCCCGAGTATTTGCAGAGGATTGGCCTGCTCGACAAGATCCCTCCCGCGGAAGCTGATATTCCGATTTTGCTGAAACAGGCACTCGATAAAGTTGCGTTCCTGCCATTCGGGCTGATGATCGACAAGTGGCGCTGGCAGGTTTTTTCCGGCGAGGTCAAGCCCGAGGACTACAACCAGGCCTGGTGGGCACTGCGGCTGAAGTATCAGGGCGTCGCGCCCCCGGTTGAACGCAGCGAAAAAGATTTCGATCCGGGAGCAAAATTGCACGTTGCGGCCAATGTCCCGTACATGCGGTACTTCCTCGCAGATATTTATGAATTTCAGTTCTACCGGGCGCTGTGCCGCGAGTCCGGATACCAAGGCCCACTCAACCGTTGCACGTTCTTTGGATCGAAGGAGGCTGGGGCAAAGCTGAACAAGATGCTGGAAATGGGTCAGAGCAAGCCCTGGCCGGATGCGATGCAAGCTTTGACCGGCCAGCGCGAAGGCGATGCCACCGCCATCATTGAATACTTCGCGCCGCTGAAGAAGTGGCTGGACGAGCAGAACAAGGGGATGAAACAGGGGTGGTAAACAGAAATCCTTCCAGACTCAACGCCGAGTTCGCCAATATCCGGGCCGCCGATGGCCGTGCGCGAAGGCGATCACTTGGATTTTGGTTGACTTCTCGCGATAGATAATGGCGAACGGAAAGCGTTTGAGTAGAAATCTCCGCGCGTTTGGTTCGAGGATAGGCCAGCGATTTGGCGCGTTGCGGATGGACTCGATTCCGTCGTCAATCTCATCTACGAACTTGTGGGCAGCAGTATGGAATTCGAGCGGCTTATCGCTCATTCAGGAGTGCCGATATCTGTCGCCTCACCTCTGCCCACGGCACGGTCTTAGCATTATCAGAATCCAGGTCATTCATGCGTCGCGCAATTTCCAGGCTCCACGCTTGCTCGGCTGATTCGTCGATTGTTTCGTCCAGACTTTCCAGAAGGGATCCGGCGAGCGCGGCACGCGCCTCGGACGGAAGCTCCAGGGCCCTTTTCAGTATTTCGGCGAGTTCAGGAGCCACGGGCCTATTGTAAACCGGCGTGTCTCGAAGTTAAATTTTGTCTACACTCCCTCGTACCCAGCCATGTACTTCTCATTTCCTTCATTTCATCTCATGATGACAGAAGCCGTTCTCTGTAACCGGCCAGCCACCTGCCGATCCGGCGAGGAGAACAGCCGACTTTAGCCCCAGCATCTGCGTCAGGCTAGGGTCGCCGACGAAAGCCAACAACAACCGCGCTATGGCACCCGAGAGGCGTCACTCGCTCCGACAAAAGGTTAATACGCCCGCATTCGCCAGCTTTGATGGCGTCACCGGCGGCATGATTCTCGATTTGAGCGAAGAGGGCATGGCGATGAAGTCGCCATCGCCGCTGGTCGCACATAGCATTCTTCCCTTACATCTTTCGCTGGGCGAGCCGGAGGTATATCTGGAGACAACCGGTTATGTCGCGTGGGCAGATGCGCTGGGGCGCGCAGGCATCCGCTTCTCCGACCTTCCCGACAAGGCGCGTGCTCGACTGCGCGACTGGCTGACGGAAAACGCCGGCGCTCCGAGTTGGAAGGCGCCGCGCTGGGTGGTGCAAGAGTCGGCTTTTCGGAACAGCATGTCTTCGCGCGCAGATGCTCGCGGCGGCGTGGCTTTGAGCTTGGAGACCGGCTCGCAAACGGGCGAGAGCGAATCCGCCTCGACCACCGTCCAGTACGAATTCAAGTCACTGGGCGCTGACGTCAACGTTGGATTAACGCTGATCGCCAGCCGGGCGTGTTCAATCACCCGAGGCACGGGCGCGGCTGTCGCGCTGGTCGGGGAGAGCGGGATGACCTGCCGCGCGGTTGCGGGCAGCAACGTACCGCCGCTGGGTACGGAGATTGATCCCACCAGCGGATTCACCGGCGAGTGCGTCCGCCTCGGCCGCGGCTTGCGCTGCGACGATTCGGAATCAGACGAGAGGACCGACGCCGAGGCCTGCCGCTATCTGGGAATTCGGTCCATTCTTGCTGCCCCGGTGCTTTATGAGCGCGATCTGGTGGGCCTGCTCGAAGTGTTTTCGAATCGTCCCTTTGCCTTTGACGATGGCGACCTCGCCGTAGTGGAGCGCCTTGCCCAAACGGCTGTGCTCATGCTGAGCCGGGCGGAAGCGTTCAGGAATAGTGAGTAGTGGGCAGTGGGCAGTGGGCAGTGGGCAGTGGGCAGTTGTCAGATGCCAGGAGTAGTAAGTCCTTTGCCGTCGTAAATACTTCCTGGTTCAAATACCCTTCCCCGATCAGATGCCGGTTACGAACCGTTCGCTTTTAAGACTGACAACCAAGTACTGACCACTGACAACTAGCCACTGACCACTGTCTTCCCCCTTCCTGCATCTCACAAAAATGTGACCGCCCGCGTAACTTTTCGCCCTCGCACTCACATTATCCCGCTAGAAACACGGACTGCGGAGAGTGCAGTGAGAGCCTTGGAACGTGAGCCCGATGAGCGACCGCTGATCGCGGCGGCGCAGCGCGACCCAACTCATTTTGCCCAATTGTATGAGCAGAACTTCGACTGCGTTTACGCGTTCTTTGCGCGGCGGGTATCCACCCGTGAGGAAGCGCAGGACCTGACCGCTGAAGTTTTTCATCAGGCGCTGGCTTCTATTCAAAGTTTTAAGTGGCAGGGTGCGCCGTTCGTTGCCTGGCTGTACGGAATTGCTGCCAATGCGCTCGCAGCACATTGGCGAAAGCTGGGCAAAACTCGTCCGGTTGAAGACGATGACCTTAGGGGAGCGGGCGACGAAATCGAACAGAGCGTGATGCTGGGTCAGTTGGTGGATGCACTCTCACCCGATCAGCGACGAGTAGTGATGCGACGATTTATCGATCAAAAGAGTATTCGTGAGATCGCTCAGGAGTTAGGAAGAAGCGAAGGAGCCATCAAGCAACTGCAGCTTCGCGCTCTGGAGAATCTCCGCGACAAGTTAGGGAGGAAATCATGAACCGCGATGAACTGGCGGAAGCTCTGGACGGCGAGATCGAGCCCTCGGGCACGACTCAAGCTGCGGACGAGTTCGAGCCTCTGTTGCAGATTGCTGCCGCGCTTCGCATGTTGCCCAATCAGGAATTCAAAATGCAGCTAAAGGCTGATTTAGCTGCGCGCGCGGAATCACTCGGTGGTGTAGAGTGCGCGGATATTCCGACCACAAGCGAGTTCGTTGCTACGCCGCCGGCGCTCATGCCGTCGCTCGAACAGTGCGAATTCAGCATGCTTCCCGCCGACCCTCGCAGTTTCGTGTTTTCATTCTTATCGCACGCAGCGGCGGTCGTTCTGATCGCGTCAGGTATTTGGGTTGGGCAGAGGACCATCTTGAAGAGACCGCCTTCGATGTCAGATATTACTTATGTTCCGCTGCCCGCAGGCGACAACGCTCCGCATGGCGGAGGCTCAGGCGGGGAGCACAGCACAATCCCAGTGAGCCGGGGAACGCCGCCGAAGTTCAGCGACCAGCAGGTTGTTCCGCCGATGATCGTGACGCACAATCCGGTTGCTGAGCTGCAAGTGGAACCGACCCTGCAAGGCCCCCCGCAGTTGAAGCTTCCGCAATCGAACCAACTCGGCGACCTTCTGGCCTCGAATGCAACCATACCGTCAAATGGTATTGGCGGAAATAGCGGAATGGGCAACAAACACGGTAGCGGAATTGGGAATGGTGAAGGCCCTGGCTTTGGTTCGGGAACCGGAGGTGGATGTTGTGATGGGGCATTTACCCCCGGTAAGGGCGTGACTGCCCCGCGAGCGGTTTACGAGCCGGATCCGGAGTACTCGGAAGAAGCACGCAAAGCGAAGTACCAGGGTATGGTCGTACTCGCCATCGTGGTGGATCCTTCAGGTCATCCGCGCGATGTGCGGGTCGCACGATCGCTTGGTATGGGTCTCGACGAGAAAGCGATCGAAGCGGTGCAGAGATGGAGGTTCGCTCCGGGAGTCAAGGACGGAGTGGCAGTCGCGGTCCACGTAAATGTCGAAGTGAGCTTCAGGCTGTATTGATTGGCCGCAGACTCAGCGCGACCAGGTGATCCCGCGTCCGAGCACAAAGATGAACAGCAGAGCGGCGAGCGCTGCGCTAGCGATCAGCGCAGTATTTCGTCGAATCGGCTCCGCTTGCTCTTGAGCAGCATTCGACCGGCGCATCATGCTGGGCAAGGAAAGCAGGCCGGCGTTCGCACCCAATGTGGAAGGTAGCGCCGAAGCTATGACGTAGAACAGTCCCGCTGGATTCACCAGACCGCCAAGACCTGCCAGAATTCCGTCGGTGAAGTATGGGGTCCAGCAAAGGGTGCGGATCCGGCGCGGATTGGTTTCGAGTCCACGAAAGTACCGGAGTTCGGTACGGACCAGCAACATAGAGGCGTAATACGAGATCACACCCACGATAATCAGCAAAGCCCGCCACAGCCAATGAGGATGAGTTCCGCTGATCACTGCGGCCCAGTCGCCGAAGTCGAATGCACCCGAAAACATGAAATAGCCGGTGCCAGTGAAAAGATTGCCAGCCATGGCAAGGAGCAGAAAGTAACGCATCGCGGGCGGATAGTGCGTTCGCAGCAGGATCCAGAAAACCGCCCCAAAGAAAATATTAACCAAAGTGCCATTGGCGGAAATCCAGCGGGTGTCGATGTCGCTCTGCAGCGCGACTGTGCTTAGAGTAATGTGGCGGGCGCCGGTGATCCACGCGGTCACTCCATGACCAAGCCCTTCGTGCAGAACGTCCTGCAGGATGCAAGCGAATACCGACAGAGCAATCAGCGTCAGCCTGTCATCCTGGGCTTCTACTCTATCCGGCACTGTGAGTTTCCCCATGCCGGCAAGTCTAGCGGAAACTTGCGCTTCTGAATGTCTGCCGAAAATCGGCGCCTTCCATCTTCACGATGCGGCACATCTCGTGCAGTCTCGATCGCATGCGCTCGCCGATGCGGTCGCCAAGGGTCTCGCCGCGCGCGGAACGCTGGGCGCGGGCAAAGTCTGATGTTCCGTTGCCGTCGCGGGCGGCATCGTCGGGATAGTTGGTAGTGATAATGGTCGTGCGGTTTTCGTTGTAGCGCGTGTTCAGAATCAAACTGACCGTGTCCCAAACCCACTCCGTCGGCTTAACGGCGCCAAGTTCGTCGAGCGCCAGGACTTCAGTTTCGAACACCGGACGCAAGACTTCCAGCTCCGTTGCCTTGACCGAATCGTTGTAGGAATTCTGGATTTGCTTGAGCAGTTCGCGATAGTCATAGAAGAGGCATGGGATGCCTTTGCTGACGACCAGCTCTTTAATTATCCCGACTGCGAGATGGGTCTTTCCGACGCCGATACTGCCGATCAGCAGTAGCCCGGTATTATCCAGCGGATATTCTTCGACGAACTTGCAGGCCTCCATGCGAGCGCGCATCAGATGAGCGTGTGGGCCTTCGAACTCAAAGTTCGAGAGTTCGCAATGCTCGTAACGTTTAGGAATTCGAGAGGAGCTAAGCAGCGCCTCTCCGCGCAGTTTCTGCCGGCAATCGCAACGCACCACGCGGCGGTCGGAGCCGGCAGACTTCCATCCACTACCACCACAAACGGGACAAACCTCAGCGGCGACTCTCATCATTGACTCTCATTTCACTTTGCACTGTGACGCCGCATTGCGCAAGTGGCCCGGACGGAAGCTCTGTGCACATCTTGTGCAGGAGCGGACATGACTGTGGAGAAGTGAGGAAAAAAGCTTTTTCACCACGGAGGCACGGAGACACAGAGAAAGGCCTGACTTCTTCTCCACAGACTCACACAGATGAACGCGGACCAACGACGACTTACTCACATTTGGTGCCTACGGCACAGCAGAGGTGAAAAAGATAGGGACGCACGCTCTCGAGGCGAAAGATCTTACTGACTTATATTCGGGTGAATCAGTGCAAATCCGCGAGAAAAAAGGAAGTCGGTTTCTCTGTGACTCCGTGCCTCTGTGGTGAGAATGCCTTGCTTTCCGCCAGCATCAACCCATCCGCTGCCAACGGTTGCCGAAGTCGGCATCTGGCGCGGATTTTCACAGTTGACATTCCGCAAACGCGAGAGCTAAATAGCTTTCGGCGAGTTTCCCAGCTCAACGCAAGTGAATTGGAAGGCGCGGCATGCCGCGCCTGTTGGGCGCTTCGCTGAGAAACAAGGAAATCTCCCCCAGGAGCTACGATGAACAAAGCAGATTTAATCGGCCGTATTGCTGCGGGCTGCGGTATCAGTAAGACCCAGGCCGCGGGCGCAATCGACACAACCGTTGACAGCATTACAGGGGCGTTGAAAAAAGGTGACCGCGTTGCACTGATCGGGTTCGGAACATTTTCGATTTCGCAGCGGAAGGCACGCAACGGGCGCAACCCGCAAACCGGGGCCACAATCAAAATTGCAGCTCGCCGTGTAGCCAAATTTACGGCCGGCGCGGACTTGAAAAAGGCAGTCAATCGCGGCAAGTAGCTTTGGTTTTGGAAATGAAGAACGGCAGGGGGTCGGCCCTGCCGTTTTATTTTTGCAAGCAGTCAGCAAGTCGAGCCGTCAGCAAGTCAAACCCTGCACGCAAAGGTTGCCCGTTCTGGAAGCCCGAGAGAATCCGCAGCCGACAGCCGAC
Organism: uncultured Acidobacteriota bacterium; assembly: GCA_963757135.1. Lineage (GTDB taxonomy): Bacteria > Acidobacteriota > Terriglobia > Terriglobales > Acidobacteriaceae > Gp1-AA145. The sequence continues at coordinate 427,849 of CAVWQE010000004.1, forward strand.
GCCTAACGCCGGTGTTTGCTGAATCCTTCAGCTATCCTTTAGAATCAAATGGCTCGCAAGAGAGATTTGGAGAACCCATGAAGGCAGCTATTCATCCTGCATACAACGAGATACGCGTGCTCTGCGCATGCGGCAACTCATTTAGCACCCGCTCGACCCATAAGGGCGACATCCACGTTGAAATCTGCTCCAACTGCCACCCCTTCTTTACCGGCAAACAAAAGCTGATGGATACGGCTGGACGAGTGGAGCGGTTCCGCCGCAAGTACGCCAAGGTGGGTGCAACAACCCCCGAGAAGAAGTAGAGTCCTGAGGAATTCAGGGTCCCCGCTTCGGCGGGGACTTTTCGTTTTGCGATGATTCAGATTCAGCCGCCTACTTTGTGATCAGGCCTAGGGCGCCGCGGAACAAGGCGTCGAACGATTCCGCGTCACTGCTCTTGGCAGTTTGCGCCAGCGCCTTTTCGGCGGCGGGGCGCTGAAACCCCAGGTTCATCAGCGCCGAGAGCACGTCTTCCTGAGTAGCGCTCAACGATGGAATCGCTTGCACCTGTTCGGTGCCGTCCACGGGCACAAGCTTGTCGCGCAACTCCAGCACCATACGTTCTGCAGTCTTGCGGCCAACACCGGGTATCTTCGTCAGCCGGGCAAGGTCGTTGCTGCGAATGGCATTGATCATTTCGTCCGCGGGCATGCCGCTCAGAATGGTGACCGCCAGTTTAGGCCCAATACCGCTGACCGTAATGAGCTTCTCGAAAAGCTGCTTCTCTTCCGGGCGAATAAATCCATAAAGCGCAAGCTGGTCTTCGCGCACGTGAGTATGAATGTGCAGCGCGACTTCACTTCCCAGAGATGGCAGTTGCGAAAACGTTGGCACGGAAACCGTGACCTGATAGCCGACGCCCGCAGTCTCAAGGACCACCAGGTTGGGATGGCGAGTGATCAGCTTACCGCGCAGATGAGCGATCATTTGACCTCGAAAAGCGATCGGGGAAGTTGTGACTGCCGTATGATCGAACTCAATGTGCCGATTTTGATTTCCGGATGGTTGGGAACCGGCACCGTGATTGTGGTTCCCGGAGTACGCCTCTGCATGACGATGTGGCTGCCGCGTTTACGCACTTCTGTGAACCCGTGATCCGACAATATTCGACAGACCTCGCGACCCGAGAGGACCGCCAGCTTACCTCTCGACCTCTAGACGCGTAACGAATACTTCAGAATGGCGCCGCTGTTCTACTTCTGAAGGATCCGCAGTCTCTAGAAACAGCTCGACCGCCTCCTGCAAGTTCGTTCGAGCCTCCTCGATTGTATTGCCCTGACTGGCAACATCCAATTCTGGGCATAGCGCAACGTAGCCATCCCCTTCGCGTTCGATGATCGCCGTAAGCACGTGTGTCATATTATTATGACCTGATTCTAGAACAACGAACTCTGCCTGCGGTTCGGCGTAATGCCAAAATGTTCGTAGGCAAGCTGCGTAGCCACGCGGCCTCTCGGAGTACGATTGAGAAAGCCGATCTGGATTAAGAACGGCTCGTAGATTTCTTCGATGGCGTCCGGTTCTTCCGCCAGCGCTGCCGCCAGCGTGTTCACGCCCACCGGGCCACCCTGATATTTTTCTATGATCGCAAGCAGCAGCTTACGGTCCACTTCGTCAAAGCCGTAGCGATCAACTTCGAGCATCTGTAATGCCGCTTGCGCCGTGGGCAGGTCGATCTTTCCCGCGCTGCGCACCTGCGCATAGTCGCGCACCCGCCGCAGCAGGCGATTGGCAATTCGCGGGGTTCCCCGCGAGCGGCTGGCTATTTCCATTGAGCCTTCGCGATTGATCTCGACACCCAATATTTCCGCCGATCGCTCCACGATGATCCGCAGATCTTCATGCGTGTAAAACTCCAGCCGCAAGACGATTCCAAAGCGCGAGCGCAGCGGCGACGAAAGCAGACCGGCGCGAGTGGTCGCCCCGACAAAAGTAAACGGCTTGACGTCGATGGTATGGGTGCGTGCCGCCGGGCCCTGGCCAATCATGATGTCGAGTTTGTAGTCTTCCAGCGCGGAATAGAGCAACTCTTCCATCGTAGGTTGGAGGCGATGTACTTCGTCGATGAAGAAAACCTGTTTATCGCGCAGGTTGGTCAGGATGGCGGTCAGTTCACCCTTGATCTGAAGGGTAGGGCCGGATGTCTGCTGAAATGCCACGCCGAGTTCATTGGCGATGATGGTTGCAAGGGTAGTTTTACCCAGACCCGGAGGACCGTAGAGCAGAACGTGGTCGAGGGCTTCGCCGCGTGAGCGGGCTGCCTCGATTGCAACCGCCAGATTTTCCTTCACTTTAGGCTGGCCGATGAATTCCACCAGCCGTTGCGGCCGGAGCTTCAGCTCAAAAGACGAATCGTCCTCAACCGGAGCGGCTGAAACCACGCGCTCGCGGTCGTCGGGCAATCTCGGAATGTTCCTGACGGAGGCCACTGCCGGGATGTTAGCACGAACCCTCAGCCTCCAGACTTAACGGTAAAGTCACTCTTATCTCCAAGCGACGGGCTGGGCTGGCCAGCCCCGTATGGGCGCGAAAAATACGTTCGGCCGTCCCTACGGGACTTCACTCGCTTCTCAAGCAACCCAGCGCTGAAGCGCTGGGCTAAGTTCGGCCGCCCCTGCGGGGCTAATGGTAAAGCTGGCAAGCCTTCGCAAACTGATTAGGCCCTTTCCAGCCGCAAGACAATCGAACGGCAAGGGTGGAGGCGGCGTCCTCGCCCGGGCTGCAAAATAAATGAACTTTCCTCGAACCGGCTGCGTAACTTCTGCCAGGACGCCAGAAGGCGTCGCGCGTGAATCGGATGGTAATGCCGTCCGTTGAAAGGAACATCATGAAATTCCTAAGAAATCGCCTCCCATTGCTGGCAGCATTTGCCGCCCTGGCTGTCTCGGCGACACTCGTATTCGCGGTCACCACAACCCGCTACCTGCATGTGCGAGTCAGTAATCCGACGACCAAAGAACTGGTGCGGGTCAACGTGCCGCTGATGCTGGCGGAGAAGATTATTCCGGCCATCAATCATGGCCAGTTGCGCGACGGGAAGATTCAGTGCGGCGATTTCACCGCCAATAACGTGAATATCCGGGCGATTCTTGACGCGTTGAAAACCGCGCCCGAAGGCGAATTTGTCACGGTGCAGGAGGTCGGCAACGACGTTCACGTCGCCAAAGAGCACGGGCAGATGGTCGTCCACGTTGTGGATAAGAAAGATGGACAGAATGTGGATGTAACCGTTCCCTGGGAAGTCGCGCAGGCGCTGATTTCCGACACCACAGAAAACCAACTCAACGTTGAAGCCGCGATCAAAGCCCTGGAAAACATCGGCGACACCACCCTGGTGCGAGTTACAAGCAAGGACGAGAACGTGCGCGTATGGGTAGATTCGAAGAACACAGACGAATAAACATTTCGTCGAGCTTCGCTCGACCGGACGGGCGAGAGCGCCCGTCCCCATGCGGCCAGTAACGAACGGCCAGTAACGGGAGGGCACGGCTTCAGCCGTGCTGCCCATGGGTAGAGAAATTAGGGCTTTAGCCCCGAAGGAGACTTCCGATGATTTTCTTAGCGAAACTCGGAGTTGGCGTAATGAGTACAGCCCTGGTCGGCGGCGCCGCACTTTGCAGCGAAGGATTCATCCACGTCAAAGTTCACGAGAAACAGCCGGGCGGCACGCATCTGAACCTGATCGTCCCCGCAGCGTTGGTGCCGGCTACGCTGAGCTTTGTCCCTAAGCAGCATCTCGCCCAGGCGTCGCACGATTTGCGCGAGTATCTGCCGATCATTGACGCTGCCGTGCCCGCGCTCGAAGACTGTCCCGATGGCGTCCTGGTCGAAGTCAGAGATCCCGGTGAGCACGTGCTGATCACCAAGAGCGGCGGGTCGGTGGTCGTTGATGTCAACGATGCCGGAGACGAGGTACATGTCTCGGTGCCGCTGCGCGCCGCGCAAAGTTCGATTCATGAGATCGCGGAAGCGAACGAGGCGGAATAAATCTTCTTTTGTGACACGCCGATCTGCATGTAAAGGCATTTGAATGACTACGCCAAACCCCAGCTCTGATAGTCTGGCCGCCGAACTGGATGAATTGTTACGCCGCGTTGACGCTTTGCCGACCCTGGATACTCGCTCGGCGGATGAAATTGTCGGCTACGACGACCATGGGACACCGACGTAAGGTTTGTATCCATTGCCCGTTCCACCTTCTTCCAGCGGCCTTCCGCACGTAACCCCTAGGGCATTGACAATTCCAGAGTAGAACGCATAATAGGGTGTCCGCGCGTTCAGGGCTAGTCCGGACCCCTTCCCCCTTCCGGCTTTGCGGTCGCCCGAAGGCCCTGCCTAATAAGGAGAGCGCCATGCTGAAGAAGGTCGTTTCATACCTGACCGTCGTGTCTTTGTTCAGCTCCGTCACTTTGGCCCAGAATTCGATCCCTCAAACAGCAGCGACTAACCAGACGCCCGCCGCTACGGTTGCAGCAAGCCCCGCGAAACCACCGATGCAAGGTTTTGGGATCGAAGAAGGTACGCCCGTCAAGCTGAGGACGGCGCGGACCATTTCCTCCGCGGATGCGCACACCGGCGATACGTTGGATTTCGAAGTTCTCGAGGATGTTTTCGCCGGTGGAGTTCTGGTCATTCCGAAAGGTGGCATCGCGTGGGGCACGGTGACTGAGGCCGAGCCCAAGCGCCGCATGGGACGCGGCGGCAAGTTGAACGTTAACATCGACTCAGTTCGTCTGACAGACGGAGAAAAGGTTGCATTGCGCGCCGTGAAGGACACTCAGGGCGGCGGACACGTGGGCGCGATGACGGGCGCGATGGTCGCTACCAGCATTGTCTTTTTCCCTGCAGCCCCGTTCTTCCTCTTCATGCACGGAAAAGACATCACGATCCCCAAGGGGACCGAAATCACTGCTTACATTAATGGCGATACGCGTCTCGATCAGGCGAAATTCCAGCCGACTCCTACAAATGCCCCACTTGCAGCTGTTACTAGCGCGACGACCGCGCAATTTGACATCTCCTCCACGCCGGCAGGAGCAGACATAGAAATAGACGGCAAGTTTGTCGGGAGCACACCGTCGTCAGTCACGGTTGCTCCGGGCGATCACGAAGTCGTCGTTAAGAAGAACGGTTTCACTGCGTGGGAACGGAAGATCACAGCGTCAACCGGCCACGTCAATCTGAGCGCGGAATTGGCGCCGGAGCCCAAGTAGGCGCTATTTAATCGAAGTAGCGCCACTCACCCTGGCAGGAACACGAACACGAAGGCTCGTACCCTATCCGGTAGTAACGCTGGCGGAGATCCGCGAATACCGTTAAAAAGCGTAAAGGATGACGGGGGGCTCCTGTCATCCCTGTCCCCTCCCGGTTAGAAGGGGTCTTACTGCACAGAGAATACCGACTGAAGATTGCAGGATTATGCAGCCTGCGTGAACAGTTGGTAAAAGCTGTTGCCCTTCTGAATACCGCGCCCTACCTGCCTGCGCTGCTATATTTATGAATTCGTGGATCGGTCGTTGGTCGTTGGACCTCGGTCGTTGGTCCTCGGTCGTTGGCAAAGAACTTTGCAGTGGTTGGCCCCGCGCTTTCTGCGGATGTAGGAGTGTTAATTTACGTTTTGATGTGTCACCCACCATATCGAATGAGTAAAGACAATGCCCCGCAAGCTTGACGAAAGCCGAAGGCTGCAGCAACGCGCTGAGAAACTGATTCCCGGAGGCGTGTGTTCGCCGGTACGCGCGTTCAAAGCTGTCGAGTGCGATGCGCCGTTTATCGTGCGCGGGCAGGGCTCGCATATTTGGGATGCCGATGGCAACGAGTATATCGACTATGTCGGGTCGTGGGGGCCGCTCATTCTCGGCCATGCCGATGCCGGCGTGCTCGACGCAATTCTCAATGCGGCAGGAAACGGCACCAGCTTTGGCGCTTCCACGCCGGCGGAAGCTGATCTGGCGGAACTGGTGATTGCCGCTTTTCCGCACGTGGAGAAAATTCGCTTTGTCAGCTCCGGCACCGAAGCGACAATGTCGGCCATCCGGCTGGCGCGCGCTTATACCAAGCGCAAGTACATCATCAAATTTGAAGGCTGCTACCACGGGCATGCTGACTCATTGCTGGTAAAGGCCGGATCGGGGATTGCTACCCTGGGAATTCCGGGCTCGGCGGGCGTTCTGGAAGAAGTCAGTCAATTCACGATCGCGCTTCCGTTTAATGACACCGAAGCCGTGGAGCAGGCCTTCAGTAAATACCGGCACATGATTGCCTGTGTCATCGTTGAATCGGTGGTTGGAAATATGGGATGCGTTCCAGCGAGCGGCGACTACCTCGCCAACCTTCGCACCATCACGCAACGCGAGAAAGCGGTGTTGATTTTCGATGAAGTCATGACCGGGTTTCGCGTTGCATACGGCGGCGCGCAGGAAAAATACGGGATCACACCAGACCTGACGACATTCGGAAAAATCATCGGCGGTGGGCTGCCGGTCGGCGCTTACGGCGGCCCGTCGGACATTATGAATCTGGTTGCGCCACTGGGGCCGATGTATCAGGCTGGAACGCTGTCGGGAAACCCGCTGGCTATGGCGGCAGGCATCGCAACATTGAAACGGTTGCAGGAAAAGAAAGCTGAAATTTATCCGCAACTTGAGGCGCTCAGCGCCAAGCTGGTGGACGGCGTGGCCGCTGCGGCTAAGGATGCAAAAGTTCCTCTCACTCTCAATCGGGTGGGATCAATGTTTACCTGGTTCTTTACCGCTGATCCGGTGACCGATTGGGACTCGGCGTCGAAGTGTGACACCAAGGCTTTCGGCAAGTTCTTCCGCGCCATGCTCGATGCAGGAGTTTATTTGCCGCCATCGCAATTCGAAGCCGCTTTCCTCAGTACCTCGCACGGGGAAGCGGATGTGCAAAAGACAATTGAGAGCGCAAAGCGCGCCTTCACGCACCGGTAGCGACTAGTGTCCTTGTGTCAAGGTCTCCAGTCGCGGTGGTGTTAAGGCTTCGGTAATCCTTCCGCAACGGCGATGCCGTGTGGTAGCATCTAAGAATCTCTCGATATCTATGACGCACCAGTCCGCCAAGGCGACGACTGCATTTCGTGCCGCGGGCCTGTTGTGCGTTCTACTCATCTCTCTTTCCGGATTCATTACTGCAGTCCACGCGCACAACCCACGCACCGGTTCCTCCGAGCGTGCCTGTTCCGTCTGCGCCCTGGCCCATTCCGGCGTAGTTGCGGTTGAGATTCAGTTGCACGCCCCGGTTCCGGTGGCTTTTGAGAGTTTGGATCCCCTTGCGGAACAGTCGCCTTCCTTCGCGCAGTTTTTCTCTTTCTACATTCGTCCTCCGCCGGCGGTTTAAGTAAATCTGGTACGAAGTCCCTAAAAACTTAAACCTTCATATCTTTCGGAGGAATTATGCCTGCTTCTTATGTGAAGCCGCTGCGCGCGGCTTTTCTGCTCATTTCTTTTTTAAGCGTAGCCTTTTCAGCTTTCGGACAGTCGGCGGGAAACTCCACTTCAGTCACCGGTACGGTGCTCGATCCCAGCGGCGCGGTCATCCCGAACGCGAGCGTAGAAATTCGCAATCCGGTAAGCGGCTTCGAGCGCACCACAACTACAGATGCTGCGGGGCGATTTGCCATTCCCAACGTGCCGTTCAACCCTTATCACCTGATCGCCAGAAGCCAAGGCTTTGCCCCATATACCCAGGATGTTGATGTGCGTTCGGTTGTGCCGATAACTTTGACCATAGACTTGAAGTTGCAGAGCAGCGAAACCGTCACTGTGGAGAGCGAGGCCGCAGACCTGCTGGAAAACGACCCGACCTTTCACACCGACGTGGATAAGAACCTGTTTGACAAGCTTCCGCTTGAAAGCCAGTCGTCTTCAATCAGTTCTCTAGTAACTTTGAGCGCGCCCGGAAATGCAGCCGACTCGAACGGAATGTTTCATGGCCTGGGCGATCACGCGGAGAATTCGTTTTCGGTGGACAACCAGCCGATCACGGACCAGTTCAGCAAGACATTTTCCAATCAGATTCCGCTGGATGCAGTGCAGTCGCTGGAGGTAATCTCCGGCGCGCCACCTGCAGAATACGGCGACAAGACCAGCATGGTGATCAACGTCACCACCCGCTCGGGACAAGGTGTCACCACGCCAACCGGCAGCGTGACGGCTTCATACGGCAGTTTTGGAACATCCAACGCTACTTTTAATCTGAGCTATGGGGGCGCGAAGTGGGGGAACTTTATTTCGGTTAGCGGGCTGAATACCGGACGCTTTCTTGACCCGCCCGAATTCAGTGTCATGCACGATAAAGGCAACCAGGAAAACATATTCGACCGCCTGGATTACCAGTTCTCCAGCGCCGATTCCGTTCACCTGAATCTCGAATACACTCGTTCATGGTTCCAGAATCCAAATTCATTTGATCAGGCGACGGCTTCCGCCTGGAATGGGCTGGTCGGCGCGAACGGCGGGTTGGGGCCTGACGGTTTGCCGGTGGGACCTACCGATCAGCGCTCGCAGATTCGGACCTTTAACATCGCACCTTCGTGGACGCGGCTGATCAGCAACACGACCGTGTTCACGCTCGGAACTTTCGTGCGGCGCGACCATTACAACTACTACCCTAGCGGAGATCCTTTCGCCGACCTCGCACCCGACCTGCAGGCGCAGACTGTCGGTCAAGATAGGACGCTGACAAATGCGGGAATTCGGCCAGAGATTAACTACGTAAAAGGCATTCACAACCTGAAGATTGGCGCCGTGTACCAGCACACGTTTCTGAATGAGAACGATAGTCTGGGAATCGTCGATCCGACCTTCAACGATCCGGCCAGCCCCGGATTCAATCCGGTGCTTGCTCCGTTTGACTTGACGCGCGGGGGCGGGCTGTTTGCTTTCCGCGGCCACACCGACGTGAAGGAGCTTGCTTTGTATGCCCGCGACGCCATCACGGTTGGCAATTGGTCCTTGAATCTTGGACTGCGCGGTGATTTCTACAATGGGCTGACCACGCACCAAGAAGCTGAGCCCCGGATCGGGATCGCCTACAACATCAAACCGAGCAGCACGGTGCTGCGAGTTTCGTATGCCCGGGTGCTTGAAACACCGTTCAACGAGAACCTCGTGTTATCCAGTATCGGATGCGACAATCGCGTATTGAATCCACTCCTAGCCTGCGCTGCGGCCAATACCACTCCTCTAACTCCTGGCTGGCGCAATGAATTTCACGCTGGCCTCGAGCAGGCGTTTGGGAAATATTTGGTCTTCTCGGGCGAGTACATCTGGAAATACACGCACAATGCCTACGATTTCAGCATTCTGGGTGCGACTCCGATCACGTTTCCAGTTGCCTGGGACCGCTCAAAGATTCCGGGATTTGCGGGCCGCGTCAGTGTTCCCAATTACCACGGATTTTCTGCGCTGTTCGTCTTCTCCAGCGTGGCGGCGCGTTATTTCACTCCGCAGGTCAGCGGTGCTGGTGCTGTTCCTTCGGCTCCCGCAGGTGTTTTCCGGATTGACCATGACGAGAAGTTCAATCAGACAACGCATGTGCAATATCAGTTCGGAAAACGCGGGCCGTGGCTCGGGTTTAACTGGCGTTATGACAATGGCCTCGTAGCGGGCGGGGTGACCTGCGCCGGGGGAAACTGCAACAACGGCCCGCTGGGCAGCGACAGCGTCGTGGATACATCCGTTATCAGTCCGAACCAGCAGTTCGAGGCCGGCCTGTTTTGTGGATCGGTACGTCCGCTGCCACCCGGCCCGGGAAACCCAACGGGGACCCCTATCAGTTCCAGCCTTGGAGCGAACCTGTGCCCGGCCTCACAATACGGCTCGACACTGATAAGCATTCCAACGCCGGGTACGGAGGACGACGACAAGAACCCGCCGCGAATTGCGCCGCGTCATTTATTTGACCTTGCCATTGGCGACGACAACCTGTTTCACGGAGACAAGCGCAAGTGGAGCGCCCAGTTGACAGTTATTAACCTTGCGAACAAAGTTGCGCTGTACAATTTTCTTTCCACCTTCAGCGGCACGCATTATGTAACACCGAGGACGGTGACTGGGCAGCTAGGATTTAGTTTTTAGTGGGGAGTTGAAGTGTTTCAGTTCGATAAGAGCCCGAAGAAGCTGGTCGGCAGCGTTGTTTTATTGCTGCCGTTAGCAGTGTTTTCGATGATACTCATCGGTCCACAGTCTTCCGCTTCACTACAACAGGCAACGGGCTGTCCGGAACATCGGCAGCCCGCACCTGTATTTCCTCGAGACGTTCCACATCACGAATGCTGCCAAGCCGGACACCAGACTGCAATCGTGCGCGAAGTGGCAAGTTTCCGGCTTTCGCTTTTGTCACTCGAAATGCCTGTTGATTCAGCGCAGCCTGTTCTTCCTGAGCGTCTCTCGGGCCACCTGAAAATTGGTCCCGCTTTCCCTGATAAGCCTCCGAGCACTGACCCTCTTCGTATCTGAAAGAGATTTCGCCCGTACGCCGTGGTGTGCCGGTATCTCGGCATCCCTCATTTACACGACTGTGGCTGTCTAGAAACGGGAGTAGTCCGTGCGAAATTATTTTTTGTATTTGGGCGCCGTTCTTCTTGTGACCTACGCCTCTGTCGCCCAGGAAACGAATCACGACATGAACATGCCGGGTATTCAAAACAATCCGAGCATGCAGGCCCCTTCGATGATCGAAGTCCTGGAACAACATGCCACGTCCGGAACCGACGCAGAGCCAGCTTCAACACCGGCCGCGATGCTTATGCACAAAGAGGGCAACTGGATGCTGATGTTTCACGGAGAAGCATTCATCAATGAGATTCAGCAGACCGGCCCGCGGGGCGCGGACAAATTCTTTTCCACGAACTGGTTCATGCCGATGGCCCAACGGAAAACAGCCAAAGGAACTCTGACGTTCCGGACGATGCTAAGCCTGGAACCTGCAACTGTATCGCAGCGCCGCTATCCCGAACTCTTTCAGCAGGGCGAAATTGCCTACGGCAAGCCGATCGTTGATGGCCAGCATCCGCATGACTTTTTTATGGAACTGGCGGCGATGTACGACTACAACTTCAACCAGCACACGGCACTGTCGTTCTATGCCGCCCCGGTCGGCGATCCCGCGATGGGTCCGCCCGCGTATCCGCATCGGGCTTCGGCTGCAGAAGATCCCATGGCGCCGCTTGGCCATCATCTGCAGGATTCAACTCATATCGCGAACGACGTGGTCACGGTTGGCTTCACTTACCGCGATATCAGGTTGGAAGCTTCGGGCTTTCACGGCCGGGAGCCGGACGAATTCCGCTGGAACATTGATTCCGGCACGATCGACTCGTGGTCCACGCGCCTCACCATTAATCCGCTACCCAACTGGAGTTTTCAATATTCGTTTGGGGACCTGTCCAGTCCCGAAGAGCTATCCCCAAATGAAAGCCTCCGGCGAATGACCGCGTCGGTTATGTATAACCGACCTCTTCATAATGGCAACTGGGCCTCAATGGCACTGTGGGGAAGAAATCAGAACCTGCAGGACGGCAACGTCGGAAACAGCTATTTACTGGAATCTACTCTGCGCTTCCTTGGGAAGAATAATGTCTGGGCCCGCGTCGAGAATGTGGACCGCACGACTGAGCTTCTGCAGAGCCAGAGTCCTCTGCTGTCCAGCTTCAGCGACTCCTATTTCGCGCGAGTCCAGGCCTATACCGCCGGATACAACCGCGAATTCGGACGCATACCACACGTTTCGACAGCCCTGGGCGGTCAAATCATGTGGTATGGCGTGCCGGGTGTCTTGCGGAATGACTACGGGGCGCATCCGGTCGGCGCCCTCGTTTTCCTGCGACTGCGGGCGAAATGAAACCCGCCTCCGCGAATTTAAATGTGGCAGGTAGCTAAACCGCGCTTTTCCAGATACTGCTGGTGATAGTCCTCAGCTTCGTAAAACGTCACCGCGGGCACAATCTGCGTGACGATCGGACGGCTGAAACGCCCTGATTTCTGGACCTGTTCCTTTGAAGCTTTGGCTGCCTGCTCCTGCTCGGGTGAGTGATAGAAAATCGCAGAGCGATATTGCTTGCCGAAATCCGGCCCTTGCCGGTTCAGTTGCGTGGGATCGTGATTTTCCCAGAATACGTTCAGTAGGTCTTCATAAGAAACCTTGGCCGGATCGTAATCAACTTCCACCGCCTCAGCATGCCCTGTAGTATCCGTACAAACGTCTTTGTACGTGGGATTCTTCATCTCACCACCGATGTAACCGACGCGGGTAGCCGTTACACCCGGAATCTGACGAAAGGTCGCCTCAACGCCCCAGAAACATCCAGCTGCAAAAGTTGCTTTGGCCATAAATTACTCCCTCGTTTGCTTAAATTCGATGCGCGAACCGCGGAAAAGTGACAGCCTAACCCTGCATCCCGCCCGTCAGATCTGAAATCCGTGGGACTTCGTGCTCCGAGCACCAGCGCTCGAGTTCCGCGACAATTTTTTCGCTGGCACGGGGGTCCCAGTAGCTGGCTGTCCCCACTTGCACGGCGGCGGCTCCAGCCAGCATGAATTCGACGACATCCGCTGCTGTCGAGATTCCGCCCATGCCGATCACCGGAATCTGCACCGACTTGGACGCTTCATAAACCATGCGCACTGCTATCGGTTTGATGGCCGGCCCCGAAAGGCCAGCAGTCACGTTGGCAATCCGCGGCTTGCGTGTATCCACGTCAATGGACATGGCGACAAAAGTGTTCACCAGGGAGACCGCGTCGGCTCCGGCTTCCTGCGCTACGTGCGCCATTTGGCCGATGCTGGTCACGTTAGGCGAGAGCTTCACGATCAGCGGCCGTTGCGAGAAACGTTTCGCCGTAGTCACCACTTCATCGAGCGTGCGCGGATCGCTGCCGAATTGAATGCCCCCGTGCTGAGTGTTCGGGCAGGAAACGTTCAGCTCATAAGCGGCAATACCTTCGCCTTCATTCAAAATCTGGATGGTGTGCTCGTAGTCTTCACGCGTATATCCGAAAACATTTGCGATGACTATGATGTCTTTCAGCGAGCGAAGTTTCGGCAGCTTTTCGTCAATAAATGCGCGGGCGCCGATGTTCTGTAAGCCGATGGAATTCAACATACCGGCTGCGGTCTCATACAGGCGCGGCGGCGGATTCCCGATCATCGGCTCGCGAGAAAGCCCTTTCACCACAAACCCGCCCAGGCGGTCGAGATGTACCACATCCTCGAATTCGAGACCGTAGGCAAAGGTGCCGCTGGCGGCGATAACCGGATTCTTGAGGTCAATTCCGGCAAAGCTGACGCGGAGATCGGGAGTCATTCGCATCCTGTCATCTTCATTCTTTCGCCGAATGTTAGTTTACACGCGGCAAATTCCAGCCGGATAGAATCGGCAGCAGAGACATGAAAAATGTTCGCCTGATGACCGCGTCAATCATTTTCGCCGGATTAGTGGTGGCGATATGCCTGATAAGCCGTGGTCACGCTGAAGCATTTCCGGAGGTCAACTTCTCGCGAGCGTTCGCGGCGTTTGTGCTGCTGTTTGCACCATTATGGTTCTCCGGGTTTGGAGCAACTGAGCCCCTGAAGCGCATGCGTGCCGGTTGGAAGATTTCTACTGCGGCCGCTTTGGCATTGCCGTATTTCGTATTCGCTGTCGGGACACCAGACTTCAGTTGGCGGGCGGCGCTCATCGTTGTCGGGCTCCCGGTGCTGCTCGCGGCATTTCTTGAGCTTCCCCGGCTGGACGCAAAAATGAGCTGGCGCGACCTGGTCGCGCTTGCTCTCGTTGTGGCTGCGTACTTCCTGCATTGGTTACGAATCGCGTGGCCTTCACCGACGCTCGCCTTATTTCCAAAGCTATTTCTCGCTGACGTTGCCCTCTATTGTTTTTTTGTGATCAGACGTCCCGATGGATCATGCTATTCATTGGTGCCGACCAAATCAGCGCTCCGCATCGGGCTTCGCGAATGGCTGCTTTATTTCCCGATCGCGCTGGCCCTGGGTGAAATTACCCATTTCATTCATTTTCATCCCGCCTTCCCCCGGCTGAACCCATTGCTGGGCGGCATTCTTCTCACTTTTCTGCTGGTCGCAATCCCTGAAGAACTTTTCTTTCGCGGAATCCTCCAAAATTTACTGGAGACACGGTTGGGTCGCACTGGCTCGCTTCTCGTCGCGTCTCTGTTGTTCGGCCTGTCGCACTTTAATCACGGCGCGACCTTCAACTGGCGATATGTGCTGCTGGCATCAATCGCGGGAATTTTTTACGGACGGGCATGGCGGGCCGAGCGGCAGCTCTTCGCATCGATTATTACTCACACCACCGTTGATATCGTATGGTCGCTCTGGTTCAGGTGAACCGTGCAAAGGCTTGGTGTTTCCATTACATTAGTTCTTCCATGCTCGACCTCAGCTTTGTCCGCGACAATTTGCCCAGGATCGAAGAGATGCTGCGCCAACGCGGCATGAACCCAGATATTGTCCTCAAAGATTTCCGTACTATTGATGGGCAACGGCGGCAGGCCATTACCTCGGCTGAGACGCTTAAGGCGGAGCGAAATCGCCTATCGGAACAAATTGCGGGGATGAAGAAGTCTGGGCAGGACGCAAGCCAAATCATTGCTGAGACCAAAGAGATGCGGGTGCAGATTCAGGAGATGGAGGCGGCCGCACAGGAGTATGAGACGCGTTTGACTGAGTTGTTGGTCGGGATTCCCAATATGCCTCATGAATCGGTGCCGGTTGGCAAAGGCGCTGAAGACAACGTGGAAGTGCGTCGCTGGGGGGCCCCGCCGAGATTTGCTTTCGCTCCTAGGCCGCATTGGGAATTGGGCGAGCAGCTCGGCATTCTGGACCTGGAGCGCGCGGTAAAGCTTTCTGGCGCCCGATTCGCAGTCTATTGGGATGCAGGGGCGCGCCTGGAGCGGGCGCTGGCAAATTTCATGCTCGATGTACACACCAAGGACCATGGCTACACAGAGGTGCTTCCGCCTTACCTGGTGAATTCAGAATCCATGTATGGCACGGGACAGCTGCCGAAGTTCGCCTCAGACCTCTTCCGCGTCCCGCATGGTGAAAAGGATTTGTGGCTGGTGCCTACCGCCGAAGTTCCGGTCACGAATTTATATCGTGATGAGACTCTTGATGCCGCGCGTCTGCCCATCAATTTGACCGCTTATACGCCCTGCTTTCGCAGTGAGGCCGGATCTTATGGAAAAGACGTGCGTGGAATCATTCGGCAACATCAGTTTCAAAAAGTCGAACTGGTGAAGTTTTCACGGCCCGAAGACTCCTACGAGCAACTGGAGAAGCTGACGCAGGATGCGGAAGAGATTCTGCAAAAATTAGGGTTGCACTATCGCGTCGTCGTCCTCAGCACGGCAGATATGAGTTTCTCGTCAGCTAAAACTTATGACCTGGAAGTTTGGCTCCCGGGACAGCAACTGTTTCGGGAAATATCATCATGTTCGAACTTCGAGAGCTTTCAGGCCCGCCGTGCCAGCATTCGGCTTCGCTCCGAGGGAAAGTCGAAGCTCGGATTTGTGCATACATTAAATGGCAGCGGATTAGCTGTGGGCCGCACCTGGCTCGCGATCCTGGAGAATTACCAACAAGCGGACGGCAGCGTTCTGGTTCCAGAAGCTTTGCGGCCGTATATGGGCACTGACCGGATCTCCCCAAGACCGCAGTAAAAAGCAACTCAAAACTGCCCAGAACGATCTACACTTGTGAGGGTCAGTGGATTGCCGGAAACCTGGAGACCAAGATTAAGGCCGACTTAACAGATGTAAACCGGACAGAGGTCATGTCGCCGGTGGCGAAATCCGAACCCGGGCGTGCACCTGTGAGTAACGGATGGCGCATTATCCGCGGCTTCATCCTATGGTCGCATGAGCGGGGAACCATCCAGTACGACGTAATGGTCACGCTCATTCTGCTTTTCGTGTTCTTCTCGCCGCGACTCATTAATTTCAACGACCGACCGGTGGAGCGCAATCTTCCCGCAACCGGGGTTATGGTGTACCCCGACGGCGCGGGAGGCCTGGTATATCAGGTGGATGCGAGGGCCGTCCAAGCAGGAGACGATGACTCTATGAGGAACCAACTATTGCGGGTAATAGAGCCCATCTCCGGAGAAATCAGCATCTCACGATATGAGCCCATCAGCGACAACAAGGGCAAGGTCTTGGGATACAAAGTCTGGGTGGATAGGCAATAAGAGATGACCAATCTCGGTCTGCTTGCGCGGAATCTTGCCTTCGCAGTGGCGGTTGCGGTTGCCATGCAGGCCGGCGCCGCAGCAAAAAAATCGAAGCCGCAACCAGCCCTCGTTGCCACGAGTGCCGACCAGGTAACCGATCCCCTAGAAAACGTCCTGCATACCATGGATCAGACGGCTGCCACTTTCCGTAGCGCTCAGGCGGATTTTGTGTGGACCACCTACAACGCCGTGATCAAAGAAGTGGACGGCACCGACAAGGGCAAAATTTACTTTCGGCGCAACGGAAAAGAAATTGAAATGGCCGCCGATATGGCGCCTCCGGATGAGCAGCAGATTATCTTTTCCGGTGGCAAGATCAAGGTCTATCGGGCCCAGACCAAACAGGTAAATGTTTACGATGCTGGCGCACACCGGGAAGAATTCGAGACGCTTCTGGTTCTGGGCTTTGGCAGCAGCGGTTCAGATATGCGCAAGTCTTTCGAAGTCAAATATCTGGGTAATGAAAAGATTGGCGATGCTGAAACCGCCAGACTCCAACTCACCCCAATAGCACCCAAGGTGCAGCAGCAGTTCCCGCGCATTGACCTGTGGATCGAAACCCAACGTGGTCTGTCGCTCCGGCAGCAACTCTGGCAGACCAATGGCGACTACCGTGTCGCTGACTATTCTGATATCCAGGTCAATAAGAAGATTTCCGACAGCGTCTTCAAACTCCGGACATCAAGCGACACTACAGTCGTAAACCATTGAAAATACAGTTGATCTTTGTGGGATTACGGCGAAATTTCTAGCTGCGAAAATTGACTCGCAAGGTTATACTCGAAAAAGTAAGTCCAACTTGCAGCCTACAAACTCAGCCCCGCAATCTAACCGGAGAGAAATGGCCAAGGTTTTTACCATCCCAGTCCCCCCGAAACTCAGTGACCGGAAGTCCCGTGAGCGTACGTCCGACCCTCGATATGTGGATGGTCAGCGACTGCTGGTTGAGGCCATGAGATACCTGGCGCAGAGTGATCCGGTCTCGAACCGGAACGCGATCGAGTTGTTGTCGGAACACGTACGCACACGTTTCAGAATGACTGATTCTCCACTCGGCTAATCTTCGTTTCGGAATTCACTCGGACGAAAGCTTCTGCTGGCCTGAAGCGGGCTTGCGCTGCAGTGCTGCGGCCGCAAAGACGATCACGATGGGGTACATCTCCAACGTATATCGGGGCTCAGGATTTTCCAGCGTTCCCAGAAACAATGAACGCACGATCATAAAGAAGAGCAAGAAGCCGAATAATTCCATCCTGCGCGCCCGCATGAAACCGATAAGCGCGGAACTGACATAGAACAATCCCACCACGCCGAATGCTACCGCCAGGGCCGACCACTTGGGCTCATCATTGAATTCCCACCAGCGACTGTCGCTAGGAAGCATTTCCGTACGCGGTCGCAGCCACATATCGGTAATTCGAATCAGCGGCAGCCATAAGTAGTAACGCATGGGGTGGGCGCCAATTCGTTCTGAGGCAATGGACTCGAACCTGTGGTCGAGTTCCGGAGAGACATGCAACAGATTGTTGTAGTTCTCGATGAGCTGCGTTGTTGCTAACTCCTGCTGCGCCGAATCGAAGGCCCGGCTCGGCAGTTTGCTCACGTCAATCGTGCTGCCCGGCACTTCCCAATAAATTTCCTCCACAGAAGTATAGTCGGCGATCCAGGTTTTGACCCAGCGATTGAATCCCATCGGAACGAATTCGTCTTCCTCGTTCGCATAGCGGGGCGCAAGCGGTTGGAAGCGGTGAAACACCCGCCAATTGCGCAGTGTCCAGGGTGCGAGCGGGGCCAAAGAGAGAAGCGTAACGACTAGTGCGCCCCTGGCATAGAACATCACAGACCGCGGGTTGCCTGAGCTTTGCCACTGGCGAACGGCCTTCCAAGCGACACACAGGACGATGACGAACACTACCAGAGCGCCATCAGGGCGCAACAGAATTGCCGCGGCGCAGGAGAATCCACAACCGATCCACGCGAGGACTTTTCGTTCCTGGAGAGCTCCCACGGCAAAATCCAACGCAAGCGCAGTAAAGAAAATCTCGAGCGTTTCGGTCAGCGCGGCAGCGGAGTAATCCGCCAGAAACGGGCACAACGCAGCTAGAAGGAAGGCGGCCTTTGCGCTTCGCTCTGCAAGTAGTCTTCTCCCCAAATCGGCACAAACAAAACAGGTGCCAATATCCACAAATACCTGTGTAACCAGCACGGCGCGGTAGTGCTCCATGCCGAAAATTGCGAAGATGAAGGCCAGAAATGCCGGGTATCCGGGAAGTCGAATGTAGGTAGGCGAAATTTCATCGGTGCCGCTGAGACCATAGATGCCGTGCTGCAGCCAGTTTTTGGCGATGTCTCCGTAAACAAAGGAATCGGTGACCACTCCCGGGAAGCGGATCAGGAAGATCAAACGCAGGATCAATCCGGCTCCGGCCGCCAGAATGACAAACCTCAGATTCCTGCGAACGAATTCGAGCACGTTGGGAATATACCGTGTTTTGTGAGTTTTTCAGTAATTGCCGGCGTCCCCTCTCCCAAAAGCAGGTTGGACCGTTTTCATCGCATCTAATCCGGATGAGATACTGGTTTGAGGTTTGACCCTCCTACTTCCTCCCGCTACGATGTGTTTGGTTTAGGTGGTCATGGCGCAACCGGTTTTTTACGATCCTCGGCGGGCCCGCTGGAAGCGGCTCAGAACGTTGCTCGACGTTACTGGCATCATCCTGAGTGGCGTGATCGTAGTGTTCATCTACACCGCGGTGCGCAGTGAACCCCTGCCAAAGCTTCTCCTTCAATTTCAAAAGCGGCCGTTTCACGCATTAAAGGAAACCGAACGCCAGAAGGCGAAGGAGAGGCGTGCTGAGTCGCTGCGGCGCAACAATCGTCGTCACACAAAGGTGCCGCCCTCACAGATTGAACTAAATGCTGATGAAGGGATTCGCGCAGCATTTTACGTGCCTTGGGATGCAGCCAGCTTTTCCTCGCTGCGCGAGTATGCCCGCCAAATCGACCTGTTGTATCCCGACTGGTTGCATGTGTTGAATACGGACGGGCATCTCCAAAGCATCGACGAGCAGACGAACAAGGTTTTTGACGTCGTCCAGGGCAGCACCGTCCGTACTGTGGACGATAGAGTAATGCCGTTTTTGAAATCGGAGGACTCGGGAACGGAAGTCTTCCCGCTAGTCAATAATTTTGACGGTTCGAACTGGATTGATATTTCTGGGTTCCTGAACAGTTCTGACGCCCGCATCCGTTTCCGCCATGAAATCGCTCAGTTTCTGGCCAGCGACAGGTATCGCGGGTTGATGGTCGATTTCGAAGACTTTCCGGTTAAAGCTCAGCCGGCATTTCTTACTTTGTTAACGGAACTCTCACAGGATTTGCATGCGAAAGGTCAGAAGTTGTACGTGAGTGTTCCGGCGCGCAGCTCCGATTACAACTATCGCGCGATTGCCGATGCTTCCGATGGCGTTGTGCTTATGGATTATGACGAGCACTATACCGGGCAAGGCGGGAGCGCCGGGCCAATCGCTTCGCAAGACTGGTTCACCAAGAATCTGGAAGAAGCTAAAAAGTCCATCCCCTTAGAGAAGCTGATTTGCGGAATCGCGAACTACGGGTACGACTGGGTACAGCCCCCGAAACATGGAAAACTGCCGGCGGGCATGCCGAAACATGGCATCGCAGTCTCCGTTCAGGACGCATGGCTGGCAGCGCGAGATTCCGAGGAGGACGTGGACTTCGATGGGGACAGCATGAATCCCCACATAAGTTACATGGATGAACACAACCTCCGGCACGACATCTGGTTCACTGATGGAGTGACGGTGCTGAACGAAATGCGCACGGCGCGGCACTTGGGCGTACGCACGTTTGCGCTGTGGGTGCTCGGCTCCGAAGACCGCTCGTTGTGGAAAATCTGGGATGATCCGCTCGACGTATCGGCGCCGGGAAGACTGGCGGATATTCCTCCCGGTCAGGACGTAGATTTTGAGGGCGAAGGCGAAATCCTTAACCTTGAAGCCACTCCCACCAACGGCTCGCGCTCCATAACCGTGGACGACGGCAACAATCTCATCAGCGACGAAACTATGGACTCGTTGCCCGAGCCTTACCGGGTCGGCCGCTATGGCGCCAGTCCAAATCAAGTGGCGATCACCTTCGACGACGGTCCCGACCCTCAATGGACGCCGAAAATCCTCGACGTTCTCAAGCGCGAACACGCGCCCGCCACATTTTTCCTGATCGGAAACGAGGCCGACAAGTTCTCTTCAATTACCTCGCGGGTTTATAACGAAGGCCACGAGATTGGGAACCACACTTTCCTCCATCCCGATATCAGCGAATTATCTGACCGCCTGGTGAAATTGGAGCTGAATCTGACCGAGCGCCTCTTCGCGGCGCGGCTCGGCATCCGAACATTGTTGTTCCGCCCTCCCTATTCGGTCGATGCGGAGCCCGACACTGCCGACCAGATACGGCCGCTCGAAATTTCGGAAAGCATGGGTTACATCGCTGTCGGAGACAAGATCGACCCCAACGATTGGCGGGATAATCCCCGCCGCAGCGCGGAAGAAATCACCGATTGGGTGTTGAACAATCTGCCGCCGTGCACGCCTTCCAACCATCTCACCTGCGGCAACATCATTCTTCTCCATGATGGCGGCGGCAACCGCAATGAGACCTTGAAGGCATTGCCCAAAATTATCGAGGGAGTCCGCGCCAAGGGGTTGCAGATTGTTCCGGTCAGCGAGCTTATGCACAAGACTCGGGGCGAAGTCATGCCGGCGATTCCGGCCGGTGAATTGTGGGCGGCGTGGCTGAGTCTGATCGGGTTTTGGGTGTACAGCGCTGGACAAAAATTTATTGTCGTAGTCTTCTTCGTCGGCGATTTGCTGATGACCGGCCGCTTGATCTTTATCGGCGCCTTGGCCCTTTATGATCGGATCCACGCAAAACATTTTGCGAAAGCGTCCGATGTGGGCGGCTTCAACCCCAAGGTGGCAGTGTTGATTCCTGCTTATAACGAAGACAAGGTCATCGAGCGGACGATCCGTGCGGCGCTGCGTTCCAGTTACAAAAATCTACGTGTCATCGTTATTGACGACGGTTCGAAGGACAAAACGCTGGAAGTCGCGAAGGGCTGTTTCAGCCGCGAGGAAGCGACAGGTCGCGTATTGATCCTGACGAAACCAAACTCAGGCAAGGCTGAAGCCTTGAACTTCGGCTTACAACATTTGCATGAAGACGAAGAGATCTTCGTAGGTATCGACGCTGACACGGTCATCGCCCGCGATGCAGTCGCTTTGCTGGTCCCGCATTTTCTTAATACGAAGGTCGGCGCCGTTGCCGGTAATGCCAAGGTTGGTAACCGGGTGAATCTTTGGACGCGATGGCAGGCGCTTGAGTACATCACCAGCCAAAACTTCGAACGACGCGCGTTGAATACCTTGGGCGCTGTCAGCGTGGTTCCGGGAGCGATTGGCGCGTGGCGCGTTTCGGCAGTTCATGAAGCCGGAGCTTTCCACACTGATACCGTCGCCGAAGACGCAGATTTGACAATGGCATTGCTACGCGATGGGTATCGCGTTGAATATGAAGACATGGCGCTCGCCTACACCGAAGCTCCAGTCAATGCCAACGGCCTGATGCGTCAACGTTTTCGCTGGTCCTTCGGAATTTTGCAGGCGGTATTCAAGCACCGCGAGGTTTTTGCCCGAAAGGGGGTGCTAGGTTGGGTCGCGCTTCCGAACGTTGTAGTTTTCCAGATTCTGCTGCCGCTGGTTTCCCCATTTATCGATATCATGTTCGCGGGAGGCGCCCTGTGGTACTTCGGGCAAAAGTATTTTCATCCGGAATCGACTGACCCGGCCAGCTTCCAACGTCTGGTGATATTCTTCGGCGCATTCCTGATCATTGATTTCATAACCTCTGCCATCGCTTTTGCCCTGGAGCGCAGCACTCCTGACACGCGTGAAGATTCATGGCTGCTCAGCCAGGTCTGGTTGCAGCGGTTCGCTTACCGGCAATTGTTCTCACTGGTTTTATTCAAAACCGTCAAGCGCGCTCTAAGCGGCGAGCCTTTCGCGTGGGACAAACTCGAGAGAACGGCGGCGGTAACGTATCAGGAACATGAGGAATCTGTGCACGTGCCGTAGAGAAGCTCGTAGCTGTTGGCTGTTGGCTGTTGGCTCCGGCAGCCGAAGCCCGAAGCCTAAAGCCTGAATCCTGGAGCCTGCTTGCCTCGCACAATTATCGAACCGTTTCGGATTAAAAGCGTCGAGCCCATCCGTTGGACAACGCGTACCGAGCGCGAGAATTTGCTTCGCGCGGCCCACTACAATCTTTTTCTTTTGCCCGCGGCCGACGTATTGATTGACCTGCTCACCGACTCGGGCACCGGCGCAATGTCCACTCATCAATGGGCGGCAGTGATGGAAGGCGATGAAAGCTATGCTGGCAGCAAGAGCTTTGATCGCTTCCGCGATTCCGTACAAAACATCTTCGGCTATCGCCATGTGATTCCCGCTCATCAGGGCCGCGCGGCAGAGCGGATTCTGTTCGGCGTCACCTGCAAGAAGGGAGACGTGGTCCCGAACAACACGCACTTCGACACGACTCGCGCCAATGTTGAGTTTACGGGCGCCGAAGCTCTCGATTTGGTTATCCCCGAGGGCCGCGACCCGAGCGCGGTTCATCCTTTCAAGGGCAACATGGATGTGCAGGCTCTCGAAGATCTGATTCAGCGCGCCGGACGTGAGCACATTCCACTGGTCATGCTGACGGTGACCAACAATTCCGGTGGCGGCCAGCCGGTCTCGATGGAAAACATTCGCCAAGTGAGCGCGGTTTGCCGGAAGCACAAGATCCCCCTTTACTTCGATGCCTGCCGCTTTGCCGAGAACGCCTATTTCATCAAGTTGCGTGAGCCGGGATACGACTCAAAATCTCCCAAGCAGATTGCGCAAGAGATGTTCGCCCACGGCGACGGTTGCACTATGTCAGCCAAAAAAGATGGCATGGCGAATATTGGCGGCTTTCTTTGTACCAACGACGACCTGCTCGCGCAGCAGGAAAAGGATTTGCTGATTTTGACCGAGGGCTATCCAACCTATGGTGGCCTCGCCGGTCGAGACCTTGAAGCCATTGCGGTAGGCTTGCAGGAGGCACTCGAAGAAGATTACCTGCGATATCGGATCGCTTCGACCGGGTATTTGGGGAATCACATCGCGGCAGCAGGTGTGCCGATTGTGCAACCTCCCGGCGGCCACGCGATTTACATTGATGCCCGAGCGTTTTTACCGCACATTCCTTCGGAGCAGTTTCCCGGAGTTGCACTGGCAGCCGAACTCTATCTCGCCGGGGGAATCCGTTCGGTTGAGATTGGAACGCTGATGTTCGGCGCGGCGGCGAAAATGGACCTGGTAAGGCTGGCGATTCCGCGCCGCGTCTATACGCAAAGCCACATAGATTTCGTGGTCGAAGTGATTTTGGAAGTCTGGAAGGACCGCGATTCAATTCGCGGATTAAATTTGTTATACCAGGCACCGTTCCTCCGGCACTTTACAGCGCGATTAGAACCAGCGTAAGGTCCTGGACATTATGCAGCTTTGTTTTCTGCTGCCAATCGGCCCTCGGCGATGGCTTCTGTAGCGCCACCACGAACGAGATCGATATAGACTCTTTCGATTCGATCGGTAACATTGTCCCAGAGGTAATTCTCACGCGCCCGTACTTTCCCTCTCATTCCGGCGTGCCCGCGGAGTTTTTCATCTGACAGCAGAAGCGCCAGCATGCGCCCGAGGTCCAGTACGTCACCGCGCTTAAACGTGAATCCCGCTGCGGCCATCACCTCGCGATTTTCTGGAATATCGCTGGCCAAGATGCACACGCCTGCGCCCATCGCATCCAGAAGTGCAAGTGACATGCCTTCGATATCTGAAGGCAAAACGAAGACAGCGGCGTTGGTCAGCACTTCCGTCAGCGCATCTCCGGTAAGCCAATCCAGGAATACGATCCGGTCGCTTTGCCGCTTACGCAGCTCTGCCGCGTAGGCATCCGTATGGCTTGATCCGCCGGCAAAAACAAGTTTCATTTCTGTGTCGAGAGTTTCGAATGCATCAATTAGGAGATCGCAGTTCTTTTCCGGTGAGAGACGTCCGGCGAAAAGCACATATCTTCCGTGCGTTAGGCCAAATTGCTGTACATAAGGCCCAGGCGTCCGTTCGCAGAGATTTGTCCCATTGGGAACGTACACAGTCTTTTTGTTATGGCTCAGGTGAAAATGCTCTTCCAGCGCACGCGACACGACAATTGTTTCATTAGGCAACCGGGCTGCGGACCATTCGCCGAGCTTCAGCACCAATCGTGCAGGCCACGACCATTTTTTCTTTGCCAATCGAGGCCTTGGACCGTCACTACGGTTTTCTTTCCAAACAATCGTGGGACAAACGAGAACAACGACGGGCCGAGCGTCTGGTAATGCACGATGTCGCAATCGCTCAAGCACGCGTGAGCTGTACTGAGAAAAGTATGCATCAGGGTATCCAGATGTTTTGTATGAATAGTGGGCAGACGCACAATTTGCATGCCGTTGTGCTCGACGATCCTCGGCGTGAAATAACTTCGGCAGTAAACGGTAATCTTGTGACCTTTGGCGGCTAACCGGGCGCCGGTCTGTTCGCAGTAGGTTTCAACCCCGCTGTATTTACCGACAACACCGCGTCCGCCGATGAAGGCAACATGGACCGGCCTTGCATGTGATATCGGCCGTGCCGGAGATTTCTCGGTGAGCTGCTGATAAACCTTCTGCAACGCCAGGAAGTGTTGCACTCGGGAATGTTTGTCACGAACTAGTTCCCATCCGGCCTCGCCCATGCGCTTTGAAAGTTCAGGGCGGTCATACAAAAGCCGAATGGCTGCGCCAAGCTCGTCCACATTTCCGGGTTTGTATAGAATGCCGGTCTCGGCATCGCGCACGAGTTCTCTGCGTGAGCCCAGGTCGGACGCGACCACCGCCCGCCCCTGCGCATAGGATTCCAGGATGCTCTTGCCGAAAGTTTCGTAAGCGTGCGAGGGAAAAACAGTAAATTGCGAACTCGCAATCAGGCCTTGCAATTCTTCTCCGGAGCGATGGCCAGCGAAGGTGACGTTTCGCAACCCGGTGGAAGCCAAGTGCTCGAGTTCCCGCCTCTGCGGTCCGTCTCCGGCAATTAAGAGCTGCACGTGCGGGAGTTGTGCCATAGCGGCCACCAGATCGCTCACGCCCTTCTCCGGTGAAAGTCGCCCGATATAGAGTATGGACGCGTGCCGGCCGGGATGGGGCTGGACCCGCGCAGGCAAATCCTGAAAGTGCTGTAACACTTGAATCTTCGATGGGCACCAACCGCTTTGAACAAATTTGTTCATCACAAAATGGCTTGGGGCGAGCAGCAGCTCTACACATTTCTCGTACGTCTTGAACCACCGATGCAGATAGGCTTCAACGGCCAACACGGACCCGGCCGCGCGTCCGCCGAGGTAGCATCCGTCAATGACCGCATTCCTGAACTTTCCGCCAGCACAACGCTCACACGCCTCGCCCGAGGCGCCCACCATGTTGTAGGTCGGACATAAGACCTTGAAATCGTTGATGTGATAAAGAACGGGGACACCGTGGGCCTTCAGTTCCCACAGAATCGACGGTGAAAGATGGTGGTAGATGTTGCGCACATGGGCAACCTCGGGACGAAATGCCCGGATCATCGCGCGCATTCTTGTTCGAGCGGTGACTGAGTAAATGGCTTGGGCGGCGAGCCGCGCTCTTGTGATCAGGCCGCGAGCAGATTTGAAATCTGTAGGCGGCATCAGGTACTGGTCGTACTCAGTCGCCTCACCTCTTGGATCGGACATGGAGAACAGCGCAACTTCATGGCCGCAGGCGCGCATGCCCTCCATAGCGTCGAGTAAGTAGGACTCGGTTCCGCTGAACCGGTAGTTATATTTGTTGCAGTACAGGATTCTCATGGGAATCGGCTTTGGTCGGGCCTGGCACCGGGCTGGGAATTTCAACTCGCTGCAAGAATCGGGCTGCGAAATCTGCGAGATTTATGCGGGCGTTGAAGTTCGAGACAATTTGCCGCCTGCCGGCGTGTCGCACATCGTCCATAAACGCGCCGCACCGTATGACCATTTGCAGCTTGTCCAGAAAATCGTCCATGGAATTCGGCCTGTATAAAAACCCGTTCTCGCCATCGGTGACCACTTCGGGGATCCCAGAGATACCCGGAGCTATGACGAGGCGCTCCATCGCCATGGCTTCCATCAAGGTGACGGGCACACCTTCGCTGTGGCTGGTCAGCACCACGACATCCGCCGCGGCGTAAAGCGCCGGCAGATGCTCACGCGGCACGTGACCAACAAGAGTGACTTCTTGCTCGATCCCCAAGGCCGCGATCAACTCCTGGAGCCCCTCGCGCGCCTCGCCATCGCCGGCAATCGCACACCGGTATTGCACTCCACAGTTTTTTAGGGCGCGGCAGGCCAAAAGCAAGAAACCGTGATTTTTGACCGCATGCAATCGTCCAACACTCAGAATGGAGAAACTTTCGCCGTTCGAATGCGGCCACGTATTCTTCCAGAATGCGGCATCGATTCCCAAATGCTGTACCAGCACTCTTGACGAAGCGACCGATTGATAGTGGCTCAGAATGTATCGCCGGTTGAAATCAGAGACGGTGAAGCAGAAACGGCATTCGGCCAACTTGACGTCAATATAGTCGGCTCGGACCAGCAGATCTGAGCCGTGTAGCGTCATGCTGGAGCCGGCTCCGAGAATACGCGCCGCGATCATTCCCGCCCATGAAGAAAAATACCCGTGGTGAACATGGATGTGCTGGACATTTCTTCCGCCAAGTAGCACCGCGAGGTACGCTCCAAGCCAGGTATGCACCAGTGTCCGAAGTTTTCGCGACAATGATTCAGGCCCGCAAAGCGCGCGCCTGAGCAGGTCTCGAATTCCCCATAGCCGACATAGCAGAAGACCGCTCGCCTTCACGCACGCCCACGCCTGCAATGGAAAAACATATCGGGTTTCGCGTGCGAAATTCGCGCCCTCGGAAGCCGCGTGTTGCGGTCGGCGAACGCTACACGGAATGACTCCAGCGCCATGTTTTCGCAGCTGGCCAATCTCTTCCCAAACATACGATTCCACCGGCTCGGGAAAACTGTTCGTCAAATAAATGATGGACATCGATAAGCTTCCCGTAACTACGCAGTATGCTGCTGGAGGCTGGGTCTACTCGCGTAATTCTGGGCCGACAGAATTCCGGCCAGAGTAAACAAGAATCCGTTCACGAACTGATAATTCATGACCACTGCACTCGCATTCAGAAAATAGACAACCAGCAGTAGCGGCCAGATTTTTCGAAAACTTCGCCCTAGAAAACTCCCCTCGCCTTCATACTCAAGCGCGGGCGGCCTCGCCAGTCGAAAAAGACAGACCATCAACCAAGCGTAAAAACCCAACCCTACCATCCCACGCTCGACTGCCAGTTCGAGATAGGTGTTGTGAAGCAAGAAGTATTCGGGATGAAAGTTGCTGATGCGGCGCGCGATCTCCGGCTGAATTTGGCCTTCGCTTCCCCATCCTTTGAGCGGCTTTTCAGTGAACATTTGCCAACCGGCCTGATACATGTCGAGGCGAAAGTCCACGGGAGAGCGATCTTGCAGCCGATCGGTGAATGCGTTCGTATCTGCGCGGTATACAAGAAAGAGACAGATCCCGGCACCGGCAAGAGCGCAGAGTGCGGTGCCGGCTCGCCGCAGCCTGCGGCTTGATCCGAAGAACATGAGAAGAATGGCGGACGCCGCAGCCGCAAGCCACACCGCGCGCGTGCGGGTTGCAAGCAGTGCCAGGGGCGTGCCCACAAACAGCACAGCAGCAAGAACCCGGCGCAAGCGACCCCTTTCGAACGAGTGCAGCGCAAGCAGGCCGAGAATGCTAATGCTGACGCCGTTGGCGACCGCCTGCAAAAAAGGTCCGCGGGCGCGATCACTATGGATGCCGATGCCTTCGTCGAGAATGAACTTCGGAAAAATAAGAGATCTGAAGTCGAAGAGAAACAAGACTGCCACCGCTACGAGATACAGCAGCACGACGATTGAGAATGTCTCCAGTTTTCGTAACGATTTTTGGTCTCTGAAAACGCTGCCAGCGATGTGAAAAAGGGCAACCGGCACCAGCCATTTTGCCGCAAACAGGCTCCAGGCCTGAGCTTGATAGGACTGTGCGAGCACTCCCCGCAGTGACAGCAGCAACAGGGCAAGCATGGGCCACGTCGCCGGGTAGGCGCGCATCCTATCGCGCATGATGACCTGACGAAGGGCGATTGCTGCCAAAAGCACGATGAAAGCGACCCGGTCTATCGGAAAGGCCTTCAGGTCTGGCGGCCGAAATAGCATGGCTGCTAGTGCCCCCAGAAAGATTACTTCCGGAAACCTGATGACCGTGTCCAAAGCCTTCAGCGTCAAGACGGCCGCATTGGCCGCAACTTGGTGCTTCGCGATCGGCAGCGCAGTCGCGGGGCTACTCATGCGCCACTTCCCTGCAAAACGGCAGTGATGGTTCGAAATAGAATTTTTATGTCGAGCATTACGTTCCAATGGGTGATGTACTCAATGTCCAGTTCAACGCAACGTTTGAACGATGGGTCCTGGCGCGCCGTGACCTGCCAAAGACCGGTGATCCCGGGAACGAAATCGAGCCGCCGCAGATCTTCGACGCCATAACGCTCTACATCATCCGCAGGGTGAGGACGCGGCCCCACCAGACTCATGTCCCCGACCAGAACGTTCCAAAGCTGCGGTAATTCGTCGAGGCTGTAGCGCCGCAGGAAACGGCCAAAACGCGTGACCCGTGGGTCGTCTTGAATCTTGAAGAACGCGCCCACGCGCTGGTTGCGCGATCTGAGTTCATTCTTCATCTGGTCCGCCTGCCGGACCATGGTGCGAAACTTGTAGCAGTTGAACCGAGCGGCTCTCCGTCCGATCCGCACGGCGCGGTACAGCACAGGTCCGGACGACTCCAGCTTGACAACGGTTGCGATCAGTAGCAGCAGTGGTCCGAGTGCGACCAATCCCGCGGATGACAGGACCAAATCCACGATCCGCTTTAGCGCGAGCGCATATTCCGGGAACTTCTGTTCACGAACCTTCAGCATTGGCAAGCCACCAACGCTCTCGAAATCAAAAGCCGACGCCCCGTGCAGATCGGGCACGAGGACTACATCCCACTGATTGCGCTGCGCCTCACGGACGGCAACTTGAGCGGCCGTTGAATCGGTCGTCGCAATGACGACTTCATCAATACATTCCCGCCTGGCCAGGCGTCGCATCATGGCGGCGCCAAGCGGCGCTCGAAGCGAGCGGTCCAGAATGAATTCGCGAACGGCACGAGGCGAATTAGCGTCGCGGCGGAGCGCTTCGGCCACTGCCACGCCTAATGATGCGTTGCCGATGATCATCACGTTACGTCGCCAGCCGGATGCCGTGCTGCCGAAGGATCGCCATATCTGTCGGCGAGCGGAAAGGACCAGCCAGTTCGCAATGCTCCAAGCGAACAGCGGCAGCAGGCTCACGCTCTGAGGGGCGCACTTAAGAGCAATCGCAACCAGCAGGGTCGTCCCAAACAAAACCTTGGCTAATAGAATTTGCGGCCCCGAATCACACGATCTGCGGTGTCCGTACAAGTGCGCGTGATCAGCACACAGTAAGAAAATTAAAAAATAGAATGCAAGCATTGTCCAGTTCGGCGAGCGCCCGATTACTTGGGATCCGGCCAGGAACAGACAGCCAATCCAGGCCAGGTCTGCGGCAAGGGTTAGTGTCATCACCGGCTCCAGATTCTTTAACATGTGCGGCAGCAAGGGCCAGAGTGGTTTTGTGGCTAACCAAATGGATGATTTACGACCAAAGCCACTTGACCCGATCGATTGCGAACCCTTTTCCCCTAAATGGGAAGCACCAGCGTGACTTCCCGGCACCTGTCGTGCTGTCTCGACTGCACTCTCATAAGGTGCCGGCCCATTTCGAATGGGCGCCTGTCGCAATTCGTCGAGTCCGAAGATGTTGATGCGTTGATCCATGTGTGCTCAAAGCCGCCGATAGATAGACTCAGGAATCGGGAACGTCCGATCAACCAGGACTGTTCCCAGCAATTCGACGTCGACCTGCTGCAGAATTTGTTTTGCGCGCAAGGCCACATCCCGGCGGGTTCGTCCAGCGGTGAGCAGCAAGACGGCCGCATCGCATAGCCCGCAGAACAGGGGCGTCGCGCTGTCGCTGATTACGCTGCTGAAAACGACGCAATCGAACGGTGCAGAGAAGTCAGTTGCGTCTCGCGTAACTGGATGGTCAATTTCCAGGAAGTTTGCCAATGGGATCTTCCACAAGCGTTCTGAGATCTGAAAACCTGACCACGAATCGGTCCCGTGTATAGAGGCGGCGGGCTTCTTGACCGTCGTTGGAAGCGATTGAGCGAATTGAGAATCGACAAGGGCAACAGTCACGTGCATCGCGGCCACTGCCCTGGCTACGCCTTCTCCCAAAGCTGAAGCCTTCGTCTGGGCATCGGCAGCCACCAGCAGAACTCGACGGCGTTTGACAGCACTCCCCGCAGAAAAGACTTGCCGTGCGAGGGAAAGAACAGACTGGGAAATTGCCGAAGGGCCTTCGCCAGCCGACGGCTGCGTCGCTACACGTGCGCGGACTGTTTTGCCAGCGGTGTGCGTCCAGGTTTCCACAACGGTGTTCATGCATTCCCCTTTAACGACCGTGGTCTTTGGAGCTCAACGGGCAGTGAAATAAGAACCGGAGTTCCCAATAACCTGACGGCCTCGCCGGGAGTTTTGATTGACGGATCGACGTAATCAGCGACAAATACAAAACCGGTGCTGACGACGCATGCCGCCGCCAGCGACAGGCATGACGTCAGCCAGAGCGGCGAGTCCGGCAGAGACGGAACTCGTGGCTGGTCAGCGACTGTCACATTCAATATTCCGCTCTGATCGAGTGCGTCACCTATACGTGCTTCTTCGTGCTTGCTGGAATAGAGCAGGTACTTGTCTTCGGCGGCCTTCACCTGCCGCTCGAGATCACCTTGCTCAACCACGTTTCCCGCCAGTCTCTGAGAAGCGCGCCGGTATTGAATAACCTCCCGTTCGATCACGGTCTGCCGTTTCAATAGACCTTGCATCTCCACGAGATTTTTGATGCGCTCCGAATTTGCCCATTCATGATCGGGATCTTCCTGGGTGGTTTCATCGCGCAAGGGGCGAGTCTCCTCGGCATGAATTGCAGACTTCGCCTGCGCAATCTGCTCTTCGACCTCACTAACCAGCCGGTATGAGGGCTGAAATTTGGTGAGCAACTCCGTTCGCTTCAGTTCCAGGTCGAGCAACTTCGACTTGAGCTTCTCTTGCAATTGAGGGTTATCGGTGCTCCTGGTTTGCGCCACACGTAGTGCGGGAAGCTCCTGGAGCTTGCCCTCGAGTGAGCGCACTCTTTCGGCCGATTCTGCGATGGCCCCCCGCAACCCCATGTCGGCGCTCTGGGCTTCGCTCAGGCGTTGCAAAGCAAGGTCGCGCTCCAGTGGCGCCGAGGCAACCTGATGGATTTGCAAAAAGCGCAACAGCGATTGCTCGGTAGCTTCTAACCCTGCCCGAGACTGCTTCATCTGTTCATCGAAAAATGTTTGCTGACCGGTTGGACGCCTGATCTCCATCTGCTTTGCGAGATAAGCAGCAGCCAGCGCGCGCAAGACGATCGCGCTCAGGCGCGGATCGGAAGATTTATAAGAAACCGAGATGAGCTGCGATTTCCTGACGGGCACGACTTCGAGTTTGCCTGCAAGGCGCTTCATAGCGTGGGCGATTCTCTCGTCCTCTCCCTCGCCGGTCAGTCTGGCGACCCATGAACTCCGATCTGCCAGGCCGGCACCCATGACTACTTGCCTGAGTACGTCGTCGTCACGGAGCAGCTCCGCCTGCGAATTGAGTTCTTCTTCCGAAACTTCTTGCTGCATCAAGGGAGTTACCGATTGGGTGGAAGT
Organism: uncultured Acidobacteriota bacterium; assembly: GCA_963757135.1. Lineage (GTDB taxonomy): Bacteria > Acidobacteriota > Terriglobia > Terriglobales > Acidobacteriaceae > Gp1-AA145. Next base: position 460,241 of record CAVWQE010000004.1, read on the forward strand.
GATGGCAGGGTCGATCCGTCCCCGCTGCACCAGCACTTTCATTTTCGATTCGTAGGAGGGCGAAATAATCGAATAGACCATTCCTGCGGCAAACACCACCAGGAATGAGGTTTTCAAAAGCCAGGTATGCCGAAAGAAGACCGTTGCGAGATCACGAAGACTGGGATTGCTCTCGCGTCCATTGAATCCGAGCTGCACATGCTCACTCATAAAATCAAAATTGCGCTGGCGTGAAAAAGGTGCTCAGGCTGGAGGCCGGTAAGTATTTTCTGATCTTCGAAATTCGATTTTGCGGCACGAACAGCATGTCTCCAGGCTTCAAGTCCATATCTTCTTCAAGATTCCGCGAGGCCAGCATGGACTTCACGTTGAGAACGTGGGTCTCGACAATCCGTCCAACAGTCTGCGAAACAGCACTACCTGCGAGTGCTTGGCCTGCTCTGTGAACCCACCCGCAATGGCTACAGCCTCAGAAACCGTCGTGGGCGATCGCAATTCATATTTGCCGGGACGCGCGACTTGCCCACCCGCAAGAAAAAAAGGCTTCTCGAAATCCTTCAGGATGATGCTGACTTCTGGATCGTGCAGGAATGCTGCGTATGCTGCGGCGACCGCCTCGCGCAGGTCCGACACAGTGAGCCCCTCGGCGAACAGGTCGCCTGCATCCTTAAGTGCAATGAAGCCATCCGGCTGAACCGTCAAAGTTTGATCGAACTCCGGCGAAAGTGTGAAGCGGATTTCGACCACATCGCTCTTGCGCAACCGGTAAAACGGACGGCGTACCCCCGTCAGGGCTGGATTCTCAATGAGATGTTTCCCATTGCCGTCCGCGTTACTGGAAGCCATGGCCGTTGCGGGAGAGGGATCTCGCCCTTGAGCAGCACACGGTGGAAGAGCCGAGAATCCCACCGCGAGCACGAGAATTACTTCCACCCATCGCATAAAGTCATTGCGGCTAAATTTGTGCCGTAGGCGAAAACTAGCGCCCGCCGCGACAGACAACAAGGGAGGAAAAGTTGGGTGAACGAAAGTTCCCGGCGCTGGTGGCTACAACTTCTGTTGTAACTGCGTCGTAAGTCGCTGCAAGCGAAGCCGCGTTTCCCGATCGAAAGGAGCAATTTGCGATGCAACCTGCGTTCCAGGAATTTCGACCTCCCCTGCGGTCAGTTCCATTCTGGAATTTTCCACAGGCCAGAGTTCTTTTGTGTTCTACGGTCACAGAACTATTCAGCCACTCACGCTAAATTCATTCTCATCTGGCACCAATTCTTCGCATGGGAGGTTTATGACCAACGATTGCGCCGTTCCGTCTTCGCGAATCCGGCTTTTTTTGGCGGATTCAAAACCAATAGAAAATCAGCTTCTGGCCGGGGCTCTGCAGCACCATGGGTTTGAGGTGGTTTCGAGTGACGCCGATCCGGACTCTATCCTGGGCGCCCTGCACAGCTCCTCGTTTGATGTAATCCTCGTAAGCTGCGCCGGAGGAAATTCTGGCACGCCCGAGATGGCCACGCTCAGGATGCTGCAAACTGCAAATCCGCAGATTCCCAAAGTTGCGCTCATCGAAGTTGACGATCGGGAAAGCGTGGTGCATGCATTTCGCGCGGGAGCGCGGGGAATTTTCTGCCTCGCGGCGTCTTCCTTCCATCTGCTCTGCGAGTGCATTCGGAGGGTGCACGGCGGGGACATTTCAGCCAGCACCCAACAACTGAATTATCTGCTCGAATCAATCTGCCAGATTCCGGCCATGCGCGTGCTAGGAGCAGGCGGGCAGAACCTGCTGACCTATAGAGAAGAGCAAGTGGTCGCGCTGGTTGCAGACGGCCTCAGTAACCGTGACGTCGCGACTGAACTGGGATTGAGTGAGCATACGGTCAAGAAATATCTGTTCAGGATATTCGACAAGCTCGGCATTTCCAACCGCGTCGAACTCGTGCTCTATGCATTTCATCACGGCGTTCCACAAGCGTCCGCGTGGGCGGCAACCGCGTAGCGTATTGACTCATAGAGTTGAGCGCGGCATTTTGCAGTTCTGACTTACAATGTCAGTCGAGCCATGACCGTCTCCGGGCATCGTAGAACTGTGGTCGCTTCCGGGCTGCTTTGCTGCGCGCTGATTCTGGTTGTACTGTTTACCAGTCCGTCGGCGTTTCGCAGCCCTGCCGCGGTGGTGGTGATGGCGCTGATCGGAACCGCAGCCGTACTTGTACAGTTGCGGCTTCGCAACGACGATCAGACGCGTTCAGTGCGTCCGCCGCTGTGGCTGAATATCCTCGGAATTTTGCTTTCGCTGGCGGCGCTATTCCCTGCCGTGTTCCACCTGGGAATGCGTTTCGCGCAGCCCTTAGCGCTGGGCGCGGTAAGCAGCTTCGCAGTCAGCAGCGCGATTATCCTTCACTCTCTCCGTAAGCACTCCCCAAAGGCGGAATGAACTCAAAGGCGATGGATCTCACAGCTCGCAATCAGGAAAAACAGGCAGCCGCTCGAGCCGCAGTTCAACTGGTTGAATCCGGCAGCGTTGTTGGATTGGGTTCGGGTTCGACCTCGGCATTCGCAGTTCGCTTTCTTGCCGAGCGCGTTCGCGAAGGATTGAAGATCGTCGGAATTCCAACTTCGCTTCAGACGCAACATCTGGCCGAGCAACTCGGCATTCCGCTGACCACGCTTGATGAGCATCCGGTCATAGATATAGATATAGACGGGGCCGACGAAATCGATCCGCAGCTGAATTTGATCAAAGGCGGCGGTGGCGCGTTTTTGCGCGAGAAAATTGTCGCTTCCGTATCGAAAAGATTTGTCGTGATTGGGGATTCCGCAAAGCAGGTTCCTCGTCTGGGCAAATTTCCGCTTCCGGTGGAAGTGATCCCCTTCGCCCAGTCGTTGATCAAGCCTCAGATTGAAGCCTTGGGCGCGAGTGTGGCGCTACGCCAATACGCTTATGGCAATCCTTACGTGACCGACGAGGGCCATCACATTCTCGACTGCACTTTCGGCGAGATTGCCGATCCGCCCATGTTGGCCCAGAAGTTGTGCAACATACCCGGAGTGGTTGAACACGGCTTGTTTATTGGGATGGCGGAGATGGCGGTGATCGGGAAAGACGGTGAGGTCATCCAATTACGGCGTTGAACTTTGAGTGAGCATCGCTTCAGTGATGCGCCTTCCATTTCCCAGAATCGACTCCAGTTACTTCCATGGGCGACCGAATTACAATCCGAAACCTCATAATTATTTTATTTTTCCTGTTTGGCCGTTCGCAGGCTGCTGACCACCAACTGGTGACTATTCGTGTTGACCTCGCGCATCCGCTGAAAACTTTCCCACCGGTCTGGAACTTCTTCGGCTACGACGAGCCCAATTACACGTACGCGGCAAACGGAACCAAGCTACTTCGCGAAATAGCGACGCTTAGTCCGACACCCGCTTACATTCGCGTTCACAACCTGCTGACCACTGGCGACGGATCATCTTCCCTGAAGTGGGGCTCATCCAACGCCTACACAGAAGATGCATCAGGACATCCGGTTTACGACTGGAAAATTGTTGATCGGATATTCGACACGTTTCACGACAGCGGTCTGAAGCCGCTGGTTGAAATCGGGTTCATGCCCGAGGCGCTATCCACACATCCAGAACCGTACCGTCACAATTTTCCCAACGGTTCTATTTACACCGGATGGGCCTATCCGCCGAAGGACTATCAGAGGTGGGCGGAACTGGTTTTTCAATTCGCGAAACACTTGCGCGAGCGCTACGGCGATGCCGAAGTGAAAACCTGGCTCTGGGAAGTCTGGAATGAGCCTGACATTGAATATTGGAAGGGAACGCCCGAAGAATATTTCAAGCTATACGACTATTCCGCGGACGCAGTGCGGCGAGCGCTGCCCGAGGCGAAAATCGGAGGCCCAGATTCGACAGGGCCTGCAAGGCCGCAGGCCGTCGAGTTCCTGCAGAATTTCCTGAAGCACTGCGAAAGCGGGACGAATTCCGCTACGGGCAAGAGCGGCGCGCCCCTCGACTTCATCAGTCTTCATCCCAAGGGTTCGCCGAAATGGGAGGGCGATCACGTGCAAATGGGATTGGCTGCGCAGTTGAAAGCGATAGACCAAGGATTCAAGGCCGTAGCGTCGTTTTCTAAATGGCGGAACACGCCGATCATTCTGGGCGAGTGGGATCCCGAAGGCTGTGCCGCCTGCTCGGCAGAAAAGAATCCGCAGAATGGATATCGCAATGGCGCACTCTACGCCAGCTATACCGCCGAAGCACTCAGCCAGACTCTCGCTCTCGCTGGGCGCGACGGCGTCAATCTGAAAGGGGCCGTCACCTGGGCTTTTGAATTCGAAGATCAGCCATATTTCGCCGGATATCGTGAACTCGCGTCGAACGGCCTCGACAAACCAGTGTTGAACGCGTTCCGCATGCTGGGACTCCTCGGCGGCGAGCGCGTGAACGCAACCAGTTCGGCGGCGCTGGATATCGATCAGATTTTGCGTGACGGTGTGCGTTCATCGCCGGACGTTCCCGTCATCGCCACCCGCAGCCAGCATGGAGTTCAAGCGCTGGTGTGGAATTACCACGACGACGACCTCCCCGCCTCGCCAGCCTCGGTCGAAGTGACCATCAGCGGGCTGCCGGCTGACAGGAACCGCGCGTTGCTGCAACACTTCCGCATTGATTCCGATCACAGCAATGCGTTCACCGCCTGGAAAGAAACGGGGTCTCCGCAGTCGCCGACATCTGAGCAGTACAAGCAACTCGAATCTGCCGGCCAATTGCAGCTGCTGACTTCACCGGAGTGGATTCGGATCGATGGCGGAATCGTGCATTTAAAGTTCGAACTTCCGAGACAAGGCCTGTCGCTGCTGAAGATCGACTGGTGAGTCGGGCGCTTTTGCTCCTGTCAGAGAGCTGAACGCGATTTATTGCGGAGCCGACCTGCGGAGCTACTCGCGAAAGTTGCATGAATTCAACACTTATTTTGTTGACCACAGATAACAATCCGGCGGGACAGTACGTCTTAATTGTTATGCATCCGCTGGAGATGACTTATGAAAAATCCCATTCTCTCCTTGCTCGTGACCATGGCCACTGTTCCATTCGCCTACGGAAACGGGCGGTGGGCTCAACCAGCCCATTGAGATTGCGGATTCCGCGTCACTCAACGCGTTCAAGCCCTGGATCGGCCAGTTCGCAGACTGGAAGGCGAAACCCTTCGTCGATGCTCCGTGCTACCGCCGCTCGTTCGAAGTTATGTTCTACATGAAGTGGCCCGGGCGAGACTCTTCGGCTTTAGATCGCGGCGATCTGAAAATGATTTACGCCACTCGTTACTGCTGGACCGGCAAAGCCGGATATGTATATCTACCTGGACCTGGCGAACCGCTTTATGGCGGCAACGGAGGCACGATCATACGCAGCGATGCGGATGGCAAATGGCATCCGGCAACGCCCGCGTGGGATTCGCTGCTGAGCAGTGCGGTGACCATGAGAGACCAGGAAGCGATGCCGGACAAAATTGTCATAAGCGGCGGCGAACTGAACCGTCCGGTCGAGATAACAGATTCTGAGCTGCTCAGTAAGTTTGATCCGTGGATCGGCGTGTTTGTGGACTGGAAGGTCCCGGCTCGCATGGGACCCTGCAATTGGGAATACGAAGTTACTTATTTCAAGCGAGGCACCGGTTTCAAGAAACAACCCAAGACGGCGACGCCCGACGATCAGGCAGGCTTCCGACTGATCTATGGCCTGCGCTATTGCATGGGCAATGCGGGCGAACCGGGCTATGTCCACCTCGCGGGGTATACCGATAAATTCTGGGAGCAGAATGTTCACGTGGTATGGGATGGCACACAGGCGGGAGAATGGCACCCGTCAACAGATGCTTGGAAGGAATTTATACAGCACGAAGTGGATGGACCGGTGCACAGGGCGAGTGCGGGTGATCGCTAACTTCATACTGTCATCCTGAGCGAAGCTGGACGATTTGCTGGCAAATCGTCCAGCGCAGTCGAAGGACCTGCTGTGCTTTGACGCAGGCACCGGCGCTTCAGGGAATTCTCCCCGTAAGATCATGGCCGAAAATGCCTTGAGGGCCTTGTGCAGGTTCAGGCAGAAAGCAGATCCATTCGACTCCGCAGCTGCTTCGCGACGCGAATCAGCCACTACGCTCAGGATGACAAGTATTAGGTGAGTTAAACTGCTGTCATTTCGAGCGGAGCGGATCGTGAAACGATCCGCGCAGTCGAAAACCTGTTGTTTGTGATGCCGAAGAAAGCCCATGATGCTTACTGTCGTGGTTTCCCACCCTTTCGCAAAGAACGCGAAAGGATGGGGCACCCGGCACTCGTGTTCCCCCTTCGGAAACAAACGCGAACGGATGGGGCACACGGCGGCCTCGCTCATCGAAAACCCTTGACTAACGGGCGTAGTCGCGTGATCGTAACCACATGCGTGGCGTTAATCGGAGTTGAGGGCATGAGCGGGCATCTCGCTAAGAAGTTGTCGGAAATCTGTCGGGAGGCAGCAATCGTCTTGGCTTTGTTATCGTCAGTCGCCGTGCCACAATCACCGACCGGAAAAGATGTTCCAACCATCGCCCGTGAGGCCAGCCCGGCCGTCGTCAGAATAGTGATTCGTGATCGAAATGGGCAAGAATTGGGAAGCGGTAGTGGATTCGTCGCTAGCAGTAGTGGAAGGATTGTCACGAACTATCACGTCGTTCACGTATCTGGTGCTGCCCAAGCGGAGGCGAAGTTTACAGACGGTGCCGCTTACCAAGTGCAAGGCGTCGTTGCGATTGATCCGGATACAGATCTAGCCATTCTGAAACTTCAAGCAACAAGAGAATTCCAGTTCCTTCACGTCGGTGACTCGGGTCGGGTCGAGACGGGCGACCGAGTCGTTGCGATTGGGAACCCACTAGGCGGCATTTCGCCTCTCAGCACGGAGGCCACGGTCTCGGACGGAATCATCAGCGGAATACGCGATTGGCCTGAGCACAAGATGAAGGTCTTTCAGATCACAGCTCCTATCTCGCCTGGCAGTAGCGGCGGTGCCCTCTTGGATTTGACCGGGGAGGTTATTGGCGTCACATTTGCCCAACTGGTTGGTGGGCAGAACTTGAACTTCGCAGTCCCAATAACCTACATTCGGCCTCTGCTCGAGGGCGGTCCGACCAAATCTCTGGCTGACATTAATCTTCCACCGCCTGATGACGCCCCTAAGGCGGAAGCAGCTCCAGCGGGCTCATACACCGGAATGTGGGAGAGCAGCAAGTTCAGTGTCTCGGGCGGCGCCAGCATGACGATTAGAATTGCAGACAGTATTGCTACCGCCGAGATTTTCTTGACCGGCGGGGAAGTCAAGTCTGCCACGTTGAGCGGTAGGGCCAATCGAACCGGTGAAAACATCTGGACAGTCGAACTAAGTTCGAAGCATCCCAAGCTCTCGGTAAGAGGAATCTTTCGCAATAACTCTTTCTTCGGCGATTACGTTTATACGCGGTTCCTAATGCTCGATCAGGGGCGGTGGGTCCTGAAGAAAGAATAGTCGCGAGCCTAACCGGCGGACGCCCAGAGCAGACTTAAAGCCTTCCACTCGAAGCGAAAACAAATGAGTGACTATTCAAAGAAAAATTGGGTAGACTTGACGAAGTGCCTTGAAAATCCAGTAGACACCCCGGATTACCTAAAGGCGAAAGAGGAGCGGGATTACCGGCTCAAGCGTTATGGCCTCTACGTGGCAGCGGCTGCAACTCTCGTCGCAGCCGCAATAAAGATTTTTTCAAAGTAGCCTAAGAACGCGTGGGCTTTTCGTCCCGCGTAGCCTTGCCACGCCGGGGCGCGGGTAAGTCAAAAGGTGGTTTCGGAACTTCCGATGTCGCCTTTTGAATGTCCATTTTTACCCTCCTATCGCCGGTTGCGTCTCAAGCTCCCTTCAGTAGGTCACAAGCCGGACCTAGAAAGCAACAAAAATGTTCTTGCAGCTCCGCGTGCCCTACCCCACATCCTCGCTCCAGCCCTCCAGCGTCTTCTTCACAAACGCCATGAACTGGTCGGCGACGGCGCCGTCTATCAGGCGATGGTCATAGCCGAGCGTAAGGTGCACAACGGAGCGGATGGCGATGGAGTCGTTGCCGTCTTTGTCGGTGACGACCAGTGGCATTTTGGTGATGCCGCCGACGCCCATGATGGCCGAGTTCGGCTGATTGATGATCGGCAGACCGAAGACCGCGCCGAACTGGCCCGGGTTGGTCACAGTAAACGTCGAGCCTTCGACTTCTTCCGGCTTCAGCTTCTTGCCGCGCGCGCGCTCGCCGAGGTCGGTGATGCCGCGCTGCAATCCCAGGAAATTGAGTTCGTCGGCGTTCTTGAGGACAGGAACGATTAATCCCCAATCGAGCGCGACCGCGATACCGACGTTGACATGGCGATGGTAGCGGATGCCATCGCCCTCGGTGGAAGCATTCACGATCGGGAACTGCTGCAAGCCAATAATCGCCGCGCGCACAAAGAATGGCATGAACGTGAGGCGCGCGCCATTGCGCTGCTCGAAACTCGACTTGAGCTTATTGCGAAGATTGACGATGCGGGTGATGTCCACCTCGAACATGGCGTGGACATGCGCGCTAGTCCGGCGTGACTCGATCATGCGCTGCGCGATGATCCGCCGCATGTTGGTCAGTGGAACGAGGTCACCGGGAATGGCGGCGGGAGTAGGACGCGGGGCAGGTGCAGCAGGAGGAGCTTCGATTGTGGAGGGCCGGGCACCCGCGCCCGTTGCTCCAGATCCCGATTCGATGAACGCCAATATGTCCTGCTTGGTGATCCTTCCACCCAGGCCGGTTCCTTCCACTTGCGAAAGATTGACGTTATGCTCACGGGCGATTTTGCGAACCAGCGGAGAAGAGCGGGCATGCTCATCTTCGTCGTGCCTGGGCCCGGTGGTCGTTTGTGGAGCCATTTCTACTGAGGGTGCCCCACCCTTCGCGATTTTCGAAGGGTGGGATGGTTCTGAAGCCGGCGTAGCCGCGAGCGCAGCTTTCTTCTCTGGAGCTTTCGGCGCGGCAGCGCCATCCCCGTCTGCCGAGATCGTGCCCACTACTGTGTTCACCTGGACAGTCGTGCCCTCGGTTACTTTGATCTCCTGCAACACGCCGGAAGCGGGCGCGGGAATCTCGGCGTCAACTTTGTCGGTTGAAATCTCGAATAGCGGCTCGTCCCGCTGAATTTTGTCGCCGGGCTTCTTCAGCCACTTGGTGATCGTTCCTTCAACAATGGATTCGCCCATCTGGGGCATTACGATATCGGTAGCCATAAATCCTCTTTTTCGCCGCGGTCCAGTGTAGACCGCTGGCTTGAACGCAACCTGTCATTATAGCGAAGCGCGCGCTGGGCAAACTCTGGGTAGCCGAAACCAAAGACTTTAACCGCAAAGAACGCAGAGATCGCAAAGAAAGCGTTAACGGGTGGAATGCCTGAATTCCTCGGCGAATTTTGCGCTCTCTGCGGTTAAAGTCTTTTCTGAGGCGCGATGACGGGATCCAATTCCTCGCTCGGTTTTCGCAAACGGCTCGCAAGCCAGGCGGTGCAGGTGAGCATTCCAGCCCAACCGAGGAAGCGCACTACAGCACCTATGCGCGTGTCGTAATCCAAAAGCCCTAGATTGCCGAAGATCGTATTCCAGTCGTGCTTGGCGAATTCCGGATCTCCTAAGGTCACCAACTGCAATACCATCGCGCGCGCATCCGCCATGTAGGTGGCTGTGTAAATCCAATTTTCGAAGAAGAAGAACGTGCAGAAGATGAAGGAGGCGAACTGGCGGTGATAGAAGAAGTAAGCAGCCAGCAGAAACGGCACCAGCCACTGGAGCAGCGTTCCTCCCCAAACCCCTAGAGTCGGGCCGAACCAACCGAACAGTGCGTGTCCGCCTTCATGCACCACCATGTTGGCCGTATCTATAAACAGGAAGTCGCCATGCTTACTGAATGCATAGGCCAGGAAGGCAAGATAGAAGACCAGCCATGACGCGATCTGCCAACGCGCCAGCGGACGCCAGGGCTCCCGCGCGCCGATCAGATCAAGGAAAGCGTCAAGGAATTGGCGCATGTCACCGGTTGAGCTTTCGAAGCAATGCGCCGATTATAGACAGGCCTGACAGAGACTCTTATTGCTTTAAGAGGTCACCGACAATGCATTCGGGCGTCCCGAAGCTACTCCCCATGCCCCATGTGCTCGTGCTCTTCGCCGTGATGTTCCTGCGGTGCAACGCCATACGTCTTCTTGCAGTAATCCTGCACCGCAGGAGGAAGCTTGTCCACGCGCGAAAGAAACGCGGTCACCTTCCAGATGTCCTGATCGCTCAGCGCCTTATTCCATGCGGGCATTCCGGTATAACGAACACCCGTACTTATGGCGTAATGAATGTGCCATTCGGGGTCGTCCATGGGATCGAGTACAAGCTGTGGCGGCGGCGGATAAAGCGAATGTTCAAGAGCGCTGGGCTTGTAATCGAGGTCGCCGTGACATAACGCGCAGTTCATGCTGTAGGTCTTGATGCCGTCGATCAGGTTCTCATCGGTTACCGGCACTGGACTAGTCAGGCGCGAGGCGTGGCGGTGCATGGAAGCATCGAGGGCGTTCGAGGCGATTTTGGTCTCAAAAGCCGGAGGCGTTGCGTCGGCATTCGTCGGCATCAGCCCGAATTGTGCGATGACAAGCCCGATTACAAATGCGATAACAATCGTAACGATAATTCCGAGTATGAAAAACCGCATTGTCGTCTCCTCTCAGAACAGAGAGTAACCACCACGAATTCGTTTACATCATGGTAACCGCCGCGGCGCATAATTTATTCCGAGCGCACTACTAATAGCTTCTCAGCCAGCGCGCCTTTTCTACCACGTCGCGCAGTTGCGGCAGGAAGTGCTCTTCCTGCGGCGGCGAAAATGGAACCGCGCTATCCAGGGCCGTAATGCGGACGATCGGGCCGTCGAGATCATCGAATGCTTCTTCGTTGATGATGGCTGCAATTTCGCCGGCAATGCCTCCGGTTTTTGTGTCTTCGTGCAGGATGATTACCTTGTTGGTTTTCCGAACAGTCCGCACAATCGCGTCGGTGTCAAGCGGCGCCAGCGTGCGCAGGTCAATAATCTCCAGGTCGATTCCCTCTTTCGCAAGCAATTCTGCCGCTTCGAGCGCGGTATGCACCATGGCAGCGTAAGTAATCACGCTGATATCACGGCCGTCGCGCGCCACGCGCGCTTTGCCGAGCGGCACGACGTAGTCATCCTCCGGCACTTCTTCCTTGATTCGCCGGTAAAGATATTTGTGCTCGAAGAATACGACCGGGTTGTTGTCGCGAATCGAAGCTTTGATGAGGCCTTTGGCGTCATATGGCGTCGCCGGGCAGACCACTTTCAGCCCGGGATTGTGCACAAACCACATCTCCGGATTCTGCGAATGGAACGGGCCACCATGCACTCCGCCGCCACTCGGTCCTCTCAGGACCAGGGGCGCCGGCGCTCCCCACAAATAGTGCGTCTTGGCCACCATGTTGCTGATCTGGTTCATCGCGCAGGCGATGAAGTCCATGAACTGGAACTCAGCGACCGGACGCATGCCGGTCAGCGACGCGCCAAAGGCTGAGCCGACGATGGCCGACTCCGCAATCGGCGTATCAATGACGCGCTCCGGGCCGAACCGGTCAATAAAGCCGTCGGTAATCTTGAATGCGCCCCCGTAAATTCCAATGTCCTCGCCCAGACAGAAGACAGCGGGGTCGCGCTCCATCTCCTCCCAAATTCCCTGGCGAATGGCTTCCAAATAGGTCAGCTGTGGCATGACGGAAAAGTTTACTACTTTCCTGGGCACGAAGATGTAAGCTCGACGTCATAAATCGGCAGCGGCCACTGGCGCATTTGCGTCTTTCCGCCAGGGCAACTATATTCTCAGGCTTGGAGGGTCCCTACGTTGCGTCATCTGATCAACTGGATATTGAGCGCGCTTGCGGTCTGGGTGGTAGCGCACGTGATCGGGGGATTTCATGTAAGTGGCGCGGCCGCCGCCCTCATTGCGGCGCTGGTCATCGGGTTGGTGAATGCAACGCTCGGCCTGGTTCTGAAAGTGGTAACTTTCCCTCTAACAATTCTTACGCTGGGAATTTTCTGGCTGGTCATCAATGCCCTGATGCTTGAGCTGGCGTCCGCGATTCTAGCTCCGGCGTTCAGGGTCGATAACTTTTTTGCCGCGTTCTGGGGCGCAATCATCTTGAGCCTGGTGAACATGCTTTTCCGCTGGCTTGCGGGCACCGCCCGCCGCGATACTTAACCCGAAAGTCATCAGGGTTTTCAATTTTTTCGTTGACTTGCGTCGTCTACTTCACGCTAGACTCGTAGCAACAGATTCCCCATCTGCAGTTTCGCGTTGGAGTGCTGGGAAAAATGAATCATATGATTCTGTCGCTTGTAGTCCAACTCTCGCTTGCATTCGGAGTGGCTGGATTGCTGTGGCCGGAAAAACTGGTCGCCGTTTTCGACGTTCTGATGTTTCCCTGGCCCGCAACGCACCGGTTGGTTCGGGCCAACGCCTGGGGAGCGATTCTGCTCTCTGGCCTGCTATTTCTTAGTTTGATCGCCCGGCACTGAAGATCCTTTGCCGTGGCGCCTGATCCTCTGGTAGATGTCAGGCCAGAACTCGTCTTCCAGACCGCCCAGACTCCCATAGAGCAGAGAAATCCCTGCCCGGCTCATGGTCAGTGCAAATCCACGATCTGCCGCCGGATAATATGCGTTAGAAATACTGCCCGCTGTAACCGCCCCCAACGCGTTTGACCAGGCAAAGGTGCGGCCCCCTGAATCATTGTGACCGACGAACTCCTGTGTAAACGCATAGCCCAGGCGATGTTTGAATGATCCCTTTCCAAGCCGGAAGTACCGCGGATCTTCCCGCAAGAGGGTCGGATAAAAATAGTTGGTGAAAAAACCGCTTGAAACCTGATCGGTAAAAGCTGCGCCATACCGCTTCGCATATCCCGATGCGCCCTGTCCATATTCAGGAAATGAATCTTGCGCCTGGCTGATGCCCGCCTGCAGGCCAACAATGGTGAATTCTGCGGGATCGAATGCTGATTTGTAAAAGAGACGGAATTTCTGCTTAGGCGTCAGCGGCGTCGGGTTCTTGACGTTCGTAACTCCGAACTGCGGCAGCACCCCCAGCACACGTTGCGATTTTTCCTGCTCATTGGCTCGTTTTTCTTCTGGCGTAGGGTTTGGCGAAGCCGGCGCCGGTGGCTGCTGCCCAGCAGTTTCAATCGCCAAAAAGCAAATCAGTATCGCTATCAAGCCAATACGCATAAGTTCCACTCGTATGAACGAACTTCTGCAACTCTATACGGTTTTGGTCACGGGTGCAGCCGGGATTGCCTTTGCGCTTTATTTGACCGCAGATTGCCAACACGGTTAGTTTGAATTGGTGAAACAACTTGGAATACTGCTCTCCGGGCGAGGCTCGAATTTTGAGGCGATCGCGCAGAATGTCGCTGCGGGAAGGATCGCAGACGCCCGCATAGCGGTTGTGATTTCAAATCGGATGGACGCGGGAGGCATAGCAACGGCCAAACGGCTTGGCCTCGAAACGCTAGTTATCCCCTCGAAAGGCAAAGAACGAGAAGTCCACGACCGCGAAGTGGTCGCCGCGCTACAGCAACACAAAGTCGATCTCATCTGTCTCGCTGGATATATGCGCCTGCTTTCACCTTGGTTCGTAAAACAGTTTCCTCAACGCATCTTGAATATTCACCCTTCACTGCTTCCCGCGTTTCCCGGGCTCGAAGCGCAGGAGCAGGCTTTCGCCTACGGAGTGAAAGTCGCAGGCTGCACCGTGCATTTTGTAGATGAAGAGCTCGACCACGGCGCCATCATCATTCAGAAAGCGGTGCGGGTGCTCGATACCGACGACGAGCACACGCTGGCGGCGAAAATTCTCGAGCAAGAACATGAAGCATACAGCGAGGCAATTGATCTGATACTGAATCGGGAATGGAAGGTGGTGGGGAGGAGGTTTTGCCTAGGGAAACGCTAGAACTACTGCTATTGTCGAATTGACAGATTTACAAATTGTCGAATTCGAGTCTCGAACTCCCGGCAAACAACTGCTGCGATCGGGGACTTCTGTTGCGGCAAATTATAGAGCTGTGTGCCGTTCACGATCTAAAGCCGAGTTTATTGCAAGACTTGGAATCGTAGTCGAAGAAATCGACGAAACCGTATTGTGGCTGGAATTGTTAATTGAGTCGGAAATCCTTTCCGCTACCCGTCTGAGCGACCTCCTAAAAGAGGCTAATGAACTCCTGGCGATTTTTTCGACTTCCCAACTAACCGCCAAAGGCATTTCCACCAGGCGCGCTGGGTAATTATGTTTTAAATTCGTCAATTCGAAAATTCGTCGATTCGCCAATACAGAATCCGTCGTTATAATCCTTACCCATGCCCACCTTCGCACCTGTTGACGAACAATTGACATACATCAAGAAGGGCTCTTCGGAGATTGTGAAAGAGTCAGAACTGCGCGAGAAGCTGGTCAAGTCCGCTGCTTCCGGCAAGCCGCTTCGCGTAAAAGCCGGATTCGACCCCACGGCTCCCGATCTCCATCTCGGCCACACCGTGCTTCTCCGCAAGCTGAAACATTTTCAGGACCTCGGCCATACCGTCATTTTTCTGATCGGCGACTTCACCGGCATGATCGGCGACCCCACGGGGCGTTCTGTAACGCGTCCCCCGTTGAGCGCCGAGGAACTCATGCGCAACGCCAAGACGTACATGGAGCAGGTGTACAAGATTCTTTCGCCGCGCACGACTGAAGTTCGCTTTAACAACGAATGGTTCGAGAAGATGAAGTCTGCCGACTGGATCAAGTTGGCCGCGAAGACCACGGTTTCGCAGATGCTTGAACGCGAAGACTTTCACAAACGATTCAAAGAAGAGAAGCCGATTGCGCTGCACGAACTGCTATATCCGCTGGCGCAGGGATACGACTCGGTCATGCTCAAAGCCGACGTCGAACTCGGCGGCACGGACCAGAAATTCAATTTATTGATCGGCCGTGATCTGCAGCGCGCATTCGGACAGGAGTCGCAGGTCGTTCTGACTATGCCGATTCTCGAAGGACTCGATGGCGTGCAGAAGATGTCGAAATCGTACGGCAACGCGATCGGAATCAAAGAAGCCCCGCTCGAGATGTACGGCAAGCTGATGTCGATTTCCGACGCAATGATGTGGCGCTACTACGAACTGCTGACCGATGTGCAGATGGCCGAGATCGAGCGCATGCAGCATGAGGTGCATCCGATGCAGGCGAAGAAAGACCTGGCCGCACGCATGGTGAAAGATTTTCATTCTCCCGATGCCGCCGCGAAAGCCGCGGAGGATTGGGCTAAACAGTTCCAGAAGGGCGGAGTGCCGGACGAGATCGAGGAAACAGAAATCGAAGTTTCCGATACAAAAATCCGCGTCGATAAGCTGCTCGCATGCGTGGGACTTGCGGACTCCGTGACTGACGCCGTTAGAAAATTGAAGCAAGGCTCGGTGAAGATCAATGGCGAAAGCATCAGCGATCCCACAACTACGGTCGATCTCTCTTCCGGCGTCGTCTTACAGGTTGGACGAAAGATAAAAAAAGTCCGAGCCAAGATCATCGACGAAAACAGCGCCGCCAGTTGATACCGTCATCCTGAGCGAAGCAGAGCGATTCGATTGCGAATCGTTCTGCGAAGTCGAAGGACCCCATGCCCGCATGTGCAATCACAAACGTGTAAAGGCATTTGGACCCCTGCGGTCATCGGTAAGAATCCCCCTGACCAGTATTTCTCCACTTTTGGCATTTAGGGGTCCTCCGACTACATTGATCGTTCGCTTCGCAAACGATCAATTCCGCTCAGGATGACAGAGCACGTTACTCCCTCATTAAAACCCCGCGAATGTCTATGCGAGCATCTGCTGTCTGTGTTTTAATGCCAGCGCATGCGCGCCGCTGCGATTCTTGGGCCGGGGAGTGTCGCAAAATCGCTTGCCACCTTTCAGCGCCTCACCGGCGCTGAGTGGACATCGCTTATTGAACAAGCCGATGTCGCCGTGATCTTCGGTGGCGATGGAACTGTTCACCGCCATCTGTCCGAGCTCGTCGAGATAGACGTTCCCCTCCTGGTTGTTCCCTGTGGCAGCGGAAACGATTTTGCCCGTGCGCTCAACATTCGAAATGTCCGCGATGCGGCCGATGCGTGGAAGAATTTCTCCGCGAGCGGCCAAGCGCGAGCAATAGACCTCGGGGTGATTTCTCCGATTGAGCTCTCTCACGGGCCGAAGTCTCCTCGTAGCGTGCGGCTTTCAGGCACCGCTGAAGCCGCGCCCTTTCGCCCTGAACTTCTTTCTTGCGGCCCGGGCACTCGAACGGAGACGTCAACCGCGGTCGAGGTCTTGCCTTCCCCAACTTTCGAGGTTGCGAACCAAACCGACCTGCGTAAAGACGAGAAAGCAACCGCCCCACAACCTCACTACTTCTGCTGCGTTGCCGGCGTTGGCATCGACACCGCAATCGCCCGCCGCGCGAATACGCTTCCCAAATGGATTCGCGCCCGCGGCGGATATGCGCTTAGCGCTCCGGGAGAATTCGTGCGCTTTTCGCCGTTTCCGATGAAGGTCTCCCGCAACGGTACGAACAGCTCCAGCTTCCAACCCACAATTCTTGCCTCTGTAGCCAACGCACCCGCCTATGGCGGAGGCATGAAGATCGCTCCCAACGCGAGACTCGACGACGGTAAGCTCGACGTCTGCGTGGTTCGCGGCATGAATCCCTTCAAACTGTTCTGCCTTTTCCCCACCGTTTATTTCGGCCGCCATCTCGCCTTCGAAGAAGTGGAGTACGAGCAAACGGACTGCGTTCGAATCGAAACCGAACTCCCTCTCGACGTCTATGCGGACGGCGAATGTGTCTGCCAGACTCCGGTCGAGTTCCGAGTGGCTCGCAACTCGCTGAAAGTCATCACTCCCGAATGACGCAAGCCTGCTCTGGCAGTGCTAAACTACTGCAATCTTTATGGCTGACAACGGACGTACGCGCATATGGCTCTGGATCCTGATCGGAGGCGGAGCATTCTTCCTCTTTGTGCTGGCCGTGTTTACCCTGGTACTGCTCGCCATGCATGCCGGCGGTCAGCAAGCCGGGCTTCACGCATTCGGCGACAAGATCGGCGTTGTCGATCTCGACGGCGTCATCATGGATCCCAATGAAATGGTCGAGGACCTGCACCGCTTCAATGAAGACGACTCCATCAAGGCGATCATCATTCACGTGAATTCGCCGGGCGGCGGTGTGGCGGCGTCCGAAGAGATTTATCGCGAAGTCAAGCGCATTCACGATAAGAAGAGCAAGCCCA
The DNA here is from genome assembly GCA_963757135.1 of uncultured Acidobacteriota bacterium. Classification (GTDB taxonomy): domain Bacteria; phylum Acidobacteriota; class Terriglobia; order Terriglobales; family Acidobacteriaceae; genus Gp1-AA145. The sequence continues at coordinate 477,668 of CAVWQE010000004.1, forward strand.
TCGTCTCTTCGATTCAGACAGTTGGCGCGAGCGGCGCGTACTACGTTTCTTCTGCGACCAACAAGATTTACGCCGACAGCGGCAGCGTTGTCGGCTCAATCGGCGTGATCGCCGAATGGGTCAACTATGGCGACTTGATGCGCTGGGCCAAGCTGAAGCCCGAAGTGCTCAAGGTCGGTCAATTCAAGGACACCGGCGATCCGACGCGCGAGCTGACCCCTGCCGAACGCCAGTATATGCAGGGCTTGATAGACAACATGTACGGCCAATTTGTGCAGGCGGTGGCCGAGGGCCGTCACGCCAAAGTCGATGATATTAAAGGAATTGCCGACGGCCGCGTCTGGACCGGACAACAGGCGCTCGACCTGCACCTGATTGACCAGGTCGCTGACTTCAGGTCCGCTGTTCTCGAGACAGCCAGGTCCGTGGGGATCAGCGGCGAACCGGTCTTGGTTCACCCCGAGAGGCAGCGTAAGTCCTTGATGGACTTACTGTTCGGCGATGTGTCGCAGTACCTTCCGACCAAAGAAAAGCTGCTCGACCAGGAAGTTGGTTTCTATTATTTGTGGAAGTAGCTTGACCAGCTGCAATGATTATTTAGATTCGTTGGGTTGCACGTGCCACACTGCCACTTGCCAACAACCCCTGAAATTTGAGAAGGTTATGCGAGTGGTTTCCCGGGCACCCGGCGCCTTGCCATATTAGGGAAGTGAGTTTTCGGAAACTCTTCCGGTCCAGACTAGAAATAAGAGGGGAGTAGCGGAAATGACAAAAGCGGATCTGATTGACGAGATTTCCCGTCTGGCGGAAGTAACCCGTAAAGACAGCGAAGTTATCGTTGAGACCATCTTCGACAGCATCGTACGGTCCTTGCGTGCTGGCGATAAGATCGAGATCCGCGGCTTCGGCAGCTTCCGCACGCGTCAACGCAAGCCTCGCATTGGCCGCAATCCCAAGACCGGAGACCGCGTGGAAGTCCCCGCTAAGAAGATTCCCTTCTTTAAGCCTAGCAAAGAGTTGAAAGACCTGGTCAACGGCGACGCCGGGGCACCGGCATCCGTAGTTGCACCACCAGCCGTCCAGTAAACCGTTCTCGCAGTATGTTCTCCCGCAAAATTCGCGTCGAATACGAGCAGGACGGCAAACGCCTGGCCTGCCCCTTGAAGTGGCTGGACAGCTTCTCCATGCGAAGCTTCACCAACGCCAGCGCGTTTGATGACACGCTTCCGACAACCGACGGCATAATGGAGATCGGCGAGCGCGTACCACTCGATCAGTTGAAGAACTCGATGGAAGACTGGTTCCGCAGAAAAGGCTATCTACCGAAGAATGCGCAGTTGGAGGTCAATGAGTGAAAAGCGATTTAACACCAGTTGCTATGTAAGAGCCAAAGGAAACATCCACATATAGCAAATCCAGTAAGCAACGAGAGTCAGTCCCAGCCGGGACTAACCTTTTCCAAACCAGACAAGCATTGCGGCTGCCGCATTCGCCGCAAGTAAGCACCAGATTGCCGAACGAACGTAGACCCCGCTCAACGCAATGAACCACGTTGCGATTGGACACAAACAGAGTGCGAATAAATTAGTAGTCCGGTCATGTAGAGCCTGCGACGCCACTGGACAAGATGGTTTCGCTGTTCATTTCGATAACGCACAAGTGTGCTGAAGAGCGCAGAAAGTACCCCGGTATAGAGCAGGACAAAAAAGCTGATCGACACCAGGCTAGAACCAAAGATCAACCTGTTCACAGCCGAAAAGGCGATCGCCAACGCCACTAAGATCGTCATTCCGACGGTTTGTACAGCTCTGGCGTTCACGGCGGCCAGTCTACACGATTGCCGACGTGAAACACGGCTCGCACGAACTCAACGACGATTCCTGTTATCAGGCGCTGTCACTCATTCACCGAACCCGAGTCCGCTAGGGCATGCTTAAACAACCGCAGCTTCTGACAATGGAGCACCGCTACAGGCCTCGGGGCATCCCGGCCAATCCTGTCCCTTGTACTTACCGAGAACGCGACCAATCAGCAGTACGACGGGAAACAGAATCCGCTGGATCGCCACCGGAGGCGTTACTACTGCCTGCGTATGGCGATGCCGCCAGAGCACATGAGCCAAGTAAAAGATCGAGGGCCTGTTGGTTGCGCCAGCGTTGAGTACAGCAAACAAAGCTTGGAGGAACTGGTCCAGGTCAACAGCTGGAACTACGCGACCATTGAACTCCAGAAGGCTTTCCCCGGCATTCCACCATGAGTGAACGACTCCAGCCGGAAAAGCGGCATTTCCTCCCGTCTGCACAACCAGCGTCTGATTTCCGATTCGTGCTCCCAATGTGCCCGCCTGTACTCCACCCTCTTCTTGCTCCTGGAAATGAATGTGAGGCGGCGGTCCATTATTTCCTGGTGGGAGCGAACCCTCGATGATCAAAATGATCTGACCGGAAGCATCATGCTGTCGACGCATCCGAAGTGTCTCCCCGGTGTGACGATTCTCTATCCTCAAGAAGCTGTCCATGATTGTTCCCCTCTTGCACTCGTAGGAGTCGCAATTGTAGGCCATTCGTCGCATGCTCAGAAGATGGTGTTGAGAACAGGCGATTCACTTCAAAACCTACTGTTACTAATCCCGCAGTGACCACTCCTACTTCGCCTCATACACCGTCTTGCCGCCTACGACCGTCTGCAAAACGTGAGTATCGAGAATCCTTTCCGGCTGAATAGCGGTCAAGTCGCGGTCGAGAACGATGAAGTCGGCCAGCATGCCCGGGGCCAGCGTGCCTTTCTGCTTCTCATCAAATTCTGCGAATGCCGAACCGGTTGTGTATGCCGCAATTGCCTGCTCGATCGTCAGCTTCTGCGCCGGGTAGTACTCCTGCTTTCCGTCTTCGCTTTTGCGCGTAACCGCCGCGTAAATCCCGCGAAACGGATTGACTGGTTCAACCGGATAGTCGGTGCCGAAAGCCAGCGTGACTCCATGGTTCAGAAATTCCGCCCAGGCGTAAGAGTGCGCGGCCCGCGTTGAACCGAGCCGCGACTCTGCCCATCGCATATCGCTAAGCACGTGGCTGGGCTGCATGGAGGCAATCACTTTGAGTTCGCGGAAGCGCGCGACCTCTGCCGGATTCGTGACCTGCGCATGCTCCACTCTGAAGCGGTAATTCTGGCTTCCGTCCGGGGCTTTGACTCCGGCGGTATGCGACGACTTCTCGGCTTCGGCGAACGCATCCAGCGCCATCTGCACTCCCTTGTCGCCAATGGCATGAAAGCCAAGCTGAAAGCCCGCCAGCGCCCGCTCTTTGGCCATTTCGTTCAACTTCGCCGTTTCGTATTGCGGCAGGCCTGAATTCTTCGGATCGTCCGCGTATGGCTGCAACATCGCGGCCGTATGCGAACCGAGTGAGCCATCCATGAATGCTTTGAGCATTCCCGTGTGCAGCATCGGATCCGACTGCGGATGCGCCGCACGATGCTGTTTGAGAACATCGAGAGGATCCTGAAACGGCAGCCATTCTGAAATGCGCGCGGTCAGCTTGCCGTCACGCTCCAGTTGCTCAAAGATTTGGAAATTCTGCCACTGACCGGCGCTATCTGAGTCGAAGGAATAATCCTGCACCGAAGTTACGCCAGAGCTGGCGATGTCCTGCAATGCCGCTTCAATGGCCTGGCGCCGCTTGTCTGGCGTTGGCGACGGAATGATCGACTGCACCATGCTTTGCGCAGTTTCCCGCAGAATGCCATTCGGCTGATCAGTCGCATCGCGGCCAATTTCGCCGCCCTCGGGTAGTTTGCTCGCCAGGGTCACGCGCGCCATTTTCAGCGCCAGCGTATTGGCGACAGCGACATGCCCGTCGATGCGTACCAGGAAGACGGGATGGTCGGTCGTGACTTCATCAATGTCCCACCGCGTAGGAAGCTCCTTCACCGGCCACAGCGTCTCGTCCCAGCCGGAACCGGTAATCCATTCCGTTGGTTCAGCTGTCTCAACGCGCTTGCGAATACGATCGCGAAACTCTTCCAGCGACCGTGCGCCGGTGAGGTCAACTGTCAGCTTTTTGAATCCGGCCTCGGTCAAGTGCATATGCGCGTCGTTGAAGCCGGGCATGACGAAGTGGCCTTGAAGATCGACCACCGCCGTGTCAGGTCCCTTCCGCTTCAGTACGTCGTTCTCATCGCCAATAGCGAGAATTCGGTCGGCTTTCACCGCCATGGCTTGGGCGCGAGTGACCACGTGAAAAGAAGAAGCGCCGACCACGCCGGTGTAAATATCGCCGTGGATGTATATTGTGTCGGCTTTGGGAAGAGGCAGTTGAGTCTGGGAAAGCGCGCCAACAGCGGTAAAGAGCAAGCATGCGAGAGTACACTTCATCCGGTCACTCCCTTGGAATCGCCCGCTGCCAGTGCGAGCACGAGCAGCAGAGCGCGTTGCAGGCCCAGTTCTCTTCCTGCTGGATCAAACCATTCCTGCAAAGTGTGCGCGCCGCCGCCGTGGCCACCAGCCCCGATGGCGAGGGCCTCGCGCCCCAAAGAGATGGGGATGTTTGCATCCGTAGAAGCGCGTTGCAGTTGGGCTGAGTTGCCAAGGTAGCTGTCCACGGCGCGCGCAAGTTGCAGGATTCTGGATTTGCGGTCGAGTTCTCCGGCGGGCCGATTGCCGATGACTTTGATCACAGCTTCCAGTTCCCGCTCAGCAGTTCCTCCGCTGCGCGCGTCACTGTCTTCTTCCTGCACACCCTGCTTGACTGCACTCCTCAGTTCAAGTTCCAGGCGTTCGATCTCAAATGCCGAACTCGAGCGGATATCCACGCGCATGCTTGCCGACTCAGGAATCGAGTTCACAGACGTGCCCCCCGAAATCACTCCAACATTAAACGTAGTTTTTGGCGATGAAGGAACGCGAGTCTCGGAAAATAATGCGATTGCCCTTGAAACAGCGACGATCGGGTTAGGCGCGCCGAAGTCGGTCCAGGAATGTCCACCCGGCCCTTGCACCGTAATCTGGAAGCGGCGGCTGCCCAGGGCGTCAGCAATAATGGTGTCGGTACCCGCGCCGTCGATCACGACGCTCGCGCCGATACGATCTTTCCATTCCGACTCCGAAAACATATGCCGCATACCGCGCAAGTCGCCTTCACCCTCTTCGCCGACATTCGCGATGAACAGCAGCGGCGCCCCATGGGGCAGGCTAAATCGACGGCAGGCCAAAGCCAGAGCCAGCAGGGCGGTTACGCCGGCTGCGTTGTCAGAAATCCCAGGCCCATAAAGCTTTCGGCCATGCAGGCGCGGATTAACAGCAGTTCCTGCAGGAAAAACGGTATCTATGTGTGCGCTGATAGACACGGTACCATCCGCAGCACCAGCCATGACCCCAAGCACGTTACCGACTTCGTCGATATGGACCTGCTCTAGTCCGATTTCGTTGAATTTCTCGCGCAACCATTCGGCGCGTTTTGCTTCTCCGAAAGGCGGGGCCGGAATTCCCGCCAGTTCAAGTTGCCAGCGGGTAAATTCTGCCTCCTGCTCGCGAAACCACTCAATCGCAGCCTGGATATTGGAAAGCGCCGCCAACTCAGCGATTTCCTGACGTAAATTCTGCAGAGGTTCAGTGGCGGAGCGCGAGACGGGACTCATGGAGTAACCGTCATCTTACAACCAATCGAAAGAGCTGTGGATCACCAGTCGGGCACCGGATTTTGGCCGCCAAAAGACGGCAACTTGGGCATTCTCGACGCATCTAATCTGATAGGCTGGATTCCGGCCTCAAGAATCCTTTATGAAAATCTCCCTAATTGCAGCGCCGCTGATCGCGGCAGCATTGTGCCTTCCCTTCCCGGCGTTCGCTCAGGAAGGCACGCTTTCTACCGACCCTCCCAAGGGCATTACGTCGGACCAGATCATTCAAAAGTTCGCAGCGAAAGAAGCCGAATTCAAGCAGGCCCGCGACGCCTACACATTCCGCCAGGATGTTCGCGTCCAGACGGTGGATGGCAAGACCGTGACCGGTGAGTACCGGGAAGTCTTTGACGTCACCTATGACAATCAGGGAAGACACTTGGAAAACGTAGTCTTCGCGCCCCAGACAACGCTCACGGAAATCATGATGTCTCCGGAAGACCTGCAGGACATTCGCCACCTGCTGCCATTCGTTCTCACCACGGAAGAAATCCCCGAATACGACATCCTCTACGTCGGACAACAGCAGGAGGACGAACTTCACTGTTACGTATTCGATATCGCGCCTAAGAAGATCGAGGGGAAAAAGCGCTATTTTCAAGGGCGCATCTGGGTGGATGACAAAGATCTTCAAGTAGTAAAAACTTCAGGCAAAACCGTTCCCGACATCCGCAAAAAGAACAACGAGAACCTCTTCCCCAAATTCACGACCTGGCGCGAACAGGTGGATGGCCAGTATTGGTTCCCGGCCTACACCATGGCCGACGATGAGCTCCACTTCAAGCTCAACGACGTTCACATCAAAGAGATCATCAAGTACACCGACTATCAGCGCTTTGGCTCGAAGGTGAAGATCACCTATCAGGGTCAGGAAGTTGAAAAGGCGCCGCAACAGAAGCCGGATGAGGGGCAAAAGCCGCAGTGACAGAATGTCATTCCGAATCGGCTTTAGCGGTGAGGAATCTGCAGTTAAATGAAATGCAGATTCCTCGGACCTGAAGGTCCCTCAGTAGAACAAATACTTCCGCCACTTATCGTCCGACCTTCCCATCAATCGCATGATGTGACGGCTGGTATGGAGGTTGAAGGCATGCGGTTCCCGCATCAGCTTCATGCCGGCTTCGAGGGGCATTTGATTTCCCTTGCGGCGGTTGCAGGTGTGGCAAGCGGCGACGAGATTTTCCCACGTTGAAGCGCCGCCGCGTGAGCGGGGCATGACGTGATCAAGCGTGAGGTCGCTCGACGACAACACTTCCCCGCAGTACTGGCACGTATTCCGGTCGCGCAGAAGAATGTTCTTGCGTGATAGAGCGCGTGTCTGGTGCGGGATCCGGCGATATTCCAGCAGGCGAATGACTGACGGCACCCGCAGCGCGAGCCTGGCCGCATGCAGAAAGTGGCCGTTCTCTTCTTCGGTCATGGCCACGCCCTTGAGTACCAGCACGATGGCGCGCCGGGCCGCGCAGATATTGATCGGCTCATAAGAGGCATTCAGAACCAGCACCGGCGCGTGCAGCGTCGGCGGATCGCTGTCCTGATGCAGGCCGAACACTGCGGTCACCGAGTGGCGGTCCTCAAACATCGAATTGTGCCTGCGTACCGACATCTCAAAAAACTTAAGAAGCCCGCGTTTCTAACTCGTATTCGGAGCGTAAACTCGAATCGGTGATCTTCAATGTGCGGGCTGCCGTCGCAACCCACACCTGCTCGGCCCCGGCTTTTCGCAAAACCCGCGCGCACTCGGAGACGGTGGTTCCCGTCGTCAAAACATCGTCCACGAGCAGAATACTGCGTCCCTTCACCTTATTTGGATGCACAACTTGGAATGCTCCGCGCATGTTCTCGCGGCGCTGCGGGCGGGTCAGGCCGATCTGCGAAACCGTAGGCTTCACCCGAACGAGAACCTTAGCCGCAAACTCGAAACCATCCTGAGCCAGTCTTTTCAGCGCGGCACGGGTAATCAGCTCCGCCTGATTGAACCGGCGCTGGCGGCGTTTCGAAGAATGCAGCGGAACTGGAACCACCAATACCGGCACAGCGAGTTTCAACTTCCTGATCGCTTCAGCCAGCATTCCACCCAGCACACCTGCCGCGGGTAGCACTTGCTCATATTTCAGCAGGTGGATGAGTTCGCGAAGTTCGCCGTCGTAGGCGCCGAACGCTGTCGCTCTTGCAAAATGCGGCCGCGTTTCCTGGCACGCGCTGCAAGCCTGCATTTCATCGGCTCGCGCTAAAACGGGCACAGCCTCGCCGCAGATGTCGCAAGTTTCCCCGGAAATCGGGCGAATGGCGGCAACGCATTCCTCACAGACCGGCAGCCGGGAAATGTTCAGAAGCGGCGTGTCGCAGATACGACAGTCGCAAGGAAAGAACGCGGCAAACAAGCCCCGTGCCATCAAAACCGCTGGCGTGAAAACAGCACTTGGCAAACTTGTTTTCCAGCGATGCCGGGGCTTGGCACTCTGGAGTGTAGGAACGGTCGAGCGAGTTATGTCTCCGGTACTGCTGAAGACCAGCCTCCCTCGTTCGGCGCCTGGTTAGGCTCCAGCCGGACGAATTGTATTCAGTATAACGGGGTACTTAGACCTTAGGCAATCTCTCATGCGGCATGCGGAGGAATTGCCGTGCGTTCCTCCCGCTCGCGGGCGGGCGTGAATACCGATGTACTATTGCGGCGGTAACAACGCGCGCAGCGGACCGGTTTCAGGAGCAGGAACGGAAACAAATATCTCTCGAGAAAAGTGCGACGTCGCGATTGATAGGCCTCATTACTTCCGCAATCCGGACAGTGGTACTCGCTTAAAGACATGGCAAAAACCCTAATCGTCTGGAGCTTTCAACCGAGATGGCTGAACTGATTGTAATTGGTTTGATGCCTCTTTCCAGCTAGACGGTGTGATAGCGAACCGCACTTGTAAATCATTGTTCCGCCATGCTAAGGTGCAGCGCGGCTAAATTCGGGCAGTATGGATACTTAGAGGATTTCATGAGCGCTTCAAACCCGGCGAATCCGGCTGAAGTCACCAGGAAAAAGCACCAGCCTTTTGTTCCCGAAGGCATGGAGATGAAGGAGTTCACTCCGCGGGCGGTCATCTTGGGCCTGTTCATGACGGTGATTCTTGGCGCCGCCAACGCATATCTCGGGCTGCGCGCCGGGATCACTATCGCCGCAACTTATCCCGCCGCCGTGATCGGAATGGCCGTGCTTCGGGGAATGAAAGGCAGCATCCTCGAAGAAAACATCGCGCGCACCTCGGGCACGATCGGCGAAGGCATTGCCGCCGGCGCCATCTTTACCATCCCGGCATTTCTGATCTCCGGAGTGTGGCCGTCTTTTCGCCCCGCCGACGCCTACTGGAAATCTACCGCATTGATTATGGTCGGCAGCGTGCTTGGCGTGCTCTTCATTTCCCTGGTGCGGAAAGGCATGGTTGAGGATCCCGAGCTGCCGTTCCCCGAATCCGTAGCTGCAGCCGAGATCCACAAAGCCGGACGCCGCGGCGCACAAGCCGCAAAATATCTGTTCTGGAATATCGGTATCGGTGCGGTGGTTTACTTGCTCGGGTCGTTCGGTTTGTTCGCGGTGGACAAGACGTTCCAGTTCGCGGTGGGGGCCTTGGGCCGCAGCCAGGTTCGCCTCGGCGCAAATACTTTGAGCGCTGGAGGCGCCAGCACATTCGCCGCCCCGAGCGTAAGTCCGGCGCTCCTCGGCGTTGGTTATATCATTGGCCCGCGACTGGCCGGAATTCAATTTTCAGGCAGCGTGCTGGCGTGGGGATTGCTTGTCCCCTTGATCATTTATTTCAAAGGCCCTGAGCTCGCGACCTATCTTCCAGCGGGCTCCACAAATGACTGGACAACCATGGCCGATGCCGTCTGGCGAAACATTGTACGGCCGATTGCCGTCGGCGGCATGCTCGTCGGCTCGGTCTTTACGCTGTATCGAATGAAAGACAGCCTGGCCGCCGGACTGGGCAAGGCTTTCGGAGACCTTCGCCGCAGCGCCGTCGACCAGCCGGAAGTTTCGCGAACCGAACGCTACATGAGCTTCAGGACAGTCTTCGCCCTGATCGCGGTGATGTTCGTGCTCATGTGCTTCCTTTACATTCATGTTTCCAACCTTCTGTGGCCGGCAATTCTTGCCGCTGTCGTCATGCTTCTGGTCGGTTTCTTCTTCGCAACCGTTTCGGGGAGCTTGTGCGGAACAATAGGCTCATCCAATAATCCGGTCTCAGGAATTACGCTTTCTACTTTGTTGATTGCCGCGCTGCTGATGGTTTCTCTCGGAGTTTCAGGCAAGGCTGGAGTCGCTGCAGTCCTGGGCGTAGCCGCCGTGGTTTGCGTTTCTTCCTCCGTCGCGGGTGAACTGCTTCAGGATTTCAAAGTTGGCTACATTCTGGGCGGCACTCCGCGCCGCATTCAGGCGGCGGAGCTTATTGCTGTCGTGGTCGCAAGCTCAATCATGTATTGGCCGCTGTATGTCCTTTCAAAAGGCATGGGCTTCGGCAGCAAAGCGTTGCCCGCTCCGCAAGCCGGATTGATGGCCACGCTCGCTCAAGGCATCGTAGGCGGAAACATGCCCTGGCCGTTAATTGTTGTCGGAATGTTTCTTGGCCTCGCCATGATCATGATGCAGGTTCGCAGCCCCATGCTGGTTGCCGTGGGTATGTACCTGCCATTTGAGACTACCTGCGCTATTTTTGTCGGGGGGATTTTCCGGTCCCTGGGAGACTGGGCCGCCCGCAAGCGTGGCTTCAATGCCGCTCAGACGGCGCGCGTAGAGAATGCCGGGGTGCTGACCGCATCCGGACTCATTGCCGGCGAAGCGCTCATGGGCCTTTTATGGGCGGCCTTGCGAGCGTCCGTGTGGGCGCCGCCCAACCAACCGCCGCAAATATTCGGAGAACCTTTATACCTTGTCGGAATGGTAGTGTTGGGGCTGCTTGCGGCTTTAATGATCTTCCTGCCGCTCACCAGCGCAGGCGACCCAAGCGAGCCTGCGCCCCCAACCGCCATCATGTGAGCGAGCTCAATGAGACTTATAGATTCAATATTTGCATGGGCGATGTTTCTCACCGGCTTCGGGTACGTGATTGTGGTTGGGTACTGGCACCCACGCGCAACTGTCTTAGACACTCCACTATTTTGGATCGTCGTTGCCATGATCAACTTCCTTCGCCTGAATCAACAAGATTCTCGCCTCGGCAGGTTGCGGATAATTTCGACTGCAGCGAACCTGATGGCATTCGCACTTGAATTTTTCCGGCTTGGCCTGTTCGCCACTCGAACCGCCAATACCTGGGGTTCGCAATATGTCTGGAGCGGGCTTCGGGCAAACCTCATGTGGTGGGTTCCATATTTCGTGATCGCAATTTCGGCTCTGGCAGAAACTGTTTTCTCCGTCCGGCAAACCGAGGCCGTCGAGCCGCGCTCATGTGCGTGACTGCGCGTTATTTGAGCAGCTTCCGGCCTTGGCTCTCCTTCGTGTACCTTAGTGTCCTTCGTGGTTAATTTGATACATGTCCATCGCCGACAACATTGCGCGGGTGCGCACCCAAATTGAATCTGCGGCGCGCCGCGCGGGACGAGAGCCAGACCAAATCGAATTGATGGCCGTCACGAAAACTGTTCCCCTTGAACGCATACGCGAAGCCTATCAATCCGGAATCCGCCTGTTGGGTGAAAATCGCGTCCAGGAATTCGAGGCCAAGCGATCCGCTTTGAGCGAACTCACCGACGCCCGCTGGAATATGATCGGCCATCTTCAAACGAACAAAGCCGCGCGTGCCGCAGAACTTTTTTACTCGGTCGAATCTGTGGATTCGCTTCGGCTCGCCCACAAGCTGAATTCCGCAGCTTCGGAGTTCGGGAAGACGCTACCAATTCTGATGGAGATCAATATCGGAGGCGAATCAGCCAAGAGCGGCATCGCCCCCGCCTCAGAGGACCTGGAATTAGTGCTTCGCGCAGCGCCTGAACTCCCACACCTGCGTTTTGAGGGATTGATGACGGTGCCGCCTTACAGCGACGACCCCGAACGTTCGCGGCCGTTCTTTCGTACAATGCGAGAACTGGCAAGCAGCATACAGCGCCGCGGCCTGCCAGGAGTCAATATGAGCGTTCTTTCCATGGGCATGTCTCACGATTTCGAGATCGCAATTGAAGAGGGCGCAACCCGGGTCCGAGTTGGTACTGCCCTTTTCGGCGAAAGAATCACCCCGCGGAGCAAGGCTTGAGGAGCACACTGACGGGAATTGTGCTTTTCATAATTTGTTTTCCGCACGCAGTGGCCCAGACTCAAGTGGGGGCAGCAGAACTGTTGATCTCCCCCTCGAAGATTGACTTCGGCTCACAAGCAATCAATTCGCAGAGCGTCCCGGTCGCGATCACAATCAGCAATCAATCCAGTTTTCCGGTGACACTCGAAGAAATACTCTCTTCTGGAATCGATTTCTCCACCCAGAATAATTGCGGCAAAGAGCTTGCGCCCGGGGCTGAGTGCTCAATAAAAATATCGTTTAAACCTGCAATCACGGGCGATAGAGCAGGGATCGTTCAGATCACCGCATCAGATTCAGCAAGTTCGCACTTTATTCCCCTGGCCGGGAGAGGGACCGATCAGTAGGCCCAGAAGGGTCCGCTTCCGGCAGGGGTTTGACGTGCCTCGATGGCCACGTAGATGTTGCGCCCGAAGAAGAACGGAAGTCCCCAATCGAAGGTCGCGGGGTCGGGACCGCCCAGCGTCGGAAACGCAAAACCAGAGTTCATGGCGAATAGATCGGCGGCGTTTGCAATGGTGAAATTTACGGTATTGCTTGTAGCCCCGCTGTTGTTAGTCGCCGACAAGTTAACCGGAGAGGCTGGACAGTAGAATCCCTTCTGTGAACTTGGACAATTCGGCAGTCCCGTGCTCGCGCTGTCGAGAAAAAAGTAGCCGTTTGAGCCGCTGTCGATGAATCCCGCGTAGCTCTGGCCCTTGAAGGTCGTCTTAAGATTCCCGAAACTATCGGGGCGGAAAATCAGCTGTGAATTGATGGCATTGTCACTTTGTGTCCCGATCCCGAATGTAAGTGAACCGGTCACGGTTGCACCAGGCGTAGCAGCGGGCAAGTGCAAGATCACACCGTTGTTATCTGTCGCAAAGAATCCCACCGGGTTTTGCACCTGTTGTGAATTGCTCTCGGCGGTGATCTGGCAGGAACTTCCGGAGCAACTGTAATAAAAGCCTGGATTTGATGAACCGGGCACCGAGCAGGCGCTTCCACAATCCTGTAAAAAGAAGCCGATCCCGAGAATGCCGTTCGCGCCCAGGCTCGATAAGTCCTCCTCTGCCGGCCCTATGGCTTTGCAGCCAGACGGAATCGGCGTTGTATTCGAGCTGATCACCTCGATCGGAACTGAACTCGCGGTCTCACTCCCTATTTTCACGTCAGCAGTCTTGACCGGGCCCCACACAACGCTATCCACAAACTGCGCGCACTCAAAAACAGAATTCCCGCTGACATCGGTCTGTTGAGGAAGCGAGCCGCTCACAGGCCCAAGAGCAGAAGACAGCAGTCTTAAACCAAACGAACCGGTATCAACCAGCACGCCGGAAATATTTTGACAATTCGAGCCTCCTGGCGCGCACACGGTCACGCTAGTGAACAGTCCATTCGCGTAATTCCCACTGGGGCCGCCATTCACGGCAATTGCCTGAATGTTGCTCGCCGAAATTAAATTTGACGGCTCGCTTGATCCTCCGCACGCAAGCTCTAACCCGCACAACCAGCCTGCGCACGACAGCGCGATAATGCTCCGCTTAACGGATGTCATTGCTCGTCACCTGCGCCGGCAATTTGCTTCGAAGGAACGCGCGACCTACAACGAAGCGCATATGACCGCCGGTGTTCACAACCAGATCGCCATTATCGACGTGCATCCCGCGCCCCCGGCGGGAAGGCTCAGAGGTTGCCGCGGATTCAAATTCCTCGAAGTACGCGCCCAGCAACTGCTGGAGATCCGGCGCAGAGCCTTGCCATGACACCGCAAAAACCGTTCCCGCCGGCGAAACAAATTGGCGCACGGTGGTGCCCGATGGAGTCTGCATCTCCTGCACCGAATAAAACTGGTGCGGCACCATGCGGACGGATGCTTTAAGGTGTGCCTGATCGGCGGCAACAGACGATACGCCTTCACCCAGGGCGGCGAAGGCATGATGGGTTGAGCAAAGGACCATCAAGGCGATGCCCAAAGCAACATCCAGCCACCCGGAAAGACAAGTCCTCCGCATATATACAACTACGCGGTAAGTTGGATTTCCTTTTTACCTGGCTGGTTGCTTGTGGCTAAGGTTTCTAATCGCTTATTACGCCTGGCGGACTTATCAGAACTAGCGGGTTTCTCTCAAGCCTGAGTTGGCGAACCGAACCGAAGCCGGAAAGAACCGCGGTACGGCAGCATACGCTTCCCAGTCGGCGGGAACAGGCGCGAGACACCAAAGATTGTTAGGCGCATCCCAGCCGATTCCAACCACCCAATACTTATTCCCGACGCTGGGAGGCAGGTTGCTGGCCACATAAGCAGTAATACTTCCACCGCCCGGAAGATCATCAATACGCAAACGCATGCCCGGTTTGAGCGAGCGCGGAAAACGCACTCCGCAACCGAGCGGATTCACAAGCAGCGTATGACAATGCTCCGTAAAAGATGCAACTGGATCGAGGCTGGTGAGGCGCACTGGAATCTGTGCGCGCACGCGCGTGCCTTTGCGACGCTGGATGAGAGTCTTCACGGGCCTGTCGACATTGTATGCCCCAGGTAAAAGCCTGGTTGAGCCTATGCCGTGACGCTCCACACCAAAGTAACTGCAAATCAATAAAAGGAAAGAGTGCCAAATTGGCGCGCCCGGCGCAGCGTCCACGAGAAAAACCCTATGCTGGAAGGGACCAGCACCACAGAAAACGCCACCAGCACTTCTATCTCTCTGATTAGCGCCGGAGAACCGTGTGACATGACCGCGAGTCGCATACCGGCCAGCGAGTGGGTCATTGGCAGAAGTTGAGCAATGATTTCTATCGGGCGGGGCAACACCGCAACCGGAAACAGTGTTCCCGACACCACCCATGCCGTCGAGCCTAATAACCATAATGCGGCCGAGCCTTTGTGAATCGCGATTTGCAGGCCGGCCGCGATCAGTCCCACCGAGACCGCGATGATAAGAGACAATGTGAAGACCGCGATGCAGCCTACGATGCTGACCTGAAGCGGCGGACGAAACAAGAGCAGCCCTCCCCCTGTGTAAAGCAACATTTGCACGAGGCCGCCGGCAAAAACCGAGATTACGCTCAAGGAAAGCAGCACCGGCGCGGGTGTGGCGGTCGTCATCAGCACCTCCAGCGTCCCCGCTTGTTGCGATTCCTGGATGCTCCGAAAGAAACTGTGCATGCCCGTCAGCAGAAAAGTGTAGAAACCGGTTCCCACGAGTAGAAATAAGAAATAGGGCATGCCTTCGGGCCGGAACTGCGGACCGACTGCGCGTGCCAGGTAATAGAACATAATCAACTGCGCGACGGGCGCGAACGCGTTCAACAGCAAGCCATTGCGATAGCGGAGCGCATTCAGAAAATCCTTCTTGATGACGGCCGCGGCTTTATCCAAAATCACGCCGGCACCTCTGCGGGCCAGGGGATGAGGTCTTCCTCGCCGGTGGCGTGCAAGTATTGTGTTCGTAACTGCTCGGCAGTTAGGCCGACAGTCTGCCGCAGTGCTCGCAATTGACCTTTTTGCAGTATCGCGACGCGATCAGCGGCAAAAATGACTTCCTCAAAATTGTGGGTTGCTAGAACAATCGTGGTGCCGCTTTGCGCAAGATGCCGCACCAGTATCCACAATTGGCTGCCTGCGGCCGGATCCAGGCTGCGCGTCGGCTCATCGAGCAGAAGGACTCGGGGACGCTTGATGAGAGCACGTGCTATCCCCAACCGCTGCTGTAAGCCGGATGAGAGCTTCATTACCTGCTTGTCCGCATGATGGTCCAGACCTACGTCGCTAACAACCGTCGCCACGGCCGCAACTCGCTCCCGGCGTGGAATGTCTTCGAGTGCGGCAAAAAAGTCCAGGTTTTCGCGGACTGTAAGCCGCGGAAAAAACGACCGCTCCGATGCAACCGCGAACCCAACCTGCTGCCGGACGCGCTGTGCTTGCTCGCGCGTGTCCGCGCCGTTTACCAGAATTGTCCCGCGATCTGGGAGCAATACAGTCGAGATCAGTTTTAGCGTCGTGCTTTTCCCGCTGCCATTCGGCCCCAGCAATGCCAGCACCTCTCCGCGCGAGATGCTGAGCGAGATGCCTTTGATCGCATAGGTTTCGGTTTTGTTGCGCCGAGGGAACAAGAAACCGTTCGGACGAAAGACTTTGTGGACCGAGTCCAGGATAATGCTGTGCATATCTATTCGCGAGGTTCAATGCCAGGTACTTTGCCACGGCCATCGCGTGTAAGAAGATTCTATGGACGAACGACCAACCGGGGTCACTGAATTATCGGGCGCACATAGTTAGTTCACAGGCAAAGCTTGGCAGCCGCCTCACAACTCGATTTCGAACTGCTGCAACGCTCCAGCTCTGCGCGCGTATCGGAACTTGATTTCCTGCGTGCTTGCTGCCATCACGCGACCGAGTGCGATGCGGATCTTACTAATTGTTTGCGCTCGCCATTAAACTGGGGTCGCGTTCTCAAGTTGACCACGCATCATCGTGTCTTACCGGCACTTTACGAGGCGCTTCACGGCCGGAGTGATGCGCCAGCAAGCATTCGCGCAGCTATAGACTCCCGTTTTTCGAGTCATAGCCGTCGCGTCTTGCGCTTCTCCGCTCTGTTGGCGGGCATCCTGCGGCAGTTCAAGGATCTCGGCATTGAGGTGCTTCCCTACAAAGGACCCGTTCTGGCTCAGCAACTTTACGGCAACCCGGCAATGCGCGATTTCGGCGATCTCGACTTTTTGGTTAGAACGGCGGACGTTTCGCGAGCGAAAAGCGCTCTGCAAGAGCTCGGATACACGCTCCGGCTTACACTCTCTCCCCGCCAGCAACAGGAATATTTACGCATTGGATACGAATTTGTGTTCGGTTCAGCAACAGAGCCGAACCTGATTGAGCTGCAATGGCAAATCGTTCCGCGGTTTTATTCGATTGCGACTAGCATGGAATCGCTTTTCAACCGCTCGGTCGAATACGAGTTCGAAGAAATGCGCGTGCGCACGCTATGCAATGAGGATCTCATGTTGGTTTTGTGCGTCCACGCCGCAAAGCATGAATGGTCTCAACTCGGCATGGTTCGCGATATCGCAACCCTGGCGCGACTGAAGCTTGATTGGCAATGGATAATGGCGGAAGCTCGCCGGCTCGGAATTGAGCGGATCGTCGCAGTGTCGCTTGAACTCGCGCGAACACTACTAGGACTGGGGTTGCCGCAGGCCTTCGCCTTTCACCCCGCCATACTCGATGGAGAGGCATTGGCATGCGATATTGGGAAGCGCATGAGTCGAGGCGAGGAACGGGATATTGAGTCAATCCGTTATTTCCGTTCAATGATGAACTTGCGCGAACGATGGCAGGACCAAGTGCGGTTTGCGTGGAGGCTGGTCTCAACCCCGAGCGTCGGTGAGTGGCAGGCGGTTTCTCTTCCTGACCAACGCTTCCCCATTTACCGTGCTGTACGGGTGATGCGGCTGGCGAAGAGAAGTTGGCGCGCATTACTTCACAGTTTTTCGAAAGCCCGACCGATGGTAGTAGGCTGGGCCAACTTTCTTCGCGATCTTTGCGTACTCTGCGGTTAAAGGCCTTTGTGGGTGGGCACTCTGCGCTCCGCGCTACGAGCTTTCGCGCGGCCGAGCAGCCGAACGTAATCCTCCTTGAATCACCTCGGCCAAATGCTGCGTCTTCCTTCCGGTGCATTGCTCAATCTGTTCGCGGCAACTGAAACCGTCGGCAACGATCAGCCAGTCCGAAGGCGTTCGACGAACAGCAGGCAGCAACTCGAGTTCACCTATCGCCAGCGACACATCGCAGGTTTCTTTTTCAAATCCGAATGCGCCTGCCATGCCGCAACAGCCGGGCGCAGGCATGTTGTAGTCAATGCCGAGCCGCTGCAACACCGCTTCCTGGCTCGTCATCTTCATAACAGATTTCTGATGGCAATGCCCGTGAACCAGCGCTGGGCGGCCGATCTGCGGCAACTGAAAAGCGGGCTGCTTTTCCAGAAATTCGCTCAACAGGAAGACCTGCGACGAAAGCCTTTGCGCCCGCTCGTTGCCGGGGAATAGGTTCAAAAGCTCGTCGCGAAATACGGAGGCACAACTCGGCTCGAGCACGACTACAGGGGTTCCGGCGATAATTTGCGGTTCCAGAATTTCGAGCGCTTGCTGCAACAACTTTTTTGCCCGCTCGATCATGCCGAAATCGTAGAGGGGGCGGCCACAGCAAACATGGCCCGCCGGCGATAAGACTTGAAAGCCAGCGGCTTCGAGTACCTCGAACGCGGCGATTGCCGTCTCCGGATGAAAGTAGTTGTTGAAGGTGTCAGGCCAGAGCACTACCTGCGGATGCTCACCAGTGCGACTCGAACCGGCCCGTTGCGAAAACCAATGTTGAAAACTTCTACGTGCGACGGCCGGTAGTCTGCGCCGTGCAGAAATGCCAATCAAGGCTTTTCCGATTTCCCGCAGCCCCGGTGTCTGCGTGAACAAATTTGCCAGCCATGGCGCATGTGCTGCAATCCGCAACCAGCGGTCTATTTGGCCGAATGCATAGTGACTCACGGGGCGGCGTTTGCCTTCGTAGTAGTGCGATAGAAACTCGGCCTTGTAGGTCGCGACATCCACCGCCACCGGGCAGTCGCTCTTACACCCCTTGCACGATAAGCAGAGATCCAATGAGGACTTCACATTTTCGTCCTGCCACTGATCTTTGATCACGCCGCCATTGGTCATTTCCCAGAGCAGGTGCGCTCGCCCCCGCGTAGAGTGCTTCTCTTCCCGCGTCACCCTAAAACTCGGGCACATCACCCCGCCATCGTATTGACGGCACTTCCCGACTCCAACACAACGCAGGGTTGCCTTCGCCAAACTTCCCTCGTCAGCGGGAAACTTGAAGTGAGTCTCGGGCTGCCACGGATGATCCCCAGCGCCGAGCCGCAGGTCTGCGTCCATCCTGTTCGGAAGCACGACCTTGCCCGGATTCATCTTCCAATCCGGGTCCCACAAGGCTTTGAATTTGCCAAAGGCCTCGACTAGTTCAGGTCCAAACATCTTGGGCAGAAGTTCCGCACGGGCTTGGCCATCTCCATGTTCGCCCGACAAGGAACCTCCGTAGGAGACCACCATGTCGGCGGCATCTTCCATGAAGCGGCGGAATTTTGCGATCCCGTCAGCAGACTCAAGATCGAAGCTGAGGCGATTGTGAACACACCCGTCGCCAAAGTGACCGTACAGGACGCAACGATAGTCGTACTCGTCGGCCAGCTTTTTCAGATCCCGCAGATACGCACCCAGCTTCTCCGGCGCAACCGCGGCGTCTTCCCATCCTTCCCAGTTCGGCGGTTCACCAGGAACACGAGATACCGCTCCCAGTGACGATTCCCTTACCTCCCAAACCTTGCGCGCCTGGCGTCGATCTGGGAACAGACGGAAGCTGGCCGATTGCGCTGACCTGGCGAGTGATTCCATCGCTCCTTGCGCGATCGATTCGGCCTCGAACAAAGTCGTTCCGCCGAACTCGGCCAGCAGCCATCCTTTGCCTGCAGGAAGCAGCGCCACCCCTTCGGGATTGATCCCGATCCGGCGAGTGGACTCGACCAATACATCGTCCATTCCCTCCAGGCCGATCGGCTTGAAGGACAGCACGTCAGGGACCAGGTCAGCAGCCTCAAAAACGTCGCGGCAGCCGATGGTCAGCAGCACCCGTTCAGGGGGACTCTCCACCAGGCGGCAGGTGGCTTCGAGAGTCGTAACGCAAGTCCCTTCCGTCCCGACCAGCGCACGTGCCACATGAAATCCATTTTCTGGCAACAGGTAATTCAGGTTGTATCCGGAGACGCGTCGCGGAATGTCGGGATATTTCGCGCGAATCAGATCTGCGTATTCGTCGCGGATGAATTTCATCCCGGCGTAAATCGTGCCACGGCGTCCGCCTGTGCCAATGATGCTCTCAAGTTCCGCATCACTAGTCGCGCCGACGCGCATGCGGACGCCGTCATAAGTGAGCACGTCCAGTTCCTCAATGTTGCCGTCGGTCTTTCCAGCCATTACAGAATGCACGCCGCAAGAATTGTTGCCGATCATTCCGCCGAGTGTGCACCGGCTGTGGCTGGCCGGATCGGGACCAAACGTCAGGTTGTACTTTTCGGCTGCGTTACGTAGATGGTCGAGAATGACTCCTGGTTGAACCCGAGCAATACGCCGATCGGGATCAAGTTCCAGAATTTGTGCCATATACTTCGAGAAATCGAGCACCACTGCCGCGTTGCAACATTGGCCGGCAAGTGAAGTGCCTCCCCCGCGGCACAGCACCGGCGCCCCACGTTCACGGCAAAGAGAGATTGCAGCGATGACGTCATCGTTATTCTTGGGAAGCACGACCCCGATCGGCACCTGGCGATAATTGGAACCGTCGGTCGCGTAAAGCGCGCGGCTGCCATTATCGAAACGGACCTCGCCGCTGATGTGGCGGCGCAGAGCGGCTTCGAGTCCCGTGAGTTGCGCCAAAGTTTCAGGCATTGTGAGCTAATAAAGATAGCACTTTGGGCTTTGGGCTTTGGGCTCGATCTGAATTTTTCGGAGGCGGAACTTTGGTTCCACATTAGGCGACAGGATCAAACGGGCCCCGTCGCTCCACAACTGTTTGTGACTGACTGCTGAGTGCTGATGGCTGAATGCTAAATCCCTATCCAGCAAATCGCGAAGAATAGTCGGTGAGGCTGAGCACCAGCAGAAGAATCAGCCAGAACACGGCTGAAATGAGGATCGCCTTCGTCATCTTCTCGCTGGTGTACTTTACGTGCATGAAGATCAGGACAACCAGGGTAGCTTTGCAGGTGGCAATCGCGAGGGCGACGACGGTGTTGAAGGGACCGAGATCGACAGTCGCAATCCACGCGGTGAGAAAGGTGGCTGCGATCAGAATAAAGAACACCATCCAGTAAAGCTTGGCGGAGACGATGTGCTCGGAGTGTCCGTTATCAGCCATATCTAAGCCCCTGGTCGCCGGTCAATCAGATATAAAAGCGGGAACAGATAGATCCAGACAATATCAACAAAGTGCCAGTACAGGCCCGCAATTTCGAGCGGCGTATGGTACTCAGGCGTAAACCTGCCCTTCCACGCCACGAAAGTTATGACGGCAAAAATACCGACGCCGACAATCATGTGAATGGCGTGCATTCCGGTCAGAGCGAAATACAGCGAAAAGAAGATTTTTGTGCGTTGCTGAATTTCAGCCTTCCTCTGCTGATACTTGACTGGATCATTTTTAAGTTTGTCCAGCCCTAAAAGCTCCTCGTGACCCTCAATCAAGTTGCCTTCGCCGCTAATGGCGTTGTACTCGCTGAAAGTCGGAATGTGGTGCTCTTTGTACTTGTCAGTCCACTCCTTGGCCTTGACACCGAGAAACACGATGCCAAAGAAAAGGGTGGCGAGCAGAAGTTTGACCTGCAATTGGCGCTTCCCAAGTTGCGCCGCCCGTACCGCCATGGCCACTGTCAAGCTGCTGCAGATCAGGACCGCGGTATTTAACGTTCCCCAAAACAGGCTGATGCTTCGGCTGGCCACGGCAAACTCTGGGAAATAAATTCTGCGGTAGATCAGGTACCCGCAGAACATGCCCCCGAAAAACATGATTTCGGTGCCCAGAAACCACCACATGCCGAGCGAAGCCGCATTGCGCTGCTGCTCTACATCGGCAAAGTGGTGCCGCAACTCCGGGCGATCTTCGTGCTCTGTATGTTCGGCGACCATTGGGCTATCGCTCAAGTGTCACCTCTTCGGGCAGCGGCATCTTGTCATACTCGTAAGCTTCTGATGTCACGATTGGCGTCTCATCGAAATTGAAAGTTGGTGGCGGCGACGCCGTTTGCCATTCCAGCCCGGTCGCTGACCACGGATTATCACCTGCGGGTTTGCCGTAACGCAGCGACCAGAAGAGATAAACCATTGGCAATAGATACCCCACCGCCAGAATGCTGGCTCCAGCCGTGGAAAGCACGTTCAGGGCCTGCCATTCCGGCATGTGCGAGTAGTCCCAGTACCGGCGCGGCATGCCGAGGTATCCCAGGATGAATTGCGGAAAGAACGTCAGGTTGAATCCGATAAAGACGATGATCGCCGCTGTGCGCCCCCAGCCTTCCGGATAAAGCTTTCCCGTTATCTTGGGCCACCAGAAATGAATACCGCCCAAGTAGCCTAGAACAGCGCCCCCCACCATAACGTAATGGAAGTGGGCGATCACGAAGTAAGTGTCATGAACGTGGACATCAATTCCAAGGCAAGCCAGAAACAGCCCGGTCAGTCCTCCGATGGTGAAGAGGCCAATAAAACCCATGGCGTAGAGCATCGGTGTCGAGAATGACACCGAGCCCTTGTACATGGTGGCTGTCCAGTTGAAAACTTTGATCGCTGAGGGCACCGCGACCAGATAGCTCAGGAACGAAAACACCAGCGCAGAGTAAAGTGAAATTCCGGCGACGAACATATGGTGCGCCCAGACCAGAAATCCGATGACCGCAATCGCGATACTAGAGACAGCGATGGCACTGTAGCCGAAGGCCCGCTTGCGCGAATAGCAGGTGACAATTTCGCTGATGATTCCCATCGAAGGCAGAATCATGATGTAAACCGCTGGATGCGAGTAGAACCAGAACAGGTGCTGGAAGAGTACGGGATCGCCGCCGCGGCTGGGATCAAAGATGCCGAGATTCAAAGTACGTTCGAGAACAACCAAAACCAGCGTTATCGCAATGACCGGCGTCCCCAGGAGCATGATAATGCTGGTGGCGTAATGCGCCCATACAAACAGCGGCAGGCGAGACCACGTCATTCCCGGTGCGCGCATGCGGTGTATGGTGACAACAAAATTCAATCCGGTCAGGATCGATGAGAACCCGGCGATAAAAATTGCAAGTCCGGCTTCGACGACGTGCGTATTGCTGAACAGACTGGAATAGGGCGTATAGAAGGTCCAACCGGTATCCACTCCACCAGTGATAATGCAGAAGAGATACAGCAGGGCCGCAGCGATGTAAATGTACCAGCTCAGTAGATTGATGCGCGGAAATGCGAGGTCCTTGGCCCCGATCATCATGGGAATCAAAAAATTCCCCAGCGTGGCAGGGATGGATGGAACCAGAAAAAAGAAAACCATGACCTGGCCATGCATCGAGAACATCTTGTTGTAGGTGTCCGCCAGCAACAGGTCGCCCGCTGGTGTCAACAGCTCTAAACGGATCAGCAGCGCGAAAAACCCGCCCACAAAAAACATCACGGTGATGGAGACCAAATAAAGCAGAGCGATGCGCTTGTGGTCAGTAGTAAAGAGCCACGAGCGGATTCCGTACTCCGCGTTAATGTAATTCTTGCGTTCGACGCTGACTGCGGTGGTTGCCATTCCTAATCCTATGGTGCTGGAACTGCCGGCGACGGGTTGTTCGTAGGGCCGCCCGCCGCTCCTGATGGTTGCTGGTTCAAAGACTTCACATAAGCCACTAGTTCGTTCAACTGATCTTCGCTCACTTGCCCCTGAAACGACGGCATGATCGGTTTGAAGCCGGAAACTACCTTTGCCGCCGGAATCAGGATTGACTCTCGAACATAATTCTCATCGGCGGTCACGATTCGACCGTCTTCCAGTTGCACAGGCTTGCCAAAAACTCCCGTCAGGTTCGGGCCCCGGCCCTGCACGTCAAATCGATGGCATGTAGAGCAGCCAAGCTGTTGGAACAAGGTTTGTCCGTTTTGCGCCAGCGATCCCGTGACGGTTCCGCCGGACATCCAAGCTTGATAGTCAGATGGTTTCATCACCACCACGTCGCCGATCATGCCCGAGTGCTGGGTGCCGCAATATTGAGTGCAGAAAAGATGGTAGGTGCCGGGTCGCGTAGCGCGAAACCATAAGGTCGTGTAACGCCCGGGAAGGACGTCCTGCTTCAAGCGAAACTCCGGGACGAAGAAGCTGTGGATGACGTCTTGCGATGTCATGATCAGCTTGATGTCACGGTTTACCGGCACGTGCAGCTCATTGATCTCGCGTTGTCCTTCAATATGCTGCAACTTCCACATCCACTGCTTGCCCACGACATAGATCTCTTCGGCATCGCGCGGGGGCGTGCGCATCTGGAAATAAAGCACCGCTCCCCAGCCGAAGATGACAAAAAATATTCCCAGCGGAATCACCGACCACGCAATCTCCAGGATTATGGAGCCATGAATCTGTTCCGCCTGGCGCCCATGACGGCGCCGGTATTTCATGCCGAAGATTGCAATGACGGCAAAAATAAGCAGGGTCATCGCCACCGACAGCACTACCAAGAAGCCATAAAGCAGATCAACCCCCATTGACTGCGAGGACGCGCTAGCCGGCCAAAGTGGGAAGTTATCGAACATATTGCTGAGACTTGCTGTCTCCCCTTGCTTCAGAGTCGGAACCACGCCGCAACAACACCAACAAAACCGCTCCAATCAACAGGACTGTGAGGCCGCCCGCCAATTGAATAATGCGGCTGATGATGGCGCTGTACTTACCGCTCTTGGGGTCATAGTGATAGCAGTACAAGAGCACTTCGTCGGCCAGCGTGCCAATCTTGTTTTGCGATGCCTGAATCAATCCCAAACGCACGTCGCGCGGCGGAAACTCCACGCCATAGTAGTACTGCGCAAGCTTGCCCTCAGGCGTCAGGATCATCAAGCCAGTGGTGTGCGCGAACTGATCGGTGGTCTTGTCATACTGATATTGAAACCCCACCGCTTTGGTCAATGCATCGATCGACTCTTGGGAGCCAGTCAAAAAGTGCCACCCATCGGCTGCGCCGGCACGGCGATAGCGTTTGAGCATTTGAGCTTTCTTTTCAGTGGCGGCATCGGGGGTGTCGTGCGGGTCAAAGCTCACCGTCAGCACGTCGAAGTCTTTCCCCGGGTTGAAGCTGATCGCCTTGAGTGACCCTTCAACTCCCGACAAGACTTCACTGCAGAGCATCGGGCAGCGGAAATAAACCAGGCTCAGAATCAGTGGCCGCTTGCCGAAGTAGTCTCCCAGCTTCACTGGCTTGCCCGTCTCGTCGCGAAAAGCCAGATCGGCGGGAACCTGCTGGTTGAGGCGTTGCTCGATACCCACATTGTCGAGTCCAGGCGGCCGCACCTTGGCAGTAGGCGCCATAATTCCGCCACCGCCGGAATACATGTTCTGGGCGCTGGCGACGAACGCGAACGCCAGCATTGATACCAAGACAAAGAAAGCACGGGCGAGGACGCCCATGCCTCCACCATCTTGATTTTGGACCGACCGGCGCTCTCGCCCGTCCACCACAGCAGCCTGGATTCTCGCCGCCTTCGAATTGTGAAATCTACTGCTCACTTCTTTTTTCCTTTACCTGCGGTCTTTTTCGACTGATCGCTGGTGTCCGCAGCCGCTGCCGCTGCTTTCGCCAAACCGACTGTTGAGGCCGGCGTCGTCCCCGATTGCGGAGTGGTTGGCAAACCACGCTGCGCAATCAGATCCATGGCTTTAGTGATGGGGATGTGCACAACTCCGGCGTTCTGATCAACCCAGCCGTAGCTGTTCAGGGCTTGTTCTTCCTGATATCGAAACGGCGCCAATTCCGTCCGCTCGTTATCCTCTAGTCGCGGCTCGGGAAATTCCCGCTGAATCTTTTCGTTCGTACGCGGAGCGGCGGGTTCCCGCGTGTCCTCTTCCGCCTGCACCATGGGGTTTGCGGCCGGTTCATTTTTGCGATTGTAGGCGTTCAAAAAATGAAACATCCCCCACATGATGTAGTAGATGAGAACGCCGACTACGACCAAAGAAATCAGGAATCCGTACACCGGCCGCGAACCGATATCCTCATGTTCGAATCCCCCCTCGGGCCGGTCGTGGTTATGACGATGATCACTCATGGGCGCCCCCCACGTATTCCAGGAATTCCTGGGCATGGATGTCATACACAGGAAGCAGTGGCCGCGTCCTCAAATTGCGGAAGAACAGTGCCAGCCATATTCCGCCGATCGCGATTGGCACCACCAGGTCAAGCCAGTATCCGGAAAGTCCGCCCAACACATTCTTGTGGAAGTTCGGCTCGATGTACCAGAACAAATCCACGAAGCGCACGAACAGCAGCCATCCGGCAAGCCAAACCAGCTTGTGCGGATTGCGCTTGAACGACCGCGACAGCAACATGAAGAACGGAACGAAGAAGTGCAAGACTACCAGCGCCAGCGCAACTTCCTGCCAGCCCGAGTAAAGGCGCCGCGTGAAGAAGCGTATTTCCGTGGGTAGGTTGCCAGCCCAGATGATCAGCAACTGCGAAAAGCTGAAGTAAGCCCACAGCATCACGAAGGTGAGCATCAGCTTGCCGTGGTCGTGCACCTCTTTGGCTTTGAGCAATGAGGCTGTCGGCTCATGCCGTGACATTATCGTTTCCACAATCACCATCACGCAGATAGCAGAGAGCAGTTCGCCGGCGATGAAAATGAACCCGTAGATGGTCGAAATCCAGTGCGGGTCGAGCGACATGACCCAATCAATCACCGCGAAGGTGATGGTAAATGCGTACAGAATCAGCCCAGGCGCGGCAATATGGCGGAACTTCGGGCTCAGGTTCTGTACTGGGGGATTGTCCTGCTGCGCCGACTTGCGCACCAGCAGGAAGCCAATGATGATCCAGATGGCGAAATACACAATTGCGCGGACAATAAATCCACTATGAGTCAGATAGCTGTGGCTCATAGCTTTTAAGTGGGCGTCCGGCCCGTCGTAATAAAGCCATCCCGGCCATCCGCCAACCGCTTCGTGGTTTCCGGTATAGAGCGACGACATCCCGAAAATGATCGGAATAAAAAGCAGCGCGAGGAGCGGCAAAGTCTTGACTGCGGCCTCCAGTTGTCGCCGGATGACCATGCCCCATGCGCCACCGGTCATGAGGTTGATCATCAGAATGGCCATGCTGCCGAGCGTGACGCCAAGCCACAACATGAACCCGAGCAGGTAGGAGTGAAAGAACTGCTCACGGGTCGCGGGCAGGATGGCGGCAATCAGCGCGGCCACCCCGAAAATAATCCCCACCCCTAGCGACCGCTGATGGATCGTGGTCACGACCTCAGGCGCCCTGAATTCCGTATTGTTTCCGTGCGCCCCGGTCATTTCTGTTCTTCTCCTGATGTTCCCGGCTCCGATGACAGGGGCACCGGCAGGGTCGCGCCCGATCCCGGTTCCTCGAACACCGGAGCCGGTGAAGGAATCTGCTGTCCTCCGGCATCGGCTGCAGTTGCGTCTTGGCTCAATTGCAAGGCGCGGATGTAGGCCACAATGCACCAGCGGTCACGCGGCGGAATCTGCGCGGCGTAATCCGGCATCGCGCCAAAACCATTGGTCATGACATCGAAAAAGTAACCCAGCGGCGCCTGCCGCAAACGGTCCTGATGATAAGTCGGCGGATGCCGATAACCGCGCTGCACCACCATGCCATTTCCATCGCCCAGCCGGGAATGACAAGGGGCGCAATAAATGTTGAAGCGCTCGCGTCCGCGCGCCAGCGTGTCTTCGTTGACCGGAACTTCAGACGGCATGTAATTGCCGGGATTAGCGCCGATCTTTCCGGTGTAGAAATATGTGTCCTCGTGCAGTTGACCGCGCGCGACCGTGCCATCAACCGGCGTTCGTGACGAGCGCAGGTCGGCGTAAAAGTCACTCTCCGCCAGCGGCTTGAATCGCGGCT
Source organism: uncultured Acidobacteriota bacterium (assembly GCA_963757135.1). GTDB lineage: Bacteria > Acidobacteriota > Terriglobia > Terriglobales > Acidobacteriaceae > Gp1-AA145. The sequence continues at coordinate 505,293 of CAVWQE010000004.1, forward strand.
GATCGTGCATGTCCTGACGGCAGCCCGCGAGGATCAGGAGACTCAGTAAGACCAGCGGAAAAATTTTGCGAAGACGCTCCATTAGCTGGGCACCTCCGCTACCGAAAGTGGGCTCAGGCCCTGCAGAAATTGTCGTGTCGCAACCGGATCGTATTTTTTGTCGGACGAGAAGATGACGATGAAAAATTTATCTTTCGTCACCGCGTCAAACTGCGGCACATTGAACACCGGATGGTACGGCATGGGCAGCCCATTCAGCGCCAGCATGCCGAACACTGCCGAAAGTCCGGAGAAAAGAATCGTCATCTCGAAGGTGACGATGATGAATGACGGCCACGAGTTCAACGGGCGTCCGCCAATGTTGATCGGATAGCTGATGGTGTTGATCCACCATTGCAGGGTGAAAGCCGCCGTGCCGCCGAGAAGTCCACCGATCAGACAGATAAGCGCGACGCCGTTCTTATGAAAGCCGATGGCCTCTGAAAGTTCCTCAACCGGAAATGGCGAGTATGCGTCCAGCTTGCGGTAACCGGCCGCATAGGTGTTGCGCGCCGCGGTAATCGCAGAATTCACATCGCCGAATTCGGCCATAAGGCCGTAGGTGCGAGGGTCCTTCATTGATGGACCTCCGCCTCGTGTTCGACTTTGACCTCGGCCTGCGGCAGCAGGATCTTCAATTCAGAAATTGACACTGCCGGCAGCACGCGCATGAACAGGAACATGCAAGCGGCAAAGAAACCCAGCGTGCCCATCAGGATGGACCAGTCATTCCAGGTCGGGTAGTACTGGCCAAACGATGAATTCACGAAGTCACGGGTCAAGCTGACCACGACAATGACGAACCGCTCCAGCCACATTCCCACTAGAACATCGAGCGAAACAAAGAACAGCCAGATGGTATTGGTGCGGACCTTTTTGAACCACAGGACCTGAGGCACTAGGAGGTTCGTAAAGAGCAGTAGATAATAAGACAGCGCATACGGCCCGTGCAGCCGGTTCCAGCGCAGAAAACTCTCATACGGATCGCCGCCGTACCAGTTCATAAACGCCTCGAATGCGTATCCGTAAGCGACGATCCATCCGGTCGCGAGCATCACCATCGCGGCGTTTTCCAGGTGCCGCATGGTGATGAAATCTGTGATCCCGTAAAACCTGCGGATCGGAATCGCCAGCACCAGCACCATGGCGAACCCGGAATAAATGGCGCCGGCAACGAAGTAGGGCGGGAAAATGGTCGTGTGCCACCCCGGAACGATGCCCACCGAAAAGTCAAAGCTCACAACCGTGTGCACCGAGAGCACCAGCGGCGTTGCCAGTCCGCCGAGCAGCAGGTAGGCCGTCTCATAGCGGTTCCAGTGGCGGACCGAATTTCGCCAGCCCATTGCAAGCGAACCGAAAACAAACTTCAGGGCTTTGTTCGAAGTCTGATCGCGCAAGCTGGCAAGATCGGGAATCAATCCCACAAACCAGAACACCAGCGAGATCGTCAGATACGTCGTCACAGCGAACACGTCCCATACCAGCGGGCTGCGGAAGTTCGGCCAGTAGCTCATCGTGTTCGGATAAGGGAACAGCCAATAGAAGAGCCACGGACGCCCGAGGTGTAGAAGCGGGAACATGCCCGCGCAAGCCACGGCAAACAGCGTCATGGCTTCGGCGAAGCGGTTGATCGAGTTGCGCCAGCTCTGGCGAAGCAGGAGCAGAATGGCAGAGATCAGCGTGCCCGCATGGCCGATACCGATCCACCACACAAAGTTGACGATGGCAAATCCCCAGCCGATGGGAATATTCACGCCCCATACGCCAACGCCCTTGTAAAAGAGCCAGCACACCGCAAACAGAAACCACTGCAGGATCATGAAGCAGATGAAAAATCCGAAAACCCATCCGGCCTTGATCGGCCGCAGCAACACGATTCCCGCGATCTTGTCGGTGATCGAGGCAAAAGTATGCCCCGGCTGAATGACCGGTGCTTTCTGCTCGCCGACTTCGACTTCTGTTGGTCTGGCCATATAAATCAGCTTTTGGCTATTAGCCTTTAGCTCTTAGCTCCCAATTCTTTGTGCTACTCCTGGCTCGAACCGTGTGGATTCAAGCCAAAGGCTAAGAGCTAACTGCTAAGAGCTCTCTTTAAGTTCCGGATTCGGGTTCTTGATCTCCGCCAAATACGTCGTCCGCGGACGCGTATTCAAATCATCCAGCAATCCATAATTCCGCGACTTCGCCTTCCACTTCGACACCATGCTGTTCGGATCATTGATGTTTCCGAACACGATTGCGTTCGCCGGGCACGACTGCTGACACGCCGTCTGCAACTCGCCGTCCGCGATCTTGCCATCCTGCTCTTCCGACTTGATGCGCGCATGCGTTATACGCTGCACGCAGTATGTGCACTTTTCCATGACGCCGCGGCTGCGCACCGTGACATCGGGGTTGCGCATCATCTTGAACTGCGGCGTATCCCAATCTTGGAACAGGAAAAAATTGAACCGCCGCACTTTGTAAGGACAGTTATTCGAGCAATAGCGCGTCCCTACGCAGCGGTTGTAAATCATGTCGTTCAGGCCTTCCGTCGAATGCGTGGTCGCGCCCACCGGGCAAACCAGTTCGCAGGGAGCGTTCTCGCACTGCATGCAAGGCACCGGCTGGAAGTACGCTTTGGGATTTTCGCGATCGCCCTGGTAATAGGCATCAACCCGCAACCAGTGCATGTGGCGGCCGCGGTTCACCTGCTCTTTGCCAACCACGGGAATATTGTTTTCCGACTGGCAGGCGATAATGCAATTGTTGCAGCCGACGCAGGCGTTCAGGTCAATCGCCATGCCCCAGGCGTACGGCTGATCTTTGTAATCGAATGGCGGATAAAGCGTCTCATTGTCCCGAGGCTTCTCTTCGTCGAATTCGGCTTCTTTTTTGTATTCCTCTAAATTGGCGGTTTTGAGGAGGGGCCGCTCGCCATCGCCCGTGTCCATCGACTGGAAGCCCTGTGTACTCGCGAGGACATACGTGCCGGCTATCTTCGTGACTTTCCCGCTTGCAATCCATGGCGTCGCGCTGTAGCGCAGCGGATAAACGTCGAATCCAATTTCGTTGCCGACCCGCCCCGCCATCCTTCGTCCATAGCCGAGGAAGATCGTGACCGAATTGTCGGGGTGTCCGGCCTGTCTCCAGACAGGCAGATCGAGCGACTTGCCATTGAGCTCGACCCTGACCATGTCTTTGCTCTCGACCTTCAACTGATCGGCCATTCTTGGCGACATCAGCAGCGGATTGTCCCAGGTCATCTTCGACATCGGCTTGGGCAATTCCTGCAGCCAGCCGTTGTTGGCGAATTGACCGTCGTAAATCGAGGGATCGCGCCGGAAGTTGATTTCGACTTCGCCTTGCTCAGGCGCCGAAGAAGAAGTTGCCACCGAGTTGCCGGACTTCGCCGACACCTGCTTCGGCTGTGAAGCCGTGCCGTCGATGAATCCCTGCTCGACCGACTTCCGCCACCACATGTCGAAGTCGGCGGCGGTGTGTTTCGCCTTCCAGTAGTTCTGAACGACTTCGTATCCGCTTGCCTGCGATTGTCCGGCCAGGAAAGCCGTCATCTCCACCGCGCTCTTGCCGTTGTAAAACGGAGCGATCAGCGGCTGCACGATGCAAACAGAACCGTCGTAAGCCTTCGTGTCGCCCCAGGCTTCGAGGTAATGCGCCTCGTTCACGTGCCAATGGCAGAGCTCGGCGGTTTCGTCCTGGTGCAGGCCGAGATGAACGCGAACGGGAATGTTCGTATTTTTCAGCGCGTCGGCAAAGCCGAAGTCGGCAGGCGCGTCATAGACTGGATTCCCGCCGAGGATCACGAGCAGGTCAACTTTGCCCGCGCGCATGTCCGCGACAAGCTCCTTCAGCGAGTCGTTACTGTTCGCAGTGCTGGCGAGAACCGGATCGGAGTAGAAAACAGTCTTGCCGATGTTGCCGAGGGCGGCATTCATCGCGTGTGCGAGGGCGTGAACTGCTGGCGACTGGTGTTCGCCTGGGATAACGACGCTGGAGCCTTTATGACTATCAAGTTCGCGGACTACTGCCACTGCGAAAGCCCGCTCTTCAGGGGAAAGCTCCTGTGGAAGATCTAAAAACTCCATTTGAACGCTCAGACTGCCCACATATCCATGCTTGGCGAGTGCCCGCGCAAAATTCTCAACTGACCCCGCCCTCTCGGGTAGCCGATGATCCGCCTTCGCTCCCGTCGCACTTGGCGTACTCTCGATCACATACAGCCGCGCCATCTTCTCCGAATCGGGGTCGCGCCGATTGGCGAAATCGCGCGCGTAGCGCGTTGTGCCCGGAAACCCTGCGGATAGAAAATCAGCATCGAGCGATACGATGACATCGGCCTTCGAAAAGTCGTACGTTGTCTCAACCGGCTGGCCGAAGGCCATGTGCGCGCCTTCATAAACATTGTCGCGATTGACCGGCTCGTAGAAATGCCACTTGGCCGACGGATATGCCTTCTGGAACTGCTGCATCTGGTCGGTCAGCGTCGGCGATGAAAAGTTTCGCGATAGAACCCGAATTCCGGCGCCGCCTAAAGATTTCTGGGCGCTCAGCGGCCCTTGCAGCGCCCCAACCATCGTGCTCCAGGTGCTGATGTCGCCCATGTAGAGCACGTTCTGCGACCGGTCGGGATCGTACATATCGAGCAGCGAAGCCTGCGCATAAACGTCGGTGCCGCCCTGGCTTGCCGGATGCCGGTCATTACCTTCAATCTTGATCGGCCGAAATTCGCGGCTGGTCACGAGCAACGGCGTAGCGTATCCGCCGAGCGTGAACGCTGTGGCGTAAAACATCGGACGCCCGGGAACCAATTCTTCCGGCTGACGAACATAGGGGACGATCGGCTCAAGCGGCTGCCGGGTGCAAGCAGTCATACCGGCAAGGGCCAGCGACGACCCCATCAGCTTCAGGAATCCGCGCCGCGAGACCGCATCCAGCCACTCCGACGCACCCTTGGGAAACTCGCGGTGCATCATTTCCTTGAATTCTGGCTTGCCCGCCAGCTCTTCCAGGCTGCGCCAGAATTCAGGGCCGTTCTTCTTTTGGATTTCAGCGGTCGCCGACGCCAAGTCAAGCTCGTCCTTCTTGCCAGGACAAACTTCCTCGCGCTGCGCCTTGCCGTTTTGTTTTTCGTCGTTCATTAATCTTGTCTTGTGCCGTCCCTGCGGGACTCTTCTCAATTTTCCCGCACCGACCCAGTGCTTACGCGCTGGGCTAACTAAATTCCGCCGCCTGCGGCGACTGGAGCACTTTTCACCCGCCAGGTGCCCATATTCGAGCTAGAAGCTAAAAGCTAGCAGCTAGAAGCTAGAAGCTGCCTTACCTATGGCACGTATTGCAACTCGTTATATCCATCACGGAACGCAGATTGTACGCATGCACCAGATATTTTCCCAGGCTCGCCTGGTCGGTAAAAGCCTTGCCGTTTGGATCCGTAAGCCCTTTTTCATTGACCGTGACCGGCAACTCCGGCGTCGGCTGCTGATATCGCATATTGAACACTTGATCGCGCGGGCGCAAATTCTTCTCCGGCCCGCGATGGCATTCAATACACCACTCCATCTGTAGCGAGTTGTAATTGAACATCATTGGCATGCGGTCCACGGGCCCATGACAGGTGTTGCAACCCACGCCTTTATTGATGTGAATGCTGTGGTCGAAATAAACGAAGTCCGGAAGATCATTGACCCGGTTCCAGACCAGCGATTTTCCGCTGCGAAAGCTCTCGCGCACCGGCTCCAGCAATGCCGCTCCCGTCCAAATCTGCGAGTGGCAGTTCATGCAGGTCTTGGTGGGGGGAATACCAGCAAAGTTTGACGTCTCAACCGACGTGTGACAGTACCGGCAATCAATTCCAATCGCAGCCACATGGTGCTGGTGACTGAATGGCACCGGTTGCGGGCGCACCACTGCTGCATAAGTCACGTAAGGCGAGCGCTGTAAGTTGATGCACGCCCAAAGCACTGCCGCAGCAGTGAAAATGCCTGCATAAATCGAGGCCCGCGAAATCACATTTGCGCTGCGATGGAAAATCTGCATCGATCAGAATTTTTTCTTACCGCGGGAAAACGTTGTTCAACCCAGAAATAAAACGTAAAGAAATGCGAACTACTTTTTGAAACTGGAAATTATAGCAGCTTGCAGTGATTTGAAAATGATCTTTCCTGTTCTGGATGAAAAATCTTTTTCGGGAAAAAACTTCTGCTCCACAGATTAACGCAGATCAGCGCAGATCAAAAATCTGAAAAGTCGGCTACTCTTAAAATCCGTGCAATCCGCGTTTATCTGCGGAGATGAAGTTGACTGTCCACCGTACGACGGATTCACCTCAGATTCATCACCAGCAATCGCGGTTCGGTCATGTCTTCAATCGCGTACTTCAAGCCTTCGCGACCGAGACCAGAGTCTTTCACTCCGCCATATGGCATGTGATCGATGCGGAACGATGGAATATCTCCCGCGATCACGCCGCCAACCTCCAGTTCCTCAAATGCTTGAAAGATTCGTGCCGCATCCCGCGTAAAGACGCCCGCCTGTAACCCGTAGGGGGATTCATTGATCAGCCTTAGCGCCTGCGCAAAATCATCATATGGCTCCAGCGTAACCACGGGCGCAAAAATTTCCTGGCAATTAACTTTCATGTCCGGACGGGTCCCGGTCAGCACCGTTGGTTCCAGAATCGATCCCCGGCGTTTACCGCCGCAAAGCAGAGTAGCTCCATCCTGAATTGCCGCTGTGACCCAATCTTCCGCCCGAATGGCGTCACTTTCACGGATAAGCGGACCAAGGTCGGTCGTCTCGTCCATGGGATCGCCAACATTTAATTTGCGAACGCCCGCGAGCAGCAAATCGCGGAATTTGGCAAATGCCGGCCGCTCCACCAGAATCCTCTGCACCGAGATGCAGGTCTGGCCGGCATAAGCGAATCCCCCGGTAACGCACCGCTCGGCGGCCCAGGCCAGATCGGCATCGCCATGCACAATTACGCCGGCGTTCCCGCCGAGTTCGAGCACCACCTTTTTCTTGCCGGCGCGGCGCTTGATCTCCCAGCCGACGGGAGCGCTGCCGGTGAAGCTGATCAACTTGATGCGCTCATCCGTGACCAGCAATCCCGCATCTTCGTTCGAAAGCGGCAACACATTGAATGCCCCGTCCGGCAGGCCCGCCTGTTCTACAGCTTCGGCCAGCAACAGAGAACTTAACGGCGTTTGCGGAGCCGGCTTCAAAATCATGCTGCAACCTGCGGCAATCGCCGGCGCGGCTTTGTGAGCCACCAGGTTCAGCGGAAAATTAAATGGGGTAATCCCCGCAACCGGGCCAATCGGGAAGCGCTTCACGATTCCCCAGCGTCCTGAAGTGAACTGCTGCCAGTCGAGCGAAAGATATTCTCCATGAATGCGGGTGGTTTCTTCGGCAGCGACCGTAAACGTGAAAATCGCACGCTCGATTTCAGTGCGCGCCGCTTTCAGCGGCTTGCCCGCTTCCTGCGCCAGTGTTCGCGCAAATTCTTCTTTTCTCGACGTGATGTGCTGGGCAATGGACCGCAACACCCGCTGGCGCTCAAACGCCGGCAGCTTGCGGGTCGTGCCAAAGGCGCGGACCGCGGCCCTGATCGCTTGCTCTGCGTGCTGACGCGTGGCCTGAAAAACCTCGGCCAGAGGAGTTCCGTCGTAAGGCGCACGGATTTCAACTGGATTGCCCTCCTCAATCCACTTGCCCTGCAGATAAAAGCCCTGCGTGCGAACCGGAGTTGTTGTCATCTGCGCCATGGCGATCCTCCGAACCTTTGATTATAGGCAAGCAAGCGAGCCAATGCGCGGCACAAAAGGACCTTTTACATGACAACCGTTTTAGCCTCAACCATCATGACGAAAGCGCTTAAACGCTAAACCCGCAGCGGACGCAGAGAAAAGGTAGATCAAGGCCGCGATTAGGGAAAAACGAATCTTAGATACAACTTGTGTAGCGTACCAACATAACTCTTTGCGATCTTTGCGGCCGTTCTTTGCGCTCTTTGCGGTTAAAAGCTTTTTGTCTTCGCCGTCAACAGCTTTGGCGATGATTTAGATTAATCTCGCAGAGCCCATGAACAACACTCGCACCATCGCCGAAGCCTCTGAAGTGATTCGATACGGCAAGCTCTCGCCCGTCGAATTAGTACGCGAGTGCCTGGACACAATCGGCCGTCTCAATCCCTCGCTCAACGCATTCATCACGGTGATGTCGGAGTCGGCGCTCACGGAAGCGAAGCGGGCCGAAGAGGAAATTCGGGCCGGAAATTGGCGCGGGCCGCTGCACGGAATTCCCGTCGGCCTCAAAGATCTGATCGACACCGCAGGCGTGCGCACCACCGCAGCCAGCGCTGTTTTTCTTAATCGAGTGCCGCGCGAAGACGCGGAAGTGGTCAAGCGACTCAAAGCTGCGGGCGCAATCATCATCGGCAAGCAAAATCTGCATGAGTTCGCCTATGGAGGCAGCTCGCTTATCAGCCACTTCGGCCCGGTGCGGAATCCAGTGAATCCAGAGTTCATTGCCGGCGGCTCTTCCGGCGGTTCAGCCGCTGCTGTCGCTTCGGGAATGTGTTACGCCGCAATTGGGACCGATACTGCCGGCTCCATTCGCGAACCGGCAGCACTGTGCGGAGTGGTGGGGCTTAAACCCTCGTATGGGCTGGTGAACAAGACGGGTGTGATTCCACTATCCGAGTCTCTCGATCACGTTGGTCCGATTACGAGAATTGTGGAAGATGCTGCGATCCTGCTGGGTGCAATCGCGGAAATTCCGGGAGATTACCGTGCGGGTTTAAGCGAACCGCTGGACCGAATAATGCTCGGCGTTCCGCGAAAGTATTTCTTTGATGATCTCGATGCGAGCGTTGCAAAAAGCATGGATCGGGCAATCGCTGAATTTGAGAGCTTGGGATTTGAGGTTTGCGAAATTGACATTTCGGCGGAAACCGACCGTACAGTGCAGATGGCTGAGGCATTTGCTTACCATCGCGAAAGGATTGGAGCTTCGCCTGAGCTCTATCATCCTGAAACGCTGCGCCGCATTCGCTCCGGCGAGAAGATTTCAAAGGAGACGTACCTGAAAGCGCTACGCGGGCTTGAAGACGGGCGCAAGGAGATCGCAAAAGTAAAAAAAGTTTTTGATGGAATCGACGCTCTGATCATGCCAACCACTCCAGTTCCCGCGCCGCGTATTTCAGATTTGATGGAAGATCCTGCAAAGCTTCGCCCCGCCGAACTCGTGCTCCTCCGCAATACTCGCTGGGTAAATGTTCGGGGGCTGCCTGCGATTTCAGTTCCTTGCGGGTTCAGCGCGGAAGGGCTTCCTCTTGGGCTGCAGATTGTGGGGTCGCCGCAGCGAGATTCGTTGGTCTTACGGATCGCGCACGCGTACGAACGAGCGAGACAGATGCCATAGATTGCTTTCGTTTGATATTTCGGCTAGCCGTGTTCGAAAGCTTTTAACCGCTAAGAGCGCAAAGTTCGCAAAGAAGATCGGAACTCCGGATACTAGAAACTTTCTTCGCGCACTTTGCGCTCTTAGCGGTTAAAAGCTTTTTTCTGACCTTCGACTCCGACCCAGCTCAATCCACCGAATGCACATCTTCCGGCAAAATCATCACGAAGTCGCATTCGCCGCTGCTGGAGCATGTCATCGTGCCGCGACGCAGGATTTTCGTCGGCACGTCATCGGGGAATACGAAGCTGACTTTCGCACTGCGCAGGTTTTCCGCCAGTGGTTTGAGCTTCTCTTCTCCGCTGATGAATTTCGCTGTCTCGATCTTTGCGCTTCCTTCAGGAACAGCGGACGTGATCACTACAAAAAAATCCGCGTTGCCTGATGCAGGTGAAACTTTCCCCAGCTTCACCGTACGCAGGGTCTGAAAATCGCCACGGTGTTGCTCGACGGCAGGCGTGACTTTCGCGTCACCACCCACCAAAGAAGCCAGCCGGGTACGGGTCTCGTTGCTCGGTCGAATGCCGGACAGTGACATGGCATAGGTGCGCACCGCATCGTCTTTCCGGCCCATTTTCTGATAGATCTGCGCCAGATGATCGCCGACCTCGCCGTGCCCGCCCAGCACCCACGCGGCGTTCACATATTTCGCAGCCTTTTGCATGTCGCCACGCGCGAAATAGACCCATCCCAGCGTGTCCCAATTGGCGTCAAGTTCAGAAACATTGCCCAGATCGCGCATGGATAGCTGGTCCAGAGAAAGATTTCGCAATGAATTAGCCACAGCCGTCACTGCGGACTCGGCGTACTGCTGGGCCCGATCAAGGTGCGTGCCCTTGAGCGACAGTTGATATGCAATGTTGTTCCACACATCCGGCGTAGCGGAAATTTCGGTCGCCCGATTGAAGGCGGCCAGCGCCTTGTCATCCTGGCCCGTGTTCAGATACGCGTCCCCGAGATTGATCTGCAGTCCCGCGTCATTCTGCTTGAGCGATACTGCCTTTTCGAGTTCGGGCACGGCTTTATCGTACTGATGCGATTCCTGATACATGCCACCCAGCGCGCCGTGCGCGTACTGGCTCAAGGGATTGATCTCGATAGCTTTGTTAAATGCCGTCGCGGCATCATCATATTTGCGTTGAGTGGTATAGGCCCAACCGAGCGAGTCGTATGCGAATTCATCGTATGGGTCCAGTTCAGCCTGCTTCTTGAAAGCGTCAATGGCGCTGTCGGTCTGGCGAAGCACCATGTATGCGCGGCCCAGATCCATCCATCCGGTCTTGTGCTTGGGATCGTCGGCAACAACCTTCTTCAGTAGATCAATAGCGCTCTGGAAGTTGCCGCGCTCGTACGCGGCTTTGGCTGCGTCGTAAAGTTCGTCGCCTTTCAGGTCGGACGAAAGCGTCGGCGAACCGGCGGCGCTGCTGTCAATCGAAAGGTGCTGCTCCGCATCCGACATCACCGCGCGGCGAAATGCAATGTAATCGTTGGCCCGCGCGGATGGAAGTTCGTTCATGCTGGTAATCAGGGTGCGGTCAGCCGTGAAAACGTTCCCGTCCACTTTGTACGTGGCGTCATAATGGGCATAATCGCGCTTCACAGAAAAGGAGAGCGGCGCAGTTTCCGTGTATTTTGGGGGAAACTGCAAATGAAGCTTGTACACGTAGTTGATCGGCGAACCTACCTGTACCGGATCGGTATCGTCGGGGTCGGCATCTGCCATCTGCATCTGCGAAAACGGCAGCGCGAGATCAGATTTCTTCTTCGACCAATCGAGAAAATTCGCCGCTTCAATTTTGTATGACAGAGTGAACGGTTGATGCGTTGCTGCTGGATCGGACACCTCCAGGTCGGAAACGTCTCCGCTCACCCCGCTGTACGCGCTCAGCTCTTTGACGAAATCCTGCCATTTATTGCGCGGGATGCGCCGGAATAGCATCCGCATATAAAGCTCGGTATCTCCCCGAATCTCGTAATGGACCTTGGCTTCCAGCTTGCCGACTTCACTTACCTTTCCATCGATTTCGGATATCTGCTCGTTCACCATCGGAGGATCGGCGGGAGTCTCCTCCAAGTGCGGCACGCCATCAGCCGGAATGATCAGCGCCTGCTTCTTGCGTAGAACCGAGGCGAGCAGCCGGAAGGGCGCAACTTCGGTCGTGCTGTCCATCCATATTTCCTGGTTGCCCAGCGGTAGCATGGTAAAGACGTGGTCAAACTGCGAGGGCGAGGGGACATCGGGATCCAACTTGCGGCTGGAATTAATCAGGACGGACGACGCGTGATATCCCGCAGCTTCCAGAAGAGAGGCAAGCAGCGTGTGCTTGTCCTTGCAGTCTCCGTATTCGTTGTGCAAGACGTCTGCGGCAGCATGCGGCTGAAATCGTCCGACGCCGAACGACAGACTTATGTAGCGGAAGTTCGGGGCTACGTAATCATAAAGCGCCTCGATTTTTTCCAGATCAGTGGCCTTCCCCTTCGTAAGTTCTGCGGCTTTGGCGCGAATCTCAGCGTTCGGCTGGCGGCGATCTTTTTCCAGGCTCCCATACCAGCGGCCCATCTGCTCCCAGCTCTCGAAAGTCGTCATCTGCACCGCTGGGGCCTCGGGCTCCTTCTTTTTCGGCTTCTTGTTCTTGTCCTTCTTCTTGTCGTCCTCGTCTTTGTCAACGTGTGAGCTTGTCCACAGATAAACTCGGCGGCCGTTCGCTTCCGTAATTTTCGCGTCGCTACCGGGTTTGGTCTTCAGTTTGATCTTGCGGTCTTTAGGGACATCGAGTTCAAGCTGTTCATCGAGGACGGTGCCACTTTGCGCAAAATAGTGCTCCATCCAGAATTGCTGGGGCGCCAGCGGCGTGTGAGTGACAGTCACAAAGTCGTATTCAAGTTCATCGCCCGGACGCAGCCCCGGCACGGTTATGTGCTTCTGGCGATAGTCGGTATAAACCGGAGCTTCTTTCTCCAGAGGGATGCTGAGGTCCTGGACCGCATCGGGTTGGGCCGCGATGGTCGTGCCGTTCGCCTTCAACACGCGAACATAAGGGATCTCCACTCGTTCGTTCGCCGAGTTATATCCAGTTATCAGCTGCCCCCATTGCTCGACGCCGGCTTCACTCTGAATCTTGATGCGCGCAGAAATCTCACGGCGGCCGGTTCCGTCATTCTCGAACCGGTAAGCAGTCCGTAGTTTTTCAACCACATACGACTCTTGTGAATGGTCAGGAACTTTGGCCGGAATCGGGGGCGATGGCGGTGCAGGCACCTGGGCAAGAACAGCAAGGGAGGCAGGTAGGAAAAGGGGCAAAAAAACGAGACGGCGCAACATAGGCATTGCGCCGTTTGTATCGTATTAAGCTGCCGGAATCAAGTTACCCGGGAGGGTTTCGGTCACACGGCCTGAGGCATTTACTGCCCCGCCACCGCCTTCTCAATGAAATCGGCCTCGTCGTGCTTCATCTTTTTAAGACTATCCATCGGCAGGTAAACCATGTGGCCGGCGTCATACGTGGCGTACGAAATCTGGCTCCGGTACTTCGGCATTAAGTCCAGGTGGTCCATGGTGTAGTTGGCCGCAAAGTAGGGCGTGGCCAGATCGTAATATCCCTCCATCACCAGGACTTTAAGGAAAGGATCGCGGACAAGGGCCCGTCGAAGCGCGCTGGCCGTATCCGGAAAGCCGTCTCCTGCCGATCCCCAATCCCACTTGCCTTCGAAACCAGCCTCTTGCGCAAAAATGTAATAAGGCATATCGCTTTTGTACCCGAGTTCCGAGCGCACATAGTTGTTGAGGACCGCCGTAAACGGAGGCAGCACATTGGCCTCGGTCGGGTCGTAAAACGGAGTGTCCATCAGGCCGTCCGGATCGGGGCCGGTGTAGCGGCCGTCCAGCCGTCCAACTCGCACCTTCTGATCGATCAACAGATAGTGAGTGAATTTGGGGACATCGATTCTGAGGTTCGCCTGATCAATGATTTCTTTGCTTAGACCGGTGAAACGTGCCAATTGATCAATCGTCTTCTGCCTTTCCTCGGGAGAAAGCGCATCCCCTTTCGCCAACGCGGCGCGGTATTCCGTTGTCGCCCATTGTTCGGCCTGCTGCCGCGCCTTGGCCATGTCCTGCTCGAGTTCGGGCGCCAGCTTACGGTGATATCCGGCAATCATGGTGAACGACGGGACCAGGAAAATGTAGGGCTCATCATTGGTCTTGCTGTCTTCCAGTGTCTGGAAGTCGAGCACGGTGGAGAGCAAGGTGATGCCGTTGAACACAATGCCCTGCTCCGCCAGTTTCCCTGCGATTCCCGCAGACCGAGTGGTGCCATAGCTCTCGCCAAACAGAAAGAGTGGCGAACTCCAGCGGTCATAACGAGAGACATACAGGCGGATGAACTCGCTGAAGGCATCTATATCGCCTTTGAGGCTCCAAAATTTCTTCGAGATTTCAGCGGTCTCAGCCCGGCTGAAGCCTGTGCCGATCGCGTCCACGAGCACGAGATCGCTTTTGTCCAGCAGAGTGTAAGGATTGTCTTCGAATTTGTACGGCGCAGGGGGAAGGGACCCCTCGGGCCTAAGCATGACCCGGCGCGGACCCAAAGCTCCCATGTGCAGCCAGACCGAGGCTGACCCAGGCCCGCCGTTAAATGCAAACGTCAGCGGGCGCTTCGACAGCTCCTGGCCATCGAGGGCATAAGCCACGAAAAACATTTCCGCTTCGATCTTTCCATCTCCACGCTTGATGGGCAGGCGGCCAGCCGTCGCAGTGTATTTCAGCGTTTTTCCGTTCAGTTCGATCTGATGGTGGGTCACCACCGGCGCGACCTCGGTCATGTCGAAATGCTCGGCCTTGGCGTCTTCACCCGGCTTGGGTTGAGGTTGGCTCGGCGCGGGCTCCGTCGATTTTGGCTGCGCCTCTTCCGGCTTGTGCTCTGGCTGCTTAGCTGGCGCCGTCTTTTTCGGCTCAGGTTTCGTTTGTTCCTTATTTTCATTGGACTGTTGTGCCGCAACCGGCATGACCAACAGGGTAGCGATGGTAAAGACCCCCAAATGGCGCATTTATTGTTGCTCCTAGAGAAGTACGGTGTGAGTTTGTCCTAACGATTACAGCATTAGAACCCCGATGCCGACAAATGACTTGCTAAGATAGATCGGTGCCAGCAAGCTCTCCCGCCAAGATCAAGAACAGGATTGACGTTCTCCGCGCTGCACCGTTAGCACGAATTTCGTGGCTGACTCACGGCTTCAGCACGCGTACCGGCGGCACGTCGAACAACTACGGTGTCCAAAGCCTCAACCTCGGATTCACGACAGACGATTCGCGCACAGCGGTCGAGGCCAATCGCAAGGCGTTTGTTTCGGCAGTTGCCCATGACATGGAGCGACGGGCGTCTCGCCCGTCCAAGCGTGAATCCTGGCCGCTGGTTTCGCTGCGCCAGATTCATTCCGACATCATTCATTGCATTTCCGAGCTTCCGCGAGAACCGCTGGCCGGGGACGGCCTCATCACCCGCACTCCAGGCTTGCTGCTATCAGTGCTTACCGCCGACTGCCTCCCGGTCATTCTTGTAGATACCAAGCGTCACGCGGTTGGAGTATTCCATGCCGGTTGGAGAGGAACGATTCAACGCATCGTCGAGAAGGGCATTGGCGAAATGCGCAGGCATTTCGGCTCGCGTCCCGCTGATTTGAAAGCCGCAACCGGCCCCGGCATTCGCGGCTGCTGCTATCAGGTCGGGCAAGAAGTGCGCGACCAATTTGAATCGCAGTTCAGCTACGCCAAAGGTCTTTTTCGCGAGACCAAAGAAACTAATGAAATTCACGAAAAATACCCGTTGCTATTTTTGACCTCGCGCGCTCCCGGCCACAGCGAGTTGCCGAAGCAAATATTCCTGGATCTCGCTGAAGCCAATCGCCGCCAGCTCATTTCCGCCGGAGTTCCAGCCCGCAATATTTCGGACCTTGGCCTCTGCACCTCATGCCACCTGCACCGGTTTTTCTCCCACCGGGCGGAAAAAGGCAAAACCGGAAGAATGATGGCGGCCGTGGGAATTCGGGCGACCGCTAAGTCTTAAGGTTCACTCAGCTGCAATGCATCACCCCCGCCAGAAATTCCGTGATGGCACCGCAAAATTACAAGTTATATGTACTTTACGGAGTTATATGCATCCGTGATAAACTTTAAAAAGTTACTATAACTCATGGATCCAGTAAAGAATCCCTACTCTCCGGGAGCCGGCTCACCGCCGCCAGAGCTCGCTGGCCGCGATAAGGTACGTGAGCAGGCTCGAATCGCTATGGCTAGGATTCAGATCGGGAATCCCGCTAAGAGTGTGCTAATGGTCGGGCTTAGGGGCGTAGGAAAAACCGTCCTGCTCGATAAGATCCGCCAGGATGCGGACGCGGCAGGCATGCAGACGATTAGGGTCGAGGCTCCAGAAGAGCGTTCTCTTCCCGCCATGCTGGCTCCCCAATTGAGGCTCGCTCTTCTGAGATTGAGTCGTGTCGATCATGCAAGGGCTGCGGCAGAAAGGGGATTGAAGGCTCTTTCAGGTTTTGTCCAAGCCCTCAAAATTAAGTTTGGGGATATAGAGGTTGGTCTCGATTTCGATCCCGAACCAGGGCTAGCCGATAACGGGGATTTGGAAGGCGATCTTACGGCCTTACTCGAACAAGTTGGCAGTGCAGCCAAGAGCGCAAATACCACTTTGGTTATATTTATCGACGAACTACAGTATGTTGCACAGGATCAGTTCGCTGCGCTCATCACTGCCCTCCATCGTTGTTCTCAATCCTGCCTACCGCTAACCGTCGTCGGAGCGGGCTTGCCGCAACTTCGCGGTTTAGCCGGAAAGGCAAAATCATACGCAGAGCGTTTGTTTGATTACCCGACGATAGGGCCTCTCAGTGCAGACGATGCCGCCCTGGCCATCATTAAGCCCGCGCGCGAGCAAATGGTTGAGTTCACAAATGAAGCTGTTACCGCCATCATTGAAAAAACGCATGGATACCCTTACTTCTTGCAAGAGTGGGGTAAGCATTCTTGGGATACCGCTCAAAATAGTCCGATTACCGAAGCGGATGTAGTTACAGCCTCAGCTCAAGCAGTTGCAACCCTCGATGAAAGCTTCTTCAGGGTGCGCTTTGACCGGTTGACTCCGTCCGAGAAAAACTACCTGCGCGCGATGGCGGATCTGGGAGCGGGACCGCACCGTTCTGGAGACGTTGCCGATGCGATGGGAAGATCCAGTTCGTCTCTCGGCCCCGTGCGCAGCACACTAATTGCGAAGGGAATGGTTTGGAGTCCAACGTTCGGCGATACGGCTTTCACGGTCCCATTATTCGATGAATTTATGAAACGAATCATTCCTGCGTGGAGCAAGCGCACAATTAAAGCGGAATGACGTCGAAAACACGACTCGCCTGACCAGTCCTTAATTCTCAAACCACCGTTTCCGGCTCTTTCACCACCGCATCCAGGTTCTGCAGCGTCTGTTCGACCGTCAGCGAATACATTTCCTTGCCCAGGCCTTCGCCCGATTCGAGGGCGCTTTTCAAGTAACGACCTGCAATTTCAATCGCCAGCGGATCCGTTATCGTCTTGCCGGTGCGGTTCTGGTATTCGTTCCACGCGGGCAGGGGGAGCACTACCCACACTGGCCGCCCATCGACCAGGAACTTGATATCGACGGCATCGGCATGGCGCGTCGCAACGGCAACGATGAGGGCCTGATAAAAGCAATGGACCTGCTTCTTGGTCCAGCGGTCGAGTGCGTGGAAGTCGCGATACATGAGACTAAAACTATACCAATCGTGAGGCGATTGGGCCAATTCTGACCTCCACAGAAACTTCACAGCACCGCTGTCTCTTCAATCATTCGGCCTTCGGCAAAGCGCGCCAGATTCAGGACGGATGCATCAATCAAATCCGTCCTTCCGTGCAGAATCAAATCCGAGAGAATTTTCCCTGTAGCGGGCGCATGCATCACGCCGTGACCACTGAAGCCGTTCGCGAGAAAGAATCCCGTCACTTCCGGACTGGGTCCAAGAATCGCATGATGGTCTGGCGTCATTTCGTAAAGACCTGCCCACGCCCTCTTAGGATTGACCGCCAGGTTTTCAAACACAGGAACACGATCGGCGGCGCGCGTCAGAATTTTCTCGATGAATGAGGCCTCGAACTCGGTTTTGTAGCCCGGCGTCTCCTCCGGATCGTTCCACGCCAACAGAAATCCCTGCCCTTCTGGGCGGAAATGAAAACCGTTTGACATGTCAACGATCATGGGCGCGCTATGGGGAAATTGGTCGAACTGCTCAGTCGGCACCAGCATTCGCCGCAGCGGTTCAACCGGCAAATTAATACCGGCCATGTCAGCGATCTCAGCCGCCCATGCGCCGGCGCAATTCACTGCAACGCGAGTGCTGACCGGGCCCTTGCTGGTTTCAACTTCTGCGATTCCCTGACCGTCGCGTCGGACGCCGGTCACGATTGCGTTCTTCCATATTTCTGCTCCGTGCTCAATGGCGCCGGCCATGAAGCCGTTCATCGCGCTGTATGGATCGACGAATCCATCGCTCGAGCAGAACGCGCCGCCAACAATGTCATCCGACCGGAGTTGAGGAAACATGCCGGCAATGTCATCAGCAGAAATTAGCCGCGCGTCCTTAAGCCCCAGCCGGACCTGCGTCTCGTGGTTAGTCCGCAGGTACGCCATCTGCTCCTCGCTCGTCGCGCAGAACAAATAACCTTGGGCGCGATATCCGCACGGATAGCCCAGCTGTCTATCAAACGCGGCATAAAAAGGAATCGAGTACAACGACATCTGGATGTTGACCGGAGTCGAAAACTGGGCGCGAACCCCGCCCATGCTCTTGCCCGTGGATCCCTTGCCCTGAGAGGATTCGCGCTCGATCACCAGGACGTTACGGCATCCGGCCCCCGTCAAGTGATAGGCAATGCTCGACCCAACAATCCCGCCCCCGATGATGACAACATCTGCTGTGCGCATACGGTGTTTCCGGAAACGAAGATTGTAGTGCACTTGGTTTCTGGATGGTTTGGCTTGGTTTACGGGTAAACAGGCATTCAGAACCGTTGGATATCGAACAAATTGCGCCACTTATCTTCCGCCGCTTTACCGAAACTCTCAGGATCTTTACGGGTTCTTAACAATGTAATCAGCTACCCCCGGGGGAATTTGCCGGGAACTCTCTGGTTCCGTCGTTTCAGGATGAGGAACGGGCCGGGAACAAGGACAAATGATGCATTACTTAAAATATATGGCCGTGCTCGGATTGGCCCTCTGTATCTCGGGGGCGAAGCCGACACATGCGCAGGTCTCTGTGGGTGTTGGGGTCGGAGGCGGATACGCCGGCTACTCCAATTACGATAACTACGACAACTCCGGCTACGGCAACGACTACGACGACTATAACGACTACGATAACGACGGCTATGGCTACGTAGCTGGCCCTCCCGTCTGCCCCTACGGGTATTACGCCTACTATCCCTACGCCTGTGCTCCTTATGGATACTACGGGTCTGACTACTTCGTAGGCGGCGTCTTTATCGGCGCAGGTCCCTGGTATCACGGGTACTACGGCCATCGATATTATGGCCGGGGCTACTACGGTGGACGCGGCTACTACGGTGGGCGCGGTTACTACGGTGGGCGCGGTTACTACGGTGGGCGCGGTTACGGTCACGGCTCTGGCCGAGGAGGATACGGCTATCGGGGCGGATACAATCACGGCGGCTATCGTGCCGGCAATGGCTTTCACGGTGGCGGTGCGTACGGTGGTCACGGCGGCGGCGCGTACGGCGGCCACGGCGGCGGTGCGTACGGCGGCCACGGAGGCGGCGCGTACGGCGGCCACGGCGGCGGTGCGTACGGCGGCCACGGCGGCGGTGCGTACGGCGGCCACGGCGGTGGTGCCTACGGCGGCCATAGCGGCGGCGCGTACGGTGGCCACGGCGGTGGCGGTCACGGCGGCGGTGCGTACGGTGGTCACGGCGGCGGGCACGGCGGCGGCGGTGGGCACGGCGGCGGCAGTGGACATAGCGGCGGTGGCGGAGGCCACGGCGGTGGCGGAGGCCACGGTCACCACTAATCGAGGAAAAGTTTTTGTTGAAAGACAAGGTCGGAGCCTCGGCTCCGGCCTTTTTTGTTTACGCCGCTAAATTACTTTTGAAACGAGCGTTCATCACGCTTTCTTCAGAAGGCGGCTGATCCAAACCAGAATGACTGCCCCGACAAACGCCACAAGAATCGATCCGATGATCCCGCCGCCTGGCCAGATTCCGAGCAGCCCGAAAACCCAGCCGCCGACTATGCCGCCAAGAATTCCCAAAATGATATCCACCAGGACGCCGTAGCCGCCGCCCTTCATCACCTTGCCTGCCAGCCATCCTGCGATCAGTCCGATTAAAATCCAGATTAGAAATCCCATCGTCTTCTCCTTGCCATTCACCTCAGACCATTTCCCGGACTGAGCCCAATGAATTCTTTGATTGAGGCGAGAATAGTACGCTTGGCTCTGCCGTTCCGCAATTACGCCGAGTCTGTCATCTTTTAAGGGGTGCCTTGCCTTATCAATTCCTGCGGCACCTGAAGTTGTGAGAACGGCTTCCCTTACACTAGAGGCCGCCCAGGAGGCTGAAGGAATGAATCGTCGAGAGATGCTACGGACTGCCGGAGTGCTCGCGGGATCAGCCGTTGCCAAAGCCGCTGCCCAGAATTCTTCGGCTACAACGCAATCGCGCAAGCTGAAGATCGTTTTCACCGGCGGTCACCCCGGCGATCCCGAATATGGCTGTGGTGGCACTATCGCTAGGCTGACCGCATCCGGCCACGAGGTTGTGCTGCTCTACTTGAACGATGGAGCATGGCAGCAGATTTCCGCCGCAACCCGCATAGCCGAAGCGAAGAAGGCGCGTGAGATCTTAAAAGCTCGTCCGGCTTATGCCAAGCAGGTGAACGGCCACGCTGTTGTCGATAACGATCAGTACCAGGCCTTTCAGCACATTCTCGACGCTGAAAATGCCAACGCGGTTTTCACGCACTGGCCCATCGACAATCATCCCGATCACCGCGCGATTGCAAACCTGGCCTACGAAGCCTGGAAGCAACTGAAACGCAGGTTCGCTCTTTACTACTATGAAGTTTCAGACGGCGACGACACCACGCAGTTCCCCGCGCCCACTCATTACGTTGACATCAGTGACGTGGCCGAAACGAAGAAAGCCGCCTGTTACGCGCACGCCAGCCAGAGTCCGGATTATTTCTATGCGGTGCAGGATACGGTAGCTAGTTTCCGCGGCTTGCAGAACGGCACCAAAAAAGCCGAGGCCTTCATTCTTCAGCTAGGCAGCCCGTTCGACTTCTTCCCGCGAGCGGGGCTGGATCCGACGCTGCCCCCAAATCCGATTCGTTGACTTCTGTTCATGCCATCCTTAGCATGGATATACGCTCGTTGTTCCTCGCCACTGATGATCGACCAGAACATCTCTCACTATCGCATTACGGAAAAGCTGGGTGGCGGCGGCATGGGAGTTGTCTATAAGGCCGAAGACACTGAGCTTGGGCGCTTCGTTGCTCTGAAGTTTCTTCCCGAGGATTTGGCCCGGGACCCGCAAGCTCTTGAGCGCTTCCGCCGCGAAGCCCGCGCCGCGTCGGCGCTCAACCACCCCAACATCTGCACTATCTACGAAATCGGCAAACATGACGGGCATCCGTTCATTGCCATGGAGTTTCTTGAAGGCGCCACGCTGAAGCACCGCATTTCCGGGGAGCCACTCGAAACCGAAATCTTGCTGTTGCTGGGAATTGAAATCGCGGACGCCCTCGACGCCGCCCACTCCAAGGGCATCGTTCATCGTGACATCAAGCCCGCCAACCTTTTCGTTACCAGCCGTGAACATGCCAAGGTCCTGGATTTCGGCCTCGCGAAGGTTGCTCCCGCCGGCAGCAGTTCGTCGAACCAGGTAGCGTCAGCGAACACCGTGGATGATCAACATCTCACCAGCCCTGGTTCGACGCTCGGTACCGTGGCTTATATGTCACCGGAGCAGGCACGCGCCAAAGAGGTTGATGCCCGCAGCGACTTGTTTTCGTTTGGCGCGGTGCTTTACGAGATGGCAACCGGAGCGCTCCCATTCCGCGGCGGCAGTACTGCTGAAATCTTCAAGGCAATTCTAGACGCAGCCCCCACTCCGGCATCCCGGCTGAATCCCGATTTGCCGGTGGAACTGGAGCGCATCATTCACAAGGCGCTCGAAAAGGACCGTAATCTTCGCTATCAGAGTGCCGCCGATCTGCGCACCGACCTTACCCGCGCCAAACGCGATCTTGATTCCGGACGAAGCAGCGCGGCGCTGTCCGCGAGCGGGATACAACCCATCAGTTCGGGGTCAATTCCGGCTGCTCAACCCCAGAGGGGCTTGAGCAAACACCTCATCGCCGGAATTGCCGCAATGGTCTTAATCGCAGCAGGGGCCGGCATTTATTTTCTGCGCGCAAAGACCAACGCGACCAAAGTCGATTCCATCGCCGTCTTGCCATTCGTGAATTCAACTGCCGACGCTGGCAATGAATATCTGAGTGATGGCCTGACCGAAAGTCTGATTAGCGCGTTGTCTCAATTACCCAATATGAAAGTGATGGCGCGCAGCACTGTCTTTCGATACAAAGGCAAAGAAGACGATCTGCAGAAAATCGGCAAGGACTTGCAAGTTAGTGCGGTCCTGATCGGCCGAATCACGCAGCACGGCGATCAACTCGGGGTTCAAGCCGATCTGGTGAACGCCGGCGATGGCTCTGAGCTCTGGGGCGCACGCTATGACCGCAAGCTGGCCGATATCACTCAGGTGCAAAGCGACATCACCCGCGATCTCTCCAGCCACTTGCGCATCCGTCTAAACGGAAGCGAAGAGCAACACGTTGGTAGCGCGGGCACCAACAATCCGGAAGCCTACCGTCTCTACCTTGAAGGTCGCCAGCTCTGGTACGGCCGCACCCAAGATGGATTGAAGAAAAGTATTGACCTCTTTCAGCAGGCCATCGCCGCCGACCCCAACTATGCTCTGGCCTACACGGGGTTGGCCGACACCTACAACGTTGCGCCCAGCTACGACATCGGTATCACGTCCAGGCAGGGAGAACGCCTTGCCGAAGAGGCGGCGCGCAAGGCTGTTGCGCTTGACGATTCGCTTTCTGAAGCCCACGCCGCCCTTGCCATGGCCTTGGCGACTTCATTAAGAGTCAAAGACTCCGAACCGGAATTCCGGCGTGCGATCGATCTCAACCGAAATAACGCCACGGCGCATTACTTTTACGCATTCGGCTGTCTTATTCCCTTGAACCGCATGGATCAGGCACTCGAAGAATTTCGTCTGGCGTTATCGCTCGATCCGCTCTCCTCAATCACATTGACGAACTATGCTGTGGCTTTGATGGAGGCCCATCGCTATCCTGAGGCGCTCGCACAATTTCAGAAGGTCACCACGCAAGACCCCAACTTCGGTCCCGGGCACTTCAAACTCTCGCAGCTCTACGCGACAAATGGGCGTTTCGCTGATGCAGTTGCCGAACTCGGAAAGGCTTCGTTCCTGGCTCCTGGTCCCAAAGCAAAACCGCGCGCACTTGATGCCAAAGGCTACATCGAAAGCGCTATGGAGATCACCGGCGCAGATCACCCCGCCGCAATCGCCATCGCATACGCTGCTGCCGGTGATCGCGACAAAGCATTCGAATACCTGCAAAAAGCCTATTCCGAAGGAGACGGTATTGGAATGTGGATCCGCTATCCCGCCTTCGACCTGATCCGCTCCGACCCGCGGTACGCGAATCTGATGAAACAGGTTGGATTGCCGGAGTGAACAGGAACCCTGCAGAATTCTCATTCGTCTACAATGATTCCGCTTCAACGGAGGATGAATGCGTTTACACGCGCCGGGTGTGGCAGTATTTCTTTTCGCGTCTCTGATCTCGCAGGCTCAACAGCCACCCCTTTCCCCGGCGGTACAAAAGTACGTGCGGGTGCATGCCGACAAGGTCATTCTCGAACACGTACGAGTGATCGACGGCACCGGCAAGCCTCCCATTGACGACCAGAATGTCGTCATTCAAGGCGGCAAAATTACTACCATACAACCGGGCGCAGATGTGCCCGCAGCTGCGCGAGTCACTGCTCTCGACCTTCACGGATATTCAGTCATGCCCGGCATCGTCGGCATGCACAATCACCTGTTCTACCTGGCGCGCCCCAACTTCGACGCCAACTGGAACTGGGAGCAGCCACCGATCGCGCCTCAAATGAGCTTCTCCGCTCCCCGACTCTATCTCGCAGCCGGAGTTACGACCATGCGCACTACTGGCAGCGTTGAGACTTACGCGGACCTTAACCTGAAGCGATTGATCGACGCCGGCCAGTTGCCAGGGCCACATCTCGATGTGACTGGACCGTATCTCGAAGGGCCGGGGAGTTTTGGCGTTCAGTTGCACGAACTAACTGGACCCGATGATGCCCGTCAAACCGTCAATTACTGGGCAAATCGCGGCGTGACCTCGTTCAAGGCCTACATGAATATCACCCGCGCCGAATTGGGCGCAGCCATTGAGGAAGCGCATAAGCGCGGCCTGAAAGTGACCGGCCATTTGTGCTCAGTGACCTACCCGGAAGCCGTCGAGTTGGGAATTGATAACCTCGAACACGGCTTCTTCGTGAACACGCAACTCGATCCCGGCAAGAAGCCAGACAAGTGCAGCGAGAGCGAAGGCGATTACACGCTCGAACATATGGATCCAAGCGGAAAAGAAGCGGAAGACTTGATCAACCTGCTGGTGCAGCACCATGTCGCAATTACTTCGACTCTGCCGGTTTTTGAGGACAGCATTCCGGGACGGCCGCCGCTACGGCAGGCGCTGCTTGACGCCATGTCACCACAGGCGCGCGAGGCCTATCTCTACATTCGCAACCAGCCCGCGAACAAACCTCTGCGCGGCGATCCGGCAAAGCTTTTCAAGCGCGATATGCAGCTCGAGCACGAGTTTGCGCTCGCCGGCGGCTTGCTGCTGGCGGGACCGGATCCCACCGGCGACGGCGGTGTCCTTCCAGGTTTCGGCGACCAGCGTGAAATCGAGTTGCTGGTGGAAGCCGCCTTCACTCCACTCGAAGCCATCAAAATTGCGACTCTCAACGGCGCAACCTACCTTGGCAAGCAAGATCAGATTGGATCAATTGCAGTTGGCAAGAACGCCGATATCATGGTGATCAAGGGGAATCCGGCCGCTCACATCGAGGACGTCGAGAAAGTCGACATCGTATTCAAAGACGGCATCGGCTACGACTCAGAGA
Organism: uncultured Acidobacteriota bacterium; assembly: GCA_963757135.1. Taxonomy (GTDB): domain Bacteria; phylum Acidobacteriota; class Terriglobia; order Terriglobales; family Acidobacteriaceae; genus Gp1-AA145. The sequence goes on from CAVWQE010000004.1 coordinate 530,139, forward strand.
AGCTGCTTCAATCCGTGCGGGGGCGGTACGGCGAGTACTGACCCTGGCCCTGCTGTCCCATCGAATATAATGATGAAGTAGGCAGTTGGACCGGACGGCCGCTCTCGTCGCGTCAAGTGATGAGGGAGGAAAGTCCGAACTCCACAGAGCAGTGTGCCGGATAACGTCCGGGAAGTCGGCGTCAAGGCCGATTGACGGAAAGTGCCACAGAAAATATACCGCCTTTGCTGGCCCGAATGCGGGGTGCGGGGTAAGGGTGAAAAGGTGCGGCAAGAGCGCACCGCCGCTCGAGCGATCAAGCGGGCAGGGCAAACCCCACACGGAGCAAGACCAAATAGGGAGGGAGCTTCGCCGTCGCTGTAAGTTCTTGTGACTGGATGAGAATTTGCAGCGGCGGCGGGCGCGTGCCGGCTCGGTGCGTTTGGACCTTCGGGTAGGTCGCTTGAGCCGCTCAGTAATGCGCGGCCCAGAGGAATGGCCGTCCTGCGGTACGTGGTCCCCGCAAGGGGTGCTTCTCTGCAGACAGAATTCGGCTTACAGGTCCAGCTGCCGACAACTTTTGAAGGCTCCCTCGCTGTGCTCGGGATTTCGGCTGCGGGCTCACGCCCGCAAATCGCCTCAACTTACAGGTCCAGCTGCCGACAACTTCTTAATGGTGAATGTCGCGACTATTCTCCCCACAGTGCGGCCGGTGTCGCACCCGAATTACGCATCCACTTGCTTCACCTGGAGTGGTTCGGCCTGCGCAAGGTGCGCAATCATCCGGTTCAATCCATCAAAATTCCTGCGCGACAAATTCAGAAACTTGACGCCCATTCCCAGCCCCTTGTGGTGGCTGATCACGATTCCATCCACCCAGATCTTAGTGCGATCGTCCAGCCAAAGCGCGATCGTGAGCTTGGACTCCAAGAGCGCAGGGGAAGGCATCGAGACGTAACAACCGCCGATGCTGATGTCCGTAATAAATGTTCGCGCACGAATGCCCGAGCTTTCAGACCCGACTTCGGCCGAGAGAGAACATTTCAGACGCGTCAGCAGTCGATTTTCGCGTTGTGGAGGACGGATGTAGGTATCGATTTCATCCGCAAACTCTTCAATAATTTTAGGGTCCCAAATGTGCTTGCCGTCTTCGACAATTTTCAGCCCGAGATACCCGTCGTCCAGCGTGCCCTTTCGACCGACCCAAATAACTTCAAACCTGCACTTGCGATCACCCGACCTGAGTCCGACCACGTCGCCAACCGACAATTTCGCCGGAGCATCTTTCAGCAACGCTCCGCTGCGGCTGACGTTAAGTGTGGTGGCGGCTTCAATAAAGGGCTTGCCGGTTCCGTCCATTCCCCAAAGCCGAATCGGATAGACAGCTTCAATTCTTTTCTCTTTGCGACTTCCCGAATTGCGAGACATTCCTCTAGCCTCGCTCACCTTCCGGTTACTAGCAACGTTACGTGAGTAACGCGCCCACAGGCGCCCCTTCCGTTTCAAGGATCCAAAACGCTTGGCTGGGCACGAACAACACATTTGCCTCGGAGCTTCTTTGGCAGTTGGTTCGGCAGAGACCAAATTCTAAGTAGAACACCTGAGAAATCGCGCTTTTTCTTATGTTTCTAAAGAATTGTTCTTTTATCGATCCGAGAGCTGGGCCATACTTGCGTTCATCTACTCAGTTTTGCCGGCCGCTACGGGCCAGTCATTCTTTGTGTCCGTGGACCTCCCGAGGAAAACATTTTCGGAGTTGGTTGTTATGCGCCCACGTCGTCTCTTGTCCCTCTTCGTTCTGGCCTTACTCTCAATTGCAGCATCCGCACAAACTGCCGCAACCGGATCAGTCACCATCACCGGGGCATTGCAAGGCCCGATTTATCCTTGCGGGAACAAAACCTGCCCAACCTACGACTCCGGACAAATCGGAATTACCGTGAATGGGTTTACCGCCCTGACAAATTACAGCCACGCCTCCACCCAGAAAAACGCGAATCAATTAGTTGCGTCACTCGCCAATCTTTTGAATGCGTCCAGCTCCCCAGTAACGGCTGCCGTCGCCAAAACAAGAATCACGCTCACCAGCAAAGCCAGGGGCTCTACCACGAACTATCCGCTTTCTACATCAGTTACGCACAGTAACTCGTTCGTTAACGCTTCGTTCACGGCCACCGCATCAGGCCCCACACTCACCGGAGGAACTGGAGGGCCTACACCTGTCGGCACATTAATCCAGCAACTCTCCAACAACACCAGCCTGTGCTCGTCTGCGAATGATCCGGGCGGAAATCTCCCCTACTGTTCTGGATTCTTTGACGGCTCCAATACCAATCCAAACGATCTCAGCGCAGAGACGCAGGTTCCGAATGCACCCGCTGGCCACGTTTCACCAATCAGTGCCAAACAATTGATGTATCCCGGCTGGAGCGGCCGCCTGATCTGCGAATACCAGCCCTGGTTCGGATTGAGCAGCCACAAGAGTGTTGGCTACAACGAAAATTTGCCGGCGACCGTCGCCGCCCAGGATTCCTTCATGCTTACGGAAGGCTGCGACATAAACCTCGTGGACTTCTACGGTTCTCTCAGCACAACCCAAAGCTTCAATCTCGCGACCACGAACGCAGTCTTCGCCGACTTGAACGGCCGCTCCGGCTATCCTTTGAAATTCGGGATCATGGAAGACAAAGGCGCATTGACCGGGACCTGCCCAACGTCCAATCAGACTGAAGCTGCCACCATGACCTGCGTCCAAAATGCGCTGATCACCGACATGGATTACATCAACACCAATTACGCAAGCAGCGGAGTTTATTTCACCGACGCCGGCAACCCGGTAATTTTCTTGTTCATTCCGCCAACTACGTGGCCCATTCTCACCTCGGCAGATTGGACCGCCATATGGACCGCAGTCAAAGCTCACACCGACACTTACACCGCAGCGTTTAAATACATCTTTCAGTTCGGTTCGTTTACCACCGCGCCTTACGACAACGGCCGCTTCGGCTGGGTGCAACCTGCCGCTTACGATGCCACCAAGCAGTTCTGGTGGGGATCGAACACCAATGCCTCGCCGATATACCTCGACAATCTGTACAGCTCAGGATTGACTCACCAATCGCAGCTCACGGTCGGGGTGATTTACAAAGGCTTCGATGACAACAATGCCTCATGGAGCGGCAATCGCGTGATGGCGCAGCAGTGTGGACAAGTCCTACTGAAGACTGCCAACGAAATATCGAAGTACTTCGGAGGCGCCAATCCTCAGATTCCCTACGTTCAGATCGCGACCTGGAACGATTATGAAGAAGGAACCTCGGTCGAAGACGGAATAGACAACTGCTATACCGTGAACGCATCCCTCTCAGGGAGTCAGCTTAGCTGGTCACTTGCGGTCTCGGACGCGACTTACGCCTCGATCTCAACTGTTCATCACTTCAACGTCTATTACACAGATCCGGTGGGCAGCCTCTATTCAGCAGTATCGAACCTTCCCGTCACGGCAACAACCTTCGATCTTTCGACGGTGGTTCCGCCAGGCACATGGAACGTGTACGTCGAAATGGTCGGACAGCCGCTGATCATCAATCGCATGTCGAGCACGCTTACTTACATTCACTAAAGCTGTCTCCTTTTCGGCGGGGTTACTAACGTAATTCTCTTTGGTAATGCAAGGCTGAAACTGGTCCGCAAATGCTTGTAAAATCAGGCTACTTCACGGCCAGCAACATATTGCAGGCAACCGCGTTTATATACCTGACGCGAGTTTGAAGGCCGTACTGAGTTCGCCACTCCCCGTCAATATGGCTTGCGCCATCTAATTCAGACCGCCCGCTGAACGGCGGCTGAACGAAGAGGAGATATCATGCAAATTCCGCGCTTTGTTCACTACTCACTGCTTGCGCTTGTGTTGCTAACGGTTCCAGCTTCATCTTTCGCAGGTGTCTTCGTTTCGGTGAGGATCGGGCCGCCTCCGCTACCGGTTTACGTGCAGCCGGCCTGCCCGGGCGATGGATACATCTGGACTCCCGGTTACTGGGCTTACGGCGATGACGGCTACTACTGGGTGCCCGGCACCTGGGTGCTCGCACCCGAGCCCGGTTTCCTCTGGACTCCCGGCTACTGGGGATGGGGTGGGTCTGCTTACTTGTGGCATCCCGGCTATTGGGGCCCGCACGTTGGCTTCTATGGCGGCGTCAATTACGGCTTCGGGTATTTTGGCGTGGGCTACGCCGGCGGATATTGGCACGGCCGCGATTTCTTCTACAACCGCAGCGTCAACAATGTGACCATCACCAACGTTCACATCTATAACCGCACGGTTGAGCACGTAACTGTGAACCGCGTCAGCTATAACGGCGGCCGCGGTGGCATCAACATGCGCCCTAATCGCGAACAGGAGCGATGGGACCACGAGCGCCACTTCGAAGCCACGCACACCCAGATGGACCACGAGCATGCCGCTCGTGGTAATCGGGAATTCCTGGCGTCCGTCAATCACGGTCGCCCAGCAGTCGCTGCCACCGCGCGGCCCGGAGACTTCCACGGTCGCGACGTTGCGCCCGCACGTGGTTTCCGTCCGGCAGAAGGCCGGCCCATGAATCGACCTGCCGAAGGTCGCCCCATGGACCGTGCAGTACCGCACCCTGATAATTCGGCACGCAACACCGGCCGTCCTGATAACGCCCGTTCGAACGTGAGCCGTCCGAACAACGATCATCCCATGCCGCGTCAGGATACAAGCATGAATCGTGGCGGGGGACGCCCGAACCAAGCGCCTCGTCCAGATACCCGTGGGCAGGGCCGCAGCGACCTGGCTCCGCACACGACGGCTTATCACGCGGGAAATGGCGGACAGCATCAGAACGCTCCGCGCGGCAATCCGGCTCCGCGTGAGAATTCTTCTCGCGGCAACGCTGCCCCTCACGGCAACCCGCAACATGGTGGCGGAAACGACGGCCACGGCCGGCACTAAACTGTGACTCGATGGTGCCCCTCCTTGTCTTTCGCGCAGTTTGCGAAAGGCAGGGCGGGGTTGTTGATTTAGCGGCTTCTTCCGGCCAGATGGATTTGGAAGGCATTGGATCGACCGCAGCTTGACATCGCCGTGCGTCCCGCGTTGAATGGACACTCGCCCTGTGAAATCAATCCGTCACGGTGTGAACATTCAATCTTGAGGAGACCTGATGTCCGCACCCAGCCGCCGTCCAGAAATTCGCCGTCGTCGCACTCGCAAAGACAAGATCCAGAAATTGCGCAAGCGCCTTGAAGCTGCCGGAGCCGCAGCCGATCGCACCCGCATTGAAGGCAAGCTCACCAAGCTCTCTCGCAAATCGCCCGGCCAGCCATTAGTAAAACCGTAAACCTGGTCGTCGGTCATTGGCCGTCGGTCGTTGGCCAAAACCAAGTCAATTCCGAAGACACGCCTCGCGGTGGGTGCGCGAATACGCATTCTGTCCGGCTTCGCGAACGACCAACGACCAACGGCCAACGACTAGCGATCCCAGCCCAACGACGAGTTGTTGTAACCTAGAAGTAATGCCGTCATCTGCCAGTCCTGTGCACAAACCCGCCTGGTACCTCATCCCGGCGCGCGTGTTTCTCGTAACCATCATCCTTACGCTGCTGTCGTTTGCCGTAAGTTTGTTTCTGGGAATTCTGGGCACTGCGGTCGGCGCGGGATTACGCGGTATACACCCGAATATGACATTCGCTTATCGCCATGTGGCCTTACCGGTTGCGAGCGTAGCGGCGGCGGTGGTTTTTGTGTCGGCCATAATCATGGAGATCAGGCATTATCGCCGCGCCCGCGTGCTGGACCATATGGAACAACAGATGGGCCGCGCGAGCTGAAGCGATGAAGCCTCGCATTGCCATACCACTTCCGCACGGCGGCGATCCCGAATATGCCCTGCGTGCCATTCCCCAATACGAACGCGCGGTCGAACTCTCCGGCGGCGAACCCGTCCGCATTCCGCTCGACCGAACTCCCGCCGAAGTAATGAAGATGATCGAGCACTGTGACGCAGTCGTGCTCCCCGGCAGCAAAGCCGACGTCGATCCGGCCAAGTTCGATGCCGCGCGGCATGCCAAGACCGAAGCCGCCGATCCAATGCGCGACACAGTTGACGAACTCCTGTTGCAGGATGCCTACAACATGCGCAAGCCTGTTCTCGGGATTTGCTATGGGCTGCAAATTCTTAATGTTTATCGTTCTGGCGATCTCCTGCAACACATCGAGTCGCCTGTGAATCACGAAGCAGGACGGAAGGTTCCTGTCGCCCACACCGTCGCAATCGAACCAGACTCGTTGCTGGGAGAAATCATTTCCGGCTCGGGAGTGGAGCGACGGGCGTCCTCGCCCGTCCACGTGTCACCCGAGAACCTCCTCATCATCCCCGCCAATTCCAGCCATCACCAGGCCGCGGGAGACATCATCGGTGACGGCCTCCAAGTCACGGCCCGCTGTCCGGACGACAACATCATCGAAGCCCTGGAAGGCACCGCCCCCGATCACTTCGTTCTGGCCGTGCAATGGCACCCAGAGCGCTCGTTTGACGATGATCCGCACTCGAGGGCCCTTTTCGCCAGTCTCGTCGAAGCCGCTCGCCAGCGCCATCACGAACTCGTCGGGGAATTCGAAGCGACCTGAGAAAAGTAAACTCCCTGTCCGCAACAAATCTCGCCAACCCGGGTTCACACTTTCGCGCCGTGTTGCGTTTCTTTGATCGGCGCCTTAACCGAGGTCCTATCGTGAGACTCTCCTCCTTTTCCCTGTTCGTTGTGCTGACTACTTCCGCCGCATTAGCTCAGGCTCCGGCACAAAACTGGTTTCCTCAAGTCATCGAAAACTTCGGGCAGAATGCTTCTTCGCGCACCGAGTTCAGCCTCGATCATTCCATGCTGGTGCTGGCCTCAAAGGCCGACCAGGACGACGACAGTTTGCGCCACATTATCGCTGGCGTAGATGGCGTCTCCGTGCACCGCTTCCGGTTTCAAAATATGGGCATGTTCGATCCACGCATCGTGAACGCAGCGCGCGAAGAGTACCACCGTGCGGGATGGCAGCGCATCGCGGGCGCTCACGACAAGAACGACGGCCCCGGCTCGACCGAACTGTGGGTGCACCTTCAGAACAACGCAATCCGTAACATTGACGTTCTCTCGATCGGACGCGACCAGGTCAATTTCGTCGCGGTTTCCGGGTCCATCAGCCCCATTGACCTGATGCACCTGGCCGGGCATTTCGGCATTCCGAGGATGCAAGGCGGAGTGGTCCTGCCCGCGCCTGGCGCAACGCCACCGCCGTCGCAGGGACAAGACGTTGGGCCGTCACAGTCTATGCCTCCGCCAGAAGCCTCTCGGCAACCCGAAGATTCCGTGCCACCCGACTCTGCCGCTCCACCCGATAATGCCGCTCCGCCGTCCGACAAGCCGTCGCCAGACGTGGATTACCGGCATCCGCACTCCACGCCTCAGTCCTCCGCGCCACAAGCCGGCACTGAACCGGAAAATTGACTTGTTTGAGTCGATGTGATATATCATGGTATATACCACATGCCAAAAACGGCCAAACTCTTCCGCAACGGGCGGAGCCAGGCGCTCCGACTGCCTGCTGAGTATCGCTTCGAAGGTTCAGAGGTGTACATTCGCCGTGATGCCGAAACCGGCGATGTCATCCTTTCAAAGCGTCCGGAATCGTGGCGGGGATTCTTCGAACTAGCCGATAGAATTTCCGCGCCCGATGACTTTCTCTCTGATCGCGCCGATCTCCCACCGCAAAAACGCAAGCTGTTCTAATGGCTACCCGCTATTTGCTCGACACCAATACTGCGAGCTACGTGATTAAGGGAAGTGTGCCGAGCGTCCGCGAAAGGATCGCAAGTATTGCGCCAGCTGATGTGCTGATCTCCGTAGTAACGGAAGCTGAATTGCGCTTCGGTGTGCTTCGCCGTCCCGATGCAACACGGCTGGAGGTCCTTGTCGAAGAATTTCTAAGATTTGTAGAAATTAAATCCTGGGATTCTGCGGCCGCACGTCACTATGCTGAAATCCGGGCAACGCTCGAACGCAACGGACAACCAATGGGCAATCTGGACATGATGATCGCCGCACATGCGCTGGCGCTTGGCGCAGTGCTGGCCACAAGCGACCGCGTATTTGGCCGGGTCAAAGGACTGAAGGTAGAAAATTGGGGGCGAGCGTAACCCTTCAATTGCTTCCAGGAAGGGCACGGCTAAGGTCCGCACTGGGCGGGCGAGGGCGCCCCGCACACGACCCTCAACTCCCCAAAGCAAAGCCGCCAGCTTTTCGCTGACGGCTGATTGCTGAATGCTGAACGCTGCTTACGAATTCTCGTACAGCAGCACGCCCTCGTTTTCTTTCGAATCCACCGGACGGTAGAACAGTTTGTTGCCTTCGAGGAACACTTCGATGAACGCCGGCCGCGTGGTAATCGTGCCCTGAATCAGCGCTTCCGAAAGTGGGTCCTCGATGTATTTCTGCAAGGCCCTGCGTAGCGGACGCGCGCCGTAGGTGCGGTCGGTTAACGTCTGGTTGAGAATCCACTTTTTGGCTTCATCCGCAACCGTCACCGTGATCGATTTCTGGGCCAGGTTCTGATTCAACTGCGTAACCATCAGCTCCAGAATCTGAATGAGATCTGCCTCACTCAAGGCGTTGAAGATGATGACTTCATCTAAACGGTTGAGGAACTCGGGATTGAAGGTGCGCTTGACCTCACCCTTTACTAGCTCTTCCACCTTCTCAGAAATCATCTCCTCCTTCGAATGCTGGAAGCCCAGGCCCTCGCGGCGTTGCAGGTGCCGGGCGCCAATGTTCGATGTCATGATTATGATCGTGTTCTTGAAATCAACCGTGTTCCCGAGCCCATCGGTCAACTGGCCGTCTTCAAAAACCTGGAGCAAGATGTTGAATACATCCGGATGCGCCTTCTCGATTTCATCGAGCAGCACCACTGAATAGGGCGCTCGCTTCACGCGTTCCGTAAGCTGTCCACCCTCTTCGTAGCCGACGTATCCCGGAGGCGAGCCGATCAGCTTCGAGACCGAGTGCTTCTCCATGAATTCCGACATGTCGAAGCGGATCAACGACTTCTCGCTGCCGAACATGAATTGTGCCAGGGTCCGCGCGACTTCGGTTTTGCCGACGCCCGTCGGCCCCAGAAACAGGAACGAGCCGATGGGCCGGTTCGGGTTCTTCAGTCCAGCGCGGCTGCGGCGAATTGCCCGCGCCAGCGCGCTGATCGATTTGTCCTGCGAAATAATGCGCCGGTGCAGCTCTTCTTCAATTCGCAGCAGCTTCTGCGTCTCTTCTTCTTTGATCGACGTGACTGGCACGCCGGTCCAGCGCGAGACAACGTCTTCAATGTCTTCGCGATTGACCACGCCAGTGGCCGACTCGTCGAGATGGTATTTCTCGCGCAGGATGCGCAGGTTCTCGCGCTCCTTGCGTTCCTCGTCGGAATAGAATCGGGCCTTTTCGAACTCGTGGTTCGCGACCGCGTTCTCCATTCTGTGAACGATAAACTTGAGCCGCTTCTGCACTTCGGTAATCTCTTCCGGCAGTGAAGTCTGGCGCAGCTTTACGCGCGCACCGGCTTCGTCAACCAAGTCAATCGCTTTGTCCGGAAGGAAACGGTCCGGGATATAACGGTTCGAATGCGAGACCGCGAAGTTGATGGCGTCGTCGGTATAAGTGACCGCGTGGAACTTCTCATACCGGTCTTTGATCCCGAACAGAATTTTCGTTGCATCGGCTTCGTTCGGAGGCGGAACTTTCACTGCCTGGAAGCGCCGCTCGAGCGAGCGGTCTTTCTCGATGGATTTGCGATATTCGCCCGGCGTTGTCGCGCCGATGCACTGAATCTCGCCACGAGATAAAGCCGGCTTCAGGATGTTGGCGGCGTCGAGCGAACCCTCTGCCGACCCGGCGCCCACCAGCGTATGTAACTCATCGATGAAGATGATGCAGTTCTGCGACTCCATCAACTCTTTCATGATGGTCTTGAGTCGCTCTTCAAACTGGCCGCGATATTTGGTTCCAGCGACGATCAAAGAAAGATCAAGCGCAAGAATTCTTTTGTCCGCGAGGAATGACGGAACCTCGCCATCGGCGATGCGCTGGGCTAACCCTTCAACGATGGCAGTTTTTCCTACGCCAGGTTCGCCAATCAGCACCGGATTGTTCTTGGTGCGGCGGCACAGAATCTGCACCACGCGTTCGAGTTCGTTTTCGCGCCCAACCAGCGGATCAAGCTGGCTGTCCATTGCATTCTGCGTCAGGTCGCGCGAGAACTCGCTCAGCAGCGACGATTCGCGTTGACGCTGCGGCTGCGCTTTTTCCTGGCTGCTGCGGGCAAGCTCTTCGCGAATGGTCGAAAGCCGCAATCCGCGCTCATGCAGAATTTCAGCGGCGAAGCACTTTTCTTCTCTCAGCAGACCTAGCAGCAGGTGCTCAGTTCCAATATGTTTGTGCGAAAGGCGCTCCGCTTCTTCCGCCGCGTAAGCCAGAACGCGCTTGCATTCATTGCTCAACGGAAGATCGACAGAGGTAGAAACCTTCTCCCGAATAGTGGTATGCCCTTCGATCTGCTTGCGGATGGATTCGACGGACGCATGCGAACGGAGGAAGCGGTTAGTCAGGGCTTTGTCTTCGCGAAGGAGTCCTAACAGCAAGTGCTCGGTTTCGATATAAGGCGAACCGAACTGGCTGGCTTCGTACCGCGCAAAAAAGATGACGCGTCGTGCCTTTTCCGTATAACGCTCAAACATAAAGCCCCCAACCTCCCCCGAAAACGGAGGGCAAAACGCCCTGCGCTCCGGAACCTCTAAAAACCGGCAAGTTATTAATGCCCCTCAGCTCCTCGACCCTCAGTGTAATCTTCTCATTATGAGGAGCCAGCCTCAAGTTCGCTACATACCCTTCATTACCAAGGGCACCACCTGATTATCGCAATTCCTCCTTTGATTACAAACCCCTTGTTGCGTACTTACTTCGGTACCACTTTGGAAAACCCGCCTAGCCCGTCAGAGTTTCGGGTACCACTTCTTCCACGCGTCCGCCTGCGAGCCGAATTACGCGATGACAACGTCTTGCAAACGCATGATTGTGAGTGGCAATCAAGGAAGACAGCTGATGTTCCTGATGCAAGCGAGAAATCAATTCAAACACCGTTTCCGCGGTGCGATTGTCCAGGTCGCCGGTCGGCTCGTCTGCCAGCAGAAGTTTCGGCTTCGTGATCAGCGCCCGCGCCAGCGCCGCTCGCTGTTGCTCGCCCCCGGAAAGCTCGCCGGCCCGATGATGCGTGCGCTGCCGCAACCCCACCCGGTCAAGCCACGTCAGCGCTTCCTTCTCAGCTTCCGGCTTTCCCGTTCCCCGCATCAACAAGGGCATGGCAACATTCTCCAGCGCCGTGAATTCGGGCAGTAGATAATGGAACTGCCACACAAAGCCGATTTCCCGGTTGCGAAAATCGGCGGCTTCGTTTTCAGAGAGCGAATTCAGCCGTAAGTCACCGAAATATACGTCGCCTGCGGAAGTCTTATCAAGCGCGCCTGCAATATGCAGGAGCGTGCTCTTACCGGAGCCGGAGTCCCCCACGATCGCAAGCATCTCTCCCTGCGCCACTTCAAACGAAAGGTTTTCAAAGAGCACCAGTTCAGCCGCGCCGGAGCGGAAGACCTTCTTGAGTCTATCGACTCTCAGCGCCTGTTGTCTTAGATGCAACTAGTGAGCTCCTCGTCTCAAAACCCGTGAGGCAACCGTGGATGGAGACATTTTAATTACGTTGCCTCTATGCTCATTAAAACACGGGTGGGAGGTAGGCAGGCGGATCACGGCAAGGGATACAGTTTGAGTTCAGCCATAGGAAAGTCTTTAATGTTGTCGGTCAGTAGAGTGCAACCCCGCTCAATTGCGATCGCTGCCACAAGCGTATCCGGCAAAGCGAGCGCTTTGCCTTTCTTCGCCCACAAATTCTTGAGCCTGCCGGCGCGCTCTCCGATAGCGGAGTCGATTCCGTAGCACTCCAGGGAATCCAGAAAAAACCTGGTCCGCCCTTCCTCGCCAGCACGAACTCCGGAGTAAATTTCGGCTACATTGATTGCCGTGGTCGCCAGGTTATGCCCGTCTTCCACAAGACGAGCCAGCAAATCCTTACGTCCGTGCTGAAATCGCAAAACATCGATTAGCACCGAAGTGTCCAGCAACAGGTTCATCGCGCCCGTCAGCCCTTGTCCTTTAGCCGTTTCTGGGTTGCACGCTCACTTTCAGAACGCAATGTCCTCACCCATTTTCCCGATCCGTCCGCGAGTTCTGGATGATTCTGGCCCTTCCATGCGGGCTCTTCGTTTTTCAGAAATTCCAGCAGCCTTCTTCGGCGAACTTCATTGGTCGCGGTTTCAACTAGAAAAGCGCTCCTCCCCCGGGGCCCTACCAGAGCGTCAATCTCGCGTACCAGGTCTTCGGGAAGAAGCACGTGTGTGCGCACTATAGTCACATAATGAGTGTGACTTACCAGTGGGACTTAGTCAAGTAAGATAAACTGCTGATTTTTGATTAAGACGGGCGGCAACGCCCATCCCGAGGGCTTGGGCGGTCCTTATCCTGACCCTAAAAATCTCTCGGCTACGCCCGGGGGCGGCCGTCCCCACAAGGTTTATTGTCCAGAATGAAAAAGGACGGGCAGTAAAGCCCGTCCCTCCAAAAGCTAATTGCAAAGAGCTAACAGCTAGCTTCAATTTATGTCGAACTGCTCCTGGTGCAGCGCGGCGTCGCTTTTCACAATAACCGTTTTCTTCGTGAGCTCTTCGAGTTCGTTTAACCAGCGGCCGTTATTGGTCTTAAGCGCCTTGGCGACCTCCGGGTTCACTCGCAGCATCACGTCCGAGTGGTCGAGGTGCTTCGACATTTTCCGCATCTCAATGTAGATCTCGTTGCACACGGTGTTGACGTTCTTAACGAATCCCGTGGCTTCGCAATACGGACACGGCGAGCCGATGGTCCTTTCCAACGATTGCTTGACGCGCTTACGTGTGATCGCCACCAGTCCGAAATCATTGAATTGGAGGACCTTTGACGGTGCCCGGTCATGCCGCAAGGCCTCTTCGAGCGCCTGCATGACCTTCTGCCGGTTGCGGCGCTCGTCCATGTCAATGAAGTCAATGACGATAATGCCGCCGAGATCGCGCAGCCGGATTTGCCGCACGATTTCCTTGATGGCATCCACGTTGGTCTTGACGATGGTGTCTTCCAGGCGCGCCGTTTTGCCGACATACTTGCCCGTGTTCACGTCGATTGCGACCAAGGCTTCAGTCTGGTTGATCACGATGTACCCGCCGCTCTTCAGCCACACTTTCGACTTGAGCGCCTTGTCGAGCTCGTCTTTGAGTCCGAACTGCTCGAATAACGGAGTCTCTTTGGTGTAGAGCTTGACGCGGCGAACCAGCGCCGGTTGGAAGCGGTTGGCAAAGCGCAGAATGCGCTCGTATTCCTGCTCAGTATCCACCCAGATCGCCGAGAAGTCAGACGTTACCTGGTCGCGCAAAATGCGTTCGACCACGTTCAGGTCATGATAGATCAGCGCCGGCGGCTTGCTGTTCTCGGCACGAGTGCGAATTTCGTTCCACAGACCTTTCAGAAAGCGTATGTCGGCACGCAGTTCCTGCTCGTCAGCTCCCTGGGCTGCAGTTCGGACTATAAATCCGCCGTGACCGTTTTCGCGCTCGCTCATAATGATCCGCTTCAAACGCTGCCGTTCTTCTTCCGAAGCGATTTTGCGCGAAACGCCGGTGTGGTTCACGGTCGGCATATACACGAGAAAACGTCCGGGCAACGCAATGTGGCTGGTGATGCGCGCGCCTTTCTTACCGATCGGTTCTTTCGCAATCTGGACCAGGATTTCCTGGCCTTCCTTCAGCAAGTCGGTGATCTGAGGCAGGTTCTGCGCCGGTTGACGCCGGAAGCGTCGTCCGCGCGGAAAACGCCTGCCGCCGCGTCGGTCGCGGTCCCGGTCAAATGCCGGGCGCGGGGCCCGCTGGGTATAAGCCGCCGTCGCTACCGGACCGCGTACCTCAGCACGCGCATCGATCGTTCCGCCTTCGATTCCTTCCGACGCAACTAGCGCCTCGGCCTCGGCCTGAGCCTCTTCCAGTTCAGCTTCTTCTTCCGCGGCTTCGTCCACTTCTTCGGATTCGACAATTTCGGCCGTTTCCCCTGAAACAGGGTCCGGGGAGAAGGCGACAACGCCGCTGCCGATTTCGGCCGATGCTGCTATCTGCTGCGACGAGCCGAAGTCTCCCGCCGCCGTGGTCTCTTCCTCCATCTCGTCGAATGCAGCGTCTTCTTCCAGTTCCTCGACGTAAGAAGCTAAATCGGCCTCTTCTTCGTCGATCTCTTCGTGTTCCAGAGTGCCGGCCGCGCCGGCTTGCGCAGGAGCGCTGTCCCAGTGCTCGGGTATTGTGACCAACTTATCTTCCACTTCGCTGTCATCTTCTTCGGCTGCCTCGTCTCCGCCGAACACCTCCGCAACATTCATCTGGTGCAACCGCTTCTGTTCCCGGTCCCAATCCTTGGAATTCTCGGAAGCGAACGATGGCTGCGAAGCGAAGGTCTCTTGCTCCAACTCAGCCGCGTGCGCAGGCGGCTCCTCAATCACGAGCGGCAAATCTTGCGTCACTTCACTCTCGTGACCAGGTTGCGCAAAAATCGGTTCGTCTTCCGCAAAAGCATGGGAAATCGCAGGATCGGGTTCTGCTTGAGCTACTGCTCGCTCTGCCGCGACTACCGGTTGTGCTTTCCCTCGATATTTTGAAATCGATTCGCCCGGCAGAATAATGGGCTGGTAGCCCGCCGGTGGGCCGTATTCCTCGCGAGAGTGCTCCCGCGGCTGCTCGCGTACTGGACGCGGCGATACCTCCGCCGCACGGGAGTATTTGGGTTCTGCCCCATTGGGTCCACGCCGGGGACCGCGACGGCGGCGGCGCCCCCGATAGCCACCATCACGGTCGTCACGATCTGCCGGACTTGCGCTGGCCCGGGTTTCACCCGGCAGTTCCGAAAGAGTTGCAGCGCCGTTCTCACGTTCGGACTCCTGCTCTGACGTTCCACCCGATGATGACTCGGTTGTCCGGCTTTCCGCGACGACTGCTGTCGCCGGCACGTCATCCAAATCATCGTCTTGATTTTCAAGCTCCATGAAATCGGAGACATAAAGGAAGGCATCGCGCTCAAGGCCGATGTCCACAAACGCCGATTGCATGCCGGGAAGGACCCGCGTTACGCGGCCTTTGTAGATGGAACCGGCCAAGGTGTATTCGTTTTCCCGCTCGAGGTAAACCTCTGCCAGTTGGTCATCTTCCACCAGGCCGACTTTGGATTCGTGCGGCGTGGAAGAAACAAACAATTCTTTTGTCATTCAAACTCCGGACCCTGGGCTTCACAGGCCAGGGCTTCACCGGAAACGGGAAGGACGGAGACGGACAGGATTGGAAGACGCGATAACCGTTCGATTCGCCCATACCAAAGGCAAGGAAGGTTCCACGCTCAGGACTCGCGTCCTGGGCGGAGCTGGCGGTAGAAAAACTTCAAATGTCTTTTCCACGGATCGCATTAGGCCGGGGTTGTGACCGCTCTCTCTGTGCCCGCCTTTTTCAGCGCGGGTGCTCTTGAGGGGGCCGTTACCTGCCCGGAAGCCTTTACTTCAATTCTGTCCGGCTGATCACTCCTGCCGGTGAGTGCCCTCTTTTCGCGAGGGCGATCGTAATCTTTGATATTTCTGTCCGCACCCCAGGTGCGGATTGTTTCGTCTTACCCTGCTTCAGTTCACAAAGCGGCGCATACGGACGTTCATCACCATCCCGAGTGCCAAAAACATAAACAGGACCGATGATCCACCGTAACTCATTAAGGGTAAGGGTATTCCGGTGACCGGCATAAAACCGAGCACCATGCCGACGTTTACCAGGATGTGGAAGGTAAGTACTGCCACCACACCCATAACCAGAAACGTGCCGGCGCGGTCGGGCGCCGTTTGCGCGTTCTGCGTCAAACGCATCAGCACAATAAAGTATAACAGCAACACTCCCAGTGCACCCACAAAACCGTGGCCCTCGGCGAATGCGGCGAAGATGAAGTCGGTCTGGGGGACCGGAAGAAACGACAGCCTGGTTTGGGAGTTGTCGCTGCTTCCGAAGATGCCGCCTGAACCGACGGCTATGAGTGATTGTTTAACCTGATAGCCGGAGCCACGAGCGTCAGCATCCGGCTCCATGAAGCTGACCAGGCGATCTTTCTGATATGGCTTCAGGTGATGCCAGGCCAGAGGCATGGCCATTCCGGCAAGCAGCAGCACTACTGCGGCCTGCTTCCAGTGGATTCCTCCCAAAAACAATCCCATGATCGCAATAGGAAGATAAGTAAGCGCCGTACCCAGGTCAGGCTGCG
Organism: uncultured Acidobacteriota bacterium; assembly: GCA_963757135.1. GTDB lineage: Bacteria > Acidobacteriota > Terriglobia > Terriglobales > Acidobacteriaceae > Gp1-AA145. The sequence goes on from CAVWQE010000004.1 coordinate 546,582, forward strand.
CCAGCACCATCAACATGGGAACGCCGACGATGGCTCCTGCTTTCACGAAATCGGACCAGGAAAGGTCCCTCTGCTGCAGGTCAGCGAAATACTTGGCCACGGCTAAGATCAGGATCAGTTTGACCCACTCCGATGGCTGAAAGTGATTGCCTCCGGGCAGCTTCACCCAGCGCCGCGCGCCCAAATATTTTTGCCCGAAAATCAGAACAGACATCAGAGATGCCACTGCGCCGATGTACATCCAGTGCACCTGCTCGAGCAGCCTCTGATAATTCAGCAGGCTCACCACGAACATTCCAATCAGGCCCGCGACGATCCAGTAAACCTGGCGGATGTGCGCGCCCGCGAACTTCGTGTGCATGGTGGCGCTGTGAATCTCCAGCACACCCAGGCCGCAAATGATCAAAACAAAGATCACCAGCAGCCAATCGAAATCGCGGTATGAAATATAGCGGGACATAAAAACAGCTTCTAGCTCTTAGCCTTTAGCTCCTAGCTTTTATTCTTCAGACTGTCCTTTCTCATGGCCTACCTCAGGACCATGCGGAAACGGGCGCCCTCGCAGGCCTGCCCTGAGGGCAGCCGAAGGTTTCGATCGAGCAAAGCTCGACGATTTTCAATCAGTAAACCTACCGCAAACCCGGCGCGGCGACCGCCAACGGCGCCGCCTTCTTCGGCAAACTCACCACAATTCGGCCTCCTTGCAACTTCTCGCCATCGCCATCGGTCTCAGGCGCGGTCCAAAGAGCTCCAATCTCGGCTTTACCGTCGTTCGTTGCCACATTCGTCGGCTGCCGGCGTTGCTTGTCAACGTATGCCTTGATGACCTGTGTTGCCAAGCGCGCCGCCAACTTGCCATGCTCCCCGCCCTGAAATAGTGCACAGACAATGATGTCGGGATTGCGCCTGGGTGTGAATCCTACAAACCAGCCATTCTGCGCCAGGTCGGCATTGTTCTGGTGTTTGGCTCGCGTCGCCAGTGATACCACCTGTGCCGAACCCGTTTTGCCCGCGATGTCCACTCCAGCGATGTGCGCTGAGGGCGCCGTTCCTTCCGGCAGCAGCACTCGGCTCATCGCATCCGTAATCAGATTCCATCCATCTGTGTTAACCGGAACGCTCTTCACGTCGGTGTAGTGATTAACTTCAAGATAATTCGCGGGCAGGCCGGCCGGATCGGCAACATGCGGCACCACCATCCGCCCATCCATCGAAATCGCCGAGATAGCTCGCAGTAACTGCACCGGCGTCACCGCCACCGCGCCTTGTCCGATACCGACTGAAATGGTTTCGCCCGCGAACCACTTTTGCCGGAAGTTTCGCAGCTTCCATTCTTCCGATGGCATCACCCCGGAGACTTCCTGCGGAAGATCAATCCCCGTTTTCTGACCCAGACCGAACATGGTTGCGTATTTTGAAATGCGATCGATTCCCAGCTTATTCGCCAGCGTATAAAAGAAAACGTCGCAGGATTGATAAATGGCCTTGGTCAGATCGACCTCACCGTGCCCGCTTTTCACCCAGCAACCGAAGCGGCGGCCATAGAAATCCGCGCCTCCGTTGCAATGGACATTGAGCGTCTGCGCAATCCCTTCTTGCCATCCCGCTACTGCCATCAGAATCTTGAAAGTAGAGCCCGGCGCAAGCTGCGCCTGAATAGCTTTGTTGAGCAGCGGCTTGTCGGGATCGTTGATCAGTTTGCTCCAATCGCCGCGTGTGATACGGACCGCAAAGTCGTTCGGATCGAAAGTCGGTCGGCTCACCATGGCAAGAATTTCGCCGGTGTGGGGATCCATCGCAACCAGTGCGCCATTCTTGTCACCAATGGCTTCCTCTGCGGCGATCTGCAGGTCCACGTCGATTGACAGTTTCAGCAGCTTGCCAGGTTCAGCAGCCTTTTCATCCAGCGGCTTGCCGACTACCTGGCCGTGACTGTTAACCAGTTCCTGGCGCGAACCGTTCTTGCCCATCAGCAATTGGTTGTATTCAAGCTCGACACCGGACTTGCCCACGACATCGCCCGGATTGAACAGCTCGAACTGTGGCTGGTTCAGCATGTCTTCGCTGACCTCGCCGACATATCCGATCAAGTGCGCCATAAAGCCTTTGAGCGGATACAAACGGCGATAGGCCATGATGGTGTCGAGTTCGGGCAGCTCAGTCTTGTGCGCCTCGATGAAGGCCTCTTCATCCGGCGTAATGTCCTCTTTCAAATAAATCGGCTGGTACTGCGGCATATAGGCGAAGCGATGGATTTTCTCCTTCACTTCTTTGATATCCATGTGCAGACCGGAAGCGATCAGGTCGGCGTCCGCGTTCAGATCGCGCGAGGAATCGCGCAACAACAGAGCCGTCATGGAACGGTAATTCTCAACGATGGGGCGGCCATTCCTATCGACGATTTTGCCACGCGGCGCAAGAATTGGAACATTCCGGATGCGATTCTGCTCGGCCAGCGTCGCATACATGCTGCTTTGCGAAACTTGCAGCTTCCACAAACCGTAGGCAAGCAGCAGAAAAATTCCGAGAATGATGTATTGCACCGCGGTCAGGCGTATCTGCGAGGGTTTTTCGTCGCGGCCAAACATAAATCAGGTCGTCGGCTCTCGGCCGTCGGTCTTCGGTATGATTTCCTTTATGGGACGGGTTAACTTAATTGTAAAGCTTCTCGGGATTGGAGGACAGCCAAAATGGTGACCAAGGTCACAGAACACACCTCAAAATCCAGGCGAAAGAAAGTTGGTAAAAAAGCTGACCCTCAACCAAGGCCATGGATGAAGCATATGGGTAAGCTGAAGCATCTTCACAAAGGGAATGCTGTTGAATAAACGCATCGAGGAGGCATTCGAAAAGATCGATCGCGAGATTTGGCAATGATGCCGGTCTGACAACCAAGGACCGACAACCAACGACCGACGACCAAGGACGGTTTTAAGCCCTCTGCTTCAGCCGGTCCATCAGCGCAAACAGAAACACGGCCAGGATCGCATTGAGAACAGCAGCCAGCAGTTCCCGCGGCCAGCTCCAGTGCAGGTTCAATCCGACCAGACCGCGGGCGATCGTGAAATAGATCACCTGATGGACCACGTAGAAGCCGGTGGTGATCAGCAGGCGCGTGGGAACACTCTCAGCGTCGAGTTTGACCCCCAGCGACGACGCCCCGTAACCAACCACCGTCTTCGAGATTCCATAGACGCCTAACGGATAGTGAGTCAGGGAATCCTGCACCAGTCCGATAATGGCGCCGGTGAGCAGGCCCGCGACCGGGCTGCGCCTTGCCATGGCAAAGAAGATGACGACCAGCAGGGGCAAATCGAAGATCGAAAACCACGGAAGGCGCAGAGGAACGAAGGCCTGGAGAAAAATCGCCGCCAGCGGCACTCCAATCGCGACCGGCGCGCTGAACCGGTAAACCTCGATCTGCTCTCGCGATGTGTAGGTCATGGCCATACTAGTGCGTGGCCTCTCCGGGATCAGTTGACGGTTGCGCGGAGTTTGCAACCGGTTTCGAAGGCGGAGCGTTGGCCGGTTTGATCGGCGCAGCTTTGGCCGGCGACCCGTCAGATGTTTGGCCTGGAACTGCACTTGTCTTATTCGGCGCCGGCTGCTTCGGCTGGCCTGAAGCGGCGTTTACCTGAATCGAACTAGGTGTCTTAATCGGAACTGCCGCAGGAACCAGATGCGTACCCGTCGTTACTGGCGCGGCCTGAGTGCCCGGCTGAACTGCTGGCGAACGCGGCGTCGCCAACCCTGATGCCGCCCCTGGTTGCGCCTGAACCGGCTGAAGCTTGCCCGGAACCGGTGCCGCAGTCGCCGTCGCTCCCGAAGCTGGAATTCCAGCCGGCGCCTGTGGCTTGACCGCCGTACTTGATCCGTTCGCTCCACCTCCCGCCTCGTTCGTACTTCCCGGCGGTGGCGCATCCGGAACTGAAGGAAGTCGTTGCGCCAGAATGTCCGCAGCCCGTACCTGTGCCCTACCCGCGACGGATGGTTCACGTTCCAGCTTTTGGGTGATGACTAGAACCTCTTCCAAATGGTTGAGCGCCGCGGCCGGCTTGATCGTCACCTGAAGGAACTCGCTGCCGCGACGTATGTCGCTGACCGTGCCGACGGGCAGTCCTTTGGGAAAAATCTGATCGCCCCCGCTGGTCAGCACTCGGTCTCCCGGCTTCACTTCTTCTTCGGACATAATTTTGTCGAGCACCAGTTGTCCAGAGGCTTTGCCTTTCAGCACGCCTTGCAGCCGCGACTGTTCGAGAATCGTTCCCACGCCGCTGTTCTGATCGTTAATCAGGAGGACCTGGGACGTGCTTCCGTTGATGACATTGGAAACTTTTCCCACCACGCCGCTGGCGGTTATCACCGCCATGTCATTCTTGATGCCGTCGTCCGAGCCCTTATCGATATACACAAGGCGCGACTGCTCACTGCCACTGGAACCGATCACCTGGGCGGCGACCGTCTTATTGATAAATTGTTCCTTGAAGCCAAGCAGGGATTGCAGGCGCCGCGCCTGTTCCGCATCCTGTCTGAGCCGGACCTGCTCGAGCTGCATTTGCTGGATCTGCTGCTGTAAATCGCGGTTCTGCTGGCGCACGCCGCGCAGGTAAAAATAGTTATGCCAGATGCCGCTAGTCCCAGACTGCAACCACACAATCCCTTTTTCAAACGGAGTGACGGCGCTCACCGTCCATACCCGGATAAGCCGCGTGGAATCGTCTTCGGTATGGCGCTTGATCTGCACCGCCAACCCAACCACCTGGAAGAAGATGGCCGCCGCGAGGATGCTCACATTACGATAGCGGCCCATGAGGTTGTCCATAAATCAGCTGCTACCTTTAGCTCCTAGCTTTTAGCAAATCGGGATCTCATCACAACAAAGATGACGACGAAGAACCAATGCAGACAAACGAAACCGTTCCCTCCGTAGGGGGAGTCCGCCGCAAGGTTCTTGAATACTCGACAACACGCTGGTTTCCGGAAGTTCAGCACACCGATTCAGTAGTGCGCTAAAGGCTAAGAGCTAGAAGCTAGTAGCTAACGGTTTTACTCGATCGAAATCTTCCTCAGCAGCTTGAAATCGCTCAGCATTTTGCCGGTGCCGAGCACAACGCTGCACAACGGATCGTCCGCAATTGAAACCGGCAACCCGGTTTCTTCCCGGATGCGCTTGTCGAGATTCTTGAGCAGCGCCCCGCCACCCGTAAGCACGATCCCGCGATCACTGATGTCCGCCGACAACTCTGGAGGCGTGCGCTCCAGCGCGACGCGAACCGCATTCATGATGGTCGAAACGCACTCGCTTAGGGCTTCGCGAATCTCGCTGTCGTCAACCGTAATAGTCTTCGGCACTCCCTCAATCAGGTTGCGCCCTTTGATCTCCATGGTCAGCGGTTTGTCTAGCGGATACGCCGAGCCAATTTCCATCTTGATCTGCTCGGCCGTGCGCTCTCCGACCAGCAGGTTATATTTCCGCTTCAGGTAATTCATGATTGCTTCATCCATCTGATTACCCGCCATCCGTACCGATCGCGAATAGACGATGCCGCTGAGAGAAATAACCGCGATGTCGGTCGTGCCGCCGCCGATATCTACAACCATGTTGCCCGAAGGCTCAGTGATCGGCAGCCCTGCGCCGATGGCCGCGACCATGGCCTGCTCCACCAGATAAACTTCGCTCGCCTTGGCGCGATAAGCCGAGTCCATGACGGCGCGCTTTTCCACCTGCGTGATCTCCGAAGGCACGCCGATCACGATGCGCGGATGCACCATCATCTTCCGGTTGTGCGCCTTCTGGATGAAATAGTTCAACATCTTCTCGGTCACTTTAAAGTCGGCGATGACGCCGTCTTTCATCGGCTTGATGGCGACGATGTTGCCAGGCGTACGGCCCAGCATCTCTTTCGCCTCTTTGCCGACGGCCTCAACTTCGTTGGTGTTCTTGTTCAGCGCGACGATGGACGGCTCGTTGACCACAATGCCTTTGCCGCGCGCGTAGACCAGCGTGTTGGCAGTCCCCAGGTCAATGGCAAGGTCGCTGGAAAAAATGCTGAACAGCGACCGCAAATTGTGCGAGCGCGATGAACCGTTGTGAAACCCGTTATTGGATGACATACCTGACCGCGTCTCTCTCTATTGGATATGGGTTCGCTGAATCTGTCGCGCGCCGAACCGGGGCAACCGGTTTCGGATTGCGCAGTTTCACAGTTGATTGTTCCGGGTCTGTAACTCTCATTGTATTGGATATCGCAGACCCGGCCATACGAAAAGTAATTGTTCGCGTACCTGTCGTTTGAGAAAAAGTAAGCATCACTGGATTACAACCTTCTCTTGCTGAGTGTTGACCCCGCCTTTGGAGTTCTGTGCGGTAATGGTAATTACGCTCTCCCCCGTCGGCATGGGAGGCATGAAGTAATGGAATGTCCCGTCCTGCCCTATGACCGGGACCTCGTGACCATTTACCATAACCCGCGCTCCAGCCTCGGTTTTTCCCGTCAACTCAATCACATGACCGTGCTGAATCAGCGGATCGAGATCCAGCGGAATCGCGCCCGCGTCCGCATCCTTGGCGATAATCGTGAACCGATTCTTCTCGCTCTCCACAGATTGCTTTCCGGTTCCGTCAAACGACTGCACCATCCAGTAATAAGGCCCTTCATTCAACCCCGAAACCATGACCGCGGATGAAGTAACGTTCCGGTCAACCACTAACGACGAAAAATACGGATTCCGCGAAACCTGCAGCCGGTAACCCTTCGCATTTACCATCGGCGTCCAGGAGAATTCAATCGGCTTGGAATCGCCACCGCCGGCGAAAATCGGCATCATGTTGGCGGGTGAAATCGGGGTAGGAGGCCCGATTTCCTTTACTTTTTCCAGGTGGTCAGAGCTGGGTTTGAATCTGGCCTTTTCCCAATCAGACAGTTGCAGGATTTGGCCGTTGCGCTCGACCGTGCCGTTACCCTTGGTGATAAGGAATTCATCCTGTTCCGCCTTGGGGTCTTTCCGCACCCGGGCTGAGCTGTCTGGCGCCAGTGAGGCGGTTGCTCCATCCATAATCACTGTCGATTTCGAACCTTGCAGATATGTTCCGGTCGCCAAGTCCACGGTGCCGGTATTCACGTTCACTGAAACATTGGTCTGCTGCCGCTCATTGGCCGAGTTTTCTTCAATCACGATCAGGGAATCCTGCTTGACCGTGTAGTTAGTCCCATCATTGAAGACAATCTTTGCCATGCCTTCGGAACCAGTCTGTATCACGTCGCCTTTTTCGAGGGGAACGCTGTAGTCCGCGCGCACCCAGGTATCGCTACTGGCTTTTTTTACGCGGACAGTTCCGTCCAAAGCAGTGATGTGCGCTTGTTGCGAGACCACGCTCCCGGGCTTGCTGGCGTCGCCTGTGCCAGCTAACCGCTCCATCAGATTCGTAAAGGCGTTGCTCGCAGACTTCATGGTGCTTTGGGTAAATTCAGGAAAGGCCATATTTGCGCCCAACGCGGCAGCTGTCAGCACCGCCCCAACCATCAGCATGACGCTGCGATAGGTGACCGTCTTCCAGGCGATCTGAATTCCGGATCTGCGGGACACTAAATCCTCTGGCGGGCGAATGAATCCCTTTACGCCAAGATTATGGCAGGGCCAGCAGCTCGTAGTAACGGGAAACGACCCAGGTCAGGTTACTGAGGTCACAGGACTTAGAAGGGCCATCGGTACATCGGTTTCCGTCCCCAATCCGTTGACCCGAGCCGATACCAGTGATTGCGGTCCGCCTCGCTTGCTCCACCTCTGGCGCGGGGGTTAGCATGAAAGGTTCCCAGGAGGCTGTAAGTGGCGACCGACACCCTCACCAGATTTGTCATTGATGGCGATGCATCCCGCCCCAACGTTTACCGCAATTTTATAGACGGCGAATGGGTTGAAGCTTCGACCGGCGAGACATTCGAAAATCGCAATCCTGCCGACACTCGCGATGTGGTAGGGATATTTCCCAAATCGGCCAAACCTGACGTTGATGCCGCCGTCGATGCCGCAAAACGCGCCTTCGTTAAATGGCGCCTTGTACCTGCGCCCCGACGCGCTGAGATCATCTATCTTGCCGCCGAAATGCTGGCTGAGCGCAAGGAAGACTACGCCCGCGACATGACCCGCGAAATGGGCAAAGTTTTGAAAGAAACTCGCGGAGACGTGCAGGAGGCCGTAGACACCGCCTATTACATGGCCGGCGAAGGCCGTCGCCTGTTTGGGCCGACGACCCCTTCCGAGCTGCCCAACAAGTTTGCCATGGCCGTTCGCACCCCTGTCGGCGTATGCGGAATGATTACGCCGTGGAATTTCCCCATGGCAATACCATCCTGGAAACTTCTACCCGCGCTAGTCTGCGGCAATACCTGCGTCATCAAGCCCGCGCAGGACACCCCGCTTTCGACTTACAACCTGGTTCGCGTCCTGACCGATGCTGGCGTGCCTAAGGGTGTGGTCAACATAGTTTCGGGATTCGGTCCCGACGCTGGTGCGCCGCTGCTGGAGCACCCCGAGGTCCGCGCGATTTCATTTACCGGATCGAGTGCCGTCGGACGGACCATCGGAACCGTCGCCGCCAAGAGTTTCAAGCATTGCTCGCTCGAGCTCGGCGGCAAGAACCCGATGATTGTTCTGAACGACGCCAACATCGACCTGGCGCTCGAAGGCGCGCTCTGGGGCGCGTTTGGCACCACTGGCCAGCGCTGCACCGCAACCAGCCGCATCCTCGTGGAAAAGGGCGTATATCACAACTTCGTGGACCGCCTGGTCGAACGCGCCCGCAAGCTACGCGTGGGCAACGGACTCGACGAAGCCACGGAGATGGGGCCCGCCGTCAACGAGCGGCAACTGAAAACCGATATCGAGTATATCGAGATTGGCCGAAGTGAAGGTGCGAAACTCATGTGCGGCGGCCATCGCCTCGATAAAGGCGATCTGCAGCACGGTTACTTCCTTGAGCCTACAGTGTTCAGCGATGTCGATCCCAAAATGCGCATCGCGCAGGAAGAAATCTTCGGCCCCGTGGTTTCGGTCATCCCGTGCGAGAACTTCGAGGATGCGATTCAGATCGCCAACAACATCGACTACGGTTTGTCTTCAGCCATCTACACGCGCGATGTCAACAAAGCTTTCTCCGCCGTGCGCGATCTTTACGCCGGCATCACCTACATCAATGCCCCGACAATTGGAGCTGAAGTGCACCTTCCATTTGGCGGAGTAAAGGCCACCGGCAACGGCCATCGTGAAGGCGGCATTGGGGCCATCGATTTCTACTCGGAGTGGAAATCGGTTTACGTGGACTACTCCGACCGCCTGCAGCGCGCCCAAATCGACAGGCCGGAGTGAGTGATCCCCTGTTGTTGGTCGTCCGCCAACAGCAGAATCAAAAGCGTTACCACAGATGTCACAAAGAATCACAGAGTTTCCCCTTCAAGAACCTCCTCCGTGAACCTTTGTGTCCTCTGTGGTTAAAAAGGTTTTGATCTTTGACCTCGGATTCAATTCGGATGCATAAAACCGTTGGTCGTTCGCCAACAATCAAAAATCAAAAGCCTTACCACCGAGGGCACAAAGAATCACAGAGGTTTCCCTTCAAGAACCTCCTCCGTGAACCTTTGTTTCCTCTGTGGTTAAAAGGTTTTGATCTTTACCTTCGGATTCAACTCGGATGCATAAAACCGTTGGTCGTTCGCCAACAGCAGAATCAAAAGCCTTACCATAGAGGTCACAAAGAATCACAGAGTTTTTCCTTCAAGAACCTCCTCCGTGAACCTCTGTGTCCTCTGTGGTTAAAAGGTTTTGATCTTTACCTTCGGATTCAACTCGGATGCCATAAAACCGTTGGTCGTTCGCCAACAATCAAAATCAAAAGCCTTACCACCGAGGGCACAAAGAATCACAGAGTTTTTCCTTCAAGAACCTCCTCCGTGAACCTCTGTGTCCTCTGTGGTTAAAAGGTTTTGATCTTTGACCTCGGATTCAATTCGGATGCATAAAACCTTGGTCATCCGCCAACAGCAGAGTCAAGAGCCTTACCACTGAGGGCACAAAGAATCACAGAGTTTCCCCTTCAAGAACCTCCTCCGTGAACCTCTGTTTCCTCTGTGGTTAAAAGGTTTTGATCTTTGACCTCGGATTCAATTCGGATGCCATAAAACCGTTGGTCGTCCGCCAACAGCAAAATCAAAAGCCTTACCACAGAGGGCACAAAGAATCACAGAGTTTTCCCTTCAAGAACCTCCTCCGTGAACCTCTGTGTCCTCTGTGGTTAAAAAGGTTTTGATCTTTGACCTCGGATTCAATTCGGATGCCATAAAACCGTTGGTCGTTCGCCAACAATCAAAATCAAAAGCCTTACCACAGAGGGCACAAAGAATCACAGAGTTTTTCCTTCAAGAACCTCCTCCGTGAACCTCTGTGTCCTCTGTGGTTAAAAGGTTTTGATCTTTACCCTCGGATTCAACTCGGATGCATAAAACCGTTGGTCGTTCGCCAACAATCAAAATCAAGAGCCTTACCACTGAGGGCACAAAGAATCACAGAGTTTTTATTTCAAGAACCTGCTCCGTGAACCTCTGTGTCCTCTGTGGTTAAAAGGTTTTGGTTTCCCCTCGGATTCAACCAAAGCCCCTATTCCACCGCCGTAATCTGCCTTCTCCCTCGCATGGTTCGCTTGCGTTCCATCAACGTTTCGAGCGCCTGCCGCGTTTCCGCCGACAGATGGTAGGACTCGTTGTCCGCCGGATATTGCCGCGAAATCACGTCGGCGCGAAACGCTTGCGCCGCGTGCGTGATCTCGGCGGCCGCATCTCCATAGCGGCGTACAAATTTTGCCGGCGGCCCGAAGGTCAGGTTTAAGAGATCGTGGAAAACCAGCACCTGGCCGTCGCACTCCGGACCGGCGCCTATTCCGATCGTCGGAGCCGAGACCTCGGCGGTGATCATCGCGGCCACTTCGCGCGGAATTCCCTCAAGGAAAATGCAAGCCACGCCGGCGCGGTCAAGCGCTATCGCGTCGCGCATGAGCTGCTCGATGTCCGAGAGCGATTTGCCCTGAACTTTAAATCCACCCATGCGGTTTACCGATTGCGGCGTGAGTCCGATGTGGCCCGCGACCGGAACTTCAGCGTCAAGAATGCGCCGAATGATCTCAGCGCGCTTTTCGCCGCCTTCCACCTTCACCATCTCCGCGCCACCTTCTTTGACGAAACGGGTGGCATTGCGAACTGCATCTTCTGCGCTGACATGAAACGATCCGTATGGCATGTCGGCGATCAACAATGCGTTCGTTGTCCCGCGCCGCGCCGCCTTGACGTGATGCAGCATCTCTTCCACGGTGAGCGACAGCGTGTTCTCGTGGCCCAGCATGGTCATGGCCAGCGAGTCGCCCACCAGAACCATGTCTATGCCAGCTTCATCTACCAGGCGCGCGCTCGAATAGTCGTACGCAGTCAGGCAGGTGATCGGTTCGTGAACCACCTTTTTTTCGCGGAGAGATGCAACAGTAATCTTGTGGCGCGGAGCGCCAATCGGAGTGAGACTCACGATGTCCTCCAGTGCCCCTCCGCAACCGGCGGATAGAGCCTGCATGCAGCTTTAAGATGCCGCAGAAAGAATTGTAATCATAAAGCGGCTCCCAGTCGAGAGCGTTGGCACAGGGCATTAGTAAATTGCAAATCGCTGATTTTCCATCACTTCTGGGTCTCGCTGTCGATACCCTGCCAGCAGTTACAATCCAGACTCAATGCATTTGGCGATCGAAAAACTGATTTACGGTGGCGAGGGTCTGGCGCGCCTTGCCGCCGACGAGCGCGGACCCGGCAAATCCGTGTTTGTCCCCTTTGTTCTCGAAGGTGAAAAGGTGGAAGTCTCACTGACCGAGCAGAAGCCGGGCTTCGCAAGAGCGCGATTGGAGTCGGTAATCGCACCTTCTCCTTATCGCATGCAGGCTGCTTGCCCTTATTTCCAGCGTTGCGGCGGATGCCACTATCAGCACACCGCCTACGAACATCAGCTCGAAATCAAGTCGGCGGTCCTGCGGGAAACGCTGAAGCGAACCGCCAAAATCGAACTACGGTGTGAGCTGAGAGTCCACGCTTCGCCGCCATGGAACTACAGAAATCGGACGCGGTTGAAGATTCAAAACATGCCGGACTTTGCGCTGGGCTACTACAAACTTCGATCGCACGATCTGTTGCCAATCGAGCAGTGCCCCGTCAGTTCGCCTTTGATCAATCGAGCGATCGCTGCACTGTGGTCAAAAGGCCGTGCCGGTGAGATTCCTGATTCGGTACGTGAAATCGAGCTATTTGCTAACGATGCCGACAACGAATTGCTTCTCGAGGTCTACTGCGCGCACGGTACCTCCCGGACTGAAGCAGAAACGATTGCCGAATCGGTGCGGCAGTCTCTTGCCGAAATAAAAGGCGTCGTCGCCTTTGAGGTCTCGAGACCCGGCCAGATCGATGGTCCGAAAAAGCTGGCGGAAGCTGGCGAAAATTTCCTCGTGTATCAGGTGGGGCCGCACAATTACAGGGTTAGCGCCGGCGCATTCTTCCAGGTGAACCGCTTCCTCGTTGATAACCTGGTAAAAATCATCGCGGAAGGCACATCCGGCGGCCTCGCTCTTGATCTCTACGCCGGCGTGGGCCTTTTCTCGAGCCTGCTGGCGCAAGGTTTTCCACAGGTAATCGCCGTCGAAGCGTCACAGACTTCCCACGTGGACCTGCGTCAAAATGCTCCTCCGGAGGTAAAGGCAGTCCGGGCAACAACGGAGCAGTTCCTGGCAAAGGCCTCTGGGCCGCGTCCTGACTTTATTGTTGCCGATCCCCCACGCGATGGGCTGGGTGAAAACGTCGTGCGCAGTCTCGTTAAGCTGGGTGCTCCTCGCATGACATACGTCTCTTGCGATCCGTCCACGCTGGCGCGAGACCTGCGTACCCTGGTGAGTTCTGGGTACAGAATCGAGCGGGCACACCTGCTCGATCTGTTTCCCCAGACGTTTCACATCGAAAGCGTTTTTCACCTGGCCCGTTAGCGCCGGCTGCCAACTTAAATTTGGGAAGCGCTTCCGTTGCAATTCCACAACGCTCATTTAGCCATGCGAACTCACCAGTTCCCACAGGACAGGCGAGTCCACTGCGGCCTTCGGCCCCGGCGTCGCGTCGTCAACCAATGTTCTGGGCGGTGCTGGCGTTCTCCCTCGGGATGGGGCTTGGTCACTTCGCTTGGCGTCCACCGAGTTGGTGGCTAGCTGCCGCGCTGCAGTATGCCGCAGCGGGCCTGTTTTTCCTGCGCCGACGACCCCAGCTTGCGTCAGCACTTGCCCTTGCGGCGTTTGTTTTTACAGGAGCGCTCGCAATCCAAAGTCGCGCAAATGTTCCCACCAATCAGCAATGGTTTGGCGGCAACGAAGAGTCGTTGGTAACTGCGCACGTCACCTCTGAAGGCAATCTGCAATCGGACGGGCCCGGATCTCTGCGTCAACAAGTTGACCTTCAGACTGAACGGATCGAATCACAAGCAGGAACGGACGACGTCCCCATAGGTGTCCGCCTCAACATTTATGCGAAAGCCGAAGCGGTTCCGGACGAAGAAAGCTTCTCCACGCCGAACAATTCCGCTATCCGCCAGATGCCACTCCTTCATTACGGCCAGCGCGTTCGTTTTTCGGCCATCCTGACTTCGCCGCGCAATTTTCATAATCCCGGCGCCTTCGACTATGTGGAATATCTTCGGGAGCAGGGCCTAAGCGCGACCGCATCCGCGAAATATTCAGGGATTGAAATCCTGCCCGGCTTTTCCGGTAGCCGCTTCGGGCTTTGGCGCGCGCGTGCTCGCCGCAGCATTGTGGATCGAATTCACCGCCTGTGGCCGCAGCAGATCTCCGGACTGATGGAAGCTATGGCAATCGGCGAAAGGTCATTCGTCGAGCCCACTGAACGCGTCGACTTCCAGCGCTCAGGGACTTACCACATGCTGGTAGTTGCCGGGCTGCATGTCGGAATTCTTGCCGGTTCTGTGCTTTGGATTTTGCGCCTGCTCGGCCTCCCCGATGCATTCGCCAGCGCCTGGGCCATGATCTTGATCTTCGGTTATGCCGCACTCACCGGCGAGGGTGCTCCCGTCTGGCGCGCGGCATTGATGTTCGCGGTGTACCTCGCGACCCGCTTGCTCTATCGCAAGCCGGCGATGCTGAATGCCTTGGCGATAGCCGCGCTGTGCTTGCTCCTCGCCGATCCGAATGCGCTGTTCACAGCCAGCTTTCAGATGACGGCACTCTGCGTCTTGCTGATCGCGGGTATCGCCATTCCCTTATTCGACCAAACCATCGAGCCTTACGCGCGCGGCCTCCGCAATCTGGACGCGCTCGCTTACGACCGCTCTCTGCCGCCGCGAGTCGCGCAGTTCCGGCTTGATCTCAGGCTATTGATCGACCGCATCAGCCGGCTCGTTCCGCGCAGGGTTTCTCGTTTGGTGGTCATAATCTCGTTCCGCGCCCTGTTCGGAATCGCGGGCCTAACCGCAATCTCCATCACCATGCAGCTTGGCCTCGCGCTACCCATGGCCTACTACTTCCATCGTGCAACATCGCTTGCGATTCCAGCCAATCTGCTGCTTGTCCCGCTCTTGCAATTGCTGATGCGGGCGGCAGCGCTCGCTATTGCGACCAGTTACATTTCCTTCTGGCTGGCAAACATTCCCGCGGCGCTGGCCGGATTCGCGCTCTCAGCCATCACGCAGACCGTGCATTGGCTCGGCGGGATGCGCATCGCCGACATCCGGGTCGCCACGCCCAGCGGAGCCACAATTTTGATTTCCGCATCCGCGATTCTGCTCGCAGTTTTTATCATGCGTCGGAGGGCGTGGCACTCGGCAGCCGCGATGGCCCTGCTGATCACGAGCGCCACCTGCGTCTGGGAGGTCACGCAACACCCGAAGATCCGGCCCGGTGTGCTCGAAATGACCGCCATCGACGTCGGCCAGGGCGATTCCATATTCCTCGCATTTCCCAAAGGCGGCACCCTGCTCATCGACGGCGGCGGCCTCCCATTCTGGATGCATTCACAAATGGATATTGGCGAAGATGTCGTCTCACCCTATCTGTGGTCCCGAGGAATCTCGCGTCTCGCTGCCATCGCGCTCACCCATGCCCACCAGGACCATATGGGCGGCCTGCCGGCGATCATTGCAAATTTTCGCCCGCACGAACTTTGGCTGCCGGAGGGTATCCCGCCTGACGAAATTCGAGATCTGCTCGCCAGCGCGGAACGCTACCGCGTGAAGGTGATCTACCATAGAGGTGGCGACGCATTTCTTTACAGCGGTGCGATCATTCGGGTGCTCGCTCCCGATCCGCAGTTTCCCGTGCGCACGGCGCACCGCAATGACGAATCGCTGGTGATGAAGATTACCTATGGAAAAACTTCAGCTCTGCTGGAAGCCGACGCGGAAAAGGGAACCGAAAAACTCATCTCGACCGAGCAGCCCTCAGCTGACGTATTGAAAGTCGCACATCATGGCAGCGCCAGCAGCACCAACGCTGATTTGCTCGCTGCCGTGCGGCCGCGGTTCGCCATCATTTCCGTGGGAACGCGCAATGTCTACCATCATCCACGCGCTCAGGTTCTGGAACGCCTGGAGCAGGCTGCGACCGTCACTTATCGTACGGACATTAACGGTGCCACGACTTTCTATCTCGATGGCAACACTGTCATTTCTCAGCCGCCGGATCTTCACTAGGAGATTCCATGGCCGCTTCATCGAACTCCGCCTCTTCAGCATCCTCTTGTTGGGGAGAACGGCGATATTCTTCGAGCACACGCCGTGCTTTTTCCGCGTCCTCTTCGCGGACCAGTACCCCGACCGCTCCCACCGGCAACACCTCTGCGTTCTCCGACTCGCCGAATTCGGCATCGATGCCGGCCGACTCAAGCAATCCGCGCACAACCATCGCCTCGGCTTCCTGTTCGGTTTCAAACACTCGTACTAAGTTTTCGTTGGGCTGAGGTGTCGCATTTTCGGCCATGGGCAAAGTCTCCTGAACGACATTTGATTCTAACCCTGCCGGGGCGTTTGGGAAGTCCACGGAGTACGTTACCGTTCGCCAGCCGAAGTACCTCATGAAGATGTTCGATGCCGTCACCAAAGGCGTGCACCAATGGGTAATTGCCGTCGAGGCGCAGCTTGAAGAGAATGGGCCGCAACGCAGGTCGCAGGCGGCACATCTAATCTTAAAGAGTACGCCGGAAACGAGGGTACCTTGGAGAATGCCCAAGCCAACGAAGGACTTCAGGAGTCGCAAAAAATCCGCCGTCTCCAGGTGATGATCAACATGGTGATGTCGGTCATCAGCCAGGACCCTAGCCTCACGGTCGAAGAAGCTTCGGAACTGGTGGCCGGAACCAAACGTGCCGCCCTCGCCATGTTTCCCGACAAAGAACTCGCTTACGACATTATCTATAAACCCCGCCTGCAACGCCTGATGCGCGAAAGATTCCATCTGCAGTAACGTACGATCAAAGCTCGCCTCCATTTCATAAATTTTCTTGCTCTTGGTCTTGGTAGTATTCCTACTCACACTCTTGTATGCGCCGGAACCGCTCCTTAGTCCTCTCGATCGTTCTAGCAACCGTTATGTTTATAACCGCGGCCGCCAGAAAGATTTTTCAATACGCCGCGGCTCCAGACCGCGATAAAGATAGTGACTTCATTTTTCCCATCAGCCAAAATCAGGAAAAGGAAGCGGTATTAATCGCAGAACCGAAACCATCGCCTATTGCCTTTAAGCAGTCTGGCGGATTCACGAATGACGCCAGCCACCTCAACAAAACAGCAGTCTATGGCATCGTCAGCATCTCCAACGAAGACGACGTCCGCAATGCCCTGCAATTCGCCCGCGAGAACAAATTGAAGATAAGCTGTGCCGGACAGCAGCACAGTATGGGCGGTCAGACGTTCACCCACGGCGGGCTGGTGCTGGATTTTCGCAACTTCAATCGCATAAGCGTCGACAAGGAGCACAAGCTAGTCAATGTTCAGTCGGGAGTTCGCTGGTGGCAATTGCAACAATTGCTCGATAGGCAGGGCTTGTCGGTTAAGTCCATGCAGTCCATAAACATCTTCAGCATTGGCGGATCGCTCAGCGTCAATGGGCATGGCATCGATCCGGAACCTGGACCGATCGCGCCGACCGTTCGCCACATGCGCATCATGCTCAGTGACGGTACCGTCGCAAACGCCAGCCCGACCGAAAACTCTGATCTGTTTCGACACGTGCTAGGTGGGTATGGCTTGTTCGGCGTCATCCTGGATGTCGACCTCGCAGTTGTTGATAACGAGATGTACGCCCGCCGTGCCGTTTACATGGACTATAAGGATTTCCCGGCGTACTACCGTGCCAATATCGAAGGTAACGACAAAATTGGACTGGCCTTCGGGCGTTTGTCAATTTCCCCTGGCTCATACCTGCGTGAGACCGCGGTGCACGTTTACGACAAAATTCAATTCACAGGTTCTCTCCCGCCTCTAGAGCCCGGACGCCTCGAAACACTGGATCGTCTCATCATTAATTTTTCAAAGCGCGGTGCCCTCGGCCGCTGGGTCCGATGGACGCTGGAGAAATATGTTGAACCACGCCTTCATACTTGTGTTACCCGCAATCAGGCGATGAGTCAAAAAGACGTTTGCCTGGTCTCGCGTAATGAAGAAATGTACGACGATATGGCCTATCTCCAGAATCGTCTGCCTGACACCGACATACTGCAAGAATATTTCGTTGCCTACAACCGCATGCCCGAATTCGTGAATAGCTTGCGCACCGTAGTGAAGAAAAACAAGGCGAACCTCTTGAATGTGACGATCCGCACTGTCCACAAAGATGATGTAACAGCGCTGCCATACGCGAAGGAAGACATGTTCGCCTTCGTTCTCTATTTCAATGTAGGATTCGATAACCGAGACAATGAAACGTTGAGGAAAACAACATCTGATTTGATCGATGCCACCCAACGAGTAGGAGGCACCTACTACCTTCCGTATCAACTGTTCTATTCGAAGCAGCAATTGCGCAGGTCATATCCCGAAGTTGACGATTTTTTTGTCGCAAAACGCAAGTACGATCCGACTGAGTTGCTGTCGAGCAAATTCTACGAGAAATACGGGATGTAGGGGTTCTTCGAAAGGCGGCCTATCCTTCTCGTCAGGTACTAGTTACTTGGGTTACTTTCGTTTTCGCACGATGCCTTTTTGTAACCCCTTCCTGCTGCCATATGGCATCATTTCCGGCGGGACACACAACATGAAACTCCCCTACTTTTCATCGCGCAAGAAAATCGAGAGGCTAAGCAGAGAAGACGAAAAGGTTTTCGCCGAGGCCAGTGAGCTGGCCCAGCTAAGACTTGAACAGTCCATCGCCGATCTGCGAGTTTGGGTTCCGGCGATGAACGACACATACGATGGGCGCGCATCTCGACCCCTGAAAAAATTCACGAACCTGTTTTAGGCCGCAAACGAGCGCCACCCCAGCGCACCTGCCAAGACCAAAGAAAAGCACGCCTAGGTGTGAGCAAAAACGCCATCACCCACATCCTGTGTTGGACTTCACCAGTACGGTTTTGACCGCACCCCATGCCGCGGTCTAGACTCTCATTCCGGCGGTACACCCATGAAAATCCTTCTTCTGACTCTTGTGTTATCCCTTGCGATTGCGCTACCCGCTGCTGCTGATGATGAAGGCCATCATCACGAAGACATGAACGAGGTCCAGGTCGGGACGGTGCATTTCCCGTCTTCCTGCTCCGCCAGCGTGCAGAAACCGGTTGAGCGCGGCGTGGCGATGCTGCACTCGTTCTGGTACGAAGAAGCAGAGAAGCAGTTCCAGCAGATCGAGAAAGACGATCCGCAGTGCGCCATCGCTCACTGGGGAGTGGCCATGAGCCTCTGGCACCAACTGTGGAACCGGCCGGATCTCCCTGTGCTCGAACGCGGCGGCGCCGAATTAAAGGCCGGACGCGCACTTCCTGCTACGCCGCGCGAACACGATTACATTGTGGCGCTGAGCGCTTTCTATGCGCATCCCAAGAAGGCGTATCAGAAGCGGGTAACGGCGTATTCGAAAGAAATGGCTAAAGTTTCTGAGCGCAATCCTGATGATCACGAAGCGGCGGCATTCTACGCCCTGAGCCTGTTGGCCGCTGAACCCGATCACGACAAAAGCAATAGCAATCGCAAGCAGGCTGCGGCTGTGCTTGAGAAATTGTTCGCCGAAGAACCCAATCATCCGGGCGTCGCCCATTACCTGATCCACACCTACGACAAGCCCGGCATGGCGCAGCAGGGATTGCCTGCGGCTCGGAAATATGCGCAACTGGCTCCCGCCGCGCCGCACGCCTTGCATATGCCGGCGCACATTTTTGCCCGGCTCGGCCTTTGGCAGGATGACATCGATTCCAACCTCGCCTCCATCGCCGCCACCCAGAAAGAAGCCGCCATGCACATGGGCGGCGAGGGCCATCAGTTCCACGCCATGGACTTCCTGATCTATGCCTATCTGCAGACCGGGCGCGAAGCCGATGCCCAGAAGATCATCGACGATGTGCGCGCCATGCCGCCAATGAAGGACATGTACGGCATGGGATTTGACCCCACGAAATTTGCCATGTCGGCATTTCCGGCGTCATACGCGCTCGAACTGCACCATTGGAGCGAAGCTGCGCAACTACCACTTGTGCAAGGCGCTTCTGACCTGGATCATTCAGTCACCTACACCGCGCGGGCCATAGGCGCAGCAAGGAGCGGAAATGTAGAACAGGCCCGCACGGAAGTTGCGCAACTCGAAGAAATCCAGAAAAAACTCGAGGCCAATAAAAAGAAAGACCAGGGAGAATACAAAGGCGTCTCTGAAGAATTGACCGAGGCAAAAGCCTGGCTCGCGCATGCCGAAGGACACGACGACGACGCCATTCGCATGTTGCACACAATCGCCGATGGAGAGGAAGGTGAAGCCGAATCCAGCGAGGGAATTCCCGCGCACGAAATGATCGGCGACATGCTGCTCGAAGCCAAACGTCCGGCAGAATCGCTGACGGAATATGAAGCCTCGCTGAAGAACGATCCCGGGCGTTTCGACTCGCTCTATGGCGCAGCGCAAGCTGCATCAGCCGCCGGGAAGATCGAAAAAGCCAAAGACTACTACGCCCAGGTGGTGAAGAACTGCACGGGATCAAACTCCGAGCGGTCAGAATTGAAACAAGCGCGGGAGGAATCGGAGAAGATGGCGCGCGCGTCGGTGCAGTAGCGCGTCATGGGCCGGCGAAATTCATCTTTTGCAGTTGAAACGTAAATGTCGCGAAGCCCAGCTTGGATTTCATCTGCACCGGGGCATGGCGCGCGTCATTCGTAAACCAGACCCACAGCGTTCCTTTGCCTTTCATGGCACCAGCGATTGGCTCCACCTTCACGCGTAGCGTCTCAAACTCGCCAGCCGAGACTTTTATGTGCTCGCGCCCTTCCACCTCAAACCTGGCATCCGTCATTCTCCCGTTGTCGTTGACGGGGAATGTTTCGGAGTATCCGGGTGCCAGCGGCAACGACGCAACATAGAAAAATCCGCTGATCACGTCCGTGACGCAACTGGGAATGTCGGCTTCAGTATGCTTGGTTTCCGATGTTTTCAAATCCTTAAAGTCAGCTTTGCTTTTAGCGTGAGCATAGTCGAGCACAATGGTGATGTCGCGGCGGCGCGGACCCTCTTCATTGTGCTTCGTAATTTTCGCAGTACAAAACGTCCGCGGATTTACGTCAGCGTTGAATAGATCGTGCACCTTGAAGAATTTGTCGGGCACGCCGGCGGAATCGGCGGTCGCGGTCACGCGCACGCCGGCGCCAGAGCGATTAAGCCTCACAGTCGAGGTTCCGGCGCGAAACAACCCCCACTGCACCGAATAGACATACTCGGTGTTGGAAAAGGCGTAACCGTCCGCTGGCGGAATAACGTGAGACACCGGGGCGGATCCTGCATTTGCGGCGGGACCGCCGCTCGCAGCCAGCAATGGAGCGCCAAGCACAATCGACAGAAGCGCCCCCGACAGCGGGCGCAAGGATTGCACAATCGAAGTCATCGGCGATGCAATACGACCTTTGCAATCAAGGCAGCGATCATGAATGCGGCGCCGATCGCGGCGTTGTATTCGCGGTGCTTCCAGTAAAGATGCCGGCTGAATGAACCAGGGCTGCTCCCGTACGGCGAAAGGCGCGGAAATAATCGCGGGACGTGCTGCGAATATTCTTCGAACTCCGGAAAGCGTGACCTCAGAAACTTTTCTTCGCCACGGATTACCGGCAGGTAGATGACCAATAAGAGAACGGCAGCGATCGCCGCGATAACCCAACTCCGCGAAGCTACTACGAAGCCAGATGCCAACACCAGCGATCCCAAATAAAGAGGATTACGGGTGTACGCGTAGGGACCACTCGTCGCGAGTTCCTCATTTTTGTTTACGTGGCCGGATGCGACCGCGCGGGTGAGGATGCCAACTATGATCAGACCGGTTCCCCAAATCAGCGATCGCGGCGTGGGACGTGCCAGCCATAGGTAGATGCCGGCAAAAGCAAAGCCCAACGGTACGCGAATGCGGCGTGCGATCTTTTGCCAGCTAGACATTCCTTACCCCGAGCAATTGCCGCGCCGCGCGGACAACATCGTCAGCCGTGATTTGCAGCAGTCCGGGATCGGCGCCGCTCGCGTGTGAAAGCGATGTCTTGCTGGCAGAATTCCGCAAGACCATATTCTTGGTTCCATAAGGTCCATTCCGCGCCGGATCGGTCGGCCCGAAAAGCGCCACCACCGGGGCTTTAATCGCGGCCGCCAAATGAAGCGGACCGGTGTCTCCGCCGATAAAGAGCCGCGCACGCCGGGTAAGCGCAATCAGTTCGGAAAGTGAACACGACATTGCCGTCGCAGTTCCGTCACTCGCCGCTTCTGCGGCGCGCGCGAGTGCATCCTCGCCTGGTCCGAAATTGATCACCGGCGTCAGTCCATCACGTGACAGCGCTTTCGCCACTTCGCCATATCGTTCGGCGGGCCATTGCTTCGCAGCCCATCCTGCGCCCGGGTTCAGGATGACTACCTGGGATGATCCGAACTTCTTCTCGATCAACGCTTCCGCCCATTCGTCACGCGGAAATTCCGGCGCGGTAACATGCAGAGTCTGCCCCGCAATCGCTTCTGCCAGCGAATGATATAGTTCGACAACATGAGTTCCCGTCGTTACGATGCGGCGCTTGTATAAAATTTTTGCTGGAGCTTCTCGTGGCGCGGCCATTCCGGCGATCTCGCCTGCGCCCGCAAAACGGGCCACCAGCGCCGACTTTATTGCGCCCTGAAAATCGCCCGCGAGTTCGTACTTCTGCGCGCGAATGTCCGCAAACGTACTCTTGATCTGTTTGAGTGTTTCCGCAGAGGCCGGTGCCCTGCGCCATCGCTTCGTATTAACTACGTGAACAAGATGGACAAGCGGCTGCGCAGTACTTCTCGCAGCGGACCCTGCCGCTCCCTTTACACGCAGCAGTTCCGCCCAGCGTTCTTCAATCGCCCAGCCTATTTTCGTATCAGGAAACGCGGCGCGCAAGGCCGCAACCGCGGCCATGGTGTGAATGACGTCCCCCATCGCACCGAGACGCACAATCAACAATGAATGGGGAGGATCACCGCGCATTCCAGCGCTCACCGGCGGTCGCGCTCCATGTGACGAATGATTTCAGTCGCTGAGTGGTCCTTGGGATCGCCCACAATTTCGACGCGCCCGCCGCACTCGATCACCGTATCGCGTTCCGGCACGTTCTCTGCGGTATAGTCGGTGCCTTTGGCCTGAACCTCCGGACGAATCTCGCGTACCAGTGCCCGGACATCATCCTCAGGAAAAATTACGACTGCATCTACGTCAGCCAAAGCCGCAAGAATCTCCGCCCGCTCATTCGCCGGCATCATGGGCCGTCGTTCGCCCTTCAACTTGCGCACCGATTCGTCTGAATTGATCGCAACGATCAGCTTGCCGCCAAGCTCCTTTGCAGCACGCAAATAACGAACGTGCCCTACATGCAGAAGATCGAAACACCCATTCGCCAGCGTGATCTTGTCGCTCCGAGCCCGCCAGTTTTCGACGCGCCGCTTCAGTTCTTCGCGGCTCACTATTTTGGAGGAATCGCTCAATGGGATCTCGTTGCCAGCGGCGCTTGGTCAATCGCGCGCAGCAACTCTTCTCGGGAAACCGTCGCCGTGCCACGCTTCATCACTACAATTCCGCCCGCGTAGTTCGCCAGTTGCGCCGCATCTTCCGCGTCGGCTCCGGTTGCGAGAGCAGCCGTGTAGGTTGCGATCACAGTGTCGCCCGCGCCCGTGACGTCGGTGACTTCGTCACTGCCGAAAATCGGAATGTCCACCGGCTTGTGCTTCCCCCCAAACGCAACCATGCCATCGCGTCCGCGGGTAATCAGAAGCGATTTCAATTTCATGCGCGATGTAATTTCTGTCCCGGCTGAGCACAACGCATCCCAATCGTGCCCGATTGTGATGCCCAGCGCCTCCTCTACTTCGGATTCATTCGGCGTCGCGGAAGTGACGCCGGAAAACTGAAGCATGCGATGCCGTGAATCGAGCACCACCGGAACAGAATCGCCACGACCTTTGCGAGCAGCGTTCACAATCTGCGGCGACGCCGCGCCATAGCCGTAATCTGAAACCAGAAGTGCGTCTGCGGCACGTAGATATTCTCGCGTCGCGAGCGCCAGTTCGCGTTCCATATGCTCGCCGAGTTCGCTCTCCGGTTCGCGATCCACACGCACCACCTGCTGCCGCCAGGTGTGCGGCATCCCGGCAAGAATCCGGGTCTTGGTGACAGTCGCCCGATCTTTGTCTTTCAGAATTCCGGTGACCGGAACATGCTTGTGCCGGAAGGCCCGCAGCATCAGGCGTCCGGGCTCGTCATTTCCGACAACGCCGACGGGCAGTACGTTCACTCCGAGGTCAGCAAGATTGTTGACCGCGTTGGCGCCTCCCCCAGGCAACACCGTCCTCTCACGATGCCGCAGAATGAGCACCGGAGCTTCTCGCGACACGCGGGAAATCTCGCCGAAGACGAATTCATCCGCGACCATATCGCCGAGCACCGCGACCGTCACACGCGGAAACGCGTCAATAATCTTTCGCAAATGTGCGACTTCAGGAGATGTGCGCATGCTTACGTCTTGCCTGTCAGGGATTCTCTCATGCTCGATGGCCTGCGTTCCGCAATCACACGCAGCATGGTATCCAGAGCGTCAGCGGGATCGATGATATCCACGACAGCTTTTGCAACAGTCACCGTTCCAAGTTGAGTCATTAGACCGCCCAGATTGATGGCGTCTTTTTCGGTGGTCACAAAGCCATTCGCCTGGTGACGGCCACTTAGTGCGAGCAACTCCTGAACGTCACTCGCAGAATACGAATGATGATCGCGGTATGCCTTGAACGCAGCCGGCGCCATTCCAGCCATCTTCAGTTGATCCAGAAACGCTTGCGGCCTTGCGATGCCGCAGAACACCACGGGATTTGACGGCGTACCGGACAAACTGACACTCCGCCGAATGCGCCACAGGCTCTTCCCCGAAACTGGCGCCTCATCCGAACCAGACCACACCACTGCATCCGCCCTCTGCAACGATGGCAGCGGCTCGCGCAGCCTTCCGCCGGGAAGCAATTGGTCATCACAGTCTTGCGGCGTGAGCAGAGCGATGTCAAAATCGCGCGCCAGAGAGCGGTGTTGAAATCCGTCATCAAGAATGTGGATCTGAGTTTCAAATTTTTGCTCAGCGAGCACGCCCGCCTGATACCTGCTCTCCCCAACGATCACTGGACATCCGAGCCGCCTGGCGATCAGCAGCGGTTCGTCGCCGAACTGCGCTGCCGGCCCATCGCGATCGACTACCAAAACTCCGCGTGACTTCCTGCCATATCCTCGCGAAAGCACGTCGAAAGCGATGCCGCGCCGTTTCAGCAACTCCCCCAGCAAAATTACGAACGGCGTTTTACCGGCGCCGCCGGCAGAAATGCTGCCGACGCTCACCACCGGCCGTGAAAGCTTTCGCGACTTAAGCAAACCGCGGCCATAGAGACCGTTGCGCGTTCCAACCACAGCTCCGTAGATCGCGCTGAGAGGGTTCACGCCGGCATCGCCTCACGCGGGCGCTCCGCCAGCAACCCTTTCAACTTTAACAGCGTGAACTCGGTTGCGCCTTGCTGCGACAGTAAAGTCTCCGCTGCACGTTGACCGAGAGCCATCCTCTCGGCATCATTGGCAAGCAGCCGCACGAACTCTGCCGTGAGCCCCGCTGATTCCACTACGCGCACCGCATCGCGCGCCTGAAACAGGCTCACGATGTCGCGAAAATTTTCCGTGTGCGAACCTACAACAATCGCCACCGCGTGCTGCGCCGGTTCAATGATGTTGTGACCGCCGCGCGGAACCAGGCTTCCACCTACGAAAGCAACATCCGCCAACATATAAAGACTGGATAACTCGCCGATCGAATCGACCAGCAGCACACTTCCCTTCAACGACTCGCCATTCCACTCGGAGCGCCGATGGAACGGCACGCCCAATCCCCCGAGTAACTCGGCTACCTCATCGAACCTTGGCGGATGCCGCGGCGCCAGCACCATCACCGCTTCCGAATAGCGCGCCCGCACATTCTTGAAGGCCTCAATCAGCACAGCCTCTTCGCCTTCCACGGTGCTGCCGCAGACCAGCGCAGGCCCAGTGTCCGATTCCGCGAACAACGTTCTAAGCCGGCCCACGATCGTCGGCTCCGTTGGAGTCGCAACGTCGTACTTCAAGTTTCCGCCCACGAACACACGCCCCTCAGGTGCCCCGATCTCAACCAACCGCCGCAAATCTTCAGGCGTCTGCGCGAGAAAGACGTCAACCCCCGCCAGCACGCGCCGCAGAATTCCCTTCCAGCGCCTGTAGCCCGGCAACGAGCGGTCTGAGATCCGCGCATTGACGATGGCCACCCGCGCCCCGTTCTCTCTCGCGCTCCGCAGAAAATTTGGCCAGAACTCAGTCTCAGCGATCACGATCAGCTCCGGACGCAGCGCCGACATCCATCGTCGAACCGCAAATCCAAAATCCAGCGGAAAGTAAAAAACGCTTTCTGCCCCGAACAACTTGCGTGCCAGCGCCTGGCCGGTATCGGTTGTGGTCGAAATCAGGACCCGGTCATGCGGAAATTCCGCCCTTAATCTGCGCACCAGTTCGCTCACCGCCAGCACTTCGCCCACTGAAACAGCATGCACCCAAATGCTGGCCCGAACACGATTTCCCAGACGCGAAGGCACGATTCCCAGCCGCTCCGTCAGGCCTTTGCGATACTTACCATGCCGCAGCATCTCGTAAATCCAATAAGGGCTGCCGAGCACGAGTGCGACCGCCAGCAGCGCGCTGTAGAGCAGATACATGGGGAAGCGTCATTCTAAATGCGTGAGGCACCGAAAATCAGAGTGGCTTGCATCCTATAATCCAAGTCGCTATGAGCAACCCTTCTCAATCCAGCCTGCGCGTTCTGCTGCTGTCCGGCCTGGTAGCGCTGCCGCTGCTCTGTCTGGCCGCCAAAGAATTCTCCATGCCCAAGGTGCAGCCGGCGGCCAGCTATCCCGCGCACGACTATCATTCAAAGGAAAAAGTCACGGTTGCGCTGGACCCATACGACACGGCCGACAAAGCGAATATCTTTGTGGTGCACTACCACGACCTTGACCTGCTGCCGGTTCTGCTTATCGTAACCAACGACAGCGACCAGCCGGTCGAGCTCTCGCGGATGAAGGCCGAACTGGTGACCGGCGACGGCGACAAGCTCACGCCCTCGACCGAGGATGACGTGTATCGCAGAGTGTCCCATCCGACCAGCTCCGGCGCTCGCCTGCCCTTGCCCTTCCCCACGAAGCGAGTTAAGGGAGGGGTGAACAACAAGCAATTCACCGAGATCGACACCGCCCAGTTCAAGGCCAAAGCCGTCGAACCACTCAGTTCCCAAGCCGGGTTTTTATTTTTCGACGTCTCCGATATCAAGAATCCCCTGCGCGGCGCCCACTTCTATTTGACCGGCGTGCGCGATTCCTCCGGCAACGACCTGATGTATTTTGAAGTGCCTCTGGAAAAACCTGAGAACGCGAATCCGCACTGAGCGGAATTGGAAGGTTAGATTAGCCCGCTCAGTTCGGGCGACATTATCGGATTGATTCGTTCGTCGGTTTGATATTGCACTCGCCCCGCACCATGAAATCAACGAGGCCCCCGCACGATGGTCCTTAGAACTTGGTAAAACATCCGACGTGAGGCGATGCCTTTACGACCAGCGCGGTCCCTGCGCTTTCAGTTGAAGTTCGGAACTTTCGAATTACCGTCCACCGAATTCCGCGTCTTTCTCCTCCTTGCGTACCGAACATCATTGGTTAATGCACACAGCCACGAATCCTTTTGACCACAGACTCAGGCCATCTCATATTTGAACCACACTAATGGCCGCAAGTCTCAGCGTCGCTCCAACGAGCAACCCAATTCCAAAATTCGCAGTCCTCCCGCGAAACCGAGGCAAGAGAAGCCTACTAGGGGCACTGCTGGTTGCGGCGACCTTCGGCAGTTGTATTTTCAACTTTGGTGGTTCTGGTCCAAATGCATTCACCAGATCGACATCGACGGCATCGATTACGTGGGAGTCGCACTAAAGCTGAGACGCGGGCTATTTTTGACGTCGGTAAATGGATTCAGAAGTCCGCTGATCTCATGGATCATTGCCCTGATTCCGCTCGATGTTTTTCGCGCCGGGAAGCTGGTTTCAGTCACAACATATCTGGTCTGTGTTGGACTGACATACGTCCTTGCGTCACGACTGTGGAAGTCAAAAGTCGTCGCCGGAACGGCCGCGCTGCTTTTTAGCCTCAGTCGCGGAGTTGCTTTCGACGCAGTTGCCATGATCACTCCAGACTTATTCCTTACAGCCATCGTGCTCGTTTACTTTCTCGTTTTATTAGAGTGTCTAAGACACGATCGCTATTGGCTACTACTTGGCGTGGTTCACGCTGTTGCCTTTCTCGCCAAAGCTTTCGCTCTGCCCTGGCTTATGGTGATAAGTATGACAGCCGTTCTGTTTTCATCTGGCTCATACAAGCGTAGAGCGCAGCGATTTTCGTTGGTGATGTTGTTTCCACTCCTAGCGGCAGCGTTTTGGGGCTCGATTCTGCACGCCAAGTACGGTGTGTTCACAACCGGCACGCAATTCAAGACTAATCTTCTCCAGTGGACTCTCAAGGCTTATCGGGAGCCGCAACCCTCGCGATACACCGTTTTGAGAGACATAAGTCAGGGCACGGATGCCTACATGGTAGGCGACCCGATGCCTCCAGGTTCTTGGGCTTGGTCGTACCCGTTGAAATTACGCCAAGTGGCACCTGCGATATTGAAGGCCGAGCGCAAAAATTTGCTACCGATGGTGAAAGAGCTCGTAATTCTAGCTAATCCAGGACTGCTGTTGGGATTTTCAATCTTATTCGCCCGGCTGGTCCGCCCCAGGCAGAAACTTGAAAAGGTTGAAGCAACTATTGCGGTCATCATTGTTGTGAGCGTCCTCGCTCTAGTGTTCGCCTATTCGATGTTGGTGTTCGACTCGCGTTATCTCTTACCACTCTTGCCGCTGGTTATCGCAGTCGGAGCAAGATTCCTGGTTCCAGATTCGTCGCTCAAGAGCCGGTTCCTTCGCCCACTGTGTTTGGGACTTGTCGGCAGCGGAGTCATCATCTCCGCGGTCTATGGCTCCTCTCCCTTTCGTGTTCAGACGCGGGATTTTCAAACGATGTGTTATCGAGCGGCAGCCATCCTGACACAAATGGATAAACCCGTTGGAAGTGTCGTGAGCATTGGTTCCGGGCCGTTGCCAGAGCATGGGGTCGGATGGGAAGCTGGATATAACGCGACCTATTTTGCGGGCAAGAGGCTCATCGCCACAGATGAAACCGTGCCATCCGAGAAAGAACTTCCCGCGCTTGTAAGCGATCTGACTGAGGCTGCCCCTGATGCCGTTTTCGTCTGGCAGTCCGATGACACTAGACGAAGACGTTTACTGAGCCTGATGGAAGCCAACTATTCCGATAAAGGCCGCATTCTTGACCCCGCGCTGGGCGATGTTGGAGTCGTATTGATGCGAGCAAAATAAGGCTCTCACTTCTACACCGGCTTCGGCACTTCCAGCCCCAGTTCCTTCATCACCATTTGCAGGTCTTTCCAGGTTTCTTTCTTCTGGCGAGGATCGCGCAACAAGAATGCCGGATGATAGGTGACTGCGAGCTTGGTATTGCGGAAATCGTACCAGCGTCCGCGCAGCTCGCCCATGGAAGAATTCACGGCCAGCAAGGTTTTCGCAGCTACCGCGCCTAACGCGACGATAACTTTCGGCTTAATGACTTCAATCTGGCGAAAAAGAAATGGCGAACAGGTTTCGCATTCGTCGCGTTCCGGCGTGCGATTCCCAGGCGGACGGCACTTGATGATATTGGCGATGTAAACCTCTTCGCGGCTCAGCCCCATGGCCTTAATCATGTTGGTCAGGAGTTGGCCCGCACGTCCCACGAAGGGCTCGCCCTTCTCGTCTTCGTCAGCGCCCGGAGCTTCGCCGATGAACATTAATTCGGCTTTCGGATTGCCGACGCCGAAAACGATCTGCTTGCGCCCCTGCTTATGCAGCCGGCAGCGGGTACAGTCTCCGATATCTTCGCGGATGAGGCGCAGCTCTGACGCGGGATCACTTATGGTTGCTTTCGATTTAGGCATGGATAAAGAGAACTCTTCAAGGCGCGTTGCGCCTGCCCGCTGATCTTCCTCATCGCCACGCAGCGGGGGCGTCTGAGACGGTTGGGCAGCCTGCACTGGCCTCCGGTACAAATCGTAAATCCCAAGGTCCTTGTAATAACGCAAGCGGTCTGCAATTGCGCGGCGCAGTTGCGGGTCAAGTGGGGAAGGCATGACGAGATTGTAAATGCACCAGGTCTGAGGAAATGATGGAGAAAAAGCAGGTTCCTCCACTTGGGAATCAACCGCCAGCAGTTGATTCCGCTTCGGTCGGAATGACACATGTGAGAAGTTGGTTGCTAAAAGCTAATGGCTAGGAGCTAATAGCTAAGAGCTAACAGCTAAGAGCCTCTTCTTCAGTTGCACCACAGCGTCCAGCACTCGTTGCGCGACTTCCCACTTGGTGGTTTCCGCGACGTCGATGCTTTCTGAGGGAGTCAGGATCGTAACCGCGTTGCGATCGGAATCAAAGCCCACGCCTTCACGCGAAACGTCGTTGAGCACGATAGCATCGAGCGATTTTGATGCCAGCTTGCGGCGCGCGTTTTCCAGTCCATTCTCAGTCTCGGCCGCAAATCCGATTATCAGCTGCGAAGTTTTTCGCCGCGCGATCTCCGCCAAAATATCTTTCGTCGGTTCGAGTTCGAGAGTCAACGGCCCCGAGCGTTTGATCTTTTGACTTGGCGGGCGGCTGGCCGCGTAATCAGAGACCGCCGCAGTTTTAATAACAATGGAAGACTCCGGCAACAGGCGGAGAACTGCTTCGAGCATTTGACCGGCGGATTCGACTTGCGTCACTTCCGCTGATGATGGCGGCTTCAACGCCGTCGGCCCGCTGACTAACAGAACTCTTGCGCCCCGGCGCAAAGCGGCTTCGGCGAGAGCGTATCCCATGCGCCCACTCGAGCGATTGGTCAGATATCGGACAGGATCGATCTTTTCGCGAGTCGGCCCGGCGGTGATCAATACAGTCTCGCCCGCAAGATCTTGCGAACATCCCAGGGCTTGCATCACTGCGGCAACCACAGCTTCATTTTCCGCCAGCCGTCCCGGGCCGGTCATGCCGCAAGCCAGATATCCGCTGTCCGGCTCGACAATGGTCACGCCGCGCTTGCGCAATATTTCAAGATTCTGCTGGGTCGCGGGGTGTTCCCACATATTTACGTTCATTGCGGGCGCAACCACTACCGGCGCGGTGGTTGCGAGATAAAGAGTGGTCAGGAAATCGTTGGCGCTTCCCTGCGCAAACCTCGCCAGAACATCTGCAGTTGCGGGAACGACCAAAAGCGCGTCGATGGACTGCGCCACTGCGATATGCTCGATCGCGGAATCGATATTCGCTTCCGCGCCCGCTTCAGACGCGAACATGGCGGTAATAACTTTCTCTCCGGAGAGGGCGGCGAAGGTAAGAGGGCGGACAAACTCCTGGGCGGAGTTGGTCATAACGACCTGCACCCGGATACCCCGGTCCTGCAACAGGCGGGTGATTTCAGCCGCCTTGTATGCGGCTATCCCACCACAAACTCCGAGTGCGATTTTCATGAGACCAGCTCTTAGCCTTTAGCAGTTAGCTTTTAGCGCCACAGCAACCAATGCCATAAAGCGGCACAAGGCATGTGCGAGATGCGGCAAAAAGCTAAGGGCTAACAGCTAAAAGCTAACAGCTGCGTTACTAGTTTTCCCCAATCGCCTTGTCGAGCATTTCACTCGCGACTTCAACTGGCGAGGCAGGTGTCTCGGGGATAATCCATTTCACTTTGCCGGCTTTGATTTCGTCCTGCGCAATGCGGCAGGGCTTCCGCGAAAGTGTGTCGATTACAGGCGGCGCTCCACCCTGTAACTGGCGCGCGCGCCGTGCCGCCACCAGAATGTACCGATAGTTGCTGTCGAAACCGTTGATCAACTTCATTGAATTTCTCCCCTGCTTACTTCCCGCCACCGGCGGCGGTTTCCTGGAATGACTGCAGAATAGGTTGCAGCCTTTCCCGACTTTGGTCGAGGCGGCAAATCTCCGCCCGGGCCGACAACTGTGAGTCCCGCTGCCCGCTTCGCTTCTGCCGCTCCGAGAGCAGGATGGCTTCCAGAGCTTGCACCGAATCAGACAGCCGGTCGTTCACCAAAATATAGTCGTATTTTTCGTAATTCTCAATCTCGCGGCGGGCCGTTTCCAGCCTCCGCTGAATGACCTCCGCGGAATCCTGGCTGCGTTCGCGCAGGCGCCGTTCGAGTTCGCTGCGATTCGGCGGCATGATAAAAATGCTGACCGCATCCGGAAGCTTGCGTTTGATCTGCTCCGCGCCCTGCACATCAATATCGAGCAACAGGTCGCTTCCTTCTTCTTCGGCTTTTCGCCAAAAGCGCTTCGCAGTCCCGTAGTAGTCGGTCTCAAAAACCCGGGCATACTCCAGGAATTCGTCATTGCGAATCATCGCTTCGAACTCTTCGCGGGAAATGAAGTAATACTCGCGGCCGTTTTGTTCTGCGCCCCTCGCCTTGCGCGTAGTGTAAGAAATCGAAAACTCGAGGTTCAGAACAGTTTCGCGGATTCGGCCCACCAGCGTGGATTTCCCCGAACCCGACGGCGCCGAGATGATGAAGACGTTAGTCATTATTCGATGTTCTGCACTTGCTCGCGCGCTTTTTCGATATCGGCCTTCATCGCGAGGCCCGCTTCCGTAATTCGCACTGCATCTCCAGCCAAGCCCGAGGTTTTCGACAACAGAGTGTTGGCTTCACGATTAAGTTCCTGCAGCAGGAAGTCTAACTTTTTCCCGACTTCGCCCTCGGAGTCAAGCAGCCCCAAAAAATGCTGCACGTGATTCTCCAAACGCACGAGCTCCTCATGTATGTCGCTGCGATCAGCCAGTAATGCAGCTTCCTGAGCGATTCGCTCCGGCGCCACCGATGCCCCCAGCCATTCCTGAAGTCTCGTGTTCAGCCGCTCTGTGTATCCTTTTAGTACCGCGTCGCGATGCTTTTTAACTTCGCCGCAGGCCGAAACTATGTGAGCCATCCGTTCGCGCAGCTCCCGCTCTAACGCACGGCCTTCCTCCTCGCGCATGTGGTTCAATCGTTCCAGAGCTTCGTCCAATTTGGGAAGAACCGCGGGGGCGAGTTCCTCGTCAGCCGGCCCGGCGGCCCCATCGAGCGCACCCGGTAGCCGCAACACAGAATTAAGATCAGGCTCGGCGGCAATTCCAACCTCGGCCGCGGCCGCGCGAAAGGCCTGCACATAGGCCGAGACTAACGGACGGTTCAGCGCCATTGCGCCAGCGCCCTGGTCGAATGAAAGATTCACATCCACATGGCCGCGCGCCAGCTTCTCCTTCAGCACCCGACGCAACCGCATTTCCAGCGCGTCGGAATATGAGGGTAGCCGGAAGTGCAAATCCAGAAAACGATGGTTTACAGACTTAATCGACAGACTGAACGCCAGATCGCCTGCCAGGCCTTTCACTTGCGCGAACCCCGTCATGGAGCGGATGGTCATCAGAATTTTCCGGCTTCCTGCGGCAGAGCCACTGGCCGCGGCTGCTCGACATCGATGAATTGAAGATCATACAGGCGGCGGTAGGTTCCGAGTTTTTGCATGAGTTCTTCGTGCGTGCCGATATCGGCGATGCTTCCATTTTCGATGACCACGATGCGGTCCGCCCGCCGGACAGTGGACAGGCGATGCGCAATCACGACCACGGTGCGGCCGGACATCAGATTCTGCAGCGCCGATTGCACCAGCGATTCGGACTCGCTGTCGAGCGCCGAGGTCGCCTCATCAAGAATAAGAATAGGCGCGTTTTTCAGCAGGGCGCGGGCAATGGCAATGCGCTGACGTTCGCCGCCCGAGAGCCGCACGCCTTTTTCGCCGATAACAGTCTCGTAACCGGCAGGAAGCTCCATGATGAAATCGTGGGCAAGCGCGGCGCGGGCTGCGGTCTCCACGCTTGCCTGCGAAACGGCGGGCTGACCGTACGCAATGTTGTTGCGCAGGGTGTCATTAAAAAGCACGGTCTCCTGGGTGACGACACCGATCTGCGAGCGCAATGAATTCAGAGTAACGTCGCGGATGTCGTGGCCGTCAATGACAATGCGACCGGTAGTCACGTCGAAAAAGCGCGGCACCAGCGAAACCAGCGTGCTCTTGCCGGCACCGCTCGAGCCGACCAGCGCCAGAATCTCGCCGGCTTTGACTTCCAGCTGGATGTGGTTGAGAACCTGCCTTTGCAGGCCTTCCGCCTCGTAACAGAAAGTTACATCCTCAAATGCGATTTTTCTCGAAAACGGAGGAAGCGTGGTCGCGCCGGGTTTTTCCTGCACCTCGTCGCGAATTTCCATGAATTTGAAAATTTCCGACGATGCGCCCATCGCCTGCTGAAAGCTGTTGTAGAAGAGCGCAAACTTGCGCACGGGATCGTAAAGCTTAAACACCGCGATGATGAAGGCGACAAAGATGCCCGGCGTCATCCAGCCATGCACGATCTGCCTTCGGCCTAACAACAGGAGTAAGGCAATCGCGATCGCCCCGAAAATGTCCATGAGTGGCGAACTGATCGCAGCAGCCGCTACCGAGCGAAGATTGGCGCGAAACAGTCGCTGCGCGGCTTTGCGGAAGCGGGCGAACTCCCAAGCCTCCATGCTGAATGCTTTGACTATTCTGTTGCCGGTAATGGTCTCGTGAAGGATGTTCTGGATGTCGGCCAGATGGTCCTGTCCGCGCCTGGTGGTGTGCCGCACCCGGCGCCCGATTCTGGAAGCCGAAAAAATAATGAAAGGGACGAACAGGAGAAGCAGCCATGCCAACTGCTTGCCTATAACCACTACCACGGCAGCAGTGAATAGAAACGTGAAAAACTGCTGCAGAAATTCCGCCAGCACGCTCGACATCGCGTACTGCACGCGCTCGATGTCGTTGACAATCGTCGAAAGCAGCGTTCCGGTCGAATGCTTTTGAAAGAACGCGGAGGAGCGCCGCAGAATTGACTCGTACAACGAGTTACGCATATCCGTGATCAGCCCGTATCCCGCGTAATTCACCAGATAAGTGCCGGCGTAATCGAACAGGCCTTTGAGAATGGTTGATGCCACGAATGCGAACGCAACTACCGTCCAGGCATTGTGGAAATGCGACGGCACAAATCTTTGCAGATAAATGGTGTGATGGGTATAGGGAACGGTGAGCAGCAGGATATTGTCTGAGCCCGACGAAGGATTCAGCACGCGGTCGAGCACCGGCCCAATCAACAACACGCGGAATGCATCCAGGAAACCAACCGCCGCCAGCAACAACACCGACGGAATAAATTGCCACCAATATGGCACCAGGTAACGCAGCAGGCGCGTCAGTTGGCGCATGCCCGACTCCTGGACCAAGAATTAAGTTCGTGGGCGCCATGCGATCGGCATTGCACGCGGGAACCGCGGGGTCTGATTGGCATCCGTTGCAAGCCCTTATTCTACTTGAGAGTCCATGATTTCATGCCCTCCGATCATGGTTCACATCTTCGTTCTGAAGCGGTTCCGATGCGGAACTGGGGTGGTGACATTCAGCCCTGTGCTGCTATCCTAATGCGCCGGTCAGGAGGAATCATTGAGAAGCAAATCTCTTTTACTCTTCTTTACATTCATTTTCCCAAGCTTAGTTTTCGCGCAACAACCGCAATCATCTTCAGCTCATCACTTCAACGGGCAGACCTGGTGGGACCGCGTCAAAGTCCTCGCCGACGACAAATTAGAAGGTCGCGATACCGGCAGCCTAGGCGAACATGCCGCGCAGCAGTATGCAATTCAGCAACTGAAGGCCGCGGGAGTTGAACCCGCCGGCCTCAACGGCTTTTATCAGCCAGTAAAATTTGTTTCCCGCAAAATTGTCGAAAGCGAATCCACCCTGGCCTTGATCAACGGCGGCAAACGCGAACCGCTCGTTCTCGGGGACGACGCCATCATCAGCGCGCGCATCATGCCTGCGCCTCACGTACAGGCCGGGCTGGTTTTCGTCGGCTACGGTTTGAAGATTCCTGAGGCCAACTACGACGACTTCGCCGGCCTCGATGTTAAAGGCAAACTCGCGGTAATCATCTCGGGATCGCCCGCGGGGGTTCCGGGTGCCGTCGCCTCGCACTACCAGACTCTGGCGGAGCGCTGGAAGACGCTCAAAAGCGTCGGCGCCATCGGGATGATTACCATCATGAATCCCGCCCTGGTCGAAATTCCCTGGGCGCGAATTGCGCTGAATCGTGCTGAGCCATCCATGGACCTTGATTATCCCGAATTCGCAGAGACTGAAGGCGACCAACTCGGCGCGTACATAAATCCGGCAAAAGCCGAGAAGTTTTTCGAGGGATCAGGACATACTTTCTCTGAAATCGCCGCCCTGGCAAAGCAACACCAGCCGCTGCCGCATTTCCCACTCGCGGTTTCGCTCGAAGCCAAGACTAAGGTAGAGGTCAACAAGGTTGAGTCGGCAAACCTGATGGGGACGTTGCCTGGGAATGATCCCGCGCTAAAAGGCGAGTACGTAGTTCTCTCCGCGCACCTCGATCATCTCGGCGTCGGCGCGCCCGTGAACGGCGACCGCATCTACAACGGCGCCATGGACAACGGCTCGGGCAGCGCCCTGCTGCTCGACATGGCAGCGAGTCTGCGCAAAGATCCTGCCAACCTGCGCCGGTCCGTACTCTTCGTTCTAGTCACCGGCGAAGAAAAGGGCTTGCTGGGATCGAAGTACTTCGCCGCCCATCCTACGGTGCCGACAAAGTCCATGGTGGCGGACATCAACGTTGATATGTACCTGCCGATCATTCCGCTGAAAGTGTTTACGGTTTACGGCCTCGCCGAATCCGATTTAGGAGACCGGGTAAAGGAAGCCGCGCAATCGATCGGCGTTCCCGTGCAGCCCGACCCTGAGCCACAGCGTAATATCTTCATCCGCAGCGACCAGTACAACTTCATCGTCCACGGAATTCCATCACTGATGATTGACGTGGGCGCTGTTAAGGACTCTCCGGAGACGGCGACTCTGCGAGAATGGCGCCACACGCGTTATCACGCGCCTTCCGATGACGTGAATCAGCCGGTGAATCTCGACACTGAAGCCAGCTATGAAGAGATGATCCGCGCGTTGGTAATCGATATCGCCAACGACAATCATCGCCCCGAATGGAAGCCGGACAGCTTCTTCAAGCAGTACGCGCAATAGTGAGGGTCGTGGAAGATCGGCCATTAATGGCCGCGTAAGACGCGAATGTTAGTCGCCCTTTAGCGCCTGAGGCTCCTCCGGAGGCTGCCCGACGCGGCTAAGAAGACCCGCTCTTTCACCTGCCCATGACCGCGCGCCGTCTGATTCGCCAAAACTCTAAACGATTGTCATCTCGAAGCCGCTCTCCGAAGGAGGGTGGGAGAGAGACCTTACGAAGCGCGCGCACCTTCTCGGACGAAGTTAGGATGCCATAGGCCCACTGCATAACCTTCCACTCCTCACTTCGCGGTATTCCTCCGCTCAACCTTCACCCAGTACCCCGACCGTGTTGCCCCGACTTGCAACTCGTGGCTACACGTCCGCGAACATCTTCGCGTAGTGCCTGTACCAATCACTCTGAAACCGTTCTTCCGGGTCATGCTTCTTCTTGAGGCGAAGAAAATCCGCGAACTGGGGATAACAAGTTTCAACTTGCTTCTGCGAAGCATCCCGATGGTAGGTCAGGTAGTAGGTGCCCTGTCGCCGGATCGCCATATCAATGAGTCGGCGAAATGCCTGGGCTGAGCGATCGAGTCCCTCAGGGCTGTGGACAGTATGCAGGTTAAAAATCGTGCAAGCGTAAGGCTGCTTCGCCCATGCCAGAAAGCTTTCGTCATCTCTTTCTGTGAGGCGAACGGTTCCATAGATCAAATCGACTTTGTTTTTTCAAAATCTTCTCGGACTTCGTCCAGGAAATCCTTCAGGGTTTCTCTGGGAACGTCTATTTCCGTGATGACCTCGCTTGCAGGATAAGGCGCATGAAGTCGCTGATCGATTTCCCGATGGTAATTATCGGGGTAGATGCTCAACTGGTGCGTGTCCGACCAATAGATCTGGCCATTCGTCGAAAGGTAGTAGCCGGAGTAGATCTCGAAAGCTTTATGGGGATCGGTATGCGCCAGATAGAGCAACCGCCGCCAATTTTCGTCCGAAAGTTCCTTCTGCTCAGGCTTAACCGCCGAGTCAATCGGCACTGGCCGATAGCAGGAGAAAACGCCTCGTCGCAGGAAATCGTCGGAATCGCGTTCGACCGCGAACTGGAAGTCGCCATACAGGAATCCATCGGCGATTCGCTTTTCGAAAGCAGTCATGAGGCCGTCGGTGGTCCGCAGTTCGACAACTCGCTCCAGCTTCTTCCTCGGCACAAGTCGCAAGCGGACCGAGGTCACGACTCCGAATAGGCCATAGCCACCGATCACCAGGCGGAATAATTCGGAGTTCTCCGTGCGGCTGCAAGTCTGAGGAGTTCCCGTTGCGTCAACCAGGGCGAATGACTCTACATCCTGGATGAAAGGTTTGAGCTTCAGCCCGCGACCGTGGGCGTTCGCAGCCATAGTGCCCGAAATCGTGAGGCGATCGGCTCCCGTCTGCTTCTGAGCGATGCCCCAACCCTCGCCATTTGCAGCCTGTTTACTCAGATATGAGTTGATAAGTTCCGGCCACTCAATCCCGGCCTCCGCCTCTATAATTCCTTGCTCACGGTCGAAGCTGACTACGCGATTCAATTTGCGGACGTCAATCAGCAGGGTATCGGAGCCGAATTGCTGCCCTCCCATTGCATGCCGTCCGCCTGCGACCGAGATGCATTTCCCCTGCTTCCTTGCCCGATGGATGATCGCCCGAACAGCGGCAATTGACTGCGGGTGGAGTATCTCCAGCACATGGGTCGAGTTCAGCTGTGAATGAACGTCATTAACAACGAGTAGATCAGATTGCGAAAGAAGACTTGGGCTCGCAGTAAGCGCAACCGAAGCAGCGATAAACTCGCGTCTGGTAAACATGAACTCGCAATCACCCCATCAACTCGAAGATCAAACCTTAAAACACAAATGGAAGCAGCCGCCAGGTTCGCCGTGCATATCTGCGATAGGCTTCACCCAGCGCTGTCGTAAGCGCAGCTTCCTCAACTCGAATGCGATAGACGTAAGCTACACCGAGGCAGAACGTGCCGGCGAATACGGCAAGCCAGTTCTCGAGCGCCAGTCCGAAGCCGATTAACGTCAATAACGCCCCTGTGTATGACGGATGCCGCACGTACCGGTAGGGCCCGGCTTCCACCAAGTGCTGATTATTTTGGACTGTCACATCAAAGGTGAAGTACTTTCCCAACACTGAAGCTGAATACCAGCGGAAGGCGATTCCTGAAAGCATCAATGAAACTCCGATGAAGAAGGCCACCTTGCCAGGAATCGAAGCACTTCGAACAAACCTCGTAGCGATAAAATCCAACGCTATGCCGACACACCACAAACCGGCAATCACGTTCAGCGACCCTTTATCATGATGCTTGTCCGAACCCGCCGCCCGTCTCACTTTGGAAGCAACGAATTCGGGAACAATCCAAACTGCAAACGCAATCCAGAAGATTGCTGCCATCTCGGGGCGGCTGCGGAATGGAAACGTGTAAGCAGTCACGGCGCGCTCACTTCGGGCTATCCCGATGCGCGACCTTCACCCGATATCCTGACTTCTTCAGCCGCTTGGCCACGTCTTCTGCGATCATCACTGAGCGGTGCTGTCCGCCGGTGCAGCCGAACGAGATGGTCAAGTAGCTCTTGCCTTCGTGAATGTAGTGCGGCAGCAGATAGACCAACAGGTCGGAGATGCGCTGGATGAACTCCGTGGTCTGGGGAAATGAGCGGATATACTTCGCTACTTTCGGGTGGCGTCCGGTGAGCGGGCGAAACTCCGGGACAAAATGCGGATTGGGCAGGAAGCGCACGTCGAAGACCAGGTCGGCATCGTCAGGCACGCCATGGCGAAAGCCGAAGCTCACGCACGATACCAGAATGTTTCTCCCCTTTTCTTTCTTTTGAAACAGCTCGTTGATATGCGCGCGCAATTCGTGAACATTGAATTTTGAAGTATCAATGACCAGGTCGGCAATGGAGCGAATGTGGCGCAGCCGCCTTCGTTCTGCGGTAAGCGACGCTTTCACCGGAGAATGCCGGCCTAACGGATGCGGTCGCCGGGTCTCGCTGTAACGCCGGAGCAGGACGGAGTCCGCCGCTTCCAGGAAGACCATCCGGGTCGGGATCAGCCGCTTCACCGACTTGATAATTGCCGGCAGCTCCTCCAGTTGCCGCCCCTCGCGGACATCCACCACTAGCGCGGTGCGTTCGATCTCAGCCGATGGTCCCACCAACTCGGCAAAACGCGGTATCAGCCCCACCGGCAGGTTGTCCACGCAGTAGTAGCCCAGGTCTTCGAACGCCTTCAGCACCGAAGCCTTCCCGGATCCGCTCATGCCGGTGATAATCACCAACTCGCGGCGCGGCCGGGCGGGACCTCTACTCTTACTCTTGGTCTTTCGCGCGAGCTTGCGTGTGGCGTCGGTCAGTTTGGTGGCGATGCGGCGAAGGGCCATGCTGAAAAGATGCTACCAGCTGGGGATTGGGAGCGGCAGTTAGTTGTTGGTGGCTAGTTGCCAGTTGCTAGTTGTCAGTGTTCGATGGTGAAGGCAGCCGATCTCACTGCGACTGCCCACTGACAGCTAGCCACTAACAACTAGCCACTAGCCACTGATTTTACGCGCAGGCGTCCCGCCAGCCCGCGATTTCTTTCAGCCCTTCGGCGAGGGTCTGCTCGAACAGGCGTACGCGATGGCGGGAGTGCTCGAATTCATGGATGTCGGCCCAGACTTCGGCTTGCCAGGCATGGTCGTGAATGGCCGACTCGCCGCAAGTAGCGCAGCGGGTGTGGAGGCGCAGTATAAGTCGGGGCATGGAATTCTCCGGCTCCAGCTCAATAAAGATGCATCGCACTTCCTTAATGTCTTCGTTCTCGCCGATCAGGTGCTCGTAGCGCAGCAGGTATGCGAAGCCGAGCTTGTCGGCCTCGCGCTCGGCCTCCGCCCGGGTATGAAACGGGCCATATTCCGCACGCAATTGCTCGGTTGAGTCACAAGCCATCCAAAAAGTCTCTTTGTAGGTCATTCAGTTTGCCCCGGGAAACCTCGCCAAACGCTTGCTGGACGCCGATCTCCGAGCAGGAAACGCGAATTTCCGCTCAGACCAACAGGTGGAGCAATTATGGTTCCGTCGTGTCGAATTTAACTACTTGCTTCCTAAGGGCTTAGACAGCGGTTTACGCCCGCCTTTGCAAATCCTTGCAAACCTTTTTCACTTCTGCAGCCGGTTTGTCACTGCGGGCCCACCGTGACCTCGGGTCATCCAACCCGATCCGCCCCTCTGCCACGCGCCTCATCAGTGGCTGTGCCGCGAAATGCCTATTTCACTGCCCGCTTCCGGCACCTGTTCTTCGCGCACCGGCCCGTCCCAGTCGGCACCCCCATGCGCCGCCACATACAGGGCGAGCTCCAACCGGCTCCACACCCCTAATTTGTCGAAAATGCTTCGCAGGTGGTTCTTGATCACCTGCTCTGAGGTGCCAAAGGCGACGGCTATCTCGGGATTGGTATGCCCTTGCCATACCCTGGTTGCCACTCGAACTTCGGTGCGGTTCAACTGTTCACTGGGAGACATGATTTCATCTGCTCCTTTTCAAACATGGCGGTGGCCAGGATGACCCGTTTGCGTCCTTGCTTGATTCCGGCCCGCAGAAACAGCGTCCGCAGATGCTGCTTTACCGTGCGCGGGCTGATGCTCAGTTCGGCGGCGATTTCTTTGTTGCTGCAGCCCGCAACCAGCAACTTCAGAACGTCTTGATCGCGGCGCGTGATTTTGATTTGCTCAAGATCGATCATTGATTCATTCCTCCGCCGCATGTGCTCTATAACCTGCGCGGCATTTCACTTAAAGCACGTCTTTCGCCAAACCTTCGCCAGCCCGCACAAAAGGCCAAAGCCTTGAGAACGTGGGCACTTCAGGCCGCATCCATTGGTTGAACAGAGACGTAGCTTTGCCGACAAGCCCCTTACGGGAATGGTTGTGCCACAATGAAATTCGTCAGCGAGCAGGAGATCACAATGAATATTGGGCAACGGCGCGCGTCAGCGCTTTTAAAACATTTGGCGGGAGCGGTGGTCTTGCTTTCCGGCGTGTTCGGGTTTGCGCAGCAGGCAAATCAGGTCGAGGCCGCAAATTCGACCGCGCCTTTGACCATCACACTGCAAGACGCTCTCGGCCGGGCGCGCTCTAACGAACCCCAGTATCGCGCCGCACTCACTAATTATGGTGTCGCCCGTCAGAACACGATCCAAGGCCGTGCCGCCTTGCTGCCCAACGTAAAATACAACGCGCAGTTTCTTTATACAGAAGGCAATGGCACGACCACCGGGCGTTTTGTCGGCGCCAACGGCGTGCACGAGTATATAAACCAAGGCAATGTACATCAGGAATTTTCCCTTCAAAATGCAGCAGCGTATCGTCTGGCGCGGGCCCAGGAATCGCTGGCCAAAGCCAATGCCGAAATCGCCACCCGCGGCCTGGTGGTGACGGTCACGCAGGCTTACTACGGGTTCGTCGTGGCGCAGCGCAAATATTCGACGGCCCAGCGCGCTCAGGCCGAAGCCGAACACTTTTTCGACGTCACTCAAAAGCTCGAACGGGGCGGCGAAGTTGCCCACTCCGACACGATTAAGGCACAACTCCAACTCCAGCAACAACAGCGCGCCTTGCAGGACGCGCAGCTTGAAATGGACCGCAGCCGCATGGAACTGGCGGTCATAATTTTCCCGAACTTTAATGAGAACTTCAGCGCAGTGGACGACCTTGAGAACATCCAACCCCTGCCCTCGTTTCAGGAGGCGGAAGCTCAGGCTGGAAAACAGAATCCGCAACTCGCGGCGGCGCTGGCGTCAATGAGGGCCGCGAACCAGGAGGTTGCCGTGGCCTGGAACAGCTTTCTGCCATCCCTCGGGCTGGATTACTTCTACGGTATTGACGCCAACAACTTCGCCGCGAACGGATTTGAACCCGGCACTTTCCCGCGTCGTCCCGTCCGTAATCTCGGCTATGCTGCGTGGGCCACGCTCGATCTTCCCATCTGGAATTGGGGCGCAAGCCGCAGCAAGGTGAAGAGCGCACACCTACAGCGCGATCAGGCGCAGGTAGAATTGAGCTTTGCTCAACGAAAAATGGTCGCCGATCTTAAGACTCTTTACAGCGAGGCGCAAACCGGACGCTCCGAACTGGAATCCCTGCGCCAGTCTGCCGACCTCGCCGCCGAGAGTTTGCGTTTGACCACCCTGCGTTATCAGGCTGGTGAAGCCACCGTCCTTGAAGTGGTGGACGCGCAGAATACTCTGACACTCGCCCAGAACGCGCTCGGCGACGGTCAAGTACGATATCGGGTGGCCGTAGCAAATCTTCAGACGCTCACAGGAACTTTCTAAGTGCGAACCAAAGCTTCGCCCAAGATAACACCGAGCACAGACGTAGAAAACTGTGGGCCGCTGCTCAAGCTTAGCGTTCGAATTGCGGCGGCGCTTCTCATCCTGGCGGCATTTATTTCCTCATCGGCATGCTCGGGAGGAGATAAAGAAGCTGAGCCTTCCGTCCCCGTGCAGATCGTCACCGTAGAAAAGGCGACGCTGCAACAAACCATTTCTGCCGACGCCGTGATTTTTCCGATTGCCCAATCAGCCCTGGTGCCGAAGATCACAGCGCCCGTGCAGAAGTTTCTGGTGAATCGCGGAAGCCGCGTCCACGCCGGTCAGTTGCTGGCAGTTCTTGAGAACCGCGATCTGGCTGCCGCCGCGCAAGAGAATAAGGGATCCTACGATCAGGCCCAGGCGGCGTATGCCCAGACCACAGCCGCTGATCTTCCGCAGGAAATGCAGAAGGCGCAGTTGGATGAGCAGGCAGCCAGGCAGCAACTCGACGCAGCGCAGAAGGTTTACGACAGCCGGAAGGATCTTTTTGCTCAGGGCGCAATGCCCCGAAAGGAACTCGATCAGGCGGGAGTGGACCTGACCAATGCGCGCAATCAGTACGAGATTGCAGAAAGGCATCTGCAAAATCTGCAAGCCGTCGGCAGGCAGCAGACTCTCAAGTCGGCGCGGGGACAGCTTGAGTCTGCGCAGGGCAAGTACAACGGCGCGGCGGCGCAGTTCAGTTATTCGGAAATCCGAAGTCCCATCAATGGCGTGGTCACAGACCGGCCCCTATATCCCGGCGAAATGGCGGCCGCCGGAACGCCACTTCTCACGGTCATGGATACTTCGCAGGTCACCGCCCGCGCCCACATTCCGCAGCAGAGCGCCACGCTGTTAAAGCTAGGCGACAACGCGAGCTTGATCGCACCCGGAATTGACTCTCCGTTTGCCGGTAAGGTTTCGCTGGTCAGTCCGGCGCTCGATCCGAGCAGCACCACGGTTGAGATATGGGTGCTGGTCAAAAATCCCAAGGGCCAATTGAAGCCAGGTTCCAGTGTGCAGGTGGTAATGATCGCCCGATCGGTGCCTGATGCGCTCGCCATTCCGGCGGCAGCGCTGCTGACAGCACCGGATGGAACCACATCGGTGATGGTCGCCGGCAGTGATGGCCGGGCACATCAGAAGCCTGTGAAAATCGGCATACGTGAGGGCAATCGCGTGCAAATCGTTGAAGGCGTTTCCGCCGGAGATCGCGTCGTCGGCACCGGTGTCTACGGACTCCCCGACAACAGCAAAATCACTGACGCTGCCGCGGCTGCGGCTGCCGAC
Source organism: uncultured Acidobacteriota bacterium (assembly GCA_963757135.1). Lineage (GTDB taxonomy): Bacteria > Acidobacteriota > Terriglobia > Terriglobales > Acidobacteriaceae > Gp1-AA145. The sequence continues at coordinate 591,313 of CAVWQE010000004.1, forward strand.
AAGAATGAGAAGGAGTAGGAGAAACTGGTGAACCGACCTGAATCTTCCTACTGGTTTGCGGACCGAGCCAAGCCGCTGATCTTCCTGATTCTCACCGTGGCGGCCCTGGGGGCGTATCTCGCCTTCAATGTTCCCGTCTCGGTATTTCCCACCACCAACTTCCCGCGCATCCTGATCGCCGCCGACAACGGCGTGATGCCCATCGATCAGATGATGGTTACGGTGACGCGTCCGATCGAAGAAGCGGTCAACAGTGTTCCCGGACTCGAGGACGTTCGCTCTACCACCAGTCGTGGCTCGGCCGAGATCAATCTCTTTTTCGACTGGAACGTGGACATGTTCCAGACCCTGCAGTATGTCAATGCCGCCATTTCACGGGTGCAGCCGGAACTGCCTCCCACCGCGACCATCGTCGCGAATCGCATGACCTTCGCCAGTTTCCCGATTATGGGTTATAGCCTGACCTCAGACGCGGTCCCGCAAACCCAGCTATGGGAGCTTGCGACCTACCAGCTTAAGCCTCGCCTCAATCGGCTGAACGGAGTGGCCAGTGTTGTGCTGCAAGGCGGACAGCAGCCCGAGTTTCTCGTTCAGCCGGACTCCGCGAAGCTGCTCTCCGCGAGCGTGACCGTGACTGACATTCTGGATGCGATCAAGCGCACCAATGTTATCGACTCGCCCGGCCTGTTTGAGCAAAATCATCAGCTCGTCCTTGGCCTCATCAGCGGACAGGTGCAGACGCCGGAACAGCTCGGCGACATCGTAATCAAGAACACTCCGGCCGGAATACCGGTACGCATTCACGACGTCGCCACGGTTGGCCCTGGGGTGAAGCCGGTTTACACCATCATCACCGCGAACGGAAAACCTGCGGTGCTGCTCAATATAAATCGCCAACCCGAGAGCAACACCATGGAGGTGGCCAACGAAGTCCACGCCGCTCTCGATGAAATCCGCAAAACCCTGCCCGCCGGGATCGTGATTTCGCCTTTCTACGATCAATCCATACTGGTTAGCGATTCCATCAAGAGCGTGCGTGACGCGATTCTGCTCGGGCTGGTGCTGGCTTCAATCATCCTTGTAGTCTTTTTGCGTGATTGGGGAACGTCAGTGGTTGCCGGACTCGTGATTCCCGTCACCATCCTGATCACTTTCGTTGCGCTCAAGCTGCTCGGCGAAACTTTCAACCTGATGACTCTCGGCGGGCTCGCCGCAGCGGTTGGTCTGGTAATCGACGACGCCATCGTCGTAGTCGAAAACATTGTGCTGCATCGTGACGCCGGTCAAGGCCGCCTGCAGGCCATCCGCAGCGCATTGCGCGAAATCACGCCGCCACTGATCGGTTCGACCATAACCCCGATTGTCGTGTTTCTGCCGCTCGTTGCCATCACCGGCGTGACGGGAACCTTTTTCCGCGCCCTCGCCCTGACCATGGGCGTAGCTCTGTTCACGTCGCTGGCGCTGGCTCTGACCTGGACGCCCACTCTCAGCGGCTATTTCATCCGGCGCAAGCAATCAGCGCAGGAACCTGAAGAAACACAAGAAGAAAGCTTTGAAAAACTGCTTGCAGCCGAAGAAGCTTCGACAGGACGTGTCTTTCACAGGATCATTGATTTTCACCAGCACTGGCTACGCCGGGCCCTGGCCAAGCCCTGGTGGCTGGCCGGATTGAGCGCGCTACTCATCGCGGCTTCTTTCATTTGCTATCACTTCAGCGACAGCGACCTCCTTCCTCAAATGGACGAAGGCGGATTCACGCTCGACTATTGGACTCCTGCTGGCGCGTCGCTCACAGAGACGAATCGCATGATCTTGCACATCGAGCGGATCATAAAGGCCGTGCCTGAGGTGGAAAGCACTTCCCGGCGTACGGGAGCGGAACTCGGCCTCGCAGCTGTAACCGAGGCGAACCGCGGGGACATTCTGGTCAAGTTGAAACCTCAATGCAGCTTCTTCGGGCGATTCTTCTCGTCGGGCTCGTGCCGGACCGGCGCCATCGACGAAGTCATGGACGGGATTCGCGTGCAGGTCGATGCTCAGGAACCCGCTGTCAAGACCGAGTTCATCCAAGTCCTGCAGGACATGATCGGCGACCTTACCGGCGAACCCGAACCCGTCGTGGTGAAGCTTTTCTCTGAGAATCCGTCGCTTCTTGAGACCTGGGCGCCTAAGGTTGCTGACGCCATCAACTATGACGACAAAACGCACAAAGGCGTCGAAGGCGTCACCGATGTGCTCAATGGTCTCGAGAACACCATTTCTGGGCCGGCCGTGAGCTTTCAGATTGATCCGGCGGTCGCGGCGCGCGCCGGATTTACCGCGGAAGAGGTTGCGACCGACGCCGCGGCCATTGTCGAAGGCGAGCCCGCAACTGCGCCTGTCATTTCCAATGACCGCGTTTACACCGTGCGTGTGCGCTTTCCGGCGAACAGCCGTGCATCACTTGAGAGCATCAGCGACACCTTACTCACTAGCGCGAGCGGCCATACCGCAACGCTGGGCTCGCTGGCAAAAATTACCGAGTTGCCGCCGCAAAATGAGATCCATCGCGAAAATCTTTTGCGCGTAGTCAGCGTCACCGGACGCACCGAAGGCAGCACGCACTTGGGCAGCGCGATATCCGGAGTACAACAAGCCGTGAATTCGCTGCATTTGCCGCCCGCTATCCGCGTCGAGTACGGCGGAACCTACCAGGAGCAGCAGAAGTCGTTCCGCGATTTTGCTTTTGTATTCGCGCTCGCAATTGTTCTGGTTTTCATTGTGCTCTTGTTCGAGTTCCGCACCTTCGCCGCACCCGTCGCGATCCTGGCTTCGGCGTTGCTGTCGACCTCGGGAGTCTTCATCGCGCTGCTAGTCACCCGCACCACCTTCAACGTCTCCTCCTTTATGGGGATGATCATGGTGGTCGGCATCGTGGCCAAAAACGGAATCCTGTTGCTCGATGCTGACCAGCGCATCCGCATGACTGGAGCTTCGGCACGCGAGGCCATGCTGCAGGCCAGCCGCCGTCGCTTGCGTCCAATCGTGATGACCGCGCTCGCGACGGTCGCCGGAATGCTGCCGTTGGCCTTCGCGATAGGCGCCGGCTCGCAAATGCTGCAGCCTCTGGCGATCGCCGTGATCGGCGGAATCCTGATTTCGATGGTGTTATCGCTGATCATAACCCCGGCGGTGCATTTCTACCTGAGCCATGAGGAGGAAGCTTCAGTCCTGGCGCGCGAGGAAACAGCGGTGCGATAGTTGGCCACCCCTTCACGCTGCTGCGATTGCCATTGCCCTGCCGCGCCGAATAAAATCGAGGCTCCACTTTAAACCCGGCCTGCGAACTGCTTGCGCCATTACGATTTTAGAAACTCGAATGCGAGTTTCAGAAAAACGAGGCTGATTGAAAAAAGTCATCGCCATCTATCCCGGCTCGTTTGATCCCCCCACCAACGGTCATTTAGACCTGGTCGAACGGGGCAGCAAGATTTTCGATGAACTGGTGGTCGCGATCCTGCGAAATTCCGAAAAGACGCCGCTCTTCAGCTTGGGCGAGCGCCGTAACATGCTCGAAGAGCTGACCGCCGGCTTCAAGAATGTTCGCGTAGACACATTTGACGGCCTCACCGTGGACTATGCGGCCAAAGTCAAAGCCAGCGCAGTGTTACGGGGTATCCGCGCTCTGAGCGACTACGAATACGAGCTGCAGATGGCTTTGATGAACCGTAAGCTCCGTCCAAACCTCGAAACCGTCTTCATGATGCCCGCCGAGAAATACTCGTACCTGAGCTCGAGACTCATGCGCGAAGTCGGTCGGCTGGGTGGAAATATCACTGGCCTGGTGCCGGAATTGGTAGAACAACGGCTGAAAGAGAAGCTCGATCCCGCCCACAAACTAGCACCCAAGCAAATCAGAACAGGACGAAAATGACTCCCGTAACCGAAGCCGTGCCCGCTCTGAAAATCGCCGAACGCATCGCTCGAATCGAGGTCTCGGCCACCATGGCCGTGGTGGCTGAAGCCGAAAAGCTGCGCCAGTCCGGCGTTGACGTAGTTGATCTCAGTCTGGGCGAGCCGCACTTCACCACGCCGCAGCATGTCAAAGATGCTGCCATCGCCGCAATCAACGGCAACTTCACAAAGTACACGGCAGTCGGCGGCATTCTGGAATTGCGCGACGCGATTATCAGCCGCCACACTCAGGATTTCGCATCATCCTATAAGCGGGAAGAAGTTATGGCTTCGGTCGGGGGCAAGCACGCCCTTTTCAATGCCATTCAGGTTCTCGTGGACCACGGCGACGAAGTGATTTTGCCGGTCCCGTACTGGGTTTCATTCAAAGACATCGTCCGTTACGCGGGCGGTACCTGCGTCATGCTGCAAAGTGACGAAGCCGCCGGATTTCGCGTGACTGCGGACACGGTCGCGCGCCTGGTCACGCCTCGCACCAAGCTGATAATTCTGAACTCGCCGGGCAATCCGTCGGGTGCTGTAATGTCGCCCCAAGATTTGACCGCAGTGGTCAGGTTCGCCGCACAGCGCGGCATCTGGGTGCTCTCCGACGAATGCTACGTCTACCTGAACTACACTGGCCGCTCGTTTTCGATAGGCGCCTTAAACGAATATCGGCATCGCATCGTGGTCATAGGATCACTCTCCAAGACCTATGCCATGACCGGATGGCGCATGGGATACGCGCTCGCGCCCGCACCCGTGATCAGCGCGATGGCCAAGCTCCAGAGCCAGGCCACATCAAGTCCGCCGGCCATGGTGCAAAAAGCTGCGGTGGCCGCGCTTACCGGACCGCAAGCATGCGTTATTGAGATGAAGAACGAGTACATCCGGCTTCGCGATCACATTCTTACCGGGCTCGCAACCATTCCCGGCATTACGTGCTCGCGCCCTGAAGGCGCGTTTTACGTCTACCCGAATATTTCCGGATTGCTCGGCCGCGGTGGCGTTAACACCCCAGCCGAGTTCGCCAAGCGCCTGTTGCACGAAGCCCATCTGGCTACCGTTCCCGGCGAGGGCTTCGGAACGCATGAACATATCCGTATCTCGTATGCCACGAAACAAAGCGAACTGGATCGTGGAATCGAGCGGCTGCGAAGTTTTGTAAGCTCTTTGTAGGGGCATCGGCAAAACGTGTTTTTTGGGGCAGCCTCTCACCTGAGTTACGCTTCTAATGCAGGTTTGCGCTGAAAGGGGCAATTCGCGCCGCTACCTGGAATGACCGACCTCTATCCGTTTCTAATGACGCCGCTGTTTGACCCCCGGCCTTGGGGACGGCTCGACCTGTCCCCGATTTATTCGCAGCATTTCCATTTCAATGAGAAGATCGGCGAGTCCTGGCTCACCGGCGACAATTGCAAAGTGCAGAACGGTGCACACGCCGGCAAATCTCTTGCAGAACTCGCATCGCACTATCGACGTGAGCTTGTGGGAGACGCGCCGAGAGACAGCGATCGTTTCCCACTATTGATGAAATTTCTTTTCCCGCAGGAGAAGCTTTCAGTCCAGGTGCATCCCGATGACGCCGCCGCCAGAGAAATCGGGCAACCTTGCGGGAAAACAGAATGCTGGTACGTGGCCCATGCCGAGCCGGGCGCTGAAATCGGCCTCGGATTGAAGAAAGGCGTCACCCGCACCGAGTTCGAGCGATCGATACATGAAGGGCGCGCAGAAGAATTGCTGAACTGGATCAAAGTTTCCGCCGGCGACATGATTTACGTAGCCGGTGGGACAGTGCACACACTTGGTCCCGGCTCGATCATCGTTGAAACGCAGCAACAGTCCGACACAACGTTTCGCCTATACGATTACGGCCGTCCGCGAGAACTGCACTTGAAAGATGGGTTGCGAGTGATCAAGGAACAAGTCTCATCCGGCAAAGTGCACGTGCGGTCTTTTTCAAGTCTCGATACAAATGGGAACCGCACTCGGCCGCTGGTGTCATCACAATATTTCGCGGTGGAGCAATTTGTCCTGAGCAGCGAACAAGGGTTTCCCGAACTCGGAGGCAAGAGCTCTGCGCAAATTCTGGTGGCGATTGACGGCAGCGGCGCACTCGCCGCGGAAGGATCTGATCCGGTTGAATTCGCCAAGGGTGATGCGGTGGTAGTGCCGGCCACAATACCGCGATTTCGCATAAAGCCGCACCGCGAACTTCAATTCCTGAAATCGTATGTGCCGGGTGTTGCCGTTGGCGAGCCAGAGACGGGAATAAGTTGATGAGAGCCAACTTTTATCCCGTGATTCTCGCCGGAGGCCGCGGCACACGCTTCTGGCCGCTCAGCCGCAAGAGGCGCGCCAAGCAGTTGCTGGCGCTCGACGGCAAACAGACGATGATCCAGCAGACGGTTGCGCGCCTGTTGCCGCTTGCACCTGCGAAACAAATTTGGGTCATCACCAACGGAGACTCGCGACCGGAGATTCTGCGCCAGCTTCCGAAGCTGAAAAAAGATCAACTGGTCGCCGAACCCGTGGGCCGCAACACGGCTCCGGCAATCGGACTCGCCGCTTTCATTTTGCAACGTGCCGATCCGGATGCTGTGATCGGCTTGTTCCCGTCCGACCACGTCATCACCAACACTGAGCGTTTTCGCGAGCTTCTCAGCGAAGGAATTGAAATCGCTTCCTCCGGCGAAAACATCGTTGTGCTGGGAATCGAGCCGTCCCGCGCGGAAACAGGGTACGGATACATTGAAGCCGGCTCCCTGGCTTCGGGCAGCGCCCGCCACGTGCGCCGCTTCACCGAAAAGCCAAATGCCGACCGCGCCGCGGAGTTCGTTCGCTCCGGAAATTTCTACTGGAATAGCGGAATGTTCCTGTGGAGCGCGAAGACGCTTGCTAACGCTCTGACCGAGCATCTGCCAAAGACCGCGGCCCTCCTCGAAAAGATCGCCGCCGACTTCGGAACGAAGAAATTTTCTGCCACTTTCCGTCGGCTCTACCCGAAGTGCGAAAACATCAGCGTGGATTACGCTATCCTTGAGCCGCGCTCCGCCAAAGGAGAGGGGACCTCGAACATCTTCTGCCTGCGCGCCGACTTCGGCTGGAACGATCTGGGCTCGTGGACGGCCCTCCACGAGCACGCTTCGGCGAAGCAACCCTCGTCCGACGGCAACCTGATTTCTGCTCAGGGCATCTTCACTGCGAACGCGAGCAGGAATTACGTGCACGCGCCAGGAAAGTTCGTCGCAGTTGTGGGCGTTAACGATGTAATAGTCGTAGAAACCGAAGACGCCATACTTGTGACCACACGCGACAATTCGCAGGACGTCGGTAAGGTGGTGAAGTATCTGGACGAAAAGAAGCTCAAGAAACTCGTATAGCACCGCGTTGGTCGTGCGTTGACTTACAGCAGAAGGTCGCAGCATTAGCAGTTCCGTGAAATGACAACCTCAACCTCATTCCCGACGACCGAGAGCCGAGAGCCGAAAGCCCCCATCAAATTCGGTACCGACGGCTGGCGCGCCGTCATCGCCGACGACTTTACCTTTGAGAATGTCCGCCGCGTGGCCGGTGCAATCGCCTCTTATGTCCTGAAACATGAAGATGCGTCGCGCGGCGTGATCGTCGGCTACGACACCCGCTTCCTATCGCCCGTGTTTGCACTGCGGGCAGCGGAAGTGTTAGCCGACGCGGGGATTCCCGTGCTGCTCGCTGACGACTACGTTCCCACGCCGGCGGTCTCCTACGCTGTGAAAACTAAAGGCGCCGCCGGTGGGGTGGTGATCACTTCCAGCCATAATCCGTGGAACTGGAACGGCGTGAAATTTAAAGGCAAGTTTGGCGGATCGGCCACGCCCGCCATAATGAAAGTGATTGAAGAGGAAACTGCGGCCGGCGCGATGCCGAAGGGCAATCAAGCTGCGATCGAAGAAGCCGACCTCAAGCCCGCCTACATGCAAGCGGTCTGCCGCTTCGCCGATCTCGACCTGATCGCAAAAGCGAAATTCAAGTTCGCGATCGATTCCATGTACGGCTCCGGACGCGGCGTTCTGGCAAGAATTTTCAGCGAGCACGGAATTGATTTCGTTGCCATCCGCCAAGAGGTCAATCCGTTGTTCCCGGGCATCAATCCTGAACCGATCGAGCCCCACGTAAAGATGCTGCAGGAAACGGTTGTTTGCGAGGGTTGCCATGCCGGCTTTGCCACCGACGGCGATGCAGACCGCATCGGCGCGGTCGCTGAAGATGGCAGCTTCGTCGATTCGCACAAGATTTTTTCGGTCCTGCTCGACTGGCTTCTGCGCCGCAAGCAGTGGCCCGGAGAAGTTGTGCGCGCCTTCAATACCACGAAGATGCTCGATCGCATAGCCGCCCGCCACGGCCGCAAACTCAACGAGTGCCCGATTGGCTTCAAGCACATTGCCGACCTCATGATGGACCGCGAAATTTTGATCGGTGGAGAGGAATCAGGCGGAATCGGTTATTCGCGATATCTGCCCGAGCGCGATGGGATTCTTAATTCCCTGCTTTTGGCCAACGTGCTCGCCGAAGAGCAGCAACCGCTGGGCGAGCTTGTGAAGCAATTGCAGCACGAGTACGGGCCGCACTACTATGGCCGTCTCGATCTTCACATTGCTGACGAACTCAAACGCAGCGCCATCGATCGCGCCCGTTCCCGCAATACCGTCAATCTGGCCAAGCGCGCCATCGTGAGAAAAGAACATCTCGACGGCACCAAGTTCTATCTCGATGCTTCCGGCAACGGAAATGGCGCCGAGCCCTGGGTATTATTCCGGGCCTCCGGGACCGAGCCTCTCTTGCGCATTTACGCCGAAGCAGCTTCGCCGGAACTGGTGCAGGAGATTCTCGCCGCCGCAGAAGCCTTCGTTCACGCCTGACATCGCATTACCGCCGTTACGCGATTTTGTCCCAGATATAGGATTGGACCCTCGCGCCAACTCTCACGCGGTGCCATAATCTAGGCAATGACAGCAGCCGGCATTCCCGCGCCGCCCGACTCGCCGGAAGCGCGCAAGTATAACCGAACCCGGCGCTGGCTCGGCATGGCCGAGTTTGCGTTGGGGTTGGCAATGCTGATCGTGCTGCTCGCGGGAGGTTGGTCCGGATCGCTGCGCGACCTCGCCTACAGCACCAGTTTCCAGAGTTATTCGTTCGCGGTGTTCCTTTATGTAGTGATGCTGGCGGTCATCAGCAAGATAGTCGCACTGCCGCTCGATTACTACAGCTTCCGCCTGGAACACCGTTATCAACTCTCCAATCAGAAAGCGCGTGCCTGGATTTGGGACGAGGTCAAAGGCTTTCTGGTCACGGCAATTTTCGCCTCAATATTGGTTGAGCTGCTCTATTTCGTCATTCGACGTTTCCCGCAGTATTGGTGGTTGATTGCCTGGATCGGATTCCTCGGCGTGGTGGTGCTGCTGGCGCAGCTTGCGCCTGTCGTTCTCTTTCCTATCTTCTATAAGTTCGAGCCTTTGCAAGATGAAGAGTTGAAGCTTCGCCTGGTCCGGTTGGGCGAGCGCGCTGGAACCCGCGTGCGCGGAGTTTACAAGTGGCACCTCTCAGAGAAGAGCAAGAAAGCCAATGCCGCTTTGACCGGACTCGGCAACACCCGCCGCGTGATTCTTGCCGACACCTTGCTTGAAAACTATTCTCCGGATGAAATCGAGGCGGTGCTGGCCCATGAACTCGGGCATCACGTTCACAACCACATACTAAAAGGCATCGCAATCCAGGCCGCGGTCACATTTGTCGGCTTCTGGACGGCAGACTGGGCGCTGCAATATTCACTGGATCGCTGGCACATCTTCGAGACACTTTCTGATTTCGCCAATCTGCCATTGGTCGTTCTTATCTTTGTCCTGCTTTCATTCCTGCTTATGCCCGCTCTGAATGCCTTCTCGCGATTCAACGAGCGCCAGGCGGACCGCTACGCTTTCGAAAACATCGGGAGCGTCGGGCCGTTCGTTTCGTCGATGAATAAGCTAGCCGAACAGAACCTGGCTGAGAAGACGCCGTCGAAATGGGTGGAATGGTGGTTCCATTCGCATCCGTCGATCGCGCGTCGAGTGGCTGCGGCAGAAAGCTGGTCCCGGGCAAACGCTGGATAGAATCTTTTCACCACAGAGGCACGGAGGCACCGGATAATTATTTTTCACCACAGAGACACAGAGTCACAGAGAAATTCAATAATCGAGTTCTCGCTTGTTCGGCACCGGCTTGTGAATTCCGCGGTTCAATTTTTATTGGTCGATGTTTTTCCTCTGTGTCTCCGTGTCTCTGTGGTGAAAGGGTTTGAATTCAGCGCCCGAGAATCTGCTGCACTCGCGCCAGGTCTTCTTCCGTGTCCACGCCGATGCTGTCATATGCAGTTTCTGCGACATAAATGGGAATACCGTTCTCCAGAAACCTCAACTGCTCTAACCTCTCAGCCCGTTCCAGCGACGACTCGGGCATCGCGACGAACTGGTCGAGTGCTGGTTTCCGATATGCATAAATTCCCAGGTGTTTGAAATATTTCGGACTCGATCCATCGCGATCATAAGGAACGGTGGATCGCGAAAAATACAGCGCCCGCCCGTCCGCATCGGCTACCACCTTCACCGCATTGGGATTGGCAATGTCCTTTGCCGCAGCCGGCGTCTTCAGGGTTCCCATAGGAATATTGGAACTCTCCATCAGCTTCACCAGGCTCTCAATGTGCTCAGATCGGATCATCGGTTCATCACCTTGAACGTTGACGTACACGTCCGCCGAAACCGACTCTGACACCTCATGCACTCGCTCTGTTCCACTACGGTGCTGGGTTGACGTCATGACCGCATTGCAGGAATGTTCGTGGCAGGCAGCGAAAATTTCCTCCGAATCGGTGGCGACGATGACATCGTCGAGTAGCGGCGACTTCCTCACCGCCTGGTACACGCAGACCACCAGCGGACGCCCGCCGATCTCGCGCAACATTTTCCGCGGCAGCCGCTGCGACTCGAGTCGCGCCGGAATTACGGCAATGACTTTCATGGACGGTTAGTTTCAGGCTTTTGAGATAAGGAAGCAAGAGAGGAGGCGGGACGCCCCACTTCTTCTCCTGGGATCAACACCGATAAGCACGGATTAAGCCAAACCGTGTAAACCGCAATTGTCGTCCAATGAGTTCAGAAGAACAGTTGTTTGTCTTGGAGCGTCTGCGTTGTTTCTCTGTGCCTCCGTGTCTCCGTGGTGAAAAGGGTTCTCTTGCTGGACGTTCTCCGCTCAATCGTGCGTCGCTGAATTCGCGCGAATGGACCCTGCGGGTTGCGGACCCCATGTTAGAATTCCCTAACGCTTTCCTCTGAGAGTCCCAGGTTGATTGAGCTAGCACCCTCGATTTTGTCGGCGGATTTCGCGCGTCTGGCCGAGCAGGTCAACCGGGCGGCGGAAGGCGGCGGTACCGTCATTCACGTGGATGTGATGGATGGACATTTTGTCCCCAACATCACGCTAGGCCCTCAGCTCGTAAAGTCGCTGCGCAAAGCCACCAAGCTTCCGCTCGACTGCCACTTGATGATCGAAGACCCCGACACTTACATTCCAGCCTTTGCCGATGCTGGCGCGGACTGGATGTCAGTGCATTTTGAGGCTTGCCGGCACTTGGATCGCACCCTCAACTTGGTCAAGAGCCATGGTTGCCAGGCAGGGGTGGTCATCAATCCCGCAACTCCGGTCGAGCTACTTTCCGAGGTACTCGACGTTGTAGATTACGTTCTGGTCATGTCGGTGAATCCGGGTTTTGGAGCCCAGCCGTTCATTCCCAATTCTTTGCACAAACTAAGCCGATTGAAGGACTTGCGTGAGCGGCGGAATCTGAATTACCGGATCGAAGTAGATGGCGGCATCGCCCTGGACACGGTGACAAAAGTAGTACGCGCCGGGGCAGAAATTCTGGTGGCAGGCAACGCGGTGTTCAGTCATGGCGATCCTAAGACTAATGCCGAAAATCTGCTGAAGGCGGCGCTCGACGCGACGCTTCAGAAAGTCTGAATGATGGCTGGTTGCTAGGGACTAGCCCTAAGCGAGACTAGCCACTAGCAACTAACCACTTTTTTCCGAGGTATTGATGTCATCTCGATTTCTAATAATCGCTCTAGCCGCGACCCTCGCGATCACCACTGCCTGCACCAACAAGAAAGTCACCAACCCGCTGGCGAAGATTGATTCCAAGCAGCCGGACGTGGTGCTCTTCGACCGCGGCATGGATGCAATGAAGCACAACCACTTCGATGTGGCGCGGCTCGACATGCAGACCTTGATCAACACGTATCCGGATTCGGAGTACATTGCGCGCGCCAAGCTCGCGTTGGCCGACTCCTGGTACGCCGAAGGCGGCACCGCCGGACTGGCTCAGGCCGAGCAGGAATATACCGACTTCAAAACTTTCTTCCCCAACATGCCTGAGGCTGCCGAAGCCCAGCTGAAGATCGCCAATATCCATTTCTCGCAAATGGAAAAACCGGACCGCGATTTCACTCACGCGGTTCGTGCCGAGCAGGAATATCGCGCCGTGATCTTGCAGTATCCCGACAATCCCAAGATGGTGGCTGAAGCCCGCACCAAGTTGCTGGAAGTGCAGGAAGTGATCGCCGAGCGTGAGTTCCGCGTCGGACGTTTCTACTATCTGCGGCAGAGTTTTCCGGCAGCAATTGCGCGCTTGCAATCTCTCGTGAATCGCTACCCGCTTTACAGCAAGGCCGACGAAACTCTCTATCTGCTCGGGCAATCGTATGAAGGTGAAATTGCGGCTTTGGATCGCATGGGCGAAACCGAACGCAAGCTGATGGATCAAGGCAAAGTGAAGGATGCGCAACTCAAAAAAGATGACCTTGACCGCGAACGACTGATTTCTGACTTCGCCAGCAGCGCGGCAGCGGCTTATAAGCAAATACTTACTCGCTATCCGGTAATGGAGCGGTCGGACGATGCCAAGGCACGTCTGCTTGCTTTGCATCAGGAAGTGCCCCGTCCCACCAAGGCGATGCTTGCGCAGAACAAAGCCGAAGAAGCAGCTCGTCACGAAAAATCCATGTTGAGCGACGTGACCGGAATTCTTAGCAAACGCCCGGACGTGAGCGCCGCCACCAACGTCGGAAATCCCACTCTGCAGGATCAGGAACCAGTTAGCCCCACTAGCATCGTGGAAGCTGCGAACCGGGTTGCGGCTGGAAGCAAGCCAGCCGAGCATTCATTGACAGGTGCGATTATCGGTACTGGTACACCCGCCGAGAACCAGCCCGCGCCCCGCTCGGATGATCCGGCTGCCCCAGCCGCTAAGGCAACCGCCGATCAGACTCCGGCGGGACAAGAGGACCCGAATGAGCTGAAGACAATCGGTTCCGAGGCAAATGCCGATGCCAACGCGCCACCCGATCCCAATGAATTAAAACCGAATGTCGCTCCCGACACCCCGGCGCCGGCGCCGCAACAGGTCAACGAGCTTGGGCAAAACACGGGCGATCCTAACGCACAGGCTGCAACCAAGCCTGACGCTTCAGGTCAGGAACTCGCCGACGATCAGATGATTTCTTCCAGCAAACACAAGAAAAAGAAGGGCCTGAGCAAGATCATTCCCGGCGGCAAGTAGCCGCGGAAACGAGGGAAAGAGCACGAAATATATTGTCCCCTCGTAACCTGCTTAGTCCCTTACATTCATTGACTTAGGTCTGCTTCCAAGTTACCTTCTGAGTACTCCCCTGCTACCGAGGAAATCCTTGGCCCGTACCGTACTGCTCGCCGACGACAGCGTGACCGCCCAGAACATGGGCCGCCGCATCCTCATGGATGCCGGCTACGAAGTCATCACGGTCAATAACGGCTCTGCTGCTCTCAAGAAAATCCACGAAAACCGTCCCGATCTCATCGTCCTTGACGTGTACATGCCCGGCTACGGCGGACTTGAAGTGTGCCAGCGCCTGAAGGAATCCGGCGAGACCATGCGCATCCCAGTCCTGCTGTCGGTCGGCAAGATGGAACCGTTTAAGGCGGACGAGGCCAAGCGCGTCCGCGCCGATGGCCACATCGTAAAACCATTCGAAGCCAGCGAACTGCTCGCCGCGCTCACCAAGCTTGAAGACAGAATCGTTCCCCAGCCCGAGCCCGGGCGTGGCCGCAAAGGTAAATCGGAAAAAAAGGTTCGCTCCTGGCACGTACCTGCCGAGCCGGCGCAAGTGCCGGAAGAGTGGACAGACAAGATTGCGCATCTCGCGAGCACGAAAGAACGGCTCGTCAACCGTGAACCCGAACTTCATGCGGAATCGCTAGGGGCTGTTGCGCCACCGACACCACCACCGCAAGCGCAGAAAGTCGAAATATCCGAACCTGCGCCGGAGATGCCGGTTGTGGCTGCTCCCGAACCACCAATGGAAGAACAGGAGTTGACTGGTTCAGTTCCTGCCCCTGAGCAGAGCGCTCCAGCAGAAGAAAGCGGCACTGCCCTGGAAGGAAAAGCTGAACAGCCCGAAGCGGTTGCCGATAGCGAGGGCACTCCTTCTGCCGAAGCAGAGTCTATGCCGCAGGAACCACCGGCTGTTACGGACTCGCCGTCATCCGGCGAAGTGCCAGAGGTTGTGGCGACTGCGGAATCTGAAATTCAACCGCCGGCTATCGAGCCGACATCGCCGACCGCGGAAATCAAAGCCGCAAATGGTTTCGAAGCATTGCAGGCAGCCGTCGCCGAAGTTGCCTCGCAGACTGTTTCTACCGCCAAGCCCCATTGGGTCGCCGAGAACGTAGCTGTAAGTGCGGAAGAAGCCGCGCTCGAACTCGAACAGGAGATGCAGCAGGCGCAAATGCAAGCTGAGTCGCAGTCTGCGCCCGCGGATATTCCAGCCATCGAAGCAATCACTCCGCCAACTGAACTGGTGGAAGCTGAATCCCGCGCAGATGATCCGCACACCGTCGAGCCTTCAGAACACAAAGGCGCAACCTTCGCGGCAGCAGCATCGGCGTCATCGAGCGCGGTCGCTTCAATGACGGAATCTGCGCCCGAAGATGAGTCTGGCGCAGCCGGTCCCGATGCCGCCGCCGCATGGCAGAACTGGCAGCAAATTCGCGATTCAGTCATGACCCCGCAGAGCGCCAGCGCCCTTGCCGAGTCGGTGGCTCAAGTTGCAAGATCTGTCACCCCCGCTTCCACCCTACCCTCATCCGAAACCACCGAATACGCTTCCGCAGCCTCCTCGCTCGAAAGTGAAGCTCTCGCCAGCATCGTGGACAGCGTCCTCGCCGAACTCAAACCCCGCCTGATGCAGGAAATCGCGAAAAAATTGAAGAAGTAATACTCCTGGCCGGCCTGGTCTTGATCGGTAACGCCGCGATCAGCATCGCAGTCAAGCAACAAAAAGCCGGCAATCCTCTTTTACGGTCTCTTGATAAAGTTATCGCGTAGCGACCGCACCCAAAACAACTCACGCGACCATGAATATTCGACTAGGCCTGATCGGCTGTGGCGAACACTCCGAGATCGGCCATGCCATTCCGCTCGCACGTTATGCCGCCGCCCATGCGGAAGCGATCACCCTTGCCGCCGCCTGCGATCTTCGCCAGGAGCGGGCAGAACTTTTCTGCCGCAAGTATGGCTTCGCGCGCTCCTATCAGCGCGCCGACGAAATGCTCGCCCGGGAAAATCTTGACGTCTGCATAGCGGTTACCCCAGTCGAGCGAATCGCAGAGATCGGCATCAAGCTGTTAGAAGCACACATTCCTTGCGTTGTGGAAAAGCCTCTCGGCGTCACGCTCACTGAAGTAGAAGCCTTACATGACGCGGCTAAGAGGACAACTACCGCAAATATGGTTTCTGTAAACCGGCGCTTCATGCCGCTTCTCAATCGAGGTCTTCAGTGGGCCAGGGGAGCGGGGGGGCTTCGCTACCTGCGTTGTACCATGCTTCGCCACGCACGCACTGAGCCGGATTTCCTGCGTTTCACCGCCATTCATGCTCTGGATACGATGCGCTTCGTCGGCGGCGATGTTATCGCATCTGAGATTCGCCTGCTCACTCCCTCGCCCCGCAGCTATGCCATCGATCTTCGCTTCGAAAGCGGCGTCCATGGCCGGATTGACGTTCTGCCCACCACCGGCATGGTAGAAGAAACCTATGAGCTTTTCGGGGACGGCTTTCGCGCAGCTATCACCAGCCCATTCGGTCCACAGCGGTCGCTGCGTTGTTACCAGGAAAACCGGCTGGTGCTCGAAGAAATAGCCGGAACCGAAATCCCCGAAGATGTGACTCACGGTTTCTATGGAGAGGTCGTAGAACTAGTTGAGGCCTTGAACCAGGGAAGGTGGCCTAAGCCGTCAATCGAAGATGTCTTTCCGTCTGTGGATCTATGTTTCCGACTCGCCGACGGCGCGGGCGGCCCCACAGTAATTTGAGGTTATGGTAAAGGCGATGAAAAGGGTGGGCCAGCCTCCCGTACGAGGAAAATGGCGTAGTTCGTGTCAATGACTGGTCGGTGTTAAAGCTGAAAGTGCCAGCGCCAGTGGGGTGAGGGTCCGTGGTACCCATGTCTCGAACACCGCGAGACATTGATTGGATAAGAGCGAAGGCTCGATGCATACTCAGCTAGCTTTTGGTTGAGGACCAAAACGTCTGGGCAGAAGGAGCCTTCGCAAATGAAGATTATAGGCTGTGATTTTCATCCCAGCTGGCAACAGATCGCCTGGCTGGAAACGGAAACGGGAGAAACGGGCGAGCACAAGCTGGTGCATGCCAGCGGCGATGCGCAGCAGTTTTACCAACGGCTGTCGGCGCCGGTGCTGATCGGCATGGAGGCCACGGGCAACAGCCAGTGGTTTATCGAACTGGTGGAAGACCTGGGACACGAGATCTGGATCGGGGACGCGGCGCAAATCCGGGCCAGTTATGTGCGCAAGCAGAAAACTGACAAGCGGGATGCGGCCCACATTCTGAAACTGCTGCTGGAGGGGCGGTTCCCACGTCTGTGGGCGCCTGACCGGGAGCAGCGCGACCTGCGGCAGCTGGTGCTGCACCGGCACAAGCTAGTGCTGATCCGGGCGCGAGTGAAAAACGAACTACAACACCTTTCTCTGAATAAAGGAATGCAGCGGAAGCGCCGGTTGTGGAGTGCAGCGGGAATGCAGTTGCTGCGCGAACTGCAGTTAAAGCCCTGGGCGGCGTGCCGGCGGGAAGACTTGCTCGGGCTGCTGGCGATGTTGGACGAGCAGGTGGGAAAACTCGATGCCGCGGTCGCGCATGCGGCGGAAGAAAATCCGCAGTCCAAGCTGTTGCTGACGCAACCGGGAGTGGGTCCGAACACAGCGCTGGCGTTCGTGTTGACCATCGGCGATGTGAAACGATTCCCGCGTGGCAAGCAGGTAGCCAGTTATCTGGGACTGATTCCGCGCGAAGAAAGTTCGGGTGGAAGACAAAAACTGGGTGCCATCACCAAACAAGGCAATCGCATGCTGCGCTCGCTGCTGGTGGAGGCGGCACAGATTGCGGTGCGCTATGATCCCCAGTTTCGCAAAGCGTATTTACACCGCTGCCACCAGAAAGCGAAAGCCGTGGCCAAAGTGGCAGCGGCCCGAAAATTAGCCGTACGACTCTACTGGATGCTGCGCACGCAGACGCCGTATCCAGAGATCGTTCGCATCGAGAGCAGCCCGCGGGTGCCCCTGGTCGGCGCGAGCTAGACCGTGACGTTGATTGGGCGCTCTCGCATCCCCTACAGACGGGATGTTCGCATAGAAGAATCATGGTTGCTGTTTAGGCCGAATCGATGGTTGGTGGAACGAGCTTCCACCGAAAAGTGATTCAGCGTGAGATTTCCAGAGTCCTGGTCCTCAACCTCTCTGGCAAAAATCACCGGTGCTGCGCACCGCCAGGACAAGTGCGCTCTTGACAATGCCTTCGCTCTTATCGAGGGGCACCCGCGATTGTAGAAGAGCCAGGAAATCCCGGTCCCAACATTGACCAGCAGGTGGCCGACAGCAAGACCAACGCGCTCGCACAGGCTGTGAACAAAACTGGGGTTCAAAATCTGGGCAACCCATGTACGACGGTAGCGTGGTTGGGGGCTTCTGTTATCGTTGGCGCAGGCGGAGCGGCCTATGTGAGCCGCGGTGCCATCCTTGATTGGGCCGTTAGTAACGGTCCAGCTTGGGCGAACCAGCGAATTGCCAACGTTCAGTGGAAGGGAGTCCTACCAGGGGCGGGGATGGTAACCCTCGCCAGAAAGGGCGGGCAGCTTGCCTGGACGGCAGGGAGTTCTGCCTGCAATGCCACGGCACAATAAGAAATGCAGGATCGCTCAACCTGGGCGGTTCCTTCATTTTGTAAAATGACCATCATTTCTGCGAGCACATAAATATGGAATGTCCTCGGTGTCACTGCAAAATTGGCTTTCGTGACCTGGCGGCTAAACGATGCCCTTGCTGTGATATCAAGATATACTTCTCTGACCGGCGATGGGGGTGGCTGCGGGGGTTGACCTTTTTCGTGCTTGGAATCTTGATTACGGGTTTTTGGTTTCCGAGTAAAGCAGACCTCGAATATTTTTTGCTCTGGATGGGGTTACTTTTGTTGGTTTTTATTGCTCTGCTTATTGGCTCATTTTTTGTACTGCGGCCGCAGGTTGAATTGGTTCCGGAACACGGCCCTATACGCCTTGACATATAGAACGGCTTTGTTGGTCGCGACTCCAACACCAGCAACTTGGTCATTCACATCATCTCTCTTAGCTCGTTATCAATTAGTTAACATAAACGTTCATTTCAAATCCCCTATCTCCTATCCCTCTCCCCCTTTGACGGGGTAGTGTATACGGACGGCAAAATGCTCCCTCCCACCGGAAACCACGTTAGGCATTTCGAATCCTCAGTTCACTGCATAATGTCCAGGGGAGGGCGAAATGAAAAACCTAGAAGCACGGCAGCAAGAAATGAGGGAGCGCTACGCTGCGAAGCCAACCAGCACTAATCTTCCGATCGCACTTCATCCCGCACCTGTTCCGAAGCAGGTGAAACAATTGAATGCACCGAGTACCGAGCCCGAGCCGACTGACCCAGAATATATTCAAATTCGAGAAATCGAATCGCGAATGCTAGTTGCCAGGCCGAATGTCACGCAGCACAAACTTATTACTGCGACACTTCACGGCTTTGCGATCATATGGATTTAACGGAATGAATCGATCAACGATCTCCTGAACTTCTGCCAAGGAGAGAATTCTGACGCCTTTGCTGCCAGGAATATTCAGCGCCCCACCTTTTTTAGAGCTAACGATGGCGAGAGAATCGGTATCGCAGAAAAGATATGTACCTTGCTTTTCTTGTACGGATGCCTCGGTCATGGCGAGCAATAAGCGCCCTGCGGATGTGATCAGGGAAGCCAATGGCGGGAAAAACCAGGTGCCAGGGTTTTCGATTACATCTGAGGAATCGGGAAATCTCTTTTCGCCTGAAAAGACCCTGACGGGCACGTCTTTCTTCTGCAATTCCGGAATTAGCTCAACAAAGAATCCGTAAATCGAGTTCGCAAAGATTTTGAGCCAGTAATAAAGAGCCTTGTCGGATTTATTCAACTTGCGTTGCTCGATCACCTTGCAGAAGAGATCGTCACCATAGGGATCGATTTCCACCATGCTGCCGCGAAGATTTACTTTTCTCATTCCCGCTTGCTTTCCGTGCGGCACCATGCGGATCGCCTTCAAGATTTTCGGCGCCCTGCCTGTTCGAATCTTTGAGGCAATCAAATCACAACCAGAAAACCAGAGCGGCGTTTCAGAGATCAGGTAGTTATTCCCAATATTCTGGCTTACTCCGTCGTACACGGTTCGAACCGGCAAGATGCCATCGTCGGGCAGTACAAGAGCGAAAAAGTTAAGCTCTTTCCAAATTTCAGGCTTGAAGCAATCTTCAAGAGAAACGCGGTCGAGCATGCGCCGAATCCGGTCCGTGTCGTCTTCAAAGGTGACGCTTTCTGCGGTCAACACGTTGAAAAGCCCTAACAGCGCGCAGCACGTCGGATATTCGCTGGTGAAATCAACCGGAACGACGGGAACCTCGGCGCAACGAATACGGGTTTCAGACCGCCCGCCGTAGTAGCTTTGCATGGCGATTCCTAATTCTTTGTTGGAGAGCTTGAATTTATCTGTGGGCTTGCTGATTCCCATTGCTTCCAGATAACTCTTCGCGACACTCGCGGGAGAGTACGCACTGTCAGGTCTCAAACCGATTGGGTGCTTAAAGAAGCAGGTTCCAGCACGGATAGGGGTGGCTCTTGCAGGAGGGAGCATTTTGCCGTCCGTATACACTACCCCCTCTCCCCGTTTGACCCATTTTTTCTTCCGCCTGTAAGATCGAAGCTCAGCACTTAGCAATTGGCGCTTAGCGTTTGGCCTCCGAGGGTTTGGGGAGTCTTTCTGAACTTCAGGTGACTAAATGCCAACTGCCAACCGCTGATTTCTCATGTCCCACGACCTGCCCAAATCCTACGAGCCTGCGGCCATTGAAGCCCGCTGGGCCGAATACTGGGTAAAGGAAAAGCTGTTTTCGGTCCCGACGCCGCCTGAAGGCGACACCCGCCCCGTGTTCAGCCTTTTGCTGCCACCTCCGAACGTGACCGGCCGGCTGCACATGGGCCACATGCTCAATCAGACGCAAATGGACATCATCATGCGCTGGCATCGCATGCGCGGCGATGTCACGCTTTGGCTTCCTGGAACCGATCACGCCGGCATCGCCACGCAAATGATGGTCGAGCGCCAGCTTGCGACCGAGGGCAAAAAGCGTTCGGACCTCGGACGCGAGAAGTTCATCGAGCGCGTGTGGGAGTGGAAGAAGCACTACGGCGGCGCCATCCAGGAGCAGATGCGGCGGCTGGGCGCGTCCGTGGACTGGAGCCGCGAATACTTCACCATGGATGAAAATCTTTCGCACGCGGTGCGCGAAGTTTTCGTTCGCCTGCATGAGGAAGGACTGATTTATCGCGGCAAGTACATCGTCAACTGGTGCCCGCGGTGCGAGACGGCTATCTCCGATCTCGAGGTCAAGCACGAGGAAATTCCCGGCAAGCTGTGGGAGATTCGCTATCCGGTGATTGGCAGCGACGAATTCATCACCGTGGCGACCACTCGTCCGGAGACGATGCTTGGCGACACCGCCGTCGCTGTGAACGAGCGCGATGAGCGCTACACGCACCTGCATGGCAAGAAGGTTCTGCTGCCGTTGATGAATCGCGAGATTCCCATCATCACCGACGAACTGGCGCAACCCGAGTTCGGTACCGGCGCGGTGAAAGTGACACCGGCGCATGACGCGAATGATTTTGCTGCCGGGCTCCGCCACAACCTGCCGCAGATCGAAGTCATGGACGAGCACGCCCGCATGAACCAGAATGCCGGACCTTACGCCGGCCTGGGCCGCTCCACCGCGCGCGAACGCGTGCTGGAAGATTTGCGCACGCAAGGCTTCCTGGTCGGCGAGAAAGACTATACGCTGGCGATCGGCAAATGCGATCGCTGCGGGACCGTGGTCGAGCCGCGGCTTTCTACGCAGTGGTTCATCAAGATTCAGCCGCTGGCGGATCGCGCGATTGAGGTTGTCGAAAAAGACTACATTCGCTTCACGCCCGCCAACTATCGCCAGATTTATCTCAACTGGATGCGCAACATCCACGACTGGTGCATCTCGCGGCAGTTATGGTGGGGACATCGCATTCCGGCTTGGCATTGCGCGTGCGGCGAAATTATCGTGGCGCGGGAAACGCCGGCTTCGTGCCCGAAGTGCGGCAACGCTGAATTAAAACAGGACCCCGATGTTCTCGATACTTGGTTCTCGTCTGGCCTGCTGCCATTTACTTCGCTCGGCTGGCCGGAGGCGACACGCGATCTGGAAATTTTCTATCCAACGTCGCTACTGATCACCGGCTTCGACATTTTATTCTTCTGGGTCGCCCGCATGATCATGCTGGGCTGCTGGTTCATGGCCCCGCCAGAAAAACCAGAATCTGGCAAGTCTCACGTGGTCCCGGGTGCCCCCACCCGGGCGGCCGAGCGAAGCTCGGCAAAACTTTCGGACGACGGCCTTCGCGACTCCGTCCCCTTCCGCGAAGTGTATATTCACGCCCTGGTCCGAGACGCCGAGCGGCAAAAGATGTCAAAGACCAAAGGCAACGTGCTCGATCCCATTCAGGTGATCGAAAAATACGGGACTGACGCGACGCGCTTCACGCTTGCGGCCATGTCATCTCCGGGAACCGACATCGCCTTCAACGAGAGCCGGACCGAGGGCTATCGTGCCTTTGCTAACAAAATCTGGAACGCCGCGCGCTTTATGTTTATGAATATGGAGCGAGTCGGGTCGTGTGGGTCGGACATTCTTGCCTCGTGTGGCGCGGACACTCCTGTCCGCGAGAAAAGTTCTTCGGACTCTCGGCCCCAACGGGCGGGTCTGGAGACCCGCCCCTACATGGGCATCATTGGCTTTCAGACTTCTACCCTCGAAGACCGCTGGATTCGTTCCCGGTTCAACAGTGTTGCGAAAAGCGTGAACGAATCATTAACTGCGTATCGCTTCGATGAAGCCGCGAATTTGATCTACGATTTTTTTTGGGGTGAGTTCTGCGACTGGTACATCGAATTGATCAAGCCGCGGCTGGCGCCCCAATCGGCGGACGCGGCGAACGCATGCCGGAACCTCGTGGCCCTGTTTGAGGCCTCCCTCGGCCTGCTCCATCCCGTCATGCCGTTCATCACCGACGAACTCTGGCATGCGATTTACGATGGCAAGCCGCCGCAGAAATCGTTGGCCCTGGCCGCATATCCGCAAGCTGACGAGCAACAGATTGATCGCACTTCAGAAACCCAGATGGCCATTCTGCAGGATTTGATCGTCAGCATTCGTAATCTGCAGGCAGAGTTGAAGGTGGAAACTAAACTCAAAGTGCCCATCGAGATCTACGCAGTCGAGACGGGAGTTCGCACCTTGATCCAAGAGAACCGTGGCGCTATTCTTAACGATCGCCAGGCCAACGTGGCAGCGCTCACCTTCGCCGAAACTCCTCTCGCTCAGGTTGCTAACGTCCAGCACACCGCGCGCTTTGACGTTCGACTAATCTATGAACAAAAGATCGACATCGCTGCCGAGCGCGAAAAGGCGAACAAAGAACTGGAGAAGATCGAAAAAGAACTCGTTAGCGTAGACCGCCAACTTGGCAACGAAGGCTTCGTGACCAAGGCGCCGAGCCAGGTGGTCGAGAAGTTGCGAAATCGAAAAGCTGAGTTGGAAGCATTGATCGCCAAATTGAAGCAGAAGTTAGGAGAATTAGGATAGTTTGTGGGGACAGCCGACCTCGGCTGTCCGGTCAAAGCGAAGCTCGACGAAATGCGATAGATTTTCAAAGAAGTCACTAGCCACTAACATCTTATGGACTGGAACTCCCGGCGCATCACCGCAGTACTTGAGAACGCGTTGCTCGAAGACCGGGCAACACGCGATGCGACCAGTTACGCCTGTATCGATCCCAGCCAGCGCGCGGCCGGCACTGCACTCGCCAAGCAGGACTGCATTCTCGCCGGCCTGGGAGCCATTCCTCGCATTCTCGACGTATATGCCGCACTTGATGGCGCCGTCGTTTCGCATTATGAGGTCACCAGTCATCCCGAGATTTTCGATGGCGTGCGGCTGCATAAAGGGCAAACCTTTGCTGTCATCCGCCACAATGCGCGCGTGATTCTCTCCTGCGAGCGCGTGATCTTGAACGTGTTGCAGCGTCTCAGCGGGATTGCCACGCTGACGCGACAATTCGTCGAGGCGGTCAACGGGACCAAGGCCCGCATTCTCGATACCCGCAAGACGGCTCCTGGATTGCGCGCCCTCGACAAGTACGCGGTCCGTTGCGGCGGCGGCCAGAATCATCGGCTTGATCTCTCTGACGGCGTGCTGATCAAGAACAATCACATCGCGCTGGCAGGTGGTCTGAAAGCCGCTCTCGAACGCGCCCACCGCAATCGCCGCGGTACCCAGCCGATTGAGGTTGAAGTCCGCAGCCTGACTGAACTCGAAGAAGCGCTGGGTTTCGGGGCTGAAGCCATCCTGCTCGACAATATGACGCCGCAGGATGTCCGCACTGCCGTGGAACGTTGCTTAAAAGCAGAACGGCGCATTCCCCTCGAGAGCTCCGGCGGCATTACTCTCGACAATGTTCGTGCCTATGCTGAAACCGGCGTGGATTTCATTTCTGTAGGTGCGCTCACCCACTCGGCACCCGCCGTGGACATGAGTCTGCGAATCCATCCTGCATAGTTAACAACCTGTTCTGAAGAGTCACGCGGGCCTGATTGCCGAACTCCGCCCTTTGTCCGATAATTCCGGCATCACTCCCCGAGGCCGAAATCACGCGGCGCCACATTCTGCAACGGCATCTACTTCGCCGCAGACCGACACGCGACTGGGCCGCATCGTCCGGGTGCTCATGCGATTTCCGACGGTGGTTATCAGCGGCACCAAGCTTGCGCAGGAGATTGGCGTCACCCGCTCCGAGGTCTGGCGCCTGGTGCAGCAGTTGCGCGAACTTGGAGTTGATATTGCCGGCCACCCGTCGAGCGGATATCAGCTGACCGCCGTTCCCGACCTTCTGCTTCCCGAGATGCTGGAACCGCTGGTGCGCGGGACGATTTTCGCCGATCACATCTGCCACCACTACCGCGCCGGCTCAACCAATACCCTGGCGCTAGAAGCCGCAGCCGAAGGAGCGCGAGAGGGAACCGTCTTTCTTGCCGAGCAGCAAACCGCTGGACGCGGCCGCGGCAGTCATCAGTGGCACTCGGCGCAGTCAACGGGAATCTATTGTTCGGTGATCTTACGTCCCGCATTACCGCCTTCCGAGGTTCTCGTTCTCTCGCTCGCCGCAGGCCTTGCAGTGCATTCCGCCGTGCAGGAAATCGACTCGCATGTTCTGCCTGACCTGAAGTGGCCAAATGACTTGCTCATTCACGGGAAAAAATTCTGCGGCATTCTGACCGAGATGAGTGGCGAAGCTACTCGGGTGCGCCACATCGTGGTTGGAATCGGCATCAATGTTAATCAGGCTCAATTCCCTGACGAACTCGCGCAAACTGCGACCTCGCTACGACTTTGCACCGGGGCCGAGTGGTCGCGGGTCGAACTGTGCGCGGCTTTGTTAAAATCGCTCGACCGCGAATATCGCGAGCTCTTGGCCA
Organism: uncultured Acidobacteriota bacterium; assembly: GCA_963757135.1. Taxonomy (GTDB): domain Bacteria; phylum Acidobacteriota; class Terriglobia; order Terriglobales; family Acidobacteriaceae; genus Gp1-AA145. Next base: position 616,479 of record CAVWQE010000004.1, read on the forward strand.
ATCCCGAAGCCCATGCCGACATTTTGCGGCGATTCGAAGAACGATCGTCGTCGGCGCGTGGGCGACAGGTGCACATCGATGAGAACGGCGGCTTCGAGGGCGTAACTGCCGGCCTTGATCCGCGCGGTTTTTTGCAAGTGCGCACGAAACAAGGAATACGAGTCGTGCTCAGTGGCACCGTGCGACTGAAGTGAAATCGCGGTTTTGTTAACTTTGCGACCTTTGCGTACTTCGCGGTTAAAAGCTTTTTCTACGCAAGAAGAAAATCATGAAGCTCCGGCGTTAACTGACAACTGGTTCACCATGCTTCTCGTCCTCGATGTCGGCAACACCAACACGGTGCTCGGAGTGTTCGCCCGGTCTTCGTCCGAAACCGGCGCTGCGCCGAAGTACGACAAACTCCTCGCCAACTGGCGCGTGACCACACGCGCAGCCCAGACCGTGGACGAGTACGGCGTCCTTTTCCGCAACTTGTTTTCCATGCAGCAACTCGATCCCCGAGACATCAACGGAATCATGATTTCTTCCGTTGTTCCGCCCTTGGATTCCACTCTCCGTCGCGTGTGCGAACGCTACTTCAATCAGAAGCCGCTCTTTGTCGAGCCCGGCGTGAAAACCGGAATGCCGGTGCTTTACGAAAACCCAGCCGAAGTGGGCGCCGACCGCATCGTGAACGGAGTTGCAGCCTTCGAGAAATACGGCGGTCCGTGCATTGTCGTGGATTTCGGCACGGCCACAACGTTCGACTGCATTACCGCCAAGGGCGAGTACCAGGGCGGCGTCATCTCCCCCGGCATCGGAATTTCCGCGGAGGCATTATTCAGCCGCACCGCGCGCTTGCAGCGCGTGGACATTCGAAAGCCCGCTCGCATTATCGGCACCACAACCGTGGGCAGCCTGCAATCCGGCCTTTATTACGGCTATCTCGGACTGGTGGACGGAATACTAGAGCGATTACTGAAAGAGCTGGGTGACTCCGCCAAAGTGCTCGCGACCGGGGGCCTGGCCACACTGCTCGGCTCCGGCTCGAAATACATTCAAAAGGTGGATGAATTTCTGACGCTCGACGGATTGCGGATTCTGTGGGAAAGAAACGCTTACCCTGACCAATCGAAGCCTCGCGGAGAAGTTACCGCCCGCCGTCGTCGATCGAGCTCTTAGCTGGTCGATTGGCTTGAGTCCGTAGGATCTGGGCCAAAGGCTAAGAGCTAACTGCTAAAGGCTTGGTCTTGGAAAACTACTTCAATTATTTCACCGAAATCGAGGAACACTTTCAGCGGCGTCGTGGCGGAACCTTGCTGCTATCCACGCTTGATTGGGCGCTGATCGAGACCTGGAAAGACGCCGGCATCCCGCTCGAAGCCGTACTGCGCGGCATTGATGGGGCCTTCGATCGTTACGATCAGCATCCGTCAAAGTCAAAGAAAGTCAACAGCCTCGCATACTGTTCGCAAGAAGTACTCACCGCCGCCGAAGACATGAAAGAAGCTACCGTCGGCGTGACATCTGAATCGAAGCCCGATCGTGGCTTTGACGCGGCTGAAATCGCAAATTTTTTGAGGCGGTGTGCGGCAGACCTCGAAGTGGCGGAACTGCCTTCGGCCGTGGGAATTTCCCCGCCCGCAGTGGCGAGTGACGTCGCGAAGACGCTGCGCGAAATGGGCGCAGAAGTTGAGCTCAAGCTTCCCCGATTGGACGACCTCGAACGCCGCCTTAACGTTCTGGAGGAAAAGCTGTTCGCCGTTCTCCTCGCAACTCTCCCGGACGACGAGGTCGTGAAAGTGCGTGCTCAGGCCGACCGCGAACTGGCGCCTTATCGCAGCAAGATGCCCGTGCCGCAAGTCCAACAACTGCAAAAACAGTTCGTCCACAAGAAGCTGTTGGAACAGTATGGGCTGCCCAGACTGAGCCTGTTCTACATGTGACTTGCGACATAAGCTTACATAAGTTACACTGTAACTCTATGGCGCATTCTCGCTCCATCGTAATCAGCATGCGCATTCCGGTGGAAAGCGGCAATCGCCTGCGTCGCATGGCCAGCCGCCATGGATGGACGGCCAGCGATGCCAGCGCTCGCCTGGTTGAAGAGGGTTTGCGGCGCGCAGAATTTGCCTTCATCGATTTCCGCGATTCCGCCGCCGGGCGGCAAGCGTACATTCAGGGGAGCACACTGGCGGTGTGGGAAGTCATACTGCTTCTCCGCAGCTACAAGTCTGACGCCGCAGCCGTCGCAAGGCATCTCGCCTGGCCCGAAGCCAAGGTCAGGGCCGCAGTTCACTATGGGGAAGCTTTTCCCGATGAAGTCGAGGCTGCCTTGTCCGAAAATTCCGCCGTCGATTTTGCAACCCTGAAACGCCTGTTGCCGCAGGCCACACGGGTCCCGTCCTTGCGCACGAGAAAGCCTCGCAATGCTGAAGCTTCTTCTCGATGAGCACATTTCGCCGAAGGTGGCATACGGCCTTCGCCGCGGTAATAACTCGTTGATACTTCGGTTCATGGCGGAGTGGGAAAAGGGAGACTTCATCGGACGAGATGATTCCGCCTGTCTTCAAATGGCAGCCAGTCGACGCCTGACACTAGTCAGCTACGATCGCCGGACAATTCCGTTGCTACTCAAGGTCTGGGCCGAGGAAGGTAGAAGCCATGGCGGAGTGATCTTCGTCGACGAAAAAACCATGTCGCCTGCCGACATCGGTCAATTGGTGCAAGCATTGTCTAATCTGTGGAAACAATCGGCCAAGTGGGCTTGGACAGACCGCATCTGCTATCTGGAGCGATGACGGGTGATTAGAGGTCCTACATCTTCCCGTGAAAAATGTATACCAGCTCGACCAGCAGAATCAGCACAACCATAGTTTCCAGCCAGAAGGTTCGCGATTGATGGAATTCATCAATCAGAAACCGGTACAAGTCCTCAGCAGTACGAAGCTTCTGCTGCGTGAGGCTCTTATAGTCCGGCACGCCAACTTTACTGGCAGCGAGACGATACAGACGCGCTGAAAACATGTCGCTTAAAAATTTGATGGCATTGTCGGCGCGTTCGGTGAGTTCGGTGACATCAAGCAAAACGGTTTGCAGCCGCGATGCCTCCCGCGGTAGCCGCCATCGGTTTATGATGCTCGACTTCTGGCCCACCGTGTCATACACCCGGGCCAGTTCGCGCGTCATCAGTTCGTCATAGTGACGAAACTCGAGTAGCTGTGAGTTGGCATATTCGAGCAACTGCAGTGTCGTTTCCGATCCAGCTGCGGAGTCGTACACAAACGCTGCGTTCCAGCCCAGGACCGCGAGATCATTCGGATAGTAGGACATCGCCGACTGAAGCACTTCGCGGCGTTCATCGTCGGACAGAATTGCGTTCTCACCTCTTACGACTTGTGAAATCTGCTGTCCGCATGAACTCAGAAGATGCGCTCCGGAAGGGTTGCCGCCGATCTCGCGCATGAAGAATATGAAGTAGTCTTCGTTGAGCCAGGTGTCATACGGCTTGACCAGAGCGGGCCGGGTGCGCGCAACTTTTTCTTTAGCAATCTCTTCCGCACGGCGGAGCAGGTCAGTGCCGGAAATCCAGCGGCAGGAAAGCGAAATCAGGTCTGTCCATTCACCATTAAACGGAAATTCAAACAGAACACTGACGACTCCGTAATCGTAATATTTGACCCGCACGCGCGCTTGCGCTTCGCCCGGGAATGGCGCCTCTTCCACCACCGGAGGCCGCTCGAAAAACAATTGCTCAGCCGCCGCGTGCTTCAATCCTTGCCCGAGGCGGCGAGCTCCAAGAATTGTACCCAACTCTTCCAGGCGAATTTCTTCGCAGACATCGAACAGAAACAGCCCCACCGCCGACCCGCGCAGCGACGCCTTGCTTTGAGAATCCATGAGCGCATTAGTCTAACGCGAGGGAACAGGATTGTGCGAAAAGTCGACCACTTGCACAGGGCAAGCCCGTTAGCGTTTTCGCCTGACATTGGAACGCAGCCAATCTATGAATCCTGTTTCATCGATCGCGCCAGAGGCCAACGAGAAAACGGCCTGAATAGCGTCCTCTTCCGAAGCTGTGAAATCGAATCCATTCAGCTCGAGGAAGAGCACCCCCGCGACGAAACCAGCTCTTTTGTTGCCGTCAACGAAAGGATGGTTCTGAACGATAGCTGAAATGTAAATGCCTGCGAGCTTCAACAAGTCAGCAGAGGCAGAGTACGCATGATGTTGGCGCGGACGCCCAAGGGCGGCTTGGAGAAGACCTTGATCCCGCAGTCCGACTGCTCCGCCGTGCAGCGCAAGTAGCCGGTCGTGAATGGCCATCACGTCTCGCTCATCGATCCAGACCGGCTCTTTCTTTTTCACTTGGAGAGAGCGCGGAGGGTATTGCGATATCGGCTCATGATCTCCTCAGCCTTTTTCATTTTCTTTTCAAAGGTTGGATCGTAGGGAGTCAAGCGGTAATCGCCGTCACCGGCTTCGATGAGAAAGAGGCGGCCATTTTCCTCCGTTCGGAGCCGATTGATGACCTCCCTGGGAAGAACCACCCCCAGCGAATTCCCAAATTTGCGGACTTTGAGTTCAACCATCGCCGTCTCCATGTTATTACAATTGTAATAACTTCTAGTAGGACTTGCAAGCTATAAGTTCTGGACGGTTTGGTTCAATCTGGAGTTGCTCCGGGACGAAAATCTGCCATTGGGTCGGCGTCGATGATCCACGGGAGCAGAGTTGTGAATTCAACAGCTCCCATCTTGCCTCCGAAAATCGCGGGTGGACGCGCAAAGTTCGTGGAAAACCAATATTGGAAACCCTCTCGGGGGCCGGGCAGTGGCTGTATGCGAGCCGACGAACCAGGCAGTGGTATGGTTGTGAGTCTTTCGCCAGCTTCAGTCAGTTTACCTACGAAGTAGAACCAGCCCCCGTAAAAATGCAGACCGCCGTCAACGGGTCCATAATGAATCGCCTCGCCTTCTTTGGTGGGATCGATCCCAAACTCGGCTAGGAAATTCCGGAACGCGTCCGGAAATGCTTGCTCTCGCGCCGCAATGAAGTTGCGGCAGCCGCCACACCCGCACCTTTCCGTCCAGCCTTGTTGTAACTCAGCATAGGCCGCCAGGGTTGCATTCCGATCGTACTGGGCGAGTTGATCTCCGAGGCGAAGTTCAGCCATGACTGGATGTCTGCGCGTTAATTCCTTCGGTGATTCTATGCCCTTCGATGCGTGCCGGATTGGCCGACGACCGAGAGCCGACGACTGACGTTCATGCGCTGGCGGCTTCCTGGCTGCCCAACGGCAGGAAGTACTGCGTGCCTTTGATGGGCTCCGAAACTTTGCGTAGCAGTTCCTGCAGGTCTTCGTTGCGTTCAACGAAATCAATCTCGGACGTATTGACGATCAGCAGATCCGAAGACGTGTAGTGAAAGAAGAAGTGCTCGTACGCCTTGGTCACTTCTTCGAGATACTCTTCGCTGATCGCCTTTTCTGCGGCTGCGTTCTTTTTCTTCAGGCGCTTCTTGAGCACCTCAGGCGTGGCTTGCAGATAGATGACCAGGTCGGGCGTTGGCAACTGCTCGCGAAAATAGTTGTAATAGCGATTATACGTGTCGAGTTCCTGATCGTTGAGATTGAGGCAGGCAAAAATCTTGTCCTTCTCGAAAATGAAATCCGACACCACAACCTTCTGCGAACGCGCGCCCAGGTCCAGCGCCTGCAATTGTTCAAAGCGGCGCACCAGAAACGTGAACTGAGTTTGAAAAGCCGCGCCCGGCTTCCCGTCGTAGAAAGCGCCGAGAAATGAATTCTGTTCCGGGTCGGTCACGCGCTGGGCGTTGAGCCGCTCGGCGAGAATCGTCGAGAGCGTGCTCTTCCCGACTCGGATGGGGCCTTCAACTGCAATGTACCGGGGGAGATCGAAGAGCTTGGCCATGAACTTGAGGAGATCGCATTCGAGAATATCCCGAGTGCCGCCATCGCGCAATTGAGGAAGAAGTTAACAGGGATCTACGGATTTACGGATTTACGGATTGTCGAATCTTACAGATTGACGCATTGTAGGTTGACAGATTCGGTGAAATGGCCCCGACGCTAGACTGTTTCCAATTGGTCAATCTGTAAATTCGTCAATTGGTAAATTGGAATAATTCGACAATTCGTAAATCGGCTTGCATAATCCCTCCATGTTCGGCCTTGCTATTGGCGTGGCGACAGTTGCCGGGGCGGGCGCTTCGATTTATCAGTCCATGGCGCCCACCGGGCAGTGGTTTGGGAAAGCATTTTGCGGACTCAACCCCGCATCAAAGCAGATTGCGCTCACCTTCGACGATGGTCCCAACGATCCCCACACCGGGCATCTCCTCGACGTACTCGCCAGGCATAACGTTCGCGCAACATTTTTCATGATCGGACGTCACCTGCGCCAGCGCCCTGACATTGCTGCCGAGGTTGCAACGCGAGGACATGTCATCGGCAACCACACCTTCTCTCATCCGCTCTTGACGTTCCAATCTATGTCGCGCATTCGCGACGAAATCACGCAATGCAGCGCGGCATTGACCGATGCTGTGGGCGAGCATTCGAACCTGTTTCGGCCCCCATGGGGAGGCCGCCGGCCGGGCGTATTCAACTTAGCGCGGCAGCTTGGCCTCGAACCCATTATGTGGAACGTGACCGGATACGACTGGAGTGCGCCATCCGCGGATTACATCGAGCAGAAAGTCACCCGGCGCATTCGCGGCGGCGCAGTTGTCTTGCTTCACGATGGCGGTCACGCCGTCTTTGGAGCCGACCGTTCAAAGACAGTGGAGGTTGTAGATCGGATCATCACCCGCTACAAGGCCGAGGACTATTCCTTCGCGACCATTCCTGAAATGATGAGCGCCCGCCAGCCGCGATAGGCCGTGGATAACTGAACGCCGGTCAAATGCTACACTGGCCAGTTTCCGCGAGGCATTTTGCTTGAGTAATAATCCTGTTCTACTCGTTCACGGCGGCGCCTGGGCGATTCCCGACGACATGGTCGAAGCCCACCTGAATGGCGTGCGCAATGCCATCGCTGCCGGATGGGAGATTCTCGATCAGGGCGGCTCTGCCCTTGACGCCGTCGAAGCAGCCGTTGTGGTGATGGAAGATGACGAAACCTTCGACGCCGGTCGCGGCAGTTTCCTCAATCGCCAAGGCAAGGTGCAGATGGACGCACTCATCATGGACGGCACCACGCTGCGTGCCGGCGGTGTCGGCTGCGTCGAGCATATTGCCAATCCCATCCGAGCTGCCCGCAAAGTCTTGAGCGAAAGCCCGCATGTCTATTTCGTGGCGGAAGGCGCCGAGCGTTTTGCTCAAGAACACGGCATCTCACTGTGCAAAAACGAAGATTTGATCATCCCTCGTGAAATTGAGCGACTTCGCGCCTTTCAGGCAAAAGGCGACACCGCAGGCTCCGACATTTTCGCACCTGCCATTTCCCATGACACCGTCGGAGCGGTCGCCCTCGATGGTGACGGCAATATCGCAGCGGCAACTTCGACCGGCGGAACCCTGAACAAAGCACCCGGCCGCCTCGGCGATTCGTCCCTTATCGGCTGCGGATGTTATGCCGACAACCAAAGCGCTGCCGTCTCAACCACCGGATGGGGCGAGCCGATCATGAAGCTGGTTTTGGCAAAGTGGGCCGCCGACCGGGTCGCATCAGGAAATCTGCCGCAGTGGGTCGCCGCAGAATCGATGAATTACTTGAAAGACCGTGTCAATGGCCACGGCGGAATCATCCTGCTGGATCCGCAAGGGCGCTTCGGTATCGCTCACAATACACCACGCATGGCTTGGGCTCTCCGCACGCGCGAAAAGTCACAGGCTGATGTGCGCAGCGCCTGACTGCCTCCCGGTGACCACCTCCTATATTGTCATTGTCCTCAATTGCTTACGCCGCGAGGAACTCGTGAAATAGAAATGACGCAGCTTGCATTGACCAATCCCGACTATTCCCCCAGAGTGCCCGCATTGGCAGCACGCGGCAGAGCAAGCGTGCCGTGGAAGCTGCCTCTCTGGTGTGGAGGTCGGGATGAAAAAGAAATCTCCATCAAACCTGATGGTTCACGATCTCTGCGATGCTGAGGCACTGGGCACCCCTCTCCAGTGCCTCAAACACCAACACATCCTGCTTGCTTTCCTTCTACGAAGTGATGTAAAAACCAGCGAACCTTCGCTTTCCGTAAACATCGAGCTTTTCAGCAGACTTCGGGTGGCGACGAACAGTCGCCTCCGAGGTACTTTTGCGCGTGGAGATCTGCTATGCGAATCCTGAGGAATCTGACTATCGCCTTTGTGGCTCTGGTTCTGTGTTCTGTTGCTTATGGCCAGGGCGTGGCCAGCGGCGATCTGCACGTCACCGTCAAAGATCCGAAAGGCAGCCTGGTAACGGGCGCGACGGTGACCGTCCGCGACGAAGCCAAAGGCATTGAGCGGATTGCGTCTCCGGGCGGCGCGGGGGAATACAGCGTGCGCACTCTGCCTCCGGCTTCGTACACGGTCATGGTCAACGCCCAGGGGTTTGCGAATGCGCAGATTCCGGGCGTAGTCATCACCGTGGGCGGGTCGGAAGAGCTGCCAGTAACGCTCGGCATCGCCGGCACAACCGAAACGGTCGAGGTAAGCGCCGCCGCCGACGTGGTCGAAACCACGCGCACCTCCACCACCGATACGGTTACTCAAAGGCAGATTGATAACCTTCCCATTAATGGGCGCAACTACATCAACTTCACGCTGACGGATTCGCAGGTGGTCCGCGACAACGCACCCAACACCGGGGCGGCGCCGACATCAGGCCTTAACATGAGCGGCCAGCGCGGACGCTCGAATCTAGTCAACGTCGATGGCGCCGACGCCACCGACAACTCCGTCAACGGCGTGCGCTCAACCGTCTCCCAGGAGGCTGTGCAGGAGTTCCAGATCATCACCAACAGCTACGCCGCGGAATACGGCCGAGCGGCAGGTGGCGTGATCAACATTGTGACTCGTTCAGGCGACAATGGCTTTCACGGTGATGTATTCGGCTATTTGCGCAACCGCGCCTTCCAGGCAGTGAACCCATTCAGCACCGTGCCCGATCCCGCCTACACCCGCATTCAAGCAGGCGCGGCGTTTGGGGGAGCGATCAAGAAGGACAAGACTTTTTATTATTTCTCGTACGAAGTGACGCGCCGCCACGAAACTGGATTCTCCAGCATCGGCTCCGACAACTTTGGCTTGGTCCCCTTCGACAGTGCCACTACCGCCGGTGGGTTCGTCCCCCTGCCGCTTGGCACGCTTCAAGTGACACCGGAACAGAAGGCATTTCTCCAAGGTCTGAGCCTTGCCCAGATAGGCGCTATTGGCGTCCCCAACATTCTGGCGTATGAAGAACTGGTCGGCGCTTCTTCGGGGATGGCAGTCAATGGAAAGTGGCCCATCGCAATGGGCGGGCAGCCGGGCTTCGTCACATCCTGCTCAACTCCGGGCGCCTGCTTTGTTCCCGCCTCTTATCAAACACTGCTTTCCCAGGAAGGCAACTTTCCGGTTTTTGAAGGCACCAGCCTTTACTCGTTACGCATCGATCACAACTTGACTTCAACCAATCGGCTTACCTTCCGTGCCAACGTCAGCCCCAGCACAGTCAACGGCATCGAGGTCAGCGGCGAGGACCAGCCCTTCGGGCAGAACGCATATTCACGCACATCGCAGCAGACCTACCGCGATGTCGCTGGGGTGGCACAAGACATCTGGACGATCGGCAACAACAAGGTCAATGAATTCCGCTTCCAATATGCGCGTCGCGGGTTGTCGTATTTCTACAACACAGAAATTCCTGGCGGCTCCGATCCTGCGGTCAACATCACCGGCTTCGCATACTTCGGGCGTGAGCCGTACTCCTACATCCAGCGGACGGAGAAGCGATATCAGTTCACCGACAATCTCTCCTGGAATATCGGCAAACACAATACGAAGCTCGGGGGCGACTTCAACTTCATTCCCCTCAAAGCGATCTTCACCGTGAACTACGGCGGCGTTTACGACTTCGGCTCGTTCAGCGCCACCAACCTGGGATTCCCCTCTGGCTTCCCCGGTCTCAATGCCGTTCAAGCGTACGGCGCCGGACTTCCCGGCAGCTACGTGCAAGGCCTCGGCAGCCCCAGCGATTCCTTCAACAACATCCCTATGGGATTCTTCTGGCAGGATTCCTGGCGCGCCCGTCCCAACCTCACGCTGAATTTCGGCGTCCGCTATGACGTCGAGATTCCGCCTTCGTTCAAGGCTCCTACTGGCCTCGCCGCGACCGGCTATCAGTTTCTCGGATTGCAAAAAGGAATCCAGACCGACACCAACAATTTCCAGCCCCGCATAGGCGTGGCCTGGGACCCGACCGGCAGCGGGAAAAATGTAGTCCGCGCCTCCTACGGAATTTTCTACGACCACCCGCTTCTTGGTCTTTACTTCCTCGGCGACGCCTCGGACGGTTCCACCAGCGGACAGCTGGCATTCGGCGGCACAGGCGGCTGCAGCGGGGCCGGCAATCCCGGGAATCTGAACGCAATCCCGATTTTCCAGGGGCTGCCAATCAATCTTGCGAATGGCGCGAATCCCTGCGCGGCTTCGATCAATCCAGCCGTTACCGCTGCGCTCGGGTACGACCCCAACCAGCAGCGCTTTCAGGCGTTGAACTTCCCGCAGTCCATTTTCCTGAACCAGAATTACCTCAACCCTTCGACCTTCCTGCCGCTGGGGTTTCAGCCATTTGGCTATCCACAGGGTAACGGGTTCGTGTATGCCTACGCCCAGCAGGCAAACCTGAGCGTTGAGCGCGATCTCGGCCATGGGTACTCGCTGAGTCTTGCCTACAACTTCAATGGCGGACGCCATCTGAACCGGCCCATCAATGCCAATACCATTCGTGGCGATTTGATGGTCCAAAACTTCGCGGCAGCGCGTCAGGACGCTGCGTTAGTCAACAACCCTTTGATCTTTCCGGCTCCAGCAAGTCCGTTTTCGGTCAGCGGATGCAATCCAGCGGGAGGTCCTTTGGGCCCCCTGCCTTTTGTGGACTCATCTTTGATGAACTTCTTCCGTCCATCGGGCCTTAACCCCTCCGTTGCGGGAGCCTATATCGCCCAGGGAGCGGGCGCCTGTGTCGGCCTCGCCGAGAGTATGCTGCACGGCTTGAAGGGCTTTAACACCGCCTGCGACCCGCTGACTTCTTTTAACGGCTGCGTTCCTTTCGGTGACATGGACGCCAACTTCTCCAACGGCAGCTCGATTTATCACGGCTTCAGCGCCAACCTGCGCAAACAATTTGGCTCGCACTACCAGTTCCTTGCCTCTTATACCTGGTCGCACTCCATTGATGATTCGACTGACCTGCAATCCACGCTGACTCCGCAAGACAGCTACTTCCCCGGCCTTGATCGCTCCACCTCCATCTTCGATCAGCGCCACCGTTTCGTCTTCAGCGGCGTCTACCAGACCGGCAAAGTGGGGTCGAGTGAATTCTCGCGCGCATTCCTCAGCGATTGGACGTTTGCTCCCCTCATCGAATTCGGCTCGGGCCGGCCGTTCAACATTCTCACCGGCAACGGCGACAATCTGCAGTTGTCGTCGCTGACTTCACGCCCCAACACCTTTGTGAACCCGGCCTGCACCGCTCTGGGCAACATCCCGGTTTCGTCTTCCTTTTCTCCAACCGGAGTTTTCCAGGAACCCTGCATCGCCAATTTTGATGGGTCGCTGCTTTCACTCGACGGCAATCTTGGCCGCAACGCCGGCACAACCCCGTGGACCGTCTTCAACGACCTGCGGGTTTCCAAACATATTCCGATCCGAGAGCGCGCCAGCCTGGAACTGATCGTGGACATGTTCAACATCGCGAACCGTTATAACGTGGCCGCGGTCAGCCCGTTATTCACTAATGCAGGGCAAGCCACCGCTGCATATGATCCTCGTCAGTTCCAGTTCGGAATGAAGGTGAAGTGGTGATATCGGACCGTGTGGGTCGGACATTCTTGTCCGACAAGGTTTTCGTAACGACTTTCGCGATTGATTTAGCTAAGACAGGATTGTCGGGACAGGATTGTCGGACAGGAATATCCGACCCACACCGCCAGTTGGAACTCCACGTGGATTTCAGAACGACAACAGCACCACCCCGCATGCGACCAGAACCGCTGCCGCCCAGCGCCGCCATTTCACGTCTTCGCCGAGTATGTACTTCGCCAGCAACGTCTCCAGCAGATAGCTCACCGCCGTCGCCGGAACTGCAAAGCTGACGGTTGTAATCGAGAGCAAAGACACTAGCGCAAAGAAGGACACCGCTAGCGCCGCGAACCCAGCCAGCACCAGCGGATTGTGAAAGATCTTTTTGACCATGCCCAACAGGGTTCGGGGACGCAGGTCCTCGACTTCGCCCTGTCGCTTCATGCCCGCCGTGTTCAGCACGTCACCGATGGTGTTACACAGGGCAATGATTCCCACCAGCAGCCACTTCATAGCAGGCGCTCCCGTCCCCCGTTTGTGGTGCGGGCGGGAGTTTCCTCGGCAAGAATCACGCCTCCAGTGATCAGCAGAATGCCTAGCCACCGCTGCCAGGAAATGTGGTCGTGCAGGAAGAAGTGGCCTACGAGAGCGACCAGAACATATGCGCTGGCAGTTACGGGCAGAACAAAGCTCAAATCAGCCCGGCTGAGCAGCGCTAGGTCCGAGAGCATCCAGACTATGAGAATCAGAATTCCAACAATGGCCGAGGGATTCGCAAACGCACGCAGATACTCCATCGGCGAAAAGGAGACAATACGGCCGACCTGGTGCATGCCCCGGCTGAGAAACACATTCCCCAATACATTGGTGACGATCACCAGCGCTACCAGGAACTGAGTTCTGCGGCGCTGACCGCCGTTCTCCGGTTTCATGCCGGGCAAACTGTGGAGGCCGAGATTTTGTATGGGGGCAAGAGACAGACTACTACCTGAGCGTTCGTGCTAAGTAGAGAGTTGTCAATTCCGCTGGCAGTGACGCGTCATGCCGCCATGGCGCTGGCGCACTGCGGATGCGGACAAGCGCAGCGGTCATTCCGTCCGCTCCCTTCGGCGGCATCGGAGCAGGCCTGGCTGCAATACTTCTCTCCAGCGGAGACGGGACACGTGCAATTGGGGTGGGCGCAACGATTCTCAATAGCTTCGGCCATTACGATTCTCCTCTTTTACCTTTTTTTGGGCGATTTCGGTTTCAACGGGTCTTCGATGCAAGGAAGTAAACTAACGGAAACGCAGAGAAATCAGAACGCTTGTAGAACAGGCTCAAATCCCTCGTACATTGGCCCACCGGCTCGTTCCCTAAGTAACCTGGGCAAATCCCATTTAACGTTGACCATCCAAAGTACCGGTAGTACGATTTCGTATCCTCGCGGAAAACCTGAATCGGCGGTAAGTTATAGATGCAGATGAAGATCAAGCATTCCTGCTCTGCTATTTTGTTGCTCCTGATGGGCGCCGGTTTGGGGTGCCAGAGCGGCAAGAAGCCCGTGTCGGCGAGTCACTCCGTTCCTCAGGCTCCGCCCCCGGCTAAAAACGCGCCTCAGCCCCAGACAGCCCAAAAACCAGTACCTCAAAAATCGGCGCCTCCAACTCCCGCTTCGGTTCAGGCGGCAAGATCGGTCGAACCCAAGCCTGACCCAGTCGCTACACTCATTGGGAATGTTGAAAAGGAATACCAGTTAGGCGAGAACGAATACGCAGCCGGGCACAAAGAAGCCGCCAAGCAGCACTTCGACAAGGCTTTCAACCTGCTGATGAGCAGTTCGTCAGAGATTCGCGCAGACCGCCGTTACCAGCCCGAGTTCGACCGCGTGTTGGCTGGCGTGAACAAGTTGGAATTGCACGCTCTTGAGCAACAGAGTGAATCGTCTGCCGACAATTCGCCCCAGCAAAAGGCTGAGCCAGCCCCTATCGACGAAGCTAACGAAGTCACGAATTACCCGGTCGATCCTAATCTGAAAGCCAAGGCGGCTGCGGAGCTGAAAGCGACCCATTCCGATCTGCCCCTCATGATGACCGACCAGGTCGCCGGCTACATCAATTATTTTTCCAGCCGGGGCCGCGGAACCCTGGAACATGGACTCGAGCGCAGCGGCCGCTATCGCGAGATGATCGAGCGCGTTCTGAAAGAGGAAGGCGTTCCCCAGGACTTGATTTACCTTGCGCAAGCCGAATCCGGCTTCCATCCTTATGCCGTTTCGCGTGCTGGCGCACGCGGAATTTGGCAGTTTATGGGCAGCCGGGCACGGGCATACGATCTTCACCGGGACACATTCGTTGACGAGCGTCAGGACCCGGAAAAGTCCACTCGCGCCGCCGCCCGGCATTTGAAAGATCTCTATAACCAGTTCGGCGATTGGTACCTTGCAATGGCCGCCTATAACTCCGGCCCGGGTACGGTCCAGAGCGCCGTCAAGCGCACCGGCTACGCTGATTTCTGGGAGCTTTATCGCCGCAACGTTCTGCCCAAAGAGACGCGCAATTACGTCCCCATCATCGTGGCCGAGACCATCATGGCGAAGAACCCCGAGCAGTATGGGCTCGACACCATCACGCCCGACCCGGAAATGGCATATGACACCGTGAAGATCAACTATCCCGTGGATCTCCGGCTGGTTGCGGGGTGTGTGGACGCTCCGCCAACGGAGTTGCAGGAATTGAACCCCAGCCTTTTGCGCATGGTCACGCCCAAAGGACGGTTCGAACTCCATCTTCCGGTTGGGACCACCGAAAAATACCAGAGCGCCATCGCCTCCATCCCTCCAGACATGCGGGTGTGGTGGCGTTATCACACGGTTTCTTCCGGCGAAACCATCATGTCGCTGGCCCGGAGCTATCACACTACCGGCCATGCCATCGCGGAAGCCAACCAACTCGATCTCGAATCCAGTGTTGACGCCGGCGCGAAGCTGGTAATTCCTATCGCGCCCGGCAAACACTCTGGCGGCGATATGCAGACTTACGCGAAGCGGCTCACCGTATATCACGTAAGGAAGAACGACACGCTGCAGAGCGTTGCCGACAATCTTGGCATCGTTCCAACCACCATTCGACGCTGGAATCGCCTTAAAGGCGACAGTCTCAGCGGAAGGCACGTGCTTTACGTGCACCTTCCGGTCAGCCCCGCGGCCGTACCGAGCGAAACCAGAATTGCGTCTAAGTCCAAGCGGAGCAGAGATTTAGCTTCTCATCAAGACGCCACGCCGGTACGCCACACCGTCAAACGCGGCGAAACTCTCTATTCCATCGCCACCAACTACCGCACCAGCGTTGAAGCCATCAAACAAACTAACGCGCATGTCGCGACTTTGCGTCCGGGCATGGTACTGGTCATTCCCGCCGCGCAATAATTCTTTTGCAGGCAAAATTGTGAGCTTCGCGAAATGGGTTGCGACCGCGCGTGTGACCCGTTATAATCCGGCGCCGTCGCAAGTTTTGTCTTTTTAAATTTTTTGCGCCACCAGGATTTCCGCGCGACGCGGCATCCTATAATCCGCATTCCGACGCTGCCCGCGACCGGAAGCGAGGAGGAAAGAATGATGTTCGAAGAGACCCTCTACCTGCGTGACGACGAAGCCGACGAATTCGGCGATTCCGGCGCCTACGGCGACACGCTCGACGAAGAATATGAAGAGGAAGAAGAGGAGGAAGAAGAAGCCGAACTTCCAGCCGTGATAGACGAGGAACCAGAGCCCCTCGCTGAACCTCCCGCTCCAGTTTCAACCGGAGGCGGTGGTGGCGGCGGATCAAGGCCACCGCGGAAGGCGGCCAAGAAGAAAGCTGCTCCAAAGAAGGCGGCAAATAAAGCGCCGGCAAAGAAAAAAGCAGCTAAAAAGAAATCTGCAAAAAAGCCCGCGAAGAAGGCCGCCAAAAAGAAAGCTGCAAAGAAGAAACCGGCAAAGAAAAAACCAGCAAAGAAATCCGCCAAGAAGAAGGGCCGTCGCCGTTAACTTTCAAGATTTTGCACCCGGCCGCAGCCATGACGCTGCGGCCTTTTTGTTCGTCGCAGGTGTTCTGAAATGCCTCGGCGGGCAAACCGCCTTGTAAGACCAGCATCTTAGCGCCGATGTCAGATTCCGCGTTGGCTTCAGTACTCTTCGTCCTCTTGCTTCTGGTCGGACTCGCGCAATTGCTGGGCTATCTGTTCGTCCGGCTTCGTCAGCCTAAAGTTATTGGCGAGATACTCGCCGGCATCGTCCTGGGGCCGGCGTTGCTCGGGCGATTACCTTTCGTTTCTCATTTGATAGACACCGCGAAACACCAGGGAGACATTCTTGATTTCGTTTACTGGCTCGGCTTGCTGTTGCTGATGTTTCTCTCCGGCGCGGAGACGCAACAACTGTTCAGCCGTGAAGAGCGGCGCGAAGTGGGCTGGCTGACGATCGTTGGCACCGGCATTCCCTTTACCCTGGGTTTGATATTCGGACCGTGGCTGATTCGTCCAGCGCTCGCCGGCCCCAACGGCAATCGCGTGTCGTTGATCATCATTCTCGCGGTGGGCGTCGCTGTTACATCGGTTCCAGTCGTCTCGAAGATCTTCGCTGATCTGAAAATTCTTCACACTCGCTTCGCCCGGCTGGTGCTCGGCGTTGCCGTACTGGAAGACATTGTGCTGTGGTTGGCTCTCGCAGTGGCCACCGCGATGGCAGGAACCGCTGCGCTTGATCCGCGGGCCATTTCGTATCACCTGCTGGTAACGATCGGGTTCTTCCTGCTCGGTCTGACGATCGTTCCGCGACTGATCAAGCGCATGAACAAAGCGCGTTTCAACGTGCTGGCCAAGCACTCGCCTGTCGGATATGCGATCGCCGTCCTGTTCGCCTATTGCGCAGTTGCGGGAGCACTCAAGGTCAGTTTGGTGTTCGCCGCTTTCCTCGCAGGCTTCGCCGTGGTCCACAAGAAGCGCAGACTTTTTGCAGATGCGCTCGACGCCATCGGCAAAGTGGCCTTCGCATTTTTCGTTCCGGTTTACTTCGCGATTGTTGGCTTGAAGCTCGACCTCATACGCGGCGTTTCATTATGGATGATGCTGGCGTTCATCGTTGGAACTTGCGTGGTGAAGATTCTCTCGGTGTCACTGGCAGGGCGTCTTGCAGGATTCCGCGGACTTGACCTGGTGAATCTCGCAATCACCACAAATGCGCGCGGCGGCCCAGGCATCGTCCTCGCCAGTGTGGCATTTGACGCCGGAATCATCAGCGCAAAATTCTACACAACTCTGGTGGTCGCAGCGGTGGTCACTTCGCAATTCGCGGGCGCCTGGCTGGATTACGTGCTGCGAAAAGGCTGGCCCCTGCTTGCCGCCATTCCGGGTGCGAAGGAATCAGTGTCCGATACTGCGGACGATCTACAAGCCGCGTAGGCTACTTTTTCGCAACGGCACTCAAGCACTTACCGTAAAGCTCAAGCAGGTGAGCAGCATAGTCTTCGGGCTTTGCCGCTGATCCCGTCCCCTGAAACCCCACGCCGGTTGAAGTCGTACGCCCATAACCGGTCGTCATGGCCACGAATTTCATGAGATCGAGAGCGATATCTTCGTTGCGGCGCGATCCTGCGGTGATGCTGGGTACCTCGTCCATGGAACTCTCCGTGATTTGGATTAAGTTCGATGATAGCAAAAGCGATCAGCTTCAGTTTTCGGTCATATTGCCTTCGCGCTGGCGGCGGGTGAGTGGTCAGCGGGCAGTTCCCCGGCATCAGGAGCCTCGCCCTGATTGCTGATGGCTGAAGGCTGACAGCTATTGCGAAAGCATTGCCGCAATTTCTATGTGTCCCTTTTCGTCCGCGACATCCGCCGCAGTCTTCCCCTCACCGTTTGTTGATTTCGGATCGGCCTGATGCGCAATCAGATCCCGCACCATTTCTGCGTCGCCGTTCTGAGCGGCTGCATGTAGCGGGGTCCAACCACCCTGCTGCAGTGCGTTTGGATTCGCGCCGCGCTCCAGCAACAAGCGGACGATTTCTCCGCTGTGCGCGGCGGCTGCGCTGTGCAGCGGTGTAACCTTCATCGGATTTCTGGCAATTGCCTCGATGTCAGCGCCATGCTGAATCAACCGTCCCGCGATCGCCGGGCGGTTAAAAAATGCTGCAAAATGCAAAGCTGTAAATCCGTCCGCAGACCGCTGTCTCGCAGCCTCCGAATCGCGGTTGAGTATTTCTGAAACCTTGTCCGTTTTCCCTGCAGCGGTCGCCTCAAAAATATCGAGCTCTGGTTTCGCCGCAATGAGCAACTCGGCAATCTCACGCTGACCGGAATAAACCGCATGCATCACGGCCGAAACGCCGTTCGCGTCCCGGGCCGACGCAAGCGCCGGATCATCACGCAACAGCCTTGACAGAGCTGAAGCGTCTCCCGCCTGCACCGCTGCGATTACATCAGAGTGGGTTGGCACAGCGTTCCTCCGGTCACTGTGAGCCGAATGCAACACGGCGAGTTTAGCAGGGGTGAGCAGGTCCGAGCATGGCGCAGACGCGGCTCAAGCACTCCAAGTTAAGCGGGCGTCGAGCCCGCTGGCGAAATCCCGAGCGCTCTTGCGAGGGACCTCGGAAATAAATTGGTCGGGACGGGCAGATTGAGGCGTTTAGCAGGCGTGATCGAGGCGAGCATAGCGAACCGAAGTGGGAGCCTGCTGCCGAAACCGAGCGCTCTTGCGAGGGATCTAGAACTAGACCGGTCGGGCAAGTTGAGCCGTTAAGCGGGCGTCCGAGCCCGCTGGCGAAATCCCGAGCGCAGCGAGGAACCTCGAAATAAGTTGGTCGGGACGGGCAGATTTGAACTGCCGACCCCTCGCACCCCAAGCGAGTGCTCTACCAGGCTCCACAAAAACCCAATGTTTACGCGGTTTTCCTCCGAATCTGAATACTCGCTTTGGAGGAATCAATGCCGGGCTTTTCTCAGTTTATCAGCGAACGGCAATACCTAACGAACGTCTCACCGGCCACGCTGGAATGGTACAAGCACAGTTTTAAGTGGCTGCCTTCCGAATCGCCATCCCAAGACGAATTGAAAAACGCTGTGCTCCGTATGCGTGAAAAGGGATTGAAGGCAACCGGCTGCAATTCGGCAATTCGCGCAATCAACACCTATCTGCATTGGTCCAATGCCGGTCCCGATGGGAAGTGCAGTCCAGCTTGCAAGCACCCGAAGGTTGCACAACTCAAAGAGCCTCAGCTTGTGTTGCCAACCTTCACGGAGCAGCAAGTAAAGCTGCTAGTGGCGTGGAAGCCCAAAGGAAAGTATCAACGGCGGTTAAAAGTTCTCATTCTGTTTCTGCTGGACACAGGATGCCGAATCACAGAAGCCCTGACATCGCACGTCCGTGAAATTGATTTTGAAAATTTGTTGGTCACTCTGGACGGCAAGGGACGTAAGCAGCGCGTCGTCCCGTTCTCGTTCGAGTTGCGCCGGGCCATGTTCCGCTATTGCAAAGAGGCAAGCCGCACGCTGGATCGTCTGCTCTTCGCCAATCGTGCGGAAACCAAGTTAGGCCGTAGGAACGTGTTGCGCGATGTGAAGCTGCTTTGCAAACGTCTCGGGTTTCAGCCGCCCGCCCGCACGTTACACGCTTTCCGGCACACATTCGCAGTCAATTATCTTCGGCGTGGCGGGTCCGTGTTTCATCTGCAAAAAGTTTTGGGACATTCCACGCTGGAGATGACCCGGCGCTACGCAAACCTCGTAACGGCGGATCTCCAGGCGGTGCATGAGCGGGTTTCGCTGCTGGCGAATGCGATGTAAACTGACCGTGCTTTGGAGATACCCGAACTAAAGGCCGATTTACACCGTACCCTGCTCGGCCCGCTCTCATTAGCGAACGAAATATTTGGGGCGCTATTGCCGGGCTGTGTTTTCACGATCTTGCTGAGCGTAAAGCGCGGCTGGGTGAATCGTCTCTTGTCATACCCCCTACTTGGGTACAAAACGAAAATTGTGATTGCCCTGTTTGCGTCTTACATTGCGGGCAAAGTGGTGCTCAGCGTTGTCACCCTCATCCCTGATATACGTAAGTTGCTTCAACGCCGAGCTAAGCGTAAGAAAGCTAAAACAGCGAAACCGGCGCAGGCAACCAATCTGCTTCAGTCTATTGGGAACCTAGCGTCTAGCGTAATTGACCAGTCGCCCGATTATTTTGAAGCGTTTTTGGGCGGACTGGTAGCCGGTCCTGCGTTAAACGGGAAGTTTCAGGCACTCGAACACTTTTCCGCGTACGAAGCCGGAACTGTTTTTCACCTCAGCACCGGGCTTGTTTTCTTGTTAAGCGCTGCTATCCCTGGAGACGGTAGCTGGCGAGTGTTGGAGGGTTTGCTCGGTGCTATCCTGCTCGCCCGTGGCATCAGGTCGTGGTATGCGCGCTCGGAGTTCTTGGCGGGATTCATGGGCGCGATGTTGAACGAATATCTTACAAGTCTGCAACCTGGGCAATTGTCTGCGAAGATAAAATCCATCTGGGATGTGCTAACGGTGCTTTCTAATACTCCAGCATCTCCGACTACCAAACCTGTCCCGCCTACACCGGCTCCAGTCCCTGTTCCTCCTGCCCCAGAAGCCGCAGCCCCGAAAACTCACAACTAATAGCCCGCCCCAAACCACAGGGCAGGCGGAGCACTCCGGCCCGGACATAACAAGTATGAATCACAGAGAAGAGCCTGCGTTCCCACTGTGAGACAATCGCACGTATGAGGAACGTCAGCGTTTCCGATGCTGATCTAGTGGCATACTCCGGGGAGCATCTGCACTACGAATTACAGTACATATGGTTTTGTGCCCAAGAACTTAAAAAACTGGGTAAGCCACAGCCAATGGCCTCGGTTTTAATTGAGTCATTCGGGATTCATCTTAGAAACCTGATTGATTTCTTCTGCACACCAGCGGGGAAGGAAAGAGAAGATGATGTCATCGCTTCGGATTTTTGCCCGGGTTGGCAGGAAAACATCTCAAACAGTTTGAAAGATGCCAGAGAACGAGCGAACAAGGAACTTAGCCATCTGACCCTCGGTAGGAAGAGTGGCGCGGACCCCACGAAACCGTGGGATGTTGAGGGACTGCTTAAAGAGGTAAATGCGATTGCGGCGCGGTTTGCGGCTCAGGCATCGGGGACGAAGCTGAGTCCCGAAATAGGAAAATGGCTCCAGCTGGTCCGTAAAACAACAATCACACTTGCGGGAGGCAGCTTGTTGGCAAGTAACAGCACCACGTCAATGTCTACCAGCTCGTACACTCCGTCAAAGCGTAATCCCTAACACTGCCAACGGAATAAAGCCCGCCGGATTCTTCACAGCGGGCCGCGTACCCCTCAAGACGTGAGCGGATTCTACAACAAAGATTTCTAAGCAGCACAGAGCTGTAAGAATTTCTCCCAATCGAACGGCATACCCTGGATTTCTACGCCGGTTTCTATCCACTCCATTGGAAGTTGCGCCATTGCGCGTAGAGCCGCATCCGTGAATTGGCCGTTCGGCATTATCGTGTCCACCACGTCTTCAGGGATTGCGCCGAAGTTGGCCAAAATCGGGATAAGCCCGAGCTTCCCGCCACGAAAACCGATAGCATCAAGATCCGCGCCCGGCTTACACACCTGTTCAAAAACTCCCCGGCCAATTGCGAATTGTTCGCCTGGATGCGCCTTCGCCGTCTCGTGAAAGAGCTGACAAACCACTTTCAAGTCCTCAAAGTCAACGGGAGGCACCGGCGTGCCCGGCTCGCCTCCGAATCGTGGTGGACCGTAATTTTCCATGCCGAACGTTTTAGAACCCCGAAGGTACAAGGTGCAATGTGACGGCAGGACATGTACCTCCGTCATGTTGCTCTCGTCCTGTTTCGGAATCAAATGGACTACCTCATCCAGGCAGGTCGGAAATGGGAAATCGTTACTTCGTCGCAGTTCATACCGATAGCGGCTGCATTCTCGGCTGCGAATACAAACACAAGAATGTCACCACGGCAACGGCTTGCATTTCGCAACCGGGCGGGTACGTTGTGGCCGTACGACGGCGGAAATACTCGCAGCTTACGGAGCCTGAAGAAATCGAGTTTCAACGGGCGATGTTTGGCCGCGAATACCTGAAGCCAAGTGGCCCGGATCTCGCAGTACTTCAGCCTATTCAATGACGGCTCGCCCGAGAATTACGCAGTGCGGCAGCCCACGTGGTTCATTGCTTCACTGGGATCGGATACCATTGACCCATGAACTACGGCGGTCTTTTCAGACGCCCCTGCCGTGACAAGAGCCGAGAGCAAAACGATGTTAAACGCGAATAACAGCCAGACAAAGTATCGAGCGACGAAAAGATTCCACCACCAGGCAGTTGTGATGCTGGCTGCGAGGTGGGGAGTCGCTCGCATCAAGACTGAATGCCCTGGCAGCAGCATTATCACAAGAATCACGCAAGTCAGACGGCGCTGCCAACTCCATGTTTGTTCTTCTCCTTCTTTCCTGATCGCCCAACAAAGCGCGAGAGTCAAGACCACGACATCAGAGACACTGTGGTACAGGGAAATAAAGCTGAGGGCAATTAGGGAAGAAATCGCTAATGGTACCGGCACACGAAACCGAGCCCGCCAAAGAGCGAAAGCCCAAACTGCCAAGCCACAGACGAATATGGCGTGCGCCAAAAGACTGACTCCCGTAACGTTGGGCCACAACTGGTACAGGATTACCTGGAAAATATTCACGTGAAAGGGCAGTGCACCTTTAGTGAAGCCCAGGTGTCCTCCCACCCCGAAGTGATGCTGAAGATTCTGTCGGTAACCTGAAACTAGTGTCGCTAGCCGCACTGGATATCGCCATAGCGCAAACGCAAACGCTAGCGCCGGTAAGGTAGCGCCCACAACAATCCAGACCCGTCGCTGAATGACATAGAAAATCAGGACCCAAATACCAATTTGCGGCTTCAACAACGTAGCAAACGAAATTAGCATTCCGGCTGCTAAATCGCGTCTCGTTTCGGCAAGGTGGATTGACCCCAGGGCTAACGGCACAACAAGGAGCGCAATGTTCCCCAAGTGAAATGCCTGATGGACTGGATCGAATATCAGGATGAAAGCAATCAAAAGCAGCGTACTCTGTTCCCACAGCCTGAACTTCCCGATCCGAATCAGGAGTTGGATTGTTATCAAAATACTGATGAGGGCGAGAAACAGACAAAGGAAATTTGCCCAACCCCACGTAAGAAAAGTAAACGGGGTAAATGCAGCTAATGCGCTAGGCGGATAAACAATCGCTTCGACCGCACTCGTACCAGTCAACTGTTCCGCCGTCTTAGTTGCTAGTGTGGAATCATAAAAGTTCTGGCCATGTCGCCAAAGCCAAGCACCCGTGTAAATCTCGGTGAAGTCTGTTTTCCCTGGGCTAAATGCCAGAAGCATCCCCCGACCGATGAAGTCCGCGAGCATGAGCAGACAACAAACCGCAATCAACAATTGTGGCAAACGCACATGCCAAAAAATGCGAGGAAATGAGACTCGCGAAAGAATTTCTTCAACTCCGAACCGCGCCGACGTTGCCATCCACGGCAGATTTTACAATCACCATGACATCGCACTTGTTAACTGCTTGGGAGCCCCTGCCTCTCGTTTTCGATCTTGAGGTGTGACGAAAATTTATAATGCAAAAAAAGATGCTTGCTCAATTCGTCGAGAATGTTTTAGAGAACCCGTGGCGCAAAACAGAGGTCGCATTCTTCCTGTTTGTTTTCGCTGTTGTTTTTACGATTCGCGGGCCTTTTCGTGCCCTGACCGATCCTGGCATTAACGATCTTCTATCTCCGTACATTCAGGCATCCGCTTGGCTTCACGGGGCAGACCCGTACAGTTCTGAGTCGTTACTGCGCTTTTGGCCAAAAGAAGCAGAACGGGCGCGACCAGCGCCAGAACAAATGCGAGATGGTTCGGTGCTTGTTCGGCATGGAATTCCGACAGCTTATCCCCTAACTTGTTTCACTCTACTTGCACCTTTCACTGTAATTCCATGGCCAATATTCAAAATCATTTGGGTCGCGATGAGCGTCGGCTTGTTTTTCGCGAGTATTTTGTCGTTGGTTTCTTTGGCTAGTCTGAACATGCCGCAAAGAGTTATTTTTGCGTCGGCGTCACTCTTGCTCGCGCCGTTTCATTCAGGAATCGCAACTTGCAACATCGCCATACCTGCCACGGAAGTAGGCGTGATTGGGGCATGGCTCGCTTACGAGAACAGGCTATTGCCTAGCTACATTTTAATAGGCGTATGTATTGGGTTAAAACCACAGATTGGACTGTGCTTCCTCGCGTACTACGTGGTACGACGCCTCTGGACAACATCTGCAATGGCGCTGGCTACGGCCATTGCGATTTTAGCGGCAGGGATATTTCGACTGAGTTTCGGGCATGCGCACTGGCTGGCCAGTTACGAGCTAGATAATCGCGCACTGCTTTCGAGCGGAGTGTTGGGGGACTTTACAGAGCGAAATGGTACCCGGTTTGGATTAGTGAACCTTCAGGTCGGTCTTTATCCCTGGCTGCACGACAAGCAGGTAACTAACCTCTGTGCGCTGGTATTTTGCCTAGCCGTATTTGCCTTGACGCTTTTTTTGACGCGCAAATTGCAGGTCAAAAATGACTTGCTGTGCTTGAGTGCTATTAGCACGCTCAGTCTTCTGCCAATTTATCACCGCTTCTATGATGCCTCGCTTCTGATGGTTCCCCTTTGCTGGCTTGTCACGACTTTGAAGCCAAGGAGTCTCTTGCGGGAAAGGTTCCCTTCCAGCGGATTCTCACTGTCCACGTCCTCCGCCATTGGCTTGCTGATGATAGCCGCCTTCTTTATTCCTGGCGGATCATTGCTCGAAGTGTTACGCGATAGGGGGACTATTCCGAGGGTCCTTAGCGGGAACGCCTCGTGGAATGCACTGGTTATGGCACATTCTGTTTGGTGTTTGGTCGTACTTGTGTTTGTGCTTCTCTATCACACGACAAGAGTTGACGCTAAACCAACCAATGCAGTGTGCCCTGCTATTGCCGAAATCGGCGTACCAGGCATAATCAGGTGCCATTAACCTTCACCCGATAGAGGCGATTCTGTCCGTTCTTGCGGAGGGTTCGGCATTTTTTTGAGCACGATTTTTGCCTAACCCGGCGTTGAAAAAAGCACTTACGACAGACTGGACACATCCGCATTGTGTGCGCAAGGTATTTTTGAACGTAGAAGATGGCTCTCTCCATTACCGAATCAAGTGCCATTGGGATGCTTCCTGGCTCGTCCACCACATTGAGGTAGCGCGGCAGGTCTGCCCGTACTACTGCCTGAGCATTGACACAACGTGCCCACGTGAGAAACCAATCTCGCTCGCGCTCGTCTGCAGTTTCAAAAGCGTTGCGAAGTGCCTGCGCAACGTGACCGATTGCATCCCTCTGTTTCTTCCATAGCTCCATTAATTCTTCTGGAATTCGGGCAACATCGCGTTGTTTGACAATGAAATCCGGGTCTAACTTATTGGCCCACATGGCCACTTCACGTCTTGCGAGGAAATGAAATGCTTCACTTTGTACATCTGCTAATTGCACTGTAAGCCTCCAGTAGCCTCTAGTAGAGTATCAGAGCATGACATTTGAATTGAATGGCGAGGAAATATAATTGCAGATTAAAGCAACGGTAGTGGTGACAATTCATCGCCCGGTACGGGGAACCTACATGACGAACACAATGCGACGTTGACATTTTTGACACCATCGGATGGCAGCGGGATTTTTCACGGACGCGCTACGGGCAGAACGCAAGATATGGAGATCACAATGGAAAAAACAACGGAAGGCGCTTTAGTCGGCAAGTTCTATCACACCTACAGGGATGGCGTTATTGAGCATCAGGGCGAGATTCTAAGCCTCGCCGCGCCCGGACTGTACCTAGTGCAGCTCTTTGAGTGGCTCATGGGGACCGTAACCGATCAGCGTCTCGTGCCCGTTGCTGAAATGATGTGCTGGAAATTTTATGACTGCCGCGAGGACTGGCACCTCGCATACGAGAAACACCGGCAGCGCGAGCGTAGCGCGTGAATATCCATGATTTAAAGCTGCAACGCCGGTGGGTGTGCTGGAAGTTGACCACGGTTTCCGGCAGAGACAAGCCCACAAAAGTGCCGTATCAGCCGAACGGCCGCAAGGCTGAGAGCGATGACCCGGCAACCTGGAGCACATACGCCGAATGCGAAGCGGTAGTGTCTCAGTTTTCCGGCATCGGCTGTGTGCTTGGGGAAGTAGAGGGCGTGTGCGCTTTTGGCGTGGATATTGACGAGTGCTGCGATGCGGTCACAGGAAAATTTACGCCGGAGTCCCGCGAAATTGTAATCGCACTGGATACCTACGCGGAATACAGCTACTCCGGGGACGGCTGCCATGTGTTGGGCATTGGGGATCTGGACGAAAAATACCGGAAGAATAAACGCAAGGTCATCGTAAAGACCGTTCCCGGTTGCAAACAAATCGAGATCAAATCTGCGGGATTCTACTTCGTTTACACGGGTAGGCATCTTGCCAAGACGCCTTCAGACTTGATGCCACAGCAAAGGCAATTAGACGCGCTGTGCGAAAAGATTGCAGCGGTCACGAAGGACCGGCTAACAGTATCCGCGCCGGATGAAGCTGCACGTTTCGCAAAGCTATGGGCCGGTGACATGAGCGATTACGCGGACAACCACAGCACTGCGGACATGGCGTTAGTAAGCATTCTTGCCCGAAGATTCAGTAACAATGCTTTTCTTATTGACCAAGAGTTTTGCAAGTCCGGCTTGTATCGGGAAAAGTGGGAACGGCTAGATTACAAATGGTCCACGATCTGGAAAGTCATCAAGGATGCGGACATTTTCCCGGCTCTTGATGACGAAGAGCCAATGGAAGAGGACGGTCCCACGGAATATCTTGTCGAACCTCTATCCGAAGCGCACGAGGGTTGGGCACCGTTTGGAGAAGTTAGCCTTATTGGTGCGCCCTCCGGCGCGGGTAAGACATATTGGGCGCTAACCGTACTTGAAAAGGCACGCAACGCTACCGAGGTTTGGAGCCACAAGACGAAGGCAAGAGAATATCGCGCTCTGCTACACGATAGAAGCAAGAAAGCGATGGGACGGACCATTCGCCACATGCGACTGCCGCAAGAGATGCAGGACCGCATTGTCCGTCTTACTCCAGCACAACAAAAGATGAACCCCGCTGAAGCATTGCAGGCGCTCATTCTGGAAAGCCCCGGTGTCCAGGTGTGGTTTATCGAGGGCTTAGATTTGTGGTCAAAAAATATGGTGAAGATGGAAGTCCTAGCTCCCGAGATTGACGCACTTCAGCGCGTAGCTACGAAGCATAACATTTGCGTGCTCGCCACGGTTGGTTCGCCAAAGATGAAAGCGGGAGAAAAGTATTTCGGGCGGGATGCTCTCTACGGAAGTTCCGTGCTTGCTCGCAAGGTGGAAACCGTAGTGCTTATATCGCTCACGAATCAAGAAGACGCGGATAGCGTGCGGCAGTATGACGTTTATCCACGCAACGGCAAGATGGAAAAACTCTACCTGAAATGGGAGCCTGCACAGGGATTGGTGGTTACGGAGAAGCCGGAAGAGTCCGAGCCGGTAAAGAAAGTATCGAAGGCAATGGGGCATCTGGCGCGTAATTGCTTTCACAGGTTCAAGCCCGGTGATGAGGTTGTGTACTCACGGGATCTAGGGTCCGAAGGCACGTTCTACCGCTGGCGAGATGATGCTGTGGACACGGGACAGGTGGTCCGTGCAAAGGGCAGCTACTACATGTCGGCATCGGGTACGGGAGTAGTCACAACCGCGTAAAAATCTGGCGGGTGGAGTGACATTTTCGTCCGCCAACGCCAGATTTTTTCCAGTTCGTGCACATGCTAAGTGCCTTGTTCACACAGTGCTAAGTAAGACCCTATGTGTAGTTTTAGTTGGTGGTGGAGAGAGAAGAAAAACACTCCGCCAAAATAAACACAGCCAAGGGAGCGAAGGGCAGGCAATGGCAGGGGGGTGAGCATAAGGTCTCGCCACATCCCCGCGCTCCGATGTGGTTTGAGGTTCGTAGTTAAGTAGGTGTTGTGTGTGAGACTTTCGATTTATATGCAGCTCAAACCCACAATCCGCAAAGTCCCGGCAGACAGCGTGCGTTATGGTACGGACGTGAGCGCGGGCAAGCTGTGGGTGTGGGCCGTGTACTCGGCAAAGGATGAGCTGCTCGGCATCGCTGCCACAAAGAAGGAAGCACGCGTCCTGGAGTTAAAAGCGCTCGGGGTCTATGGTCGCCCGCTCCCCTTATGGTCCACGGAGCACAGCTTGACCAAGGAAGCGCGTACCCTTGCGCACAAGTTAAAGCCGGGCGAGCAACCATGACGGGATATGGGGAGTGAAATGTCTAGGGGCATCGTGCAATAGGCCCGTAGTTGATAACTTTACATAGACAAAAATAAATCTTGTTTTTCGCTTTTTATTCGCTTTCTACGGAATCTCGGCTTGTCAATGAGGGTCGCAACGCGTAGCGGCATGTTGACCCATGAGAGAGGGTAGCGGCACTTTTCGGCAATGCGCCACAGGGCCACCGGGCGCAATTACGCGCCGTTGTGGAAGAAGAAAATCAATGACCGAAAGCAACAGTTAGTTACTTCAGTCACTAACCGGGCAAAAAGAAAGCACGTATTTTGAGAGCAGAGGTAGCGACGCCATTATGAATACAATTGACGAATTAGTAGCGCAATCAAACAACTGCCCTGACCTTCTCGAATTTCACCAGTTCCACGCGAAGCACCCGGAGGTCCTGGATTTCATCCTTGAGGCAATTGAGGCACGCATAAAGCGCGGTTTCACCGCTTATTCGTGCGGAAATCTGTGGGAGTATGCCCGCTGGAAATTGGACATTGAGAAAGGCCCGCAAGACACGTTCAAACTGAATGACAAATTGGAGCCATATTATGCGCGGGCAATTGTCATCCTGCACCCGGAGTACAACGGAATGCAGGAATTTCGCAAGGCGAAAGCTGATGAGGTCTTCGGAACACAAATCGAGCCTGCACCCAAAAAACGGCCCAAGAATTATGCTCGGAAATTACAGTGGGCCGATGGCACGGCACTTCACACGCTGCCTCCCAAAAAACCTGCTCATAAAGAAAAGTCCACGGATATAAAAAAGGACTTGGGAACGTAACGAAAACGTCCTTGCGCGAATTGACCCCTCGCCTTACAATTCCGGCCCGGAGTAAATCCGCGTAAATGGGTTTGTTTAGTTTGGTCGGGACGGGCAGATTTGAACTGCCGACCCCTCGCACCCCAAGCGAGTGCTCTACCAGGCTGAGCCACGTCCCGACACGGGTCCGAACAGGATGTTCGAACGGGGTTGACTCAGAAATTCTACACCAGCTAGCGGCGCTTGCGTTTTGCACGAACAGGCTTCTCTTCCATCAACGCAAACTGGATCTTCTTCTCCACCGGATCGATGCGATCCACCAGCACATGCACGCGTTGCCCTAATCGAAAGATTCGCCGGGTGCGCTGGCCGATTATCTCCCGCGCGCTCTCGTGATACGTGTAGTAATCATCAGCCAGCGAATTGAGCGGGACCAGTCCCTCAACGAACATGTCGTTAAGCTCGACGAAGAAGCCGAACTTGGTCACGCTGATGATCAGTCCGTCGAAATCTTCGCCGACGCGGTCCTGCATGAACTTTGCCTTCTTCCATTCCATCAGCTCACGTTCCGCTTCGTCGGCGCGACGCTCCGACAAGCTTGAATCTTCGGCGATGGCGTGAAGTTCCTCGATCGCAATCGGCCCCGTTCCAAGCGGCGCAGCTTCGCGCTCGCGGCGCTTTGACCACGGAGATGCAGTGTCCGTGTGGCTTTGAGTGGAAGAGCGGCGCTTCAGCGCCGCGTCACTGACCGAGGAGTATTGGGCTTTAGCCCCTGAGAGCAAGGTCCCCACTGGCACTTCTCCATCCCAATGCTCTGCCGAATCTCGCAGCACATCTTTCAATGTCCTATGAACGATCAGGTCAGGATAACGGCGAATTGGCGAAGTGAAATGCGTGTACGTGGTTGCTGCCAGCGCAAAGTGCCCGAGATTCTCTTCCGAATACCGCGCCTGTTTCAAAGAGCGCAGCATTAAGTACGACAGAATCCGCTCTTCCGGCTTGCCCGCAATTTTTTCCGTCAGCTTCTGATACATGCGCGGCGTGATGTGCACTTCTTTGGGAATTTCGGTTTCTCTCGCGCGCTTGCCGGTGCCATAGCCTGCGCGCCTGTCCGTCTTGAACTGCATGCGCTGGATCGGCAGCGCGCCCACGCCGAGCGAATATCCAAAAGTCGCCGCGATCACTTCGAAGTCGTAAACCCTTTTGGCATCGGGCTTTTCGTGAATGCGATAGAGCGATGGAATCCCCTTACCCTCGAGATATCCCGCAACGCACTCGTTGGCCGAGAGCATGAACTCTTCGATGATGCGGTGGGCGATGTTACGCTCCGAACGAATGACACTTTTCATCAGGCCTTGTTCGTCGAACTCGATCACCGGCTCCGGCAGATCGAAATCAATGGAGCCTCGGCGCTCGCGCTTGCGGTTGAGAATTCCCTGAAGCTCCCGCATCACCTCGAAATTTTTCACCAGCCCGGCGTAACGCGCCTGCGAAGATTCGTCGCCTTCAAGGATCGCATTCACCGCGGTATAAGTCATGCGCTCGGCGGAGCGGATCACGCCCGGGCAGATTTCGTATCCCACAATCTCGCCGCGATTGTCGATTTCCATAATGCACGACATCACCAGCCGGTCGACCTGCGGACGCAGGCTGCAGATATCGGTTGAAAGCTCCAGCGGCAACATCGGAATGGCGCGATCGGGGAAATAAACGCTGGTCCCGCGCATCCGGGCTTCCTGATCGAGCGCGGAATCCGGCGTGACGTATTGCGCGACATCGGCAATGTGCACCTGCAATTCGAAGTTTCCGTTTTCGAGTCGAGTGACAAGGACAGCGTCGTCGAAGTCGCGCGCAGTCTCGCCGTCAATGGTGACGATGGGCAAGTCGCGGAAATCCCGCCGCTTGCGGACTTCGGCCGATGGAATCACCGGATCGATCGCCTCAGCTTCGCTCAACACATCGGCGGGAAACCGGTGCGGCAAATGATGCTTCCGAATGATTATCTCGACATCAACGCCGAAGTCGTCTTCGCGGCCCAGAATCTCGACCACCCTTCCGCGAGGACTCTGGGTTGCTGTTGGCCAGTCGGTGACCTCCACATCAACCACTACATTCTCGAGGTCACTCCACTCGGCGTGACGGGCCGCCTCTTCGCCCAGCACGCGGTGTTTGGATGAACCCGTCGTTGGTCGCTGGTCGTTGGTCGTCCGCGAAACCTGTTCGCGAAGAGGCGCTTCTTTCCCCTCGTTTCTTTCCACGCGGCCGGTACCTTGAGCTTCTGCCAACGACCGACGACTGCCCTTAGCTTGCCCTGAGCTAAGCGAAGGGACCAACGACGGTTCCGGATATTCCATCCCCCGCGGAATAACAATTTCCTGCGATATCTTCGCGTCTATTGGCACTACGTAGTTCTGCCGCGAGCCATAGTTAAAGATCCCCACCACCGTGGGATGCGCGCGCTGCACCGGCCTGACGATTCGCCCTTCAGCCCTGCCATCCGGGCGCACCTTTGTGACTTCGACCAGCACCTGATCGCCATGCATGGCCGGGCCAATGGCGGGAGGGGGAATGAAAATGTCTCCCGACAGCTGCGCTATTAACGCTCCGCTCACCGATTTCGGATCTGGCATCACGAATCCGAATCCGTCGCGGTGCACGCTCAGCTTGCCGGTGATCAGATTTTTGCCCGAAGCAGCTTGCGGAATTCCATATCTGTCGGAATCAAGTTGAACCAACTGCCCGGACGACACCAGCTTCTGCAGACGTCCTGAAAGCTGCTTTCGCTCTTCGCCATGCGAACTCAATTCACGCACCAGCGTCTTGTACGAAGCGGTTTGCTTCGGCTGGCGCTGAATTTTCTTCAGGATGGCGGAATCGGAGAGCATCGAGTTCGCGTGGTTGCGGTTCCTAATCTGGAGCGACGCGTATGAATTCTAGACTGTCCGTCCGATCCTCGCCTGAGCGGGTCTATTGACACGTTTTAATTACGGGTATAAACAGGTGGGGCTTGTACCCGATCGTGGCGGGGCAAAGGAGGCTGTATGCGGAGACGAATGACGTACGTGGTTCCATTGATAGCTTTGACTTTGTTGCTGAGTTCTGGTGCACAATCCCAAATGCAGATTTACGGAGCCTGGCATTGCGGCAGTGACTATTGCACCTGGGCCAGCGTTCGCAACATGACCGATTTCGATACCAAGAACCATTGGATCATCGATCGGGGCGATGGATCTGGGCTCCCCTCAGTCAATCTCGTGATTCTGAGTTTTGTGCAGCCCCTGAAGCTGCTCAACAAAACCAACGACGCCGGGGACGTGAACGGTGTTCCCGTCGGAATGAATTCCGCCATCGTGAACTATTTTACGAGCCACAACATTCGCGTGATGCTGTCCATCGGCGGCATCACTTACACCAGTTTCTGGGACCAGGCGCTCGCCGCCAATCCAACTCAATTAGGATTGAACGCCGCAGCGCTTGCCCAGAGCCTCGGCGTAGGCATCGAGATTGATTACGAGAACAGCTCCAGCCCGAATCTTACCGGACTGCAATCGTTCGTAAATGCCTATCGCTCTCAAATTCCTTACGATGCTACCGGCGCAAACCCTGCAGCGCGACTCACCATCGACCTCGGCGCCGGCGATCAATGGCTTACCGACATCACTCGCTACGCTACTGCGAACTGGCTGAATGATGCTTCCCCAATTCTCGATTACGCCAACGCAATGGTACCCAACAAGCAGCCCAACACATCCGGCGCGGAGAGCAATTGGCAGCAGCACATCGACGGCAAATCAAACTATGCTCCACCCGTCCCGCCGCTGGCGCCCAACCGGTTCACCGGAAGTCTTTATATCGTGACCGGCCACAATCCCGCGCCCGAGTGCAACAATTTCAGCGCGTCGCTTGAGAACAGCACCGGAAGCTACGTGCAAACGGTCGCTCCGAATGGCGCAGGCACAACCCACGGAATGTTGGGCTTCATGTTCTGGGCGGCTGAGTGCCAGGGCACGCACTCGATTTGCACAACTCCGCCGAATACATGTCAGGCAGGCGTAGGCACTGGAGCGAAAACTTACAACATACCGCTGCCAATGCCGGCATTAAGGCAGAACTGACCGGGACATCTTCGAGCGACGCGATTGCTCCGCGGTAAGGCTGGACAATGCAGCTACCGCGGAGTTCTTGCGTGAGTGATGGTGTGAAGTAGAACACCGAGATATCGATTGGGCAGCCCGCTCCCCTTTGATCGGGGGAGTTCGAACTAGCAATCATGATCGCGAAAGCGGATCGAAGAAATGCATGGGTCGGACCGAGTTCCAGACCTGCAGATGATTGAAGCGAGCCTTGGTTGGGTATGGCAGTGATTCAACTAGACGAAATGGCGCGCTCTTCGGAGTGCACGGACTAGTACGCCCAAAACCCATTTGACCGAGCCGACATTGTCAGAGACACTCATTGACATTGATACCGCCCCTCTAAGGCATTGCCCTGAAAGAACCCGAAGCCTCGGTCTAAAGTACTTGGAAATGCACTACTCCCTAGAATTTGCTCAAATTACGACCCGAAAGTACAAATGTGGTCTCCGTGATCGTCAGCTACAGTTGGGATTCCCAGGCGCAAGCTCCGTGCGGAATCTAGCCCCGCCCGAGGTAATCCCGCCACTGAAGGTTGACTCCGCAGCTCGTGAGGTCGCACCTGTGAAGTTATTCTTGCGGCTTCACGCTCCGGACCACCCCGTTTATCGGCTGCGTTCCGAAGTGCTTACTTGCAGGTGAGCCGAGG
Organism: uncultured Acidobacteriota bacterium; assembly: GCA_963757135.1. Classification (GTDB taxonomy): domain Bacteria; phylum Acidobacteriota; class Terriglobia; order Terriglobales; family Acidobacteriaceae; genus Gp1-AA145. Next base: position 650,443 of record CAVWQE010000004.1, read on the forward strand.
TCTAGGGTGATGTTCGAGAAGCCTACCTGAGTTCCTCCTGCGATACAGACCGTGAGCGGAGATAACTCACCGTGAGGCGCAAAGGGTGCGTGGCCTCCATCACCCGTAACGCTTGCCATACCTTTAACAGCGAAACCGGTAGTGGTGGCAACCACGTAATGGGCCGTAGGACAGTTGGCTGTGACGTAGTTCTGGTCAAAGATTACCTGGGCGTGCCTCATTGTGATGTGGTGCGTATGAGGGTCGCGTAACGTCGTGTCTGTCGTATTGTTGCTGATCATCCAAAGATCAGAGTGCTCCATGTTCAGCGCGGCAAAGAAATCTGCCTTGCTGGAGTCGCCCTTTACCTCGAGTGACCAGGTGCCGTGCATCTCGTACTGTCCATTGCTGAAGGGGTTGTAGTCGTCAATTGTTCCGTTGAGGGTCACCGGTGGCGGAGCCTGAGCCATCACGCCACTGCTCAATGCGAGTGCCAGGATTGCAATCTGTGTCACCTGCCAGAGAACTTTGCCGTTCATTGTCGACCTCCGAGAATATTGGAATCGGGAGGACTTTCTCAGAGAGGCCAACCTCGTGCAATGGAGATCGAATGAAAGTCGTATGAAGTTTTTGTGAAGCGCCAAACCACTGACCACTTGCTACTTAGCCGTTTATGTCGCATCATCTTCGCAGCAGCAGCAGCAGTTGGGGGCAGGTACGGCCCAAGTATTCCATTTCGGGGATTTCACACTTGATCAGTCGCGGTATCGGCTGCAACGGGGCGAGCGCATTCTGCGCCTGGAAAAGCAGCCGATGGAGTTGCTCTTCCTACTGGTAGAGAGAGGCGGAGAACTGGTTACGCGCGAAGATGTTGCAGACCGGCTTTGGGGCACGACCGTTTTCGTTGACATCGACCAAAGCATAAACACCGCCATTCGCAAGATCCGATTGGTGCTGCGGGATGACCCGGACAAACCGCGCTTCCTGGAAACCGTAGTTGGGAAAGGATATCGGTTCGCGGCACCGGTGGCGGTCAACGGGGCGAGCGCACCATCTCCCCCGGCCTCACGTCCGGTCACTCCTCAGCCGCACCTGGCGGATCAAGGCGCGACAATCGCAGCCGCGCGCGCCCTGCAGAGGCGCAGACACCCTCCTCGGTCAATGCTACTGGCGGGCGCAGTCGCGCTTGCAATCCTGGCGTCCGGTTGGGCGATCTACCTTCGCAACACGCGAAGCTCGATGCAGCCACCCATTCGGTCACTCGTGGTACTGCCTTTGAAAAACCTGTCAGGCGATCCCGGACAGGAGTACCTCGCCGACGGAATGACCGAAGCTTTGGTATCTCGCCTCTCCGGTATTCATGATCTGCGGGTGATTTCCCGAACGTCATCCATGCGCCTCAAGAATTCCGATCTCTCGGTTCCGGAGATCGCAAAAGCCTTGCAGGTGGACGCGGTTGTCGAGGGCTCCGTCATTCGAGAAGGCAATCGCATTCGCGTTACTGCCCAGTTGATTCGCGGCCTAACTGACGAACACTTTTGGTCGGAGACTTACGATCGGGAACTGCCTGACGTGCTTGCGTTACAGAGTGACGTGGCCCAAGCCATTGCCCGCAAAGTTGAGGTAACTGTTAGCGGGAAAGAAGAGCAGCGTCTCGCCGCATCGCACACCGTTTTGCCAGAAGCCTACGAAAGCTATTTGAAAGGCCGCTTCTCGTTACGTAACAGCAACACCAGGGCTGGCATTGAGAAGAGCATTCGTTACTTCGAGGAGGCAATCAGGAGAGACCCGGCATTCGCGCCAGCTTACGTTGGCTTGGCAGAGGCGCATGCTCACCTGGGCACAGTTATGATGGGCGAGGATGATCCCAATCGCGAGCGCCCCCAAGTGGCGAGCGCGGCCGCCAAAGCTCTAGAACTCGATCCAAATCTCGCCGAGGCTCATGCGCTGCTCGCCTGGATGGCGCAGGAACAGTGGCACTGGGTGGAAGCTGAAACTGAATACCGGCGGGCGCTCGAATCAGACCCCAACGATTCGGATGCATACGCCGGACTAGCACAGTGGCTGCTATGTCAAGGCCGTATCGACGAGGCGGTCGCGTGGGCTCAGCGTGCACGTGAACTGGATAGGTTGGGGTCCGCAACCTGGGATCTCGCAGATATTCTATTTTTCTCCCGGCGCTATGACGAGGCGGTGCGGGAGTTACACAGTTTGCTCGCGGTACGTCCGAACGATCCCGGCGCATTGTGGATGCTCGGGTTCACCCTCGTCCTCAAAGGTCAACCGAACGAAGCCATTCCGCTGCTGGAAAGAGCGGCTACCCTTGCGGACCGCAGTTCCGGCTTCATCGATGTGCTAGCGGTTGCCTACGCCCGTGCAGGCCGTCGCTCCGATGCGCTGCGCATCCTCGCTGAATTGAAACGTCGCAAGCAGCATGGCTATGTCGCAGCCGCATCCTTCGTTATCGTTTACCTTGGCCTCGGCGAAAACGAGCAGGCGTTTGCCTGGATCGAGGAGGCTTACAAGGAACGGTCAAACATGCTGCAGTTCGTGAGGGTGCATCCACTCTTCGACCCGCTGCGTGGCGACCCGCGTTTTGCAGATCTGCTCCACCGCATCGGTCTTGGATAACGTTGGTTTTACCGGCAGCACGTCCTCTACTACGGGTAATCACTCCGATTGGTCGGCAATGCTGAAGCTACGAAGCGGTTGGTCAATTGACGATAAATCTCTGGATCGTTGATTGACACTAATCCGCCCCTCTAAGGCATTACCCTGAAGTAACCGCTAAATACCGCGTCAAGTGCCCGGAATTGCACAAAGTATTCGCCTTTTCCACAGTACAAATAATGATCTGGAGAGTAGAATTTTGTTGGCCATCCAACTGCGGAGTCGGCCCAAATCAACATTTTCCTCAGAGGAAAGGATGTCTTCTCACATGTGGAAGCCTACTAATCAGCCCACGGCACCAGGTCGTCCGACCGAGCCGGAGCGTATCACTTCATCAGCGCCGAGCGCTCCTGCGGTAACGGAAACGGCCGCCAGCAGTGCTCCGCGACCCGTTGCGGCCAGCACTGCGGACCAGGCTACCATCGGGAAGTCTCTCGTCATCAAGGGTGAAGTCACTGGCTCCGAGTCGCTTTACATCGATGGCCGGGTCGAAGGCTCGATCAACCTCGCGGGCAATCGCGTGACTGTCGGACGTAACGGCGTAGTCGCGGCCAACATCAACGCCCGTGAAATCGTCGTACTCGGAAAAGTGCGCGGTAACCTGACTGCCAGTGACCGGGTGGACATTCGCAGCGACGGTTCGCTGACCGGCGACGTGGTCGCAGCACGCATCTCGATCGAAGATGGCGCCTTCTTCAAGGGTGGAATTGACATCCGCAAAGCCGGACAGCAGCCTGGCCAGAAAGCCAACGGCGAAGAGAAATCATCGTCCACGGTTGCTTCAGAAGCAGTCGCTGCTCGCGCATAGGACCGATCTAAGCTTTCCGCCTCTTTCTTTACACCAGACAGGCGCCCCAGCAAGGGCGCCTGTTTTCTTGTTATCGAACCCGTCAGTGGCGCATTGTCCTAATTTGTTTTTCTTTGCGAACTTCGCGGATACACTCTGCGTTCTTCGCGGTTAAAGATTTTCGACTCCTCTCGCTAAAACCAGAAGCCCTTAACCGCAAGGGACGCTAAGAAAAGCGCTAAGAAACGCTAAGATCGTGAATCCAAAAAATTGGGACACTACCGTAAGCGTCGAACGGTGTTACCGCCGAGGCGGCCTCTGCCCTCGCCGGCGGAAACAGCGGCGTCTGCCTTAGTTGGAAGGCCCAGCACCCGAAGCAGAAGAGCATCGAGAAGTTTGTCCGGCAGTATTCTTGGCAACACACTCAACAGGCCAGCGTGCTTTCCCACCCGATAGCGCGTCCGTGGTCGGCGCGCCGTCAACGCATGACTGACAGCCCGCGCCACCACATCGGGTGGACTGCCGGTTGATTCCTGCGCGTACGCTCGCGCCGCGAATTTCGTCAGCATTTCCCCGTACTCGGCAGCGCCTCCCGGGGGCAGAGTCGCGATCACCCCTTCAATGTTGCCCAGCGTCTTTTCCACGGCGGGAGTCTTGATTGCCGCGGGCTCGATCACGCAAACTCGGATCCCAAAAGGATGCAACTCCAAGCGCAGAGTATCGCTCAATAGTCCAAACGCGCTTTTGCTGGCATTGAGCAAACCCCCGAATGGTATTGCCACATGCGCGCCAACTGAACTGATGTTGACGATCCGCCCGCGGCTCTGACGCAACAATGGAAGGAACGCCTGGCTTACCGCAATCTGCCCGAACACGTTCACTTCGAATATTTTCTGCAGGTCGGCGGCGGTGGCATATTCCAGAGGCCGCACCATCCCTATTCCCGCCACATTGACCAGCCCATCCAAACCTCGTCCTTGCAGTTCTGCTGTGACCTGCTCAGCCGCCGCTGAGATTGAGCTGCGCTCCTCCACGTCCAAAATTATGGGGGTAACGCCTGCTCCAACTTCGGACACCAGCCTTTCACCATCGTCGCTTCTGCGCACAGTTGCGAAAATTCGCCATCCGTTCTTGACCAATCGCGAAACACAACTCTTTCCTATGCCGCTGGACGCGCCGGTGATGACGACTGTTTTAGAAAGATTAGGGTTCATTGCTTTAGACCTCGAGGGAAGATTCTTGCTCACTGCCGCATGCTCACAGCCCCAATGCGTGGCGCCTCCTCTCTATCTTTTGATTGACTCGCTGGCTATGACGATTCCCAAGTCCGGAGCATAGTTCTTCGCAGTTTCCGGCGCTTACTCGTGAATTGACCCAGTCTTACCCCCAAAATCGCTGGGTTTTGCCAAAACGAATCCCGTAATGTCCCATAAATCACCCTTCGGCTTACAGGCTTTCCTGAATTCCGGTTCTTGCAACCTGCGCATCCAACCCAAGTCGGAAGGAGTCCTTATGGCGCTTCAAGAATTGGTCCCCCCTGCGCGGTCAGTTACCGCTATTCCTGCAGATCTCCCGGCCCGAACCGACCGCGACGGCAAAGCTGTCTTGAACACTGTGCTGCTCTCCATTCCTGAAAATGAATTCTCGTTGTTGCGTCCGTCATTGGAGCCGATGCCGTTACCGCGATATCAGATTCTTTACGAGCAGTCGGGCACCATTGAATACGCCCATTTTCTGAATAACGGCATGATTTCGCTTGTGGTCATCACCGGTGACGGCCGCAGTGTCGAAGTCGGAATCTGCGGACGGCAGGAAGTGGTGGGCGCATCGTTAACCTTTGGCGTGAATTACGCCGCCATGCGAGCAATTGTTCAATTGCCAGGTAACGGACTACGGATATCTTCCGGTGTTCTAGCGGAAAAAATCGACAGTTGCCCAGGTCTGCGGCGCATGGCCGAACGCCTCCTCCTGACTCAACAATTACAGGTTGCGCAGCTTGCGGCATGCAATCGCCTGCATGAGGTAGATCAAAGGCTGGCCCGCTGGTTATTGATGTGCCAGGACACAGTTGATTCCATCCGCCTCCCGCTCACCCACGAATTCATTGCTCAGATGCTGGGAACGGGAAGGCCCACCGTGACCATCGCGGCAGGCGTTCTTGAGCGCGCCGGCTTGATCGAGAACACTCGTGGCGCGGTACAGATCATGAACCGCAAGCGGCTGGAAGACGCGGCCTGCGAGTGTTATGGGGCCATTCAAACTCTCCGCTCCGGACTGGTGATGCAGTAGCTGAGCGCTGACCGTCGGTTCGCTGCCGAACAGACACACTCGTGCGTCCGCGAATAGCCTACGCCCAACTGATTCCGCCAGTATCACTTGCGGATTTCATCTCCAACTATTGAATCAGCGGGCTTGTAAGAGGAGCGCGTTTGCAACCTTTGAATTTTCGAAAAGAGATAGACCGCTCAGGAACGCGGACCGCCAATGGCAAGCCAGTACAGAATGAAATTCTAAACTCCATTCCTGAATCCGAATTCAACCTCATCAGCCCTGATCTGGAGCCAGTCGAATTGCCTCACCGCCTGATCCTTCACGAGGCCGGGGAAAAACTTTCGTTCGCTTATTTCTTGAATGAAGGCATGGCATCTCATGTCGTTCTCACCAGTGACGGCCGCAGTGTCGAGATCGCCATCGTCGGCCATGAGGGTATGGTCGGCACGCCGCTCGCAGTCGGATTGCACCGCGGCCCTTACCGCAGCATTATGCAAATCCCCGGCGCCGGATTTCGTCTGAAAGCGGAGTTCCTCGAAGAAGGACTGGCTCAATCTCCGCAACTGAGACTCTTGCTGAGCCGCTACGTCCTTACTCAGGGATTGCAGATCGCACAGATCGCAGCTTGTAACCGGCTACATGAGATCGAGCAGAGGTTGGCTCGATGGCTTTTGATGTGCCAGGACCGGGTGGAATCGGAATACCTGCCGATTACGCATGAGTTCCTGGCCCAGATGCTCGGCACCGGACGCCCCAGTGTGAGTCTCGCCGCTGGAATTCTGCAGAAAAACGGCACTATCGAAAATGCTCGCGGCGCCGTAAAAATTCTTAATCGCCCGGAGCTTGACGCCTCAGCCTGCGAGTGCTACCGGGCGATTCAGCAATTTAACCGCACTCTGACCGCTCCCGAAACCTGATTCAGATATGGCTCGGCGGTGCGATTCCGCTCGCCGCTTCACGTCTTCGCCGCATTCCGCGCAGATCGCCCGGCAACGCCGATCTTGTGATCCATAAACCGAACGCGACAGCTCCCGCCCATGTAATCGACGTCAGCCCCAGCGCCTTCAGGTCGGCGATTCGTGCCCCTTGCAGAACCACCAGCCCTCCGATGCGCATGCTTAAATAGCCCGCAAAAACTGCTGTTGCCAGCGCCTTGCCAATTTCTTTCCAGTTCAGTGTGCGCACTGAAACCAGATTGCGATGATGCAGCAACAGCGCCATTGCTGAGCAGTTCGCAATGATCCCCAGGTCGGAAGCAACTACCAGGCCCACCGTAGAAAACCCGTGGAATAGTGCCGCGTAGATCGGTAGCGATGCCGCTGTAATCACGCTGCTGGCGATCATGGGAGTCAACGTATTTCCGGCGGCGTAAAACGCACGGGAATAAAGCCCTTGCGCCGCCCAGAATGCTAGTGAGAGCGCAAACCAGGAGAAATAAATCGCTGTCGCCTGGGAATCCGAAAAGTGCAGGTGTCCCCGCCGAAAAACCAAATCAACCAGCGGCAATGATGTCGCGACCATCAAGCTGCAAACCAGCAGCGCCACCGCAATCACGCGCTGCACCGAAACATTGACTGTGCTTGAAAATTCGTCCAGGCGCCGTTCTCCGAACAGCCGGGCGAAGAACGGCAACGAGGCTTGGCTCACGGCTTGGCCGAGCACGGCAATCGGCACTTGAAATAGCCTTCGAGCGTATGTGAGTCGGGTAATGTCGCCGACCGAACCGGCAGCGAAGTGTCTCTGGATCCATTCATCCGCGGTCACCAGCGATACGCCCAGCATCAGCGGCACTGAAAGCCGAATCCATTCCCGAAAGGCCGGATTTCCTATATCGAAAGAAATCCGGAAGCGGATCCCGGCTCGGGCCGCGCCGATCGCATTGATCAGAAAAATTCCCAGGAAGCACCCGACGACGCCACCGTAAGCCAGCGCCGAAATTCCCAACTGCCGGGAAAAGAGCACCCCGCCCAGAATGATTCCGCCGCCATAGAAGAGCGGCCCGAGCGCGGGCAGCAGAAACATGCGCCGCGTCTGCAGAACGGCAGCCGCCACACCGCCAACGTAGAAGAACAATTGCGCTGGTAGCAGAATGCGGCAGATGTGAACGCACAGCGCGAATTCCTCGGGATTAAACTTCCCAAACATGAGCCGGTTCAATTGCGGAGCGAAGATTTCCGCCAGCAGTATTCCGACACCCAGCACCACCGACATCACGGTGATCACTACAGAAAAAGTCTTCTGCGCGTCTTCTTCGCGCTTTTCGGCCAAAAAGCGCGTGTATATAGAGATGAATGTGATCGAAGCCGTTCCCCCGGCAGCCAGGTAGTTGACCCAATCGGGAATCGTGAATCCCGCGAGATAGGCATCGGTGATCTTGGTCGCGCCGAACGCCCAGGCAATGTACATCTCGCGCAAAAAGCCGACCAACCGCGACAGCATGATGGTCGTGATCAGAAGAATGGTGGCCGAAAATGCCGTGTGCTGGTGCGAAGGGCGGAATAGCTTGAGAAAGCGGCGCAAAGCAGACTGCGGACTAGGCTCCGAGGTCACTGGGGTGAGGTGAGAAGACGCCTGCATTCAGGCCGATTCTACACGGAAAAATTCGGCGTTCCGGACGCGGATCGTGGCAGCACAGGTTCTCTGCCTCCGCTGGCGGACTCTGCCAAGGGCCGGGGTATGAACCTTTAGCATCATGGAGTCAAAGCGGTACAATCCTCAAAAATTCCCGGTAGGCGCCAGCAACTCTTTTTTGACAGTCCGAATCAATAGGTCGGATAATCCCCAACGTGCCGCTTCAAGCTGCCACAACCGATTCGCCGGGCTCGGCTCTGCTACGGCGTTCGTTTCGTAAGAGCTTCCCGCCCGCCGTACGCGGCGAGGGCGTTTATCTCTGGGACGCGCAGGGGAAGAAGTATCTGGATTTCTCCGGCTCGGCAGTCGTGAACTTCATCGGCCACGGCCATGCCGACATCGTCTCAGCTATGACTGCCCAGGCCCGCTCGCTGGAGTTCGTTCATGGCAGCCAGTTCACCACTCCCATCGCGGAAGAATTCGCCCAGTCCCTCCTCGATTTCGCCGGACCAAACTTCCGCGGCGGCGCGGTTTACTTTACCAGCGGCGGATCGGAAGCCATTGAGGCCGCACTGAAGCTGGCGCGGCAATATCAAGTCGAGATTGGGAATTTCAGCCGGTCGGAGATCATCAGCCGCAATCAGAGCTACCACGGTGCGACTCTTGGTGCTGTCGCGGTTTCGCGCAATAAAAAGCGTCGCGAGATCTACCGGCCCATGCTGAGGGAATTCACCAGTGTCCCGGCGCCATATTGCTATCGCTGCGCTTACGACTGCGGTGATGGCTGCGCTAATTGCGGACAGGAATACGCGATCGAAGTAGAAGCCGCAATCGCCGCATCCGGCGGGAAAATCGCCGCTGTAATTCTTGAGCCGATTAGCGGCGCCACCCTGGGCGCCGTAGTTCCTCCGCCCGGATATCTCGAAAGGGTAGCGGAAATCTGCCGGCGAAACGAAGTCCTGCTCATTGCCGATGAAGTCATGACCGGCATGGGCCGTACCGGGCGTAACTTCGCCGTGGACCACTGGGGCGTCACTCCCGACATCCTGGTCACAGCCAAGGGTCTTTCCAGCGGATATGCGCCTCTCGGAGCGGTGATCATTTCGCACGACGTAGTCGATGCCATCGCGACCGGCACCGGTTCGTTCATTCACGGTTTCACCTACAGCTCGCATCCTATTTCGCTCGCTGCCGGAAATGCTGTGCTCGCGCACATCAAGCGCACGAACCTGGTCCAAGCCGCGGACTCAGACCGCGCCGGCAGCACCGCGCATCAGTTGAAGAACGCGCTTGCTGAGCTCCGAAGCTTGCCTGCCGTGGGCGACGTTCGCGGAATCGGACTGCTGTGGGCCGTGGAGTTCGTCTCCGACCGCGCCTCCAAGGCTCCATTCCCGGCGCAAAAGAATTTCGCCGCACTGGTCGCGCAGGCCGCGGTGGATCGCGGGTTGCTCGTCTATCCGGTGCAAGGATGCGCCGACGGCGATTGCGGCGATCACATCCTGGTCGCTCCACCGGCGATCATTTCCTCCGAGCAGATCGCCTGGGCAGTCGAACAACTCGGTGCTGCGATTACGGAAGCATCGGCTCGTCCCTGAATTTTTCGCTGTCGAAACAGCATTGCTCAGCGATGAGCCGAAGGACCTGCTGTTGGCTGGAATGAAGACGGACGCCTAGGATCGAAGCTCGTTGCAAAGCCCGATTACCGCGCTTCTTCAGGGTGCAGGGAGTGCTTTCCTTACATCACCATTCCACCCTCACCCTTCAACCGTTCCGCCTGGTAATACGTGATCAGCGCATCGATCACTGGCTGGAGCTTGCCGTCCATAGTTTCGGGGAGTTGGTGAATGGTCAGTCCGATGCGGTGGTCAGTGATGCGGTTCTGCGGAAAATTGTAGGTACGGATTTTTTCGCTGCGATCGCCGCTGCCAACCAATGACTTGCGCTCTTTGGCGAGAGCGTCCTGCTGCTTCTGCATCTCGACTTCATAAAGACGCGAGCGCAGAACACGCATGGCCTTCTCGCGATTCTTGATCTGCGACTTTTCGTCCTGACAACTGACGACGGTGTTGGTCGGAATGTGCGTGATGCGTACGGCGGAATAGGTCGTGTTCACCGACTGCCCGCCAGGGCCGGAAGAACAAAACGTATCAACACGCAGGTCTTTGGCGTCAATCTTAATGTCCACGTCTTCGGCTTCCGGCAGCACCGCCACCGTGATCGCCGAAGTATGGACGCGGCCCTGCTGCTCGGTCGCAGGTACGCGCTGCACCCGATGCACGCCGCTTTCGTACTTCAGCCGCGAATAGACGCCCTTGCCTTCAATGAGCGCAATCACTTCCTTCAATCCGCCCGCCGCCGATTCCGAAGTTGAGAGGACTTCCACCTTCCACCTTTGCGACTCGGCGTAGCGGTCGTACATGCGAAACATTTCTGCGGCGAAGAGCGTGGCCTCATCTCCGCCGGTGCCGGCACGAATTTCTAAAATCACGTTCTTTTCGTCGTTAGGATCCTTCGGCAGGAGCAGGAATTTCAGCTCCTCCTCAATGACGGAAACCCGCGGCTCGAGTTTCGCCAGCTCTTCCTCCGCGTAGGCGCGCATCTCGGGATCTTTTTCGTCGGCGAGAACGGCTTTGCTTTCGGCGATGCCTTTTTTCAGGTCTTTGAACTCGCGATATTTTTCGACGATGTCCGCAATCTCGCTGTGCGCTTTGGCAGTCTTCTGGTATTTCGCCGAGTCGCCGATAATCTCCGGCGACGAGAGCGCCTGCGTAAGCTCTTCGTAGCGTGCTTCGATTTGGTCAAGTCTTTCAAACATAGTTGTCAGTGGCCAGTTGTCAGTCGCTTTCATAAATTTTGATTGAATTGGGCAGGAAATGCGAGATATTTTCGCGGCGCCGCCGCTAGGCAATCACCAATTCGCCACCGCGCTGTTGCTCAAGCGCCATTGCGGACTCAAGCGCCGTGATCGCACACTCGGCTTGCTCGTCAGACGGGGGCTGCGTTGTGACCCGCTGGAGCCAGAGCCCTGGTGCGGTCATCACTGCGAATAAGGATTTGCGATGCTTGGCCGCGAAGCGAATGATCTCGTACGACACGCCGGTGATCACCGGCAGCAGCGCAATGCGAATGCCAAAACGCGCCAAGAACGTCGTCACCGGAATGAGCATGTAAACGAACATCGAGATGATCATCACCGTCATGAGAAAGCTGGTGCCGCAGCGGGGATGAAATGTCGAATATTTTTGCACGGCGGGAGTGCTGAGCGGATCGCCGTTTTCAAACGCGAAGACCGTTTTGTGCTCCGCGCCATGGTACTGGTAAACGCGGCGAATATCGCCGAGCAGCGATGTCCCCCAAATAAATAGAAGAAACAACGCCAGGCGAATCACGCCGTCAACCAGGTTGAAAGTAATTTGTCCGCCCAGAGCAGGATGCGATTTCTTGAGTTCCGTCGCAGCGAGCAGCGGCAGGTATTTGTACATGAAGATGAAAAATCCGACAGAGATGGCGATATTAACGGCCGCAATCCATCCGCCAATTTCGAATTTCTTCGCCGGCGGGTTTCCGGACTCATCTTTCTGGATCTCACCGAGCTGAACATTTGCGGAAAACCGCAGCGCCCGGAAGCCGAGAGTCATCGCATGGCCCAGCGTCATCACGCCGCGGACTGTAGGCCACCCCATCCATTTGTGCTTTTCTGAGAGCCGCTCCAGAGGTTCACTGTGCGTCGAAAGCTCGCCCGAGGGCTTGCGGCAGGTGATGGCCCAGGCATGCGGGCTGCGCATCATAACGCCTTCGAGCACGGCCTGTCCGCCGACCAGCGTTTCCTCGCCGCCTTCGAGCGCAGGAAGAAGCTGTATTGCCACCAGAAAGCGCCACAATGTCCGTAAAAACTGCATAGATATTGGATGTTGCGCGGGCCAGAATTGTTCCAGAAATAGGGTAGCACAGGGGGATGCCTGCGACCGCACGAGACAAACGCCATCAGACAAGCAACTTGCAAGCTCCGGGGGAGCGGTCGAGTTTAGCTCAGCGCTGGGTAAACTTCGAGAGTGATACAAAGTCCTGTAGGGACGACCGAATCTCCCCATGCATTCTTTCGCCCAAACCGCCAACCGTATCGCCGCCACCACCAAGAAGCTGGAAAAAACGGCATTGCTGGCGGAATATTTCAGATCCGTGCCGGTGGAGGAAGCAGCAGTGGCAGCCGTCTTCTTCTCCGGCCGCCCATTTCCGGCCTGGGAAGAAACCACGCTGCAGGTCGGCGGCACAATGCTGTGGAGAATCGTAGCGGAGCTGTCCGGCCGGTCAGAGAGCGAGCTTAGCGCCGCTTATCGCGAACACGGAGACTTGGGTGCGGTCGCGGGTGCCGTGCTGCCCGCTCGTGCGAACGGAGATCAGCCACCAAGCGCCATTCAGTCACAATTCCGTGAGTTAGCCGCCGCTCGCGGACCGGCGGCCAAGGCCGCTCTTGTTCGTCCATTACTGAGCGAGATATCGCCGCTCGAAGCCAAATACGTGATCAAGATCATGACCGGCGATCTGCGGATCGGGCTGAAAGAAAGCCTGGTCGAAGAGGCGATTGCCAAAGCGTTCCCCACGGCCAACGCCGACAAAGCATCGGCAGGTGCTCACCTGAAAGACGCCCAGCGAGCGAACATGCTCCTGGGAGACATCGGCGAAACGTTGAAACTGGCCACGGAAAGACGCCTGAACGAAGCCAAGATGCGGCTGTTTCATCCCATTGGATTCATGCTGGCCAGTCCGGCGGAGTCGGCGGAAGATGCGCTGGCGTATTTCAAAAATGCGTGGGTCGAAGATAAATACGATGGCATCCGCGCGCAGGCGCACTGCTCCGGAGACACCGTGCGCTTCTTTTCCCGCACGCGAGATGAGATTACGGAATCATTCCCCGAACTACCCGAGGTTCTGGCCGGCTTACCCGAAGACGCAATTCTGGACGGCGAGATTGTTGCCTGGAGCTATCTGGCAAACGGCGCCCTAGCTGATGGCCTCGAGCGGACGGAAGACGATCTCGTTGAGGGGCAGGAAGACAATCTCGCCGATCGGCCGGAAGACAACCTCATTGGGAATTTGGAGCGGCGGGCGTCCTCGCCCGCCGAAGTTGGGGATTTGGAGCAGCGGATGTCACTGCCCACTAAACTCTCTGCCTTCGCAAACTCTCCGGAATCCAAATCGCCCATCGGTCCAGTTCCGGAGGAGCGGAATTCGTTAGCCCAGCGCGTAAGCGCTGGGAATATTGAAACAGATGAGCGAGTCCCGGAGGGACGGCACGATTCCCCATATTCGGGACGCGCTCTCCCCTTCAGCGCGCTGCAACAGCGCCTGGGGCGCAAAAATGTCAGCGACAAACTGATGCGCGCCGTTCCGGTCGCGTACATCGTCTTCGACGCGCTCTACGCCGGAGACGAATTACTGATCGATCGTCCGCTGCAAGAGCGGGCGAAAATTTTGGAACGCCTGCTCACCGAACAAAAACCTGCTCACCACGGAGACACTGAGGCACGGAGAATATCCAAAGACTCACAGCCGAAGCTGGATTTCAGTTTTCAGACCTTGGGAGCACCGGCTTCTGACGACCGAGAGCCGACAGCTGAGAGCCATTCGCGTACGACGAGTCTCATCCGCGCTCCTGCCCTGCAAGCCAGCTCGCCCGAACAACTAAACGCGCTCTTCGACGCCGCCCAGGCCCGCGGCAACGAGGGCCTGATGATCAAAGATCCGGAGTCGCGATACACGCCGGGACGGCGGGGAAAATCATGGCTGAAACTCAAGCGCGAGCTGGCCACACTCGACGTGGTCGTCACCGCCGCCGAATACGGACACGGCAAGCGCATCGGTGTGCTCAGCGACTACACGTTCGCGGTGCGGGACGGCGACCGGCTGCTCAACATCGGCAAAGCTTACTCCGGCCTGACCGACGCCGAAATTCTTGAGATGACAAAGTGGTTTCTCGAGCACACGATCGAAGACCAGGGCTTCCGCCGAATTGTAGAGCCGAAAATTGTGCTGGAAGTCGCGTTCAACAACGTCATGAAATCCGACCGCCATTCGAGCGGTTACGCTTTGCGCTTTCCACGCATCGTGCGCTTACGGCCGGACAAGCTGCCCGAAGAGGCTGACACGCTGGAGAGAGCGAAGGAGATCTATGAGAAACAGGGTGGCTGATTTACACTTTGGCGGTCACGTTTATGGGGAAGTTGCTAGAACTCATCGCCATCACCACGATCCTTCTCCTGCCCGCGTTTCTAGTTGCGGTCCGATTTCTATTTCTCGATAGAACTGACGAGCGGTCTTCATTGCTGTGGTTAAAACATTGCCAGACGAGTCACGCATTGCGGGTAGCGGATGTGCTAGTGTGGTGTGCCTTCTGGGAATTCCATACCTCGGATCTCCTTCCGCGATCAATGTTTTGGCTGGCTCCAAGCGCAGCGATCCTAGTTACCCAGACAAGCTTGCGAATCGTAAGCCGGCGGGTCCTGGAGCGCCGATGGAGTTCGTTCGACATTGCTCGGCTGGCTTTCTGGAGTACCGTCTGTCCGAGCATCGCCCTCCTAATGACCGCGAGCGGATTCCATTCGCTGCTCGATAGAAAATTTGCGGGCCTCCTCTGGTTCCCCCTGGCGGCGGTAATGGCTTTTATTGGAATGCTGCGCCTCCAGTCTGCCCAAGGCATGAAACCTCGGAGGGTGAAATCGGGCACGCTGCTGAATCGTACGCTCCATCTTGCGCGACGGGTTGGAGTGAGAATCGATCGTGTATTTGTCATTCCGGCGGGCCGCGGATAATTGACGAATGCGTTCTCGGTGCGAGGTGGGGTCGGACTAACCGACAATTTCGGGGAATACTTGAGCGGAGTTGAACTCGATTCTGTCATCGCGCATGAGTTGGATCACGCGCAAGGCAGGCATACCCTGAAGAAGTTCGCTGCAGTTATGCTAGTTGTTTTATTTTTTTCAATGCTCTCATTCGGAATTCCCTCTTCTGAGGATCCGGGCCTTCGCGCGATTTACGTGTTCTTCGCGCTGTTGGCGATGCTTCTGTCCTACTATCACCTTTCCCGAAGGTTCGAATACGACTGTGATCGCAAAGCCGTGGAATATACAAATAGTCCCGAAGCCCTAATTCGTGGGCTGGTGGCTTTGTACGAGAAGACAGGAGCCCCAATGGATTGCGCTAGAGTAGTTGAGCTCTTCATGACTCACCCCTCCCTCATTCATAGAATCGAGGCCATCGCCCAAAGAGCGGGGATGTCACGTGCTCAACTCTTGCGGTTTCTTCCTCAGTGCGTTGACCAGGAACAAGAGAGAAGTGCGGCAGTCATTTGAGGCGAGGCTATAGTTTCCCCAGTGCCGCCTTCAACTTCTTCCACGTCTCCTCCAGCGCCTCGGGCAGCACCCGGCTCTCTCCCGTCACGGTCATGAAATTCGTGTCGCCGACCCAGCGCGGCAGAACGTGCATGTGGATGTGTCCCGCGACTCCCGCCCCCGCGGCGCGTCCGATGTTCATTCCCAGGTTGATGCCATCGGGCGTGTAAACCTGCCGCAGCACGCGTTCCATTTTTTGGGACAACGCCATCATCTCCTGCGCGGCGGTCTCGGGCAGCTTTTGCAGTTCATCGAGATGCGCGAATGGCACGACCATCACGTGCCCGGACGTATATGGAAAGCTGTTCAAAATGACAAAACAGTGTTGGCCGCGATAAACGATTTTAGCCTCCGCGTCGGGCAGCTTCGGCAGCTCGCAAAAGATGCATTGGCCGTTCGCGTACTCATCTTTCGTTGCGGCTGTAATGTAGGCGTAGCGCCAGGGAGTCCAGAGATAGTCCATAGAAATCGGGCGATCGGCTGAAATGGATCGTGACCGGACATTATATGGTCAGATGGCAACGTGGCCTTGTCGGACAAGAATGTCCGACCACACGTGTGACTTCACCCGATGATCCCGATCGCGAGATCGCCCGATTATACGGTTACGCGATTGTTAATTTTCACCCTATTCGTTTGACACCTTTTCCGAGCGGTTGTTATAGTCGAAGTGTTCCCTTTGGATACGGGTTCGATCTTTACGGCCGCTGGGTAAGTCCATCCGCCAGGGTGGGCTCAACATAAACCAAGACTCACACCAGCAGTTCGGTAACACGCCCGCGTCCTCTGACACCGCTGAGAGGCAATGACCTTGTTCGACGATAACAACCCTTATTCCGACTCTTCCACCACAACCTTAACCGAGCAGCAGCCCGAAACCGCGACCGAACATTCCGAAGAGGAAACGGCCGCACAGGCGCAGCCCGAGGCTCAAGCCGAATCCCAGCCGCAAACTCCGGCTCAGACTCAGAATGAAGAGCAGAAGCCGGTGGAGGATTTTGCTGCCGCGCTCGAGAGCTTCACCACTGAAACCGAAGAGGCCACGGGCGAAGATCATGTGATCCACGGCACGGTGCTGAAGCTGACGGCGACGCACGTGTTTGTGGACATCGGCGCCAAGTCAGAAGGCGCGCTGCCGATTGCTGAGGTCCAGGACCACGAGGGCAAACCCCGGTTCCAGGCGGGTGACGCCATCGACGTGATGCGGGAGAAGGGTGAAACCGAAGAGGGTTACATTAAGCTTTCGTTCCAGAAAGCCCAGCGTCTACGCGCCTGGGACGAAATTGAAAAGGCCTACAACGAGAACCAGCCCATTAAGGCTGTCGTAATCGAGCGCACCAAGGGCGGCGTGACCGTCGATATTCAAGGCGCGCACGCGTTCCTGCCGGGTTCCCAGATTGATCTGCGTCCCGTCCGCAATCTGGACGCTATGAAGGGCCAGAGCTTTGACGTCGCTATCGTCAAGCTGAACAAGAAACGCGGCAACATCGTGGTTTCCCGTAAGCAGCTTCTGGAGCAGGAGCAGAACGAAAAACGCTCCAAGCTGCTCGATCATCTTCAGGAAGGCTCAGTTCTGACCGGCGTGGTCAAGAACCTGACCGACTACGGCGCCTTCGTCGACCTCGGCGGCATCGACGGTCTGCTGCACATCACGGACATGTCTTGGGGACGCCTTACCCACCCGCGCGACCTGGTGAATGTTGGCGATCAGATTCAAGTAAAGGTTCTGAAATTCGACGGTGACAAGCAGCGGGTTTCGCTTGGCTTCAAGCAACTCACACCCGATCCGTGGCTCGATGCCGAGCACCGCTATCCCGTGGGAGCGCATGTCCATGGACGCGTAATCAGCGTGACCGATTACGGCGCATTCGTCGAACTGGAACAGGGGATCGAAGGCCTGGTCCATGTCAGCGAAATGACCTGGTCGAAGCGCATGAAGCACCCCGGCAAGCTGGTCAATGTGAATGACCAAGTGGAATGCGTAGTTCTCAGCGTGAATCCGACCGAGCGGCGTATTTCACTGGGCATGCGCCAACTGGCGGCAAATCCCTGGGATTCGTTGATTGAAAAATATCCAGTCGGCGCGTCGGTCGAAGGCCGGGTGCGTAATCTGACAGACTTCGGCGCTTTCATTGAAATTGAAGAGGGCATCGACGGATTGGTCCATGTCAGCAATCTGAGTTGGACCAAGCGCGTGAAGCACCCTTCGGAAGTACTGAAGAAGGGCGATCGGGTCAAAGCAATCGTTCTGGCGATCGATTCAGAAAAGCGTCGCCTATCGCTGGGTGTCAAGCAGCTTCAGCCGGATGTATGGGAGTCTTTCTTCCAGCAACATCGCGTGGGCGACATCGTCAAAGGCAAGGTACTGCGAGTGGCAACTTTCGGCGCCTTTGTTGAGATCGCCGAGGGAGTCGAAGGGCTCTGCCACAACTCCGAAGCGCTGGATGGTAATGGCCAACCGATGCACCTTGAACCCGGCTTTGAACACGATTTCAAGATCATCAAGATGAGTCCCGAAGACAAGAAAGTTGGGCTCAGCATAAAGGCAGTCGGCGACGAGGCCTCACGATCAGAGGTGGAAGCCTACAAACAGCCGGCATCGAGCACCGGCTCTACTATCGGCGAGCTGATGAACTGGAAGCGCGCCGGAAGTGAAAACGGATAGTCTTTCCGTTACAAAAGCACATTCCAAAGAACGCCAGATTGCCCGCCGCAGGCGTGTTTGGCGGGCAACGGCCTTTTTAGCGCCTACATCTAGAACTAACGTCAGCCTGCCGGACGCTGCCGAGGCAATTGGGTACTTCGGTCACCTCGTTCCGGATTAGTAATTTGGCCGAATGGGCATGAGCCGTTACTCTGCCTTCGTAACGAATTTAGTCGTGATGTTTCGTTGACACGAGGTACCAGCTTTGTTACCGTTGCCTCGTTCACTTAAATAACTAGCTTGGCATGCGCTAAGTGCCGTAAACGCTTTAGATTGCGGGCACACAGGCAAATCGGCACTGGTTCCAGCAGGGAAAGAAGCGTTTGTTCCTTGTCCCATAAGGGGAAAACGCAGCCAGGACCATGATCAAAACCAGCGGGTAAAGTGAGCGCCCGGCCCCGGAAGTGCGGTAGTTCAGCATGCGGGGCAAACAACGGGCGCGTGATCTGGCCTGGAAAACTGAAATTTAAGGACAAGAATTTTGCCGAAGCGTTTCTACATTCTGTTTGTAGCTCGAGGGGATGACGGACAACTCCGCAAAATTCCCATCCCTACCCGCTATCTCTACGTTCTCGGCATAGGAGCCATGGTTGGGCTGCTCGGACTCACTGGCATGGCCAGTACTTATGTCCGCATGTTGCTCAAAGTCTCCAGTTACAATCAGTTGCGCGCCGAACGCGAAGATCTTAAGACCCGATATACCCATCTGGAGCAGGTCGCCCAGGAGCGCGATATTCAGGTCGCATCCCTGGGATCGCTGGCCAGCGAAGTTTCATCGCTTTACGGGCTCAAGCCCGAGCCAATGCTGATTAAAGCTGCTTCTTCCGATCAACTCGAAGATCCCCAAGTCGTCAGCTCGTCTCTGGATCGCCTGGCGACGCTTAAGACCGCCGCGCTGACTGGCGCCACGAGCGCAGGCATCTCCCTGGGATTGACACGAAATGTCACTCCCGCTGACTGGATGCGCGCTAACTCGGCCCCTAACCTGTGGCCGGTCGAAGGCCCGGTCACTGGTTCTTTCGGCGAAAGAATCGACCCCTTTAATGGAGAAGGCGCGTTTCACGCAGGAATTGACATCGGTGCAATTTTTGGTCAACCTGTCATCGCCCCAGCCGACGGCGTGGTCGAATTCGCCGACTTCATGGGCGGCTATGGACGGGCCATCATCCTCGACCACGGTCACGGCATGAGCACCCGCTACGGCCACCTGAAGAGCTTTGCCTGCTTCCCCGGCCAGCACGTTCACCGCGGAGACACGATTGGCTATGTCGGTGACAGCGGACGCAGCACTGGCCCCCACCTCCACTACGAAGTCCGCATCAACGATGTCCCGGTAAATCCCCACAAGTATTTGCGCATCACCTATGCGCACGTGGGCGGATTTGCCGCAGGAAGCTAAGAAGACGGCGGCGCTCAGCTATAGAAATCAGTCCATGCGTGCAAGTCGCGATTTATCACCAGCTGCGCACGGACCTGCCACTCACAGCAGTAACCATCGACTGAGGCAGATAAGTGCATTCGAGCGTTGCAGACGCTCTCGCAGAAAACGCAGGTGGGTAAAGGTACCCCTCAATTCAGCTGACGCACACACCTCAACCCAGTGCCAGGCGAGCGGCGCGTTTCGTCTGAACCTTCGAGTTACTTTTTAACTATGCTCTCGGCGATTCCTGCGGCGATCGGCACCTTGAAGGTCTCATGCTTATAGGCCTTCACCATCAGCAGAATCCAGAGAATAAAGGTGATCAGGCCGACGAGCAGTCCCAGCATGCTCATCAACCCAAAGCCCAGAATTCCTCCGATCGTACCGCTCATAACCGACAGCGCGATCTGGATGATTGTGAGACCGCCGAACACCGCAATGGATTGGGCCGCATGAAATCGGACCCACGGACGTTTGTCGATCAACAGGAAGATGATGCCTGTGATCCAGCCCGCGAGATAACACAGCAGTCCGGCAACATTTTCGGCAAGACCCTCTGAAGTTGCCGCGACAGGAACCGGGCCGCCGGCTGGGGCCATCACCTGGTTGGCTCCACATTTTGGACAAAAACTAGCGCTTCCAACTTCCTGACCACAAGACGGGCAAAAAGCCATGATGTCCTCCGGGAAGTTTAGTCGGCTGGAGAGTATCAGAAGCCCGCGCACAACACAATGATCCCGAACGGGCCTGCTGGCTGAGCTTGGAGTGTGAGCTTCAGGCGAGGCGGCCAAGCGGCCAGCCAAAAACAATTAAATTCGACCCGCGCGTTCTAGTCATGGCGCCCCACCTTCGGTGCCCAAAGTGTGGCACGGAACAGCTAAGATAAGTTATTCTGATGACATGGATCATTTGTTGGTTCTTCGGGACAAGATTGGGCGCCTCCGAGAAGAGATCGCTGATATTCAAGAACTAAATGAGGAATTTCGGCGTGACGGCATGAATGGAGCAGATGCTCAAGTCGCTCACGGACGGCGGAACGAACGGTTGCAAGCGATCCAGCATGAGCTTGTTCAACTCGGAGACCTTGGTCGCAAAGTTATTTCGACAGAACAAATGAGAGAAAAGCACCACACTCGACTGCATATCATCAAGAAACGGGCATCATAGGTTCACACCTTTCTAAGCCGCCCAGCCTCGCAACTTGTCCCGCGTGGCGACGCCCAGCGGCACCATGGGCGCAAAAATGAAAGCGCCCTGGACTCTATTGAGTCCCAGGACGCCGCATCGAACAGCCCTCCCCCGAAGTCTGCTCACATTTACTGTAGGTGGAGATTGCCGCGATGGGAATGGCTCCAATGGGCTATTTCGGAAGTCCCCGGGCCCTCTCAAGCGCATCTTGCCTCCGGTAAACGGCCCCCGGCCGACCGAAATCGAAGCACCCTCACCGGTGCAACCTTACGCAGCATCTTGCCGTCCGAAATACTGCGGAGGCGACCATGCGTGCTTTGCTCCTGACATTTTTGCTTACGGCCACTGCGGCCTTAGCCCAGGAATTCCCCACTAAGGGACCGGCCACAAACGACCCCAATAAGAATGCATCGCAACCCAAGATCTACCAGGGATGCATGATCCGCTCCAGCGGCAGCATAATGCTTGCTGATCAGGAGAATCGTGACTACAAGCTGGTAGCCAATGGCAAGTCACTCGACAGCTACGTTGGGCAAGAGGTGCAGATCACCGCTATTGACGTAAATCCTAACGACTCGTCCTCCGACGAGCGCGGCATGAGTGATGGGCAAACACAGAACACGCCGCGTACGCTCAGCGTCGAAGACATTCAGAAGGTTTCGAATTACTGCAGCTCTCCAAAGTGAGCTATTTCGAGCGCAACCGGGGCTCCGAGCTATTCTCGTCTTGCGCGCCGGCGGAACGCACCTGGTAATCACGCGCGAACTGGCAAGTTGAGTAGCCGCGCATTCCGGTTTCACCGTCACTCAGGCGCTCGGTCCCCTTCACTTTGTACATTCGAACGGTGTAGCAGATACCGTTTGCTTCGTTAAGTGGAATGTGCCACGTCGCTTTTCGATCCGAGCTGGTATCAGCAGAGCTGTGTTCACGAGAGTCCGAGAAGCCTGAATAAGGTCCTACCCTCAGGTCTGCTGAGACAATCGCACTTTGGGAGAAGAGACTCTGTGTCGAACTGGCCGCTTTCGATATCTTCTGTTCATCCGCTGCGAAGGCACCGGAACTGAACGCCACAATGAGCAGCAGTAAGTGAATTCTCGTTGCTCTCACCCTGTACCTCCTTTACTAGCTTCGGGATGCCGGCGAATCAACCATCAGTTCGCCCGCGCTCGCGCGGCCTGCAATTCGTCAATCGCCGAGAGAACCTCGGCGCTGTGGCGTGCCGGCTTCACGCGAGCAAAGACTTTCGCGATCCTACCTTCGGGATCGATCAGGAACGTATTTCTTGCGGAAATTTGCGCCACGCCGAAATTGATAAGCGATCCATACTGCTTTGAAACCGCATGCGAGGTGTCCGCCAGGAGCTTGAAATTCAGGCTTTCCTTGGAACAGAAACGCTTGTGCGAATCCGCGCTGTCCACGCTTACCCCGAGCACTACGGCATTGCGGCTGGCAAACTCCGCCTGATCTCGCTGGAAGTTGTGCGCTTCAAGTGTGCATCCGGGTGTGAGGTCTTTGGGATAAAAGTAAAGCGCGACCCATTTTCCCCGGTAGTCCTTCAAGCTGATGGCATTTCCATCCTGCGACGTCAGAGAAAACTCCGGCGCCGATGTCCCGGCTGCCGGCAGAGTTCGAGCGGAAAGGATTCGCGAGCCGACCACAAACGCGCCAACGGCGATTACCACGACCAGCAGGATCGTCAGCATGCGCACAAAGGCCCCCGGCCAGATAGTGTACTCCCGGCGCGCCTCGATATTCTCGTTTTATCAACTCACAGAAAAATGGCGCAGCCTGGAATGGACCGCGCCAATCTCCGGCAAAGTTTAGGCGCTCTTCGGAAGCTCTTCCATGCGGCGCTGCATTTCTTCCGGAGAAACATCTTCCACGTGAGTGGAAACGGTCCAACTGTGACCGAAGGGATCGATCAGATTCCCCGAGCGGTCGCCATAGAACTGGTACTGCACCGCACGAGTCTGCTTTGCTCCCGCGGAAAGGGCGCGCTGGAACACTTTGTCCACGTCCGCGATATAAACCATCAGGCTCACCGGGCTGCCGCCCAGAGCCTGCGCGCTTTTGTGCTCGCCGCTTTCCGGTTCGTCGGCCAACATGATGACGGAATCGCCGATCTTCAGTTCCGCATGCATTACCCGGCCGTTCGGTCCGGGCATGCGCATGATTTCGGTGGCGCCAAATGCCATTTTATAGAAATCAATAGCTCGGGCTGCGCCATTGATGATCAGATATGGAGTGACTGAATGATAGCCTTCGGGAACTGGTTTTACTGCCATAGCGGCCTCCTTGCGCAATCGCGCGCCAAGAAGATTATCAGATTTGACGCCAGGCAGAGTTGTGGATAGCTATCGCCCTACTACGACCCCACTAGCTCCTCGCCAATCTGCTCCCATTCGGAGACTCGGACCTGCAGGTCGGCTCGATTCTGATCAAGTTCGCGGGTAACCCGCGCGGTCTCTTCCGCGCTGACGAAGTTTTGCAGCGAACTCTCCCCAGCCGCAATCGCACTCTCCAGTTGGCTGATCTGCTCTTCCAACTCCTGGGCGCGGGCTTCCATCTGTTTACGCTTGATCGGATTGAGGCGCTTGGCTGGTTTATCGCCATTGGATGAGAGGGATTCCGCAAACGTCCCACCACGTCCGTTGCCCGACCCAGCACTCTGCTTGGAACTGGAAATCTGTTCTTGCAGCTTTTCCGCCCCGCCCTGCTTGCGCCACATGAAGTCTTCATAGTTGCCGGGATAAACCTCAACGCGCCCGCTGCCGATTTCAAAAACCCGCGTCGCCAGCTTGTCGATGAAATAGCGGTCGTGCGAGACGAACACCACCGTTCCCGTGTACTTGCTCAATGCTGTCAGCAAGACATCTTTGGCGCGCATGTCGAGATGGTTCGTCGGCTCATCCAGCAGCAGAAAATTTGCCGGATGCAGCAGCATGCGCAGCAGTGCATAACGATTGCGCTCGCCGCCCGAGAGCACGCCGATGCGCTTGAATACGTCGTCGCCGGAGAACAGAAAGCATCCCAGCAGGTTGCGCAGGTCAGTTTCGCGCGAAGAGACTGAGACCCGGCCGAGATCATCCAGAATGCGGGCTTCCTGGTCGAGTTCTTTGTACTGGTCCTGCGCAAAGTAATCAGTTTGTACGTTGTGTCCCAGGCGGTACTCGCCTTGGGTGAGGGGCTCGCTGCCGGCAAGCAGTTTGATCAACGTGGACTTTCCCGCACCGTTCACGCCTACCAGAGCAATCCGGTCGCCCTTCTCGATTATGAAATCCACGCCGCTGAAAACCTGCTTGGGACCGTACGCCTTCGCCACTCCGTGGAATTCGGCGACTATGCGGCCGCTGGGCTTTGGCTGGGGAAACGTAAAGTGGATCGTCTTTTCTTCTTCCGGCAGCTCGATGCGCTCTATCTTCTCCAACTCCTTGATCCGGCTCTGCACCTGCTTGGCTTTTGTAGCCTGATAACGGAAACGGTTGATAAATACTTCAAGCTGCTCAATGCGCTCGCGCTGGCTGCGATAGTCGGCTTCAAGTTGCTCGCGCCGCGCCGTCTTCTGCGCAAGATACTTTTCATAATTGCCGCTATAGACCCATATCTTCTTGTTCCAGATTTCGACCGTCCGGTTGACCGTCACGTCGAGAAAGTAGCGGTCATGCGAAATCAGCACGAAAGCAAACGGATAATTCAGTAGATACTCTTCCAGCCAGTTCCTCGATTCGAGGTCGAGATGGTTCGTAGGCTCGTCCAGAAGCAGAAGATTCGGTTTCTGCAACAGCAGCTTGGCCAGCGCGATACGCATCTGCCACCCGCCGGAAAACTCCTCCGTCTGCCGCTGCCAGTCTTCGGGGCGAAAGCCTAATCCGGCGAGAATGGTCCCCACTTGCGCTTCGATGGCGTAGCCGTCATGGGTGCGGAATTCGTGTTCGATGCGATGGTAGCGCTCGGCTACGTCGTCGTACTCGCCGGAAGTATGATCAAGTTCCGCCATTTTCGCCGTGAGTTGCTCCAGTTCCGCTTCCATGTTCTTCAGACGCGCGAACACCGACATGCACTCGGCGAAAACGGTCTTTCCGGAAAGAGCGAGACCATCCTGCGGCAGATATCCCGCGCTGATGCCCTTGGCGACGCTCACATTGCCGTAATCCAGCGTTTCTTCGCCCGCGAGGATCTTCAGCAATGTAGATTTGCCGGTGCCGTTCGCGCCTACCAGGCCGACGCGATCGCGCTGCGTGATAAGCAAATCGGTGCCGTCGAACAGGAGCTTTTGGCCGTAGCGTTTTCCGGCTGAATTGAGCTGAATCATGGGTACGTCGTCGGTCTCCGGTCGTTGGTCGTAGGCCAAAACTCCGGGAGCCAGAGCCGAGATAGCCTTAGGTCTATCTTCTCACGGCCTTGGAATGGGCTCCTCTGTTGAACTCCGTGTCCTCTGTGGTTAAAGCTCGTGAATTGGTCACAGAGGGCACAGCAGTAGGCAAACTCACAGAGGAAAGATGCAGATGCACGAAAGGCAATCAAACCGAGCTGTGCGAAATTACCGCACCGCGGCAGGCTCCATCATCCTCATGGTTTGCATGATGGTGGAGAGCACGGTTTCGTTTCCCATGCAGGTGTTAATCATCAGGTGATAAAGCGATCGCGTGGGCCAATCGGCGCCGAAGTAGTGCTTCACAAAAAGAATTCGTTCGCGATCAACCGTATCAACCAGGTCCTCGGCGTCGCGCAGTGTTTTGCCCAGGTCCTGAAGCCGGCGCAGCTTCTCTGCCCGTGGAGCATACATGAATACGTGAAACGCATCGCCACGTTCACGCAAAAAGTACGGCGCGCCACGCCCGACGATCACGCAATTGCCGCGTTCGGCAATATTCTTCATTACCTCTTCTCCGACTTCGACCATGCGGTCGGGCCCGAAGGGTTGATGTTCCAGATTGGCGCTGCGTTCGTAGCTGCCGCGCCAGAAGACTTTCACCAGGCGCTGGAAAGTGCTATCCACGCGCTCCTCGCACATGGAAACGGCGGAGTCATCCACGTTCGCGACCCGTGCAATCTCGCAAGTGAGGTCGCGGTCCCACAACTTCCAGCCGAGATGCGAAGCCAGTTGGGCGGCGATTTCCCCCGCCCCACATCCGTATTCCCTCTCGATGGTGATGACTCGGTACATAATCAGCAAAGATCCAGCGGCAGCACTTTACCTTATCCAGACCTTCGGTTCAACTGACATTCCCGGCCTGAGCACGTGCTCTTTTGTCTCGCCCGGGTCAAACGTGATCTTCACCGCAATTCGCTGCACCACTTTGACATAGTTGCCGGTCGCATTCTCCGGAGGCAGAAGGCTGGTGATTGAGCCGCTCGCCCCGGAGATGCTCTGCAGGTGCCCTTTATAGTCTAGGCCGGTCGTGTCCACGTGTATGGTCACGGGTTGGTTGATGCGCATATCCCGCAACTGGGTTTCCTTGAAGTTGGCCGTGACCCAGATGTCGTCGAGGTTGACGACCCGCATCAATTCCTGGCCGGGCTGAACGTTCTGCCCCTCTTCGACGGTACGGTTGGTGACAATCCCATTTGCGGGCGAGATAATCGTCGTGTATTTCAAATTCAACTGGGCCTGGTCGAGTGCCGCTTTCTTGCTTTCCACCAGGGCTTCCGCCGACTCGGCCCGCGAACGCACCACCCTCATCTGCTGCGGGCCGCTGCGGGCATTCTGAACGTCTGCCTGCGCCTGAAGAACTTTGCTCTGCGCGGCTTTGATCTGCTGCTGGGCCGCGGCGGCAGATGAGCGGGCGGCATCCACTCCAGCCCCTCCGGCCTGTGCCGCAGCATAGGCTTGGTCGTACTGCTGTTGCGAAATCTCCTGCTTCGAAACCAGTTGCTTATAGCGCGCAAGGTCGTTCTGGGCCTTTACGTTGTTGGCGTCAGCCTGAGCAAGCTGTGCATTGGCGGCGTCGTATTGCTGCCGTGCTGCCGCCAGGGTCGCCTGGGCCGCGCCTACCTCGGCTTCTGCAGTTATCAGTTGGCTGCTGGTGGCAGTGGAAGCAATTGGAACGTTGACACCGGCTGCTTTGGCCGTCGCCACCGCATCATCGTAGTCGGCCTTGGCGCGGGAAACCAGCACCTCATAATCACGCGGATCAATTTGCACCAGCGGCTGGCCCGCTTTAACGTAGTCATTGTCATTGACCAGCAGCTTCAGCACATGGCCACCCACTCGGGCGCTGACCGGATTTAAATGGCCGTCAATCTGAGCATCGTCAGTCGATTGATAGCTGTTGAAATAGCGCCACAGAAAAAATCCCGCCACCAGCAGCACAACTACACCAATAATCAAAAACATCCGGAAGCGCGGATTGCGCGAGCGGAACTTTTTCCACTTCAAATCGCGCTCCGAGATCTGCGCTGGCTTGTGTTCCTGCGGCTGGTTGGAGGGCGGATTTTGCGGCGGCCGTTCCTGAGCTTCTGTTTGCTGTGCCATAGTTACTTACTCTCTAAGTATTGTCTGACGCCCTGCTCGGCGAATCCAATGGCGCGAGCGAGCGAAACCTTGGCCAGGTTGTGCGCATACAGGCTTGCAATGTAATTTTCATTCGCGGTGGCTACGGATTCTTGCGCCTGCACAACTTCAAGATTATCGGTGACGCCTGCGGTAAAACGATCGCGCGCCTGGTCCAACGTCTGATTGGCCAGATCGAGCGACTGCCGGGCGACTTCTACCTGGTCGGCCGCCGAGCTCAGGTCAAGTAGCGCTGCGCGCACGTCGTAATCAATCTGGGCACGAAGGCTGTCCAGTTGCTGCTTGCTTTGTCGCAGAGTTGCTTCCGCCTGGAGTTCGTCTGCGTGCGCCCTGCCTCCTGCGAAAATCGGGATCGAGAGAGTCGCGCCGACATCGAACACGCCGTGAGAATCGCCGATGTTCACCCCGGCAGCTCCGTAATCGCCGGCCAAACTCAAACTGGGATAATGTTCGGCGGTCGCAGCGCGGCGATAGAGCTGCGCACTCCGCACCTGCTGTGCCGCAGCCAGGTAGTCCGGACGCTGCGCATACGCGCGCTGCAATGCCTGTTCAACGCTCATGGGCGTGAGCGGCTCATATGGAGCTTTGTCGGTCAGGTTGAACTCCTGTCCCGGTGGCAAACCGATCGTCCGCGCCAACAGAAGCTTCTGCTTCGCGTATGAATTTCGCGCGGCAATTAACTGCTGTTGCCGCGACTGAAATTCTACCTGTGCGCGCAGAGTATCAATCGCCGGAGCGACGCCTGCCGTCTGCTGATCACGGGCCTTGGTATAGAGTGCCTGCGCAGATTCAACCTGTGCCTGGGCCGCATCCACCCTTGCCCCGGAGGCAATCGTGAGCAGATATTCATTGCCCGCGGCCAGCACTACCAGTTCGCGTGCGCTCTTGTAATTGAACTGAGCAGTAGCTTCACCGGCTTGCGCACCGCGCTCGCGCTGAATCAATTCCCAGTTGAAGATCGGAGATTTCAGATAAGCTCTGGCATCGAACGTTCCGAGCGGCCCTACAACCGAAGGTATGCCCGGCAAATTGAACCTGAAACCCAGTGCGGCAAGATCAATTTGCGTCGCGCTCTGAGTTGCGGCCGCGCTGACGTTCGGAAGCAGCGCGCTCAGTTCTTTCCACTTCTGCCCGCGGGCAGCCAGCATATTGTCGCTTCCGATCAGCGCGCCCAGATTGTTTCTTAGTGCACGGTCGATTGCTTCCTTGAATGAAACAGGCAGCACCTCACCTGTTGCCTTGCCTTCCGGAACGCTGCTGGTGAATGGATTTTGTCCCGTCGGCGCAGACGGCAGCGTGAAGGAAGTTGAATAAGACGATCCATTCCCGCTCGACGATTCCGATGAGCTTGTCGATCCCGAATTTTCGCCTGCCCCGCCGGGCCCTCTCTGCCCATGGCAAAGCGCACTCATGACACATAAGAGCAGAGCTACAACTCCGGCTTTTACTTGATTAATTCTTCTTCCAACTGAATTCATCTTGCTCAGGCTATCCATGCGAGGAAGGGCGCGTTGTGAAACAAATTGGATTCACAGGGACGGAGTATAGATGCAAATACCCGTCCCTGCGACTTCTGGTAAAGCTAAGCTTAAGAAGGACTATTCCTCGCGGAAGGGTGAACCGGGGGTGGAGATATCGGCCACGTAGAACGACTGCCGGCCCCAGATGCGGGCCTGGTGGGCATCTGCGAAGAGCACGTCAACCACTGGCCGGGTTTCGGTTTGCGCGGTGCGGTCCACGAAGCGCGCCATGTATTGACGGTGGCTGCGACGCGTCATCAGCACCAGCGTATCGTTCAGGCGCGCATGCAGTTTCTTTTCGGCCGTGGGCGACAGCGCGACATTCAAGACTCTGCCTGCGGGCAGCGTGTGCCTCGGCACCGCAAAGGCAGTGCGCGCCGGGGTGTTGTTTGAGAACACTGGAGCGGGGCCAAAATCATCGGTAAGGGCGTACGCGGTCACCTGCACCCGCGTCTTAGCCGATTCCAGAAATTCGAGCTTCTTTTTGGCCTCTGCGAGTTGCAGCTTTGCGTCACCCAGCTCAATGTTCTTCTGTGCAAGCTGCGCATTGAGTTCACGCACTCGTACAGTAATCACCCCTCCGAACCCTAAAGTCACCAGGAGAGCCATAGCAACAATGCGTTTTGTCATAGCGGTCCTCCGTTCGAACACCCGGTTAAGGTGCTTCTGAGATGCCACTTCGCGAGGCTATGCTGTGACCCGTGGGCGAAATATCGTAATCGCCGTAAGTCATTTATTTTCAGCGATGTTGCGGTAACTATGACCGTAATTCCGATTACGCCGAGGGCCCAAAAATGAAAAAATAATGATTACTCTGGCCACGTCACCAGGAAAGTAATGCCGCAAAACTTTGCACAAATTGGGCCGCTTTAAAACCGGCTCGTGCCAGAGTTAATTAGCGGAACCGATTGCTGGTAACCTATGTCCCGGTTGGGCCAATCGGCACCGGCGTTTGTGCATCCACCATTACGGATTTAAGATGGCCGCTGCGACGCGAGTTCCAGGTCTTTCCCGATGCGGGACAGCGGTTCTAGATTTCTAATTTCGTGCTTCTGTCTCATCTTCCTTCTGAGCTGCGCCTCCGGACAGACCGCGCCTACTCCGGATCAGTCCGTCAATTCGGCGCAAACGCCGCCAAGCAAAGTCCCGACTACATTTCGGACCGAAAGTCGTTTGGTCGTGGTCGATGTTGTCGTGACAAAGCGCCGCGAGCCGGTCATTGGCCTCACTCAATCGGATTTTCAAGTTCTCGAGGACGGGAAGCGCCAGCAGATTCAATTCTTCGAAGCCCACGTTCCGTCGACATCCACGCAGAGACAAGCTGCGCTGCCGGAACATCAGTACTCAAACATTTCTGATGAAACTCCGAGCTCCATCAACATCGTTCTCTTCGATCTGCTGAATACGCCGCTAACTGATCAGCCTTATGCGCGTGAGCAGATGGTCCAGTTTTTGAAGACACTCCCGCCGGGTCGGCAGGTCGCCTTATTCGAGCTCGGCGGCACCTTGCGCATGCTTGCAGGTTTTCGGGCGACATCTGACGAATTGCTCGCTGCCGCCAAGAGGGTTGTGCCACATCGCTCTGCGCTCCTCGACACGCAGGAGAGCCGGGAGGAAGCGCAAGACCAGCTTGCGCTGGCTCGAGAAGGCTCCATGAATCAGGAGTTCTTCGATCGCATGTCCGACTTTCTGGCTGAAACCAACGCCGCACGCGATCAGGACCGCGCCAAGATAACGCTTCAGGCGCTAAAAGATATTACTCACGCGGTTTCAGGGTTTCGAGGCAGGAAGAACCTCATCTGGCTCTCGGAGGAGTTCCCCGTTTATTTCGGTCCGCAGATGAACGCTTCAGATCCCAGCGCCAGCGCCCGCAACTATTTCGAGGTCATGCACGATACTGCCGGCCTGCTTTCTTCAGCCCAGATCTCAATTTACCCGATCGACGTTCGCGGCCTCATTACTGGCTTGACAACCGCAAGCTCCGGCGGAGGCGACCGCAGCAATGAGCGAATCAGGCCTATTGAGGACCTTCATCTCGAGATGGACAACCTCGCTCGCGAAACCGGAGGCCGCGCATACTACGACACCAATGATCTGAAATTAGCGATGCAACGCAGCATCGAAAACGGCGCGCGCTACTACACCATTGCCTATGTTCCGCAGCGGCAAAACTGGGATTCGAAATATCACCACATCAAGATTCAACTTGCGCGTTCAGGACTCGACGCCGAGTACCGCAAGGGATATTTTGCGAATCAGCAGAAAGACCGCCCTACGGACCAGGCGCGCGCCGATCTGATCAGCGCCTTACAGCCGGCAACTCCACAATTAACCATGCTGTCGCTGAAAGCAAAGGTGTCGCTTCCGGATTCCGATCATCCCAAGGTCCGCATCGATTGCATCGTTGACGGTTCTGCTCTGGATTTTACTGCTGGTAACGGCAACCGTGAGACAGCCCACCTGCAGTTTGAGACCGTGGCGTGGAGTCCGGATCTCAAAGTGAAAGCCAACGCTTCGCACATCGTTGAGCTTTCACTGCCGAAAGAAAAATACGAGCAGGTCGTTCACAACGGATTGGCCGCCCATCAGGAACTGCAGCTTGCACCCGGCATTTACAACATACGCGTGGGCGTCCTTGATGATGGCAACAAAAAAATTGGTACGCTCGACATCCCGCTAAGAGTGAATGACGTAGGGAAGACTTCCCAAAAGTAAGTTCCTGCGCGCCAGCTGCGCGCTCTACTTCTGATCAGCCTTCTTTTCTGCTGCTTTCTTCTGCGCTTCAGCCGTCCACGGCGGGACAATGCCATTCATTCGCGCGTAGGCTATCGCCTGGCCGAGGTGTTCGTGCGCGTCGGCGACCAGGATGTACACCACGTCGCCGGCATTGGCCTGTGGGCCAAGCTTCGGCATCAGCTTCGCAAAATCAGCGTTGCTCATTCCGTTGATCGCCTTCTGCGCGAATTCCCAGGTGCGGTTTAGTTCTGCCAGTATCTGCGCTTTGTCAGTCGTCGATTTTTCAAATGTCTTGCCGTTGAATCCTGCCGGCTTTTCCGCTCCCATCAGCGCGAGTATTCCGTAACGCTCGCCGGCAACATGCAAGAACAATTCCGCAAACGATCGTGAATCAGCCGATGGGCGCCACGTCAGCTTGTTTGCAGGAACGGTATTGAGGAGATCGACGAACTTCTTCTGCACGCGCTCAAGATCAACCAGCGACTGCGCCTTCATGTCATAGCTGGGGGCGGTGTGGTCGCTGCTTGCGGCGGCATCCTGGCTCTGCGCCGATGCGTTCATCGGAGGTATCGTCAACATGGTTAAGCTCAATAACGTTAGCAGAAATACCTTGTTCATTGGATCTCCTTTAGAAGGGCGCAGCTATCTTAGTCGTGATTGGGACGAATGTATGTGGCTGTTTATCGCGTTTTCAGGTGCACTGGAACCAGGAAGACCGTGGCTCGCGTGGCTCGACCCGCCAATCAAAGATTTACCCGGCTCGGCCGCTCAAGTCTTCAGAGCGCGCGCAGCGATGTCTTTGCGATAGTGGGCGCCGTCAAACTTGATCTTCGCTGCGGCTTCGTAAGCACGATCGACCGCCGACTTCAGATCTGCCGCCCGCCCCGTCACTCCCAGCACTCGGCCGCCCGAAGTGTAGTAAGCGCCGTCACGCGTGCTGGTCCCCGCATGAAAAACCTTTACGCCTTCAACCATTCCAGCCTCGTCGAGACCCGAAATCCGCTTTCCCACCTCAATGGTTCCGGGATATCCGCCCGACGCCATGACCACGCAAACCGACGCATCCTGCGACCAGCGAAAATCCCCATCGCTTACCCGGCCTTCGATCGAGGCTTCGATCGCTTCAATCAGATCGCTGTCCATGCGCATCAGGATCGGTTGCGTTTCGGGGTCGCCGAAGCGGCAGTTGAATTCCAGCACCATCGGACCACGGGCGGTCATCATCAGGCCGCAATAAAGAATGCCTTTGTATTCGGCGCCCTCGGCTTTCATGCCGTCCACCACCGGCTGCGCGACGTGGTGCAGCAGCCATTGCGTCATCTGGTCGTCGAGCAAAGCACGAAACGAGTAAGCGCCCATGCCGCCCGTGTTCGGTCCGGTGTCGCCGTCGCCAACGCGCTTGTGATCTTGCGCGGCTACCAGGGCCGCTACGCGTTCTCCGTCGCTTAGAACCAGGAACGAAATCTCGTCGCCCTGCAGGCATTCTTCGATCACGACGCGTGCTCCGGCTTCGCCAACCATTTTCCCGGAAAGCATTTCAGCGGCGGCGGCGGTGGCCTCGTCTTTGTTCTTGCACATGACCACGCCTTTGCCCGCCGCCAGTCCGTCGGCCTTCACCACGACGGGGGCGCTGAAGCGCGAAAGCGCGTCTTTCACCTCGGCGGAAGAAGTGCAAATCGCATAGTGAGCGGTGGGAATCCGGTGCCGCTGCATGAATTCCTTGGCGAAGCTCTTGCTGGTTTCCAGCCGGGCCGCGGCTTTGGTCGGCCCGAACACGGGCCAGCCCCGGCGCGTGAATTCATCCACTACGCCGAGTTGCAGCGGCAGTTCCGGGCCGATGATGGTCAGGTCAGGACGCAACTGGTCGGCGAGCGCGACCATGGAGTCCACACTCTTTTGCTCGACGGGAAAACAGCGGGCCTCGTCGCTGATGCCGCCGTTTCCCGGCGCACAGAAAATCTCCGTGACTCGAGAAGATTGCCGCAGCTTCCACACCAGAGCGTGCTCGCGCCCGCCGCCCCCGATAACAAGAACTTTCATAGAAGAAGAAAGAACAAGGGTAGGGGTTAAATGAAATCTATGTCAAACGCGCCTTGGTAATGGCGTAATTACGCTCACTGACTGTTGACCGGAGGTTTTGAATGCAATCTGCCTGTTATCGACAGCGACATCGCAAGGCACATATCAATGCTTACCTGCTCATGCGGCTCCATAAGAACGGACTTTAGAGTGATGTCTCAGATGAGAAGGCAGACAGAACGTGCAGACACCCTGCCAGCAGGAATTGCAACCTCGGACATGAGACTCGCACAACTCCATTCCGCAGTCAGAGCACCGCGTAGCAGCAGTGTTCAAGCAGCGATTGCCTAATGCGTTGGCACCACACTTTGCAACGATTTTGTGATTCATGCAGTTTGTCAGACCAGCGTGGTGTTCCTCCGAGGATTTGCCGATGCCTCATGACCCGAAATCGAAAACGGACTGCTGTTTGAACTTCGCCCCTACAACGGTTCAACTCCAGCCTAGCTCTTGTTGAAGGCGACGGAAACGCCAACACATGCCACTTACATTTAGAGAGCGAGCGCGAATACATGCTTCTATCTACTGTCAGATGTGACAGCAATGCTGGCCTGGGTTTGGCGCATTTTGACGTTTGCACTACTCACATCCGTCATGGATTCTTATAAGGTTAAATAGTCAGGGATTCGTAACAATTTAAATATGGATAGTTTTGAGTTTGTAGATAGTTCAACTGTATCTCCAAAAAACGAACCGCAACTCACCAACGTAAGTATTCTCGTTGCGGACGACCATGGGCAATGGCGATGCAACATCCGCTACATCCTGCGGGCGAGGCCGGAATGGGTGGTTGTCTCCGACGCGTGTGATGGATTAGAAGCAGTGCAGAAAGCGACAGAACTGCGCCCTGATGTCGTACTCCTCGACATTGCAATGCCAAAGTTGAACGGAATCGAAGCCGCTAGGAGAATCCGCCAGAACTCTCCGAATTCGAGGGTGATTTTTGTAACCATGGATGGCGACGCCGAGGTCAGGAAGGCGGCTTTTCATTGTGGCGCGAAAGGGTATGTGCCAAAGGTCAAAACTGCGGCCGAACTTTTCCCAGCGATTGAAGCTGCACTGCGCGACGGCCGTTAGGTGCCGTGTGATCGGTCGCCTTCGTTAGTGGAATCGGGTTCCGTGAGTTGCTCCCTCTTCTTCTCCTCCTCCTCACCGATTACAAACTCCGTGAAACCGCAATTGAAGCACACAAGCAACGAGGGAAATACCCACACGGTTGGATTCTGCAAGTTTTTTGTAACCGGAAAAGTGGATGTTGATTTCAGCGGGAAATGCGCTTTGATTAACTGACTGGCATCTGGATACGCAGGAACCAGCCTTGGTGCTCCACGATGAAGTCGTACCAGGCCGAGTCTCCCCAGGGCCTGGTGACGTTCATGTCGGGTTCTCCGGTATCGCGATTGGCTTCCACGAATGGCACAGAGTTCATCTTGCATGCGGACACTAATATGTGATCGGCTGTGTTTTCGACGTTCCGATCCCACTTCTCGCAAAACCGGGCGAGAAGCACCACCCCATCCCGACGACGATGCGCACCAGCCATCCCGTGAACCTCTCATGCCGGAGGGGCTGGAGTGGGTTAAAATACCCAACGGCGCACAAGAATCTCCCAGTTCAATGCCGACCAGAAATCACGGAAAATCCGGGGCGGTTGCCGAGGCGAACAAGGCGGGCAAGACTTACGAAGGCTTGTCGCGGCAGCAACTCATCGACGCATATCGGCTGATGTACACCTCCCGCAAGCTCGACGACCGGGAGATCATGCTGAAGCGGCAACAGAAAATCTTTTTTCAGATATCCGGAGCCGGGCATGAGGCCATCTTGGTGGCGGCGGCCATGGCCATGAAGCCCGGGTACGACTGGTTCTTCCCTTACTACCGCGATCGCGCGTTGTGCCTCGCGCTCGGTGCCACTCCGTATGAAATGCTGCTGCAAGGCGTGGGTGCGGCGGACGACCCAAGTTCGGGCGGCCGGCAGATGCCGTCGCATTGGGGATTCAAGCGGCTGAACGTCGTCACGCAGTCGTCATGCACTGGGACACAGGTGCTGCATGCGGTGGGCTGCGCGGAAGTGGCACGATATTTGATCGCACATCCGGGAGCGGCGGAGAAGGTAAGTGGCGACTATCGCCAGTTCAAGGACATAACGTTCTATGGCGACGAAGTAACTTACGTTTCGGTGGGCGATGGAACGACCAGCGAAGGCGAATTCTGGGAAGGCCTGAATACGGCCGCCAATCTACGGCTGCCGATTGTTTTTCTGGTTGAAGACAATGGGTATGCGATATCAGTGCCCGTGGAGGTCAATACCGCCGGCGGAAATATCTCGCGGCTGGCTTCGGGATTCCCCAATTTCCATTTCGAAGAAGTTGACGGCACCGATCCCGTCGCGAGTTACGGCGCGATGTCACGCGCGGTGGCGCATTGCCGGGCGGGAGTGGGGCCGTCGTTTGTGCATGCGCATGTGATCCGGCCGTATTCGCATTCGCTGTCGGATGACGAAAAGTTGTACCGACCGGACGTGGAGCGGCAGCGCGATGCCGAGCGCGATCCCATCACGCGTATGCAGATGTTTCTGCTTCGCGAAGGTATTCTCGACGAAAAGGGAATCAACAAGCTTGAGAAAGAAGTCGAAACCGACTTGCAGGATGCGGTAGATCGGGCGCTGGCGGCGGCGCTTCCGCAGCCGGAGACGGTGCAGCAATATTTGTATTCGCCAGATTTGGATCCGACATCGAGCGCGTTTGATACACAAGTTGCAGTTGGTACGGGCGGGGACGCCCGTACCTCCACTGAAAGTCAGGGAAGCGAGAAGAAGCCGGCGGCGAAGACCATGGCCGACCTGATCAATGCGACTTTGCGCGACGAGATGAAACGCGACGAGCGCATTGTGATCTTCGGCGAGGATGTGGCCGATTGCAGTCGCGAAGAATACTTGCGGCAGAAGATGGTCAAAGGCAAAGGCGGCGTGTTCAAGCTGACAGCGGGCTTGCAATGCGACTTCGGCTCGGAGCGCGTCTTCAATTCAATGCTGGCCGAAGCCAGCATCATCGGCCGCGCGACGGGCATGGCGGTACGCGGACTGAAGCCCGTCGTCGAAATTCAGTTCTTCGACTACATCTGGCCGGCGATGATGCAGTTGCGGAATGAGTTGCCGACCATGCGATGGAGATCGAATGGCGCGTTTTCGTCGCCCTGCGTGGTTCGCGTGGCCATCGGCGGATATCTGACCGGCGGCGCGATTTATCACTCGCAATGCGGTGAGAGCATCTTTACGCACACTCCGGGGATGCGGGTTGTATTTCCGTCGAATGCGCTGGATGCGGCGGGACTGTTGCGGACCGCAATTCGCTGCGACGATCCAGTGCTGTTCCTCGAACACAAGCGGCTGTATCGCGAGAGTTATGGGCGCGCGGCGTATCCCGGGCCGGATTACATGATTCCGTTCGGCAAAGCGAAGATCGTCAATCCAGGGACGGACCTGACGGTGATCACCTATGGCGCCGTTGTGCCGCGGGCGTTGCAGGCGGTGCAGCGACTGGACCGTGAGCACGGACTCAAGATCGAGTTGATTGATTTGCGGACGTTGAATCCATTCGATTGGGAAACGATTGCGGCGTCAGTGACAAAGACCAACCGGGTTGTCGTCGCGTATGAAGATACGTTGAGCTGGGGCTATGGCGCCGAGATCGCGGCGCGAGTTGCTGACGAATTGTTCGAGCATCTGGACGCTCCCGTGAAGCGTGTTGCCGCGAAGGACACATTCATTGCGTATCAACCCGTGCTTGAAAGCGCGATATTGCCGCAGGTGCAGGATTTGTACCTGGCGATGAAGGAGTTGGCGGAGTATTAGTAAAGCCCAAGCGGATTTCTTATGCATGAAGAAGTCTTAAGGCGCTTCTTTGAGGGTGCAGTCTCAGCTGAGAAACTCGCGAGCGATGTTCGAGGTTCGGTAACCCACTTCGACCAAGTGCGATCGTCGGTGCGAATCGTGGATATGGCATCCGAGTGCCAAGTCACTCGGCCTGCTCTTATTCTGCTCTGCGATGCAGTACTCTCGGGTTCGCTCTCGCCGGACTCGCTCGCAACTGTCGGTTTTGCGTTGGAAGCGTCCGATAAATTTCTCTGGGATGGCGATGAAGACGAATTGGTAGCGGACATTATCGCTGACTGGTCTTGCCCGGAGGTTAATTATCCGCTCACGGTCGAGAATATTCGCAGGTTTAAACAATGGCTCACCGACGCTGAGCCATATCCAACAAGACCGACTGGGCAGTTGCCCGGCGGGACCATCGTTTCAGTTGTTGAGAAGTCCCGTAAAAGATAGCGAAAGCGCCCAGGTTCATAAGCTTTCCAAACCCAGCCTCTTTTCCAGTTCCCCAATTCTCCAAGGTGGCAGATTGGACACTTCGCGCAGAGCTGGCGCGGTGTCGTCCCTGAAGGGACTCGGGTCCTACCCAAACAGTTTCCCGGCACTAACGTGCCGGGCTATTCATATTCCGCCGCTGCGCGGCTGGGCTGTCGCGCTCCTAGGGC
The DNA here is from genome assembly GCA_963757135.1 of uncultured Acidobacteriota bacterium. Lineage (GTDB taxonomy): Bacteria > Acidobacteriota > Terriglobia > Terriglobales > Acidobacteriaceae > Gp1-AA145. Next base: position 688,805 of record CAVWQE010000004.1, read on the forward strand.
TGTTGCTGCTGCCGGACTCTGCCCGGCTGGGCCGCTCTTCGTAAGTGATAGCGTCGAATCGAGCACGATCGCCCTCAACTCACATTTCTTCCTCCATTCGGCGTACTATTCTGGGCACGATTTCTTGACTTTGCGACGGAGGACATATGACGAAAACATCTTTTACGAGTGCATTCGCTTTTGCGAAGACTTTTTCGACCAAGCGCGCTCTCCTTTTCACAACCGCTGCACTACTTCTCACAGCGATGGCGTTGCCCGCACTCGGGCAGCAATGGCGGCTTTCTTCAGACGATCAGTCGCGTTTCGACAGCTACTACTCGCGCTGGATGGATTACCGCCAGAGGAACGATCGCGATCAGATGTCCAGCATGGAACAGCGCATGCGGGACGTCTATGCCCACTACAATATCCCGCCCAATACGCCGTTCTGGCGCGTCGCGTCGAACGCGCGCGACATGCGTGGCCGCCGCCGCTGGAAACTTTCGGCCAGCGATCAGCAGCGTTTTGACAGTTATTTTTCGCGTTTGCAGGATTACCGCCAGAGGAATGACCGCGACCAGGTCCGGAGCATGGAAAAACGCATGCAGGATATCTATCGGCATTACAGCATCCCGTCAAACACGCCTTATTTCATGGTTGCCTCAAACTCTCGTGATGACGATTGGGACCGCTGGGAGCGCGACCGGTAGAATTGCGCCCAAATAAAAAATCCCCATCCTCTCGCAAAAAACGCGAGTAATGATGGGGATTTTGAATTGTGTAAGCCAGATTACGCCAGCGACGCCATATCGATCACGAACCGGTACTTCACATCGCTCTTTGCCAGACGCTCATAGGCCTTATTGATGTCCTGAATCTTGATCATCTCGACATCTGAGGTGATGCCGTGATCGGCGCAGAAATCCAGCATTTCCTGGGTTTCGCGAATGCCTCCGATGGCAGAGCCTGCCAGGCGGTGACGTCCCATGATGAGGTTGAACGCGGCCACAGGGGCAGGCTTTTCCGGCGCGCCCACCAGCGTCATGGTCCCATCTTTCTTAAGCAACTGGAGATAGGCGTTAAGGTCATGATCGGCTGAGACGGTGTCGAGGATGAAGTCGAAACTGCCAGCATGCTTCTGCATCTCCTCCGGATTGGTGGAAATGACGACTTCGTCAACGCCCAGCCGCTTGGCGTCGGCGACTTTCTTTGGCGATGTGCTGAACAGAACCACATGCGCGCCGAAGGCCTTAGCGAATTTCACACCCATGTGCCCGAGGCCGCCCAGGCCAACGATTCCGACCTTCTGTCCTTTGCCGACGTTCCAGTGCCGCAGCGGAGAATACGTGGTAATGCCGGCGCAGAGCAGCGGCGCCGCGCCAGCAAGATCCAGCTTGTCGGAGATGCGCAGCACGAATGCTTCGCGGACGACAATGCTGTCTGAATATCCGCCATAAGTGACGCCACCGAGAATCTTGTCCTCGGCGTTATAAGTGAGGGTTGGAAAATTGACGCAGAATTGCTCGTCGCCGGCACGGCAGTTCTCGCACACGCCGCAGGAGCTGACCATGCAGCCCACGCCAACGATGTCACCTTCTTTGAACTTTTTTACTACTTTACCGGTTTTCGTCACGCGGCCAATAATTTCGTGTCCCGGGACAATGGGATAGATCGTCGGCAAACTGCTCTGCCATTCGTTGCGAACCTGATGCAAGTCGGAATGGCAGACGCCGCAATATTGAATTTGGATCTGCACGTCGTCAGGTCGCAGGTCGCGGCGCGGGACCGAGAACGGCGCCAGTCCGGAGGTGGCGCTCTGGGCTGCAAAGGCCTTGCCCTTGTAGGCGGGTGTTTCCGTAGTTCGAGTTTCGGCTAGAGGCGTTTCTAATGCACTCATCGTGTCTCTCCTGAAATTGCGTTTCGTGCGTAAAATTTGCACGTGTTAAGAGTTAGGGATTCAGCGCTGAGGAAAGGCGACGTGCTGCGCCTTAGAAATTAGCTTTCCTTACATCGGATGTTCGACCGTCGCCGAAAGTCGCAGCAAATCCCCTAAAATCGTGAGCAGCTCGACAAGGAAGCGGACCGGAATCCACCCCGATCAACGTTATCAATAGTCATTTAAATCCTTTTCGGATTACCATGCGGAACGCGACGCATCAGGAAGCGAGCGTATAATCCTCGGACACTCCCAACGGTTTGTGATGGAGGAAGACGGGCATGCGATCAGTTCTGATCACGGGTACGAGCAAAGGGATAGGGTTCGAGACTGCACTTGCGTTCGCCCGTGCCGGATATCGCGTGCATGCGACGATGCGCAACCCATCACGGTCGCCCGCACTGGCCGAAGTGGCCGGTAAAGAGAAGCTGGCCATCACCGTAAGCGCCATGGACGTGGACCACGACGATTCGGTGCGCCACAGCATCGCGACGATTCAGTCTGAGCACGGTCCAATCGATGTCCTGATAAACAACGCCGGGGTCGAGCGTGCAGGTTCCATTGAAGAACAGTCAATCGATGATTTCCGGGCTACGATGGAAACGAACTATTTTGGTGCTTTGCGATGCATCAAGTCCGTAGTTGCACAGATGCGGCAGCGCCGCGCCGGAACCATCATCAACATCAGTTCCGTGGCCGGTTCGTTCTCCCAGCCGCCCATGTCCGCCTACTGTGCGTCGAAGTGGGCCTTGGAAGCACTGAGTGAATCGTTGGCCTGCGAGATGAAGAGCTTTGGTGTTCGAGTTGTACTGGTTAAGCCGGGCATTATCGACACAGCCATGGCGCGAAGAATCAGCACGACCAGGAGTTCAGAATACCCTCACGCGGCGCGGATCGCCTCGTTGTTCACGACAACGTTGCAGAATGCGCCGGTATCGCCGGCTGTGGTAGCACAAAAGGTCCTCGAGATCGCGCAGAGCAACAGTTGGCAACTGCGCTATCCCGTCGGACCTGATGCCGTTCCACTGATCGCGTGGCGGGCCGGAATGACGGACGAACAATGGGTCGACCTTCATTCGGCAAACGAAGAGACCTTTCAGAAGCTGATGGCGGAGAAAGCAAGACACTGACCCATGTTTGACTGGGCGATGACTGAGCAGGCCGCACCAACTTCAACCTAGCCGGGAAATCTATCCGGTCTTGTAACTGAATAGTTTCTTACATTCGTCGCTCAGAAAGCCGCCAATCACGGGTATGGAGTGATTGCCCTTCTCGAAGACGAGTTGGCAGGGAATGAGGCACGCTCGCCACTTGTATTGTTCCGTCCCGCGCTTTCGACCATAAGCTGCAATGTCTTCCTGTGAAACTCCGTACACGACTGCACCGATTCTCGCCCACACGCAGGCACCTGCACACATCGCGCAGGGTTCGTGCGTAGTGTAGAGCACGAACTCGGTCAGGTAGCGGCCATACCCGCTGGATACATATTTAAGCGTTTCGAGCTCCACATGCTTGATGCTTGACCCTGAAGTTTTCACCCGGTTGCCTGCGCTGGCGATGACCACTTCGCGCCCGTCCGTCACCCGCGTTATCACAGCGCCAATGGCATAATCCCCTCGGTCGCGGGCACGCTTGGCTTCTGCGATTGCCAACTGCATGAACTTCTTTTTCGGTCTGTAGGAAGCTGCGATCATGCGGGGATCATATCGCGGTGCGAGGGTTGTTGAAACAGCGCAATTTCAGCAGATTTGGGTATTGGTGAAAAATCGCCGACATTGTTATGGAATCAATAGCACTGATTGACCCGTGAAGGGTTTTGAAACATAACTGATTACGCCAACTAACAGATGGTTATTCGTTTCAAATCTTGACCAGGTCAAAAAACGCTCGTCTCGAGGAAATGAGCGTTGTGCGCCGAGGGCGCGCCTCGACAGGCGTGGTAGACGAGCAAAAAGCGCATGCTACTTGGATTTCGTTGCGCCGCGTTGCAAGAGTCTTTCACGAATTGCCGCGATCTAGCACTGCTCGAACGGCGGCAAGCAATGTGGTCGAGGCAAATGGCTTTTCGAGAACGATCACTTCTGACTTCAATAGACCGTGACGCGCAAGGTCGTCGCCCGCGTACCCCGTCATGTAGAGTCGCTTGATTTCGGGTCGTGATCGCCGTACTTGGTCGTAGAGCTCGACTCCACTCATATGTGGCATGATGATGTCAGTCAGAAGCAGGTCGAAGCTCGCAAAAGGGGTTTGGGCCAATTCAAGTGCTGTGGTTGCGCTATTCGGTTTCAGAACCTTGTAGCCAGCGGCCTCCAGGAGGGCAGCTACGAGTTCGCGCATGCCAGCGTCATCCTCGACAAGCATGATGGTCTCGGTCCCACCCACGGATGCCGTTTGAGATTCAGGCATCGTCGCCATTTCACCCAGATTAGTTCTTGGAAAGTAAATCTTGAAGGTTGTGCCCATACCGGGTTCGCTATAGACCCAGATGTTGCCGTTGTTTTGTTTCACGATTCCATAGACAGTCGCAAGACCGAGCCCCGTGCCCCGGCTGGGATCTTTAGTCGTAAAAAAAGGTTCGAAGATCTTCGGCAATACATCCTTCTCGATGCCGTAACCGGTGTCCGAAAACGTTAGCATCACGGAAGGACCGGACACCGCGGACGAGTAGTGCATTCGATATTCTTTGTCGAGGTTGACGTTTCTCGTTTCGATCTTAATCTCACCACCTGTGGGCATGGCGTCCCGCGCGTTTACCGCTAGATTCATCAGAACCTGTTCAATTTGCCCAGGATCCGCCACAACTAAGCCCAGCCCCTCGCCGGCTTTCAAGGAAACTGCAATGTCTTCACCTACCAAGTGCTCGAGCATCTGAGCCAGGCCACTTATGATCTTATTCAGATCCAGGACCGTGGGCTGGATGACCTGTTGTCGGCTGAACGTGAGAAGCTGTTTTGTTAAACGAGCCGAGCGTGCTGTCGCATCTCTGATCTGATCGAGGTTGCTTACAATAGGATGGTTTTTGTCGACCTTCTCCCTTGCAAGCTCGCTGTATCCGAAGATGACGCCAAGAATGTTATTGAAATCATGAGCTATGCCGCCGGCGAGGCGGCCAACAGCTTCCAGTTTTTGTGCGTGCTCCAATCGAGCTTGCAGGCGCTTTCGATCCGTAATGTCTTCCTGTGTGCCCTCATGGTAAAGGACTCTGCCCTCCGCATCTGAGACGATGCGAGCGTTCACGATTGTCGAGAGTCGGGTGCCGTCGCGCCGCAACACTTCCAGGGGAAAAGCGCTTATTACCTTTTTTTCTTCGAGCAGGCGCCTAAATTCATCACTCAGGCCTGGATCTGGATTCTCCTGATGTCCGACACCACTCATCGCCTCAATCATCTCGCGAGGAGAGCTGTACCCATACATCAACGCCATGGCGTGATTCACCTTGAGATAGCGGCCGTCAGGCGTACTCTGGAACATGCCAACGACAGCGTTTTCAAATATTTCTCGATAGTTTTTTTCCGCTTCGACCAGCGCGGCCTCAGTGCGTTTGCGGTCCGTGGCGTCACGAAAGACTATGACTGAGCCGATGACGTCGCCGTAGTGTGATTGAATCGGTGCAATTGAGTCGGAGAGCGGGCGCCCAGCGCCAGACTTCGACATTACGATAGCGTCTTCCGAAAGAGTCAATACGCGGCCCTCACGCATCGCCATAGATGCAAGTATCCCCACATCTTGGTCTGGCGTGGGAGTGGTAATTCTCAAAACTTCCGCCACTGGTTTGCCGAATGCTTCTTTCCTCGACCATCCGGTCAGAAATTCGGCCAAAGGATTCATGACTCGGATGCAGTTTCTTCGGTCGGTGGTTATTACACCGTCACCGACGCTGAGGAGTGTGTATCTGGCAAGATCCCGATGATACTGAAGCGCACCAACCAGGCAGGCAATCAGCAGTCCTGTCAGAATAAAAGCGACCAGCGCAAACACATGGCCGCTATCGCTTATGGCTAGGCCCGCTGGGGGGAGGTGATAAAAAGCCGCTCCGAAAGCCAAAATGACGGTGGCGAGCAGTCCCCCGGGTATGCCACCAGTCCACGCGCCGACTACAGACGCGGGGAATAGAAAAGGGAAGACACCGGCGCCTGTCTCTTCTCCTCCAAGTTGCACTGACAACCAGAGACTCACGCCGCTGATACCCGATGCCAAACTCAAGCGAAAGGCCTGTGAAAGGACAGTACGTTGCCACGTTCGAACGGGTGCGCTGGGCGACTGGAGGGTAGTGTCCGCCCTGGAACCACGAAACCATTCTCTGAAACCTTTGTGCGTTCGCATCTTAAAAGAGAGACTTCACTTCGCAACGTTCGATATTGCGCGAATCTCGCCGAACTGTGACCGCTAAAAAATTGTAACTCTTTCAGTAGACGGGCGACGGTCTTAATGCCTTTCGAATGGGTTCCGAGACGCGTGTCTCAGGATTGCACGCCGCGTCAGACCTTCCAAAGATTGCTGATGCGCAATGTGTCAAAAATCGACGGTAAGGACCGACGAAGGAGGCCCGGCGAAGGCAAAAAGTTGAGACTGCTTAATGAGGGCCCTCGCTCGATTGCCTGCAAGTTTTAGCAGGTTGCCATGCTACTACATTCGAGTAACCTTCAAACGCGACCGGACCTTGGCATCGCCGAATCGACAGGTAGAGCGCCGTGCTCAAATGCCGGTTGAAAGGAGCACACATGACTCACAATACGGAGCCAAGGCCGAGCCGGCGTACTTGGTCTCCACCGGGCATCAGCGCTGTCATATTCGGCTCGGTTGTTGTCATTGTCTTATTTCTCACCGATCAACTCTCGATACGCTACGGCCTGACGGAACGACAGCGAATACTCGATGATTTTTGTGGCGGCATGATCGCGGGATTACTAATCTACCGCTACGAGCGTGGCCGCTCGAAATACTTGAACGAGAGATTGAGGACCATTGAGTTAATGAATCATCACGTCCGCAATGCTCTCAACATCATCGTCGCTTCCGTCTATGTTCACGGGCAGGATCAACAGTTGGGTGAGATTCGAACCTCAGTCACTCGAATCGAGTGGGCCTTACGAGAAATCCTGACCGGTCGAGTAACAGATGATTATGACGAACCTGGTGCTCCGAAGAAGAGCCGATCCAGCGACCACTCAGCCGCATAGTTCCCGCCTCCTTAACCGGCTATGCGCGCGGAACTGCTTCCTGAAGTGATGGGCACGATTGCTTGTATTACTTACGGAAAAGGTGGCCGCCGTTTTCCCGTCACGCGACTGCCACACTGACCGCGGATTTCTTCCCAGTTGCTCTTTCCACCGCGTTATCACCCATTCGCACATTTGGCTAGCCTTACTTCTGCGAAGAACTCCCGGGCAAGGCAAATCCGTACGCCCGAAACAGTTCGCCAATGGCCGGCGTCTTTACAAAATTCAGGAAAGCTTTCGCAGAGTCCTTCTGCGAGGATGACTTAAGAATCACACATGCTTGCTCGATCGCTGGGTAATCACTCGCGGGAATTTCGACGTAACGGCCTTTGTCCTTCATATTCGGAGACAAGGCCAAAGAAAGAGCCACGATCCCGACATCAGCCGAGCCGGATATTACGAACGTTGCCGTTTGCGAGATGTTCTCGCCCATTACGAATTTGTCTGAAACTTTGTCATAGACGTTTTCTGTCTTCATGGCCGCAACTGCAGCTTCTCCGTAGGGGGCGTGTAAGGGATTGGCTATGGCGATCTTGTTGATCGCAGGATTCAAAAGCGAGGCAAGGCCTGAACTGATGTCGAGCTTGGAATCATTTCGCACCCACAGCACGATCTTCCCCACGGCATAGGGATAGAACGTGCCCGGCTCGGTCAACCCGGCCGCGTCCAGTTTCTTCGGATAATCAAGGTTGGCGGAGAAGAACATGTCAAAAGGCGCGCCGTTCTGGATTTGCTGGAAGAAGTTGCCCGAAGAGCCGTAGATCACCTTCACCGTCTTTCCCGTCTCCTTCTGGAATCGACCGGTGATGTCCTCCATCGCAAATTGCAGATCGGCGGCCGCGGCGACAGTGACCTCCTGCGCGCAAACGGTCAGGCTGAAACCGAGCAGAAGAACAATAGTCGCAATGACCTTTCTTGTTTGCATGATGGTCCCTCAATTCAACTTGATATCACATCGTCATGAGTCAGAGAAATTCCGGATGGATCAGGCGAGGTCAGGAACCGTGCATGGGACGAATGCACATTCAAACCGACAGTCTCCGGGAACAATTTCTCCGGGGCGCTCGTACTGGCAGGCATGAACAATCGCAGCAGACTTCTCTTGCCCTCTTGATCCTCGCCCCGGCCGTGATTCTTTCAGCCGGGACCAAGCCCAACTTCACCGGCATTTGGAAATTAGACGTTGCCAAGTCCGATCTCGGCAGCGCGCCCATTCAGGCGCTGGTCGTCGAGGTCGAACACCGCGAGCCCGTCTTCAAATACGTCGCCAAGGGGGTTGCGGGCGGACAGCAATTTGAAGAGCAGGAATCGCTTACGACCGATGGCAAGCCCGGTCAGGATTCACGTGGAGCAACGGTCGTAACCACGTGGGATGGCGATGCACTGGTGACGCAAGCGAGTGGCGGGGACGGTAGTCCGCTTTACGAATCACGGATCAGCATTTCGGCGGACGGCAAAACTATTACGCGGGTCTTCGTCACAAAACGCGCGGACGATCCCCAGACCCGCCGCGAGCTTTATGAAAAACAGGCTAAGGGCGACATCTAGTTGGCTGGCATTGCCTGCGGTTGGCCGTGGATGATTCGCCGAGATAACGACTTTTTCCGGAGTTCAGGTTATTTCCGCTTTTTCCTTGTCTTTCCACAAACAAGTCCCCGCGTCCACAGTTTTCGCACAGCTCGTGCTGGATTTTCTGTTGCTCAAAGATTCACGATGCGAGACATTGCAATCACTGCAGGCGTGGACATCACGCTGCCAGTGATCGCGCAAGGCTGGTTCTGCGGCAGTTCGCGAGGGCGAGCTGTCGAGCGGTTCCCAAAGCGTGCAAGCGTTGCGGGCAACCCGGGCGTTGCGGCCTCCTCAGAAACGGTCTCGCATGGCGGGACTGCTAAGCCGGCAAGGCGCGACCCGGATGCAACTGCACCTTTGGTGCAGATGCGCCACCGCAGTTCGTGGCCCATCAGGTAACGGGCGTTGGTGACAACGCAAGTCCAGGCGGGCGGCAGAACGCGGGTGATGGCAGAAGTGAATTTCACGTCAGCAAATGCGGTCTGGGTGGCTGGCCCAGACCGCATATTTTTTACCTCACCTCGACGGCACTTTTCCGAAAATTCCCTTGCACCTCTGGTTATTTTAGAAGATTCAGCAGGTCCTCTCCCGTTGAATCTTCGCCTAAATTTCGCCTACACTAGAGCAGACTTTTCCCAGGAAATGATCAACGCAATCTTTTCGCCGACAAAATTAATTTATGGAGTGTTTCCAACAACAGTGCACAGACCTCATCCGAGTACTATCACATTCGCGTTCGACGAAAATACTCTCCGAACGAATCAGCAAAATAATTTAAGTGGCGACGACTGACTACATCTCCGCGCAGGCGCTTCCCGCGAACGTTGAAGCGGAGCGCTCGATACTCGGCGCTATTCTGCTCGACAACCTTGCCTACAATCAGGCGGCCGAGCACCTGAAGGCGGAAGACTTTCTCCTCGACTCGCATCGCCGCATTTATGCGCGCATGGTGGACCTGTCGGAAGCCTCGCACTCGATCGACTTAATCACGCTGTGCGAGGAACTCGGCCGCCATGCTGAACTCGAAGCCATTGGGGGAGCTGCTTACATCTCCGGCCTACTCGACGGCGTTCCCGACCGCCCCAGCATTGAGCACTACATAAGAATCGTTCGCGACAAGGCTCTGTTGCGCGGACTGATTCATGCCGCCACCGCCGCCATCGCGCGCGCCAGTGAGCAGAGCGACCCCGCGGACGAGATTCTGAATGACGCCGAAGCCCAGATTTTCCAGCTTTCCGAAAAGCGCATTGGCCGCGGCTTCATGGGCGTGCAGGAAATCATCAAGGAATCGTTCGGTTCGGTGGACGCCTTCCTCCAACGCGGCAGCCGCATCACCGGACTCGAGACCCATTACGTTGATCTTGACGAAAAGACCAGCGGCTTCCAGAAATCGGACCTCATCATCGTGGCGGCCCGGCCTTCCATGGGCAAGACTTCATTCGCGATGAATATCGCCGAGAACGTCTCCATCGAGGACGCCAAGACCGTAGCGGTGTTCTCGCTCGAGATGTCGAAAGAGGCCCTGCTGCAACGCATGCTGTGCTCGGTCGCGCGAGTGGACGCGCATAAATTCCGCACCGGCTCGCTGTGGCAGGACGACATGCGCAAGATTGCGTCAGCGCTCGAAAAGCTTGGCCAGGCGCCGATTTTTATCGACGATACTCCAGGCATCACCATCAGCGAAATGCGCGCCAAAGCGCGACGGCTATTGCAATCCAAAGGAGCGCTCGACCTGATCGTAGTGGATTATCTTCAGCTCATGTCCGGCGGCGGCAAGCGTTATGAGAATCGAACCCAGGAAGTCTCGGCAATCTCCCGCGGCCTCAAAGCTCTCGCCAAAGAATTGAACGTTCCGGTTGTTGCGCTGTCGCAATTAAGCCGCGCGCCGGAGAGCCGCGGCGCCGGCGACCATCGTCCGCAGCTCGCTGATCTTCGGGAATCGGGATCGATCGAGCAGGATGCCGACGTGGTAGCTTTCATTTTCCGTGAAGAGGTCTATAAGCCCGACGACCCCGAACTTGACGGCGTGGCCGAGCTAATCATCCGCAAGCAACGCAATGGGCCGACGGGAACGGTGAAGCTGGCGTTCCTCAAGAGCTCGACGCGATTCGAATCGATGGCAGGCGGTTCGGGATCGGATGAGTAAGTTGCAGCCGAAAAATGCCCTCCCTCCTGCATCGACGATTACCCGCAAAATTAGTTGGGTTTGGCCGAAAATATGCCATTTTTGCCCCTGTGGAAAGATTGTGGAATGCACAAACAGCGCGGCGGGATTTCACGAAACCGGCTACTCTGCCGGATAGCACTAAAGTTGTAACGGCAAACAAGGACCGTGTTTTCATCGCGATACCTGAAACTTCTATGCCCGGTCGACCTAAGTGCTGAAATTACAAAGCGTTAACAATCGCCGAAAGTTTTGCACATGCAAGCGGCGGAAATCTTCTCGCTCACAGATTGTCAGAACCGAGCTTGGACATGCGATTATTCCGTCTCAGCGACACTGAAATCAGGCCCACCGACCGCGTCTACCGCCATTCCCGCTGGCACGCTGTGGTCATCGTCATTGTGGTTCTGGGTGCGGCGGCTTGGGCCGCATTTCACGCCTAGAGTGGAGCAACTGACTAACAAGCCCAGCACAGAACCATAAGGATCGGCGCCCCCATTGGCTGGGACCCAGTGCCTCGCCCATGACCAGGCGCTAAACCGCCACCCGGCATCCGTCCTTCTCAGCGCCGCCGTAAAAACGGCGTGCGCTTCTTTCATCACCTTCCCGCGCTGCTTGTAGGTGTATGTGGCCGGCGCGACAACGTACGCGCGGTCTCCATCGACGTCCACGCTCCAGGGCCCGCCAATCTTCGCGTCGGCTTCGGTGACCCCGTTCTTCTCGTTGAATTCGCCGAAGTCCTTGATCCAGTCCTGGCACGAGTTCCACGCATGCGGAGGAAACTCATCTATGATCGACGTAGTTGAGTCGCAAGTGGCCAACGCCTTGTCGATCGTCTTCGGATCGAGATTGTCGGCAAACCGATGCACCGTCGCCACGATGTCGTCCCTGTCCGACGCAAAGACATGTTGTGAAGCAAACGGCAACATGAATACGAGAGCTAACACTGCGGCAATACTTTTGAATTTCATCTGCTCCTCCCCTGAGATCACAAGGCGGCTTCGTGGCCGCCGGATCCTCGCGCGGAAGTATAACGCAACAGGCAACACGCTCGAGGAGGGGGTCATCCATGCGGCCGTGAAGTTAATTTCCGCACTTCCCCCCGCAGCCGTTGCGCCACAAACCCCTCCAGCCGCGCAGCGGCGATATATAGATAGCCCAGCACGTAAGTGCTGGGACCATGCAACAAATGATATGAGTCCCTTCAGGGACGGCACCGCAAAGAACTAAATCCCTCAATGCCGCCGAGGATGGCCCCACCCTACGCGGTTTTCGTAGGGTGGGATACGATACGGCTTGTATCAGGGCACGCCTTCAAGAGCCTGCCCTGAGCGAAGTCGAAGGGTGCCGAATTGAGATGAAAGCAGTCGCGCCTTCAGGCGCTGGGGATTTTCACCTTCCGCCCTTCTCCAAATAATCGCGAAAGAAATTCATCGCTCCCTGCATCCGCGCTGTCGCCGGCCCCGCCGGAATCTGTGGGTCCGATTCTCCGTGACTTTGGGAAAAGTTGGATTCCTCGCATCCCGACGCTTCCCGCAAGAGATGCCATGCCTCCCGATACTGTTCGTACTTCGCCTCGCCACCATTCGTCGTGCACAAAGAGATATACCTCAGCCCTAGGATCAAGTTCGCAGGAATGATGTACCAAGCATCTTCGGGGATCACATAGGCTGCCATAAAATCGAAAGCCCCTGCCTGATACCTCTTATTGTTCGTGCCTACCGAACACGGGTATCCCTTCGCGTTCGGCAGCTCTGCTATCGTGCACTTCACCTGTACCGCCACAAACTTCCCGGGACGCCCAACCAGGCAATCAAAATTTTCCGAGTCCCCAGAGGGATGATTCACCGGCAGCCCATTCTGCTGCCGCCCGCGCCGCAAACACCGACTCCGCCCATTCCCCCCGTCTTTTGTTGTCTTCAATAATTTTCGGTATCCGCTTATTCATCTTTCGCCAACTCCACTTCTCAACTGTCATCCCGAGCCGCCCTCTTTTGGCGGTCGAGGGACCTGAGCGCGACGTGCGAATGACGCGCGATTTTGTGCGCGGCAATAAATCGCACGCTCGTCGCGCATCCTATTCGCAAACAAATCAGGCGGCGATCCAAAAACTGCGAACGCCGCCTTATCTCTCTATTGGAATTTTCCGAAAAGCCAGAAGCAAGCAAATTCCGAAACAAATGTAAGGAAGCACGCCCAAAACGGGAAGTATCAGGGCCAACTCGTCGTCGCGGACGAGCGGCCTTTGTGGAAGAGCGGCCTTTGTGGAAGAGCGGCCATTTATGGCCGCGTAAAGGGATGTTGATTTTATTGCGGGCTTTAGCCCGCCACCCGTCACAATCCGAATGTTCAGATATCACAGACGCAGCGACCCCCGAGCACCTAGCATTTCCCAGAAAATGAACTTTCACCGAACCTTCTTCATCACAACTGTGACGTGGCAACGAACACCTTTCTTTCGCAATCCGCAAAAAGCTAAATTGATGATGGACGTGCTCGCGCATTATCGCGAACAGAAGAAATATGTCCTGCACGAGTTCGTGATCATGCCCGATCATCTGCATCTTCTCCTGACACCTGCACCGGAAATTTCGCTTGAACGGGCCGTGCAATTAATTAAGGGCGGGTTTTCCTATCGGCTTGGAAAAGCAAAGCGAGGGTTGGTCTGGCAGGAGAGCTTCACGAACCATCGCATTCGCGACGATCAGGACTATGTGCACCACGCCGAGTACATTCGCATGAATCCCGTTCGAGCGCGCCTGGCCGGAACGCCGAACTCGTATCCCTATTCGTCAGCGAGTGAAACGTGGCGTGATGTAAAAGTGTCAGACGCGGCGGTCTAATTGCTCGGGTCTTGCGCTCCCGTGGAAGAGCGGCCATTCATGGCCGCGTGAATAACATCTCTGACGCGCCCTTTAGGGCCTGAGGCCGCAGGGGCTAAAGCCCCGAAAATCATGCGACCTGTACACGGCTCTAAAGAGCCGCTCTTCCACGATTTCGTTCCCAATAACACGTTCGTTCAGATCTTCGTGGAAGAGCGGCCATTCATGGCCGCGTAAGCAGCACAAGATATCGACGCCCTTTAGGGCCCGCCGTCTCCGGGCCCAGAGCTCAGCCCGTTACGCTCCGTGACATCCACACCTTCAACGAGAATGCCCACGCGAATCGCTCGCAATCACAATTCGCGCCCCCGCCATGCGAATTTGGACAGCTCGTGGAAGAGCGGCCATTTATGGCCGCGTAGAAGCGTCATTTAAAATGTGGGCTTTAGCCCACAGCAGGTCATAAAGGTTTCTCGATCCGCTCAGAAATGTCGTCAAGCTTGGTAGGGGAGACAACAAAGACTTGAGCAAAATGCCTATACTTTCTGCGGAATGTGCGCATGTCCTCCGAACCAAGCTTGGCTGTTCCAACATCGAAGCGCTGTCGACTCCCGAATAGACAGGCTTGCCAGCATAGGGGGAAATACAGCAGCGTTTCCGGGTGTTTTACTGCTTCAGCAACATCAGGTGCTGGGGGGCCTTCTGCCACTAGGGACGACTCGCTTGTTACGAAGGGTTCAGAAACCGAATCGCAATAGCGGAGGCACCAATTGAAGTCCCAGAGCCACGCCGCGCCTTTTTGAATTTCCTCACGCATGTGTGTAATAGTTCGATTCTTGATGAAGTGGGCAGGCGGCGGTGCCGGTTCCATCGAATCAAGTGTTAGGGTCTTACCGTCGGGATGGAGTTCTTTGATTGTCCAGGTTTGAAGCGCCTTTCCTTCAATCTCCTTCTGCTCAAAGAAAAGTGGCGACCGAGCGCGGATCATCTGCATATAGTTTAGGAGAAACCCCAGGTGCTTCCTCCAATCGCAAAAATGCTTCGATACGAGCTTTGCCCGCACAGTAGGAAACGCGTTTTCAAGTTCTAAGAAGGCGTCATCCGCTGAGGGCATCGAATCCAAGTCGGGCGAGGTCCCAGCGTAATCGTAGAAACCAGTTCCATGGCCGATTTGCTTCGCACTGCGTTCAGACCAGCTCTTGTAAGCGATGTCCAGGTGCCACAGAGGCTTGGGCAGTCCCTCGCGCGCTGGATCGATAAATCCTCGCAAGTACCCTTGCGGAAGGTAGTGGTCCCTTCTACCCGTTTTTCTAGTCACTGATCCAGATTGTAAGGCGCACATCTCTTAACGGAGCGTATTGAAAATACGCAGGTAGGGGCATAGGCTTCGATGTACAACAGGAGCGCAGAGATGATCACCGAGAACCTGCTTGATAGCACATTTGGGCATATTTCGGCGGACTGGGAGAGTGCGAAATCTGAAGCCCGTGAAATCCTCGCGCGTGTCGCTAAGGCGGAAAGCACAATCAGCTACGGAGATTTAGCACGTGGGATACGCTCGATTCGATTTGATCCTCACGGCGACGACTTCCGACATTTCTTGGGACAGCTTTCTTGGGAAGCCGACGCAGCTGGCACCGGGATGATCACAGTGCTCGTAGTTCATGCGGGCGGGGACAACAGACCAGGAAACGGCTTCTTCAAATTAGCAAAGCACCTTGGACGCGATGTTTCTGACCCTGACATCTGCTGGATAACAGAGTTGCAGCGTGTGTATCGCGAAGACGCAGGGCCGGCAACCAGATCGAGATGAAGAAAAAGGGCGCGCCTTCGCGCGCCCTTTAATGCTTACCTCTGCCTTCGCTAATCCCTCACCCCATCCAGAAACGCCCTTAACTTTCTCGACCGGCTCGGATGCCGCAGCTTGCGCAGCGCCTTGGCTTCGATTTGCCGGATGCGCTCGCGGGTTACCGCAAAGCTCTGGCCGACTTCTTCGAGGGTGTGCTCGCTGCCGTCTTCCAGGCCGAAGCGCATCTTGATGACTTTTTCCTCGCGCGGCGTCAGGGTGCGAAGCACGTGCGAAGTCTGGTCTTTCAGGTTGACGTTGATCACTGCTTCCGCCGGCGAAACAACTGCGCGATCTTCGATGAAGTCGCCAAGGTGCGAATCTTCCTCTTCGCCAATCGGCGTTTCGAGAGAAATCGGCTCCTGAGCAATCTTCAGCACCTTGCGCACTTTTGCCACCGGAATGTCCATGCGCTTGGCGATTTCTTCCGAGGTCGGCTCGCGTCCCAGCTCCTGCACCAACTGCCGCGAAGTGCGGATCAGCTTGTTGATGGTTTCGATCATGTGCACGGGGATACGAATCGTACGCGCCTGATCAGCAATTGCACGAGTAATTGCCTGCCGAATCCACCATGTGGCATACGTTGAAAACTTATACCCGCGGCGGTACTCGAATTTATCCACCGCCTTCATCAGTCCGATGTTGCCTTCCTGAATCAGGTCGAGGAACTGCAATCCGCGATTGGTGTATTTCTTGGCAATTGACACCACCAGTCGCAGGTTGGCTTCGATGAGTTCGCGCTTGGCGTACTCAGCGTCCATATCGCCCTGGATCAGTTCGCGCTGGGTGCGCTTGAGTTCCAGGAACGCGACGCCAACTTCCTGCTCGATCTTTTCGAGTTCGGCATGCACTGTCCGGGCCTGGCGCTTGTACTCCTTGCGCTGGTCTTCGGAACGAGTGACCTCGGCCTTTTTCTCCAGGTTGTTGGCCTGACGGTCCAGCGAACGCATGGTATCGACCGTCTTGTTCAGACGGTCAATCAGCCGCTTGCGTTCGGCGTTGGTGAAACCGAGCGCGCGCACCGCCTTCGAAACGCCGATCACCGCGCGAGCCAGGTGGTTGCGCAGCCGCCGGTACGGCTTGGGATTTTTCTTCTGCGAAACGTCGCCGAACTTTTCCTGCACCTGCATGGCTTTTTTGTAAGCCTTGGCAAGTTCGTCGATTTTGCCGGTGAACTCATTCAGGCGCGCCTGCACGATTTCGTCGGTGATCTCTTCCTCATCGAAGGTGACCACTTCCTTAATCGAGCGGACGCCCTTTTTGAGGTCCTCGCCCATGGCGAGCAATTCGCGGATCACGATGGGTGATCGCGAAAGCGCCTTGAGCACGCGGTTCTGCCCGCGCTCGATCCGCTTGGCGATTTCCACTTCGCCTTCCCGGGTCAGGAGCGGGACGGTCCCCATCTCGCGCAAATACATGCGGACGGGATCGTTGGTTTTTTCCATCGCTCCGGGAGTGAGGTCGAGTTCGACATCTTCGCCGACCTCTTCTGCATCTTCTCTGTCCAGAGCGCTAGAGGGCAGTTTTGGGCCCTCCAGTACATCAATTCCTTGCGTACCGATTGTGGTCAGCAGATCGTCGAGGTCTTCGGGAGAGTGCACATCGTGCGGGATCAAATCGTTGACCTGGTCGTAGGTCAGATATCCCTTCTCCTTCCCTGTATCGATCAGCTTTTTTATGTCATCGTACTTTTCATCGAGAGCCAAGAAGGATTTTCCTCTTCATCTTCGTCCTGGTCGGCGCGGTGCGCCGATGAGGACGATGTGAGATGTCTTTAATTAACGGTGGGAGCGTGCGATGGCGAGCTGGACGCCGGCACAAACCTTAAAAGTGTAACAGAAACAAGCTTCTAGCGGCTAGATGTTGGTCGCGGAAGCCCGCTCTGCCCCAAGCCTTGTGCTGTATCAGATTTTGTCTTGCCGCGCGCCTTTGTCCGGTCGAAGCCGGCACTTTGCTCTGCGTTCCCGCCTCAATAATTAGATGGCGCGGAGAGCGTTTTAGTTTCAGGAGGTTGGAGAGAAAAGGAACAGCTAACGCCCAAGTGCAGGCATATCCAAGGGCAGTTTCGCGATGTCAGGATGGCCGTTTTCGGATGCCAGTGCCGCGCGGCCGTCTTGCCATTGCGGTCTTTTGCATTGAGGTCGGCACCATGACTAACGAGATGCGTCACGATATCTGTCGCTTCAGATCCTG
Source organism: uncultured Acidobacteriota bacterium (assembly GCA_963757135.1). Taxonomy (GTDB): domain Bacteria; phylum Acidobacteriota; class Terriglobia; order Terriglobales; family Acidobacteriaceae; genus Gp1-AA145. The sequence goes on from CAVWQE010000004.1 coordinate 706,533, forward strand.
CGCCAGAATCGGCCAGCATGACGGCAGTCTGGCCATCACGATTCTTCGCCCGAAGGTTTGCCCTTTCTGTCGAGAAGCAGCTTCACCGTGTCGGTCGTTGGGTATGCACTGCCTTTTCAGCCGCTATAATCAGCGGAGTCTCGCCATTCTGACCCTTTGCCTCAATATTGGCGCCTTCTCGCAATAGGCGCTCTGCGGAGATGGTGTTCCGGTTGTAGATCGCGCCAAATAATTGCTGACCAAGCTGCGAGGCTTCGCTTCCTGTGCGGCTGAAACGCCGATTGATATAGCCAAAATGCTTCAATTACGGGTTTTTGCGCGCGATACATGGAACAATTCTGGACTGCGGAGGATCAAATCGAGAGTACCGATAGTCACGTATCGTTGCTGTCGAGGAGAGCAGGCACCAGCCGGATGTTGGACAAAGGGCCGAAAACACGAAAGCCCCGGTAGCCATCCGGGGCTGGGAACCTACTACTGGACGTCGCCTGCAGGTTTAATCATAGTTTTCGTGCCTTATTTGTCAAGTTTCCTTAATCGAGTGACCGCGCGGAGAGTGAGGGACTCGAACCCTAGTGGCTGGCTAGCCACTCGATCGCTTTGCAGGCGACGTCCAGTACCCACTGGCAACACTCTCCCAGACATCGGCCTGCGAGTGGAATTCTAGCGAGTGTTCAACGAAATGTAAGCTGAAATCGGTAAAGACGCATGCGGCTTGTCCCGATTAGGGAATCGTCTGCTTAAGCATGGCTCGCGCTAAATGTGCTCCGATTCCCACAGGGCTCCACAGCAAACGATCTATCCTTCCATAACTGGGCTGACAGATAATTCCAGCAGACCTCCCATGGCCTTCGCGTCCGATTTCGCGCAAACACTAAAGCAACAGGCGGACATCGTCCGCGTAGTGGGCGACTATGTCAGCCTGAAAAAATCGGGCGCGCAGAACTATTCGGGCCTGTGCCCTTTTCATAAGGAGAAATCGCCGTCATTTTCGGTGCACGCAACCCGGCAGTTTTATCACTGCTTTGGCTGCGGGCAGTCTGGAGACGTATTCAGCTTCGTTCAGAAGATCGAGAACATTACTTTCCCCGAGGCGGTGCGCGCGGTTGCACAGAAGATGGGCGTGGCTCTTCCCAAACAGACCTTCAACAGCGAAGCTGAAGCTCGCGATGCAAGGCTGCGGACCGTGCTGCTGGAAATTCACGAGGGTGCTTGCGCATTTTTTCAGGAGTGCCTGCGGCGGCCAGAAGGTGCCCGAGCACGCGAGTATCTGAGCGGGCGAGGACTCGATGATGAGACGATCCATAAGTTTCGGATCGGGTATGCGCCGGATTCCGGCTTTCTGCTGCGCGATCGCCTGAAGGGCGAGTTCGGAGAAGAAGCGCTGCGGGAGAGCGGGTTGCTGTCGTGGAAAGATCAGGCCGGGCTTCGGGCTTCGGGCGCTGGGCTTCAGGACGGCTCTCGGTCGTCGACTCTCGGCTCTCGGGAAGAGAGCAGGTCCCCATTCGACTCCCTCCCTGCCGTCGGTCGCTCAGGGCAGGCTCTCGACTCCGCTCGGGATGACAGTACCAGTAAGATTTTGCCGACGACCGAAGACCGACGGCCGACGACCGCTTCCATGTATTCCAAGTTCCGCAACCGGGTCATGTTTCCGATTGCGAACGAGAGCGGGCGCGTGATCGCGTTCACCGGCAGAACGCTGGCGACGGATGAGAAGTCCGGGCCGAAGTATTTGAATTCGCCGGAGACGGCTATTTATTCGAAGTCGCGGGTGCTTTTCAACCTTGATCTGGCGAAGGAGGCGGTTCGCGCGCTGAACTACGCAATTCTGGTCGAAGGCCAGATGGATTGCATTTCTGTATTTGCCGCGGGTTTTCGCAATGTGATTGCCAGCTCAGGCACGGCGTTTACGCCGGCGCAAGCCGCGCTGCTGGGGCGTTTCAGCAAAAATGTGATCGTTAATTTTGATCCTGATACGGCGGGTGCAAAAGCCACTGAGCGTACGCTTTCGCTGCTGGTCGAAGAGGAATTCGAGATCCGCGTATTGACTCTCGAAACGGGATTCGATCCCGATCTGTACGTGCGCCGCAAGGGCAAGGATGCGTATTCGAGCGCGCTGAAGAATTCGCAGAAATATTTTGAGTATCTGATCGAGAGGGCGCGAACACAGTTCCAGGTGCGCAGCGGTGAAGGCAAGCGCAATGCCGTCAATTATTTGTTGCCGCATGTTCAGCGGGTGCCGAGCCGGATTGTCCGCGACGAACTCGCCGAAGAGATTGCGCAGAAGCTCAACATAGACGGAGCAGTGTTGCGGCAGGAACTGAAGCATGCCGCGACCAGTCGTAAGACTGCCACGCTGAAAGCCGTGCCGGAAGGGCAGATTACAGACGCAGAGAAGCTGTTGATTCGCGCGCTGGCTTCGGGGCGTGAATTCCAATTGGAGGATTTTGTTTCAGATCGAGGCGGAGCTGATGATGCCTTCGATCCGGCGCGGCAGGCGCGATTCGTGTTGAGCGCCGAGCGTCTTCATGTCGGTCTAGGCACAGAGTCTTTGATGGAAACGCTTTTGAATGCTCCCGAGAACGCGGAGCCTATGGAGATGGCGCGTTCTGACAATGAACGCGCTCTGCTGGCCGCCGTTCTGATGAAAGAAGATGAAGATCTTACCGCAGAGAAGTTGGAAGGCGCCGTTCGGGCTTTGCGGCGTGTGCACATTCGGCGGCGACTGGAGCAGATACAAAGGCTAATGGAGTCGGCACGAGCGCTGGATTCCGCGCAGCTGAAGAGCCTGATGGATGAGAAGTTAAGGTTGAAGCGGGCGTTGATGAATCCTGGGCTCGGTGGCGACGAAATGACGGCGGCATCGGCGGATTGAGGCGGGTTACTTGCACCCGCCATCCGGGTAACCGCAACGGCCGTGTGGAGCCTGCCCTGAGCTTGTCGAAGGGTCGGGCATTCCTGCCGACGCTTTTGATTTCAGTTTCGAGCCACCACTGAATACGAGTTGATACGCTTTTTGTCGGACAAGAATGTCCGACCCACACGAGCAAATTAGCTCCGCCATCACAGGCTTGTCAGACAAGAGTGTCCGACCACTCGAGAAGCTCAGGGCAGGCTCCACACGAGCATATTAGCTTCTGACATCACAGAATGATTCGTTCGTCGCCGACGCGTTTGGTTACGCGCTCCCGATCCAAGTATTCGAGCAGCGGAATGGCGTATTTCCGGCTGACGCCAGCGAGATCTTTGAAGCGGGCGACGTCGATTTTGGGAGACTTGAGTTTTTCCGCCGCCAACTTTCGGCGCAGTTCTTCGAGCGCATCGCGATGAAAGACCAAATCGTCGGAAACTTTGATCAGGGACTTTTCGCGGAGCAACAGGGTCACAATTTTTTGGGCGCGAGCTTTGTCGATTTTCAATCCCGCCAATACATCTTTCAGAGCAGGAACTTTCAGTCCGGCTAAGGCGAAGGCGTGCTCGATAAGGTTTCGCGACTCGGCTTCTTCATCTTTCATTACCACGGTGCGGCCGGGCAGCCGTACCAGATCTCCGGTGATCTCAATTTTTTTCTCCCGTTGCAGAATGTCAGCAATTGCATCGAAGGCTTCATCGCCTGCGTCCGTCTGCACTCGTAGCTCGTCCTTTCCGATCCCAACCGCCAATGGATTCTTCCGGTGAAATTCCTCCACGGTCGGAACAACCTGGGCCTTCAATAATTCCCACGCGGGTCCGTGCATATATATCTCGCCGATCCGAACGACATCTCCACTCTTCACTGCCTCGGCCAGCTGAGACTCGATCACTTTCTTCGTCCAGCCGGTTTCCGCGACCAACTGCTGCAGCCAAACGCCATCGTGGTAGCCGCGCCAGACTCGAAGTCTCAGAATTGCTTCGCAGTCCTGAGCGGCTAGGGTTTCGAGTTCGCTCTGTGGCGGTAAGCCTTGCGACATTGGTGATGCATCCAGCACCACTCCCCCTCCGATAGTCACCACGGGCGAAAATTGTCGGATTATAAATCGGTCGTCGGGGAGGAGCAGGAGCAGGTCGGTCAATCGTAATTGCGCAAACGCCTCGCCGCCCGGCTTGAGCTGCTTTTGTTCGTAAAGGTTCACAGTTGCAATCGTTTCGGACGTGAAGGCGTGCAGGTGCACACGTGCGCCTTGCTTCAAAGGCTTGGCCGACGGAAGCAATGAGAGTTTCACGTCCATGCGCGACGATGTGTGCAACAGTCCGGGAGAGGCCAGAACCATGCCGCGTTCCAGTTCACTCTTCTCAATTCCAGCGAGGTTCAGGGCAGTACGTTCTCCCGCGAGTGCTTTTTCGGCGACGATGCCGTGCACCTGGACTCCGCGTACTCGAACTTTTCTCCTCGCCGGAAACAGTTCGAGTTCGTCTTCCTTGCGAATCGATCCGGCGATCAACGTTCCGGTCACCACCGTGCCGAAGCCCTTCATGGTGAAAACGCGGTCGATGGGAAGGCGAGTGACGGCGCTGGAGTCGCGAGGCGGAGCTAAGCTCGCCACTCGCACCAGTTCGCGTTTCAGGTCTTCGAGACCTGCGGCCTTGAGTGAGCTGACGGGAATGATGGGCGAGTTTTCAAGAAACGATCCTCGCAGAAAATCATCTACTTCCAGGCGCACGACATCGAGGGTGTCGGAATCGACCAGGTCGGACTTGGTGAGCACGGTGATGCCGCGCTGAATTGAAAGCAGCCGGCAGATATCGAAATGTTCGCGGGTTTGCGGCTTGATGCCTTCGTCGGCGGCGATGACCAGCAGCACCAGGTCAACTCCACCGACTCCGGCCAGCATGTTGCGTACGAATCGCTCGTGACCGGGGACATCAACAAAGCCAAAGCGCAGCGTCTCGCCGTTTTCGGCGGCAAGTTCGAGGTGCGCGAAGCCCAGGTCTATCGTTATTCCGCGGCGCTTTTCCTCTTCCAGGCGGTCGGCATCGATGCCGGTGAGGGCCTTGACCAGCGCGGTTTTGCCGTGATCGATGTGCCCGGCGGTGCCGACAATGATGGAATTCATTGGAGTTCAGTATATGCAGTTCGCGAGATCAGCCTCTAGCTCTTAGCCTTTAGCTCTTAGCTGAACCAATGGCGAATTTCGATCGAGCTAAAGCTAACAGCTTGCTGGAGTTCTCGGCGGCAAAAAGGTTTTGTTCTTCTGCTCGAAGATGAGAAAATAGAATTTCCCGACATGAGCACTCTGGCTACCTCTGCTATCACTCCCGAAATACTGCGCGACCACGGCTTGACTCCGGACGAATACGAGCGGATTAAAGAACTGCTCGGCGGGCGTGAGCCGTCACGCACTGAGCTGGGAATTTTCAGCGTGATGTGGAGCGAGCATTGCTCGTACAAATCATCGCGGGTTCATCTCAAGAGGCTGCCGACATATAGCCGGCGCGTGCTGCAGGGCCCGGGAGAGAATGCCGGCATCATTGATATAGGAGAAGGGTGGGCCTGCGCGTTCAAGATTGAGTCGCACAATCATCCGTCGTTCATTGAGCCGTTCCAGGGGGCGACGACGGGTGTTGGCGGGATTCTCCGGGACATTTTTACCATGGGCGCAAGGCCGGTTGCGGTGATGGATTCGCTGAGGTTTGGGCCGATTAAGGCCGAGCTTCGCTCGCCAGGACGGGCGGGGGCGCCCGTCCCCACGCAAGCAATGCAGACCCATGCAGATATTCATCGCAACCACTCCATCATGGAAGGCGTGGTCGGGGGAGTCGCGTCTTACGGCAACTGCTTTGGAGTGCCAAATCTCGGTGGGGAGACGAAGTTTGAGCCGTGCTATTCCGGCAATCCGCTGGTGAATGCGTTTGCTTTGGGCCTGGTGCGCAAGAACGAGATTTTCTACGCCAAGGCATCGGGCGAAGGCAATCCGGTGATTTATGTTGGCGCGAAAACTGGACGTGATGGCATCCACGGCGCGACCATGGCCAGCGAGGAATTCAGCGAGGCCTCGGAAGCCAAGCGGCCGAATGTGCAAGTGGGCGATCCGTTTCTCGAAAAGTTGTTGCTTGAGGCCTGCCTGGAAGCCATGCAGACGGGCGCCATTATCGGCATTCAGGACATGGGCGCGGCCGGACTGACCTGTTCGACCTGCGAGATGGGAGCGCGGGGCGGCGTGGGGCTTGAAATCGAGATGGACCGGGTGCCGCAGCGCGAAACCGGAATGAGCGCGTACGAGATCCTGCTGAGTGAATCGCAGGAGCGGATGCTGCTGGTTGCGCAAAAAGGCCGCGAGGAAGAGGTTTACAAAGTATTTCGCAAGTGGGGACTGGACGCGGTGGAGGTGGGAAAGGTCATCAGCGATCCACGCATGCGGGTGCTCGAACATGGCCAGGTCGTCGCAGATATTCCGAATACTGCATTGACCGACGATGCGCCGGTTTACAAACGGCCGTTGCAGCGCTGGGAGCCGCCAGTTGGGCGCGAAATGCCGGAGCATGTGCAACTGGGTAAGCGGGAAGATTTCACCGACGATTTGAAGCGGCTGCTCGCGAGCGAGAACATCTGCAGCAAGCGCTGGGTTTATCAGCAGTACGATTCGATGGTGCAGACCAATACCGTTGAGGGGCCGGGCCAGGGTGACGGCGGGGTGATTCGCATTAAGGGCTCACAACGTGCGCTGGCGATGGCGCTGGATGGAAACGGGCGCTGGTGCTATCTCGATCCCAAGCTGGGAGCGATGCACGCCGTCGCAGAGGCGGCACGCAATGTGGCGTGCTCGGGCGCAACGCCTGTCGGCGCGACCAACTGCCTGAACTTCGGCAATCCCGAGAAGCCGCACATCATGTGGCAGTTTTCGCAGGCGGTTGACGGCATCACCAAAGCTTGCGAGGAACTGGAGATACCGATCACCGGCGGTAACGTCAGCTTATACAACGAGACGCTGGGCGAGGGTATATATCCGACGCCGGTGCTCGGCGTTGTCGGCATTCTCGAGGACGTCAACAAGGCGACGTTTCCGCATTTCCGCGAGGCTGGACGCGCGGTCGTTCTGCTCCGTGGGTCGGAACCTGGGGATGCGACCGATGCGGAAGTCGAGTTTGGATCGTCGGAGTACGCGAAGGCTGTTTTGGGCGAGTTGTGGGGATTTCCACCCGCGTTGGAGCTAGAAGGCGAAGCCGCGCTGCAGAAAACCGTCATCGAGTTGATTGCGGCCGGATTGGTGGATTCGGCGCACGACTGTTCCGAGGGCGGTCTTGCAGTGGCACTGGCCAGGTGTTCGTTTGCGAAGGGCATTGGATGTACCGCCGAGCTGCGCTCGGCGTGGACGGGTGAGGGCACCCGTCCCCACGTGGCCGATGCCGCTGCTTCCGACCTTGCACCAGAATTTGTGCTGTTTGGGGAGGAGGCCAGTCGCATCGTGATCTCCTGCGACCCGGCGAACCTGGCGCGAATCAAAGAAGTGGCGGCAAAGCACGGGATTTCTACGGAGCAACTGGGCCTGACGGTTGCGAGCGATTTAGAAATCAAGATAGATGGCCGCGTAGTGATTGGTACGTCAATTGCGGAATTGGGCGACGTGTATGAGAATGCGCTGGAAGGAGCATTGCATGCTGACGCGGCGCGAGTTGCGGCGGATTGAAGTACATGGGTCCTTCGCTTCGCTCAGGATGACAGAAGTTGAAACGGCTAATGACTGATGACTACTTCCGACAAATTTCGTGATGAATGCGGCGTGGTAGCAATCTACTCGCATCCTGAGGCGGAGACGCTTGCCTATCTCGGACTGCATGCCCTGCAACATCGCGGGCAGGAGTCGGCGGGCATTGTCAGCTCGGACGGCATGTCCCTGCACATGCACAAGGCGATGGGCCTGGTCGCGGATATTTTCACTGAGAAGAAACTGTCGCGGATCCGCGGAACGCTGGCGATCGGTCACACGCGTTATTCGACGACCGGCGATTCGGCTCTGTTAAATGCCCAGCCGATCATGGTGCAATCGAACAAAGGCATGATTGCCCTGGCGCACAATGGCAACCTCACCAATGCGGGCGAAATTCGCGCACGCATGGAAGCTCAGGGCTCGATTTTCCAGACCAGCAGCGACACCGAAGTGATCGTTCATTTAATCGCGCAATCGCGCGAACATACGCTTCCCGAAGCTATGGCCGACGCGTTGCGGCGGGTTGAAGGTGCGTTTTCGCTGGTGATGATCAGCCCGGACCGGATTTTTGCAGCGCGCGACCCTCGCGGATTTCGTCCGCTGGCCATGGGACGGATTCCGGCGCAGGGTGACCGCCACAACGACACGATTGTCTTTGCCTCTGAGACCTGCGCGTTTGACCTTGTTGGCGCCACGTACGAACGCGAGGTGAAGCCGGGTGAACTGGTGATCGTCGGCCCCGAGGGTACAAGTTCGCGTTTCTATGCTCCCGCCCTGCCTCAGTCGAGCTGCATCTTCGAGCACGTTTATTTTTCGCGTCCTGACAGCCGCGTGTTCGGCCGTCCGGTGCAGGAGAGCCGCGAACAACTGGGCCGGCAGCTTGCGATTGAAGCCCCGGTGGATGCCGATCTGGTTGTGCCGGTGCCTGACTCAGGCGTCACTGCAGCTATGGGGTTCGCCGCCGAGAGCGGAATTCCGCTGCGCTTCGGCTTGATCCGCAATCACTACGTTGGGCGAACGTTCATTGAGCCGCAGCAATCGGTGCGCGACTTTGGGGTGAAGCTGAAGTTGAACCCGGTGCGAAGTTTGCTCGAAGGCAAGCGCGTGGTGCTGATCGATGATTCCATTGTCCGCGGGACCACGAGCAGAAAAATTGTGCGCATGGTGCGTAACGCCGGGGCAAAAGAAGTCCACATGAGGATTTCGTGCCCGCCGACGATTTCCCCGTGCTACTACGGCGTGGACACCCCGCGCAAGAAAGAACTCATCGCTGCGAACAATACGGTCGAACAGATTCGGCAATACATTGGCGCAGACTCGCTTTCGTATCTCTCGATTGAGGGGCTGAAGAAAGCTTGCCGCGACGGCGAAAAGACGACCTACTGCACCGCTTGCTACACCGGTAAATATCCGACCAACCTGGTGGATGTGGAAGAGATTCAGCCGGCGGCGGTGGAAGAGTAGTACTCCGCCAGCCTAGTGCTCTCCTCTCTCCAAAGCCAAGTCAAAGTGCAAAACCAAGTCAAAGGCGTCGGACAAGAATGCCCGACCCACACGGCTTGGTCAGGCGCTCCGCGCGGAAACCACTCTTGGAATGCCTTGCAGGTCGTTTGTGATCTGAACGTCGTTCCAATCCATCAGCAGTTCCCGCACCTGAGATGCGATTGTTCCGCTGATTTCCATCACCAGCCAGCCGCCCGGTTTAAGTGCTTGACGAGCTTGCGGTATGAGACGCTCGATCACCTCGGTTCCCTTCGCGCCAGCGAACACAGCATTGCGCGGCTCAAATTTGCGAACATCCAATTGAACTGAGTCTTCCTCGGATTCGCCGACGTATGGTGGATTGGAGACAACGATATCGACGGAATTGCGGTCGATCCCTGACAAGAGGTCGCTTTGGTGAAATTGAATGCGATTCTCGAGCTGATGACGGGATGCGTTAGCGCGGGCAATTTCGAGCGCCGCGGCAGAGATGTCCGTTGCTTGAATCTCGGCGCTCGGCAATTCCTTAGCGAGGGCAAGGGCAATGCACCCGGAACCTGTGCCGACATCGACGATCCAGAGTTTGGCGGGGGTTTGTTCTTCGTGAACGATATCATTGGCGGGCGAGGGCGCCCGCCCTCCACCGGATCTGCCGGACAGGAATGTCCGGCCCACACAATCCAGCACGGTCTCAATTACATGTTCGGTTTCCGGGCGCGGAATCAAGACAGCGGGAGAAACGATAAAATCCATGCCCCAAAATTCCTGATGTCCGGTAATGTATTGTGCCGGAATACCGGCGGAGCGCTGCGTCAGAGCATCCTCGTAGCGAGCCTCTTCCTGGGCGGAGAGTTCCTGCTCTGGATGACCATACAGAAAAGCGCGATCACGGCCGATGGTGAACATCAGCAATAGTTCTGCGTTCATTCGCGGCGAGGGCACGCCGGCGCTGCGTAGTCTGGCAATGCCCAAGTTCAGACCTTCACCAACGATCACGTTAACGATTTAAGCACACAGGATGGCATGCAGAGAAAATAATGGCCGACTGAGGACGAGGAGCATTTCGGGAACGGGTCCGCTTACCAAGGTAACGGGGCGAAAGGTTATTCCCGCGATTTCTTTGTCCAAATGATTTAAAAATGCTGACAATCGCTAATCGTGTGCTCTTCGCAAGGGGGAGTATGTCGCAAGTCAGGCAGGACCAGCCGTCGATGCTGGCGCGAGCAGAAGAGATACAGAGGCAAATACACGATCTCTCCAGCCGCGACACCCAGCTTTGGTCGATCGTGTCGTTAGTCATTCTGATCCTCACGGGCGGTTTTCTGGCCGTGGTCTTTCCTAATATGATTTGGGCGCAACGGGTTTTTCGAGTACAGCAGGCATACCTGCCGCAGCTGTTCTTTGGCTTGATCTGCCTGGTCGTTCTGCTGAATATTTATTTTCTGTCGCAGCGAGTGGCGCTGAACTCCACCCGCAAGGCACTGATCAGCGAACTGGTGTTGAATGAGCGGCTGGAGAGTCTTTCGTTGGTCGATCCACTGACCCAGTTGCTAAACCGGCGAGCGCTTAATGAACTGATTTCGCATCAACTGGCGCGGGCCAATCGAAATGGCGAGCCTCTAACATTTCTTGTTATTGACATTAATCAGTTCCGGGAGCTCAACGCCAAGCTGGGGAGCATGGAAGGTAATCGGGTGCTCACGGAGTTTGCCAAGATACTTAAGAGCGTGTTTCGCGGCGGCGATCTGATCTTCCGGCAGGGCGGCGACGAATTCCTGGTGGTGATGCCCGACACCAGCGAACCCCAGGCGGAGGCGCCTCTACAGCGGCTATTGCGGGTTGTCGAAGAATGGAACATCAGCAACGACAAAGCCTATCAACTCTCGTTTGCGTGGGGACTGGCAGGCTACGTGACCGGAACCAGCCTGGAAGAAATTCTGCGCACTGTGGACCGCAAGCTCTATCAGAAAATACACAATTTAGCGCCGGTGTTTTGAGCACTCAGCACTCAGCATTCAGCCAACGGCGGTCCAAGACAGTCTGGCAACGCTGGCATCACGGAATGCTGATATTGCTCACAGCCTCGCCGCAGCGTCCTTATCCAAAAACCACATCAGATTTCCATGGTTCGGCCGCACCTCCTGGCAGGGTAGATTTGCTGCGGGATCCTTCAGAGCGCGGCGCACAATCTCAGGCTTATTGCCGCCGCCACTCACCAGAAACATCACATTCGCGGCCGCGTTCAGCACGGGATAGGTGAAAGTGATGCGCCATGTGCTGTGCTGCTCCACCCAGTTCCCCACAACCCATCGCTGCTGTTCTTCGATAGCTTTGGTTCCCGGAAACAGCGAAGCCGTGTGGCCATCCGGGCCGACTCCCAGGAGTATGAAATCGAAACGCGGGAATTCACCAGGCGTTGGTCGAAAGAATTCGCGCAAGTTGTCCTGATAGAGTTGCGCAGCCTGCTCGGCATCCGGCAACTCGCCGTGCATGCGGAAAATATTCTCCGCGGGAATGGGTAGCCGCGACAGCAGCGTCTCTTTCGCCACGCGAAAATTGCTTTCTGGAAAATCCGGCGGGACGTGGCGCTCGTCTCCCCAGAAAAAGAAAACCTTGTTCCAGGGCAGCCTTGAAGAGAAGGTGGTCGCCAGTTCGCGGTGCAGGCCTTTCGGCGTCGAGCCTCCCGAAAGGGCAACGCTGAAGCGACCACGTTTAGCGATAGCTTCGGTTCCGAGGCGGCAGAACTCCTCGGCGGCGCCGCGAAACAGTTCGGCGGCAGAATCGAAAACTTTGATCTGGGGTTCGGCGGCCATGGGGTCTATGCGGCGGCTTCGAATTGAGCGCAGCGGGCGGCGCCTAGAAGCGCGAGTTTGTCATTGGTGATCACCTGAATTGGCATGATTTCCATTAGATGCCGGAGGCGCCCTTTAGAGAGAAAAGCTTCCAGGAACATGGGGGTGGCGAGTTTCGGCAAAATCTTTGGAGCAATGCCGCCCGCGAGAAAAACTCCCCCAGTGGCTTTCAGTTTGAGCGCCAGGTTGCCGGCTTCGGCGCCGAAAACCGAAACGAAAATCTCCAGAGCCTGTTCGCACATGGAACACTGCCCGCTGAGCGCAGCATGAGAAATCGCCGCCGCCGCGTCCGTCTCTACCATTTCGGCGGCCAGCCAGTCCGGAGGCTTGCCTTTCCCGGTATCGCGGAGGAAATCGAAGACATTGACGAGCCCGGGGCCGGAAAGAATGCGTTCGTAACTGACGTGACCGTAACGTCCACGCAAATATTGATATAACTCAACCTGCAGATCGCCTTGTGGCGCGAAGTCGCAATGGCCGCCTTCGGAAGCGAAAACATGATAGCGCCTGCCATCCCAGTAAAGCCCGCCTTCACCGAGGCCGGTACCGGCGGCGATTACCGCCTGATTGCCTCCAACATTGCCGCTGATCGGAATGACATTGTTCAACGCGACCAGATCGCTGGACGAAAGCGCGCCAATTCCCCAGCCGGTGGCTTCGAGATCATTGATCAGAACGGCATTGTCAATTTTGAGCTCGTCAGCCAGACGCTTGGACTCGATGATCCAGGGTAGGTTCGACGCTTCAACTCTGCCGTTGGTGACAGGGCCGGCGATGCCGAAGCAGGCCTGAGCGGGATGCAGTCCGACGGTATTCACGAATTCCGTGACGATTTGATCGAGTCCGGAATAATGCCGGCTGGGAAAAATAGAAAGTTTTGACAGCTTGAACTCGCCGTTCTGGACATCGTAGAGAGCGAGCCGGGCGTTGGTGCCTCCGATGTCGCCAGCCAGAATCATTTTTCGAAATTCCTCCAATGGCGCCCGTCGCGCTCAAGCAGTTCGTCGGATTCCCTCGGCCCCCAGGTGCCGGAAGGATAGTTCGGAAAGTTGCGCGGCGGCAATGCCTTCCAAACGTCAAGCGCCGGACTGACCACGCACCAACCTGCTTCAACCATGTCGGCGCGCTGGAACAGGGTGGCGTCACCGATCATGCAGTCGTGCAACAGGCGCTCGTAACCCGTGCTGGGCTGGGTCCCGAAGTAATCAGCATACTCGAAGTTCATATCCACGGCGCCGAGATGCATGACCGGGCCGGGCACTTTGGCGGCAAACTGCAGGGAAATGCCTTCCTCGGGCTGGATGTGCAGGACGAGCTGGTTGGGCATGAGGTTTTCGACGGGAGTGTCGCGAAACAAAACGAACGGCGCGCGGCGGAACTGGATGACGATATGAGTGTTCTGTGCGGCCAGGCGTTTGCCGGTTCGGAGATAAAAGGGAACGTCGGCCCAGCGCCAGTTATCTATTGCCAGCTTCATCGCGACAAACGTTTCCGTGCGCGAATCGTCCGGAACGTCAGCTTCGTTGCGATAGCCGGGCACCCGCTTACCATCTTCCATGCCGGGCCCGTATTGCCCGCGGACTGTGCGGGTCAGCACTTCTTCGGATGAAAGCGGCTGAATGGCATGCAGGACTTTGGCCTGTTCATCGCGAACCGCGTTGGCCTCGAACGAAACCGGAGGCTCCATCGAGGTGAGACTGATGAGCTGCATGATATGGTTCGGAACCATATCGCGCAGGGCGCCGGCGCGGTCATAGTAGCTGCCGCGCGACTCGACTCCGACGGTCTCCGCGACCGAAATCTGGATATGGTCTATGTAGCGGCGGTTCCAGATGGGCTCAAAAATTCCGTTCGCAAAACGAAAAGCCAGAATGTTCTGGACTGTTTCTTTCCCCAAGTAATGGTCAATGCGATAGATCTGTTTTTCGCTGGCAACTTTCAGTAATTGCTGGTTAAGCGCTTTTGCGGATTCCAGATCGTGCCCGAATGGTTTTTCGATGATGACACGCCGCCAGTAACCGTCCTTTTCTTCCATCAAACCGACCGCGGACAGTTGCTCGACGATGGTGCCGAAGAAATCGGGCGCAGTAGCCAGATAAAAGAAATAGTTTCCGCGCGTGGAGTGCTCTTTGTCGAGCTTTTCGATTTCAGACTTGAGATTGGAGTAGATGTTCTTGTCGCCGAAGTCGCCGGTGATGTAATAGAGGCGCTCGTCAAACCATTTCCAGATATCCTGGTCGACTTCGCTGCCGGCGTACTCTTTGATCTCGTCCGTCAGCTTCTTGCGGAAGTCGTCGTCGGACATGGGATTGTGGGCGACGCCAAGGATGGCGAACTCGTGCGATAGAAGCTCAGCCTTGGCCAGGTTGTAAAGCGCGGGAATAAGTTTGCGGCGCGTGAGATCGCCGGCGGCGCCGAAAATGACCATGATGCAAGGGTCGGCTACACGGCCGGGAGGGCGCTGGGGCTTGGTCAGCACTTCTGCTTGTGCCATTCACTATTCTCCGTCAGGCGGATTTCTTTTGCACTGTGGGTTCGAGGTGCCCGCCAAATTTCTGGCGCATCGCCGAAAGCATTTTTTCCGCAAACGTGTGCTCCTGACGCGAACGGAAGCGCACAAACAGAGCTGCGGAAAGAACATCGACGGGGACAGCTTCGTCGATGGCAGCTTCGATGGTCCAGCGGCCTTCCCCAGAATCCTGAACGAAACCAGAGTATTCCGCCAGGGTCGGGTTTTCGGCCAGCGCCATGGCGGTAAGATCGAGCAGCCATGAACTTATCACGCTGCCGCGCCGCCAGACCTCGGCGATGTCGGCGAGGTTCAGGTCGTATTGCTGATCTTTGGGAAGCTCTGGCTTATTAGCGTTGCGGAAGATGTCAAAGCCTTCGGCGTAAGCCTGCATGATTCCGTATTCGATGCCGTTGTGCACCATTTTGACGAAATGGCCAGCGCCCGAGGGGCCGCAATAAATGTAGCCTTCTTCGGCGGTGCCAGGCAGCTTGTCGCGGCCGGGAGTGCGAGAGATGTCGCCGCGTCCGGGAGCAAGCGTCTTGAAGATGGGATCGAGTTGCTGAACGACTTCTTTCGGTCCGCCGATCATCATGCAGTATCCGCGCTCCAGACCCCATACGCCGCCGCTGGTACCGACGTCCACGTAATGAATGCCTTTGTCGCGGAACATTTTCGAGCGGCGAATATCGTCTTTGAAATAGGAATTGCCGCCGTCGATCAGAATGTCGCCCGCCTGCATTTTTTGGGCAATGGCCTGTGCGGTAGACTCGGTTGGACCGCCGGCGGGGACCATGAGCCATGCGATTCGCGGCGAGCCGAGTTTCGAGCAGAAGTCATCGAGCGAAGACGACGGTAGGGCGCCCTCGGTGGCCATTCCCTTGACGGCATCGGGGCTGAGATCGGTAACCACAACTTCGTGGCCACCTTTCATCAGGCGGCGGGCCATGTTGGCGCCCATTTTGCCGAGACCAACCATTCCTAAACGCATGCGTTCTCTCCTTCGTCGGGCAAAAACCAGGTTCCTCACCGCTGAAGCGATTCGGAATGACATCACATGATAAACAGAGTTCAGCTTCGTAACGCTTCGGCCACAACCTTGGATAGTTCCGAAAGCCCCGCCTCAACGTCTTTGCCCAAGTGCACCCGCAAGGCACGACGGCCACGGTCGGCCAGGACCTGAAAATCTCCGCGGGCCTGCGCAGCCTTAACAATGCCGAAAGTGTATCTCTGGCCGGGCACCGGAACATCGGCAGCATCATCGCAGGTGATCTGCAGGAACACGCCGCTGTTGGGCCCGCCTTTGTAAGCTTGCCCCGTTGAATGCAGGAAGCGCGGCCCAAAGCCAAGGCAGGTAGCCACGTGCTTTGAATCGCGAACGGCCTGACGCAGCTTCTGCAATATGGCTTGGTGTTCGTCATTCATTTCGACGTAACCGAGTACTGCGAAATAGTCGCCCGCGTTAATGCGGTTCAGGTGTGCCTTGAGATATCCCGTGAGAGAACCTGGCTTACCTAACGCGCCAGCATTTTTGGCATCAGTGAAGAGCTTGATGCCGTTCTGCTCGAAGATGGGCTGCTCCGGTGGCAGTGAGCCTGATTTTTCGTATTCAGTGGTCAACTTGCGAGTTTCAATTTTGCTGGCTTCGACGTCGGGCTGATTGAAGGCGTTGATGCCGATGATAGAACCGGCGACGGCAGTGGCGATCTCCCAGCGGAAGAATTCCTGGCCGAGATCGTAGGTGTCATGGACGGCAATGCGAATTACCGGCTGGCCGGCCTTTTCGAGAGCGGCAACCTTGGCGTCCTGTTCAGCGTCAGGCGCGGAGTCGAAACGCAAATACGCGAACATGCGATCGTTGCCGTAGGTTTCAGGAGGCGCCAATTGCTCGCGGTCGACGGGAATAATGCCGTGGCCCTGCTTGCCGGTCGATTCGGCGAGCAACTGTTCAAGCCAGGCGCCGAGGTCGGAAATTGCAGGCGAGGTGATGATCGTCACCTTGTCGCGGCCCGACTTAGCAGCAGTGCCGAGAAGGATGCCGAGCATTACGCCGGGATTAGCTTCGACCGGCACGGAGGCAGCGCAAGCCTGAACCATCTCTTCGGTTCGGTCGAGGAACTTGGCGACGTCCAACCCCATGACCGCCGCCGGAACAATGCCGAAATTGGAGAGGGCCGAGTAGCGGCCGCCAATGGTGGGGTCGCCGTGGAAAATATGGCGAAAGTGGTCGGCTTCGGCTTCTTTCTCCAGCTTCGAGCCGGGGTCAGTAATGGCGATGAACCGGCTGCCGGCTTTTTCCGCGCCGATGGCCTGCTTCACGCGCTCGAAGAAGTACTGCTTGAAGATGTTGGGTTCGAGAGTTGTGCCCGACTTGCTCGAAACTATGAACAAGGTGTTTCCGACGTCGATCTTTTTCTCGAAACTCTTCACCTGCGCGGGATCGGTTGAATCGAGAACATGCAGGCGAGGGAAGCCTTTGATCTGGCCGAAAGTCTTTTCCAGAACCTCAGGGCAAAGGCTTGAGCCACCCATGCCGAGAAGTAAGATATCGCTGAAAGCCTGTTTGCGGATTTCGTCCGCGAGTTGCTGGAACTGGGCTTTCTTTTCAAGTTGTTTTTCAGTGATGTCGAGCCAGCCGAGCCATTGCGACTCGTCCGAGTTTGTCCACAATGAAGCATCCCGCTGCCACAGCCGGCGCACCTTGCCGCTGGCGCGCCAGTCGTTGACGGCAAGCGAAACCTGTTTGGCCAAATCTTCGGGCAGTTTGTGTTGTTGCTGGCTGATCTTCGGCATCGCGCCGTCGTGGGTGCTCTTTTCTACTGCTGCCAGCAGCTTGTCGAAGGCTTCTTCGAACAGGCGCACGCCATCGTTGGTCAGATCGTCTGTGACTTTGTCAATCGAAATTCCAGCGGTTGCCAGATCCTGCATGACTTTCTCAGCAGCGGGAATGTCTTCGGTCAGGGTCTCGCGCGGCTGGCCGTGATCGCGGAAGGCGTCAACCGTAGCCGGGGGCATGGTGTTGACCGTGTCGGGACCGATCAGCTCGGTGACGTAAAGGATGTCAGGATAAGCGGGGTTCTTGGTGCTGGTGCTGGCCCAAAGCACGCGTTGGGTCTGTGCTCCTTTTGCGCGAAGGCCGTCCCAGCCAGCACCCGAAAAGATGGTGAGGTAACGCTGATAGGCCAGTTTGCCATTGGCGATGGCAACCTTGCCGAGAAGGGACTTCAGCTTTTGCTCTTCCTGAGGATTCTTCGCCGCCTTCAGCTTGGCCGAGATCTGCGCGTCAACCGAGTTGTCGATGCGGCTGATGAAGAAGCTGGCAACGCTGGCAATGCGCCCAACGTCAGTCCCACCGCCGGCAACATACTTGTTCAGCCCGCGCACGTAGGCTTCGGCAACCTTCTGATAAACCTCCTGCGAAAACAGCAGCGTCACATTGATGTTGATGCCTTCGCTGATGAGTTGCTCGAATGCCGGAATGCCTTCAGCGGTTCCCGGAACTTTGATCATCACATTAGGACGGTTGACGGTTTTCCAGAGCCGTCGCGCTTCTTCGAGAGTGCCTTGCGTGTCGCGCGCAAGATAAGGAGAGACTTCAAGGCTCACGTAACCGTCACGGCGATGGGATTCGTCATAAACCGGACGCAGCAGATCGGCAGCATCCTGAATATCGCGGATGGCGATGGCTTCATAGCGGGCTTTGGCATCGAGATCGTCCCGATCCTTAAGCTGGCCGAGGATGTCAGCATAATCGGTGCTCCCCGCGATGGCCTTCTCGAAAATCGCGGGGTTCGAGGTCATGCCGCGCAGGCCGTCCTGGTCGATCAGGCGCTTCAGTTCGCCGCCGAGCAGAAGATCGCGGCGGATGTAGTCCAGCCAAAGCGACTGGCCAAACTTGAGCAGGGATTTGAGCGGATTGACGGCTTTTTCGGTATCAACAATTCCTGTGGGCTGCATAAAGATGCCTCGCTATCGGTTACGCGCCAGAACGTCCCTGGCGGCTTGAATGACGTGATCGGTGGTAAACCCGTACTTCTTGAATAGATCTTTGGCAGGAGCGGACGCGCCAAATGTGGTCATGCCTATGATGGCTCCATCGAGCCCCACGTACCGTTCCCATCCAAAAGTAGATGCGGCCTCGACCGAAACCCGCGCACGGACATCGGGCGGAAGCACGCTTTGACGGTAAGCTCCGTCCTGCTGCTCGAAAATATCCGGCGATGGCATGCTGACGACGCGGGCGCGAATGCCCTCGGCGGTGAGCTTTTCGTAAGCCTCGACGCATAACGAAAGCTCGCTTCCGGTGCCCATGAGAATCAGTTCAGGCTTCCCGCCTGGCGTATCCGCGAGAACGTATGCGCCTTTGGCGACGCCAGAAGCCGCAGCGTATTTCGAGCGGTCGAGCGTTGGCAGCGCCTGGCGCGTGAGCACCAATGATACGGGTTGATGATTGAGCTGCAAGATCACCTTCCAGGCCTCGACCACTTCATTGGCGTCGCCCGGACGCATGGTGAGCATGCCGGGCATAGCGCGCAGTGACGCCAGCTGCTCGACCGGTTGATGCGTAGGGCCGTCTTCTCCCAGACCGATCGAGTCATGGGTGAGCACATAGATTGCCGGGATTTCCATGATCGCGGCCAGGCGCATGGAGGGACGCATGTAATCGGTGAAGTTGAAGAAGGTTCCGCCAAAGGCGCGCAGCTTGGATAGGACCATGCCGTTGAGTGCGGCGGCCATTCCGTGCTCCCGCACACCGAAGTGGAAGTTTCGTCCAGCGTAGTTGTCGGCCTGGAAGTCGCCTGCGCCTTCGAACTTCAACGTGGTTTTGTTCGAGGTGGCAAGATCGGCCGAGCCCCCAACGAGCCACGGGATATTCTGCGCAAACACGTTCAGAACTTTGCCTGAGCTTTCGCGGGTGGCGACGCCTTTCGGATCGGGCGGAAATGCAGGCAAGTTTTTGTCCCAGCCGTCGGGCAACTCACGGCGCTGCATGCGGTTGATGTTGTCCGCCAGATCAGGAAACTGCTGGGCATATTTGTTGAATGAGTCTTTCCACTCGGAACTCAGCTCCTTGCCGCGTTCGCCGATGCCTTCGCGGAAATTATCGAGTACTCCATCCGGCACCAGGAATTGCGCGTCTTCGGGCCAGCCGTAATTTTTCTTCACCAGCTTCACTTCATCCGCGCCCAGGGGTTCACCGTGAGCGGCGCTGGTGTCCTGCTTGTGGGGTGATCCATAACCAATATGGCTGTTGACGATGATCAGTGTCGGACGATCTTTGGTGGCGAGAAATTCGCGGAAGCCGCCGGAGAGAGCGCGCAGGTCGTTGGCGTCGCCGACATGGGTCACGTTCCACCCATAGCCTTTGAAACGCGTGGCCACGTCTTCGCTAAATGACCAATCAGCAGGGCCATCGAGCGTGATCTGGTTAGAGTCGTAAATCCAACACAGGTTCGGCAGCTTCAGATGTCCGGCCAGAGAAGCGGCCTCACTGCCCACGCCTTCCATCATGTCGCCGTCACCGCAAAACGCGTACACGTTGTAATCAAAAACCTCGAAGCCGGGGCGGTTGTACCGCGCCTGCAGCCATTTGCCGGCCATCGCCATGCCCACGCTGTTGCCGATTCCCTGGCCCAGCGGCCCGGTAGTGGTCTCGATTCCCGAGGTGATGCGGTATTCGGGATGGCCGGGAGTCTTGCTGTCGAGCTGACGGAAATTCTTGATGTCATCGAGCGAAACTGCGGGCTGTTCCAGAACCTTGTATTCGGAATCGACGGCTTTGACTCCGGATAGATACAGCATGGAATAGAGCAGCATGGACGCGTGTCCATTGGAAAGAATGAAGCGGTCGCGGTTGGGCCACACAGGATCGGCGGGATCGTAGCGCAAGAACTCCTGCCACAGAACATACGCCACCGGCGCAAGCGCCATGGGTGCGCCGGGATGTCCGGAGTTGGCTTTCTGCACGGCGTCGATCGACAAGGTGCGAATGGTATTGATGCTGAGCAGGTCGAGCTGCTTGCCGGTTAAAACTGCCTGATCGCTGACCGCCATGAGGATTTCTCCCTGAAGTCTTATTCAAACTGCCTTGCTGTCTCCCGACTGTCTTGCGAAGCCTTCCAGTTTATCAAGTTCGGGCAGGGTGGGAGCGCGTGACAGATTATCTATTGTTAATGATTCGTTAAGCCGGAGAATGATTCAATTGGGGACGGCGCCTGGGACTTGGATCCGGGGAGGCGAGAGCGATCGGCAAGATTGCCTCTGAGGGACGGCCTGAAGCGTCCAACAAAGTTTCGACGTAATCGATGCATGAAATTAACAAGAATCTTCCGGCGAACGTCTAAACTAGGTCAACCGAGTGAGAGTCGTGCATAAAATTCGCGGTGCCACCTTTGCGGCTGCACTGGTAACGCTGATTGGTCCAGCGGCACTCATTGCTGTGGACTCCAGAAACGTGCCAACCGCCAGCGCGCCTCTCTCTGCGGACCAAGTGGTCGACAATCTGATCCTCAGAAATCAGGAGCGGGCGCAGGCCCTGCTGCACTCCGAGGCAACCCGCATCTATCACCTCGTATATCAGGGATTCCCCGGAGATCGCGAAGCCGAAATGACGGTTGAGGCCACGTATGACAGACCGTCGTCGAAGGAGTTCAAAGTAGTTTCGCAGAGCGGATCGAAGCTGGTGGTGAATCGGGTATTCAAAAGGCTGATGGAGGGCGAGAAAGAAGCGGCGCAACCGGCGATGAGCGCGAAGACGCAGTTGAATCGCGACAACTACAACTTTGAACTGGTGGGTTACGAGGCGGGGAAAAGCGGCGGGCAATATGTGTTGCGGGTGGATCCGAAATTGAACAGCAAGTATGTTTACCGTGGGCAGATATGGGTGGACGGGGCAGATTTCGCCGTCACCCGCATTGAAGCCGAACCGGCGCAGAACCCGTCATTCTGGACCAAAAAGAGCGAAATTCATCACGAGTACAAAAAAGTGCAGGACTTCTGGCTTCCCGCCAAGAATGAATCGGTCAGCTACATCCGCCTGGGTGGACGCGCCACTCTGACCATCGAGTACAAAGACTATCGCGTGACTGACGCCCGGCGCCCAAGTGAACCAGCCCAGGCACAAGGCACAATCCAGTAGAGTTCTTCGCCTCGGAACGCCAAGTTGAAAATCCCCCTGCTCTGCTGCGCTTCTCTGCCCGGAGCTCGATTTTGGCCTTCGTGCTCCCAAACTCTAGTGCATGCGAGGCATCGAAAGAACACAGAGAGGAGTAGGAATATGGTTTCGATATCAAACTTACGAAATATTGGATTGGGATTGGCAATGGCCGGATTGTGCTCGCTGGGAGCGGTGGCGCAGACCACCTCAAGCAGTACAAACAAGAGTAACTCGACGCATGCAAGCATGGATACTACGAAGCACGTTACGGTTTCTGACCGGACGTTCATGATAAAAGCTGCTGAAGGCGGCAAGGCGGAGGTGGAACTCGGAAAACTGGCACAAGAAAAAGCTGCGTCGCCGGAAGTAAGACAATTCGGCGAGCGCATGGTGAATGATCACAGCAAGGCGGGCGACCAACTGAAGCAAGTGGCCGAGAAAGAAGGCGTGCCTCTTCCGGACAAGTTGAATGCGAAGGATTCGGCGACCAAGGCGCGGCTGGAGAAACTCTCGGGTGAGGCCTTCGATCGAGCCTACATGAAGGACATGGTGGCGGATCATACCCAGGATGTTCGAGAGTTCAACAATGAGGCAAAGAACGGAAAAGACCCGGATGTGAAGAATTTCGCCGCTCAGACCGCCCCAGCGTTAGAAGATCACTTGAAGGAGGCCACGAACATTGCACCGAAAACCATGGCACAAATGACACATTGACCAGAGTTCAGTTCGTTGTGCAAGGCGGGCATGGGCCCGCCCCTTTTTTGCCGAACCCGGCCGCGTGGTTGTATTCGTCTATCCGAATGCAGATACAGGCAGCCGCGAGTTGATCGTCAGGGCGGAAAAATTCGCGGCCGAGCACGGCTCACGCGTGGTGAATCTTCGCGGTAACGTCCGGTCGGACAATCCCTGACGCTTTCACGAAAGTAACCTTTTATTTCCAAGCCTGCGGCCTAAACTTGTGCTTAGCAGCCCTCCCCTCTGGCGCCGAGCCGCGACGCACATGAAACTTACTAAAATCCACATCGCGATTGCCGGAGGAGCAGGTTGCCTGGTCCTGCTGGGGTTCCTTTTCTATCTGTCCTGGTTGAATTCGCAGGGGCCGGTGCTGGCGAAATCTCCCGAGATCGATCCGCTGACGAAGATTCCGCTTTCGATTGACCTCAATCCAATGCGCGACCGCAGGTCTGAGCGCACCGCCAGCGACTTTCTACGCGCCCTGCGAGATGGAAATTGCAAAACGGAGCTGGTCGATTGGGAGAAGGACTACCGGTCCAAGCGAGCGAAATTCATTTGCGAATCCGAAACCAAGAATCCTTTGCTGGCATGGAAGATCGTGGACTGGGAAGACCGGCCTCCCTTACGTATCTTGTCTTATCAAGGCAAGCGGCGGAACGGTAGCGAGGAATATCAGGACATGCTGTCGGTCACAATGGATAATCGCAGCGGGCAGTGGGTGGTTGCGGAGTACGACTCGATCTACTGATTTGCGAATTGCCGAATTTCAGAATTTACGAATTGAACAGACTCGGGTTCGGAGCGTCTAATTCGAAAATTCCTCAATTTGTAAATTCGACAATACGCATCATTCTGCCGCGTAATTCGGCGCTTCACGCGTAATCATGACGTCGTGGACGTGGCTCTCACGCAATCCTGCGCCGCTGATACGGACGAAGCGCGTTTTCTGCAGCAGTTCGGGCAAAGTTGCGCAGCCGCAGTAGCCCATACCGGATTTCAATCCGCCGACCATTTGATACAGAATCATCGACACCGAACCTCGGTAGGGCACACGGCCTTCGATTCCCTCGGGGACAAGTTTGCCGAGGCGATTGGGATCGGCGCCCATGTTCGGAACGGCGGCCGACGATTCCTCGGATGCACTCTGGAAATAGCGCTCGCTGGAGCCGGCGGCCATAGCGCCGATGGAACCCATGCCACGGTACGACTTGAACGTCCGGCCTTGGTACAGAATGAGTTCGCCCGGGCTTTCATCAGTCCCGGCGAACATCGATCCCATCATGACGGCGCTGGCGCCGGCGGCAAGGGCTTTTGTGATGTCGCCGGAATACTTGATGCCGCCATCAGCGATAATCGGCACTGCGGCGTCTTTGGTGGCGCGATACGCTTCTGCGATGGCGGTGATCTGCGGTACTCCGGCGCCGGTCACCACGCGTGTGGTGCAGATCGAGCCCGGGCCAATGCCGACTTTGATTGCGTCCGCTCCGGCACGAGCCAATTCGCAGGCCCCGTCGAAGGTGCCAACGTTGCCGGCAATCAGATCAACTTCGGGGTACTTTGCTTTGAGGGTTTTGACGGCATCGAGTACGCGGCTGGAGTGGCCGTGCGCGCTGTCAATGGCGAGAAGATCGACGCTTTCCTTGATCAGTTCCTGAGCCCGTTCGAGAAAGTCGCCGGTCGCTCCGATAGCGGCGCCTACCCTCAGACGGCCCTGAGAGTCTTTGGCAGCATTTGGGTATTTCAATTTTTTCTGGATGTCTTTTACGGTAATCAGGCCTTTGAGGTTGTAACCTTCATCCACGACCAGCAGCTTCTCGACACGGTGCTTGTGGAGAATCTTTTCGGCCTGTTCGAGCGTGGTGCCTACCGAAACCGTAATCAAGTTTTCTTTGGTCATGACCTGGCTGATTGGAATGTCGAAGCGAGTCTCAAAGCGCAAGTCGCGATTGGTGAGAATGCCGACCAGTTTTTTGTTCTTGGTGATGGGCACACCGGAAATCTTGTACTTTCGCATCATCTCGAGCGCGTCGGAAACCTTGTCGTCCGGGCTCATAGTGACAGGATCAACGATCATGCCGCTCTCGGAGCGCTTCACTTTGTCCACTTCCTCGGCCTGCTGCTCGATGGTGAGATTGCGGTGAATGATTCCGAGTCCGCCCTGCTGGGCGAGGGCAATCGCCATGTGCGACTCGGTAACTGTATCCATGGCGGCGCTGACGATGGGAATATTCAGGCGGATGTTGCGAGTGAGCTGCGTTTGGGTGTTGGCGTTGGCCGGAACCACGTCAGAGCGGGCGGGCAGCAGCAACACATCATCGAAGGTGAGGGCTTCGGGAACTGGAAAGTGGATCATAAGAGATTTTATAGGATGATCGGGTTACCTGGGCGAATCAAGAAGAGCCGAGCCTATTAACCGGTCGCCCGATCACCCGGCGTGAATCCATTGTAGAGAGCGCGAACCGCCGGGGCAACCACGTGGGTATCGGCCAGCATTCTATAATCCTCGAACTCGATCTTTAACCATGAGCGGCGAAGACCGTTTTTACAATGCGAAGTTCTATCGCGAGTTGGAACAGACCCGCGACTCCGCCCGGGTGATTCTGCCTATAGTGATTTCATTGCTCAAGCCTGGCAGCGTGGTTGATGTGGGATGCGGCGCAGGGCACTGGCTGGCTACGGCCTCAGAGCTTGGCGTGAACGACTGCCTGGGTGTTGAGGGCGATTGGATCCGCGCGGCGGAATTGGCGGTCCCGAGGGAAAAAATCGTGGTCCACGATTTGGGCACTCCGCTAGACCTCGGGCGTAGGTTCGATCTGGCGCTTTCGCTCGAGGTGGCTGAACATCTGCCAGAGTCAAAGGCGCGGGAGTTTGTTGAAACCTTGTGCAACGCAGCCGATAAAGTGCTGTTCTCGGCTGCGATCCCGGGGCAGGGCGGACGCCGTCATGTTAATGAGCAGTGGCCGAAGTACTGGGCTGATTTTTTCGCGGAACTTGGCTACAGATGCCATGACGTATTGCGTTTTCAGGTGTGGAACCATCCCCGCGTGCTCTGGTATTACGCCCAGAATTGCCTGATATTTGCCCGCGAAGGAACCGGCGCAGGGCTGGGCCGGTCGGCCGAGCCGTTGCCACTGGTACATCCTGCGGCGTGGTCCGCCCAGATAGCGCGGTGGAATTCCCCCGGCAAACTGCTGGAGCGCCTGCCCAAGGCCCTATTCTCAGGGCAAAAAGCCTGACATTCCAGTACCCCCGAGTGCCTCTATGGTGGTTACCAAAGTTTCGGAACCGGCGCCAAGGCCGGCAAGAAGCGGGAACTGCGATGCTATGTTGAGAAGGCTGCATTCCAGAAGAATGATCCTGCAAGGGCGGGTAAGCGCCCCTAAAGCCGGAGGGTTGCCATTCCAAGGTTCGGATGTAATCAGTAGCAACAAACGTTGGACGGAGTGCTGGGGGCCAGCAATCTCCGTACCGGCAGACCCGGTGCTTGTTCTATGACTATTCGCAAGAAGATCCTATTATTTTCGGCCCTGGCGCTGGGCGCTTTCCTGGCAGCCGTGTACCTGCTTTCACGTTTTGCTCTGCTCACAGCTTTTGCCCGCCTTGAGAGCGATTCGGCCCGCGAAACTATCAGTCATATGCAAGGCGGGCTGCGCAACGAGCAGTCTCATCTAGAAATTCTGGCCGTGGATTATGGCCAGTGGGACCGCACTTATAGCTTCATGGAAAGCCGCGATCCCGGCTTTGTGAGCAAAGAGCTAACTCCCGACTCGCTCAAAGGAATCCAGGTGGATTTTGTGGCTTTATTTGACCAGTCCGGACAAGTGGTGGTGAATCGGAGCAGCGGCGCCTGGGCGGCAAGCGATGATGATATTCGCAGCATTGAGGCAGTGCAGCAACGCGCAGAAGCAGCGGGATTGAAGGATGCCCCGCTAAACGGGATTTTGGAACTGAAGGGCCGCCTGTTCATGCTCTCCTATCATCCCATTCTGAGTACGGAGGGAGTAGGGACTGCAAGAGGGACACTGGTGATGGGCCGTGAGTTGGACGAGAGTGTGACCTCCTCGCTGTCACGCTGGATGGGCAATCCGGTATGGATCGAGCCTGCGGACAGCTTTGCCAGGAGCCTGCCGGGCACATTGTGGACAGACGGATCCAACCTGGCGCGGGCCGAAAGCGATTCTACCTCGCTGAATTACGTGGCCGTCAGGGACTTAGCGGGAAAGACGCGACGTTTGCTGGTGGAGCGCACGCCACGCTCTCTTTACCTCGAAGGGAAAATCGAAATTCGCTATCTGTGGAGCCTGCTCATGCTGGCGGGAGCGGTTTTTTGTGGCGCCCTTTTCTTTTTCGTGGATGAAGTGCTGGTCACGCGCATTGCCAGTCTGAGCAGTGATATCGCGAAGGTGACGGTAAGCGGAGATTTGGCTCTGCGGCTCAATGCGGAGGGACGGGATGAGCTTAGCGATCTGGCTCGTGCGGTTAACACCATGTTGACCGCGATTCAGAAAGCCAAAGCGGAACTGCTGCAGGCACAGGAATCATTGCGGTTCCACGCCGAACATGACGCATTGACCGGCGTACTCAATCGGCGAGCGATTCGCGATGTACTCCGAAAAGAACTAGCCCGCTGCCGACGCGACAAGAACACGCTGGGAATTATCCTTGCGGATCTCGACCACTTCAAAAAAATAAACGACCATCACGGGCACGCGGCTGGGGATACGGTGCTGGTCACAGCCGTCCAGCGGATCAGTTCAATGCTGCGGTCTTACGACTCTCTCGGGCGGTACGGTGGCGAAGAATTTTTGCTCATCGCCCCGGGATGCGATCTGGCGTTGGCTCAGAAACTCGCTGAACGCATCCGCTCAGCGATTGGCGATGAGGCCATTGATCTGGGCGAGGATGCCGCAAAGGTTTCCGTAAGTCTCGGCGTGACCCTGGGCACAGCTGATAGCGATCCGGAATTCCTGGTCGCTCTTGCGGATACAGCTCTGTATCGCGCCAAGCGCAACGGACGTAATCGAGTTGAAATCGGCCTCGAGTTGCCGGAGGACGAAGTACTCGAAGTACGGCCTCGATAATACCGCGGTTCCTACTCCCAACCACACATCGCTTGACCCACCGGTGCTACAGTAATTCTTCATGTCAGCGCCTGATTCCCGATTCGTACGCGCCTGCAAATCCCTTCCCGTTGACCGAACACCAGTCTGGTTTATGCGCCAGGCGGGACGCTATATGCCGGAATACCGGGCGGTCCGTAAGAGTCATTCGCTGATTGAGATATGCAAGAACCCGCAACTTGCGGCCGACGTGACCATCACCGCAGCCGAGATTTTGGGCGTGGATGCTGCAATCATCTTTGCCGACCTGCTTTTGCCTTTTGAGATCATGGGACTTCCATTTCATTTTTCAGCGGGTGAGGGCCCGGTGATCGAGACTCCAGTGCGGGAAAAATCGCAGGTTGAGCGCCTGCGGACAGACTCAGCAACTGACCTCGGTTACGTGGCCGAGGCGGTGGGCATAGTTGCTAAGCACTTCCAATCGAAGTTGCCGGTAATCGGGTTCTGCGGGGCGCCATTTACTCTGGCCAGCTACATGATTGAAGGCGGCGGCTCGAAAAATTACATTCACACCAAGAAGCTGATGTACTCGCAGCCGGAGGTGTTCGACGAACTTCTGCGCAAGCTGGTCTCGGTGACTGGAGAATACGCAGCCCAGCAGGTCCGCGCGGGGGCCGATGTGGTTCAGATTTTCGACAGCTGGGTCGGATGTTTGTCCGTCGATGACTATCGCCAATATGTGCTGCCGCGAACTACCCAGCTCGTGCAGGCGCTGAAGCGAACCGGAGCTCCGGTCATCTACTTTGGAACGGACTCCGCAACCTTGTTATCGTCCATGAAGGAAACCGGAGCCGATGTGATCGGGCTGGATTGGCGAATTCCGTTGGATGAAGGATGGGCGAGGCTCGGAAAGAGGTGCGCGGTTCAGGGGAACCTGGACCCGGTTGTGCTCTTTTCGGATTGGCCTGAGATCGAAGTGCGAGCGCGAGAGATAGTGCGGCGCGCGAGCCGGCGCGCGGGCCACATTTTCAATCTGGGACATGGAATTCTGCCCGAGACCCCAGTGGCAAGCGTGAAGAGGCTGGCTGAATTTGTGCAGGAATATTCGGCGACAACATCCATTACAAGCGTGTAATGAGTGAAATTCCGAAAAACTCGACGGCGATTCTGTTGCTGGCGCATGGCAGTCCGGACTCGCCAGATGACGTCCCGCGTTTTCTGCGGAAAGTGACCGGAGGAAGGCCGCTGCCGCCCGAGGTGATCCAAGAGGTGACGAGGCGTTATCAGGCGATTGGGAAATCTCCCCTCACGGCGATCACTCTCAAACAAGGTGAATTACTTGCGACAAAACTGGGAATGCCGGTTTATGTTGGAATGCGGAACTGGCGGCCATTTGTGCCGGAGGTACTGCACAGAATGGTGGCCGACGGCGTCCACCACGCAGTCGTGATTTGCCTGGCGCCGCAGAATTCACGGACCAGTGTCGGCCTGTACCGGACCTCGCTGCGGGCCTGTGAAGATCCGAAGCTGACTTTTGATTTTGTGGAATCGTGGCACGACCAGCCGCGCCTCATTCAAGCGTTTGCCGAGAAGCTGAAAACAGGCCGAAACAAAGCGCGCAGGGAAGCTGGGCGGGACTTGCCGGTGATCTTCACCGCGCATAGTGTTCCCTCACACACCGTTCTCGAGGGCGACCCTTATGAGGTCCAGGCGCGGCAAACGGCTGAACTGGTCGCCAAAGCCGCTGCTCTCGAAGATCGCGATTGGCGGTTCGCTTTCCAAAGCCAGGGCATGTCCGGAGGGGCGTGGCTGGGGCCGACCGTCGAAGCAACAATTGTGGACCTGAAGCGCAGCGGCTATACGGGGGTGTTCGTTCAGCCGATTGGATTTCTGTGCGACCACGTCGAGATACTGTACGACATTGATATTGTTTTCAAGCAGTTCGCCCAAGCACAGGGGATGCAGTTGTGGCGGGCGGAATCGCTCAATGAGTCTCCGTTATTGACGGCAGCGCTGGCAGACGTGGCCGGGTCACGCTTGGCCGACAGCAAATCCGCATGAAGAGAATCGCGGTCATTGGCGGCGGAATTTCCGGTCTGTCCGCCGCATTCGCACTGCAAAAACAAAAAGATAATGGCGCGCAGCTGGAATTCGTGTTGTTCGAATCGAGCTCGCGTTTTGGTGGAGTCCTACAAACGGAACGGGTGGGGGGTTGCGTCCTTGAAGCTGGCCCTGATTCCTTTTTGACCGAAAAGCCCTGGGCCGCAGAGCTTTGCCGTGAGTTGGGCCTGGAAGATCAACTGATCGGATCGAACGACAGCGAGCGCAAAACCTACATATTACTTAAAGGACGGTTGGCGCCCATCCCCGACGGGCTAATGTTCATGGTGCCGACAAACCTGGGTGCGGTGTTTTCTTCGCCATTGTTTTCATGGCGGACCAGGCTACGGATCGTACGGGAGTGGTTTTACCGCGTAGGTCGTGAGTCGGGTGAAAGTACGGTCGCCGATTTCGTCGCGCGTCACTATGGGCGCGAGATGGTGGAACGAATTGCGGATCCGATGTTGGCGGGCATTTATGGCGGCGGCGCGGATGAACTTAGCGTTCAAGCGGTGTTGCCGCGATTCGTCGAGCTGGAGGCAAAGTTCGGCAGTCTGGGAAAGGCAATGATCGCGGCGCGACGTCGTACTGATGCTGAGCAGAAGACGCCGCTTTTCACTTCGCTGGAAAATGGCATGCAGCAGCTAGTGGAATCGCTGCTGGCGAGGATTCCTGAAGCTGCCCGTTGCCTGAATACTGCGATTGATGCCGTCAAGCGGGAATCAGGGAAGTGGCTGGTGGGGAGTGGTGGAAGAACTGAGGAATTCGATGCGGCCATTGTGGCAACACCGGCGTATGCCGCCGCGGCCCTACTCAAAGACAATGCGAGTCTTGCCGAAGAGTTGAATGCGATCCCCTACAGTTCCTCAGTGACCGTGGGGCTCATTTATGACCAGTCGGTGCGCGCGGCTTTGCCGCCGGGTTTCGGACTTCTGGCTCCGCGAACCGAAGGGCGCCGTATTTTGGCGGCAACGTTCGTGCACAATAAATTTCCACATCGCGCACCGCCGAACCGCGCCGTGATTCGCTGCTTTCTGGGCGGCTCGAAAGATGAAGAAGTGCTCACGATGTCTGACGAAGAGATTTTGACACTGGTGCAAGCCGAGTTGCGCCAGATTTTGGGAGTGAACGCACCACCGCTGGTTGCCCGAGTTTATAGATGGAAGCATGCGATGGCGCAGTATGGCTTGGGTCAGAATGCCAGGGTCGCACGGATCCGCGAACAAGTTGCGGGGATACCGGGTCTTGCGCTTGCGGGAAATGCCTATTCCGGAATCGGCGTTCCGGATTGTGTGCGTTCGGGCTCGGAAGCAGCCGGCAAGGTTCAGGTGGACTTAGGCCTCAGCCGTCAGCCGTCAGTCCTCAGAACGGAACATAAGTTTGGGAATTGGTAAATTCTGCTGATGGCGTCGCAATCCGCAACATTCCACCCGCGCAAGTGTTATGTTTTGGAAAACGAGGGCTCGCATGCGCAAACTGTTTTTATTCTTAATGTTGCTTTCTGGTTGTGCTCTGGGCCAAACCACAAATCAGAAGTCGTCCGACAGCATGCCGGGAATGGATATGTCCCACTCACAAGGCCAAGCGTCCGGCATGCACGACATGCCGGGCATGGGCGAAGGCACTGCCAGCGCCATGCATTCCATGGAGTCACGCCATATGGACATGGGGCCGCACATGAAGATGACCGACCTTCGTCCCATTCAGCCTGGCGACAAAGAAAAAGCGGACCAGGTGGCGCAGTCGGCGCGGGCCGTCGCCGAGAAATATCAAGAATACAAAGTGGCTTTGGCGGATGGGTTCAAGATCTTCCTGCCCAATGTTCCGCAGAAGCAATATCACTTCACCAACTACAAATATGCGTGGGAGGCCCGAAATCATTTTGACCCGTCATTGCCGACTTCTTTGCTGTATGAGAAGAACGGTGACGGGTACAAACTGATCGGCGTGATGTACACGGCCAAGAAAGATGCAACCGAAGATGAATTGAACTCGCGGGTTCCGCTGAGCATCGCGCAGTGGCATGCTCACGTGAACCTCTGCGCGCCTCCAAAGCGGAATGAAGACGACGTGTTACCGAGAAGCACGAAGTTCGGGCTCAGAGGTTCGATCGCGACTAAAGAAGAATGTGATGCCGCGGGCGGCAGGTTCTTTCCGCAAGTGTTCGGCTGGATGGTCCACGTTTATCCATTCGAAAGCAAGCCGGAAGACGTCTGGTCAGTGGAGCGCCAGCATAATCACATGGATTGAGATTGCCGCTGGCTGCGGCTCTGGGTGAATACAAATTGGTCGCCAACTGCGAAATTCAGCAGGGAGCAAGCTGCGATCGCAATCATGTTTGCCAGAAAATAGTTCAGCCCTACTACTCCGGCTAGCAGTTTCATGATCCCGATATTTCCAAGGAGCGAAATTGCTCCGTTACTCAAGTTGAAGGCGGCGAATCTGCCCAGACGTGAGTCTGTAAACCGGTCCGACCAGGTAAAGCGCTCGTGCCAGAAGAAGTTGTGAATGATCGTGACTTCGACTGCGAATGCGGTCGAGAGTAGATAGTTCCATCCCAGGCCTGAGCGGAGCGATGCCAGAACTGCGAGTTGGACGCATATTCCCATTGCTCCCACAGCGTTGAATTTGAGCCAGCGGATTAAACTCAATCGTGAGCCGGTCATGCGATGCGCTCTTCGTCGTAAAGACGGATGACGTTCTTGACGGTGAAGAAGATCAGCATGGCGGACATGCCGGCAATTCCGATGGCGCCGCCGAAATCGAAGAGGCGATGATGACCGTGAAGAACCGCCTGCCAGCAAAACAACGCAAGGTTCCCCGCGATCAGCAGCAGCCGCAGCTCGGTAGGCCCAAAACTCCAGAACGACATGCGAAATTCGCCCAGGGTACAGGTCGCAAGATAGGACTGAATCGAGAGCAGCAAAAAAAGTACGAGCAAGCTGATAGCGATTGCTGGACTCATGTACCCGGAAAACGCCAGCCCGGTCATCAATGCGACCGAACCGATGCTGTCAAGGATATGGTCCACGTAAAAGCCATAGCGCGGCCGCTGCTGATTTCGGACGCGGGCCAGGGTGCCGTCGAGGCTGTCGCCAAACCAGTTCAGGGCGATGAAGCCAATTGCAGCGAGGAGCCAGAGATTGTCAAGTCGAGCCAACGCGTAGCTGAAGCCGGTCAGCAGTTGTGCGGCAAAGCCCAGCACGGTAAGGTGGTCAGAATTGATCCGGACGGGAACGCGTTCCGCCAGCCAGATGAGCAGTCGTTTCTCGATCGCAGCGAATACGCTTTCCTGGATTCGAGTCGGGTTTCTGAAGCCGGTTCCCGAGCGCAAGCTTTGGGTAGCCATTTTGATTCTCCTGCTGCGGAATTCTGCTTCAGGAGCCAGCCAGGCGCAATGCCCGGCCGGTAAATCAGCGATCAATTAGATGTCATCCCGTAAGTACATATTTTTCAGGCATTTATATTTGGGATCATTTCGGCAAGAGGAGCAACATCCCTATTGTTTGCCCCGAACCAACCCTGCCAGTGACTCCTCATACGGCGCTTTGGCGATTCCTCGCTCGGTGACGATCGCGGTCACGTATTTTGCTGGGGTTACATCGAAGGCAGGATTTTCGATCTTCACGCCTTCCGGTGTCATCAATTTCCCAGCAATTGTCGTGACTTCTGCGGGATTGCGCTGCTCGATGGGAATTTTGCTGCCGTCGGAAGTTTCAAGATCGACGGTCGAAATCGGTGCGGCGACATAAAACGGGATGCCGTGTTCCTTTGCCAACACCGCGACGGTATAAGTGCCGATTTTGTTGGCCACATCGCCGTTGGCGGCGATGCGGTCGGCGCCGACGATGACCGCGCCAATCTTTCCCTGCCGCATAATCGCGCCCGCCATGTTGTCGGAAATTACGGTGGTAGGGATGCCGTCTTTTACCAATTCCCATGCGGTCAGGCGCGAACCTTGGAGAAAGGGCCGGGTCTCGTCGGCATAGACGTGTATTTTTTTGCCTTGCTCAACCGCGGCGCGAATCACGCCCAGCGCCGTGCCGTATCCGGCAGTCGCCAGCGCGCCGGCGTTGCAGTGCGTAAGCACTCCGCCGGTCGCCGGCATTAGAGCCGCGCCGTGCTTGCCCATGGCCTGATTGATGGCGATGTCCTCCGCATGCATGCGTACGGCTTCTTCAACGATCGCTAGCTTGATCTGCGGGACGGGGTGCTCGCGAAGCGTTTCGAACTTCTGCTGAATGCGGCGGATCGCCCAAAATAGATTCACCGCCGTCGGGCGCGTTTTGCCAATCACGTCGCAGATCTGGTCGAGATCGTGTTTCAGGTCGAGTAGATTTTCGGCCTTGGAATTCTTTATGCCGAGCGCGACGCCCATCCCCGCGGCCACACCAATAGCCGGCGCACCACGAACCACCATGTTGCGGATCACGTCCGCGACTTCCTGGTAGGTAGTGCAATTAACGTAGGTTTCTTCAGTCGGCAGCTTCGTCTGATCGAGGAAGCGAACGCCATTGTCAGTCCATTCAAGGGTTTGAATCATAGAATTGAGTCATTGAAGACCCGCAGTTAGCATTTGGCACTAAGCATTTAGTCCTGACTGGCCGCTGCACGAACAACACCAAGCTGTCTAGTCCTCTGTGTTGCGACCACGTCCGACACTTTGCTAGCCCAAATTCACAGCCTTACTACGGGGAATGCCGAACACCAAGTGCCAACCGCCAAGTGCTAACTGCCAATTGCTGACTGCTGACTGCTGACCGCTAGATGTTCTCTTCTCACATCATTCGCCGTAAACACGGTCACAAACGGAGCCGGGGCGGCGGCCTTCTCAACGTTTATGCGCCCGCCAGCTTCTTCGCGCTCGACTAAACACATCACACCAACAACCTCGAAGCCAAATTCGCGCGCAGCTTCAATCGCCTGGACGGTCGAACCGCCAGTCGTGCAAACGTCATCGACAATAATCACGCGCGCGCCTTTTTGGCGGAAGCCTTCGATGCGCTGTCCGGTACCATGCTGCTTTTCAGCCTTGCGCACCAGAAATCCATTCAGCAGGCCGCTGGTCACCGCAACCGCGACGACGATTGGGTCTGCTCCCATGGTTAGTCCGCCGATCGCCTGCGCCGCCCAGCAGCGCGTCCGAATCTCGTCGAGCAAGACCTGTCCCGTCAATTGGGCACCACGGGCATCGAGCGTCGTGGCACGACAGTCGACGTAGTAGTCGCTGGCGCCGCCTGAAGCCAGCTTGAACTCGCCGAGGCGAAACGACTTCTTCGCCAGCAGGCGCAATAATTCCTGTCGCGGAGACAGCATGAATTTCTAGATTAGCAGAGCAGAGTCGTTAATGAGAAAGACGGTCGAGATGCCGGAATCCGCCGCTAACTACGATCGCGGCCAGAGACGTGAAACCGTTGTAAGCCATGTGCATCAGGACGCCGGCGGCGACGGATTTTTTCACCGCCCTTACAACCGTCAGCGCCAGCCCGATAATGAATATGAGAAGCACCGCTCCCCATGAGTTCGAAAGCGGCATGTGGGGATCAGCGAGTTGCGGAACGTGAATGGCGGTAAAACTCACGGCGGTGAATAACACTGCGAATATCACGCCTAATCGCCGCGCGACTACCGGATACAGAAAACCACGGAAGAACAGCTCTTCCATAAGGGGTACCAGCGTCATGGCCGCGATGGAAAGCACCCAGGCTCGAGCCGCGGTTTTGAAAAACGCTTCCATTGGAATCTCTTTGGGCATCGGTAAAAATTTCGCCAGGACTTGCAGCCCGATAGCGAAGGCAATACCCAAGCCGAGATAGGCACCCCAGGCCTTCGGCCAGTTCCAGCGGACCGCCGTGCCGAATGTGCCGGCTCTATTGTGCGTGGCGGTAGTGAACATGAAGCCCAGCGTGACCAGGTAGGAAGCCATTTGTCCCGCGAAGGCGACCAACGGAAAGCTCATCACCTGAAAAAACGGCAGGCCGGGGTAGGCAAACTTTTTTACCAGAATCGTGATTCCGATCAGGCAAATCAGAAGGCTGGCAAACATGACCATGACGATGTAGATCACATCCCAGCCGCTCCAGGGCGGATTCTCCGCACGCATTTTGCCGCTGGAGTTGAACTTCCCGCTGGTGGAGATGACTTCGCCGGCCACCGGAAGCGTTTCAGCCGGTTGCGGCCACTGTGGATCTGAAGGCATGATTTGAATTTACACGAAAAGTGCTGACTATCAAGGAAGTACCAGTGCGATGCGCATAGCATCCTCAATCCGCTTCAACGACTCCGGATCAAGCGAGCCGAGAGGAGGAAACACTGTGGTCGCGATCGCGACGGTTGTCACCTGATCGCATTTTGCCCAGGAATCGTAAAGCAAGCCGGCTTGCCCCGCACGCAATCTCGGTCGAAGCGAAAATTGGCGGTGCTCGGCTTTTGAAATTGGAACAATAGAAACATCGAGAGAAAACTTATTCAGTGCATCATTTGAAATGACTACCGCAGGACGTTCCTTATCGAGTGAGAACAGACAAACTTCCCCACGACGCGGGAACCAGCCTGACGGTTTGGCAGCACGCCGCCACGGCATCAGTCTTCTCGAGCGAGTGATTTCAAAGCGGCAACTTGAAATGCCTCGCTGGACTCCCGTTCCTCTTGCGAAACCGCTGCAAAAAATGTCGCAGCTTCGTCTTCCAGGTCCTTGAGCCGTTCAAGCTCCAAAGCTCGTTTCAAGAGCGCATTGACGCGCTCACTGGTCGAAGCGGACCCTTTGGTCCGTTCGATTTCTTCGACCACTCGCTTTTCTAATGAGAAGCTCTTATTGGTTCGAGTAGCTATACTCATATCATTTTTACTATAACATGTAATATAATAAGTGATGGCCTAAAAACTTAGCCGACGGCTGGGACATAAGCTTGCGATTGAAAATGCTCCGCCAGCGCCTGCCCGGTGTACGACTTCTTGTTCCGCGCCACCTGTTCGGGGGTACCCTGGGCAACGATACGTCCACCTTCTTCTCCGCCCTCCGGGCCCAGGTCGAGGATCCAGTCGGCATTGCGGATCACATCGAGATTGTGCTCGATGATGATGATGGTGTTACCAAGGTCAGTGAGCCGGTGCAGCACGTCGAGCAACTTGCGGACATCGTCGAAGTGAAGGCCGGTCGTCGGTTCATCGAGAAGGTAGAGTGTTCGTCCAGTCTGGCGCTTGCTTAGCTCCCGCGCCAGCTTGATGCGCTGGGCTTCGCCGCCGGACAACGTCACGGCGGACTGGCCAAGATGGAGGTACCCTAGCCCGACGTCAACTAACGTCTGAAGCCTCTGCCTGACTTGAGGAATGTTCTCCAGCACCGGCAGAGCCTCTGAAACCGGCATTTCCAGAAGATCGGCGATCGAAAGACCCTTATATTTCACCGCCAGTGTTTCCTGGTTATAGCGCCGCCCGCCGCAGACCTCGCAGACGACGTAAACGTCAGGCAGAAAATTCATTTCGATGCGGCGCTGGCCTTCGCCCTGACAAGCTTCGCAGCGTCCGCCGGTGACGTTGAAGGAGAAACGTCCGGGCTTGTAGCCGCGCTCACGCGCTTCCGGCAGCATGGCGTAGAGGTCCCGGATGTGGGTGAACACTTGGGTGTAGGTGGCGGGATTCGACCGCGGGGTGCGTCCGATGGGCGACTGATCGATGCGAATGACCTTGTCGATGTTCTCCGCGCCGCTGATCGCCTTGTGCTCTCCGGCATGCTCGCGCGAACGGTAGAGAGCTTTGGCCAAAGCGCGATAGAGAATGTCATTCACCAGCGTAGATTTGCCTGAGCCCGAAACTCCGGTGACCACGTTGATCAGCCCGAGCGGGAAGGTTGCGTCCACGTTCTTGAGATTATTTTCCCGGGCTCCGAGCACGGTGATGGCATTGCCATTGACGCGGCGCCGCTCAGCGCGCATTTCAATTTGCGTCTTGCCCGCCATATACGCGCCCGTGAGCGATTCCGGAGACTTCATGATCTGCTCCGGGGTCCCATGCGCCACGACGTCCCCGCCGTGACGGCCAGCCCCGGGCCCCAGGTCAACTACGTAATCGGCGCGCCGGATTGTCTCCTCGTCATGTTCGACCACCAGTACGGTGTTGCCCAGATCGCGCAACTCTTCGAGCGCATTCAACAGTCGGCCGTTGTCCCGATGATGCAGGCCGATGGACGGTTCGTCCAGCACATAGAGCACGCCCCGCAGCTTCGAACCAATCTGCGTCGCCAGCCGGATGCGCTGGCCTTCGCCGCCGGAAAGGGTCGCGGCCGAGCGGTCGAGCGAGATGTAGCCCAGACCAACGGCGTTCAAAAATTGCAGCCGCTCGACAATCTCGTGCATGATTCGACCGGCGATCTGTTCGTCGCGGCCGCTGAGTTTGATCGCCTTTGCTTTTTCCAGGGCGCGCGAAACCGGCATGGCAGTGAAGTCCGCGATGGACATGCCTTCCACCAGCACCGCCAGACTTTCCGGACGCAGCCGCTTGCCGTGGCACACCGGACAGTTGCTGGCCGACATGTGCTCCATCAGCCAGTCGCTGTAACCTTCAGAGCTTGATTCATCCAGTGCGCTTTTGAGATAGCCGAAAATACCGAGAAAGCCTGTTTTGCCGCGCTTTTCCGGTTCGCCGTAAAAAAACAAATTCTGAATTTTCTCCGGCAGCTTTTCGAATGGCGTCTTGAGATCAATGCCATATGCTGCGCCAACGATCTTTATTTGGTTGATCAGATTCTGCGAAGCTGATCCCGGCCCAAGCGCCCCTTCGAGCAGCGGCTTCGACCAGTCATTGATCACCTTCGCCGGATCGAAATCATAGGTACTTCCCAGGCCGTGGCACTCCAGGCAGGCGCCGTAGGTGCTATTGAATGAGAACGACCGGGGTTCGAGTTTTGGCACGTCAATACCGCAATCCGGGCACGCCAGGCGCTCGGAATAAAGCTGCTCGTCCCCACCAACGATCGCCACCTGCACCAAGCCACCCGCCAGCTTCATCGCCAGGCCAACAGACATTTCAAGACGCTGCTCGATCCCGGGCTTCACCAGCAATCGATCAACCACCACTTCAATGGTGTGGTTCTTGCGCTTATCGAGTGCGATCTCATCTTCCAGACTCACGATCTCTCCGTCGATGCGCGCGCGGGTGAAGCCGTGCTGGGCAAGCTTCTCAATCTCCTGTTTGAACTCGCCTTTGCGCCCACGGACAATCGGGGCCAACACCATCACACGGTCTTCCGGCTTGAGGGCCATCACGCGTTGCACGATTTGTGACGCGGTCTGGCGGGAGATCGCACGCCCGCATTTCGGGCAATGTGGCACGCCGATGGAAGCATACAAAAGCCGCAAATAATCATAGATTTCAGTGATCGTGCCCACAGTCGAACGCGGGCTGCGGCTGGTGGTCTTTTGTTCGATTGAAATAGACGGGCTCAGGCCGTCGATCGAGTCCACATCCGGACGTTCCATCTGATCAAGAAACTGCCTGGCATAGGCCGACAGAGTCTCCACGTACCTGCGTTGGCCTTCGGCATAGATCGTATCGAAGGCAAGTGAAGATTTCCCCGAACCGCTCAATCCGGTGATAACGGTCAGAGTATTGCGCGGGATCACAACATCAACATTCTTGAGGTTATGCTGACGTGCGCCCCGTACTGTGATTTCCCGGATGGCCATTGGTCGAGCGAGCACTGCACCTTGGTAATGTGGACGGGGCCACAGAAATGTTTCAGAGTAGGTGTGCGCGGCTTTACTCACGTATCTTATTTGTAAACAGCGGCAAGCGTCAACGCGGGTAGAGTAGAGCGCACCGGACGTACAAACCTTTCTTTCGCCCAGCGCGGTATGCGACAGATAGGTTACCCGGAAAGAAATCCGTCGGTTGCCAGCCGCTGATTGCAAGAGACACGACCGGGCGGGAAAGTGGGCCGAACTTGGGGAGTCTGTTGGTCGCCTTTGTAGTTACCTTCACCGTTGCGGGATCTGTAGCTTTGGGAATCTCGCTCGCCTACACCAGCGTTCTCGCCCTGTTGCACGCCTTCGCCCACCGCACGCAAAAGCCGCGTCCGGCGCTCGTTCTGGTGCATAGCCAAGGCCACGCCAGCGGCGACTGACCGACTGCTGCCTCACAACTACCTCTTCGCGGTATTTGCTACTGCCGTTCTTGCGGAGGCGTCTGCCCATTCTGCTGCTGCTGTTGTTGCTGCTGCTGAAGCTCTCGCAATAGCTGCTCAGGAGTTTTAACGACAGGCCCGTTCTGTCCCGGGGGTGGTTGGTCGGGCTGTTCGGGCGGTTCAGCCTGGTCGGGTTGCTCGGGCTGTTCTTCTTCCGGCTGCTGCATTTCGGGCGGCATTTCTCCAGCATTGTCTTCCGGTTGGTCGGTCTGAACTTGCGG
Source organism: uncultured Acidobacteriota bacterium (assembly GCA_963757135.1). Taxonomy (GTDB): domain Bacteria; phylum Acidobacteriota; class Terriglobia; order Terriglobales; family Acidobacteriaceae; genus Gp1-AA145. The sequence goes on from CAVWQE010000004.1 coordinate 746,453, forward strand.
AACTGTCTGCAATCCAGGCTGAGAACCCGCTTCCACAGGCTGGCCCTGCTGGGTTGGCGCCGGCTCCGGCCCGTTGGCGCGCGCCATGAGCACAACTTTGTTAAGCGCTCCAGGATCGGACGGGGACCCCATCAGAACGTAGTCGTAGTGCGATCCGTTGAGCAGTTGCACCATCACATCTCTCGGCGCCCCGGGCCCAAACTGCCCCACCACGCGCTCGTTGGAAGCAGCCGGCATATCAACGGCCGCGCCCGTCTTCTGCTTTACTGCATTCAAGACATCCCCCAGCGTGGAGTTGCGGGCAGTAATCATTAATTGCCCGCCCTTAAAAGTGACTTCAGGAGGGGAGGACGGCCCATGCTCGGGAGTTGGCGGAGGGTCGCGTTGCGGCTGGGGAGTTGCTGGCACTGCACCGCGATCGAGGACCGGCGGCTTGGTCCCCTTGTGAGGCGCCTTCTTGGTGGGCTGCTGGGCGATTGCCGGCAAGGCGAAGCACCCAAGCATCAATAATTTAACTACAAACCGCGTCATATAACGACCCATTCCCCAAGCGACGCACTTCACCTTAACAGGAACGCAAAAGGCAAGGGCACTTGCAGCACTTGATAAGAAATTGCCTCAGAAGAGATTCTAGCACCGACGAGAATAGCCGCTGTTTACTGGCGCGGCGCGAAATAACCCTTGCGGGCGCGCACCTGAAGGTCTTTCTTCAAAGCGGTAATTTCAATGGAACGGAACCGGCCATCGGCGTCGAAGTTGGCGGGGTGATAAGAAATGACGTACTGGCTTCGCAATTCGTCTTCAATGGCGGAAAACGAACTCTTGATATCTTTCATTTTGAAGGGAAAGAAGGCGCGACCGCCGGTGGCCTCAGCCAACTGCTGCAGAATTTTATCCCCGCGGAGAATCAAGCCGCTGTCATCAGTAGAAATCGTATATATGATGGCCTGGGCGCGTTGTGCCATTTCGATTGCCTGAGCCCGGGTATGGTCGCTCTGGTTGTCCTCACCGTCGCTTACGACGATGATCGCCCGCCGTTTGGGGCGGTCAGAGTCACTCTTCATGAGGCGGTCTTTGCAGGCGTTATAAATAGCGTCGTATAAAGCCGTTCCGCCGCCGTTTTCGAGATGCTGAATTCCGGTTGCGAGCAGGGTCACGTTGTCGGTGGAATCCTGGGCCACGCGCGCATGCGTATTAAATCCCTCAACAAATGCGTGGTCATAATGGGCACGGATGGTGTGTTGCAGAAAACCGACCGCGGCTTCCTGCTCGAACTGGAATCGGCTGTGGACGGATCCACTGGTATCGATGAGCAGTCCCAGTTCAAGAGGGAGGTCAGTTTGCTGGGAAAAATTGACGATCTGCTGCGGCGGCTTGTTATCGTCGAGAACGTTGAAATCCCGCGCCTGCAGGTCGCGCACAAACTTGCCATGTTTATTCATGGCGATGAAAAGAACGTTAACTTCATCCACTCGCTTTTGTATGGTGATGACCGACGCCGGGTCTGTGCTCTCGACATCAGCATTAATAGCTGGGGACGCCAGGGTTGCCCCGGGGGCGACATAGGACTTGGTTTGACCAGAGGCGGACTGAGTAGCGAGCCCCAGGCCAATCAGGAGACAAAAAATCAGACCTATGTACTTCATTCCAGGACCATCCAAAAATTGCACAAATAGCCACGGCCAGAGGCTGCCTCAAGTGATTAGATGCACGTGGCCTGCCGAAGACTTTGATAACTGTCCCGTACAACCAATGCCCAAGACTCTCTACAAGCCTGACTGTAGGCGACTTTTAAAGGGTTAGCCAAGTTACAAAAGTAGCACCCGAAGGGTCACTCTTTGCGGGGGCCCCGGCCCATATTTCAGCATTTAACTCAGAGTTCCTCACCGGAGTTGAAAGAAGTAAAATGATGCGGCACACATACAACCCCTACAGGAGAAGAAAAATGAAGAGACTGCTGTCTGTCCTGCTAGCCCTTAGTTGCGCCGTTCCGGCTTTTGCCGCCGGCAATGAAAAAGAAGTAAATCGCGTGAAAGACGCAGGCGTCGTTCTCAAAGAAATCCTCGACATTCCGGACGATATCCCTAAGGACATTCTCGATCGTGCTGAATGCGTGATCGTTCTTCCGTCGGTTTTGAAGGCCGCCATCGGAATAGGTGGCAGCTTCGGCCGCGGAGTAATGGTTTGCCGAGGCGGCGAACACTTTACCGGAGCGTGGGGCGCCCCCGCCATGTACGCGCTTGAAGGTGCAAACATTGGCTTCCAACTGGGAGGCCAGGCGACGGACTTCGTTCTCCTGGTCATGAACCCGCGCGGCGCGGAATCGCTGATGGGTAGCAAGGTCAAGCTCGGCGCCGATGCCGCAGCTGCCGCCGGCCCCAAAGGCCGCACCGCCACTGCTGCGACTGACGTCGTAATGCGCGCCGAAATTCTCTCCTATTCGCGTTCGCGCGGTTTGTTTGCGGGCATTTCCCTGGAGGGTTCAACCCTTCGCCCAGACAACGGCGCCAACGAGAAGCTCTATGGGAAGAAAGTGACGGTGAAAGAAATTCTTCGCGAGGGCAAAGTTGGACGTCCGGCGGCTGCCAGCGTCCTGGATGCAGAGCTAGCGAAGGCGTCGCCCAAGAACCTGTCGGACCCGAAGTCGTTGCAATAGGAAATCTGGTCGTTGGTCGTCGGTCGTTGGTCGTTGGCAAAATCGAGGGGATCGATAGCCCGGCTTCCCATCCAGGTTTTTCGCCAGCCTAACGACCGACGGCCAATGACCGCTTTTCACACCTTCGTAACTGAACAGTATCTTCCCTGATCGAACTTCTCGCCGTATTCTCTCTTCTGAACATCGCTTCATCCTGGGGCTTCAACCAAGAATATGTCTGTATTTGGCTTTTACACTCTGCTGGCCGTTGCCGCGGCCGTGGTTTTCGCCGCCTACATGGTCTTCGGCCGCAAGAAAAAGACCTTAGCTGAGATTGAACGGGAGCGCCGCGACTGGCTGATTCAGGTCGGACGCATCACCGACGGTACCGTAATCGACGTTCAGGAAGTCGTGCCCAACGGCCATCCCGCGGCGACGATGTTGATCTTTCAATATGACGTTGGCGGCGTTTCCTACGAAGCTTCGCAAGATGTCACTCACTTACGTCAATGGATCAACCTGCACTCCTGCCGTCTGGGATTGCCGACCTCGGTCCGCTACGATCCGCAGAATCCGGGGAACTCGATTGTGGTTTCAGAGAAGTGGATGGGATTGAGGCAGTAAGACTCAGCACTCAGCACTCGGCATTCGGCATTCGGCACTTAGCACTCAGCATTCAGCCATCCATTAGCTGAGCAGCACTGTTAAGTGAGCACCACTGTGCAGAACCATGGCGGGAAAACAATTCTCGAGTGCTTTGGCGGCTGAATGAGAAATTTTGTTTTTTTTGAGTGCCGAGTGCTAAGTGCTGAGTGCTCTTTGCTGAAGGTGCTGAGTGCATCTTGAATCGCCGCCGCCTACTCCTTAGACTAATAACGTGCATGTCCATGCCCATGGCGGAAACGAGCGGACTTCGCGCGTACTGCGGGTATCGCTGGGAGTTACTGCCGCTTATATCGTGCTGCTGGTAATTGCAGGAATCCGCGCACATTCGCTGGCGCTGTTGTCCGAGGCTGGACACAATCTCACCGACTTTGTCGCACTGCTGCTGTCGCTGGTTGCGCTGTATTTGCAGTCGCGGCCACCGAGCGCGACACACACCTATGGATATCATCGCGCCGGAGTGCTGGCTGCACTGGTAAACGCAGCCACGCTCGTCATCATTTCGTTTCTGATCTTTTATGAGGGCGTGAAGCGCATTCAGCAGCCGCTGCCGGTGCACGCCGGCACCATGATGTGGGTGGCCGCGGCCGGCGTCGTGATGAATGGCGCGATCGCTTTGATGCTGCTGCGCACCAACCGCGACGTGAATGTTCGAAGCGCGCTGCTGCACGAGATCGGCGACACCATTTCAACTGCGGCAGTTATCGGCGGCGGTTGGGCGATTCTAGCCACCGGACAGTCCTGGATTGACCCGGCGCTTTCGTTTGGCATCGGCGCGTTGATTTTGTGGTCGAGCTTCGGCATCATGCGCGAGACGCTGAATATTTTGCTGGAAGGTACGCCGCGTGGCATGAAGCTTGACCGGGTTGAGGCCATGATTCGCCAGATTGACGGCGTCAACGACGTTCACGACTTGCACGTGTGGAGCATCGGATCAGAGACCAGCGCGCTTTCCTGCCACATCTCGATCGCTGATATTCCACCTTCTGTGAGCGAGCGGATTCTGAAAGATGTTAAGGAACGCCTGCATCACGACTTCAGCATCAGCCACACGACCATTCAGTTCGAACACGCCATCTGCGAAGTCGCCCACGGCTGCGTCATTCCGGTGCAGGAAGAGCACAGCCATTAGATCGACGCGCATTCGCGAGACTTCACCATGACGATGAGAGATATCACGCAATAATGAACGCATATCGCGAATGTTCTCGAAACCGCTGGAACGTTTGAACAGATACGACGATTGCTATTTGATTCCCTTGTCGCTGATGAGCTCTTTTACGAGGAAGAGGCTGAGGGTGAAGATATACCGGCTCCTTCTTTGAGAGTGGTTCCAAGAGAAAGAACCGTAATTCTCATTAATAGGCCTAGTGATGATGGTAATGGGTATTGGGATCAAGAAAAGGATATGGTTGTTGGTCCGAATGACATCACGATGGCATTTCTCGACTACTTCGACTTTGGCCAAATCCCCATAATGGACTTCCATTTCTACCGTTGCAAGATTCTCAGCTTTCCAAGGCGGGCTGAGTACGTGGGGAGAGAGGCACTAATTCGGGCGTTTGATGGGAGGGTGTTTCACAATGAGTAGTGCAATCAGCGTAATGCAAATGCTTAGGGTCTGAGGATCTGCTCCATCCTTTATCATGGAATTATTCCGCCCCGACAAACCTCGCCAGCGGCACAACCTCAACTTTCTTTGCCAGCGTATATGCTCTCTCTCCGGGATAGACAACATAAAGCTGGTCCAGCTTGAGGTCCGCCATTGCGATCCGCATGGATGGAGTTAGTACGGGCGCGTCGGCGCGCTTGCATTCGACCCCAATGCGCCGGGCTTTCTGGAACAGCAGCAAATCCAGCTCGGCGCGGTTGTAAGTCGCCCAGCAGTAAGTTTCATCCGGCTGGAGGGCTTTGATCACTTCTTCCACCGCGTAGCCTTCCCACGAAGCGCCCACCTTGGGATGATTTTCGAGGTCGCGCCGGTCCGCGATGCCGAGCAAGCTGTGTAACAACCCACTATCGCGCACATAGACTTTGGGCGCCTTCACCTGCCGCTTGCCGAGATTTTCGTGCCACGGAGGCAGTTGCCGGACCATGAACACTCCGGTCAGCAGGTCGAGATAATGACGCACGGTGGATTCGTTGACCGCCAGGGCGCGGGCCAACTCGGCTGCATTCCAGGTTTGTGCGTGGTAGTGCGCCAACATGTTCCAGAAGCGAAGAACGGCCATGGCCGGAATGCGGATGCCCATCTGGGGAAGGTCGCGTTCCACAAATGTTTGCAGAAACTGCCTGCGCCAGGAAACGGAGTCGGCTTCGCGGCGTGGCGTGTAGGCTCGCGGAAAACCACCGTGCAGCCAATGCCGGCCCTGGGCGGCGGCTCCCAGGTCGGCCAAACGAAAGCCTTCTAGCGGCACCATTTCAAGCCGGCCAGCCAGCGTTTCAGAAGACTGCTTGAGAAGTTCGGGCGAGGCGCTGCCCAAAAGCAGAAAGCGCGCGAGAACCGGCCGCCGGTCAGCCAAGACGCGCAACAAGGGAAAAAGATCGGGGCGGCGCTGGACTTCATCAATGACGATCAGTTTCTTCAGCGGGCGCAGCGCGGTATCCGGTTCGTTCAGCCGGGCCAGGCTCTGCGGATCTTCCAGATCGAAATAGTTCAGCGAGTCGGTGGGCACGAGCTGCCGGGCCAGCGTGGTTTTGCCACATTGCCGGGGACCGAGAAGAACCGTCACCGGGCTGCGCCGGAGGGCTTGGCGCACCATGGCGAGATCAATCAAGCGCTGGATCACGCCAATAAACTTACCATGAATATCCCGCGACTACAACGGGATATTCATGGTAATAAATCCGTACTTTCTAAGGGGCCACCGAGGACTGCAAAGCTTCGAGAAGTAAGAAGCAGGGAGTTTCAGCGGGCAAGTTCCTCCATTTCCTTCTCATCTATGACTGCGAGCCCGAGATCCTTTGCCTTATCCAGCTTCGACCCCGCATCAGCGCCCGCTACCACGTAGTCCGTTTTCTTGCTGACTGAACCCGTGACTTTGCCGCCGGCGTCTTCGATCATCTTCTTGGCTTCGTCGCGCGAGTAGGTTGGGAGCGTGCCGGTCAGCACGAACGTCTTGCCGGCCAGTTTCGTGCCACGCTCTTTCTTTTTGCCGCGCATGGTCAGGCCGGCAGCGCGGAGCTCTTCGACCAATTCACGATTCTTCGGTTCAGCGAAAAACTCGACAATACTTTTTGCGATGCGAGGGCCAACCTCTTCCACCTGCTGCAATTCTTCTTCGCCGGCTTTTTCGATCGCGCTCATCTCGCCGAAATGTTCTGCCAGAAATTGCGCGGTGCGCTCGCCGACGAAGCGAATCCCCAGGCCGTAGATCACGCGCTCCAGAGGCAGCTTTTTCGAGTTATCGATCTCACGCAGAACGTTCTCGGCCGATTTCCCTCCCATGCGTTCCAGCTTGAGCAGATCGTCTTTCGTCAGCTTGTAAATATCAGCTACATCCTTAACCATGCCGCGATCAGTAAGCTGATTGACCAGTGCCTCGCCCATGCCATCGATGTTCATAACCCCCCGCGAGGCGAAGTGCCGAATGCTTTCGCGCAGCTTGGCCGGACATTTCTGATTGACGCAGCGATGGTCGGCTTCACCCTCGGCGCGAACCACATGACCGCCGCACACCGGACACTTCTCGGGCATGTGGAATAGCTTGCGCCCGCGCGGGTGGTCGTTGTCATCAATCACCTTGGTGACTTTGGGGATGACATCGCCACCACGCTCGACTTCGACCCAATCGCCAATCTTCACCCCCAGGCGTTCGATCTCGTCCATATTGTGGAGCGTGGCGCGGCTTACGGTGGTGCCGCCGATAGGCACAGGTTTCAATGCCGCGACCGGTGTCAGCTTGCCTGTGCGGCCTACCTGGACCAGAATGTCTTCGATTTGAGTGGTGCCGCCGCGCGCCGCGTACTTATAAGCAATTGCCCAGCGCGGAGCCTTGCCGGTGAAACCAAGCTGGCGCTGCATCGCGGTGCTGTTGACCTTGATCACGACGCCGTCGATTTCATACGGCAGCGACTCGCGCTTCTCTTCCCACCCACCGATAAACTTCCAGACTTCATCGAAGTTGGCGGCGAGAGCACGGCGCGGATTGACTTTGAACCCGGCAGAGTCGAGAGCGTTGAGCGTGTCCCACTGGGAGGATGTGGGGCGGGCTCCTCCGCCCGCCGAGTTTGCGATCAAGATATACGCAAAAAAATCCAGCCGGCGCTGCGCCGTGATGCTGGGTTCCAATTGCCTTACCGTTCCGGCCGTCGCATTCCGAGGATTGGCGAAAACCGACAGCCCGTGCTTCTCGCGCTCTTCGTTCATCTTCTTGAACGACGCGATCGGCATCAGCATCTCGCCGCGAACTTCGAAATCCGCGGGTATGACGGCTTTCTTTAACTTATCGAGAGCAATCGAAAGCGGGACGGACCGCACGGTGCGCACATTCGAGGTCACATCTTCGCCGGTCGAGCCATCGCCGCGCGTGATGCCACGTACCAACTTTCCGCCTTCATAACGGAGGGCCAGAGACATCCCATCCAGCTTGAGCTCGCAAACATATTCAACATCATTGCGTCCGCTGAGTTCGTGGACGCGCCGCTCCCAGGCGCGTAACTCGTCCTCGCTGTAAGCGTTGTCGAGCGAGAGCATGGAAATGGAGTGCGGGACCTTGACGAAGCCCTCGCGCGGCTTGCCGCCGACACGTTGCGTAGGAGAGTCGGGCGTAATCAGCTCGGGATGTTCGGCTTCGAGCTTCTTCAGTTCGTTCATCAGGCGGTCGAACTCCGCGTCGCTGATCTCGGGATCATCGAGTACGTAGTAGCGGTACTCGTGATGGCGAATCTTTTCGCGAAGAGAGTCGATGTCGCCCTGCAAAGTTGTTGTGATTGCTTTCATTTCAAAACCATTTCACCACGGAGACACGGAGACACGGAGACACGGAGAATGCAATTCATAAAACTCTGCGGACAATTCCATTCTTAAGGACAGAGACATTGAAGTTAATCAACAGTCCCACTTTCTGGCCGCTCAAATGTAAGTATGTCAGCAACTGTGCTTGGTGAATCGGAAGAATCTGCTCAATGGACTTGAGCTCGATGAGAACGGAATCCTCAACTACAATATCGAGGCGGTACCCACAATCCAGGTTCAACCCTTTGTACGATATTGGAAGATTTGCCTGCCTCTGAAAACTCAGTCCACGAAGATGCAGCTCATGGCAAATACACTCTTCATAAGCAGACTCAAGCAGCCCGGGCCCAAGGTCACGATGCACTTCGATTGCTGCCCCGATGATCTGCTCCGTCAATTGTTCCTGAATCAGCATTGATGACTTTGTTTTCTCCGTGCCTCCGTGTCTCCGTGGTGAAAAGATTTTTAACTGCCCGGCTTGCCTTCGAACAACGGTCACTCAGGCCCGAAGATGCAGCTCATGGCAAATGCACTCTTCATAAGCAGACTCAAGCAGCCCGGGCCCGAGCTCACGATGCACTTCGATTGCTGCCCCGATGATCTGCTCCGTCAATTGTTCCTGAATCAGCATAAAAAGGTGGGCTTCTCCGTGTCTCCGTGTCTCCGTGGTGAAACTGGGTTAGCTTCCCGGTCTTCCCTCGAACAACGGCCAGAGGCGGTCGCCGATGACGCGATAGACGGCGAACGCTGTGCCTGAATCCCAAGTTTCACGGAACAACAGTTCGCCGCGGCCGTCGCCATCGGCGTCAACGGCGTCGATGAAATCGTACCTGGGCAGGACATCCAAGTGCTTGTTGTCGGTCACATGCGCAAAAACTTTATGGAGATCACCGTAGATATCCTCCCGCGCAACCAAAGCAATCAGATATTGGGTGTCGCTCCCCGGCAGGTTCGCGCTCGCCGTCAGCACCAGCACAGCCTCATTGCTGTTCGAAAGGTCGAACGCCTTCATTTCCACCTGGTGAAACTCGGGTTGCGGGGCGAGCTTCTTGGCAGTCGACTTTGATTTCGCGCTACGCCTGGCGCGAGTCTGCTTGCCTGCCTCGTCGGTCCCTTCACCTGCGTTCGTCGCAGACGTTCTTTCGCTGCGCGTCCGCACTTCGTCGCCAGCCATCGCCAGCATCTTTTTCAGAAAATTCTGCTCTTCTTCGGGCTTCAGCTTGAAAGCATAAGGACGCGGCTCCGGCCCGTCGGCGTCTGAAACCGCAGCGATGAATTGCACCGGGCCTTTCAGCGGCTCGGTTTCAGGGCTGGCTTTAGTCTGCTCGTGCGGAGTCGCAGAAATGGGCTGGCGCCGCAGCACCGGGCGGTTGGGATCGTCCGCCACCCCAAGCGGCGTCGAGGCCTCTGGCGAAGACGCCTTTGGCTTCGATTCAGACGCGGGCGGAGGGGAATCCGCCTTCGCCGGAACGGGAGAAGAGGGTGCTGGCGTCGGAGGAGAATTTGTTGGTGATCCAGACCCCGGCGCGCGCTTGAGCTTCGGAGGACCGCCGATCTCTTCGTCGGGCTTGGGTTCACTTTGCGCTTTCTTGGCGGCGTCAGATTTCTCTTTGTCGGCGGCAATCTGCTCGGCGGTTACCCATTTTCCGTCGGCAAACCAATTGCCGTTTGTCTGCGCCGCCCCGCCCACGGTGAACAGTCCTTGCGAAACCCCCGCCTTCACCGCTTCATAAACAATCCCCGGTTGCAACGCCATGGGAACAGGGTCGGCCTTATAGGCGCTGGCATCGTAGAAATTGCCATTAATCATGATGGTCACGGGAATCAGGTGGGCGCGACCGTTCTCAGCCAGTTGAACCAAAGCGACCGCGCGCGGCCCTTTGCTCATGGCACGCTTCTTGGCGATTTGGGCGACCGAGATTCCCGCCGCACAAGCGAGCACGATGGCGGCGAAAACAGTCCCTTGCCATTTTCCGAGCGATGCTCCCTTTTCACGCCCAGCTCCGAAGGAGCGGAATCTAGATAGCCCGGCACGTAAGTGCCGGGTGGGCGACGAGGCTGAGCGAGTCCCGCAGGGACGGCACTCGGTGGCGGCCTCCCGCCCTTGGCGTTCAGCCCCACTCTTGTTGTATAAACGAAAACGATCAGGAGAAATGCCCATGGAAGTTAATGATAAAGCCCCGGACTTTACTTCGCTTGACCAGGACGGCAATAAACTCGCGCTCAAAGATTACAAAGGCAAATGGGTGGTGCTTTACTTCTACCCTCGCGCAGATACGCCAGGATGCACGATTGAAGCCTGCAGCTTCCGCGATTCATTCAAACGAGTGGAGGCAGTCGGGGCTGTGGTGCTGGGCGTCTCGCCCGACACGCCCAAAGACCAGAAGAAATTCCTCGACAAATTCGACCTGCCATTCACGCTGGTCGCCGACGCCGACAAGAAAATCTGTAACGCCTACGGCGTCATTCAGGAAAAGAACATGTACGGCAAGAAGGTGATGGGCGTGGCGCGGACGACATTCATCATCGGCCCCGATGGCAAGATCAAGCACATTTTTTATAAAGTGAAGCCCGAGGGCCATGCGGAGGAAGTCCTGAACTGGATCAAGGAAGCACAGAAGAACGCGGCGTAGGCTGAATGCGTGGAGGCTTCAGAACGCTGATTGTTGCGACGTGTTGCGTCGCTTCCGTCTCTGCAGCTGAGGCTCCTGTCATACGTCCAGATGGTGTTGGGCCTATCAAGATGGGGATGACCTTGGCCCAATTGAGTGACGCGCTTCATCAAAAATTTTCGATGCCTGAGCATAAAGAAGACCAGGGCTGCTTCTTCGTCCACCCTCGGGTCTATCCTGCGGTCATGATTGAGGATGGAAAGGTGGTTCGAGTGGACGTTGATCAACCCGGAATATTGACGGCTGAGGGTGTTCAAGTCGGGGACACAGAGGAGCATGCCAAAAAAGTTTATGGCCCGAGGCTCAAGATTGAGCCGTCGAAATACGCAGGCGACGAGGGCGGACATTATCTCACCGTCTTATCCAACGATCGGCGGTATGGGATTCGATTCGAGACAGAGCAGGGAAAAATCACTACCTTCTACGCTGGCACATCCGCTGCCATCCAGTACGCAGAAGGATGCGAGTAAAACCCCATCTTTCGTCCCGGATTTGCTTGCTCGCGATTCGCGGACAGGAATGTCCTCGCCACACGATCCGATGAGGTTGCCTGCTCTCTCCCGCTCTTTCTACGACCGCGACCCGCGCTTGGTCGGGCCTGATCTGCTGGGTAAAATTCTCGTACGGAAGCAGGGGCGCAAGCTGCTCACCGGTCGCATCGTCGAAGTCGAGGCCTACCTGGGCGCGGACGATCCTGCAGCCCACGCCTTTTCCGGCAGAACGGCGCGTAACGCAATCATCTTTGGGCCGCCGGGGTACGCCTACGTGTATTTCATTTACGGCAATCACTATTGCCTGAATGTTTCCTGTCTGCCGGATGGAACTCCGGGAGGGATTCTGTTTCGCGCTCTAGAACCGATGAGCGGAATGGAAGAGATGTTCAAGCTGCGCGGAATTGAAGCAGACCCCGATTTACGCCGTCTCACCAGAGGCCCGGGAAGAATGGCCGCGGCGTTCGGAATCACACGCGAGCGAGATAACGGCAAAGACCTTACGAGTTCCCGATCCGATCTCTACATTGCGGATGACCGCTCGCCGCCTCCGCAGGTTTTGATCACCAAGAGAATTGGGATTACGAAAGCGGCAGACATGCCGCTGAGGTATATCGTGGCGGGAAACAGGTTTGTGTCAGGGAAAGCGAGTGGCTAGTTGTTAGTGGCTGGTGAGCAGCCAAAGCTCAAGACGCTGGAGCAGATCAAACCAGCAACTAGCTACTAGCCACTAGAAACTACTCCGCGACCGCTTCCTTCTCGATGACGACCTTCAGGTGCGCGGTCACGTCTTTGTGCAGCTTGACCGGAATGGTGAATTCGCCCACGGTCTTGAGCGGTTCGTGAATTTGTATCTTGCGGCGATCGAGGCTGAAGCCTTTCTTTTCGAGGGCCTCGGCAATGTCGCTCGACGTTACCGATCCAAAAAGCTGGTCGTTCTCGCCGGAGCGGCGCTGGAACGAAACCGACAGTCCGTCGAATTGCTTCGACAGCTCTTCGGCCTGGGCCTTCTCCTTGGCCGAGCGGCGCAGCGCAGCCGCGCGCATCTGCTCAACGACTTTCTTATTGCCGGACGTGGCTTCAATGGCCAGTTTGTGCGGCAGCAGAAAATTGCGGCCATAGCCTTCCGCGACTTTGACCACATCGCCGCGCGAGCCCAGCTTGGTTACATCTTCTTTCAGTATGACTTCCATGATTTCTCCTCAGTGGTCAGTGGCTAGTTGTCAGTTGTCAGCAAAACCACACCGGTTCAGCTGACCCCGCTGGCAACTGGCCACTGACAACTTGCTTTTACGCTGCTCTTCCCGCAAACGGTAGCAAGGCAATATTGCGCGCCTGTTTGATGGCCAAACTCAGACGTCGCTGATGCGGTGTGCACACGCCGGTCAACCGCCGCGGCACGATCTTGCCGCTTTCGGCGACAAACTGCGCCAGGAGACGCACGTCTTTATAATTGATGGCTTCAATCTTTTCGGTGCAGAACTTGCACACCTTCTTGCGGCGGAAATACTTGCGCCCGCCGGGGCCGCCCTCGCGGCCTCCACCCGGGCCAGAACGTTGCGGACGGCGTTCGCCGCCGCCACCGCTGCTGGGTCCGTCGCCACCTGAACTCGTTGGTCTATTTTCGTCAGCCATGATGCTCCTTAAGAATCCGTCGTGCGTTGTTCGTCTATAAACACCTTCGTCGTCGGCTCTCGGCTCTCGGTCGTCGGCGAACTCACATTCAGCCGAGAACCGACGACCGAAGGCCGAACGACGGTTCTTACGCCGTCACTGCCGGGGCTTCGCTTGCAGGCTCCGGAGTCGCCGGTGCCGGCGGCGCTTTGCGCTTGGCATCGCGGATCGCCTTGATCTTGTCCAGCCGCTTCTGCTCTTCGTCAATGCGCACGCTGAGGAACTTGATCACCGGCTCATTCACGCGCAGACGCCGTTCCAGTTCGTGCACCAGGCCGCCGCTGCCTTCGAAAGTCAGCAGCATATAAAGTCCGTCGTGAAACTTTCGAACGGTGTAAGCCAGGCGGCGTTTGCCCATCTTCTCGAAGCTCTTGACCTGCCCGCCTGAAGAAGTCACGGCGGTTTCAAGCGTCGAAACCAGTTTGTCCTGGTCCTCTTCAGTCATGTCGGGCCGGACAATAAACATCAGTTCATAAGTACGATTCATTGCATTCTCCAAAAATCAGTTGTTAGTGGCTAGTGGTCAGTTGTCAGTTCTCGTTCAATGGCCGGTAGTTAATCCATCTGACCACTGATCACTGATCACTGCCTTCCGGCGGCTCCGGTTTGCGATTAAATCGCTGCATCGCTACTGCCGGGCCTTCCTGCACGATTACTTTCGCCGCCTCAGCCGCATCCACCAGCACAGGTTCGAGCGCCTTCAACTGCGGCTTGCGCATCGGTGCGAGCAAATACTCTTTCCCATCGCGCGGCTTGTGTTCCGGCGCTACGCCGATCCTGATGCGCAGGAAATCTTTCGTTCCCAGCGAATCAATGATCGACTCAATGCCGTTATGTCCCGCCGAACTTCGCCCGCGCTGAATCCGTAGCGTGCCCAGCGGAAAATCCAGTTCGTCCTGAATCACGATCAAATCCGCTTCCGGCTTGATCTCCAGCTTGTCGACCAGCTCTCGCACCGCAGAGCCACTCAGGTTCATGTACGTCTCGGGCTTGGCCAGGACCACTTGCTCCTGTCCGATCCGCGTTCTCGCCGTCAACGCTTTGCACTGGCGGTTTCGTACTTCTACTTTCAAATCGTCCGCCAGAAGATCGATCGTCAAAAAGCCCAAATTGTGCGGCGTAAACTCGTAGTCCGGTCCCGGATTGCCCAGCCCAACGATCAGCTTCACGCCGTTTAGCTCAAATTCGTTACCTCGGATTCACACCGATAAACACAGATTAGAAACAAATCTGAATCCGTGGAAATCCGCGTTAATCTGCGGAGAAGAAGTTGTACTACTTCTTTTCCTTCTTCTCGGCCTTCTCCGGAGCGGCTTCGCCGCCTTCCTCGTCAGTCTCCTGCTTACCCTTCTTGATGACTTCAGGCTCAGCCGGAGTCGCAGCCGCTGCGCCGGCAATCGCATCGGCGGCAGGCGCTTCTTCTTCCTTAATAGTGATAACGTGGGCGACCGGCTGGTCCGGGTCGGTAACAAACTTGAGCTTGTCGCTCTTCGGCAGGTCGGCAACGCGCAGCACCATACCGAAAACCAAATCTGCGACACTCAATTCGACCTGGTTCGGAATGTCGCCGGGAAGACACTCCACTTCCACCTCGCGCAGAAGCTGCTCGAGAATTCCACCCTGCTGCTTTACGCCGGCAGGCTCTCCGACCAGTTCGACAGGCACATTGACCCGGAGCTTCTGGTCCATGGCGATGCGCTTCACGTCAATGTGAAGCAGCGAGCCCTTGATCGGCTCATATTGCCAGTCCACGATCATGGCTTTGGTCCGGTCGCCATCGACAGCCAGATCGAAGACCGTGTTGTGGCCGGTCGCCGAGTGCAGAATGCGGGTTACCTGGCGCGGATCAACGCTGACCGGAACGGCCGCCTTGCCTGCGCCATAAACCACGGCCGGGACTTTGCCGTCGCGGCGCACGCGGCGAGCGTCATTCTTGGTGCCGGGAGTGCGCGGTTGAGCTTCGAGTATGTTTTGTTCGTTGGTTGCTGTCGTCATATTCAGATTCCTATAAGAACAGTTTGCTCACGGACGTCTCTTCATGGATCGACTGGATCGCGCGTCCGATCAACCCAGCGATCGACAAAACTGAAATCTTGCCGCCGCGATCGGTGCGGGCAGCCATCGCCTCCGGAGAGAGCGGGATCGTATTTGTGACCACCACTTCCTTGATGCACGAGTTCATGATGTTCTCGATCGCCGGCCCCGAAAACACGGGATGCGAGCAGCAGGCATAAACGTCGGTCGCCCCGTTTTCTTTCAGCGCCTGCGCGGTCTTAACCAACGTCCCCGCCGTGTCGATCAAGTCATCGATGATCAAACACGTTCGGCCATTGACGTCTCCGATCACGTTCATCACTTCTGCGACATTGGCCTGCTCGCGGCGCTTATCAACGATAGCGAGCGCGGCGTCAATTTTCTTCGCGAAGAAGCGGGCACGCTCCACGCCACCGGCATCAGGTGAAACTACGGTCAAATTCGGCAACTGCAGCTTCTTGAAGTGATCCACCAGCACCGGGGATGCGAACAGATGATCCACCGGAATATTGAAAAAACCCTGCAACTGGGGTGCGTGCAAATCCACGATCAACGCGCGATCTGCACCGATGGCCGTAAGTACGTCCGCAACCACCTTCGACGAAATTGGGACCCGCGGCTTGTCTTTGCGGTCCTGCCGCGCATAGCCGTAATAGGGAATCACTGCGGTGATGCGCCGCGCCGATGCCCGCTTGGCTGCGTCAATCATGAGAAGCAATTCCATCAGGTGCTGGTCCACCGGACGGCATGTAGGCTGCATGATGAAAACGTCAGCGCCGCGAACATTCTCCTGGATCTGAACGTAGGCTTCGCCGTCGGCAAACCGCGTGACCAGCGACTGCCCCCGGTTCATGCCGAGAAAAGCACAAACTTCATCGGCCAGCGGCTGGTTCGCCGTGCCGCAGAAAATCTTGAACTTGTCATCCACCCGGGCGCGATGCGGCTTGCGCTCGTGCTTCTCGTCAGCGTTCATTTTCTTTTCCGCGGTAGCGAGAGTTGCCATAAATCAGCTCTTAGCCGTTAGCTCTTAGCCTTTAGCTTGAATCAAATTATCGCCGCGCTTTTCTAGGAGCTAAAGGCTAATAGCTAGAAGCTCGTTTTTCTGGCTGGGCCGCTAGGATTCGAACCTAGACAAAGTGCTCCAAAGGCACTTGACCTACCATTAGTCGACGGCCCAGTGTCAGCTCTTTAGCTGTTAGCTCTTAGCCTTTAGCTTGGAGCCATCCGGTTTTGGCTAAAAGCTAAGAGCTAATGGCTAAGAGCTTCTTCCAATACTGCCGTCGCGTCAAAGTGCTGGTAACCAGTGCTCGCGTGCCACTCTTTTCGAGCTTCCTGACTGCGGCCTGGGCCTTTGCCTTCGAGTCGAACAGTCCGTAAATCGCCGACCCGGAGCCCGACAACGACGCATACTTTGCGCCCGACCGTTCGAGCACACGCTTGACCTCAAGCAATTCGGGATATTGAGGAAAGACGACCTTCTCAAAGTCGTTTTCAATCCCGGTTCGGACAAGGTCGAGCAGTGGGTTCTCGGCCCGGCCTCCACTCTTCGTTGCAGCGGAGACACCGGATCTGCGAGGCTTTCCACCCGCCAGCCCCGCATTCAGCCACGCGGAAATCTCACGGCCGAACTTCAACATTCTATCGGAGTGAGCAGGAACGGTCAATTTATCAATTGCGGTGTTGTGTTCGCTACTCCCTTTTTCTGTCATTCCGAGCGAAGAAACTCGTTCGCTCGCGAACGAGTTTCGCAGTCGAGGAACCTGCTTTCCCGATTCCGATTCAACTAACTCAGCGGCTAAAGCCGCTCCCTGATTGTCGCTCGATTCGGCACGGTTGGAAGCCGTGCCCTCCCGGTCTTTTCCCGCTCGGTCACGGTTTACAGATTCGAGGGCGAAGGCGCCCGCGCCACACAACCTATCCCAATCCGCAAAGGCTTTCGGGGTCGATACCGCGACCCTGGGCAACGCAATCACACAGGGCATCCCAGGCAAATCCGGCAAAGGATAGACCTCTTCGCCGCGTCCGACGCCCAGCACGGTGCCGCCGATCAGGAACAGCGGAAGATCGGAGCCCACTTCGGCGGCGATTCGAAGCTTCTCGGGTCCGCTCAGCCTCTTCTTTAGCGCGCGCTCCAGCCCCAGCAATGCCGCGACCGCGTTTCCCGACGCGCCGCCCAATCCGCCCTGCACCGGCAAGCGCTTCTCGATCTCGATCAGCACGCGCCCGCGCGCCTTTAGCGTTTGCATCGCGCGCTCGATGATTTTCCAGCAGGTGTTAATCGAGTCGCGCGGCACGCGCGGGTCGTCACAGCGAATTTCAATTCCTGATCCACGCTCCACCGAGACTCTAATGACGTCATGCAGCCCAATCGTCTGATACACCGTCCGCAACTCATGAAATCCATCGGCTCGGAGCGCGCCGATACGCAGGCCAAGATTGATCTTCGCGAAGGATGGGATTCTAACCATCATGAACGATAGATTTAACCACAACGAACCGTGTGGCGCGGACATTCCCTTCGACTTCGCTCAGGGCAGGCTCTGTCCGCGATTCCTGTTGACCCGCCGCTTCCGATGCGGGAAACTGTCGCCGAGGAAGTATGAGTCCCTTCGACCTGAGTGCTCTGTTTAGGGGGGTTGGAATGTGCTCGCGGCGTTGCCGTCGTTGGTAGCTGCAGCTTTACCCGCATATCACCCGCGGCTTCTGGTTTGGATCGTTCGGTTAGTAACGTTTGCGCTTGCCGCTTGCCTCGTCCTCGCGTTCCGCAAACACAGATGGTTGTGGTACGGGTTCGTCATTTTTGGGCTCTGCATCGCAACAATTCAGTCCTGGAGTAAGGGAGAGCGGCTTTGGAGTGGCCTCTACGCCATGGCTGTTGTGTTCGGATTTATTCAGATTTTCCGTCGAATACAATTCTCGCGGGATTCACGCCAGTGGCCTCTTACGAAAGGAGAGTTCTTTGGGAATTCCATGGACGGGGCCGATCGAATCGTCCACTACGGCTACCAAGTAGGCGGCAGCTACTACTCCGGGTCCGTCGTTGCGGGATCAACCTTGAGCAACGGCCTGAAGGATCGCCTCGACGTGCTTAAAGGAAGGCCAGCTGTTATCCGTTACAAACCTGACCAGCCCGAAATTTCCACTCTATTCAAATCCGATCAATCCGAAATCCCCGCCTGAATACCCCAAATTCCTGTGGAGCGGTCAATCTCTATCTCGCTCTGGAGAACTTGATTTAAATTTGGTGTTTCAACCGGAGGCCCACCTGCTCTCTCGCAAGAACGGCGTCGCACTCATGCTCGGAGTGGCGCTTGGTATCGGCGTGCTGATCTTTCGCCTCCCGCCGATCCCGCAGCCGGCTTCGTATCATCAGTTCGCCGACCAGCGTAGGTGGCTGGGAATCCCGAACTTTGGCAATGTAATCTCGAATGCCGCGTTCGCTATCGTGGGCGTCTGCGGAATTCTGTTCATTCGACGTCATGCCCAGAAAGCATTGCTCGATCCTCGCGAGCGCTGGCCCTTTCTCGGAGTGTTCATCGGTCTCTTGTTGACCGCGTTCGGATCGGCTTACTACCACCTGGCTCCGAACAATGCGCATCTGGTCTGGGACCGCCTGCCTATGACGATCGTTTTCGGATCTCTGGTGGCGGCGCTGATCGTCGAGCGCATGAGCGTTCGCGCCGGATTGCAGCTTCTTCCATGGTTCGTTGTTTTGGGCGCGGGTAGTGTCGTGCAGTGGTATTGGAACGAGATTCATGGCCACGGCGACTTGCGCATCTACGCTGCGGTCCAACTCTATTCGGCGCTTGCGTTGCTGCTTGCGCTCCTGCTGCCGCCGAGGTACACGCGCAGCCGGGACTTCGCGATCGTCTTTGGCTTTTACGTCCTCGCCAAGCTTTTTGAGACTGCCGACCGGCAGATTTTCGCTTTCCACCATATTGTCAGCGGTCACACGCTCAAGCATCTGGCCGCCGCCGCAGCCGGATATTGGATTCTGCGAATGTTGGCGCTTCGAGAACCCTGTACTCAGGAATTCATCGCCTGTTAACAGGCCGCGATTAGGCTGATAATCATCAAAGTGCCTTCTCGGACATTCGGCGTACACTTCCGCCGGATCCGAACGCATTCATGCGCAAAGCCGCTCTCCTCTACAATCCACACTCGGGCAGACGCCGCAAGCAGCGCGTTCAGGACGTCGAAGCCGCGGCTGCAGTCCTGCGCGCCGCCGGAGTTGAGCTGGATATATCGGCGACCCGCGCCGCCTCGGACGCGGGCGCGCAAGTGCGGATGGCCATCCGCGAAGGCTTCGACACCATCATCGCCTGCGGCGGCGACGGCACCGTACATGACGTTCTTCAGGGACTTGCAGGTCGAGACGCAGCGCTCGGAATCATCCCTCTCGGAACCGCTAATGCCATGGCGCACGACCTGAGGTTGCCGCTTTCACCGGCAGCCGCCGCACAGGCTCTGCTTACCGCCGTTCCCAAACGAGTTGCGGTCGGAAGAATCGATTACCGCGACTTCAACAACATTCCCGCATTTCGACACTTCACCGTCGCCGCAGGGGTTGGCGTGGACGCCCATCTCTTCTACAAGCTCAATCGCTTGATCAAAGACCGCATGGGCATGCTGGCGTACTACAGCAAAGCCACGCACCTCTGGTGGACGCACCGCATGCGCTATTTCGAAGCCGAGTTTTCGTCGAACGGCGGGGAAACTCTGCGCGAAGCAAGGCTATCGGAGATGCTGGCGGTGAGAATTAATTTCTTCGGCGGGATCTTGCGCGAACTCGCACCCGGCGCATCGCTTGGCCGCAATGACCTGCGCCTGGTGCTCTGCCGGACCGGCAATCGAGCGCTCTATTTAGCTTACGTACTTCGCGGATTGCTGGGCATGTCGCGCGGCGTGCCGGGAATCGAATTGGCTTATGCCGATAAAGTCACCTGCGCCAGCGTCGCCGGCGAGAAGCCTGAAAATATTTACGTCGAAGCGGACGGCGAATTACTCGGTCGTTTGCCTATCACGCTGTCGATGGTTCCAGATGCGCTAACCGTGCTGGTGCCGAAGGGGCACCCGAACTTGAACGATCATTGACCTCGGATTCTTCGCGGAGCCTTGCTCCGCCGGACGGGCGATGGCGCCCGTCCCCACACAGCCTTTGCTGTGTTACAAAATCTGTTTGGAGCCCATCACCCATTTCCTGACCGGAGCAGTGCTCGCTCGTGCCGGATTTAACCGCAAGACGGCGCTCGCCGCCGCGACCATGACCCTCGCTGCGGAGGCGCCGGATCTCGACGTGCTCTCCAGCCTCAAAGGCCCGGTTTACGGATTCGCGCACCATCGAGGATTCACGCATTCATTCCTCGGCTTGCTTCTGGTCTCTGCGCTTGTTACCGGATTGATGTATCTGATCTGGCGGCTGCGGGGGCGAAGAACGAATATTCCGGGCCTGCCGCCACGCTGGGGCTTGCTTTTTGCGTTCTCCTACATCGCCGGTCTCAGTCACATCCTGCTTGACTTCACCAACAATTACGGCGTGCGTCCGTTCTGGCCGTTTTGGGAGAAGTGGTATTCGTGGGACATCGTTTTCATCTTTGAACCTGCGTTGTACATCATCCTGATCGCCGGGCTTATCCTACCGCTGATCTTTTCGCGACATGAACCGATCCCCCGTGGCCGAAAATCGGCAAGTCTTGCTTTGGTCGCGGTTGTTCTTCTTTATGCGGTCCGTGATCACGAGCACCGTCACGCGGTCCACGCACTGCGGCAACTGACATTTCAATCGGGCGCGCCGCTACGGGTGTCGGCATACCCTTATTACTGGCACCTGAGCCGGTGGTATGCCGTCGCCGAGACACGTGATTCATTCGCGACCTCGGACATTGATTCGCGCACCGGCCAATTGAATTGGGCTGAGCTGGAATATTTTCCCAAGCCGCCGGAAACTCGTGCCACCCTCGCCGCCAAGAGCACCTATCTGGGCCGCGTATATCTCAGCTGGGCACAGTATCCGCTGGTGACGGAAACTGAGTCAGCAGAAGATTCGATTGTGCGTTTCCAGGATTTGCGTTACGACTATCCGCGTCTGCGCGGGCGAATTACATTGTCATGCACGATTGAACTCGATAAGAGTCTCCACATCGTTCGAGAGATGTTTGGCCGAAGAGAACAATCGCCACCGCTGGATTAGGATCCACCGCTGTGTGGGAGGAGACATTCTTGTCCGCCGCCTTTGCAGTTGGTCCTCACGCGACGGATCAAGCTGGACGGCCTTCGCGGACAGGAGTGTCCGCGCCACACAGCTGTCCGCCCCACACGGCTTGTGCAGAGAGCCGTACTTGACGTATCTTCCCTCAACCGCGAAAATCAAAATGCCGAGGTGGATCATGCTGGCTTATGTATTTGTACTGCTCGCCATTGCTTCGCGCTTCCTGATTTTGAAGCTGGTGCCGCATCCGTGGGACTTCACGCCGCTCGCTGCATCACTGCTTTACTTTGGTGCCCATGGACCACGACGGCAGTGGTGGGTCCCCGTTGCGATGTTCGCTGCCGCTGACGTGGCGCTCAACAAATTCTTCTACGCTTATCCCTTAACTTGGGACTTGTTCATCAGCTGGGCGTGGTACGCGGGAGCTCTCTACCTTGGCACCCGGCTGCGCGACCATTCCAAGCCGGTTTGGGTGATGGGCGCGGCGCTGACCAGTTCGGTTTCGTTTTTCCTGGTCAGTAATTTTGGAGTCTGGGCCGCATACAACATGTACCCCAAGACGCTATCCGGCCTGATTTCCTGCTACGTGGCAGGAATTCCGTTTTATCAGCACAGATTCGCCGGCGATCTTCTTTTCACCGCAGTGTTCTTCGCGATCCCGGTAGTGTTGAACCTTCCGGAAGGTTCGCGCAAGAGCCGCGCAACCGTTTAAGAAATTGCAACGGGTGGCGTCGAATCACATTTAGGCCCGCACGAGAATGACGGTGGCGTCATCCTGAAGTCCCGCACCGTCGGCGTACTGGCGGACGTCCGCCACTATGCTCTCTGGAGATATGTTTGTGTTCAGGAAATGTTCCTGCAGTCGCTGGGCCCCGTATTCTTTGCCCCCAATTTCTGTAACTTCGGTGATACCGTCGCTATAGAAAAGTAGTCGGGAACCTTTCCTTAGCACAACCGTCGTCTCGGAGAATTCACCTGCAACTAGTCCCAACGGGGTCCCCCGCTCGCTTTCAAGAAATTGTGCGCCTCGGTCGTCCAGCAGCAGGGGCGGCAGGTGCCCAGCGCTGGCAAATTTCAACGTTCGGTTAACTGGATCGAGCACGGCATAAACCAGCGTCACAAATCTCCCGGGAGGGAAGTCTTCCACCATTAAGCGGTTTAACTTGCCGAGCACCTCAGCCGGCGAGCCACATGTATTTGCCAACGAACGCAGCATGCCCCGTGTGGCCGACATCAACAGCGCCGCCGCCGTACCTTTTCCGGAAACGTCCGCAAGCACCAGGCCAAGACAACCGTCGCTGAATGGAATGAAGTCGTACCAATCGCCTCCCACCTCGCCGGCGGGAACCGAAAGCCCGGAGATCGCGAAACCCGGAATGTAGGGCGAGGTCCTGGGCAGGAGCGCCTCTTGAATCGCCCGGGCCTCTTTCGCCTCGCGACCCATTCGTTCACGTTCTTGCCGTTCCTGTCCAAAACGGCGGGCGTTGTGTATTGCCAGTGCTATGTGCTTGCACAAGGCTTGCAACAACCTAAGCTGCCCTGGAGGGAACGCGTCCAACTGATGATGCGACGCGGAAAAGACCCCGACCAGGTTTCCGTCCACGTGCAGTGGAATCGCGACTTCGGAGAGAGTGGAAGGCTCACAGGCGATGTAATAAGGATCGAGGCGCACGTCCGGGGCGTAATGCATCTTGCCGGTCGCCGCTGCATGCCCCGTCATTCCTTCTTTGCCGATCTTTTTGCGGTCACCCTTGTCGTAAACTGTGCAACCGCAGATGCCGGTCAACACCAATTCGTGATTGGCTTCATCATGCAGGTAAATCGTGGCTTCGAGGCAGCCGAATGACTGTGCAATTTCATTGACGACCTTGTCGATGAGTTCGTCCAGGTCGAGGATCGAAGTGATGGTCTGCGCCGCTTTCTGCAGCTTGAGCAACTCTTCGATCTGTTCTATATGCAGCTCTCGAACCTGACTTTGATCAGAAGGAAGTGTGAAGGGGCTGGCCGCCATAGCGACTCCTTGAATACCGCCGGCTTTCATTTTTTGGATGCGGTAAACCTGGCTTAGGACTCTGTTTTAGGCTCTGGGCGTTCGGAAATGGCGGCCCTCGCACGCTGCTTCTCGATCTCAAGCATCCGCTCGCGAATGCGCTTTTCCACGCCTTCAATCGTCGGCTGATAGTAGCGGCGGTCTTTTAGGTTGTCGGGCAGGCACTGCATGTCCGCGACCTTCTGTTCAAGGTCATGGGCATACTGATAGCCCCGTCCGTAGCCAAGGTTCTTCATCAATCCCGTCGGCGCATTGCGCAGATGCAGTGGCACTGGCTCGGCAGCGGTACTCTCGACATCTGCCTGGACCCGGCCATAGGCCGTGTAGAGCGCATTCGATTTTGGGGCCACTGCAAGATACACAACAGCCTGCGCCAGCGCCAGATTACCCTCGGGCATTCCGAGGAACTCCACCGCATCTTTGGCCGCCATGCAGAGCGAGAGCGCGTTCGGCTCCGCCAGGCCGATGTCTTCAACAGCCATGCGCACCACGCGGCGCGCGATATATAGAGGCTCCTCTCCGGCTTCCAGCATCCGTCCCAGCCAATAAAGCGACGCATCGGGATCGCTGTTACGCACTGACTTGTGCAGCGCGGAGATGAGGTTGTAGTGTTCTTCACCGCCTTTGTCGTAGAGCAGAATGCGTTTCTGGAGAGCGTCTTTCACGATATCGATCGTGATCTCAGCTTCCCCGTGCGACGGACGGGTCGAGGTTGCCCCACCCTTCGCGGTTTTCGAAGGGTGGGATGCAGAAGTCGAAATCGCCAGTGCCGCCGCCACCTCCAGCACGTTATATGCACTCCTCGCATCGCCGCTCGAATACGCCGCAATCTGCTGCAGCACTTCGTCGGAAGCCGAGAGGTTCATTTCTCCCAGCCCCCGCTCTTTGTCCTCGATCGCGCGGCGCAGCAGCAGCACGATCTGATCTTCAGTGAGCGGCTTAAGAACATACACGCGACTGCGCGAGAGCAGCGCCGAAATAATCTCAAAAGATGGATTCTCGGTAGTCGCGCCAATCAGGCGAATGTTTCCCTTCTCGACATGCGGCAGAAATGCATCCTGCTGGGCTTTATTGAAGCGATGAATTTCGTCGATGAAAACGATGGTGCGCGTGCCGTATTGTTTAGCCCGCTCCGCGTCGGCCATTACCTGCTTGATTTCTTTGATCCCCGCCAGCACGGCGCTGAACTCGATGAAGTCGGCGCGAGTCATGCGCGCGATGATCTTCGCCAGCGTGGTCTTGCCGGTCCCCGGAGGGCCCCAGAAAATCAGCGAACTGATGTCGTCGCGTTCGATCTGGGCGCGGAGCGGTTTGCCGGGAGCAATCAGGTGCTCCTGCCCGACATATTCGTCGAGTGTACGCGGGCGCATGCGGTCGGCGAGCGGCCGCGTGCGATCAGCGGGGTTGTCGTGGGGGCTCGGGATTGACTGAAACAGATTCATTCAAAATCTTTTCACCACGGAGACACGGAGGCACGGAGAAAACAACTCACAAAAACGCAGCGGGCCAGAAACCCAGGGCCCAAGTTCTCGATGAATCTCTATCGCGGCGCCGATGATTCGCTGTGTCAACTGTTCCTCTAGCAACATTACCTGACCTGCATTTCTCCGTGCCTCCGTGCCTCCGTGGTGAAAGAAGTTAGCCCCTCTGCCGTGCCGCCTCATACAACACAATGCTCGCAGCCACGCCGGCGTTCAGAGATTCCACACGCGGCGCATGGGGAATCATCACCAGTTCATCCATCTCGCCGAGCAGCTTCTTGTCAATGCCGGCGCCTTCGTTGCCGATGAAGATCGCGGTCTCGGCCCTCAAATCTGACTCGGGTAACGGAACGCCTTTGTGGGACGAGGTGGCGATCAGGCGAATGCCCCGGCTTCGCAACTGGACCGCGAGTGTATTCAAATCAATTTTCGCAATGGGCACGCGAAACACCGATCCCGCCGAGGCTCGCACCACTTTGCTATTGTAGGCGCTGACCGTGCCCTCGCCCAATAAGACGCCGCGAGCGTTGAAGGCTTCGGCCGAGCGCAGAATTGTGCCCAGGTTTCCGGGGTCTTGCACGCCGGCTATCACCAGCAACGGACCACGCGACGAACTCTCGAGAATTTCTTCCAAAGTGAAGGTCTTCAGCTGCACCAGCGCCGCGACGCCTTGCGGAGTCTGGCTGGGCACTGCACTGGTAAATAGCTTGTCGGGCAGGAGCAGAGTCTCTACATGCGAACCCATCTGAGGCAATAGGCGTGCCGCCCGCGGCTCTGCCGATTCACTAAAGAACACGGCGCGAAACTTCAAGCCGCTGCGCACCGCCTCTTCAATAACGCGGAAGCCCTCGATGGCGCACTCGCGATCGGCGGTAAGCTCGCCTCGGCTGAACGCCAGGCGCAACTCTTTCACCAGCCCATTATGACGGCCCTCGACCCGCCGCAAACGCTCCCCCACCCCGGCTCTTCGCACTTTGTCCATATTTGGCTCGCCCGCACTCGACTCAATCAAAATCATACAGTGCGCGGCAGCAAGTGTTCCGGCTGCCTTCACGCCGTGTTATCTTAGCTTTCTCACTTACAAGCAGGAGAACCCTGGTGCGTGTGGAAATGGTGAAGATCAACAGCGACGCCCCGGAGCCGTCTCTGATCCGGTATGCCGCCGACCAGATTCGCGCCGGACAGGTGCTCGGTATGCCGACCGACACTTTTTATGGCCTGGCCGCCGACCCATTCAACCTGCGGGCCGTGGACCGCGTTTACGAAATCAAGTCGCGCTCACGACACAAGCCGCTGTCTCTGCTAATCGAAGACGTGGACCAGGCGGAAGAACTGGCCAAGCCGCTGCCCGACGAGTTCCGGGCGCTGGCGAAAAAATTCTGGCCGGGCCCTTTGACCATCATCGTCCGGGCGGCATCGAGGCTGCCACTCAAAGTCACGGCCAATACCGGCAACGTAGCTTTGCGCGTCCCGAATTCCAAGATTCCGCTTGCCGTGGTACAGGCCGCGCGTATTCCCATCACCGCAACCTCCGCCAACCTGAGCGGCGAATCTGAATGTACAAGCGCTGAAGCGGTTCGTGATCAACTGGGCGTTCGCATACCGATCATTGTTGATGGTGGCGCTTCGCCCCGCGAAGTCGCTTCCACCATTATTGATCTTACCGACGAAGAGGCGCGCTGGAAGGTTCTGCGCGAAGGCGCCATCCCAACTCACGAAATCTCGGAATTCTTCGCGCAGGGGTGATCGCAACGGCTTCGAAGCGCACTGTCCGACTGTTGTTGACCCTCGTTCCTTTAGCCGTTGTGGCAGGCGCGTTCGCGTTTCTGGTTCACGCCATCATTCACGATTCGCAGCAACAGCAATTGCATCCCGCTGACGCCATTGTGGTGTTCGGCGCGGCAGAGTACGACGGCCGCCCATCTCCCGTATATAAAGCCCGCCTCGATCATGCCAACGCGATTTTTCGCCAGGGACTCGCTCCCCTAGTTATTACTACGGGGGGCGCCGCTGCCGATCCCAAATTCAGCGAGGGCGGCGTGGGTCACGACTACCTGATGCGGCGCGGAGTGCCGGAGTCAGCTCTGATCGCCGAAACCACTGCTTCAGATACGGCGGAGTCGGCCCAGCGGGTGGCCGTCATCATGCGCACCAATCACATGCAATCGTGCATTGCGGTCAGCGACGCATACCATGTCTTCCGCATCCGAAAATTGCTAGAGAACCAGGGGCTAACGGTCTATCTGGCTCCGCGTGCAGACTCGCGGCCGAAATCGGTATTGCAGCAAAGCATCGCCATAGTGCGCGAGGGGGCAAGCTACTTGGCGTGGCGGGTGGGGATGCGAGGATGACGAAGATGCCTTCATCTCAAGCTAGGCTCTATGCCATTCTCGCCCGCAGGTCACCTGTCGCCGCTATCTTCCGGCGCGGCCCCAGCAAGCAGGTGCTCCTCATTCGGTGGGACACTTCCAACGATACTTTCGAGTATGGCCAGTGGTTTAAGGGTCGAATCTACGAAAGAAGGGGTGATCTTTCGCCCGATGGCGATCTGTTGTTGTACTTTGCAGCAAAGCATAAAAAGCCCTATCAATCTTGGTCTGCTATCAGTCGGCTGCCGTACCTTACCGCGATAGCCATGTGGCCGAAGGGGAACACATACGAAGGAGGCGGACACTTTCTGTCGCAGCATCGGATCGCTCTCAACCACCAAGAATGTGAAATGGAACTTGCCAAGGGATTCTGTTTGCCGAAAGGGCTTAGCGTGGAGCAGTTCGATGAGCGTCCTAGGTGGAAAAACGACGACCCGACCTGGTCTGAGCGACTTGAACGGGATGGCTGGACTCTCGTGAGTTGGCCAATCAAGAGTAAGAACGATTTCGGAGCTCGCGTCTTGTGGGAACCAGATCCAGCGATTAAATGGGTGAAGCTCAACCCAAAGTGGCCTAAGCGTTACTCACTCGAAATGTCAATTTCGGGAATTGGGGACCGAGATGGTCCGTGGTATATGACCGAGCATGCTGTAATTCGAAATGGCGATCAGATCGACCGCATCGGTAGGAGCGACTGGGCTGACTGGTCACACACCGGAGATCTGTTGTTTGCTATGGATGGGGCGCTATATCGAGCCAAATGTGCGAATGGAACCTTGGCGGCACTAGAAGATGCTACGGTGATTGCCGATTTTTCAAAGCTGAAATTTGAAAATCGTGAGGCACACTACGGTCGTAAAAGCAGAAGGGGCAAATAATTCGCTGGTCTCACCACCCCATTCTCTTCCTCAATTCTGTGACGTGCGCCACATGATGCTTGCCATGCCATGCATAGAGGGCGAGATTTTTTTCAAGCGAAACTACACCCAAATCCGGATGGCGAAATTGCCGCTTCCAGTCCGCCGGACCGAGTGAAAGAAGCAACTGCGCCCAGCGAGTATGCAGGGACTCCAGCATAGCCAATGAAACTTCGATAGGCGTTGATTGCGTGTCGGCAAGCTGCGCCCAGCGGTCCTCCGCATAGGGCTTGATGGTTGGTTCATCTTCGGTCAAGGCCAGCTTGTAACGAACATAAGCATTCATGTGGCTGTCAGGAACGTGGTGCGTGACTTGACGCACCGTCCAGCCTCCCTCGCGATAAGGTGTATCGAGCTGTTGCGGCGAAAGGCCGGCCACTGCTGCACGCAGCTCTGCTGGGGCTTGTTCGATGTCGGAGATGAAACCTGTCAGATCAGATGGAGAGACGGAAGATGGGAAGCTGAACTTACCGATTGGAAAACGCGGGTCGGACATGATCTTTCCTTGAGTTGGAGATTCCAGAGCTGACGGTTAAGACTGAGATGATCCGATTAGAGCCGGGGCTCCAAAAAAACATACTCAGCCGTTATCGGCACGGGGCATAACGCTGCTTCCTTCGCGAACTTTGCGGTTAAAGGCTTTGAGCAGCCCCAGCGACCTCAGGCCCTAAAGGGCCAAGTCATAGTTGGCCGGCTACGCGGCCATAAATGGCCGCTCTTCCACCAAACGGCCTTTCCATGTCATGCAATCAAGAATGCCAGGCTTGCCGCCACCAACGTCGAAAGAAAGTTCACTGTGTTGTTCCCAATCAGACCGCGCCGTTCTAAAGTCGCACCCAAAAGACTGTCGGCGAGCGTGCCAGCGATTCCTGCGCCGGCGCAGACTACAAACTCATGCCGTCCGATGGGCGAGGCAAACGCAAATGCCGCGCTTACTGCCAGTGCCGCTCCGATCCCAGCGGCCGTACCTGCCACGGTCACCGCGCCGTCGGTTCCAGCCGGCACTTCGGTCCATCGGGTGACAAGCCGCGGCGTGCCCCCTACTGCCTGCCCGATCTCGCTTGAGACGGTGTCGGCGGCGGCCTCGGCTAGCGTAGCTCCGAGCGCCAGGAAGAGACGCACATCCTTCCCCAGCACGAACGCCAATGCACAAATGGTCGCCACTCCCAGGTTTGCAATCACCTGAGAAGCCGTCCTGCCGCTACGTGCCTCGGCCGTGCCCAGGCTTTGCTTGCTTGCGTAACCAAAGCGAGTTGCGGCCCAGGTAAGCGCGAAAACCATGCACAAGCCAGCAAATCCGGCCCACCCCGCACCCGTTAAAAGGGCGAAACATACAACAGCGCCAGCCCCAGCCCCCGATCGCGATACCCCTCGAGCTACCCATCCAAAGGCCGCAAATGCCAGGGTTACGAGCGCAAATAGGCCTAATTGGGCAACTCCCAGATGGATAAAAACAGCCGCAATCAGTTCTAACTCTTTTATTTTCAATTGGCTAACCGATGCTCCCAAACACGACTTCCCCATCGGAACCCATGAACCACAGGCGTAAACACTATCCCTAGAGGCTTTTTCCGTCCTACCCCAGCTATTCAGCTTCCCGATTGGATTACCGGCACAAATCCATGCATCAAAATGCCGGAGCTAGTCTAAACTGCTCTCCGGCGTTTGCTCTCCACCCCAGCATGCCAAATACGGGCATGCCGGGGGCCCCGGCTCTGGCGCCGAAATCCGTTATGGCGGCCTGCCGCAGTAGGCACGCCGCTAACGAGGAAAAACTATGGCGGCCTCCGTCTGGTCTGGATATCTTACCTTCGGCTTGATCTCAATGCCGGTGCGCCTGCACTCAGGCGCCCGTAGCTCCGGTATCTCTTTCAACCAGCTTCATCGCACCGATCTTCACCGCGTCAAGCAGCAGCTCATCTGCCCGCTGGACAACAAGGTGCTGGATCGCAGCGAGATCGTAAAGGGCTACGAGTACCGGAAGAACGAGTACGTCGTCGTCGAGCCGGAAGAGATCAAGAAGATTGAGCCTAAGACCGCGAAGACAATGGAAATTCTCGAGTTCGTCAAATCGAGTGAGGTGGACCCCGTTTATTTCGAGTCCTCGTACTATATGCTTCCCGAGGAAGCCGGCCGGCGCCCATACGCTCTGCTTACGAAGGCGCTTGAGGAAAGTGAATACGTCGCTATCGCCAAGCTCACCATGCACAACCGCGAGTACACCGTTTTCCTGCGTCCGCACGAAGGCGGAATGATGCTGCACACCATGTACTACGAAGAGGAAGTACGCAAGGTGGAAGGCTTCGGCGCACCTGATGTTGAATTGAAAGAGGCGGAAGTAAAAGTCGCGCACCAGTTGATTGAAGCGCTGGCCGCCGAGTGGGACCCGGAAAAATATCACGACGACTTCCAGGAAAATCTAAAGAAGCTGATCCAGACCAAGCTCGAGGGCGGCGAAGTCGCGGAAGTCGAGAAGCCCAAGAAGCTGGCGCCTGTCGTCGATTTGATGGCCGCGCTCAAACAAAGCCTGGCGCAAATGGAAGGCAAGAAGAAGCCGGTTGCGACCGAAACCGAACCCACGCGGAAACGCGCGAAGCGGTAAGGCAAAGACCCTTTACCGCCGGGTACGCCGAGGTCGCCGAGAATATTGGTGGACATTCCAATCGTTGACTGGCATCTCTCTGGAGTTGAATTTCCTTTGCGTACCGGATTGATCTATTGATCTCTGCGATTAAAAGCTTGTGAAGTGTCTTCGCGAACTTTGCGCCCTTTGCGGTTAAAGCTTCGACTGCGGTTTTCGCAAGCAGGAGTGCGGCCCAAACCGCTGTTTTGCCAGCTTTTAACGCCTTTTTACCCGCCTAAGCTGGCTCTCATCTAGCCAGATACTTCCGTCACTACTGCTGTGCGTTGCGGTTGGATACGATTCCGATATTCGGAACCAATTCCTTCGGATGGACTGAAAAGCTATGAAAATGACCGGCAAACGCATCTTTACCGCCATCACCCTGGTGCTTGGGTTCATCAGCTTGTACCAAGTACTCAGCAAACCGGAGCCGGTTGCAAATCCGAAAACGCCGGAAATCGCTCGCGCCAACGCGCAGTCCTTCGACCAGAAACTCGCAGAGCTCCAGGCGCCACGAGCCGAGGGCAGCGACCCGACCGAAGTGCACTTCAGCTCCGATGAAGTCAGCGCCGAATTGTCGCAATCCATGGGTGCGACGCCTGCACCCGCACCAGCAGCCAAGCCTATCAGTGCGACTCCAGCCTCTCCCGATTCGACCATCGGTCGAGGCGAAGTTCAGGTTAAGGACTACCAGGTCAAGCTCGAAGGCGATGTGGCGCGAGGCCAGTTTGTGACCCAGGTCGCGGGCAAAGACCTCTACGTCACCGTTGCTGGGCATCTGGGCTCGCAAGACGGCTACGTCACCTTTGAACCTACAGAATTCAAGGTTGGCGACATGAGCATTCCAGTTTCGCTGGTCAACTCGGCATTGCAGGAGAAACTCGCTGAGCAGCGGGAGCAACTGAAGTTGCCGGAAGGTATTTCCAGCCTGCATGTGGAGAACGGCGAATTAGTGATCACGCAGAAATGAGCGTGGGCGGCTCGGATATTCTGTCTGCCGCTTAGCTTCGTCGCCGATAAAAGACTTGAAATTCGAATCCCGGATTGACTGGAAACAACTCAGCAATCTTGCGCAGCCTCTCCGCCAGCGCAGCCGGTGCAAGCA
Organism: uncultured Acidobacteriota bacterium; assembly: GCA_963757135.1. Classification (GTDB taxonomy): domain Bacteria; phylum Acidobacteriota; class Terriglobia; order Terriglobales; family Acidobacteriaceae; genus Gp1-AA145. Next base: position 778,332 of record CAVWQE010000004.1, read on the forward strand.
GGGGATAGTCGCGTTCGCGCAGGTCCTGATAGTCAACATCGAGAAACAGCGACAGCAGATAAATTGAAATCGCGTCGGAGAAAGCGGCTGCCAGGTATTCGTTCTTATGCTTTTCCGTATCGGAACCGTGGCCGGCAGCCAGCTTGCGCGACTCCCATCCGTCGAGAGAAGTTTCACCGCGGACGCTGGAACTCGCCTGTTTCCAAACCAAATCTGCGAATTCCTTTGAAACTCCCGCGCGCTCCACAAAAGCATGCCCAACATTGATATAGAACTCGAATGCGATGGAGAATTTATCATCCATCAAACGCGTAGAGATGAACACGCATTGTGATCCGCCCAGTTCGAGATTGCGATGACAGACGGCGTTATCACTGAGTGCTACGTCGTAGCGGTCGGCGATGACCGTCTGGTCGCCTTGGTTTACCGTAAGCGGAACGAAGTAGTAGGCCTTGCGCTCCAGAGCGCCAGCAATTGGCTTGGGGACGGCAGAGATCATCCGCTCGACTTCCGTCACGGAAATGCTCATCTCACCGGCAATGGCGTAACAGATGCCATTCTGTGCCTGAGAGACTGGCGCCTCACGGACAACATCAGCGGGTTGGCGGGTTATGGCTTGAGCAGCTTGTGACATCAATTTGCGTTGATCAATTTTCTGGTAACAGAACTATTCTAGCTCACTACCTCGCGATATCCGGCAAGAACCTCACTCACCGACCGGTCCCAGGAGAACTTCTTTACCTGTTCGTAGCCGGCACAGCGCAGCTTTTCCCGTAATGTCTGGTCCAGCAGCACGTGTTGCAAGGCGCGCATCATCTCAAACAGATTCTCCGGATTGACCATGACTGCGGCATTGCCCACGACTTCCGGAATTGACGACGTATTCGAAGTCAGCACCGGAGTACCGTGTGCCATGGCCTCGAGCGGCGGGAGTCCGAAGCCTTCATACAAAGACGGGAAGACGAAGACCTTGGCGATATCGTAGAAAATCCGCAGCACATCAATCGGCACGAAGCCCAGGAAGCGGACATCGTTCTGCACGCCGCCGCGAACCACGGTTCGCCGTAAATCCGGATGTTTCGACAGTTCGTCTCCGATGATGATCAGTTTCAGATCGGGGTAGACATCCAGCTTGGCCAGTTCTGTTTTCAGCGCCGAAAATGCCTCAATGATCCGGACTAGATTTTTGTGCGGGCTGATGCGGCCGGCGTAGAGAAGAAATGGATAGGTAATCTGATAGCGCTCGGCCAGCATCTGCCGGTCGGTATCGGTGGCGTGGCCGGTGAGAAAACGGGGATCGATTGCGTTGTAGATGACCTCGATGCGGCTGCTATCGATTCCGAAGAGATTTTGCACTTCGCTTTTGGTGAACTGTGAAACGGCAAATATCCGCGCGGCGTTTTTCAGTACCCGCCGCGTCATGTGGAAGTGGAGGGTGCGCTTGAAATTCGAGCCGTTGCGGGCGCGGTACATGTGCTCGAGCAGATCGTGCACCGTGACCACATAAGGGCACGGCAGGTACCGTGGCAGCCAAAATAAATAAGGAATATGAACCAGTTCGCAGCCCTGGCGTCGAACCACAGTATGACCCTCCCAATACCCTTTCGGCGTGTCGGAAGGAGGGACTGTGACCGCCTGAAAGTTTTCCGGCAACGGCCCGATCTCGTGCACCTTCTGCTCCGGGCCGAGCAGCAGATATTCGTTCTCGTGATCGAGACGGGCCAGAGCGCGCACGATGTTGCGCGTGTACGTGCCCACACCGAACTCGTTCATCCGGCGAATATCGATGGCAATCTTCACAGAGAGATTTTACGCGCTGGGGGAAAGAGCGGTATTCATGGCCGCGAGGAGTCGCGCAATCCGGCTTCGGTCAGCGGCGCGGAACGCGCCTGAGTTCAGGCATAGTCCCGCCCAACAACGCGAGTCTCCGAGCGCTTTCCCGCTCGATCAGCGCCCTGAGAGCTTCACCAATAAGCGCGCTCTTTTCAGCTATGCCGGTTAATTCCTGCGCGATGCGGATGAGATCGTCGTCAAGGGCGACAGTTATTCGCATGGCTGCCCCTTTATCAGCATTATTAACGGCATGCAAGCCAACTCATCTTCCCCACTGTTCAGCCGGCTAAGCTGAGGCTATCATTTCAACGCTATGAACACACAAGAGCTCGGGGAGGAATATCGAAGCAAGAGCGATGAGGAACTGCTTCGACTTGCTCTGGTTCCGGAAGAACTGACCACAGAAGCGCGGGTTGCGCTTACAGGTGAATTGGTCAGACGACGCATTAATGACGAGACGCACCTAACCGTAGCACGAAAACAGGAGGCCGAGCGCAAAACTGCGAACGACAGAGACATTGGCACGCTTGGCCTGATTCACTTTTGCGGAATTGGCCGGCTCCGGCTCGGACGCGCTGATCGGATCTATAGTACTGACACCGATCTTGAACAATTCAGAACCACGGTCTTCATAGTGCTCTTTTGCTTTCCACTGATTCCTAGGGGAACTTATTTGGTCGAGCGCAAGCCTGCCTTTCCAGATCACTTAAAGGTCTTGGAGAAACTGCCCCTGGACTGGGAACAAATTTTAAAGGTATGGATTGTGGCCATTGGCAGCATATTCGCCGCTATCTTGGTTATTCAGATTGCGGCTTCCGATACGGTATGGCGGCTTTGGCATCGATTATTCGGATAAGGAACAACCGAACACATATGAGCTGAAGTCCTCTATGCCTACACCCCCGCGTGCGCCTTCTCTCTGCGCTCGGCATACAGCGGAAATGCGTCGGCCAGTTCCAGCACCTGACGACGAATCTTGCCGAGCACAGCGGTATCCGTGCGCCCGTTCAGCGCTTCCGCGATCCAGCGGCCCACCTGCCGCATTTCATTTTCTTTCATGCCGCGCGTGGTCAGCGCGGGCGTTCCGATGCGGATGCCGCTCGGCTTCATTGGCGGATTGACGTCAAACGGAATTGCGTTCTTGTTGACCGTGATTCCCGCCTCGCCCAGCGCCTTCTCGGCGTCACTGCCGAACATTCCTTTAGCGAAGACGTCTACCAGCATCAGGTGCGTGTCGGTGCCGCCGGAGATGATACGGAAGCCTTCAGCGGCGAGTGTCTCCGCCAGCACTTTGGCATTGGCGACAATCTGCTTGGCATAGCTGCGGAAGTCCGGTTGGAGCGCCTCGCGGAAGCAGACAGCTTTTGCCGCAATGATGTGCACCAGCGGCCCGCCTTGCATGCCGGGGAATACAACTTTGTCGATTGCGGCGGCGAATTCCTGCTTGGAAAGAATCATGCCCGCGCGCGGTCCGCGCAGCGTCTTGTGCGTGGTCGAAGTCACGATGTGCGCGTGCGGCACCGGTGAAGGATGCACACCTCCTGCGACCAGTCCCGCGAAGTGCGCCATGTCCACGAGATAAAGCGCGCCGACTTTGTCCGCGATGTGCCGCATGCGAGCGAAATCGATGATACGGGGATAGGCACTGCCGCCACCGATGATCAGCTTGGGGCGCTCTTTCTCCGCCAGCTTTTCCAGATCGTCGTAGTCGATCGTTTCCGTTTCTTTGGTCACGCCATACGGGACGATCTTGTAAGTTTTGCCGGAGAAATTCAGATGATGCCCGTGCGTCAGATGGCCGCCGTGCGCGAGATTCAGTCCAAGAACCGTATCTCCGGGCTGGATCACCGCCGCATAAGCTTCCATGTTCGCCTGGGATCCCGCATGCGGCTGGACGTTCGCATGTTCTGCGCCGAAAAGCTGTTTCGCGCGATCGCGCGCCAGGTTCTCGACGACGTCGGCATATTCGCAGCCGCCGTAGTATCGCTTGCCCGGATATCCCTCGGCATATTTATTGGTGAACACCGAGCCCATGGCTTCCAGCACCGCCTCGCTGACGAAATTCTCGGAGGCGATCAACTCCAGGCCTTCGTGCTGGCGGCGAGTTTCGTTGTCAATGGCTGCGGAGATTTCAGGGTCGGCTTCAGCAAGCGGGCGGGACATGGTGGAATTATTCATCGCCAACTATCCTAAACGCGGCGCGATGGAATCGCCAGAGGCCGCTCTAGGCTGCTGTGTGCCCTTTCGACTGTTTTTTGGGCGCAGTTTCAGGAGCATCGTATTCGTCCAAGACCTTGCCCGGGAGAATCTCCCGCAGCGCCCAATTAATGCGCTTAACCGAATTCTCGATTTCCTCGACTTGCTGGGCGTGTCCGTGAACATAAACCGAATCCACGATGACTTGAAGCGCGTTGCGGACATGGTGGTTCATCAACTCAATCGTTTTCAGTTTTTCGTTCAGGTGTTTCGAGCGAGTGTACTCGTAACGGTAAACGAGAACAGATGCGATGAGAGCCCCGCAAAGATCATCGAAGGCGCGATGCCAGGGTCCCAGGCCATAGTGGACCGAGAGTTCGTCGGCAAGAAGAAGAAACATCAGCACGATCAGACCGTAGACGACCGCGGTCATTCCCGGATGAAAGACTCCCCTGCTGCTCCTCAATGAGAAGTTTTTGTCAGGCATACATTACATTGAACTGATTTGGAGTCCGGGAAGCAAGTGGGGGCAACTCTGAACACTATCGTTTGAACGACCTGCCTAAGAACGACGCCAGATGCCAGCCGTCCATATATTTGTAAGGGGTTTCGCCAATGGAATAGTGACCGCAGGGCAGCGCAACAGCTTTGTAGTCGAGACCGTGAGCCTTGAATTGCTCGACCACCTGACGCGAAAACTCCGGCAGAAATGTCAGGTCGTACTTCGCGTAAATGATCAGCGACCTGCGCTTAAAGCGCGCGAACTGGTCGAAGTATGACATCGGGCTGATCGCTGTAAATAATCCGCGCAAGCGTTCGACATCGATATGCGGCTCGATCCCTTGCCGGACATGGCGTGTGGACTGCCCATGCCAAAGCACATCCGCAAAGTAGGTTGAAGCATGATTGAAGGCCGCGACCTCGATGCGCGCATCGTGCGAAGCGGCCAGGAACCCGTAGCAGGAGCCGAGGCTGGTTCCCACGAGTCCCAGCTTCTCGTATCCCTGTTGCTGGAGCCAATCCAGGCAGCAGCGGAGATCGATTACGCCCTGGCGCGCGGCATCGAGGGTGCGACCAATATTGGCCGAAACCGCGTAGTCGGCGCGGCGAAGCTCTGCTGGACGGCGAATGTCGTGGTACGGCATGCTCAGCCGCAGCACCGAAATTCCCAGGCGGTTCAGAATTCCGCACAGGGAGTTGTGGCTGAGCGCGTCAGAATTCCACTGCGGCAGCATCACCACCGCGCTCTTGCCTTTAGCAGGAAACCAGCGCGCGTTGGCAAGATTGTTTTCCGGATGCGGCGTATGCACCGGAGAGGTGAAGCGCAAAAACTGCGCACTCTGTCCACGAACTTTTTCTTCCAACCGGGGATCGGGCACGTCGCGGGTGCTGAAGACCTGGACAGCGCGCGTCTCCAGCTGAAAATCGGAAGGCACCTTGTATGAAAAGAATTCGTCGCTCGCCGCCAGCGCGCGGGTGTTGTAATCGCGGAGATAGCTTTCGCACTCGGCTGGGGTCTGCGTTGGCTGCGAGCCGTTGCGGCAGGGCCAGCCGCGCGTCCACTCGATGCCCCACTCCAGCGGACGGACTACGCGGTTGTTGTCCACCTGGGTGAGCCGGGTTTCCCAGTTGTACATCCAGCGCGAATAGAGGGAACGCATCGGTTCTAGGATAGCAAGGTGGGCCCTGATGGCCGCCCTGTTCCGCATTCTGGGAGCCGCATTCAGCACTCAGCAGTCAGCATTCAGCCCTGAATGGTTATGGCGCACGGCGCCGGAACCTCTCGTTGCAAAAGAGCCTTTTTCACTTCTGCCAAGACAGTCGAGCAGAAAGGCTCGGGATTTGCACGCGATTGAGTGAGCGGGAACCCGCTATCTCACGTTCCCAACCCGCGAAGTGGACGACATATAGTTAGCCCACCGCGTAAGCGGTGGGTAGAATCGCCATCGAAACCGAGTCCCAGAGGGACGGCACAAGCTCTTGCGACATTCGACGTAAAAAACGCAACACACCTCAAAACCAACTGCAGATTCCTCGACTGCGCGGATGTTCGCGAGCGAACATCCTGTACGCTCGGGATGACAGCGAAGGAAGATGCCTGAGTGCTGAATGCTGATTGCTAGCTGCTGTACCTTCTCGGCACCCTTTTCGAAATCCCGCACAGAATCTCGTAGGGAATGGTGTGCGCCAGCTCGGCATGCTCGCGCGCATCGACATTCAGCCCATCTTCGGAGCCGAGCAGTACGACTTCATCGGCGACACTGACGCCGGGAATTCCGGTGACATCAACCAGCGTCAAGTCCATCGAAATGCGGCCTACGATCGGCGCATAGTGCTCGCGGACAATGACTCTCCCGCCGTCTGAGAGGCCGCGATTCAGCCCGTCAGCATACCCGACCGGCAGCACGCCGATTCGCGCCGGAGCTTTGGTCACGTAGGTTCCGCCATAACCGAGAGGCTGCCCAGCATGCATTTCGCGGATAGACAGGATGCGCGTCTTCCAGGTGAGCACAGGCTTGAGCGACAGCCGCAGACCGCTGCCGCTTACTACGCGTCCGGCCCGCTCGAATGGCAGATGATATCCATAGAGCGCCAGCCCGGGGCGCACCATCGTGTTCCAACTCTCGTGGTGGGAAATTACCGCCGACGTATTCGCCGCGTGGACCAGTGGCGGATCGAAGTTATACTCCTTAAGCATGCGTCGCGCTTCAGCAAAGGTCTTCAACTGCTCGGGGACCGAAGGCGCGTCGAGCACTTCGGAAGAAGCTAGATGGGTCGCGAAGCCTTCGACTTCTAGATTCGGCGAAGACTTGAGAGCCGCAAGCACGAGCGGCAACTCTTCGAGCGTGGCGCCCAAGCGACCCATGCCGCTATCGAGCTTCAAATGGATGGCGTGCCGCTTCACGCCAACCCGGGCAGCGGCTTTTTGCAGCAAGTCGACGTGCCCGACTTCCCAGATGGTCGGCGTCAGCCCCAGCCTGACGATCTCTTCTTCCTCGCCGCGCCAGAAGCCGGTCATCAGCAGGATGCGGGTTTCAATGCCCTCTTCGCGTAGGGGAATGGCTTCGTCGAGCGAGGTCACGCCCAGCCAGGTTGCGCCTTCTTTTTCCAGCGCCTGCGAGCATTCGACGGCACCGTGTCCGTAGGCGTATGCCTTTACCACCGCGCATACAGTCACGCCGGAGCCGACATAGCCTCGTACAGTGCGATAGTTCTGGCGCAGATTGGCGAGCGAAACCTCAGCCCAGGTCGGCCGCGTTGCTGCGCGTTTCGCAATTTCGATGGTCGCCACTGTTGCGATTATAGTTCGCACGTACCGGCCGATCAGGTTACTGCGGTGCCACTCCCGGGGGCCTTAAAGCCCAGCATTTATTGAGCAGCTTGCGCGCGGTGCGAAAAGGACCGCACCACTTCGTCGGATAACCGCCGTCGAGCTGCGCTCCACCGGGCGGGTGGGGGCACCCGCCCCCACGTGTTTCTGCTGTTCCCGCATGGTTCATCTGTTCAGCACAAAGTTCACTGTAATTTCCGTCTCCACTTCGACCGGTTCGCCGTTCAGGTAGTAGGGCCGGTACTTCCATTCGCGAACAGCTGCCAGCGCTGCTGACACTAGGAGCGGCTGCCCGCTCTCGACCTGCGCATGCTCGATGGTCCCGCTGCGGCTTATGAGCGCTCTGATAACCACTGTCCCTTGTATTCCCACTTGCCGTGCGATCGCGGGATAACGCGGCTCGACCTTATGTACAAGATTACCTTCCATGATGACCGACATCGGGGCGTGGTGGATGGGCGGCGCCGGTACGGGGTGCACAATGGGGGCTCCAATGATGTTGGGAAGCGTGTTGTCGATTCCGTCCTCTACGCCAATAACATTTATCCCCGGCGGACCGACGGCATTGGGGTCTGCGGCCCCGGCATTCATCGTAGGCATTGCCGATCCTCTCCTGACCAATAGGGGATAGACGGGCGCGTGATCAGTAGAGCTGGTATTCGTATTTTGATTCGCCCGCGGCCGCTCTACCCCCGCCGACAGTGGCCGGAAGATTTGCCTGCGGGAGAATGCGTCCGGCAGGCTCTCAGGTTTTAACAACGGCAGTGCCAGTGCCGCTGCCACCAGCGCGGCCTGCAAGGTGAATGAAGCAATCGCCGTCCAGCGGCGTGCGGGATGAGCATGAACTACGTCCAGGCCATCGAACATATGTGTCTCCTCATCAGCAAAGAGTGCCTGCCGCGCTGAGGAAAGACCAGAGGCGGCATGCTGCCGATAAAGACACCGGGCGCGACTCGGTGAGTCGCAATAATGCAAAAAATAAAAAGCCGCGATTTCTCGCGGCTTTGGGAACAAAGATCCTGCTCTGGTGTCGTTACTTGGTGGTGGGAGTGGTCGGCGCGGGCGTTGCCGGCTTGGTCGTAGCCGGCTTGGTCCCCGCGGGTCTCGATCCCAACGAACCGGTAGCGCCGCCTGCCGGTTTTGCAGGCGCAGGCACACCGGATTGCGTGTTGTAAGCATCGACCACAGGCTTGGTGATGTCCAGCGACGGGCCATGCCACAGCACAGGTCCATTCGGCCATTGATTGTTGGTAGAAGTGTCAATGATCATGCCGAATCCGTTCTCGGTGGCGTATTTCACGATAAGCGGCGCCATCTTCTGGAGTATGCGCTGGGCGATCTCGTTTTCCTGATTGCGCGCGTCTTCCTGCGCATCCTGGGCGTCACGCTGCAGGATCTTCTGTTTGGAATCAATCTGCCGCTGCAGATCGGCCTTATCGGCCTGCGGGGTAGCGGCGGCGTCAAGCTTCTTCTTAAGCGCTTCGAGCTCGTCGTTCTGGCCCTTGAGCGTGTTCTGCTTGGGCTCAAGCTTCTTGCTTAAGGCATCAAAATCGCGCTGACCTTCGTTGCTGGCGAAAATCGCCTGCTCGACGTTGATGGCCCCGATCTTAATACCGGTAGCGTTAGTTGTGGCCGCAGCCGGGTCACTGGCAACGCCCGGCGCTGAAGGCAGGGCCGAGGAACCGCTGGTCTGGGCAAGGGCGGCCGCTGATACCAGCACAGCGGCGGCTGTAAGTGAACACACAAACTTGAGTTTCATGAGATTAACTGCTCTCCTTGGAGAACTGCTCCTGATTTGTCAGATGCGAAATGTTCCAGAACTGAAATGTCCGAACTACACGACCATTCGCGCGCCTGAGATGTAATGACGATTTGTGCAACCGGCGCCGGTGCGCAAGTAATCACGATGACCGGCCTGCCCTGGCGTGTAGTTGAAGGCATTATAGAAACAGGCTGCCGTCACCGTCAAATGTCATCAGAAAGTCGTCCCCACCGTGAATCGGAATGTCTTACGCGGCTCGCGGAGCTGGTATTGCGGCGAGAATACGTTCTTGACCTGTTGGTAGGTGAAGTCCCCCGCGCCGCACAAGGGTCCAGGGCACCCAGGGAACATAGAACGGCTGACCGGGATCGGGGGCTGTGATATCTGATCCAGCCGCAGCGGATTGTACGCCCAGTAAATTCTGAATGGCGCATTCACAATCGGCAGGAACATCTGCAGTTCGAGTCCAGTGGAAGCCCGCGGCTGCCAGTTCGAACTCCCCAGCAAAGTCAGGTTCTGGTTGAAGGAAATGTTCTTTGACCCGATACACTGCCCGCTAATCGGGTCGATCGACGGGCATCCGAAAGGCAGCTGATTCAAAGTCGCAAGCTCTCCGTTATTGATCTTCAACTGCGATTCTCTAACGATGGGATCAAGCCCAATATCGAAGAACGGCGCAATCGAAACCGGTCCGGCGATAGTGATCCGGTATTCGGTGTTGGAGACGATGCTCAGGTCCCCGCCGGGAAAGGTGATTTGGTCCACGGGAATACGGACTGTGTAGGGGCCGCTCAAAGGATTGGTCGGGTCTTTGGGAACGACGGTTCCGTCCGGGTTCCTCAAACTCACGGCGGATGCGGTAGGCAGAAACGCAACGGGAGAGATGGAGCGGATGTCAAAGCCACGCAGATCGTTCTCACCGCCCATATAGAAGCGTTGGAATGGCGGCGCCACCAGACCGCCATAGCCGCTCAGGAATGAGCCCTGGACGTGAAATCCGAGGGCATTGTGACGGTTCTGCAGAGGAATCCAGTGTTGATAATCAACTACCGGCCTTATGGTTCGAACAGTTCCCCCAATTCCCGAAATATCGGCGCCGAGAAAATACTTGGTTCCGGAGTGAGGATAGAGTGCGGCGTCAAGAGTATTTTTGTCGTACTCCAGAAAGATTTTGCTGGTGATGATCCCATTCAGCTGGTTTGGTCCGCTGATTCCGCTGAAGGCGAGGAAGCTGAACAAGTTCTTGGAAGCCGTTGTGAGGGCAACCAGAGACGAAACATCGTAGGAATAAGTAATTCCCACCCGCTTGCCGAATCCATACTTTCGCGGCAAGGGGTAAGAAGCGCTGAGAGTGAATCCCTTACTGGCCTGGGTGTAGTTCTGCAAGCTCTGTAGTTGGGCCTGGGAGACGTTCAGCACCTGCCCGGTCAGCAGGGCCGTTTGGCGTGCCTGATCGTAGGTGAGCTTCCTGCCGTACACCGTAAATCCGCCTTGAAGTGGACGATCAAACATATACGGCTCGGTAAAGCCAAAAGTGATGTCGCGTTCCAGACTGCCTATATTCGCCTGCACGGTAAGCGTATCGCCGAGGCCAAGGAAATTGTTGGTGGTGTAGCTCAGGCCAATGAATGAACCGGCCAGGCCGCTGACGCCGCCCGAAAGCCCGATCTGATTCTTGCCCTTTTCTTTCAGCTTCAGCGTGAGGTCAACAGTTCCCTCTTTTTCGTCCAGATGCCGCTCGGTCGTGCTCGGATCCTCGGGCTTAATCTGATCGAAAAACCCCAGCTGATTCAAGCGCTGCAGGCTCAGCTTCCACAACTGCTCGTTGTAACGCTGTCCTTCTTCGAGCAGCAGTTCGCGCCGGATGACCTTGTCGCGTGTGGTAGTGTTGCCTTCAAATTCGATACGCCGCACTGAGAACTGTTTGCCTTCATCGATGTCAATCTCGAACGATACCGTCTTTTTAGCCTCGTCGAAGCTGGGTGTCGGAATCGAAGTAAAGTTGATGTAACCCTGGGAGCCGTATGCAGTCTTCAGGTTTTCGAGACCCTTGGCGATCTTCTGGCGGTTAAAGATATCGCCGTCTTTGATCGGAAACAGATTTCGCAGGGCTTTGGCATTCGGCGGCGCCTTGGTTCCCTTGAAGGTGATGGCTCCGAGGCGATAGCGCTCGCCCTCTTCAATCGGAACCGTGATGTCCATCGCCTTGCCCGGGCCGTGCTGCAACAGGGGGACGTGAAAGCCTTCGTGTCCAGTATCGCGAATCACCGTCTGCGGCTGGCCTACGTTGGCTTTGAAGTACCCACGGTTCTGCAGGTCTTCGCGCACCAGTTCCATGTCATCGTCAAGGTGCGTGGCGTCATAGGTCTTGGCAAAGAGGTTCTCGAGAAAGATGGAGTGGGGGATTCCGATAGGACGCGAAAAGTGCATGGCATGCCGCAACTCGCGGCTGGGCACGTGCCGATTGCCTTCAAATCTGATTTTGCCTACCTTGACCTTCGGCCCTTCGCGCACTACGAATGTAAGCTCAACCGAGGCCGGAGGCAGCGGCCGAATCTCGCTTCGTACATTTGCGAACTGGTGTCCGTGCTCGGATTCAAGCGCCTTGATGCTGACTTCTGCCTTTTTTACCTTTGTAGGGTCGTACTGCGATTCCGGAGAGAGCCCAACCTTGTCCTGCTTGAAGCGGTCCAGGATGTCGCTCTTGGAGATCGCATTGATACCCAGGTAATAAATCTGCTTAACTCGCGGGCGCTCCTTTACATAAACATGCAGAATCCAGCCTTTGGGCGTGGCCTCACGTTCGAAGCGGATGTCCTCAAAAAATCCAGTGTTCCACAGCGAGTTGAAGTCGCGCTCGATCGCGGCTTGGTCATACACATCGCCTGGATGGGTAAAGATGTGGGCCTTGACCACGTCCGCCGGCACGCTCCGGTTGCCGTGCACCTGAATTTCTGTGATCAAATCCTGTTGCGCGAACAGCGGCGAGGTTAAGACGAACAGAACAATGGCGCAACCGAGAAAGAAAAATGAATTCTTGCGCGAAGAAGTACTTAGAAATGAATAGGATGCACATGCCGCCGACGGTTCTGGGCGGTGATTGCGCAAAATTACAGGCCTGTCCTGACGAATGCGAAGAATCGCTTCTTACCTCGGCTGACTGGGAGTATGGAAAACCGCAATTATACGGTAGAGCCGTGGAGGGCGTCCAAAACTCTGCCGTTCGGCCCTATCGCCGAGACGGCTGGAAAAGCTCCACTTCAACCAAGACGGAATAAAACGTGGCAGAGTTGCCCAAGTCCGTGAGTTTTTCGGACGTAAGCACATTTATGTTGCGGTTCCCCGGTGTAAGTTTTGCCCAGTTGAGCTTCGCCGCCACCACTCCCGGCGAAACCGCACCGTCCACTTTGGCCTGCAATTCAATCTCACCGCGCTGATTGAACACCTTCACTCGATCTCCGTCGCGGATACCGCGCCTATTCGCGTCGGCTGAGTTCATTTCCAGCAGGCCGGTCTCCTCCATCGCCTGGACGCTGGGAAGATTGGTAAAAGTTGAATTCAGGAAATTGTCGGCCTTGCGGGCGAGGAGTTCGAGCGGAAAGGACTTGGCCATCTCGGTGTGACGAGATTCGTCGGGGGGGATGAATGACGCGACCGGGTCGAGTCCCTGCTCCTCGAGGGCTTCGTTGTACAGCAATGCCTTTCCGCCAGGCGTTCGGAAGTTACCGTGGGCAAAGGGCAGGAACGGCTCGGGAGTTCCAGTCATGGGATCACTCTTAGCACTGAAGTTCAGCCGTATATGGCCTTCTTCCTCCAGCCTCGCCCTGGTGATCCCCTCCAGCCACGGATTCGGCGAATCCAACGCCTGGTCGATCATCGCGTCATCAGAATCGCGCAGGCAGTCATCTTCCAACCCCATCCTTGCTGCCAGCGCGCGGAAAACGTCAGTGTTCGCCCGGCACTCGCCGAGCGGCGCAATGGCCTGATTCGACATCTGCAAATAGTAGTGACCGTATGCCGACTGCAATTCTTTGTGCTCGAAGAAAGTGGTGGCGGGCAGCACAATATCAGCGTAGTCAGTCGTATCGGTGAAAAACTGCTCGTGCACGACTGTAAACAGGTCGGGTCGCAACAATCCCCGAATAACACCGTTGTGATTTGGACAGACCGCAGCTGGGTTCGAGTTATAAACGTACATCGCCTTCACCGGCGGATCGTTCACCTCATTCAGCGCCTTGCCAAGTTCCACCATATTGATGGTGCGTGCTGGGCGGCCCAGAGATTTCTGCATCAGCTCGGGTAGTTCCAAGGCGGCATTGTTCAATCCGAAGCCACCGCTAGTCGAGAGCTGAAAGCCGCCGCCAACTTCTTTCCACGATCCGGTGATGCAGGGCAGCATTGCGATTGACCGCGAGGCCATGCCGCCATTCTGCGAACGCTGCACACCGTAATTCATGCGGATCACGGCAGGACGAACGGTGGCGTAGTCGTGGGCCAGCTTCCGAATATCGGCGGCTGCGATTCCTGTCCACTGCGACGCTTTCTCCGGCGGATATTCCTGGACTTTTTTGCGAAGTTCGTCAAAGCCCTCGGTATGGCGCGCCACGTAATCGGTGTCGTGAAGATTCTCGTTGATGATGACGTGCATCATCGCCAGCGCCAGAGCGACGTCGGTTCCGGGATTGATGGGAATGTGCCAATCAGCGCAGGCGGCAGTGCGGGTGCGGTACGGATCGATTACCACGAGCTTCCCGCCATTCCGCCGCGCTTCTTCAATGAAGGGCCAGAGGTGGACGTTGTTGCCGTGAATGTTCGCCGCCCAGGCAATGATGTACTTGGAGTGGCGGAATTGCTCCGGATCGGTCCCCATGTTCACGCCATAGACAGACTTCACGCCGGTAGCGCCAGCCTCCGCACAGATCGTCCTCGCCAGTTGCGACGCGCCAATGCTGTGAAAGAAGCGCCGGTCCATGGAGGCATAACCTAGTTTGCCGAGGGTGCCACCGTACGAGTAGGGGAGAATCGCTTCGCTGCCGAATTCGGAGATGATGCTCTTGAATTTTGCCGCTATTTCGTCGAGAGCTTCGTCCCAGGAGATGCGCTGAAATTCAGGCCGCGGCACAGGTTGTGTGGGTCGGACATTCTTGTCCGACAATTCTGGGCTTTGCTCGGAAAAGAATGTCCGAGCCACAAGGTTCGATGATCCCTTCGGCCCCACTCTCCGCATCGGGTACAGAACCCGGTCCGGCGAGTAAACGCGATCGAGATATTTCGCCACTTTGGCGCACAAAAATCCGCGCGTCACGGGATGCGCGGGATCGCCCTGAATTTTTGTCGCCTTGCCATCCTGAACAGTAATTAGAACTCCGCATGCATCGGGGCAATCATGCGGGCAGGCGGCATGGACAACTTTTTTCACGGTGTCTGATTATACGAGGCGGAGGCGTCGTTGGTCGTTGGTCGCGAACCCGTCGTTGGTCGTTGGCCGTTGGTCGTTGGCCAAGACCCGACGATCTAGATTTTCTTGAAAACTAGACAAAGGCAGTTTTCTCGGCGATCTCGGCCGTAAAAGGGGCCTGCGGTTTCGGCCGACGACCGACGACGAACGACCAACGACGGGTTCCTAGATTTCCATTACTTCTTTTTCTTTCGTCTTGCACATGTCTTCCATCTTTTTGATTTCGTCGTCTGTCAGCTTCTGAATTTCGCCGGTCGCCCGCTTTTCTTCGTCTTCGGTGATCTTCTTGTCTTTGAGCGCTTTCTTGATTGCGTCATTACCGTCTCGGCGAATGTTGCGAACTGCGGTGCGGTGATCCTCGAGAACTTTGTGCAAATGCTTGACCATCTCTTTGCGGCGCTCTTCAGTCAGCGCGGGAATCGGCACGCGGATGATCTTGCCGTCATTCATCGGATTCAGGCCCAACTCCGCCCCGCGAATGGCTTTTTCGATTGCGCTCAACTGCGAGGGATCATACGGCTGTACCGTAATTAACTGAGGCTCGGGCGCGTGGACGGTGGCAACCTGGTTCAGCGGCATCTGCGAACCATAGGCCTCGACCGTAACCGGATCCAGCATGTGCACCGAGGCGCGACCGGTACGCGTGCCAACCAGCGCTTTGCGGAAGTCGTCAACGGCTTTGTCCATGCGGGTTTTCAGTTGCACGTAGGTGTCTCGTAGTCCGGCAACCGATGCCATCGTGGGCTGGGCCATGTCAGTGCTCCTCTCAAATCAAACTCAGTAGAATCAAAACGTTGAATTATAAACTGAATCTGAAAAGACTTTGACCGGAAGAGGTCTTCGGGATCGGCATGACCGGGAAGGGCACGACTTCAGTCGTGCCAAACACGCACGAGTAGAATTCGCGGCTTTAGCCGCTGAGGAGAAGAGCAGCGAAACCGACCTCGGAGGCTAAAAGCCGGTACACTACGGACTCTTTGCGGCACGGCTCAAGCCGTGCCCTTCCCGTCCGTGCCGCAACTCCGAAGCAACGCTTCTCAATCGAAGAGCTTTTGAAACGCTTGCAGCACTGAACCCGGAAAATTTGCACGCTTCGCCTTCGCTTTGAATCCCAAATCGTGCCCCGCGCCTTCGACGGTGAGCAACTCAGTCTTTGCCGGGATCAACTTCCGCGCCGCTTCGATTTCTTCGATGGTGGCGAACGGGTCTCGAGTGCCTTCGACGAACAGCGTGGGGACATGGAGGTTCGGCAGATGCTGGGTACGCAACTGGTCGGGTTTACCGGGAGGATGCAGCGGATACGAAAGCAGAACCAGACCATCGGCGATTGATTCTTCGGCGAGTAGCATGCTGGCTTGGCGTCCTCCATAACTCTGTCCGCCAAGGAAAAGACGCCCGGGTGCAATCTTCTTCATCGTCGCAATCGCGTTTTTCAATCCTTCGCGATCTCTAACGGCGTCCCCCGGCCGGGGCGGCCCGAACGTCCGCTTCTGACGGAACGGCAAATTGCAGCGCAAAACCGTGAAACCCGCGCCAGCAAAGGCTTCTGCCAGCGCCACGAGCATGGCCATCTGCGCGTTGCCGCCGGCTCCGTGGGAGAGCACGAGGCCATCGCCGGACGGTGACGAGGGACGGTGCAGGAATCCTTGCACCGGAGGATCAACTGCGAGATTGGAGACGTCCTCGTACATGAGCTTCGCCGAAACCCGATAAGTTTACAGCACGGAGACAATTCATTTGGCATCTCAAATCCGGAATGATTCGCAGCCGATTGCCAACCTTGGTTTTGTTTCTGGCGAGCACTGTATTCGGTTCGGAGATTGTCTCTGCCGCCGAGGCTGTCCCGGTCCATCACCTTGAGGGTGTGACCTTCGGCTTTCTCACGCTTCGAAACACCGCCGGAGAGATCATCGCGAACGGATATCTGCAGCAGACCGCCAAGCCGGGGAGCGCCATCGTCACCGATGATCTTCAATTTCACTTTAAAGACGGGTCGCTCTACCGCGAGATCACGAAATTCACCCAGCGTGGAGCGTTCCGGCTGGTGAGCAATCAGGTTATCCAGAAAGGCCCATCGTTCAAGCAGGAGAGCGAATCGTGGATTGACGCGGCATCGGGAAAAGTCACGGTTCGCACCATGGACAAAGGAAAAGAGAAGCGGACGACCAAGCAGATGAATTTGCCACCCGACGTGGCTAACGGTTTGCTCTTTATTCTCGCAAAGAACATGGACCCATCGGCACCCGAAACCACGGTCTCGATGGTGGTGCCGTCCGACAAGCCACGCATAGTCAAGCTGAAATTCACGCCGGGAGAAGAAAAGCCCGTCAAGTTCGGACTGCTAACCTTCAAGGCGCAACACTATGTGATGAAAGTGAAAATCGAAGGCGTCGCGGGCAAGGTAGCGCCGCTGGTTGGCAAGCAACCTCCCGACGCCCACTTCTGGACGATCAAGAGCGAAGCTCCGACGTTCGTCGAATTCGAAGGACAGATGTTCGAAGATGGCCCGGTCTGGCGCATCGAGTTCGCCGCACCGGAGTTGGAAGGGGCAAAGTGATGATCGCCATTAGGGTGGAAGAGCGGCCATTTATGGCCGCGTGAGCGCAGCCCGATTGAGGAGCTTTAGCTCCGGCGAGCCCTAAAGGCTCTGTTGTCGTAGCAACGCGGCCCTGGGGGCGCTCTTCCACATCACCCCTTCACCACATGCAGCCGCATAAAGTTCGTCGATCCTGAAGCCATCTGTGTCCCCGCGACCACCCCTAACACATCTCCTGACTTCACTCGTCCGGAGCGCAGCAATTCCTGCTCGGCGGTGGAGAGCATTTCTTCTGAACTGAGCGCATGATCGCGCTTGACCGGCTGCACACCCCACAGCAGGTTCATGCGATTGCAGACTGCCGGCATGTGGCTGAAGGCGTAAATGCGCGAGCGCGGGCGGTGCTTCGACAGCATGCGCGCGGTGTTGCCGGTCTCGGTGAAGACCGCGATGGCCGCCATGTGCAGGTCTTCAGCTGCGTGCGCGATAGACTCGCAAATCGTTTCCGAGATCGACAGGGCACGCTGCCTGCGCCGGCGGCGCGGCTGCATAAAGTCGGCGATGTTGTTTTCCGCCTCGACCACGATCTTCGCCATCATGCACACGGCCTCACGCGGATATTTCCCGCTGGCCGTCTCGCCCGACAGCATCACCGCGTCAGTCCCGTCGAAGATGGCATTGGCGACGTCACTGGCTTCAGCCCGCGTGGGACGCGGGTTTTCGATCATGGATTCCAGCATCTGGGTCGCGATGATCACTGGCTTGCGCCACTCAGCCGCGCGGCGGATCACATACTTCTGAATCACGGGAACTTTTTCCGGCGGCATTTCTACGCCGAGATCGCCTCGCGCCACCATCACGCCGTCCGCGGCTTCAAGAATCTCCTCCAGTTGATCGAGGGCCTGGGGCTTTTCCAGCTTCGCAAAAACCGGAATGTCTGAGTTGCGCGCCGCGATGATCCCTCTGGCGGTGCGCACATCCGACGCCGACCGAACAAACGAGAGCGCGACCAGGTCGACTCCGTGCTTCACGCCGAATTCAAGGTCCTTACGATCTTTTTCAGTCAGCGCGGGAATCGAAAGCACGGCTCCGGGAAGATTGATTCCCTGATGCTCGGCCAGAGTGCCGCCGTTGATGATCTCGCACTCGATGTCCTCGCCTTGCACCGCTTTGACGCGCAACTCAATGCGCCCATCCGATAAAAGAATGCGGGACCCGGGCTGCATCTCACGAGGCAAGTCTTTAAATGTGGTGGAAATTAAATCCCCGGTTCCTTCAACTTCGCGCGTGGTGATCGTGACCACTCCACCGGCTTTCAAAGTGACTGGCTTGTGATCTTTCAGCGCGCCAGTGCGGATCTTGGGGCCTTGCAGGTCCTGAAGAATGCAGATGGTTCGGCCCTCCGAAGCGGCCGTCCGCCGCAGGATTTCGATGACCCTGGCGTGATCGGCATGCGAGCCATGCGAAAAATTTAGGCGGGCAACGTCCATGCCTGCTCGCATCAGCATGCGCAGGCCGGCTTCGGTGTTCGAGGAGGGTCCGATGGTGCAGACGATTTTGGCGCACCGTGCTGGCGCGGTTTCGGGCGAAAAGAGAGGTGGAGAGTTTTCGGTCATGGTGAGAGTAGTGGGGATATTGTAAGGGAACGGCTCTCATCTCGTGTTGGGAGGCGGCGGTCGTTGGTCAGCGGCGGTCGACCACCGATGTGCCCGTAGATTTCCGGGCATTGTCGGGCCAAAAGTTACATCCAAATGTCCCGAAGGGACAATTGCCAATAGACCGCCACTTCAGTGGCGGGTAATAGGAACATCGAACAGGAGTGCCGTAGGCACGACTGGAAATTCAACCGTCCCTACGGGACTGGATTCATCGCCTGCCCACCCGGCGTTGAAACGCCGGGCTATTATCATTCGTCCCTTCGGGACGAAGACTGGGGTGATTTCATGAGTTCAGGGGCAGGAGGAGCATTTCGCTATTTATTGACTGCGGCAAAGATCAATCCGTATGAATCACGCGGTGGTTGGGCTGTGTACTCGATCGCCCTCGTACTGGCATCAATAGCCTGGGCTGGCTTTAGAAGAAACATCTAAATTCACGCAAGCGACGGCTTGCGCGATCTCTTACCTCGCCGCGCCCGCCTTCAACTCGCTGCCCAGCAGCGATCTCGGAAACAGGATGGCGTTGAATTCAGCGCCGATCAGAATGACCAGCGAGATCAGATACATCCAGACGAGCAATGCGATGGCCGCTCCCAGCGAGCCATAGATCACGCTGTAGTCGGCATAGTGCTGCAAATACCATCCGAAGAGTATGGTGGTGAAAAACCACAGGATCGTAGCCAGCATGGCGCCCGGCAGCACGCTATGCCAGGGTTGGGTGCGCGGGACGGCATTGTGATAGATCAGGGCAATCACGGCCACGCTGGTGGCGATGGCAATCAGCCAGCGGATGAACATCCACATCAGGTAAATGTAGGGGCTGAATTCGTGGCCGATGTGAAACAGAATGCGGGTTTCGATGCGATTGCCGAACGCAACAAGAATCGTTGCACAGCTCAAGGGGATTCCTGCCAGGATGACGAGCGACAGCGCAATCAGCCGCTCTTTCACCAGACCCCAGACTTTCGGCAGCTCATAGCAGCGGCGGAAGCCATCCATCCACGACACCATCACGCCAGAAGCCAGCCAGAGCGTCAGTAGCGATGTCGTAAACAGCAGTCCAAATGAGCGCCCGGCGCTGCCGCGAAGATAAGCCTGCGCAGTGCTGGTGCCGGCGGGAAGAATCCTGGTGAGGGCGTCGGAGATCTCTCGGGAAAATGCCTGCGTGTTTCTGCGCGCCTGAAGCACCGAACCCAGGACAAGCAGCGTCGGGAAAAACGTCAGGATGGACGAATAAGCAGACGCCTTGGCGATGGCGAATGCGTCATGCTGAAACGCGCGCCACACCGCCCTTCGCAACAGACTTAGAAATCTAAAGATCAACGGTGACAGAGTAGAGTCGTCGGGCGTCTCAAGCAAGCGCAGAGTCGTCCCGGGTGCCTCATTCTGCAATCGTTGTGGGTTGGCGTGCATGGGTTGATTGCTGAGTTGCCGCTCTGCTCGTGGCACTTAGCATTTAGCAATTAGCGCTTAGCCAGACGGCCAAATGCCAAGTGCAAAATGCTAAATGCAACTTGAGAGGAGACAAACATAAAGGGCGGCTTACGCCGCCCCTTGGATTTGCCAATTACTCCGCGGCCAGTTCCTCGGTCTCGCCTTCGGTACGCATGAGTTCGAGCGCGCGCTCGGCCTCTTCGTAGGCTTGCGAGACTTCCTCCTGCACTTTGGCCGCAGCCTCTTCCATCTCTGGCGAGAGGCGCACGTTGCGGTAATACTCCATACCGGTACCGGCCGGAATGAGCCGTCCGACGATGACGTTCTCCTTGAGCCCGCGCAGGTGGTCCACCTTGCCCTGAATTGAGGCTTCGGTGAGCACTCGGGTGGTCTCCTGGAACGACGCCGCCGAAATGAACGAGTCTGTAGCCAGCGACGCTTTAGTGATGCCAAGCAGCAACGGCCTGCCGGTTGCCGGCTTGCCGCCGTCACGGATCACGCGTTCGTTCTCCTCGCGGAAGCGGAACTTATCCACTTGCTCCTCGAGCAGGAAGGTCGTGTCACCCACGTCTTCGACGCGTACCCAGCGCATCATCTGGCGGACGATCACTTCAATGTGCTTGTCCGAGATGTTGACGCCCTGCAGCCGATAGACTTCCTGGATTTCGTTCACCAGGTAAGACTGTAGTTCCTTCTCGCCGAGCACCGCCAGAATGTCGTGCGGGTTGAGCGGCCCATCCATAAGCGGTTCGCCCGCCTTGACGCGCTCGCCTTCCTGCACGTTGATGTGAACGCCACGCGGAACTGAGTATTCCTTCTCGGTTCCGTTGTCGGCCTGCACGTAGAGTTTGCGCTGGCCCTTGGAAACCTCGCCGAACTTGACCGTGCCATCGATTTCGCTGATGACCGCAGTCTCATGCGGCTTGCGGGCTTCAAACAGTTCGACTACGCGCGGCAGACCGCCGGTGATGTCCTTGGTCCGCGTGGTTTCGCGCGGAATTTTGGCCAGCACATCGCCGGGGAACACGGTCTCGCTTTCGGTCACCATCAAGTGCGAACGCGAAGGCATGAGATAGCGCTTGCTGCTCTTGCCTTTGATCACGATCGCCGGCTGACGCTTCTCATCCGGCGAATCGGCCACTACATGGCGCGACAGGCCGGTGACTTCGTCGACTTCCTCATGCAGCGTGACCCCTTCCTGCAGGTCTTTGAACTGCACCGTGCCGCCGATTTCAGTGAGGATGGCGAAGGTGTACGGGTCCCACTCGACCATGATGTGGCCGAGCTGGACTGGATCGCCCTCGTTGACCTTGACCTTGGCGCCGTAAACCACGGAGTAGCGCTCGCGCTCGCGTCCCTTTTCGTCGAGAACCGCAATTGAACCCTGGCGGTTCATGACTACCAGATCGCCGGTCTTCGACTTCACCGTCTGCAACCCGATGAACTTGACGCTGCCGCTGGTTTTCGCTTCCAGCCGCGATTGCTCGGAAACTCGCGATGCCGTACCACCGATATGGAAGGTACGCATCGTGAGCTGGGTTCCCGGCTCGCCGATCGACTGAGCAGCGATGACGCCGGTGGCTTCGCCGAGTTCGACCAGACGGCCTGAGGCCAGGTTGCGGCCGTAGCACATCACGCAAACTCCGCGCTTCGATTCGCAAGTGAGCACCGAACGGATCTTCACCCGCTCAATGCCCGCAGCCTGAATCCCGCTGGCCAGGTCTTCGGTGATTTCGTTGTTAATGTCAACGATCACGTTGCCGTCGTAGTCTTTGATCTTCTCGAGCGAGACGCGGCCGACAATTCGGTCCCGCAAAGGCTCGATAATTTCACCAGCTTCGACGATTCCGGAGACGTAAATGCCGTCCACGGTGCCGCAATCGTATTCGCTGATGATCACGTCCTGAGCAACGTCCACCAGGCGGCGAGTCAGGTAGCCCGAATCGGCGGTCTTAAGCGCCGTATCGGCCAGCCCTTTACGCGCACCGTGGGTCGAGATGAAGTACTGCAGCACCGTCAACCCTTCGCGGAAGTTTGCAGTGATCGGCGTTTCAATGATTTCGCCCGACGGCTTGGCCATCAGTCCGCGCATGCCTGAAAGCTGGCGGATCTGCTGCTTGGAACCTCGAGCGCCGGAATCCGCCATCACGTAAATCGGGTTGATGGCGCCTTCCTTGTCGCGCTGCTGCATCTGGCCGAACATTTCATCGGCAACTTTTTCCGTGATCGCCGACCAGATTTCGATGACCTTGTTCTTGCGCTCGCCGTCGGTAATGGCCCCGTCCAGGTACTGCTGCTGAACGCTGACCACCTGCTTCTCGGCATCGCGCACCAGCGTCTTCTTGTTGTCGGGCACGACCATGTCGTCAATGCCGATAGACAAGCCGGCACGAGTTGCAAAGCGGAAGCCGAGCTCCTTGATCTCGTCGAGCATTTTGACAGTCATTTCCAGCCCATACTCCAGGTAGCAGAAGCTGACCAACTGCCCGATACCCTTCTTCTTGAGCAGGCCGTTGACGTAAGGCATGCCTTCGGGAAGGTGATCGTTCAGAATGGCGCGGCCCACGGTCGTGTTCAGGAACGAGCGGTCATAGTTGACCGCGTCGGTGTGAACGATGTCCTGATCATCATACGCAGTGGTCAAGTCGATCACTTCACCGGTGTAACGCAAACGGATCGGCGAAAGCGTCTCGACCTCTCCTGCATGCAGCGCGAGCAGAACCTCTTCGATGTTGGCAAACGCACGGCCTTCACCCTTTGCGCCCGGCTTGCCCTTGGTCAGGTAATAAAGGCCGAGGACCATGTCCTGCGTTGGGACAGTGATCGGCTGGCCTGATGCCGGCGACAAAATGTTGTGCGACGAAAGCATCAGCACGCTGGCTTCAACCTGGGCTTCCGGAGAAAGCGGAATGTGTACCGCCATCTGGTCGCCGTCGAAATCGGCGTTGAACGCCGTGCAAACCAGGGGGTGGATCTTGATCGCCTTGCCTTCCACCAACACCGGCTCAAACGCCTGAATGCCGAGACGGTGCAAAGTTGGGGCGCGGTTCAAGAGCACCGGATGGTCTTTAATGACCTCTTCCAGGATGTCCCAGACGATCGCTTCCTGCTGCTCAACCATTTCTTTTGCTTGCTTGATGGTCGTGCAGTGGCCCGTCTGCTCCAGCCGGTGATAAATGAATGGCTTGAACAGCTCGAGCGCCATCTTCTTCGGCAGACCGCACTGGTGCAGCTTCAGTTCGGGTCCGACTACGATGACGGAACGTCCGGAGTAGTCAACGCGCTTGCCGAGCAGGTTCTGACGGAACCGGCCTTGTTTGCCCTTCAGCGTATCGGAGAGCGACTTCAGCGGACGGTTGTTTGCGCCACGCAGTACGCGGCCACGGCGGCCGTTGTCGAACAGCGCATCCACCGCTTCCTGCAACATGCGCTTTTCGTTGCGCACGATCACTTCCGGAGCGTGCAGGTCCATCAGCTTCTTCAACCGGTTGTTGCGGTTGATGACGCGGCGATAGAGATCGTTCAAATCAGAGGTGGCAAAACGGCCGCCGTCCAATGGAACCAGGGGGCGCAGCTCCGGTGGAATGACCGGAATCACGTCGAGAATCATCCAGTTCGGCTTGTTGCCGCTCTTGCGGAATGCCTCAACAACCTTCAGGCGCTTTGCATACTTGAGCTTTTTCTGCAGCGAGTTTTCGTGCCGCATCTTCTCGCGCAGCTCGACCCCCAGGCCCTCGATGTCCACGCGCTTCAGTAGTTCCTTGATGGCCTCAGCGCCCATCATTGCCCGGAAACCTGCGGGACGGTACTGCTGGTCGAGCTCGCGGTACTTGGCTTCGTCCTTGATTACTTCGCGTTCTTTGACTGGCGCGTCGCCCGGCTCAACCGTGACATAGGCTTCGAAGTAAAGAATCGCTTCGAGATCGCGCAGAGAAATATCGAGCAGGTGGCCGATGCGGCTCGGGAGTCCTTTGAAGAACCACACGTGAGAGCATGGCGACGCCAGTTCAATGTGGCCCAGGCGCTCGCGGCGGACCTTGGAGAGCGTTACTTCCACGCCGCATTTATCGCAGATCACGCCGCGGTGCTTCATGCGCTTGTACTTGCCGCAGAGACACTCCCAGTCAGTGACCGGACCAAAGATGCGGGCGCAGAACAGCCCATCGCGCTCAGGTTTAAAAGTACGGTAATTAATGGTTTCGGGCTTGGTCACTTCGCCATGCGACCAGCTCCGGATTTTTTCCGGAGAGGCCAGGCTGATGCGAATGGCGTCGAAATCTGCAATCGGGTTTGCCAAATCAAAAGGGCTTGAACGGAACAAGGTTTCCTCCACTTCCCGCGGCCTTATCGCTGCCGCCAGCGGCTCGGAAAAAGTGGCTAGTGGCTAGTTGTTAGTTGCCAGTAACCATCTATCTTTCTTTAGCTGATGATTGCGAGCGGTAATCACCAGCTGTTTTCCTTCAAAACTTGTGAGAGCAAGGCTAGCCACTAACCACTAGCAACTAGCCACTGCTTCAATCTGCTTCCAGCAGCACGCCGCGCTTCGACGTTGCCGCAAATCCCTCTCCCGCCGCGCTCAGCACCGGTTTCTTTTCGCCTGCCTTGATCAACTCAACATCCAGGCAGAGCGACTGCAACTCGCGAATCAAGACGTTGAACGATTCCGGAACGCCCGGCTCCATGGCAGCTTCGCCCTTGACGATGGCCTCATAAATCTTGGTGCGGCCATAAACGTCGTCAGACTTCGCCGTGAGGAGTTCCTGAAGAATGAACGCCGCACCATACGCTTCCAGCGCCCAGACTTCCATTTCTCCGAAGCGCTGTCCGCCGAACTGCGCCTTGCCGCCCAAGGGTTGTTGGGTGATCAGCGAGTACGGCCCGATGGAACGTGCGTGAATCTTGTCGTCCACCAGGTGCGACAGCTTCAGCATGTAGATGTAGCCGACCGTGACCGGCTGTTCGAAACGCTCTCCGGTCATGCCGTCATGCAGCCACGTCTTGCCGGACTCCGGCAGATTCGCGCTCTTCAGCAACGCTTTGATCTCATGTTCACGCGAGCCGTCAAATACCGGTGACCCGGTAAACACGCCGCGCGTAAGCGTTTCCGCAACCGCCATCAGTTCGTCGTCCGGAACCTCGGAAATTTCCTGCTCAAGCGTGGTCCCCTTGAACAGAGATTTCAGCTCGCGGCGAACCACTTCTTCGCGGGAGTTTTCCTTGAGGAACTCGGTGATCTTTTTTCCGAGTTCGTGTCCGGCCCATCCGAGGTGGGTTTCAAGAATCTGGCCCACATTCATACGGGAAGGAACGCCGAGCGGGTTGAGAACAATTTCCACCGGCGTGCCGTCTTCCAGATAAGGCATGTCCTCATCCGGCAGAATGCGCGCGATGACGCCTTTGTTGCCATGACGGCCGGCCATCTTATCGCCCACGCTCAGCTTCCGCTTCATGGCGATATAGACCTTAACCAGCTTGATCACGCCCGGCGGCAGTTCGTCGCCCTTGGTGAGTTTGTCCTTCTTTTCGCCAACGATCTTCTTGAGCACGTCGATCTGGCGCGAGGTCATCTCCTCGATCTCGTCGATCTGCTCATTGACGCGCGGGTCCTTGTCGGCATACTTAATGCGCTTCAGGTTCCGCGTGGAGATGCGCTCGATGGCGTCGCGGTCAAGGACGGTGTCCTTGGTCAACAGACGCTTATTGGTGCGCTCGTCGTGCAGGTCAGCCAGCACTTCCTTGCCGCCGAGAATGTTCTCCAGACGCTTCAAGCGCTCGTCGGTAAGAATTCGAATCTCGTCGGACAAGTTCTTTTCCAGCTTGGCAACCTGCGTGGCTTCGATGGCCTTCGCCCGCTCGTCCTTTTCCTGGCCTTTGCGAGAGAAAATCTTTACATCAACGATCACGCCTTCGATTCCCGGCGGGCAGTAGAGCGAAGCGTCGCGAACGTCGCCGGCCTTTTCGCCGAAGATCGCGCGCAGCAGCTTTTCTTCCGGAGTGAGCTGGGTCTCGCCTTTGGGCGTGACCTTGCCCACGAGAATGTCGCCCTGCTTGATCGAGGCGCCGATGCGGATCACGCCGGCTTCATCCAAGTTGCGCAGCATCGATTCGCTGACATTTGGAATGTCGCGCGTGACTTCTTCCGGCCCGAGTTTCGTGTCGCGAGACTCGATCTCAAACTCCTCGATGTGAACCGAGGTGTAGTAGTCCTCTTTCACCAGCTTTTCGGACACCAGGATGGCGTCCTCAAAGTTGTAGCCGCGCCAGGGCATGAACGCGACCAGCACGTTGCGTCCCAGAGCGAGTTCGCCATGATCGGTGCAAGGCCCGTCGGCAATGACCTCGCCTTTCACCACGCGCTGGCCTTTCAGAACCACCGGCTTCTGGTTGATGCAGGTGTTCTGATTGGAGCGCTTGAATTTGGTCAGCTGATAAATATCGCTGCCGACTTCGCGCGACAACTGTCCCGGATGATGTTCGCCCTCGACGCGCACAATGATGCGCTCCGAGTCCACCGAATCAATCACGCCGTTGCGCTTGGCAAGAATCACCGCGCCGGAATCGCGCGCCGTAACCCCTTCCATTCCCGTTCCCACGATCGGCGCCTCGGCGCGAAGCAGAGGCACAGACTGACGTTGCATGTTCGCGCCCATAAGAGCGCGGTTGGCGTCGTCATGTTCGAGGAAGGGCACCAGCGACGCAGCTACCGAAACCAACTGCTTCGGACTGACGTCGACGTAGTCAACTTCATCCTTGGCAACCAGCACGAAGTTTCCGGCCTTGCGGGCGTTGACCAGATCGCCGACCAGGCGACCCTTTTCATCGAGCTCGATATTGGCCTGCGCGATCACGTGCTTGTCTTCTTCCCACGCCGAAAGATAGAACGAGAACGGCTCGAGTTCAGCGGCACGCTTCTTGCGATCTTTCAGTTCCGCATTGATCTTTTCGGCTTCGGATTTTTCGATGTGATCTCCGGCTTTGTACTCGCTGTCACCGGCATTGACGACACTGACGTAGTCGATCACGCGTGCGTTCTTCACCCGCCGATACGGAGATTCGATGAATCCATAGTCATTAATCCGCGCATAGCAGCTCAACGACGAAATCAGTCCGATGTTCGGACCTTCCGGCGTTTCAATCGGGCAGATGCGGCCGTAGTGCGTGGGGTGAACGTCGCGGACTTCGAATCCCGCGCGCTCACGTGATAGACCGCCCGGCCCAAGCGCGGACAGACGCCGCTTGTGCGTGATTTCCGACAACGGATTGGTCTGGTCCATGAACTGCGACAGCTGCGATGATCCGAAAAACTCGCGGATCGCCGCCATCACCGGCTTTGCATTCACCAGGTCGTGTGGCATGGCCGTGGACATTTCCTGGTACACGGACATTTTTTCTTTGATGGCGCGTTCCATACGGACCAGGCCGATGCGGAACTGGTTTTCGAGCAGCTCGCCCACTGCACGAACGCGGCGATTACCCAGATGATCGATGTCATCCACCGCGCCGATGCTCTTGCGCAGCTTCAGCAGATAGCGAATGGTCGCGTAAAAGTCGTCCGGATCGAGCGTGCGCTTGTCGAGGCTGCTGGCATCGCTGTTCTCGAACAATTTGATGTTGAATTTCAAACGGCCCACGCGCGAGAAGTCATACTTCCGCGGATCGAAAAACATTCCGTGGAACAGAGCGGTCGCAGTGTCAAGCGTCGGCGGATCGCCGGGACGCAGCTTGCGGTAGATTTCGATCAGCGCTTCCTGAGGCGTCTTAACCGAATCGCGCCGCAAGGTCTGGCTGATCACCGTGCCCACGTCATCGCGCTCGGGGAAGAACAGGTTCATCTCTACAACGCCCGAGTCAAGAATCTTGGCCACCTTGTCGGCGGTCAGCTCAGTATTGGCCTCGAGCATCACTTCGCCAGAAGTTGTGTCCACGATGTCGCCGGCTGCCCACGCGCCTTCCAGGTCGCTGACGTCCACTTCGATCTCGTTGATCTTCGCCTTCTGAATTTCTTTCAGGGTTGCAGCGTTGATCTTGCGGCCGGAATGGGCGATCTCGTCCCCCGACTTCGACTTGATGCTGTGCGCCAGCTTCATGCCGAGCAGGTTTGTGGCTTTCTCCCCCGATGGATCGAGCGTCCAGAAAAGTTTCTTGTCACGGACCACCAGGCGATCAACCGTATAGAACGTCCGCAGAATATCTTCGCTGGAGCGCAGCCCAAGCGCGCGCAGGAAGATCGTGCCCAGAAATTTGCGCTTGCGGTCGATACGGACGTAGAGCACGTTCTTCTGGTCGTACTCGAATTCCACCCACGATCCGCGGTAAGGAATGATCTTGCCTAGGAAGTAGGTGCGGTTATTCGCGGTCTCAAAAAACACGCCTGGCGAACGATGCAACTGGCTGACAATCACTCGCTCGGTGCCGTTGACGATGAAAGTGCCGTTCTGCGTCATCAGCGGAACGTCGCCGAAAAAGACTTCCTGCTCCTTGATATCGCGAATGGAGCGATTGCCGGTCTCTGCGTCCTTGTCGAAAATTGTCAGACGCATGGTGACCTTGAGTGGCGCAGAGTACGTCATGCCGCGCTCTTCACACTCAGCGACGTCGTACTTCAACTGCAGGCCGACCGGGTCGCCGCACTTATTGCAGAAGTCCGGCGTGTTGGCGTTGTAGGTGCCGCACTTATGGCACAGCACATCGCCCGGATGAAACGGATCGGTTATGACGGTGTTGCCGCAGTTCTTGCAAGTGGTGCGCAAGTGGTGCAGGCCCTTGAGGTGTCCGCACTTGCACTCCCAGTTGCCGATGGCGTAGTCCACGAACTCGAGCTGAGAGACGTTGCGGAAGTCGGTAATCGGGAACACCGACTGAAACACCGACTGCAATCCGCCGTCGTCGCGCTCGCTGGGCAGACGATCCATCTGCAGAAAGCGCTCGTAAGAACGCTTCTGCACTTCGATCAGGTTCGGAATCTGGATGGTGGCTGGAATTTTGGAAAAATCGAAACGATGGCGGAATCCGTTCTTCTTTGTCATTCGGATATAACTCCCAAACTTTTCTGCGCAGCCTGGGGCTGCGTCACAGCGGATACGCGGGGCGGGAACTAGCAGCAGTCATTCGCATTCAGCATCGAGTTAAAAACCCGAGTTAAACGCGTTAAAATCGTGAATAATAGTAGAGACACACCAACGCGCCCGCAGGGACAGCATCTCCCTCAGGCGCCGCACAGAGCGCATGGCCAATTAAATTTTGTCTTTTCCGCGCCAGTATGCCTGTTTCCCGTCCCGCCGCCCGCAGGACAGTCTGCTAAAACCGTTTGCGCAGCCTCCGTCCGCTCCCCGCGTAATAACCGCGTTGAGGCTGCTCACCTAGATGAATGGGAAGCGGTGCTGATAGTGACTATAATAACATCGCTTTCCGAATTTTGACAAGCAGTGGTCGAAGAATTGCTGGCGATTCCATTTGAGCCATAGAATGAAGCACTTAGCGTTGCCACGACTCGCGTAGGGCGGGTGCCCTCACCCGCCCACATCTACGCAACACAAAAGATCCCTCGACTCCCCTCCCGCGCTTCGCTTGGTCGGTTCGCTCAGGATGACGCCTGCGGGGCTCAGACGCCCCGCAAAACGGCGTCATTTCACTTCGACGGTGGCGCCAGCGTCAGCAAACTTCTTCTTGATGGTCTCGGCTTCTTCCTTGGAGACACCTTCCTTCACCGTCTTGGGCGCGCCGTCCACCAGGTCCTTGGCTTCTTTCAAACCGAGGCTGGTGACTTCACGGACCGCCTTAATGACGTTGATCTTGTTGGCGCCGACCTCTTTCAACACGACGGCAAATTCGGTTTGAGCTTCCGCCGCCGGCGCCGCTGCCGCGCCCGCTCCCGCACCGCCAGCCATCATCACCGGGGCTGCCGCTGCTGCCGAGACGCCGAGTTTCTCTTCGAGCCTCTTCACAAGTTGGGCCGCGTCCAGCAACGACAGTCCAACGATCTGATCTTCTAATTGCTGCAAGTCTGCCATTTCAGTTCTCCACTCTATGAGTTATCAGTCTTCTTAATTTGTTACTGCTTCAACCTGTTACCGGCACAAGTTTCCAGTGCGCTTCACTGAACCACCACGCCAGACAACGCTTCGGTTCGAACTCGCGCAACCCTTGACCTGATAACTAAACTTCAGCCGTTAGCACTTAGCCTTTAGCAGTTGGCTTAAATCTCTGGCTCCGCTGATTTGGCGAAAAGCCAAGAGCTAACAGCCAAAAGCTGCTCACACGCCCGCAGGCGCGTTGTTCGTGAACTTTTCTTTCTCGACGCCCTGATTGATGACTACCGCCAAGTCGCGTCCGATCGCATTCATCACCGTGACCAGGCGTTGCGCGGGAGCGTTGATCAGGAACAGAAGCTTGGAGTAAATCTCTTCCTTCGACGGCATGGTCGCCAGCGACTCGATCTCTTTGATCGAAATCACGCGGCCTTCAACCACGCCGGTCTTGAAGGTGAACTCAGGATTGTCTTTTGCGTATTTCGACAACGCCTTCGCCAGCGCGACCGGATCGCCCTCGGTGTACGCGATCGAAGTCACGCCTGAGAGATCTTTCAGAGCGCCCTCGACTTTTGTGCCCTTGGCCGCGCGCTCCGCCAGCGTGTTCTTCACCACGGCGTACTTCGCGCCGGAGCTCCGCAGCAGCTTGCGCAATTCATAGTCCTGCGACACTGTCAGCTTGCTGTAAGTGGTGACAATGACCGTGGACACGTTCTGCAAATCTTTTCCCAGCTTCTCGACCTGCTCAACTTTTTTTGCTCTGGTAACCGCCATATAGATCCCCTTCAAAACTTTTTATTGTCATCCTGAGGCGACATGCCTTTCGTCGCCGAAGGACCTGGACGCGCCGCGCGATGTGCCGCATACTCTGCGGCACAATAAAAGCGCGTTAGGCGCGCATCCGAATCTTATGCCTTCGCCGCCGCCTCAATGGGCGTTGTGTCCAGCGCTATTCCCGGACCCATGCTCGAACTCAGATAGCAGCCCTTGATGTACTTGCCCTTGGCCACTGAAGGCTTCGCCTTGATCACGCTGGTAATCAGCGTGGTCGCGTTATCAATGAGCTTGTCGGACGTAAAAGAAATCTTGCCGACGGGCACATGCACGAGCGCAGTCTTATCAGTGCGGAACTCGACTTTGCCGGCTTTCACTTCCTGCACCGCTTTTGCCACGTCAAAGGTCACGGTGCCGGTTTTCGGATTCGGCATCAGGCCTTTGGGGCCGAGCACTTTTCCGAGACGCCCGACCGACTTCATCATGTCAGGCGTGGCGATCAGCGCGTCGAAGTCGGTCCAGTTTTCCTTGGTGATCTTCTCGACCATGTCTTCGCCGCCGACGAAATCCGCGCCAGCCTGTTGCGCCTCGCGCAATTTGTCGCCGGAAGTGATGACAAGGACTTTCTTCGATTTGCCCAGCCCGTGCGGCAGAACGACCGTCCCGCGCACCATCTGGTCGGCATGCTTAGGGTCGACGCCGAGACGCATGGTGACTTCAACCGTCTCGTCGAATTTCGCGAATTTAACTTTTTGCAAGAGAGGAACAGCATCGGCTAGCGTGTAAGGACGCTGCTCGACCGCCTTTCTTGCTTTCTCGATATTTTTCCCTGCTTTTTTCATTTCTTCTCCGTCTCCCACCGCTGAACGCTCTTCCGATCAGCCGTGGTGTTTTCGACTTGTGTGGGTCGGACATTTGTGTCCGACGACCTCAGGGGCTAAAAAGTTGCTAGTTCTTAAAGCGTTCCAGCGCCAGCCTTAGGACCCCGATTCTCATTTCCAGTGCCTCGACAAGCTCATTCAATGATTTTCGGGGAACTGCCACAAATTCCACTTCCGGTCCATTCTTCTCCGGGCTCGCGTGTTGCACCGCCGGCGAAACACCGACCAGCGCCCTGAGCATTCGGACCTGCTTCTCTACCAAACCCAGATCGTACTCAAGAGAGTACAGCGGTTGCGTCACCACCGTTGCCTCCTAATTACAAACTATCCAACAACCTCAATTCCCATCGAGCGCGCCGTTCCGCGAATGCTCTTGATCGCGGTGTCCACCGACGCGGCGTTCAGGTCCGGCATCTTTTGTTTCGCGATGTCTTCAACCTGCTTGAGCGTGACCTTGCCGACCTTGTCTTTGTTGGGCGCGCCCGAACCCTTCGCGATTCCAGCCGCGCGCTTCAGCAAGATTGCAGCCGGAGGAGTCTTGGTGATGAACGTAAACGAGCGGTCGTTATAAACCGAAACCACCACTGGAATAATCAGCCCTTCGAGTTCTTTCTGGCTGGTGCGCGCGTTGAACTGCTTGCAAAATTCCATGATGTTGATCTGCGCCTGTCCAAGCGCCGGCCCAACCGGCGGCGCAGGTGTCGCTTTGCCTGCCGCGATCTGTAACTTCACTGAACCAGTAACTTTTTTCGCCATCGATTATTCCTTCTTAGAACTTTGTCGGACAAGAATGTCCGACCCACACGAGCATCTATGACGCCTGCTTTTCCACCTGCTTGAATTCAAGCTCCACTGGAGTCGAGCGCCCGAAAATTGTGACCATCACTTTCAACGTTTCGCGATCATCATTCACGTCATCGACAATGCCGGTAAACGTGGCAAACGGGCCTTCAGTGATGCGCACAGTTTCGTTCTTCTCGAACTTGACCTTGAGTTTCGGCTTGTCCTTCGACTCTCCGGCCTTGTAAACGATGTGTTGAACTTCCTCTTCCGACAGCGGCGTGGGCTGCTGCCCGGTGCCGACAAATCCAGTGACGCGCGGCGTGGACTTGACCACGTGCCAGACATGATCGTCCATGTCCATTTCAACCAGCACGTAGCCGGGATAGAACATGCGCTCGACGGTGTACTTCTTGCCGGCGCGAACTTCGGTGACCGATTCGGTCGGAATCAGCACGCGGCCGATCTTCTCTTCCAGGCCGAAGGCGTGCACCCGTGACTCCAGTGACTCTTTCACTTTGCGCTCGAACCCCGAATAGGAGTGGATGATGTACCACTTCATGTTGGGATTGCGCGGTTTTTCCGCTACCGCAGCGCCGCCTTCAGCTACAGGAGCGCCTTCCGCTGACTCGTTAATGTTTTTTTGCTCATCCTGCATAGTTGAACCAAACCTTATTTCGAAAACGTCCGGAAGAGCAGGTCCACGCCTCTGCCGATAACGTTGTCAATCACGAAAAAATAAACTCCGAACAGAAACACGGTGACAATCACCACAGCGGTGGTGGCTTGCACTTCTTTGCGCGACGGCGTCGTGACTTTGCGCATTTCTGTGCGGACGTCGTTGTAGAACAACTTAATGCGCTCGGGATATGATTTGACTCTTCCGCCGAAACTATCGTCGCTGGCTGCGGCCACTGTGTTTGCCATTTTCTTCGTTCCTGCTCCCATCACTGCACCTGACTCTCTTCGCCTTTTCGTTCCGCTCGTTCCAAAACTCTGGCAGGGGCGGAGGGATTCGAACCCCCAAGTTCGGTTTTGGAGACCGACAGTTTAACCGTTGAGCTTACGCCCCTGAATTCAATTTTCGAATTGCAGAATTTTTGAATTGTCGAATTTCAATTCGTCAATTCGTACATCCGACAATTCTTAAATCATTTCACTTCTTTATGCGGCGTATGCTTGCGGCACCGGCGGCAGAACTTCTTCAGCTCCATGCGCTCGGGCTTCGTCTTACGGTTCTTCGTCGTCGAATAGTTCCGGTCTTTGCAATCACCGCACTGCATTGTAATGATTTCTCGGGGCATAACGACAGCTCCTAGCTTTTAGCTTCTGGCTCCTAGCTCAAAATCAAATCACGTCTTCACGTGACTTATACTTCTTGCCACGCTCGCCTCTCACCCAGTCGTATATTGCCCGCCAAGGCGACCACGGGTACAACCGCACATCCAGTACCGATAACACCCACACAATCGCTACTAACAACAATAAGGTAGTGCCGCCGAGTATCCAGCTGATCTCCCGCACCGTGCGCCCTTACTGACTCCCTTACTGCACAATCTCCGAGATCGTGCCCGCGCCCACCGTGTGTCCGCCTTCGCGGATGGCAAAGCGCAAGCCCTTCTCCATCGCTACCGGCGTGATCAGCTCAATCACCAGTTGCACATTGTCGCCAGGCATTACCATTTCGGTGCCCGATGGCAGCTCCGCCACTCCGGTCACGTCCGTGGTCCTCAAATAAAACTGTGGACGATAGCCTTTAAAGAACGGTGTATGCCGCCCGCCTTCTTCTTTGGTCAGAATGTAAACTTCCGCCTTGAACTTGGTGTGCGGGGTGATCGATCCGCCCTTCGCCAAAACCATGCCGCGCTCGACATCGTCTTTGCCAATGCCGCGCAGCAGCAGTCCAGCGTTGTCGCCCGCCATGCCTTCATCGAGCTGCTTCTTGAACATCTCGACGCCAGTTACAACCGTTTTGCGAGTGTCGCGGAAACCGACGATTTCTACTTCCTCGCCCACTTTCACCTTGCCGCGCTCGATTCTTCCGGTCACGACCGTTCCGCGGCCGGAGATCGAGAAGATATCTTCAATCGGCATCAGGAACGGCTTGTCGAGTTCGCGCGCCGGCTGCGGCACGCTCTTATCGACCGCTTCCATCAGCTCGTCAATCTGCTTCTCCCATTTGGCTTCGCCGTTCAGCGCGCCCAGGGCCGAAAGTCGCACCACCGGAACATCGTCGCCGGGGAACTGATAGGTCTTCAAGAGTTCGCGGACTTCGAGCTCCACCAGGTCGAGCAGTTCAGGGTCGTCGACCGCGTCACATTTATTAAGCGCTACTACGATGTAAGGCACACCGACCTGGCGAGCCAAGAGCACGTGCTCGCGCGTCTGCGGCATGGGGCCGTCAGTCGCAGCCACGACCAGAATCGCGCCATCCATCTGCGCCGCGCCCGTAATCATGTTCTTGATGTAGTCGGCGTGGCCCGGGCAATCGACGTGCGCATAGTGCCGGTTCGCGGTCTCATACTCGACGTGCGCGGTTGCGATGGTGATTCCGCGCGCCTTTTCTTCCGGAGCGTTGTCAATCGAATCAAACGACCGGAACTGGATCTTCGGGTTGTGCTTCGACAGAACCTTGGTGATGGCCGCGGTCAGCGTGGTCTTGCCATGATCGATGTGACCGATGGTGCCTACGTTGCAGTGCGGCTTATTGCGTTCGAATTTCTCTTTTGCCATATTCAG
The DNA here is from genome assembly GCA_963757135.1 of uncultured Acidobacteriota bacterium. Taxonomy (GTDB): domain Bacteria; phylum Acidobacteriota; class Terriglobia; order Terriglobales; family Acidobacteriaceae; genus Gp1-AA145. The sequence goes on from CAVWQE010000004.1 coordinate 813,742, forward strand.
CCTCTAGCTGTTAGCTCTTAGCTCAAAATCAAAATCAACCCGTGTGGCGCGGACACTCTTGTCCGCGAATGCCTCAGGGGGCCAAAGCCCCGAATTAAATCGCCAATTCGGCACTGCTGAGGCCGTGTCCTGATACAACCAACCCTTGTCATTCCGAGCGAGCATTCTGATTCGCCGGGCGAATCAGAAGCGCAGTCGAGGAACCTGCTTTTCTACCGTCCCTACGGGACTCGCTCATCTTGCTTCGCCTACCCACGGCTTACGCCGTGGGCTATTTATATTCCGCCGCTCCACGGCTGGGACTCAGGTGCTGCAAGCACACAATTTAAAGATGACGGGGGTAGCAACCCGTGCTCCTAACCCAATCTTCCCTCAGTAATACTGATACAGCTTCTGATACTTCGCCCGCAGCTCCGGGCCAACTTCCTCAATCTTGGACAGATAAAATTCTTTCATCTGCGCCTGATCGGTAAGAGTCAAAACCGAATACAAGGCGTTTGCGCTCTTTCCCTTTTCCATGGCTCCGACCTGCTCCAGCACCCGCTTCGCCAGCACCGAATCAAAATCGCGAATGCGCAGGCCAGTACTAGCCATCTTCTTCAAATACTTCTCGACGCTCTCGGAAACGAACGCGCGCCTGATGGCGCTCTTCAGTTCCTCGAACTCTTTCTCTTTCTCAACCTTGATCGTCGCTTGTTCGAACATTTCTCTGTCATCCTGAGGCGACTCGCCTCTCGTCGCCTAAGGACCCGGGCGCGCCGTGCGAATCGCCGCGCCTTTTGCGCCGACTAATCGCACGCCTGGCGCACTTCCATATTTCTGGAGCGGGAGACGGGAATCGAACCCGCGACCAACAGCTTGGAAGGCTGTGACTCTACCACTGAGTTACTCCCGCTTCTCCCACTGCTGCTACGAACTTTGAGGTCCTTCGCTTTGCTCAGGATCTCGCCAGCGGGCTCACGCCTGCTAAACGGCTCGACTTGGAAGGCTGTGACTCTACCTCTGAGTTACTCCCGCCTTAAATCAGCTATTAGTCTTCAGCTTTTAGCCCCTGAGCTAAACTCTGAACCCCCGGCTCTCTCGTGATTCCTGCCGCAACATAATCCACAAATGACCAATTGCCATGGGGATTGCCACCATGAGAGCCGATCCCTCGACCATCACCCAATCGGTAGCACCTGACAACCAATCGAGCAAAACCCATATCGCAAAAACGGCTAGCGCAATGTACCCAACCGCCACCGATCTTCGATCACCGCTAAGCTGCCCGAGTGAAAAAACCAACAGGGCAAGAAAAGCAAAGCAAACCGCGGCAACGACCACGACTGCGGCGCTCACTTCCAAGTCCCCCAATTTCTGGAGCCGATGATCAGGATTGAACTGATGACCTCTCCCTTACCAAGGGAGTGCTCTACCAACTGAGCTACATCGGCTTACTGCTCACTCCCACTTTCGCTATCTGGATGCATCATGTCTTTCCGTCGCACCCAGGTCTTCACCGCAAACATTGCCAAAATCACCAGCGTCACACCGCGCACTCGCGGGTCGTCCAATGTTTTAAACGCCAGCACCGCAATCGCGGCATAGGCGACAAACGCCAATACCAGTCTTTTCGTCACAACAATTCATGGTGCACAGGGAAGGATTCGAACCTTCGTACCTCGCTAGGAGGGACAGATTTACAGTCTGTTGGCTTTAACCACTCACCCACCTGTGCGGAACCAGCTTTTAGCTCTTAGCCAGTAGCCCCTGGCCATCCCACCTGCGTTTAGCAAAAAGGCTTAAGAGCTAATAGCTAAGAGCTGCTTTTCAGACACGCCGCAACCATCGTTTTCAGATCCCTCGCAACACCGCTCGGGATTTCGCCAGCGGACTCCCGGCCTCGCTACGGCTCAGCCTTACGCCCGCTAGACGGCTCAACTCAACACTGGGGATCAGAAAGTGCGCGTAAGAAATTATCCGCGCTAACAACTCATCTGGAAAATTCCCTTATGGAGTGCCGATGGAAAAGCTGTCTGCCGCTGCCCTGCAACCTGCTCCGGAATCTAAGCTCGAACTCCGGAAAATCATTCCTGGAGCTGGCGAAGGGATTTGAACCCCTGACCCTCTGATTACAAATCAGATGCTCTACCAGCTGAGCTACGCCAGCAGGCGAGAACCAGAGCCCAAGCCCCGACTCTCACACTAATCCCTTTTTCTTCAAGGGGACAATTATAGAAGTTACCATAGCAAGATTTGAGGTGCAAGAGCGGGTGTCACCAGTCGCGGCACGGATAGGGGTTTTTCAATTACCGAATTACCCGATTATAAAATCCCTTCGCGGGCGAAGGCGCCCCGCCACACGACCCCGGATGCTATCATTCTTACCCATCCCGACATGCGCTTCCGGCGAAGGTTCCCAGTTCTGTTCGGCTTGCTGATTTTTCTGGCTGCAATTGCGGCCGTGGTTGAACTGCGCAGGCATGCGCCGCCAGAGCCGGCCCGCTTGCTCCCCGGCGCCGATGGGTTTATCTACGCCAATCTCAGCTGGATGCGCCATGTTGATATCGCCAAGCACCTGCCGCCGGTCCCGCACGATGCCGAATACGAGCAGTTTATTCAGGCCACTGGATTTCAGTTCGAGCGCGATCTCGAGAAGGTCGCGGTTGCCATCCATTACGCCAGTCCGGCGACCCACAACGAAACGCGGTTCTCCTGGGTATTTGTCGCTCATATCGACGGCGACAAGTTACGAGCGTATCTCAAGAAATTATCCAGTTCCGTCAAAACCGTCAGCTCAATCGACATCTATAGTATTCCGCTCGACAATCGGACCCTTCGGGTCGCGGTTCTTGGCGTTGACACGGTGGCCGCATCCAACCACGATGATCCCTCGGTGATCGAGGGAATCATATTCCGTTCGCGCAAAGTGGCATCGCCGTTCGGCGGGCCGGCCCTGCTGCGGCAGTTCTACAAGCATGTGCCTCAGCTTCCACTGCCCAGCCTGGGGTTCGCTATCTTTAAATTGAATTCCTCGCCATCGGCAGTACAGAACTCGCCTTTCCCATCCGCCGGCCCGGCCACGGTAGTGGCTTCGGTGCGGTATCTGGGCGGGGTACACTTCCGGGCGGAAGCGTTTGCCCAAAACGAGCAGGCCGCCGAGCAGTTCACCACCCAGGCAGATACGTTTTTGAAGATTTTTCATTCGGCTGAACTATCTGCCGGCGGGCAGACCCCGGATGCGGACTTCAAGCGGGCTCTGGAGAGCCTGAAAATCGAGCAGAAAAAAGATCGTGCGATTCTGACTGCGGTCATACCCCTGGAACTGATCCGCAAGATGGTCGCCGAGGCTCCGACACAGTTGTCGCCGAAGTAGATGCCTGTGAATTGCTAGTTGTCAGTTGCCAGTAACGTATCCGAAGAAAAGCACTGCAGGGTAACCATTTCGGTGGTACGCAGGATATGGCTTCCCCATCCGGTGTCGGTGAGATCGCAACTGCGCTGACCACTGGTCACTGACCGCTGGCAACTGACCACTGGCAACTGGTGACTGAGTACAAGGTACAATACTTGCGAATGGGCAATCTTCCGCTTCCATTGGCCGCGTTCGTCGCCGGCCTGGTTTCATTCCTTTCGCCGTGTGTGTTGCCGCTGGTGCCGGGATACGTGTCGCTGATCTCGGGCGTCGGGGTTGAGGAGTTGAAGGTCCAGGAAACGCATGTGCTGCGGAAGGTGATGCTGAATTCGATCGCCTTCATCATCGGATTCAGCATCGTGTTCATTACCCTGGGCGCGCTCTCAACGGAAGTCGGTCAACTGGCTTCGCAGTACAAGTCCACTCTGGCGCGAGTCGCGGGCGTGGTCATTATTTTGTTCGGACTTCACCTCACCGGCATTCTTCCCATCAAAGCGCTATACGCCGACAAGCGGTTGCATAACGTTAAGGGCGGCAGCACGCCGTGGGGCGCGTTTGTGATCGGCTTTGCTTTTGCGTTCGGCTGGACGCCGTGTGTGGGACCTATTCTCGGTGCTATTCTCGGCCTCGCCGCCGCCCAGAATTCAGTCAGCCAGGGAATCCTGTTGCTGACTGTCTATTCCATGGGACTTGCGGTACCGTTTCTTTTAGCTGCGCTAGGGATTGAACGCTTCATGAAGTTCTATGGCGGTTTCCGTCGCCACATGCATGCGGTTGAAATCGCGAGCGGCGGCTTGCTCATGGCCCTCGGTGTACTCCTCGTCCTGGGAAGATTCACCCTGCTGGCACGCTATTTTTCGTTCCTGAACCGGTTCGTTCTGTAAAGGAGTCCCGTGAAACGCGATCCGATCATTCTTATTGTTGTCGCCGTGGTCATTTCGCTGATGCTGGTTTTCGGCATCCAGAAAACACGGCGTTCGCAGCCACTGCAACAAAGCGGCGCGGGAAAGTTACAAGGCCAGCCTGCTCCCGACTTCTCGCTCGCCTCACTCGATGGCAAGACACTCAAACTCTCAGATTTCCACGGCAAGGCGGTGCTGCTGAATTTCTGGGCCACATGGTGCGAGCCCTGCAAGATCGAAATGCCCTGGTTCGTTGAGCTGCAGAAAAAATATGAGGCGCAGGGATTCACGGTGCTCGGGGTCGCTATGGATGACGCTTCGCCTTCCGATATCGCTGACTTCGCCAAGAAAATGGGCGTGAACTATCCCATCGTGATCGGCAAAGAAGCGGTCGGCGACCAGTACGGCGGAATTCCATATCTTCCTTCTACGTTTTATATTGGTCGCGACGGCAAAGTGGTTGACCGGGTTTTCGGGCTGGTGAGCCGCTCGGAAATCGAGTCGAACATTCAAAAGGCGATGGGATCTCAGGTGGCGCAGAAGTGATGCTGAGGCGATTTTTAATTTTAGTGACGCTGGCCGTGGGAGTTGTTTCTGCCCAGGATTTTCCTCCGGGCAGCCGAGCCCCTTCCGTGGCGTACTTCCCGCCGGAGATCAAATCGGTCTATCGCGGGCATCCCGGAATCGTGCAGTTACAGTTCCGCATCGCCTCGGGGTTCCACATCAATTCGAACCAGCCCAAGCAGGAATACCTGAAGAAGACCGAACTTAGACTGGACGCACCGACCGACATCGCCGTCGTGAAGGTTAAGTATCCCGCCGGGGAAGACCGCAGCTTCACCTTCGATCCCAGCGAAAAGCTCAACGTTTATAGCGGGGACTTCGCTGTGGACGTTACGGTCAGGCCGTTGAAGACGGTCTTGCCGGCCAATTACGCCGTGCACGGCACACTGAAATACCAGGCCTGCGATAACGCCGCCTGCTATCCGCCCAAGCAGATGCCGATAAGCTTTGAGATCAAAGTTTCGAAAGACCCCGCGGTTAAGCGAAGAAATCCCCCGCAGAGCCCGCACGCGCACAGCTAGAACAACAGCATTGACGACCAGCACAGCCGGGAATAGGCTTTTCGTGTGCTGCCCAACCTGCGTATCGCGTCGCCTTGTTCGGCCGATTGGGACCGAATGATCGGTGACGAGCGCGTCCGATATTGCCCCGAATGCAAACTGAACGTTTATAACTTCTCGGCGATGCCGGAAGGCGACATCCAGCAATTAATCGCGACGCGCAAAGGGCGGCTATGCGCGCGATGGTTTCGCAGAACAGATGGCACGATGCTTACCGCGGATTGTCCGGTAGGCTTTCGTGCGCGGGTGAGGAAGATATCGCTGGTCGCTGGGGCGGCCTTGTCGGCGATGATGAGTGTGGGGACGGCGAGGGCGCAGCAAGCGGACAAGACTTCCACTTCGTCATCGTCGTTGGTTCAGATCGATAAGGCACAGCAAGGCGAGGGGATAATTTTGGTGAGGGTGGTTGATGAAACCGGGGCTGTAATCCCCGGTGCGGATATTTCGGTGCTGGATTCAGAGAGAAGACTCGTAATCCAAGGAACAACCAGTTCGCTCGGCGAGTTTAGGGCTAGCGGGCTGACTGAGGCATCATTCTCGATACGAGTTCACTCCGCGGGTTTCGCGCCCGCTGAAATTCGTGGCAGCGCTCACGCAGTTGGATCTGAAGGCGCTGAAGGTTGGCTGCAGGTGACCCTGAATCTTGGCGTAATGGGCGAGGTCATCGAAGTACGCAAGCCAAATCTTGTTCACCGGCTTTTTTCCAAAATGCACGGCGGTGCGTAACCGGTTCTGACTTGAAGCTCACTTCGTCACGATGATTTGATTCGTGAGTTCGTTGACTCTTTGTAGCCGCTTTGTCACTCTTTCTTTCCCCAAATTACTCATCACCGCAAACAGACTTGGCGCGACGCCCTGTCCGGTGAGAGCCACACGTGCGCCGTTGATCAGCGCCCCGGCTTTCACGCCTTTTTCGGCCGCGAAGTCGCGCAGAATTTTTTCGGTGTTTTGTTCCGAAAAATCCTCCGCGTTCGAGTAACACAGGCTGAGGTCGACCAGCATCTGCCGCACATTTGCATCTTTCAGAAATTTTTCAACTGCAGCTGGGTCAGCTTCAAACTCATCGCTGAAAAATGCCCGGAACGATCCCGCGAAGTCTTTCAGGCTGCGGGCGCGGGGCTTAAGCAGGTTAATCGTCGAAAGCAAACTGCTGCGTTCACCAGTAGGCATAAACTCGGCCCGTTTCCATTCTTCTTCAATCAGCGGCAGCAAACGTTCGGCAGAATACGCCCGGATGTATTCGGTATTGAACCAGTCCAGCTTGTCGCGATCGAACACGGCGTTGGACCGCGAAATGGCGTCGAGTCCAAAAAGACGGATCAGGTCTTCATCGCCCATCACTTCCGGCGTGCCTTCCGGCGGTGTCCAGCCGAGTACAGCAAGAAAATTCCTGAACGCCTCGGGAACTATTCCTTCTTCTCGATACGCCATGACGCTGGTTGCGCCGTGGCGCTTGCTGAGGCGAGTTTTGTCAGTTCCAAGAATTAACGGCACATGGGCAAATATCGGCAGAGGAGAACCCAAAGCCTGGTACAACAGCACCTGCTTCGGCGTATTCGAAATGTGGTCGGCGCCACGAATGATGTGCGTGATCCGCAAATCGATGTCGTCGGCAACGACGCTCAGGTGATACGTCGGGCTACCATCAGAGCGCAGCAGGACGAAGTCTTCCAGTTCACTGTTGGCAAACTCGACTTTGCCGAACACCGCGTCATCAAACGATGTGTTTCCGCCTTCGGGGATAGCGAATCGCACTGCTGCGGCTTCGCCAGATTTCTTTCGCAGTAACGCCTCGACGCTGTCAATTTTTCTGCAAGTACCTTCATAACGGGGAGGGCGTTTTTCTTGCGCGGCCCTCGCCCGGCGCGCCTCCAATTCTTCTTTGCTGCAGAAGCAGTAATACGCTGCGCCGGAATCAATCAGCTTCGCGGCCGCGGCCCGATACAAATCAACCCGTTGCGTCTGGTAGTAGGGGCCTTCGTCCCATGTGATCCCCAGCCACTGCAATCCCTGAAGGATTCCTTCGACCATCTCGGGTGTCGAGCGTTCGAGGTCGGTGTCTTCTATCCGGAGAACGAGAATGCCCTCAAAATGACGGGCAAAAAGCCAGTTGAAAAGGGCCGTCCGGGCGCCGCCGACGTGCAGGTAGCCGGTGGGAGAAGGGGCAAAACGGACGCGCGGTTTGGTCTGGGTGTCAGGGAGAGAAGCTGAGAGGCTGGTCATTCCTTCGTAACCAATCTGGATGTTACGGCCCACTCTAACCAGCGTCAAGCAAAGGGCAAAAGTAGATGCGGGGTTCCTTTAGTACTGCGAAACGCTATTGTTTTACCCCGAAACGTGTGCCACGATAAACACTGCATCCTTCCCCGTTAGAGGCCTGAGAGACAGGGGCTTCGCCGTCTGATGAATAACATCGCGCTGAGTTCAATGTTGCTGCCGGGAGTAGTTCCACTCCTGCTCTTTCTGGTATTCACCTACTTATACCAGCAGAGCAGGCAGCCATACTTCCGCGCGTGGCAGCTGGCTTGGGCGGCTTATGCCCTGCACTTTGCCCTGGACGCCTGGTCGCAGGCTTGGGGCAGCTTTCCGGCAGTTGAATTTCTGGCGTCGTTGCTGCTGGTGGCAATGGCGTTCTGCATCCTGGTTTCTACCCGGCTTACGCGGCGTCTGACCAGCGCTGAACGCCGGCAGGCTTTTCGTCCGCGATGGTACGAGTTGGTGGTCGCAATCGCCTGCACCGGCCTGGCGTTTTGGGACGCCCATTTTTTCATGGGCGGGCACGTAGCTTCGTCTAATCTGCACCTGCGCCTTGGTGTTGGCGTTGCCGTTGTCCTCGCCTACAGCTCCTTTCATTTTTATCTGGCGGCGCAGCGCCGGAGTTCACCGGCTTTCTACCTTCTGTTTGTCTCTCTCGCCTTCTGGTCGGTGCTGATGCTGGTCGGCCAGTTCAAGCCTGGTCTGGCGGAAATGCTGGGCGTTGCCGGACAGCTTGGGCCGGTGCCGCAACTGCTGCTTGGCATCGCCATGGCGATGGTTCTGTTTGAGAACGAACGGAATGCGGTGCAGGAGAACGCCTTGGCATTCTCCACGCTGGGCGTTGATCCCATGCGCCTGCTTGCTGCCAGCGATCTGGTTCCCAGCATGCAGAGTATTCTCGACCGCCTTGTGGCGCCACTGCCGACCGGGCGCGCGGTCATCTGCATTTCTGAGCGCTGGCGCGCGGTATTGCCATCGGTCCAACTTGGATTTTCGCCTGAATTCGCTGCCAATTTGGACGCAACCGGCGCGGGCGAATACGTCTGCGAGCTGGCCTATCGTCGCGGCGGCTTTGTCATGTTTCGCGATCTGCCGGAAATGGCCGAGCCTCTTCCTGCTTTTCCGGGCGGACGCTTCGAGCAGTTCCGCCGGTCCATGGCCGCGGAAAACATTCGCAACGTGACCGCGGTCAGCCTGCAGACCCGCGAGCACAACTTCGGCGTGATTATCTTTCCGCACGCTGAACGCCACCTGTTCGGCGCTTCGAACCTTCGCCTGCTCATCGGCCTTGCTCTCCAGATCGGACTCACGCTGGAAAACTATGTCATCATGCACGACGCGCAGCGGCGAACGAAGGAGTACCAACTGCTCACCCAGATCGGGCAGGCGATCAGCTCGCGTCTCGATCAACAGGAAGTGCTGCGCGCGGTCCAAAAAGAGCTGGGGCAGATCTTCGACACCTCCAATTTTTACGTGGCTTTTCTTGAAGGCGATTCCATCGTCTTCCATGTTGAGGTCGAAGACGGACAGTTCCTGCCCAAGCGGCACCGCAAAGTAGGCAATGGGCTCACCGAGTACATGTTGCGCACCGGACAGCCGCTGTTGATCAGGTCTGATCTCGACCGCGCCCGTGAACGCCTGGGTGTCACATTTGTTCCGCGCCGCCCGGCGAAGTCTTTCTGCGGCGCGCCTATCCTGATCAACGGCAAGGCTACCGGCATCATGGCGGCCATGAGCACCAGCCACGAATATGTTTTCGAGCAGCGCGATCTGGACGTTTTGAAGACGGCCGCGGGACAGGTTTCGGTTGCGATCGAAAACGCCCGGCTGTTTTCGGAGGAGCAGCGGCGCGCCCATCAATTCGCGTTTCTGAACAGCGTGTCAAAGACCGCAATTTCCAGCGACGATGCCGAGCAGATGTTGGCAGAGATCGTTGGCCACATTCAGAAACATTTCCGTTTCGACCACATCGGGATCGGCATTCTTGACTACGCCACGAAAGAAATTGAAATCCGGGCCGAAGCCGGAACCACCGCGCAAGAAAAAGGACGGAAAGTTGCGGTGACAGCGGGCATCATCGGGCGCGTGGCGCGCACGGGCGAAGCTGTGATGGTCCATCTTTCTGAAGAATCGCAGCCGCAGGGCCTGTTGCCTTCGGCGCGCAGCGTGCTTTGCATTCCGATTACCTATGGCGAATCGTTGCTCGGGGTACTTAACGTCGAGAGTGAACTGGAAAATGCCTTCTCGCCGGAAGACCGGCTGGTGATGAATACCCTCGCCGACCTGTTGGCGACCGCGCTGCACAATTCATTCGTCTTTCAGAAATTGCAGCAGCAATCCATTACCGATGGGCTTACCAGCATCAAGACGCGGCGATTCTTCTGGGAAGCGCTGTCCGGCGAATGGAAACGGGCATCGCGCTCCGGGCGCTCGTTCTCGGTGGTACTGGTGGATCTCGACAAGTTTAAGGAAGTGAATGACACTTTCGGCCACATGGAAGGCGACCTTGTGCTGGCACGAGTGGGGCGCCTGCTGGAACAGAAATGCCGGCAGTCGAACGTGGTCGCGCGCTACGGCGGCGATGAATTCGTCATCCTGATGCCGGAAACCAGCGTGGAGCAGGCGCAAATATTGGCCGAGCGCTTGCGGCTGTGGGTCGCCACCGACCCTATGCTGAGCGAGCACCACATCACCGGCAGCTTCGGCGTGGCTACTTTCCCGGCGCACGGTTTTTCTGCAGAGGACATCATTCGTGTAGCCGATGCCGGCATGTACGTCTCGAAGAAAGCCGGCGGTGACCGTGTCTCTATCGCCGAGGACTACGGCACCGATCAGACTTCGACTCTGCAACGCCAACAGGTGTCGGGCTACGTTGAAGGATTCTTACAGCGCGAGCGCACCGGGCCCGAGCAGATCGATGAACTGGTCGCCACGCTCCGCAAGCTGTCTTCCGGTGATGAACAGAAGAACCTTCCGCTGCTCCGGGAGTCGATCGAAGCCCTGGCCCGCGCCGCGGAATCGCGTGAACTGAATTCTTCCGGCCATGGCGATGCTGTCGCGCAGTACTCAGAAATGATCGGCCGAGCACTTGGTTTGACCAGCGATGATGTCCACTTGCTCGGGTTCATGGGGCGAGTGCACGATGTCGGCAAAATTCTCATTCCCGAACACATTCTGAACAAAGAAAGCGCGCTAGCCGAGGAAGAGTTTCATTACATGAAAATGCACCCCCGGCTCGGAGCCGAAATCGTGGCCTGCGTGCCCGACAGCGAACTCATGCAGCGAGCGGTGGAATGCCATCATGAGCGCGTGGACGGCAGCGGATATCCGCTGGGACTAAAAGGCGACGAGATTTCGCTCTGGGCGCGAATCCTGGCCGTCGCGGATGCCTACGTAAACCTCACCAGTGACCGTTCTCTGGCCCCGGGAAAGACCAGTGAACAAGCTCTCTCGGAGCTCGAAAAATACAGCGGCACAAAATATGACGGAATGCTGGTGCGCATCCTCGGCAGAGAGCTCAAGACGGAGCGCAGCCTGCCTGGGCTCAGCTAGCGTAATTTCAAGGCGCAGATTCCAAATACTCGATTTGCCAAACCTGCGCTGAAGGCTTGACACTAGTCGAGCCATGCCCGTTTGTGTTTCCCTCGAAGGTAAGGTCGCACTTATCACCGGCGGCTCGCGTGGAATTGGGGCGGCGGCGGTCCGCTTATTCGTACAAGCGGGGGCGCGCGTCTTCTTCAACTACGAAAAATCCAAAGCCGCCGCCGAGCAACTGGTTCGCGAATGCGGAAAAGACAGTTGTGCAGCAATGGCTTGCAGCCTGAATGGGATTGCCCCTGCCCAGGCGTTGGTGGCCGAATGCATACGCCGCTTCGGACGTCTCGATATCCTCGTCGCTAACCACGGCGTCTGGCCTCCGGCAGATGCTTCCATTGAAAGCACGCCCGATGAACAGTGGAACAACACGGTTTCAGTCAATCTTGATTCTGTGTTTGGTTTGCTCAAGTTTTCAGTGGCCGAGATGAAGAAAATTGCCGGCGCGAAATCTCCAGGTCATATCGTGCTCATCAGTTCTACTGCCGGGCAACGAGGCGAGGCTTTTCACTGCGATTACGCCGCGACCAAAGGCGCAGTGATCAGCATGGTTAAAGGACTTTCAACAGAACTCGCTTCCCACCACATATATGTGAACTGCGTCGCACCCGGCTGGGTGGACACGGACATGTCCAAGCCGGCGCTGGACGATTCTGTGAGTGCCTCTGAGGTGCTCGCGACCATACCCATGGGCCGTGTAGGCACTCCGGACGAGATCGCTGGGCCGATTCTCTTCCTCTGCACTCCTTGGGCGGGCTTCGTCACTGGCGAGGTATTCAACGTAAATGGTGGAGCGGTGCTCGCGGGATGAAGCAATGGATCATGCGGAGCAGCCGAAACACGGTTCGGCCGCGTCTAAATAAAGTATAGAAATGAGATATGCGCTCACTTTGCTCTGCTTGACCGCTCTTGCTCTGGCGCAAGGCGGCGCGCCCTCCAGCAGCCCGGATCAAAACCCGGCACCGAATCAGAATCCTTCCTCGCTGAGTACCGATCAGGAAAATGTCCGAAAAGCGAAAGCCGTCCTCGGTCAGGGCATTCAGGCCTTAGGCGGGCAGGCTTATCTGAATTGGCAGGAGCAGAGTCAGGAGGGCCGCGCCTATAGCTTTCATCACGGCGAAGCCAACAGCGTGGGAACGATTTTCTGGCGTTTCAAAAAATATCCCGACAAAGAGCGGGTCGAACTCACCAAGAAGCGCGACGTAATCGAAATCTTCAATGGCGACAAAGGCTACGAAGTCACATACAAAGGCGTGCGCAACCTTGAGCCCAAGGAAGAGCTTGATCCTTACCTGCGGCGCCACCACTATGCGCTCGAGATCGTGCTGCGCGAATGGCTGAACCAGCCCGGTGTTGCGCTGTTTTACGAGGGCCAGACTGTCGCGGCGCAGAAAGAAACCGACCAGGTCACGATCATGAACGCCAAAAACCAAGCTGTGACCTTGAACTTTGACATCAATACGCATCTGCCGGTAAAGAAGAAATTCACCTGGCGCGACCCGACCGACAAGGAACGCAACGTTGAGGAAGAGATCTTCGATAACTACCGCTCGGTGCAGAACATCATGACCCCGTTCGACATTACACGCATGTATAACGGCGAGATGGCGGCTCAATCTTTCCTGACGTCAGCCAGCTACAACCAGCCCGTCAGCGACAGCCTCTTCGATCCCCACGCTGCTCGCGAGAAGCACAAATAGCTAGCGTGAAAGGGCCCTTTGCGCAAGCCAGTGGTTACGATCTATGTAACACTTCTGAATTGCTCCTCGCGCATAATCATTTGTAAACCTCTGTAAACTATCCAGTTACAAGTTACTCCCGAGCCGTCCTAGCTACACTCGTGTGGCTTATTTGCCACATTGGGTAATCAAGCTGGAGCTGTACTCTATTGTCGAGAAGGAACCTGTTTTACGAGCAAACAATACGGACGGCGGTCGAGTGCGGCGGTGTGGGCCTGCATTCGGGAGCCCCGGTGTCGGTGCGCATCCTTCCGGCTCCATCTAACACTGGCATTGTATTCCGCCGTACCGATCTGGATGGATTTGAGGTCGAAGCCATCAGCCGCAACGTGGCCCGCGTCAGCTACGCGACCAGCCTGATGAAAAAGGGCGTCCTGATCTCGACCACCGAACATCTGCTTTCCGCCTTTGTCGGCATGGGGATCGACAATGCCGTCGTCGAACTGGACAACCTTGAGCTTCCGATTCTCGACGGCAGTGCCCGGCCATTTGTTGATCTGATCCGTCGTGCCGGTATCCGTAAGCAGCGCCGTCCCCGGATCTACATCCGCATCCTGCGGTCTCTTGAAGTGCGTGAAGGCAACAAGTTCATCGCGGTGTACCCTGCCGAACGTTACTCGGTTTCTTACACCATCGATTTCCCGCATCCGATGATCGGGCGCGAGTCGCTGGCCATCGAGCTTACCAACGGCCACTATGTTTCAAACATTGCTCCGGCCAGGACTTTCGGATTTCTGCACGAAGCCGAAGCCATGCGGCAGCAGGGACTGATTCGGGGAGCGTCCCGCGAAAATGCTCTGGTGCTGACTCGCGATGGGCTCACCAATCCTCCGCTTCGTTTCGAGGACGAATTCGTTCGCCACAAAATACTTGACCTCATCGGTGATCTGGCTTTGACTGGCCGTCAGATCCTCGGAAATGTCGTCGCTGACCGCGCCGGCCACGCCATGCACACTGCCCTGGTCTCACGCCTTCTGCGCGACCAATCTTTGTGGGAAGAGACCACGGTCTCTGCGGAACCGCGGGAGAGCCACTCCGCTGAAGTTGCCGCTGAGCAGGTTCTTTAACGCGTACCTTGTTTAGTCCGCCGCGGTGGGCATCGTCTCAATCGCGTCCGCCGAATCCTTCTCTTTCATCAGCTTTCTGATCTCGGCGCGGGTCATTGCCGCCAGTTCTCGCGCGTAGGATTTCGCCGATTTCTGTCTTTCAGGCGAAAGCGGGGCTAAACGAACGGCCAGAAGCGGCGCATCATCTTCAATCATCCGCAGCAGGCGCTGCGCACGGTCAATTCTGAGTTCTATCGATAGCATGGCTGGTTCAGAAAGCATGCCGCAAGGCCTGAACCCGTCACAAGTTCCAAGCTGGATTCCTGGCAGGAATACGATTTTATTCTAGAAACATCCAACACAAAGCTGGAAGATTAGCCTGTGCACAAGATCGTCTATCTCTCGCTGGGCTCGAACCTGGGTGACCGGGAGGCAAATCTGCGCGCCGCAATCGAGAAACTCAAGGAAATTGGAAAGGTCGTAGCGGTTTCGTCTTTTTACGAAACCGAACCGGTGGAAGTTACAGCGCAACCGTGGTTCCTGAACTGCGTAGTCAAATTCGACACCGAAAAAATGCCGCGGCAATTGATCTCTGCAATACTCGCGATCGAGCAGAGCATGGGCCGCCAGCGCAAGCAGCAGAAAGGCCCGCGCACCATCGACATCGACATCCTGTTCTTCGGGAGCTCAATCGTCGACATCCCCTCGCTTACCGTGCCGCATCCGCACTTGCACGAACGCCGCTTTGTGCTTGAACCGCTGGCCGAGATCGCGCCGGATGTCCGTCATCCGATAATCAAACGCACGATTCGTGAGCTTCGCGATGCGCTGCCCGCCGGGCAAACGGTGAAGAAACTCATCCGTGCGTAAGCAGCTTTATGAATGCAGCTCCGAAGGAGCGGCCCAGCTTAGCCCAGCGCGGAAGCGCTGGGTAGGGGAGCAAAAGGATCGAGTCCCGTTCGGGACGGCACGTGACCCAAAGAGAAAGCTACGGCATCACAATCCGGCTGCCTTCATCGGCTCCGACCACCGCAGACTCCTGCTCGGGGAACTGACGATACAAAAAATCCACGAATGCGCGCGACTTCGGCCGTCCAGAAGTTCGTACCATTCCCATCCGCAACAGGAACACAAGTCCCCGTAGGACGTCTGAATCGCGAAGCTTGCTGTATCCCATATGCTTCTGCTCCGCCTCGCGGTATTCCTTGACCATCTTCTGAACTTCAGCGGCAATGGCCTGATGCGTCAAATTTGTGACCGGCGTCTCGTAATGGAGCCCGGAATTTGCCAGAGTCTCGTAGTTTCTGGCGAGCGCTGAGAGGGCGGCAATCAGATCGACATCGCGAACGCCGTGATCGATTCGCGCGCTTTTAGCCAGCGCATAGCTGAGGCCGAGAATCAGATGCTCCTGTTCGTATAAGAATTGATCTCCGATTTCAACTTTGGGGAACAGCGCGGCCTGATCGAGTTCTTCAATCGAGCGCGGCTTCTCGTGCTCACGCGCCTGCTGCAAATAGACGCAGTCGCTCGGACAATCGAGCGTGACTTCGCGTTGCTCGCCGCAACATTGCGAGCAGATGCGTCCGTGCACCGCCGGGCAAAAGCGCTTCTCTTTGCGCTTCTCGCAGATGGCACAGCTCAATCGTGATCTCCTGACTTGATTAGAAGAATTTTAGGTAATGTCATCCCGAACTCGCGGAACGCGAGAAAAGGACCTTACGATGCGCGAGTGGTTTCCGCATTTGCGGATTTCCTTCGTGCTAAAGCCCAAAGCCTGAGGCCTGACGCCCGATTTTCAGTACTTCGGCATGCTTGGATCGATGCGATCCGCCCAAGCCAGAACACCACCCGCGAGATTGTGCACCTTCTTGAACCCAGCCTGGCGCAGGAAGTTCGCAGCCTTCGCGCTGCGCACGCCGGAGCGGCAGTACGCAACGATCTCTTTGCTGGTGTCGAGTTCGTTCACCCGGCTCGGCAGATCGCCCAGAGGAATCAGATGTCCGCCCAGGTTGCAAATCTGATATTCATGCGGTTCGCGCACGTCAAGAATGAATAAGTCATCGCCGCGGTCTAGACGCTGCTTCAATTCTTCAACCTGCATTTCAGATGTGGTCACTTCCGCCTCTACTTCCTCGCCCCGAATTCCGCAGAATTCCTGGTAATCGATCAATTTGGTGATGGTAGGATTTTTTCCGCAGGCCGGGCAATCCGGATTCTTCCGCAACTTGAGCTCGCGAAACTTCATGCCCAGTGCGTCGATCAGCAGCAAGCGTCCGATCAGCGGATCGCCGGAGCCAAGGATCAGCTTGATCGCTTCCGTGGCCTGAATCACCCCGACGAGTCCCGGCAGAATGCCCAGCACTCCGCCCTCAGCGCATGAGGGCACGAGCCCCGGAGGTGGCGGCTCGGGATAGAGGCAGCGATAGCAGGGGCCTTCCTTCGTCGCGAAGATACTGGCCTGGCCTTCGAAGCGGAAGATGGAGCCGTAAACATTGGGCTTGCCGGTGAGCACGCACGCATCGTTCACCAGATAGCGTGTGGGGAAATTGTCGGTACCGTCGGCGATGATGTCGTATTCCTTAAACAGCTCGATCGCATTTTCGCTGGAAAGCCGCGTATTGATTTTCTTGATGTTCAGAAACGGATTCATCGCCTTGAGTTTTTCCGCGGCGGAATCGAGCTTGGGACGGCCCACGTCAGCGGTCGAGTGGATGATCTGGCGCTGCAGGTTGGTGTAGTCCACCACGTCGAAATCAACGATGCCGAGCGTGCCTACCCCGGCTGCGCCGAGATAAAGCGCCAGCGGCGAGCCGAGACCTCCTGCGCCGATGCAAAGCACCTTTGCAGCTTTGATCTTGAGCTGCCCCTCCATGCCGACTTCGGGCATGATGAGGTGGCGCGAGTAGCGCAGAATTTCGTCGTTGGAAAGTGTGACGGGGGCGATTTCAGTTAGCGTGGGCATAGTAGCAATTGGCAATTGGCAATTGGCACTCAGCATTCAGTCACACCAACTGATTGCTGATTGCTGACTGCCGAGTGCTTCCTCCCGCAATCGATGGAACGATCGAAATGTTGTCTCCGTCCTGGACTGCGGTGGCTTCCTTCTGCATATACCGCACATCTTCGTCATTCAAATAGACATTGACGAATGCGCGCAGCTTGCCTTCGTCGGTATAAAGATGACGGCGCAGATCCGGATGTTGAGAGACAAGCCCGGTCAGGGCCTCCCCAACGGTTGAACCCTTGACGTCAACTGCGGGCTGCTTGCCGGCATACTGCCGCAACGGCGTAGGTATGTGGATCTTTGGCATGGGTTAATGATGCCATAAAATGAGCCTCGGATTCAGGCAGAAGCAATGTAGGGACAGCCGCTCTGGCCTGTCCGCCGAGCGGTGCCTCGACAGATGGGCCCGTGTGACGAGTGGCGAGTCGCGCCCTACGCGCTTGTATCAGAGCACGCCTTCAGGCGTGCCGACTTGGGCATGAACTAACTGCGGGCTTTAGCCCCTGCGGTATTTCGTCCAAAATCAAATCCACCCCAGATGGAAGAATAGAGATAATCCGCGAGAGTTGCCACCAATCCGAGCTTCACCGGATTCTGCGCCATTCGACCGAACGTTGTCCGCGGCTGAAGCCGCCGTAGCTTTCTGCTGGTGCGGCACGCCTGAAGGCGTGCCCTGATACAGACAAAATCACGGGAATCCACCCCAGGGAAGGATGCAACAAAAGCGTCGGACAGGAATGTCCGACCCACACAGTCCGTGGTCACACCACTTCAATCCTCTCGTCTACCAGCTTCTTCTCGTCCTCATCAATGCCTGTGAGTTCCCAGGAATTGGTCAGCACGGCTTTGCCCTTCTCCACGCTGGTGATGACGTAGGAGCAGCCGAACCAGTGGGCTTCCGCGTGGTCGGTTTGCGACCACTGCGCCGGATGATCGGGATGCGAGTGGTAGAAGCCAATGATGTCCTCGCCGCGCTCGCGGCCTTCGCGCTGGATGCGGACCAGTTCTTTAGGATCGATGTTGTAGCGGTTCTGCGGAGAATCGGTGCGCGTGTTTCCGGCGCGAGCAAGCGAAGTTACAACCCGATTGCCATCGTCATCCATATGCCCGAGCAGGACGCCGCAACACTCGTGCGGATACGTTTCCTCGCCGTGCTGGCGAAGCGCGTCGTAATGAGATTGGCCAAGTCTTAACATCAGCTTTTAGCTTTTAGCTTTTAGCTGAACCAGCGCGGTTTTGGCTAAAAGCTAAGTGCTAAGAGCTTGCTTCCGTCCAGAAACGCTCACTCAAATACTTGTCGCCGGAATCGGGGAAAATGGTGACGATGACTGCGTCTTCGTCGGTCCGCAATTTCCGTGCAATCTGCAGGCATCCCGCGATCGCCGCGCCGGCTGAAATTCCCAGCAGCAAGCCTTCTTCGCGAGCGCCGCGAATCGCATTCGTGTACGCGTCTTCGGTCGCTATTTCAATATCTTCGTCCGCCAGCCTGGGGTCGTAAATCTTTGGCACAATGGCGCTGGCCATGTGCTTCGCGCCTTCGATGCCATGGAACGGCGAATCCGGCTGCAGCGAGATGCAGCGGATCCTCGGATTCATCTCCTTCAACCGCCGCGACGTTCCCATAAATGTTCCGCTCGTCCCCAGCATGGCGACGAAATGCGTGATACGTCGTTCCGTCTGTTCCCAGATTTCTTCTGCGGTGCCGAGATAGTGGGCGCGCCAGTTAGCTTCGTTCGAATACTGATCGGCGTAGAAATATTTTTTCGGCTCGCGGGCATAGAGTTCACGGGCTTTTCTTATCGAGCCATCAGAACCGTCAGCCGGATCGGTGTAAATTATATTCGCGCCATACGCGAACAGAATCCGCTTGCGTTCGACTGAAACGTTTTGCGGCATGCACAGCGTGACCGGGAATCCTTCCGCCGCGCCGATCATGGCATAAGCAATGCCGGTGTTTCCGCTGGTAGAGTCGAGAAGAATTTTGCCGGCAGTAAAGTTTTCACTGCGGCGGCCTTCGCGCACGATGTTCCACGCGGCGCGGTCCTTGATCGATCCGCCCGGGTTGCACCACTCGGCTTTGCCAAGTATCTGGACGTGAGGAAACTCGCGCCCAATGCGTTCCAGACGCAGCAATGGCGTGTTGCCAATGCGTTCAACGCTGCGCTCGCCCAGCTTCTTGTGAGACAATGCCCGCTCTTCCTCCGCGAAGTTTGTGGTCGAGAGACGCATGCCGCTGTGACTATCGTAATGTTGCCAGATGACACAAACCGGCAACTTGTCGTTAGATTATAGAGGAGCGGCTTGGGATACATTGGTGTGACCCGGCGCTCAGGGTGCGGTTGCCTGCAAGCTACAGTTCGTCGGGTATGGTCCGATTTGGAAACACGAGCATCTAACGGTTTGTAACGGGTTTGGGTAGCGACATCGAGGCAAGAGGTTTTAAATTTTTTGCTAAGAGCTAAAAGCTAACGGCTAGGAGCTGTCTTTTCATGGCAACTAAAGTAGCGGAGCGAACATTTGAAGATGCGGTGCAGTGGCTGCGCGATCACGGTTTTGATCTGATCGAAGCGCCGGGCACACAGGGCCGCGTCTTCCTCAAGAAATACAACGTCTCAGCGGCCATCCAGAAAGATGGCGCGGACGGCGTCAAGATTTTTGCCTACCCTGGCTACCTGATCAGCGGAGAGATTTCCAAGCTCATTAACCGCGGCTACCAGCAGGTGCTGAAGACCTCGAAGACCGAAGTCGCTGCCACGGCCGATCATCTGCAGGCTCTGCAGCAATTCAGCGAAGAATTAAAGGAAGCTCTTGGATTGCCCAGTCTCTACAACGAATCGCTCGGCACGGTCAGCGAAGCGTATCAGTACGACCGCATTGTTGACCGCGACAAGCCTTCCGCCGATCGCAAGAAGCGTCCGTGGGACCGGGTGAAGGTGATCGCTCCGAAAAAAAGCCACGCATGATTTTGCGTGGGCAGGCGCTCAACGTTTATTGAGCTTGCGCCTGCCGGCCGGCTCTTCCACAATGTAGTTCTTTGCAATCTCGCGCAGCTTCTTCAGCCCCGCAACGCCGGATTCCAGACTAACGTCCTCGACATCAGCGACCAGTGCTCCGGGCCTTGGCACCAGCATCATGCCGTTGTCGTGGGTGCCGCCAACCGCCACAAAAGATCGCACTTTCCCAGACGGATCGTAATGAACTGAGAGTTTCGTGCCTTTATCCTTATTGCGAGATATGCGAGTAGCCGATACCGTAGCCGTTCACCAGGCTTCGACCGACATTCCGGACGTTGAAGAGCATTCGGCGTCCATTCAGATCATCCTGCAGGCTCACATTCTCGACTGCGAGAATGTGCTCCTCGCCGGGCTCTGTAACGCTGGCCGAGATGCCGACCGCTTCGCCGTAACTGTAAGGCCATGCGATCCAACTGTGAGCGTCCCCCGGCGCCAGAGCGTCGGTGTCGCTCGCCGCCAGCCAATATCCAAACCAGTAATTCACGTTTGCCATGATCTTGGCCCCCTCATCAATAGTTAGTGATTAAGAAGTCAGGTTCGTTTCGTCAATCTTCGGTATCCAACAGAAAATTATTCTCGTCTTCGAGCCCGGAATACATCTTCCACAGTTGCTGTTCGCATCTTTACCCTCATGTACTTAGGTTGGCTATCGTATGACTGGAGGCGTTCCGGTGATGAAAGCGTCTGCCCTGGGAATCATTCTGCTGCTTTCGATGTCGCCGGCCTTGCCGGCACAAACCGCCACACCATCGCTCACAGGCACAGTCACGGCACCGGCGGGAACTCCGATTCCCAACGCGAAAGTCTCCGCGAGAAATTTGACTAATGGGCAATCAAGCGAGACCGAAACAAATTCTGCGGGCCTTTATCGATTTGAAAATCTGATACCCGGCGAGTACGAAATTTCGGTCACAGCCCTCGGCTTTTCTGATAACACCGTAAGAGTCGTGCTGGCTGCGGGCCAGCCGCAGAAAGCTGACATCGCGCTCGGAATGGCCGCCAATCCCACCGGGCCGTCGCTCTCAGACCTGGGCTTCTCGGGCGCGCAGACCCAGGCAAATCCCGGGGAGCAAGCGCGGCTCGACAAGCGGTCGCACATGCTCAAGATCCATCAAAAAATGGGGCTGATTACCGCGGCGCCTTTGCTGGCGACGATCATCATCGGCTTCAATGCCGGAGGTAAGCAGACCAGCTCAAGTACTCGCGATCTGCACGCTGCGCTCGGGACGACGACTGCGGGCCTATATTTCACTACGGCTTATTTTGCGATCTTCGCACCGAGGATTTCCGGGACGCAGACGCGAGGGCCCATTCGCGTCCACAAAGCCCTGGCCTGGATTCACGGGCCAGGGATGATTCTGACGCCCATTCTCGGCGAGATGGCGTTCAGCCAGAAAAGCAAAGGCGAAAAAGTTCACGGCATCGCGTCCTTGCACGGTCCGGTTGCGATCATCACGGGCGCGGCATACGGCGCGGCGCTGCTGTCAGTGTCGGTGAAGTTTTGAGTCTCCTGAAAAAAATCGCTTTCGCAATTTTTATTCTGGTGGCGCTTTCCTCAGTAGCCTTGGCCCAGTCGCAGTGGATCCTCGAGCAGAGCACGCTTACCTACCACGTCTCGCATCCGCTGCATCAAGTGGATGGCGTGAGCCACGCGGCGCGCGGCAAGGGCGTCTGCCAGCAGGGCCAGTGCGATTTCCTGATCGCCGTGCCGGTCAAATCGTTCGACTCCGGCGACAGCAACCGCGACCTGCACATGCTGCAGGTTACGCGCGGCGCGCAGTATCCCCTGGTTACGGTGCGCACGCATTTACCCGAAGCGTCTGCCGCGGAGACTACAGTCCATGCCGACCTGGACGTTGAATTCGCCGGTCAGACCGCGCATTACACAAACGTCGCCTTTCAGCTCACTACCGAAGGCAAAGAAAAAAAGCTCGTTGGGACCATACCCGCTACCGTCAGCGACTTCAAAATCGATCCGCCGTCGCTGCTCACCATGCCCATCAAGAACGATATTCCAGTGAAAGTTGAGATGACATGGAAAGAGCAGTGACAGAGGCTTTGGGAGCTCGTCCGAGTTTCAGTTTCCGGGGAATAAGCTGAGTGTGGAACGCGAAAAGGTAGGTCGAAAGCATATAGTCGTTTTCTGCCCACTTTTTTGGGTAACCGAGAATCGGTTCGAGAACGTGATTGGCCAAGCAAAAAAGCCTCCCGTGCAGGGAGGCTTTTTCTGAGGAGAAGGCCGGGTGCGGTTCCGGCGTTCTACGGGAAACGAATCGAACTACTGGGCAGGCGCCGGAGCGGGTGTGCTCGATCCGGAAGCCAATTGCTCGAGGTCATTCTTCATCAGGCTGACTTCGACGCGGCCACCGCTCATGCGCTTCGGTTTTGCACCCGCTTCTGCGTTAGCAGCTTCAGGCGCCGGAGCATTGCCCATGCCGACCACGTAAATCCGGTAAACCGGAATCTCGTGATTCTCGACCAGGTAGCGAACCACAGCATCGGCCATCTTGCGTGAAGTGGCGATCGCGGCCTGGCCCTTGCCGGCCGAGAAGCCCTGCACTTCAACGATGTATCCATGCTGGCCCTTCAACGGGGTCGCAAGGTCATCAAGCGCAGTCTTTGCGTTCTGGCTGAGCACTGCCTGTCCCGGGCGGAAACGAATTTCCGTCTGGTTGGTCGCTTTGTATTGGTCGATGTTGCTGACCACGCCTTCCACCGTCGTCAGGCGATTGTTGGCCTGGGTCGCGGTGGTCTGGGCGGCGGTCGCCTTATTGCCGGCATCAACCGCGTGCTGGTCGGCTTCGGTCGCCTTCGCGGACGCCTGCTGAATGCCCTGTTGGGCGCGGCCGTCCACGTCTTTGATCATCTTGCTGTTGGCAGCGGTCAGCTCGTCGAGCTCGTTGATGCGGTTCTGGACGGGCGTGATCTGCCGCTGCACATACTTTTTGCGGGCAAACGGATTCACTTTGCCCCAGAAACCCTGACGGGTTTCATACTGCAACGGGGCCTTGCCGCTGGCGGTATCGGTGCTGCTGGGCTGAGAAGCGGTTTGTGACTGATCGCTCGTCGAAGCCGCCGGCTGCTGCTGGGCGAGGGCCGGAAGCGACAGTACGAACGCGACGAACAACGCTACCACTGCGCGATTTTTCATTTGCTACATCCTCCGTGGGGGAGCCGCTGGCCGAATCTTACGATTCGCTGCTGCCTGCTCCGCGCCGCACGCCTTGCGCGGGCGTGATCGCGTTTGGTGCGTCTTTACTGCATGAACTAAAGCAAATCCAAGGCGTCGGACACGAATGTCCGACCCACACGGATTGTGCCGGCCCGCGCTGACGCTACGCTGGCCGAAAATTCACGGCGCCTCGGGTTACCGGAGTGCTCATCTCGGCGCTCTAGAATCCTAAGATGCTGACGCCTGCCTTCACGTATATCAAGTGCCTTGCCAAACCTGAGCAGAGCTAAGTTGTTGATATCCTAGGGATATTGTAGTCCTTTAGGCAGAGTGGCGGGTCACAGCCAGCGTAAATGCGTGCGAACTAGGTAAAAAGTGCAAGGGGGAAGTCGGCCCGCGTGGGTCGGACATTCTTGTCCGACAGCATTTAGACGTTGCGGCAACGAGCGGCGCTATCCGCAATACTTCTCATACTGCTCGTAAATATACGGGTCCGTCATGCCGGCGATGTAGTCGCAGATGATGCGGGCCAGCGGCTCGGCCTCCGCTTTTTCCTGGTAGCTGGCGGGAAGCTTTTCTGGATGCTTCATCCAGAGCTCGAACAGGTCGGCGATGATGCGCTCGGCGGCCTCTTTTTCCGGCTCGAGCGCCGCCGAGTTATAAAGATTCTCATATAGAAAAATTTTGGTTTCACGGCGCTCGGCTTCGGCTTCAGGACTCAGCGCGACGAGGCGATTCGGAAAGGCGCGGACTTCCTCAAGGGCCTTTGCTCCTGAGAATTCCATCTGCGCCTGCGTGTTGCGAATCAAATCCCCTACCCAGCGGTCGAGGATGCGCCGCAGAACCTCGTTGAATTGCAGCTTCGGAGCTGCGTCCGGATACAGCCTTTCAACTTCGGCGAAGTAACGCGCAAACACCGGCACGCCTTCCTTAGTCTGTGCCAACGTGAGCAGATGCGCTTCATAGCCATCATCGAGGTCGGCGGTGGAGTAGGCAAGCTCGTCGGTCACGTCAATCAGCTGGGCTTCGAGCGGCGGACGCTGATCGAGCAGATACTCTGATAACTCAGGAAACTCCGCCGGATCGTAATCGCGCGAATGCTTGATGATGCCCTCGCGGACTTCGAAGGTCAGGTTCAACCCACGAAAAGCTGCGTAACGCAATTCGAAGTCTTCGACGATGCGCAACGCGTGCAGATTGTGGTCGAACGAAAGGCCGCATCGCTGCATGGCAGCGTCAAGGACCCGCTCGCCGGAGTGGCCAAAAGGCGGGTGCCCGATGTCGTGCACGAGAGCAAGGGCTTCGACCAGATCAACGTTCAGGCCAAGCTGGGCGGCAATTGTTCGTGAAATCTGCGCGACTTCCAGGGTATGCGTTAGACGATTGCGGAAGTGGTCGGAATAGCGACGGGTAAAGACCTGCGTCTTCGCTTCCAGGCGGCGAAACGCCCGGGAATGGATAATGCGGTCGCGGTCGCGCTGAAAGTCGTTGCGATAAGGATGCGTCGGCTCCGGATAACGGCGGCCGCGCGTGTGCCCCACAGAGTAAGGAGCGAGCATAGCCAGAGTGTAGCGAAGGAAGCAGTCAGCAGTCAGCTCTCAGCATTCAGCCAGTCACGATCATTTCCTTCCTTCTGAAAACTGGGCTAAGCGGTCACTGCGACCTAAGTGCTGAATGCTAAATGCTGAATGCTTACTTGTTTTCCTGCTGCGCTAATCTCACCTTGGCAGATTCCAGTTTCTTCTGCACTTTGGCGAGCGCGTCCTGATCGACTTCCGGCTGCACAGTTTTGTTCCACTCATCCACGGCTCGCTCCCAATGAGCGGCGGCAAGCTTTAAGCGTCCGGTTTTCTGATACAGATCGCCCAAGTGCTCCTGGACGGTTGGGTCAGCGCCCATCAGGTGCTGCGCAGCTTTAATCAAGTTGTCTTCGGCGAGATCGTACTTGCCCAGCTTGTAATAAGCCCATCCGAGCGAGTCAAGATAAGCTCCGTTCGCGGGCTCCAGATCGACCGCCTTCTTGATCATGGTGAAGGCTTCATCGAGCTTTTCGCCATGGTCGGCCATCATGTAGCCGAGGTAATTCAGCACCGCTGCATTATCGGGACTGCTGTTAAGTATTTTGCGGAAGAGGGTTTCCGCTTCTGCATATTTCTTCTGGCGCTCGTAACCGGAGGCCCGCAGGAATTCAACTGTGTCCTTATCCTCCTGCTTGGCGGAAAGCTGCGCAGCCTTATCGAGGGCCGCATCGGCTTCCGGCCAGCGCTTTAATCGGCTGTACATGGTGGCAAGATTGATGTAAACCTCGCGGTCGTCGGACGAGCCGTTCAGCAGAGACTTAACCTGCTGCAGGGCCGCATCAGGCTGGCCGGAGTCAGCCAGTTGGCCCGCATAGACCATTTGCAGGTCGTGGTCCTTCGGCATTTTCTGGGTGGCTTCCTTGGCGGTGTCCGTGGCTCTCTGCCACTGCTTGGCTTGGCGATAGGTGTCGATGATCTCCTGATAGCCGCGCTTGGCGTTGTCATCGCCGAGTGCCAGCATCTTCTGGAAAGTATCGAGCGCAGCCTGCTCATTATTGTTGTCGCGATAAACGCTGCCCAGGCGCTCCAGGAAAATCGCACGATTGTCCTGCTCTTCCTGGGTGTACTTGTTGTCAGCCTTTTCCGACGATTTCAGCAGATTCTGCAACTGTTGGGTGGCATCGTCATACCGGCCTTGCGCCTGGTAGATCTCGGCCAGTTCATAGGAAATCCGCTCGTCATCTTTCACCAGCGACGACGCTTTTTTCAGGTTCTGGATGGCAACGTCGAGCTTGCCCTGCTTACGGTAAATCTCCGCCATGCGAATGTAGGTTCTGGCGTCTTCGGGATTCGCATCGGCAATAACTTTGTACTGTTGCAGAGCCTTGTCGGTTTGACCGCTGTTGAGTAGCGAGTCGGCCAGGCCGCGAATCGCGTCGAGGTTGTCGCGGTCGAGCGCGATGGCGTGCTGGTAAGCGTCGATTGCTTTCGCGTAGTCCTTCTGCTGGTCGTAGGTCGCGCCCAGCAGGGAATACAATTTGGCTGAGCGGTTGTTTTCGGGCACTGCGGCTAGGGTTTGAGCAGCTTTGGTTGAATCACCCTGTTCGTTGTACAGCATGGCCAGGGCCAGGACGGCATCCTCGGAGTCGGGGGCGAGACTGACTGCGGTTTTCTCTTCGGCTTCAGCCTTCTGCAGTTGATTGTCCGCCTGGTACAGACGGCCGAGCATCATGTGGTCGTCCATGCTGCGCGGATCCAGTTTTATGATTTCCTCGTACTGTTCGATCGCCAGCTTGAGCACATTGTCAGAACCACTGCCGCCCTGCATATCGCCTAGCGAACGCAGATAGATGTGGCCAAGCAAGCGGTGCGCTTCCAGGTTTTGCGGATCGCGCTTCAGGATGTCTTGCGCTTCGGAAACCGCGTCGCGAATGCGTCCAGTGCGGGAATAGAGCTCTGCAAGACCCGATGAAAGGTACTCTGACGTGGGATCGGCGGCAATGGCCTGACGGTATTCGTCGATAGCTTTGCTCACCAGGTCACTGCGACCATAGGCAGCCATTTCCTCTTCATACATGTGGGCCATGGTGAAGTGGTAATAGGCTGCAGCCTTGTCCACTTTTTTCGGGCTGGCATCAGGCGCTGTAGAAGACTTGGCGGGAGCGGCTTCAGGGCTCGACGCGGGCTGTTGCGCGAACGCAAGAGATGCGAACGCAAAGACTAGAACAAAGAGATTTTTCATGAATTTCCCATCAGCTCCGCGGGCCCTAAGGACAGCGCTCAAGCCTTAGCGATTGGATGCTTATCCAGCGCAGGCGGGTGCTTCCGCTATTTTACCCCGACGGGCACGGCGGGGCCAAAAACGTGAGTAATGAAAGGTAAAGGTCACATTGCAGAAGGAAGAAGTCAGAATGCAGAAATTTGTCAACGAGAGCTGCCCGTTACTTCTGCCTTCTGAGTTCTAACTTCTGCCTTTAGTCAGTGGCGGAAGTGTCTGACACCCGTGAAGATCATCGCCATCCCCAGCCGGTCGGCGGCCTCAATCACTTCCTGGTCGCGAACCGAGCCTCCCGGCTGAATGATCGCCGTCGCCCCGGCTTTAGCGATTTCTTCAACACCGTCGGGAAAAGGGAAGAATGCGTCAGAGGCGGCAACCGTGCCTTTTAGCGGCAGCACAGCTTTCTGCGCCCCGATGCGACAGGAGTCCACGCGGCTCATCTGCCCTGCACCTACCCCGACCGTCTGGCCATCGCGCGAATAGAGGATGGCATTCGACTTCACATGTTTGCAAACTTTCCACGCGAACAGCAGAGCACGCTTCTCTTCGGGCGTGGGCTGGCGCTTGGTAACGACCTTCAAATCGGCATCGCTGAGCTGATGCAGGTCGGCATCCTGGACCAGCATGCCTCCGGAGACGTTTTTTAGAATCCACTTTTGGGGACTGTTCGTGATCTCAACCAGGCGGAGATTTTTCTTGGCGACAAATTTTTCCAGAGCTCCCTTTTCAAACGACGGCGCGGCGATCACTTCCAGAAATAGCTTGGCCATCTCTTCGGCTGCGGCCGCGTCCACCGGACGGTTGACGCCGACCACTCCGCCGAAGGCTGAAACCGGATCACATTCCAGCGCCCGCTTGTAAGCCTCAGCTAAAGTCGTTCCGGTCGCCGTACCGCTCGGATTGGTGTGCTTAATGATGGCGCAGACCGGCTCCTCGAACTCTTGCGCCAGGTCCCATGCGGCTTGCAAATCAACAATGTTATTGTAGGAGAGCTCCTTGCCCTGCACCTGCCGGGCGTTGGCAACTCCGGTGCCGGAGCCGTCAGAGTACATCGCGGCTTTCTGGTGGGGATTTTCGCCGTAACGAAGATCGGCGACCTTGCTGAATGAGAGGCGGAGCTTTTCGGGAAAGCCTTCTGCAGGCTTCAATGCGAAATTGCCGTTGGCGCTCACGCGCTCGAGCGTTGATGCGATCGCCGAGTCGTAAGCCGCCGTGGTGGCAAACGCTTTCTGTGCCAGCCGCCATTTGGTGTCGGATGAAAGTGCCCCGGCACTTTTCGACATCTCTTCCGCCAATGAGTCGTAATCTGCCGGCGAAGTCACCACCGCGACATCGTGGAAGTTCTTCGCCGCCGATCGAATCATCGAAGGCCCGCCGATATCAATATTTTCGACGAGTTCTTCGAAATGTACCCCCGGTTTGGCTGCTGTCTTTTCGAAAGCGTAAAGATTGACGACCACCATGTCGATCGGCTGAATTCCATGCTCTGCAACGGCAGCCCGGTGCGCGGGATCTTCACGGCGATGCAGAATACCGCCATGAACCTTGGGATGTAGGGTCTTGACGCGACCGTCGAGCATCTCGGGGAAACCGGTGACTTCAGATATGTCCTTCACTGCAATTCCCGAATCGCGCAGCAGCTTGGCAGTGCCGCCGGTTGAAATTAGTTCGACGCCCATGGCGGAAAGTTTGCGGGCGAATTCGGCTAGACCGGTCTTATCGGTGACACTGAGGACTGCACGTTGGATCTTTTGGGACATTGAGGGTCCTTGGATGGAAGTTCGGAGCCTGAATCGGCAAAAGGAAATTTTATCAGGAATCGCGATTCCCACGGGCTACGCAAAGCTTCTGACTGCAAAGGGCGCTAAGGGGGAGACGAGTAGAAGATCGAGAGCAGGACAAACTTATCTTCGCGAACTTTGCGTTCTTCGCGGTTAAGGGCTTTGGCCCTATCGGCAATTTTATGGGCTTGAGGGGCAAAAAGCTTTTAACCGCAAAGGGCGCTAAGGGATGCCAGGTAAAAAACGCGACGGAAGATAAAAAGAAAATCAAAACGTTATCTTTGCGTTCTTGGCGGTTAAAGGCTTTGGTCCCGCGGACAGCTTATCCCTTTGCCTTCGCCGCCTTGGCTCTCAGCTTGGCTTTGCCATCTTGGACTTCGACTACATATTCGACGGTCTGGCAACCGTGCTGCTTGCGGATTTCTTCAGTCTTCTTCCGGACGAACGACTTGAAGCTGTCGAGTGAGCCGGAGACGTTTTCTCCGGTCTTCTTCTTGGCGTCGCTGAGCGCGAGAAACAGCTTTTCGACTTTGTCGCTCTCTGCGCCCGGGTCGGCGCAGTGCACCACAAACGCGCCACTGTGGTCGCTTGCGGCAGCGGCAGCGGCGTGCCCCACTCCATAAACCTTGTGTTCCGGAACGTGCTCTTCGGGCCGGACTCCCTGGACAGAAAGCAGGGCGTCCTGCGGACGGCGGTAGCCTTCTTCCCGAATGCGTGATTTCTTGCGCCACAAATCGCTGTAGATGGCGTAACGCTGGGCGATTTCGTTGTAACGGAAACGCTGCGAGAAGCTCATGCGGCCGCCATCAGAGAACTTGCGGAGCAGCGCCAGCACCTTCCATTCCAGATCGGAAGGCGGTTTTTTCTGCGGATTATTGAAGAAGATCTCATACTCGATCTTCAACCGCCGCAGATGCGACTCCATCACATTCAGTTCTTCGTCAATGGTCATGCCCGCTCCATTCGCAAGTGTATGTGCAGAATGGACAATGGGCGAGGTACCGGTTGGACACAACGGGGATAGAACGAAAGTTACTGAACGGCGGCTCTCAGTTTTTTGGCTCTCTTAGCCTTTAGCTAAATCTAAAGCGAAATGCGACAAATCAAGGGCGATAGATGAATCCAGAACCGTTTATCGGACGCTAAAAGCTAAAGGCTAACCGCCAAAAGCTGCATTCCTACTTCATCGCCATCTTCTTCACCATCGCCACCACCAGCTTGCGGTCGCTGTCGTTCAGGCTGCCTGAGTAGCGGCGGATCTGCGTCAGGAAACGGAGTTCGTCGTCGGAAAGTTGGGGGAGGGACCTCGATCCGTTGTTGTTGCCCGGTTCGGCAAAAAAATGCGAGAGCGGCAGTTCCATCGCGCCTGCGATTTTAGACAGCGTATCCAATGAGGGGACAGTGTGCCCGTTTTCTACCCGGGAGAGATAGCAGCGCAGCAGCCCGGTTCGCTTTTCGATGTCGCCTTGTGACATTCCTCGTTGCAGACGGAAACTTCGGATTGTCTCGCCAATATTCATGCGAAGGAGTCAGGCAGCATAGTAACCAGAGTAGTACCTGTTGGCAAGCGAAAATTTATGATAATCGCAATCCCGCTCACAGCGAAAAGTTCTTCACAGAAATTTTGCTTCGGGGAACAGTGCTCGATTGCAAAACTATTCACTTTTTCAAATTCGCCGCCAAAAACTTTACAGTCTTGTCCCACGCGTCAGCGGCATCCTTGGGGCGATAGCCATCCTTGTTATTCGGATTTTCGAAGGCATGCCCCGCGTCAGGATAGATTGTGACATCGACCTTCTTGCCGAGTTGCTTGAGTTGCCCTTCAAACTTCTTTACATCATCCGGGGTAATGCCGCGGTCCTGGGCGCCAAAAAGTCCAAGTATTGGTGCATTTATTTTCTTCAGCGCAGCGGGATCGGTTGCCAGGTGCCCGTAATTGATCACGTCGGCGGCGAGGTCAGGCTCTTGCAGCGCGACATCGAGTGAATAACCGCCTCCCATGCACCAACCGATCGCGCCGATGCGGGTTTTCTTGACGTCAGGCTGCGATTGCAGGAACTCAAACGCCGCATGCAAGTCTCGTTGGGCGCGGTCTTCCGGCACGCCTCGCATTATCTCGTGCGCCTCGTCCGGCGTCGTGGCCACCTTGCCGCGATACAGATCAATCGCTAATGCGGCGTATCCCTGATCGGAAAGTTTCGACGCCTGTTCCTTGACCCAGTCGTTCAGCCCCCACCACTCGTGAATGACGATGATCGCAGGGAATGGGCCTTTGCCTTCGGGCGTGTACAAAATCCCTTTGACAGTTTCATCGCCGCTCTTGTAGGAAACGTCTTTGGATTTGGAAGTCGCCGCCGAAGCAGACAATGCGATCAGAAGCAGCAGACAGCACACAGCGAATGCTTTCATAATATTCACCCTTAGAGTTGCAGTTCCATGTAAAGAGCGCCCTGGATTGGGTTGGGGCGATAAGGCGCAATCTCAACGAAACCCAAGCGGCGGTACATTGCTACAGCCGTTCGCATCACCGGCTCGACCGTATCCAGGCGCAGATATTTGTAACCGATCTGGTGCGCATCGGCAATGATCCGTTCGGCGAGATGCAAGCCAAGCCCTCGCCCGCGAAATTGCGGGCGCACATACAGGCGCTTTATCTCGCAGTGTTCGGCATCGAGTAGATGCAGAGCCACGCAACCTGCGGTTTCATCACCCTGGGTTGCCAGAGTCAAACGGCCTGTGGGAGGGGCATAGCCGCCGGGCAATGCTGCCAGTTCCTGATCGAAACCCTGAAAGCACAGGCTGAATCCGAGGGACTTTGCATATTCGAGAAAGAGCTCGCGGATCATTGCGATCTGCTCCGGAGACTCCACCTGCTGAAAGTCGAAACCTCTTGCCACTGAGGTCTCAGGCACCACTGAGGGGAAATTTTTAGGACTAACGTTTGTCGAATCTTCGTGCAAAATTATGTGTCCTTCGTGGCGGATGCATTTGGCTCATCCCATCAGCATGCCGCCGTTCACGTTCAACACGTGCCCGGTAATGTATCCCGCCTCTTCGGAGGCCAGGAAGCTGACGCAATTCGCCACATCATCAGCTGACCCTACCCGGCCCAGAGGGATCATCTTCAATGCGCTCTGCCTGAATTCATCAGTGAGCACAGATGTCATCGCCGTATCAATGAACCCCGGAGCTACGGCATTGCAGGTGATGCTGCGCGAGCCAACTTCGCGGGCAATGGCCATGGTCAGTCCGATCAGCCCGGCCTTCGACGAAGCGTAATTCGCCTGTCCGGCCTGCCCGATTTGGCCAAACACAGACGTAATATTGATGATTCGTCCCCAGCGCTGCTTCAACATTGAAGGAATCGCTTGCTGGGCGCACAAATATGCCGAGGTAAGATTGGTGCTCATCACGGCGTCCCAATCCGCGCGCTTCATCCGCATGATGAGCTGGTCGCGAGTGATGCCGGCATTATTCACGAGAATATCGACCTTGCCGAACTCGGCAATGGCGGCTTTGAATGTCGCTTTCACCTGGTCTTCGTCGGCGATGTCGGCGGGAAACACCCGGGCGCGGACGCCTGCGCTTGCATCGGAACTTAGGCCGGCAATCTCCTGCGCAACATCTTCCAGCTTCTGTTGATTGCGGGCGACCAGCGCTACCTTAACTCCATGTTTCGCCAGCGCCAGGGCGCATGCGCGTCCAATACCCTGCGATGCTCCAGTCACCACGGCAACACGGCCAGTCAGATTCATTCTCGTGTCCTGTGAAGCCGGAATTATAACTGGACGGTCGCCGGCATGCTCTCTTCGCGGGTCTGCCTGATCTCATTGCGAAACACATACCGCAACGCGGGTGGGGCAAGAATGGTTGTGACCGCGGTCATGACTACCACGATGGCGTAGGTTGATTGCGTAACGATATGCGATTGATATCCAACCAGCGCGATGATGAGAGCGACCTCGCCCCGGGGCATCATTCCAATTCCCACCTGCAAAACACGGCGCCAACCCTCGCCGACGAGCGGCAATCCGCAGCCGATGACCTTCGACACAATGGCAAGCAGTGAAACCACAAACGCGGCCACCAGGATCTCTCCCTTGAGCACCGAGAGATCGAGCCGCGCGCCGATGGCAAAGAAGAAGAAAGGAGCCAGGAACTCAGTGATCCCGCCAACCCGCGGCAGCAAATTCCATCGCGGAGCGTAATCCGCAAACACCAGCCCTGCAAAAAATGCGCCGATGATGGCCGCCATTCCGATCTTCACAGCCAGCCATGAAAGCAACAGGCAAATCGCCAGGGCCACAACCAGGGACGCATTCTGCATAGACAATTGCTCGACGCCAGGTTCGATTCGGCGCACGATGCGCGGGGCGACATACATCATGAAGAGCGCGAATGCGACCGCCTCGCCAATCAGGATGCCCATATGCAGCCAGTTGATGCCACCCGATGCCAGACCCCCCACAAGTGCCAGCATGATCATTCCCAGGATGTCGTCGAACACCGCCGCTCCCATGATGATCTTGGCGGTTTCGGTCGAAAGCAGGTGCATGTCGGCGAAAATCCGGGCGGTAATTCCCACGCTGGTCGCGACCATCGCGGCGCCCACAAATACCGCCTCGCTGCTCACGTCTCCACGGAGTTTCATATACGCAAATCCTAAAACGAAGGGCACGACCACTCCGGCCACAGCAACCCGCATTGATTTGCCGCCAAGGCGGATGAGTTCTCCCGGACTAGTCTCCAGCCCGGCGCTGAACAGCACAAAAATTGCGCCCAGATCAGCTACGGTGTGAATAATGTCTGTGACTGGAATCCATCCGAGCGCGTAGGGGCCGAGTATCGCCCCCGCCAGAATTTCGCCCAGCACCGAGGGCAAGCTCATGCGCTCGAACATCTCACCTACAACCTTGGCAGAGACAAAGATTACGAACAACTCCAGCAGCAACTGCTCAGGGCCGGTTGGGATGGCAACTGCCATAACTAGTGGCAGCATATGAGAAGGCAGGGTTGCACGCAATAAAACTCGTGAGCTGGATCGTGCAGCAACGGGTGTGGTCCAGGGCTGTTTGTCAATTAATTAACCGGGTTGAAATGAGTTAAGTAACGCAGATGTGCCGGCCAGCGAAGTTCGCCATTAACCACGGCCAGTGGATATCCTTGTCCGCCTGTACCTGACCAGGTATTCAGGTTGAACCTCGAATTTCGCGGTGCATGATAAACGCTTACGCCCTGAATCGTCAGTGCTTTCCCCGGCGAACAACTCTCCGGTGATTTCGTGAGTTCCAGGAAGAATGCCCCTTTGCCGGTACCCACAATTTTTGCAGAACCGTCTGCTTCCACCAGAACTGCGGATTTTTCATCCACGGCAATTTCGCGCGGGTACGCCGACCAGCCATCCTGGACAATTCGGCACAAGAAACCCAGACTGCGTCCCATGCGGTCGCGTTTGGCAAAATGGCTGTCTGTCAAAGTGTTCTTCAGCAGTGGAATGCTGAGAAAGTTGTGGACGACAGTCACGCGATCCATATACGGATTGCGGAGTACCTCCGGCGAAGTCAGATCGTTGTCGTCCGGCTTGTCCTGCAGCGCTCCATAAATGAATTCACCGAGCACCGCCAGCCCGGCGCTGGTGCCGCCAATCGGTCTGCCGTCTTTTATGTTCGCGTTCAACGCATCCTGAACCGGCGTGTCCTTCCAGAAATTGACGTAGCGCGCCTGATCTCCGCCAGCGATGAAGACCGCCTCCGCATTGCGGATAATGTCACTGACTTTCGGATCCTGGGCCGAAGCACGATCGGGAATGATCAGCGTCGCCACGGAATTCGGCTTGCAAAGCCCCGCTACGTACGGGTTGTATTCATCGTCGCCCGCCGCCCTCAGTATTAGGAAGTCGCCGCCATCTGCTTTCTCACACAGCCAGCGGAATGCCTCGTCGAGATCGGGGCCACCGCCCATCATCGCGACGCCGAAGCGCGGATGGGAATGGGCATCTTCGGGTCGTCCTGTGCGAATGTACTTGTAGTTTTGGGCGGAAAGCAGCGGCGTTAGCGTCACAGCAACAAGCAGCGTTTGATGAACTCGGCGGTTCATGATCGTCGCAACCGGGTCAGTGAAATTTCGGCAACAGAAAACCCGCCTGCCTCTGATGAAGACTGAATTCTTCGCCGAACTGCTCCGCCAAAATCTTCTCCTCCCTCCGGGCCTTGATCGCGTAATTGATAAGCAACAGTAGAAGTGCAGCAACGCCGCGCCACTCGCCGAGGACCACAGCCGTTCCCGCCACGCCCAGCAAAACGCCGGAGTAGATGGGGTGCCGCATATAAGCATAGGGCCCGGTGCGAATGAGCCGATGATCTACCTTGAGCACGACTTGGTCGCTCCAGTATTGGCCAAGATGAATTCGCGCCCAAACGGCGATAGCAAGGCCGAGCAGTGCAGATGCAAATCCCGCAACCGCCAACGACGAAGAAACCGCAACAAATCTCCTTCCCAGAAATCCGACCGCGGTCTGCCCCCCGAAGAGCAATGAAAAGGTGATGGCGAGAATGACTAATCGCAAAGGGCGGTAAAGCCGAAATTCGCCTGAATGTGACGATTTGGCCGGCGCAGGAGCGCGATTCAGCAAAGGCACTCCCATCCAGTACACGCCAAACGCAGCCCACAGGTAGGCCAACACGTGGAACAACTCTTTCGTGATCATGAATGACTGACTGGCTCTACATACACCGCTGTCCCGTATGCCAGCACTTCTGTCACACCCTGCATGATTTCGGTGGCGTCATAACGCGCGCCCACCACGGCATTACCTCCGAGTTGCGCCGCGTGCTGCAGCATCAGGTCAAATGCATCGGAGCGGGTCTTCTCGCAAAGCTGCGTAAGCAGCGTGATGTTGCCGCCCAGAATCGTTTGCAGGCTGGCGCCTATAGTGCCGAAGATGGAGCGCGAACGCACCACAATTCCCCGGACTACGCCGAGCGTCCGCACCACCCGAAAGCCATCCAGTTCGAATTGCGTAGTCACCATCGTATGTGTCACTGCGCCGCCCGAAGGCGTGTACCCCGTGGCCATGGAAATCCTCCTCTTGTGGCTGAAGCGATTCGCATTCAATTTACCATCAAGGGGTGTGGCGCGGGCGCCCTCGCCCGCGAGATTTCGGCCATCGGTCAATCGAGGGCGATGAACCACGCAAGATACAACGCGCACTACGGAAGTCAGCGATGTCGGTCTGATTCGTTGTATTTTTGATTTTCGCCTCAGGAGGTTTGTGATCGGAACCATTCATCCCGTGCGCTGGGCTGCGGTCTTAGCGATAGGCTTGCCAGCTGTGCTCGGCGCTGCTGCTCTTTTCGCGAAGTTCAGCGGCGCAGATGTGCAGCGGCCGCTGCGACTACTTCGTTACGTCCTCGCTGCGGAATTGTTCGCACTGCTGACGGTGTGCACTGTCGGTTATCTATACGAGCATAGTGCCCGCGCCCGCGACGCCAAGCTATATCAGCCTCCGGGTCGGCTGGTTGACGTCGGCGGCTATCGGCTTCACCTCAATTGCACGGGCCAAGGCGGACCAACTGTTGTGCTGGAATACGGCCTCGAAGGGTCCTATTTCGATTGGTACCGGGTACAACCAGAGATCGCACGCTTCGCTCGCGTGTGTTCATACGATCGCGCCGGATACGGCTGGAGTGACACCAGCCCACGGCCCAGGCTTCCGAGCATCATGGCTGACGAACTGCATACACTTCTGCTACACGCAGGCGAGAAGCCACCCTACATCCTGGTCGGGCATTCCTATGGCTCGGCGGCTGCGCAGATGTTCGCGCACAACTTCCCGGACAAGACCGCCGGCCTGGTTCTGGTGGATGGCGTGCACTTGCGAGAATCGCCGGTGTTTCCGCTGAGCCACCGGCTTTGGCTTAAGTTTATGCAATGGACAATGCCCTTCGGCTTGCCGCGATGGCGGCACTGGTGCGCCGGAGGGCCGCCGGAACTTCAGGCAATGGCCGAGGCTGCGAATTGCCGCTCGCGGGCTTACGCCGCCTTTTACCGCGAATGGGCACAATTAGCTGAGAGCGGTGCGGAGATGCGGGACGTCACGAATCTGGGCGATGTGCCTCTGGTTGTGATTACGCGCGACCCCGCGATGGGACACGACCGCGAGGAAGAAGTGCGCCACGCTCAACAGCAGCGCGACGCGCTCAAGCTGTCTTCAAATTCACGATTGATAGTTGCCGAGGGCAGCGGCCATGACATTCCGCTGGCGCGTCCCAACGTGATCATTGATGCCGTGAGAAGCTTACTCAAGCCTCAGGAACCGGCGGGCAGCCGGGGAACTCCTTAAGGAATGTGTTTCCGATATATCCCAGATACTTAATGCCAACCTGGCTGGTAAAGAATCCGTCGGCGGTCATGTTGCGCAGGAATGAGAAAAACGCGACACCCTGGTTTAAGGAAGCGTCTGTCAGCGCATTCTTGCGATAGGCAATCTTGTCCAAAATTTCCTTTTGCTTCTCAGGCGCGCAGTCGAGATAAAGCTTCCCATAGCGGTCTGTGCACGTCCCATCCAGCCACATGAGGCCACCACCGAGGGCCAGCTGATAATCCTTGTTTTCGCTGGTGAGCAAATCGATAAATTCGGGAGCGCCGGCTTCGATCGCCCCGGGCGAATCCGCATCCGCGGGAATGACGGTCTGACACAGTGCCTGCAACGTCTTGTATTCATGGGCCGAGAAAAATTTCGGCGTGTACCCCTTGGCCGGAGCCGCCGCCTTTTCCGCGGCGATCATCTGGTGCGCCATTTCCGCGGCGTGGGCGGGAATTACGCGAAGCACAGAAGTGGCGGCGGCGCTGACCGCCAACGATTTCAACACGTCACGACGTGTAACGGACATTTAGTTTCCTCTCGATTCCTCTTTCCCAACAGGATCTTGTGGAATCCAAAAAGGCTCGTGGGCGGGAGTCATAGTGACCCGCACTTCAGGGACGAAGACCTTGAGCCAGCGGGCACACTCTTCCATACCGGCCTGCTCGGAGGGAATATGCCCAAGGATGATCAGCGCCTTGTGTTTTCCTTCCGTGATAGCGTCGCTCACGTATTCGACCGTTTCCCATTCCCGGGTCTCTCCGATGATCAGCACCTGCACGCCGTCCATCTCCAGCGCGCGACTCTCTGGGCCGAAACCTGCGGCTCCCGGGCTGAGTACCACTCGCGTAACCGGCATGTGCGGATCGCCGACCACCCGCATCGCATGAATCTGCAAGCGACCTTTCAGCGCCCCGGCCAGATCACCTAATGTGGTTGCGGGCAAAGAAAAAACATATTGGTTCGTCGGGTCCTGGAATTTCTCCCATCCCAGCGCGTGCACCATTCCGCCTCAATACCATCCGGATTGCGGGCATGCCAATGATCGTGAAAGCGCCAGATAACCAGCCCATGCTTTTCTATGAACTCACGCTTCTCGCGCAGGACTGGATCATTTTCCCCGGCAGACAGGTCGGTAGCTTTGTCGAGGTGGTCAAAAAACGTAGGCTCATGGGTGATGATCAGGTTGTCTCCAGCGGCGGCAGCGCGCTTGAGCACGTCAAGCGTAGCCATCATTGTGACCGCAATTCCGGTAACCGGGGTATCGGGATTTCCAGCCTTGAAGGTGTCCACCGTGGCGGGCTGCCAGGGAATTCCGACGTGCGACTGTAGCCGCTCGATCACCTGGCGCGCGGTCAACGGTTTTTGCTGAGCGCCGGCCGGATTGCTCATGAATAGCGCAGCCGCACAGGCTGCCGAACCTAGAGCTCGCGCGCACTTACGAATAATCATATTCCGCTACAGATTCCCCTTCTTCGCTTCGTCGAGCAGATATTCTGACGCTCGCCATGACATCGCCATGATCGTAAGCGTAGGGTTCT
The DNA here is from genome assembly GCA_963757135.1 of uncultured Acidobacteriota bacterium. Lineage (GTDB taxonomy): Bacteria > Acidobacteriota > Terriglobia > Terriglobales > Acidobacteriaceae > Gp1-AA145. Next base: position 852,469 of record CAVWQE010000004.1, read on the forward strand.
TGTCAGGATTGCTGACGAAAGAAGCCGCGTCGGTCACAAAAACGTTCTTCACATCATGCGACTGGCAGTAGCCGTTCAATGCTGAAGTTTTGGGGCTGCTCCCCATGCGCACCACGCCGAGCTCGTGAATGATGACGCCGCCGTCCTGAATGCCGTAAGGATTCGGACCGTCGGGACGCGTCTGCTCGTAGTAGGTTCCGCCCGCGGCTTCAACGATCTCGCGGAAGGTCTGCTGCATATCGCGCGCCATCTTGATTTCGTTATCGCTCCACTGCCAGTGGAAGCGCAGCACCGGAATACCCCATTCGTCCACAGTGTCAGGATCAATTTCGCAATAGCTGTTTTCGTTCGGAATCATCTCGCCGCGTCCGCCAAAACCGATATAAGTTCCGTATGCCGAGCGGCATGCCCGCTTCAACCCGACGCCATAGCCTTCAACGGCTTCGCAAAGCTCGCCAAACTCACCCACGCCCGGCATGCCCCGTCCGCCCCACAGTTCGATGTGATATCCGCGCAGGAAGTCGTTCTTGCGATCGAACTTCCACCACGGGACATACATATGCATTCCGCCAACACCATCGTGATTGTGAGGCGGCATCTTGGTCATGTAAGGAAGCACTCCGCCGCCCGAACTGCCGACGCTGTCGGTCAAATATCGGCCAATCACTCCGGAAGAATTCCCGAGTCCATCCGGAAACATCGAAGACTTGGAATTGAGCAGGAGCCGCGCCGATTCGCATGCGCTGGCACCGATGACGAACGACTTCGCGTAAATTTTCTTTTCAGTCCGCGTTGCTTTATCTATGTAAGAGACGGATTCCGCTTTGCCGTCTTTGCCCACGACAATTTCGCGCGCCATTGCGCCTGTGATCAAAGTAAATCGCCCAGTGTTCTCCGCGACCGGCAGCATGACCTGGCTGGAGCTGAAGTTGGACGCGCTAATGCAGCCACGCCCGCACTGCCCACAGTAGTGGCACGGCGGCCGGTCATTGTGCGGTTGCGTGATGATCGCGAGTCGAGCGGGAATGCAAGTGACGTTGATCTTGTCGCAAGCTTTCTTGATTATGGTTTCAGTGCATCGCGGTTTCGGCGGCGGCATGAAAATGCCGTCGGGAGCGCTGGACACGCCTTCTTTGGTTCCAAAAACTCCGATAAAGGATTCGACTTTGTCGTAATAAGGAGCGACATCTTCGTAGGTAATAGGCCAGTCGTCGCCCATACCGTCGGTGGAACGGGATTTGAAATCCACCGGCGCAAAGCGCAACGCGATTCGTCCCCAATGATTGGTGCGACCGCCAACAATGCGCGAGCGGAACCAGCGGAAGCGCGAGCCCTCGGCTACGGTGTAAGGCTCGCCTTCGATATTCCATGAGCCATTCGGCGCAAGGAATTCACCGAAATCGGTGGACTGCTTTCCGCCGACGCCGGCCCCGCGATGCGGCAAGTCGTACGGCCAGACATGCTCTTTGAAGTCTTTCGCCGGATTCAGCGGAGGCCCGGCTTCCAGCATGACAACGTTCAATCCGCCTTCAGTGAGAATCTTCGCTGCGGTTCCACCGGCCGCGCCAGAGCCGACTATGCAAACGTCGTAAGTCTTGGGAGAGCGAACTACCTGTGCCATGAAATCTCCGGGCTACCAATTCGTCGTTCGTCGTTGGTCGTTCGTTGGTTCGTGACCCGCCAAATATTGCGGGACCCCAACGGGTTTGGCGGACGACGCACGGCGTTTTTTCAAAACCGCAACTTCTCCAAGTAGTCGTAGCTGGTCTGAGCGCTGGCGAATGGATCTTTCGGATCGTCGTGCTCGACGAAGTAATGCTTGATTCCACCCAGGTCTGCTTTGGCGAAGATCGCTTTCCAGTCGATGACGCCTTTGCCGACTTCGGTCATGTTGCCGTCTTTGTCGAAATCTTTGACGTGCACCAGCGGAAACCGTCCTGGATATTTCGCGAAGTACGCCAAAGGATCAGCGCCCGCCTTGTGGGCCCACCCCAGATCCATTTCCATCTTCACCAGCTTGGGATCGCACTCTGTAAGCAGAATGTCATACGGCAGCTTGCCATCCACAGGCTTAAATTCCTCGACGTGGTTGTGATACCCGAGCTGAATGCCCGAGCGCATGCTTTCTTTGCCGGCGCGATTGAAAGTTTCCGTCGCCTTCTTCCAGCCGTCCGCGGTCTTTGCCAGTTCGCGATCGATCGAAGGATTCACAATGTATTTGTGACCAACGATTTCGCTGGCTGCGATGACTTTCGGCCAATTCTCGACCGACAGCGCCGTATAAGGCACGTGCGTGGCCGGCGCTGTCAGACCGTTGGCTTTCAGAACTTCCAGTGCATGCTTCGGAGCAGGAGTGAAATCGGGAAGTTTGGCGAACATGCCGGCAAATTCAACTTCCTTGTAGCCGATCTTCGCCACACGAGCGAGAGTGCCTTCAAAATCCTTGCCCAGGGCGTCGCGAACCGTATAAAGCTCCAACCCGATCTTTTCGATGCGATGTTCGGCCGCTGCCCAACTGAAACGCGACATCAAGGCCGTCGCGCCTAAAGTCCCTATGAATTGTCTTCGATTCATTTACGCTCCCGTCAGATCGCTTTGGTTAAACGGTTTCAGTCAGCAACTCTTCACGTACGTTTTTCAGCACATAGAGCGCGCGCTCGACTCCCACTTCGCCCGAAAGTATTGGGTCCTCGTTTTCCACGCTGAAGATTCCGTCGTAGCCCACGTCCATATAGGCACGCATAATGTCTTTCCATTGGCTGGCCCCGTGGCCGTAGCCGACGGCGCGGAATGCGTCGGATGCAGTCTTCAGGTCTTGCTTCTCGAACACAAAATTCAGCACGCCGTAACGCGCGACTTTGTCTGGATACAAGACCGTGTCCTTCATGTGCGCGTGGAAAATCGCGCCCTGTTTGCCCAACATGTGAATGACGTCAACTGGATTGCATCCCTGCCAGAAAAGATGGCTCAGGTCATTGTTTGCGCCAATCTCATCGCCCACGGCATCGCGTAGCTTGAGCAATGTAAGCGGGTTATATACACAAAAATTCGGGTGCATTTCCAAAGCTACCCGGTGAATGCCGTGATCGCGCGCGAATTTCACAGCGCCCTTCCAGTACGGAATGAGCCGTTCTTTCCACTGCCAATCTTGTGCGGCGGCGTATTCAGGAGGCCAACGATAGGTAATCCAATTTGGATTCGCATCGGTGGGGTTCGCGCCTGGGCAACCGGAAAATCCGACAATCACTTTCACGTCAAGCTTTTCCGCAAGCAGCACCGTCTGTTTGAAAAGTTCCGCATCCCGCGCAGCAACGGTCTTGTCGGGATGCACCGGATTGCCGTGACAGCTCAGAGTCGCGATCAGAATATTATGTTCGTCAAATTTCTTTCTCCATGCTTTCAGCTTCGCGGAGTCAGCGAGCAACTCGGGCATCGGGCAATGTTTATTGTTGGGATATCCGCCAGTGCCGATTTCAGCCGCCTCGACACCCAGGCTGGCGTATTTGTTCACCAGTTCGTCGGTGGTCAGATCTGGAAATGCGGGATCGAACACGCCGATGGGAATTTTTCCGCGCGGCTTCGGCGATGATGTGCCGGCATCATCCGACTGCGGTATTGCAGCCGCAAGATTGCGCGGAGCAGCGACTGCTCCGGCGAGCACACCTCCGGTGGTTGCAAGAAAACCTCTGCGGGTAGGAGAAGAAAAGTCAGGACCGTTTGCCATGAAGCTCCTCAAGTTGGTGTTGAAGCAACCGAGTTCGTGAATGAACGCAACATTATACTCACGATCGCAGGAAGGCAAAGTCGAAGGCGGGAATGGCGAAATAACCTGGCCATAAACCAAAACCGCCCTTAGCGGGCGGCTTTGGCTTCGTGGGTTGAACTCCTCAGTTCTCAGGCCGGAGGGGGCCATTACTATGAGGACGTTGGAAACATTCTGCGTCGGATCGATCGGTTACACAATAGTTTAAACATACTAACTTTCAGCCTTAACGATCTAAACGCAAAAGTATTTCATTTCCCGCCGCGCGGCCTTCGGCAGTATCGATCAAGTTCCTGGATTCTTGAGGATCAGCTCTCCAGTCATAAATCTGGTTCGGCCATTTATCGTGCTGAATCAGGTGCCACCGGGGCGTAAACACTGACCGCATAGAACCATTGCTGGCGATCGGCTCTTTTTCTGCCATTGCCTTATCGTCAAGAGTGAGATTGTTGGTTTGGGGAAGTTCTGATATTGAATCGGGCCAATTCTGCACTGCCGACGGATTCTGCCACAGCTCAGCGAGCGAAGGTCCGGGAAAAGCATTAGAGTGTTCTCCGATGAGATCCATCACTGTATTTGCCATCGATGCAGTGCTGACCGGACGCTCCACACGAATGCCCTGCGGAACGTGTCCGGGATACGCGATGATCAACGGGACATGAATAACGTCTCGGTAGAGAGCGGCGCCGTGATAGCGCAGGCCATGGTCGCCAAGCGACTCGCCGTGATCCGATGTAATGATGACGATGGTATTTTTTAGAATGCCCAATTCATCGAGACGCTGAAGCAGTCGTCCGAGGCGGTCGTCAGCGTAGTGCAAGCCGGCATCGTACGAATCCACTGTAGTGCTATGGTCCCATGCGGGCTTTGGATAATTCTTCGGGCCACCATATGCGTAATGAACGTCGAAATAATTCAAAAACGCGAAAAATGGATGCTTCGAATCGCGCTGGATCCAATGCAAAGCCTCAGAATTAACTTCGTCGGCACGTTTGCGGACACCGAAGGCCCCCCCGTATGTTCCTGAACCCTCCGAATCTTTATCAAGCCATGAGCCCAGCCCCAGGGCCCGAAAGCCGCGGGTAAATGCGCTTTTCGCGCTACGGTTCATATAACGACGGGAGAATTGACGGCCAAACTCGGTCCGGACGAAAGCGTCGCCGGCATTTTCAAAATAGTCCTCGAAATGGAGGAAGCCGCGGCCCAGGCCCACATTACTGGTGAAGTACACACTGTTTGCGGAGAAGGCACCGGTGCGATATCCACGTTGCTGAAGCGCCTCGCCCAGCGTGGGAAGCCGGTTCAGCGCGGAGTCCCCCCACCCCAGCCAGGGAATCTGCCGCACGTTTCCCCACCCGTGCTCGTGCACCGGACGGCCGGTCACCAGCGACGCGTGCGAAGGAAGGCTCCACGAAGAAGACGCGATTGCGTTTTCAAATAACACGCCTTGTTGCCCGAGTCGGTCGATCTCCGGGCTGGTTGGTCGCGCATAACCATATGACGAGACATGATCGGCGCGTAGCGTATCAAAAACAATCACCATCACATTAGGACTGCCGGCAGCGGCTTCGACGAGCCTGGAGGTGGCATAGTACTCGTGCAGACGCATGCCGCCTTCCATGCCGAGGATAACGAGCGCAAGCGAAACCAGCAGCCAGGGCGCAGAGCGCCTGAACACCTTGGCAGCAGTTTCGTCGTGCCTGCGCAGCCAGCGCAACAAAACGGTCGTAACGCCGAGGGCCAGCAGCACACACGCATTGCGATAAAGGCGGTTCGTGACCCTGAGCCAGTCGTACGTGGTCAGAAACCCAAGCACGAAGATGAGCACCTGTAGAGCTGGAAACCGCGGGACGAGACGGGAAACAATAATGATTGCGAAAGCTACCGGGATGAAAAAACACAGAGTAACGATGGGTGAAATCCACACGATTTGCTTGGCGACATGCATTTCTCTCGCCCAGGCAGCCCAATTGATGTGCTGAAATGCCAGGAATTCTGCGCCTTCCACCAAGCCAGCAACCATGCCGAACCAGATAGTGGCCCATACGAGCGTGCTCAACGACGTGCGATGCAGGCCTTCTGGGCTTCTTGGATTGCGATGGGCAGTTTTTTCCTGATTGGAAGGGATGCTGCCAGCCTGGGTTGCCATTGTTAATCTGAGTTTAGCAGTTCAATACTCCTCGGCTTAACAAATGAACATCTCACCGAAAAGAAAAATCCGCTCGGATAGAATGAACCGCGACTCATGGCAGCTTCAGAAAGCGTTGCAATAGCATCCGAGGGCGGCAATCGCCGGTACCGCGTCTGGCTGCTTGCATTAATCGCCGCGGGCACATCTGTTCGCCTGCATCTCGCCTGGCGCACATTTCTTAACCCTGATGAAGCGCTTCACTACTTCGTATCGGCGCAGCCCTCGTTGGGTGCGGCCTACAGGGCCAGCCTCACCATGGCACACCCGCCGTTAATGATTCTTTTGCTGCATGGATGGACGCGACTCGGGACATCCGAATTTTTCTTGCGCGTGCCATTTGTGACCGCTGGAATTCTTTTTTGCTGGGTGATGTTTCTGTGGGTGAAGCAAGTCGCTGGTCAGAGTGCCGCGTGTTTCACGCTGGCACTATGCCTGTTTCTTCCATCGGTGATCTCCCTATCGGCCGAGGTCCGGCAGTACAGTCTCCTGCTTCTCTTCTGTTCGATCTGCTTATACTGCCTGGAACTTGGAATCACAGAAAATTCAGCGGCGTGGATTGCGGCCTCTACGGCGGCGCTTTACCTGGCGCTCCTCACCCATTATTCCGCGCTGATCTTTGCATTTGCGGCTGGTGTTTACGGATTACTCCGTCTGTGGCAGGCAGATACAAGCAAAGGAGTGAATGCCGTCTGGTTCGCCGGTCAAGCGGGCGCTCTCGGAATCATTGCGTTTCTATTCAGTTCGCAGATTTTGCCGTTGCGCCGGAACGGCGTTCCATCTGAAATCGCCGGCACCTGGCTTAGCAGTTCGATTTTTCGGGCTGGACGCGACCACTTCTTCGCTTTCGTAGTGGCCAAGACAGTCCGATTATTCCGGTATTTCTTCAGTCATGGCACCGTCGGAACTCTGGGCCTGCTCCTGCTTTTGTTCGGCGTTGTCGCCCTGTTCAGGCGGGGCAAGACCGCTCTCGCCATCCTGCTCACTCTTCCCTTTGTGATCACATCCGCGACCGCAATCGCAGGAATCTACCCATATGGCGGCACGCGGCATGACGTTCTGCTGGCCGTGTTCGCGCTCCCCGCAATCGCGGTCGGACTTGATACGCTGAACCTGGAAGCCGTCGGGATCCGCTGGCGCGGCGCGAAAATCCTGCTGCTCGCCGTTGGACTTATCGTTTGCAATGCATTCCCCTCGCCCTCTGGACCGACGATTCGCCCTCGTAATCAGGACCGGCGGCTGATGGGCGAGGCAATGGATTTCCTGGGATCGCAACCTCCACAGTCAACTCTCGTCACCGACTACCAGGGCGGTTTGGTCCTCAACTATTACCTCTGCGGCACGAATTCGCCGCTGCCCTTCGGACACAACTCCGACCAACTTTTCAAGTGGCAATGCCGCGACCATCTTGTGCTCACTTCGCTGCGGACGCAGCAGGGATTCGACCTGCCGGAACTGCCCCAGGTCATCAACCAGGCATGGGGCTCCGTGCCGGACGCACAATCGCTGTGGATTTTTCAAACCGGCTGGATTGAAGACAAGCAGCGGGAATGGGCAGCGGCGCTGCGTCAATCCGGATGCATCGACATGCGCAACTTTGGACCCAACATTCGAATTTGCCGCGTAAGCAGCCCACGCAACTGAATCGCAGTTACGTTTGCGTCCCTCGTGGTCGGCTTCAGCGCGCGATAACTAAAATCCGTCTCTGGGCTTAATGCTTTTCGCTTCGACCACGTTGTACCCGCGCCCTGAAGAGAGGTTCTTGAACTCTTCGCTGCGACCGCTGGGCCAGTCGATAACCACCCGGTCAATCTTGTCTTGCTTCCCGACGCCGAACGTTACCGGCAGTTCCGACTGCGAAAGATAACTCGATCCACTGCGCACCATCCGGGTCTGCATCGTGCCCCCGGCGAAAAGCTTGATTACAGCTCCAATGGCGTCGCGGTTAGACCTGGTGCCGGCCAGATGAAACCGGACGCTGAGGTTAGCGGCGGTCTGGTCGTTACGAAACAAGAACGCTGGGCCGTTGTTGGTGGTCATGAGAATGTCTTGATCGCCGTCACCGTCGAAGTCGCCGATCGCCAGGCCGCGGCCTACCTTGGGCGAGCTGAATCCTCCACCAGCTTCGGCGCCGACTTCATGAAAATTCCCCTTGCCGTCGTTCAGGAACAACTGCGGCGCTTGCGCGTATCCGACGTTGCGCACCGCGCGTACAGTGTCGTCAATGTGGCCATTGACAGCAATCAGATCGAGCCAGCCGTCGCGATTGCAATCAGCAAACGCGCAACCGAAGCCGAGGGTGGTTTTCGATGGCAAACCAACTCCGCTTTTCACGGCGACGTCGGTAAAATTGCCGCCGTTCTCGCCGCGGTAGAGACCGATCATTTCGTTGTCGAAGTTAGTAATCGCGACACCCGGGTGGCCCGAATTTTCGAAATCACCCACATCAACGCCCATTCCGGCGCGGGCCTTGCCATCGGCGCTAAAGGCGATTTCGGCTTCCACCGCGACGTCGCGAAAGGTTCCGTTGCGCTGATTACGATAGAGCTTGTTCGGCTGTGTGTCGTTGGCGACGAGCAGATCGGGCCAGCCGTCCTGGTCGAAATCGAGCATGGCGACACCTAGTGATTTTGAGCTGCTATCGAAAATTCCCGCCGTCGCGGTCACTTCTTCGAATGTTCCATCGCCGCGATTGTGAAACAACCAGCAGGTCTGCCCAACATAAGCTTCCGGCGTGCAATACGACTTGTGCTTGCCGTCGAGGCTGCAAAATACATCGTGCTCCGGCGCCCACTTGACGTAGTTGCAAACGAATAAGTCGAGCAGTCCGTCGCGGTCATAGTCGAACCACAATGCCGAGGTGCTGAACGCCTGGCGTTTCCCCAACCCGCTCGCATTGGTGACGTCCAGGAACGTACCTTTACCCGTGTTCTTGAAGAGCCGGTTTTGCCCGACGCAAGTGATCAGGACGTCGGGGAAGCCGTCGTTGTTGTAGTCGCCGACAGCAACTCCCATGCCATACATCTCAATATCGAGACCGGCCTCGCGAGTAACGTCTGTGAAAGTGCCGTTGCGATTGTTGCGGTACAGCTTCAGCGTCGAGCGCTGGCGGCCGTGGCCGGGCCAATCGGTCCCGTTGACAAGCAGAATGTCCTGCCAACCATCGGCGTCATAATCCAGAAAGGCGCAGCCCGCGCCCAGGGTCTCGGGAAGCAGTTTGCCGCCGTAAGCGCCGTTATTGTGACGGAAATGGATTCCCGCCAATCCGGTTACGTCGGTGAATTGAAAACCGAGCACCGGGGCTGGAGCAGCCCAAAGTTGCCGGTGGGATGCCATCGCCGCCAGGGTCGCAGTTGCCGTCCCTTTCAGGAACGATCTTCGCTTCACGGAACGTTCACCAAACCGTTGCGAATGGCGTACACGACGAGCTCGGCCGTCTTATGAATTCCCAGCGCGTCCATGATATTGGCGCGATGTACGGCGACAGTGTTGGCGCTAAGTTTAAGCTGCGCCGCGATCTCTTTGTTTGACTTGCCGTCGCAAATCAGCTGCAAAATTTCGACTTCTCGCGCCGTAAGTCCGGAGTTGCGCTCACCCTTGAGATTATCCTGAAGCGAAAGTTGCCCGTCGAGAACGGTTTCGCCGCTCACGATGCGCCTGATGGCGGAGCCCAATTCCAGGTCCAGCGCATTTTTTAGAACATACCCGCGAGCGCCGGCTTCCATCGCCTGCCGCACCCAGGTCTCTTCGGCATGCATGCTCAACATCAGAATAAGTGTCTGCGGCGCGAATTCCAGGATTTTCCGTGTGGCTTGCAGGCCGTTGATCTCCGGCAGAGCACAGTCCATCACGATGACTTGTGGTTTGAGCGAACGCGCTAGGTTCACGGCTTCGAGTCCATCACTGGCTTCGCCGATCACGTGGATGTCCGGTTCGTCTTCCAGCATACGGCGAAAGCCGCGCCGCACCAGACTGTGATCGTCAACCAGCAACACTGAAATCTGCTCAGACATGCATCTCCTGTGCCTCTCGCGAAAGCGATTCTTTGGGAACTCGCAGCCGCACGGTGGTCCCACCGCCCGCCGGTACCTCGAACTTCAGAGTGCCGCCCAGCAGTTCGGCGCGTTCTCGCATTGCGACCAATCCCAGCCCGCGCTTCGCACGTGCCGCAGCAAATCCAGAACCGCGGTCTTCAACTTCCAATTCGAGTCCTTCTTTTGCGAAACGCAGACGCACCCAGGCCTTTTTCGCGCCGGAGTGTCGCGCCACGTTATTCAAAGCTTCCTGCAAGATGCGATAAATATGTACAGCAGAGTTACCGCTAACCGGAAACGGAGCTCCGCTTTTCTCGTAGGAAATGCCAACCCCGGCCTGGCGTTCCACCACCGGCAAATACCACTCAATGGTTTGTTCGAGCCCCGCCTCATCGAGCATGACTGGATGCAGAGCTTGCGAAAGGCTGCGCACTTTGTCGAGTGCGCTCTGTGCGACTTCTCTCACCTCGAGCAGATCGCCGCGTAATTGCGAGCCGTCCGGCGCCAGATTGCGCGCCCGGCCGAGCATTGCTCCCATGGCGGTTAAAATCTGGCCAAACTCATCGTGTAATTCGCGCGAAACGTATCGCAGGGTTGATTCCTGCGCGGAAATAAGGGTTTGCGCAAGTTCGCTCCGTTGCGCTGAAAGCGCCGCAAGTTGATTGAACAGCAGGCGGCTGGACCGGATGAGATACAGACTGGTCAGGACGATTGCAATGAGTGTACCGATCAAAAAGATGTACGCCTGCCGTTGCACGTGGTCATAGATTTCGGTGACCTGCGCCGTGGCGCGTTCTTCGCTCTCATTGTTCTGCACCAGCAGCCGGGCCACCGAATTGCTGAGCCCCGCTAATCTGGCTTGAAGAGAAAGCCGAATCTGTTCGCGCGCTTCGCCTTCCTTGCCACTCTCTGCCAGCAAAAAAATGCGCCCTACTGCGTCCCAAAACTGTGAAAGCGAGCTTTGCAGATAATGTTGCTGGTCGACGGTCCGCCCGGCGGGTGAAAATTGCTGCTCTCGCCGGAAAGCGTCATCAAGATCTTCGCGCATGCGCTGGAACTGCGGCCGCCACGCGGTGAGAGGATAGCGTTGCCCGGCTTCCACCGGGTCCACATCGAGCATGTCGCGCATGGAGATGCCGATGGAATTCAGTTCATTCTGAATGCGCAGAAGTTGCAACGAATCCTTGCGATTCCGGTCGATCAGGTTATTCTGCAACTGGCGCAGGCTGGCGATCCGTCCTGTCACATACCACGAGTATCCCACCACGGCCAGAAGCGTAATCACCAGGCCGATGTATAGCGGCGTTGTCGGAGATCGTCCCGCAGGCTGCACTGCGAAAGGATATAACGTTCAAGCTCGCAATCCAAAGCGGCGATTCGCGAAAGGACAGTCGTTTATACTTTGGGCATTCAGCAGTCAGCACTCAGCATTCAGTCCCATAGCCGCATCTGGCGTTTATCAGTTGCGAAAGCCGAACGCCTCCTGGAGTAAACGCTCAGTGCTCAATGCTAATTGCTGAGTGCTGAGTGCTGAGTGCTGAAGGCTGAAGGCTGGTATGGACAAATCCAAGCTTCCCGAACCCTGGCTGCGCGGCACATTGACGGACGTTTCGCCGGTGCAGCGCGCAGTCTTGCACGCCCTCGAACTCGCAAAAGAAGACTTGGACCGCTGGTGCGGTGACCTCACGGATGACGAACTGAATGTGAGACCGGCGGACATTGCGCCCGTCGCTTTTCATATTCGCCACATCGCGCGCAGCACCGACCGATTGCTGACCTACGCCGAATCTGGCTCGCTAAGTCCAGAGCAGATATCCGCCATGAAAACCGAAATGAATCAGGGCGCAACCCGCGAACAGATCTTCGCGGAACTAAGCGCCTCTCTTGAGAAATCAACCGCCCGTGTGAAGGCTTTTTCTGAAGAGAGCCTTGCCGAGAAGCGCGCCGTGGGCCGACAACAGATGCCGACCACAGTCGCCGGACTCTTAGTGCACGTCGCCGATCACGCCCAACGCCATGTCGGCCAGGCAATCACGACTGCGAAGGTGGTGAAGGCACTCGGAAAATGATCAGCCAACCCTGGCCAGGTGCAGCCCGAACCATTTGCGCTCATCAAACCAGGTTTTTTCCAATTTGAATCCTGAGACGCACAGCATTCGTTCCACCATTTCGAGCGTGTACTTGTTGCTGTTCTCAGTATGAATTCGCTCGCCGGCACGGAATCGAATGCGAGTTCCAGCCAGTGACAAACTGACCACCTGGGTCTTGATGCTCTCAAGAAAGATCTCCATTCGCGATTGCACCGGATTCCACTCGGCAACGTGCCGGAAAGAATCCAGATCAAAGTTGGCGCTAAACTCGCGGTTAATTCGTCGAAGAATGTTTTTATTGAAGCGGGCGGTCACACCTTGCGTGTCGTCATAGGCCGGAACCAGTATCTCCGGGCTCTTTACCATGTCCGTTCCCAGCAGAAGAGCATCCCCCGCTGACAGTTGACTGCCCACTTTTTGCAGCATGTGGATGGCAGGGTTCCAGTCGAAATTTCCGATACTTGATCCCAGATAAAGAACCAGCTTTCGCCCCGATATGTCGTTCAAAAAATGAAATCCGTTGGTGAAGTCCGCAACCACCGGGCGCACCAAGGCCCCCGGAAGCTCTTCTCGAAGACGCTTCTTGGCTTCGGCCAGGGCTGAGGGAGAAATATCGACAGGGAAAAACTTTACTCGCATTTGGCGACGGGCAATGGCACGTAAAAGCATCTCGGTCTTGGTTGCGGTGCCGGCGCCGAGTTCCACTACTGAAATAGGGGAACCCGCGGCCAATGCAATCTCTCCTGAGCTTGTCCGCAATATCTCGAGTTCAGTACGAGTGGGGTAATACTCGGGAAGACGAGTGATCTCCTCAAACAAAGCCGAGCCAATCTCGTCATAGAACAATTTACAGGGCAAAGTCTTCTGTGGAGAGCTCAGGCCCACAGTGACTTCTTCGGCGTAAGGTGGGAGAGGAACGGGTTCGCGGGCGATCATTTGACTAGCCTTATGCCCATGAATTGCCAACGAGCATGTGGGGGAAAGAAATTTCGATAGGTGACGCGGATATGGCTGAGAGGCGTGGCACAGGAACCGCCCCGCAACACAAACTGGTTGCACATGAATTTTCCGTTATATTCACCGACCAGTCCTGCCGCAGGGACGAATCCCGGATAACCAATGTAGGGACTGGCCGTCCATTCCCAAACATTGCCGAACCACTGCGGGACTTGACCCTGCGCAGGCTCGGGATGAAACTTGCCGGCATCCAAAAACACGCCAGTGTGTTTCATACCCGCCTGCAATGCGGCGACTTCCCACTCTTCTTCTCGTGGAAGCCGTGATCCGCTCCAGTGCGCGAATGCATCCGCTTCGTAGTAGCTCACGTGACAAACCGGAGCGGCCGGATCGATGTCTCTCATGCCAGCAAACGTAAACTCCAGCCAGTTGCCTTCCCGTTCCTCCCAATAGAGCGGCGAATTCCACTTCTGGCTGTTCACCGCATCCCAACCGTCGGATAACCACAGTTCCGGTTTGCGATATCCGCCATCCCGCATGAATTCCAAATATTCCGCGTTCGTCACCTGCCGTGATGCGATCTGGAAATCCTGTAGCAGGACTCCGTGCCGGGGTCCTTCATTGTCAAACGCGAATCCCTCGCCCGAGTGCCCGACTTCATAAATGCCCTTATCGAATCCAATCCAGTTGGCTGGGACAACATTTTCGATTGCTCGTAACCGAGCCGAGCGCTCCACCTTTAGCGGCGAACTCCACAACGCATGTTTGATGTCAGTAAGAATCAGTTCCTGGTGTTGCTGCTCGTGGTTGAGTCCAAGCTCAACTAACTCTCTGACCTCATCTGATATCCGGTCGAGTTGGCGATCCATCGCCTCGTCAACCCAGTGCCTATAGGCATGCACTTCTTCCAGGCTCGGGCGGGACATCAATCCGCGCGATCCACGAAAAGGGTGTGCGCCCAGCTGTTTGTAATAGGAGTTGAAGAGCTGCTTGTAACGTGGATCAAATGGGCGATAACCTGGGACGTTCCCGAGGATGAACGTCTCAAAAAACCAGTTTGTATGCGCCAGATGCCACTTTGCGGGACTGCAATCCGGCATGGATTGCAGCATTTGATCTTCGGCAGAAAACGGGCTGGTCAAATCGAGCGAAGTCTTGCGGACATCCCGATATTTTTGAAGTAGAGGACTACAAGCCTGCGGCTGGGTTCGGCTTGCTGACATTTGCGTTCTCTCCGGGCAGAGCTCTTACGGCCACGGTCGCAACCGGGCACGGGTACGATTCCCGACCCCACATGGATGCACTAGAGGACGACATTGTTACACTTTTTTCCGGAAAAGACAGGGAGGGCATACCCGACGCCTGGGGTTGCTACGCAACCTCAATACCGGGCGATGCCAGAGCGGACTCTACGGTCGGGTAGATTTCGAACAGCGACGCAACATTTGTCAGCTCAAGCAGGCCTTGCACCTGCGGTCTTGGAGCCGCCAACCGGACCGCACACTCGAATGCCTGCGCCCGCATTTGTACCAGCACAAGTTCGCCGATTCCTGCGCTATCCATCGCTTTAACATCCGAAAATTCAAGCACAACGAGCTTGCCCGAACCAAGCAATTGAACGGCGGCCCGCGAAAACTTCTGAGCATCTTGGCGAAAGCAAATCCGCCCGCAACAATACAATACTGGCGTTCCTGACTGTTCGCTGACTCTGAAAGAGAAACGCTCACTCGAGCGTTTCTTCAGTCCCCTCACTTCACGAGACAACATACAAAGACCTGGTCTCCCGGCGGCTCCAACTTGGACGCTATAAATTCAATATAGTTGCCCCGCGCCCGATCGCTTGTGAATATCGGATGAATTGACATTTGACGCAGGCGAATTGCCGGAAGCATCCACCTCACGTTTCCTGTGCATCAAAAATTGGCACCAGAACGGAGCACGATTGCAAGGTCCTTCTAAGCTTCTCTTGTTTCTTTTCATTTGTACTGGATTGGGTATGGCTCAACTGCCGACTAGCGGAAACGCCTTCGTCGGCTATTCATACTCAGGCGCCCGTGTGTTCGCGTCAGGTTCCAACATCGGTATCAACGCAAGCGGGTGGGAGGGCTCGGTTGAGGGCAAGTTCCTCCCGTGGATCGGAGTCGTCGCCGACTTTGACTGGCATTATGGCGGCCACGGCTTTACTACCTGCGCACCCGCGCCTTGCACACCACGAATCGTTACCATAAATGCCAGCCGACACAATTTGTTGTTTGGGCCGCGGGCATCAATTTCGAGGGGCAGGTACACGCCATTCGCTGAACTGCTCCTGGGCTTGGCACATCAAACCGATTCCGGCGGGGGTATTTCGGATTCCGACACAGGCTTTGCCATTGCGGTTGGTGGGGGCCTGGACTATAAGCTCATTAAAGGGGTGGCCGCTCGCCTTCAGTTGGATTCCATTCACAACAGTCTCTTTGGACAAGGCGAGACTAACCTGCGAATCTCGACAGGAATTGTCTTTAAATTTTGAGAATCTTGAGGCAGTAATTCGCGGGGCATCCGGCTACGCTCCTCCTCGCATCGGAATCGCTAGATTGCCAAATTTGGCCCACATTTTAAGGAGGACCTCCGTGCGAAAGTTTGCCGGAATTGCTCTGGTTGTTTTCGTCAGCGCTGGTGCGGCATTTGCGCAAATTCCGACTAGTGGAAATATTTTTATCGGCTATTCGTATTCAGGCGGAGACGCATTCAGCACCAACTGCTCACCTGCATGTCCTCCAGTCATTGGAGCATTTGTCCCTGCCAGTCATAGCCTGGGTTCCAATGGCTGGGAAGGATCGCTGGAAGGGAAATTCCTTCCATGGATTGGCGTTGTCATCGATGTGAGCCGCCATTATGGATCGCACAATTTCGATTTCCTTTGCGTGTTACCCGCCGGCAGTCCGCAATGTCCGGCAACGCCTCAGAAAATAGATTCAACCCTGTCTACGTATCTCATCGGGCCCCGCGTTTCAGTGCCCATAAAGAGGTTTACTCCGTTTGCCCATCTGCTCTTTGGTGCGGGGCATGTTAAAGACAGCGGCGCTGCATCGAACTCAGACACTTCATTCGCAACCGCAATCGGGGGCGGAATTGACTACAGGCTGATCCACGGGATCGCATGGCGCGTGCAGGGAGACGAAGTTCACACCCGGTTCTTCGGCGGCGGCCAGGACCACTTCCGCTTTTCAACCGGAATTGATTTTCGTTTCTGAGTTGCAATGAAGGCTGGACTTAATGTTTCTGCTCGGGCGCGATGTAATCCGGCGGCGGGGCAGCTCCCTCTCCGAAGAAATACTGTTCCATCTGTCTGACAATTACCTCCTGATCCTCACGCCGGGCAGGATTCAGGCGGTACTCGTTCAGCAGCATCTTGCAGAATTCCGTCCACTGTTTCCAGGCCTGCTGCGACACGTTGTTGTAGATCTTTTGGCCGAGTTCGGTATCGAAGGGTGGTTCTTCCAGCCCGGGCAGTTCCTGGTGTAACTTTACGCACATCACTTTCCGTTCCGCCATGATTCCTCGCTGAAAAATTATCTTACAGCAAAGGTTGACGCAGTGTCCGAAGCCGCGCGATCTTCGAAGAAAAAATGAAGGCCAGCCGCAGCTGGCCTTGAGGGTCACGAAGCTTCGTTACTAGGCTTGCGGCGGAGCTGTCGTGTCAGGTGTGGTGGTCTGTGGCGTCGTCGGAGGTGTACTGCTTGGCGGATTCGTGGTGCCTGGCTCGGTTGTGCTACCGGCAGGAGGCGCAGTTTCTGGAGCCGTCGTTTCCGGTGTGGTCTCCGGAGTCGGCGTCGTCGGGCTGGTTTCTGGAGTTGATGCTCCCGGACTCGTTTCCGGTGTCGGGCTGGTCGGAGCTGTCTCCGGAGTTGTGCCCGGCGCAGGCGCTGCCGTTCCCGGTGTCGGACTTGCCGTTCCCGGAGTCGGACTTGCAGTTCCAGGTTGCGTCGTTCCGGGGGTCTGGGTTGAGCCCGGCGTGGTCGTGCCCTGTGACGTTCCGGTTGCAGTTCCCTGCGAAGTTCCAGTTGTGCTCTGTCCAGCGGTTGATCCGGTCTGGCCGGTGCTCGCGCCCGGTCCCGCGCCTGCAGTTCCGGCCGCACCGGCTCCTGCGGTCTGCCACGCTAAAGCGGCGGAGGCGTACATGACTCCGCTCTTCCGCTCACGGGCCGTCGGCCCGGGATTCGGATTCGAAGGCGCCGCCGCGCACTGGTCGGCGACTTTGCTTGCGCTGGTCACACTAAATTGCTTCGCGGTGCCGGTCGCCGCCGTTGCACCCGAACTGGAATTCATCCCTGCACTTGCGCCGGACGAAGTGGACCCTGTCGCCGAAGCGCTCGCTCCACTCTGATCCGGTGAAACCGATGCGCCGGATGTTGCCTCGGCACCGCTGCCGCTACCACTTACCTGGACTTCGTTCCCGATCAAAGTGCGCAGGCTGTCGAGGTTGCCGGTCAGCTTATAGGTGTTTCCGGAATGATCGGTCAGCATGAAGTTCCCGGTGATGGGAGATCCGGAGAGACAGCCGGTCATATTGCCGCCCGCGCTGTTTCCTGCTGCGCTGGTGCCGGTTTCGCTGTTGGCAGTTCCTCCCGGGACATTTTGGTTAGGGGCTGCAGGTGAGGTCTGGCTGGGAGTTTCCGCAGCTGGAGCGTTTGAAGCCGGCCCGGTTTGCGCTGGTTCTGCTGTACTGGGAGTTGAGGTCTGAGGACTAGTTCCGGAAGGGCTCTGCGTCTGGGCGGGAGCCGGGCCGGAAGGCGATGTGCTATCTGGCGTTGTGCTCTGGGCCACTACCCAGCTCGCCGACAGCAGCACCAGCGAAAGCAATGTCGCTTTGGATTTCATAAAAGTCTGACGCCTCCGATATAGGTTCTTTCCACTCGTCAGACCTTAGGCTTGTTTAGCGCCCATGAAAATCCAGCAGACTCCTTATGCCGCCATCCGCGTTACCGTACGCCGAAACTCCCTGCATACAGGAAAATATTACAGGTGAGAGTTGCTGCTGGTCAGTCCCTCCGGTTCAGCGCCGCGCTACACCTGAAGCACATCCCCCTCGCGCGCCACCAATTCATACAGCACCGGATTAACAAAGAATCCGATACACAGCCGCGAAATCAGGCCGGCAACGATTACGATTGCGAACGGTTTCTGCGTGTCCGATCCAATTCCGGTTGAGAGCGCTGCCGGCAACAAGCCGAGGCACGCTACCAGCGCAGTCATCATGATGGGCCGCAGACGGAGCAGGGAAGCCTCGCGCGTCGCTGAATGGATGTCCATTCCTTCCTGTCGCAGCTTGTTGATGTATGACACCAGAATCACCGCGGTCTCGACCGAAACCCCGAGCAGCGCCAGCAGGCCCAGCACCGAAGACACGCTGAACGGTGTGTGGGTCAGTTTGAGGGCGATAAGCGCGCCTACCGGCTCAGTCATCACTACCCCCAGCGCGATGGTGACAGGAAACTTGAAGTTTCCATACAGCGCGAACAAGATTACGAAAATCAGCACCAGCGCGAGCGGACCGATAAAAAACATCTGCGACTTGGCTTCCAGGAACTGGCTATACTCTCCGCCCCACGACATCCAGTATCCCTGCGGCAGATGAACTGCTTTGTTGACGGCTGCCTGTCCATCGCGTACTGCCCGCTCCAGATCGCGCCCCTCAATGCTGTATTGCACGCCGATATACCGCGAATTGTTCTCCCGGTAAATAAACGACGCACCATTTCCCTGGCGGATGTCGGCAAGCTGGCTGAGCGGAATCTGCTGGCCGTCCGGCGTTCCCACCAGCAGGTTGCCGATGTCGTGCGCGCTGCTGCGGAATTGCGGCTGCATGCGCACGACTAAATCGAACAGCTTCTCGCCCTGGATCACTTGCGTGACAGCCGCGCCGCCGACCGCGGCTGAAACCACAGCTTCCACGTCGGAAACGTTTACTCCATAACGCGCGATCTTCTCGCGATCTACATCCACGAGCAGGCTGGGCTGCCCAAGTTCGCGAACGACAGTCAGATCCGCGAAACCGGGTATCTTTTCCAGAGTGTTCTTGATTTGAATGGCCTTATCTTGGAGCACGTTCAAATCCTCGCCATAGACCTTCACCGCCAACGAGCTCTTGAGTCCGGTTAGCGCTTCGTCCACCGCGTCTTCCGCCGGCTGGGTGTAGTTAAAAATAATTCCAGGAAAGGCGCTGAGCCTCTTCTTGATGGATGCAGTCAGCTCTTTCTTATCGCTGACACCACCGTGCCAGGCCTTGTCTTTATAGGGCTTAAGTCCTACATAGAATTCACAATTGAAGAAACCGGTCGGATCGGTCCCGTCGTCCGGGCGCCCGAGCTCTGAACCGACCACCGTGACCTGCGGATAGGACAGCAGAATGTCACGTATCTGGGGCGCGATCTTACTGGCTTCCTCAAATGAAATGGTGTACGGCATGGTGGCGCGCACCCAGAGCGCCCCTTCATCCAGGTGCGGCATGAACTCGCCGCCGATAAAAGGGGCCAGCAGCAGGGTTGAACCAAAGATCAAAGCGGCGATCGCGAGTGTCGTTTTCGGGCGATTGAGCGCCCAATCCAACTGCTTCGCATATTGCCGCTTCATCCACTCGTAGGGCCGGTTTTCTTTCTCCCGCACGCCGCTCTTAAACCAATAAGAAGCCAGCACTGGAACCAGGGTCAGGGTCAGAATCAGCGCCCCAACCAGCGCGAAGGCCATCGTCTCTGCCATGGGATGAAACAATTTGCCCGACGGTCCGCTCAATGCGTAAATCGGAAGATAGCCTGCCAGGATCACGGCGACTGAATAGAAGATCGGGCGGTCTACATCCTTGGCTGCCGCCAGAATGACCTCGTTCAGGCTGTAGGCTTGCCCTTCCCGCAGCGCCAGTTCGCGGTAGATGTTCTCCATCATCACCACGGTGCCGTCAATGATGATGCCGAAGTCGATCGCTCCAATCGAAAGCAGATTCGCAGCCACATCGTGCGCATGTAGAACAATGAATGCAAACAGCAGTGAGAGCGGAATAGTGATCGCCACAATGACCGCGGCACGGATGCTGACCAGGAAAAAGATCAACACAATCAGTACCAGCACCATGCCGCGCAGCAGGTTGTTCTCGACCGTGTCTTTGGTCAGATTCACCAGGTCGCTGCGATCGTAATAAGGATGGATTCTTACGTCCGGCGGAAGTATCTGCCGGTTCAGTTCGTCCGTCTTGGCCTGAACGCCCTTGAGCACGTTCTGCGTCTGCTCGCCTCGGAGCATGAGGATGACGCCCTCGACCGCATCGTCGTTCTTCTGAAATCCAAACTCACCCAGTCGCGGCGCGTGGCCAATCGTGACCTCGCCGACATCCTTTACGCGAATGGGGACGCCTTTATTTGCGCCCACAACAATGTTCCCGATATCTTCGGTGTTTTTTACCAGGCCGATGCCGCGCACATAATAGAACTGGCCGCCCTGCGAATAGAACCCACCTCCAGCATTAGCATTGTTTGCCGCCAGCGCCGTCGTGACTTGGGGAACTGTTAAGTGGTATCCGTAGATGCGGGCGGGGTCGAGCAGCACCTGATACTGCATGGTGGTGCCGCCAAAGCTCGAGTCGTCCGCCACGCCGGGAACCGACCGATACGCGCGCTCCAACACCCAGTCTTCAATGGTGTGCAATTCCTGCGGGCTGCGGTCGGGACTCTCGAGAACATAGCGATAGACCAAACCGCTGGGACTGAATAGGGGCGCCAACGAGGGCGTCACACCAGCCGGCAAGGTCGCGCCGGCGAGCCTCTCAAAAACCACTTGCCGCGCAAAATAGTCGTTCGTGTCTTCCTCGAAAGTGAGGACGATGTCTGAAAGTCCGTACAGCGAAATGGACCGCATTATCACCGTGTGCGGCACGCCATTCATTTCCAATTCGAGGGGAAGGGTTACCAGGCGCTCTACTTCTTCGGCGGCGTGGTCCGGCCATTGCGTGATGATTTCGACCTGCGGGGGAGAGAGATCGGGGTACGCGTCCACCGGCATTCGCTGGAAGGAGATGATTCCGCCCACAGTGATGAAGATGGTCAACATCAAGACCAGAAAACGTTGACCCAGAGCGGCGCGAACAATTTTATGAATCATTCAGTTTGTTGGACTAGCCTGATATTTTCCTGCGTGTAACCCAATCAGCGTTGCAGCGAATTCGCGAACTGCAGGAACAAACTGCCATTGCCAATAACGTGATCGCCAGGCTTCAACCCGCTGGTGATTTCGGTTTGACCATTGACGCTTTCTCCCACTGTCACCGAACGCCGGCCGAACTGGTTTTGCGAAGTTTCGGCGTAAACGAAGGGCTGGTTCTCGTTGTCCCGCAGGACGGCCGCATCCGGCAGGGCTACCGCCTTTGCAATCTTTCCGGCGTTCACCGTGGTGGTCACGTACATATCCTTTTTCAACTTCTCGCCCGGATTCGCCGTCTCGATTCTCGCTTGCAAAGTCCGCGTACTCGGATCCAGCGATGCCGCTATATACGAAATCCGTCCATGGAAAACCTGGGGGTATGCATCCGTCTGAATGCTGACGGTGTCGCCGACCCGCACATACGGCAAGTCATTCTGATAAACGTTCACCAGCACCCACACGTTGCTGATGTCCGAAATCATGAAGCACTGGGTTGAGCCCGGCTGAATCAGTTGCCCGGCGGAAACGTCCTGCTCAACCACTTCGCCGTTGATGGGTGCTTTCACGGGCACTTCAAACGTGGGTGGCGCCTTTACCAGCGCGTCCGGATCGGTGATGCCCAGGACCTTCAGCGCTGCCTGCGCCGACGCCAGGTCTCCCCCGGCCTGCACCTCCGCCGATTCCGCCTGCTCCAGAGCTTGTTCGGCAATTGCCTTGTGCTGATACAAATCCTGGGCGCGCGCGTAAGCCTTCTGCGCAAGGGCGTAGGCGTCTTTTGCCTTCAGATAATTCGACCTGAGTTGCGAATAGTCAGGGCTCGCCACATACAGCATCGCTTCGCCCTGCTTCACCCTCTGCCCCGGCACCACCACCACACGGCTGACCGGGCCGCTCACCTGAGTGATCACGGGCGTGGTCTTGAATGCGTTATATGCAACCGCCCCCGTCAGCCGAAGGGTTCTGGTCAACGTCGTCGGTTCTACGGCCAGCACCTGCACATGCGACATCTGTTCTTGCGGAATGGCAAAGAGTTCCGGATCGTTAAGGTTCTTTGCATAGGTCACCGAATTCGAATTCGGGCCTTCGCATCCGGCCAAAACCAGGAGGGCCAGAGCAACGGCGAAGCACAGCATGTTCTTGATCATGGCAGGTTCCTCGTTCCCACCGCTTGCTTTAGTTGCTCGAGCGCGGTCATATAAGCGGCCAGCGATTGGCGATATGCCAACTGCGTGGCGCGATAGCTGCGCTCTGCGTCAAGAAAATCCAGCAGGCTCGCGGCTCCGCGCTTGTAAGCGTATTCGCTGATGTCCCGCGAGTCCTGCGCTTGTTTCAAGTAGCCTGAAGTGTAAAGCTGAACAACTTCGTCGTTGCTCTTGACCGCCTCGTAGGCATTTGAAACATCGGACAGTACGGTGTCGCTCGCGGATTGCTGCTGTTCCTGCGACTGTGTGAGAGCGTATCTCGTGCGCGCAATCTCGCCTTGATTGCGGTCGAATATTGGCAGCGGAAGGCTTACGAATACCGACCCTGTGGTCTCGCCGGCTACGTGATCCACATTGTATGTCCCGGTGACATCCACTTTAGAATTGGCCTTGGCCAGCTGAATCTGGCTCTGCGCTGCGGTCACGCCAAGTTCCGCGGCTTTATAGTCAGGCCGTTCACGCAGCGCCTGCAGTTTCAAATCGTCCAGCCCGGCCTTCAACGGCTGATATGTGAGGTCGCCCGCCACATCAAAATGTTCCGGTACTGCGTCGTAACCCAGCAATTCGCGCAACCCCACCAGCGCTTGCACCTTGGCTAGCTTCGCCGACGAAACATCGGTTTGAAACTGCAACAGCTGGATCTTGATCTTCAGGTAGTCGCCTTCCCCGATGTATCCGGCCTTGAACTGCGCTTCGCTGATGTCAACCGTCTGCTGAAAGGCTTTCAGGTCCTCCAGCGCGAGCTGCAGCGTTGACTCCGCCAGCAGCACGCTGATGAACTGCTGGCTGACGTTGAGCGTCAATGTCCGTTCGGCATCCGCGACCTGGGCGCGAGTCACGGAGGTCGCATCCTGTGCCGCCCTAAGCCTCCGCTGACGCTTGTGCCCGCGTTCGAACAGATAGCTCAGCCCGACGTCGAATTGCTGCACTTGGTCAATATTGGTTCCGGAAAAATCCTGCGGGCTAAAAATGGGAACGAATTGGCTGTCTGCCGCAAACGTGGGGTTAGGTCTCAGATTGGCCGTCGTTTCCTGCGCCTGATTTTGAAGAATCTGAGTCCGAGTGGCCTTTAAGGAGTGATTATGAGTAAGGGCCAGTTGGATAGCGGTGTCTAAATCAACGGAGGTCGTCGTGCTTTGCGCCGTTCCGGACGCTGACAGGAGAAGGCAAATCGCGCCCGTTAAAGCCCAGCTCGGAGCGCGTTTTAGAGCCTGGAAACACGGAGTCATGCATATCGGCATAACACTGGCGGCGCACGATATCCCTCGTCTTTTCAGGTATTTGCCAAGTCCCAAAATCTGCGCGCTCCTCCTGCTGCTGTTGGGATTCTGTGCTCTCGGAAGCTTATTGTAAGTCGGCTGCAGTCTGCGAAAGGCTATTTAGTTGGATGCAACTTCTTGCTGGTTCTCACCTTCGATATCTGATGCCTCATTTTTGGCGGGGGTTCAACTTGAGGCGTTTTGCAGGCGTGAGCGCAGCCGGGGTACCCGTCACGCGCAGTTTTCGCGTGATGGGGGTGGGAGCAGCGGGAGCCGGCAGCCGAAATCCCGAGCGCAGCGAGGGACCTCGCGATTTGGTGGGCCCGCCTGGATTCGAACCAGGAACCAACAGATTATGAGTCTGCTGCTCTAACCGTTGAGCTACGGGCCCGTCCCCGGCAAGCCTGTGCTTATCATATAAGACGTGCTCAGCATTCACGAAACCACATCGGGCGTGACGCTCACGATTAAAGTTCAGCCGCGCGCCCGCAAGAACGCATTGATCGGTGAATTAGGAGGCGCGCTGAAAATCGCGGTGACCGCGCCCCCGGTTGATGGCCGCGCCAACGAAGCCTGCGTGGGTTTGTTGGCCGCAGCATTGAAAGTACCGCGATCCGCCGTCACAATTACCTCGGGCCAGAGCGGGCGAGTGAAAGTAATTCATGTGCAAGGAATCTCGGCCGAGGAAATCCGCAAGCGATTAGGCGCCTGAAACAGGCACGGCAAGCGGGTACAATGTTGGCTTCATGGATCTCGCCGCCATCCAGTCTGCTCTCCGCGACCGCAACATCGATGCCTGGCTTTTCTACGACCACCATCATCGCGATCCCATTGCCTACCGTGTGCTTGGCCTCCCCGAAAAGTTGATGGCGACCCGGCGCTGGTTTTACTTGATTCCGGCTGAAGGTGAGCCGCAGAAGTTGGTCCACAAGATCGAAGCTGGGCACCTGGATTCACTTCCCGGAAGCAAAGCGACATACTCGGCGTGGCAGGAACTGTTCGAGTCGCTAAAAGATTTGCTACGCCCTTATCGCGATGTTGCCATGCAGTATTGGCCCAACAACGGCGTGTTCACTATTTCCCTGGTGGATGCGGGAACTGTCGAACTGCTTCGCGGCCTGGGCAAAAATATCGTCAGCTCCGGCGATCTGGTCGCGCAATTCGAAGCCACCTGGACGGATGAGCAGATCAAAACCCATTTCGCAGCCCGAGACTCCATTGACCCAATCACAGAGGAAGCTTTTAAAGAGATTGGCCGCCGAGTCCGCAATGGCGGTGCCGACGAGTTTTCAATCCAGCAATGGATTCTCGAAGCCTTCCGCCGCGAGAACCTCGTCACCAGCGATCCGCCCGTGGTTGCGGTAAACGCCAATAGCGGCAACCCGCATTACGGCCCCGAGGCTGCGACATCAAAACCAATTCGTGAAGGCGATTTCGTTCTGCTCGATATATGGGGCAAAAAAGACATTCCGAACGCGGTGTACTACGACATCACCTGGGTCGGTTTCGTGGGCAAAACTCCGCTCGAGCAAATTCAAAAAGTTTTCGGCATCGTTCGCGATGCACGTAATGCCGGCGCGAAATTCGTGCAGGACTCCATTGCTGCCGGCAAGCAGATTTCGGGATGGCAGGTGGACGATCCGGTTCGCGAAAGCATTACCAAGGCAGGCTTCGGCGAAAAATTCGTTCATCGAACGGGACACTCGATCGGAACTGAAGTCCATGCCAATGGCGCCAACATGGACAACCTTGAAGTGCACGACGAACGCCGGATATTGCCGAACAGCTGCTTTTCCATTGAACCCGGAATTTACCTGCCGGAGTTCGGTGTCCGCAGCGAAGTGAACATGCTGGTGCGAAGCGGCCACGCTGAAGTAACTGGTAGAATGCAAAATGAAATCGTAATTATCTAGGCTGTGTGGGGCGCGCGTCGCCCGCCTCGACTCTTCCAAATGGCAGAAACGACTGTAAGAAAAGAACCAGTGGTTAAACCTGCAGCTCAGAACTCCACCATGTCGGTGCTTGCGCCCGCAGTGGGCTGGCTCATACCAGGCGCCGGGCATTTAATTCAAAAGCGCTGGATACGCGGGCTTTTGCTGATGAGTTCCGTCGTCATCATGTTTGTGCTTGGCCTGCTCATGCAGGGCCGCATCTACAAACCGAATGGCGGAGACATACTGGATATTCTGGGATTCATCGGCGACATCGGGGCCGGCGGCCTTTACATAGTGACCCGCGCGCTTGATGCGGGCCACGGCATCATTGCGCACGCCACCGCAGACTACGGCACTAAGTTCATAATTGTGGCCGGACTGCTAAATCTGATCAGCGTGGCTGATGCCTATCACATTGCGATAGGAAAGAAATCGTGATTCTGACACTCTCCCACTTCAATGCCGCGTTGTTGTTCTCGATCTTTGCCTCGACCGTGTTCGGCATCACTCAGCGCGATACTCCGCGCGCCCAGTTCAACTACGGCCTCTACTGCTTTGTCTTGTTTATGGGGGGATTGATTTTGGCGGGCTGGGTTATGTGGGCGCTCAGGCACTGAAAGTCCAAGCGATTTCACTTCTAGTCCTCATCGCAACAGACTTGCCAGCTCTTTGAAGAACTCGGCTGGCGTCGCGATTCGTAATGCCGAACGTTCGGCTACTGCTTTGGTGAAATGTTTGGTGTTGTGAGTTAAAAGCCAGTCCGGTTTACTAATCATCGCTGAGAGCTGCACCGGAACGTCCGCCAAATGCCGGATGATGTGTCGGCTCGAATTAACCAGTGCTTTCGCCGGATACGCGACCAGTTCGGGGTCTGTCAATGCAATCAAACGGTGATATGCCTCGATCAGTCGCTTGGCGCCCGATAATGAGAGCCGCTCGGCATGAATCAGAAGGTTCTGTTCGCCCTCATCTCGAACCACTTCGGCCAGAACGAGTTTGCAGACCTTAGCGGCGCATAGGGAAAGACAAGCCTTGTCTAAGCCCCAGGGCGAGACGATGCCGCCGGTCAGAACATTCGAATCCAGAAACAATCGGATGCGGCGGCGCGTCGTCACTTCCGCCGGCGGGTGCGTACAGGCTCGGATTTCTGTGGCCCATTTGGCCGGTAGCGTTTAGTGTAAACACGCTTGCGGGCCTCACCGAGTGTACCCAGAAGATCCCCGGATTCCACTCCCGCTGACGTCAGTGCTGAACTCACTTCTTCACACAGCTGTTCGAAGCGGCGTTGTTCGGGCAAAAGAATCAGTCCGTCACCTAGACGCAGGACAGCGAATGGCGCGCCGGTGCCGAGACCAAGGTCCTCGCGAAACTGCTTGGGAACAGTTAACTGCCCTTTTTCTCCGATCTTCGTGGTGGTCAGGTATTGCAGACTGGAGTTGTGAGTTGACATCGGTAGGAAAATCCTACCACAGGTTAAGCTGCTCACGCCAATCGTCGCGGTCGTCGCATCCAGTCCTTACCCTTCCCACACAAACGCATCGAAGACGCGCTTCTTCTCGAAGCCCAGGCGGGCATATAGATCGACGGCCGGAAAATTCGCCTCCGTTACAGTCAGCGACAGCGCTGAAAATTTCCTTTGCGTCAAATTACGCACTGTGGCCGCAAGCAGCGCTTTGCCAAGGCCGAGCCCACGGTGCTCGGGCAATACACAAATTTGCGTCACATGTCCGGTGTCATAGCGCACGCGCGAACACAGGATTACCCCGACCAGCGAATGGTTGCGCTTGTTGACGGCCACGAATGACGATTCAGCGTCGAACGTGCCGCAACCTGGGAAACGAATGATGTTGTTCAGGAATCGCAGTGAGCCGCTCAGGGTCCGGTATTGGTCGTTGATTTCGGAATCCACGTGATTTCTATAAGCTGAGGTGATGACGGCAGCCGATGGCTGATAATCCTGTTCAGTCCAACGCCGCAGTTCGATATCTGCCGCGATCACTTTCCCATCCATTTGCGCGGCCAGGGGAAGGGCCATGAACAGGCGGGCGTGGCGGCTGAATCCCTGCGACAAAAACGGCTGCGACGCTGCTCCGGCTTCATGCGCTAACAGTTGCGCTTCAATGCGGTGTATGCCCGGCGATTGCTGCAAGGTTTCGATCACGTGCGTCAGCAGCCGGCGCTCGACCTCCTCGCGACCGCTGCCGTTATCGCCGGAGCGAACGAACAGATCTCCGATCACTCCTTTACTGCTCTCGTAGACAAAAAACGAATAGCCGAAAACTTTACCGCGCGAAACCGCGGCGTAGCCAGGTAAAAATTTCGCGTCCATGTAGCGGAGAATCATCTCCGCCGAACCGCTGTAGTCCCAGCACAGCAACTCCGCCCACACCCGAATCTCGTCCTCGAGCAACGGACGCAGGTCGGCGGACGTGAAGTGCCTGAGATCGAGTATTTCCACCGCAGCTCCAGAGAAGACGCGCGTGCCGTGCTTTTCAGCGTCAACGGCAACAACTGAGTGTAGTGGCAGCGAACTGCGGCAATCAAACACGGGGAATACGAGAAGCCAACTTCAGGTTTCCTTCGTTGGCTTAGTGTCCTTCGCGGTTAAAAACGAACAATGGCTTACAAGCGCCTTAAGCGACTAGCGCGCCGACACATAGAAGTATTCAACTTTTTGCTCGGGAAAATTGCCCAGCGGCACTATTTTTCGCCCGGGCACATCGCGCGCAAAAGCCCTTTGAAAACCCTGACGCGCCACGACCAGATGCTCGCCGACTGGCGCCTGGCCAAGTTCGTAGCGCGGAATTTTTTGATCGCGATAGAACTGCAATCCAAATTCAAGCTCGCGGGATACCAGCACTACCGCAACCGGTAAATTATGGGGCGAAACCTGCGCCAGAGCATCTGAAACCGCACGTGCTGAGAGCCGGTCGTTGAGAGGCTGTGCGCCGAAGCGAATTGCGATTGCCAGCGCGACCACCGCCGGGACCAGAGTTGCCATTCGCAGCCCGGCAAAGCCCGTTTTGAACAGAAAAACGGCAATCACAGCAGCTACAACAATGGCCGCGATGAGCGGAGCGGTAATCGCACCATTCCAGATAAACCGGTGTTGCAGCAGTGTGTACCGCAAGAGCAGAGCCGCGAAGACAATCGAGGCCGCGGAGATGGCATGCAGTCCCACGAGAACTGGATGCGGCCTGCTGATGATTTTTTCGCGCAGATAATTCGCCAGGAGCAAAATGCCGGGCGGAATCGCCGGCAAAATATATCCCGGCAGCTTCGATTGTGAAATGGAAAAGAAGGCAACAACAACGACAATCCAGATCAGCAAAAAGATGTTCAAAGCGTCAGCGTCACGCTGGCGTAATTTCCGAACCGACCAAATCAGACTCGCAATGACGAATACCGTCCACGGCAACCAGCCAAGCAGCGTGACTGGAATGTAATACCAGAACGGCTCCGGGTGATGGAACACATTGGTTCCGAAGCGGGCGAGGTTATGCTCCAGAATAAAAATCCGAAAGAATTGAGGGTTCCTGATCTGCACCAGGACATACCACGGCAACGCGACTGCGCACCCGAGCAGAATTCCGGGGAGCCACAAAGTTTTCCATATCGCCTGCCAGCTTCGTTGGGTCGCCGCAAACATTCCGACAATTACCATCGCGAGAAATGGCGCGACTGGGCCTTTCGCCAGCATGGCCAGTCCCAGGAAGGCATAAAAGCCGGCAAGGAAGGCGCGACGGCCGCTCTCAAACCAGGCGAACCAGGCGAGCAAGGCGATACCGAACGCCGCCGCGAGCGGCATGTCCGTAGAGGCCGCGCGCGCAAACCCGACAATCGCAGCCGAGCACGTCAGCGCTAGCGCGCCATCCAGCGCAAAGCCCGGCCGAAAGCGGCATAGAAACCAGTAAACCGCGAAAACGAGTGCGGTCGCGTCAATCGCTGACGGAAGGCGCGCTGCCCAATCGCTTACGCCAAGAAGCTTGTAAACGGCCATCGCCTGCCAGTAATAAAGAGGCGGCTTCTCCAGCCACGCGACCCCGCCGAGCGTTGGCGTCACCCAATCGCGACGATCCAGCATCTCGCGAGCAACCTGGGCGTAGCGCGGTTCGTCCGCGCCAATCAGTCCAAATGCGGACAGCTGCCAGAAAAAAAAGAATCCGCAGCACGCGAGTAGAAGAATCCAGTCGGGAATGCGAAGGCGGTGGTTCAAGTGTCAGTTGTCAGTGGCTAGTTGTCAGTTGCCAGTCATGCTGCTCGTCAGTAAGCGCAACCCCACCGCGTTCGTTTCAGCATTTACAAGCTACGGTTACAAGCTACGGAATGATACTCGGTTGAGCCGCGACTAACCATCAGCAACTGACCACTAGCCACTGTTCTTCGGCATTTGCAATCTGATTCTTCCCAGCACGCTCTCGACCGCCGCATGCAGCGGCCCGCCCACCGAGCATCCGCTGGCGCAGGCATGCCCCCCGCCGCCGAACTGCTCAGCGATCTGCGCAACATCGAGCTTACCCTTACTGCGCAAACTTATGCGGAAGCGGCCGTCGGGCAATTCCCGAAAGAAAACCGCGACTTCGACTTCCCCGATCGACAACGCATAATTCACCAGGCCTTCGCAGTCTTCTTCCCTCGCGCCGGCGCGCTCCATCTGCTCCTGCGTCACCCAGATCCATGCCAGCGATCCTTCGCGCTGCAAAGCAGAAAGCGCCGCTCCCAGCAGCCGCATTTTGGCCGTGGAGTGCCCGAAATAAATATGCTGCGCGCAACGCACCGGATCGGCGCCGGCCAGCACCAGCTCGCGCGCCAATTCGAACGTATGCTCGCTCGTCCCGTCAAACATGAATGCGCCGGTATCGGTAAGCACGGCTGTGTACAGGCAGGTCGCAATCTCCGGCGTAATCTTCACACCCGCCGCTCTCGCTAGTTTGTACACAAGTTCAGCAGTCGCCACGGCTTTCGGATCAATCCAGTTTACGTTCCCGAAATTGCGGCCGCTGTGGTGATGATCAATATTGATAAGGAACCGTCCTTCAAGCCCCTCAAGCCGGGTGCGCTGAATGTTGTCGCATTCAAGCAGAATGGCCGCATCGTAGTCGCCCTCCACAATGTCTGCGTGCGTGACCCGATCCGTGAACGGCAATTGCAAGTACACGCGTGGGACGCCATCGCGTAAGACGATATCGGCGTGCTTGCCCATCTGGCGCAGAATTTCGCAGCCGGCGAGCGCCGAGCCTACCGCGTCGCCATCCGGACGCGCGTGCGAAGTAACCACAAAGCGCTCGCGCCGGCCGATTTCGCTTAGGACCTGCTCCAGCATCGCGTCACTTCTTCTTTTTTGTGCGCTTCAGCAACTCGTCAACCCGGGCTTTGTAGTCCTCGGAACGATCCAACTGAAAAACCAGTTCGGGCGCTCGCCGCAGATGCAACCGGTCGGCGACTTCATGGCGAATGTATTTCGATGCCGCACTCAGCCCTTCCAGGCTGCTCTGACATTCTTCGTCATCGCCCTGCACCACGACGAGTATTCGCGCTGAGCGCGAGTCTTCCGCCAACTCAACCGCGGTCACGCTAACCAGCCCTATGCGCGGATCTCTGAGCTCACCCTCGACGAGAGTTTCAATTTCCTCCCGCAGAGCCTCGCCCATGCGCTCACGATGATATTTAGCGCCGCGCTTCTCCACAGCCCCCCTCGGAATAAAACGGATGAGAATATCAGAAATTGCAGTTGCCGGCTTGTCAAAGGAATGATGCCAGGCATCAGGTTCTTAGTTGGCCGTCTTCGGGATATGGGTCGTTGGCTTCTTGGCGAGGCGGCTACAATGTGTCGCCTATGAACCGGGCGGGCGTAAAGACCGCTGGCTACTCCGGTACACCACTGCCGAAGAAGCTGGGCATTCGCGAGAAGTACCCGGTTCTACTGGTGAACGCGCCGCCCCGTTTCGAACGAAAGCTGGATCCGCTGCCGGAAGGCGCTGACTATGTGGAGGACGCGGCCTCGGCGCGCGTAGCCGTGCTGTTTGCGGCGTCGCAGGCTGAACTGGTGCGCGATTTTCGCCCGCTGGCAAAAACGCTTCCAGAGAAATCCGCGCTATGGATTGCATGGCCGAAGAAGGCGTCCGGCGTAAAGACCGACCTGAACGAGAATCTCGTCCGTGGGTTCGGCCTCGACGCCGGCTGGGTGGATTACAAAGTCTGCGCCATTGATGAGACGTGGTCAGGGCTGTGCTTTGCCAGGAAGAAATCCAGCCGTTGACAAGACATTCCCTATAAGTTATATTCCATTTGTGGAATGGCGAGTCGAATACACTAACGAATTCGACGCTTGGTGGAGCAAGCTGTCCGAAGATGAGCAGGTTGTGATCGCCGCGAAGGTCGACCTGCTGGAAAAGCATGGCCCCAGCCTTCCGCGACCCCACTCGGATGTCATCGTCACTTCGAAGCATTCCAACATGAAGGAACTTCGCGGCAAATCAGGCGAGAACCTGCTGCGTGTTCTTTATGCGTTCGACCCGCGCCGCACGGCAATTTTGTTGATCGGCGGCGATAAATCGGGAAACGATCGCTGGTACGACGAATTCGTGCCCCTTGCTGACAGCTTGTTCGATGAGCACTTGGCTGCCTTGAAGAAAGAAAGCCGGAGGAAAAAGGTAAATGTCCAGAACCTTCAATCATCTTCGCAACAAACTTTCGCCCGCTGCCCGCGAGCGGGCCCACCGCCTGGCCCAGAAATACGAGGCCGAGATGGCCCTCGACGAGCTTCGTGTCGCGCGCGATCTTACGCAGGAGCACCTGGCGCAGTTGCTCGGAATCAAGCAAGCCGCAGTCTCCAAAATGGAGCGCCGCGCCGACATGTACATCAGCACCTTGCAGTCTATGGTTCGGGCAATGGGCGGGGAGTTGAGGATTCAGGCGGTGTTTCCACAAGGAAGGGTTGAGATTAATCAGTTTCGAAAATTAAAGAAGCAAGCTTCCTAAAGGTTGCGCCGAAGAAGAGGATGCTCGATGACTAGTGTCACACGACAGCTCAGATTCATACAAGGCGTATGTGTGATCTTTGTGATCGCCTGCGTTTTGGTCGCATATCTGACTGCTCACAGAGAAAAAAGCCCCGCCAAAGCGGTAGTTCAGTCAGTGATTGTGGTGCTAGGAGTCTGGTCGGCAATAGGAGGGTTCACCTTCCAACGAAAGCTCCTCAAGAAGAATGTGCCCAGCCAGTCAGCGACCGAGAGTGATTCGTTCAAGCGATGGCGAGCAGGTCACGTTTTCCGTCTTTGGTCCGCCGTTTCCGTCGTCGTCTGGGGATTGCTCCTCTGGGAAGTGGGTGGCTCTCACCTGGCCGCAAATTTGCTTTTCGCGCTGGGGGTGTTGTTACTCCTAATTTGGAGCCCTAGCGCGATTCCCGCTGAAGAGTAAGGGCCTCGTTACTACTCGATCTGCACCAATTCACTCGACCGCGACTCTGCCGAAGCCACCGGAGCGGGCCGCTGGGGTGCACGCCACGCATCGAAGATTGAAACCTGATGTACGCAGGAGACAGTGCAGTGCGGCGCGCAGGATTTTTCGGTCAGATACTCGCGGCGGATGTCGTCAATGGTGTACTTCTCCAGCGGGATCCCCGGATAGCCGCGCTGCTGTGAGCAGTAATGCACCAGCCCGTCTTCGCATATGTAGAGATAGCGCGCGCCCGCGCGGCAGCGCCACTGGTTGGGTTTGCCAAGAGCAATGTTGTCCTGAAAAGAATTGATGCGGGTAAAGCTGCGTCTTTCGAGATTCTTCATCTCGTGATAAACATGGCGCTCTTCGTCCCCGAGCGGCTGCAGTTGGCCATCACCGTCGTGGATGATTCCAATGGTCGAGCTGAACCCCAGTTCGAGTGCACGCCTGCCGATGGTCAGGGCGTCCTGCGGATTGTGCACGCCGCCACCGACGACGGAATTGATATTCACATGGAAGTCGGCGTACTCGGCCAGCATTTGCAGCTTCTTATCGAGGACCTTCAGGCTCTTCTTCGAGACCTCATCCGGATTAACGTTATCGATCGAAATCTGCAGCCATTCGAGGCCAGCTTTGTTTAGCCGCTCGATGCGGTCCGGCATCAGCAGGTAACCGTTGGTGATCATCCCAGCGACAATGCCATTCTTGCGGATGCACCCGACGATTTCGTCGAGTTCCGGATGCAGCAGCGGTTCTCCGCCGCTGATGGTGACCACCGACGTGCCCAGCGCACCCAGTTTGTCCACCCGCTTGAACATCAGGTCGAGCGGCACCGGCTTTGAGAAGTCGTCGTACTCGTTGCAGTATTCACACGCCAGATTGCAGCGGCGCATCGGGATGAGGTGCGCCAGCAAGGGATGGTCGGTCGAGAGGAATCCCCAGGCGATCTTGCTCCAGCCGTGGACGCCACGCGAAAGCGCGACCTTGGCGCGGCGAAGCTTGGCTCGGGGAGAGGGCATTCTGGCTTGTACTTATTTAATCACATGCGAGGCTAAGTGCGTCGTTCTGAACAGCGTATGGGGAAATTCGGTGGCCGAATGGCGATCAACTTCTTCTCCACGGATTTACGCGGATGAACGCGGATCAAGATCATGTTTCTTGATTCTTGCCAGCCTAACAATTCAGCTGCCGAATTGCGCCAGGATTTGATCCGCGCAAATCCGTGTTAATCCGTGGAAACGAAGTTCAATGTGCGGCAACCGAATCCAGCAGGTTGAGGAATTCCACTTTCTTCTCTGCCGGCAGGAACGAGGCCTCAAACGAATTCCGCGCCAGCTCGCGCAAGTGCTCGTCGGTGAAGCCGAATTCGGACTGTGCCAATTCGTACTCGCGATTGAGAGACGTCCCGAACATCGCGGGATCGTCGGAGTTGAGCGTAATCATCAGTCCCTGATCGAAATACTTACGAACCGGATGATCGTGCAATTGAAGGCAGCATCCGGTTTTAATGTTGCTGGTCAGGCAGATTTCTATTGGAACTTGACGCTGCGCCAGTTCTTCGATCAGTTCGGGATCCTGCGCGGCGGTGAGCCCATGGCCGATTCGTTCGGCCCCTAAATTCAGCGCGCCCCAGATTGATTCCGGCCCGGCGCTTTCACCGGCATGGCAGGTCAACCGAAGCCCGCGCGCGGCGGCGTACGCGTATTGCTCACGAAAAAGCTCCGGCGGCGCTTTGAGTTCGTCTCCCCCGACGCCGATCCCTACTACGTTGCGGTCATGATATTTCGCCGCCAGCTCAAAAACGGCTTGCGCAGCCTCCGCTCCGAACTGGCGCACGGCATCGAAAATCCAGAGTAGTGATACGCCAAAGTCTTTCTCACCGCGCGCGCGTCCGCGCTCAAGGCCTTCGAAGATGGCATCAAAGTCCTGCTTGCGCCACAGGCACACACCGGCAGAAATGTAGACCTCCGCATGCAGCACGTTCTGCGCTTTGAGTTGCTGCATCAGCCCATACGTAATCAGTTCGTAATCTTCGGGGGACTGCAGGTCTTCCGTAAGCGTTTTGAACGCCATCAGGAAGCCGGTAAAGTCTTTGTACTGATAGAGCGCCTCGGCTTCTGCGATCCTGCTGCTTTTCCCATGGCTCCGGCGCAGTTCAACCAGCGTCTCAGGCGTGACCGATCCCTCGAGATGCAGGTGCAGTTCGGACTTGGGTAGCGACTGGATAAAACCCGACGCCATCAGTTCAGATTGTAGAGTTCACGGCAGAGATTGGCGAGGAAGGGCGTGGCGGCCCGAAGAAACCGAAGCGAGGTTAGCCCAGGGCGAAAGCCCCAGATGCGCGGCCTGCGGCCTACCCGCCTGGCGTGAGACGATAAAGTATAATCTTCGCGCTACGGCATCCAGCATGAGTGAAACCACTGAAACGATCAATGAGTCGGCCAAGGGCGAACACATCAAGCTCGATATTCAGGACATTCTCGCGATCCTGCCGCACCGCTATCCGTTCCTGCTGATCGACCGCGTGATCGATCTGACGCGGCGGCAGCGGGTGGTGGCGATCAAAAACGTGACGTTCAACGAACCATTTTTTCAGGGGCATTTTCCGGGCGTTCCTATCATGCCCGGGGTGTTGATTATCGAGGCCATTGCCCAGGCTGGCGGCGCGCTGCTGCTGACAGAGATTCCCGATCGCGAAAATAAGCTGATGGTGTTTACCGGAATCGAGCGGGCGCGCTTCCGACGGCCTGTCGTGCCCGGAGATCAGTTGCGGATTGAAGTCGAAGTGAAAGCGTGGCGCGAGGGTGGCGGACGGAATGCCGTGCGCATGGAAGGCATCGCCTACGTGGATTCGAAGAAGGTCGCCGAAGCGATTGTGACCTGCCAGTTGGTGCCGAAGGCGGCCGGGACGGAATCTTCCAGCGCGGCGGGTACGGCGCCCGACGAGTGAATGAGCTTTGGCTCTCAGGTTTTCTTTGCGTCCTTTGCGATCGTCGCGGTTAAAAGCTTTTGCTCTTGACGCAAGAAATTCAAAAGACTTTAACCGCAAAGGACGCAGAGTTCGTAAAGATAACAACATTCTTACGGTCTTGAGCTCGCATTCTCGTTTTCTCTGCGTTCTCGGCGATCTCGGCGATCTCGGCGATCTCGGCGGTAAATGCTTTTAAAAATCTTCAATGACTGTTCACCCCACCGCCATTCTCGACCCCGCCGCCAAGATTCATCGCTCCTGCAAGATCGGCCCCTACTGCACTGTCGGCGCCGACGTCGAACTCGGCGAAGCCTGCGAACTGATCTCGCACGTCGCCATCGAAGGCCCGACGAAGATCGGCGCTCGTAACCGCTTCTTCCCGTTTTCCTCAATCGGACTCGCCCCGCAAGACCTGAGCTACAAGAACGAGCCCACGCGCCTTGAAATCGGCGACGACAACACCATCCGGGAATTTGTCACCATCAATCGCGGCACCGCCAAGGGCGGAGGCCTGACCCGCATTGGCAATCACACGCTCATCATGGCCTACTCCCATGTCGCGCATGACTGCGTGATTGGAGACCACGTCATCCTCGCCAACGCCGCCACTCTGGGAGGCCACGTCATCGTGGAAGAATGGGCCACGGTGGGCGCGCTTTGTCCGGTGCACCATTTTGTGCGCATCGGCGCCCACTCCTTCGTTGGAGGCGGCACCACCATCACCCGCGACGTGCTGCCCTTTTCTAAAACCGTTGCCGCGCGCGACACCCACGCCTACGGACTGAACGCCACCGGCCTCGAACGCCGCGGTTTCACCAAAGACCGCATACGCAAGATTCACCATGCGTATAAAGTCCTGCTGGCCTCGAAGCTAAACACCTCGCAGGCTCTGGAAAAGCTGAAGTCCGAGCCGGACCGCGGCGAAGATGTGAAGATGCTGATCCGGTTCATTGAGGCGAGCGAGCGGGGGGTAATTAAGTGAGGAAAAGCTTCCTGCTGGTTTCGCTGATTATCGCCCTCTCGTTCCGCGTGGCTTCTGCGCAAGACGTAATTCTTGGAGTTCTAGAGGAGAGCCACGGCCACTATGCCGGAGAACCAAACTATCGGAGCGTCCGGGTTGTCTTCGAGCGGAAGGGAGATGCCTGGCAGGCATTTCCAAGCGACTGCGAGAATCAAGAGTGTTTGAAAACCATTACATCAAGTTATCCCAACGAGGTGAAATGGTCGATTGGGTTCGATGGCAAAATTGTTGGGACGGCGGTGAGCCACAATCGGAGTGACTTCCACTGGTACAGCGACGTGGGGCAGCAGGAGATTGTGGGCACAGATCCGGTGCCTACGGTTGGTGGTCGGTCGCGCGAGTTCGGCGGGTATAGCGATGCTGAGGTGTACAGGCCGCTAATTGCAAACTCTCGGCAATACCTTACCGATCCAGAAAGATGGAAACCTTTCGCAGCATCCCCTGAGCTCACTACCGCTTTACAGCAGGCGTTCCGCCAAAACTTTCCTAAATTGTGCCGTTTAGGCGAAGCCGATAACAGCAAGTTGGAGCCGCTGCCTTATCGAGATGAAGACGTAAAACTCGTGAAGTCTTACGAATCAAAGTCTGGATGGGTCCTAGCCAGACTGCATCTTGAAGCCGTCGATTGTGCAGATGTTGAAGCAGGATTTGACATCGATGATCCGTGGTTCGTGATTGATGCGAAGAAGAAGACCGTGACATACCTTGAGTCTGGGATTTGGCTGGTTGATGCGGGCGACTACGATAACGACGGAAGATCCGAGCTGGTATTTTCCATCAATCGAGAGAACGAAGGTGGATACGAAATCTATTACGACAATTTCAAGAAGCATGCAACATTCAAGTTCAACTACCACTGAGACCTCAGGAAAATACAAGGGTTAGGTCATCCGACCGTCAGCTCCGAGAAGGAATGCACGCCTTCTTGCGCCGCTTTAAGTGCTCTGCTAGGCTCGGCTTGTGACTGAACTGCTGGAAAATGCTCTGCGCAAAGTGGCTACTCTTCCTCAGGAGGAGCAGGACGCGATCGCCTCGCAGATTCTCGAAACTCTCGAAGACGAGACCGCCTGGAAGGAAAAATTGGCGCGCACGCAAGGCAAACTGCGAGGCCTCGCTGGTGAAGCCGAGCGCGAACACCAGCGTGGCGAGACTCGTCCTATTGATGAAATCTTGTGATCGAGTCGCGGGTTACGCGTTCGTTCCGCACCGCTTTTGCCGCTCTGCCCGAGGAGATTCAGGCCCGGGCGCGCCGCGCTTATCACCTTTTCCGTGATCACCCTGAGCACCCGAGCTTGCGATTCAAGAAGGTTGCCCAACTGGAGAATGTCTATTCAGTCCGCATCGGGCTGGGCTACCGAGCCCTGGGTGTTCTTGAAGGCTCGACGGTGATCTGGTTTTGGATTGGCTCTCATGCCGATTACGATCGCATGATTTGAGTTCCCAGCAACGACAGATGGCCTGCCCTCGCTTGTCCCGCGAGTTTTGAAAGGTGGGTAGGCTGGCCACCTTTTTGCATGACCAAAACTGAGGTTGCCGACGAAACCAGAGAGAATAAGGTGATCCTACCCGCCCGCTGACACAAGACAGCGGTGCAATTGGCTATCACCCAGTTGCGATATTTCTGCAAAATCATTCCCCTTGACAGCAACTCTGCCGAGCATACACTTCGTACGACTTCTTTTAGAGATCGCCGGAAATCCTGAACAAGAACAAAATGACTCGCTGCTGCGGGATTGCGGCAACGCAGCAAGTTGTTGCCCTGACCCCATGAAGTGAGCCGCCCGATCAGGCGGCTGACTGACAAAGTGAAAATTGAAAAGGTTAAGGAGGGCTCGCCCATGACACAGGCAAGGTTCCTGAAAACCGCGGGGGTTATCACGGCATTCACTGCCATTATTCTCGCGGGAACGATGACCAGGTCGAAACGGGTTAGTGCGCGTGATGATGACCAAACTGACGAATCCAAGATTCAACGCGGTTTCGCTATCGCCACTGTTCCCCTGAACCTGCAGGGGAAAAACCGGGCGTTGGTGGGATTGGGCAGCTATATCGTTAACGCCGTGGGCGACTGCAACGGCTGCCACTCGGCAGGTCCGCCCAGCGAATTTGCCAATGGCGGCAACCCCTATCTCCTTTCCCCGCCGTTTACCGGGACCAAACAACTCAATCTGACGACCTATTTAGGCGGAGGTCGGGATTTTGGACCAAACGGGTCAGTTCTGCACCTTTATTCCCGCAATTTGACGCCGGATAAGACGGGACTGCCTGCAGGTGGGCACACTTACAACGAATTCGTCGAGATCATGAGGCAAGGCACTGATTTTGATCACGTACACCCAAATTGCACTGACGGCATCGCTACAGGCACCTGTT
The DNA here is from genome assembly GCA_963757135.1 of uncultured Acidobacteriota bacterium. GTDB lineage: Bacteria > Acidobacteriota > Terriglobia > Terriglobales > Acidobacteriaceae > Gp1-AA145. The sequence continues at coordinate 891,873 of CAVWQE010000004.1, forward strand.
ACCTGCCGCCCGTCAACGGCGATCTTCTTCAGGTCATGCGATGGCCATTCTTCAGGAACATGACTGACCATGACCTCAGAGCAATCTACGAGTACTTGAGTGCGGTCCCCTGTAACCCGGGCCGGGTGATCGCAGGTGCGCCTTATTTGCAGAACGCCTGTGAATAGTGCAGCGCATTGACTCCGATTTCCACCGGCAAGCCGCCTGATTCCGGGCGGCATTCTTTGTTCTGCGGATTACGGTTCGTAACAGGCCGAGTGCTTAATTTCAGATTCAATCTCAAACAATAAAGTTCCGAGGTTATCTTCATGCGACTTTTCCTTTCTCAGCTTTTTTTTGAACGACCGGCTCAGGCTTAGCTTGCTCAGCCTTGGCTTGCATGGATTTGACGAGATCGGCGGCCGATGCTCCTTCGAGCGACAGTCCGTAGCCAACTTCCCGCACGATGCGCTCCTTCAACGGATAAATGAAGTGGACACGGGTGTTGCGGCGGGTCACTTCCGGAGCCTTTAAGTAGAGCTCAGCCAATTCCCGTGCCCGACTGAGCGCCTTACTATTCGGTACAACTTCGGCAACCACTCCCCATTCATATGCGGTACGCGCCGTTAGCGGCTGTGGATTGAGCAGAAACGCCTCCGCTCGTCCGGCTCCAGCGCGATAACTCCAGGCGGTAAAAATTCCGTCGCCTGGCACAATGCCTCCGGCGAAGTGCGGAATATCGTGGAAGGTCGCTCCCTCGGCCGCCACAATCACGCTGGCGAGCAGGGCATACTCGGAGTGCACATGGGCGCGTCCCTCGATAGCCGCGATCACCGGCACGCGTATGTTCGCCAAATTTTCGAGGATCTGAACGCCTTCGTCGTGAACCTGGCTCCAAACACCCGGATCGGCCACATTGCCGAAGGATGAAAAATCGATGCCAGGGATGAAGTCCCCGCCTGCTCCGGTCAAGATTACAATCTTGTTCGCCCGGTCCTGCGCGATCCGGTAAAAGGCGTCCACAAACTCCGTATGATCTTGTGCCGTGAAAGTGAATGGCCCACCGTTGCTGTGAAATTCGGCAACCAGGACGCCGTCAGCATCCCGCGTCAGCTTTAGGCTGCGATAGGCAGCTAAGTAGTCATTTTGAGGTCGCATAGGATTCTCCCGGAAATATTTTAGCTGCGCTCAGCGTGACGTGCACCCTCTGCTGAGGACTCCCGGAGAGAATGGGAGCAGGCAGCACACGACTGTGTTCTCGTTCAGAATGATTAGTGACACTCGAATAGAGTGTCAAAATGCAAATACAGAAGGGGAAAGCGCCTGGATCTGCCGGTTGGCCGGAATCGGGGTGGAGAGCAACGGACGCTTCCCATTCATGGTCCTCGATGCTGCCCGCGAGCAGGCCGTTGTGGTGGCCGCGATCAGAAAAGAAACTTCCTCGGAGATTGAGCTTTGAAAGGGTGCGGCTTCAAGCCGCACCGCAAGAATTCAAATGCGTTCGGCTTTAGCCGCTGAGGGATGGCTCGCTCGGTACCTCAGGGGCTAAAGCCCGCTCCTAAGGCCAACGAAAACGGCGCGGCTTAAAGCCGCGCCGTTTCAAAGATTGAGGCAGAGCGCTCAATTTTCAGATTGAATCTCAAAAAACAAAAGGACCGATGTTCCAGCTTGCAAAGCAACGCAGGACTGGAGCACTCTCACTCGTGGTGGCTTCCAATGAACTGGCCATCTTGCGAGAGGGCTCAATGCAGAGAAAGACGCTCACGTTTCTGGCTATAGCATTCTTCGTGGTGGCTGTCTTACCCGGCGCAACCTGTCAGGCGCAGGCCGAGAAGGCTTCCTATCCCAGCATGGCTCCTCTGGACCAGTACTTGATTCCAGACGTGAATTCTGAAATCGCGCTGGCGCGCAGCGGTGCCCCCGCATCCATTTCGGATGCTGCCGAAGTGATGGTGCTGGGAGCCAAGGGATACACCACCGCAGTCAAAGGCACGAACGGCTTTCTCTGCATCGTGGAACGGTCATGGGGCGCCGCCACCGACGAGCCGGAGTTCTGGAATCCCAAAGTGCGCGCGCCCATCTGTTTCAATCCGCAAGCCGCAAAAACTTTTGCGCCCATCTTCCTGATGAAGACGCAACTGGTGCTGGCCGGAAAATCCAAGCGAGAGATCGTCGAGGCGACCGCGTTGGCATTGGACAAGAATGAATTGCCCGCGCTGGAGCCGGGTGCGATGTGCTACATGCTCTCCCGGCAGCAGTACTTGAACGACCGCGGCATGAGCTGGCATCCACATGTGATGTTTTTTGTTCGCGGCGACGCAGCAAAAAGCTGGGGAGCAGATCTGCCCGGCTCGCCGGTTCTGGCGGCGGATGATCCTGAAGAGCGGGTCACCATTTTCATGGTCGTAGTTGGCAAATGGTCTGATGGGACGCCGGCTGCGGAGACTATGCACTGACCTGCATGTCGAATCAGCGGATGGCACTGGCTTTTGCATGCCGCCGGCGACATCAATAAACGGGGCGCCGCATTGTTTCGCGTACTTTGCGAAAGGGCGGGAGGCGCGGTGCTCGATTTAAGATTCAAAGTCAAACGATAAGGGTCCGAGTTCCCACCCTTGCAAAACAACGCAACAGTGGGGCACTCTCAGTTGTTGCAGTTTTTGAGAATTGACAGGCTGGGCCACCACATCGACATGCACGTAACCATGCTCGCCGCATTTCTTCAGACCTCTCGCACAGTGGTTTCGATGTGCAGCGCCGGCGTTCTGATTTTCCTGTTAGCTCTGTGGGCTGCGAAGACCGACATCGCCCGGGCCCGCGGCCTCGACAAAATCATCGCCTTGAGTAATTTATGTTTCGCCGTCCCCTTGGCGGTCTTCGGGGCTCTGCATCTGGCAGCCGCTAAGTTCCTCATGTCCATGGTGCCCTCGTATATGCCGTGGCGCCTGTTTTGGGCGTATTTTTTCGGCTTTGCCCTGCTGTCCGCGGCTCTGAGCATTGCCACAAAAATTCAGGTGCGCTGGTCCGGCCTGCTGTTCGGGATCGCGATGTTTTCTTTTGTGGCGATGATGGACATCCCCGGAGCTCTCGCCAACCCCAGAGACAGGTTTGGATGGACGTTGGCCATCCGTGAACTGGCGTTCGGCGCCGGAGGGTGGATTCTTGCGGGAAATGCCATGCGTGAGCAAGGCCGCGGGAAAGGCGGAAGCAAGCTCATTGGCTTGGGCCGCGTCGTGATCGCAATTGCCGCCATGTTCTATGGCGTTGAGCATTTCCTGCACCCAGCAGGTGCCCTCGGAGTCCCGCTGCAAAAACTGACGCCTGTGTGGATTCCGGGCCGTCTCTTCATCGGCTATCTGACGGGCGCAATTCTTCTGATCGCCGGGACAAGCATTCTGCTGGGCAAGAAGACGCGGATGGCTGCAACATATCTCGGTACATGGATTCTGCTGCTGGTCTTGTTCATCTATGGGCCGATCCTGATCGTTTCGCTGGCGGACCCGAACACCGCGGTCAAGGTTGAGGGGATCAACTACTTTGCGGATACGCTGCTGTTTGCCGGAGCGATTCTCGCGCTCGCCAGCGCGACACCACGCACGGATTAGGACGTGCGGGTGCGCCATATCAAATTTTCAGATTCAGACTCAAAGGATACTTCTGGCTGGCGCGGCGGGGTTCCATCGGCGTAAAGTATCCGTTCCACAGTTGGGCAGGGCTTTAGGGGTGTTGTCGTTTCCTTCGCAGGAATGATCTACGGTCCTAAGCTGTTCGGGGCCAAGGGCCGAACTGAATCTTGGAAGAAGGAAGCGCTCGGAAATGAACGGGGACACCCCGCTGGTCGATCAATTTATCGTCGAACAAATCGACACCATCCCGCACCTGGAAGCTCTGCTTTTGGTTTGGAATAAGCGTCCCAAAGCGTGGTCGCTGGAAGAAATGACCCAGTCGCTATACGTGCCTGCTGACCTGGCGGCGAGAGTCCTCCGAGACCTCGTGCAAAGAGAACTGCTGGAAGAAACAGACGCGGGCGAGTTTCGCTACAAGTCCCATTCAGCGGAAAAGGATTCTCTGATCGCGGAAGTGAGCGAGACCTACCGGCGGGAACTGATTCGAGTGTCGCGCATGATCCACGCCAAAGCGCCCTCGGCGGTGCGAGATTTTGCGCAAGCCTTCCGCTTTACCAAGGAGAAAGACTGATATGGGAGCCGCGGTTTACATCCTCGGAACCGCCACCACGTTGCTCTGCGCCGTGCTGCTGCTGCGCGGCTACCTGCGGACGCGAACCAGGCTTTTATTGTGGAGCGCGCTGTGCTTCTTTGGCCTCGCGGTGTCGAACCTGCTTATTTTTGTGGACCTAGTCATATTTCCCAACCTTGATTTGTATATTTGGCGATTGCTGACGGCCGCAGTGGCCATGATGGTCCTGCTCTACGGACTCATTTGGGAGGGGGAATAAATGAGAATCGAAGCCTTCCTTTTGGGAGTAATCGTGACCTCTTCGCTCACGGCTGGGGTGTTCTTCCTGAAATTCTGGAGGCGGACCCGCGACTCACTCTTCCTGGCTTTCGCGATCGCGTTCCTGATTATGGGGGTTAACAGAATTGGCACGTTAACCGTCGACCGCCCGAATGAAGCCAGTCCGTGGACGTATCTGGTCCGCTTGTTCGCGTTCCTGCTGATTCTGGCCGCGATCCTGCACAAGAATTACTGGGCTAAACGGTAGTAGGTGTGGAGCGGTCGCGCAATACAGGTCGATTCCGGTTATCCTTCTCCTTGGTTTCAAAACAAAAGCTCGGCATCATCGCAGGCAACGGACGCTTCCCGTTTCTGGTGCTCGATGCTGCCCGCGCGCAAGGCTACGAGGTTGTGGTCGCCGCGATCAAAGAGGAAACGTCTCCGGAGATCGAATCCCGCGGCGCGACCGTGCACTGGCTTTCGCTGGGAGAGCTTTCGAGGCTCATCGAAACTTTCCGCCGCGAAGGCGTAACTCGCGCCGTCATGGCCGGACAGGTGAAGCACAAACAGATTTTTTCCAGCATCCGTCCCGACTGGCGCCTGGCGAAGCTCCTGCTCTCGCTCGATCTGCGCAACACCGACGCGCTGCTGGGAACCGTAGCAAAAGTACTCGCCGACGAAGGCATCGTTCTTGAAAACTCGACTGCGCTTCTGGAGCCTTTGCTCGCGAAGTCCGGCGTGCTGACCCAACGCGCCCCTTCAGAGCAAGAAAGAAAGAACATCGAGTATGGACGCGAAGTTGCTTGTGCCCTTGGCCTCTACGACATCGGGCAGACGGTGGTGATTGCTGAAAGCGCCTGCGTCGCCGTCGAAGGCATGGAAGGAACGGATGTGACCATTGAGCGCGCCGGGGAGATAATGGCATCTCTGGAGCCGGACAAATCAGTTCTTGACCGCAGTCTCACCGTAGTGAAGATCGCCAAGCCGAAGCAAGACATGCGCTTTGATGTGCCGGTCGTTGGGGTGAGGACGATTGAAGTCATGAAAAGAGCGGGTGCAACTTGCCTGGCGATTGATGCCGGAAAGTGCCTGCTGATTGATGGGGAGGCGGCGATCGTGGCGGCGGATGCGGCGGGAATTGCGGTTGTGGCGGAGTAGAAAGCAGTCAGCACTCAGCATTCAGCACTTGGCCTTTGGCATTTAGCCACCCCAGAGGTATTGTCCTCCCGAAGTCGCGCTTGCGCGGCAGAGGGACCTTACGGCAGCTTGCGTCACCTTCATCGTACGCGGGATCACAAGTGCTTTGTGTTTGGCCAAATGCTAAATGCTGAGTGCTGAATGCTGAGTGCTAAATTATCTACATGTCGAAAATCGATCAAATCGTTCACGAACTCAAATGCGCCTTCGACGGCGAGGCGTGGCACGGGCCCGCGCTGATGGAGCTGCTGGACGGGGTGAATGCCAAGACGGCGGCGGCGCGGCCAATTACAACGGCGCACAGCATCTGGGAGTTGGTTGTGCACCTGACCGGCTGGGAACGGGTGATTACTAGCAGGCTGCAAGGCGAAAAGCTCACGCTCAGCGATGACGAAAATTTTGGCCACATGGCGAGCTTGGGCGAAGCTGCATGGCACCAGGCGGTAGAAAATCTGCGCAGCACCCATGCCGCACTGATCAAGGCGGTCTCAGCTTTGTCCGAGGAAAAACTGAACGCTCCCGCTCCGGGCAAGCCTTACGACATCAGATTCATGCTGCATGGGGCTTCGCAGCACGCCGCGTATCACGGCGGACAGATTGCGTTGCTGAAGCGAGCACGGGCGTGAGGAACATTGCAGATTTCAGATTTGAATTTGCAATCGACGACGCTCCAAGCTGTCGGAAGAACCAGGCAAAAGCTTGAACCACGGAGGACACAAAGGAACACAGAGTTACTAAGGCAGGGTTTCGCAGGCCGCCACAATCTTCAATCTGAAATCTGCACTCTGTGAGTTCCTCAATCTGAATTTCATTGCCCTTCGCCGGTGAGATGATACTCTTTGTTGCTCTCTCCTCCACTGCTGCCTGACCGATGCCGGAGGACTGTCTGCCGCAAGAAGAACTGATTCCAGTTGCCGTTATTGGCGTGGGCGCCTTCGGGCGCAATCACGCACGGGTTTACCACCAGCTTGAACAGGAAGGGGCAGCGGTTCGCCTGGTCGGAGTAGTTGATACCGACTTAGAGCGTGCCGATACGGTCGCGAAGGAATTCAACTGCCGCCCCTTCGGATCGATCGAGCAGCTTCTTTCTACGCATAGCGAAGTGCGCGCCGCTTCGGTCGCCGTTCCTACCTTGGAACATCTGGCGGCCGCTCGCAATCTGATGCAGGCCGGGGTGGACGTTCTGATCGAAAAGCCGCTAGCGGCGTCGCTTGCCGAGGCGGACGAACTAATCAGCATTGCAAAGAGTTCCAAGGCCATCGCGCAGGTCGGGCACCTGGAACGATTCAATCCCGCGGTGCAAGCAACGGTTCCGCTCATTACCAAGCCGATGTTCTTTGAAGTGCACCGGCTCAGCGTATTTACGCCGCGATCGCTGGATATTGACGTCGTTCTTGACCTGATGATCCATGACCTCGACACGGTGCTGTCGTTCGTTAATTCTCCGGTGAAAGAAGTACGGGCTGCCGGGCTGCCGATACTGTCCAACAAAGTCGATATCGCGAATGCACGCATTGAGTTCGAGTCCGGCTGCATCGCAAATTTCACCGCCAGCCGGGTTTCGACCGAGCGGGTGCGGAAATTGCGGTTCTTCCAGCCAAAGCAATACATATCCATCGACTACGGCCGGCAGGACGTGCTGGCGTTCACGGTCGGCGGGAACGAGGGCAGCCCGTCCGCCAATCCCGAAATTAAGGTCAACAAGCCACCTATTGCGCCGGAAGAACCTTTACGGGCTGAGATTCGGGCTTTTTTGGCGTCAGTCCGCAGCCGAAAAGCTCCGCCGGTCCCGCTTGAGGACGGGCGGAGGGCCTTGTCCGTGGCGCTCGAGGTCCTGTCCCAGATTGAGGCACATGCGAGCAAGCTGAACCTGGGGCGATAGAGTTCGTGAGTATGTCTCTGCCAGGAGTGCCCCGTCTGTGGGAACCTCCGCATTTACACTTTTTGACAGCGTTGGCCAGCCATTTCAGTAGCCTTGAGGGTGGGTTTCTGCCGTAACTACTTACACTATAAGAACTCTTGGCAGCGGCCAAAATAATGAGAGAATAATCAGATACGGCCAGCATCCTAAGTGATAGCCCTCGATGTCGCTGATTCAAATTCCGTTGGAGCCGCCGGTTGAGCGCCAGCCCGAACAGGGCGACCTTTTCGATTCCCAGAACTGGGAATCGGCGTACCGGGAGATGCACGATTTCCCCACCCTGCTGATCCAGGCGCGCGACGAACTTTCCAAGTCCCGCAAACGCGAGGCGTTCTGGATCTCGCTGATTGCGCACATTGTCCTGATTCTGATCATCGTCAACTCACCCGCTTTCGAGAAATATTTTCCTCACCGCGCGGTCATGATGGTCAATGGCCGGGACAATAACAAGCTCACTTTTCTGGAACTTCCTCCGGACGCGCAAAAGCTCAGTGAACATCCCAAGACGAATGTGATGTCGGACAAGAACCGCATCGCAACCACCAAAACGCCACAGCCCGATCCGAAGGAACTGAAGAAGTTGCTGGATGCTTCGCGCCGGGGTCGGCCAGGGCCGGTCGCGCCGCCGGAGCAGAGACAGCAGTCGCAGCCCCAACAACAAGCTGCCCAGGCGCAGCCGCAACAGCAACCGCAGGAGGCCCAGCCGCAGCCGCCGCCACCGCCGCAGCAAGAGGCTAAGTTGCAAACACCGCCGCTGGCGCGCAAACCGCAACCGACCTTTGAAAATCAACCAACCTCAGCCGGGCAGGCGATCGATCAGGCGGCCCGCCGGGCGATCGGTCACAAAAGCTACGGTGGAGACGCGGGCGACCTCGGCCTCGGGCAGCATCAATCCACCATGCGCATGGGCGCCGCGGAGATTACCAGCGACACCATGGGCGTGGATTTCGGCCCTTACATGCAGCGTATTCTGCATGACGTCAAACAGAATTGGTACAACCTGATTCCCGAGTCGGCGATGCCGCCCCTGCTCAAGAAGGGGAAGCTGTCTATTGAGTTTGCGATTTTGAAGAATGGACAAATCGCCGGCTTGCGTTACGTGACTGGCTCCGGTGATGTGGCGCTTGATCGCGCCGCCTATGGCGGAATTACTTCTTCGACTCCATTCCCACCGCTGCCGTCCGAATTCGGGGGGCAATATCTCGGGCTGCGTTTTACCTTCCTCTATAATCCCGATCCCAACTCTGCTGATCTGCAGTAACCAACCGCGCGGAGGCCTCTTACTTCATCCTTCGCCATACGCCATCCGCACCAGCGTGCGCTCAGCAAATGGAACGTAGAGCAAGGCTGCGGTTGAAGCAAGCGCCGCCCCCAGGCCGATCCAGTCAAAAATCAGGAACGGGGCAAGGGCCCAGAGCTCGTCGAGGACGAAAACGCCAAGAAATATCCGACGAAGCTTGTGGCCGAGTTGCGCATAGTCGAAAGCCACCGCCGACAGAAAATACAGCCGCACGGGAATTCCGATTGCTGCCGTGACCAATACGACGCTCAGCACAAGGAAGGCGTGTGATCCCACCCACGAAACTCGCTCGACGCCCTGCCAATGGATGGCCGCTTCCACGTAGAAGATGAGATACATAATTTGGATCAAAGCGAACATGGCTCGGGTCGTGCCGCGATGAGCCCGGGGTAAGTCCGACGGCAACTGCGCATCGGCGGCTTCACTCGGCGTTCCCGCGTCCCATTGCACCTCAGCGACGAAGCGGTATCCCCGCCGGGCCACCGTCTCTATAAATCTGGGGTTCGAAGCTTGATCGCCGAGCGCTTCGCGAAGTTTGTTCACGGCGGTATTGAGGCTGTGATCGAAATCTACGAAGGTATCTGCCGGCCAAAGGCGTGCCCGCAAATCCTCGCGGCTTACGATGGCGCCCGGCTGATCGAGCAGCACAGCCAGGACGGCAAATGGCTGATCTTGCATACGTAATCGCCGTCCGCCTTTACGTAGCTCCCGCGCTGGGAGATCAAGTTCAAAGGCTCCAAAGCGCGCAACCTTGGATTCTCCGCCTGCAGGAGTTGAAGGCACGGACGCTAGTTTAGCTGAAAGCTCTCAACCGGGAACGCCGACAAGCAGGTAATCCCGCCGTAACTAAAGCGCCCTTCCGAATACGCCGATGAAGCGAACGTGCGGGTGCAGTCTGCGCCGAGTCGCTGACTTCGATCACCCTTACTGACCAGAACGAACATGGGAGAGACATTGAAGCTGGGTGCGGCCCGTTCGAGCCACGTTTCAAAAGACCGGAGTTCGCTCGACGACGATGAGTCGAAACAGCTGGTGAGCTTCCGTGTCGGAGACGAAGAGTTCGCGCTCGAAATCCTGCGCGTGCAGGAAATCATTCGCCATCAGCGCCTCACCCGAGTGCCGAATTGCCCGAGCTTTGTTGAGGGAGTGATCAACCTGCGTGGCAAAGTCATCCCCGTGATTGCCTTGCGCAAGCGCTTTGGCATGGAACACAAGCCGCAAGAGGGGGGCATGCGGATTGTCGTTCTGGAGGTCAGAGACATGATTGTAGGCATCATCGTGGATTCGGTACCCGAGGTATTGCGCGTGCCCGTCAAATTGATTGCGGAACCGCCGCGCATCATCGAGAGCCAGCGCGATTACGTCATCGGCGTGGCGAAGCTGCCGGACCGGTTATTGATTCTGCTGGATGTGGACCGCGTGCTCACGCCCGCGAAGCCGGCACCGGAGGTAGCGGTGGCTCGTGGAAGCTGAATCCTATGCAGCCTATTTCTGAAGATCCGGAGCTGTTGCGGGCATTCCTGGTGGAATCTCATGAGCTGTTGCAAGGGTTGGATCATGACCTGGTCAAGCTCGAATCCACTCCCACTGACCAGGAGCTTCTGAATCAGGCATTCCGGGCCTTGCATACCATCAAGGGGACCGCAAGCTTTTTGAAGCTTGAGCCCATCGTGCGTGTCGGACATCGCGCAGAAGATGTGCTCAGCCGCATAAGGCAGGGCCGTCTCCAGTTCACGAGCCGAGTCATGGATGCGCTGCTCGCGGCCCGCGATCAATTGGGCGCCATGCTCGCGGACCTCCATGCCGGCGGGCTGAAGGAATACGCGCTGGATGCTCTGCTGAGCGAACTCCAGCGAGTGCAGTCAGCGGAAGCTTCGCCAAATCAGATAGAAGATCGGAATGATGATCACACCAAGACCAAAGACGCACCCCCCGCCCTGCCCTCCGGAAGAGCCGACACTGCCAACCTCAAACAAAAAGATGCACCGGTCCCCCAAGATTTTGCGGCGACCGCCGTCCAGAGTATGCGCGTGGACGTGCGCAAGCTGGACGAACTGATCAACCTGATCGGGGAACTGGTGCTTGAGCGCAACCGCCTGCTGCAACTGGCGAAGGAGATCAGCAGCGGACAGGCGCCGGCTCAAACCAATGATTCTCCGCTGATGCAGTGCACGTTGCGACTCAGCTTCATCACCGAGGAACTCCAGGCGGCGGGACTGCGCACCCGCATGGTGCCAATCGAAACTGTGTTCGCGAAATTCCCTCGTATGGTCCGCGATCTGGCCCACTCGCTGGGGAAAGAAGTCGAGCTGGTGCTGTGCGGCCAGGAAACCGAAATCGACAAGACCATGGTTGAACTGGTGAGCGATCCGCTGGTCCATCTGGTGCGCAACTCGCTCGATCACGGATTGGAATTGCCGCAGGTTCGGGAGCAGGCAAATAAGCCGCGGCGAGGCACAATCTCTCTGCAGGCGGAGCATGAAGGCGACCACGTGCTGATCCGCATCAGTGACGATGGCGCCGGCATCAATCATGACCGCGTCTTGCGAAAAGCGGTCGAAAAGGGACTGGTCAGCAAAGAGCAAGCCCAGCGCCTGAGCCCAAGGGAAATCAACGAACTGATTTTTTTGCCGGGCTTCAGTACGGTGGAGAGCCCCACTGATATCTCCGGGCGCGGCGTCGGCATGGACGTGGTGCACTCGAATCTGAGGAAGATCAATGGATCGATCGAACTCGACAGCACCCCGGGGGCGGGAACCACGGTCACGCTTCGGGTTCCACTGACACTCGCGATTCTGCCGGTATTACTGGTGCGAGTGGCGGACGAGGTGTATGCCTTGCCGCTCCGCTCCGTCGAACAGACTTGCCGCTTTGATCCCGGAGATGCCCACCTGGTGGAAGATGAAGAGGTGATCTGGAGAGGCAGGGAGGCATTTCCGCTCCTCCGCCTGCAAGCTTTGTTCTTACATCAACACAACCAGACACCGGCGGCAGAGCAAAAAATCGTAGTGCTGGAAGCGGCAGAGCGCCGTATGGCTTTGTTAGTGGACGGGCTTTTGGGCCAGGAGTCCACCGTGGTAACACCGCTGGCGCCCTATTTGGACCACTGCGCGGGGATTGCCGGAACCACGGTGGATGGAGACGGCAGGGTCCGATTGGTACTCGATCCTGCAGGACTACTCGCGGTGGCGGCCGCAGCCGGGCAGGCGGTTGCGCAATGATCGCTAACCCAGTGAAAGCACCCGTCACGCGCACTGAACCCTACAATGCATCTCCGGCACTGATTCAGATTCGGGACTTAGTTTACAAAACCGCGGGAATCTTTCACGCGAACAACCGGTTGCGACTGCTGGAAGAGCGCTGCCAGAAGCGGGTGCAGGCGCTCGGAGTACGAAGCATGCGCGACTACTACGACTGCCTGACCAACAAAGCCATGAGCCGGGGCGAGTTGACCAGCCTGCTCAATGAAATCACCATCGGCGAGACCTGCTTCTTTCGCAATCAGCCACAGCTGGAGGGGATCCGGCACGTTGTCCTGCCGCGGATTATGGAGGCCAAATCCCGCACCTGCATGCGGCACCTTCGCATATGGAGCGCGGGCTGCTCCACCGGTGAAGAACCGTACACGCTGGCCATCATCCTGCTGGAGGAGAGCAAGAGTCGATTAAAAGGATGGACCTTCGAGATACTGGCCACCGATCTCAATCAGCGCTCCCTTGCCGTGGCTGAAGCCGGCGCTTACGGCGACTACAGCGTGCGCAACACCGACGTCCAGCTGCGCGAAAAATACTTTCGCTTTGAAGGCAGCCAGCTGCAAATCAACCCGGAAGTGAAAGCCAAAGTCCGGTTCAATCGGGTGAATCTCTCGGATGAGGCTGCCATGAAGGCTTTGCACGACGTGGACATCATCTTTTGCTGCAACGTTCTGATCTACTTCGACGTAGCCTCGAAGCAGCGCGTCATTCGATGCTTTCATTCCAGCCTGCACAACCATGGCTATCTGGTGCTGGGCCACGCCGAGTCGTTGTTTGGAATAAACGACCAGTTTCAACTTGTTCACCTGCCATCGTCTACGGCATATGTCCGCTGTGAGACGCAACCCCTGGGAAAGGAGGTCTTAGGCCATGGCATGTGACCCCAAACTTTTGCGCAAACTCCAATCCGCGCGTGAATTGCCCACTCTGCCCGCGGTGCTGATGCCATTGTTGCGCTACCTGGAGCGACCGCTCGACTCTCAGGATATGCATGAAATCGTCAAATTGATTGCGAAGGATGAGTCGCTGGCGGCGCGGTGCCTGCAAATTGCCAACTCCCCGCTGTTCAGTTGCACCCGCGAGGTGGAGAGTATTCAGGCGGCGGTCGTGGCTCTCGGCCTCGAGCGCATTCATCAGATCGCGGTGTCGTGTTCCTTCCTGAAACTGCTGCCGTCAATGCAGGATGTCAGCCCTTCAGTGTTCTGGGCGCACTCGCTGGGCTGCGCGCTGGTGGCGCGCGAATTCGCCACCAAGATTGGATTCCCAGATCCGGGAAAGGCTTATGCGGCAGGTCTATTGCACGACGTAGGCATCATTGCTCTGCTCTCAGTTGCACCGGAAGAATTCGCCACAGCCCTGCGCCTGGCCCGCTCTGAACGAATTGCCCTGCAGGAAGCCGAGCAAAGACAGTTGGGGATCAATCACGAGGAAGCCGGAAAAATAATAGCTGAGGTTTGGCATCTTCCGCCCGACATCAGGGAAGTCATCGCCCACCATCACACTCCGGAAAGCGCGGCGGAAAGTCATGCCCTGGTTAGCATCATCGGATTCAGCGATCTGCTGTGCCGGCTGAATGGCATCGGCTATGGATTCACTGAAGCCCACCAGACCAATTTCGCCGAAGAACCAGTATTTTCCAGCCTTGCCGGACAGTTTGTCGCCCTTCAGCCTTTCGATCTGGCGCGCTTTACTTTCGAGACCGAAGGCGTTCTCGAGGAAGTCCGCGCGGTGGTGACGCAAGTGTATGGAGCGGCGCAATGAGCCCGATCAGCGATGTGATTCCGCAGGTGAGAGTATTAATCGCCGACGACAGCACGGTCATGCGCACCGCTCTGGTGCGCATGCTGGAATCCAGCCCGATCATTCGAGTGTGCGGCACCGCAAGGAATGGGGTGGAAGCCGTACAGAAAACGAAAATCCTGCAGCCCGACGTGGTCACCATGGATGTGGATATGCCGGTACTTGATGGCATACAGGCTTTGAAGCAGATCATGCGGGAGAGTCCATGTCCCGTGGTGATGGTCAGTTCGCTCACATTGGAGGGCGCCACGGTCACTCTGGAAGCGCTCGAAGCGGGTGCGTTCGACTACCTGCCGAAAGAAGACTTGTGCCACGAAGCGGGGGCGTTGCAACTTCGGTACGACTTGGTGGAAAAAATCGAGGCGGCGGCGCGGAGTCCCCTGGCATTGCGCAAGAAGCCATTTCACCCGCCGACTCTTACCCCTGTCGAAAACGGCCTGCTGAACCGTTCCCATGTTGTCCCTAAGCTGGTAGTTCTGGGAACGTCAACTGGTGGGCCCAAGGCATTGCAGGAGATTCTTCCCGAATTGCCGGGGGATCTGCCGGTTGGTATTTTGGTGGTGCAGCACATGCCTCCCGGCTATACCGCAGCCTTTGCCGAGCGGCTGAACGGACTCTGCAGATTAAGCGTTCGGGAAGCGAAGCAGGGGGAAATGGTTGAGGCCGGAACAGTGTATGTGGCGCCGGCCGGGCAGCACACTACAATCTTCAGCAATCGTTTGCATCAGCCATTGATATCGCTGTCCGATATGCCCTCCGACACCGTGCACAAACCATCCGTAGATGTCACCATGCTTTCGGTGGCCGATTTGTTCGGCGAGTACGCCCTTGGGATCATCCTGACGGGCATGGGATGCGATGGCCTTGCGGGCATGACTGCGATTCGCGACGCCGGCGGGATTACCATCGGCCAGAACGAAGCCACTTGCGCGGTATACGGAATGCCACGCGCTTGCGCGGACAGGGGAATCCTGCAAAAAGTCGTTCCACTCTCGCAGGTTCCGCAACAGATCCTATCGGCGCTGCGCTACCGCCCCAGCCAATAAAGCAGCGGCGGTCATTTGCCCCGCGCCAGCACCGTCTGCTCGGGATCAATCACTATTTTTCGGGTATGCAGGGGGGCGGAAACACGAAATGTGGTTTCAAGCCCCTCGACAAAAACCCGGGAAAGGAAAATATTCTTGCCGCCAATTGACGCATATATAGGGAGCGAGGTCACCAGAGTATCGGGAGCATCCTCCTGGCCAATTTTTCCGGTCACCAGGACCGATGTAGGTTTGTCCGTGAACTTCAAATCGCGCAGTTTGAATTGCGGCACGGCGCTGCCGTTGACCCAACCCTGGTAAAACCAGTCCAGAGATTTGTGGCCTTCATACCACATCGAGTGCGGCAGTTCAGCGTCAAATGCTGCGATCAGTTGCACTGTCGTCAGAGACTTTCCCTCGTAATCAGTTCTTAATTTCCGCAAAACTCGGATGAAGGGCTCGTCCGAACTTTGGGTGGCCGTGCTTCGCTGAGAATCTCGAAGCATGGTACGCAGCATGTGCAATAACCAGGTGCCGCGCCCATAGCTGATGGCCTCATATGCGTCGGGGAAGCGCGACGATGAGAGCCTGAGGCCGAAAGTGACCGGGCCGGCATTCATCAGAGGCACTCCGTCGTGGGTTTTGTTTAGCAGTTCGTCGCGATATTTCTGCATCACCAGGTGAAAACCTGCGGGATCGCGCGTTTCCAGCAGCATTAGGGCGCTGTAATTGGCCAGCGCTTCCATGATCCACTGGTCACGATAGCCATTCCAGGTCACCAGATCGCCCCACCACTGGTGCGCGGTTTCATGCGCGACACTCTGTTCCTGAATAAGCCGATAGGCTTTGTCCTTCTCCAGATGTTCGCGCTCGGCTGAATTCAGAAACGCATAGCTGGAAAGAAAAATCAGTCCTGGCCAGCCCTGGCTGATACGGCCGGGGTATTGCGTCAAGGCGAGGTCACTGTATGGAAACGGTCCGAATCGCTGGCTGTAAAAATCGATGGCGCGCGCAGCTGTAGCGGCAATTGCCTGGATGTTCTGCACCGGCGAGGGTGGCAATGACGGCCCTGACGGCACTACCGGGAACGGCGACGGAGGCCTGCGCAAAAGATCGGGCAGCGGCTGATTGTCAGCGGTCTTGGGAAAGTTTCGTTCTACTGTAGTGGTGGCATAGGTCTCAACCGTGACTTTGCCCGCAGTGGTTGCGCTCCTGGAATATTTACCCAGATTGAAACCGGCGACCGGCACCGGCCGCTCCGAAACCCAGTGTGAGACCTGCTCCGCGGCTTCGACTTTCATATCGGAACGCACGCCAGTCGCCACCAAGGTCCAGCCGACCGGATAGTGGAATTCGAGATCGAATCGGGACATGGCAAATCCGATATTCGGGTACCAGGTGCCGTGCTCCCCGACGTAGAGAAGACCGTTTCCCGCTTCCGACAGCACTGCGCCTGAATATTCGAACGTCAGTTGAACTGGTTGTCCTGGAGGCAAGGGCTGCGGCAGGAACACCGCCAGTGCGTCATTGCCGCGGCGCGCCAATTGCGATCCTTCGATAGCCTGATTGTGAATGAATTCGACAGGATGGCCATCCGCTTCGACGCTCTTGACCTGCAACAACCGCGACAACTCAAACAGCAGGATTCGGTTACCGGCACGATTCGGGACAATGTTCAATACGGCTCGCGCCGAAAGCTCAGTGGGGACTTTTATGTGCGCCTGTATTTTGAACTGGGTAATGACGAAGTCTGGTGTGGGCGCCTGAACTTTCAGCGGCGCCGGCGTGCCCGGCGGCGGAATAGCGAAAGACAACCAGACGTCGTAGTAGTTCCCCCCGCCGGCTTCCCGATGCTGCCCGGCGGAAATTTGTTCCTGCAAGCTAGAGTCGTAGCGGACGTCAAAGGTCCCTAGACGGCGTCCGCGCAAGTAGGCGTGCAGCAAATGGTCGGGCTGCCGCTCTGCCGCGGCGGGATACTGGCTGAGGCTGACCAGCAAACGTAGGGCGTCTTCTTGCGCCAGCTCTTTTGCGCTCGGGTTCCACAGGTTGACGAAGCTCTCCGCATCTTCGGTCGGACGCAGGGCAGGACGCAAAGCATCGTAAACGTCGTCGTTGAAGCGCAGATAGGCCAACGAAAATTTTTCTTCGAGAATCGCCGCGCCCGTGAATAGCGCAAGCGATGATCGCTCGGCAGCATTGGGGGGTGAGAGCAGGATATCGCCGTCACCCAGGAAGAGCGCGCCGGTGATGTGCCCTCCCGCGTCCTCGGTGAAGGCGATGGTGCCGTCATCGAAGGACAGATGAATTGAAGCCCGGTCAATCGCACCGTTGCGAATTTTGAAAACCTGGCTCTTGTCCAGGCCTACAGATCGGAGCTTGAGGTAAAGAGATTCCGCCGGGCCTGGCCCCGTAGCGAGGTTTTGCGCGAACAAACCGGCTGCCAGTACGGCCAGCAGCCAAGCGATGCCGCCTGCTCTTCGGATTACGTTGGTCACTTCGGAGAAGTCCCGTTGCCTTCTAGAATGCGCCTGAGTGCGTACATTTGTCATCCCGTGCAGCCTGCTCCTGTCGGCCGTCGCCGCAACTCATTCGGCCTCGGCCGATATCATCCATCTGAAAAACGGGGACGCCATCTATGCCGACGAAGTGAAGGAGAACGCAAACAGCGTTCAATACGAGGTCGGCGACAACACCTACAGCATTCCCAAGTCAAAGGTGCAGAGCATGGAGAGGAGCGCGCGCCCCGCTGCTGCTTCCCCCTCAGTAGAAATGCCCGCGTTTACGCCAGACACGCAAGCCGGGGATTACAGCGAACTTCTGAACCAGATTGTCCGCGGGCACGAAGTCGATCGCGGCGTCCTGTCTGCAATTGAATCCCGTGGCAAAAGCGACGACAGCGCGATCGCTTATTACATTGCCGCCAGAGCCGAATTTGAAGCTGGTAAATTTCCCGACTCGCGACGCGACCTGGAAACCGCTCTTCGCTATAACCCGCAAAGCCCGGCGGTGCTGAACTACTATGCTGCCGTCCTGGTGCGCACCGGCAATGCGCTGGATGCCATTTCCCACGCGGAGCGGGCTGCCGCTATTGCGCCCGATTCCGCAGACGCTTGGGCAGTCCTCGGCTATGCCCAGTTTTCCGCCAGCAGAAATCGAGACGCCGTCCAGAGCTGGAAAAAATCACTGGCTCTGCGCTTCGATCCGTCCGTTCAAAGAATGATTGACCGGGCTGAACGCGAGACTAACGCCGAAAGCAGCTACTCGGAGCGCGCAACCGGACACTTCGTTCTTCACTACGAGGGCAAGCAAAGTTCGGAAGCTTTCCGCGAGCAACTGCTCTCGACGCTCGAATCTGACTTTCAGGATTTATCGCAACAATTCGGCACCGAGCCGCACCTGAGCATTCAAGTTGTGCTCTATACCAACCAGACATTCTTCGACGTCACCCGCGCACCCTCATGGATGGGCGCGCTGAACGACGGCAAGCTGCGAATTCCGTTGCAGGGCCTTGATTCGGTAACCCCGGAACTGGCACGAGTGTTGCGGCATGAACTGACCCACTCGTTCGTGAACGCGCTGTCCCTGGGACGTTGCCCGGAGTGGCTGAACGAAGGTATCGCCCAAATGCTGGAGCCGCAATCGTTGGGCGGGCGGGCAGCCGGTCTCGCCCAGCTTTACCGCGGAGACCACGAAATCCCGTTGAATTCACTGGAGCGAGGCTTTGCGTCGTTTAATGGCGTTGAGGCCCGCCTGGCATATGATGAGGCCCTCGCAGCTGCCGAATATATGCGGAATCACTACGGAATGGGCGACATGTTGCGCGTCTTGCAACAAATCGGACAGGGCGATTCCGTGGAAACCTCGTTGCGGTCAGTGCTGCACAGCGACTATGGGCATCTCGAAGACGAGATTCGCGCCTATGTAGTGAGCCAGTCTGGCGACTGAGACCGGGCGAATTGGGCCATCCCCTCCTACTTTCGTGCCACTTGCCGATGATGATCTTGTTGGCTAGACCATGGGAACAATGCTAATGTCATCGTGCCATTCTGATTTCGGAAGCGGCATTTTTCACTAACACATGAGTACTGCGACAAAGAATGTCTCCGCAGCCATGCCATTCGAGGACCCCCTCCAGGCATGCATTCCCGGAATACGTGACGGCCAAATGGCGGCCGTCTATTACGGCCAGCGATTGTGTGGTGATATTTATGATTTTGTACGTGTTAACCCGCATCGGGTAGTGTTTGGTTTCTTTGATGTAGCTGGAAATCTGGAGAAAAATCGCCCCATCGCGGTCCCTTTGCAAAAGCGGTTCCGGGCCGAGGCCTGCGAGCTGCTGCTCGCCGATGACAGCAACGAACTGGAAGGCTTGGTGCAGTTGTGGATCGCTTTGAATGCAGCAATCATGCGCGCTGCCGCGGGGGTGCACGCTTGCCCCGCTTTCCTGGGCTGTTATGACGAAGAGCTCCACACGCTCGCCTACGTTAACTCAGGTCACACGCCGGGTCTGGTAAAGGATGCGGAAAACATCCGCGAGTTGGGTGCGACGGCCTTGCCGCTCGGCCTGTTTTCACATTCCGTGCCCGATTCCTCGCTGATCGCGCTCGGGCCGGGGCAGACATTGCTACTGGTTTCGAAAGGCATCGTCGAAGCCAGGCACCGCAACGACGAATACGGCCTGGACCGGGTCAAAGAATATCTTCAGGAAGTGGCTTTCGACTCCGCCCACGAAACTTGCGTGGGATTGCTGGCACGCGTCCGCCAGTTCATGGGCACAGCTCCCACCCACAATGATGTGACCGCATTATCGCTCGTCCGCTCACGCTGAATTGTGGCAGGCCCCCGACGCCGGGTTTACAATCTACTGAGATTCCAAGCCTCAGGTTCTTACCTTTATGTACAAGCCGTTGGTCTTTTCTCTTGGTGTATGCGCCGTTCTGGTTCCGGCCGGATTGTTTGCCGACTCTGTCGTGGAGGAGATTGTTGCGCGCGTAAATAACCAGATCATCACTCGATCGGAATACCAGCACGAACAGCAGCAACTCAAGGACGATTGCCAGCACCAGGACCCGCCGCGGCCGGGGCAGGACTGCCAGCAAGTCGAGAAAGACGCGCTGCGCGGCCTGATCGATCGCGAACTTCTGCTGGATAAAGGCAAAGAACTGGAAATCAGTGCCGACACCGAAGTGATTAAGCGGCTGGATGAGATGCGCAAGCAGATGAAGCTGAGCAGTCTCGATGACCTGGAGAAGGCAGCCGCCGCACAGGGCATCTCGTTTGAGGACTACAAGCAGAACATGCGCACAGAGATCATCACCCAGCAGGTAATTCAGCGCGAAGTCGGCTCGCACATGAACGTGGGCAATGACGAGATAAAGAAGTTTTACGACGACCACAAAGCGGAGTTGTCTCGGCCTGAAGCGGTGAAGCTCAGCGAGATCTTGCTGTCAACCGACCAGGCCGGGGATGACCAGGAGAAACTGGCGGCAGTCAAAACCAAAGCCGAAGACCTGGTGAAGCAGCTTCGTGCCGGCGCCAGCTTCGAAGATCTCGCGAAAAAAGAGTCCCAGGATCCTTCCGGTGCGCAAGGCGGGGACTTGGGAGTATTTGAGCGAGGCAAGCTGGCAAAGCAACTCGAGGACCTGACATTCGGCATGAAGAAGGGCGATGTTTCGGACGCGATCCGCACCAAGCAGGGCTATGTGATCCTGAAGGTCACCGAACACCAGACCGCGGGAATCCCGCCGCTCAGTGAAATCGAGCCTCGCGTCCAGGAAGCCATTTATATGCAGAAGTTGCAGCCCGCATTGCGCGAATATCTCAAGAAACTTCGCGAAGACTCTTACGTCAAGGTGTACCCGGGCTATGTTGATACCGGGGCTAGTCCGAATGAGAGCCTGCCTGTGGAAACCACCGCGGCCAAAGAAACCAATTCCAAAGTTCTAAAAAAGAAGAAAAAGCTGGGCGTATTTTAGGGTAAGCTGGCGGAACCAAGGGTGTCCCTGGCGCTTCAGGGCATCCTTCTGCCGAATGGACCACGATGAAGGATTTTTTTCTTTCCGACTGCCCGCGCTTTGAGAACAAGATCATCGTCTCAAGCTTCGTGGTCGTCACCAAGCAGGTAAAGCCCAAGAAGTCCGGCGAGCCTTACCTGGCGCTCACTTTAGGCGACCGCTGCGGACAGATCGAAGCCAAAATGTGGGACAACGTCGAGGATGCGCTCGACGCATTTGACCAGGATGATTTTCTTAAAATTAAAGGGTTGCTGAACAAGTACAAGAACCGCTATCAGATCACCATTCACAAGCTGCGCAAGCTGGGCGATGTCGAAGTAGATTTCGCCGACTATCTTCCCAAGACGACAAAAGACATTGACGAACTCTGGCGCATATTGACCGAGTACGTCGGTTCATTCCAGGATCGGAATTTGCAGTCGCTGGTGCAGTCTTTCATGGCTGATCCAGAAATTGCTGCCGCGTATCGGAACGCGCCTGCGGCGAAGACTCTGCACCATGCGTATATTGGCGGCTTGTTGGACCACGTCGTATCGCTTTTTCGCTCCTGCGATCTCGTGTCCAGAAACTACCCGCAGATCAATCGCGACCTGCTTCTTACCGGCGCGTTCCTGCACGACATCGGAAAAATTCACGAGCTCACGTATTCGCGCTCATTTTCATACACCAGCCGAGGGCAACTGCTCGGGCACATGATCATCGAACTGGAAATGTTGCAGGCAAAAATCGCGAACATTCCCGGCTTTCCCGACGAGATGAAAACGCTGCTGGAGCATTTGATCATCAGCCATCACGGGCAGTATGAGTTCGGCTCGCCCAAGCTTCCAATGTTTCCGGAAGCGCTGATGCTGCACTACATGGACGACCTTGATTCAAAGATGGAAAGCATGCGGGCGCATTTTGAGCGCGAAATCGGGAACGATTCCAGTTGGACGACCTACAATGCGTCACTGGGACGCACGCTGCTGAATACGGCAAAGTTTCTCAAGAAGGAAGATGCGGCTGCGGCAGGGGAGGCGTCTGCTGAAACCGCGGAGGCGCCGGCAGCCCCAGGCGAAAACGCCGAGGCTTCCATCGAAATTGAGGTCGCGGTGCCATTGGCTGAAGAAAAAATCTGACCCCTTGTTCAATTGAGTTACCTGTACTTTTGTGAGTTGCTCTTTTTCGCCTGAGTTCCTGATAATCATCCTTCCGTCCTGGAGGACGCCCATGAGATTGCGCATATCCGGTTTGTTCTTGAGCATGCTCTTGACGTTCGGGACTGCCTGCACGAAGCCAAGCTCGCAACCGACCGATAACTCTACCCAATCGACGGACAATGGCGCCGCGCCTGGGGGGAACTCCGCGGCCTCGAATGGGAGCTCCGGTGCAGCGACACAGGCTGCACAACCGCCGGCTCCCGTGATCATCACTGTGCCGGCTGGAAAGGTGATCACTGTCCAGCTCGCCGACCCGGTCGGATCGAAGATCAGTCAGGCGGGACAGAGTTTTGGCGGCACATTGGCTAAGCCGGTTGAGGTTGGCGGCGAAGTTGCCATTCCGGCAGGCGCCAGAGTTGAAGGCGAAGTTGTGGACGCCAAGCCGCTCGGACGTTTCGCGGGTGGCGCGCTTTTGCAACTGAAGCTTGACTCAATCACCGTGGACGGGAATGCGATGCCGTTGCAGACCGCGACCTTCACTCAAACTTTAAAAGGCAAGGGCAAGCGCACGGCCGTAATGGCTGGCGGTGGCGCGGGGTTGGGCGCGTTAATTGGCGGGCTTGCTGGCGGCGGCAAAGGGGCAGCGATTGGAGCAGCTGCTGGCGGGGGCGCCGGAACAGCCGGGACGGCTTTCACCGGAAACAAAGAAATCGTATTGCCGGCCGAGTCGGCAGTGCCGTTCACGTTGAAGGCACCCTTAAAAATCAGACGCTAGTTCTTGCAGACAGCAGATCTCACAAGCCGGCCAGACGCGCCTGGCTTTTTTATTTCAGCCTGGAGTTTGCTGAAAGCTCGCACCGCGGCGGGATTTCCGGACGTGAGTTAACAAAGTTATTACCGTTGGTTTGCGTAACACTCTTCCCTACCTGCTATATGTTTTGCAGGGGACAAGATGCTCGACTTCTCTCAATTCCGCGTAATCACATTTGATTGCTACGGCACCCTCATTGACTGGGAAAGTGGAATTCTGGGTGCGCTCCATCCCATTCTCGCGAGGCACGCCGTGCAACTCGACGATTCCGAGATCTTGCGCCTTTACGGTGAATTCGAGCTCGAAACAGAAGCCCGCGAATATCTTCCCTATCGCGACGTCCTGCTCGAAGTGGTGCGAGGGTTCGGAAAACAATTGGGATTTCAGCCAACGGCGACCGAGCAGGAAACGTTACGGGACTCACTCGCGAACTGGGAGCCGTTCCCGGATAGCGTTGCGGCGTTGCGTGCACTGAAGTCGAAGCTGCAGGTAGGAATTATTTCCAACATCGACGACGCGATGTTCGCGACCAGCAAGCCCAAGCTCGGCATAGATTTTGATTACGTCACTACCGCGGGCCAGGCACGGGCGTACAAACCGTCCCTGAAGATTTTTGACTTGGCTGAACAGAAATTGGGTGTCAATCGCAGCGAGTGGCTGCATGCCGGACAGAGCGTTTATCACGATGTTATTCCGGCGAAGTCTTTGGGCCTTGCGACGGTGTGGGTCAACCGTCCATCGCGGCGCCCCGGCGTTGGCGCCGTCAGGCAGGCCGCGGCACAGCCGGATGTGGAAGTTCATAGCGTGGCGGAGCTGGCAGACTTAGTGCTAAAACTTTGACTCCCAGACTGGTCTAACCTAGAATTTCCACAGGCATCTTCATTATTGCGCGCCCAACCGGAGGTTTTATGGAACTGTTATCGCCGATGCACATTCTGCTGATCGTGGGCATTGCTCTTTTGGTCTTCGGACCGAGCAAATTTGCAGCACTCGGCAAGGGACTGGGCGAAGGCATTCGGAACTTCAAGAGCTCGGTGAAAGAAAACCCTACTCCCGAAGATCCAGCAAAAAAAGCGTAGCGCTCACGTAGGAATAGGCACCCTGGCTGTTTTGGCAGCCGTTTCGATTCAGCGGGAATCAAATCGCACCCCGCTCTTTCAACATCCTCAGCACTAACTCCACCGGCAGGCCCACCACGTTGTTGTAGTCGCCATTAACTCTCGTAATCCATCGCGACGCTCCGCCCTGAATCGCATAAGCCCCGGCTTTGTCCATGGGCTCGCCCGTTGAAACGTAGTTGCTAATTTCAGGTTCGGTCATCGCAGAAAATTCGACGGTCGTCGTCTCCGAGCAAACATCTTCGCGGCCTTCGGCGATCAGGCAGACGCCGGTAGTCACGGCATGCGTGCGTCGGGACAGCAGGCGAAGCATGCTGGCGGCGTCTTCGGCATTCGCCGGTTTGCCCAGAATTTCATTTCCGACGGCGACAACCGTGTCCGCTGCAAGAATGATGCGGTCTGGAAGCGATATGCGAACCACACGCGCCTTCTCTCGCGCCATGCGTTCGGCAAAAGGAATCGGCGCTTCGCCGGCGTGCGGGACTTCCGGAATGTTTGCAGGCCAGACTTCGAACACGATTCCGGCGTTCTTGAGGAGTTCCTGCCGCCTCGGCGAAACGGAGGCTAGGATGATTGGGCGCGGCGGCACGGTATCAGGGTTCCAGGACGATATTGTCGATCAGCCGTGTGTTGCCGACAAATGCGGCAACGGCAACGAGAGCTGGGTGAATAATCGTCTCAAGTGGAGTGAGTTCGTCGGGATCGATGATTTCGAAGTAGTCGAGACGAACGGCGGGTGATCCAACGAGTACCTTCTTTGCCGCTTCTATCAGCGCGGCTGGGTTTCGCTCGCCACCGTCGTATAGTTCTCGACCCCGCGTAAGCGCTCGAAATAAAACCAGTGCGTCTTTACGTTGCTCAGGAGTCAGGTACGCGTTGCGCGAACTCAGCGCCAGGCCGTCAGGTTCGCGAACAATCGGGCAGACTTCGATTGCGACGGACATATTCAAGTCACGCACCATCCGGCGGATGACGGCCACTTGCGCGGCATCTTTCTGGCCGAAAAATGCGAGATCGGGTTCAACGATATTGAACAGCTTCGCTACCACCGTGGCCACGCCGCGAAAGTGTCCGGGCCGGGACTTTCCGCAGAGTCGCTCGCTCAGTCCTTCGACCGTTACCCAGGTGACGCTCTGCTGCGGGTACATCTCTTCGACGGACGGCACGAATACTACGTCCACGCCCTCGCGTTCGAGCAGTGCGAGATCGCGATCGAGGTCGCGCGGGTAGCGAGCGAAATCTTCGTTCGGGCCGAACTGAATGGGATTGACGAAGATCGACGCCGCGACAACGTCCGACTTCGATTTCGCTGCCCGAATTAGCGACAGATGTCCTTCATGCAGAGCGCCCATGGTGGGGACAAGGCCGAGACGCGAGCGGCTGGCACGAGCGGCGCGCGAAAGGGCGCGCATTTCCTTAACAGTGTGGACAGCTTTCATGTCGGAATGCTTAGGATGAGGTAAGTGTTGGGGCAGAGTCAAACCAGGTGCCGAGTCTCCTCGTCACGCTTCGCGTGACCCGACACGCCGAGGGCGGCTGTCCCCACGAGGGTGCCAAAGCCGGGTACTGTTACAGTTTGAAATTTAAATATCGGGACTAAAGACCGCACGTAGCAGGAAATGCCAAAAGCCATAGCGGGCAACACCGTAAATTGCGCAAAGGATTCCGAGAACCCAAACAATCCTTTGTGCCCACGTTGGTAGTCTATCGAAGGCTCTTGAGATCATTCCGACGATACACGCCATCCTTTCATTCAGCGAGTAATGATGCCATAGCCGAAGGCCGAGCGGTTGAGCCACTACCAAAGCCCGCCCTTCCTTGACACCCCCGCTCCGCAACTTTTATCCTAACTGTAGCTCCCAAGAGTACTTACGCCTCAGAATATGCTTCCGCGGCCTGCGCGGCGTCAGTGAGGTGCGCGGAGGTCCCAAAATGCTCATTGAAATCAGAGAATTAGAAGTCCATGCGGTCGATTTTGACGAGCGAATTGCGCCCGGCGTCATCGATTTCGGCTCTGAGGTCAAGCAGAAGGATAAGCTGACCGCGGCGGGGCGGGCGCAACTGGTGCAGGAGCATCACGGTAAGCATCAATTAATCAATGACATACGGGTTATGGGCAATTTCGCGACCGAGGTTGAACTGCCCTGTGCCCGCTGCCTCGATCTGATAACACGCGATGTAGCCAACACTTTCGATTTGCTTTACCGTCCGCTGGGGGCTGACGCCGGCAAAGAGGAATTATCAGTAACCGCCGCCGAGGCTGAGGTCAGCTATTATCAGGGTGAAGGTGTGCTGCTCGAAGACGTTTTGCGGGAACAGGTGCTGCTGGCACTGCCGCTGAAGGCCATTTGCCGCGACGATTGCAAGGGCTTGTGCCCGCATTGCGGTAAGAACCTTAATCTGGAACAATGCAATTGCGCCGAGCCGTTTGACGACCCGCGCTGGTCGGCGTTGAAAGATATCAAAGAGAAGTTGGAACACTGAATTCAGCTGTTAGCCATTAGCTTTTAGCTCTTAGCAAAAAACCGAAGCAGAGTCAGCTAAAGGCTAAGAGCTAACAGCTAGAAGCTGTCTCACGAAAGGATTTTTTCATGCCTAATCCAAAACGGCGGCACTCCCAGCGCCGCACCAGCACTCGACGCGCGCACGATGCGCTGACCACGCAATCGCTATCGGAATGTCCGAATTGCCACGAGCGCAAATTACCGCACCGTGTCTGTCCGAAATGCGGATACTACAAGGGCCGCGAAGTTCTGGAAGTGAAGGAAGCTACATAAAAACTCCATGCCTGGCGTCATAGTCCTGGACGCAATGGGTACAGACCGCGCCCCTAAGCCTGAGGTCGATGGCGCAATTCAGGCGGCGCGGCGCTTCGGTATTCCCGTAACCCTGGTCGGCCCGCAGGAAATTATTCAAGCCGAACTGGATCGGCATCCGTTCTCGCGATCGCTGCCGATTTCCGTCTGCCACGCCAGCGAAGTCATTTCCATGGACGACAAGGCGGTGCAGGCGGTCCGCGCCAAACGGGATTCGTCCATGCGCGTCGGTTTGCGGCTGGTGCGCAATGGACAGGCGGGGGCATTCATTTCCGCCGGGAATACCGGCGCAGCGATGACAACTGCAAAGATGGTGCTCGGCGGATTGCCGGGAGTTGACCGGCCCGCGCTGGTCGCGATCATACCCACCGCAACCGGAACCGTTTCCACTCTGCTCGACGTGGGCGCCAACGTGGATTGCAAAGCGCACAACCTCGAACAATTCGCGGTGATGGGCGAAATTTATTTTCGGAGCATGTTCGGAACCGCACGGCCGCGCGTGGGGCTGCTTTCCATCGGTGAAGAAGAAGGCAAAGGAAACGAAGTCACACGCGAGGCCTTCGACTTGCTCAAGCAATTGCCCATAAATTTCATCGGCAACGTGGAGGGCCGCGACATCTACAGCGGCAAAGTGGATGTGATTGTGGCCGACGGTTTTGTCGGGAACGTCGCGCTGAAAACCTCCGAAGGCGTTGCCAATCTGGTGCGGGCGATTTTGAAAGAGACGCTGGCGGCAACTATTACTCGGCAGGTTGGATATCTGCTGTCGCGTAGCGCATTCTCAGATTTCAAGAAACGCCTCGACCATACCGAGTATGGCGGTGCGCCACTGTTGGGGGTGAAGGGCGCATGCTTCGTCACGCACGGATCGTCGAACGCCAACGCGATCAAGAATGCTGTGCGCGTGGCCGCAGAGTTCGTCGAGCGGAAGATCAACGCCGACATCGAAAATCAGTTGGCGGCGATACGTCCCGCGGCGCAGTTGACGACGTAGGCGCTCCGTGAATACTCAGCTCTTAGGCTTTGAAAGGGCTCGGCTTCAGCCGAGCCGCAACTCCGTAAAATGATGCCGCGGCTTTAGCCGCTGAGGTACCCACGCAAATGATTGCTTTTCTGTTTCCCGGCCAGGGATCACAAGCTGTTGGAATGGGCAAGGATCTGGCTGAAAAATACCCCATCGCGCGCCAAACCTTCGAGGAAACTGACGAAGCGCTCTGTATGAAGCTTTCTCAGCTTTGCTTCGAAGGTCCTGAAGACCAACTGCGTCTAACGGAAATCACGCAGCCCGCGATTCTGGCCGTTTCCGTCGCCGCTTGGCGAGTGCTGAAAGAAAAAGGCGTAAAGCCTGACTTCGTCGCCGGACACAGCCTCGGCGAATATTCGGCACACGTCTGCGCCGGAACCATCAGCTTTGCAGACGCCGTGCGCACTGTGCGGAATCGCGGCAAGTACATGCAGGAAGCCGTACCAGTAGGGACCGGATCAATGGCAGCGATTTTGGGAATGAGCATGGATGCCGTTGCCGGCGTCTGCGGCGATGCCGCGCAAGGCGAAGTTTGCGAGCTGGCAAATATCAACTCGCCCGAGCAGATCGTAATTTCCGGACATACGGCTGCCATCGAGCGCGGAGCGAAACTCGCCGACGAGCGCGGAGCCAAGCGCGCCAAAGTTTTGTCTGTAAGCGCGCCATTCCACTGTTCACTCATGCAACCGGCACAAGACCGCCTGGCAGTCGATCTGCAAGCCATGAAATTCTCACAACCAAACGTTCCGGTCGTCAGCAACGTCTACGCGCGTCCGGTTGAAGATGCTGAATCAGCGCGCGAAGCTCTGGTCCGGCAAGTCACTGGCTCGGTGAAGTGGAGCGAGTCCATGCAGTGGCTGGCGGCAAAAGATGTGAGCACATTTATTGAAGTCGGCCCGGGGAAGGTGCTATGCGGCCTCATGCGGCAGATTGATAGATCAAAAAAATGTCTGAACGTGGAAGATGATGCGTCGTTGCAGAAGACGACACAGGCCCTCGCTCAATGAAGCAATTTTAAGTCGATTAACCACGAAGGACATCAAGGTACACGAAGGAAAGCGCTACTCCGTCAGCCAGCCCCACCAGTTTCCGCATTCGATGTCATTCGGGGAAACATGCAGAGTCTTGTCACCCTTGTCCACCCAGACATAAGCATGTTCGGCGCGGTCATTGACCGTGGCCTGCACGATCACGCCGCTGCCGCTCGAGTATGAACAATTGAGGCTGTAGGACTTGATTATTCCCCACTGGCCGGTAGGGCCCCAGTCCTGAGAGAAATCTCCAAAGCCATATTGCGAATACTTTTGCGGGTGCTGCTTCCAGTCGGGATCCTTCATCCACAGGGCATATGCGCCTTCAATGTCCCGATGCTGCAAAGCGGAAAAGAATTTGTCCGCAGCGTGGCGTTCGGGGTAGTTGCGCAGGTGATAAGTTAACCAAGCCAGAATCAGCACGACGAACACACCAGTGATAATCAGCTTCCTGCGGCGGCGGTCGCGAGTATCGTCGTACTGCTGCGCATCCATCAGCGTCATGACTTACTAAGCATAATGGAATCTAGAACCAGTTGTCAGTGGGCAGCTACAAGCCAAAAACTAACAACTGAAAACTGACAACTGACAACTAACCACTGCCTCACAGCGTCCTCTTGAACAACGGCACCGCGATCGCCAGCGCGATCACTGCAAATGCGCTTAGATACAGCATGTCCGGCCACACCGCGGACAGGCCGGTTTCTTTCAGCAGCAGTGATTTGAAGCCGTGCACTGCGAAGGTGAACGGGTCGACCTTCGAGATGACTTGCAGCCAGCGCGGAAAGGCTTCCGTCGGATACACAGCTCCGCTGGGGAAAAAGAGCAGCGTGTTCAAAATGCCGAACGTGGCGCGCGGGACCAGCGGATCTTCGACCCGAACCATCAGCAGGAACATCATGGCGTTGAAAGAGAGCGACACCAGCAGAATCATGATCGCAAGACCCAGCATGGTCGCAGGATTAAAAATCGTTCCCACGCCTGACAGCAGGGATCCAATGAGCGTAATCACGACCCCGGTCATCACCGCCTTGATCGCACCCGCTGCGTTCAAACCGAACACCAGTTCCATCTTAGTGATGGGAGTGACGAGGTAGCCTTCATGTACGCCACGGGCTTTGTCGTCTATGTACAGCATGCCGCCGCCGATCATCACCGAAACAAACATAGCGAGCGCGATCGATCCAGGCAGCAGATATTTCATGTACTCGATATACGGATAGAGTTCGACTATCTGCAGCACGGTCTGCTGCAATATCCGCGGTTCAACCGTGGGATTGTTGAGCGCGGCGGTTATCTCGCTCATTGCGCTCTCCAGAGTTGAGGACATGAAGTTGTCGCTGTTATCCACGATCAAACCGATCCGCGGCTGATCCTTTTCATATACGCGACGCGAATATTGCGGCGGAATAATGACCGCACCCTGGATCTTGCCGTTGCGGACATCGTCCATGGCCTTCTTTTCGTCGGAGTAATAGACCGGAACGAAGGTGCGGAGGTTGCTGCGGACTGAATCAAACGCTTCGCGGATTTTGAGCGCCTGCGTACCGCCGTCTTCATCGACCAGTCCCAACTTGGCGTCACGAATTTTTCCGCCGAAGGCGTTACCCAAAACGAGCAGTTGGACCAAGGGGAAAATCATCGAGACCAGCATGAGCGCAGGAGAGCGAAAAAACTTCCGCAGTTCACGTTCGATAATAGCCATCATTCGGTTCATGGTTGTACTCCCGGTCTGGTCGGCATCGTGAACGCATGGGCTTTCACCAGTTCGTCCCGCAATTGTCGTCCGGTATAGTGGACGAAAACATCGTCCAGAGTTGTGTTTTGCACCGAAAGTGATTTCACGCCCACGCCCGCTTGCACTGCCATCTCAACAAGCTCGGTCGTGGTTCGCGAGCCGTTGCCGGTAAGCACGCGGTACATGTCTGCGCCTTCGTGTTGAACCGACGTAACTGCGGTGAGCGAGTGCAACTTCTGTTCCCAGCCGGCTGGCGCGCGCTCGAATTGCGCCTCAATCACGTTTGATCCGGGCACGCTGGCTTTGAGGGCCGGCGGAGTATCCAGCGCAACCAGTTTGCCGTGATCAACAATCGCAATGCGGTCGCAGAGACGGTCAGCTTCATCCATGTAGTGGGTTGTGATCAGCACTGTCAGTTGGCGTTCGCTCTTGATCTTGGTGAGCATCTCCCAGACTGCGACGCGCGAAACGGGATCGAGCCCCGTCGTAGGTTCATCGAGAAAGAAAATTTTGGGGTTATGCACCAGGCCGCGGGCAATTTCCAGACGCCGTCGCATGCCGCCCGAAAGAGTTTTAGTTTGTGCATCCCGCCATTTAGTCAGGTCAACCAGTTCGAGCAGCTCATCGATGTTTTTCTTGCGCTTCGCGGCTGGGACGTCGTAGAGCTTCGCGTAGATGCTC
This sequence comes from uncultured Acidobacteriota bacterium, assembly GCA_963757135.1. Classification (GTDB taxonomy): domain Bacteria; phylum Acidobacteriota; class Terriglobia; order Terriglobales; family Acidobacteriaceae; genus Gp1-AA145. The sequence continues at coordinate 923,176 of CAVWQE010000004.1, forward strand.
AGATTTTCCTGTACGGTGAGATCAATGTCGCTGGTGAGCGCCTGCGGAATTACGCCAATCGTGCGCCGCGCATCATCAGGATCAGTTGCCACGTCGTAGCCAGAAACTTTTGCACTGCCCGCGGTGATGGGGATGAGCGTAGTCATCATGCGAATGAGCGTAGATTTCCCCGCGCCATTCGGTCCCAGCAAACCGAAAATCTCGCCTTCCTGCACGTTGAACGAAACATCGTTGATCGCGGTAAAGCCGCCGTACTTTTTTACGATGTGCGTTACCTCAATCGCATTCGGCACATCTGCGGCGGGGACCTCGGGGCGCATTTCGGGGATGCCGCTCACTGCTGGTTCCCTTGAGTTGAGGCGTCCACGCTCGCGGCTGTTCCGTTCAACTGTTTCTGCGAGACCAGAACCTCCGCAGTCATGCCGGGGACATACGCGCCTTTGGGATTGTCGAGACGAACCTTCAGGATCAGCGTCTTGATATCGCGTTTGCGGCGGCTCACATCGCGTTGCGTGGCGAAATCCGCTTCCGGAGATTTAAAGAACACTTTGCCGGAGGTTTGCGTTCCACCCGGCAAGCGGATGCGAAGAGTGTCTCCGAGGCTGATGTGATCAGCCTCGGTTTCTGGAATGGCTGCCCGCACCCAGGTATCGCTGAAGTCCACAATGGTGACGATGGCCTGGCCGGCGTTCAGGTATTCGCCTTCGCGCGCGGCGCGGACCGAAACCGTTCCGGTGACGGGCGCATAGATCTTGGTGTAGCCAAGCCGCACTTCGGCTTCCTTAAGTTGTGCTTCAGCATTCGACAGTTGTGCGCGCGTAGAAGCTACCGTGCTCTGCGCCGCGTGCGCCTGATGCGTGTTGGCTATCGCCATGTTCAAGTCAGCTTGCGCAGCTGTCACTTGCTGCTGCAGCGACGTCACAACCGCTTGCTGCGCTTTCAGGTTGGTTTCGGCCTGCACTCGCTCCTGGTCGGAGGCCACGCCCTGCTGCGCCAGTTCGATGGTTCGCCGGCTGTCACTTTCTACGCGCTGCAATGTCGCTTCCGCCTGTATCAACTGCGCCCGTGCTGACTCAAGCCGCGCCTGGGCGTTGGCGACGCTGCTGGTTGTCGAGCCTTGGGTTGCGACGCTGGTTGCTTCGGTCGCCGAGACCTGCGACCGGAAACTGTCGATGATGGCAGCGGCCGCGCGGGCCTGAGCTTCGAGTTCCGCGGGATCAAGCACTGCGATCAAATCGCCTTGTTTTACCGCCGTGCCCTCATCGACCAGCAACTTGGAAATTCGTCCCTGAACCTGTGGGCTGACGATCACTTGATTGGCATCCACGATGCCGATCAAATCAAGATCGGACCCGCGCGGGGTTGAGAACAGGTAGTAGCCAAGTGCAATGGCGAGAATCACTCCCAGAATAATGAAGAATTTATTGCGCGCGTTCATGGGCGCTCTCCTTCTTCGCGAGTTCCATTGTCCATGGCTTCATCGTTTGCTGAGGTGGGCTCATGCTTAAACAACGCGGCAGAAATGAAGTCCACTACCGCGGTCCGGCGTTCGGCCATCTGTTCTTCCGACATGGGATCAAGCCCGGTTATTACTTTCATGACCGGCGCTGTATTGAAGAAGAAAGCTATGACGGAAACCATGGATGGAATGAAATGCGCTGGATTAACCGGACGGAAGGCGCCGCTTTCAATTCCTTCTTTCAGCAGACTCGAGATCTGACTGAATACCGGACGAAAATAATCTTCGGCAATATGTTTGATCCGCGAGGGATCGCGGCCAGCACGCAGAAATTCCGCCTGAACGATCCGGGGATACAACGGGTTGGAAGCGATGTAATCAAAATGTGCCCGCACGTAGGCAATGAGCCGGGCCCGGGGAGGCAGCTTCTGTGCAAGGGCAGCATGTATCGTGGAGCGTAAGCCGGAAAAGACTTCGTCGAGCACCGCCTGATAGAGCGATTCCTTGTCTTTGAAGTAGTAATAGAGTAATGCCTTGTTGACTCCGGCCACGCGCGCGATAGCGTCGGTGCGTGCGCCGGCGACACCTTCACGTGCAAATTCGCGCACTGCAGCTTGCAGAATCGCAGCGCGACTCTGTTCGGGGCGTCCGCGGGTTCCGAGACGAGGTTTGGAGATCAACTGCATGCTCTTAATATTAACTAACCGGTTAGTTATATAATAAACCCGGCTCCGCCGCGCTGGCACAACTAAAAACGACCTTAGGTGTAAATACTTCACAAACAGCAGGCCACACTGAGAAAAAAATGACCTAAGGTCTTTTACCTAAATAAGCTAAGAATTCACAACCCGAATGTCGGGTATTTCTGGTCCTGGAAAATTGGGGTTTCTACTTAGCCATGAAGTGTAGGGGAGTGACCTGAAGGCATTTCTATACGTGGCTCATTCTATGGCACTTTAGTGCCATAGACGGCGTCTCGAAGTTGCCCAGCGCCACGGTGAGCATCTCCTCAGAAGCCCGGAAACGTTCGTGCCTGAAACCTATGTTTTTGTGGAAATGTAAGCGATTTTTTCGTTTTTTTGCCAACCTCTTGGCAGAGCATGTGCAAACGTTTTCTTATTGTGCCTCTGAGCTTTGTTGCTCAGCCTAGTTTCCGGCATTGGCGAATGTTTAATTCCGAGTCGAGGGGATGTTATGGAGGAGAAATCGTTACGTCCGAGGGAGCGGCAGGTCGTCGAACTGCTCCTGCAAGGTTGTGACAATGACGAGATTTCCCAGCAATTACACATGGCGCGGCGGACGGTAAAAGCACATTTTAACCGTCTGTTCGTGCGATTTGGCATTACTGGCGGAGTCAAGCGAGTAAAACTCGCGACACTTTTATACCGGAGGCAGCTATGTTCACAGGAATCGGTAACGGAAAACCTAATGACAGAGAACAACGAGTTATCGAACTCGTTGCCCAGGGACTTAAAAACAGAGAAGTTGCAGACGAAATCGGAACCACTGAACACGTCATCAAAAACTATCTCCGCACCATCTACGACAAACTGGGGCTCTGGAACCGCGTAGAGCTGGCACTCTGGTATGAGGCGCGCCGTCACGAGAGCCTTGTCGCCATTCACGCGCATTAATAACAGAAACACGAGATACTTTGACGGGCCGGAACGCAGTTGCACTTTTGTGAAGCTGCGATTTCGGCCTTTCGTTTTTAGGGACAAGCGATGCGCGACGCCGGCTCGAACTCATCCACCTGTGCATCGTGCTGGCTCGCGAAATGGCCTCCGGGAGTTTTCCCGTAGAGATCTGAGCCCGGGCAGTAGTAGAGCGCAGTATGCACGTCCACCCATACCCGCACATCAGGATTGCCGGAAAGCACGGGCGCATGCGCGGGAACTTCTGCCAGGCCAAGTTCCACCAACACAGATTGAAACCATGTCAGCCGCGAATTAGTTGACGATGGCCATACTGCCAGCATCAGAAAAACCAGCAACAATCCTACGGCACTCAGCGCCCAGGTGGCATGCCGGCGGTGCATTCGGGCCCACACGGACTGCCATGTACTCTGCAAAAGATCCGGAGTAGCGCTGTCTTCGGACGCGTGGGCTACCGGGACCGCGTGCGTTAAGGTGTTGCCTGTATGCGTGGAGCGCGTGTCGGAAAAACTGGCGTCAGGATCGATAAAGAATGAACGCTCCTCTGACAGCTGATCTCCGAACGGATGGGGTTGCGCCGGCGCGGCCGCAGCATAGCGCCGTGTGTCAGCCTCAGGTACATGCCATATGCGCACCGCTGGGTCAGCTGAAATCCGTGGAGCCGGTTCCTGAGAGATGGCGCGCGGTTGACCATTTTTCGGCACGGAGGGAAAAGTGTCTAGTTGCGGCTTTGTGAGCAGCAGCGGGTCTTTTTGCTGAGTTTCTAGCGTCTGCTGTTGGGTTACTTGCGCCTGCTGCATGTACCAGAGCGAAGCCCATTTGCTCTGCAGCTCTTCCGAAGGGGCTCCGGCCACGCGAGGCATGCTGCACTGGCCGCAAAATGCTTCGTCTGGGCCGAACCGACGTCCGCAGACACGACACTCTGCCGGCAAAGCGATGGCTTCCACTTGCGCAGGTTCGGCTGTAGGCGAAATCGAATTCACAGTTTCGACCGGAAAAATCCGCAACTCGGATTCCGACGGCTCAGATGCTGCGGCCGAGACGGGATCAGCTTTCTGGCCGGCTCTCGAATCGTCGGCTTTCGCGGAAACGGCCTGGATGTCTGACGCAGTCAACTGCGATCTTCTTCGCTCTTCTGCCCGTGCATTCCGTTCCCGAAGGCCGCTGATCAACCCCGCCATAAGGCGCGTAGCGCGAGTGTCGCTCTCCTGGAAGGCGTTGGCCCTGGTCCAGCGCACTTCAATCAGCCCGTCAAACTCATCGAAGCGGTGAATCGGCGCGGCAATGAGCGACCCGATGCCAGCTTCGCAGCAGCGAGGCTGATCGAGCCGGATGTCTTTGGCGGCATCACTGCTCTCAAAAAACTCGCCTGCTTTCAGGCCCTCAGTTGGGACCATCGAGTGGAAATTGAAGCAACTATCAGCCGAACTCCCGGCTCTTCCAGTTTCGGCGACGCACTCTAACGATCCGCCCACCATCAGGGCAACAGCGACCCCATCAGCGCGAGTGATTTTCTGCAGCCGGTCAGTCGTAAGTCGCGCGGCAGTGGCTAGACCAAGGCCGCCGGCCCGCACCAGAGATTGAATTTCGGCAATTTCCGAGAGCACGCCCGACGTCGCCTGCGCGGGATCCTTCGCGCGCGCGCCGTCATTGTGCTGCTGCACCACGTAGGCTGCGGCGAGCAACTGTTGAAAGGAACTCTCATCCAACGCCGGCTTCGGTCTCGCACCTGCGGAAGCGAGGGTCAAGGCAAGGTACCCCGTCTAAATATTGTAAAGCAGTTGTGCAAGGGAATCGCCGGAATTGCAGCAGAACGGGGCGGGGTTGTCAGTTCAAAAAGGCGCTTGGGTTCAGGCTAGAGGACATAAACGACCTAAATATAGTGCTTCTCTGGTGAGCAGCTCTCGAATTGCAGAAAGGCGCCACGCGGCCCGAGTAACTACCGTGAAGGGATAATTATCGCCGCGCTCCCGACTTTCCTTCCGTGCCCGTCGGCATGGTTGTGACTCTGGAGCCCTGGCTCGCTCCTTGGGCGGCAGCGCTTTGTGCCGGGGCGACAGGAAGAGCAGGGCCAGGCAAGCCCAGGGCCTTGCGGACTTCCGCTTCAATTCGGGCGGTTATGTCCTTGTTGTCTTTTAAGAATTGACGGGCGTTCTCGCGGCCTTGGCCAATGCGTTCGCCTTTGTAGCTGTACCAGGCGCCCGATTTCTCCACAATATTATGGGTTGCCGAGAGGTCGAGAAGGTCGCCCTCGCGCGAAATTCCCTCCCCATACATAATGTCGAACTCGGATTCGCGGAAGGGTGCGGCAACCTTGTTCTTCACGACTTTGACTCTGGTGCGCGATCCAACGACCAAGTCGCCTTCCTTGATTGCGGCGATTCGGCGAATGTCCACGCGGACAGAGGCATAAAACTTCAGTGCACGGCCGCCGGTGGTGGTTTCAGGGTTCCCGAACATGACGCCGATTTTTTCGCGAATCTGATTGATAAAAATCAAACAGGTGCGCGACTTCGAAACCGTGCCGGTTAGTTTGCGCAATGCCTGCGACATCAACCGCGCCTGCAAGCCCATGTGACTGTCGCCCATTTCGCCGTCGAGTTCAGCTTTGGGCACCAGCGCCGCCACCGAGTCCACGACCAGCACGTCAATGGCATTCGATCGCACCAGGGCCTCGGTGATTTCGAGTGCCTGCTCGCCGTAATCCGGCTGCGAAACGAGCAAATTGTCCACATCCACGCCGAGCTTCTTGGCATATGCGGGATCGAGCGCGTGCTCGGCGTCCACGAAAGCCGCCATGCCGCCCGTCTTCTGGGCCTCGGCAATCACCTGCAGCGTGATGGTGGTTTTGCCCGAAGACTCAGGTCCGAACACTTCTACCACGCGGCCGCGGGGAAAGCCGCCGACGCCGAGGGCAGCGTCAAACGAGATCGCGCCGGTCGGGATGACCGAGATCGGGACAATCGCTTCCTTCGACCCCAACCGCATGATGGAGCCTTTGCCGAACTGCTTTTCGATTTGTGCGAATGCCAGATCGATTGCCCGTGCCCGCTCGTCCGCCATGAATGCCTCTCTGTGTGGGGCGGGCGCTCTCGGCCCGCCAATGGTTTGAAACTGGGTGGAGTATATCGCTAATGCAAAGCGAATAAAAGGCGAATCGCAAAATATATGTGAAAATGTTCCCAAAAAAGAACTCGAAGCGCGGTTTCTGGGTAATTTCGAGTTCATCGACCGCACATGATCGGAAAAGCCTTTAACCGCAAAGGACGCAAAGTACGCGAAGGAGCTTTAAGAATTGAGCTCCGAGGAGACTCCAGCTTCGATCAGTCGGTCACCGGAAACTCAAAAGCGCGGTTTCTGGGGTAATTTCGAATTCGAAGCACGCAGGCGATCGGAAAAGCCTTTAACCGCAAAGGACGCAAAGTACGCGAAGGAGCTTTAAGAATTGAGCTCCGAGGAGACTCCAGCTTCGATCAGTCGGTCACCGGAAACTCAAAAAGCGCGGTTTCTGGGGTAATTTCGAATTCGCCGCACATCCGCAAGTGACCCAAAAAGCCTTTAACCGCAAAGGACGCAAAGTACGCGAAGGAGCTTTAAGAATTGAGCTCCGAGGAGACTCCAGCTTCGATCAGTCGGTCACCGGAAACTCAAAGCAAGGCTTCTGGGGTAATTTCGACTTTCGCCGCCACATCAGCAAGTGACCCAAAAAGCCTTTAACCGCAAAGGACGCAAAGTACGCGAAGGGAATCGTGCTCAACATTTATCCCCATGCTGGAGTCGAACTGTGTCTGCTTCGCTTCGCGATCTCTGCGTTCTTTGCGGTTAAAAGCATTTGAGAATTCGACGAGCGTCGATCACAAAATCGTCACCTCTTTCCTCACCCTCTAGCGTGCTAAAATTAGCCGCTCTTGTCCGCTTCCCTTTCCTGTACGTGCTTCAACGTCTTGGGTGGCTAGAGGCACATCCCGAAGAACGCGAAGGTACACGAAGGAAGGCCTGAAGCGCCCCGCACGTTGATAATCGGATACCGTGGCCCAAAATTCTCCCAAATCCATCACATACGCTGACGCCGGGGTCAATATTGACCAGGCCAACCGCACCAAGCAGCGCATAAAGTACCTCGCGCACAAGACCTTCACTAAAGGCGTGCTCAGCGAGATTGGCGGATTTGGTGGGCTGTTCGCGGTGGACAAGACCAAGTATGTCGATCCCATCCTGGTCTCCAGCGTGGATGGCGTCGGCACCAAACTGAAGCTCGCCTTCGAGATGAACATGCACCACACCGTCGGCGCTGACCTGGTGAATCACTGCGTCAACGACATTGCCGTGCAGGGCGCCGCGCCGCTCTTCTTTATGGATTACCTCGCGGTCGGCAAACTGGAGCAGCACATCGCCGAAAAGGTCATCGAAGGCCTGGCCGACGCCTGCAAGCACAACGGCTGCGCGCTGATCGGCGGGGAAACTGCTGAGATGCCCGGCTTTTATCCCGATGGCGAGTACGACCTTGCCGGATTCATAGTGGGCGTAGTGGAGCGCGAAAAGATCGTCACCGGAAAGACGGTCGAGCCCGGAGATATTATTCTCGGCCTGCCTTCCACCGGCCTGCACACTAACGGATATTCGCTCGCGCGCAAGCTGCTATTTGAGGTTGCCAAGTACGAGCCGGAAACTTACGTGAACGAAATTAAGGGCAAAGTCGGCAACGAACTGATGCACACCCACCGCAGCTATTGGGCGATTATCAAAAAGCTGCTGGCGGCGGAGTGCGTCTCCGCGATGGCACACATTACCGGCGGAGGCATTACCGAGAACCTGCCGCGCGTGCTGCCGCGCGGAGTCGCGGCCGTGATCGAATATGGCAAATGGCCGGTGCTGCCCATCTTCACCCACATGCAGAAGCTCGGCAACGTTCCCCATGACGAAATGATGCGCACCTTCAACATGGGCATCGGCATGTTGCTGGTCGTTCCGGCAAAGAAATTCAAGAAAGCCGAGAGCGTCCTCGACCGCGCCGGTGAAAAGTATTATGCCGTGGGCCGGATCGTGAAGGGCGAGCGGAAGGTCAGCTACAGCTAGCTCGAACTTGATGCGGATGAACTGGCCGCGGTGATTGATTTGTGTGCCTGGGCGCATTCGGAGTGGGTGCGAATCGATCCGTTTGCGAACGGTAATGGCCGCACGGCACGCCTTCGGGCAAACTTCCTCCCGATGCGGTACGGACTGCCGCCGTTCGTCCGCCTGCGGCCCCGACCCGATGAGGGTTACGCAGAAGCCGGAGCGTAGGCGATGCAGGGTGACTGGAGTTGTGGAAGTATAAACCGAGTGGGGGGCGGTGACGACCTTATAATCGGCTGCCATGGACCTCGAACAGAAACTGAAAGAATTAAAGCGTCGCGACCAGTTGGCGGATGAAGGAGGCGGCCCCGAGCGCCGCGAACGCCAGCACAAAGAAGGCAAGATGTCGGCGCGGGAGCGCATCGACTTTCTTCTGGACGAAGGCACATTCGAAGAAACCGACCGCTTCGTTACGCACCGCGCGAACGACTTTGGATTGTCGGAGCGCAAATATTATGGCGACGGCTTCATCACTGGATACGGCCGCATTGAAGGCCGGCTGGTTTTCGTCTTCGCGCAGGATTTCACGGTGTTTGGAGGAACGCTTTCGGAAACCAATGCGGCCAAGATCGTGAAGATCATGGAGATGGCTGCCCGCGTGGGCGCGCCGGTAATCGGGCTCAACGATTCCGGCGGCGCGCGCATTCAGGAAGGCGTGGTATCGCTGGCGGGATACGCCGACATTTTTCTGCGCAACACGCTCTACAGCGGCGTGGTTCCGCAGCTCTCGGCCATCATGGGGCCGTGCGCGGGCGGCGCGGTTTATTCGCCCGCGATCACCGATTTTGTCGTCATGGTCGATAAGACCTCATACATGTTCATCACCGGACCGGACGTGATCAAGACGGTGATGCATGAGGACGTCTCGAAAGAACAGCTCGGCGGCGCGGCTACGCACAACGAAACTTCCGGCGTCGCGCATTTTCTGGCGCATGACGATGCTGAGTGTTTGTCGCTGCTGCGCGAGTTGCTCAGTTTTCTTCCGTCGAATAATCTCGACGACCCGCCGCGGAAGCCGTGTACCGACCCGATTGACCGGGCCAATGCCGCGCTCGACAGCATCGTTCCCGCACAATCCAACCAGCCGTACGACATCAAAGACGTGATTCGCGCGATTGTGGACGACGGCTACTTCTTTGAGGTCCATGAGCATTACTCGAAGAACATCGTCGTGGGATTCGCGCGGATGAATGGACGCTCAGTGGGGATTGTCGCCAATCAGCCGGCGGTGCTCGCTGGCACGCTCGACATCAATGCGTCGGTAAAAGGCGCGCGATTTGTACGTTTCTGCGATTGCTTCAACATTCCTCTGATTACGTTTGAAGACGTTCCCGGATTTCTACCGGGCACGCAGCAGGAATACGGCGGAATCATTCGTCATGGCGCGAAGCTGCTGTTCGCATTCGCCGAGGCCACCGTTCCCAAGCTCACGGTAATTACGCGCAAGGCGTACGGTGGCGCATACTGCGTGATGGCCTCCAAGCACATTCGCACGGACGTGAATTACGCGTGGCCGACGGCGGAGATTGCCGTCATGGGACCGGAAGGCGCCGTGGACATCGTGTACAAGCGCGAGCTCGAACGGGCGGCAAACGGCCCAGGCAACGAAGCTGAGGGCACGGCCGGGCGTGAGAAGTTTCGCACAGAAAAAATAGAAGAATTTCGCGAGCGCTTTGCCAATCCTTATGTCGCCGCCGAGCGCGGCTTCGTGGACGCCGTCATCCGTCCGCGCGACACCCGCAAAAAGCTGATCGATGCCCTCGAAATGCTGGGCACCAAGCGCGACAAGAACCCGCCTAAGAAGCACGGGAATATACCGCTGTGATTCCTATAAAGCATTGTTCCGCAGCAGATGATATGTCACAATGGGCAGGCGAATAAAACACGAATAACTCCATGTCAACCGAAGACACTGTAATCGTTTTACAAGACGAGCTACCCTGCCCGGAAGTAGGTCCATGGGCCGAAACGAAACATAATCTCGTCTCGTATTACGCGAAGCAGTTTTCAACGGGAATGAAGAAGAAGTGGGATAAAAGAATCTACATCGAATTGTACGCAGGTGCGGGTCACAGCAAAATTCGAGACACTCCGAAGATAATTATGGGATCGCCGCTTCGCGCATTGACGCTTCCTGATGCATTTGATCGATATATCTTCTGCGAAGAGGACCCCGAGCTCATCCGGGCATTAGAGCTTCGCGCCAGAAGACTGGCTCCAACTGCTGATATCGTTTGCATCCCAGGGGATTGCAATGATCAAGTCTCAGAAATTCTAAAGGCTGTCCCAGTTGGATCCAAAGACAACAAGGTGCTTTCGCTCTGCTTTGTAGACCCGTGCGATATAGGAATAAAGTTCAGAACAATCGCCGCCCTTTCGAGCAGGTATATGGATTTTCTGGTGCTGCTCGCGCTTTACATGGACGCAAACAGGGCTCAGACCCATTACGTAAACCCGAAATCGACAAAGGTGGCCGAATTCCTTGACGCTCCGCGCTGGCGCGCTGACTGGGCAAAGGTGGGGAGCCAAGGCGTCTCCTTCCCTCGCTTTCTTGCAGAGGCGTTTTCAACCAGCATGGAAGGTTTGCGATATTTACCTCAGCCTATTTACAAAATGAAGGAAATCATCTTTCCTGACAAGAATTGGCCCCTATATCGATTAGCGCTTTTCTCGCGAGATCCAGTCGCTTATAAATTCTGGGACGAAGTTCTGAAATACAGCAGTAGCCAGATGCTGCTGGGGGGCGGATCTTGGCACTAATTTCCAAAATCGAATGGACCGACGCCACCTGGAACCCCGTACGTGGCTGTACGAAGATCAGCCCCGGCTGTAAGCATTGCTATGCCGAGACCTTCGCTGAGCGGTTCCGGGGCGTAAAGGGGCATCCGTACGAGCAGGGATTCGATCTTCGCCTGGTTCCGGAAAAGCTGACAGAGCCTTTCACCTGGCGCGCCCCGAAACTGGTATTCGTGAATTCCATGAGTGACTTGTTTCAGCCCGGCGTCCCCGATGAATATGCCGAGGCCGTCGCTCACGTAATGACGACAGCAAACTGGCACACGTATCAGGTATTGACGAAACGATCTGAAAGACTGAAAGAACTTCTACAAGGCCGATTGCGGATCGCCGCTCATCAGAAGCACATCTGGTGGGGCGTTAGCGTTGAAGACCGCAAGTATGGACTGCCGCGAATTGAACACCTTCGCAACACCCCAGCCGCCGTTCGTTTTCTTTCAGTCGAGCCGCTACTCGAAGACCTCGGGAAAATTGATCTCACTGGAATCAGTTGGGTGATTGTCGGCGGTGAGAGCGGACCGGGTGCCCGGCCAATCAGAAAAGAATGGGTGCTGTCCATTCGTGAACAATGCAAAGCCGCCCGAGTCGCTTTCTTCTTCAAGCAATGGGGTGGCACGCGAAAGGCTCTCAATGGCCGAAAGCTCGAGGGCCGTACCTATGACGAATATCCCCAACGAATTTCAGCTCCGGTTCCAGAAAGGGCAATGTGCCTCTCGCTCGCTGATGCATTCCTGAAGACCTTCCGCCCCGTTCAACTACGAAAACTGGTTCCCGCCTAGCGAATCCTTCTCACAACCTGTTTCCCAGCGTGAGCTACCGCCACCTCGCGATCTCCCGCCGAACTATTTCTTCTCTGCGCCGCCGCGACATCCAGGCCGCTCTGGGTGGTGTAGATGGCTTCGTTGAAGGTCGTTCCCGAATTCGCTTTGGCGACGGCGAAGAAGCCGAACGCGTTACCACCTGCAAATGAAGTCGCGATGTAGTCCGCGACCATGCGCCCGGAGAAAGTATTCGGCAGCCAGCTCAGAGACATCGGGCCGGCCAACGGAGTGGGCGCGGTCCAGGTGCTGCCGCCATCGAGCGAGGAAATGAATCCGGCGTAGAGAGCGCAGGTGGCGGCTGAGCAGTTCGCCTGTGGATAGTAGTAGTACGTCAGTCCGAGGTGGGCTGTACCGCCGGCGGTGGCAGGGTCGATCCCAAGTCCGGGAATGAAATGATCGGCGGTGCTCGTGGTCGGGTCGATCGGGATGCGTGCCGGGGTCGTCCAGGTTGTGCCGTCGGCGGACGTGCTCATCACCAGATCGTTCGACGCGCAGCTCGCGCGGAAACGGCAGTCCTGCCAGACCACATAAATATTTCCAGCCGCATCTTCCTGCCCGGACGGCAGCGCGTCACTGCGCAAACCGCCTGTAACTGTGTGATCGCTCACGGCGGCAACCTGCACCACGTTGCCCCAGGTCGCGCCGCCATCGGTGGACGAAAAGGACTGAATGACCGGTGCGTTGGCCAGAAACGGCACAATCACTTTGCCACTTGGCTGAACCAGCGGTTGGCCGCCAAGGCCGTTCGCTCCCGCAATAGCTGCGCCCGCTGACCACGTAAGGCCGCCGTCAGAAGACGTGCTCATGAGCATCAAGTTCGAATTCCCGTTGTCATCCCACTCCACGTAGCAGTTGCCGTAGTGCGGACTGGTCGGCGTGTCGTCGCAGGTGATCCAGTCTTTATCGAGATCGGCGCTCTGGGCGACGATCACCGGATTGCCCCAACTTGCGCCGCCGTCGCTCGAGCGGCTGACGACAACCTGTGTGCTGGCTGCAGCAATCGTCAGACATGAGATCATCCACACGCCGTGAGCCGCGTCGTAAATAGGATTCGTGTCGCTGACGGCCGAGTTCGTGCCCCCGCCTTGAAATGTGGTCAGGCCGGGCAGGAGCCCGCTTTGCCAGGTCGCGCCGCCGTCATTCGAAATGGCATAGCCGATGTCGGCGCCGCCCCCGCCCGCAATGCGGCCGACCTGAAAGCTGACGATGATGGTATTGCCAAACGCGAAGCTGCCGGGCTCAACCTCGGTGGCGTGCTGGCTGGATGCGTTAGTGAAGGTGTCAGTGCTCAGCTGGACCAGGGGCGTGGTGGTGGGTGGGAAATTTGATCCCTGTTGATTATTGGAAGCCGTGCCGGAAGCCGACGAACAAGCTGTCGCGAAAGCAACGCACGCGCAGAAATAGACCGTCGCAACCCAACGCCAAACCAAATTGCCTCCCACGAACCGAGCAGGTACTCCACAACCTACAGAGATCGGTGACGCGGGTCAACCCGAACCGCAATTCACTGACCATGGCTGCTAACATGATCGTGTGCTGCTCGAAATCCGAAACTTGAGCGTTCAGTTTCCCGCGTCGCAAGGCGCGGTCAGTGCGGTGCGCGATGTGAGTTTGTCGTTGCAGCACGGTGAGGTATTGGGCCTGGTCGGGGAATCGGGCTCGGGAAAGTCCGTGACCTCGCTGGCAATTATGCGACTGCTGCCTCCGCAGGCGAGACTGGACGGCGAAATCAAATTCGGCAACAACGGCGATGCGCGAAATCTTCTTAATCTCGATCCTGAGCAGATGCGGGCCTTGCGAGGCTCGCGCATCTCCATGATTTTCCAGGAGCCGATGACCGCGCTCAATCCGGTGATGCGCGTCGGTGAGCAGATCGCCGAAGCGGTCCGCGTCCACCAGAATCTTTCGCGGAGAGAATCGTGGGACCGCGCGGTGCAGGCGCTCGCCGATGTTGCGATCACCGATCCCGCACGGCGCGCCCGCGATTATCCGCACCAGCTGTCAGGTGGGATGCGGCAGCGCGTGATGATTGCAATGGCTATCGTGAACCGGCCAGAGTTGCTGATCGCCGACGAGCCTACGACCGCACTCGACGTGACAATCCAAGCGCAGATTCTGGATTTGCTGGCTGGCTTGCGCGAAAAATTCGGCCTCACCATGCTTTTCATCTCGCATGACCTGGCCGTGATCTCAAATGTGGCCGATAACATCGCGGTCATGTACGCAGGAACACTGGTCGAGATTGGTTCGCGTAACGATATCTTTCGCTCGCCCGCGCATCCGTACACTCGCGGTCTGCTTGCTGCTGCTCCCACGTTAACGACTGACCGCGATCGTCCGTTGCAAACGATCGAAGGCACGGTGCCGCCATTGTACGCAATCCCGGCGGGCTGCCTTTTTGAGCCACGTTGCGGATTTCGCATTCCGGAGTGTGCTCGTGCGCTGCCGCCGCTGGCGGAAGTCAGCCCGGGACATTGGGCAAGATGTCCGGTCGTGAATCAGCCGACATAGCTTGCCCTTCGCCTGCTTTATAATCCCCATTCCGGCTTCGTGATCGCGAACGCTTCGCGGGCCGCGGTGATCATTGCGCATACTTCTTCTGAGTGACATTCACAGCAATCTGGAAGCGTTACAGGCGTGCCTGGCCGTGGCTCCATCGACCGACCTTATCGTCAACTTGGGCGATATCGTCGGCTATAGCGCCAGCCCCAATGAGGTCACCACGCGAGTGCGGGAGCTCGGCGGAACGTTTGTGCGCGGCAATCACGATAAGGTGGTTACGGGCATCGATACGGTCGAGAGTTTTAATCCTATTGCCGGGCTGGCCGCGCTCTGGAACCGCGATCAGCTCAACAGCGATCATCTTGACTGGTTGCGCGCGCTGCCGCAAGGGCCTGCTGTGCTTCCCGAGCTACCCGGTGTTCAGTTCGTACATGGCGCACCCGACGATGAAGACCGCTATGTGGTCAGGATCGAGGATGCGTTAGAGACTTTGGCTACATCGCAGGGAAGCGTCGTTTTTTTCGGCCACACTCATATTCAGGGATTATTTTCACTGCGGTCGGGTATCGCCGAAAATGTTCATCCCGAATATCCGAGCATCGCGAAGCAAGAAACCTGGGATTTTCAGCTTGAAACGGGCGCGACCTACATGATTAATCCCGGATCGATCGGGCAGCCTCGCGATGGTGACTGGCGCGCCGGCTTTGCAGTATTCGACACCGAAAAGCAGGCGGTCACTTTTTATCGCGTGCCTTACGATTTGAGGTCGGCGCAGGAGCGCATTTTTGCCGCCAGTCTGCCGCCGCGGCTCGCGACCAGGCTGGCCGCGGGAAGATGATGCCTCATTGCAGATTTCAGATTGCAGATTTCAGATTCGCTCATGACGCCTCCAGCAAACTATCTCATCGCCCACACTGACGGTGGCGCGCGCGGCAATCCCGGACCAGCCGGCTACGGCGTTGTCATTCACGACCACAAAGGCAACAAAGTTGCGGCTCTCAGTCAGTATCTCGGAAAGCAAACGAACAATTTTGCTGAATATCAGGCACTGATCGGTGCGCTTGAGTATGCGGTCGAGCATGGGCCTAAAGCTCTGAAAGTCATCAGCGACTCCGAGCTGATGGTTCGGCAGATCAAGGGCATTTATAAGGTGAAAGATGCCACGCTGCGCGACTTGCACGGACGCGCGTCGCAGCTGATCCGTCAGCTCGAGTGGTTCAATATCGAACACACGCTGCGCGGCGGAAACCGCGAAGCCGATGAACTGGCAAATCAGGCAATGGACAAGGGGTCGGGAAGAAGTTTGGCATCTGAACGGGCGGGGGCGCCCGCGCCTCCACGAACTCAGCAGGAATTCAATGGCGTTGTTCGCGACGGCAAAATCGAACTATTGGATGGGAGCCTGCCAGACGGGACCGCCGTTCAGGTAAGAATCAAGCGCTAGGGACTAACGGAATCGCCAGTCGCCGGCAACAGGATTGTCAGTGGCTCGATGCGGGCCGGCTTCACGTACCGATTTACCAGAAAGCGCTTGCCATCTTTGCTCACGTCGTAGCTGAAAACATCCGTGGAAGAAATGGCAGCGCGTCCGTGAAACTGAAATAGTGGGACCGGGCTGCCTGAGGCAAACGTGCCCAGCGTACTCACCGGGACAGCCGTGAGCATACCGGCCGGGCCCAGGTAGAAGATTTCCTTGCCATCGCTGCGCCAGCGCGGTTCGTTTCCACCACCGCGGGACACCTGCCACTTGCCGGCCGCTCCTGGGAACGTGGTCACATAAATCTCCCAGCTTCCGGACTCATCCGACTCGTAAGCTACCCACTTGCCGTCGGGCGAGATCATGCCATTGGTCACGCTGCCGGAGCCTTTTACAAATGGCACGGGGGTTTTCCCGGACGTAGAAACCAGCTCCAGGTAATAGCCCGACGTCGGGGTCTGATGCGTGATCAGGATTTGCTGATCGTCCGGAGTCCAGGAGTTTGGGATTAAATCATCCGCATCCGGAATCTTGGTAATTTGCCGCTCGCCCTCCAGTCCATTCGCAGATTTCAGCATCACCCCGCCACCCGCAACGGTGCCTCCGGCGGAGCGGTAAGCCAGGGCCTTACCGTCGCGGGACCACACTCCTACAACTTCCTCGGCGGGATCGAAGGTAAACCGGGAGTTGGCCGCAACCCCCACTCCTTCCAGCCAAATATCTACGTTGTTAGCTTTGGGATCACTAATGTCCACGGCGACCCGGGTGCCATCGGGAGATAACGTCGGGTTGCATTGGACCGCCGGCCCGCCAATCTCCGCCAGGATCTTTCCGCTGCGGTCCATCCAGGTGAGGACCGACAATGCAGCTCCGGCGCTGACGTTGTAGATTACAGTGCCATTTTCCGCCGCAGTCAATGACGACCAGTAGGTGGAAGGCTGGACCGAGACAGAGTTCGCAATTACCCTCGTGTTTCCGGAAATAATGGCTTTCCCTTCATCAAACGCCACCGATACAAGGTGCCTGTCATCGTCCGCATAAAACAGCCGTCCCGCGCCCACGGCGAAACTGGAGTGCGCCTCCATTAATAACTTTCTTTCTTTTCCATCAAGAGAGCTGGCAACAATGCTGCTGGCACCGTCCTCTTTTGCGCCCTTGAAATTTCCCGCCCAGAACAAAAAGTGGTTGCCGTCCGGCAGGAAAAGAGGCCAGCGGTGCGATTGATCGGTGGTGGCGAAGATGTGATCTGAAATGGGAGCTGCGCCGGAGCCATCCGCGTTGATTCGCCAGATGAAACTACCGGAGTCAGGCGAATAGATGATGACGTTGCGCCGCCCCCAACTTCCGCCGCGGGCCGCCCAGACTTTCGTCAGAACCTGTGCCGGGCCACCTGCGATAGCGATTTTTTGCAGTTTGCCGTTCGCGAAAAATCCGACATACGCATTGTCGGGCGACCAGAACGGGTACGACGCGCCCCCAGTTCCCGGCAAAGCGCGCGCATCAGGCGAGCCCACGCGCTGGACAAAAATCATGGGTATGCCGGAGGTCTCATCCGGTGAAACGAAAGCCAGCATGGTTCCGTCAGCGGACAGGGCCATGTGACTGACCTCGCCGGAGACCGGAATCGCGAATTGCAGGGTGCCGGTAGCGGCTGAAGGGCGCATCATCAGCCAAGTGGAGGTCGCGGCGAGCAAACCGGCCGCTGCAGCAATGGCCCACACCCACGGCCGAAACTTCAAAGGCGCAGGCGTAACGCGCGAGGCTACGCTGGAATCCGATCCGGAGAGCGCGCTCAGGGCGAAAGAAAGATCTTTCGCGGACTGGAAGCGCTGCTCGGCATCTTTTTCCAGGCAGCGGCGCACAATGCGCTCGAGCGCCGGGGAAATCTGATGGCCGGTGACCGAAATTTCAGGCGGGTCGTCCCGCAGGATCGCGGTCATAGTCTCGGCGGCGGTGTCGCGGTGAAAAGCGCGGTTACCGCAGAGCATTTCATATAGAACGGCGCCGAATGCAAAAATATCGCTGCGCGCATCGGCAGGCTCGCCGCGCACCTGCTCGGGCGACATGTAGCCGGCAGTTCCCAAAACCATACCGGCAGCGGTATGAGAACTGGTTACCGTGGCTCCGTCTTTGCCGCGCTCCTGCGCCTGCTTGGCCAAGCCAAAATCCAGGATTTTTATCCGACCGTCGCGGCTGACGAAAATGTTCTCCGGC
Organism: uncultured Acidobacteriota bacterium; assembly: GCA_963757135.1. GTDB lineage: Bacteria > Acidobacteriota > Terriglobia > Terriglobales > Acidobacteriaceae > Gp1-AA145. Next base: position 941,215 of record CAVWQE010000004.1, read on the forward strand.
TTTACGTCGCGATGAACGATGCCCTTCTCGTGTGCCGACGCCAGTCCCTGGGCAATCTGAACACCGTACTCAAGGGCTTTTCGCTGCGGCAGCGGGCCGCCCTCAAGCACCTCGCGCAAGGTCTCACCTTCGAGTAACTCGGAAACCAGGAACGGCGATCCGTTGTGCTGGCCAATATCGAAGATCGCCAGAATGTTGGGGTGGTTGAGCGCAGCCACCGCGCGAGCTTCCGTTTCGAACCGCTGCAGGCGATCGCTCTCGCGGGCAAAGGAATCAGGAAGAATTTTTAGTGCGACGTCACGTCCGAGTCGGGTGTCGCGCACACGATACACCTCACCCATTCCCCCGGAACCGAGAGGTGAGTGAATTTCATAGGGGCCAAGTTGAGTGCCGAAACCCAGAGGCATGCGTGGGAGAATTATAGTCGTCTTTGGCGCGCACAATGGCGTAGACACGCCTCACGCGGAAACCGTGTTTCGCAACGTACCCACTCCAGCCACTGTCACTTCTACCACCTCGCCTGCTTGCAACCGCCCCACACCGGATGGAGTTCCGGTCGCGATGAGATCGCGGGGCAGCAACGTCATTACCTGCGAGATGAAACGGATGACGGCATCGAGCGCGAATATGAAATCACGAGTATTACCGTCCTGCTTCATTTCACCGTTCACGCGGGTCTGCACCGAAACGCCTGCCCATGGATCGACCTCGTCGGTCACGATAGGCCCGACCGGGCAGAACGTGTCAAATCCCTTGGCGCGGGTGAACTGCACATCCTTCTTCTGCAGGTCGCGCGCGGTCACGTCATTCACGCAGGTATAGCCAAGAATGTAGGGCCGGACGTCCTCGTCTGGTCTCAGATTGCGGCACACTTTGCCGATTACCACTCCGAGCTCGCCTTCGTAATCGACGCGATTCGACATCGGCGGCAGCATAATCTTTCCGCCGGGATCGAGCAATGACGAAGGCGGCTTCAGGAAAATCAGCGGATCGGTCGGCACTTCGTTGCCAAGTTCAGCCGCGTGCTCGCGATAGTTGCGTCCGATACAAACAATTTTCGAAGGCTGGACGGGGACGAGCAGTAACGCATCGGCGAGTGAGACGGCTGAAATTTTTCTCGACCGCGCGTCGAGACCGCCGTGTTCGGGGGCCGAGACGAAAATTCGCGTGATCTCGTCGCGGCCCGAAGATGCTTCGACCAGGCCAAATTCAGGTTTTCCGTCGTAAAGGAAGCGGCAATATTTCATTCAATGTAATCCGCAAAACAAGATCGTCAGCAGCCGGCTACGCTGGACTACATTTCCAAAACGCAATCAAGACCCCTGACCAGAGCTGCTGAACAAACCTGTTGCAAAGTTGTGCATCTCAGCTATTGATTTTGGCGAACTCGGGGATTTTTCTGCGCCTATCGGTGTTCGTGCCAGGCGACCGGCACCGCGTGCTATTCCCCACTCCACTTTAATGGAACAGACCTGACCGTGGCCATTGGACCCTTGCTTCCGCATGACGATCTGAGCCGTGCACCTGTTACAGATGACAGGCGCAAGCACGACCCGGAACTGCATGAACGTCAGGCGCACACTCCGAAGCCGGTGCCGTCCGGGGTTTTTCGTTCCATCGGCCTGGGATTGATTACCGGCGCGGCCGACGACGATCCCTCCGCCATCGGAACCTACGCCACCGCCGGAGCGAAGTTTGGCCCCATGCTGCTATGGTTGGCTCCCGTCGCCTTTCCCATGATGTTCGCGGTAGTTTACCTTTCCTCGAAGCTTGGGCAGGTCACCGGACAGGGACTCTTTGCAATCATTCGCCGCCATTACCCGCGCTGGCTTCTTTTTCTGCTGCTGATCACTGTGCTGATCGGAAACACCATTGAGGCTGGAGCCGATATCGGCGGCATGGCTGCTGCCCTCGGGCTCGTGGCGTCGATTCCGAAGGTGTTGATCGTGATCCTCATCACGTGTACCGTGCTCGGGTTTCAACTGTGGGGATCGTATCCGCTGATCAGAAATATTTTTCGCGGCCTCTCGCTGGTGCTGCTGGCATACCTGGGCTCGGCGCTGCTGGCGCATCCGGACCCGATATCTACATTGAAAGGAACGTTCATTCCCACTATCCGGTTCAATCGCGGGTTCCTCGAGATTCTGGTCGCAATCATCGGCAGCTCGCTCTCCGCCTACCTTTACACCTGGCAGTCGAATCAGGAGGTGGAAGAGGATATCTCGATGGGCCGAAGACGCCTGGTCGATCGCATGGGTACGACAAAAGAAGAGCTCAATCACTCCGCCCACGACGTCGGCTTTGGCATGTTCTTCGCTACGCTGGTAATGTACTTCATCATCCTTTCCACAGGAGCCACTCTATTCAATGCCGGCAAAATGGACATCAATACCGCATCTGACGCAGCCCAGGCGTTGCGGCCCCTCGCGGGAAAATTCGCGGAACTGCTGTTTGCCATCGGAGTAGTCGGAGTCGGCTTTCTTGCAGTTCCTGTAATGACTGCTGGAGCCGCCTATGACCTGTGCCAGACGTTTGGCTGGAGGCACGGCTTACACACGCCTGCGCGGAAAGCAAAAGCATTTTACGTCAGCATTGTTGTGGTTACCGCGGTTGCAATGGGTATGAATTTCCTCGGACTGAACCCCATCAAGGCGCTGGTGTGGGCTGGAATCGTGCAAGGACTGTCCACGCCGTTCTTGATGTTGGCTTTGATGCGGATGACCAACAATCGCAAGATTATGGGCCACTGGGTCAATACACGAGCAATGAATGTGCTGGGCTGGCTTACGACGGCGGTAGTATTTCTGGCCAGCGCGGGTTTGGTGATCTCCTGGTTGTTCTAACCTCATTAAGGCACGCTCTCGCTCGCCTCTTCCGAGCGCGAGCTTTCATTTCCACGAACATCCACCGCTGAGACGGAGTATGTGTACTCGCGGCCCGCGCTCACCTCAGTATCGCGATAGGTCGGCGAACTCACCACATCTTTATTGATTTTTTCCGGTTGCGCACCCGCCTGATGACGGTAAACGTTGTAGCCCGCTAGATCAGGCTCGCTGTCCGGCGTCCATACCAGATCGATGAATGGTTTTTGCCCCGGCCCGGAGAAAACGGCCTGTAAGCCGGTCGGCGTGGCTGGGGGAAACACGTCATGCGCCACAATGCGGACCACCGGAGTGTCGTCGCCTTCAACCTGCTGCTCACCGCCGTCCGCTTCTCCGATTTTCGTCACCACCGTGGCGCGATAATCGTAGGTCTTTCCCCATTCGAAACCGTGATCTACAAAGCTCAGGGACGAGTCGCCTGCAACCGGCACTTCGCCGGCAACAGCGTCAGATTGCGTTCCGGCCTGGCGGCGGTAGATGCGATAAACGAATCGTAAGCTGGGAATGTTCGGTGGCGGAATCGGATTCCAGCTTAGCTTCACGCCATCCGGCGTCAATTGCGCTTGAAAGTTTTCCGGAGGAGACAGCGTGGGAACCGCAGGAACCTGGGCCTGATTTGAGAGGCCGGCGCTGCGCCGATAAGAATTGACTACGCTGACAGCATAATAAATATTCGCAATCGCCTGGCCCGTAGGAAGGTTTGGCGGCAATTCGTCGGTGTAAGTTTCCTGCTGTGAGCGCTGAGTCTGCTTCGGCGCAGGTTTAGGGAAAGGAATTTTTGCAACCGGCACGCCGCACTGCTTCATAGCTGCGAACGCGCGGCAGATTTCTACGGTCTGTGCGCGGTTAATATTGCGCTGTTCCGTAGTGTGCGTTGGGGGCGACCAAGTGAGGGTGACCGTGTTGCCCTTGCGCGCGGCACGCAGATCGGTTACTGGCCGCGCCAGTTCGAGTGAAGGCGGCAATGGCACGCCGGGACTGCCGCATCCAATCGCAACCACTGTAGCCAGGATAATCAGGAGCAGTTTGGCTGCGCGTGGCTTCATCCGCAACAGGGTAACAGACGGCTTCCGCAGAGGCGCTTTGCAGAAACAGACGGGCGAAACGCCCGTCTCTCCAGACCGAAGTTGCTCGCCGACCCTTAGCTCATAGGCATAGTTGAAGTTGGAGGCACGGGCACGTACGGTCCGCTCATCAAGCCATTTGTGGCGTTGATTGCTTCAGCAGCGCTCTCGGAGATGCCAAACTCGTCCAAACTGGGTGACACTTGATCGTGGGCGGCCGATCTCAATTGTCTGTTTTTTGGGCAGAGCCGGACTGTCCCCTATTCTCGGGCGCTTTGGCGTTTGAACTGGTTCCGGGCCGCATCGAGAGGAACATTACGCGCCCGCCCACTTCTTCAGAGAATTCGTTTCTGTCACCTTCTAAACTCAGGCGAATGCCCTCTACAGAACGTTCTCGGGGAACATCCCCGAGGGCACAGTTCACTTGCAGCACTCCCGTTTTTGCAGCTCCTGAAAGGGTGAGCAGGCGGACTCGGAATACGGCAAGTCCGCCCGTCGGCATTGGACCTGAAAGCATCTTTAAGCGCATGGGAACCAACTGCACGGGATTCAATCTCTTTTTCTCATGCAGCAGTGCGCTCGGTGCGACCCCATAAGAGACGAAGCTAACCAATTCGCTTGCGATCCAAACGCCTGTCTCGACCACATTTCCGTTGGCCGACTTGTGGCTGAAAGTTCCGGCGGCCTTGACCGATCTGTCTTGTGCGTCAAACATTCCTGCGCCGCTCACTTCGTAGGTGTCCCCTTCAGTGGCCTTTGTCGTCGTGGGGCAAGTGGAAGCGTCCTCCGGATCGCAAAGGAAACCGGAACCTAGAAGTAGCGTGTAATTGCCTGAGTTGGTTTGCGCAGTGGCCAGACTGGCACCCAAACTTAAAAGGAGCACCAGTCTGGCAATCCATGCAGTGAGCCTAGTCGGAATAAGGTGATTCATCACTCCTCTCACGGAATTCGCAGGAAGCCGTGGTACACCCCGTTGGCGTCGATATAGTAGCCCGTAGTCCAACCCAAGTCGTTGATGCCGACGGGAAAAGTAAAGGTTGATCCGACAGGATCCACCGTAACAATATTGCCCTTGGGACTGCGCAGATAGCCGTGGTACACGAAGTTCGTGTCAATGTAGACGCCTGTGACCGCCCCCCAGTCGTTGATACTCACATTACAATCGGAGAAACAACCGGTGCCTTCGTAGCTGTCAGTGCCCGCGTCAGGAGCGTCGAAGCTCGTAAACTTGCCGTCAGGACTCCGTACGAAGCCATGATTCACACTGTTCGCGTCACTGTAGATCCCGGCGATAGCTCCCCACTGATTCAGGCCTAACAAACAACCAGGACAACCTGTGCCTTGGTAGCTGCCGGTGCCCGCGCTGGGAACGTCGAACGGTTTCAACTTGCCCTCGGCATTGCGCACGTAGCTGTGGTGAACAAAGTTACCGCTGTTGTCTTCGTAGCCTCCTGTGATTGTTCCGAACGCATTGATATTGGAAGCTCCGGACCCGAAACACCCTTCCGAACCGTTGCCTGTGCACGCGTCAGGACCAATCCACGTTGTAAATTTGCCGCCTGGACTGCGCAGGAAGGCGTGGAACGAGTAGTTCGAATCCGTGTAGAACCCTACAACCGCTCCTTCGAGATTCATCGCTAGCGGAATCGAGCCGTATCCGCCCGCGCCCGGAACGTCGAAGGTCGTAAACTTCCCATCTGGAGTCCGCAGAAACCCGTGGCTGAAACCGTTCGCGTCATAGTAGCTTCCCGTGATCGCCCCCAAGTCGTTGATAGCCGATGGGCTGGTTCCGTTATAGGGACTCGTGTCCGCAGCAGGGACCTCGAATGTCGTGAACTTACCCGCAGGGCTGCGCAAGAACCCGTGGAATACACTGTTCGCGTCTTGGTAGGATCCTGTAATTGCTCCCCGGGCATTAAGCCCGCTGGAGTATGTCCCATTGTTATCCCCAGGCTTGGTGTCCGCGTCGGGAGCGTTGAATGTAATGATACGCGCTTGCGCGCTGACGATCAGACTCAGAAACAGTGTGCAGATAACTACATGTAACGTTTCAAGTACATGCAACCACAGAGTTCGAGAACGCATTCGAAACCTCCTTTCGAGAACTGGGCAACTACGATCTCGGATTAATGTGAAAATCCGGCTTCATCTATAAACGCGACATCTGAGGGAAAATTACTGGACTCTCCGTCTGGTTGTTTCTCGGACCCAAGCTATCCTCCCAACTCGGGCCTGTCATCCCCCAATCGGGTGACGCACACGCTTTATTCGTTGACGTGACTGTTTTCGCGGGAGATAATCGCGCCACTATCGGGGGCATCTCCGTTTCGCGTTCGGCGCTTTTCTTCGAGTGGACTCCCCACGACTCCTGGAATCGCTAGAGGGCAAATCCTCATACTCTTGCCGACGTTGAGCTCGGAGGACGCTCATTTGAGCGTAGAGGGAGCCTACCCATGTTGCCCGACAGGCAGACGTTCACAAAACTGATAGGCAGTGTTTACGAAGCTGTTGGCGATCACAGGCGCTGGGATCTATTTCTCCAACAACTCGCTGAGAGCACCCGAGCCACTTCCGCTATCCTCTTGATGTTGGATGTCGAACACCTCATGTTTTCGATTTCCCGGTCCTGGGAAGTCGATCCCGAACTCGGCCCCCTCTATCAGAAGCACTACAACGCGCTCGACATCTGGGCTCAACGAGCCGTGTTGAAACCGGCTGGATACGTATGTAAATCTGAAGCCCTTATTTCGCTGGGAGAGCTGTCAAAGGCCGAAATCTACAGCGACTTTATGGTGCCGTTCGACATAGAGCATGGCATGTTCGGTGTGGTGGACACGGGCAATTCTCGCTGGGCTTCAGTCAGTCTTTATCGGGACGCGGCCTCGACTCCGTTCGATGAACTTCACGTGGAAATTGTTCGATTTCTTATTCCGCACATTCAACGCGCTCTCAAGTTGCATTTTCAATTCTCCGAACTGAGAGCGCACAGCGAAGGAGTTGAGGCAGCGCTAGACATGATGGTGACCGGCGTGATCTTCCTTGGAGGTAAGGGCGAAGTTCGCCTGATGAACAAACCAGCGGAGGAGATGGTGAAAAGAAAAGATGGACTCTTGCTGTCCCGAGGAAAGCTAAGCGCGAACGTTTATGCGGAGTCGGCAGCCTTGCGAACGATGGTTGCTGGAGCGACGCGAACCGGAAACGGAACAGGGTTCAGCGCGGGTGGGACCATCCTAATCTCACGAACGAAAGGCCGTCCGATTTCCGTAACCGTAGCACCATTGCGCGAATTCAATCCGATTGCATCGCAGCAGCCTGCGGCAGTGCTCTTCATCTCAGATCCCGACCAGCGCGTCGAAGTCCCATTCGACATGCTTCAGCGGTGTTATGGTTTAACACCAGCTGAGGCGCGACTAGCGATGGTCCTGCTGGAAGGGCAATCCCTGAAACAAGCGTCAGAGACTTGCAGTGTTACCCACAATACGGCCAAGTCACAGCTGAAGAGTGTTTTCTGGAAAACCGACGTAAAGCGACAAGGCGAGTTGATCCGGCTATTGCTGAACAGTGCAAGCATTATGCGTCCGCGACATTGGCGCAAGTAGGCGCATCCGGGATGGGCTGGTTACTAATTCCACTTCTTAAACAACAGCGCTCCGTTGGTCCCGCCGAAGCCGAATGAGTTCGACATCGCGTATTCGAGCGTGGCCTGGCGAGAGTGGTTGGGGACGAAATCCATGTCGCCGGTGCCGGGGTCCTGATTTTCGAGATTGATCGTTGGTGGCAGAATTTGATCGCGCAGGGCAAGCACAGTGACGCCGGCTTCAAGTCCACCCGCGCCACCCAGCAAATGCCCGGTCATGGATTTGGTCGAACTGACAGCAATTTTCCGGTCGCCAAAGAAATTGCGGATGGCGTGCGCCTCGAGCGTGTCGCCGATGGGAGTTGAAGTACCATGCGCGTTCACGTAGCCGATATCGGCGGGATTGATCTTGGCATCGCGAACGGCATTCCGCATCACGCGAAAACCGCCTTCATGCTCGGGCGCAGGCTGCGTGATGTGGTAAGCGTCTCCGGACATACCGTAGCCAACAATTTCCGCAATCGGCTTGGCGCCGCGCGCGCGCGCATGCTCCAGTTCTTCGAGGATAAGAATTCCGGAACCTTCGCCGATCACGAAGCCGTCGCGGTCGCGGTCCCAGGGGCGGCTGGCTTTTTCCGGTTCATCGTTGCGCGTTGATAGAGCACGCATGGCGGCAAATCCGCCGACGCCCATCGGGGTGATTGCCGCTTCCGAGCCGCCGGCAATCATCACATCGGCGTCGCCGTGCTGAATGATGCGGAAAGAATCGCCAATCGAATGCGCGCTGGTGGTGCAGGCCGTAGCCGTAGCTTCGTTTGGCCCCTTTGCCCCAAAACGCATGGAAACGTGCCCGGCCGCAAGATTCACTATGGCAGCAGGAATAAAAAAAGGAGAAATCTTGCGTGGGCCGCCTTCCATGAGGGCAGTGTGCTCACGCTCAATGATGTCGAACCCGCCGATGCCGGAGCCGATGTGTACGCCCACCATCTCTTCATTTTCAGGCGTGACCTTCAGGCCCGACATTTGCACTGCCTCTTCCGCCGCGGCCAGCGCCAGGTGGATGAAGCGGCCCATCTTCTTTACTTCTTTTTTTTCGATGAAGTTAAGCGGATCGAAATTCCTGACCTCAGCTGCGATCTGGCAGGCGTGTTTCGAGGTATCAAACTGCGTGATCCGGCCCACGCCGCTTTTGCCCGCCAGCAGGTTCTTCCAGGCTTCCTCGGTGTTGTTGCCGACTGCGCAGATCAGGCCGATGCCGGTAACGACAACTCGTCGCACCAGTTACTTACCGCCCTTCGAATGTTTGCCGATATAGTCGATGGCGTCCTGGACGGTGCGGATTTTTTCGGCGTCCTCGTCGGGGATTTCGATTTCAAAGGCTTCCTCAAACGCCATGACCAGTTCGACGGTATCGAGCGAGTCGGCGCCCAGGTCGTCCACAAACGAAGCGCTGGGGGTCACTTCGCCTTCGTCCACTCCCAGTTGCTCGACAATGATCTGCTTCACTTTTTCGTCAACGGCTGCCATGTTTTCCTCGCTCAGATTTAGATGGGACTGCCTGGGGCAAAGGGAAATCCTAACTGCTTGTGGGAGTTGCGGTCAAACGGGGTGCGAAGCGCGGCTTCAATATTCGTCGAGCTTCGCTCGACCGGACGGGTGTGGGCACCCGTCCCCACATGGACAGTGGCGACTCGCGCATTGAGACAATTTTACCCGAAGACAGAGTTGTCATTCTCTCTAGGGTGGCTGCAAGATGAGAGGATGCGGGCCGTCATTCAACGCGTGCTTCGCGCTCAGGTGGGCGTCGGCGAAGAAATCGTCGGTAAGATTGGTCCCGGCCTGCTGGTTCTGCTAGGCGTAGCCAAGAGTGACACGCAAGCTGACGCCGACTATCTGGCGACGAAAATCATCGGGTTGCGCGTCTTCGACGACGACAACGGCAAGATGAACCTGTCGGTTGCTGACACACACGGCTCGGTTCTCGCCGTTTCCCAGTTCACTCTCTATGGCGACACGCGTAAAGGCAGGCGCCCGTCATTCGATGAGGCGGCACCCCCGGAGTTGGCTAAAGAGCTTTATGAGAATTTCGTGCGCAAGGTTCGTGAAACCGGCGTTGCCTGCGAAACCGGCCGCTTTCAGGCCATGATGCAGGTGGAACTGATAAACGATGGCCCGGTAACGATCCTGTTGGATTCGACGCGGGCGTTTTGAATAGGCGGATCGGTTCGGTCATAATTTATATGACTATGGCTGGAATATAATGACTGATATGAACGAAATGCAAGCTGGCGTTCCAGCTCCGAATCCGCCCGACGAGCTTTTCGGCTACATGGCCGGAAAGGTAAACATCGTCGGCGACATTGTAGGACCAGTTACTCCGTCGGAGGACTGGGAGACCGATTGAGGTCACTAACTCGCAGGATCGGCAGCCAAGGTTGTTCCTACGATTTGGTAGCAGGCCCCACGTCCCTCGGCAGTTCCAATCCCAAATAATCTCTCGCGTTCGCAAAGCAGATGTTTCGCACCATCCCACCGACCAGTTCCATGTCATTGGGCAGTTCGCCTTTGGCGATGTCTTCTCCGAGCAGATTGCACAGCACGCGGCGGAAATATTCGTGGCGCGGAAATGACATGAACGAGCGCGAGTCTGTGACCATGCCGATGAATCGCGAAAGCAGCCCGGCATTGGAGAGCGCATTGAGCTGCAATTCCATGCCTTCTTTTTGATCGAGGAACCACCAGCCGCTGCCAAACTGAACCTTTCCGGCGATGGGGCCCTCCTGAAAGCTGCCGGCCGCAGTGGCAAATACATAATCGTCAGCCGGATTGAGATTGTAGAGCACCATCTTCGGCAAAGCTCTCTCCCTGTCGAGCAGGTCAAGGTACGCACACAACCGCTCCGCCTGAGGCCAGTCGCCGATAGTGTCAAAGCCGGTATCGGGGCCGAGTTCAAGTAATTGACGCGTGTTTACCGATCGCAGCGCGCCGAGATGCAACTGTTTGGTCCAACCCTTTTCCGCGTCAAGGTGGCCGAAGAAAAGCATCATGAATGAAGCGAACTGTTCATGCTCTTCCTTTGACGCGGCGGTTCCAGTGAGCGCTCGCTCGAAAATCTTGCACGCCTGGGATTCTGTACACGGAGTTGCGTAACAATACGGCAGGCCGTGATCGGATAGTCGCCCTCCAACCTCGTGGAACGCATCGTGGCGCTGCTTTAGCGCGTCGAGCAAAATCGTCAGAGTTGTTATCTGTGTGTTGCTGATTTCTTCCAGCCGGCGCACCCATTGCACGAAACGCTCTGGCTGGTCCACTTGCAATGCCCGGTCTGGACGAAATGTCGGGTACACGCGCAGCCCGGCTTCAGTCGAATTTACCTTCTGATGAAAAGCCAGATCGTCGCAGGGATCATCCGTTGTGCACACGACGCGCACGCGAAATTTGCTCAAGATTCCTCTGGTTCCGAAGTTCGGGTCTGCCAATCGCGACTTGGCCGCGTCCCATGCCGCCTTCGCTGTAGATTCGTTCAGCGCTCCGTCAAAATCGAAATACCTCTTCAGCTCCAGGTGCGTCCAGTGATAGAGCGGGTTGCGGAGCGTGTAAGGGACCGTCTTCGCCCACGCTAGAAACTTCTCGTATGGGCCGGCGTCCCCGGTGCAATAGCGTTCGGCGACTCCGTTGGCGCGCATCGCACGCCATTTGTAATGATCACCGTCGAACCAGATCGCGGTCAGGTCGGCGAAATGACGGTCACTTGCAATTTCCGCCGCAGGAAGGTGCGAGTGAAAATCAATGATCGCCTCGCCCGCAGCGTATTCGTGATACAAGCGGCGCGCAGGTTCAGAATGGAGCAGAAAATCGTCGTGAATAAAGCTCAAACGTTGACCTCGACCGCCGACACTTCAGCGCCAGCATCGTAACATTCTCCGTGACCATCCAGTCTTGTCGATTGATCAACACCGGTTCCAAACGATAACCAGCCCGCCTTTGGCTCTGATGCGTACTGCTTCCTCACCGAACTGATATCATTCTTGCCTTCGGCAAGGTCACATAATTGCTATGGCGAATTCCGGGCTCGATCTCACTTCCAAAACTGCTGTCGTGATCGGCGGGACCTCAGGCATTGGCCATACGCTCGCGCTTGGCCTTGCGCAAGCGGGAGCCGATGTGGTCGCGACCGGACGCCGTGAAGATCTGGTGCGTTCGGTCACGGAAGAGATCAAGGCTCTGGGCCGCAAATCACTCGCGGTTGCAACCAATGTCGGCAACCGCAAGAGTGTTGAGGCGTTGCATGTGGCTGTCTGCGCCGAGTTTGGGCATGTGGATATTTTGCTCAACGCCGCGGGAATCACGCGCCGCACGCCCAGCATCGATGTCAGCGAAGACGAGTGGAATCAGATTTTCGATACCAACCTGACCGGAACGCTGCGGGCCTGTCAGGTGTTTGGCCGCAAAATGATCGAACGGAAGTCGGGGCGCATCATTAATATTGCGTCGGTCGCCTCGGGGCTGGGCTTTTTTGAAGTAGCCGCCTACGCCGCCAGCAAAGCGGCCGTGGTATCGCTGACGAAAACGTTAGCGGTTGAGTGGGCGAAATATGGCGTCGGTGTGAACGCAATTGCGCCCGGCGTCTTTCCCACTGACCTGAATCGGGCGCTGCTTGACGGCACTCCGCGCGGCAAGGAATTTCTGGTGCGCACTCCCATGGGAAGATTCGGCAAACTGGAGGAACTGGTTGGCGCTGCGGTGTATCTTGCGTCTGACGCTGCGAGCTTCGTGACCGGGCACGTACTCGCAGTGGACGGCGGATTTCTAGCGAGCGGAGTGAATCAGTAAGACCTCAATGCCACTCACCGTCAAATCAAAACAAAGCTACCGCTGGGACCTGATCAGCTTAGGCGAGGTCATGCTGCGCTTCGACCCCGGTGATCGCCGGGTGTGGACAACGCGCAGCTTCGAAGTTTCAGAGGGCGGCGGCGAGTACAACGTGGCGCGCGGGTTGAAGCGATGCTTTGGCCTGGACACGGCAATCGTCACGGCTCTCGCGGACAATCCTATTGGGCGCCTGGTTGAAGACCTGATGTATCAGGGAGGCGTTGATCAAAGCCTGGTGCGCTGGGTGGCATACGACGGAGTTGGGCGCAGCGTACGCAACGGTTTGAACTTCACCGAACGCGGATTCGGCGTACGCCCGGCGCTGGGATGCTCCGACCGCGGGCACACTGCGGTGTCGCAGTTGAAGTCGGGTGAGGTCGATTGGGATGAAATTTTCCGCAAGCAGGGCGCGCGCTGGTTCCACACCGGCGGGATTTTCTGCGCGCTTTCAGAAACCACGCCCGACGTGGCCATTGAGGCCATAGAAGCCGCACGCAAGCACGGCGCGATCATTTCTTATGATCTTAATTATCGCGAGTCGTTATGGAAGGCCATCGGGGGAAAGAAGCGTGCGCAGGAAGTGAACCGCCGCCTGGCTCCGCTGGTGGACATAATGCTGGGGAACGAAGAGGACTTCTCCGCCGCGCTGGGCTTCGATGTCCCCGGCATGGACGAGAATATTTCGAATGTTGAAGTGGAATCGTTCAAAAAGATGATCGACGCGGTGGTGAAAGAGTTTCCGTTCAAAGTAGTCGCAACAACCTTACGAAAGGCGCAGACGGCAACACGGAATGACTGGGGCGCCATCTGCTACGCGGACGGTCAGTTCTATGAGTCGAAGAAGTACGACGGCCTGGAGATTTTCGACCGCGTCGGCGGAGGCGATTCCTTCGCGTCCGGCCTGATCTATGGATTTCTCTCTGGACAGGGGCCACAATGGGCGGTCGAGTGCGGCGCGGCCCATGGGGCGCTGGCAATGACGACGCCGGGCGACACCACCATGGTCACGTTAAAAGAGGTCACGCAGCTAATGCGGGGCGCGGGAGCGCGCATCGCGCGCTGAAAATCCACTTTTATGACGCGAGATGAGGTCGCCAAACGAATTCGAGAGATAGGCATTGTTCCCGTGGTGCGCGCAACCTCAGCGAAGCATGCACAACTTGCAGCCGAAGCCGTGTGCGCCGGTGGAATTCCGATCGTCGAAGTGACCATGACAGTTCCGGGAGCGGTCGAACTGATCGCGCAACTTGCAAAGACGTCAGGCGCTGAAATTCTGATCGGCGCGGGAACCGTGCTGGATGCCGAGACTGCCAAGCGCTGTCTCGACGCGGGAGCGCAATTCATAGTCAGCCCCGGCTTTGATTTAGATACGGTGCGCTTCGTGAAGCAGCAGGGTACGCTGATGATGGCGGGAGCGCTCACCCCAACAGAGGTGATCAACGCGTGGAAGGCTGGAAGCGACTTTGTGAAGATATTCCCGTGCGGCTCCATGGGAGGAGCCAAGTATCTGAAGGCGTTGAAGGCTCCGCTGCCGCAGGTGCTTATGATTCCGACCGGCGGAGTGAACCTTGAAACCGCCGCCGACATGATTCGTGCAGGGGCGGAAGCGCTGGGAATCGGCGGAGAGTTGGTTTCAGCATCGGCGCTCGCCTCTGGCGACATTCAGCCAATCACCGACGCCGCGCATAAGTACGTCGCGATCGTTCGGGAGACGCGCCAGGAAATGGCCCGCAAGAACTAGATTCAACTCTTGGAGACAAAGTGATCCGCATTCTGACCACCCTCTTGCTTCTCGCAGTTTCTTCGTGTGCGCAGACTCCCGCTGCGCTGATCGCTGACCCCGGCAGCCGCACAACCATCAGCCTTGACGGCACCTGGAGCTCAATCGTCGATCCATACGAAAGCGGCATCCCGAGCCGGTATTTCGAAAAGGAAAAGCCGAAGTCAAAGAGCGACCTGATCGAATTCGACTACGACCATTCACCCAAGCTCAAGGTCCCCGGCGACTGGAATACGCAACGCGAGTCGCTTCTGTTCTACGAAGGGCCGGTCTGGTATCAGCGGAAATTTACATACCAGCGGAAACCGCACACTCGCACTTACATCTACTTCGGCTCCGCCAATTATCTCGCTCGGGTGTGGTTGAACGGAACGAAGTTGGGCGAACACATCGGCGGATTCACCCCGTTTAACTTCGACGTCACCGATCAACTCGCCGAGGGTGAAAACAGCGTCGTGGTCGAGGTGGACAACACGCGACATGCAGATGGCGTGCCATCCTCGCGAACCGATTGGTGGAACTATGGCGGGCTTACGCGCAGCGTGAAGCTGATTGAAGTGCCGGAAGCGTTCATTGAAAATTACTCTATTCAGCTAGCAAAAGGTAAGTCCGATCAGATTGAAGGTTGGGTGAAGTTGAACCTGCCGCAATCAGGTCTAAGTAACGATAAACTCATCTCCGTCGAAATTCCCGACCTGCACGTGAAACAGACGGGCGAGCAAGACAAACTTGGGGTGCAGTTTTTTCGGATAAAGGCCAAACCGCAGCTATGGTCACCTGAAAATCCGAAGCTCTACAAAGTTGTGATTTCCGCCGGAGACGACAGCATCACTGACGAAATCGGTTTTCGCACGATTGAAACGCGAGGCACCCAGATTCTGCTGAACGGGAAGCCGATCTTTCTGCGCGGCATCTCGATGCACGAAGAGGCGCCGTTCCGCAGCGGGCGCGCTTTTTCCGAGGAAGACGACCGCACGCTGCTCGGATGGGCGAAGGAGCTGGGCTGCAACTTCGTGCGCCTGGCTCATTATCCACACAATGAAGATATGATTCGCGTGGCCGACCGGATGGGCCTGATGATCTGGGAGGAGGTCCCGGTTTACTGGGAGCTGCAGTGGGAGAATCCCGCGATTCTTGAGAATGCGAAATCCCAACTGCATGACGCGATTCTTCGCGATCAGGATCGTGCGTCAATCGTGTTCTGGTCGGTGGCGAATGAGACGCCCATCAATCCAGCTCGCAATGCGACTCTCAAATCGCTCGCTGAGTACGCGCGCCGCCTGGACTCAACCCGATTGATCACCTCGGCGTCGGATAAATGGCACTTCACCGGCGACCACACGGCGGAATTAAACGATCCGCTCGGTGAGTACCTCGACGTGATCGGCTTGAATGAGTACATCGGCTGGTATGGAAACAAAAAGCCAGAGGACGCCGATGACACGCGATGGACGTTCGCGTATCAGAAGCCGGTGATCATCAGCGAGTTCGGGGCCGACGCTCTCTACAACCTGCACGGCGACGCGCAGACGCGCTTCACCGTGGAGTACCAGGCGAACCTGTTCGAGCATCAACTGAATATGCTGTCGCACATGACGCCGCTGGCCGGAATGTCGCCGTGGATATTGATGGATTTCCGATCTCCTCGCCGCCCGCTACCGGGAATTCAGGACTACTTCAATCGCAAAGGACTGATCTCCGACCGCGGCCAGCGCAAACCCGCGTTTCATATCCTGCAGAAGTTCTATCGCGAAAAGGCAGGCACGCAATAGGTGGTTTTCGCGCATCACGCGAAACCCCGCGCCGGGTTCCTCTACAATGTCTTCATGTCTGAGAAAAAGACCGTTCGCCTGACCGAGACAGTCAAAGCCGCAGGTTGAGCGTCCAAGCTGAGTCCGGCGGCGCTGGACGCGGTGCTTGGGAAATTAGCCCGGCAACATGACCCGAACGTTCTGGTCGGCTTCGAAGGCGCCGACGACGCCGGAGTGTATCAAATCGCGCCTGACGTGGCGCTGGTGCAGACGGTCGATTTTTTTACGCCCATTGTTGACGATCCTTACACCTTCGGCCAGATCGCTGCGACCAATTCCTTGAGCGACATTTATGCCATGGGTGGGCATCCGTTGACTGCACTCGCGCTCGTCTGCTTCCCGGAAAAAGCCGACATGGACATCCTTGAACGCATTCTGGCCGGGGGTTTGTCGAAAATGATTGAGGCCGGATGCACAGTGATTGGCGGCCACAGCATTCGCGATGATGAAACTAAGTTTGGATATTCGGTGACGGGAACAATCGATCCGAAAAAGGTTTTGAAGAACGGCGGAGCGCAAGCCGGCGACCGGCTGCTGCTGACGAAAGCGATCGGTACGGGAGTGATCTCGACTGCGATCAAGAAAGGCGTCGCGAAACAATCGTGGATCGATGCGGCGGTTGCATCGATGACGACGCTGAATAAGATCGCAGCGGGGGTAATCACGACGCACAACCATTTTGGGGCCAACGACCGACGACCAACGACCAACGACGCCCCTCCCATCCACGCCCTCACCGACATCACCGGTTTCGGGCTCATGGGTCACTTACGCGAAATGCTGTTGGCTTCGGAAAACGTGTCCGCTGAAATTCATATCGGAAACGTTCCGCTGCTCGATGGCGCGCTCGAATGCGTTCGCGCCGGACATATTCCGGCCGGCCTCAAGGCCAATCGCGAATTCGCTGAGTGCGTGGTGGACTACGACGCGGGCATTGCTGACGAGTTGAAGACGGTTCTTTTCGATCCCCAGACTGCCGGCGGCCTGCTAATCGCGGTCCATCCCGAAGCCGCCGGCAGTCTGATCGAATCACTCCACGCGGCCGGAGTTCCGGCTGCCGAAATCGGCGAGATTGGGCCACAGCGCAAGCCGCTGGTCTCTGTCAAAAAGTAATCCCACAACATTCTTGACAGCCGGTTCCACTGTGCTAGCATTTTCCCACTTCCCCGTCAAAACTTCGCGGTGCATGGAGGAAGCATGTCCAGTCCGGGATTAGGGCTAAGCGGGTCTCCGCAGTCATCGCTCACCAGTCTTGTTGAACAGAAGCTGCGCGCTGAGCGGGTCGTGAAGGTTGGCGCAAACTGGTTTCTGACCGTGGCCATTCTCTCCATGATCAATTCCGTGCTCTCTATGAGCGGCGCGGGAATCAGATTCATCTTCGGCCTGGGGATTGCCGAATTCGTGGATGTTTTGGCGCACCAAGCTGGTCAAAGCGGCTTCGCGCTCGACCTGGTCATCAACGGTTTCGTTGCCGGCGTTTTCGTGGTCTTCTGGAATTTCGCACGTAAAGGCCAGCAATGGGCGTTCATTGTCGGCATGGCGCTCTATGCGCTTGATGCGATGGTCATGCTCTATTTCAAAGACATTCTCGCGGTCGCGTTTCACGGGTACGGCCTGTACAGAATTTACTCGGGAATGAGCGGCATACCGCACCTGCGCAACATCGAAGCCAGCATGACTCCGGCCGGGGCCCCGATTCAGCCCGTCTGAGATTCAGCTTCGCTTCCGAATCTTTAAGCCGACGCGCGGCTACGTGCATCTAATATCTGCTGAAAATAAATCTAGGAGATTTCGATGCAATTCCGCGAATTAGGTCGCAGTGGTCTCAAAGTTTCTGCGCTTGGCCTTGGCTGCATGGGCATGTCGGAGTTCTACGGACCCGGTGACGAAGCTGAATCCATTGCCACCATTCAGCGCGCTCTCGAACTGGGCTGTAATTTCCTCGACACTGCCGACGTTTATGGCCCGTTCAAAAATGAAGAACTGGTCGGACGCGCGCTGCGTGGTAAACGCGGCCAGGCGATCGTCGCGACGAAGTTCGGCATCGTTCGCGATTCCTAATAACCCCAAGGCGCGCGGGGTGAGCGGCAAACCCGATTACATTCGCAAATCAATAGACGGAAGCTTGAAACGTCTGGGCATGGACTATGTGGACCTCTATTACCAGCACCGTGTCGATCCCAACACTCCGATTGAAGAAACGGTCGGAGCGATGGCGGACCTGGTCAAGGAAGGCAAGATTCGCCACATAGGCCTCTCGGAGGCGAGCCCGAAGACCCTCCGGCGGGCCGTAAAAATCCACAAGATCACCGCGCTGCAGACTGAATATTCGCTGTGGTCGCGCGACCCCGAAGATGAAATTCTTCCCACCTGCCGCGAACTTGGGATTGGTTTCGTCGCTTACAGCCCCCTGGGCCGCGGTTTTCTGACCGGCCAGATCAAGCACTTCGAGGACTTCGCGCCTGATGATTTCCGTCGCGGCGTCTCGCGGTTTCAAGGCGAGAATTTTCAGAAGAATGTCGATCTGGTGGGAAGAGTCGAAGAAATCGCGCGAGAGAAAAATTGCACCCCGTCGCAACTTGCTCTGGCATGGGTCTTGGCGCAGGGCGATGACATCGTACCCATCCCCGGCACTCGCCGCCGGAGTCGGCTGGAAGAAAACGTCAAGTCGCTCGATGTGCACTTGACCGAACCCGACTTGCAGCGGATCGAGAAGACCTTCCCGCGCGGAGTTGCTGCCGGCCAGCGCTATTCGGAGCAGATGATGCAGTTGATCGACGCGGGCTGATCTCTGGTCGCTTAATCGGCGAGGGGCGGCCGATATTGGCCGCCCCTTCGGGTTTGCAGACTGCGGATTATTGCTCAGGCGAAGCGGGATGAGCGAACCTGATAGTGACTGGCCCGGCCTTTTCCTCCACAAGCTTGTAGTCAGCCGGCACGCTAAATAATGATGCGTCCGGCTCTGCCGTATTCACGTTGGTAAATTGAGTCTTCAGCTCTCCCGCCCATGGATCACTGTGCTTGGTCATAACAGTTATCTTCAATTCAGGCGAGAACCAGCGTTCCGAGGTTACTGTGATGGGCTGTTCGTTGCCCATTTTGCCGGCGGGAATTGTGGTTGTGATGCGAGTGCCGGTGGCGTGAATACCGTCAATCGTTTGATCTCCGAGATTTTCTGTAACAGGCGTTGGCCCATCCTCGTGGTCCCCTTTGCTGACGAATACCTGCTTGAAAAAAATATCTGGACCTGGGGCAGCTAGGCCTGGGCCACCTGGGCCCGGGCCACCTTCGGTGTGATAGACCATCACGCGTTCGCCTTTTTCAAACGCGGCATTAGCGCCTGCCTCGCCCCCGATTGCGCCTGGCTTCAACAGCGGCGCAGCCATCTTGTGCGCCGTCTTGCTTTCAGAGTTGAGGATATAGTGAGCCCCGGCGACGGGATCGAAGATTGTGATCAGTTTTCCGGTTGGCTTTTGCGTAGCTGCGCCCAACAGGTTAATTCCCGCTTCGCGGCGTGTGCGGCCTTCACTGTCCCTGCACAACGTGGATGCGTCGGTAGTATGAATGCGATTGCCATCGGCAAATATCTGCGTGTGCTCAGTGGTGATGGAAGCGCAAAAGGGAGCGCCTTTCACCGGAGCGGCATCCAGGGCGTCCACTGACGGACCCATCATGGCGCCTTTGGTTACTGGAGCCGCCGCTCCGCCGCCATCAAACACTGGCGCAGAGTCCGGGGCCTGAGCTGCAGCCGTAGCGGCGAGTGCAGCGTTTACGACGAATACAAGAGCCATTGTTTTTGACATGACGCGTTTCCTCCAAAAGGTCGGGCTTTGATCTTTAGCGCACAATGCGGATGCCTCGAGCAATTCCGTCCGCACCCACGAGCACGTCGGCAGAAACGACACTGCCGCTTTGTGGCGCGGCCGCTATAAGCCCTGCATCCGAGGGCTGAAGTTCAATCCGGAGAACATCCATCGCTCCGCCGCAACTGAGCTCATCGCAATACATCAGGCTTCTGAATCCTTCAGGTACAGGATTGTTCATACTCGCCGATGAAACGGCGGCCTGCGTTTGCTTTGATGGATCGTTTCTTCCTTTTTCGCCGCCTGACTTCTGCGGAATAGGAATCATTTGAGCGGTGTCTAACCGCGTTGATGAGATAGCGGGCGACGGTATTGCCGGCTGAATAACGACGTCAGGCTGTTTTCGCGGCCAGAGGAGAATCGTGACCAGCGCCATTGCAGCCGCAAGCCCAAAGACCCAACGAAGCGATGACCTTGACCGAGGCTTGGGTGCTATCGCAAGCGCTGCTGATACGCGAAGTCCGGCAACTTGTTTGCGGTAGTTTGTCAGAGCTATTTCATCGAGAGCGGCAGATGGCGAGGGGCCCGATTCCCGCAGAAGAGCCAAACTGGCAAGCAGGTCCTTTTGTCCCTCTATGAATCGGCTGCACTTCGGACATTCAGCAATATGTTCAGTCAGGCCAGGCTTGGCAGAGGGATCCGCACTCATCAGCGAAATGTTTTCGAAGCACGATTTGAGTTCCTTGCAATTCATATAAGACATCCTTCGGTGCCGGTGGCCCGAATGTCAGACTCGGCTGCTCTCACCGGCTTCAGTTTCTTCGCCAGCAGAGCATGGGCGCGATTTAGACGCGAACGGACCGTGCCCACTGGACAGGATAGGCGTGTTGCAGCTTCGGCATAGGAAAATTCACACAAGTTACAGAGGATGACCACCTGGGCGTAGTGGTCGGGAAGTGAAGCGACTGCGGCACGCACCTGTTCAACGGCTTGGTCACGGATGACTCCTCTCTGCAGTCCCATCGGTTCAACAACTAAACTGGCGACCAGGCGTTCGACTGCCTCGTCGTTTGGCAAGGCTTGGTATGCGCGCTCACGCCGCCGCACGCGCCGAACCAGGTTGCGGGCAATCCCGAAGGCGAACGCGCCCACATCGCCTCGCTCCTGACGGTAGCTGCTCCCCTCCTTAAGCAACGACATAAATACCTCTTGCGTAACTTCTTCCGCGGCAGTAGTGGAATTCGTCATGTAGAACGCATACCGGAAAATACCGCCCTTCAGTTTCTCGTAGAGCAACATGAAGGCGCTTTCTTCTCCAGCTAGTGCCAGGCTCAGGAGTTCGCCGTCAGACCGAGTTTCGTACGTATTGGGATCCATTATGCTCAGTAGTTCGACGTTTCAGCTGTCACTCTGTCTTCGCGCAAGCTTAGAGAATAGTTCCAGGAATTTTCAAGCAGCAGTTTCGCCCGGTGCGCCAACTGGATACAGGAGCGGGCACATCTCGATGGCGACGGACTAGGCCTGCAAAACCGCCAAACCTCGCTTCCCGCTTGCATTTCGCAGGCTTCTACTGATAATGTTCGTGCCTATCCTCTGGGGCTTCTCAAAGCTCTGGATTGAAGCGTGCGATTCAAAACGGAGAACAATCATGAAGAAGCCTGGTTCTGGTCTGATCTTAGGTGCTTTTATTTTCTTGCTGGCGTTGACGCCGGCTTTGGGCGCGCAATGGCAGGCAAAGGTTGGCGCCAACACGAATGACAAAGGGCGTCAGGCGCTTGCCTTCCTGCCCAACGAAATCTGGATCCATGAAGGCGACAGTATCACCTGGACCTTCGAAGTCGACGAAATTCACACAGTTACCTTCTTGACCGCAGCACAGCCCCGATTGCCATTTCCCGTGGGCTGCCCAGGATTTTCCGTTGGCAGCGCAATATTCGATGGATCTACCTGCGTGAGCACGCCTCCAATGGCCACGGGGCAAACATTTACTGTGATGTTCCCTACCGTGGGCAACTTCAAATTGACTTGCCTGGTGCACGAGGACATGACCGGTGTGGTGCATGTTCTGGCTAATTCAGCCCCGCTGCCTCATAACCAGACCTTCTACAACCAGCAGGCCGCGCAGCAGGCGCAAGACCTCCTGAACGCACCCGACCTTTCGGGAGCACACCGGCACTCGGCAAACGCGGTCGCGGTCGGAATCGGAAAGATTGTCGCTAACGGCGGTGGCCATGACACGGTTTCAGTCATGCGCTTCATCGAACCTGAACTGGTGATTCACGCCGGCACGACGGTTGAGTGGACGAACTTCGATCCGATTACACCGCACACCATCACCTTCGGCACCGAGCCCGCCAACCCCATTCCGCCCGCCGGGAATATTACCGTGGATGCTGACGGCGCTTTACATGCGACCATCTCTTCGACTTCCGACAGCGTGCATTCGGGATTCATCATCTCGGCGCCGCAGGAGCGCATCGGGCTACCACAGGCCCCGCTGGGAACAACGCGCTTTCGGATCACATTTACAACGCCTGGAGTTTATCCATACATTTGCGCCTTGCACGATGACTTGGGCATGAAAGGCCGAATCATCGTTTTGCCTTAATCAATTCAGGTTTGGCAGTCAGGACGGCCTTTTCGGGCCGTCCTTATTTTTTACAAAACACGACTACGCAATTCTGCTAGCGTCGCTGCGATCAAAATCGCGTGGTTTCACCGACGCGGATTGGAAGGAGTTTTTAATTTGGGAAGGAGTCTCTGACCGGCAGCGGCCTCGGCGATAAAGCCAAGACGGGAGTGCGCAAGCCGGCTATAGCGAAGTCCCGGAGTTCTATCACCAAGCTCAGTCTAGCGAACACAAGAGTTGCGCCACGAACAAAGACTAGTACCGGCACCATCAAAGTTGGCAGCGGTTAGGGCTCTTTATTAGCTTCCGGACTGGGTCCGAAGTTGCGGCATTGTCGTCGTGCAAATAAATTCTTCTGGTCGTGCCGGGGCGGAGTACCTGAGAGGCTAATCACCGAAAAATGGCGGCAATTTATCAGGAGGATTACCCCCATTGAAGTGATGTCTCAGGTGCCCGTTTGGATCCTCAATCATCCCCTCATTGAGGAAGAACCACAAGTTTTGGTTTGCAAGTTGCGGGTCTTTCGTTGCTTGCAAAATCAAATCGGCTTGTATTCGCTGATGCGCCAGTTGTTCGGCGGTTCTGGTCTGGAGCACTGTCGCGATTATGTTCCCCATCAACGCAAGGGTCGCGGCAATCAAAGTTATGCAAATTGGACTGTTCCAGCCGTTGGCTTTGGTGCTCATAAGCCCTCCGATTGCGGATTCCAGTCCCGGTTATTCACATAATTCACTGACCGGTGCTCGATTGTGGCGGTGTTAGAATCCGTTTCGCACGATGAGGAGAGGGTGGTTCCGAAGCGCCCCGGTGCTCGTATCCTTCTGAGCTACGGAGCAGTGACGGTTTAGCGTTTGCCCTGGCAAGACTCGAACTTGCGGCCTCTGGGTAAGTTGCGCTCTCCAACCGGTCCCACCTTCTCCCAGTCTGCATAATGCACGAACTCGCCCTGTGAATGTCCTGGAACGCCTTCGGAAAACATCAGAGAAATGATATTTTTTCGGAATAGTGTTTGCTTGCACTATGAAAGGGGCGGTCCCTCAGCCTCGCTCCCAGCGTGGTTTTAGCCCTCTCCTAATCGAATAAAAAACGAACGACCTGTGCGAAAACTGTGGACGAGAGGAGTTGTTTGTGGAAACTCAAGGAAGAAACGAAAATAAAACGCAGGCCAAAAACAAAAAGGGCGGCCAGTTGGCCGCCCTATATTTCTGAAATGTCGAGCTCTCTACGCTGGCGCTGGACGCTCTCCGCCTTTCAGTCCCGGACGTCCCGGCTCAGGCTTCAGAACCTGCTGCACTCCATTGTCGTCAGACCGCGGCGGAGGAACGATCTTCGGCAATTCCTTGCCGTCGATCAGCAGCTTGATTTCGTTGGCGTCGAGCACTTCGCGCTCCAGCAGCGCCAAAGCAATCCGAACCAGGGTATCGTGATTCGCCCCCAGAATGCCTTTGGCAGTTTCGTATCCCTTGCCGATAAGCCGCTTCACTTCATCGTCAATCTTGATGGCAGTGGCCTCGCTGTAGTCGCGATGTTGGCTGATCTCGCGGCCCAGGAATATCTGCTCTTCTTTCTTGCCGAAAGTCAGCGGGCCCAGATCGCTCATGCCGAACTCGCAGACCATCTTGCGGGCAAGTTCGGTCGCGCGTTCAATGTCATTGCCCGCGCCGGTGCTCATCTGGTTCAGGAAGATTTCCTCCGCCAAGCGCCCACCCATCATGATCGCGATTTCAGTCTCGAGATATTCTTTGGTGTAGTTGTGCTTGTCGTCAATCGGAAGCTGCATAGTCACGCCCAGCGCCATTCCGCGAGGAATGATTGTGACCTTGTGCAACGGATCGGAGTTCGGCAGCTTCGCGGCGACCAGCGCATGTCCGGCTTCGTGATAGGCCGTAACTTTCTTTTCCTCGTCCGAGAGCAACAGCGACTTGCGCTCGACGCCCATCAGCACTTTATCTTTGGCCAATTCAAAGTCGTACATCAGCACTGCTTTGCGATTTTGCCGCGCGGCTGCCAATGCAGCTTCATTGACCATGTTGGCCAGGTCAGCGCCGGAGAAACCCGGTGTGCCGCGTCCCAGCACGAAAAGGTCAACGTCGTCCGCCAAAGGAATTTTGCGGGTGTGAACACGAAGAATCTCTTCACGTCCGCGAACATCGGGACGGTTGACAACAACGCGACGGTCGAAACGTCCCGGCCGCAGCAGCGCCGGATCAAGCACGTCGGGACGGTTTGTAGCTGCCATCAAGATGACGCCTTCGTTCGATTCGAAGCCGTCCATTTCGACCAGCAACTGATTCAAAGTCTGCTCGCGCTCGTCGTGTCCGCCGCCCAGCCCAGCGCCGCGGTGACGGCCGACCGCATCAATTTCGTCGATGAAGATGATGCAGGGGGCATTCTTCTTCCCCTGCTCGAACAGATCGCGCACCCGGCTTGCGCCCACGCCGACGAACATCTCCACGAAGTCTGAACCCGAGATCGAGAAGAACGGAACGTTGGCTTCGCCGGCAACCGCTCTGGCCAGCAAAGTTTTACCTGTTCCTGGAGGCCCGACCAGCAGCACGCCTTTCGGAATGCGTCCGCCTAGTTTCTGGAATTTTTGCGCTTCGCGCAGGAACTCGATGATTTCGCGCAGCTCTTCCTTGGCTTCATCCACGCCGGCAACGTCTTTGAACGTTACCTTCTTCTGCTGCATGGAGAGCAGGCGCGCGCGGCTCTTGCCGAACGACAATGCCTTATTCCCGCCAGTCTGCATCTGGCGGATCATGAAATACCAGAGCGCGGCCAGCAGAGCCAGCGGAGCCAGGTTCACCAGCCAGCTCCAGCTTCCGCTGCTGACGTCCTTCACTGTGAAGTTCACGCCCTTTTCGCGGAACTCCTTATACATATCGGGATAATTGGCGGGAACGCTGGTGTGGAAGCTCTGGCCGTTGGCTTCCTTGCCGGTGGCTTCCAAGCCGTTAATCGTGACTTCTTTGACGTTACCCTGATCAACTTCCGTCAAAAACTGGGCCGAACTGAGCTCAATAACTTTTTGGCCAGAGTTGGCGTTTTTCACCACTTGCCACAACACCAGGGCAGACCCGAGAATAACTGCCCAGAATAGAACCGTTTTTAAGGTTGAATTCACTGAAAGAGACTCCTGAAAAAAGGACGCCTTGTGGTCCGCTCCGAATCACCAACTGACCGGGTGCCCGAAGCCCCGCGTGAGCATGACATCCTTATATCTTAGATGCTGGCCGCGGGATTTTGATCGACAAAATGCCCTGAGTCATTCTACCTCGCATTGCGAAGAAATGCGGTGGCCGCTTTGGATGACTTAGGTCACGGGAGGGCAGAGGAAATGACCGGTTTGGGGACGCTGCCGGGGGCCGGCAACTTCATGTGCAGCAGTCACACGGGCGACTGCGATTGTGTCCTCCAAATTTCGGGTGGGGCTAAAACGAAAAGCCGGAGCGCCTGCTCCGGCTTCTTTCGTGGCTTTGCTATGTGATTTAAGCTACCGTGCGCAATTTCCCGGGCAAAAAATGATACGGCGGCCAGGGGCCGCTGACCGAGATTTCGCAGTTCTTCAGCTGCTTGGCTGCGCTCGAATAGCGGTTCTGATATTTCTCGATGGATTTGGTATCAATCAGGTGGGCGATGTCGATGAGCATTCCATCGGCTTCAACGCGCTTGCAGCTGATTTCCTCTTCGAGGGGATTGAACAACCGATGGACCTGCACGGAGAGCGCTCTGGCTTTGGTCTGGCGCTCGCGGTCGTTCATGGCCTTTTCCCGGAGCTTTGACAAGTACTCGCCGCCAACGGTGTCGGGAATCTGAACGTCGCGCAGTTCGCGCAGCGCGCCATCCCGAACAATCAGCTTGACGTGCATTTCAGCTTTGCCCTTGAGCCGGGCAACGCTTTCGCCGAAGGCCCGGCGATTGGCGCGAACCGCATGTTTCAGCGATTCATCGCTGTCAAAGATCGTTCCAAAACGGAACGGCAGCACCGTTCCCTGACGGAAACAGACGCTGACCACCCGCGCGTGCTCGAGAACTTGTTTTTCGTCAAGGCTGGTGGTCGCGCGGTCAAATTCACTGACGATGACCGCAAATTCCCCGCTCGGATATCCGAGCACTGTGGCCCCACTTACTCCCTGAATGCCGTCAAGGATGAAAGGACGCCGTGTACGTGTTCCATTAGTGAGGTGATGCTCGGTAAGACAGTACGCGTACCATGACATAACAAGTCTCTCCAAAGCCGGTCAGAGGCGGGCCGCAAGCCTCAGATTTGAGACAACGTTGTTAGTTCAGAACCCTAGGAAGAAAAGGCAGCTTTACGGCAAGTGCGGATATCAAAAGCCGCATCCAGCCTCATCTTACGCTGGGGGAATCAAGAAATGCAACTATTTCGTTGCAGTCTGCATCGTTTTGGCCCGCGAAATGGCCTTTGGAGGCATGGCAAAGAAGATTGCCAGCCCCACATTCGGCGCCAGACTGGCCGGCACGCTGATCCAAGTGAGGCCAAAACAGACGAGGTAAGAGATGGAACCGCTCCCGTAACGGCGGGAGATGCCGCCAGCCGATTCGATCGCGGCGGCATCGAGCAGACCCGACTTAACCGCATGAAACCACAGTAGGTTGAAGAAGATGGCGACGAAATAAGTGCCGTTGAATACCGCCACTGCCAGGATTCGATCCCCTGCGGAGTAGTGGGCTGCCACGAGTGCCGTCGGAAAGGGAGCCACGGTTACTCCCAGGAGCAGCAGCAGGTTCAGAAACATGAGCGCGTTGTCGCACCTGCGTATGTGATTGAACAGCCGGTGATGATTCACCCACATGATTCCGATGAAGGCGAAGCTGATCAGGAATGCAACGTAGGTCGGCCATTGCCCGTGCCAGCTCCGCCGCCAGATGTGCCTGTGATGCCGGGCGCATGCACATCAAGTATCAGCAGCGTGATCGCAATCGCGAACACAAGAAAGGCCTCGACGCGTGCAGTTTCAGAGGACATGGGTCAGACGGAACAAATCATAACAGCGGGCGTTGAAACATCGGGGCAGGACAGGACGGACTTCCAGTCCTGCCTGAGAAAACATGTCAGCCACTCATTTCACAATTTCAACAATCTGCTGGTCTGGCTCCCCCCACGCTTGCGCACCTTCATGACTCAACTTCTTTGCAACATCGTCCCAGTGCAGATGCGTGGTTTTGAAATCGCCTTTTTCGTAGGCATAGGTTGTGCCGTCGTCGGAGTAGAGAGTGAAGTCGGCGTCAGCGCCAGGATAGACACGGACTTTGGCGATCTTCTGTTCCTGCGCGGTGCTTTCGATCACGCTTCCGGTCGGAATAATTGATCCCGCGCGAACAAACAGAGGAATGATGTCGATGGGAGCCTCTACCTTCGCGATCTGGCCGCCGGGATAGCGCTCATTGGTCCAGTAGTTGTACCAGGCCGAGCCGGATGGTAGGTAAACGTTCTTGATGGTCGCGCCCTGATCAGTTACCGGAGCCACCAAAAACGCCGGCCCAAACATGTATTCGTCGCCAATGTTGGCGACGTTGGGATCATTCGGGAAGTCCATGAATAGGGCGCGCATGAACGGCGCACCGGTCTTGTATGTGTCGTAGCCGAGCGAATAGATATACGGCATCAGCTCGTAGCGGAGCTTCAGATATTTTTCGACAATCGGCTCAGCCTGCTTGCCATACGACCACACTTCGTTCCACTTGCGGCTGCCGTGTGTGCGCATGATTGGAAGAAACGTTCCGTATTCGAACCAGCGCGTAAATAGCTCCGGATAGTCGTCGTATCCGCCGACATTCTCGCGCGCATCGGAAGGATCGAGCAACGGGGGATTTTTGGGATGATGTTCGGCCGGCAGATATTGCCAGCCGCCGACGTCGTTCGTCCAATAGGCCATGCCGGACGCAGTGAAGTTCAGCCCGGTGGGAATCTGGCGTTTATAGGCGTCCCAGTCGGGAAAAATATCCGACGACCACACCATGGTTCCGTTCCGCTGCGATCCCAGATACGCATCGCGGGAGAGAATCAAAGCCCGGTGTTTCACATCGCGGCGAAAGCCGTCGTAAATTGCCGCCGTGTGCACGAGCGGATAGATGTTGAAATACTCGGTGCCCGGACCTGCATGAAAATAGCTACCGTTCGGCGGGAGGTCGGGTTCGGTTTCGTCGGCCCAAATCGAATCAAATCCTTTGCTGATGATATTGTCGCGAATAATTCCCCAGTACCATTTCGCCGCTTCAGGATTCGACGTATCAATATCTGATCCCGCACGATCATACGGCAGCCCGTTTGTCGGCGTGCCGTCAGCCAGGTGTTCGAACCAGCCGTTCTTGAGGATTGTGTCGTAATATCGCGATTCTTTTGTGAACCGCGGCCACACGCTGATCATGGTCTGAATGCCCAGGTCGTGCAGCTGTTTGTTCATCCCAGCAGGATCAGGGAACCGTTCCGGCACAAAATCCATCTGTCCCATCTTCGAGTAGTAGAACCAGTCGAGCACCAGCACGTCGAGAGGCAAATGGCGCTCGCGATACCCATTGGCGACGTTCAGCATTTCTTCCTGCGTCAGATATCGCTGCTTGCACTGTACGAATCCGTAAGCCGCTTTCGGAAGCATCGGCGTCGCGCCAGTCAGCAGGCGATAGCTGGAATAAATTTCATCGTAGTTTTTTCCTGCGATCACGAAAAATGAAACGCGATCACCGACTTCCGACGTCCATCTGGTCTGCTGGTTGAAGCCGGGTTCGATT
Organism: uncultured Acidobacteriota bacterium; assembly: GCA_963757135.1. Classification (GTDB taxonomy): domain Bacteria; phylum Acidobacteriota; class Terriglobia; order Terriglobales; family Acidobacteriaceae; genus Gp1-AA145. The sequence continues at coordinate 970,386 of CAVWQE010000004.1, forward strand.
GTGGTCCGCGAAGGATTGTCCCAGACCAGGCCGTAGCCGTAGTTCGTCACCAGAAACGGAACGCAGATGCTGGGCGCAGCAGTCGCCGCGTAATTATGCCAGCACTCGACTCTATGGCCACGATGATCAAGATAGCCTTCCTGATTTTGGCCCAAGCCGTAGTAATGCTCGTCGTCAGGAGAAACAAACGTCGCGCCGACCTGGTAGAACTCATCGTCGGTCGGCCGCCGATCATGAAGGATGCCGGCGTTGCCATCTTTATAGTTCGGCACTGACATTGACCAGCCAGTCATCTCCAGTAGCTTCTTGCCCTCGCTCGTTCGCACGATGATGTTCGCGCCCGGGGTTGAGCCGTTGAAAAATTTCGCGATGTCGATAACTGTCAGCGGAGGTGGCCCGCTACGATGATGTTCTGCCCCGACCGTTACCGAAATTCGCGACGAACGGAACTCATCTCCGGCCTCGCTTTCCTGATGCGACCAACTCTCTGCTGCTGGTTTCGCCACGAAACCATAGCCTGGCGCGGCCAACGCCTTGTCCTCCTTCAGGCTCAGAGTCATACGGATGATGTTCGGCGCGTAAGGCTCGAGCATGATAGTGCTGTTTCCGCGATGCACCACCAGCTTGGCTTCATCCGCATGGACGAATGACATTAGTGCGCAGCAAAGAATGGCGTACCCCGCGATTGCACTCCGGCGTGAGCACAATAACGTTTTACCAACCTGGGCTGAAAACAGAGTGGGACCGTTGCGCATTTTTGAATACCTCAGTGAGAGGAAGTTGAGCAGATCACGGTAGAACTTCAGAGAGCTTGCGCGATTTTTCCGGAGCATGCGCAGCCGCTCGCTCTTCGAGGGCCAGTTGGACGATGCGCAACATGTCTTCACGCGGGGCCGGCTTGCCCGTCCAGATTTCAAATTGCCGCGCCGCCTGGTGGACGAACATTTCGCTGCCAGCAATCACCTGGACACCGCGTTCCTTCGCCAGCCGCAACAGCTTGGTCTCCGCGGGATCGTAAACCATGTCGAAAACATATTGCGCTTTGATTTCGTCAGCATTGAGCGGCGTGTCACGAGTGTTCCCCATGCCCACCGGTGTGGCGTTAATGATCACATCAAAGTCGAGACGTTTCAGGTCAGCGCGCTTAATAGTCTTCGCTTTCGCCTGACGTGCAAGTTTTTGTGCAGCAGGAACGCTTCGGTTCAATATGAAAATCTGAGCGCCTCGTTCCTTCAATCCGAACACGGCAGCCCGGGCCGCACCACCCGCTCCCAGCACCAGAATTCTTGCATCGGTGAGCGTCATGCGCTGCTCCAGCGGTCGCACCACTCCGGAAGTATCGGTATTGAAACCGTAAAGCTTGCCATCCTGCGAGCGCACTACGGTGTTGCAGGCGCCGGTCTTTGATGTTGCGGGATCGGAATTATCCAGGTGCTGAATGATGTCTTGCTTGTAGGGCATGGTAATGGCCAGGCCCTGAATCGGGATCTCGCGAATGCAGGCCAGCAAGTCTTTCAAAGTCCTGGCGTGGAGCCCGAGAAAAACTCCATTGACATTTTCTCTTCGCAGGGCGGCGTTCATGATCGCGGGCGAAAGCGAATGTGCGATGGGATCTCCGGCTACGCCGAAAACTTTGGTAGCGTTATCTACCTGTTCGATCCGGTAAGTGCTTCGCAAGTCCTGCGCAGTCACCTGGCCGGGCGCGGTCTTCTCCTCCGGCGTCAACGCCCCAAATGTAAAAACACTGCCCGCGCGAACTCCCAGCACCCGGCTGATGATTCCCTGTTCGCCCATACACAACCCGACCAGCGCATGCTCATCGCGGTGCTTCTCGAGAAACTTCATCATCACAACGTTGTCGGACAAGGAGCGCGCGGTGCTGACAATTTTGTAAAAGTCAGCCGGATATGACGCCATCTTCTTTAAGGTTTCGTCGAGCTTCTGGGTGGCTTTGAAATCGTGATACGAGAGAACAATGGCAGCCTTGGAGCGCAGTTTTTCCAGCTGTGCCGGTCTGAGGCGAATGGCAGTCTGAAGTTCAACATCCACGAGCTGACATCCGGCGGCGGCAGCTTTACCTAGAATCTCAAGTTGGGCGGCTATGGATCCTTGAAACTTGCCTCCGCTGGAGGCCCGGCGGCATGTCGCGATCACTGCCACATGCGGGTGGAACTCAGTGAACTCCTTGATTTTGGAAAGCGCCAGCGCGGGTCGGGATATGTAATCTAACCTGAACTCAATAAAGGTGTTATCCCGTACGGTTGACTCCGCCTTTTCGATCATTTGGCCGGGGTCCGCCCCAAACACAGCGACACATACCCGCGGCAGGCGCAAGTGGGCGAGCCTGGAAACGTAGTGATTATTTTCCGGCATTAACCGCGCGATATTACAGGGACATAGCTCTGGATGCAACTATTTCAGGGCACAAAACTTTTTAGCAGGGTCGAGACTAGACCACAGTAACCTTGACCCAATGGTGGGGGCTTGCTAACTTCCTGAGTGGAAGTTTCTTTATTTTAAGTAACTTAGAAGGCAGCCGGGCTGGCAACGTCCGGGGAGGAACCATGAAGAAAGCGGTTTTGGCGTTACTGATCACATTGCCGCTGGGCCTGCAGGCACAGCAGAACGGCGGGGCCGATCCGGCTCCCGAGGGCACGGTTCCGACTTCAATCACTTTTCCGGTCGAGAAGGTCCAGAAACCGACCACCGCCGATCTGAATTGCGCTGGATTCATCGGCAAACATACGGAGTCCAAGGACAAGTTCGTCACCGGCGGCCTGGACAGCGCTTTCACCACACAATATGCAGCCGGCGAAGCGATTTTTCTCAACGGCAAAGGCTACGAACTCGGACAACAGTATGAAATCGTCCGTGAATTGGTTGATCCCAACCGCTACGAGCTGTTTCCCGGCCAATGGGCTTCATTGAAGGCAGCGGGTCAGCCTTACGAAGAACTGGCGCGCGTTCAGGTGGTTGACACCCGTCACAAGATGGCAGTTGCGCGGGTGGAATACAGCTGCAACACCGTTCTCCCCGGCGACTTCGTTATTCCTTATGTGCAGAAAACCGATGTCGCATTCCATCCGCCTATGCGCTTCGATCGTTTTGCACCCGCCAGTGGAACCAGTGGACGCATCGTGCTGGCCAAGGATTTCGATTCTGAACTGGGGAATGGCGGCAAAGTTTACCTCAATATCGGCGCAAACCAGGGATTGAAAGTGGGCGACTATCTTCTTGCCTCGCGCAGTTATGAGGCGACCGCCCACGACTCGGTTGACTCCCTGTCATTCAAATCTCCGGCGATGGAGCCTACGCAGGCGAAACAGCCGTCAATGGATTCCAATTTCCTGAGCCGCACCAACGGGCCGGAAATCCACGTCGCGGATATGCCACGCCGCAGCGTGGGCGAAGTTGTCATTCTCTCGGTGACTCCGACCACGGCAACCGGCATGGTCGTGTTCTCGTTGGAGCCAGTGCACGTCGGTGATCGTGTAGAACTCCAACAACAGTAAATGGGAACCTAGTTAGTCTCACAGAGTGAACAGGGAAGGAGAAATCCTTCCCTGATTTTTTTTGGTTACATACAGACAACCTGCGATCGTCGACACTTTATGACCACCAAGTTAGCGATTGACGACGCATTGATCGAGGAAGCACGCAAAATCGGCGCTCACAAGACCAAGCGAGAAGCTGTTACTGCGGCGCTGGATGAGTATGTCCGCCTTCGTAAACAGCGGAAAATTCTTGACCTATTTGGCACCATCGACTTTGATTCAAGCTTATAGATACAAAAAAGCACGAAACAAGGTACGCAGTTAAGAATTTCGGTCGCGGAAGCGCGGCTTAGATCTCGTGGCCTGCATCCCCAAACACCTCTGCCGTGAACGCTTCGATCATGGCGCCTTCGCGCCAGGCGGTCGCCGGCAATTCCGCCTTCCGGCAAGTTTGTTCAAGGAAGGTAGCGCGGTCCCAGCCGTGCTCCGACGCAACCTGCGGCAGCAATAGCCCGCGATGTCCGGCGTGGCTGATTACCAGTCCATGGCGGCCGACTTCAATGTCTTCAGCCCGGATTGGGCGCAGTGGCGACAACACGCTGAGCGAGATCTTGAGCTCTCCAGCTTCCTCGAGACTGACTGGCGCAAATCGTGGATCGTCGAAAGCTGCGGCTTGCGCAGTTTCGATCACCGTGCGATGAAGGGGGAGAATCGCACTGGGATATCCGACACAGCCTCTGAGCTTCCCGTGCAGATAAAGAGTCGTGAACGCGCCGCGCAATTCGGACAGGTGCGCCGGCGAAACCGATGTTTGCAGTTCGCGTCCTTCCAGTATGGAGAGAATGGCGTCGTGGGCGAGGCGCAGCAGCAACGCTCGTTCGTCAGGGCTGTATTCCGGATGTGCGGGTTGCAAATCTGTGGCGTGAGGCCGAGTTTCAGATGACTGCGGCATTCTGCTTCTTGCGCCGGCGGAGAATAAATGCACGGCGCTGGCGCTTGACTACATGACGATCGATTTTCTTCCAGAAGCCGACGAAATAGTCAGCTGCGGAAATCAACGACAAGGCCACCATAAGCCAGATTGCAGCAAGCGCGATCCAGTGCACCGGAAGCACAAACCGTCCCCACGTCCAAACCGGCCAGCGGTGGTCCAGAATGACGGCCACCACGGAAACGATCTGCACGAACATTTTCATTTTGCCGAGATCGCTGGCCTCGATGGTGAAGCCTTCTGACGCAGCAATTCCGCGCAAGCCACTGACCAGAAACTCGCGGCCGATGATAACGACGGCGATCCACGCCGGAACCAGCCGCGGATTAAATTGCACCAGGGTCACGAACGCCGCCGCGATCAGCAGCTTATCGGCCAGGGGATCGAGCAGCATGCCCATGGTCGTGATCTGGCCGCGCTTACGCGCAAGATAGCCATCGATGCCATCGGTGATGGATGCGGCAATAAAGATGGCGGAAGCCAGCAGCTCCTTTTCGCCGTGCACGCTGTTGAAGTGGCTACTGGCAAGCACCCACATCAGCAGCGGGATACTGCATATCCTGGTCAGCGTGATTGAGTTAGGAAGATTCACTTGCGACAGCCGGACGAAATGCGGCGATACCTAGATTATCCTCCAGCGGACATTGCTGAGCAACGGAAAGGAAAATGAAAAGGGACGTGCTCAACATGGCGTAACTTCGCAAAAGGACTGGAGAGCGCGCTGGCACCAGGCGATTATGCCGGAGTAACATTCTCCAGGAAGGAGTTGGCATCCATGAATGCTGAGCGTACTTTGATTGTTTCGGTCGCGTTTCTTGCGTTAGGACTGGGCCTGATTTTCGGATTCTGCCACGGAAACGCCGGGTTTGCCGCGGCGTATCCGCCCTCAGGAGCATCCTTCCAGTTGTCTCTTACAACAACGGGTATTCCTGCTGAGGCCGGCTTCGCAGCCACTGTCATCGGCGTCGTGCTGCTGCTTGCGGCCTTTCTGCAAGCCATAGTGGAGCAGGTTCGATGGCCCCACCAGGCATCCAAACACCACGGCAGCACGGCTACTTAGACGTGCTGCTGGCACTCTTCGCCGTCGCCTGATGGGCAATGATTTGGTCTTTGATCTTGTCGTAGGTGGCTTGCGGGACGACTTTTTTGGTCACCAGATCGCGCTTGGTGTGATAGGGCCGGTTATCGATGATTTTTTGCGAATAGGTATCGCCGATTCCCGGTAGAGCCTGCAGTTGATCTTTGGTGGCGGAATTTATGTCCAGCTTGTCGGCAGCCGCTGTTTTGGTCTTCGCAGCGGTAGAGCCAGCACTTGAGGCTTGGCTGTTCGCCTCGGGAACGGTGCCTGTTTCGCGCGTGTACTGAGCGCTGGCACACCGGGCAACGGCTGCAACTACGCAGATGGATAGAACCAGGGCCAGAAAAGATGTTCTACTTTTTCGCATAACTCCTCCATTAAGCGTAAATTCCGCGCTGCCGGATGGTATAGGCGACGCGATCAATGGCCAGCATGTATGCTGCGATCCGGTTGTTCACATGGTGCGCTTCTGAGTACCGGACCACGTCATCAAAAGCGCTGACCATGATGTCCTCCAGTTGCTCGTTGACGACAGCTTCCTTCCAGAAATATCCCTGCCGGTCCTGCACCCACTCAAAATACGAGGTTGTGACTCCGCCGGCGTTACATAGGATGTCCGGAATAATGAAGACTCCCTTTTCAGCCAGGATATCGTCGGCTGTGGCCGTGGTGGGACCGTTGGCGCCTTCGGCCAGAATGCGGCACTTCACGCGATCGGCATTTTGACTGGTGATCACATTTTCGGTTGCCGCGGGAACCAGGATCTCGCACTCGGTCAGCAGCAGCTCGGCGGGATCAGCAGGTTCGGCTCCAGCAAAACCAGTAATGGTGCGATTGCGCTCGCGGTGGTCCCATAGCGCCTCGGCGTCCATGCCGTTCTTGTTGTAGATCGCGCCATCCACTTCGATGACGCCGATAATCTTGTAGCCGGCATGCCTCATCAGCCGCGCGGCATTCGATCCTACGTTGCCAAAGCCTTGAATAATGACGCGCGTGCCCTCGGGTTGCAGCCCGAGCTTTTTGATCGCCTGGTCGCAGACGATCATGATGCCGCGGCCCGTGGCTTCGCGGCGTCCGCGCGAGCCGCCAATGTTGATCGGCTTGCCAGTCACGACCGCGGTCACAGTCTGACGCATGTGCATGGAATAGGTGTCCATGATCCAAGCCATGGTCTGTTCGTTGGTATTCACGTCGGGCGCGGGAACATCTTTTTCCGGGCCAATGAACTCGACCAGTTCCGCGGTGTAGCGGCGAGTCATGCGCTCCAGTTCACCTTGCGACATCTTATGCGGATCGCAGATCACGCCGCCCTTGGCCCCGCCGAACGGAATGTTGACCACGGCGCACTTCCAGGTCATCCATGCCGCCAGGGCGCGGACTTCGTCGAGCGTAACGTCGGGGCCGTAACGGATGCCGCCCTTGCCCGGACCTCGCGCGATCGAATGCTGCACACGGAATCCGGTAAAGACTTCGAGCTTCCCGTTGTCCATGGAAACGGGAATGTGCACGATGAGCTCGCGGTTGGGATACTGCAGGACCTTCCAGACGCCTTCGTCAAGGTTCAATTTCTGCGCGGCGAAGTTGAAGCGCGCAGATTGCGCCTCCCAGGGATTAATCTCCTGTTCCAGCGAAACAGTTTTCATAGGGTCTCCGTTGCACCCGCTGATCAGGAAAGGGCAGCCCTCCAGCCGCGTTCATGACCAAACGCAGGAGGCGTGGCTGGCGCCAGCAGGCAAACGTTCAATGATATGCACGGCGAAGCGGGTAAGCAAGCGGAGGAGACTAGTGGTAGAGCCTACTCACATCGTATCCCCGTAGCGAAGTTAAAATGCTTGAGCGAGAAACGCGTTAGGGAGCTGGCCGGACGGCTCCGCAAAAGCCGGGAGGCCAGCGACCGGGACTACAATCCGCTGTGTCCACCGCCTACTTCGTCCTGATTCGCGAGATGAGAGACGCCTACAATCATCGCTTGCGTTTGGTGCAGTCGGCTCGACAACGCGGCATCAAACCCACCGCCCGCTTGTTTCAAACCACCGTTCCCACTGTGCGCAAGTGGCTGCGCCGTTATCAGCAGCAAGGACCGCGCGGCCTCATCGAAGTTTCTCGCGCCCCTCATCGCCAGCCCGGCAAGACTCCCGCCGACATCGAACAGCAGGTCGTCGCACTCCGCCAGCAGCTGTTCACCTTCGGAGCTCGTCGTCTTATTCGGGAGTTCGACCTTCCTCTCAGTCATCGTGCCTTGGAACGCATCTGGCGCCATCATGGCCTGCTCAAAAAACGACCGCGCAAGTATCAGCGCAAACAAGACCTCGCCCACATCAAAGCCACCTGGCGCGTCTTTCAGCAGATCTCCGCCGACACCAAGGATCTCGACGATATTCCCCGCTACTGGCCGCAGGCCCAGGCTTTCGATCTGCCGGCCGTCGAATACACCGCCCGCGAAGTGCGCAGCGGCCTGCTGTTCTGGGCTTTTGCCGAGCGCCGTTCTGCGGCTGCCAGTTCCATCTTTGCCGCCCGTATCCAGCAGCACCTCGATCGTTGCGGCATCTCTCTGCGCGATCTGGTCTGGCAGACCGACAACGGCTCCGAGTTCATCGGTGGCCACGATCGTCGCGGTCACCCCACCGGATTCCCCACCGCTTTAGGCGACAGCCAGCACGTTCGCATCCCTCCCGCCGCTCACACCTTCCAGAGCGATGTGGAAACCGTTCACCGCCTCGTCGAAGATGAGTTCTTTGACCTGGAATCGTTCCACAGTCGGGGCGACTTCCTCGCCAAAGCCTTTACCTACCAGCTCTACTTCAACCTGGTCCGTCCCAACTCTCATAAACAAAACCTCAGCCCTTGGCAGATCGTCGAGCAACTCCAACCCCGCTGGCCGCTCCAACTCTGTTTGCTTCCACCTGTTTTCTTGGACTATTACTTGAACCACTCCGGGGGATACGATCTCCCTAGGCACCCCTAGCGGAGGAGACTAGGTTGGCGGCAGGTCAAGGTGAAATTAGGGCCATGCCACAGAGCGCTTGAAGTCTGCATGCACGATCAGCTCGGGGGCTGGCTTTCCATTCGGCAACTCAACAATAACCGTTTGCAGCCCAGCTTTTCTGCCGTACTTCATGGCTGGAACGCAATCCGTATCATTCGTGACGATCACGATTCTCTCAATACATCGATTGGCCGAGTAAGCAGCGATATCTAGACCGATGCGCATATCGACTCCTTTCTGTTCAAAATCAGGCGCAAAGTCAGCATCCGTTGGAGGGCCAGCTGGATTAACAGGTGTTTGCTTGGGTTTGTAGCCTCTAAACTTAAGGACTCCCCGACGAACCGCGAATAAATCTTTGCGCGCTAATTCAAAAAGCCACTGGTCGTTACTGGTAAACGTATAGGTATTCCCAGAAACGGGGAGACTGACGGTTCCTGCGTACGGAGCGCAGTCATAGTACAGGACTCGTAGGATTTCTTCGTCCTGCGCTTTGCATCTGTGTGCGAACTTCTCAATAAAAAGAGGGTTGTATTGCTTTCCGGCTTTGGTGGATTTCACCCTGAGATATCCACCGTCTATCAAAACGACGATCTTCTTGGCCATAAATGACGAAACCCCCGAGGTTTCCTCGGGGGCTCATAAACGTGCTCGCCTACGAGCGTAGCGGATATGCGAGGACGATACTGAAGGGCAAGACGCTTGTCAATACCTCTAAAGCTGTACCCTTTGGTAACCCCTAGCAATCATAGCAAATTTAACCAATTCCTCGATGTGTCAAACATGGTCGCTCGGCCCCTAAAATCTCTCTTGCCATGGTTGAGCGTGATTCAAAAGATCCAGACTGTCCCTCAAAACGACGGCAAAGACCACCCGCCTGGCGCCAACGGCAAACCACTCAATCAAGTGCACGGAGAGGCGGGTAGGCAAGCGGGTGGGTGCCTACTGGTGCCGGTTGGTTTGGACAGCCCCTCCTGTTGTTCTATTTTTTCTTGCCGCTTGCTGGGAGTAGGATCGGCGGCCTGATTCCCACTAGCACCGAGACTGGTCCGCCTGTTGGAATAGGCCGTTGTATCGGCTGCCCTCCTCCTCCGCTCATAGAAGCGGCACCACCCATCGCCGCCGCACCTCCCATCATTGCGCCTGCCTGTGGGCTGGGGCCATTTATGGACACTTGCTGCAATTTGGCCGATATTTACCAGTGCGTCTCGCAGCGCGGTCATGTACGGCATTTCGTACCCTGGTCCACGAATAGAAATCCCCCATTCAAAACCGCCTGACACAACTTGGTCTGCTCGCCCGTCGCCGGGTGTTCCATATCCAGTTGAGGCAAGCGTAGAGAGAAGTTGGGTTGCTAGGGCGGTGCCCTCGCCGTCCATTCCATACGATTCGATTCGTGTCGGATATGGGAACGTTGAGCTCTTTTTCACTGCCTCTGCGATCTTGATCTGTTGCACAGGGGACAGGGTTCGTGGGCTAAGTAATTTGACCTCTTCGATGACTACCGTTAGCTTTTCTCGCGCTTCGTCTGCCGAAGCCTTGGCGAGTCCTGCTGCCTCTTTTGCTGCCTCAGCTTTGCCAAATGCTTCGTTAGCTTTACTGCTAGCACCTGCGGCTTTAGTTTCGGAAGCGGCCGACTTCTCAATTGCCGACTGCGCCTTCATGTCTGCGTTTTCCGCCTTCTCGCTCAGAGAACCTATGAGCTGCCCCGACAGAGAATTGGTTTTTACAAGACAAACCAACTCAGAGGCTAGTGCCGCAATCAAAAGCAGTGTTGCACCCTTAGCCAGCTTCTCTTTGGCTTCTTTTACTCCACCCGTAAACCAATTCGTAAAATCCGCCACATACTCTCCTGCGCAAGCGATAGCGACGAGAGTGGCGAACGTGTATTCACCGACTTCCCAGCACGTAAGTGCTTTAGAAAGGGATGCTACGTCAGACGGTGTTGGAGTCATCGTGTCTCACAAGAATTTGAATCCTCTAGTGTTACAGCGGAGGCGCGGAAGTTGCTTCGCACAGATGAATCCAAGAGGTGGTTTTCTCCAGGCGCATTGTTCCAGTTTCGTCGTGATATCCTCACCCGATTTCGAGTCTGTAAATGATCTTGGTGCAAGCAAGTCGAAGTACCCACCCTTTGAAAAGCGCAAAGGGTGGGCAGCCTCATTTGTTATGGTGAATGCGATGAAAGGGTGGCCTCGCCTGCAAACTACTTCGGAACGCTGAATATCGCGAGACGTCTATTTCCCATGTTGATCGTCTCCAATAACGTCCCGACGAATATCCGCTTCTTGCCTTTGAGAACCGCCAGTCTCCAACTGTTCCCCTTTGTCATCCTGTCACCGCGCTTAGCCTTCTTGCCCATGATCTGAATTTGATCTGCCATTCGTAGTTCCTCCGCAAAATTGATTTTTGGTTCAAGAAACGAGAAGGGGAAGGCCAGAATTATCTCACAGCCCCCGACTGGTGGCCCAGGTCTGAAAGCGGTTCCCATGCGGGCGCCCCATGTCTCCTGGGGTTCGAGACATGGGACCCATGAACCCCTAGGTGCCAGATGTTCTTCACGAAGCCACACTCCGGATTTTCATCTTCAACACGGCCAGTCGTTTACTCGAGCCGGGGCGGGTGGCCCACCTTTGTTTTCCATCGCACCACGGATGAGGCTGCCCCATCCTTGCGTTCTTTGCAAGGGTGGGAACCACGAACTCAATCGTAAGGGCTGAAGTTTGAAAATCGAAACCTCAACTGCAGGCATCAGAGGTTCCCGCCCCTTCGGCTCCGCTCAGGGCAGGCTCTTCGCAAACTGCGCGAAGGACGGGGCACCCCACTTTGTTGGGTGATTCAGAAGAGATCAAAGGCTCGGCCACCCGCCCCACCCCTACTGGTTTTTCAATGATGGGGCAACCTCATTTGTTATGGTGCATGCGATGAAAGGGTGGTCCAGCCCCCAAGCGGAGAGGGGTTGTGGGTAGTGCAGTTTGAATCTTCTCATCTAGCGTCACAGCGGAGGCCTGGAAGCCTGCTTCGCTGACAGCCATGCCGCCATAGCCAAACATAGTGTAATCACGATGGAGAAAGCGATGGGCAGGATAAAAAGATATGTCCAGCTCACAACCGCGATGGCCCCAAAGCAAAGGGCGAATGCCCAAGCCAGAGGGCGCATGAGAGCTAAAGTCGCTGGCGGAAGGCTGCCGAGCTGCCACGCCAAGATCGCCGCGAAGAAATAAAACACGCCGACTGAGAATCCGGCTGCCAGAAAGAGGTCCCAATAGGTGCGGCTGAACCCCTGCACTTCAAAGTGAATGGACCGGATTGAGCCGAGAAGAGCATCAACTCCCCATGCGGGATCAGACTGGCGAAAGCCGAGTGTATGTCCTATCGCGAAAAGTAGCAGAAGAACGGCGGCGGTTCGATAAAACATTCGAGAAGACAAAGACGCTTTCATTCTCGCCTCCAGGGATCACGGCAATGGGCGGCACTATCCTGCCGCGGCGGTTCACACTGTACCACTGCCGCACCACCGCGAGACCGTGGACTGCTCCGGCCTCAGCGCGGACTCGGGGCACGTCTGTTCGGCTCGGATCGGCTTTGTCAGATCGGCTTTGACAATTCTTTACGCCAAGAATCTCGAACCGCGCTGATAATGCTCTGCAATTGGAGGACAGCTTGAAAAATCTAGCGCGACTGACGATTGCTGCATTGCTGCTTGCTTTGCCTGTTTACGCTCAGCACCAAGGCGGAGAGCCTGCTCATGGAGCGCCTGCTCATGGGGTGGCCCCGGGCCACGGTGGCGGCGAACACGGCGTGGGCGGGGGCCATATTCCGACGCACGGTCCCGCACCGGTGCGGGCTCCGGCTTCTCATCCGGCGCCGGCGCAAAACGAGCATCGTAAATTCAACGATGCCCAGGGACATCCTGAGGCTCCGCACGTTCATGCTGAGAACGACCATTGGGTCGGACACGATAGCGGGCGCGGCGACGCGCACTATCATCTCGACCATCCCTGGGAGCATGGGCATTTCCCCGGAGCGATTGGCGCGCATCACATCTGGCGGATCGGCGGCGGCAACCGCGAACGGTTTGCACTCGGCGGATTCTTTTTTTCCGTTGCGCCGTATGACTACGATTACTGCAACGACTGGCTCTGGGATTCGGATGACATAGTCATCTATGACGATCCCGACCACGTGGGCTGGTACCTGGCGTACAACGTGCGCCTGGGAACCTACATTCACGTGCAATACCTGGGAAGCTAGACCGGACGTGAGATCAACCTACTTCAAAGCGCGGCTGCACAGGCTTTCATCGGATACGCCGTCATGTAGATCCCGTCCTTCGGACGCAGAGTAAAGCTGGGGACGGGAATTATTTCTTCATCCGAAGTGGCGCACAGGCGAAAACGTTGCGCCATGGTGGCGAGCAACAGCGTAGCTTCCATCATCGCGAAGGAGTTGCCAATGCACTGCCTGGGGCCGCCGCCAAAAGGGAAGTAGGCGAAGCGCGGTAACTTCTGGGCGCGCTCAGGCAGCCAGCGGTCCGGGTCGAATGTTTCAGGATCCGGAAAATACCGAGGATCGCGATGCATGATCCATTGGCTCATCACGACATTGGCTCCCGCAGGTATCCGATATCCGCGAAGCTCGAAATCCGAAACCACCGTGCGTGCCAGGCTCCACGCCGGGGGGTACAGCCGCATTGATTCCTTGATCACGCGTTCGGTAAACGCAAGCGCCGGCAGATCAGAAAACTCGGGTATGCGGCCGCGGAGCACGCGCTCAAGCTCCCGTTGTAATTGTTCTTCCATTTCACAGTGCTGTGCCAGCAGATGCCACGCCCAAGAGAGCGTCAGCGCGGTGGTCTCATGGCCGGCAAGCAGAAAGGTCATCACTTCATCGCGCAGTTGCTGGTCATTCATTCGGCCGCCGTCTTCATCGCGCGCCTGCATGAGCATGGAAAGCAAGTCGCCACGGTCGTGGTCATCTTCTCGACGGGCGGCAATAATCCGGTAAACTGCCGCATCAAGCTCGCGAACAGCGCGGCGGAAGCCGATCATGCCCGGCGTCGGCGCGTAGCGCGCGATCGGCGGCAACAATAAGCGCACGCCCGTGGAATTGCGCATCATGACATTCATCGCCGTTGAAATTGCGCCTATCTGTTCGGGCTCGACGCTGAATAACGCTCGTACGACAATACGTAGCGTGAGCTGCATCATCTCCTGATGAATGTCGAAGGGCCGGTCCGTCTTCCAGCCATCGAGCATCTCGCTGGCATAGGTGGTCATGAGTTTCGCGTAACCGGCGACCCGGTCGCGATGGAACGCAGGCTGCGCAAGCCGCCGTTGGCGGAGCCAGGACTCGCCTTCGTTAGTGAGCAGCCCTTCGCCGAAAAACCATTTGCTCTTGCGAATGACGTGGTCTTTGAGAAAATTCTGGTAGTTGCGAACCAGCACAGCTTCGATCAGATCAGGATGATTCAGAAAGTAAACGTGGATCCACGCCGCGCGGTAATAAAAGATGTCGCCAAATTCCTGCGCCCATTGGGAAAATTGTGCCAGGGGGTTACGGCTTGCCAGCGGCATGTTGCCGATCAGGAAATGCGGCTTGGGACCGGGTGGGCGGAGCATGAGGAAGTCATAGTTTATCGTGCCGAGCCTGACAAGAGCGATTCAACATGGAGACACAGGGACACGGAGAAGATATTTTGGGTTATTGAATCATCGAGTGATTGAATCACGCTCAAATTGACTTCGCGTTGATCGCGCAGCACACTGAGGGGTGCCTCGAGTGATTCGCTATTGCTGTTTTTTGTTGTTGTTCGCCGGGGTTCCCGCGACTCTTGGCGCGCAGACCCCTGCCGATCCAGCCTGGCTGCGCTACACCGCGTTGCGACAGTCAGCGCCCTATCTTCCAAGTTCAATTGCGATCGTTGGGAACGGCAAGCTGTTGCGCAAGGCTGGGGGTGAACTGGCCCGCGCTCTCGCCGGAGGGCCGAAGGCTGAAGGCGCAACATCATCGTTACCCGCCAAGAATGCGTTTGTGCTTGGCAGATGGAGCGCGGTTCATCCGCTGTTTCCTGAGTTGCGCTTAACGCGCGCGTTGAGCGATGACGGATTCTGGCTCAAGACTGTCAAGCGCAAGGGCGCGAAGTATTGGCTGATTGTCGGCGGAAGCGATCGCGGCGTGCTGTATGGGACGTTCGCTCTGCGCAGGCAGGCCGCCGAGAACAAGAGCGTCGCTGATCTCGATGATTTTGAAAATCCGTCGGCGCCGATTCGCTGGGTCAGCCAGTGGGACAACCTCGATGGCTCGATCGAGCGCGGCTATGCCGGACGGTCAATCTTTTTTGAAGATTTTCGGGTCCGCGCTGATCTTTCTCGCGCCGGCGAGTATGCGCGTCTGCTTGCCTCGATCGGCATCAATGCCTGCGCCATCAATAACGTGAACGCTGACCCGCGCCTGCTCCGTCCAGATTATCTGCCGCAACTGGTACGCGTGGCCGATGTGTTCCGGCAATGGGGAGTACAACTGGCCATTTCAGTAGATTTGAGCAGCCCAGTCAGCGCTGGCGGAATGAGTACATTCGATCCGCTTGGTCCCAAGGTCGCCGCCTGGTGGAAGCAAACGGCGGATCGGATCTACACGCAGATCCCAGACTTTGCCGGCTTCGTCCTTAAGGCCGACTCTGAAGGCCGCTCCGGCCCATCGCAGTATGGCCGCACTGCTGCCGATGCGGCCAATGTAATTGCGCGCGCCTTGCAGCCGCATCACGGAGCCGTCATGTATCGCGCTTTTGTTTACAACCATCATCTCGACTGGCGCGATCCGAAAGCTGATCGCGCCCGCGCGGCTTACGATTACTTTCGTCCGCTGGATGGAAAATTCGAAAGCAATGTTGTGCTTCAGATCAAATACGGCCCCATCGATTTTCAGGTGCGCGAGCCGGCGTCACCTCTATTCGGCGCCATGCCGAACACCAACGAAGCCATCGAGCTGCAAGTCACCCAGGAGTACACCGGACAGCAGCGGCATCTGGTTTTTTTGGCTCCCATGTGGAAACACACCCTCGACTTCGACATGCATGTGAATGGCCTGACTCCAGTAAAGGCAATTGTTGCTGGAGATACCTGGCGGCGCCCACTCGGCGGATACAACGCGGTGGTGAACGTCGGCCTCGATCAATACTGGCTTGGACATCCGCTCGCGATGGCGAACCTGTACGGATATGGACGGCTGGCGTGGAATCCGAATTTAAGTTCTGAGCAGATCGCTGACGAATGGACGCGTCTGACCTTCGGCAATGATGCCAAAGTCGATAGCACTATTTCGCGTATGCTGCTTTCTTCCTGGCACACGTATGAGAATTACACTGGCCCGCTTGGCATCGGCACATTGACTGATATCCTCGGTCCCCACTATGGTCCGGGAATCGAATCATCCGAACGCAACGGCTGGGGACAATGGCATCGTTCCGACGCGCACGGCGCCGGCATGGATCGCACCATCGCGACCGGCACCGGATTCATCGGCCAGTATTCGCCCGCAGTCCAGAAATTGTATGAACCGCTGGAGAATTGCCCTGACGAATTGCTGCTCTTCATGCACCACGCTCCGTACACGCATGTGCTGCACTCCGGAAAAACGGTCATTCAGCATATCTACGATTCGCACTACGCAGGCGCGGAGGAAGCGGCGACTATGGCAAAGGAGTGGACATCGCTGCATGGTCTGATTGATGAAGCGCGATACGACGAGATTCTGAAGCGGCAGACATATCAAGCAGGGCATGCCATCGTATGGCGGGATGCGGTGGTGAACTGGTTCTATAAGACTTCAGGCATTCCCGATGCGCAAGGCCGAGTTGGAAACAATCGGAATCGGGTGGAAGCGGAGAATATGCAACTCTCGGGCTACGCTCCAGTTGAGGTGACACCCTGGGAAACTGCTTCCGGTGGCAAGGCGGTCGCGTGCGTGGGACATGAAGAGTGTTCCGCAAGTTACGCATTTAATCGCCAGCCGGGTAAGTACGATATTGTCATCGAATATTTTGATCAGAACCATGGCGCATCGCGCTACGAACTGACGTTGAATCATCGTCAGATCGACACCTGGATTTCTGACGACCATCTGCCATCTGACACCATGAATGGCCATACTTCCACTCGGCACGTCACTTCGGATGTTGAGCTTCACTCCGGAGATGAATTGAAAGTTGTCGGCCATCCTGAGGGAGGCGAGCCTGCGCCGCTCGATTATGTGGAACTGATTCCGCGTGGCTGAAATGCATCCGGCGGACCGCAGGGATGCCAGGAGTGTCCTCCCATTATTTTCTCTTCATGAAATTTTCCTTCAGTGGCACCCCACGAACTCCCGGCGCATTCACTTCCTCTGCGGCCTAGCCCACATAACTTGAAAGCGCGCAGTAACTTAAGCTTCCTCTGGCGCTTTCGATACCTTCGTTCCTCTTCCACAAACCCTCTCGGCAGACCCCTTGCTCGGTGAGCAGGGTCAACACAATGCCGCAAACCGCAGTCCAGACAGCACCAGTCCCGGAACCCGAAGCCCCAACTGGGGCGGCTCCGATCAGTGAGCTGCGATGGGCTCAGTCGGAAGGCCTTCCCTGCAAACTCAGTGTGCAGGCGCCGGTTCAGGGATTCACGCTGAAAGACCTGCTCAATTTACGGCCGCAGTCGATCGTTCGCTCGCAGTTGGCTGCCAGCGCCAGCCCGGCACTGCGGGTGAATGGCGAAGTGGTGGCGTGGTGCGATTTTGAAGTCCTCAGCAACCGCCTGGCAGTGCGGCTGACGGAGTTGGCATGAGTTTTGAATTCTTGCGTCCACCAGCGAATATGCGAAAACCGCATTCCGCCCTGGCCGCTTTGCGGTTACGGCTGCGGCGATATTGGACGGTCATTCGGACGCCTGCTCCGGCGCGCCAACTGCGCGTCCGCGAAACCTTGCAGATCGGCGACAAGCGGCAGTTGATGGTGGTTGATGTTGGCGAACGGCAATTGCTTATTGGGGCTGCGGGAAATTGTTTGACCATGCTGGCCGAACTGGACCGGCACTCGAAAACTGAACGGGCATGGAACGCATGAGTATCCGGAAGCATTTGGGTGTCATGGTCGCGGCAGGGATGGCGCTCGCGTCGCCCGTGTCCGCGGCCGCGCGCACGACCAATTCCCGGGGGATCGATCTCTCGCCGCTGATGCATAACGGGGGGTCGGTTCCATGGAACATCCTGGTCATGCTCACCGTGCTGACCCTGCTGCCCGCGATTGTGCTTTCGATGACCCCGTTTGTGCGGCTGCTGGTGGTCTTTCATTTCCTGCGGCAGGCGCTTGGAACGCAGACCACCCCGAGCAACCAGACGCTGATCGGCTTGTCACTGATCCTGACATTTTTCCTGATGCAGCCAGTGGGCGCGGCCGTTCACGATGCGGCCATCGTCCCTTACGAACACGGGCAGGTCGACGCCATGGGCGCGCTCGATCTGGCCAGCGGCCCCTTGCGCATTTTCATGCTCAGGTATGCGCGCGAAAAAGACCTGGCGCTGTTTCTCGAACTGGCAAAGCAGCCCAAGCCGCGCAACGCCGAAGAACTGCCCATGCGCGTGGTCATGCCGGCGTATCTGATTTCGGAATTAAAAGCCGGATTTCAGATCGGCGCGGCGCTGTATCTGCCGTTCCTGGTGGTGGACATGGCAGTGGCGGCAATCACGACTTCAGTCGGCATGCTGCAGTTGCCGCCGGTGGTGATCTCAACCCCGCTGAAGATTTTGCTGTTTGTGATGGTGGACGGCTGGAACCTGCTGGTGGGTTCGCTGATGAAGAGCTTCTGACACATGCAGTTTCACTTGGATTTCATAGTTGGTTTCGAGGTTCAGATCATGTCGGGTGATTTGGTGGTGGAACTGTCGCGGCGCACGCTCGAAGCCGCGATTTGGGTATCGGCGCCGATCTTGGCTGTCGCCGTGGTCGTGAGCCTGGTGGTCAGCCTGATCCAGGTGCTGACATCGCTTCAGGAGGCGACGCTCTCAACCGTGCCGCGCCTGGCCGCGGTCGGAGCCGCATGCTTCTTCCTGCTGCCGTGGATGGTGCGCCGCATGGGAATGTTCACCGTGTCAATGTTTTCCGACTTCACACATTTCTTGCGTTGAGGACTTCCGCGAATGGGTGTTCCCGATCTCCAGCAGATGGTTGCGGCAATGACCTTCACCGGCGTACGCGTCGGCGGAATCATGGTGTTTGCCCCGTTCACCGGCAGCGACAGCATCGCGGCGCCATTCAAAGCAGTGCTCACTCTGCTGATCACCGCGCTCGTATATCCGGGGACGCGCATGGTGGGAATAGATGCCGACCCGCTTGGCTGGATCAAGGTTGTCGCCGGGGAGGCGGTGATCGGCCTCGCCCTCGGGCTGCTGCTCCAGTTTTCGTTTGAAGCGGTTCAGTTTGCCGGGCAGATCTTCGGAATGCAGACCGGGTTCTCGCTGGTCACGCTGCTGGATCCGCAGACCGAAGCGGACTCGCCTTCGCTGATCGTGTTCATGCGGTTGATGGCGCTGGTCGCATTCCTCGAGCTGAACGTTCACCACTGGCTGCTGCGAGGAGTGTCGGCCAGCTTTTCCTATCTTCCTCCGGGCGGCCTCAGCGATGTGCGCTGGTTGAGCGCGGGAATTCTGGATGCCGCGGGCGGTTTGTGGCTGGCTGGACTGCAGATGGCCGGGCCGGTGCTCGCCGTGACCTTGGTGGCGGACGTCACCCTCGGCTTTGTGGGAAAAGTGGCCCCGCAACTTCCCGCCACCCTGGCCGGCATTCCAGTGAAGAACGTTCTGGGACTGGGCGTGATGGGAATTGGCGCGCGCGCGTGGCCGCGATTCTTTGAACGCGAATTCATCGGCGCGATTGCGCAGGCGGAAAAAGTGCTGCATCTGGCGCGGTAAGCGCGCCGGGAACGGGCGATCAATTTGGCGGACGCGAACAAGACCGAAAAACCGACACCGCGAAGGCAAAAGAAAGCCCGCGAGCAAGGCCAGGTTGCGCGCAGCCGCGATCTTACTTCGGGTCTGGCCTTCATGGCGGCAGTTTTGTGCGTGGGCTGGAGCACGGAGAAATTCCCATCCGTTTGGCGGGCGTTCTTTGCGCGCACCCTGCATGAAGCCGCCGCCGGAAATATGGCCTCAGCTCCGCTTCTTAGCTGGACCGGGGCAGTTTTACTTGGCATGGCGGGCCCGGTGCTGGCGGTGGCCTGGGTTTCGGCCGCAGGCGGCTCCCTGGCTCAAGGAGGGTTCGTGTTCGCGCCCGCGGCACTGGCCTTGAAGTTTTCGCGGCTCAACCCTGCGAGCCGCGTGCAGCAACTGTTTTCGCTGCCCGCGCTCTCCCGCTTTCTACGCGCCGTGTTTCCTGCGGCTGCGGTCATTTATATCGCGGCTACAACCATCATGCGCGATTGGGGAAACGTGGTGGGAGCATTGCGCCTTAGTGCAACCGGCATTGCGGCCGTGGTTCTTGGCCATGCATTCGAACTGGCGTGGAAATCTGCCCTGGTGCTGCTGGCCTGGGCGATCGTTGATTTCTTTCTGGAACGCCAGCACCTGGCGGGCGAACTTCGCATGAGCCGCCAAGAGCTTAAAGACGACTACAAGGAAACCGAAGGCAATCCGCTGATCAAGGGCAGAATTCGCCGCTTGCGCCGGCAGACGCTACGCCGCCGCATGCTCGAAGACGCCAAGCGCGCGTCCGTCGTTATTACCAACCCGAACGAATTTGCCATCGCGCTGGAATACAAGCCCGCCATGGCGGCTCCGATGGTCGTCGCCAAAGGCCGTAACCTGCTGGCCCAGCAAATCAAGCAGGTTGCGCGCTGGCACGGCATCCCCATGATTGAAAATCCGCCGCTGGCGCACGCTCTCTATCGCGCCACCGACATCGGGCAGTACATTCCGCCGAAACTTTATCGCGCCGTGGCGGTAATTCTGGCCGCGATTCATCGGGCGGAGAAACGCGCACAAGCGGAGATGCGGGTGGACCGTGGCTGATGCTGTAAAAGCCGGCGCCTTCGCGCGCACTCCAATCGTCGAATGGGCGGTGCCGGTTGCCGCCGTCGGCCTGGTGTTTGTGATGCTGGTCCCGATGCCGTCGTTTCTGCTCGACATCCTGCTGGCGGCGAGCGTCACGGCTTCGGTGCTGGTGCTGCTTTCGGCGATGCACGTTTTGCGGCCGGCGCAGTTCTCAGTCTTCCCCAGCCTGCTTTTGTTGCTCACCCTTTTCCGGCTGTCATTGAATCTGGCCTCCAGCCGCCGAATTCTGTTGCATGGCAACGAAGGCGCGGCCGCAGCCGGGCAGGTTATTCAGGCGTTTGGCCAGTTCGTCGTCGGCGGAAACTACGTGGTCGGACTCGTACTGTTTGCCGCGCTCATAGCCATTCAATATCTGGTCGTCAGCCATGGCGCGGTACGCACCGCCGAAGTTACGGCGCGCTTCACCCTGGATGCTCTGCCCGGCAAACAGATGGCAATCGACGCCGACTTGAATGCCGGAATCATCGACGAGTCCCAGGCGCGCGCCCGGCGCGAGCAGATTGCGCATGAAGCCGAGTTCTATGGCGCCATGGATGGGGCTGCCCGATTCAATCAACGCGATGCTTTGGCTACAGTGCTGATCACCGCGGTGAACATCGTAGCCGGATTTCTGATCGGGGTCTTCCAGCTGGGAATTCCCTTTCGCGAGGCCCTGCAGACTTACACCGTTCTCACCGTCGGTGACGGCCTGGTGACCATGATTCCGTCGCTGCTGGTTTCAATGGCCGGCGGCATCGTGGTCACACGCGCGTCCTCAGGCAGCACCCTTTCAACCGACCTCGGCAAGCAACTGCTCTCCGGGCGGAGGCCGCTATTCATTGCTTCGGGAATCATGCTGGCGCTGGCCGCCATTCCGGGATTGCCCAAGTTTTCTTTTTTGCTGCTTGCGGGATTGGTTGGCGCGTTGGCATGGCGCACGCCGGCAGCGGCGGCGCAAGCGGCGCAGCAGGACAAAGATAAACACAAAGAAAAGACGCCGAGCCAGGATGTAGAGGACCTGCTGAAACTCGATGAACTCGCCCTAGAAGTCGGCTACGGGCTGGTGCCGTTGGTGGACCAGCAGCGGGGCGGCCAGTTGCTGGCTCGGGTGAAGGCGTTGCGCAGCAATCTGGCAGTGCAACTGGGATTCATCGTCCCGCCGGTACACATCACTGACAATGCCCGCCTGGCGCCGCGCGAGTACGTGATCTATCTGCGCGGGGTGGAAGTGGCGCGCTGGGAGATGCGCGAAGGCGATCTGCTGGCGATCAGCTCAGACGCCACGCCGGCGCCGGTGCCGGGAACGCCCACGCGCGAACCGGCATTCGGAGTCTCCGCCACCTGGATCGTCGCCGGACTGCAGAACGATGCTCTGGCCAAAGGCTACGCCGTGGTGGACCAGACTTCCGTGCTGGCCACACACCTAGCCGAAATTATCAAGCGGCATGCGCCGGAACTGCTGACCCGCAACGAAACCAAGCGCTTGCTCGACCGTCTCGCCGAGAGCCAGCCGAAGCTGGTGGAAGAGCTCACTCCCAAGTTGCTCAGCCTGGGTGAAGTCCAAAAAGTGTTGCAGCAGTTGTTGCGCGAGCAAGTCTCGGTTCGCGATCTCGCCACCATTCTGGAAGCCCTGATCGATAACGCTGTAATCAACAAGCATCCAGTGCTGCTGGTGGAAGGCTCGCGGCAAGCATTGTCGCGCGGGCTGGTGCGTCCATTGCTCACGCCGGAAGGCAACCTGCGGGTGCTGGCGCTCGACAGCAGCTTGCAGGAGGAACTTGGCCGCGCATTTAATCCGCAGGCCGGAGTGTCGGCGCAGACCCTGGCGCTGCAGCCGCCGCTGGCGCGCCGCATTCTCGACGCCTTGCGGCGTCTGGTGGGCGAGCAGGCGGACTTGGTGAATGCAGTCATTCTTTGTCCCACACCGGCGCGCTTTTATTTGAAGCGGCTGCTGGAACCGTTTTTGCCCAAGCTGACCGTTCTCTCACCCAACGAGGTTCCGCCGGTAGTGCGGATTGAAACCATGGCCACGCTGAGCTGAGCCGCGACTCGCGCTCGGGAAGGTGCAACAGGATTCAACAATGACGCAAGCAAGCAAACAAGCCTATTCCGCCTGGCAGGATGAAGACGAGCGCCAGCGTCTGCTGACTGAGCAGATGCCGCAGGTGCGCTTCATCGCCCGGCGCATTCATGAACGCCTGCCGCGGCACGTGCCCTTTGAAGACCTGGTGCACGCCGGGGTGGTCGGCTTGATCGATGCCCTGCAAAAGTTCGACCGCAGCAAACAGGTGCAATTCGGTTCTTATGCCAAGTTTCGCATTCGCGGCGCGATTCTTGATAGCTTGCGCGAAATGGATTGGAGCCCGCGCGACCTGCGGCGGCAGGCACGCCGGGTCGAAGAAGCGCATGACAAACTGCGGCTGGACCTCGGACGGAATCCGTCGGAACCAGAACTGGCGAAAGAGTTGGGCGTCTCCCTGCCCGACCTGCAGAAACTGCTGGGCGAAATCAGTTCTCTTGAAATCGGCAGCCTGCGCGTGATCTCACCGGAAGATGGGAAGGAAGAAGATCTTTGTGACTATCTCTCGGGCAGTGGAGACGAGAGCCCGCTCGCGCAGTTCCTTAAGTCGGAGATGCGCGACATGCTGACGCGGGCGATTGAAGAGCTTCCGGAAAAGGAGCGCCAGGTGCTTTCCCTTTACTACTTCGAAGAACTCACGATGAAAGAAGTTGGCATGGCTCTAGGAGTGGGCGAATCGCGAGTGTCGCAAATCCACTCCATGGCGGTGGTCCGGTTGCGGGCGCGAATGTGCGAGCTTACCGCAAGCCGGCAGAAGCTCTCGTCACGCAGCGCCGCTTCCGGGCGCTGAATTGTTTGCAAGGGGGACCTTTGGAAACGCTACTTGATCAAAGCGAAATTGACGCGATGGTGCGGGCCGCGAGGGGAGGGGCGGCCAACTCAGTGGTCACCGTCAAATCATTCGATTACCGTGAAATTGGAATGGCACGCCAGCAACTGGAGATGCTCAGTGCCCTGCACGAAGGCTTTGCCCGTAATCTGACCAATTCCATCGGCGCGTATCTGCGCATTGGATTTCAGGCGGGTCTTGCCTCGGCGGAACACTTCAGCTACCGCGAGTTTATCAGTGGGGTGCCGGAAAAGAGCTATCTGGGGTCGGTGAAAATTGAGCCCATCGGAGGAACGGCACTGATCCAGATGGACTTGGCAATGGCTTTTCCCTTGATTGACGTTCTCCTGGGAGGAGAGGGCGTTGGACAACCGCCGGCGCGGGAAACCACCGAGATCGAAGAACAGATTCTTGAAACCGTCATGCGAATCATCTGCCGGGAACTGCAGAATGTTTGGCAGCCACTCGGAGTGGAGTTTCAATTTGAGCATCGGCAGCAGGCCGGCGGGGTGCAGCACCTGCTCCCAGTCGAGGAAAAAATGTTGAGCCTCAGCTTTGAGCTGACCATGAAGAACTGTCGCGGGTTGATGAGCATTGCGGTTCCGGCGGTGGTCTCGAGCGCGTTGCTGCGAAAAATCGCAGCCCGGCGTCCCCGGGCCCAAACACAAATGGGAAGCGGCGAAGCACTGGAGCGCTTACGCAAGCGCCTGATCTCTTGCCCCTTCCATTTCGATCTGGAGCTCAACCTTTCGGTGCCTTCGGCCCGCGCTTTGTCGAAGTTGTGCCCGGGAAAGCTGCTGGTCATGAAGCAGCGGGCAGATGGACTGGCGGAACTGGTTTCACACGGGAGGCGTATTTTTAAGGCGAAAATAGCTCGTCTGGGCAACACTCGCGCCGCTCAAGTGATTGCTCCAAGCCAAGAGACGCTTTCCGGGAAGGAGTCCGATGGCAAGCCTTGCTGAGCGGCCGCCGGATCCGGTGCTCACCTTTATTCAACTGTGGGCGGAAAGCCTGTCGCTGGTACTCGGGCAGATTGCGAGCGTGCCTTTCCCCATGATGCCGGCGGAAACCTCCGCGGAGCGGCCTCCAGCTGCGGAAACTGACCTATTTCTCACGGTAACGGTTGCGGGCCCGGCGCAGGGCGAAATGATTTTTCGTGTGCCCCAGGGCGCGGCGTTCGTCCTTGTCAAGCTTTTCATGCAGGAGGAAGCACCTCCCACTGAACTGGCTCCCGATGGACGCTCAGCCCTGGAAGAGTTGTTTCGTCAAGTCGCCGGCTATGTTGTGACCTCTGGTCGGGCAACGCTGCCGGGTATCGCACTAACTGTCGGCTTGGGCGAAGCGCCAACCTGGCCGCCCGCTTCAAGTGGTTGGATAGATTCGGCTGCAGGCGCCCCGCACGCCGTCGCGATCGAGT
The DNA here is from genome assembly GCA_963757135.1 of uncultured Acidobacteriota bacterium. Classification (GTDB taxonomy): domain Bacteria; phylum Acidobacteriota; class Terriglobia; order Terriglobales; family Acidobacteriaceae; genus Gp1-AA145. The sequence goes on from CAVWQE010000004.1 coordinate 995,309, forward strand.
GGAACATAAGCGCCGCGCTATGTACAGCTCTGGCCGTCCCACCAGTTGCTGCGGCAGCAAAACCGTCGGAGCAAAAGGATACGGGGGGCAGTTTCGAAGCGGACAAGCTTGGGTTCTTCATGGACCTGGAGCTGGAGGTCACGCTCCGCTTTGGCGGTCGCAACCTCCTGCTTAAGGATGTCCTCGATTTAGGGCCGGGTTCGGTGCTGGAACTCGACCGTCAGGTGCAGGACCCGGCTGATCTTTTGCTTGACGGCAAATTGATTGCCCGCGGTGAAGTGGTCATGGTGAACGGGAATTACGGATTGCGGGTGTCTGAGGTCTTCACTGCGCCGCAAGCGATGGGGTAGACGTTCCGGAAATGCTTTCACTGGCGAACAAGTTTGGCGTGACCTGGCAGCAATGGCGGGAACATCTCTCCTGCAATGATGCTGCTTGTGCAGACTCGGGCAGAATATGGAAACGAGTTTCGCATCGCGCGGGTAGTCTCTGGGTGCATGGCGCTCGATATTGCTTTCCCGGCTGCTTTGAGCGGGAATTACAGTGGCGCCTCGCCCATTTTTTGTCAGGCCCGCCGGCGAAAGCTCGCCGTGCGCATCGCATACCACTCGGCTTGCTGATGTTGTCGCGCGGAGATATCGACAATACTCAGTTGCGGGCAGCACTGGGCGCCCAACGCGACAGTGGCAGAGGCCGCATTGGTGAATGGATGCAGCAGATGGGATTCATCGAAGAATCACAGGTCACGGCCGCGCTGGGAGCACAGTGGGCATGCCCGGTCCTGCCAGGCATTCCAGCCAGCCTATCGGATTGCGAACTTCCTCTCCCGCTATTGCGCCGCTTCCGCATGGCGGCGGTGAGTTACATTGCGGCGACTCGGGTAATGCATGTGGCGTTCGCGGAAGGAATCGACTATGGCGTTTTGCTGGCGATTGAACAGGCGCTCGAATGCCGCGCCGAACCCTGCGTAACCGGACAGAATGCCCTGGCATCTCTTTTGGCCCAGTTAGAAGAGAAGCCGCGCAGGTCAGACCACGTATTTCCGCAAGCCCGGACGCCGGACGAGATGACCCGCGTCACTTCGAGTTATGCAGCCATGCTGTCGGCTAAAGATGTGCGCCTGACCAGATGTGCCGAATTCATCTGGGTGAGGGTCGAAGCGGCAAAGGATTCTGCCAATCTTCTGTTCCCGGCAGGTTGATTAATTACGCCGGCAGCAACATCCCTTTTTCCAGGTGCCGGATAACGTGCGCGTAGGACGCCGCATGCGGATCGTGCGTTACCATCACCACGGTCTTGTGAAAGTCTTCGTTAAGCCGCTTGAGAATTTCCAATACCTCGGTCGCCGATTGGCTGTCGAGATCGCCAGTGGGTTCATCGGCCAGCAACAACGTGGGGTCGCTGACGATCGCCCGCGCAATGGCCACACGTTGCTCCTGTCCACCTGACAGTTGCTTCGGCAAATGATGGATCCGTTCTTCAAGACCGACGAGTTTCAGCGCCGTCATCACATGGTCTTTCCTCTGCTGCGAACTTAGCTTGGTCAGCAGCAGCGGCAGTTCGACGTTTTCGAACGCGGTCAGAACCGGGATCAAGTTGAAGGTCTGAAATACGTAGCCGATATGCTCATTGCGCCACTTGGCGGATTGCGCGTCGCTGAACTTAAAAATGTTCTGGCCGAGCACCAGCAACTCACCCGCCGTGGGCCGGTCAATAGCGGCGATCATATTCAGCAAAGTCGTCTTGCCCGAGCCCGAGGGTCCCATGAGAGCCATGAATTCGCCGCCCGCTATCTCAATCGAGACGTTGTCGAGCGCCTTCACCTGAAAAGCATCGCGCTTGAAAATCTTGCTGACGTTATTGGCCTGTACAACCTTGGTCGCGGTAGCAACGTTATTTACGGTAGCTGTGCTCATAACTATGACTGTCCCTTGATCTTGATTTTGTCGCCATCTTTCAAAGTTTGTTGCCCGCTGGTGATCACATCTTCGCCGCCATTCAAACCTTCCACCAGAACACCCCCGCTGCGCTGTGAAATGATCTTCACGACGCGCTTCATCGCCTTGCCGTCGAAGGCAATCAGAACAAATTTGTTTCCGTTAGCATCACGCACCGCCGTGGTGGGTACAAACGCGCCGGAGGGTTGCGTTCCGGTAGCTTTGGGTTCGTCGGCCAGAAAATGGACCGTGGTATTCATCTCCGGGCGCAAATGTGAATCCGGATTCAGAATCTGCACCTTGACTTCGACGGTCGCCTTCTGCCGGTTCGCCTGCGGAGAAATCTCGGCAATTGCGCCATTCCACTTCAAGTCGGGAAACGCGTCCACAGTCACAATCGCCTTGGTGTGCGGACCAAGTTTCGAGAAGTCATCCTGGGCGATGTCTAAATCTGCCTGGATGTCATTCAGATCGGCCAGCGTAACCACGGATCCCGCGGAAAGCTGAGAAATGATAAGTTCGCCCTTTTCGGCGGTGCGATCGAGGATCGTACCGCTTACCGGGGCACGAATCACGGTCGCATCCAGCAGAGACTTGGCGTATGCCGCCTGCCCTTCCGCTTGAGTAAGCGCGCCCTGCGCCCGCGCAACTTCCTCTGCGCGCGGGCCCAGCTTGGAAAGTTGCGCGACTTTATCCAGCGAGTTCACGCGCTGGTTGTCGGCGTCGTATTTCGCGGTGGCGTCATCGAGCGCCTGCTTGGCCACCACGCCCTGCGCAAATAATTCGCGGGTACGATCGAGCGTCAATTTGTCATTTGCGAGCGTGGCGCGGGCTTCGTCCACGTTGTGTTGCGCTTGCGCAACTTCCTCGGGCCGCGAGCCATGCTGCAACTCCTGAAGGTAAGCGCGCGCACTCTCTACTGTCCCAACCGCCTGCTGATACTGGGCACGGAACTCGGCATCTTCCAGGCGGACCAAAACTTGACCTTCTTTGACCCTGTCGCCCTTTTCCACGCCAATCCACTTCACTCGTCCGGTGACTTTCGAGTTCACGTTAATGGTGTGATGGGGAACGATGTAGCCGGTGGCGCTGAGAATGGTACCGCCGATCTCGCTACTCTCAACTGAGGCGCGGGTCACTTCAACCTCGGGAGCGTCAGACCCGAACAGGCGATACCCCAATGTACCCAAGCCCAGGAGCACAACCACGGCAATGCCGATGATTATGTAGCGACGGGCCCAGGGAGATCCCTCGCCATCCGCCGGCCCCGCGGAGCGGTCGATTCGCAAACTCTGTAAGTCGTCGTGTTTGGTGTCAATCCCCATGTTCGTTTCTGGCTAGCCTCGAAGCGCGTTAAGAATATTTTGCCGCGCCGCATGCCAGGCCGGCGCGATGCCGCCAAATAATCCCATCACCACCGCAAACGCGACCGCAGCTCCGATGACCGCTGGAGTCATCTGCAGGCTAAAGACCACTTCGCTGAATGTCGTCTGATTCTGCGTTCCTGTGGTCATGCCATTAAATGGCAGCATCAGCACGATGCCAACCGCTGCACCCAGCAGTGACAGCAGTACCGCCTCGAGAACGAACGATGTAAGAATGCTTGGCCGTGAAAAGCCAATCACTCGGAGCGTCGCAATTTCGCGCGAGCGGTACGCCACCGCGGCATACATCGTATTCATCGCTGCGAAGCTCGATCCGATCGCCATGATCACCGCCACCACCCACCCGATGAAGCGAATGACCGCGCCGGAGCTGGTTTGTTTAGCGTAGTACTCGGTCTCCAGGGTGCCGTCTAGCTTCAGGCGCTGGTCGTCGCTGACCCGATTCTTCAACGCTTGGGCAGAGACCGCATCGGTCGCCCGTAAATATGCCGAGCTGTAAACCCCCTGGCGGTCGAAGTCGGAGTTCATCTGATTTACGTCGCCCCAAATTTCCGACTCGTAGGCCGTCCCGCCGGCGTCGAACACCCCGACGACTTTCCATGGCCCTTTGCCGAACTCCATGGTGTCGCCAACATTGGAATGGAGGAAACGTTTATGAATGCTGTCGCTCACCACCACTTCGCGTTGACCGGGCGTAAACCAGCGGCCTTTGACAAGCTTGACGCCGCTGCGGAGCTCCAAGCCGTCTTGCATCATGCCACGCACGGAAACATTGACTTCACCGGAGCCGTCGGAACGGGGAAGCACGATCACGACCACAGTTTCTCCTGAAACTAACGGGTCACCGTGGCTGTCTTTGGCTATCCCCGGCAGCGTTTTCAGGACGGGGAAATTTTCCGCGGCGAACGGCCCGGTCAGCTCGCTGGTCGATCCCTTACGTAGCACCATGACGTTGAGCGGGTTGCCGCTGGTCTTGAAAGCCCGGTTCAGCCCAGCCAGCAGCGCCATGATGAAGAGCGCTGTCGTGACTGTCAGCGCAATACCTAGTGCGGTCATGATGGTAAGGCTCTTCCGAAGCTTCAGGTTCCGAATGTTGTAGCTAATGGGGATTGCCATAAGTTTCTGCTTAGCCGATGTGGCGCAAGCCCTCCACAATTCCCAACCGCGAGGCGTGGTATGCGGGGACCAGCGCGCTGAAGAAGCCCATCACTGCGGCCGCCGCCCAGGCCACCCACATGGTTGAAAGGTCGACCCTGAGAGCGCCGGCGAACCCGCCGCCTTTGGCTGCCGCAATACCCAGAAGCAGCGCAACCAGTGACCCTGCGATTCCACCGATCAGCGCCAACACCACGGCTTCTCCGACGAACAGGCCAAGAACCGTCTGCCGGGTAAATCCGAGCGTCTTAAGGACCGCAACCTCCCGGGTTCGTTCGCGTATCGACATGGCCATGGTATTCGCCGAAACCAACAGAATCGCAAACACCACAGCGCCACAGATGCTCAGAATGAATGCCTTGACGTTGCCCAGCATGGCCAGGAATCCCAGCTGGAAAGCCTTCTCTGTCTCAGTCTTAGTAGGCTGCGGCGAGCTGTGGAACTGGTCGTCAACGGCGGCTTGAATCTTCGGCACATCCTGCGGTGACTTTGCCAAAATCGTGTAAAAACCGTTGACTCCCTTCAAGTACGGCACCGACTCTTCCACATATTTCTGGTTGTAGTAGAGGGAACCCGTGTCTTCCGGCGCCGTGTAAAAGCCGCGAATGTTCAATTCCAGATTCACCGGGAAAATGGTTCCCACGATAATGATCTTCTGCCCCAGCTTCCAACCAAATTTCTTCGCGACGTGGCTGTCAACCACGCAGCCTGCGCGGTCGTGCTGCCAGGCGGCGACCTGGTCGTCAGGAATCTTCCAGTCTTGGTAAACCTGAAAGAACTCATCGGGATCGGTGCCGAATTGCGCGAAAAAGTTGTTTGACTTGTCGTCTTTATATTTGCCGCCAAACCAGTTTCCGGGAACGATATTCGCAACTCCAGGAATGGCGCGAATCTTCTCGCGATAGTAGCTTGGCAGCTCAAAAGCCAGCGACACCTTGTGCCGGGTCACCAGGCGCAGGGCTGAAACCTCAGTCCCCTTCTGCAGATAAAAATTCTTCCATATCGCCATCATTAAGGTGAGCAAGAGCAGGGAGAAGCCGATGCTCAGCACAGTCAAGATGCTGCGCCGCAGATTGCGAAAGGCGTTTTTTCGTACAAAGCGGGCCAGGGTCATTTCGAACCTCGGGAATAACAGGTTACGGCCGAACGACGGTGAGTCTGGGAGACGTTCAGCATAACCGATTCAGCGCTGACCAACAACATCAACAGAATCGTTTTTCACGGGTGAAAGCGCCAGTGCAGATAGTCAGCGGAGCCGGCTGACATTTGTCACAAAAGCAGCTTTTTGCTCCTAGCTCTTAGCTTCTAGCTCGATCCCCTCGGAGATATCAGTTCAGACACCCGCCCTCGTCTTTCCGGCTACGCTTTCCCGCCCTGAACCTCATCTTTTTGGGGATTGCACAGCGCGTGCATCTTCAGCTAACGGCTCAAAGCTAGGAGCTAACAGCTAATAGCCTGTTCTGTGGTGACTTCGGTAATTCACGCTGCATGCGGCTAAGAACTTATCATTTTAGGAGGTTCCGCCCGTGGCCCGCACCAGGCGTCGCAGATTGCGGACGAGGCAAAAAACAAGATGTCGGAGAGAATTGGCCGTTTTGAAATCATAAGCCAGCTGACCCAGTCGCCTTTTGCGACCGTGTACAAGGCGCTCGACCCCGAAAACCAGCAGACGGTTGCGCTCAAAGTGGTGCGTCTTGAGCAGGTAAAAGATCGAGAGGCGTTGGTCAAATCCGTTTGCGACGAAGCCGAATCGGCCAAGCCTCTAAGCAGCCATAACGTCGCTGTGCTATACGGTGTCGGCGACGAGAACGATCTGTTGCTGGCCGCAACCGAATATGTGCAGGGAAACTCTGTTGCTACGACCCTCGCCCGGCACGACGGCTTTTCCATCTGGGACATTCAGGACATCGCCCGCCAGGTCTGCCAGGCCCTCGACCATGCACATGCGCACAAGGTAGGCCACCAGTCGCTCGAACCCGCGAAGTTCATGGTGGGTTGGGATGGAATCGTCAAAATACTCGGCTTCGGCATTTCCACCATGAACGCGCTGGCTGCAAACGTTGAAGCCGGCGTTCCCGAAGTGTTGTACTACGCATCGCCAGAACAGTTACGCGGAGAGGCTTGCGACCAGCGCTCGGCGCTGTTCAGCCTGGGAGCGGTGCTCTACGAAATGGCGACCGAGCAGAAACCGTTCCCTGGTGAATCTGCGGAACAGGTGAGGCAAGCAATTCTTGAACAAGTCCCGGCGCTTCCCGTCCGCTTGAAGCCAAATGTGAACCGCGGTCTAAACGACCTGATCATGAAGGCGCTGGCAAAATCCCCAGATGAACGTTATCAATCGGGGGCGGAACTGGTCCGCGACTTGGAGAATTGCAAATCGGGAGCAAGCACGCCAATCGCGGTGGCTGCCGCAGTCCAGCCCAAACCGGCGCAGGTGGCAAAAGCCCAAGCCGCCGCAGCAGGAGCCGGCTTGGGCGGAAAACTTTCGACAAACTTGCCCAAAATGACCGCATCTGCGGCTCCGGCGCTGGAAGAAGAAAAGCCGGCATTCGCGGTGGATCCCATGATGGCTGGAGAAGCAAGCGCTGGCGCTCCCGCGCGCTCCAGTTTTTCTGACATCACAGAGCTGCCTCCGCTGAAGGAAGTCCGGACCAGCGCCCCAGCGCCAGAACCGGAATCAGAATCAGAATCAGAATCAGAAGAAGCAGCAACTCCAGCACTCAAGCCGGAACATGTTTATCGGCACATTGAAATCGAGAAATCAAAAGTTCAGGTTCGCGAAGCTGCCCAGAAAGCAGTTGCCGAAATCCGCAAAGTTCCTCCCAAGCTGGTTCTGTACATGGTTGGAGGAGCATTGGCGCTGGGACTGCTGACCGTCGGAAGCCTGAAATTAATGAGTTACTTCGCTGACCGCGACGAGCGCGGCAACGTGGCAGTGCATTCATCCGCTCCTCCGCAGCAAGCCGCGCCACAAGAGCCAACCGCTTCCGCCCAAGAGTCTGCGCCGGCAACAACCGAACAGTCAACGGCGCCTCAGGATGCTGCACCGGCCGAGAGCGCGGAGACACAAGAACCGTCTGCTCCGGTCGCTCATGGCCGCGCCTCACGCAAGAGCAAGACTCGCCCAGCGGGACCGGCTGTCGCTTCCGCCCAGTTAACCGTTGATTCCACACCCGCGGGCGCGGAAATAACTTTTGATGGTTCGCCTCTCTGCCAGAGCCCGTGCACGCTCACAGGAATCGCCCCCGGAACGCACTCCATTGTTGCCAGCAAGAATGGTTTTTCCGGTGCGACCCGCAATATTTCACTAACCGCAGGAGCCAACGCCACGATTGCGCCGCAACTTGAGGCCCTCTCCGCGATGCTTTCCGTCGCAAGCACGCCTGCGGGCGCGGCGATTGTGGTGGATGGAAAAGACTCCGGCAGGCTGACGCCTTCGCAACTCAGTTTGAGTAGTCCCGGAGCCCACACAGTCACGCTTCGCCGTTATGGATATCTCGAAGCCAGCAACTCGATTAACGTCGGAGCCGGGCAGATCGCCAGTCTGAATCTGGCTTTGACCGCGCTCGGCAGTACGGACGAAATTCACGCGGCGGGCGGGAAGTTTAACAAAGTCTTCAAGAAGGGGGACGCGTCCGGCATGGGCACCGTCAGCATCAAGACCCAGCCTAAAGGCGCGCAGATCATGGTCAACAGCCGCGCGCTCGACAAGACCACGCCATTCGACTTCTATCTCAACCCCGGCACCTACGTGATCGATGTCACTATGTCGGGATACCGTCCCATCCATCGCGTCGTCAGCCTGCAGGAAGGCGAGAAGATGGCAATCCAGGAAACGCTCTCGCCGGAATAATTCCAGAAAATATTTCAGAAAATGAGAAGGGGCCGCTGCTCACCAGAGCGGCCCCTCTGCCCCACCGCCGGACGCTTACCGGTAGGACCGGTCGCGGTGGAAAACGCTGTTATACCCCTGCTGATAGGCCCGGGCATACTGCTCGCGATATTCCTGAATGCTGCCGAAGTCGCGCGCATACCCGCGGTCGGCATGGTTATGGCCGCGCGGATAGGGATTGAACGGCTTGCGGTGCCAGATATCTTCGCGAGCGATCTGCTCGCCATCTTCGAATCCTATGCTGCGGGCCACCTGCATGCCACGGCCGTAGTCGTCGCGGTCGTAGCGTTCATAACGATAACCGCGATTATCATCGCGGTCATAGCCCCAGTTCTGGGCTGCGGCAATCGCAACCGTGCCGGTCATAAACGCGAATGCCAGCGCTGCCAAGCTCAGTTTGCGGTTCATCTCGCCTCCTGCGTGGCGGCTCGCTTTGAGTTCGAACTGCATCCGCGCCACACAGAAGTCGAACACTGGCACAGTGCAGAAGTTTCGCTGGGCGCGACGTCAGCCCGCCTTCGTCCCCGCGGTGTTAGACTCTGTGTTTTCAGTTGGAGTCTTTTGAACTATGGGGATTGAGCAAGTTGGAGTTATAGGGGCTGGCACCATGGGCAACGGGATCGCCCATGTGTTTGCCGCCAGCGGACATCAGGTAATTTTGTGCGATATCGAACAAAGCATCGTTGATCGCGCCGTGAATACCATCAGCAAAAATCTCGATCGCGCAGTTTCCAAAAACAAAATCACCGAGGCACAGAAAGACGAAACCCTGCAGAGGATTAAACCCGTAACCAACCCCGCAGCACTGGCGGATTGTGACTTCGTGGTCGAGGCCGCATCCGAAAAATTCACGCTCAAGTCTGATTTGTTTCGCGAGCTCGACCGCATCTGCAAGCCCGGCGTGATTCTCTCCTCGAACACTTCATCGATTTCGATCACCAAACTTGGCGCGGTAACCAATCGCCCCGACAAAGTCATCGGCATGCATTTCTTCAATCCGGTTCCGGTGATGGCCCTGGTTGAAATCGTGCGCGGCCTGGCAACATCGGACGCCACATTTCAAACTGTGCGCGAGCTGGCGGTGAAGTTAGGAAAGACGCCGGTCGAAGTCAACGATGCTCCCGGCTTCGTTTCCAACCGCGTGCTCATGCCGCTGCTCAACGAAGCCATGTTCGCGGTCATGGAAGGAGTGGCTACGCCGGAAGCCGTGGATGAAGTATTCAAGCTGGGTATGGCGCATCCCATGGGCCCGCTCACGCTGGCGGATTTCATCGGGCTCGATGTCTGCCTCGACATCATGCGCGTGCTGCATAACGGACTCGGAGATCCGAAGTATCGCCCCTGTCCGCTCTTGATCAAAATGGTTGACGCCGGGCGGCTGGGGAAAAAATCCGGCCACGGATTCTATAAATACTGAATAATGCGAACCCTGCTAGCCTACGTGCTTGCCATCCTGTTCGGCCTGAGCGCCGGCATGCTCGAAATCACCCTGAACGACCTGCTGGTCACCGCCCTGTTCATTCTTATCTGCACCATGGCATTAGGCGCTGCTTGGCCGCAGCGTGCATGGCAATGGGTCGTGATAGTCGGAAGCTGCGTTCCGTTGGCGCGGATTGCCAGCTACCTCGCTCTTAATCAAAGGCCATACCGTGCGCAAATCTGGGAATCCGGACTGGGGTTGGTCACGGCCGCGGTTGGCTCTTACTGTGGAGTATTTGCCCGCAAGGCAGTCACAGAACTGTTTCGCCCACCGCAGACTCAGGACAAATGAAATTCCTCTAATCCCCGCTCAGAGGTCTGGCTTAACCGAAAAGTTACTCCCATTTCCACTGTAGATGAATGTATGCTCCGGCTAATGGCAGTTTCTATTTCAGTGCTGGCCAGCGGCAGCCGTGGAAATACTGCGGTGGTTGAAAGTGCCCGTGCACGCATCCTAGTTGACGCGGGAATCTCCTGCCGGGAAACTTTCAAGCGTCTGAAACTCGCGGGCCTCGAGCCTAAATCCCTTTCCGCCATCCTTATTACTCACGAACATTCCGACCACGTTTATGGTCTGGCCACACTGGCCAAGAAACTCGATGTCCCGGTGTTTATGACGGGCGCCACCCATCACGCCTGGGCGCGGTCGTTACGCGATGACGCCGGGCAACTTCCGAACCTCGCCAAGCTGGAAATCTTTTCTGCAGGCCGGCAGTTTCAGATCGCGGACATAACCGTCACGCCCTTCACCATTCCACACGATGCCGCCGACCCGGTGGGCTTCACCCTTCGCGCGGAAGGCGCGAAAATCGCCTTCGCCACTGACCTTGGATACATGCCGGCCAGCGTGCGCGACCACCTGCGCCGCTGCGATGTCATCATCATCGAATCCAACCACGATGTTGAAATGCTGCGCGTCGGGCCTTATCCCTGGTCGGTCAAGCAGCGGGTCATGAGCCGGGTAGGGCACCTCTCCAACGACTCCCTCGCTCAATTTTTTGCGGAAGATTATGATGGGGGCGCATCTCACATAGTATTGGCGCATCTGTCCGAACAGAATAATCACCCGGAAGTGGCCCGCCGCGTGGCTGAGAACGCTCTTGGCCCGCAGCAGACGCTGTTGCAAAACCGGCTGATGCTGGCCGCGCAGGATGCGCCCACCGAAGCGATTCGTCTGTAATTTATGAGCGCATGCGTTGACCCCGTCGTCGGCAAAATTCTTGCTGGCTGGCGCTACGACATCTCCGGCATTGCGCCTGAGATGCGTGGCGACTACGAGCGCCATTTCTCCGCCTGCGACTATTGCCGCTCACGGCAGCGCCTGCATCGCACCATCGATCTTTCCCTGATCGTGCTGGCGTCGGTGTCGGCGGGAATATTTTTGCTGGCCTTTGGGGTCATTCATCATTTTGAGCCCCGACATACTTTGATTCTCGAACTGGTTGCGCTCGGCGGCTTCGCCCTTTCAGCGCTGATCTGGCTGGTAGTCGCCGTAGCCACACCCGCCCCCATAACCATGGTTGACATCGCCCGCATGGGCGCGCGCCATGTGCATGACCGCTTGCCACCCGAGATACGCGAAAAGCTTCCCGAAGAGCTGCGCATGAAGCTGACGGGATCATAGGCTCTGTTGCCGTCGGCGGAACCCTCAGTCATTTCTGTGTAAGTCCCACTTCGCAATTCAGGCACAATTCACTCATGGAAGCTGCGCGCAGAATGATGCAGATAATTCAAGGCGCATTTCTGATGAGCATCGTGCTGTATGCGGTGATGACGAAGATCTTGCCGGCAGGCCTCGCGCCGGATGTGCTCCTGTTCAAGATGCTCTCGCTGCTGTCGATCGTGACGGTAGCAGCGATATTTCTGCTGCGGGGAAAGCTGGTTAAATCTGCGGAGCAAATACTGTCTGTGCAGCCGGATGACACTGCGGCACTCGCGCGCTGGCGGAGCGGATACGTGATTACCTACGCCTTCAGCGAAGTTATCGCGCTCTACGGCCTGGTATTGCATTTTATGGGCTTTGCCTTTGTGCAGGTCCTGCCCTTCTTTATTGCCGGCTTTGTAATGATTCTGTTTTACGCGCCGCGGCGACCCGCTCCAACGCGATAGCCGGCGCCCGCCTCCACCTTCGCAATGCGCGACGTATAAGATGTTTTCGTGCACCGGCTCGCCCAATCAGTTCTGAAATACACCCGCAAGCATGATCTGCTGCGGGCGGGCGATCGCGTTGGCATTGGTGTCTCCGGCGGAGCCGATTCCGTCGGCCTGCTGCGCATCCTGCTTGAACTCCGGCAGGAGTTCGGGGTCGTGCTCTCGGTCGTACATCTCAATCATCAGCTCCGGGGCGCGGAGTCGGATGCGGATGAACAGTTTGTGCGTGATCTGGCCGCGCATTATGACTTGGAGGTCTTCTCCCAACGCCAGGATGTGAAAGCGCATGCGGCAGAGAAAAAACTGAGTATCGAAACTGCCGCGCGGCAACTTCGGTACGACTTCTTCGCTCGGCTGCTGACCGAACATAAGCTCGACAAGATTGCCACCGCCCACACGCTCGATGATCAGGCCGAAACCGTGCTGATGAAGCTGACGCGCGGAGCGGGCACGCGCGGACTGGCAGGAATCTATCCGAGTGTAGGGATTCCGGACGAAAATCAGCGCGCCGCGATTGTCCGGCCACTGCTGGGGGTTCGCAGGTCTGCTGTGGAAATTTATCTGAAAGAGCTCGACCAAGACTGGCGCGAGGATTCCAGCAACCGCGACTTACGGCACACTCGCAACCGCATTCGCCATGAGATTCTGCCTCGCTTGGAAGAGCAGATTAATCCTCGGGTGCGCGAGATCTTAGCCGAGGGCGCGGACATTGCCTGCGCGGAAGAAGAGTATTGGGCTGACCATATCGATTCTCTGCTTTCAGCGGCATGGCTGCCGACCAATTCTGGCGGCATTCTGGATATGACTCTCGCGCAAGGTACCGCGCTGGCAGTTCGTCGAAGGCTGCTGCGGGCCGCGGGCGAGTCCCTGGGTTTGCAGCTGGAGTTTAATCATGTCGAGGAAATACTCGGGCTGACTAATGATGCCGAGAAGGCGTCGCTTCCAGAAGGGTGGGAGGCAGTATGCCGCAAAGGCGCGCTCGAACTCCGGCAGGGCAGCCAACCCTTAACGGGTTACGAGCGCGTGCTAAACGTGCCGGGCACGCTGTGCGTGGAAGAAGCGGGGATGGTGATTGAGGCTACGCTGGTTGGGGCTGTCAGCGGCGATTCCGAACAACTTCTGGCGCCGGAGTACGCGAGCCGCGGCCTGATCGTCCGCAACTGGCGCGCCGGCGACCGCTTCTGGCCAGCACACACCAAAGCGCCGAAGAAAATTAAAGAGCTTTTGCAGGACCGGCATATCACCGGCGATGAGAAGAAGCGGTGGCCGGTGGTCGCTTGTGGCGATGATGTTGTCTGGATGCGCGGCTTCGGCGTGGGTCGCGACTTTTGGCCGAAAGACGGCATCGGCGTGCTGATTCGCGACCTGCCGCTGGGGGAAAGCAGGAGATGAGAAGTAAGAAGTATGAAGTGAGAAGGCGGAAATAAGAAAGTAGAATTACGCAATCGGTGAGAAGATACAATTCGGCAGTGGTCGTGAGCGTTGCGAGGCGTTCGCTTCAAGTGTTACTGACATCTGGCAACTAGCAACTGACCACTGCCAACTTCTTTCATGCCCCCACAAACCGCCAAGCCGCAGGTAGTAATTTCCGCCGAGCAGATCCAGAAGCGCGTGCGTGAGTTGGCGCGCCACATCTCCGACGACTACAACGGCAAGACCATACACGCGCTGGGCGTCTTGGAAAATGGCTTCATCTTTCTCTCCGACCTGGTGCGCGCGATTGAGGCGCCGGTCATCTGCCAGTTCATCAAGCCGCAATACCGTGACGACCTGGGCGACCGCATGGAGATTTTCTTCAGCCACTCGCTCGCCATTCGCGATCAGCACGTTCTGCTGGTCGAGGGCGTGATGCACTCTGGAGTCACCACCGAATTTCTGATGAACGATCTGCGCGGTCGCGGCGCCGCCAGCGTCAAAGTCGCGACTTTGCTCGATCGCCAGTCCGCACGACGGGTGCCGCTTCAGCCCGACTATTTTGGGTTCTTGGTGGATAACAGCCTTTTGATGGGATATGGCCTGGGCTCGCCCGACCAGACCAACCGGAACTTGCCACATCTGGCGCTGACGGGAAACGGTTGAGAGGTAGACAGTCTCACCATCTGGACGCAACGGTTTCTGTATGCCCGGGCGCCCTCGCCCGTGCGGAAAATAAACTCGGCCGTCCCTACGGGACTTCACTCGTTTTCTCAGGCTACCCAGCGCTGAAGCGCTGGGCTAAGCTCGGCCGCCCCTTCGGGGCTGCTATGTCGAGAAGAATTGTTTGTCGGGACTCCGGGGGTGGAAGAGCGGCTCTTTTTAGAGCCGCGTCTCCGCTCCCCCGAAATTTGAAGGACTTCAGCCCATGTTCCTCCGGCCCTGAAGGGCGCATCTATCCTCGCTTGCTACGCGGCCATAAAATGGGCGCTCTTCCACGGTTACTCACGCGTTGTTTGTGATCTCGCTTAGAAGTTAACGTTGGTCTTGGCTGGAGCAGCGCTTTAGTGCTGCACCACCCTCTCACAACGACCAGCGGCTTTATAGCCGCTGGCGTGATTCGCTACCTCTTCTTGGGCGTTTTCTTCTTCACGGCTGGTTTCGCTGGCGCAGCCTTCTCTCTGCCGCCAATCAGGGATAGCGAATCCTCGGCGTTGAACGGGAACTGCTTCACCGAAGTTTGCCCTGTCGTGCTCAGCGTGACATCGACGCGCCGATTGCTGGCCAGAATGATCGTCCTCATATTCTTGAGGATTCTCTGGCGCTCACCCGTCGTCAGCTCAGTGTTCTGATCGAGCGATTGCTTCACCTGATCGGCTGTCAGTTGTTGCTCGGCGCCGAAGGCTTGCGTATCGATGCTCGCTTCTGGAACTCCCTGCTCCACCAGGTAGCTCTTGGTGCGGTTCACGCGGCGTTCCGATAGCGCCTGATTGTATTGAGCCGAGCCGCGCGGATCGGCGTGTCCTGCAAGAATCAGTTTCGCGTCCGGCTTGCTCTCCAGATATTTCTTGAAGTCGCTGGCCAGATCGGTCAGGGTCCCTTGCTGGCTCTTGACCAGTCCACCCTTCGGATTCGCGGGGGTCGGCTGCGCCGTCGGGAAGTAGATGCTGTGTAAAGCCAATCTCGCTTCCAGCCGCTGTACTTCGGGCGAAGGTTGCGGAGGCGGTGGCGGAGCTTCGACCGTCACTTCGGTTGTCGCCGGAGTATTCAGCCCGCGCTGATCGCTGCAGGTAGTGCTCACCGTCACCGTGGTTGTTGTGCCTGGCGAAACCGGCGGAGTATTAAGGGTTGCCGTATTTCCGCTGCCCGAAATCGTCCCGCTGCTGGCCGTGTAGTTCCCCATCGTCACCGGAACATTGTCCGGGCTGGTACAGGTGCAGGAAATTGTGACTGTCGCGCCCGCCGGTACGCTCGTGGGATTTGCCGTGCACGAAACTGTCGGCGGATTCTTCGGCGGCTCTTTGAGAGCAAACGTTCCCGAAGCGCTGGCCTGGTTATTCTTCTTCGCTTTGGGATCGGTAACGCGAGCTTCAACGGTGCAATTGCCGCCGGATGCGCCGTTCGTGTCAATACCGGCAGTCGCGCCGTTGCCCGTGATCTTGCCGCAAGTGCTCGTCCAGGCGTAGGTCAGTTCGTGTTTCGGATTGAAATTGCTCGGTGTCGCCGTTGCTGTGAGTGGCTCGCCCACCATGGCTTCGGCGGGCTGCACGGAAACGTTGGCGGCCACCGTCGCGGTCTCGGGATAACCAAAGCTGAACACGAGGCCCGTTCGCAGTCGCGTGCCCTTCAGTCCGGGGCGGGCAATGTCAGATGGCGTGAATTGCTGGTAGTGGTGCTGCGCTCCCACCCAGTCGGCTTCGAACACTCGCCACGAAATCAGCTTCGTCGCTCTCAGGTCCATGCCGCCGCCGGCGATGCCGCCGATGCCGTTGCTGGCATCAAGCCCGTCGATCCCCAGGCGGTTGTAGCTCAGCATGCCGTGAATGAATAGAGTGGCATTGTCCATGTGAAATGAAAATTTCGGCCCGACTGAAACCGTGGTTTCGTAGTTGTCCCAGTTGTGGCCGAAGTCGCCTTCAAATCCAAAGTTCTGATTGAAGTTGTAAGTCAAGCTGGCGCCAAAGCCCTTCGGCATATCTGGTATCTCGAAGCCTGCGGGGCTCGCCTGGCTTCCCGGAATTGGAACGGTTCCGCCCGGATGCAGCCACTGATAGCCCACAAACAAATCGTACTTGGACGTTTCATCGTCCTGCGCCTGCAGTGGGCTTGATGAAAATAACACTAGGCCGAGCAATGACAGCATGGCCAGTACAGCGATTCCGAAATTACGGGAAAGTGACGGCATTGGGATTCTCCATCCGACGCGGTCGAGCCAACAGTTAACCTGCGCTCGGCGTCACAGAAGCTTGTGGGTTCGTTGAACGAAACATGTTACCCGCCGTAGGACGCGGCAAACAAGTGGCGGATGGAATTCCCACAGAAGATTGTTGCAGCAAGCCGGTTCGATGCAGCCGCTCGGCGGTTAACCCAGGCGCCCCTGGCCGGGTCGAGATTTCGAAGGCGTTGCGGCGATCAAGCCCACGCAGAATCATCTTCTCCGCGAAGCTTGCGAAGAACCTCCGGCTGCTTCATCGGCACGCCGAGATCGTTTCCCAGCAACGCGTCGAGGCTTTCAAGCCAGAGAACCTGGCTGCTGAAAACCAGGCCGAAATTTCGCGACAAGACGTGCGCAACATCCTGCATGGAGATATCGCAGCCTAATTCCTTATGAATGGACGTCACCGGCTTGGAAGCAAGGCCGCAGGGAATAATCAGATTGAAAAAACTCAGATCAGTGTTGACGTTCAGCGCAATGCCATGGGAAGTGACTCCGCGTGAAATGTGAATGCCGAGGGCAGCGATTTTGGCCTCGGGGTCATCGGAGAATTGCTGAGTCTTCGACTCAGCCGGACGGGCGAGGGGGCCCGTCCCCACATGGTCTGTGTTGACTGACCGCGGCTCAGTCCATACCCCCGTCAGTCCCGCAATCCGCTTGGTTGGAATCCCAAACTCGGCGCAGGTTCTGATCAGCACCTCTTCCAGGTTGCGCACAAACTCGATCACGCCCATCGTGTTTCTTTTCTCAGAAGAGGAAGGGAATCGGCGCAGATCAAAAATAGGATAAGCGACCAGCTGCCCCGGTCCGTGAAACGTCACATCTCCGCCGCGATCGCATTCAAAGACTTCAACACCGCGCTGCGCCAGAACTTCCGGCGAAGCGGTAATGTTCGCAGCCTTAGCATTCCGACCCAGCGTAATTACCGGCGTATGCTCGAGCAAAAGCAGCGTGTCGCCAATGCGGCCTTCTTTGCGGAGCGCGACCAGCTTTTCCTGCAGCCGGAGGCCGGTGGCGTAATCAATCGTGCCGAGTTGGAGAACGGAGATCACAACAAGACCATTTCGCCACAGCAGGAGACACAGAGAGATCACAAGGCGGGCACTTCGACATATCGCGAGTAAGTGCGAGGCTCGGGGATGGAGTCACCATTCTTCGCCATGCCTTCGAGGTGGAACTCGATCGCTTCCCGCATCTCCCGTTCAACTTCCTCACGCGTGTTGCCCGTGGCCACGCAGCCGTCCAAGTCAGGAGAGTAAGCTGAGTAGCCGGTCGGCGTTTTTTCAATTACTACCAGATATTTCTTCATTTCTTGAAACCTGCTTGCTTTAGGATACTATTCAGCGTTCCCGGCCCCAAATCGTCGCTCGGCTTTCCGGCAACCGTCACTAACCCCGGTTTCGATGGGTGCTTATATTGGCGATGACTTCCGCGCGTTCGATCCAGATACCAACCGTCCTCCTCCAGCTTTTTGAGAACGTCTCGGACTTTCATCGGTAGTCCCCGCTCACATATTTATCGCCAGCCCATACACGCTATTCGAGGCGTCGAGCATCGCTTCGGCCAGCGTGGGATGCGCGTGAATCGTCCACATCAGATCTTCGACGGTGGCTTCGAGTTCCATCGCCGCCACGGCTTCCGCGATCAACTCCGTGGCTTGCGGCCCGATGATATGAACGCCCAGAATCTCGCCGTACTTCGTGTCCGAGACGATTTTAATAAAACCTTCGTGTTCGCCGACGATCGACGCCCGCGAATTGGCGGTGAATGGAAATTTCCCGACTTTCACGTTGTGGCCCTTCTCCCGCGCCGCCGCCTCGGTCAATCCCACGCTGCCAATTTCCGGATGGCAATAAGTGACGTTGGGAATTTTCATCAGATCGATCGGCCGGTCTTCCTTTTTTGCAATCTTCGAAACCGCGACGATTCCCTCCATCGCGCCCACGTGCGCCAGTTGCGGCCTGCCCAAAACGATGTCGCCGATAGCGTAAATGCCGGGCTCGGAGGTCTCCATCCATTCATTTGTTTTCACGAAGCCGCGATCGGCCTGGATCTTCGTTTTCTCCAGGCCGACGCCGTCAGTGTATGGCTTGCGGCCGATGGCGATCAAGATTCTCTCGGCTTCCAACTTCTGTTGTTTGCCGTCAACGCTGAAGGTGACCGAAACTCCCGCCTTCGTTTTTTCCACCTTCTCTACCTTCGCGCCCGCGTGGAAGTTGATTCCGCGCCTGCGGTAAGACCGGGCAAGTTCCTTTGAGACCTCTTCGTCCTCTAACGGCACCATGCGCGGCAGCATTTCAAGAATGGAGACGTCGGTATCGAACGATTTGAAAATCGAGGCAAACTCCACGCCCACTGCGCCCGATCCAACGATGACCAACGACTTCGGAATCGCGCCCATTTTCAGAATTTCAATGTTGGTGAGAATTCGATCGTCGGGTTGCAGGCCGGGAATCATGCGGGCTTCAGATCCCATCGCAAGAATTATGTTTTTCGTTTTCAGCTGCGAAGTCTTGCCGCCGTCTTTCACATCGATGGTATGTACGCCGTTCTGCGCCGGGCCGGTGAGCTTGCCGAAGCCCTTCACGGTATCAACCTTGTTCTTGCGCATCAGGAACTGCAGGCCCTTAGCGTGCTTGTCCACGACCTTGGTCTTGCGTTCCTGAACCGCGTTCCAATTCAGTTTGCGTTCGCCGACGCCTTCAATGCCGTATTCTTTCGCATCTTTTAGCTGGTCCCAGATTTCGGCGTTGAACAGCAGCGCCTTCGTCGGAATGCAGCCTACGTGCAGGCAGGTGCCGCCAAGGTATGGGTCCTTTTCAACGATTGCAGTCTTCAGGCCGTACTGACCAGCGCGGATTGCGGCTGTATATCCCGCCGGGCCGCTGCCGATGACCACCACGTCATAAATGGTTTCAGGCAAAGTCTTACTCCTCTAGTCGTGTCCCTCTACTAAGAGTGGATGAGTTCGGGCAAATCTTTCGGTCGGGCAAACCAATGATTCTAGCAGGGCGGGCGCTTCGGATTTTGGAGCGACCGGCGCCCTCGCCCGCCTAAATTCACTCCCCCACGTACGCTTCCGCCTCAATCTCGACCAGCATGTTCGGATCGACCAGCGCGCTGACGGCGATCATTGAAGTCGCCGGACGAATGTCGCCAAATACTTCCCCGTGCGCCCGCCCGACCTTTTCCCAATCAGCGATGTTGGTTACGTACATGCGCGTGCGGACAACTTGCTTCAGGTTCGCGCCAGCTTTCTCCAGACCGCTCGCAATATTCTTCAGCGTTTGCACCGTCTGAGCGTAGGCGTCACCCACGCCGACAATCTTACCGTCGGGCCCGGTCGCAGTAGTTCCCGAAACATGAACGTGAGGCCCAACCCGCACCGCCCGCGAGTAGCCGACTACCGGTTCCCATGGCGTGCCACTCGAAATATTCATTCGCTGCATCGGTTTCATTTCTCCGTGGTCGAAAGGAAGGTTTATTGCTCTACTGTTTCGATTCCGGGCAGTCACAGTTCGATTCTTCACCTCCCTACGGTTTTGTCCGCGCCTGCTTACACTTACGCCTGCACAGAAAAATTAGCAGCCATCCTGCAACTCTGCCAATCATGCTTTCGCGTGAAACCCCGCGCCCAATCTGGGGTTTCTAAGTAGTGAAGACGCCGCACACGACTTACGGAAGTCACTTGTAATCGCGCGCAGGCTGAGATAAGTAACGCAAATGGAAATGTGACCGGCAGCACAAAGGAGACCTCATGATTCCCGACGATCACCCGCTGCAGAAAATGTTTTTGGAAATGGTGGGACGACACTATGCCGAGGAGATCGGGATTCGAGATCAGGAGGTCGTCGGTTACGTAGCGCATCTGCTGGCGGAATTCTGCGACGTCGAGCAGCTATGCAAAATTCATGACGCCGCCGACCGGCCGCTCACCGACGTCGGCGAGATGCTGATCGAATCGAACCCGGTGTATGGCCCAGCGCCTTCCTTCGATCGCGAACGCCAGGTGCGCAAGCACATCGGCGACTACACCTTGTTCTTCACCGGAATGTTTCCCGAAAGCCTTAATCGCGTCCGGCTGCGCCGCGCCCGGCTCGAAAACATGGTTGACTGGATCAAGGCCGGCAAAGAGAGCTATTACGTGGTTTCAAAGTTTGACTGCTTTGAATACACCAAGGTAGCTCCTATGTTCGGACGACTGGCCAGTCAGTTTGAGCAATGCGTTTACGGGCTGAATTGCGTGAAGAATGAATTACAGGAACTGCAGCATCCGATCGTACGGCAAACGAATGAACTGCTGATGTGATTAGGGACCTGTCACCAGCTCAACTAGGTGAGTGGGGTTGTTTGAAGAACTCGAATGGCAATTTCTGACCAATCGGGATTGCCAATGCATACAACTAATCGAAAACTGCTATCTATCGCAAAGCCATCAGTGGGAACAGCGCAAGTTATAAAGAAGTCGAGAGCCTGTTCTAAAGTTTCATTGTCATGCCAAGTGGTCATAACCACGTCATGTTCTGTCGGCCCAATGAACCTACCTTCCGTAAGCTCATCTTCCGCTCTGACTTGATCGACGATGTCGTGGAACCTCTCGCAACCACGTCCCCAAGCGCAGAAGTAAACCATTCCTTCGCTCAGGGCGGCTGATGCGAACCTCGAAATTGCATCCGTTGTTACAGCGCTGGTGTCGGCGGCGACAAACAGTCGGAATCGACTAGACGGCAACGCAGTCGAAATGGGCCAACTCAACTCAGGTAACTGAATGACTGCGAACTGCGTCTCCTCTGCCATGTACCGTAGCCTACCATTCATGTCTTATGACTAAACGGCGTCGCCTCGGATGGTCAGACTTCGCCGACAGCCCGACTTTTTCCTCCGCTTTCCTTCGTGAACCTTCGTGTCCTTCGTGGTTCATTAGGCATCCTGCAGATAGAAACTCAGTGCCGCATCCCCCTGTCGCAGCACCCGAGACTTTCGTAGTGAACCAAACTCTTCTCCCGGATCAAATTTCTTCTCGTGCTCGACGATTACCAACGCGCTCGCGCCGATCCCAAATTTTCCCAGCCACTCGAGAGTCTCGCCATATGCGTCCCGTAACCTATAAGGCGGATCCAGGAAGATGAAGTGCGGCCGGATATCTTTTCGCTCCAGCGCGGGCAACGCCCGAGAAACTTCCTGTCGCAGGATTTCGAATCCAGTCTTCAGCCCCAAGGATCCCAGGTTCGCCGCAATCACATCGCAAGCATCTCTGGAAGACTCAACGAAGTGGACCATGTCTGCGCCTCGGCTCAGTGCCTCGATTCCGACCGCACCCGTCCCGGCAAACAGGTCCAACCAGGTCGATCCTGCGAGCGCTTCAGGATTCCCCGCGGTAAGAAGATTGAATAGCGTTTCGCGAAGGCGATCTGAGGTCGGGCGAATCTCCAGTCCGCGAAGTGAGCGCAGCGGCCTACTGCGGAATTTTCCGGCGATCACGCGCATGAGTGCGAACTTCCCAGCGAAGAATTCCAAAGATTCTAACCTCAACCGGCGCAATGGCCACGCTGAAGCTTCATTCAGAGGAGCCGTACTTCCGAACCAGCGTTCATGGACCCGAACGTATAAGATAAAGACAGAATGAGAAGCTGGTCTATCCCCGCCGGGCGGATCTTCGGAGTTGATATCCGCATTGACCTGTCCTTCGTGCTGCTCCTGCTTTTTATTGGTTTAATCGAGCGGACCACCACTCATGCCGCGGTAAACCCTGCTCACGGAATCATGCTGGTGGCGATCATTTTCGGATCTGTCGTATTACATGAACTCGGTCACGCCCTGGTTGGTCGCCATTCCGGAGTTCCGCCGCGTGCAATCATACTCATGCCCATCGGCGGCATCACCATCTTTGACGAATCGCAGCCCGCGATTATCCCGAACTGGAAGCGTGACATCAAGATTGCGATCGCGGGGCCCGCAGTGAACTTGCTGATCGCCGCTATTTCCGCTCTCGTCTTCAGTCAGGCCACTCCCAACTTGCGGCTTTGGAATGACTACTACGTGGCCTCAAATGACCTGCCTCACGCTCTGGTCTGGGTCAATCTATGGCTGGCCGCATTCAATCTTCTGCCGGCATATCCGCTGGATGGCGGCCGCGTGCTGCGCGCATTCTTCAGCCGCCAGATGGACCAGGTCAGCGCTACCCGGCGCGCGGTCAGCATCGCCCGCGGTTTTGCCGTGGCATTTTTCCTGGCGGGATATTCCAACTCCTGGTTCTTCCTGATCGGTGCATTTTTATTCATAGCCGCGCAGCGGGAAGACCGCTCGGCCGTCTTTCAGTCGGTGCTTGAGACTGTCCGCCTTGAAGACATTATGCTGACCGATTTTGCGACTCTCTCTCCGGCCGACACGCTGGAAGATGCGCTTGAAAAGGCCGTCCATTGCCTGCAGGATGATTTTCCCGTGATTCGCGGCGGAGATATGGTGGGCGTGGTTTCGCGACAGAAAATTCTGCAAGCGTTACGCAGCGAGGGAAACGGCTACGTTCAAGCCGTCATGAGCCGTATGTTCGATGTCTCCCCTAAAACGGAAACGCTGGCCGCCGCGTTTCGCAAGCTCAGCGCTCGCAACCTGAGCATCCTGCCGGTGGTTGATCAACAGCAACTGGTGGGAATTGTCACGCTGCAAAACCTGATGCACTCGATGGCGCTTCTCGCAGAGACCCGCAAGCTTCGCAAAGCCGCGCTCGAATCCTAACTAAAACTTAACCACGATCCCCACTGAAGGCTCGGCCATGTGTCCTTTGGCGCTGATGAAGAAGTCTGAAACTCCGAAGTCCGGCGCTCGAAAAATCAGCCCGCGATATTGCATTCGCAACCCGAGCCGCCGCCACAAGCGGTAATCAGCCCCGCCGCCATAGAGAAACGCTAGTGAAGTCTGGGAATAGGCGCCAAAAAAAGCGCCGTTACCATTAATGTACTGAGTCTCCGGATACCAGCGAAGCGCGCCGGCGCCGGCAAACAGAAACGGCTGCAATCTCTTCCCCTGAAACGGAGTCAGCACGTAAGCCGCGCTGAATTCCGTGACCGTGGTGCGGACCTTGAATGTGTCGGGCGGGCGCTGAAATATCTGCGAATTAACGGTGTGCCCGACGTTAAATTCCGCAGCGTGCAAATGATTGAAGTGGTACCTGACGGTGCCGAACACGGCACCTGAGTCGGCCGGGGAGAGAGTAAGCCCGGAAGTAGTTGAACTCACACTTTTGCTGAAAACCGCAGCCCCTGAAACGCTCAGGTCCAAACGATCCTGCGCGCTCGCCGTCGCACACGCGAGCACAAGTATCACCACGGCCAGCCCTGCTGTCCTCATTCCGTTCCTTTCTAGTTCCTGGGAATGTAGTCCTCGGAAGTATGATGCCGCCAAGCGCGCCAAGCTGAAAACCCATCAGTCCAGACGCACCGCCTTGGCCTGCTGTACCGCAGGGATCCCGCGCAGTTCGCTCACCACAGCCTCGGGCACATCCCCATCGACGTGTACCACGGCAATGGCCTCGCGCGGAGCACCAGGTCTCGGCTCCTCGGCCCGGCGTCCGAGAGAAAAATTAGCGATATTGATCCCGTGCTTGCCAAGTATCGTACCCACTTTGCCGATCACACCCGGAACGTCCTGGTTCCGCATGTAGATCAGGTTCTGCTCGAGGGGCGCTTCAATATCGATGCCATCAACGTGCAACAGCCGCGGCGTGTCCTCTCGCAGGACAGCGCCCTTTACGACATGCGTTTCCGTCTGCGTCTTGATGGAGATGGAAAGCACGCTGCCGGCGCCCCCGGTCGAAGCCTTGGGCTTGCGCTCCTCGGTCACAGTCAATCCTCGTTCCGAAGCCAGACTTGCAGCATTCACCAGATTGGCTTTGTCCTGCACCGCCACATTCAGAATGCCCTTGATCGCGGCGTTTCGGATGAGTTCAGTTTTTGACTCGGTGATATGACCGGTGTAACTGAGAGAAATCCCTTCCAGGGAACTTCCGCTGATCTGCGCCAGAAACGATCCCAGCCGCTCTGCCAGCACGATGTACGGCTTGATGGTCAGATATTCCTCGTGCGATACCGAAGGCACGTTGACTGCATTCTGAATCACGCCGTGCTTCAGATACTCCTTCACCTGGAGTGCAATCTGGTGCCCCACCGCTTCCTGCGCTTCGTTGGTCGAGCCGGCGATGTGGGGAGTGAGAATCACATTCTCCATCTTCTGTAGCGGCGAATCTTTCAGTGGCTCACTGACAAAGACATCCAGCGCCGCCGCCGCCACTTGCCCTTCCTTCAGAGCCACCGCCAATGCCCCTTCATCGATCAGCTCGCCACGCGCGCAATTCACCAGGCGCACGCCGCGTTTCATCTTCTTCACTGATTCGGCATTGATCATGTTCTGGGTTTGAGGAGTGAGACCGACGTGCAGGCTCAAATAGTCCGATGCTGTGTACAGCTCATCCAGCCCCGCCAGCCGGATCCCGTTGTCTTTGGCGATCACGGCGGAGACGAACGGATCATGGGCCACTATCTCCATACCGAATACGCGCGCCCGTTTGGCCACTTCAAGGCCGATCTTTCCTAATCCAACAATGCCCAGCGTCTTGCCTCGAAGCTCAGTTCCCTGGAGAGATTTTTTCTCCCACTTCCCGGCATGCATCAGTTCATTCGCGCGCGGAATGTATCGCGCCATGCTCAGCATCAGCCCAATGGTTATTTCGGCGACCGCCACGGCATTGGCGCCCGGAGTGTTCATGACCGCGATTCCCTTGCGGGTCGCCGGCTCAAGCTCGATGTTGTCCACGCCCACCCCGGCGCGCCCAATGACTCGCAATTTACTGGCATTGGCTAACAACGAACTGTCCACCTGCACCGCAGACCGCACCAGCAGGGCATCGGCGGTCTCGAGTTCCTTCGCCAGGCTGCCATTCAATTGGTCCGGCGTTATTACCTCCCAGCCCGGCTCGCGCAGAAGGTTTACCGCAGTGGATGACATCTTTTCGGCAACGATGATCTTCATAAGAAATGATTCCTTTTCAAGGCTTTTGTTGTGGAACCCGCGATTATGATTTTCCCTTCTAAATTACTGGCAGCAATAGATATAGTCCGCGAAATTTCGTTTACAAACAAATGACAGCTTCCCGACACTCTGAACTCCGGGGCTTCCTAAACTTGCAATGTTGGTTGAACACCAACCCCAGGAGAAGAAATTTATGAAGCTGCTCTTAGCTGTAGTGCTGGCCGCAATGACGGTTGGTTGCGGTTACAGTTCCAAGACCACAACACCCGCGCAACCGGGCACAGTGCCCGTTATCTCTCAGCTTACTCCCGCCAGCGCCAACGCCGGCGCCCCGGCGTTCATGCTCGAGGTTGACGGCTCTAAGTTCGGAGGACAGGCAACCGTCAATTTCGGAGCTACCAAGATCAATCCCACTTTCGTGAACTCGGGCAAACTGCAGGCCATGGTTCCGGCAACTGCCGTCGCCGCCGCCGGCACCGTGCACGTAACCGTGACCAATCCGGGCACGCCGGGCGGACTCTACGGTGGAGGCACCCAGCCCGAAACGTCCGTCGCAATGGACTTTACGGTCAACTAATCAAGGCAAGACCCAGACGGCTACCCAGCCGTCTGGGCGCCTGGGTTAGCTTCGTGCGCCGACTACTTCCGCTACATCATGGCTGCGGGATTGTGCAAACACACGTTGCGCTGCTTGCACGGCGCTGCCGAAATCCACCGGCTTGTCAGTGACGGTGGCGAGCACCTGTTCCAGCGCCGCCAGGATGCCCACCGTGTCCAGATAATCGTAGTAGCCAATGTGGGCGATACGGAACAGCTTGCCCTTCATATCACCCTGCCCGTTCGCCACCACCGCCGAAAACGATTCGCGGAACTCTTTCACAATCTTTCCGGAATCAAGGCCTGCCGGCGCCGTAACTGCAGTCAGTGCGGCTCCAGGAGCAGAGCTGTAAAGGTTTAGACCCAAAGCCTTCACCCCGGCGCGGGTCATCTCAGCTGCTAGCTCAGCGTTGTCCACGAGCGCTTTTCGCCCGGCTGCCAGATCGCCATTACCCATCTGACGCACAAAGTCCAGCGCCGCTCCTAGCGCTGCGAACAGGGATGTGGCCGGTGTAAATGCCGTCTCGCCTTTTGCCGCCGACTTGCGCTCCTTGCGGAAATCAAAGTAATAGCGCGGATTTTTCGTCGTCTCCATGCGTTTCCAGGCGCGCTCGCTCACGGCGAGGTACGCCAGGCCCGGAGGAATCATGAGGGCTTTTTGCGATCCGCCAATGATGACGTCAATGCCCCAGCCGTCCACATCGAAATGCGTGGTGCCGAGACCCGTGATGGCATCCACTACCAAGAGAGTGTCATCACCGTTGCTGCGCACCAGCTTGGCAATGCCTTCAATATCGTGCCGCGCTCCGGTCGAGCTTTCAGTCGCCTGCACGTAAACCGCGCGCGTTTCTGGCGTGAGCTTCGCGCGTACTTCGTCGAGTGAAAATGTTTCGCCGTAAGGCCGTTCGATTAGATCCACCTGGCAGCCATAGGCTTTCGCCAGATCGCGCCAGCGCTCGCCGAACTTCCCCGCCGTCAGCACCAGCACTTTGTCGCCGGGCGAAGTCAGGTTGGAAATCGAACCTTCCATGGCTCCGGTACCAGAAGAGGCGATGACCAAAACATCATTCGACGTGCCGATAAAATCTTTCATGTCGGCCAAGACGCGGGTGAACAGCGCCTTGAAGTCCGCTGTCCGGTGATGCGCGGTGAACGCCGCCATCGCGTTCTGTGCCGCAGGCAACAGTGGAGTAGGACCAGGGGTAAAAAGACGGTTCTTGAGCAACATTCTAGTAGTCCTTTGAAATGAATTCGGGGATGCGGAAAGTACTTACTAGTTTATCGCGGAATGCCGCTTTAAGGATGCCGCGGCGCATTCGTATCTGCTATCGGAAAGATCAGGAAAAACGATAGGCAAGGCGGGGCGCATTGCAGAAGCTACAGTGTCGCTCTCCTCAAACACAAAGGCCTCGACTGTTCGAGGCCTTTAAAATCGGGCGTTACAGCACCCTGCGACCAAGTTAGTATCGCGCGACCGCTGAGATAGGTCAAAGTTACTTTTGTCTCTGTGGTCAGAACCACAGTTACACTTTCAGCTCCGCCACCGTCGCGCCCCCGCCTCCTTCGTTTTGTGGAGGTTCGGCCACCGATTCAACGTGCGGATGCTGCTGCAGAAACTGCCGCAGCGCTTTGCGCAGAATTCCCATGCCGCTGCCATGGACGATTCGTACTCGCGGCAATCCCGCCAGAAATGCCCGGTCAACGAATTTCTCCACTTCGCGGGTAGCATCGTCCACGTTATGGCCAATGACGTTGATCTCGGACGGCACATTTTCGTTCTCGCGCTCCAGCACCACCGAAACGCCGCGCGCGCGCGCCGCTTGGATCGGCGTGTCGGAAGCTCGGGACACAACTTCAGCGATATCTTCCCGCGCGATCCGCATTTTCATCGCACCAACTTCGACCTCGAAGTGGTCTTCGTCGAACATGCGCGTGACTCTGCCATTGCGGCCGACCGACTTCAACTTCACCAGGTCGCCTTCGGACACATGCCGCACTGCCTGCGGCTGGGCATTTGGGTCGCCGCGGTCCGCTCCGCTTATGTGGGCGACAACGGTCGAATCGAAGTGCTCGCGGAAATCGCGCTGCAGTTTCGCGATGCGGCGTTCGGCATCTTTCGACACTTTCTGCGCCGCGGCCCGGTCCTGCACCGCGTTCACGGCCTCGCGGGCGTGATACTCAAAATCCCGAAACAATGTTTCGAGCTTCTTTTCGAGCTCGCGTGCCTTCTCCTGCTGTTCGCGTTTGCCTTCCGAAGCCAGGCGCAGCCGTTCCCGATCCAACTCGGCTTCCTTCTCCCGTAATCGCAATCTTTCAGCGTCGGCTTCGCGTAAATCCGCATGCAGCCGATCGAGAAACTGTCCCACATCGCGCGCCTGCGTACCCAACCGCGAGCGCGCCGATTGAATGATCTCCGGATTTAATCCCAACCTCTGAGCGATGTTGATTCCGGCCGAAGCTCCCGGCACGCCTGTCTTCAGTTCATACGTTGGTTGCAGGGTGTTTTCGTCGAATCCGACTGCCGCGTTTAGAACGCCCGGTGAATTTGCGCCAAACACTTTTAGCGATGTGTGATGAGTAGAAATAATGGTGAAGCAACCAGTCCGCAGAAAGTGTTCAGCGATGGCAACCGCCAACGCCGCGCCTTCTTCCGGATCCGTGGCGGAGCCCAGCTCGTCGAGCAGCACCAGCGAGTTCGCCGTAGCGGTCCGCGAAATGAAATCAATATGAGTGACGTGGGCGGAAAAAGTCGATAGATTTTGCTCGATCGATTGATAGTCGCCGATGTCGGCGAGCACGGCGTCGAACACCGGCGCTTCCATGCGAGTTGCAGGAACCGGAATTCCCGACTGCGCCATCAGCGCGAGCAGCCCCGCCGTTTTGAGCGTCACTGTTTTGCCGCCGGTGTTGGGCCCGGTGATGATTAGCTCGCGTTGATAGCCTTCGAGTTCGAACGAGATCGGCACGACGGCGGTCCGCTTGTTCCGCAGATTGCGTTCAAGCAACGGATGGCGGGCATCGCGAAGAATGAACGATGGGTGACTCTGCGAACCATGTGGGGACGGGTCTCCCGACCCGTTCGGCGGAGCGGATCTCCGCAACACCGGGTCAACGCATTCATACTCTTCCGCAAACCTGGCCTTCACAAATTGCAGCTCCAGTTCGGCCAGAACTTCCACTGCCGCCGCAATCTCTTCTGACCGTTCCCCAATCTTCCGCGTCATCTCCAGCAGAATGCGGCGAATCTCGGCCTGCTCTTCTTCCATCAGCCGCACCAGTTCGTTGTTCTGCTCGATGGTTTCCATCGGCTCGACGAAAACAGTTTGACCGCTGGAGCTCGCGCCGTGTACTACGCCCTGCACCCGACGCTTCTGTTCAGATTTGACCGGAATGACAAAGCGCTCGCCGCGAATGGTGACCAGGTCTTCCTGCGCAGCTCCGTCTTCGGAAAGCCGGCGAAGGTACGCACGCAGCGAGTTCTGAATGGCCCGCCGCTGGCTTTCAACCTCCCGCCGGATGCTGGCTAGTTGCGGCGACGCCCGGTCTTCAAGCGTTCCGTCGGGCAAAATCTTATTGCGAAAGCCGCGCAGAAAGTCTGTGAAATCCGCGATCCCTAAAGACAGCTCTCGGACCGCGCTCCACTCCCGCTTCATGCCCTGAGGTGGGTTAAAGGCAATTTCTCGCCACTCCGCCGCGCGATCCACTGCAGTGAGGACGTCCAGGATCTCCAGCGTCTCGAGCGCCGCGCCCGCGATGCGCGATTTGTCGAGCAAGGTCGAAATGTCCGTCAATCCGGCGAAGTTGAAATTGCCGCCGGCGCGCCTGAACTCGCGGACTTCTGCTGTCAGTTGTTGCTGGTTCTCTATCCAAGCTAAGTCGATGGAAGGTCCGAGGCCTTCGACCATCGCGCGTCCCAGGTCCGAGCCGGCGTAACCGCGTAAAAGGTCCCGCAACACTGCAAATTCCAGCACTCCGGCGCTCGAATTTTGCATTCCTTCAGGCACGATTCCATGTTACTGTAATCGGCGCCGCACCACGGGAGTGTTTGCCCGTTTCCGGCTTTCGTTTTACTTCGCGTACGTTGTTTCGCTCCATTAACTTCGTCTGCACAACAATAAGGAGTTCCTGATGGCAACCACGTCCGTTGCGGTGCGCCCCGCTTCGCGTATGCGTCCGAAGTATGCCCTTTTCGGGGTCGTAGGCCTCATGATTGCCTACGTACTGGTTCACAACGAAAGTTTCCTCATCCATCGTAGTGATCCGGTGTGGCAGCACTATCATCCGTTCCGCTGGTGGCTTTTACCCCATGGACTGGCCGGCGCCTGCGCCCTTTTGCTGGGCCCGTTGCAGTTCTCCGACCGCCTGCGGCAGCGTTTCACCAAACTGCACCGCGTCGTGGGGCGCATCTACATCCTCGGCGCGCTCATTCTCGCCCCTCTGGGCGCATACATCCAGTACTTCCAGGAGCGCATGGGCGGGCCGCGCTCCTTCAGCATCGCAGGCCTGGTGGACGCCATTCTGCTCATGGGAACGACCGGGATAGCTTTCGCTTTCATCCTGAACGGAAAAGTTCAGCAGCATCGCCAATGGATGACTCGCAGCTTTGCGGTTGCCCTGGTCTTTGTCGAAGTGCGCGTGATCGGGGGTATTACCGGTTGGGACAAGAATCCCGTAATCATTGAGACCATCGTTTGGACCTGCCTGGCCTTCGCGCTGCTCTCCGCTGACGTCGTGCTGCAGGTTCAAGAACTTCTGCGTTCTAGACCAGCGGCAAAGGCGCAGACTGCACGGGCCTGAGAGGCCGGTATTTGGTGGAGTAAATTCACGCGAGGAATTTCATGCCGGCGGTGCGCGACGCGCGCTGGTCGAACGTAACCGTCTGATCGCACCCGGCCGCGTGGCCACACCGCTGAATCAGGCAGTCTGCAAAATCGGCTCCACTCTGAGTGAAAATCCGCAACGCCTGCCATACAAGTTCCGCATGCTCGACCACCAATTCCCGGCTGCGCAGCAACGTTTCCAGCACGCGTGCAATTTCCGGACGGTCAGCTTTGTAGCTGCTCTGTAATACCCAAACCGTCTCGACAACGACGATCATCGAGACAAATCCCGCATCCGCAGCGGTAAAGTTCTCAATCAACCTGGTTGCGGCTGCCGATTGCGCAGGATCGTCCTGCACCACGTAACGTACGAGCACGTTGGTATCGAGCCCGGTCATTTTTTAGCCGTACGCGGCATGGCCATGTGCCTGGCGATCGCGGAATTCATCTCTGCGATTGAGACGGGCTTGCCCGGCTTGCGTATCAGGCCCTTCAGTTTTCGCACTGGACTGTTGGCCGCAGCAATCAGAAATCGGCCCTTCTCGATCTCCACAAATTCCACCCGGTCACCGGCATCAACGCCAAGCGCCGAGCGAACTCGCACCGGAATCGTGATCTGGCCCTTTGAAGTCACCTTGGATTCTGACATGGGTATATCTTACTATAATTCATATTCCTTACTATTATGTAAGGGCAAGGTCTTCGACATTAAACCCGCCGATCGCCCCGCAAAACCTCTCTGCTAGAATTTCCGCATGGCTTTCCCGGCTACGCGTCTCCGCCGCCTGCGCCGCACCGCAACTTTGCGCAGCATGACGCGCGAGACACGTCTCACCCCTGAGAACTTCGTCTACCCGCTATTCGTCTGTCCGGGCGAAGGCGTGCGCAAGGAAGTACGCTCCATGCCGGGAGTATTCAATCTCTCGGTCGATGAGGCCGTGCGCGAAGCGGAAGAAACGCACGCGTTGGGCATTCCGGCGATCATTCTGTTCGGATTGCCGGAAAAGAAAGATGAAGCCGCCACCGGCGCCTGGGAAGAAAACGGAATCGTGCAGCGCGCCGCGCGGGCGATAAAGAAAGAAGTTCCCGATCTGCTGCTGATCGCCGACGTCTGCCTCTGCGAATACATGTCTCACGGACACTGCGGAATCGTGGAACGTGTGGGGACGGGCACTCCTGCCCGTCCGCTTGGTGCCGCAGTCGCAAACCCTCCGGTGGTAGGAACGGATTACGAAATCGTCAACGATGCCACGCTGGAATTGCTGTCCCGAACTTCGGTCTCGCTGGCCCGCGCCGGAATCGACATCATCGCGCCTTCCGACATGATGGATGGCCGCGTCGCCGCAATCCGCAAAGCCCTCGACGAATCCGGGTTTGAGAACACACCCATTCTTTCCTACGCTGCCAAATTCGCGTCGGCGTTTTACGGCCCGTTTCGGGAAGCCGCCGACTCAGCGCCGCAATTCGGCGACCGCAGGTCCTATCAAATGGACGGAGCCAACCTCCGCGAGGCCATGCGCGAGATCGCGCTCGACATCGAAGAAGGCGCGGACATGATCATGGTCAAGCCTGCCATGCCGTATCTCGACGTCATCGCCGCAGCGCGCGAGCGTTTCGATCTTCCAATTGCCGCGTATCAAGTTTCAGGCGAGTACGCCATGATCGAGGCCGCCGCGCAGAATAATTGGATCGACCGCGAGCGAGTGATTCTGGAATCCCTGACTTCGATTCGGAGAGCAGGGGCGAGCATTATTCTGACGTATTACGCGAAAGACGCTGCAAGGTTGCTGGCCTGAGACAATCTGGCCTTTCCCTCACTAAAAATTAGGCGGTCCGTCAAGTCTAACGTTCGTGGTTGCCACCTGTTATCATTCCTCGGCGGCGGAACACTCCAAGCCGGTTTGATCGAGCTTTCGGGCTCGGTTGGACCTCTCTGGGGCTACCCCAGGGGAACGTGAAGAACTGACATTTCGGCGCCTGAGCCTCGGTGCGCGTTGCGCACGCCTGCTCGTGCAAAGTGAGACTCGTTGGAGTGTTCCGCCGCTTTTAGTCATGCCGGATTCGCCACTGCTACAGGCCCTTGCCTCCTCGATCCTCGCGGGCGAAGCCACCGCGGAGAATATCATTGCCCGCCTTAGCCGTTCGTTGGGGCACCGCTGGCGTTGGCTTGGTCCACTCGCGCATCGTTATTTAAGAGCATTCGCGGCGAGAACGCGGCCGCGAGAGCGTGTGGTAGTTCAGTTCCTTCGTCATGACCGAGGTTTTAGAAGTGCTTGGTCAAAGCACGGTAGCGAGATATCTATTGGGCACTGGCTCGGCGAACCGATGCGAATGCAGCCGGTCGCAGCCGCGATGGGATGGAATCTTCCCGCCATTGAGTCGATCCAAGATTTGGCGGCTTTCCTTGCACTCACACCCAGGGAGTTGTTTTGGTTCGCAGATCTTAAGGGTCTCGGCTACAAGCAGGACCCTGAAAAGCTGCATCATTATCGCTACCGAGCTCTGCCTAAAACGAACGGCGAGATTAGGCCGATTGAGGCGCCTAAACCGCGTACAAAACAACTCCAGCAGCGGATTCTCTCTGAAATTCTTGACAAAGTCCCGACGCACCCATCGGCACACGGTTTTGTAAAGGGACGCTCGATTAAAACGTTCACAGCTCCTCACGTGGGACAGCGCGTTGTATTGCGAATGGATTTGAAGCAGTTCTTTCCTTCATTCCGCGCTGCCCGCATCCAAACCGTCTTTCGCACGATGGGCTATCCAGAACCAGTCGCTGATTTGCTCGGAGGTATTTGCACGAACTGCACACCACACGAGGTTTGGAACAAATATGGCTTGGAAGGCGATTACGATTGCCGCTGGCAAGCGCGCGTCCTGTACTGCAGGCCACATTTGCCGCAGGGTGCGCCAAGCTCCCCCGCACTCGCCAATCTCTGCACGTACCGCGCAGATTGCCGACTTGCGGGTCTAGCCAGATCCTTAGGGGTGCAATACACGCGCTATGCAGACGACCTCGCGTTTTCAGGTGATAGGGAGTTTGAAAGGGGAATAGAGCGTTTTTCGACGCATGTCGCGGCTATTTTGCTCGAGGAGGGATTCCATGTGCACCATCGCAAAACACGCGTCATGCGCCAAGGCGTTCGGCAACATTTGGCGGGGGTGGTTGTGAATCGGCACGTGAACATCATGGGAAGTGATTTTGATCGCCTCAAAGCAACGCTCACGAACTGCGTTCGCCTAGGTCCTGAGAGCCAAAATCGTGATACTCATGCCGATTTCCGTTCACATCTGGAGGGACGCTTAAATTTTGTCGAAATGATCAATCCGATAAAGGGAACTCGCCTGCGCATGATATTCGAGCAGATTGAATGGAACTAGTGGCCGGGCGCAGGTTGCCCCCTTCGACTCCACTCAGGGCAGGCTCTTTCGCCCGACTTTGGCGGAGGGTGGGAAGCCATTATTATGATTGGCATTGTTCCCCTCCCTGTCTCGCACAAAACATGAGACGAGGCTGTGGCAGCCCACAACAAAAGCAAGCTACGAAAGCGGCAGAACCTTCCTCTTGTAGACTCTGTTCGCCAACGTCGCCGTGGCGATGTACCACGCGACCAATCCCGTCAGAAAGATCTCCCACCCAGCTACGGGCGCCGGAACCTTACCCAAGACCATGCCGTCGAGCAAAAGGAACGCCAGCAACAACAGCCAGAACAGGACCGATAGGAACTTCCCCACGCCGTGCACCGCAACGCAAAAAGCCAGCGTGAACAGCGTCCACATGAGGAAGAAACCAAGCTCTTCGGGATGACCCGCGGGGATGCCCGTCTTCGGCTGCACGTACACCAACAGGAATAGCGACCACCAAAACGCGCCGTAGCTCATGAAGGCCGAGCCGCCGAAGATGCTTCCTTTACGCAGATCAATGACACCCGCAACGAATTGCGCCGTACCGCCGAAACAGATTGCCAGCGCCAGAGTGGGGCCGGCGCTCCAGAATCCTACGTTGTGAAGGCCTGTCGCCATCGTGGTCAACCCGAAGCCCATCAGCCCGACTACAGCCGGGTTCGCCCACCACTCTTTGACCGCACCACTGTCTGCCAACTCTGCCATATTGGTGTCCCCTTACTGGCCTTGCATTCAGCCACTATTTGTCAGTGCTTGCCCTCGATCCATTCACCGGTAGAAATGCAGGACGCCAGCTTACATCATCTTCGATCCAGAAAAGGCCTCAGGTTCATATTTGCGCGGGCCATAGGACGAATGACTCACTATCCTCACC
Source organism: uncultured Acidobacteriota bacterium (assembly GCA_963757135.1). GTDB lineage: Bacteria > Acidobacteriota > Terriglobia > Terriglobales > Acidobacteriaceae > Gp1-AA145. The sequence continues at coordinate 1,030,376 of CAVWQE010000004.1, forward strand.
TATCGCCCGTTCATGTGGCGTGCTCCGTAAGCGGGTCGAATATCGCCCTTTTCGTATGGGGCGACATTCCGGTTGTGTCAGGGCACGGCTTCAGCGTGCCGCAAAGCTTGTTTAGGTGCGGCTTTGGCCGCGGAAAAGGCCCGGCGGGCTAAATAGCCCAATCTTTTTTACTCACATTACGCGGCCACAAATGGCCGCTCCTCCACCGTTTGAGAATTACACATTACGTCCCGTCCACCATTTCAATGCCACATGCGTCGGCCAATAAACGGCGAGTGGGACGGCGATCAGGTATGCGATGAGATAGAGCCACGCAGGCATCATGTGCTGTTCGTGACCGAGGCCGCGGGCCCAGTTTACGTTGTACGACGCCCGCCAGAAAAAATTAATGGGCACGACGATCCAGCAGGTCAGCGTCGCCCACTTCAACGCGCGCGGATCGTAACCGAGGCGGTGAATTGCCCACAGCAGCAGCCCTGGCACGACCAGGTGATACAGCCCGAGCGCGCGGACGAGCAGCGACACTGAGGGATCGAACATATATTCGGTGCCGCCGATGAAGTGCCTGCCGAGCAGGAGCGCGCCGAAATAGTCGATCGCGTAGAGCGTTTGAAAGACGAGCAGGGCATCCGCCTGCCAGGAGAAGATCAGCCGGCTTTCGAGCCACAGCGCGGCGGCGATGAGCAGGTTGCCCAGATCACAAAAGAAGAGAAAATTTTGCGCGCCGTATTGCCGGAAATAAACCGGCGCCCAGATGAGCAGCCATGCCGTCCACGTAATTTTCAGCCATAGCGGAATGCGCGAGTCCCCGGAAGAAACGTTGCTGGCGCGGGTTTTCATCGGCGCTGGGCCAGTTACATCGGTAACTTGATGGTGCAAACGAGGGTACCTAACATGCCAATATGAGCTACAAATCCCTGCTTTTCTGCCCTGATGAGAGAGCTGCGCGCCTGGTGACCCAGGTGTTGAGCGAGCTAGATTTTACCGTGGAACTTGCGTCGGAGACTTTCGCGACCGTAAAGAAACTGACCGATGAGCATTTTGACGCTCTCGTGGTTGATTGTCAGGACGAACAGAATGCGACGCTGCTGTTTAAAGCCGCGAAGAATTCGGCGGAGAACCACAGTTCGTTGTCAGTGGCGGTGGTCGAGGGGCAAGCAGGAGTAGCGAAGGCGTTTCGCATCGGCGCGAATTTGGTTTTGACCAAGCCGATCAACGTGGAGCAATCGAAGAGCACCCTGCGGGTTGCGCGCGGACTGCTGAAGAAGAATCAGGCGAAGCCGGCCGCTGTGAGTGCGGCGACAATCACGACTGCGCCGGCGGTTCTGGCGCCGACCGCAGACAACTTAATCCCGGCGAGCACGCAGCTGGGAGTTCCCGCCGTGCCGTCATTCAGCCCGTCGCCAGCGATGAGTTCAGAAATACCCGCGCACAGTGAGTCGTTCTCGGTTCTTCAGGTTGAGAGGGAATCGGCGGCGAACACTGAGGCTTCGGATGCAGCGGTGCTGGAATCCTTGCCGGAGCTGACAAAGAATACGACGGCTCCGGTTCCGGCCTCGGCTCCGCCGTCGAACATGCCGGCTGGCTTGATTGGGCATGTGGGACAGAGTGCTCCAAATTTTGCTGGATTCGCCAGCGGAGGCGGTGCCGCAGCTGTGGCCCCAGCACTGGAGAAAAAGCCGGTTGAGTTGCATGTTGCGGGCGCTGCTCCGCAATTCACCAATGAGCCGATCGTAAAGGACGCGAGCACGCCGCAGGCATTTGAAATTCCTTCGGCCACTCCGACGTTTTCGTCACTGGAATCGCAGGCGGGGGGCGAAGGCGGCGGAAAAAGTTTCCTGAAGATTGCCGCAATTTTTCTAGTCGTCGCCATCGGCGGCTTTGTTGGATGGCAAAAGCTGCTGAGCATGCACCGCAACTCTGCTGCCGCAACAGAAACTTCAGAGGAGACGCAAGCGCCAGAGAAAAAAACACAGACAATGCAGTCTTCCACGACCCAAGCGGCTGCGCCGGCAACGCTGATGCCTCCGCCGAGCGCAAGCGATCAAGCAACAACCAAAGAAGCTCCCGAAGAAATTACGCTCAACGCGACGGCCACAAAAGCACAGCACAGCACTGACCCGGACGATATTCAAGTGCAGGAAATGCCGTTTTCGCGCGACACAAAAGTGACGGTCACGCCCAAGCCGCAGCCTCTGATCGTGAAGGCTGGAGCGGCGAGACCAGCCGCGCAGCCCTCGCCCGCACTTGCACCGCCTACGGTTGATGTCACCAGTGGCAGCTCCAATGACGCGATCGCCAGCCTGATGACGAGCACGGCGCAGTTGCCGAAGCCGGCGCCGGGAATGACTCGGATTTCGCAAGGCGTGTCGCAAGGCCTGCTCCTGAAGAAGGTGTCGCCGGCGTATCCGCGCATGGCGTTGCAGCTGCGCAAAGAAGGATTGGTTGAGTTGCTTGCCACTGTGAGCAAAGAAGGCCACATCGCCCACATCAAAGTGCTCAGCGGAGATGCAATGCTGACCGCCGCCGCAACTGAAGCCGTACGCCAGTGGCAATATCGCCCGTACCTGCTGAATGGTCAGCCGCTGGAAGTGGAAACGCAAATCACGGTTTCATTTAAGCTGCCGAAATAGGCGCCATCTTTGTAGTCTCGAGAAAGACAGCCGAGGGCGGCCGTCCCCACGTGTCGGGCGCTAAGCCTCGCTATAATTGAGAGATGCCCAGCCGCTCAGATTCCAATCTGGGCCACGCCTGGGCGCGACTCTCTTTTCCAGGCAGAGCATGGATTTCCGCCTAGTTTCTGAATACACACCAAAAGGTGACCAGGGCACCGCCATCGACGCCTTGCTGCGCGGCATTCGCGATCGCGAGCAGCATCAGGTGCTGCTTGGTGTTACCGGCTCTGGCAAGACCTATAGCATGGCCAAGGTCATCGAGCAATCGAACCGACCTGCGTTGGTGATGGCGCACAACAAAACCCTCGCGGCCCAGCTCTATCACGAGTTCAAGAGCTTCTTTCCCCACAACGCCGTCGAATATTTCGTCTCCTACTATGATTACTATCAACCTGAGGCGTATGTTCCCGCCGCGGACCTCTACATCGAAAAAGAATCCACGATCAATGATGAGCTCGATAAGCTGCGGCTGTCGGCGACGCGCTCGCTGTTTGAGCGGCGCGATTGCCTGATTGTGGCGTCGGTCAGCGCCATTTACGGCCTGGGCTCTCCAGAAGCCTATTACGGGATGTTGCTGTTCCTCGAAAAGGGACAGAAGATCAAGCGCGAAGACATTACCCGCAAACTGGTCGAGATTCTGTATGAACGGACCGAGGGCGATTTCCGGCGCGGAACTTTTCGCGTGCGCGGCGACGTCATCGAAATTTATCCCACGTATGACGATATGGCTTATCGCATCGAGCTTTGGGGCGATGAGGTCGAGTCGCTGTCGCAGATCGATCCGCTGTTCGGGACGGTGAGGCAGAAATATTTACGGCTGCCGATTTATCCCAAGACGCATTACGTAATGAAACCGGAGACCCGCTCGAAGGCGGTCGATTCCATCAAGGAAGAACTAGCGTGGTGGGAGAAGGAACTGGAGAAGCAAGGGCGGGTGGTTGAGGCCCAGCGAGTGCATCAGCGCACCATGTATGACCTGGAGATGATCAAGTCGGTTGGTTATTGCCACGGAATTGAAAATTATTCGCGGCATTTCACCGGACGCATGCCGGGCGAGCCGCCGCCAACGCTGCTGGATTATTTTTCACGCGACTATCTGATGTTCATTGACGAGTCGCACCAGACGGTGCCGCAGTTGCATGCAATGTATCACGGAGACCGCTCACGTAAGACGATCCTGGTCGAATATGGATTCCGGCTACCTTCGGCGCTGGACAATCGTCCGCTGACGTTTGAGGAATTTGAGCACCGCACGAACCAGCTGGTGTATGTTTCGGCGACGCCGGGACCGTATGAGCTGACGAAATCTGCCGGAGTCGTGGTCGAGCAGATTATCCGCCCCACGGGGCTGGTCGATCCGCCGGTAGAGATTCGTCCGGTGAAGGGGCAGATTGATGACCTGCTGCATGAGATTCGCAACCGCGTTTCGCGCGGTGAGAGAGTCCTGGTCACTACGTTGACCAAGCGCATGTCGGAAGATTTGGCAGAGTACTACAGCGAAGTCGGGGTGAAGTGCCGTTACATGCATTCGGAAATCGAAACGCTGGAACGGGTGAAGATCCTGCGCGATTTACGCAAGGGCGAGTTCGATGTGCTGATCGGGATCAATCTGTTGCGTGAGGGCCTGGACCTGCCGGAAGTGTCACTGGTGGCCATCCTTGACGCGGACAAAGAAGGCTTTTTGCGGTCGAGCGGCTCGCTGATTCAGACCATCGGGCGCTGCGCGCGGAATTTGAATGGCCGGGCGGTTCTCTACGCCGACCGAATGACGGATTCGATGCAGAAGGCGATCAACGAAACCGACCGCCGCCGCGCCATTCAGGAGGCCTACAACGTAGCCAATGGGATTACGCCGGAATCGATTGTCCGTCCGCTGGAGATGTCATTGGCGCGGGTGATTGAAGCGGATTATGCCGACTTCGCCAGCTCGGAAGCGGATGGGATTCCAGACTTCAAGGGCCAGGAAGAACTCGACGCGTACATTGCGAAACTCGAGGTCGAAATGCGTGAGACGGCCAAGCGCTTTGAGTTCGAGAAAGCCGCGAAGCTGCGGGACAGGATCAAGGAGTTGAGGACTAAGGAGTTTTTGTTTGCGTGAGTTATAACCCCTTTCGCCAGATCGTGAAGAGGCTCTTCGTGGGGCCGCGCCGCATGAGTCAGCCGGTGCCGCAGGTTACAGAAGAAGATGTTTTCAGAATAGTTCGCCGAGATTTTCCAGAACAGTTTGATGCAGCTATGGCAGTGCTGAATCAGTATGGACTCGAGAAATGGGAGAGGGAGCAGGCGCGTGTGCGAACTGCGGTATTGAAACTGGCAAATGGGAATCTCAAAAAATTGGAGGAGTCCGTTGAGACGGCAAAGCGCGACTACAGGGACGTGCTCGCCACCGCCGAGTACCCAGAGTACTTCCGGATGTGGGGATTGGGAGAGCTTTCTCGAAAAGAAGCAGAGCGAATCATCAATGCAGATTGGGCGCAGTATGACGCATGGTTACGAAAATGAATAATCGGGACCTCAATTGCGCGGCGGAAGAGTGTGCGTCCCTACGGGACTCGGGTCGTTTTGGAAGCCTACCCAGCACTGACGTGCTGGGCTAAACTAGGCCGCTCCTTCGGAGCTGTTGTTTGCAGCTCGAAATTGTCGATGCTTTGGGCGCAGGATCGAAAGTTCGCTGCGCTGGTGTGACAGACTTGTTTGACTCCGTCGAAGGTCAGGTAGACTCGGGCTTGATAGGATCTGGATGCGCTTGCGAAACGCACCTCTGCGGCTAAAGCCGGTCGGCAAGCAAGGTTTGCGGCACGGCTGAAGCCGTGCCGTTCCCGTTCGTGCTGAATTTAGCGAAGCCTGAGAAGGCCAAAGCCGTTTCCTTCCTGATCTGCTCAAACTTCTTCGCACATGAGCGGGCGCCGTAATGACGAGACATCGCTCACAACAACATTAGGCACCTTTAAAGGGGCTGTACTGAGCCGTACTCGACATTCCGGATGACATTCAGCCGCCTCCGACCTTCCGGCGACGTTCGAGTAGTCTCTCAAACAAATCAAGAAGAGAACTACCTCCCAACCATCTCCACACACTCCTCCAGCACATCCATCGCGACGTCCGCCTGTTCTTTGGTCGTGATGAGCGGTGGCGAGATGCGGACTGTGTTCGGGCCGCAGCCCAGGAAGAGAATGCCGCGCTCAAAGGCCAGTTCGACCACTCGGTCTCGCTCGGCGGAAGCCGGGGTTTTGGCCTGCTTATCGGTCACCAGTTCTACCCCCACCATCAAGCCGCGACCGCGTATGTCGCCAACGAGTCGGTGCTTTTTCGGCCAGTCCGCCATGCGCTTGAGCATGTGATTGCCGACCTCTTCCGCATTGCGCAGCAGCCCTTCGCGTTCGATCACGTCAATCGTGGCCAGCGAAGCCGCAATGCAGACTGGATTGCCGCCAAATGTCGAAGCATGCGAGCCCGGCACCCAGTCCATGATCTCGGCCCTGCTCAGCGTGATGCCGAGCGGCATCCCCGAAGCGATGCCTTTTGCCATGCAGATAATGTCAGGCTGCACGCCGGTGTGCTCGATGGCCCACCATTTTCCGGTGCGGCCGGCGCCGCTCTGCACTTCGTCGGCAACCAGCAGAATGCCGTGCTTGTCGCAAATCTTGCGCAGTTCCTGCATGAAGACGGTCGGCGCGGGAACGTATCCGCCTTCGCCTTGCACCGGCTCCACAAAAATTGCGGCAACTTCCTCCGGCGGCACCGTCGTCTTAAATACTTTGTCTTCGATGAAGCGGGCGCTAGCTAGTGCATCCTGCTCGCCCTTGCGATAGACGTCCGGATAGAGAACATGCGTCACGCCAGGAAGCGCAGGGCCGAAGCGCCGGCGCTGCTGCGGCTTTGACGCCGTCAGCGAGAGCGCTCCCATGGTGCGGCCATGGAATGCCCCGAAGAACGCAATCACATTCTGCCGCCCAGTGTGATAGCGGGCCAGCTTCAGCGCGCACTCCACCGCCTCGGCGCCTGAGTTGCCGTAATACACGCGGTGCGGCCCCGGCATAGGAGCAATCTTCGACAGCCGTTCCGCCAGCGTGACCAGGCTCTCATAATAAAAATCCGTGCCTGACATGTGGATAAGCTCAGCCGCCTGCTTCTGAATCGCAGCCACCACATCGGGATGGCAGTGCCCGGTCGAAGTCACGGCAATGCCGGATGAGAAGTCGAAAAACTCATTGCCGTCCACGTCAGTCACGACAACGCCGCGGCCCTCTTTGGCCACCAGCGGATACGACCGCGTGTAAGACGGCGAAATGTAACGCTCATCGCCGTCGAGCACGCGCTTGGCGTTCGGCCCGGGCAGAGCGGTCTTGATCTTGGGTCCGTCGATTACGGCACCGGTCATAGTCTTGGGTGTCATTGAAAGCCTCCTGAAAATCGTCGTTGGTCGTTCGCCGTCGGTCGTCGGCCTAGTCCGCGATCAGGCGGATTACGGCCTTAGCAAAACCTGAGGAGGATGTAATTAGTCGCTGCCGAAGAGGCTCGGTCGCGTATTCGAAGGCAGCACCGCCAGATATCGCCGCGGGCACACGAGCATGTGCAGCCAGCAGGCGGGCAGGTGCGAATTGGGGCTGGTGAAACGCATTGCCTCAATTATAGCTGGTTCCGGTTAAAAATCAGCTTCATTATGCCCAGTTCGCGCATTACTTAGGTCGATGAGGGCGGTTGGAGTAGATCGTCTAAGACCAAAACTTCAAGACCGGCAAGCCTACGGAAGGTAACATCATTCGTAATTAGGCCGGTCGCTCCACTGCGTATCGCTGTAGCCGCCTGTAAAGCATCCGGTGTCCTCAATCCATGCTTCGCCCGAAGCCGAGCCGCTGCGTCCGCAATCTCCAGCGACGGAGAAATCCACTCCAGATTCGGAAATGTCGACAGTAGCCCGTAGATTTCGTCAGCTCGCTGTTGACTACGCTCCCTATATGGCTGGACCAGCAGCTCCGTCATGGTGATGGTTGAGGTCACGCCTTGGGATTTAGGCCGCTGCAGCCAGGCGAAAATCTCATCGGTCAGTCCGACGTACTTCGAATTAGCCTGCAACTGGTAGATGAAGACGCTGGTATCAAGTGCAATCCACGAATGGGCCTTCAACCAGCGACTGAGTTGCGTCACTCCCAACGGTTGCGTTCCTTTTCCAGATAATCCTCTTCGTAGGAACCGCGCCCCAGTCCTCGTATTGCCGCCGCATGAGATTTCGGTTTCTGTAACACCAACACGCGATCTTCGCGGACCACAATCAAAATCTTGTCACCGGGCTTCAGGCGCAACGCCTTGCGCGCCGCCTGCGGGATAACAATCTGATTTTTTGAGGATAGCTTGGCTTCGAGCATGCTTTACATTTTAGCATAAAGTAAAGCATGCATTTAAATTTCCCTTCGACCGCAGACTTCGGATACTTCCGCCTGCAGGCCCGGCTATTCTCCAGTTTGGCCCTGGCAAATTTACTCACAGATGACAATGTGAAGCCTTGTTATTGAATCGCCTGGAGAACATTTTTCGTCTATCTACTAACCAACTGCTATGTCCCCGTCGACTCCATCGCGTTACGCTTTGCCCATTAATTTTGGCCTGGTATATCTCTTTTGGGGATCGACCTATTTAGCCATCGACATCGCTGTGCGTTCTATTCCTCCGGCGCTGATGTGCGCTACGCGATTCACGATCGCCGGTATCATCATGCTCGGATTCTGCCTGGCTCGCGGACGGAACATCCGCTATAGCCCGCGTCAGCTGCTGCAACTCGCCATTGTAGGCAATCTTTTGCTGATGGGCGGTAATCTCACGCTCTCGTATGCCGAGATTTACATCCCCAGCGGACTGGCGGCGCTGCTGATTGCCATCACGCCGCTGTGGTTCCTGATTCTCGATTCAATTCTGCTCGGCCACCACCAGGTTTCGACGCGTGGCGTGGTTGGCCTGGCGCTGGGATTCGCGGGAACCGCCGTACTCCTTTGGCCACAACTCAACGCATCCGGCGCGGTGGGAAGGCGAGAGCTGTTATGGTCTATCGCGCTACTCGGCGGATCTTTGAGCTGGGCGTTAGGGTCGGTGCTATCGAAAAAGTGGCAATCCGGGCCGCCGACATTCGCCGCAACTGCCTGGCAGGTGCTGTTCGCTGGCGTAGGGAACTTCGTCTTCGCCGCCGTCAATCGCGACTTCGGCCGCGCCCACTGGACAACCTCCGGCATAGGCGCCGTGGCTTACCTCGTAGTTGGCGGATCGCTGATCGGCTACACCGCCTATATCTATATTCTCGGCCACGCACCCATGGCGAAGGTTTCGACCTACGCGTACGTGAATCCGGTGGTCGCGGTGTTTCTCGGATGGTTGGTGCTGCACGAGAAAATTGACGCCTACATCCTTGCCGGCAGCGCGGTCGTCATCGCGTCGGTCATTCTCGTGACCGGCGCGAGCGTGACGCGCAAGCCACAACTCCGCGTCGCGCAATCGGCCGCGGACTGATACCAGCCCGTGTGGGTCGGACATTCTTGTCCGACAGCGGCAGGTGGAAGAGCGGCCATTCATGGCCGCGTTGGCTCTTAATCTGGCAGCGCCCTTTAGGGCCTGAAGCCGCGAGGGCTAAAGCCGGGAAGGATTTGCTCTCCAACGCAGCTCGGAAGAGCCGCTCTTCCACTTGGAGTTGGTCGCTTTTCACCACGAATAATGCACTGTGTACGTAATCACCTGTTCGCCGTTCGGAGCAATCGTCACTGGAAATTCAATCGTCTGCGCGTCTTTCTTCTGAAAGTCGCTCGACTGTTCGGTGATCTTCCAGTTCGACCAGCGATAAAGATGCTCGACCGCCCGAACTTCCACCGGATCCTTCTTATGATTTCGCAGGCGAATTTCGAACGTCTCGTCCATCCAGTGCTGATTTGAATCCACGCGATAGTTCGTACGCTTGCGCTCGCCCACAACATCGAACGCGTTGCCGGTATAGACGCGGATCGTCTCATCTTTCGGCGTGTGGTCGATCATGTTCTCGCCGACAAATTCCAGGTGTCCGTCTGTATCGCGCCGGTAAAAACGCAGCTTGCCCTTAGGGAGCGCAATGCCGAGGTGGTTCGTATCCGCGTTCTTGAACTCCTCCATCACCCACACTTTCGGATTCGAGGCCGTACCGTAGTTCGCGTCATTACGGATCTGCTCGACGTTGTAATAACCGTAATCGGCCACGCGGGCTCCGTCATAAATGAAGAGCCGCTTGGCATGAATACCCGTTGCGCCGACAAACTCCACCTGCTTCGTCTCTTGGTCGCGTAACGTGGTAGGACGCTGCAACGTGTAGAGATGAAATTCATCAAAAGACTTCTCTTGCACCGCTGCCGCCATCGGTGCGTTCATGTCCATGGCTTTCGCCTCCGCCGCGTATACTCGCGCACCGACCGTATTCGCCTGAATCTTGCTCACATCTCCGGCCAGCAATTTGATACGTGCATTCTCAAACGTCTTGCCGCTGTGGTTCTGCATGGTGATCCATCCGATCATGTCGAGTAGGTCGGTCTTCTTTCCCGGATCATCCTGCACCACCACGTTGTAGTCCGATTGCCAGGTCATGCCGCCGCTTACATATGAAATTTCGGCATCGAATTTGCCCGGCTGATTAGTTTCGAGCTGCCAGTTCAGCGTCGGCTTCAGGATCGAATCCGCGCTCAGCGCAGGAAAGATCGGCTGGCCCGGCAATCCAAAGCGCAGCACGCCGTCCACCTCAATGATGGGCTGGGTGGAGGCTTGTTGCGGATATCCGTTGACGTAGGTGGTCGGAACAAATCCGCTGCGAATAACTTTGCCCTTCAGCTTCACGTCGCTGCCGTCAGCGTTCCGTCCTACAGCAAAGTCAATCGTCTTGCCTTCATAGAACGACAGGAGCAGCTCCTGCGTCACCGGATCATTACGGTAATTCTGCTCCAGAATCTGCAACGCCCGTCCGCCGGGATCGCGCATTATTACCGAATCCGGCTCCAGGTGCGCGGCCACGCCGGTGTACTGCGCCTCATTCACTCCCGCTTTCAGATCAAGCGGCACCAACTCGCGCGCTACGAAGAAATTCTGGTTGTAGATAGTGAGAGCAGTACCGGGCTCGCTGGACGCAACCTGTTGCGCTGTGTCGCCTGCGACCGATGTATCGCGTGCGGCGAGAGACTTGGCGGGCATCGCTCCCGACTTGACCAGCGCAGCCTCTTCGGCAGAATTCGCAGCACGTACCGGAGAGAAATCAGAAATCACATACAGCAGCGCGAAACTCGCGCCCGCCAAAACCCACCGCCGCGCTACTTGGCCCAACCACCCTTGCTGCATCCACCCCAAACCTTTTCTCATTGAATCCTCCCGAAATTTGTGCGGGTCCGGAATGGGGAGGATCTCCGGCCCTATTCAGAGAACGCTGGCTGGGCGGGGGCTTGCAGGGAATGTTGAACTTCAGCTCGGTCAGATCTCGCCGGGTAACGCATTACCCGGACCGGCTGCATCAGCCGGCCCGGAGCTGAGTTTCAGGTTGATCAATCTAGTGGATGGCAATGTCAGCAATGAGCGGCCCCCCTCCCGAAGCCTTGCTTGCGATTGTCATTTCCCGCTCATGCTTTCCGATGGGCACGTTCTCCGCCACTCCATCGAACGTGACCGTCTGAAGAAACCATTCGTCCCCGAAGCGGTGAAAGCGTAGATAACTGCGGGTTTCGCCGGACTGGACGGTTGTGGTTGTGAGCAGAAAGGCTTTGAAGTTGTCTGAGCTCAGAGTGAGCAAGTCACGGGTATAATCGAATTCCACTCTGTACTGCCCTGCGGGTGAAATCTTTCCTCCGGCCACAAACGAGAACGGTACAGTTACCTGCACCTGGTGAGCGACTTGGCCACTTGCCGCGGCTGCGGTCAACAGTATCGCGACGCCTACAAGCTTCCGGATTTGCATTTTCATTTTCAGCCCATTCCTTTGAGGAACGCGAAATCGCCGATCTGCGAACCCTTCGTTCGACATTCGGCGCTTGTGCTCCCACCCCATCATCGGAAGCTGCGAGGAAAGCTGTAGCGTTTTGCCGGCAGAATTTAGTACAGGGAATGGACGAGAGAAAGTGACCCATGCCATACGCGAATGCCTGTAACTGGTGGGATTTCGGCCGTCGGAAAATGCGCGAATGGACGACGCTAGGCCGCAAATCTGTTTTGAGAAGACCTTCGCTCTGGCGCCAATGCCATATTTATGGCATGCTATAATCTCCCCATGAAACAGAACTCGGTGCGCACGACTGTGGACATCCCGGCTCCTCTTTACCGCAAGCTCAAGGAGCAGGCTGCGGTCACCGACAGTTCGATCCGGGAACTCGTCCTCGCCGGCGTCCGGACTGTCCTTTTGCAAGGCCGCAGGCCACGGCAGAAAAAGGTGCGCTTTCCGCTTATCGTTTCTTCAGGTCCGAGAGTTGACCTCAGCAACGAGCAGATTTATGAACACGTTGAATTTCCTTGATGCGAATGTCTGGCTCGCCCTTCTCTGGAGCCGGCACATTCATTCTGCGCGGGCCCAGGAGTGGTTCGAGCAAGCGGGCGAGGAGCAATTCTTTTTTTGCCGCTTCACCCAGCTCACTATTCTCCGGCTCCTGACCACCGAAAAGATCATGGGCAAGGACACCCGGACAATGTCCGATGCTTGGAGTTTATGGGACAAAGTCTGGGCCGACAGCCGAATCTCATTTCTCGCTGAGCCCGAGGACCTGGAGCGGGAATTCCGCTCGCGTTCCCGCCTTTCCACCGCTTCACCCAAAGTCTGGGCCGACACGTATCTCCTGGCGTTCACTTCGGTCGCTGGGCTGAAGTTCGTTACCTTCGATCGCGCACTGAAGTCGGGCGGTGCCGATGTGCTGGTGGTGTAGCCTTGACGTCGGTACAGGTACAAGGCCTTATGTCGCCCTGGCGCGCGTCACAAACAATGCCCGCCCCGCCCACCGCAGCACCCGCCATCCCACGGCTGCGCCGATCAAAATCGTCGCCAGCCACAAGAGCACGGTCGGCAGATAGAAGAGAAACGCAGCCATTGCTGCTGCGTAGTCGCCAACGCTATCGAGTCCCTGTCGTGCCGCGATCTTGAGCTGATACAGGGGCCGCCAATTCAGGCCAAAGACTTTCGCGTCAGCTTCCGCGCGCAGCGAAATTGCGAGCGCAACGGTTTCTACCTGTTTCGACAACGCCTCGAATTCTGCTTGTTGTTGTTCGATCTCGCCACGAGCGTCATTCAGCTTGTCGCTGACTTCTAGCGTGTCCTTGACCGTCTTGGCTTGTTTCAGAATTCCCAGATACTGCGTCTCTTGCGCACGCAGATTCCGCAGCCGTGCAGCCTGGTCCACATATTGTTTAGTGACGTCTTCTGCCTGGAGTTTTTCGTTTTCTACTCGCAAGCCGAGGTTCCGGATTTCACTGCGAACCTCTTCAAATCTATTCGTCGGTACGCGAATTTATAGCGATGCGCTGGATGCATTCTGATCACCATAGATTTCGGAACTGACGAGAAATCCACCGGTACGTTCCGTGAGCTGGCGAATCTTTTCCGATGCGTCGCGGGGATTTTTTACCAGGAGGTCCATTGAGCCATTTCGAATCGTCTTGCGGTCCTGCGACTGCACGGGCACGGAGACCGGCGAAGCGGGAAGCGCGTTCACGGAAGCCATGTCTACCATCACTCCTTGATAACCCGACCTCATCCCGCCGGGAACGCCGGCGACCACTCCTTCGGCATGCCGGTGCGACAGAGCGGAAAAGGGCCGCGTTTGATGCCACATCGCAGTCGGCGCCCACTCATCGGCAGCGAGACCGGTTGCTTTTTGTTGCGCGATGCCACGCAAGGTGTTCAGAGGCTCGATTGCCCCTAGATAGATTGCAACAAGCCCGGCAGTGACCAGCCACGCGGACTTCAACCGATTGCGGCTTTTCTGCCAGAATGTGCCCCATGGAATTTGCATCTGCTTTCTCCTACTAACCAGACTTAGAGCAACACGGGAGCAAATTTGTTCCCGTGCGCTGTACGAATGAACGTGAACACGAAGAGCTCTTGCGCCTGAAATGCAGTGCAGTAACTTTGGATAGGAACAGCCGACAAAGCGTGCCACTCGCGAACCAGCCCCTGCGGGGGCGGAACATGAATAGCCCAGGGCGTAAGCCCTGGGTACGCTGGAAGGTGAGCGAGTCCCGGAGGGACGGCACAAATACAATATCTCTGGTTGCGGAATTGAAAGCGGCAATCTATTATCCTCGCCGATGCGAATCTTTCACCTCTTTTTGGCCCTGTTCGCCTTGACGTGTCCTGTGGTTGCTGGAACCGACCCGCAACGGGGAATTGGCCTCATCGAAGAAGCGTCCGCAAGAAGCAACATTTTCGAACTGCCAGCCTTTACCTTGAAGGCAGACGTGCAAATCGACAATTTCGGAAAGCCCGTCAATGGAACCTATTCTTTGCTTTGGAACGGCCCAGAGCAGTGGCGAGAGGAGCTATCGCTGCCGGGTTACAGCGAGGTGGAAATCGGGGCAAAGCGAGTTGTTTTCCTCAAACGCACTACAGACTATATGCCCTACCAAATATTCAAATTCCATCAGGCGCTCGGATTTGCAAGTGGAGGATGGGGAAATGGATTTTTCAACCTTGGCCCTCGCGAAAAGGAACAGCTGAAGAAGATCCACGAACAGAAAATCGCGGGGAAGAAGAGTAGATGTATCGAAATTCAGACGGAGATGAACTACGCGCGAGAGGTGTGCATCGAGCAGGCCACGGGGTTGATAAATCGGGCCAACGCGGGAATAACCGATTCACGCCCGATTTCAGTCGGGACTAAATTGTTCCCATCATCAATTGTGTATCGACAAGACAAGAAAGTTCTTGTGGAAGTGCATGTAACGAAACTTGAGACCGGAGAACACTTCCAACCCACCCTGTTCGACCAGCCCGCAGGCGTGCCCTCGCGGCCTGGATGCATGAACCCCGTGCCGGCTCGAAAAATCAAAAACATTAATCCTCACTATCCCGACCGGGACAAGTCAGAACGCAACGAGGGCAGTGTGGGCCTGTATACAAAGATCGATACCGCTGGAATTCCACAGGATCTCGAAACGGTTCTGAGCGCTACGCCAGGACTGAATGCGGCCAGCATCCAAGCTGTCCGTCAGTGGCGTTACGAACCCGCGACCTGTAACGGCACGCCGGTCGAAACGGAGACCGTGATAGAGGTCCATTACACGCTTTCGCCGAACTGACACAAAGAAAGCTGCAATTCCAGAAGAGCCGACAGACCGAACAAAGCTCGTGGCTAAATATCCAGATTCTTCACGTCCAGCGCGTTTTCTTCAATGAACTTGCGGCGGGCTTCGACGTCTTCGCCCATCAGCGTGGTGAAGATGGTTTCGCACTCGGCGATGTCTTCGAGCCTGACGGAGAGTAGCGTCCGGCGCTCGGGATCCATGGTGGTTTCCCAGAGCTGCGGCGCGGTCATTTCGCCCAGGCCTTTGTATCGCTTGATGTCGTATCCCTTGCTGCCTTCGGCTTTCACGTAATCGAAGAGTTCGCGCGCCGTGGCCTTCTCAACTTCTTCGATCGCGGCCTTCTTGCCCGCGGATTTCGCAGCTTTCTTCGGAGCAGCCTCTTCGGCGGATGCGCTCGCACCATCTTCGCCTGAAGCCTCGTCACCATCGGCAGTGCCCGCGCCGTTCCCGCCGGCTGATCCTTTGGCGACTGTCTCCACTACGAACGGCGGCTCCATGTAGGGTTCAATCTGTTTGAACTTCGAAAGCATCTGGCGGTACTCCGGCGTTGAGGCCAGCTCCCAGTTGATGAGGTGCTCCGCGCCCTGATGATTCACGTAGCGCACTTCCCAAAGGTTGTGCTCTTCATCGAAGCGCGCTTCCACTTCCTTGAACTGCAATTCATTTTGCAGTTTTTTCAGTTCTTTTTCCAGTTTCTCGATTTTCTTCGGCTGCGTCTTCTTGTCGCCTTCGAAGTCGGCGCGCTTTGAAAGGTCAAGCTTCGGCAACAGCTCGGTCACCCGTTCTGTCCGGAGGCGCTTGTTCACCTTGTCGTAGAACCCGAGATATTCATTCAGCACGTTGATGAACTTGGCCAGCACAGCGCCTTCGAGCTTGGCCGCTCCCTCGCCGTAGCGCACCGTCAATCCTTCGGCGGCGCGCTTCACCATGACCTTGTCGAACTCGCGCTCGTCCTTGATGTACTGAAGGGACTTGCCCTTCTTGATCGAGAACAGTGGCGGCTGCGCGATGAACACGTTGCCGCGCTTGATCAGGTCCTGCATGTGCCGGAAGAAAAATGTAAGCAGCAGCGTGCGGATGTGGCTTCCATCCACGTCGGCGTCGGTCATCAGGATGACCTTGCCGTAGCGGACTTTGGTCGCGTCGAAATCTTCTTTCGAAATACCGGTGCCTAGCGCAGTGATCATGGCGCGAATTTCTTCGTGCGCCAGCATCTTGTCGTAACGCGCTTTTTCAACGTTGAGAATCTTTCCTTTTAGTGGCAGGATCGCCTGAAAACGGCGATCGCGCCCCTGCTTGGCGGTGCCGCCTGCGGATTCGCCTTCCACTAGAAACAGTTCGCAGCGGTCTGGCTGCCGTTCGCTGCAATCCGCTAGTTTGCCGGGGAGGCCACCGCCGTCGAGAGCGCCTTTTCTGCGCGTTAGATCACGGGCCTTGCGTGCGGCTTCGCGGGCGCGGGCCGCGTCCACGGCTTTATTGATGATCTTGCGGCCAACGGTCGGGTTCTGCTCGAGGAATGCGCCCAGGCGCTCGTTGACGAAAGCCTGCACGGTGCCGGCGATATCGGAATTCAGCTTGCCCTTGGTCTGGCCTTCGAACTGCGGCTGCGACAGCTTCACACTAATCACCGCGACCAGGCCTTCGCGCACATCATCGCCGGTCAGATTTTCCTTTACATCCTTGAAGAGCCCCATCTGCTGGCCGGCATAGTTGATGGTGCGCGTCAGCGAGGTGCGAAAGCCGGAGAGATGCGATCCACCGTCGATAGTGTTGATGTTGTTGGCAAAGCTGAACACGCTCTCGGAATAGCCGTCGTTATACTGCAGCCCGATTTCCATGGCCACGCCATCACGCTCCGCTTCCATGTAAATCGGCTTGTCGTGCAGCACTTGTTTGCCACGATTCAGGTGCTTGATAAATTCCGCGATGCCGCCGTTGTATTTGAATTCCGCAGACTTCGCCTCGCCGGTCTTCGAATCGGTCGCGCGCTCGTCGGTGAGGGTGATCAGCAGGCCCTTGTTCAGGAAGGCCAGTTCGCGCAGCCGCTGTGCCAGCGTGTCGTAGTTGTACTGCGTCTCAGTAAAAATGCTGCGGTCGGGCAGGAAGTGAACTTTGGTTCCAGTCTTCGCTTTCACCGCGCCCGTCTTCTTCAGCTTGCTGGTTGGGTCGCCCTTCGAATACGTCTGCTCCCAGGTAAAACCGTCGCGCCAGATTTCAAGGTCCAGTTCTTCGCTGAGCGCGTTCACGCAGGAAACTCCGACGCCGTGCAGTCCGCCGGAAACTTTATAAGTTGACGAATCGAATTTTCCGCCGGCGTGCAGCGTGGTCATCACCACTTGCGCAGCCGGAATTTTTTCACCGTCGATGTCCATGGGATCGACGGGAATGCCGCGTCCGTTATCCACTACTGTGATCGAATTATCAATATGAATGGTGACGTCGATCTTGTCGGCGTGCCCCGCCAAGGCTTCGTCAACCGAGTTGTCCACTACTTCATAGACAAGATGGTGCAGTCCCAACTCGCCGGTCGAGCCGATGTACATTGCCGGACGTTTGCGCACGGCTTCCATGCCGCCAAGAACTTTGATCGAGTCGGCGGTATAGTCGCCATTGCCGTTGCCAGTTTTGCCGTTCTTAGCTTTGGAATCGGGTTTATCTTCGGGGATTGTCAGATTGATTTCTTTCGTCGCCATTCAGATTTGGGGGAGAATAGTCCTGCTCTGGATGCACACGTTTCGGGTGCCGAAACGCGCCCGTGAGGGATTCTCCCAGCGCCCTTCTTTGATGCCCTAAAATTTCCCACAAATTACTGAAATTCCAACAACTTATGGCATCTTTGACTACTTTGAATTTTACCACAATTCGGGTCGGATTTCGAGGGCTGAACCGGAGCGGTAAACTGCTGGTTTCAGGCGGCTTTTTCCCTCGAAAAGCAAAGCTTTTAACCGCAGAGAACGCAGAGGCCGCGAAGAAAATAAACGATCCTCAGCGCGGGGGTGTCCGAACAATGTCAGGTGTTCTTCGCGGTCTTTGCGCCCTTCGCGGTTAAAGGCTTTTTTTGATCTCAGAGCCGCGGGAGGGGTAAACTGCTGCTTTCAGGCGGCTTTTTCCACCGAAAATCAAAGGCTTTTAACCGCAAAGAACGCAGAGGCCGCGAAGAATTAATGGCCGGAACTTCTCGGCATGCTCGGCGGTAGAAGGATTTTTGCGGTAGCTAAGAGCTAATGGCTGCATGCTGCACCTGATAAAATAAAGGGACTCATGAGTGTTCCCGTATCCCAAATGTGGACGGTGGCCAGCTACGTCGTCGGGCAGAAGCTTGCCGGACGCAAGCAGTACCCGCTCGTCCTGATGCTTGAGCCGTTGTTCCGCTGCAACCTGGCCTGCGCCGGCTGCGGCAAGATCCAATATCCCGCTCACATTCTCAAGCGCCAGCTCACGCCCGAAGAATGCTTCAAAGCCGTGGACGAGTGCGGGGCTCCTATGGTGTCGATTCCCGGCGGCGAACCCCTGCTGCATCCGCAGATCGCGGAGATCGTTGAAGGCCTGGTCGCGCGCAAGAAATATATTTATCTGTGCAGCAACGCGCTCCTGCTCAAAGAGAAAATTCATCTGTTCAAGCCATCGAAGTATTTGACTTTCAGCATTCATCTTGACGGCCAACGCGAGCACCATGATTTGTCGGTATGCCTGGAAGGCGGTTACGACAAAGCCTTCGAAGGCGTTCGTGAAGCGGTGAACCGTGGTTTCCGCGTGACCACGAATACAACTCTGTTCGACGGCGCCGATCCCAAAAGCGTGCGCGCCTTCTTCGACGAAATGATGGAACTGGGCGTCGAGGGCATGATGCTCTCGCCGGGATATTCCTATGACAAGGCTCCCGACCAGCAACACTTTCTCGGCCGCGCTCGCACTCGCAAACTATTCCGCTCGATCTTGGCCAACCGCAAGAAGACCTGGCGCTTCAACCAGTCAGTTCTGTTTCTCGAATTCCTGATGGGCAAGCGCCATTACGCCTGCACGCCCTGGGGGATGCCGACCTACAACATTTTCGGCTGGCAGAAGCCTTGCTATCTGTTGCAGGATGGCTACGCGGACACATTCAAAGAATTGATTGAGACCACCGCGTGGCAGAACTACGGCACCGAATCGGGCAATCCGCGCTGCGCCAATTGCATGGTGCATAGCGGATACGAGGCTTCGGCTGTAAACGAAACTTTTGGCTCCCTTCGTGGTTTCATGGACACCGTGAAGGCTACGCTGTTCAATCGCTACGAGGATCCCAGCGCTTTGCGCTTGCTCGACGAGATGTCGCCGTCCGAGCACACAGGACCGCTGGTGCAAATTGAAACGCAGTCTTTAGAAGAAACGCGGGCATAAGCATCCGACCGGAGACACATTGGACGTCGAGCGCACCATTGCGGACATTGAGCAACTGGAGGACATCTTCGCGCTCTCTGACATCCGCCCACTGACCCCCAGCGATGTAGCGGCGGCAAATCGCAGGCACGATGAGAAGATGTCGCAAAGCCCGTGGTTCAAGCTCTGGCAGCAATATGGCGTTTGTTGCCGGACCGAGGCGCCCGTGCTTCGACTACCTGAATAGCGAGACCTCACGGCAATCATGAGCGTACCCCAGCGCGGTACCAATCCCGAAGAACTCGAGCACGCGCCCGGACGCGAGCGCGAAAATCTTGAAGGCTGGATTCCGCAGCTTGCCGGCGACGACGAAGTCCGGGACGCGCTTGAAAAGGCCTTCGATTACCGCGGCGACGTTTCCCTAACGCTGAAGTCGGGCGAGAAAGTCGAAGGCTACATCTTCGACCGCCGCAGCGGGAAGTCGCTCACTGACTCTGCCGTGCGCCTTTATCCGAGGTCGGGTAACGAGAAGCTCTCAATCTCCTATGCCGACATCGCCGCCCTCGCCTTCACCGGCAAAGATACCGCCGCCGGCAAAAGCTGGGAAGCCTGGATGAAGAAGTACAACGAGAAGAAGGCCGCCGGAGAGAAGAACATCGGGCTTCACCCGGAAGCGCTGGAGTAGAACTTCCTCTGGTCGATGGTTTCTGAGCTACTGAACACCGCTGACCCCACTGTCGAGCGGACCCCTCACCGCGCAGGACGAGTTGACACCTCATTCTCCATCCGCGAACACCAGGCTAAGTGCTGACGGCACCTTGGCGACTTCTCCGGCGCTGGTCAGCCTTCCGGTCGCCTGGTTAACCTTGAATTCGACAATATTGCCGGTGTTCTGATTTGCCACCAGCAGCCGTGAACCCGAAGGGTCAAGCGTAAAAAACCGAGGCTGTTTCCCTTCGGCGGGAACCCGCTCAACAAATGTCAGTTTGCCGCTGGAATGATCAATCGCGAATAGGGCAATGCTGTCGTCGCCGCGATTCGAGGTATACAAGAATTTGCCATTAGGATGCATCGCAATTTCCGCGCCGGTGTTCTCACCCGAAAATCCGGCAGGCAATGTTGAAATCTTCTGTAGGGAACGAAAGGTTTCCTTCCTATGGTTGGCAAAGACAGTGACCGTAGAATCCATCTCTCCCAGCACATACATAAACCCGCCGTCACTGGAAAACGCAACATGCCGTGGTCCTGTGCCCGGCGCCAGCTTCGCGGAGAAGAAATTTTCATCAGTTTTGGCTTTCGCCGCGCCCGGCTCTCCGGAACTTAATAAACCCTTGCTCGAATCGAATTTATAGATCAGGATGCGATCGAGACCAATGTCTGCTACATACGCAAATCGGTTGCGCGCAGAAGTTCCCACCCAGTGCGCGTGGGCGGCTTCCTGTCGTTCTTTGTTCGGCCCTAAAGCGCCCTCATCTTTGACTACCGATGATGCCTCTCCCAGACGTCCATCGGAAAGAATCGGGAGCACAGCGACATTTCCCCCGCTGTAATTTGCCACCAGCAGGTATTTGCCCGAGCGATCGAGAGAGATGAAGCAAGGATCAGCTCCGCGCGAAGCGACTTCATTCAACTTCTCCAGCTTGCCTGTGACGCGATCAATGGCAAACGCCGCGACTCCACCGCTCGACTGACCTTGATAGTCATGACTCTCGTTCACCGCGTATAGGAATCTTCTTCCAGCATCAACGGCAAGAAACGACGGGTTATCCGTTTTCGCGGCCAGCCCGATTGGCGACACTTTGCCCGATTCCGCGTCATAGCGATAGGCGTAGATCCCTTCGCTGCCTTTACCGGTATACGTTCCGACATACATGACGTAGTGCTTCCCACTTCCAAAACTGGCTACGTTGGCACAGACCACAAAAGCCAGCAAGAGAGGGCGCACTGATCGGCGAAGATCGATTTTCATAGGATCACTTACTCTGAAACGGCGAGAGCCCGAGAGACATTCAAACCAAAAAATGTTAACGAGCCCTTCACCAAGCTAAAAAGCGCTCAAGTTGAAAGCGAGCCATTACTTCTTTTCCATTTTGTCCATCTTATCCATCTTTGCCGCGGCCTTTGCTGCGGCTTTTGGCTTGCTCTTCAGCTCAACCAGAATGAGGTCCATGCCCGCATCGCCCGTATTCTCCGGCAGATGGACCTGAGCTGGTTCGTACATCACCTGACCTGCTTTCGCGGTGTACTCCTGCTTTCTTGCCATCAGCAAACGTGAAGTCACCTTTGGCGTCAGTCAAGAAGACTGCCACCAGCGCCGGATGGGCGTGCATGACTGACTTCTCGTGCGGACCGTAGTGCACCCGCAAGATTCTTACCTGATCGTTCTCGCTTTCTACCTTGTAATGCTTGGGATCAACCTTGACCGCATCTTGTGCTCTTAACAGCGGGGCGAAGCAGACGCACAACACTGCCCCAAAAAGCATTGTTCGTACTCGCATATTGCCCTCCATGGAGTGGGTGTAGCTCAAAAAGCTCACCCACGCTACTCTCGCGCGTATGCGAAGTCAATCGTATACGCGACGAGATCCGGCCTTCTTGAGCGTTCTTTGGGATTTTTCTTTGCGCGCTTCGCGTTCTCTGCGGTTAAAAGCTCTTCGTCGATTTCGCGCCTGCTGCCAGCGCTCACTCCGAACTTCAACTCCCCAATCAGTTGCTCGATTTCATCCTCGCTGCCACCCACGAAGGTGAAGGAGACAATCTCGCCTTTCTCGATCGTCACCAGCGTGCTCTGCCACATGGTCAATTTGCCGCGCTCTTTACTGTAATCGGCTCGCGCCAGCCGTCGCGTTCCGGCGTTGAACTCGTAAGGTTCATTCACGACTTTGAAGCCGCGCTGCTCCGCCAACTCGCTTACCGGACCGAGATAGTCGGCCGCAGCCTTGATCCGGCGATAGTCCTTCAGGCTCTCGGCCGCAATCACGACTGCAGAGTTGATCGTCTCGCCGGGTGCCCCGGGCGGCCTCTCAAAAATTGCCAGCAAGGTTTCTGATTTCCCGGGTTGCTCCGCGGTCTGCGACCCAACTTCGCCCGACAGTTCGGTTGCGCTGGCCTGCATGTCGCTGGTACGGTCCACCCATCCGAATGGGACCGTATATGTAAAACCGAACTTCGGGCATTTCAAGGCTTGCCCGGCCAACGGTCCACAGCCTCCGCCAGCCACCTTGGCCGGGGACTTCGGCTGCTGGCCAAACGCAGCCGACGCCAGCAATACCAGGCTAATTACTCTGTATGCTACGCACGCGCCTCTCACTCTTCCATCGTAACGGAAAATCGCCGGAGATCAGTCCTTGCGAAAAATCTTACTTCCGCAATCCATTTCTTGGGGCTGCTCTGTGCACGTAGAGGCGGGTGCCCTCTGTGGTAAATGGTCTTGACCTTCACCACAGGGGCACAGAGACACAGAGGAATATTTTGTTATTTGAATATCTCTTTACCGGGAATATTTCTCGCTCTCATCCAGTCATTCTCATGTGAGACGGCTGGTTCGCCCCGGTTGCTTGCCAAACGCTGGCTCAGCTCCGCAGGAGCGACCCAGCTTAGCCCTGCACCCTTCGACTCCGCTCTGGGCAGGCCGTCAGTGCTGGGAGACGAACCATGAGACAGAGTCCCGAAGGGGACGGCACAAACCAAATCCAGGAGGAATTTATGTTCGAAGGACTATTTCAACCCATGCATCTCATCATCATCTTCGCCATCGCGCTGCTGATTTTCGGCCCGAAGAAACTACCCGAGCTGGGCAAAGGCGTTGGAGAAGGCATCCGCGGCTTCAAACGCGCCATGGCCGAAGGCGGCAAAGAAGAAGCCTAGAGTGCGCGCCGCGTACGATTGCATTGTCCGTGTGGGTCGGACATTCCTGTCCGACAAAGGCGTGATGTATCACGACCGCTTGGTTCATCCATCGAAATAGAAAACTACGCCGCCGCTGCCACTCCCACCGGCTGGCTGCAATGGGCACAGCGCCGCGCGTCGATGGGAATCTCACTCAAACACTCCGGACACTTCTTCGATGTCGGACTCGCCGGCGCATCGGACCTGTGCATGCGCGCCACCAGCATGTTCACCGGCGTCACCACAAAGAAATAAACCGCCGCTGCCACGAGCAAAAACGACACCAGGGCATTGACGAAGTCGCCCAGCATGAATTTGCTGCCATGGACGGTGAACACAATGGCAGAAAAATCGGGCTGGCCCACAATCGCCGCAATCAAAGGAGTCAGCAGATCCTTGGTGAACGCTCCGACCACTCCGGCGAACGCCGCGCCCACAACCACGCCGACCGCCATATCCACGACATTGCCGCGCAGTATGAACTGCTTAAATCCGCTGAGCATAGGGCCTCCTGGGCAGACAGTGCGGTACTCTAAGCCGGAATTGGCGGAAGGTCAAGCGGAAGAAGGAAAGTCTGTCGTTAGCACATGATATGTCCGGTTGAGATAGCACGTGATATGTCCGCTTTTCAGGCGGTGAGGGTAAGAGACCATGCGAAGCATGGTTTCTTACTCGAAGGCCGCGATGGAGCGGGCAATGAAAGTACAGGAAGTAATCTTGCGGGCGATGGCGAAACGGATCACGTGGTGGCAGGCAGCGGAGATCATGGGTATTAGCGATCGGCACATGCGTCGTTGGCGGGAGCGCTACGAAGAGTTCGGCTATGACGGGCTGTTCGATCGACGGCGGGGGAAGCCCTCTCCCCCGCGAGTCCCCATGGCCCTAGTGGAGCAGATTCTGGGACTCTACCGGGAGAAGTATTTCGATCTGAACGTGCGACATTTTCATGAGAAGCTGAGGGCCGAGCACCACATTGAACTGAGCTACAGCTGGGTGAAACTGGCCTTGCAAGGAGCCGGACTGGTAGAGCGAGGGCGGCAACGCGGGGTGCATCGCAAACGCCGACCGCGGCGTCCGCTGCCGGGTATGCTGCTGCACATCGATGGCAGCCGGCATCGCTGGTTCCAAGATGAGCGCTGGTATGACCTGATTGTCATTCTGGACGATGCCAGCAGCGAGATCTATTACGCGCAGTTAGTGGAAGAGGAATCGACGCTGACTGTAATGGCCGGGCTGAAGGAAGTAATCGAGCGCAAAGGCGTGTTCTGCGCCTTGTACAGCGACCGCGGCAGCCATTTTTGGTTAACGCCCAAGGTGGGGGGACGGGTCGATCCTCATCGCTTGACGCAAGTGGGACGAGCGCTACGCGAGTTGGGAGTACAGATGATTCCGGCCTACTCGCCGCAGGCCCGGGGGCGCAGTGAACGTAACTTTGGCACCTGGCAAGGGCGGCTGCCGCAAGAGCTGCGGCTGCATGGGATCCGCACTCTGGAAGATGCTAATGCTTTTCTCCGAGAACACTACATCGCCGAGTTCAATCGCCGTTTTCAGGTGCGGGCGCCGCAATCGGGCAGCGCATTTGTTCCCCGGCGCAGCCGGGATCTGGATCTCATCTTCTCGCTGCAGTTCGAGCGCACGGTGAATCGGGACAACACGGTCAGCTTTCAGAACCTCAGCTTGCAGATCGAAGCGGTGCGTTGGCGAGCCAGCCTGGCTGGCTGCACGGTGACTTTGCATCAGCATTTGGATGGATCGATCAGCCTGACGCACGGACCGCATCGGCTGGGCCGATACAGCGCACAAGGTGAGACCTGGGCGGCAGATAAAACGCCGCCGCGACGGGCTGTGGAAAAGACGCGGGGTGGAAAAGTCAAAAACCCGACTTTCCCACCCCGCTTGGAAATCCCGCAAAAACCGCGGGATTCCCACTTTCCCACAGCCCCGACTGCTGCTGGTTCATTAACTCAAACCGGACATGTCACCTGCTAACAAAACCGGACATTTTAACTTGCTAACAACAGCGGAAGAAGGAAAGTCTTTTGCGAGCGGAGGCGAGCGTCTGCCGTGGACGGCGGTCCCTCAGATCCTCATCGGCATCACGATATAGCGGTACTTGTAATCTTCTCCCTCAGCCGGACGCAACTGCCCGGCCGACTGGGAGTCTTTCAGTTCGAGGCGGACATCGCCGGCGCCGGCGGCCTTAAGGAAGTCGGAGATATATTGCGCGTTGAAGCCGATGGTCAGGGTCTCGCCGTTGTAGTCGGTTTCAATCGAGTCTTCTGATTCGCCGGTTTCAGTGGACGACGCCGAAAGCTTCAGTTCGCCGTTTTCAAGTTTCAACCGCACTGCGCGCGAGCGTTCGTCTGCAAACTGCGCCACGCGCGCGATGGCCGCGCCCAAGTCGTCTCCATGTAGCAAGATGCTCTTGCTGTTGTCTTTCGGCAGAACAGCTTCGTAGTTGGGGAACTGCCCGGTCAGTTGGCGCGAAGTCAGAAGCCGCGGCCCAATGCGGAAGAATAGGGTTGACTCGTCTTTTGCGAACTCGATTGTCTCGACATCGCTGCCTGCCGAATCCACCAGCGACCGCAACTCATCCATGGCCTTCTTCGGGACCAGCGTCTTCATTTCGCCCGAGACGCCCTCAAACTTCTCGCCATTGCGCTCAACATGTGCCAGGCGATGCCCATCCGTCGCGACCATCGTGATGGACTCCGGCTTCAGCACCATCAGCGCGCCATTCAGCGTATAACGAGACTCTTCATTCGCAATCGCAAAACTGGTTCGCGCAATCATTCCGCGCAGCACCTGCGCCGGAATCTTCACCACGCCCGCGGTCGGAAACACCGGCAGGCTGGGGAAATTCGACCGCGCCATGCCCACCATTTTTGTATTCGACCTGCCACAGCGAATGCTGACCCAATGGTTCTCAAGCAGTTTGATTGTGATGTCGGCATCGGGCAGCAGCTTTACGTAATCATGTAGTTTGCGCGCCGGAATCGTGCATGAGCCTTCTTTTTTGACTTTCGCGTTACACGATGTCCGCAGGCTCAGATCAAGATCAGTCGCCGTCAGCGACAACCGGTCGGCGCCAGC
The DNA here is from genome assembly GCA_963757135.1 of uncultured Acidobacteriota bacterium. Classification (GTDB taxonomy): domain Bacteria; phylum Acidobacteriota; class Terriglobia; order Terriglobales; family Acidobacteriaceae; genus Gp1-AA145. Next base: position 1,056,664 of record CAVWQE010000004.1, read on the forward strand.
CTCGAATAAATAATTGGATAGAATAGGAATGGTCGTCTTGCGCTCAACTACTCCCTGGGTCGCCGACAACTCCCGAAGTAGTTCCGCTTTGCTGACTGTAATTTCCATCGTGGTCGTTCCCGCTGCGGACGCGATCGCTTCAACCGGCATATGAGCCAAACCCCTGCTACTTCGAATATTCCTTATATCAAATCAAAATCAATAATAACCAGTAGTAACAGTAGGGCTTAGGGAAAAGTGGAAAATTAAGCCAAGTTTAATGTTTCCCGCAGTTCCAGCCAATCCCCTCGTGTCCAAGATCAGTCCGCTTTACCGTGCTGACCAACGTACAACTAAGCGCCATCCAGAATTCTCTACCGCGTTTCCCGAAGCTTCCACATCTACTCCACAGCCACCGCTTCGCAAGACTGGGACAAAAACTGTATATCTCGTCCTTAACCGCTATTTACCCACCTAATTGCTCGGTGAGTTTTGTCAGCAGCCTGTTTAAATCCTTGTCGCCTTTTCGGGTCTCGTCAATCTTCTCGACCGAGTGCAGCACTGTCGTGTGATGCTTACCGCCAAATTGCCTTCCGATTTCCGGCAGCGACGCTTCCGTTAAATGCTTGGCCAGATACATGGCAATCTGCCGCGGATAGACTATCGCCCGCGAATTATTCTTGGCTTTGATCTCCACCAGGCGCAGCCCGAACTGCTCAGCCACGGCTTTCTGAATGGACTCGATCGTGACCTTGCGCGCCTGCGAATCAATAAAATTCTTCAGCACCTGCTGGGCGTAGGGCAGTGTAATTTCTGCGCCGATCAGTGATGAATGCGCCACCAGCCGAATCAGCGCACCTTCAAGCTCCCGTACGTTCGACCGGATGTTAGACGCGATAAACAGCGCCACATCCGTGGGCAGGGTCACCCGCTCCTGCTCGCCTTTCTTTTGAAGAATGGCGACTTTGGTCTCAAGATCTGGCGGCTGGATGTCGGCGATCAGTCCCCACTCAAAGCGGCTGCGCAAGCGGTCTTCGATCTCAGCCAATTCTTTTGGCGAGCGGTCGCTGGCGATGACGATCTGCTTCATCGATTCGTGCAGCGCGTTGAATGTATGGAAAAACTCTTCCTGCGTCCGCTCTTTCTGCGCCAGAAACTGAATGTCGTCAATGAGCAACACATCCACGTTGCGGAACTTATCGCGGAATGTGGTCATTTTGTCGTAGCGCAGCGAGTTGATCATCTCGTTGGTGAACTTCTCGCTGGAGATGTAGCAGATGGCCGCCTGCGGCTGCAGCCGCTTGACCTCGTGCCCGATCGCCTGCATCAGGTGGGTCTTGCCCATGCCGACGCCGCCATACAGGAACAATGGGTTATACGCCTTCGACGGCCGCTGAGAGACTGCCTGGCAAGCCGCATGCGCAAACTGATTCCCGCTGCCGATCACGAACGCGTCGAACGTATAACGCGGATTCAGTTGGGCTGCGCCATCCCAGTCGAACCGCGCCTGTGACACCGCATGCGACGATATCGGCGTTACCTGAGCTGAAGCCGAAAGCCCGCCGTCATGCCGGACCGGAGTCGAGGCTGGATCAGCGTCGGGCGTGACGAACTCCACATCCTGATAATCCATATTCAGGTTGTCGAGCGCCTCCTGGATCAGGTCCGCGTACTTGTCGCCTACGTGGCGAAACTCCGCCGTGGGCACACGCACATACATGATGCCGTTGCTGGAATGGCTATAGCGGGTCGGCTTCAACCAGGTATCGTAGGAATGGCGGTTGATTTTCTTTTCGAGCGCATCCAGAATGCGCAACCACGGATTCGGGCTGAGTGTCGGAGTCGGAACAGACATATTTATAAATTTCGTGAGGCCGCGGCTGGGGCAGCGCCTGATTAGTTCTGGTTGCTTGCTACAGTATCGCTTCGTTTGCCGGCCGAGAAGCTGGGATCTCTATGCCGGCTGCGGACTGAACTTGCACTTGGTACGACAGAGCGCAATCGTAGCACTAAATTTTTGGTTTGTGGAAATCTTTTTCCGAAAAAAATTTCGCGCCATGCAATTCGACCCGCGAGGAAATTGTCCTGTCAAGTACTGAACCCGTAAATGCCACGAGAGTAGTGCAAATGGGCGCTGGGCAGCCTCTCTGCTCGTCACAGACGGAAGAACGTGTAGCCGCCGACACTGCGAATGTGCGAGTAGCCGTGATGCGACAGCGCAGCAGCTAGACCGTCTGCTGCAGATGCAGTCACCACGATCAATCCAACCGAATATCGGGCTAGAGAATCGAGCAAACGTTCGCGATCCTGCGGCGAAAATTCCTTTCCTGAAACCAGTTCCCGCAACTCGCGCCGTTCCCTGGCCTCTGTTGCAGGCATATGAGCGCCCATCTCTTCGTCGTATATCTCGCGCACGCTCACCAGCGGCCGTCGATTAACGAACGTCGGAATCCATACTGCGACATTCTCCGGAGCAAGGATGCTGGTTTCCGGTGGGGTGGCCGCGATCGCTTCGCGCGCAGTTTCGTAGTCGGAGTCCGCAACCTTCAACGGCTTCAGTGAATAAGTAACATTATTCGACGGCGCCAAACTTGAGTACGGCGCCAGATAACATAGCCCACCAAACAACAACGCGGCCGCCGGGGTCAGCCCGGTGCGGCCCCACTTTTCCGCGACCAGCTCCAGGCCGTCAACTATCCCAGTCGCGGCAATAGCGACCACCGGAACGCACCACAGCAGGCGCCACACTGCGTCGCGGGTAGTGAATCTGGCAAGCAGTTTGAACGTGAACGGATTAAGCGGGACAAGAAAACAACAGAGTGCCAACACTAACAGCTTCCAGCGCAAATTGGCCTCGCGGACCAGAAACGGCGTGCTCAATAGGGCAAACAGAAAAACGTATTGCGTGTGCTCGCCGTAAACCGCCGTTACCGCCCAATATGCACGTGCGGGCAGGTGGGCGAAAACCGGTTCCAGAGCTTTGAAGCCTCTCCCCACCGCCAAGCCGCACCCCAACGGGTAGATTGCGGGCAGAACTGTCAGGAGCACTCGTCGCTTAAACCCTTCGGCTAGCCCGCCAAGAGCTATTGCTGCAAGCGCCAGGGGAGCAACAAAAATTCCGGACGCGGACAGTCCCACGCACGCGACCGTGCACGCAGCCAACAGCAGCCAGTCCCACATCCGCCCAGTCCGTTGGAACCTCAATGCGAACGCGTAAAGCAAGGGGACACCGAGGCTCAGGAGAACTGCTTTTCCCAAAAACAGCCGCACCAGCGCAAGATTGCCGAATCCGCGCGGATCTCCCGGCAGAACGAGCAGCACAATTGCGATCACGGTTGCCGCAAGCCAATGGCGCGGCGCCCAGATTCGCATGAGGCGCGCCCAGGCGAATGGCAACAACAAAGCGAGCAGCATGGGAAGGATGGCATGCTCGGCAGAAAATCGGCGGCAGCCTGAGCGAGCCGGCTAAAAACGCAATGAACAATTCGAACGACTCTGTCTTGTAAGACGGGAGCATCGGCGGCAGTTCGCTGCCACCATAAAGGACGTCGTGCGAAAGCACTGGAAGCTCCGGATGCGCGAAAGCGTCGGCCGCGGTCCCCGCGTACACCGCGTCATCAACATCCGGACGGTGGCAGACGTAAGTTACGACGGCGCACCCAATCGCAAGTATAGCCACGGCTAGAATCTGGCGAGCCGAAACATGCGGCTCGTTTTCCGCCGAAAGCTCAGCCCCTTGACGCCACTTTAGGGCTGCACCCACCAGGAACAAAAACGAGCCTATCCAGAACGCGGAATATCCCATTCCCAGCGTACGCAGCAACACCAATGCTGCCGGAACCGCGAGCCATATCCAGCGCGGACGCGCCGCTAATATCTCCCCCAACCGCTTCGCTTCCGGCGTGTGATCGAAACTTGCAGCCAGGCCACAAGCAATCCCGGCGATCACAAGGAAAGGGCCAATCCATGACAAAGTTCGGAACGACAAATGCACAATCACTGCAATATGTGTGGCGATGGTCCACAAACCAAAAATGAAGGCCGCACCGGATAGCGCGGCATCGCAGGCGAACGGCAACGTCTGACGGTGAGCTCCGGCATTCTCCAGCAGTTGCGACGCAGCGGACATAGGTTGCAAGCGGTTCACGGCCTGACGCGGCATTGTCCCGGCTGCAAATAAATATCAAAGCCGTCAGGCAATGCAATGTCGGCACGTTTGTAGCGCGAAAGAACGTAGTCTAGGAGTCTTGGGTACGTGCGCCCGATTCGCAACCAGTCTTGCTTATCGAACGTGGCATTTCGATTGATCAGCACCACTGATGTGTGATTCTCCGCCAGAGCCTCGATGTGCCGGTTCTGCAGGTCATTGCTGCGCGGCCATAAGTAATATGTGTCCCAGAACGGCGCGCGCACGTTGAGGAAAGCATAAAGCCCGGGATAAAACGGTGCCTCCATGAACTCTCCGTCGTGCGGACCGCAGCTCTCGAAAGCTGCTTTGACCGCGTTCATCACCGGCGCCTGATTCGCTGGAACTTCGAATTCTCTGCCGTCAATTGCAATTTTGGCCAGTGATTGCGGCGCCCACGCCAGTGTTCTCAAATGCTGGACCAGCGGTTCCGCAGGCAGCCAGCAGGAAAGAGTAAGAAAAGCCATCCCCGCGAAGCAAACTAAAGCCCATCTCCTAGGTCCCGTCGACCACAAACTGTGTGATATTGCCGCCACTGCCAGGATGAACGGCAATACTGCCTGTGCAATGTGGGGAAAGTCGGCGTGATAAAACGCGTGATGAAGGTACGGCAGCCCGGCGAGAGATGCGCCCACGGCAAGGGTCCACGCACTGGTGAGCTCTGCTTTGTACCCTCGCCAGATAATCAATAGATAAAACAGTGGCACTGCAACGCATAGCCATGAAACTGCGTGCATCTGCCATGCGTCCAGGCCGTGAAGTCCGCCTGCGTGCGAATGCCAGGGGAACGGAATTCGCAGCGGCCACGACCACTTCGTGGTAAGCAGAAGGGAATTAATAAACGCCGAAGCGAAGCCGCGAAATCGCAGCATCATGAAAAACATCGGCGAATAGCCGATTGCGATTCCCCCGAGAAAGGGGACCACCGACATCTTTACAGCCGGCGTCCGGCTCCGGAACCTCAGGAGGACGAATGCCAGTAGGCCGGCCACCGCGAAATATAGTCCCGAGTTCCTGCCGATAAACGCAGCCAGGCCAGTCGCAACTCCGAAAATGAGCCATCGTTTTCGCTTTTCGGGATTCGAAAGGATCCACGCGACTCCGGCGGCCGATGTCAGTGACAGACTTTGCTCGAATATCTTGTGACGAGGGAATCCGAGTGCAATCCCAAGCAGCAAGAGAACCGCGATTCGCCAGGGTCTTCTCATTCCGGCGCGGGCCATTGCGACGTAGCTGGCGGTTAAACCGATCACGCCGAATAGGTAGTTGGCTAAAATCTGTTCGAATAGCCCACCGCGCCCGAGCAATTTGAAAACCACGGCCGACCAGTAATAGCGTCCGGGGTCATAACTGAAGTAGTCGCGAACTGGGACCTCGTCGCCTAGCGCAGTCCGCTGGCTGATGTACCACAGCCAGCCTTCATCGCCCCAGTTGAAGCCGTAGTGCCACTGCACAAGGAACACTGCAGCCGCCACCAGCGCGGCCAAGCTGGCGGCCTCGATCAGGTTACCGTCTCGCCAGGCAGAGGCGGGCCGGTACGAGGTATTTCGGCGGGCGTCCTTGCGGCCTGCGATTGAGTCAGCTACTGCCAAATTTGCTCCTGCTTGCAATCCAACTCAGGCTAGCATCGGGTTTGCCGGGTTCTGCCTCTACTTCCACCGGTTTACCGGGTAGGATGTGGCGACGGGGAAAACGGCTCCACCCCTGTTTTGAGGGGAAGCATGCGAGAGGATCGGGCAAGCTGGACATGGCCTCACCCTGCTAGGAGAGCGGTTCCGGGGCGAATTTGCCCGTTAACGGCTTCACTATGGAATTGCCTTGCACCCTGCGCTATCCTTCTGCCGCATGGGCGATGATGAGTACACGTACGAATCCACAACCATCGAAGACCTGGAAGCACGTCTGGACGATTTTGAATCCCAGTTGGAGAACGCGGGCGGAAGTAATGGGTCAGCTGTATTAGGGCCATACTTCTTCGGCACATGCCTCTGAGCCTGTTTCGAATAATGCTAGAGAACAGCGCGGTTATATACACCTTCAGCTTACGAATCTTATTTGGACGGTCAATTCCAGGCAATCCGGCTTTACTGATTTCGCACGGATAATCTTTATATCGCGCTCCCGAACGCTCTCGATAAATGGAAGAATATATTGTCTCGGCTGATCAATTTCGGAGGGAGATCTTGCTGATTGCGCGGCAAAATCGATGTGCTGGAAATTCCATCCCCATAGATCGTGCGCACGCTTCAGGACTTCATACCTAGGTAGGTCGGCTTTCCTGAGGTAGTTGTACAGCGATGCTGGACAGATTTTTAGTTTCTTAGCAGTCTGCGTCGCGTTCCAGTGCTCAGCTTCCATTTTGGCAGATAGCTTTTCAGAAAATTCCGCTATCAACAATTTCTCGGCAGTGGTTCGAGGGCGCTTTTTGCGTCCTCTTTTTTGTGGTTCGCTCATTGTGAATATTTAAATAGAATTTCTATTTAAATAGAATCAAATAGGCGTAAAATTACTCCATTCAGGTACAAATGTAAAGTCTCGAACCAGGGGAGACGGTCATGCTCGAACAAACCTTCATTCATATCCCCGGCATAGGACGGCACACCGAACGCGATCTCTGGACCAACGGAATTCATAATTGGGACGATGCTGATCGATTTGAGAAGAGATTTGGCCGAGTCGGAACGAGACTGCAGCAAAAGCTGGACGATTACATCCCGCGTTCGCGCGAGGCTATCAAGAACAAAAACGCCAGCTTTTTTGCTCGCCTTTCAGCGCTTGGGGAGGCGTGGCGTATTTTCCCGCATTTCTCAGATCAGTGCGTTTATCTCGACATCGAGACAACTGGACTTTCATCAGTGTTTGACACCATCACCGTGGTGGGGCTTTACGATGGCCGAAAGTACGAGTTGTTCTTAGATGGTGACAACCTCGAAGATCTCCCACAGGCTTTGCAGAAGTATTCTGTCATGGTCACGTTTAATGGATCAGGATTCGATCTTCGATTTCTAAAAATTGCATTCCCTGAACTAGTGCTTCCACCCGTGCACATCGACCTGCGGTGGGTAACACGGAAACTCGGCATGAAGGGTGGGCTCAAAGAGATCGAGACAAGCATTGGCGTATCGCGTCCTGCAGACGTGCAGGAGATGTCGGGCTTTGACGCAACGGTACTATGGGCCAAATATCTGCGGGGCGATAAGCATGCTCTCAAGCAGCTCATTCAATACAACACCGAAGATGTAGTTCATCTCAAGGCCATTATGGAACTTGCTTATGACCGGCTCTCGCGACAAACAGCCGAATTCTTGAGCATTGCCGAGCCAGTCTTCAAGGGTGTGGCGCGGCTACCCCGTGCTAAACGGCCATCGAACATTTCTGAACCTTCCAGCAATAAGAGCAAAATTGTGCCGGGGTTGGTCCAAAAGTGCTCCACTTCGGGTCGCGTTCCCACCGTAGTCGGCATCGATCTGACCGGCAGTGCAAAGCGGGCCACTGGATGGGCTTTGATGACGGGTGCCACGGCGGTCACGAAGAGTTTGAGCACAGACGAGGAGCTTCTTGCAGAAACCATTGCGGCAAATCCAGCGCTGGTTTCGATCGACTCTCCCCTGTCGTTGCCGGAAGGATGGGTTGATCCTGATAAGCCTTGCGACAGACCGATATATCGGAAATGTGAGCTCGCACTCAAGCGGATGGGCATCTCCGTTTTCTGGTGTTTGCTACCAAGCATGAAGTCCCTCACAAAGCGAGGCATGATCTTGACTGCACGGCTGCGGGAAGCCGGATTGAATGTCATTGAGAGCTATCCCGGTGCTGCCCAGGACCTGCTTGGGATTCCACGAAAAGGATCAAGCCTTGAAGAACTCAAGTGGGGACTCGCACGAGCAGGAATTACAGGCGAATTCCTGCATGGCAAGGTAACGCATGATGAAGTGGATGCAATTACTTCGGCTCTCGTCGGCCTCTTCTACTTGGCGGACGACTATATTGCCTTAGGCAACTCTGCAGAGGATTACCTGATTGTGCCGAGATCAACGCGAATCCACTATTCGAAACTCGCACAGATTCTGGCAATAACCGGTTTAGATGGAATCGAGATGAATGATTTAGAATGCCCGCTCAATGCCAAACCAGATTTCCCAGCAGCTGGTTGAGCCGGTCGTTATCGGCATCGCGGGACAAATTGGAGCCGGCAAGACTTCGGTTGGGAAATACCTTAGTTCGGTTCGTGGCTTCTTTTACATCCGATATAGCCAGGTGCTCGCGGACTGGCGATCGGAAGACCCCGAGGGAAAAGCACATCTTCAAGTAGTGGGTTGGGAAGTCATGGCGGGGGGTATGCAATCGGAACTCAATTCTCGCTTGATGGCGCGAATCCCTCCCCGCACCGATACGGCGGTCGATGGTCTTCGTCATCTAGTGGACTACGACTCTCTCCGGCAAGCGTTCGGAACGCCTGGATTCTATCTGCTTTATATCGATAGCGATCTTGAAACTCGTTGGCAGAGAATGAAAGGTCGATTTCCAACTCTAGACGAGTTTCGCCAGCGGCAATCGCATCCTGTGGAGCAGTACATTCCAGCATTGAAGGAAAATGCGTTCGTCTCTATTCAGAACGAAGGCTCTCTGCGGGAATTGTATTCCGAAGTGGATTCTGCTTTAACCAAAATTAGAAACGAGAAAAGACCATGAGCCTATGGGTTGTTGTTGGCGGGCAATACGGCAGCGAAGGCAAAGGGAAAATTTCTGCGTTTATCACCCAGCAGGAAGAAATTGACATTTGCATACGTTGTGGTGGACCGAATTCCGGGCATTCGTTTGTCAATGATCGCGGGGACACCATCCTCGTCAGGCAGCTTCCGACTGGTTACATCAGACGCGGGACGCGGCTTCTTATTCCTGCTGGAGCTTTGGTTGACTTAGAAGTTCTGAACTACGAATTGGACAGTCTACGAATTGATCCAATGCGCGTTGGCGTGGATCGAAATGCGATGATAATTGAAGAAAAAGATAAGAAACATGAGCAAAGCCTGCAATTGCGCCAACGCTTAAGTTCAACTTTGTGTGGAGTTGGTTCGGCAGTGGCGCGTCGCGCGCTTCGAGGAGAGGACGTGATGACAGCGGGTATGGCCGCAAGACAACTTCCTTGGCTTGAACCACTGATTACAAATGTTAGTGAGGAAGCGAACGCGGCGTTGGACCATGGGGAAAAAGTGCTGGTTGAAGGGACTCAGGGTTTCGGTTTATCGCTTTATCACTCTGAAACATATCCGAAAACAACATCCCGCGACACAACGGCAGCGGCATTTCTAAGCGAGGTAGGCCTAAGTCCGCTTCTAGTAAGTGAAATTGTTCTCGTTTTGCGCACTTTTCCTATTCGCGTTGCAGGAGAGCAAGCGGGTCCATTAAAGGACGAAATCACTTGGGAAACGCTTCAGAATGAGAGCGGGTATCCATGTGCAATCAAAGAGATGACGACAGTAAGCAAGAAATTGCGCCGATTGGGGCGATTTGATTGGGACCTTGCAAAACATGCAACAAAGACGAACAGACCTACGAAGGTTGCCGTAAACGGACTCGATTATCTTGACCACAAAGACAGGAGCTGCAGCAGCAGTGCTCATTTATCGCCCCGGTCACGCAATTTGATCGAGCAGCTAACGCAACAGCTCGGAACAGAAGTTTCCTATTTGGGAGTTGGACCCGGTCTAGATGACATACTGCTCTATCCATCATCAACAACAGATTTCGCCTCATTGGGGGATGCAGTAGCTAAATTCGCTTAAGAACTTCGGATTCTTTCTCTGGATAAATGCCATGAGTGACACTTCTCGCGACGTTGCAATTCTCAAATTAAGAGACAATGAAATCACGCGGCTGCGTGAACTGAAAGAACCACCAAGTAATTATGACTGTGAAGAACGAGGTGTGTTACTAAGCAATAGGATAAAACGATACTGTGACGAACTTGAATTGATCACCCCATTCGACAAGGATTTTCTTCGACCTGCTGGTTATGATCTGCGAGTTGGAAATAATTACTCAATCCGAGGGGAGAGAAAAGCTCTTAACGAAGGAATGCACCTCGAGATCGGTCCTTACCAAGTGGCAGTCATAGAAACCTATGAAACTCTCAATATCCCCAAATTTTTGATTGCAAGATGGAACATCAGAGTCAAGCATGCGTACAAGGGCCTCCTATGGGTTGGAGGAGCACAAGTCGACCCGGGTTTCCGGGGCCGATTGTGTTGTCCGATCTACAATCTGTCGACGGAAACTGTGCGGCTTGAGTTCAAAGAAGGGCTGGCGATGATCGATTTCGTCACCACAACACGATTTGAAGAGGGGTGCGGCGAGTTTGACTGGCGCGGTCGGAAAATGCTTGTGTTCCCTGAATACCCGATGATTAATAGCGGCATCGAAAAAGAGGTTCGTGCCTTTAAGGATGAGATAGTCTCTAGTCGAAAGAGTGCTGACTCAGAAATTGCAGCCATCAGGGGCGAATTAACTACAACAACGAACGGGACTGAACGATCCGTCAATGAACGTATCGCGAACATTCACAATCGAATCGATAGCTACACCGCACGAACCCTGACTGTTTTGGCTGTGTTATTTGCAGCTCTTGGACTTGCTGTATCGCGAACACCTGAGTTTACATACCTGAGCTCTGCTGCACCGCTCGCTGCTATTGCGCTGTGGTTTGCGCTGCGATCGTATTACGTATCCGCTACGCAGCAATCTGCAACTCCGAATCGTAGGCCTTGGTTCGAAATATCTATCGGGACCATTCTGGGGCTCGCTCTTCTCGGAATCCAGTACAAGATTTCTCAACACTATCAAAATGATTTGGCAACCATACGCGATTCTGCTTTCTCAGCGCAACGAGACGTGCACGATATACGACAGGATCAGGCAAATCGGAAAGAGCTCCAATTGAGGCTCGATGGTTTGCAACAGCAGATAGATGCCTTGAAGTCTCAACCCAAGCATTAGTCTTTGCTAACACTTCCAGAGACGTTTACAAACCCAGCTAGTGTTTGCCAATGTCTGCGGTGTGGTCGACTGCCTTGCCGAATTCGGCTGCCGTACGCGCAGGTCACCCCAAGCGCTCGCGCAATCGCAGTACCTGACATCTCTGAGAGCAGCGGCTGGATTTTTTGAGAATAGAATTGCTCAGTCAGCCATATCGGTTGGGTTGATGGGTCCCAAGAACGCCACAGGTTTGCATTACGTTGTTGGGTCGCACTCCGCTTGATTTGTGCATCCGGACCATGCGCGGTAAGGCGTCCAACGCGTGCAACATCCGGCATGCGCTTCGTGGCTGCTTCCATCCTACAATCTCCACAATGAACGTTCCCGCCGTGAACTGTTTTGCCGCATTCACGACAAACGTTCTGACTATGATCTGTCCGCACCACGATGGGTAGCACGGTGCCACCATGAGAGTATCTCTTTCGACTCTGAGTCAGTCTCGTTGGGTATAGCTGACTTTCTACCGACTTCCTGCGGGGCGATACCCATAAGGCTTGGGCCAGCCACTCCGTCATAGGCGCAACTGCACGACCCCACATTGGACTCGTCTCCGCCAGGCGCGCAGCAATTCCCGTACTCAGGCGACAGTTCCCGTCTGCACGCTCTGCGAACCACTCCCGCTTCAGCGCATCACGCGTGATCCAGTCCAGCAAATACGAGTCGACTTGGGGCCGCACTACCTCCATGAGATCGCAGGCCAAGCTGTCCCTGCCCGGTTCGTCAAAGTGGAGAATGCCTATTCCGGCGTCCAGACCGAGAGCGGTTGCGGCGAGGCGTGATTCCGCAAAGAGTAGGGAATAAAGAAAGTTAAGGATGGCATTAGCCGGATTAACTGCCACTCTGGGAGAACCGCTCAATGGAGAAACGCGACTGCCAAATGTGAGCCAATGATCGGGAATTCTCGACTGCTCTTTTTTGGGAAACGTGATTGGCAGGTTGTGCCATACCGACCAATACACGGCAGCTGCTCGCGCTTCAATTAAACGGATTTCTTCGGGCGTGTCCGCATTGCGCAATTTTGCACGATAACCAGAAATGACATCGGACGCATGATCGGCAAGCAGCTTGTAACGCGCCACATGTTCTTGACCAACCAATTTCCTGTCGATGAGTTCCCGAGCAATCTGGATACCCTCTACTGATTGACCTGCTAGAGCTTGGGCACGCCTGAGCCGCGCATCTGACGGTCTTACCGGGCCTGTCACACACAGCACCTTCCCATTGCGATGAAGCATCGCGAAAGCCGCGTCCTGGCTCGCGAGCCAACTCAGTGCTTCGAAGGTGATGAACCCATCCGATCCTATGAGAACGAGTCGCTTCAACCTGTGCCCTATGCGGGCAAGTCTGATCTTGCGCCGATCTGGACCAATGCCATCTTCGATTTCTAGATGACCAGACTGCATTCTGACCTTGATTCCAAACCCGCTCAGTGTGAGAACGCCACTTCTGCCAATAGCGAGTTTGCCGGATAGTTGTTGTTGCGGTAGGGTGCTCGAAGCTGCCATGGGAGCTGATACCTCCTGTGCGGTTAGGGCTTGTCGCCTGCGCTAACAGTCGACAGGCCCGCTTAGAATTCTTAGGAATCTCGCAGATACTTTTCGACCGCGCGCCGAAAGAGCTCAGCCATCGGGGCGCCCGTCCTCTCGGATAATTGCTTGAGTCTGGCTATCGTACCCTCTGGCAGCCAGATAGTTGTTCGCTTCTTCTTCATCTCGCCTATTGTCGCAGGTATGTCAGTGTATGTCAATTCTGTACGTAGATTACCGGCGGCGTGTCTTCGCTGATCTTTCGCATGTTTTCTATTTATCCGGCGGAGATACCTTACCGGGACCGGTTGGCCTGCATCGGCTTGAATGCGCCAGTAATCCAGGTTAGTCATTTGCTTCGCCGGCGGGCCGCGCCGTTTTCTCTCTTGGTAGCAGATGTCACGAGAGTAGCGAGGACTATATTCTTCGGCACTCTTCGGATTCGTGTACAGGGCTTGTGCACAACTTTCTGCAAGGAAGCGAAACGGTCGCAGCTTGGGGTAGGCGTCGTCTCGCACGGTGGCTAGAATTGCGGCTGTGCAAGACAATTGATTGCGATCAAATTCATCGAGTGCCGCGAGTGCGGAGTTAACATCGGCTTCCGACGCGGCATTGCGCAGCTGTTCCCAATCGATCTTCTGCCGCAATCGCTCAAGTTGATACCGTAGCGTTTCGCTCCGCGCCAGTATATCTGCCCTAAGTTTGGCGGCCATTCGTTTCTTCGCGGCAAACGAAAAATCAAACGGCTCCGAAGGCCCGGATTTTCCTGTTTCTCCGCTTCTCTTCATAGCGCAACTGCCATTTCTACGTAATGCTCAAGCGAACAGGGTAACTCGCTTTAGTCGCGAATGCTATTTGTGGTAACAGATGTCGAGACAGAAGAAGAACTCGCGGACTCAGCGTCGGATTCGGCGTCGTGTGTCGGGTCGCACTACGACAGGAGGCAGAAAGGCCTCATCCGCTGTCAACCAACCAGGCTCTCGCGCACCGCACCTATTCTCGCTCTACCCATCTCAGCTGGGAAAACGTTCGGATGTACTAGCAGCACATGCGGAGATGCTGCGTAACCCGAAGCTCACGGCAACGCAAGCGGCCAGAGAGAAAGGAATCAGCGTTCGCGACCTTTGGAAATACACCCCGAAGGCATTCAAGACTTCGAGGGGACGCATTCGTGCAATACCAGATCGCTATGTGCGACGAATGGAGATTCCCGGTCCGGATGGCCCAGTTGTGATCAAAATCAGGGGCTCGAAAGCGAGAAGTCAAATAGCTGAGTTTCGCAATGACATTTTTGATTTTCTTGGCGGCAATGCGAACGCGCTGGAAAAATGGAAAGGTGTAAAGATTCAGGGCCACGAACTGCTGACCGACCCTCAGATTATTCGGGTGTTGGGTGAGGAAGACAACCTGCCCGAACACTTTGGCAGCGAGCAGGTCATCCCCTACTCCGGCGGTACTGCATGAGGCAGTGTGTGATCTGCGAAAGCACCCTACAGGTTGAGGCGAACCATTTAGGAGGGAGGAATCATGTCGCATGGTTCACCATGCCTTTTTGTAAGAAACATCACGACAGGTTTCATTTGCTGGTGCGTCAAGCGGGAATCGATCTCAGTTTCACGGACGATCCTATAGAGCGGATCAGAAGAGCGCTTTGTGCAATAAAAATCGCGGAGTGGATGTTGCTGGAGTGGATGTTGCAGGAACGATCAAAACAGGATTGTCAGAAGATATGAACTCTTTAAGCACTTCGACTCAGAATTTTTCAAACCGGAAGATTCTTGAAACGCACGATCTGTTCTTACGAGCGATCGCTATACCGGCAGAAATGAAGAACAAGACTAGGGAAAAGCCCAGTCCTGAAGACCCTCAGGGTAGCGCAGACCCAAGTTGGCCTGAGGTTCTGGTTATCGACACTGAAACTCGGACTCCCGTTGATCAGTGCCTTACATTCGGTGTCTGGCAACGCGGCAGGCTTGTCGGAGGGAACTACGAGGTCATTGAAGAAGGTATTTTCTACGCCGATGACCTACCTGCAAGAGAATTCGAGGTTCTCACGAAGTATATGGAAACAGCAATTTCGGACGTGCGAACGTTCCCTCCTCGCTTTCCTGTCTATTCGCGTAACAAATTCATGAAGAAAGTATTTTGGCCTGCTCTGAAGAAAAATGCGGCGATGATAGTTGGCTTCAATCTCGGGTACGACCTTACGCGGCTTGCGCTGGACTGGAAGCAAGGAAATAAGGGCGAATGGTCGTTAGTGATGATGCAGTATAGCGACGGGAATGAGAACATCAATTATCCACGCATTCTCATCACTCCAATTGACAGCAAGAAGGCAATCATTAAGCTTACGAGGCCTTGCAAGAAAAAATTAAATGGGAACGTGCCAGCGCATGAATGGAAGGATGCAGGGGAGAAAATTCACTTTCTCGATCTTCGTACCTCGCTGTGGGCACTCTATAACAAGTCGCACTCCCTCAGGAGTGCCTGCGACAACAAAGCTGGCCCTTTTAAATCGCTGGATTTGCCACAGAAAGACGATCACCAGCCCACCGGCGAAGTCACCCCTGATGAAATAGAGCACTGCCGCCAAGACGTGCGATGCACCGTTGCGCTGCTGAATGCGTGTAAACAGGAATTTGATAAGCACCCTGATCTTGATCTGAAGCCCTGGAATGCCTATTCACCTGCTAGTTTCGGCAAGGCAACGCTTAAAGCAATGGGAATCACTCGACCCGAGATCAAGTTCAACATCCCGAATAAAAAATTAGGGCCGTGGATACAAGCGTATTATGGCGGACGCTCGGCTACTTCAAACGCATGGTCTTCCGGTAAGATGTTGAAACCGGCATTCCTTTTGGGAGCAACAAATGACGGCACCACCCAAAACCGATCATACGACCGAAGTTACTGCCAAAATCGGTAAAGGCATTCGCATTAGAGGCGAACTCCTGGGCTCGGAGTCAATTCTGGTAGAAGGTGTTGTGGATGGTGCAATTACCGCACCTGGCTGCCAGGTTGTGGTAGGGCCTACCGCCACGGTAACCGGCGATATATCTGCGGGCTCAATCGAAATAGCAGGTTCTGTAAAAGGGAATCTCTCTGCTACCGACTATGTAGAAATTCATCGCGTTGGATCTCTCACGGGAGACGTCGTTACACATAGGATATCTATTCAGGATGGGGCGTTCTTTCGAGGTGGCATTGATATCCGAAGAACGGTACGGGCCAGCGAGCTCAAGAGCGACCCTATTTCTCTCATCCTTCAATTTGACCCATCGCTCTCCCCGCAATCAATAAGCGCAACACTTGTAGCGCTCGCCGATTATTACCGCGCCTGTGGCGGGTTAGGGTTCTTAGTTGACGATCTTCACGCTGAACAACCACGCCTGGCCGAGGCTCTTTTCGCGTGAACCCTCGAGGCACAGGTACTGGCCTTATCGCACAGATCAGGGCATTGTTTGCTGCAGATTGGAGGGGACGGGCGGGAGAACGCGTCCGCAAGACGATAGACGCGATCTCCGACTCTCTGCGCCAGACCGGAATAGAGCCTCAAGGCCTAGCTAAGCAAGCGGTCGGTCTTGCAGTTGACAAGGTAGAAGGACTTGCACAGAAAGAAAAAGCCGCTGCGGTACGGGACTTTAGTGAGGCCGAGGAACGACGGATTGACGCAAAGCTGAAAGAACGATCCCTCGAAAGCAGGGTACGGAGGGAAGAGGCTGAAACGCGACTGGCAGAGATCAAAGTGATCGACGCAGAGATGCAGCTCTACCTCAAACTGAAAGAAGCTGGAGTCGTTCTGAGGCGGGACGACAATGGAAACTACACAGTACTTCCGCTTCCACTCAACTACGACCTAGAGGCAATAGGCCGGGAGAGAACTCTCGCGGAAAAGCAGAACATCCTCTCAGATGCCAGTTAGTTACAAGTACCACTTGCAAACCATCGTGGCCAGCAGAATTTCCAATCTGCGACGAATTGTTTACCTGCGTTCAATTTCTTCGATCGCGCCGAAACCGAAGACCACAACCATCTCGCCAACTCCGGGAAGGCGCAACAATCGTCTAGCGGGCTCGGGTAACGTCAAGCTCACTCGGCTGCTCTCAACATTGACGGTGACACGCCAGTTTGACGCAAGTAGCCGCGCCGCTTCGATCCATTGCTCTCCAGACTCTAACGACATTGGGGGTGTTTTGCCGAGCATTGCCTGGAATCCGCTACAAGCCCTGTCCCATGGCGTAAGCGAAAAACGACTTGCGGAGGTCCTGAATGTCAGTCTGTACGCTATCAAGCAACGGCGAACTATGCTCGAGGGAGTTTGTGACGAAGCCGTTGAAATTCTCCGTAACAACCACGTTACCGCTGGTGCTTTTGCAGTCCTGAAGAAAATGAAGCCAATCCGCCAGATTGAAGCTGCTGAGCACATGCACGCCACAAATACATACTCTGTGCGTTTTGCGAAAGCTCTGCTCGAAGTCACTCGTCCTGAATTTCTAGTGGAGACGCCTTCTAAGCGCAAGCCAAGGGTCGAGGCTTCGTCTATCGCAGCCCAGGCGATGATTGAACAAGAAACTGATTTCTTGGTTCGCGACCTCAAGGCGGTGGAAGAATCTTACGGTACAGACATGCTAAAGTTGTCAATCGGGTGCGGCTATGTTGAGCGTGTGCTCTCAAATTCCCGAGTCGAAAAGCATCTTGAAAAGCACCACCCAGACATTCTGGGCGAGCTCCGAACGTTAGTTGCTGAAGTTAAGCCGCACAAAGATAGAAATATCGCTGCCTGACTTCTCAAGACAAATTCACTCTCGGTTGGATCTGGCACAATGGGAATCATGCTCAGAGTGAAGCGGCTCTCTCCCAATGCTGTTCTACCTACTATTGCTCACCCGGGAGAAGATATCGGCTACGACCTTTACTCCTGTGAGGATCTCACGATTGCTGCGCACAGTGGTACGGGAATCCGCACAGGAATTGCGATTGAGTTCGTACCACCTGCAGGCGGCATCGTTAAGACTCGGTCCAGCTTGGCCCGCAAACGTCTGATGTGCAACGCTGGGGTGATTGACGCTGGATACCGGGGCGAGATTGTCGTATTGATCGAGAACCTGGGAGAAATGTCATACGAGATCCGGAAAGGCGATAAGGTGGCGCAGCTGTTGGAGCACCCTTCCCTGGCGTGTGAGGTGGTTGAAAGCGATTTGAGCAGTGCGGTTCGTGGCGCCAAAGGGTTCGGCTCCAGTGGAGGATGACTCTACTCGCCGACCTAATCCGCCGGTGGAGCCGTTTTCCCCGTCGCCACATCCTACCCTCCACCGGTTTACCATCCTGCACTCTGTCATTTATACTTTCTTTTCACTCATTTTGAAGCAGCGCAGTTGCTGACGACAGGAGCGCACCACTTTCCATGCCGAAACGTACATTCCAGCCGAACCGCCGCCGCAGGTCTAAGGTGCACGGCTTTCGCACTCGTATGAAAACCAAGAGCGGACGCGCGGTCATCTCCCGCCGCCGAGCCAAAGGCCGCAAGCGGGTCGCGGTCAAACCCGGTTTTCGTGAATAGTTAAATTGCTTCAGGCTTTAGGCGCCAGGCTTTAGCCTTTTTAACCCTGCGCACTTCAGGTTCCCTGAAGCCTGACGCCTAAAGCCTGGAGCCGATGTTTGAGCACTTCCGTTCCGCGAAATGCAACCGGCCGTTTTCCCAAGAGCAGTCGCCTGTTGCGGCATGCAGATTTTGAAAAGGTCTATAAGCGCGGACGCCGTCACTTTGCGCAACACATGACCGTGTTTTATTTGGGCCATGAGAATCAGGACCACGGACTGCGCGTGGGCTTCACCGTCAGCAAGGCGCTGGGCGGGGCGGTGCAACGGAACCGCATGAAGCGCCGCTTGCGCGAGGCGGTTCGGTTGAAAGGCTTGCAACATACAGTGGCTGCCGACGTGGTAATCAATCCCAAGCGAACGCTCTTGGACGCCGAGTTTGCCGATTTGCAGAATGACATTGCCAGAGCTTTTGAGGCCATCGAGAAGAATTTAAGCAAGGAGCGGGCGCGCAGTTGAAACTCACTGAATATCCGAGATCGTTTGCACTGCTCCTGCTTCGCGCCTATAAGTACGCGATTTCGCCGATGTTTCCTCCATCGTGCCGTTACACGCCCACCTGTTCCGAATATGCCGCTGAAGCCATTGATCGTTATGGTGTCGTGCGCGGATCGGCAATGGCCTTATGGCGCTTGCTTCGCTGCCATCCCTTCGTCAGGGGAGGCTATGATCCGGTGCCGCTTGGCACAGACCATGTGGGGACGGGTGCCCTCACCCGGGGACCCCGCCCGACGCGACTTTCGGCGGGTGGGGTGGTCAACCGTCCGGCGGAGCAAAGCTCCGCGAGAAGTTGAAGGTACTCTGACCCATGCCTGAATATCGCAGCCCACAAAACGAACCCGGCATGGAGCGCAATCTGCTGCTCATATTTGTGCTGATGGCGGTCGCCATCTTCGGCTCGCAATTCCTGATGAAGAAATACGCGCCGCAGAACAAGAGCACTGCGACTCCGAATCAGCCCATCCAGGCCCCCGCGCCCTCGAATCCCCCGGCTGTGAAGTCTGAGCCGGCTGCGCCTCCTGCAAAGACCGTGGCCAAGCTGGGCAAGGCTGCCAAGGGATCGACCCCGGCCCCGGCTTCGAAGCAGGCGTCATCCGAATCGGAGATCGTCGTTGAAAACGATCTCTATCGCATCACCTTTACCAATCGCGGCGCGCAGGTGAAGTCGTGGGTGCTGAAAAAGTTTTCCGACGATCGCGGCCAGCCTCTCGATCTGGTCAATCCCACCAATGCAGCCAAATACGGATTTCCGCTTTCCTTGTGGACCTACGACCAGGCCCAACGCGACAAGCTGAATTCGGCGCTATACGTTCCGAGCACCACCGCGCCGACCCTGACCGCACCCGGCGATCTGACCTTCGACTACGCCGACTCCGGCCTCACCGTCCGCAAGACTTTCCACTTCGATAAGAGCTACGCAGTCGGAGTTGACACATCAGTATTCTGGAACGGAGATCCCGTCTGGGCCTTTCCCGCGTGGCCGGTTGGCTTTGGCGATCAGGCCAACGTTCCGGCCTATGCCTCGGGGCAACTGGAATATCAGTTCAACGACAGCAGCGAGCACATGGCGGTGAAGAAAGTTGTCGGGGGCGCCACCCTTAATGGAAACTACAACTGGGCGGGAGTGAGCAGCCAGTATTTCACCGCAACCTTTATTCCCGACAAAGCCACCGACCTCCGGATTGTTACTTTGCGCAATCCGGTTGACGCCGCGGCCAGCCCAACCAGCTCCGAAATCAAGCCTGCTGACGCGCTCGGCATCGCCGTCGGCCGTCCCGGTGAGTCGAGCGAACGTTTGTTCGTCGGCCCCAAATCGCTTGAGGTGCTCGAGGCCGTCTCAGTTCCGACCATCGTGGGCTCCGATAAGGATTTGCGCGGCGTGGTCAACTTCGGTTCACTGGGGCTGATCGCGCGGCCGCTCTTCGCCTGGCCCTTCATTGGACTGCGCTGGATTCACGAATTCGTCCGCAACTGGGGCTGGGCCATCGTCATTCAGACCTTTGTGATCACGATTGCTCTCCTTCCGCTGCGCATTTTCCAGATGAAGTCGGCGCTCAAAATGCAGCGCGTGCAGCCGCAGATGAAGGCCATCCAGGAAAAATATAAGAAGTACAGCATGAGCGATCCGCGCAAGCAGGACATGCAAAAAGAAATTGGAGAGCTGTACAAGCGCGAAGGCGTGAATCCCATCGGCGGCTGCCTGCCGCTGCTCGTGCAACTGCCGTTTCTCTGGGCGTATTACAAAATGCTGGGCGCGGCCATCGACCTGCGCCAGGCCCACTGGCTCTGGATCCATGACCTGTCGGCGCGCGATCCAATTTTCCTGTTGCCCGCGATCATGGTTATCAGCATGTTTCTTATCCAGCGCATCACTCCGCAGGCGGGAATTGACCCGACCCAGCAGCGCATGATGAATATCATGATGCCCGCCATGATGGGCTTCATCTTCTTTAATCTGCCGGCTGGCCTGAACCTTTATTATGCGGAGAGCAATCTGATCTCGATTGCTCAGCAATGGATCATGAATAAAACCGAACTCGGCCGCGAAATGCGCGCCATCGCCGCGAAGCGTGCCAGGAAGAAAGATAAGTGAGCTTTTAGCAGTTAGCCTTTAGCTCTTGCGTGCAGCACTCGATCTTGAATCGGCCGTTGAGGTTTTACTAGGAGCTAACAGCTAAAAGCTAACAGCTTTTCTTATGGACAAAATTCAATCTGCAAACCAGCTGAACGTTTTTCTCGGCCCGATGGTGAAGCACTCCGGGCTCAAGCTCAAATACCGTATCACCGTCGATCCCCCGATGGCCGATGATCGCGATTGGGAGCGTCCTGAAATTCTGGTCGAATTCGCCGGCCCGGACGCGGCCCTCCTGCTCGAACGCGGCGCTGAACTGCTGCGCTCGCTCGAGCTTCTCGCCATGGAGATGCTTCATCTCGCCGGCAACGAACACGAAAAAATCAACTTCGATTGCATGGGACACCGCAAGGCCCGCCTGGAAGAACTCCGGCTCTCCGCGCGCGTGGCCGCCGATAAAGTCCGCCAGTCCGGCACGCCTTATGAGTTTGCATCGATGTCATCGCGCGAGCGCCGCATCCTGCACCTAGCCCTGCGCGACGAGCAAGACCTCCGCACCGAAAGCGACGGCGAAGGCCTTCGCCGCTTCGTCGTCCTCTATCCCAAGGACTACAAAGCCAGAGCGGCGGCTCCGGCCCCTAGCTTCCGTCGCAGAAGATAGATTCGCATCTTTGTGCTGTTGTTCTGCCTTTCAAAGCACAGCCCCGACTTAGCGGAAGAGCGGCCATTTATGGCCGCGTGTTCCCTCATCCAACTGGCCCTTCAGGGCCTGTCGTTTCAGGGGCTGAAGCCCAAACAAACAATCCTTCTACGCGGCTCTAAAGAGCCGCTCTTCAACACGGACAAAAAACGCGCCCGCAACCATGCTAGTGGCCGCTTTCGATTTTGTGCGCCTTGGATTGTAAAAACTTCCCCGTCGCCGGAAACCCGCGTCCCGCTTCTGACATCCATCTTCGCGCACATTAACGTTGCTTGCGAGGGACCTCCATGTCGAGCCGCGTGCTTCTCCTCTTCACCTTCTCCTTGCTGATCGCTTCCAGCCAGAAATCAGCCGCGCAAACCTGCAACCCCGGCAACACAGACCCGTCGGTCACCATCTGCATGCCGCAGTCCGGCGATAGTATCAATTCGCCCATCCATCTACAGATCGCCACCAACGATTCCGCCCAGGTGGACATGCTTCAGGTCTGGTACAACGGGGTCAAGCGCTGGCAGAATCCCGTCAGCTCCGCTGATTTCTTTCTCGCCGCCGAGAACGCCGGCCCTTATAGAATTACTGCTCTCGCCCATGATGTCTCCGGGCGCTGGTTCCAATCCACGGTGAATATCAACATCACCGGCCAGGTTTATGTCTGTATACCCGAGCAAACCATGAGCCAGGGGCCGCGTTCGGTTGTCATCTGCCAACCGACGGACGGCGAGATTCACTTTTCACCCGTCCAGCTGACCTGGAACGCTGTTGCCGCGCCCGGCGAAAATCCTAAGTCGGTGCAGATTTTCGTGGATGGTAAGAGCGTATTCCAAACCCCGCCCGCCCTGTCGAACGGATTTCCCTTGCCTGCAACGGGTCTGCCCATGTCGGTCGGCCGCCATCGCGTCTCAGTCCAGAGCTACGATTCACAGGGCTCGTTCAAGTCCACGATCTACATCAACGTAAATAAGATCTACCAGGGATGTGCGCCACCTGCCGTGCTTCCTGACATCAATGTCTGCAGTCTCACTAACGGTCAAACCGTCAACGGCGGCATTCTCGTCAAAGCCGCAGCCGGCGCGTCAACCGGAATTCAGCACCTGTCCGAGATACTCGATGGAAATCAGGTGTTCGCTATCGGTAACCATGCCATCCTTGACAACGGCATTAACGTCACTCCGGGCCCGCATACTCTGGTGATAAAAGCCACCACAAACTCAGGGCAGCATCTGCAGAAGACGTTCAACGTCACCTCGCAATAGGTTCTTGAGAGTTGTTAAAGCGCAGCCCGCTCTACGGGTGGAAGTTGTTGCCGCGAAACAAAACTCGCAAGAACCTGGAATTGCCGGAGCGCGTGGTGAAGAGAACACTTCGCTCGGTGTTTTCTCTGCGTCCTTCGCGCCCTCTGCGGTGAAAAGCTTTTCATGGACGCGCGACCTGTCCTCGGGAGACAGCACGAAAAATACTCTAGTGCCTCATCCTGCCCACCACCCACAAAATCAGCGACAACACCACGCTCACCACAATCGACGTCGCCAGCGGAAAATAAAATGTCGCGTTCTTTCCGCGATAGATAATGTCGCCCGGCAATCTTCCCAGCGGCAGATGCGCCCGCCCGGCGAGCATCAGCAGAAGACCGGCCGCAATCACTACTCCGCCGACAACCACCAGCAATTTTCCTAAATCCGTCACATCACTTCCCTATGCAGAATCTGCTGAAGATCAAATTCAATATATCGTCGGTCGTAGTCGCGCCCGTGATTTCATCCAGAGGTCGCAACGCAGCGTACAAATCCAGCAACAACATTTCATGCGGGATCTTGAGCGCCACGGCGCCTTCCGCTTTCTCCAGCGCGCCCAACGATTCGCTGACCAATCCCTGATGCCGCGCGTTGGTCAGAAACCCCGGCTCTGAATTGCTGGCGCCGGTCGCTCTTTCGAGAATCGCACTTCGCAATTCTGCGATTCCCTCCCCGGTCAGCGCCGACGTTCGAATTGCCACTGCTTGTGTGGCTCGGACATTCCTGTCCGAGTTGCCGCCATCTTCAACTAGGTCGGATTTATTCTCCACCACAATCGCGGCCCGGCCTTGTACCTGCCCAAGCAACTGCTCGTCCTCGGACGACACCGCCTGCGATGCATCCCTCACCACCAGCACCAGATCCGCATCGGCCAACGCTTCCATCGACTTTTTAATCCCGATGCTCTCGGCCTCATCCAGCGCGTGACGAATGCCCGCCGTATCCACCAGTTGAATTGGAATTCCGTCGAGCGAAACCGTCTCCGTCACCAGGTCGCGCGTCGTCCCTGGAGTCGCGGTCACAATCGCCCGCTCTCGCTCCACCAGCCGGTTAAACAAACTCGACTTCCCTACATTCGGCCGCCCGACAATTGCCAGCGTAATCCCTTCGCGCACAATCTTCCCGTATCCGAAAGACCGCGAGAGATCTTCCAGCGGCGCGCGCACCGTGGAGATGCCTTCAAGAATTCTTTCCGCCGGCATCACCGAAACATCGTCGTCGGCGAAATCAATTCCCGCCTCGAGTACCGCGATCAGTTCCACCAGCTTTTGTTTGATCGGCTGCAAGCGTTTCGACAGCGCGCCTTCAAGTTGCTGTGCCGCCACCTTTGCCTGATACAACGTCTGCGACTCAATCAGGTCGCGAACCGCTTCCGCCTGCGTCAGATCGATGCGGCCGTTCAAGAACGCCCGCATGGTGAATTCGCCCGGCTCAGCCAACCGCGCCCCGCGCGCGAGTGCCAATTCCACAATGTGCCCGAGCACCACCGGAGACCCATGCGCCGAAATCTCGACCACGTCATCCGCCGTGTACGAATGCGGCTTGGCAAAGTACGTGACCACCACTTCGTCGATTCTGTCGTTGTGTGTCTGAGATGGACCATGTGGGTCGGACATTCCTGTCCGACCTGGGCCATCACAGGTAATTGGGGGACGGGCATCCTCGCAAGCTGGTTGGTTTTGGTGTGGGTCGGACATTCTCTCCGACAAGCTCAGTGCAGGCGCTGTCCGACAATCGGTCTTGCCTGTCCCCGCTTTCTCCGGCTCCATCAACTCCCCAAACACCGCCCGCCCTGGCTCAAGCGCATGCTTCAGCCGCAGCATCGGCGTCGCGATGGCAACCGCCTCCGGCCCAGCTAGCCGCACCACTCCAATCCCGCCCCGGCCAGGCGGCGTTGCCACAGCGACAATAGTGTCGTCCAGGTTCACAAGCTAGATTGTATTGGAGAGGATGCAGCGAGAAGGTATTGGCACAGTCGGCTCCCTGATTGTCGGCCGTGGTGCGATTTGAACTTTACAGTCGCGGCTGAGGAGCACTGGACTTGCCTCAGCGGCTAAAACTCAAACGAATCCAGCGCCGCTTCCCACTTGTTACTTCTGTGGTTCAGCGACGCCTCAGCCAGAATCAGCACGGTAAACAGCATCTCAGCATGAGACCCGCTGAAATAATTTCCACTTTCGTTTTCTATGAGGCCAACAACTAGCCGATCGCCGCGATTTTCCAGCGCAACTCCCGCACCTCGTCCCACAATTTATTACTCTGGTTCGCTTCCGCTCTAAGGCTTCGGCGGCGGAGGCGGCGTGAACTGGGACAGATCAGCGAATCCAAGCGCGGCTTCGATGCTGCTGATCTTCTTCTCGGCATCTTCGAATCCATCTTTGCCGAACATCTTGTGCTCGATGTCCTCAAATTGATCGCCCACCTCGTCCAGTTGCTGGTCGGTGAAATTCTTTTTCCACGCGGGAAAGATGATCGTGTCCTCGCGCGCGGCGTGGTTCTGATACATCAAGACGAACGTCTCAAAGACTTTCGCCAGCGGCTCAGCATGGCCAACCGAAATTCTCGGCCCGTTCGTTACTGCCAGGACATAGTCGGTTACTTCGCGCCCGCGATTGTGTTGCTCGATCAGAATGTCGGCGTAGCGGCTGAGCACCGGTCCTTGCTTTCGGATCAGCGGAAAGATGTGCTGCTCCTCCAGCATGCGCTCGTGATAATCCTCGCCAAAGGTGCGAAACAGCTTTGCCGCTTGCTGCAACGCCGCGGCATCAACGCTCGCCGCGTTCTGCCGCAATTTGGGAACGACTTCTTGAAAGACCAGCAGCGCGCGCCGCAGCACGCCATGTTCGCGCATTAGGTCCTCAGTCGCCGTGACCTCGGGTTCCTTATCAGCTTTCTCTTTTGCCGCTGTCGATAGTGCGAACGTGGATTGTCCGAGCAACGGCAGCGCGACTGCTCCGGCAACTCCCATAGCGATAGTATTGCGCAGTACTGTTCTACGGTCCGAATCGAATGGCATAGATTTCGCTCTCTGGTAGGCAGATGCGAAGCGGGCAGCTTATGTTGCCGAGATCGCTTCGCTCGCCAGCACATCAATAGCCCCCGTTTTGTGATATAACGTCCGCGTCGGTTGGGCGCGCCGCCAATGTGAATCTCACTCTGGTTTGGCTTTTGCCCGCCGATTCTTGGTTCGACTCCAAGCTCAGGGATGGCTACCCGCTAAATCCTCTCCGGCGAACCGGCCTTCGGGCAAATCGGGATTCGGCTCTGTGGGTTAAGACCCCCGCTGCGTTTCGATGGCTCCGCCGGGGCAGGAGATTGGAATATTGAATATGGGTGAATCGCTTTTAGTTCTGCTTGTCGCGGCTATAATCTTGATCATTTTGATCAAGACCTTTCCTTTTAAGCGCGTCATCGTGTACGAGCACCAGCGGGCTCTCCGCTATCGCAAAGGCCGCTACCTCGGCACGTTGGGCCCTGGCCAGTACTGGATTCTTCCAAAATCCTCGGCGATTACTCCTATTGACCTGCGTCCAGAGTTCATCACGATTCAAGGGCAAGACGTGCTCAGTTCCGACGGGGTCACTCTAAAGATCAGCTTGGCGGCGCAGTTTCAGGTCACCGATCCACACACTGCGATCAACAAGAACGCGAATTTCCGAACCAGTCTGTATCTTTCCCTGCAAATGGCGCTGCGCGAAATTGTCGGCGGAGAGAAGATCGAAGCGCTTCTCGACAACCGGGCCGGCATCAGCAGTAAGTTGATGGATCTCACATCGAAAAAGGCTGTCGAATTCGGGCTGACTCTGATTTCAGCCGACGTGAAAGACATAATGTTTCCGGGAGAGATGAAAAAAGTTTTTGCTCAAGTAGTGAAAGCACAAAAGGACGGTCAGGCTGCGCTCGAAAGAGCTCGGGGCGAAACCGCGGCCCTTCGCAGTTTAGCCAACGCCGCCCGAACGATGGATGACAATCCTAATCTCTTGCAACTCCGCGCGCTCCAAACGGTAGCTGATTCCTCTGGCAATACGATCGTTCTTGGTGTGCCGGGCGGTGTGATTCCACTGTCTAAACACACCGGCAAAGAGGGCCCGCCTCGGGCAAAGACCGAAGAGGAATAATCATCGATGGTATTGCCAGCTCGATGAATGGTGAAGTTCAGTTGGCACAACGACCTTGTCCGCCGATCTCGCCAGGTCGCGCCACAGCCACCGAAACAAGAATGTCGCAGCCACTCCACCTGCGACTTGCGCCAGAATAAATCCGGGAACATCCGCTGCCCTTATTCCCGCGAAGGTGTCGCTCAGGCACCTGGCTATCGTCACCGCGGGATTTGCGAACGACGTGGATGCGGTGAACCAGTAGGCAGCCGTAATGTAAGCGCCCACGGCGAATGGCGTCGTATTCGGACGCGAGCGCGAGCATCCCCAGATCACAGACATAAGTCCGAACGTCGCGACGAACTCACTCAGCATTTGCGACGATCCATAGCGAACGTGACCCGACAAAGAGATGAGAGGCAGAGCGAACATGGCGTGCGCCAGCAGAGTGCCAGCCGTACCGCCCGCGAACTGAGCAACGACGTATGCTCCGGCTTCGGTCCAGGTCAACCCGTGTTCCAGGGCGTCAGCGAGTGAGACGACAGGATTGAAGTGCGCCCTCGAGATTGGCCCGAACGCGAGAATCAGAGCGACCAGCGCGGCGCCGGTCGCCAGGGTATTAGCCAGCAGCGCCAGCGCAACATTTCCGCCCGAGAGCCGCTCGGCCATTATTCCCGAACCAACCACAGCGGCTACAAGAAACGCTGTGCCAAGAAACTCAGCGGTTACGCGTCTGCTCAGACTTGGCTTCATTGGCGCCCGATCTCGTCGACGCTTTTCTTGATCGCCAACCGATCTAGAGAAGCAAGCGGGAGAGAAAGAAGAAGCCCGATCCTGCGCTCAAGAATGCTGAACGCCTCACGAAATGTCCGGTCAATTTCCTGCGGGGATCCCTGCACCCCGGCCGGATCAGGCACACCCCAATGCGCCGTCAACGGGCCGGGTGCCCCATCCTTCGCGGTTTTCGAAGGGTGGGGGAACCATATTGGACAAACTTCTTTGGCCGCGTTATCGCAGACAGTGAAAACGAAATCCATTTTCGGCGCGTCTGGCAAGGCGAACTCATCCCAGGATTTGCTGCGCAGTCCGTCGACAGGAATGTGCGCGGCTTCTAGCCGCTGAAGCGCTTCCGGCCGCACCTTTCCCGACGCATGACTGCCCGCGCTGTAAGCGGTGAATTGCGGAGCGCCTTTGAAATTCATAAGCGCCTCGGCCATAATCGACCGCGCTGAGTTGCCGGTGCAGAGAAACAGAACGTTGTAATGATGGGTAGCATTTGGCATTTGGCAATTAGCATTCAGTTGGAGCCGCCAAATGCTAAATGCTAAGTGCCAAATGCTAAGTGCTGTTAATTGCAGCAGCCCGGCCCACAGCACGCTTTCGCAGCCGGCTTTACCGCCCGCACAAACGCGCTCATGAACTTTCCGTCCACCTGGGGCGCGATCGCGTCCGCGTCCACTCCGCTTGATGACAAGAACTCGCGTGCATCCTCCACGCGATAGATCCGCGTCGGCTCGACCGAAATCTGCTCGAATCCCGCTGCCGCCAGCTTGGCGCGATACTCATTTTCCTCAAGCGCACCGGCCACGCAGCCTACCCAAAGCAGAACGCTCTTGCGAATTTCGTCGTTCATTTCGCCGCGCGTGACTACGTCAGAGATTGCGAATCTGCCGCCCGGTTTCAGAACGCGGAACGCCTCGCGCAGCACGCGGTCCTTATCGGCTGACAGATTGACCACACAATTCGAAATGATCACGTCAACGGAATTGTCCGGGAGAGGAATGCTTTCTATTTCGCCTTTGAGGAACTCGACATTCTGCGCGCCGGCCTTGCGCTTGTTCTCATTTGCCAGCGCCAGCATTTCGTCGGTCATATCCAGGCCGTAAGCTTTACCGGTCGGACCGACGCGCTGTGCCGAGAGCAAGACATCGATGCCGCCGCCGGAACCCAGGTCAAGCACCGTCTCGCCAGGATTAAGCTGCGCCAGTGAGGTTGGATTTCCGCATCCCAGCGACGCCAGCACCGCTTCTTCCGGAAGAACTCGGGTCTGGGCCGCGTCATACAGATTCGCTGTGATCGGATCGCAGCCAAGTCCGCTTGCCGCGGTTGCACCGCAACACGAATTTCCGCCGCGATAAACGCGTAGCGCCGCCTGCCCGTATTTCTCTTTCACGATTTCTGTGATGTTCTTCGCATTTTCCATTCTCGTATTCCTGCTTTCCTTTGCGCACTTGGCGTCCTTTGCGGTTAAAAGCTTTTCAAAAAGACTTTAACCGCGGAGATCGCAAAGTTCGCAAAGACTGCACCTTCCCCTACCCGGAGTTACGGGGGGAGTCGAAGCTGACAAACAATCGTTAATCGGATCGCCTACAGAAATTCTCAGCGTCCTTTGCGGTTACAAGCTTCCCCATTTGAACGGCAAAAGCTTTCTACGCCGCGCAAGCTCTACGTGCATATCTGCACAATCTCCTGCGGCTTCACCGCCTGATTTCGCGTGCAGCACTCCGCGTACAGGAACTGCAATAGCTCCTGCAGCGTGTCCGTGTTCGCGGTGTAACGCAGAAACGTGCTCTCTCTCCGAACATTCACCAAGCCTTCATTCCTGAGCTTGTCGAGATGGTGAGACAAGGTGGATCCCGGAATGCCCAGCTCCGTCTGGATTTCATTCACAACGAGCCCCTCCGGGTGCGCCTTCAGCAGCAACTGCATAATGCGCAGGCGGGCCTCCGTGCCCATCGCGGAAAACATATCGGCATAGGCTGCCACGCGTTCAGTGTCAGCGCTTTGCATAATTCGATAATTGCAGAAATACAATGTAATGTCAATCTGATTCCTGAAAGCTTGTTCGGGTTCCACTTGTCACTTCGTAAAGGCTTATTTGTGTTGAGAAACAAACAATCAATCCATGTGGCGTCCCACTTATTACAAGTAAGATTCCCCCTGGTCTGGCATTCCACGTTAGTTCGATCCAGAGTATGCGAATGACATCGCGTTCGCATAAAATGCGGCTTGCTTATGAATTTGACTGAAATCGCGGCCCTGCTTGGGCCGTGCGTCGGAGCCGATTCAATTTCCGCGGAACAGTTATCTCAAACCGCCGCCTATCTCGAACTGCTGCTGAAATGGAACGCAAAGATCAATCTCACTGCCGTGCGCGATCCTGGAGAAATTGTTACGCGGCATTTCGGCGAGTCTTTCTTTGCCGCTCGCAACTTGCTTTCGAAGGACAATCAGCCGACTTCCGCAATTGACATTGGCTCGGGAGCTGGCTTCCCTGGGCTGCCCATCAAGATCTGGTTGCCGAGGCTTGGTGTAACGCTGATCGAATCGAACGGCCGGAAAGCAACGTTCCTTCGGGAAGTTTGCCGTGCGCTTGAGCTTTCCGGTATCGAAGTCATTTCAAAGCGAGCCGAAGAGCTCGAAACACGAGCTGACCTGGTCACCTTGCGCGCCGTCGAACGTTTTGAATCCATTCTTCCCGTGGCGGCGAGACTCACGAATACCGGCGGCGCTCTGGCTCTTCTGATCGGAGGACCCCAGGAGGAGACCGCGAAAAAACTGCTGCCCAAGCTGAAATGGCAAGATCCGTTGCCGATCCCGCTTTCGCGTAGTCGCATGCTTCTCGTTGGGGCTCGGTCTGCTGAAGTTGACGGCACGCTTCCGACACGAAATGTTCCACGTGGAACATCGATCTAGGGCCTTTTCCTCTCCTTTACCTATTCCTAAAGGTCAAGGTGGCAGTTTGCGGCGCGACTTCAATGCAGCACTGTCCAATCTGAGCCAGAGAAGGACAACTTAAAAAATGTTCCACGTGGAACATGGTTCTTAAACTCGGTTAAGGACTTGTGGAAAGCACGTCCCTTTGACCCAATAGTCGCTGCCGATTCAACCGAATAGGATTCAACAGCTCTTGCACAGCAATCCGGCATTGCAAATGACTGGGTTCCGAACTATGCTGCGTTCAAGTCTCTGGTTCTCCACGAAAACTTAATATGGCCCGCATTATCGCCGTTGCCAATCAAAAAGGTGGCGTCGGGAAGACTACGACTGCCATTAATCTGGCGGCATCGCTCGCCGCCGCTAAGCTGAACACCCTCCTGGTAGATTGCGATCCGCAGTCGAACGCGACCAGCGGCCTTGGTCTCGGCAAAGATCCCGATCGCAACAGCACTTACAAGCTGCTGGTCGGAGAATGCGACGCGCTCGCGTCCCTGCAAAAGACCGAACTCGATCACCTCTTTGTTCTTCCGGCGCACAAGAATCTCGTCGGCGTGAACTTCGAGCTGGTCGATGCCGAGAAGCGTGAGTTTCGCCTGCGCGACGGCCTGGCGCCGCTGCGCGAGAAATTCAACTTCATCGTCGTTGATTGCCCGCCGGCGCTCGATCTACTGACTTTGAATTCTCTGGTCGCCGCCGATTCGGTCCTGATCACGATGCAGGCGGAGTATTTTGCGCTTGAAGGAATCTCGGAATTGCTGGACACCATTGAACGTATTCGTGCCTCGTTCAATTCTGTGCTCGAGATCGAAGGCGTCTTGCTGACGATGTTCGACGATCGAACCAACCTGGCGCAGCAAGTGACGGCGGAGCTCCAGAAGTTTTTCGGCGACAAGTTATTTGCGACGCCCATCCCGCGCAATGTGCGCTTGGCGGAAGCGCCGAGTCATGGCAAGCCGGTGATTTTGTACGACGCGAAGTCGCGTGGCGCTGAAAGCTACATTCAACTGGCAAAGGAAATTATTGCGAAGCGCATGCCGGGATTTGTGGCATTCCCGGAGTTAGAGAAAAAAGAGGAAGCTGCGGCCTCGGAAAATTCAGGCGAGGCTTCGGCGACAGAAGAAAAGCAGGTGGTGAACGCTCCGCGTTGGCGGCGCTGGCGCGATCGCAACAAGCTGGTCACGATGAATTTGAAATAGAGCGTCGCTGGTCATTCGTCGTTGGTCGTTGGCAAGAACGTGTTATTGGCGCGCTGCAAAACAAAAACAGGTTCCTCGACTCGGAAAATCATTCGCAAGCGAATGATTTTCGCTTCGCTCGGAATGACAGACTTGATTAACGCTCGGAATGACAGATTTATTGATGTATCGTGACACGATATATATGTGAAGGAGAAAACAATGGCTGCTGTTGAAGAGCACAAACCAGCAGAGAAGCGACGCGCATTAGGACGCGGTTTGGATTCGCTGTTGCCGTCAGGGCCACGGGTAGTTGCGTCCGCGCCGACGCCAGTAGTAACGCCTGGCGCAAACCCGCACGTTGCGCCGGTGGTGCCACCCATTGTGATTCCAACGCTGGGATCATCGGGCGTTGCTGCTCCAGCGACATCCGAAGTCGGCCCGGAGCTCGTACCGCCAGCTTCGTCGTCTCCAGTTCCAGCTGAAATCGCAAAGCTGCATGCTGCTACCCACGTCTCGCAAAAGCGGCGAGACCCTTCGACTCACTCAGGGCAAGCTATGGGGCACCCCTCACCTGAAGGCGATGTCGTTCAGGAAATCCCGCTTGACCTGATCGATGAAAACCCTTACCAGACGCGGTGTACATTCGATGAAGCCGCATTGAACGAGTTGGCGGAATCGATCAAAGCCAGCGGCTTGGCGCAGCCGGTTGTCGTGCGTCCGGGGGCAAACGGGCGCTATGTCCTGGTGCTCGGCGAACGCCGATGCCGCGCGTCGAAGCTGGCAGGGAAGACGTCGGTGCCGGCGATTGTTCGCACTCTGGGCAACGAGCAAGCCGCCGAAATGACGATCGTAGAAAACCTGCAGCGCCAGGACCTGAACTGTCTTGAACAGGCGCAAGCGTTCTCACGCCTGAGCCGCGAATTCAACCTGACACAGGAGCAGATCGGCAAACGTACGGGTGCGTCACGCGAGTCGGTGGCGAACTACATGCGCTTGCTCAAGCTGCCAAATGGCGTGCTTGATTTAGTCGGCCAGGGCAAACTCCAGTTCAGCGAAGCGCGATTGCTCCTGGAAGCGGCGGCATTCCTTGAGCCTCGAGGCGTGGAACAGATGGCGCTCAATGCCGTCGCCTATGGATGGACTGTGAAAGAGCTTAAGGCGCAGATCGAGCATCTGCAGAGCCCGATGAAACACGAGCCGCCTCTGCCGAAGCCGATCGATCCGAATGTGAAGGCCGCCGAGACCGAGCTGCAACGCATGCTGGGAATGCGGGTACGCATCACTGACCACAAAGGCAAGGGAACGATTCTGATCCAATACCGAAGCGTCGAAGATTTCGAGCACGTGTTGGAGTTTCTGAAAAAATAAAGAAGTAAGAGTTGCCGGTTGATGGCCGATTTCAATCGAGATTGCTGATCGAAACTGCGATGTAATCACGTAAGGCACGAACCAGAAGAGTAAAAAGTGGGACGAAGTCTCGAATTCTGACTGGCCGTGAACCTAGAATAGGGGCTCGGTACTGGCCGTGTGGGTCGGACATTCCTGTCCGACGCCTTTGATTTTGAATTTTGATTGTAAGCTGCCGACCGATATCACCCTAAGGTGCTTCTAGCTGCCTTGTCGGACAGGAATGTCCGACCCACACGGCTTGTGCTCGCCCCACACGGGGCGCGCCTCAAAACGGATATTGTTCTATCCAGAGCCAGCGGTAGTCTTCGGGTTTCTGAACCAGGCCACGTCGGACGGGGTTCTGACGGATGTATTCCAGTTTTTCTTCCAGGCTGTCTTGAGAGCGAAGCACATGATCGA
The DNA here is from genome assembly GCA_963757135.1 of uncultured Acidobacteriota bacterium. GTDB lineage: Bacteria > Acidobacteriota > Terriglobia > Terriglobales > Acidobacteriaceae > Gp1-AA145. The sequence goes on from CAVWQE010000004.1 coordinate 1,090,356, forward strand.
AGGATTCTTCCTGCCAGACTGGGCCGGAGGTGGCGAGTAGTTTATTCACGATTCGAGCTGAGGCGCCTTTAATTAATTTGAGAATTGCCGGTAGGCCGATGCTCCAGCCGTTCTCATCTTGCATTGGCGTCAGAAGGAGATGAACATGGTCAGGCATGACGACAGCTGCGTGGAGGCGGAACTTTGTGCCGTTGCCTTGAGACAACATTGCAAGACTTCGTCACGAGCTTCAGAAGCGAACGGCTCCCGACTGCTTTTGCAAAAAGTTACGAAGATGGCACGGTTGGCTTTCTGGTAGTGCGGAAGCATGCGCCGGTATTCGTACATTCGAGTGAGAGGAATACGTTTGGAGTGCATAGAGCCGTGTGGCTCGGACATTCTTGTCCGAGAAGCGCCATTGTGGACCTTTGGCAGGGTAGGTGTCTGTGACGGATGAACATCAACAGTTGTAACTCTCCTGGCGATCTTGTCGGACAGGAATGTCCGACCCACACGGGCAGTGCCGACTCACAGGGCCTGTGCCCACCCAGAAGACGGTGCTCCCTACTCTTCCTCTTCCTTTACCTCGCCCCTCGCGGCTTTGGCCTTCTCGATGATTTTTTCCTGCTGCTGGGCGGGGACAACGTCATAATGATGCATTTCCATGTTGAAGCTGCCGCGGCCCTGGGTCATGGCGGTGAGATCGACGCCGTAGGTCAGCATCTCTGACATGGGGACTTCGGCCTTGACGATGGTGTTGCCGCCCTTGTTGTCCATGCCCTGAATGCGGCCGCGACGCGAGTTCAGGTCGCCCATGATCGCGCCGGCGAATTCGTCGGGCACAGTGATCTCAGCGGCCATGACCGGTTCAAGGATGGTTGGCTTGGCCTGTTCCATGGCTTTGCGGAAGGCGATGCGGCCGGCCATCTGGAATGACATGTCGTTCGAATCGACGTCGTGGTACGAACCGTCGTAGAGAACAACTCGAAAATCCACGACGGGGAAACCGGCAAGATAGCCACGCGAGGCGGCATCCTTGATTCCCTTTTCGATTGCGGGAATATAGTTCTTGGGAATGGCGCCGCCGAAAATGTCGTTGACGAACTCGAATTCGCTTCCGCGCGGCAGCGGCTCCATTTTGATTTTGCAATCGCCGTACTGACCGTGGCCGCCGGTCTGCTTTTTGTGGCGTCCCTGCACGTCGGCTTTGCCGCGAATGGTTTCGCGGTAGGGAACCTTGGGCGCTTTCAGGATCACCTCAGTGTGGTAGCGCTTCTTCATCTTCGAAACGACCACTTCAATGTGCTGCTGGCCGGTGCCGGCGATCAAGAATTCCTTGGTCTGCGGATCGCGGAAAAATCGCAGCATGGCGTCTTCTTCCATCAGCTTGTGGATGCCCGGGCCGAGTTTGTCTTCGTCGGCGCGCGTCTTGGGTTCGATGGCGAAGGTGATTGCCGGCTCCGGCAGCCGTACATGCGGATACTGAATGGGCGCGGATTTGTCTCCGAGCGTGTCTCCAGTGAGAGTTTCTTTGAGTTTCGCGACCGCGCCAATATCGCCCGCGTGCAGTTCATTCACTGGAACGGATGTCTTGCCTTGCATGATCGAGATGTGCGCCAACTTTTCCTGCGAGCTGCGGGCAAAGTTCATCAGCGAGACGTCGTTTTTCAATACGCCGGAGAAAACTTTGAAGTATGAAATGCGGCCGGCGAAGGGATCGGAAACAGTCTTGAAAACATAGACCGAAACCGGCTCCGTGTCTGATTCCTTCCGCGCCGGAGGCTCTCCGTTGCCGGAAGTGACTTCGCCGCGAATGGCGTCATGCTCAGTTGCCGCGGGAGTGAAATCGACGATGAAGTCCATGAGCCGGTCGGCGCTAACATTTCCCAGGCCGGAAGCGAACAGCACAGGAAAAATCTTGTCTTCGCGGATGGCGTTGTGCAGCGCCGGAATGAGGTGCTCTTCGGGAATCGTGCCCTTGTCAAAGAACTCTTCCATGAGCGCGTCGTCGCCTTCGGCGATCATCTCGACCAGTCTTTCGTGGGCTTCCTGCGCGGCATCTTTAATGTTGGCGGGAATCTCGCCCTCCTTGCCCTTACCGTTTCCGCCGAGTTCATAGGTGTAAGCCTTCATACGGACGAGATCGACTACGCCCGACAAACTTTTTTCTTTGCCGATCGGCAGCTCGAGAGGAATTACATTGCGGCCAAAAGCGTTGGTCAGCGATTCAAGAACACGGTCGGCGTCAGCGCGATCGCGGTCCATGCGGCTGGCGACGATGACGCGCGGCATCTTATATTCTTCGCAATAACTCCAGACGCGCTCGGTGACGACTTCGACGCCGGCAACGCCATCAACCACGACGACAGCGGCGTCAATAACGGGCAGCACCAATTTGGCCTCGTGCACAAACATGTTGAAGCCGGGAGTGTCGATAAAATTGATTTTCGTGTTGCCCCATTCGGCGTAGGCGAGTCCGGCCGAGACGGACATTTTTCGGGCGATCTCTTCGTCGTCGTAGTCGGTGGTAGAGCTGCCGTCGTCCACGCGGCCTAAGCGCTGCGTAGCGCCCGCGGTGTAGAGCATCGCCGAAATAAGCGAGGTCTTTCCGGCGTGACCGTGGCCGACCATTGCGACATTCCTTACGTTTTCCCCTGCATAGACTTTCACGATTGGCTCCTTCGAGCGAAGCCAAGAATCTAACACAGGCGAAATTGCAGGCTCAACTCGGGATGGGGCTATATTGGGGGATGGATTCAGACACTCTGGAAACGCCAGTGGTGACGGACACATTTCTGACGGCGGAATGGCGCTATCTTGCCATGCTGAATTATGAAGTCGCGCCGCGGCTGTTGTCCGGATTCGTTCCGGCGGGGACGGAACTTGATTCATGGAATGGCAAGACATTCGTCAGCCTAGTGGGATTTCGCTTTCTGAAGACGCGAGTCTTCGGGATTGCGTTTCCATTTCACTGCAATTTTGATGAGGTCAACCTGCGCTTTTATGTGAGGCGTACAGTTGGTTCGGAAATCAGGCGTGGCGTGGTATTTGTGCGCGAAATCGTTCCGAGGCGGGCCATCGCGATCGTGGCGCGAGCCCTTTATGGTGAGCGATATTTGGCTCTGCCGATGAAGCACAGCGTTGAGTCGAACAATGAGGGGTCAGCGGTCGAGTATGGATGGAGATTTGGCGGGCGCTGGAATAGGATTCATCTGACGACGCGGGGGGATGGTTCTCTCCCCGCACAAGGATCCGCCGAGCAATTCATCACCGAACATTATTGGGGATACGCGGCGACGAAAGATGGAGGATGCGTCCAATATCGAGTGCGGCATCCGCAGTGGAAAGTGTGGAGCGCGGGCAACGCAAGTTTCGATGGAAATATGCAAGAGCTGTACGGAAAAGATTTGAATGACGTTCTGCAGCGGCCTCCGGAGTCGGCGTTTCTGGCGGAGGGATCCGCAGTGTCAGTGCATCGGGGAACGAGGCTATAGACAGCGGTCATGACAACTTTCTGACAAGCGCTCTCCGATTTGTGAAAGAATATGTCATTCGCCCCAAATAAACCTTCTGAGGCAGCGATGCAGCGTTTGACCGCCAGGCTGTTGCTGATGCTGGTTATGGTGAGCGGCACTTTTGCGCCGCTCGTGGAGGCGATCTCCGTCCCGCATCCGCATGCATGCTGCCTGCGCGCCGGCGCACATCATTGTCAGGGGTCATCGAGCGAAACCGAATTTCGTGCAACGGGGAGCACTTGCCCTTATTCAGCCCCACGGCCTCTGACCATCTTCACTGGCTTCGAGGCTCCGATTTTCAGCATCGCTTCTCCTGCTGTTGCCGGCCTTATAGCCACCGGCGTCGGTTGCCCTGATTATCGAGACGTAGCGCAAAGATTCTCTGCGCGAGCCCCGCCCACCTCTCTCCTCTGATCCAGCGTGCAACATAGCACCTTCGCCTGCGCGAAGGCACGTTTCCGCCTTAGTTTCAGTCGGCCCATGAGTGGGAACTTCGGCCTCAGAACAATGCTCAAAGAGGAGAGATTGATGACTGGTAAGACCATTCTTTTACTGGCAGCAGTTTCGCTGCTGGCGGGAACCGCCGCCGCCACGATTTTCGGTTCTGTGCGCGGCATTGTTCACGACCCACAACACCGCCCGCTTTCCGGCGCGACCGCGACCCTACGGGCAATGAATTCCGACTGGGAGAAAACCACCAGCACCGATCAGAACGGGGAATTTCAATTCAATGCAGTTCCCATCGGCGAATATTCGGTGGTTGTAGCCGCGCCCGGATTTAGCAGTGCCTCGCAGAAAGCAATTGTGCAATCGGGCACCGAGCCGGTGTTGCACCTGGCGTTGAACGTGGCTGGAGCGCATGAAACTGTGAACGTCTCCGGCACCCCCGAAGTTACGCCAACCGATTCGTCCACCCCCACAACTCTCGTTGACCGTGCCCAAATTGAAAGCACGCCCGGCGCTGATCGCACCAACAGCCTGGCCATGATCACAAATTATGTACCGGGCGCGTATGTTACTCATGACCAACTGCATATCCGCGGCGGGCACCAGACAAGCTGGCTCATCGACGGAGTACCGATCCCTAACACGAATATCGCTTCCAACCTCGGCCCGCAGTTCGATCCCAAGGATATCGACTACATGGAAGCGAATCGTGGCAGCTATGGGGCCGAACTCGGCGACCGAACCTATGGCATCTTCAACATCGTTCCCCGCACCGGATTCGAGCGGAACAATGAAGCCGAAATCGTCACCAGCTTCGGCAATTTCTATCAAACCAATAATGAGTTCAACTTCGGCAGCCACACCGAGCGTTTCGCTTATTACGCCAGCGTGAACGGAAATCGCAGCAATCTTGGAATTGAAACGCCTGTGCCGCAGGTGGTTCACGACGCGGAAAATGGATACGGCGGCTTCGGCTCGCTCATCTACAACGTGGATGGCTCGAACCAGTTACGTTTTGTGACCTCTCTCCGCAAGGACTACTACCAGATTCCCTATGATCCTGATCCCAATGACATTGAAAATGCCGATATCCCTGAGAACGGCTTTGCAGCCCAATACCCCAGCATTGGCCTTCGCGACTCAGATCGAGAATCCGATGCTCTGGCAAACTTTTCCTGGGTGCACACCTTTAATTCGAAGTTATTGCTCACCGTCTCACCGTTCTACCATCGCAATTCTGCCAATTACCTGAGCTCACCTACTGACGTTCCGGTTGCAGCTACACAGGACCGCACATCCACTTACGCCGGAGGCCAAGTCAGCTTCAGCGCCAACTTGGCAAAGAATAACTTCCAGGCGGGCACCTATACTTTCTACCAGCAGAACCACGAGCAATTCGGCGCCATTTTCAACGACGGCAGCGGCAGCCTGCCTTTCAATGACCTGGAAAGTCCAACCGGCAGCCTTGCCGCTTTCTTTGTTGACGACAAGTTCAAGCCGGTTTCCTGGCTCACTCTTTCAGCTGGAATGCGCCCCACGCATTTCTCCGGAGCCCGGAGCTTTTCAGAAAATGCGATTAGCCCACGCGTCGGCGCGGCACTGACCATACCGCATCTCAACTGGACCTTCCGCGCATTCTATGGGAACTACTATCAGGCCCCACCGCTCGTGACCGCCTCAGGTCCATTGCTAAATTTGTGCACTCAGAGTGAATGTGGTTTTATCCCGCTGAATGGCGAGCGCGACGAAGAACATCAGTTCGGCGTGATGATACCGTACCATGGGTGGGTCCTCGACGCTGACACTTTTCGTACCGACGCGCACAACTTCTTTGATCACGACGTGATCGGCGAATCCAATCTTTTCTTCCCGCTCACCATCGAGCATGCATTTATTAACGGATGGGAGGTCACACTGCGGTCGCCTCGAATTGCGCATCGTGGGCAGTTGCATCTCGCCTATTCGAATCAGACCGCTCAGGCAGGAGGCGCAATTACGGGAGGACTGACCGACTTTTCTGTGCTTGATTTTGGCCCGCTCGATCATGACCAGCGCAACACCCTGAACGTGGGCGGCGATGTCGCGCTTCCGTGGCAGACTATCGCTTCGACCAATGTTTATTACGGCTCTGGATTTACCAACGCCTTTCCCGGCCAGCCCTTTCCAGGCGACTATTTACCCGGACACACCACCTTCGATCTTTCCTTGAGCAAGAGTTTCGGCGAGCGGCTCTCTGCATCCGTGAATGCGCTGAATGTTGCGAACCGCCGCGTGGAACTGGACAATAGCATTACCTTCGGTGGCTTTCACTGGAACAATCCACGGGAAATCTATGTTGAACTACGATACAGGTTCCATTATTGAGCAGGGAGCTAGGCGCTGTGCCCAGCTAACGGAGGGAATACGAAATGAATTTTGTAATTAAGATCGCTGTGGTATTGATGTTCACCGCACTGCTTGCTTGCAACAAAAGCTCGAACCAGCCGACGGTTCAGCAGTCTTCGGCACAGACGTCCACCAAACGCTATCACCTGAAGGGCACGATCGTTTCGATCGATAAGCCATCCAAGATGGCAATCATCAATGGCGAAGCTATCCCCGGCTTCATGGAAGCGATGACGATGCCGTATCAGGTGAAGCCCGAGCGCGAACTCGATAAACTTTCTCCCGGCGATATGATTACCGCCGACGTCGTGGTCCAAGATGATAATGGGTGGTTGGAGAATATTGTGATAACGCGGCACGCGGGCGCTGCGGAAAAGGCTAAGTAAATGCGGGCGCCTTTTCTGATGTGTTGTCCTTAAGATTGTAGAGGCCTCACACGGAATCGACATGCCCACCTTGTCGCAAAATACGCGACAAGGGTGGGGCAACCTCAGCAGATTTTGAAAAACACCATGAGATACGCCTTACTTATTCTCGCGCTTCTCGGCATCACGGCTTCGTCGCTCGCGCTGCGCGAGCACTATCGTACTTATGGCGATGCGCCGTGCGACATCAACGCACACTGGGATTGCGGCATCGTCAATCACAGCCCATACGCGGTGATCCCTCATGGCTCTCCCAACGGCGTTCCGGTTGCCGTGATTGGAATTGCGGGATACCTATTGCTCGGCGTTCTGGCGGTGAGACGAGCGTATAAAATAATGCTCGCGCTGGCTGTACCTGCGTTAGCGTTTTCGTTGTACCTGGCGTCGCTGGAGGCTTCGCCGAACAAGCTGGGAGTCTGGTGTTTGTATTGCGCCATTTCCTTGGGAACGATTTCGGTGATGACTCTGTTGCTGGTCGGGCAAGTCCTGTTTGGTCGGCGGTCGTCTGTCATCGACTATCGGCCAGGTACGTAACTTTCCTTCTGCCAAAGTCAATATCCCACGATCAAAGTGATATGGGGGTATCGCCAAAGATTATTTGTTCAGCGCCGCGACGTTCGGGGCGGGAGGTTATCAGTGATTGTTAGCTGAACTCTGCAGAGCCGTAATGGTTAATGGTACGTCCAACGTACCGATCTTTCTGCTACTTCGATCCACAACCCCAAGACGCAGCGTGTAGGTTCCTGGTTTTAGTTCCAGCTCCTGATGCGCGGGAATGTAGGAGCGCATCACTTCCTCGTAAACCTTCGCAGGCACGGAAGAATCAATCCTATCCGAGGAATGGCCTGCATCTTTGCCCTCCTTGTCCCAAGCCACGGCCATTAAGTCCAGCGTCACATGCCTCTCATTTTCTGGAGTGCCGGCGAAAAGGATATCTTGCGGATTGATGGCATAGTCGATCCGCACCGTGCTATGGGACGTATCCGGTGGAAGCACTTGGACCTTAAGCAGCACCGCGGTTGAGGTGGGCGCTTCTGGGAGCATTGCCGTTGCGAACAGGTGGGCGATCTGACCTTCGACGGCTTTCGTGTTTGGGAACACAAAGGTATCCGCCACTGCATAGTACCCACGCCGATAGGTGAGCTTCGCTCCAGTTGCCGAGCATTTCAGTTCAATCTTGCGATACTTCCCGTTCCATTTATGGTTCTCGGGAGTATAGGCAATCGTGTAGTAATTCTCGCCTTCCTGCGTGCTCGTTTCCAGGGCACCCTTCAGATCATTTGTCCCGAAAAAAGCCGTGCCACCGGTCTCCCGGGCAATGTCGCTCATTGCCTCGTGGTCATTCCACCGCATCTGACCCATGCGGCGTGCAAAGCGACCCGACATACTTCCGGCTTCGTCTGCACCGCCAATAATATGGGGTGAACTAATATCCATTCCCGTACCGGTACTGATGACACCGCGTATGTCGATTGGATATACGGCGATTTGCGAGGCCGTAAACAATGCCGCGGTTTCATGGAGTGGTGGCGTTTGAGCCTGAAGATCTCCGGCATGGATGCCGGTAGATTGCTGACCGGCCTGCTCAAACACTTGAAAATCAGGACCGAATTGTAGAGGAATTTCACCCGATAGCCACAGCAGGTTCTTGCGGCCGGGATAGGCGGACACCGCCCGTGCCAAAGTTGCGAGTGCATCGAGCGTGAGACCCATACGTTGGATCTGCTGATGGTCCTGCTCCTCCCCCAAAGCCCTTCCAATCGCAGCTGCCATCGCAGCGCCTGGACTGGCTGAAGTGGCTGGACTGCCACGTGCCGAGGTATTGTTATCGAGACTTGCGGCCGATATCTCAAGATCTTGCCGGTCGGCCTCCGAGGTCAGTGTTAGCGAATGTTCCGGTCGCAGCATCTTGGCGGCAGCAACTAGAGTGTCGGAATCACCGGTGAATCCCTGAAGCATTTTGAGCTTGGTCCCGAGGACGAAAAGCGCGACTTTCCGCCCAGGCGGTAGCGCTCTAAGAAATTCGATCATCTGTTTGCGCGCATATGCCTGATCTATTGCTTGCGTATTCAGTAAATCCAAGAGGACGAGAGTGAGGGGGCGGTCCGGATCGGCAACTGTGTAGTTCGTGTACTGATTCGGGGGTAGCTTTAAGGGCGCGGCGGGTGCCGCTGGAGTTGCTGACTGCGCGTGCATCGTCATCGTCACGATTTTTTGCGGCTTGCCATCTTCGAGAATCGTGAAAACATTCGGCCCTAATCCCGCAATGAACTGTCCGTGATGATCCCGAACCACGACATCCACAATGACCTGCCGAGTTTCTGCGTGGAAAACTGCCGAATCCTGACCGGCTGAATTCTGAGCGCTAAGCGGCAACGACGACAGCACCGCGAACAGCGGTGCACATATGATGATCGGATTGAGGTGAAGAATACGCATAAGCTCGGCGCAACCAGTCTGCGTAACGAATCTTAACCCGACCTGGCCAAAATGGGTTAATTTCGCAAGCGCTGCCGTGAAAACATGAGCGGGCAACGCTGGATGTAATTCAGGCGCCAGTTGTTAGGAACAGCCCTATCACGCACAATTCCTCGAATCCGCTCTTGTTCAACTACCTTCCCGACTTCTCGAAACCACCTCCGTCGCAGCAAACCGCGAGACAGACGGTCGCAAGTAACTCTGGCCAACTATCAACGACGCGCGACCAACGACTTAGTTTTTCCCCCAAACAAAAAGGCGACCCTTGCGGGCCGCCTTCAAAACGAATTGTAAGTGGTTGTTAGACAGCCTTTACGTTCTCGGCCTGCCACCCTTTCGGGCCCTTCACAACATCGAAGCTGACTTGCTGACCTTCCTGCAGGCTGCGGAATCCATTGCTTTGAATGGCCGAGAAGTGAACGAACACGTCCTCGCCGTTCTGGCGGCTGATGAAACCATAACCCTTGGCGTCGTTAAACCACTTTACTGTTCCTGTTTCCATGGTATTGCTTTGTTCCTTTGTGTTGAAATCGCGCTGAGTTTTCGCTGAACTTCTGCAGGCAGGTCACGCAGGTGCGGGAGTGCTTATTGCAGGGTACCGCTAAATCAAACGCACCTACATTGTACCGTAGCAGTCAAGCCGGGGCGACTTATGAAGTTCTAAGTCCTTCGGCTTTCGCCAGCTTGGCTTGGCGATCGTCGAAGGTCCAGAAGCGCTCGGCTTTGAGTTCCAGGGCGCAAGCAACGTGCAGGCTGTCGAGCGTGCGGACCCCAAGCTTCGGGCCATGGCGGCGGGCCAGATCCGTACAGACATCGAAGGCGCGCTCCGGTAACGCCTCTGGTTGCCAGACTCCCGCGGCGATGTCGTCTTCAAATGCTCGATCAATGCGAGCCGCGTCCATCGAATTTAACTTGCCGCGGAACATGTGCTGAGCAAGGACATGTGCCCATTCCGCAAGTTGCAGAGGCGTGCACGATAGCCGCGAAGCGGAAAATGCCCGCCTGCGAGCCTCTGACGAGTGTTGGTCGGTGAGATAAAGCGAAACGAGGAAACTCGAATCTGCGTAAGCGATCAATAGCGTCCACGCTCCTCAATGAGCAGATCGGCTCCAGGAAGAATACGATCGCCAAGGATCTCTTTTGCACGGGCTTCGAAATCAGGCCACTTCACGGGTTGCGGCTCTTTCCTTTTCGGAACGATGGTAGCAATGACTTCATTGCGGTCACTAAGTTCTATGACTTTGCCAGCGCGCAAGGTGTTCTTAAGGCGCTTGGCATCGCGGAGCTGGCGCATATTAAATCTCACCATAAATGTAATGTGTCACGAGATGTGACACATGTCAATAGTTATAAGTGAGCAAGAGCGCATATTGAAGGTCTTGACGTTTTTCTGTTACACGGCGCGGTTGTGCTCAAGGGGTGATACGCGCGAAACCCCATGTTTTGTGGTTATTTTTGGTACCTCCGTCCAAAAACCCGCATAAAATAAGGCGATTGTGCTGTTTTTCCACAGGCGGCGGTATTAAGATTAACCCCGCATTCCCGCAGACAAACCAACTTTCAAAAGAGGAGGATTCATGGCAGCAGGCTTGACCAAGACCCAACTCGTCCGCCACCTGGCCGAGAAGACGGAATTGAATAACAAGACCGCGGCAGCGTTTCTGGAGCACCTGGCCGACACCGCGATCAAAGAAACCAAGAAGAACGGCGTGTTCGTCGTTCCCGGCATCGGACGTCTGGTGAAGGCGCACCGCAAGGCGCGCGTCGGACGCAATCCGCAGACCGGCGAGCCCATTCAGATCAAGGCGAAGACGGTAGTCAAGTTCCGCGTCGCCAAGGCTGCAAAGGACGCGATCGCCCCGAAGAAGTAGTTTTCATTCAACCATTGGGATTGGTGAAGAGGCTGGTCATCGAACATGACCAGCCTCTTCTGTTTTTCTGCAAGTGCCGTGGCCGGTCGGCAGCCTGCGGAGCTGAGACAAATTTGAATGCAGACATCCAGGTCCTTTATCGCGGCACTGCCCTCAGACCGACTTATGCTCGGTCGGGAATAGTTTGTATCAGGGCACGTCTTCAGACGTGCCGCAGATTGGCGTCTGCAGCAATCGGCTTTAGCCGCTGAGGGAATGATTTTGGTGTTAAGTGTGTGGAAGGAAAAGCAGGGGCTAAAGCCCGGATAGCGGGCGACTGCATCGGCACGTCTGAAGACGTGCCTCGATACTAGCGGAGCGCGCCCAAACACTCCAAGCGCAAACAAAGGCGATCGAAAACATTCAGTTGGAAGAGGAGCAAAGTCCGGCCCGAATCTCATGTCCTTATTTCCTTGACATACTGTGTAATGCATAGTATATGTGACATAGTATATGGCGAATAGTACAGAAAATCATTCCCTTGAGAATCTGCGCCTGGAGTTGCGCCGCGGATGTCTGGTGCTGGCGGTGCTAGCCGAGTTGCGAAATGAGCAATATGGCTACACATTGCGCAAAAAGCTCTCGGACCGGGGCATGGTGATTGACGAAGGCACACTCTATCCGTTGCTGCGCCGGCTCGAGAGCCAGGAATTGCTGGTCAGCGAATGGCGCGAGGAAGATAAGCGCAATAAACGCTTCTACCGGATTTCCCGGGACGGCAAGCTGGTGCTCAAGCAGTTGCTGGTCGAATGGCAGACCATCGGGGTTTCGCTGGAAGAAATTTTGAAGGAGTCAGGAAATGGAACTTCTCGAAAGATATCTGCAGGCAGTTAAGTTCTGGTTGCCGGCGGGGCAGCAGGACGACATAGCCGCCGAACTTGCTGAAGACATCCGCTCACAGATTGACGATCGCACAGAGCAGTTGGGGCGCGAGCTCAAGGATGACGAAATTGAAGAGCTGCTGAAGCAGCGCGGCCGGCCCTTAGTAGTGGCGCAACAATATCTTCCGCAACGGGACCTGATTGGCAAGATGCTGCTGCCAGCCTACTGGTTTGTGCTGAAACTAGTTCTGCTCTGTTATCTGGCGCCCTGGGTTGCGGTGTGGATCGGGATGAATGTTTTCAGTCCGTCGTATCGGGCACATCACCTGGGTTTAAGCGCGGTTGCTGACTTCGATGTCTTGCTGGCAAATGCGGTGATTGCGTTCACTGTCGTCACCATTGTGTTCGCGGTGATCGAACGGCTGAAGGATACGAGTGGATTTCTGACCAATTGGAGTCCGCGAAAGCTGCCGCCGGTGCGAAACATAGAACGGATCCCGCGGGCCAACTCAGGGGCCGAAGTGGTGTTCGGACTCATCTTCGGCGTGTGGTGGCTGAAGATGCTATGGGCACTTACGGTGATGGACATCAGCGGAGTGGCGGTTTCGCTGGCGCCAGCTTTGCATGGATTCTTCTGGGCTTTCCTGGCGCTTACCGTAGCGAACATTGCTTTATCGGCGGCTAACTTCGTTCGGCCCTATTGGACTCGGACGGGGCGAGCGGTAAAGGCGGCGATTAATTTTGTTACCGCAGGCGTGCTGGCATTGGTTTTGAAAGTTCAGCCAATGGTGATCGTCAGTCTCTCCAATACGCGCTCTGCGCAAGTTGTTGAAGTGACATTGAACCTGATGCTGGCGATCTCTTTTGCAATAGGGAGTCTTGTGTGTGTGGTGATCGGGTGCGTCGAGCTGTGGCGGATTTACTCGGCCACGCGCAAACGCGCGCGGCTGCAGCATCGCGTGGCGGCTTGAGGGGAGTTGAGGCCGAGAAGGCTTCTATCGAGCGGATTGTATGAGGCACGTCTTCAGAGATGCTAACTGATCGCCGCTCGAGCATAGTTTGTATCGGGGCACGTCTTCAGACGTGCCGACTCATGCGATTTGCGTGAGGAAGCCGCATGAAAAGGTAGCTTTGCGGCACGGCTGAAGCCGCGCCCTCCCGGTTGTGCCGATGCTTCACCCGCTGAGGGAAGCCCGCCCTACTTCGGCTCCTGCATTTCCGGACTGCCTGACTTCGTCAGGTCCGTCTTGAGCACGAATTTCTGGTTGGGGGCGAGGTCGATTTCGGTGTTGAAGGTGTTGTATCCGGGCAGGGTGATGGAAATTTTGCGGTGGCCGGGGGCAACGATCAGGCTTTTGCCGATGCCGCCAAACTCGGCGGCGTGGCCGACGAACTGTCCGTCGAGAAAGACGGCGGCGCGGTCGGGATTGATCGACATCTTGATTTCAGACGTGACCGCCGGCATGACGTAGCCGGGCGCCTTCACCATGGTGACGGTGACCAGCTGCTTTTCGCCGGGCTGCAGCGTGACCTCGCGGGTGAAGTCCTGGTAGCCGTTCTGGCGCACCGAAACTTTGTGCGTGCCGGGTAGCAGCAGGATCTTTTTCGATCCCTTGAGCTCTTTGAGGTAGCCAAGATACTGGTCGTCGATCCAGACGCCGGAGCTGCGTTCGACGTCGGTCGAGCCGGCGAGTTCCAGTTCGCCGAGGACTTTGTTTTCGGCAAAGGCAGCAGCGGTCAAGAAAGCTGAGAAGAGTGACAGAGCAGCGAGGACGGGAGCGCAACGTCGGGTTGGCATAGGCATGTTGATGCACAGTGTAGTCCCGAAGGCGGAGAAATTTCCTGCTTACCTTTTGTGCCGGAAAATGAAACAGCCCCGAGGGTCACTCGGGGCTTGGATATAGAACGCTGTTTGCGAAACAGTTCTAGGATAAATGCTGCATTGCCCCTGTCAAGCGGTTTTGCTAGTGTCGAGTGACGGAAGGAGGGCGAGGGAGTTGAACCCTAATGGCTGAAGGCCACTCGACCGTTTCGCAAACAGCGTCCAGTACCCACTGGCAACACCCCCAAAACGCCGCCTGCACCAACGAATTGTATGGGCCAAGATCAGACTTTCATCTGCTCACTAAAAATAAAATGTGAATTCACTCCCGAAATGGGAAGCAGAGTGATCTCGGAGCTTTTTTTTCTGTGCCTCCGTGTCTCTGTGGTGAAAAGGTTTGTGTGCAAATAAAAAGGGCGGCTTGCGCCGCCCTCACTGATCACTGATCACTGACAACTGCTTTTTACGTTCCCTCACTCCATCCCGCCAGATATTCTTCCTGCTCCGGGGTAAGCCGATCGATCTTGATGCCCATCGATTCCAGCTTTAGCTTGGCTACGCGCTTGTCGAGTTCTTCAGGCACGCGATAGACGCGCTTTTCCAGAGTGGAGTAATTCTTGACCATGTATTCGACCGAGAGCGCCTGGTCGGCGAAGCTCATGTCCATGACCGATGGCGGATGGCCTTCGGCAGCGGCCAGGTTAATAAGGCGGCCCTCGCCGAGTAGGTTGATCTTGCGGCCATCGCGCAGCGAAAACTCTTCGACGAATTCACGCGTAGTGCGCTTTGACGATGACATTTTTTCGAGCGCGGGAATATCGATCTCCACGTTGAAGTGGCCGGAGTTCGAAATGATGGCGCCGTCTTTCATCACTTCAAAGTGATCTTTGGTGAGCACGTTCTTGTTGCCGGTCACGGTGCAGAACACGTCGCCAAGTTTCGCGGCTTCGGCCATCGACATGACGCGGAAGCCGTCCATGGTGGCTTCGAGCGCCTTCGTCGGATCCACTTCAGTGATGATGACTTCAGCGCCGTTGCCGCGCGCGCGCGAAGCCAGCCCGCGTCCGCACCAGCCGTAGCCGGCGACGATGAACTTCGATCCCGCAAGCAGGAAATTGGTGGCGCGGATGATGCCGTCGATCGTGGATTGCCCGGTGCCGTAGCGGTTGTCGAACAAGTGCTTAGTGTCGGCGTCGTTGACCGCGACGATGGGATAACGCAGCACGCCTTCTTTGGCCATCGCGCGCAGCCGGATGACGCCGGTGGTCGTCTCTTCGGTGCCGCCGATCACGCCTTCGAGCGCGTCCTGGCGCTTGGTGTGCAGAATGCTGACCAGGTCGGCGCCGTCGTCCATGGTGATGTGCGGCTTGTGATCGAGCGCGGCGAGAATGTGGTTGTAGTAGGTGTCGTTGTCCTCGCCCTTGATGGCGAAAACCGAAATACCATGGTCACGGACCAGCGACGCGGCGACATCATCCTGCGTAGAAAGAGGATTGGAAGCGGCGAGCACCACGTCGGCGCCTCCGTCGCGCAGGCAGATGGCCAGGTTCGCGGTTTCGGCGGTGACGTGCAGGCAGGCGGCGATGCGCGTGCCTTGCAACGGCTGGTTCTTGATGAACTCTTTGCGGATGATCTGCAGGACCTTCATGGACTGATTGGCCCATTCGATCCGCTTCTTGCCGAGATCGGCAAATTCAAGACCCTTGATATCAAATTGCAACTGCGTGGTGCTGGTAGCCATACGTCTCCTGTGGCACGTCGAAGTGGTTAGTAGCTAGTTGTTGTTGCTAGAAAACCTGGTTGTCAATTGCCAGTGGTCAGAAAAACCAAATTCAAAATCCTTCACCGCCGAGATCGCTGAGTTCGCCCAGAAATCTTTAGCTCGTCATCCCGAACACCGCGAGGAATCTCTAGTTCTTCGCGCCCTTTGCGTCCTTTGCGGTTAAAAGCTCTTCAAACTTTTTACAGCTCCGTGCAGATCCCTCGCTTCGCTCGGGATGACAATTCTTTTTTCTCTGCGATCTCGGCGCACTCGGCGGTTAAAGGCTTTCGCTTTTCTCCGTTACTCCGTGGTGAAGCGCTTACTTGCGTACTCCAGCAGTCGCAGGCTCCCGAAGCCCTGCATCGCTCGCCAGTTGTGCGGCCTTGTCGGTTGCTTCCCAGGTGAAGTCGGGATCGTTGCGTCCGAAGTGCCCATACGCCGCCGTCTTGAAATATATCGGACGCCGCAACTTGAGCGACTCGATAATTCCTTTGGGCGTGAGCTTGAAGTGCGCCCGCACCAGGTCAGGAATAATCGCGGGATCAACTTTGTGCGTGCCGAACGTATCCACCAGCACGCTCACCGGCTCGGCAACGCCGATGGCATAAGCCAGTTGCAACTCGCAGCGATCGGCGAGGCCAGCCGCGACAATGTTCTTCGCGATATAACGCGCTACATACGCCGCCGAACGATCAACCTTGGTCGGATCTTTGCCGCTGAACGCGCCGCCGCCGTGCCGTCCCATGCCCCCGTATGTATCGACAATAATTTTGCGTCCCGTTAATCCGGTGTCACCCATCGGTCCGCCGATCACGAAACGCCCGGTCGGATTGATGTGATATTTGGTGTCCGCATCGAGTAGTTCTGCCGGAATGCTCGGCTGAATAACGTGCTTCAAGATGTCTGCACGAAGTTCGTCATTGCCGATGGTCTCCGCGTGCTGCGTTGAAATGACGACCGCGTCCACGCGAACCGGCTTTTTGTTCGCGTCGTATTCAACTGTAACTTGGGATTTTCCATCAGGACGAAGGTAGGAGAGCTTGCCTTGCTTGCGGACTTGCGACAGACGCATCGTCAACTTATGTGCCAACGCGATGGGCATCGGCATCAACTCGGCATTTTCGTTGCACGCATACCCAAACATCATTCCCTGGTCGCCGGCGCCGCCGGTGTCTACGCCCATGGCGATGTCGCCGGACTGCTTATTAATGCTGGAGATCACGGCGCAGGTGTTGGAATCGAATCCGTAGAGGGCGTTGTTGTAGCCGATGGATGCAATGGTGCCGCGGACCAGCGCCTGAAAATCAACGTAAGCTTTGGTGGTGATTTCTCCGGCGATGACGACCAGGCCGGTGGCGGTCAGGGTTTCACAGGCCACCCGGCTGGAGGGGTCTTCGGCCAGGCAGGCATCAAGGACGGCGTCGGAAACCTGATCGGCAATCTTATCGGGATGGCCCTCGGTCACAGACTCGGACGTAAACAGGTATCGGTTGCGGGATGACAATTTCAATTCTCCTTCGAGCGGTTCTGGATCGGCGGGGGACTGGATCAGGCCAAACTTTTCAGAACCTTATTTAGGGCACAACGGCCATAAAATGAGTGTTTTGCAGTCTACTCAAAAGCTATCAAAGTTGCGGGACCGGCGCAATGAAATTTGGGGTAACCGCGCGTCCTTACAGCCGAACGTAGGTTTTGCGGTTTGGACGGGGCAAGGGGCAGCCTGAACGGATTACAATTCGCGTAACCGACTGGTTCTACTGGCTATGGGAGAGGTCAGGCCGTCCCTTGCTTGTTACTAAGGTTCATTGCTCCTGGTTCCAAGCGGTGCCTATAATCGAAAAACCGCTGGCCAACAAAGGACCTTTTAGATGTCGCACGCCACAGGAGCGGAGACAGCCCGGCAGACCCAGGAACTCCACATTTTTCACGATGTGGCCAAAGCCCTGACCTCGTCGCTGGACCTCGACTCCATTCTTCAGACCATCATGGAAAAAATGGCGGAATATTTCCAGCCAGATACCTGGTCGTTGCTCATGGTGGATGAGCAGAAGAACGAACTCTACTTTGCCATCGCGGTAGGCACGGCGGCAGAAGCGTTAAAAAACGTACGGTTGAAGGTAGGTGAAGGCATCGCCGGCCATGTGGCGAAGTACGGCGAGAAGCTGGTCGTTCCTGATGTACGCGCCGACCAGCGCTTCGCCAAACGTATTGACCAGGTAACGCAGTGGGAGACGCAGTCAATTATCTGCATCCCGTTGCGGGCCAAGCTGCGGGTGTTGGGCGTGATTCAGCTCGTCAATGTGGACATGGAGCACTTCGGCCACGAAGAGCAATTCTTTTTGCAGGCGCTGTGCGACTATGCAGCGATCGCGATCGAGAATGCGCGAGCGGTAGAGAAGATTCAAGAATTGACGATCACAGATGACTGCACGGGTTTGTACAATGCGCGTCATCTTTATAAGACGCTCGAAACCGAAGTCTATCGCTCGGCACGTTTTGGATATGAATTCTCCGTCATCTTTATTGATCTTGATCATTTCAAGCAGGTGAACGACACGCATGGCCACCTGATCGGAAGCAAGCTGCTGGCGGAGATCGGGTATCTGATAAAAGCGCAACTGCGGTTGATTGATTTCGCCTTTCGCTATGGCGGCGATGAATTCGTGGTGCTTCTGCCGCAGACGGCAAAAGATTCAGCGCTGGTGGTGGCGCGGCGGCTGCGCGACAGCCTGCGCAGCAGTATGTTCTGCAAAGAAGAAGGATTGAACCTGAACGTGCGCGCTTCTCTCGGGCTGGCAACTTATCCGCACGACGCCAAAACGCCGCACGACATCATTCGGCAGGCCGACGAGATGATGTACCTGGTCAAGAACAGCACGCGTGACAACATCGGAATCGCGCAGCGGGGCGTGGAGAAGTAGAAGAGCAGTTGCCAGTTGTCAGTTGCCAGTGCGAACCCAGATCACAGCAGCCTATCGCCGCGGTAGATAACCTTCCCGTCAATCAAGCGTGCATCAGCCATCAATTTGTGCGGCTTCGGCGGTTTCGCATCATCGATGTGAAGCACCTCGTGCCCATGCGCGACCAGCCAGTCTGAAACCAGCATGCGGTGACATTTGAAGTAAACCCGCTCGGCGCACATGTAGGCTGTGCGCGAATGCTCCGCAAGGTTAATTAACCCTGACATCGCGTGCTCGAACTCCGGCGAGAGCATGTAGTCGGCGTAGTTGCGGAAGCTGGCGTTTCGCAGAGCGACATTGGGCGAATCGTCGAGCGACTTCTTGCGCATTCCGCCCAGTTCTTTCATCCAGAGGTATCGAATTCCCGCGTCGCCCAGACTTTTTTCCAGATTCTCACGATTGAAATGCGGCAGGCGGCGCGACATCGGATAGGCGCGGATGTCGACCAGAGTCGCGATTTCGTGAGCCTGGAGAGCAGCGATTAATTCTTCAATCGTGCGGGTGGAATGGCCGATGGTGTAGACAGTGGCCATGGCTCATCGGATGCCAATAGCGATGGCGAGGGCTTGATCAAGCTCCCTTAGTTTGGAATACGAAAGCGATCCGATGAAATGCGTCAATCGAGATTTGTGCACGCTCGCAAGGTCATCACACAGGATCCAACTCGAATGCTTCAGACCTTCCTCGATACCTACAGGGACCTGGGTTGAAAGACCTTCTCCCCGGCTGTAGACACGAGCGCACACGAGAGTGGGGAATCGCGAGTCAATCAGAGCCTGACGGCTTACTACTGCAAAGACACGAAAATCTTTTTCATCTCCAGCGGGCTTGTAGACACGATACAAATCCCCGCGTTTCATTCCATTTCCGGACGCCAGGGATCGGCTTGATACTCAAGAGTCTCTTCGGCTTCAGCGTTAAGGCGGTCGGCGGCACGATTAAGAATTTCAAGGTCGTGGGCGTGGATTCGCGCGCGTTCTCGCTGCCTCAGGTAAAGCCGTAGCACGCTTTCTATGACTGCTGAGCGCGAACGTTTTGAACCGGCAAGTCTGTCGATCCCCGTCAGAACCTCCGGCGAGAGTGTGATAGATGTCTTCTCTTTCATACTACTAACATCCTACCACATTTTTGTCAAACCGGGCGGGGGCGCCCGCCGCTCAAGATGCATTTAACGTGCTATCCCCTGAAGTACAGATACGCGCCCATGATGCACACCAGCACAAGCCCTGATCCTGCGACTTCTTTCCAGTTCCAACTGGCGCGGGTTTCGGCGCGATCGGCGCCAGTGGTGGTGGCGAAGGTGAGGTTTTGAATTCGCTGATAATCAGGCGCGGCGGTCATGTGACTGACCACGACCATCACAATTGCGGAAACGATGGTGATGAGCACGCTGAAGTACTGGAAGTAAATATTGTTGATGATCCACAGGAACGACCCATGCGGATAGCCATTCGCCAGTCCAGACAGCCCCAGCGTGACCGGCGTATCGACCAGCATGCGGAAGACGCCAAGGGTAAAGCCGACGATCATCGCCCATAGCGCGCCCGCGGCATTGAGGCGCTTGAAAAATACTCCGAAGAAAAACACGACAAAAATTGGCGGGGCCAAATACCCCTGGACGGCCTGCAGATATGTGTAGAGTCCCTGCGCGCCTTTGATGACGGGAATCCATGCCAGCGCCACCAACACCATCGCCGCAGTTGCCATGCGGCCAACGCGCACAAGTTGATGCTGTGATGCGCCCGGTTTCCACTTCTCATAGAGATCGACTGTAAACAAGGTGGAGCACGCGTTGAATACGCCGGCGAGCGAGCCCATCAGCGCCGAGAGTAATCCCGCGACGACCAAACCGCGAAGGCCAGGGGGCAGCAGATATTGGACCATCATCGGGAATGCGCCCTGCGCAACCGATGAAATCGCCTTGCCATCGGCGCCGATCATCACCCCGAGCGCGGGGACTTTGCCGCTCCTGGCCAACGCATAACAGATCAGGCCGGGGATGATGAACAGGTAAACCGGAAACAGTTTCAGGAAAGAAGCGAAAATCGCTCCGCGGCGGGCGACCGCCTGGTTCGGCGCTCCCAGCGCGCGCTGCACGATGTATTGATCGGTGCACCAGTACCACAGCCCAATGATCGGGGCGCAGATCAGCATGCCGACCCAGGGAAAGTTGTCGTTAAAGTACCAAGCCTCTCTCACCACATGGCCGGCTGCATCGGTTTGTAACACCGGCGCCCAACTGCTCTGCACGCCCGCCGGAATCATCGGCTTCCACAGATTGAACATGTCTGTGCCGCACCAGTAGCGGAGTTCGTGCCAGCCGCCAAGCTTGACCAGTCCATATGCAGTCAGAGAGAAGGAACCGAGGATGAGAACGAATGTCTGAACCGCATCGTTGTAAGCGACGGCACGCATGCCGCCGAGCGCGGTGTATAAGCCGGTAAGCACGATGACCAGGACGGAGCCGATCCAGAAACTATCAATGTTGGTGTTGCCGATGGTGATGTGCAACTCCGGCAGCAGCGTGCCGAAGACCACGCCACCGGCAAAGATGCCAACCGCAATTTTAGAAACAATGAAAGTGATGATGGAGACGATGGACAGAACATACCGCGATGCGGGGCTGAAGCGGCGCTCAAGAAATTCCGGCATGGTGAAGACCATGGACCGCATGTAGAACGGAACGAAGACCCAGGCCAGCACCAGCAGGCACCAGGCATGCAGTTCGTAATGGGCAAGCGCAACGCCGCTGGTGGCGCCTGCTCCGGCGAGGCCGACCACATGCTCCGAGCCAATATTCGAGGCGAAGATGGACGCGCCGATGATCCACCAGCCCAGGTTGCGGCCGGCAAGGAAATAATCGGCGGCCGAGTCCTTGCCTTTTTTCACCACCCACCACGCCACGCCCAACAGAATGCCGAAATAAATTGCGATGACGATCCAGTCAATGCTTGTGATCTGCGACACCATCTGCGTATTCGCGACTGCGACGGCAAGGCATGCGTTGAACATGGCGTGTCGGGCCCTCTGGGATGTGGAGTTTACAGAAAAACGATTAGCTAAAGTTTCTACACTCTAACACTGGCGGCAAGTATCTTGGTCAAGATCTCGTCCTGTTCGGGAAACACGGTGCGCAGGTCGAGCAGAACACGGCCTTCTTCTACACGGGCGATGACCGGAGGCTGCGAGCGGCGCAGGCTGGCAGCAAGTTCGTCGGCACTGAGGCCGTTGCACGTGATCGCCAGCAGCTTCGTCGGCAGAACGGCCGATGGTGCCGAGCCGCCGCCGATGAGGGATTCACCGTCGATGAGATCAACCACACACGTAGGCCCGGACGCCCTCGTCCGGGCGGGCGAGCTCTGCTCGCCAAGGCGGGTGAGGGCACCCGCCTCTACGCGCGAGAGGAGACTCTCTGCTCGCTTTCCAATTTCTTCCTTCGACGTTTGCATCATGCGAAGCGCAGGAATCGCGTTGTAGTCCCGCTTTACGTACGCGAGCAGCGTGGCTTCTAGCGCGGCATATGTCAGCTTGTCCACGCGAAGTGCACGGAACAGAGAATTGCTCCGCATCTTCTTGACCAGATATGCGCGCCCGCTGATCAAACCGGCTTGCGGGCCGCCGAGCAACTTGTCTCCGCTATAGGTCACAACGTGGACGCCGGCGCGAAGGCTGTCGAGGACGCCGGGCTCGTCATTGATTCCAACCGTGCGGAGATCGAATAGCGCACCGCTGCCGAGATCTTCCATCAGCGGGAGCTTGTGTTTTTGTGCGAGGGCAACGAGATCAGCAACAGATGGCTGCTCAGTGAATCCGGAAATTTCGAAGTTCGAGCGATGCACGCGCAGCAGCAGCTTCGTCCGCTCATTGATGGCGTGCTCGTAGTCGGCAATGCGCGTGCGGTTGGTGGTGCCGACCTCGCGAAGAATGGCGCCGGATTTCACCATGACGTCGGGGATGCGGAACGATCCGCCGATCTCGACGAGTTCTCCGCGGGAGACGATGACCTCGCCGCCGTCTGCGACAGTGTTCAGGGCGAGCAGTACGGCTGCGGCGTTGTTGTTGACGACAATGGTGGAGATGGATTCTTGCACTGGAGGTGTGGGAACGGGCATTCCTGCCCGTCCGTTCGGCCGCAGGCCGACACTGTCTTCCGACAGCAACTTCTTAAAGAGCCGGTTCACATGCACATCGCGCTTGCCGCGGGTGCCTGACTCGAGATCGAATTCAAGATTGGAATAACTTGCAGAGGTCTCGCGAATGTGTTCGAAGGCGCTTTGCGCGATCGGAGCGCGACCGAGGTTGGTATGCAGGATAACGCCGGTGGCATTGATCACAGGACACAACGAATAGCCGAGGGCGCGACGGAGTTCGTTTTGGATCGCCGCTTCTATGCCGGACAATGCAATTGCGAGCTTAGCCGAATCGAGATGCCCTGCGGCGATTTCGGCGCGAATATTGCCGAGCACAATGCGGCATGCGTCCGTGACTGCTATTTGCCCTTCATGCGCCACGAGATCGGCGATTCCGGGCTCACGCAGCAACTCGTCTACGCTGGGTAACTCGCGATAGAGTCCGGCCTGCGTATTCATCAACGATGATTATGCGGTGTCAAAGGCGAGGTCGCAACCCGGAAGCTGGAACCCATCCTGTCGCAAAAAGACGCGACAAGGATGGGGCAACCGGCGAGGGTGCGATTTGCAGCCGCTCCGCTGAGAGCGTAAATTCATCTGCTGCCATCAACTCAGGAGAGATATGTCATGAAATCTCGCATTGGAATTCTTGCCTTTGTTATTGCTGCGCTTGGTTGCGCCGCGTTCGCACAATCAAAGCCTGCCGGAGTGGTTGCGGCCGCCGATCTGAAATCTCTGGTCCCGGCCAGTTACTTCTATCGTGGGCAGTCGGCCAGCGTGCAGATGCGCAATGCGGCGGCGGTGCGAACGAAAAATGAAAGGTACGTGGTCGCTGCGCTGGTGGATACGTCCGGCTATGCTTCAGATGTTGCGGCGAAATATCAGGGCTTCTTTATTACGGAAGTAAAACTGAAAGTTGGCGACGCGGAACTTGCTCCCGGCGAGTACGGCTTCGGCTTCGTCGGAGACAAGTTCATAGTCACGGATGTCGGCGCCAATGAGGTGCTGAGCACGTCATCGCAACGAGATGAAAACTTGAAGCGGCCGGTGCCGTTGAAGATCACGGAAGATGGCGGCGGATATCGTTTGTATGCGGGCAAGAAGTATGTGACGTTGCAGGTGGAATGACATGAATCCGGATGGGAGGACGGGCTGCCGTTTACGCCTCCACTTGCATTTAATCAATAATCCAGTTGTTTTCTCGGGAAACATCCTGAAAACTCTTGTGCCAACCATCCCAGTAAGGTGCAATGTCATTCATTAGCTTCTGCCAAGACTCGAATTCTTCTGCTGTACGGAATTCAGGTCTAGCCCAGCTCTCATACTGATAACTCAATCGGTGTCCAATTGACAGCGACTTCCAATACGTGGCCTGCCATGGCTGGAGGATCTCCCATTTCGCGGTTCCGCGGACGGGGCGAGGCGCAATTTCCGGAATCTGCAACGCAATCTCTATGGGCTCAAGAAGCGAGGCGCTCAAAGTCCATTCTTCCGCGCCAGAACCATGCCAACTGCTAAAAAACCTGCTCCAGTCAACTGCTGCATACTCCGCCCAGACATCTCCACCTTGCGACGACAACCGGTACGTTAGTGAATTGCCCTCAGGACGATCCGCGACCGTCTCGTCGAACTCGAACTGCTCTCTGGCGAGCTGATAATCAGGTGCAATGGCTGGTTCATCTTCTCCTTCAGCGCAGTCGATCAGCCCGTCAATCCATAGACGGAAGAAGTGTTCCGTCAATTCACGCGGTGCGAGGCCGGGCCAGAATCGGTTTACACCCGCCATGGTTCGTTCCTTCAATAGCAGCCAGGCCGGCCATTGCTCGAGAGAGACGCCATAAAGGATTGCGTAATCCGCCTTGTCGATTTTTGCTTCCATCGTCACCCGACTTCTACTAGCCCATACGTCTTCTGCCACTTTGTGCGCATCTGCTTCAGGGCGCGGTCGATTTCGGTTTGTGAGATTTCGGAATTGGGGCCGGCCAGCGTTGCGGCGGCTTCTTTTTTTGCCAGTTCCAGCAGGTCGCGATCGCGGATGAGGCTGGCAACCTGGAAGCTAGGCAGGCCGGCCTGTTTGGTGCCAAAAAATTCTCCGGGGCCGCGCATTTCCAAATCCAGCTCAGCGATTTTGAAGCCGTCGTTGGTGCGGACCATCTCATCCAGCCGCCGCTCGGCTTCTTCGGAGACTTTGCCGCCGGTCATCAAAATGCAAAAAGACTTGGCGGCGCCGCGGCCGATTCGTCCGCGTAATTGGTGAAGCTGCGCCAGACCAAAGCGCTCGGCGTGCTCGATGACCATGACGGCGGCGTTGGGGACGTCCACGCCGACTTCAATCACGGTGGTCGAAACCAAAATCTGGATCTTGCCCTGCTGAAAAAGCCGCATGACCTGTTCTTTGAGGTCTGGATCCATGCGGCCGTGGAGAACGGCTACGTTCAGATCAGGGAAAACTTTCTTGCTGAGCTCGCCGTACATCTTCATTGCGGCTTTAAGTTCGTTGTCTTCATTTTCTTCGATGACGGGATAAACAACGTAAGCCTGGTGTCCGGCTGTGACTTGTTTGCGGACGAAGTGCCAGACTTCATCGGCTCGCTCGTCGCCTACGCGGCGGGTGACGATCGGCGTTCGTCCAGGCGGCATTTCGTCGAGGGTGCTGAGATCGAGGTCGCCGTAAAGGGTGAGGGCGAGGGTGCGGGGGATGGGGGTCGCGGTCATGACGAGGACATCGGGCTCGGGGCTCGTCGAGCTTCGCTCGACCGGACGGGTGAGGGCACCCGTCCCCACGTGGGCATTGCCGCCCGTCCCCACGTGGCTGTTGCCAGCTTCAGCGTCCCCGCTCTTCTTCATGAGCTTGAAGCGCTGCAGGACGCCGAAGCGGTGCTGTTCGTCAACGATGACCAAGCCAAGTTTGGCGAACTCAACTTTCTGCTCGATCAGGGCATGCGTCCCAATTACAAGTTGTGCGCTGCTTTGTGCAATATGGCGGCGGATCTCGCGCTTGCGATCATCTTCGAGTGAACCGGTGAGCAGGACGATGCGATATCCCGAAGGCTCGAGGATGCGGCGCGCAGAAAAATAATGCTGCTGCGCTAGAATCTCGGTCGGCGCCATGAGTGCGACCTGGTGGCCGTTCTCGATGGCGATGATCGCAGCCTCAAACGCGACAAGCGTCTTGCCCGAACCCACGTCTCCTTGCAGCAAGCGCCGCATGGGGAACGGCTTCTGCATGTCTCCAGCAATCTCTTTCAAAGCGCGCTTCTGGGCGCCCGTGGGATGAAATGGCAGAATTCTTTTGATGGCTTCGCGCACCCTGTCGTTCAAATCGAATGGAGTTCCAGTTTGCGCCTTCTGCTCGCGGCGCTTCAGCTCGAGACCGAGCTCAATAAAAAACAGCTCCTCGAAAATCATGCGGACGTGGGCCGGAGTGCGCCAGTTCATCAGCGAGCTCAGGCTTTCGCCTTCGTCGGGCCAATGCACTCGCCACAGGGCCTCGCGCGGAGGCACGAGGTTCAGGCGTTTGCGAATTGCAGACGGAATGCCTTCCGGCAGTTCTGCAGGTAGATTCTCCAGCGCCTTGTGAATAGTTCTGCGAAACCATTTTGAGGTGAGACGGCCCTGCCCGGCAGTTTCGTAAATGGGGACGATGCGGCCGATTTCAAGTGATGCTGCCGCTTTCTGGTCAGCGGCTTCGCCTTCGGCATCGCCCAGGATTTCGAACTGCGGCTGCTTGAGTTCCAGTTCGCCGCGATTGTCTTCCACACGTCCATACAGAGCGACCATCTGACCCGGCTGGAACTTGTCTTTTAAATAGGAACCGTTGAACCAGATGCACCTTAGTCGGGTCCGTCCCTGGCCGGCGGTCATCTGAAAAATCGGCATCTTACGGGTGCGGAATAACCCTGACGTACGCACCTCGGCGATGACGGTCGCCATTTCGCCTGCCCGCAACTCGGCAATGGTGCGCGGGTTCACCCGGTCCTCATAACGAAACGGCAGATAATGAAGAAGATCGTCCACGGTGTGAATGCCTTTGGCGGCGAGAATGTCCGCCAGGCGCGGGCCAATTCCTTTCACATACTGAACAGGGGTGGACGGTTCGAGCATCAGAAAGAATGTTAGCAAAAGCAGCATCTAGCATTTGGCACTTAGCATTTGGCTGCGGATCGCCGGACACTCCGAGCTAAAAGGCTAACCGCTAAATGCTAGTTGCCGTTTCAAGGTTCTCCGGTGTCAAAACCAGCTAGGATGAATTTCGCTCAATCGCTCGTCGCCGTGCTGGCGGGGAATATCGTGTACTTCCTCATCATGCCCTACCTGCCTCCGGCTGCGAGACATGTCCGCAGGTACGATTTCGGAGTGGTTGTGGATTTCTGCATTTGCCTGGCAATCTTTGTCGCCATCCGGACTTTCGCCAGCCGGCGCAGCAATTCCCGTCAGCAGCAGAGATAGCGTGTCGCGATACCGTGGCTTCTAAATGACTGAAAAGAGGCGGCGAAAACACTGCCCGCCGCGCGCTGTTACTTCGGTCCAGATTTCCGGTCATCAGGGGTAATAACACCTACGTACCCCGCATTGTCCTTATTCGCAATTGCGGTGGCCTGATTCCCGCGCCAGAATGGGGTTTCAACGATTCCCACCGCGTCACAGAACCGGCGAGATGGGGACGGGCACATATGAAAGACGGAGATTACCCTTGGGAAACTCCCTGACAGCCTTATCCTCCTCGAAAAAGTTTTCAGCCCGAGCGGCGCTCGTAGATCTGCAGGAATCCTCGCGCAACATGCTTTCAGAATGTTTTCGCCAGTTCGGAATCGAAGTGGTGACCATGGCCAGCGAGAATGCCAAGCGCCTGGCGAAGGAAAAATTTGAGGCCTGTGTAATCCGGGTGGGGTCCGAGGCAGAAAATGTGCTGGAATCAGCCCGGGGATCGCGATCAAACAGCCGGATGATCATTTATGGCCTGGGGGGCAGCGCGCGCGATGCCCTGAAGCTGTCAAGATATGGATTGAACGCGGTTTTTCAGGAACCGCTGGAGCGGCCTGCGGCACTCAAGCTGGTCAAGGCCACGCAGATGCTGGTGCTGCATGAGTTCCGGAGATACGTGCGGATTCCGGTGATCACAGAAGTTTCCGTAGTCGCGGGACAGAACCGGTTTGTTGCCAGCAGCGTGGAACTCAGCAGCGGCGGCATGTCGCTGAAGAGCGAGCAAACGGTCAGCCACGGGCAGCCGGTGGAAATCTCATTTGCCCTTCTCACGCTGCCGCGCGTCTGGATTCGCGGAACAATCATCTGGCAAAAACCGGCGAGCAAGACCTTCGGAGTTCGCTTTGATGCCAGAGATGACCGCCGCTGGCGCGTGAAAGAGTGGGTGGATTCATATTTGGAAAGTTAGCTCTTACTTGCACGGGCGAGGGCGCCCGTGTCTCCACATTTTTTCTGTCTTCTCGGCTCTGCGGTTGTATCTTCTCTGCTTATTTTTCCTGCTCTGAAAATGGGGTTTTCACGGTATTGCTGCTGTCCCGCGCCGCCCGATAGGCTGGTTATGGAAGAACGACCAGAGGAGGACACATGAACTGGGACCAGATGAAGGGTAAATGGATGCAGATGAAGGGTGCAGCCAAGACGCGCTGGGGCAAACTCACCGATGACGATCTCGACGTGATCGGCGGCCAGAAGGACCAGTTAATCGGCCGAATCCAGGAGCGGTACGGAATTCATAAGGAAGAGGCGCAAAAGCAGGTAGATGAATGGGGCAGCTCCTACGATCAGGAGACTGAACTGGAGCGTGAGCGCCTGAAACGCAAAGCCAGCTAGCCGGCAGGCGATAAGCACAGAACAAAATGGGGGTAAGCTCCGTTTTGAAGCGGGCTACTCCCATTTTTAACGAGCGACTAACCGGCGGCTTCCGCTTCGGCCTGTTCAGTTGGAGATTGTTCGCGGCCCCCCAGTGGGACACTGGCACGGATTACGGTGCCGCTTTGGTCCGACTTAACTTCAAAGTTACCGCCGAGTTCGTGCACCCGCTCGCGCATTCCGGCCAATCCCACCCCAAGTTGAATGCCGTCTCCGTTCAGTTGCTGTAAAACCCGATCCGGCATCCCGTGGCCGTGATCCATAACTTCAATGGTGATCTGCTCAGCGTCGCTCTCCACTTTGATTTCTGCAGACGCAGCCTGGGAGTGGCGGTGGACATTGGTAAGGCTCTCCTGGAGAACACGGAACAAAGCAATTTCAACTGCCTCGGACAGCCGGGGCATATCCGGAGGCAAGTCGAGAGACACTGGAATACCGCTGCGCTGGGAAAAGCCGCTTACGAACCAGCTGGCCGCGGACGAAAAACCTGCTTCGTCGAGCAGCGGGGGATGCAGCAGGTGCGATAGCGTCCGAGTTTCGGTGATGGATTTCTCGAGAATGTCGCGACACTCGGCCAGCAACTCCTTATTCTTTTCTGATGAAGGCGAGTTACTAAGCAGGTCAATTGCGATTTTTAATCCTGCAAGATATTGGCCCAGGCTGTCGTGCAACTCGCGCGCAATCCGACGCCGCTCCTGGTCTTGAATGCCGAGCAGCCGTCCACTGAGCTTACGCAAGGCCTCTTCAGCGTTGCGCCGTGCGGTGACGTCCACGGCAATGACTCCTACCTGAGTGAAACCGCCGCCTTCCCCAGGAATAGGAAAGTAATTGACCAGCCAATGCCGCAACTGACCGGGCTTTCGAGGCAGTTCGGCGGATATCTCGCGGTCAAGTAATGGGGAACCGGTGCGCAAAACGTCGCGCAACACCGTCTCCGTGCGACTGCCTCGCAGCCCGAACACCTCCGTTACCGACTTGCCCAGCAGGTCTTCGGGTTCCAGCGCCGCCATGCGTGGAAGCACGTCGTTGACGCGAGTGTAGCGGAGCTGCCAATCCAGAATCCCGAAACCGACGGTAGAGGAGGAAAAGAAGGCGTTAACGATTTCCCGGCTCTGGCGCGCCACGTATTCGGTCTGGCGATACTGCGAGTAGGAGTAATTGAGCAGGAACATCTGCGCCGCGAGCAGGGCCAGAGCAATGAGCAGGGAGACGGCGATCATGATCAGGGTGTGCCGGTAATTTTCGCGCGAGGCCGCCTGGCGCGTGATCAATAACTGACTCTGTTCCTCCCTGATTTTCTGTAGCTGGGCTTCAATATGGTCCTGAATTTCGGCGGTAGTCCGCGCCATTTGCGCATCTGCGTCGATGCTCGAGGTCCCCTTTCTATGCGATTGAATGAAGCCTGCAATCAAGCTGAGTTCGCTTTGAATGTCGGCCTGCAGAGAGTCGAGTTGCGGATTGCCGGAGGTCAGAAGTCGCAGCTTCTCCAAATCAAGCGGGATACGGGTAACGGCGGTATCGTACCCCGCGAGCAGTTCCTTGTCTCCAGTCAGGACAAAGTTCTGGGCGGCGTTGCTGGCCCTAAAAACCTCTCCGGCGATGTCTTCAAGAAGAGTTTCGACTTCGCGGGTATGTCCGACCGCGGCTTCGCTCGAAGATAGCTGGTTGGCAGCGCGAAAAACAAAGACGCTGCAGCCGATGAGCAAGGCAACGGCAACACCGAAAGCTGACCAGGCGACGCCACGAACGGTAAGAGTCATAGTCAAATCAAGTGGCGGTCACTGAGGGGAGGCGTCGAAACTCAGGCGCCACAGACATATATAATACCGCGCCCGGTTCGCCTCAGCTGCGTCCAGCCTGTAAAATAAAGGACACAAATGGGCAGCCCACAACAGCTGGTTCAGATTGAGCTAGGGCCGCAGGTCAGGCAGCCAAAGCCTTCATGGCTAAGGGCCAAGGCGCCTGTGGGCGAGAATTTTCATCAGCTTAAAAAGCTGGCGCGTGGACTGGGGCTGCACACGGTGTGCGAATCGGCCCAATGTCCGAACATCGGGGAGTGCTGGAACCATCGCACTGCGACGTTCATGCTGCTGGGCGACATCTGCACCCGGCGCTGTGGCTTTTGTGCCGTGCCCAAGGGGCGTCCGCTGCCCCTGGATCTGGACGAGCCTCGCCGGGTAGCGGAAGCCGTGGCAACTTTAGGGTTGAAGCACGCGGTCATCACCAGCGTGAACCGCGACGATGACAATCTTGGCGGCGCACGCATTTTCGCCGAGACGATTCGCGAGGTGCGCCGGGTTGCGCCGGATTGCCGGATAGAAGTTCTTATTCCGGATTTCCAGGGACTCGACGACGCTCTGCAAATAGTGCTGGATGCGCAGCCGGACGTCCTGAATCACAACACTGAATCCGTCCCGAGGCTTTATCGCGCTGTACGTTCGGGCGCACGCTATGAGCGGACATTGCGGCTGCTGGAAAATGCCAAGAAGTTTTCACCGGGCATGGTCACGAAATCCGGATTGATGGTCGGACTCGGCGAAACCATGACGGAACTGGTGGACGTGTTCCGCGATCTAGCAGAACGAAAAGTCGATATCCTCACGGTTGGGCAGTACCTTCGCCCTTCTCGCGATCATCTTCCTATCGCACGCTTTTACACGCCCGAAGAATTTTCTTATCTGAAAGAAGAAGCCCTGCGCCTCGGCTTCCGGCACGTGGAGTCCGGCCCGCTGGTGCGTTCTAGCTACCACGCGCACGAGCAGGCAGACGGGGCGAAAGCGGCGAGGTAGCGGCTTCGGCGAGACTTACAAGAACTCCACCCAGGAATCGATCACCTCAGCCCCAGCATTGTTCGCAATGCGCAACGCATTCCGCTCGACGTTCTTCATAAGACCGTCAAGATAATCGCGAGAGTCGGAGACGCTGACCA
This sequence comes from uncultured Acidobacteriota bacterium, assembly GCA_963757135.1. Lineage (GTDB taxonomy): Bacteria > Acidobacteriota > Terriglobia > Terriglobales > Acidobacteriaceae > Gp1-AA145. The sequence goes on from CAVWQE010000004.1 coordinate 1,121,772, forward strand.
CGCCGATGGTTGCGCTATTCCAGAGATTTGAAGGATTCAGTTCGGCAGTCGCTATGTTGAAGTGCGCGCGCAGTTTGTCTTTCATGCTGCGCACCACCTGGCGTTTGTCTTTGAGGGATTGGGCATGCTCGATGCGGAGTTCGAGGGTGAGAAGGGCAACCATGCGGTGGTCAGTGGCCAGTTGTCAGTGGTCAGAAAGTCTTTTACTGGCAACTAGCCACTGATCACTGACCACTGATTTTAGGCCATTACTTCGGCGGCGACTCTTTCAGTCACGAACGCTTCGATCACGTCGCCGACCTTGATGTCGCCGTAATTGGCGATGGAGATGCCGCACTCCATGCCGTTGGTTACCTGGCTGGCATCGTCTTTGAAGCGGCGCAGCGAACCGATCTTGCCCTTGAAGACGACGACGTTGTCGCGCAGCAGCCGGACTTCGGAGTCGCGCTTGATGAGGCCATCCGACACGCGGCAACCGGCGATAGTGCCGACTTTCGGGATGCGGAAGGTTTCCTGCACTGTGGCCCGGCCCTGATACGTCTCTTTGATCGTGGGTTCGAGCAAGCCGGTCATGGCACGCTTGATCTCGTCCTGCAGTTCGTAAATGATCGAGTGCAGGCGGATATCAACTTTTTCCTGCTCGGCGAGTTCCTGCGCCTTACGCTCAGGTCGCACGTTGAAGCCGATGATGATCGCGTTCGACGCCGATGCGAGAAGTACGTCGCTTTCAGTGATTGCGCCAACGCCCGAGCGCAGCACTTTCAGCCGCACCTGATCGTTCGACATTTTGGCCAGCAGATCGCTGAGCACTTCGATCGAACCCTGAACGTCGCCCTTGAGAATGATGTTCAATTCCTTCATGCCGGCGGTCTTCAGTTGCTCGGCGAGGCCTTCGAGCGACACGCGCGAGCTCTTGGCCAGCGTTGCTTCGCGGGCCTTTTGCTCGCGGTAATCGGAGATGCCTCGGGCTTTGTCGCGATCAGCGACGACGAGGAACTGATCGCCAGCTTGCGGCAGACCTTCCATGCCGAGAATTTCGACCGGCGTGGATGGCGGCGCTTCCTGCAATTGGTTGCCGCGGTCGTCGAACATGGCGCGAACTTTTCCGTACACATTACCGACAACGAAATTGTCGCTGTTGCGCAATGTGCCGTTCTGCACGAGCACTGTGGCCACTGGACCGCGTCCGCGATCGAGCTTGGCTTCGAGCACAACGCCGGCAGCAGGACGATCGGCGGTTGCCTTGAGCTCCTGCAAGTCGGCGGTGAGGCAAATCATTTCCATCAGCAAATTGAGGTTGGTCTTCTGCTTGGCGGAAACATCCACGAAAACCGTCTTGCCGCCCCAATCTTCGGGAACCAGCCCGCGGTCGGCGAGCTGCTTCTTTACGCGATCAGGGAGAGCGCCGGGCTTGTCAATCTTGTTGACTGCAACGATGATCGGAACTTCTGCCGCGTGGGCGTGATCAATGGCTTCGATGGTCTGGGGCATCACGCCATCGTCGGCAGCGACCACCAGCACGACAATGTCCGTGGCTTTGGCGCCGCGAGAACGCATGCGGGTAAATGCCTCGTGGCCGGGCGTATCGAGGAACACGATCTGCCGGCCATAAGCAGGTGAGTTCGTGTCAGTGATCGTGACTTTGTAGGCTCCAATATGTTGCGTGATTCCGCCGGCCTCGCCTTCGGCAACGCTGGTGGACCGAATGGAATCCAGCAGAGTGGTTTTGCCGTGGTCTACGTGGCCCATGATGGTGACCACAGGCGGGCGCGGTAAACCCTCAGCCGCGGCACCTTCTTCCTTGGCCGCAGTCTCGGCAACTTCTTTCGCCGTCTGCTCCTCGAAGCTAATGACGCTGGTTTCAGCGCCGAAGAAGCGGGCCATGTCACTGGCAAGTTCCGCGTCGAGCGATTGATTGATAGTCGCAAATACGCCGCGCGATAGCAGGCGGGCGATGAGATCTTTCGCGCGGATCTCAAGCTTTTCCGCGAGGTCTTTAACGCTGATGCCTTCCGTTATGGTGATGTTGCGCGTGATCGGCAGTGGCTCATTCGAAAGCGAGAGCCGCGGCGGCGGCACGAAGCCCTTCATCGGGCCTTCTTTTACCCCGCGCGGAACGTAGCGCTGACCGGGCCTGCGCGATGGACCACCGGGACGGCTTCCGGGACGCGTTGGTCCCGGCGGCGGCAATCCGGGGCCGACGCCAATTGGTCGCGGCCCAGCTGAGCCGGTACGCGTCGGATGCATCGGCCGGCGTTCGCCGGGACGCAATGGCGGACGCGATCCGGGAGGTCCGCCGGCACCGGGCCGCGGACGCTGAAAGATAGGCTGGCCGGGAACCGGACGCCCGGGAGCGGGACGGCTGGCGATCGGCTGCCCGGGCCGAGGAGCAATCGGCTGACCGGGGCGCGGCGGCATAGGCACCGGCGCCTTGTACACCGGGCGCGGGCCCGTCTGCGGCACAATCATTCGCGGTCCGGGCGGCTGAGGCTGGCGAACCGGCGGCGCTGCAGAAGCGGCAGCTGGCGGTTTCGGCGCGGTTACTTGAGGAGCAGATGCCTGAGGCGCACTCGCTTGCGCAACGGGAGCAGCAGGAGACTGCGCGACGGGCGGCGCAGGTAGAGGCGCAACGGTTGATGCGGGCATAGGAGGCGGTGCAGCCGGCTTCGGAGCCGGTGGAACAATCGTCCGCGGAGGCGGAGGTGCTACGGAAGTGTTTGGCGGCGGCGCGGGTGCTGCCGGACGGGTTACTGCCGGCGCTGGTTTCGTCTCTGTGGGAGGCGGCGCGGGACGTGACGGCGGAGCTGGAGCAGCGGCGGTTTGCTGCTTGCCAATAATCGCCTTCAGCACGTCTCCCGGCTTGGAGATGTGCGACAGATCAATCTTGGTCTTGATTTCGTCAGGAGCGGGCTGAACAGAACGGGAGCCCTTTGAAGAAGTGGGACTCTCGCCGGTGCCACGAAGATAGGTACGGACCTTATCGGCTTCGTGGTCTTCCAGGGAACTAGAATGCGTCTTCTTCTCGGTCACGCCGACGTGCGGCAGCGAATCGAGAATCGCTTTGCTCTTGACTTCCAGCTCTCTGGCCAGATCGTTAATTCGAATCTTACTCATCCGCCTCTTTGTTCCTCCGAACTGTCCCTCTAAGTCTTCATATCAGCCTCTTGAAATCAGTTGCCAGAGGGCAGTCGTCAGTTACCAGTAAAAACCGACTGCTCACGGCTTAGAGCCTATTCCTTGGGCTCTTCTGCTGCTTCAACCGCGTCTTGCGAACCCGATGGCTGCGCTTCGGCTTCCGGCTGCGCTTCCTCGGTGGTATCGGCCGCATCGCTCTCGGGGGCCGCGGCTTCTTCTGCCGGAGCGGGCTCGCTCTCTGCCGAAGGTTCGCCTTCATTCTCGGGCAGAGCCACGGCTTCGCCGCCTTCAAGTGCAGCAAAGTAATTATTGACTGCTAGGCTGATTTTTTCCACCGTCTTGGGGCCGATTCCTTCGATAGCCTCAAGCTGCTCCGGCGTCATATCAGCGAGCGACTCGACAGTCGAGATGCCCGCAGCCTTGAGTTTCTCAATCAGGCCCTCGCCCAAACCTTCAACACTCTCCAGCGGAGTCGCACTCGCACTGGTGAGTTCGGCCATCTGAGCCTCAACTTCCTGCCGCTTCTCTTCTTCGCTCTTGATGTCGATTTTCCATCCGAGTAGCTTCGCCGCGAGCCGGACGTTCTGGCCCTTCTTTCCGATGGCGAGTGAAAGCTGACTGTCGTCCACAACAACCTCAAGGTGCTTGTCGCCGGAATCGAGAATCGTGACGCGGCTCACTTTGGCCGGCTGCAACGCCTTCTCAGCAAATGTGACCGCATCTTCGTGATACTCGATGATGTCAATCTTTTCACCGCGCAGCTCGCGGATGATGGATTGCACGCGCATGCCCTTCATGCCAACGCAGGCGCCGACCGCGTCCACTTCTTTGTCCTTGGACATCACGGCAATCTTTGTGCGCTCACCGGCTTCGCGCGCGATAGCGCGAATCACGACAGTGCCGTCGTAAATTTCCGGAACTTCAGTCTGGAAAAGATGCTGTACCAGTTCCGGAGCGGCGCGCGAAACCACGACTGCCGGGCCCTTGGAAGCTTTCTCCACACGCGCAATCACCACGCGCACGCGCTCGCCGATGGCGAAAGACTCCAGGCGCGACTGCTCTTTACGTGGAGCCCGCGCTTCGGCTTTGCCGATATCGAAAATCACATCCGGGCCTTCGATTCGCTTCACCGTGGCGTTCACGATCTCACCCACGCGAGTGATGTACTCGTTGTAAACCGTGTCGCGCTCGGCCTCGCGGACTTTTTGAAAAATGACCTGCTTGGCAAGCTGAGCGGCGATGCGTCCCAGGATTCCTTCAGTCACTTTGGGAATCTGCAACTCTCCGCCGACCTGCGCCGCGGGATCGGACTTGAGCGCGTCCTCAAGCGTGACCTGAAGCGTAGGATCCTCTACCTGCTCCGGCGCTTCGACAATCGTTTTGACTGCGAACGCGCGAATTTTGCCGGTATCTTTGTCGAGCTGCGCGCGCAGGTTTTCCTGGGTCTTGTAATACTTCCGCGTGGCCACAACGATGGCGTCTTCCACCGCGCTGACCACTACCTGCGGATCAATCCCCTTCTCTCTGCTGAGAGCATCAATCGTGTTGTAAAGCTCGCTAGCCATAAGAAAACCAGTTATCAGTTGCTAGTGGTCAGCTGTCAGTTCTCGCCAGTCGGGTCGGATCAGAAACTGGCAACTGGCAACTTTTAGATTTCCGGCACCAGATTGGCCTTTTCTATGTTGGCCAAATCAATTTCCAGCTTCTGTTCAGCCGACTCTTTGGGCCGGAACTTCTTTCGCGCTTCCGCTAAGTCCAAAGTCAAGCGCCCCGACTCAAAGTGTTCCAGCCTGCCTTCAAAGTGCCGATTGCCGTCCACCGGATCCCGTGTCGTCAGCTTCACCCGGCTGCCTTGAAAGCGCTCGAAATCTGCCGCACGCGACAACTTGCGATCCAGCCCTGGCGATGAAACTTCCAGAGTGTACGGCCCACCGGGCATTGCGTCTTCAACATCGAGAATCGTTCCGACTTCCCGGCTCACATTCGCGCAATCCTCGTGCGTGACCCCGTTCGGCTTATCAATAAAAACTCGGAGCATGCGGGCTTTGCCGCCGCCACGCAACTCGACTTCCACCACCTCGAGCCCTTGCGAGGACGCCACGCGTTCGACAATCGCCCGCACTTGATCGAGATCAACCGCCATAAAAGCAAGGACTTACACAGCTTTTGTGTTTTGAAACCTGTGTGCAAGTAAAAAGTGGGCTTGCGCCCACTGGTGTGTTCCGCCAAATCCTGGTACTACACAACAGTTCCAGTTACTTAATATACGCCCGCATCCTGCAAAAAACAAACTGCTCAGGCAGCGAAAATGCCCGTTTAAAAAGAGCTATGACATGGGCTCGATTCTATCAACGTGAATGACATTAACACCGGCTTCAAGGGCACCGGTCACGCGCACCCGCTGGCCTTCGTACTGTTCAACCTGGCGCTGGGCGTCGAGTTTGTAGCTGGTTGTTTCGGATACCTTGAGCACGAATCCGTCGGCTTCCTTGCTGATGGTTCCGGTAAATGACGAGGCTGTCGGCGCCTGATTTTGAGAATCGGTGTTTGGAGAATCGGTTGAGGTGGCGTTGCTTTGCGGTTGCTGCTGGGTTGCCGTGCTTGACGGAACCTGCGCCGAAGGAGTGGGAGCGGTTTGCTGGCCCGGCTGCTCTGGCGCTTTCGGCTGCTGCATCCCCGACCACGCGATCAGATCGGAGGAGAAGAATCGATCCGGCGGCGGGCCGTCCTGCGCACAGGCGAGTGCAGCGCAAGACATTATTGCAGCGATCAAAAGTGACCAGCGTTTCATTGAATGCACTCCTTCCTGTGGAGCTTTGGATGTGCAAATCTCGCCTGGGGTTTAACCTCCCGAAGATCCAGCGAACGGAAGCCGGACGGCAGGATTCAGGGCACGAAAGAACCAACAACTTTTCTACACGTGCGACAGAGAAATGGCTCTACCGCGCATTCTGTATATAGGGCTAAACACCTAGATTTCCAAGGAGGAACTTCCGAGTTACCAAGGTATGTTGCAGGCACCTAAACAGTACACGTTCTGAATGCAGATTCGACCTATGATGTCGGAAACGAATTCTCGGAGGTACTCCCACCATGGCAGCTAGTCAGGTTGTGCTGTATTTCGATCGGCAAGAAGACGCGCTTCAATTCACCCTTGCTGCCAGCTCGATTATTGCCGACGGAGCGGCTCTACGCGATACCGCATTGAAAGTGGCAAAAGAGGTTTGCAAGGCGTCGCGAATTACCGCCGAAGGCAGCCTGAATTCGGATGGAAAACCGTCGAAAGCCAAGCGCGTGTAAGTTAGATCCAGGAATTTTCAATCTTGCTGCTTCGGCTACGAACGCAAAGGCCGCAAACGAATCAAGGCAAGTTACTTCCCCCGCGCCTTTGCGAATGCCTCCACCCTTTCTCGCACACTGGGCACATGTCTGGGCAGGGACAACCGGCTGCCCTCTTCCAGAATCGGGATGAGCTTGTCAAACTCCGGACCAGAGTGTGATCCCGTGATCACGATGCGGATAGGGTGAAACAACTCCTTGCCTTTGGTTCCGGTCTCTGCCTTTACCTCATTCACGATCTTTTTGAATTGCTCGGCAGTGAGCCTCGCCTCTCGCGCCGACTCATCTTCGAGAATCTTGTATGCAAACCGGGTCAGCACCGCGTCGGTATTCGGCAGCGCGAGCACTTCGGCGTTGTCTGGAGAAGCGAGCGCCGCATTCGCGTCGTAGTTGAAGATGAGGGCCGCTCTTTCCGCCAACTGGTCCAGTCGATCGACGGCAGGGGCAAGCAGTTGTGTCACTTTCGCAAACCATTCGGTGACATCCGAAGCTTCAGAGGAACTTGCGGTCGCATCGTGTGGCACGGGTAGCTCGCCGATTGAACTCATGAAAAACGGGGCGGCTAGTCGCTCAATCCGTTCCGGTGGCGCTTCTTTGATGTAGTGCCGGTTCAGCCAGTACAGTTTCTCCATGTCGAAGACCGCGGGCGACGGCGTGACCCGTTCCAAAGAAAATTCCTTGACCAGTTCTTCTCGCGAAAAAATCTCTCGCGTTCCGCCCGACGGCGCCCATCCCAGCAGCGCCAGGTAATTCTCCAGAGCCTCGGGCAGCACTCCCATATCACGAAAGTTGGCAATGGAAGTTGCTCCGTGGCGCTTCGACAGCCGCTCCCGGTCCTCGCCTAAGATCGTAGAAAGATGCGCGAACTCGGGCACCGGCCATCCCAAAGCTTCATACAACGCGACCTGCTTTGGCGTGTTCGACAGATGATCGTCGCCGCGAATCACGTGCGTGATCTTCATCAGCGCGTCGTCAATCACGACAACGTAGTTGTAAACCGGCATTCCCGACGAGCGCAGAATAATGGGATCGCTAACGACTTCGTTCGAGAACTCGACCGCGCCGTGCACAATATCGTGAAAGCGAATGGGATGTTCGGGAATGCGCAGGCGAATGGCGCAAGGTTCGCTGGATGAACGCCGCCGCTGTGCTTCGGCAGGATCGATAGCGCGGCATTTGCCGGAGTAGATCGGCTGCCGGTGTTCGGCGGCGGCCCGCTCCCGGTCGCGCTGAAGCTCTTCTTCCGTGCAAAAACAGAGATAGGCCTTGTGCTCGCTCAGCAGCCGTTCTGCGTGCTCGCGATAAATATCCAGCCGGTCCGACTGACGATACGGCCCAAACCCGCCGCCGACGTCCGGGCCTTCGTCCCAGTCGAGCCCAAGCCACTTTAGATCTTCGATCAGTTGGCCTTCGAAGCGCGCTTCGCTGCGCTCGAGATCGGTGTCCTCAATGCGCAGCACCATTGCCCCGCCAGTTTTCCGTGCGAACAGCCAGTTGAACAGAGCGGTGCGCGCGTTGCCAACGTGAAGGTGTCCAGTAGGAGAAGGCGCAAAGCGTACGCGGACGGGGGAAGAAACGCTCACATCACGATGTTAACAAACACTGAAGGAATCAAGACTAAATGCCCCGCCGCGTCCGTCGGCGAACGATTGTTTGTCCGATGCCGATGATTATGCAGCAGAAAGCCGCGAACATCCAAAGAATGAACCAAATAAACGTAGGGCCAGCGTCCGGGTCATAGCCAAAGAAGAAATTAGCTCCTAGAAAAAGCAATATGCCCGTTAACCAAAACGCAATTATTCCTACTCCGATTCTTAGCGGCAAAGAATCACGAAAGCGCGGCATATTTGCTGCCATATCTTTATTCGCGAGTTGGTTGATGTTGTGCGGAAACCGGCGGATCCGGAGCCAGATGCGTCCGCGTAATACGGTCGTGCCAGGAGAGCTGATCTTCGTCGAGGAAGCACCATAAGTATCCCAGGCCGAGAGAACCGGCTGAAAGCAGTGAAGCAATCACGCGCCATCGCCGCAGACCTCGCGCGACTGGGCCACCGTCGAACCTTTGCAGGCGCAATCCCGCGATCCTTAATCCCGGGGTCTTCCCGCAAAAGACAAGAAACGCGTACTGATATGCCGGCCAGAATACGGCAATTAATCCGGCGACGATCTCTAGCTGTGCCCGCCATGGCAGAGTTGAACCGATGATGCGAAGCGCGATGTATCCGAAGATCGCCACCGCGGCGCCGACGACAAGTCCGTCGAATGCACCCGCGAGCGCACGGCGCTCTGGCGGCGCAGACTGAAGCGGCATATCAAATCCGGCGCGACGCTCGGGTTCCGGTTCGCCCGCGGCTTCAATCAGAATTCCCCCCAGCGCCGGGGGCGGCGGCAGCAGTTCCGGGGCCTCAACGATGCGCGGACGATCCATGACTGGTTCGGCCAGCTCATCACTGGTAGCGAAAGAAGCCGATGACCGTGGAAACTCAAGTATACGGGCGGTGGCCTCGAACATGACCGGAGGCCCTGAATTGCGCGCCGCGGACGGCATTTCAGAATGTTGTGGCTGCTCAGGTTCCGCGTAGGACGATGCAAGACTGAAGTCGTGCCCTTCTGGCCTTTGCCGCCGGTGATCGGCGTCGAACTTCAATTGCAGCGAAGGATAACGCTCCGTGCGCGGACGCCGCGATTTGTAGCTGTTCACCTTGGCGCTGACCAGGTCGCGCCAATCGGTCTCGCCGGTCTCCTCGGAAGCGGCTTTCTCATTCACACCCTGCTCAGCCGTGCTGAGAGCGATTTCTACCGCGGAATCTGCGGAGGTACTAATGACGGTGCCGCTTTCGGCAGCGGCATTCTCCGAGGGCACGATTGCAGCATCTACCTCTGGTAGCTGGAGCTTGGTTTCCGCGATGGCAACCCCAACGTGGGCGACCGGCTGGTCAGCAGGCTCCACCACGAATCGAGGGGCAGAGATTTTCTCCTCCAGGCTTACGGCGAACTCCTGTTCGCTGCTGTCAGGTTGCTCGGGATCAAAATACTGCGTTTCGGAGCTGCAATCGGATTGGGTTTCGGGCGGATTCATTACGGCGAAGTCTTTACGCTACAGGTTTTTGCCTCCGGTCGCGCAATCGTGCTACCTTCACGCCAGTTCCTGCTTTGGACTGTTACTGTCTCAGCGTGGACACTGCGGCATCCGATGACAACCCGCATTCGATTGCTTATCACGGCAGTGGTGGTTTGTCATCTGTTACTCGCCCCGCGCTTAGTTACCAGCCAGTTGCTGCCGGCGAAACGGTCTGCAAAATCGCCTCCGGCGCCGCACACAAATCAGCCTACCGTGCCCGTCACTATACGCGCCGAGCATCAGGAGAAAGACGGCGCGGTTTATAAACTCAGTGGCAACGTAAAAATTGACTATGGTGTTTACACCATCTCTGGAGATGAGGCCACCTACAACTCTGACAATGGAGAGGTGTTTGCCGAAGGCCATCTGGTGCTCGAAGGCGGTCCCAACGATGAGCACATTGAAGCAACCCGTGGAACTTACAACATTGAGAAAGAAACTGGCAGGTTCGAGCACGTGACCGGCAGCATCGGCCTGAAGGTGCACAAGAATAATAGGATCCTGACCGGCGCAAATCCTTTCTTTTTCACTGGCAGGGTCGTTGAAAAGGCCGGTCCCGATCACTACATCGTGATCGACGGCGCAGTGACAACCTGCGAGCTGCCGCGTCCGAAATGGCAGTTCTACTCGCACAAGGTGAACGTCGAGGTAGGCGGCAACGCAACAATTTACTCCACTAACTTCCGGATCGAAGGCATACCGGTCCTGTACCTGCCGTTCGCAACTCATCCCGTACAGAAAGAACCGAGATCATCCGGATTTCTCATTCCAAACATAGGGCGCTCGTCGACCCGCGGCTTCACGTTTGGCGAGTCCTTCTTCTGGGCCATCAACCGCAGCATGGATCTGCACGCGGGTACGGAGTATTTCTCGAAGCGCGGATGGGCGCCGGATGCTGAATTTCGCGCGCGTCCGACAGAAAGTTCTTTCGTGGACCTGACTTTGTTCAGCGTTCTTGATCGCGGAGTAAACGGGGTGAAGCAAGGCGGAACCGAGGCCCATCTCAACTCTGAAGACCAGTTTGCCCGCAACTTTCGCGGGGTCGCGAATATTGATTACCTGACCTCGTACGTGTTTCGCCTAGCCTTCAGCGACGTGTTTACTCAAGCCGTAAACTCGGAGGTCAAATCGGAAGCTTTCCTGTCATCCACAACTGGTAATTTGTTCCTGAACGCCACCACCCGCCGTTATCAGGACTTCCAGAGCACAACTCCCGGCGACGTCGTTACAATTCTGCATGCGCCGGGGTTTGAGCTGTTGGCGCCTGACCGCCAACTCGGCAGTCTGCCTTTCCATGGCACCCTTGATGCTTCTGCCGAAGGACTTTCCCGCAGTGAACCGAACTTCAGCACCGCGCCGCTGCTCGGCCGGTTCGATCTGAATCCTGCGGCTTCGCTTCCACTGCTGTTCAAAGGTTGGAGCCTGCGGCCCGAGCTCTCGCTGCGCGACACGATCTATACCCAGCAACTTGTTCCTTCGGCCGGCCTCGCCTTCACCGATGTCGGGACGGCGATTTCGAAGGAGCTGAATCGGAAATCACTGGAGGGATCGGTGGAGCTTCGCCCGCCGGCGATTGACCGCATATTCGATCGCGAGTTCCTCGGTCGCAAGTGGAAGCACGTCATCGAGCCGAGAATCATTTATGACTACGTTACCGGGGTAGAGAACTTCCCGCACATATTGCGCTTCGATGAGCGCGACATTCTTTCCGACACCAACGAGGTGGAGTACGCGATCGTGAACCGGTTTTACGCGAAGCGAACTTCGGCTGAGCCCGAAACCTGTGGCCCCGAGGGCATGCCGGCGCTGCTGGTGGGCGCGGCGCCACCGCCGGTACGTATTCCATGGGAGCGGACTTCGCGAACGCCAGAGCAACCCTGCCCCAAGCAGCCCAGTACCCGTGAAGTCGTGACCTGGGAGTTGGTACAGAAGTATTTTCTGGATCCGACATTTGGGGGCGCGCTCGTCTCCGGCAGGCGCAATGTTTTCACCAGCACCGTTGACCTTACCGGAATCGCCTTCTTGACCGAGCCTCGGCATCTGTCCCCACTGGTTTCGGAGCTGCGGGTTTCGACGGGACCGCGCAGCGATCTGGAATGGGACGTGGACTACGACTTCCAATTCGGGCGAGTCAATACCAGCACCGTCCTCTTTAACCACCATATCGGCCTGTTCACTCTGGGTGCGGGCAATGCTTTCCTGCATGCCCCCGGAGCAATTTCGAGTACAACCGGGCAGGCTCCACAGGATTTGACTTTTAATCAGTACCGGGCTGTGTTCGGATACGGCAGCCCGAACAGGCGCGGCTTTAGCGGGGCCTTCGATCTCGGTTTGGATGCGCAACTCGATCAGGTGCAGTACGGGTCAGCCCAACTTGCCTACAACTGGGATTGCTGCGGCGTAAACCTTGAGTATCGCCGTTTTTCGCTGGCACAGGTTCGCAACGAAAACCAGTTCCGCTTAACCTTTTCCCTGGCCAACGTGGGTGCATTCGGGAATCTGCGACGGGGTGAAAGGCTGTTCTGAGGAGGGCCACGTCCGCAATCGAACCTGAAATACAAATTCGTCTTAAACTAGAACTCATGGCTTTGGATACCGAGCTTCCGGCCAAGCGTGCTGCCCTGCACGAACGCCTGACATCCTTCAGCACGCTGCTGGTGGCGTACTCAGGAGGCACCGATTCGGCGTTCCTGGCGTGGGCCGCTTATCAGGCTTTGGGAGATCGCGTGCTTGCGGTAATTGCCGATTCACCCAGCCTCGCCAGATTTCAGTTGGCAGATGCCGTCGCCTTCGCCAAAGAACGATGCATTCCACTTGAGATCGTCAATACCAGCGAGTTTGAACGCCCGGATTACGTGCGCAATGACGGCGCCCGTTGCTTCTACTGCAAGGACGAACTTTTCTCGGTAATGGAGAGCTTCGGTAAGAGTCGTAACTTCGAAACTATCGCCTACGGCGTAAATCTCGATGACAAGTCGGACTTTCGTCCGGGCCAGGCTGCTGCCACACAACACGGCGTTGTAGCCCCGCTGCTCGAAGCCGGCCTCACCAAACAGGAGATTCGCGAACTTGCCCGCGAGGCAGGACTACGCATCTGGGACAAGCCAGCCTCTGCGTGCCTGTCCTCGCGCATTGAGTACGGCCGTCCGGTTACTACGCAAGCCCTCAGCGCAGTCGAGCAGGGTGAGGACGCACTGCGGGCGCTCGGCTTCAGCCAATGCCGCGTACGTCACCACGGCGAGATTGTCCGCATTGAAATCGCACGGGAAGAGATGGCGCGAGCTCAAACCCCGGAAATGGCCGCCGACTTCAGCCGAATCTTTCATTCGTTGGGCTTTAAGTTTGTGACCCTCGATCTCGACGGCTTCCGCTCCGGCTCCATGAATGCCCTGCTTCCGCTCGATCAGATCCGCAAAAACGCCTCCTGACCTGCGTTTGCAGCATGTGCGCCACAGCCGCTTGCTGCTCGGCGGTGTGAGATAATTTAAGCGATTCCCAATGTTCAGGCGGTTTCTTTTGACATCGTGCCAACGCACGTTCTTGTTTTCCCTACTGATCTGTCTGGGCTGTTCGGCTCAACTTGCGCCGACTGAGCTTTCTCAGCGCATTGAGCGCCAACTGCGCGCCACTTACAACGTTCCGGCAGCAGTGAAAGTCAGCATTACCGCGCCTCGCGCCAGCGAATTTCCGAATTACGATGCCGTCACCGTCACCTTCAACGGCGAAGGCAAGAAGCAGGATTATGAGTTTCTGATTTCAAAGGACCAGAAAACGCTCATTCGGATGACGAAGATCGATATGAGCAAGGATCCTTATGAAGACGTCATCAAGAAGATTGACGTGAAGGGGCGCCCGGTGCGCGGAAATCCCAACGCCAAAGTTGTGATGGTCAACTACGACGATTTTGAGTGCCCGTTTTGCTCCCGCGTCCATCAAACTCTGTTCCCGCAATTGCTTAAGGAATATGGCGACCGCGTCGCGTTTATTTACAAAGATTTTCCACTTTCAGAAATTCACCCCTGGGCGATTCACGCGGCGGTGGACGCGAATTGTATTGCCGCACAGAATCCCGATGCTTACTGGGACTTCGCCGATTACATTCACTCGAACCAGGCGACAGTAAACAAAGAGGGGAGCAAAGAAAACCAGTTTGCGGCGCTGGATCGAATTACCCTGAGCGAAGGCGACAAATTCAAACTGGACTCGGCCAAGCTGCAATCTTGCGTCAAAGGGCAGAAGAGTGACGCGGTCACGGCTTCTGTGAAAGAAGGCGATGCGCTCGGTGTCACCGGCACCCCAACCATGTTCGTGAACGGGCAGATGATGGATGGCGCGCGTTCGGTGGCGGAGATACGCGAGCTTTTCGACAGCGCCTTGCAGCGGGCGGGAGTTTCTTCGCCGCGGCCGCCAGCAGCGGCGGCCCCCGCAACTGCCACACCTGCTGCATCCGCGAGTCCGGCCGCGGCGCAGCACTGATTCATTTGAAATCGGAGGAAGTTTGCACCTCAGCAGATCCAGGGCGTGGTTTGTTCTAGCTCTCTCGCTTTTTTCAGGCGCCTTCACGGCTTGCACCATGAAGCCTTCGGGGGACGATGTCGTGGCCACAGTCGACGGGCAAAAGATTTACCGCGCCGACCTCGAGAAGTATTTCCAAAGCCAGACCGCGGGCTCCAATCAACCTCTCAGCGACGAACAGGCGACCAGCTTACGGCTCAGTATTCTGCACCAGCTCATCGAAAACGAAATTCTCATCCATCGCGCCGAAAAGCTTGGGCTGCTGGCCACTGACGACGAAGTGGACCGCAAGCTGAATGAGATTAAGTCCCCGTACAGCAACGAAGAATTCGCTCAGCGCCTGCAGGAGCGCAAACTTTCGCTGGACAGTTTTAAGCGCGACATCCGGCGCGCACTGACTGCGGATAAGGTCCTGCACAAGGAGGTCACTTCCAAAATCAACATTACGCCGCAGGACATTACCGACTATTACAACGGACATAAAGCGGAGTTCAACCTGATTGAGCCGCGCTATCACCTTGCGCACATTCTGGTAACGACCGCTCCGGATCAGCAGGGCGGTACCAGCAGCAACAAGGCGCACAATGAAGCCGAAGCGCGCAAGAAGATGCAGACCGTGCTTACCCGCCTGGAGGCCGGAGACGATTTTGGATCGCTGGCAATGACGTTTTCCGAAGACACGTCTACGGCGGCCAACGGTGGTGATCTGGGAATCATTCCTGAACAGTCGCTGAAGCAAACCGACCCGGCTACACGAGATGCCGTGATGAAGCTGAAGGCCGGTCAGTATACCCCGGTAATCTCGCTGGAAAATCCGGCGACACGGCAGATAGGGGCGTTCCGCATCGTGAAGCTCATTGCGATGGAGCCCGCGGGTCAGCGCGACCTTTCCGACCCACGCGTCGAGCAGGAAATACGTTCGCAGTTACAGGACCGCCGCGAGCAACTGCTTAAATCCGCGTATTACGAGGTCATGCGCGATCAGGCGAAGGTGCGAAACTATTACGCTGAGAAGGTCCTCGCCGGCACCTTCCCCTCGAAATAGAACCTATTCAACGATTGCCAAGACTTCACCGGCATTGACGTTCGCACCCTCGCGAACCAGCAGCTTTAGAAGCGTTCCGGCTTTGGGGGACTTGATCTCATTCTGCATCTTCATCGCCTCCACCACAATAATTCCTTGTCCGGCTTCAATGGCGTCGCCCTCCCGCGAAAGCACGCGCACTACTTTTCCGGGCATGGACGAACTCAGCCGCTGCGGGCCGGCCTGATCCAACTCACGGCGTCTGCGTCCCTGCCACGAGCGGGGATCCTCGACCGACACGTTGTACTGGCGATTGTTAATCGAGATAGTTCCGCTGGTCTCGCACCTGACCTCGTAGGATTTGCCGTCTAGCAGGATTGACGCTGCGCGCGCATTCAATTGCGCGAAATCAACTGGAAGGTCACGCCCATTCAGACGGCATCGCCAGCCGCCCTCAACCTCGCTGATCTCCACAGCATAGGCCCTGCCGTCGATGGAAATCGAGTAGCGCACGTTATTGCAATCCTTCCATGCGCGATACTTTCTTCCAGGCCGAGGATGCCTGCGCAGTATCGTCGGCGCTGCCCGTGTTACTGGCGCGCGCTTGAATTATTTGAAAAATTCCTGCTGCAATTGCGGCGACTCCCATCTGGTCTTTATCCGGATTCCGTGAATCGGGCATGCGCGCCAGCAGCCCGGTATCAGCGTTACCTGCCAGAAACTCAGGGTTCGAAAGAATTCGCCGGAACAGCCCAAGATTCGTTTTCACTCCGCCGACAACGTATTCCTCCAGTGCGCGCCGCAATATGCCTATGGCCTGCTGTCTGGTCTCACCAAAGCCAATCAGTTTTGCCAACAGAGGATCGTAGTCGAGAGGCACGTTCCAGCCTTCATAAACACCGCTGTCCACACGGATGCCGGGCCCTGAAGGTTCAGTCAGACTAGTAAGCCTCCCGGGACTGGGGAAGTAGTTGTTATCCGGGTCCTCTGCATAAATGCGGCACTCGATCGCATGGCCGCGAAATTGAATGTCCTGCTGGCGGAAGGGAAGTTTTTCGCCGGCAGCAATCCGAATCTGCAGTTGGACCAGGTCCATTCCTGTGACCTGCTCAGTCACCGGATGCTCCACTTGCAGGCGTGTGTTCATTTCCAGGAAATAAAAATTGCTATCGCGATCAGCGAGAAACTCGATGGTTCCGGCGTTGGTATACCCGGCGGCCTGCGCGGCCCTGACGGCGATCTCGCCCATGCTCTGACGCATTTCGTTATCCACCGCGGGAGATGGGCATTCCTCAACAACTTTCTGGTGTCGCCGTTGCACTGAACAATCACGCTCACCCAGGTAGACGGTGTTCCCGTGCTCGTCCGCCAGTACCTGCATTTCAATATGCCGGGGATTGATGATGGCTTTCTCGATGTACACCTCTCCATCGCCAAAGGCGCGCTGGGCCTCGCTGCGCGCACCGTCCAGAGCGGCGGCAAGTTCGGCGCGGGTCGAGACCAGCCGCATGCCCTTGCCTCCACCTCCGGCTGCCGCTTTAAGCATCACGGGATATCCGAGCTTCTCCGCAATGTCCTCGGCCTCTCTCAATGATTCCAATCCGCGCGAAGTTCCCGGCACGAACGGCACTCCCGCTTTTTCCATCTGCTGGCGCGCGCGGGTCTTCGAGCCCATCAGTTCCATAGATTGCGGCGGCGGACCGATGAACTTAATGTCGGCCTCCCGGCAAGCCCGCGCAAATCTCGGATTTTCAGACAAGAATCCGTAGCCAGGATGAATGGCATCGGCACCGGCATGTTCAGCCGCTTCGAGGATGCGTGGAATATTCAAATATGATTCGGCTGCAAGCGCGCGCCCAATCGGGTAAGCCTGGTCCGCTCGGAGCACATGCAGCGCGGCGCGATCCACTTCGGAATAGACGGCAACCGCGGGAATACCCAGGTCATGGCAGGCTCGAATCACGCGTACGGCGATCTCGCCGCGGTTCGCAATCAGAATTTTCTTGAACATCGGCTCCTGTTGTACCAACCTCAGTTGCTTCTCTGTTGCGCCATATACTCGCCGGTGCAGACACCCACCCGGCGGGGCAAAGTTCCGCGAAGAACAAAGAATTCTATCTCACAGTGCGTCACGGGCTGTGATTGATTCTTCAACCCTCGCGTATCATGGAAATTCCGCAATGGCATCCAGCACTCAGAACGCCGCGCTCGTTTCCTCAAGGTCGCTTCCGATAGACGTGCAGAAGCGCTGGCCGCTGCTGCTGCTTTTGTTCGGCCTCGGCATTCGATTGTGGTTTGCGCATGCATTCTTTCTCAACCCTGATGAAGCCCTGCATTACTTGTTGTCACTGCAGCCCGACTTGCGTACGACCTACGAAGCAACCCTTCCGACCTCTCATCCGCCGCTGTACATTGTGTTCCTTCACTATTGGGGATATCTGGGCCAGTCTGAATTTTTCCTGCGATTACCCTCTGTTCTGGCTGCGACCGCATTCTGCTGGTTTGTTTTCCGCTGGGTGAAGCTGGTCGCCAGTGAATCTGCCGCGCTGATCTGCCTCGCGCTCTTACTGTTTTCCCCATCGCTGATTTACGTCTCAACCGAGCTGCGCCAGTATGCCTTCGTCTTACTGTTCAGCGGCGCATCGCTTTATTTTCTCGAGCTCGGCCTGATGAAAGACTCTGTTCGGGCCATGATCGTCTCCGGCGTGTCGCTGTGGCTGGCCCTGGTGACGCACTACTCCGCTACGCTGGTTGCACTCACGCTCGGCATGTACGCCTTGTGGAGAATCATTGCGGGGAAAGCTCCGCGGGTTGTGGTCGCAACCTGGGCCGCTGGGCAGCCCGCTGGCTTGGCGATTGCAGCCGTCCTGCTTGAGACTCAGGTCCTGCAACTCAAGACCCGAGGCCGCTTTGCAATGGCGGCTGAGACATATTTGAAGCGTTCCTCCTTTCATCCCGGCCAGGAGCATGCGCTTAGCTTTCTGTTTCGCGCAACCATTCGCCTGTTTCATTACTTTTTCAGCCAGGGTGCAGTCGGCGTAGCCGCCTTGCTGCTATTCATCTTTGCTGTTGTCCTCCTGGTTCGGAATCGCCAGCAATTTTCGCAGCTTCCAACCTCAAGGCAACTAGCGTTCCTGATGAGCTTTCCTCTGCTGGTAAATGGCGTTCTTGGACTGAAAGACCTCTATCCCTACGGCGGCACCCGCCACAGCTCCTATCTGGCTATGTTCATTTTTCCTGGGATTGCAATCGCGCTCACCAGGTTAAAAGCCAAGCCAGCTTGGACAAAACCCGCGCTCATTGGAACCGTTCTTCTGCTCTGCAACCTATTTCCTTCACCCACCGGCGAATATATTCGCCACTCCGACCAGAATAAGAAGCAGATGCTGTCTGCCACCGACTTCCTGCGGCAGAATGCAGGCCCAGACTCGCTGGTCGTGACCGATAATCAAGGCGGCCTGCTGCTCAGTTACTATCTGTGCGGCAGCAAAGTCGTGCCTTTCAGCGGAGTGATCCAGCATTTCTCACAGGCGACATGCGGCGACATGCGAGTCTTCTCATTGGACCCTCGGCAATGGATTTTCCACGCCCAAACATTTCCCGAGGATTTGCGCGCGCTTAAGTCAGCCTTCAACCTGCCCTCCGGCCAACGTCTTTGGATCTTTCAATCGGGATGGCTGGTGGACAACGAGGCCGACTTCCGGGCCGAGCTTGAACACTTCGGATGTCCGGCCACGCACGATTTCGGAAGAAATATTCTCGCGTGCGAGGTGATTTTGCCGCAGTGAAAAAGATTTCGCGAAAACCTGATCAAAAGAAAAGCCTCTCGGCGCGAGAGGCTGTTTGAAGTCGCGAAACAGAAACTACTTGCTCATGGTGATTCCGTTCGGCCCAGCTGATTTTTCTGCCTTGGCCTTCTTTGCCGCCAGGGTCTTATCCACCCATTCATCAGCTGTCTTGGAGTCGGCAACGCGCTGATCGGGCTGATCGCATTCACGGTCGGCCCTTTCACGGTACAGCAGATTCATGTATGCCATGGCGTCGTCGTAATCCTGGCGCAGCGAAAGCGCCTTATTCAGAACGTCGATGCCATCCTGAATGACCGGGCCCTGCGCGTCGCGCAATGCAACGCACACTTTTTTGTCCTTGAGCGGCTCGTCCGGACGCAGGCCTAATTTCGCTCGTGCTTCCATGCGTGGCTGATAAGCCTCAGTCCAGTCAATTACGCCCACTGAGTAGTAGGCTTCTGGATCATTGGGGTCGAGCTCAATCGCTTTACGGTAATAAGATTTCGCGTCTTCGAACTTTTTCATTTGCAGGTAGAGATACGCGATGCCCTTAATACTATTTACGTTTTTAGGGTCCTGATCGAGTACGGCCTTGTACTGGTCGATCGCGGCAGTGGCATTCTGCAGGTTTTCAGGAGAATCAACTCCGGGAATATATTGCTGGGCGTACGCAGTAGCCAGGTAGAGCTTCGCATTCTGCAGGCTGCTGTCGAGTTCTACGGCCTTCTTAAAATGATCGATGGCGGTCTCGTACTTTGCATTTTTATAAGCGGCGACACCTTTGTTGAGCTGGTCGCGCGCCATCAGTTTGCTGCAACCGGTCGCCGAGATTACGCACAATGTCGCGGCTACCACGGTTGCTATTCTCAGGCCTGTCTTCATCAGTAATTGCCCCCTCAAAATAATGCGCACAACACAGCCGCATACGATAACACAGGAAGTCAGTCTCGTGTACGGCGCTGGTTCCGCAGTTGTCAGTTGCCAGTTGTCAGAAGCGATTGCCGCTGACAACTAACCTCTAACAACTAGCTGCTATTTAGCCGCCGGCTTCAATCTTCGCCGTGATCAGGCCGACTTTGTCCACGCCGGACGCGTGGCCTATGTCAATCACGTTGGCCACATCGGCGAAGGGGATATTGTCATCACCCTTCACGAACATGACCTTTTCGGCACGCGTCTTGAAGATATCGGTGAGGCGCCCCTGCAATCCGTCCCAGCTGACGTCGTCCTGGTTGATCTTCAGCCCCGGAGTCTGCCCCGGCCCTCTATCGATGACCTGCACCACGATGGTCCGGTCATTCGACTGGTTCTTGGGCTGGTTCGGCGGGGGCGGTTGAGGCACCAGCGCGTCCAATCCTTTCGGGGTCAGCGGCGTGATCACCATGAAGATGATGAGCAGCACCAGCAGAACATCGATGAGCGGGGTTACGTTAATGTCGCAACTTTGCCCACCCTTACCACCAATAGCCATTCCCATGGGAAATCTCCTTGAAGCCTATTCCGACCCGCTCGCGCCAGGTTGCGGTGGCGGCGGATTATTGGTCTGCTTCTTCTGATCGGTCAGCAAGCCGAGATCGTCGACGCCGGCAGAACGAACGTTGTCCACAACGTCCACAACCGACTTGTACTTGGCCCGAGCGTCTGCCCGCACATAGACGCGCTTATCCACGCGATTCGCGATTCGGTCTTTGATTTTGTTGGTGAGTTGGTCGGGCGCGATCTTGTCATTACCAAAGAAAACGCCGCCATCGCGCATGACCGCCACGATGAGCGCATCTTCTTTGTCCGCGTCCGGCATCTGCACGGGATTGTTTACTTTCGCCAAATCAACGGTAACGCCCTTTTGCAACATCGGGGTGATGACCATGAAGATGATCAGAAGCACCAGCATGACGTCCACCATGGGAGTCACATTGATGTTCGAGTTGACTTTGGCCCCTTCATCTCTTACTGAGATTGCCATGATTCTTCTCCTGCTCCTGCCCTAAGCTCGAATGTCCGGTCCTGCACTTGATAGAGGTGGGCCCGGAGAGATTTATCTCCGGACCCCAGCAACTCGCATTGAGCAACAGGCTTACACGGGCGATTCCCGTGCTTCCACTACTTACTACCGGCGCACCGCTCCACGGCGCTTCAGGAAGTAATCGATGAGTTCGCTCGACGAGTTGTCCATTTCCACGTCGAACGCTTCCACGCGGCCGGTGAGGTAATTGAACATCATGACGGCGGGAATGGCCACTAGCAAACCGAATGCTGTGGTCACCAGGGCTTCTGCGATACCGCCGGCAACCGCTGCCAGACCGGTCGCCTTCTCTTGCGAAATACCTTTGAAGGCGTTCAGAATGCCCATCACCGTTCCGAACAGTCCGACGAACGGGGCCGTCGAACCAATTGTGGCCAGACCGCCCAAGCCGCGCTTCAGTTCGGCATGCACGATCGCTTCGGTGCGCTCCAGAGCGCGCTTGGAAGCTTCGATGGTCTCGCCCGGGATGTCGCTTGAATCCTGGTGAGCCCGGAATTCCATCAGGCCTGCAGTCACGACCTTGGCCAAATGGCTGCGTTTATTGCGCTCGGCAACCTTGATGGCTTCATCAATCTTTCCATCCCGCAGTGCGCCTGCCACTGCCGGAGCAAAAGCCCGCGATTGCTTACGGGCTGCGTTAAACGCCATCCAGCGGTCGATCATCACGCCGAACGACCAGCCCGACATGATGAATAGAATGATGACCACCGCGCGCGCCACCCAGCCCATCTGGTGCCACAGGGAAATTGGGTCCCACTGGGGGGCGCCCGCTTCCTGCAGAAGCCAGGTGGCTGTAGTCGAAACGTGTGCTACCAGGTGTGTTGCTGCTTGAGCTGCAAACATGAGTTGCTTTCCTCCTCGGGAACTTAGTGCATAAATTCTGAAACTCACAAAACGCGGGCTTCGCCTTCGAGCATTCGACGCGAAACCTTAAATCCTGAAACTCTGACATTGAGACCCTGAATTGTTCAGTGTCTCTATGCTGAGATGCTTAACCGCCGGACAGAGTGAAGTTGACCGTAATTTGCGTGTCCACTTCTACGGGTTCGCCGTTAAGAATATACGGCCGATAACGCCACTCCTTTACCGCGTCCATCGCCGCCTGATTCAACAGCGGCGACGCGGTGCTGATCACGTGCAGGTTCTGAATGCTGCCGTCCTTGCCGATGATTGCGGACAAAACGACAGGACCCTGAACGCGCGCGATCTTAGCCATCTGCGGATAAACCGGGTTAACGTTCTTGATCTTTAACCCCTGGGTCACGCCCGCGGACACGCGTATGCGCTGTGGGGTAGCAACTTTGGGAATCGCCGTCGGCGTGCCGCCGATAATCGAACCCATGACGCCACCCATGGAGCCGCCCGGAACGCCGCCCGGAACGCCGCCAACCACTCCTGCCTGCGGCGGCGGGGCCTCTTCTTCCTTGATCATTTCGACTTTCTTGGGGATCTTCGTCGGCGTGCGGAGTTGGTTGTTGACCACATCCGTCTCAACCACCTTGATGACCTTCACAGGCGCTGCAGGAGGCGGGGGAGGCGGTGGTGGCGGGGGCGCCGCCAGGAATGTCATGGTCATTGCCTTGGGCAGCGCTTCGGTGAACATCAGCGGAATCAGAATCATGATAATGATGATTCCGACCTGCAAGACCACCGCAAACGCCGTGGTCCGGCCACGCTTTGTCTTTAACCTGTTACCTGATTCGATCAGGCTGTCCTCAAACATAAGTTTCTCCCTGCGCAGAACTACGATTCTTTAGACACCAGCTACGATTGTGTTGTTCCCAACCCCGGCAATAATTTTGCCGGATCCGGAACTTCAGCTAGCGAACCGCACTGCTACAACCGAACAGAGCGAACCCTTGCCCAGGACGTCTAGATTGGGCGACTAAACTCGGGCTTTCGCCTTCTCTTTCTGCCCCGGATCCGATGGTTTCCGGCCCGTCCCCATGGGGACAGGGGCCGACAACTGGTTCCGGTTCGACCGCCAATCCTGATACGCCACCAGAATCGGTGCCGCGATAGCGATCGACGAATAAGTCCCGATTAGGATGCCAATTACAAGCGCGAAGGAGAATCCATGTAGAACTTCGCCGCCAAAAAGGTACAAAGCAAGTACAGTCAGGAATGTTAAACCCGCCGTCAAGATGGTCCGGCTCAGGGTTTGATTAATGCTGCGGTTGACAATATCCGAAAACTTCTCCCGCCGCATCAGCTTCAGGTTTTCACGAATGCGGTCAAAAACCACAATGGTGTCGTTATTGGAGTACCCAATCAGGGTCAAAATCGCCGCTATCACCGTGAGAGATATAGGTTTATTGGTCAGGGAGAACGCGCCAAGGGTAATCAGGGTATCGTGAAAAACCGTGATCACGGCCGCAACCCCATAAATCCACTCAAACCGGACCGCCAGATAAATCAGCATCCCAGCCAGGGAGTACAGAGTCGCCAATACTGCCTGCCTTCTCAATTGCGCTCCCACCTGCGGTCCTACGATCTCTACCTGATAGACACCAAAATCAGAGAGGAAGAACCCGTCCTGTAGGGACGACAGCACATCTGGATCAACCACTCCCTTCAAGTCATCGATGCTCCCCAGCACGCCGCCTTTGGTTTTGTCGCGGAAATCAGCGATTTGCTGGGCAATCGCCGTATAGCGCTGCTGCGCGTCGCTGCCCAGGTGCAGCGGGTCCTTCTGCAACAGGTATGAGCTCAATGCCAGAGAGCTGCTGTTGTTAAGGTCCTGCTTGCCAGCCGGCGCATTGGTTTGGAGCGCGTTGACTATCTGCTCGCGAGGGCGATCCAGGACAGCCTGATCGGTTGTCTGGGGCACGTCAATCAGCTCTTCATTGCTTCCGGCGACGCCATAACGTTGAATTCGGACATTGGTCAGGCCGGCGCGGTCCATTAAGGCGCGAATGGCATTATCGTTCGGCGGATGAGAAAACTTCACATAGACCAGCGTGCCGCCGCGAAAATCAATACCCAGCGGAAGGCCATGCCAGAACAGCATCGAACAAACGCCCGCGATGCTGAAAATCAGCGAGAAGGCGATGAAGTACCACTTCTTGCCCAGGAAATCGATATTAGGATTACGAAAAAATTCCACGCTAAAAAACCCCTCGTCGTTCGTCCTTGGCCGTTCGTCGTCGCGCTTCCGGGTTGGCCAACGACCAATAGCCAACGACCAACGACCCTCTTAAATACTCAGCACTTCGCCGACACGCTTGCGGCTCAGCACCCAATCAAAAATCACACGCGATACAAAAACCGCGGTAAACAGGTTCGCGCCCAATCCGAAAACCAGAGTAGTTGCAAATCCCTTCACCGGCCCGGTGCCGAAGAGGAACAAAATTGCCGCCGAAACAATCGTGGTCACGTGGGTATCAACAATCGTGACCCAGGCGTGAGCAAATCCCTGCTCCACAGCCGATGGCGGAGTCTTGCCGTTTCGCAACTCTTCGCGGATGCGCTCGAAGATCAGCACGTTCGAGTCCACGCCCATACCGACGGTGAGAATCACTCCCGCAATTCCCGGCAGCGTCAGCGTTGCGCCCACGAAGCCCATCAGTCCCAGAAGAATAACTAAGTTGAAAATCAGGGCGATATCCGCGTTAATCCCCGCCGCGCGATAGTAGATGAGCATGAATGCCAGCACCGCCGCCATGCCTACAACCGCGGCCCGCACACCGGAGTGGATCGAGTCGCTGCCAAGAGACGGCCCCACGGTGCGCTCTTCCAGATATTTAATACCCGCGGGCAGCGCGCCGGAACGAAGCGTCAGTGACAGGTCCCTGGATTGCTGTTCGGTCATGCTGCCGCTGATTTCGCCGCGATCGCGAATCGGCTCTTTGATGTTAGCGACTTCGCGGACCTTGTTATCCAGCACCACCGCCAACTTGTCGCCCACGTGCTGAGACGTGAAGCTGTAGAAGCGCTGGCCACCCTCGTTGCTCAAGGTGAAGTTCACGCTGGCTTCGCCGGTCTGATTGCGCCCAGGCTGAGCATCACGCAAATCTTTTCCGCGCACCGCGGAAAAGCGCGAAACAAAGCACCATGTCGTCTCGGGCCCATCCGCGCACTGACCACTCAGCAAGACTGAATCCGGTGGCGCGATACCGCCTTTGGCTTGCAACGCCGCTTGTTCGCTTGGATATGGGCCGTCCAGCATCTGCTTAATCTCAAGCATGGCAGTGGACTGCATTACGGCCTTGACCCGCGCCGGATCGTCCACGCCCGGCAACTGCACCAGAATCTGATAATCCCCGAGCCCGTGTTCCTCAATGATCGGCTCGCTTACTCCGAGCGAGTCAATTCGGCTGCGAATGGTTTCAATTGCCTGCGTGACCGCACGATTCTTAGTGTCAGTTAGCGCACTCGGCTTCATGGTAACGGTCCAGGTGTCATTGGCGCCGGAAGCGGCATCGTATTCGGGAAGCTTGTCGCTAGTTAGAGTTCTCAGATCCGAAGCCGCATTGGGAGGAACGCCCTTAATAACGATTTGCTCCGGGTGGTTGGTCGGGTCGGGCTTGGTGATTTCGGCGTAGTTGATCTTGGCCGTTTTCATGCCGGCTTTCAGCAACTCGATTGCGTTATCGGAATCGACGTTGACGGCATCATTCACCTGCACCTGGAGAATGAGGTGAGTCCCACCTTTCAGATCGAGCCCCAGATGGATCCGCTGCAGCAGCGCATCCGCAAGCGCCCCGCCAGAAACGCCGCCGGGGATACCAAAGATGCCGTAAGTAGACACCAGCAACGCACCCAGGATTACGATGACCTTCCAGCCCAGACCCTTTTTCATATAAAGACGACTGCTCCTAAGGCATGTTACGTAGGGGCGGGTGCCCTCACCCGCCCGGCCGAGCAAGGCTCGGCGGAAATCATGGCGAGCTTTACTCGCCCACCCGGACGAGGGCGTCCGGGACTTCACAAAACCTTACTTCGTAACCGCCTCCTCCGGCGTGGTCACTGAAACCACCGACGCGCGGGTTATTTCGATCCGAATATTGTCGGGCGGAACCCGCAAGTGCAGGGCATCATCCTTAAGCGCCACGATAGTTCCGCGCAAGCCACCGCTTGTCACCACTTTATCGCCGGTCTTGAGTTCGCCGAGAGTGGCCTGCCATTTTTTCTGGCGCCGCTGTTGGGAGTAGAACATGTAACCGAACAGCAAAATCAGGGGTAAAAACAGGACAAGCCCGGACAATCCACCCGCGCCGCCGGGACTGCTAGTCTGCAATGCAAAAAGTGCGAATATATACATTTGGATGCCGCTTAATGGCCCGCGAAGTCGCTGGCCGAACCTGAGCTTCTAGCGCCCGCTCAACCCAATCCACCGCAGAACACCTGCTGGTGTCCGCTGGCACGTTGCGTTTTGCGCGGAAGCTACTGCGTATTCAGAACCGGACGTTAGTTTTTACAACTGGGATGGCAAGCCGGGCCAATCAATGGAGCCCAGAGAAGAAATCGCGCACATTCCCAAGTCAAATAGAATGCCGGACGCGCCGCATAGTGTCAAGGTAGAAACTCAGGTTGTGGATCGTGTTTAGGATTTGGGCAAGTAGCTCGTTTGACGCATAAAGATGACGCAAATAGGCGCGCGAGTAGCGCCGGCACACCCGGCAGCCGCAGTTTGGATCGAGCGGTCCCTGGTCTGACGCAAATCTCGCCTGCTTGATCGAAATCTTCCCTTCTGACGTGAATAACAGTCCGTGCCGTGCGGCCCGTGTCGGCAGCACGCAATCCATCATGTCCACGCCGAGGTTCGCGTATTCGGCGATCTCTTCCGGCGTTCCCACTCCCATCAGATAACGCGGTTTGTCTTTCGGCAGGAATTCCAGAGTTGCTTCGACCACTTCGCGAGTCATCGCCCGAGGTTCACCGACGCTCAATCCCCCAATAGCGTAACCATCAAAACCAATCTCAATCGTTCGCTCCGCCGATTCTTTGCGCAAAGCCAAATCCATTCCACCCTGGACAATGCCAAAGAGGGCCTGGGTCGCCTCAACTGGCGTAGGGGCGGCGGGTGCCCTCACCCGCCCGGCCGAGCGAAGCTCGGCAGGATTTTCCTGATCGCTGACCGCTGATGGCTGACGGCTAGTCCACGGCACCTCCCCCTTGTGCTCCTCAAAGTACCTCTTGCTCCTCGCCGCCCAGCGCAGCGTCATCTCCATCGAGTCACGCACGCGTTTGCTATCAGCGGGGAACTCCGTGCATTCATCGAATGCCATGATGACGTCCGCCCCCAGCCCGATCTGCGCTTCGGTAGCAGTTTCCGGGGACAAAAAATGCGACGACCCGTCGAGATGCGAGCGAAACGTAACGCCCTCTTCCGTGACTTTGCGCAATTCGCTGAGGCTGAAAACCTGAAAGCCGCCAGAGTCGGTCAGGATGGCCCTCGGCCACGACATGAACCGGTGCAGGCCGCCGAGTTGCCGAACCTGCTCGATGCCCGGCCGCAAATACAGGTGATAGGTGTTGCCCAGTAGAATCTCGACGCCGAGTTCTTCTAGAACGTCCTGCGGAACGCCTTTGACGGTTGCCTGTGTCCCCACCGGCATGAACACGGGAGTTTCAACCGGGCCATGGGGAGTGATCAGCTGCCCCCGGCGGGCTGAATCCATCGTTGCGACGATCTCGAATTGGATAGACACTCATCCGGATTCTACAGAACCGGCGCGCACCGTCGTCGTTTCTACGATTGAAACCTCACGGATCGAAGGATAGAATTCGCCTGCACGCAGCACATGAGCCTTGGCACCCCAACTCTACCGCCTGTCTCCAACGATGACTACTCGCGACTGTCCGGCTACGTCCCTGCCGGGTTCTGGCACAGATTTTTCGCCTTCGTGATTGACGGGATCGTCGTTTCAATCCTGTGCTTCGGCATGGCTGAACTCTTCAATCGGTTTTTCGCTCACTCTCCGATTTGGGCGGCACTCTCGGGCTTCGTAATCACAACTGCGTATTTCGCGACTTTCGGCAGTAAGCTGGTTGATGGCCAGACGCTGGGCATGATGGCGACTAGCGTGAGGGTCGTCGCCGACGATGGCTCGACGCTTTCGCTGCAGCGTTCTTTTGTGCGTTACGCCGTCCTGTTCATTCCATTTCTGCTCAGTTCCGCCGTCCTTCCGCGCTGGACGCCTTCCGTGATCGCCTACGGCTACGACACGACGATGGCCTTTGCGGGAAGCGCAATTGTTTACCTGGCGATTTTCAATCGCAGGACCGGGCAATCCTTGCACGACCTTGCAACGCAAACATTTGTTGTCGATTCCGCCGGGGACGGGCCCCTCCACACCGTCGCGTTTTGGAGACCTCACTGGGCTATCCTGCTGCTCGGTTTAGCCTCGAGCCTTGTAGTTCCACACATGTCGAGTACCTTCGGGGAGGTAACATCAGTTGAGCGGTCCGTTTCGCGAATGCCGGGCGTCACAGAGGCCAACGTGGTGCTCAAATTCTCAAGAGATCAGTCCGGGATCATCGTGAAAACCGGATGCGACCAGATCTCCGAAGACCACAACAAAGCAGCCGCCCCGATTGCGGAAGCCGTACTCAACGGGGATGCCAAAGCTTCGGAACGCGATTACATAGAGATCGACTGTGTGAAGACAGTACAAGTGGGATTCTTCAAGAGCACCACCAACAATTTTTTCAGACGCGCCCCGCAAGAGTGGCGGGCTCTGATTCAAAACTGAATCAACCGCACCGGCACCACCGGTAACACCAACGCCGACGGATGCTCCGCATCGTGTAGCACCACATTCGCCGCACTCACAAAATGCTGCTCGGATTTTCCATCGCTGTCCTTCAAATAGCGTGCCGCACCGGTATTCAGATTGCGATCGAAGCGCGGAAAATTGCTGCTCGAAACCTCCAGCCTCAGCACATGACCCTTCTTGAACACGTTGCTGGTCGCCCAGACGTCGATCGTCAGTTTATAAACCTGCCCCGGATTGATGAGCATCGGCGTCTCGCGCGAATCGCGATAACGCGCCCGCAAGATGCCTTCCGTCAGGTTCTGTGCGAAGCCGTCGGGCCAGACGTCCACCAGTTTGGCCGTGAAGTCGGTGTCCACCGCAGACGACTTGACGTAAAGCTCCAGGCTGACCGGCCCGGTGACTTCCGTGTCTTCAGCCATGGGCGAAGTTGAATAAACAAGAACATCGTCGCGTCTCTCAATTGCCCGCTGGTCCCGCGGGCCGGGAGGAAGGTGGTTTCCATCACAGCATAGTGGCCCGCCAATGGTCGGCACCGGATTTCCCGGATCGTAAACATACTGGTCAGCCGCTTCTTTCGCGGGAACCGCCGTTGAAAGGCTGCCGCTGCCGCGCAGCGAGTTCGCCTTGCCGTTCGAGTGTAGAAAGTATTTCGTACTCTTCGCGCGCGTTAGCGGCCAAGCCTCTTCGTCACGCCACTGGTTTGCGCCCATCACAAAAATTTTTACCGGCTTCCCCGAAGCGAATTCATTCTTCTCGCCTTTAAACAGGTAGTCGTACCAGCCCAAGGTCACGTCGTCTTCCGGACGATCGAGGTCGGGGCCGAAATCAACATCTCCGATCTTGCGTCCGCTGCCAGCATGTCCACCAACGGTCACGACCAACTGCTGTCCGTTCCGCGCTTCATCGCTTCCACCATGCTCGCGAATGCCCTCGTAATTACGCAATGATCCGCCGAGAAAAAGGTCGTACCAAGCCGCGATGTGCAGGGCCGGTACCTTGATGTCGGCAAAATGCTCTTCGATCGAGAGCGCCTTCCAATAATCGTCGTAGCTCGGATGCGCCAGCCAATCGAGAAAATACGGTGCGAGCACAGCCGTCGAAGTCGGATCGGAGCTCTTGTCCTGGTTGTAAAGCGGATAATTCGTCAGCGGCAGAGTCCACATGCCGCCGAGAGCATTGGTGTCCCGTGAAACCGCGCGCTCGTAGGTGTTTTGCGACAGGCCGGAAGTCCACGATTCGTCGAACCACTGCTCGAACGCTCCGCCCTGGTAAGTCCAGTTCTCGTGATAATTACTGGCGGTAACTATCGGGCAGATACCCGCAAGATGCGGCGGGTGCGCAATCGCCGCCAGCATTTGGGTTGCGCCGACATACGATCCGCCGAACATTCCAACCTTGCCATTCGAATACGGCAGGGCCGCCGCCCATTCGATGGTGTCGTAGCCATCATTCGGTTCGTTCTTGAATACGTACCAGTCGCCTTCCGACGCGTAACGCCCGCGCACGTCTTCGACAATCACCACATAGCCACGAGAAGCGCCCTTTAAGCCGAAGTCAACCTCGTTGTCTTTGTTATAAGGCGTGCGCTGAAGGAGCACCGGAAATTTGCCCTCGGCGCTTGGACGATAAATATCCGCGCGCAACGTCACGCCGTCGCGCATCTGGACCTTCGCGTTGCGCTCATAGGTGACGGCGTAGGGATCGGCGGCGTAAACAAGGACACAAGAGCAGAGAATCGCGATGACGGTTAGTCGGATGACGTGCGGACGATTCATAGAATGAAACCTCCAAGGAAAGATGAACGGCAGAAAGATTATCAGAATAGATCGTGTAGGGGCGGGTGCCCTCACCTGCCCGGCGGAGCAACGCTCCGCAAGCTGTTCGCCTGAAGGGCCCAACTTCGGAAGCAGAGGCTCTATGGCCGGCAGAATAAGCCTGTCAGACAAATATGCTATAATGTCTGACAATGCCCTCGAATCGAATAACTGTCCGCGTCCCCGACGCCCTCACCGCGCGCCTCCGCACCCATTCCCGCGCAAAAGGAATCACCGAGTCCAAACTCGTCCGCGAAGCCCTCGAAACCTACCTGGGCAACACGACGGAAACCCGCTCCGCCTACGAGCTGGCCGAAGCCGCAGGCATCATCGGCGCCGCGCGCACCCTCCCCAAAGACCTGAGCACCCACCCGCGCCACATGAAAGGATTCGGCAACAATAAATGAGGCGCGTCCTCGCCGACACCGGTCCCATCGTCGCCATCCTCAGCCGCCGCGACCAATTTCACCTCACTTGCGTCGAAGCCCTGCACGATCTTCCCGGCCCGCTCTTCACTTGCTGGCCCGTCATCACCGAGGCCGCCTGGCTCCTCCGCCGCGACTCAGCCGCCGTCCAGCAACTCCTCCACATCCTCGACACCGGATTCCTCGAACTCCTCGCCCTCACCACCGCCGACGCTAAGCCCATCGCCGCCATTCTTAAAAAGGACCGCGACATCCGCATCCAACTCGCCGATGCAGCCCTCGTCCACCTCGCCACCCGCGACGGCCTAGACACGATCTTCACCCTCGATCAGCGAGATTTTTCGGTGTACCGGTTGCCGAGAGGGAAGGCTTTTCGGATATTGCCGAGTCGCTCTTGAGTCGCCTTCGGGAGGGCACGGCTTCAGTCGTGCAGTAAAAACCGTCGCTCTTTCGTAACTTTCTTCAAACTCGTCTCAGCAGTACGCTTCCCATGTGCCTCGCCTCACGAGAATCTCGATCCTCGTCTTGACGTTTGCGACTCTGGTACCTTCCCCCGTCGGCCAAAGCAATAGTGGTGGACAGCGCGAAGCTAGCGGCACTCCGGGAGTTATCGTCTACGCAGAAGGAGGAGCGTTCCTATTGCAGGGGCCAAAGGGCTGGATCGCCGATCACGAAACCGGACAGAGCATGGGACTCTGTTGTGTGTTCTATCCCACGGGATCAACATTCGACGACGCCGAGACTGTGATCTATCCGAACATCGCGACCAAAGGGCCTGGACAAGCAACCCTGAAGGAATTCATGGAATACGATCTGTCAGATTTTCGTGAGCACAATCCCGGAATGACCTACGAGGATGCAGAAGATCTTCCAATGAAAAGTAAGCGTGTCGCCAAACTACGCTACTTTCACGGTGTAAACAAAGGATCGTCAGAGGCAATCGCCTACATTGATGAAGAAAAGACAATCGCACTAATCGTTGTTAGCTCCCAAACCCAAAAGGGGTTGAACGGAGCGATGCCGCTTCTACGAGACATTTTGCAGAGCTACGCGTATATGGACGTAAAGTTCTCTCCTGGCGCAGCCCCGAAGTAGTCTTAGATTGTTGATTTTTTCTCCGCAATCAACCTCCTAACCCGCTCTCCAAACTCCTCCGCGCTCATATCCTCCGTCTTCTCTTTTCCCCTCGTGCGCACGTTCACTTTGCCCGCTTCGGCTTCTTTGTCGCCGACGACCAACATGAACGGAACTTTCTGCATGGCGTGCTCGCGGATTTTGGCATTCATCTTTTCGTTGCGAGCATCAACTTCAACGCGGACATTCGACTCGCGGAGTTGCGCCGCCACTTTATTCGCATACTCCACATGCCGCTCGGCAATCGGGACCAGCACCACCTGCACCGGCGACAGCCATACAGGAAAAGCCCCAGCGTAATGCTCGATCAACACACCAAAAAACCGCTCAATCGACCCGTACAGCGCGCGATGCACCATCAGCGGCTGCTTGCGCGTGCCATCTTCTGCGACGTATTCCAAATTAAATCGCGCCGGCAGATTGAAGTCGAACTGCACTGTCGAAAGCTGCCACAGACGGCCGATGGCGTCGACTAACTTAATATCAATCTTCGGGCCGTAAAACGCGCCTTCGCCGGGAACCGTTGTGTACTCGATGTTCAGCCGCTTCAGAACTTTTTCCAAAGACGTCGTCGCCAACTTCCACTGATCGGCTGATCCGACAAAGCTTGCGCCCTGTGCCGGGTCCCACGTTGAAAGCTCGGTCATGAACTTATCGAAGCCAAAATCATGTAGCGTGTCGCGCGCAAACTCCAGGCACGCAGCCATCTCGTCTTCAATCTGCTCGGGCGTGCAAAAGATATGCGCGTCGTCTTGCGTGAAGCCGCGCACCCGCAGCAGCCCGTGCATTACCCCGCTCCGCTCATACCGATACACCGTGCCCAGCTCGCCCAGCCGCACCGGCAAATCGCGATACGACTTCAGCGAGTCCTTATATATAAGAATGTGGCCGGGGCAATTCATCGGCTTCAGGCGATACTCGGCGTCGTCGAGCTCCATCACATCAAACATATTCTGCGCGTAGTGGTCCTCGTGCCCCGAGGTCTGCCAAAGCTGCCTGCGCATCACGTGCGGCGTGTACACCAGCGAATAGCCGCGCTTGAGGTACTGGTCGCGCATCCAGTCTTCCATCTCTTTGCGGATGATGCCGCCCTTGGGATGCCAGAAAATCAGCCCCGGCCCGGCCAGCTCCTGAATGGAAAACAAATCCAGTTGCTGCCCAATCACGCGATGGTCGCGCTTCTTGGCCTCTTCAATCTGGTGTAGGTACGCGTCGAGGTCTTTCTTCGAGAAAAACGACGTCCCGTAAATCCGTTGCAATTGCGGATTCTTCTCGTCGCCCAGCCAGTACGCGCCGGCAATGTTCAGCAGCTTGAATGCTTTGATCTTTCCGGTCGAAGGAATATGCGGCCCGCGGCAAAAGTCGAGAAACTTGCCGGTCTTGTAGATCGAAATTTTTTCATCGGGACGCGTGAACTGCTCGATGAAGTGGCACTTCATGAAGTCGCCTTCACTCTTGAAGCGCTGCAAGCCTTCATCGCGGGGCAGAAATTCGCGCGCATAGGGCAGGTTCTGCTGCACCAACTCCTGCATTTTCTTTTCGATTTTTTCCAGGTCCTCGGGCGTGAACGGAGTCTCGCGATAGAAGTCGTAAAAGAATCCGCTCTCGGTCGCCGGCCCGTGTCCAAGCTTAGTCTCCGGAAAAAGCTCAAGCACCGCCGCCGCCAGCAAATGCGCAGACGAATGCCGATAAACTCCCAGCGCCTCCGGATCTTTTTCCGTGAGGATTCGTAGCTCGGTGTCTTGCTCTAATGGCCGGGTGAGGTCGATCAGATCGCCATTCGAATCTGCTTGTGTGGGTCGGACATTCTTGTCCGACTGCTCTTGATTTTCAGAACCCGACCCGTTCCCCGAATGCAGCGGCCTCGCCTTCGCCGCAATCGCCGCATCCGCCAGCCGCGGGCTGATCGACTTCGCAACATCGAGCGCAGTCGAGCCCTTAGGCATTTCCTTATCGCTCCCATCCGGGAGCTTGATGTGAATGTTGTCTGACATGGAAGGTTCAGTTTATGGGAGGGGGTAAGCAGGGTCAAACAACGGGTAATCACTTACACGCTGCATCAATCAGATATTGATCAATGAAAGAGGTATCCACATCATTCTTCAGTCCGATCTCGTCAGCGCTAATGCTGGATTCGATCAATGCTTCCTTCATCCTATTCTTAATCGGGCGACCCTCCAACTCCGCAATTCGATCCTCTGTGTGGAGGTTTTCAAGTTGCAAGCGTCTCGTTTCCATATCTGCCTTGATCTTCTGATTCGTCAGCTCGTGATCCGCTTTTCTCTTAGCCGCGTCGTGTAAAGCGGCCAAGACTCTGGGGAGTGAGCCCTTCGTGACTTGCGAATGTAATGGAGCCACGGCACCGCAGCAAAGTACATCAACAACAACGCCAGTGCGCCGGCTAATACAAAGGGACCCTTTCGCATGACTAGAATCCTTAATGTTGCGAAACCGAGTGAGCCTGCTCATCGGCCATATTCACAAAAAATCCGGCCGCTCCGATGGCAATCAGAATTGCAGCCACACCAATGATCATTCCGACTTGGCGATCAGCGCGACCGCTCATCAGTGCAATCTGGAAGATTTCGATAGCCTTAAAGACCAAGTACACGGCCAACAGATACGTCAGGATTTGAATCATCCCTATCATGGATAATGTGCCTCCCCGCTGGTGAAGCTTGGTGCACAAAGGCGCATGTGTCAAGCCGAATTTCAGTATCAATTCCTGCTTCTAACCCTTTGTCATCCTGAGCGGAGTGGCTGCTTCACTTCGCGAAGCAGCTGCGGAGTCGAAGGACCTGCTGCTAGTCCGCGCCAAGATGAACGTCGAAAGGCATTCCCAAGATGCAGCCTGCCCGGTGAGAATTCCCTGCAGTGTCACTGTTCGGTCCAGGTAACCCGGGGTCCTTCGACTGCGCTGTCGTCCGCTTCGCGAACGACAACTTCGCTCAGGATGACAGGGGTGGGAAGTGGCTTGCGACTTGTAACACCCTTTATAATTTTCTCATGACTCACGAAGCCGACGAACAGCTGGAAAGGGCCCTCGCCCTGCCGGAGAACGAACGCGCCGAACTGGCTGGGACCTTGATCTCTAGCTTGGACGCGAGTATCGATCCGGACGTGGACGCAGCCTGGCAACACGAGGTGACGTGACGTCTGGAAGAAGTTCAATCCGGAAAGGTAGAAACTGTCCAGTGGGAAGAGGTCCAGTGGGAGGGGCGTGAGCTGCTGCCTGGCGGTCCGGAAAGCCGGTTCGCAGTGCTTAAGCCATAATCTTTTCTGGGCTACGCCATTCGTACATCCGATTCAAGGCATGAGCACGAGTTGTAACAGCTTCGTTGGCCCATTTTGCGGCTTGCGCGACTACCGATTCCAGCTCTGCTTCTTCCTCGTAGCTGAATTCATGAATGTAACTCACTTCGTCGGCAATGTCTGCTTGCATGGCCGTAGATGCTCGGCCCTTCAACCGCAGCAGAGCAGTCACGAATTTCAAGTTTTGGCATACACGAAGTTCGTCAATGTGGCCCGATGGAGCGAAATCATCCACGAGAACGAACCTGCACATACTGGCATAGGCGACCGTCTTCTCTGGTAGGCTCTGCTCTTCGATGTCCGGGTATTCGTCAAGAATTAATCCGGTGAGTCCCCGTTCCGCCAAAGCACGTTTGATGATCAACAGGTGCTCTCGTTCCTTGCCGTATTTGCCGAGAATCAGAACGTAGTTTTTCTTGCATCGGGCGGCGTTCAACAGAGTTCGCATGTGGTCTGGCATTACCAATTCGTGAATGAGTCTTTCTTTCCCACGCAGATACTGTTGAAAGAAGTCCCCGCCGAGTACCACAGGGCCGCTATACGTCAGCGGTAGAAATTTTGTCCAAATCTCGATGTCACCAAATTTGATAGCTCCGCGATGCAAAGGAATGTGGTGAAGCTGGCCGTTAACAACTTGGCAGTAAAACTCTCCGGTGACTGGCATTTCCATGAACTTTATTAGTTCGGGCTGCAATAAGCATGGCGAAAAACTCAGGTCAACAGCGCAGAATGACATCATGCGCTTTCCGGTTGGCCCGACCACTTCAGCTCCGAGCCCAAAGACCCCGCCTCCCGGCTCAGTCTTGACTAGCGTTTCAGCGGCGCGAAATCGAATGTCTTCGAATGCCACAGCGTCTTTGTAATCGTCAGGGCAAGAAAGGCTTTGGCCCTGGGTGCGCGTACCCCACCGCGGGCTTTGGCATGTGCTTCGAATGTGAATGCTTCTGCGCTGATTCTCAGGCAGTCTGCTATCGCTGGATACTTCGTCTTTGACAATCTCAGATGTGACTTCGATGGCGCGAATGGAGTACGTCTTCATTGGCTTGGTAGAACATATTGACCTGCTTCACTCAGGGTAGCAGGAGTCGGCACTGCATATGTTCTTCGTCCGGGCCGGCTGGCCCGCCTTTCATGCAACAAGTGGGGCCTTTTCGCTCAGCCCGGGTCAGACTTCCGCGGCCTTCCGAAACACAGCACGTAGCCGTTGTTGTCGATGACTTCGAATGCGCGAAGGCCGTCCTCGGTGTCTTTCAAGGGCTTGTGCATCGGCACGGCTCTGCTGACGTACTCTTCGTACAGCGAGTCGGGGTCGGAGGTGTGGATGTAGGCGTCCCAGCGCGCCCATTCGTGGCGCGAATGATTGGGCTGCGGATGAATCTCAGGGGCAATCGCCTTCAGGCTGATCATCACGCCGTCTCGGCGGACAAAGGCCCAGAAATCCTCTCCGTGGCCGTCACCGCCTCCCTTATAGGCAATCTCGAAACCGAGCTTGGATTGATAGAAGTCGAGGCTCGACTGAAGATTATCGACAATGAAACAAGGAGTGATGCTGTTGAGCGTGGCCACGGCCGATGGTAGCACGCGGACGGCGCGGTTTTTGCCTTCGCAGTTTTCGTAAATTCTGCAGTCCTAAATTAAGACACGTTTCGGGAATTGAACTTCGATTCACCACCAGCGCAGCCGCGTAAGCGCCGACTTTTTTGGCGCATCGCTGGTTACCGGAGGCGAGCCTCTCCTGTCAGCGAAGTACTGCTCCAGCTTACGCGTGGCCAGATCACTAGCTTCCGCCAAGTCTTTCTCGTCCTGCTTTTTCAGCTTTTTCCGGAAGAGCTTCATTTTTAGGGCACCTGCTGCGCCGGCAATAATAGTAGTCCATTTGCAGCATGCCCGGATGTTGAAGTGCTTCTGGCGGGCACGAACGCCTTGATATCAGACACGGCACTCGGACGCATTCTCTTCTCTTCTGTTCTCCACTGCGAAAATGTGAGCCGGGTCCGTCGTTTTCAGGATCGAGAATCCGGCGACAGTATACGGTGAAAGCTGTATCGCGTCAGCGGCCGGTTTCGTGGCGAGGCCGCCGGCAGTTCCATATCCCAGTAGCGTTCTCGGCTTTCCAGGCGTAAACTCCCTGCGTTCGTTTAGGAGGCCTTTTATGGCGCAGCAGAATCCGTCCGACATCGTGCGGCGGGCTTCGACATTGTCCATCCTATGGGGTGTGTTGCTGATTGTCCTCGGCGTACTGGCTATCAGTTCGCCGATGATCGCAGCGGTTGCAGTAAACGTTGTGGTTTCCTGGCTTATCGTTTTGGCCGGAGTCGTTCACCTGGCGGTCGCTTTTCACCGTCGCGAAGTGGGCAGCATGATCTGGAGAGCTCTAGTCGGGCTTGCTTATATTTTCTTTGGCGGATACCTGATCGCGCATCCAGTAATAGGAGTGGCGTCGCTGACTTTGGTCCTGGCATCACTGTTTCTTGTCGAGGGAATCTTGGACATCGCCCTGTACTTTCAGGCGCGGGCCATCCACGGCTCCAGCTGGATGCTGATCGATGGAATCATCACCCTGCTGCTCGGGCTGATGATCTACATGCGGTGGCCATCGAGCTCGGCGTGGGCGATTGGAACTCTTGTGGGCGTGAGCATGATTTTCAGCGGCGTAACTCGGCTGATGTTGTCATCAGCCGTGCGCAGGGCGACTGATCATATATTGCCGCGCGCCGCATAAACAGCTGGCAGGCGACTCCGACCACGATTTGCCCGGGTGAAGCGAGGGGAGAATTGCGCTCCCCTCAAGATCACCATAGGCCCAGGCCGATCCTTGTCCATTCGCCTGGACCTTAGGCAACTGTCTTGCCCGCCCGCTCCTCGCTAGACTGTTCCAACTCCCCAGATAGACATAATCTTGCCCAAAAAGGGGAGGACTCGCCCACGATGCATACGCAATGGTTCAGCCAGCACAGCATCCCGTTTCAGGTGGTTGTTGCGTACATTCCGCTGATTGCGAGCGTGGCAACGACCATTCTCAGCATGGTGCTGGCGCGTGCCACCCTGCGCTATACCGAGACCA
This sequence comes from uncultured Acidobacteriota bacterium, assembly GCA_963757135.1. GTDB lineage: Bacteria > Acidobacteriota > Terriglobia > Terriglobales > Acidobacteriaceae > Gp1-AA145. The sequence goes on from CAVWQE010000004.1 coordinate 1,160,187, forward strand.
CCGACAAAAGTCTGGCACTGGCCCGCGAAGAGTTCGAACGGCAGTGGTCGCCCGAACTGCATATCAAGCTTGAAAGGGTCAGCTCGCGGCAGACGAAAATTGTGGTCACAAACCTGGCGAGAATTTCCGTGCTGTTGCAGATGGTGCAGTTGCGGCAGTTGTCGATGGCAGTGCCGTCGCTACGTTCGTTTCTGAATGAACCGTTGGTAGGTGGTTGCACCTGGACTGACGACCTCGGCAAACATTTGTTTGAATGCACCGGCGACGATTTCGAAGGTCAGATCGCGGCTTCTATGACCTTTTATGCTTCCGGGCGTCTTTACCGAACGGACTGGTTCCGTTTTCAGGTCGAGGTCAAGCGTGGAGAAATTCGCCGCCTCGATCCCGTGAATATCGCGGCGAGTCGCGTCCGCACGCTCGAAGACGAAGAAGAAACGCCGCAGGAATTGGTTAAGGACGTGGCGGCGGCCGCCAGCGCAGGTACTTAGCAGGCATCTAGTCTGCGCACTTCGCAGATTCGGCATCAGAAGGGAGACAATGCGGGTTCGGATCAAATTGACGATCGCAGTAATGCTGTGCGGGTTGGCCCTGTGCGGGCTGCGAGCGCAGGACAAACCCCTGAAGCATCGTGGCCAACAGGGGACGCCGCAAGACGCCACCGACGATCAACCGGAGGATCAGGATAGAGATCTGCAATTGAACGATGACGACCGCCTCTCTCTGATCGCCGCCGCTCTCGATGCTAGAGTTCGCCGCGATTCGGAACACGACTGTTCGCATCTTGTTCACGCTATCTACGACCAGGCTGGCTTTCCCTACGCTTATGCGCCTTCTTCAGATCTCTACGCCGGCGTTGACGGCTTTCAACGCGTCAAGCAGCCTGAACCCGGAGACCTGATTGTCTGGCGGGGACACGCGGGAATCGTTGTCCAGCCGTCCAAGCACATCTTCTTCAGCTTTATGAGTTCCGGTCCCGGAACCGATGATTACCAGTCCCCCTACTGGAAACACCGCGGACATCCGCGCTTCTATCGCTACGTTAAGAACCAGCGTTGCGCAGAATGCGATTCGCCGAAACCTTCCCGGCGACTCCTCAAGGTAAAACGGTAGGCGGTTTTTTATTGATCGGCTCACTACAATGAGTGTGTGCTTGCGCGCGCACTGACATTCTCGCCAGATTCGGACGAGGGTTTTTTCCAGGAACTCCCGGCGGCCGCAGCAGTTTTTCTGCTGCAGGGCGATGGCGAGCCTTATGTCAGCAAGACCGCCAATCTCCGCCGGCGGATGCAGCGACTGCTCGGGCGGCCGGCAGAGCACAGCAAGCGACTGAATCTTCGCGATCGCGTCCGCGAGATTGCGTTCACACCGACTGGTTCCGATTTCGAATCGCAGCTTCTTCTATATAGTCTCCTTCGCGCAAATTTTCCCAAGACTTACGCCGCGCGACTGAGGCTGCGTCCCGCGCCGCTCGTCAAGCTGCATTTGGAAAATGAGTATCCGCGGGCGTCGGTGACAACGCGGCTGGGCAAGCAGGACGGCCAGAATCTTTACTACGGCCCGTTCCCATCCCGCGCCAACGCTGAAAAGTTCTCCAGCGACGCGCTCGACTTCTTCAAAATGCGCCGCTGCGTTGACGATCTACATCCCGACCCGACATTCCCCGGATGCGTCTATTCCGAAATGAAGATGTGCCTGGCGCCCTGCTTCAAAGGCTGCACCGATGCCGAGTATCATGCCGAGGTCGCGCGAGTGCAGGTATTCTTCGATACCGCAGGCGGGTCGCTCACGGGGGAACTCGCCGAACAGCGGGAACGGGCATCAGCTGAAACTGCATTCGAAGAAGCCGCCGCGATCCATGCAAGGATTGAGAAGCTCAAGCCGCTGCTGGCACAGCTTCCGGAGATTGTGCGCAGGATCGATCACCTCGACGCCGTCATCATTCAGCCCAGCGCCGAGCCGGGCTCAGTCTCTTTATTTCGATTCCAAAGCGCGGAAGTCTCCGGCCCGAGCCTGTTCAGAATAGATCGTAATTATGAAGCCTCTGTTTCGCCGAGCGTGCAGATTCAAAGCGCAAGCCCTCAATCCATGGAATCGCGAGTCGAACAAGCCATTCAGGTTGTCCCTCGGCCGGAATCTAAGCCGACGACAGTGCACATCGAGCACCTCGCGATGTTGAAACGCTGGTACTACCGCTCACATCGCGTGGGCGAGATTTTCTTTGCGGATGATAAGGGTTTGTGGCCGCTGCGACGCATGGTGCGCGGAATTGGAAGAGTTTACAAAGGCGAAGACTCCGCGATCCCTGGTGCACTTCCACTTACGGAGACGTCTTCGCCTTCCTGAGACGCGAGCGCAGATAAACTCCCGCTTCGCGACCTTTGCGAACCTTGCGGTTAGAATCTTTAAAGCCTTCAACCGCAAAGGACGCGAAGCTCGCAAAGGAACCGACTTCGCGCCATTGCCACACAAGGAAGCTAATGAATACCGACCAGTCCCTGCGTAAACATCTCATCGAGTTGCTTGATGGCGGTCACGCTCACGCTTCTTTCGATCAGGTCATCCAAGATTTTCCGGCCAAATTTCGCGGCGAGATTCCCCAGGGCCTGCCGCACTCGGGCTGGATGCTCCTCGAGCACATGCGCATCTCGCAATTGGACATTCTCGATTTCAGTCGTAATCCAAAATACAAAGGCCTGAAGTGGCCGGCTGAATACTGGCCGAAGAATCCGGCGCCGGCAAACGCCGTCGAATGGGAGAAGAGCATTCAAGCATTTCATGAAGATCTGGATGCCATGAAGACGCTGGTGACCAATCCGAAAACCGACCTCTTCGCGAAGCTCCCCTGGGGTGATGGCCAAACCGTGTTGCGCGAAGCCATGCTGCTGGCCGACCACAACGCGCATCATCTGGCGCAAATCATTGACGTGCGCAGGCTGCTGGGAGTTTGGAAGCAATAGTGTTTTGAACTTCCTTCGTGTTACTTAGCGACCTTCGTAGTTAGAGGGTTTAACCATATATCGCTAAGGGCACCAGGGTTCACCAAGGAATCAGACGGCTGTCCGAAGTTTCAGACTGCGTGGGCGTTTTCGAAACACGATCCTTAGTTCTTTCCTCCACCGCTCATCAATTCCCAGTAGAATCCATTCGATCTCGGGCGAAATATAGCGCAAGAGCGTGTCCGTTGCAGGATGCACGTGAAGTGCCGGCGCCACCATCATCAATAATGGAGCCAGGGGAGAAAGTTCGCGCCCGGCGAAATAGCCGAACTTCTGGAATTCGCCGCGCTCATGGTGCCAGGTCACGCGCGCCCAGTAATCGATCCCCTGCATTGGTAGATGAATGTCTTCATCTGCCTTAAACTCAAGCAGGGCCAGGCGGCCCTCGCGTGTCACCGTGAGTACATCGATCATGGCGCGATCAGCCGCGGAGAATGCGGGCACCTGCGAATAACACCAGCGTGGATCGAGCTGATCATCGAGCGCAGAAATATTCTTGACGACCAGAGATTCCAGCCAGCGCTCCGGATGCAATCGCCACCAGCGGCACTCATGCGGCCCATCGGCATGGCGGACTTCGTCGATGCTGCGAATCAGGCCTTCGAATTTTGCCAGATTGCTGTCGTCAAGCACTCTTTGCTCTGAGCCGGCGCCAAACACCAACTCGGGGAGGTTTTGAACATTTCCCGGTTGTGCCGACAGCCGAGCTCTCGCGAACTCGAGCCCGTGGCAGCGAAAAGAAATTTCGGCAGGAGACAGGACTCCGATTTCCGCCTCCGCCATCATGCTTCGCACCAACGCGATGGGTCCGCCGAATCGCCCGAATATTTCTTCATCGTCAGGACGACGCACCAGGCGCGTGAACACGTTGCCGCGGTCAGTCATCTCCATTTGCCGTAAATGATCTTCGCGTTCATCCAGTTCGTACAACTCCCACTTAGCGGCGTCTGCATTAAGGTGTGCCATGCGCTCGCGTATCAACGCGGAGGTATTCGCGGGAACAAACACTTTCAAACCCTCGACGACCAGCTTTCCCGCGTGGGCGCTGCGGCAAGCGTCAAGCCAGAGAATTCCGAATGTCAATGCAGCGTCAATCGAAGCCTGCAATTCCTCCCGATTGACTCCGAGCACGGCGAATCCGGACTGACCGCGCCGCAGTAATCCGCGGGAGTAAATCGGTCCGAAGGAATTTTCCAGGTCCACCGCATGGCTAAGCTTCATCAGAGTTAGATCAGGAAATCTTTTCCGCAGCACCCGCTCCAGAATTCTCTGGTAACCCGCGCGCGCGGCGCTCTTGGCCGACGCCGTTCGCGGATCGCGTTGCCGGCATATCTCCAGCCGCACCGGCTTCGGCTGCCCGATTTTCTGTACGGTCACCCTCAACGTCTCGCCTTTGCTTTCCACGTCCAGCACACGCCGTACAAGGTTGCGCTCTTCGGACCAAAAATGAATGAGACATTTGTTGTTCTCGCCGGAAACGGAATATTTCGCCTCCGCCAGATCGAACAGCACCGCACCGTCTTCTCTCACCAGGGCGCCACTGCTGCCGGAAAGAAATCCCTCAAGTGCGCTGGCCAGGGTTTGCGAAGTCATGCGCCGCAGTCTTCCACATGAATGAGCACCTTGTCTGTGACGGATGAACATAGGGACTGGCACAAGCCGTGTGGGTCGGCGTGGACCGTGTGGGTCGGCTAGACCCTGTGGCTTGGCACGGACGGTGTGGATCGGCATGGACCGTGTGGATCGGCATCGACCGTGTGGGTCGGACATTCTTGTCCGACGCCTTTGGCCTTGATTTGACTTCTGGACGACTGCTCTGGTTTCGCGAAGAATGCAGAAATCAACAGCCTCGGACACTGAGCGAAGGCGAAGGGAATGTCCGAGCCACACGAGTTGGAGCGAGGGGCGCCTCCGCTCGTCCAGCCGTTATAATGGCCTATCCCGAGTCCTTCCCGACGCGAGGTCATCTAATTACAGTGGATAGAAATCCCTTCTTTTTCCAGCATTACGGGCTTACTGACAACGATCTTGAACGCTATCTCGGCGCTGCGCTTTCTGCCGGCGGCGATTACGCCGACCTTTATTTCGAATATCTTTCCTCGACCGGCCTCACCGTGGACGAGTCGATGGTCAAGTCTGCGTCGCAGGGCATTTCCGCCGGTTGCGGCATTCGCGTGATCTCCGGCGAGCGCACCGGCTACGCATACACAGACGACCTTTCTCCGTCGCGCATTTTGCACGCGGCCCGCACGGCTGCACTGATCGCCAGCGGACCTGCAAAAACGCCCAGCGCCGGATTTCAACAGAAAGCGGCCCGCAGCTTGTATCCAGTAACCCTGCCGTCCGTGGATGCGGAGATCACGGCCAAAGTCGAACTGGTGATGCGCGCTGACGCAGCGGCCCGCGCATTCGATCCGCGGATCAAGGAAGTTCGCGCCAATTACGCGGACGAACTACGCAACATTCTTGTAGTCGGATCGGACGGGACGTTTGCAGAAGACTCGCAGCCCCTCGCGCGCATGAACGTTTCGTGTATTGCCAAGAATGAGACGAACTCTGGCCGGGGCAGCTCAGGCGGCGGTGGACGCGTCGCTCTCGACTTTTTCTTTGGCGACAAAACGCCGGAGTATTTTGCGAAAGAAGCCGCTCGGCAGTCGATTCTTCAGCTCGATGCCCGCGAAGCGCCCGCCGGCGAAATGGAAGTCGTGCTCGGTCCCGGCTGGCCGGGGGTCCTGATTCACGAAGCCGTCGGCCACGGGCTTGAAGCCGATTTCAACCGTAAACAGACGTCTGCATTCGCTGGCCTGATCGGCAAGAAAGTCGCCAGCGAAAAGTGCACCGTGGTGGACAACGGCACCATGCCCTGGCGCCGCGGCTCGCTGAATGTTGACGACGAGGGCCACGCCACTCAGGAAACCGTGCTGATCGAGAAGGGGATTTTGAAGGGTTACATCAGTGACAAGCTTTCTGCGCGCTTAATGAAAATGGCTGATACCGGCAATGGTCGTCGCGAGAGTTATGAACATATCCCCATGCCGCGCATGACGAATACATATCTGCTCGCGGGCGAAGACCATCCTGATGACATTATTCGTTCGGTAAAGCGCGGAATTTACGCGGTAAATTTCGGCGGCGGGCAGGTGGACATCACCAACGGCAAGTTCGTTTTCTCGGCCTCCGAAGCCTACATGATTGAAGATGGCCACGTGACTGCGCCCATTCGCGGGGCGACGTTGATCGGCAACGGCCCGGAAGCTTTGAAACACGTTTCCATGGTCGGCAACGATCTGAAGCTTGACGAAGGCATCGGCACCTGCGGCAAAGATGGCCAGGCCGTGCCGGTAGGCGTCGGCATGCCGACCACGAAGCTTGATCGCCTCACCGTCGGCGGAACCGCGAGAAAAGATCCCGGTGGGTTCATGCAGTAGAACCTAATTCACCACAGAGACACGGAGACACAGAGAAATCGTTGAAACAAAATTTCGTTTGGAACGATTTTGTCTCGAATTGTTTTTCGAATTTTTCTACTGAGCAGTGACCACGTATTGCCGAATTGGAAGATGTTGAAAGAATATGTTTTCTCTGTGCCTCCGTGTCTCTGTGGTGAAATGATTTTGACTTATGCCTGAAACCATCCTCGAAGCTCAAACCGAAATCAATCTTAAATCGCTCGCCCAGGACATCGTTGCCCGCGTTATGTCCTCCGGCGCAACCGCGGCCGAGTGCGTCATACGCGAAGGCGACGAATTTTCTACGCTGGTTCGCCTCGGCCAGGTTGAAACGCTCAAAGAATCCGGATCGAAAGCAATCGGTGTGCGCGTCTTTTTCGGCAAGCGCTCCGCCAGCACTTATTCCAATGACTTCTCCCGCTCTGGACTCGATCGCATGGTGAGCTCCGCGCTTGAGCTGGCGAAAATTACTTCCGAAGATCCCAACGCCGGCATTCCCGAGCCGTCGCAACTCGGCTCGATCAACGGCGATCTCGATCTTTATTCGTCCGACGTTTATTCCCTTCCCGGGCAGGAGCGTATTGCTTACGCGCGCCGTGCAGAAAAGGCTGCTCTCGATGCCGACCCGCGTATCAAGAATTCCGATGGCGGCTCGTTCGACGCCGCCACTGGCCACAAACTTCTCGCCAACTCACACGGCTTTGTTGGCGAGTACCGGCGTTCTTATTGCTCGGTTGCCGCCGTTCCCATCGCACAGGATGACAAGGGCGCTATGCAGCGCGACTACTGGTTTTCCGTCGCGCGCAGCCTAAACCTGCTCGAATCGCCGGAAGAAGTCGGCAAGATTGCAGCTCACCGCGCGCTTCGCCGTCTCGGCGCCAAAAAAGTGAAAACGCAGCACGTTCCTGTCATCTTCGATCCGCTGGTTGCGACTTCAATCCTCGAACATATTTTCGAAGGCGTGAATGGAGACTCGGTGTACCGCGGCGCATCTTTCCTCGCCGGCAAACTCGGCCAGGGCATCGCCTCACCGAACGTCACAGTGATCGACGACGGCACGATGAAAGGCGGGTTCGGCACCAGCCCATTCGACGGCGAGGGTGTGCCCACACGCCGCACTGTTGTTATCGACAAAGGCGTGCTCACTTCCTATCTGCTCAACACTTACAGTGGCAAGAAGCTCGGGCTTCAGACCACCGGGAACGCATCGCGCGGCCTCGCAGGCACTCCCGGCATCGGCCCTGGAAATTATTTCCTCCAGCCGGGAACCAGGAATCCGCAGCAACTTATCGCCGAAGTAAAAGACGGTCTCTACGTCACTGAATTTCTCGGCATGGGAGTAAACCTGGTTACAGGAGATTATTCGCGCGGTGCATCCGGCCTGTGGATTTCCGGCGGCGAACTTACCTATCCCGTCGAAGAGATCACCGTTGCCGGTAATTTGAAAGACATGTTCATGAACATTTCCGAAGTCGCGAATGATCTGGAATTCCGCGGCGCGGTGGCGGCCCCAACCCTTCGCATCGATGGCCTGACCGTCGGCGGCGAATAAATGAAATTCGCGAGAATCGTATTCCTCGTTGCAGGCGTGCTGGGTTTGATCGAGCTCACGCCTCTGTACTTCATCTTCGATGTCATTGGCCGTCAAGATCCGCCGGCCATCACCCACCCCGGTTTCTATTACGGATTCATCGGCGTGGCCCTGGCCTGGCAGATCGCCTTTATCGTTATCTCGCGTGATCCGGTACGCTTGCGGCCGATGATAATTCCGTCCGTCATCGAGAAGCTCATCTACGCAGTCACGTTTCTAGCGCTCTACCAGCAATCGCGCATACACCCTTCAGATCTTGCGTTCGGCATTGTGGACTTGTTGTTCGGAATTTTGTTTCTGACGGCGTTTTTCAAGACCGCAAGCTGACTGCATCCTGCAAGGCAATACCCTCGAGGGTGTTCCTCCACCTAGAATCAAGCGCAAAGGAGTGCCATGTATCGCGCATTTATTATTTCTATCCTGTCGCTCGCATTTTGCCGAATACTCAACGCCTCCGAACCGGTTGACGAAGGCAAAATTCTCGCCCTCGAGAACGCATGGAACCAGGCGCAACTGCACCATGACGCCAATGCGCTCGGCCAGTTGCTTCCCGCAACTTTCGTGTATACCGATTACGACGGTACGGTTCAGAACAAAGCAGAGTTCCTGAAGGACTTGAAAGACCCGGCCTATCAGGCGAGCCTGGTCACGAATGAAAATGTAAAAATCTATTCCTATTCGAGCGCTGCCGTCGTGACCGGCACCTACCACACCAAGGGAAAGTACAAAGGCAAGCCCTTCGAGCACTGGGGCCGATTCACAGATATGTGGGTGTTCCAGGATGGCCTCTGGCAATGCGTGGCCAGCCACACCAACCTGATCAAGAAGTGATTTTCAGATTTGAGAATTTACGAATTGACGGATCGAAATCCACTTCTTGAAGAACGTGCACACGTTTAGATCCGGGCAATTCTTAATCTTGAAAATTCGCAAATCCGAAATTTCGGCAATCCGTAAATTCCTTTGATCCGCTGCCGCCTCACGGGATTCCCGCTACAATCTCCTCATGGACGGCCTGATAGATCCTTCGCCGATTCCCGCCGAGCGCGATACTAGCACGCGCACCATTGTGATCGCGATTGCCGTCATCGTGGCGATCGCGGGTGCGGCTGCTCTGCTTTTGCGCGGGCATCCGCAGCCGAAGCCCGGACCGCCGCCCTACGCCGCCAACTTGAAGTTCAGCGACCTGAAAATGAGCCAGGCGCAGAATTTCGTGGGCGCGACCGTCACTTACATCGACGGTACGTTGACTAACACTGGCGACAAGACGCTTGCGCATGCCGTTGTTCAGGTCACGTTCAAGGATTCATACGATCAAGTGGCGCAAATCGAAAATGTTCCCATCAAAGTCTTGCAGACGGGCGGCCCTTACGACGATACGGTGGATTTATCCGTCGCTCCTTTAGCCCCTGGCCAGAGCAAGCCTTTCCGCCTGATTTTCGAGCACGTAAGCGAGCAATGGAATCAGGCTTATCCGGAGCTGCAGATCAAAGATGTGACAACGAAATGAATTCAATTGTCCACGAGGAAAGAGATGAAATATCGCAAGTTTGGCTGTGCCGGTTTTGAAGTCAGCGACATTGCCCACGGATTGTGGGGTATGGGCGGATGGAGCGGCTCTGAAGATACAGAATCGCTGAAAGCGCTACAACTCGCGATTGATCTCGGCTGCAATTTTTTCGACACTGCGTGGGCCTACGGAGACGGCAAGAGCGACGGTCTGCTCGGCGAGACGATCGCAAAAAACCCCGACAAGCGCCTTTTCGCCGCCTCGAAAATTCCTCCTAAAAATCTGCGCTGGCCGGCGTCGCCGGAATACAAGTACGGCGACGTTTTTCCGCCTGACCATGTCTTCACTTACGCTGATCTGATTTTGAAACAGCTCGGTACCGACTCCATCGACCTCCTTCAATTCCACGTGTGGGACGACGCCTGGACGGACGATCCCGACTTTCGCAAGACCGTCGAGAAACTGAAACGCGACGGCCTCATTCGCTCGTTCGGTCTCAGCCTCAATCGATGGGAGCCGGAGAACGGGCTCAAAGCGATACGCACTGGACTGGTTGATGCCGTGCAGGTCATCTACAGCATCTTCGATCAATCGCCCGAAGACGAACTTTTTCCCGCATGCCAGGAGCTGAACGTTGGCGTCATCGTCAGGGTCGCGCTCGATGAAGGCAGCCTAGGCGGCAAAATGACGAAAGACACAAAGTTCCCCAAGAGTGACTGGCGCTCCGGATACTTCAATCCGCAAAATCTGGCCAACACTCTCGACAGGATTGAGAAATTGAAAGCAATCCTGTCTCCCGGAATGTCTTTGCCCGAAATGGCGTTGCGCTACGTGCTTTCACATCCCGCTGTCAGCACCGTGATCATAGGAATGCGCAAGCTGGAGCATGTGGAAGAGAACATCGGTCTGAGTGACAAAGGTCCGCTGAACCCTGATCTGCTGCAAAAACTAAAAGCTCATCGCTGGGACCGCAAGCCGGCACCCTGGTCAGACTGATAATGGCGTGGGCATTCGAAACGAAACCAATTCTATTTACGTTTTGCCATTAATTCAGACAACCCAACTTCCAGCGCTGGATACTGAAACTGAAATCCACTCTCGAGCAGTTTTTTCGGCTGAACTCTGGCGCTCGACAGCAAGCCTTCCTGAGCAAATTCTCCGAAGGCCAATTTGGCGGCGAACGCAGGCACGGGCAACACTGCCGGCCGTTTCAACACCCGGGCCAGGGTCCTTGTAAATTCGACATTGGTAACCGGATTCGGCGAAGTCATATTGATTGGGCCGCTTAGTAAACCCGCCGAGGCGCGCCCCGTGGCGTGATCAACAATGTGCTGAAGGGCTGTGACGAAATCATCTATGTGAATCCAGCTCCACCACTGGCGTCCGTCACCAATCCTTCCGCCCAAGGCGAGACGAAATGGCAGCAGCATTTGCTTAAGTGCTCCGCCCTTTGCGCTCAGGACGATTCCAGTCCGCAGGTTTACGGTATGGATGCCGGCTTCCGCAGCCAGCGTCGTGGCAGCCTCCCATTCGCGGGAGACTTCAGCCAGAAAACCGCTGCCCGAGGGCGAATCCTCGGTCAGGATTTCATTCCCGCGACTTCCGTAGTACCCGATTGCTGAAGCGCAGACGAATGTCCGAGGCCTGGCGTCCGCATTGGCGAGCGCCCGCGCAAGATATTCGGCGCTTATAACCCTGCTGTCGCGGATGCACCGTTTCTTAGTCGCGGTCCAGCGCCCCGCAACGTTCTCGCCGGACAGATGAACAATTACGTCGAAGCCTGAAACCAGTTGAGGCGGGATCTCGCGCATGGGATCCCATTGAAGCTCATTCGATGATTGAGGCCGTCGCCGGACGAGGCGGGTGGCTTCGTCGCTCCGCCCCTCGAATGCTTTGATGAGCGCAGAACCAATCAACCCGAAGGCGCCGCTGATTAAGAGACGGGCCATACAAGAATTTTACCCTTAGCGGCAGAAGCCGTTCGATGGTTACATCGTTTCGCCGCGAGTAAACTCGTGCCCTCCCCCGCGCATAGCATTGCCTCGATTCGGATGAAACAAGGGATCGCCGATATAATCGGAAACAAGGAAAGAGGCCACCGGACGCGGTTCGGTTGGTGTACTCGCTGATCGCGGGCGGGGCGCCCGCGCCACACTATCCCGAGTGATCCGGCGGATTGGCGGACAAGCCTGCCCGAAGCAAAGTCGAGGGGAGTGTCCGGTCCACATTTGCACTCAATGACCACGCTGCGCGAACAAATCGCGACCAATGTCCTCACCGTGACCAAGTTTCGCGAACTGCTGCGGAAGATGCGCGAGAACCGTCCGAATGACGACGTGGAGTTGGTCCGCAAGGCCTACGAGTTTTCGCAAAAATATCATTCCGGCCAGCAGCGCGCCTCCGGTGAACCCTATCTCGTGCATCCGCTCGAAGTAGCGCTGGTGCTTGCAGAAATGAAGATGGACGCCGTGGCGGTGGCAGCCGGGCTGCTGCATGACTCGGTTGAAGACACCGTGATCACGATCGTTGATATTCGCAAGGAATTCGGCGAGCAGGTGGCGCATATTGTCGAGGGCGTAACCAAGATCAGCCAGATCGATTTCTCTTCGCGCGAAGAACAGCAGGCAGAAAACCTGCGCAAGATGATGCTGGCCATGGTGGACGATATCCGGGTCGTGCTCATTAAACTTGCCGATCGCCTGCACAACATGCGCACGCTCGAGCATCTTCAGCCCGACCGGCAGCAAAAAATCGCCAAAGAAACCCTCGATATCTACGGCCCGATCGCACACCGGCTGGGCATGGGCAAGATCCGCGGCGAGCTCGAAGATCTGGGTTTCCGTTATCTCGATCCTATTGCTTACCAGCAGGTACACGAGGCTGTGGAATCACGCCGCAAGAAAGGCGAGCACTTTCTCGCCGGCATCGAGCATGTGCTGCGCGACAAGCTCAAGGAAGCTGGCATCACCGCGAATGTCGAGAGCCGCATCAAGCGCTTGTACAGCATTCACAAGAAGCTTCTAAAGCAGCGCATCTCTGTGGACCAGGTTTACGATCTTTATGCCATGCGGGTGATCACGAAGTCCATCCAGGATTGCTACGGGGTGCTGGGCATTGTGCACAACCTGTGGCGGCCGGTTCCCGGCAGGATCAAAGATTTTATCGCGATGCCGCGGCCAAATTTGTACCAATCGCTGCATACGTCGGTGATCACCGAAGAAGGCACGAGTTTTGAAATTCAGATCCGCACCGAAGAAATGCACCGTATGGCGGAAGAAGGAATTGCGGCGCACTGGAAATATAAAGACGGCCCTGTTTCAGCGCAGGATGAGCAGCGACTGGCGTGGCTGCGGCAGGTAGTGGAGTGGCAGCGCGACGTTTCCGATCCGAACGAATTTCTTTCGACGCTCAAGATTGATCTGTATCCGGAAGAGGTTTACACGTTCACGCCGAAAGGCAAGGTCGTCGTCCTTCCGCGTGATTCAACCCCGATTGATTTCGCCTACACGATTCATACCGAAGTTGGTCACACGTGCGTAGGCGCGAAAGTGAACGGGCGGATGGTGCCGCTTCGTCACAAGGTACACAGCGGCGATATCGTGGAGATCATTACACAGCCCGGGCACAAGCCCAGCCGCGACTGGCTGAGCGTGGTGCGTTCATCGCGCGCGCGCAACAAGATCAAGCACTGGTTGAACATTCATCAGCGCGAGCGGGCGATTGAAATCGGTAAGAAGCTGATCGACAAGGAAGCGCGCAAGTACCGCATTTCGGTGAAGGACGTGAAAGACGGCGACTGGCAACGCATCGCTTCGGACTACGGACTGGGTCAGGCCGACGATCTGATGGCCGCGATCGGCTACGGAAAATATTCAGCGCGGCAGATTCTGGGAAAACTTGCGCCCGCGACAGATACTCAGGCGGCCGCGCCGGCAGAAGATGAGTCCGCGATCGGCAGCGTGGTTCGCCGTGTTTTCGGCGGTGACCACAGCGCTGCGATCCGGGTAAAAGGTCAAGGCGATCTGCTGGTGTATCGGGCCCGCTGCTGCAACCCGATTCGTGGCGAGGCGGTGGTTGGCTACGTCACGCGCGGCAAGGGGGTCGCGGTGCACTCGATCGATTGCCCGAACGTGGTGAATCTGATGTATGAGCCTGAGCGGCGCATTGACGTAGAGTGGGGTAAAGAGGAAGGTGCGCCGTCTGCATTCCCGGTGAAGCTGACGGTTTTCTGTGACGACCGTTTTGGTATGCTCAAGCAGATCACGGCCGTGATCAGCGATTCGAAAACCAATATCCGAAATATAGGTGCGCGCACTGAAAACGGGCAGGCTAACGTGGAAATCGTTATGGAGATCGAAGATCTGAAGCATCTGGAAAACATTATTCAGGGCGTGCGCAAGATTCCAGGCGTGCATGACGTGCAGAGGTTGCAGAGGGTGTGAGTGCCGTTGTTCGTCGCGGGTCGTTGGCCGTTGGTCGCAGGTCGTTGGTCGTCGCGGGCGAAAGCGGCAGCCGCGAAGCGGCGATAGAATACAGCCCACGGCGCAAGCCGTGGGAAGAAGTCGATTCGGTTCTCCAACCCCGTAGGGGGCGCAAGAAACCGCACCAGAAAGGCACGGATGCGCGACATAATTTCCACTCCCGACGCACCCAAGGCAATCGGCCCGTACTCGCAGGGTATTCGCGCCAACGGCTTCATATTTGTTTCCGGACAGGTTGCCATCGATCCAGCGACGCAGCAGGTCATATCCGGCGACGTAGCCGCGCAAACGGCACGGGTGATCCAGAATCTCTCGGAGATTCTGGAAGCAGCGGGGAGCGGCCTGGGAAAAGTGGTGCGGACCACTGTGTTCCTGAAGAACATGAATGACTTCGCCGCCATGAATGAGGTCTACGGAAAATATTTCAGCGCCAGCCCGCCCGCGCGCTCGACGGTCGAAGTTTCTCGCTTGCCCAAAGATGTGCTGGTAGAAATTGATGTGATCGCGTTGGCTGAATAAAGATTCGCCTCGGTCCATAGGAATCAACAACCACAAAGGACACGAAGGCACACGAAGGAAATCAGGAGAGAGATAGCGTATGTTGAAAACGACTCACGTTTTGGTTGCCGTGATTCTCACAGGGACTGTCTCCTTGGCGCAGACCCCGAGCAAAAAGCCCGCAACCGCGACTGCCAAGAAACCGGCTGCTGCCCACGCCAACCCGAATGTTCCGACCAAAGTTACAGGCACGCCCGTGACCACTTCTACGGGACTGCAGTACTGGAACATCAAGCTGGGTACTGGGGCGCTGGCGATTCCGGGGAAGAAGGTTAAGGTGCGCTATACCGGATGGCTCACGACCGGCAAGAAGTTCGACAGCGGGGTTTATGACTTCGTGGTTGGGGATGGCCAGGTGATCAAGGGCTGGGACGAAGGCGTGGCGGGAATGAAAGTCGGCGGCAAGCGGCAGCTTCGTATTCCGCCGCAGCTGGCGTACGGAGAGAAAGGCTTTCCTGGGGCCATCCCGCCGAACGCGACACTCATTTTCGATGTGGAGCTGCTGGGAGCGGCGTGAATCAATTTAATCATTGAGTCATTGAATCATCGGATCACTCTGATTCAATGACTCAATTCTGCTAGGCTTTCTGGACTTTGCCGCTGCGCAGGCAGGATGTGCAGACGCGAATCCGCTTGCTGCCGCCCTTGACTTTGGCGTGCACCGGGCGCAAATTGACGTTCCAGCGCCGCTTAGTGACGTTGTGGGCGTGGCTGATGTTATTTCCAAACTGCGGCCCCTTGCCGCAAATCTCGCAAACTTGTGCCATGACTGCTCCGGGTGGGAATAGAAATTGTTCCGTAAAACATAGATTTTAACCCATTTTGCCGAATCCTGCAGCCGCGAAAGAACGATCGATCCCGTTAACCCCTGGTCTGAATGGCCGGGCTCAGCTCCGTGGTCTTGAGTATCGGACTACGTACTCCGGCGCCTCTCGCCCAGGTTCCAGCCGCTGATCATCAATCGCTTTCCCCACGGACACTTCAAGCGGAATGACTCCGGCCCAGGTGGGAAATGAATAATCCTCTTCATCGTCAATGGGTGGGCCAACTCGTACTTTGGCGGAAAATTCCTCAATCGGTAGTCGCAGAACCGAAGTCGCTTTCAACTCGCGGTCGTTTGGCTGGCGGGCATCGTCCCAGCGGCCCGGCAGAATGTGTTCGGACAAGATCCGCAACGCCGTCACCTTCTCGCCCGGATCGTCTATCAGCGTGGCTTTACCGAGAATCACGACCGACCGGTAATTCATTGAGTGATTAAAGACCGAGCGGGCCAGCACCAAACCGTCGAGCAACGTGACCGTAACGCAGACCGGCAGGGCGGTTTTCAACTGGCGCAACATGCGGCTGGCGGCGGAGCCATGAATGTACAGGCTGGCGTCCTTGCGGCCGTAGGAGGTAGGAATCACGAACGGCTGGCCGTCCACACTAAAGCCGACGTGGCAGATAAATCCTTCGTCGAGAATGCGATAAACGGCTTCGCGGTCATAGACCGCGCGATCGGACTCACGGACCACACGCGTCCGCTGGGTTGGGGTTTGATTTTCAGACATGGATTGAAGCTCCGGGCAGGCGCCAAGGGTGGGTAAAGAGAGAGTGTAGCACTCGGAATAGTTCTCTTTGCGGGCTTCGCGGATTTCTTCGCGTTCTTTGCGGTCAGGTTCTTGAAAAAGCTTTAACCGCAAAGAACGCAGAGATCGCAAAGAAGGGCCGCGAAGATAAGATGTCGCAGGGAAACATGCTGCGATGCTAACGGTCAGCAGATTCAAGCTCGCGACTCGCTGCTAATTCGTCGCGAACTCGCTGCGCTTCATGCTGTAGAAGCGGTAGATGCCCAACCCAATCAGCAGCCAGCCGAAGAAGCGCAGCCAGGTGAGAATGGGCAAGCCCGACATCAGCAATGCGCAGAAGAAAACACTAAGGACTGGCGCGACAATCCCGCCCGGGGCGCGGAAGCCGCGATGCCGGTTAGGTTCGCGATAACGCAGAATAATTACGCCGAGCGAAACCAGCACAAACGCGAATAGGGTTCCGATGTTCGAGAGATCCGAAAGCGTGCCAATGTCTAATATCCCCGCCGGAATTCCAACCACCAGCCCCGCAATCCACGTCGCCGTTGAGGGTGTGCGGAAGCGCGGATGCACGTGGCAGAACAGCTTCGGCAGCAAGCCATCGCGCGACATGGAAAACCACACTCGTGCTTGGCCCAACTGAAAAACCAGCAGCGACGAAATCATTCCCATCATCGCGCCGAACAAGACTCCGAGGCGGATCCAGCGCAGCACGGGCGATCCCGTGACCTCGGTAAGATGCTTCAGGCTGTTGACCACGGGCGCGGCATCGTCGCGGACCGACTCCCAGGGCACGATGCCGGTAAGCACGACGGCGACCCCGATGTAGAGAATGGTGCAGACAATCAGGGTGGCGATGATGCCGATCGGCAGGTCGCGTTGCGGGTTCTTGGCCTCTTCCGCCGCGGTCGAAACCGAATCAAACCCGATGTAGGTGAAGAAAATAATCGAGCCGCCGGTCAGAACGCCCGGCCAGCCCATGGGTGCGAACGGATGCCATAACTCGGGATGAATGTAATGCGCGCCCGCGATAATGAACGCCAGAATCGCCGCGATCTTCAGGATCACCATGGTGTTGTTGGCTTCCGCCGACTCGCGAATGCCGCGCACCAGCACCATGGTCAGAATCATGACCACCAGAAAGGCAGGAATGTTGAAGCCGAAATGAAATCCGGGTGCGTAAAGCATTTCGCCCTGCAGGCCGGACATCCCCGCCGGAAGATACGCCGGCGAAATCCAGCGCAGCGCAGGATGCCAGCCAAACCAGTCGAACATATTTACCAGATGCTGCGCGAACCCCACGCTCACTGCCATATTGCTGACCGCATATTCCAGAATCAGGTCCCAGCCGATGATCCACGCAATGAGTTCGCCCATCGTCGCGTAGGTGTAGGTGTAGGCGCTGCCGGCGATCGGAATCATTGAGGCGAGTTCGGCGTAGCACAAACCGGTAAAGGCGCAAACGATCGCGACGAGTATTAACGACACAGCTAGTGCGGGGCCGGCGCCGGGGCGCCCGGTTGAAGCGGTGTGCCGGATCAGGTAATCGAGCAGCGGCGCGTTCAGGATGGAGGAGGTGTCGAACTTTTGTCCGGCGATTGCCGTTCCGATGACCGTAAAAATTCCGGAGCCGATGACCGCACCTATGCCCAGCGCCGTCAGCGACAGTGGGCCGAGCGTCTTCTTCAGCTTCCTGTCCGGATGCTCAGAGTCGGTGATCAGCTTGTCAATGGATTTGCAGCAGAAAAGCTGGCTCTCTGAAGTGCGCGCGGTTGGTTCGGGCGCCGGGGTTGGTTGTGACAAGCGGTTGATGTCTCCTGGAATATCCGTTCAGAGCGGGCGCCCCACCCCTCAAGGGTGGCCCACCCTACGTGATTTTCGTAGGGTGAGAAACGTCAAACCTTACCGCTTCGCCTGTCCGCGTACCAGTTTCTTCACTTTGCTTTTCTTCGATCCGCGGGCGTACTCGCGGGGCTTTAAGGGATGCTCGGTTGCGCGCTTCTTTCGCGCGGTGCGTTTTGCTTTCTTGCGTTCGTCTTTGCTGAGAGTAGATGTATTGGCCATGAGTGCTTTCTTATTGAGAAATTTAGCGATTGGGTAATTTTGTAATTTGAAAACCTATATGCCACATTAAGCGGCCTTTTGTCTGATTCTTAGATTGCCAAATTACCAGATCACAAATTATCAAATTTGGTTGCGTGCCGTCCCTCCGGGACTCAAATCTTTATAACGTCCCACCCAGGACTTACGTCCTGCGCTATTAATATTCCGCCCCTTCGGGGCTGGCGCGGTATAGCTGCCGTCGACGTCGGTTTCCCTAAGATCTAAAGGCTAAGAGCTAAAAGCTAACAGCTAGGAGCTGACCTTCTCCAACTGGGCGTACTTCTCCACTAATTTCTTCAATCCGAACCGAGGGAATTGTACCGTAAGCTTGGCCTCTTCGCCTTCCCCTTCCCGCTGAAATACCGTGCCTTCGCCGTATTTCGGGTGCTTGACCTTCTGCCCGGGGCGAAAACCGCGCCGGCCTTTGGGCTCTTCGACCGGAACTTTTGGCATGCTGAATTTCTTGCCTCGCGAGGCGAAAAATTCAGCAATGTTATCTATGGAATTGTATCGTGGCCCGGAATGCGGTTTAGCTGCCGCAGGCTCTTTCCAGGCCGCCGACTGGTCCTCGTCTTCGTAGGCATAGTGCTGGCCATGTGGCTCGGACATTCCTGTCCGAGAGGAATTTCGAATTCCTGAGCTAGCCGTCCTTCTCGCTCCACCCCTGTCGGACACGAATGTCCGACCCACACGGCTGCGGCCAGTCCCCAACTCCTCCACCAACTCCGCAGGAATTTCTTCGAGAAAACGCGAGGGCACGCTCGCTTCGGGCAAATCGGTCCCATAACGCCGGCGATAGATTGCACGTGTGAGCACAAGCTGATCCATGGCGCGGGTCATGCCGACATAGCAAAGCCGCCGCTCTTCTTCCACGTCATCCGGATTCAGAAACGTCCGCGAATGCGGAAAGAGTCCTTCCTCAAGTCCGCATAGAAACACCAGCGGGAATTCGAGGCCTTTGGCCGCGTGCAGCGTCATAAGCGTGATCTGCGCGCGTTCGTCGTAGGCATCGGCGTCGCTGACCAGTGCAGCGTGATCGAGGAATTGATCAAGGGTCTCGCCGCGATCTTTCGAATCCATGGCGGCGTTGACCAGTTCGCGAATGTTTTCTACGCGTGAAAACGCTTCGGGCGTGTCCTCGGCTTCCAACATCTTGATGTACGCCGTGCGGTCAACGATGAACTTGAGAATTTCAGCGATGTTCGCCGGGCCGCCGGGAGCGCGGAAACCCTCGACCGCTTCTTCTGTTTCTTCTTCCCCATCAGCTATAAACTCGGTGCTTTCGTCTGCCGCCGAACTTTCAGCATGAATGTGTTCGCCGCCGCCGAAATCGAATGCAGAGGGATCGAATTCAGTTTCATCAGCGGACGCTGAGGCCTCATCCAAGCCGCGTGGGAACGGGCGCCCTCGCCCGTTCTGCGGAGCGGAGCTCCGCGCCGAGCTTTCCGTCGCGGTCGCCTCCCGCAGCCTCTCCACATACGTTCCTGCTGACATGGCGCGCGCGTCTTCAATCAGATCGCGGAATGATTTCAGCGCCTGCAGCGCTCGCGCCGGCAGCAATTGCCGTTCGATGCACTGGCCGATCGCTCTCCACAGCGATAAGCCGGTTTCCAGCGCAACCCGCTCAACTACTTCCATCGTCGTCTTCCCGATACCGCGCACCGGCGTGTTGATGACGCGCAGCAGGGAAACCGAGTCTTCGGGATTGTGAACGACTTTCAGATACGAAATCAGGTCCTTGATTTCCGCGCGGTCGTAAAACGAGAAGCCGCCCACGACGTGATACTTGAGCTGATACCGCCGCATGGCTTCTTCAAACAAGCGCGACTGCGAGTTGATGCGGTAGAGCACCGCGGCCCGTGGGTCCTCCCCGCGGTCATTTGCTTCCCTGATGTAGCGCGCAACCGAATCGGCAGCGAACAGCGCCTCGTTCTCGCCATCCGGAGCTTCGTAATAACCGATCTTCGTTCCGCCCTGTCGCGACGTCCACAGGTTCTTACCCTTGCGCCGCACATTGTTCGCGACCACCGCCGATGCCGCCTGCAGAATGTTCTGAGTCGAGCGATAGTTCTGTTCCAGCCGAACAATCTTGGCCTCGGGAAAATCCTTTTCAAATTCCAAAATGTTTCTAATGTCGGCACCGCGCCACGAATAGATCGACTGGTCCTCATCTCCCACGGCGCAAACGTTGTGCCGCGTGCCCGCGAGCGCCCGCATCAGCTCATACTGCGGACGGTTCGTGTCCTGATACTCATCCACCAGCAAATACTGAAATCGCTGGTTGTAATACTCGCGCACTGGCTGCGAAGACTTCAGCAGCCGCACGGCTTCGAGCAGCAGATCGTCAAAGTCCAGCGCATTAGCCCGCAGTAGCTCTTTCCGGTATTCCTGATAAATGTGCGCCACGCGCTCGGTTTTCGGATCAGCCGAGTTGAGATAGACCTCCTGCGGATCGAGCATGTGGTTCTTGGCCCACGAAATCTGCGACAGCACCGCGCGCGGAGTAAGTTCTTTGTCATCGATGCCCAGCCGCTTCATCACCGATTTCGTCACTTGCTGCTGATCGGATTCGTCGTAGATGACGAAGCTTTTCGTATGGCCTACGGGCGGCTGCCCTGGCACCGAGGAGGGGATCCGCAAGGCCTCGATGTCCCGGCGGAGCAAACGCACGCAAAAAGAATGGAACGTCGAGATGACAGGCTTAGCGATCGAGAGCCCCCCGACCAGCTTATCGACGCGCTCCCCCATCTCAGCCGCCGCTTTGTTGGTGAACGTCATGGCCAGAATCGACTCCGGCATGGCGCCGATACTCTCGATCAAATGCGCGATCCGATAAGTGATCACGCGGGTCTTGCCGCTGCCCGCGCCCGCCAGAATGAGCACGGGGCCGTCAGTGGTCTCAACAGCCTCACGCTGTTGCGGATTCAGTTGAGAGAGGAAAGACAAGTAAGGACAGCTCCGAGACCGCTTGCCTCGATTTTACAGGACAGGTAGTAGCCGAGTGCCCCGGGCAAGTCCCGGAGTGCATCGGTCGAACGCTACTTCGCACCGCACGCGATCGTGAGTAAGATCATGTCATCCTTCGATTAGGAGCATTTCATGAGATCGATGACCTTCGGCCTCGCCGCCCTTTGCCTGTTTGCAGGGCTTTGCATCGCTCAGGACTCGCAACCCAATAGCGATCAAAGTGTCGCCGCGGCCGCGAAGGCTAGCCGCGGACAGGCGCAAGACGAGCAATCCAAGCAAGCGGACATTCGGCGTCTGCTCGAGATCACAGGCGCTGGTTCCCTTGCAACCCAGTCCATGGACCAGATGGAGAAAACCATTCGCCCGATGGTGACGGATGCGTTGCCGCCCGGCGACTATCGCGAAAAGCTGGTGGATCTCTTCTTTGAGAAGTTCCGCTCGAAGCGCCAGCCTGATGAACTCGCAAATCTGGTCGTCCCGATTTACGACAAGTACTACAGCGACGAGGACATTAGAGGCCTTATACAGCTCTATCAAACGCCACTGGGAAAGAAGATGCTAAGCACGCTGCCTCAGGTCATGGCAGAGTCCCAAGCCGCGGGCACGAAGTGGGGTGAACAAATAGGCCGCGAAAGCATGATGGAAGTCCTGACTGAGCATCCCGAACTGCAAAAAGCGATGGCGGAGGCAAAAAACAGCGCCCAGCCGCACTAAACGTCAGCTGGCCTTTCTTTCGCGCTCGCATTTCTCGCAGGGGCAAATCTCGCGCAGCCAATTCCACGAATAAATTCCCAGTTCATGGCCGTCGTTCCATTTGAACTTAATGGCGTACTTACCGACGCCTTCCGCTGAGAGCGGCATCACCGCGGGCTTGAACATGGGCAGCTCGCCCGGCTTGGGCTGGGCTTTCGCGCCCACCTTGCGGCCGCTCTTGGCGCGTTCGTCGTCACACATAGCACACGGGCAGGCGTCCCGTAGAAAAGGGAACGTGTATTGCGAAAGATGACCATCTTTCCATTCGATGTCCACGCCGGTCCCTTCGGTAAGGTGGACTTTGACAGATTTGGGATCGGGATGGGCCATTCGGAAAGGATTTTCTTAGCTGCCTTAATATCGTAGCATCGCCTCCGTAATGCCCGTCCGTGGTACCATTTTCGGCCACGAATGAACTTACCTCGGCCCTCTGAACAACTCGCACACTTCCGCAAGCAGCAATCGAATATCCTCGACACTATCCAGCAACTGGTCGAGATCGAATCGCCCAGCGATCTGAAGGCCGCCGTTGACCGCCTCAGCACGGTGCTGGCTTCGCGCTTCAGCGAAATCGGCGGCAAAGTCCACCTTCATCGCCAGGAGAAATTCGGCAACCATCTTCAAATCAATTTTCCGGGCGCGACGCGGAATGCCAAGCCGGTGCTCCTGCTCGGGCACATGGACACGGTCTATTCCATCGGAACAATTTCGAAGATGAAGTACCGCGTCGCCAAGGGACGCGTCTTCGGCCCCGGCGTGCTCGACATGAAGGCGGGAATCGCTCTCGGTTTTCATGCCATGGAAGCGCTGCTGGCGTGGCACAACGGACGATTGCCTCGCCCGATCACCGTCTTCCTGGTTTCTGACGAAGAGATTGGAAGCCAGTCTTCGCGAGCGATCACCGAGAAACTGGCACGACACTCGGAAGCGGTGCTGGTTCTCGAACCCGCCAGCGGACTGAATGGTGCGGTGAAAACTTCGCGCAAGGGGGTTGGCGGATACACACTGAACGTTACCGGCAAGGCGGCGCATTCAGGCCTGGATTTCGAAAAAGGGCACAGCGCGGTCCTCGAACTAGCGCGCCAGACTATCGAGATTTCGAAGCTTAGCGACTTGAAGAGAGGCATCACTCTTAATGTCGGAAAAATCAGCGGTGGTACGCGTGTGAACGTTGTTCCCGCCGAAGCCGACGCATCGATTGACGTTCGGGTTGCGACCAAAAAGGACGCTGCGGAAATGCATCGGCGGTTGCGCTCGCTGAAAGCTTTTGATCGAAACTGCACAATCTCCGTGATCGGCGAGATCAACCGGCCTCCCATGCAGCGCACCAGCGGCGTCGCCGCCCTATATGCCAAAGCGCAGGCTATTGCCGAAACTCTCGGCTGGGAACTGGAAGAAGCTTCGGTCGGCGGCGGCTCTGACGGAAACTTCACCGCTGCGCTCGGCATTCCGACCCTCGATGGCCTCGGAGCTGTGGGCGAAGGCGCGCACGCCGAGCACGAATCGGTTATGATTTCCGAGCTTCCGCGCAGGGCGGCGCTGCTCGCAGGATTGATTGCGGCCGTATAGATAGGCCGTCCGAATGCCCCGAAATCTGATCCGATATCATTGAAGCTGTATGCCTCCGGTCTTCATTCTCGGCATTGAAAGCTCCTGCGACGAAACCGCCGCGGCGGTAGTGCGATCAGGCGAGCAGGTCATCTCGAATGTCGTCGCTTCGCAGATCGCCACCCATCAGCCGTACGGGGGCGTCGTTCCTGAACTTGCCTCCCGCGAGCACCTGCGCGCCATCGTTCCTGTGGTCCGGCAGGCGCTGGCCGAGTCTGGAAAAACTTACCAATCAATCGATGCACTGGCTGTTACCCAGGGACCAGGATTAGCCGGATCACTGCTGGTCGGAATCAGCTACGCGAAAGCTCTGGCCTTTGCGCTCGATAAGCCGCTCATAGCGGTCAATCATCTTGAAGGCCACATTCATGCCGTGTTGCTTGAGGAGCGGCAGAAAGGGAACCGTGAATTGCGTTTTCCAGTGCTGGCGCTGGTCGTGTCAGGCGGGCACACGCATCTCTATCTTGCCGAGCAACACGGCGAGAGCTGGTCGTACCAGAACATCGGACACACCCGCGATGACGCCGCCGGCGAAGCCTTCGACAAAGTCGCCAAGCTGCTTGGCCTGGGATATCCCGGCGGCCCGGTCATCGACCGCCTTTCTCAGCACGGCGATCCGCGCGCGGTAAAGTTCGCCATCTCGCAGATTAAGCATCCGGACCGGAGGACTGCTCCCCACCCTTCGAAAATCGCGAAGGGTGGGGCACCCTCGAATGAGATAGAGCGCCCACGCTTTGATTTTTCCTACAGCGGCATCAAGACTGCCGTCCTGCGCTACGTCGAAACCCACGATCTCGCGGAGTCTATTGAGGTCCGCCGCCGTGCGCTTAGCGCCATTGCCAAACCCAAGCTGGAAGACTATCTCGCGAATTGCGACTCGCAGGCTCTGAACCTGATCGCGTCATTTCAGCGCGCCATCGTTGAAGACCTGGTCACCAAAACGCTTGCCGCCGCCCGCGAATACGATGTCGCAACGCTGTTCGTCACCGGAGGTGTCGCCGCCAACAACGAACTTCGTCAGACCTTCGAGCGCGAGGCTGCCAAGCAGGGCCTGCCGGTGTACTTTCCCTCGCGCCCGCTCTCGACCGACAACGCCGCCATGATTGCCGCCGCCGCTTACCCAAAATTTGTGGCGCAACAGTTCGCGCCAATGGATTTCTCAGCGGAAGCAGGCATGGCGTTGAGGTAATTCCGCGATTACATAGAGATCGCCGGAAACAAGTCGCGCAGCGACGAAATATAGATAGCCCGGCACGTAAGTGCCGGGAAAACTGTCGGAACAACCGAGTCCCCACAGGGACGGCACCGAAATAACCGACGTTACCTACTCGTCGAGATTCGCTGGACTACAGTGTGAACAAGTTCGAAGATTGCCCAAAGCACGACCACACAGGCAACGGCAGCGAAGCCCCACTGAATTCCTGATTGCAGTTGAATAACTTGGCCATACACTCCGGAGTCGGAATCGCCTGGATATGTATAAAACCGGATGACATTGAGTCCAAGCCAGACAAACGCGAGCGTAGGGAGACACAAAGCGAGAGTTATTAACCAGAGTCGGCGCCGATCCGGCGCATACCTGCGCAGCATGAACCATGAGTGAACCAGCAATCCAATGCAACCGGCGGATGCGATCGCACGAACCGGTTCGGACTGCACATTTGACAGAACTAGGGCCAGGACGATCACTGCGACGAGACCCAGGCTCCAAAAGCGAGCAACGATCTGGGAACCTTCGCTCACCCTTCCTTCAGCTTGGTTTCTTCGATATCCATGTCTCTGAATTCGCTGGATTCGAAGACTTCGCCGCATTCCAGGCACTCGACGAATTCGGCATCTTCTTCGCGGGCCACGACCTTGACACGCGGGTGCTTGCACGGCGTCACGGTATTCTTCTGAGGGGGTTCTTGCGGACTGGATGGACTCATAATTTCCGGTCTTGGCGCGCCGAATTTTCCAACCGGCGGCATCTCTGGCGGAATTGGCGGTATTCTTAGCCGGAACCATCCAATTGTCAAGCACGAAATAGGCAGCCCCGGCCGGCCAATTGTCGTTGGTCGCTCTCGCCGCCCACCGAGTTTCGGTAAGATTTACTTGAAAGGCATTCCAGCCGAAATGAGCACCACCGTATCTTCTTCCGGGAAACGATTGTCCGCGGTGAGCGGCAGCATCAAGCTGCCTATCTATCTCGACAATCATGCCACCACTCCGGTTGACCCGCGCGTGCTCGACGAAATGCTCCCGTACTTCTCCGAACAATTTGGCAACGCCGCCAGCCGCAATCATTCATTCGGATGGGCCGCCGACGAAGCGGTAAAGACAGCACGGTTGCGTGCGGCCAACCTGATTGGCGCGTCGCCGGACGAAATCGTCTTTACCTCGGGCGCCACGGAGAGCGACAATCTGGCCATCAAGGGCGTTGCTGAGGCCTGCCGCGGCAAGGGCAACCACATCATCACCGCGACGACGGAGCACAAAGCGGTCCTCGACTCCTGCCATCACCTCGAACAGAGCGGCTTTCGCGTGACTTACCTGCCGGTGCAGGCAGACGGGCTAATCGATCTTGCTGCATTGGAGCGCGCGCTCGATGATCAAGCCATCCTGGTCACGATCATGGCCGCGAATAACGAGACTGGAACGCTCCAGCCCATCGCCGAGGCCGGTAAACTTTGCCGCGAGCGCGGGGCCGTCTTCCATACCGATGCCGCACAGGCTGCCGGCAAAATTCCCCTGAACATGGACGAACAAAGCATCGACCTGCTTTCGATCTCTGCCCACAAGCTCTACGGGCCTAAGGGCGCGGGTTTGCTCTATGTCCGGAAGAGCGTAAAGCTTTCACCGATCATGGACGGAGGCGGCCACGAGCGCGGCATGCGCTCAGGCACGCTCAATGTTCCAGGGATTGTCGGCCTCGGCCGAGCATGCGAAATCTGCCAGCAGGAGATGCCGCAGGAATCCGCGCGAACTGCCGGCTTGCGCGACCGCCTGCGCGACAAACTTCTTGCGAGCCTCGACCGGGTGGCGATCAATGGATCATCCGAGCGCCGCTTGCCCGGAAATCTGAACGTCAGTTTTGCCGGGATCGAAGGCGAAGAACTGTTGACCGCGCTCGACGGCATCGCTCTATCGAGCGGCGCCGCCTGCACCTCAGCCCACATCGAGCCATCGTACGTGTTGAAGGCCATAGGCCTCTCGGATGAATTGGCTCAAGCCTCGTTGCGCTTCGGGATCGGCCGCTTCAACACCGAAGCCGAAATTGACTACGTCGCCGACCGGGTGATCGAAGCCGTGCGTCAGTTGCGAGATTTGTCGTCTCTGTGAGTCTCGGTCACTCAGGCGACGAGGAATCCCGCCACGGATTAAACTAGTCGCGGAGCCGACGATTTCATGACCACCGCTACTCGCACTGATCCTCTTTCTTTCCTCTCCGATCAACTGAACGATCTCAAAGCTAAAGGCACGCACTTCAAGCTGCGCGTCCTTGACGACGAACAAGCCCCGGTGTGCACATTCGACGGAAAGAGGGTCATCAATCTCGCGTCGAATAATTATCTCGGTCTGATTACGCATCCCAAGCTGCGCGAGGCAGCGCTCGATGCCACCCGAAAATACGGCGTCGGCTCAGGCGCCGTACGTACTATCGCCGGCACAATGAAGATCCACATGGAGCTGGAAGAAAAAATTGCCCGCTTCAAGAACGCCGAAGCCAGCGTCGTGTTCCAGTCCGGCTTCGCCGCCAATGCGGGAACGGTTTCGGCGATCCTCGGCAAAGAAGATTTCATTATCTCCGACCAGCTCAACCATGCCTCAATCATTGATGGTGCTCGTCTTTCGCGTGCCAAGATTCTGGTCTTCGAGCACAAGAACATCGCCGAGGCCGAAGCCAAGCTGGCCAGCGTGAAAGACCAACCCGGCAAGAAGCTGCTCATCAGCGACGGCGTATTCTCCATGGACGGCGACATCGGCCCGCTACCGGGGCTCTGCGACCTCGCGGAGAAATATGGCGCCATCATGATGGTTGATGACGCCCATGCCTCCGGCGTTCTGGGACGAAACGGGCGGGGCACCATCGATCACTTCAAAGTGCATGGCCGCGTGGATATTCAGGTCGGAACACTGTCGAAGGCCATCGGCGCGCTCGGCGGATACGTCTGTGGCACGCGCGATCTGATCGACTTTCTCTATCATCGCGCCCGGCCGTTTCTTTTTTCGACTTCGCATCCACCGTCAGTCGCGGCCACCTGCATCGCCGCCTTCGAAGTTCTGGAAGAGGAACCGGAGCGCATTGAAAGACTCTGGGAGAACACTCGCTTCTGGAAGAAAGAACTGTCGCTGCTCGGCTTCGATATCGGCGGCAACACTACGCCCGCCAGTGAAACGCCAATTACGCCCATCATCATCGGCGACGGTAAGCTCACGATGGATTTCTCGCGGGAGCTGTTCAAAGAAGGCGTGCTGGGAACTGGAATCGCCTTTCCAACCGTGCCCGAAGGCAAAGCCCGCATCCGCACCATCATGACGGCCACGCACACGCAAGATGAACTGCAGCAGGCGCTGGACGTACTGGGGAGGACGGGGAAGAAGATGGGGATCGTGTAGGGTGCTGTTCTCATTGTTGGTTTACCGCCAACGCGGGTTATGAGCGGGACAACAGAATTCTCGAACCAGCCATGATCGTCCAATATTCGAGCACAGCGACGACTTCCATGTTCGAGTACAGCAACTCAATCCCCAATCAGTCCGCGAAGCGGACGGCTGCTAATAGCCCGCACAGCGGATGGCTGCAATCAGTCCGCGAAGCGGACGGCTGCCAATAGCCCGGCGCTTCAGCGCCGGGAAGATCGAAGAGAATCCAAAGTGCCGTAGGCACGGCTGAGCGAACTCCGCGCAGCAGACGGCTGCCAATAGCCCGCACAGCGGACGGCTGCGATCAGTCCGCGAAGCGGACGGCTGCTAATAGCCCGCACAGCGGACGGCTGCGATCAGTCCGCGAAGCGGACGGCTGCCAATAGCCCGGCGCTTCAGCGCCGGGAAGATCGAAGAGAATCCAAAGTGCCGTAGGCACGGCTGAACAAACTCCGCGAAGCGGACGGCTGCCAATAGCCCGGCGCTTCAGCGCCGGGAAGATCGAAGAGAATCCAAAGTGCCGTAGGCACGGCTGAGCGAACCCCGCGCAGCCAGTTCGGAGATAGCAAGAACGGAGATAGCAAGAACGGTCAACATGTCACGCCAGCGGTGCGCCGCCTAATGCGCCGAATCTGCGAGCTGTATCTTCAGCACAAACGCATACTTCCCCGGCGCTTGCGCCGGCAGTTGCACTTCCAGCGCATCATCCGTCTGATGAAATTCCAGCTTCGCGTTGGAGCCAACTAACTGCACGGCCGAAATCTGCATGCCCTTCGCCTGCTGCGCCGACCCAAGAGCATGGACAACAGCTCGCCCATCTGTCGGCCAAGCCATGCCGATCACGTACAGCTTGCCGCCCTTTTGCGTGAAGCGGAAATCTTGTGACGTATAGGGCTTGGTGTCTTTGTCGTGGCCAAAGCCGAGCTGAACTTTGGTCGGCCCCTCGCCGTAAATTTTCCACGGGGTCGTATCGTAGATCGCTTCACCATTCACCTTGAGCCATCCCCCGATATCAAGTAGCGTGTTGCGCACTTCATCGGGAATCGTTCCGTCGGGCCTCGGTCCAATATTGAGTAGCAAGTTGCCATTCTTGCTCACGATGTCGATCAACTGATGCACGATGAAATCTGCGGACTTGAATTCGTCATGCTCCAGATATCCCCAGGAAAGATTGCTGATGGAGGTGTCGGTTTGCCAGTGCTGCGGTTCGATGTCCTCGCGCAATCCGCGCTCGAAGTCGCGCGCGCCGGCATACCAGTCGAGCGCGTAATCCTTTATGTCGATCACGCCCGGGAACCCCTCCTGCGCCGCCAGATTGTAATAAAACGCCGCGAACCGCGTCATGTTGTGGCGATAATTCGGCTGACCAGCCCACCAGTCGAAATACATCACCTCGGGATGATATTTCTGCACGATTTCGGCGGCGCGCGCCAGCCAATCATTCGCATACTCAGGGCTGACGTAGGTCCAATCGTTCATCAGGACCTGCTTGGGATCGGACAGCCATGCGTGCGCCGGGCCGTACAGCGACGCATACTTCGGATCGTTGACGTCGGAACGAAACGTGCGCCCCCCGTCGAAAAACCAATCATGCTCCGCACGATGAAACGAGGCTCCAAAGTGCAGGCCCTCGGCGCGGACCGCCTTCGCCAGATCGCCGATCACGTCGCGCTTCGGCCCCATTTTCGCCGCCGACCAATCGGAAAGATCGGAGTTATACATGGCAAACCCGTCGTGGTGCTCGGCGACGGGCACTACATAGCGCGCACCCGCCTGCTTGAAAAGCCGCGCCCAGTCGGCCGGGTCCCACTTCTCCGCTTTGAACTGCGGAATGAAATCTTTGTAGCCAAATTTTTCCTGCGGGCCGAAACGCTGAATGTGCTCTTTGAACGCCGGGTCCTTCTGCTGATACATGTTGCGCGGATACCACTCGTTCTGCGAACCCGGGACCGAGAACACGCTCCAGTGAATAAAAATTCCGAACTTGGCATCCTTGTACCACTGCGGTATTTCAAATTTGCGCAGCGTCTCCCAATCGGCGCGGTAAGGGCCGGTGCCGTCCTGCCGGTCCACTTCGCGCAATATCTCCGCGCGTTTGCTGTCATATTTCGAAACTGAAACCTGCCACTCGTGGTCGATTTCAGCGGCCGATTTGGTGTCGTGAGTGGGTGCGAGGGGATCGGCAGGAGTTTGAGAGAAGGCCAGTGCGCAGGTGAGCAGCAGAAGAATCAGTAGTGTTTGGGTACGCATCGTCGTGCAGCATGATAGATGGTTATTCCGAGGATGTCATTTCGGGCAGCTACCGCCGGGAGAAGCTTTCTCTAAGCTGATCCGGGTTCCTTTGCGTCCTTCGCGCACTTTGCGGTTAAAAGCTTTTTTATGGCGAAACGCCAAAGAAACATCACAATCCCTTGCTTCGCAAAAATTCTTTCGCCACTTCTTTCACATCGCGCTTTTGACCATCGACGGCATAGTTAAGTTGGCGCATCTCGGCGTCAGAGATCTTCCCGCCGAGTTGGTCCAGTGCGGCGCGCACTTCCGGATGCTCTGCCAGGGTCTGCTCCCGCACCACCGCGACGGCTTCATAAGGCGGGAAATAATGCTTGTCGTCGTCGAGCACCGCGAGATCGAGCGCCGGGATGAGACCGTCGGTCATGTTCCCGGCGATGAGATCCACCTGATGATCTTTGAGCGCGCGCGTGAGCAGCCCAAGGTCCATGATGCGCGGCGGTTCGGCGAAACGCAGGCCGTAAGTTGCAGCCAGACCCTTGTAGCCGTCGGCGCGCTCCATAAATTCGTATCCAAAGCCGGCGCGCCAGTGCGGCGTGTATTGTGCCGCCTGAGAAATAGTTTGAAGATGAAGTCGCCGCGCATCCTCGCCGCGAATCTCGATGGCAAACGTGTCATTAAAGCCCAGTGCAGGCCCGAGGGTGAGATGGAACTTGCTTTCGTATTCCGATTTCACGCGCTCATAAACGGCATTCTCATCGGACGCGGGCGACTGCTTAAGGATTGCGGTCAGCGCAGTACCGGTATATTCGGGATAAATATCAATCCGCCCGGCAAGAATGCCCTGATGCGTGATGTAAGTTCCGCCCAGATAAAACCGCCGCTCGACCGGCAGATGCGTCTTGTTTTCGATCTGCTGCGCGATGATTTCACCCAGAACGATCTGCTCGGTGAAATTTTTGCAGCCCACAACGATGCGGTCACGGCGGGAGCAGGCGGGTAAGGAAACAATTGCACACAGCAACGCAACGGTCAAAGAAACACGAATGAACCTCACTACGCCTCCCGCGGCGGCGCGAAGCGCTTTTCCAGCCATCCGATAAATACATCAGCCAGCAGCGCCATGAGCGCCGCCGGGATTGCCCCGGCCAGAATCACCGTATTGTTCACCATCGCCAGGCCGCGGAAGATCAACTCGCCCAATCCCCCAGCGCCTATCGCGGCGGCGATGGTCGCGAGCCCTATGGAAATCACGACGGCAATGCGAATCCCGGCGAGAATCACGCTGGCGGCAAGCGGCAGTTCAACTTTGTATAGCAACTGCCAATCGGTGAGGCCCATACCGCGCGCCGCTTCGACAATCGCGCGATCCACGCCGGTAATTCCCGCATAAGTGTTGCGGATCATCGGCAGCAACGCGTAGAGCATTAATGCAAGAATCGCCAGCCGCCCGGCGCGCTCGCCAAACCACGGTGCCGGCAATAAAAATCCAAATAGCGCCAGGCTGGGCACAGTTTGAATAATGTTCGCGACGGCAATCACCGGCTTTCGCAGCCGAGGCTTGCGTGTGATCAGGATGCCCAGTGGTACTCCGATGGCAACGGCGAGTAAAGTTGAGATGCCGACGATCCACAAATGTTCGCCCGTAAGCGTGGCGATCTCGAGTTTGTTCTGCGAAATGAAGGTCCAGAAGTTCACGCCTGACCTCGCTTTAGAACGTCGCCGCCCGCGAATGCTTCCACGTATTTCTTGACCAGCGGCTCCGACGACGCCACGAACTCATCCGGCGAGCTGCACGAAACCAGTCTGCCCGCGTCGAGCAGCGCGATCCGCGTTCCCAGGCGGAGAGCCTCGTGCAGGTCGTGCGTCACAAACAAAACCGTCTTGTGCAGCTTCTGCTGCAGTGAACGGAATTCGCGTTGCAGATCGGCGCGAGTAAGCGGATCAAGAGCGCCGAACGGCTCGTCCATCAGAAGAATCGGCGGATCGGCAGCGAGCGCTCGCGCCACCCCCACGCGCTGCCGCTGTCCTCCGGAAAGCTGATGAGGATAACGTGGGGCGATGTCATTGCTAAGCCCGACAAGTTTCACCAGTTCGTCAATGCGTGTGCGAACTTTGTCTTTGGGCCAGTTCTCAAGCTCAGGCACCAGGCCGATATTGCGTTCGACTGTGAAGTGAGGAAAAAGGCCGACCTCCTGAATCGCATATCCGATGTGGCGGCGCAACTGAATTACATCCCAGTCGCGCGTGGATCGGCCATCAACCAGGACCTCGCCCGAAGAATACTCGCGCAGACGGTTGACCAGCTTAAGCGCCGTCGTTTTTCCGGATCCGCTGCGGCCGAGCAGGACAAGCACCTCGCCGCCGAGGGCTTGCAGATTCAACCCGCGCAGGATCTCGCGACCGTCGGGCAGTTTGTAAGATACGTTTCGGAATTGAACGGCTGGTTGTGGGCTGTCGGTCACTCTTGTAAGTCCCGTTCAATAGATCGGACAGCTCGATTGCCAGCACGGCGAGGGCGCCGCGCGCACTTTCAACAAAACTTATGCTTCGTACGCCGCGTCTGGCAGCCCGGTAATGCGAATACCAGAGTGGCCCTTATGACGGATGTTCATGCCAATCAGCAACGCCGTAATCTGCTCCACGATACGGGCATTCTCCAGCTTTCCGCCGTCGATGGCCCGCACCCCTGGAATTTTGCGGGCCAGCGCGCGTACTTTAACTCCAGCATCCTTGTCATCGCTGCACACGATAACATCGCAATCAACAGGCTCGGCACCACGCAGTACCTCCGCCGAGGTGTTATGAAAGGCCGCTACCACCGCAACCCCGTCGGGCATAAGTTCCGCAGCCTGCTGCGCTGCCGAACCTTGCCAGACGCCGACTATCCGGGTGGCGCGCCCACCCACGCTCGTAGCGAGAGGCACAGTTGCGTCCACCAGAATTTGCCCGGCGCGCAGCGCGGGCTTCAAGTGCTTCAGCATTTCTGCCTGGCTCTCAAAGGGTACAGTCAGTATCACGATTTCAGCCCTCTGACACGCGGCCTGATTCTCGGCGCCTGAAATTTCGATCAGGCGTCCGGGAGCGCCTGTTCCTGCTACGATCTGCTCTCGCAATTTGGCCGCAGTATCCACGGCCCGTTGCGCATCACGGGACCCTATAATGACCTTTTCGCCCGCTCGAGCGAGACGCAGCGCCAGGCCTGAACCTTCCGCACCGGTGCCACCGATAATGGCAATGGTCACGCGAACTCCGGCTCTAGCGCGGCCTCGGCTGGGAAGATCTCGAACGAATCCTTGATCCGTATTCGTGAATAGACGGTATTGCGCTCGGCTGGAATGCGCCCAATTTCGCGAATCAAAGATTGAAACTCTTCAGGGCTGGTGTACTGCCCGGCGGTAGCTCCGGCTTCGCGCGAAATGTTTTCTTCCATCAGAGTGCCGCCGTAGTCGTTCGCTCCCGCGTGCAGGCAAAGTTGCGACAGCTGCCGATTGAGCTTGACCCACGAAACCTGAATGTTGTGAATCGAGCCTGCAAGCATCAACCGCGCCAGTGCATGAATCTTGAGATGCTCAGCCAGCGTCGGCCCGGAGCGCGCCAGCCCCTGCTGAAACAGCAAAGTGTTCTGATGAACGAAGCCCAGCGGAACGAATTCGGTGAAGCCGCCGGCCTGGGTTTGGATGTCGCGAAGAAGCAACAGCTGGCTCACCCAGTGCTCAGGCGTTTCCACGTGTCCGTACATCAGGGTGGAGGTAGTACGAATGCCACAGTCGTGCGCGGTACGGATTACTTCTTCCCATTGTGAGGTATGAAGTTTGTTGCGCGAGAGGATGTGCCGCACCTGATCATCGAGAATTTCGGCGGCGGTCCCAGGCAGGGTATCGAGGCCATTGTCACGCAGCATTTTCAGATAGTCGGCAACCGACATGCCTGTGAGTTCCACGCCATAGACAATCTCCATTGGCGAGAACGCGTGGATGTGCATCCCGGGCACGGCATTTTTTACAGCCCTCAAGATATCGCGATAATAAAACGGCGGCAACCCATGCGGAAGTCCGCCCTGAATGCAGACTTCGGTCGCGCCCAGTTGCCATGCTTCGACAGCTTTTTGTGCGACCTGTTCGGGATTAAGAAAGTAGGTGTCATGCTCGCGCGGTCCCCGGCTGAAGGCGCAGAATTTGCATCCGACGAAACAGATATTGGTGAAGTTAATATTGCGATTCACAACATAGGTGACAATGTTTCCGGCCAGTTCGCAGCGCAGCATATCGGCGGCGACCAGCAACCCGATCAGATCATCGCCCTCGGAATTTGCCAGCGCCGACCACGCTTCGCGTGAGACTCCAGCTCCATCCTGCGTTTCCAGAACGCGTTCGATGGTGGTGCGAACCGCGGGGTGAATTCGCGACGCGACCTCGGCCCAGTCTAGTTGAGGGAAGTGTTCGAGCTCAGATTGTGTGCAGATTCGCGTCGGCATCGTCTTCCTCTTTCTGCCTGCGTCGTCGCCTCAACGAAACAGATCGTTCTTCCGGGGCCGGATCAGCTCGCGCGCGCTTCCCCTGCCTGCCTGATAGGCTACTCCACGCACAATACAAAACGGCGTGCGATTAAGCTTGCCGCAGACCAGGCCCGCAGCGCAAGCCAGTTCGTCAGCAATGGCTTCCGCGCTGGCGTGCAGTACGTATCCGTGCTGATCGCGTTTTCCGCGGTAATCCAGCAACGGCTTCATGCCCGCAACACCGATCGCGACTTCGGTCAGGCCTTCGCGCCACGGACGCCCGAATGAATCTGAGATGATCACAGCGACAAACACGCCGAACGTTTTCTTGATTGCAGTCCGCAATTCTGCGGCAGACTTGTCCGGATCTTTCGGCAGCAGCAGGGCGTGGCGGCCGCCATCAACGTTTGAAACATCCACGCCGCTGTTGGCGCAGATTAGTCCATGATGGGTTTCGGTGATCAGAACTCCGCGGCCGGCAATAACTCTTTTCCGCAGCACGCTTCGGCTCTCGTTCAACGCGAGTTGCACCACGCGGGCATCGCCGCCGCCGGCGCGCGACCACGCTTCTGCGGCCCCGGACGGCTTCACATTACTGAGATGCACGATCTGTCCCTCGGCTTTGGAGACAATTTTGTGCTTAACCACCAGTACGTCGCCTGTTTGCAGCTTTTGTTTCTGATGGTGAAGAGCGGAGCCGAGTTTCTCGGCCAGCTCATCCCCTGGAACCACGTCTTCCGTCATCCGCACGGGAATGAGAGTAACCGCAGCCATCACGGCTTCGCCGTGACTGACGGCTGCCTGCCGACCGGCGCGTTCTTCAGCGCCTCAGCTTGCCCAAACCCGAGTTTTCGGGCGAACATCTGCGACCGCCTCTCTCCCGGCGCACGCGCCAGTTCATGCAGATCTTCGGGGCCATCTACGTCAAGCGCTATTCGCGGAAGCGAGAGCACAATGCAGGGATTATTCGTGGCCTTGGCTGCAGCGTGATGCGGCACAAAGCTGTCATTACCAAACCGCAAAGGAAACAGTGCCGCCGGACGGCGCAGTACTGCGTTAGTTCCGCGTTTATCCGCTGCCGCAACCAGAACTGATCCCCGCGCCGGCGCATGTTCATAAATCATCTGAATGTCCGCGGCTTCAATGAGCGGAATATCAGCTGGGATTACAAGCGTGCTCTCAATTCCGCGTTCCTGGCATACCCGCGTTGCCATTTCGATGGCATCGGTTTCGCTCCGATTCGAGGCGTCGCGAATAATTTCGAGACCACGGTGGGCTGCAACGTGTAGGGCGAACGGATCGCTTGTAACCAGCGCAACTTCAACTTTGCACCCTGAAACCGCAAGCACCACGTCCACGAGCATGGCATGCGCGAGTTCGGTGCGCGTGGATTGATCCAGCACCGCTGACAGGCGTTGCTTGGCATTCGCGAGATTTTTGACAGGAATAAGAATCATTGGGTTTCAGCGGATGACGCCGTCACAATACCGGGACAGGCCAGGCTAAGCGTGGTGCGAGCAACCTGAGTTTTTTCTTCGAGTGTATCCATCAAGATATTGGCGCAATACACCTGGAATTTTCCAGTGGTTAAGGCCTCGGCGCCAACAGAATCTGACGGATGCGCAACCAGCATGTCGAGGAATCCTTTGTACGCCGCTGCTACACCGCGTATCGAAACTTCCAGACCGTGAGCAGCCATCAGCGTGGCAGCGGGGCCGGTGACGGCCTTTTCCCCTATGATCGGGCTGACGGCAACCACCGGCGCTTTGGTCTGGCTAAGAGCTTCACGTATTCCGGGCACCGCAAGAATGGGGCCGATGCTAGTCACCGGGTTACTGGGTGCGATCAGTACTGCCTGCGCCGAAGCAATGGCATCGAGGACTCCTGGCGCGGGCACGGTTTCGGACGCGCCCGCGAAGCGCACCGAGTTCACCGGATCCTGAAACCATCGTTTGACGAAGTATTCTTCGAAACTCAGCTCGCCCGCTGGAGTGTCGATGCGCGTCTGCACTCTCTGATCGCTCATGGGCAGAATGCGTGAGCCCAAGCCGAAGCGCTCCGCTACAATTCGCGTAACTTCTGATAATGTGCAGCCTTGCGACATCAATTTGGTGCGCATCAGGTGAAGCGCCAGGTCGCGGTCGCCGACGCTGAACCATGTCGGTTCGCCCAGGTCTTTCATTGCGCCGAGGCAGTGGAAGGTGTCGCCGCGAACCCCCCAACCGCGCTCGCTGCTCAAGATTCCAGCAAGAACGTAGGTGATGGAATCGACATCCGGCGAAACGTACAGTCCCCACCACTCGTCGTCGTCGCCGGTGTTGACGATGATGGTCAGTTCTTCGGCAGGGATGACCCGGCGCAGTCCATCAACGAACTTTGCGCCCCCGGTGCCCCCGCTTAGGACGACGATCATGCCGCCCTCCGGGCGTAGCCGTGGTTATCGCTGGCTGCATTCATCCGCGAAGCGAGTAACGCCGATGCCAGAGACGCATGCCCCAGAAATTCCGGATAGACCGGCAAGCGCTGCTTCAATTCGAATCCCTTCGCTCGCGTACGCGCCTCAAGTTGCGCGAGATGAGGCCAGGGCCGTTCGGGATTGATGAAGTCGGGTGTAAGCGGGGAAACGCCGCCCCAATCGTTGATTCCCGCGTCGAGCAGTTCTTCATAGTCGGGATCAGAAAGGTTTGGCGGGGCCTGGATGTTTACGCTTGGCATGAGCAACCGTGCAACCGCAATGGTTCGTACCATCTCCCCACGTGTCGGCTCCGGCCAGTCCCGCATCGGGATCTCCGGCTTCACACGAAAATTCTGGATAATCACTTCTTGTATGTGCTCGTAGCGCTGATGTAGATCGCGAATCGCCAGCAGGGCTTCTACGCGATCCTCAGGCGTTTCTCCGATTCCGATCAGGATTCCAGTGGTGAAAGGAACGCCGAGCCTCCCCGCCTCCTCGATCGTCCGCAAGCGCTTGGCAGGAATTTTGTCAGGGGCGTTGTCATGGGCCGCGCCCGGCCGCAATAGCGAGTCATTGGTAGTCTCGATCATCAGGCCCATGCTGGGTGAAACCGCTGCCAATCGCGCAATCCATTCAGCGCTCATCAGCCCAGGATTCGGATGGGGCAGCAGCGTGGTTTCCCGCAGCACGAGTTCGCACATGGCTTCGAGATAATTCAGCGTTGAGCGATAGCCAAGCTTCTGCAATGTCTGGCGCATTTCGGGGAAGATCATTTCCGGTTTGTCGCCCAAGCTGAAGAGGGCCTCGGTACAGCCAAGAGTCTCTCCCGCGCGCGCAACCGCCAGAACTTCTTCAGGAGACATGGTGTGGGCGCCGGTTTCGCCGGGATCGCGGCGGAAGGTGCAATATCCGCAATAGTCGCGGCAAAGATTGGTGAGCGGGATAAAAACCTTGCGTGAGTAAGTGATCACGCCAGGCTTGAAGCGGTCGCGAGCGGCGCGTGCGGCGGCCAGCAGTTCAGGCAGTTCTTCGCCGGATGCGCGAATCAAGTGCAGGGCTTCGGCGCGCCCAATCGGCACCGTGGTCTCTTCCTGCACCGTCGGATGGTTCGCAGAATTGAGTTCAGTCAACACGTGTAAGAACTCTGCAGCTCATTCAGGCCCACGGACGATGATAGCGGAAATCCAGCGCGTGACGGAAATACCGCCATTCATGATAAAAATTCAGAACGCGCAACTGGCCGTGAGACTCTGCGGCCGCTTGCTCCGCGATAAGAAGGCCAGCAATGCCTGCAGACCAGGAACAATTTCGCCGCGCCATGGGATGCTTCGCCACCGGGGTAACCATCATTACGGTTGACTACGAGGGCGCAGCGCAGGGGATGACGGCCAACGCGTTCGCGTCGGTGTCGCTTGATCCATTGCTCGTTCTGGTGTGTGTTGATCAGAAAGCCAAAACCCATGCTCACCTGCACGCGCGCAAGCGTTTCGGGATCAATGTGCTCGCAGAAAATCAGCGTGCGATTTCCGAGCACTATGCCGATGCCGATCGCGTAGAGCCCTGGCCGGAAGCCCGGTTCGACTGTACCCGGCACGGCACGCCGGTATTGCATGGGGCGCTTGCTTATTTGGAATGCAATCTCAGGACTGCACAAGTTGCGGGCGATCACACGATCTTTATCGCCGAAGTTGAAGACGTGGTTGTGCGTTCGGGCCAGCCCCTGCTCTATTTCCAGGGCGACTATTACAAACTGGGTTCGAAAATCTCCTAACTGGTGAACGCTATTGCAGGCGCACGCTGTCCAGGGTTTTCTCGTACGTCGGGCGCAAAGCTTCGAAATCGCGTTCCGGGCCGATGAATATCAGATAAACGTACGTGCCATCTCCTCTTGGTATGACCACCAGGCGATCTCGCTCCGGCAGCGGCGATCCGTTCTGCTGAATGGGCGAGTTGCTCGCCAGATCAACTGTGCGTGCTGATGTGCCATTCACCTCGATTTCCCGGATATCCCCGTTTTGCCGCATCCCCGGGTTCGACTGCTGAAGGCCTTGGACCAGATCCCGCGCCGCCTGATCGATAGATCCAGCCTTATTGTCCTGCGCGGTGCTCGCCACAACTCCATAGGCAATTGCGTTCTGGCCGACAGCGGCCTTCGGCGCGATGGTAAGCGAGTTCTGCCCTGACACGCTGGTCCAATTGGCAGGATAGGAAATCGCAAAACCATTCTGTCGCGTCTCCGTGAATTCGTTGCCCGGCTTCACTTGTTCGAAGCTGACATCCGAAAGCGTTGCACTCGATGCGCTCGCGGCAACGGAGGCCCTCATTGCCTCTGGCACCGCGCCAGTTTGCATGTTTTGTCTCGCCCACAATCCCTGCTTCGCGCCATCGGAAATTTCCTGTGCGCTGTAAGCCTTCACACCTGAGGCTTGTTTTCGGGCGGTCTCGAACTCCTGGCTATCCCCGACATATCGCTTCTTTGGCCAAGTGTGAATTTCTTTGGCAATGGCAGCGGAGCGATTGCCGGGATTTGGATGGTCGCTGAGGAACTGCGGCGGAGCGCCGCCCTGCTTATTTAAAATCTCGAAGAAGTTGGCGAGTTCCATGGGGTTGTATCCCGCTTTGTACATGATGATCGCGCCCACGGCGTCGGCCTGCGCTTCATCTCCGCGTGAGTACCTCATGCTCAGAAGCCCACCGCTGAGTTGGCCTCCGGCGCTGGCAATGGCGCCTCCGACTCCGCCCACCACTGCCCCCGCAATCTGACCCAATCCGGAGAGGATGTTCGGTAGCAGCTTCCCGCTCTGCTTGGCTGAATGCTGCATATACACGTGCGACATTTCGTGCGACATCACTCCAGCGAGCTGCGCCTCGTTTTTAGCCGCTGTGATTGTTCCTACATTAATGAACATCGGCCCGCCCGGAAGAGCAAAGGCATTAATCTCCTTCTGTTGCACTACGTGGAATTCATACGGCCAGGAATACTTCGGCGGAATCTGGTTGACCAGCTTTTTTCCCAACCGCTGAACGTACTGTGTAATGGGATCTGAATCCGGCAGCACCGGCATCTGCTTGTAGACCTCAGTAGCGGCTTTGCGCCCGAGCTGTATTTGCTCCTCACGCGACATGCCAACGCGGCCGGGGTTGGGCATCTGGGGAACGCCGGGCGAGACTGCCAGCGCCGACACGACTAGCCAAACCGTCATGGCGGTCGCCAAAGTGTGACGCGGAATTCGAGCTTCGTTCATAGCGCTCCTCCCTTTCGCCGACTGCCTCGGGCAGGCTCCATAGGATGCCACAGGCAGTTAGAATTACACATATGCCAGCCGATCGGGAATACAAGCCGCCTTCGACATTCGAGAAAACCTTCAACCATCTATTCGGATTGCTGGCGGGATTGGGCCTCGCGCCTTCTTACATTCAACTT
This sequence comes from uncultured Acidobacteriota bacterium, assembly GCA_963757135.1. Classification (GTDB taxonomy): domain Bacteria; phylum Acidobacteriota; class Terriglobia; order Terriglobales; family Acidobacteriaceae; genus Gp1-AA145. Next base: position 1,201,003 of record CAVWQE010000004.1, read on the forward strand.
CTCCAGGTAAAGGGAAGGAAATCGGGCAAACTATACTCGACAGCCGTTAACCTGGTTGAATTTGGAGGCAAGCAGTTCCTGGTGGCGCCACGCGGACGCACGCAATGGGTCCGAAACGCAGAAGCTGCCGGCGAGGTTACGCTGAAGCGTGGCGCCTCGCGCAGGGTTCGCCTGCGAGCGCTCGATGATTCCGATAAGCCGCCCGTGTTGCAGGTTTATTTGACAAATTACAAAAGCGCAGTTGCCCGGTTTTTCCCGATTCCGCCGGACTCGCCGCTCGAAGCCTTCGCTGCAATCGCGGAGGGCTATCCGGTCTTTGAACTTACTCCCGCGTGAATCGAACCGTTTCACCACAGAGGCACAGGGTCACAGAGAGTTGTGATGGTCACACACCAATGTGAAGAGTAATGTTTGTGAATTAAGATTTTTCCTGTGACTCTGTGACTCTGCGGTGAGATGGTTTTGAGTAGAACTATTCGAACACCGCAAAGTCACAGGGCCTTTGAGCGTTCCCCAAATCTGTTAACGCATTTTCTTGTATTGAAGTTCTTTCTCCGTGCCTCCGTGCCTCCGTGTGAAAAGGGGTCTATTCCAGCACCGCATCATCCAGCTTCTCAGCCTTCCACCTTGCCGCCGCGCGCAGGAATTCAACGATGATGGGGTGCGGCTTCCCCGGCTTCGACGAAAGCTGGGGCTGAAACAAAGTCGCGATAAAAAACCTGTGCGCCGGAGATTCGATGGCGCGAATCTCTCCTTGCGCTCCGCGTGCAACAATCGGAAACCCTGCTTCGACGAAAGCCCATTCGAATTCAGGGTTCACTTCGTAGTTACAGAAGAACTCTTCGGTGACGACATCTTGTTTGTAGAACGAATGCAGATACGATCCCGGGCGAATGCGGATCTCCGGAATCGCACCCACGAGTTTGGGAGCATCGGGTGCGCGATTTGGCAGCGCGCATGCCACGGGATAAATAACAATATTCTTCGAAGCAGTATTGTTCTCCGCTGAATCTGCATCCTTAATTCCCAGTACATTGCGCGCACACTCTACCAGAGTGTATTGAAAGCCCCCTCAAGTCGCGACGAATGGCCAGTTGCGCCGCCGCGCAAATTCAATCCCGCGCAGCATGCCATCAAAGCTCTTGTACGGACTGGCGGGCGCAGCCCACAGGCCGTCGAACTCTTCGAGTTTGCTCTCGAGGTCCGCGCCGGTCAGGGAATCAGTTGGAAGCCAGACCACTTCGGCTGCGATACCGGTTTTTTCTGCAGCATGTTGAATCGACTTTTCTAATGCCGGAAGGGTGGGCGATGCCGGATCGTAATCCCCGAAGATGCCGATGCGCACGGCGTCCGCCACGAGACTATTGTACCGAAGAGATCCGCAATCTCCTCCAACGATTAAGAGCACCCTCTGAATGCGACCACCTGCAGTTGCTCGACGAAGCGCCGGCGATTCGCGTCGGTATTGTGGTACTGCCAGCCCAGCAGCCGGCTGAACCCATACCGAATAATCGGGGCGATGAACCGGTTTCGCCGCTCGTAGTCCCGAATCACCTCCATTGCTTCAGACGCATCTGGAAAGCGGGCACATGCCGAAAAATGCCGCCATCCTACGGTGACTTCAACCCGTGGATGCGCCTGCACATTGAGTAGCCAATCTGAATCCCGCCCGAAACCGGCGACCACGAACACTTCTGGGATTTCCTTCCGGTACTGCACAACCTCAAGCGCGGTCTCGCGCTGCAGCCCGCTACGCCGGCCAGTGTGCTTCAGCAGCAATACCCGGCGAGTAAGCAGTCCGCCCAGCCCCCAGCGGTACAGATACACGGGAGCTCGAAAAAGATACCAGCGCAAGCTTTTTCTTTTGATCGAGCTCATGAAGATTGATTGCGGGAAGTGTACGGACGATCAAAGCTCCGCGACCGCGCACATTGTCCAGCGGTTTTGTGATGCGATGCGGCTTATTAGGGTGGCTTTACAGGGGTGAATGAATCACTCGTAGCGCAGCGCGTCTACCGGATCGAGCTTCGAGGCTCGCAGTGCAGGAACGAGTCCGCTGGCAACTCCCACAACCAACAGCACGAGAGTCGAAATGGCCAGCGTCATCGTAGAGATGTGCAGGTGAATGTCACCTTTGCCGGAGTCGTCTTCAAATAGGGGGCCCATCAGCGGAAGCGTGCCCACCGCCGCCGCCACGGCATACGAAATCAGGACGCCAATCAATCCGCCGAGCAGCATGATGAGCAAAGTCTCGGCAAGGAACTGCAGTTTGATGTGTATCTTTTTCGCGCCCAGTGCGCGTCGCAGTCCAATTTCACGGATGCGCTCTTCCACCGAAACCAGCATGATGTTCATCACGCCCACGCCCCCGATGCCCAACGTCAGCGCTCCGATAAACGTGAGCAGCACTTCCAGGCCGATGGTAATGGCGTCTATGACAGGACGAAATTCGTCGCGTCCGAACATCTGTATCGCTTTTGGGTCGGTGGGAGAGAAGTTCTGGCGAGTCGCCACGGCCGCCAGCACTTGCGCCATCGCTTTCTTTTCAAATTGCGGGGCTATCGGCGAAAAGACCATGACCGCGCCGTATCGCGTATTCCAGAGATCGCCGGCGGCGGAGTACGGAATCCACGCGGAGTCGTCATCGCTGGAAAAATAGTTGCTCATCTGGATCTTGCGCTGCATTACGCCGATCACGGTAAATCTCACCCCGCCGATCGCAACCGTCTCTCCGACTGCCGGCCGTCCGCTGAACAACTGCTCGCGAATGCGGCCGCCGAGAAACACCACGCGGCGGCGTTCGATTTCGTCGGTTGCGTCAATCCACCGGCCTTCGGAGGGCACTTCGTTGCGCATCTCGCCATATTCCGGGCACACGCCACGAATGGCCGCGGTGCCCACCATGCGATCTCCGTAAGAGATGCCGGGGCGTCGAACGGTTTCAAGGCAAGCGGTTTTAACCAGCAGAGCCGTTGCTTTGACCATATCGATGTCGGCCTGCTCAAAGACAACTTTCTTTCCCGCGCGCTGTCCGCCGGGTTGTTCGCTGGTCTGTTGCGGCCAGCAAATGACCACGCTCTTGCCAAATGCATTGAAGCCGCTTACCAGGATGTTGCGAAAACTGCTGCCATAGGCGATCAGCAAGGTAACCGTTGCGATCCCCCACACAATTCCCAGCATGGTAAGGAATGTGCGGGTGTAGTTGCGCTTCAGCGCTACCCAAGCTTCGAGAATGATTTCGGTTAACACAGCTTCTAGCTCTTAGCTTTTAGCTTCTAGCAACACATGATCCAGGCTCGCATCTCCTGCCCAGTTCCGACCGCTTCTACTGCCCAACTGACCACCACTGACAAATGGCCACTGACAACTAGCAACTAGCAACTGCCCTTCTCACCCTCCCGCCTCAAATCGCAACGCTTCGATAGGATCAATGGTTGCAGCGCGGCGGGCCGGCAGCAGCGCGGAGAAAACCGCAATCACTCCCAGCATGGCGCACGCCGTCAATCCCGACTTCCAGGTCGGCACGAGTCCGGCGAAGAAATCCGGCATCGGAAGCAGATCAACCAGCCAGCACAGCCCATACGCGATTCCCAAGCCGACAGCGCCGCTTACTATGGCAATGACCAGCGCTTCGACAAAAAATTGCCTGAGGATGGCGCTCGCCGGAGCTCCCAAAGCTTTGCGGACACCGATCTCGCGAGTGCGCTCGCGCACCGCCACCATCATCACGTTCATTACCCCAATGCCGCCAAGAAACAAAGTCACCAGTCCGACTGCGCCCAGAAAATATTTCATGCCGTCGGTCATCTGAGTGAAGGCCTTGGCCTCCTGCACCGTGTCCCAGATAGGGCAAGCCTCTTTGTCCTTTGGATCGTAGTTGTGCATTTTTGCCAGCACCGCCCGCACCTGCCCTTTGCAAGCCTCATGTTGCTGCACCGATTTCGGAGTGACGATCAGTTGATCGAAAGTGCTCGGCGTGCCCGGAGGTTTATCGGGGAAATCGCGGCGCATAGCGGCAAACGGAATGAAAACTTTATTGACGTCCCAGCCGTCATAACTGGAATCCTGTTTTTTCTTCTGCATGACTCCAATCACGAGAAAGGGAATATCGTTCAGATAGATGTTTTCGCCGACTGGGTTGCGGCCTTCAGGGAAGAGTTGCTTGGCAGCATCCGATCCCAGAAATGCCACTCTGCGGGCGTTCTTTTCGTCGTCCCAGTTGTAGTAACGGCCAGAACCGACGGTCAGGCTGCGGATGTCGCCGAACTCGGGATAAGAACCTGTGACCAGGAATGCAGCCGCATTGTAATTACTGTGAGTCCGAACATCTTCCTGCTCAAGCTCTGGCAGCGCATCCTGGCAGTCGGGCGCCTGGGTTTGGACCGCCTGCGCATCGGCATCTTCCCAGTGAACTGTGCGTCCTGCCCGCGCTCCGCCGGCCTGCAGGCTGGTGCGGCCGTGGAAGACGATCATGATGTCTTTGCCAAGATTGCGCGATTGTTCCTCCTGGCCCTTACGCAGGCCCTCGCCCGCAGCCACCATCAACACGATCGAAACGATCCCCCAGGCGATCCCGAACATGGTCAGAAAAGTACGGAGCTTGTGCGACCACAGGGTACGGAAAACGTCGCCAATGAGATCGCGTAAGACCATGATTATTCAGTACCTACGATTGGACGCTCACCCCCGCAGAAGGTAAGCCGGGGGTATGCACCCGAAGATTGATACGGATTCAGGAGGACTTTGGTTCAGATGCGGCCTGAGCCGCTCGTAAAAACGACGTCATCCCGAGAAGCAGCTGCGAGGAACCTTACGTGACTTTCCCTCGCTGCTGCTAGGACTCAGGACAAAACCCTCCTGTGGGCAATCTCCGTAAGGAGTGCCCGCGTAAGACCAGTCAATGGGAGAGCACCAAAAAGAGGAACTCCAAACAGGCAGCCCCCTTCAGGGGCGGAACAAGGTTAGCCCAGGACGTAAGTCCTGGGTAGCATGGAGGGTCAGATCGAGTCCCGTAGGGACGGCACCGAGCGCAGTCGAAGGGGATGGCACAGCCCGACCGGCGCGCACGGCACGCAGAACCGCAAAATCCCGAGCCCCCTTCGGGGGCGGAACAAGATTACCCCAGGACGTAAGTCCTGGGGTAGCGTGTGTACTCGTCCACATGATTGGTGACACTTTTTGGAAAACCGGTTCTTTGGGTAACGCCAGAGGAATCGAGCCCTTTACAGAGCAGTTTGCACCGTGGAAATGGCGCGCGCCGCCTTTCTGTGCTCGAACCCTTAAGCTCTGGCCTGCGTAAAACTTGGCGGCCTGGTCGCGCTTGGGAAAGCTGCCAAATCCGCAGCTTTCCCACATTTCCACCGTGCCTGCAGCTGCGGTCTGGAATTCCCCAGTTTCTAACACCCCTGGAGTGTCACTAATCATTCTGAACGAGAACAGCGTGCAAGTCCGACCGAGTCCCGTAGGGACGGCACAGTATCGCAGCCGAAGCGGACGGCACAGCCCGACCGGCGAGCACGGAGGCACGCAGAACCACAAATTGCCCCAGCCCCTTCAGGGGCGGAACAAAATTAGCCCAGGACGTAAGTCCTGGGGTAGCGTGGACAAGTCCGACCGAGTCCCGTAGAGCCTGCCCTGAGCGCAGTCGAAGGGGATGGAACAGCCCGACCGGCGAGCACGGCACGCAGAACCACAAATTGCCCCAGCCCCTTCAGGGGCGAAACAAGATTAGCAGGATAATCTAGAGGGGAAAAGAGAGTCAGAGTAGATTAAGAAAACAAAAAAAGGACGTAAGAGATTTCGATGTGGTAGGCCAGGTGACAATCGGGTAAGTCCTGGGTAGCGTGGAAGTCCGATCGAGCCGCCGCAGGGGACGGCACAGTATGCAGCCGAAGGGGATGGCGCAGCCGACCGGCGAGCACGGAATGCAGAACCGCAAATTGCCCCAGCCCCTTCAGGGGCGGAACAAGATTAGCCCAAGGCGTAAGCCCTGAGTACGGTGCTAAATCCGACCGAGTCCCGTAGGGACGGCCCTGAGCGCAGTCGAAGGGGATGGCGCAGCCCGACCGGCGAGCACGGAATGCAGAACCGCAAATTGCCCCAGCCCCTTCAGGGGCGAAACAAGATTAGCCCAGGACGTAAGTCCTGGGTAGCGTGCAAGTCCTACCGAGTCCCGTAGAGCCTGCCCTGAGCGCAGTCGAAGGGGATGGAACAGCCCGACCGGCGAGCACGGCACTCAGAACCACAAATTGCCCCAGCCCCTTCAGGGGCGAAACAAGATTAGCCCAGGACGTAAGTCCTGGGTAGCATGCAAGTCCGATGGAGTCCCGTAGGGACGGCCCTGAGCGCAGTCGAAGGGGATGGCACTGCCCGACCGGCGCGCACGGCACGCAGAACCACAAATTGCCCCAGCCCCCTTGGGGGCGAAACAAGATTAGCCCAGGACGTAAGTCCTGGGTAGCGTGGCAAGTCCGACCGAGTCCCGTAGGGGACGGCACAGTATCGCAGCACTGAGGTAAGGCTGCGTTTGCGAGTGATCTCATAAACGCTAATTCACGCTGAGCAACACCGTGGTTGAATGTACATCGGTTCCTGATTTTCCGAGAACCAGGACGTTATAGCTGCCGCGCGGAGTTTTACCAACAGTGCTGATGGTCATAACCGACGTGGCAGCATGATCGCCGGGCGTGACACTTGATGGAGAGAAACTGCACGATGTGGAAGCCGGTAAACCGGAACAGGACAATGCCACTGCTGAACCGAAAGCCCCGCCGAGAGGACTCACTGTGATCGTGAACTTCACCGATTGCCCGTGCTTCACGGCAGCCGAGCTCGGGCTGGCTGAAACGGAAAAGTCAGCTCCGATTCCACTCAGGCTGACGCTGGGACTTGTCGAGGTAATGCCGTCCGAGCCGGAAACCGTTAACGATCCTAAACGCGTCCCAAATGCACTCGGACTGAACGTCACGTTGAAGACACATGACGCGCCTCCACGTAAGCCGATTGATGAGCAGGTGTTCGATTGAGTGAAATCGCCCGTGATGCCGATACTGGAGAACTGGAAGCAAGTACTAGCGGTGTTGCGAAGAGTTACAGACTGCGGAGTACTCGATGTTCCCGGGACCTGACTCGCGAAACCTAAGGAATTCGTGGAGAAACTGACGTTGGCTGAGGGAAGAAGTTCATACACTCCCATATCAACAGTGCTGATGCAATCGTTGTTGCCGTCCAGGATGCGAGGGTTGCCAGCAAAATCGCTTTGCGGGAGATTGGCAGCAGTGTTGGTCCCGGCATCTCTTGCGGGAGAAGTTATTTGAAGGTGAAAGTCTCCGCTAGCACGGTTCATGAATAGCGGGTCAGCGGAGATGTTTGCATTTGCGCCGACCTCACCCAAGCACGTTCCCTGAAATCCCGTCCCGGTTGCGCTATAGCCATCGTTATTCGTGAAACTAGGTGGAGTCTGATCGTACGAGCCATCACAATAAACCGCGTTCGTTCCATCAGCCCCGATCAAGAGATTATTAAAGAACTGTGCCTGATCGTCGTAACCGGTGATGTACACTGCCGACCCTTGGGATGCGCTTGAGTTGCCCATGATGGTGTTATTCACAAATGTCGGTTGAGCTCCGGCAGCAACAAAGGCATAAATTCCGCCCCCACCGCGCACAGGACCTCCATAAATACTATTTCCGTAAATTAGGTTCTGCACGATAACAGCCCGTCCTGGCAAGGAGGTGGGCAGGGAGAGATTCAATATACATAGGCCGCCACCTACGGTTCCTGAGTCACCAATTGCCCCTGCCACATTGCCATTAATAGTATTATTTCGAAGCGACGGACTACTCTCGCCACCTATCGAAATACCTCCGCAGATTCCATGAGATATCGTGTTGTTGCGAATTATGTTTCCAATGATTTGTGCTGAACTAGGACCTCCAACGCTAATACCCTGGCCCCCTCCTCCCGAGCAGGCGGCGGTGCTGTTATTTTGAATCGTATTCCCCTGAATCACGGGCGATCCGTAGTAAACGCCAATGCCGGCGCCCCCGCATGACGTGTTGTTTTGAATAATGTTGCTCTTAATTGTGGGCGAGGTAAAGTACACAAACACGCCTCCTCCCGTGTATAGGGAATTGAACGTTGAGGTTCCATTTTGGAGAGTGAAGCCGCTCAGAGTGGAACTCGATGTCTCGTTCGTGTCAAATGTCACTACAGGAGCAATGCCACCTCCGTCAATAATCGTCTGAGCCGCACCCGCCGAACTCGTTACCGTAATCGCCTTCCCTTTGAAGTTGATGTTCTCGTAGTAGGTGCCCGGCGCGACCAGCACCGTGTCGCCATTATTCGCGGCGTTGATTGCTCCCTGAATTGTCGGCTGGTCGCCAGGGACATTAATTGTGTTCTGAGCGAATGAAGGCCCTATGAATAAGAGCACGGCGACGCATAAAGACATTGAGAATGGAATGCGAACAACAGGAGACATGGCAACCCCTTGGCGGTCAGGCCGAAGATCCGACATCTGTGGGAATCAGCTGCTGCTGGGGAAGTAGCAGAAACTCGCGAAGATACTAGCTTAGGAAAGGTAAGTAGGACAAGTTAAGTGTTCTAACTAAAGAGCGGATGCGCTTCGTAAGCAGCAAATTGCAGTATTTTGCATCATCCCCCCTCGCCCACCTTCAGCACCGCCAAAAACGCTTCCTGCGGAATGTCCACGCGGCCGATGCGCTTCATGCGCTTTTTGCCTTCTTTTTGTTTCTCGAGCAGCTTGCGTTTGCGGCTGATGTCGCCGCCGTAGCATTTCGCGAGCACGTTCTTGCGCATGGCATGGACCGTCTCGCGGGCGATGATCTTAGCGCCGATCGACGCCTGAATCGGCACCTCGAACATCTGCCTAGGGATGAGTTCACGCATCTTCGAAACCAGCGCCTTGCCGCGCTCGTAGGCGAAATCGCGATGCACAATAATTGAAAGCGCATCCACCGGATCGCCGGCAACCAGGATGTCGAGCTTAACCATAGGCGACTCCCACGCGCCGGCGAGATGGTAGTCAAGCGAGGCGTATCCGCGTGAGACCGACTTCAGCCGGTCGTAAAAGTCGAGCACGATTTCGTTCAGCGGCAGCTCGTATTGCAGCATGACGCGGTTGGAACTCACATATTCGAAGCTCTTCTGCTTGCCGCGCTTCTCTTCGACCAGCGCCAGAATTCCGCCGACGTACTCCTCATTCGTAAGAATGGTCGCGAGAATCACCGGCTCATCAATCTTGTCGATCTCGCTGGGGTCCGGCCAGCGCGACGGATTATCAACTTCGATCACAGCGCCGTCGGTCTTCGTAATCTGGTAGCGCACGCTGGGAGCGGTGGTGATCAGATCCAGGCCGAACTCGCGCTCCAGCCGCTCCTGAATAATTTCCATGTGCAGCAGGCCGAGAAATCCGCAGCGGAAGCCAAAGCCGAGCGCAACCGAACTCTCCGGCTCAAAAAAGAAGGATGAGTCGTTGAGTCGCAGTTTTTCCAGCGCTTCGCGCAACTGTGTGTGCTCGTGCGCGTCCACCGTGTAGATGCCGGCAAATACCATCGGCTTGATGTCTTCGAAGCCGGGCAGCGGTTCAAAGGCGGGAGCGGTGTCGTCAGTAATGGTGTCGCCGATTTTGGTGTCGGCGACATTCTTGATGTTCGCGATCATGAAGCCGACTTCGCCCGCGTGAAGTTCGTCAAGTTCGACCGGCTTGGGGGTCAGCGCACCCAGCGTCTCCACGTCGAAAACGCGGCCATTCGACCACAACCGAATCTTCTGCCCTTTGCGCAGCGATCCTTCAAACACGCGCACCAGCACAATCACCCCACGATACGTGTCGAACCAGGAATCGAAAAGCAGCGCCTGCAGGCGGCGTTCAGAATTTCCCTTCGGTGGATGCGTGCGTTTGACGATGGCCTCGAGCACATCGGGTACGCCTTCACCGGTTTTCGCGCTGATCAGCAGTGCGTCGGTCGCATCCAGCCCGACCGCGCCTTCGATCATCTCTTTGGTGCGCGCAACGTCAGCGCTCGGTAGGTCAATCTTGTTGATGACCGGAATGATTTCGAGGCCGTGATTAATCGCCAGATAGGAATTCGCCAGAGTCTGGGCTTCCACGCCCTGCGACGCGTCCACCACCAGCAGCGCGCCTTCGCACGCCGCTAGCGAGCGTGAAACTTCATAAGAAAAGTCAACGTGGCCGGGTGTGTCGATCAGGTTTAGTTGATACGTCTCGCCATCCTTCGCCACGTACACCATGCGCACGGCATGGGCCTTGATCGTGATCCCCCGCTCCCGCTCCAGGTCCATGGAATCCAGCACCTGCGCCTGCATCTCGCGCGCGGTCAGCGACCCCGTCAACTCCAGCAACCGATCAGCCAAGGTGGACTTGCCATGATCAATGTGCGCGACGATCGCGAAATTGCGAATGTGCTGGGGATCCATAAGGAGAGCGGTTGAATATTGATTTTAGCAGGGGAATGCGGTGATCCATCGTTTCTTCCGCCGCCCTCCGCCCGGAACAGGTAATATGTATCCTTTCGTTTTGACACTAAGAATCCCCTGAGGAAAAACGATGCATCTTTCGATTCGCGGCCGGGCCTTCGGTAGTCGTGGTTCACGGTGTTTGCCGATCTGTTTCCTCCTGGTCGGCTCTGCCTTATCGCTTTTCGCACAGAAGCCGCAGAAGGCTTCCGGCCCGTGGATGGATCCAAGCGTCTCGCCCGACGAGCGCGCAGCAATGGTCGTAAAAGAAATGACGCTTGACGAAAAGATCACGCTCCTGCATGGCACCGGCATGGAAGGACTGGGGCCGATGAGTCCACTGTCGTCCGGCTCGAACGGCGGCGCAGGCTATGTCGTTGGAATTCCACGTCTCGGGATTCCCGCCATCCAGATGTCCGACGCAGCTTATGGCGTGCGTTCGAGCGGAGAAAATGGGCGTTACTCAACTGCGTTGCCCTGCAATCTGGCAGCGGCGGCAAGCTGGGACCCGAAAGCAGCCTACGAATATGGCGCTCTGATCGGGCGCGAGTTGCGGGCGCAGGGATTCAATATGTCGCTCGGCGGTGGAGTCGATCTCACTCGTGAGCCGCGCAATGGTCGCAACTTTGAATATCTTGGAGAAGATCCCATCCTCGCCGGCACGCTGGTAGCTCAGTTGATCAGAGGAACACAGGACCAGCACATCATCGGCGACATCAAGCATTATGCGTTGAACGATCAGGAGAGCGGCCGTAATGCCGTTAATGTGAACATCGACAAGCGTTCGATGCGCGAAACCGATCTACTGGCCTTTGAGATCGGCATTCGCGACGGCAGTCCCGCAGGCGTGATGTGTTCCTACAACCGCGTGAATGGCGACTACGCCTGCGAAAACAAATATCTTCTGGCTGATGTTCTAAAACAGGATTGGAAATTCCCCGGATTCGTTTTGTCTGATTGGGGTGGGGCACACAGCATTGTGAAGGCCTCGGCTGCGGGCCTCGATCACGAAGAACCGAACGAATATTTTTACGGCGATGCAATGAAGAAGGCGGTTGAGACCGGCAAAGTTCCGATGAGCCAGGTTGACGATCACGTGCGGCGAATTGTGCGCTCGATGTTCGCCACGGGCGTAGTTGACGACCCTCCGCGAAAAAGCGTGGTAGACGTACTGGCTGGTTTGGCCACGGCGCAACATATCGCCGAGCAGAGCATGGTGTTACTGAAAAACGAAAACAGGCAGTTGCCGCTGAATGCCTCCACGCTGAAGTCGGTCGCAATTATCGGCGGGCATGCGGCTGTTGGTATGCTTTCTGGCGGCGGTTCGGCCCAGGTTGACCCTCCGGGCGGGAACGTGATCATGCCTCCTGGACACCGCGAAACAATATGGGGAAAGCCGGACTGGTTTCCTACTTCCCCGATGAAAGCGATCATGGACAAAGCGCCGAACACACAAGTCGTGTACAACGAAGGCAGTGATCCTAATTCTGCGGTCGCTCTGGCGAAGAGTTCTGAAGTTGCGATCGTTTTCGCATATCGCTGGGAGTCCGAAGGACAAGACTCTCCGAGCCTCGCGCTGCCATCGAGACAAGACGACTTGATCGCGCAAGTGGCCGCCGCCAATCCGCATACGATCGTGGTGCTTGAAACCGGCAACCCGGTTTCGATGCCCTGGGTCAACAACGTGAGCGCGATTCTGGAAGCATGGTTTGCCGGAAGCAGCGGCGATCATGCACTTGCCAACATTCTTTTCGGGGACGTTAATCCGAGCGGCAAGCTGCCGATCACGTTTCCGAAATCTGAAGCCGATCTGCCGCACTTGAAGATTGCGCAGCCCGCTCCGAATTATGAAGGCCCTTCCGGTCCCGACCACTGGAAGCGCGTCCTGGAAGGCTTGCCGGTGTTCCAAACCAACTACGACGAAGGCTTGAAAGTCGGATACAAGTGGTATGACGAAGAGAAAAAGCCGGTGCTGTTTCCGTTCGGGTACGGGCTCTCCTACACGAGTTACGAATATTCAGACTTGAAGGTAAACCCGGGCGATCGCGTGACGGTAAGCTTCACCGTCAAGAACACGGGCGAACGCGCAGGCACTGAAGTCGCGGAAGTCTATGCAGGACTGCCGGCCAGCGCGGGTGAACCGCCGAAGCGCCTGGTGGGCTGGAAGCGAGTGGAATTGAATCCCGGCGAGAGCAAAGACGTGACCGTCGAAGTCGAACCGCTGTTTCTGTCGGTCTTCAACACCGAACGCAATTCCTGGCAGCGTGTAGCGGGGGATTACACATTCTTTGTTGGCGGCTCGTCGCAAGAGCTGCCGCTGCACGCAAATGCGGCTTTGCAGTAACCAGTGGGTGCCCGCGCAAACGACCAATCGGGGCTTCGTACTCCGGTCACCTTGCCTCGTTCCAGCCTCGTCCCTATGCTGGAGCCTCACTTCGTTATAGGAGAGCTAATGTCCAAAAAGTATATTTTCGTATTGTGCGCCGCGGTGGCTCTGAGCCTGGGACCGAACGCCCTGGCAGACCGTGATCATGACCATGACGGCGATCACGGCAAGGGCCACGCCTACGGCCACGAGAAGCACGAGCAGAAAGTCGAGCGTCACCAGGCCAAGGCTGAACGCCATTACTATCGCGAGCACGACCGTGAATTGCGCGGCTGGTATGTGGCCCATCATGATCATCTGCCACCGGGTCTCGCAAAGCGCGACCGATTGCCTCCCGGGTTGGAGCGGCAGATTATCGTGCGTGGAACATTGCCGCCAGGCCTGAGGACCCGCATGCATCCGTGCCCGGTGGAAGTTGAAGCCTATTTGCCGCCCGCGCCGGTGGGTTACGTGCACACGGTTATCGGAGGCAACATCGTCCTCGTCAACCGCAGAACATTCCTGGTCGTGGACGTGTTCCACTTCGACTTGTAAGAACATCAGACGTCGGTCGTCGGCTCTCGGTCGTCGGCTAAACATCAATGAAGCCAGTCTGGGCAGGTAGCTGGACTGGCTTTTTCTATCGATGAAATCGATTAGTCGAAAGGGTAATGGCGGGCGAGGGCCCCATTCGACTCCGCTCAGGGCAGGTCCGCCCCACACCGCCCAGGCCGCCCTACACCAACTCACACTATTCCATGCTTGAGCCCAGCGGGTTATAGCGATATTTTTTGCCGTCCCAAAAGAGCGCCGAGGTCATCTGGTCGCCAGTGGCTTCTTCGACGTAAATTGCGGTACCGATCTTCTTCTTACTGACCCTCATTTTTTTCACCGAGACAGATTTCACCGCGAGGTTGATGATCACGAACTTGGCCTGCGGCGTGGCCGAGTGCCAGGCGTCGCTGCCCGCGCCGTGAATGACCATCACACAAATTCCCTTAAGCTTGGGATCGTCCTGGCCAAAGCCGCCGGCGGTGATCCGCGGATTGCCGTAGCCGTAAAAGGAATCCATTGGATCGATGACTTTGTAGCCCTTGTCGTCCTGATCAATCAGCGGATTTTTGCATCGCGCGATCATTACCAGATCTTCGATTCCATCTCCGTTGAGGTCGCCAGTCATGGGCGGCCATTTTGCTTCCAGGTTGCAGGAGTCGCCAAATTGCTGGTGGAGGAAATCGTTATTGACCTCAGGAGGAGCAGCTTTGCTTTGCGCGGTTGCGATGGACGAAAGAAGAAGCAAGAGAGCGACACGAAAATACATGGGACTACTCTAACTTCGGCGGCGCATAGCGAATAGCGTCTAGGCAGATTACCGGGAACGCAGGTAACTAGCGTTGGCGCGGTCTGGATGAACTCGCGAAATGCTGCCAACCCCCCGGTCGCAGCTCAGAACGGCGGCCATTTTCGCGGACCAGAAACATTCCTTTGCGGCGAGTTATCTCGCCAATCTCCGTGATTGGAACTCCAGCGACGGTCTTCGGAATGCGGGTCCGCGGACGGGCTGTAAACAATAGTTCGTAATCATCGCCGCCGTGGAGCGCGAGTTCGAAGGCGACAGTTCGAAGCGGCTTGCCGATTGTGGCGCGTGGCACTGCTTGTTCGTTGATCTGGGCGCCAACGCGGCTCTCTTCGCAGATGTGGCCCAGGTCAGTCGATAGGCCGTCGCTGATATCAATCATCGAGGCGGCAATTTTCTTTTCACGCAGAACGCGCGCGACCGCGATTCTCGAGGTCGGGAAAAAGTGCGCGGGAAACAAAGCTGGGTTGAGCTTCCGGCTTTTTGAGTAAAGCAGATCCAGCGCTGCAGCCGAGCCTCCTAGCGCGCCGGTAACGTAAATGCGATCACCGGGCCGCGCGTTTGAACGCAAGATGCCACTGCCCTTTGGGACCGAGCCCAGCACCACGATGTCCGCCAGTACCCCGGCGGGAGAAGACGCAGTGTCGCCACCTGCCAGCACGACGCCGAATCTCTTTGCCAGCGCCAGAAACCCGCTCATGAAGCCATCAACCCACGTCTGAGGCAGCTTTGATGGCAACGCCAGCGAAAGGAAAGCCGCCAATGGCTCGCCGCCCATAGCGGCAATGTCGCTCAATCCACGAGTCAGGCAGCGGTGACCGACGGATTCCGGCGGGTGCCATTCGCGGCGGAAGTGAACGCCTTCAAGGCTGAAATCGGTGGTGACGAGAGCATCATGCCCCGCAGGTACCCGCAGGATCGAGCAGTCATCGCCGATGCCGGCGATCACGCGCGCGCGCGCGCTTCGCACAGTTGAGCGTCGCGCCGCCTGGCGCAAGCGTGAGATCAATTGTCGTTCGGGAAGAGGCAAGGCGAATTCAATGATATGCGCGGTGAAAAGAGATGCAAAACGCGGCTCAGCGCGTATCGATCCGCAGCTTTACTTCGACAACTTTGCGGTCATCGAACTGGCTCACTCGTTTGGTGTCGCTGGTTTTACCGTTGGATTGCGCGTAAACCTCGTATTCGACATTCGCCGCCAGCGCTGGAAATCGGTAAGTCCCGTCTGGCCCAACGATGTAGGTTTTGACTGCATGCGTGCGGGTATCGGTAACGTAAACGACTGCATTCGCCAAAGGAGCGTCTGAGCGGTCCACGACCTTACCGGTCAGCAACCGGCCAGGGGTGGTGTCTTTGTCTTTCGCGGCCAAGGGCAGTGCAAGCAACGTGATTGCAAGAACACCAGCCAGCAGCAGTCGAAGGATTTTCACCATACACCTCCACAGGTGAGTCTCTGTTTATTTTAGATGCAGACCGGTGTCGGCGCGCTCGTCATTCTCAATGTGCACGATAACCTCGGGGCTGTCCTGTAAGTGCTTGCCATCAGGGAGTTTGTAGTGCCTGGTTACCGCCCAGATAACGTAGTCGGCCTTCCCCGCCGGGACCGCCACTTCAAATTCGCCGCGGCGATTGGAAGAGATCGTCCAGCGAGCTTTTTTCTTGGTGCTGTCGGCCGGTCGAACCTTGACTTCGACGCCGGGTAGAGCGCGATCGTCCGGTCCCCAAACCGTGCCGAAGATCACGGCATGTCGCTGCGGCCTGGGTGCATCGCGGGCGTGAAGGGGCTCAACAGAGATTGATAGGGAAAAAAGGCAGGTAAGGACAATCAAAAAGCGAAGCGGTGCTGAGAACCGCGTGGGTTCAGGAGTAATCGCCGTCTTCGTTCTCCTCCTCGTCATCGTCGTCGTACTCCTCTTCCTCCTCGACCGGCTTGAGTTCCACAGGATTGATGGTGGCCACTTCGAAGTCTGAGCCGCACTCAGGGCAGGAGAGAACTTCGCCCTCATCCACCTCATCCTCTTCAACATCGAGGCTGGTTTCGCATTCCGGACAGTGGAGCATAATTCCTCCGTGCTCAGGCTTATGATTGCACTTGTTATATTTAGTGACTTCGCGGACATAGGTCAAGTCGGGTCTAGGGCCGCTTCGGAGCCTCAGATGACACCAGCAGTCAAAAGGACGCATGGGGACAGGAAAATCGTTGTGAGCTCAAGGTGGGATCTTTATCGCGTTTTTTCGTTGCTGTTGCGACACTCTGGCGTCTGTACGTTCTTCCTCGCAATGCTGTTGGATTTAAGACTGTCAGCACAGAATGCGCCTGCGTATGTTGATCCGCAAATTAAGGCTGCGTCGAGCGAAATTTCGGCTGGACAGATTCAATCGGACATTGAAAGCCTCGTCAGCTTCCAGACGCGCAGCACGATTTCTGCGCAGGATGCCGCGTCGATTTCCAAAGGACAAGGGATTGGCGCCGCACGGGAGTGGATCAAGAGCGAGTTCGAACGTTATTCGCGCGATTGCGGCGGATGTCTTGAGGTAAAGACCGACAGCTTTACGCAGCCGGTGGGTGAGCGCATACCTTCGGCGGTTGTCCTCTCCAATGTTTATGCAGTGATGAAGGGCACGAACCCGGACGATGCGAAACGCATTGTGTTGGTCACCGGCCACTATGACTCCCGCAATAGCGATCCGCTGGATAAGACGGGTTTTGCTCCAGGCGCTAACGACGATGCCAGCGGTACCGCCGTGAGCCTGGAGTGCGCGCGGGTATTGAGCAAGCTGAAGTTCCCGGGGACGATTATTTTCCTGACGGTCGCGGGCGAAGAGCAGGGGCTTTACGGCAGCAAGCATTTCGCCGAGCTTGCCAAAGCGCAAGGCTGGGACATCGAAGCCGTCCTGAACAATGACATCGTGGGCGGGAATCAGAGCCCCGGGCAGGACGCCAAAGTTGTACGGATATTTTCGGAGAGCATTCCCGAACACCCGAGCGAGGCGCAACTTCGTATGCTTGCTGCTTTGGGTGGAGAAAACGATTCAGCGTCGCGCGAACTGGCCCGCTACATCGCGCAGACTGCGCGGATTTACACAACTCAAGTTTCGCCACTGCTCGAGTTCCGCCGTGACCGCTACCTGCGCGGTGGGGACCATATTTCGTTCAACGACGCCGGATTCCCGGCCGTGCGGTTTACCGAATTTCAGGAAAATTTCTCGCGTCAACACCAGAACGTGCGCACAGAAAACGGAATCGAATACGGTGACTTGCCGAAGTTCGTAAATTTCGATTACGTGGCGAATGTTGCCAGGATAAATGCAGCAACACTGGCGTCCCTGGCAGCGGCTCCTGGGCCGCCGAGAAATGTGCGGATTGAAACCAAAGAGCTGATGAACGACTCGACACTGACTTGGGAAGCGCCGGCCGATGGCCGCGCAACCGGCTACGAGATGCTGTGGCGGGCGACGGCAGCTCCGGACTGGGAGCATTCACAATCAGTGGGCAATGTGCTCAAAGCAACGGTGGCGGTCTCGAAAGACAACGTGATCTTTGCGGTCCAGTCGGTTGACGAGGCAGGACACCGAAGTGAGCCCATCGTGCCTGCGCTGGAACGCTAGCTGCTGGTAGGATTAGCTGAGAGTGGGGAGACCGATAACTCGGTCCATGCACTGAGATCGTATGCCCAGAAATGTAAATTTCGATATGGGCTTCCCGCCGTTTAGGGGCGCGACTCGTCAGATCATTCTGGCCAGCGGCGCCATCTACGTAATCATCCTGCTGCTGATGGCCTTTGCACCTGCCGCCGGCCAAACCTTGGTGATGCTTGGGGCGCTCAATCCACAAGCCATCGCGCACGGATGGCTGTGGCAGTTCGCGACCTACGCATTCATCTATGTTGATCCCATTGATTTCGTCCTCTCGATCATGGGCATCTATTTTTTGGGTTGGGCGGTCGAGCAACGAATCGGCGCTGGCCGTTTCTATGGACTGTTCTTTGGCAGTACGGTACTGGCTGGCATCGCTGGATTCGGGCTGTCACTCCTGGGGCCGCATTTGCACTCTGCAACATTCGGGCAAGGCGGCGCGGCCGGGTGCGGCGCGGCGGTCAATGCCATTCTGATGGTCTTTTTCCTGTTCAATCGAAACGCGCCCATTATGCTGTTCCCGCTCCCCATTCAGTTCCCGGTGAAGTGGATGGTAATAGGGATCGCAGGGATAGAAACTGCGTACCTTTTGCTGCACGGTTTCGGTCTGTTTGATTTTGTGCTGCTGCTGGGACTGGGGGCGGGCTACGTCTGGTACAAGCTTTTTCTTACCCGCCACACGACCACAGGAATTTCCGAAAAATACTTCAGCTTACGCAACTCCTACTACCGCTGGAAACGTCGCCGTGCGGCGCGCAAATTCGAGGTTTATATGCGCGACCACGACCGCACCGTCACCTTCGACGAACACGGCAACTACATCCCTCCCGATGATTCGGGCAAGAAGAACGGCGGCTCGAAATCGGGGTGGGTTAATTAGCGCTCAGCGCTTAGCATTCAGCAGTTAGCCAAACAAATCTCTTTTGTCATTCCGAATCGCTTTAGCGGTGAGGAATCGGTTTTCTCCTTTTGAACGTCGTTGTAATGCGTCATCCCGAAACTCGGCGCTCTTCAGCCGAGTGAGGTATCTTGCGAGGGTCTGATGTGATGGCGGACCACTCTCAGGAATGATGACGATGGCATGCTGCGCGCCAGATCCCTCGCCTCGCTGGTGAGAGCGCGAGGCATCGGGATGACGCAATCCGCGGCTTGTGAAAACAGGGGATTCTCTAGACGATTCGGGGCGACGGGCTTTGGTGAGCTAAAGGCTGAATGCTAAGTGCTGGTCCCTACGCGCTCACCAGCGATCCTATCTTTTCGCCTGTAACCACTTTCGCGATATTTCCGCGCTGGTTGAGGTTGAAGATGATGATGGGAAGATTATTGTCTTTGCAGAGCGAGATGGCGGTTGAATCCATGACCTTGAGACCGCGCTTGAGCACGTCCATGTACGTGATGTGGGTGAACTTGGTCGCGTCTTTCACGATCATGGGATCGGCGTCATAGATGCCGTCAACTTTGGTGGCTTTGAGGATTGCGTCGGCTTTGATTTCCATGGCGCGCAGCGACGCAGCTGTATCGGTGGAGAAGTACGGATTTCCGGTGCCCCCGGCGAATATCACGATGCGTTTTTTTTCCAGGTGCCGCATCGCGCGGCGGCGGATAAACGGCTCCGCCACCTGGTTCATTTCGATCGCGGATTGAACTCGGGTATAGACGCCCTGCTTTTCGAGCGCGTCCTGCAACGCAAGCGCATTGATGACTGTCGCCAGCATGCCCATATGATCGGCGGAGACGCGGTCCATGTCTTTGGCCTGCTCAGCCACGCCGCGAAAGAAATTTCCTCCGCCTACGACGATGGCAATTTGCACGCCGAGCGAGTGAACGTCTGCAAGTTCGGCCGCGATTTCGTGAATGCGCGGAGTGTCAATGCCAAAGCCCTGGTTGGCAGCAAGAGCTTCGCCTGAGAGTTTCAAGAGGACGCGTTTGAAAATCGGTTCGGACATGCTGGATTAATATTACCGCGAGCGGACCTTAAGGGCTAAAGCCCTGTCGTTACTAATTCTGTTCGGCACCGCTGAAGCCGTGCCTTTCCCGGCCTTGCACGACCTTATACTCCCGCAATGTCCGCATTAGGGGCGGGTGCCATCAGCCGCCGAGCGGCGCAAGACAATTGGCAAACAAATCATCTGCGAAGTTGTCAAAGCCGCTGCTTCGAATAACCTGATCCCGTAGGGATCCTCGATAATGCCCGGCGTTTCAACGCCGGGTTGTTGCCGCAACAGATGGAAGTGCCGTCGGCACGACCGAAGTTTCCACCGTCCCTAACGGGACTTCGTCATCGTACCCACGGCCCCCGGGCGTTAAAACGCCGGGCTATTGGCAACTGTCCCTCTGGGATAGAGTTTTATCGAGTGTTTGTCCCCGAATGTTTTGCGAAACTAGGGAAACGGGCATGAGAGGAGCACCCGAAGCTCTGCCCTCAGAACCGTCCGCATCTGCGATCGAACGGAAGATCAGCATTAGCCGGTTACTGAAAAAAAGGGCGCCTTTCGGTGCCCTTTTTACTACTCCGGTTTTTGTTCCGGCTTTGAGATGGCGATGGTTTCACCGGCGTCGCCGACCTTAAACCGCGCAAAGCGCCGGACGGAAATGTTCTCGCCAAGCTTGCCGATTTTGGTGGTGATCAGCTGCGAGATAGAGACGGTCTGGTCCTTGATGAAAGGCTGCTCGTAGAGGCAGACCTCCTCGTAGAACTTGCCCATTTTGCCGGCGACCATCTTCTCCGCAATCTCCGGCGGTTTGCCGCTGGCGATGGCTTGCGCAAGGTAAATATCCTTCTCGCGCGCCAAGTCAGCGGGCGTGACGTCTTCCTTGCGCACGAACTTCGGATCGCTGGCCGCGATGTGCATGGCAATATCGTGCACCAGTTCCTTGAAGTCTTCGGTGCGGGCGACGAAATCGCTCTCGCAGTTGACTTCGACCAGCACGCCGATCTTGCCTCCGGCATGGATATATTCGGCGACGGCGCCTTCGCTGGTCACGCGCGTGGCCTTCTTTGCGGCAACGGACACCCCCTTCTTGCGCAGGACGACAACCGCCTGCTCAAAATCGCCTTTGGCTTCGGTCAGGGCCTGCTTGCAATCCATCATCGGCGCTCCGGTTTTTTCGCGGAGCTCTTTTACTTGTGCTGCGGTGATATTCACGGTAGTTGTGCTCATAAATTCTGTCGTCAGTCCTTGGTCGTCGGTCGTCGGCAAACCTCGCGTCCGAAAACCACGCCGGTATAAAATTTTACCCGCGCCGTTTGCAAATCGCGCGGGCCCTGATTCCGTGCTATTGGAGATTTGTGCCGTCCCTTACGGGACTCGCTCATTTGCGCGATCTACCCAGGACTTACGTCCTGGGCTAACGCATTCCGCCCCTTCGGGGCTGGAGCATCTGCAGGGGCTAAAGCCCCGCCGCGTTTTGCTCTTTCGGCACGGCTGAAGCCGTACCCTGATACAAACCTTAAGCCCTTATCATTCCGAACCCGCCTCTTCGAGGCCGGCGTTGCAGTGGACCCGACTGGCCAACGGCCGACGACGAACGACCGACGACGCTCTACAGCGTTTGATGCTCGACTTCGGGCGTTTCAACTGTGGTGTCGGCGGTCGCTGCTTTCTTGCGTGTTCCTGGCCCCAGCACCTCTTCCATGCTGATGTCGTCGGTTGCGGCTTCACCCTTGAATTCGGGCGCCTGATCATCGGCTGCCAGCAACCCTTCGATCGGTGCTTCAACGGCGGCGGCTTCTGCCTGTTGGGCCTCGCCAACGCTGGCCGCTAAGTCGGCAGTCTGCTTGTCATTCAACAGCTGCGAGCCCTCGACAACTGAGTCGGCAATCTTGGAGGCGAACAAGCGAATCGCGCGCAGCGCGTCGTCGTTGCCCGGAATTACGTAATCAACTTCCGTGGGATCGCAATTGGTATCAACAACCGCGACCACCGGAATGCCCAGCTTGCGGGCTTCGCGCACGGCGATCTGCTCTTTGTTCGAGTCGATCACGAACACCGCGTCCGGCAACCGGCTCAGGTTCTTAATGCCCGCCAGGTTCGCCTGCAGGTGCTTGCGCTCACGTTCCAGCTTGATGACTTCTTTCTTCGGCAGCAACTCGTAACGGCCATCCGTGGCCATTTCATCGAGCTCTTTCAGTCGCTTCACGGACTTTTGCACGGTCACCCAATTGGTGAGCAGTCCGCCCAGCCAGCGCTGGTTGATATAGAAACTTCCGGCGCGAGTCGCTTCTTCGGATATCGCGTCCTGGGCTTGGCGCTTAGTGCCGACGAAAAGAACGGTCTTTCCAGCCGCGCTCAGATCGGCCACAAACTTGGATGCCTCTTTGAACATCTTCAGCGTCTTTTGCAGATCGATAATGTAAATTCCATTGCGCTCACCGAAGATGAACTCTTTCATCTTAGGGTTCCAGCGCTTCGTTTGATGCCCGAAGTGAACACCTGCTTCGAGCAACTCCTTCATGGTGATGTTAGCCAAAAAACCTCCTTTTAAGTCTGCATCCTTCGTTCAAATTGCGAACTCGGGATTGCTTTCCCGTCCCCGCACTTGTGGAGCACGGGAAGAATTGTAAAACCAGCTTTTAGCTATTAGCTCCTAAGCTTTTAGCTAACAGCAAAAACGAAACCCTTGTCATTCCGAACTCGCACGCAAAGCGGGCGAGAGAGGAACCTTACGAAGCGTCGATGCCAGCACGGACGGCGGCGAGACACAACTACCGTTTGCTGAACTGGAACCGCTTTCTCGCGCCTTTTTGGCCGTACTTCTTGCGCTCTTTGCCGCGAGCATCGCGGCTGACCAGTCCTTCAGCTTTTAGCTTCTTGCGCAGATCGGCGTTGAACAGCATCAACGCGCGCGCGATACCCAGCTTCACGGCGTCGGCCTGGCCGTTCACGCCGCCGCCGGAAACATTGGCCAACACGTTGAAGTTCGCGGCCAACTCGACCGAAACCAGCGATTGTTTGGCGCTAGCCCGCTGCGACTCGGTCACGAAATACTTGTCGAACGCCAGTCCGTTGACTTTGAAATCTCCGCTGCCCGGGCGCAAGAAAACACGGGCCACGGCGGTCTTGCGCCGTCCCGTTCCGTAGTATTGAACTAAATCAGCCATTATTAAGCTCTCAGCTCTCAGCCGTCAGCTCTCAGCTTGTTCCCGCTGAGATGCGGCATTTACCTTTCTCAAAAGTCAATTATCCAAAGCCTATTCCGGCCGCTTTAGCTGAGAGCCGACAGCTGACAGCTAAGAACTGGCTTACGCCCGCGCGAGCAATTCTTTCGCTTCCGGTTTCTGCGCGGCGTGCGGGTGCTTGTCGCCCTTGTACACTTTCAGCTTGGTGAACATGTGCGTGCCCATCTTCGTCTTCGGCAGCATGCGCTTCACGGCGTCTTCAATGATCCACTCGGGCTTGCGCACGACGCGCTTTTTGAATTCCTCCGAGCGCAGACCGCCGGGGTATCCCGTGTAGCGGTGATAGACCTTCTGGTCGGCCTTCAGTCCGGTGACCTTTATCTTCTCGGCATTGATCACGACTACATGGTCGCCGGTATCGATAAACGGCGTGTATTTCGGATTCTCTTTGCCCATCAAAATGCGGGCCACTTGCGAGGCAAGACGGCCGAGCGCCTGACCAGAGGCGTCCACGACATACCACTTGCGCGCAATTTCCCCCGCTTTGGGGAAATACGTTGACATGCTGATCTCCCAAAAAAGTATGAAGACTGAAAGAAGACCGCTGAGTTACCCAATTACTCCACAAAAGCGCCGAAGGCGCAGGGCCACCAGGCGGGCAACCGCAGAACTACCCACATAAGAATAGAGAAGGAAGTGCTTGCTTGTCAACGAGCAAGGTGGGGCAGGGCTTCCTACGTCGAAGCAACTTTAGGAGTGAATGCCACGAACTCATCCTCTGGCTCCGGCGGAGGGATAGCCATGGCGCCGGAGCGGAGGTGTGGTTTGGGTTTCCGCGGAACGCGAACAGGGGCGTCTGGATCGCCAAGAAGAGGTGGATCGGTCCAAGGTGTTGCTGTCGCGGGCCCTCCCTGCGTGGCGTCCGATAGTTGCGACCCCTCCAAAACGAAATCGGCAATCTTCGACGCGAACAAACGGATCGCACGCAACGCGTCATCGTTGCCCGGGATCACATAATCCACTTCGGTCGGGTCGCAATTCGTATCGACCACAGCCACGACCGGGATGCCCAGCTTCCGCGCCTCGCGCACCGCGATCTGCTCTTTGTTCGAGTCGATCACGAAGACCGCATCCGGCAATCGGCTCAGGTGCTTAATGCCCGCCAGGTTCGCCTGCAGATGCTTGCGCTCGCGTTCCAGCTTGATAACTTCTTTCTTCGGCAGCAGCTCGTAGCGGCCATCCGTGGCCATCTCATCGAGCTCTTTCAACCGCTTCACGGACTTTTGCACGGTCACCCAATTGGTGAGTAGCCCGCCCAGCCAGCGCTGGTTGATGTAAAAGCTTCCGGCGCGGCCCGCTTCTTCAGCGATCGCATCCTGGGCCTGACGCTTGGTGCCGACGAAGAGGACCGTCTTGCCTGCGGCGCTCAGGTCGGCCACAAACTTTGACGCCTCCTTGAACATCTTCAGCGTCTTTTGCAGATCGATGATGTAAATGCCGTTGCGCTCACCGAAGATGAATTCCTTCATCTTGGGGTTCCAGCGTTTCGTCTGATGCCCGAAGTGAACACCCGCTTCGAGCAATTCTTTCATGGTGATGTTAGCCACTCTTACTTCTTCCCAGAGTTCTTGGATGTTGATTCGGCATTCACCTTGCTGTCCTTCTTCGTGCCCGAATCCTTGTCCCTCGATCCCGAGTCTTTCGCGGAATCGCCCTTGCCATCGGAATCGGACTTCGACTCTGAACTGGATCCCGAGCCGGAGGATTTCTTGGCATAGTCGGTCACGTACCATCCCGATCCCTTGAACTGCACGGCTGGCGCGGAGATCATCTGTTCGACCTTGCCGCCGCACTCGGGGCACCTCTTGACCATGGGGTCAGAAAATCGCTGAATGCGTTCAAAACGATGACCGCATTTCTTGCACTCATATTCGTATAGGGGCATGGAATGTGTGGCGCGGACATTCTTGTCCGCGAATGGAGCTACTCCGATTCTAGCAAAGCCCGTGTGGCGCGGACACTCCCTTCGGCAGCCTCAGGGTAACCATCCATCCGAGTAGCGCAAACATCACTGTGGTTTTGGGCGGCGTATGCCTTGCAGCGAAAGCTGCTCGGACACGAATGTCCGAGCCACACGTTTCTTGCCGACCCGCTCGGACAAGGTCTGCCCTGAGCCAAGTCGAAGGGAATGTCCGAGCCACACATTCCATCTGAGAGTCACAGGCAATGCTACACTCCCGCCTATGACCGCAGCGGATGATCTGCCGCCTGGCCTTTACCTGGTTGCCACGCCCATCGGCAACCTCGAGGACATCACTCTGCGTGCAATTCGCGTACTCAAGCAAGCAGATCTGATTGCCTGCGAGGATACGCGCCAGACACAAAAGCTGCTCAATCACTACGCGATCGAGAAGCCGACAATCAGCTATCACGAACACAATGAAGCCTCGCGCGCAGCGGAGTTATTTGAGAAGCTCGCAGCCGGTGCAAAGATTGCAATGGTCAGCGACGCCGGGACCCCTGGCATTTCCGACCCCGGATTTCGGCTGATTGCGCTGGCAATCGAACGCGACATTCCGGTCATCCCTATTCCGGGACCAGTTGCTTTTGTCGCCGCCCTTGTGGGCAGCGGGTTTCCTCTACACCCGGTCACGTTTCGCGGATTTCTGCCGCCGAAGTCGGGCGCGCGTCGCCGAGAACTGGAAAATATCAGGCACTCGCAGCAGGCCGAAATCTTTTATGAGGCGCCGCACCGTATCGTCGAGACGTTAGAAGATTCCGTCGCCGTTCTCGGTCCTAACCGGCGCGTTGCCATCGCTCGCGAGTTGACCAAGATTCACGAAGAGTTTCTGCGTGGAACTGCGGCCGAGGTTCTGGAAATATTAAAGAGTCGCGGCGAAGTCAAAGGCGAGATCGTTCTGCTCATCGGCCCGGCTTCACCTGAAGAGATAGCGCCTGCGACCGTCTCTGTCCGCGACCGCGTCGAGCAACTCATGCGCGACGAAAATCTGGACGAAAAATCCGCGCTCAAGAAAGCCGCGAAAGAGAAAAAGATTTCGAAGAGCGAGGCTTACAGAGAGTTGCAACGCGAGAAGTGATCCTGAATGGATCGGTTCTGCCGATCTTCGCACTGAGGTTAGGATTGTGTTTCTTAAGCTGCTAGGCGCGATTTCGAAGATAGAGGTTATCGCAACAGGCAAGGGGATCCGTGAGCTTCGACGGTTACGGAAGCGCTACGGCGGGCGTCGTTGGCGAAAACTGAAAGGAATCGCCAAAGTCGAACTCTCCGATGGTACGATCTGCATAGTTGAACTGCACTGGTATGAGGCCCACGGAGTTGGCCAGAAAGAACACAAGATCAAGCGTATCCTGGACGAATTATGAGACGTGGCGAAAAGACTTTTGTAGTCTGCGTGAGCAATCGGGGCTACCCTGCATCACTTGAATTGCGCAAACTGTATGAGTCGTTACCTGACGACGGTGCAGCCAAATTGCATCAAATTCGGGTAATTGATGAATCTGGCGAGGACTACCTTTACCCGGAACAATATTTCGTTCCGGTGCAACTGCCACAAGCAGCGGAGAGGGCAATACTCCGAGCCAGATAGTTTCAGGAACTCCCTCAGGGTTAACCCTTTGGCTGCTGATACAGCCCGATCACGTTCCCGCCTGGATCTTTGAAGCGCGCAGTAATCTCGGGCGCATCGGCGCCGATTGCCTGCACAGCCAAGCCGCCGTTCCCGGTGATCAGCTGGATCGTGCTCTCCGCGTCATCAACCATAATGTAAACCAGCATTCCGGGCGCTGACGCCGGAGGACGTCCCAGCACAAACGTCCCGCTGACCTGGCCAACCGCATCGTCAAATGCAGTCGAGCCATCTCCACGTTTACGCATCTTCCAGCCGAAAACTTTCTGATAGAAGCCGGCGGAACGTTCGACATCAGTGGCCGGTAATTCGATATAGCAGATTTTGCCGTTTCCGTAAGTGGGAGCCATACATTCCTACTTTCCCGCCAGTTCTTTCTTCACCGCTTCGCTCACCACTTTTCCGTCCACGCGCATGCCTTGCGAAGCGAACTTTGCCATGGCGTTCTTCATGACCGTACCCATGTCCTTCATGGTCGGCGAGCCCATTTCGGCGATGACGGCCTTCACTCCGGCGGCAATGTCGTCTTCGCTCGCGGCCTTCGGCAGATAACTTTCGATCACCACAATCTCCGCCGATTCCTTGTCGGCCATTTCCTGGCGTCCGCCTTTGGTGAACTGCTCGACGGAGTCTTTGCGCTGCTTGATCAGCGTGCTCAACACCTGTTGGGCTTCTTTCTCGTCGAGGTCGGCCATCTTCTCGATTTTGCGGTTCATCAACGCACTCTTCACCATGCGAAGAGTCGAGAGCCGGGCTTCGTCACGCGCTTTCATGGCGGCGGTGATATCTTTTTGAATCTGGTCAACTAGAGACATGGTGGGATTATACGGCCACTCATCACGGAGGCACGGAGACACGGAGAATGTTTGAGATCGCGTAATCGGGAAGCTGGGGAATCTTAATGCTGCTCGCTGGGAGGCGTCGTGCTTCGAATCAACACTGCCGATTAGCATGTTTCACTATTACAGAATTTCTCTCCGTGCCTCCGTGGTGAAATGATCTTTTACGATCTTGCAAAATGCTGAACATCCATCCCGCAACTCGCGATGACGTCCCCGCGTTGCTTGCGCTCATCCGTGGGCTTGCGGCCTTTGAGAAGAAGCGGCACAAAGCCGTCGCAACTGAAGCCGACTTGTTGCGCGACGGCTTCGGCCCACAGCCAAAATTCCGCGCGCTCATTGCCGACTGGGATGACACCCCCGCGGGATACGCATCGTTCTTTTACTTTTATTCAACGTTTCAAGGACGGCCAGCGCTGTTTCTCGAAGACTTGTTTGTACTCGACGACCTCCGGGGCAAGGGGATCGGCAAAACATTACTTGCGGCGGTAGTGAAGCTGGCGCTCGACGAAGGCTGCTTCGGCCTGCGCTGGGAAGTTCTCGACTGGAACCGTCCGGCCATCGAGTTCTATGAAAAACTGGGAGCGACATTCTTGAATGAGCGCAAGGTGGTCGCGTTCGACGAAGATGCAATGCGCAGGATGATTGAAACTACGGAGCCCAGTTCATGATGAACGTCCGCCCAGCCACGAAAAATGACGCGCCGTTGCTTAGAAATCTGATTCACGAGCTGGCGGATTTCGAGCGGCTGGCGCATGAGACCATCATTACTGAAGAAGACGTCCTGCGTGACGGATTTGGCCCGGCGCCAAAATTCCGTGCGCTGATTGCAGAATGGGACGGCCAGCCTGCTGGATATGCGTTGTTTTTTGAGTTCTATTCGTCGTTTCAGGGTCGTGCGGGCTTGTTCCTGGAAGACATTTTTGTTCGCCCGCAGTATCGAAAACATGGCATTGGAAGCGAGTTGCTGGCGCAAGTTGCAAGAATCGCATGGGAGGAAGATTATTTTTGCCTCCGTTGGGAGGTGCTCGACTGGAACAGTATTGCAATCGAGTTCTATCGCAAGCTGGGCGCTGAGTTTCTGGACGAGTGGAAGGCCGTCTGCCTTATCGGGGATGCGCTGCAGGCGGCGACCGCGAAAGCTAAATGAGGGATCGAGTCAAAATTATTGGAGCGGGATTGGCGGGGTCGGAAGCCGCCTTGCAGTGCGCGCAGCGCGGTGTGCCGATCGATCTCTACGAAATGCGTCCGGTGCGGAGCACGCCCGCGCACCAGACATCAGACTTCGCTGAACTCGTCTGCTCGAATTCGCTGAAGTCGGAGAGCGAAAACACCGCGCCCTGGCTGCTCAAAGAAGAAATGCGGCGGGCAGGATCGCGGCTGATCGAAATCGCGCGCGAGTGCGCGGTTCCGGCCGGACATGCGTTGGCGGTAGATCGCGCGCAGTTTTCGGCGAGAGTAACAGAAGTTATTTCGCGCGAGCCGCTGATCAGTGTCCATCGCGAAGAAGTGGTGCAGATCGACGAGTCGCAGATGACGATTGTGGCGACCGGACCGCTCACGTCGGATGCGCTGGCGGCAGAGATTGGAAGACTGAGCAGTCCTGCCCTACTCGATGCCTCAGAGCGGACAGGAGTGTCCGCTCCACACAGCCTCTATTTCTACGATTCCATCAGCCCCATCGTCGAAGCTGATTCGATTGATATGGAGAAGGTCTATCTGGCGGCGCGCTATGACAAGGGCACGGCTGATTACATCAACTGCCCGATGTCGAAGGAGGAGTATGACCGCTTCTACGATGCGCTGATTGCGGCCGAATCGCTCGAACCCAAGGATTGGGAAAAACTGAATTATTTCGAATCCTGCCTGCCGATTGAAGAGATCGCCCGCCGCGGCCGCGATACTTTGCGTTTCGGGCCGATGAAGCCCGTCGGGTTAAGAGATCCACGCACCGGCATGCCCCCGTATGCGGTAGTGCAACTGCGGCAGGAAAATCTGCGGGCGGATTCCTATAATCTGGTCGGCTTCCAAAATCATTTGAAATTCGCCGAGCAGGCGCGTGTCCTGCAGCTGATTCCTGGCCTGGAGAATGCCCGCTTCCTCCGCTTCGGCCAGATTCATCGCAATACTTACATCAACTCGCCGGCGCTGCTGAATTCAACTCTGCAGATGAAAGAGCATCCGGCTGTGCTGTTCGCCGGCCAAATCTGCGGCGTCGAAGGGTATGTCGAGTCCATCGCCACCGGCATGCTGGCGGGAATAAATGCCGCCGTGCGCCTGGCTAACAATGCGCCGATCGCGCCACGGCGGGCGACGGCGCTGGGTTCGCTGATTCACTACATCACCCACGCTGATCCTCGAAAATTTCAGCCCGCGAATATTACGTTCGACCTTCTGCCTCCGTTGGAAAATAAAATTCGTGATCGCCAACAAAGACACCGGGCGCAATGTGAGTTGGCGTTGCGGAATCTCGGCGAGTGGCTTTCACCCCGCGTAGAAGTCGCTCAACAATCGGCATAAGGGATACTTGCGGACGCGCGATTGTGATAGCTTGTTTGCGCGCAGCTTACGTCAGGGCGTAATTGTGCATCGAAACAGGTTCACACGGTTCGACTACAAGCCGTCCTGCTCAAAAATTTAGACTACTCGAAAGCGAGTTTCCGAATGAAGGTTTGTAAAGCGGTGTTTCCGGCGGCGGGATTGGGCACGCGTTTCCTGCCTGCCACCAAGGCCCAGCCCAAGGAGATGCTGCCGATTGTTGACAAGCCGATTATTCAATACGGCGTCGAAGAGGCGCTGGCCGCCGGCTGTAACCAGATCATCATGGTGACTGGCCGTGGAAAGACCGCCATCGAAGACCATTTCGACGTGAGCTATGAGCTCGAAAAAATTCTTGAGGAGAAGGGCAAGACAGACCTGCTCAAAATCGTGCGGCAGATTTCGGACATGATTCACGTGGCCTATGTGCGCCAGAAAGAAGCGCTCGGCTTGGGACACGCCGTCCTCACGGCTCGCGAACTGGTAGGCAACGAACCCTTTGCGGTCCTGCTGGCTGACGACGTAATCGATGCCGAGGTTCCCGTACTCAAGCAGATGATGCGCGTGTTCGAGCAGGTGCAATGCTCGGTGGTCGCAACCCAGATCGTCGAGGGTGAAGCGATTTCTGCCTACGGTGTACTGGACGTGAAGCCGGCTGAGGGCCATCAGGGCGGCCGGTTGTATGAAGTGCTGAACATGGTGGAGAAGCCTCCGCTGGAAGAAGCGCCGTCGAATCTTGCGATCATCGGCCGGTACATTCTGACGCCCAGAATATTTGACGTATTGACCAAGACGCCGGTAGGAAAGGGCGGCGAGTTGCAACTGACGGACGCGATGCGATTGCTGCTCAAGCAGGAAAAAATGTACGCGTACGTTTATGAAGGCAAGCGCCACGACGCCGGCGACAAGCTGGGATTTCTGAAAGCCACAGTCGAATTTGCTTTGAAGCGCGACGACTTGGGCGGACCGCTGAAAGAATATCTCCGGACCTTGAAATTGGATTAACCATGCGGAGCTTCGCTGCGCCGGACCGTCCCACGCTGCTTATTTGCCTCCACTCTCTCTGAGCTTCTTCGACTTTTCTTCAACGCCAGCCGCAAGTTTTTCTTTGTGGGTATGGAGTTTCTGCGCAATGCTGGAATCGGCGACTCCAATAATCTGCGCTGCCAGAATTCCTGCATTGGTCGCGCCTGGCTTTCCGATGGCGACGGTAGCGACGGGAATTCCTGCGGGCATTTGCACCGTGGCCAGCAACGAGTCCATCCCATTGAGCGAAGTTGCGGGAATCGGCACGCCGATAACGGGCAGGATGGTGTGGGCAGCAATGACTCCCGCAAGATGCGCGGCGCCGCCCGCGCCGGCGATGATCACACGTATGCCGCGATCGGCAGCCTTGCGGGCGTAGTCTGCAGTTCGGTCAGGCGAGCGGTGCGCGGAGGTCACGTCAATCTCGTAAGCGATGCCAAATCCGTCCAGCGCCTTGCCCGCCTCGCGCATGATCTCAAGGTCAGAGTCACTTCCCATCACAATTGAAACCAGTGGCTTGGACATTATTTCTCCTGAATTGTTTTGAAGGCCTTCGCCTTTTGGCGCGGCCACAAAGGTTGTGATCGCAAATCTCTCAGTTCAACTCGCCAAGCCGAAGGCACAGGCGAAATCGGGTAAATCAAGGGATCTTAAGAAATTGGTCGGGGCGCGCGGATTTGAACCGCGGACCCCCTGCGCCCAAGGCAGGTGCGCTACCAGGCTGCGCTACGCCCCGACAACTGCTTCGTTGATTCTAAATTACTTCTGCGAACCGAACCACCCAAGGGGCCTCGTTTCACGTGAGTTTGCTAGGCGGAAAACCGCCTAATTTGACTTTAGGCGGATAAGCGCCTAAAGTGTGCTTAGGCGGATAAGCGCCTAGGAGTGTAGAGGGAGAACAACATGGAGAGCATCGCCCGAACCCCGCTTCAGCTTGGGAGCCACATTCGTCAGAGGCGACGTGAACTCGGATTAACTCAAGAGAAGCTCGCTGCCAAAGTCGGGGTGCGCCAACGGACGGTTTCCGACATTGAAACTTCTGCTGCAGCTCGAGTTGATACCGTGTTACGTACGCTTGCGGCGCTAGACCTGGAATTGATGATCCGTCCACGCACCAAGGGATCAGCTCGAGATATTGAGAGGCTCTTCTGATGCCACGTCGAGCGCGGCACGAGCCTCTGAATGTGTTCCTAAACAGCCGTCTCGTCGGCCAACTTCGACGCGAGACTTCAGGAGCCATCACCTTCCAATACGACCGCTCGTGGCTGGAGTGGGAATTCGCATTGCCCGTTTCTTTGTCATTACCTGTACGCGAACACGTTTACGTCGGCGCGCCTGTCTTGGCCGTCTTTGAGAATCTGTTGCCGGACAACGACAGCTTGCGGCGGCAGATCGCTGCGCGCACACGCGCCGGAGGAACAGACGTCTATAGCCTGTTGGGAGTAATTGGTCACGATTGCGTGGGCGCGCTACAGTTCCTTCCCCCTGACGTACCACCCGCTCCAGCCGGCGCCATTGATGCCGTGCCCGTTAGTGGACGCGAGATTGCAGTCATTCTTGACAATCTGGCAGCTGTGCCCCTAGGAATCACGGAAGATGAGAGCTTCCGAATATCCATAGCCGGCGCCCAAGAGAAGACCGCGCTTCTGCGCTGGAACGGCCGATGGTATAAGCCGCGCAACACCACCGCGACGACTCACATCTTCAAGCCCAGTATTGGAAAGCTCCCCAACGGGATGGACCTCACCGCGAGCGTGGAGAACGAATATCTGTGTCTGAAGCTTTTGAATGCGCTGGGCCTACCGGCGGCTACAGCAGAAATGCAAACCTTCGGCGATAGACGTGTCCTGATTGTTGAGCGTTTTGACCGGCTCTGGACTGGAGATCAACGATTGCTGCGCCTGCCGCAAGAGGATGCTTGCCAGGCTCTTTCGGTGCCCCCGACCCTCAAGTATGAGAGTGATGGTGGCCCCGGCATAACGGACATTGTCAAACTGTTGCGTGGAAGTGATGAACCACTATCCGATCAGCGCTTATTCCTGAAAGCAAACATCGTTTTCTGGCTCATGGGGGCCACCGACGGCCATGCGAAAAACTTCAGCATCTTTCTCTCTCCAGGCGGCCGTTTTCGCATGACGCCATTTTATGACGTAATTTCCGCCCAGCCCAGTGTCGATTCGAAGCAGATACTATGGAAACAGTTTCGCCTCGCCATGGCGCTGGGTACAAAACCGCACTACCAGATTCGACAGATCGCACCGCGTCACTTTTTTCAGACAGCCGATCAGGGTGGTATCGGACGAGAAGTGATCGAATCGGTACTCCAGGAGCTGCTGGATGGCAGCGCGTCTGCAGTTGAATCTGTCGTGGCCAACCTGCCCAGAAATTTTCCGAATGAGATTGCTTCGTCCATTGAAGCAGGAATTAAGGGACGTCTTCGACTTCTGGGGACCCATTAGACCCTGGAGGTATCAGTGATCCTGACTCGATATTTTAGGGCGCAATTCCTCTCCTGAATATCACCGGGAACGGGGCCCGGAAACGGAGTTGCCGCGGCATACTTTGAACCGTAAACGCCCTGCAGGCAGCGCGCATTCTGCGCAGTGTTTATAATGCCTGTTGGTCATGGCCCCGCAGCGTTACGCCCTTGTGGCATACGTGAAGAACCAGGTTGGAGAGTTTGTCGAAAACCTGCGCAAGGAACTCCATCCCGAATTACCTCATCTGGCCGCCCACGTTACCCTGCTTCCGCCCCGGTGTCTTCATGGATCGGAGGAGGAGGCGATGAAAACGCTCAATGAGCTCTGCCGCGAAGTTGAGCCGTTCGAAGTTTCGCTGGGCGAAATAGAAACTTTCATTCCTGTTACCCCTACGGTTTTTGTCCGCGTGGCCCACGCCGCTTACCGCATGCGCGAACTGCACGATCTGCTGAACGTGAACGGTCTCGCGACCAGCGAACAGTGGCCGTACATGCCGCATTTGACCATCGTTAAAATGGGCGCCGAAGACCAGGCGCAGCATGCTTATCGGATGGCACGCACACGGTGGGCGGAATACGAAGGCAGCCGCTGCATTGAAGTCCGTGACCTGACCTTTGTGCGCGAGGGCGGCGACAACCGTTGGATCGATCTGGCTTCGATTCCACTCGGAGCGCACCGGGCCGCGGCGCGCTCCGGCCCCCGGCGATAGCTTTTCGAAAATCATTGAAATGCCGCTGCGAAAGCTGTAGACCTCTTCCGGTGTCGCGCTCCCAAGTGTTAGATTAGCTCTCCTCGACTCTCATCCCACAAGGTTGAAGAATGAAGATTGTTGATGCCAAAGTGATTGTCTGCTCACCCGGGCGTAATTTCGTGACGCTGAAGCTAACTACCGAAGATGGAATCACCGGCTTGGGCGATGCCACGTTAAATGGCCGCGAACTCGCTGTTGCCAGTTACCTGACGGATCACCTTGTGCCGCTGCTGATTGGCCGCGATGCCCGGAGAATCGAGGACATCTGGCAATACCTGTACAAGGGCGCTTACTGGCGGCGCGGGCCCGTGACCATGAGCGCTATCGCGGCGGTTGACGTGGCGCTGTGGGACATTAAAGCCAAGAGCTTGAACGTCCCGCTTTATCAGTTGCTCGGGGGCGCCTCCCGCGAAGCGGTGATGGTTTACGGCCACGCCAGCGGCGACGAGATCGAGAAGACCCTGGGATCGTTCGGACACTTTCTGAGCCTGGGATACAAAGCCGTGCGTGCACAATCAGGCATTCCCGGCCTGAACAGCACCTACGGAATCAGCCATGGCACCATGGCGTATGAGCCTGCAGAAAAAAATGCGCCGCCGGAAAATCAATGGTCAACCGAACACTACCTGCGTTTTGTGCCGCAACTGTTTGCGAGGTTGCGCAAGGAGTTCGGTCCGGAAGTCCACATGCTGCACGACGCGCATCACCGGCTGACGCCGATTGAAGCCGGACGTCTTGGCAAAGAACTGGAACCATTTCATCTATTCTGGCTGGAAGATCCTACGCCAGCGGAACTCCAGGAAAGCTTTCGCCTGATTCGCCAGCACACCACCACTCCGCTGGCTGTGGGCGAGGTGTTCAATACCATTTTCGACTGCCAGCAACTAATAGAAGAGCAGCTGATCGATTACATCCGCACGACAGTTGTCCATGCCGGCGGAATTACTCATTTGCGCAAGATTGCCAATCTGGCAGAAATTTATCAGGTGCGGACCGGCTGCCATGGAGCAACCGACCTGAGTCCGGTGTGCATGGGGGCGGCGCTGCATTTTGACTTGAGCGTGCATAACTTCGGCATCCAGGAATACATGCCGCATACGGCAGAAACCGATAGCGTATTTCCGCACGCCTATTCGTTCAAAGATGGATTCATGCATCCCGGAGAAGCTCCCGGAATCGGCCTTGAGATTGATGAAGACTTGGCGGCGAAGTATCCCTATCAGCGAGCTTATCTGCCGGTAAACCGCAAGCTGGATGGCACAATGCACAGTTGGTGAGAGGCTCGGATATGAATGACTTGTTGCCGGCCGGTGACGGCCGACCCATCGTGCTTTACATGAAAATAGTGCTCAGTTCGTTAGCTTCGCAGATCCTCGCGGCTTCGCTACCAATGCTGTGGACCACTTTCCGCTACATCAGTCAGGAAAAAGCAACTGGGCTCGCCGCGGTTGCCGGGGATTGTTCGAAAACCTGTTTTCAGGGTTGTTCCTGATTCTGTTCTTATCATTCATTGCGATCTTTTTTATGACTGGCCGTCTCAAAAATAGAACTATGAGAATTCTATTTTTCTGGGTGCCGACGGTCACAGTTTGCGTGTTCGCATCTGGCACGTGGGCCCTGCTTGCCTACGCCATGATGCACATCCCACATCAATAGACAACAAAACGTTCAAAGATTGGCGCGAGAGCTCACGGCGCACCCGCGGCCGCCCCACTCTTCTGCGCATCGATCCAGACATTCACCCGCTGGTCGAACACGTCGAGCGGCAACGCGCCGGCATTCAAGACTTCATCGTGAAAAGCTCGAATGTCGAATTTGGCGCCGAGCTCAGTTTTCGCACGGTCCCGAAGCTTAAGAATTTCCAACTGGCCAAGTTTGTAACCGAGCGCCTGCGCGGGCCAGACAATATACCGGTCGGTTTCTGCCTGAACGTTGGGCTCATCGGTTGACGAGTGCTCATGAAAGAAGTCAACCATCTGCTGGCGCGTCCAGTGCTTGTAATGGACGCCGGTGTCTGTGACCAGCCGAATGGCGCGAAGCATCTCGTCTTCCAGCCTGCCGAAATCAGAATAAGGATCCTGGTAGAAGCCTACGTCTTTGCCGAGTCGCTCTGCGTAAAGCGCCCAGCCCTCCTGATAGGCGGAATAGAACGCCTCCTGGCGAAATTTTGGGACTTCGGGCAAAGTTTGCGCAATTGCAATCTGCATATGATGTCCGGGAATGCCTTCGTGGTAGGCGGTGGATTCCGCGGTCATCATCTCGCGATGCTGGTAGTCGCTCGTATTCACCCACACAACAGCATGGCGAGAACCGTCAGGCGTGCCCTGCTGATAATCCGCGCCCGCGGCATCTGCCGCGCGGTACGCCTGCATCGCCTGTACCTCGACCGGAGTTTTAGGCAGCAGCCCGAACAGTTTCGGCAGCTCCGGCCTCATCTGGTCGATGTAGCCTCTATATTTTTCGAGAATGCCATCCGCCGAGGTCGCGAAAACTTTAGGGTCATTCTTTAACTCGGCCCTAAAACTTTTCAAGTCGCTGAAACCGAGTTTCTTCGCGATCGCGAGTTCCTCGCCTTCAATCCGCTCAACCTCTTTTAGACCGATTTCATGGATCTGTTCGGGATCCATGTTGGTCGTCGTCAGCACGCGAATGTCGTAGCGATAAAGCGCGTCGCCGTCGGGCAGCGACCAGACACCGGGTTCGGTTCGCCCCTTCGGCGCATAATCAATGGCGATAAAATTTGCCAGCTTGGTGTAAGCCGGGCGTACCTGATCATTCACCGCAGATACGATGGCATCGTGCAGGCGCTTGCGGTCGGCTTCCGGAATACTGTCTGAGAATTTGGCGACGGGCCTCCCAAACGGATTAGCCTCGCCTTCTGGTTGCGCCAGCTTCTTGCACTGATCGACTGTCTTTTCGAGCAGATATTTCGGCGGCATCAGCCCATCTTTTTCGCCGTGTTGCAGGGTGACGATGACCTGGTCAAAGACCAGGGGCAATTTGCGCAAACGGGAAAGATAATCTTCGTAATCCTTGACCGAATTGAACTGAGTACTATCTACGATCTGCGCAAGGCCCAGGTGGATGCCATTGAACTGGTCGATGGGCATTTCATAGGTTTTGAGATGGATTCCGTCAATGCGGTCCTTGAGGCTGCGGACCATGAGCGCCGCGCTCAGCTTCTCCTGTTCGCTGAAGTCCGCGGTGTTCACCGCCTGAAAACGCGTAAGCCATTGCTGCGCATCTTTTCCCTGCTGCAGCTGGTGTTCCACTGAATAATCGCTCCAGCGGTCGTTGTAGCGATTGTCGCCAACCTGGGTGGCGTACTCCGGGCTCTCGCGCAGTTCGTATTCCCACTCGTCTGCAAGAAGCTGGGTAAATTGCGCGCGCCGTGCAGACAGGCTTTGCGCATCGGCCGCCTGATCAGACCGTGCGGCCAGGATGAAGACGACAGGAAGTGCGAGCATAACTAGATACGACACGTAACGCATTTGTCCTCCAGAGATCGTGGGAACACGGAATTGGGCATTCTAACGAAAAAGTGCAGCGACGATGTCTCAGCCGGCAATATCTGCCAGTCGCAGGGCTTCCGTACAGGCTTTGACGTCGTGAGTACGAATAACGTGAGCGCCCTTCAGCGCTGCCGCGACTTCTGCGCCCAGCGTACCGAATAGCCGGTCGGCGGTTTCGAGGCGCTGCCCATTTCGCATCAGAGCGTGTCCGACGAATGACTTACGGGAGATACCCGCCATTAGCGGAAAGCGGAGCTCATGGAACTCATGGAAACGCCGCAGCAGCGGATAATTTTCTTCATTGCGTTTGCCGAATCCGAAGCCGGGATCGAGAGCGATCCGGTCACGCTTGATGCCAGACACGATGGCTCTATCGGCGCGCTCGCGCAGTTCTCGCTTCACCACGGTGACCAAGTCGGGAACCGTCGGCAGCGAAGCCCATTCGTCTGGCCTGCCACGCGCATGCATAAGCACAAGCCCGCAGTTGAGTTTCGCTAATGTGCCGGTCATCTCTGGGTCCCACTGCAGCCCCGAAACATCGTTCACAATTTCGGCGCCAGATTCGACCGCCGCCCTAGCCACTTGTGCCTTGTATGTGTCGATCGAGACAATCACCTCTGGCTTCGAGCGCTTTACGCCTGCGATCACCGGCAGCACCCGTCGCAGTTCGTCTTCAACACTGACCGCGGGGTCTTTCAAGCCAACTTTCGCGCCCGGGCGGGTTGATTCGCCACCGATGTCGAGGATGTCAGCGCCGTCTTCATGCAATTTCAAACCATGTTCGATGGCCGCGCTGGATGAAAAATACTTCCCGCCGTCCGAAAACGAGTCGGGCGTCACATTCACAATTCCCATCACCAGCGTGCGCTTGCCCAGTTCGAGCGAGCGACTGCCCAGGTTCCAGTTGAAAACGGGACGCATGTTCACGATTTTAAACTCGATAACCACGCTGGGCCCGAGTTAAACTCCTCTCACGCCAGTGCTAAAATCATCTATGTAGATGTTCACACGCCGAACCCCGCTTTGCCTTTTGATTTGCGCCTTGGTCGTCTCCGCGGCCCAGGCGGCCCCGCACAAACACGCAAATCTAAAGAAACAAGTCGAAAAAATCATTGCTCAGCCGGACCTCGGTCGCGGCTTCTGGGGAATTGAAATCACCTCGGTTCAAACCGGCAAAGTCTTGTGCGCGATCAACGCCGACAAGATGTTCACGCCCGCGTCGAACACCAAGCTTTTCACCACGGCTGCCGCGCTGGCTTTGATCGGCCCGGATTACAAATTCCGCACTACCGTCGAAACCAGCGGTTCACTCGATAAGTACGGACGCCTCAGTGGCGATCTCGTCCTCGTCGGGCGCGGCGACCCCAATCTTTCCGGCCGCGAACTGCCCTACAACACTCATACTCAGCGCGACGCTGACGCCGTCCGAGTGCTCGAAAAACTAGCCGACGAACTGGTGCAGAAAGGCGTGAAGTACGTTGACGGCGATATCGTCGCCGACGACTCGTACTTTGCCTTCGAGCGCTACGGCGAAGGCTGGAGCCAGGATGACCTGGTATGGCCCGACGGCGCACCGGTTTCCGCGCTCACGGTGAATGACAATGTAATCTTCGTGAACATTTTGCCGGGCGCGCGTGCCGGAGACCGCGCCTTCGTGAGCGTCACGCCGTTTGCCGATTACTACACCATAGATAATCGCCTGTTGACTACGCCCGCCGGTACTGGCCGCAAGATTTACATCAATCGCGAGCCCGGTTCGACCACGCTGACGTTATGGGGCACAATGCCGCTGGGCGACGGCGGTGTAAATGAAGGCTTGGCCATCGGAGATCCCGCAGAATTTGCTGCAAATTTATTTCGCCATCTGCTCGAAGTGCGCGGCATTGCGGTTTACGGCAAAAACCGGAGCCGCCATACCGAACTGGCCAGCCTGTCCACCTTCACGAGTACCGTGGTCGCCTCCAGCCGCGGCGGCGATGAGCACTCGCTTACCACGCCTGTTGGGCCTCTGGTTCTCGGCGAGTATCAATCCTCACCGCTCTCCCAGGACATTGATGTGATCAACAAGGTCAGCCAGAATTTGCATGCGGAGATTCTGCTTCGCCTTCTCGGACGTGAAAAAGGCACAGGGGGCACTGTGCAAGCGGGACTCGAGGTTCTGCGTGGCTTTTTAAACAACGCCAATATCTCGGGCGAAGATTACGTCTTTTACGATGGATCCGGCCTTTCACGCCAAAATCTCGTGACCCCGCACGCCGTGGTTGAGTTGTTGCGTTATGCGGTCACGCAGCCCTGGGGCGCGGAGTTCCGCGATTCGCTTCCGGTGGCCGGCAAGGATGGATCTCTCGCCGAGCGTTTCAAAGATCTCGACCCTGAAGCACGGGTTTATGGAAAAACCGGGTCGCTGGGTGGCGTCAAAACGTTGTCCGGATATGCCGTTACCGCCAAAGGCGAACAAATCGCATTTTCCATTCTGGCCAACAACTTCAGCCTCCCGGGCAAACGCGTGAATGAAGTCATTGACAGCATCATCGAAGCGGCGGTCAATCC
Organism: uncultured Acidobacteriota bacterium; assembly: GCA_963757135.1. Lineage (GTDB taxonomy): Bacteria > Acidobacteriota > Terriglobia > Terriglobales > Acidobacteriaceae > Gp1-AA145. The sequence goes on from CAVWQE010000004.1 coordinate 1,241,323, forward strand.
GGGGAAATGAGGAGCGCATCCCCTCGTGTGCTGTGTGGTGCGCTTGTTCTCGCGATCCTATGTGCGGGCTGCGATGTCGAGCGCAGAAAGAGCGACGCAGAACTAGGATTAACTCCTCAACAGGTCTCCGGAAGACACATTTACGACCAGTACTGTGCCCGCTGCCACGCTGCATACTCGTCTCGCGGACGCAAAGGCCCCAGCCTTCAGGGCGTCTTCAAGAGGCAATATCTGAGCCAAAGCGGAATGCCCGCGAACGACGACCGAGTTGGCGACATCATCCGGATCGGGAGAAACAAGATGGACGGCTTCGGCAACGTGCTGAGTGATGAGCAGGTTAAGGACTTACTGGCATATCTGCATACGTTGTGAATTTCGGTGTCCCGGGCGCTGCTGGTTGGGAAAGTGATGCCGTTCCCTCGACGCAGTTCGCTCCGTGCGCCACTGTGTCCTCTGTGGTAAATAGTTTTGTGTGCTCAGACTGCGCTTTGATTGCGCCGCTCACTTCTCAGATATAAGATTCAATCTCACTTTTCTCCTGAGGTCGCCATGGCTGAAGTCGTCTCTACCGCCGCCCCTGCTAATGGCAGCGCTCCCGCCACGAGTTCTTCTTCTGAGGTATTCGCCGTGTTCGGTGCGGAGCCTGAGATCCAGGCCTATGCCATGGCCAAGTATTCCCGATCATCACTCTCGATGAAAGAGGCGCTGAAGGAGATCAGTTCGCAGAAGGCTGAAAAATTCCTCAACACTTTTTACTTTCAGTACGGTCACCGCTCGATCGCCGATCTCGCTCACATTGCGCTGGCCGTTGAACGGCTTTCGATTCTCGCCGCAATCGTTATCGCCGACGAGCAGCGCTGGGACGGGCAGGAGCGATCGACCCGTTACCAGGATTTCCGCAAGAGCGGCTATTTCGTCCCTGATTTTGGTAACGACAGCGCAGCGCTTGAACTCTATCGGCAAACTATTGGCAATCTTTTCTCCGCTTACGAATCGCTTTCGGAAAAGATGTTTAACCATCTCGCCAGCATCACGCCGAAACCTGGCGAAATGAAACAGGAGGCATACGACCGCACGCTGCGCGCCCGAGCTTTTGACATCTCGCGTTACCTGCTTCCGCTCGCAACCAACACTTCGCTGGGCGAAATCGTGAATGCCCGCACGCTGGAAACACAGGTTTCGCATCTGCTCTCGCATACCCACAAAGAAGTTCGGCAACTTGGGGAGCAACTGAAGCGTGCCGCCACTTCCGCCGCTTATAACGTGAATCATGAATCGTTACGCAAATTGGTGCAGGAGATTCGCGACGTCTCACCTGAACTTGGCGCGCGAGCCGAAGCCGAGTTGCTGAAAGAAGTGCGGGTTGCGCCCACGCTGGTCAAGTATGCCGACCCAAATTCCTACGAAATTGAAACCCGGCGCGAACTGCGCGAGATGGCGTCAGAGTTGATGGGGTCCGTTGGGCTCGATCCGTCCCCGTCGGTCGATCTGCTCGATGACGAGCCGCTGGATGTAGAACTCGCCTCCACTCTGCTGTACGAGCATTGCTCGTACTCCTATCGCCAGATTCGCCGCAATGTGGCCGGTCTCGGTGAATCGCAACGAAAAGAGATAATCGACGCCGGCCTGCAACATCGCGGTCGCCACGATGAAATGCCGCGCTGCTTTCGCGCGGGCCAGCAATTCCGCTTTGACATCCTTATGGACATCGGCGGCTTCCGTGATATGCACCGCCACCGCCGTTGCATCCAGATCGAACAGACGTTCACGACCCAGCACGGATACGACATTCCCCCAGAACTGGAGCCCGCAGGCGCGCTCGGCGACTATGAGTCCGCGATGGACGCCACTTCCGCTGGCATTCAAAATCTTTCTAAAGGCAGCGCGCCCGAGGCGATGGAGAGTTCGCAATACGCCATTCCCCTAGGTTTTCGAAAGCGCGCTCTGTTCAAGATGGATTTCGCCGAAGCAGTTTATATTTCAGAACTGCGCACTGGTCCCGCCGGACACGCTTCCTATCGCAAAGTTGCTTACGCGATGTACGAAGAAGTGAAGAAGAAGCATCCGGCACTGGCGGGTTACATCCGCGTACATGATGTACATGAGCCGGTGGACTTGCTGCAGAGGTGAATTCCAGGTGGACTTCTTCACCGCTGATTAACTCCGATTCGCACGGATTCCCGCAGGCCTTCGATTCAAATCCGTGTAATTCGTGTTGATCCGTGGAAGCGAAGTTCTTTCCGCACCTTAGAATAACTTCAAATGGATCGTCAGATATTTCTTCGGATTCTGGCGTATCGCCTTGATGAGCTCTTGCGTATCGGTGAGTAGTCTATTCGTATTGTTGTAAAGCGCAGGATCGCGCAGAAATTTTCCGGCGCTGCCTTCGCCGGCGTCAAGCCGGTTCACCATATCATTGAGACGGTCCATGGTGTTTTGAAGTTTGTTGGCGAATTCCTGATCTTTCGCCAGCTTTCCTATCGCGCCTTTTCCGGCATTAATATCATCGGTGAGTTGCTTGATGTTGCTGACTGTCCGGTTCGCGTTGTCGTAGAGCGCGGGATCTTTTAGCAGTTTACCGACCGTGCCGTTGCCGGCATTGACTTCATCAATCATCTGATTGACTTTGTCGATAGTTGCGTTCGCCTTGTTATAGAGCTCGTCGTCTTCAATCAGTTTTCCGAGGCTGCCATTACCTTTGGCGATGTCGTCCACGAGAGTTTGAAATTCGGCGACCGTGGCATTCACCTTGTTATAGAGTGCGGGGTCGTAAATCAACTTGCCAATCGATCCCTGTCCACTCTCCACGAAAGCGATAATGCGGTCCATGCGCTTGAGCAGTACATCCATGTTTTGCAGGCTGCTGTTAGCGGCGCGAATCACATCGTCATAACCGGGCTGGTCTTTGCTCTGCAGCACGTCGCCCTCTTTGGCCTCGGGCCCGCTGGCATGTGAGCTGTCAATATTAATAAAGGATTCACCTAGCACTCCGGCGGTGGACAAGATCGTGAGCGAGTCTTTGCGCAGGAAAAAATGGAACTTCTCGTTCACTTTCATCGTTATCTCAACCGGATTGAGCGGATGGCCCTCGACTACACGGATGGTTTTTACATTGCCTATATCAACGCCACTTAACCGCACCGGCGCACCCGGGCGCAGACCGCTGGCATCGGGAACATAGGAATAGATTGTGATCTTGGAGGTGAACATGCCACCCCCGCTCATCAGAATTATGAGCACCGCAAGAAGGAGGGCGGAGAAGACCACCGTTAGCCCTACTTTCAGTTGAGACCATTTCAACTGCTTCTGGCTAGGCAACTGTCCTCCCGGGCAGAGCTTCTTGAAGCCGAGTAATACGCTTGAGCACCGCCGCTTGAGCGCGAGCGACCATGTTCCTCCGGCCTCCGATTTTCATGATGATAGCAGAACACGGCTTCGGCTCATTGCAGCGAAAGTTTTCGATGAAGCTGGGTACGAAACAGAAACGCCAACGCATAAGCGGCGGCGCCGCAAGCCAGCGTGACGTTTAATCCGAATTCGATGGCGATCACAATCGCCAGCACTGACCCCAAGACGCTTGAGGCCGCGTTCATCGCCCAAGCCCACTCAATGGAGTGTTCCGCAGACCGCTCTTCGGGAACCGCCAGCCTCCTCAGACCGGTTGGAAACGGCATACCCATCGCCACGCCCAAGGGGACCAGCAATATGCCACTAATCAGGACTTTGAAGGGGAATGCCACGCCCACAAAATGATCCAGCAGTCCGGGAAGAACCACCACGTACAGCAGCAAGGCCGCAATAATCGCCAGCAGCGGAAGCCATAGCGCGCGTCCGAGCGGAGGCCATTTTCGCGAGATCAAGCTTCCGCCTCCGCTGGCCAGCAGCATAAGAAAAATAACCACCGTCAGCGCGTAGGTTGGATGTCCCAGGAACAGGACGAATCGTTGAATGAACGTCACTTCAACGAGAATGTATCCCAGACCAATGGCTACGAAATAAAACAACGGACGGGCGGAACCGCTGCTATGAACGCGCTCCAGCATCAGCGGCACCACTAAAAACAGCAGCACCGCGATTATGGAGATCAGCAGCAGCATGGCAAGCACGGCGACCCCGAGGTTCACCTTCCAATCCATTGCATGTTCCGCCTGCCGGCGGAATATCTGCCCCGGTTTCAACGTAAAAAAGAAGAATGGCTTGTTATCGCTTACCGGGGTGACATTGTAGGCATAGTTATCGCTGAACGAATACGGGTCATTGTTCTTGATGAGGCCGGCAAATGCGTTGTGCTCCTGGCCCGCCGGCGAATATAACACCTGCATCGGTGGATTCCTTGCAATGTACTGCCTCACCATTGTTTCTTCCTCGGGTGTGAACGCGTTCTTTTTCGCTAGAACCGCGACATTGATTCCATCTTCATTCAGCCGGGATTGCGAAACCACGATGAAGTGATTAGAGGCGTCTGCCACTCCGAGCTGATGCAATGAGTTCATCGCAACTGAAACCACGCGCAAGGCCTCGCGGGGCTGCTGAAATTCCCATCGCGTGACCGCGATCATGCCATCTGGCTTTAAGTGTTCGAAATATTCGACGAACGCTTCGGTGGTGTACAGGCTGTTTTCGCTGAGCGCGAAGGCGCCGGCCGCGGTTGACGCCCACGTATCCACAAGCGTCATTTGGACGACGTCGAATTGCTGGTTCGCATTGCGGACGAAGGAACGGCCATCGCCAACATGAATGTGAACCTCGGGCCTCTGATACAGGTGGTAGGCGAAATCCGCATAGCGGCCGCGCATGATATCGGTTGCGATGATCGGATTGATCTCGATGCCAGTAACGTTGGGGCTGCCATTGGCCACGGCACGCAGCACGTCAACCCCGCCACCTGGCCCAATGATCGCGTACTCTCCGCGAGGCCGGAGCAGGTTCACGATTGCCGGAGGTGAACTCATCAAGCGGCGCTGCCATTCCGACCCCGCCCAGGTGCTCGGGTCGGCATTCATAATGAAAGTATTGGCGTCGGCATCAATCACCACGATGCGCGCACCGTCCGCCTGGCGGTCCACTTCGACGCGGGAAATCGCATTCCAGCGGGCGAACTCAACGTTCTCACGCCGGATCCCCTTCGCCCAGACGATGTCTGCCAGCTTGCCCGAACGATTCAGGCCGAGCAGCAGCAAAACAAAAACAGCAAGCGTCCCCGTACGTTTTCTTATTGCAGTATTCGGGGCCCAGACAACGGCGGCAATCGCCGCAACCAGAGCTGAAAACAAAATGGCGTTGGGGCCGCCGATCCAGTTCAACAACGGCACAATGGCAATACATGCGAGAGCGCCCCCGGCTAGATCAGCGCCGTATAGCCGCGCGATGCTGGCGGGCATGCGAGCAAAGATCAGCGAGAACTGAATACCGGTAAGAAAAAATGGGACTGCTGAGACCATGTAGATCAAGGTCAAGCGGAGAAAGTTCCCGCCGGTGAGATTCAGCGAGACCGGAACGTGTAATACGACTTCGAGCGCGAATGGAATTGCAACTGCGGTTAGACCGGCGCAGGTGGTGGCAATCGCCCTCAGTTCTTTGGCTTTCAACGCTTGTTTTTTGAGATGGGCGAACACGCCGCCCGCCCCAAGTCCAAGCAGAGCGATTGAAATCGCCAGGAATGCAAAGTGATAGAACAGGACGACCGAGAACAGCCGGGTCAAAGAAAGCTCGAGCAACAAGGCAGCGAAACTGCTGAGGGCAACGCCGGCGACTAAGGTCGCGCCTGGTATCGGTCGGGATGAACTGGTAGTAGATCGAGGCAAGGTTCTTGCGCTGGACATGAACGACGGCCAGTGTATCAAACGAGGTTTGCGGTTCCGGCGAATCGCGTCAGCTTTCTAAAATGACACTGGCAATCGCCTGCTCCGGCGTATGCGAAATGGAGAGTGCCACGTTGGTCGCGCGCAACTTCGCGGCGAACTCTGCTGCCTTGCCATAAAACCTGATCGTCGGGCGGGCGCCCGGCCTGCGGTAAACTTCAATGTCGCGCCAGCGCACACCGTGGTTCCAGCCGGTGCCCAGCGCCTTCATCGACGCTTCTTTGGCGGCGAATCGAGCCGCATATCGTTCAACGCGGTTGGCCTTGGAGTCGCAATAACTTCTTTCCGCGGCGGTGAATATCCGTCCCAAAAAGCGGTCGCCAAAACGAGAGATGGCTTCACCGATGCGAGGCACTTCGGCAATATCGATTCCAGTGCCGACTATCATTTAGCTAAGTTAGCATGGGGCAGGCCCATCATTGATTGAAGGGTTGAAGATCAGAGGGTTGAAACAATTACCCCAGCGTGGAACAGAGTCACCTCAGGTTGCCCCACTCATTCGCGGAAAGCGCTGGCGACACTACATTGCCAATTACCAGCCCTTTGTCGCTGAAGAATCCGAAAATTTCGTTTGCCTCGCTGTTCGCAATAGGCACCGCATTGGTGTTGAGTTCGCCGTGGTTGGTTCCGATAATCTGGCCCGTTGTCTTGACCTTATCCATAACCATTAATCATAAATGAAGGCGGACAAGAATTCAGGACAAACAGCCTTTATGGGACTCTGCTGAACACCAGCGCTCGATCCAGCCCCGCGAAATGAATTTCGATCAATGGGCGGGAGCCGTCCGGCTGGTTCTGGTACACATATTCATTGTCAGAGTATTTCTTTGTCCGCCTCATCCATCTCGCATTAGCAGTCGCAACCACGTCGTGTTCACGGGTGAACTTCACCTTTGCATCGGTCAAGTAGGATTCCCAGCTTATGTCCACCTCGCCGAGCGGCAACCTGGTGCGCTCGATGCTTACCCTTGAGCGGAAGGCGAAGTCGCGCGACCCCCTCTCGAGCGGCCTGGGCTTGTATCCGTGCGAGCGCAAGTCGGTATTGATCTGGTTTTCTTCCTGCTCATTCACGTAAGGACCGACAAGCACCTGGTAAGAACTCATCCACAGATGGCCGCGGGGAACCACGCTGGTGCGCAAACCCAGTTGCGCTACCCTGTCGCTCAAGTCCTGCGCCAAAGCTTGCTGCTTGAACTTGCCTAGGTCGAAGAACATTTGCAGCGGAGAGGCGATCCCAGCTGGGGATATTTGGGTTTGGACGACGTTCCGTGCTGCCGCCTGCGTGTCCGTTCCTGGGGCTGGTGTAGCTGAAGGTGGGGGAGACAACACCACAGGTAAGTCTGCATGCGGCGGAGGAATTGCCGGCGGCTTCGAGGCGAGAACCAGAGGCTGAAGAGCGCTCTCGGGCGCCGCTGCTTTTTCATTCGTGGATTTTGCCGATGCCGGAGGGCCGCTCAAGGCGACCGCCTTCTCAGGCGGCTTGGAAGGCGTTCGAGAACTCGCAGATAAGGTTTGAGGTGGAATCGCGAGCGGCCTAACACCGCTCGCTTGCGCGCGCGACACTTTGACATCCGCAGATCCAGGTTTGATTTCGGCCGTTTGCGCATTGGATGCCGAAAGCTTGCTGACGATGTTTGCCGGCGCGTTCGTCTGGGTTGTAGAAACGACTGGCGAGACTGCCACCGGTGTAGTTGTCACAATGGTCTGCGCAGCTGTCGGTTTTTGTGCCAGCCGTTCTCCTATATGAATGAGCGACTCCCCGAATTGATGGCGATAGCTGTACGAGAGATAGACGACCGAGGCGACAAGTACGGCGACTAAGAGCCCGGTGATTACGCCACCCGAGAAGCCGCTTAATTTTGACTGCGCTCGAGCCTTCAGTATTGCTCTCGCCGCAGAGAAATGACTTCCAACCCCGTGCGCGGTAGCAACCTGTCGCGTGCCCAGGCCAGGAAAGGCGCGAAGAAAGGCAGCGCCTAAACTCGACCGGTGCTCCTCCTGAGGCATCTCAGGCCGGCTCATCCAGTCGCGGATTTGAGAGCGCGCTTCACTGGTCAAAGTTGTGAATCGCAGGCCGCCGATCTTCTGGACTTCGTCGGTCCACACCAGCTCGCCACATACGTCGATCCGCCGATGCTGCTCTTGCAGTGAGAAGCGAAGTGGCCCGCTACGCTCAACTGCGTTCATCGAGTGAAATCCGAGGCCGTCGCCGGAGACGTTCAGAACGATGCCGCCGTTGTCCGGTTCAATATGAATGTAAGCCAGTCTTTCCAGCTTCGTGCGGGGGATATTGCGACGTTCGTCAGCAAGCATGGGCGCACCCGTGTCTTTGTTAATTCCGACCTCTCGGCGAAGGGGCACAAAGTGTAACTGCGTTTTACGAAGAGAGCAGGCGCGTTGAGTGGGCAATTATTGATGCCCTGTTTCCGTGCGCGAAAATATACATCACGTGCCGACGCTGCACAATACCTATTGCGTGAAAGTCCATGCTGGTAGAGGGGTTCGGGAGTAACTGTTACTAAAGGGCATCAAGGCCGCGCCCTGGGAATGTGTGAACTAAACTGCGCTGGAGTTGGGAAACGTTGAGTAAACGCCGGCAGCGATAGGCCCGCCGCGTCCCGCGATTCGGGGAAGGGGAAAGAAGGGGAAAGAAGGGGAAGTCAATCACGAGTGCCGGGTAAGCCGAGCCCCCGGCCTATCGAGGCGTGGCGGGATCAAGTGCCGCCGCCGCGATTGCGTCACGAATAGCCAGTTTCTCTTTGGCGGGCTCCATCCATTTCCGGAGCTCCGGTAACGCGGCACGGGCGGCCGCTTCGCCTATGCGTACCAAGTCGGCGCTGTGCTCGAAGTCGTCGTACCGATAACCGGTGACGTCAGGTTCAATGACAACGTCAGCGCACTGCCGCGACGCCACGCAGTTCATATTTTGAGCAATCGAAAAGCACTGGCCGATCACGTCAAAAATGTGACGCGGGCCTTCCGCGGTCGCCCAACTACTCTTCAGGTTGACTGCGATCACCCGATCGGCGCCCATCTCGCGAACCGGCTGGCTGGGCAGCGAGTGGGCCAGCATGCCATCCACCAGCAACCGGCCATTTACGCTAACCGGCAGAAACACGCCGGGGTAGGCGCAGCTGGCCCGTACGGCTTCCGCCAGTGGGCCGGAACGGAAAACCACGCCTTCGCCGGTGTTGAAATCGGTAGCGGTGATTGCCAACGGAATGCGCAACTCTTCAAAGGTTTTCACCTTGAGAATCCGGTCGAGAAATCCAATCATGCGCAGGTTGGTCGCAAAGCCGTAGCGCGATAAAGTCCATCGAGCGAGGTCGCGAAAGCGAACCCGAGAGGCAATCTGTTCCAGTTCATCCGGGGAGACGCCACTGCAATAAGCCGCACCGATGAGAGCTCCGACGCTGGTGCCGGCGATAAATCGAACCGGAATATTTTCTGCTTCGAGGACCTTCAGAACTCCGATGTGAACGATGCCGCGGGCAAAGCCACCGCCGAGAGCCAGTCCGATGGAAGGAATTTTCGCGGGAGCAGGGATGTCGGCTCGGCCGGAAAGGCCGCGTCCCAAGCCGCGCACCGACTCCACGATTTTTCGCAAGCCCTGGATGGCCATACCCGCCTCCGGTCACAGCAATCCATCTACTAACCTTTAAGATGCGTCTTTGTACACTCTACGTTTCATGTAGTTCGCGGAGGTAATTACCCTAGTTCGTGCCTCCTATTACGTGACGAACCCCTTTAATCCTGATAAGTTGTGGGCCATGCCCAGGGAGATTTCAGCTGGCGGCGTGGTGGTCCGGCCAGGGGCCGGCGGTTGGGAGGTAGCCGTCATTGAGCCGCAACAGAACGAGAGGGAGAAGCCAGCTGGCAAAACCCAGGTAAAAGCGGGATTGGCATTGCCCAAAGGCCTGGTTGACCCGGGAGAAAAACCGGAAGAAACGGCACTGCGCGAGGTATTCGAGGAGACTGGAATTCGCGGCAAAATTCTGAGTAAGCTGACCGATATTAAGTATGTTTATGTCCGCACCTGGGGCGACCAGCAGCGCGTTTTCAAGATCGTCAGCTTTTACCTGTTGCGCTATGAGACCGGAACCATTGACGAGGTTTCGCCAGACATGAGAATCGAAGTGAAGCGCGCGCTGTGGACCCCTCTGGACGGCGCCGAACGGAAGTTGAGCTATCGCGGCGAACGTGATGTGGTTCAATTGGCGCAAAAATATCTGCAAGCACACTCCCAGGAGAACGACTGATGGCGCGAATCACCCACCCGGAGCAGCATTTCACCTCGAGCAATGTTGTGCGTGACGTTGTGATCGGGATGTCAGACGGACTGACAGTCCCATTCGCGCTGGCTGCAGGCCTCTCAGGTGCAATTTCCAATACCAAGTTTATTGTGGTCGGCGGGCTGGCAGAAATTGCCGCAGGCTCCATTGCTATGGGTCTGGGCGGATATCTGGCAGCGCGGGGCGACGCCGAGCACTATGAACAAGAGCGCGGGCGTGAATATCGCGAGATCGAAGAAATTCCCGAAGAAGAAAAGGCCGAAGTGAATCGCGTGTTTCAGAACTACGGGCTTACTGCACAAGAAAGCGAGCCGGTCGTCGAAGCTTTGAGCAAGCGTCCGGATGCCTGGGTGGATTTTATGATGCGATTTGAACTGGGGTTGGAGGAGCCTGATCCGAAGCGCGCGCTGACCAGCGCCGCCACCATCGCAACGTCCTACGTTGCCGGAGGGATGATTCCGCTCTCTCCTTATATTGTGCTGGGGAACGCGTATCGAGGGCTCATTTTTTCGGCGATTGTGACTCTGGCCGCACTAGCAGTCTTTGGTTACATCAAGGGGCGCTATACCGGAGCAAACGCGTTGCGCAGCGCCGCGCAAACGATGGTGATTGGAGGCGTGGCAGCGGCGGCAGCGTTTGGCCTGGCGAAGCTCATAGCCTGAGCGGCTCCGGGGCGAACCTCACTTCACTCTTTCGCTTTGCGGGTTCCTGTCGGAATATTTTCCAATGCGTTATCGAGTTGCGCTTTCTATTTTTTTCCTTTGTCTCTTTGCTCACCAACTTCTAGCGCGTCCTTCAAAGCGCCATGTGACCGCCGATCCCGGCTACAGTTCGGCGCTGGCCACGGCGAACCGGTTCCTGCACGCCTGGCAGGCGCAAGACCACGAAACCGGAATCATGATGCTGAGCGATGCCGCGCGGCAGCGGGTTTCAGCTGACCAATTGCAGGACTTCTTTTCTCCGACGGCATCTGCGGCTTTTGAGATTGAACATGGCAAGCGCCTAAACCCAGGAGAGTATGCCTTCCCCGTAGTCCTGTTCGGACTTGCCGGCTCTCATGACCGCGCTCACATTTGCAGGATTGTGGTGATCCGCGCTGGAAAAGATGACTGGGCGGTAGAGAAGTTGCCCTGATTCGCCACCTTGATTGTGCCTAGGCCGTCTTCTTGGGCAGGCTGAATTCGATCACTTGACCACGCCTTTCGGCGGGAACCCACTTCTCGATCTTGTGATAACTACTTGGAACGTAAAACTCGATTATTTTTGCCATGATGCCACCTCCAGCACCCGACTTTTTCTACCAATTGGGAACCCTGGTCGCGACAAAAAGTCGCTCTGCTCAGGTCGAATTCCACCGACTGGCTATGAAGGTGCGGTCAAGTTTTCCTGCAACTCGCCGATCTCTCTCTAGTGGCAAGTCCTGTCCCCACGCCTATGAATATTCTGATTGTGGACGATAGCCGCTTCCTTCGCCTGGCAAACGAGCGCGCACTTATCAAGGCTGGTCATAACGTGGTCACCGCTTCGGATGGCGAAGAGGCGCTTCACTTGGCGCGGCAACGCAAACCCGATCTCGTGATACTTGACATGATGCTGCCCAAGCTCTCGGGGCAGGACGTGCTGCACGCGATACGCGGAGATCCGCAGACATCCACAATGCCTGTAATGGTGTTGACCAGCCTTCCGCAATGCAATGAATACAAATTGAGAGACGAAGGCGCCACTTCTTTCCATCAAAAAGCAGTGCTGAAACTGGACAAAGGTACGAGCCTATTCGTTGAAACGGTGGAACTAATTCTCTCCCGCACTGCAAGAGAGAAGGCGGCTGGTGCCGCTGCCCGCTGATTTCCCGCACATCAGTCTCTTCAACACAGACTGTGTTAAATTTGATTCGCCGCTATGAAAGACCTCTGTTCGTGGGCGCTCAACACTGCCACTCAGCGCGGCGCGGCCTACGCAGACGTCCGCGTGGTGAATGATCGCAGCCGCGGACTGGCCACAAAGAACGGAAAAATCGGTAATGCCTCTGATTCGCAATCACTTGGCCTGAGCGTTCGGGTGCTGGTGGATGGCGCATGGGGATTCGCTTCGTCGGGAGACTTGTCTCGCGCCGCAATTGATGCGACTGCCGCGCGCGCAGTTGACGTTGCGAAAGCTTCGGCAAAGGTCAAACAGAACGATGTAAAGCTTGTTCCCGAAAAGCCCGTCAAGGCCGATTGGACTACCCCATACAAGATCGATCCATTTTCAATTTCGATCGAACAGAATCTTGCCTTGTTGCAGAAGATTGACGCGGAGCTGCGCTCGGTAAAAGGCGTCACTCTCGCAGAAACCAATATGAATTTCAGGCGTGAGGAACAGTGGTTCGTCTCGTCCGAAGGCGCGAATATTCATCAGACCAAGTACGTCACCGGCGCCGGCTATGTGGCGTATGCATTTGCGGGAAGCGAAATCCAGAAGCGGTCGTATCCCAATTCTTTTGGCGGGCAGTGGCAGAACAAAGGATATGAGCTCATCGACGAATTGCAGCTGGTCGAAAACGCTCGGCGCATCGGCGAGGAAGCAGTGGCGCTGCACAGCGCCGATCAGTGCCCGGCCGGCGTCTTCGATATCGTTCTCGAAAGCTCGCAGCTAGGCTTGCAGATTCACGAATCGGTCGGTCATCCCATCGAACTTGACCGCGTGCTGGGCATGGAAGCGAACTTTGCAGGCACTTCTTTTTTGACTTTGGAAAAGCTACGAACTTTGAAATATGGAAGTGAACTGGTGAACGTCGTCGCAGATGCGCGCCAGGAACACGGCCCCGGGCTCGGCACTTTTGCGTTTGATGACGAAGGAGTTCCGGCGCAGTGCACGCCGATCATCACCAATGGCCTTTTCACCGGATATCTAAGCTCGCGCGAGACCGCGTCGTTGATCGGACTGCAGCGCTCGGGTGGGACGCTACGTGCTGAAAGCTGGAACCGGCTCCCGATCATCCGCATGACGAACATCAGCATTCTGCCGGGAGAGAAGCCACTCACTCTCGAACAGCTCATATCGTCCACTGATTACGGAATACTTTTTCAGACCAACCGCTCGTGGTCGATCGACGACAAGCGCTACAACTTTCAATTCGGCACCGAGATCGGATGGGAGATCAAGAACGGCAAGCGCTCGCGCATGGTGAAGAACCCCTCCTACAGCGGCATTAGCGTCGGCTTCTGGAATTCAATGGATGCGATTTGCTCGCGCGATGAGTGGACGTTGTGGGGAACTCCCAACTGCGGCAAAGGCCAGCCGCAACAGGTGATGGGCACGGGCCATGGCGCGTCGCCGGCACGTTTTCGGGGAGTGAAAGTGGGGAGTGCGTATTCATAGCATTTAGCAATTAGCAATTAGCATTTAGCACTTGGCAATTAGCCAGAGATCTGATGCGGGGACGAAATGCCAGGTGCTAACTGCTAAATGCTGACTCGCGACCAAGCCGCTGACATCTTCTCGTGCATTCGCAAGTATGCAAGCGCGGACGAGGTCGAGTGTCTTTTCTACGGCGGACATTCGGCCCTGACGCGATTCGCCAACAGCACCATTCATCAGAATGTGGCAGAAGAAAATTATGGCGTCTCGGTTCGGACGGTCTTTGGCGGGCGGACTGCCCGGGCGACGACAAACAGATTTGACGATCAGAGTCTGAAAGATGTCGTCAAGGCTTCCGAAGATCTGGCGCGGGTGCAGGCACCGGATTCGGATTTGATGCCGGTGCCGGAGTCGGACAAGAGCTCTAGAAGCACGGGCGAGGGCGCCCATTCGACTCACTCCGTTCCGTCGCTCGCTCAGGGCAGGCTCCGTGCCTCCACAAATCTGAGCGTGCCTTCGCGGCATTTTGAGCAGACCGCGGCGCTCACTCCGGCGCAACGCGCGGAAGCCGTCGGGAAGATTGTCTCGATTGGGCAAAAAGACAAGCTCACCGCCGCAGGAATTTTCGCCAGCTCCGAATCTGTCGAAGGCATTTTCAATTCGCGCGGATTGATCCGGTGGCACACCCAAACTTCCGCGGAAATCTCCATCACCATGCTGGCGCCCGATTCTTCGGGATGGCAAAAGGCGAATTCGCCGAATGTCGCCAATCTCGATCCGGTGGCGCTCGCTCAGGTTGCCGCCGACAAGGCCGCAGAGTCCGCCGCCCCGCGCGAAATTCCGCCGGGCAAATACACGGTGATTCTCGAGCCTTCTGCCGTGCTCGATACTGTCGGCTTTGGCTTCTTCGATTTTGGCGGCCTCGCGATTCTCGATCAGCGGTCGTTTCTCAATAACCGCATTGGCACACAACTGTTTGGCGAGAACATCAACATCTGGGATGACGTTTCGCACCCCGAGCAATCGGGCTCGCCGTTTGACGGTGAAGGCGTGCCTCGCCAAAAGTTGAAGCTTGTAGAGAACGGCGTGGTGAAGCGTCTGGTCTATGCGCGAGCCACTGCCGAGAAGATGAAGAAGTCGGAATACGCCGGCAAAGTCGGTCCGATTGAAGCCACCGGCCACGGCTTTCCTATTCCAAACGAGATGGGCGAAGCGCCGATGAACATCGTCTTCGAACCACCGCGCGATCCGAAGACGGTCGAAGAGATGATCGCTTCCACCGAACGCGGAATTCTAGTCACGCGGCTGTGGTATATCCGCGAAGTCGATCCCTACGAGAAGATCCTTACCGGCATGACGCGAGACGGGACATTCCTTGTCGAAAACGGAAAGATCGTCTGCGGGCTCCGCAATTTCCGCTTCAATCAGAGCCTGATCGAGATGCTGTCGAACGTCGAACAGATGAGCACGCCCGTCCGCACCAGCGGAGAAGAATCATTTGACATGGTTGTCCCCGCGATGAAGGTGCGGGATTTCAACTTCACGGAAGTGACGAAGTTCTGAAGGCAGCAGTTGGCATTTAGCAATTGGCAATTGGCAGTTAGCAATTAGCAATTGGCAGTTAGCAATTAGCACTTGGCGGCGAAGCGGTCGGCATCTACCTTCAGCAGCAGGGACGTCAGCATGCGTCGTAATTCACCTAAATCCTGAGAAAGTTTTGCATATTGCGTTTTGTCGAGGAAGCCGAGGTCGTGCGAGAGCAACAGGTGATAATCCAGTTCACTGGCCGAACCGGATGCGATCTGGAGAAATCTTTGGAACTCGCCATTTCCTCGCTTCCCGCAGCCTTCGGCAATGTTGGCGCCGATGGATGCGCTGCAGCGTCTTATCTGACTCGTGAGGCCGTAACGTTCTTCGCGAGGAAAGCCGGTGGTTATGCGGTAAACGTCGAGAGTCAGCCGATGGGCTCGTTCCCAAACCTTCAAGTCGCGATAGTCCTTCATTGCACACCTCCAAAGGACCAAATGCTAAATGCCAAGTGCTAAATGCGTTCGTACATGCTAAATGCCAAGTGCTAAATGCCTTTGTGATATGCCTCACAACGGCGACGTTCATCCGTCACAAGCTGGAGCGTTACCCGAAGACGGTTGCTTAAGCAGGTGCCAGGCTTCTTCGTATTGCCCGTACTTGGAATTGCGGACGCCGGGGCTGAAATGGAGGCTGATCTGGTTGCCGATCTGGGCACGCGGAACAATGAACCAGCACTGATGATGGATGATGTAGATCGCCGCGAAATCGAAGGCGTCGCTCAGGTAGGCTTGCTTCCTGCCGCCGCGAACCTGACAGCAATGGCCACCGTCGCTTTGGTGACTGGTTGACTTCACCTGGATGCGATGACAGCGGGTTTTGTATTCCACGATGAAGTCGTAGGCAGCGGAGTCGCCATAGGGTTTGCTGACCTGCATCCCCTCGTGGGCGGAGCGCATCATGAAGATCAATTCCACCCATTCGCCGCGCTGCTTGAAAGGCTTGAACTGAGCATCGAGTTTTGCCATAGGGCCCCAAAAACACGAAAGGCGCGGCTATAGCCGCGCTTTTGAGATTATCTGACTGCTATATCCAGAGTAGCAAATTGAAAGGGGTAAATGCGCCAAGTTTTCGGATTTATTGTCGGGCTGTAATCAGGAGGTTAGGGGAAATTGGGGTGGGTAGGGGGCTTGACAAGAATTTTGCACAGGTGCGGTGCCAAGGGATGGTTGGTTACGGCGCAGGTCGTTCTGCGGTGAAGTCCGTTTGAGCGTCCGCCATGACACCCTCCCCGTGTTTTGGAGTTCGAACTGGCGGGGATTTTGCACCGTTACCTTGCCTTCAAAGCAGAATTTTCTGCACGGAAGAGCCGAGTGCTGGCGAACGGCGTACCTCAGCGGCTAAAGCTGGTCTTGTGTCGCACATATTGGCACGAGTGAAACTCGTGCCCTTCCCGTTCGTGTCGTTTGTCGATGTCCCCGCACCTTTGAAAACGGCGAAGGCGAGGCACCCTCAATTTGGATTCTGCAAAAGGCGGGCCCGCCAGCAACCAGAGCAGCCGTAGAATCGATTAATGGACCCCGTAGTCTCGACCATTGCTCTCAATGTTCTTAGCAGCTTCATTACAGATGTGCTGAAGTGGGCAAACGGAACTGACGTCCCTGTTCTCACAAAGGTCATCACTAGTACCGAGCAACTGTTTCCTGAGCTAGATGGAGTCGCAGCCACGCTCCGACAGTGGCTCACGGACAATAAAGTCGTCGCGGTGCTGAGTTCCTATGTCGAGGGATACACCGGCACCAGTGATCTGCCGATTGAACAGTTAGTTTCCGTGCTCCTGACGAGGACGCAATTTTACTTGCCGGAGCACTCCCAAGCTACCGCGGAAAAAATAATCTCGGCATTTGTAATGAAACTTCGAGCCACATATGTCGCTAACCCGGAGACCGGGATTCCTTACATCGTAAATCGCGCTGACGCTCACGCCTCACAACAACAGGCTGGATTTGCAGCGGTAGAGCAGCGCATTCGGGAACTGAGAGATGAGGTTCATGCATCGGGTGGCTTGAAGCCATCGCTGCAGGTTCACTTGGACAGTGCCACCGCGACGTTGGAGCGTGGGAACTACCCCTCTGCGAGAGCGTTGTTCGAGTCTCTGCTGCAAGAGGTGCGGATCGCCCCTGTTCGAGATAACGAACTCGAAAGACAGGTCAACGTCAATCTCGCAAATATTTATTCGGCACTGGGCGATTACCCCGCTGCGATCCCTTATTATCGAAACGCTGCAGAGCTGGACGCAGATGTCGTTCGTGGAAGCGTTAATGCCGCCATTGCCGAGCTGCTTGAACTTAAATCAGATCAAGCGCTCTCAAGGCTCAATGCCGTTCAAGGTCCTGAGCCCTCGTCAAATTACGAGTTTTGGGCCGCAAGAGTTAATGCTCTGGTGCAAACCGGCCGTTTCGACGACGCAATCAGCATCGCATTATCGATACGAGTGCCCGAAAAAGAAGCCCATGCATCTCAACTCCTCGGTTATGCGTACATGCGGGCAGGAAGATTGTCTGAGGCCGAGACCGCGCTACGGCGAGCACTAGAACTCGGGGATAAAAGACCCGAATCAAGAATCTTGCTTGCAGAAGTGCTTTTCACTCCCATTCGTGAATATCACTCGATGCATCCCGCGGGGAATCTTACGTCCGAATTTAAGGTCAGAGTGAACGACGCGGCTTCACATCTCGAGTCCGCCGTTGGAACTCTTAGACAGCAAGGGAGAACTCGACCGGCGACCGATAGCGAAGCCGATTTGGCGGTCATGCGCGGTCTACAAGGTCGATATCGGGAGTTGATCCAACTTTTGGAACCGATTGCCGAGTCTGCGGACGCAACGGCTAGTTGCTATAGAAATTTAGCGTTGGCCTATGTCCATGTTAATGAGGTCGCTAAGGCGACGCGGGCGCTAGACCAGGCCATGGCGATGGAATCCGATCTCAATACCGAGCTTATGTACGTTCAGGTGTTGAAAATGGCCGGAGAAGGGGATCGCGCTCTGGAGTTCTGCTCGCAAAAGGCCAGTGGAACCCGCCACCGCCGAAAACCTGAAATGGCACGTCGCCAAAGCGGAAGCGCTCCTTGCTACCCGCAAATACTCCAAGGCTCATCAGGTTCTTACGTCAGCTCAGAAACTATTTCCAGGTAATGCGGAAGTTCTTCTCAACCTCGCAGAGCTGTACGAACTTACGGCTGACCACGACAACGCGGCGCTTGCCTACGAGGAAGCTCTTAAGAACGCCGCTGGAGTAGATGAGCTGCGGGTTCGTTATGAGTACGGGGGATTTTGCCTGAATCGGCAGGAGTACTCCCGCGCTGTCGATCTCTGGCGTCCTCTCGTAGATCGCCAAAAACCAAGCCCTCTTCTCGACTACCACATGGTTGCCCTCTACAACAGCCGTAAGCTGGCTGAGGCTGCCTCTATCGCAATCGACATTAGAGCTTCTGCTTCGCGCCCTTCATCATTGTTTGCCGAGGTTGCGGCCTCGGTTTATGAACGACTTGACGATCTACAGGAAGTGAAATACTGGCTGGAATACCTCTGCAACAGCTCGGGAAACAAGCCCAAGTACGTTGTAAAGCTTTCAGGAATTCATCTGCGGCTCGGGCACAGAGACGAAGCGCTTGAGTTGCTGGACGCGAGCTACGCTACCCTCACCAGCGCAGCTGATCTCATGAACTTCGCTCAGGCCTACTCCTCCTTGGGAAAACATCAACAGGCAGTTCGTCTAGCACACAAAGCGGTAACTCTCGTGATGGACGCAGAAATTCACATGGGATACATAGGTGTTTTCACGGCGGCTGACCATGAGGCCCGGACCCCTGAGGAAATCGCAACCTATCAAGATGTTATCGGCAAATTCAACGAGCGCTTTCCGCGGTCAACGAGCTTGCAATCGTTCCAAGTAGACCCCGATAATCCCTTGGCAGCCATCCGCGAGACACTAATAAAGCATTCAGAGCGAGTCAAAGTAGCGGTCCAGCTTTACAAAGAGCAGCGGTTGCCTCTCGCCATCTTCGCTCGATTCATCGGCAGAGACTTATACGAGACGTGGATAGGGGTTGCTGCGGACCCAATCCTTGTACTCCACACGGCTGCTGGCACAAGCGAAGAGGTGGCCGAATTTTCGAAGCTGCTGAACACGGCGTCAGGATTCGTGGTTGATACGGTCGCATTGTTTACGATCAGTTCTTTGGGACTGCTGGACAGGCTGACCGAGATTGGCGACATCTTCGTAGCGCAACGTGCACTGGATTTCCTTCACGAACTGCAGGCTAGAAGGAGCCTTGGCCGCGGCCGCGAGTCGGGAACGATTGGAATGATCGACGGGCAGTTCTTTATGACTGAGACTTCCGCAGAGGACCATGAAAAGAGCAATGCGGCGCTGGACAAGTTAACAGAATGGGTCGAATCGCATGCGAAACCGCTCGGTCTAAAAAACAACCTGACTCGGGCGGAGAAGAAATGGCTGCGTCCTCTGGGCGTCCCCAATGTCGCGACGCTGGTAACGGCAAATCACCACGGACTGGTTCTAGTAACAGATGATAAGTCGCTCGCCGATATCGGCAAGTTGAACTTCGGCGTCTCATACATTAACAGCCAGGCTATTCTCACCTACTTGTTTGATCGCGGATCGCTGACAGCCTCTGAACACGATCACGCGGTGCTTTCGCTTGTCGAGAAGGGATACACGTTCACGCGAATCACAACGCATCAGATTCTTGCAGTCATTGCGGAAGAACAATTCCAACTCACGCCAAGGGTCAAGCGAGTACTTGCGACACTCCAATCGCCGCCCGTAGAGCCAATATCCGGCTCCTTTGTTGTTGCCCAAGTCCTTCAATACCTATACCTAGAGTCGATTCCTGACGAGATCCGCGAGGCGCTCGCATTCCATATGTTGGATACGCTCGCGATGCACTTAACCAAAGTTGAAGTCCAGCGGCTCGTGTTTCGGAGCCTCCGGCACCAGATGAGCCCGATTTTGGCTTATCAGTATCGAAGGATTGAAGATCTGTTGAATAGATGGGGAACGAACTTGGGGCTTGGATTCTGACGGTAGGAATGACTCTCGCGGGAGGCGCAGGTTACGTTGAGCGTGGCTAAATAAGCGCGAGAGTTGAAGCTTACAAGAAAGAAACCGCGCCGGTGGAATCCGCGATCCAACTGCGCTCAGGGTAGGCTCTTGGCGGTTTTCAAAGCGTGGAAAGGACACCGATGAAAACTGGTTCAAAGTCTCTCGGACAAGAATGTCCGAGCCACACGAGTATCGTTCACTCCACCTCCCGGTATTACGCCCACGCCGCCGAACAAACTTAGTCCGGCGAAGGTCGGCAGATGAGGGCTTGCTCGTCGCTTGTCCCCAGCAAGTTTCCCTCCCGCACCACGTCAGTAAACCTACTCTGCGCGGCAATTCTGAATCTGACGTGAATCCTCTGGCCTGAAGTCGGGAAGTTGTTCGGGTAAAACTAAAGGCCGCAAGCCCGCCGCCGAATCTCCCCGCAAGTGCATGTACCACAAGCAGTTATACCTCGAAGTCCAATGACTTCGGTAACTTTCACCGGCAGTTTTTGCAGTGTACTCTGCCCTTGATGTCAAACGAATCGGTCAATCCTGGTGGCGCCGCCAAAGCGGCACGGTCGCGTTATGCAGAAGTGCAGAATGCGCCGCGTTTTCCGGTGAAGCTTCCCATCCACATCAAGTCGCAAGCGGGTGACAGCGACACGGAGAGCGACAACATTTCCGCCAACGGCGTGCTGTTTCATCACGACATAGACATGCCGATTGGTTCAGCGGTGGACTTCACCATCTCGCTGCCTGCCGAAGTTGTGGGCGCGGACGCGGATGTGAAAGTGGAATGCCACGGGCGCGTGGTCCGCAGCAATTCCGAAGACGGACGGCGCGGCGTGGCGGTGGTGATTGACGAATATCGTTTTGAGCGCCGGTAGTTGTCGGACCGGGGCCGGACAGCGATGTCCGGGGCAGAGAAAAACATGGCGAGCGCTGCTTTGAGCACGGGAGAACCGCGAGAGGCCCCTCCACAGATGGAGAACAGGGAACAGTTTATTCGTGTGATTGTGGCCGACTCGCAAGCGATCTTTCGCGCCGGGTTGCGTAAGATTTTCGCCGTGGAAGATGACATCCGCGTAGTGGGTCAGGCGGAGACGCTGGACCAGGCGGTCGCCGCGGCCAAAAAGTTCTCCGCCGAAATTCTGATTTTTGAAGCTGCGCTGGCCGAACGGCCGGCGGATGCTGTTCAGGAAATTCTGAAACAGTCGCAAGGGCTGCGGTTGGTTGTGGTCACGGAAGCGCCGGACCAGGAATTGACGCTTGAGTTGTTCCGCCGCGGCGCGCATTCGGTCGTGTCGCGCGAAATTGATTCTGAGTTGTTTGTCGAATGCCTGCGAAAAGTCTCGCAGGGCGAGCCCTGGCTAGATCCGCAAGGCGTCAAGTGGGTGCTGGAAGCGTACCGTACACAGGCGCTGCGGCCGCAGTCGTCGCGCACCAAGCTGCAACTCACGCCCAAAGAGACTCTCATCGTCAGTTGTGTGACGCAGGGAATGAAGAACAAAGAAATTGCTGTCCGCGTGGGCACCACCGAGCAGGTGGTGAAGAATTATCTGCGCAAGGTTTATGACAAGCTGGGGGTCGCCGACCGGTTGGAACTCGCGCTCTATTGTCTGAATAACCGCGTGCTGCAAGAACCCAAGCCGGAAGGAACTGCTCCCGCGCCAGCGAATGTTTCCCCGAACCTGCAGTCAACTGCGGCAAAAGACCAGACGGAATCCACTTCCGTTCTGGACGCGCTCGAAGGACAGAAGAAGCCTTCGTAGGTTTCGATTCATCCATTACCAAAAAAACTGGCGGAGAGAGTGGGATT
>CAVWQE010000005.1:0-360879 GCA_963757135.1 uncultured Acidobacteriota bacterium
CGATTACGAATCGGCTGCTCTACCAACTGAGCTACGTCGGCCTTTAAAATGAGTGGTTTACGCTGGCCGCTTTACTTTTCTCTCGTATTTCTGTCGTGTTATCGAAGCTTCGAGCTTTCGCATGCCGCGCCGCACCCCGGGTTCGGTGGCGTGGATGTAGTGTTTCTTGGTCGTTGCTTCGTCGGCGTGACGACGACATATTCTCTGGATAACTTTAGTAGGAACTCCCATGTCGTGCAAGTTCCTGTACTCGTCCACATGATTGGTGACACTTTTTGGAAGACCGGTTCTTTGGGCAACGCAGAGGAATCGAGCCCTTTACAGAGCAGTTTTGCACCGTGGAAACGGCGCGCCGCCTTTCTGTGCTCGAACAGTCAAGCTCTGGCCTGCGTAAAACTTGGCGGCCTGGTCGCGCTTGGGAAAGCTGTTACGTGGAAGATCCAATCTTCCGATTCTGCCGGATCTCCGGATAACGGAAACAATCGACGAGATGATCGTTTACCATTCCAACGGCCTGCATGTGGGCATACACGACCGTCGGACCAACGAAACTGAATCCACGACGCTTGAGGTCCTTGCTGAACGCATCGGATTCGACAGAAGTCGCAGGGATCTGTCGCATGATCTTCCACCGATTAAGCTTTGGCTGTCCGTCAACGAAACGCCAGCAATAGGAGTCGAAGCTTCCAAACTCTTCCTGGATTTTGAGAAACGCGCGTGCGTTGCGCACGGCGGCCTCAATCTTCATACGGTTGCGAATGATCTCAGAATTTAATGCGAGCTTCTCGATTCGCCGAGCCGAATATCGCGCAACTTTCTCGGGTTCAAACCCATCGAAAGCGCGCCGATACCCCTCCCGCTTCTTCAGTACAATCGTCCAGCTCAACCCGGCCTGCGCAGCTTCAAGCACGAGAAATTCAAAGTGCTTGCGGTCATCGTGGACGGGGACACCCCACTCGCGATCATGATATTCGAGCATCAGCGGATTGTCGCCGACCCAGGAGCATCGTTTTTTTGCTACATCGTCGTGCATAGAGGCTTCCTTTTAAACTTTGGCCGCAGTTGGCTTGTATGGATGCAATCTTAAGGCAAACCTGTCATCCTATACACGACCGTTTGTTCTGCAACGGAGGTCGCGATGGGCAAGAACGCATCGCCGAAGCCAGATAATACTCCGCAGACTTCATCCGAAGCTCCCTTCACAACATTCATTCAATTGGACGGGAAGTCCCCCGTTCCCTCGCAGTTTCGTACTCCGGGGACCTTTACGATCACCCGGCTCCAGTCACCGACTGGGCTTCCTGACCGAGTCACAAAGCTATCGCCCGTCCCCGCTTTGCTAGTGTCAATCTCCCTCGAATCTTTGCCATCGTCGAGCTATCAGGTGTGGACCGCAGACAAGCTCATTCCCACATCCATCGTTCACCCGTTGCGCTGCAATGTCATCGATTTCGATTCACAGCCAAGGTGCTGGGCAGGCAGCGCCTTCGATTACGCTCACTACGCTGTCCCTCGCAAGGGACTCGATGACATTGCCGAGGATCTCGGTTTTGGCCGGGTAAGTGAGTATCGACTGGCAGTACTCGAAGACGATCTGGTTGTGGCCCAGATCACCAAGAGCATCCTCCCGTTCCTTGGGCGGAAGGACCGTCTCTCCGTGCTGGCGATGGCGACGTCATTACATGGCAACGCATTTCCGAGCGTAGGGCCCCGTAAGCGGGAAGATCAAAAGAAAGATCGTTACACTAGCAAAGAGAAAACAACGGAGAGAAGATGACAGTTGCAGAACTGATGCACCACAACTTCGATGAGATCTTCATCGAGCTTGATCCAGTGAAGCGCGAAGCCATGATACGCAATGCTTATAAGGAAGATTGCGTATGGATACACCCGGGTGGCCGCCTGGTCGGCATTACGGCGATCAATGAGGCAGCGTCGGAAATTCGTAAGCACATCCCGGAGTACCGCTACAAGGTGATTGGCGATATTCACACGATGCACAATGTCGGGATGTGTCGTTGGGGGAGCGGACCTCCTGACCAACCGTTCCGCTATACCGGTACGGACGTTCTGGAGGAACGCGACGGCCGTGTTGCTGTGTTCTACACCTTCATCGACAGTGGAACTCCGCCGGTCTCGTCGACGGAATAAGGCCTTCGCTTGGACGGAAGACGGAAAAGGTGGCTGACGCGCAGTAGCGACGTTAGATACTTGCCGGACCGCTGTTGCGAACCCAGCAGTCCGGCCTTATCCGTTCTCGTCAGCGGATGAATAACGACTAACGCGCTTTTCTTGAGTCAAGCGAGTCAAGCCCAGGTGGATTAGCGTCGGCGAGTGAGTCTCTACATGTTGCTGCAGCGCAATGTCGGGCGAAAGACGGTCTTGGTCGACAAAGGTAACGACGACATGGCGTCACCTATGCGCCGCTCTGGAAGGCGCCCAGCGCGACCCGCTCTTCGCTGTAGATGTCAAAGAGCGTATTTAGGCGTGTCATCTGGAGGAGGTCAGCGACTCTTTTGTTGACCTGGACAAGTTTCATCTCGCCTCCCCTCTGTCGGACGGTGCTGAAACATCTCACCAGTTCGCCCATGCCACTGCTGTCCACGTAATCCACTCCCGCCAGATTGACCAGGAATCTTTTGTGGCCGGTACCGGAGAGAACGTGTATATGGTCTCGCAGTTGCGTGCGGCCGTCGCTGGTCGTGAGGTTCCCTACAACGTCCACTACCACGACTCGACCGAACTCCCGTGTGGTGATTTCAAGGCCCATGGCGGGTTTGCGGGATCCTGTTTTCCCCGTGCGGGATCATACATAGCTCGGCCGTGGCTTTCAATGAGGCCGGGCGAAAACCGAAGCTTCGGGGTTAGCTTTCCGTTGGCTTAGACGAAATCACAAGCTCTTTTTCGGCGTAGCTTCGCGTGTGGTGACAGACACCACAGGTCAGTTAAAAGGTGCGCGCGCCTAACGGGTGCGGGTGTCGCGGGTCAGGAATCTCGCTGACGAACAAGTAATTTCCGCATTGTTTCGGGCCATCCTTGGTTGCTATTTCAGCTTTACAGTTGACGGCCCAATATAGAGCTTCCACGGCGGCGCGAATTATGCGCTACGCGCTAGGTGCGTGGCCCACCTTTAACGGCTGACGACCTTTGCGTGCACCATTCCCACTGAGGGTGCCCCATCCTTGCGTTTATGCAAGGGTGGGCGGCGATGCTGCGTGTGCTATTGATTTTGTTGTAGACACGTGATCAAAACCACTTGTCGCCGACATTACCGACTCCCGTGCGTCTCACCAAGTCGCCGGTGGTCAGCATCGCGAAGATCCGGGGCTGTGTCCGGGGCGTGAGCAGCGAGTTCGTCCTCGCCTGCGATATGCGTTTCGCGTCGCGCGAGAACACGCGACTCGGCCAGCCCGAAGTCGGAGTGGGACTGCATCCGGAGGCGGCGGTGCGGAACGGCTTCCACATCTGGTCGGGCGGGGCCGCGCGCTAGAAATCGTTCTCGGCGCGAACGATTTCGACGGCGACACCGCGGAACGATACGGATATGTCAACCGGGCACTTCCGGACGCCGAACTGGATGGCTTCGTCGACGCACTCGCGCGCCGGATCGCTTCCTTCGACCGGCGTGCCATCGCCGCCGCGAAGAATCTCGTCAACGATGTGTCGTTGCCGTCCGCCGACCGGCTCCTCGACGCCATCACCTCTTT
This sequence comes from uncultured Acidobacteriota bacterium, assembly GCA_963757135.1. Lineage (GTDB taxonomy): Bacteria > Acidobacteriota > Terriglobia > Terriglobales > Acidobacteriaceae > Gp1-AA145. Next base: position 3,708 of record CAVWQE010000005.1, read on the forward strand.
TGAGACCGCGCTGACGTGGCCTGAAGCGCAGCAGCGAATCCAAGCTCTGTTAAAGCGCGGACTCCAACGAGACAGCGACTTTGAGAATCGGTGGCCGGAAGTGCTCGGCACGCTGGTCGAGACGTAGTCACCGTGTGGCAATATGCAGGCTCGCCGAGCTGGCAATTAACTTTGCCAATTAACTCTGGCCAATCGGCGTAAAATATCGGAATAAAATGCATGAAATGAAAGGAGAACAAAATGAAATCAACGCAAACTAAACCCAGCATCGTATTCTGCCACGGGCTCTGGGCGGATGGCTCGTGCTTTAGCAAGTTAATCGGTCCCTTGCAGGCCGAAGGCTATGAGTGCATTGCGGCGCAATACGGCCTCAACTCAACCGCCGAGGACGTCACGGTAACGAAAGCAACAATCGGCCGGGTCGGCAGCCCGGTTATCCTTGTCGGTCACTCCTACGGCGGAACCGTCATCACCGGCGCCGGAACCGACGATCGCGTTGTCGGCCTGGTTTACATCTGCGCGCTTGCCCCTGACGCGGACGAGACTTCGCAGACGCAGCAGTCCAATTTCCCAAGGACCGACGTCTTCTCTCAAATAGAAGTCGTGGATGGACGTATCTGGCTGCGTCCCGAGGGCACGAAGTATTTCTGCGGAGACCTTTCGGAGCAAGAGCAGAAGCTCGTTTGGGCGACCCAGGGGGTTCCGAAACCCGACCTGTTTGATGCAAAGGCCGGAGGAACGGCCTGGAAATCAAAACCCAGTTGGTACATCGTCGGCAAAAAAGATCACACGGTGCATCCCGATCTGGAGCGCGCCATGGCCAAGCGTATGGGTGCTACCACCTACGAGCTCGACAGCAGCCATGTGCCGATGCTCTCCCAACCGGAACGAGTCCTCGAGGTGATTCGCACCGCCGCAAAAACCGTTCAAGAAAACAAGGCAGCTGCCTAGGTCTCTGGAATTTGGGAATGGGCCGGCACTCTCGCGAACTGTTCAGTTGGACTCTGACGATATATCGTTCGGTCCGGCTGAACAGTCACACGAGCACAAGGCTAGGACCGAAGCGTCATCATGCCTTAGACCACGCGAGCCTAATAATAATGATCCATTGCGGCCATTAATAAAAGTAGTAGTTTTTTTCTTAATCAAGAAGCTTTACCGTGCGCTGTTCGAATAAATCGAAATTCGTCTCGGCACCACCTCACCTTTTCCAGAGGATGATAGCCGGATAACAGGGCCGTCTTGAGCACGACTACAGATCGTGCCGGTCACAGAACCGACTCTCGCGCGGGCCTGGAAACAGGGAAAGCTCCCGCAGTGGCTAATGGGAGTCCCTCGGAATCGCTGCGCCGCTCGATCCCACCAAGAAGTCTAGGTCGGCTCCCTCATCGGCTTGGAGCACATGGTCACAATAGAGCTTTGCCCATCCGCGTTGAGGAGCTGCTGGAGCAACCCATTCCGTGCGGCGGCGAGCCAGTTCGGCATCGCCCACTTCGAGATGAATCAGCCTCTTTGACGCATTCAGACTGACCATATCTCCGGGGCGTACTAGCGCAAGTGGGCCGCCTATTGCAGCTTCTGGAGAAACGTGAAGCACAACGGTTCCGTAAGCGGTACCGCTCATGCGCGCGTCTGAAATTCGAACCATATCGGTCACGCCTTTGCGTAATAACTTTGCGGGGACCGGCATGTTCCCTACCTCCGCCATGCCAGGATACCCGCGCGGGCCGCAGTTCTTTAGGACCATCACTGAGTTCTCGTCGATATCCAGGTTCTCGTCATGAACGCGAGAGTGAAGCTCCTCAACATTTTCAAAAACAACGGCTCGCCCACGATGATCAAGTAGGCGCGGACTCGCTGCTGACGGCTTGATCACAGCACCGTTTGGCGCCAGGTTCCCTCGCAACACTGTAATTCCAGCGTGGGATTTGAATGGTTCTTTAAACGACCGGATTACTTCGCGGTTCCAGCACTCGGCAGTCGCCACATTTTCCCAGATCGTCTTTCCGTTCGCGGTTAAAGCGTCGCGATGCAAAATTCCAGCTTCTCCTAATTCCCGAAGCACCACGGGAACGCCGCCCGCGTAGTAGAAATCTTCCATCAAGTGCTTGCCCGAAGGTTGCAGGTCCACCAGGCAGGGCAGGCCGGATCCCAAGCGGTCCCAATCCTCAAGACAGAGAGTCACGCCGATGCGCTTGGCGATCGCCAGCAGATGAATAACTGCGTTCGTAGATCCGCCGATGGCTGCATTATTAAAGATGGCGTTCTCCATTGCCGATCTGGTCAAGATTTTTGACATTCGAAGATCCTCCTGCACCATCTGCACGATTCGCCGTCCGGTCAGTTGGGCCAGCGTGTTGCGGCGCGCATCGACTGCCGGGATCGCGGCGTTTCCAGGCAGGCTCATGCCCAGTGCCTCAACCATACTGGCCATGGTCGAGGCTGTGCCCATGGTCATGCAGTGTCCTTTGGAGCGGTTCATGCAGCTTTCCGCCTCGAAGAACTCGCTCAACGGCATGGTGCCGGCGTTCACCTTTTCAATCATCTGGAAGACACCGGTTCCGGAGCCCAGCTCACGGTCGCGAAACTTGCCATTCAACATGGGGCCTCCCGAAAGGCCAATCGTAGGCAAATCGCATGAAGCCGCCCCCATCAACAATGAAGGAGTGGTCTTGTCACATCCCATAAGCAGAACAACACCATCGATCGGGTTCCCTCGAATCGACTCTTCCACGTCCATGCTGGCGAGGTTACGGAACAGCATTGCGGTGGGTCGCAGTTGCGACTCGCCGAGCGACATCACGGGGAACTCCAACGGGAAGCCTCCCGATTCCCACACTCCACGCTTGACCCATTCCGCCAACTCGCGGAAGTGCGCGTTGCAGGGATTAAGTTCAGACCATGTATTGCAGATCCCAATGACCGGCCGTGCGAATACGTCATGCGGCCAGCCCTGGTTCTTCATCCAGCTTCGATGTGAAAAGCCGTCCCGATCATTTCTTCCGTACCAGCTCTGACTCCGCAGCTTCGGCATTAGTTTTTCTCCATTTGAATCTCGTGCTCACTCGCGTCGCAGAGGTTATCTGAGCATCCAGTACAGTACAGCTGTGATCACTGTGAGCACAGCCAGTTGCAAGCGCCAATCGAAGATCCCTCGGAATCGCTCGGCTTGCCCCCTCCAATTGATGGTGAGGCGATCGAGTTTCTCCGGATCAGTCTTTTTCGTAAAGGCAGACACAGCAAACAATGTAATAACGCCGGCAATCGATCCCCAAAGACCCCGGTACGTGTAATTGAGAGTCAGCGGACTGGCATGAAGCAAAGGGAAGAGCCTGCTGCCTGCCTGTGGGCCAATCAACTGATCAGTGACAAACACGACGCAAAACAGCGATCCGACTACAACTGATGCCAGTGCCCCCGCCGCTGTTACACGTCTGCTCAAAATGCCGAACACAATCGCCGGAGCAACGGGTAATTCAAGATAGAGGCTCACAGCCTGCAAATACTTGTAGAGACCGTCTGGCGTTTTGTACACAGCATATGCCGCCATAATGCCGAGTAATGCGGCGGCGGCGATCGCAAATCTACCCAGCCGGACCTGGGCCTGTTCTCCTGTATTCGGGCGAAAATGCAGAATGAAGTCGCGGACGACCAGCGTTGAAACTGAATTCATTACCGAGAGCGTTGAACTAATGAGTGATGCGAACAGGGCGGCCAAAACCAATCCCCGCACTCCGGTCGGGAGCAGTTCGTTCAGCAATGTAACGAAGGTAGTTTTGCTTTCTCTTCCGGGAAAGAGCGCGAGAGCAATCACTCCTGGGAGGGCGAAGATGAATACCGGCAAGAGTTTCAGTAGTACGGTAAACATGGCGCCCCATCGCGCCTGGTCGAGATTGCGAGCGCCTAAGACGCGCTGAACATTCACCTGATCCACTCCCCAATAAAACGTGCCCCCATAGATCGCCGTCAGCAGTACTCCCCAGAACGGATAGTTCGGATCGTAATACGGCTTAGCAATGTGCATCGCATAAGGGATCCGCGTGCTTAGCGCTTCCCACCCGCCCACCCGGTGCAGCCCGGTGAGCACCATGGCGGCGCAGCCGGCGATGATGATCCCGGCCTGGATCGAGTCTGTATATGCGACGGCTGTGAAGCCGCCAATAATGGTGACCAGTGCGGCAATAATTCCCATCACCCAGACGACTGTCATCACGTCCCAGCCAATAAGTCCGCGCAATACCAGCGCGCCGGCATAAAGGTGAAAGGCCATTTTGGTAGTAATGGAGATAACCAGCATCAATCCGGAAAAAAAGGCCCGAGCCACGGGATGGAAACGCGTCTCCAGGAACTCAGGCGTGGTGAAAACTCGATTGCGGATGTAAAACGGGAACAAGAAAAAGGTCGCAAATCCCAGGGTCCAACAGGTGGTAAGTTCGACAGTTCCAGCGGAGAGCCCGTAGCGATAAGCATCGCCCGAGAGGCCCACCAAGTGCTCTGCTCCGATGTTGGTTGCGAAGAGAGATGCACCGATGAGCGGCCAGGAAAGACTGCGGTCGGCCAGGAAAAAGCGGCTGCTGTTGGCGGACGACTTTTTGCGAACGGCAAGGTAAAGACCGAAAAAAAGCGTAGCACCCAGGACGATAAGGCAAGTACACCAGTCAACCCAACCGAGCGAGAAGGCCATTGCTCTCTCCCGACATGAGTCTCAGTACAGTTCCAATATTCGCCGGCTGTTTACGTGGGTATTTCAGCGGAACGCGTGCCCGGCATGCACCGCTCGACATGTATCAACGCCTCATTGGGCAGTGGCTCCCCCGTCGATCACCCAATTACTCCCGGTTATCGATCGGGCGGATGGTCCGAACAAGAACACAACCAGGTCTGCTATCTCGTCGACGTTTATAAACCTTTTCAGCAATAGGCGGTTCAAAAGGTGTTCGACGTCCATCTCGCCTTGGTCAATCATGTTCTCGGTATATTTGGTCAGAACTGCGCCTGGTGAAATGGTTACCACTCGTATCCGAGGGGCCAATTCGACCGCCATCGCCCGGCCCATTGCCACCAGTGCTCCTTTGGTGGAGGCGTAAGCAGTCAGGTTCCGATTTCCAATAGCAGCGTTTACCGAAGCAATGTTCACGATACACGGATCTGAACCATTGTCCGCGAGAGCATTAGCAAACTCTTGACTCAGGAAGTACGGCGCGCGCTGATTCACTGCAATGACCCGGTCAAACTCAGCAACCGTCGTTTCCGAAAACGGTTTATGAAAACTCCAGGCCGCGCAGTTCACCAGTCCATCAAGATGCCCGACCTTCGCTAGTGCCGAGCGCATCAGGTTTTGCGCGGCGTCCGGCTCGGACAAGTCGTGAATGAAGGCGTGCGCTGAATTTGCAAACACCGGATCTGCCAGGTGGTCCATAACCACAGGATTACAATCCGCCAGCACCAGCCGGGCTCCCGCCCTGGCCAGTCGATGGGCAATACCAAGACCCATACCCTGGGCGGCTCCCGTAACAAGAATCGTGCGATGTTTCAGATCGACATTCAAGTTTGCTTAACCTGCCATGCTTAAGGGACACGATTCGCGCTACAGCCGGCCCGGCGCGTAATGTGAATCCGTGCGCAATTCTTGGGCCGTGCTCGGTTCGATTGCATCGCCCATAATCTCGCCTAACCCGAGCAGTAATTGCTTCAAAAGCTCAGAACACTCCCGAGTAACCCGCGAAAGTGGCTTTCGGCTCTGCCCGACCGGAATTCCGCGCAACAGTGCCGATTCGCGGGTCACGGCCAACCAGTGCGGATCGTTGTTCGACGATGAAAGGGCCCGGAACTCAAGCCGTATTAAAGGAACCAAATGATAAAAGAATTCGCGCGCGGCCCCAAGGTTCTCTTCCAGCACCAATAATTTGAATAGCTTTACGGCACACCTTGGCGCGATCATCGGTAGACAACTGATCCAGCCATCGGCGCCGACTGCCAGCCCCTCAAACGCAATCAGGTCATTTCCTACAAAGACATTAAACGAGGGACCACAAAGAAATTTCGTGTCGCGAATTCTGCCGACTTCGGCGGTTGACCATTTGACCGACTGAACTACACCCTCTTCGGCCAGCTCTTGAACCTCTTCCGGCGTGAAATCAATTCCGCTGGTGCCGGGAACGTTGTAGAGCATCACGGGGAGGCCCACGGATTCGCGGACTCTGCGGAAATGATCGAAGACATCGCGTTTAGGAGGCCGGAAGCCATAGGGCGGCATTACCATGAGACCGTTGCATCCGGCAGATCTTGCGTGCGTTCCCAATTCAATTGCCGCCCTCGTGCTGTACTCCACGATGCCGGCAATGATTGGGACCTGGCCGGCCGCTTCTTCAACTACGGCGTCCAGCACCGCTTTACGCTCGTCCATAACGAGTGCGAGCGGTTCACCGGAACTGCCCAACGGAACCAATCCGTTCACACCTTGGCTGAGCAGAAATCTTACAAAGGCGCGAGTTCCACTCAGGCTGACGCTTTCGTCATCCTCGAAGGCAGTGATGGTGGGAGAATAAACTCCTCGGGGGGAGAACCCTTCAGCGGCAGACGGGGACAATCAGATCCTCCACTGTTTTCAGACCCGATGCAGAAACATATGCCCTTCGTTTCACTCTGTCAAGCAGCAAATTTTGTTGTTGCCCTTTAGACAAGCGTTTGTTTAGAATCGCGCAGCCGAAATGCAGAGGAGACGGTCCAGCGTCTAGTTCTCATCATTGAAATATTGGTGGTTTATAGCTTGCCGGGGTGAGATCACGGAACACGCTGAAGCCGACCAACCCTGATCAAGGAGGACAGCTTGTCGCAATCGCGCAGAGAATTTCTGAAACTGAGTGCCGCTGGGTTCGCGGTTGTGGGTCAAGAGTACGTTTTCGGTTCCGCCCGGAATCCGACAGGGGAAATTTCCGTCAACCTCACTGCCGGCTCAAGTGCGAGATTTGCTCCGCAGCCTCCACTTAAATGGCTACCCGCCGGCAAGAACTCCGGCCCTGTCATCATGCTTGATCCTTCCAAGACCTACCAGGAGGTCCTGGGTGTCGGGGCAGCGCTGACCGAAGCGGCATGTTATATGTTCAACCAGCTGACTCCGGATGTCCGGGAGCAGATTTTCCACGAACTGTATCATCCCTCCGAAATGGGATTTGGCGTTTGTCGGACTTGTATTGGTTCGAGCGACTATGCCACGGTCGCTTATAGTTACGATGATGGCGACCCGGATCCGGAATTGCAGCGCTTCTCCATTGACTACGATCGTGCGTACGTCCTGCCAACGTTGCGCCTCGCGCGAAAGATGAATCCCGAGTTATTTCTGTTTGCAGCCCCATGGAGTCCCCCAGGCTGGATGAAGGCGAACGGTTCCATGTTGGGCGGCAGCATGCGTAAGCGTAGCTTGCCGATATATGCCAACTATTTCATCAAATACTTGAAGGCCTATGCTGCAGAAGGCGTAGTCATCGACGCAGTCACCCCACAAAACGAGGTGGACACCGACCAGGACGGACGAATGCCGGCCTGTTTCTGGGCGCAGGAAACGGAAATTGAATTTGTGGGCAAGCACCTCGGGCCCGCGCTGGAGAGGAACCAACTCGCCACCAAGATATGGATTCTCGACCACAACTGGAATCTATGGGGAAGGGCGATGGGTGAACTCGAAGATGCGGACGTTAATAAATACGTCGATGGCATCGCCTGGCATGTCTATGTAGGCAAGGACACGGCGATGAGCCGGGTCCACGATGCCTACCCGAACAAGCACGCCTACGTGACGGAATGCAGTCCTGACTACACCGATCCGGCCTACATGACAAGCTGGGCAACATGGGCTGAGCAATTTGCCGGGATGTTCCGCAATTGGGCGAGATGCGCTACCAGTTGGAACATGGCACTGGACGAGAAAGGAAGACCGGATATTGGTCCATTCACTGCGGGCGGGGTCTTGAGTATCGATTCCAAGACTCATGAAGTTGCGCGCACTGGGCAGTACTGGGCGTTGGCGCATTTTGCTCGCGCCGCGCGGCGGGGCGCGCACCGCTTCGATTCTCAAGGCGAACTGGAGAAGGTTTCCCACGTCGGGTTTGCACATGCAGACGGCAAGCATGTCCTGGTGCTGGCCAATGCCGGCAAAGAGAAAAAAGCCCGTTTGCAGCTTGCCGATATGGTGGCCGAAGTTGTGTTGCCGGAATCGTCGGTGCTTAATCTAAGCTGGCAATGAAATGTTGCGGACGCCAGTCAGTTACTTCCGCGGCGATCGGAGTGACAGTTATTGAAGGGAACGATGAGTTGACGGCCTCGCTAAGCGGAACATTTGTTTGGCAGGACTTTGGATTTAATAACCCTGCGATCGAGAATATCCTACTTCAAACCCGCACTGAGCTACGCACTGCAGGCTGTTTTCCGTTCGACCGCCGGTTTTTTTGTGGGGTGATCGCCTGAGTTGATTCACGCACCACAAGACTTGGCTCAACGGTGATTTCTTGGCGGAACTTCTCTGTTGCATGGAGCTGGTTCAACACACATCGTGCCGCAATTTTTCCCATCTCGGATAACGGCTGCCGAACCGTGGTAAGTCTTGGAACGGTGAATCCGGCCGCCTCAATGTCGTCGAATCCAACGATAGAAACATCCTCGGGGACGCGTACGTTTAAATCTTGGAGTGCACGAATCATCCCGATCGCGGACATGTCGTTGAAAGCCACGACAGCGGTGAACTGCGCCTTTCTTGCCATCAACTGTTGAATCACGGGATATCCCAGTTCTGGCGAGTGCGTGTCTCCCGTGAGTTGGACTACGAATTCTGGCGGGACGGCGATCCCTTTCTCACGCGCGATTTCCATCAGGTAGCGCCAGCGCTCGTCAGCGTCGGCGCTGAACGTTTGTCCATGTACGAACACAATCCGTTGGTGCCCCAGCGATTGCAGATGATCCAAAATCAGTTCGGCCGCGAGGCGGTGATCGAGGACCACATTGGTGACTCCATCAACCGAACGATGCCCAGCCACTGCTACGACCGGCACGGAAAACGGATGATCGAGCGGAGTGTCAATCGCAATTAGCCCGTCAACACCTCTACCAAGCAGCATTTGACTGTATTCTTCGAACAGATGTTTCTTCCGACGATGATGGGCAGTGAAGTAGAAATATCCGGAGTCCATTAGATAATCGCCGATGCCACTTACGATCTGATTGTGATACGCCTCGCCGAGGTCGGGCACCAAGATTCCGATGCTCAAGGTACGACGATTGCGAAGAGAGCGCGCAAGCAGGCTCGGCTGATAATTGAGTTCTTTCGCCGCCGCTTTGATGCGGTCGCGCGTTGACTGCGAAATGGCCCGTCCGGGGACCTCGTTGAGGACCACTGAAACGGTCGCCGGGTGAAGGCCGAGGAGCTCAGCGAGTTTCTTTAAACTCGTTGACCTCGCTGGAACCCGGTGTTTTCCTGTCATTTCTTCTTCTAATCTCTGCCGTGATATTAGCAATACCCTCTTGCAGTGTCGATCTAAAACGTTTCTTATTGTGGGTCGAAGTCCAGGGAATCGACGAAATGGAAATGCCGCCAGCGGACTCAGGCCAGAGTATTGGAGATCCCCACCTACTGGGCTTTGGCGAAATCCAGATACGCGAGATTCATATTGCCCTCCGCCTCGATACGCAAGGTAAGAACGTTTGTGCCCTTTGGCAGCTTGACTGTGGCAAGGTTCTTCGCGTAGTTCCAGTGGTGCCACTGTCGCCAGGCAATAGGATCCGCGGCATCATAAGTAGATATGATTTTGATTAATCCGCTGATGTCTTTACCGTTCAGCGCCAGCGAAATGGTCGCGCCACGGCTGGACGTGTAAAGCAGCCCAACATTGTAGCGCCCCGCCTGTTTGACCTTTATGGTCATATTGAACCATTCACCCGGGTCAGTCCACCCGACGTAGAGCTGGTCCTTCGGTGGATGCACGACTTCAAAAGGATTCTCGTCGATATCGTCGTGATACTTGGTGTACGAGGTGTCCACCCCTTCGCGCATGCGAAACTCGTTGAGATAGGAACCGTCTGCCGGATTTAGAGTGCCGCTGCCCTTGTTTTTCGCATCGGTATCGTGATATGCCACGCCTTCGCCACCCAGGTCATAGTAGGCGCACTGTACCCGCCCAGGAACTCTCTGTGGCCCGCCGTGATACATCTGATCGTGAAATGGTTTACCGCGATAGTGATCTGCCGCTCCAGCTGTCAGCGACGATAAGGCGAGGAAGCAGAAAGCCGCGAAGAATGATGTAATGCCGCCGATTGCCACACAACAAAGCTTCGTGTCCCTCACTTGCAGCCCCCCCCTGAGTATTCCTACCCGTCGGCTTCAATCAGAACCGCGCCAGGGGTTTCGCTCTTCCCATCAGGCACTCTGGTAAGGTGTGGTTCCCAGTCAGAGCCAACTGGCCGCGCGAATATTAAAACAGCAGAAAGTATTGCACACAATCGATTGTTTTGATACAACTGATTCCCGCCAGAGCTTTCTCTTTCCCATGAAAGGCCATCTGCGAGTCCGCCGATTTCATCTTGCGGATGTAGTAGTGAAAAGCCAACCAGATGTGGAGTCAAATTACTTCTTCAGTTCGGGGAGGAAGGGTCATGTCTGAGTTTAATTACAACCGTCGTGAGTTTATCGCCCTGGCAAGTCTGGCACTTTCTGCGCCCACTCTTTCAACAGCATTTGCGGAGACCTCAGGAGAAGTTCAATGTCTGGTGTATGACGACCAGGGCCAGCCCTTGTCAACGTCCGGTCTGGAGCGATTTCACCTCTGTGATCCGCTGATGCGACCTTTCACCACGCCATTCGAAGCGGCATCGGGCCAAGTGCGGTTCACACCACCCGACAAACCTTTCCGAATCGGAATGCCTCTTTCGGTGCCTGGGTTCGGCCAGGTTTTCGTCTATGCAGACGATGGCGGAGCCGGATACACGTCGCACTCTCTCGGTCGTGCGACTCCGGTTGTGCTGAATTACGCCTTTGCACGCGATCGCATGGCCACAGTGCGGAAGTTGGCCGCCGAATGCAAACAATTGGGGGTCGTTATTTCTCCTGAAACACAACAACGCACCGATTCCGCGCAAGCAGCTCTCACCCGCGCGGAGGCGGCTGGCGCTGACCGGACCGCTCAGGTCCGGGCCGCGATGGAATCGCTCCGCGATTCGCTGTACGCGGGCGAAATGCTGGTCATTGCCCGCGCGCAGCACACCATAGCGCGTCAGCCGGGGCGTAAGGGCTTTCTGTTCGGCTGTAACGGTTTTGGACTCGCAGCCGGATATCCCGAGGCCCTCAACCAATTCCAGGCGTTGTTCAATTACACGACTCTTCCGATTTACGAAGGCTGGGTGGAACCGGAAAAAGGGCATCCCGATTATTCCGCATTCGAAGCAGCTCTCAACACGCTGATCGGAAGCCCGGTCCTGCCGAAAGGTCATCCTTGCATTTGGCTTGAGCCGGAGAACACGCCGAAGTGGCTGCAGAATATTTCTTATGACGAAACCAAACGCTATTGCCTCGAGCATGTACGCCAGGCGATCTCGCGCTATCGTCATCGGGTTCACATCTGGGACGTGGTTAATGAACTGCACGTGCAGCCGGAAACAGACCGCGGCATGGCCGGTTTCACGCGCGAGCAAAATGTGGATCTCACTGTCACCGCTTTACAAACCGCGCGCGAAGCCGACCCCACGTGCTTTCGAATCGTCAATAACACCGGTACTTGGGCGGATTACTATATGGGCGAACATCCCGCCGGGAGCCAGTGGCAACGCTGCCCGGCACCGTGGCAACAGAGTCCTTACGATTATCTCGCCATGCTGCGCGACGCCAAAGCCGAATACGAAGTGATTGGCCTGCAGTACTACCACTCCGGCCGGGATTTAGTGGAATGGGAGCGTGACCTTGAGACCTTCAATAACTTCGGCAAGCCCATCCACATTACCGAAATGGGTTTCCCGGCCTCGCTAGCACCCTACCCGGGTCAAGGAAAGTATGCCTACTGGGGAGGGGGCAGCGGTGGCGAGGCCATGGTGTGGCACAGCGACTTTACCGAAACCATTCAAGCCGATTACGTCGAGTCGCTTTATACCATTGCCTACAGCAAGCCCTGGCTGGAGGCGATCACCTATTGGGATTTTAACGGCATTGGTCACGACGGCTTCATCCGCGCTGATGGCACGCCGAGAGAAAGCTACCATCGCCTGATGGCACTGTTTGCTAAATGGCGGAACCAAAGCTGAGCAGGACAACAAAAGCGAGGAACGGCGTCACCTGACCAAGTCATCGTCACAGCCTGACAACAATTGATTATGGAGAGAGGTCATGCACAAGGCAAATCGTCGCGACTTTCTGAAACTGGCTGCATCGGCGGGAGCGGTCGCAGCTACCGGTGACGCCATACCGTTGCACGCCGAGTTGCAAGGCGTCCCCGGCTCGGTGCGAGCCTGGAGAACAACACGCGATGAAAAATTCCAACCCATACAATCGCCGCCTCAGTGGGAGAGCGGAAAGGAAATCTCTGCCCTCGCAATCCACCTCGACCCCGGCACGTTGTATCAGGAGATACTCGGATTTGGAGGAGCTTTCACCGACGCCTCCTGTTATCTGCTGAATCAGATGGCGCCCGATGCGCGCCACGCGTTCTTATCTGATCTATATGGACCGGCGGGACTTCGTTTGTCCGTGGGACGAACCTGCATGGGGTCGAGCGATTTCTCGACAAAGATGTACAGCTATGACGACACTCCGGAACCTGATCCGGAGTTGAAGCAGTTCAGCATCGCGCACGATCAGTCCTGGATTCTTCCCACGTTACAGGAAGCAAGGAAGATCAATCCTGATCTTTACCTCTTCTCGTGTGTATGGAGCCCTCCCGGATGGATGAAAACCGGTGGATCGATGCTGGGCGGATCCATGCGCGAGCACTGGTTCGCGCCTCACGCGCAGTATTTTGTCAAATTTCTTCGGGCTTATGCCGACGCTGGAGTCAAGGTTCAGGCGGTCACCGTCAATAATGAAGTAGACACCGACCAGGATGGAACTTTTCCGGCAACGCTTTGGGGGCAGCAATACGAGATGGTTTTTGTGGCCTTCCATCTGGGCCCCGCACTGGAACAAGCGTCGCTCGACACCAAGATATGGATCCTTGATCACAACTACAATCTTTGGGGCCGCGTCGTTGATGAACTAAGCCAGCCCGAGGTTGCGAAATATGTGGATGGTGTGGCCTGGCATTCCTATGCGGGGACTCCCGACGCAATGAGCCGTGTACGCGATATGTTTCCCGAGAAGCACATGTACTTCACCGAGGGAGGGCCGCCGGCCCACCTTTTCGGTCCAGCACGGGGAAGTCATTTTCCTCATCCTCCGTTCGGAACGGATTGGACAAGATGGTCAAGCTCTTTTACGGACATGTTGCGCAACTGGGCTCGGTGCATTTGCGTCTGGAACCTGCTTTTGGATGAGAACGGACGGCCTGACATTACGATTCCGCCACGCCCGATGAGGCGGGACGGCCTTGTCTCTATCGATTCCAAGTCAAAACAACTCACCTACAGCGGAAATTACTATGCTTTTCCGCACTACTCAAAGCTGATTGAACGAGGGGCGCGCGTCTTTGCCTCCTCGGGAGATCTATCTGGCATTGACCATGTTGCGGCGGAGAACCCCGATAAGAGCCGAGTGCTGGTAGTCACAAACCGCAATAACGATAATGAGGACCATGTGCAGTGCACGCTCGGGGCGTACACCCTAAAACTGACGCTGCCCCCGGACTCGATTACTTCGCTTGTTTGGTAATTGACTTTCTCGTTGGTAGCTGACTCAATCGGTAGGCTGACCTTGAAAATCGTCGGAACGATGCGCAAGCTTCTTGCTGATTATCGCTGGGGATGCGATAGATTCTGCTGAACCGGTGACTGGCCTTCCTTCACGCTATAGAGGTGGTCAGCAGCCAAATCGTTGAAGAGTTGTACTCCTCCGCTAGGCCAGGTGATTTCGACTTTCGAAACAGACTTGAAATCGCCGAGCCCGAAATGGATGCGAAGGTCGTTCTGAGAGAGATAGCTCCCCCCACTCCTCACTTCATCCGTTTGAACCAGGTTGGCCGCGGTAACCTTCACCCGCGCATTCAAAGCCAGACGATTGCTCTTGGTTCCTTCCAGCGCAAAGCTGATCCAGTGATTTTGCGGGCCGCCCTGCGGACGCAGGATCGTAGGCTGGCCCTGCAGATTCTCGATGACAATGTCGATCCGGCCGTCGTTGAAGAGGTCACCAAATGCCACGCCCCTGCTGACTTGCGGAGTTTGAATTGCCGGACCCACTAGCGCGCTGATGTTCTTAAAAGCTCCATCATGCTGGTTGAGAAATAACAAGGAAGGTTCTCGATACTTTACGCCAATGTCAGTGCCATCGACTTGTGGATAAACGTGGCCGTTCGCCATGAAGAAATCAGGCCAGCCATCGTTGTCAAAGTCAAAGAATCCATCTCCCCAGCCGACGTAAGGAGTGGTGGCTGGAGCGATGCGCGCTGCATACGATACATCAGTAAAGCTCATAGCTCCGTCATTGCGATACAAAGCCATGTACTCATTGCTGAAATGGGTGATCGCGATGGAAGTTCGGCCCGTGTGCAAATAATCGCCCAGAGCCACCCCCATGTTCGCCTGTTCGGTTCCATCCTGGTCAACGGCTACACCGGAAAGGAAGGCGACATCGGTGAAATGCCCATTACCGTCGTTGCGATATAAGTAATTCGCCTGGCCGTCATTGGTGACGAAAAGGTCTAAATGGCCATCGTGGTTGAAGTCCTCCCAGGCAGCAGTCAAACCAAAACGCTTCTCCGGATCGTCCACGCCGGCTTGCTTGGAGACATCGGTAAAGGTGCCATCACCATTATTGTGATACAGATTGTCGGCTGCTCCTTTCAGACCGCGGGGACCGCACTGCACCGCAATTCCATGATAGGTACAGGTCTTGAGGGACCCGAATGCGGGAAGATTATCGAGTTTGAGATCGACGTAGTGCGAGACGAAAATGTCGGCGTAGCCGTCGTTATCATAATCTCCGAAGACGCCGCCGGTGGCCCATCCCGAGTCAGTGCTCAGGCCCGCCGGCCTGGTCACGTCGGTGAAGGTGCCATCACCGTTGTTGCGGTAAAGAACAACTCCACCGAAGCACGTCACCAGCAGGTCGGGCCAGCCGTCATTGTTATAGTCCCCGACCGCCGCGCCCATCGCCCAGCACGGATAGCCAACTCCCGCCTTGTCGGTGACGTCGGTGAACGTGCCATCATGATTGTTGTGATAAAGCGCGCTCCGGGCCTTCTTGCCGGCGAGAGCCATCTCGACGCTTTGCGCGTTGGTGAAGTAAATGTCAGGCCAGCCGTCGCGGTCATAGTCAATGAGGGCTACACCTCCGCTCATCGATTCGACGATGTATTTCTGTTCCGGGCTGGATAGATGATTGAAATTAATTCCGGTCGAAGCGGTGATATCGACTAACAGAGGAAGAGCCACGGATAGCGGTTTTTCGGGTTTCGGCTGTTCACCAGGCGATGCAACTACTTTCCCAGTTCTATCTCGCGGCTCGAGCCGCGGGGAGGTTTGCGAAACAAGCACAGGCGGACCGAGCGAAAGAGCGACGGCTACGGCGCAGACACAACGTAGAAACCTGGCCGTCATGATCTCTATTCCAACACGATGGTGACAAACGATCGGCAAGAGATCGCTTATTGCGAGTCCCTTCCTTCGGATTCCTGTTTCATCGGCTGCAAGCGCATTTCCTGGTAGATCTTCTTGAGGTTTTCCTTCATGTCCTTGAACTTCTGATATTGTTCGAGTTCCTGTTTGGCATCGGCGGCTCGGCCCTGCCCGCGGTAGAGCGTAGCCAGACGAAAATGCGCCTCGGCGCTGGTTGGATCGATCTGCACCGCGTGCTCCAGAAGGGCTTGCGCTTTCTGCATTTCGTTCATTTGGATCAAAGCTTTTGCAAGTCCCACAGCCGCTTCCGGATCATCAGGCTGCAACTGTGCAGCGCGGGAGTAATGTGAGAACGCACCCTTCAAATCGCCCTCACCATAAGCGATGGCCCCTAACCTGCACTCGGATTTTTCATCGAACTGATCAAGTGACAGCGCGGTCTCATACTCCTTCTTAGCCTCCGCTTTTCCCTCTTGCGTGTCGGAAGCATTCAGCGCCTCGGCCAATTCGAAATGGAGGCCCGGAAGCTTTGGCTCGATCTTCAGAGCCTCGCGATAGTTTCTAATTGCCGCATCCATCTGCCCCTGCCTGGCCAGTTCGTGCGCCATGACCTGATACATCTGGCCGGAGTGCGGAGCAACCAGGGAAAGACTCAGCATCGACTCTGCGGCAAGATCTGAGTGAATCCTGTAGGAAGCGTACAGAACGCCTACCTCTGTTGGATACTTGCTGCGGAGGAAGTCGATCGCTCGGGCGGCCTGGTCCAAATCGCCACGCCCCGAGTAAATCTCAACAAGTTCCATACCCACTTCAATTTGTATGTCTTTCTCCTCTAGCTTTGGAAAAGATTGCTCAAGGTCCTTAACCGAGCCGCTAACATCTCCCGTTCGCTTCTCGGCAATGCCGAGCAGTGCTTGAATTTTCCATAGCTTAGGCTGAAATTTGAGAGCAGCTCGAAGCTCCGGAATCGCAAGCGCATAGTCTCCGCGAAAGAACAACAGAACGCCCACATTTCCATGGGCGTCAACATTGTTGGGATCGATCGCTAGGATAGCGCGAAACTCTGGTATCGCCCGATCGGGCTGGTTCTCCCTCAAGAATCGCTGCGCCTGCTGGGCGTGGAGGGCGATGTCTCGCTTTCGATTGCTGATCTGTTGCGATTTGGTCTCTGTTGAAGCGACAAATAAAACCAAGATAGCCGTAATGACTCTTATTGTCCCCATCGTAACCAAATATCTTAACTGCGGCTTGCGCACGAGCGACAAGCAGGCGTTGGTATCAATCGGCGCGCCTGTCGCAAACTAGCCGTCTCGCTGGATAAATGTCAAGCGTCCCGGCGATTGTCACAGAATCGTTTCTGTAGTGAACAATCGGTTGTCTAGTCGATAAAAGCAATATTTTGTGCTTGACAATCGTTTAAGCCCGGGCATAGTGTTTGCCGGAAGACGACCCCTAAGTGACACAATCGATTTTGCAAATTGTCCACAGTGGTGGTCTGGGGCCAAGGAAATCGTGGGCCTGAGCTGCTCAAGCCGGGCAAAGTATTTCTGCAAGGAGGGCGTTAACGATGAGGCTGCGTCGTTGTCTGATCGTGGTGTCTCTACTGGGATGTTTGACTGGTCTCGGTTTCGCACAAAATACGAATTCTAGTGACATTCGTGGCACCGTCGTTGATCCGTCGGGAGCAGTTCTGCCGGGCACTACGGTCACGGTTAGAAACAACGACACAGGTGTGGTCAGGGAATTCGTCACCAACGGTAACGGCCTGTACGATACGAATTCGATTTTGCCTGGAAATTACACTATTACCTTTACAAAAGATGGTTTTCAGAAACTTGTGCGTGGTCCGATCGCGCTGCAGGTCGGGCTGGTCACGATTGACGGAAGTCTGAAAGTCGGATCGAGCAGCCAAGTGGTCGAAGTTACTTCTCAGGCCCCACTGTTGAAGACCGAGGATGCCCAGGTCGCAACCACCCTGTCAACAAGACAGTTGGCCGACCTGCCGAGCGTCGATCCGGCGAACGGATGGACCAGTCTCCTGAAGTTGCTTCCCGGTGCTACCAGCACCCCTGGTGGCACCAATGGTGGCGGGAGTGGGGACCAAAATCCTGGGGTCGATCAATCCATCTTGGGAACCATGCCTTACTTCTCCAGCTATCTGGTTGACGGCGGCTCGATTTGGTTGCCGCACAGCGCCAACATTGACCAGGGCGAGAGCGAGACCGTAGCCGAAGTGAATGTGATTGCTTCCACCGCGCCAGCGCAGTATGGCGGTGGCGGCAATGTCTTTAACGTAATCAGCAAGAGCGGAACCAATCAGTATCACGGCGCGCTCTATGAATATTTCCAGAACGACGCCTTGAATGCGAGAGACTACTTCAACCGGACGGGCGACAAGGCGAAACAACGTTTCAACTACTTTGGCGGATCGATCGGTGGGCCGATCCTGAAAAACAAGTTGTTCTTCTATTTCAACTATCAACAATTAGACAACCCGAACAATTCGATCTCCACGTTCAGTGTTCCCACCGCCGCCATGAAGGCCGGCTGTTTCGATCCGGCGCTCTTCGGAGTCTTCTCAAACGGGACTTCCCCTTATACGGCTGGACCCGGTGGACCACAACTAACGACCAATCCAGCTCAATGCGGGGCCTTCAATGCGAACGATTGGGCCCTTCCATCGGGCAGTCTCGACCCTGTCGCCGTGAACATTCAACAGAATTATCCTGCGCCCAATCTGCCTGGAATCCAAAACAACTTTAGCTACCTGAAACCCGCCAGCGGCAACAGCAAGAAAACCTTTGGGCGGTTGGACTACAACATCAGCGAAAAGAACCGCGTCAACCTTACGGTTAACATGCACGACAACCCGCACAAGACTAATTTTGACCCTGGTCCTGTTTGCCCCATAAATTGCGAGAATAATGCGGCCGAATCGTATAGCGCGCAGATCTCGGACGTGTACACCTTCAGTCCGTCCCTGGTAAACGAATTTCGGTATTCGTTTGTCCGGCAAGGGAACTGGTTCGTTCCGCAAACCCTGGGTAAGGGCTTCCCCGCCGCGTTGGGATTGCAGTTTTCACAGGCGGACGTGTTTCCGACAGTGACCATCCAGGGAACCGGCGGCCCCGGTGGCTTGAGTCCCGGGACGAACGCGGTCTTTATTGAGAACACCTTCATTCCCTCGGATGTGCTAACCCTGATTCGTGGTAAACACATTCTGCACTTCGGCGGCGAGGTAATGTTCGAGCAAGATAACTCGACTCCGTGGGGCAGCATCCATGGGGCAGACTTCACCTTCACTGGCCAGTACACCAGTGCTACGCCTCCTTCCGGCACGAACGATCCACGCGACGTCCCGCATTTCGGTGGCTATCTCGACTTCCTCTTGGGAGACGTGCAGCAATGGAGCACCTCAACCCAACCCGAACATGGAATGCGGGCCAAGAATCCTTCATTTTTTGCTCAGGACGACTTTAAGCTGCGACCGAACCTCACCCTCAATCTCGGGGTCCGGGTGGAAGTCCATGGCGGAATGAGTGAAGTCAAGAACAATATGGGTGGCTTTGATCCCACTCTGACGAATCCCGTTACGAACACTCCTGGCTCAATTTGGTTTGCTGGCCTGAACGGGGCGCGGACTCAATCCTTCGAGACGAAGGCCATAGCAATGCCTCGATTGGGATTCGCGTGGCAAGCTTCGAACAATTGGGTGGTGCGAGGCGGAGTTGGCCAGTACTCCAGCCTGTGGAGCATGGACACTGTCGGCGGACCTCTCGGCTTCGGTTCTGGCGTTACTGGCACTGCGTCAACTGCCAGTGCGACCAGCCCTGTAGTGCAGCTTTCAGGAACTGGAGCGGGGCTGCCCATTATTGCCGGTCGCGACCCTGCTCTCTATAACGGTCAGGGAAATGGGTTTATCCCCTATACACCCTATGATCTTCCCATTATGAATGGCTGGCAGTGGACAGCAAGCGTACAGCGGCGTTTGCCCGGTAACATGGTGGTGGAAGGTCAATACGTTGGCAATCACTGGGAGAACATGCACTTCGAGGCTGATGTCAATCAATTACCTGCCAACGAACTAGGATGCCCGTCGTCACCGGCAACGCCTGATCTGTGCAGGCCGTTTCCGCAGTACTTGGGCATCGGTATCGGCTCAGGTGGCGCACGTACCGGCTTGTACAGCGGTGTTTCGAACTATCACGCGGTCCAGGGCTTGCTTCATAAACCGTTCGGCAATGGCTTGTCTCTCGAAGCCGCTTACACCTGGTCGCGGCTGAAGGATGACATGGACACCTCAGGCTGGGGTAACCAATTCGGCGCCGTGTACTATCAGGACGCCTACACGCCCTCAGCTAACTATGCGCTTTCGAATTTTGACAGGCCGCAGTCGTTTAAAGGGTCGTTAGTATATGCCGTGCCCCTCGGCAAGGGACACCAATACCTGAACTCGGCTTTGGCTGATGCCGCACTCGGCGGCTGGCAAGCGTCAGCTTCCTGGTTCGTCGAATCGGGGGCTCCGTTCACGGTAATTATGAACAACAATGCCCCGTCCGGCACGCTGTCAAGTAGTAATGCTTTGTATCCTAACTTGGTTGGCGATCCGCCTGTATCGAACCCATCGATCAGCGAGTGGTTCAACCAGTTAGCCTATGCAGCCCCGCCGGTCGACACTTTCGGCAATAACAAGAGAAACTCGCTTCGTGGACCCAGGTTGTCGGATGTGGACTTCTCGCTAGGCAAGACTTGGGGTCTGCCGGGATGGGAGCAAGGGAAACTCGGCCTTCGGATGGATGCTATCAACATCTTGAACCATCCGAGCTTCCAAAATCCCAGCAACAATCTCAATCCAACCGCCCTTGCGTCAGGCACTCCCGATCCAAGTGTGGGGGCAATCACGGGGACCACGATAACTGGCCGTGTCGTTCAACTCTCTGCCCGGTTCTCGTTCTGAGAACAGAAACCGGTTTTATCCTAGGACGACGGCTCTGCCCGTCGTCCTTTCTCATTTCTCCGCTGTCCCACCACCTCTGAGCGAGATACTGTTTTTGCGAAGTACAATAACGATCCAACCGGCCCTGCCCTGGAATCTATGGCATGTACTCCGTTGTAATTACGCCGCTGGTGTTCTGGTTGCAGAGCACCTGGCGAATCCTCCGACTGCCAAAATCGGTGCGGGATCGAACAGCCCACACGTCAAACAATTAGCGGCAGACGTCGTTGTTCCTGGACAGCTAAACATTGTCACCGCAAACCAAGCGGAGCAGTGTGGAATGTTCGGAGGAATCGGGTGGTATCAAGAGGTGTCTCCCTCCTGTCCGCGTAATAACCCCATCGAGCAGTGCTACCTCTCAAATCCGCACACCAGCCCCGAGTCCTGTCCCGCATTGCGTCAGCTCTGGGGCAAGCTTCGTCGGTATGCTGTGCGCGCAATGAAATTGTTGAGGATGGTGCAACAGGATTACTTTGCCGAGTGCGGTTCAGCGAGTCTGCCGGTCGGTTTCGATCCAGGTTTGGACTGACCCGGCGTGAACGCGGCGCGAGTTGAGCCTCGCGCGCTCCGCCAGCAGCCAGCCATGCAGGCGCGGCAGGTGGCGGTCCCAATCGATGAGGGCCGCACGGTACTCTGTCCGCGCTCGATTCCACGTTGCTCCAGGCTGCGCAGCCGGAACAGGCGCTGGTCGCGCGTCGAATCGCAATTCGGTTACATGACGCACTGCAATGAACGCGGCGAATACGTCGTCGAGGGCAAGGCGCGTGCCTGGTTGCAACCCGCTCAACGCGCGGCGGATGGCTTCGGTTGCTCTCTCGATCTGCCCGGCTTCAGGCGGCGATTGCATCTCGTGATTCGACACTTCTTTTCTCTATTCGATCACAGCTCGGCGTCAGCTTCGACTTTCAGCCACGCCTCCCGCACTTCAATCATGTTCTCCCGCAGTCGGTCGAGAATTTCACGCGAGCAGCGTACCTGCGCTTCCATCAGCTTCTCGCGCAGCATGGTGTAGAACTTTGACAAGTTGCGCGCGACGGCCGCGCCTTTCTCGCGTTTGAGTGTCGCCTGCAGATATCCGATCACCCCAGTGGCATGGCTGACTTCACAGGCAACGGCCTCGAAGTTGCGCGCAGAAATGGCCTCTGCCGCGCGGTTAACGTCCTGAATGATCTGCTCGTAAAGAAGGATGGTCAGGCGAACGGGCTTGGCCCCGTGAACAGCCGTTTCCTGGTAAGCGCGCCGGGCATCGTTCATATCAGCTTATCCGTCATTTACCCGGTTGAATTGCTCGAGTTCGACGGAGCAATGCCCAACTCCAGTTGTATTGCGCGCAATTGCGACGGAAAGGCCTCGATCAGGGCATTCACCCGGCTGAATTGAGTCTGCAGTTGCGCCTGCTCCGCAGTCAGGCGGTCCTGAGTATCGGCAATCGAGCTGGTCAATTCGCTCTGCCGCGTACGGTTCTCGCTGAGGTCAAGACTGATCACGCCTTGTGTGGGATCGGTCAGGTTCTGCAAATCTTTCGAAAAGTTATTGGCGAAGCCGGTGGCTGACGAGTTCTGGAAAAAGTTGAGCACGGCTGCCGGATCCGAGGAAATCGCGCTGTTCAACTGGCTCGAGTTGACGCTCAGAGTGCCATCGTCATTGGTGGTGATGCCGAGGGAATCAAGGCTGGTGAAGGCGCCGCTGCCCAGCGAATACGTGGCATCGGTCAGGAGGCTCGACTGGAGTGATCGCAGAGAACTGTCACCGGCCAGCGGGCCTTCTGAATTCGTACTCGCGTTGACCGTGAATTGCTGGTTGATGTCACCGATCACAGCGTTGTAGGCGGAAACAAAACCGGTGACCGCCTGCGCGATCTGATTCGAGTCTGTGGCCACCGATACCTGTACCTGGACGCCGGGGTAGGCTCCCAACAGGTTCAGGGTCACTCCCGGAATGGCGCCGGCGACCGTATTGCTGGAGCTACTGAAAGGAATCCCATCTACCGTGAAGTTAGCGTTGGTCCCGCCGACCACTGGATTGAAAGCCAAACTGCTGGTGTTGTTAGTAATGGCCAGCGCCCCGGTGCTACCGGGCGTGTTGCCGTAAATGGCCAGCCGCGAGCCGGAGGCATCGGTTAGCACCATAGCGGTCACGCCCCAGTTCTGATTATTGATGTAGCTGACCAGAGAATTCAGGGTGTCATTCGATCCCGCAGAAATCGCTATGTCGCGGGTTGGTCCGGCGGCGCCGCCAATCTGAAATTGAATGTCCGCGCTGGCGGCATTTTGAGGAAGGATGGAGGTGTTGGCATCGGCGACGGAATCGGTATAGAGGGTGCTCTGTGACGCCAAAGTGCTCACGACCAGCGTATGCGTTCCAGGCACCGCCGACGATTGCGCTGACGCCGTAAGGATGCTCGTCTGTGACGACTGCGCCGACACCGAAGATAGCGGGCCTAATACATCCGTTAACACATTAACTGCCGACGAAAGATTCGAGAGATCGCCATTAAGTCCGGTCAACAGACTGGCTTGAGTCTGCAAATCTGTCTGTTGCTGCTGCAACAGCTGCAGACCGCCACTCTGAGCCGACAACACCTGGCTCACCAGCGAGGCCACATCAATGCCACTGCCGTTCAGCAGCGTAGACGGATTCAGGCTGACCATAAGCTTCGTTTAATCTCGTGCATCTCTCGGGTGGGTATCAGCATGCGCTTGAGCAATCTGACCCGCATGTGCAGGCCTTTGAAGAGTCTTCTAATGCGGCGCGATTGGCGGCGCTTCCCTATTCCGCGATTGGTCCCGAATGCATTGCGCAAAGAGCCCCGGCGGGCAAAGATCAGGGGAAACCCCTGCCCGCGCCTGACTTTACTTCAACAACGAAAGCACCAGTTGCTGGGTTTGATTGGCCTGGGCCAGCGCGGCTATGCCGGTCTGTTCCAGGATGGAGTACTTGGTAAGATTGGCCACGGTCGAGGGAATGTCGGCGGCGCGAATACCGTCTTCCGCACTGGTCAGGTTCTGCACCTGGCTGTTGATGACCGTACTCGCGCTTTGCAGCCGGTTGATTCCAGCTCCGATCTGGCCGCGTTGTGCCGCCACGTTTTGAATAGCCGTATTGATTGCGGAAAGCGCCGTTTGTGCGTTCTGCGACGTAGTCAGAGAGGTTGACGATCCGGACGCGAACGGAGTCGTGTCGAGGAGAACCTCCGCCGTCCCCGTGTCCACCGAGGCAGCGATGGTACCGCCGCCGGCGATCAGAGCGTTGCCCGCCGGGGTCGCTTCGAAACTGACCGATGAGCCTTGCGTGCTTGCGGTCGCGTCTGCGTTAGCGACCGTTCCTGCGCCGTAAAGTGTTCCCGCTCCAGGTCCGCCATTCACTGCCGCAACCAGGTTGCTCAGTGTGTTCTGAAGCGCCGTCACCGGATTCGCGTTCGCGTCAATCAGCACCTGATTAGCGGTGGTGCCCGTAAAGTTTGCCGCGGTTTCAAAGGTATATTGCGTCCCGCCGATGGTGATCTGGTCGCCGGTCGCCGGAGTTCCGCTGAATGCTAAAGTGGCATTCGCCGAGCCGCCTAGCAGTCCGGCTGCCGATAATGTTCCGGTAAAAACCTGAATGGTGCTGCTGATGCCCGAATCGCTAAGGAACAAGCTGTTCGGGTTGGACGTAAACACCTGGGTGCCGTTGTAACTGGTGGTGGACCCGATGCGGTCAATTTCGTTCTTGATGGCAGTGTACTCGGTGTTCAGAGCAGTCCGCTGGTTGTTGGAAACGGTTCCGTTGGCGGACTCAGTCGCCAGCGTGACCGCGCGGTCGAGCAGGGTTGTGACCTGGGCCAGCGCGCCATCGGCAACCTGCAACTGTCCCACGCCATCGTTGGCATTTCGGGCCGATTGCGTAAGAGCAGTGACGTTGGCGTGCAGGCCGTCGGCAATGGCCAGGCCGGCGGCGTCATCAGCGCCGCTGTTGATTCGCGACCCTGAAGACAATTGAAACAACGTGTTCTGCAAGCTGGTGCTGGTGATTCCCAACTCGTTTTGTGCGGCAAGGGATGCCGGATTGTTCAGAATGCTAAGCGACATTTTTTCTCCTCAGAACGAATATGGTTCCCGAAAGATTTCCCCCTTGCAGACCGCCGTGGAGGCGTTCCAATTTCCGGAACCTTGTTGATTCTCAGGTCACATCGGCGTGAAAAGTCATCGGCTTTAACGATGTTCGTACGACCCGCCAGAACTTCTGTAACCGAAGACCATGACCAGCCAGTCGGCGCTTCCATTCATCTTCTGCCGATACTTAATTGAGAATTAGGCCAGAGCAGGGTCATGATCCATCTCACCCGTCTGAACAACACGAGCATCACCATCAACTCCGACTTGATCAAGTTTGTAGAGCAGAGCCCCGACACTGTGATCACTCTGCTCAATGGAGAAAAAATCCTGGTGCGCGAATCGGTCGAACAGATCCTCGATGCATCGTGGATTTTCGCCGCCGCCTGTTTGCCGGAAGCGGCGCCTGGCACCTGGCAAACGCCAGCATGCTTCCTATGAACCACGCGTCCACTGGCGAGAATGAAGGCTAGCGTGGACAAGGCGAGCATCGCCGGCCTGCTGATTGGCTTGATCGGCATCATCGGTGGCCTGCTGCTTGAGGGCGGCAAACTCTCGCAGATTCTGCAACCCACCGCGGCCATGATCGTATTCGGTGGAACCGCGGGCGCGGTGTTGCTGCAGTTTCCCCTGCCGGTGGTGACCGGCGCGGTGCGCAACCTCGCCCGGGTCTTCGTTGACCAGAGCGAGGACGTCGAAGCCGGAATCAAACTGTTGGTACACCTGGCGAACCGCGCCCGACGCGAAGGCATCGTCCGCCTGGATTCTGAACTTGATCAAATCGGCGATCCCTTTCTTCGAAAAGCCCTGATGCTGGCGGTGGACGGTACAGAGCCACAGGAGTTGCGCTCGATCATGGAATTTGAACTCGACAACCAGTCTGAACGTGGAGAGCAGATGCACGGGGTTTTTGAGTCGGCGGGGGGATTCTCCCCCACCGTAGGAATCATCGGCGCAGTGCTGGGATTGATTCAGGTGATGCAGCACCTCGACAAAATCGACGAGGTCGGGCGTGGGATTGCGGTCGCATTCGTCGCCACCATTTACGGCGTGGCTGCAGCCAATCTTGTTTTCCTGCCCGCAGGGGGCAAGTTGCGCCTGCGTTTGCGTGAAGAAGAAGTACACCGCGAAATGATGCTGGAGGGGGTCATCTCAATCCTCGAAGGCATGAATCCGCGCATGCTTGAAACCAAGCTGCGCAGCTTCGCTTCTGAAAGCCATGCGCACGTGCCACAAGCCAAAGCTGCCGGAGCCGGGGCTTGAGGCGCCGCCGCCGGATTCAACGGCATACCAATCATGAGCGCTGGCTCGTCTCCTATGCCGACTTCATCACCTTACTTTTCGCGTTTTTCGTCGTGATGTATTCAGCCGCTCAACTTGACAAGCGCCGCGCCGGACAACTTGCCACTGCCATTCAAACCGCGTTTCAACAGTATGGTTCCCTGCCGCCGCATCCCGCTGACGTTGGCGGGCTGGCCGCCCACGGAGTTCCGACCGATCTTCCCGTCGGCAACACCGAACCCGACGACTTCAACCTGCTGCGCAAACGGGTTGAAGACGCTCTCGCGGAAGAGATCGCCAGCGGCGAAGTTGGCGTGCGCGTCACCGCAGAAGGACTAGTCATCAGCCTGCGTGAGGTCGGGTTTTTCGATACTGGCTCGGCCGAGATTCGCCCCAGCTCGCGGCCCGCGTTCGACCGTCTTGCCGCAATACTGCAAACCGCCAACAGTGACCTTCGCATCGAGGGGCACACCGACAATGTCCCCATTCACAACTCGCGTTTTAGTTCCAACTGGGACCTCTCCACCGCTCGCGCCACAGCCACCATTCGTCTGCTGATGACAAAATACAGCTTCGCGCCACAACGCCTGGCAGCGTCAGGCTACGCCGAGTATCGTCCGATTTCTAGCAACGCTACCGCCGAAGGCCGCTCCACAAATCGCCGCGTGGACATCGTCGTCCCGCGCAAACTACGCTCCATGTAGGCGGGGATATTAAGATCGTTTCCACCCGAGCCCATCTCAGCGCGCTTTCCTCCGCTACAATGATCGCGTGTCCAGGATGGCTCGTAATAAATCGCGCAATGCATTCCAAGCACGCGGCCAAAAATTCGAAACCCTCGGGCTGATAGTGACGGTCATCCTAATTATTGCCCTGATCATCGCCCGCTCCTGGCACCATATCTCCTGGAGTGCACGCTGATTGTCCCGCGATCCATTGATGGTCGTAATTCTGGGGCCGACGGCCAGCGGCAAGACCGCGCTTTCGCTGCAAATCGCAGAACAGTTTCGTGGAGAGATCGTCAACTGCGATTCAGTTACGATCTATCGTGACTTTCTAATCGGCACCGCGAAGCCTACCCTGGAAGAACAGGCCCGCGCTCCCCATCATTTATTCGACGTTCTCGAACCGTCCGATTACACGACCGCAGGACAATACGCCCGCCAGGCCCGACTTGTGCTCGGCGACATCAAAAACCGCGGTCATCTTCCCATCGTTGTCGGCGGCACCGGACTTTATCTACGAGCATTGCTGGAAGGACTCTTCCCCGGCCCCGAGCGCTCCGAGGAGTTGCGGGAACGGCTACGAGCCATCGCGGCTGGGAAGGGTTCCGATCATCTACACCGCATGTTGCGGCGCATGGACGCGGCCGCCGCTGCGAAGATCCATGCCAATGATCTTCCCAAACTGATTCGCGCCATTGAAGTTTGTCTTTCCGCCCCTCGTCCTCTCACCGAACAATGGCAAGCCGGACGCGACGCGCTGCAAGGCTTCCGCATCTTGCGCATTGGGCTTGATCCAAGTCGTCCGGAACTATACCTGCGCATCAATCAGCGGGTACACGCGATGTTTGACGCTGGTCTGGTGAACGAAACTGAAGCGCTCCTGAAAAAGTACGGAGTTTCAGCACGCCCGGTGAGTTCGATCGGATACAAGCAGGCGTTGCAGTTTCTCAAAGGAGAAGTCTCTCGCGATGGCGCGATGGTTGCCGTACAGCAGGCCCACCGCAACTATGCCAAGCGCCAGATGACCTGGTTCCGCCGCGAGCCGGAAGTCAATTGGCTCTGTGGTTTTGGCGACCAGGCTGAGATTCAGAATCGGGCCCTGGTTCTTGTTCAGAACGCGCTCTAGTTTAGTTTCGTTTGCTTCGTTGACAATTTCTTCACCTCTTGCGGCGTAAGCTCACGCGCCATTGCCTTGCGTAGGTCGCCTAGCCTGAGTTCTCCGATCGCGACCCTGATCAGCCGCAGCACCTCTATCCCAAGCCCGGCAAAGATCCGGCGGATGTGGCGGTTCTTCCCCTCATCGAGAACGACTTCAATCCAACAATTTTTCTGACCCTGTCGCAATAGGTGTACACGCTTCGCCTTCAGCAGCTCTCCGGACTCGCGAACTCCCGCCGTCAGCCGCGCCAGCAAGCTATCATCCGCGAGGGCTGCAATCTGCACGTGATAAGTTTTATCGAGATGCGACGACGGCGAAGTAATTGCCGCCGCCCATGTGGAGTCATTCGTGAGCAGCAGCAAGCCTTCACTGGCTTTGTCCAGCCGTCCTACCGCAGCCAGCCACTGGCCCTGCGGGATCAGAGAATAAACCGTGTCTCGTCCCTTTTCGTCGCGGGCCGTGGTCACTATGCCTCGTGGCTTATTCAGCATGACGTAGATTTTTCTCGCGCCGGTGATTTCTTTGCCGTCCACCTCCAGCCGATCTTTTGTAATTCGCACAGGGGCTTCCGGATCGCGCTCGACCCTTCCGTTCAGCCGCAATCGCCCCCCTGTAATTAGTTTTCGTGCGGCCGATCGCGAGCAGTAGCCAAGTTTCGACAAAGCGCGAGCCAGTCCAGTGTGCTTTTCTCCAGTTCGAGGCATGTGTTTCCAGTTCGAATCACTGACCTTTGACGATCGTATGCACCTTAGTTGCACGATTTCTGGTGCAATCACCGTTCGACTAACAGGAGCTGCAGAGCTAACAGCAAGAAAAGTGTTCCAGATTACAAAATTCTACTGTTCAATGCCTCACTGATGGGGCATAATGCGTGGTCTTAAAATTGCAAGTCGATTCTCTGTTTAAACTCTAATAATT
This sequence comes from uncultured Acidobacteriota bacterium, assembly GCA_963757135.1. Lineage (GTDB taxonomy): Bacteria > Acidobacteriota > Terriglobia > Terriglobales > Acidobacteriaceae > Gp1-AA145. Next base: position 32,616 of record CAVWQE010000005.1, read on the forward strand.
CTGTGGGCGAAACGCATGTGGCTTGAAAAGCTTTCTTCAGGTGTGCTGCGAGTATTGACTCCGCTCGGGCCGCGTTATCTTAAACCGTCACTGGCGCAAAGAATTTATCTTCTTTGGGTCTTCCGCAATTTCCAGTCTTTGCCGCTAAAGGTGCTGAACTCGCGCCAGCAGCATCTCATCGAATCCATGTGCGAAGAGAACCGTTTCGTCTCTATGGGTATCGGTGTAGATGATGCTCCGCTGATCGGCACGCTCGAGCAGCGGCCGCCGGTCCCCTCGGGAAAAATTCCGCAGCGGCGCCCCAGCACTTCGGTGCAGGATGCAGTGGCGCCGTTCGCGGCGGAGATTCGGCGGCAGTAAGGAGCGACCTCTTAGCTCGCTTTGAGAATAGCTGTTCCTTACTGCGATCCCTTTTTCCTTTGTGCCCTTCGCGTTCTTTGCGGTTAAAAGCTTTCCATTGAAATTTCTACTTGATCGTTGGCTCGTAACACTCCCCTAACGCTCCTGCTATACTGACAATCGCCGAAAAAATGCCGCACCGGATCGCGCGGCATTGCAACTCGATGTCCGCCCTGGACGAATGTCCTCTCCTGGTGCGCCATCCCGAGTCCAACCCAGCGGGCGCGTAGCTCAATTGGCAGAGCAACTGACTCTTAATCAGTAGGTTGTAGGTTCGATTCCTACCGCGCTCACCACTTCTAACCAGCATCCATGCATGTTTCCATCGTTCTCACGGGATGAAGCTTTGGCACCTCAAAACATTGTGTCCGCGTGGTGTCCGTATTTGGGGAATGCTCACTAAAGGAAATCTCAATTAGGGACGGCGGCAATCTCGTTCACGCGAGTGTAGACCGTCCGACTCGGAAATACCTTGGGATCAGCAATCGCGTAGTTCTATTTCGCAGTTTTTGATTTCTGTGCCTCTTGTTTTTGTTGGCACTCCATCTTGCTCCACATGTCTAAGCTGCCATTGTTGCAATCCGTTAACGAAGCTGGCTGCTCCCCAGGATTGGGCGATTTGTTTTGTAATTCCTGTATTCTTTTCAATTCTTGTTGAGCTTTATGCTTATAGTGATGACGCACTATCAAACCACCTGCTATTCCCACCGGAGCGCCGATCAGCAACACATAGGTTGAGGTGCCATTCCAAATGTTTTTTGCTCCGGGTGAAGAGCAGACAGTCTTGCCTGGTGCGGGCGTACAGGGTGGCGGGGAAAATTGCGCGAACCCCGGCACGGTCAAAGAAAGTATTAACGCTACAGATACAAGGCTTTTCATAAATCCTCCCCTTTTTGACGAACTAAGTACCCAGCTAATCTGCTCGTGGTGAAATTGCTCGTAAGACTCTACAAACCAGTGCGTGGCTGGTCAAGCAGAATTCTTCCGCTCCCTGGGGAAGCGAATCCGCGAATTGCGAAAGGAAGAGGGCTACAGCCAAGAAGACATGATTGGCTTTGGGTTCTCAGCGCGGCACTGGCAGCAGATCGAAGCGGGACGCCCGATCACGGTCTCAACTCTCCTGCGCATCTGCGACACTTTTCACGCTGCGCCTGAAAAACTTCTCCGTGGGCTGTACCAACCATCGCGCCGGTGAATACGAATTGGGGCAGGGCGAATACGCAACAACGAGCCTTTGGAAATTGATTGCAATTGTGTTCACACTGCAATCCGCCTGTCCCTCCGATGTCTCCAAATGCCAAAAGTGCTAGTGATAAGCGCTAGCGGAGAGCCTCAGCCTGTTCGTCCGAACACCCTTCGAGGCTCTGCAGGCTTGGTGCTTCCACTTATAAACGACCAGTGCACCGGCGAATAGACGTTGGACAGCGTTCCGCAGTGGTATTCCAAATAGCGCCACGGGTCTGGCTTATTCAACTCCGCAAGATAAAAATTCAGCTCCTTAACCACATCATCAACGATTTGTGAATTCCGGGGATCAGTTCTATTGATCAGAAATTGTACGTTGACGAGACCCTTGCGCTTTAGGCCCACGATTGCAATGGGAGTCCATTCATTCCATCCTCCAGGAGCGGAGGCATCGCCGTAACGCAGGTCGAAGTGATCGAGTCGCTCGTCCACTGGGCCTTCGCGCCAATGCCAGGAACCTGCTTGCTGGCTCCCCGTCTGAGGCATAGCCTGATGTGGTTCCATTACCTTTCCTCTTTTGAAACTGAACAGCCCAAGTTACCGCCGGAACCGTTCCGAAGGGAGGTACATCAATGTTGACAAATCGGCACAGTTGCGGAAATTGATTGCAATTTTTGGTAGTGTCCTAAATTTGCGTTGATTTATTTGCCTACTGCTTTGTTGTGAACTGAGAGCAATTGTGCGGCCAGCATGTTTGATATTAATTCTTCCATTGCGGACACATCCAGGGTGCCGTTTCGGTCTGCTTCATCTGCTGTTTCCAGTGCCGCGTAGTATGGCCCTCGATCTGTTTCAATCTGCTGGGCAATGGTATTTTCGCCAGGTAGGTTGAATCCGAGTCTCACGTTCAGCACGAGATAAGAAAGGGCTCTTGAAGTTCTCCCATTTCCGCCTTTGAACGGGTGAATCCAGTTGTGCCTCCACATTATGTACGAAGCAAGATGAACGCCGGATTTTCCAAAGTTTTCATTAACGTACTTGCACATTTCGGTCACGAATCCGGCTACCTTCGTCCAGTCTGGCGGCTGGTGCTTGTCATGGTCTACGACACCGTTCCGCAGTAAAACAACATTGGACTCACGAAATGTTCCTGCACAGATGTAGAGGTCTTGAATCGCCAAGCGGTGAAGTGCAAGGAGTGTTTCTGGTGTCAACGTAAATCCAGACTGCGCTCCGTCAACCATCTTGGCCACAGCAGCAAATAATAAAAGGCCGTTCCTCGCTTCGAGGATGGCCTTTTGTTCTCGCGTTTCGTACAACTGATAGTCTGGACGCGGCGGATTGTTGACGGGCTCAGCGATTTCTCAAATCCTCATCTGCCTTTTTCACAGTGTCCCAAGTGATGTCGTCATTCTCAATCCTGGTATTACCGTAGGCAAAACTGATTCGCTGGCGCTTCTTATCTTCGTCGCTCATCTCGACTTTACGAGCCATTTCGATGAGACGGTTCAGCTCCTCTGACATGGGTGTCCTCCTGGGGAAGGGTGCATCTTTTGGTCTGAGATGATGATAGCCCCAGGAGCAGTTGTCAATGAATAAATTAGCAGCGAACGGTATTCCATAGTCACTGAATGGGCAACGGTTACCAGGACAGCCCGGTGTTCGACCTCGTTCAAACTTGTTGTTACACAACGAGCCACTCTCGATGTATATTGAAACTCTTCCCCTAGTGACCCGGCTCCTTGTTTAGTGATGAGTACTGCCTATCACGCAAAATATTTTGCGTATGAACTGACGAAGCGTTGCGCCTCCGACAGCATGGAGAAGCTGGCTGCTTCCCTTGCTGACGCTCAGGTTGACCTGAACCCACATCAGGTCGAAGCTGCCCTGTTCGCTTTTCGATCCCCACTGTCCAGAGGAGCGATCCTCGCCGACGAAGTTGGTCTCGGCAAAACGATTGAGGCGGGGATTCTCCTGTCCCAGCGCTGGGCTGAACGCAGACGGAAGATTCTCATCATCGTCCCGGCAGCCCTTCGGAAGCAGTGGCATCAGGAGCTTTCAGATAAGTTTTTCCTGCCTTCGGTCATATTGGAGACGAAGACCTTCAACGAACAGATTCGGAAAGGGAATCTGAACCCGTTTAACCGTTCCGAGATCGTCATCTGTTCATACCACTTTGCACGCTCCAAAGAGCCGTATATTCGTCAGGTCGCATGGAATCTCGCCGTCATTGATGAAGCGCATCGGCTCCGCAATGTCTACAAGCCCAGCGACGGGTGAACCAGTTCGGACTTTTCGCGTCCACCTTCCACCGTGAACAGGGCTTCTCCGAGAACCTTATGCGGGGCAGTAACGCGGTTTCGGTGAAAAAAATCGGTGATAGCCTCTGCCCCATGCACGCCTCGAACCAGCCGCCGCAAAACCGCCAGGCCAATCCTCGTGTACTGGTCATAGCAATAACTGGGCAAATCGAAAATGAATCTTGCGGCAGGCACTGGATCGGCGTTGACCTGCGACTCCAGTGGAAGTGAGAGGCCGATGTATTTCAGGAGACCAGCCGTCCTCCAGTTGTTTTTCTTCTGCCACTCATATAGGCACGAGTTGCTCAAGTCCACGGTCTTTTTCTTGTGGACAATGAAATCAAGAATGATCTCGTCTCCCGGCTCCAATCTCGGCAACGCCCCCTTCTTAGCAGCGATGCTGACGGTTTCATAACTGCAGTAGATTCGGCTACGAATGGAGAGATCACACATCTGCTCTGCGAGAAAGGACAAAAGCTTAATGTTTTCAGGGCCAGTGCTCCTGGCCGAGAAAATTGTGGCGCAAGCGATCACGAATTTCACCAGAGTGTCGTCGGCAGGGCCTATATCTTCGCAGGCAATAACACATATGCGCCTCCCGAAATATCCACACTCTTCCGGCATGTTTGCAATGCAGGAAATCAACTGAAGAGCCGTGAATTTATCGGCACGACGGATCGCCTTCTGGAGAGCAGAAACAAGTTCCCATTTGCGCTCCTTCTGTATTACAAAATTCCCCGCAGGAGGCTGGTACGTGCTTAAGGATGAGCAGAGGGCAAGCCACCTTTCGGATGCGGGTTCGCCAAAGTAATGCTCGGGGTAAGCCAGCAATTCCTTAAGTTTTGCCTCCGAGTTGGTTTCCCGCATTGTTTGTATCTGTAATTGAATCTTTTATTTGGGAGACTTTTGTTGTCAATGGAAAATGGCGATTTTGTATGCGGTATTTCCGTTTTCCAGCAAGCCGGTGTTTTGGTGATGAGAAGAGTACTGAGTCACCTGTTGCGCGGCGAATAAAAGGCGCACGCTTGTGATAACGCCTGTTATCAAACAGTATGTTCTAGAATTTCTTTCCGAGGTCACTTGCTACACACGTTGAGAGCTCGATCCGTGTTCAGTAAGAAAGCGAAGGTCATTGTGGCCGTCTGCATTGTTGTCTGCTGCGCAGACAGCAACCTCGCGCAACCACTGTCAGGAGAGGCCGCTGGGCGAGCTAGCGTGGGCAAACCCCTTCCAGATGTCTTCGTTTCCATTCTGGCTGAGGTTAAAGCAAAAGTAAGCATACCCGTGCTCTTACCGACTAAATTACCCAGACCTTTCGATGATGCCAAACACGCAACCGTGGAGAAGGTTGCACCGGACGAGTACGCAGTCGTCCTCTGGTATGAGTTGGATGTAGGTAATTCTGGTTACGCAGCGTCTTTCTCAGGTAAGGTTAATCCCCCTTATTCGCTGCGCGAACTGGGAAATACTCGCCAGGTGCAGTTGACGCGAGGCATCATCGGATTCTTTCGACCAGTAAGCTGTGGTGGGTCTTGTGCCCCCGCGAACCTCTGGTGGGAGCAAGGAAGCTCGCTATACACGATTCAGCTGGAACTGAACTCTACTCTCCGCGAAAAGCAGCAGCAACAAATCATCACGGCGGTTGCTAACTCGGCTATCGAAGCAGGCCCCCGGTAGCAATGTTGGGCTGCTCTTATGATAAATCCCCATAGCGCTCAAAATGCCTCCACGTGGGGTTTTGAGTCAAATCGCCTGATTTCGCCAACCATGCGCTAAAATTTCAATCATCTGTGAAGCTGGCAAGGTGTCATGAATAAGCCATCGAATGAATGGATGCGCGACGTGGAGCATAGTCAGCGCAATATTGTTTTCCCGGACACAGCAGCGAACGAGGCTAGGTTCTGGCGAAACATTATTTCCGGCAAGCTTAGCACTGTTCAGAGGGTCGGGTCTTCGTAATATGCGGGGCTGTCGCGGCACTCACATGGCTCACGGCTAAGGAGATGATTTCCATTGAGGGCCTGCTATTTCTTGTCGGCTGCGGTGCGGCGTTCCTGCTGCTGCGCTGGAGGGTTCGAAAAGCAATCGGTGCAGCTAGGCCAAAGCCCCTCAAGAAATAGTTTTCAAACTGACGACACATCTCGATAGCACTCAAAATGCCCGTTCTGGGCGAACAAACGGCGCAAAGTTGTGCTAACGCCTGGTTACAACAACGGATTACAACAACGGATGAACCGCGCTCTGTCCTATAACGGTCTGCTTGCTCTATACTTCGCTCGTGATTCACATCAGTGCCGCCCTGCAGCGCTGATTTCCGGCGCTGTGTTTGCTCAGGTCACGACCGGAGGATGGTCGGAACTGACGCAAAAGGCGAAGGCTCCCCTCAGCTGTCCTCTCTGCAAGTCTCGTTTTTCGTGGCGCGAGCTCATAAACGCCGGAAGAGCTTGCTCTCACTGTAAAGTGCCGTTGGGTATTCCCTACTGGTATCGTGTCCTTTTGGGGGCGGCAGGTCTGTGTGTCGGTGGCTACGTCATGTACGCTGGATACACGGGCCCGGAAGCGAGCGGCTGGCTAATTGTCGGGTTGCTCTTTGCATTCGTCGCTGGATTCGTGACGCAAGTTGTAATCTTGCTCTTGTTCCCACCTAAGTTAGCTCCACACGCCGAAGGCAGTACCTGGCTGAAACTATCGGACTGATCTGGACTGTAGGAGATGCCAACTCGCTGAGGAATGTCTATTCCGATGATTGGCGATATATCCCCATTACGCTCGTTGAGGACGCAGCTCTGTGCGCAATAATCTCTGTGCAGAGCAGGCGGCACCAGGCTTCAATCAAGCTGGAGAATCTATCCAGCCTTGTAACTGAACAGTTTCCTACAATCGTCTCGCAGAAAACTGCCAATCACTGGTATCGAGTGATTGCCCTTCTCGAAGACGAGTTGGCACGGAATGAGGCACGCCCGCCACTTGTATTGTTCTGTCCCGCGCTTTCGCCCATGAGCTGCAATGTCTTCCTGTGACACCCCGTACACGACTGCACCGATTCTCGCCCACTCGCATGCACCCGCACACATCGCGCAGGGTTCGTGCGTAGTGTAGAGGTTTTTACCCGGTTCCCCGCGCTGGCGATGACTACTTCGCGCCCGTCGGTTACGCGCGTTATCACCGCGCCAATGGCATAATCCCCTCGGTCACGGGCACGCTTGGCTTCGCGATTGCCAACTGCATAAACTTCTTTTTCGGTCTGTAGGTAGCAGCGATCATGCAGGGATCATATCGCTAGGTGCGAGGGGTTGTTGAAACATCGCAGTTTCGGCATATTCAGGCGTTGTTGAAAAATCCCCATATCACTCAATTGACCAAGTAGCCGACGATCTCTGCCATAATCTCCGGAGGCGCGTTACGACCTGTGAAGCAGCGAGCAGGAGCGTGCTGAGACCTAGAGCCTATGAACTCAGAGTTACGCATAGTGCTTTCGCAAGAAGAATTTCGGCTGCTCACGAGTGTTTGCAAGGATTCGGCGCTCAATGATTTAGTTGATAGAGACTGCGTGCATGGCGATTCAAGTGTCATGCTCGACTTGGATCGGGGTGCTGCGGAGAGACTCCGCGACTTGTTGACGGAGCGATTGGCGGAAATTGGCTTTTTCTGTACAGTCCCACCCACACCGGCAAAGCCTTGGAAGCGCTAATCGACAAACTATTTGAACTGTAAAATGTTGCTGGCTGTGACCACCCAAGGCCGCATCGTCGGGCAACGAGGCGATCAATTGGCGATACATCTCTATAGCGCTCATTGGCACGCTTTTCGGCGAACTAAGGCGCAAAGTTGTGCAATCGCCTGGTTTCAACAGCTGTGGTTTTGAGCGTACATTTGTCTAGCTATGGAGCTTATTAATTCGTTAGAGCCGACAATTGCTGCTATGAATCGGCCTTTGCCGATCTTAGAGTTTGAGCTATACTAGAGCCGGTTTCTGGTTCTAGGCATCCTTCCGTCAGCGTTAGTTGCCTGCTCCGACGGTGCGGAGTACTTGTTCAAATCTACTTCCGACCGGAGCGGCAGATTCACGCAAGGCTGGTTCATGTCGAGAACTCGCGCTACTACTTCTGGTACAGGCCGTTTGAGGATGCGGATTTTAACAACTCCACAGAGCGTTTAAATGGGGCATCTCTAACACACTCGAACAGCTCGTTTGCAGTGAAACACGGATCATGCAGAAACGTAGCTTGCTGACCCATTCATTCCAGTGCGATTACAAATCACCTACGGGCTGGAATCGAGTCTACGGCCACTCAGCGCTGCGCCTCGGCGGATTCTATCCACCGCCAATCGCAGGTAACCAACATGTCTATCATTCTCCCGCACTCGTGGCGCAGAGATAGCAGCATGTGATTTCCGATGGACGTACCTGTCGTAATATCTCCATACCACTCAAAATGCTTCTACATGGGATTTTGAGTCAAATCGCCTGTTGTCAGTACTTGGAAACAATCAACTAGTCTAAGGTGTCTCTAGTGATATGGGCAGAATTCTGCATGTCGGCTCGTTCTACTCGTAGGTGTCTTAGCAGCTCACGATGGATTGACACAAACCAGCTCTGCTACTCATCTAGCATCTGCGATGTTCGCTTGCAATCGAAGAAGTATCTAGGGAAAGTTGTCACGTGACAGGCGAGGTGCAGAGAAGCGGGCACTTAGTCAGCATGAGCAGTTCCCAATGCCCATGGTCGGCGCAGCCTTGTTGAATCGAACGAAATGGAAAAATCCCATGTCCAGAGTTCGAGCTGTTTCGAGCTGGAAGATTGAAGACGTTCCGTTGCACGGATGATCTGGTGTTCGTAGCACGGTTCGAGGTCGCTTTGCACAACGGTGACGAGAGGCATCCCGATCTATTGCATTGTGGTTTACAGGGTTCTATGGGCTGAGTTCACACAGCGAACGTCTCCCTACTGCGTAAACCGAGAACTGCCACTACCACCACCCGCTATCGATATTCGATCAAAGCCAATGCCAGACTTTTCTCACGAGTAGCTAATTGGCGACAAATCGCTATATCGCTCAAAATGTGAGCTTCTGCTGAATAAATAGCGCCCTTGCTGTTTTGTCTACATCATTAGATTTGATACTACCCTGAGAGTTGGCTACGACTATCTCCTCTCTCGAAGACGTTTGTTATGTTGTTCTTCTTGCTCACCGACAGCAACGATACTCTATATCTTTGCGAAGCTAAGAAGATAGCAGATATAGATAGAGCTTTCTACTTTAAAGGTATCTTTATAATTTTATGATAGATATTCCTCGAATCACGAACTGTTTGTATTGCGATATACTCAGTGTGATAGGTGCTGGCGCTACTTGTTACGTATGGGTTATCTTTCGATTGGATTTATGGGTATACCTTTGAAGCTGCTCTCAAAAGATTGTCGGTGCTCAGATAGGCAGTTCTCTCTTGCTTGCCGGGGAGATTGGGATACTTTAGTATAAGTTGCTGCTGCTTTCTACAACTATTGAGCTAACTGTTGAAATATCCCCATAACTCATATCTAGGTTTAGGGGTGGCCTTTCTCTCTACTGGTGCTGCGGAGCCAATTCTATATAAGCTATTGTCTATCTGTGAGCTATTGAGACTTTTATGGGTTGCTTCCGAGTTGCCACTTGCTCGATTCCAAAAACAGCTCCTGCTATGTATATCTTGCTCTTCTATAGCAAAAGACTATGCTTATATCTTTGATTTTGTTCAGCTCTTTTACTGATTTCTCTGATTTCTAAAATAATCATACTATCAATGCTGTGAATGTTGATTCTAAATTATTATTTATGTGATAGTCTCTAGCTATGTTTTTATGGATTCTGTTGCAACTAAGCCTCTCCTAAATCTAAGTGCAATTACTTTAATAAGTAGTTATCTAGTTCTACTTTGCTAGTTGTCGAAAATCGTTATAGCGATCTAACTCTGATATCAATAATTTACTTTGTTGTGCAAATGCAGACCACCTTTATAAATAGCTTTAGCTGTGTGGAAGTCTGTGAAATTGTTAAAAAAAATTAGCATTGCTTTAAGAGTGGTTTTGCTTGTTATTAGTGGATATGCGTGGAATATATATATAAATTAAAAATTAATATATATTAATTAAATTACTGTTTACTGCTATATATAAAACTAAAACTAACTAAAATTTTTAATAATTATAAATTTATATATAAAAAAAAATTATAAATAAAATAGATAATTTATAAAATTAAAATAAAATTATAAATATATTCTGATATAATTAAATTTAATACAAATAAATATTATTATATAAATTAGATAAAAAATTATAACTATAAAAAAATAAATAGAGATATATTTAGTCTATCTTCTTTCAGAGTGAGCGTAACTGTTGCAAATCTACATAGCGCTCATTGACGCTGAAAAAAGCGAAATAAAAGCGCTAACTTGCGATAACGCTTGTGTCTGTTGAAAAACTCACTTTCAGGCTCAAACTGCTCAAATTTGAGAGATACAAAATGTCTTGCGATTCGAGAAGATCGTTTATAACGCAACTTGACGCAATTTTATTTTTGCGAATTTCGTAAGAAAGAGTTTTTCAACAAGCACGCCTGTTTTCGACACTCAGCTTCTTGTATCTTGTGATATGACTGAAAACAGAACTACTTTCTACTGCTCGGAATGTCAACTCTCACACAGAAAACTGCAGTAAGCTAGACATCGACGCTGAGAAAAATTGCTCTTCTTGCTGTGGCTGTAAGCTTAGCTGTGGTTAGGTATTTGAGTTTCAAAATGATGTGAGGATTAATGATGCTCTGATACGTCGATCGCATTGTTCGAATGAGAGCTTTGAACTCGGCAGAGGCCAGTTTGCAAGGAGCTTCAGCGCTTAGTTATACGTGTAAGCTGTCGGAGCTACTTGGAGCGCTCAGATACGGCGATAGTTGGCGAAAGGTAACATCGACAATGGCTACGCTTTTCAGATCAGTGAATGCACGCTCCAGAAGCTCTAACGCAAATTCTGAGTACAACTAACTGCTCGACCTCTCATTCGGGCCAACCAGCTTTTTGTTCTGACCAGTCTGGAATCGAGAAAGCGATACGGTGAGTCTGTAGAAAGGTGCGCTCGAACGGTGTTCTCCATAGTTGGCGAAAAATCTCCATATCACTCAAAATGTCTCACACGGGGTTCTGAGTCAAATCGCCTGATTCGCCAACACCACACGCGTATGCTAAATATTCGATATGCGCATCAAGCTGAAATACGCACTTCCTTTCATACAGATGTTGTTGGCGGTTGCTCTTCTGGTGTGGACTGTCCGTTGGGAAAGAGCTATGATGCGTATTCAGGACATGCCCGGAACTCCTCCTTCGTTCACACTTCTAGTCGCTATTAACGCTCCCGTGGCGCTTCCGCGAATAGTTTTGTACCGCTACCTGCCCGGTTGGTGGGATGCCATCACCTTCATTGCCGGGATTGGGGTGTTCTGGTATTGGGTAGCACGGAACATAGAATCCTGGCGGCAAACCCGACGGGTCTTTATGTTTTCATGGAGACCGTTAAGACTGGCCGGGGATCGATAATCGTGGGCATCCCGTGATATGGGTTTTCGTACTCTGGCGTGGCCACTCTTTTGCACCTTTATGGGCAGGCTGGCAGTGGCTCGTCCCGTCGATTTGTCTACTCGTTTTATGGTCTACAGTCCTGATTGTCTTTTTCGGACGTGACTTTATTCAGTGTCTTCTCCACACGAACCGAAGACAATGCGAATAGCTCACAATTGACGTAACATCCCTATATCACTCATTGACCCACTGGTCGTAAAGCCCCACGAAATACGCGTACTAACGACAGCAACCCATACGCGAATCCCCAGTAGAGCAGGCAGTTGATAACGACCGCGAATATAGTAGTCATCACGCCGTGGGGTGTGCTGCGCCAAGTGGTAAGTAGCATCACCCAGGAGAGCTAGAACAGGCGCCTCAAATCGATACTATTCAGGTGCAGAACTGCTGAAACCCCGAACCACATCAGCGTGAGCACAGCGCCGGACGTGGCCAGTCCAAGTGACATGCCGATGAGCAAAACGGTTCGCGTTTTCACGGAGAACTCCTCTACCGGTTGTTGTCGCGGGCGTATTCTAACGGATGTCCTCGACGGTTGTCGTTAAATCGCTATAGCACTCAAAATACCTCCGCATGGGGGTTTTGAGTCAAATCGCCTGATCTCGACAGTCTGAGCGCCAAAGCGAGGAAAAAACGGACGTAACTTTCCCTCTGTTTCCTCGCAACGTAGCATCAATGCAACCTGCGTGAGCCTCTTCGAACCGCAGAAGCAAAATGATGAATCTCGACCTTCTCGATAATCTGTGGTCAGGTCTGGTGGTCTGGACTGCTCTATACGTCTCTGACTACAGCCTGACACTGGCGTGCGCTCGCATGTATCGCCACGGCGTCGGCGAAAAGATCGTATTCGAAGGTAGTTTTGAGCTCACGCTCTATTTCCAATCGGATATCGACGCGTTGAAAGTCGTAAGCTCTCGTTTTCTAGTTGCACTAGTAATCGGTTGGGTCTATTTAGGCGCAATCTGGTGGCTTACCGAGCAATCGCAGCCACATCTGTACGAATTTGTTCTCGGGGCGGCGGTCTCAAGCGAACTGGCTATCCATGTCCGCTACCTTCGCAATTTCTTTCTGTTTCGCGCAATCATCCGCACCGATGCCGTTCAGGGACGAATCCAGTATGCTCGTCCCATTATTCTCCGAATGTCTTCAGTAGAGTTTTTGGGGTTCGCAGTGTTGTTCGGTGTGGTGTCGGTATTCACATCGAGCTGGTTCTTGATGGGCGGAACAATCGCGTGCCTCGGCATCGGTCTCAAACACTGGAGACTAGCGAAGAAACATCTTGCGAGCACAACGGCTAAAGCAGCCGCAGTTCAGACTGCGCTAGAACTAATTCTCTCGAAATCAAACACACGTTAACGGCTCGATTGTCACAAAATCCTCATATCACTCAAAATGCTCTTGGGCGATCACACGCACAGAAGTACATGAATACATCTTTCGAGGGATTGCTAATCCGTTGTGTGCGAGCAACGATACTAAGAACATTGCACGAGGTGACATTCATGTCGGCACGGTCACCAATATCCGTCGATATCAAACACAAGAAGTACACCGGAGAATATGAAATCGACGGTGGTGTCTTATACGTATTTTTTGAGGGCCGAAGCAAATCATGTGTGATCACAGGTTCCGGCACAGAGCTACTTGCGCGTCTTTCATTGATCGAATTGATTTTCCACGCGCTAAGCTGGCGTGACCACCGGCAGGCCGCAATGACCGCTCACATCTCCCCTCAGTGACACTCCATCCCCGTAAACTCACTGACTCTTGATCGGAGTTTTGTGTTACCTAATGGCCTGCGGCTCGGCTCATTGGGAATTTGCTCTGGTCTGTGAGAGCGTCAACTGGAATACACCTGAGAAATTTAGTGGAAGAGTTTTAGAAGCTTCATTGTTGCGCTAGGGATTGCTTATGAGCTTATTGATGTATGCTGTTAGGGATTTGAGTCACAACCTCATCCGTGAGAATTTCACTTCGACCTCTAGCCTGAACTCTCTCTACATTAACGGAAATTTGCAATTAATTGCAGTGCTGCAAGTCACTGTTGCTTTCGCCTTCGTGTGCGCTCTTCTACTCTACAGCATTTGACGAATCCCCAATCAGCAACGAAAGGCACTCATCTGCGTCTTTTCGCCAACGTTTATTGATAGATATCGAAAAGTTGCACAAATCTAATCGCGTTGTCGGTTCTACACCGAGCTCAACCTTTTCTACATTTCTGTTCCAACGTGGCTGAGCTGTAGGCGAGCGCACGAGTATCGTTGGTGGTGAAAGCTCTAAGATAGCCGTTCATGCTGCATCTGTGGTCACAATGACCAAGTGACCATATGGTCAAATGGTCACACTTTTTTAGCAATGCCAGGGAACGACTGTAAGTCAGTGATTCTATTGTTGCCCAATGGCATATGGTCATGGTCAATGGTCACTTTTATGGTCACTTGTTTTTCGGGTTCAAAATCGTGGTCAACGTGGTCACTTGACCATCAGGTTCGACTTCCACAATACTCACACCCCGGGGGGCATTCTTAGACTTCTACGAGTTCGTACATATCTTCGCTTTTCAAGTAATGGAGTATTCCCTTCTGCATAAACTCTTCCAGCTTGCGTTTTACCTGCTTACCGTTCAGCTTGAATTTATTGCGTACGTCCTGTTTCTTAAACTTCCCCTTCACCGACATCCAGCTCAATATCTCGTCCGTCTCGGACAAGTTCTTCTCCTTCTCTAACTCGTCCGATGTGAGAGCCCGATACTTGCCGTTCTCCCATTCCAACGTGAACTGCTCAATCGCATCGTTGCGCCCGAGCACATACATCAGCGTGTGTACATCGGTTTCCTTGTGATGTTCCTTCTGGAGCACAATGATGGTTTCCGACATTCGTGCCCAGTTGCCGGAACCAATGACCCTATCCCGCAACCCTACATACCCCTCATTAGCCTTAAACTTTGGTGCGCCAGTGGTCCCGACTAGGGCAATGTGATGATGCTCTGCCACTTGTTGCATCAGGCGTAATTGACCAGCAACGGACTTACCGTCAGAAGCATCACCCTGCAGGTCAATGCCTTCAAGAAACACCACTGCGGGCTTTGCAGGCTGAAGCAATAGGGCCCTTTGAACTTCCTCGGCCAAGGGCTTGCTAGTATCAATTCGCTCATGGGGATATTTCGCAATGTCGATGTGCATACGCGCCATCGTACGCCGCGTGCTTCTCGCTGACCTGTCAGCCATTAGCACAAGAAACGGGAGCTTGTTTGTGGTATGCCCGAAGACAAGTAGACCAGCAGCTTGCTTCTCAAGTAAGTCCGACATCAACGTGCTCTTGCCAACTCCGCTAGGGCCTGATACTAAAGAAACATCGCCAAGGGGGAACCAGCCATCAAACTGCCCCTCTAGCGGATTGACTACAAAGTCATCGTCATTGCCTAGAGTTGGCGGCCCATTAAGGAGAACCGGGTGCTTCTCCGGCTTTGGCAGATAACCGGGGTACGCCACACCACCAAACTTCGCGCTGGGGTTGAACGGATCAGCCTTATCCATATAGTGCTTAGCAATGCTGAGCAAATGCCCATCATCATACGGTTGAGCAAACTGCGCATTGATAGACTTCAGATGCTGCATAAACTCTGCTTCGGTGCGATTGCCGTTCCAGAACTTACCCGCTTCAGAAGTCAGCACAACATGACGACCAGAACCCTTAGTCATCAGCCCGAGGTCTTGAGTCTTAGGCTGTTTATGTTCCTCGTCCAGTTTAACCAATTCATCAACGAGCCAGTCAGGAATGGGGGTGATTTCTACATCGTTCAGCCATTGATAAATAGCGCCATTCGGATGGACACTACCAGGAGCGACTACGTACTGATTAATATTGCGTAACTCAAATAACCCGTCGATCTTACGGTTACCTGCCGCAGTAGCCCTCGGCGTGCGTTTGAAGAATAAATGCGGTCTATTGGGGCTGCTGCCACACGCCATCCGAGTAACCGGAAAGCTGTATCCCGTCTTCTCTAGCAAGGCCTGCAATTTATCAAAGGCATCCGACTCAACTATCACGATATCTTCATCGGCACAGATACCGACGTTGGCATCCTCAGGACATTTTTGTACCCAACTGGCAATGACCTCTTTAGATTTGGTTTTGGAAAAAGCGCCAAGACCGAGTACAGGGTTTTTCCCCTTCGGCTGGATTGGAATAATTGAGAATTCAGGAATAAGAGCCAATGCACGATCTAAGAAGGTTACTGCGGTGGTGGGTTGGTTAGTGGTTGTTGCATTCATGGCGGGTATTCTCCCTGGGGGTGATCTTGATTGTTTCTTCCTTGCGTATCAGCTCTATTCGGCCACTTCGCATATGTAGCTCGACGCGCCCATAGAACCTCTCCTGTTCTAACTTCTGTAACAACTGGATGGTTTCGTTCATAAGGTGTTCCTTTCCTCCACCGCAGCGTTACAAGGATTTCAGCTTCTCCAGTTTCGTAACCCACCGCTGCCTTTGTCGCTTGTTGCGGCCCACCATATTCCCACTTTGCCAGAACAATGGTTCCCGATGAGAAGTTAGCCACTCACGCACGGCAGTGATTTCGTAAAAGATTTTTCGCCCAACACGAATGCGCGGTGGGCCTTGGCGGAGAACGTGCCATCTCGATAGCGTTCGAGCACTCAGATGCAGCTCAGCCGCGAGCTGCTTTGGCTCCAATAGTCCTGCGAGAACTGGTGAAGCCGGTGAGCTAGAACTAGGTCTTGTGAGAAGGTCAGTTGTAGAAGTTACAACTGTAGGAGTGGGTACACTTTCGTGCGGGTGATACTTGTCAAACTTTAACACTTGCCTTGCCTCCCAATGGTAAATTCGCAACCCACTCCATTGGGATTAAAGGCTGATCCAAACTCAGTCTTCAGCTGATTCTAACAGTAACACGAAATATCGTGATTGTCAATGGGTTGTGACTAATTGTCTTCCAATCGACTTACCTTTCCGCCAAGAAGAGGCGGGGGCGGCACAAATCCCGGTTGGATACAAGCGGAGACGTTCCGTGATCCGATTTATTCGCCGCATTTTGGTCCTAGTAGGCATCGAGTGCCGCCAATGAATCCTTGCAGCTTCTCAGCCGTTAGCCATCTTTCTTGCTAGCAGTGTCAAAGATGTTTCCAAAGAGATTACTGGCGTCCCGCAAGGACTGGTGAGCGACATGTGCGTAACGCTGTGTTGTCTGTGCTTGCGAGTGTCCTAGTAGTTTGCCCACAACATGGAGGCTTACTCCGTTCGAAACCAGATAAGACGCATAGCTGTGTCTCAAATCGTGGACTCGGACATCGGTCAAGCCAGCGGCTTTACAAATCTGAGACCATGCTGACCGAACTGTTGTACGAGGTCCATTCAAGCCGGGGAACAAAAAGCCAGTCCCATCACTCTGCACTTTCATCCGAGTAAGCAGTTCCAGTGCCTGAACGCTTAGGGGGATGTGTTCAATTTGCTTCTCCTTCGTGTGGCTGGAGGGCTTCGTCCACAGGCCCTGTTGTAGATCGAACATTGACCATTCGGCTGTGAGCACCTCACTCTTCCGGCTTCCCGTCAGCAGCAACAGTCGAATCGCATCAGCGACATCCTGATTGTGATATGCATTTAAGGCTTCAATGAACCGGACCAGTTCCTTTGGCTGAAGCCAGCGTTCCCTCCGGTCTTCGTGAAAGCGTGGTATCCCTTGGGCTGGATTGCCGCTGACCCAATGCCACTCAATCGCCAAGCTGAACATCTTGGATAGCAGTGCAAGCACCCTGTTGGCTAGATAGGGTGTCGCCTTTAACGACGCGTGCAACTTTGCAACGCCCTGTCTGCTAACAGCAGAGACTCGCAAAGTGCCGATCTTGGGGGCGATGTTTCCCGCGATCATCTGCTTATCGTCTCGCACGCTGTGGGGGCGTTTGTGTACGAGCGCGTGGTGCTCCAGATATTCCACACACAGGTCGTTCATAGTTGGCTGTGATCGCTCCTGTTCACGCTCTTCCAATGGGTCAATACCCTCGTTGACTTTTTTTCGCAGCTCCAGTGCGCGGTTACGTGCTGCGATCACTGACCACTCTGGATGTTTGCCAATGGTGAACCGTCGTTCTCTACCGTGGACGTGATAATTGAGGATGAAACTGACAGCACCAGCGGCAGTAATGCGAACTCCAAAGCCGGGAATCTGGGTGTCATACAGAATGCGGTTACCCTGCTTAGGTGAAGGAAGATTTTTGACGACTTTTTCGCTGATTTTCTCTGACATAAAAGCATCCGTGTCCGTACCGTGTCCGCGCTGAAGGTGCACGAGTGGCTCTTAGTGTCTCTCAGTGTCAGTGGATCGTCAACGTATATAGTTGTTACAAAGCATGATAGAGGAAAAGATGTTGGAATCGTGTCCGAATCGACGGTATGCTTCACTGACTCTTAATCAGTAGGTTGTAGGTTCGATTCCTACCGCGCTCACCATCTTTCAATCACTTTACCACCACCCCCTACTGGCCGAGAATACGATCGTGTCCTTTTTGTGTCCTTATTCACTGCACGCGGCTGGTGACCGCCGCCACCTCGTCAATGTCCTGGTGCTGGTACTTCATGGTGGTACCCACGGCCGTGTGTGCATCACGTTCATGACCGCGAACAGAGTTTTGGTTGCGCGATCGCCGCGCAATTCTGATGCGAGGGATAGGTAAATCGAACTACTCGGCTTGAGGCCAGCGTTGGACCTATCTCTCATTGCGTTCCCCCTCGTTCTTACTACTCCCGAGGATGTTTCCGGCTCTTGCGCGTGCTTTTCCCAGCCATTCATTTAATGAAGGGAACCGACAACGTAGGCGCGAGACAAGGGTTCTGGCCCAGCGATATTCCCTAGACAAGATCACGAACCCGATCAGCAGGAATAAAATGCCCTGCAGCAACGGAAGGAATAAACCTGCAATTCCTCCCACAACGAAAAGCCAGCCGATGGTTATGAGTGCTGGGCGTTTGAGGTTCCAGGTAGAGCGATTGTTCAGCCGCATGAGCACCTGGCCGTCGCGGCGACGGATTAATTTCAGCACCTCAAACCAGGTGATACTGACAAATCCCAACGCAAATGCCACGAACAAATCATTTGGGTGCAGCACAGAAAACTGGAAGATCGTCCGGACATCCGGAATATAGAGGATGACCAGCAGCGTTGTGACCGTCGCCAGCGTAACCAGCCACAATGCTGTGTTTCGAGTTCGATACCCCTCCAGAACCGTTCTCAAGTCCGAACGATTGGCCCAGATGAGCGCCAAATTTCCCGCCACCATAGCAGTAAATGCAATAGCGCGCGCATCTTGGGGAGTGTGCCCCCACCGCATCGCCAACAAGAATGCCGCGAGCACGGCGATAAACAGGCCGAAACCTTGCAGCACACCCACCGCTAAGGTCGAGCGGCCAAACAGTCGGGATTGTTCGGGCCGAGGTTTCCGTCTCATAATGCCGGGCTCTCCCGGTTCGGCTTCGAAAGCCACGGAGCATGCCGGGTCCACGATGAGTTCAAAGAAAACGATGTGAAGCGGCATCAACAGAATCGGCCAGTTGAAGATAACCGGCAGAACCGCCATGCCCGCGATGGGAACGTGTACCGCAAACACATATCGGACTGCTTTAGTGAGGTTGTCATAGATCCTTCTGCCAAGTCGGACCGCGTCGACGATAGCCGGGAAGTCATCGTCGGCAAGCACAAGCGCAGCGGCCTCGCGAGCTACATCCGAACCTCTTGCGCCCATTGCGATCCCGATGTGCGCGGCCTTCAACGCCGGCGCGTCGTTCACGCCATCGCCGGTCATCGCCACCACTTCCTTGTTTGCTTTAAAGGCCTCAACCAGACGCAGCTTCTGTTCCGGACGTACGCGTGCGTACACATTGCAATCGCGCACGAGTGCACGCAAAGAATGCTCCTCCAAGCCTTCCACGGCCTCGCCCGTGACCACGGCGGCAGGATTCGCTATGCCTGCCCGGGTTGCGATGGCAGCGGCTGTACCGGGGTAGTCGCCGGTGATCATCACCACCCGGACGCCAGCGCTTGCCAGTTCCGCTATCGCACCCGGAACGGTCGGTCGAATCGGGTCGGCGAGCCCGATTAAGCCCAGCGGTTCAAGTCGCAACTGACGCTTGTCATTTGGCAGCCTGCCATTCTGCATTGCTTTAGCGACCGCGATTACGCGCATACCGCTGTCCGTCATTCGCTTCAAAGCCGATTCAAATTTATTTCGCAGCTCCGATGGCATGATCGAGAGGCTTAGAATTTCTTCGGGCGCACCTTTGGCAGCTAAGAAGACGAGCCCGGAAGAATGCCGATAAGCCTTTGCGACCAGCATGCAATCCGAGGACAGTGGATATTCACGCATCAGGGCGCCGAGATCTGAATGCACATCGGCGGCATCAGTCACCGCTTTGTCTACTGGATCTGCGGTATTCTGCTCGGATGCCAATGCCGCAGTACGCAGTACTTCATTTCTTGTTGGCGCTCCGTTTTCCGCAGGACTGATAAAAACCTCTTGTACCGCCATTCGGTTTTCTGTAAGCGTGCCGGTCTTGTCGACACAAATGACGGTCGCTGCCCCGAGCATCTCGATCGCAGGAAATCGGCGCGTAAGCACTTTCTTCTGCGAGATTCGCCATGCGCCGAGGGCCATGAATATAGTTAGGATTACTGGAAATTCTTCCGGAACCATCGAGATAGCGAGCGCCAGCGCCGAAATCACCCCCTTCGTCCAATCTCCGCGGAGGAGGCCGTAGGTTCCTGCCACAAACACGCAAACCAGCAAACTCGCAATCCCGAAGGTGCGCACGACTTTTGCAGTCTCTCGCTCGAGCTTCGTCGATTCTGAGATAAGACCGCCAAGCTGGCGGCCGATCTTGCCGATCTCAGATTGTGCGCCGGTGAAGGTGACAATGGCGATTCCATGTCCCCGAACCACCAACGTTCCGGAGTACACCGAGGTTTCGGTGTCGGCAGTATTTTCGGAATTCGCCTCGATGGCAGGATTTTTTTCGACCGGAAAACTCTCTCCAGTAAGCAGCGATTCATCCAGGGCGAGCAAAGCGTTCTCGAGTACTCGACCATCCGCCGGGACGCGGTCGCCTTCGTTAAGAATGACGATGTCTCCAGGAACAACCTCCCGAGCGGGAATACGGCGAGTCGCTCGTGCCCGAATCACCAAAGCGCGGGGACTGGTGAGGTCGCGTAAGGCCTCAAGAGCACGCTCGGTCCTTTGTTTTTGAATGACCGAAATTCCAATCACCAGCAGAATGCTGGCGAGTATGGCGATTGCTTCGCGTGGATCCCCGATGAGGAAATAGACGATGCCAGTGCTCACCAGGAGCACGAGCATGGGTTCCTTCAAGGTGCCAAGGGCAATTGAGAAAATCGTCGCCTTATGGGCCGTTGGAAGGACATTGGGGCCGTATTTTCGCAACAGTTCTTGCGCTTCGGATTCGGATAGGCCCGTCCACGTCTTGGATTGCACTTCGATTGTTGACCTATGCGCCACATCAGCCTCGGATAGTGATGACCGGACACTTTGCTTCGGCAATCACACGATGAGCGAGTGTCCACGGAATGTGGGTTACGGCTCGACTCAATTCACCGCCGCTGCGAATTCCCATAACGATGGCATTGGCGTGAAGCCGGTTAGCAAAGTTCGTAATTGCCTTGATAGGCGGCGCAAATGCCACATCAACTCTCTTGGTATGTTTCATCAGATTACGATCCGCAACTGCTTTGAATCTCTCCCGTGTGTCGTTCCGTAGCCGGTTCCGTTCCCCGGGGAGTTTCGAGACATGAGGGACGGCCCGGATGACTGCGACGCTAGAGTGGAACGTACTTCTTAGCTTTTTAAGTTCTGAAAGGGCGGCGAGAGAATGTGGCTCAAGGTCGGTTGCAAATACCAACCGAGCAGCTTTCCGTTTCTTGAGCCACCGTGCTCTGGGTCCAACCACAACAACTGGACATTTGAGATCGCGAAACATTTCTTCCGCGACCGATCCAAGCAGTAGCCGATTGACGTCACGGCGCCCTGATGTGCCAATCACGACGAGATCCGCGCCTTTTGAAGCGACGAATTCCGCAATTGCTGGAGCAGCTTCACCTTCAATGACCGCTGCGCTGGCGTCGCAGAACCTTCCTTCTTGCAACCAACGGGCCATAGAGTCGTGCGCGGAGGCCCATACTCGCTGTCGCCGCAAGTTGCTCGATTCTTGTGGCCCGAACCTGTATTGGAACGGATCCACGGCGTGAACAGCAGTGAGCCGCATCCCGCGACCGGCCAACGCCTGGGCGAACGTCATTGCCCGAGTCGAGCCCGGCGAGAAATCTGTCGGGACTACGACTTGATACGGTGGTTTCGGAAGTTGTTTTCGAATCGCCACGGCGATATCCCTCCCGCTCTACACTTACAATTTTTGCGCACCTATTGATTGGTGAATGTGATTTCGATCACAAGAGGCTGTGAAGCGTTGCACGTGATCGGCGGAACCTGGGGTTTGTAAATGAACCCGTCCATCAACTCAGGCTATGAACCACGGCTAACAATCTGAGCTGGGTGCTCCTCTTGGCTCGCTTGCCAATCGCGGTTCATCTCTCTAAGCATATCGAGCACCGCCACGGTGACCGAGAGCACGATGGGGCCGATGAAAAGGCCCATGACTCCAAATGCTTTCATCCCGCCCAACAAAGCAAAGAAGACCAGCAGAGTGTGCACCTTCACGCGTCCGCTTACCACATATGGCCTGACCAGGGCATCTACTTGCGCTACCACTGCAGCTCCCCAACCGAGCAGAATGAGAGCTTTCGCCCAGTGCCCGCCCGCAAGGAGGATGATCGATGCTGGCACCCATACCAGGGCCGATCCAACCATCGGCACGAGAGATGCCATCGCTGTTACCAGTCCCCATAAAATCGGGGAGGATATACCGAGGACCCAGAAGGCAAGTCCGGTGAGAGAACCTTGCGCCAAGCCTACGGCAAGCCCCCCATACACATTGGCAATAATAGTGTCGTGGATCCCGGTGAAGAGCCTTTCCGCCTGATCACCGCTTAGCGGCAGCAATGCCACGGCCTTCTGTCGAATCGCTGCGCCTTCGCGAAAGAAAAAGAAAAGTGTGAAAAAAACGATAACCACATCGAATGCAAAAGAGAATACGTTACTCAGCAAAGCAGTACCGATGGAGAACAGATATCTGCTCGCCTGTTCCAGCCAATGAAGCAGGGTTGAGCGTACGTCAAACCGGGAGAGATCGACGTATCGGCCAATAATTGCGAAGAGCCTGTCTATCAGGTGTATCAGGTACGGGTTCAGGCCACCGGCTGCGGCACTCTTGTCACCAAGTGACTGGTACATCTTGTGGAGCTCTTCACTGACGGACGCGCCGAGCAATGCGGCGGGCACTGCCACTAGTACTAATACCAGCATGGTCGACAGCACGGCAGCTGTGTTGGGGCGAGAAATGAACGATCGAATCAGGCTATGCAGGGGATAGAACACAACCGCGATAACAACTGCCGCGAAGATAGGAGTGAGGAAGGGCCTGGCTATGAGGTAACAGAGATATAGCGCTACTCCGGCCAATGCCAACAGGAATATTGTCGTGGCTTGTTTTCTCACCATCACAGTTTATGGCCACGGGTGCCAGTTTCGAGATTTGCCTCGATTATCGATCCACCAATCTAGCGAAGCGAAATCCCACAAGCTTACAAAGGCCTAACGTATCATTTCGATCTCTCGCGCACGAACAACGAAGCGATTCGGCACACCGGAGTCATCAGGCGACACGACCTTCGCAGACTCCAGTTTACGGTCGTTGACGCTCAGGATTGTCTCTGCAGGGAGCATGGCGAGGCCTCGGTCAAGAATATTGAACCCGTTAAATCCTAGCCCTTCGAAGGGATTGCGTACAGTGATTGAAATCACGGGGCATCGTAATTCCGGTCATGGTTCTGGCACGATCGAAACCTATAAAAAGAAAGCTTAGGAGATAAAAACCATGTCACAGGCGTCCTATGGAATCCTCACCGGTCGGGAACAAACAACTTCAACCATGCGGGCACTCGTGTTTCGCGGACCGAATCAGATTGGCCTGGAAACGGTCCCAATCCCACGTGCCGCCGCCGGCGAAGCGGTAATCAGAATTACTCTTACGACCATTTGCGGAACCGACCTGCACATCCTCAAGGGTGAGTACCCAGTTAAACCGGGCTTAATCATCGGTCATGAGCCGGTTGGGGTCATTCATGAGTTAGGCGAAGGCGTGACCGGCTACCAAATCGGTGAACGAGTGCTGGTCGGGGCTATCACTCCTTGCAATTTTTGCCTGAGCGGAAACTGGTCGCAGTGCGGAGGAGCTATCGGCGGCTGGAAATTCGGCAATACGATTCCCGGTGCGCAAGCAGAATATCTGCGCGTTCCAAATGCACAGGCAAACCTGGCCAAGATTCCCGATGAGTTGACCGATGAGCAGGTCGTGTTGTTGGCCGACATTGCTTCGGTGGGATATCGGCTGCGGAAAGTGCCGATCTGCAAATTGGCGACACGGTCGCAGTCTTCGCCCAAGGGCCAATCGGCCTGTGCGCAACCGCCGGCGCGAAGCTCAAAGGCGCGGGCCGGATCATCGGCATCGAGTCCGACCCGATCCGAATGAAGATGTCGAAACGCATGGGAGCCGACATTGTCCTCGACTTCACGCAGGGCGACGTAGTCACGCAAATAAAAACACTCACGGGGGGCAGAGGAGTCGATGTCGCGATTGAAGCCCTCGGAACGCAATCGACATTCGAGAATGCTCTCCGGGTGCTACGACCGGGTGGTACGTTGTCGAGTCTCGGTGTGTACTCGGGGAAGCTGTCGGTTCCGCTCGAGCCGTTCGCGGCCGGTTTGGGAGACCACAAGATCGTGACGACGCTCTATCCCGGGGGGAAAGAGCGGATGCGCCGGCTGATCGAACTGGTTCGCCATGGAAGGCTGGATCTGACACCTCTTTTGACGCACACGTTTTCACTTGAGCGGATTACCGAAGCGTATCGTGTATTCGGTGAGCGTCACCCGGGCGTCATAAAAGTTGCTATTACGCCATAGTTCAGGTCAACAGACCCTCGGGTTGCGTAAGGCTCAGCTCGATTCCGGAAGGAAATGGCGCTACCGGTGACAAAATAAGTATTCAGTGTTCCATGAAGGTGAACTCAGGAGGCGTTCATCTTCACCGTAAGAATGATTCATCTGATCGAAAGCCATGCAGAAGCTCTGATTTGCCTGAGTTCATGAGGTTGTGGGCGAGTTCCCGCCGGAACAAAGATAATGCGGATTCACGAAACAGATGCCTCGAACCACTGCGCTACAGTTTTCGGTCCATCATTCGGATCACCCACTAGGTTCGGGCGTTGTGTTGTTGTCACAACTTGTAGATTATTACCGTCGTGAGATGTTCTGGTGACTTGAGCCGATTATCACGGGACAAGATCGGAGCGGGTTTGAGCAAACGATTATTTCTTAACGGGTGTAACCATGATGTTTCGGAAACTCACGTGTCCGTCCTCACTCCCTTGCAGGTAGATGGGGCCAGGCCGTTCTTCGTGGCTATCAACTGCGCCTCCAGTGATGCCTGGGATTTCCTGATTGTCGATTATGGTTTGACCATTCTGCACCACGGTAACGTTTCGTCCGATCAACGTGATGTCGAAAGTCTGCCACTCGCCCGGCTTGCGCGGCATTTCCGGTGAGGGCGCCAGGAAGCCGTAAACGCCACCGGTATGGTGACTGGGTGGTTCCTGGATCGAGTTGTCTTCCACCTGGACTTCGTAACGGCCACGCAGATATATCCCACTGTTCGAATTTGGTCCGCAATTGAACTCTATGTGCAACTTGAAATCTTCGAACTGCGATGTGTTGATCAGTTCAGGCCCGTGGCCCGGACTGACTAGAACCCCGTCTTCAACCTTCCAAGCCGCGGTAGCGTTCTCTTTATCAGGTTTCCAGCCAGCCAGGTCCTTCCCATTGAACAACTGAACAGGCTTGCCCCATTTCGGAGTGCCAGTCCTCTTCAGTAACGGAGCGCGCCGGCCGGTCCACGACCAGCTGTTGCCATCAGGTCCATTTACAGTACCGCCCAGGCCTTTGCCGGCCAGTGTTCCTTCGAAGACCAGATCGCTCTTGCTGGCTTCTTCTTCTTTGGGAGAGACAAATGTTAGCTTGCCGTCTGAGACCTCAACCTTCGGAAGGGCGCGCGCATTTCCCCAACGGCCCACCATTTGTGCTTTCAACTGGCCTCCATCTTCTGATACCTCCAGCCAGGACGGGTATTCCCGATCAGCCGCCTTTAGCGTCAAGTCCCAACGACCAAGGAATGGCTTGGCCGAAGCAGACTCGTTGTCCAAAGAGTAAGTCTGACCCGCGAACAGTACTAGCGCCGCTATCGCGAGCAGAACCTTTTGAAGTCTCATAGTGTTCGAACCTCGTCTTATGACTTGATGGTGTGAGACGCCTCATCCCAATAAACAGGACTCTTGCGATAGTAAGACTCGTTGGCCATGTGACAGCCGATCGCGGCGTGGTGTCCGAACACCGCGTCCTGCAGCACGGGTTTGCGCGAGCGCACAGCTTCGAAAAACTTCCACATGTGTGGCCGGAGGTCGTCGTAATCGTCGCCCTTATAGCTGACAGTCTCGGGGGCCGGCTCCTGCCCCGGCTTCGGATCATGCTCCGCATGCCACTGCTTGAAGTACGGATCTTTCAAGCGCGCCTGCAGCCCGTAGCAATAATAGCTGGGAGAGAGGTCAGTGCCGGTTTGTGGAATGTGGGTGAGACCGAATTCAGTCAGCTCGATAAGACCTTTGGATCCCATGAACCGCGTGATTTCCGCTGTTTCGGTTCCGAGTGTCAGGCGCATGTACATCGGAATATTGTTGTACTCGAACAGGACAGGCTGCACATCGGGAGTATTGCGGCCGTCCTTCCAGCGATAGATACCGCCAAATGCCGACGCTCGCTTTGGCGCCTCGTTGATGCCCAATACGAATTGCATGCCGCTAAGCAGGTGGACCATAAGATCTCCGGCAACGCCGGTGCCGTATTCCTTCCAGCAGCGCCAGCGTGCAAACAAGTAAGGATCGAATGGCTTCTTCGGGGCGGTGCCGAGCCAGGTCTCCCAGTCGAGGTTCTGCGGAGAAAGATCTGCCGGGGGCGGATACTCCCATGCTCCAGTGGGGTCATTTCTGCCCATGGTCATTTCCACCAGACTGAGTTCTCCAATCGCCCCACTGTCGTATAGCTCTTTGGCTTTGGCACATAAAACTGAACTGGTGCGTTGTGCCCCGATCTGCACAATGCGATCGGTCTTTTTTGCTGCTTCAACCATTGCCACGCCATCGGCGGGGCTGTGCGACATCGGTTTTTCGCAGTAAACATCTTTTCCTGCAGCGACCGCGTCAACGAAAATTTGTTTGTGCCAGTGGTCCGGAACGGCCATGACAATGGCGTCAATCTCTTTGTTGTTCAGCAACTCTTTGTAACGACGAGTAGTCGGAATGGGTTTCCCAACGATTTCTCTCGCCAGCTCGTGGCGGCCATCGTAGAGATCACACGCGGCCACGCACTCTACGCCTGGAAGTTGGATAGCGGTGGACAGCAGGTTCGTGCCTTCCATACCAATGCCCACAATTCCGAATCGAACCCGGTCACTGGGCGCGGTTACCTGGGGTGAAGCGAATAACGGGGATGGGTCCAGGAAAATCGTGTTCGCGGCAACCGACGCGCCCGCAACTCCCGCTGTCTTCTGCAAGAACTGGCGACGCGAGAAAGAAATTCGCTTCATGCCATGCCTCCTGGACACTGCTGATAATTTGTTGATCCGGAAAACGATAACATCACGTGCGCCACTCAAGAGTAGAGATCGAATCTTTATCCAGCTGAAGGCTGGCAGCCTTTTGTCCAACTCTGATCTGAACCGATGTCGCAGGCCCAGAATTGGTCAAGATTAAAACGCAAGTTCC
This sequence comes from uncultured Acidobacteriota bacterium, assembly GCA_963757135.1. Taxonomy (GTDB): domain Bacteria; phylum Acidobacteriota; class Terriglobia; order Terriglobales; family Acidobacteriaceae; genus Gp1-AA145. The sequence continues at coordinate 60,123 of CAVWQE010000005.1, forward strand.
ATCGGGATTTTCAAAGCCAACGTGCTGCGTGTCGCCGCTGCCGTGCGATTCGAGACGTCGAGCGCCACGCTTAACGAAACGTGAATAGTGGCTGAAAGCCCAATACTGCCCGCTGTAGGAAACCTCTTTGGTTTGCGAGTGGATAGTCACGAGCCCTCCGCAGCTGAATGGGCCAATGTTCGGACGTCCACTTTCATCCAGCGCAAAATTCCACGCCGTGATCGAACGGCACCAGCGGCGAAGGATGCCGGTGAAGGTAACACTCCAGCTTGCCCAATCGTTCGAGTAGTGCGGGTCCTTGTAGTCCGGGCCACCTTCAGTCCAGTGCATTTCAACGTCAGGGTAGGCGCTGTGTACGCGGTCGATCCACTCTGGTTGGCCGACATAGCCGTGCCATGCGATCGCGTTCGCGTACTTGCGCACGTCCGGCGTTTCCAGTTCGCCGATGGCTCTTCCCCACAAATTGTAATTGTGGTCGATCAGCCAGATTTTCGCTTTGATTCCCCGGCGTTGAAACAAGGGACCAAGGTTTGCCCGAACAAAGTCGGCCTCATACTCTTGCGGCCAGATGCAAGCTGGCATGCGGCCGTCCTGATCGGTATCGACTTCATTCTGTACAGTAACCGCCTGGATCGGCACTCCCGCAGCTTCATAACTTTCAAGAAATTTCACAAAGTAGTTTGCATATGCCGGCATGTACTGCCGGCGCATGTTTCCGCCAAGCATCGAGCGGTTGGATTTCATCCAGCCAGGAGGACTCCACGGGGAAGAGAAAAGAAACAACTCGGGGTTTGCTGCGCGGGCTTCGCGCAAAACCGGAAGAATATAAGCGCGGTCGTGCTCGATTGAAAAACGACTTAACTCGGGATCGGGTTCGTCCCCCTCGTCATAACAGTACACCTTTGTAGAATAGTCACTTGACCCGACGCAGGTACGGCAAACATTGAATCCCATTTCCGATGGGTGAAATAGCTGATGGAATAACTGTTCTCGTGCCCGGGGATCGAGGCGGCTGAAGGTGTAGCACGATGCGTCCGTCAATGCCGCGCCAAAGCCGAGAATCTCCTGGAACTTGCGGTCGGGTTCGAGCACAACTGGGTTCGCAGCGGCTGATTCCGTGGCTGGTCGCCATGCAAGCGCAGGTGCTTGGGCCAATTTTCGATTGTCATCCGTGACCCAGACTTTAATTTCACCGGCAGAAGTGTCGGGCATAGAGGCTGCCGACATTGGCATTCGTCCGCCGCCAGCCACAATCGCGGCCGTGCCCATACTTGATAGCTTCAAGAAGTCGCGTCGCGACCGATTGCTCGACATCGCCTCTCCGGATTGTTAAAAACTTCGCAACAGGGTAATGCGTCCACACTCAGAGCACAACTATACGAAAGAAGTATAGGAATTGCGCTCCTCGATATACCGATATTTGGCGAAGCTTGGCCGATGCTTATGCCGTATAGAATTTATGCCGTATAGAATTGGAAGTCGTGACGTCGTTCCCGCCTTCAAGTCGATCATCTGTTGCTCGACTGTTTTCACGGTCAACCGCAATCTCGGCCGTGTGGCTCGCGCTTATTGGCACGAACTGCTTCGCGCAAGATGGGGGCATCGCGAATAGCGGTCAGCAGAGCGGTACGAGCACGGGCGTTGCGCATGCCCCAATTAAAGATGCATTGTCACGGCCGATCACTGCGGGCGGCTTCGTTGATAACGCACCCGTCGTCTTTTCTGATATGACCCATGCTGCCGGACTTGATAAGTTTCACCACATCTCTGGCGCTCATGATAAGAGCACGATTCTGGAAACGCCCGGTTCGGGTGTCGCCCTGCTCGATTACGACAATGACGGATGGCTCGATATCTATTTGCTGAACGGATCAACATTTCCGGCACTCCAAGGCAAAGAGGCGCCGCCGCGTGCGATGTTGTTCCACAATAATCACGACGGAACTTTTACGGATGTTACCGAGAAAGCTGGGGTTGCGAACGAGCGCTGGGGATTTGGCGTCGCGGTAGGCGATTTCGATAACGACGGCTGGCCCGATATTTATGTTTCGAACTTCGGCAAGAACCGCCTCTATCACAACAACCATGACGGCACATTCACCGACATTGCGGAGAAGGGCGGTGTGACGCTGGGTGGATGGTCGACCGGAGCGACCTGGGGAGATTATGACCATGATGGATTGCTCGATCTTTTTGTTCCAGGCTATGTGAAGTTTGATCCTGACAACCCACCGATCGCGGGCAAAGGTGGCTTGCCGAATGGCTTCTGTCAGTTCCGCGGAGTCAATGTTATGTGCGGTCCCCGTGGCTTGCCGGGCGAAAGCGATCATTTATTTCATAACAACGGCGATGGCACTTTCTCCGATATCAGCGTGAAGGCGGGCGTTTCCGATTCCAGAGGATATTACGGTCTGGCCTCTGTGTTTGTTGACGTTGACGACGACGGCTGGCTTGATTTGCTCGTCGCCAATGACTCGGTGCCAAAGTATCTCTACCGCAACAAGCATGATGGAACCTTCGAGGACGTCAGCTATCTTTCGGGATTTGCCCTGAGTGACGAAGGCCGCGAGCAAGCGGCCATGGGAATTGCCGTCGGTGATTACAACCGTGACGGCAAAGTGGACTTCTGCATCACGAATTTCTCCGACGACTACGACACTTTGTATCGCAATGACGGTGAAGCCAGCTTCACTGACATAAGCGTTGCCGCTGGTATTGCCAATGTCACCATCCCGTTTCTGGGGTGGGGAACCGGATTTATGGACTATGACAACGACGGCCTGCTCGATCTCTTTTTTGCGAATGGCCACGTCTATCCAGGCGTGGACAAACAAGATTGGGGCACCACCTGGGCGCAGCGTCCGTTGCTGTTTCGAAACCTGAACGGCTCCAAATTTGAAGAAGTGGCTCCGGCGACCGGAAGCGGGCTGGCGACTGTAGTTTCGGCGCGCGGCGCGGCTTTCGGTGATCTATTCAACGACGGGCACATTGACGTGGTGCTGAATGTGATCGACTCAACGCCGGTGCTCCTGCGGAACGTCGTCAAGAATTCCAATCACTGGATAACAATCAAGCTGATCGGCGCAGGCAAAAGCCCGGTTGATGCTATTGGCGCAAAGGTCTTCGTGACGGCCGGCGGCATTCGTCAGCGTGGAGATGTTTTCAGCGGCGGCAGTTATGCATCCAGTTCGGACCAGCGCCTGCACTTCGGCCTGGGCGCCGCGACCAAGATCGACAAGGTGGAAATATTTTGGCCGGATGAAGTGAAAGAAGACGTAAAGATTCCGGCAATCGATCAGATTATTACCGTTGCCGAAAACAAAGGGATCGTGCGGCCGTGAAGGCTGACCGTGCAGCCGCGAGTCAACATGTGCTCCTGCTCGCGCTATTGCTAGCTGTTCCGAGGTTGACCAAGGGCCAAGAGCGTTCTTCGTCCGCACTTCCGTCGCCCCGTCCCGAAGCCTTCGTTGATGTCACTCAGCGGCTGGGCGTGAACTTTAAATATCTTTCGTCACACACCTCAAGAAAATATCTTCTCGAAACTATGGGTCCGGGCGTTGCGCTGTTCGACTATGACAACGACGGCCGCCTCGATACTTATCTGGTAAATGGAGCGCCGCTCGCGGATCCGGCTCCAAAGTCATTCATTCCCAGCAAGACTGATTCGAAATATTGGAACCGTCTCTATCATCAGAAGGCGGACGGAACGTTTGAAGACGTCACCGAAAAGGCAGGGCTGCAGGGTGTGGGCTACGGCATGGGCGTTGCTGTCGGCGATTATGACAATGACGGTTACGAGGACCTATATGTAACCGCATACGCCGGAAATAAGCTTTACCACAATAACGGGGATGGCACTTTCGCCGACGTAACGCAGAAAGCTGGAGTTGGAGGAAGCGGTTGGTCGACCGGCGCGGCGTGGGTTGATCTCGATAGTGATGGTTTTCTGGATCTTGTGGTGCTGCGATATTTGACTTGGGATTTCGACGACATCTGGTGCGGAGAACACAAAGAGGGTTTTCGCGCCTATTGCCATCCGGACTACTTCAAACCTGCTGTTCCCCTCGTTTATCACAATAATGGAGATGGAACGTTTACCGAGGTCGCTCAAAAAGTCGGCCTTGCGAAACCAGGAAAGGGATTGGGCTTGGCCATTGCCGATTACGATCACGATGGTCACGTCGATCTTTTTGTCGCCAATGATTCGATGGCGGAGTTCCTCTATCACAATAAGGGGGACGGCACTTTCGAAGAGGTTGGCCTCGCCTCGGGAGTTGCCGTCGATATAGATGGCCGCACTTACGCCGGTATGGGCGTGGACTTCGCTGACTACAACAATGACGGCTGGCCCGACATCGTGGTAACCGACCTGGCGAACCAGCGTTATGCGCTGTATCAAAACAATGGTGATGGCACATTCGCCTACACTACTCAGGCTTCGGGCCTGGGGCAGATGACTCTTTCGCACTCTGGTTGGGGCATGCGGTTTTTTGATTATGACAACGACGGGTGGAAGGACCTGCTCATCGCTCAGGGACATGACCTCGACACAATTGAACTGAACTATCCCAATTTGCATTACCGTGAACCGATGCTGCTGGCGCGCAATACTGGCCGCGGGTTTATGGATGTTTCTGCGGAATCTGGTAGCGTATTTCGCCAGCCTTGGGTCGCGCGCGGAATGGCGATCGGAGACCTGGATAATGATGGCCGGCTCGACGCGGTCGTAACCACCAACGATGGCGGGGTCCATATTCTGCACAATGAAACCTCGACACAAAACCATTGGATATTGTTGAAGCTAGTGGGTCATACCAGCAACCGAGACGCAATTGGGGCAAGCGTTACATTGGCGACAACTTCTGGATCGCAATACGCCACCGTTTCGACCGCCGGCAGCTACCTTTCAGCCAGCGACAAGCGTGTCCATTTTGGACTCGGGCGCGATAGGACTATCCAAAAGATCGAGATCCGATGGCCCAGCGGAATCCAGCAAACGCTCAAGGATGTCTCCGGCGATCAGATCCTTCAGGTTGATGAGCCAGGCGCGCCGACTCCGTCGAAACCATGAGCAGCCGCTGTGTCAGTGCGCTATTCTTTTTGCTGGTCATCGGCTGTCTTGTGCTTCCGTTCTATGCGCGAGCACAGTTCGGCGGCGAGTATGACCAGGCGTTGGCTGAATTCCGTGCAGGGAACTACTCTTCAGCCGCTGCAAAATTCGCCAGCGTCGATGCCGCATCCCCGGGCGTCACTGACGCGCTGGTTTACCGGAGCAAGTGCCTCGTGCACCTCCAGGACCTCTCCGGAGCAGAAAAGGTGCTGCACAGCTACCTTGAACTGCACCGCGATTCCTCCGATGCCCTGTACATCCTGGGCTACGTGTTGAACCGAGAGAACAAACCTGCTGAGTCGCTCGCCGCCTACACCCAAGCCGCCGCGATCACTCCGCCAACATCCGATGATCTGAAAATTGTTGGCCTCGACTACATATTGCTCAACGACTATTCCGACGCGATCAAGTGGCTGCAGAAAGCCGTGGCGTTTGACAGCAAGAACAAAGATGCATGGTACTACCTAGGCCGGGCATACTACACGAGGTCACGACTCAATGAAGCGCGCAAAGCGTTCCAAACGGTTCTCGATCTCGATCCACGCAACGCAAAGGCGGAAAATAACCTTGGGTTGATTCTCGAATCAGATGCGCAGCCATCGGCGGCGATCGAGGCTTTTCAAAAGGCAATAGCCTGGCAGGAAAATGACCCAAATGAGAATGAGCAGCCTTACGTAAACTTGGGGAGTCTATTGATCGAACAGGGCAAGATAAAAGAAGCCATCGACCCGCTCGAGAAATCGGTGAAGTTGGCGCCCGAGAATGGCTTTTGTCGGCTGCGGCTAGGCACTGCCTATTTGCGCATGAATGACTTCGAGAGAGCACAGGGCGAGTTGGAAAAAGCGACTACCCTTGATCCGAGTAATCCCATCGCACACTATCAATTGGGGAGATTCTTCAAGGAAACTCATCAACTGGACCGGGCTCGATCCGAATTTGAACAGGCCGCAGACTTACAAGCCCGAGCGGCCGGTTCACTTTCTGGAGCGCAAAAGCGTTGATACTAGACACCCGATCATTGATGACTTTCTGGCGGCGGTGTCACATCAGCGCCCGGATGCGTAGCCTGGTAATCCTCAAGCTGTTTTTGTGATTTGCGCGCTCCTTCGTCCTTGATTCGTTGATAGGTTGCCATTGCAACTCGAGCTTCGTCGATCCGATGCAGCCTGCGGTACGTGGTCCCCAGTTGAAACCAGGCCTGCTCGATTACCTCCGGATCAGGATCGGTCTTGACCGCGCGTTCGAAATGGCTGGCGGCAGCGGCATTATTATCCAGCAGCATCTCGGCGCGGCCCAGGTTGTAGTCGAGATGAAGCAAGGTAGGTTTTTCTTTCTGGGCAGCCTCCATTAATTGTTTACCTTTGGCCCCGTCTCCTTTTTCTACCTCGATCGCGCCCAGCTTGTAGGTCGCGAGCACATTGTGAGGGTCCAGATTGAGCTCCTCGCGGAAAGCTTTCTCGGCTTCGGCGATCTTGTTCGTAGCGCGATATTCCGTTCCGAGCTCCTCGTGTAGTCCCGGCTGATTGGGCGCGAGTTTGATCGCCGCTTCGTACTCAGCAATTGCATCCACATGCCGGTCTGCTTCGGCGTTGGCCTGCGCCATGACTCGATGCACTAGCCAGGAATTTTCATTAAGCTTGAACATCTTGGCGTAGCTGTCCTTTGAAACCAACAGATGCGCTCGTCCCCGATGATAGAGAATGTCCTGGTCGTCGGGGTTCAGCTTGGCTGCCTTATCGAGAGCTTCCGCCGCATCTTCCGCGCGATCCTGTGCCAGCCTTACCACACCGAGCCACATCCACGCCGCAGAGTCCTTGGAATAGTTCTCTGTTTCTTTGGTGACCGCTGCAGCGGCAGCTGTCAGTTCATTGAGCCGGAATTCGGAAATACCAAGAAACAAATTCGCTCCGCGTAGATGTGGCTTGATGGCAATAGCTTGCTGAAAGCTATGAATGGCATCTTCAAATTTGCTTTGCTGTTCTTGAACCAATCCAAGATTCAAATAAGCTTCGGCAAAACGCGGCTGTTGCTTAACAATTTCTGAAAAAAGCGATCCTGCTTCCTCAAGCCGGCCATCGCGCATCGCTTGATCGGCACGGGTGAATTCCGAATTAACTTCGGAAACCTGAGAATAGAGCCTTAGGGACATAACAGAGATGCATATTAGGCATGCAAAGGCACTCAATCCAGGGGACGGAAGGCAGGTGGGCTTTTGGCGTTCAAAGAGAAGAGAAATGCTGGCCATGCGCACCGATTAATTCTATACCGAGAAAAATCCCGCCATACTGCGGCAGGAATTTTTCTCGGCATCGTTTCCTCTCGGCTCAGAATTTGAATCGAATGGTGGCCTGTATATCCCTTGGAGCATTCAATACTGCATGGCCCCCGCCACCGGGTACGCCGAAGAACGTGTCCCCGACAGAGCCATCAATAGGCCCAAAGACGTGGCGATTGAAGGCGTTCGGTATGTCAAGTTTAAATATGATCTCCTTGCCTTCTCGGATCGACGTTCGCTTGATGACCGAGAAATCCTCGTTGACGTATCCTGGACTTCGCAACCACGATTCCGCAACGGGCAGATTCCCGAAGACGTACCCCCCGCCTGCAGCTAATGACGCGGCGCTCGGATCCAACAAAGCAGCGCAGTTGTATACGGGAGTTGACCCACTGCTGAAGCTTCCGGTACCAGCCCCGCTCGTAATCTCGCTGCAGCTGCTGTTCCAGCCCGCATTGGTGGCCGGACTCCAGTGGGCTGGCTGTTTCAAAAAGAATGACTGCCCTGGTACCAAACTGAAGCGATAGTTGCCGCCGCTAACCGACGGAATTGACGTAGCACTTGCCTGAATCACCCCGGGCGATCCCGACTGGTACCTTTGAACGCCTCCGACCTGCCAACCGCCCAGCACCTTGCTGGCAACTCCGTGAGACAGGTAACGTTTTCCCGGGCCAACCGGAGGTTCGTACATGTAGCTCAATACTAAGGTATGCGGAATGTCCTGATAGCTGACCGCCTTTTCTGCCTTCAGGTTGTAGGGATTCTGAGCGCCAAAAACATTTGAATTAAATCCCGTAAACGGATTGGCGTAGTTGCTGTCCGCATCTGTCAACGTCTTGGAAAATGTATAAGACGCCAGCAAGTTAAGACCATCGCGGAACCGTCTCTCGACCTTGGCCTCGAGCGCGTTGTATGTGGATTGGCCTACATTCTCCAAGCAGCAATTTGTCCCGATGGTGCCAAACTGCGGAAAGGGCCGCAATAGTTGCCCGATGGTGTTGTTTCCGCTGGGTCCCCAACCCGGGGTAAACCAAGAGGGCACAGTCACGCCCAGGCTTGTCAGAATTGGCACCGCGGCTGGATCGGTGACCGGCAGCCCCAGGTTCGCACCTAGGCTGTTGAACACGGGGTTCAACGTATTAATTTGAGCTAGGTTGGAATGAAGACGCGTTCCATGCTGTCCCACATAGCCGATGGTGAAGATTAGATCCTGGGCAAGCTGATGTTGAATCTCTAAATCCCAGTTCTGGACCATCCCTGGCCGGTTATAGGAGGGCAGAACCGTATTGGCAGAATTCGTGAAATTAAGAAGCGTAGGACTGCTGTTATTGCTGGGAGGTGTGTAGGCCGGAAATCCAACATCCCAGGACTGTACTGGCGTGTAGTTATCCGCCGATTTGAAATCTGGCGTGGCTGTTGTGCCACTGGTTAGCGCACTACCAAAATCAGAGTAACTTAGCGGGGCGTAGTAAATGCTGTAGCCGCCACGAAGAACCGTGTCACGGGCGAACCCAGGCGAATAGGCGAAGCCAATGCGTGGGCCAAAATCTTTGTAGTATGTGCTTGTGCCCGTGGCTTTTTCGCCGTAAATCAGAGCGCCCGGGAATCCCGGAGTATCCGGGTTGGAAGCGGTGAGGTCCAGTACAGACTGAGCGCTGGTTGCCTCATGGCGCGGAGTGTCAACATCCCATCGCAGACCAAGATTGAGGGTCAGATCTTTGCGAAACTTGAAGTCGTCCTGGACATAAAGCGCATAGTACCGCTGGTTCCAACGGGGGAAGTGCGAGTTTACTGTTAGACTCTCCTCGTTCGGCGCGCCGAGCAGAAAACTGGCAACCGGATTGCCCGTGACATTTGCGTCATTAGCCTGAAATGCAGTCTGATAATTAAAAAAGTTGTACGCTGGCGATGTCGCCGGGTTCAGAACAGAAAATTGCAGACCTCGAATCTCGCCACCAAAACGGACGGAGTGACGACCCTTGACCCAAGAAATGCTATCAGCAATTACTACGCTGCTGGGAATGTTTTGGTTGAAATCGAGAGTGCTAAGGCCTTGATAGGAGAGCCCGTTGGGGCCTCCGTTGAAGCCGATTTGCGGAAATACCGGGCCGAATGCGTTGTTAATTCCTAAGACTTGGGGCCAATTGTTGCCGTTCACGCTCTCGCCAGTACTGGAGTTCCACAGCCGGTTAAAACCGATTACGAAATGATTCAGAACAGTGGGGGTGGCTATGAAGTCCCAGCCGAACCGGATCAAGTGGCTGAAGTTAGAGTTGAAGAAATTTCCATCCAACGGGGGAGGCAAAGCCGGCGTGCCATTGAGTACCTCTTGATCTCGACTGCTATAAGAAAAAAACAATTTGCTTTTTTGTGTTAGATTTTCGTCAACGCGGAAGCTCATAGTGGTATCGAGAGTCGGTACTTCGGTAGCGAAGAAGTAATTATTCGCCCCGAACGCATCGCCGGTCCGGTTTGCATGAGGCAAGTAACTCAAGACCTTCTGAGCTACAGGGCTGATGTTGGTGATAATGTTTCCCGGAAACGGCGAGCGGCATGGTACTCCGCCGACGATAGTGCTTGTGGAAGGGTCGAATATCTGGCCCACAAATACATCTTGCCCTGGTGTACAGGGATTAGCCACGCCGGTATCGGCGCCTAGCAGTGCGGAGAAATCACCGCCCCGCTCCGCATCTGTCGGCAACGTCGTGGTATTGGTGGTCCCTCTTTTGTTGCGATATTGTTCCCACGAGAAAAAGAAAAACGTCTTATCGTGGCCGTCATAAATGTGGGGAATGTGAATCGGTCCGCCCAGCGAACCGCCAAAATCATTTTGGCGGTCACGTGCTTTGTGAGTGAGTGGCTGGCCTTGCTGCGCGGCGAGCGCATTAGCAAAATTGAAATTCCATGAATTCGCGTCCAGGGCTTCGTTGCGGAACAGCTCGAAAATTGTTCCATGGTAGCTGTTGGTACCTGATTTCGTCGTAAAGCTTTCGACCCCGCCCGACGTCCGGCCAAACTGTGATGAAGGCGTGGAGGTGGTTACCTTGAACTCGGAGATAGCTTCCACGGATGGGGCGATCTGATCAAACGCAGAAACTGTATCCATGCGTTGAATACTAACGCCATCCAATAAAACCTCAGTTCCAAAATTCTGGCCTCCCGACAACTTCGACTCGAAAATCCCGGAACTTGAGTGATCTCCCGCTGTTCCGGGACCTGCTGTCCCCGGCGTCAAAAATACAAAGGTTTCCGGTGATCGCAGAAAACTCTGGCTGCTTCCGGATAGCGAGAGAGGCAACTCCTCGATTGCCTTCGAGCTTACGACTGTGCCTATATCCGAGCTTTCGGTCTGGATGGTCGGGGCACTCGATTCTACGTTCACAATTTCCTTAACATCCCCTACCTGAAGTGTCACGTTGAGGGCCGAGACCGTGTTGATCTGGACTTGGACGCCCTGTTGCACCGAAGACTTGAATCCTGCCAGCGTTACGGTGACATCGTAACTCCCGATGGCCACGTCGGAGATGCGGTACACGCCTTCGGGGGTCGATACGGTCTTATACGTACTTCCGGTGGCGGTTCCGCGCGCTACCACAGAGGCGCCGCTGACTGCCGCGCCCGTGGAATCCAAAACGGACCCGGCAATGGATCCACGATCGGACTGCGCCATCAGAGTTCCCTGGAAAAGCAGGCACGAAACTCCAAGCACAAGAACGGTTAAATATTTTTTCATATCGGCTCCCGGATTCGTCCAGATCGTGGCAACATCGCAAACCTTATTTCTCTTCGCCGCTGGGAACACACGAAAACTGCCCTACTACAAAACAACTAGATAAACATTGTCAAGACTGTACTTTCGTACAGTAGCGGAGCCCTGGCAGGTGAAGCCAAGAATCGCCTCATATCAGCTCAATTTGTCAGGTGTGATATTCGCACAAGAGCGAGGAATGCAAGCGATTGCACACGGTGATTCTTCGACAGATCGTCAGTCTAACGAGATAATTCCGCGCCGCAATGCAACGGTCGCCGCCTGAGTTCGGTCGTTCACCTCAAGCTTTTCCAGCATGTGACTCACATGTAACTTAACCGTGACTTCAGCGATGTTGAGTTTGTTGGCAATTTCCCGGTTTCCGAAACCTTTGGCAACCAGTCGCAGCACCTCCACTTCGCGGCTACTCAAGGAGCGATGAGATTTTCGTTTTGCTAAATGAGAAGCCACGATCGGATCGAGATATTGCCGGCCGCTATGGACTTCGCGGACCGCGCGAAGAAGTTCTTCCCGAACAATGCTTTTTAAAACGTACCCTCGTGCTCCCGCCTGCATGGCGCGATAAATTTCTTCTTCGCCCGAATGGGTGGAGAGAACGAGGATCCGGGCATCAGGGAATTCCCCTATCAGGGCCGCTGTGCAATCGATGCCGCTCATTCCCGGAAGCCGGAGATCCATCATTACGAGGCTGGGAAGGTATTGGCGAAAGGCCCCAAGTGCAGCCTCGCCGCTCTCTGCTTCGGCGACCACTTCGATGTCCGGCTCAACGTTCAAGGAAGAAGACAAACCCATCCGGACCATAAAGTGGTCGTCAACCACCAGAATACGTATTACTCTTAAGTTCTCCATGCTGCGCTTCACTCGAATCCACAGAAACCTGCAAAGAAATGGAGGTACCGCTTCCAACCGCACTTTCGATATTCAGTTGGCTCCCCATCGAGTGTGCGCGCTCACGCATGTCGAGTAACCCAAAATGTCCGGCGCGCGCAACCTCCATGCCGGGAAAGCCGCAACCATCATCAATTACCTTCAGCAAAACTGATTTGGGCGTGTACAACAATTCGATATTCACCTGTCGTGCGCACCCATGTTTAACCGCATTGGCGACGGCCTCTTGAGCGATGCGCAACAAGTTCATCTCTTTCTGTACCGGCAAGCGTACGGGAGTTCCGGTGATGGTGACGTTTACCTTTCCATGTTCGCGAGAGACGAGTGCCTCGACAACTTGCGGTATTGCGGACACGAGATCGCCGTGTTCGAGCAACTGGCAGCGCAGATCCCATACGGATCGACGCGCCTCGATCATGCTATGCCGGCTCATGTCGCGCGCTGCCTCAAGTGCCTGCTGCGCCACGCGGGGAGCCTGCTGAAAGCAATCCGTTGCAAGGTCCAATTGCATAGTGATGCCGGCCAACTCCTGTTCCAGGGTGTCATGTAACTCCCGCGCAATGCGGTTTCGTTCTTCAAGCACCGCACTATGTTTCAGCTTTTGCCGGGTAATGAATATCTGTTCTCGCAATCGCTTTCCCAGGAGCACAACCCATGCAGTGACGGCCAACAGGATGCCCACAGTGATGGCCAGCAGCCACAAAGTATGGCGCAAATTCCACCACGAAGGAGCTTTGAGTACGACCATGTCCTGGGGGGAGCGCAACAACAGATGAAGCGACTCAGGAGTGCGCCACAATCCTCCAGCGCGAACCAGGCATATGCCCGTGACCCGCACCTCACTATCCAGTGGAATGACGGAATTACTGACCGAGTCGTTTGGCAGGGTCGCATCGAAAACCACTTCGCCGCTCTGCAGCATGAGGAGCAGACCATCGGGTTGCACCTGGCGGCTCAGCAATTTGGCGTTCGTCGTCACTAATGCGCTGTCAAATTCTTCCCAGGGCTTCTCAAATTCCAGTTTCACCGGAACTGGTTCCACGCGATGGCCCACGCGATGAAAGACTGCATTTTCCAAGATCGGCATTGTGCCACCCATCGCCGGAAAACCCAGCGCGTCCACAAGATCACCAATCGCAAGTGGAGTGGACTGCGGCGATAGAACACGAAGGCCCTTGTCTTGGACCTGAAGAAAGAGGTCGCTGCCTATGTGTTGGTATTCGACCACGCCGCGAACTCTAACCCGGTGTCGCGTGTCCATTCCAGGCGAAAACCGCAGCAATGCTGATACTGGAACTTCTTTGGCGGGGGCTTCAACTTTGATGAATCTCAACCGAGGGACATAGAACAGGACTCCGGTGAGCTGTCGATCCGCATTATAGAGGCTGCCGCACACACCTTCGATCAAGACTTCGCTGTCAACCCAGGACGAAAAGTCTTGCTCATGATCAATCGGTATACGGACGCTGAACTCGCCGCCTTCAGACGCAACACGCAATGCAAGCGTCGGCTCGTGCCAGGAGGTCCGGTCAACCGACGCGGACCGGATGATGCCACGAACTTGTGCCCATTGACTATCCTGTTGTCCGTTTGCTAACTGGGAAAAAGGGAAAAGCTGGGCCTTGGGCAGGACTCGATGGCCAAGGACGCGCACCTTTACTTCGCGTATTACCGGAGCGAACTTGCCCGGCCCGGTCACGCCGTCAATCTCTACATACTGTCCCAGAATGTGGCCGAACCTTGGCGAGATGCTTCCTTCGACGTAGATGCCTGCAGTTTCGTCCTGAATAAAAAAATCGGGCGCGGGCGCGTCCATCGTGATCACGCCTCGAATGCGCACGGGATAGCCCATCGCCGCTTGCTCGGGACTTAAGCGGCGGATCTGATCGACGCGCACAAAAATCGCCGGTACTTTCGGAACCTGTGCCGGCGCGCTTAGAGAAGATGCAATAGCGGCGGCAAACACGGAAAATCGAAATCTGTCCCGCCATGATGCGAGGGTCAGTTTGTTTCCCAACAATCCATTGCGGATCGATGAAGGCTGAAAACCTTGTACCGAAGGTTGTTCTGACAAATGAACGTGCCTCTTCGCACCTAGGGTAGCCGAAACCTGACGCTCTGGGAAGCCGCTGTTTAAACCGGCCCCGGCGAGTTACGGCTCCTCTCATCAGCAAGGATTGACAACAATAGGAGCAAATTAAGACGCTAGTAAGGGCACCTTCGAAACAGCTCAAAACGCCCGGGCTCTCGCCGGACTAAGATCGCCAACTCGTCTGGAGCGGTAGGGAGAAACCTGATGGATAGCATCATGGATAGCGTCGGGAATTGGTGGGTCAGGTTACTTAATGATGTGTGACCCAAAACCGACATACCCGGAGACCCTTGAGGCAAAAATAGACAGGGGCCCCTTACTCGCACATAATGTCCTTCGTAGCCCGAATTCTGCGACTGTCACAATTGACCATTCATCTGCTTTTTTTCGTTGCCCGAAAACGACCGCTCGATTCAGGGCTTGCTCTTTGATCGACCTGATTTGATCAGCAACATGCGCATGATTTGCCTCGCATGGATTCACGGCCTTCCCACAGGATCAGTGGCGTGATCGCCAGAGCTGCGACGGGGTCAGCCCAAGCGGCATGCCACACCGCGTTGATTCCCAGGCCGACCAGCGCAATCATGGAGAGATATGCGCACAGCGCTGATTCAGCCGCATCTGCCCTCAAGGCCGCGCTGCCAATGGCAGCGGAGAGTTTTCGTTTTTCTTTGGCCAGGAACGGCATGCCTACAGCGGCAGCCAGCAAAATGACAATTCCAAGATAGCTGGACTTTGGTTCACTATACCCAAGCAGCGTCAGGGCCGAGGCTGCGACCACATAGACGGCAAGTACGAGAAGCAGTGCCCCTGCGATTCGAGAAGCACGCCTCTCAGCCTTCTCCTGTGAGGCATGAACACGAAACCGCCAAAACACAACGATCGCGGACAGGAGTTCGATACTGCTGTCACCGCCGAATGCCAGTAGAGCGGGACTGCGCGCGATCCAAGCTGTCCATAACGATGCCGCTGCCTCGACACTCATCCAGACAATCGTGATTGCCTGAATCCTTCGGACTCGCCGGGTAGTGTCCTGTGTCGGAATTTGCGGTATCCAAGCCATCGACAGGGATTATTGACTGCTATCTCGCCAACCGGAGCGGGGCTACCATTGGACATGAGCAGAATACAGCCAAAATGTACTGAGGCAGACCGTTTCGATCAGTCGGTCGTTGCCGATCTCACTCTTCGACAAGAGCCTGACGAGGAAGAAGACGAAGAGGACGACGACCAGGACGACAACAAGAAAGATGACGGCGACGGAGACGAGGACGAAGGCTATTCAGAGTAGTAAACCGGTGTCACTCGGAAGCTGCGTTTTGAGTGTGAGAGTGAGCAGGCGATGTCTTAAATCAACCCGTCGCACAAACCGCGGCGGCCAGATCTTGACTTCGGTCCGTGCGGGCGCCTTCGTGTTAAGTTGCTGTTGTGGTTGCCTTTGCACGCCTGCAGCCGAATGCAGAGAATCTACTGTTAATCAGCAGGTTGTAGGTTCGATTCCTACCGCGCTCACCAACCTTCCTGAGAAATATTCGTAACTACCCCAATCAGACACCACCCCTGCGTCACTCGCGAGTGGCACCCGCCGCGTAATCGTGATATGAAATCTGGTCGGTTCTTTGAACAGCAGGCGATCGTCAATCCGACCACTCTTATCTAAAGGACGCTTGATGCGCAACCGCACAGCAGTTTTGATCTTGTCATTCTTCTTTCCGATTACGAGCTTCACGATCTCGAGCACAGCTCAGGCCAAGGCGAAGCTCCAACATGCGGAACCGGCAAGCGTTCTCCAGTTGAAAGATGGCTGGACCTTGCAATCCTCCTGCAAGGTCGAGAAGAAAGGCGAAGTCATATCGACCCCCCGGTTTACGACGACCGGATGGTACGCGGTCTCGGTTCCCACGACTGTGGTCGCCGCTCTGGTTAAACGCAGGGTCTATCCCGATCCGATGTTCGGGATGAATCTGCGCACCTTCCCCGGGATGAACTATCCCATCGGGAGCAATTTTTCGGACCTACCCATGCGCCAGGACAGTCCTTTCATAGTGCCCTGGTGGTATCGCAAAACGTTCGTCCTTCCCGAAAGCTACAAGGGCAAAACCATCTGGCTGGATTTCGCGGGAATTAATTATCGCGCCAATATTTTTCTAAATGGAAAACAGATCGCGGGTTACGACGACGTGGCGGGAGCCTGGCGCACCTATGAATTCAATATTAGCGACGTTGCTTTGCCCGGCAAAACCAACGTGCTCGCCGTCGAAGTGTTCTCCCCCACTGAAAGAGATCTGGCGATCACATTCGTTGATTGGTATCCCTCGCCTCCCGACAAGAACATGGGCTTGTTCCGCGATGTCGAGATCCGCACCAGCGGGCCGGTTGCGGTGCGCTACCCAACTGTCATTTCAAGGGTCGATTCCGACGACCAAGCCCATCTAACTGTGACGGCGTTGTTGAAAAATTCTTCAGGCGAAGCCGTGAAAGGTACGCTGAAGGGGCAGATCGAGAAAACCGAATTCTCGCAGGACGTTGAACTCGCACCTCATGAACAGAAAGATGTGAGCTTCGACCCTGCTCAGGTCGAGCAACTCAACCCCGATCATCCCCGCCTGTGGTGGCCTGTTCAGATGGGCGAGCCGAACCTCTACCCGCTCAAGTTGACCTTTGAAGTCGGCGGCAAAACATCCGACACCGCCGAAACGAAATTCGGCATTCGCGAAATCACATCCAAGCTGAACGAGAATGGCAAGCGCGTTTTCGCCATTAACGGAAAAAACATTCTGATTCGCGGCGGCGGCTGGGGACCGGACATGATGCTCCGGGAAGACTCGCAGCGCCTTCACGAAGAATTCGCATATGTACAGGACATGGGGCTGAATACCATCCGCCTGGAAGGAAAGCTCGAGAACAAAGAATTTTTCGACCTCGCCGATGAACGCGGAATTCTCGTGCTCGCGGGATGGTGTTGCTGCGATTTCTGGGAGCACTGGCAGGATTGGAAACCGGAAGATCACAAAATCGCCGAACAATCCTTGCGCGACCAGATTTATCGTCTCCGCAGCCACCCAAGTTTGCTCGGCTGGCTTAACGGCAGCGACAATCCTCCCCCCGCGGACGTCGAGCAAACCTACTTGCGGGTAGAGAAAGAACTCCTATGGCCGAACCCGGTGATCTCGTCGGCCACTGGAAAGCCGACAACGGTCAGCGGCGATAGCGGCGTCAAGATGAGTGGACCATATGAATACGTGGCTCCGTCCTATTGGGAGCAAGACTCGCTAGGCGCAAACCATCCGCAAAACTGCAATCAAGGTGGATGTGGCGGCGGCTACGGATTCAATACCGAAACCAGTCCCGGCCCGGCGGTGCCACCCCTCGAGAGCATAAAGAAGATGTTGCCCAAAGAACATCAGTGGCCCATCGACGACTGGTGGAACTTCCACGCCGGCGGTGGCGAATTCAAAGACCTTCATGTCTTCACCGACGCACTGAACGCCCGCTACGGACCGGCGACTGGGCTTGAAGATTACACGACCAAGTCACAACTTCAGGCGTACGAAGGCATTCGCGCCATGTTCGAAGCCTACAGCCGCAACAAATACACATCTGGCGGTGTAATTCAGTGGATGCTCAACAACGGCTGGCCCTCAATGATCTGGCATCTTTACGACTATTACCTGCGCCCCGGCGGCGGATACTTTGGCGCGAAGACTGCGCTGCAATCACTGGATCCGATTTACGGATACGACGACCGATCGATCTCTGTCGTGAATAGCCGGTATCAAGATGCCAAGGGTCTGCGCCTGGTCACGAAGGTTCTAAATCTGGATATGACCGAGAAGTTCTCCAACGAAAACACAATCGACGTGCCCGCTGATGGTGTCGTCAAGGCTCTGACCTTGCCCGATATTGACGGTCTGAGTCCAACGTATTTTGTCGCGCTGCGTATTTCAGACTCAGGCGGGAAACTGGTCGGAGAAAATTTCTATTGGCTCTCGACCAAGCCCGAAACCATCGATTGGATGAAATCAACCTGGTACACCACGCCAACGCTTTCTTATGCTGACTTCACCGGGCTGTCGCAACTGCCGAAAGTTAGGCTTAGGGTTTCGACACAAACAGAGAGAGAGGGTGAAAGCCAAATCACTCACGTGACCTTGGAGAACCCTTCGAAAAACCTGGCGTTCTTTGTGCGGCTTAAGGTGGACAAAGGCAAAGCCGGCGAGGAAATCTTGCCTGTACTCTGGCAGGACAATTACGTATCACTCCTGCCTGGAGAGAAACGTGAAATCACCGCCAGTTATCGCGTGAGTGATTTGGGCGCCGCTAGCCCGTATGTCGAGGTGAAAGGATGGAATACCGAGTAGGTACGAATCTGCCTGCCCGGCCCAGCCGTGAACAGAAAATAGTTCGCCCAGGTGTACGGCATGGCGATGCCTGGCATCTTTAAATACAGCGCCACCGAAGGCGACCGTAATTCTTCGGAGTGCCGCCGGAGCATCGTGCAAACTGAGACAGTGGTAGTGACTGGAGCCTCTGCTGGTCTGGGCCGCGCAATCGCGCGCGAATTTGGCCGGCACAAGACAAATGTCGGATTACTGGCCCGTGGTCTGGATGGACTTAATGCCGCAAAGGCGGAAATTGAATCCGCGGGTGGCCGCGCTCTTATTCTTCAGGCCGACGTCGCCGATAGCGCCGCAGTTGAGCAAGCGGCCGCAAAAGTCGAAGAACATTTTGGCCCGATTGATATCTGGATTAATAACGCCATGACGTCGGTCTTCTCTCCGGTGAAGGAAATGACCCCTGAAGACTACAAGCGCGTCACCGAGGTGACTTATCTCGGGGTGGTCAACGGAACCCTCGCAGCCCTGAGACGGATGCTGGTGCGTGACCGCGGAACGATCGTGCAAGTGGGTTCGGCGCTGGCGTATAGAAGCATTCCGCTGCAATCGGCATATTGTGGAGCTAAACACGCCATCGCGGGCTTTACCGATTCGCTTCGCTGCGAACTGATCCACGACCGCAGCGACATACATGTCACTATGGTCAACATGCCGGCCCTGAACACTCCCCAGTTCGGCTGGGTTAAAAGCCGTTTGAAGCGCAGGGCGCAGCCGGTGCCTCCGATTTATCAGCCCGAGGTCGGGGCTCGCGCGGTGTATTGGGCGGCGCATCATCGCCGCCGCGAAATCTACGTTGGATTGCCGACCGTCGAAGCCATCGCGGGAAACAAGATTGCACCCGGCCTGCTCGATCATTATCTTGGCCGTACCGGCTACAACTCGCAGCAGGCACATGAACCAGAAGATCCGAATCGCCCCAACAATTTGTGGGAGACCGTTCCTGGAGACCATGGGGCGCACGGCGCATTCGACAGCCGCGCACATGTGCACAGTCTGGAGACCTGGGCTGATTTGCATCGCGTCAAACTTGTCGCGGGAGGGATAGCCTTGGCAGGATTGGGAATGGTGGCCGCTGCTGGTTTAGGAATCGCCCTGGCGATAAAGAGCACCCGCGCGATCAAGCGTGACTTGCGTGCCTGGAGCCGCCGCCTGCCACGCTCAGCCTAGAAGCAGCGTTGAGCATTAACTAGGACTCTTCTGGCAACTCGAAGTTGATCAGGTTTCCGCGGAAGCCGCGCGTCTTGATCGCGCCGAACGCGATTCCCACGATCATCCAGATTCCGCCGACAATCCATGCTTTCCAACTCAAGTTCTTCCAGAGGAAGAAGCAGATTGCGAAGCCCGCAAGCGGTGGCGTCCACACCGCCAGGACTGCCAGCCCCAGCCCCGCCGCGACGAGCAATGCCACACTTTGAATTGGTAACAGCACGAGGGCAATCACAAGACCGGTTATCACCATAGGCGGAACTGCGCTGTGTCCGCCTTCGCGCACGTGATAACGAACAAAAGCCGCAAGGTTCACGCCCATGAAAGCGATGAGAGCGCCAAAGTTCAGCATTTCAGCGCCCAGTCCATAACTAATTATGAAAGCTCCGGCGAGCGCGATCAGTCCGACGAAGATTACGTTGTTGCGCGGCACGTGGCGCTTGGCATCGACCACTCCGAAGAATGATTGCGGCAGCGCTTTGCTGCGTCCCATGCCATAGAGTAGTCGGGCCGCTCCGATTTGCGCTCCCATCCCTGACCCAAAATTCGCCACCAGCAATGTGAATCCAACGATTGCAAACAGCGGCGCCCAAGCGCGCCCGGCGACGTAAGTGAAAGCAGTATCCGAGTTCGGGAACGGTTGCGTGGCCGGCCATATGAGCTGTGCCGCATAGACTTCGAAAGCCGAGAGAATTCCGATAACAAAGCAGGTGAGGACGGTGGCCAGAAGAATGTTACGCCGCGGGTTTTCGGCCTCCTCGGAAAGAGTAGAAATGCCATCGAATCCGATGTAGCTCAGCACCGCAATTGAGGTCGCGCCCAATACTGCTTTCATGTTCCACATCTGCGGATCATAAAAGGGCCGTGTGAAGAACGCTGCGCCGTCGTGCGGATTCCCCAAGATGTAGCGCGCGGCGGCCATAAAAAAAATCGCCACGACTGCTCCCATCCCCGCAGCCAGCACGGTGTTCACGCGCGCCGAAGTTTTGATCCCCTGAATATTCAAGCCGGTGAACACCGCTCCAAAGAAAACTGCCCATATCGCATACGGCACACCCGGCGCAAAAACATGGGCCTGCTGGCTGCACCAGATAATGCAGATCATCGGATTGAGCATGTAATCCATAACCATGCTCCAGCCGGTAATGTAGCCAACGGCGGGGTTGATTTCCTGGCCAACATACGTAAACGCGGAACCAGCGCTGGGATAAGCACGTGCCATGCGTCCGTAGCTGAACGCCGTAAACAGCATGGCCACCATGGCAATCAGCAACGTGGTCACCACATGACCGCGGCCGCGATCGCTGAGGACTCCGAACACCGACATCGGCGCGACCGGCTGAATGACGATAATGCCGTACAGAATCAAATCACTCAGCTTGAGTGAACGTTTCAGGCGGGGAGCAGAAGCAGTAGAAGCGTTTTCCATTCGTCGTTTGACTCGATTGTGAATTTACTCGATTTCGAAAAGGTCGAAATTAATGACTCATGCCGTGAAGCCTGTTAGCGTAACCTACTCAGCCAGGTTTTGCGAGGCGCGCCTTGATTCGGGTGCATAAGGGTCCAGATCTCGCTCTTCGCAGAAATCCAAATTCGGATTGCCGGCATCAGAC
Source organism: uncultured Acidobacteriota bacterium (assembly GCA_963757135.1). Classification (GTDB taxonomy): domain Bacteria; phylum Acidobacteriota; class Terriglobia; order Terriglobales; family Acidobacteriaceae; genus Gp1-AA145. The sequence goes on from CAVWQE010000005.1 coordinate 81,473, forward strand.
TGGGTTCGTCTCCGAAGCGAACCAGCGCCGGTGGTTTCCTGAAACAATCATCGGACGACCGTTTTTAATTATGCCTTGTCGAATCGAAGACTACGCTCTTATCGGCGACTGCGAAACCGCTGCCCTGGTGGGACGCGATGGATCCATTGATTGGCTGTGCTGGCCTCGTTTCGACTCTGGCGCCTGCTTTGCAGCACTGCTTGGCGAACCGGAACACGGCCGCTGGAAGATTGCGCCCGTCGCCAAAGAGAAGCGCATCACTCGCCGATATCGCCAAGACACGCTCATTCTCGAAACTGACTTTGAAACCGACGAAGGTGCGGTCACCATCGTTGACTTCATGCCCATACGCAAGAAGCACTCACACCTGGTGCGTCTTGTGTACGGTCGCCGTGGCCAGGTTCGTATGCAGATGGAACTCGTGCTGCGATTCGACTACGGCCGGTCGGTGCCCTGGGTCACGAGCATAGACGACGGGTCGCTGCGCGCCATTGCTGGTCCAAACATGGTCATTCTGCGCACCCCGGCACAACTGACCGGAAAAGATTTCAAGACCTTGTCTGAATTCACCGTGAGCGAAGGGCAGAGTATCCCCTTTGTGCTGAGTTATCGGGCGTCGCATAAATCGCTGCCCAAGCCGGTCGATCCCGAAGCAGCCTTGCAGGAGACTGAGGAATTCTGGCGAGAGTGGATCAGCCACTGCACCTATGTCGGCTCCTGGAGCGACGCCGTTAAGCGCTCGTTGATAACCCTCAAGGCGCTCACTTATCGTCCTACAGGCGGGATCGTGGCTGCACCCACGACCTCGTTGCCGGAGAATCTCGGCGGAAAACGAAACTGGGACTATCGCTATTGCTGGATTCGCGATGCCGCACTCACCCTTCTCATTCTCATGGATTGCGGATTCTACAACGAAGCCGCGGAATGGCAAGACTGGCTGCTGCGCGCCGTTGCCGGCAGTCCAGACCAGGTCCAGATTATGTATGGACTCTCTGGTGAGCGCCAGTTGACCGAATGGGAAGTGAGTTGGTTGCCCGGGTACGAAGGAGCCAAGCCGGTCCGCGTCGGTAACGCTGCCGCCGATCAACTCCAACTGGATATCTACGGCGAGATCGCCAGCGCCCTTCATCATGCGCGCGAGGGCAACTTGCCGCGTAACGAACCCGGAACGGCATTGGGATGGACCCTGCTCGGTCATCTCGAAAAAATCTGGCAGCAACCCGACGAAGGAATTTGGGAAGTGCGCGGGCCGCGCCAGCACTTCACCCACTCCAAAGTAATGGCGTGGGTCGCCTTCGACCGCGCCATCAAGAGCTGTGAGCGTTTCCACCTGGACGGCCCAGTGGACCACTGGCGAGCGCTACGCCAGCAGATTCGCGAGGACGTCTGCCGCAATGGGTATAATCCCGAACTCGGCACCTTCGTGCAGGCATACGGTTCTAGCTGTCTGGATGCCAACCTTTTAATGATCGGCACCATGGGATTTCTTCCGCCTTCCGATCCGAGGTTTGTCGGCACCGTTCAAGCTATTGAGAAGAACCTCAAGCGCAACGGTTTCGTCCTGCGCTACAACACCCACGAGGTCAACGACGGCCTGCCGCCCGGCGAAGGGGTGTTCCTGGCATGTACTTTCTGGTTGGCCGAAACCTATGCCTTGATGGGACGCCACGCGGACGCACAGAAGCTGATGGAAGAACTGCTCGCGTTGCAGAACGATGTCGGCCTCCTATCCGAAGAGTACGACCTCTCCGCTAAGCGCCTGGTGGGAAATTTTCCCCAGGCCTTTTCCCACATCGGATTAGTCAACACGGCACTACGGTTATCGGATGCAGCCAGGAGCGAAGCGCACCGCGCCCCATAACAGTGCTCATATCGAGAATATCCGACCACCCTCGTGCTAAGGGCCGGAGGGCCATTGTCCGTGAGACTTGACTACCCTCTCTAGAATAGGGGCACGGCCGATGGGCTTTGCCCTTTCGGACTAACATTTGGGATTTTATTTTGGAACCCACACTCGTTTCATTACTTGAGGCTGCCGAACACGGAGATCAGCCTGCTGCGAACGCCCTGTTCAGCGCACTCTATTCCGAACTGCACAGAATCGCGAAGCGCGAACTCGCGCGCCGGGGAGTTCCCGTCAGTCTGGGCGCCACCACTCTGCTGCATCAGGCTTATTTGGAAATGGCTGGCAAAGACGGCGCATTGTTCCCAGATCAAGCCCGATTCATGGGATATGCCTCTCGAGTCATGCGGGGACTGATCATTGATCATGCACGCAGTCGCAGCGCGCAGAAACGCGGTGGACAGTTTCTGATCACCTCATCCATAAGCGACGCAGCGGACGAAGTCGTGGACGATCGCGCACTATCGCGCATCGGCGAAGCTCTGGACGAATTAGCTCGGGCCGATGCCGGGCTGGCGCAAATTGTGGATTTGAAATTCTTCTGCGGATTCACTTTTGCGGAAATCGGGGCCCTGAAGAATATCTCCGAGCGTACCGCCCAGCGTCAATGGGAGAAGGCCCGCATCTACCTTCATCACAAACTATCTATGGATCTGGAGGCCTGAGACAGTGGCCGCAATCAGCCCCGAACAATGGCAGGAAGTCAGTCCTTATCTGGATCACGCGCTCTCGTTGTCTCCGGAAGACCGTCACGCTTGGTTGCAGTCATTCAGTGCGGAAAGGCCTGACTTGGCCGGCCTCATGCAGAAACTGTTGGAACACCATCTCGCAGCCGCCCAGGAAAATTTTCTCGAACAGCAACCCCCTCTTCCAATTAGTGCGTCTACCGCGGGACAGATCATCGGCCCTTACACTCTCATTTCTCTTCTCGGACAAGGCGGCATGGGAACGGTTTGGCTGGCCGAGCGCAGCGATGGCCGCTTTGAACGTCGGGTGGCAATCAAGTTCCTGCGTTTCTCCGTTGCCTCCCACGGGGGAGCCGACCGCTTCAAGCGCGAAGGCAAGATTCTCGGCCAACTTTCTCACCCCCACATTGCCGAACTGATGGATGCGGGCGTCACGCTCAATGGAGAGCCGTATCTTGTCCTGGAGCACGTCGAAGGCAAACACATAGACCACTATTGCGACAATCATCACCTCGATATTGAACTACGCATCCGAATCTTCCTCGACGTTCTCAGCGCTGTAGCCCAGGCTCACGCCAGCCTCGTCGTTCACCGCGACCTTAAGCCGGCGAACATTCTGGTGAGAAACGACGGCCAGGTAAAGCTGCTTGACTTCGGGATCGCCAAACTTCTCGGGGATGAAACCGGCTCGGCGGACGCCACATTGCTTACCATTGAAGGCGGTGGCGCCATCACGCCGCAATTCGCCGCGCCCGAGCAGATCACCGGCGGTGCGATCACAACCGCCACTGACGTCTATGCGCTCGGGATTGTGTTGTACATACTGCTCACGGGGCAGCATCCCGCCGGCGCTTCGACCCGCTCAGCCGCGGAGTTGGTCAAGGCGATCACCGAAACCGAGCCACTTCGCGCCTCCAATGCAGTTGCATCCTGTGTTGAGGCCGTCGCGCGAGACCGTTCTGCTACGTCTGATAAGCTACGCCGCCAATTACGCGGTGATCTCGACACGATCGTTGCGAAGGCCCTTAAGAAAGTCCCGCACGAACGCTATACCTCAACTCTGGCCTTAGCCGATGATCTTCAGCGTTATCTCGCGCATGAGCCCATTAGCGCACGGCCAGACACATTTGCATATCGCGCGCGCAAGTTCATCCGCCGCAATCGTGTTGCAGTTGTGCTCTCTGTGTTTGCATTCTTCGCCGTTGCCGCCGGAGTCACGGGAACGCTGATCCAAACCCGTACCGCCCGGTTGCAGCGTGATGCGGCGCTACGTGAACGGGACCGCGCTCAACGAATCGCGGATTTCACCATCGGAATATTCAAAGTTTCCGATCCCAGCGAGAGAGTCGGCAATGCGGTAACCGCCCGCGAGGTTCTGGATAAAGCGTCGAAGGACATTAGTACCAGCCTGGCCAAAGATCCAGACCTTCAGGCCCAGATGATGCACGTCATGGGCAAAGCTTACTCGAGTCTGGGGCTGCTGCATCGTGCACAGACCCTTTTTGAGCAAAGTATCCGTGCTGGCACTTCTGCCACCGGACCGGAAAGCCCTGAAACCATGGTCGCGATGCGGGACCTGGCTTGGTCAATGTTCCAGCAGGGCCATCTTGCGGATGCCGAAGCCCTTGAGCGGAAAGTCATCGATGTCCAGGGGCGCGTGCTCGGTCCCGAGAACATCGAGACCCTGAATAGCATGGGCAATCTCGCGGACATCCTGATTGAGCAGGGCAAGAACACAAAAGGCGAAACGCTAGATCGTGAAGTGCTAGAGAAAAAGAAACATCTTCTAGGGCCGGAAGCGCAGGGCACTCTGTCTTCAATGGACAACCTGGCTGTCGCGCTGGCTCGCTCGGGTAAACTCCCCGAAGCGGCAAAACTGGAAGAGGAGACGCTCGCGATTCAGATACGTGTGACCGGACGCGAGAATCTTAGCTCCATCAGTTGCATGATTAATCTGGCCGCAATGAATATGGATATGGGCAGAGACGACGAAGCCGAAAAGGAGCTTCGACAAGCCCTCGATCTCGAAACACGCGTCCTGGGGCCGAACCAGCCGGAGACAGCACTTACGGCCTATAATTTGGCAGAAATCCTGGCGCGGCACGACCGGTCAGACGAAGCTCTTTCCCTCCTAGGACAGGCCATTGACCATGGACTGCACCCTCGTATTGACTTGAAGATTGAGAAGGAGCCTGACTTCAAGTCACTCCGCCGCGATCCCCGGTTTCTAGCTCTTGTGGCCGATGCTAAGCAACGCGCCGCTGGGCTATCGTCCGACTGATCCTCTACCTTACGCGCACACGAGCACCTGATCGCGGACGATAAATTCTCTAGACCGCTGTCGTCTTTTCCTCCTGGTTTTCGATATCCCTAGTAGAATGCCGAGGACTCATCCCCAGGGGTCCATGAAAACCGGCACTGGAAATCCCTGGAGGTATCATGTCCTATCCCCGCCCGCTGCTCACGAGCGCGCTTTGCATTGCCCTTGTATTCTTCGGTTCGATTTCATTGTTCGGCGGCAAACTCCTCCCCAATCCGCTGAAAACTTCTGATCCCACCGGCGTTTTGAGCACTTACAGCGCCGCTGGCGGCATTGATATCAATAACCCCTTCTTTCAAAATCTGGGGACCAATGGCCGGAGCTGTGGCACGTGCCACATTTCAAGCTCGGCTTGGACAATCACTCCGGCTGACGTACAAGCCAGGTTCAAGGCTACTCAGGGTACGGACCCGATTTTTCGTACTAACGACGGTTCGAACTGCCCGAGCGCAGATGTTTCCACCATCAGTGCTCGCCGCCAGGCCTACAGCCAATTGCTGACCAAAGGCTTGATTCGCATTTCGATGGCGGTTCCAGCGAATGCTGAATTCCAAATTATCAATATCCAGGACCCTTACAACTGCGCCGAGACTACTGCCGCCACCCCTGCTCTTTACCGGCGCCCCTTGCCGGCGACCAATCTTGGATTTCTCAGCACAATCATGTGGGACGGCCGGGAAACCGTCTTCGGCGCGATTCCTAAGAAATCCATTGACCTTGTGCAAAGCCTGGCCAACCAGGCCACCGATGCGACACTCGGTCACGCGCAGGGAACCGCCGCTCCAACTCCGCAGCAGTTGTCACAGATCGTCGCTTTCGAAACCGCACTCTACACCGCGCAAGCCAACGACCAGCACGCCGGCGACTTGAATGCTCGTGGCGCAACCGGCGGTCCGGAAAATCTTGCTCAGCAGAATTTTTATGTCGGAATCAATGACTCGCTGGGGGCCGATCCAAGCGGAGACACTTTTAGCTCGCATGTCTTCAGTGACTACGATGCATGGGCTAACTTGAATGGATCACCCTATCGGCAGTCCATTGCCCGCGGCGAAGATCTCTTCAACAACATGCCTATACCCATCACCGGCGTTGGCGGCCTGAACGATGCCCTCAGTCAACCGGTGATCATGGGAACCTGCACCACGTGTCACGATTCACCCAATGCCGGCGATCACTCCTTCTCCGTGCCGCTCGCAATCGGGACCACTGCCTATCCCGCAATGTCGGCGCTCGATATTTCCGGGTTGCCGGTCTATACCGTGCAATGCATAGCCACGGGAGCAACGGTGCAAGTGACTGACGTTGGCCGCGCCATGATCAGCGGCAAGTGTGCCGATATTGGAAAGTTAAAAGGGCCGGTGCTGCGCGCGCTGGCCGCTCGCGCCCCCTATTTTCACAACGGCGGAGCTGCGACTCTGAACGATGCCGTCGAGTTCTACAACCAGAGATTTAATCTGAGCCTGACCCAGCAGCAGAAAGCAGACTTGGTCGCCTTTCTGCAGACATTGTGAAGATGCGTCTTATTCACTGCATACCCCGATGGTGCACGGTGTGATGAAGTATCCGCCCGCCCAGCCAACATTCCCTCCTGCCAGTAAACGCCCAAGCCCCGCATTGGCACACTAGCGTGCTGATGCCTCCCTTCCCGAGCTAATCTCCGCCTCGCTTCAGAGTGCCTGCTCGGGTACTGAAAATTTCTACAATATTTCAGCCCCTGGATCGTCTTTATATGTGAGGGCTTTTGAATCGTTCAGCGCAGGGTTGCAAACCGAAAGAGCCATGCTCCAGCTATTCGATACAGATGATAATGAGGGCAAAGTAATTCAATTGATATTCGCTTTTATTTCGCCTATTATGGTTGGCGCGGATCTGGCCGCCCGCAACCCTGCCTGACATTGAGGAGGATTCATCGTGCTGACCTTAACCGTTCATGACTTAGCTGATTTCGTGGTCCTGCGTTGCCAGGGTCGAATTGTGCGTGGCGAGGAGTCTGCGCTCTTGTGTGCTGCCATCCGTCACTACGGAGAGGACGTCATCCTCGATTTGGGAGGAGTAAGCGCGATTGATGCCGCCGGAATCGGCGCCTTGGTTTCGCTACAGGCGGCCGGAATATATCTCAAGCTGATGAACCCGACGGAACCAGTGCTAACGGTGTTGCGCCTGACGGGAATGGATTCATTACTCGAGATCTGCGACGATCAGTCGCTCGCCGAACCAAGGCAGCAACGCGCGCCGGAGATGGTGCCCCTACTGGCTTAGTCCCGTACGGTGCAACAGGTCCTGGAAGCGAGGGTCGGAGCGGAGATTGTCAGTCCGCAGGTCCGGCTTCAGGATCCAGCCAACATCGAGAGACTTCTCGCGGTAGGCTTGCTCAATGAGTTGGAGAGCCTTGTCCTTATCGCCGAGTCCGGCGTAAACGGTTGCTGCGAGATACGGCGACGCCCGACCGTCTTTTGCTTTCTGCTCTAAGCTGTGAAGAATCGCTTCTGCCTGAGCCCTGTTTCCAATCGCTGCATAGGCATGCCCTAAAGAAGCGATTGCATCGAAATTGCCATTTGATGAGTCACTCGCTTTCTGGTACTCAGCGATAGCCTCCGGCAGTTTGCCCGTACCCTCAAAACCGGCGCCAAGACGAGCATGAGCCGGCCAATCATTCGAATTCAACGCGACCTCTCGCAGTCCGCTTTCGACCAGGTGCGGCCAGTCGCGCAGCTGGAAATAGACGACCGATTCAAGCCAAGTGGCAGAGGGATCGACTTGCTTACTTTTCTCAACCTCGGCCATTGCCTCGGCTGACCGTCCCCTGAAGGCGAGAAACATTGCGCGGTCTTCGTGGGCGCAACTATAGCTCGGGGAAAGCTCAAGAGAGCGGCTGAACGCTCGATCAGCAGCATCCCAGTCAAAATCTGCACGCCAGTTCAATACGCCAAGCACGTCGTAAGCTTCGCCGTTATTGGGATCTAGCTGCAGCGCTTTGCGATCAGCTTCTTTGGCATATCGATAGCTTTCTGCAGCCGATATCTGCGTCTGTCCAAAAAGTGAAAGATAGATATACGTATTTGCCAAGCCGGAGTAGGCGCGCGAGAAGTTGGGATCTCTTCGAATGGCTCCTTCAAAATATGCTTTAGCCTGGCTCAGCGGCCCCGGCATTGTGATCGGCGAGTTATATAGATAGTAGCTTCCTTTCAGATAGGCGTCGTAAGCGTCGGGATTCACGGGGGGCGCTGAACGGAGCTGCGCCTGCTGGTCGGAAGTCAATTGCGCACGGACTTGCTGGGCAATTGCCCCGGCGACTTCACTTTGCAGCCTGAGAGCATCGCCAATATCGCGCTCATAGGTTTCCGCCCAAAGATGCTGGTCCGCCGATGCGCGAATCAATTGTGCAGTCACACGTACCCGCTGCCCGGAGCGCACCACTGAGCCTTCCACAATTCCATCCACATTCAATTCGCGCGCAATTTCGGGAAGACTCTTGCGAGTGTCCTTATAAAGAGTAACGGTAGTGCGAGACGTGACCCGCAGTGCGCTGATCTTGGCCAGATTAGTGATCAATTCGTCGGTCATCGCATCGGCAAAGTAATCCTGCGAGGGATCGCCGGACAGATTTTCGAGCGGCAGCACGGCAATCGAATGTATCGGCGATGTCGCTTGCGCGCGTCGCGCAAGTTTCGGGACCAGCCACAGGGCAAGCCCCACGGCGAGCAGCAGCACCAGGCTGAGCAATGCGATTCTGCGTATCGGGGTTGATAAACGGTGAGCCGTGAAACTTGATTCGTCGAGACGCGATGGCTCAACGACCTGCAGCCTTCCCAGTTCGCCGTCTTCTACTATCGGTGCGATGAAACGATAACCCTTGCCGGTAACGGTCTGGATAAATCGTGGATTCTCGGGGTCGTCGTCCAGCGCCTGCCTGATCTTGCGGATGGCGCCATTGATGCTGTTGTCAGTATCGAGAAAAACTCCCTTGCCCCAAACCCGTTCGACGATCTGCTGACGGGAAACGAGGCCACCGCGCTGTTCGATGAGTAAGGCGAGAATTCCGAAAGGAGTGGGTTCCAGCTTCAGAGCCTGACCGGCACGGCGCAGTTCATAGCTGCGGAGATTAAGCTCGAAATCCCCGCCAAACTTGACGACTTGCTGAACTCCAACGGGTTGGGCTGACACAGTTGCTCCCTATGCTGGCGCGTGCAATTCTACATCCAATTGCCGGCAAAGCGGAAAACCTTTGTTTTCGCCATCTTAGCCACCGACAGGAAAAATTAAGACGCTCAACAGGTCACCACTATTGAGCGTAGAAGCGCAATCAACGAGCATGCGCCTTGATTCAAATCCTCTCGGGGATGCAACTGACCGTAAACGAAACAAGGAGACCCGCAATGAAGCAAACCATGATGAAAGTCGGACTTGTAATCTGCTGCCTGGTGTTTGCGGGCGCGATTCAACCCGATAGTCCAGCCAACGTCGCGCAGGTCGTCGCCCTCGACGAATGTGATCCAACAACCTTCAATGCCGCTATCGGCCCCGACTTCTGCAAGAATGTTGCACTTGCCCCGCTGGGCTACGCAACCACATTTCAGGATCTTTTCGCCAAAGCCGCTGCCGGAACCCCAGATCCGAACTGGGACTTCGAACCCGACACCCTCACCATCAGAAAAGGCACCAATCTTTCGGTCGTCGATCAGGGCGGCGAACCGCATACTTTTACGGAAGTAAAGCAGTTCGGGGGCGGATTCATCCCCGGACTTAATAGCGGTGAGGCATCGGTTCCGGAATGCGCCGCCGGATTTTCGGACGTCGCCGTGGCCAAAACGCGAATCCTTCAGGGCAGCACGTCGCTCGTCACGGGATTATCCAAGGGAACGCATTATTTTCAATGCTGCCTGCATCCCTGGATGAGATTCAAAGTCGAGGTGAAGTGATCTGAGGGACGAAAACTCAAGGGCGCAGTGTTCCAGCGCCCTAGTCTTGCTACACCCGCGTGAGTTGCGGGAGCGTGTCGAAGTGGACATCGCGGTCGCACAGGCTAAACGAATGCTGCAGAACCAATGCCGCAATCCACATGTCGTTAATGGGAATGGGAGTGCCTTGCTTACGCAGCTGACGGTAAATGGCCGCGTAATGATGACTGGTTTGCTCGTCGGCATAGAGCACGCCAACGCCAGGCTTCAAAAGAAAGCGGCGCAGGCTGGCTTCGTTATGCGGTCCCTGGCTGCCGACTGCGAATCCGGCGCGCAACTCTCCAACAACAATGAAAGGCAGCCAGACTTCGTCGGCCAGTTCGACTATTTCGACGACTAATGTATTGCCTCGGCATAGATCGGTGTAGCGGTTCGTGTCGAGCGCAATTCTCACTTCCACAATTCCGAGTCGATGGTATGCTGCGCCGCTATAGCGTCGTCAAATGCAGGGTCCTTCCGCCACATCTTGGCGACATCACCGAGATCGCGCTGGCGGCATCGCTGATCGCTGAGGCCAGCGCCCCGGGCTAGGGTCTCAATCGCCACATCGTTCAGACTCTTGCCCTTCTCGCGGGCGGCCCGGCGCAAGGCAGCGTCGAGATGGTCCGGCACATTGCGTATGGTGTATTGCATGCAATTTTTGTAGGCGTTGCAGGCATAAAATGCAAACAAGAAAAAGGTTTTCACCTGTGCGCTGTCCAGAAAGTCAAAGGCCCCACCCTGTCGCAACCTGCTCGACAAGGGTGGGGCACCCGTTTCCGTAAATGATCAGGGTTACTGTAGCAACCCGTTCGGCTCCTCATCCGGCGGAATGACTACCGCCGCCGCCACGCGGTCGCCCGCTTCCATATGTAACAGTCGGACGCCTTGTGCGCTGCGCCCGGATTCGCGAATGGTGCCTGAGTCCATGCGGATGATTTTGCCGTACTGGCTGATCAGCATGAGTTCAGATTTCTCTGTCACCTGCGCGATGCCAACGACCCTGCCGTTGCGCTCGGTCGTCTTGACGTTGATCACGCCGGAGCCGCCGCGACCCTGCAGGCGATATTCGTCCGCAGGGGTGCGCTTGCCGTAGCCGTTTTCAGTTATCGAGAGAATGAGCGAGCCTTTGATCGGAATCGTCGCGTCGGTCGCGGTCGCTTCCGGCACTCCGGCTTCGGCTTTGGCCTTTTCAAGTTCGGCCTCGGCTTTCTTTGGGTCTTTCGGCGTGGTCGCCATGCCGACAATGTAGTCTTTCTCGTCGAGCTTCATGCCGCGAACACCGTAGGCCGGACGGCCCATGTCCCGCACATTATCTTCGTCGAAGCGAATCGCCTGGCCATCGTGCGACGCCAGGAAGATGATCTGATTGCCGTCGGTAAGCGTGGTGCCAACCAGTTCGTCGCCCTTATCGATCCCGATGGCGATAATGCCGCGCGACATCACATTGCAGAAGTCTTTCAGCGGCGTCTTCTTCACCGTGCCGTTGCGGGTGGCGAAGAAAACGTACCGGCCTTCTTCTTCCAGGTTGCGTACCGCGAGCATATTGCGCACCGTCTCGCCCGGTTGCAGCGCAACCAGATTGGAAACGTGCTTCCCTTTGCCGGCGGCACCGACGTCGGGAATCTCATACACCTTGAGCCAGTAAACGCGCCCGGTGTTGGTGAATATGAGAATGTACGCGTGCGTCGAAGCAATGAACAGATGCTCGACGAAATCCTCGTCGCGCGTTTTCATGCCGGTACGGCCCTGGCCTCCGCGGCGCTGTTGGCGATAAGTGGAAATCGGCGTGCGCTTCAGATATCCGCCGTGGCTGACCGTAACTGCGACCTGCTCGTCGGCGATCAGATCTTCCAGTTGGATTTCGGCGGCCTCGTCTTCGATCACGGTGCGACGTTCGTCCCCGTAAAGCTTCTTGATTTCTTCCAGCTCGGTGACGATCACTTTCCGCAGCTTTTTCTCAGAACCCAGAATCGACTCGTACTCGGCGATGTTTTCGCGGGTGGTGCCCAGCTCTTTGTTGATTTCATCAATCGAGAGCCGCGTCAACCGGTGCAGTTGCAGTTCGAGGATTGCATCGGCCTGAATTGATGTGAACGGCTTCTCCGGATCAAGCTTCGGCGCACGACCGGATGTATTGATTTCGATTTTCTTGCCGCCGAAGTACATCACCAAGTTCTCGCGGGCATCGGCGCGATTGGCACTGCCGCGAATGATGGCGATCACATTGTCCAGATGATCGAGCGCGGTCAGGTAGCCTTCCAAAATGTGCTCGCGGTCTTTAGCTTTCTGGAGCAGATACGCGGTACGACGCCGCACGACATCGACGCGATGATCGATAAAGTGCTGGATGGCCTGGATCAGCCCCATTTCCTTGGGCTGGTTGTGCACTACCGCCAGCAGGATCATGCTGAAGTTTTCCTGCATCTGGGTGTGCTTGAAAAGCTTGTTGAGCACGATCTGCGGTTCAGCGCCGCGCTTCAGTTCAATCACAATGCGCATGCCGTCGCGATCGCTTTCGTCGCGAATGTCAGAAATATCTTCGATGGTCTTGTTGTTTACCAGTTCCGCCATGCGCTCGATCAGGTAGCGCTTGTTCACCTGATACGGAATCTCAGTGACGATGATGGCTTCGCGGTCTTTCGAGAAAGTTTCAATCGCAGCCTTAGCGCGCATGGTGAAGCGGCCGCGCCCGTGCTTGTAGGCATCAAGGATTCCCGCCTTCCCGTGAATAATTCCAGCGGTTGGGAAATCAGGGCCTTTCACGATTTTCAGAATCTCTGGCAGCGTAGTCGCGGGATTGTTTACCAGCGTAATCGCCGCATCGACGATCTCGGTCAAATTGTGCGGCGGAATTTTCGTCGCCATGCCGACGGCGATTCCGTCGGAGCCGTTAATCAGAAGATTGGGAACGCGCGCGGGCAGAACATCAGGCTCAGTTTCACTGCCGTCGTAGTTCTCACGGAAATCGACGGTGTCCTTGTCCAGGTCTTCGAGCAGCGCCGTGGCAACGCGCGCCAGCCGTGCTTCGGTGTAACGATCGGCGGCCGGCGGGTCTCCATCCACCGAACCGAAATTCCCTTGCCCATCGACCAGCGGATAGCGCATGGCAAACGGTTGTGCCATACGAACCAATGCGTCATACACCGCAAGATTGCCGTGCGGATGGTACTTACCCATGGTGTCGCCGACGATGCGGGCGCACTTGCGGGTGGCGCGATTCGGCTGCAAACCCATCTGCTGCATGGTGTACAGAATGCGACGATGCACGGGCTTGAGGCCGTCGCGAACGTCGGGCAGCGCACGTCCGATGATGACGGAGAGCGAATAGTCGAGGTACGACCGCTTCATCTCCTCTTCAATGTTGACCGGCTGAATGTTCGCCGCACCCGGGCCGCCATCGCCCGGTGGAGGAGTCAGAGGTAGTTGGGGATTCTGATCGTCTGCCATAGAGGAACTCTTAGCTACCAGCTTTTAGCTATCAGTTGAACTGCCAAAACGTAAGCCGATTCGCCTTAGCGAATACCTTGTAAATGCTTGTAAAATAATGGACTTACTGCTGGATTAAGAACTGAGTAATTATACCATGTTGACGGTGCTTATGGGCGCGACGGGCGTTGATGTGAACCAGCGGCAACATGGGGTTCAAGCGACGCCTAAGATGGGGTTCAAATGAGTACCCCTTCTGCCGTCCCTACGGGACTCTACCGTTTCAACCGTCTCGCCAGCGCTTCCGCGCTGGGCTAAGCTGGGTCGCCCCTGCGGGGCTAGAAGACACGCATCCTCGGAAGCTGGCCTCACCGCCGGCTTCCGATATTCGGTCAGGCTCTCAAAAAAATTCTCGTGCACTTCACGCCGTTTCGCTCATCCAAGAAATTGCAGCAATCTCCACGACATCAAACATTGCAAACCTGCATGCGAAAGAACTGGCACGCATTCGTAGCAATATTTTTTACTACGTCTATCGTCGTAACCGCCGGCGTGCTCTGCGCGGAAACCGGCTCTCTTCGCCTTGATAGCGGCGAGCACATCTACAACACTGCATGCGTTGCCTGCCACGGTCCCGACGGCAAAGGCACGCCGAAATCCATCGCCGGCTTTGAGCCGCCTGATTCATTCCCCGACTTCACCCGCTGCGACCAGACCACTGCCGAACTCGACAACGACTACAGAGCCGTCATCGTTCACGGCGGCCGCTACCGCGGCTTCTCGCAGATCATGCCTTCGTTCAGCGAGGCCCTCACTACTGAGCAGATCAGCAAGGTAATCGGTTATCTGCGGCATTTTTGCCGCCAGTCGGGATGGCCACGCGGGGAGTTAAATCTGCCGCGAGCGATTGCGACCGAGAAGGCGTACCCCGAAGATGAAGAAGTCATCTCTACCGCCGTAAATGCCCGCGGCGCACCCGGGAATGAGACCCACATCATCCACGAACAGCGCTTTGGCGTACATAACCAGATCGAAGTGGACGTCCCCATCATTTTCCAGGACCAGAACCGCACCTGGTACGGCGGGATCGGCGACGCTACGCTCGGAGTGAAGCGTGTTTTCTTCTCCAGTCTGCACACCGGATCGATTTTCGCGCTGCAGGGTAGCGTGCTCGTCCCGAGCGGCAGCCGCGCTCGCGGATTCGGCAGCGGCACTACTACATTTGAGAGCTTCGCCGCTTATGATCAGCTTTTCAAGACGAACACGTTTTTCCAGACTCAGTTCGGCGCCGACCTTCCGCGCCACACGGACCTCGCGCCGCAGTCTATCTTCTTCAATGCCGCCGTTGGCCAGACGATCGGCGCTGACCATGGTCTCGGTCGCGCCTGGTCGCCCATGTTCGAGTTTCTCGCGCAACGCGACCTGATCGACGGCGAAAAAACCGACTGGGACGTTCTGCCGCAATTGCAGGTGACACTTAGTCATCGTCAGCATATTCGCGGCGATTTTGGCATCCGGGTCCCGGTTACGAACACCTTCGGACGTCCCGTTCAATTGCAACTCTATTTCCTCTGGGACTGGCAGGATGGCAAGCTGACGGAGGGCTGGTGATGCGTCGTGCATTAATTTTCGCGACGTTCGTCTTTCTGCCCTCCCTTGTGTTGGGCGCGGACAAACATGAAAATCTGAAGCCCGAGTTCCATACTTCTGATCGCTGCCTTGCTTGTCACAACGGCCTCACCACCCCGGAAGGCAAAGACGTTTCCATCGGCTTTAACTGGCGCGCCAGCATTATGGCCAACTCCGCGCGCGATCCCTACTGGCAAGCCAGTGTTCGTCGCGAAGACATGGATCATCCCGAGGCGAAGGCTGAAATAGAAGACGGCTGCGCCGACTGCCACATGCCCATGTCGCGGTATAAGGCGAAGCTGAGCGGCAAGCTCGGAGAAGTTTTCGCCCACTTGCCGTTCGACGCCGATCCAAAGAAGAACGCCGACGCCGAAGATGGCGTCACCTGCTCCGTCTGCCACCAGATCACGGCAAAAAATTTTGCCAAGCGCGAAAGCTTCAACGGCGGCTTCGAAGTCGGAACACCGGTGTCGTCAGATGACCACCCCGAATTCGGCCCCTTCGCAATTCAAAACGGCCAGGCGCGCATCATGCAGACTTCAACCGGCGGTTTTCGTCCGACTGCAGCGGCTCACATCCGCGACTCCGCCCTCTGCGCCACCTGCCACACGCTTTACACGAAATCTCTAGGGCCCGGCGGAAAATTTCTCGGCTACTTCCCTGAACAGGTGCCATTCCAGGAATGGCAGCACAGTGATTATCCACAGAAGAAAACCTGCCAGTCGTGTCACATGCCCGAGGTCCACGAGGCGACGCCGATTGCCGCGGTCATGGGCGAGCCACGCATTGGAATGCATCAGCACACGTTCACCGGTGGAAACTTCTTCATGCTGAAAATGCTCAATCTGCATCGCCAGGATCTGAGCGTCTCTGCGCTGCCCGCCGAACTCAACGCTGAAGCCGATCGCACCCTGAACTTTCTGCAAACTCAAGCTGCCCGCGTTACACTTCGCAACCTTCATGCGAGTTCCGGCAGGCTCTCAGCCGACGTTTTCGTGCAGAACCTGACCGGCCACAAACTTCCTACCGCATTTCCATCGCGTCGCGCGTGGCTGCATTTTGTTGTTCGCGACCGCAACGGCAATGCCGTCTTCGAATCGGGAGCGCTGAATCCCGACGGGTCGATTAAAGGCAACGTCAACGATGTAGACGCTTCCCGCTTCGAGCCGCATCGTCGCACGATCGACAGCCCCGACCAGGTCGAGATTTTTGAGCCTATCCTCAAGGACTCCGAGGGCCACGTCACCACAGGATTGGCCGCTGCAGTCGGCTATATAAAAGACAATCGCCTTCTGCCAGCCGGATTTGAGAAGCAAACTGCCGACAAAGACATTGCCGTGGTCGGCGACGCTGCGGACGATCCCAATTTCACCGACTCAGGCAGTCTCATTCATTATTCTGCGGACCTTGGAAACCCGCCCGGCCCTTTCACCGTAGAGGTTGAATTGTGGTATCAGCCCATCGGCTTTCGCTGGGCGCACAACCTCGCGTCTTACGATTCGCCCGAGACGAAACGCATTGTCGAGTACTACGACTCCATGCCGCAGGCCGGCGCAACTGTACTTGCGCGAGCACAGAGCATTACTAGCGATTAAAGGTTTGACTTCGGGCGCATGCGAGGAAAAGGCCTACGGGCGAATCATGACCTCGTCTGGTCCGGAGGGAAGCTCGAACTTCACGCCGCGGTCCTGATTTTGTTTCAATGTCGCGGGCAAATCGAGATCAGCGATCTGAATCTTGCGGGTCCAGTTTCCGCTCGACCAGTAATCGCCTTTGGTGTAAATCACCGGCCCGATGATTGAGTAGCTGCTCAATTCTTCGCTGTGTCCGTCGCGATAAACCAGCACCGCAGGATCTGATTGGCGCACTGCGGCCGGCGTAGAGGCGTTGACTGGTGGCGCGGCTGCAGCAGAAGTAAAACTCTCAACCTTCACCCATTGATTGCCGCGCAATTCGAGCAGCACTGGATCAGGCACCGGCTCGGACTTCACCTGCACTGGCGCAGCAGCCGCAGTAGGCGGCGCCATGGGCGTGGGCTCCGGCCCGTATGATTCAGCGTAATCGTCGTAATAATATGGCCAGCCGTACCCGCCAATGAATCCGCCACCGCGGAACGGGCGATGAAATCCTCTGTGCTCGGACCGGGATCCTGTGATTCTGATTGTCGTTGCACGGCCGCTGGAAGTGGGGGGAACGTGCGGGGACGGCGTTGGTCCATGCGTACCCGACATCGCGCGATTTTGTGCCGTCGCGCCAGTCGCAAGAACCACTCCGAGAGCAACCAGCAATGCCAACCAACGCATGAGTGCAGTCCCTCGCATTAATTCTTCACTCCCACCGGCAGCTTGAAATCTACTCCACGCTCATCATTCTGTTTCACGGTGGCGGTTAAGTCGAGGTCGCCGAGTCCCACCTTCCTGGTGTGTCCGTCGGAAAGATCGTACAGCGTTGCCCCGACGATGGCGTAGTTCGCAATTTCCTGCTGATGTCCATCTTTAAAAACAAGCACAGTTTGCGGCTGATCTGCGACTGGTTGTTGCGCCGCTGGCGCTTCTGCCTCTCGTTCTCTATTCAGATCCGCACGGTAATCACTCTCCGGGGGCGGCGCTGGTCTGGCGTACTCCCGTCCGCCAACTCCATGACTATCGAAAATCGTGGGCCCAGGCTGGGCATATTGCTCTTCCATGGAGTCGTCTATGCCCGGATCCATCACATAGTAGTCATATGGGGCATAGTAATATCCACCGTAAAAGGGGCTCACGAATCCAACGTTGCGATGAGGCCTGAAATTGAAAGGCCGCCGATGAACTCCGGTATGAACATTGCCAAAATTCAGCGAGGTCACGCTCGGCGGCACGCCATGGAAGCCCGGCCGTCCGCCGAAGCCGAACGAAGTCACGCTGGGCGGAACTCCGTGAATTGCTGCACCGCCGCCGTGTGAATTGAATGCCTGTTGGGCCGAAGCAGAAAGGGACGTTAACGTAGTGGCAACGATGAGGACAAAAAGCGCGAGGCTGAAAAACCCGGCACGCATGACTTAACTCCTCCTTGATTAGAACATCGCCACAGGGTGGAGGTTGCGAAACATCTTAAATATTACATCTTCAAACAAGCTATCAGCGGCCGAGCCTCGCTAACCCAATCAGGTTCCAGACGGCGTTTGCCGCCAATAGACCCGCCATTATCGCCAGGCTCAAATCTCGTGCCTTTGTTTCCAACAGGTCAGCGGCAATTCCGGCGACGAATACAAAAAGAAATATCACGGCAAGCAACGTGAAAACCGATTCTGGATTGTGAGGCGAGGCCACCCGCAAGGTCATGAAAAGGAGTGCACATATCACCGGCGCCGTGTTGCCAAAATAGCGGCTTCGAGGCCACGCCAGGTAGATCACCAAGGCCAATGGAACCAGCAGGCTTAGTACCGGGCCGGCGGCGACGAGTTCCTTTCCAATCTGCATATACGCACCGGACATCGCCAGCGCGTGCCCGCTTGCGTCGAGAAAGGTGGCGCTCATAAAACCATGCCAGAACAGCACCGGATGAGAGAAGTAGCTGGCAAAAATCAAAATAATACCGACGCCCATCGCCGACGTGAAAATCGCTAGCGCCGATCGCTTGCGTTCCGGCGCCAGATAGAACATGAAGATCAGCAGGAGGGGCAGGACGATTGCCAGGCTTAACTGCGATCCGATCGCGACCGCCAACGAGATTCCCAGCAGTAATATGCGGCGCCAGTTCCAGAGCACGACTTCGCGCGGAGCGTACAACGTGTGCGAAACCGCAATCGCGGTGAATACTGCACCAAACGTTCCCCACGTCCCCACAATATTCGGTTGAGAAACCCACAGCGAACTGTTGCGCAGCACCGCCGGCGAAAAACAGTAAAGCGCCAACGCGATATATCCGCCAGCGTTACCGTAAAGCCGCCGCGACACGTACCACAACGAAGCGCCCAGCAAAGCTCCGATCAACACGTATGGCAAGCGCGAAAGCCATAACCCAAATCGCGAATCAAGATTCGCGCGAAATACTGCCAGGGGGGCAGCCTCTATCAGATACCACAACGGCGAGTGCTCGGAATCATATGCATTTCCGCGCATACGAATCGCGTCGGAAGCCTCTGCCGATCCGATTGGCGTGCCTGCGACAAACTTGCCGTGCCATTGCGCCAATCCTTCTTGCACACGGCCGAATTCTTCTGCCGAAATGGAACCCGGTCCTTCATGGGCAATCAGCCAGGCACACTGCGCCAGAAAAACACACAGCAAAATTCCCGCCAGAATCTGCGGTTCGCCAAAACGCTCGCGTGTAAAAAAATTGTCCATTAGCAAGACCGATTGTTTTACCATGTCTCGGCACATTGCTGGAACAGCGATGACTGAACCTACTGATAACGCATCTTTAGAGCTCACCCCGGTTACTCCGCCCGCCAGTCAGCCGGAACCGCTCCTGCACAAGATTTTCATTGGACCCCTTGGCATGCGCGCGGGTTGGAGATTCGCGATATATATGGCGTGCTTCATTGCCTTACAGATCGCAATCTCGTACATTCTGCGGCCGTTTTTCCCGCTTCCTTCATCGCCTCAATCGCCGCGTCTACGGGTGTTTCTGCTTGGAGAATGCATGGCGCTGGTTGCTGCGCTGATTCCCGCATTCTTCATGGCGCGGATCGAGAAACGGCCGTTCAGTTCCTATGGCCTGCATCTGGATCCCGGCTTTAAAAGGCTTTTTTGGTCGGGCGTGCTTTGGGGAATCGCCGCTATCACCCTTCTTCTTGTCGTGATGCGCGGGGTTGGGGTCTTCTACTTCGGTGGGCTGGCGCTTCACGGGATACACGTGCTGAAGTTCGCTGCGTTTTGGGGCGTGTTGTTTCTGGTAGTCGGCCTGTTCGAAGAGTTTGTCACTCGCGGCTACACTCAATTCACACTCACTCAAGGCATCGGCTTTTGGCCTGCCGCGATTTTGCTCTCTGCAGCTTTCGGGGCCATTCATCTGGGGAATCGGGGCGAGGCCTGGATCGGCGCTCTGGGCGCGGCTTGCATTGGACTTTTCTTTTGCCTTACACTGCGCCGGACAGGCACATTATGGTTTGCAATCGGTATGCACGCTTCATGGGACTGGGGTGAGACCTTTCTCTACTCCGTGCCCGACAGCGGGCTGATCGCGCCCGGCCATCTTCTGAAGTCTTCGTTCCATGGACCAGACTGGCTTACCGGCGGTTCCGTCGGTCCGGAGGGCAGCGTACTTTTGTTCGTGATCATTGCGGCACTTTGGATTACTTTCGACCGTCTCTACCCCGAAGTGAAGTACGACCGCGCGCCGGAAGCCCCATCAACTGTTATCGAGGGCGGAATTTGATCATTCCTCGCCTCCTTGCCGATCTTCATCTTCCGTCATCAGATCCACCGCGCGGTTTCTCACGGTGTAAGTAAACTTCGCTTCGTTCTTGGGATCGAAAGTTACCCGCGCCGGATCGCGCTGCCAAATCGGGGCTTTACATCTGAACTCCGGTCCGTCGGTTGAACCACCCAGAGTTTTTTTCAGCAGCGGCCTTCGGCGGCCTAATTGCGCGACGACAGCGAAAGACTTTTGTCCATCGTCGGAGACGCCGCAATATGCAGCATAGTCGCGGAACCAGTTCACGTCTGAGGAGTATGGATCGAACGCCGGCAACGGAAGCGGCTGCAGTTTGCCGGTGACGCGATCGACCAGCAACCATCCGCCGCGTTGCCAAAACCAATGAACCGCGCCCGCCTCCTGCGGCAGAGAATCATTCAAGCGATAAATACGCTGCACCACGAAGGTCCGCTCCGTCACATCATGCGGCTGGCCGAATGTAAATTCTTTAGTCCGCCCGTCCACCAACAGGGGTCGCACTCTCAAATCTATTGTCCCCTGCTCCACGCCTTCCTGAATCAGTTTGATCGAGGCCCATCTCCCGAAGCCCACAGAATGCGGCTTCGGCGCTGAAAAGGACGCGCTCCCGAGCAACACAAGACACGCGCAAATTCCCATGATTATTCTCATGCCAGCAACATAAACAGGCATGAGACTGAAAAGGCAAGGTTAATTGAACATTGCGGCATGTGGATTTCCGCAAATGGAACGCGAACAACTCCCGTCAGGAAGCAGGCATCCCAATTCTCACGCTCGCTTCTGAAACGATTTTTTCACTGTAAGTTCATTTCGCATACAATAAAGAGGTTCGGTTGTACTTCTCATGGAACCGGCCAGGAAACTGTCAACGATTTATTCCCGCAACCAGCAGATTGCGGATCCCCACGAAGTTGCCCTTCGCCGTCGTCTTCCACGTGTCCTTGTCGTTGACGACAATCCCAGCACCATGACCCTGATGGAGGACCTGTTATCTTCGCGCGGTTACGACGTCGTCGCCGTTCCTGATGCCACGCAGGCCGAAGCTGAGATTGTGCGCCGAGTGCCCGACTTGATCCTTTCCGACGTAGTCATGCCCGGCAAGTCGGGATACGAACTCTGCCGTGAGATGAAAAACGATCCGGTGACCCGGCTCGTGCCCTTCGTCCTCATCACCGGACTTAGCGAGCGGGAAGATCGCGTGCGCGGCATTGAAGCCGGCGCCGACGACTTTTTGAGCAAGCCAATTTTCCCCGAAGAGCTGTTCGCTCGTGTAAAGTCCCTGATCAAATTGAAAGAGTTCACCGACGAACTGGAGACCGCCGAGAGTGTTCTCTGTACGCTTGGTCTGAGCGTCGAAAGTCGCGATCCCTACACCGAAGGTCATTGCGAACGTCTGGCGGAAAATGCCAGCAATCTTGGTCGTCATCTGCTGCTCGACCAAGACGACATTACCGCTCTGCGGCGCGGAGGATACCTGCACGATCTCGGCAAGATCGCCGTTCCCGATGAGATCCTGAAAAAGGGCGCCAACCTCACTCCTGAGGAATGGATCGTGATGAAGCGCCATCCCGCCACCGGAGAAAACATCTGCCGCCCGCTCAAGTCACTACGTTTGGTCTTGCCGATTATTCGTAATCATCACGAGCACTTTGACGGCAGCGGCTATCCCGACGGTTTGACGGGGCGTGACATCCCTTTACTCGCCAGAATTCTCCAGGTGGTGGACGTGTACGATGCACTCTGCACCGCCCGTCCTTACAAGCCCGCCCTAAGCCATGAACAGGCTGCCATCACCATGCGCGATGAAGCCCGCGCTGGGTGCTGGGACGAGGAAATGGTCCTCGAGTTCTTCAACATGCTGGAGCGCCAGCGCCAGGTCGCCTAGCGATTCCCCGGCGCACGCTTGGGCGCGTCCTTATTGCCGTGATACCTTCATCTACACTGGCTCGTCATTCGTGCTGATTGCCTGACTACTGATGCCTAAATACAGCATCATCATCCCCGCCTACAACGAATCCGCGCGCCTCGGAGCGACCCTTGATCGCGTGCTTAGCTACGTTTCCAGTGAACGGTGGGATGCCGAAATAATCGTCGTCAACGATGGGTCGCGCGATAGGACGCCCGACCTGGTCCGCGACTACGCGAAAAAACATCCCTGCCTGCGCTTGCTGGAAAATCCCGGCAATCGTGGCAAAGGATATAGCGTTCGCAACGGAATGCTGAACGCTGGCGGCGAAGTGCTTCTGTTTAGCGATGCCGATCTATCGGCTCCAATTGAAGAAGCTCCCCAACTCTTCGCCGCCATTGCCTCCGGCGCGGATGTCGCCATCGGCTCGCGCTGGCTTCGTCCGGAATTGCAAACTCAGCGGCAGTCCCTACTCCGCCAATTCTATGGTCGGGCTTTCAACCTCGCGCTACGAATTCTGCTCGGGCTGAATTTGAAAGATACACAGTGCGGATTTAAGGCATTCACGCGCGACGCCGCGCAGAAAATCTTCCCGCAACAGCAGATCGAACGCTGGGGATTCGATCCGGAACTGCTCTATCTGGCGCGAAGATTAAAGATGAAAATTGCGGAAGTTCCAGTGGCGTGGGCGCATGTGGAAGGCACGCGCATCAGTCCGCTACGTGACGGGCTGCGTATGTTCGGTGAGGTGCTGAGGATACGCTGGAACGCGATGACTGGGAAATACTCCCATACTTCCGGCTAAGCGGCAGTCGCGTTCGCGCTTAGGTATGGACACACTGAAACCCCAACGCCCTTCTCCACTATCAGCGTCATCTTCCCCGCGCAATCATCGCAAAGCCAGAAGAACTCCAGTCGATGCATCGTCTTCTTCGCGTCATCTGCGGTACCCAAAGCACGCCTCCGGTCCGGACCTAGTTTTGTTTCCAGGCGGTAGAGTCTGCCTTGATGAAAATAGCGGAAGGGAGTTGAACATTCGGGGTTAGCGCATTTGGAGACCATCGGTCTGCCTCCAGTACCACTGACCAATGATCGTCCTCCAGCCCTGAGGATTACAACTGTATTCTGTTAATTCTGTGAAAATTTCCGAAACGTAATCTACAAACGATTAATCAGAGAAGCAACATACCCCGCGCCAAAGCCATTATCGATGTTGACCACGCTCACATTTGAAGCGCAGGAGTTCATCATGCCCAGCAAGGCTGCCATTCCCTCAAATGCCGCGCCGTAGCCGACGCTGGTAGGGACCGCAATTACGGGAACGCCGACCAAGCCACCGACCACACTGGGCAGCGCCCCTTCCATTCCGGCGCAAACGATTACCACGCGCGAGCGAGTAATCGCTTTCCTGTGCGCCAGCAGCCGGTGAATGCCCGCCACGCCAACGTCATATAACCGCTCAACTTCGTTGCCCATGATTTTGGCCGTCACCACGGCTTCCTCGGCTACGGGAACGTCGCTGGTTCCGGCCGAAATGACGGTGATCAGCCCCTTGCCATAGCATCTATCGTCGCGCCGAAGAACGATGGTTCGCGCCGTTGCGTCATGCTTTGTTCCACGAACGACTTTGCGCACCGCTGCAAATTGTTCTTTGCTTGTACGCGTTGCTAAAACATTAGTGCCATGCTGCGCCAGACGTTTGAATATGGCCGCGACCTGCGCCGGCGTCTTGCGCTCGCCAAACACCACTTCAGGCATGCCGACTCGCAACGCGCGATGATGGTCAATTTTCGCGAAGCCCAGATCTTCAAATGGCAAGTGGCGAAGCCGCTCGACCGCATCGTCGGGAGATGTCTTTCCCCGGCGCACTTCTTCGAATAGCTTGCGGATAGATTTGGCGTCCAAGATGTTTCCGCCGAGGTCACCTGTTGATCGGCAGGAACTCTATTATCGTCCAACTGAAGGTTGTAGGAGAAAGTGGAGATCACCTGCTCGCGGCCGCAAACGACTTGAGTGCCTCGTCTGAGCCCGGTCGGGTGGGAGAATACATCCGCGCGGGATATTCCTTCAATTCGCCTCCCACCGGCAACCGGAAATTCCCCACCAGCTTTCTTAGATCCAGCGCCAGGCCTGAGAGTTCCTGGCAGGCTTTTTCGGATTGTTGCGCGCCTTCGGCGGACTCGATCAGCAGACGCGCAATCTGGTTCATGCTGTTATTGATGTCCTCAGTCGCACTGGATTGTTGCGTCGCCGCCGTGGCGATGTGCGTGACCATGTCGCCCACTTCTTGCGACACCTGGATAATCTGTTTGAGTGCCTCGCCTGCCTTCTGGGTTGTGGTTACTCCCTCGGCCACCTGCTTTGTGCCTTCTTCCATGGCCTGTACAGCCATCCGGGTTTCGCTCTGCACCGCTTCAATCATGTTGGCAATTTCTTTCGTAGAGGTGGTCGTGCGTTCGGCAAGCTTGCGGACTTCATCCGCAACCACTGCAAAACCGCGCCCCTGCTCTCCTGCGCGAGCTGCTTCAATCGCCGCATTCAGCGCCAGTAGATTGGTTTGATCGGCAATGTCGTTGATCACTCCCACAATGCGCCCGATCTGGTCCGATCTTTTCCCGAGTTCCTCGACCTTGGCTGCGCTGCCGCGCACCGAATCCGCTATGACCTGCATCTTGACTAGCGTTTGTTCCACCACCGCCCCGCCTTGTCGCGCGGTGTCTGCTGCCTTGCGGGAAGCTTCCGCCGCCCGCTCTGAATTTTCCGACACTTGCAGCACCGTCGCAGACATCTCCTGCAACGCTGTCGCAACTTGCGCGGTCTGATCTTTCTGGTTCCCCGTGCTGACCGCCTGCTGCGATGCAGCGGAGGATATCTGTTCGCTGGCACTGGCCACATGTCCGGCCGTATCGGCTATCGAGCAGATCACTTCACTCAAGCTCTTCTTCATCTGGTTCAGTGCCAGGCCTGCCCTTCCGATTTCGCTCTGATCATTCATTTGCAGGTCGGCGGCGGCGAGATTGTTGGCTGCCAGTTGCTGCAATAGTGCAATCATCTTGGCCAGTGAAGTGGTGACTGACCGTGCTATGAGATTGCCCATCATCAACCCGAGCAGCGTACCCGCCACACACAAACCTAAGGTGATCAACTTGCCATCGCGCACCTCTTCGTCTTCTGTGCGGTTCGTTTTAGCTCTGACGTCGTCCAGATGTGCCGTTAAGTTATCAATGGCGATTTCCAGGGTATGGAAAGCAGGGACCGCTTGGGCGCGCAGAACTTCCAGGGCTACCTTCGAGTTTTTGCCCCTCGCTAGTTGAAGTTCGCGATCTGCAACTTCGCGATAACGATCGTGCGCGCGCCGGATCTCCGTTACCATCGCTCCGTCGGCTGCCGGCAATCTTTCCACGGCGTCGCTGTATTGGCGCTTCGCTGCGTCATCGGCCTTCAGCATGCTTTTATCGGCGGTGAGCAAGAACCCCCGCACGCTGCTTCCTTCAGTGATTGCAGCCTCGTAGATTTCGTCAATCAGAATCCGCTGGATGCCGTTGCGGTCCTTTTCTGCAGCTGCACGATCCAGTTCCACGATGGTGCGGTAGTCGGCAACGCCTAGGACCAGATTAATAATGGTCAGCAGCCCAAATCCGAGAACCAACTTACCTTTTACGCTACGGGGAAACATGCGCCTCTCCAAAGAGCCCGATCAGGCTCCGATCGCAGGCAAACTGCCGCCTTCGGCACGATCTAATGTTCAATCGGCGGCAACTGACAGCGGCTTTAGCACTTGGCAGATGGAATGCTCGAAAGCAACTGAACGGAAGTGTCGCACCCAACGCACTGACCTTGAACGAATCGAGATGTTGAGAGGCGTCCGCTCCCACAGCCCCCGGCATGTCCGCCCTTCAGCCTGCCACAATCCAAATGGCAACTCAGTGAATCTAATCCAGCATGCGTGTACGTAGAAGCTTATTTGCCTTCATTGTGGTCTTTCAATCCGTTCTTCTTCTGGTCCATCTCTTCCTGTACGAGACGTGGGCTTTTTCGCTCACGGCGAGCGGCGGTCGTGGCCTGTTCTGGATCAAGGTCTTCCTCGCCGTCTCTTCTCTCAGCTTCGTCGTTGCTTCATTACTGGCGTTTCGCTACACCAATGCTGTTTTGCGCGGGTTCTACCGGACTGCCGCGGTTTGGCTGGGTCTGCTGACTTTTCTTTTTGTGGCTGCGGTCTCCTCCTGGGTTCTTTTCGGAATTGCGCGAATCGCCGGGCTTGGTCTTGACTTCCATCGCACGGTTGAAATTCTGTTCAGTGCTGGAGTGTTGGCCGGACTATACGGAGTTTTCAATGCCAGTTGGACTCGAGTCACCCGAACCACGGTGCGGCTCGCGAACTTGCCCGCCGCCTGGCGCGGGCGGAGGGCCGCGTTGATCAGCGATGTCCATCTGGGGCACGTGCGCAATGGCAGTTTTTTGCGGCGAATGGTTGCGAAAATCTTGCGCGAGGAGCCGGACGCAATTTTTATCGCTGGAGACCTGTACGACGGGACGGCCGTTGACGCGCGTCAAGCAGCAGCGCCATTGAACCAACTGGTCGCGCCGAACGGTGTTTATTTCGTCGCCGGAAATCATGAGCAATTCGGCGACGACAGCAAATATCTGAACGCTGTGGCGGCTGCGGGAGTCCGCGTACTCAGTAATGAGAAGGTCGAAATTGACGGTTTGCAGATTGTTGGCGTGCCCTACCGGAGCGCGACCCGCGGCGACCATCTTGCGTCAGTGCTTCAGGATGTCAGCCTAGATCGCGATCGCGCAAGCATCCTATTGACTCATGCCCCTGATTATCCCGAGGTCGCCGAAGCAGCCGGCATATCTCTGCAGTTATCCGGGCATACGCACCTTGGCCAGTTCATCCCCTGGACCTGGTTTGCCCGTCGAATGTATCGCCAATTTGTGTACGGCCTGAGCCGCATCGGCAATATGCAGATCTTCACTTCCAGCGGGGCTGGAACCTGGGGACCTCCACTGCGCCTGGGATCGAATCCCGAGATCGTGATGCTCGAGTTCGAATAGAGCTAGTAAGCTCTGTCCCGACTCAGCAAAAACAATCGCTCCGAAGTCCCCGAAAGAGCTCCAAGGCAATTTACTTGCCATCAAGGGAGAACGTTAATACCGTCATTCCCGCCACTAGCGTGACCTGCTGTTTGCCATCGGAGAGATACGTGATCGGCGCGGCGGCGATACCGGCTCCTGTGTTGAAGCGCCAGAGTTCTTTGCCCACCCGGGCGTCAAGCGCCACCATCAGCGAATCATCTCCTCCGAAAATGATGCCGCCATCGGTCGAGAGTAGCCCGCCCATTACGATGCTGGGTTGACGCGGCGGAAAACGGTACTCCCAGCGCAAATGTCCGGTCGCACCATCGAGTGCGCGCACTGCCGTCCATGTAGGCCGGAACGTAGCGATTCCTCCAAGGTAATTTCCGTAAGCCAGTGTGACTGGCGGCCCCTTCTTATATACGTCTGAGCCTTCCATCGCCGGAACGAACATGATATTGGTGGCCGCATCATACGACGGCGACCACCAGTTCGTAGCTCCTTGCGAATTGGGATAGATGGTCGTGCCGCCGGCGGTGGGCCGGCCATCGGCTTTTTCAATCGGCTTGCCTGCGGAGTCGAAGCCCGCGTTCCACGTCTGTTTCGCGAAAGCCTCCGCGTGCAGAAATTCTCCTGTCGTCCGGTCGAGAATGTAGAAGAAACCGTTTCGGTTGGCGAACAATAAAAGCTTGCGCGGTTGCCCGTCGAACACCGCATCCGCCAGCACCGGCACCTGCGTTGAATCCCAGTCGTGTTCATCATGCGGGCTGAACTGGTAATACCAACGCAAGCGGCCTGTTGCTGCCTCGAGCGCCACCACACTGCACGTATATAAATTGATGCCCGGGCGCACGTCGCCCTGAAAATCCGGGCCTGGATTTCCGATTCCCCAATAGATCAAATTCAGTTCCGGATCGTAGGAGCCGGTCAGCCACGACGAACCGCCGCCGCGCTTCCACGCATCTCCGCCACCCCACGTCTCATGCCCAGGTTCGCCGGGACCTGGGATAGCGTAGAACCGCCACAGGCGTTTTCCATCCACCGGCGAGTAGGCATCGACGAAGCCGCGAATGCCGAAGTCTCCGCCCGCAACTCCCACCAGGATTTCATCCTTCAACGCCAGAGGCGCGCTGGTGATGCCATATCCATCCTGATTTTCCCCGACGGTCACATCCCACAGCAATTTTCCTGTCTGCGCGCTCAAGGCAATCAGATGCGCATTCAATGTGCCCATGAAGACCGTGTTGCCGTGCACCGCCACCCCACGATTGTGGACCGGAGTATTCTTCACCGGCGTCGAGACGGGATAAGAGTAAGACCACAGTTTTTCTCCCGTGCGTGTATCCAAGGCCCATAGGTCACCTGGCGGCAGGGTCACGAACATCGTGTGTCCTGAGACGATCGGCGTGCACTCGGTCCCGTGCATGAATTTCGGAAACTGGAAAATCCACTTCGGACGTAACCGCCCCACATTCTCGCGGGTAATTTGCGACAGCTTGCTGTGACGTTGAGCGTTGTAGGTGCCTGAATATGTCAGCCAGTCTTCCGGATTTTTCCCCGCATCTTTGATTCGCTCAAAGGTCGCGTTCAGTTCTGGGATAGCCGGTTTCGAGGCTCCGCCCGCGGTGGCCGCGGCGCTTCTCGCGACAGAATCTTTTATGAACGAAACCAGCTGCCACACTTTCCCGGTAGGAAGATTGCGCGCCTGCATCGGCGTTCCGGGAATCCCGCGAGTTATAGTTTTATACAAACCCCAATCGCTGGCACCGTGAACGAATTCGCCTTTAGTCAGATTCGGCGCCATGCCACCCGTCGCATCTACGCCATGGCACGGAGCGCATTGCTGGTTGAAGAGTTCGCGCCCAGCACGCACCCGCTCCGGTGTCGCGTCCGGTGCGGAGATTGCCGAGTACGGGTCTCTTGTCTTCAACATGACGCCGGAGTCGAGCCCGCTGTGCCGCGCCATCAGTCGCGCCAGCTCACTCCAAGACACGTCTTGAATCTTGCCGGTGGCCCTTAGCGCGATCAAATGCGCGCGCCACCGCAGCGGACGGACCACAACAATCGCCAGGCTGGCTGCGAGCAGACAAAATGCCGCGATTATCCACGTTTTTCTTTTCATTTTCTCTCGTCGTGCGGCAGGCGGGGGTTACCTGGCCGGAATGAAATCCTTTGTTGAGACTGATTATTCCGTGATGTTAGCCGGGACACAATAGAAAGGTGGATTCGACCTCCATTTGGTTTCGCCGAAGGCCGGGCGAATGGTCTAATAACAATCTTATGAATGAACCCGTCGTGCTTGAAGTCTGCGCTGACTCTGTCGAATCCGCAATCGCCGCTGAGCGCGGAGGCGCGCATCGCGTGGAATTATGCAGCGGTCTCGTCGAAGGCGGCGTTACTCCGAGCTTCGGATTGATCACCGCCGTGCGCAACCGCATCGCCATCGATCTTCACATAATGATTCGCCCCCGCAGCGGCGATTTCTGCTATGACTCTGACGAATTCCAAGTCATGCGCCAGGACGTTCTGACCGCGAAACAACTTGGCGCCCATGGAGTCGTCCTAGGCGTCCTGCATGAGGACGGAACGGTTGATTCCGCCAGAACGCGCACTCTGATCGAAATCGCCCGGCCGATGAAGGTTACATTTCACCGTGCTTTCGATATGTCCAATGACCTCAGCCGCGCGCTCGAAGACGTGATCGCAACCGGTGCAGAACGCGTTCTGACTTCCGGCGGCGAACAGAGCGCGGAAGCTGGCATTTCTGTTATCGCAGCTCTGGTGAAGCAGGCCACCGGCAGAATCGCCGTCATGGCAGGTGCAGCGATCAATGTCACTAACGCACGCGACATCCTCGCCCGTACCGGCGTTCGCGAAATTCACGCCACCGCTCGCGTTCCCGCTCCCAGCCGCATGCAGTATCGCAACCAGCGGATATCAATGGGCACGATCGACAGCAACGATTACAGCCGGCTTGTGACTACCGAAAAGAAAGTGTCGGACCTGATGGCCGCCCTTGTTGACCGAAGCTTGGACTAATTGAACGTCGCACCCGGTCGCTTGCAATTGATTCGTAGTAAAGTCTCTGCCATGCGCACCACAGCTACGATCTGGCTCCTATGTGCAGTTACGTCTTCACCGCTACTGGCGCAGGTCAGCCCGGCGCAACACCCGCCCAAGCCAGCACCCATTCTCATCATTCATGCGACCGTCATTAACCCGGGCACCTCATCGGTCGAAGCGGATCGCACCATTGTCATTACCGGAGATCGCATCACGTCTGTTTCCGCCAGCGCCGGCTTCCAGCGCCCGGAAGCCGCTCGCGTCATTGATGCCACGGGCCAATACCTCCTTCCTGGGTTTTGGGACATGCACGTGCACTCCGCCTTCGGCGATTGGTTTCCCGGCGGCCGCGAAATCATTCTGCCGCTCTTCATCGCCAACGGTGTAACCGGCATACGTGACATGGGTGGAGACATTCCCGTTCTGCAGGAATGGCGAAGACAGATTTCGGGCGGCCAAATTGTCGGGCCACGAATGGTCATCTCCGGCCCCATGCTTGACGGATATTTGCCTAACGGCAAACTACGGTTTCCAAGTTCCGTGCCCGTCACTACTCCCGCCAGCGCCATTGCTGCTGTGGACTCCCTGAAAGCTCAGGACGTGGACTTCATCAAGGTCCAGTCAGTCATTTCGCACGACGCTTATCTTGCTGCGGCGGCGGAAGCGCACAAGCAAGACTTGCCGATAGTCGGACATGTGCCCGATAAGGTTCGCCTAAGAGAAGTTATCGAGGCTGGTCAAAAGAGTGTCGAGCATCTGATGGGAATTTTCGAAGGCTGCTCCACAGAAGAGGACAAGTTCATCAAAGGTGAAGGCAATCTGAAACTTCTCCTCACCACTCAAGACCAGCAACGGTGCGATTCCCTTGTCAAGCTGCTGGCGCAGAACCGGACATGGCAAGTCCCGACCCTGGCTTGGCAACGTGGCGGAACATTCCTGGATCAGCGCGATCTGAAGCACGATCCGCTCGACAAATATGTTCCCGCTTATTGGCGCGATGTGACCTGGCGCCGCTTTACGGATGAAATGATGCCTGACCTCCTGCGGGATCCGCTGGCCCTGCGCCAGGATTACTTCGCCCGCAATCTGAAGATGGTCGGCGCGATGCATCATGCCGGAGTTCCATTTATGGCAGGCACCGACGCGGCTCCCGGCGTTTACATCATGCCCGGCTTCAGCCTGCATGATGAGCTGGCCAACTTCGTCGAAGCCGGGTTCACGCCGATGGAATCGCTCCAGACCGCGACCAGCAACCCCGCGAAGTTTTTGGGGATGGAAAACACTTTAGGTTCAGTCGAACCCGGCAAAATCGCTGATCTCGTCTTGCTGCGAGAGAATCCGTTGAAAGACATCCGGAACACGCGGACGATCAGCATGGTTGTCGCGAATGGACGGTTGTTTGACCGCGCAGCTCTTGATCAGATACTCACCGGCGTGGAACTCGCGGCTAAGCGACCGAATCAAAATTGAACGCTCACTGCCTGACTGCACAGCCCCCGCCGGTCCTTTCGCATCTACTATTCGGGTTCCGAAGGAGATGTATCTATGGCTAATGTTCCGCGAATCACAGTTGACGAACTACAAAGACGAATGGACGCAGGCGAGGATTTCACAATCATTGACGTCCGCAATCCTCAGGCTTGGGCCGAAGCGGACACCAAGATACCGGAAGCGATCCGAATTCCAATCGACGATCTCGAAAGGAATCTGTCCAGAATCCCCAAAGACAAGCCCGTCGTCGCCTACTGCACTTGACCGAACGAAGGCTCTCGCGCCAGTTTGGCGCAGAAACTTCAGCAACACGGGTACGATGCCTACGCCTTGCAAGGCGGGTTCCAAGCCTGGCAAGACGCGGGACTTCCAGTCGAAGCAAGGCGGCAAGCGGCGTGACAGCAAAAGCTCATGCGGCATTCTGACATTCGCACCACGATGAACACGTATGGAGATGTGGTCGCGGATCAGGAATCTCAGGCACAGGGCAAGGCAACCTGAATCCATAGTCAGTCAGAGTAATGGTGCCAGGCTGAAACGGGGGGATCAACTGAAGATTGTCCGCCCAAAACCAAGGAGCGACCGAGGCCGCAGAAACCAACCTGGTAGTGACAGATACGCCCGGAGCATGGGAAGACGCTGAAGCAACAACTTGCGAGTCTATAACAATTCCCACATGGCCGGTGCCGTCGTTGGGATCACGCCACCCTGTGGCAAGAACATCGCCGGACTGTGCATTATCAGGTCCCGCTGCGACGACTTTCCAGCACTTAAAAGGCCACGATCCATCGACGTCTTCCCAGTCTTGTGCCTTAGTCTCATCGGCCCAATCGGCCGCCACCGCTGGGACTTGTTTCTGAAAAATCTTCCAATGCTGGTGAAATACGTCAGGAGCCTCGACGAACGACTCCTGCAACACGTCATGAACGAATTGGTTACATTGGGCAGGTTTCCCCGTCTCATTCCAAGTCTGCGAATCTCCAAGGTGGGCCTCGGCATTTGCGGCGATTTTCTGTCTGTAGAAAAGGTTGTCCGCCATGATAGCAGTTTGGTTAACGCTAGGATTGCCACCTACCATCGCGGCAAAAGTCCCTGCCTGGTTGCCCCACCCTTTGCGCTTTTCAAAGGGTGGGATTCACGGATGTGTCCACTAGTAGTCTTCTTCAGCCCGCAGTGCTCCAGTTTCGTCGTGATACCCTCACCCGGATCGAGTCTGTAAATGGTCTTAGTGCAAGCAAGTCGAAGTACCCACCCTTTGAAAAGCGCAAAGGGTGGGGCAACCTCATTTATTATGGTGCACGCGATGAAAGGGTGGGCCAGCCTCCCGAGGGATCTCTTGCGCTAAGAAAGATTGGCTCCTCAGGTAGGACTCGAACCTACAACCCTCCGGTTAACAGCCGGATGCTCTGCCATTGAGCTACTGAGGAGTGTGGTAAAGCGGAAATCGTCTCATTCATCATAGCATCCATGCAGCGGGAGTGAGAAACCAGTTGTCAGTCGTCCGTCTGCGGTCTTCGAAGAATCCGAAAGAAATGTCACAGGCAAGCTGGCCTTTGCTCACTCGACAAGCTCACCACTACCTCGCTGTCAACTGACCACTCTTCTGCATTTCCTGTGCTTGACATGTGCATAACCCGCCGTGGAAATTCTCCGCTGAAATCCGGCACCTCCTGCCGCGATTATTGCACTTCTCCAAAAACCGCTCTAGTCGCGGCTTCCAGAGCCTGTCACTCATGCCGGAAACAGATTCATCCAATCACCATAAATTTCCAACTGCACCAAATTTTGAGAATTGACCGTCCAAATTTCTGCGCGTACATTCACATCACTGCGAACGAAATTCCAGCCGGCTGGTCATTCGTTCTCCATTAGAAAACAATCTGAGGCTCAAGGCGAAAACCGCCGAGGGCCTAGAGTATGGAGCCGAAGTGTCATGTCTGACGATTGGAATGTTTATCGAACTCGCTTTCTTGTCCGCGCAAAACAACTTACGGAATTCGTAGAATTCACCGATTCGCTCGGCCGTCAGCACAGCGGCAAACCGGGCGACTACCTGGTGCAGTCTTCCGAG
The DNA here is from genome assembly GCA_963757135.1 of uncultured Acidobacteriota bacterium. GTDB lineage: Bacteria > Acidobacteriota > Terriglobia > Terriglobales > Acidobacteriaceae > Gp1-AA145. Next base: position 115,363 of record CAVWQE010000005.1, read on the forward strand.
GGCTTGCTGCGTGTGGCGCCTCGGGAGATATTCGAAGACGTTTATGTTGTCTTATCCGAGCACCAGCCTGGCTTTTCAAGCGCCGACGATTTGGCCTTCTCGTCGCCCGAACGTCTTCCCTCGTAAGGCTTTGTGGAAATTGAGGTTTTAACCGGGGATTCACTCAGTTAATTCAATGCGATACAATATATAGTGATTAGTTGTTGACACGTACAACATACAGCAGTACTGTTGCTATCCCAGAGGCGTTATTCGCAGCCGGATACGGCGCGAAGCAGTCACTAGGAACTGGGGCAGCGTTCTGGCCGAGGTGACCCGGCGCCACCCCCTAAACACAAACTAGCGGCGACCGTTCCCCGGCCTGTTTCGGGCAGACCTCGGAGGAACGCAACACCACCAAAGCGGAACCACAGGAGTTGCGAGATGGAAAATCTTTCGCGATTGGTCAGTGATTCGCTGGCTCAGAACGGAGTCAGTATCGCTCTCAACCACCAGCGTCTGGAGTGGTCCAGATGGTTCCGCTGCGAATCCAGCTTCAGCGTGCTGCTTGCCCCTTCGAAGCCGGGCATCTTCGCCCTGGGCGAGGAGATTATTACTCCCGATTCGTCAGTTTCGGATTCGCGAGAATTTTCGCCCGCGGGCAAGCGCATGCTGGCGCTGTTTGAAGTTATAGAAACCGATGACTTGGGACTGGCGCTCGGGCGCCTGTTTTTACCGCGCAACCCGCTGCGCGAGAAGCTTGACAGCGGCCGTTGCTTCGCCAGATTTACCGTCATAGAAGATGCAGCGGAACGCGCAAGCGCATACGCCGCCTTACGAAATTGGATGGACCAATCCGCGGAAACTGCTGCCGGCCTAAGCCCGCAAAACGAACGGTGTGGCGCGGACACTCCTGTCCGCGAGTCTGATAAATGTGCGCTGGATATGCGGTCCGACACGGAATCGCTCGTTGCTGAAGCCCAGCCTTCCCTCTCCTTCCCGTGGGGCATGGAAGCGCCAAACCGCGAGTTGAATGGAAAAGTTGCAATCCCGGCACCGCTGCCGTCAGGATTTTGAGAGCAAAAGCGGCACCGAAGCGAATCAGCCGCGCAGCGGCGAAAAATTACAGCCCACCGCGCAAGCGGTGAGTAGAGTAATGAGGTTTTCAAGCCCCGGAGGGGCGAAAGAGTCGTCGAAATAAACCAGGGAGACAGAACGATGCCAGAGATCCAAACCCAAACAACAGCCTCAACCGCCACTTCAACCGCTCCAAATGCAAAAAAAACTTCTGGCCTCTCTTTCCGCCGCTTCTTCACCAAGCCCGGCGTCTCTCCCTACGACGAAGTCGAATGGGAAAAACGTCTGGCGCAAATCACTGACTCGAAGGGCGGAATCATCTTCGAGCAAAAAGATGTCGAGGTCCCCAAAGACTGGTCGATGACTGCGACCAACATCGTCGCGTCGAAATATCTGCACGGTCAAGTCGGCACCTCGCAGCGCGAGACCGGCGTCCGTCAGCTCGTAGGCCGCGTTGCTGAAACCATTCGCGACTGGGGATTGGCCCAGGGCTACTTCCGCGCGCCCGAAGACGGCGCCACTTTCCACGACGAACTCGTGCACCTTCTGATTAGGCAATACGCCGCGTTCAATTCGCCGGTATGGTTCAACGTTGGCTGCGATCGCATCGAGCCCAACTCCGATGGCCGCAACTGGCACTGGAACCCGGCTCTCGGCCGCGTCGAATTCGGCGTCACCGGATACAAGAAGCCACAGTGCTCCGCCTGCTTCATTAATTCGGTGCACGACTCTCTCGATTCGATCCTTACTCTCGCCAAGACCGAAGGCATGCTCTTCAAGTGGGGATCGGGCACTGGCACCAATCTTTCTCCGCTGCGTTCCTCGAATGAAACGCTCAGTGGCGGCGGCACCGCCAGCGGTCCGCTCAGCTTCATGAAAGGTTTCGACGCGTTCGCCGGCGTCATCAAGTCCGGCGGCAAAACTCGCCGCGCTGCCAAGATGGTCATCCTCAACGTTGACCATCCCGACATCGTTGACTTCATCGAGTGCAAGTCTAAAGAAGAAGCCAAAGCGCATGCGCTGGTCTCGCTCGGATACGACGGGTCGTCTCCCGACGCGGAGGCCTACAGCTCTATCTTCTTCCAGAACGCCAACAACTCCGTCCGCGTCACCGACGACTTCATGTATGCGGTGCTGCGCGACGCCGACTTCTCCACCCGCGCGGTGAAAGATGGCCGGCCGATTCAAACTTTCAAAGCCAAAGAAATGATGTTCAAGATTTCTGACGCGACCTGGCGCTGCGGCGATCCCGGAATGCAGTACGACACCACGGTCAATCGCTGGCACACGTCGAAAAACACCGCACGCATCAACGCTTCGAATCCGTGCAGCGAGTACATGTTCCTCGACGACTCCGCCTGCAACCTGGCCAGCATGAACCTGCTGAAGTTCGCGCCCAACGGGACGTTCGACGTCGATGCTTATCGCCACGCCGTGGACATCCTGATCACCGCGCAGGAAATTCTGGTGGACAACGCGGGCTATCCGACCGAGATGATCATGAAGAACTCGCATGATTATCGTCCGCTCGGACTGGGCTATGCGAACCTCGGCGCGCTGCTGATGGCGTGCGGATTGCCTTACGATTCCGACGGTGGCCGTGACTACGCCGCCTGCGTCACCGCCATTATGTGCGGCGAAGCTTATCTGCAGTCTTCGCGAATCGCCGAACTCTGCCCGCCGCTCACGCCGGCAACTGAGCCGACAAAGAAGGGCTTGGGCGATACGAACCTTGGGTTCTCCACGGCTCACGTAGGGGCGGGTGCCCCCACCCGCCCTGCCGAAGTTCCGACCATGCCCGGCGGCGCCTGCCCCGGCTTCTACATCAACCGCGAGCCCTTCCTCGACGTGATCCGCATGCACCGGGCGTCTGTAAATAACATCAATAAAACTAACGTCCCCACCGCGCTCTTCGAAGGCTCCAAAGCTTGCTGGGACGAAGCTCTCGCCCACGGCGAAAAGCACGGCTATCGCAACTCGCAGGTCACAGTCCTCGCTCCCACCGGCACGATCGGATTCTTTATGGATTGCGATACCACCGGCATCGAGCCCGACCTCGCGCTGGTGAAATACAAAAAACTGGTCGGCGGCGGGATGATCAAGATTGTGAACAACACCGTGCCCACGTCGTTGTTCAAGCTCGGATACACGCACGATCAGACGGACGCCATCGTCAGCTACATTGACGCGACCGGCACCATCGAAGGCGCGCCGCTGGTCAAAGACGAGCATCTCGCAGTTTTCGATTGCTCGTTCAAGCCGGCCAAGGGCACGCGAAGCATCGCTTACATGGGACATCTGAAGATGATGGCCGCAGCGCAGCCATTCATCTCCGGCGCGATCTCCAAGACAGTCAATCTGCCTGAGTCTGCGTCGGTCGAAGAGATCACAGAAGCCTACATCCAGGCATGGAAGCTCGGCCTCAAGGCGGTCGCCGTCTATCGCGACGGATGCAAGAAGTCGCAACCGCTCTCGGCCGCGGGAACGAAAACCGCAGAATCCTCGGACAAGAATGTCCGAGCCACACAAGCAGTTCCCGAAGAAGACTTGCTGGCTCCGCCGCGCGCCATCCGTCACAAGCTTGAAGATGAGCGCATGTCCATCACGCACAAATTCAATGTGGGCGGACACGAGGGCTACATCACCGTCGGCCTCTACCGCGACGGCAGCCCCGGCGAACTCTTCATCACCATGGCGAAGGAGGGCTCCACGGTCTCCGGCCTCATGGACAGCTTTGCCTGCGCCGTCTCGCTGGCGCTGCAACACGGCGTGCCGCTCAAGCTGCTGTGCGAAAAATTCGCGCACACGCGCTTCGAGCCCAGCGGCTGGACCAACAACGCCGACATCGGCTTTGCCAAATCGATCATGGACTACATCTTCCGCTGGCTGCAGCTCCGCTTCCTCACCGGCCAGCAGCAGTTGCTGTTCGAGAACCTGCGGCCCCGGTTGGCGGTTGCCAGTGGCCAGTTGCCAGAGGTTGGGGATGTGCCCGCTTCAGCGGCTGGTTCGGGTTCTTCGCCGAGGGTCGAGAGCCGAGAGCCGAGAGCCAGTTCTCCCGTGCACGCTGCCGACGCCCTGGCCAGCATCGTTGACCTCGGAGACGCACCCAGTTGCCACGTCTGCGGCTCGATCATGGTCCGCAACGGCAGTTGCTACAAGTGCATGAGCTGCGGCAGTACGAGCGGGTGCAGCTAAGGAGAAATCACAATGGGTAAGTTATTTATCGAACGGCGAGAAGATGAGCGCGACTACGCAATCCGAGGGCCGGGCGCCGAAAGAATTAGTGGCCACGAGCCAACACAAGCGGAAGCGATCGAGAGGGCGCGTGAAATTGACCCGCACGCGACAGTGCAGGTCGAGCGCGTCCGCAACACCAGCGTAGGCCATCGAGATAAATGGCGTAGGCCCTGAGCTGATTTGGGAAGGGCACGGCTTCAGCCGTGACGAAGCGACGGTTTGAAGCAGTTAAGCCACGCAAGCTGTGAATCCGAGGGCACGGCAAATGCCGTGCCCTCGTAATTTTATTTTGCTTATGACTCTATGAATGTCAATTTGACAGTTAAGAATTACCGCTGCTTCCCTGATGAACACCCACTACGGTTGGTACTCAGACCGGGGTTTACTTCCTTCATAGGCACAAATAATTCCGGGAAATCATCGATTTTGCGTTTTTTCTATGAGTTCCGGCAGCTCTTCCAACGCTTGCGAGACATAGATATTTTGACAGGTCTTTGCCGAGCCGGAGAGTATGCATTCAGTCTGCCTGCTTCCGTAAGCGATGCCAACGACTTCTACTGCAACGCAAACGGTCGTGATCTGGAGCTGGAGTTTGAATTTCCGGTGTCTGAGCCCGTTCCGAGTCAGTTTCTTCGTCGATTTGCTATCAGACTAAAGAGGGGAACTTCTGAGTTCAAGGCCGAGGCCAGTGGCAATGCCGGCCCGATGCAACCGCACAATGACAACATCCGTATAAATCCTACGACTGTCAAAGGCGCAGATGGACAGATCATTAACTTTGCTGGATTAATGGAGACTCTTTCGACATTGGCTCAGATGCTGTACATAGGGCCCTTTCGCAACGCGATAAATATAGGGACAAATGACAGCTATTTTGATATTCAGGTAGGGCAGTCCTTTGTGAAAACCTGGAGAGAGTATAAGACCGTGACCTGCTCCCTGCTTTCGTTCACGTAAGAATACGACAACTTGGTTCAACTTCCTTTCCGGTTTGAGCCGGGATGGGGGAGCGCGAGGGGCAAGGGACGGCGTTTGAGTCCCTTGCCCCTCGCCCAGCGCTGTAGAGGCCCGCGACCTGGGCAGCGGCAAACTCTTTCGGAGTTTGGTATCCCAGGCTGCTATGCGGACGCTCCTCGTTGTACTCGATCTTCCACCCCGCGATCTTTCTCTTCGCATCGAACAGGTTTTGAAACCAGCTCACGTTCAGACACTCATCCCGCAATCGTCCGTGGAAACTTTCGACCCGCGCATTCTGCGTCGGCTTGCCCGGCTGAATGTGCAGCAACTCGATCTTTCGTTCCATACACCACGCCAGAAAATGCCGACTGGTCAGCTCCGGCCCGTTGTCGCAACGGATCGTGAGCGGCTGCCCGCGCTCGGTTACGATCGCCTCTAGCACCCGCGTTACTCTCCGGCTGGCAAAACTGGTATCCACTTCCAATGCCAAACACTCCCGCGTATACGCATCCACCACGCTCAACACTCGGATGGCCCGCCCGCACTCGACTGCGTCATGCACAAAATCCAAAGCCCACTCCTGGTTCGCCGCCGTCCGCGCCAGCAGCGGCGTTCCCTCGCGCACGCAATGCTTACGCTTCTTCCGCCGGATCATCAGTCCCGCCTCGCGATAAATCCGATGCAGCCGCTTGTGGTTCACCCGTTCTCCGGTTCGCCCGAGCAGCACCTGCAATCGCCGATACCCGAAGCGCGGCTTCTCTCGCGCCAGCTCCACCAGCCGCGTCCGCAACGGCTCATCCGAACGCCGCGTACGATAGCGGTACGTCGTCGCCGCCACCATCACCAAACCGCAGGCCCGCCGCTCGCTGAAGGCGTAGTCTCCTCGCATCTGCCCGATAGCCGCCTTCAGCGCTACGAGCTCCAGCCGTTTTTTCGGATCACCGACTGCAGTGCTTCTTTGTCCAGGCTCAGGTCCGCCACCAGCTTCCGCAGTTTCGTGTTTTCATCCCGCAACTGCTTCGCCTCTTGCGCCTGGCTCACGTCCATCCCGCCGTACTTCGCCTTCCAGGCGTAGATCGTGTGCTTCGACACGCCCACTTCCCGCGCCACGTCTTCCGCCTTGCGTCCCGCTTCCAGCTGTTTCAGCGCCCCAATCATCTGCGCCTCGGTGTGATTGCTCCTTGACATGCCCGTTCCCCTTCCTTTCGCTGAAAATCATACTCAGCTTTGTTCCGAAAGAGGGGAGCAGGTCAACCGGGCACGTTAAGAGCAACAACGAATTAATTCTCAAGCTCACCTCAGACATACAAAGCATCTTCGGCTTTAGTTATCTAGAGGTGAACCCGTCTCCAGCAGACGATACGTTGCAGGTGTTCATTGATGGTCGGAGCTACCGCATACACGAGGTCGGCTCTGGCTTGGCACAGTTCGTGATCGTCCTCGCAAATGCAGCAATAAAGAGGCCTACGTTTATCCTGATCGACGAACCAGAGTTGAGCTTGCATCCATCTCTTCAACTTGATTTCCTAACTACGTTGACATCGTATGCTTCCGACGGGGTAATGTTTTCTACACACAACATGGGCCTTGCTAGAGCCGCATCGGACCGCGTATATGCGTTGCGTCGAGAGTCGCAAGGTCATAGTGAGGCATATCCCCTTGAGGCAATCCCGAGGTTGTCAAAATTTGTTGGCGAGCTCAGCTTCTCCGGCTACAAGGAACTAGGGTTCGATAGGATATTGCTTGTCGAAGGACCTACAGAGGTCAGGACAATTCAACAGCTCCTTCGCATGCTGAAGAAGGAACACAGGGTAATACTGCTACCGCTCGGCGGGTCCTCCCTCATAAATGGCGTTTCGGAACTAGAACTGCAGGAAGTCAGGCGCATTTCGGAGAAGGTTTCCGCTCTCATCGACAGCGAGCGTTCGTCAGCTGGAGACGTTCTGGACGGCGCACGCGATGGTTTCCGGAAAACCTGTGTTGCTGCAGGGATCCACTGCCATGTGCTAGAACGGCGAGCTACGGAAAACTACTTTTCAGAATCGGCAATCAAGAGGGCTGTTGGAGGCCAGCATGCGGCTCTTGCTCCTTATGAGCGCCTGCAGGATCGACAGTCGAGGTGGAACAAGTCGCAGAACTGGAAGATAGCTCGCGAGATGACCCTGCTGGAAATCGAAGGTACCGATCTGAAAGACTTTCTCGATACTCTCTAAAACTTGCAGCGGCGTTCATGGCATCCCCGCACGTCCAAGTCGTGCCGGTAGGGTTGTGGTTCGTCCAATTAATCCTTGTTTTTGCTCAATGCCTGCTGTGATAACGTTCCTAAAATTGGTAGAGACTTGCGTGCCTCGCTGATTGCGTCGGTCCAAGATCAAGACTGCTAACATGAATACAGTTATTGCTAAGCAACAATACGAAAGTGAAGGCGTGAGGGAACTCAGGCATCCGACGAACAAGGCGCAAGTTGGCGACGTGTATTTCTCTGCGGACGTTGAGACAGATGGACCTATTCCCGGCCCGTATTCCATGCTCTCGTTTGCGCTGGTCTATGCCGGCAGCTTTGACGGCAAGCAGTTCAGACATCCCGAAAATTTCGAAGAGAATTTCTATCGCGAGTTAAAGCCCGTCTCGGAAAAGTTTCAACCCGAGGCGCTTCGCGTGAACGGCCTTGATCGCGACAGGTTGCTACAGCACGGAGAACTACCCGAACGGGCTATGGGTGAAGCGTACGAGTGGATTGCCGGAATTGCGGGGGCCGCAAAACCGGTTCTAGTCGCTTATCCGCTGAGCTTCGACTGGGCGTGGCTGTATTGGTACTTTGTGCAGTTTTCTTCGAAGGGCTCTCCTTTTAATCACTCGCTGTGCTTTGACATGAAGACGGCCTACGCGGTCAAGGCATCCGTGCCGATCTCTGAGGCCGGCCGATCCAAAATCCTTCCCCAACTGCTTCCCGATCGCCGACATACGCATCATGCACTGGACGATGCGATAGAACAGGCGGAGATTTTCGGGAACCTATTTGACTGGGAGGGAAGTCGTGGGAGAACTCCTTAACCACCGGCGAAAAGAAACCAACCGCCGAGTTGACGAACTTCGAAAAGAATTAGGCGACGCCGAGAAGATCTGTGGCGAGAAGGCGTGTGTCTATGCCACAGGCTCCTTTGGCAGGGGCGAGACAACACCTCACAGCGACCTTGATGTGTTCATCGTTAGCAAATGTGAGGATGGCAAACCAGGCCTCAGCCGACTCGATGAGATATTGATAAAGGCAGACCTTATCGATGCTACTCGGAAGCTTGACATCCCCGAGTTTTCCGGTGAAGGCGAATATCTTGTCCACTATACGGTCGACGAGCTAGTCGATGGCCTGGGCACTCCCGAAGACGATGCGAATAACACGTTCACCGCTCGACTTTTACTTCTGCTCGAAAGTTACCCGCTTCTGGGGCAGTCTGCCTACAAGCAGATTATCGACGACGTGATTCTCGCATATTGGGAAGACTATCCCGATCACAAGAATGACTTCGTCCCCGCATTTTTGGCAAATGACATCCTACGAATGTGGCGAACGTTCTGTGTGAACTATGAGGCGCGAACGCAAAGCGCTCCACCGGAGCGGAGAGCAAAACGGAAGCTAAAGAATTACAAGCTGAAGCATAGTCGCCTGTTAACCTGCTACTCGGGGCTCCTGTTCTTGCTAGCGGTCTCCTCAAAAAATAAAACCGTGAGCCCGGTCGATGCCGCCATGATGGTATCAATGAGCCCAACAGAACGCCTTGAATGGATGTTGGCGCAGCCGGAACTATCGAGTGCTTCGGTTTTGATCCGAGTCCTGCTGGAATACTACGAGAGCTTCTTGACGAATACGGATGCACGTGAGGACGATCTTGTAACAAAGCTGCTGGACAAAGGAGAAGCAAAGAAGTACTTCGCGTCGCAGTTCCGATTTGGCGATGGGATCTTCGAGATCTTCAATGCTGTCGGTGGCAACAACCGTTTTCATCGGCTGCTCGTAGTCTGAAATGTCAGTAGGCGGATTGGCCCACTCTTTATTCAGTACAAACTTGAGACTGCCCTAGAAGCCGTGCCCTGATACAAATCGCAGTCCTAGCGCCGCTCTTCCACGTTTCTGAAAAACCTATTGTCCGCCCTTTGCGGCGGCGAAGGTTTGGGCGACAACTTTGCCAATCAACATCTGACCGGACTGGCTGGGATGAATGTCGCAGGTGAACTGGCTTGCCGGAGATGCATTCAGCAAACCCACGTTGCAAGTTTTGCCTCCGGCGGGGACAGTCGCCGTCTGAAAGGCGGTGAATACGTCGGCAACGACGCCGCCCGATTGCGCCGCAGCTGTCGCCAGCGCATCGTTGAGCGCCGATGTAAGCCCGGTTTCAGTCGGGTCCGAATAGTCGACAGAATAGTAGTTCACCACAATGATGGTTCCGGTAAATCCGGCCGCGCGCAGATCGGTGAGAATGGTTCCCATATTTGCAGTTACCGCGGCAAGCACTGTGGGAAGTTCGGTCGCGATGCAAGTTGGATCGCCCTGGCACACAGCCCTGAGTAAGAGAACGTCGTTAGCTCCGAGGCCAACGGTGATGAGCCGCGTCTGCGGATGCGATTTCAGGAACGCGAGGGCGAAGTCCAGCTGTGTCGAATTGTAAGAGATATGCAGCTGTGCGCCGGCAGTCCGGAACTCGCGGCAGCCGTCGTCCGGTGCCGCAAAAGAAAGAAAGCTGCCGCTAGTTTCACCGGGACAAGCCGCGTTAATAACATTCAGCTTTGAGCCCTGGCCGGCATAGGTGGGAAAACCAATAAAGTTATCCGCATTGACGTATTCAAAGCCCGCCTGAGTGATAAAGCCGAAACTGACACTATCGCCGAGTGCAAGGTAACGCGGTCCGGATGCGGCTTGGGCCGAAGCTGCGATGGTTGTTCCGGCGAGCATGAGTAGAAGGGCAAAAACACGAGCGCGATACATGACAAACCTCCACGGCTGGTTATCCGAGCAATCAAGCTCGGATTTTGTGAGCAGAAAAACGGCGCGATTATACACCGTTCCGGAGGCGGTTCGGCAGGACAATTTGGGAATCCTGGCAGACTTGCGGCATGCGGAAACTTCGCTTCATCATCGCACCACAAATTCTTGGCGGAGGTGTAATATCGTTCTTCTTCCCGACCAAGGTTTTTCCGACAATATCCGACAGGGAGGCTGCCCGTGAGAAAGTTCCGGCTTCGTGTCGTCTGTTTAGCTGTCGTCACATTTGCTCTAACACACCTGGCTGCACATGCCGCACAGACTGCAGTCGTCCCTGATGCCCAACAACAATCACAATCTGCATCATCACCCGCGACTGCGTCGGCTGCCTCGCCACAAACCGGGAAGGTGACGGCGTACACTCTGCCTCCCGATCTCTACAAGAAAGCGCGCGAGCGCAGCCGAATTCGTTTTCATCTGGCCCTGATCGGCTTCGTCTATGGATTGGTAGTATTGTTGTTGCTTCTTCGCTGGGGGATTCCGCCTGCGTATCGCAACTGGGCGGAAAAGATCTCTGGTCGCCGGTTTCTACAGGCGCTGGTGTTTGCGCCTCTGCTGCTGCTGACGATCGCGGTTTTGACTCTGCCTCTCGATATCTATGGTGAGATGGTAGAAAAAAGATTCGGCATCTCGGTGCAGAACTGGGGATCGTGGAGTTGGGATTGGATTAAAGGCGAGCTGATCTCGCTGATCATCGGGACAATTTTTGTCTGGCTGCTCTACGTCGTGATTCGCCGCAGTCCGCGTCGCTGGTGGTTCTACTTCTGGTTGGTTACTCTGCCCATCGGTGTGTTTCTGTTCTTCATCGGCCCCTGGGTAATCGATCCGTTATTCCATAAGTTCGAACCCCTGCAGCAGAAAGATCCCTCGCTGACCGCCGCCCTCGAAAAAATGGAGCAGCACGCCGGAGAGAACATTCCTCCGCAGCGCATGTTCTGGATGGGGGCCGGCGAAAAGACAACCGGCCTCAACGCATATGTCACCGGCATCGGAAGCTCAAAGCGTATTGTGGTCTGGGACACCACCATCGCCAAGATGGACACGCCGCAAATCGTCTTCGTGGCCGGCCATGAAACCGGACATTACGTGCTCCACCACATTCCAAAAGGACTTTCGTTTTTTGCGGTTCTGTTGCTGGTCGTCTTTTACATTGGATACCGCGTGATCGGCTGGATTCTCCGCCGCTGGGGCCCCACGTGGGGAGTTCGGGGCCTGGATGACTGGGCGTCGCTCCCGATCTTGATGTTTCTACTGTCTATCTTTCTGTTTGTGACCACACCTATCGGCAGCGCGTTTAGCCGCCACCTCGAGCATCAGGCCGATCAGTACGGGCTTGAGGTCACCCACGGTCTCACGCCAGACTCAGGTCAAGTTGCGGCCCAAGCATTTCAAGTTCTGGGGGAAGTAAACCTGGCCGACCCGGATCCGAATCCGGTGAACGTGTTCCTGTTCTACGATCATCCGCCAGTTCCGGATCGCGTGCGCTTCAGCCTGGACTACGATCCGTGGTCGAACGGCGGTCACGGTGAGTTCGTGAAGTAAGAGGCAACCGTGACAGCGGTCTCCCGCTATCATTGAGTGTGCTCGAAAGAGAAACTTCAACTCAGTACGTCGCTGCGGGCCTGTGCACGCGGTGCAGCCACATGCAGTGCATCACGTCAGATCGCGGCACCCTTTTCTACTTGTGCAGGCTGTCTGCCACCGATGCGAGTTTCCCGAAATATCCGCGGCTGCCGGTGATTCAATGTTCAGGGTTTGAGAACAAACGGGACGAGTGATACCGATTTCTCGCGATTTCAGAAGACCCTCTATGGCGCCGTGTACGCGGTCTTCACGACCGTGAAAAATTCCTTGGCATAAGTGCCTTGTTCGCGCGGACCATAGCTCGATCCCTTTCGCCCGCCGAACGGAACGTGATAATCGACGCCCGCTGTGGGCAGGTTCACCATTACCAGCCCGGCTTCGGCCTTTTTCTTGAAGTCGCTGGCGTACTTCAGCGAAGTTGTGACCACGCCAGCCGCCAATCCAAATTCCGTATCGTTGCTGGTCGTGAGTGCTTCTTCGTAGTCCTTTACCTTAATCACGGTTGCAATCGGCCCAAACATTTCTTCGCGATTAATCCGCATCGTGTTCTTCGTCTCGGTGAACAAGGCTGGAGAAAAATAAAACCCTTTGCTCTCGCGCGTCACACTCTCTCCGCCTGCGGCCAGCCGTGCGCCCTCCTGCTGGCCCACTTTGAGATACTTCGCGTCCTGATCGAACTGCGATTGATCCACGACCGGGCCGATATCAGTTCCATCCTTCAGCGCATTATCGACTTTCAGCATCTTCATTTTGTCGGTAAGCGCCGAAACAAAAGAATCGTGAATTTTCTCAGTCACAATCAAGCGACTGGACGCCGTGCATCGCTGACCCGTCGAATAAAACGCCCCCTGGGTCGCGCAATTCACCGCGACCTGCAGGTCCGCATCGTCCAGAATCACGAGCGGATTTTTTCCGCCCATTTCAAGCTGTATCTTTGCCCCGCGCGCCATCGCCTTGGTTCCCAGCGCCCGCCCAACGGGGTTCGATCCGGTAAACGTGACCGCATCCACCTCAGGAGAATTCACCATGGCTTCCCCCACGACCGAACCCGAGCCCATAACCAGGTTGAACACGCCAGCCGGAAGTCCGGCGCGCGAAATAATTTCGCTCAATGCCCAGGCAGTTCCCGGGACCAGATTGGCCGGTTTGAAAATCACGCAGTTGCCGAACGCGAGGGCAGGCGCAATCTTCCACGCTGGAATCGCCATGGGAAAATTCCACGGCGATATCACTCCGACGACACCTACCGGCTCACGCGTCACATCAATGTCAACTCCAGGACGCACCGAGCTCAGGTGCTCCCCGGTGTGTCGCAAAACCTCGCCGGCAAAGAATTTGAAAATCATTCCGCCGCGCGCAACTTCGCCAATTCCCTCGGGCAGGGTCTTGCCTTCTTCGCGCGACAGCAGTCGCCCGAGTTCTTCTTTGCGGGCCAGAATTTCATTGCCGATTTTGTCCAGGATGTCGCTGCGCTGCTGCAGCGGAAAGTCTCTCCACTTCTTGAAAGCCGCGCGCGCCGCCGAAATTGCCGTCCTGGCCGTGGTCGCATCCGCAAGCGCGTACACTCCGACAACGTCATTCAGGTCGGAAGGATTGATGTTCCGGGTTTCTCCGGTGTCGTTGATCCATTCGCCATTTACGAAATTCTTGAATTGATCCATGTCCTGTCCGTTTGACAATAATTTTCCTGGCTCCATCGTAACAATGTTTCGCCGGGTGCTGCTCAGGACGAGCGTCTCGACTATCGCAACTCTGCGTGGCGCTACCGTCCTTCGTCAACCCGCAAACGGGTAGCGAAGCTTAGCAGTGCTGCGTTCCGGATTTTGGAGCAAGAGGCAGGAATGCAGGCTGCCCATCTACAAGCGCGGAACGTTACTTTCGGTGGCTGAGAAATGCAGCCCCGCGCCGACGCAGTTACGGCGATCTGTTGTGACTGAAAGAAATGGTAGGCACGTGGGGACTCGAACCCCAGACCTCTACCGTGTCAAGGTAGCGCTCTAACCAACTGAGCTACGCGCCTAAAACTGGGAGAGCGAATTGCGACCCTCAAAATGGCCCGCTTTCCTCAACGATTTTATCACGCGGCGCAGTGACTAGCGCTTGGTTGGCAGCAAGCCTTGCGTGTACAAATCCTGAGTGATTTTGCTGTTTGCGTGACGCAAGCTCTCTGTATAACCCTATTCTCGCCGTCTGTTGGACTCAACCAAGTGCCAGTTCCTTTTGTAATTGCTCCAAGGGTATGTTCTTGGTTTCTGGAACCATTGTTTTCACCCACACCAATTGGAGACACATCATGCCGGCAAAGAATGCAAACACATATCCCGGAGGAAAGGATGAGACCATCTTGGGGAAGAAGGTTGTGAGCAGGGCGGCAAAGATCCAGTGCGTGAAGCTGCCCAGGCTTTGTCCCTCCGCCCGGTGGCGGTTGGGAAATATTTCGGAGATGAACACCCAGATCACCGCGCCTTGGCCAATCGCGTGAGCGGCGATAAAGGCGAAAACGCAAATGGGAATGATCGAGTAGTGCGCATGGAAAAATCCCCAGGCAACCATGCCGAGGGAAGCAATGTAGCCGAATGAACCAATATAGAGGAGCGTACGACGTCCGAGACGGTCGATCAGCCACAGGCCAACAAATGTAAACACCAGATTGGTAATGCCAATGCCCACCGATTGCAGAAGCGCAGCTTTCGCGCCCAGCCCGGTAAGCTCGAAAATCCGCGGTGCAAAGTACAGAATGGCATTGATTCCTGACATCTGGTTGAAGAAAGCAATCAGGATCGCAAGCATGATTGGCTTGCGAAGCTGACGGGTCCAAAAATGCCCGGAGGAGACGTTTTCTGCGGACGCGGCGATGATCTCATCCGCTTCCGCGGCGATCTCAGAGGCGGGAGCATCGGGTTCTATCGTTTGCAGCGCTTGCAGCCCAGCTTCGCGATCACCCCTTTTGCTCAAAAGCCAGCGCGGGCTCTCCGGAAGCGTCAGGCAAGCGAGAGCATACAATAAGGATGGAAAGGCCGCCACGCCTAGCATCCAGCGCCAGGCAGTTGGTCCGATTCCGGCAAGCAGAGCGTTGGAGACGAAAGCAACCAGAATGCCGAGAACAATGTTGAACTGAAACATACCGCCGAGCCGGCCTCGGTTCTTCGGCGGTGCGATCTCGGCGATGTACATGGGCGCGACCACGGTAGAAACACCAATTCCCAGTCCGCCAATGAATCGCGCGATAATGAAGGTCCCAACATTCGGGGCCAATGCCGACCCTGCTGCGCCGACGATGTAAAGCAGTCCGATCCATAAGAGCGTAAATTTTCGCCCGAAACGATCAGCCGGCCATCCTCCAAACAGCGCACCAAAAACCGTTCCATAGAGTGCGGACGCAATTGCAAACCCGTGCAAGCCGGGGCTCAGACCCCAGAGCGACTGAATTGTCTTTTCGGCCCCGGAAATGACGACGGTATCGAAGCCAAACAGAAAACCAGCCAGAGCCGCCGTAAGTGCCCAGAAGAAGATGCGAGCATTCATATAGGTTTTGATTGCATCACGATGCCATGGCAAAGATATTGCGATTGAGGAAGTCGTTGCGAAATTTTCCCTTGGGATCGTATCGCCTGCACAATTCAATAAAGTCGGGCAGTTTTTGGTAACTGGAACGAAGCTTCTCTGGACTTATCGTGAACAGCTTCCCCCAGTGCGGACGGACATCGAACGGCGCCAGTTCTCTTTCAATTATGGGAAGTAATTTGCTTACCGCCGGCCAGTCCTGTTTCCACGTGAAGTGAATGGTCACGCGGGGTTCTTTATAACACGTACTCATCCAGAGATTGTCGGCGGCGATGCTGCGGATTTCTGAAATCAACAAGTGCGGGCCAACCTGGTCGTGCAAGCGCTCAACCGCCAGGATTGCTTCAACCGCATGGCGGCGAGGCACGAAGTATTCTGATTGCAGCTCTTTGCCGGCGCTCGGCGTGAATCCCATGCGAAAGTGCGGAAGCCGTTCGTACCACGGCCCCGGTACGCCCATCTGCGGAGTGCAGTTTTCAGCGGAAAGTGCAGCGATCGGGTGAAGGTTCCTGGCTGCGGGCTTCGCACCAAAAAACTTCCGTGCCGCCCGGTCACGCTCTCCTTGTTCGATGCGGCTCTTGAGCCAAACTTCATTGACGCGCTGTTTCTGCCAATCGGTGAACAGGCTGACGCTGTACGCGCTGGACATGATCGCATCGAAGTGTTGTTTCACTTCCGTGAAGGGCAGATTTTCGTACACGTACTGGCGCATCTGGTAAGTGGGCTGAATGTCGAGTGTGACCTTGGTGATTACGCCCAAGGCTCCAAGTCCAACCACTGCGCCATGAAACGTCTCGCCATCGCGCGAGCGTGACAATTGCACCGTGTCACCAGACGCGGTAACGAATTCGACTGCGGAGACGGCGGTCGCAAGGTTGCCGTTGCCATCGCCAGATCCGTGAGTTCCCGTGCTGCAGGCGCCCGCCACCGAAATATGAGGAAGCGATGCCAGATTGTGGAGCGCGAATCCCTTGCTGTCGAGGTACGGGCACAACTGTCCGTAGGTCATTCCGGCCTCGAGAGTCACGGTGCGGGCCTCGGGGTCGAGAGCGACCACTTTGTCCATCTTCTTGAGAGAAAGAAAGTAGTTCGTGCTGTCGGCAATCTTGTTGAAGCAGTGCCGCGTGCCGAGCACCTTGAATTTTTCTTCTCTTTTGACAAAGTTCTTGACCTGTTCCACTGAGTCGGCCGCATACAACTGCTCGGTGCTGTACTCGACATTGCCCGCCCAGTTCTTCAACTTGTCAAGCTTCCCGCCTGCCCACGAAAGTATAGGAGAGAGAACCGGCATCGCCATCAACATAGAAGACAGTTTAAGAAAAGCGCGTTTGTTCAAGGAGTGAACTTCCTCCGTTCGGAAACTTGACTGCAACTTCTAATTACTGAACCGCTGCGGACGCAACCCCCACATACTTGTCTGCGCCACCGTAGTAGAACAACCAACGATTGCCATCTCGAACCAGTCCCTCGACGAAAACGACGTTAGGCACCTGGCCGATTTTCTCCCAGTCATGCACTGGTTCGAAGATCGGTTGGTCGGCGCGGGCGAGGACTTTGGTCGGATTATTCTTATCGAACAGGGCCCATCCGGTGCGGTACACGTTCTTATCATCCGCACCGTTATAAATTAGAAAAATGCCCTTTTCCGTGACGACCGGCGCCGGGCCAGGTTCCACGACTTGAGAGTCGAACATTTTCGGACGGCTGGAGAGAACCGGATGATCGAGCGCATCCGTCCAGTGGATCAGATCGCTTGAATGGGCTATTGCCATCTGCGTTAGCTGGTTGGCGCCATCCGCAAGATAATACATCCAGTACTTACCCTTAATTTTCTCAGGAACAATGGCCCCGGATTTCGTCCATCCTACGTTCCATTTTCCTTTGTATGCGGGCATTATGACGCCTTGCCGTTTCCAATGGATGAGATCAGTTGAAGTTGCCAGGCAAAGCTGAGCATCGCCATGGATGGGGCCGTTCGCGTGCATGCCTTGGCCGCCCTGATTGTTGTATGCGGTGTAAGTCAAATAAAAGGAATTTCCGATCTTCACTAATCTGGGATCTTCTACGCCCCCTCCAGTCTCATACGGCGCATCGGCCACCATCACCGGATCGGATCGCCGCACAAAATGGACGCCGTCGTCGCTAGTGGCGTAACCAAGAGATGATTTGCCGTGGAGGTCCTGGGCCCGGTACAGCATCACAAATTTCCCATCGTACTTCACTACGGCGGGATTAAATGTTCCAGCAGACTCGAAGCCTTTACCCTCGGGAGAAATGATCGGCTTGCCGGACTCTCGATCCCACTTCCCAAAAGGTATTCTGAATTGGGTCGTCGCCGCGATAGCGATCACCGCCAGAGCGGCAATCCCTATGCAACGAGTGCCTGCGCGAGTCAAACTGCTCTGCATGGATTTGTTTCCCTTCCGTGATCTGGATGCTTCTGCTTTCAAATACTTGTGCATCTCCCAGTTCCATCCCTCGAAACTCGGTTGAGCCTCAGAAATCTACAGAGAGGCGCAGGAATGCGTGGGACGGAACCTTTACTGTTTCCGATACAGCTTTCCCGTTCTCAGTTATGCGGACACTCACGCCTTTCGCCGGCGGAATGTCGATGGTTGCGGACCGCGTTTCCGCCGTCGGGTTATAAAGAATGAAGTTGAGATGCCGAGGCGGAAAGTGCTCGCCTTCGAATGTGTCCACCAGATCGAGGTTCACCAGCATCAGTTCCCGATCGCTCACCTGGCCGAGGGCTTCGAACATGAGATACATCCAAATGCATTCGCCGGCGCCATAAATCTCTTTCCCAACGTTTCCTGTCTGTCCGCCGAGTTCTAAGGTCCCAAGATTTTCAAACGGAATAAATGCCATGGGAACGTTGCGGCGGTCTTCCGAACAGTTCTGAAAGAAGCTGAAGTTGTTCCTGCGCTGCTGGTCCATGAAGCGCAACAGGCCCTCTATCACGATCCCTCGCTTCATGATTCCGGTCCAGGGCAGGATGGCCTCGACATTCTCCTTAAATGCCGGATAAAGAATGGACGCCGCAGCTTGTACCATGCCGCGGATGTCATGCGTTTTCTGACTGGGATCCGAGTACCAATAGAACATGCGCAGTTGCTGGTAGAGCAGATACTCTGCCTGTTCGCGCATTTCCAGGTCAGCAGCGGCGAGCGCACCATAGGCGAGTTCTTGAGGCTCATGAAACAGACGGTCCGCCGGCACAGTACACATCGCGCGAACCGCGTTACGTGCCTCGTCGCGATAGCGCTCTTCTCCGGTCAGGCGGTTGGCGATCAATGCTGACCACGCGTACAAGCCGCCAACCGCGTAATTGGTTCCAGCACCCTGGGCGCGAAGACTCGAAACCTCGTAGTAAATAGGAAAAAGATAGTCATAGTCATGCGCCATCTTTTCCGCAGTTCTGAAGGCATCAAGAAAATTGGCGATGACCTGTTTCGATCCTGCCAGGCTTCCGATCGTCGGGTATTTGATCAAGCCGTTCTCAAATGGATACCAGGAGTCTGCCCGCTCATTCGACGGACGGATGAAGTCATTGCTGATACTGCGCGTGTCCGAATGGTAGAAGCCAGGCAGGTCCGCGATCAGATCATCACACTCTCGCTGAAAACCCGGTGACGGATGTGTCTTTAAATAAAGGAGGGAGGGCCACAACACATCCGCCACCGTCATCAATTCAAAATTGTTGGCTGGTTGTTTCCAGAGCTTCGAGGTTTCCTTGACATAGGCACGAAGGCCAGTATGCCCGTCAACCTCAACATGGGTTTCGGCTTTGTGTTGCAGGTTTTCGATGGTGCCTGCTGCGAAGTCTTTCCAGTTACTTGCGCAGTGCGGCCAACTCAGCCGTTCCTCAAACAAGGGAAGCAGCGCATCCATCCAGCGGGTGACCGCTTGTTGCTCAGTCAATAGGGCGGTTACCGGCCTTTGCAGCAGCCAATAAGAAAACCGCACTTTGCCCGCGGGAAGTATGTCGCCAGTGGCTTGATCTGCAATCAGGCCAACTCCCAGCCATTGGGTACCATCGTGGTGAATTTTAGTGAGACTGGAACAGCGATACACGAGAAAGCGCGGAATATTCTCGATCGACATCCAATCCATGTCGCCGACATCGAAATACATCAGAGTTTCAATGCCGACATTCTGGTCCAGAAGATAAAGAGCGGGCAGATCGTTTCCCCATGCGCCTAACGAGTTGCGTGTAGGCTGCTGCAGCAGGACTCTTCTCCAGCTGCCGGACTGGCCTTCCATCAGTGTGGAGTTCGAATTGAGCCAGACGATGATCTGCGGTTCAACTTCGCTTCCTTGTTGAAGCCGGACCGGATGGGGCAGGTCGAGCGTGGTTTGGAATCTGAACCATGGGAAGCCGCCAGTTGCATGGGCCGTGATTTCGGCATCCCAGTTGTACAGAACAGGGTTCCCGTCGAGGCCAGCTGCACGCGCTGAGCCTTCGCAGATCACAGCGTCACTTTTCCTCGCAACTCGTGAAGCGGCCAAAGGAAACGAACGCCCGCTCACGAGCGGAACACCTGGCAAAGTCGCGGGATGCCATTCGTTCGCGACCCGCACAAAGTTCTGAAACGCCAATGGCCCTCCAGCCGACGAAATCCGCAGCTGCTGGTCCCCGTGCTCAAGAACCGTGGACAGCAGAGCCGCTTCCTCTTGAGTTGCCTGCGTTGTACGCGCTCGCAGAGGTTCCGCAAACGGTGATGAAGCTCCCGCGGCGGCCAGCATAGTTTTCATGAAGCCACGTCGATGAATGAGACTCATGTGGCTATTATCGATTCGATTTACAAAAAGCCCTGCCGCGGAAAGGGACCGCAGCAGGGCGTAGTTCAGTACTCGATCTTTAACCCAAATTGAATCGTACGGGGCCCACTCGCACTACTGATCGCGCCAAAGCCGCTGGCAAATGCCTGGCCGGTAGGGGTATAAGAAGCAGGCGTAAACGGTGTACCCAGCTGCGGGCCGAAGCCGCCTGGACCGCCGGGTTGTTGCAGAATATGGCGATTAAAGATATTGAAAAATTCTGCCCGAAAATCGATCACCGCACGCTCACCAACAATGTTTGTTCTCTTGCCGAGTGTGAAGTTCTCATTCCGTCCTCCAAAAGTGCGGGCACTGGCCAGAGTTCTAGGCTCATTCCCGAACGTAAACGGAGCCGGCGCCGCAAACGCACTGGCATTGAAGAATGGAGTGGTGAAGGGATCCACATCTCCGCGGTTGGTCTGCTTCACTCCGGGAATCACATTCACTCGTGCGCTGCCGGTAAAGTGACATCCGGCGAACAGAACATCGCCGGCTGTGCCGGTGCATGGTGCGTAAACCGCCGTTGGAAGTCCGGACTGATAAGACAATATTCCGGACACGGACCAGCCGCCCACGATGCGGTTCGCCCAGCCTCCTGAGTTCAAGACTGGCTTGCCACGTCCCATGGGGAGTTCATAGAAGAAGCTTGCCACCAGGCTTTGAGGGGTATCGAGTTCGCTTACAGCCTTTTCCGCTCGTCGGTCATACGAGTTCTGCCCAATCCAGGCGTTAGCTCCCATGAAGCCCGCTACACCGGGCCCGGATGAATCCGCATCTGTAATGTTCTTCGATACCGTGTACGAAACCAGGAAACTTAGTCCTTGCGCGAAGCGTTTGTTCACCGACGCCTGCATAGCATGGTAAGTCGAATTGCCGGTACGGTCAGGCGTGAACGAGTTGTCCTCCTGATTGAAATCGCCATATTGAGGGAACGGGCGATAAATCTGGTTGAGCGGCCCTGAGAAGTTTGCGTAGGGGAGCTGTACGCCGGCCGCAATTGCATTAGGGCACGGGGCTACACCTGGCGGAGGCGCACCGGTAAGGCAACTAGAGTTCGTGCCCAGCTCCGAGCTAAATTGGGTGAAGAAAGGTAGCAGAGCAGGATTGGTTTGATTCGGAATAACGTTCAGCGCGGGAAGATGAGTTCCCTTCGAACCCACATACGCGACGCTCACTTGCAGATTTTTGGTGATCTGCCGCTGAACGTCGAGGTTCCAGGATTGGATGTCGGCAGGCCTTCCGCTGTTGCGAGGCACCAGCAAAACGCCGCCGTTTCCATTTTGCCCTTCGGGTATGAATGGACCCGACGGAGCCAGGATGTGCGGGAACCCGTTATCAATCTGAAATGGCGCGCCGTTGCCGACGCTCAGGTTCTCGATATTGAAAAATCCCAATGCGTCCTGATCGGCAAAGGATCCTTCTTTTAGCGGCTCATAGAATATTCCGTATCCACCGCGCAGTACGGTCTTGTCATTGATACTGTAAGCAAAACCCAGTCGCGGCCCAAAGGCTTTGGTGTAGGTGTCCTGAAGCCGCGTCTGCCCGTTACGTCCTGGGCCGCTTCCATAGTACGTGTACGCCCCCGGAATGTTGCCTGCGCCAGGATTGGCAAGCGTAGGATCCACTGCCGAGAAGCGATCCTGCGATTCCCGGGCCGGTAAATCCAAGTCGTAACGCAAACCATAATTTAAAGTCAGACGCGAAGTAGCCTTATAAGTGTCCTGGCCGAAGAAGGAGAAATCCTTGTAGCGTACTCCGAGTGTGTGACCGTAATTCAGTGTCCCATTATCGACCAGGCCAAATAGTGCGCTGGCGACAGCATAGCCACCCGTACCGCCACTGGTACCGGTTGAGCTGGTTTCGGCCGCGTCAAAATGGAATTCGCCGGAAGATTGCGTGAGCCGGCGGGTGTTGAATTGCAAGTCACGAAGGCCGCCGCCGAATTTCATGGTATGTTTTCCGCGGACCACGCTCACCGAGTCGTCTCCCTGATACACGTTGTCGGCAAACTGTGAGGCGCCGCAGTTGTTCAGATTGTCCTGATAGTTCGTTCCGATGAACTTGATACAGGGGAATGTGGTTTCGGCTACGCCAGTCAGGCCCAGCTTTTGCGGCCAATTCTGGCCCAGACCATTGGATGATTCCGTTCTAAAGCGCCGGCTGAATCCCACCAGCAACTGGTTCACCACGGTTGGACTGAAGATGTAGTTGTGGCTGAACCTTGCGTAACGGGTGTCTTGCGGGGTTTGTGAACCGAGGAAAGGCGCCAAAATCGAACTGCCACCAGTCTTTGTATTGTCATAGTCAAAACCAAACGAGAACCGCTGCTTGTCTGAAATGTTCTGGTCGATTTTAAGGTCCCACAAGTTTGCTTGCGTGCTTGAAGTCGAGCGGTCGAATACGTTATTGGTCAAACCGCCGCTGGTCGCCGGGAGCAATGAGAAGACCTGAGTCATTACCGCGCTGGGAGTGTAGTTGGGGTCGTTTGACAGAAGGTCATTCGCAATGGCGTTATGTGTCGTAGGATCATACAGTTGGTTGATAACGTTGTTGCTCGCATCACGGTCATTGCAAATCCCGGCGGTAAATCCGGTCTGGCAAATCCCCGAAAAATCTCCATTCCGAAAGGATTCGGGAATATAGCTGGTAGGGCCGGAGCTTCCCGTGTGAAAGCGAAATCCTTCGTAATCGAAAAAGAAAAACGTTTTGTTTTTGCCGTCATATAGGTGAGGAATGTACACGGGGCCGCCGACGGTAAAGCCAAAGTCATTTTGAGTATCTACTGGCTTAGGCGAAAGTGGATGCCCGACAGCGCGGTTATACGCGTTTTGCGTGTTGAGCGTCCACGCATTTGCATCCAAGGCGCGGTTTCGCAGGAAGTCATAGGCGGAGCCGTGGAAGTCATTGGTCCCGGACTTCATGGTCAAGTTGACAATCCCATCGCCGGATTCGCCGAACTCAGGTGCGAAGTTGCTCTGCAGCACCCTAAATTCCTGCACCCCTTCCGCGGACACGCCCTTGTTCCACTGCGTGTTCGGCGACACCAGGGAGATCGAAACCCCGTCCACCAGCACGTCGGTGCCACCCATCTGGCCGCCATTTACTTTGAAATCATCGGTCGAGTTGCTCCCGGGATCGTTGCCAACATTCCCCACAAAACCGGGTACCAACGTGATGAATTGAACCGGGTTGCGGATCGTCCCCGAAACTTCCAGCGGAAGGTTCGCCACCAGACTGTTCTGCACAGTCGAACCAATGTCTGAAGTTTCAGTCTCTAATTGAGCGGCGTCGGCGCTCACGGTGACAGATTCCGTCGCTTCGCCCACTTGCAGTTGTACGTCCAACCCAACGGTGCTGTTTGTTGCTACCGTGACACCGTCTCGTACGTACTTCTTCATACCGCTCATCTCGACCGTAATCTCGTAGCGGCCGGGTGGAAGGTTCGGCAAGGCATAGACTCCGGCGCCAGTGGTTGTGGCTGCGACGGTAAGCCCATTGTCCACGTTCCTGGCCGTAACGGCCGCTCCAGCAACGGCAGCATTACTAGGATCGACCACCGTCCCTTGAATGTTTCCGTTTGTAGTTTGTCCCGAGGCTGAGAGGACGAGAACCGCTGCGAATAGCCCAGACACGAAAAGCAGACGCAAAAAGTCTTTCACTCCGGCCTCCTGGCTAGGAAGTTTCTCTCCGCTCTTCCATAGCTGATATACAGAAACTCATATCCACGAAAAGCCAAACTAGAGATTGTGGGGCTAAGTGTAACGCTTCTCTGAGAGGCGAAGAAAAGGGCGTAGCTTGTAAATTCATGGTGATTCACATATGAATCCGGGCTGCAAAGACGTTTGCAGCCGGGTATTCTTTACCCGCTTCCAATATTTCCCAGCGCAAACCTCGTGTGGTACTATGCCTGCACTGGATTACCTCGACGGCAGCCACGTCGCTCCTCAATGAGTACCCCAGCTCCTCAACCCGCAGTCATTGACGATCCTCTCAGTGACGAGCGATGGCTTCTTGTTCAGAGAATCGTCTCCAGCTCGCCTTTTCAAAAGAGCGGGCGATTGCGCGACCTGCTCCAATACCTTGTTGAGCAAACCATTCGCGGCTGCCCTCACGAACTGACGGAGCAGCATATTGGCGAGGCGCTATTTCACAAACCTGCGGGATACAGTCCTCTCGAGGACAGTTCAGTCCGTGTGCATGTACGGCAACTGCGTCTCAAGTTACACGAATATTTTGATGGAGTTGGGCGCGAAGAAAAACTAATTGTTGAAATACCCAGGGGGTCATACGCACCGACGTTCAGGAACGCGAAAGTCGCAGAAATCGCGCCCGTTACCATCGCGGAGATAGCGCCGGTCGTGCCACGGCTGCGTCGGGTAATGTTGCCGTGGGTTTTGTCCGGACTTCTGGCAATACTTTGTGGGGTTTTGCTCTATCGGTCGCAAACGAGCGTTCAGGGAGCAGCTACCTCTGTCATGGCCCCTGCATGGCCTTTCTCGCAGATTTTCGACGCCAAGCACCAAACCGTTATTGTCGTCGCGGATTGCAACTACGGCATGCTGCGAATCCTGACTGGGCAGCGAGGTTCGCTTGAGCAGTATGTAAATCACGAATTTCCGCAGCGTGCCGCAGTCTCAAAAATGGGCGACGCTGGTTCGTCCTTCGACGACTATATTTCCAATTCGACGCTAACATCGTTTGCGGATGTTGCCGATGCAGTATCGCTGATCAAGATGGCGGGGTCGTTACAGAAACAGGTTTTCGTACGCTCCGCGAAGGACTTGAAAGTGCGGGACTTGGATCATGAGAACTACATTTTCATTGGGAGCCCGGCCTCGAATCCGTGGGTCGCGCTTTTCCAGGACAGACTGAACTTTCGCGAATCTGAGGCAGCAGTCGGTAAGAGCGTGAAATCTTTTTTGAACACACGTCCCTTGCCCGGCGAGCAGGCACAATATCAAGGCCTGCGGTGGACGGGCATGGAGGGAGAGGACTATGCGACGATAGCGCTCCTTCCCAATATGACCCATGATGGAAGTGTTCTGATATTGCAAGGCTTGCAACAAGAGGGAACCGAAGCCGCAGGGCGCTTTCTGGCAGAGCCCGACAACCGGCGCCTGTTACAAAATGCGCTTGGAGTCCAGCTTTCCGACGCGAAAAGCCAAAACGTCTGGTTCGAAGCGCTCGTTCGGTCTCGCACTGTTTCCGGGGCGCCAAACTCAACCACGCTGGTTTCAGTCCGCCGCTTCAGTGATTAGCATCAGAGGTTTTGTTTTAAGTGGCTGGTGGTAGACTGACGCGGCTTGGCAGGCTCGACGCCTTCGATTCTCGTGAGTTGCTATTTCCAAGTCTTTTGCCCTGCGATTTGGCGCAAGGGCCGACGTGTCCTCCTCCTCTGGTTGTTTTCTGTGCTGGCAGCTTCCGCTCAGACGCAAGTTAACGCCTTACTCGACCAGGCACGCGCGCATGAGAAGTCCGGTGACTACCCGAGTGCCGAGCAAATCTACAACCAGGCCCTTGCGATCAACCGAGATGACCCTGAGATCCTCAAGCGCCTGGGCATCGTGGAACAAACGGAATTGAAGTTTGACCAATCCATCGAGCACTTTCGTCGAGTGCTTGCTCGCGACCCAAAGTATCCCCAGGTCAAATTTTTCGTGGGAGTTTCGTACTTCGGCAAGCACGACTTCCCTACCGCCATCGAGAACTTCCAACAAGAACTGGCGACGGAAAGGCCACATCCACGTTGCCGCTATTATCTTGCGTTGGCACTGCGGTCCTCCGGTCGTATCGACGACGCCATCGCGCAACTGGATAGCGCAGTCACTGATAATCCCAAGGACGCAGACGCTTACTATGAACTTGCGCGTATGCACACTAACGCGTCACTGCAAGCGATTGAAAAACTCAAAGAACTTGATCAGGATTCCTTTCAACTACATGCGTTGATGGGGGAAACTTATGCCGGGGAAAAACAATATGGAGACGCGATACGCGAGTACAAGGCCGCTCTGGCCAAGCGTCCGGACGCGCCAGGAATTCATTTCTCAATCGGGGTCGCATATTGGGTCCAGCATGAGTGGGAGAGTGCAGAACCTGAATTTCTTCAGGCGTTCAAGGAGAATCCCGATGATCCATTGACCAACCTCTACCTTGGCGATATCGCGGTGCACGAACAACAATTTGCAGAGGCCTGCCGGTATTTGCGTGTCGCTGAGAAGGGTCAGCCGAATATGGCTCAAGTTCACATGCTTTTGGGCGAATGTTATCGCGGACAGAAGGATCCCGAGAAAGCGAGATCTGAACTCCTTGCCGCCATCGACGCCGACCCGGCGGCGGCGCAGCCTCACTATCTCTTGGCCCAGGTGTATGACGAATTGCACAACCCCGAAGCAAGCGCCCAGGAACTCGCCCAGTTCGACAGGCTTTCGAAGCTCGAACTGGAAAAAGCTGGTCGCGTCCGCGGGTCGAGCGGGGAACGCAAATAGTTTGGCCTCCGCTTCTTCCCTTTACGGCATTCGGCGCCTCAGCGCACCCGGTTTCTGGAAGATCGGGTTTCTGGCAAGATGATCGAAACCCCAAAATCGTACTTGCTTGCAAGCAAGTGTAGGCTGCTGTTTGTGTGTCTAGCATTGGTGACGTCGCTGATGGCCTACGGCCAAGAGCCGGCCAAAGGCCAGATCGGTTCAACAACGTCCCACTTCTCCGATGTGACCTCTGCTGTCGGAGTGCACTTTCAGAATGTTGCGTCGCATACCTCAAGAAAATACCTGATTGAGACCATGGGTTCGAGCGTCGCGTTGCTCGATTACGATAACGATGGCCGGCTCGATATTTTCCTCGCTAACGGCGCCTCTCTCTCCGATCCCACGCCGCAGCAAGCTATTCCTCAGAAGAGTGGACCGCGTAACTGGAACCGGCTTTATCATCAGAAAACCGATGGTACTTTCGAGGACGTCACCGAACGAGCCGGACTGCAAGGCGAGGGTTATGGAATGGGAGTTGCAGTCGGCGACTACGACAATGACGGCTACGAAGATTTATATGTGACTGCGTTCGGCGGAAATAAGCTTTACCACAACAATCGAGATGGCACATTTACCGACGTGACCAATCAGGCCGGCGTGCGCGGCAGTGGCTGGTCCACCAGCGCGGCATGGGTTGATCTTGATAACGATGGGCTGCTCGATCTGGTGGTGCTCCGTTATCTGGACTGGAACTTTGACGATATCTGGTGCGGCGAGCATCGCGAAGGATATCGCTCATACTGCACCCCGGATGTATTCCGCCCAGTTAGGCCTTTGGTTTTCCACAATGATGGAAACGTCCATTTCACAGAAATCTCGCAGAAGATCGGCATGGACGAACTCGGCAAAGGATTAGGCATCGCCGTCGCCGACTACGATCGCGATGGACGAATCGACGTTTGTGTGGCGAACGATTCCATGCCGGAATTCTTGTACCACAATGAGGGCAACAATCGGTTTAAGGAAGTTGGGCTCTCTGCCGGCATTGCGGTCGATGGCGAAGGCCACAGCTTTGCAGGAATGGGAGTAGATTTCGCCGACTACAACAACGATGGATTGCCAGACTTGTTGATCACGGATTTGGCCGATCAAATGTATGCCCTTTACCGAAACAATGGGAATGGCATATTCGCCTATGAAACCTACTCGTCGGGTTTAGGCCGGTTCACGATAAAGCTCCGGGTGGGGCTTTCGATTTTTCGACTATGACAACGATGGCTACAAAGATCTCTTGATCGCTCAAGGCCACGACCTGGACAACATTCAATTGACTTTCCCGAATCTTCGCTATCGCGAGCCCATGCTGCTGGCAAGGAACACCGGCCACGGCTTCGTAGATGTTTCCAAAGATGCTGGCAGCATTTTCGCGGAGCCCTGGGTAGGGCGCGGACTGGCTGTCGGCGACATTAATAACGATGGCCGCCTGGATGCAGTGATTACAACAAATGACGGTCCGGCGTATGTTTTGCGGAATGACACCGTAACCCAAAATAACTGGCTCACTCTGGACTTGATTGGGCACAAGAGCAATCGCGACGCCATCGGAGCAGAAGTCAAGCTTGTGACGCCGGAAGGCGTCCAATTTGCGACCGTAACCACGGCGGGCAGTTATCTTTCCTCAAGCGATAAGAGGGTTCACTTTGGATTGAGTTCGCATTCGATGGCCGCAAGGATTGAAATCCGCTGGCCAAGTGGCGTTCATCAGATTCTGCAAAACGTGAGGTCCGACCAGGTTCTGCGCGTGGATGAACCGGTTAATTAAAAATGCCGCGATAAACGCGGATCCGCTAGTCTCGTTTGTCTGGTGTCGGATACTGCCATGAGGGCAGAATAAAATCTCCCTGCAGATCTGGCGAGGGTACTGGGGAGTCTTTTGGGGTGTCCAAGTATTGCCGCGCTGTCTTTATGTCGCCTGATCGCGCGTAGGCCTGAGTTAAGAGGCGATGCGTGCGTGCGTCGTTCGGTGCGAGTGCAAGGCTTTCCTTCAATTCCGCGATCGCCTCTGTAATTTTGCCGAGGGCCAGCAGCGTGCTTCCCAAATCGCGGTGCGCTTCCGCGCTGGAGGGATTCAAGTGAACCGCCTCCGTGAACGCAGAGACTGCATCGCTCGGCCTCGCGGCGCGCTTCAACGCCAGGCCTCGAAAATATGCAAGGAGAAAGCTCGGCCCGAGTTTTTGTTCAGCTGCGCTTAGTTCCAGGGCCGCATCTTCATCGCGTCCGGTCCGCATAAGGACCTGGGCCAGCCCGATATAGCTGATCGGAAGAGGATCATTGGCTTCAGCCAGTTCGCGGAAGGATTTCTCCGCGTCGGGATATCTGGCGGCGGCGAGATAGACCGCCCCCAGGCGCAGGTGTAAGGCGTAGGATTTTGGGTTCGCCACAAGTCCTGCTTGAATTGCTGCAATCGCCTCATCGTAGCGAGAGAACTCCATTAGTTCGCGGGTTAGATTGAGACAGTATTCGTCGTTGCCTGGTTGGAGTTTCGTTGCCTGGCGAAAGGCATCAATCGCCATGTCGGACTTTTTTTGATTCGCTTCTGCTATGCCAATCAAAGACCAGCCGGAAGCCATTTCAGTTGGCGAGGAACTTTCTGGCAGAGCTTTTATGTACTCGTGTGCGCGCTCGGCAGCGCTTTTATAATTCTCGGCGGCAAGATATGCCCTCGCGAGGTCAAACCTGGCCCACGACTCATTGCCGATCTGATCTTGTGCCAGTCTTTGCAACAGTTGAATCGCAAGATCGTTCTGCTTCGCCGAAAGCAGCAGGCCGACAACAGTAATCGACTGTGTGGTATTCAGCGGCATGGCAACCAGCCGATCCAGCGTCCGCTTTCCTTCTTGGCGTTGACCGAGACTATTGTTAGCGATTGCCACTTGGATGAGGAAGTCTGCGTCTTCGGGCCATGGCACCGAGGTTCGATTCAGCTCCGATAAAGCTTCAGCGTAATCGTTCGAGTCCAACAGCACTCGTCCGAGATAGTAGTGAGCAAAAGAGTCTTCGGGAGCGAGGGCGAGCGCGTGGCGCAGGTCTTCACCCGCAGCATCGAGCCGGTGCTCCGTCCACTCAAGGAGCCCGAGGTTCCTATATGCGTCTTCCATGCTGGGGTCCAAGCGCACGGCCTCGCGGTATTCGCTGGCGGCTTCACCATTCTTGCCTAAGTGGGCAAGAGTAACCCCGCGAAAATTTCGAAACCTGGCATCGGAAGGAGACTGTCGCTCGGCAGCTGTAAATTCCGACAGCGCGATTTCGAGATGGCCGTCTCGGAGCGCAATCAGGCCGCGTTGAAACGGGTTGTCCCGCACATCGGCGTTCGAAGCATTAGGAGACTGCGCCAGGGCGCCAGCAGCGGCTAGAGCAACTGCCACACAGAGGCCACGCAATCTCGACCCTTCAATGTTCAGCATTTGCGAGGCCCAGGTAATGCCGTGTCACGCGCGAGTATTTGCGACCTAGAATCGCATCCATATCGTAAGGCGATGGGTCATGCTATTCGTTGCCCGCTGCGATATCCTCGGGCAATCCTTGAATATTTTTTATGCGGTCCGTTCGTTGCTCAAGCTTGCGATGTGATTCGTGGTTCATTTGCGCCGAAAGCGCAAACTCAGTTGCAGCCTTGTCCTTTTCGCCCAGCGTCTGATACACACGTGCCAATTTATAATGGACGGATCCGTCGTCATCAGCAGCGACTGCGATCTTGAGCTGTGCTTCCGCTCTCCGGTAGTCGCGCAGCTGCGTGTAACAACTCCCAAGATCGCGATGAAGCTCTGGGTCGCCGGACTCGACGGCGAGGGCGCGGGTCAGGTATGGCAGCGCTTTTTCTGGTTGATGATCCAGAAGGTAAGTATTACCCAAATCATGCAGTGCGCCGGCGTGATGCGGATTGATTGCTAACTCGTTTTCGAATTCCGTGCGCGCTTCCTCTGTCTGGAGGTTCTTCCAGAGTAGGTGCCCCAAGCTGTAGTGCAGGTTCGGCACAGAGGGT
This sequence comes from uncultured Acidobacteriota bacterium, assembly GCA_963757135.1. GTDB lineage: Bacteria > Acidobacteriota > Terriglobia > Terriglobales > Acidobacteriaceae > Gp1-AA145. Next base: position 146,129 of record CAVWQE010000005.1, read on the forward strand.
TTTTTGGCGATCGCGGCCCGATATTCCTCGATTGCATCTTTGTCGTCACCTTTCACAGCATCTAGATCACCCAGTAGTTGATGAACCCGGTAAGAGTCGGCATCGGCCTGGTAAAGGCGCAGATAACCTACCATGGCCAGTTTTTCATAGCAGCGCGCTCGCCAATAGTAGGCCGCTGGCGAATGCGCGTCTTGCGTCGCCAAAGTTGAGAGTAGTTTGAGAGAGTCCTCGTAGTTGCCCACTTCGAACAATGCCTGTGCGGCTGGAATATGGAGAGAGCCAGGCAAATTGCGCGTCGCGCGAGGAAAGCAGCGCGAAACCGCTGAATAGCGATGCGCAGTCAGTTCTGACCGAATCGCCCGTTCGGTGCAAGCACTCGACGTCTGTGGCGAGTCGGCGAGCTTCATGCTCGAGAGCTCTGCTGCTGCATCTGACGAATCTCCGGCTTGCAAGGCAAGGAAAGCCAGGGCGAAATGCGCTGCGGCGTCAGGCTGATCACGAAACCAGGCCGCGAGCTTCTCTGCCCTATCGCGCCATGCTTTTGGCAGTTGCTCGGAAGCGGTGTCTCCGAATGCAATCTCGCGAAGACCGAGGACCTGCTCGGCTTGTGGCGCATCGATCTCTATTGCTCGCGACCAATCGTGCATGCACGCTTCAACGTCGCCTTGAATCAGTCTCACTTCTCCACGACGGACCAGCGCGCGCACATTGTTGCTGTCGAGCTGCAACTCCTGATCGAACTCATGTGCGGCCGGTTCAAGTCTGCGCGCCCGCAGCAACACCTCTCCTAACTCGACGTGAATACCGGGTAGCGGCGGCGGGAGGGTTAGCGCATTCTGGAAGCGAATGACGGCGAACGTCCAATCGCCACCGGTGACATAGCTCTCGCCCAGCAATTGCTCGGACCAGGATGAGGCAGGCGCGACTCTTGCTAAGCCGGCAACTTCTGTCTTGCCCAGATGCTCGTAGGCTTGACCCAGTAAGTACAGGATATCGACGTCTTGTGGATGCACAGTCAAGGCGCGATTGAGGGTCAAGGCTTCGGCCTGGATGCCGCCAGTCATATGTTGCGCTGTTGCCAGCCATAACCAGGTTTCCGGCCGCTGCGGATTTGCACTCACAGCTGCGCGCAGATAAGGTAAGGCGGCAGCACCGTCACCCAACCTGCAGTAATCCACGCCCAGAAAGAAATTGGCGCCCGTCAAGGCAGGCTTTATCTTGAGAGCCCGGCGGAACTCAGCCATCGCGTCCCCAAGACGGTTCTGCAGCTGATAAACCAGGCCCAGGTTCATGTGCGCTTCCGCGAATTCTGGCTCCGAAGCAAGAACTTCGTGGTATTCGCGCTCCGCGGTGGGGTAGTCATTCAGCCGCTGTGCCTGTTGGGCGGCAGTAAAATGCCCTTTGACTGCTTCACTTGCGGGCATGGACGGTGCCTGTCCGTTCAACGGCCGAGAAGCGCTGGCCAGCAAGATGAAAAATAAGAACCGTTCAACGCGGCCGATCGCCGACTTCTTAGGCTTGATCGCAAACTGCTTCATAGATACTGAATGGTGATAATAACGCCAACCGGGTCCGCTTGCGTCTTAGGATTCGGTTTGTCGAACTCCCGCAAAGCCCAGCATGATAAGTAGGAGTCATTTCGAATAGTCAGGATCCATCTCGGGTGTTCGCAATCCCGCCATTTCCAGTGCCCGCAACACAAACGCATTCCATGCAAACACGCGATGGTAGCCGAAAAATGGGTGGTTTAGGTCAGTGGCAAGATATTCCTGGCTCGTGGGAAAGTCAGGGGAGAGATTCGTTTCGGCCCACAGACGGTTTTCGATGGCCTGGTCAGCTTTCGTCCATCCATGCAGCTTTCCTGTAACGTAGCCGCATATCTCAATTCGCATCCAGCTCCCACCGTTGTAGTAGATCCCATCCATATTGTGATTGGCGTAGCTAGCAGCATGCTCTCTGCTGATCATCGGATGCCAGCTCTCCGTAAAGTAATCCCAGCCTTTGCTTTCCTGTGTCAGGCCGATAAAGATCGGCCGCACTGTGCCTCCCTCTGCGGGGTGCGGAGCAGCTTTATCAGGCAGCAGGACAGGAATGCGTTCCAGTTGGCTAACCACCATCTCATCCGTCAGGATCTTGCGTCCAAATAGCCACAATGACAGAAATTCGGGAAATATCTCGGCGAACCCGATCGCATCCTTTATATTGCGGGCAGGCAAGAGGAACTTCAGCTCGGGATCGTAATACGACTTGTAAATCTTCTCCGCTTGCTGTATGTAATCGTCAGAAATCTGTTCACTCACTCCCGGAATTCCCAACTCCTTAATTACGCGTAGGGTCACGGCGAGAATTCCCTGGTTTTCACAGAGCTCCGTCGTCCCCTCCGGATAGGAGATCACATCGAGCTGCCCCATCACAAATTGTGCCCAGCAAGTACCGTTATGATGGCGGTCGTAAGTTCGCAAACAATATTCAGCGGCCTTTCGGATTTTCGCCATGGGCAGAGTTGTCCCAAAGCGCTTGCGATTCTGAAGCGCCCACATCAGCCACAATGGGGTAGAGTCGTTTGACTTGCGCTCCAGGTTCGCCATGTAAGGTTCAATCAGCGTATTGATGGCGCCGTCTTCACCTTGGTTCGCCGCCCACACATCAAAAACTCGTTCGTTTAACTCGCGATTATGGACGCCGCTCACGGCAAAGAAACTGTCCCGCAAATACATTTCGCCTGCCGCGGAATACCATATGCTCGGCGCCACCACCGGTTGCGGGTTCGCCGGGCTTGCTGACCAGCAAAGCATCATCAGGTCGGAGTACAGCGCCTTCTCCGTTTCGCCTCCCCTAAAGCCGAGACCGTCCGCAAGGTACCGCTGGCTGGCAAGGCGACATGCGTGCAGTGTGTCAGGAATGTCTTTGTCCACAAAAATGAAAGAAGTCTTTAGGTCTGGGTGATCCATAGATAGGCAGTGATATGGCTCCAGACGTGTAACCAGACGGCAAAGCTGTAGTTCCCGTAGCTCAATCTTTAGCGGAACTCCCGAAGACTGCATCTTGGTTGCTTGCTCTGATTCCGCGTTCGAAATGAACAAGGCACCCCGCTCCCCGCGGAGGGACGGGAAGCATACTTCAGTTTGAAACTCTGACCAGTCCGTCGACGATTTGGGGATGCGATCGTTGTAGAGCGTAACGTTGGCGAGCGGGCGAAGATCCTCGTCGACGTCCCAGACTTGGAAGGAAAAAGCTTCAGACGAACGATACTTGAAACGAAAGGAGTAAACCTCACTATCTTTAGCGGGAAATGGGATGATCGCCCTGGCGTCGGCTCCGTTGATTGACAAGATTGTGGTTTCATCTTGCTCTTGAGTGTGGAAGTCGCCCACCTTGCGCCAGTCCGCAACGGCGGCCAATGGTATGGGGGTGCCCGTGTTCTGTGCTTCGACTACCAGGGCTTCGCCGAAAGTCTGCTTTACGAAGAAATGCTGCTGGCTACGATCCACGTTGCGGCACACATAATAAAGATTAACGTCAGGAATGTGGTGGGGCGCCGGCTTCACGGGTTTCGCATCCCTCCGAATCACACGGCTCCATTGATTGCGGTAACCGGAGTCAGTGAGCAAGCCGACCGTGAGCCCTTTCATGGTTCGAAATCCTGCCGCGGGAAAGTATTCGCGCAATGCACCGCCCGTGCAGTTGGCCTGATCGAAGCTCCAGAAACGTGCCGGGGCATCCAGCGGCTCCAGGCAATTACTCACCTGAAAGAACAACTCATCCAGATCAACCTGGTGTAGCCGGATTTGCTTGCGCACCACGCGGGGTGCAGCCACTCGATACTCTACCTCGGCAAGAATGGTGGCGTTAAGGTTGGGGAGCCTGCACTTGCCCTGGAGCAGCAAATGATCGGCGGTGCCTGTGTAGGATGTTGCTCGCCAGTTTTCTATGCGATCTTCCAGACTGCGATCGGAATTCTGGAAGACGGCGGAGAACTCGGCGCCGGCAGCATGGCGAACAACCGCCTCGCCCCTGAATTGAATAGCCGCCCCATAGCCTTGTTGCGGATTGCCGGTTATCGCTAAGGTCAGCTCGTCATTTGAGGTAGCAGCTTCCGCGTGGAGACTTGCGTCGGGGCGGTTGAGTAACCCGGCTACGCCGCCGACCGCTGAGACTGCCATGAATCCACGTCGGGAGATCAACATAATAGCGGGCTTCGCTTTTGGTCCTTAGTGCAGAAATCACGCTATCTTAGCTCATAGGGCTCGCACACCCAAGTTGGTCGCCATGATATTTTTCAGTGCTTTGCTGCACTTCAAGAAACTGCTTCGACCTCCTTTGGTACTTCTCTCCACCCTAAGAGCGACTCCCAGAGTTGCCAAGCATACCCCGCGACGGCGACAATCATCGCGTGGCTGAAACCGCCAATTCGACGACGGCACCGAAAGCGACTGCACTGAGGATTTCGCAGATTCTGACCGCCCCCAACCAGCTCACGCTGGCGCGCCTTGCATTCCTGCCGTTCATCGTGATTAAGCTGCTCGATCACCACTACCGCGGAGCGCTCATTCTTTTTATTATTGCCGGCCTGAGCGACGGCCTCGATGGCCTGCTCGCACGCCGACTCCATCAGCAGACTGTGCTTGGCCAGTATCTCGACCCCATCGCCGACAAAATGCTGCTAAGCACCGTCTTCCTCGTGCTCTCAATCATTCACCAGATCCCGTGGAAGTTCACGGTCATGGTTTTCAGCCGCGACATTTGCATATTGCTGGTCAGCGGAGTGCTCTATACGATTGCGGGTTTGAGAGATTTCCGGCCCAGTATGTTCGGAAAGGCCAATACGTTTTCACAGTTGGCGGCCGTGGTATTTGTGATTCTTTTACAGGTAGATCATGCTCGCTGGGTGTGGATCGCGCGCACGGTCGCACTCCGCGCTACGTTCATGTTCACGATTGTTTCAGGATTGCACTACGTATATGTGGTAGGCCAGAGGCTCCGCGCAGTGGGACACACGCCCGCGTCTACCAGCTAAGATCTCGATAACTGCAGGCTAATCAGGCGGCGCGATGATCCGGGCTGCGATCAGCGGCTTCGAAGAGATACAAATCCTGCTCAGCCATACATGCGCGCAGCAACCGGCGCCATCCCAGTCTCCGTTTGAGCCATTCGGCAACAACGGTTCCAGCGTTCACGTGAGCCGTGAGTTCCTCGGGCGTAACGCGATGCCAGCACCAGTCATCTTTGCTGGAGCATTCCAACCCTCGAACCTCGATCTGTCCGTCACATATCCGGTACTCTTTTCCCTCGGCTCCATTGGCTGCTTCGAGGCGAAGATGCATTCGTTCCAATGCCATGTTCCCAACCTCGTTTCTCGGCCAGACCATAATAAGGTCGCATTTCACACTACCTCAGCCAATCGGGTAGAAACCCCATACTCATCGCTCAAAACAGGTATTTTTTGGAATTCTTTCTACGTTGCTTCTCTCATTTGCCCTATCACCCGTAACCCCATAGAATTAAAGTTCTTTTTCACTTATGGGCCTTCGTCTTTTCAATACACTTTCGGGCAAAATCGAAGAATTTCAGACACTTGCGGGTGGCGAAGTCCGCATGTACGCCTGCGGCCCTACCGTCTATGACTACGGCCACATTGGCAACTTTCGGACCTTTGTTGCTGTGGATATTCTGCGACGCCATCTGCGCCAGAGCGGCTACAAAGTTCATCACGTGATGAACATCACCGACGTGGACGACAAAATTATTCGGAATTCGGCTCAGGCCGGAGTCTCTGTCCAGCAGTACACCGCAAAATATCAACAAGCGTTTCTGGAAGATGCCGGCGCGCTCCACATTGAGCAACCGGAAATCGTCCGCGCCACCGAGCACATTCCGGAAATGGCTGAGTTCATTGCGGCATTGGTCCAGAGAGGCTACGCGTACAAGACAGAAGACGGCTCCTATTATTTTCGAATCGCAAAATTCCCTGGATACGGCAAACTTTCAAAAAAAGATTTTGCCGGAATGGAAGACGGCGCGCGCGTTGACGTGGACGAATACGAAAAGGATAATGCCCGCGACTTCGCGCTATGGAAGGCGCCGAAACCGGGCGAGGCTTCATGGGAAAGCGTCATCGGTCCGGGGCGTCCCGGATGGCACATTGAATGTTCGGTCATGTCAATGGAGGCACTGGGCGAGAGCTTCGACTTGCACGCCGGGGGCGAAGACCTTATCTTCCCTCATCATGAAAATGAAATCGCGCAATCGGAATCGCTCACCGGCAAACCGTTCGCGCACTTCTGGTTCCATGCACGCTTTCTTCTGGTTGAAGGCGAGAAGATGTCGAAGAGCGCGGGCAATTTCTTCACGCTTCGCGACCTCGTGCTGAAGGGCCACAAGCCGTCTTCAATTCGATATCTACTGGCATCGGTTCCCTATCGGCATCAGCTCAACTTCACTCTTGAAGGATTGCAGCAGGCCTCGGCCTCGGTCGAGCGCTTGCGGAATTTTCGGCTGCGCTTGAGCGGGCAGTTCGCCGAGGGCTCATCTTTGACCCTGAGTTCTCTCTCGGAAGAGACTTCGAAGCGGCTGCGGGAATCGCTGGATGATGACCTCAACACCGCTCAAGCCCAAGCTGCGATCTTCGACATGGTGCGCGCAGTAAATGCGGCCATCGATTCCGGCGACGTCAAAAAGGGCGACATTCCGCCGCTGCTCGATGTGCTGTCGCAGTTCGACGAAATCTTTTCGGTACTACAAGACGACGACACTGACAAAATGGAGCGCATCGTTGCATGGGCGAACGCAGAAGGCCGCGAAAAAGACATCAGCCCGGCGTTGCTCGACATCGTTCGCTCCGCTGCTCTTTCGGACGAACAAATTAATCAGAAGATCGATCAAATGAAAGCCGCGCGAACCGCAAAAAAGTTCGCGGAATCCGATGCAATCCGCGCTGAGCTCACCGCGGCCGGCATCATCATCGAGCAAACCAAAGAAGGCGTGCGGTGGAGAAGGAAGTAGGGGTCGGCGACGAGATGCACTTAACGATCACTTTTTCTCCATCTCGTTTTCTTGATTGTTCTCATCCATCGTCTGCTCCCGCACACCGGTTCAGCGCCGCCTTCACCATGCGCCGTCATCTGCGTCCACCCCTTGCCCGGTTCGAGAACTGAAATATATCCACCGGGCGCGAGTTCTAATTGCTTTGAGACGTGCTGCTTGAAGTCGAGCCTGTCAGCGTCGGTTGGTTCGAACCAGGCCGGGGTTACAAAATCCGAGAGAAGCACGCCGTCAATCTCGTATCCCAAATCGTCGGATTCGACTGGATCAGCGACTTCAAGCGCGTAAATTCTGTTATCGCTGCCGGTCGCGCACCAATTCGTCCACGGATCAGCCAGCATTTCGAGCAACTCGTGGCTTAGTGTGACCGTCCAGGACGATCCGCTGTCGAGATCGAGCTTGGCAAACACTTTGCCCAGCGGCGTGCCCTGACTGCTCATCTCGTGATAACCGAGGACTCCCGCCTGGTCAGGATTATCGAGTACCACGATCTGCCACCATCCTGCGGTGAGAGCCTGGTCGCGAGCCAAAAACGTGAGCGTGCAGTCGAGGTTCCAATACGACCTGAAATCATTGCTTACCTGCTTTTGCAACGCCGGAAGAGTTGCCTCGACCTGCGTGTCTGTAAGGCAAGTCGAGGCATTCGTAATAGTGATGATCGGAATGGGCATTGGATCTCCGCAAAGCGACATTGAGCTCGTTAGCGAATCGTGCAATTCAGCAGCGCTGCGTCGAAATGCGCATTGCCGGTGGTTGCGCAGATCTGCTGGTTCCACTGCTGCTTCAGTTGTTTGGCATTCGGTGGAGCGATGAGCAATCTCTGAGAGGTCGTGGGAGAACTTTGCGGCATCAGAGCTGCGAAGTTGTTGACCGTTGTGAGAATAAGATTCACAGCCGCGGTGATTCTGGCCGCCAGCGACGAATTTGAAAGGTGCGCCGACTCGAGCAGCGCGGGCAGGTTCTGATTCAAATCCGAAATCGCGTTCTGAATTTTCTGCAACGTAGTGGCGCTGGGGTCGGCTTTATACTCGGCATAAAGCGACTGCAGCAGGTTCAGGTCGCGGCTGGCTTGCGCGGAGATATTCTGGACCACGGCGACATCGCCGGAATTGGCTTGCTGCCCCGACGCTAGCGCACTGACGAGCGTGGCAATGTTCAGTGCCATTTGCGTCAGAACCGGCAGATCTTGCAATGCGATGTTGATCCATTGGGCGCTGCATCCGGTGGTAGCGATGGTGATCGCCAGCACCAATGCGAGCAAGGACTTCGATTCAGAATTAAGTTTCATGGGTTCTCCTTGAGATTTCGAACGTAAACCGCAACATCGTTGGTCGTACGTCGTTGGTCGTTGGCAAAAACCGAAACAAGCGCCGATCAGGCACACGGCCACCTATGTGCCGGGCAGGTGCTTGGCATACGACTGGCGATGCTCGGGCTTCACAAACTGGGGTTCGAAGCAACAGACGCTCGCCTACCGCGAGATGACGGACGACGACCTGTTCACCACGCAATGGGTGAAGGTCGAACTGCCTCCGGAAGAATTTCCCGGATATAAGGTGAGCGAGCTGTTTGTGATTTATGCGGCGAAGGAATTAATTCTGGCCGCGAAATCCGCCGCGACGGCAAAGTGCTGTGCCGCAGCCGCGCGGGAGAACTGTACTACGAACCACTGTCAGACGCGCCAATCGTGAGATAAGCCACGAAGGAATCTCTCCGGTTGTTTCGTGCCTGTTATTGCTGATTTTGGGTCATCAGAACTGTCTGGTCTATGAAAACAAAGTCCCTTGAGAAGAATTCCTTCGTGTGACTTCGTGTCCTTCGTGGTTCTTTACTTTATGCCCGCCTTCTCATACGCATGCGCTGCGCGCAGAATCGTGGCCTCGTCGAAGTGCTTGCCAAAGATCTGCATGCCGATGGGCAGCTTTTCTTTACTCTCGCCGACCGGAATTGAAATTCCGGGAATGCCCGCCAGGTTCGCGGTCACGGTGTAGATGTCAGCGAGATACATCGCCAGCGGATCATCTACTTTTTCGCCAAGTTTGAAGGCGGGCGTCGGACAGGTCGGTCCGACGATCACGTCAACTTTCCTGAATGCCTCTTCGAAGTCGCGCGTCAACAACGTGCGCACGCGCTGGGCCTTCAAATAATAAGCATCGTAATATCCGGCGCTCAGCGCGTATGTGCCCAGCATGATTCGCCGCTTCACCTCGGCTCCGAAACCCTCGTCGCGCGTGCGCCGATACATATCCGAAAGCGATCGCGCGCCCTTCACGCGAAATCCGTAACGCACGCCGTCAAAACGTGCCAGGTTGGATGACGCTTCCGCAGTCGCAACCAGGTAGTACGCGGGAATCGCGTACTTGGTGTGGGGCAGCGAGACATTCACAATTTCGCAACCCGCGTTCGCGAACTTTTGAATTGCGGCTTCAATTGCGCCGCGCGTTTCCGGTTCCAATCCTTCGCCGAAGTATTCTTTGGCGACGCCAATCTTTAAGCCCTTCACTGGCTTATCGAGTTCCGCGACATAGTCTGGCACCGGCAACTCGGCCGAAGTCGAGTCCATGGGATCGCGACCCGCAATCGTCTTCAACATGATCGCCGCGTCTTTCACGGTCTTCGTCAGCGGGCCGATGTGGTCGAGCGACGATGCAAACGCGATCAGCCCGTATCGCGAAACACGGCCATAGGTCGGCTTCAGCCCGACAACGCCGCAGAAAGACGCCGGCTGGCGAATCGAGCCGCCAGTGTCCGATCCCAATGTCGCGACTGCCATGTCGGCTGCCACCGCGGCCGCCGATCCGCCGGAAGAACCTCCCGGCACGCGGCTCAAATCACGCGGATTGTGCACCGGCTTGAACGCCGAATTCTCATTCGACGATCCCATGGCAAACTCGTCGCAATTGAGCTTACCGAGAATAACCGCGCCCGCAGTTTCTAATCTCGACACAGCCGTGCAATCGTAGGGAGGAACGTAGCTGCCGAGAATCTTCGACCCCGCGGTCGTACGCACGCCCTTGGTCACCATCACATCTTTAATTGCAACAGGGACACCGGCGAGCGGCGGCAGGGCGCCGCCGTTTTGTGCCAAGCGGTCGATTCCGGCGGCCTTCTCCAGCGCACGCTCTTTCGACAGGATTAGATACGCACCAATTTTCGGATCTTCCCTCTCAATTTTTGCGTAGAAGGCCTCGGCCAGCGCCAGAGCGCTGGTTTTGTGTTCTGCAACAGCAGAGCGGGCGGCGTCGATGGTGAGGCCGGAAATATCCATACTTCAGTGGCGAGTTGCCAGTAATCAGTAGTCAGTTCCTGGTTCCGAAAAACACTGACAACTGAAAACTGACCACTGCCAACTATCTTTCAATCACTTTCGGAACCTTGAAAAAGATCTCGTCCGACTCCGGCGCGTTCGCCAGGGCGACATCGGGGGTGAACGATTTGCGCAAGCCTTCGAGTACGTCCTCGCGGCTGGCGTAGGCAAAACGCTGGCTTCCCTGCTTCGATTCATCGAGACCGTAGCGGTCCGAAACCTGTGCCATAGGCGCTACATCCGCGGTGTCGAGTTCGCTCAACGTGTCTACGTGTCCGAGAATCGAGTTTAGATCGCGCACCATGCGGGTGCGCTCGTCCTCGCTCAATTCAAGATTGGCAAGATCAGCAACGTAGGCAACGTCTTTGTCTGTAACCTTCATATTAAAGTTAGAAGTGAGAAGGCAGAATGAAGAAGTAAGGTCGAAACCGAAGCGAACGTTACTTCTGCATTCTTACTTCTGCATTTTTACTTTAACTACGAACTGGATCCGGTTGACGCTTTTTGCCGCGAAACGATTGATGACTGCGAGATATTGCGGAGCGAGGCGCCGCAGTTCGGCGCGCCAACCAGCGTCCGGCACTTCGACGGTGAGCACCCCTTTAGCGAAGTCCACCGCTCGCGTTCGCTCCGCAACCGCCGAACCGCACGCCAAAGGCCACGCTAATATGGGAGCGTTCGCCTGTGGTGCGGCATGCAGGCTCTTGCCAACTATTCTTTCCAGTGTTGAAGTAATCGCTTCCACGGGAGATGTTGATTTTAGCATCGCCGCAGGACCGCACCGGCGCACAGGATCAAGGTGGCAGCTTTATACCACCTATATTCAGAATAGCAATTTCGATGGGGGCATTGCGCCAAGTTTTGAAAATTATTTCCAGCTTGCTTTGTTGGGGTTGGGCGGAATCGGGTACCGCAGGGGGCTTGACAAGAAATTTCCACAGATTGCGATCCGGAGGTCCTTCGCTGCGCTCAGGATTTCGGCAGCGGGCTCGAACGCCCGCTAAACGCCTCAACTTGACAAGAAATTTCCACAGATTGTGTGCAAGTTGCATGTTCACCGGAGTTCGGCTTCGGTCGGCGGGTGAGTGCACCCGCCGCTACGTGAGCGCTCTTCTACGACGAGATTCTTTCCCGCTGCGGGAATTCACGCTCCACAAAGCGCATTGCATCCTGTTTCGAATTCAACCGACCTTCGAGCTGGGCGTCTTCGATGGCGGTCAGAATTTCTTTGAACAAAGGGCCGGGAGCGTATCCGGCAGCCTGCAGGTCATCGCCGCCTATGAGTGGCCGCGGACGCACAGATTCCGGCGGAAGTTTAGCCATCTGCTCGCGGGTGAAATCGTACATCCGCAGGCTGCGATGGCTGGACTCGCAATCCAGGCGATGCAGTTCGAGGTGTTGATCGAAACGCGGCAGGCGAATGAACTTCTTGAAGGTTGAAGCTTTCATGCGCTCGACATCGCCAAAGCGCATGTGATTATCCACCAGCGCCAGAATCTGCTCGGTGTCGTCGTTTGAAAAACGCAGGCGCCGACAGATTTCTTCCGCCATTTTGACGCCAACATCTACATGGCCATCGAATCGAATTCTGTCGGGGGCGCGACGAAAAGTTGGTGGCTTGCCTACATCGTGCAGCAATGCCCCCCAAGCCAGCGTTGCCGGACAGGGGTGCGGCAATTTTCCCAGTACCAACAGCGTGTGCACAAAAACATCGCCTTCGGGGTGAAACTCAGGCGGCTGCTCGACGCCCTTCATGGCAGAAATTTCCGGCAGAACCTCGGGCAGCAGGCCGGACTCATCCAGCAGTTCAAATGCCCGCTTGGCGTGGCCTTCGGTCAACATGCGAGTGAGTTCGTCGCGAACCCGCTCGCGCGAAACCTGCGCGATCTGTGGGGCAAGCTTCTGGATCGCGGCAAATGTCGCGGGATCAATTGCGTATTCAAAGCGCGCCGCAAAGCGAATCGCGCGTAGCATGCGGAGCTTGTCTTCGGCGAAGCGCAGAGCGGGATCGCCGATGGCGCGGATGACTCCTGCCTTCAGGTCATTTTGTCCGCCGACGAAGTCGAGCACTTCATTCTTTTCTGGATCAAGCAGCAGGCCGTTGATGGTGAAATCGCGGCGCTGTACATCTTCGCGTGGATCACTGCTGAATTGGACTTCGTCGGGATGGCGGCCGTCAGAATAGCCGACGTCGCGGCGAAAGGTGGCGACTTCGACGCAGAGTTTATGGCGTGACGAAAGCAGGTCCTTCGACTGTGAAGCCGGCGCGCCTTGCGCGCCAGCTTCTTCGCTCAGGATGACAGATGGGCGGAGTTCGTCCGGCAACGGCACCAGCACCACTCCAAACTGCGCGCCGACAGCGTAAGTCTCTGGAAAAATTCGCATCACCTCGTCCGGCATGGCGTCGGTAGCGACGTCGTAGTCAGCAGGCTCGCGTCCGAGCAGAAGATCGCGAACGCAGCCGCCGACGAGATAGGCCTGGTGGCCGTTCTCGCGCAGGGTGTGGACGATCGAGATGGCGAAGGTCGTGGACATGGCTTAGTTTCATGATACAAATGCGGTCGGGTACGTGCCGCTCGATCTTTGACATGAAGCATTGAGAATGGCAGGTCGATCAGTTCTAACGGGATTTATTGCCAATTGATTTTCTGCCATGCGTGCTGATGGAATCGCTCTCTTCTGAACTCGCAAGGTGAACAACCGGATGTGCGAAGGCTCAACACTTCGCGACTGATCGCGGTCTAACGCCACAAAAGCTGGCGTCGAAGTTCCTCCTGATCGAGAGGATCTGTTAGTGCTTCGATTGCCTTGCTTTGGAGAAGGCTAGCTTCTTCGTTCTCGCCCAGCTCTTCAAAAATGCTCAATAGCTGCCGGAGACGGGTCGCGAAAACTCCGATCAATGCATCATCGTGACCATTACGTGGTCTTCTGTTTAACAGTGTTGCGAATTGCCCCAAATGGTTGTCCAGTTGTTCATTGGGGGAGGAGACAAAGCGGCGAGCCAGGGCAAAGGAACGCGTTCGGACGAGAGCTGATAGCGCAACGGGGAAGCACGTTTGTGCGAATTCAGGTTGATGTTCTGCGAGCTCAGCAAACAAGCTGGTAGTGAGTTCAAAGCGTCCAAGGTACCGATTGATAGAAGCGAATTCATGGAACCGAAGGCGTTCGCATGACCCTTCGTGGAGCAAACGGAGGTTGTTGCTCTGCATTGATTCGAGAGCTTCCAGCGCGGGCGGATAGACATTACCGAGTTCCACCCATTCCGAAATGGCATAGGATAAACGCACTCCCGCCAGTGCTGGACTATGCTCCAGCGCATGATGATGAAACCAGAGATATTTTTCCAATGCTTCAGCATGGGCACCGCGCAGAGCCGCCTCTCGTGCGTTTCTCAGCACTTGCCGAGCATCGTCTGTCATCTTCCCTCCCTGCACTGACCGCGAGTACGGGACATTCTACCCGTTCGTCGCGAACGACTTGGAAAGCTCCCGGACGAATTCGCTGGCTAGTGCTGCCGAGACAAAACAGAGCTAACACGCCGCTCTCACCTTGGGTACATGTCCGTATGCCATCTGTCGCGCGCACTTCCGCACTTCTAGACTGAAAGTCTCCCCCGAAAAGCAGTTGCTAGTTGCCAGTTGCTAATTCCTCACCCTTTCCATCGGTACGCGTCAGCCTGCGGCAGGCCGATGTGGGCGAGGACGCGGCAGGCGAACTCGTGCGCCATTTGATCGAGAGTAGCGGGGCGGAAGTAGTAGGCGGGAATCAGGGGAAAGATAGTCGCTCCGGCATCGGCAGCGCGGTACATGTTGCGGATGTGAATTTTGTTGAGCGGCGTTTCGCGGACGCAGAGTACGAGCGGGCGTTTTTCTTTGAGGCAGACGTCGGCGGCGCGCTCGATGAGATGGGAGGCGATTCCGTTGGCAATGCGAGCGAGCGTTCCGACGCTGCAGGGCAGCACGATCATCGCGTCGGACGGATAGGAGCCGCTGGCGACGTTGGCGCCGATATCGGCGTTGGCCTGCTGCTGGATTTTGCGGGAGGTACGGCGTCCAAGAATTTGGCCGATGAGATTGTTGCGGCCGGTGATTCTGAGTTCTTCCGCCATGACGCGCAGAGCGCTGTCGGAGGCGATGAAGTTGACGGTTTTGACGCGGTCGTCGCGGTCCACGGTGAGCAGGAGTTGGCGCAGAAAGATTGCGCCGCTGGCGCCAGTGGTCGCAATGGTCAGGTTTTGCGGTGAATTGGGCAAGTGAGGTTTTCTTCCCCCCTTCGAAAACCGCCCTTCGGCAAGCTCAGGGCAGGCTACAGGTGGGGCAACCCTCAGCTTGGTTCCGGCGGGCGAATTTTGAGCATAGGCAGCAGAGGGCAGCGAGTCAAGGCAGCGTGAAAACTCCATCCAGTTCCGGCATACGGCGTCACGCGGCGCAAATGCACGCGCTGGCGGCGGTGCGACGCGAAATCCGGTCGCGCGATTCGGCCAGCAGAAGCAAGTACTTGCGGGAATTCACAACGGCATTCCGGAACTACGACGCAACGCTCACACCCGAACAATTGGACGAGAGGCTTTCCACGGCCGACATTGTGTTCGTGGGCGACTACCACGCCTTGCCGGCGTCTCAGCGTTTTGCGGCAACGCTGCTTGAGCGAGTGGCGGCGACACGTCCAGTTATATTGGGGGTAGAAGCGGTGCTCTCACGCGACCAGCAGATTTTGACGGCGTGGTGGCGGCGGGAGATCGGCGAAGAAGAGCTTAGAAAAAGACTCCGTTTTGATCGCGAATGGGGATACGACTGGGCCCCCTTTTTCGACGTGCTGATGGCGGCACGGGAGCACGCCGACGGCATCTACGGCCTCGACTGCATGCCCCGGCATGACATGCGGCGGATCCGTTCACGGGACCGGCATGCTGCGGCGAAAATACGCGAGATGCGTGAGCGGCACCCGCAGGCCGCACTGGTTGTGCTATTTGGCGAATCCCACATGGCGTCCGAACACTTGCCCCGCCTCGTGAAACGGGTAATACCCACTGAGCAGGCGGTCACGGTTTTGCAGAACGTCGACGCGCTGTATTGGAAAGCAGCCGACGACCAAGCCGCAGCCGTGAGCTTAGGGCCGGACACGGTCTGTGTCTTTAATTCGAGTCCGCTGGAGAAATATGAGAGCTACCGGCTGTGTCTGGAGAAGTGGCGTAGCGAAGATGCCCCGGATTTTGCACCCGTCATCTACAACCTGATTTTCTCCCTGGCGCGGACCCTGGGCTTTCGCACTGATTCGCCGCGTAACGGAACTCAGCCGAAGCAACTGGCAGACTCGCTGCCGGAGGTTGTGCATGTCGCGGAGGACACGCGGCCAACTTCCAGCCAATTTAAAGACCACGAGCGCACCGCTCTTGAAGAGCGCGGCTGCGTTTACGTCCAGCAGACGAATACCTTTTACATCCGCGAATTCAAGATGGCACAAGCCGCTTCCGAATGCGCGCGCTTTCTGCATTGCGCCTGCAAGGGTCTGACACGAGATTATGTGACCGACAGTCTTGAAAACATGCTGGCCTATTTTGGTGCGAGGCTGCTATGCCCCGGGAACCTGAATGAGGAATGGCCAAGGCACGAAGAAGGTGAGGCTTTGTACGAGGACTACCTGGCGGCCCGAGTCTCGAAAGCGGCGTTGCGGCGAATGTTTCTCGCACGGGGAGAGCAGCTTCAGTTGATCGAGACGCCGCAACCCACAAAGCAGAATTAAACTCCCGCCACGGCGCTGCGCCGTTCAAGCAAAATCACATCGCGCCAGTGGTTCCCCATTTTGCCGACTCGCTCGCGGCGACCGACCTCGCGAAATCCAAGCGACTTGTGCAGTGCAATGCTGGCGACATTCTCCGGGAAAATTCCGGCTTGTAGTGTCCAAATGCCGCACTGCTCGGAAGATTCGATAAGGGCGCGCAGCAGGGCCTTGCCGACACCTTTTCCGCGGGCGCTCTGGGCGACGTAAACTGAAACCTCCGTGACGCCGCGGTACACTTGTCGCGACGAAATCGGGGTGAGAGCGGCCCATCCAAGGACTTTGGCGCCGTCTTGAACGACGTGGCGGCAATCGGCGAGATGCCCGGCGTCCCATTTTTCCCACGAAGGCGCTTCAGTCTCGAAGGTGGCGTTGCCGGTTGAAATTCCTTCGAGATAGATTCGCCGGACTTCCGGCCAATCGCTTGGCAACATCGGGCGGATTGCGATCTCCACAACTACCCGCTTTCCGCCGGCGCAAAGACGACCAGCAGCACCAGTTCCTCTTCGATATCGAAGAAGCGATGTTCGGCTCTGGCTTGGACGAAAACTACGTTGCCCTGCGACACCGGGGTTTCTTGGCCACCGATACGAATTTTTCCTCGGCCGCGTACAACATAATAAATTTCGTCTTCTTTGTGCGGCGATTGCTTGTCCGTTGCGCCGGCAGAAAGAACATAG
This sequence comes from uncultured Acidobacteriota bacterium, assembly GCA_963757135.1. Lineage (GTDB taxonomy): Bacteria > Acidobacteriota > Terriglobia > Terriglobales > Acidobacteriaceae > Gp1-AA145. Next base: position 162,935 of record CAVWQE010000005.1, read on the forward strand.
ATTCCGGAACTCACAGCAGGAATACGGAGGAATTCGTAGTAGCGGCGGTCGGGTGTGACTTGGGAGAGCAATTTCTCAAGATCAAAGACCGCGCTCACCCCAGCGCGCCCTGAAAGAAGATTTCTGTGTACTGCTCGACCAGGCCGTCTTCCTGAAGCTCGCCTTGCGGGTGGTACCACTGATATATCCAGTTGATCATCCCGAGCAACGCAAAGGCTGCCGCGCGCGGGGTCACATGCCCTTTTTTCCCGCGCCCGGTCTGCGCCTCGGCGATCAGATTCTCCAGAAAATGTACGTAATCTTTTTTGCGGGCATTAATTCGCTTGCGCAGCGCCGGGGAGAGTGGATGGTTCTCGTGCAGCATCACCGTGATCTCGCGGTCGCGCTCGCTGAGCACGACTGCAATGTGCCGGCGAATCAGCGTGCGCAGCCGTTCTTCGGGATCAGCAATGGCCTTCACCGGAGCAATCACCCGCTGCTCAGTGATGTCCATGGCATCGTTCATCAGGTTGAAAAGGATCTCGTCTTTACCCTGGAAGTGGTGATACAGCCCGCCCTTGCTGAGCTTGAGCGCGGCGGCGACATCGTTCATGGATGTCGCGTCGTAACCCTGCTCCTGGAAAAGGCGTGCGGCTGTTCGCAGGATTTCGTGGCGCGGGTCGGCGATGGCTTCGCGGGGCATCGGAAGGCAGAATTATATATAGGACAGGACTTGGCGACGAGTGCACCTCTGCTCCAGACCGGAGATTCGCCTTTTATTCGCCACAAATCAAAATTCTTGACTTCGGCGTGGCCGCACGCTACGATTTTCACATACCGACCGACCGGTCGGTATCGCACTGCATAATCCAGGAGCAAACCACTGTGGCCACCATATTCTATGAGAGCGACGCCAATCCATCAGCCCTGAAGGGCAAGACCATTGCTGTTTTCGGCTACGGCAGCCAGGGACACGCACAGGCACAGAACCTGCGCGATAGCGGGTACAACGTCATCATTGGTCTTGATCCGAGTCGTTCCAGTGCCCAGCAGGCACAGGCCGATGGATTCACAGTGCTGGCTCCCGCAGAAGCCGCAAAGCGCGCAGACTACCTCCAGATTCTTACGCCCGATGAAACCCAGGCCGACTTCTACGAATCGGCAATCAAGCCCGGCCTGGCCAAAGGCAAAGTGCTTGGCTTCTCGCACGGCTTCAGCATCCATTTCAAAGCGATTGTTCCCCCGCCTGACGTTGACGTGGTAATGATTGCGCCGAAGGGGCCCGGTCATCTGGTCCGCCGTGTGTATGCGGAAGGAGGCGGGGTGCCGGCGCTTATCGCAATCCAGCAGAATGCCAGCGGCCGCGCTCACGAACTCGCGCTCGCTTATGCATATGGCATTGGTTCAACCCGGGCGGGCGTGCTGCAAACAAGTTTCAAAGAAGAAACAGAAAGCGACCTCTTCGGCGAGCAGACGGTGCTTTGCGGCGGCCTGACGTCGTTAATGAAAAAAGGATTCGAAACGCTGGTTGAAGCCGGCTATCAGCCGGAGATTGCCTATTTCGAGTGCATTCACGAAATGAAGCTGATCGTGGACCTGATTTATGAAGGCGGCCTGAGCCGAATGCGTTATTCGATTTCGAACACGGCGGAATACGGCGACCTGACTCGTGGCCCGAAAGTTGTGGGCGACGAGACGCGCGCGGCTATGAAGAAGATCCTCGCCGACATTCAGGCGGGCACTTTTGCGCGCGAATGGATCAACGAGAACAAGACCGGGACCAAGAACTTCACTGCTTTGCGCGAAGCGGAGAAAAAACATCAAGTCGAGGAAGTCGGAGCCAACCTGCGCGGCATGATGAGCTGGCTTAAATCCGGCAAGACAAAAAAAGCCGAGCCTCCGAAGAAACAGGTCGTGAATGCTTAAGGGCGCGGAAATCTTTCTGAAGTGCCTGCGCGCCGAAGGCGTGGAACTGGTGTTCGGCTATCCCGGCGGCGCGATCATGCCGTTGTATGACGCGCTCGAAGGCAGCGGCATCCGGCATATTCTGACGCGGCATGAGCAGGGCGCGGTCTTCGCGGCTGAAGGCCACGCGCGTGCCACTGGACAAGTAGGCGTCGCAATCGCTACCAGTGGGCCGGGCGCAACGAACCTGGTTACCGGCATCGCCGATGCGAAGATGGATTCGGTCCCCCTGGTGTGCATCACCGGACAGGTGCGCAGCGCGATGATTGGAACCGACGCTTTTCAGGAAACTGACGTCTTCGGGCTGACGCTCTCGCTGACCAAGTGGAGCCGGCTGGTGAAATCCATCGACGAGATTCCGCAGGCGATTGCGGAAGGCTTTTACTGGGCGCGTGAAGGACGGCCCGGACCGGTGGTGATCGACATCCCAACGGACTTCCTGAAAGCTAAAGCGGAATTTTCCGGCGCCGCGAAGTTCACGCCGAAGCCTCGGCCCTCGGACGCAAAAGCAGAAGCCAAGTTTGCGGATGAGCTGATTTCCCTATTTGGAGAAGCGCAGAGACCAGTTGCCCTGATTGGGGCGGGCGCAAAGCTCTCAGGTGCGATCGGCGAACTGCGTAGTCTGCTCAAGGACCTGAACATTCCGGCATTCGCGACAGTGCACGGCTTGGGTGCGGTCAATCCGGATGCTCCTTACTATTTAGGCATGGTTGGCATGCATGGAACCCGTGCTGCCAATATGGCGCTGCACGAAACCGACCTGCTGCTGGTCTTTGGCGCGCGGCTTGACGACCGCGTCACCGGAGATCCCACGCGCTTTGCGCCGAATGCAAAGATCGTCCATTTTGAAATCGACCCCGCCCAACTCGATCGCGTGCGCCAGTGCGAGTTGCCGATCATCGGCGATCTCGCGCAGACGATTCCTGCGTTTCACAAAAGAATTGGCGCTGCGAAACTGCCTAACTGGGCCGAGTGGCGCGCGGTCGCATGCGGCGAAGATCGCGCTGAACTTGATCCACGCGGCTTGGCACAGTCAACAATTCGTTTTCTCGACGAATTATTTGGCCGCTTGCCGGAAAACAGCGTTGTTATTGCGGACGTCGGCCAGCACCAAATGTGGGCGGCGCAGCGCTTTCGTTCGGGGTCGCCGCGTGGATTTATCACTTCCGGCGGACTTGGTTCAATGGGCTTTGCTTTGCCTGCGGCCGTTGGCGTTCAGCTATCAAAGCCCGACGCTACAGTCCTCTGCGTCTCTGGTGACGGCGGCTTCCAGATGAATATCCAAGAGCTAGCCACAGTGCGCCGCCTCAACCTGCCGATCAAAATGGTGATAGTGGACAACAAGTATCTGGGCATGGTGCGGCAATGGCAGCAACTTTTTTATCAACGCAACTACGCCGAGACGGATCTCAGCGACAATCCCGATTTCGTGGAGATTGCCAAGGCATACCGCATCAACGCCGAGCGCCTGAACGAAGATGCGATGGAAGAATTTCCGGTGAGCCAGGAAACCGGCGATGCGCTTGAACGTTTCCTGAAATCGTCCGAGCCGGAGTTGCTGGTGTTTGACTGCGCTCCTGAAGCCAACGTTTATCCGATGGTGCCGGCAGGGGCCGCGCTCTCGGAGATGCTGTTCGAGGAAGAATAACGGTTCACGTAGGGGCGGGTGCCCTCACCCGCCCGGTCGAGCAGAGCTCAACTTAATCCTCGGTTCGTGAATCGGCAACATTCCGGGCCTTCGGCCCGCGGGCGGGTGAGGGCACCCGTCCCTACATGAATTATTTTGGGGGAAGCGATGCACGCATTTCACATCCACTATCGCAACACGCAAGGGACGCTGATGCGCATCCTGACGGCGGTTTCACGGCGCGGTCTGGAGATTCCTTACGTTCACTCCGCAGCCTCAGGCCACGTGCATCGTGCCGATCTGCTGTTGGAGGTCAATTCCAAGCAGATTGGCCAGCTTTGCCGCGACTGGCACGCGATTGTGGACGTTACCGACGTTCGAGTAAGCACGCCCACGCCTGAGATGCTGGAGACGACTGCGTTCGCGGGCCCGCATCCGGCTTCCTCAGCCGCAAGTGGCGGGCGCTCCAACGCGGCGATGGCGTAGACGATCTTACTGCTCTGTGCTTCCTTTCAGGTATTTATCAAACCAGGCGACCGTGCGTTGTATGGCGTCGATCTGGTTTTCGCGTTTCGCGAATCCATGACCTTCATTCGGATAATAGTGCCCATCCACAACCTTGCCGTCTTTCTTAAGTAAATCGACTACTTGTTGCGCCTCCTCTTTCGGCACGCGCGGATCGTTGTCGCCCTGAAGCACCAGCAATGGCGCCTTCACATCATGAATATAGGCAATCGGCGAGTCAGCTTCGTAGATCTTGCGGTCCTTTACGGGATCGCCTAACAAACTCTTTTCATATTCCTGCAGGAGAGCATCTTCGTGCTGCAGCATGGTGAACCAGTTGATGATTCCGTACTCCTCAACGCCGGCTGCCCAAACCTGAGGAGTTTTCCCGACGGCCATCAGCGTCATGTACCCGCCGTACGAGCCTCCGTAATTCCAATTTTCTTTGGACTAACGTAGCCAGTCGCTTCCAGGAATTTCGCCGCATAAACTTCGTCCTGCAGATCGCCGCCTCCTAAGTCCTGGTAATTCGCTTTTTGAAAATCGATACCATAACCGGTTGAGCCGCGCACATTGGGCGCGATGCAGACGTATCCGCGCGAGACCAAAGCGGCTATTCGCGGTGACCAGTAATCCGCGGTTTGCCCGGTTGGACCTCCATGGGGAAGCACCAGAGCCGGGTTGCTCCCGTCGCGCTTCAGGTTAAATGGAACCCACAGAAAGGCGCTGATTGTCTTCCCATCGAAACTCTTGTAATGGACGATCTGGCCCGCAGGCATCGGGGTAGTCTCCAAGCTCGCAATGGCGGAGAACGTAAGTTGGGTTGCATGCTCCTCAGGTAATGAGTAAACCCAAATATCGCCGGGCTGGGTCGAACTTTCGTGGGTCACCAGCAAGCGGTCGGCATTCGGAGAAAACGCCTTTGGATTTCCGGTTGGCACATTCAGTCCCGCAGGAAAATTAATCTTCTCCACGCGCATCGTGTTCACGTCCACCAGGTAGACATCCGAACGCCCGTCTTCATTAACAACGTAGGTAAATGATTTTCCGTTTGGAGAGAAATCTCCCGAACTCGCCTCCCATTTCGTGTCCGTCACCCAGGTGAGCTTTTTGGTCGCAACGTCAAGCAGTGCGACGTTGCTCGATCCGTTCTTCTGGTTCGAGGTGAGCAGCACAGTCTTTCCATCCGGCGACAGCGAACTCGCGTCGAATTGGACCTTGCCTTGGCGTGTCGTGAGGTTCGTGGATTTCCCGGTAGCAACGTCGATCGCATAGACATCCGATTCCGGTATTCCGCTGATTTCGCCGCGCACGGCATAAATAGTTTTGTCGTCTGGACTCCAGGCCACGGCTGACCATGAATGGTTCTTCGTCTCTTCATTGGTCAATTTACGGATTGCTTTGCTGTTCCAATCAAGAAGGGCAATATCGTAAAGAGTCGAATCTTTCGGCTTGTATCGGAGAGCGATGATTTTCCCGCCATGCGACCACAGAGGACCTTCTTCGCGGATGTCTGGCGTGTTAGTCAGGTTGATAACTGCGCCGCCGTCACTCGGGACGGCGTACAGATCCCACATTTCATTTCCGCCGCTGTCCTGCTGAAAGATGATCCACTGGCCATCCGGCGACCAAGTGGCGGCGTATTGCCGGTCGTCCGATTGGGTAAGTTGCATCGGCCAGCCGCCAGAAGCGTTGACCTTCCAGATGTTCGCGCGCCCGGCCAGATCGGTGGTGAAAGCAACTTCGCGGCCATTGGGTGACCACGCAGGACCGGAGGACTCCCGCGTGTAATAGAGATCATCGATCGGAACCGGATGCGCTCCGCTATTCGACTCGGAAGTGACCTTCTTGGGATCGGTAATCGAGCGATCATCGGGTGAAGAGGCGGCAAGGACAAACGAACACAAAAACAAGAGCGAGGTTGACGAGACAAAAATACGATTCATGGGTGTCTCCCTGATCCGAGAATCGGCCGCACGATTGTAAACGAAAGAGACGAACTTTTCGTTCCAGGGGCGGCGGGCGCGGGTCTAGTTGATCCCCGCCCTTCCTAACATTTCCACAAATTGCTTCTGGGTGCGCATATCGATTGACTGCGCCACGATTTTTCCGTCGCGGTCATAGACGAGGGTCTTCGGAATACCCTCGATCTGGAACAGCATATTCACCTTGCGACCTGGATCGAGGAGCACTGGGTACGTTATTCCCTGTTGTGCGACAAACGGCTTTACTTTTTCCGTCTCCTCGTCGTCGACACCCAGGATTACCAAGCCCTCCGCCCCGAAGCGCCGATAGAGCGTTTCCAGGTCCGGCATTTCTTTGCGACACGGAGGACACCATGTGGCCCAGAAATTCAGCAGCACGACTTTGCCTTTCAAATCTTTCAGGGTCCAGGATTTTCCATTCAGGTCTGTCAGCGTGAAGTCCGCCTGCTGCCGACTCTGATCGTCGGCGTCGAGCTTCGACATTGCGGCCAAATACTGTGGCGAGTCGAGAGACGCTTGTACATGCTCGTAACGTACGAGGCTCGCCAGTTCCGTGTAAGGCTCTTGTGATGACGGCTGCTGCTCCTTGATCGCGGCGGCCAATGTGGTTGCGACTTCCTGCAGGTTTTCGTGGCCAAAGTCGCCTTCGGTGGCGCGACTTGCGAGACCGACCGCCAAGCGCAATTTATTGGGCGTGGATGGAAGTGCGCGAATCCTCAGCGCAAGATCTCTTGTAACCTCGCCACGCTTATCGTCCGGCACCTTCCGAATGTTTCGAATCTGTTCGTAGATCGGCTTCTCGGCGTCACTCCAGACGATTTCCTGCTTCTGAGCAACCGCGGCAGAGATCAGGAACGTCGCGAGCGTTATCAGTAAGAAGGTTTTGCGCATGGCGGCAGCTTATCGCAGCGACGGGGCTCCGCGCCAGATCTTATGCAACTTCGAATCACAGCGAAGAGGATTTTTTGGCAGCTTTTCCCGCAGTCGTCAATTCGGGAGACCATAAGGCAAGCTGGCTTCCGCCCAAACTCTTGGCCCGGTACATGGCCAAGTCAGCATTGCGGCGAAGCTGGGAGGCATTCTTTCCATTCGCGGGATACAACGCGACACCGATGCTGGCGGAAATCCACAGTTGCCGGCCATCCAGTAAGAAGGGCTCCTGTAACGCCGAAATGAGAGATTGCGCCACAGCCCGGGCTGCGGATTGGCCTGCACAGTCCTCAATCAACACCAGAAATTCGTCTCCGCCCATGCGGGCCAAGGTGTCGGAGTGGCGCAGATTGTTTCTAAGCCGCACAGAGACCGCACGGAGGATTTCGTCACCGGCATCGTGGCCAAGCTGGTCGTTAATAGCTTTGAAACCATCGAGGTCAATGCCAAACACAGCGAACTGTTTACGCCCTCGTTCGGCGCGCGCGAGCGCCTGCTCCAGGCGATCTTCAGCGACAGTTCGGTTAGGCAGTCCAGTGAGGCCATCGTGACGCGCTTCGTGCAGGAGACGCTCGTGCATGCGCCAATGGTCGCCCGCGAGCGACACCAGGCGAGAAGCCGAACCTACGACGCTTTGCTCTACTGCGTCGGCATCCACCGATTCGTTCCGCAGGAAAAGTATCAGCAGGCCGGCAGCATCTCCGTTGCCGGAAAAAACCACCGACATGCGGCTGGTTTTGAAGGCGAGACCGGCGTCCTGCAAGATTCGCAATAAAGCCGCCATCGCCTCACTGTCGTTAGCTGAGCTCTTGCCTTCATCGCTGTCTGTCCCGGTGGTTAGGACGGCAGAAATCGCCGGCAGCATTTGCGGATGCAATTCTTCGGCAAGGCTAGGGGCAATCAACACGGGCGCAGGCCTGCCATTATGGAAAGACTTCCCGTCTGGCGGCATGATAATCGCGCATGCGCAGCCAGCGATTTGCTCTTCGATGGCCAACGACAGCCTTTCCATGTTTTGCAGGAGGGGAGAATTTCGCGCGATATTTTCGAGCACCTCGTTTCGGGCCACGTCGAAGTGCCGGGCCTTTCCTTGCGCCTCAAGGGAGAAACGCAGCTCGCTGGTTTTAGCGTGGACCTGACGCCGGAGAATCGCTGCCCAGAATGCCGTTCCGGCTGCGGCTGCCCCAGTCAGAAGAAGAGTCCAGGTGATGTTGCCGGGTTCGTACCAGCGATAGGCCGCGATCAGGCCAAAGCTTACAAGGGCCAAGTGCGGCAGGGACGAATAGGCCGAGGCGAGGATGTGCGAGTACCCGCCGTATGCCGCGAGAACTCGCCCTTGTGGCACAAACACACTCGCGCCCAGGCGCCATGTGGCCCAAATCAGCATGACAAAATGATTTCATAGGTTCGAGGAACCGTCTTTGTACTACCGTAATGCGCTTGAAGATTACGGCGGATTTCCTTAACTTTCGTGCTAAGTTCGGCGGGAAAAATGCGTTATCGGGCGTTTTCAGCCGATTCGGGCAACCGGGTTTTTGTTACCCCCGGGTGGCAAGATACTCCGGCAAGGTCGCCTCCCAGTTCCGCATCTTAATTCCGTAGGCGTTCAGGCTGGCAGGAGAGAGCACCGAAAATTTGGGCCGTTCGGCAGGCCTGACAAATTCATCGCTGGTGGTCGGACGAACACGGGTGGTCTTTCCGGCTTGACGAAGAATTTCGGCGGCGAATTCGTACCAGGTGCAGTCTCCGCGATTGGTGCAATGCACGATTCCGCGGGCGTCGGAATGGCAGAGTTTGATGATGGCGTCGGCGAGGTCGCCGGTATAGGTCGGGCAGCCACGCTGGTCGTTCACAATCTTAATCTCGGGCCGGGTTTCTGCGAGCTTCAGAATAGTGTCTGGGAAACACTTGCCCCCGGGACCGAAAAGCCACGAGGTGCGGACAATGCAACATTCCGGCAAGACGTTCACGATCTTTTGTTCGGCTTCTGCTTTCGATCGTCCGTAAGCGTTTACGGGGTGGCGTGGGTCAGTAGTTTCGTAAGGCGACGTTTTCTGCCCGTCAAAGACGTAGTCGGTGCTGACGAAAAGAAGTTTCGCCCCGATACGGGCTGTAGCGTTCGCGACATTAACCGCACCTTGCGTGTTAATGGATGAGGCAAGAGTGGGATTGATCTCGCATCCATCGACGTCGGTGTAAGCGGCGGCGAGCACGACCCAATCTGGCTTTGCGGCTTCTACTGCTGCATCAATTTGATCGGGATCGCGCAGATCGGCACGGGCGCTGCCAAGTCCGACGATGTCATCTTCGCGCCATTGATGAATCAGCGCTTTGCCAAGCATTCCGGTGGCGCCAAAGATCAAGACCCGCATCTCGTCCTACGCTACCTTCAGCGTCGGTTCGCCTTTGCGCCAGTTCGACGGGCACAGTTCATTCGATTGCAGCGCATCCAGCACCCTTAACACTTCGTCGGGATTGCGTCCGACTGAGGCAGTAGTTACATACACGAATTCGATCAAGCCTTCGGGATTAACGATAAAAGTGGCGCGCTGGGGAACACCACTAACCGGATCAAGAATTCCCAACTGCCCGCACAACTCCCGCTTGATGTCGGACAACAACGGAAAAGGCAGCTCTTTCAAGTCCGGATTCTGATTGCGCCAGGCATGGTGCGCCCATTCGGAGTCAATGCTACCACCGATGATCTGGGCCTCCCGCTCTTGGAACTGTTTATCTAGTTTCGCGAAGTCGCGGATTTCCGTGGGGCAGACAAACATGAAATCCTTAGGCCAGAAAAAATAGATTTTCCATTTTCCTGAATAGTCGAGGTCCGTAACCGTTCGAAACGCCGCCTTTGGATCAGCTTCCGCCTCGACCAACGCCGTCAACGAATATGAAGGAAATTTTTCTCCAACACCCAGCATGAGTTTTCTCCTGCTTTCTTGTGACCCTGCTTTGAGGACGGCTTGAAGCTGCAGGCTGTACCATTATCACAAATTACCCTGGCCCTGTCCGATGGCTGAGGACTGAAGTCTTTCCCATCGGGACGCACCTGACAGCCACTTACCGCTTTCACGGTATAGAATTAAGGGTACCCACCGAGATCATTTCTGAGGTTAATCATGGCAACTATTGAAACCGTTCGCCCGCATACGCACGCTCGTACCACCCCGTTTCGCAATGAGCCCGCGACCGATTTCTCCCGAGGTGACGTCGCCCGCGAGATGCGGGAGGCTCTGCGCCAGGTAGAAGGACAGTTGGGCCGAGAGTACGATCTGGTGATCGGGGGCCGGCGTGTCCGCACATCAGACAAGATTCAGTCGGTGAATCCGGCACGGCCGTCGCAGATTGTGGGCATCCACCAGAAAGCTGGCAAGGAGCATGTGGAACCCGCGATGGAAGCTGCGCTGCGAGCTTTCGAAAGCTGGAGCCGGACTTCGTGGGACGAACGCATTTCCCTTCTATTTCGGGTCGGCGAGATTCTTCGCGAGCGCAAATTCGAATTGATGGCATGGCTGGTGTTCGAGGTCAGCAAGAACTGGGCTGAGGCGGACGCCGACATCGCCGAGACTATTGACTTTTGCGAGTTCTACGCCCGTGAGGCGCAGAAACTCTCGCACGCCAAGGCTCCCGTGCAGTTGGCCGGAGAGCACGATCAGTTCTTCTACATTCCGCTGGGGGTGGGCGCGGTGATTCCGCCATGGAACTTCCCCTGCGCGATCATGGCCGGGATGACACTGGCATCGATCGTCTGCGGCAATACAGTTATTTTGAAACCATCGAGCGATTCGCCGACGATTGCGGCGAAGTTTTTCGAAATTCTTGAAGCAGCCGGCGTGCCGGAGGGCGTGGTGAACTTCTGCCCCGGCGCGGGTGGCAGCTTTGGAGATTCAGTGGTTGCACATCCCAAGACGCGTTACATCGCGTTCACCGGCTCGCGCGAAGTGGGCCTGCGTATTAACAAGGTTGCCGCCGACCGCGCTCCCGGACAAGTCTGGATCAAGCGCACGATTCTGGAGATGGGCGGCAAAGATGCGACCATTGTTGATGCCGATGTCGATCTCGACTCTGCGGTTGAGGGCGTCGCGACGGCGGCTTTTGGATTTCAAGGGCAGAAATGTTCTGCCTGCTCACGGGCAATTATCGACGAGCGTATCTACGACAAGTTCCTGGAGCGTCTGAAAGCTCGGGTCGAGCGTATGCAGTTGGGTGACCCGGTTTCAAATGCATATATGGGAGCGGTAATCAACGAAGGCTCGATGAAGTCGATTCTCGGCTATATCGAGGCCGGAAAGCGCGATGGGCGAGTGATTACCGGCGGGGAGCGCGCTACGGAGGTCGGCGAGGGCTATTACATTAAGCCGACGGTTATCGCCGACATCCAGCCGGGATCAAAACTGGAACAGGAAGAAATTTTCGGCCCGGTTCTGGTGGTGATCAAGTCAAAGAACTTTGAGCACGCGCTGCAAATCGCCAACGACACTGAATTCGGCCTGACTGGCGCGGTCTATACCGGCTCGCAGGACAAGATTGATCTGGCGAAGCGCGAATTTCACGTTGGAAATCTCTACATCAATCGCAAGTGCACGGGCGCAATTGTGGGCGCCCATCCGTTCGGTGGGTTCAATATGTCGGGTACGGACTCCAAGGCCGGCGGCCCGGATTATCTGCTGCTGTTTACGCAGGGGAAGTCGGTGGGGGAGAAGATCAGTTAGCACTGGCGGTGTGGGGTCGGACATTCTTGTCCGACTTTCCATTCCGGAATTGTCGTAACTTGAAACGCGGACAGGAGTGTCCGCGCCACACGGTCACTTCCCCATCACCAGCTTCGCAATCGTCGCCAATTGCATGTTCGATGTGCCTTCGTAAATCTTGCCGATCTTTGAATCACGCCAGTACTTCTCGACGGGAAAATCTTTGGTGAAACCGGCGCCGCCATAAATTTCAATGGCCAGTGACGTCACTCGCTCCGCCACCTGCGACGCGAACAGCTTGGCCATGGCAGCCTGCTTGACGAAAGGCATTCCCGCGTCTTTCATGCGCGCCGCGTTATAGACCATCAGCCGCGCGGCTTCGATTTCGGTCGCCATCTGCGCAATCTGGAACTGAATGCCCTGATATTCAGCGATGGCTTTCCCGAACTGCTTTCGCTCCTGCGCGTACTTGGCCGCGTATTCCCATGCGCCCTGCGCCACGCCGACCATTTGCGCGCCGATGCCGATACGGCCTTCGTTCAGCGTTTCGATTGCGATCTTATATCCTTTGCCGACTTCGCCGAGAACGTTCTCTTTCGGTACGTGGCAATCATCGAGAATTAGTTCGCAGGTTGAGGACGCACGGATGCCCAGCTTGTCCTCTTTTTTGCCGACGGTGAACGCAGGTGTGTTCTTCTCGACAATAAATGCCGTGATGCCCTTATATCCCGCTGAAGGGTTCACAGTCGCGAACAGGACGAAGATGCCCGCTTCTTTGGCGTTTGTGATCCAGAGCTTGCGGCCGTTGAGAAAGTAATCGCTACCGTGCAGATCGGCACGCGTCTGCAGTGCGAAAGCGTCTGATCCTGAACCGGCTTCGCTCAATGCGTACGAACCGACAGTTTCGGCCGCCATCCGCGGCAGATAACGCTTCTTCTGCTCCGCGGTGCCCCAACGCAGCAGCGCATTGTTGACCAGCGTGTTCTGCACGTCCACCACCACACCCGCGGATGCGTCGGCGCGCGACAGTTCTTCGACGGCCAGAATCGCCTCAAAGAATTTGCCGCCGGCTCCGCCGAACTGCTCAGGAATCTCGATTCCCATAAGCCCGAGTTGGAAGAACTGGTCGATCAGGGATTTATCGAACACACCTTTTTCGTCCATTTCGCGGGCTAAAGGGCGGACCTTTTCGTCGGCGAATTGGCGCACGTTGTCGCGGAAAAGCTGTTCGTCGTCAGAAAGAACCGTAAGAGGGGCGGAAGGAGGGTGGATGGCAGTTTCGGGCATGGAGGACTCCGGAGAAACAGAAAATTCTAGCAGGTTATGGCGAGGGCGATTGATTTGCGATTGGTAAGTTCAGCTCTGGTTCTGCGCAGTCCCGCCATGTACCAGTTTCAGCGAATCTGTGCGGAGGATGCGCTTGATCTGTGTGCGAGCATGTGAAGACCATGGCCCGGTGGAATCGAGCCTCACGTACGCCTGCCAGTGCTTGAGGGCCTTGCGCGGCTCTTTAATCTTCTCGTAGGCAAGGGCGAGATTGTAGTGGGCGTCGGCATAAGTCGGCGCAAGTTGCAGCGCGGTTAGATAGGTTTGTATCGCTTCGGGCACACGGCCGGTTTCGTCGAGAACGTTTCCCAAGTCAAAGTGCGCCAGCGCATAACGGGAATCGATTGCCAATGCCTGCCGGTAGTGATCTTCGGCGGCGCTGTAGTCCTGGCGGTTGTAATACAACGTGCCCAGGTTGATGTGCGCCGCCGCATGCTGGGGATCGAGTTCCAGCACACGTTCGTAGGTTGCAATCGCCTGCAACTGATTCCGCGGATCCTCTTCAAGCGTCACCCCACGCGAAAACAGCTCCGCGACGTCTGCCGCTCCCGGCTCCGTCGGGGCAGGCGCCGCCAGATGTCTGGTTACGGGAACGCTGGCAACGACTTTCTCATCCGGCGAAAAGTCGAACATGAACTGCCCGGCGATCGGCTCCAGCAACCTGCCGGCATGGCGAAACGCCACACGATGACGGCCGCTGATATCGGCGCTGGCCTCGAGCAGCGGATTTTCCATACCATTCACCTGTTTTTGCATGGCCGCTATGGACTCGCGAATCTCAGCGGGACGCACCCTTCGGGCGCACAAATCGCGAACTTTTTTCACCTGTAGGAGGTCAAAAAAAGTGTAGCTCTCAGCGGCCGTGACTAGGCCGGTCTTCTCCCACGCCACCAGTTGATGGGCACTGATGTGAAGAATGCGGATCAGGTCTTGACGAGTGTATCTGTACACGTTTTCTGAGATGCTCTGCGCACATTATCGAGAGCGCGTGAACTGACCGCAAGTAGAAACTAGGGGATTCAGGTACCTTTTCAATCAATGTTTGCAACGGAATTGGTGCACTTTTTGTTAATGGCTGTGGAAGAAACGGGCTATTTGAAAAATACTCCCATATCGGGCGCAACCGACGCCGCTCCCGGGAAGGAATTGATGCCTAGGGTCGAAAGCGTCAGCCTGAGGGTGCTCTGGTGCTGGAAGACGGTCGAGTTCTTGAAGCCATTCTTCACCTGAGGCCCCACCACAACCATGGCCACGTGTCCGCCACCATGAGCGATGTCTGTAAGGACGCTTTCATCGAACACGATCAGCAGCAATCCAGTCTTTTGGAAGGCGGGGCTTTTGATTAAGGGACCAATGTTAGTTTTGAGCCACTGATCGGCTGCCGCTAGAGTTCCATCGTGAGCATCGTGAAGCGCGTTGGGAACGATGAAAGAATAATCCGGCAGGTTCCCCGATCCCAGGTCGGCAGCAAATTGCGAAAACGGAACGAGATTGTTGGCCTGGCTGGTGCCATTCACGTCGGAAAAATAGCTGAACGGGTCGTGGTGCCGGAAGTAGGGGTAGACATCGCCACCCGTGTATCCGATGCTGGGCAAGCTCTCTGCGTAGCTGCGCCAGCTTTTGCCGCCCTTTACCAATTCGCGGACCACATTGTCATCTGTGATAGTCCCGTTGAATGAGTCATCGACCGTCTCAATCTGTCCGGTAGTCAGCATCAGGTAATTGCCGATTGAGGGATGAGCATCGGCGTAGTATTGCGTCGCCAATCCGTATTGGTTCGCCAACTGGTTGAGGTAAGGCATGCTGGGGCTGCCAATCACCTCGGAGTAACTATGGTTCTCTTCGACGACAAGGAAAACATGGCTCGATGCAGGTGGCGGAATTGAGCCTCCGCTTGTCGAAGATCCACAACCAGCGCTGCTGACAATGATGGCGCAAATGGAAGCACAGGCTGCGATCTTCACCAGCCGTACTAGTAGCGGATTGACCACGCTTCTTCGATGCCGCGTAGCTGAACCGGGAGGCCTAAGGGAATGGTTCGCCGGCTGGCCCGGAGGTTGAAATCAGCGATGGGCAGATCTGGTTCTACCCAGACTACGCCCGCATGAAATCAATATATCCGCGCTGAACATCGGTCCGGACCAGCTTTACTCGCAACCTGTCGCCTACATCAATGCCTTGTGCCTGTTCCAGCAAACCCTCGACCCGGGGATTCAGTACGCGAACAAAGGTTCCGTGTTCGGTCACGCCGGTGACAATTCCATCGAAGATCTGGCCGATTCGACTGCTCATCGCGATAGCAGCTATACGCTTTGCCATATCCCGTTCAACTTTATTGGCGGCGTCTTCTTTCAGGGTGCAGTTGCTGGCAATGGCCTGCAGTTCGCTATCTGAATAGGGGGCAGGTCGCCCAGCGGCTGCGGCCTTCAGCAATCGTTGAGTGACTACATCCGGGAAGCGGCGGTTGGGGGCAGTTGAATGCGTGTAATCCTGCACCGCGAGACCGAAGTGCCCCATTTCGGGGTCGCCGGCCCGTTCAAGAACGTATTCGCCTTTACCGATCAACTTGATTACGGCGAGAGATAGATCGGCAAAGTGGTCGGGATCAGCCGCTTTCTGTTTCAACAGGAAACCATTCAGCGCTTTGGAGTCCGGATCGGCCGGCAACTTGAAGTTCTTCGCCGCTGCGAGTTGCACAATCCGGTCCCAGTTCTTCGGGGTTCGCACGATGCGGCGAATTGAAGAAACGTTTAGCAGCAGGCGTGCCACGACTCCGTTGGCGGCGATCATGAAATCTTCGATCAGGTCGGTGGCGAAATTACGTTCCATGTTCTTTACGTCCACCACCTGCTGATCCACAAACACCGGCTGCACTTCGTTGCTGTCCAGGTTAAGCGCGCCGTGCTCGACGCGTTGCTTCCTGAGCGCCTGCGCGGCTTCACTTTGTAATCGCAGCTGTTGCTGCAACTCTGAAGAAGCGGCCACCTTGGGTGGAGCGGGCGACTTGCCCTCCAGCCATGCGCCAACCGCGTTGTATGTAAGCTGCGCCTTGTTGCGGACCATCGCTGGATAAACTGTGCCGCCGCTTATCGTACCGTCCCCTCCGGCCACAAACTCAGTCACCATGGCGAGGCGGTCACCGGTTTCGAGCAAGGATGAGGCTCCCGTCGAAAGTTCCTCCGGCAGCATGGGGAAGATTCGAACTCCCGTATAAATGCTGGTAGTTTGTTTCGCCGCGTGTACGTCGATCGCAGTGCCTTTGGGAACGAAGGCGTCCACGTCGGCGATGCCCACCAAGACCTTCACACTAGCGTCCGCCTGGCGTTCCGCCACCTCGATCTGATCGAGATCACGAGAGGTATCGTTGTCGATCGAAGACCAGAGCAGGCTGCGCAGATCGCGCACCGTCTTCGAACTGGAAACTTGCGAAAACGGATTCCGTGAACGAATCTGGTTCAGTTGTTGCTGTACGGCTGGTGGAAAGTCCGGCTCAAAACCATGCTCGAGCATGATCTGCCGGGCCATGGCTTGCAGGTCAACGTTCCGAGACTGAGAATTGCTCATGGGAAGAACTCAAAGCTTAACATCTTCGAATCGATTGGCAGTTGTTCTGGTGGCGCCGCGCAATCCGTTGAATATCGGCGCAGCGGCGCGGGCGATGACGAATTTCGGATTCGCAGATTTGCGCTTAGTAAATCCTTATGGAGTGGCATTCCGTGAAGCGAGATCCGCTGTCGGCGCGGCGTCATTGCTGGCCGAAGCGCGGGAGTACCCAAGCGTTGCTGACGCTGCGGCAGATTGTTCTCTCGTCGTTGCAACTACGGCCGGGCGTAACCGCCAGATCGATCACGAAATGCACTCACTGCCTGATGCTTCACCGGCAATTCACAAAGCCCTTCGTTCGGGCAACGTGGCTCTTCTGTTTGGATCAGAGAAGCGTGGCCTTTCAAATCACGATCTCAGCTACTGTCATTGGCTGATTAGGATTCCCACCGTCGCCAGCAATCCTTCAATGAACCTTGGGCAGGCGGTTTCGTTGTGCCTCTATGAATTGGCGAAGGGCGCCTCGGCTAAAACGATCAAAACTGGAGCAAGCGTCAAAAGTGCTGACCTGGATCGCGTGCTAGAGACCCTCCTTAAAGCCGTGGAAGTCAGCGGTTACTCGAAAACAGCGAACACGGAATTCCAACAAAAGGCCAGACGGATGATTCGAAGGTTTAAGTTTTCGGCGGAAGACGCCGAAACGCTGATGGGCATGCTTCGCCAGATGTTGTGGAAGATGAATGCGGGAAAGTAACCCTCAACAAACATCGAGAGACGCGCGGCTACAGCAATCCCAGGTGGTCGGGATATTTTGCCTGCAAGGTGCTGATCAGCATTTCAAACTCGGGCATCCCGTGAAGATTCAGCAAGCAAGGATCTTTCAGGAAAAACGGCCAGCAGGCGAACCCGGTGCTCACGCTGCGATCAAGCCATTCGAACGCGCGCTCCGGCCTTTCAGTAATAGCAAGGATGCACGCAATCTGATAATAAGTGTGGTGAGCGTGCCCGAATGACTTTGGGCTGGCGCATGCCTTGCTGATGCAGTCGAGGGCGGCTTCGCCTTTGCCTCTCAAAGCGTAAAGGGTGCCTTGCAAACTGATGATGAGTGGTTCGTCGGGCAGGAATTTCAATGCTTCGTCTACCCTACGGTTCGCCTCTTCAAAATCGCCAGTCATCATTGCGGGCTGCGGGGCGAAGCACCGGGCGTACTTATTACTGGGGCTTTCCGCAAGCCACGAATCTATCTGTTCGCGCGCCCGATCGTATTCCTGATTCCACACATAAACTTGAACGATGCTAGGGCTGACTGCCTTCTTCGAATTAAACAACCGCCCGCGATGGAACATTTCACGGGCGTGGTCGAGCAATCCAATGTGCGCAAGAATCGAACCCAACCGGTTGTAGGCGTGCGGCAGATTGTTCTGCAGGGCGAGCGCGCGTTTGAGATCGGTGATTGCCTCCAAGTGCTGAAAGTTTTTCGACGGCCCCCAGAGAAGAAACGCGCGCGCCACGTATCCTTCGGGAAGTTCTGGCGACAAGTCGAGCGCACGGCGACAGTGAAACTCCGCTTTTTCCAACCACGAATTCACCGGGTCGAATTCGAAATGCCGTGTGGCGCATGCAAAAGAAAGAGTAGCGTGCGCGAGTGCAAACCCGGGATCTCTGGTCACGGCATTGGTCAAGTGCTGGCTGGCTTTGTCCATCAAAGAAGAGCCGCCGGTCGCAGTAAGCTGATAGCCGCGCATGAATTCCGCATAGGCCAGAGGATCTCTGGTGTAACGTGGCCGCTGTTGGCCGAGCGGGGGCGCTAAAGGGCGGTTCAATGTACCCGCGATCTGCTTTGCAATCTCAACCTCGACTTCCGGACGGCGGCTAATGTCGAGCTCGCATTTTTTCGCAAAACATGAGCACTGCAGTTGCGCGTCATACATTTCGAGCGATAGATGGTGCTGCCCCTTGAAAGTTTGAATCGCGCCGTGAACCACGAACCTGACACCCAGGCGTAGAGCGATGTCTGAAGCCGTCGCCTGCAGTCCAACATTCATCACAGCCGTCGTTGGTAGCACGTCCACGCCACGCAGATTGCCCAAGCGGGCCACCACTGCATCCGCAAACCCCAGGCAGAGGCCCTGATCGTCGCCGTCCTTCCCCAACCACAACAGGGGCAGAACGGCAATCGAAGAGCGTCCGGCCCGTTGATTCGCGTCCTCCCGTTCAAGGGCAGAGTCGCTACTCGAATCCGTACGCGGATATGTCGCTCCAATCATCCGCACCGGGCCGATGAAACGGTACCCCTTGCCGACCACGGTTTCGAGGAATCGCGGATTGTCGGCGTCGTCGCCGAGCGCGGTGCGAACCTTGCGCACAATGTTATTTACGTTTCTCTCGGTGTCAACGAACAGATCGGAACGCCACAGCTGCCTGACAATGTCTTCTCGAGAGACCAACTGCTCCCGGCGGGTCACCAGGAAAATCAGCAACTCCATCGGCTTCTTTTCGAGCTTGACCCGGCGGCCGCCGCGGCGCAACTCGTAGCGGCCTAAATCGAGTTCTATTTCGCCCACTGTTGGCTTCATTCCGCGCATGAATATCTCGATCAACAAGCTCCGAATTCAGTAACTTAAGACGATACATGAAAGATATCTAAATGTTATTTGCGCTTCATTGTAAGAGCCTTCGGTGCAGCTGATGATGCAATCGTTCGAAGACAAGTCACCGAGGAGATATCAATGAAACGCAACCTATACTTAGTGCTGGCAATCGTCGCGCTGATGTTCTGCGCCGGCCAGCTCTTTACGATCGCGGCGAAGTCCGTTGGTCACGAGCATAGCGCCTTCACGCCCGACAGCATTCCGTGGGGGCCGGCGCCGCCATTCGTCGCTCCCGGAGCGCAGCTGGCGGTCATCGAGGGAAACCCCGGGGCGTCCAGCGGCGACTACACCGTGCGGTTGAAGATGCCTGACGGTTATCGCATTGCCCCGCATTGGCATCCGCTTCGGGAAAACGTAACCGTCATCTCGGGCACATTTAAAGTTGGCATGGGCGACACCTTTGACACAGAGAAGATGGGGACGTTTCCGGCCGGCAGCTTCGCCTATCTTGACCCGGACATGCACCACTATGCGCTGGCTCACGGCGAGGTGATCGTGCAGGTACACGGCAAGGCGCCGCTGCAATTTAACTACGTGAATCCGGAGGATGACCCCAGCAAGGGTAAATAGTTCTGGATCAGGGCGTCAGACGAGCGCCGCGGCAGGCCCGCAAAGGGCCAAGAGCAATTCGCGGGCATCACCAGACCGTACTCTGAGCAAACCGTACCGGACTGTTGGTCAAGCGATGCACTCGTTTACAAGCAGGAGCAACGAAGCCGGACGCGTGGACAAGAACGTTGCAGGCAGTTGCTCCATATTGATGGAGCCGGAATCAGAAGTATCGGCAGATGTCTCGCTTGAAAAAACAAATGGAGAAAAGATAATGGCTATCGACAGCAAGAAAATGGATCAGTTCCTGGGACAATTTGTCGGCGATCTGGGCGCAACCGTCCACGCCGGAATGGTTGTGATTGGCGAGAAGCTTGGCCTGTATAAAGCACTGTCAGCAGGGCCGATGAGCGTCTCAGAACTGGCGGTGAAAACCGGCACCGATGAACGTTACGTCCGCGAGTGGCTGTCTTCGCAAGCGGCCGGCGGATACGTCACCTACAATCCGAAAAACCACAAATTCAGCTTGACCGAAGAGCAGGCACTGCTGCTGGCAACGGAAGATGGGCCCGCTTACCTGCCGGGCGCGTTCGAGCTTGCCCTGGGATCACTGGCGGCGGTACCCCGCATCACCGAATTATTTCGGACCGGCTCGGGAATGGGCTGGAACGAACACGATGATCAGGTTTTTCACGGTTGCGAAAAATTCTTTCGTCCCGGCTACGCAGTCAATCTGATCGACTCATGGATACCCGCGCTTGACGGGGTCCAAGAGAAACTGACGCGGGGCGCGAGGATCGCTGACATCGGCTGCGGCAAGGGTGCCTCAAGCATTCTGATGGCCAAGGCGTATCCGAATTCCGAAATCTTTGGCTTCGACTATCACGATAAGTCCATTGAAGCGGCGCGTGAGTCTGCCAAGCGCGCGGGAGTGGACAAGCAGGTGACTTTCTTCGTGGCCAGCGCCAAGGAGTTTCCTGGCAAAGACTACGACTTTGCGGCCGTGTTCGATTGCCTGCACGACATGGGCGATCCCGTCGGGGCCGCGGCATACGTCCGGCAATCCCTGGCAAGTGACGGTTCCTGGATGATTGTGGAACCGTTTGCCAATGACGAACTGCAGGACAATCTCAATCCGATAGGCCGGATTTTCTATTCGTTTTCCACTCTACTCTGCACACCCTGCTCCCGTTCACAGGAAGTCGGGCTATGCCTGGGCGCACAGTCTGGCGAAAAGCGGATGAAAGAAGTGGTCAGTTCAGCGGGATTCAGCCGTTTTCGCCGAGCCACGCAGACGCCCTTCAACTTGGTTTATGAAGCCAGGCCTTAATCGGCTAGCTTTTTGGGTCGGTTGCATTTGGCTTTCGGGCGTTCATCGCGAAGATTGCAAAGCGATGAACGTCCGGAGCTGAACCGATCGTCAGCTCTCTCCATAGACTGGAATTACGGCGCCGTTTACATCTTTTCCAGCGGCTTCCGCAAGCCAGACCATCAGGCTGGCAACGGTGGCAGGCTTCACCCATTTGGAAAAATCCGCGTCGGCCATGGCGTTACGATTCGCAGGTGTATCCATGGTGCCCGGCAGGATGACGTTGGCCGTCATCCCCGCGTCGTGATTTTCAGCCGCAACCGTGCGGATGAGCGAAACCATGGCCGCTTTTGAGGCGCTATAGGCGCCCACACCGGCGCCGGGTTCGAGCGCAGCTCGGCTCCCGATTGCGATAATTCGGCCGCTGCCGGACCGCCGCAGTGCTGGAATTGCAGCTCTGAGCAGATAAAAGGTCGCATTCAGGTTCATGTCAAACATCTGCTGAAAGGTCTGGTCGTCGGTATCTGCTATCGATTGGCCTCCGGCGAACCCGCCGACCGTATGCGCCAAAACATCAAGCTGTCCGAATCTACTGACCACCTGATCGATTAATAAGTTCGCTCCCTGCGCGCTGGCAATATCTGCGGATAAAGCGGTAAAGACGGGACTGGAAAATTCGGATTGGCGTATTTCGCGTGAAGTCCCGATTACGTTTGCACCCGCATCGAGAAATGCCTGGGTCACGGATGTTCCCAGGCCACCGTTTGCGCCAGTCACTAAGACAACCTTCCCTTTCATGATTTTCTCCTGCGACTATGTGTTTGGCTCGCAATCTATCAGGCGGACTGGGCTGCATATCGGATTCAGCAATCATCGAGGGCGATGCCCGCCACCCCGTCCATTCCTCCTCACTGCCGCTAGTGACGGAAGTCGAATAAACTCATCTGAGCTGATGAGCTCAGGCGAACAAGTGGAATCAGGCGAAGGCGCGGCTCCCGAAGCGCCAGCTCTGCCCAAGCCTGGGGATGACCCCGGCCCGGGCGAGCCAGTGTCGCTGGTCGATACGCGGATTTGCGACCTGGGACTCACGATTGAAAACTCGGTTGTTGAGAAGTTCGTACAACAGCTCTATCGCGAACTGGAACAGAAACGGATCATGAAATTCCGGCCGGCATGTTACCTGACGGACGAGTGGGGATGCCCGTCCGGGGAGCCGACGATTGGAATCCCGTTCTACCTGGCGCGGCCCGACTTGGGACAGATCGAGCGCGAAAATAACGATCTTGAAGACAGCCGTGAAATCATGATGTATCTGCGGCACGAAGCCGGGCACGCCTTCAACTATGCGTACCGTCTGCACCGCACCCCGGAGTGGAAGCACCTGTTTGGGCCGTATCGTCGGCCATATCGCGAGAACTACCGGCCGGTGCTGTTCTCAAAAGATTATGTGCGTTATCTGCCGGGGTGGTATGCACAGAAGCATCCGGATGAGGACTTCGCTGAAACCTTCGCGGTGTGGATGACCCCAGGATCGAGTTGGCGAACGAAATACCGCGGATGGGGCGCTATGGCGAAGTTGAAATACATGGACCGCATCGGGCGCGAGCTTGGCAACATCGATCCGCTGCGCAAGCGTGGAACCCCGGACATTACGGTTGCCGACATGGAGATGACGATCGGCGAATTTTACCGTCACTCCACCGAGCAGATACCTCTGCTGGATGTGAATCTGGATGGCGATCTGGCGGCGGTCTTCCCGAGAGTGAAACGCAAGAGTACGGCCGAAGCCGCGCAGAGTTTCCTGTTGCGGCATCAGAAAATTCTGGTGGACCAGATCGCCAGTTGGACGGCCATGCCGCGTCCGCTGGTGCGCAAGCTGATGGATTCGATTGGGAAGCGAAGTGCGGAGATGGGATTGGTGATTGATCGAAGAAAAGAGGCACCACATTTGTCGGAGTTCACGGTATTCGCGACCACCCTGATCATGAACCATTTGGCCCGCAACCGGTCTTTTCAGGCGTAGCCTAATTATGGAGGTGCAATGAGCGACAAAATGAAGGTCGCTGTGCTGTACGACGTGTGGGGCGAGGAGGAAACGCCCGAGTCGGAGAAAGCGGCGGAGTCCGGACGCAAGCGCAAGGTCAAGGAAGACCGGGAAGAAATCTTCGAGGCGCTGACCAAGCTCGAGCACGAACCTTCTTATTACGTACTCGACGGGCGTCCGCAATCGTTGCATGGGCTGGCCAAATGCGGCGCCGACCTGGTTTTCAATCTGACGGAATCGTACGCTGGCGACGACACCAAGGAGATGAACGTCGCCGCCTACATGGACCTGATCGGACTTCCTTATACGGGCGCCGGTCCGCACGCGCATTTTTTGGCGCAGGACAAGGCTACGGCCAAAAAGATGTTCCATTTCCATGACATTCGCACGCCCTATTTTGCGACGGCTTATCGTGGAAATATTGACCACGCCCACGATGTAAAGTTTCCCTTGATTGTGAAGCCGCAACTGGAAGACGGCTCCATCGGGATTGACGCGGAAGCCGTGGTAAACAGCGTGAAGGAATTGATGGAACGGGTCGAGTATGTGCAGAACGAATTCGATTCGCCCGCATTGATCGAGGAGTACATCGAAGGCCGCGAAATTTATGCTGCAATCCTAGGGAGCTACGAAAAAACCGAAGTGCTTCCATTGGTGGAGCTTGATCTTTCGCAATTGCCGGAAGGCACGCCCAAGATCGCCAGCCGCGACGTAAAGTTCGAGCGCAACACGCAAGCCTACAAGTTGACCAAGTCAAAAGTGGCGGACGATCTGGACGAAGCCACCACGCAAAAGCTCACGGACACAGCGATCGCCGCATACCGCGCGGTCAAGCTTCGCGACTATGGACGCATTGATATGCGGCTTACGCCGGAGGGCGAAGTTTACGTAATTGAAGCCAATCCCAACCCCTGGCTTTCAAGCAAGCACGAGTTCAGCATGGCAGCGAAGAAGTCCGGACGCTCCTACACGCAACTGATCGAAGACATCGTCGCGTTGGCGATGGATCGCACCAAACGCGAAAAACAATCAGGCGTCTAAGAGGGCACAGTTTTTTTGGATTTGACGGGCCGCTTGATCTTTCGCTGCACTGCGGCTATCTCAAGCCGGTTCCTCCCGCCCTGCTTCGCGCGATAAAGAGCTCTGTCCGCATGCTCGATAACCTCATCGGCGGCTGCTCTGGGATGTGATTCGGCCAATCCGATGCTCACCGTAACCGATAGTAGTCCCGATGTCGAAACAGGCGCATTTTTGGTTTTACGCGCGGCGGGTGCTCGCCGATCGGCTTCGCGCGGCGCTTTCCGGCGGTCATCTACTTTGCGAACGCGAAAAGCCGCGCCTTCAATGTTCAGTCGCAAGAGCTCAAGATGATCGGCGGTGGGTTGTGCCGTCCGTCCTGGAAAAAGAATGGTGAATTCCTCGCCGCCTACCCGGAAGGTTTCGCCACCGCCACTCACCCGCGCCAGTCTCGAGGCCACAAGTCGCAGCACCTGATCTCCGGTGTCGTGACCGTATGTGTCATTGATACGTTTGAAGTGATCGATGTCCACCACAGCAACCGCAAATGGATGCTTCAAGCGTACCAAAGCGTCATTGAAGGCGCGTCGGGAATTCAAACCGGTGAGTTCGTCCTGATATGCGAGCGAGTAGGAATTCTCGATGATGCAACTGGCGAGGATGAACCCGGCAACTCCGAAGTATGCGGTGCCGGTTCGGCCGGCGGCGCCATACTCCAGTCCGAAGCCAGCCGCGAGCAGCGACCAGAGCATGCCGTTATCGATCGGCTTATGCAGTTCTATCAACCGGTAGAGCAGCAGGCCGATGGCAACAATGAACGCAAGCAGTGAAGGTTGGGTGAGGTGCAGGGAGTAGTTGTGGATGAGCGAAAAATGCAGGAACCCTGGCGCGGGCTGGTCAGGCCGGCCCAGTACCGCGACGATCACCGATTCGATGAACAACAGGAGAAGAAACCAGACGAGGGTGCGGCCTTCGTGGCCCCGTTCTGGAAAGAAGGTAAGAAGAATGAAATCCAGCGGCACGAACAAGGCGACGGACTCGAAGGCGATGCGAGACACGCCGGGGCCGGCGAATTGTCCTTGCGCGTAGGAGACGATGGCGTGATGTGACATGAGCAGCACGATCGCGCAAAACAAAATTCGAGTTGAATGAAAACGCCAGGCGAGCAAGACCGCAGCCACGAAAACGGCGTAATAGAAGAAGCTGATGCCAACGGGCGGAAAAGGAATTAAGCCGGGCTTGAGCAGCAGAACTGCGCCCAGCATGAGGACTCCGCCGGGCAGCAAAATGGATTTGAGTGCTCTCCTGGTCCAGAACTCCATGAACTGCGCCTGATGTCCATTATGCGCTGCCATTTTCGATTTGTGTGCGTGCCTTCTTAACCCTTCGGGCAACCTTCGCAGTTGTACCATTTCCGAACTGCTGAGCCCTTCGTTTGCGCAGAATATCTTGTGCCCACCCCTCCAGCCATTAAGAATAAGTTCATCTTGATTAGTCAATTGCGCCTTGGTTACGCTCAGCTTCACGAAAACCATTTCGTTCGATTAAAGGATTCCCATGCGCGTTCTGATTGCAGAAGAAGATCCGGCCCTGGCCAGCTTTGTCAGAAAAGGGCTGGAAGCGGAACACTACGCCGTTGATGTCAGCCAGGACGGCGAGCAGGTGCGCGTCCTTGCCACGGAGCTGGCTTATGACCTGTTGATCCTCGATCTGAACCTGGGGCGGGTTGATGGAGTCACCATCCTGCGACATTTGCGCACGAGAAAGCCGAGCATGCCGATTCTGGTGCTGACCAGCCGCAATCGCGTCGAAGACCGGGTGGAGTGTCTCGACCTCGGCGCCGACGACTTTTTGAGCATGCCATTTTCCTTTTCGGAGCTGTCGGCGAGAATTCGGGCACTCCTGCGGCGAAGCCATCTGCCGGTGGCTTCGGTGCTCAACGTCATTGATCTGAAACTCGACCGGGTAGAGCGGCGGGTGGAGCGCGGGGGCAAGAGGATCGAGTTGACTTCAAAGGAATTCGGCTTGCTCGAATACCTTATGCTCAATGCCGGGCGCAGAGTTACGCGGGCCATGATTGTCGAGCACGTGTGGAATTTATCGTTTGATACGTGTACGAATGTGGTGGACGTGTATGTCAACTATCTTCGCCGGAAGATTGACGACGGGTTCGGGCGTCCCCTGATTCACACCGTGCGCGGAGTGGGGTACGAGTTGGGATCGAGGAGCGAGGCAGCGTGAAACCCAGCAATCATAAGTTCGATGTTCCCACTGTTAGACGTGACCGAACCCCTGAGCACAAAGCCCTTTGGGGACTGTGGTTGATATTGACCACGTCGTTTTTGATGTCGTATCGGGTTTTGGGGTGTTCGGATTATTCGACTGTAAGGCTCCGAAACGCGAGTAACGACGTTCGCAGTGGCTGTGGAAGAGGGACAAAAAAATCCCGGCTTTTGCCGGGATTCCTAAATACGACTGATAACTCTTAACTTACTCCTTCGGCGGTGGCTGTGCATCCCTCGAACCGCCGCCTGGGCAGTTACCCGTTCCTCGACTCATGGCTTGAACATCGATCGAGGCCTTACCTGGGTTACCGGTGTCCTTTACATCACCCTGGACCTCTACCGATTCTCCCACATGTGACGCCAGATTCGACGTATTGGCGTTGGGAGGCATATTCAGTTTGTAGGCGGTGCCGGTTTTATCCGTGAGCGTGTAGTTCGGATCGCTGCCACCCAGGCACCCCTCGGTGACCGGCGCGTTCGATGCCCGGCCCTGGGAGCCGGCCTGGCCAGCGCCGCCGGGCGTCGATGGTTGCGTTTGGGTTTCGCCCGGCGTCTGCGAACTCGGGGAAGTGGTCTGCCCACTGTTCCGCTCCGGGGCACCGCCGGGCTGTTGTGCCGCCGCCCAGGCCAGCATCGCCAGCATGAACAGAGCCACTACCAATATGTTTCGCATAGTTCTACCCCTTTGCCCAAAGTAGTTCGCACTTGTGCAAGCTGAACCTGTCAAAAGTTGCATATATCGTCGCGCCGATACTAGCTACTTCTGGACCATGGGAACACTTGCCGCCAATTGAAGATTTAACAGCAGATCAATGCGGTCTTCTACCTGGACAAAGCGAGCAGCTGTCTGCGGCGACATCGCGTGGCTGATCTTTGTGAAGTACTGTTCCCGCAGGTCTACCCGAGCCTTCTGTAGGTCGAAGTTACGACGAGCTAAGGATTGAACCTTCTCGCGAGTCAGGTTGTCGTAACTGTCTGCATATTCCTTGAGCAGGTCGACTTTTTGATCGTTCAGTTTCGTCAGGCCGGAGTCGTATTCCCGGTAGATAGGCCAGAAGGTCTTCGCTTCCTCGGCCGACAGATGCATTTCGTCAGTGACCAGCTGCATTTTGTCGGCACGGATGTTGGCGCGCAGAACTTCAATGTCGGAATCGATACTCGTGTCTTGTGCAGCAACCATTTTGGAAAACGAGACGCAAGCCACGATAACTGCTGCAAGCCCCACAATCCGAGCGCATGTCATTGGATTGCTCCTGGTTGGGAATTAGACTGTCATGACTTGCTGGCTTTCAGCTGCTGAATGACCGCCAGCGACAAGGGGAATTCCACAACCGCTATTTTTGCGGATCGTGCCACGAACCCGCATCTGTCAAAACTGACGGGGCACGGATGCAGGTAAACCATGAGTGCCCACAATGAGCAGCTTGCACAAAACTGTCCAGAACATTTGCTGGTCGAAATCGTCCTCCACTAGTCGTACTAACAGTGGGAAAACCAAGTGCAACGCGATATGGCATCAGTAGATGGTTCAGACTTTTGCGCCGGCAATTGCCAGGATCGGCTAAAGCATTGAGTCACGGCCAACGGCCTTTATCAACACTAAGGATAAATCGCTATGGGCAACGGCTACTTGCTCTTGTTCCCGACTGTGCTGATGTGCGGAGCCATATCGGCTCAGGTGCAGCCACAGAACAAAACTATGATGGTGAATGGTAAATCCGGCGAGGCGACGGTTGTGCAGTTCAACAGCCGAACATACGTCGATCTCGAAAGCCTGGTGCGAATCGCGAATGGGTCGTTGGCTTTTCAGGGAAATGAAATCAGGCTAACACTTCCGGGTACTGAAACGATTACGCCGGCTGCGACCCACGAACCGGTGCAGCCAGCGAACCAAGCCGGCCTGACGCAGAACTTCATGATCGCAGGAATTGAAACCATCGCGGCAATGCGGGAGTGGACAAGCACGATGGCAAACGCCATCCAGCATGGATATGAGGTGACAGACAGTTGGGTGGCGGACTACCGGGCGAAGGCAGCAAATAGTCTGAGGCAGACAGGGGCGTCTGCCTCCACCGATGCCGATCGTAATGCTCTGCAGTTACTTACCAATGAGTTCCAGAGTGTCGACTCGTGGAGTAATGAGCTGCTTGAGGCAAAGAAGAACATGGACACAGCAAAATACGCCACCTCCAGTAACGCGCTTCGAAATGAACCGCTTTCTCAAAAAATCATAAACTGCGGCCACTTTCTTGGAACGATGTTAGGCAGCGCGGAATTTAAAGATGATCCATCGTGTCACTGAGCATCGCCATCGTGCACGAGTTCAGCCACTTCCGCTGCCAACGTACGGCAGCGCGGACACCTGTCATCTCTGCTAGTACCCGTAAGCCAACTCAATTTGTACGGTTAAAGAAACTGGCGAGTGAGCCCGCCCTGCAATTGGTGTCCATCACTTGTTTCACTTACAACCTCCGCTCTGCAGCACATGGAGTAGAAAAGGATTTGATCTATGACCGACAACACCATCAGCATTCTCGACGGTTCAACTTTCTTAGTTACAAGCCCCAACGGCGATATAGACGCAATGCCCGACCAGGCGCAAGGATTGTTCTACAAAGACATGCGCCACTTGTCGAAGTGGAAGCTGAGAATGGATGACAAACCCCTGGATGTTCTGTCAGCAGATGTCACGGAATATTACTACTCCCAGCACTTTTGTGTTCCGGCAACAGGCACGATCTACAAGAACCCTACGATTTCTGTTGTCCGTCGCCGGCTGGTCGGAGATGGCTTTGTGGAAGAGTTGACCGTGCTCAATCACGGTACCGAAGCACAGGAAATCGAGTTGCGTTTGGAAATCGGCTGTGATTTCGCCGATCTTTTTGAAGTCAAAGATGCCCTGGAAAAGAAAGGCGAATTCTATTTCAGGCTGCGAGAACGCCGGTTGGTTCTTGGCTACAAACGCGACTCTTTTGTCCGCGAAACGCTGTTCAGTTCCAGCACGCCCATAACGGAAGGAACTAAGGACGGCGTGGTCTTCCGTATGACGGTCCAACCGAAATCGGCGTGGAACACCAAACTTGAGGTGACGCCCGTGACCGGGGAAACAGTACACAAGCCCAAGTTCGCGACCAAAGCCGGAAGTGTAATGCGGCACGACCTGAAAGAGTGGCTGGAAGTGGCGCCGACGGTGACGTGCCATCCTGAAGCCGTTCGCCTCTACACGCGAAGTCTGCTGGACATAGCGGCGCTTCGTTTTCGTCCTGACAACATGCCCGAACGCTCTCTGCCTGCGGCCGGTCTGCCCTGGTTCATGGCTTTGTTCGGCCGGGACAGCCTCATAACCAGCTACCAAATGCTGCCATTTGATCAGGGATTGGCGGCCACTACCCTCCGCGCTCTGGCCGATTCGCAGGGAACAAAGGAAGTAGAACTCACTGAAGAAGAACCGGGACGGATACTCCACGAGCTGCGTTTTGGCGAGCTCACTCATTTTCACGAACGGCCTCAGGCACCTTACTACGGGGCCAGTGACACTACGCCACTGTTTCTCGTGCTGTTGGATGAATATGAACGCTGGACTGGCGATACGGAACTGGTGCGGGCGCTTGAGCCCAACGCCCGTGCCGCGCTGAACTGGATTGATAATTACGGCGACCGCGACGCTGATGGTTTCATCGAGTACCAGCGCAGAACTACCCTCGGCCTCGACAACCAGTGCTGGAAAGACTCCTGGAACTCCATTTTGTTTCACGACGGCAGTCTGGCTCGGACGCCTCGCGCAACTTGTGAAATTCAGGGGTACGCCTACGACGCCAAGGTGCGCTGTGCTCGCCTGGCCCGCGAGGTGTGGGGGGATCCTGAATTGGCCGCCACACTAGAAAAGCAAGCAGCCGAGTTGAAGCGTCGCTTTAACCAGGATTTCTGGATTTCCGATCGCCAATTTTTCGCTCTTGCCCTTGATGGCTACAAGGAAAAAGTGGACAGCTTGTGCTCCAACATCGGCCACCTGCTGTGGAGCGGCATCGTGGATGAAGACAAGGCAGTCGCGCTAAGGGACCATCTTATGGGCCCCCAGATGTTTTCCGGCTGGGGCATTCGCACCATGGCCGAGGGTGAAGGCGGGTACAACCCGATCGAATACCACAATGGAACCGTCTGGCCCCATGACTGCAGCATTATCGCCGCAGGGCTCGCGCGATACGGATTCCGGAAGGAGGCTGCGGATGTCATTGCTGGAATATTCGAATCCAGTTTGGCATTCGGCTATCGCCTGCCGGAAGTCTTTGCCGGATACGAGCGCACCAAAACTCGTTTCCCCGTGCAGTATCCCACGTCTTGCCTCCCGCAGGCCTGGGCCGCGGGAGCGCCGATGCTTGGAATTCGTACCTTACTAGGATTGGAACCAAAAGGCGATGTTCTTACTTCCGTGTCAGAACCCGTGCTTCCTTATTGGATGGGAACTCTATCTGTCGAGGGGATTCAGGGCCGATGGGGAAAGGCGAATGTGGTAGCCAAAGGCGATGACGCGGCGAGGCTGACGGAGAAGCAGATTTATCAAACGGTTCTGTCGCGACGTAGTGAACTAGAGGAGGAAGAGCTTGCCGCATAAAACATTCTCGCAACACTTGTTCTGCGAATCAATCCGGCGCGTTCGTAATTCTCGTCAAAAAAAGCTGCGGCTGTGCGCATGAAGCTTCTTCTAAGATCGCGTCTCTTGTGCTGGGGCACTCCTGTCATTGTTGCGGGAACTTTAGTAGGTTTTGCACTGGGACAGACTGGCGCGGCCCAATCCTGGACTGCAAGCACCCAATCAACCGCACCGAACAGCAACCCGACACGGATAACAGAGAGCCATACCAAATCGGGCAACAAGACCTTTGATAGGAAGAGTGTGGAGGTGCTAAACGCGGACGGAGTTTACGGCCCCTACTACGATTTCGAGACAGAGACAGTCCAGGAAAACGCCACGACGTCCCGCTCAATTGCACGGACCTACAACCCTGGCGTTAACGGTACGAAAGAACTTTCGCAGGTAACGGAAGAAGAAGCACAAAACTCGGAGAATGGCGACGCGAATAGAGTGCGAACGACGTCGAACCCGGATTCCAATGGAAATCTTCAGGTTGTGCGGCGCGAGGTCACCGAGGCAAAAATGAAAGATCACGAGTCAGGTGATACCCAGACTACTGTTTATCTCATAGATGTCAGCGGTGGCCTCGCTCCAAGCATGCGGATCGACGAACATCGAAAGCGTGGCAGCAATGGTGAACTGGAGGTGGTGAAGACAACATCATTGCGGGATGCCAACGGAGGCTGGCAGGTCTACGAGGTGGGTGCACGAACCATAAAGGCTGGCAGCCAGGATCGAAGCACCGAAGAACGCATTTCGCGTCGCGACTATGAGGGCAAAGTTTCGCCCGTTTCCCAGGTGGTTTCTCATGACACGCAAATCAACGGGCAAGCGACAACAACTACCGAGACGTATTCGATTGATGTTCCAGGGTCGTCTCGTGACGGAAAATTACATCTGGTGGAGCGTGGCACGACCGTGCAGAAAAACGATTCAGGCCGAACCACGACCGTGCAGCAGATTGAGCAGCCCGATCCAGTCGACCCGCAAGCGACAATGGGTGTCTCTACGAAGAAAACCGGCGTGATCATTTCGAATGCGCAAGGCACGGTAGAGACACATACCGTTAGCACGCGGAATTCCGACGAGGCAAACTTCACTGTCGTTTCTGTCGAGACAAAAAAGACTGATCAGATTCCGGCAACTCAAGTACAGATCGCGCCATTCGATAAATGCAAATAACCCAACTTCCGCGACACCGCCTAGTATCGCCCTAGACAGTCGCGGTTGAAGTGGGCCGCCAATCCTCCCATGAATGACTGTCATCTCTGCTAGTACCAAGGAGTTAGCACGATTTCTACAGTTAAAGCGTGGGAGGTATTCATGCGACGTGGTTGGGTGGCCATCACTGCTTTAACTGTGCAACTGCTGTTCTGCGGCAGCTTTCTGGCACTGTATGCCCAGTCCTCGTCGCCGGACACAACAGCGGCCCAATCATCTTTACCGAATGCGCCAAGCGCGTCGCAGAAGCATCCGGGGAACCCGACAGGAAACTCTGCCCCTCGCCCACCAACAAAAGTGGATGCACCTTGGCCACGAGAGGTCGAGCGTGGTGATGAAAAGATTGCCATGTTCCAGCCTCAGTTGGAAGCCTGGCAAGGCGAAGAACTGCGGGCGTATGCGGCCCTTTCGGTTGCAAAAAAAGACAGCATAGACAATGCGAAAGAGAATGCAAAAAACAATCCGCCAAAGTACGGCGCCGTTTGGTTCACTGCTCGCACGGAAGTGGACAAAGTCAACCGGCAAGTAACGCTCGACAACTTTCAGATCACGGCAGTCAACTTTCCAACCATGAAGGATCGCGAGGCTGAATATAAAGCGTTTTTACAGGCGAAGCTGCCAGGAAAGTCGAAAGTAATCGCTTTGGACCGCTTGGAGGCTGGCTTGGAGGCAAGTGATGCTGCTCAAGCTGCCATTAAGGGCGTGTCCGTTAACAATGATCCTCCCCGACTGATTTTTGCGACCCAACCTTCGATGCTCGTGCTGATTGACGGTGCTCCTAAATTCAGAGATGTTGGCGGAACTGATCTACAGAAAATGCTGAATACTCAGGCTGTCATCCTGCTCGACTCAAAGAAAGGCAAGTACTACCTGAACGTAATGGATGGTTGGTTGGAAGCCCCAGACCTAACAGCGGGACCATGGTCGTATGTCTCCAAAATTCCAAAGGATATGAAAGAAATAACCAAGGCGCTCAAGGAAAGACAAAAGGACAATGCGTCAGAAGACAGCGCTCCACCCTCACTGGAGAAGGCAAAGAAAGAAGGGAAGATCCCTGACATCTACGTGAGCCCGGGGCCGGCCGAGTTGCTTGTTACAGAAGGGCCGCCACAGTTCGAACGCATTCAGGGGCTAGGCTTGGATTACGTTAAAAACACGGGCGCCAACATCTTTGTGTACACCGCGACTCGCTACCACTACATCCTGATTGCAGGAAGATGGTTCCGATCTAAATCACTCGAGCATGGGCCGTGGGAGTTTGTTGACGGAAAAAATCTACCACAAGGCTTCAGCAAGATTCCCGAAAACAGTCCGAAGGCTGGCGTGTTGGCGTCTGTTCCAGGAACTGGTCCCGCCAAAGAGGCCCTGATCGCAAATTCAATTCCACAGACAGCGACCATCACTCGCAATCAAGCTCGCCTGGAAGTTAAGTACGATGGAACCCCTCAGTTCAAGAAGATCGAAGGCACGGAATTGCAGTATGCCGTGAATACGGCGACACCGGTCATTCAAGTGAATGATAAGAACTACTACGCCGTGGAGAATGCAGTTTGGTTCGCGGGGGCGGCCGCAAGCGGGCCATGGGCGGTGGCAACTTCAGTTCCGGACTCGATCTACTCAATTCCTCCGAGTGCGCCTCTGCATTATGTGACTTACGTTAAGGTTTATGATTCCACGCCGGAAGTAGTTCACGTCGGTTACACACCTGGATATTACGGTACTGCGGTTTCTTCCACCACAACGACTGTCGTTTACGGCACAGGTTTTTATTATCCTTCATATGTAGGCTCGTATTGGTATGGATCTCCCTATACTTATGGTGTGGGAGTGGCCTCAACTTGGAGTTCGGGTAGCGGCTGGAGCATGACAATAGGTGTTGGTTATACATATGGCGCCTTCTATTATCCCTGGTGGGGACCATGGGGTTACTACGGATCATGCTGTTGGGGAACGGCCTGGGGCAATGGATGGGGAGGCTATGCCAGCGCCAACGTGTACGGTCGCTGGGGCAATACTGCATACGCAAATACACGCGCTGCCTGGGCAAATCCTTACACTGGGAATTATGGTGCTGGAAGCCGAACTGCGTTTCAAAACACTCAGCGTGGCACAGTCGGCGTTGCGGGGCGCGGCGCCAACACTAACGTTTATACCGGAAACACGGCGGGTGGGCGTGGCGCCGCGGCGTACAACCCCCACACTGGAGTCGTTGCCGCCGGCGGCGCCGGATACGCGGGCAACGTTTACACCGGAGAGGGAGTTGCTGGACGAGGCGCAGTTGCCTACAACCCGAATACGGGTGGAGGAGTCGCCGCGAGCGGCAACAACGTTTACGCGGGCAAGGATGGCAGCGTTTATCGCTACGACCGACAGAACGGCAATTGGTCGCAGAACAGTGGCAGCGGATGGAAGTCGACGGAGCGCCCTCAACCTAGCATGCAGCAACAACAGCAGGCGCGTTCAATGGGTCAGCAGCGCACAAGCAACTTCAGTCAGTCAATGGGCGGCGCTCGCATGGGTGGTGGTCGCCGAAGATGATTGCCCGGCATCTTTGATAGCTTCACGGCCCAGCGCGTTCGCGCAGGTTTTGATCGCTGGGCCGCGAAGCATACTCAAGCAGCTATTCGTTCGGCTACTTTGCCTTCTATGATGTGCCGGACAAGACGCCGGGTCCGTTCGAGGAAAGCGACCTTGTCTGCGAGGACACTCTCCAGAAGAAGACCTACGCCGTAGTGGCCGGTCACATCGGATGCAGCAATGAGCATTACATATTCAGCAAAGCGAAGATGCGCCAAGTGTGTGGCTTTTGCCAGAATGTAAAGGTGCCGTGCCGCAGGGGATTGTATCTCTGAAAGTTCTTTCTTGAAATCCTCAACGAACACATCGTGCAAGCGTCCGCTGAGCTTTACAGGCTTCTCCCCGATGATCTGGAAGCATTGGTCTAGCGCTTCCAGGTTTTTTTCCGCGACGAATGCCCGCGCCTCCAGAGCCTCCTGCACATCCGGATTCTGGGCCATTTCGCTAATTTCTCGATATACGTTAGCGCTTCGCTCGGTATTCTTCCGGGCATCGCTGAGG
This sequence comes from uncultured Acidobacteriota bacterium, assembly GCA_963757135.1. GTDB lineage: Bacteria > Acidobacteriota > Terriglobia > Terriglobales > Acidobacteriaceae > Gp1-AA145. Next base: position 198,275 of record CAVWQE010000005.1, read on the forward strand.
AGCATGAGGAAAACCTCTTTCGGATTCTTAGCTGGCATGAAAACATTTCTCCTTGTTTGTTGTTGCTTTCAGTATTCTGTTGTGGTTTTTCAGTTGTTTGATTAGTGTGGCGCGGGAGACGTTGACAGATTCTTGAACCCGCGGCCAGTGATGAACACGCTTACCTGGTTTCCTCTAAAGATTTTCGAGGCTGCGCATGCCAGGCGTCACCTGTCAGTATTGCTAGTTAGGAAATACACACTCAACATGTTGCACTGCTACTTTTGCCAGATTTTCTACCTCGGATAATTCGGTACAAACGAAGCTGATCATCTCGAACCGAGGGACCACATGAAAATCCGCGTAAAGACAATTGTCCTTTCAATATCAGCAAGCTTCTTCTTGCTCACGACCGCCTTCGCACAGAATTTCGAGCTCGGCGCGAATGTTGGTGGGCAACTCAATGGTGGGCTAGATCTCTCGACGTCACTGTTTCACCGAATCGAAGTCGGGAACAGCGTCAACTATGGAATTACAGTCGGCTACTTGCTTGGCGAGCACTACGGTATCGAGTTTCAGTGGAATAAAAACAACGCAGAGACGAGGGCGCAGCCCATCGGCCTCGGTTCGAGTATTAAAGTGTTCAATTTGAACCAGAACCAATACATGGGGAATTTTCTACTTCACCTCACAGATCGAGAAGCCAGGCTCAGACCCTTTGTCTTTTTTGGGCTAGGCGCAAACAATCTCAGCCCAGACGTAAGTGTCGTCAACAGCGCGACACGCTTTGCCTTTTCGCTGGGCGGGGGAGCGAAATACGACATCGGCAGACATTTTGGCCTGAGAACTCAACTCAAGTGGTCACCAACTTACATCACCACTACCAACGGCGGGTATTGGTGCGATCCGTTCTGGGGCGGATGCTGGACCGTCGGAAACGATCACTACTTGAATGAGTTCGATATTACGGGTGGTTTTACGCTGCGCTTCTAATCGCGCGCAGTCGAGACGAATTAGTCTTTTCGGCGGATTGACCGTCGTCATGCCAGGACGATTGAACTGTGATTTGACCCCGAATTGCGTTGCAATCGTCTGGGTACGACGGTCGAGAATCTTGGACTAAACAGGCCTTAGATGGAACCTCCGATTCCCCCGCTGCTCGCTTCCATACTGTTCTTCGTCGGCATGTTGATTTCGTTGGAGGTCGGCCGGCAGTTCGGTGTGAGTCGCCGGCCAAAGGAATCCGAAGGGGAGCGGAATAGCCTGGGAATCATTGAAGGCGCGCTTTTTGCCATGTTTGGCCTGGTGCTGGCTTTCTCGTTCTCCGGAGCAGCATCGCGGTTTAACGAGAAGCGCATGTTGATCGCCGAGGAAGTCAATACGATCGAAACCGCATATCTTCGAGTACAACTACTTTCCCCAGTCGCGCAGCCTGAAGTTCGAGAGTTATTTCGGGAATATGTCGATTCTCGCGTTGCGACCTACCGCAAGCTGCCGGATATGGCGGCCGCCGAAAAGGAAATGTCCAGATACAAGGAACTGCAACATGAAATCTGGACAAAATCCGTGGCCGCCAGCCTTCTTCACGACTCACACCCCGATGCTGGCAAGCTACTGCTTCCCGCGCTTAACAACATGATCGACATGAGCACTACTCGTACTATGGCTCTGCGTCTCCATCCGCCAAGAGTCATTTTTGTTCTCCTTTTCGCTCTCGGCCTCATCTGCTCGGTGCTAGCTGGATACCGCATCGCGACTGGCTACCATCGCAGTTGGGTCCATATTGTTGGATTCACGGCGATGACGGTGATTATTGTTTTCGTTATCCTGGATGTAGAGTACCCGCGCGCGGGGCTCATCCGGCTCGAATCCCCAGATCAGCTATTGCTTAACGTCCGAGACGGCCTGAATTGACAAGGACTCAAGGTGAGTCTGGGATCTCTGAGTGACAATTTGCAGGCCCTGGTACTTTTAACAGGTGGCTGGTTCATCCAGCCTGAATACGATTTCTTACGATATTTTCGCAACCTGAGAGGAATCGTATGCGAGACGAAGTTTTAGAAGAATTGCCTAAGCTGAACCTGACTGCAAGGACGAGTCACAGTTGGAAAGATCGATGGCTCGATTACTCTCTGAATGCATTATTCGCTGCAATGGTCTTATCGTCATTCGCCGGCCTGATCTACTTATTGACTCGCCCTTAATCCAAGGGTCTCTTCCGGAACATTGCGATGCCTAAGTCGGTGGGTGGCGATGTTTTCCCCGCGAGGGCTAACAACTAATATCTGATCCCTACTGTGGCTACGATCAACTGCGTATTGATGGTCCTGGTATTTGCGTAATGATAGCGTGTCTCAACATACATTCTGTAAGGTGCGTCGCCAACTCTGGCAGTAAAGCCGATTCCTGCGTTTCCGCCCAGCGCACTTGAAGAGGAACTCAACAAAGTCTGATTGGCAGTCACTATTCCCGAGCTGCAAGCAGCGCCCCACCAGAGCCAAACAGGAGTGCAAGTAACCGTGTTGCCGGTCACGACCACCTTCGAAAGACTTGACTTCCTTATATACCACCCGCCGCCGCCTATAAAGTAAATGCCTAGCGCTCGGCCGCGGAGTTCGAAACGGTAGTTCGCAGTGAGCGTGTACAGGTTGCTGTGCGCGCTGATGTCGTTAAGCTGTAAAGCGGCGCGGACAGGCGTGAGAGCACCGGCACCCGGGTTGAGCCAGTCCCACATGAACTCACCCACGACACCGTGGCGTCTGGTGAAGTTGTATCCTGCCCCGTAGATGACGCCCGTCCCGGCGCCGGCAAATTGCGCCATGGGATTGAGCGGTGCACTTATGGGGAACCCAAGGTTCGTATTGAACTTGGGATCGTCGTTTTCCGCTTCTTCTTGCGCCCTGATTGCTTTGCCTGAAACTAGGAGAAGCCCCAACACTAGGAGTCGGCATACAGAAGATTTCATGTACCCCTCCAAACGGCCAGAGGCTAACGGAAGGTGGTCACTAATTGTGGCTCGGCTGAATAGCTAGATGTGACTGGTAAAAGTTGATAGTCATGTCCAGCCTCTAGAAACGTCTTCCAATGCGTGGCCGGACATTCCGACACATCAGCTAACAGCTTACAATCCGAATCAGAGGGGCGAACTGTCAAAAGTAGCAGCTACATCCTCGTTGCCGATACACATAGAATGACTGGGCTGCGGACCAGAACAGTGATGTCACCCAACCACCGGACTAAGCTACCTTTGCATGTAACGCTCAAGCATTTAGGTTTGCTATTGGGACTTATACTGTTCCTCACTGGCTGCATATCTCGTGGCACCAGCAAGACCTCGTCGATTAATCGTTTTAAGACGGTCGAGGTTTCCGCAACGGAGCTCGGCTCTCGTAACCATTCCCTCCTAGCCCTTTATTCGTCCGAAATTGAAGGTGCCGCGGACAAGATTATTAGTGAATCGCCGTCTCCCGTCACTCGGCGGGAGGCGCTCGTGTGGAAAGCCGAAGCGATTCCAGTCTTCCAGACATCAGTGCTGAAAACCGACCCGGTAGCGGCAGTCGTTGATACCTGGGCCTTCATTTTTCAAATGAAGGCGTATATGGAACGGGCGGCGATGAAAGAGAGGTTTGGACAGTTGTTGCCCGTTGTGTCAGATACTCTCACGCACATGGATCTCGAGATGGAACAGCTGGTTTTGACAGCTGCACCCACCGCGAACATCCCTGACCTTAGGCGGAAGCTGGATGAATGGGCCGCTGCCCATCCAATTGAAACAGGTTTGGCAGGCCGTAGATCGGCCGACATGGACCTCATCAGAAATGCGGACCAAGGCGACCTGGGAGCGCTAGCTTCTCTGAACGCTCTTCAGGAAGGTTTGGGAGACATCACGGCGCGGTTGGATAGCTACAATGCCTATCTTCCGAAACAGGCCCGCTGGCAGGCCGAATTGCTCATCAGCGATCTCACTCATGATCCGCAAATCAGCTCAGCAGCATCCAACTTCGCGGTCCTAACCAAAGCACTTGATAAGACTTCCAACGACCTGGATCGAATGCCCGAAATGGCTAATGCCGCACGAAACATTGCATTGGCTGATGTCGAGAATCAACGGCTATCCACTCAGGCGTTCGTGACGCAAGAGCGCGTACAAGTCATCGAGGCGCTGGCGCAGCAAAGAGTCGCGGCCATGGCTGATTTAGATCGCGAGCGCGTGGCCGCGACCGCCGACCTGAGTAAGGAACGCCAGATCGTTCTCAACGTGATTCACGAGGAAGAAATCGCTGCCATGGCCGACCTGAATACCCTGAGTCAGCAAACACTCACTGACCTCGATAAGAGATCTCGGCGCCTGTTGAACTATTTCTTCTGGCGTGCGATCGCACTAGTGCTAGTAGCTCTCCTTTTGTTTTTTCTCATAGCATGGACTCTCTTGCGGCGATTTATTTCTAGACAGTTGCCGAGCCGTGAATACTACGGGCGTGCCGCATGAATACGTATTTGAGGTATTCCGACCCACAGCGCGTGGGACCTCACGTGACCGTGAATGTGCGGACTGGCAATTCTACCAGCCACGGTTTCCATCTACTACGGTAAGTCTTGTTGCACGCATTTAACGGTAACTAGCGGGATCTATAGTCACTTCCAGACACTCACCTAGACTATTTGTGTAAAACGACAAACCAACATCCTTACGGGTGTACTGGAAGTTCTGACAGTTATTTCAATCACTAGACCTGACGTAAATTCACGATGTCTGAAGCAGCGAGAACGTGTCCGCCAGCACCTGGACCGCACACTCGAACTGTGAAATCTTCGTCGCCGAATGTAAACGACGTGGAGGAATCATGCACGCTGTACTTCTTTCGGCTGTTTTAATAGCCTACTGCAGCTGTACCGCACTGATAGCCCAGACTCAAGAAGACACTCAACTGAATGCACCGGTTGCTGGTCAGCTAATACGGGAGCTTGCACAAAGCACTTCCGAGAGCGTGTTACTAGCTACCGCGGATGGGTCAGCCCAGGAAACTCCTGCAGGTCAACAGGCTACACAGGAGCAGGCGCCAACCCAGGGACAAGGCGGCTCCCCTACGCCGCCAGATGAGCCCAAGTCCTACCTGGACGTCTACGGCTTTGTGATGCTGGACATGGGCTACGACGTTAAAACCAACGACCCGAACTGGTTTGACGTGATGCGCCCCTCCAAGCTGCCGTCCGTTTCAGGAGAGTTTGGAAAGAATGGCAATAGCTATTTCAGCGTGCGACAGTCTCGTTTCGGCGTAAACGGAGAGCAATACACCTCCATAGGAAAGCTGAAGTACGAGTTCGAATTCGATATGTTCGGCGTCGGCGTCGATGCCGGCCAAACCACCATTCGTCCTCGTCAGTACTGGGGCGAGATCGGGCCCATTCTTGCCGGCCAGACGAACAGTGTTTTCATGGACGGCGATGTGTTTCCCAATACTGTGGAGTACTGGGGGCCGAACGGGATGGTGTTTCTGCGCAATCCCCAGCTGCGATACACCCCGATCAACGGAGCAACAAAGCTCATGTTCGCATTGGAAAAACCTGGCGGCTCTGGAGACGCGGGCGCTATCGCCGATCGAATTGATCTTTCAAACATCCACGCAAGATTTCAGTTTCCAGACTTCTCAGGTGCAATCAGTCATACCTGGAAAAACAAAAGCTACCTCCGCGCCGCGGCCATTGTTCGCGATTTCAAGATTGACAACGTCGTCACCAACGTCACCCAGAACATCGTTGGCTGGGGTGTCAATGCGAGCTCACACATCGTGTTTCACAACAATATTATCCGCTTGCAGTACACGTACGGCGAAGGAATTGAAAACTATATGAATGACGCGCCGGTGGACGTCGCTCCCGAACTCAACTTGAGCAATCTCGTCTTACCTATAAAAGGCAAGGCAGTACCCATGTACAGCTTTGTTGCCTATCTGGACCATACGTGGTCCGACAAATGGACCAGCGCCATCGGCTATTCGCGACTGCTCATGCACAACACAAACTTGCAGACTCCAGACGCGTTTCACGCAGGAGATTATGCAAGCGTAAACCTGCTGTATTCGCCCTTCAAGAACTTTCTGGCGGGCGGCGAGTTTCAATATGGCCGCCGATTCAACTCTTCGAGTGGGTTCAATCCGAATGATTATCGGGTCCAGTTTTCATTCAAGTACAGCTTCGATTTCAGAGTATTAGGCAAGGATAAGTCGTGAATCAAGTGTAGGTACCCAATGAGAGCAACTTTCCGAAGGAAATCAGAAGCGTCCGCCGTAACACCGGACCTATTTGTAGGTTGCAGGCTGCCGTTGTCTACCTGCGCATTGACTCTAATTGTGTGCTTTGTTGTCCCCTGGTCTTTGGCACAGGAGGCTGCGACACCGTCTGCGAATAAGCCACGAGTCGAAAAGGATCTCCTGGGTGAAAAGGAAATTCCCGCCAATGCCTATTACGGAGTACAAACCGCGAGAGCACTGGAGAATTTTCAGCTTTCCGGGGTCTTAATCAATCACTATCCGGGCTTTGTCGAGGCATGGGCAATCGTAAAACTGGCGGCAGCTCAAGCCAATACCGACGTCGGCGCAATGAAGCCGGAGCGTCTGGCTGCAATCAAGAAGGCCTCCGACGAAGTTTTAGCCGGCAAATATCACGATCAATTTCTCGTCGATTGGTATCAGGGAGGCGCTGGCACATCCACCAATATGAATGCCAATGAAGTACTCGCCAATGTTGGACTCGAGGCCACTGGTCATCAGAAGGGCGAGTACCAGTTCCTTGAGCCTCATGATGATTTGAACATGTCGCAATCCACGAACGATTCTTATCCCACCGCGATCAAGGTAGCGATACTGCTTCGAAACGACAAGCTGATCGAAGAACTGAAAATGCTTTCCGCATCCTTCCGCAAAAAAGGCCAGGCATATCTCGAGATTGTGAAGATGGGGCGCACCGAGATGCAAGATGCGGTTCCTATGACAGTCGGGCAGGAGTTTTACGCATTCGCTGCTTCGCTGGACGGAGAAATACAAGAGTTACAAGAGGCAGAAAAATCACTGTATTCCGTAAACATGGGCGCCACAGCCATTGGCACCGGAATTAATGTTCCTAAAGGCTATCCGGAAAAGTGTGCACAGCATCTAGCGAAGCTCACCGGCAAACCGATCGTGCCCGCGTCTGACATGCTGGCTGCTACATGGGACCAGCAAGGGTTTGTGGTCTATTCTGGGGCGCTGAAAAGCCTGGCAATCAAGCTTTCGAAGATATCCAGCGACCTTATCTTGCTCACCTCCGGCCCGCGTGCCGGATTATCGGAAATCAATTTGCCGGCTTTGCAACCTGGTTCCTCCATCATGCCAGGAAAGGTCAATCCGGTGGTCCCGGAGGTTATGAACCTGGTCGCGTTTCGTGTGATGGGGAATGACTACGTGACAACGCTGGCAGCTCACAGTGGTCAGCTTCAGCTCAACGCGTACGAGCCGATTGAAGGCCTGTCGATACTGGAATCGCAAGATCTGCTTCATAAGACGTCAATGCTTTTCCGTACGAAGTGCATCGACGGCATCACCGTAAACGAAAAGGTATTGGCTCATTACATGGAGACTACCGTCGGGATCGTCACCGCACTCAATCCGGTCTTGGGTTACGACAAGGCAACGGAACTGGCGAATGAAGCCTATAAGAGCGGCAAAGGCGTGCTCGAGATCATACGGGAAAAGAAACTTCTCACCGAGCAGCAGATCCAAGACCTGCTTGACCCGGTCAAGTTAACAGGACTCGACAAGGCGAAGTACACGAACAAGCAGCAGTAACGGAGACTGTCAATGTCCAGGGTCTGCCAACGAAGGAGAGTCATGAAGCCACCTTACAGAAGCTTAATTCCGTTCTTACTCTTGGTGATCGCCTCTTATCAGACGGCACTTGGGCAAGACAAGAAGCCTAATATCGTGATTTTGGCGACCGGCGGTACGATCGCAGGCGCCGCTGCAACTGGGACGCAATCGAGCTACACGTCGGGAAAAGTCACGATTGATGCAATGCTGGATTCTGTTCCCGGAATTAGAGACTTGGCCAACCTCAAGGGAGAGCAAATCGCGAACGTGGGCTCGCAAGACATGACGTTCGAAATCATGCTCAAGCTCGCCAAGCGTATTAACGAACTGCTGGCGACGAATGACACTGACGGCATCGTCGTGACACACGGTACCGACACTTTGGAAGAGACAACATTTTTTCTCAATCTGACGGTGAAAAGCGACAAACCAGTCATCATGGTGGGATCGATGCGGCCATCCACTGCGATCAGCGCGGATGGCCCCTTGAACCTATACGATGCTGTCGCGGTGGCCGCTGATCCCCAGGCAAAGGGGCGGGGCGTTCTGGTCGTAATGAACGACTGGATCCAGGGTGCGCACTCACTGACCAAGACGAGTACAACCGCGGTGCAGACCTTTATGTCGCCGCTGCGAGGTGTGGTCGGTATCTCAGCCTACGGAAAGAATGACTTCTACAACAATCCCTCATGGAAACACACTACCTCAAGTGAATTCGATACTTCGGACGTTACTAAGCTTCCGCGGGTCGACATTATCTACGGCGACGTGGACATGTCCCCGGACTTGATCGATTGCAGCGTGCGTAATGGCGCGAAGGGCATTGTTATTGCCGGCGTCGGCAACGGCAACATGAACAAGGCGTCGATTGACGCAGCGGCACGAGCCGTTAAGCAGGGCGTGGTTGTCGTGCGCAGCAGCCGGGTGGTCACGGGCACCGTTGGCCGAAATGTTGAAGTTAAAGACGACGAACTCGGCTTTGTCGCTTCCGACGAATTAAACCCGCAGAAGTCGCGGATCCTGCTTTCACTGGCACTGCTGAAAACACAATCTCCGGAGCAAATTCAGCAGATGTTTGCTACGTACTAATGGGGTTTTCTAGTGTGTCAGTATTTCGTCAAGATCGCCGATGCGACATTGCGACCGCCGATTTCAATTGTCGCGTTGGTCTTACTGTTTGTGCCAGCTCTGTCCACGGCACAGGAAAAGACGGGTCCTCCTCAACCCCCTTCCGACGATCAGCAGCAGACGGTGAAGACTCCACCAGATCCCACTATTGAGAACACCATCAATGCGGTTGAGTCTGACGAGTCCGAGGAAGCAACGAGGGGTTTCAAGCATTGGAATGAATTCGACGGGAAGTACATCACCGCCCGCGCCGGTGGCGGTTTCCTGGTGGACTATGCCGCCTTTTCACAGGATCGGGCAAGTAAGCAGCAATTCTCTCTCGCGCCTAGTTACAAACTTCGCGATTTCCGCTTTCTTCTTTCAGGAAAGTTTCCTGAGTTTAAGAGATCAGTCACGTACAGCCTCGGAGTCATGTACGACGCCCCCTCCCACACTTGGCTCATCCGGCAAACCGGAATCATGGTCGCCCTCCCCGAGAAATGGGGGCACCTATTCGTGGGGCGAACAAAGGAGGGATTCTCGCTCAATAAGGTGATGACGGGCTACGACGGCTGGACTATGGAGAGAGCTCCTATGAACGATGCCACGGTGCCTTTGTTGGCGGATGGAGTTAAGTGGATGGGCTATCTGCCGAAGCATGGTTTTATGTGGAACGTCGGCTACTATAACGACATTTTTTCAAAGGGCCAGTCGTTTTCGTCTTATTCAAGTCAAGAAGTCGCCAGGCTTGCCTGGCTGCCGATTCGCTCCGTATCAGACACGCACAGCTTGCTTCACTTAGGCATAAATTTGCGATACGGAAAGCCAGCCGAAAACAAACTGCAGCTCCGTTCGCGCCCGGAAGTGTTTCTCACACCGTATTTTGTCGATACCGGCAAGTTTCCTTCGAGCGCAACGTTCATGGCGGGCCCCGAGGTCTATTACCGACGCCGTAATTGGCTATTCGGCAGTGAATACTGGTTTCAAAAGGTTGACTCGCCTTCAACGCATAATCCCATTTTCAACGGCGGCGATGTAGCAGCGACCTGGATCATCACGGGGGAAACGCGCACATACAACACGGTTGGAGGATTCTTCAGAGCCGTGTCGCCTGCAAGACCCGTGTTTCAGGGAGGACCGGGAGCATGGGAGCTTGTGAGTCGATATTCCTACATCAATCTCGACAGTGGCACTTTAACCGGTGGCAGGTTCAATAGATTCACGGAGCAACTCAATTGGTACCTGTCCCGGTATGTGCGTTTGGAGTTCAATTACGGCTATGGTCGCCTAAGCCGGTTCGACCTCAAGGGTAACACTCAGTTTTTCCAGAGCCGCATTCAATTACAGCTGTGAAGGTGCTGAACTACGAGGGGTAGAGCGATTTGTATTTAGTGGAGGCTTCAAATGAAAGCAAGAAACGTAAGACGCAATGTAGAGCTTGGCTTAGCGGCAGTAGTGATGTGCGTTGGGGCCCAGATAGCCATCACTCAAACTGGTACCCAGCGCAGCCCAGTAGCACCAACCCGCGAACAAGTTCAGGCTGTGATCAGCGAGGCGTATGCAAAATTCAAAAGCGACACTGGAGGCAAAAACGCTGACTATATTCCAGCACTCGCCCAGGTTGACTCAAAGCTGTACGGCGTTGTCGCCATAACTACCGACGGTCAGGTCGTCTCAGATGGTGACATTGACAAGACTTTTTCGATTCAGTCAATTTCCAAGGTATTTAGTTTGGCTCTGGCCATGGAAGAACTCGGTCCGGATCAGGTCTTCGCGAAAGTAGGATCCGAGCCAACCGGGCGGCCGTTCAACTCTGTCGAGGCCGTAGCCGATATGCCCACCCACACGGGGAATCCCTTCGTCAACGCGGGTGCGATTGCGACGGTCAGCCTGATACAGGCGTCGAGCGCCGACGCAAAATGGCAAAAGATACTCGATTTTTACAGCAAAGCAGCGGGCGAGAAACTCACGTTGATGCAAGACGTCTATAAATCCGAGGCTGAGACAAATACTGGAAATCGGGCGCTGGCAGCTCTTCTGCTTAAATACGAACGAATCTACGCCGACCCGCTCGAATCGGTTGACGTTTATACCAAGCAGTGTTCGGTCGGCGTGACTGCCAAGCAACTCGCGGTAATGGGAGCAACGCTGGCCAACGGCGGCGTCAACCCGATTACTCACGAACGGGTAATCAAAAAAGAGAATGTACCGGAGATTCTCGCCACCATGATGACGGACGGTCTCTATGACGGTTCGGGTGGATGGGCATGGCATGTGGGCTTGCCTGCGAAGAGCGGCGTGGGTGGCGGGATTGTCGCCGTGGTTCCGGGCAAAGGCGCAATTGCGGTTTTTGCTCCGCCGCTGGATGAAGCCGGCAACAGCGTAAAGGCCCAGAAAACGATCGCCTACGTGGCCGACCAACTCGGAATCAATTTATTTTCTCCGCGATCAGTCGGGCTGAAATGATTGCGACTCGATGACGCACTGCTCTTCTCGCCGATTAGTCAGGGCGTAGGCAGAAGAAGAACTTTGCTGTCAAAAGTAGCAGTTGTTAGTTCTGACACTGGAGTTCATCCTGCGAGTGGTTGAAGCCGTGATTCCTGTGCCGATTGCCAATTATGCCGCCGCTTTGACGCTTAGAGATAGTTCCTCTCTTGTTGGCGTTGCTCGATTCGGAGGCCACCGGTCAGGCCCGAAGGAGTTCGACCTTACCCCTGTCCGAAACAAGCTAGAAAGCCCTGACGAAGCCCGTGGCAATGTGAAACCAGAAAAGACCAACGCGACAATTGCACGTGGCTTTGCTCACGCGCTCGGAAGGCATTGAGATGATGCGCGCGCGGACTCGCGTTACGCTGGCGTTGGGTGTTGCACTTACTAATGCTGTCATTGCGCTTGCTCAAGAATCGGTTAGGGGCGCCTCGGGCCCGAGAGACACTCAGAGCGAAATCCAAGCCGTCGATAAGCTCATTGAACAGAATCAGCAACTGGAGAAACAAAATCAGCAGATAGAGATACAGAACCAGCAACTACAAAGGCAGAACAAGGAATTGATGGAACAGCTAAAGACTATGCGTGATGTGGTGGATCAGAGCGGGCAAGCCACCGGAGTGGCCGCGGCTCAAACCACCGCTGGGACGACTGGGCAGCAGACCGGGCAATCCTCCGGCCAAAAGCAGAGCACACAATCTTCAACCCAAGATCAGACAGCGCAATCCTCAAGCCAAAACCAGAGCAATGACGATGACAAGACTAAGCTCCCAGAAGCCTCAGAAGGAAATCCCGCCATTTTCGGAGAATTCAATCCTGGCCGCGGATTTACTGTCGGAAGAGGCGAATACGGCGAACTGAAGCTCAGTGGTTATATGGCTGCAAGATTTCTAGACCAAATGCCAGCCCCGCAAACGGCTTTCGATCATTTGGGTCGTCCGATCCAAGTGACTCCTCGCAAAGATTTCCAGTTCCATCGCGTCATGCTGTTTTCGCAAGGATGGCTGTTCAGCCCCAAGTTCCTCTACTCTACATTCCTTTGGACAGTACAGGACACGAATCAGGTGGCCGTTGGGGGCGCCCTCTATTACAACTTTGGCAAAATTATGACGCTCGGGTTGGGATGGAACGCCTATCCTGGCACACAATCACTACAGGGCTCTCACCCCTATTGGGAATCCTATGATCGCGTCATGGCGGATGAATTCTTCCGGCCATACTTCTCGCAAGGTGTGTTCGCCAAGGGGAACCTGCTGCCGAAGCTTGAGTACAGATGGATGTTCGGAAACAACAATAGCAACCTGGACGTACCCGCCCTCAAGCTCGACCGGAATCTTTCAGCTGGCGGCGCTTTAACGTGGTATCCGACAACTGGTGAATTTGGCCCACGGGGAGCTTTCGGAGACTACGAGAACCATCAGAAGCTTGCGACCCGCTTTAATCTGGCTTATACCTACAGCCCCGAGGACCGCCAGGCGGCTGTCGGTACTACCTCGGGCATTAACACAACCCTTCGCCTGAGTGACAGCCTCAACGTATTCGATACGGGCGCCCTCGCTCCGGGTGTGACGGTCGAAAGGGCGCATTATCAGATGGTTTCTGCAGCCGCAGCAATGAAATACCACGGTCTGTGGATTCAGGGTGAAGGCTACGGAAGACTGCTGGATCATTTAATTGCGAATGGGAAGCTGCCGGTGACCGAAGTCCGAGATTCTGGGTTCTACGTTCAGGTTGCAGGCATGATTGTGCCCAAGAGATTCGAACTCTATGGCGGCACCTCGTATATCTTCGGTCAGTATGGAAATTCGAAAGAGTTTATCGGCGGAACCAATTACTATCCCTGGAACACTCGGAATATCCGGCTGAACACTCAGTTAATCAGTGCGGATCACTCCCCTGTTAACAGTACGTTCGGCTTCTATACCGGCCAGCAAACCGGGCCGATTTTTTCCATCGGTATGACTGCACTTTACTGAGAATGGATAACCCTTAAGGAAGCACTCACAACTGCCGGCAATTGTGAAATCAGAGGGGATGAGAGGGCGGGGGTCCGGCGGAATGCTGTAGGCTCCCAGGTTATCGCCGTGCCCGAAGCACAAAAGAGGCAAGGAGACCGGCAATGAAGAAGGTTGGCACCGTGGCAGCGAAAAGGCGATGGAAGCGGTGTTCGGGGTACACAGCCCGGCACTTCGCTTGGTGTGTGGTCGCCGTGCTGCTCGCCTGGTGCAACTCTGTATTAGCCCAGTCTAACAAGGCGCAGGAGCAGTTCGAGCTTAACGATTCTCATTTCCATCTTACCAACTACATTCAGCAAGGAACTGACATCCATGACTTCCTGAAAATTATGGGCAACAAGGTGGGCCGGGTGGCGATATTCGGTATTCCATTACAGCAGCAGTGGTCGTACAGAGTCGATGGTGATCGTGCTCCTACCTACTATCTAAATACGGATGCTCCGCTCTATTACTACTCGTTCACCGATGCATGGATCGCCATGGCATACAAGTCTCTCACTAAGGAAGAACGAGCACGCTTTGATCCGATGATCACCGGCTTCAATCCCACAGACATGTACGCGGCGGATCACATTCGGCGGGTGCTTCAAACTTTTCCCGGTGTGTTCTCAGGCATCGGGGAGTTCTCGATTCACAAGGAGTTCGTGTCGGCGAAAATCGCAGGAGAAGTTGCGAGTCTTCAGGACCCGGCTCTGGACCGCATTCTCGATTTCGCCGGGCAGGTTGGGCTTGTCGTATTAATCCACAACGACATGGACGTCCCCTTTGCCAAAGAAGGTTCGCAACCCGCATACCTGGAGGAAATGAAAGCTCTTTTCAAAAGGCACCCGAACACGACCATAATTTGGGCCCATACTGGCATGGGACGAATAGTTCGGCCAGTCAAAAATCACGCCGCGAATATTGCAGATATCCTCGGGGATCCAGAGTTCAGTCATGTTTACTTTGATATTTCCTGGAATGAAGTCGCGAAGTACATCGTCGCAACTCCGGAGTCAACCAGGATAGCTGCGGATTTAATCAACCGCTACCCGAACCGTTTCCTTTTTGGGACCGACGAAGTAGCGCCACAAGACCAGCAAACCTATCTCCGGGTTTACTACCAATATGGCCCGCTATGGAAGTTGCTGGACGCTCGGGCCAGCGAAAAGGTACGTAAAGGAAACTATGAGCGTCTATTCGATGAAGCGCGGGCCAAGGTGCGCGCCTGGGAACGAGCTAATCTCCCTTCTCAACAATCAGCGACAACGGGTCCGCAACAAAATGCCAAGTCCTCCGCGGTTTCGACCGCTACACCACGCTAGAGGATAAGCATGCACAGGAAAGCGTGGAACCAGCAATGAACATCGGCCCTTCGAAGCAAGCGAGCGATTCGCGAATTTCGAAACGAGATGGAATTCCCGACCCGGAAACTCCTGAAGGTCAGCGCCAAATCGAATCCGATTTCTCGCTTACGCTGGGCGGCCCCCTATATCAACTCTATCTTCGAACGCGGCTTGCAAGAGAGCCCCTGGAATTGCTGGTCCGGAGAGCTACTATTGTCCCACTGGTCTGCTGGGTCCCGTTGTTCGTGCTTTCCATTGCAACCGGACGTGCTCTGGGTGGTGTGCCGGTACCTTTCTTGTTCGATTTGGAAGTACACACCAGATTTTTGGCTGGCCTGCCATTGTTGATTATCGCGGAACTGATGGTGCATCAGCGTATCAACGTAATCGTGCGTCAATTCCTGAATCGCAAAATCGTCGTTCAACAGGATCGCAGGCGGTTTGATGCAATCATGGCTTCGACCATGCGCATGAGAAATTCTGTGCTGTGGGAAGCTCTCCTCTTAGTTCTCTGCTTCACTATTGGTCATTGGGTGTGGCGAGAACACCTGACGATGAGAGTGACAACGTGGTATGCCGGAGACTCGGCCGCGGGACCGCGCCTCAATGCAGCGGGGTACTGGTATGCATTTGTGAGCCTTCCAATCTTCCGATTTATCCTGCTGCGCTGGTACTTCCGGCTATTCCTATGGTACCAATTTCTCTGGCGAGTGCGCGGTTTACCGCTCCACCTCAACCTCTTTCATCCAGACAAAGCCGGCGGCCTTGGTTTTCTTGGCGCCAGCATTTTGGCGTTTTCTCCCGTGCTCGTGGCGCATACAACATTTCTGGCTGGCCTCATCGGTGACCGGATCTGGCATGCGGGCGCGACGTTGCCCAGCTTCAAAATGCAAATTGTGGCCTCCCTGCTGTTCCTGATGGCTTTGGTCCTGCTCCCGTTGAGCTTCTTCGTTGTGCACTTGGGTCGAGCGCGGCGAACTGCGGTGGTTGAGTATGGAACCCTGGCCAGCCGTTACGTAGACGATTTCCGGCAGAAATGGATCAAAAAACCATCGGAAGACACCGAACCACTCCTAGGCACATCTGATATCCAATCACTCGCGGATTTGGGCAATGCGTTCAACGTAATTAGCGACATTCATCTTCTTCCATACGGCAAGCAGGCAATCATTCGATTAGGCGTCTTGTTGGTTGTGCCTTTGCTGCCGCTCACCCTGACGATCGTTCCGCTCAAGCAGATCATCGATCTGTTGCTGAAACTGGCATTTTGATCTCTGAAGTCCGCGAACGCGGCGGAGAAGGGTCTCGGCCAATGGAGTATCCATGTTCGCTGACGAACCGGTTGATCCATCCTCCGCAGTTAGTTGTCGAATCGCCTGCGGCAGGATCGACTCCAGTTTTCTTTATCGGTATCGAAATCAGCGCTTATTTTTGTCCGGCATCGGTTGTGCGACTCAGAATTGGAGCTTCTCGGGATCTGCCCAGGATATCGTTAAAGGTAATTGTGTCTTTTCCGACCGAAACGAGCATCTCGTGACCAGCGATGTGTTCCACCCCGTAACTTCCGGGTGGCTGCGTAAACAGCACAACATAAATTGTGTTGCCAACTCTGAGAGAAATATCGTAGCGAACAGCTGACGGATTAGCGGAATTGGCATTCTGGTCGCGCTTTACATCAAGTATAGTGGCAGGCTGGTATGAGTTCTCTTTTGATTGAGATAGGGAAACAGACCAGGAAGCGACACAAAACAAAAAAAGGCCTAACAATTCCGGCCGCACTTTCCTTATAAGAGACATAGAGCAAGCTTAGAAACGTGCTGTATTGAGAAGAACTGGTAGAACTTACAGGTGCTCGAAATCTAGCTCTCCGTTATTATTCGATGCGTTTGCCCAAGGTGGAACCAGCGACCTTGCTGAAGAGATAGTCTCGTAAGCAACGGTCGCCAGAGCACCTGTGTACACTTCACGCGGCGGGGTGCATTGTGAGCCGCTTCCTTTCATTCATTGTAGTGATCGGGCTAATCCTCTCGTGTGCCGGTTGCGGAGCCTTTTTCATTGGTGGTGCAATCACAACTGGATCCACTTTTCAGGGTACTGTCAGCGTTGCGCAGCTCAGTGCTGTCAATGCCAACGTTCAAGTCACGTTCGTGACCTTTCTACATAATGGGTCTTCATCCAGGATGACTTTCTGTGGGAATCAGATTAGCCTTTTTCCGCCCAACCAAACCGTTCAGGTCAATTTCAATTCCGGCCAGCCCTGCGCAACTCTCCTACTCGTGGTAGTTATCGGATGATTGGGCGCAGTATGCTCTCCCAAGTTGAGAGCGAATACCGGTAAATGCTGGAGAAACACTTCACATCGTCGCTATACGACTATGTATCGTCAACTGGCTTCGGGCCGAAGCTCTTACTGGTAAAGTTGCCAGTTCCTAAATTCGTCCCGCCCCGATAAACGAGAGTAAGAGTAGACGTCGAGATTCGAAAGCTGTTTCGAAGGTTAGGCTGAATTCTCAGCTTGATGGAGATGACATGAAACGTATAGTACTATGCACGGCCATATTGATTTCCCTTCTGGGTTCGATTGCGTGGACGCAAGATGTCAAGGTGGACTGGGACAAGGGCGCGAACTTTTCGGGATATCACACTTACGCCTGGACGACCGGAACTCCGGCAAAGAACCCGCTCATGGGGCAAAGGATTGTAGATGGCATCGACAAGGAACTTGCCGCTAAGGGTTACCAGCAAGTGGATATCGGAGCTAATCCAGATGTGGTCGTTCTTTACCATGCTTCCACTAGTAAGCAGACGCAACTCAACACGATGGGCACCGGATGGGGCTGGTCTTGGGGCGGCTCATCAACCACAACTGTGAGCGAAATCCCGACCGGGCAACTCTCCGTTGACATCGGCGATGCCAAGACCAAGAAACTGTTATGGCTTGGCAGCGCCAGCGACACCCTCAGTGACAAACCGGAGAAGAACGAACAGAAGATTCAGAAGGCTCTCGACAAGATGTTCAAAAAATTCCCTCCCCCCGCTGAGGACTAGGCGTTTAAGCTTGTTATCTATTGACTGCAAGCCTGAATACGGCTTGCTCGTGAAAGTCAGGCACTACGGCCTCAGAAACAGCCAGAATGGGGAGTTACTCGTCTTATCAAGTCCACTTGGAGTCTTTGATGACATTCGCCACCGCTCTAAAAGTTCACTCCTCCAGAGACTTGAAATGAGATTCCCTGAAAAGTCGCTCGATTTGCGAATTCCTTAAAAAACTTCATTCCCAGGTTAAGGTTTCTACGCGGGAATGCCAGATGCGATGCGAATCCGATCGAATTAACGGCATACCGCTCTCTCGATTGATCCGCTGTGATCGCGGGGCCAGTCTTAGCGGTGATTTGACGCTGTTCATACCCTACGACTCCGATTTGCAGTGATGCGACTCCGCTTCTGAGGATGACTGTTCGCGCCAACGAATAATCAAGATCGAAAGTGTCGCCGGGGTGAATTCTAGTCCCATTCTGAGTGGTATGGATTTCGTACATCTCATAGGCAGAAAGCGCCAGCGACTTGCCTTTCGTCAAATAGAACGTCTGCCCAGACGACGCAGCGTGCGTCCAGTATCCTGAACCCACGTTATCATTTGCCCCAGCGGCAAAACGGCCTGTCGGCGCGAGAAACCCATACAGGGCGCGAACCGAAATACGCTGCTTGTTCCAGCCTAGAACAAGCGGCATGTAATAGGAGTCGGCAAATCCTCCGCCGCCGCTGATATTGCCCTCGATATCCAATGTGAGATCGTTTTTCGCAAACGGAAGCGTTGCGATCGCCGAATAGTGCGCGCCTCCCAAGATGCTCTTCCCGCTTACCCATATCAGCGAATTTAGATCCATCAATACGGAGTTACTGCCGGCGACTGGTAAGGTGGCGCCGTCATTGTTCTTCGCTTGATCGCGAGAGTAGAAAAGCAGTTGGTTGGAATACGTAAACCCCGGCTCTGGCGTGAGACCAGAGTTCAAGGCACTCATTCCTAGCGGATACACACCCCTGCTCTGAGCTTCGGATCGCGTTGGCATGTGAAGTACAAATGCGATCCCAAGAATGCTCAACCATGTCAAGCTGGGTAGACTTCGAAGCCTAAGTCCGAAGGCGTTGGCCACGACAAATGCTCTCTAAGCTGCTCGTGTTGTTGAACGCGCATGCAGAACCCGAGCCTTTGAATGGAGAGGTGTCTTCGCAATGTTCCTCCAGAAGCTTTCTAACGATTTATCACCACCGAACAAGGTGGTAAATATCGTCGAGTCAGCGAACAGAATGTCGCCAGCGCGTGCACCAACTGGCGGCATCCAGAGAAACATGTTGAATTCCCGATTCCCAGCTTCTGTGAACGGGTGCGGATGTGACATATCGATGGGCTGTTTCGCTAGAACATGGATTGCACTAGGATCATCGGTCGTCAATGCGTAGTGGGGCAAATGAGGATGGAAGTTGAAGGTCTTTACTCCATTAAGCCAGCCCTTTTTGTCCAGGTCTCTCAGAGTGGTTAGCGGAGCAATATGATTTGTTCCTTCGACTACCGCAGGGCGAAGGCCATAGCGATTCTCAACCGGAGTGCCTAATCCCTTCATAAGCGAGCGTGTGTACTTGCCGAAACGCTGCTGACGCGGCACGAGAGGATCACCATGATGGGCATATTCCATGTTGCGCACCTTCAGGTCGGGCGAGATCCCGACATCATGATGCGGGCCCAGGACCAAGCAGGTTCCGTCGCGCATGAGAAACTCGCGAACGGCTTCTACTTCCTCAAGAGAGGCTTCCTGCTCCGTGACCATGTGGTCAAGACCAAATACCATTAGAGTGTCGGTGTCTGAGAGCACCATTTCGTTCAGCGGCAACCGCTGCCCTGCCTGGTCGATTCGTTGGTAAACGGCAACCGGTTGTTCCGTGACTTCGCCCACGAGTGACTGGAATTTCAAGAGCGAAAGGTGAAACAACTCCAGGGTTCCCGCGATGCCTTGTAGAAACATCTTTTCCGAATATTCGATTGACTCGTATTCGGGCCAACCGACTCTCCGCACTTCCGTCATGGTTGAAAAGCGATTATCCAGCTCAGTTACGTCCCGATTGGCCTCCCAGGGATAACTCCACGTCCAATAAATGCTGAACCGCCTCTTTCCAGGGCTATATTTGCGCGGGACGTGCCCTTGATTGTAGGTGCGTGGTGCAGACTTAGATTCACTCATCGCAGTCGTCCTTCTCTTGAAATTTAGCGACCATTCGAGAGCGTCGCAAGATATCGCAGCGCTTTAATGCCCGGTAGAAAGAAGTAGGCGCCACCCCGAACTGTGGTGAAGGCCGGAAGTCCCTTGATCTTTTTCCGGATTGGCCGTTTCGGAATCGTCATGTCAAACGTGCCGTCCTGAGTGCCCACGAACGGATCGCGATCGTTGCCGAGTTGATGAAAAGTCGGATCATTCGTCCACACATTCATCGCAAATTCAAACTGGCGGACAAGGCTTGCACAGCCAATGAAAGCTGCGATTCCACGCTCCACACCGTCTTCCGGCGCGTCTTCTGGCAGTGGAGGCCCATAGGTGCCGCCCCGGCGGATCATTTTGTGTTGTTGCATGTTCGATGCGGTGTCACGCGGGTTCATGCGCCGAATATGGGATCCCAGAGGGCAGCCGTAGCCGTATGGATCCATCTTGCCGTAGTCGAAGTTATTGGTTCGTTGCATATCGGCGCCTAGTGCCGGATCGTCTTTCTGTGGGGTCAAGGTAAGCGGAGCCCCGCTGCGCCAGCGGCCCATAAGCTTGGCAGCAATCAGTTCCTGTTCTTCTGATGTCTTTCCCTCTTCTTTGAGAAAGTCACGAAAAGCGCCCACGTGCTCTTCCAGGCGCAGGTAGGCGAGATAGCTCCCATTACGAGCAAGAATCTCGGGCTGGGGCAATATGGGCTGACTGCCACTCTCATCGGGATAGCCGAGAAAGAACTCACCGGGTTTGATAGAAGGGCCCGAACCGGGCGTCGGTTGCTCGCCTGTGCCCTCGATCGCGGGCTGGGAAAGCCGGTCACGATAACCAAAGTGTTCGTGAGCGTAGTTGAAGGGTGGTATCGCTTCCAGATCGAGGGAGGAAAGTACCTCTACGCCCGGGCATTCTGAGAGATATTGTTCGTGCTCAATCTTGCATCTCTCGCGTTCGGAAGTGCCGCGGGCGAAGAGCACAACGATCGCGTGAAGGTCGGGATTGGCAAGTCCTCCCACCCAGTGCTCAGGATGATTTGCTCCAGAGGTGCCCAGTATCTTGGCCCGGGCTGCCATGCCTTGGCGAAACTCCTCAGGAAAAGTAGCCAACGACTTCTCACTTAAGCCGAGGGCCCGCAAACCGGTCCACGTAAAGGCAACAGTCACCCATCTCGAGTCCAGTTCGGTGGATCCAACTTGACTTGCAATCCCCACCTTATCGAGAATGCCACTCAGCCAAGCGCGGCCGCCCGCTGACTCACGAAAAGTTAAGAATTCGTATCGCGCCGTCAACGCGGGCGGACGTGAAATCAGGAAGTGCTGGATATCGTCAAGCTCGATTACGGGACTCTCGACTAGCAAAAACCGCCTCCTACTGCATCTGGTCGAGCATGTCTGAGAAAGACGCCTTAAGCGTCAACGCTTTTCTGATTTCATCGCAACTCACATAGGGATGCTCGCTGTATTCGAGGAAGCTCGGACATTGGTGTTCGCGGAAAAACTTGACGATGGACGAAGGATTGGTCGCGTAGTCCGCAGGCCACCCTTCGAGGGCCTCAAAGGCCGAGATGATGCCCGTCTTCCCGAAGAGAAAAGAGGCATCCTCGCAGTATTTATCGAAATCGGTATCGAAGATGCCTTGGTACATCATGTAGCTCTCACCCTTGATTGTGAAGATTACCCATTTCAAATAATGCGCTTTGAGTATGGAGAGGGTGGTGGGATCGTCTGCGATTGCTTTCTCGATAACCTTGGAATGGTTGTATAGGTGCTCCTCTTTACCTGGGATAACCTTAGCCATAACACTGAAGCCGTAGCAAGCCGGAGTCTGGGGAAAGATCGGACCATACCTGCCTTGCTCAATTTTGTCCTTGAAAAATCCCCCCTTGGGAATCGCCATCGCCTGTGGTTTCGTCCAATCGTTCGTCCTCGGCTTCTCGACTATTTGTGGTTTTTTAGGCTCGATCTCTGGCTTCTTTGGCAACGGTTGTGTGGCCATGATTTCCTCCTTCTGTTGTTGCTTATGGCAGCCGTTCTCGGCCCAGCAACTGTTCGCTTTATCTGGACTTCACACCTGTTGGACCTATTGCATCTGGTCGAGCATGTTGGAAAAAGCGGTCTTCAGAGTGAGCGCCTTCTTGACTTCGTCTGCGCTAACGAATGGATATTCCCCATATTCCAGGAAGCTCGGACACTGATGGTCGCGAAAGAATTTGATAACCGCCGGAACATTCGTCTTCCAATCCTCCGGCCACCCTTCAAGGTTCACAAAAACTGTGGTAATACCGGTTTTGTTGAAGAGCGCCACCGCGTCCTCGAGGTATTTGTCGAAATCGGTATCAAAGATTCCCTGATACATGAAATGCAGCCCCGAGCCGACGTCGAACAAAACCCATCGGAGATAGTGAAGCTTGAGTGGCGCGAGAACGGAAGGATCAGCTTTCACCGCCTCTTCAATGTTCTTTCCGTAATCACGGATAGCCTTCTCCCGGCCAGGCTTGACCTTCGCGACCACCGAAAACCCATAGTTGGCGGGAGTTTGGGGAAATACTGGGCCGTATCTTCCTGGCTCAGCTTTGAAGTATCCCTCCTTTGGGATTGCCATGGCCTGTGGGTTGGTCCAGTCATTAGTTCTTGGTTTCTCGACTATTTCCGGTCCTTTTGAGACGCTGTCTCGTTCCTCTGTCAAAGGTTGTGTTGCCATGATGTCCTCAATCTCTGGTGCGGTGAAACATTCAAGCCACAGGTTCCGGCTTGGAGTGTGAAACAGTGAAGGGTTTGGGGTTCAATAGCACTTACCTACATGCCGGCGATGGTGGTCGCGCGGATTCTGCAAAACAAAGCCGACGATTCTGAGCCTGTTCTGTATCTTTACCAGATCTCGATTTGGTGACTCTCCCTGGAAATCCCACATTTTTTCACTCTGCTGGCTAAGCTAGTTTTCAATGCTAGGAAGGTTTTTGGGTAGATAACACTGACAATTCAGACAGGCACGTTCGTGTGGAAGGGTGTTCAGTGGGAGAAAATGGCGGAGTGCGCCGCGCAGATATTGTCGTAGGTTTTGTTCTTTTGGTCCCGTTGCAAACCGGGAAGCAGAAACCCGCAGAGAATGTCCAGGTCGTATGTTTTAGCGACGTCGTCCCAAAGGCGTTCGAGCTCAACCGCCCCGTCCGCCTTGCCTTGCGCCCACAGAATAGAGGTACCTTCCCCGCAGGCTACAACGCGGAGGTGCTCGCCACTCGCCGTATGGGCGGCTCCCGCAATACATTCATGCGCTGTTTTGAAAAATCGGACCGGATCGGGCAGATCGTTGACCATGAACTTCGAAAGTGTCTCATCAACATCCAATGCGATGTAGCGGCCTTGCTTGATGGCAGCATTAATATCTATGGCGTCCAGCCGTAGTCGCCGAAGAACGCTCTCTCGATGCAATTGGCTCGCAATCACGATAGCTACTCTACCGGCTGTAAGAGCAGTCTCGATAAAGTCAGTGAAGCCAGCCAGAAGGGACTCTTCGTCCGAATAGAAGTGACACTCGTGCCACCGACTGATGACCCCTTTTCTTGAGGGGACAAGCGAGAGGCCCTGCCCCCATCCCGTGTCTTTAGATTTTTTTCCCCCCTGCCTATCAACCGAACTGTGTTTCAGTGCTTCACTGACAAAACGCTCTCCTCGGAGCACCGCTTCGACAGCCGCCCCCAGGTCACTTCCAACTTGCGATTTAAGAACGTAGCCTTGCGCGCCCAAGCTCAGGGCATCCTGCACCACTTCGGCATCCGACGTTTGACTTAGGAACAGTATCTTGGATTCAGGGGCAAGCGTGCGAATCCGCCTGGCGGCTTCGATTCCATTCATCTTTGGAAGGCCGATGTCTAGCACTATCAAGTTCGGCTGTAGTCGCTCTGCATATTGAACTGCCTCTAGTCCGTCACCCGCTTCGCAGGCGACGTGCAGCCGCGGATCTTGCTCAAGTAATGAGCAAACCAATCGGCGAAAAGGCTCGAAATCGTCCACAACCAGAATGCTCGAGGATGGTGTTCTCAATTTCGCTCGACCCCTTCCGGAATAGAACCCCAATTCTGAGGGTTAGTTGCCAAGGCATATAGCTCGGCCACGCAGTCCGGTTCTCGTATATTTCATCAAAAGACGAATAGAGGGGTTGCTGTGGAGCGCCCTTCCGCGGGCCAACCACGCGTGCCAACTGGGCGTCATCTGGATTCCAGCTCTTTGGCTTAATGAGAGAGTAAATAGAAGATGTCTAACGTCGCCCGGCCATGAGCGTAGCCGCGAGCAAGAAGGCGGTCAATTACACAAAAGTTGTAGATACAGAACCTCTGGATGAACAGCCGGATTGGGGTTGCTCGTGAGGATACTCTCGCCTCCCCGACCCTGGGCGTTCGCCCTTTGCCGAGTCGCGGCCATCGGGCCTGTCTCGTTGAGCGCACCCTGGCAGAATCGCCGTTGTCGCTTGATAACGAAGAAAAACACACTTGCTATCAAAAATGTTGCAATCTCTTCGAACTACAAATAGACATTCGGTGGAAAACGTTCGTACATTGGGAACTCAGTACACGGCGACAGTATCCACGATCTTTGTGGTAGCTCCTTTGGAATCTATAGCATAAATTGCTAGTCGCACATTTGTTCCGACCGGTAGCCTGACATTGGCATCCAGTTCCCCGCCTTTGACTTGGAAAACCTTCTTGAAATTCGCCCAGATCTGTATCTGCGCCATTGGATTGTTACCCGAAGCCGAAGCCACAATGTGCACGGGATTGGTGTGGACCGTATGATTGACTGGAGATGCAACTTGCAGGGTGAGAGCAGGTACCCCCAAAAAACCATAGGGTTGTTTCACCGTAAAGTAGTTTCCGACCACGACACGAGCAAAGTTGATGGCAGTGGCGCATGACGCAAGCCGTTCCTGTGCAGGATATTTTTCCGAAGTCTCGCTCCCTTCAGAATTCTCTACACGGAACGAAATGAAACCTGCCGTAGCGTCGTGGCAGCCGACGACGTCTCCACGACCGTTGATCCCAGTCACTTGATTGTCGGCGCTGCCTCGAGGTTCAAGAAAGTCCAAATCATTACCTATAATCCAGAAACCGCGCCAGTTGCCTCCGGTCAACACTTGTCCGGCAATCCAGCCGAGGTTATTGATTCCGTTCAACTGCGTATTCGGCGGTTCTCCTTGCAGTTGCGGTGCATCCAGCGTGCGGTATTTGCCTGCACTATAAATGAAACCGTGAGCGTTATCGTAGCTGCCGATAATCGTGCCGGCGCGATTGACTGCAAACGCGGTAGTGCCGAACTGGGCCTGTGGAGAGTCGATCGTCGTGAATGCTCCATTGTGACGTAAGAAGCCGTGGAAATTCAGCGGCCCTGGCAATTGATACACCCCGACGATGTCACCATCATCGTTGATTCCAAGCACCTCGGTCGCAGTCGCACCGGCAAAATTTACAGCAGTAAACTTACCTTGCCGGTAGACAAATCCGTGAACAAAGTCGTTGGAATCGAAGTAAGAACCAACAATAGAGTTGCTGTTGTTAAGTCCATTCACAGTGGTCAATGCGGCGCCGGGATATGCGATTTTGGCATATTCGTATGTAACCGAAGTGGATACTTGAGCGCGTGTTCCTGTAATCAGGGTGATATAAACAAAAACCAGGGTCTGGATCCGGATCAGTCGGCTTCTCATGGCGGAGTTTCTCCTCGGAAGAAAGATGCTGAAAAGACGAATCCGAAACAACTGAGAGAATTTACAGGCCGAGGTCCACCCTACTGCAAAGACCGTCCTGCCTGTCTCTGCTGCTAGGTTTAACAGTTTTCGCCGCCTCCCGGGACAGCTACTTTGTGATGGTGGCCCCCTTATCGTTGCACCTCGACATCCTTTCTTTTTAGATCGTTCACACCGGACGAACATCACGTCAATGCCCCTATTTGGTCTCCAGCCCGCAGGCTTGTTGCAAACAATCTTTGAAAATATTGGGGCTGCCGTCGCGGTAGTCGATCTACAGGGGAATTTCGTGTTCGCGAATCAGACTGCATTGGACATGTTCGGCGTGACCAAAAAAGAGAGTCTGCTCAGATTCGAAGTTTGGCGCAAGAACTACCGGGTTGAAGACTCTTTGGGGCACGAAATTCCGATCGAGGACTCCGCGATTATGCGCGCCCTGAAGGGAGAACATGTCACATCGCAGGAGGTTCGGGTGAGGTTCCCGGACGGGGGAACCAAGTGGGTCCTTAGCTGGGCATACCAGTTCTCCGCGATGGGACTGGGTGGAGCGTTGGTGCTTGTTCTGGATCAGACGGCCGAAGTGGAGCTTCGTCGGGCCGCTGCACAGATGCAGAGAATGGAAACCTTCGGAGCGCTTGCTGCCGGTCTCACACACGACTTCAAGAACATCCTTGACACCATCATATTGAATGTAGCTCTCGCTCTTGAGAAGGAGACCCCAAGTAAGGGACTCTGCGCGCGATTAGAACAAATCGATGCCGCCACACGAAAGGCATCTGACCTGGTCACTCGCCTGATGCAGTTCAGTCGAACTCAAGAGGTGCACATGCGGACTGTCCAGATTAACGAGATTGTTCCCGGCGTCTTGGGATTGGTTCAGCCACTCATTCGCGAGGACATCCTGGTGAAGGCTGATCTCCTGGATGGCATCCCACCGATTCACGCCGATCCTTCGCAGATTGAACAGGTTCTGGTCAATCTAATCGTGAATGCACTAGATGCGATGCCCGAGGGCGGAGAACTGAAAATCTCCACGGGGGTGGATGACAGCGCGGAAGCACTAACATCCGATGCTGGCCTGCAGTCTGTATTCATCTCCGTTGCCGACACCGGCACTGGGATTCCTGAAGATCTGCAGTCCAGCATTTTCGAGCCCTTTTTTACTACTAAACCTGAAGGCCAGGGCACGGGTCTGGGACTGTCGAGCGCTTACGGCATTATGCGGCAGCATAAA
This sequence comes from uncultured Acidobacteriota bacterium, assembly GCA_963757135.1. Lineage (GTDB taxonomy): Bacteria > Acidobacteriota > Terriglobia > Terriglobales > Acidobacteriaceae > Gp1-AA145. The sequence goes on from CAVWQE010000005.1 coordinate 225,245, forward strand.
GGCGATATCAGGGTGCAAAGCGCGGCGGGAGCGGGCGCAACCTTTGTAGTTTCATTTCCGGCACAAGACACAATCTCATCTCGTGATGCACTGCTACCTGGCTCTCCGGGCCAGACTTCTAATCACTCTCGCAGGCGAAATTCCTCTGAGAATATCGCCCGTTGATTCCCGTACTTGGCACTGCCCTGCGCTGCGATTTATTACAGTTTTCCGTATCGCGCCAGCGTAGTAGCCTTTCTTCGAAGGACAAGTGCGATGACTGAGCCCCCATGGCGGAACGTGTACAAAGAGGCGCTCCTCGAACTCGACCCAATAAAGCTTCCACAACGGGTGGAGGCGGCACACAGAGCAATTCGCGACCGTCTTGCCGAAGATTGTGAGCCTCTAAGTAAGAGGGAGTTCGATGACATTGATGGAGCTTTGCGGATCCTCCACTTTTTGACTAGCTATGCTGCGTAATCGCAGTCGTCTGCCGCGTCCGCATGCTGTCAGTTTTACCAGTGGCACCCCTCAGACTTCCCGTATTGACTCGTGACCGGGGTGCCCTTGTCGCTGGTTTCTCTTGGATCGATGGCCCGACGGAGCTGTAGCCTTGTTGATATGGCCAACCGCGACACGGCTGTGGAGAGTGGGCCGGAGAATACCACGGTTGAATCGACGGGAACGTCGTCTCTGCGGCTTCAATCCATTATTTCCCGCTTCAATGCTTATCTCTCGCAACCCAGTTTCTCTTGCACCGGCTTGCCTGTCGTGTTAGGATTCCGGCCCAATCAGCTCCAGATATGTGATGAACAGAGCATGAGTTTCGCGGCGGCGAGACTAAATACCCTTGTTCGGTAAAGCGTTAGATGCAACAAGAACAAAGACCGTGTACTAGTGAGCCGTGCCCCGACACCAAGGGCAATTCCCCCCGTGTGGTCACCAAAGGAGACACTTAGATTTCCCAATTCTAGGCGCTTGCGGTATCCCTAACGTCAAATTCTCGCTTCAAAGTGCCATCGAGGTGGTTTTTGGGCAGAAAATCGGAACTCGTTATCCTTGAAATAGTAAGGAACTCGATCCCGATGTCCCCGGTCTTCAATCTCGAATTTCTGATTTCACGCGTTCGACGAATCCGGCTGCTGCGGACGCCCCCGCTGTACGCTGTATTGGGCACCGTTCTTCTATTGAGCGAACAATTCGTAGTGGCTCAAGAAGGGTGGATCTCCACTGTCATCATGGGTGTTGCTGTAAAAAATTCCTCGCCGAAAACTGTCTGGTTATCGTCCTTCGACAGCATCTTGCTGGGTAACGCTCGCCGAGTCGACTGTCTAAGCCAGTCAATTCATCGAAATTCACCGGAGGAGCTCCATAGCGGTAGCGCTTTATTGCTAATGAGTGTGCGCATCTCTGAAATCAAGTCTAAAGTGATTTCCGGAGCGAGATTTGGAAGCTACATTGCAGTTGGGAACCGATATTACATTTCTGGAGGCGTCGTTGTAGCACTGGCCGAAGCTGCCCTGATTGTTCTCCTGCTTGCGCAGTGGAGGCACCGCAAATACGCGCAGATGGCGCTCGAACGCCGTTTTGCGGTAGAGCTGGTAATTACGCAAATGTCCTCCAGGTTAATGGATTGTCCACCGGGACGGCTGAGCATCGAAATTGAGACCGGGCTTCGCAAGCTGTTAGACGCAGAGAATGTCGACCAAGTTACGTGGTGCACTGTTCCGCAAGATACGACATCGAACGCCCATTTTATTCAACGTGCAGGCATTGGATCTCATCCAGTTTTCCCATCGGAGATGCCTTGGTTCGTAAGTCGTTTGTTGAAGGGCGAGATTGTCGCCATAGCCCATCTCAAATCCATTCCGGACTGCGCGGCCGATGAGCGGGAATATCTCTCTCGACGGGGGGTGAAGTCCGTCATCGAAGTGCCATGCACTCTGGTGAACGGGACGAAGGGGGTCCTCGGTTTAGTCTGCTTTAACCGTGAGCGGCCTTGGCCCGTAACCCTCATCAATCGGCTGGTCGTGCTCGGGAATCTCGTTGGAGATGCAGTATTGCGCCAAAGAAGCAGCGAGGCCGAGCGCGCAAGCGAGCAGCGTTTTCGATACTTGTTCGAGCAAGCGCCTGTCGGAATCGCGGTAGAGGACCTCGAGGGGAGGCTATTGTTGGCCAACCCGGCGCTTTGCTCGATGCTGGGTTATAGCGAAGAGGAGATGCTGGCTTTGCGCTGTGATCAGTTCGCGGATCCGGAAGACTCAGCCGACGACTGGAAATTGTTTCAGGAATTAAAGGCTGGGCTACGGCTAAGCTATCAGATCGAGAAACGGTATGCGCTCAAGGACGGGAGGAAAGTCTGGGGCCACTTAAATGTTTCCCGCTTGAGGTCTCAAACCACAGGCGCACCACTCGTACTGGCCATGGTCGAGGACATCACTGCTCGCAGAGAAGCAGAAGATAAATTGAAACAGGCACAAGCTGTCCTGCACGAGCTTCCCTCGCGTCTAATACAAGCGCAGGAGGAGGAAAAGCAGCGTATTGCTCGCGAGTTGCACGACGATATCGGCCAGCGGCTTTCGTTGCTCATGGTAGAACTCGAGCAAGTCAATCGGGAACTGCCGGTCTTCCCGATGGGAAAGTATGGGGAATTTGCGGAACTCCTTCAGGGAATGGATGAGGTCACAACCGACGTCCATCAGCTTTCCCACCAACTGCACTCTTCCAAGCTGCAATATCTCGGCTTAAAGGCAGCGCTACGCGAGCTGTGTCAACAGATTGCAGCACAGCATGAGATTACGGTTCTTCAACGCGTGGAGGATGTGCCGGATTTAACGCCCGACGCACAACTCTGCTTGTATCGAGTGGCTCAAGAGGCTCTAAACAATGTGGTGAGACATAGCACTTCCAGGACCGCGTCGGTGCGACTGACCGAGAGTCGAGGCATGGCTCGCCTAAAAGTTAGAGATATGGGTGTTGGATTTGATCTTCGGAGAACAGGCGAAGGCTTGGGCCTGGCAAGCATGCGTGAACGACTCCGAAGCGTCAATGGAACCTTCAGCGTGAGCTCGTCCCCCGGGCAAGGCACCCAAATTGTGGCCGAAGTTCCTTTCAAGGTCGAAACAGATTTCGCAAAAGCCGGCTGATCTGGCGTCAGACTGGAGAGTTCAACGCCAATGCCAAGCCAGTATTCAAGCGGTCTTGAGTAATTTGTAACCCTCCTGGGACGGAAGCCTCCGCTCCTAAGAACTCTGTGACTTTTGACAGTTCTGCGCGTCCTACCTCGAAATTTCAAATCAAAACCATACCGCCAAGGATGGCCGAGTGCGGATGCGGACTGGGAACGAGCGGATATTCCGGTGTGACGCAATCTCGCTCGTCAGATTCCCGGCTCGGCCACCCGTGCGGTGTTCATTAACTGCGGGGCAGCACTTGATTATCTCAGGAGGATATATGTGTTTTCGATTACTTGCAGTGTTGCTGGCCGGCAGTCTGGCCCTGGCACAACAAACCGGAGACAAACCAAACCCCGCCATGCAGAGAATGCAGTGGATGTCGCAACAGTTGCAACTGACGGAATCTCAAAAGGAAAAGATCACGCCAATTCTGATTGAGGAGGCTCCTAAGGCGAAGGCCGTCAAGGCAGACGCCACACTGACCCAGGACGAAAAAGTAGCCAAGATGCTCCAGATTCGAAGCCAGACAGATGACAAGATCCGGCCCCTACTGAATCCAGGTCAACAGCAGAAACTCGATCAGATCAGGCAGCAGGAGCGGCAGCAGATCCTTCAGGAACTCAGCCAATAATAGGAGCGGGCCCCTACCGGGCCGTACGAAGGCATTTTATGAGCTTGGAAGCCGTGATTTTGCTCGTTCTAAAAACCAGCATTGTGCTGGACACGCTAGGGGCCGGGCTACAAACCACGTTCGGCGAAGCAACGTCACTGTTTCGACGGCCTTCCGACCTGGCACGTGCATTTGTCTCCATGAATGTGGTAATGCCTGTCTTCGCGCTGGCGCTGGCGATGACTTTTAACCTTCATCCGGCAGTGAAAATTGCGCTGGTCGCATTGTCAGTGTCTCCTATACCGCCGCTGTTCCCGCACCGGGCACTCAAGGCAGGCGATCGAGATTACACCTTTGGGCTGTTGGTTGCGATGGGCCTGCTGGCGATCATCGTAATTCCAGTCGCAATGAAGATCTTCGAGAGTCTCACCGGGTTGCCGTTGCAGATGCCAGCTCGTTCGGTTGCTTCGCTGGTTGGCAGCACAATTGTGCTGCCACTCTTTGGCGGAATTGCCCTGCGAAACTTAGTGCCTGGTTTCGCACAACGAGCGGCAAGACCGATTGGAATTTTAGCTTTGGTTCTCCTGGTCCTGAGTGTCGTGCCGGTTCTGTTCGTGTCGGCGCGTACCATACTGTCTCTGATCGGCAATGGCACGGTCCTAAGCTTCGCGGCGTTTGCCCTGGTCGGTGTGGGTGCTGGTTATCTGTTCGGGGGTCCGGAACCCGAAAATCGCCGCGTACTGGCGCTTGCAACATCGGCCCGCCATCCCGCGATAGCAGTTGCGATTGCGCAGACAAATTTCCCTGATCAGAAGCTGGTCGTACCGGCGATTGTCCTGTACCTAATTATCAGCATCATCAGCGGGATGGTGACTGGCGTGGCGAAGCGCGGCAAAGCAGCAAGTACCCAGGGCGACGTGGAAGTGCGAAAGGCTGCGTGAAACGCAGAAGGCCTGAACACCACGGGAGAGCTCAACGATGATGCTTACATCTTCTCAGCTGAATCCAACTGAATCCCTACGAACCTAAGCGATTACTAGAGGTCAAATATGCCCAGCAGCGAAACGAAAACACGGCCTATTCCCGTCACTGCCGATAACTTCAACCGTGCCGAATCCGACATGTACTTTGCTGGAATCGTTCAAACGGAGGGGGCCTTCGGCAAGTTTAATCATCATCGCGAACTCATACCGATCGACAAACAGCCGGTGATCCGATCTAACCGCGACACGCTATATTCCGCTGGAGTGTTCGATCTAAACGCGGGGCCAGTGACAATTACGCTGCCCGATGCCGGTGCGCGTTTCATGTCTTTGCAGGTGATCGACGAAGACCAATACACGCCTGCGGTTTTCTACGGTGCCGGCAACTACACCCTGTCCAAAGACAGGATCGGTACACGGTATGTCCTCGTGGCCCTTCGGACACTGCTCGATCCCAACGATCCGAACGATGTCGCGAAAGTCCATGACTTGCAGGATGCTGTCAAAGTGGATCAACCAGCCCCGGGACGCTTCGAGGTGTCCAACTGGGATCGGAACAGCCAGAAGAGAGTACGGGATGCGCTCTTGGTGCTTGGCTCCACCCTCATCGATACGAAGAGAACATTTGGGCCGCGAGATCAAGTGGATTCGGTGAGGCACTTGATTGGGACTGCCACGGCTTGGGGCGGAAATCCTGAAGAAGACGCTCTGTATCTGAATGTCACACCCGCTAACAACGATGGCAAAACCATTTACAAACTGACAGTTAAAGACGTGCCTGTTGAAGCATTCTGGTCGATCAGCGTTTACAACGCCGAAGGCTACTTTGAGAAAAATGATCGTGATGCTTACACGCTGAACAACGTCACGTCCAGGAAGAACGCGGATGGGTCGGTTACCGTCCAATTCGGTGAATGCGGCGCAAGAGTCGTCAATTGCCTGCCGGTCATGCCAGGGTGGAACTATTTGGTCCGGCTGTATCGTCCGCGTCCGGAGATTCTGGATGGAAGCTGGAAATTCCCCGAAGCGTTGCCCACGGGTGATGCGGTATCACCGGAGAAAGTCAGGAAAGTCGCGTAACGCAGTGAAACACGACTTCGTTTCTGAACTCGCGGAATTGCAATTAACCGTTCCCACTGAGATTCTGCCGCAATCTCTTAATTGGGATCGACTGGATCTGGTGAAGGCATGCGTTTTAACGTTGGAACAACATTCCCGTGTTTATCAACTCCAAATTGATGCTCCGCTTGGCTTAAACGCATTTTGATTTCCTGGAACTCGGATGTATCGACTTTGTACTCAGGTCTGGGCGGAAGCAAGCCATTGATTTCCTGCTGCGCCTTCTTGATCCGGTCCCGTGTTTGGGGATGACTACGAAACGCCTTCCCCAAAAAATGCTGCTTGGGTTTCTCCATGCTGGTTAGTCTCTCGAAGAATGCGGTGAGCGCCTGGGGATCGTACCCAGCCTTGTAGATGTATTGCACGGCAAGAAAATCGGCTTCGGACTCAAATTGCCTGGAAAACTTCATGAACATCATTGGGCTGCCTACGGATAGGGCCTCATGCGCGGCGTAACCAATCGGCCCTCCTACCATCATCAGTGGAAGTGACGCAAAGTCCATCAACTGCCCACGCGTTCTCGAGCGAACGGCATGGCATGCTGCAACATGCGCAATTTCGTGCGCCATGACGCCGGCGAGTTCCGCCTCGCTATCGGCGCTAAGAATCAGGCCGGAGTCAACATAAAAAAACCCGCCTGGGAGCGCAAACGCATTCACATTGTCTGAGTCAATGATCTTGAACGTAAAAGGCACGCGAGCGTCAGAGTTTCGGACAAGTTCCTGTCCCAGTTGATTGACGTACTGCGTCACAATGGGGTCAGTGATTAGTTTGGACGTGGCTTCGACTTCGCCGGCGTAGTCTTTGCCCATCTTAATCTGGTGCTCCAGGCTGTACCAGTTTCCAAAGCCGCGCTTGCAACCGATATTGCGGTAACCGATGGCTTCAATGTCGCGAATGCCGCCATGATGAAACTTCGTTACGCCTGGAACATTGAAATGTGTGTCATCTGCCGGAGTTGTACCCACCCCTTGTCCCACCGCGCAAAGCCCGCATACGACTTGAAAGATGCATGAAGAAACTACTCTAAGTGCCGTCGGCCGGAGTCGCACTACGTAGATCCCAGTCGTGCTCACGATCTGTAATCTCTTGGCTTGAAGTTGCATGGCTGTGCTGCTCGGATCCGACTCGACGGGAGCTCCTGCCTTGCACAGTTTAGGAATCAAGTCTGTCCCAGGAGACTGTTAATTGTGTCAGTGCTCGCGTAACGAGGAGCGTGATGGTCAGAGGTGGGGAGAGCAGTCGCAAGCTGCGTGACATGCCGAACGCTAAGTTGAAAGGATTGAGCTGGGCGCGCGTGGAGCAAGAATTGCCGCGCACTGCTAATTCTGACAGTTTCCCTGGAAACGAACTCGCCTAAGCTGTTTCCGTGCCGTCGGCAGCGCCACCGGCCCGCGCCAACCTCGCCAAACCAGGAAGATTTCGAACCATTCGGTATTCAAGGCGAAACATGATTACTTGCTCACAGTGCGGAATGGTCAAACGGGAAGCGAATCATTGGTTTCTCGCATGGACCGAACGGAGCGGGGAGCGGTTCTGTTTCGCGCCTCTCGAGTCGGATCTCTCAATAGCAAGCGAAGAAAGCGTCCAAACGCTTTGTGGCGAGCGCTGCCTACACAAAGCCGTGCAGCGCTTTTCGGATTCTGTCGCCCTATTTTGCCGGCCATTTTACAAAGGGAGGGTGCATCGTGAAGATTCAGACAACTGACGCGAATTTCGAAAACGTTGACCGGCGTCATTGGTATCACGGGATCACGCTCCGGGGATCAAATCAGCAGACAATCACCCACAGCAAACAAGCACCAGAATCTGTGGGAGAGATTTAGACGCGGCGTTTCGAGCTGGAATTGCCGAATGGGCTTGAGTGGTGTTGTCTATCTGATGGTTCGATCGTCAAGACTGTTTAAGTGTCCCCACAGCCGGACCAACGTGAACGCCGTCCAACTTTTGGAATGTGGTGGGGCGCGCCGGGCCAGTCAGGAGTCTCACTTCGTGGCATTCGACAAGGCACTAAGTCTCCGAGACCAGTCTGAGCCTGCTGCTCTCGCGATCATGTTTCGTTTTCTTGAGAGCAGGGCTGGCTCTCTGCGGTGAGAATTCCAGCTCAGCTGTAAGCAATGACAGTACCGGGCGCTCCAGTATTTTGCGTAGTCTCCCACTAGGCGTTTGTACGACTTACCTGCCGCAATCAGACGGGTTCCGAAACGGAGAAAAAAGATGAGCTGCCGAATCCTGCTTGCAGATGATCATGAGTTGGTTCGATCTGGCCTGAAGGCTGTACTAGAGTCCGAACCCGACCTGACAGTCTGTGGGGAATCCGGCGATGGAATAGATACTATTCGGCTAGCGGCGCAATCGAAGCCAGACATTATCATCGCCGACCCCTGGCTCCCAGGGGCGAACGGAGTCATCCTGACTCGTCGCATTCTCGAGAGTCGTCCCAGCCAAAAAGTATTGATGTTCGGCACGCTTGACTCGAACGAACCAGTACGGGATCTCCTGCAAGCCGGAGTCAAGGGCGTGGTGTTGAAAACCGATGGAGTTGAAGACATTCTTGATGCGATCAGGGCATTGCGAATGGATCGGACCTATTTCACCTCTGCTATTGAATCCGTCATTCTCCGCGAATACCTGGGACTCGTGCCCCAAACGGCGCCTGAGCAGCCTGCCGCCAGCCTCACATTGCGGGAACAGGAAGTAGCGCAACTGCTTGCGGAAGGCAGGGTGACCAAAGAAATCGGAGAAATTCTCGGCACAAGCGTCAAAACGGCCGCTACACATCGAAGCAACCTCATGCGTAAAATCGGAGTCCACAATCTTGCCCAGATGACTCTTTACGCCATCTCGCATCATCTGATTGAGGCCCCCACCTTCCAGATACTTGCGAAGGTGGTAGAGCTCAAACAACCGGAAACCCAGAGCGCACACAAAGCTGCTGCTTGATCTGCAGGTACGCTTGAGGATTGCCGCCCTGTAAGGTCAGCAGATGACATGGCCACGCCGCAAGCAAGAAAATACTGTGAGCTGACAGGTTTGCCCGCGCGAGAGCAAGTGCCCGCGGCAGAAGGGTCGTGCAACCGTTCTCATGTTTGCGGATGATGCGATGGAGCTGTGGGAATATCCTGATTCCGGGACAAGTGCGGACCTCCCAGTCAGGGCGGCAGAATTGGCATGATTCGAATCGGTCTCAGGGGAAAATTGGTTTCAGACGGCCCGGAGCCGATCACTTGCCCGCAGGGCCGGCTTCTCACCCTGCTTTTCGACATGTTCACTGAACAGCACCCGATAGACTCCTCCACCGATGACTCCGCCGATGAGGGGTGCGACCCAGAAAAGCCACAGCTGACGCACCGCCCATCCGCCAGCGAAAATTGCGGGGCCTGTGCTGCGCGCCGGATTTACGGAGGTATTGGTAACCGGGATCCCGACTAGATGAATCAGTGTCAAAGCTAGACCAATGGCGATTGGCGCGAGTGCCTGGGGTGCCCGGCGATCGGTTGAGCCAAGAATGATCAGAATAAAGAATGTGGTCAAAACCACTTCGGCCAGCAAGCAGGCGGGCAATGAATAGCCACCGGGCGAGTGTGCTCCATATCCGTTCGAAGCAAATCCAGCGGTTACGTCAAAACCTGCTTTCCCATTCGCAATCAGATACAAAGTTCCGGCGCCGACAAATGCTCCAAAGACTTGTGCGAGGGCATAAGTCAGCAACTCCGAGGCGGGAAAGCGTCCGCCGACAACCATGCCTACCGAAACGGCCGGGTTCAAGTGACAACCGGAAATATGGCCGATGGCAAATGCCATGGTCAATAGGGTGAGCCCAAAGGCCAGGGCAACTCCAAGGAAACCAATTCCCAGCGCCGGGAACGCTGCTGCCAACACGGCGCTGCCGCACCCCCCAAATACAAGCCAAAACGTTCCAATGAATTCTGCGATCGTGCGTTTTCCGAGAGTCATACGATAGTCCTCGTGCTTCCATGAGTCTGCCGGCAGCAGAGTTTGCCGCCGGGGCGCACGCCCAGTTGGGAGATGCTTATACGCCTCATCGTCTCTTCGTCCGTAGGAAGAATATCAAGGGTGTCGCGCCCAATAACTGTCAGGAATTACAGCCCTGAGCACACCGCGGTGCCAGCAAGCAAAGCGCAGCCAGTTGTGGGTTTAGAGTTCGAACGTGGAGCGCTTGGAGCGACCCTTACGCCGCCAGGATATGATTGCGTAACGCATATTGGATTATTTCAGCGTCGTTGTTCAGGCCTAAGCCATCCATCAAACGATACTTGTGGAATGCTACTGTTCGAGTCGTTAGCTTCAAGACGTCTGCGACCTCTTTCATCGAGCGGCCCTCCGCGAGCAGTTGTAGCACGTCAAGTTGCCTGTCAGTGAGTTTGCTGGGCGCCATGCTACGCTCGGCAGGGCATTTTGGCTCTGCGGAAAGCTCGAGGGCTGCGGAGATGTAGCAATCTCCTCGAAGAGCGGTGCGAATTGCGGACACCAGTTCTGACGCCGCCGAGGTTTTTAGCACATATCCGTCAGCTCCGCGTCGAAGGGACTCGGCGATAACCTCCGGGTCGCGATTAATCGTCACGTAAATAATCTTTGCGTTGGGCGTGACCCGCTTAATACGTTCCGCAGCGTCTAGTCCATTCAAAAGCGGCATGCCAATGTCCACAAGAATGGCGTCGGGCATACAACTCTGCGCTGCCCGAATCAAGGACCGTCCGTCATGAACTTTGGCGACTACTTCAAAATCGGTTGCAAGAATTCTTTCTAAGGCGTCGGCGACCAAAGTGTGGTCGTCCGCAATGAGGACACGTGGCCTGCTGGTTGCGCACATAGTTGCCTCGCGAAATAATAGATTCCACGTACATACAAGCGAAAACCAATGCGCGAATTTTACCCCAGACTGCATCTCGTGTAACTGTTATTTTTAGCAGCCAAGGCTGATTGAACAACCAGACTCTGACATCTCTGACAGTATTCCAAGGCCACCTCCGAACCGAAAATAAACAGTCCATCAAATTGGCAGACTATCGTGGATATTGCATGGCGGGCAGGAGGAAAATTAATGAAAAAGCGAATCCTGGCTCTCTGGCTTCCTTTTGTCTTTTGTTTGTCGTCTTGGTCTCAGAACCCATCAAGCAATAAGACAGATCAGCAGACCAAAGACATTGATCCCCTTGCGCTTAAGGTCTTGAAAGCGGCGACAGATCCTCTGCGCGATGCCAAGGCTTTCTCCTTTCGCGCACTCGTAAGCAGAGAGGACATCGGCACCAATGGGCAGGTCATCACGCTCTTCAACCTCAGCGAAGTCGCGCTGCAACGTCCAGACAAATTGCATGTGAACTATCGAGGACGCGGCAAGAAAGTGCAACTGTTTTACAACGCCGAGAAGTGTGTCCTCTACACACCGGAAGAGAAGCTCTACACCTCGATCCCGTGTTCTAAAACGATTGATGCCGCGCTCGATGACTTAGACAAAAGAAACGTGTTCATCCCAATACGCAATTTTCTGGGAAGCGATCCATATCAGTCCCTCACAGACAACCTGGTCACCGCGTACGTAATCGGCCAAGTCATGCTGTTCGATGAGCCGGTACACCAGCTTGCATTCACTGAACCGAAGGCGGAGTGGCAATTGTGGGTGGTGGGTGGCGACCGGCCGAGGATTCGCAGACTTCAAGTCGTGGATAAGACTAAACCCTGGCATCCCAGGATCACGGTTGATTTTCTGGACTGGGACCTGAACGCCACTCCAGCTCCGGACCTATTCACCTTCAACAAACCTCCAGATGCGAAGGAAATTGGATTACTCCGGGAACCCCCAAGGAAATGACTATGAAAACAATACTCAGTTGCATTCTGGCTGTTCTCCTGGCTGCGCAAAGCCTCTCCGCTGGAGTCGCACGATCCGGCAACAGCTCCAGGGTCGCGGTCGGAAACCGCAGCGGTAACGCTAACCGGACGGCCAACGCGAATCAGAACGCGAATGTTAACCGCAACGCGAACGTCAACCGTAATGCCAACGTCAATCAAAACGTGAACGTCAATCGCAATGTAAACGTAAACCGGAATGTTAATGTCCATGGCGGGTACTACGGTGGGTGCTGTGCTTACCAGGATAGTGGTTGGAACTGGGGATCCTTTGCAGCGGGAGCTGCTGTGGGGGCGGTGACTACTGCGGCCGTTTCCGCCGCCGCAACCCCATCCACGACAGTTGTGACAACCGCTCCGGCTGTTGGCAGCGTCATCACCACGCTTCCGGGTGGATGCTCCAGCGTCTCATCGGGAGGATCTGTTATCTATCAGTGTAGCGGGGCTTACTATCGGCCCTTTTACCAAGGGACGACCCTCGTGTACCAGTCTGTTACGTACCCCTAGAACGACTCGAGGGGCATGGCCGCGCTGTAGGGGCATATCTGGCGCCCGTGGGCCGCAAATGCGATGATTCACTTATTTCCTGAAATCGGTTTGTAAGGAACAACGGCGTGTACTGCAAAAAGTCCGCTTTCGCGTTGATGATGACGGGAACTTTCGGCTGGCCATTTGTCTCTCGCCATTGTGGGAGCGGACAACCAAAAGCGGAAGGAAGTTCCGAGCGGAGGATTGAGACCAAACCACTTCGTCATTAAACCGTTTGGGCTGTAAGTCTTAACAGTATTGATCGTTGATTGAAGAAAATAATCTTCACAGTGAACCGGTCGACCATTTGTGTCGAGTCGCTACTGCTATGAATCGCGCCGCTGAGCGTCGCACCAGGTGCACTCTTTGAAAGCATCGACTAGCATAGGCTACAGCGGTTTTCGGAGGCGAAATGGGCCGGCCGCGCATCTTGCTCGCAGACGACCACACCTTGGTCGTTGAAGGGTTCCGAAAGCTTCTCGAAACTGAATTCGAGATTGTTGGCGTAGCTCCCGACGGCCGAGCTCTTCTGGCCGCCGCATTGCAGCAAAAACCCGACGTTATTGTTCTGGATATTGGCATGCCGCTCTTAAGCGGCATTGATGCCGGTCGTGAACTCAAGAGACTCGTCCCACGCACCAGGTTGATAGTGCTTACCATGAATGAGGATCCCGACATTGCTCGCGAGGCTCTACGGCATTGGGCATCGGCCTACCTGGTGAAGAAATCCGCTGGAACAGAATTGATAAGGGCGGTTCGTGAGGTCCTGAAGGGCAAATCCTATGTAACTCCAAGGCTCGCTCAAAGGCTCATGGATGAATTCGTGCGTGATCCGCGGCTTGGCCGAACGAAAGAGCTGACCCCGCGCCAACGGGAAGTTTTGCACCTTCTTGCGGAAGGACGCACCATGAAAGAAACGGCGGATTTGTTACACCTGACGCCCAGGACCGTCGCGTTTCACAAGTACCGCATTATGGACGAGTTTGGCCTGAAGACAAATTCAGACCTCGTGAGATTCGCCATCCGCGAACACATCGTCTCGCTTCCTTAGCGAGAAGCATCATGAGTTTTTTTCAGAGCTCTCTTTCCTATCGAAACATGACACCTCGAACCGATCCCCTCGAAGCTTGACGGATCGAATTGACTTGCTTGCAGATCTCAGCCTCGGTTTTGGACGTCCTGCTTAGCTCTTGAAGTTAAATCTACGCGCCCTTATTCCCCTGTAAGAGTTGACAGGCACCCCTTCGTATCTCTTTGGGCTTGTTTCGTTTTCTTCCTGTCACAATTGACAGTTTTTCAGCCCACGCTTCACACGTACAACCTGTAATAGAAAGTGCAGCCTTATTGAAAGAATCCCAACTGTGACATGGAACAGGTTCGGGGCCGGAGGCACCATGAAGTCAGTATTTTTCCTTTTGCTCTTTACGTTAGTTGCGCTGTCTACTCCTGTAATCAGCCAGTCTAAGCAGAGCGTCTTTAGTACAAGCAACCTCGAACTTTCGGGCGGATGGGTGCATAGCACAGGTGACAGCGGATTGGACGGCTTCAACGTCGGCGCGAGCCTTTGGTTCAATAGAAGAGTGTCAATCGCATTTGATTATGACAAAGCCGGCGATACGTCCACATTAGGCAACTTCGGATTAACAAGCGCGGGGTTGATCAGCGTCAAGAGCCACATGCAAAATTGGCTTATCGGTCCGCGAGTCTTCTTTCCGACCAAAAAAATTAAGCGCTTCGATCTGGATCCATTCGGCGAGTTCCAATTTGGTGGCACATACTTGAATCAAAACATTTCCCAGGCGGGAGCAGGCTCCATGAGTGCTTCCGATACTGCCTACAGCTGGATGCTGGGTGGAGGGGTGGATTACGTCCTCAGTCCGCATTGGGCCGCTAGGGGAAACCTGGATCTCCTACGCACCCATCTGTCGGACATGGGGCAAACGCGGCTGCGATTTGTTCTTGGCGTGGCCTACACCTTCCGTCGCCGAAAGTAAACTCGTAGCTGGTAACGATTCTGTGTACCGAGCGCCGACACCGACGAAACCTGATCGCAATTAGGCATGCTCGTGCACTTCTTTCGAATCGAGGTAACTTATGATAAAAGATACTCAATCGAATACGGTGACAGGCGAATCAGTCTACGTTGGCGACTGTTATGTATGGGCAGAGATCAGCTATCTTGACTCCTCAACTGACTACCGCGAGTTCCTGCCTTCTGCAGTTCAGTCGCAGACTATGGGGGACCTGGTATTTATGGATGACAAGCCAGTCATTCCTCTATATTCTATTTGTTCCGGCATCCGAGATCTGCTCACCTCTGCACTGCAGATAGCATCTCGATTATAAGGTGCGACTTGCCTATATGCGCCTCTAAGTCTTCTGAGTACCTTCCGAGTTAGATTCCCCTACCCTGGATCGTCCGCTATCACAGTTAACAGTTCTCCCGAGCACCATTCAGCACTACAACCAACCTAGAGATATTGGAAAGTACGCGGACGATTCTCAACTTAGAGAGGAGTCTCTCATGAACATCCTTACATGGGTCGTTGTGGGTCTGATTGCCGGTGCTATTGCAAAACTACTGATGCCGGGAAAGGACCCGGGCGGCTGGATTGTTACCTCACTTCTTGGTATCGCCGGAGCGCTCGTTGGCGGATGGCTAGCCTCGGCACTTTGGGGTGGTGCGGGTGTCACGGGATTCAATGTACGAAGTCTTGTTGTGGCAATTCTTGGCTCAATCATCCTGCTTGGCATCTATCGTCTATTCAGATCGCGCTCAAGTCCGAGCGTTCATCATGGTTGACCTACGTTTGGAAGTTGGCCTACCTCTTTCCGAGAGGAACTATTCGTCAGCGGTGTCTCGTCGCAGCGTCGGATTAGGCACTAATGCAGCGTCGGATTAGGCACTAATATCGTTGTTTACGCCTTCCTGACCCGCATCCTCGCTAGCACGTTTGTTAGAGGTCGTTTTGTTAAAGCTCGTATTGACCTGCTCCCCTCTTTCGGAACAAAGCTGAGTATGATTTTCAGCGAAAGGAAGGGGAACGGGCATGTCAAGGAGCAATCACACCGAGGCGCAGATGATTGGGGCGCTGAAACAGCTGGAAGCGGGACGCAAGGCGGAAGACGTGGCGCGGGAAGTGGGCGTGTCGAAGCACACGATCTACGCCTGGAAGGCGAAGTACGGCGGGATGGACGTGAGCCAGGCGCAAGAGGCGAAGCAGTTGCGGGATGAAAACACGAAACTGCGGAAGCTGGTGGCGGACCTGAGCCTGGACAAAGAAGCACTGCAGTCGGTGATCCGAAAAAACGGCTGGAGCTCGTAGCGCTGAAGGCGGCTATCGGGCAGATGCGAGGAGACTACGCCTTCAGCGAGCGGCGGGCCTGCGGTTTGGTGATGGTGGCGGCGACGACGTACCGCTATCGTACGCGGCGTTCGGATGAGCCGTTGCGGACGCGGCTGGTGGAGCTGGCGCGAGAGAAGCCGCGCTTCGGGTATCGGCGATTGCAGGTGCTGCTCGGGCGAACCGGAGAACGGGTGAACCACAAGCGGCTGCATCGGATTTATCGCGAGGCGGGACTGATGATCCGGCGGAAGAAGCGTAAGCATTGCGTGCGCGAGGGAACGCCGCTGCTGGCGCGGACGGCGGCGAACCAGGAGTGGGCTTTGGATTTTGTGCATGACGCAGTCGAGTGCGGGCGGGCCATCCGAGTGTTGAGCGTGGTGGATGCGTATACGCGGGAGTGTTTGGCATTGGAAGTGGATACCAGTTTTGCCAGCCGGAGAGTAACGCGGGTGCTAGAGGCGATCGTAACCGAGCGCGGGCAGCCGCTCACGATCCGTTGCGACAACGGGCCGGAGCTGACCAGTCGGCATTTTCTGGCGTGGTGTGTGGAACGAAAGATCGAGTTGCTGCACATTCAGCCGGGCAAGCCGACGCAGAATGCGCGGGTCGAAAGTTTCCACGGACGATTGCGGGATGAGTGTCTGAACGTGAGCTGGTTTCAAAACCTGTTCGATGCGAAGAGAAAGATCGCGGGGTGGAAGATCGAGTACAACGAGGAGCGTCCGCATAGCAGCCTGGGATACCAAACTCCGAAAGAGTTTGCCGCTGCCCAGGTCGCGGGCCTCTACAGCGCTGGGCGAGGGGCAAGGGACTCAAACGCCGTCCCTTGCCCCTCGCGCTCCCCCATCCCGGCTCAAACCGGAAAGGAAGTTGAACCAAGTTGTCGTATTCTTACGTGAACGAAAGCAGGGGGCAGGTCAGTATGGAACATCCAATTAACACTTATCAGTAGTCAACGCGTGATTGGCGCTACGCTCCCTTGCGGGATCTGCCTACCCAACTCCTACCTCCTGTTACATTTTCCAGTTCACGCATTGAAGCTCTTGCCAGAGGATCAAGAACATTGAGTAGACGCCGCGCTGGCAATGAGAGTCGTTATGTCAATGCTGGTATTTGTTCCTGCGCTGTGCTTCGCGATAGCTACGGCGTTTGCCCAAGACTACGCCGACATTCCCTCGACCGAAGATAAAACTATTGTCTTAGATAAAACGAAGATGAATGATTTACAGCGACGGGCTGAGGCTGGCGAACTAGAGGCGCAATACGTTCTTGGGGTTGCATATCGACAGGGCGGCTCTCTCCTGGCGCAAAACGAGGCGCAATCTGTGCAGTGGTTTCGCAGGGCGGCCGATCAGAACTTCCAAAGGGCGCAGATTGCTCTCGCGGACGCGTACATGTTTGGTAGAGGTGTGCCTCAAGACTATACAGAGGCGGCACGATGGTACGACAAAGCAGCCCAGCAGGGCAACGCCATAGCCGCTACTGACCTAGGCTATCTCTACTACATGGGCAAAGGTGTTGGTCGCAGTGTGTCGCGAGCTGTTGAGTTACTCAAGATAGGAGCGCACAAGGGAGTCGCTGCAGCTCAGTTTGGTCTTGGATCGCTCTATCGATCGGGCCATGGCGTTCCTCGAGACCTCAGCGAGGCAGCCAGGCTTCAGCGTGCCGCCGCAGAACAGGGAATGGGCGAAGCCCAAAATGAACTCGGCATTATGTATCTCACTGGCGAAGGAGTGGACCGGGATCCAAGCGAGGCGTTCCGTTGGTTTTCGAATGGGGCGCGACGAGGCAACTCAAACGCGCAGAATGATCTGGGGTTCCTATACATGGCTGGCAAAGGCGTTAAACAAGATTTCTCTGAGGCCGTCCGCTGGTTTAGGGCCGCGGCTGAACAAGGAGACCCCGTTGCGCAAGCCCACTTGGGCGACATGTATGCTAACGGCCGCGGCGTACCTCTTGACTATGTCGAGGCATACAAGTGGCTAAGCTTGGCCACCCTGCAGAACTGGGGAATCGCCGTTGGCGTGCGTAAAAGCCTCGCGGGCATTATGACGAAACGACAGCTGGACGCCGCCGCCGTCCGTATTGCAGAGTGGAATCAACAACACCCGGGGGTAGGCCACAACACCGTGAAGCGACGTATTGTCTTTGAATCACCGTACGCAAATCCCCAATGACTTTCCCTTCCGCAGATTGGAGCCGATTGGTCCGGCGAAACCACACCCCCGACAGCCACTGCAGAGGGTCAGCAATATTGTATTCAAGAGCTCGCAGTGCAGCCGCTACTCGCCAGTCGCCCATCAATCTTTAGAGACCATCAGATTACTCAGCTTCCAGGGATTCTGAAGAGTCTCAATCTTGATCTGTTGCGTCTTCTTATCCACTGTCAACTTGCATGCCGGCAACACCGTGCCGGAGCCCTTTCCGTCGGGCGTGAGGTCCACCTCGATGGCGCCGACACTGTAATCCCTGGAACGTGTGCCCTGGTGGAGTTCGGCGAAGGCAATGTTGCGATCGGTGACGAGGCGGAATCGGCGCCCCCCGCTCTTGGATGGCAACTCCATGATGTACTTGACGTCGTTACCTACGCCACCGCTCGCAAACCTGACGCGGCCCTTCGGCTTCATATCTTCGAGGACATCCACAAGCCCATCCTGGCCGGAGCGGTTGAATGCATCGATTAGCGCCTTCTGATCATCCGGCGTGGAAAACTGCTCAATTTGAATGTTGATATCGTGAATCTTGCCCAACTGGGTGCTCGTGCCCATGGCGGTCGCTTGGATAGTCATGCGCTCCTGAGCCTGGGCGCCGACGCCTGCCAATAAGAGGACTAAGGAGACTTTAACGGCGTCATTGAGAACGCTGTTCGTGTGTAGCATATACTTTGTCCTTTTTCGCGGTCATCGCGTCCGTCCAGATGGACTTGCCGCGCCCGCGCTTTCATACGTCGCATGCGCGCGAATGGTGCCCCATATCTGAAAGCAGGGTGGCTCACAGCGGTTGGAACTGGCATTAGAGATTGGCGGCAGAATGTCATTGCGGAAGAAGCGATCACGCGCAATCCTCGCCTGCAGCGGATGCATCTTTTGCCACTCTTACAACGCCATCGAATACCGTGAAAGAAATGGCGCTCTCTCGTCTATTGCGCGTCTGACATTCCGTTCAGTGTTGCGCCGCAGCGCTCTGTGATTTCTCTAGGCCCGTAATCAACTGCTGCGCTTCGGGTGGCATCGGGACCTTTCCCGCAATGATCTCTTCTGGTTTTACTTTTTGGCCATAAAGATTTTCATTGGCGTCGCCATCGGGACGTAGTGTCGATCCTGAAAGCGATACTCCTCCGAAGACACCCTGCGAACGTGAATACGAGAGCATTTGGGCCTGCATACGCGCATTGGTCGATGCCTCGGCGGTGCGTCCAACCGGACCCGCGGCAACACTAGCGTCAGCGCCCAGTTTTACTTTGTTGTTCAACAGGGTTTTTGCCCCCCCATCATTCATCACGATAATTACGAAGTCAGTGGCTTGCCCGCCAATCTGGAACCCGATGCTTCCACCACTGGACGCCATCATGATTGGTGCACTCCAGGGACCTTTGTAGTCGGTGCCCGTGCGGCAGGTCATTACCCCGCGACCATAGCTCCCACCAATTCCGACAGCCATCTTCTTAACCGATGGCAGCACGATGACGCACTTCGAACCGTCTAAAACACTTTTCGGGATGCCCTTATCGGGTGCGTCGAGAATCTGCTTGAGTACCTCGCCCGATTCCTTCACGCGCGCTCTCTCCGCGCCACCAGCCTTTTCTTCTTTCTCATCCTTTTGAGCAAAGGCAAGGGGCACGAACAACGCCACAAGCATTAAAACACTGAGTCTTCTTCTCATATTGAATCCCTCTGAACGTCCGGTTGAGTAGTGCGCTGCTGATCTGGTAGCTGTGAGTTTCCGCCGCTTACATACATATCGCGCGGAAGGCGGGCGTAAACCACTGTCAACTTTGCCAGACTGGCTGTAATGGGGCGCTTGCAAAGCTTGCTAGGGGTGTATCTCGACGAAACGAGGCAGAAGGTAAGAAATGTGATTATGCAAGTGTGAAGGACCAGTCGACCAAAGCATCTGCTCTACGCCGTTGCCTTCAGGGAGTTACTTTCCAAGGGAAGGGGGAGCCGAGCGTGGACCGTGGTGCCACGGTTCGGTTCCGATTGGATTGAAAGGCTACCGTTCAGGGCCTTCAAACGTTCTTCCATGCTCGTGAGCCCAAGACCTCCGGTCTGCTTTGCCATTTCAGTGTCAAAGCCCGAGCCGGAATCACTCACCGTAAGATGAATCTCAGTAGAGGTTCCCCACAATCGAACCTCGAAGTGACGCACGCCACTATGTTTCACCGAATTGTGAAGCGCTTCTTGCAGGACTCGGAAGAGACAAAGTGAAATATCTCGCGGTAAAGTGCCGAGCACATCGTGGGTTCCGAAGTCAACTTCCGATTTCTGCTGCTCGCTGAACTCTCTACAGAAGCCTTTAGCGGCCGCAACCAAACCAAGATACTCAAGCTTTGATGGGTGCAGCTTGTGCGACAACAAATGTATATCCGTCGCAATATCGGAGGTCTGTTTCTGTAGTTCGGCCAGGAGTGCACCCGTATGCGGCGGAAGCTGGTTCTTGATCTGGTCGATCGCGGCGGCCAACAACGCTAGGCGTTGGCTGGTATCGTCGTGCAGTTCTCTGGCGATCCGAAATCGTTCCTGCTCCTGGGCCTCAATCAACCTCCGGCTCACGCTGGAAAGTACCTCTTCAGCTGCTTTGCGCTGCGTGATATCGATAAATGCGATCACTGCACCGACAAGCTCTCCCCCTCTTTTTTGGGGGTAGGACCAATATTCGGATGGAAAACTTGTTCCATTTGCCTTCCACAACACCTCGTTGTCCACATGCACGCCTTCTCCGTTTTGGGATGCCCGGAGAATTCTGCATTCTTCCACTGGGAACGGTGTCCCGTCCGCACGGGTGTGATGAATCATATAATGCATGTTCTTGCCGAGCAGCTCGTCAGCGCTTTCATACCCCACAGTGCGGAGGCAGGCGAGATTGCAGAATGTGCAGCGGCCTTCGAGATCAATTCCATATATGGCTTCGGCGGTGGAGTCGAGGATCAATCGAAGTTTCTCCTCGCTTTCGCGACGTGCTTCCGTCGCCGATTGTTCACGCACAAGCTTCTCTCGCTCCATCTCAACTTGTTCGCGTTCGGCGATTTCGGCCGCCAACGTCAGACCTGACACCGCGAGCACCGCGAAAAACACATCCAGCAAGACGGCGTTGATGAATGCCGTGTTCTGGGCGAATGGCCCGGAGCCAAACGCAGTTTCGACCGTAGCTATGGTGGCGACAAGAAAGGTTGAGAGTGCGGATCCGATTACTCCAAAACGGATGGCTGCCCACATTACGAATGGAAGGACCGCGAAAGCCAGGACGTCCAGCCTAACTGGGATAACCGCCAGGTTTCCACAGATCATGAAGCACGCTGCGGCAAGTAACAGTAGCAGAGCGGCGAATTCTGCGATGTGACCGCGAGCGCGATTTCTGAGGAGAGCGGGAAAAGCCAACACCAGCGGCGTTACCAGCAGTACCCCCGTGGCGTCCCCAAACCAATATATCAGCCAAGCTGAACCAAGTCCGGAATACGCTTGCACATGAGCTGCGTATAAAACGGAAACCCCGATTGACGCACTCACGACGGCGCTGCCAAACGCGCCGAGAGCGATCAGGCCAATTGCATCACGCAAGCGCGATAGTGAAAGGTCGAACTTTGCGATGCGGCGGAGAAAGTAGGCGCCGGTCAATGCTGCAAGTGTGCTCCCCGCTGCTTGACCCGCTGCGGCGATGTGAGGAACTGGACTCGAGTACGCGACCAGGAAAGCGGCAGCTGCAATTCCGACCCATATCCGATATCCACAAAGCAAAACCGCTGCGAGGGCCACGCCGAAAGCCGGCCATACCGGCCCAAGATTGCTGCTCCTGATATTGGCGGTAGCTTGGCCGAGTTTGCCCGCCAAACCATACGCGAGAAAAACAATCGTGAGTTGGACGACGTAGTTTCCGACCTGATGGCGCGTACGGTTCGGCTTCTCGGCAGCTTGTGCCACTCCCTTGGGGAACGTAAAGATGGAGGGAATTAACTGCACTCGTCAGCTCTGCAAACTTTCCCACCGTCCCAGTGGATGCAGGTTTCTCCAGGAGGCGTATCTTGGTTGCTTAATGGGACGATTCACGATCAGATTCAAGGTCTTGAAGACTTCGCCCTCCCGAGACGGCTAAAATAATATGCAGATAAAACCCAATTGTCCAGAGCTGTACTGAGTCGTTATCGAATCGATCAGCAATTTCCAACCATGAATCCCGCGCTGAGCGTCGCACTTTGAACGCACAGCTACTTCGGTAGGGTCTGAAACAGGCTCTGGCGGCCAAACTGTGGATAGTAAGGGAAAACACCTACGGAGAAAACCCTACCGTCGCATCGGGGAAAGTACCATTGACCACGCGCTTTCTGTGATCTCTACTGTGTTCACAACGTGACCCGCGCGGATGCGACCGAGGCTCACACCTCAGAACAAACCAGAATGTACCTCAGGTTTAGGTATTTGAGCGACTTTTCGCAGAGTGGGAAGTCTATTAGCGTAGAAATTTCGTGGAGGCTGTTTGGCTACGCCCTTAATCCGCATTATGGTGGTGGACGATTTCGAGCAGTGGCGACAGCAAATCCGTTCCATCCTCGAAACACGCCCCGAGCTGCGTGTCATCGCAGAAGTGGCTGATGGATTGGAAGCAGTTCAGGAAGCGAAGGAGTTGAAACCGGATCTGATCTTGCTGGATATCGGCCTTCCCAATCTTGACGGATTGGAAGCTGCTAGCCGCATCCGCCAAGTCGCTCCCGATGCAGCCATCATCTTCGTAACTCAAAACAGCGACGAAGAGATGGTACAGGCAGCGTTAACAGGTGGGGCGCAGGGATATGTGCTTAAAGCCAAAGCCTCGAGTGAGCTTCTGCCCGCTATTGAGCAGGCGCTGCGTAACAAACGTGATCACTAGGTTCCGTATGCTCGACCACTTTCCTCATCATACAACTCGGCATCTCTGAGCTGTTCCAGTTCCTCTTTGCCGATTACGAACTCCGTGAAACCACAATGGGAACATACCAGCAAAGAGGGAAACATCCACGTTTGTGACCGATGCAAGTCTTTCATGCCAGGAAAGTGGACCACGATTTCCGCCGGGAACCTGCTTTGATTCGTTGAATGACACGATCTACAAGACACTTGTGGCCTCCAAACGTCTTGTGGGCCCCCGCGCAAGACCTTGAGCAGAATGATGTTCCAGATTGCACGTAATTGTCAACAACGCCAGGCAAGTGGTAGAGCCTACTCACATCGTATCCCCCTAGCGAAGTTAAAATGCTTGAGCGAGAAACGCGTTAGGGAGCTGGCCGGACGGCTCCGCAAAAGCCGGGAGGCCAGCGACCGGGACTACAATCCGCTGTGTCCACCGCCTACTTCGTCCTGATTCGCGAGATGAGAGACGCCTACAATCATCGCTTGCGTTTGGTGCAGTCGGCTCGACAACGCGGCATCAAACCCACCGCCCGCTTGTTTCAAACCACCGTTCCCACTGTGCGCAAGTGGCTGCGCCGTTATCAGCAGCAAGGACCGCGCGGCCTCATCGAAGTTTCTCGCGCCCCTCATCGCCAGCCCGGCAAGACTCCCGCCGACATCGAACAGCAGGTCGTCGCACTCCGCCAGCAGCTGTTCACCTTCGGAGCTCGTCGTCTTATTCGGGAGTTCGACCTTCCTCTCAGTCATCGTGCCTTGGAACGCATCTGGCGCCATCATGGCCTGCTCAAAAAACGACCGCGCAAGTATCAGCGCAAACAAGACCTCGCCCACATCAAAGCCACCTGGCGCGTCTTTCAGCAGATCTCCGCCGACACCAAGGATCTCGACGATATTCCCCGCTACTGGCCGCAGGCCCAGGCTTTCGATCTGCCGGCCGTCGAATACACCGCCCGCGAAGTGCGCAGCGGCCTGCTGTTCTGGGCTTTTGCCGAGCGCCGTTCTGCGGCTGCCAGTTCCATCTTTGCCGCCCGTATCCAGCAGCACCTCGATCGTTGCGGCATCTCTCTGCGCGATCTGGTCTGGCAGACCGACAACGGCTCCGAGTTCATCGGTGGCCACGATCGTCGCGGTCACCCCACCGGATTCCCCACCGCTTTAGGCGACAGCCAGCACGTTCGCATCCCTCCCGCCGCTCACACCTTCCAGAGCGATGTGGAAACCGTTCACCGCCTCGTCGAAGATGAGTTCTTTGACCTGGAATCGTTCCACAGTCGGGGCGACTTCCTCGCCAAAGCCTTTACCTACCAGCTCTACTTCAACCTGGTCCGTCCCAACTCTCATAAACAAAACCTCAGCCCTTGGCAGATCGTCGAGCAACTCCAACCCCGCTGGCCGCTCCAACTCTGTTTGCTTCCACCTGTTTTCTTGGACTATTACTTGAACCACTCCGGGGGATACGATCTCCCTAGGCACCCCTACAACGCCAGGCAAGGGTCACGGTTCTTGCCCTGAAGAGATAATCACCATACACTCACTTGACCATTACCCGGAGTTGTGAGGCTCTCGGCCCCGTTTTAAGTTCCTTTCCCCTGCCTGGCTATCAAACCCATTGGGGCGCAAATGCTAATTTGTCTCAATTGCCGGTTTCGTGGATACCCGCTGTGACCGAGTGCTCCTCTTTTAAGAGCGTGATAGCTGGCAGTAAACCTTTTGCAAAACACTCCTTCCCTACAAAGGCGTCGACTACCTGAAAAACTTCATCAGGAACATCCAGCATGCCGGAGAGCATGACGATCGGTGTTCGCGGCCAACGTCGCCGCATAGCGACGGCGAATTCTTGTCCGTTCATCTCGGGCATGCAGTAGTCCACGATTGCAACATCAAAGCGATGAAACTCCGCGAGTTCCAGCGCTTCGCGGCCACTGCATGCGGTCTCGACGGCATACCCGAAACTCTCAAGAAATATTTTTTCGTATTGCAACCAACATTTGTCGTCGTCGATGCAAAGGAGCGTGACTCTCGGGCTATCTTTATCATCTCGCGTGGACAAGATTAACCCCCAAGTATTCGAATGTTTGCGACTTCGCTGAATCTTTTCGCATGCCGGAGAAAAAAGTCGGTCACGTAAGGTTGATAGCGCGTGAGCTGAGAACCAGGAATGAGGGCCTAAGCTTTCAGCGCTTCCAGAGAGAGTACGCCATCGCACAATTCCGCCAATCGTCAAAAGTGACAGTTTTCGGATTCACAATGCCGCGAATTTAGCCGGCACACAACAACGGCTCTGGACTGCATTAAGCGCACATGCTCATCACGAAAGAAGATCTGTCATAAACGACAGTTTCAAAACTTGGACGTGTGTTGCAGACTGAACTAGCTCATCGGATCAGCGACCGGTGAGCGGTCCACCGTCAGAGACGGCCCTCGTGGCGAACACTTCCTGGTACAAAGAGAACTCGAACAGCCACGAGGGTCGAATTTAGAAACGGGGAGATGCGGCGCCGGAACGCAAATGGCACCGAACCTGTTCGTTTCGTTCGTAACTTCCGCTTTGCTATGTCTCCAACGCTTTGTTTGTCGACAAAATAATCTTCGGCGCGTTAGGTCTTGTAAGCATGACACTGGCCCCACTCGGAGCTGCACAACCCCCGAATCCAGCCAACCCTGAGCCGGATTCCAGCGTGGTCAGCAAGAGTATTGGACATCTGTTCAATTACTTGAACATGGCAGGGACGACGAAGGCTAGCGACTTCCAGCCCCTAACGCAGAAGGAGCGAACCCAACTCTTCATAAAGACAATGGTGAATCCGTTGGGTTATCTGAAGGCTGGCTTTTCCGCGGGAATCGATCAATGGAAAGACAAACCATCAGAGTGGGAACAGGGCGCATCCGGGTACGGCAAGAGATTTGCCAACATCCTCGGCCAGTACTCAATTCAGCGCACAGTGACGTTTGGATTAGGTAGCGCTTTACACGAAGACAATCGCTATTTCAATTCCGGCAAGAAGGGAATCTGGCCTCGAACTGGGTATGCTGCCGCCAGCGGCATCCTGGCCCGGCACGATGATGGCAGCCTGCACCTGTCATTTTCCCAAGTTGGCGGGGTTGCAGCTGGTGCGTTCTTATCGCGCTATTGGCAGCCTTCCAGCCAGCACTCAGCCGGGGATGGCGCCGTCAGCTTTGGTATCACCATGGCAAGCAATATTGGATTCGGTGTGGTGAAAGAGTTTCTTCCCGATCTCGGGCGGGCGATCACGAACAAGCGCAAAAAGAGCTCTCGTTCACCGAAAGCGGCGGGTTTCACTTCGAGATAGAGCATCACATTAAGAAAGACTCTGTGGCGCACGCAGCACTATACTGCCCCGTTTCTTGGTTACCGCCCCATTGCGCTGCCACTCGCTCAAAATTCGGCTTGCGGTAAAAAGGGAGACGTTGGCGGTGTTGGCTAGCTCCTCATTTGTGATACCGAGTTCAGTGCCGCCCGAGACTTCGTGTCCGATGCCATGCGCAAGACTGGTCAGTACCCGCGCAAGTCTTTGTCGAGCAGTGTAGCTGATCAGCGCCAAATGGGAAGCTTCAAACCAGGACAAGTAGTCCCCGGCAATGGACAACGCATTATGCTGCAATTTCGGATAGCGCGCGAGAATGTCAAGTATTTTGCTGCGGGACCAAGCCAGCACGGACCCATCCTCAACCATTTCCGTGCTTACAAGATAATTCGATGGTTCAGCTATGAGTGTATAGAGCCCAAATACCTCGCCGGGCGAGAACCACAGAAGCAGAACCTTTTGTCCCTCTGCTGTGATAGAGAAATACCTGGCACGGCCTTTCTTGAGCAAAAAGAAATAGTCGGCGGGGTCCCCTGCGTTTGTGATCACCGAGTTAGTGGAATAGTGGCGCTGTTCGGAAGTAGCCAGCACTGACTTGAGTTCTGGTCCTGTTAGTCCGTCTAGAAATTTTGATTTCAAATCGCGGAATGCTTCCTACTAGCTGGAACTGGTGACAAATTTGGGCCGTAAGCGGTTTCCGTATCCGAGGCCTGAATTATCTTCTTGCGTGGCGTGAATGCCAGGCTACTGACAGATGTGACAGTCACGAAGCCGGTGTCGCCCCTTCATTTTTTTCTCACGCTTGCTTCGGTCCTTAGTTCTCAATCGAAATAAATGCCCGATCACAACAGCTTTCAAGTCTGATGGGGGCACTTACCAGCGCTTTTTCTCAATTCGCACGCTCAAGGATCGTCCCTCACGTACTAGATGGATTGAGAATCCTTGCTCGCGAAAATATCTGACCAGGGAACGCATTTCCGCAAGCAGCCTCTCGTCAAAATGCATATCGTTGGCTTCCATCCGGTCTAGATCGGAGAGTACCTGTTCCAGCCGCAACCGCACGGATTCGATGCCATCGTCCATTGAACTCGGGAAGGCGACCCGGCTCAACCTGGTAGCAGCATTATTCTGCAGCTCTGCTGTGAGGAGTTGGCCGCGAACAATCTCAACTTACACATGAACTCGATCACGGTCATTGCTTGAGAGCAATGAGACGTTTTATTTGGATACAACTACGACGGGAAGCCTCCTTGACTGTCACTTTTGACAGTTCTGTACCTGCTCACAACTGTTAGAGGCTTTGAGAGAAAACAACACGCCGCTGAATGCAGGATCCCAGCATGCGGAGCACCCAATTTGATGACCGTCTGCCGTTCGAAGAAGAGCCCGAGTCTTGCGGGCGACACAAACCGGACATTCGCTGTGAAATGCTAAGACGTCTGGGCTATGCCCGAAAGAATCGGGTCAGGCTCTACGGCGAGGTATTTGATTTGCTATCCGACCCGGTCAGCGTCGGCGAAAGCGCGGTGTTTGTGGACGCCCTGCAAGTGGAATCAGGTTACGTAACGCGCATCCGAATTCCAGAAAGCATTGTGGAGAAGGCAAGAATAAGATATCTCACGACCCAGGCAAATGACCCAACGGGTTTACGATGAATGGATGGCCTCGAGACAATCAGTGCGATGCTCACTGAGTAATCTCGCGTGTCATCAGCAGCGATATTGGGTGCAATTGATTGAATGCTTCAGCCTCGTGCGTCTTATTTCTTGTCCTTTCCCCTCTCCCCTCTGGGCATTCCCCTTCCAAAGCAGCGCAAAACGCGTTCTCGCACGATTGACCTGAATCCTGCCACTACTACACAGATAGTGTTCGCATCATGTCAGTTTTGACAGTCTCAGCTTTGCGATACGTGTGTAACTGTCATTTCAGGAAGCCTATCGCCGAGCTGAATTGCTGTAGTTCGTAAAAGCCTCGGAGGTGAGTTTCGACAGTGCCTCTCCAATCGGAGGGCACACATCTGCCGATCGGCGAGAGGAGCGTTGTGCAAACGCGAGCAACCATGGAAAGCGGGTTGTTGGTATTGGGGGCCAGTCTCTTGACTTTCTACGCGGTTGCCCATATCCAGAGCACCGTACTGGCTCGAATAGCAGTGCAGCGCTTCGAAGCCTCGACAACATCATTGACCTCTGAAAAGCCAGAGCGCAAACCGGACTCTCTCGGCGTGAACTTGAGTCTGTGGTCGGCGCCGCGGATAGATGCCTACAAAAGAACTCTGGCTCGGCATTTCCAGCCTGCGCTGGCAGTGCTGCGGGTTCAAAAGATCAAACTAGAGGTCCCCGTGCTGGAAGGAACCGATGATCTCACGCTGAACCGCGGTGCAGGCTGGATCAGGGGCACGGCGCGACCCGAAGATTTCGGCAACGTCGGTATCGCTGGTCATCGGGACGGCTTCTTTCGCGGGCTTAAAGATTTGAAGATGGGCGACACGATGGACTTAGTGACTCGGGGCCGGACGGACACTTACGTGGTGGACGATATTCGGATCGTAAATCCGGATGACGTCAGCGTGCTGCGCCAAGGGGGCGCGCGGTCGTTGACCCTGGTGACCTGTTATCCGTTTTACTTCGTGGGAAGCGCACCGCAACGTTACGTTCTACATGCGTCAATTATTCGTTCGCCGCGCTCAACACGACGAACCGTCGCAAAAGGAATTGGCAGTGAGAAGATTCAATTCAATTAGGAGAATGCAGAAATGAATTCAGTCGAAAGGAAAAGCGCATTCAACTTAACGGTGATGTCTGTTTGTTTGGCATTCGCCGTTGGCATTCAAGCACAAGTAAAAACACAAACCAGCAGTTCGAGTGGGCAGCCAACGACCGAAGTGCAGGTGGAGCGCGGAGAAGTGGTAAGGGTCGATGGAAACAACCTCCTCGTCAAGATGGCAGATGGATCGCTCCAGCACTTCAACAACGTACCGGAGAGTGCAAAGGTCATGGTGGACGGCAAGCAATTGGGCATTCATGACCTGAAACCGGGAATGAAACTGGAGCGAACCATAACCACTACAACAACCCCGAAGACCGTTACTACGGTCCAGACGGTGACGGGCACCGTGTGGCAGGTCAGCCCTCCGAATTCTGTAATTCTGCGACTCGAGAATAACACTACTCAGAAGTTCAATATTCCTAAAGATCAAAAATTTATGGTGAATGGGGAGCAGAAAGATGCCTGGGGACTGAGGAAAGGGATGAAAATCTCAGCTACCAAAGTTGTTGAGGAACCGCAATCGGTAGTTGAACATGAGAGGCAGGTGACGGGCACGATGCCACCTCCGCCACCTCCGCCAGAGCCGGATCAGCCGATCTTGATTGCTGTGGTTAGCGCGCCCCCCACCCCTACGCCTGCCCCGGCACAGCAGCCGGAACTGCCTAAGACCGGAAGTCTACTTCCTCTTATGGGGCTTATAGGTGCACTGGCCCTTGTTGCCGGACTCGGGCTCAGAGTCGCAAGACTGGTTTAGGAATGTAGACACCAGGGGAGGGAGTCGGGATGGCCATGCAGGTAACGACGAAGTTCTGCAGGATTGTCCCGGCGCCCGTTCTCTCGCACTGTCGAAAGATTCGGATTTGTGCTCCGAGCGAGCGATCCCTTTCCTGATTCGAAAGAATCCATCTCCTCAGCGAGCAGATGGAAATTCCATGTGTGAGGGAACCTTGCGCGTTTGCCTAGAGGAGTCCATGAACTCACACTGCCCGTTCCGAGTCCCTTCGCTCGGGGCACCTGATGTTTAGCCTCTTCTTAGTGATTTGACCAGCCTCTTTACCCGCACAATTTGATTGACGGGACTCCTGCTCTGGATAATACTCACTGCATTCAGTGGAGTCACCCTCCTCATGACACACAACAACGTCGTCCCCTTGGGAAAGCTGCGTTTGGTTCTCACCTGTCTCTGCGTTACCTTCATCCTTTCGAGTGCTGCTGCGCAGTCACAGTCCGCAGAAGATGTGCATATCGTGCCCAGAGCTGGCCAGGATCAGCAGGGGCCAACGACTGACCTCCCAAAAACGAACGACTCTGCTCCTCAGGCCCACATAAGGCCCATTCGCGTTGACGTGGATTTGGTCTTAGTGCCGGTGGCTGTTACGGACGCCATGAATCGCCCCGTCGTCAATCTGACAAAGCGCGACTTTGCGCTGTATGAGGCCGACAAAGCCCAGGAAATCCGTTACTTCATGGCAGATGATGGGCCGATCTCAATTGCGGTGCTCTTCGATGTGAGTAGGAGCATGACCGACAAGATCGAAACGGAACGGGCTGCGATCCACGAATTCTTCCAAAATGCGAATCCTGAAGATGAGTACTTCGCGATTGCTTTCTCGAATCGACCGCGGTTCCTCGTGGGCCCCACACAATCCACCGAAGAAGTGGAAGAGAAGCTGACCTCGATACAGCCTAGTGGAACCACGGCGTTGCTGGACGCCATCTGTCTGGCTGAGTCGTATTTGCGTTCTACCCGCTACCAACGCAAAGCCATTGTTATCATTTCCGATGGAGGCGACAACACCAGCCGCTATACGCTTCGAGAGACAAAAAAGTTGATTGAGGAATCGGATACACAGATTTATGCAATAGGCCTTTTCGAGACCCTCCTATTCAATAGCCTCGAGGAAAAGCTCGGCAAGAAGTGGCTGAGCGAAATCACTGATAGAACTGGCGGCCGCACCATTACTGTTCAGGACCGAGCCAAGCTTCCACAAGCCGCAGCCGTAATCAGCCGCGAAATCCGCAATCAATACATTTTGGGCTACCGTCCGGCAGTTGGTGATGGCAAGTGGCGCGGGATAAAAGTAAAGGTAACTTCGCCAACTGAACGACCACTGCAAGCCTATTACAAGAGAGGGTACTATTCGGCCGAGAGGTAAGCGTGCTATGCGTGTTTCCGGCATTCCGCGCCGCCGTCTGATCGCGCGGCTGTCCGTAAGATCGCCGGCCCTGGCCCCAAACTGCGCCAGTGGCCTCAATCGACACAACGCCCCTTATCTCTCATCGGCTATGCGGCGTCATTGGTTTGCAGGGCCAATCGAGTACAAATGCAATTGAAGTTTCAGTGACCAAGCACCGTCATCCACAGCGTCGAGACCAGGAAGACGACCATAGCCGCGCCGATCAAGGTCAGCACCACTTCACTCAATAGGTCTGGTTTCATCAATTCGTCTATGCGCATTTTTCGGCTCGCAGATCGGTAGCTGTGCATGCCAAACCGTCGGGCACTCTCTTCAGCGAGAGGCGGTACTTAGCGGAGTGGCCAGGCTAAGGCGCCGTTTCGCCCCCAACAGAGAGCATTTGCACATCCGCACGCCGGTTCTGCGCACGCCCGGACGCCGTATTGTTTGGCGCAACAGGCTTATCGTTCCCTAGACCCACAACATGAATTTTGAATGCTGGCACATTGCACTTGGCAGACAGATAGATTTTAACCATATCGGCGCGACGGTGGCTGAGATCGTAATTGTATTCTTTGTCGCCGGCCGAGTCGGTGCCGCCTTCAACTGTAATGATGTAATTGCGCGTGTTTGAGAGCTGAGGAGCAAGCTGATCAAGAGTTTTTTCCGCTTCACTGGTCAACGTGTCCTGGTCTAACGGAAAATGCACCGAAACCTGGTTCACAACTCTGTAATTCTCACGATTGGAAACCATACCAGACAACTCGGTCACCTTATGGGAAGCATTGTCGGCAGCCTGCTGTGCCTTTGTAGCTTGCTGCTCTGCTGTATCCGCCTGGCTCGCAGTTTGGTCGGTTCTGGTCATCAATGCTTGCATGCCCTGCTCATAACGCGCATCGGCATCTTTAATCTCGTGAGTGTTCTTGGCAGTTTCATCATCGAGATGGTTGACCTTCTCGATGATCGGCTCTACCTGCTTGCGAACGTAGCTCTTCTTTGCGCAGCCGATATTTCCTGCCACGCTGAGTGTCAGCACAACTGCAATCCAATAGCGCCTCATATAACCTGTTTTTCCTTCTAGCAGACATCTTCAGCGTCGTTTACGCATGTTGTATCGCTACGACAATGGCAAGGTATTTTCCTTGTTAAGGCTTGAAGCATCCCTCCGGTGGAGATCGCCATTGCCTGCCAAGCTGTCCAGTGTTCGTCATTGGTTACTCGATTACGTGTGATCTCGTTC
The DNA here is from genome assembly GCA_963757135.1 of uncultured Acidobacteriota bacterium. GTDB lineage: Bacteria > Acidobacteriota > Terriglobia > Terriglobales > Acidobacteriaceae > Gp1-AA145. The sequence goes on from CAVWQE010000005.1 coordinate 257,467, forward strand.
GGAACCTGCTTTTGCCCCCCGACCAGCGTTGCGTGGCTTCGAGTTCCCGGCCCTGTGCGGTGTGATTAAGTCATCTTCTAGAATGTCCACCCGCTCGGTGCGCTTTTCGTTGACCACTCCACCTGTGAGGATAGTGAGCGTCCGCGATTCAGCAACTGTTAGTCCTGTCAGTGAAGCTGGGGGCCGCCTGGCGCAACGGAGAAGAGCACCGCAAATGCACAAAACGGAGCACAACGATCGCTGAATTGATAACGGGGTTGACATGGCTGCCTGCAGGATGGCGACGACAGTCAGAAATCATGGACTTCTGCGGTCCTGATGAGGCTGCATTCTCGCTAGCCGCAGACCGCGGCCCTATAAAGTTGATGAAGGGAATCATGTTGCGCAAGACCGGCACACCTGTAAGATCAAGCAGGGTATGTTGGAGGAAAGGGTCATGCCCCAAATAGTAATCAGGACAGGATTCAAGGCTCCGGATGGCCATGAAGAGAGACTCACTGAATATTTTTGTGACTGGCCAGATTGCCGAAATGTTGCTACCCATGTGCTGGGGTGTTCCAAAGAATTAGGCACCGCTTCGGCAGTTTGCCAGGAGCACCTCCCGACGGCTCGATGAGTACACACCTACGCTCTTCTGTTCAAGTACGGCTACCATTTTTGAGAGCCGCCCATCATTTGAAAGAGTAAGTCGCACCTAAAACGGCACCAGACGTCACCATGTTGTAAAGGCCACCCCCGTTTCGGTAATCGACAAACAGGTAGCGGTAGCCTGCAAGCAATGTCCACTTGGAGCAGACTTTGTAACCGAGAAGTGCGGCGAATTGGTAGTCCAGCTTCGATGTTGCGTTCCAGCCTCCCACGTCACCAAGTGTAGTGACGGACAACTTTGGTCCAAGTGGGAGTTGTACCCGGCCGCCAACCACGATGTCAGCCCAGCTTTGCGAAGGGCTTATACTCAGGCCGAGAATCGAAGGATTGAAGTTAAGCTTTTGCCCCAAATGCCAGTAGCGGGCGCCAACATTAGCGTCGGCTTTGAACCTCTTACTATCAATCAACCGGTACCCAATTTTTGAAGTCCAGACCAACTGACCGACGCGCACATCCGCCGAAGTTGCGCTCAAGCCGGGAAATGGCAATGCTTTGCTGTCCGAAAGCCGTATCCACATCAGGTCACCCGTGAGCAGGAAACGATTGTGGCGAATTTCTGCGGCACCAAGTATCCCAAAGTTGAAATGCGACAGCAGATCTGATGCGCTAGCACGAACGCTGGCATCGCGGCCCAGCGCACCCACTGTTCCATGCGTCCCGGCAAACCATAGGTACGGGCTCAAGTCCGCATGCCAGCCTTTATCATCGGAGGTTGAAGCCGCTGTAGTTGCGGCGGGGGGAATTTGCGATTGACTTTGCCCGCCTTGCGCTGGTTGGGTCTGGCCATTCACAACCGCCACGCTCAGCCCGCACACCATCACCAGTGATATTGCTCTTCGCGACGAACTCATTCACCAATCATGTTTGTGCCGTCACATAAGGCACACTGCGAAGAGTGACAGGAGTCGGCGCAATAGTTCTATATGGTTCTTATCGCTTGGCAAGCTACCCGCTGGTAAAAGTACTAGTTGCAGATAGAGCTAGCTCGAAAGACCTTCTACAGGTGTGCATGAGATTGTTTGATTGAAGGAGCCATCATGTCAGATCATAGCGCTAAGCTATCGAGAAGCACTCTTCCCATTCCAGACCAGATACATATCGGGGTTACAACTTATGACGCTAAAGATCCAGATACGAAATATCCACCGATCAGGGACATTCGGCCGCCTGAGGGTGCGCCGAATGTGTTAATCATTCTTATCGATGACGTCGGCTTTGGTGCTTCCAGCGTATTCGGAGGTCCATGCCAGACTCCGAGTGCGGAGCAGCTCGCTGCAGATGGCCTGAGATATAACCGATTCCACACCGCAGCAATATGTTCGGCCACCCGGCAGGCGCTCTTGACCGGACGCAATCACCATTCTTGCCACATGGGGGGCATCACCGAGATCGCCACCGCTGCGCCGGGCTACGACTCAGTGCTGCCGAATAGTATTTCGCCGCTGGCCCTAACACTCAAGCTCAACGGTTATTCCACCGCGCAATTTGGTAAATGTCATGAAGTGCCGGTGTGGCAGACAAGCCCTGTGGGGCCGTTCAATCAATGGCCGACAGGCGGCGGGGGCTTCGAATATTTCTATGGCTTCATCGGCGGCGAGGCGAACCAGTGGTATCCGTCGCTCTACGAAGGCACCATTCCAGTGGATCCAAAGAAAACGCCGGAAGAGGGTTATCACCTGATGGAAGACATGACCGATAAGGCCCTTGCGTGGATTGGGCAGCAAAAGGCTTTAACGCCTGACAAACCATTCTTTGTCTACTTCGCACCAGGAGCTACACATGCGCCTCACCATGTTCCAAAAGAATGGGCGGACAAGTACAAAGGCAAATTTGACCAGGGGTGGGACAAGCTGCGCGAAGCGATATTCACCCGCCAGAAGAAGCTGGGCGTGATCCCCCCGGACTGCAAGCTCACCCCGCGTCACAAGGAGATCCCTGCATGGGACGATATGCCCGATGCGCTGAAACCTGTTTTGCGCCGGCAGATGGAGGTGTACGCGGGCTTCCTGGAATATACCGACCATCACATCGGGCGACTGTTTGAAGCGCTGAAGAAACTGAGCATCCTCGATGACACACTGGTGTTTTACATCATCGGGGACAATGGAGCATCCGCCGAGGGTACGTTGAACGGCACTTACAACGAGATGCTCCCGTTCAACGGTCTGGAGAGCATTGAGTCACCCGAATTCCTCATGGCTCGAGTAGATAAGTGGGGTGGGCCCGAATCATACCCGCACTACGCTGTGGGCTGGGCGCACGCGCTGGATACGCCTTACCAGTGGACCAAGCAAATCGCATCGCACTGGGGTGGGACCCGCAACGGAACCGTCGTTCACTGGCCAAAAGGGATCGGGGCGCGGGGCGAGGTGCGATCGCAGTTCCATCATGTTATCGACGTCGCGCCTACGGTTCTCGAAGCCGCTGGCCTTCCTCAGCCGTCATTCGTGAACGGCGTGCAGCAACATCCCATCGAAGGCGTGAGCATGATGTATTCGTTCAATGACGCGAAAGCCGGGGAGCGACATCAGACGCAATACTTTGAGGTGCTCGGCAATCGTGGCATCTACCATAAGGGTTGGACGGCGGTGACGCGGCACGGAATTCCGTGGATACTTGTCGGGCGGAAACCACCTGCCTTCGACGATGACGTCTGGGAACTCTACAACACAGAAAAGGACTGGAGCCAGGCGAACGACTTATCCAAGCAGATGCCGGAGAAACTTCACGAACTGCAGCGCCTATTCCTGATCGAAGCAGCAAGGTACAACGTTTTACCTCTCGATGACGACACAGCTAAAAAACTCAACTCGGACCTCGCGGGCAGGCCGGTGTTGATCAAAGGCAAGACGCAAATCCTTTTCCGCGGTATGGGCCGCTTGGGAGAGAATTGCGTTCTCAGCATTAAGAACAAGTCTCACGCGGTCACCGCCGAAATCGTGGTGCCAAAGTCCGGTGCCGAGGGAGTGATCGTCGCGCAGGGCGCCAACATTGGCGGATGGAGCCTGTACGCCAAAGCGGACAAGCTCAAATACTGCTACAACCTGGGCGGCGTTCAACAGTTCTATGTCGAGTCCGCGCGCCCATTGCCCTCGGGCCAGCATCAGGTTCGCATGGAGTTCGCCTATGCAGGCGGCGGATTGGGCAAGGGCGGCAAGGTCAGCTTGTACGTTGACGGGAAAAGGGTCGGGGAAGGAGAAATCCCGATGACGCAGGCGATGGTCTTTTCAGCTGACGACGGCTGTGATGTCGGCATGGACAGCGGCTCGCCGGTTTCTCCTGACTACGGTTCGCGTGGAAACGAATTCAATGGCGAAGTCAAAGGAGTGGAGCTTGCAATCGCCGAGGCCGCCGAAACCACTGATCATCTGGTTCAACCAGAAGATGCAGTTCGCATCGCGATGGCGAGGCAGTAATCGCGGCTCAGGCCAGACCGGATTTCACAAAACGGAGGATGGGAACGCTCAATTTTCAGCACATAAAAGCGATCACCGCAGCCTGGTCACTGCGCCGGAATCGAGCGAATAGTACGCTTCAACGATAATCAGTTTCCCTTCGTCATGAGCATGTTTAAGAACGCTGCTTTGACCAAGGATGTCCTGTGCAGTCCTGTGGACATGATCTTTTACCGCGAAGTCAACCGGGTTCTCACCTGCATGTTCCTGCTTCGCGACGCTGCATGACTGAGCGATCGGGTCTGTCACCGCTTCAAGGTTTGACGTGGGCATTCTCTCGCCAGAGCAAGAGGCCTTAACGGCTCCACAGCTCTGATGTCCGAGCACAACGATCATGACGGTGCCGAGGTGTTCTACCGCGTACTCGAGACTTCCGATGCCTGTCGGATCGGCGCTGTTGCCGGCTACACGAACCACGAAGAGGTCGCCCAGTCCCTGATCGAAAACTACCTCCGGCGGGACCCGGCTGTCAGAGCAACTAAGAACTGCTACTAACGGATGTTGATTTTGTTCTAGAGTGCGCCGCTGCGAGACGAGGTCGCGGGATTCTGGCTTACCTTTGATGAAGCGCTTGTTGCCATCAAGAAGGGAACTCCATATCTGGTCAGCAGACGGAGCTTTCGCGTTCTCGCGATGTTCGGATGACTGCGACACGGACTGAGAGGCAAATAGAGCTGCTAACGCTACTGTCAGCACGAACCGCACCTCCCGATTCATAGCGGGACCTCCCCAACGACTTTCGATCATAGTCATCTGCTAAACGACACCAAGCACACTGATAATTCTGCCAGTCTATTGCGCTTGAACTCGAGTCTCCATTATTGAGCTTCTGTTACTTTTGCCAGTTCTGGCTGCGCCTCAACGGCAAATAATGTAAACCAACCGCGAACGATATCAGGTGCGGCGCCAGCGGCCTTCCACAGCATAGTGCGCTCTCGCTGGCCATATTGATTCAACCATCGGTGTTTGTGAACCTGCGGAGAAAGCACATGCCTCGCCTCCAGAAATCATTGGCAAACGAAGCTGGCAGTTGTGATTCAAGAGTGCCCGACAAGGACATGGTGTGGATTCCGGGCGGGTCGTTCCTGATGGGCTCGGACAATCACTACCAAGAGGAGGCGCCCGCGCATCTCACGACCGTTGCAGGATTCTGGATAGACAAGTACGCAATTACGAACCGCAATTTCTCGGCTTTTGTAAGAGAGACAGGTTATGCGACAGTGGCCGAGCGACCGCCCAGGGCCGAGGATTATCCTGGCGCGAAGCCAGAACTCCTGCGGCCAGCGTCAGTTGTGTTCCAAAAGCCTCCATTCCGTGTGGATTTGCGCAATCACTACAACTGGTGGACATACGTCATCGGCGCGAACTGGGTGCATCCTGAAGGGCCGGATAGCTCGATTGATGATCGCTCCGAGCATCCGGTTGTGCACATTGCCTACGAAGATGCCGAGGCATACGCAAAATGGGCAGGCAAAGAATTGGCAACGGAAGCTGAGTGGGAATTCGCCGCTCGGGGCGGATTTGAGTGCGCAACATATTCGTGGGGCGAAGAGTTTACTCCCGGTGGTCGCCATATGGCCAACACATGGCAAGGAGAATTCCCCTGGCAGAACCTGGTCAGCGATGGATACGAAGGGACCGCGCCGGTTGGGCAGTTTCCACCCAACCGGTTCGGCCTTTTCGACATGATTGGGAATGTCTGGGAATGGACGAAAGATTGGTATGCTGCCCATCATCCGGTCGCAAAGGCCTGTTGCGGAGGGAGCACCGCAAAAGGCGGGCATCGCGAACAGAGTTACGATCCGCAAATGCCCGCTATCAAAATTCCCCGCAAGGTGATCAAAGGCGGTTCGTTTCTCTGCGCGCCGAACTATTGCCGGCGCTATCGTCCCGCCGCGCGCATGGCGCAGCCGATTGATACTTCAACCTGCCACGTGGGAATGCGACTTGTTATGCGCGTGCACGAATAGTGCAAATTCCACCCTGTGTATCACGGAACGGACCACGAAACGTCAATCAAGTTTTCCGCGGTCGCGGATGGGCATATGTGGCCTTTGACACGAGATGTTTCGTGAACAGGTACCGCCGAGTGGCAAGTTCGCAGTCCGTAACGGGCAGCCTGCTATGAACAGTGGGTTCCCTTCCTGCCATTTGTGACAGGTGACTGCCTGTAAACGAAACATTATTTTCAAACCTGCTTCGGACAATATCGCCGAAGAGCAAACGCGCTTGGGATGGCATTTTCAGCACGCGCCAAACAGGCGTGAAGTTGAAGGAAATGGATGTCTTGGCTGCCAAATCCACCTGTAATCGGAAGCATTGGCACACTCCTAATATCAGGGGTCTTTGTCTGATGTTCATCCTGTCTGCATCGAGTCGTTATTTGTGCGCCCAAGAACAGCCCGACCTCGATGCGCATACGTTTCGTCTTGACGGTTTCTGGTTCTATTCACAGCCTTCAGGAAGTTTTCACGGAACAGGAAGCCAGGGGCTCTTGGACCTTCAACGTGATTTGAATTTCAACTCCTATAACACTGGATCTGGCAGGCTGGAGTGGAAATTTACCCGCAAGAACCATCTCTATCTCGGAGTTCTCCCGGTAAATCAGAGCAAAGAGGTTGCGCTCAACCGAACAGTGGTTTTCCAAGGGCAGACATATGACGCCGGGCTGGTCGTTGCCGGCAGGCTGGAGTCTTACGTTTTCACGCCAGGTTATCAGTACGACATTATTCGACGTAGAAGAGGTCATCTTGGGATTGCGATGCAACTCGACCTGTTCTACATCAAGGGTAGTCTGAAGGCCACCGCACAGACGGTTAATGGAATGCCACACTTCGCTCAAGCCTCCTCCTCAACCCTTCGCGCACCATTGCCGGTTGCTGGTCCCGATTTTCGCTATTACCTGATTCCCAACGGACGATTGTTCATCGCCGGCAATGTGTTAGGCATGTACTTTTTTGGCTACGGAAATTTTATTTCTTCCTACGGAACCATTGGCGTGGCGCTGAACAAGCACCTGAACCTGCAAGGGGGATATCAGTTGGGCTCACGCCTTGACATTAAATCCAAAACCGACCGCATTGGACTGAATTTGACACAGCGTGGAGCAGTCGCTGGACTCGAGCTTTCTTTTTAGCAGGAAATGTTGGACAAGAATTTCTAATCGGAGGAAAAAGCAATGCCCGAAAAAGTAAAAGAAATGACCAAGAAGCCAAACATCCTCTTCATCATGGGCGACGACATCGGCTGGTACAACATCAGCGCATACCACCAGGGAATTATGGCGGGGCGGACTCCGAACCTCGATCGCATGGCCGCTGAAGGAGTGCGCTTCACTGACTACTATGCCGAGGCTAGTTGCACGGCGGGACGCGCTAACTTCATCACCGGCGAGATTCCGGTTCGCACTGGCCTGACGACTGTTGGACAAGCAGGCGCGACTGTCGGCATGCCGGCGGAAGCGCCCACGATTGCGACCGCACTCAAGTCGATGGGCTACGCCACTGGGCAGTTTGGCAAGAACCACTTAGGTGATCGCAACGAGTACTTGCCAACCGTTCATGGCTTCGACGAGTTCTTCGGTTATCTCTACCACTTGGACGCTATGGAGGACCCGGCCCATCACAGCTATCCTCCGGAGCTCAAGGACAAAGTGGGTCCGCGGAACATGCTCCATTGCTGGGCGACGGACAAGGACGACCCCACCGTGGACCCACGTTGGGGCAAGGTGGGCAAGCAAAAAATTGAGGATGCCGGGACACTCTACCCCGACCGGATGACGACAGTGGATGACGAGATCCGTGACCATGCATTGAGCTTCATTGACAAAGCGAAGAGCCAGGGTAAGCCGTTCTTCATCTGGCTCAACCCCACGCGCATGCATGTAGTCACCCATCTCTCGGACCAATACGAGAAGCTGAGAACGCCCGAAAACGGGTGGACCACATACGAAGCTGGTATGGCGCAGCTCGACGATGTCGTTGGCAGCGTCATGCAAAAGCTAAAGGCCGCAGGCCTGGACGACAACACCATCCTGGTATTTTCCACTGATAACGGTGCCGAAAACTTCACCTGGCCAGACGGGGGCCAAACTCCTTTTGCCGGTGGTAAGGGAACGGTGCTCGAGGGTGGTTTCCGCGCGCCGTGCATCCTCCGCTGGCCGGGCCATGTACCGGCGGGCAAAGTCGAGAACGGAATCATATCCGGGCTCGACTGGTTCCCAACCTTTGTGGCCGCCGCCGGCAACCAGAACATCGCAGAGGAGCTGAAGAAGGGCAAACAACTCGGCGAACGAAACTACAAGGTCCATCTTGATGGTTACAACCAGCTCGACTTCATCACCGGCAAAGGGCCGTCCAAACGCAAGGAGATCCTCTACTTCGCCGAAGGCACGCTCGGCGCGGTGCGAATTGGCGACTATAAGTATCGTTTCATTGACCAGCCCAACGGGTGGCTTGGCGGTACGGTAAAGGTTGACTGGCCACTCATCTGCAATATTCGCCTCGATCCCTTCGAGCGTACTGGTATTAGTGGGTCTCTCGAGTTCGCCAACTGGTATCTGTACCAGTTCTGGCGCTACGTGTTCGTTCAGCAAGTGGTGGGCAAGTTCGCTGAGACTTTCATCGAATTTCCACCGATGCAGAAGGGCGCGAGCTTCAACATGGAGGCGATCAAGGCACAGGTTGAGAAGGCCGCACTGCATCATGCAGCCGCATAGAACCGGGCATTCGGAGAATTTCCGTCACTGCTGGAAGAAAACGAGTAACTCGTAACAAGGAGAAGCAATGCCAGGAAAAGTCGATGAGATTTCTAAGAAGCCGAACATCCTCGTCATATGGGGCGATGACATAGGTATTCAAAACCTCAGTTGTTACAGCCACGGAATGATGGGTTACCAGACAACTAATATTGATCGCCTCGCCAAAGAAGGCATGCTATTCACCGATTCCTACGGCGAGCAGAGTTGTACCGCAGGCCGTGCCTCATTCATTACTGGGCAGAGCGGCTTTCGCACTGGTCTCACCAAAGTTGGTGTACCTGGTTCAACGGTCGGCATCAAGCCGGAGGATGCGACGATTGCGGAGTTGCTCAAACCCCTGGGGTATGCCACTGGCCAATTTGGGAAGAACCATCTTGGTGACCGCAATGAGTATTTGCCAACGGTTCACGGTTTCGACGAGTTCTTCGGCAATCTCTATCACCTGAACTGTGAAGAGGAGCCCGAGCTTCCGGACTGGCCGTCGAAGAAAGAATTCCCCAAGTTCAACACGCAGTTTTCGCCTCGCGGGGTGCTGCACTGCTGGGCAACAGACGAGGACGATCCCACGATCGACCCGCGTTATGGGCGCGTGGGCAAGCAGAAGATCAAGGACACTGGCCCGCTCTACAAGAAGCGCATGGAGACCTGCGACGACGAGTTTGTGGCCGCTGCCAAGGACTTTATCAAGCGGCAGAAGGAAGCCGACAAACCGTGGTTCTGCTGGCTCAACACCACGCACATGCACTTACGCACCCACACCAAGCCGTCGAGCCTTGGTCAGTCGGGACGATGGCAATCGCCGTACCACGACACCATGATCGACCACGACAAGAATGTCGGCGACGTGCTCGATCTGCTTGACGAACTGAAAATCGCCGACGATACCTTCATCATGTACAGCACCGACAACGGGCCGCACATGAACACCTGGCCCGACGGAGCCATGACCCCGTTCCGCAGCGAAAAAGACACAAATTGGGAAGGTGCATTCCGCGTGCCGCTGCTGGTGCGTTGGCCCGGCAAGATCCCCCCGGGCGCAGTCTCCAACGAGATCGTTCAGCACCACGACTGGCTACCGACATTTCTGGCAATGGCTGGCGAACCGGACATTGTCGAGAAATGCAAGAAGGGCTACAAGGCCGGAGACAAGACCTTCAAGATCCACATTGACGGTTACAACTTGCTACCGTATCTCACCGGCAAGGAAAAGAAGAGTCCACGTCCAGGCTTCATCTACTTTGACGATGATGGGAACCTTGTCGCTTTACGCTTCGATAACTGGAAGGTGGTGTTCATGGAGCAGCGCTGCGAAGGGACGTTACGCATCTGGGCGGAGCCATTCACCGCGCTACGGCTCCCCAAGCTCTATAACCTTAGAACCGATCCCTTCGAGCGGGCGGACATCACTTCGAATACCTACTACGACTGGTTCATCAATCACGATTTCATTGTCCTGGCCGCAACCGGGATCGTGACGGGGTTCCTGAACACGTTCAAAGAGTTTCCACCGCGTCAGAAGGCTGCGTCATTCACCATTGATCAGGCGCTGGAAAAAATGGCTGCCGCAGGAACGGGCAGTCCTTCGACAACAACAAGCAAAGCCGCCTGATCACAACGCTCAACTCGCCGCGTCGGAAGCAGTTTCCGGCGCGGCTGATCTAGGCACGGTTCACAGAGGTTTGACGACTCGATGACGCTAAGAACAAAGAACCTATCAAAGCCCCGAGTCGAGAGAACTTGGTAGGGACTGACTACAAACCAGAACGTGCATTTGAGAGAGTGCCCGCTAAAGAGGCAGGCTGCAAGGCAGTACCGTGAATAGAAATCTGCTTTACGAACAAATCGCTCTGTGGGGCAGAGATCTGGTCGCTCTGGTCCGACAAGTGAGCGTCTTATTCAGCCTCGTCAAGCATCCCTTGGCTCCGTGGCCGGCAAAGGTCGTCGCTGGATTCGGCGTGTGCTACGTATTCAGTCCGATCCAACTCATACCAACCATTATCCCAATCGTTGGCCAGTTGGATGATTTGTTTGTCTTGTACCTGACCACAAGGTTGGTTCGCAAGCTCACGCCCGCGGCGGTGCTTGAAGAATGTGAGCTGCGTGCCCAAGTCGCCCTCTGTTTAGAGCAAACAACTTGGGCGTCGATCCGCGGCGCTGCACAAAAGCTACATTTCGCCCCATCCCACGCGATAAAGAAAATTTCGATGCGTCCTGATGAATTATGCCCGGTCATTGAGCTTGATGTGGTTGCTCAAGTTATTGAGGATTCCTCCGCATCGGAGCCACCGGTCGGGAGCACGGCAGCGTTTGCTGGTGGGGTGCGGCGTGGACGCCGCGTGTTGCGCCATCGGTTCGATTTGGAATCTGTTGAAGCTCTTCGTGAAAAAGGACTTTGGAGAAGTCCCGAACCGATGACCAGCCCAAGTGTTGAGTTTGGAAACGAGCGCCGGGATGACCACATCTGAGAGCCCATCTTCAGGGCTTGACTCAACGCAGATGGCATTGGACCGCACCTGGCTGGCGCATGAACGAACGCTAATGGCTTGGGTCCGAACCGCGACTTCCATGATCAGTTTTGGATTCACCATCTACAAATTCTTCGAATTTGAGAAGGGGGCAAGGACAGGAGGGCGTGGATTTTTGACGCCACGAGATTTCGCTATGGCGATGGTCGGCATTGGATTGATTGCACTGTTGCTTGCGACTTTTGCTCATAGGCGGGATACACGACAACTGAATGAACTACTTGGAGGCCGCCGTCGCTCACTTGCGCAGGTGGTGGCTGCACTTGTCTGCGTCTTTGGGATTCTCGTCTTCCTCGCGGCGTTGTTCCGAAGTTGACTTAGATCGTTGACACCATTCCATATCCATTGTAGACATGGCTCTCACAGCTATTTGTCCCGATTGACCCACACATTGGTCAAGACTCGTTGCAGGCGATTCATAAGTATTACGGCAAGATCCCAGTTGCTAAAACCTACTTGCATAGATGATTGCTGTTTTTAAGGTCCAATATCCTCTTCGCTTCACTCTCGGCCGTTTCGGCTTCCCTAAGCGATTCCATCCGCTCCGAAGACGCATGATCTTGGAACAAATTGACGATTGAATTGCGTACTTCCCTGCAGCCTCTGGCCTCATTTGTCACTGATGAAAGTTCCGTGCAGTCACCCTGTTCATCGTCCTTCAGGCCCTTCAACCACGCAACGTTCTTATCCAGGTCCTTGCAACTCCTCTCCTCAGCCTCGGTCAGTTGCGTAAAATGCTCTCGATCCAGGTTGTAAGCTCGGCCGTTTCGAATGCTCTCCCGGATCAAGTACTCTGTCGCGTTGACCGCTTGCTTTAAGTCATCGATCTGCTGTTGGTGTTCGGAACCGATCTGATCGTTCCAGCAGCTGTGTTCACGCGTCACTCGTGCCGTCAAGCAATCGGCACTGATATCGCGCATGTTGACAAGCCATAGCAGACTGAACTCGTCGCTGCGATTGGCAGCTCTCTGTAACTCTGACTTCAGATTGAAATAGCGACCGATGTCGTCGAGATGTTTGCATTTCCTCTGGACGTCAGACTGGAACTTGTCGTAGTTGACCTGCGGACAATAGAGGCAGATCATTTTGTTCGCTTCTTCCTGATCCTTGAGTTCAATGCAGTTGCCGGTCTCGCAGTCCACATCCTTTGTGCACTTCTCCGATGCTTTGTTGTTCTGCCCGGGACAGGTGATAGTGAGTACGAACCAAAGAACTGGCACAACCAGCGAGGATCGAGTACCCCGCCCCATTGTGAAAGACAGCCTTGACAATCGTCTCATCTGGCTATTTCTTGATTCGGCCCGGGGCTGTTGGACCATCAATTGGCTGGAGAGCACCACGAGGGCCGCCTCGTTCTTCATTGGTAACTCAGGATGCGACAGGCCGCCAATTCTTTGCACCTGTCATGAATGACAGTCCAGTCGAACGTTCGTTCCAGGGGTGAAGTATGGTCCTCGAGTTGCATGGAGAAGCCCCTAACAAAAGGCAGTACCAGCCACTAGCAGTACCAGCCACTAAGGGTTAAAGCAACTATCGTTTCCTCAAGCAACACTGGGTTGAAAACCGCTATTTTCATGACACTCTGCTCTGACCCTTCACTTGTCCGGTTAGAAAGCTCTACCCACGCAGCGCATCCTTCCAGGAGAGCCCGCGATAACGTTCTTCGATATTGCTCACGTCCAAATGTTTTAACAGCACTGGCAATCGTCACAGTTCCAATGTGACCTGTGAGGCGGTGGAATTGAGTTGCAGCCGGCGCGTGTGACCCCGGTTGCTTCCGCATCGCCAACCAACGCTGAGGCCGAACATCTGCGAAGCCCAGCAGATGGGACGGTTTCACCGATGCCAGCTGCGATGACCCCAGTCGCAATAAATAACCCGATTACCCGTTCGCGCTCGATTTCGTCTTTCGTCCACGCGGGAGAACACTTCCCGCGAGCACGTTCTCCAGTAATGGCAAATCAAAATGCCAAACCACAACGTAAGATCCAGCCTAAAACTTAAGGAGCACACTAATGACCCTTACTCCAGAAGTACGAGAGAAGGTTGCAGGCGAAGTGAAGAGATTCGCAATTGATCTTAACCTCTCCGATGACCAGAAACAGAAGGTGAACAAGTTCCTGACCGAAGCTCACGAGAAAGTCGAGGAATACAAAGAAGACAACCCCGACGCCTCCAGAGAGGACATAATTGAGAAAGTGGCCGCCAACCGCACAGCAATTCGTGAACGGCTGGTAAGCTTCTTTACCCCCGAACAACTCACGAAATGGGATGCCGGGATCGCAAATGCTAAAGAGTTTCTGGGCCAGAAAATGGCCGCGTAGCTGACATCGATATCAGGTGGCTGGTGTCGGAGTGTCCCAGCTGCTTGAAATGCGATAGTCATCGTGTAGTTGCGGGTTACTGCTACAGAAAGAGTTTGAGCTTCCCAATAGAAGCTCGTAAAAAAGGCGCCTTTCCCTGGCAAGGCGCCTTTTCTTTCCCGATTGAGATCGATCTACCACATGGTAAAGTTCACTTTGTCGAGCCAAATCGCGTAACCATTCATCTTACTGTTGCCATCCTGTTGGTAGTTGATGGTAATGCCGTTCCAGTTGGTTTTGCCCGGCGCGCGAGTGATGTTGAGCGTGTGAGTGACACCGTTCAAGGTGATGGACTTGAACAGCAAATTGCCGCCGGAAGTTCTCTTCGCCTGAATCACGAGGTGGTTCCAGGCATTGTTTTTCGGGTTGCAGGGAACGCCTGTAGGAACCCATTTCTTGTGGACGTTGTCGTAAGTATCCCACTCGTGGCCACCCGCGACTCTGCATTCTTGACCCCAGATGAATCCCTTGCCACTCGCCGAACCCATGAACTGGTTGATGTCAAACTCAAGAGCTTGGGAATAAGGCAAGTTGGTCGCGTAAAAGTAAACGTCATATATAAAGTTATGAGCATTGTTGGTCAGATTCTTGTTGGAATCCGGCAGACCTTGTGTAGAAAAGGACCCTACGAGGTGGTCATTCCATAGGAAGTCGGCGTAGGGATGCGTGCCGCCTATCGCCTGCTTGGCTGAACCGCCGCTCAGAGACGGGGATGAAACACCCCTGCTTCGGTTCCAATTCACGGACTTCGAAGTAGGCGAGCAGGAACTGCAGATGGACCAAGTTGGTGCCAGCAGGGCGTAGCCTGGTCCCCAGGTGTTCTTCTGCAGATTCGTAAACTTGTGATAATAAGGGCTAGTGGATTGAGCAAATGCAGCGGAACACACAGTGGCCGCTACCAGACAAAGAACAAAGTACCATCTCATTTTTAAGGTTTTCTCCAGCAAATACTGTATTGGGGGGATTGGTGTCTTCCAGGACGCGCCTGAGGACTGACCTAAACAAGACTAGCTCTTTACGCGGTCGGCGTCGTTGCGCTCAAGCATTGACTCGTTGACCCTACTTCAGGCGAATAAGCGGCGCAAAACTTGCGTGGAGCGGGAGTTAACCCGTTGAATTGGGGTGGGAGACGGGAATCGAACCCGCAACCGTCGGAGCCACAGTCCGGTGCTCTGCCAGTTGAGCTACTCCCACCAGATTTTTCGATTATAGCAGTGGGGCTTTGGGGTATGCACAAGCTGACAGCGGGTTCGTCACCGCTGAGGCCGGTCCCGAATGACACCATTCAGAATAGATTGAAATCGTGAGTATAGCTGTGATCAACGAACCAGCGAGAACATGAAGTAATCAGGAGCCAAAAGCCTAGTCTCCCTACACTCTGCCTACGCCCACATATTCAAATCCCATGGCGCGCAGACGGACGGAGTCTAGAATGTTTTTGGTGTCCACGATCAGAGGACGACGGAGCAGGTTCTTGATTTTTGCGAAGTCGAGCGCGCGGAACTCGGGCCATCCCGTGCCGACAATCAGCGCCTCAACTCCTTCCGCGACCGCGTACGGCGACTCGCAGTAATGCACTGTCCCGTTTAGTTCCAGCTTGGCATCGGGAATCGCAACCGGATCATAGGCCCGGACGCGGGCGCCGCGCGCAACCAACCCTTGCGCCAGGCTGATGGAAGCCGATCCTGCAACCGAATTCGTATTGGGCTTGAATGCCAGTCCCAGAATGCCGATGTCTTTATTCTTCAGAGATTGCAGGCATGCGGAAATTTTTTCGGCGAGCCCGTCAGCCAACGAATGATTCACGGCACGTGCCGCGGCCAGTATCTTGAGATCGACGCCGCTCTGCTGCGCCAGATGCGAAAGCGAATCCATGTCTGACTGCGCGAAGAGCCCGCCCATCGCCGCTCCGGCCTGCAGGCACCGTGGACCGATTTTCTTGTCCAGGCCGAGGGCGAGAGAAAGATGAACGGCGTCGGCGTTTACTTTTTCGCACAATCCAGCAAGCTCATTGATGAAAGAAATCTTGGTCGCCACAAAAGCCGTCGCTGACTCGCGCACCAGCTCCGCCGTGGCATGATTGGTGACTATGACGGGCACTCCGCGCATCACCAGAGGATGAAATATCTGCTTGATAGCCGCGACGGCGTCGTTAGAGTTGGTCCCCAGGACGATGCGGTCCGGCCAGTTGAAGTCTTCAACGGCACAGCCGGCCGTGAAAAAAACCGGTTGCGAAACAATGATGGCCTTGAGTCCGGCGTCGTGCAGCTTCTGCTCGAGCGCTGCTCCAGTGCCGACCGGAACAGGCGTAACGATGGAGAGAATCGGCGGCTTTGCTACCGCGCGTGAGATTCGCAGCGCCAGATCGGCCAGATGCTGCGGACTGTCTTCGGCCAGAAAAATCACGCCAGCCTTGCGAGCGAAGGATTCGACATCGGTTGAGTACGCCAACCGGCCTGATCGCACGTTGCGGCGAATAACCTCAGCCAGATTCTTCTCGTGGAATGGCACCTTCCCCTGGGCCATCTCCACCATGCGCGAACTATCGGGATGACAGCAGGTGACCGGGGTCCCGAAATCCGCCAAACAGGCCGAAATGACCGTTCCCAGGTATCCCGCGCCGTACACGCCGATCTGCATCGCGCCTCCTGCGGCCAAAAAAGCCGCTCAGGGTAAACTTCCCCACTCTTTTATTTACGCTGTGAACTGCAATCTGGGCAGAGTACGCAAGGGACATATGCCGCGCGAAAAGGTACAGGTGACGCGCCGTGGTTACCGGTAATCGGGGGGTAATGATGGCCGAGAACGGGTCTGCCATCTTCCCCTCGTCTTGCTTACCTCGTCCATTTTCTGGTACTGCTTAAAGCTCCTTACTTTACAGCTCATGATCCTTGACGCATTGCATCGCATTGTTAGCCACCACGAGTCGCTCTCGCGGGAGGAGGCACGTGTCGTCATGGGTGAAGTGTTGTCCGGAAAGTGCACCGAGGCTCAGATTGCGGCACTGCTGGTCGGCCTCCATATGAAGGGTGAGACGGTTGAGGAGATTGTAGGGTTCGCAGAGGCGATTCGAGCAGCGGCGACTCCCATCAGAATCGCCGACGACTCCGTTCTCGACGCCAGCGGCACCGGACGCGAAGCCCTGGTGGATACCTGCGGAACCGGTGGCGATGCGGCGGGAACATTCAACATTTCGACCGTAACTGCATTTGTAGTGGCTGGTGCGGGCGTGCGCGTGGCCAAGCATGGCAACCGCAGTTCCACTCCCAAAGTTGCCGGCCAGACCGTGACCGCCAAATGCGGCGCGGCTGATGTGATGGAGGCGCTGGGAGTAAAGATTCAGCTTCCGCCGGAGGCGATTGCACAATGTCTGAAAGAAGTAGGCATCGCATTTCTATTCGCACCCGCAATCCATTCGGCGGCAAAGTATGTGGCGCCAGTCCGGCGTGAGCTTAAGCTGCGCACCGTGTTTAATTTGCTTGGACCGCTGACCAATCCAGCAGGAGCCTCGGCGCAGGTTGTCGGAGTATATGCCCTCGAATTAGTGGACAAAGTCGCCGAGGCGCTCAGCATCCTGGGAACGCATCGCGCGTTCGTCGTGCATGGCCTCGACGGGTTGGATGAAATCACGATCACCGGACCGACACGAGTTGCTGAGATCCGGGAAGGAGCGCTGCGGTCTTACGAAATTTCTCCCATGGAATTCGGCTTCACAACCGCGCCATTGGATGTCCTCACGGGCGGCGATGCGGCCGAAAATGCGCGCATTGTCCGTGAGATTTTAGGTGGAGAGAAATCACCGAGGCGTGACGTTGTCCTGATGAACGCCGCAGCCGCGCTGGTAGCAGCCGGAAAAGCCGAGCACCTGAAAGATGGGGCGGCCGTTGCCGGTGAGTCCATCGACTCCGGACGCGCTGCGGAGAAACTTGACGCTTTAATTCGCTTTACGGGCAAGTAGTTAAAACCTTTTCAACCGGGACACCGGGGCACAGTTTATCTTTCGTTCGGCACCGTTTCTATTCTGTAGCGGTTATTGTTCGGATTCATCTCCGGCACACTGCCGTCATTGACGGTTGCTTCCTGCGGGAGCATGGGAGCGGCGATTCGAATCGAGGCTTTGGATTTTCCGGGGACAATCAGTCGCTCGGTTGATTCGCCTTGGGCCATGTGCAGCGTGACCGGGACTTCAGCCGCAGCCGCGCCCGAGTTTTCTACGGTGACCGTCACCATATATCCGCCTTCAAGCAACTGACGCGGATAAACCGAGAGTATGTGAAATTCAGGCAGGCCGCGGTCGCGATAAACCCAGTCATCAAAGAACCAAGCCAGATTGCGATGAGACTGCGCCTCGATTAGCTTTTGCATGTAGTATGCGTCTTTATCGTCTGACGCGCGATAGCTGTGCATGGCTGCGGTGAATACCGTCTCTCCCACCATATCGCGCAACATCCACCAGACGTTCATGGCTTTCGTCTCAACGAAAAACTCATCGGGATCATTGATCAGCGAGCGCGCCGCAGCTTTATCGTTTCCCTGCGCGAGATTCTCTTTCTCGGCCGCGATGAGCGCTTGCCGATGGCCTTGCAAATATGCGATCGCGGCTTGACGCCCTTTTTCATTTTGCATGTAAACGGCTTGTGCCCAACTAGCCAGTCCTCCGGCTATCCACAGCCGCGGAGAAGGAAAAGCCGCATGTGCCAGTTGCCGAACCGCTGACAGAAGCAGTGAAGTGTCGCTGCCTGAGAGTGGCATGAGCAAGAAATTTCCGGACTCAAATGGAGCGTCTTGTGAATCAGGCAAATCGAAGAGCTCTGGCCTGACACTCTGCTTGGCGCCATGGTCCCCAAACCACTGAGCCACTGGCGGCCCTGCTTGATTCAGGGCCAGAGCATAGTCGTCGGCTCCTGATTTATGTGCGGGAAGAAAATTAATTACCGCATCGTCGCGTTCGATTTTTGAAAATTGGCCAATTACAAAGACGGGCACAGTTTCTTCGAGATGCGGGAATGAATACAAAACGCACCCCATCGAGCTTTGCCCCATCGCACTGAAACTGGCGGCAGGCACCCCCGTGTGAGCATCATTCATAACTCCGGTCGTTCCAGAGGTGCAGAGATTTACCTTCATCACGGCATCTTGTTCGCGCTGTTTCCATCTACCGACGGTTGCGGGTACGCTGTCGCCATCGGACAAGCTCGCGGCTTCTGTCGCGACGGGATACCAGGTCACGTAACCTATTCCGCGCACGGCGGTGAAGCTGCGGCCAATTTCATCCCAGTCTGAATGCCGTGCCGCCTCTGCAGGCACGCCGATTCGGGTGAGCCGGGTAGCGTCCTGGGGAATGACGCCCTCGTAGGCAATCTGCAATTCAATCGTCTGCCTGGAAGGGACGGGACGCGGAGGCGTGAGAATGGCTTCGCTCAGAGCGCCGGTGTGATCGATATCTGAGGTGTAGGTTTGGGAGAAGAACTCAACTGGCTTGGCGTCAAGCTGAATCGAAATCCAGTTCAGGCTTGAAGAAACTTGCAGCGCAATGTTCTTCTGCGCGGTGTCTGAATCGTTCCTGAGCGTGATCTTGCCGCGCACCGCCAGGCGTTGTTGCGCAGGGTCAATAGTTGCATTTAGATCGTAACCAGTGATGCTGAAAGCTTCGCGGTCAAGCGCGTTGGCCCGTACGCAGCAGAACATCGCCAAAAACAAAAGCAACTTCATTACGCCATCCGGCGCTGGCGCGCCACTTCATACAGCATGACGCCCGCCGCCACAGACACATTCAGCGAAGGCACTTTGCCGAGCATCGGAATCGAAACCAGAAAGTCGCACTTCCTCTTCACCAGATCGTGCAGCCCTTTACCTTCCGCTCCCAGCACTACGGCGCAATCCATCTTGTAATCCACTTTGTCGTAACTCTGCGGACCCCGCTCGTCGAGGCCGGCAATCCACAAGCCTTTGGATTTGAGTACTTCGAGTGTGCGCGAAATGTTCGTGACTTTTGCCACCGGCAAATGCTCACTTGCTCCCGCCGAGGCTTTCGCGACGGTTCCCGTTATTCCGGCTGCGCGTCGCTCAGGAATCACGACTCCATCGGCACCGGCTGCGTCCGCGGTCCGCAAAACCGCCCCCAAATTATGTGGATCTTCAACTCCATCGAGCACGACGACCAGCGAGTATTGCCCGCGCTTGGCAGCAAGCACATCATCCAGATCGTTGTATTGTTTCGCCGAGGTGACGGCCACAACGCCCTGATGGGCGCCGGTTCCGGCCATGCGGTCTAGCTCCACGCGCGGCAGGAAGCGCACCGGGATGCTGATTCGCCGGCATTCTTCAATTACTCTCTGCAGCCGCAAGTCATGGCGCTCCTTGGCCACACCCACCCACTGAAACGCCTTGCCGCGGGCCTTCAGCGCCTCGGCCACAGAGTTCATGCCATAGATAACATTCATCGAAGAATCTAGTGTAACCGCAAGGCTGGCGGCTGCTTCTAAATGGACTATACTTTTCTCACTAGGGAGAGAACGGTGCCGCTTTCCACGGTAATTGTGGACGATGAGCAGTTGGCGCGGGACGAACTCGCTTTTCTGCTCAAGAACATTGGAGACGTGGATGTCGTGGCTCAGGGAAAGAACGGCCTTGAAGCCGTCAACCTGATTCGCGAGCACAATCCTGATCTCGTTTTTCTCGACGTGCAGATGCCGGGTCTGGATGGCTTTGGGGTCATCAAGAAGTTGTTGGATAAGAAGCTGCCGCTCCCCAAAATCGTTTTCTCCACCGCCTTCGATCAGTACGCGGTCCGGGCGTTCGAAGTCAACGCCGTTGATTACCTCCTGAAACCATTCGACCGCAAACGCGTCGCTCAGTCAGTGGAAAAGGCGCGGGCAACCATGGAGCCGAACAATTCTTCATCCGACAAACTGGATACGCTCGTCCGCATGCTGGAGTCGCAAAAGCCGCAGGCGTCAAGAATCTTGTTGAAATCCGGCAGCCGCTTGATATTGGTCAGCCAGCGCGACATCTGCTACGCCTCGATTGAAGACGGCATCATCACGGTGGTGACCGGGGGCCTGAATGGGATGGAGGGTCAATCGAATTGCCGCACGCTTGAGGAACTCCTCGACAGCCTTGATCCAAACTTATTCTGGCGCGCGCACAGATCTTTTCTGGTGAATGTGAACCGGATCAAAGAAGTCGTGCCGTGGTTTAAAAGTTCCTACCAACTTCGCATGGACGACAAGAAGCAGACCGAAGTTCCCGTCAGCCGGGCGCAGACCAAGCGGCTGCGCGAATTGTTCGGGTTGTAAAAAAGGCGGCCGTGAGGAGGGAACCGGCCGCCACTTACCCCTAAACGAGCAGTTCTTCACATCGCCATTTGTTGTAATGCCTGGCGATTCTTGATTACTAACGTCGAGCCTTCAAGTCTTATCCAATCTTTTTTCCGCAGTTCGCTGAGGAGGCGGGTAACGGTTTCACGCGAGGCGCCAATCCTCTGCGCCATTTCTTCGTGCGTAGCCGGAGTTTGAATTCGCGCGTCATCTGCTGGCTCGGGGTTACTTCCGATCCATGAGAGCAACAGACGCGCCAGTTTGCCCGAAGACGAACGCACCAGCACAAAATCATTGATGTCGCGGTAGGCGGACTGAAATTCGCGGCTCACAGCCAGGGCGGAGCGGAGTCCCAGTTCTCCGCTCCGTTCCATAAGCCGGAGCAGGCCTTCTCGCTCCACAAGGTTAACCAGGCAGGGGCCGACGGTTTCGGCAGTCACTTCGTAAGCCTCTCCCGAGATCATCGCGCTCAGACCAATGATCTCGCCTGGTTCTTCCATTTTCAAAACCAGAACTTTTCCTTCCTTCGAGGTGGTGGACAGCTTCACTTTGCCGGAGCACAAAACGAACGCGCCCGGCGGCATTTGTCCTGCGACAAACAGGATGGCCCCTCCCGGATAGGTGGTCAGGTGAGAATGCCCGCTGAAGGACTTAAGCAGATCCTCCGACAGTGAGCAGTACCAGCCTTCCCTTCTCAGCTTGCAGGTGATGCAATTCTCAACCATGTCTAATCCATAAGGTGTGTTCATTGGCTCTCTTTTCACCTGCACAAATTGCTGAGTGTTCGATCCTGGGTGACGAATCATTTTTTTCAATCTACTCCGCGTGCGCCGCAAGTCACGCACGAGTAATCGTCCATTCTCGGTTTCAGCGAGAAGTTCAGCCGACAATGCGCGGGATGCCGGGTCGGCCGAGCGCATCGCTTGCACCAATTCCCACCCTGATGCGGTATCGGCGGCGCGGTGCCAGCGCGATCCGCAGTAGAACAGAAACAGCGGGTCAGGCCTGGCTTCTTCTCTTTTGAAGGCCGGAGCCAGTGTCGGGTACACGGTGCTGCGCAAGGAATGACAGGGCTTTTTTGCTGGAAGGCCGGGACCGGGATAACTGACACCTGTCGGCGGAAAATCAGAACGATGGGAAAACCCACCCTTGGCCAGCATTTCCTAACACCCCTTTGGCGCGAATACCAACTTTACTGGCACGCCCCTGGCCAAACACCGATGCAAGCTTAAGTAGTAAGAACCAAAGCGGCTAAGGCTGCTGTACACGATCTCGGTGGGCTCCGGAATGCCGACGCATTGGCACCTGCCGAGGCGTCGGCACCAGGGGGTCAAAAGATGAGGGCTGCCCTACCAGCGTAATGATGCGGAATTGGTTCTGAACCGGCAAACTCACACAATTGATGGACCACTAGCAAATGTTCCTAAGCTTGATACTCTTCGCGTGCGATCCCAAGTTTCTGAATTCGGGATTGCAGGGTCGTCCTCTTCATACCGAGTCTGGCGGCGGCTCCGCGAGGGCCAGCGACAACGCCTGCCGCTTCGCGCAAGGAAAGCAGTATGTATTCGCGTTCGATTTCCTCAAGAGTTCCGGAGGTTCGCGCCCGCTCCGGCGACGACACCCTCAACTCGGCCATGGGCGCAAAGAATATCGGCCCCTGGGTCAAGATCACCGAGCGTTCGATGAAATTCTCCAATTCCCGAATATTACCCGGCCAACCCCACGACTCGAGTTCGCGGATCAACTCTTCGGGAATGGACTCTACCTGCTTGCCCATCCTACGGGCGAACTTCTGCACGAAATATTGCGCCAGAATGGGAATGTCGCCGGTCCGCTCGCGCAGCGGAGGGACGCGTATGGGGAAGACATTCAACCGGTAAAAAAGATCACTGCGAAACTGCCGTTCGTTTACGGCTTGGGCGAGATCGCGATTGGTCGCGGCCACCAGACGTACATTGACTCGAATGGTTTTGGTGCCGCCCAGGCGCTCGAACTCCTGATCTTGCAAAACCCGCAGCAACTTGGGCTGCAATTCAGTGGGAATTTCTCCGACCTCGTCGAGGAACAGCGTGCCCTTGTCCGCCAACTCAATGCGGCCCAATTTTTGGCTGACCGCGCCGGTGAATGCGCCTTCTCGTGGCCGAACAACTCACTCTCGAGCAGGCCGGTTGGAATTGCGGCGCAGTTCAGCTTGATGAAACTCTCCCCCCGGCGTGAGCTCAAACGGTGGACCGCCCGCCGCAATCAACTCTTTTCCGGTCCCGGTTTCGCCCAGGATCAGCACCGTTGCGTCGCTCGGCGCGGCGATTTCCACCTGCCGGAGCGCCTGGCATAACACGGCGCTGTTTCCAATTACCTCCCCGAAGTTGTGTTGAGCACTGATTTCATCTTCCCAGTGGCGTTTTTCTTTCGAGAACCTGTCTTGGTAGCGAGCAATCTCCTCGTGCGCATGGGCGTTGTCCACGGCCAGCGCCATCTGCGACGCAATCTGAGTTAGCAGCACGACGTCATCCTCGGAAATTGCGCCACCCGTCAGACTTGCCAAACCAAGCGTGCCCAGGCTCTTGTTTCGACTTATCAGCGGTAGATGGCACAACCAGCGAATGCCTTGCGCCAAAAGACTCTGCGAATAGCGTGACTTGAATAACTGAAGGTCGGAATGATTGAAGAACATAGCGGCACGCTGGCGATGGGCGATACCAGCCGGATATTCCGATACAGGCACGGCGCTGGCGGAAAGAGCCGACATGGGACGGTTTTCCGAATCGAGAAAGCGAATGTTCAAAACGTCAGCAGGCTTGTCGTAAACTGCCAGGCAGGTGTAATCCCGTGAAATTATGCGCCCAACCGTTTGCGAAACCTTTTCGAATATTTCCTGTATATCGAAGGTAGAAGCCAGAGCTGTGTTGATATCGAAGAGAGTTTTGAGGCGCGCCCGGTCGCTGAGGAGCAGGTCAGCTACTAGTGAGTTCTCCAGCAGCAGCGCGATCTGCCTCGCGGCCTTATCGGAGAGCATGACCTGTTCGGCAGCGAATCCTCCGGAATTGTTTCGTCCGAGAATAAGCACACCGGTAGCATATTTTTGGGTGCTGACGGGAACGATGCGAAATGAGTGGAATCCGCCGGCTTTCATCAATTGTGCCAGATCAGAAAATCGGCTCTCGCTGCTGGCGTCATGGACTTCAATCGCGTGCGGCTGGTTTACCGTAATTTCCAAAGCTGCTGGAACGGGTATCTCATGGAAACTCGGGGCATCGCCCGATTTCGAGACCACAGCAGCATTTCTTTGATCCGGATTGAATAGAGCCAGCGCTGCCAGATGGAGTTCCTGCTTTTGACGCAGTTCGGAGAGAAGGGTGTGGATCTCTTGGGCCAAACCATTGCCTTCCTGACGGTTAAAGGCAGAGAACAGGCTTCGGGAATGACGAAGAAGATCGTCAACCGACAGGAAACTGTGTTCACCTGGGCGCGCTAACTTGCTTTGCACCGTACCCCAAATTCATCCCCTCGATGCAAAGTGCTTTATGTTGGCAGATGATACGCCCAAATGATGTGCTGTAAACGCTTTTCTTTGTTCTGTTCTGAAAAGGGACAACCACGCGCACCAGACTCGCCGCCACACTTTAGTCATCGAACTCTTTTCTTTGTTGTGCGTTCCCGTATAATCGAGCCATCCCCATGAAAGCATACGTGTACGTTTCACTGAAGCGGAGCGTTTTGGATCCGCAAGGCAAGACCATAGAGGGCGCCCTGCGCAAGATGGGGTACCAGGGACTAAAAGATGTTCGCCAGGGAAAGTTTTTTGAATTGACGCTCGATGGGGGCCTCGATCGCAGTCAGGCGGAAGCCGAGGTTGGGCGAATTGCTCGCGACGTCCTGACCAACCCCGTAATAGAAGAATTTCGGTATACCATTGAAGAATAGTTGTTTACAGGTTCGCATCGTCCTCCCCACACCATAATCAGGAGCCGTTTGCATGTGCGGAATTGTGGGTTATGTCGGCAAGAAGCGCGTGGTTCCGGTAATTCTCGACGGATTGCGCAGGCTCGAGTACCGAGGATATGACTCGGCCGGAATAGCCGTATGCGGGAACGGCGACGGGCTGCAGATTCGCCGCGCCGAAGGCAAGCTGCGAAATCTCGAAGAGGTCATCCGCCTCAAGCCGTTGGACGGCACCTATGGCATCGGCCACACCCGTTGGGCGACCCATGGCCGGCCGACGGAAGAGAACGCCCACCCTCATCGCGATTGTAGCGGCAAAGTTGTGGTCGTACACAACGGCATCATTGAGAACTACGTTTCCCTGAAGCGCAAGCTCGCCGAGGAAGGCCATCGCTTCACTACCGAGACCGATACCGAAGTCATCGCCCACATGATTGAGAAGTATTACGTGCAAGGCGGAAATGGTCATCGGCCGTCGCTCGAAGAGGCGGTGCGCAAGACGGTGACGCAGTTGACCGGGGTATTTGCACTGGCGGTCATCTCGGTTGACGAGCCCAACAAGATTGTCGCGGCGCGCAATGGCCCGCCGGCGGTTATTGGACTGGGCAAGGACGAATACTTTGTTGCTTCAGACGTTCCCGCGATTCTGTATCACACCCGCGATTTGTTTTTTCTAGCGGATGGAGATCTCGCAGTCATTACTCCCGAAGGCGTGCGCCTCACCGATTTCAACGGCCAGCCTATTACTCGCCAGGTACAGCACGTGACCTGGGACCCGATCATGGCCGAAAAGGGCGGCTTCAAGCATTTCATGCTCAAAGAGATCTACGAGCAGCCGCGTTCCGTCCGCGATACGACTCTGGGCAGAATCTCGCAGGAAACCGGGCACGTTTTCCTTGACGAGATGGAGATCAGCGAATCGGAGTTCAAAGCGGCCAAGAAAATCAACATCGCCGCTTGCGGCACTAGTTGGCATGCAGCTCAGGCCGGCAAGTTCATGATCGAGCGCATGGCGCGCATTCCCGTCGAAGTGGATTACGCCAGCGAATGGCGTTATCGGGACCCCATCGTTCCTTCTGAGACAATCACCATCGTGATTTCGCAATCCGGCGAAACTGCTGACACCATCGCAGCGCAGCGTGAAGCGAAGGCCAAAGGATCGAAGACGCTTGCCATCTGCAACGTTGTAGGCTCGATGATCACCCGCGAGGCGGCAGGAACAATCTATACCCATGCTGGTCCGGAAATTGGAGTGGCGTCGACCAAGGCTTTTACGGCGCAGCTCACGGCTTTATATCTGTTTGCGCTTTATTTGGGGCAAGTGCGTGGGCCTATTTCGTCGGAGCAGGCCAAGGATTCCGTTCATGAGTTGACGCGTATTCCGGGAAAACTCGAGCACCTGCTTACTCACGAAGAAGACTGCGAAGACCTGGCCAAGCAGTACGTTCGCTCCCAGGATTTCCTATTTCTGGGACGGGGCATTCACTACCCCATCGCTCTCGAAGGCGCACTCAAGCTGAAAGAAATTTCATACATTCACGCCGAAGGATATCCCGCGGGCGAGATGAAGCACGGGCCAAACGCACTGATCGACGAGAACCTTCCGGTTGTGATCATTGCGACGCGCGATCCCAAAGACGCGCTGTCGATGGTTCGCTACGAGAAGACTTGTTCGAATCTGAAAGAAGTCAAAGCCCGCTCGGGCGTGGTAATTGCACTGGCAACAGACGGCGATCACGAGATCAAAGAAGCGGCCGACCACGTGATCTATATTCCGCAAGCTCCGGAAGAGCTGCTGCCGATTCTAGAAATCGTTCCGCTGCAGTTGCTGGCGTATCACATTGCCGTGCGCCGCGGCTGCGATGTCGACCAACCGAGAAACTTGGCGAAGTCAGTGACGGTGGAGTAGGCGGGTTCAGTATTCGGCGGCTTCTACGTCTGTCTTGCGAAAATCATTCCCTTTGAAAAGCAGCGGTTCACGCTTGTCCTTTGCCAAAGCGTAGGCGAAGCAATCGCCAAGGTTGAGTCCGGCCCGGTGGCGCCCTTTGCCGAAATCGCGGTAGGCGTCGCGGGCGAGTCGTGCCTGGTCGACTGTGACAGGCTCGAGAAGAACCTGTGTCTCACGCACGAAATCATCCAAACGCCGGCTGAGCGCCTGGTTACCGCGGGAATCGAGAACGAGAGCCGCCTCAACATAGCTGACCACTGATATACGACACTCTGGCGCTTCCTCAATGGCCTCGGCGAACTCTCGCGCCTCACTCTCTAACCCCAAGATGGCTAAAATTGCCGAACTATCGACAATCACTTGGGCAAGCCTTTCTCGTCATAAAGAAGTTCCGCGTGGTCAGGCAAAGGCTTCCCTTTCAGGAGGGCGGCGGATTCTTTGGCGATCTTCATAATCCGTTCTGCCATCCCTTTACTCTTTACGCGGTTCAAGCGTTCCCGAACCGCCGTAGTCACTGCAGCGGTCAGACTCTCTCCCGTTATGGCGGCGAGTTCCTGGGCCAGGCGATGAGCTTCTTCATTCTTGATGTTCAGGCTCATGGCAGAATTCTACCATATGATGGTAGAATTCTACCATCTTGAAGAGCACATAAATCAGTCCCGCAATTCCGAAGCCCCATACGGCAAACGCCGCGTCGAACACCCATCTAGGAGCGGCGCCAATCCGGCGCAGCACAAACGGCAAAAAGTTCCAGCAGGTGATGTGCTGGTAATCCCACTGGTCGTATCCCATGGCGTCGGTGTTAAGGCCCCAAGCGTCCATTTTGCCGAGAGCGAATGCGACGATGTTCTTGAAGCGCAGCCAGATCACGAACCGCGAACCCAGGTCTTCAATCTGATAAATTTCGAGCGGCAGCCAGAAAGCTATTGAGGCGAACTGAATGAGCAGGCTGGCGCCGATCAGGAATATTCCCAATACGCGCACAGGCCTGCCCAATTGAGCGCCAAACTTCAGCAGCAGCGGGACCGAGATGAACGCCGCCATTGCAGCTGCAGTCGAAACGTAGCGATCTCCCCAGGCGAAGTTGCCGCTCCATACGGTGTAACGCGCGTAGAGACAGATGTAACCGAGGACGAGAAGAAATCCCGTGATTACATAGGCCTTGATCGCCGGGTTGAATCGCTTCCACGCTAGCAAGACGGTAATTATGGTGAGCAAAATCAGTGGATCGAATAGGAAGATCGACTTTTCGGGGGAGATCAGCGGCCCGAGGAAGCCGACATGAAACGGCGTCTCCCAGGGATATTTTGCAGGCAATGTTGGATCCTGCCAGCGGTGCTCGATGCTGAAGTAATGAACATACGTCGTCGTCCAGTTGCCGAAGCGGTAGAACTGGTAGAAGCGATCGAGGAAGAGAAAGAGGCAATAAATCGGCAATGCAACTTTCAAATAGCTAATCAATCGCTTTCGGAAGAATGCTGTCGAGATACGCTCGACCGGACGGGCCTGGAGACCCGTCCCTATACGTGTGGTGCCTGTACCAGGACGGTTCTCGAACCAAAGCACCAGCATGAGAAATGCGGCGACTGCGATTAAATCCAGACCAGTGGTCAGGCGGGTCAGCAAGTTCAATCCGAGCGCTGCGGATCCGATCAGCAACGCCCGGGTGCTTCCGCTTCGCAGCCACTCATATTGAAAACAGAATCCGGTCATCGTGAGCACCATGATGTAGTTGTTCTCCATCATGTTCTGCGTGTAGTGGAGATGAGTGGTGCAGAAGAGGAGCGCGAGGACACCGGCGATCGCCTCGAGTTCGGAAAATCCGAGCAGAAGAAGAAAGCGATAACAAACCAGAGCCGTCAGAACGCTGATGAGCGTATTGACCGAGTAGGTGACGAATATGTTTCGCACCGTCGGATCGGTATCGCCGTAATCAGAAAAGACCGGCAATTTCGAGATGCCGGTGCCAACTATGTCGAAGGGCAGAAGCAACAGCGGCTGCCCGATTCCGTACCAGTCGTAAAGCTTTCCGCCACGGCCGTGAACGCCGAACTCGGGATATTCGTTCGGAAAAACCGCAGGCTGTGAGGTCCAGAATGAGTGCGCCGTTTGCAGGCGATGCATGGTGTCGGCCGAACCAAGTTCGCCGGATTGAACAGAAAATGCCAGCAGGCCGGCGCACATCGCCAGCCAGAAAACAGATCTTTTCAGTGTACGTCGAGGTTGCGCCACCATGAGAATTGAATGTTACGGCAGAGATGCTCGGGACGCGAACACTTCGGCTGCAGCTTTCACGGTGTTGCAGTGTATCGTCACCGTGTCTTCTACTCTCCGCGCATAGCCGCCGGCGTAGGTGACCATTACCGGAATGTTTTGCGCTTGGGCAACGCGGAAGACGAGTTCATCGCGCCGTTTCAATCCTTCGATCGTCAGTGCCATCCCGCCGAGTTGATCTTCGCGATAAGGATCGGCTCCGGCAAGGTAGCAGATGAGGTCGGGCGTTAACTGGCGGAGGCCAGAGCTCAGCGCATTGTCGAGCCAGGCGAGATAGTCGTCATCGGTGATGCCGTCGGGCAGATCCACATCAATTGAAGACGGGGGCTTTTGCGCTGGATAATTGTTCTCCTGATGCAGCGAAATGGTGAATACGTCGCCGTCGTGTGTGCCCCGCATGAGCGGTTTTCGTCCCAGAATAGCCGGACCGCTCGAAGGCAGAGACTGGCTGACAGTCCGCGTGCCCGCAAAAATCGCCGCGGTGCCGTTGCCGTGATGGACGTCGCAATCAACCGTCATCGCCGTGCGAATTTTATTGTCGCGCTGCATGCGTCGAATCGCAACTGCGACGTCGTTGATCATGCAGAATCCCTCGCCGTGATCAGGGAAAGCGTGATGGAATCCGCCGCCGATGTTTACTGCCACGCCATCCTTCAATGCATGCTGCGCGGCGAGAATTGATCCGCCAGCTGCGAGCCAGAACGCGTGCACAAGCTCAGGCGAATATGGAACTTCAAGCTGCATTTCCTCGCGGACAGAAAGCGTTCCAGTTTTCAATTTCTGCAGGTATTGCGACGTGTGCACGAGAAGAACATCCTGATCCGCAGCAGGTTGGGGCGTAATGAAGTCCGAGGGATCGGCTGTTCCGGATTCGATCAACTGCCGGTGCACGCGTCGGTATTTTTCAGCGGGAAAAACGTGCTGACCGATCGGCAAGTAGTATCCGTCGCTGAAGATGAGCTTGAAGGGCAGCATCTGTAACGATCATACTCAACCACACTCAATCCCATTGTCATCCTGTGAGCGGAGTAAGTTCATTCGCTGCGCGAATGGACGAACGGAGTCGAAGGACCTGCTTTCAGTCTGAGTGGGCACGGGTGCTGCAGGGAATTCTCATCGCAGACCTCGATGCGGTAACGCCTGCAGGCGTAGTGGTGGCGCACGCGAGAAACAGGTCCTTCGACTGCACAGGAACTTCGCTTAGCGAAGTTCTCATTCCGCTCAGGATGACAGTTTATTTTTTCCGGTTAATCACCGGCGGCATCGGTCTTCGTATCGGCACGATCGCGCCGCGAGCCGGGTCGGCAACCATACTCGCCCGCGACATCACTTCCTGCTGAATGGCCTGCACGAAGTCCTGAATCTGCCGCTGCATCTCTTCCATGCGTTCGCGCATTTGCAGGATGATGGCGATTCCGCTGATGTTCACGCCCAGATCGCGCGCCAAGTTGAGGATAAACTCAAGTCGCATCAGATCTTCGTCGGTGTAGAGCCGCGTGTTGCCTTCGGTGCGCGATGGCTTGAGCAGACCTTCACGTTCATACAGGCGCAGTGTTTGCGGATGAATGCCATACATCTCGGCGACGGCCGAGATCATGTACGCGCCTTTGGAACGGCGTTTAGTCATGCCAGGAGTCTAAAGCATAAATGATTCACGCAGGCCCGGGTGCCCTTACCCGGGCAGGCGATTGGCTGCCCAAATCATGCGGAGCTTTGCTCCGCAGGGCGGGTGAGGGCACCCGCCCCTACGCGCATCAATGTAATTTACTGGACCGGTTCAGGGGTTTCGTTCCCCGCCCACCCTGCCGGCTTGAAGACCTGCTTAGCCACATACGCGAGCACTCCCGCGCCAATGACCGCCGCACCGAGCGCAAACGAACTGACACCCGCAACCTGCTCGCTTTGGCTGCGGATCAAGTCAAACCCGAGGAGCAAAACAGGAGGGATGCCGACCGCGATTGCTCCAAACATGCCTCCAGGCACGCGGAATGGACGCACCAAGTTCGGCTCGCGTACGCGCAGAACTACCAGGGCGGCAAACTCCAGTGCGAGACTCAGGCCATATACAAAGATGTCGAGCGTGATCAGCCGTTCGAAGCCAAGATTCAGGCACGCGGCCCACCCGATCGCCAGAGCGATGATCGCCACCCAGGGCGCGCGGCGGCGGTTGAGCTTACCAAAGAAACCGGGAAGCATGCCGTCCTGCGCCATCGCCAGCGGCAGGCGGGAATAGCTCATGACCAGCGCGTTGAACATGCCGAAGGCGCTGAACATGCCTCCGACTACAAGCGCAATACGCAGCAATGGCCCGCCGACCAGACCAGCAATGTCCGCCCACGACCCAGTCTCCCAGGCTCCAGCCGGAAGGCCTGTCATCCAGACTGCCGCAACAGGAACGATGTAGCTCAGCCCCACGATACAAACCGCGGCCAGCATAGCGCGCGGATAAGTCCGCTGCGGACGCTCAACTTCGGTGGCGATGGTCGAAGCGTTGTCCCAGCCCATGTAGTTCCACATGCAGATCAGCAGGCCGCCGATGAGGTCGACTTTGGATGTAGTCGGCCGGGTGACCGCGTGAAACAGCGCGCCGTACTTGACCGGAGAGAGCACCACCACCAGCAGAAATGGCGACGACAGCGCGAAGAACAGCCACAGCGAAGTCGTAGAAACGACCTTTACCCCGGCGATGTTCAGCAGCGCACAGACGATGACGACCGCCAGCGCGACCATCAGTCCGCGATGATTGATCGAGAACCAGGGGAACAGGCGAGTGAGATACAAGGTGAACAGCGTCGGATAAATCGCCATGTCGAACACTGACGCGGTCAGCGAAAGCCACGCTTCCTGGAATTTCCAGAAGTTACCCATGGCGCGGCGCACCCAGGCGTAGTAGCCGCCTTCAAAAGGCAGCGCGCTCGAGAGCTCGCCGATCATGAAGGCTGTGGGCAGGCTCCAGAGAAGCGGCGTGAGCACCAGAAAGAGAATCGCCCGGCCGTAACCGGCGCCGTGAACGATGTCCTCAATACCGTAGGTCCCGCCGGACACCATAAAGAAGGTGGCGGCGACCAGAGGCCAGAGCGTCAGACGGACGGATTTCTTTTTGCTTGCGGGAGAAGTGCGGGCGAGAGTTGCGGATGAGACTTGTGGTGGAGCGGCGCTAGCTGTTGCCAATTCCGATGGCTTCCTCCTCGAGCGACTCACTCTCCATCCGGTTGCCCCATCCTTCCCGCGTTCTTTGCGGGAGGGTGGGTGAAATGAAGTTAGTTCGCAGGTTTAAATGTATTGAAAATTTCCACAGATGCAAGCAGAATCTTGTGAAATTTTGGTTGGAGGGCATGCGAGCGTAACGGCAACCCCTTTACCACGAAGGACACAGAGGATCACTGAGGAACAACCTCTGCTCGCGGTTATTTTTCCCAGCCTTTGCCGTCGACCATACGCTTGATGCCATCCCGCAGGTGAGGGACGTGGAAATTGATCAGAAGCCCAACCTGCTTTCTACTCAGGCGCAGATACGAGAGTAGCTGAGCCTGGTGCATGCGATGAAGCACATCTACGCACTTCACTTCGACAATCACGAGGTCATCTACTAGAAGGTCGATACGAAAGCCGAGTTCGATTTCTTCGCCGTCGTAAACGACCGGTAACTCGACTTCGGTGAGGACTCGCAAACCTTGTTTTCTGAGCTCATGGGCAAGGCAGGCCTGATAAACGCTCTCAAGCAGCCCAGGTCCCAGAACCGTATGGACTTTCATCGCTGCCGTAATGATCAAACCGGTGATGTGATTAACGCGAGGGGCCGGGAGTGGCAAAGAGGCCATTCCAATTCCATATCACAAAATCAAAAAATACTCTGTGATCCTCAGTGCTCTCTGTGGTGAAAACGTTGTGCCGGTACCACTTCGGGACTAAAAGTGAGCTAGACGTTCTTGAACAACTCTTCGCGGGGATCTTCCGGATTCAGCTTTGCCAGTTCGCGCAGAAGTTCTTTCGTCTTTTCATCGCGCGGCATTGGAACGGTGATCTTCACTTCGACGATTTCGTCTCCACGAGCGCCTTCTTTGGTTGCCGAAGGCACGCCTTTCTCGCGGAGCCGCAATTTTTGCCCGGATTGAGTACCAGGAGGAATCTTGAGCTGGGCGCGACCGTCGATGGTTGGAATCTCGACTTTCGCGCCCAAGCCTGCCTCAGACGCACTCACCGGTACGGTGAGGTAAATGTCATCGCCCTCGCGGCGGAATACCGGATGGCTCTCTGCACGGATAATCACGTAAAGATCGCCGGGTTGTCCGCCGTGTATACCGGCGTTGCCTTTGCCCGCAATGCGGATGCGCTGGCCATCGCGGGTGCCGGCCTTGATCCGGACCTCGAGCGGTTCGGTTCGGCCGACCACGCCTTCTCCATGGCACACCGGGCAAGTCGTAACGTTCTTGCCGGTGCCGTGGCAGCGCGGGCAGGTCACGTTGAACTTCATGCGTCCGCTGGTCTGTTCGATCGTGCCTTTGCCTTTGCACTGTGGACAGACACCGGGCTGCTCAATGACGCCGTTGCCGTGACAATTGCTGCACACGTCTTGGCGTGTGATGTTCAAGCGCATGACGCCGCCGCGAATCGCCGTCCAGAACGGAACGTTGACCTGATATTCGAGATCGCTGCCCGGCTCCGGCCCTTCCTGCGCGGATGCACCGCCGCGGCCGCCGCCGAACATGCTGGAGAAAATGTCGCGAAATCCGCCACTACCGGCT
Organism: uncultured Acidobacteriota bacterium; assembly: GCA_963757135.1. GTDB lineage: Bacteria > Acidobacteriota > Terriglobia > Terriglobales > Acidobacteriaceae > Gp1-AA145. Next base: position 291,445 of record CAVWQE010000005.1, read on the forward strand.
GAACTTGTGCGGCTGCGCGCGCCTCCACCTTCGAACATGTCCCCGAAATCAAAGCCGCTGAAGTCGAAGGGAGCGCTTTGGCCCTGGCCGGCATTTCCGCCGGCGCCGGGTTGGCCACCGGGAAATCCGCCGAAGCCGCCTGCTCCGGTCGGGCCCCCGCGCGCGTAAGCGTCGGCAGCAGCGGGATCGATGTTGTCGGAATAAAAGCCGAGCTGATCGTAAATCTTGCGCTTCTTGGGATCGCTGAGAACGTCGTTGGCTTCGGAGATCGCCTTGAATTTTTCTTCCGCCGTTTTATCTCCGGGATTGACATCGGGATGATATTTACGCGCCAGCTTGCGGAACGCCTTGCGCACGTCGTCCGCCGAGGCGGACTTCTTTACGCCGAGAAGTTCGTAATAATCTTTTTTGGTGGTGGTCGGCATTGTTCAAGTTCGTGCTGCTACTTACATTCTGTCATCCTGAGCGCCGAATACCATTCGCGCGAATGGCATTCAAGTCGAACGGCCCCATATATGTCTGAAATCAGCAATGGCGAGTCACGGAATTCTCTCCTTAGCGCCGTGATCGAAATGCCCTGCGATGCCACTCTCAGTGCGATCATCATCGGGGTCCTTCGACTCCGCCTCAACTTCGCTGCGCGAAGTTCTTGCTTCGCTCAGGATGACATTTTTTGTAAGGCTTTACCTATGATGACAGTATCGTTTCCGTTCCCAATATTCCCGGCTTCTCATACTTTACTGCGTCAACGTACACCGGGATGCGATTGATTCCCTGCGCGGTCGGCGCAAAAACGTACCAGCGCTTTTCATCTTCCACAAATGCTAAAAAATATTCTTTCCCTTTGATTTGAAACTGCAATTTGCTTACCCCTTTTGCTCTAAATCTAAAATTCAAGCCACGGATCACGCAGATTTTCACGGATTCTCTTGATCCGTGTCGATCAGCGTTCATCCGTGGCCGAGAAGCTTGCCGAGCTTTGCTCGGCTTGGACGGGCAGGAATGCCCGTCCCCACACAGTCATTGCTACGCGATCACTTCTTATCCACGTCCACGTACTCGGCGTCGATGACGCCTTCGTCTTTCTTCCCTGCCTCGTCGTTGCCGCCCGGTTCCGGGCCGCCAGCGCTGCCACTCGGCCCTGCGCCTCCGCCCGGAGGCGGAGTTTGCGCCTGCGCCGACTTGTACATCTGTTCGGCCAGTTTGTGCGAAGCCTGCGTCAGAGTTTCGCGGGCGCGATCCATCTGCGCTTTTTCGTTCGACTCGAGCGCTTTCTTCGCGTCGGCGATTGCGTTCTCGACGTCGCCACGGTCGGAACCGGAAACTTTGTCTCCCTGCTCCTTCAGCGTCTTCTCGATCTGATAAACCATGGTGTCGAGCTGGTTCTTGGCGTCGATGGTCTCGCGCTGCGCCTTGTCTTCGGCGGAGTGAGCTTCGGCATCCTTCGCCATGCGCTCGACTTCGTCCTTCGACAATCCCGAAGACGACGTAATCGTGATCTTCTGGTCTTTGCCGGTGGCGTTGTCTTTCGCCATCACATTGAGAATTCCGTTCGCGTCAATGTCGAACGTCACCTCAATTTGGGGCACGCCGCGCGGCGCCGGCGGAAGTCCGGTCAAATGGAATTTCCCCAGCGTTCGGTTCTGCGCTGCCATTGGACGCTCGCCCTGCAGCACGTGAACTTCAACCGAATTCTGATTGTCCGCCGCAGTCGAAAACGTTTCCGTCTTCTTGGTTGGAATCGTCGTGTTGCGCGGAATCATTGCCGTCGCCACGCCGCCGAGAGTTTCGATCGCCAGAGTCAGCGGAGTTACGTCGAGCAGCAGAAGGTCTTTCACTTCGCCCTTGAGCACGCCGCCCTGGATGGCCGCTCCAACAGCGACCACTTCATCCGGGTTCACGCCCTTGTGGCCTTCTTTGCCGAAGAGCTCCTTCACCAGCTTCTGGATCATCGGCATGCGCGTCTGTCCGCCGACCAGCACCACTTCGTTGATCTTGTTCGGCTCAACGCCGGCGTCTTTCATGCACTGCTTGCACGGACCCACCGAGCGCTGAATGATGTCCTCAACCATGCTCTCGAGCTTCGCCCGCGTCAGCTTCTTCACCAGGTGCTTCGGGCCGCTGGCGTCCGCGGTGATGAATGGCAGATTGATCTCCGTTTCCATCGTGGTTGAAAGCTCGATCTTTGCTCTTTCCGCTGCGTCACGCAGACGTTGCAGAGCCATTTCGTTGCCTTTGCCGCGCAGGTCGAGGCCTTCGTCCTTCTTGAATTCGTCGATGAGCCAATCGACCAGCCGCTGATCGAGATTGTCGCCGCCGAGGTGGGTGTCGCCGTTCGTGGCTTTGACTTCGATCACGCCTTCGCCGACTTCAAGAATCGAAATATCGAAAGTGCCGCCGCCGAAGTCGTACACAGCGATGGTCTCGTCCTTACCTTTGTCGAGCCCGTAAGCGAGCGCGGCCGCCGTCGGCTCGTTGATGATTCGCTTCACATCCAAGCCGGCAATCTGCCCGGCATCTTTGGTCGCCTGGCGCTGCGCGTCATTGAAGTAAGCCGGCACGGTGATCACCGCCTCGGTCACTTTTTCGCCGAGATAGTCTTCCGACGCCTTCTTCAGCTTCTGCAGAATCATGGCGGAAATCTGCGGCGGGGTGTATTCCTGGCCCTGGGCGACGATCGCCACGTGATCGCCCGACTGCACGACTTTGTATGGGACCATCTTCATTTCTTCGTTGACTTCGTCGTAGCGCCGTCCCATGAAGCGCTTGATCGAATAAACCGTGTTTTCGGGATTGGTGATCGCCTGCCGCTTGGCCACCTGCCCGACCAACCGCTCTCCGGTCTTGGTGAATGCCACGACCGAAGGCGTAGTGCGGCCGCCTTCCTCATTAGCAATGACCTTGGGCTCTCCGCCCTCCATAACGGCGACGCAGGAGTTGGTGGTTCCGAGGTCAATTCCGATAATCTTGGCCATAATGCTCTCCTTGGTGAAACTTATAAGTGCGTTATCTTGCTGTCGGGTCTCGGCCTTCGGCTCTCAAAGTCTTCGCGATTTGGTCGAAAGCCGACGACCGAGAGCCGACAGTGTTATTTAAGTCCTTTACAATCAGCTACTCACAATTGCGCTCTGTCGTATGATAGGAGTTGAGTGAGTTGTTGTCAATGTTTAGATGCTGAGGTATATTCGCAGGATGCAGCCCTAAAAGGAGTAATGCCAATGCCTGAAGTTCCCGAAACCAAGACGGATCGTGCGCTTTCTGAGCGCATTCAAGCCTACCGAAAGGAGGCACAGGTCTTGGTCTCTTCTGGCGCAGAGCACCGGTGCTGGGAGTTCAAAAAGGAATGGTCGATTGGGCAGAACGGCGGCGGAAAGCGACTCGAGTTTGCGAAGCTTATACAGGGTCTCGCGAATTGCAACGACGATGCCGAGCGATTCGTCGTCATTGGTGCAAGCCAGCGGGATAAGGCTTTCTCGCCAGTAACGAATTCAGAAGAATTTGACAACGCTAAAGTTTCCGACCTACTCGCAAGGTATCTAGAGCCTCTTCCCGTATTCGAGTCTTTTAATTCGCTCGATACCGACGATGGCAAACGCTTTGTGATTATCGCGCTGGCCCAAGTTCAACCTCGGCCGATTACCGTCAAGAAGGAGGGACACGACGAAAGCTCCAAGATTCATCTGCGCCAAGGTGAGGTTTGGATCAAACGTAATACGAAACTGGAATTGGCGAGCCGGTCCGAACTCGATCAGATGTTCGCCGAGAAGGTCGAGAGAGAGGCTGAGGCACGAGCGCGGCAGCGGTTCGCGCACTTCAGAGAGGAGCTCATTCACGTCGCGAGCCCAGCCTCTCGGGTGTCACAAATACCGACCATCGACATAATTCTAGGGCCTCGCGAAGCTTACAAGGACTACTTCTTAGGCCTACCTGTGAATGAAGATACGAATCGGCTCAAGATTCTGCTTGAGCTTTTCCGTGAGTCCTTGCTCTCAAGCTGGAGAGCCGTGAGTATCACAGCCAAGCCCACTGAAATCATGGAAGCTAGCTTCCTTCCGGCGCTTGATTGCCTAGTAGAAAGCGGTTTACTGATTATAAAAAACGAACTGGGCACCGATGCTCTTGTTTCGGTCTGCAACCTTTTACAGGAGACTTACGAGTTTTTCCACGACGGACAAATTCCTCAGGTTCCGTTGGCCCATGGGGGACTGCCGCCTTGGCAACCAGTGTTTCAGGTCTTCTGCGGCGTTAGGGCGCTAGCGGTTTATTCGATGATGAGGCGCCGCTATCACTTTCTCCCGTCGATCCAGCGTCGAGTCGTAAGGCGATTCATGAGTAGTTATGGTAAGGAGCCGCAGATTCCTATGGTTTTTTGGCCGTTCCCAAGCGGTATGAAGGTCCTTCCACAAAATCAAGGTTGGATCCTTTCGCTCTGGACGGAATGCATAGAGAAATATTGGGGGCGCTACTTCGGAAACGTTCAGGCTTATGAAATGGCCGCATGTGAATACGAGCTCGTCGTTGAGCTGAACTCATGGGTTGGCATCGGGAAAGCTGGCGAAGCGGCACAACAAGCCGTGAATTTTTGGTCGAAAGGAATTTTGATGTCATATATCTCTGGCCTGTGGCTGTACCCAATGCGCTACTTGGTTCCCGTATCGCAACAAATTGTCGATTCGCTGCGCTCGGGGACGGCACTGATGGAAGCGCTCGCCTTCGTCCCTGATTCGATGCGGCTGGCGTTTTCGGGAACCCTCGATACCCGCCTCACAACGTTCGGGCAATTTCTGAAGGATGTTGAAGCGTTCCACGACGAGGCTTCATCCAGAAACGGATGGTTCCCAGGATTATTCGAGTGGGAAGGAGCGTTGGCCGATGCGGTGAAACGCGCGTCGGCCACTGCGGCCTAGCGCCCCATTGGGATCGCTGGCCACCCGCTCAGGCCTTCCGCCTCGCCTACTCAACATGCTTGACATCGTCCCCCGTCCGACCCAAATTGGTCCCATGAAAACCCGCTATGCAGTCCCCATCATTGCTCTGCTTTGATTGCCGGCGCGGTCGTCTGCGCGCAGGAGCCGGTCAAACCTGCTGCCGACGTCGAATCTCTTTTCAAGGACACTGACACCAAGCGAAACGAGATGAAGCAGTTGGGCGGGCTGGCGCACCTTTATTGCTTGTAGTACAACAGTCAGGCTACCCCTCTCTCGCGGTTTTCGAAGGTCTGGGAACTCCGATCATCCCTTCTATATTCCTTCTCTGTTTAGCTGACATTTGCTGATGTTCTTTTTACAAACACTTAGCACGCTCGCGAAATCTTCGGCCTATGGTTTGTCGTCCAACAATTAGTGGGACTGGCGCCTTTTCAGAATTGGGCGAATAGCGATAAGGAGTAATCAATGTGGATGCGATGTTGTGCAGTATGCCGCCGAGTGCTTAGGAAATCCAGATTGTGCGATCGCATGCGTTGCGAGTGCGGGTGGGAGTGGTAACAGACGTGGCCAAAATAATCGAATACTACATACCGGAAAGCTTTCGAAAGAAAGCCGGGTGGATTCCGGCCGATCAGCGCGGCAAGGTCATCCAGTTTCCCGCGCCACAGAAAAAGTCGGCATAAAAAACTAGGCGTGTCGGCCCCGCCCTTTTACCTCTTCGGAAGCGGTGGCGCAATTCTCTGAAATCCAAAACACGAGGGTGCTCAGTCCCCGCATGTTTTGCTGGACATGAGGGCCTCCCCTCCCTGGAACTAATCTCACCATTTCTGCGTACCACCGTCCATCAAATGGCATTCGTCTGCCCCGGCGGGGAGCAATAACTGAGGAGCAATCTATGAAAAGATTTGGCTTAGCGATTCTGGCAGTAGTCCTGGCTCACGCAGTTTCTGTCCACGCGGAGCAGTGGTCGAAGACCTACACCATTTCGAACGCGCCCGATCTGCGCGTCGAGACCACTGACGCAAACATTCATGTCGACACCTGGGGCCAGAAAACTATTGAAGCGACCATCACGAGTTCGCATTACAAGTTCGGATCGCGTGGCTTGACCGTCGAAGAGCGCCAGTCCGGCGACACCGTCGAGATCACTCTGCGTTTTCCTCATGAATTCCACATTGGCAACTTCACCAGCCATCGCGTGGACATCGCAATCCACATGCCGCGACAGGGGCGCGTCAATCTGCACACCGGCGACGGCCGGATCGAACTTGCCGACTTCAACGGTGAAATGGAGCTGAGCAGCGGCGACGGTGCGGAAGAAATTCACCACGTGGAAGGCAGGCTTCGCGCCGGCACCGGAGACGGTCACATCACTGCCGATGGCAGGTTCGACGCGCTCAACCTGAAAACGGGCGACGGGCGCTTGGACGTTCGCGCTGCGAGCGGGTCTAAGATTGCCGACGAATGGATGCTACACACCGGCGATGGCAGTGTGAATTTGGAGCTGCCCGAGGATATTGCTGCGGACCTCTATCTCCATACCGGTGACGGGCACATTGACGTGAGCCTGCCCATGACGACCGAAGGCAGGATTAAGCCAAATGACGTTCATGGCAAGCTGAACGGCGGCGGCAAGATGATCTCTATTCAGACCGGAGACGGATCAATCAACCTGCGCAAGGGGTGAGCTGGTGATAGCCCGCACATCTCCTGTGGGCTTGAGAGCAGTGGACTTCGCGAATGTGGACGCGGGAAGCGAACTCAGTCACTCTGCGACGCAACTTGAGCATGCGCCGGATTCTTTCGCCGCAACAGACTCCCTCCAGCCGCAAGTGGCCCTGGGCCTCCCAGAACCAGCGCCGCCAGGCAGGCAAGATACAACAGATCCACTTCATAGCCCGGCGGACCGAACTGCGCGCCGGCCGCTGTTACGGCTTGAAGTTTGATCGAGCTGAATCCGTAGGGCAGATGCACGGTAAACATGGCACTTAGCAAAACTACGGACATTGGAATGCTGACCAGCGGTGTAAAGGCGCCCAGCAGCACTGCCGCTCCGCCGACGAGTTCAGTAAGAATCGTCAGCCAAGCTGCGAGCTCGGGTGCAGGAACCCCGAGCGCGTGCAGAATCGCGGCAAAATGCGCTGGGCCGTGGATGAGTTTCGCGTATGCGTGGGCGATGAAGCCATAACCCACAATTAATCGTAAGGGGATCGCCACCCAGCGGTCGGAGTTCGAAAATATTCGCGTCTGGCTTTGCATGTCCATTACCCGTAAGTTTTGATTCGAGGCCGGGAAGGAAGTTACAAGCGCGCCAGCCATAACCCACCCAACAAGCGCACGCATTTGCCGCCCTGTTGTATTTTGAAGAGAATAGTCGGCCATGCAGAGCAACGTCCATGCCGTCGAGTTCGTCTTTCTGCTCCTGCTGCTTTTCGTCGTGATCTTCGGGATGATCTCGAAGAAGCTGAAGATACCGTACCCGATTGTTCTGGTGCTCGGTGGCTTGCTGTTGAGCTTCATCCCCGGGATTCCGCGCATCAATCTGAATCCCGACGTAGTCTTTTTCGTGATTCTGCCGCCACTGCTTTACAGCGCGGCCTGGCTGACTTCGTGGCGGGACTTTTCTTACAACCTGGTCAGCATCCTCTTACTCGCCTTCGGCTTGGTCACATTCACGGTGCTGGCCATGACCGCTTTGGGGCACTGGTTTCTTCCCGGCTTCGATTGGCGCGTGGGTCTGGTACTCGGTGCTGTGGTTGCGCCTACCGATGCGATCGCCGCGACGGCAATCGCCAAACGAATCGGATTGCCCAAGCGCGTGGTAGACATTCTGGAAGGGGAAAGCCTGCTCAACGATGCCAGCGCCCTGCTCGCACTCGAATTCGGACTTGCACTGCTGGTCAGCGGGCAAAGGCCGACATTCACCTTCGGTTTGTTCCGGCTCAGTTATCTGATTGCGGTTGGCATTCTGATCGGACTGGCCATCGGCGAAATCGTTCACATGATCGAACATCGGATTGATGACGGTCCAATCGAAATCGCGCTCAGCATCCTGACTCCCTATGTTGCATATCTCACGGCCGACACGGTGCACGCTTCGGGCGTGCTAGCGGTAGTGGCTTGCGGGCTGTATCTCAGCCGCAAGAGCTCGCATTTTTTCTCGCCGGGCGTGCGGCTGCAAGCGTGGGCGGTCTGGGACTCGTTGACCTTCATCCTTAATGGATTGGTGTTTGTGATGATCGGGCTGCAACTACCTTATGTTCTCGATAATATTCGCGATCACAACCTGGGGACACTCATCGCGTACGCAGCCGGATTCAGCGCGTTTCTTATTCTTTTGCGGCTGATCTGGATGTTTCCCGGCACTTACGTCGCAAATCTGATTCGCAGGCGCATTCTTCATCAGAACGAGCCATTCCCAGGCGTACGCCGGATATTCGTCGTCGGTTGGACAGGAATGCGAGGCGTGATCTCGCTGGCTGCAGCTATTGCACTGCCGCAAACCATTGCCGGCGGCGCTCCGTTCATGCAACGCAACATGATTATCTTTCTCGCCTTCAGCGCCATCCTGGTTACGCTGGTGCTTCAGGGACTCACCTTGCCGCCTCTGATTCGAGCGCTGGGACTGGCTGGCGCTGCGGAATCGAATCCCGAAGAGCAAGATGCCAGACGCGCAATTCTGCAATCAGCGCTGAAATATCTGGACGGCAAACGTGAAGGGTCCAAGCCAGGGCTGATCGAAGTTTATGACGACATCGCACAACACTATCGCTCACGGCTGGCGAGCCTGAGTGAAGACGAGAGTCTCTCTACAGATGGGATTGGGGCCGAGTTTCACAAGCAATACGTTGAAGTTTCCCGCAAGCTGCTGCAGGTCGAGCGGCAGACCGCAGTGCGGCTGCGAAATGAACGCCGTATCAGCGACGAACTGCTTCGAGAACTCGAGCATGAACTGGACCTCACGGAATCAAAATTTGCAGCCGTGCGGAGATAAAAGCTTCAACTGAGGCACGGGATCCCCACAGTGACCCTGTGGGACTGGAATTGTGCCCCATAGGGACAGGGCCATTGTGCATCCCTTTGTCGGACAGGAATGTCCGACCCATACAGACCGTGCCTCGTGCATCTCTTGTCGGACAAGAATGTCCGACCCACACGGACTGTTCCTACTTCATAGCTGGTTTGGCGTTCAGCGATGCGCCGTGCTGCACGCAGCCTTATATTGTGAATACGAGCCTGGGATAAATGTTACCGGGACAATCTCAGTCATATAAGGCCTGTTCGCGCCGTTCCCGTGATAAACGGTGCCATCGGGCTGGAAGGCTCGCGCAATACTGCTGTGATCGTCCATGACCAGGTTGGGATTCTGCCAATGGCCGCGAAATTCGAGACGCGGACTGGTGTCGTTAATGAAGTTGGCGTTCCACGGCCAATAGTTCATGTAGAGGTGAATGGCCTCGCCGTCGGTCGAGAGGTTCAGATGCTTCCTCATACCGCCGCCCATACGCAGGCGAATATTCTCGCCCCGCGGAGTGCAGACGTATGCAGTGCCGGTAAGGTTTGTCTCCAGATACATCTTGCTTCCACGCGAGGTCGGTTCGATCTGAATGTAGAAGAGGTAATCGCCGCTTTTCGCGTGCGCTCTTCCCCATCCCGCCCAGTACGGAAGAATGTGAAAGTTGCCGCCGAGGTAAAAGGCCCAGGGAGCGAAGATGCCGATGACAGCGATCACCAGTATCCCGCCCAGGACGAGGATTACGATCAACTGCCAGACCAGCGAGCCGAGGCAGCCGAAGCAGCCGCGTCGCGGCCGCGCAGGAACCGGGGTGATTGAAGAGGCAGGGCGGACATCGCGTAGTCCAAAGCGCACGCCGGGAATTGTAAATCTTCCGGATAGTGGAGGTTGGCGGTAGTGACCTTCGTGCTAACCCCAACACCTCCGCAGTTATATTCCTGCTATACTGTTTTTGACGCTTTGCACGGTTTGCTCGTCACGCGGTGGTTCCTCTTTCCTTCTTTGGGCCAAGATTCATCTCCGCATTTCCTGCCCGCCGTTTACTTTTAGCGTAAATCACAACGTGAGCGGCCAGAGCTGATCAGCACGTGTATCTGTGTGTTTGACGAACCAGCCTCTCCAGAAAGAAACAATCGCATGACGACATTTACCGAACTGCCCTTGTCTGCTGCGTTGCAGCAGAAGTTGGCGGCAGCTCAATTCATCACTTTAACTCCGATCCAGGTCGGCGCAATCACTCCTGCCCTTGAAGGCAAGGACGTAATCGGGACATCCCAGACCGGCAGCGGAAAGACGCTGGCGTTCCTGATCCCGATGGTCGAGATGTTGCAGCACGAGACTCAACGGCACACGAGCGCATTGGTTCTGCTTCCGACGCGCGAACTGGCAATGCAGGTCCACGAACAGTACGAAAAGCTGCGCAGCAAAGGAACTCCGAAAGCCGCACTGGTGATCGGCGGTGTCTCCGAGAAGGCGCAGATTCATGGCCTTCGTGCTGGCGCGGGACTCGTAATCGCGACCCCGGGACGGCTGCAGGACCTGATGTCCCGCAGGCTGGCTGACTTGCGCCATGTAAAAATGCTGGTGCTCGACGAGGCCGACCGCATGCTCGACATGGGATTTCTGCCCTCGATCGAACGAATTTTGGCGGTCCTCCCGGAAGATCGCCAGACGCTCTGTTTTTCGGCAACTCTGGAACAATCTGTAGCCGGGCTGGTGCACGATTACATGCGGAATCCCGTGCGCGTAGCCTTAGGTTCAGTGCTTAAGCCGGCAGAAAGTGTGCAATTGAAGGCGTACGAAGTGCGTCCAGGCGAAAAGCTGGATGTGCTTAGGGAATTGCTGTATGAAGAAAAAGGGCAGACGCTGGTGTTCACACGGACCAAACGCGGCGCCCAGCGGCTAGCCCAGCAACTAGTGCGGGATGGCTTCACCGCAACTATGATCCATGGCGACCGCAGCCAGTCTCAGCGCAATGGCGCATTAAGCGGCTTTCAGGAAGGCGCATTCCAGGTGCTGGTGGCGACCGATATTGCTTCGCGCGGCTTGCACGTCGATGACGTCGCCCACGTGGTCAACTACGACCTGCCAAAGATGGCTGAGGATTTCATCCATCGCGTTGGACGCACCGGACGAGCTGGATTGCAGGGACGCGCAACGACACTCGTGACGGGCGCAGAGGTCCTGGAACTCAGGACAATCGAGCGCCGGCTGCAATTGAGAATCGAACGGATGCAGTTGAATGCCTCTGGCTCCGACAGGCCGAAGCCGGTGGTACAAAATACCCTTGCGTCGCGTACTTTGACGGCATTGCCGGGAGAGATTTTTGTGTAGATTCGCATGTACTTCTGGCTGCGCCATCGCCAAGACGCGCAGCCGGAAGACACACCTTGACCCGTCGCAAGCATATCCATATCAATGACCTGGCGTGCGTATACCACGCTGGCGGGAGCAGCCTGGAAAGCAACTAAGACCCGGCTTCCAACGGCAGCAGCCTTTCTGCCATCCAAATATTGAGCTATGCTTGAAACCATGTATGTCCGCTGCACGCATTGCGGATACGATAACAGCCCGGAGTATCGTTTCTGCGGGATGTGCGGAGCTTCGCTCGCGCATCCTCCGGTCGCAACCACCACCGCTGCTGCCACTACGGCTGCCAAAGAACCGGCGAAGCTTGAGAGTGCCGCTGTCTTGCCGGTCGCAGCAAGGAACGAGAACGGCAGCAGCGAAACTGTCCACGGGCCTTCTTTCCTCGGGCTGGCGCAAGATCCGAACACAGAATTTCACTACCTTTACGAGGACGAACCACCGCGCAGCTACGCCGGTTTTGTGTTCGGACTAATTCTGTTAATCGGCATAGGGGGATTTGGGTATTGGCAGTGGAAGCACAATGGGTTCCCATTTAATCGGCTGAACGCGGAGAACAAGCCTGCGGAAACGGCTTCTCCTTCAGAAGTGGCACCTGCCCAGACGCAGGATCAGCAGACAAAAATCGACAAGCCAATGACCGGTGCCGGGGATGTACTGCCGACTGCACCTGATCAGAACGCAAAACCGGCCGATGCCGGAAAGAACCCCGAGGTCGCGCCGCAGGGCGGTCAGAATGCCGCGCCGGAAGGTAGCGCGGCCAAGACCACGGAGCAAAACGCCACGGCAGACAAAACGCAGGAAACGACGGAAGAAGCAAAGCCGACGCCTCCGGCTGATATTCCGGAGAAAACGGCCAAGGCTCACAATCGCACGCCTGCGCCGAAGACGAAGGCACCCGCGCCAGCCCCTGCGGCGGCTGCTCCGGCTTCACCTGACGCTGATCTTGAGCTGGCGGGCGAGCGCTATCTGTACGGTAACGGCCTGCCGCAGAACTGCACCCGGGCAGAGTCGAACCTGCGCACCGCGGCAACCCACGGGAATTCAAAAGCGCAAACGGTTCTCGGCACAATGTACGCGACTGGCCATTGCGTAGGCCGCGATTTACCGACCGCATATCGGTGGTTCGCGCGCGCCCTGCATCAGGAGCCGCAGAATTCGCGGATCTCGGCCGATCTGCAGGTTCTATGGCGGCAGATGACCCCGCAGGAAAAGCAACTGGCGACGAACAGCGGGCAGTAGATCCTTACGAGCATGGGCGAGGGCGCCCGTCCTCCAAGAACCAGAATCGTGAAAACCTCAGAAGACGCGGAGAAAACGGAGAAATCAAGAACTAATTCTCATTATTCTCTGCGATCTCAGCGTGCTCGACGGTTAAAGAATTTTGCTTTCGCCTGCGCTTCATCGAGAGCCAAATCCAAAATCACACCTTGCCCTGATTATCTTAATTTCAGAATGCTTTCGCGTTCCTTTTTCCTGCCCATGGTGTTGTTGTCGGCGTGCTTGTTCACTTCCGCCGACCAATCAGCGAACAAGCCTGGTGCGGCGGACTCCTCCACCCACGCTGCCCGCAGAATCACTGTTCTCGGCGTATCCAATTTCGGCGAAGTGAATTCACACCTCTATCGTGGCGGACAGCCGAAAGGCACCGGATATGCGAACCTTAAAAAGATAGGCGTCGATATCGTCGTGGATCTGCGTTTGAGCGGCAAGGGCACAGAAAAACAAAACGTGACCAGAGCAGGCATGCGGTATGTCGCGATTCCCTGGCATTGCTTCTTTCCGAAGGACAAAGTGTTTGCAGAATTCCTGGAAGTGCTGCGAGAGAATCGCGACAAGAAAATTTTTGTGCATTGCCGCTATGGAGACGACCGCACCGGCATGGCGATTGCCGCTTATCGTATGGCGGTTGAAGGCTGGACTCCCGAGGAAGCGAAAAAGGAGATGGAAAAATTCGGCTTCCATCATCTGGTTTGCCCGCGCCTGGGCCCATATGAAAAGGATTTCCCCGATCACTTGCGAAAGGGCGCCGCTTTCAAAGAATGGCGCGATAGTCAGCCCGTGCCTTCCCATTAAGACCGAGCGTCGAATGCACTGGCGTGTTTAATTCCTGACTCTCCTACAATATTCAGACTTCTCAATCGTCTTCATGGGCAGATGAAGGCGCTGGCCATAGTCGTCGAGAAAGACATGGTTCACGAACAAGACCGGCATATCTCCGAAGCGGTCGAGCGAGAGCGCTTGCGGCTGCGTAACTTCATCCGGCGGCGAGTGTCGGATCCCGGCGATGTCGAAGACATTTTGCAAGACGTGTTTTTCGAGTTCGTCGAAACGTATCGCTTGATGAAACCGGTAGAGCAAGCGGGGGCGTGGCTGTTTCGAGTCGCACGAAACCGGATCATCGACCGCTTCCGGAAGAAAAACCCTGAGCTTCTCGACGATTTAGCTGCGACTTCCGGCGACGGCGAGATGCTCTCGATCGAAGAATTGCTTCCCTCTCCGGATGCGGGCCCGGAAGCAGCATACGCTCGCGGCGTGCTGATCGATGAACTTGAGGCCGCGCTGGAAGAATTACCGCTAGAACAGCGCGAGGTATTCATCGCGCACGAAATCGAAGGACGAAGTTTTAAGCAACTGGCGGCAGAAACCGGAGTGGGCGTTAATACTCTACTCTCGCGGAAACGGTACGCAGTGCTGCATTTGCGCGATCGGCTGCGAACGGCATACGAAGATTTCATGGGGTAAAAGGAGAAGAATATGGCATCACGATGGGTGCAGAAAATGGTGAAAGGGTTCATCTTCGCAATTGTTTTTCTTGGCATCTTCGCGGCGGGATTCGGGGCAGCGGTGCTGCATCTGTGGAACTGGCTGATGCCGGGGCTGTTTGGCCTGCACACGATCACCTACTGGCAGGCGCTGGGACTGCTCGGACTGAGTTGGCTGCTGTTTCAAGGTCCACGGGGATGGATCGGTGGGCACGGGTACCGCCGCCATCGCATGCACGAGCGCTGGCAGCACATGACGCCTGAAGAGCGCGAGAAATTTCGCGCGGGAATGCGGGGGCGGTGCGGATCGTTCCGCGAGCAGGCTCCGACTCCCGAGGCGAAAGGCTGAACCGATTTCCCGCTTGCTCAGAGCAAGCGTTCCAAGTCTCGAGTATGTCCGATACAGCAGCATCGCTGATCGAGATGCCGGTGGCCTTCACCGGCGCCGTGTCCGTTCGCGAAGTGCCGCGACCAAACCCTTCTTGCGAATCTCAGTGATCGGAATTTCGATCTTGGAGCCTTTAACAGCGGCGAGGAGTTCCTGTTCAAGAGTGCCGAGGCGGCGCTCTTTGTCCTGACGAATCAATTCGCGGACATATTCGCTGGGCGTGCCCCAATCACCCGAGGCGACCTGTCCCTCGACGTACTCCTTCAGTGCTTCGGGCAGGGAGATGTTCAAAGAGGTCATCGGCATAGCTTCATAATATGACAATTTATGACGGCGACTCAAGTTGCCGCCTTCGCTTCGCAGCCCGAAACGTACGCTCAGGGCAGGCTCTGGGCTATTTATTTTCCGCGCCTTCGGCGCTGGGGTGTGGAGTTCGTTTCTTCGCTGGCAACACCACAGTCACAATTATGAGGACGGATGCTGCGACCAGCACTCTTGTAACAAGATTGAAAGTATTGTGAAAGGGCAAGTAACGGATTACGTGCTCAGAGGCATAGAGGTTGAGCCCTGAATAGACGAAAAAAATCAGGCTCAGCAGCGCTTCAAAGGGCTGACGCCAGTCTCGAAGTCTTCGCCCAGGTAACATCGACTCCCAAGATGGCAACGCAAACACTACTCCTGAAAAAACGCGATAAACGCCAACCCAACTTCTAGGTATCGCGTCCTCGGAGCTGGCCGGAACGATTTCAGATACCGTAGGGCACTCGGTTCACCTTGAGCAGCAGCCATCCGGTACCAGCGAATAGACCCAAAGCTATCCCTTTCCACGCCGAGACCGTAGGCATACATATAACCGAGAGTCGCTTGGGACACGGCGTCGCCCTGGTCCGCGGCCTTTTGATACCAAGCCGCGGCTTCGGTGTAGTCTTTCGGGACTCCGCGACCGTTGGAGTACATCCATCCGAGAGATTGTTGAGCCACAGGATAGCCCTGCTCGGCGGCTTTGCGGTACCAACCGAGTGCCTGCGCATCATCCTGGTGGGCACCTTCACCGTAGAAGTACATGTAGCCAAGATTGGTTTCGGCATGAGTATCACCCTGATCGGCGGACTTTCGGAACCACCGGAGCGCTTCACCTAGATCTTTGGGCACTCCTTTTCCATGGTGGTACCGATCGCCAAGTTTGTCTTGAGCGACCGCGTCCCCGCGCTCGGCAAGTACGCGCAGTTCGGACAGCTGGCCCAATTCAGCGAGCTTGTTTCTGTGTGCCCGCCACGCGAACAACCCGCCGAAGACGATGGCAGTGCACGCTACGAATGCACTAGCCCTCCACCACCATTTCATGAGGCGAAATCGTAACACGAAGAGGTTCGCTGGGGTTCGATTTTTGGGCGGATTGATTCCTCGAATTCGGCTCCCAGCCCGCAACGCGGGCGGCATTTGTTAGCCCACCGCGTAAGCGATGGGCGGGCGCGGAGAATGACCGAGTCCCGTGGGGACGGCCGCCCGGTTGCATTCGTATGCCGCCCCTACGGGACTCGGCCGAGTTTTGAATGCATACCCAGGACTCACGTCCTGGGCTAACTATGTTCCGCGCCTACGGCGCTGGTTTACGCCTCCTCCTGCTCCTTCAGCTTCGCGATCACGCTGAAGTCTTCGAGGGTGGTCATGTCGCCTTTGACTTCACCGTTGGTGGCGAGTTCGCGCAGGAGGCGGCGCATGATTTTTCCGCTGCGAGTTTTTGGCAAAGAATCGGTGAAGCGGATGTCGTCGGGCTTGGCCAGCGATCCGATTTCTTTCGCCACCCACTTGCGTAGTTCTTCTTTTAGGTCTGGCGTCGGTATGCGACCGCCTTGGAGCGTTAC
This sequence comes from uncultured Acidobacteriota bacterium, assembly GCA_963757135.1. Taxonomy (GTDB): domain Bacteria; phylum Acidobacteriota; class Terriglobia; order Terriglobales; family Acidobacteriaceae; genus Gp1-AA145. The sequence goes on from CAVWQE010000005.1 coordinate 307,773, forward strand.
AAATGCAGAGATCGCCTGGCCTTTGACTTCGTCAGGTCGAGCAACTACGGCAGCCTCAGCAACATATTCGTGCGCGACCAGCGCCGACTCCACTTCCATCGTGCTCAAGCGATGACCGGAAACGTTGATCACATCGTCCACGCGGCCCATCACCCAGAAGTAGCCATCTTTGTCTTTGCGGGCGCCGTCGCCAGTAAAGTAGTTGGGCGGAATCTGCGACCAGTATTGCTTCACATAGCGGTCGGGATCGCCATAGATGGTGCGTAGCATTCCCGGCCAAGGCTGCTTCAGCACAAGAAATCCACCGGAGCCATCGGGTACGGCATTGCCGTCCATGTCCACGATTTCGGGAACGACGCCGGGGAATGGCTTGGTCGCCGAGCCGGGTTTGGTCGCGATCGCGCCGGGAATCGGCGAGATCATAATGTGTCCAGTCTCAGTCTGCCACCATGTATCGACAATCGGGCAATGATTGTGACCGATGGTTTCGCGGTACCACATCCAGGCTTCAGGGTTGATCGGTTCACCGACGGTGCCGAGCAAGCGCAGGCTGTCCAGTTTGTGTTTCTTCGGCCACTGGTCGCCCCAGCGGATGAAGGTGCGGATTGCAGTCGGCGCGGTATAGAAGATGCTGACTTTGTGGCGATCGATGATCCGCCAGAAGCGGTCCGGCTCAGGAAAATTGGGCGCGCCTTCATACATCACGCTGGTAGCGCCATTTTGCAGGGGACCATACACGATGTAGCTGTGCCCGGTGACCCAGCCGATGTCGGCGGTGCACCAGTAAATATCGTCGTCGCGTAGATCAAAGACCCACTTGGTAGTGATGTAGGTGCCGACGGAATACCCGGCGGTAGTGTGCACAACACCCTTCGGCTTTCCGGTGGTGCCCGAGGTGTAAAGGATATAGAGCGGATGTTCGGCGTCGAGTGGTTCAGCGGGACAATTGTCGGAAGCATTCGCCATAACGTCGTGCCACCAGTGATCGCGACCGGATTGCATGTTGATCGGAGTTCCGGTGCGCTTGTACACGACGACGTTCTTCACCGAAGGGCAGGACTTCAGCGCCTCTTCGACTGCGGGAAACAGTTTCACTTCGGTGCCGCGACGATTAGCTCCGTCTTGCGTGATGACTGCGGTGGCTTGCGAATCGTGGATGCGGTCGATAAGTGCATTGGCGGCGAATCCGCCGAAAATCACCGTGTGCGGCGCGCCGATGCGAGCGCAGGCCAGCATGGCGATTGGCAACTCCGGCGTCATGCCCATATAAATCGCTACCCGGTCGCCTTTGTGAACGCCTAGCGACTTCAGAACGTTGGCGAATTTCTGCACTTCGCGATGCAGGTCGGCATAAGTCAGGGTGCGTAGGTCGCCGGACTCGCTCTCCCAGATGATTGCAGGCTTGTCTCTGCGTGAGGTCTGAACGTGACGGTCGAGGCAGTTGTACGAAAGATTGATCTGGCCGCCGACGAACCACTTGGCCCAGGGATGGTTCCACTCAAGCACCTTGTCCCACTTCTTGAACCAGTGCAACTCTTCGGCAATGCCGGCCCAGAATTTTTCTGGATGCTCGACGGATTCGCGATAAACGCGTTCGTAGTCTTCAAGGCTTTTGAGATGTGCGCCACGACGAAACTCCTCGGGCGGCTCGAACTTGCGCAGCTCTTGCAGCGTGGAATCAATGTTGGGCGAAGCTGGTATGGTCGCTTTGTCTGCCATTCAGAGTGTCCTCGATAGGAGTGCCGCAGGCATTTTACCTGTGATTGCAGTGAACTGTCTGCCGGAAGCAGTAGTCAGTTGCTAGTTGGTAGTTGTTAGTGACCAGTTGTACCCCTTCATGACGCCGCCCAAACAAGGAACAAATTAACTGTCAACTAGCAACCACCTACTGCTCTTCCCTTTTCTCCAGCAGATACGCTCCGGGCCCCTGCTGTCCGCGAATAGAGCGGACAAATTCTTTGACCGCGAAGCCAGCTTGCAGTGACTCAGTGAAAGCTTGGCGAGTGGCCAGTCGCCATTCACGCGCCAAAGGTTCATTTTCGGACTCAATCCGATCCATGTCGCCGGGGATCTCGATTGCGATCCGCTGTCGGGACAAGGCCTGGCCAACGTCGCTGATCGCCGGACGCCCAGCCCCATTAAATGAAATCAGCGGCTCGAGATGAGCCAGGGTGTCGAGGTTGTCGATGCGAATGTCTTTTCCGCGCAATCTGGCTTCGACGCGAGGATCGGCGAGGTGCCAGGTCACCCACAAGCGGTCAGTACCGTTCCGGTGCAGAGGGCTGGAGGTTTTGGGACCGTAAAAATCAATTCGATAGTCGTTTGAGATCACTCCCAGCCGGCCGAAGTTCAGGTGTGCGTTGCGAGCGCGCAGCGGATCAAATGTCCAAGTTATTTCTTTAATGCCCAGGGCGAGCGCCTTCTGACGCTGTGCTAACTTCAGTCTGTATCCGATGCCCGATCCACGATGAGAGTTGCGAACACCCAGCATGTGCGAGTGAAATGCTGTCCTGCCGTGCTCCAGACTCGGCAGGGCAAAAGCAAAACCTACGAGTTTATCTTTGTCGAAGGCCCCAATCCATAAGGCACCCGCGGCGCGGGTAGCAACAGCCAACGCGAGCGGGGTTACATCCCGGTCGTCCGCGCCCCAAGTCTCCTTTTCCAGATGCAAGGCAAGTTGCAGGTCAGCAATAGATTCGAGGTCGCGAATCAAAATCTCGGGATTGACTGAGGGAGTTGGCACGACCGCTTGGCCGATCACTATACGTGAGATGCCACGGTGATGCCACCAGAGGCGCTGTCCGAGCACTGGGTAAATTTTTGTAAATGCTTGAGCACAATCGAATTGTGGCCTCATCCAACAGGAGTCGAAGTGTCTGCAATATTCGGGCGTGACCGTTTTGGATTGGTTAAGATTGGAAGGCACTGCTGCTCTTCTTAGACGAGGCGAGAATAAACTAATGAGTTCGATCCCCAGCCGCACAATTCCTGCGATTGCCGGAACGCTGATGTTCGCATTCCTGCTTAATGCCTGTTCGAGCTCCGACCCTGCGCCCTCGAAAGCGCGCGCCAATGCCCTTCAGGTCATGCCTGTGACCGTGGCCAAGGTCATGCAACAGGATCTGCCCGTTTATCTGAGCGGATTGGGTTCGATTGCGGCATATTACACGGTGAACGTAAAGAGTCGTGTGGACGGCCAACTGGTTGACGTCAAGTTTAAAGAGGGTGAGTTGGTGAAGCAGGGTGCCCTGCTGGCGGTGATTGATCCGCGGCCATATCAGGTGCAGTTGGAACAAGCCCAGTCACAGTTATTCAAAGACCAGGCTTCATTGCGCGATGCGCAGCTCAACTTCCAGCGATACAAGGGACTGTTGCAAAACTCGGGAGCGATGTCCCAGCAACAAGTAGATACTCAACAAGCGACCGTGGATCAACTTGAGGGCACGGTTCGCAACGACCAGGCAACTGTGGATAGCGCCAAACTGAACCTGATCTACTGCCACATTACTGCGTCAGTCAGCGGGCGAATCGGATTGCGGCTAGTGGACCCCGGAAATATGGTCCACGCCTCGGACACGAACCCACTGTTTGTCATCACACAACTGCAGCCGATCACAGCGCTTTTCACGTTGCCCGAAGACCAGTTGCCCGAAGTAGCGCAGCATCAGCGCAAAGCTCCGCTCGAGGTAGATGCCTACAGCCGGGACAATCAGGCGAAGCTGGCTACGGGCAAGCTGCTCACCATCGATAACCAAATTGACCAGACAACTGGAACGGGGAAGCTGAAAGCCGTGTTTTCGAACGAAGATAGCGTGCTTTGGCCGAACCAGTTCGTCAACATCCATCTGCTGCTGGAAACCAGGAGGAATGCCACCGTCATTCCATCGGCTGCGGTGCAACAAGGACCGCAGGGCAGCTACGTCTATGTGGTGAAGCCGGATGAAACGGTCGAGGTTCGAAACGTCAGCGTCGCTCTGAGCGAAGCCACTCTGACACAAATAGCAAGCGGCGTGTCTCCTGACGAGGTTGTCGTCACCGACGGGCAGGACAAACTACAAGCGGGCAGCCGCGTGAAACCAAATTTTCAAAACGCAGGCCCCAACAACGGCTCTCAAGATCGCGGGCCGGCACCGGCCGCCGCGGGCGGAGGCCGAAGATCTGGCGCCTCTGGCCGGACGAATCAGCCTGCGGCCAACACCGGCAGCAGCCAAAGTACTCAACCTGGGAATCCGACAACTGGATCGTCGAACACTGGAACGCCTTCGCAATGAATCCCTCACGACTGTTCATTCTGCGGCCGGTCGCAACCTCGTTGATGATGTTCGGGGTACTGCTGGTTGGAATTGTGGCCTACCGGCAACTGCCCGTCTCGGCGTTGCCGGAAGTGGATTACCCAACCATTCAGGTGATGACGTTTTATCCGGGGGCAGATCCCACGGTAATGGCTTCTTCAGTGACCGCCCCGCTGGAGCGCCAGTTTGGACAAGTGCCCGGGCTCAGCCAGATGACTTCATCCAGTTCACTGGGTAGTTCAATCATCACGCTGCAATTCAGCCTGGACCAGAACATTGATGTTGCCGAGCAGGAAGTGCAGGCTGCGATCAACTCTGCCGGCACCTACCTTCCTGCTGATCTGCCGAACCCACCGATTTACAGCAAGGTGAATCCTGCGGATTCGCCGATTCTTACTTTCGCGCTGAGTTCATCAACCCTGCCATTGCCCAAGCTTGAAGACCTCGCGGACACGCAACTGGCGCAGAAAATATCCCAGGTGACCGGCGTGGGGCTGGTGTCGATCAGCGGCGGACAGAAGCCGGCGGTAAGGATTCAAGCTAATCCCACGGCATTGGCGGCATACGGACTCAGCCTGGAAGACGTGCGTACCGCACTCGCCTCCGCCAACGTAGATCAGGCCAAGGGCACGCTCGACGGGCCGCGGCAATCTTTCACCATTGATGCGAACGATCAGCTGCTGGCGGGGCCGGAGTACGAGCCGATTGTCATTGCCTATCGCAACGGCGCCCCGGTTCGCGTGGCTGATATCGCGAACGTAACTGACAGCATAGAGAACAAGTTCCAGGCGGCATGGATGGGACAGGGTTCGACGCTCTCGCCTGCGGTCATCGTAAATATCCAGCGCCAGCCCGGCGCCAATATCATCACGGTGGTTGACCGGATCAAGAAATTGCTTCCGGTGCTGCAGGCAGGACTACCGGCGGGCGTGAACGTAACCGTTCTTACCGACCGGACGGTAACGATTCGGGCTTCGGTCAAAGATGTTGAGTTCGAATTGAGCCTCACCGTCGGGCTGGTGGTGATGGTGATCTTTCTGTTTCTCAGGAATGTACGGGCGACGATCATTCCCAGTATCGCCGTGCCGCTGTCTGTGGTGGGGACGTTCGGCATCATGTATCTGCTGGGATACAGCTTGAACAACCTGACGCTGATGGCGCTGACCATCTCCACCGGTTTTGTGGTGGATGATGCGATCGTCATGCTGGAGAACATTGAGCGCTTCCTCGAAGCAGGCGACTCGCCCCTGGACGCCGCGCTGAAGGGCGCGGGCCAGATTGGGTTCACCATTGTTTCGTTGACGGTTTCGTTGATCGCGGTTCTGATCCCGCTGCTCTTTATGGGGGATATCGTAGGCCGTTTGTTCCGCGAATTTGCGGTTACGCTGGCGGTCACAATTCTGGTGTCGGCGTTTGTGTCACTGACGCTTACGCCCATGATGAGCGCGCGCCTGCTCAAATCGAAAGAGCACACTAAGAAGAGCAGATTCTATGACTGGTCGGAGCGGCAATATGAGCGCGTGATTCAGTACTACGGCCGGACGTTAAAGTGGGTATTGCAGCATCAGACTGCGACCTTGATCGTTACGGCCGCCACTCTGGTGCTCACGATTCTTTTGTATATCGTGGTACCAAAGGGATTCTTCCCGGTTCAGGACACGGGCGTGATTCTCGGCATTTCGGACGCGCCTCAGAACATATCGTTCGCAGCAATGTCGGAACGGCAGCAGCAACTGGCACGAGCGATATTGAAGGATCCCGACGTGGCCAGCCTGTCATCGTTTATCGGCGTGGACGGGACCAATCCCACACTGAACAGCGGGCGCGTGCAGATCAACCTGAAACCGCGCGACGAGCGCAGTTCTTCGGCGTCTGAGATCATCCGGCGCTTGCAGCCTCAATTAGCCCAACAGGTCGACGGGATTACCTTGTACATGCAGCCGGTTCAGGATTTGACCGTCGAGGACCGCGTCAGCAGAACGCAGTACCAATACTCGATGGAAGATACGGATGCGAATGAACTGGCGATATGGTCGCAACGCTTGCTGGAAAAGTTGCGGCAGGCGAATGAACTGCGCGATGTTGCCAGCGATCAGCAGAATGGCGGCCTGCAAGCTGAACTCGTCATCGATCGCGATACGGCATCGCGCTTCGGGATCCTACCGGCGACGATTGACAACACTCTGTACGACGCGTTTGGGCAACGGCAAATCTCGACCATCTACACGCAGCTAAATCAGTATCACGTCGTGCTCGAGGCCGATCCGCAATTTCAGCAGAGCCCTGACTCGCTTCATTCACTGTACGTGAAGTCGTCCACCGGAACGCAAGTCCCACTATCCTCGTTCAGTCACATTGTTCAAACGAATGCAACTTTGGCAATCAATCATCAAGGGCAATTTCCGGTTGTGACTTTGTCATTCAACCTTGCACCGGGAGCGTCTCTCGGGGACGCCACTAAAGCAATCGACGCCGCCGAGCAAGCCATTCAGATGCCGGCCAGTATCCATACGAGTTTTCAGGGCACCGCGGCTGCGTTTCGCAATTCGCTTTCAAGCGAACCGCTGCTGATCCTGGCTGCGATCATCACCGTCTATATCGTGCTCGGCGTCTTGTACGAAAGTTATATCCACCCCATCACCATTCTTTCCACGTTGCCATCCGCCGGGGTTGGCGCGCTGCTGGCGCTGATTCTGACTGGAAACGATCTTGGGGTGGTCAGTCTCATCGGAATCATTTTGCTAATAGGCATTGTAAAAAAGAACGCCATCATGATGATCGACTTCGCACTCGAAGCCGAACGCGATGAGCATAAAGGGCCAGAAGAGGCCATCTACCAAGCTTCATTGCTGCGTTTTCGTCCGATCATGATGACTACAATGGCGGCGCTGTTTGGCGGCCTGCCGCTGGCGTTGGGCCGCGGCACCGGCTCTGAATTACGTCACCCGCTTGGAATCACTATCGTTGGAGGCTTGCTGGTCAGCCAACTGCTTACGCTTTACACCACCCCAGTCGTGTATCTGTGGTTCGATCGTCTATCTGAGCGATTCTCGCGATTTGGATTCCGTCACTTCACAGAACAGCCTGCCGAGGGAGACTGAGTGAGCGTTTCCTCTCCATTTATTAAACGCCCGGTCGGGACTTCGTTGCTGACCATCGGCGTGCTGCTTGCGGGTATTCTGGCGTTTCAGTTCTTGCCGGTAGCGCCGCTGCCACAGGTGGAATTCCCTGTCATCAGCGTTTCGGCGTCCCTTCCTGGAGCCAGTCCGGAGACCATGGCATCTGCGGTTGCAACTCCGCTCGAACGGCAGTTTGGACGTATCGCCGGCATCAGCCAGATGACCTCGACCAGCCAGATTGGCTCGACCAATATCTCTCTGCAATTCGATCTGGATCGGAACATAGATGCCGCCGGCCGCGACGTGCAGGCAGCCATCAACGCAGCACGCAGCCAGTTGCCCTCGTATTTGCCGGGAAATCCGTCATATCGGAAGATGAATCCGGCGGATGCGCCGGTTCTGATTCTTTCGCTGACATCGGACACGATGACGCTGCCGCAGATGTACGACGCTGCGGATTCTATTCTTTCCCAAAAGCTGGCGCAGGTCAGCGGGGTTGGGCAGGTATTCGTGGGCGGAGCGGCGCGGCCTGCGGTCCGCGCGGAAGTGAATCCGAACCTGTTGAACAAGATCGGCCTTGGGCTCGACGCGGTCCGAACGGCGTTAAATGGGGCCAACGCGAACCTTGCCAAGGGGTCGGTGTCAAATGGCATCAACGCCTGGGCGATCACAGACAACGACCAGATCAAAGCCGCTAGTCAATATAAGCCGCTTGTGATCGCGTACAACAATGGATCAACCGTTCGCCTGAGCGACGTCGCGAACGTGCAGGACTCGGTCGAAAATACACAGGTGATCGGACTGGCGGGCAGCTCGTCTGATCCGGTCAAAGAGGGCAAGCCGGCGGTACTGATCATTATTTTCCGCCAGCCCGGAGCGAACATTATTCAGACGGTGGACAATGTTTACGCGCTGCTGCCTGAGCTCTCCGCATCGATTTCTCCCGCCATTCACGTCAACCCGGTCATGGATCGGACAACGACGATTCGGGCATCCGTCCGCGATATTGAAATCACGCTGCTGATTTCGGTCGTGCTCGTGATCCTGGTGGTATTTGCGTTCCTGAGGACGGTGCGGGCGACCATCATCCCCAGTATCGCTGTGCCGCTTTCGCTGATCGGCACTTTTGCGGTAATGTACGCGTGCGGCTACAGCCTCGACAATCTGTCGCTGATGGCACTGGCAGTTTCAACCGGCTTTGTGGTGGATGACGCCATCGTTGTTTTAGAAAACATAACCCGCCATCTCGAGGCTGGGATGTCGCCGGTGGCCGCAGCATTTCGCGGGGCGCGCGAGATTGGCTTCACCGTGCTTTCCATGAGCACCTCCTTGGTGGCGGTTTTCATCCCAATTTTGATGATGGGCGGAATCGTGGGCAGGCTGTTCCGGGAGTTCGCCGTGACTCTGAGTGCCGCCATCGGAGTGTCCTTGGTAATCTCCCTGAGCACAACACCGATGATGTGCGCGCAGATTCTGCGCCCTCCAAAAGAAGAGAAGCACAACTGGCTGTACCGGTCGTTCCAATGGGTCTTCGACTTGTTGTTGAAGATCTATCGAGTAATGCTCACCTGGGTAATGCGCCATCAGCCGCTCACGCTGGGCGTAACGATCTTAACTGCGGGTCTGACGATTTTTCTGTACACCAAGGTCCCTACAGGATTCTTTCCGCAGCAGGACACAGGCCGCGTGATGGGCTCAGTGCAGGCGGACCAGGACATTTCTTTTGCTGCAATGAAGCAGAAGATGGAGCAGTTTGTGAGCATCGTGATGAAGGACCCGAACGTTCAAACCATCGTCGGATTCGCGGGCGGAAATACGGCCAAGAATCAGGGACGCATGTTTATTACGCTGAAGCTCAAAGGCAAGGAGCGGAAGATCACTGCCGATCAGTTCATCGGAGAGATGCGGCGGAAGCTGGCGGCTGTGCCTGGCGCCACGCTTTTTATGCAGTCCGCGCAGGACTTAACGATTGGCGGACGCATGGGAAATGCCCAGTATCAATACACGCTGCAGGGGGAGAACCTCAAAGAGTTGAGCGAGTGGGCGCCGAAGCTGCTGGACAAGTTGAAAACATTAAAAGAACTTCGCGATCCCAATGCCGATCAGCAGGACCGTGGACTTGACGCCGAGGTGATCATCGACCGCGATACGGCTTCCCGCTTGGGCGTCTCACCGCAAAACATCGACAGTGCTCTTTACGACGCGTTTGGGCAGCGCCAGGTTTCTACCATCTATCGCCAGCTGAACCAGTATCACGTAGTGATGGAAGTTGATCCGCAGTACCAGACCAGTCCGGCAGCGCTGGAGTCGGTTTACGTTCGTTCATCGAACGGGCAAATGGTGCCCTTGTCGGCGATCGCGCGCTTCGGGAAGGCGAATACCGCGCTGGCGGTGAACCACCAGGGACAGTTCCCTTCAATCACGATTTCATTCAATCTTGCGCCAAACGTATCTCTCGGCCAGGCGACGCAGGCCATTGACGCCGCCGAGCGCGAAATCCAGATGCCCGCCACCATTCATGCCAGCTTTCAGGGCACAGCGGCCGCCTACCAGCAGGTGCTTGCAAACCAGCCTATCTTGATCGGCACCGCACTGCTCACCGTCTATATCGTTCTCGGAATTCTCTACGAGAGCTATATCCATCCGATCACTATTCTTTCCACCTTGCCGTCTGCGGGCCTGGGAGCTTTGCTGGCCCTGTTGATCACCGGCAGAGAGCTGAACGTGATGGCGCTGATCGGGATCATCCTGCTGATTGGCATCGTGAAGAAGAACGCCATCATGATGATCGACTTCGCGCTCGATGCGGAACGCCGGGAAGGAAAGTCACCGCAAGACGCCATCTTCGAAGCCTGCATGCTGCGCTTCCGCCCCATCATGATGACCACGATGGCGGCATTGCTCGGTGGCTTGCCGCTGGCCGTAGGGACTGGAGTCGGATCGGAACTGCGGCAGCCTTTGGGAATCACGATCGTCGGCGGACTCATCCTCAGTCAGGCGCTGACCCTGTTTACCACGCCGGTGGTTTATCTCTATATGGATCGGCTGCGTTCCTTGTTTTCGCGCAAGCCACATGCGGCCGGCGGCGAGATTAGTCCGGCGGGAAGCCAGGCAGACTGAGGCAGATTGTCGAATCTCGGAACCTTAGAATTGTCGGATTTTGGACTTCATTGCGTAAGCAAGTCGCAATTGCGGCTCCTCATTCCCTAAATCTGACAATTCGCAGATTCGACAATCTGTAAAAGCAACAGTTCGCATCCGTTCAGCAACTTACGCCATCCTGAGGAAACCCAACGCTCTGGCGTTCAATGACCTCCGTAACATGCAAAGGGGTGCCTCCCGGCTTAGCCTATAAGAGGGCTGTTACTAAGGGAGCATTTTATTCCGAGCACAAGCACACGTACCAGCAAAACGGCGCAGGCGTCCGCCCGCCCGTTTCTGCATAGCCTGAACATTCTCGTAAAATACGTGCGCCTTTACGGCTTTGAGCACAAACGGACTCAGGGGCAGTTTGAGGTGGCGTGGACCGAGCTACGGGCCGCCGTTCCGAAGCATGACGGAAACGTGGTGCTCGGTGTCTCCGAAGACCGGTTACTTCTTGACGGTGTCGCCATCGAGTCGGGTCAGGCGGAGCGTACTTTTGCCCAACTCCTTAATGCCGCTGGAGTAGCCAGCATCCAATTCTCCAGCGAAGTCACCCCTCAGGAATTTGAAGACCTGGTGAGAGCGCTTTCACTGGGAGGATCCAAAGCCCAGGATTTTGCTAACCAGATTAAGACTGCATTTCCCGACAAGTCCGGCCATATTCGAATCAACGAAATTAAATTTGTAGCCACTGACCCTGCCACGGCCAATGTGACCGCCGCCGCGCATATGGCGGCGCGATCGCTCTCCCCTGAAGTCAAGCAGTGGATTAGTGACCCGACCAAACTGGTGCAATTGATTGCTGCTGCCGAAGGCGCAAAAGGGGCAGGCGGGGGCGACGTTCAACTTTCGTTCGACCTCGCGGGAGCGGCAACCGCGCCGGCAAGAGCGCCAGCGGAAATCCCCTTCGCTTTGAATGAAAAGCAAACCTTCGACGCGCTGCAACTGCTCACCCGCTTTGGTGAACTGGGCGCGCAACGTTCAGCAAGGCCGGAGATGATCGGGCTGGAGCTACACCGCTCCGAGGAAGACATCAGAAAAACCGTGCTGAACATGTTCGAGGAACTCTCGGCATCTCAGCCGCCCGACCCTAAGACACCGCTCCTGATGCGCGCCGCCGAGCAGATGGCCATTCGCTACGCGCTTGAGCGCTTTCAGTCGGGCGACCTGAAAGTCAATGCCGTCCATGATCTGCTGGAAGAAATGGGCCGGCAGATGGGCAACCTGCGCAAGATTTTGTCATTACACGAAGACAAAATGAGCAAGGCGGGCATGCTGGTGGAGTCGCATGCTGATCTGCTCGACCGAATGTTCTGGGCGGAATTGCCCGAACACAGCAAAAAGACGGCCCTTTTATCTGAAGACGTAGCCTGCGTTCCCGCTCGCAATGTAAGGCAATTCGTCGAACTGCTCCAGCATCGAGGCGATCGCGAGACGGCATCTGCGGTCCTACGAAATTACGCCAGTCAGGTGACTTCGACCGACCGCGACTATCGCGGTAAGGCCGCGCTGGGCCTTACACAGCTTTCCGACTTGCTCACTGACATGGGCGGAAGCCTGCTCGGGGAAACGACACAGAAAGTCGGCGACGCGCTCGCCAAGGAGTCTGATCCAGAACTGGAATCTCTGCTGGGGGCAACTTTCGTCCGGCTGAGTTCAGAAGCCAATCGTGGCAAGCAGTATCGGGCAATAGCCCAGACCTGCGAAACCATGGATTACCTGGCAAACCGACGCCCGGCCCTGGAAAAAGAACTGCGTTCGCGCATCGGCGTGGAAGGACGGATACCCGAGTTCATCGAAGACGCGCTCAGTCAGCAGCGCGTGCCGGCAGACTTACTTGCTGTGCTGCACAAGAATTCACAGGCCGCGGCGGAGCATCTTGCAGAGCGGTTCTTCCGCTCTATGCGGCGCGAAGAGTGCGACGCGATTGTAGAACTGGTCCACGAGCTGGGAATCTCGGCCAACAACTACTTGCGCGAAATGTTGCGCGATGGACCCCAGCGGCAGGCGGTCTCGTCGGTCGGATTACTGAGCCGCCTGGATGTACCTGCGCTTCTGGAACTGCTGCCCATGCGGCTCCCAACATGGAACCGTTTTTATCACGACGTGATTGTCCGTCAGATCGCTTACGGCGCGGCTTCCGATCGTGGCCGCACATTGCTGGAAATCCTGGAAATTCTGGATCCCGCTGTCGTCCCGCAAGCGTTGGACGAAATCGGAATGTCCGGCGACCGCAGCGCCGCTCCGCCGCTGATCATTATGGCGGACGCCGGTGAAGCGCAAGGCCGGTCGCCGCTGCTGCAGCTCAAAGCCATCGAAGCACTTGGCAGATTGCGCGAGCCGGATGCAGTGCCCGTCCTACGGAAACTATTTGAGTCGAAACGGATGCTGAAGTGGCAACATCATCGCGAGTTGCGCATAGCGGCGGCACAAGCCCTGGCGAAAATCGACCCGCGCTATGCGACCCAGATTATGGCCGACAGCGGCCTGGAACCGGGCGAGTTGGCTATCGGACCACTAGACTCCGCTCCGGCGTGTCCGTGGGTGCGGCAGCGCCGTTATGAGCGCATCGTCCTACGCAAATCAGTCAGCGCAACCATCAGCAGTTCGTGGGGAAAATCTACTCTGAACGTGCGCGAACTCAGCCTGGGTGGTGGCATGGGGACGAAGGACGACACGCTACGCCTGGGATCGGAAGCCGAACTGGATATCCACATGGGTATGCGCCACATTCGGGCGCAGGTGCTTTTGCGACGCGCCCACGTGAACGAAGTAGGTTTCGAGTTCGTTACCTCCGATCTCGAGAGCCGGCATCGTCTGCGGCATCTTCTGATGGACTCCCTCGAGCACGCCCCGGAAGGCCGCAGCGGCGGAAAGTGGAACGACCGAAGGTCGTAATGCGCCAGGGTATAAGCCCGCCTGTGCTAAAGTCTGACTGATGGAAGTCACCGTCAAGGTTCCTGAGAGACTGGCCGAGGAGGCGCGCGCTCGAGGCGTGCCGGTGCCTGCGTACATTGAAGAACTGTTGTCGGAACGGGCTGCCGACGCAACAGAAGTGCAATCTCTGCACACCGAGGACGAGATTCGAACTTGGCTTGACTCGCTGGCTCAGCTTTCAGACAAGATCCCCCCCCTACCTGAAACTATTTCGCGCGAATGGATCTATCAGGACCACGACTAAATGGCAATCCCGTCGTGCCTTGTCGATACCAACATTCTGCTTCGACTCACCCGTAGCGCCGACCCCGAACACGGTCTGGTGCAAGCCTCCATCTCACGACTGGTTCTCGATGGCACGGCCCTCCACTACGCCCATCAGAATATCGCCGAGCTTTGGAACGTTATGACGCGGCCGCGCGATCGCAACGGCTTGGGGCTAGACATCCAAGACGCCGAGCAAGAGGTACGAATTATCGAGTCAGGGATGACGCTTCTTCCTGACAATCAGGGTGTTTACAGCGAATGGAGAAAAATTGTCGTTCGATACAACGTTCGCGGAGCCCAGGTTCACGATGCGCGGCTTGCGGCTCTCATGTACGCGCATCACCTTGAACATCTTTTGACGTTGAACCCGTCCGACTTCAGCCGCTTTGAAGGGATAACGGTCGTGCATCCGGCGAGAGTCGGCTAGCTTAGGATAAGCGGGATAGCATCCCAAAGGCCGCAGCGGCGGAAAACAATTTACCGCCGAGATCGCAGAGCTCGCCGAGGACTCTGTTTCACTCAGCGTGCCCCGCGCTCGGCGGTAAGAGGTTTCGATTCCTACTTTACTTTGGCGAAAATGATGACCAGCGTGTACAGCGCTAAGGACTCAATCAGCGCCAAACCCAGAATCAGCGCGAATTGAATTCCCGCACGCGCCGCAGGATTCCGCGCCAGTGCTTCGGTTGCAGAAGCAGTGGCTTTTCCCTGCCCGATGCCGCATCCGGCAGACGCAATCGCCATAGAAAATCCCGCCGCGATTGCAACCCAATTAGTTCCGCCCGCTTCACCGCCCTGCGCGAATGCAGGAATCGCAAAGCACATTGCGGAAATCGCCATAAACAAATTGCTCAATACTCGTCTCATCTTTCTTCCTCCTATGAATTGCCGCCAGTGGGTGGTTGATGTTACCGTGCAAACGCCCTCACGCTGAACGGCGAACAAGCAGTGGCCAGTTGCCAGCGGCCAGAACCTAGTGCTCGGTCGCGACCGCGCCCGCCAAGTAAACTGTGGTCAATAGAACAAAAATGTATGCCTGAAGTAACGCCACGCCAATATGAAGTCCTAGAAAAATGACAGGCACTGCAATCGGAATCAAAGAAAAGAAGACCAGCGTGACCATGTCCCCGGCGAACATATTGGCGTACAGCCGGATGGTGAGAGACATGACCCGCGCCAAATGGCTAATGATTTCAAGCGGGAGCATAAGCGGCGCAAGCCACCACATGGGCCCGAGAAAGTGCTTAAGATAACCAAGGCCACTGGCGCGGAAACCCTGATATTGATAGTAGGCGAATGCGCAGATCGCACATCCCAAGGGCACGACCGGCGATCCAGTCGGCGACTCCAGCCCAGGAACAACACCGAACAAATTGCCGATCAGAATGAACAAGCCCAGCGTCATCAGGAATGGCGTGAAGCCTTCGCTGTGCGGACCGATCACATCGCGGCTCTGGCCTTCGACGAAGCCGTGCAAGCCCTCGAAAATGTGCTGCAGTCCGCCGGGGCTTTCGACCGACAGACGTGTCCGCAACATCACAAAAAAAACCAGGAGCAGGCCCACAACCAGCACTTCCATCGCAACCGCGTTGGTAATAGGTGCCTGCGGATAATTCGGCTCAATGTGAAGCGCGCGCAGGAGCGCGGTCATCGGACCGTGAAAGGCCTGGTTGAGAAGACGAGTAAAAAGAAGTTGTTCAGGCATGGAAGAACAGTTGTTAGTGGGCAGTTGTCAGTGAAAGCCGAACAACTGGGCACTGATCACTGCCGACTGAGTACCTTGTATGTCTCGTATCCCGCCTCGCACAACACCGCCGCTACGGGCAGGAACAGCCCCGCAAACAATCCGTAAAGGCTCTCGCGGGAAACAGTAAGTATAACAAACGCAACGATCGCCATCAAAAAGTAACGCAGCAGGAAGCGATGCACGATGCCGCGGCTGGAAGCCGGCGTACCCGACTGAATAGTGAGATCGGCGAGGCCGGCAACGACTTTTTCAAGCCAGTGAAAATTGAGATAGGCGATGGTACCGCCGAAGGCGACGCCAAGAGCGACGCGCCATCCGAAGAATATTTGGGCGGTGATCAGGGCCGCGAGTCCGAGCACGATCATGAAGCGCCGGATGCGGTCGAGGGCACGGGCGGGAAAGTCGTTCTGACCGGTATCCGGTTCGGCGGAATTCACTGAGAGATTCTAACTGGAGGGCCGCCATTCATAGCGAGTTCAATAGGCTTGTCGAGGTTCGCTCGAATGCGCGGGCGAGGGCACCCGTGCCCACACGGCCACACTTGGCTCAGCCGGCCTCACGAGCTTTTTGAGGCCGTTCTGATCAGCTGCACAAATCCGGCGGCGATGCCGAGGAGCAAGCCGACAATGTACAGCCAGGTGGTGTGCAGCCACTTGTCGAGCCCTACTCCGATCAGCCAGCCGATGACGGTTGCGGCGGGAAAGACGATAGCGAGTTCCGCATAGTTCGACATCTCGACCCAATTGGTTTTTTGCGGCGCAGGGTCTTCGCCATCTTCTTTCTGGCTGTTCCGTGGTCGCTGATCGTCTGGCATTGTAATTATTGCCTCGCCGGAGCGGTTTCGCGTCCAGCCTGATAGGTCTCGATCAGTTCCCGGATGCGGATGGCGTCGCGCTTGCGATGTCCGTAACTGGTTATGGGGTCGGCGCCGCCGGTGGAATCGATGCGAATCTGCGACCAGATAACGCCGGTAGTGATTCCAACTGAGGCAACCTGCGGGATCGCGATACTCTCGTCTGTCGTGCCGAACAATCGCGGCTTCACCCGGCTGACGTGCAGTGGGCTGACCACGATTCGCGTGGGAAAAATGTGATTGCCACGTGTCCAGCGGCTGGCGGTAAAGGTCTCGCCAGAGTTGGTGGGCTGTGTTTGCGACGATGCAGTCATGGTCAGTACTCCACGGTCAAAATCATACATCTGCTTTCGCATTGAGTCTTGAATCAGCAGGGAATTCAGTCATTGAAAGGGCGCGCCATCCGGCGTTTTTGGCAATGACTCGATGCTTCGATCGCTCAATGATTCAATCCTCTATAATCGCAGCTTACTTCACAACTCAAAAAGGCCTTCCTTGTCCCTCGACGAAAACATATACCAATTGCGGCTGCAAAAGCTCAAGCAAATTGAAGCGCTCGGCCAATTGGCCTATCCGACTAAGTTCGACTTCACGCACACGCTTGCGCAGATCGTCGCCGAATATACGGACAAGACTGCTGAACAACTGGAAGCGTCACGCGTGAACGTGCGGGT
This sequence comes from uncultured Acidobacteriota bacterium, assembly GCA_963757135.1. Classification (GTDB taxonomy): domain Bacteria; phylum Acidobacteriota; class Terriglobia; order Terriglobales; family Acidobacteriaceae; genus Gp1-AA145. The sequence continues at coordinate 324,803 of CAVWQE010000005.1, forward strand.
TGCGGGCCGCATCATGGCCATCCGGCTGATGGGCAAGGCCGGATTTGCGCATCTGCAACAGGATGGACAACGCCTGCAGATTTACGTGAAGAAAGACGCGGTCGGCGAGAAGGGCTTTGAACTGTACAAGCTCCTCGATCTTGGCGATCATCTCGGGGTCAGCGGATATCTGTTTCGCACCCGGACGGGCGAGCTGTCGGTGCACGTCGAGGAGATTACGTTTTTGTCGAAAGGCTTGCTGCCGCTTCCGGAGAAATGGCACGGGTTGACGGATGTCGAGCTGCGTTACCGGCAGCGCTACGTGGACTTGTTCATGAATCCCGAGGTTCGCGAAGTTTTTCTGAAGCGCGCCCGGCTGATTCAGTCCATGCGGAAATTTCTCGGCGATCATGGCTTCATTGAAGTCGAAACCCCGATGATGCAGCCGATGGCGGGCGGAGCCGTGGCCAAGCCCTTCGTCACTCACCACAACACGCTCGACATGGATTTGTATCTGCGTATCGCTCCGGAGCTCTATCTCAAGCGGCTTACGGTCGGCGGATTCGACCGGGTTTACGAGATCAATCGCAATTTCCGAAACGAGGGGATTTCGACGCGGCATAATCCTGAGTTCACCATGCTGGAGTTCTATCAGGCATATACGAACTACCGCGGCGTGATGGACCTGACGCAGCGACTGATTATCCAGGCAGCACAAGATGTAACCGGCGGAACGAAAACAAAGTGGGGTGAGCAGGAGATTGACTGGTCGGAGGCGGGCTGGCGCAAACTCACGATGCGCGAGGCGATCATTGAATATTGGCCGGAGGGCAGTGGTTCGAGGCCGGTGATGACCGATTTCGCTACGCACGATTCCGTTCAGGCGCTAGTCCAGCGGTTCAATTCAGGGCACTCCCACATGCCGTACGATCCGAACGAGCCAACGGGAAAGACGATCGCGAGTCTCTTTGAGGCGGTGGCCGAAGAGCACCTGACGCAGCCCACAATCATTTATGAATTTCCGACGGCCGTCTCGCCGCTGTCCAAGCAAAAGCCTGAGGAGCCCGACTGGACCGAGCGTTGGGAGATTTATATCGGGCAGATGGAAATTTCAAACGGCTTCAGCGAATTGAACGACCCTGAAGATCAGCGTCGCCGATTCGAGCAGCAGCTCAGCGAACGCGAGCGCGGCGACGAAGAAGCCCATCAGATGGACGAAGACTACATTCGAGCGCTGTCCTACGGGATGCCTCCGGCCGGGGGCGTGGGCGTTGGAATCGATCGGCTGGCAATGCTGCTGACCAATTCTCAGTCTATCCGGGACGTGATTCTGTTCCCGCTGCTGAGGCCGGAGAAGAAGGCGGAGGAGTAGCGTAGCATCCCCCATTTCGTCCTATATTCTATCTCCTTGTAAGGGTGACCAATTAGGTGATAAAATTGCAGGGTTTGGAGGTCCAGTTATGGCCACGAAAGCCACTCGGGCAAAATTGTCGACCACTGTTGCACCCGAGAATTACGAGTATCTCACCGCCTTGGTCAGAGCCGGGAAGGCCGGAAGCTTAGCTGAGGCCGTGGACGAAGCAGTAGAGCGGCTCCGCCGCAGCGAGAATCGCATTCGTCTGGCAAGAGCCACCGCCAGCTACTACGAATCTCTGTCCCCGGAAGCTTTGAAAGAAGAGGAAGCTATCGCCGGATCATTACAGCTTGCCTCCGAGGATGTGGACTTTGATCGCGAACCATAATCCGAATCAGCCTCGTCGCGGCGAAATATGGCGCGCAGATACCGGGGGCAAGAGGCATGCGATCGTCATTGTCTCAGTTGACGGAAGAAATTTGAGCGAACGTAGCAGTTCGGTACTAATGATTCCATTCGGCAGCTATGGTGCGCCCGGACCGACGGTGTTGCGTATGGAACCGGGTGAAACCGGATTACCCGAGCCCTCATTTCTCAAAGGGCACTTTATTTCAGTGTTGAGCAAAGCTGATCTCGTCGAGCGCCTGCCAAGGCGTCTCTCTAACGCCCAGATGCGTCGCATTGTGTTGTCGGTCAACCGCGCAATAGATCCGGACGCCCCATACGAGGACGGCTGAGTCGTTCACTGCACCTCAACCGACACCAGATCTCCATCTGTCTTCCCTCCGGTGCGATAGTTGACGTTTGCCGTGATGTCCTTCCAATTGCAGGAAAACTTTCCACCCCCCACAATCGCGACGGAGTTGTAATCGGCCGCGCGCAGCTTCAAAGTCTTCTTGCCTCCTGATACAACGACGACCGCGACCGGGGCTTCAGAACAATCGACTGACACAACTTTGCCTTTGAGAAATTTGATTGGGCGCTTGTCGATTTGAGGCTTCGCGGCCGGCGGCGCCTTGGTGGCGGACTCCGTGCTGTCAGAAGAGTCATCGTCGGAATCGTCTTCCATGTCCTTTCCCGGGGATGAGGATTTCGCTGTAACGGGCTTGGGATTTCCGGCATCGGGTTTCCCCGATTCATCCTGGGGAGGGATGCCAAATTTTCTCAAGAACGGCAAGTCGTCCAATTCTTTTTTGGCTACTTTGGCAATCTGCGCATCCTGGCTGGCCTTCAGATGTTCCAGGATCGGCGTGGCGTCATCCCACTTTTTGGCAGCCATGTAGGCGTCTGCGAGACGAAGCTGATAGGCCTCATCGCGAGGGCTGAGGCGCACGGCAAAGCGCATAGCCTCAATTGCGGCGTTCGCGCCCCCGCCCTGTAGCCGCGCCCAACCGAGGATGTTGTAGGCCTCGGCAAAGTCCGGGTATTCGGTGAGCACGATGTGCAGGCTCTCCATTGTGTTAGCAAGGCCTTGAATACGCGCGCCCTTTTCTCCGGAATGATATGCCGTAAGCGCCAAGTCGAATCGCGACCAGGGATCGGAAGGATTGAACTTAACGGCGGCATTCAACTCTTCAAAGGCTTCGTTGGTTTCGTTCTTCTGGACGTGGGCAAAGGCCAGGGCGCGGTGCGCGACTAAGGTCTCAGTCTTTGGATCATCGACCAGCTTTTCAAGTTCACTGACAGCCTGCTGGCGACGCTCGGGAATACGCAACTCCATTTCGTCCACTAAGGCCTGCGCTTCTGGAATAGGGACCGGCTTGGTGCTGTCTCCGATCTCATCCACGCCGAAGGGAAGCAGCGATTCGTTGACCGGCTCCGGCATCAGCGGCGGGCTACCGCGCTTGACCTCTTCCAGGGTCGCAGCAAGCGGCTTCAGCGAGTGGAAATAATTCTTTACAGCCTGATCCAGTTGCGACGGAGACATGCCGAAGGCTTGCTGAATCGCCTGTGTGACTGGGACATGCTGGCTCTGAACCAGCCCGAAGTACGTTCCCATCTCCGAAAATTTGTCGTTGTTTATCAAATAATGCACCAGCATCCAGGACTGAGCGTAGAAGAGCGTGTGATGCGTGCCTTCCTGGCCGTTGACCACGCGATTCTTCATTTCGAAGAGATCTGTCAGATTCAGCCAAACCGGCGCGGAAAGTATTTCGGTCAACGACTTCAGACCGGCGTTGGCATTCTGCCCAGCTGCAACCGCGAGCGGAGCCGGGAGAGTCGAGGGAAGAACAAGCTCAGGATCGCTCCCCAGCTCCGTCTTTTTCGGCGTGAAGTAAAGAGAAGCGAAATATTCTGCGAAGCCTTCGTCGAACCAGGGCTGCGTGGGCGGGTAGTTGTAGTCCAGATAGTAGTGCGCCATGGGGTGCACGACAGCGCGCCAGCAATCGGGAACGGAGGCGTTCAGGACGATGTATATCCTGTCGTCGCCCCGGAGAAAAAATCCCTGGGAAATACTGGGGTCGGTACTTGCGGTAGGCGCAATCTGGGCGTAGGCAGCCGGATTCCCGATCGCAATAATTTCGAGCGGCTTAGCCATGACCAGCTTTTTGCGCCCCAGCAATTGGGCAAAAATGGCGCGCATCTGCTCGAAGCGGGCGGCAATTTCATGGCCTTTTTTCGCTCCAGCGTCAGTCAGGACAATGAAATGATCGGTGCTGACGCGCAGCCAGCGCTGGTCCTCGGCGTGAACATAGTGGCAGAACAACAGCAATGCAGCCAGACACATGCGACGCGAGAAAGGTTTGAGCGCCATGGGCGAGAACAGAGACTTTGCCGATGCTAGCACAATGCCAATTACATTCAATTGCTGCGGAGCCGGTCGCTTAACGCAACCAAGGCTTCCCTTCGCGGGCGCACAAGCCTGTTGCACTTAATACGTGATTCCCTTATTATGTGGTTATGAATCTAACACTTTCACTGGACGACAAACTGGTAAAAGAACTGCGGAAACTTGCCGTCGACCGGGATACCACTCTGACCGGCCTGGTCCGCGAATACCTGGAAAAACTGGCTGCTGAAAACGCCACTTCCGGCCGCAAGCGCCGGGAGATGGAGGCGCTCGAGCGCAGCTTCAAACAGTTCCACCGCAAACTGGACTTTGGCAAGCGAACCTGGAAGCGGGAAGACCTCTATGTCCGCTCCTGAATTTCTCGACAGCAATGTTCTGGTGTATGCGCACGATGACAGCGATCCCAGAAAGCAGGAGATTGCCCAGGAACTGGTTCGGCGCGCCGTGCTAGGCGAAATGGTGGTTTCGACGCAAACTCTTGCCGAATTTTCGGCGACCTTGCTGCAAAGATTTTCCACGTCATTTTCTTCCGATGACGTCCTTGGAATTCTCGATGCGCTTTCACCCATCAAGCTTGTGGTCCCCGACGCTGGAATCGTTCGCCGAGCAGTAGAGGCGCACGAAATCTACGGTGTGCATTTCTATGATGGAATGATCCTGGCCGCCGCCGAGCGCGCGGGATGCCAACGAATCTGGAGCGAGGATATGAACGCCGGCCAGAGCTACTTTGGCGTTAAAGTTAAAAACCCGTTTTGACCGACATCTCTCGGGATGGACAGCGTGAATATCAGAATTTCACAACTATCAATTGCCCTGCCGATGATTTAACCGAAAATTCGTTCATGCCGATTGCGGGTAGGGGCTCATGCCACGGGCCTCGGCTCATGCGCCTGAACAAGAATGTGCCCCACGGTAAACGAACAAATTCATGTGTCTCTGCTTCTCTGTATTTCTCATCGTCAAAATTGAACAAGTACGCTTGTCTGTGATCCATTTTTACCAACAGAAACGCATCAGCTTCATTGTTGGTGGGATGTCCAAGGTACGACTCAGCCTCAACGCGACGCCCATCTATGGTCACGGTGGCGAAGTTCGGCACATGCCGCAACCAGTGCTCCGGAATCCAATAGAGACACAGCGCAAAGAGGACGAGAACAATTGCAGCTATCCCTGTCGCAAGCCTTACCCGCATCGAACCTTCCTACTGTCCCGTCGTTTGCAATTCCGCCTTCAGCGCCGGAGGCAGCTCATCTCCGCGGAAGTACTGGCCCTTGGCCCCTCGCATCTCTGGCATGGCAACGTAGGGCTTGCTGTAGTCATTGTTGGCATTCCAGAAGAGGAAGCCGACTCCGCCCTTGCTTTTCGAGGTTAGCACCTGCACTTCGATGTATTTGGGCGAGTAGGTCTTGGTCCTCCAGGCAAAGGCTTGAAGCCACGGCCTGATAACGACACCGCTGCCTTGGGTAATCTTCTCAAAGCGATCCATGGATTCGCCGATAAAGTGCTCGGGTTCGTCTCCGGGGCGGGCAATGCCGTCCATGCCAAAGAAATGCGAGGGATAGATCATGGGTGAGAGCACGTCGCAATACTTGGCCATGCGAACGATGTCCTGACCGGTATGGGAGAGATCAACCGGACGTTGCCAGGCCATGACGCCGAAGACATCCAGCGAGAGCAGCACGCCCTTGGGGTGAAGTGAGGCATAAGCCCGGCGTAGAAAGTCGGCGATCACGTCTGACCGCTGCCACTCCGGACGCGATTTCATAAACGAGAAATTGGCATCTTTCTGGTCGCCTTCTGCCGGAAACCGAACATAGTCGAATTGGATCTCGTCGGCGCCGGCGGCTGCGGCAGCTTGCGCCAAAGCAATGTCATACTCCTGCACCTCCACCCGCGAGGGATCGGTCCAGACCAGCTTGCCGTTTTCGCGCCAGGGCTGTCCGCTCTTCTTGGACTTCACCGCCAGTTCCGGATGTGAAACCACCAACCGTTCATCCCGGAAAATGGCAATCCGGGCGATTGCGTGCATGCCCTGGGAATGGAGGAAGCGGGTGTACTTGGGCAGGTCATGAATGTAAACTTTGTGGCTGCCGAGGAGCGGGTGCTCGAAGGGAATATTTACGGTTCCATCGGAGTCTTTGATATCGAAGACAACGGCGTTGCCGCCAGCTTCATGCCAGCGTTGGACGATTTTTACGCCGTGGTCGCTTCCGGCCATCAGGCCGGTCAGGTAGATCGCGCGGACTTCGAAATCCTTAGGAACTGCTATGGCCTTCTCGGCTATCGGGGCGTCTAGCATTCCTGGAATGGTTAATTGCTGGCCGGTCTTTAGAAACGTACCTTTGAGGTCGCCGTTCGAGCCGCGGATAGCTTCGGCCAATTGGCTGGAGGTCAGGTACGACGTCTGTGCCAGATATCGCCGAGCTACAGAAACTACTGTATCTCCGCGGCGGGTTTCATAGAACGCGGTGCCGGGTGCGGGAATTTTCGGAGTAAGCGAAGGCTGTCCCAGGGTGGCGCTGGCCGGAACCAGTTGCGTCCCCTGCGGCTGAGCCGCATCTACCGGATGAAAACCTATTACGGCAAAGCCGCAGGCGATAAGCGCTGCGCAGAAAAGCAGTTTAAACCGATGTTGACGCACGTTTTTTCTCCAGAGACATCGCTTTTCCCGATGCTACTGATGCTGAATTCTGGTCGCCAGTTACGTCTGGTCACGGTCGTAGGAGAAGGCGACCCACTAACCTCGGAGTTTGTATGCATGTCTCCAGTGGATTTCCGGAATCGATGGCATGGTTTGTCTCCAAAATGTCGGACAGATGCAGCCGACTTTCTTCCTCCTGCGCAAAAGATTTCGCTTTACACGATCTCACTGTGTAATGTAAGTGACTCTCTCGACACAGGCCGAGCATCTAAGTCGTGTAGATAAAGACGCTTTGGAGGGTTTGGCAAGGTGGCGAAGCGCTTGCTCAGTAGCGAAGGTGAAGCTGGTTTGACGGAGTTGACAAAAATTGTCATCCCGAACTCGGCCGAGCCCCACGGCGCGGGCCCGACAAAGGAGAGCAGGGCCAGAAAGATATGAAAACCATTACCAGCACGGTTCTTGACCCCACACGCCGGAGCGCTGACGCCCGGGATTTCGAAACCGGCCTTCGCCGCAAGATCGTTGGCCAGGATGCGGCGGTAGAAAAGGTCGTTGAAATCTATCAGATGTTCATGGCCGGACTGAATCCGCCGGGACGCCCCGTAGGAAATCTGCTGTTTCTGGGGCCGACGGGGTCCGGCAAGACTCGCGTGGTTGAAGCGCTCGCCGAGTCATTGTTTGGCGACACTCGCGCCTGCATTAAGATTGACTGCGCCGAGTTCCAGCACTCCCACGAAATTGCAAAGTTGATCGGTTCGCCTCCGGGATATCTCGGTCACCGCGAGACCCATCCCCTGCTCACGCAGGAGGCGCTCAACCAGTGGCACACAGATAAGCTCAAGCTCTCCATCCTTCTTTTTGACGAAATTGAGAAGGCTTCAGACGCCCTCTGGCAGCTTTTGCTCGGCATCCTCGACAAGGCAACACTCACGCTGGGCGACAACCGCCGCGTGGACCTCTCGCAGTGCATCATTATCATGACCTCGAACCTGGGGGCAGGCGAGATGTGCAACCTTGTCGAGGGAGGATTCGGCTTCGCTCCCAAGCCCAATGTGGTGGATGAAGGCTTTGACGATAAGATCGACCGCACTGCAGTTGAAGCGGCACGCCGCAAGTTCACGCCTGAGTTCATGAACCGGATCGACAAGGCCGTTGTATTCAAGACCCTGCGTCCGGACCATCTGCAGCAGATTCTGGAAATTGAACTGGGCATGGTGCAGCAGCGGGTGCTGATGGCTTCAGCAGCGAACCAGTTCGTCTTCTCCTGCACGCCTAAAGTGAAGAGCTTTCTTTTGACCGAAGGCACGGACGCCCGTTACGGTGCCCGGCATTTGAAACGTGCGATCGAGCGGCACTTGGTGTTCCCCTTGGCCAATCTGGTGGCCACAGGGCAGATCAGGCTGGGAGACTTCGTCCGGGTGGATCTCAACCCGGAAGGCCAATTGACGTTCGTAAAGGAAGCCGAAGGCGCTATGGTCCCGATGCTGATGGAGCGTTACGGCGCCGCAGCGGCTGCGCCCATGGCCAGCCGGGCCGCACGTCCGGTCGCAAAGCCGAAAGAGTTTACCGCAACACCCGGTAATGAGACGAAGTAGTCTCCTCACAAGGGAAAAAGCCCGGCGAACCTGCCGGGCTTTTTTATTGTCCGTTCCTCATTCCTAAAGTCATGATTGCGGCGTACTCGTGATAACCGTCATCGAATTGGCGTGACTACTCGCAAACACTCTTTCTTTCGCCGCCATTCACTGAGTATTGTTTCCAGTCTGATCTTGCTGTGCTGGATCGTTCTCTATTCGCGCTGGGACCCCAACACCCACTGGGGCTCCTTCTTCGGTAACGCCATTGCCGATTGGACTGGACTGGTCGTGACCGTGCTCGCAACCAAATATATGTATGAAATCGGGTCGGCCGAAAGCCGCAAACCGCCGCACCCTATACTGGCGCCAATCTGGGAGAAGCTGCGCGATCACTCGCTGAGCATCTTCCTGCTGATTACAGGGATCGGGTGGACCGTCCTGTTCGCGCGCAGCGATACAAATTCAAAGTGGGGTCAGGTCGTCGGCAATATCGTTTCCGAGTGGACGCAGATCTTTGGGCTGGTAATCCTGACGAAGAAATTGATGGAAACAAAGTCGAAGGAGAGTAAGCGGTGAGCCGCTACCAGATTACCCGCAGGCCCTTGTAGCGCTCGAACAGTTCGTCCGAAGTCACGATTGGGATGTTCTCTGAAAGCGCTTGGGCAATAAGTTGCCGGTCAAACGGATCCCGATGATGGTTAGGCAATTCAAACATGCGCAATGCGTGCTCGCCCGAATATGGGAGCACGCGAACATCGAGATCGATCAGAGCCTGGCGCAGGCTGCTTTCTGAAAGTTCGAGCTTCCCTAAGGATGATTTGATTGCAATTTCAGCGAGCGAAATTGAGCTCAACTCGAGTATGTTTGCTGGGCTCTCAAGCGCTGACGCGGCTCTCTTACTGAGACGTTCGGGGCTCTCGACGGCGTAAATGAGAACTACCGTATCGAGAAGCAGTCGCACCTAGCGGCTACCCAGGAAGCCTTCTACTTCTTCATCACCCATCGGCTTCCACCAATCGGGATCGATGATCCGAATCTTGCCTTTCAAAGTCCCCAGCACCCGTTTTTTATGGGTGGGTTCCTTCGTGCGAACGATGTCGACGACGGGCACTCCCCTCCGACAGATGGTGACAGCGTTACCCTCTTCGACAGCCTTGATCAGTTCAGGAAGCTTGTTCTTGGCATCGGCTACGCTAAATTGCATAGGTCGGATGATAGCTATTTTAGATAGCTATGTCAAGGGCGGTTCAGGAAAGCAGCTGTTCCACCACAGTGTAAGACTCGCCCAGGGCCGCGTCGAGGGCTGAAGCGTCTTTGCCTCCGGCTTCAGCCAGGTCTGGCCGGCCGCCGCCTTTGCCGCCGACTTTCTGTGCCACGGGAGCGATCACCTTGCCAGCCTGAATGCGCGAGGTGAGGTCTTTGGTCACGCCGACGATGAGCGAAACGTTCCCATCGGTCGCAGAACCTAGAACCACCACGCCGGAACCAACTTTGTCCCGGAGTTGATCGACAAGAGTGCGCATCTGCGCGCGTTCGAGATTGTCCACACGGTGTGCCAGGACTTTGACGCCGTGCACGTCTTTGATTTTGTCGGCAATATTGGCGGTCGAAGACGAAGCCTGCTTCATGCGGACCTGGTCGAGCTCCCGGGTGAGGCGCTTGATCTCGGCGTCTTTCTTGTCCAGTTCGGCTTTCAGCGCTTCCGCGGGGGAAATCTCGAGGGTGCCCCACCCTTCCGCGTTTTGTGCGGAGGGTGGGGATTTTGACGCTGGACTATCCCCGGACCTGGGTGCCCCATCCTTGCGCGTCTTTTGCGCAAGTGTGGGAGATACAAACTTCGACACGACTTCTCCCAGCTCGTGATCTCTCTGGAAGTGCCGCAGCGACCCTTCACCTGTGACTGCTTCAACGCGGCGCACGCCTGACGAGACGCTCCCCTCTTTCAATATCTTGATCAGGCCGATTTCGCCGGTCGCGCCGGTGTGCGTGCCGCCGCAGAGTTCGGTGGAGAAGTCTCCGATCTTGATGACTCGAACTTTGTCGCCATACTTCTCTCCGAACAGCGCCATGGCGTGATACTCGTTGATGGCAACGTCAATCGGCACGTTTTCGATCACTTCGACTCTTTGGTTGCTCAGCACTTCCTTGTTGATCAGGCCCTCGACGTCTTGCAACTCTTCGTCTCCGACGGCTGTGAAGTGCGAGAAGTCGAAACGCAGATGATTGGGCGCGACCAGCGAACCTGCCTGCTTCACATGCTTGCCCAAGACTTCGCGCAATCCCGCTTGCAGCAGGTGCGTCGCGGTGTGGTTGCGCATCGTTGACTGCCGGATTCCGGTGTCCACCACGGCGTCAACTTTGTCGCCGACGCGAAGCGGTTGTCTCGCAACGACCTGATGGGCGCGCACGCCCTGCACCGGATAGTAGGTCCCCTTCACTTCGGCGGCGACTGCGTTTAGTTCGTCGCTGTATAACGTGCCGCGGTCGCCGACCTGGCCACCGGATTCGGCGTAAAAAGGTGTGTGATCGAGAATGACTTCGCCCTCTTCGCCGGGCTTGAGTTCCTGCACCCCCTGGCCGTTTCTGATGATGGCCAGAACCTCACAATCTTCGGAGCGCGTTTGCAGATAACCTTCAAACACCGACTTCGGGAGCTGCTGATATGCAGGATTGGCGGTCTGCTTGGCCGCGCCTTTCCAGGAGGCGCGAGCACGCTCGCGCTGCTCGGCCATGGCTGCGTCGAATCCGGCCTGATCAAACTCGATTCCAAGATCGCGAGATATGTCTTCGACGAAGTCTCGGGGGAGACCGAACGTGTCGTATAGTCTAAAAGCCCGAGCTCCCGGAACCCTGACAGTGACTCCAGGTTGGCTGTTCAAAAAACTAAGGAAGTACTCGATTGCTTTGACTGTATGTTCGTCGTCCTCGCTCCGCCCAACGGAAAGGACAACACGATGCCCTTCGAGAACGTTCCGTTCCGCGTCGGAAAGCCCAATTCTCCCCAGAATCTCGTGTTCATGTTGTTCCCATTGTTCGAAGGTCGCTCCTGCGATATCCGCGTAGAGTTCTCGGAGGGCTACGCCGAGCGACTGCGCAAACCGTTTCTCTTCTGCGAGGACGGCCTTTGAAACTCGTTCAGCGGTCTCATTCAGCTCCGGATATGCATCCTGCATCAGGTCCCGAACAGCGAATACCATTTCGTGCAGAAATGGCTTCGCCTGGCCGAGCAATCGTCCATGCGTGATTGCGCGGCGGATGATTTTGCGCAGAACGTAGCCGCGACCTTCGTTCGAAGGCAGGACGCCGTCCGAAATCAAGAACGTTGCGGCCCGCGAGTGGTCAGCGATGACGCGGAGTGAAGCCGCAGATTTGTGATCACCACCGCCTGCGTGGGGACGGGTGCCCTCACCCGTCCTGCGGAGCGAAGCTCCGGTCGCTCTTGCCGAGCCTTGCTCGGCCGGGCGGGTGGGGGCACCCGCCCCTACGTGGCCTGTGCTAGTCCCCGTCAGCTCTGCCCCACGCTCGACCAGCGGCACAAACAAATCCGTCTCGTAATTCGAGACTTTCGTCGGGTCCTCCAAATTCAGCATCACCGCCGCAAGCCGCTCTAATCCGGCACCCGTATCGATCGACGGCTTAGGCAGAGGATTCAGTTTGCCGGTGGAGTCGCGGTCGAACTGCATGAAGACAAGGTTCCAGATCTCCACATACCGCCCGCAATCACAAGTAAACGCGCAATCCGCATGGCCCTGATCGGAAGCCGCCGGACCCATGTCGTAATGAATTTCGCTACAGGGGCCGCAGGGGCCGGTGTCGCCCATCTGCCAGAAATTGTCTTTCAGACCAGCTTCGAAGATTCGCTCTTTCGAGACGCCCTGGCCAAGCCACAGGTCGTAAGCTTCGGCATCGCGCGGCACGCCACCTTCGCCGTTAAAGATCGTCACATACAGTTTGTCTTTCGGAACGCCAAACCATTCCGGCGAAGTGATCAGTTCCCATGCGTATGCAATCGCATCTTTTTTGAAGTAGTCGCCAAAGGAAAAATTTCCCAGCATCTCGAAAAAGGTGTGATGCCGGTTGGTGAAGCCGACGTTCTCCAGATCATTGTGCTTGCCGCCTGCACGCACGCACTTCTGTGAAGTGGTCGCGCGGTTGTAGTCGCGTTTTTCGAGACCGAGAAAAACGTCTTTAAACTGGTTCATTCCCGCGTTGGTGAACAGCAACGTGGGGTCGTTATGCGGGACGAGCGAAGACGAATGCACTTCGCGATGCCCCTTCTGGACGAAGAAGTCCAGAAACTTGCGGCGAATTTCGGAGCCCGTCAGCATTGTGGAAGTTCAATCATAAACGACTTAACCAGAGAGGATCACAGAGAGAAACCTGAAGAAGTACTCTGGGATCCTCTGTGCCCACTGTGGTTATGTTTAACCGTCGAGACCAATCAGCATCCGGAACGGGTTACTCCGTCCCCAGCGATAAAACTCAAAATCGCTATCCAGAGTCAGGATGTCAGGCGAATTAAGTTCGGTCGCAAGATGAATCAATGACGCATCCGCAAGATCAATCCTGCGATCGCCGTATTTCTGCATGATGCGTGCGACCTGCTGCGCCGACTGTGACAGCGTGATCGGAATCCGAAAGTTCCCCTCAGCCACATTTCCCAGAACCGCTTCTGCCGCTCCAGAAACGTCTCGCAACAGATAGCAGGTCTCCACAATTACCGCGTCAGTTGTAACCAAAGGTGGGCCCGGGCTGATAATGGTCTCCGCGCAAACCCGATGAAAGCGTTCGCTGCGGTCGAGTGAGGCCACAATTACTCCTGTGTCCAGGAGAATCGACTTCACTTCCCAAAGCCCTTCAGGTGTTCTTTGTTGGACCCAAGGTCAGGAATTCCGGAGGCAAACTTTCCCAAGCCAATAATCCTGCGTGGCCCCTTGCCGGGATAGCACGCCGCCAGCAACCGCAAACCTTCGCGCACTACTTTCGAAGGACTCCACCCGGTCTGCTTCACCAGCTTCGCCAGCGCCTTTTGCGAAGGCTCGTCCAGCCGCGCTTGAATTGTGGAAGGCATAATTTAGATTGTATCACATATGCAAGGATGTATTACATAACCACGTTCTGCCCCGCGATCCGGAGTCTGCCGAGTCGTTCGCCAGCAGGCAAGATTCCATGCCCGACCGAAGTCGAAGGGTTCCTGTAGTAAAGAATTTTTCCGGCAGCTTGTCTGCCCCAACCACTTGTGCCATCCTCTCTTGGCAAACCCAAGCCCGGAGGAGCCATGGCCTGCAATCCCACAATACTGCGACAAGTGCCGCTGTTCGCCCTGTTGGACGACGAAGAAACCGCCGTTTTGGCCGGGCAGGTTGAAGTCAAGAAGTTTGCGCCGCGGCAGCGCATTTACAAAATTGGCGAGCCGGGTGACCGCGCCTATGTGCTGGTCTCGGGTTCGGTGCGCGTGACCATCGTGGATGAAGATCATCAGGAAGTCGTGGTTGATCAGCCCGCCCCGGGAGAGTTCTTTGGATTCGCCTCCATGCTCGAGCAGACTCCCCACCAGACGACCGCGACTGCACAGGAGGAATCCGTTTGTATCGAGGTGGACCGGCACGACATCTCGGTGCTGCTGGAACGGAAGCCTCATGCCGGAATGGACATGCTGACGGTGCTGGGCCGGCAATTTCATGCTTCGCAACAATTGGTGCGCCTGCGCGCCAGCCGCAATCCCAATGCAATTATTGAAGAAGAAGAGACGGTAGGAGAACGCGTGGCCGATCACGTGGCCAGTTTCGGTGGATCGTGGGTATTCATCATTACGTTTCTTGTCGTTCTGGTCGTTTACTCCTCGACCAATGTTGTGCTCGGACACCGCGCGTGGGACCCGTATCCTTTTATTCTGCTGAACCTCTTTCTTTCAATGCTGGCGGCCATTCAGGCCCCGATCATCATGATGAGCCAGAACCGGCAGGATAAGAAGGACCGCCTGCGCAGCGAGCTCGACTTCGACGTCAATCGCCGGGCAGAAGTTGAGATACAGGGACTCGCGTACAAGATGAACATGTTGGGAGACAAGATCGGAGATGTGGAAGACCTGCTGCGGAAAAGGCTGGAGGTGTAGCACTCTGTTTCTTGGCACCAAAAGCTTTTAACTGCGAAGGGCGCAGAGTTCGCAAAGCAGAACCGTGAGACCGTCAGATCTGTTCCTCTTCGCCTTCGAGTTGCACCAAGAGTTCGTCCTCGACATCCCACTTTCGAAGAATATTAAAGATCGTTTTCGAAGCGAATCCCGCGCGAATCAATTGACGAAATATTCTCGCGGCTTGTTTTCTGTCCTTCGGCTTCTGCACGCGCTTGCGCCGGAGATACTCGCGCGCCTGCTTTTCGTCGCTAATTTCCGCATAGGCAGTTTCAACGGCGCCGTCGAGCACGTCGCCATGAACACCTTTGATCTTGAGTTCGGTGATTACACGGCGGCGTCCAAATTTTTCATTGTCTCGGCGGAGAGCGGAATATGAAGCTGCGTACCTGGCATCATTCAGATACCCTTGGTCCTTGAAACGCCTGATTACGAGTTCGACCAACGTCTGCCCGATCTCGGTCTTGGCATCGACGCGCTGACGCAGCAAGCGCTTGAGTTCTGCGACGGAACGCATGCGGCGCGCCAGCGCACCCACTGCGTATTCGTACAACTCGCCTTCGGTCTCCAGCTTGCGTCGCGCAAAACCCATGATTGCTATACGTTAGCAGCGCGATTGCAATTCTGGAACTGTTAACAAGATCTTTACACACATTTTGATGACAATGGGAACTTCCCCTCGTCTATATACGTAAAGACAGACAGGAGTTAGCAATGCTTACCGTGATAGTTGAACGTGCTGGAGACATGGCGGTATTGAAGACGGCGGGGCGGATTGTGCGTGGGAATGAGAGCGTGCTGCGCACCGCGGTCATGTCAGAAAAATTGGCGCGCACGATTGTGCTTGACCTATCGGATGTGGAGACGCTCGATGCCGGCGGATTGACTTTGCTGGTTTCACTGCACCGCTGGGCGGAAGGCAATCGCACGCACTTCAAGCTGGTGAATCCCCGTCCATTTGTGCATGAGATGCTGACGCGCACTCACCTCGATTGCGTATTCGATATTTCCTCGCTTGATCACGCGCTGGCTGTGCTTGGCGACTGCGAAGGTCGCCAGGCACCGACGCGCGTGCACGCTCACGCCACCGCGTAGTTTTCTACTTCCCTGCCGGAGTAATGTCGCTGACCGGCAAATCCCAGTGCGCCAATAGAATTTCGAAGCGCCGCTTCTCTTCCCGCTCGTAGGTTTCATGGTCGGGCCAGAGCTGCTTGATCAGCGATTCCTCGTCAGGATTTGCGCTGGTAGCAACGGTGGAGTTTTTGAACTTGATGGTCACGCGGTAGTCCCAGCGCGCGTCCTCGGTCATGTGGTTCGACGGCGTCTCGATCTTGACCGACAACATGCGTCCACTCTCCACAATCTTCTTGAGCAATGGGTAGTGGTTCTTTAAAAAGAGCTGTAGGAATTCCTGCTGATGTCCCCACTGCACTTTGTAGTAATACTCCATCGTGTAAGGCTGGTCGGCGCCGCCCTGGGGCGGAGCGCCCTGGGCGAAGAGGGGAAGGGTGTTGATAAGCAAGAAAAGCGATACGAAGCTACTGCGCATGTAATTCTCCAGGATTAAATCTCTACCCAGGGGCGCTCGGCTATTGTCTTCTGACCTGCACAGCGATGATCGCCAGAGTCAAAAATCCTAGGCCGGCATTCTGCCGAGCAGCATCATAAATAACCCAAAGATTACCAGGATCAGGAAAGCTGCAGAAAAAATGTAGTAACCAATTTTAATCTTCGGCCATAGCCACGCAGGAAATGTGTCCCGAAATTTGTCGGTCAAACTTTCATTAAGGCGTGGCGGCAGAAACGCTTCCTCTGACCCCGGCTTCCATCCTGATGCGATCCATGTTGCCCTGAGATTTGAAAGGAGCAACGCGGCAAATAGAATGCGCACGATGCCCGGCGAAATAAATGTATCAAGAAGATACATGGCGAAAACGACGACAGCCGCGTACCGGCTGCGTTCGCGTACGCCTACCCCGCCTAGATAATAGAAGAGCAAAATAGCCGCTCCCGTTACCGGCTTACCCGAGACCGCCAGGAACACAACGGAAAGCACCGCCACAAGCGTGCAGACCCAGTAGCCTTGATTGGATAAGAGCGAAGGCTCGATGCATACTCAGCTAGCTTTTGGTTGAGGACCAAAACGTCTGGGCAGAAGGAGCCTTCGCAAATGAAGATTATAGGCTGTGATTTTCATCCCAGCTGGCAACAGATCGCCTGGCTGGAAACGGAAACGGGAGAAACGGGCGAGCACAAGCTGGTGCATGCCAGCGGCGATGCGCAGCAGTTTTACCAACGGCTGTCGGCGCCGGTGCTGATCGGCATGGAGGCCACGGGCAACAGCCAGTGGTTTATCGAACTGGTGGAAGACCTGGGACACGAGATCTGGATCGGGGACGCGGCGCAAATCCGAGCCAGTTATGTGCGCAAGCAGAAAACTGACAAGCGGGATGCGGCCCACATTCTGAAACTGCTGCTGGAGGGGCGGTTCCCACGTCTGTGGGCGCCTGACCGGGAGCAGCGCGACCTGCGGCAGCTGGTGCTGCACCGGCACAAGCTAGTGCTGATCCGGGCGCGAGTGAAAAACGAACTACAACACCTTTCTCTGAATAAAGGAATGCAGCGGAAGCGCCGGTTGTGGAGTGCAGCGGGAATGCAGTTGCTGCGCGAACTGCAGTTAAAGCCCTGGGCGGCGTGCCGGCGGGAAGACTTGCTCGGGCTGCTGGCGATGTTGGACGAGCAGGTGGGAAAACTCGATGCCGCGGTCGCGCATGCGGCGGAAGAAAATCCGCAGTCCAAGCTGTTGCTGACGCAACCGGGAGTGGGTCCGAACACAGCGCTGGCGTTCGTGTTGACCATCGGCGATGTGAAACGATTCCCGCGTGGCAAGCAGGTAGCCAGTTATCTGGGACTGATTCCGCGCGAAGAAAGTTCGGGTGGAAGACAAAAACTGGGTGCCATCACCAAACAAGGCAATCGCATGCTGCGCTCGCTGCTGGTGGAGGCGGCACAGATTGCGGTGCGCTATGATCCCCAGTTTCGCAAAGCGTATTTACACCGCTGCCACCAGAAAGCGAAAGCCGTGGCCAAAGTGGCAGCGGCCCGAAAATTAGCCGTACGACTCTACTGGATGCTGCGCACGCAGACGCCGTATCCAGAGATCGTTCGCATCGAGAGCAGCCCGCGGGTGCCCCTGGTCGGCGCGAGCTAGACCGTGACGTTGATTGGGCGCTCTCGCATCCCCTACAGACGGGATGTTCGCATAGAAGAATCATGGTTGCTGTTTAGGCCGAATCGATGGTTGGTGGAACGAGCTTCCACCGAAAAGTGATTCAGCGTGAGATTTCCAGAGTCCTGGTCCTCAACCTCTCTGGCAAAAATCACCGGTGCTGCGCACCGCCAGGACAAGTGCGCTCTTGACAATGCCTTCGCTCTTATCGAGGGGCACCCAGGTAATCAACATCGCTGCCATTCTCAATCTGCGGCCAGAAAAGACTCTTCAGGCGGCTTTCGCTGCGGGCGGAAGAACCGGATAAATTGAGCGTTTCCACGCGGGCATTAGAACCTAAACCGCGGTTTCAGTCTAGAAAAAAATCGGCGATCGAATGTTGGGCTGGCTAGCCTAGGGTCTGCACCTCGACTGACAACACCGCCGGCAGATCACGCACGATCGGGGCCCAATTATCTCCAGCGTCGGGTGAGCAATATACCTGGCCGCCGGTGGTGCCGAAGTAAATCCCGCACTTATCCAGCGTATCCACAGACATGGCATCACGCAGGACGTTCACGTAGCAATCCTTCTGCGGCAGGCCTTTGGTCAGCGGCTCCCACTCGTTACCTCCGGTTTTGCTGCGGAAGACGCGCAGCTTGCCTTCATGCACAAAGTGTTCGCCGTCGCTTTTGATCGGCAGCACATAGACGGTTTCCGGTTCGTGCGCGTGGACGTCAATCACAAAACCGAAATCGGTCGGCAGGTTGCCGCTGACTTCCCTCCACTGATCCCCAGCATCATCGGAACGCATCACGTCCCAGTGCTTCTGCATGAACAGAACGCCCGGGCGCTTGGGATTCATGGCAATGTGGTGAACGCAGTGGCCGACTTCGGCGTCCTGGTCAGGGATATATTGCGAACGCAGGCCTTTGTTGATCGGCTTCCAGGTCTTGCCGCCGTCGTCGGTGCGAAACGCGCCGGCCGCCGAGATTGCGATCCACATGCGCTGCGGGTTGGTGGGATCAAGAACGATGGAGTGCAGGCACATTCCGCCCGCTCCCGGCTGCCATTTGGGGCCGGTGCCGTGTCCGCGCAGGCCGGGAAGTTCGTGCCAACTGGTGCCGCCATCGGTCGAGCGGAAAATCGCGGCGTCTTCAACTCCGGCATAAACCGTGTCGGGATCGGTGAGCGATGGCTCGAGGTGCCACACCCGTTTGAACTCCCACGGATGCTGCGTTCCGTCGTACCACTGGTGCGTAGTCAACGGCGCGGCGGCGGCGTCATAGACAAACTTGTTGCTCTCGCCTTTCGGCATTCCGCCGGGGCCAGCCTGCTCGCCTGGAGTCGTACCCGGCTGGTACCAGGTTTTGCCGCCGTCGTCAGAGCGTTGAATAATCTGACCGAACCAGCCGCTGGTTTGCGAGGCGTAAATGCGATTGGGATCGGCGGACGACCCTTTCAGGTGATACATCTCCCAACCGGAAAAATGGGGGCCACTGAGCTCCCATTTTTCGCGTTTGCCGTCTGACGTAAGGATGAACGCGCCTTTCTTTGTGCCGACGAGAACACGGACGGAGGCCATTGGTCTTCTCTTCTCCTTTGGATTGAATTCAAATTAGTTTATATCCACCTACAAAATAAACGTCCAGCCCAAGCCGCTGTGGAAAGTCCGAAATCAGCCAGCCTATAAACCCGCCACTAACGAACCATGACACCGCGCCGATAGAGCTTATGAGTCCTGGAATTGATGTGCCCAAATCTGCATTCAAAAGCGAAGGTTGGTGGATTTGCCTGTCGGGATCGGCCAGCGTCCTCATCGGGTTGGTCGTACTCGCCGGTTGGCATTGGCACAATGAGGTTCTCATCCAAATCGGCCCCACGTTGGCGCCGATGCAGCGGAATACGGCCGTCGGATTCATCCTATGCGGCGCCGGGTTTCTGTGTTGGCTGGGCCCGGAGGAGCGGCAGAAGTATGCTGCGCGCTGTGGGTGGACGGCCGCGGCATTAGGATTGGTCACTCTGCTTGAGTATTCATTCTCAGTCGATCTACGGATAGACCAGTTGCTGGGCCCCGCGCAGGCGATGAGTAAAGCGCCGTTTCCCGGTCGCATGTCATTGTTGACTGCGTTCTGCTTAATGCTTACGGGAGTTTGCATGGCCGTCGCCACTCCAAGGGCGACCCGGAAAAAGGAAATTGCGGCCGCCTTGGGAGGGTCACTGGTTTCGGCGATAGCTTTAGCCAGCATCTTCAGTTATTTTCTCGGCACCGGAGTCCCATTCGGCTGGGCCCAAGTCAGCTTTATGGCGGCCCACAGCGCAACTGCGTTCCTGCTTCTGGGATCGGGATTGGTAGCGCAAGCCACCGCTATGAACGGGCGTGCTTGCAATCCGGCGCAATCAACAACGCCCCGTCCGCCACCGCCTTGGCTGCCATGGTGCTTGTATCTGGTGCTCGCCACGATTTTACTGAGCCTCTGGCAGGCGGTCCTCGCCAGTAGCGACCCGCGCTCAGGCCTCTCCCGCATTGGGGGCGCCTTGGCAGCATTCCTGCTGATCTCTGTGATCCTGCTGGTCACTCCGGTCGGGTGGCAGGATAAGGTCACGACCGGGGTAGGGATGGGGTTGTTGGTTGTCGCCTTCGTCGGTGTGCTCTCTTACCGTAGCTTGACTGAAACCGACGATGAGCGGAGTTGGGTATCACACACGCATACAGTTATCGAAACCCTCGATTCTTTGGCATCGAGTTTGGAAAGCTCCCGCCCCGAGCAAGAGGAACTAGCCCATACCGAGATGGATCAACTGTATGTAAAAGTCCAGGAACTACGATCCCTGACCATCGATAATCCCACACAGCAGCATATCTTAGATTCCCTGCAGGACGCTTTACCTGGCCTGGCCAGAGAAGGCCACAAAGCCGAGCTTGCGACCACAAGTAACGTTTCCCGTGATTCCTCCAGACATCAGGAAGCAATAGCAGAAATTCGAATCCTAATTGCCCGAATGCGATCGGGGGAGAACCGGCTCCTTAACGAGAGATCCCGGGCTGTGGAAGCGAACTCTCGGCGGACACGGTTCGCCGTGGTCGTAGGGAATCTGATGGCGCTGTTGTTTATTGTCGTCGCCCTCGTTTCCGCTCGACGGGAAATGGCAACACGCAGGCGTGTGGAAGATGCCCTAAGGACGGCGGAGCGCACTTTTCGCGGTCTGCTCGAAAGCGCCCCGGACGCTGTAGTGGTCGTGAACCGCGCGGGAAAAATTGTGTTGGTCAACGCTCAAATCGAAAGAGTGTTCGGCCATAAGCGGGAAGAGTTGATCGGCCGCGAAATCGAACTGCTCATACCGTCACGTTTCCGGCAATCCCATCCCGCACACTTTGGTGGATTCTTTTCCAGCCCCCACGCCCGTCCTATGGGCAAAGGGCTGGAACTCTACGGCTTGCGACAGGACGGCAGCGAATTTCCAGTGGAGATCAGCCTGAGCCCGCTCGAGACAGAAGAAGGAGTATTGGTCTCGGCGGCAATTCGCGATATCACCAGCCGCAAGCAATCAGAGGATGAAATCCGCAGACTGAATCAGAGCCTGGAGGAACGAGCCGAGGAATTGGCAGCGTCCAACAAAGAACTCGAAGCATTCACCTACACTGCTGCTCATGACCTGCGCGCACCTCTGCGTCACTTGCACGGCTACTCCACTTTCCTCAAGGAAGCCTGGTATGAACGACTGGATGACGAAGGACGGCATTTCCTTGACCGGATCATAATCTCCACCAAAGGAATGGCCATCCTGCTCGATGAGCTGTTGAATTTTTCCCGTTTAGGGCGGGTGGAATTGCAGACGCATGCGGTCAGCTTGACCGACCTGGTGGCGCGCATCCGGGAAGACTTGGAGACCGAACCTGATGCCCGGCGTGTGAACTGGGAGGTCGGAGAATTACCTGAGGTCGAAGGCGATCTTTCTCTGCTTCATCAAGTGTTGGTGAACTTGCTCTCCAACGCCGTAAAGTATTCCCGCAAATCTGCCGAACCAAAAGTGGTAATCGATTGCGTGAGCGGCGAGGCCGGAATGACCACAATTCGTGTGCAGGACAATGGCGCGGGTTTCGACATGCAGTATGCCAACAAGCTTTTTCAAGTGTTCCAGCGGCTGCACCGAGCCAAGGATTTCGAAGGAACGGGCATCGGCCTCGCTATCGTGCGCCGAATCGTAGAACGCCACGGCGGGCGGGCATGGGCCGAAGGTACTGTCGGACAAGGCGCAACCTTCTATTTCTCATTACCAACCAGGAGGCAAGATCGTGGACAAGCTCGGGTACATTCTGCTGGCCGATGACAACGAAGATGACTTGGAACTGGAAACGCGCGCGTTGGCACAATATCGCCTGGCGAACGAAATTGTCGTCGTGCGCGACGGCGCAGAGGCGCTTGACTTTCTCTGTCGCCGCGGCGAGTTTATTGAGCGCAGTTCGGTCGAGCCTCTGGTTGTACTCCTCGACATCAACATGCCGAGAGTCAATGGACTCGAAGTGTTGGAGGAAATGAAAAGGGATCCGAATTTGCGCCTGATTCCGGTAGTCATGCTCACATCTTCGCGCCAGGGCCCGGATGTTGAGCGTTGCTACGCTCTCGGAGCCAATGCCTATGTGCTCAAACCGGTGGATTTCGCCCAATTTGCCGACGCGGTGAAGACGATCGGAAAATTCTGGGCTGTGCTGAACGAACTGCCACAGACACAGGCGAAATCGGCGGCCGGAGGCAAGTGAGCGTCGTGCACCCCCTGGGTCGCTGCGGAATTCGCTTCCCTTTTCCGACCCATCCGGCATTTCGTCCGCCCAGAGAAAGGGGTGCCTAGGGAGATCGTATCCCCCGGAGTGGTTCAAGTAATAGTCCAAGAAAACAGGTGGAAGCAAACAGAGTTGGAGCGGCCAGCGGGGTTGGAGTTGCTCGACGATCTGCCAAGGGCTGAGGTTTTGTTTATGAGAGTTGGGACGGACCAGGTTGAAGTAGAGCTGGTAGGTAAAGGCTTTGGCGAGGAAGTCGCCCCGACTGTGGAACGATTCCAGGTCAAAGAACTCATCTTCGACGAGGCGGTGAACGGTTTCCACATCGCTCTGGAAGGTGTGAGCGGCGGGAGGGATGCGAACGTGCTGGCTGTCGCCTAAAGCGGTGGGGAATCCGGTGGGGTGACCGCGACGATCGTGGCCACCGATGAACTCGGAGCCGTTGTCGGTCTGCCAGACCAGATCGCGCAGAGAGATGCCGCAACGATCGAGGTGCTGCTGGATACGGGCGGCAAAGATGGAACTGGCAGCCGCAGAACGGCGCTCGGCAAAAGCCCAGAACAGCAGGCCGCTGCGCACTTCGCGGGCGGTGTATTCGACGGCCGGCAGATCGAAAGCCTGGGCCTGCGGCCAGTAGCGGGGAATATCGTCGAGATCCTTGGTGTCGGCGGAGATCTGCTGAAAGACGCGCCAGGTGGCTTTGATGTGGGCGAGGTCTTGTTTGCGCTGATACTTGCGCGGTCGTTTTTTGAGCAGGCCATGATGGCGCCAGATGCGTTCCAAGGCACGATGACTGAGAGGAAGGTCGAACTCCCGAATAAGACGACGAGCTCCGAAGGTGAACAGCTGCTGGCGGAGTGCGACGACCTGCTGTTCGATGTCGGCGGGAGTCTTGCCGGGCTGGCGATGAGGGGCGCGAGAAACTTCGATGAGGCCGCGCGGTCCTTGCTGCTGATAACGGCGCAGCCACTTGCGCACAGTGGGAACGGTGGTTTGAAACAAGCGGGCGGTGGGTTTGATGCCGCGTTGTCGAGCCGACTGCACCAAACGCAAGCGATGATTGTAGGCGTCTCTCATCTCGCGAATCAGGACGAAGTAGGCGGTGGACACAGCGGATTGTAGTCCCGGTCGCTGGCCTCCCGGCTTTTGCGGAGCCGTCCGGCCAGCTCCCTAACGCGTTTCTCGCTCAAGCATTTTAACTTCGCTAGGGGGATACGATGTGAGTAGGCTCTACCACGTCCGCCCAGAGAATGACAAATTCGCCGACTGGCGCGAAAATGTATTTGGCCCATGATTCGCGTTATTCTTCCAACCCATCTTCGCACTCTTGCGCACGTCGGTTCCGAAGTCACACTCGATGTGTCTCCGCCGGTCACGGTGCGCTCTGTTCTGGATGCGCTTGAGGCCCGTTATCCCATGTTGCGCGGGGCCATTCGCGATCACGGGACTTTAGAGCGCCGCCCGTTTCTTCGGTTTTTTGCCTGTGAGGAAGATCTCACTCACGAACCGCCGGACGCTCCGCTGCCCGAAGCAGTCATTTCGGGCAAAGAGCCTTTCCTCGTCATCGGGGCGATTGCAGGCGGATAGATAAGCCCTGTTGTTGCGGGTGCTAACATTCCTCGCGTACTTCGGCCCAATCACCCGCAAGTCGCCAAAGGTACCCACATGAGAACAGAGTTCCTTGCGCTCTCGACATTCTGTTTAATTTTCTCGTGCAGTGTTCCTGTACCCTCACAGGAACGCGCCGCCGGGGACCAGCAATCCCAAATCACTTACTTGCCGCCGACGTCCCAAACCTACCTGCGGTTTGCTTCAGAAACCGAAGCCATGCTGCATAGCGACGTGCTCGAGGTCTGGTTTCCACGAACTGTGGACAACGAAAATGGCGGCTTCTATTCCATGTTCTCGCGCGCTTGGAAGCCGGAGCCGAGCCAGGGAAAATTTTCTGTATTCCAAGGGCGCATGACCTGGGTGGCTGCACAGGTCGCCATGCGCCATCCGGAACTCAAAGATCAATTTCTCCCGATCGCCGAGCACGGCGTGGAATATCTGAACAACGTTCTGTGGGACAAAAAATTCGGCGGCTTTTTCTGGGGCTTGGACGATCACGGACAGATCACCGAGTCATTCACCGATCGCAAAGAAATGTACGGCGAAAGCTTTGCGCTCTACGGCGCGGCGGCAGCTTATCAGGCAACCCACGATCCCAAAGCTCTTGCACTCGCGCAGAGCCAATTTCGTTGGATGGAAGCGCACGCGCACGACAACAAGAATGGCGGCTACTTCGAAATACTCACGCGCGAAGGCAAGCCGATCGCGGCCGACCCCATAGACCCGGCAACACGTCCAGCGCCGGGCAGCGGATTCCCTGCCGGCTACAAGTCAATGAATACGCACATTCACCTGCTCGAGTCGATTTCACAGCTGTACGAAGTCTCGAAAGACAATGCAGTCCGGAAGCGGCTCGAAGAGATGCTCGTTATAGTTCGCGACAAGATCTGTGTGCAACCCGGAGTGATGAATCTTTATTTCACCAATGACTGGGAGCCAATCCCCGACCACGACTCCTATGGGCACGACGTCGAAACCGCGTATCTGATGCTCGAGGCCGAAGACGTGCTCGGAGTTCCGCACCATCCGAAGACCGAGCGCATGGCCAAGATGCTGGTTGATCATGCCCTTGCTTATGGCTGGGACGACAAACTGGGCGGCTTTTACGAACACGGCACAACCTTCGGCGAAACCGAAGATAAACGCAAGGAATGGTGGGTGGAGATGGAAGGACTGAACGCGCTGCTCCTCATGCACGAAAAGTACCGGCGGCAAACTGACATTTACTTCAAGGCCTTTCAGCAACAATGGAATTTCATCAAGACCTATCAGGCGGACTCAGAGTTCCACGGTATCTATCCCATGGTCGGCCCGGACGGCGTCGCCATAGAGCAGAACAAGGGCCAAAATTGGAAAGCGGCCTATCATGACGGCCGAGCGCTCATGAACGTTACAGAACGACTAGAGCGGCTGGCCGGGAACCACTAAACGATTCAGTGCAACTCAACCGCACGGCCCGTCCGGACCGATTCTCGCGCCGCATCCAGAATCTCCATCACCTGCACATTGAGTAGCGCCGCAAGTGGATCTTCAATCTCCCGATTGTTCCGAATTCGGCTCAAGAAATAAGCAACTGGATTGCTGGATTCTCGCGGCGCGGGGTCGAGCGGTACGCGGTCGCCATCAAGCGTTGCAGGTTTTTCCGCGGACTGTGCGCGGAAAAACAGATCATCACGCGTCGCCAATAAGCTGCCTTTCGCGCCGAATACGTAAACGCGATCCATGCCGTACGGCCAATCCCACGAAGGCTCCACGAGCACGGTCGCATCAGGATAATCCAGCACGATGGTCGCATCATCCTCCACTCGATTATGCTGCTCGGTCTTTAAGGTCCGCGCCGTCGCGTAGACGCGCGTTGGCTTTCCCTTCAGCCACAGCGCCCATTCTGCGCCGTAGCAGCCGAAATCCATGAGTGCGCCGCCGCCATTCTTCGCCGGATCGTAAAGCCAGTCCGCAAACTGCGGCGAAACCCCGATTTCCTTCGGTCCTTGGTGCCCGTATTGCACAATGATCTTGTGCACCGGTCCAATGTCGCCGCTCTTCACACGATGAAACAGCGCGTGGCTCGGCGGAACCCACGCGTTCCAATAATTCACCATCAACTTGATTCCGGCATCATCGGCCAGTCGCTCCATGGTGCGAGCGTCAGCGGCATTAGTCGCCATGGGTTTTTCCATCGAAACATTGATATGGCGTTTGGCGCACTCGCGGACGATGTCGAGGTGCTTGTCATTTTCCGTTGTAATGATCACCGCTTCGGGCTTGGCTTCGTCAAGCATGCGCACATAATCGGAATAGAACTTCAGGCTGGCTGGCACCTTCGCCTTCGCTTTGCTGACCAACTCTGGATTCGACTCCGCGATGGCCACGAAATCGGATTGTGGATCATTGGCCAGATCACCCAACAATCCCCACACATGGTCATGGTCCAGTCCGACGACGGCGACGCGAATCTTGCCTTCCTGGGCAAGCGACGGGATTGCCGACAACAGTGCCACGATTGAAATCGCCAAACGGAAAAAAGTCTTGGATGTCATAGGCGCTGATTTTTATCACTACCAGCGCTCACAATCAACTGATTCTCGACTCGTCGAATGCAAGCTAAACGCGGCCGCTGGGGGACTCTTCATACGGGCGGGCGATTACGTCCGTTAGTGGTAACTCATGCGCGCATCAGTTTGGCCCTGACGAAAACATTACACGGACACCTTGCTGAATAAAACGTTCCTGTAGCCCGCGTAAGTGTACAATTGCCGCCTGCACAAGTTAGCAAGAACCGCTTAGCGCAAGTTGCTCGACGGAGTAGGCAAGGGCCGCCTCAGGAGGGCGACAAACGTGCGCGTTCACCTTATCAATCCCAGCGAAGTCTCTTTTGGCACCGCCGTTATTACCCCGCGATGGCTATACGTTCTTGCAGCGGGCACTCCCGACAGCTATGGCTCGCCCCGCTTGGTCGATGAGACGCTCGAAGCTATGGATCCCAACGAGATTAGTTCCGGCGATGTAGTTGGGATCGGTATCCACACTGCCAACGCCCTCCGCGGCTACAAGATCGGCAAGCTAGCCCGCGAGCGCGGCGCCTATGTCGTCTTCGGAGGCATTCACGCGACGCTCTATCCCAATGAAGCCCACGAACTCGGCGGCGCTCATGCCGTGGTCAAGGGAGATGGCGATGTAGTCTGGTCGAAAGTGCTGTCGGATTGCAGCAGCGGGAAGCCGCTTGCTGTATATGAGGGCGGGCGAATCGAAGCTGATGAATTCTTGCCCGCTCGGTGGGACCTCATGCCCCGCAAAAGCTACATGTGGGCTTCGGTGCAGACCGTCCGTGGTTGCCCGAAGCATTGCTCGTTCTGTTCAGTGTGGCGGACCGATGGTCAACGCCCTCGCCAGCGTTCTTCTGACGTCGTGATGGAGGAGATTGTTCAGCTGAGGCGAATGGGGTTTCGCTTTATCGCACTTGCCGATGACAATTTCTATCCGGTAACTCTCACCGATCTCCGCCTGGCTGAGGCACAAGGCAACACTGTCCGGCTGCATGAGCTCAGGAGAATCCGCAGCGAGCGCTTTTCGCTGATGGCGCGTTTGGCGAAACTTCCTCCCGACACAATTTTCTTCACGCAGATCACCATGGAAGCCGCAGAGGATCCCGAGTTCCTGGACGCTATGCAGGCCGCGCACATCAAAGGCGCACTCGTAGGTGTGGAATCGGTGACTCCAGAAGGCCTGAAGGACGTTTATAAGGAATTCAATTGCGCCGGAGAAGAATTGGTTGCGCGGCTCAGGACCTTCCGCCAACATGGCGTGTACGTCCTCGGTTCATTTATTTTCGGTTTGCCGAGCGATAGCCCGGCAACATTCGACGCCACTGCCGCCGCCGCTGGACGCGCAGAGATTGCGTTTGCGCAGTTCGTCATGCTCACGCCATATCCAGGGACTGTTGACTTCAATCGCTGGGAAAAGCAAATGGAGGCCGCGCCGGTCCACGTCGCAGGGATTCCGATCACCCGCCGCTGGCTCATTCCGCAAGCGCTCCGGCCCAAACTTTATTGGCCTCATCCCACCATGTCAGCCGAAGAAGTCAGGATCCGCACGCAATCAGTCTGGGACACTTTTTACGGTCTGAAATCCATCTGGATGCGCTCGCGATTCATAAAATCTTTACGTGCCCGGCTGGCATTTGTCCTGATCTCAAAAATCTACCGCCAGATGTATGCGGACACCGGAATTGCTACCGACAGCGCCCGCGTCTCTCGATCCGCACGTTGGGCCCGCTGGCTAGCTAAACCATGCCAGCGGCTATTTGCGGGATCCCCAATGCCAAACCTCCAAGTCCCGGACGCATGGAGCGCGACCTCGGTATTGGAGCAGGCCGCGACCAGTGGGGATTGAGAGAGCATCTTCTTCAGCTATAAACTCAAGCAGACGGTCTTGACCGCCTTGCCCATCAGGCGAGGTTCCCAACGTGAGATGAAAATCGGCGCTTAGCATGGACGCCGCTACGGCGCGTTGAGCTTCCGTAGCATCTCGACTGCCCCGGCGTTGTTTGGATTGAGTTGGAGGGATTTCTGATAGTTGGCGATGGCCGGCGCTTTATCGCCGTCGTCCATGTAGGCCTCGCCGAGGCTGTCATAGACATTGCTCGATTGCGGATAGGCTTCCACATTGAGCTGGAAAATTCCTATGGCTTCTTTGAATTTCTTCGCACGAATGAACTGGTAGCCCAAATCGTTGAGCTCGCGTTCATCGAAGTTGTAGGTGGCGAGGTTGGCTGCCTTCAAATCGTGATATTGCTTTCCGGCTGCATCGATACCGCTTGCAGCAATGGTCGCAGCTAACGGCTCAGCGATGGAAATGCGTGTATCGTACGCCGCCTTTACCTGAGGCAGCCATATCGCCAGGCTCACCGCAAAGATTCCCGCGATCATCACCAGCGTGAGCACAAAAAGCATTCCCGCCGTAGCCAAGCGCCGGAATGCGCCTGGCCGGTCTTGCCCGCGCAAATAGATTTCGAGAATAGCGAGCGGAAACAAGTATTGAGCGTACGTCATAAAAGTCAGAAAAGGCCCCGTGAAGGTGACTGGATTAAATCCGACCGGACCTTTAGCCACCGCAAGCACCAAAAAGAATGTCAGCCGGAAGAACCAGCCGGCGCTCACTGCCATAAAAAGACGGAGCGCCCAGCGACGATGGGACTTGAAATCGCGGGCCAGGGCATAGCGCAGGGCCATAGCGGCACACACCCAAATCAAAACCGCGCCCAGACTGGCGCCAATGCGCTGAGAATTGTCGCCGACAGTTCCCCGGACCCATGTCAGATAGAGTCCCGCTAAACTCGCGGCGACCGCAGTGAGCATATAAATGCGTCCGTTCCAGCGATGAAAGGCAGGAAAGCGATTGCGGACTTGCGGAATCAACTGGAGCGATCCCGCCATCATGACAAGTGCGGCCGAAGCGACATGCGCAGCCACGGCGGAATTCCCCAGGGTGTCGCCGAGGACGTGACCGCGGCTGATGAATCTACTCCAGCCGTGATAACCACGCAGCGCCGTCAGACTATAGAAAGAAGCAACGGCAAACGCGAACAGCAGTTGGCCGAGGAAGGTCACCACAAACCAAAAGCGCGCGGCCGTCTTCAGCGCGTCATCCGGAAATGAACTCAGCTCCAACCTGCTGGTCAACACGGCTGTGCTCATGGCAGTTCTCCTTCACGGGACCCGTTTCATCGCGATTGGAGTGACGGTGCTGGATCAACCACAACCTGTCCTATTCTCTGGTATGCGTTCGCAAAGCGAATTTCCTCCGGCGAGCGCAGGGATTGAACCCACCTGAGATCAGGCGCACGCCGCCTTGAAGAGACATACGGGCCGGCGAATGGGAAAGTTCAGTGTTTGTCGGATTAAACAGAACCGGGGATGGCGCCCCCACCTTTGTGCCATTCCAAAGAAGAACCTCGGTGGTTATAGTTCGCAGCCGTCCGGTGAAAGGAACCAACCGTGAAGCGCATTTGCTTGCTCGCCGCGTTGGCTTTCGTCGTATCTGCTCACTGCGCCTACGCCGATAGCGTCCCCATTCTCGACATCAACATTACTTATGCAACGGCCTCCATGGGCCCGGACGGCGGCTTGGTCTTCGCTTTGTTCGGTCCTGGAACGACCATCACAGGATACGGTGGCATGGCCTGCTTTTCATGGTGCTCTGGTCCGATCCCCGACTTGAGTTCTGTCAGTGCCGCACAAGTTTTTGTAGGCGCCTACCTGAGCGCGACCATCGCGGGAACTTCCTATAATGCGGACTTCCTCAACCTTGGTTGCTGCCTCTTTTCGTCATCCGGCGATCTGAATGGCTCCGCCAGCGGATTTGTTGGTCAGGACGTGACGTTCAGATACTTGAACATGACGCTACCTAGCGGAGGGTGGAACTTCAGCTTCGACTATTTCCCTCCTGTGAATGGCAATCCTGGGTTCTATCAGTTCAACAGCGGCTCGTTCACCGCCGGGACTCGCCCCGCAGTGACCCCCGAAACGGGAACACTCGGCTTAATGGGGACTGGCTTGGTGAGCCTTGCTGGGGTGATCCGAAGAAGGCGGCAGCGTCGTCGCTGATTTGGGCGAGTGGCGTTGGTAGATGTGGTCTATCCCACTTCTCGCAAAAGCCTCGAGAAGTGAGGCACCGGCACAAGCCATCCCCTGTTGTCATCCCGAGCAAGCCGGATGAGTTGCCAAACTCATCCAGCGCGCCGAGGGATCTGTAGTTCGGTTTTCTCCCCCATCCTTCTGCTAGGTCCTGCCACGTCGGATTTCGCGCTCGGATCAGCGCGATTCTCTTTGCCCGAGTCCACGATTTGATCTGCTTCTCGCGAGCGATGGCGTTACCAACTTGGTGGAATATCTCGTAATAGACGAGCCGGTTGATGTTGTATCGTTTCGTGAAGCCGTCGATCTCCCCACATTCGTGCTGCGAGGCCCGGCGATAGATGCTATTTGTAATTCCCGTGTACAGGTTCAGCGATCGGCTGGCCATGATGTACACCTAGTATGTTTTGGTTTTCAATGTAGATCCCTCGCTGTGATGTTCATTCGCGAGCGAATGAACACCTTCGCTCGGGATGACAACTCTCAAAGGTAGGGTGTGAGGATTGAAAAAGTCTGTGACGGATGAACATCCCCACTCGAGCCGAAACCAGGCTTGAGTGGGCCACCGGCCTGCTTTCTTGTTTGAACGGCAGTGATCGATGGGGGGATTGTCATTACCGATAGCTGTTTTAGGCTGAAATTCCTGCACGCAGTAGAGAGAGGGCATACGCGAATACAGCGGACCCCATCGACTGCGGTGAGCGATTCGCTAGCGTATCGCCCCCCTTCGCTCAGAGCCTGCCCTGACCCTGTCGAGCGGATGACAGTGCGTTCCGGTCTCGGGGGTTCGTCAGCGATTTGGTTTCTCCCGCTTCTCCCAACGTCAGGGGGAAGTGGGTCGCACGGCCTCGTGGCAAATGTCTCAAGACCAGCGCAAGGAAGACGGGGATAGCTACCAGTCGAACGGGCTTGACGGGATGGCCGGGATAGTCGGCGGCGAGGATTAACCAAACTACATAGAGCAAGACCACGTATGCGGCGCTGGAAACACGCGATTGCGGGCGCGATGTAGCCGTCATCCCAGTTTCCGATATCCCAGTTGCCAGTATCCCGATTGCCAGAATCAAAGAGAAACCTAACAGGACGACGGCAATCTGGGGCAGTCCCAAATGCAGTGGCTCCGCCGCAAACCTGGTGTGCAGCGCGATCACGGCACAGAAGTGGACCATCTGGGCGGCGACGAAT
Source organism: uncultured Acidobacteriota bacterium (assembly GCA_963757135.1). Classification (GTDB taxonomy): domain Bacteria; phylum Acidobacteriota; class Terriglobia; order Terriglobales; family Acidobacteriaceae; genus Gp1-AA145. The sequence continues at coordinate 356,694 of CAVWQE010000005.1, forward strand.
GCCTGGATTAGTGGCGCAGGTTGCGGATACCACGACAGCCATTTGCGAAGTCCCGGAGCGGCGAATCCGGCCAAAAAGAAACAGATCGCGAACCGTGCCGTGTTGCGCGTGGCCGAGCCTGCGCCTTCGAGGTTCATGCCGTAAACCGCGAAACACAGCGCAATGAGCAGGACATTGCTGGCCGAGGCGATCACGAGCAGTTTGCGATTGGACAAGAAATGTCCTTCACGGAAGATGCGGAAGCATAGCATGAGGGCTTCGAAGACTCGGTGACGTTGTCTCCATTGCGGAATCGAAGGACGTTATGTTTCGGGCACGCCAACCTCAGTCCATGCCCCCAACCCCTCTCCTGTTCTCGTTCAGAATGATTAGTGACACTCGAATAGAGTGTCAAAATGCACTGTTCTCGTTCAGAATGATCAGTGACACTCGAATAGAGTGTCAAAATGAAAAGTGTCACCCATCTACTGGACGAGTACACTCCTTTACACCTTCTGCACCAGCGTGTTAGCCTATCTGCATACAACTTAACGAGTTGAAAAATTAGAAGGAGTGCATCAGGTTAGTGCTAGCCAGAGAGCAAAAGAAATCTGTCATTGATCAGTACGGAACGCACCCTACCGATACGGGCAGTCCAGAAGTCCAAATCGCTCTGTTGAGCGAACGCATTGGTCAATTGACGGACCACTTCAAAACGCACCTGAAAGACCATGGCTCGCGCCGCGGTCTTCTCATGCTGGTCAGCAAGCGGCGTCGCCTGCTCGACTACCTCAAAAAATACGATTCCGAGCGCTACAAAACCGTGGTTCAGAGACTCGGCCTCCGCAAATAGGAGGCTTTTTCTTTTGGACCGTTTGTTCCTACGCTTTCGGAACCGGGCCGTGGTGTATTCAGCGGCTTGAGGGTTGTGATTCCCATTCTCTCTGCTAGTCAGCTATTAGCTCTTAGCCTTTAGCTAAATCCAACAGATCGGAGTCCCACCCTGTCGCAAAGAGCGCGACAAGGGTGGGGCAACCAGCCCGCCATAACCGATCAGCTAAGAGCTAACGGCTAAATGCTAATAGCTGGTTTCCGGCGCTCTCCTCACATAAGGACAAATCATGAAACAAGATATTTCAGTTGAACTGGCCGGCGGCAAACGGATTTCGTTTGAAACCGGAAAGCTGGCCAAACAGGCGCATGGATCGGTCGTCGTGCGCATCGGCGACAACGTTGTGCTCGCCACCGCCACTGCCAATGCCGACCCGCGCGAAGGCATCGACTTCTTCCCGCTCACGGTTGATTACCGCGAATACACCTATGCCGGCGGACGCATCCCCGGCGGCTTCATTAAGCGCGAAGGCCGGCCGAGTGAGCGTGAAATTCTCACCAGCCGCCAGATCGATCGCCCCATCCGCCCGCTCTTCCCTGACGGCTTCAAGTGCGAAACCCAGGTGATTGCCTTCGTTCTTTCCGCTGACACCGAAAACGACCCCGATGTCGCCGGTATTAACGGCGCGTCTGCCGCTCTGACAATCTCCGACATTCCGTTCAACGGCCCCATCGGCGCGGTTCGCGTGGGCCTGGTTGACGGACAGTTCATCATCAACCCCACTTACAGCGAGATGCGCGACAGCCTGCTGAACATCATGGTGGTAGGAACTTCCGAAGGCATCGTGATGATCGAGTCCGGCGCCAAGGAAGTAAAAGAAGAGACGGTTGTGGATGCGATTGAATTCGGCCACACCGAAATCAAGAAAATTTGCTCGGTCATCAACGAACTTCGCCAAAAGGGCGGCAAACCGAAGCGTGCAGTTACGCCGCCAGAGTTTGACGATGCTTATTACAACGGCCTGAGAGCGAAGATCGGCGCCGACCTTGCCGACCGCCTGGACACGCAGAAACATCCGAAGGCGGAAAGTTACACCCTGGTGAAGGAACTGAAGAAGTCGCTGGCGGCCGCGATTCCAGAAGATGACGAAGAGGCCCACGCCAAGCTGAAGACCTACTACGAGACTCTGCGCGAGCGCATCTTCCGCGAGGCGGTCATCAATCAGAAGCGGCGTCCGGATGGGCGTGCGTTCGATCAGATTCGCGACATCTGGATTGAAGTTGGAGTTCTGCCGCGCACTCACGGCTCGGCAATATTCACGCGCGGCGAAACGCAGGCGCTGGTCACCACCACCCTCGGGACCAGCGACGACATGCAGCGGCTCGAGGCCTTCGAAGGCGAGGCCAAGAAGCGCTTCATGCTGCACTACAACTTCCCGCCATTCTCCGTCGGTGAAGTCGCATTCCTTCGCGGCGCTGGACGCCGCGAGATCGGTCACGGTGCATTGGCGGAGCGGGCGATTTCAGCCGTGCTTCCCACTGACGAAAAGTGGCCCTACGCGATGCGCGTGGTTTCCGACATTCTCGAATCCAACGGTTCATCTTCAATGGCCACGGTTTGTGGAGCAGCACTTTCGCTGATGGACGCAGGCGTTCCGCTCAAAGCTCCAGTTGCCGGCGTTGCCATGGGATTGGTTAAGGAAGGCGAGCAGTACGCAATCCTGACTGACATCGCGGGAGCCGAAGATCATTACGGCGACATGGACTTTAAGGTCGCCGGAACAAAAGACGGCATTACCGCGTTGCAGATGGACATCAAGGTCGGCGGCATCACCGCGCAGATTATGCGAGAAGCGCTGGCCCAGGCGCAGCGCGGCCGCTTGTTCATCCTCGGCAAAATGGATGACGTGATTTCGACGCATCGCGAGAAGGTTTCAGCATACGCGCCGCGTATCTACACCTTGCAGATTCCGGTGGACAAGATTCGCGACGTGATTGGGCCCGGCGGCAAAATGATCCGTTCGATCATCGAGCAGACCGGGGTGAAGATCGACGTCGAAGACACGGGCAAAGTGAACGTGTCCTCGAATGACGAAACTTCCGCTAACAAGGCCCTGCAGATTATTCGCGACCTGACCGCCACTGCCGAAGTAGGCAAGACCTATCTCGGTAAAGTCACGCGGCTGGCGGATTTCGGCGCATTTGTCGAGATCATTCCGGGCACCGAGGGCCTGCTGCACATCAGCGAAGTCGCCGAGCACCGCATTAAAGATGTTCGCGACGAACTGAAGGAAGACGATCAGGTGCTGGTAAAGGTGCTGGCCGTCGAAGGCAATCGAATTCGGCTGTCGCGGAAAGCGATTCTCAAAGAGCAGCGCGCAAAAATGGGCGGAGGCGCGCCACCGGCGGCAGAACCAACGAATGGAGGTGTCGAGTCAGAGGCGCGGACGGTTCCTTCAGGCGCACCTGCGCTGACCCTCGAAGGCGGCGCTGAATTCGAAGAAGGCGATGAGCCGAACTTCAACCGCGTTGAAGCCGCACCCCAAGCCGCAGGCGATCGCCCAGAACGCAGTGGCGATCGTGGCGGAGACCGTGGAGGGCGCGGTGGGCGGCCCAGCGGTGGCGGAGGCGGCGGACGGCATCGTCGTCGAGATGGCGGACGCGGTGGCCGAGGCGGACACGGCGGTGGTGGCGGCGGAAGACGTTAGGTACTTCGTATCTCTCATTAAGGCCGCGAGTGGTTCGCGGCCTTTTCTTTTATGCAGGACTCTACAGTGATCAGCGCGAAAAAGGGTTTCCCTTTTTGCAGAAGCTAGGCTGCGGAGAAAAATACGGAAGGAGCGATGCCATGTATGAAGTCATTCTCAAGCGCTTTGAAAATCCTGACGAAGTCCGCACATTTGAAAAAGGCAAGTTCGAACTTGTCCATCTCGGCGGGATGACGATCGGCAGAGCCAGTTACGAACCTGGCTGGAAATGGTCGTTGCATGTGGGCGCGGCTCAAGGGCTAAAGAGCTGTTCCGTCGAACACGTCGGACTGGTAATTTCCGGGCGCGCCACCGCCGCCATGGACGACGGCTGCATCATCGAAATGAAATCCGGCGATCTCTTCTATGTCGCTCCCGGCCACGACAGCTGGGTCGTAGGCGGCGAACCCTACGTGTCGCTGCACTTCCTCGGCGCGGCCGACTATGCGCTCTACAAGTGATCTACAAAGGTCGAGTCGGTCTCCACATCATCTTTCTCCGCCCCTGCAAGGAGTGGACTCCGGCATTTGCTAACCTATCAACGAGTTCGCCCGCGGAAGCGCATGCGGTCCGGTGATCGTCCCGGTCTTCAAAACCGGAGGGTGGCATCTAGCGGTGTCACCGGTGGG
>CAVWQE010000006.1:0-867990 GCA_963757135.1 uncultured Acidobacteriota bacterium
CCAGGCGTTATCGCAACTCTGCGCCTTCTATTCGCCTTTTTCGGTGTCAATGAGCGATTTTGGGGATTTTTCACCAGCCAATCGAAAGGGTTTTTCAAAACCGCTCTCCTGATTGCTCCAATTCACGTTTTATAGCAGCCAACTTTTTCCTAAGCTCGCTATCCTCTTGCTTTGTCATCTTCAATCGCTGTGACAAGTGCAGGATGGTGTTGTATGCGCGGCGAGCGATTCTCTGACTGCGAGCTTTTTTCTGAGTGTCTGCTCCAGCAGACAGAGCGGATTTCGCCATGCTCAACGCAATTTCAGTGTCAAGGAAGAGGAAATCGGCCCCACTCCGTTGTAATGTGCTGACTAGCCGTTGTGACTCGGCTTGCAGTTTGCGGCTGTCAGATTGCAGAGTTGTTACGTGCTCGGGGACTGCACCTGTGCGCTGTTTCAGAAGCCACTTGTCAATTTCAACAGTAAGAGCAAATATAGGGGAACGTTTACCCGCTCCAACGCGACGAATCGGCAGGCCGTCGTTTTCCCACCGTTGAACGGTACGCACACCACGATCCATATACTTGGCGATCTCTTTCCACGAATTCAAAATCGCTGGCATTTAAGATGATCAATCAGCCGAAGGGGAGTATAGCCGACGCAGTTGGCGAAAACAGCGTTTGCGCTCAAAAACCCCATGTGGAGGCATTTTGAGTGCTATGGGGATTTATCGACAGTTACGTTGTGCCGCGTCAGAGTGATTGCTAGACTGCACCTGTTATGGGATTCGGGATGGTTCTCTTCGCTGCGGCGGTAGTGGGAACAGTCTTTGCGACTGTTGGGGCGATGTTATTTGCTGGGACAACGACTCTTCTCACACGCCGAGTTCCTGTAGGACGCCGTAGAGCAATCTTCGCCGCTGCTATCTTCCCCTTCATTTGCTTAGGTTGGGGAGCGTGCGTCTTCGTTTTTCAGGCGGTCGTAAACGAGCTTCTGCTAGACCGCGACTTAGGAATCGGCGATACGTGGCACACTCGCGTCCCGAATGGCTATCAGATCATGATGATCGATGTGACCGATCAAGGCTGGGTTTACAACCCAAAAACACAGCCCGATGCCGTCGGAGAACAAGAGGACGCCGTGGCTGGAGTTCGCAAGGTACAGGTTGCAGGTCAATACATTCTTGGAGGCGTGGATAGCAGGTCGTTCGATCACATGGGTAACGACAACGCTAATATGGATTCCTTCTTCATCCTCGATACAAGTACCGGGCGGCAAACAAAGTTCCAGACCTACGATGGACTGCGTAGCCAAGCACAGGAACGACAGATAAGCGTGAACCTTGAGCCTATCAATATCGTTTACGGCAGATTTCGATCCACGTGGTTCGATGTGTTTGCCGCAGTCCTATTTTTCGTCCCTCCACCTGTTGGCTTCGTTCTGCTGGCTTGGTGGGTGTGGTACCTGAGGCGAACCAGAGTCGACCCATCTTTGGCACAACCGCTGAGGGAAGCAGTCTTCTAGTTGAAGCAAACAATTTTGTCTCCTTCGCTCATAAAAATGTTGCAGACAGGCGATTTGACTCAAAACTCCATGTGGAGGCATCTTGAGCCGCTATGGAGATGTATCAACAGTTATGTGAACTCGGACGTTCCGCAACCAGTCAAGGCTCCATAAAAGAGCCCGCTTGCGTGTATGATCATCGCGGGTTTTCCTGCTGGCCTGATTGTTAATCCTCGCAAGGGGAATGTGGGACATCCTCTATCGCAAGGAAGGAAGCCATGGAGTTTTTCAGCGGCTTCGCCCGTGTGTGCATCGGGAAGACTCTTCTTCCGATCCTGGCAATTTTTCTGTACTGCGGATTGTCGGCTGCGCAGACCCACCCCCCCAAGTATGACTTCGCGACTGAAACCAAGATGACAGGCATAGTGGAAGAACTAAGGCTGCCTCCGAAGGGCCAAGAAAAAGACGCCGTTCATCTGCTAATCAAGAACGGCGACGACATGATTGACATCTACTTATGCCCGAAATCTTTCATGGACGATATGGGAGTCACGTTCAGCAAGGGCGATGCCATCTCCGTCACCGGATCAAAGGTCAAACAAGAGGGAGCGGACCTAATTCTGGCGCGCGAAGTAGGGAAAGGCCAAGAAACCCTGGTTCTGCGCGATGATAAAGGAAACCCGGTGTGGATCTGGGGTCGCCACTAAGCTGTGGTTTTGAGTGTAATGATTCCATAACAATGTCGGCTCCCTGGCCCGAGTAGACTTTGGAGGCGCAAACCAACCAAAGGGCTCGGAGGAAAGGAGCCGAACATGCTGATTATAGGTTGTGACTATCATCCGGGCTTCCAGCAAATTGCATGGGTGGATACAGACACTGGAGAGTGCGGCGAACGGCGGCTGAGTCATCGCGAAGAAGCCGAGCAGTTTTACGGCGTGCTCGAGGCGCGGAGGGTGCGGGTGGGAATGGAAGCCAGCGGGCACTCGCGCTGGTTCGAGCGTTTGCTGACAGGCCTGCAGTTCGAGTTGTGGATCGGGGACGCAGCCGAGATCCGCACGAAACGGGTACGCAAGCAGAAGACCGACCGCCAGGATGCGCAGTTGTTGCTACGACTGATGATCGAAGACCGCTTCCCGCGAATCTGGGTACCCGATGCGGAGAATCGCGATCTGCGGCAACTGTTGTGGCATCGGCATCGGCTGGTGCAGATGCGCACGCGGGTGATGAATCAGTTGCATGTGGTGGCGCTCAACGAAGGTCTGCGTCGCAAGAAGGCGTTGTGGCGAGCCGCCGGCCGCAAGGAAGACTGGAGTCGATCGCATTGGCGCCTTGGGCCACGCGCCGACGCCAGGACTTGCTTCACTTACTCGATCAACTCACGCCGAAGATCCAAGAGCTGACGCGTGCGCTGGAAGAGGAAGTGGAGAAGCGTCCGGTGACGCGACGGTTGGCGACGCATCCCGGAGTCGGTCCGCTGACCGCCCTGGCCTTCGAGTTGGTGATTGGAACGCCGGAACGTTTTCACTGCGGGAAGCAGATCGCCAGTTACGTGGGACTGGTTCCATCAGAAGAGTCCAGTGGCGATCGGCGTCGACTGGGACACATCAGCAAACAAGGCAACGCTCTGCTGCGCTTTCTGCTAGTGGAAGCGGCACAGGTCACAGTACGGAGCCAGCCCGAGTGGCGCAGTACGTTTTTCCACCTCGCCATGCGGCGAGGGCGGAAGATCGCCAAGGTTGCCATGGCCCGCAAGCTGGCGGTGCATCTGTACTGGATGTGGCGGCAAGGCTGCGATTACGGCCTGTTGCATAAGTTCGGTTCGCACGCGGGAGAGCCTGGAAATCCCTATGGTGTGCAGTAAATCACCGACGTAATGATTGGGCATCCCGCTCCCCAAAACAGGGGAGTTCGAACATGTAATCATGATCGCAGTCCGTGATCGAAGAGATGGCTGGGTCGGACCGAGTTCCTGCCCCTAACGATTAGAAGCGAGCCCAGGTTGGAAAGCGCAACGAACTACGAGAGCGAAATGGCGCTCTTCTTTGAGTGCATGCCGTTGTGCGCTCAAAAAATGTTTGACACCGCCGACATTGTTAGAGATGGGGATATTTCGCCAGTCACCCAAACCCACGCCATTACCCCCGATACCTAACACCAAGACGGCGGCGGCGCATAGACTCTGCTGGGAGGTGCAAGAACCTTGCTGAATTGGCAAACCATCGCGTGGGTGATCCGACACGACCCAATGCCTGTATTGGGTTTTCTGCTGGTGGGAGTCTCTGCTGTGCTGAGTTTTCACCTCCATCGAAAACTGCAAGCGGCTGGAGAAAGAAATCTAAATCAGTTAATCACAATTCCGAGCACGGCTCTCTGGACTCTTCCACGCGCATACCTTGAAGCACGTTCCAGACATGGTTGGTCAGCGTGGCCCGCATACGCTGTGTGGGGCTGCGTCGCTTCAGGACTCGTGTTCTTGGTGGCGGGTCTTGCTCGGTTTGGACATTAAAGCGCGAATCGCATTGTCAGTTTCCGCTATCAGGCGATAGCACAAGTGTGCGCCTTCTATTCGCCTTTTTCGGTGTCAATGAGGACTAATGGGGATTTATCGACAGCCATCGTGTCGTTATCCGAATAAGAAACCTACCCAAGCGTAGGCCAAAACCAACTCCGCCTACAACTTTCGGTGATTGATTTTGGTTTCTGTGGTCGCTGAATGTGTTCAGCTCAAGACCCTATTCAGGTTTCGTAGCAACGAAATTAATTGTCATTACGCAAGATTCACAGGCTTGGTTGCGTGTTATATTTCTTGCGAAACAACCGCGCCGGACGGGGGGGGGTCTAGCGCTTTTGATCTGGGCCTGAATGATGACGAAGTTGTCGGTGAGTTCGCTGTCAGTTTGGAGTCGGCGGAGCCTCATATGGGTTCACCCTCAATCCGGGTTCTCGTAGTAGAAGATCACGAGCCTTGGTCACGTTTCATATCAACCACGCTTCAGACGCAACCGGACCTGGAGATCAGTGGACAAGTATCGGATGGGCTGGAAGCAGTTCAACTAGCCGAAGAACTACAACCAGACCTGATCCTGCTCGACATCGGACTTCCAACAATAAATGGGATTGAAGCGGCGAGGCGAATCCAAGAGGTTTCCCCAGCTTCCAAAATCCTCTTCGTGAGCGAAAACCGCTCTCCTGAAATCGCAGAACAAGCCTTGAACACGGGCGCCGGAGGTTATGTGTTAAAGTCCGATGCCGCCAGCGACTTGTTGCCTGCCGTAAAAGCTGTTCTCCAAGGTAAGCGGTTTATCAGCGGCAGCTTGGCAGGTCACTTCCTCGTGGCGACGGCGGTGAGTACCACTCAGGCAACGCTTCTCAACTCAATGGTTATGCTTATTTCAGGAATTCGCTGATACTGCTGATCTATGTTCGGCTGCAAGCGGCACCCAAACATGAATTTTCACGCCTGACATTGGCTTCGATTCAATGCTTATGGTTCCCTCCACCAAGCGAACACGTTCACGCATGCTCCACAGCCCTAAACCTCGGCCCTGGAATGCTGCTTCAACATCAAAGCCTCTGCCTAAATCAGTAATGAGGAGATGAATCTCGGCGGAGCTTCCCCGCAGTTGCACTTCGACACGTTTGACCCCGCTGTGCTTGATCACATTGTGCAGGGCTTCCTGCAGGACTCGAAACAAAGTATGTCCAATTTCTAAGGGGATCGTGACGGAAGCGTCACTTTTGAAGTCGATCTCTATTCGCTGCCGCTCCGCAAATTCCTTGCACCAGCTCTTCATACCGGCGACGACACCCAAATACTCCAATTTCGAGGAATGCAAGTTGTGTGACAAAGCTTGCACGTCACTTGAAAGTTCCGCGACCTCCTGGCGTAGCCCTTGAACACCGGTTTGGTCTTCGGCTGGGTATTTTTGTAGTCGTTCGAGCCCGACTGCCACCATTGCAAGCCGCTGACTAATGTCGTCGTGAAGTTCTCTTCCAATCCGGGCACGCTCTTGCTCCTGTGCCGCGATCAGCTTTCGAGTCATCTCAGCAAGAGCCTCTTTCGCTCTTTTGCGCTCGGTCACATCAACGACCATGCCAACCATTCGTTTTAGCTTGCCGTTGCCATCAAAATATGCCCGACTATTCCGCTCCACCCAAATGGTCGCCCCATCGGGACGTAGGATTCGGTAGGTAATATGAAGCACCGGGTTATCCAAACTGAGCTTCGCCAAGGCCGCTTCAAGTCGTTCCTTATCCTCAGGGTGCACCATTGCCAATACCGCTGCGCCCGTGGCTGCCGCCTCTTTTGGGACGCCCAGAATCTCCTGCGATTCACCAGAGCGTTCGATGACATCAGTCGCTGCATCCCACGAATAGGCAAACATCTTTGCGATCTGGGCGGCGAGACGCAAGCGCTCTTCGCTCTCACGCAGCTGAATTTCGCTTTCTTTCCTTCGCTTACGCTGCCAGAGCAACGCGAAAATGAGCAGGGCTTCGGCGAAGATCACAGCGATGCCGGAAATGATGTACCGCTTGTAAGCTTCCCAGATGGTGCGCGGTCGATTAAGCACGATGCTGGCAGGTGGTAAATCACTTTCTTTCAGGCCCCAGCGCGTAAGTGCTCGCCAATCGAACATGTATGCGTTATTGCTCATGGCGATTGGGATGTCCTCTGGCCTTTCACCGTTGAGAACCCGCACAGCCATATCTCCGGCCACACGACCGTCGTCGGCCCAATTCACTAGGGCACCTCCCACGGTTCCCGCCCTAAGATCCACATCGTCCATGACAAAAACTGGAGCATTCGCGGCACTGGCCACTAAAGGTACGGACTGCGCTGAATCAATAAACCTGCGTCCCGCAGCATCTTGTGAGATTGCAGTGTGATACACAATCGTGTTGCTGGGCAGATGACTGAGCCGCTCAAGCAGGATGGGCATGGTCAAATCGGTAAGGTACGTAAGCTCGAGCTTCGATTCGTAGCTTTGGAAAGCTTGTTTTGCCGCGGATTCCCATCCTTCGTCGAACTTACCCACACCTCCAACTACCACGACGTGTTTTGTGCCAGGCAACAAGTGCAGGGCCGCTTTCAACGTCTCTTCCGGCTGTAGCCGGCTCAAAACACCGGTAATGTGCAAGTCAGACTTTAGCTCGCCCGGGATCTTGCCCAAAACTGCGCAGAAAACGACGGGCGTCTTTTGGATGAAGCTTTGATGCGACTCGGCGATGAGTTGGAGGGATGCGGATCCGGCCGCAATGATCACGTCAGGCTTGCGCTCTAAATACTTGTGTATAAGCGACTCACGAAACGCGCGCTGAGAAGCCTCTTCCGGGAAAAATGTGAGTTGTAAACTCTCCTGGTATAGCTCGATCTGATAAGGCGAGTTCTGAAGAGCGCTAAGGATTGCTTGATCGACTTCGGCGAAGCCGGGCGATGACATGATCCCAAGATCATTGATAACCAGCACCCTCCGGGTCTGCCTGAGCTGACCAGCACCACAGAAAGTAGAGATTAGGAAAAGGGCAAATCCTGAGAGACGGAGTGGATTCGTGACTACGCGTATGCAGCCTTTCCAGAAAGCCCCATTGAGGATACTCATATCGAAGTCCTTTCCGACGCGCTTCGCTGAGATAACCTGCTTATGCTTCCGTGTCGGATACGAGCAAGAAGCCAAAGTTCGTCGGAGACCGTAGCAAAAGTTTCTACCGCTCCCAAAACGAACGGTTTTCTGCCTGAGTTTCTGGGGAAGGGTTGAATTATCTCACGTGCGCGTCAAATACAAACCTGTTTTGTCGGCGACAAGCCCGAAAACTTGCTCCGGGCTGCGTTGGAATACCCGCTTCTCTCAGGGGCCCTCTTCGGTTTGATCAGTTGGGCGACAAAGTCCGGGTGATTGCCGTGTTATCTCAATTTCCGCAATCAGGCGATAGCGCAAGCATGCGCTTTCCATTCGCCTTTTTTCGTGTCAATGAGCGATATTGAGAACTTGTCGCCGTCGAAAAATTGTAAAAAACCTCTCAGCTACAAACTCTCGTGTTGCCTCCGGGCATCCATGTACACGCAACAGAGGCTCTGAATCGAGGAACCCTAAATGTTAACCCGCCTACTGCTGTTCCTCCTGTTTTGCCTCCCTTTCGCGTTAAACCAGAAATCAGGCGCCCAGACTTGCAGTCCTGGAACTGCGGACCCGTCGGTAACGATCTGCATGCCTCAAAGCAATGCTACCCAGTCGCCTATCCATCTCCAGATTGCTACGAATGACTCCGCGAAGGTTGACATGCTTCAGGTGTGGTACAACGGCGTTAAACGCTGGGAGAATCCCGTAAGTTCGACAGACTTTTTTCTCGCGGCCGAAGGTTCCGGTTCTTACAAGATCACGGCTCTTGCTCATGATGTTTCTGGCCGTTGGTTCCAATCGAGCGTCTCGATCAACATTACAAACCAACTGTTTGGCTGCCCCGCCGAAGAAACGATGGGGCAAGGACCACGTTCTGTGGTCATCTGTTCACCGGCGGACGGAGAAATTCACTTTTCTCCGGTCTTTCTTGCCTGGAACGCCATAGCTGCGCCTGGCGAGCAGCCTAAGTCGGTTCAGATTTTCATTGATGGCAAGAGCATGTTTCAAACTCCCTCGGCATTGTCAGGCGGATTTCCCCTGCCGCAGATCTCTCTTCCTATGTCGGTTGCCCGCCACCGCATCTCGATTCAGGGATACGACTCTCAAGGCTCTTTTAAATCGACGATTTATATGAAGGTGAACAAGATTCATCTGGGATGCGCGCCGCCCACCATCCTTCCCGGAATCAATGTGTGCAGCCTTAGCGATGGTCAGAGCGTCAATGGAGTCATTGTTGTGCAAGCCGCCGCCGCAGCTTCCACCGGAATCAAGCGATTCGCCGAGATCCTAGATGGAAACCAGGTGTTCGCCATCGGCAATCATGCTTGGCTGGACAATGCAATCAGTGTCAGTTCGGGTCCGCACACGCTTATTATTCAAGCGACGACAAATTCAGGCGTGCACATGCAGAAAACGTTCAACCTGACTTCGCAGTAGCCGGACACAGTTGCGGAGGTCAATGGTTGTTGCAGCAGGCGATAGCGCAAGTGTGCGCCTTTACTTCGCCTTTTTCGGTGTCAAAGAGCGAAGTGGGACTTGTCCCGTCACGGCAGGGTCAGTGCGGGAACTCGAACTAAGACCGCAAACATACTCTTTACAGAGGGCGAAATGCACTCCGACGGTAACCTTCTTCCGTTATCTTGCTGTGTTCGACCCTCAGGTCTACGATTCTGCCATGCAGGCCACCAAACCTAACTTCCTCGCTGAACTTGAGCGGGTTGTCCGCGGCGAACGTACCACGATAGACCCTCGCGCACTCCTGTTCGTGGCCGCAGAAGTGATTCTCGAAGGCCGTAAAGCAGACGAGCGTGAATTGGAATGCATCGGCAGCGCCGATTCTCCTAGGAGTAATGTCATCGCCTTTCCGAGGCGGTGAAGCGGAACGGGAGGCATTGTTATTGCAATCAGCGTTGTCGCAAGTGTGGGCCTTCTATCCGCTTTTTTCCGTGTCAATGAGCGCTATGAGGATTTATCGCCATTGAGACATCCGGGGATGTCGTGACCTAGTGTTGTCTTCCCATGGTTTAGCGCAGCCAGGCATGGGCAAGCCCCAGTATAGAAACCACGATCATTCCGACAAACATCGCATCCAAAAGCCTCGACTTGAGTAATTTCCAGTCGGTCTTCGCGAAATGCATTTCCTTTTTGACTGGCACATGAATAAGCGGAACTTCAATAAGCGGCACATCAATAAGCGGGGGAAATCGGGTACTCATTGGACTCTGACTCCTTGCAGACCTGTTGGGGGAGGGCTCGTAGGGAGATTATAGCCAGGAGAACTGTGAATACAGTGTCAAACCAGCTCCTCTCACAGAATTGGCCAACTCGCTACCGGTCAATGAGCGCTCCCAAGAGTAGCAAGAGCATCTAGATTGCGGTCCTCTCGGTGCTTCAGTTTTCGGCTTCTGTAAACTCGTGCCCATTGCGCCGCAACGCGCAAGCCGCCCGTTCCGTCCCGTTGTGGGTAACCTTCGAGGAAGGGACCTGTGCCGGCTGGTTGTATGATCTGCTCCACCCGCATGTAGCCCACCTAGTGGTGTGTAATCCGCGGATTCGTTCGCGCCGGGTGGCCTGATGCACTTCGTCTGACTTTCAAATTAGACCAAGCAGTACGGTAAGCTAGGGCAGCCCGCATCGGAATGTGGGACTTTTGTGTCGCACGAAAAAGCATGTTCGTAAGCCATTGAACGCATCGAGCGTTTTGAAGGCCTGCCTAGTCGCCAACCCCGGCTAAAACCCATTCCTGCAACCAAGCGCGCGCTATTCCTCGCATTTTGCTCCGAGCCACCTCGCCGTAAAGCTCGAGTTAGTCGCGCTGTTCTGACCGTTGCCGCTCGCCGTCATGGTTCCTTCACCGCGCGTATTTTCCGAGTTCAGTGCCTCGATGCTGATCTTCCCATGGGCACTCACCTCGTCGAAAGAACATGTCACGTCCAGCTCCATCTTGCTACTGGTCGAAGTGATGACCTTTTGTGTGCATTCCTTCTGATTACTGAAGTCGCCATGTTCGAGCTTTTCCCGCGTCAGGCAGTTCTTATGAGTGTAGGTTTGGGTCCTCTCCCCGGATTTCGCCTTCATCGCCGCCTCAACCCTGGCGCGCTGTTCCGGAGTCAGTTTGTTGAGCATGCCGGCCGGAATCGGAGGAGCACCCTTCGTTGTCATTTTGGTAGTCACTTCCCAGAGCCCGAGTTTTACATTCAAAGGTTGAACCGTGTTCGCAGCCCAGACGGCGACAGCCGCGGTTAAGATCGCTCCCGTCATAATGCTCTTCATGTTTAATCTCCTCAGGTAGTGCGCTAGTTTGTTGATCGCGGCAGGGTGCTGCTGAACGCCGCTTTCTGCCACCGTGGAGCAGATTGCAGCAGCAACGCGCTCGGGTCAAAGGAACTGCGCGTTATTCGTTCCTGACCTGATAACAATCGCAGCTTCAGAGACTTAGCGATTCTGCTGACGCAACGAATTTGCCATGTTATGATTCCAGCCACGTTGCTGCAATCCCGCCATGGAACGCGCAGTCGCTTCCGCACATGTGTTTCGGTTTGGTTTATTTGAAGCGGATGTTGCCCGCAATTCGCTGACCCGCAACGGCGTGCGCGTAAAAATCCAGGAGCAGCCCTTTCGCGTCCTTATTCTCTTGCTGGAGCAACCGGGCGAGATCCTTACCCGAGAAGAGTTGCGCCAAAAACTCTGGCCTGAAGGCACTTACGTCGACTTCGACGGCAGCCTCAACGTCATCCTGAAGAAACTGCGGGCGGCGCTCAACGACGATTCCGACAATCCCCGCTTCATTGAGACTGTCCCCCGCCGCGGGTATCGCTTCATCGCACCGGTCACGGTCGATCAGTCTCCCTCTGAAGTTAAGGAACCACCGCCCGCCGCCGGATCAGCGCCCGAACCAGTGATTCATTCGGCATCGCCAGCCGCGCGCCCGCGCTTTGCCGTCTTCCGAAAAATCTGGCCATGGGCTACGTTGTTTATTCTGTGCCTGGCGTTGTTCCTTGGGTGGAGGTACCCGCGCAAGATCCCCAGCACAGTCGTGGCCTCGCAACGCGTTATCGCGGTCCTTCCCTTTTCGAATGAAGGAGCAGGTTCGGATTTCGACTATCTGCGGTATGCCATCGCTAACGAACTGGTGACCGACCTGACTCATACGCGTTCTGTCTCGGTCCGCCCGTTCGCTTCCACCCTCAAGTACGCGCTGGAACCCGCCGACCCAGCTGTCGCTGGATCACAGTTAGGCGTTTCGCATGTGCTTGCTGGTGGCTTCTTTCTGGATAACAAGAACCTTCGCGTCCACATGGAGTTGGTGGACGTGGTACGAAATCAGGCCGTCTGGCAGGAAGAGGTTACGGTATCTCCGCAGCGGCTCATCGACCTTCACAATCAACTCGCAACCCGCGCCGCGCTTGGACTATTGCCCGCCATAAACGTCACCGGCAGTGGACCCGATGAGATGCCGCGTCCGAAGAACGAACAGGCCCTCGATCTTTTTCTACACAGTTTAACGATACCGCTTGACCCTGCTCCAAACCGGCTGGCAATCGAGAAATTGGAGCGCTCGGTATCGCTCGACAGCACGTACGCTCCTGCGTGGGCCGAACTCGGCTGGCGTTACTACATCGAGTACCATTATGGTAATGGCGGTGAAGCAGCCGTCAACAAAGCACTCCAGGCATACAAACGGCAATCCGAACTTGATCCTTACTGGCCTGTTGTTTCCACAACCATTCGCGTTGAGCGGGGTGATCTGCTTGGCAGCTACGATCAGGCATCCGAATTTCTAGTCAAGCATTCGGACATGGCTCTGGCCCATTATTCAATGAGTTATGTCTTGAGATATGCCGGTCTCTTGTTGGAGGCCGGTACCGAATGCGACAAAGCGCTCGCCATCGATCCCGGATTCAATGTCTTCCGCTCCTGCGCCACGCCTTTCATTCTCACCGGCGATTACCAACACGCGCGTACCTACATTCACCTGGATGAGAACTCGGGGTTTGGAGCCATGATGCGGATGACGATTGCGCTCCGTAGCGGCAACGAGCAAGCTGCCCTGGCCGAGTCAAGTGCCGCTTCGCAAGCGGGATTTCAATTCGCCGATTTGGTGCGGGCGTATTTGAATCACACCCCGAACGCAGATTTGAGCAAGGTCGCTACCCGTTTGGAAGCCGATCCCAAGTCCTCCTTCGACACCGAACTCCTCTACCAAAACGCCGAGGTCCTCAGCTTCACTGGCCAGGAAGATGCGGCTATGCGGCAGCTGAGTAAAGCCATTCAAGCTAACTACTGCTCTTATCCGGCCATGGACAAAGACCCGCTGTTCGATCCCATTCGTAAGCGGGCAGAATTCGTCACATTGGAGCAAGCCGGGAAGCAGTGCCAGCAAGCGTTCATCGCTCATCGCCACACGGTCAGTGCCACGCAAGATAATTAACTCCTCGGCGCTGCAAGCCAGAAATTTCCCGAACCTGATTGCAGACATAGATTCTGACTCTGACTTGGGCTTCAGAGGTAGTTGTCCTGCGAGTCAGTTCTTCTTCTAATCTCCTCATCAGCCTCTACTTAGCTGGTCATTTCCTATTCATGCACAGCTCCTTTGACCTTTGTGCGTTTCTGGCCTATTCAAATCACGTCGGCGGCCATCCAGTGATTTTTTCGAATGGCCCGGGTCGCAAAGGAGCGCAAATGCAAATCGTCAAAGTTAAGGACTGCCGCAGTCCTCGCATCACCAGCAGCAAGTTAGCCATGGCCGGAATAGGGACGCTGTTCCTTGTCCTGGTCGCGTTCGTCTGGACGGTTCTGCTCCAGACTCCCCGCGGCGCAACGTCGACGGTAAGCAGTATCAAAGGAATAGGCACTCCGAATTTCCAGTCATCGGCTACTGCTCAAACATCGTGCTGAACGCCCTGGCAGTTGACCAAGTCAACTGAACGCGTGGAAGGAAGGATCTCCAATGTCGAAAATCAACTGGATTGCAGCGGTGCTGATCGCTTCTACCCACGTCGTGGCGCAACAGGCTCACACACCGCCTGCCGGACGACAACCCGTTGTTACTACGCCGTCCACCTCAGGTGTTCAGGTCACGCCGCGAACCGCGAATTCTCCTTACACAAGCGCCCCCGCAACCATGACGAAGATGAAAGTGGCTGCGGGAAATGTTCAAGGCTACGTCATCTGGGACGCCAGTGCTGTGCAGTACAAGCTTTCGACTCCGTGCCAGGGCCTTCAAGTCACGCTGGTGGACCCATCAAACAATCAAGGCCAGACGCTTGCCTCTTCGAGTAACCTCACGCCCCTCTCGTCGACACCACAGTGGAATTTCACCGGCGGAAGCAAAGGCCCATGGATGGTCTGTGGCTACAGCTTTCATCAGGTACCAGAAAAACAAGTGCTGCAGGTCCGTGCGGCGATCACCCAGCCATCGGCATTCAGTCCGCAAGCTTTCGTGAAGCAAGTCCCAGGCGCGAATGGAACGAACCTCGTACTTGCGACTGGAAATTGCAACAACCCGCCTGATTCGACGCTCTCCACAATTCTCGCTTCCACTTCGGTGATCTGCGGCGGATATGCATTCAATATAAATTTGGAAATCTTTGCGCCGGCCACCCCGGCGCGAGGAAGCGTGCCTGCCACAGGCGTAAAACTTCTTCCAAATGCTAGCGCCACGAACCAGCCCGCCCCCGGCATGTTGCTGTCCGCATCTCCGCCAACAGGCCGACAGCAAAATGCGACACCCTCATCCTCAGCAACTCGCGGCCATTTGCTGCAGCTTGGCCAGGGGGGAGGGGATGCTTCTCCCTCTGTCCCGAATGGGAGTCGGCAGGGCATTACAGACATCACCAATCGGACCGGCGGACACGGGCCCACAATCACTACTCGCGATGTAATCAGCATGCTGAAAGCTGGTTTACCGGAATCGACCATCATTTCGTCGATTCGGTCTTCCAACCACCAATTCGACTTCTCGCGCGAAAACCTGCAAGCGCTCCATGACGCCCATGCCAGCCCGGCAGTCCTCGTTGCCATGTGTGACGGAAGCGCACGCTCATGTCCCGCCCTTCAAGGTAACTCCGCGCCAGCGACACCGGGAAGCAAGTTGGAACTGAATCCGCAACCGTTTCCGCCGCGCGTCGCCCCCTCCACGACTCCCGCCAATGCCGCTTCTTTGCAGCGCGGAAAATCTCTGGCCAAGAGCCTCCAACTGAAAAACGGACCAAAGATCGACATTTCTAATGCGCCTCTGCGAGCGATGGACTCCGGTATCGCGCAGGTCCTGCAACAGGAAAGCGCAGAAACACACAACCTGAAGCTCGCACTGCGTTCCGGCAATTTCTCATCTGGCGGGCAAACTGGGCTGGCGCACCTCGAAGACGCAACCGATCCTGCAGCCGATGGCTCAACTCCTGGCGATCCAACCGGCGGCAGTCCCGGCGGCGGATCTACACCACCGGGCGGCAAGTCGAAGGGAGGATTTCAACCCGGCGCCAATCCCGTCATCGCCGGAACTCCTTCGACCAATGTGGGGAATGGTGTTGGCCAAAACTCTCTCGTGCAGCGTGCCGCGAAGGCCAATCAACCAATCAGCGCATGCCGCTTTACCGCTGACCCCGTCATCGAGAACGTGAGTGGAAGGCTGCACAATATCGTGTTTACCCCGGATCCCGGTTCCGGCCAGTATCCCAACAATCAGTACGTGATCAGGGGATGCAACTATGGCGACATTCAAGGGCAGGTCAAGGTGTTCGGCGCCTTTATCAACAACCCCAGCCCGGTGAATCTCGGAATTGATTCCTGGACCGACAGTCTGATTCTGGTGACGTTCAATCCGGCCTTTCAGAACGAGTATGACCTGAAGAGCATAACGCTCACCGTCGTGCGGAAGGATGGCCACAGCACACAGCTGCCCGGAATCTCCTTTTACGCGAGCCGGGTATCGCGGCCTCTCGCGCGGGTGCCGCACTCGATCGTGAAGCTCCCAACCGACTATTTCCAGATAAAAGACCTGGTCAGCCCCGTGACAACTTCGAGTCTGCAATCTGCTGGCTTGAGTCCGATTCCCCAGCCCGCAAGTGCGGTCTTCTATCTGTATGACCCAATCTGGTCGAGCAATGTCGGCGACGGCTATCCGCAAAACCGTCTGTCGTTTTCCGACTCAATCGACATCACCAAACTGCGCTCCGGCTTTGTATTAGATCCCGGGATCCAGAGCTTCGTCGCCGGTGGTCCGACGAACTTCCTGGGCTCTGGCTCCTCCGTTGGAGTTGATGGCGGAAGTTGCAAGTACGCCGACACCGAACTTAGTGCTGCAACACAAGGCAATAGCCTGCTAATCGGCGTCCAACCCGCGGAGTGCGACAACTCCGGAAAATTTATTTACGCCCTTTACGGTTTGGAAGTTTCAGTCACCGGCCCGAAGGGAAACTTACTCGATCCCTGGCCGAGCGGATTGCAGTAATGCAATTCGGAAGGAGAACGCCCATGTTTCGCAAAACGATTTTGAGATCATCTGTACTGCGCGGTTGCATGGCCATCATCTTTGCAGCCATTGTGCTGGCGCCACGCTTCGTCCAGGCCGACGCCTGCACGGCCAGCAGCATCGTCTTCCAGTTCACCACTGGTGCGGATGATCTTCGGGGTGATCCCGATAATCTCAACCTTGAGCTTCACTTTACCGATGACACCATTCAGTTCGTCGAAAATCTGAATCACGGCGCTGCCTGGGGAGCCCACACTCTGCACAGCGTGACCGTGCCCCTTAAGCAGCCCATGATTGCTCCTCAGATCGAAGAAATCAAGCTGGTCCACGTCGCTCAATCAGGCATTCAGTTCATCAGTATCGCGCCGCCGTTCCCCGTTGTGCCCACAAGTGAAGACAACTGGGACATGGCAAAAATGACCGCGACCGCTGTAGGCTCCGGCGTGAATGCGCTCATCGCCACTGCCGGCCCTCACCGTTTCACCGGCTCTGATCCAGCGTTTACGGTCACCACGGATCCACCTCTTTCTTGCCACAGCGGAAACATGACCCAGCTTCGCCTCACCTTTCATACCGGCAACGACGATCTGCGCGGAGGCAACGACAACCTCAACATTATCCTTCACTACGGCGGCGGAAATCCTGATCAGTTCGAGAGCAATGTTAATCACAGTGTCGGATGGCCAGGAAATAGCACGCGCAACGTAACTATTTTTCTAAACCAGCTCACTCCTGTTTCCAGCGTCACGCTGCAAACGACATTTACCGGCGGCGTCAACGGCGACAACTGGGACATGGCTCAACTCCAGGTGACTGGGACGGGCCTCGGCGTCCATCGGGCCCTCGCGACCGCTGGATTCAATCGGTTCTCTGGGCCCCCAGCTAATTCTCTAACAGTCCCACTCACCGGCTGGCCTCCTCCGCCCCCTCCGACCGTTAGCGGAGGGCCCGCGAACAGCCCATCGAGATTCAATCGGCCCCGTCCTTTCAACTCAGGCGGGGTCAAACCACTATCGGGTGGAAACAATCAAGGCGGGTCACCCGGCGGCAATGCTCCAATCAGCGGGAACAACCTTGACGCCGCTTCTGCAAGCCGCGGCCCGATGCTGGCCGCACCTTCTCAGGGGACGCTCTTGGCTACGCCCTCGCAGCCTCAATCGGCGCAGGGTTCCACCAATGGGGGACAACTTCTTTCTATCCGGCCTGTGGGCAGAGGTGTGTTCACCAACACGGACGTAATTGCGCTGGTGAAAGGCGGCACATCCGAAACCGCAATTATTTCCAGAATCAAATCCGCCCAACCGCGTTTCGATTTCTCGCCAGCAGGCTGCAAATCGTTGACCGACGCTCATGTGAGCGGAAATGTCTTGCGGGCCATGGGCGACGGAAGCGTTATGCCCTGCAGCGCCCGATCGTTGCGCCCCGCAACCCAGATGGTACGACCACAATGAAAACAATGAAAACGAATTCGAAAACACGACCGCGCCTGCTCGGATCGATCAGAACCATGGTTGGCGCTCTACCGATTTTGTCTGTTGCTCTCGCGAGCG
The DNA here is from genome assembly GCA_963757135.1 of uncultured Acidobacteriota bacterium. Taxonomy (GTDB): domain Bacteria; phylum Acidobacteriota; class Terriglobia; order Terriglobales; family Acidobacteriaceae; genus Gp1-AA145. Next base: position 17,124 of record CAVWQE010000006.1, read on the forward strand.
CGCAGGCGACGTTGAAGCTCTCCCAGCTTTGCATCATTGCAAACTGCCCGTTCTCAACTCCGGTCTTGAAGTCGATTGACTCTGCCTCGGTTGTCAGCCCTGGAGGCAAAGTTGTTTTGCAGGGAGGGAATTTTAATTCGTCTGACGGAAAGCCGGGGCAAATTGTTCTGAAGCTCGGCAGCAAGGTTCCGGTGAACATCATCATGCTCGGTAATACCGGCGGCAGCGTCTATCACCAGCCCTATGTTGAACGCCAATTGACTGTGCTCGGGTGGGCCGATGGCCACGTGTTCGGTCAGATTCCCGCAGATATATCCGGAGTCGTTGACGGCAGTGCAACTTTCGAAGTCTGGCGCAGCGACGGCATGAAAAGTGGTCCGCTGACAGCGCACTTCATTGCCGCCCGCGACCTCGTCATCCTGCCCATCAGCGATGTAGCGATGAAATCCTGCGCCAATACAGCCGATGGTAACTTGTGCAATCAATGGTCCGACTCATCGCAGTTGAGCATTCCCCCCTCTGTTGCGGGTTTCAAAGCGTTCAGCATATTCGGTCAGCACACGATATTTATTCAGAACCAGAGCGACTACCAGGCGAACGGAATCGACACCTACTCCTTCAACCTGAAAAATGGCTGGACTCTGGACAACTCTTATCAGAACGGGAATTGGAACAATGAAGCTTGTAAGAGCGATTTTTCTAACGAAGACTTTTTCAACTCCAAGCCTAATTCCTCTACCCCTGTCAGCTCTGATGTGAACATGCCGTGGCATGCCGGCTGCAATATCGAGTACTCCGTCGCGCTGCACATTACCGGTCCAAAGGGAGTTCCATGGAAATGAAACACTCACTGATGATTCTCCGCATCCGCGCTTCTGCGCTGCTGGCGACTGCACTGCTGGTTCTATGTCTGCATGTTTCCGCGCAAACCCGAAGACCTGCGCCGGTTCCAATGCCAAACTCGGCAACCACGCCCGCGCAGCAACCGACAAAGAGTAATCGAGGAATGCTCGGCGCACCACAACCGAACGTCATGCTGGGTAGGCCGGGGCTGCTCGGCGGCGACGTCGAACAAATGTCGCCAGCACAGTTTCGCGCTCTGCCGGATACGGCCATGCTGCGATACAAAGGCCAAAGCCTCACCAAAGCCAATTTCATCCAGCAGAGGCTCAAACAATTTCAAATTCAGGCCCGCAGTGACCCGCCGAAGGCGAGGCAGAACTTTGAGATGGTGAAGGCCCAGTTCGAACAGAAGCAGGCCTCCGATCTGGCGTCGAGGAACGCCCGAGCGCAAGCAGTCATGGACACACTGAACAGCAAAGTGCAGCAGCTCGAATCATCCGCTTCCTATTCCACTCTTTCGAAAGAAGCGCTTGATCTTCAGCGGCGCTACTCGACATCAAGTTCGGCGCAACAAGCACAATTGAAACAACGTGCGCTGGAAATTCACAATCAGCTTCTGACGCTGGAGCAGGGCATTCGGTAATCGGGGGGAGCAGACGCAGAGGGAAGGAGTTGGGACGATGACTTGGGGAAGACAACTTATGGTTTTTGCAATCGTGGGACTCTCGGGCTTTGCGCTCCGGGTTCCGGCCCTATCTCAACAGCCGAAAAAATCGCTCACCAATGACGACGTGATCGCCATGGTGCACAAGAAATTGCCGGAGTCTGTCATCGTCTCGGCGATACAAGGCGGCCCAAGCACGTTCAATACGTCAACCAACGAGCTTATTCGTCTCAATGCTGCCGGCGTGACTGAGAACGAACTGAACGCGATGATGGCCGCGGGTAAGGGCACGCCATCCGCTTCAAATTCAGCAAATGCAACTCCCACGCCTCCGGCAACACCCATGCCAAGCAAGTCCCGCATGCCCAAGGTTTACGTCACGCAAGGCGGCTCGCAACAGGAACTACCACTCGAAAAAACGCAGCTCGCTGAAACCAAGACCAAGCCCTCTTCCATGAAGAGCTTAGCCGGTGATTCGGCCGTCACTCAGGGCATACAGGTCGGCATCAACAGTGCCGCGTACAGCGCCGCCTCGCACCTCAATTCGGGAGTCGGAGGCTCCTCCGTGCAGGAGGCCGGCAACATTTTTTCCGGCATGATGGCACACCGAAAACCGACGGTGACTTACGTTTGGGGCGTTCCCAACCCGGCCTCCACCAACGTATTGCAATCCGTTTCACCCAGCTTCAGCGTTGATTTCTCGCGTGCACCCGGCGTGACTCCTGACCAATACGAGCCCACCATCGTGAAGCTCACTCCGGCGCAAAATACTTGCCGCATCGTCGGTGCGACCCAGGGCAAAGAAGACGCGCGCTCCAGCCCGGCGGCGGACTGGCAAATCTATTCGCACTTCCTCGAAGAACGCGTGGTCGTCCACGCAGAGAAAACTGGATCCGGAAAATACAAAGTCTCGCCGGCCTCGGTACTCGCACCCGGTGAGTATGCATTGGTTTTGAGGCCAGTCTCAAAAACCAAACCATTTTCCGGAGGCGATGTGGCGCGCGCCCAGGGCGACGGCCTGATGTTCGACGCGGTATGGACATTTCAAATATCAGAATCATCAGAATGAAGGAGAATCGCGTGGAGAGACAAATGAAACGGCTGCTAACAACACTATTTGCCAACCAATCGCTCATGCGGTTTGCGCTCATGTTCGTAATCGCAACCTCTGCGTGTACCTCGAAACCTCGCACCGCGAACTCTGCTTCCAAGAGTCGCAAAACGTCTGTGTCCGCCGCCAACAGCACCCCAGACCCCGGTATAGATCTCAACTGCGTCGCCGATCACATCCAGAATCCGCCGGAGGCTTTTCATTATTCCTATAACAAGGAGTCGTCAAATCCCGTTCACGAAGAGGCCGACATCACTCCTCAGACCATAGATGGAAACCGTGGCATCGACAACTTCGCGAGCTCATTTCATGGGCATCGTTCCGACGCGGAGAGCTGGCAAGGCGCCTGGTCGAATTTGACGGGTATCAGTGGCATGGCCAGCTCCATCGCGATTGTGAACCATAGCTCCGCAACTGTGCGTGAGACTCCCGAGCCGATGAACGGTTACGACACTATGAGGTACTCGATTGACACCGCTCGCGGCAATTCCGCAGAACTGGGACTCTACCGCAGCATTCTGGGCACCGGCGGTTTCGAAAAGGGTGCCGCCTGGGTAACTCCGCAAGGATGCCCGGTAAAGCTTGTCCTCGATTCGGAGATGCACTTAAGAGATGGCAGTGTGGATAAGGTTCATTATGAAGAAAACATGCTCCGCAAGTGATACCCCGGCCGAAACAGCATCACTTCGTCCGCATTTTTCACCCCCGGCAGCGAATATTATTATGAATGGGACAACTCCGCTTCACCACACTCCTCAGTAGCTCAATGGCAGAGCATCCGGCTATTAACCGGGGGTTTGTACCCGTATTGTCCTGCTTCCTTGCGGTTTTGTGGCTCCATAGGCGTTTGTCGTTATTCGGCCAGGGCTTTGGCGATTTTGAAGATCACCAAAAGCTGGCTACATTCACTCCTATCTGCCACTGATTTCCGTAAAGCGTTCGTCAGCTATTCGCCATAAGCGCTTCCCACAACCCGACTTCTAGACAACTCTTGGCCTCAGCGTCCGACCATTTAGAACATGAACTTCAGTGCTAGCTGCCCGACCCGAGGATTAACGGCCGTCGAGCTGATGAGGCCAAATGTCGGTGAGTTAAAGTTCGTATCGGGGTTCGCGAACTGCGGGTGATTCACTGTGCTGAAGAACTCGGCACGAAATTGGATACGGCTGCTTTCGTGAACGCTTATGCTTTTTGAGAATGCGATATCGATGTTCGCTTGTCCCGGCCCGTCTACGATTCCCGTACTGCTGTTCCCAAATGCCGTTCCGATACCATCCGCGCCAATTATCGGGGGACTTGTGAAGCAGGATCGATTGAAATAGCCGTTCAGTTTCGATTGCACCGAGCCGCCCGTGACCAACTGACCTTTCGAGCACATACCGCTTAATTGCGCCCGGTCTTCGCTGATTCCAAACACATTGGTGGAATTTGTATCGGCAACAGTCAATGCGCTCCCGGAACATCGCGCTATTGATTGGGCGTTCCACTCCTCTTCACGGAGGAGTTCGAAGTAGTAATCATGATCGCGGTTGTGGATCGAAGAGATGCATGGGTCGGATCGAGGTCTGACCTGAACGGATTACGAGCGAGCCTTTGGTTGGACAAGCAAAACCTTCAACTAGAGCGAAATGGCGCTCTTCTCTGAGTGCATGCAGAGGTGTGGAAAAAAAGGATTGACAGCACCGGCGTTGTTAGAGAGGCGATTTATCGCCAATTGAGCTATCTCGGAGCGATCACTGTTGTGTGAGCAGCAGGAGTCTCGGCCGTCACATTGTTCAAAGCGCGGTCCAAGAACGCCAACACTTTCGGAATCGCGTCCAGGCTCGACTCCGCATCTCCGTTAGCGCTTCCACCAATATCGACTTCCCTGTGGGAGACCGGATGCCTTAATTTGCCGTGCCACATAGGAAGAATCTCGGGACGTCCGGCCCTGTGTCCGGCATGCGGATACTTCAACAGTTCCAACTGATAAGGGAACCGGGAATGCCGCAGCCGGTTCGCGATGTCAGTCGCCATACTGGCCGAAGGCCATACGCCGTCATCTTCACCTGCAATCAAGAGCACCGGGCCACGTATCTGTTCGACAGCAATCGTAGCCTCCATTTGTGCCTGCCGGTCCGAGAAGTGCCCACGCGGAACAAAAGTGAGCGGTTGTCCTCGCCAAGTCCAAGCGTATGGCACAGCGAGATCCCCGCAGCACGATGGGAAGCGCACGTTCGCTGGAACGTATGCGATAGTCGTTTTGATTTGTGGATACATGGAAGCCAATTGCAAGGCGAGTTCTGCGCCGCGGGAGGTGCCCACAACCGCGATCCGATCAGACGCGACTTCGGAGCGACTGGCCATCCATGCCAGTGCTTTCCCGAAGTATTCCAAAGGAATCGCAGCCAGATCGGGTGGCAGGTCCTCGTAATGAAAATAGGCGAGAGCAAGAACAACGAAACCATGCGACGCGAGCCAAGCTGCCTTCGCCAACGGCACGCCGCCTTCGGAACCACCAAGTACGAGGATTCCAGGATGTGGTCCCGCTGTACCCGGCAATAAGAGGATGCCATGAATCGCGCCGTGCACATCGACTCGCCGAACGTCGACTGCCACCGCGAGCTGTTCTAAGTGTGCGGTCGAGACAGGTTGACCGTTTCGTATCAGGGCGAACTCGATCGTCTGCGGCTGCAGATCTCGCGGAGTTTCGTAGGAATTCACGTGCTTGTCGATGGGCATCATGGCCCAGATCAGGCCCATGGATGACACCTGTGCGTAGGAGCCTTTTGTCGGCGACTGTTTGGACGTATCGACTTCGCCATGCGCATCAGCGATGAACTCGCCTTTGGATGCCCAAGTTTGACCCGCGCCGTCCGTCAAACGAGCTTGAATTTCGACACGCTCGTTTGGTTGCAGACTCTCGGCCCGAATCGTTGCTTGCTGATCTACTAACGTGTGGTCGGGCACTACCTCGAGAGTTTGCGCGCCCGCAAACCCGGCCGTGCCGAGGCAAGCAAAGATGAAAATGGTGCGCACGGTAGACGGGTAATAATATAACTCGGAGAGCAAGATACGATTGATTCCAATGACGCTAGAATTCGAGATTCTGAGTGATATGGAGATGTTAAGCCAACAGCCAGGCAGTTTTCACTTTGTTGACCACCCGTCCGGCATTAATGGGGCTTGGAGCCGCATTTTAGCCCGTTGAGCCAACGGGTCCGCTGGCGGGCACCTAACCTAGGAGAAATCCAACACCATCGGTGAGAAAATGGGCAGTCATGTTAGAGGCGAGATCGCGTCGGAGAAGATACAGACCCGTCAAAATTGCGCCCCCAAATGCTGCAACCATCAGATGAGCCCAGCCCCACCCGCTCAGATGTGCAAAGGTGAAAGCTGTTAGCGAGATCAGCGCCGCTAGCCAACGTAGCCGTGTTATATCTGCAAGCCGTTCAATCATAAAACCGCGGTAAAAGGTCTCTTCAAACACGGCCGCACGCAATATCAATAGGACCCGGAACCAGAGCGGCATCGCTTTGACCGCAACCATTGTGGGCTCACTTGTTGACACTCCAAGAATCGGAAAGAGGACCATATAAATGAAAGCCATTCCCGCGACCATCGCAAATGCTGCGGCGACCCCAAACGTGAAGCTCTTCCAGGTCGGCCGAACCAGTCCCACCGATGACAGCGGCCGGGCCTCGATGAGCCGAACGTAGCAGACTAAAACGAACGTAAGAATCCAGAACACCGCTTCTTGTCCGATCTGGGCACCAAGAGTATTTCCCCGCGCCAGATAGCGACCCAGCGGCAACTGAAAAATAATCAGGATCGATATAGTGCCGAAGAGCTTCAGGGACGAGACCTTCGCCGTTTCCCTGCGTTCCGGCATAGAACTATCGGCTTGCGTGTTCGAATCTCTTGAAGACAAGCGGTGCCTCCCTTGCAAGGCAATTACGACTGCAATGGTTGTCGGATCGGGTAGCCTCAGAGCCTATTGACTGTAACGATCGTAACATGTAACGATCGTTTCATGTCAAGCCGCAAAACTGAACTCCGCGATGCCGCTCTTGCCTATCTGCTGGAGCACGGGGTCGCCAACGTTTCACTACGTCCGATGGCCGCCCAACTTGGAACCAGCGCTCGAATGTTGATGTTTCATTTCAAATCGAAGGACGGCTTACTCCAGGAAGTTTTGCAAGAGATGCACTCACGCTTGCAGTCATCGTTCTCAAGAATGAGTTCCAACAAGATCAATGCCCGTCGGGTGGCTCCGTTGAAGCGCTTTTGGCAGTGGGCGACCAGAAAAGAGAACCTCCCACTTTTGCGACTCCTTTATGAGGTGCATATCGTCGCCCTTAACAATCCAGTGAAGTATCGGCGTTATTTAAAAAAAGTATCTCTCGATTGGCAGGCCATCGTATTCCAGGCACTCTCGGAATCGGTGCGTAGCGAGGCAATGTCCACACTTTGCATTGCCGTATTCGACGGACTCCTACTTGAAATGATTAACACAGGAGACCGCCCTCGCCTGACACGAGCACTGGACCACTTTGTGTCAATGGCAGCAGCGTCCGCGAAGGGCTGAACAGGCGGTATCCAGGGGCGAGCGACGCGCTTATTGCGACTTGCCCCTAACGAAAACCCGATTCGGGCCGCCAAAGATCTGATCGCATGGTGAAAGGGGAATAGCGGCCTACTTGGAGCTAACTGTCGTAATCATGGTGCAGACTACATCATTGATGGCGGCACGATGCCTACCGTTTGATTACGTATTTTGTAATCGCTGCCTGAGTTCCATCCTGCAATCAAGGATCGTTCGTGGATTGTCGGCAATTCGGAAGTTGGACCCTACGTGGTTTGGTGAAAACTCCCATAGCGCTCATTGACACGGAAAAAAGCGGATAGAAGGCCCACATCTTGCGACAACGCTGATTGCAATAACAATGACTCCCGTTCCGCTTCACCGCCTCGGAAAGGCGATGACATTACTCCTAGGAGAATCGGCGCTGCCGATGCATTCCAATTCACGCTCGTCTGCTTTACGGCCTTCGAGAATCACTTCTGCGGCCACGAACAGGAGTGCGCGAGGGTCTATCGTGGTACGTTCGCCGCGGACAACCCGCTCAAGTTCAGCGAGGAAGTTAGGTTTGGTGGCCTGCATGGCAGAATCGTAGACCTGAGGGTCGAACACAGCAAGATAACGGAAGAAGGTTACCGTCGGAGTGCATTTCGCCCTCTGTAAAGAGTATGTTTGCGGTCTTAGTTCGAGTTCCCGCACTGACCCTGCCGTGACGGCGACAAATCCCATTTCGCTCTTTGACACCGAAAAAGGCGAAGTAAAGGCGCACACTTGCGCTATCGCCTGCTGCAACAACCACATCTTTCGAAACCGGGAAAGGGTATGTCGCCGTCATGATCGAATCTCCAGTGAAGCAATCTCGTCGCCCGAAAGTTTGAAGATGTGGTCTAGTTCAACAGGACTCCCAGGAAACTCACCGGTGAGTCGGGCACGCACGGTTACCAAGTCTCCGAAGGTTTGAACGTTAATCGTCTGGAAGACGTATCGGTATTTCGCGTCCGCCGCCTGCTTCCACTGGCGGATCGAGTCACGACCGTGATAATCCTGCCCCTCGTCGTGGACAGTGCCATCTTCGGTGAAGCAACGGGAAAGCGCATCACCATCCTTCGCCTCATCGGCGGCCAGATATTCAGCGACTGGCTCGGGCACATTGAGAGCCATCGTATTCTCCTCCGTGCAATTGCACAGTCAGAAGTTTCGCATCATACTGATGAAATAGAAAGTACGCACGAAAAAGTTTGTTAGGGGGAATATCGATGCCGAAACGCTACACGCCGACATCCGCCGCGGCAGACGTAGAAGCAGCGCTCCGTCTCCTGGAAGGAAGATGGAAACTCGTGATCCTGTTCCATCTATTCGGAGGCAAGGTGATGCGCTTCTCCGACCTGGAACGCGCTATACCCAACATCACTCAGAAAATGCTGGGGCAGCAACTCCGCAGTTTGGCAGCGGACGGAATCGCGGTGCGTACGGCCTATCCCCAGGTGCCGCCGAAGGTTGAATACTGTCTGACACCCTGGGGCCAGTCCCTTTGTCCTACGCTTGACGCCATCCTAAAGTGGGCCGATCGACGGCCAGCAGAGAAAAGAAAGCGCAACTCGCGCTAACCGTTTGCGCCTCCTGAATCACGGGCAATCCGGAAGTCAACTGTTGTAAACAGCGTTTGCGCTCACAACCCTGCCCAGGCACTTGAGCGCTATAGAGATTTTGCGCCATCTGACCTCAGCCCAGAGGTTTCCTGAGAGAGATGACGGTCGATTCCGAATTCTCGGCTATCCAGTGGTTCCCTGGATAAAACTCAAGGTGGGTATGCCAGCCAGCTTGGGCACCTTCCGGGACACTGAAGAACGACGCCAATACTCTCAAACATTCTGGATTCGCTGTGATATTGAACTCTCGTTTCGGGCCGACCGACGCTAGAATCGGGCCGCTCCCGGAAGAAATGACGACTCGCGCGCTGTCGCGCGCTCGCTGACGTGGACGTTGATTGTTGACGTTGATGGTGGAGATGTAGAGGGGTGCTGAAGCTGATGTCGAATGTTTGATTCGGAAAGCGGACAGTTCTATATCGTCTTTTCGAGCAGTTCCAACTGTTCCAGCAGCTGCGTAATTCAGGCGTGCCGGTTGTCGTAATCCTTGGTTCCTTCCGGCGTCATTCCGATATATGTTGCCGTTTTAAGAGTCTCGGCTTGATCTTCCGTGAGTCTGTCGATCTCTTCTTTAACGCGATGAACAACAGACACCGTTGCTGATTGTTGGCTGGCGGTCATAATTTTTCTCTTTCATTACGCCACTTTCTAAGCTGCCCGGCTTGCTTCGTCTTCGGCTGCAACGATGAAGGCCAAATCCGCCACCTTATCCCGCATGACAGCAAGGTGTTGATGGAGCGCCACTCTCAAGTCTGCCAGTGCTTCCTCAGATCGATCAGTATCTTGCAAGTCGATCGCCTTGGCACACAACTGCGCGATTGCCTGCTCGTTGGGGGAGAGCGACGACACGCTAATTACGATACAAGGCGAGAAGAGGAATGTTCGATACAGGACATTCCCTAGTTTGCGGGAATTAAAGCCGAACTGCCTCTCTAAGGCTACTAACAGCGTATCTCAGGCCCGGCTACGAACAGAAATTGTTTTGTGCGACGTAGAGGGCGATTGATGATTGCCAGCCTCAGAACACTGGAATTGCAAAAAAGGTTGTGGCCTGATTCTCGCTAACTCTTGCAATCAACCATATAGACAAGGGCCGCCTTTTTTGCGTTACAACAGTGAGGCGGCCCAAACTTTCTTGGGATACTCTTCAGGCGGCTTTGTGTGCCGCGATCTTCTGGCCAATATACGTTTCCACGTTAAACGTCCGGACTAACGGTTCGCCTTCGAGCAGGTGTCGAACCGAATCTTGGACCTGCGGGAAATGCTCGCGATGATATAGCTCGGCGTCTTCTCTGGTATTCCAGAAACTGATGCCCAGGACGCGATCAGTCTCCTTGTCCGAGACCAGGACGATCTCGTCTACAAAACCATGCTGTTTTTTCAGGATCGGGAGCACTTTCTCGTTAACGGTTTTTGTCAGTTCTTTGGATTTTCCTGATTTGCTCTTAAGTTCAACTACGCGTGTGAACATGTGGTTGCTCCTTTGTTTGGTTGGAGGGTGAAAGGAACCCGGCCGCCGTGTAATGAAGCACAGCGCGAGCGTTATCGAGTAACACTGAAACGGGCTCCGTTTTTGAGACGAGAGCGGAAATACCCTCAGAGCGAGCTTCGCGCTCCGAGAACACGTCGCAGTACTCGCTGAATACGATTATGGGCGTCTCAGGCATGAGCCTCTTCAAAGCTTGTGCCGCTTCAATCCCATTCATCACTGGCATCGAAAGATCCAGCACGATCAGGTCGGGACGCAGCACTTGAGCCATCTCGATCGCCTCTTGACCATTCTCTGCATCCGCGCATACTTCGAAGTCTTCCTGTGAGGCAAACAATGAACAGATCGCCTGACGGGTAAGCGCGTGGTCCTCCGCTACCAATACCGATTTCACCATGGCGTAACACCTCCATTAGCAACGGTCTCGGACTGGACGATGTGGCAGTTATCTCTGCCTGGCTGGCAGAGTTCGTACGCAAAAACGGCAACAGGAAAATGGGACGTGGAAGGCGGGAAAAGCGCAACAGGCAAGTACCGATATATCTCGCGGATTCCCGCGCCTTGATAATTTCAGGTGATACCCAATCTCAGACTCGATCAATCGGGTAAAGCATGTAGGACGCGTAAGCCAGAGGCCTGCAGGTATTTGCTGTCAATTCCCGCCAGATAGCAAATCTCAGGAAAGTTACTTGCGCTATAGGGATTTCCCAACATCCGTCGGATTTCGATTGACTGACCGAGCATAGACGCCGAGGGGCCACGCTCCGGGACGGTTGAACGGGACTTGTACCCTGTTGTTAGCAAGTTAAAATGTCCGGTTTTGTTAGCAGGTGACATGTCCGGTTTGAGTTAATGAACCAGCAGCAGTCGGGGCTGTGGGAAAGTGGGAATCCCGCGGTTTTTGCGGGATTTCCAAGCGGGGTGGGAAAGTCGGGTTTTTGACTTTTCCACCCCGCGTCTTTTCCACAGCCCGTCGCGGCGGCGTTTTATCTGCCGCCCAGGTCTCACCTTGTGCGCTGTATCGGCCCAGCCGATGCGGTCCGTGCGTCAGGCTGATCGATCCATCCAAATGCTGATGCAAAGTCACCGTGCAGCCAGCCAGGCTGGCTCGCCAACGCACCGCTTCGATCTGCAAGCTGAGGTTCTGAAAGCTGACCGTGTTGTCCCGATTCACCGTGCGCTCGAACTGCAGCGAGAAGATGAGATCCAGATCCCGGCTGCGCCGGGGAACAAATGCGCTGCCCGATTGCGGCGCCCGCACCTGAAAACGGCGATTGAACTCGGCGATGTAGTGTTCTCGGAGAAAAGCATTAGCATCTTCCAGAGTGCGGATCCCATGCAGCCGCAGCTCTTGCGGCAGCCGCCCTTGCCAGGTGCCAAAGTTACGTTCACTGCGCCCCCGGGCCTGCGGCGAGTAGGCCGGAATCATCTGTACTCCCAACTCGCGTAGCGCTCGTCCCACTTGCGTCAAGCGATGAGGATCGACCCGTCCCCCCACCTTGGGCGTTAACCAAAAATGGCTGCCGCGGTCGCTGTACAAGGCGCAGAACACGCCTTTGCGCTCGATTACTTCCTTCAGCCCGGCCATTACAGTCAGCGTCGATTCCTCTTCCACTAACTGCGCGTAATAGATCTCGCTGCTGGCATCGTCCAGAATGACAATCAGGTCATACCAGCGCTCATCTTGGAACCAGCGATGCCGGCTGCCATCGATGTGCAGCAGCATACCCGGCAGCGGACGCCGCGGTCGGCGTTTGCGATGCACCCCGCGTTGCCGCCCTCGCTCTACCAGTCCGGCTCCTTGCAAGGCCAGTTTCACCCAGCTGTAGCTCAGTTCAATGTGGTGCTCGGCCCTCAGCTTCTCATGAAAATGTCGCACGTTCAGATCGAAATACTTCTCCCGGTAGAGTCCCAGAATCTGCTCCACTAGGGCCATGGGGACTCGCGGGGGAGAGGGCTTCCCCCGCCGTCGATCGAACAGCCCGTCATAGCCGAACTCTTCGTAGCGCTCCCGCCAACGACGCATGTGCCGATCGCTAATACCCATGATCTCCGCTGCCTGCCACCACGTGATCCGTTTCGCCATCGCCCGCAAGATTACTTCCTGTACTTTCATTGCCCGCTCCATCGCGGCCTTCGAGTAAGAAACCATGCTTCGCATGGTCTCTTACCCTCACCGCCTGAAAAGCGGACATATCACGTGCTATCTCAACCGGACATATCATGTGCTAACGACAAACGGGACTTGTACCCTTGCCTTCCAGGAAACTCCGATGTAACCTGTCGCTCATCTAGTGGGTGCGCAAGGCATTGTTCACAAACGCTATAGCAAACAGATGGCACGCTCATAAGCGGAGCTTTACGCTACCCCAGCGTCGTGTTCTCAAAAACCTCCTTCTTTTCGCGATCGCTTATTCGTTCGCGTACGGATACGGGTTACATTTCAGCCAAACCGCATCGGCTCCGCTATGGTTTCCCGATTCTGTATTGCTGTGCGCCCTTTTGTTGGTGCCACGAAAAACCTGGTGGCTCTATGTTGCTGTCGCATTGACCATCCGTTTTGTTCCCGGAATACGTCCATCAATGCCTAACTGGTTTGTATTCGCGACATCTGCGAATGACATACTGAAAGCACTGTTAGCAGCATATTTGTTGAGACACATTGCGCGCGTTTCGGCTTACTTGGGTACTGTTCAGGATTTTGCGGCTTATCTGCTCATAGCCGTCTTGCTCACGCCGGTGCTTTCCGCATTTGCTGGCGCAGGTACTCGTCACGTGTTGGGTTATGAGTTTTGGCCTGCCTGGAAGCAATGGTTCTTGGGTGATGCGCTTGCGAATCTGGTATTGACGCCAACTCTGCTTTATTGGTATTCCCGAAGTCTTCGTGCGGTGAGTCCACGTTTGTGGGAAATCGTGTGCTGGTTTATCGGTTTTGCCGTATCCGTTTATCTCGCGGTGTCGTTCGCGCAGACCGGCTATGCCCCCATCGCCTTATACCTCCCAGTGCCATTTCTTATTTGGGCTGCGACTCGGTTCGGACCAATTGGAGCCTCCAGCGCACTTTCTCTTCTGGCCTTGCTGTGCATGATAGGCATCACCGAGGGAGACGGGCCATTTTCGGCAAATCTCGCGTCGAAGAACGTCTTGTTCGCCCAGTTATTTTTCTCGGTGATATCGGTCCCAGTATTGTTTGTCGCCATTTCGGTTGAAGAACGGCGGAACGCCGTTAAATCACTTCAGGACAGCCAGGTGAAATTAAATGAAAACTTCAGCCGCATTCGCATGCTGGCCGAGAGACTCCTTACCGCTCAGGAGGACGAGCGAAAGAAGATCGCCCTCGAACTCCACGACGATTCCTGCCAGCGGTTGGCGTTGGTCTGCGTTGGACTGACGGAGTTGGATAGGAAGCTGTCCACTAACAAAATGGAAGAGCACAATGCGCTGTCCGACCTGCAGCATAAAATCGAAGAAACCGTTGACGGCCTACATCAGCTGTCGCATCAACTTCATTCCTCGACATTACACAGTCTGGGGCTGGCGAGCGGACTTCGAGCGCTTTGTAGCACCGTTTCTCAGCAACATCACATTCCAGTGAATCTGTATGCAGATGAGATCGCGAATATTCCGAGTCACCTTAATTTATGCCTGTTTCGTATTGCCCAGGAAGCCCTCCACAATGCGGTGAAACATGCGCGGGCGAGCGAAATCACCGTGCGGCTTATTCAGGGTACAAGCGAACTCTACCTTGATGTGAGAGACAATGGCATAGGCTTCAACCCTGCCAAGCAAACCGGTGGTTTGGGTGTAATTAGTATGGAAGAACGTTTGCGCATGGTGGAAGGAGAACTCATCATAAATTCGTCCCCAGGGCATGGCACAGTGGTACATGCCACTGTAAAAACTCCGCACACCGTGGGGTTAGAAGCAGCCTGAACCCACATGTATGTGAGGCTTAGCAATCTGGGGCTCCATGTCCGAAGATTTTCCAAAAACGAAAGCGCCCCAGACTCAATAAGTCGCGGGCGCTCGTCCAAACAGCCCTCCCCCCGGCTCCACTTCCACACTCGCACCTTCCAAAAAGTAGCGGTGTTGCTGTCAGGCGCGACAGAACTCGTTCGGTTAGAGCAGCCCGAGGCAGCCCCTTGCCTTCGCTTCGTCTCGCCGTCAACGTGTTCAATCAGTGCAATCAGGCGACCAGCACTCATTGACCACGGCACAAAAGTTTTGAGCGATATGGAGATTTTGCGCCAATTAGACCGCAAAGTACGAATCTAGCACTTCGTCTCGGACGAGCTGGGTCAAGAGTGCAACAGGAATGGCGGACGAAGCCATGACGCACTCTTCGTGCCAAACGCTATTAGCCCCTCTTTTTCAATTTGGATATGAACGATTTCCTCATAACTGAACGCGATTTTCGAGACGATTGCCTTCTCTATCTTTGGTATCGTCTCCGATGTTAACGGCAAGGCGAGAAAATCGAGGGGCGGGAAAGAAATCCCTTCCCTGACTAGTTTCCTTTTTTCCTCGAAGCTCGCTCCGTCAGTTCATTCTGCTCGAACGGTGCGCGTTTCTCAAACATCGCGGCGGCTGCCGTTACTTCGCGCCGGCCCGTTTGCACTTCGCGCATCGCCTGAGAAAAGCCCCTTCAAGAGCAGCAGGTGCAGCGAAAATCACTCTCGCTTATGCGGGTCGGGAGAGCGTTGCACGATAATCGGCGGCGAATTTCTCAATACCTTTGCGAGTGAGCTCGTGTTTTATATCAAATGCTTCCCACGGTCGTCCCAGGTCGAGTTCCGCATAAGGGATCGGTTTACCGGGGGACTTGTACTGAAACAGTCTGTCGGGCATCGGGAAATTCTTGCTCGCCCACTCTTCCAAGATTTTCGCGGGCACCGTGGCAAGCTCCGTTTCGAGCGCAAAGCAGTACAGCAGGTGTTCGAGACTCCGGACACTGGCAGCCAAGACAAGAACATGACCATCACCCTTCGAGAACATCCGCTTAATGTTCTTCACGATATCCATTCCGTTTTGACCGATGTCATCCAATCGCCCGACGAAAGGCGAGACGTACGCTGGCTGCTTTGTGCCCGTCGTTGCTGCGTAGACCGCGGCTGCCTGTTGCTGCGAAAAGCAAAGCGTCATATTGACCCTCATGCCCTGCTTCACCGAATTCTGTGCCGCTCGCAGGCCTTCTGCCGTGCATGGATATTTGATGTACGCATTGGGAATCCACGAAAACATTTCCTGCCCTTGGATGAGCATCTCTTGCGCCGTCGTCTTCTCATCCGAGAAAACTTCAATAGACACCCCGGCATCGCCGACCAATAAGGAGATTGTTTGGACGATTTTCTTGTATTCGTCCATTTCCTCCTGGTTGGAGAGTTTGTGACCTGACGTGATTAGCTCTTTGATGTGAGGGTTCTTGGCAATCAACGAAGGGTTGGTGGTCTGTCCATCGACAAATCCCAGCAGTTCCTTAACCTGTCGGGTCTCCTGCGGGTCGCCGCCATCCACAAGTATTTTTGTCTTGGGTCGAATCATTGAAGTCCTCCTTCTGTTCGCCAAGAACACACAGGTGTATGTTCGATGCTAAGCCGAGTCAGCCGGATGTCGCCATCGACTTAATCATTTGGCGGAACCTAACGGATCAGGATGACCGCTATGAAAACGTTCAAGATCGGTGATCGGGAGGGACAAAAACGATGTCGTATCAGCCCATAGAAAACTACGGCATCATCGGCAACATGCGGACGGTTGCCTTGGTAGGCATGAACGGGTCAATTGACTGGTACTGCTACCCACACTTTGACTCCCCGAGCATTTTCGGAGCGATCTTAGATGACAAAAACGGAGGCTATTTCCAAATTTCTGCCGCCTCTGATGGCGGGCGGCACAAACAGTTCTATTGGCCTTCCACGAACGTCCTGGTTACGCGTTTCTTACTGACGGACGGAATTGCAGAGTTGGAAGACTTCATGCCGGTGGGACTGCCTTCCGACTCTCCTGAGTATCGCCATATCTACCGCCGCATTCGCTGCGTCAGGGGAGCAGTGCGTATCTCCCTTGCTTGCCGCCCGGCTTTCGATTATGGACGACAGACCCACGACACACTCATCGAGACTAACGGAGCGAGATTCAAGACAAGCAGCATGACCTTGGCTCTTTCAACTGCAGTGCCGCTCAGGAATGATGGACATGGTGGGGTCTCTGCCGAATTCGTGCTCTCGGAAGGAAAATCACAGGTCTTCATTCTTAGAGACGACTGTAACGAGGGCGGTGTACCCTGTGCACCCTCCGAGGATGTGGCTGAGGAGTTGCTGCGGGGCACTGTGAAATTCTGGCAAAACTGGCTCTCCGCCTGTACTTATCACGGACGTTGGCGCGACCAGGTGCACAGATCAGCCTTGGCGCTAAAGCTTCTTACTTTTGAACCTACCGGAGCGATTGTTGCAGCCCCCACCACAAGCTTGCCTGAAGTGATCGGAGGGGCTCGCAACTGGGATTATCGTTACACCTGGATGCGCGATGCCGCCTTCACGGTCTATGCATTTCTGCGGATCGGTTTCAGAGACGAAGCTGCTGCCTTCATGAGCTGGATCGAAGATTACGCATCCAAGTACGCGCGCTCCAATGAGCGCGGCGCAGTCGTCTTTACGATCAATGGCGAAAAGGAGCTTCCCGAGCACACGTTGGATCACTGGGAAGGCTATCGAGGGTCCAGCCCGGTGCGCATCGGCAACGCAGCGGTTTCTCAGTTCCAGGGAGACATCTATGGCGAACTCATGGATGCGTTTTACCTTTCTAACAAGTACGTGAGTCCCACCTCGTACGACGTTTGGGTAAAGATCCGCGCACGTCTTGAGTGGATTTGCGAAAACTGGCAACTTCCCGATGCCGGCATTTGGGAGATGCGTAGTCGCGAGGAACATTTCGTGTACTCGAAGGTAATGAACTGGGTTGCTCTGGATCGGGGTATTCGCTTGGCTGACAAGCGCGCGCTTCCAGCCGATCGCGCCAAGTGGATGCGCGAGCGAGACCGCATCTATGAAGAAGTCATGACAAAAGGATGGAACGAAAAACGACGGGCCTTTACCCAGTTTTACGGCAGCGAGAATCTCGACGCATCGCTTCTCATAATGCCGCTGGTCTTCTTCATGGCTCCAACCGATCCGCGTATGATCGGTACCATAGACGCGATTCTCAAGAATCCCGGCGACGGGGGTCTCCTCAGCGACAGCCTCGTATATCGCTATCCACCGCAACCCGGCATAGACGGATTGCCGGGAGAGGAAGGCACTTTCAACATGTGCTCTTTTTGGCTGGTAGAGGCCTTGACCCGCGCAGGACAGGCATTTCCCGAAAAACTGGATCAGGCAAGGTTGCTGTTTGAACGGGTTCTAGGCTATGCCAATCATCTCGGGCTTTACGCGGAACAAACCGGGCCACAAGGCGAGGCCCTGGGCAATTTTCCGCAGGCCTTTACACATCTCGCGTTGATCAGCGCTGCATTCAATCTGGATCGAATGTTGGGCAGCCAAGTTTGAACGACCCGAGATCGCCTTGAACGCTAGGAGGAGTTCATGCCGGATCTCAGACAAGGATGTGCTACAGGAAAAAACGCGGAAGATACAGCGCCAGCCGATGCTCTAGTTCTATTCGGGGCCATGGGGGACTTGGCTCAAAAGAAAATATTTCCCGCTCTTTATCACATGGTCCAACATGGTCGCTTGGATGTGCCCGTGATTGGCGTTGCCAGGGCCGGACGCACAAACGAACATCTCAAGGAGCGCGTGCGCGAGAGCATCCAGCAGCAAGGCGGCGAGATCGATCAAGAAGTCTTGGCCAAACTCCTAAAGTTGGTTCGCTATGTGGGCGGAGATTATGAGAAACCCGAGACCTTTGACCTATTGAAAAGAACTCTTGGCTCCACCAGTCGTCCCGCGCACTATCTGGCAATTCCACCCAATCTCTTTACAAGTGTCGCCGAGTCTCTTGCAAGATCGAACTGCATCAAGAATTCGCGAGTTATTGTCGAGAAGCCTTTTGGACACGACCTGGTTTCGGCACAGAAATTGAACGCCGCGCTTCATGCGGTACTTCCGGAAGACAGAATATTTCGGATCGACCATTACCTCGGTAAAGAGGCAGTCCTCAATCTGCTGTTCTTTCGTTTCGCCAATAGTTTTCTGGAGCCGATCTGGAATCGGAATTACATCGAGAGCGTGCAGATCACGATGGCGGAAAAGTTCGGCATCGAGGGGCGGGGAAAGTTTTACGACGACACCGGCGCCATCCGCGATGTCGTCGAAAACCACATGCTTCAGGTTGTAGCCTTTCTGGCAATGGAGGCGCCCACTGGGCTGCATTGCGACGCCATCCGCGATGAACAGGTGAAAGTATTCCGCACCATTCCACCGTTGGATCCAAAGCATCTAGTTCGAGGCCAGTTCAAAGGCTACAAAAAGGAAAAAGGAGTAGCACCTGATTCGCAGGTCGAGACATTTGCCGCTGTAAGCCTGGACATTCAGTCATGGAGGTGGTCCGGTGTGCCATTCCTGATACGCGCCGGAAAGTGCCTCCCGGTTACAAGCACCGAAGTGCTGGTCAAACTAAGAAAGCCTCCGCTCGACGTTTTGGGGCATGAACCGGGCAATTATTTCCGCTTCCGTCTCGGCCCCGGAGAAATATCGATGACCCTTAGTGCCCAGGTCAAACGACCTGGAGAAGACCTAGTCTCCAAACCCGCCCATCTTTCGGCAGTCGAGGAGCCCACTACGGACGAGGTTGACGCCTATGAGCGTCTCCTGAAGGATGCCATGCTTGGAGATGGCACGCTGTTCGTTCGCGAAGACGCCGTGGAAGCTGCCTGGGCGATTGTCGATCCCATACTCGCAAATGAAGCAAACCTGCATCCATATGAGCCAGGGTCGTGGGGACCTCGTGAGGCGGACCGCTTGGCGCTGGGTGTGGGCGGCTGGCACAACCTTGAAGAAAACAAAGAGAGTTCCGCCGATGATCCAAAAGCGGCGTAACGCAAGGGACTCACTTCGTCGTTGCAAATAGCGATAGCTACAACGAACCGCAGGTGCGGAGGTTTCAATTACTCCCTCCCCGACCAATTCTGCGGGGGAGATGGTCAGCAATATGGTTGCCCACAGCTTGTCGCTGGGCGAGTTCGTTATGCTCGAAATCCCGTTTCCCGACGCCCCCAGCCAATGACATCCCGGCGAAGGTTGTTCGTGCGTTGGGGACGGAATACGGATTTCAGTTCACCGCCCTGAGCGTTGAACAGCGCCTGCAGATTCAAACCGCTCTAGAAGGACACCCGGTTATACCCTATCAGCGGCCGTAACGATGCTCACTTTTTTGGAGTGAGCCAGCCGGACTTTCAACTGGTGTATCCGAAAAATTGCCTCTGTTCCTGCGCGAAGAACCGAAACGCTTGAAGGTCGTTAAGGCCTTGCGCGATGCCCTGAAGGTGTTCGCTGGGGTCAGCGCCCTCAGCAATGGTGCGACTGCGACGGCCGTTACGGACACGATCGACTGCTGGAATGTCAGTCGAGGATTACGCTGATTTGCGCTCGGTTCCCGTCACCACGGCGTCACAAGCCCTATTCTGGCCTTCATTCCTGTTTGAGTTTCTGAGCTTGTAATGTGCGTTAGACCCGCGTCCGACGCGGCTTTTGTTATGGTGCCGGGAGGGGGAGTTGAACCCCCAAGGTGCTAAGCACCGGCGGTTGAGGGAATGAAACTGATTGCGTTGCAGTACTACTGATTGCTCTTGAGTGCGTCCGACGCGGGTCCGAACAAAATAGGACTACGTTGGAATGCTATGAAGTGCTACTCGGTGAGCCATCTTCCCGTCACCGTGGCGTCACAAGCCCTAAATTTGGCACAAACCAGGACGCGGAAATAGACCCCGGGTCTGCTGCAGCGACCAATGCGTAGCTTATTTAAGGTCGCCAGGAGTACGTGAACTTGATAGTGAAGCGGCTTTCATAAAACTGTGGCGGATTGGCGGCTACCAAACTGGCAAAACGCTGGCCCGCCGTGTAGATCACAAACAGATCGCTGTCCGGACGATAATTCCAACGAAGTCGGATATTCGCGCTCGCCGCCCGCTCATTCGCGGTATCCATTTGCAGCAGCGCTGACAGCGTTAAGAATCGGGAGAACGAATAGTTCGCCTGCAAACTTCCGAATACTACGGAAAAATTGCCCGACGCAGTCGGAAGTACCTTTCCGGCAGGATCCGTCGTAGCACCGAGCCGAAATCGGTTCCACTGCTCGGCGAAGCTGAACGACAGACGCTCGCTGGTCCGATACGTTGCTCGAATGCGTGCTTCATTGAGATGTCCGTTGTAGTAGCTGCCGAACCTTTCGAAGAAGCTGGCTGTCAGTTTTCTGTCTTGAGGCGATCCGTAAGTAAGTTGGTGTCGTGTCCAGTGGTATTCCCCAACCGGAATCGAGACATTCTTATAGATGTTGAAAGGCTCGACGAGCCTCTGAGTGTACACGTCCACGAGATCATCGTCCGTGTAGGAGCCGTTATTGAACTCTGCGCGGAACGTGTTCTGCCACTCTTGAGTCTGTAGCATGCCGCGTGTATCGGGCGCATGAAAAATGAAGCCTTCAAAGTTCAGTTCTCGCAGACCTGAGAGTTGCGGACGCGCTTTGAAATTAACGTCCGCATAATCGCAGACACAATCCGTGCGCTCGACGAAGCCCACCTCAGGATTAAAATTCGGCCCGACCTTGCGACGTTCACCGAAGACTTCGAGCCAATTAGTCTGATAACTGACGCTCCCACCAACGTTCGTTTGCCCAGAGGAAGTAAATGGCGATCGGGTTCGAGCTGTGAACCCATTTACGATCAAGTCTCTAAAAAAGACCAGACGAGAGTCCGCACCTATCGTTTGGTTGAATGGATCGAGAGCGTTGTCGGACCGCTTGTCAATTCCCATCACACCAATATATGAACCAGCCCAGAGTGAACGCTTCACTCGCGCGACCGCATAGTTCGCCGATGGATTCGGCCCGGAGCCCCTGGTATCAACATCCATGAGGCCCAGCTCGAAATTGCCGAGTGATCCGGTCACCTTTGCTCCACCATTGATGGGGACTTCCTGGCCTGTTGTTGGGTCAATGCCGATTTGTCGACTGAAGAAGAGGAGATCGCTTTCGCCCCCCAAAGGAAAATTGAACACGCCGGCATTCTCCAAAAAGAACTGCCGTTTTTCGGGGAAGAACAACTTGTATGGCGTGAGATTGAATTGCTGTGCGTCCACGTCGGCATCGGCGAAATCTGTGTTGACAGTGAAGTTGGCTACAAGATTCGACCGCAGACCAAGCTTTACATCCACGCCGCCGGTACGCAGGGGGCTCGTTCCCGGCGCAAATCCACTTCCGGAGGCGCTGACAGGAAAATGGCTGAATCCGACCAACCCATATGGCTTGACGATGAGCAAGCGCCCGCTTCCGATATCAGAAATTCCGTGCAGCTCGCCGGCCTGGCTAATCCGTGCCGCTCCATAAACTCGGCGCCACCCTGACCACAAATCTTGTTCGTTCTTTCGTCGAATAAACCGTTTGAAATTGATTCCCCACACGACGTCATGAGACCTCATGAAATTCAGTGTCGAGAACGGAATCCCTACAGTCGCCGTCCAGCCACCTCCTGTCACACGAGCCTGCGAGGTCCATACCCCATCCCAACCAGAATCCCCGTCGCCACTACTTGTGTCAGTCGGTTGTTCCTCGGTTATCAGAGCGTCACGCTGAGTGCCAAGGGGATTAGTTTGGAACACGTAGGCATTGCGGCGATCATGGGCAGAATCAATGACCACTTCGAAATAATCGTCCAATTCCTGAGAAACATCCCGCCTGAGCTCGGTGGCTACAATCTTGCTCGGTGCCGAATCGAAGCAAGTAATGCCGAAGTAGACTTCGCCTCTGGTATAGAGAACTCTTACTTCGGTCCGCTCCGTCGGAGGCTGTCCTTCGAATGGCTCCCTCTGGAGAAAGTTAGAAACCGGCGTGGTTTGCCTCCAGAGAGGATCGTCGAGAGTGCCATCCAGTTTTGGACCATGTTCGACTCGAACCGCTTGTGCCGTTCGGATGGGCTGTTGCGCTCCGAGTTGCCGCTCTCTGGATTGGGTGCCAGTCGGCTGTTGTGCATTCAGCGTCCAGGAAAGCAAAGTAAGGAGCAACAGAGATAAATATGCGAGCACTTCCCGTATGAGCGGCCGCTGAGCAAATCTCCGCGCGCGAGAATGCCTAACATCCCGCTGACGGGACTTGGAGCCGGATCGGAGAACTGTGTTCATGTTCAACGTGTGCCGCCATAAATAGCAACATACGACCAACGACTACTCTAATGGACTCCATCATCGTGTACTTCTTACTGTGAGGACTACACACGAGCAGCGTCAGGGCACAGACTTATTGTGCCGGAACTAAGACTTGGATGGCTGCTGATTGCGAACCCTGCCGCCGCACTGCCAAGAACAACCGATCAAGGTTCGGCGAGAAGAGACTCGTCCGTGCCCCCTTCACCGTCGGTATACGCGCTAGCTCCTCATAGTGATCCGCGGCCTTTTGTTGAAAAACAGAAATCTCGCTATCGCCTCCACTGGCATAGATTCGCCTGCGAGCCCTGTCATAGAACACGTCGTCGCAATCGCCTATGGCAGCCAGCTTCTGGATGATTGCTCCTGTATTGGTGTCAAAAAACGAGCAGCCGGGCGGGACGCCGGGTTACGACAAATAGCCTTCGGTCGGTTTCATCGAGCGACATGGGGTAATTCGCGAACGCCATGTCGGTTTTCCAGGTTGTAATAATCGTGCGCTTGTCCCGATCGAGGACAGCGACTTTGCGGGAATCCGGAAGGTTCACGTACGCCCGGGGACTGACTGTCTCAAGCTGGAACGATTCAGGATGGGCGTCGAGTTTAATGTCCGCTACCTTGTTGTCGCCGCTGTCGATCTCTCCTAACACACCACTGCTATAGCCGACGTAGACTCGCTTACTTCGAGCATCGTAGCGGAGGTTATCTGCGTCATCGCTATAGTCCAGCGTCTTCAGGAGGGCTAAGGAGCCCCCATCGAATATTCGCACACTGCCGTCGTCTCCATTTGCAACGTACAACTGGTTCGTTTCAGACACATAAAGAACGCCCTGAGGTTCTTTGAGCGAGCTTATTGTTTTCGAACGTTTGCTAGCTTTAAGGTCGATAACTTCCAGGGTGTTGTTGCCGAGTGCGGCAACGAACAATCTTTCTCCCTTCACGTCAATCGAAAGATGGTCGATTCGACCCTGCACGCCGGGCAGGTCGATGGTCTTTTCCAATCGCAGAGGCTGAGCTGATTGCCCCATACGACTCCAACGTACAGGACAAGGATCATCAATAGCCGCATTGAAGACTCCTTTTAACGAGGTGGGCTAGATCATTCGTCTTATGCCTTGCCGTGCAAAAGAAGGCCAGCAACTCCGGCCGCCAAGATAATGACAGGTTCAGGGATTTTCCTTCTCAGCATCAGCACGCATAAGGCAAGAGCAGCAATAGTTGCGGTCGGAATATCGAAAATAGACCGCCGGGCAAGGATGTATGCCGCTCCCGCAATTGCGCCTACAGCTGCGGCGGTAACACCTTGCACGAATGCCTTAACTTGTAGGTTTTGTGCAAAGCGACGGTAATATGGTGCGCCGAACAAGATCACGAGATAAGGCGGGGCAAACACAGCAAAGGCAGCAACGATGGCGCCCACGACGCCGGAGACCAGGTATCCAATAAAGGCCGCGGTAATGACCACCGGACCTGGTGTAATCATCGCTACAGCAACCGCGTCCACAAACTGACGCTCGGTGAGCCAATGGAACTTCACAACAACTCCGCCGTAGAGGAAAGGTACAATCGCCAGTCCGCTACCGAATACGAACGCTCCCGCCTTTAAAAAGAAAAAAAACAGGGCGACAATGGTAGCGGCGCTAGTCAAACCGTGGATTCCTGTGAAAAGAGGACTTAGAAAGCTGAAGAACATCAAGGACTTACTCTGGACAGCGCGAGGCGGCGCCTTAATAAACATTGCAACAAAGCCGGACAGAATGAACAGCCACACAATTTCCGACTGCGTCCATGCAGTAGTGGTTCCAACTGCTGCGAAAATGATCCAGAGAAGCCAATCCTTCCTGACTGTGGTACGCACCAGCTTAATTGCGCTTCTTATGATGATGGCAATAACAGCAGCGCCGATCCCGTAGAACATGCCCTGTATCCATGGCAGGCTGCCGAAGTGTACATAAACTGCAGCAACGGCCACGGCCATCAAGAATGAAGGCAAGACAAAGGCGACGGCAACGAGCGTTGCACCTACAAAACCAGACCGTAGCCATCCGATGTACATCGCAAGCTGCGCCGCCAAAGGACCGGGTGAGAGCTGAGAAAAGGCAAGGCCCTCCAAATAGTCCGACATGGAGATCCACTGGCGTTCTTCGACCAGATCCTTCTGCATGTACCCGGCGAGAGCGATTGGGCCACCAAAGCCAAACGTGCCGAGGCGCAAGAAATAGAACAGCAGGTCCCCCAAAGTAAACGAGAGCGGTTTACCCTGTTCCACTGCGAGCGATGGTGGCATCGCCTGCTTCATAAAACGGAATCGTAAAGCCCTTCGATCATTTCCATCCCACGGCGTAGGAGTTCTTCGTCGCTGACCCCCTGTTTGGCCCAGCCAATCAAGGTTCGATCCAGACCAACCCCCTCCGTACGGCCAAACTTAGCGTCTTCAAGATCGGCATCGTGGATAATCTGTGCAATCGCGCGGACTCGTGCATCCCGGATGGCGAATCCTTTGCAGAGAGTCTCGAATGTACAATCCTCGCCACGGTGCCCGAATCCTTTAGTTGTCTGGAACATATCGAACGGAACTGCGGATGCGTGCAGGCTTAGGTCATTGTCGAAGATGAATCTTGCGTCCTTATCGATGAACTCGCGAATCAGCCAAGCGGAGGAGACCCGATCAATGCCGGGACGAGGTCGGGTGATCCAAGTTCGGCCGCGATATTCCTTCTTCTTAACATCTGACTTGCTCGACCGTACCGGGGTGCCGCGTTCTTCCGCTTGAGCCAGCAGTGTCTCCAACCGGCTGCGCATGGGACTGTGAAAGAAATCAGTCTCAATGATGTTGCGCAATTTGCGCCGAAAGCGTGCCAACGCATTGGCGTTCCTGTTTTTACTGCGGGATATCTTTCGGAGTTCGGCGATCACGGTTTCGTAATCGCGAGTGCTCACTTGAAGAAAAAGTTCGCGCAGGCGTTCATCCGAATGATCATCGAGTGAGTGCACCTGCATCACCGATGCATGTCCGGCAGATTGGCGGATCACAGCAGCGAGCCATTCAAAATGCTCACGATTAGCTGGCGTGTTGGGTAGCACATGACCACCGCTTTTCAATGGAAGAGCACCATAGCGCCGAAGTTTTCTCCAGGTGTCAACCCTCTGGCTTGCTCCCTTCGTAGGCAGAGTGAAGATGAACAGCAGCCATGGCGGCTCCGCATTAACCTGTGCTATAGTCGGCATCAGTGATGTTACAGATATAACACATGGCGCAACGGGGCAAGGAGAGTTGAAATGCGTTCCTTAGAACGGTTTGTTATCGCTCTTTCCATCTTCTTTTTTCTTCCAATAGCCGCGTTAGGGCAGGTACTCGACACTGCAAGCATCGATCAAGCACTCGGGCGATCCGGACAGAAAACGGGCGAGGTGTACAAGCTCAGTTTTTTGCATGTGGCTGTGAATGGAGTCGCGATCAAGCCCGGACTGGCGCTTGGTTCCTGGGCAGCTTTTTCCGGAACCAACGATAAGGCCATGGTCATGGGAGACCTGGTCCTTTTACAAGGCGAGGTGAATCCAGTTATGAAGAAGCTTCGTGATGCGGGCTTCGAAATCGCAGCGGTTCATAATCATCTTCTCTATGAGAGTCCAGTCGTGATGTACATGCATTACATGGGCGAGGGAAATACAACCCAACTCGCGACTTCACTGCACGAGACTCTTGCCGCATCAAAGACTCCGCTTGGAAAGCCCGCAACTCCTCCGGCGGAATCGGCGACTCCTGCCTGGGTGAAAGTAGTGCAGGATGCAGTTGGGCGTCAGGGGACCTTTAAAAGCGGAGTGCTCTCGTTTGCGGTCCCGCGCTCGACCGCGATTACGATGAACGGCATGACAATGACTCCCGCCCAGGGTGTCGCCGAGTCCATCAATTTTCAAGAAGCGGAAGCGGGAAAAGTCGCAACGACGGGTGATTTCGTGCTCACAAGCGATGAGGTGAATCCAGTGATCTCCGCCCTTGAGGAGAACCACATTGCGATTACCGCCCTTCACAGCCACATACTCAAAGAAGACCCTCGGCTTCTCTTCATGCACTTTTGGGGCACGGGTAGCGCCGAGGTCGTTGGCGGAGGAATCAAAGCAGCGCTTGCAAAGGTTTCAACTAAGTAGTTCGCTGCTACCCGCAAGTCCACCCCTCGCAAGATCGGGATGCTTTGAAACGCAAGACAGGACGCACTTGGATAGCCGTTCGCATTCTTTGCAAATAGTTCATTCACGAGTGAACGCATAGATCAAGCCGAGCAGGGATGCGAGAATCATCGCGCCGAACAAGACATCCTGCCAAGCCCGAACCCAATTCACGAAGCGGCTACGCGGCGCGTCTTTCTTGAAATCCATCGTTTTTCCGAACTAGTTGAGGTTGCGTGCCTCGACGGCTACATACTCCGCCAGCGTGCCGTCGCGAGTCCAGTCCGTGAGGCCGAACACCCGCTGTCCCACCGACAGCCCCGTCGTTCCATAGCTGAGGGCAGTGACCACTCCGGCCAGCTCGTGGCCGGGGATCGAAGGCGTCCGGTCACGGCCGAGGCGATCGATCCAGGTCGAGGGCCACGACAGCTCATCCCCGGTGAATCCCGACGCATGAACCTGAACAACGACATCGCCGTAGTTCGCGCCCGAGAGGCTGGCGAGCGCCGCCCCCTGCGGCTCGGGCCGCTCCACCAGCTTCATCCCGGCCGTTCCCGCAGCCTGATCCGTCACCACGATCGCCTTCATCGGTCACCTCCCTGTGTCGAGTTCTTGCCTGTAAGGTAGCCGCTCCATCCCTTGTCCGTGGACGCGTTATCGGACAGAAACGGATCGATCAAATCTTGGCCTCGCCCGCCTCGATGCGAAATGCGGATTGGCCGTGCCATGTCTGTTTCATAGGAATTGTCTCCTCGGTAATGTGTCTCTTGGCCGACGAAAGTTCGGCCTGTGAATGAGTGTAGCGATTCCTATTGCCCTTCAGGTTTGGACTACGCTTGCTGCTCACAGAGTGCCGGGAAATAGTGGTCGCAAATGCGGATCACACGATTAAACAAAGTTTCGCAAGCCTGATCGAAAGTGAACTCCATGAATGGAAATTCCAGTTGAAAATGCGGGGCGTCATTCTTCAGTTCAGTCTGTTCAGCAAACATCTTTCACCTCGGGGGAGAGCTACACTTCAACATGGATTGTGCAATAGTGGCAGCGTCGATTCAATACGGCCGGTTGCTGATTACGAGAGTACGATGTACTCCGGAGCCTAAGAGCCAGCACGTAAGATCTCCTGCGGTGCGGTTCTCATGCCAGAGCTGTGCTGCTGCTGGATCTTGTAATCAGGCAATTACCCTCATTGACACCCCCGGAAGGTTTGACTCAAAACCCATGTGGAGGCATTTTGAGCGCTATGGCAATTTATCGTCAGTTGAGCGATCGCTGGCGGCTTGTATTGCTTCCGGATTGCCGACCAATCACTCTCGATTACCAACCTTAACGGCCACCGACCATAGACCGTCCGCTTTCGGACGACGCTGGCCTGATCTCGGACAATTTTGCATTCCGCGAAATCCCTTAAGTAGAAGAAACACATCGCCTTTGGTTAAGCTGGAGACTGGCCACAAAGGTGCGGTCTTTTCTCGAATCGGGAAATCGGATTGGTTTGGGACGAGTAATCTGCGCGGGCATCTCCCGCTGATCCCGCCAAGCTCGATCGATCCCATCGTGGCACTGGGATACGAGCGAAGGGAGCAATTTCATGAGCGGCCTACTCCAAGATATTCGTTACGCGCATCGGCAGCTGTGCAAGAATCCTGGATTCACAGCTGTCGCCGTGGTGACACTTGCGTTCGGCATTGGGGCGAACACGGCCATGTTCGCAGTGCTCAACGCTGTCCTGCTCCGTCCCCTACCGTTGCCGGATCCCGATCGCGTGGTCAGGGTGTTCTCGATCGAAAGAGGCGCGCTCATTGGACCTTCTCCGGTTGATGTCCGCGACTTTGCGACCCAGAGCCACAGCTTCGAAAAGTTCGCGGTGTATGACGTCTGGCGAAAGAACGTCAGCGCGGCCAGCGGAAGTACCGAACCTGAGCAACTGCAGGTTGGACTGGTTCCGGGAGAGTACTTTCAGGTCCTCGGCATAAAACCGCTGCTAGGGCGAGTCTTTGAGCCGAAAGAAAACCACTGGGGAAATCAGTTCGAAGCGATTATTGGCTACAACTTCTGGCAGTCGCGCTTCCGTGGCGATCTCGACATTCTTGGCAAAATCGTACGTATTAATGACGAACCTTACACAATTATCGGAGTAATGCCGGGAGAAGTTCCCGACTGGCTGGCCCGGACCGCGCACGGCAATATTGAATTGTGGACGCCGTTTGTTCCGTACGTAAACGCAAACGACAGCGTTTGGAGAGAGTCTGAACGAGCGAGCCGCGGATGGCTAGCGATTGCGCGCCTGAAGCCGGCTGTCCCCCTGAAACAGGCGAGCGCCGAGCTTGAGAAAATCGCGACCAATCTTGCGTCGCAATATCCGCTTGATCGCGGCGTTGGCGTAAGGCTGCAGCCTTTGCGGGAGGACCGTGCCGGGAATCTGCGCCCGATGGTTCTGCTGTTAATGGGCGCGGTAAGCCTCATTCTTCTTATTGCCTGTTCCAATGTAGCCAATTTGCTGCTTGCGCGAAATTCAGGCCGCACGCGAGAAGTCGCGCTGCGACTCGCACTAGGAGCAAAGACCTCCGCTCTTCTTCGCCAATTCACAATCGAAAATCTGATGCTGAGCTTGCTTGGAGGAATTCTTGGCGGTGCAGTCGCGTGGTGGGCGTGCGCGATGCTTGCCCACCTTCAGCTTGCGAAGCTGCCGCAATTGGCTACGGTGACGGTTGATTTTCGTGTACTTGGCTTCGCTTTTGGAATATTGGTGCTCAGCAGTTTGGTTTTCGGCACAATCCCGACATTAAAGAGTTTGAAAGTCAGCCCAGCGGAAGCGCTCAAGCAGGTAGGCAGAGCCAATACCGGGAGCAAAAACTGGAAGCAATCTGGCCGCTTATTCGTAGTCGGCGAAATGGCGCTTGCAGTAATGCTTCTGGTCGGGACTGGACTGCTTATACAAAGCCTCCTGCGTTTGCAAAATCAGCGCACAGGCTTTCAAACCGACCATCTTTTAAGAACCCAGCTCTTCCTACCTCCGGTTCGGTATCCGAATACGACTAGTATCACGCGTTTTTCCGATGATTACGTCTCACGGGTGCGCCAGCTTCCCGGCGTGGAGGATGCGACCATCAGTGCGGCGAGTCCTCCCGACGACCAATGGAAACAAAACTTCACCATCGAGGGCCGGCCGGTATCGGCCCTAGAAGATATCCCCATTGCGGCACGCAACGTCACCGACTCTCACTATCTGCGCACGCTGGGAATACCGGTCCTGCAAGGTCGTGACTTCTCGGAGCTCGATACCGACACCAGTCCGTCGGTAGCTTTGGTCAATCAGGCATTCGTGAAACAATTCTTTTCGAATGAAGACGCAATCGGAAAACAGATCCGTATCAGTGTGGCGCAGCAGCTGGGATCTTCAAACACTGGAGACGAGCTCTTCACCATCGTAGGGGTCATCGCGGACACGATGAACCGTGGGCCGGCCCTTCCGCCCATGCCCCACATAACCACACTCTTCCGGCAGACACCGGACCTCAATGTGGGTTTCAAGAACTTAATCGTGCGCACAGCGATTGATCCGCTTGCGCTCGCCAGTTCCATCCGGCAGCAGCTTCACGCACTTGACCCCAACCTGCCTTTCGCAGAGGTCACAACCATGGACGAGGTCATGCAGCAGCAGACGGCCGAGCGCCGCTATACCACCGGATTGTTAGGCATGTTCGCGCTGTTTGGATTGATGCTGGCGGGAATCGGAGTTTACGGAGTAACTTCCTACGTTGTTGCGCGCCAGACCAATGAAATCGGTTTGCGGATGGCACTAGGAGCGCAGCGCGGAAACGTGCTATGGATGGTTCTGAAGCAAGGAATCGTGACGGCTGTTACGGGTGCTGTGGTCGGACTTTTTGCCGCGTGGATTCTGCGGCGCGCGATTGCGCAACTGGTCTTCGGAATTTCTCCAGCGGATCCAGCAACGTTTTTGTCGGCTGCGGCCGTGCTCGTAATCTTCGCAGCGGCAGCCTGCATGGTTCCCGCTCGCCGCGCCGCCAAGGTCGATCCGATGGTGGCGCTGAGGTACGAGTGAGCAGGACACCCTAACAACTGGGCGAACAATTCTCTTCGTCCTCTTAGAACATTAATACTGCGTATACATTCCCGACTGGTGAACGACGCGCCACTCAGAAGTCAGTTTCTGAAATCAGGCGTGGCTGTTGAAAAACTCTTCTCGCTAAATTCGCAAAAATGAAATCGCGTCAGAATGCGATATAAGCGATCTTCTCGAATCGCAAGACATTTTGTATCCGATAAATTTTGGCCGTTTGAGGCGAAAGGTGAGTTTTTCAACAGCCCACAGGCGATTTGACTCAAAACCCCGTGTGGAGGGCATTTTGAGCGAAATTGATTCCGTGAGAATGCCGGCTCCGTAAACCCGTAAAGTTGGTGGTGCCAACTCCAACCAACAGATTTGGAATAGGTAGTGCAGCCTCAGCAACCTGGCTCCTTTTGATCACATCTGATGCGCGATCCATTTTCCGACGCGGTTTTTCTGCCACCGATGTTGGATTTGAGGAGGCAGCTGATGCAGCCACAGAACCGAGCACCCTCTCACAAAGTAGGAGCGGAGTCGCCTTACTGCTCCGATCCAAATTGCGAGTATTGTAAGGACCTCCGAGAAGCGCAAGAAGAGATACTCCGAGCGCAGCGAAGTCGCGATATTGAGCACGCCGCGTAACGCGAAGAACGCGCCCATTTGGCTTTCTTGTGCAGCATTTTTGTTTCAGTAATCGGCCCGTCAGCTGTTGCGAACACGTACCGCTTCGACTGCGGCTGAAACTATAGCTGCCATCCCGACATTGCGCCGTTGCTCCCTGCGGCTGGCTCGAACAACTAGAGCGTAGATCGCGTATCCCTGGACCAAAATGGCAGCCCAAATAATGATGCGCTTTGTTCGCGGCATCTCGCGAGTGAAGTCGTAGAAACCGTACTGAAGGGCGCGAGAAGTAGACGCAGGCCATTGGCTGGGTTTCGCGATGATGCTACGAAGCGACATCGGGGCAGTCTAGCAAGTTGCAGTTCGCGAGAGAAGGTGGCGGTCGAGAAGGACTCCTATATTGGTCCTCAGATACATTTGACCAACTGTCGTCAACAGGCGTGGGTGTTGAAAAAGTCACGTCGATTAGCAGGTGAGATTTAGCGAAAGCATGTTAAGACGTCAACATGCTTTGTTGGATTTTCATTTTCGGAGGACTGCTGATCATGATGGGGCAACACGACCGCTCCGAAGCGCTGTTCTACTACTTCCGCCTGGAAGATCAGGTTCCAGAGACTCATCTGCTGCGACTCATTGAAAAGCACATCAGCTTTGCCTTTGTGCGGGAGGAGCTGAAAGCGAGTTACAGCGATACCGGCCGTCCATCCCTTGATCCCGAACTTCTGCTGCGCATTCTGCTGATCGGCTATCTGTACGGCATCACCAGCGAACGCAAGCTAGTGGAAGAACTGCGCATGCATCTGGCGTGGCGGTGGTTCACCGGCCTCGGTTTCGATCAGGAGATTCCACATCACTCCACGTTTTCGAAAAACCGGCATGGACGGTTTCAAGAGTCGAAGCTGTTCGAGCAACTCTTCGAACAGATCGTGAAGCAGTGTGTGGAAGTGGGGCTGGTACAGGGCCAGCATTTGTCGGTGGACGGTAGTTTCGTGGAGGCGAATGCGGCGAAGGAGAGCCGCATTCCGCGGCAGCAGTTAGCGGAAGCGGCGCAAGTGAACCAAACCGTGCGTCAGTATCTGGTCGAACTGGAGCAGCAGAATCCCACCGAGGAACCGGTGCATCAGCAGGATCAAGTATCGACCACAGATCCCGATGCGACCTACGCCACCAAGGGTGGAACTCCGGCCCGACTGGGATACTACGACAACTATCTTGTGGACAATCACAGTTGTGTGATCGTGGGAGTGCAAGCTACGGCGGCGCGCATGAGTCAGGAAACCGTGGCCGCGCAAGACATGCTCGCCCGTTTCGCTCAATGGCAAGGACGAGAGCCGGAATCGGTGGCGGCCGATACGACCTACGGCAACGGCGAGTTCTTGCAATGGCTAGCTGATCGGAGCGTCACTCCCTACATGCGGACCCGTGAGAGTATCCACCGAAAGAGGAGCCCATTTTTTGGCCCCGAGCGTTTCACCTACGAACCGGAAAACAATCGCTATATCTGCCCCGCCGGTCAGCCCTTGAACTACGGCGGTTGGGTTCATCGGAACCGCGCTTACAACTACATCGGGACACGCAAAAAGTGTGGCCCGTGCTCGCTCCGACCACAATGCACCAGCGCTGCCTTCCGGGGCCTCATCATCCACCAAAACGAACCAGCCCGACAACGTGCGCGGGAGTTGGTCAACACGCCAGAGTTCGCCAAAGCACAACGGCAAAGAAAGAAGGTGGAAGCCTTGTTCGCGGAACTGAAGAATCAGATCGGATTGCGGCGCTTGCGTCTGCGCAGACTGAAGTTCGTGCGCGAGCAGTTCTTCCTGGCAGCGGTGGCCCAGAACATCAAACGACTAGTCCGGTTCCTCAGTAGGCCGACAACGCCAGTTCTGCCGGTCACCACTTAGTCGAACGGAGATAAACCGGCCGACGCCATGCTCGCAGATGAAGGGCATTCTGTTGACGGACTTTTTCAACACCCACAGGCGTGTCTGTTGAAAAACTCACTTTCAGGCCCAAACTGCTCAAATTTGGGGGATACAAAATGTCTTGCGATTCGAGAAGATCGTTTATAACGCATCCTGACGCAATTTTATTTTTGCGAATTTCGTAGGAAAGAGTTTTTCAACAGGCACAGGCGATAGCGCAAGTTTGCGCCTTCCATTCGCCTTTTCCGGCGTCAATGAGCGCTATGGGGATATTACGGCAACCGTCGGTTGACCCAGAAACCTCGACCCCAGCATTGTTTGGTGGCTGGTGGTTAGTAAAATCCTCGTCATTTGATTCGCAAATTGTGTTCGTCCACCACGTCGCTGATTCTTTGTTCGTCGCGGGCGTAAAAATGGCGGTGGTGGCACCAATGCCCAGCGCGAGCGTGAGAATGGCCGTGATGGTGAAGCCGGGTGCTTTAACGAATTGCCGCATCGAGTAGCGGATGCTTTCAAGCATGAGAAGCCCCACCTCCCGATAGTTATACGAAATTCGCAGATAGCGGTTCCCAACTTATACGAGGATTGGGTTAGAGAGCCGGAGGGACCGGATGGCGGCACATGTAGACGATGCCGGGGAGTAGAACAGGGTTGGACTCACAATTCGGTCAAGAATACACGCAATGCTCAAAAGGGGTGCGCGAAGATGTGTGTGGCCTGATTTTTCGCGACCAAATATTCTTCCAATTCAGGGGAATTCATTCGTAGAACGGGTACACAAGCCGCCAACGAGCCTGTAAAAAACAGCTGCTGGTAACTTTCAAGTCTCGAGTATTCGGGGGCAGCTTGCCGCTTAGCTTTGCAACGGGCGTCCCCTTTTCAGAGAAGGAAGCACCGTTCGCAGTATTTCTCGAATACTCTCCGTAAACGAGCAAGAGGTATTACGATTTGAGCAGACTGCTCACATACTTCGGCGTGAGCGGAATTCTGCGGGCGTGCACACCCGTGGCATCGAACAATGCCGCAGCGACGGCGGGTGGAACCACCGCGTTCGCGGCCTCAGAGCCTCCGCCGAAGCCTTTGTCGTCACGCGAGAGTTGCACGACTTTGATTTCCGGAATCTCGCTCATCGTGAGAATTTTGTAGCGACTCCAGTTCGTGCTCGTCACTTTGGAGTTGTCGAAGGTCACCTCTTCCTTCAACGCTTCGCTCAGTCCCATCACCACGCCGCTCTTCATGCAGCGGTCGAGTTGGCGCGGGTTAATGATCTTTCCAGGCTCGCAGCCAATTGCGAATTTCGTTACTTTCAATTCCCCGGTGCTTGGAACCACGGAAATCTCGGCGATTCCGACCCAATACGCATTCGAGCGAATCATTATGCAGGCACCGCGCCCCGTTACCAGCGTGCTTCCGCTGCGTTGCGCAGCAGGATGTGGCGAAGATCTCGTTTCCCAATTCGCTGCTTTCGCAGTCGCGCGCAGTAGATTGATCAGTCGCTCATCCGTCGTATGCGCCAGGCGATACTCGATCAGGTCAACGCCAGCAGCAGCTGCCGCCTCATTGATGAATCCCTCTAGCGCGAAATTCTGCTGTCGTTGCCCAGGAGTACGCATGATATTCCCGCGCAATCCGCCATAGGCCGAATCCCCAGCTAGATTCGGCATTCCATATGCGTCTTCAAGGCGGTTCACGATCTTGTCGTACGGCCATTCCGTTGCAACCCAAGCGCCGGGCTTCGACGTTGCGGAAGGCATGCCAGCCAGAAGTGCTCCAAGCGGCCGGGGATCTTCCATGTGAGGTGCATATTGAGCGCTGTGCAACGCTATGATCTGTCCTTTCGCGTCGAGCACTGCGGAAATGTCGGAAACCCACGCCGGAGAAACGGTCGACCATGCCATATCCTCTGGCAGGGTCCACTGCACACGAACAGGTTTTCCCGTCAGTTTCGACAGAATCGCAGCGTCAGCTTCGGCGCCATCGCCGCCAAATGTTGTGCGACCGTACTGCCCGGCATGGTCCATCCAACGGACGACTACTTTCTCGACGGGAACGCTAAGCACGTAAGCAATTCGCGCACGCAATCCCTGGGACTGCGACGAATGCGTCCATACGGTGACGTTGCCATCGCTCTTCACGTCCGCAACGGCGACGAACGGACCGATAGGCGCGTGCCGCACGTATCCTTGTTCGTAGGTCGCAGAAATTTTCTTCGTGCCGCTTTGCAGCGCGGCCATTGTTTCAGCCGCCTTACCTTTGCTCTCGGACGGCTTTCCGAATTTGTGCGCACGAATCGCTTTCGTCACGTTCTCGCTGCCGGACAGGCCGGACCATTCCGTCCACTTCGTACTATCCGCGACGCTCTGCGCCGCTTGCACCGCTTCCCATTCATTTGGAGAAACCACTGCAACCAAATTTCCCTTTCGAATGACTTCCGCGGTCGGAAATTGTTTCCTGTCGAGCGTTCCCACCGAAACTAAAGTTGATCCCATCGTCGCAGGTCGCACCATCCGTGCATGCAGCATCCCCGGTAGCGCAACGTCGCAGCTCCACTTCGTTTTTCCGGTTACTTTATCGGGGATGTGTCCCGCGGGAAAGGATGTTCCGATGACCTTGAAGTCCTTCGGAGCTTTCATTGGGGGATCGCCGGTGACGGTCAGCCCATCCATCGAAGTCATACCAACCTCGCCTGTGGGATCAGGCTTCGGCAACGCACCTTTTATGGGAATCTTTAACTCGAGGTGTTGTGCTTGCACCAGTTCGCCGTAGGTGATCTTTTTCCCGCCGCCCATCACCACGCCATCAGTGACGCTGAGCGACGAAACAGGCACACCCATTTGTGTAGCGGCCAGCCCTAGCAGCGCCTGATATGTATACGCTGCCACTTTCCTCACATTCGCCATTCCCTCGAGCAATCCAGCGGAATATCCGCCGTCCGGTGTGCGGTCAGTATCGCCCATTATCAAAGTGATGGTTTCGGGACGAACGTTCAACTCCTCTGCAATTGTCTGCGGGTAATAACCTGTGATCCCCACGCCGGTTTCTGTTCTTCCTGTCCGCGCCACAATCGTGTTGTCGCTGCGAATCTCAAGCCAGGATTTAGGCAGCGTCGGATCAATCGAAGTTGAATTGTCGGCGGCGACCGCTAGGTTAGCGAATCGAAGAGGAACTGCCAGCGAAACAAACAGCGCTCCGCCGGTCTTCACAAAGCCACGTCGCGAAACCGTTGCGCCGAATGCCGCAGTCTCATGCTGGTCTATTTTGCCGGTCATAGCGCTTCTCCTCTCATCGCCTGTGCGGCTCGTTGGACTGCATCGATGATCGCGGCGTATGTTCCGCAGCGGCAAAGATGGGGCGAGGGTGGCGCATTCGTAAAGGCGTCTTTAATCTGCTCTACCGATGGATTTGGGGTCTTCGACAAGAGCTGCACCGCAACTATCATCATCCCGCTCTGACAGTATCCACACTGCGGCACTTGCTCATCAATCCACGCTTGCTGCACGGGATGCAACGTTTCCTGTCCGTCGGCTGCGCTCAATCCCTTCCCCTGCGCCCACAGTGCGGGCAAACCCTCAATTGTGGTGATCTGCTTTCCCACAACGCCCGAAACCGGAGTAATGCACGTGCGGATTTCTTTTCCATCGAGCAACACGGCGCAGGCGCCACACTGCGCCATTCCGCAACCCATCTTGGGCCCTGTCAGCTTCAATTCATTGCGCAGCACGAACAACAATGGGGTATCGGGATCGACGTTGACTGTTTGCTTTGTCCCGTTCACGGATAGTGTCAGTTCAGTTGCCATGTTTCCTCTTAACGGACGTTGTCGTCAAAAACTATATCGTGCCCACAAAATGATACTCTCGTCCCTCGCTTGCAGATGCGTTTCTTCGAGCAACTCACGAATTTTCCCAACGGGTGACACCCCTTAGAGTGCCCCTATTCCGATTTCTTCCAACGAAGAATGCCAATGACAGAACGGAAAGGGCACTTTTTTGGTGTTAAGTAAGCAGAGGATGACGGGCAATCCGGAAACAATACTCCGATGGTGGTAATCGTGGACGCCCTTAGGCTGCCCAGCTGGGGGAATTGACACGGCAGTGCCCGGTAGTCAGCTGGTTGATTGCGACTTGAACATTATCTCGCGCATGACGATTCGCGCAGCACGCCCTCAAAATCACTGGCGCAGACCTATGTACCAATGCTCAAAAAATATTTTCGCGAGTATGGCGAGGCTTGTGTTTTCGGGACCAAATACTTCAAAAGACACAAGGAATTTACCCTACAAATCGCCTCTCCAGATCCTGAACTCGGCGCTATAATCGCGCGCATGAAATCCTCTAATCCTCGAATCCCTATTCTCTCTGTCGCGTTACTAGTCTGCGTGATGTGCACGGGCCAAGCGCTCAGCTCCCAGGCACCGCCTGATGATGCGCAAGCGTTGGTGAAGCAGGGGCAGAGTCTCAATAACGCGGGCAAGCTGGATGAGGCGCTGAAGGTGTACAAGCAGGCGCTTGAAAGCTCTCCAAATTCGTATGAGGCGCATCTCGAGTCGGGGATGACGTTTGACCTAAAGGGAGACTATCGCGCGGCGCGCGAGCACCTTAAGAAAGCAATCGAATTGGCTCCAGCGGACCAGAAGAATCGCGCGTTGCGGGTAATGGCGTTTTCCTATGTGTTCGAGCGCAATGAGGCCGAAGCGGACAAATATGAGAAGCAAGTGTTTGACGCCCTCACGACAAAATCGGACTTCGAGGCTGCGGCTGGAGTGGCAAATGAGCTAGCGCGCATCAAGCTAGAGTTGGGCGATATCAACGGTGCCGCGACTTGGTATAAGACGGGCTACGATACCGCGATGCGCAAGACCGAAATGAAGGAGGCTGATAAGAATCTGTGGGCATTCCGCTGGGCTCACGCTCAAGCCCGTATTGCCGCCCGTCGCGGACAGCCCGACAAAGCTCAGCAAGAAGTCGCCGCGGCGAAAGCGGCACTGGACAAAACGAATAATCCGGACCAGGCACAGTTCTTTCCCTACTTGACCGGATATGTAGCGTTCTATGGTGGTGATTACAAGACGGCAATCACCGAATTGGGAAAAGCCAGCCAGGAAGACCCCTTCATCCTAATGCTACTTGCGCAATCGTATGAGAAGACGGGGGACGCCACACGCGCGAAGGAGTATTACGGCAAGGTGATGAGCAACAACGGACACGGTCTGACGAACGCGTTTGCGCGTCCGGTGGCGAGGGGGAAGTTGGCGGGCGGATAGTAGCAAGAAACTGCGACTCACTCTCCTCAGCCTTTTCGAGAGGACTATCGAAGAATTTGCGTTCATGCCTGCGCATCAAATAAGACATGCGATTCTGTTCGACCCTTTTTCTATGCGCTGTGGCGTTTGCACTCCTGGTCCTAATGCCTGGCTGTGGTGGAGGTTCCTTGCGCACCCCGAACAACCCGCCGTCTGGAGGTCCACCTGCGTTAGCCCTCTCCGCATTTGCCAGCGGCCTCGCGGCACCTGTGGGGATGGAAGTTCCAAATGACGGCACCGGACGTGTGTTTGTTCTCGAGCAGAGTGGACGAGTCCGCATAATCCAGAATGGCGCTCTTGTCGCCACGCCGTTCCTTGACCTCACTTCCAAGGTTGAATCTGGAGGAGAAAAGGGACTGCTCGGACTGGCATTTCACCCCGGCTTCAGCTTGAATCGTCGCTTCTTCATCTACTACACACGGCGCCTGGGCGCGCAACTCCAGTCCGTGTTTTCCGAGTACGCGGCTTCTAGTTCGAATCCGAACCAAGCCGACGCTTCCAGCGAGCGCATTCTGTTGGTAGTCGACCAGCCTTTCGACAACCACAATGGCGGCCAGCTCGCTTTCGGCCCCGACGGTTTCCTCTACATTGGCTTAGGCGACGGCGGCAGCGGGGGCGATCCGCAAGGCAATGGACAGAATTTGCAAACATTGCTCGGCAAGATCCTGCGAATCGACGTTGACGGTGCCTTCACCGCTGGAAAACAATACGCCATTCCGGCGGACAATCCTTTCACCCAGCCCAGCGGCTTACCTGAGATTTGGGCTTACGGTTTGCGCAATCCCTGGCGCTTTTCCTTTGATCGCATGAGCGGCACGCTCTTCGCCGGCGATGTCGGCCAGGATAGTTACGAGGAAGTGGATATCATCACAAAAGCTGGCAACTTCGGCTGGAACAAGACGGAAGCGTCCCATTGCTATCCGCCAGCGAGCTCGTGCAGCGCAGCGGGATTGATCCAGCCGATCATGGAGTACGCACACGATACCAGCGGCGGCACATCGATCATCGGCGGTTTCGTCTATGGCGGTGCTGCGATTCCGGGGCTAGCTGGCAGTTATGTCTTCGGCGACCTATCTAGTGGGCATGTCTGGGCCGGCGCCCAGGATTCGAGCGGCAAGTGGAAACAGACGCTAGTGCTTGACCACCATCTTACCGTCAGCTCCTTCGGCGAGGACACCACTGGCGAACTGTACCTCCTCGATTACGCGAATGGTTCGATCCTGCGCCTGGGCGTTGCTCCTTGATCGGATCAGCCGGAGAGAGACAACACTGAAGACATGTATACCCACTTGCCGTCACTCCTGCCTCATAAGGTCAGCCCGGTGTATAACTGAAATTTGCGAGAGGCTTTACGGACGCGGGTTCTGTCAGACCCGCAGCGGATTAAAACGGCGCTGATCCCGTAATCAGTTGATCAATTCAGGCACTAGTCGAAATCCAAACTCCAAGGTCGTGCGCTTCCCTGCTGCGTTTGCTGCGACCCGTATAGATAATGCTCAAAAAATATCTGTGAAGGTGTGGGCGGCCCTGGCTCAGCCTTACGGACATTCAGGCAAACTAAGAAAGTTGTCGGGGCGGTAACCGTCAGCAGTGGTTTTCAAATATTTCCGCTCGTTGTGCGTCGCGACTATGACGTCTGCCTCTTTCCAGCCTTATCACTTTCGATCTCCGCCACGTTTTGTGCGCAAGGCTTTGGCGCTGCTGACTGTGTGGACGCCCCAGCCTTGAGCCGTGGGCAGCATCGATCGCAAGCCTGTATACCAATGCTCAAAAATATCTGCGTGAAAGGCGCCGCCGTTGGTTTTTCGGGACTAAATATATTTCGGAAGCTGGACGATTTGAGAATTGACATCGGTATGGACCCGAATACCGGTTTTTTCAAAACCTGCGAACGGCACGATGATCTTAAGACGCTAAGCGAAATGAAAGCATATCTAGGGTTGCGGAAAAGCCTATTGAGGTCTGCAGCAGAAGCGCAGGAAAGGTTCAACGAGGGATCTCGGGAGCGATACAACAAGAGGGCGCGTCTCCGCGAGAGGACGAAAGCACACTCGCAACCGCCGAACAACGACTGAGAGTCAGTCCGAGAATCGGGAAAGTAAAAGGCGCCTCTCCGGGTTCCGCAGGCTCGTCGCTGAGGATGCAACGAGAAGGCGGCTTCGGTTTCCCCGATTTCAGACTAAGCTCAAAGTTGAACTGTCCAAGATAAAGGCAGGTCAATAGCCCTTGAAGTCATAGCCGTTGTTTCCCTCCCGCTGAAAAAATGGCCCACGGATACAACGTTTTGACCAGCAAAACTTAGAGAAGTAGTTCTCGTAGAGAAGCGCTCAGCTCAAGCGTTGTTTAATGAGAAGGGGAGGCCGTTTGGCGCGCTCATCGTCAGGAGGCCCGCCGCGCCTTGTGGGCGGATTGAGAACCTTGTTAGGGCGCGCCGTAAGTTTCGCTGAATCCGGAGTCACCACGGCCTCGTCATCGTGAAGAACCACATTCAAAAGTGAACTGTGAACATGCGGACGACATGCGTAGAAGCTGACCGGCAAGGCCACTTTCTCCGAAGAAATCTCTTTCGCTCAAAATGGCAAGAGTTGCTTCCTTGCCTCGTTCCGACACCACGCTGAGCCTGACCTTCCCCTTCTGGATAAAGAACAGTCCGTCCGTTGAATCGCCCTGAGTGAAAATGGTGTCCTTCTTTTGGAAAGACAGCATCTCCCTACCCTTCCAAATGGTTGAAAGGAAGGCAAGCGGATTGAATTCAGGTCTTTTTCTTTCGGTAGTGATTTGCTTCGGCAAAGTCAGCCCTAGCCATTTCTCTCGCTACCATCAATTATGCGGGAAAGGGAGGAGTCTCGGATGGTCAGTAATGCTCACAATTTCTGTTCATTCGAACAGCCGGTGGGGCTAAGCCGCCGTGTCCTTTCGGGTGATGACCGGAGTGGCCTTCACCTTCGTAGGTGAGAACACTGAAAGAGAAAAATCAATAATGTATTTGACCGTATTGGAGCAGAACAGACATTGTGTTTTCAGCACCTCCGGGTTCTCTTCCGTGGTTACATTCAGCGGAAAGGATCGGAGACATTCGGTGCAGGTGATCACGATGTAAGGTATTCCGTTCGAGTCCTTCCCATTACGCGGAATCCAAACTGGAGCAGAGCCGTTTTGATGTGCGCTCGCCTGTGTGGCGGAGGTCTGAATCAGCGCAGCCACGCTGCTCAACAGGGTTTCAGCAGAATCTTCTCCTTTGGCGTAAAAGGCATCGGCAAGCACGCCACTAGGAACAACTTTGCTTGCATACGCTCCGCTGCTGGCGATTACTGAAATCTTGGGAAAGCGCCTGCGCACCACCGACAGGAATTCAAACCCCGACATCTTCGGCATGTTAAGGTCGGAGATGATCACATCCGGGATTACTACCTCTTTGAGTTTGAGAAGAGCGTCAAACCCGTTTTCCGCAGTATCCACATCGTAGCCTTCGCGCCGCAGCATCAGCGCAAATACCTCGCGCACGCTCTCATCGTCGTCCACTACAAGCACGCGGTGTTTTACGGGCGTTGACATGGCACCCTCCAATTCCACCTGCCTGAACTTTGCGGGAATATAAGATTGTTTCATTTTGGGAACCCACAAGTCTGAGCAAAATTGAACACTGGGTTGGCGGATAGACCGCACATCACTTTGATTGACCGGGTCGTGAATGGTAGCGCCTAATCCCTTCGACCCTGTTGTAGGCTAGTTGGTAATGCCCGCCACTTTGAACTCATGGAAAGAGATCGCCATGTACTTGGATCGGAGTGTGCGCGCGGTTCGACGCTGGCAGAGCGACATGGACCTGCCGATTCGTCGTGTGCGAAGAGGAAAGCGTGCCCCTGTGTTTGCTTTTGCTAACGAGATCGATGACTGGGTTCGCAAGCAGCACGACGCCACGAAAGACGGCGGTCGCGTAACAGCCCTCCGCTCGGACATCAGCAAGCGACTAACCGCATCGAGGGGTGCCAGTTGTTTTTGCGAGTGCAGACCTGTTGACGATCACCAGACTGGGCCCCCTTAACTGGATCAATTGTTTCATCTTGAACTCGGAAAACAAGCGGGTGACGGTCTCGCGGGTAGTACCGATCATCTCTGCGATTTCTTCGTGTGTCAGCACCAAATGCAGTTGTAGAGAACAGCTGGAATCTCCCTGCTGTGCAGACCATCCAAGCAGCAGTTTGGCAAATTTTCGCGCCGGGGAGTTGGTCAACCCCAGAGTGCGGATTTCCTCATAGGCGGCATAGTAGTTGCGGCTTAATTCCTGAGCCACGCGCAACGCTACCTCTCCATGGTCGTGCAGAAATCGCACCAAAGCATCAGCGACGATGAAATTAGCTTGGCCCGGCTCGATCATTTCCGCTGTCACCTCGTAGGGGCGATTGGAGAC
This sequence comes from uncultured Acidobacteriota bacterium, assembly GCA_963757135.1. Lineage (GTDB taxonomy): Bacteria > Acidobacteriota > Terriglobia > Terriglobales > Acidobacteriaceae > Gp1-AA145. Next base: position 60,283 of record CAVWQE010000006.1, read on the forward strand.
GGTGGCGTTCAGTCCCAGCACGTCTCCGTGCTCCGAAATCTTGGTGATGATGGTTTTGCCCTTTCGTGAACCGGTGGACAGCTTTGCTTTCCCGCTGCAAAGTACGAATACTCCCCGTCCTTGCTGGCCCTCAATGAACAACATAGCGCCACGGGGGTAGACCGCGGCGGACGTAATGTCATTCAGTCTCTGCACCGCCGATGGGGAAAGACCGCAGAAGAGATGCTGCTCTCGCACGGGGCAAGTCGTGCAGTCGTCGAAGATATTCAGACCATAGGGCGACTTCATGGATGTTCGTAGGGGTCGCGTCGCACGGATTGCTACCATAAAAGGTTCTATCTCGTCAGTCCAGAGTCATCGCTTGGGATGGCTTTCAGGGGCGCATTTGTGTTCCGCGAATTGCAAACGAAGACTTTCTTGGGCATCAGAAACCCGGACCATCGCTGTCAACGGCACTTTGAAAATTCGACCGCACGAAGTGCAAACGCCTTGAGCCGGAAGGCGGAACGCCAATTACAGGCCCGCGCTGTTCACTCATCGCGTTAGCCGCCAGCTTCCAAGATGCGAAAAGAACCACGCAGCCCGAGCGAGGCGTTTGACACTCCCGGCGCATAAGACTAGGCTCGTAGTTGAGGTGGTTACCACCCTCTCCTCTTTCAGGTTCCCTGAACTAAGTCAGCCCATCTGAAGTTTTATTTCTTAGCAGCCCCAACCTTAAGGAGGTTGCCATGTTTGCACGCAATGTATCGATTCATCTGAAATCCAACATGCTGTCTGATTACACGCGAGCTTTTGAGCAGGATGTCCTTCCTTTGCTCCGTAAACAGAACGGGTTCAAGGACGAAATCACTTTCGCTGGTCCTGGCGGAGTTGATGTGACTGCAATCAGTCTCTGGGAAAACAAAAACGACGCCGAAGCTTACAACACAAATACATATCCCACGGTGTTGAAGACGATGGCAAGATTTATCGAGGGAACGCCCAAGGTTCAGACGTCTGACGTCATTACCTCGACGTACCATAAGGTCGCCGTTCACGCAAATGCGTAGAGCTGAAAGCTTTTCGCACGAGAGGGCGGTTAACGCTCCGCCTTCTCGGTTTAATAAAAAGCGCGGAGGCATTAGCCGTTTGCAACCGAGGTTCTCTCCATGAAATCCCTTTTGACATGAAGTAAGGGCGATTTGCCTTCTTGTTGCCGTTACAAGTTCGGCCAACGTAGGAGTTGATTTATGGTTTGCGAAGAGTTGGACCACCTGGAATGGGATTTTATTCAGGCCGGGGCGGGAAGCCCGGACACAGATTCTTGGGGATGGACGGATCGTGAGTCTTCGTGTCTCGACGCGATACTGGATCACAAGCGAGAGGGGCATCAGGGCCAACGCTGTCCCGGGGACTAAATCCATTCACAGAAGGAACAAAGGCCCCCCAGTTGAGTGCAGATATCAGCGGCTTCAGCATGGTCGCATTAGCGTCATCACATCAACAGCGATATCTCGTTATCAATTAGTTAACATTAATGTGTCATTTCAAATTCTCTATCTCCTATCCCGTCATTCGTTTGAGGGGTTAGTGTGTATGTGCTGCTGAGATGTACACAGGTGAGGCGCGGTGCTCGCGCGCTGTCGCGCGCTGCGCTGTGACGTGGACGTGGACGTTGATGTTCTGAGCTGTGGCTGTGGGCGCTCGGGTTGATGCTGATCCCAGAAATGGTGAGGCGCAATTGAAATTTATCGCCAACCGTGCGGCGGACCTAGAATAGTCCAATGGTGACTGCGGGGCACATCGTGACGAAGGTCGTGCCGTGGATCACGGCGATCACCCTGACAGGGCTCGTGATCTATTGGATAAGCAGAATAATCAGATACTGGGGCAACGATTCGTGGACGCTCACGTCGGGCAGGGTCGAGAGATACGACAATCCAACGTATATGGGCGATACTCGCAAGGGCACGTGTTTTACTCAGGTGCGGTACAGCTATTCGGTTGATGACCGTGAATATTCAGGAGCCTGGCTTACACCGACATTGCGAAACTTAGAGGCGCTGAATGAGTGGTTGGAAAAAGAGCTGCCCGTGGGAAAACAAGTCAGCGTCCGCTACAAACCGGGAAAGCCCGGACGCAGTGTGATGGTGGACGGTCCTGAGCTCCAACCGGAACCCGTCGTGATGGAAACCGATTTCAATGTGTAGGGACTCTGATTGACGGAAACAGGCGTATTCGTGAATCGACCATTTTGAGTGATATCGCGATGTTTCATCAATTGACGCGAAATGGCAATTGAGTTAGTTCCCGGGCGGGTTACCAGACCCGTAGAACCGACTGCTACCTGGGTAGATACCGTAAATCAAAAGCTGCAGATGGTGCCCTTCTCTCGAATAGCTGAAGAATTCTGTTGCCTCGCCCTTCTCAAAGATTGAATAACAACCCGCACGGGTCTGAACCGGGGCACCCATGATCACATTGAGTTTGGAAGCCTTAACGGCTCTGAATTGGCCGTACTGTTCGCTAGTTTCCTGCATGTGCTTGAGAAAATCTTCCCGGCTCAGGGCCTTCTTAAAAGCAGGATCAAGTTCGTCATAAATGTCGTCGAAACGTCCCGCATTCATACGCTGATGGAACTGGCCGATCATTTCCACAGCCTCTCTCTTGTCCTCATCCACATAGCCAACGTGGAAGGTGAAGCGGGAAACGACAATAGCAGCCAAGATCAAGAGAACACCCCATTTCCAGTTTCGTCGAAGCCAACCTTTTTGGGTCGTTTCAAGACTCTGGTTGTCCGAACTTGTGTCCTTCTGCATGGTTCCAGTGCGTTCCATGATAACTGTTGAGAACAGCGTTATCACAAGCTTGTGCTTTTACTTCGCCTTTTTCGGTGTCAATGAGCGACATGGGGATTTATCGCCAGCCATTGCCGGATCGCGGCGGCAATTCTCGGCTCACCCTTTATGGGTCTCAGCTAGACGCGTTTTCCCCTGAGCCACGAATACCCGCCGCACCACGCGGCGCAATACACTGGTAGGAACGCAAACGACAGTTGAATGGTGCGTGTCGGCGTGCTGTGCCGAGACACCAGAGCAAAGAATACTGCTGTGAGCACTCCGAGTGCGGCCCCCAGCAGAATGCCCCTGATCACAGCTGTTTTGCGCGGCCATTGTGACAATTTCGGGTAAAAGTAGACTCCGAAGAAGGCACCGACGGGAACGATCCACCAGATAAGGACCATGATTCCTGCCGCTGAATATAAAAAAAGATCAGAGATGCTCTGTCTCGTCCACACCATCTCCGGGCCTTGCGGGGAAACGAAACTGTCGCTTAGTCCAAGTGTGACGAAGAAAAGAACAGCTCCGACATATGCGCCCCCCAGGCCGCAAGCGATTCCATGTGTAGCACGCGCCGGAAATGTGTCCTTCATTTCGTATTGCATCACCAACATTATCGACTGGGAAATGGCAAAGTGGTGTCGTGACTGACGTAATCGTGACTGACGTAACCAGGTGTTATCACTCAAAACCGGGCCAGCAGTGAATGAGTGATATCGGGATTTTTCGCCAACTGGCTATGGCGACTCACTCCCGGTGACTGTCTGATGGCTCAGCGCGTTGGAAGGGCCACCGCCGCCGCGAAGGCGGAGGAACGTCGAAGAGCCAGTATGCTGTCATGTAGAAAAGAGCCTGTTCCACAATCAGAGCTGGCATCAGCCAGAGCCAGCCAAAGCGACTTACGATGACGATGATGACTATGACATTGATGACTATCCACCCGACAACGAATGCCACGAATCGCGGTGATCGAAATTCCTTTCGATAATCCTCTCTGGCCATTGCAACGAACCCGACAGAGATCAGGCCAAAAAAAAGCCACAGAGGGCTGATGTGATAAATGTCAGCCAGCGCGAACGCCCCTACCCCAAGGACGCAGACGAGAATTGCCGCACAGATCAGGTAGGACGTGTCGAGTATTCGACTTCGTTGGCGCTGCATGTGTCGCTCATTATATCGTTGGGTTCGACATTGATTGGATCAACTGTCGTTGTCAGGCGATTTCACAAGTTTGCGCCTTTTGTTCGCCAGAACAGTGCATTTTGAGTGCTATGGAGATTTAACGCCATCTGGCGATGCCGATGAGCAAGGCGAATACTAGGAAGAAACAACCTATGAGCCGCGGAACCCACCAGAGTGGAAGAGTCGTAGGTACTTGGTCGATTCTGTACCCTCGTAGTACGATTAAGTCTGCCAGCCAGCGTCTCTGATCCACTAATTGGCGTTAAATCCCTATAGCGCTCAAAATGCCTCCGCATAGGGTTTTGAGTCAAATCGCCTGATTACTTCACTCATCCCAAGAGTGGTCCTGCTAAAATCCGGCTCATGTTGCTGAGGACCCCGATTGCGGTGGCAAGTTGTCCCGTCCTCCAGCGCGCTACTGTGTGCCTTCTTGCATGGTTTACTCTGTGCGGATTCGCGTCTGCACAAACCGCCAAGCAGGCATCCTGCGTCGTCGAGGGCATTGATATGCCTACCATGCCCCCCTGTGTTGTCCAAGCCCGAAATGGCACTCTGTTTATCCCGAAAAAATACTGGACGCATCCTGAATTCAACCGCTATGGGCTTTCCACCCTTACCATCGAATCCTTTGGCCGCGTCTACATCAACCGCTCTGGGCGCATCGTCATCCGCAATGTCGCGTTAATGGACAACGCTCCTGACGAATTCCACCACGGGCTTGTCCGCGTCAACCGCGAAGCTATGTGGGGCTATGCAGACCCTTCTGGTCGAATCGTTGTACCCGTCAAGTACTCCTGCGCAATAAATTTTGAGGACATCGGTCCCCTCATCTGCATTGGGTGTCGCATGGAGCAAATGGACGATCACCGAGCCTGTCACGGCGGTAACTGGTTCCAGACTGATGCCAGCGGTCACCTTACTCCGTCACATGCCCCTTAGCGGGCGAAAAATCTCCATCTCGCTCATTGAGGGGTGTTTCCGGGTAGACATCGTTACCCTAGCGACGAACCTCTTCATGCTTGGCTCGAGGAATTCACGTGTACCACGGACAATCCCGAGTCATCGTAGATTTGTCTAACACCGATTACAGTTATAGCGCGTGGCTGTTGAAAAACTCACCTTTTCGCCTCAAACGGGCAAAATTTAGGGGATACAAAATGTCTTGCGATTCGAGAAGATCGCTTATATCGCATCGTGACGCAATTTCATTTTTGCGAATTAAGCGAGAAAGAGTTTTTCAACAGCCACGCGCTTTATCTCCACCAGTTCACTCGAAGGTGATTCCATCGAGAGTATATCGTCCGCCAGGCGAAGTACTCGTTTGTGGGTCTATCGTCGTCGAGAGCTGGGGCGTCGGGCGCGTCAGCGATCATCTGCTTCAGAGAAAGTTCATTATTGAGCAGAGTCTCAAATTGTTCGGCTGCTGTCGGTGCTGGTCCCCACTCGACGAAGTCACGTGCGGCAGACGCTGGCAACCTCGCTGCAAGCTCCTGGCTGTCTCTATTGGGGAACGGCGCGTCGCTGGCGAGAAGATGGTATCCGATGCCGTTTACGGAACGAAATACACGAACATAAGCAAACGATTCCTCAACTGCCTTGCCCACAGAGGAACGCACAACCGCATCGCCCCGTGGCAACCATTGCTGCAGAATCCCGCCTTGCCGTAAGTGCCTCCTAGCCTCGGCGTAAAACTGTTTGGAATAAAGCAAGCTGGAGCCGGCAGCCTCCACCGGAGGGGGCGGGTCGATTGTTATCAGATCGTATTGCTCGGATGTCCGTTCGAGGAACCGGCGTCCGTCGTCAATCACCACGTGGGAGAAGGGTGAGCGTAGGAGCTCAGGCGCGTCTGCATGGTAATACCAAAATAGCTTTGGGACACTGGGCACCAAGTCAACCGCGGTGGATGATATGTTCCAGGAGAGCAGAGAACGATACGTCGTGCCCATCCCGAAGCAAATGACCAGCGCCTTTTGCGGCGGCTGCTGCAGAAAGGCAAGTGGTAGGTGAGCCATGACTTTGGTGATGGGAGTTAGCTTGGCCAACCCTATCCCATTCACCAGTAGCTGCTTTCCCATCCCATCTCCGATCGCAAGAACGCTAGCTGTGTTGTCCCGCAGAACCTGACGTTTGTGGAAAGTACTCTCGAAACTCCTGCACGACAAGAAAAGCACCACCGTCAATATGGTGAACACGAGTGAGGCGCGATTCCCGCGCGTGCTCGCAGTCTCTTTTTTCAGTACTCCGGACAATGGGACAGCCACCCAGGACAGTGAAAACAAAAGCAACGTCCAGGCTTCACTCAGCCTGGGTAGCAACACAAATCCTGAGAGCAGAGGCCCCAAAATGCAGCCCAGCACGTTCACGGCATAGGCGTGGGCGGCACGGCCCGGATCTCCGGCGGACCACTTGTCGATCAGCCTGGGCGTCAAATAACCCACAAGTCCTGAAAAGGGCGCGATTCCCACCAGCGCCCGAAACACACCAGCCACCCGAATGTCTGGATCACAGAGCAACACCGGCAAGATGCTAAGGAACATGAGAGATGCCCATACTCCGGCGCGTTCTGGTCCGCTGTTGCGGGGGGAGTTCTGGTAAATGCGTGATCCAACGAAAGTCGCAACCAAGTAAACCACCAGAATCGTCGCGAAGGAGTACACCATTACGTTAATGAATGGCGTAAGCATACGGATCCAAACAACCTCCATACCCATACTTGCAAGGCCGGTCAAGAAAAGCAGAAGAAGGATGGGTTTATGGGGATTTGGCGGGCGCATACCTCGGGTCGTGACGGGCAAGTACAGCGATGGACTCGCCTGAAAAAATGTCAGTAAAAAAGCGGATATTGCGACCGCACAATTCAACAACCCACCCAGGTGCAGGGTTGAACGGAAGCCACGCAATTCAATTGACAGCAAGGGAAGTACGCCGCCGACGGCAGCGCCCAGCACGTTAGAAACATAGAGAAAACTGAAAGATCGTCGTGTTTGGAGCCGAGGATCGCGCTGGATTGCGAACATACCCAGTGGAATGGTAGCCCCCATGCAAGCACACCAAGGGACGAGAACCAGTGCGATCCATGTCCCCGAAAGGATGTAATACTCGGCTGACGAAAATGTTGTTGTTCCCACCTTCTGGGCTAGTAGGTAATGTCCGGCGGCAAGCTCTGCAGGAACCGTGAGCGCGGAACACGCGATCAGAAACTCTGTGACCGCATAGAGCCGCAGTGGAGGAAAGTTGATTCTCTCCTCGAATCGGCGGATCAACCAGCCCGCACCCAGCGAGCCCACTCCCAGGCCGGCCATGAATGTGGACAGAACAATCGAGACCAAGGCTGTATTGACGCCAAACTCTGCCATCGTAAGCCGCAGCCAGATCAGCTCATAGAGGATTCCGCAGAATCCGGAGATCAAAAACAATATGAAGTAGCTGAACATCGCGTCTCCACTTTTGCGAACACTGCGACTCAGTTGTTTGCAGCCAAGTTCTCAAGGACGCGATCGTACCATTTGCCGACAAATCTCTATAGCGCTCAAAATGCCTCGACATGGGGTTTTGAGTCAAATCGCCTGATAACAGGAGTCGTAACGGCAAACCAGCCTCACCGACTAGCACTTCTCACAGGTTTTGCCGCGCTGGCCGCTGTGTCTAATTGAGTGGATGTCACCGCAGATCCACACGAGAAATGCACACCTGAAGGCGGTCTGCTCCGAATGCCAACAGCTTCAGGATCAGTTAAACGATTGTTCAGATTTAATTGCGGAGATACTGAACAGGAAATTTGCAGACCCGAAAGAGACATTGCACAAGTTAAGTACAGCGCAAGATGAACGCAATCAGGTCATTCGGATGTTTGTCGAACACTTGAAAATGCACAAATCTGCCGCATAGTTTGCGGTGGGATAACACGCCGCTGCAAAGGTTCTTTCTGATTCGTGATACATCTCCATTACACTCATTAATCAATTCTCGACCGTCATCTGTGGGCTCATTCAGCTTGGCCCACCACGACGAACTGCCTCTTTTTGTTATCAGGAAACAAGAACTCATAAACGCGCCATGAATCGTAGGGCCCTGCCCAATGCTGGTCCTTCACCAGCCTTGCTTTGTAGTCGCCCAGCATCAGTAGCGCGTTCGGGTAACCGAGCGAATCCAATTCGTATTTCTTGCCGTCAATAGTGACCGTCAACCTTTCGCGCCCCGCAGAATGCTCCTGAAGCACCATTCGCGTCGCACTAACATGGACATTGATGTTGTAATCGCTCGGTGCAGCCGCTGCCCAGCAGAGTGCGGAGCACAGCAGGAAGAAAACGAAGGTGAAATGCTTCACGGCTCCTCCTATCAGGTGTTTACCAGAAGCGTAGCAGGAGTTGGCGAGGGAACTTCATCCTACTTGCAAGTCGCTGTGAACCCATAGAGGTCGTTTGGATTGGCACTGAACCCCCAACTGCGCCCGGTGATCAGGCCAGCGGGAGACATGGTGTAAAACTCCGTCCAGGTTGAATTCGGGACATTAGGGAGCAGCTTAAAAGTGCCGTTCGCGTAGATGAAATTTGACCCGAGGACAACACCTGCATTGCTGATACCCGTAAGGTTGGCTGAAGGGGACAAACTGTAATCTAGTGCGGCCCATTTGCCGTTGAAATAAAGAAAGCCGTGCAGTGCTCCACTTGTTGTGGTGTAGGTGCCAACCACCGCACCGCTGTCATTGATAGCGTGAGGATTTGTTGCCTGCGCTCCGGGATAATTGAGTCCAACGAAGCCGCCGTTGCTGTACCGCTTGTAGCCGCGCGAATTCCCGGTTAGCGGATCCAGGTAGCTCCCCACGATAGTGTTGTATTTATTAATTCCCCAAGCCTGCGTGCTGTGTGGTGTACTTCTGGGATCGTCGATCAGGGTGACGTTCGAGCCCTGCAACATGAAAGCTTGACCACGGCCCAAAGTGTCGAAAGATCCCCCTACCGTCACCCCATTGTTATTGCGCGCATTGAAAAAGGTTAAAGGGGCTCCCGAAAGCGTGTAGTAGCTGACTGCCCCACCTGAATAACGAATAAACCCCTGGGTGTCGATGGGACCTTGAACCAGCTTCACCGCCTGACCGACCGTGGTGCCCCAGTCATTCGCTCCGATGCCCCAACCGATGGAGGGATCCATTGGATTGGAAGGATCCAGTAGGAAGAGGTGGAACTTGCAGGAAGCGTACTGAACTTGGCCCTCGGCAATCGGAACAGCCGAAAGCCCAATTCCGACGATAGCACTCAGGCACGCATGAAAGAGAGAGGAGAAAAAGTGAGACATGGAAAGCCAGCTCCTAAAATGACAGCACGAGCGCTCGCTGAGATGTTGTTGCAATAGAGCGGGGTTGCTGAAGCTAATGGCGAAGGTACAGTATGCAACGTAATCGCGAGTTGGCCTACTTGGGTGTTGCCCGCGCGGTGGGCATTCCCGCCGATGTTTCCCAAGTGACTCGAATCGCGCGCGTCGGGCGGCTCAGATTGGCGAACAAAAAGCGCATACTTGCGCTATCGCCTGTAACCAATACCTATCTAGAAATTCGACTTGTCGAGGTGTAAATTCCTATCGCAGATGAAAGCAGTCATAGATCGACAGACCACGCTCCACATCTGGGTTCTGGGCACGATTGCCGTGCTGCTCTCGGTTGCATCTGCGTTTAGCTACTTCCTTCGCATTGGACAGGGAATCGTCGTCGGTGACTTGCTTGGATTGCCGGGGCGTGAAGCCGATGTGGCTCTTGCCCGGCATCGAGCCACCTACTGGCTAATGGCCAGCCTAATTTGTTTGACAGGCTCGATAGTAACGACGACCCTTGCGCTTCCGTATTACGCGGATGCTTCACGTCTGGCGCGGTTCATCGCACGTTTTATTCTCGCCTCGATCTTCTCACTAGCGTTGACAGTCCTGATCGGGGTGGTGTCATTAACAATCATCACGGCACTACATCATTCGGTAGTAGTTCGCTGACGGGGACAGTTGTCGAAAAATCTCGATTACGCTCATTGACTCCAGCTCCGAAAGCATAGTTGTTCCGTTTTCGTAACAGGATTCCGATTATTGTTTTTTCTCCGGTGTGAGCCGCTAACGTGCTGCTACGGGCGTCTGTACTCCTTGAAGGGGAGACGTTGTGTCAAGGGCGACAAGGGTCGATGGCCAAGCCCCTCTTGCCGTTTGGCTCAGTCGAAGACGCCCGCTTTAGTAACGTCCCGTCTGAAATGGATGCTGGCGATAGATCCCCATTGCACTCAAAATGTCTCGGACAGGCGAAGAAAGGGCGCAAACTTGTGCCTGACCCAGATGACCGTCAGGGATATAGTTTCAAAATGTCCATAGCAGCAACATCTCAGAGGTGGATCGAGTTCTTTAGCACGATTCTCGGGGCTGTCATCGCGCTGATCTTAATCCCGCATACATCAGGTGTACTGCTGCTGTTCGGCGCGATATTGGTTGCTTTTTATCGCCTCTTAAGAAGTACCCGATGAGCCTAGCGGGGTGTCGATTGACGCTAAATCTCCATGTCACTCGTTGAGGACGACTGACCTGGAGTTGAAGTTCGTCTTAGGAGTTATGGCCATGAGAAACATTCTTGCCAGAGCCGCTCTAGCCGGCGTCGTAATTTTTGCTTCCAACGGTTGGCTCTTCGGCGCAGTAAATGCCAGTGGATCGTCCATTCTGGAGCCGGCAGCGGGCGCGTTGCTCGGACTGTACTATGGCGCCGGTAATTTGCCCCAGACCACGGCGAAGCTCGGCCGGACACCCCCCGTTCACCTCACTTACTACGCGTGGACCGACGACTGGACTGGCACCATCACCCAAGCAGACTTGTCCGCCGGACGCATCCCTCTCGTCAATTGGGAACCCCACCAGATCGACTTCGCCAAGATCGTTGACGGAAGCCTTGATGCCACGATTGTAGCGCGTGCAAATGGGTCCAAAATACTGGGGAAGAAGTTCTTCCTCGACTTCGCAGCGGAGATGAACGGCGACGAGGCGTGGAGTAGCAACAATGCACCCCTATACGTCGCCGCTTATCGACATATTCACGACATCTTCCTTGCTGCCGGCGCTACCAATGTGATCTGGGCATGGTGCCCAAACGTCACGGACATCCGCGGAGGTAACCAGCACACGATGGACTACTACCCAGGCGATGCATACGTCGATTGGACCGGAGTAGATGGGTACAACTGGGGTACGACAAACGGTGGCTGGCAGACCTTCCAACAGGTTTTCTGGGAAATCTATCCACTCCTTGCAGCCAAGAAAAAGCCGATCATGATTGGAGAAATGTCTTGCGCTCAAGCGGGGGGAGACAAAGGCAAGTGGATCGATGAGATCATTCCCACTCTCCGCGCCCATTTTCCGCTCATCAAATGTCTCGTCTGGTTCGACATCAACAAGGAAGCCGATTGGCGCATCAGTTCGTCTCCCGAATCGGAAGCGGCGTTCATTCGCATGGCAAAAGATTCTTATTTTAATCGGTAGAATTTTGGACACGCAGCGGCTTGCAAATTCTATTCTCCGAGCAACTGTGGCGACTCTTGAGGGACATTGCAGCAGTCGGATATCGGGAGTGTCCTTCGTCGCACTTGTGTCCGTCGAACTGGACGGGCAAGGCACTGGCTCACAAAGCCAACGTCACCATATCAAAGAGCTACAACACCCTAAACGACTTCCATTTCGACTTCAAACCTACGAAACTCAAGCATGCCCAATCTGTCGCCTTGTTCTACGAGGGACTGAACCGTCTGCCACCGACGTTCATGTACTTCAAGCTCTGCAAAAACGACGTGAACAAGTCGTATTTCCGGCAACTCCCAGATGGAGAGCTGTGATGAATGGCTCCGAACTTATTCTTCCGTTCCTGTAGCCGATCGAGAACCTAATTCTTGATTCCGAGAGCAGCGAGATCATGCTCAACGGATCGGATCGCATTTCCATAGAGAAGCACGGACAGATTCAGCTACTAACCGATGTGTCGATCAGTCAAAAGTCTCTTGAAGTGGCCGTCCGCAACATTGCACGTCGACTGGGGGACAATTTTTCAGAAGAGAAGCCGATTGTCGATTCACGGCTTCGGGATGGCAGCCGAGTGGCCGCAGTCCTGCCCCGTTTCGGCGCGCGTTACTCGGAAGGGTCGGCTGCTTCGCATTCTCGATGCCGATAAATTTCTGCAATGCTATCTGCTTTCGAGGGGGGCCGTTGGATGAGTCAGATAGAGGGGTATCACCAGTTACCGCCAAGTCGATTGTGAGATCAGCTTGAGTCTCAATGGCCCGGCGGAAGAAACACAGCGGCGATTTTTCGAAAAAATCCGATCCTCCAGCCGCGAAACGAGCTTTCCTAGTAGCCGCACAGCAAGGTTGATTCATCGTTAATTGAGAACCAGAGAAGCGTGAAACTAATGAGACGGAAATTCAATCACCGCGAATTGTGGCGGCGGCTCTCGGTATTCCATTAAGCGGACGTGATCCGCCGACAGTCTAGTCTGGCTTTGAAACATCGGCTGCGGGTTGCTTAGTATGACCGGAGTGCCAGGGCACAGCCCATTAGCATATCGGTATTGATCGCCGTCCAAATTCGACGGTGATGCATAGATATGGAAAGTTTGTATCGGGTCAATATCAAACTCAGCAGGGTCGGAACCGTTCCGCTCCCACGCCCGCGCCATTACCCCTGGTACGGGACGAGCTTCATTCTTACCGAGTGGGCAAGTATTCGCTGACAGATCGGTGCTAATTAAGAAAGATTCAGGCCTGCGCATTGGGGCTATGCAGTTCAGTTCAGTCAGGTAGCCCCATCCACCGGAACAGACGCCCACACCAGCCAATTCGAACCTACCATTGGGAATCACAAATTCCCGTTGATTCTGGTCGCGATAGAGCGTGTACGCCAGCGATACACGCAGAGCGATGCTAGCGTCGCGCATCCGATCAAACAAACGCCTTTTGAGGGTGAAGTCCAATGTGGCGCCCCCTTGTTCCGGATAAAAGACCCGAGTTGGCAAGGACCATCCTGAATTCCATGATGCAATACCCGGAGCATCCAGTTCGAATAAGACGCCGTTAGCCCTGACGATCGAATCTGGACCAAGTCCGGCAATGCTTACGGGAATGCGTATTTGGACATCCTTCTCGGTGACGGGAACACCCGCAAAATTTTTTCCAGGCAGCAGAGTGAGTTCAAATGGCGCCTTTTTTCCTGAAGCTATGGGCGGATACTCGTGGGCAACAATTGCGCGATAGGGCGTCGCCACCAAGATGAGAAGCAGAACGCCTCCAAGAGCAACAATCAACCACCGCGCGGTCGAGGTCCTTCGCCTGGCATACTGCAGGACGATCACCAGTATGCAAGTCGCGATGAACAGGAGCTCGCTTATGTTGTCGGCAGGTCCCGAAAAGCTCGAACTGGGAGTGTAGTTTGAGAGCACTCCCATACCAATGGCGTAAAGCACAATGAGCATCAGTACCAATAGCGCCTGAATTATCGTTGGCGTGATAACTGCTAGCGTCACAGCCGCCATGAGCGGCAAGCACAGCATCAACTGTATCCATAGCAGCCCGGGGAAGTAATGACTAGGATGGAAGCCAGCTCGCCGAAGCAGCACAACCTGGCGCTCCATTCGTAGGGTCGAGTGATCCAGAATTGGCGGTCACCGACCAAAGATTCCGCCTGGACTACTCGAAGAATTAGGAACGCCCAAGCAACAGGAAGGGCGACATACACTACCCCAGGCAGGAATTTGTATTCGAACCAACCGCCCGCTACGCCAACTAATTCCTCAGGCAAAACCCAACTGCGCATGGCATTCCATCCAAACGCAGCAAGCAGGCCGATTGAAGTCACGATCTCGGGCCAAAAGCGACGAACGTCTTTCAGGAAAATGTGGCTGACCTGTTTCATATCCGCGACTCCTGAGCCTGCAGACGCCCCGCCTTGGCCATTACCAGGAAAATCGACCGCAGCGACATGGGCGAAAACGTTACACTGCGGGCGACCCCGAGCACTTGCCGAATTCGCTGGTTTGTTTTGTCCTGGTCGAAGCTGGTTTCAACAAAACGGACCACAGCGGCAGAAGAATTCAACTGCATCCAGGTCTCCGGCACATTGGCCGGCAAGGATGGCGGCGCGTCAAAGGTCAATTCGACTTCGCGAAAACGCTCAGACAGAGTGCTCAATTCTTCCGATACTCGAAGTTCACCGCGCTCCAGGTACCCGATGTGACTGGCGAAGCTTTCAATCTCGCCCAGATCGTGCGATGAAATAAATGATGTCGACTCCTCGGCGCGCTCGAGCAAACCCTGGATCAGTTCATCGCGAACGAGCGGATCAAGTCCGGTGAAGGGCTCATCAAGCACAATCAGCTTGGGATGGAAAGCAAGCGCGCTGGCCAGCGCCGCCTTCATTCGCATTCCGCGCGAGAGCTTATTCAGCTTACGGTCCAGCGGAAGCTCGAACTGACGAATGAGGGCGCGCTCAAGGTCTCGATCCCACGACGGGTAAAACGGGCGCAGGAAATCGAAAAGCGATCCTACGCGCATCCAGTCAGGAAGTTTCTGGTTCTCAGAAACGTAACCGATCGAGGAGAAGAGGCTGCCTCTTAGTTCTGTCGATTTGTTGCCCATCATTTCCGCCGATCCGCTGCTCGGCTTGAGAATATTCATGAGGACCTTTATAGCCGTGGTCTTGCCAGCACCATTCGGGCCGACAAGGGCGTAGATCGCGTTATCGGGAACTGTAAGATCGAGATCACGCAAAGCTTCCACGCTGCGAAAGCGCTTCGTGAGATTTTCGGTGTGTATAGGGTTGTTCATCTCTTGCGGCGGCCTCCGGGACTTAGCCCTGTGGAATCCAGTCGCTTCCAATGCTCCAAAATAGTTTGTGATATTTCCGGCAAAGTAATTCCAAGTTTTTTTGCTTCCACTACGAGTTCTTCAATTTCGTTCTCTAACAGTTGATTTCTCTGGCTGTTTGTGGAGGTGGGCAGCACTGCAACAACAGTTCCGATTCCTGGCCGCGTCTCTAACAGACCGTCTGCAATTAGTTGCGTTATGACCTTGTGAGCGGTGTTGGGGTTTATTTTCAATTCCCGGCTAAGGACTCGTACTGAGGGAAAGGCGTCGCCTTCCCGAAGCTGGCGCGAAATGATTGCCTTTTTTGAGGCGTAGACAACCTGCTCATAAAGTGAGACGCCGGGCCGGAATGCCACTCGAAATGGGATCATATTGCGGCGTGTACTATAACATCTAGTACGGCTTCGAGGAAGTGTTTCCGGGCAAATACGAATACATTGGCAAATCTGGCGATTACGCTTGACGCCCACTGTGCTTTACAACAATTGAAAACTCATTTCCGAGGGTCTATCCAGGGCGAGGGTGGGAGCGATTTGCCGTCGGGAGACATAACCCTTCAATCGAATGACCCTGATTTTTGGCTGCCTCGAAGGTTGGGTTGGGAACCCACCTGAGTGCGCCTCATTGCGTTCTGTTCCCGTCACAAGGGCGTCACAAGCCCCAATTTCGTGCCTTTTCCGCCCAGGAGTTCCGGAGTCTCTAATGCGAGAGAACCCGCGTCCGACGCGACTTTTGTGATGGTGCCGGGGGGGAGTTGAACCCCCAAGGTGCTAAGCACCGGCGGATTTTGAGGGAATGAAAGTGATTCCGTTCCAGTACTACTGATTACTCGTGAGTGCGTCCGACGCGGGCCCGAACAAAATTCAATTGCGCTCGAATACCCCTGCGTACTATTCAGTGCGCCCTCTTCCCGTCACCACGGCGTCACAAGCTCTGAATTTCCGGGATTACAGGTCCGTAAAACTACTCGGCGCCACATCTGTGTCTGGAGCGATCCACCCTGTTACACGCACTATCCGGCAGCTTCTAATTCCTGGACACGATCCTTTCATCCCAGACCAGAGAGGGTATGGGGGAATTGAAGCCGACTCGCATTCATCATCGGACTCCAATAACGCAAATTGCAGAAGGTCCGGGTCAGGGCGAGGAATCTGGCTTGCCGAGTTGGAGGATCACAGCGGCGTCGCTCTTCTGATGAAGTTCGCGAGTCTTGGCAAACTCCGCTTTGGCCCTTTCAGCCTGCCCAGTTTTTTGGTACAACCTCCCCAACCGATAATGTGCATCAGGCTGAGTCGGATCTAATTTCTCTGCACGTTCATACGCTTCGATCGCCGCCACATATTGTTTCTGCTGCGCACGTATCTCGCCCAAATCCATATAGGCGATGCGAATATCTTTCCTTTGATGAATGGACCTTTCTAGCAATGTGGCCGCGCTTTCGAGATGGTCACGCTTCAGCTCAATGTCTCCGAGATAAGCAAGCGATTGCGCGTGAGCGGGGCTGATGGTCAACTCCGCCTCGAATTCGCTCTTCGCTTCGTCGTATCGGTGCGACTTCCAATACAAGTATCCAAGACCAAAATGAATTTCTGGTTCCTGGGGCGAAATTTTTATGGCATCCTGAAACTCGGCAATGGCTCGATCAGTACGTTGCAGGCCATCGAGCGCCTCGCCCATGAGAATATGTGTCGCCGCGGAATCGGGATTCTGCTGCACGATTTTCTGGAACTGCTCTTCGGCACAGGCGTAGTTTTTGGTTTCCAGGCAACTTTGAGCGAGGGTTTGACGAAGCGCGATGTTCTCTGGCTCAGAAGCAACCAACGGTTCGAGATAAGCAATCGCTTCTGAAAATCGTTTTGAGCCGTAAAAGCTCATGCCCAGCAAAGTACGTGCCTGCACGCTGGAAGAGTCCGATTTAAGGGCTGCTTTCAGCGGCATAATTGCAGACGCGAAACGGCCGTCCTTAAATTCGGCCAAGCCCAGGTTGAGTTGAATTCCCGGTAGCTTTGGGTTCAGAGCTAGCGCCTTCTTGTAGGCGGCAGCAGCTTCGGTGTACTTTTCTTGTCGCGAAAGATCGATGCCCAGGCTGGCGAAAGCTGCTGCATCTGTTGGATTTTCTACCGTTATTTGGTGCCAGATTTGCGCTGCATCGGCAAATCTTCCCTGCTGTTCAAGATTCATTGCCACAGAAGGCAATGCTGCCTGCGCAGCAAGCGCCACGGTCGCCAAAAGGATGGCGAGCAGCAATTGCTCGATGGCCGATATTTTGATGGAACTAGGCATAGCTGGCAACGCAGTAAGCTTCCCGATAGCGAAATCATCGCACAAAGCCCCTACTCTGTTTCGCCTCCGTGCCGCTTTTGAGACACAACTCGGCTCTGCGGTTTCAGATTCAGCATCTCTGCACAAATAAAATCGCCCCGCCTAATACAAAGCGGGGCGAGAACTAACAGGTGCGAAAGCTAGAAGATCAGCTTCGCCCCCAGTTGGAATTCGCGGGCATCGAAGGCAGAAGTTATCTGGCCAAAGTTTCCCGAACCGAAATTGTTACTAAAGCCGCCATTCTGTCCCCCTCCTCCGAATTGCGTGTGGTTCCACGCATTGAAGGCATCGGCACGGAACTCGAAGCGAGATCCTCTGGATTCGCTGATGATGAAGGTCTTGAACAGCGATAGATTCCAGTCGTCGCGACCCGGTCCACGAAGGGCATCAAAGCCAAGATTCCCCCAAGTCCCAGGAGCGGGAAGTGAAAATGCACCAGGGTTGACCCACTGAATGCCCGTGACTTGTTGCGAAGTGGGATCGACCACCGGTGTCTTGGGATAGGAGACGCTCCCCGTCAGATTTGGACGGTTAGCCACATCGCCGCCAGGGAAGATGCTGGCCACGTTGCTACCATTAATGCCCAAGTTGTACGGAGTACCCGATTCCATGGTGATGATGCCGGACAGCTGCCATCCGCCTACAACTGACTTCATAACGCGGCTGGTGCTGTTTCGCGCAATCGGAATGTCGTAAATGAAGTTGATGAGCGCGACGTGGGTACGGTCGAAGACCGATGGCCCGACGTCGTATTTCCAACCCAAATACGGATTGGTGACGTAATTCAGGTCAAAACCGTTTCCACCGTTGCCAGTCGTCGGGTCAATCGACCGTGAGAGAGTATAGGCAACCTGCAGCTGAAGGTCACGTGTAACCCTACCCCGCAGCTCGGTTTGCAGCGAATTGTAATGCGAGTTGCCGCCGTTGAAAGCCTGTTTGATGGAGGTGTAGCCCTGGTAGGGGATGGCTCCATTGAATGCCGGTTGAGTGCCACTGCAATTCGAGGACTGCTGCAAGCAAGGTAGCAGGCCTTGAGGCGGCAGGTCGAGTTCTTGCCAGTAGCTCTGATGTCTGTCAACGCTGCCGACATAAGAGACAGAAAGGACAGCATTGGCCGCAATCTGTTGCTGAACGCCTGCACTGTATTGAGATACGCGGGGCGTCGGGTAATAGCCGCTGATACCGACGACGCCTGCCGGCACGATCGGAACAGTGACGGTTCCCCCCGCCCAAGTATTATGAGGGTTGGAGAGAAGCACATTCGTTGTGCCCAGAGAGTATCCGAACGGAGGATTGGTGGCGCCGTTATACATATCGTTGCCCTGAATGCGCTCATACATAAGGCCGTAGCCGCCACGAACAATCGTTTTGCCAGAGCCGAAAAGGTCATACGCAAAGCCGAGGCGTGGTCCGAAGTTCAACCAGCTATCTTTGCCGAGACCTTTGGGAACTCCGTTCTTACCCGAGAACCCCATTCCGTTCAGGTAGAACTGATAACCCTGTAGCGACGCGATCGGACTTGCACCCAAGCCAGGGCTAGTGGATGCAATCTGAGTATCGCTCGCGTCTGTCCATTGAGGCAGGTTAGCGGGATCGTAGAGGTTGGGATAGAAGTTCGTCTGGTTTCCATTGGCCTCGTAAGTGTGCGGAATTCCATCCCAGCGCAGCCCGAGGTTAAGTGTCAATCGACGGGTTGCGCGCCAGTTATCCTGGAAATAGGCATGCGGGGAAATGGCATTCCAATAGCCTGTTCCCTTGTAAGCATTCTCGGCATAATGCTGTGCATCGCCGAGAATGAAATCTGCGTAGTCGAACCCGCAGTTCGTGGTTTGAGAATTGCAACCCGCCCCCGGACTGGTGGCCGAGCCATCGAAGGAGAAGCCACCCTGCGTTTCCGCAAAGTAATCTTGAACCTTCTTGTAGATTGACCAGCCACCGCCGAACTTGAACTGATGAGATCCCCTAGTCCAGGAAAGATCATCCCGAACCTGGTAGTCATCAGCGGTATTGTTCCAGGGCAGCCAGTTCACGGTGTAGTTAGATCCCACCGCTTGTGCCAAGTGAATATCCGGAATGCGGTTATCTACGTTGTCTCCAGTGAAGATGCGATTGAAAGTGAACCCAGTGGGCGCTTGGAAGACGCCCTGGGGCAGGATGTGAATCCTGTTGCCGTTATAGTTAAACGCAACTTCATTCAACAAATTCGGACGAATCAAATTCGTCGCATGAATCACGTAACTGTAAGAAGGATTGTTGAAGGTGTTGCCGATACTCGGAACGTTGTCTCCGCTCCACTGAGTAGTTCCATAGGTTTGTATCGCCTGGTCGGCGATGAAGTGACCAAAAACGGAGAACTTGTCCGTGAACGTGTGATCCACACGAACAATCTCTTCCTTCCCGGTCGTGGGTTGATTAGCGCCACCGATGAAAGTCCAGGCATTGCTTGGTTTGGGGAATATTCCTGCGCCCAGCAAAGCAGCAGCATTGGGGTCAACCAAACAACTGGGAATTACATTGCCTGGGAAAGGACTGCCAGGTGCGGGAAAGGAAGCGCACCCTCCTGCGGCAGCGAGAGCAGCGATGTTGGATGGGGCCACCACGGCAATCGGGTTTCCATTTGCAGCAGTCGCCGGCAAGGCGACGCCTGTACCCGGGCCGTTTGCGTCAGGGTAAATACTGGCTAAAGGCGTGTTCACATTAAACAGACCGCCTTTGACATAGCGGCGCCACTCCATGTTATAGAAGAAGAACGTCTTGGGATTTTCGGTGTGCTTGAATGCAACCGGCCCGCCGACGTTGAAGCCCCAGTCATTGAAACGCAGTTCTTGCACTTTGTTGGGAGCAGGATTGAAATAGTTGCGCGCATCGAACGCGTCATTCCGGCCGTAGTAGAAAGCTTCAGCATGGAGCTTCTTGGTGCCGGATTTGATGACCATGCTGATCGTGCCTGCTGACGACAATCCATATTCTGCGCTGTAATTGGACGTCAGCGTACGGAACTCGGCGATTGCGTCCATTGAGGGCAGAACGTCAGCACCACCGCCGCCCCCGCGATCGGCAGCTTCGCCGCCATCAACCAACCAAAGATTGTGAACCACTCGTTGTCCATTGAAGCTCACGTTGAAATCACCACCGGCCGATGTGGGAACCTGGAAGTCTCCCTGAGCACTGGAGGCGCCGGGGACCATGGCCTCGAGCTCAGCAACACTACGCCCATTAGCAGCAAGTCGGGTGACCTGTTGGCCGCTGATCACGTCACTGATCTCGCCGCTGTCGGATTGCACCTGGACGGCGCTCGCTTCCACGGTAATGCTCTCTTGCGCGTTACCAACCTGAAGTTGGAAATCGACGCGACGCCGATCACCTACCTGGAGCGCGATGCTCTTCTGTTCCGCGACCTTAAAGCTTGCACCTTTCGCCTGAACGTTGTATTGACCGATGTGAAGGTCGGCCGCGACGTACTGGCCAACGTCGTTGGTAGTGTAGTGACTTGCCTGCCCGGTATCAGTATTCGTGATGACGACCGAAACATTGGGCACCGCCGCCCCCGAAGGGTCAGTTACCGTGCCCAAAATTGTGGCTTCCTGCGCGAACGCCTGAAACGACCCGGCTAATAACAGGAAGAAGAGGATCGTGATGAGGCGCAGGGCGTGGTTATTGAAAATCAGCCCAAAACTCTTTGCATGCGGTGATTTCACGGCCAACCTCCAAAAAGTATTGCACTCGCGTCCAAGACTGGGACACGGGGAGAAGCTCCGAAGATGTGCGTCTTCGCCATCCGCGAATAGTTCGCGTCGGCGCGCGCACAAACGTTTATCCGCTTCTAAAACGTTTTAGACTGTGACACCGGTGATTGCAGCTTGTCAAGTATTTTGTGAAAATAATTCAAGGAAGCTGCATTACTCACTCCGATAACGGCAGTGTGGGAGATTAACTTCCTGCCAAAGGTAAGGCTCGCCGAAAATACGGGGCTTCGTTATCGATTTGTAGAAACTGGGCCCGTGGATTCCCTGACTACGAGTTGCGGTTGGAGAACGGTTTCTTCCGGCATGTCTTCACCGTGAATTTCCCTGAGTATGGTCGAGGCAGCGGCCGCCCCCATCGAAATTAGAGGTTGACGAATAGTGGTGAGACGTGGCGAGAAATATGCGGAGAACTCAAGGTCATCTACTCCGATCACTGAAATATCGTCTGGAACTTGCAGGCCCTGATCTTGGATCGCGCGAATCGCGCCAATCGCCGATTTGTCGTTGAACGCGAGCACAGCAGTGAATTGCTGTCGATTGTGTAAAAGCGTGGCTGCTCCATCGTAGCCGCGTTGCATCATCGAAATCTGATTCGTCGAAAAGTAAGTTCCCAATGTAACGGTGAGTTCCGGTCTTACCACCAAGCCCAATTCATGGGAAGCGCGCGAAATTGCCGCCCACCTAGCTTCAGTGTCACCGTTCTGTTCAGGGCCTTTGAAAAATGCCACGCGAGTATGGCCGAGGGCTTTCAGGTGTCCCAGACCGATACGTGCGATTTCGGAATTATCAATCACGATCCGCTTCACACCAGGCGCCCTCGTGATATCCGATATCGCAACAACAGGAACGGGCATTGACTTCCTCAGCGGCGTATTGATAAAAATCATGCCCTCCACCATGCGATCCATCAGCGTGTCCGGAGAGTTTTCAATTTGGACTGGTGCAAAGCGATGGCTCTCGACAAAATAGTTGAACTTCGCTTCCCCCAATTTGGACTCGATGCCGCTGATCAACATGGAGGAGAATTCGTCGCCGATCTCCGGAACTAACACTGCGATGCTGTAGGACCGTTTGTTTTGCAGAGATCTGGCAAAAAGATTGGGGCGGTAATGAAATTTTTCGACGGCTTCCCAAATGCGTAGTTTGGTGGGGGCCGCTATCGTGCTCGCGAGCGGCGAATTGCTGAGAACAATAGAAATGGTGGTCGGAGAAAGTCCCAGATGCTCTGCAATGAATTTTAAAGTGACACGGTGTCCCTGGTTCTTGGCCCGTTTCTGGCGCGGCAACATAAAGATGCTTAGTATACAGATTTCAGGACACACGGTGGTCGACCCCTTAAATTCTGTTCATCATTTCGCCAGTCGGCACAGGAATGCGACGAGCCGAGTTGCGACTTTGTTACGAATTCGGAACGAATAGGGTCTCGTTGACCTAGCGTATCGGGGATTTACGTCGGAAGTTCGACCGTGGGATGAAATACATTTACACTCCCCGCCCGCGTGCGTGTGGTGATCTACCCTCTCTACCTGCTCTACCCTCGCGAGCTCCACACGAGAATCCGCCCGCCAGACGGGATGTATCGCGCTGCAACTCGGAGACGGCTCCCTGGAGCTGTTGCCAGATCTCTGGGCGTACCGTAGCTGGCGTAGGCGAGAATTCTCCCGATCGCCAGCGTAAGAGCGTGTGGGGAGAGATCCACCCGGCACTTTGGTCCGCCGCTGCTGTAAATGCTATGAGGAGAATGCTAGGACACTATTGCACTGCGAACACACTGTCTAGGCTATAGGAGCTGCCGTCCGGATTCGAGATCACAACCTGCGCCGCACCAGGCGTAATCGGAGGCACAGAAACTTGGCTGGATTGCCTATCACCCTGTTTTCGTGAGGGCTGCGCGAATTCGATCACCCACGATCGCATCTTCACCAGGCTGCAGCATCCAGACTCCAACCACCAGCGTGTTTGCGTCCGCCGAGATGCCTTGGTTGGGCTTCTGCCCGGTGTTCGGATTCAGTTCAATCGAAGGCGCCCCTGTGCGCAACGTCTGTACGATCTGACCAGTGGTGACGCCCGTGACGGCCGGATCGAAGCGTATGAGCAAATGAGGAACATGGTTCGCGATCCTGGGAACCACCGTCTCGGTCCGGACCGAAGGGATGCCCGTCACGGCACCGGCAATTAGATCGACCCGCTTCCGGTAGTCACCCTGCATCGACTCTTCCGTGTGGGAGAGAACCCAATCGACCGCCGCCACCATGCCGACAATCTGTTCCTTCGCCACCTTCATGCCGCGGCCGATTCCGTCGCCCGGATTATTGTTCGCATGCGCCAGATCGGTGAGGACCTTCCGTCCAAGCAGCAGGCCCGCGTTTTGCGGACCGCGCATTCCCTTGCCTCCGGAGAACGCTACGAGATCGAAACCCATGCCGGTGTACTTCCATAAATTCGAGATCGGAGGCATGTCCGCTGCAGCATCCAGATGGCACGGAATCTTGTAGTCGTGCGCCACTCGCAGCCACTCTTCCCGGCCAATCTGTGCGCTTCCAGCAATCCCGTCTTCATCCTCCGCCGCGTTGAAAAAATTTGTCATTACGGCATTGCCTGCGTCGCACGCGCGCTTGTAGCTGTCGAGTGTGACGACCTCAGTCACCCGCGCACCGCAGAGATACATGGCGCGGTCATATTCATAACGATGCGCCTGCTGCACGATGACCTGATTCTTCTTGCCGTCGATCCCTTGAGGCATGTCCACAACGTTGATGTTGTTCGCATACTGCAGGCAGGCGGCAGTGGCCAGACTGATCGCTCCTGAAGCTCCCGACGTCACGACCGCACCCTCACACCTGAGGCGACGCGCGACGTACTCACCTGCCTTCTGCTGCAGCTCGTGTAAGCGCACCGGATGAAGCGCTGCGTTGTGCACCGCCGCCAGAACCTCCGGAGGCATGCAGGCAGCCGTCAACGTGGTATAAGTACCGGCCGCGTTGATAATCGTCGGAACCCCAAGCTTCGCATAGTAATCGTCACCATCCGAAGCTGCCGCTGGCGACGACGTCGTCTGAGACGAAAGGCCTTTGGCGGACATAACCAGCGGCGCCATGCCCAGGGCCGCGGCCACCGAACTGGCCCAGCCAAAAAAGCCGCGACGCGAAACAAAGCTTCGTTGCAATTCAGTCGATCCTGACATGATGGCTGCTCCTTGTGTTCAGAAAATGTCCAGAAGCTTGTGGACAACAATGTATCGCGCAAACGGCTTTCACAGTTCGGGAAAAAAGCTGTGGCCATAGGTCAGAGAACCATCGGCGCCACTCGATGAACCGGCGCACCTAAAGACGCGTACCGGCCCACTTCCTTCAGTACAGCAACTTGGGAACCAGAACGATACGCATGATATGGGCGGTTTCTCTTCGTAATGCTCGTGCTCAGGATTGGCTGCAGCCGGCAGTTGCCACCGCAGGCTCCTGCGCCATCACCAGGGTGGCGGGAAGCATAAAAATCACAAAAAAGATTCCACCTGCTTGCCCGGGTTGGGGCAATGAGTTCTATTAAAAGGGATGTCAAGAAAAAACTCCGCCCACAGCCGGAGGGGAGATGTTTTCTCGAGATCCAGCCCACTGTGATTTCGCTTCGCTAGAGAAGTTTGATTTGCCATTCTGATAAGTCTTCTCAGGTGAGTTAGCGGCGCCGTCGAGTTTGCGAGAAGCGACAAGCGAATGGCGACTCAAAGTCAACCATGGTTCTATTCGAGGCTCGTGGCCTATAGCTATTTCTGGTTATCAATACTTCCCTCGAACCGAGCATCTCGAGAACCCGACCGACCACTATCGGAGTGAACACTCAGAATGGAAGGCTCTTCACCAGCCGATGCTCAAGCTGCTTGTCGTTGCAACTGTTTGGGGTCGAAACTCACTCCCTTCTTCCATATGGTTAAGGTGATGGCGGCAATCTTCCGTGCCAGAGTGAGACGAGCCATGGTCGGGCGCATCCCACTGTCAACCCGAGTCAGATAAAAATCGTGCAAGGGCCCGGGGCGTGTGCTGGCAGATATGGCAGCACTTTGAATAGATTCTTCACATCTTTGTTATGGTTGTCATTCAGACCCCGCACCGTGATGCGCTCGCGGTTGCGTTGCAGTTTGCCGCGCACCGAGCGGTACTCACCACTATCGTGAATCTCGACCGCAAAACCGCTGTACGCCCAAAGCTGCCGCTTGGTGCGAAAACGGTGGGGTGTCTGTAGCAGGGCCACCAGTAGAGCTGCCCGAATCGGACCGATCGAAGGAATCTGGCGAAGCAATTTCACCGCTACATGCTTGCGACTTTCCAGTACCAGCTGGCGGCGCGCTTCCAGACGCAGGGGTTCGAGACTATCCAGTTGCTGGTATAAATGCTCAGCTCGAATCCGCACTCCTGGTTCCACCAGCTTGGCCAGCCATTCGGCGCGATGACGGGGAGCGTAGACGCTGGTGCCCGCACAGGGAATGGCCCAACTTCGGTAGATAGCTTTGATCCGATTCATCACCCGGGTCACATCTTTGGTGATGGTCAAATAGCTCCGCCCCAACTCTTTTAAGGCGCGTGTTCCATGCTTTCCGTGGTACACCGGCTTGACTTGGTGGGTGCGTAACAACTCCGCCAGCTTGCGCGCATCCACCCGATCACTCTTGTTGCCATCCTTCATCAGCGCATTCTTGCGCGGATCGCAGACCACCAGCCGGCTGACGCGGGGCTTCAGCAGATCGTGTAACCAGGCAGCCGAGGTCCCCTCTTCGAAGGTCACCGCCAGAGTTCCCCGCAGTCCTTGAATAAACTCCACAATCGTGGCTGCCTTGGTTTCCAGCAGGCATTCCATGATCACCTTGCCATGCGTATCCATCACTGCAACCGAGATGGTGGCTTGATGAACATCCATTCCGATATACTTCTCTTGACTCATAAAGGCGCTCCTTTTCGGTAAGTGTGCTGTTCCAACGACTCACAACATACCGCAAAAGTGGGCGCCTTTTTATATTGCGTGATATAGAGATTTATCCCAATCGAGACATCCCGGGGATGTCGTGACCTAGCGTTGTCTTCCGCATGGTTTAGCGCAGCCAGGCATAGGCGAGCCCCAGTATTGAAACCAAGATCATTCCAACAAACACCGCATCCACGAGCCTGGACTTAACCAATTTCCAATCGGTTTTCGCGAAATGCGTTTCCTTTTTGACTGGTGCATCAATATGTGGCGCATCAACAAGTGAAGGAAATCGGATACTCATTGGACTCTGTCTCCTTGCAGACCTGTTGGGGGAGGGCTGGGGAGAGTGGCAGCGACATTATAGCGGGGGAATTGTGAATACGATGTCAAACTAGCTCCCGTCATAGAATCGGGCACTCGCTACGGGTCAATGAGTGCTAGATGTTACGCCAGTTTGAGCGCGTCGGAACCAGTCGCTAACGCGGCTTGGGTGACTGGGCCACGAACAAAAAGCGCCCTCGGGCGTGAGACGACGCACCAGACGGCGAAACAAAGCGGCTAAAATCTCTGAGGAGACTCAAGCCTTTTTCATTCTTCACTCGCGCTTTCCCTTTACAATCCCTCGAAAGATGTATTCATGTACTTCTGTGTGTGATCGCCGCGTCACTAATTGGGGGTTTTGAGTGCTATAGAGATTTTTCGTCAAGCGAGAAGATTTGCCTAGCAAGTTGGCGGTTTAATTCCTGTTTGCCGACAACTCATTAATTGATCAGAACCTAAATGCTTTTGGGCAAACGACCTTCCCAATCGCTCCCCGGGTTACGGCTTTGCCACGGAAAAGGCAAAACCGTTACCGCTACTTTTGACAGTGTGGCGATCTGTCATTCCATTCTAAGGTAGCGTCGGCGACAGTGACTTTACAGAGTTAATACGCCAGGGAGAATCCTCATGGCAGCGCAACCCATTCCACTTTCTAGGATCGACGATAAATTCGCTGGTGGTTTTCCCACACCCGAGACGGTGCAGCAGACCTATGACGATCTGGACCTGAACCGCGCCATCCAGATGTACCGAATTTTCTATCCGACGGTATCCGGATTCGCCATTATCAGCGGCACTATGCAGGTGGGTGTGCAACCCAACAAAGTGTTCGGCTCGATGGACACTCAGCCGCGACACGTCGGCTACACCCTCAATTCGGATACGCCTTACGGAGCCATCATCCTGGATTTGAGTATTGGTCCTATGGTGGTCGAACTTCCGTCAGGACCGCTGATCGGCGCTGCGTTGGATGTGAATCAGCGCTGGATACTGGACATGGGTATTCCCGGACCAGACGCGGGCAAAGGCGGAAAACATTTGTTGCTGCCGCCCGGCTACAAAGGCGAGATTCCCACTGACTATCACGCAGCAACGTCGACTACCGATCGCGTGATCGCCGCCGTGCGCACGCTTCCTGTCAATGGCGATGTCCCGGGGCCATCGAGCGCTTGAGAACGATCAAAGTGCATCCGCTGAATCCATCGTCAAGTTGGACCGACCCAACGTGGGTGGATATGACACCGACGCCGCAGGATACAACGCCGCATGCGTGGGAAGACAATTTCCAGTATTGGTAGGTGCTCTCCGACATCGTTAATTCCGAACCTCCCTTCGATGGCTATCGTGAGCACGACGGAGAACTGGCCGCGCTGGGCATCGCCAAAGGCCAGCCGTTCACACCGGATGCGCGGATGAAGCGCATTCTCGAACAAGCGGCAAAAAGCGGTTGTGCCCAGATGCGCGTGGAATCCTTCGCTGATCGTCGTCCCGATCGCGTCGTTTGGAAGGATCGGCGGTGGGAGTGGGCGTGGCTGCGTTTCGAGAACGGGTCCTTCGAAACCCCGAACTACACGGACACGTACGCTCGCGATAAATGGTTCTTTCAGGCGGTTGCCACTTCGCCTGCCATGTTTCGTCGTGATGCTGGCGCTGGTTCGCTCTATTGGTTGGGCTTGCGCGACAAGACAGGCGCGTTTCTCGCAGGGGCCAAGACCTACAAACTCTCCGTACCGCAGCCCGTTCCCGGAAAACTCTTTTGGTCGGTTACGGTATACGACGCTGAGACGCGCAGTCAGGTGCAAACAGACCAGGGAAAAGCTGCCTTGCGCTCGCTATTTGAACTCAAGGACAAGTCCGGTTCCTCAACGGAACTCTATTTCGGTCCAAACACGCCGAAAGGCAAAGAAGGCGAGTGGATCAAGACAATCCCTGGCAGAGGGTGGTTCGTTTACTTCCGTATCTACGGACCGGAACAACCGGCATTCGACGGCTCCTGGAAACCGGGAGATTTCGAGGAAGTGAAGAAGTAACTGATCTTTAACGCCCGAAGATAGCGTGGTTTGGTGTCGATCCGCACTCAGGTCAAGTGACGAGCAAACCGGAAGTCAACTGTCGCAATCGCATTATAAGAGGGCGCCCCTTTTGGAGTAGGTTGTCATCGTTCGGGATGATCACCTACGAAAGGAGCACCCTCAATGAGCGGTGAAAAGTATATTGGGCTGGATGTTCATCAAGCAACGATCTCAATAGCCGTGGTGGATTCCCAGGGCAAGGTCATCATGGAATCCATTCTGGAAACAAAAGCCTCTACACTTCTGGAGTTCTTGGCTGGACTGCGCGGCAGCCTATTCGTAACCTTCGAAGAAGGCACCTGGGCAGCCTGGCTCTACGACTTACTCAAGCCGCATGTAACTGAGGTCCTGGTGTGCAATCCGCGCAAGATCCCACTGCTCAAACATGGCAACAAGAGTGACAAGATCGACGCTCGCAAACTCGCCGAGCGGCTGCGCCTCAAGGACCTCAAGCCCGTGTACCACGGCGAAACCGGCGTACGCATGCTGCGCGAACTAGCCCGAAGTTATCTGACCATCGTTAAAGATCTTTCCCGGGTCATGAATCGCCTGAAAGCTCTCTATCGCAGTTGGGCGATCCCCTGTGCCGGACGGGACGTTTACTATACGCGACATCGCAGCCAATGGCTGGAAAAAATCCCCGAAGCCGGAACTCGCCGGCGAGCCGAGCAACTCTATCAGCAATTGGACATGCTGCAGCACTTGCGCCAGCAAGCTCGGCGAGAACTGCTGACGGAGAGTCGCGAACATGCCATCACTGCCAAGCTACGGAAGATTCCCTCCTTGGGACCGATTCGTTCCGCTTTGGCGGTGGCATTGATTCAGACTCCACATCGTTTTCGCAGCAAGCGCCAACTGTGGACCTATAGCGGACTGGGGCTGGAAACCCGCGACAGCGGGGAATATCACTACGTAAAAGGGCAAGTACGGCGGCGCAAAAAACAGGCGACGATTCGCGGCTTGAACAAGGATTACAACCATGATCTGAAAGGCCTGTTTAAAGGCGCGGCCACCCGGGCCAGTGTGCAGCCCGGACCGTTCCAGGAGTTTTACCAGCGCTCGCTCGCCAAAGGCATCAAGCCGACCATGGTGCGCCTCACCCTGGCACGCAAGATTGCAGCTATTACGCTGACACTGTGGAAGAAGGGAGAGGACTTCGACATCAACAAACTGAACTCGCAAGCCGCTTGAGCGTCTCGGGTAAGAGCCTTTTCCATCTCCGGTGATTTTTCCTCGGAGAGTGGCGGATCGGTTCTTGAGACGCTCGGGTTCGAGAGTGAGTATCCTTAACGCCTGTAGGCGTGAAGCGCCCACCGGGCACTTTAGCCTCCGTGTAATCCCTATACCCTCTCGGACAACCCGAAAAAGCTCTAGGCCACGAGCCTCAGATAGATCTATGTGTTGCCAACCAAGCAACCGCCGCGGCTTGCCAGCTCCAGAAACCGATCAACGTCGTCGCTACTCAATAAGGATGCAACCGAGATGGAACCATGCAAGTTCCGCGGGGCACCACCCAACGCCTTCCCTCACGCATAGGGGCTGGAAGGCAAGGAAATATTTTCTCCTTCCAGTCGAGGGAGAAAAATGCCCTTGACATCCCCTCTTATAGATCAGGCGTTTGCGCAAGTTTGTGCCTTCCATTCGCCTTTTTCGGCGTCTCGGCCCTTTCGATCTGCGATAAAATCCCGCAGATATGCACTGTTTATCGAGAGTCAAGCACAGCCTGAGGTCGGTAGCCATCCTTCTAGCGTTGTGCGTCGTGCTGCAATCCCCTACGTCTGCGTCGCCTCCCCAGGAACCGATGGAGCGTCCGCACATCACCGGCATCGATCACATGAGTATCTATGTCAGCCACCTCAGCAAGTCCCGCCGGTTCTACACCGAAGTCCTTGGATTGACGATCGGCTGTCCACGTTACACCGGGAGGACGTGTTTTCTCGTGGGTCCGGCTAACCAGCGCCTGCTGCTGCGACCAACACCCGCCCAAAGAGAAAATCGGACCATTAAGAGCTGGCTCGCAGAAATCGCGTTCTCAACTGATAACCTGACAGAAATGCGCCGCTACCTTCTGGCGCATGGCCTCTTACCCGGCGCTATTCGAAAAGGCCCTGATGGTGCGCCATACTTCCGAGTTCATGACCCGGAAGGAAATTTGATTTCTTTTGTTCGTAGGCCGTCACCTAGAATCGGATACGCCGCTGCGCCGAAGCAGATCAGTTCGCACCTGATCCATGCAGGTTTCGTCGTCAAAGACATGAGCGCCGAGAATCGTTTTTACGTTGACCTCCTCGGGTTTCGCCTTTACTGGTATGGCGGGTTCAAAGATGACGGCACTGATTGGTACGAACTGCAGGTTCCCGACGGCCCAGATTGGATCGAATACATGCTCAACATTCCTGCAAACGCCGACCACAAGGAGCTCGGAGTGCAAAACCATTTCTCCTTGGGCGTGAAAGACGTTCACGCTGCTGCGAGCCAGCTTCGATTGAACGGCTTGAAGACATTCGACGGCCCGGAAGTCGGCCGCGACGGCAAAGACAGCTTGGATGCCTACGACCCAGACGGGACACGCGTCGAAATTATGGAGTTCACGCCGGCTCAAAAACCGTGCTGCCACCCATATAGCGCGGATCATCCTAAGCCGTGACCGATCTCTTTAGGGGTGGATATGCTTACCGGGTAATATTTATCACAAATCGAGGAGAAATTCCGCCGCGAGAACCAGCGTCCAAGAGACGAACTCCCAGCCTTCAATACGTGGAACCTAGAAGAACAAACCAGACGAGCATCCACCCCGAAACGACTAGGGCCCGCACTCAATGGGATTACCGCTGGCGTCGAGTTTGCATCCGTAAATACCCGATTCTTTTGCGGCGCATTTTGCCGGCATCCAGTTCCACGGCGTACCAGCCAGAGCCAGGTGGTTTGCCAGATTTATTGTCTGCTGTGTAAAGCGCCTCCAAGATTTCTCCACTAGCGGGTTGTCCGTTCGAGCATTTGAGATCATCCTCTCGATAACCATAGACAACACCAACGTTGGGATCGTATAGAAAATCGCTCGTCGGCACGCCGATTGAAATCAAACCTTGAACTAGATTGCTGAAGCTAAAAACCCCTTCGCAGAGTCAGTGTGTGATATTGCGATTTTGCATCAGTTATCGCCTGGAGAGAGCTCACTCTTCCCAGCAAAACCTGCGCCCGGTGCTCCACGTATAGCGGCCTGTCCTGTTGGTAAAGGTGGCCTCATGGCCGACGCCACGAATCCCGAAAGCTTTCAGGAGATTGTTAGTGTTTCGATACAGTACATGCTGTATTCTGAGGCGGTGAGACACTCATGGCTGCGAGCCTCGAGATCGCAGCATAATCCCGCCACTCTCGATTAGCGTTGACAACCCATCTTCGTCAGTACCACTATTTTCTAAATGAGGCGGGTAGCCACAGTCGTATTGGTGTTGGCGATCATTGGGGTTCTTTTTGTCATTCTGATTCACCCCTATGTTGATGGTCCGAATTCCACCGCTGTAACGCACCGCATACATCAACCTGCCATTCTAGTGAGCATTCTTCCTTGGAATCAGACGCTTTCCTCGATTTCAGTAATATCCGCCGCATTCTTTAACAATCACGAAACTCCTGACCGGCTGGCTTTGAATTGCGTCCTCCTGTGTTAGTGGAGGAACGCCTTTTCGCTAGATTTGAGAGTTAGTGCGCTCGCACTCAAGCTCTTCATTTTCCCCAAGCTGATCGGTTTCAATTAGGAGTAATTCCATGGAGAAAACAATTCTGTTCTATTTTTCTGTTCCTCCCTTTGGCGGCGGAGGGACCAGAACCAATATCAATAATGATGATCCAGTCTCGCAATCAATCGACGTTGGTAGTGGACGGTGGCGCAAAGCATGCTGCAGTGTGATGTTCCTGCTGTCCTTGCTGTTGGGTGCCTCTGCCTTTGCACAGAAGACTACCGGCACCATTCGCGGGTTGGTCACCGATAACAGCGGTGCTGCTGTGGTAGGCGCGACTGTGGCCATCACGAACAACGCCACCGGCGAGGTTCGCAAGGTTGTTTCCAACGAGACGGGTGAATTCGTTGCGCCAGAGTTGGAGGGTGGAGTGTACGAGGTCCGCGCCACGCAGGCGAATTTTAAGGAGTTCGTCACCAAGGATGTCGAACTGCACGTGGCCAGCACCGCGGTAGTGAATCCAGTCCTTGAGGTGGGCAAGGTAGAAGAAAGGGTCGAGGTAGAAAGTAACACCGTGCAAGTGGAAACCACTTCGGGCTCTGTCGGCAATGTAGTCGAGGGAAATCAGGTTCGTGAGCTTCCGCTCAACGGCCGCAGCTTCGTTCAATTGACGCAGTTGATGCCCGGCGTGTCACCTGCCGCAAACTTTAATTCTAAAAACAAAGGCCTCGAAGCCGGCGTTGATTTCTCCGTCAATGGCAATAGCACCACCCACAACCTTTTCCTCGTTGACGGCGTCAGCAACAACGATGTCGGATCCAATCGCACTATTTTGGTTTATCCTTCTATCGACGCCATCGACGAGTTCAAGATCTTGCGTAATAGTTACGGACCGGAGTATGGGCAAGCGTCTGGCGCCATCGTCAATATCGTGACGCGCGGCGGCACGAATGACTGGCATGGCGGCGTCTTCTATTTCGGACGCAATGACTATCTGAACGCCAGCAATTACTTTAACAACCTGAACCAGCTTCCAAAGGACAAGCTGCGCCGCAATGACTTCGGCTACAACCTCGGTGGGCCGATCCTAAAGGACAAACTGTTCTTCTTCTGGTCGCAAGAATGGAACCGCGAGATACGCGGGTTGGTCCGCTCCGCAACCGTACCTACAGCGGCCGAAAGGACGGGCGATTTCAGTGTTCTCCGGCCGGAGCTGAGTGCGACCGGCGAGGCCTGCGATCCCACACCTGCAGATCCTACAACGGGTGCACGTTTATCTACCGTCCCGCAGATTTCCCCGGCGGGTCAATCGATTGTCAATTTATTCCCGCTACCAAATCAGGTCAATCCGGTGAACTGCCAGAACTGGGCGCAGTCGATTGCGTCTCCCATTTACTGGCGTCAGGAAAATATACGCGCTGATTACAAAATCTCACCCACATGGAGCCTGATGGGCCGGTACACCCAGGACCATTGGGAGCAGCCATATCCGAGCACGCTGGGATTTTGGGGCGACGACTTATATCCATCAGTCGAGAGCAGTTGGAAGCAGCCGGGATATCAGGCAACCATCAAGTTGACTAAGCTGTTTGGAAGCACGGCGGTAAATGATTTTCAAGTCGCCTACGCTGCCAACCGTATCAATATCACTCGAGCGGGCGAAGATCCGGCGTTGAACGATGCCGTCGTCGCCAACTTCAATCCGTTCTTCCCCTTCTCGGAGAAGTTTGCGGGACGGACAATTGGCTATCCCGTTTTTTCTGGTGGGCTCGGACCTGGTGCTGACACGGATGATCTGCAGACAATCGCCCCATGGACGAACAATCAGGAGCTGTACGTTCTGCGGGATGATTTTTCGAAGGTAGTTGGTAATCACACATTCAAGGCTGGTTTCCTGGCCAGCAATAACCGAAAGAACGAGCTGACCAACTCGTCCTCTTTTGAGAATGCGCAGTTCTCGGGCGTGATCGCAGGGGACACCGGGAACGGCCCATTCAATGCGCTCTGGGCAGGCAGGGTGTGGAGCTTCGATGAACTACAAACCAACCCGCGGGCGCTGACTCGCTGGCATGACTTCGAGTTCTATGTCGGCGACAACTGGAAGCTGAGGCGCAATCTAACTCTCGAATACGGTTTCCGCTGGTCTTTCTTGCGGCAACCGTACGATGCCAACGACAAAATCGCCAGTTTCGTGCCTGCTTCTTACAATCCTGCTCTTGGAGGTGACGCATGCAATGGCATCCTCATACCTCCGGGGGGTACAAACTTCTGTCAGGCCGCTGGTTTTGCCGGTGGAACAGCGGGGATGAACCGCTCACTGAAAGAGCAGAACAATCACGCGATCGCCCCGCGAGTAGGCATTGCGTGGGATGTTTTCGGCGACGGCAAGACATCGATTCGCGCCGGCGCAGGCCAATTCTTCCAGCGCGAGCGTTTGAATAACTACCTCACCATGGCTGCGAACTCGCCCTTTTCTTTGACGGCGTCAGGTACGCGGACCCTCGACGTCGCGCCTGTGCCTGGATCTCTTGCCGCTTCTGGCTCTCCCGCTTATGGCATCAGCACTGACGATAACCTGCCCAACACCTGGCAGTGGAATCTGACCGTGGAACACGAGCTTTTTCGCAACAGCAAACTGGAGTTGGGATACGTTGGCAACCGAGGTACTCACCTGCTCCAGTTTGTGGACCTGAACGAGGTTCCAACCTCGCAGCGCCTCACTTACGCGCTGACCGAAAACAACATCCTAAGGCCATTTGGTGCCGGTGGTTTTGGCTTCATAGGCGGCGCGAACTGGAGTGGAAGCTCCAACTATAACGCCTTTCAGACTCTGTTCCGAACTCGATCGTTAAAAGTGGTCGATGCTCAGCTCGCATATACCTGGTCCAAATCGCTGGCGGACACTGATATCACCAACAGCGGAAATGTTGGCCAAGCCAGTCTGCTGCTTGATCCCAACAACCCTCGTTTAAACTATGGTCCAACAAACATCAACCGGCCTCACAATTTCACTGGCAATATCGTGTATCGGGCCCCGGGGTTTGCGGGCCAGAATTCCTTGGTTCGCAGCGTATTCGGCAACTGGGAGTTGGCTACTATCCTGAGTTATTCCACCGGCTCCTCGCTGACTGTCTACACCGGCCGAAATGCGGAAGGCGCGCCGGGCGGCTTCTCCGGTAGCGGATCCAATCAGGACAATGTTCGCCCGAACATCGTGCCGGGCCAGCCCTGTCGTGCCCCTAATCCGGCATTCGCGCACCAGTGGTTGAACCCGAATCGCTGGACGGTGAATGGAATTTCGTTGGGTGGATTTGGCAATGCGCCAATCGGTGATTGTCTCGGGCCAGGAATTGCGAACACTGACTTCTCCGTATACAAGAACTTTCAATTGACGGAGAAGGTCAACGCGCAGTTCCGGATGGAATTCTTCAATCTGTTTAATAAGGTGCAGTTCCTCGGTAATTCCGCGGATTCGACAAACCTCAATAATATCTGGTCGAACAGCATTGACGCCTGCACAGCAGCGGCGCCGTGTGCCGGCCAGCCGGTGAACACGATTGTCGGCACACTCGACTCTGAGTTCGGTCAATCCACCAAAACCCGAGGACCGCGTGAAATCCAGTATGCGCTGAAGATCACGTTCTGACCTTGCAGCTTCGACGGAATGGAGCTCGGGTGCGGCCTGACTAACCATCAGGCCCCATCCGTTATTTTTTCAGTGCATTCAGATCTGGCCACTTAGTGATGAAGAGTTCGAGCCAACAGGACGTCAGACTTTACTTGCCGCGGAGAGAAGGGCGGCCTTTTTCGTGGACATGTCTTCGCTTGTGCCTCGCCCTGCTTCTGGTGATTCACGCCAACGCACAAACTAAGGCGTCGCCGTCGGCGCAAGC
This sequence comes from uncultured Acidobacteriota bacterium, assembly GCA_963757135.1. Lineage (GTDB taxonomy): Bacteria > Acidobacteriota > Terriglobia > Terriglobales > Acidobacteriaceae > Gp1-AA145. The sequence continues at coordinate 96,139 of CAVWQE010000006.1, forward strand.
GAAGGACGAGCCCTCCCCACAAGAACGCTTACAGCAGCACTACGATGCCGCACGATCCTATCAGCAGACAGGCAATCAGGAGCAGGCCGCTGTCGAGTATAGGGCATTTCTTGCTGGTGCTCTGTCCAGCGTTGCCAGATTCCGCGCGAGCACTGGCGATTTCGTCGTCGCCGCGGATTTATTTGAAAAGGCATCGCACTTTTCTCCCGATGTCGATTCGCAAAACTCCCGGCTCTCGCCGGAGCAGCGGACGCAGGCTGTGGCATTCATAAATCGGCTCAAGCCTGCGATCGGTGACTCGTACAACAACCTCGGCGTGATCGCCGCTGCTCGCAACGACTTTAGTCTTGCCCTGGATTACTTCCACAAAGCTGCGGAATGGAATCCCTCGCTCGAAACGCTCCCTCGTAATTGGGGAATGGCGGCCTTCTACGCCGCCGAATTCGACCAGGCAGTCGAGCCGCTTAGCCGAGAGCTGGTGATCCACCCCGATGATCTGCGAGTCAGGGCCGCGCTCGGCCTTAGCCTGTTCACGCTCCAGAATTACCCGAAAGCGCTCGAAACATTGCGGCCAATTGAAAGTCAGGTGGACAACGATCCAGGACTTCAGTACGTGTATGCCGTCTCGCTGGTGAAAACGGGTGACTATTCGGAAGGTGTGCGCCGCCTTAAGTCGCTGGAGACGGCGAACCCAAACTCTGCCGATGTTCATATGCTGTTGGGCCAGGCCTTCGCAGACCAGGGCGAGCACGGCACTGCGCTGGAGGAATACCGCAGAGCCCTGGCACTCGATCCGAACCGAGCCCAACTTCACTACTTGACTGGCTTAGCCTTGATCCGCCAGGGTAGCCCGGCTGAAGCCGAGCAGGAACTGCGCCGCGCGCTCAAGCTCAATCCTGCCGACATCTCCAGCAAGTATCACCTGGCCTACGTGCTAATTCAGCTGCAACGGAAAGAGGAAGCTCGCGCTCTTATGGAAGAGGTTATTCGCAGCGATCCGAACCACGCGGACGCACACTACCAACTCGCCAAGCTGCAACTGGAGCGGGGAGAGGTGAAGCCTGCGATTTCCAATCTGGAAACCGGGATCAAGCTCAATCCCGATGGCGATTACATTCACTACCAGCTGGCGATGGCTTACCAGCGGGACTCGCGAGGTGCAGACGCTGCGCGTGAGATTAAGCTTTACCAGGAGCTCAAAAACCGGCATCGAGGACGCGATGTTTCGCAATCACGCTGAAGTTTGCAGGCCCTGCAATCTATTTTGGATTTTTGCCGGCCGGAGCAGCTCGCTTCTCGCTTTCTACTTCAAGTGGTACCTTCTGTTTTATCCCCTCGCCCTCGACAATGGTGTAGACGTAATCAGCGCTAAGGTTCTGGTAGACCTCTTTTTTGCCGTTCGGCCAGGAAATCTCTACGGCTTTCATGATGGTTTGCGGGCCAAGGCCGAAGTGCAAACGCATGTCGTTCTGGGAAAGATAGCTTGCACCGCCGCGCACTTCATCGAACTGCACAAGATTCTCGGCGGTCACGGTAACTCGCGCGCCGATCGCGGCCTTGTTGCTCATGGCTCCGACAAGCCGAAACAACACCGTATGGTTGGGGGCTTCCGTCCGGTTGAGCAGCAATGTGGGCGGTCCGCCCACGTTCAGAATCAGTACATCAATCTTGCCGTCGTTGTTCACGTCGCCGAATGCTGCACCGCGCCGCGACTCCGGAGGCAATGTGCTCAGCCCGGAGGCCGCGGTCACATCTTTGAAGGTCCGGTCGCGGCCGTTCTGGAACATGACCAGTGACTGGCGATACGGCGCGTTCCCTTTCACCGAGTCCATTTGCGGGTACACGTGACCGTTTGCGACAAACAAATCCTCCCAGCCATCATTGTCCATGTCAACAAATGCCGTTCCCCATCCCACCAGCGGATACGTGAGTTCGGCCACGCCCGCGTTCCAACTCACGTCCCTGAATCCCTGCACACCCTGGTTCCAATACAACGTGGAGGGCTGATCTGTGAAATTGGTCACGAATAGGTCGAGCCGCCCGTCATGATCGAAGTCACCGAAGTCCACGCCCATCGAGCCTTGCTCCTGCCCGTCACCGCTGAGTGCCGCACCCGACAGTAAGCCAACCTCTTCAAACGTGTCGTCATGCCGATTGCGGTACACGTAATTAGGGCCCGCGTCATTGGCCACGTACAAGTCTGGCCAGCCATCATTGTCGTAATCGGACCAGATTCCCTGCATTCCGTAATAATGATTGGGATCGTCGACGCCCGTTTTTTTCGAAACGTCCACAAAGGTACCGTCGCCACGATTGCGGAACAGAAAATCGGATTCACCGGGAAGTCCCCAAGGGCCACACTGCACGGGGATTCCGCGGAAGCGGCAGGTCTTTTCGTTACTGCCGAATTCGGGGAGCTTATTGATGTCGACCACCACATACCGTGGCACGAAGAGATCGACGAAGCCATCACGGTCGTAATCTCCCCATGCTGCGCCGGTGCTGAAGCCGCCGACACGGACACCGGCCTTTTCTGTGACATCTTCGAATTTGCAGTTGCCAAGGCCGCGGTACAAGACGTTGCCGCCATATCCCGTTAGGTAGAGATCCTGCACACCATCGTTGTCGTAATCGGCGACGGCCACGCCCATGCCCCACCCCTTGCGACCAATGCCCGAGGCACTAGTAATGTCGGTAAACTTCAGACCGGCCTCCTGCCGATAAAGCGCGATCATGGGGTCGCCACTCTGACGATATCGGTCCACTGAAGAACCGTTCACAGTGATGATGTCGAGTTTGCCATCGTTGTCGCAGTCGAGGAAACCGACTCCCCCGCTCATGGACTCGATGATGTAGCGCTTTTCAGGGCTGGAACGATGCAGGACAGTGATGCCCGCCTGCTTCGTTACGTCTTCAAACCGTGGCGATGCCGGTCCGGCTGATGTCTGGGCGAGGCAGGCTGAGGCCAGCAGAGAGGCAAGTACGACAGTACCCGGTTTGCCCACGGCTTTTCGTATTTTAACAGGAGTCACATAATCCCTCCGCTTCAAACTCCACGTCTTTAGCCGGGTAGGGTAAATGACGTTACGCAGAATACAGTCATCATCGCGACCGACGCGCTCATTACGCGAGTCCAAAGGTTTGGGATCATTCGGGGAAAGACTCCGTTGAGCGCGAGGTTCTTTCCCCCAAGGACGCAACTGAATGAGTCGCGACGTTAAGTATATCGGCATGGACGTGCACAAGGAAGCGGTAGTAATCGCTGTCCTCAGCAGCAATGGCAAGCTAGTAATGGAATCGATTGTCGAAACCAAAGCCAGCAGCATTCTGCAGTTCATTCACGGTCTGCGAGGCGAGTTGCATGTGACCTGGGAAGAAGGGGCCTGGGCGGCTTGGCTGTACGATGCTGCAACCCCAGGTGACGCGCGTGCTGGTGTGCGATCCGCGGCGCACATTCGACGGCCCGGAAGTCGGCCGCGACGGCAAAGACAGCTTGGATGCCTACGACCCAGACGGGACACGCGTCGAAATTATGGAGTTCACGCCGGCTCAAAAACCGTGCTGCCACCCATATAGCGCGGATCATCCTAAGCCGTGACCGATCTCTTTAGGGGTGGATATGCTTACCGGGTAATATTTCACATCGCGATTTCGCTCAAAACTCGGTGCAGGGTGTGGAGAACAATTCTGAGGCGCACGCCCCGACGGTGAGTGCTATAGAGAGTGGCTGTTGAAAAACTCTTTCTCGCTAAATTCGCAAAAATGAAATTGCGTCACGATGCGATATAAGCGATCTTCTCGAATCGCAAGACATTTTGTATCCCCTAAATTTTGCCCGTTTGAGGCGAAAGGTGAGTTTTTCAACAGCTACGAGATTTATCATAAATCGAGGAGAAATTCCGCCGCGAGAACCAGCGTCCAAGAGACGAACTCCCAGCCTTCAATACGTGGAACCTAGAAGAACAAACCAGACGAGCATCCACCCCGAAACGACTAGGGCCAGCGACGAAAACCAACGCGGGAAACGGAGCGTGATCAGTCCCAGGGCCGTGCCTACGAGGGAAAGCAGCAAGCCTGCTTCTTCACCTAGGTACGGCGGCAAACTCCGGAATAGAGCATGTGGTCAATGACCAAGGCGCCTCTGTCTTTCCCGGCGGCAATTCGACCGCCTATCTGCCATTCTATTGAGGCAAGGCGGGCACACAGATTCTGACACTGAACGAGCAGGTAAGTACGTAGCGGATACGGACTTCTCTGGCAACACGGCTTCCAATACTCCAAAGAGGCTCGGGCGTCGAGTTTGCCGGCAACTGGCATGAAAGAGCTCCCTCCCCTCAATGTAGACGACAGCCCGAACACACTAAAGACTAACCTCTGGCTGATCCTTCCGGGGAGAGCAGCTCGTCCGCTAACACTTGTATCAGTGCACTGCGAGACAGGCTTGTGCTTCCTCTTCTAGCAGATGTTCCCGTTCTTCGTCTGTCAGCATTTCGGGTTCGAGAAGGACCGTTCGGTTCTTTAATGCTCTGCCTCGCCGCTACTGCACAGCGGCTACGTCGATCTCGCCCGTCTGGCCGTTGATCGTCGCAGCTCCGCACTCAATGGGATTACCGCTGGCGTCGAGTTTGCATCCGTAAATACCCGATTCTTTTGCGGCGCATTTGCCGGCATCCAGTTCGACGGCGTACCAGCCAGAGCCAGGTGGTTTGCCAGACTTATTGTCTGCTGTGTAAAGCGCCTCCAAGATTTCTCCACTAGCGGGTTGTCCGTTCGAGCATTTGAGATCATCCTCTCGATAACCATAGACAACACCAACGTTGGGATCGTATAGAAAATCGCTCGTCACCGTGCCACCCCCGGCAGTCGTGACTTGTTCTTGCCAGAAGTCGACCGGCTGCGCGGTAGTCACGGTGAGCGCTCCCTTACCGACGAAATTTTTCTGGCTTTTGCCCTGAGCGTTGCCTGCCGGGACAGGGTGAGTTGCTTTATCTGAAGGGATGAGGCTGGGTTGTGCTTTTGGCGCCGGCGTGCTCGGCTGCTGCGCAGCAGTTGCGATGAGCAGGGTGCTCCATGCTGTGAGACCGATGATTACATTCTTAATTGTCTTTTTCATAAGCATTGTTTCCTTAGTAATTTTTAATCCGAGCTGTGCTCCTAATCTCTCGGATCTGTTGCGCGTCGGCTCTAGCGTGCTGAAACCGGAGCGCGGCAGTTTTCAGAAGGACACCTCCGTCCAGCGACTGCCCCTTTCTGGGTGAGATTGGGCCCGATCCCCTTGGACCGGGTTTTGACGTCTAACGGAGATCCCAACTGATACCCCCGCGTATGGCGAAGTTGCAAGTGAGGCCAGCTCCACGGTTCCGACTGAAGAGACGCTATTTTCAACCCGAAGAAGTACATCCCCATTACGGAGTAATTCTTGGTGACGGCGTTGGCATTCTAACGCGGCCTATTGTTTGGGCGGAAAATCCTTCAATAACTTCTCCATGGCCTTATCCAAGTTCTTCTGATTCTTCTCTTGGTTCTTGCCTGGGTCTAGGGTTTTGGTGGACTTCCCCGACCAAACCAGCTGCTTGCCGGCCTGGTCATACATGTCGAGGGCGAGGGTTCCTATATTTATCGTCGAACTGGTCGCAGTTTCCATTCCGCCAAAACGCCAGCCACCGCCCCCATACGAGTTCCACTGTTGCTCATGATCGACGGCTATCTGATAACCGACATATAGATCGGCCGCGGCATCATCCGTCTTCGTGAGACCCTTGCCTGCAAGCTGTGAGTCAACCGCCTCCTTTATCTGCGCATCAACGATCTGGTTTGGGTGCTCACCTCCCTCGATCGTGATCCACTTGTAAGTGTGAAACTTGGAGAAATCTGTCCCGGGCATATGGTTGGCCTGCGTCTCTTGCGCAGGTAGCGTACCGCAGGCCGCAAGCATTACTAACGCCGTTAAGCAAATCCGATTTCTCTGCTGCATATGTTTCTCTCCTCATCTGTTCAATTTTCTATTCAATTCCGCGAAGCAGGTTTGGGGATCCAAATCTGGTGGCCGACAATTCTTTGCGCCCAGCGTTCACAGTGGCATTTAGACTCTGGCGCATTGGTTCTACCGCATCAAGGCCTATGCTGAGCGGAAATAGACTTCGAGTTGCACAGTCCTTCGCACAACTCCATCACACTACTTGGACCTTGCTGGAACTAGAACTGGAAGAAGTACGAGTCGTGGTTAGTCTCGGTGCTCTGGCCCGAACACTTCATGTGCGCTTGCTCCCATAAGATTCTGTGAGGCAAAAACGGCTCCGAATTCTAGAGAGCTTCGCATCGCACGTTGTTATCAGGCGTTTGCGCAACTTTGCGCTTTTCATTCGCCTTTTTCGGTGTCAATGAGCGCTATAGGATTTGTCGCCAATCATCGTTGGACAACCGTACCGCAATGCTGGACGGCTTGATGGATGAAAGGAGCGTGGTGTCGGAGCGAAACTTTGCTCACCATCTAACTACTTTTTGCACTGGCCAGATTCGGATTGTACTTTGTTGACCAAGAAATGAGGCTGCGGATTCTTAACTCCCATGTCGGTGCTAGGCGTTGCACTACGCTTCCCGACAAGCGTGACAGTCTGTCCGACATATTGTCGAGGTTAACGACCTCGCTATACAGCAGGTTGTCAATTCCTTTTTCATCGACAAGGTCGAATTCCTTAAGAGAATTCTTGGTCAGACAGCCGGTTACGGCGATTTCCTTGCGCGGATCGTTATTTTGATCGCCCTTGGAGTCGTTTTGGGCGCGAACGAGCACCGGGTTGAGCAACAACATAATCATTAAGAAAAAAAAGGTTGGTTTCATACGTCGACCCTTCACCACTGATGCTTGAGCCTGGCCCGACTGCCGACAAGTCCTAAGCCCATACATTAAAGCTTGAACCGAGGGCGATCCGAACTGTCAACATTACCACCCGCTGGACACCTGAATTTGATGGTTCTCATCAACGGCTTGGCATTCGCATACCGAGTTGGTGAAATCAGGGACCACTCACTGACCCAGAATCGGAGGCCGAGCACTCCTCCATGAGTGCTATAGGGATGTTACGCCAACAAACGCAGGGTCAAACGTTTTTGGTGATCTGACGCTCAAATGTGCCGAAGTTTTTCGAATCCCTTCAAGATTTCCATCGAGCACAGCGAAGAAGTCGATGTACTTATCGTGACTGAAGAACGCATTTACATCTCGGCCTGAGTCAAAATGTATCCGCCCCAGCCATTCAACATAGCGAGTTGCCAAAACGATGCTAGGTCTTCCGACTCATGGCCTAGGAACAGATGGCCGGGCGCTTCGTGGAGCAGTCGAGGATCACCGTCAGGATTTGAGCGTTGTTCGCTCCGGGATGATGGAGGGTAAGCGATTGTTGGCGCTATCGCATTACGCCGATTGACCCTGCGAAAGCAATCGCGTGGTAACAACAGTTAACCCCCGAGTTTTACGCTGCCACATTGCGGCAGAACTTAATTTACTACTCTCCTAGCGTCCAGTACGCATCGGTGCAGGTACTCGGAGGCTTCACGGACTTCAAATAACGCATCTCGCTTTCGCGCAACTGTGGCAACTTCTGGTATTGCTCGGCCGTGAGTATCGGCTTCAGGCTAGCGTCCGACTGTCGGAGAATGTTGTCGAATTTTTGCAGTTGATCTTTGCGGGAGGATGCGAGATTACATACGACCTCGTTTAGGATTCCTGATTCTTGTTGGACCACTTGCTTGATTTGGCCCTCCTGAGCAGACGTGGGTTGCAGAGCTTGGTTTAGATGCTGGAGTCTGTAACTGAAATACGTGCTCTGCGTGAGCGGAGCTTGCGTTTGCGCTCCGGCCCCAACCCCGGCCAGCAACAACGCTAAGAAAATCGCTCGCATTTCGTACCTCATCCTATCCGTCGATATTGCGGCTCACTTTTTTCTGAAGGAAAAACTCACCGAAGTATTTTCACCGGGAAGAACTACACAGTGGCAGGGAATGTGCGCACTAATCCTTTCCTCGATCTCTGTCATAAGCTCCATCCCTTCTGACAAATGGAGGCCAAGGTTCTTACAAGCAGTAAGCTTAGAGGAACGCTCGGTGCCTCAAATACTGTCAAAAAGAACGGGAGCAACGGGAGTCGGAAACGGTGCGGTTGACGAGAACAGGGTTAGCACAACTTTGCGCCTTCTATTCGCCTTTTTCTGCCTGAATGAGCCCAGCTCCGGTACAGCGCTTTGATCCGATTCATCACGCGGGTCACATCTTTGGTGATGGTCAAATAGCTCCGCCCCAACTCTTTTAAGGCGCGTGTTCCATGCTTTCCGTGGTACACCGGCTTGACTTGGTGGGTGCGTAACAACTCCGCCAGCTTGCGCGCATCCACCCGATCACTCTTGTTGCCATCCTTCATCAGCGCATTCTTGCGCGGATCGCAGACCACCAGCCGGCTGACGCGGGGCTTCAGCAGATCGTGTAACCAGGCAGCCGAGGTCCCCTCTTCGAAGGTCACCGCCAGAGTTCCCCGCAGTCCTTGAATAAACTCCACAATCGTGGCTGCCTTGGTTTCCAGCAGGCATTCCATGATCACCTTGCCATGCGTATCCATCACTGCAACCGAGATGGTGGCTTGATGAACATCCATTCCGATATACTTCTCTTGACTCATAAAGGCGCTCCTTTTCGGTAAGTGTGCTGTTCCAACGACTCACAACATACCGCAAAAGTGGGCGCCTTTTTATATTGCGTGATATAGAGATTTATCCCAATCGAGACTCGAGTACAACCAGCAGATCGAACTCATCGCAAGGCAGAGCTATCCACAGACGGCGCTGTTGAAGCAGGTCAAGGGCGTAGGCACGTTGATCGCGCTGACCTACAGCTGACGCTGGAAGATCCGCACCGCTTCCGCAAGAGCCGCGACGCCGGATGCTACGTCGGATTACAACCGGGGCGTAGAAACTCGGGGCAGAGCGAGCCGCAGATGCACATCAGCAAAGAAGGCGATCCGCACCTGCGAACCCTGCTGGTGCAGGGACGCACCACATCCTCGGCCCGTTTGGAGCCGATAGCGATCTGCGACGATGGGGGTCTGGACGGCCGAGCGTGAAAGCGGCAGGCGGGAAAGAAACGCGCTGTTATTGCGACGGCACGAAAGTTGGCGGTTCTTCTGCATCGACTGTGGGTCAGTGGAGAGGTCTACGAACCGCTGCGCAACACTAATCTCACGATGTCGGCAGCAGCTTAGTTACGGAAGTACGAAGATGCCCAAAGCCGAGTTTCGGTGACTGCGTCTATGGCCTGGCCCACTTCCATCTTACCGATCGAAGCGGGTCGCCAAACAGGTGGCAGCACCGGCTGAAATGAGAACACCCAACTTGCACCGAGCTAATAATGACTCATCAAGAGTGCGGATGGAAGGGTGGCAATAGCGGCAACTCGGAAGGATAAGACCTTGTCCAAGAATAGGACGGGTAAGAATCCTCTTGACTTCGACCGGCCTTCACATGGAAGGCGATTACACTCATCAGGCGCTCTTCGGTTCCGGCATATTCAGGTATTTGATCAGGAGTATTTCGTTTCCATCTTGTCCATAGATGACCTGATCCACCAGTTGTTGCACCAGCAAGATTCCGAAGCCGCCTGGGCGCAATCCAAGTTTGTCGCGGACCGCGGCATGCCGGACGGGATCGTCATCAGGATTGGCAACGGCTGCATGGGGAATCTCGTCGAGCGTGAATCCCGGTCCCGGGTCCAAGATACGGCAGGAAACCATGCGGCGTGCCCGGACATACTCGACTTCCACGTAGTTCTGAGGAACGAGGCCTCCGCCATGCTCCATCGCGTTGAGCAAGATCTCGCGGAATGCCATGCCGACCTGCTCCCGTTCTCCGTCAGGCAGATCAGAGATTTCGTTCATGAACTGAAGCAGGCGATCCGCGGTTCTGACCTGGCAACGGACCTGTAACCTGATCCACTCCGTTGTCGACGACCGCAGTTCGATTCCATCATCCCAACAGGGTGCCTCGGTCGCAATCTGGATCATGTTTCCCAGTTGCTCGAATGAATAGGGCGCCGAGAAAAAACTGAAAGCGTGCTCGCGCATCGATGCGAGCACATCCGCAGGTTTCTAATGCAACTGTCAACATCGCTAGTATGAGATGAAGTATCCCCGGCCTAGCATGAAGTGTGCCGCAACCCCTCTTCGCTACCGGTCAAACCATCTCCCGATACCGTGTCCTGGAGGAACTGGGAAGCGGCGGCATGGGTGTGGTCTACAAAGCCCAGGACACTGAGCTCGGCCGGTTTGTTGCTTTAAAGTTTCTGCCGGAGAACGCAGCCCAGGACCCGCAAGCCCTGGAACGTTTTCGCCGCGAAGCACGACGTGCATCTGCGCTCAATCACCCGAATATCTGCACCATCTACGAAATTGGAAGCCACGAAGGCCATGCGTTCATCGCCATGGAGTACCTGGATGGCGTAACCCTGAAATACCTGATCGCCGCCGGCACCCTGGATACCGAGCGTATTGTCGCGATTGCGATCGAAGTCGCCGATGCGCTCGATGCTGCTCACAGCGAAGGCATCATCCATCGCGACATCAAACCCGCCAACATTTTCGTCACGAAGCGGGGACACACCAAGATTCTCGACTTTGGCTTGGCGAAAAGTATCCTTCCCGAGAGCCTCGCGGGCCAGATTGCAGCGCAACCGACACAATCTCTGGCCTATGTCGCCGAAGAGCACCTCACCAGCCCGGGGACGGCTCTGGGAACCGTGGCCTACATGTCTCCCGAGCAAGTACGGGCCAAGGAGTTGGACGGTCGCACGGATCTGTTTTCCTTCGGTATCGTTCTCTACGAGATGGCGACGGGGAGGTTGCCTTTTCAGGGAGACAGTTTGGGCCTCGTCACGGAAGCCATCCTCAACCGCAATCCGGTGGCTCCCATGCGAGTCAATCCCAACATCCCCCCGGCGCTCCAGGAGGTGATCCACAGAGCCTTGGAGAAGGACAGCAACCTGCGTTATCAGCACGCGTCCGACATGCGGGCTGAACTGCAACGGCTAAAGCGAGACTCCGAGTCGGGCCAGAGGCTCGCGGAACAAGAAACAGAATCGGCCCTGATACCAACCACAAGTCGTTCATCCTCGACCGGCAAGCGCAGGGCACGGACTTCCTCAGGGCAAACGGCTGCCTCCGCCCGCAGCGAGTCTCCAAGATCATTGACTCGCTTGCAGTTTTGCCTTTCGAAAACGCTAGCGGCGACCCTGAGCACGAATACCTCAGTGACGGGATCACCGGGAGCCTGATCAATATCCTGGCGACGATACCCAAACTGCGAGTAATGGCGCAGAGCACGGTATTTCGGTATAAGGGCCGGGAGATTGATCCTCAAGCCATCGGTCGCGAGCTGAATGTGCGCGCCGTGCTCACGGGAAGAATGATGCAGAGCGGTGGCTCTTTGCGCATTGGGGCCGAATTGGTCGATGTAGCCACGGGCTCTCAACTGTGGGGCGCGCAATACGATCGCAAGCCTGGCGACATCTTTGTGGTCCAAGACGAAATTTCCAACGAGATATCGGGGAAATTGCGGTTACAGTTGACCCGGGCAGAAAAGAAGCGGCTAACAAGACACCACACGGAGAATGCCGAGGCATACCGGCTTTACCTAAAAGGCCGTCATCACTGGAACAGGTGGACCGAAGAAGGGTTCTACAAGGCAATCGAGTACTTTCAGCAGGCGGTCGAGAAAGACCCCAGCTACGCCCTCGCCTACACTGGTTTGGCCGATTCCTACGTGCTCCTGGGATGGAACAGCTATCTGCCGCCGAAGGAAGCATTCCCTAAAGGCAAAGCGGCGGCGATGACCGCCCTGCGGCTCGACCCGGATCTCGCCGAAGCCCACACGTCTTTGGCGGCCCTGTTGTGGCTTCACGATTGGCAGTGGGAAGAGGCTCAGACAGAATTCAAGCGCAGCCTCGAACTGAGTCCCACCTACCCAACTGCTAACCATTGGTACGCCGAGTATGTGATGACCATGGGGAGACACGGAGAAGCCATGGCCAGGATGAAGAACGGCCAGGAGCTCGATCCGTTGTCGCTCATTATCAACGTCGCGGTCGGATGGGCCTTCTACTATGCCCGCCGATACGACGAAGCCATCGAACAACTCCGGCGAACTGTCGAATTGGACCCAAACTACCCCGTCACGTACTGGATTCTCGGCCTGTTGCTCAGGAAAACGGGTTGCTACGAACTGGCCATCACCGAGGGTGAGAAGGGGGTGAAGCTGTCAGGCGGCAGTCCTCTGATGCGCGCGGCACTGGCGCACACTCTCGGCGCGGCTGGCAGGACAAAGGAAGCATTCAGATGCTCGATGATCTGACAAAACTGGCAAAGCAAAAGTATGTCGCGCCTTACTTCTTCGCCGGAATCCACATCGGCTTGGGAGAAAACGACCGCGCGATCGAATACTTGGAGAAATCCTACGAAGAGCACTCCCACTGGCTTATCTATCTTCATATAGATCCGAGCATGGACGGCTTGCGGGACGATCCGACGTTTCCAAGACCTGTTGCGGCGTATTGGCCTGCCCGCACTGACGGCGGCGATCTCCGCCTGAAGGAAACCAGGGCGGGATACGCGAAGCTGCGGCGACCGATAGCAGGAAACATTTCTTTCACGCCGCCAACAGTCCACCACTGTCACGCACGACGGCGAATTCATGAAAGCCTCGCCGACGATTCTGGGCGGATCACGTTAAGAAGTTGTCCTTATTTGTAGGAATATTGGCTGTTTCTGCGATGATCGCTTTCGTCGGGCGGCCAACGAATGTGCCGTGGTAGCGCGAGCCTGGAATCTCTTCCTGTGATGATGAAAAAATAACGAGTAGGCCGAAATTGTCCATGATCGACACTGCTACGCGGAACTGATTAATAGAACCATCGTCATACGTGAGCGACACTGCCCCATTTTTGCCGTCTTGCCATTTTGTAATCTCCGTCTCACCAACTTGGCCGACGGCGAAACGAGGTAACAACTATTGCGGCGGTCAAGGTCACCACATTGAGCCTTTCATCATGCCTCCCCGGCATCGTACTGGCTCACAAGTGGCTGAGCATAGCCTATACAGTTGGAAAAGCCAATCGGACTTGTTTCTTCCACGCAGATCACCTCGCGTGCGCTAACCGATGCGCTAGCGGCTGGTGCCCGTGAGGCAAAGCGTGCGTTCGACACGATGATTGCGATGAAGAAGATCGACATCGCCGCCATCGAGGCAGCGCGGTGAATTTATGTGAACACGTCGATTACGCCTTATTACTTCGAGCCACGGGCAGATCGAAACTGATCCACTCAGATGAACGCGAGTTGTGCTGCCAGAGTTGTGTTGGCGGGTCAGCGCCCTCAGCAATGGTGCGACTGCGACGGCCGTTACGCTGATCTTTGAAGCAACGGGAAAAACTGGCCCTCGATCTTTTCTCCCGATGGAATTACAGGTACGCCTTGAAGCAGCGGCTCGTTTGTGGCAGAGCGCACACCATCGCGCATCACATTGACTACTGTGGCCCGGCGGGCCCGGGCGGAATGATTGGCAAATGACCCGTGCACCATACGCGGATGATGAAATGACGCTTCACCTTTTTTGAGCTCCACCGCAACCGCAGCGTCAAACTGCTGGCGCTGCTCAGGATTCAAGACGGCGTAGATCGCGTCCATATTCCCTGCTAATCCCGTTATCGGCTGATCGGGCCAACGATGGCTCCCGGGAATGTACTGCAGGCATCCATTCTCGCGGGTTAAGTAGTCGAGGCCGATCCAGCACGCAAGATGCGCAAGCGGTTGCGTACGAGTCCAATATGAATAGTCTTGATGCCAGGCGACGGCGCTTCCGTGATGCGCTGGCTTACAGAAAAGCTGGTCATGCCAAAACCGCACAGGTCCGCCGAGCAACTGTGACCCTGGAATCGTGAATGCCGGGTTCCACAACAGATCATGGAAACCTGGCGTGATCCGCCACGCGCCTAACGCATGGAACAAGATGTGATCTGGATTTGTCGACTCGTTCGAGTGATATTCATAAAAAAGCTCATGTCCCGGATGCTTGGGATCGGCCAGATCACCTAATTCGTTGCGCAGTGTTTGACCTGCTCATCCGTGAGGACTCGAAGCCCGCTGACGTATCCTCGTTCATGGAAAAAGTTGACCTGGTCCGCGCTGAAAAAGAATGAGGGGTCCCCATGTGTCTGGGGGCGGAGCAGGGTGCCGATCGGAAGGTGATGCATTGAAAGGTCTTGCATCGACGTTGAGTCTATCACTGGTGAAGGGGAGGTATACGTCTAATCAGCTGGTCAACTTGAGCCAATCATTGGGATCATGGCGCAATGTTCCTACTTGTAGACCGCAACCATATTCCACAATGCTCAAAAAATAGTTCGCGAATATGGTTGCGGCCTGATTTTTTGGAACCAAATATTAATTCCTACAATGGAAAATAGTTTTTGGTTTGCCGACTATCCAGAACCATAGCATCCTCCACCCTCCTGATTTTTGGCCACTGCCACACTGGTCTTTTTCGAATTCTGCCGACACTTTGGTGACATGGTTGGCAATGGGAAACCGGTCTAGAGTTACCTCACGCCACTTTTTAAGGGTGGAGACACACGGACCCTCACCCGATTTGACCGGCAAGTCGTGAATCCTACAACTGAGGTGACAAATGCCACGTGCTATTCTTTGCGTGCTATTGCTGGTTGCGTAGACGCTGCCAGGCTATTCGCGAACCGGAAATGGAGCAAATAGCACCCATTACAATCTGAACATCATTGGAGTCGAGAATCCAAAGAGCAGCCCTCTGACGGGTTCCGACCGACACACGATTTTTGTCGCGCTGGGTAACAAATCCACCGTCACCAGCAATATTTATCTAACCCAGGGCGATTTACGGTCTGTGACGGCAATGCATTCGATGCCGCATATGACTGCGCTGGAAACCAGATCAAGGGGCAGGGCGCAGTGTTTCAGTTGCCCTGCAATACCAATGTACCGGCAGATATAACCTGTGTGGCGGGTACAGTCTCGGCCTCGTATGAAGTTTGGGCCCGCGCACTTGGGAAGCCCGGCGGCTCAGCGACGATAACTACTTGTGCCACCGATCCCACGACCTCGGAAGTCGTCTGCTCAACCGAGAATGTCATGCTGGTTCGCGGCAAAGGCAAACAAACCTTTACGGATGTCACTAATCAGCTAACATCGATCGTAGTCAGTTTCGATGGTGGATTGACGTATCAGCGCGTCGCACTATTCGCGGGAGGACTCCAGGACTTCTTCTGGCAATATGCCAACAGCGGTCTGCGACTCTTGCAATTGCGATTTTATCAACTCTAACTCGAACAAAGCGCGAGGAGGGCCGACGCGGCGTTTGGCCCTCTCTTCCATAAATCGAAATCACATGATTCGCCTTCACAGTGCTCTTGCATTGCTACTCGCTTGTCCTCTTTCGTTCGCTGAGCCTGCAAGCCCGCAGGCGAACAGCTATGATTTCGGGACCGAAAAACAGGGAACAAAAATTGTCCACCTCTTTCCGATTGCGAATAACACCCCAACTCCTCTAACGATCAAGGATGTCGAACTTTCAATGCCTGGAATGAAGGCCAGGTTTAAGCCAGTCGTTAATCCCAATGCCGAAGGCGGCGTCACCGTAGAGTGGGATACGTCTCACTTAGCCGGCGAAATCGAAGGTCAAGGGGTCGTCCATTTTGCGGACGAGTCTCGCGCTGCGATGCCGCTAATGCTGAAGGGAGTGGTCAAACCGCCGCTTGAAATTCGTCCGTTTCCCGCGGTCTTTCTCAGCGCTTTTCAGGCGGAGAACAACGAGCGGCGCTTGACGATCGTGAAAATGAGTTGGAGCCAATGACCGTCACGCTCTCAAAACCGAATAGCAAGCTCGTGCTAGCTTCGCTCATCACCATTCAGCCCGGCCGTACTTATGAGCTGGTGACAAAAATTGAGCCGGACACTTTGCCAGGCCGGTACAATGAAGAATTATCGATCTCAACCGACAATCCCAAGATTGGGGTAGTGACCCTTCCGGTTCATCTCTTTGTCAAGGCCGGCCTTTACGCCAATCCGGATTCGATTGACTTTGGCCGAGTCTCTGCGGACCTGGTGCGAAACAACTCTGCGCGTCGCTCGTTCTTGACACAGACGTTCCTCTTGAAAAAGCGAAACGGCAACTTTAAGATCACAAAACTCACATCTGACGTGCCAGGCATTGAGATTACCCAGGATCCAGCAGATCAGCAAAGTTCAACCTATCGGATCGACGTAACTCTTGACCCTCAACAAATCAGACTTGGAAAAACTTGAAGGTTCACTGAAAATCGACACAAACGATAGAGACTTTCCGCTAATCAACGTTCCCGTCACAGGTTACGTGTTCTGACTCAGTGAACAGGACCCTACGATTCAAAACAGCCGAACGTTCGCACAAGATAATAACCACTCTGGACGGAGTAAACAGATTATCAGTATTCGATTCGCGCAGCACGCCCTCAATTCACTATGGCAACCCCCTAGACCAATGCTCAAAACCTATTCGCGAAATATGGGTGGGCTTCGCTTCGCGGGGTAATATATTTCCGAGGGGACTTCCACTTCACATCGCCAGTTGCTGATCGCTCCCTAACCCGGTTCAAGTACGCATCCGGCGAGATCCTTAAGAATTAGGGTGGAATGGCTTCTCACCACTGTTGTTGCTGACCGGCTCAGGACTCTCGATATTCAAATTCACCACAACAGGGTCTTGACCGCTTCTCACAACCACCGCCTCGCATGGCATATCCGAGCGGGCATTGATTTCCTGATGTGGTACATAGGGCGGCACATAAATGAAATCTCCTGGTCCGGCTTCATCGCAAAACTCTAAGCGATCACCCCAACGCATGCGCGCACGACCTCGAACCACGAAAATCACAGTTTCCAAATGGCCATGATGGTGGGGACAAGTCTTTTCATGCGGCTCGACCACCACGGTACCGGCCCACAACTTCGTTGCCCCAGTACGCGCATGCGTGATGGCTGCGGCTCGCGTCATTCCTCGAGTCTGGGGTGTATTCGTATAAGAACTCTCCCCGATGAATAATTTTCACGCCATGTTGCTTCCAGTCCAATGCTTTCACCTCCCAGTTGACAGTCGGTGCCCGGTATAGGACACAGATTCTTGATTATTTCCCAGTTTCAATTTCGCCTCGCGCTCGCTTCTATGAATTTGCGAATCAGATCCCGATCCTTGAAACCGCCAGTATTGCGAACTCCAGAGTTAACGTCGACCGCCCAAGGTTGAACTCGGCCAATCGCATCGCGTACGTTCGCTGGAGTAAGGCCTCCAGCCAGGATTACCGGTATTGAAACTTGCTTCACAATTTCCGCTGAAATTCCCCAGTCGTGGGTAGTCCCAGTCCCACCGACCTGGCCTGTGGTTCTATCGATCGAATCTAGGACTATTGCATCAACCTTCTGATCTAGCTCTCGAGCACGATCGAGAGCGCTCGGACCTTCTACACTGACTTTGCCAATTACCTTCCTGGGCGCCAGCGTATGTCGCAACGAACGAATCGGGGTAATTTCCATATCACTGTGGAGCTGGACCGCAGACTGGGGACGGTCTCAGCGAGCGCAAGTACGGCAGCTGGGTCTTCAATATGAGTGACGAGGACAGTGGTCACGAAGGGCGGGGTGCTGGCAAAAATCTCTGCGGCCAACTCGGGCGGTAGGAAGTCAGAAGAGGGATGGAGTTGTCCTACCAGGACACCAATTGCATCGGCACCTTGCTGCACAGCGATTTGCATATCGGCCAACGATCGAATGCCGCAGATCTTTACACGCGCCATGTTGAGCTGTCCGCTAGCGGTTGCCTCGGCATTTATTGAGTTGCTGCGATCGGCGCGTCACTGGCTGCATACACAATCTCCCCGTCCAAGATTGTCATGACGCACTTCACATCTTTGATCTGCGCACTACTCACGCTGTTGAGGTCGCGATCCCAAATCGCAATATCTGCCTTCTTCCCGACTTCCAGTGTGCCGATCTTGTTATCTAAGAACATCTGCCGTGAGCCCCACGCAGTGTAGCTGCGGAGTGCGGTGTGGATGTCCACGCCTTCGGCATCACCAAATGGGTGTAGTCCGTAAGTACCCTTTGCAGTTTCGCGAACTACAGAGGCCCAGAGTCCATAACGGGCAGAAATCGGTGTGACCGGAAAATCGGACCCACCCGACCAGAGAAGGCCTCGAGACTGAAGGCTTTTAAATGGTTCCAGACGTTGGTCGCGCCCGGGTCCATAGTTGCCAGCATAGATGTCGCCGATCCACCATAAAAATTCTGGCTGCATTTCCGGATAGCCTGCGTCGTAAGACTTTTGGAGTTTGTCCATGACATCCAGTGCGTGCGGAGTGGGAAGGTTGGCATGGATAATGCTGTGGCGCAGGCCCGGCCGAGGTTGCTCCTGCTCAACCTGCGCGTAGGTATCGATTACCCAGTCCATGGCACGATCACCGACGGCGTGAGTACCGACAGGAACCCCATTTTGATGAAAAAGCCGGACCATTTCCCTGTAGGTCGCAGGATCAACCTGTGGATAGCCGCGATTATGCGCTCCTGAACTCGTAACGTCGGGCCTCGCTCCGTCGCGTAGCCAATCGTCATAGACCCAACCGGTACGAGCACCGCCAGAACCGTCCATATAGATTTTTGCGCCGCACGAGAGTAGGCGGTCGTTGCCGAGGGTTGCCGGCAAGCGAGGGACCGCGTTGATCTCGGCGAGCGCTTGTCGTGCCGATTCGAGCGTGCTACCCGCGTGCCAGAGAACGCAAATACGTTCCTTGAGTTCTCCCTGTTGGAGGAGAGCCTTGTAGGCATTCCAGTGGAGCTGAGTGATGTCAGGGTCTTTGACCGCAGTGATGCCTTCGCTGTGCAGCACTGTTTGGATGTGCAGAATGCCCTGCCGCATCTGCTCTGGGGTCGTTGGCGGGATGAGGCCGGTGACCGGCTTCATCGCAGCATCTTCCTTGAGCACGCCAGTGGGATCACCGTCACCATTCCGATCAATTGTTCCGGCCGCTGGATCGGGAGTCGCGCGAGTGATGTAAGCCATTTTGAGAGCGACCGAGTTCGCCACTCCGTAATGGCCCGTGGTATGAACAAGCCAAACCGGGTTGTTCGGGAGACAGCATCAATATCCGCAGCAGTGACGTAGCGGTGTTCTGCAAGCTTGCCTTCGTCCCAACCTGAACCAGTGATCCATTCGCCACCTTTCATTAGCGCGACCTTAGCTTTTACACGGGCGACAATCTCAGCAATCGATGTGGCATCGGATAGCTTGACATCGTAAAGTTCGGCGACACCTCCTTCAGCAATGTGAGCGTGTGTGTCAATCAGGCCTGGGGTAATGGTAAGACCTTTGAGGTCGATGATCCGAGGACGGGAGCGACTCCCAACAAACGCTTGAATGTCGGCATCGCTTCCGATCTTGACAATGATGCCGTCGCGGATTGCGATGGCTTCCACGACGGAATCCTTGCTGTCCATCGTCAGAATGTGTCCGTGAATCAATAACAGGTCGGCAGTTGGTTCTTGTGCCAAGAGTGCTGATGTCCACAGCAGGGCCGTGATCCAGATGATTGTCAGGCAACATGGAACAGGCTGCGACATTTGTTCGACTTCACTTCGTCAACGGAGGGAGCCTGATCACGATAAACGATGCTGCCGAAAACGTCCACATCGACACTTCAGTTCACGTGCTAAGGTTCTTAGGAACGATTTTCACGGCGTTGCCAGAACCAATCAGAACTATCTCGAAGCCATTCGACCACGACCTCTCGTCACGGTGACGTCACAAGAACAGCTTGGAGCATAGCGAAAATTCGCGAGAGCCTTTACGGACGCGGGTTCCGACCACTTGCTTTGTCCTACCCGCAGCGGATTAGACCCGGCGCTGATCCCGTAATCAGTTGATCAATTCCGCGCAACGTAGGCCATTAAAAATTGCGAGCCAGCGCTTCCCTGCTCCGCCTACCGCGAACCCATATACAAAATGCTCAAAGAATATCTGCGAAGGTGTGTGCGGCCTGATTTTTCGGGACCAAATATATTCCTCAATGGAAAATATTTTCTGGTTTGCCGACTATCCAGAACCATAGCATCCTCCACCCTCCTGATTTTTGGCCACTGCCACACTGGTCTTTTTGCGAATTCTGCCGACACTTTGGTGACATGGTTGGCAAGTTGAAGGCGCGAGCCGGAGTGCGACTGCTCGCCAGAACTTCGAGGAGGGCATGAACGTTCTTGTGGGGGACGTGAAGCAGCTGACAGCGGGGCCACGATAGACGGTCATCGAATGATGTACCTTGCCTCAGTGTTGTGATTGATTTCACTCAAAATGCCCCGGCCGCCGGAGTTTGAGTGTAATAGAGATCTATCGCCAATTGACGAGATAGCGTACCAGTTGGAGTCTCGAATAGCTTCCTGTTTGCCGACGATCCGCCAAGTGGGCTTGAGACGGCGAATCCTTCTTGTGAGCTCTTCTGGGCAAACCTTCAGTTGGGGGAGTGGGGATCAGGGGCATTTCCCGGACGCCATCGCCCACGCTATTCATCGATGGGTACTCAAGCATAGTTGTTGACCTTTTCTCAATAAGCCCGTCTCTCTTGTTGTATTTCCACAGGATGTATTGCATTCTTCTGTGGTAGTACCACAGGAATGATTCATGTCAAAATCCAAACTTGATTTGCTACAGGGCACTTTGGATCTCATGGTGCTCCAGACCCTGGGTTCAATGGGGCCACAGCACGGTTATGGCATTGCACGGCGCATTGAGCAAGTCAGCGGCAATGAAGTGCTGTTAAACCAGGGAACTATCTACGCATCCCTTGTTCGCCTGCAACAGCGCGAGTGGATTTCCGCCGAGTGGGGCATGTCCGAAAACAATCGAAAAGCCAAGTTTTATTCGATTACTAAAAAGGGCCGTAAACAACTGGCAGAGGACGCCGCGTATTGGCAGCGTCTTTCCGATGTGATGGGCCGGGTGCTGGCGATGCAGGGAGAACACAAATGAACTGGGTCAAACTTATACTTCAACGTCTGCGTTCCTCGTTTTCTCACCCGCAGATAGATCGGGAACTCGACGTGGAGATGGCCTCCCACCTGGAGATTGCGATTGAGGATAACCTGAAGCACGGCATGTCCACCGAAGAGGCCCGCCGCCAAGCGTTCATCAGGTTTGGAGGAGTGGAGCAGGCAAAGCAGCGGCATCGTGAGGCACGCGGGTTTCAGTCGCTCGACATATTGTTGCAAGACCTGCGCTACACATTCCGCACGCTGCGACGCGATCCAGGCTTCGCGGCAATTGCCATCTTGATTCTCGCTCTTGGCATTGGCGCGAATATCGCGGTTTTCAGCGTCGTCAATACCATCTTGTTGCAGCCATTGCCGTTTCATGATCCGCAGCAATTGGTGTGGATCACCGGTGTTCCAGGAAGAGGCGGCCTCTCTTCGCAAACCTATTCGACCGATGCCTATAAAGCATTTCTGTCGCAACAACGTTCCTTTCAGGATGTGACCGGCTATTTTGCTTTTTCGACCAGCGACAACACGCGGCTCATGGGCCGGGCGGAACCGCTGCTGCTGTCGGGGATTCTTGTAAATGGGAACTTCTTTCAGACACTCGGTGTACAGCCAATACTTGGCCGCCTATTCAGGTCTGAAGAATCTCAGAGGAATGCCCCTCCAGTGACGTTGTTGAGTTATGCATTTTGGAAACGCCAGTTTGGCGCGGACCCAGACATTGTGGGCAAAGCCGTGAACTTCGACGGCCGATCGGTAACGATCGTTGGCGTGCTGCCGGAGACATTTGATTTTGGTTCGGTTTTCTCTCCCGGCTCGAAAGTCGATACTTACGGCCCGGCAATTTTGGACGACATGGAAGATTGGGGAAATACGCTTGCCCTGATCGGACGTCTTAAACCTGGCGTGAGCATCGGACAGGCACAGGCGGAATCCGATCTTCTATTCCCGCATCTACTGTTCAGCTTTAAACACCCTGACTGGGGCGGCAACTATACCGGGAAGTTATCGATTCTGAAGGAGTACGTCAGCGGCAAATTGCGCCGGTCGTTACTTGTACTGTGGTGTGCAGTCGGATTAATCCTGCTGATTGTCTGCGTCAACCTTTCAAACTTGATGTTGGCGCGGGCGGCGGCTCGCAGCAAAGAATTTGCTATGCGCAGCGCACTTGGAGCGGGGCGTGGACGGTTGGTAAGGCAGCTTCTTACCGAAAGTATACTGCTGTCCGCGATTGGAGCGTTGCTCGGCTTGGGGTTGGCTTACGGAATTACTTTTTATCTGGCGCATCAGGGTTCGATTGCACTTCCCTTGCTTAGCAGTGTGACTGTGAATGGAAGCGCGTTGGTTTGGACGCTGCTCATCACCATGGCGACAGCGATTATTTTCGGTCTTGCTCCGGGACTCAAAATGTCGGGCAGTAATTTGCAGGACGCATTGAAAGACAGCGGGCAGGGGTTAAGCGAAGGCAAGAAACACGAGACCTTACGCGCGGCGCTGGTCATTTCTGAATTAGCTCTGGCGTGCGTGTTGCTTGTGGGCGCCGGATTGTTACTGCACAGCTTTCTGCGCGTGTTGGATGTGGATTTGGGATTCGAGCCCAGCCGCACGGCGGCAATCAAGGTTGACTTTGACGATAGTAAACCGGAACGTCGCGGGGCTGTTTTGAGCGACATGCTGCAGCGGATTCGCGCGGTTCCCGGGATCGAAGCCGCCGGCATCGCAGACAATCTGCCGCTCGACATGAACCGGTCGTGGGGCCTGAGCGCCAAGGGAAAGCAATACCAGCCGGGAGATCTGCCGGCGACATTCGTATATATGGAATACTGGACCTCGCATCCGGAGCTATAGGGTGAGTCGCGGCCATGAAGATCCGAAGGCGTATACTGCTGCCCGTATCGCTTCGTTGGGAGTTGGTCTCTGTCGATCCGTCTACAGACAGCAGAAGAGGAGCCGCGCCAAACGACCGAGCTTCCTGTCGCGTTGCCATATTCAAGCCCGTCATTGCTCGAATGGGAGGCAAAAGCTCGGGATTTGTGGAAGCCCGAGAATCAATACGAGTCAGGTTTTTCTTACGCTTTGCAGTTCCTCTTGGCGTTCGCCCTGTACTTCGCAGTAGGCAGGCTTGGTCTTGCAGTTCCATTCACCAGCGCCAATGTATCTCCGATTTGGCCTGCGGCGGGCGTAGCGGTAGGGCTGCTACTTCTATGGGGCATCCGGATCGCCCCGGCTATTGCCTTCGCTGCATTCTTGGTCAACTATCTCAGTGCAATTCCTGCGCTGGCGGCTGTCGGCATGGGAGTCGGTAACGCCTCCAGTGCCGTCGCTGCCGCCTATCTTTTGAAACACTTGTCGGGATTCCAGATTCCGCTATCTCGTCTGCGCGATGTACTGCGACTGGTGATGTTCGGCGCGGTGTTGCCGACCAACATAGCAGCTTTCATTGGGGTGAGCGCCCTCGTACTCAGCCACACACGAGCTTGGTCTGGATACGCTTCAGCTTGGCGTATCTGGTGGCTGGGCGATGCGATGGGCGTGGTGATTGCCGCGCCTCTAGTCCTGAATGGTCGGGATTTGCTCCGACTCTGCCGGGGCTGGCGAGTGCTGGAGCTTTGCTTGGTGTGCTTGGCCGTGCTGGGCGTGTCGTCGGCAATCTTCGGTCCGTGGGCAGCAGTGCGAGACGATGTATTAGCGTTGGTAGTTTTTCCATTTGTGGTTTGGGCTGCGATCCGGTTTCGTGTTGCGGGCGCGGCGCTTGCAAGCCTTCTGGTGGCAAGTGTCGCCGTATGGGGAACGTTAAGAGGATTCGGCCCATTTGTAAACCACTCACCACTGCATAACGCCGTGCTCCTTCAGATATTCATTGCCGTGTCCGCACTGACCGGGCTTGTCCTGGCGGCAGTCATAAGCGAAAGAGAGGACTTCCAAGAGCGCGTCGAGGAACGCACCCGCGAACTGGAACAAAAGACAGAACAATTAGCGAACCAGGCCAAGCTGTTGGACTTGGCAAATGATGCCATTCTCGTCCGCAATGCCGAGGGCGGAATTACCTACTGGAGCAAGGGTGCCGAGCGACTCTATGGCTGGAGGAAGGAAGAAGCCTTCAGCAGAACGACTCACGAGTTGCTTCACACGGAATTCCCGACTGATGTCTCTGCGATTCTTGCGCTGGATAGCTGGGAAGGCGAACTTCACCAGAAGCGTCGAGATGGGTTGCCGCTTATGGTTGCGAGCCGTTGGACCACGTTGCGGGATCATCAGGGCAAGGCCGTGGGTTGGTTGGAAATCAATACCGACATCACTGCCCGGCACCGGGCCGAAGTAGCCACTCGAAGCCTCAGTCGTCGAATGTTGAGCTTGGAAGCAGATGAGCGGCGCAGGATTGCAAGAGAGCTACACGACAGTCTGGGACAGTATCTAACAGGCCTCAAAATCAATCTCGATCTCTTCTCCAGGGCGGCGAATGAAAAGAGAGCTGCACTGCTCGCGGAATGCTTCCAGATCGCGGATCAGTGCTTGAATGAAACGCGCACGATCTCGCATTTGCTTCACCCACCGTTGCTTGATGAGGTCGGCATTGGCTCGGCGGTTCGATGGTATGTGGACGGGTTTGCGCAACGCAGCGGGCTGAAGGTGAATCTTGATGTGCCGCCCGATCTTCGACGACTCCGTAGAGACACAGAAAACGCCCTTTTTCGGGTTGTGCAGGAAGCCCTCACGAATGTCCATCGTCATTCGGGAGCATCAGTAGTGGACGTCCGAGTGAATGTGGATGCCGAGCAAGTTTGGCTTGAAGTCAAAGACAACGGGCGGGGTATGTCTCAGGATAAGCTGCGTGCAGTCGAGTCCGGTTCCGGAACGGGCGTGGGGCTTGCAGGAATGCGGGAAAGGGTACGCGAGTTGGGTGGCTCAATTACCATTGGATCAAGTCAGACTGGGACACTGTTGAGGATTTCCATTCCCATCGCCGAGAACATCGAATAGCCCAGCGCAATAGGTCACAATCCCACACGAGGACCTTTCTGTCGCCTAGTGTCATTCAGATTGGCGTAAACAGATGGGATGAGTTCTGCACGGCGCACAGCGCCACAACGATCAATGAAAACGGGAGCCGTTGGCAGTATGCTGTGCCGAGGCGTGTGGTCCAGAGGTTTTCGACCTTACTGGTGCTTGAGAGCCCGCGGATGAGTTTGACCCGGGACGCGCTTTGGCACAACGGACTGTAGCCTCTCCGTGAGGGGAGAGCACGCGAGGGAGATTCACCCTATCGGCGCGTCCTGGATCACACGTCAATGGAGGTGTAATCATGGACGTGCTGCATCCGAGATGTTGCGGTTTGGATGTACATAAGAGCTCGATTTCTGCTTGCGTTTTGCTGCGGGAAGCGGGACGAGTGCAGAAGCACCAGCGTCGATTTGGCGCGATGACCCAAGATCTGCACGAGCTTGCCGAATGGCTTCGGCAGTTCGGTGTCACTCAGATAGCGATGGAATCCAGCGGCGTTTATTGGAAGCCAGTTTGGAACATTCTGGAGAGACAGTTCACGGTAGTTTTGGCGAATGCGCAGCACATCAAGAATGTGCCGGGTCGCAAGACCGACCAGAAGGATGCAGAATGGATTGCACAGTTGCTGCAGTACGGTCTTCTGCGGCCCAGCTATGTGCCCTGCGAAATCATCCGCGATCTACGCGACCTGACAAGGATGCGGGCGAGTCTGTCTCAGGAAGCTTCGCGCATCAGTAGTCGAATTCAGAAGGTGCTCGAAGACGCCAACGTAAAACTGGCGAGCGTGGCGACCAACGTTCTCGGTAAGAGTGGACGGGCAATGCTGGAGGACATCATCAGCGGTGAGGATGATCCCGAGCACCTCGCCTCTCTCGCCCTGGGTCATTTGCGCGTGAAGACTCCACAATTAAGACTGGCTCTAGAAGGAAAGATCCGTTCCCATCATCGTTTTTTGCTGCGGCGGTTACTGGATCAAATACAGTTTGTGGAACACGAAATTGCGTTGCTCGACGAACGCATGGAGGACATCGGCCGACAAAGACCGGACCTGGGGCAAGCGGTTGCTCGCTGGGACACGATACCGGGGATCGATCGCGTGGCAGCGTGGGCTCTTCTAGCCGAAATAGGTGACAACATGGGGCAGTTTCCAACAGCTGAGCATCTGGCCAGTTGGGCCGCGCTATGCCCCGGCAATCACGAAAGCGCGGGCAAGCGTTTGCGCGGTACAACTCGTCAAGGGAGCCCATGGTTGTGCCGCATGGCTTGTCAATGCGCCTGGGCTGCCGCGCGAACTAAGAACACTTACTTGTCCTCGCAGTTCAGACGCTTGGCCGCGAGGCGCGGCAAGAAAAGAGCCATCATCGCGGTGGCCCATAGCCTCATAGTCATTGGCTATCACTTGCAGAAGAACCACAGCGACTACGACGATCTCGGCGGAAATTACTTCGATCGCATCCACTCCGACGGTCTAAAGCGGTACTTGGTGAAGCGGCTCCAACAACTCGGGCACAAGGTAACCCTAGAGCCGATTGAAGCTGCTTAATCCTCCGCTTCCCCAAGCGGTTTTCGAGGGAGAAGGCCGGTCTCCGACGGGATGCTGTACGCTCCCAAGTTATCGACGTGCTTTAAGCACAAGAGATAAAGGAGACCGGCAATGAAGAAGGTTAGCACCGTAGCGGCGAAGCAGAGCAGTGATTTTTCTAACCAGAGGTTGACGATCGGTTTGGATCTGGGCGATTGCTCCCGTCACTACTGCGTTCTGGAGGAAGCGGGTCGAATCCTCCTAGAGAGCAAAGTTTCCACGAGCCCCAATGCGATGAGGACGGTGTTCGGGGCGATGGCGCGCAGTCGGATGGCGCTGGAAACCGGGACGCATTCGCCGTGGGTGAGTCGGCTTCTGAGTAAGCTCGGGCATGAAGTGATCGTGGCGCATGCGCGCAACGTGCGGCTGATCGGGGAGAGCCGGCGCAAAGACGATCGGCTGGATGCGCAAACTCTGGCGCGGCTGGCGCGCGTCGATCCCGAGTTGCTGTGTCCGGTGAAACATCGCAGCGTGAAAGCGCAAGCGGATCTGACTGTGATCCGGGCACGAGCGGGCCTGGTGCGAGCGCGCACGGCGCTAGTGAACGCCGCACGCGGGCTGGCGAAGAGCTACGGCGAACGCTTGCGCGGCTGCAACGTGCGCAACATGAACCCGGAGAAAGCCGAGGGGCTCAGTCCGGAGTTGCAAGCCGCACTGGAGCCGTTACTGGTGGCACTCGAGTGCTTGAGCGAGCAGATTCGTGAGTACAACGAGCGCATCGAGAAGTTGGCGCAACAGAGCTATCCCCAGGTGGCGCTGCTGAAGCAGGTGAAGGGAGTGGGCACACTGATCGCGCTGACCTTTTTGCTGACGCTGGAAGATCCGTATCGTTTTCGCAAGACCCGCGACGTGGGCTGCTATCTGGGGCTGCAGCCCGGACGAAGAAACTCCGGGCAAAGCGAGCCACAGATGCACATCAGCAAGGAAGGCGATCCGTATCTGAGGACGTTGTTGGTGCAAGGAGCACAGCACATCTTGGGTCCGTTCGGTCCTGACTGTGATCTCAGGCGCTGGGGCCTGAAACTGGCCGAACGTGGAGGGAGGAACAGCAAGAAGCGAGCCATCGTGGCGACCGCGAGAAAGCTGGCGGTGTTGCTGCATCATCTGTGGGTGAGCGGAGAAGTGTACGAACCGCTGCACAACAGCAGCTCAACGACAATGGCCGCAGCGGCATAAAAACAAAACCGTTCCAGGAAGAGAAAAGACAAAAGCCCAAAGCCGAGTTCCGGTGACTGCGTCTATCGCCTGGCCCGACCTTCATCTTCCGAGATGGAGTAGAGGTCGACTAACAGGTGGCAGCACCGGCTGAAACGAGAACGCCCAACTTGCACCGAGCGAAATGAAGATCGCTCACCAGAGTGCGGATGGAAGCATGGCGACAGTGGCTAACTCGGCCGGAGAAAAACCTTGTCCAATGAAAAAAACAACAGAACCCACTTGACTCCGACCAGCCTTCTCATGGAAGGCATTATCGCAACTTTGCGCTTTTCGTTCGCCTTTTTCGGCATCTATCAACAACTGACCAAAGGCGCCGGACTGCTGAAACAAGCGATAAATCACTCATTTGATCGCCGGAAGCGAGACGATATGCTGGCGGATGGCAAATCTCACGAGGTCTGAGTTTGTCTTCAGGCCAAACTCGTCCATAATGCGGTACTTGTGAAACGCAACGGTTCTGGGCGTCAGGTGTAACAAAGCCGCCATTTCTTTCATGGTGCGTCCTTCCGCAAGGAGGTGCAAGACTTCCCGTTGCCGCGGCGTCAGCTCTTTGGTTCGGCCAAGCCGTGGATCACGCACGAACACATCCATGAGCTTTTGAGCGAGCCGTGGAGTTGCATAAGATTTGCCCTTCAAGACCTCGCGAACCGCTCTTATCAATTCGCTTCCAGCCGAAGTTTTCACCAGGTAGGCCGACGCCCATTGTCGAAGAGCCTCGCGCGCAATATCTGGATCCTCGTTCATGGTAAGAACTATCAATTTGGTGCGAGGGACGAGTCTTTTGAGTTCGCGACCGGCATCGATGCCGTTTAAGAGCGGCATGCCAATATCGAGAATGATGACGTCAGGTCTTTCGCGCAATGCAACCGCTAACAGAGCTCGGCCGTCGGGAGCTACGCCAACGATCTCAAATTCGGATTCGAGAAGTTTTCGGAGCCCTTCAGCGACCAGAGTGTGATCGTCTGCGAGCAAGATGCGCGGTCGGCCCATTTCGCCTCCGAAACCACTGGCGCCTATGTTTGTCGATGCTTTTCGCTGTTGTACCCTATTAATCCGCGGGTTTAATTAAGAGCGATAATTTTCATTCCGTTTGTGCGCTGCCTTTCAAGAGTGGCGGTCCGGTTGGCGACGTTGCAGTCGGATTGTCTTCCGCTGTAATAAAAACCTCAAACACCGGGTAGGGGCTAGTTCCCTCAAAGCTGCCGTTTAGATCAGAGTTGACCTTGAGTTCTCCGTGATTTTCTGGTTCCTTGCCTCTGCCCTGAATCCACACGACATAAGTCTGCTTGGGAGGAGTCAGCCTTGTTGGAGGGGCCAAGTGCTTGACCTCTAGTTTGAGTTGCAAGTTCCCATTTCGGTCGTGGTTCAGCGCAGCTTTTCCAGCTGCGGCGGGTACTGAAGGATCAGAAGTGAGCTGAATATCCTTCGCCGCTGCTAGTCCGCTCAGGGCTAACACGATTGCAATGCATATACCTGGAAATGCGCGTCTCATCTGGGTCTCCTTCGGAGTTGCTCTGTTCTCTCCGGAAGTTTTTGATGGAATACCGTGGAAATGGTTGCACTCTCATCTGCCTTGGAATTCTCTTGTTCAGCAAAGAAAACGCTTGACAGCGTGCCATGCTGTGTATACTGTGCATATACAAATGTTCGTCATTTCCCAAACAGACAAGCGGCCGATGTACCTGCAGATCATGGAACAGATGAAACAGCGCATCGCAGTCGGGGACTGGGTCACGGGGCAGGCGATTCCGTCAATTCGGCAGTTGGCTGCCGATATCGGTGTGAGCGTGATTACTGTGAAGCGCGCATATCTGGAACTGGAACGCGAGGGCGTGATCGTGACACGGCAGGGCAAGGGCTGTTTTGTCGCATCCGATGCCGACGTTGGCGCACGCATTCGAGAGCAGGAACTGGCGCAGCGTTTGGAGCAAGCCGTGCGAAGCGCCGCCATGATGGGGGTTTCACCGAAGAATCTGGAGAAGCGCATTCGAGCAATCTACGACCGCGTCACCGACGAGGAGAAGGAACCGGTATGACCGACTACGCGATTGAACTCAACGGAGTCTCTAAGTCGTATCCCTTTTTCGAATTACAGAACATCGCGCTGCGGCTGCAACGCGGAACGATCATGGGATTGATCGGGCCGAACGGTGCGGGTAAGTCCACCACAATTCGCATCCTGATGGGACTAGTGCATCAAGACCGCGGTGAAGTGAACGTGCTCGGGCACCCCGTGCCGGAGGGACAGATCGACGCGAAGTGGGACATTGGCTTCGCTTCTGAGGACATGCGCCTCTACGATTCGATGACTCTGGGCTGGCACATTCATTTTATGAAATCGATCTATGCGTCGTGGGATGACGCGTATGCGCAACTGTTGTTGAAGCGCTTCGGGCTGAATGCGGAGCAGCAAGTTAAGGGACTTTCGCACGGGCAGAGAGTGAAAGCGACTTTGCTGCTGGTGTTCGCGCGCCGGCCCAAGCTCCTGGTGCTGGACGAACCAACGACGGGTCTCGATCCGGTGGCGCGACACGAAATCTTGCGCGAACTGACGGCTGTGATGGTCGAGGATGGACGGAGCATCCTGTTTTCTTCGCACAACACCCAGGATGTCGAGCAGATCTCGGATCAAATCACATTTATCGACCGTGGCCGGATCATTGACTCGATGGACAAAGAGATTTATCTCGACCGCTGGCGGCGATTGCGGCTGGAAGTGCCCGACGGAGTTGCACTGCCTGCACTGCCGGGCGTAATCGGGGTCCAGAAAGCGGGCCGCTTGGCCGTGGCAATTGCCAACGCGTTTGAGCCGCACCTTCCGAACGAGTACGAGAACTCGGGCGCCCACGTACATGCTGTCGAAAACATGACGCTTGAAGAAATTTTTGTTGCCAACGTGGAATACAGTCGCGAGGAGGTGAAGGCGTGAAAACCAATGTGATGCTTCATTTGATTTTGAAGGATTGGCGGCTCCAGCGCCGCATGATTGTCCTTACGATTCTTGCTGGGGCTGCTGCATTGGCAATCCTTTTGTTCGGCGGCCAGACGCCGGTCGTAGTCGGCACCGTCTTCTTCTTCGTTTCGATGGTGTTCTGCGCATGCCTTCTTCCCATGCAGAACATCGTGAACGAGAGAAAGAAGCAGACGCTTTCATTCGTAATGAGTCTGCCTGTCTCGCCGGCAGGATACGGAGCAGCGAAACTCGTTTCAACCGTTAGCATGTTCCTGATTCCATGGCTGGCTTTGCTCGGCGCAGCCCTCTACATGATTCTCGGCAGGCATAGTCTGCCGAACGGTGCGATTCCAGCCGGGTTGATCATAATGAACTTTCCCTTGATCGGGTTTTGCTTGATTACCGGAACGGCGCTCGTAGCCGAATCGGAAGGGTGGGGCACGGCCGCGATGGCCGTCGTTAATTCTTCTTATTGGCTCGTATGGTATCTCCTCGTCAGCCATGTGCCCTCTCTGCATGAGACGTGGAGCGGCCCGGTCGCAGTCTGGACTCCGGCAGTGTTCAAGATCCTTGGAGTGGAGTTCGCCATCATCGTGTTGACCCTGGGAGTAACTCTGTTCCTGCAGTCTCGCAAGCGTAACTTTATTTAACTTTCCGCGCTGCAAAAAGTGACGTAAGCGAAGGTCGCAAGCGCGCCTTTGCGATACGTGTGTCTCCCGACGCGGCGCAGAAAGAGCTTTGAACCGTTCGCAACACCGCATAGAGCGGCCTGAATAAGGAGATCTTATGAGCCTGACACAAACAATGCCTTCGGCTGCAGAAGTAAAACCGAGACCGAACCTGGTCAGCGCGCCAGAGGCGGAGTACAACACTTCGATCGGCTACTTGCGGGCATTCATCACTGTGCTGGTGGTAGCGCATCATGCAGCGCTTGCCTATGCGACGTTTGCTCCGCCAGTGGCGCCATCGCTTGCAGCGCCACTGCGGTGGTGGCAGGCGTTCCCGATTGTGGATTCGCACAAATGGAGTGGCGCTGACACCATCGTGGGATTCAATGACACCTTCTTTATGTCGCTGATGTTCTTCATATCCGGTTTGTTTGTATGGAGAAGCCTACAACGAAAAAGCATCGGTGGCTTTTTGCGTAACCGCACGCTGCGCCTCGGAATACCATTCCTCGGTGCCGCTGCGATCATCGCGCCCCTCGCCTACTATCCAACATACTTGCAGACAGGGCAGCGCGGCGTAGGCGGATTCGTACATCAGTGGCTTTCTCTCGGTATATGGCCGGCAGGTCCGGCTTGGTTTGTATGGTTATTACTGGCATTCGATTGCGTTGCAGCGGCATTGTACTTCTCCAAGCGAAACTGGGCTGAAGCTGTGGGATGCTTTTTAGCACGCCTTGCCAACAAGCCCATTCGCTTCCTCGGATATTTGGTTGGCATCTCGGCCGCCGTTTATATTCCGCTGGCCATGCAGTTCAATCCGCTCGCATGGACCCAGTTCGGTCCATTTGCTTTCCAAACCAGCAGGCTCCTTCACTACCTTGTTTACTTTCTAATAGGAATCGCCGTCGGCGCTTACGGAATCGAGCGCGGAATCCTGGCCTCGAGGGGGAAACTAGCGCGTCGCTGGCTCCTTTGGTCAATTGCAGCCGGGGTCGTTTTTCTCGCGTCGAGTGCGTTTTTCATCATGATTGTGACATCCGCGAAAGTAGCCTCAGTTCCGTGGCAGGCCACCGCTGACTTGGTATTTACGATCACGTGTGCCACAACAAGCGTGGCCATGCTGGCGATCTTCGTGAGATTCGTGAAGAAGTCATGGGGCATCTTCGACAGCCTGCGTGACAACGCGTATGGCATATACTTAGTCCACTACGCATTCGTGAGCTGGCTCCAATACGTGCTCCTCAAGTCGCACTTGTCAGGATTCATCAAGCTGGCAATCGTTTTTTCGTTGACAGTAGCACTGAGTTGGATCACCGCCGCTGTGCTGCGTCGCATTCCGGCAGCACTCGCGTCATCCGGCACATCGCGAAATTCTTGACGACCTTCGCTAACAGTCGTTACGCGACGTTGGGATGGGCCAAGATTGGCGACAGAGAAAACTGGTCGAGCGACGGCGGGCCGAAACGACGACTTTCACTTCATGACCCGCCCCGAATGGTGGGCTATCTTGAAGTGATTGACGTAATCAGATGGGATGAGAAGACCGGTCTCCGGACGGGATGCTGTACGCTCCCAAGTTATCGACGTGCTTTAAGCACAAGAGATAAAAGAGACCGGCAATGAAGAAGGTTAGCACCGCAGCGGCGAAGGCGAGCAGAAAAATCTCAGGGCAGAAGTTAACCGTCGGACTGGATCTAGGTGATCGTTCCAGTTGGTACTGCATGCTGGACGAATCCGGGGCCATCCTGCTGGAACAACGGCTGAGCACAACTCCCAAGGCCCTGCGCGAGGTGTTCGGCGCCCTGCCGCGCAGTCGGATCGCGCTGGAGACGGGGACGCACTCGCGGTGGGTGAGCCGGTTATTGAGCAAACTGGGACACGAGGTGATCGTGGCGCACGCGCGCAAGGTGCGGCTGATCGGAGAGAGTCGAAAGAAGGACGATCGCCTGGATGCGCAAACTCTAGCCCGGCTGGTGCGCATCGATCCCGAGTTGCTGTGTCCGGTGAAACATCGCAGCGTGAAAGCGCAAGCGGATCTGACCGTGATCCGGGCCCGAACGGGCCTGGTGCGAGCGCGCACGGCACATCATATGGCCTACAGCCGAACGCTGGCGGAAGCTGCGCGAACAGGCCGCTACTGAGCAGGACCCGCTGAAACTCATGGAACTTGCCACGAGATTAACCGTCTGCTGGAAGCAAAAGGGCAGCGGTTAAAAAATCAAATATTCGGGCAGCGAAAGCGCGGCCTGAAAAAGACAACCCCGCCGATTCAGGCACGCACGTACCTCCGCGCCATCAGCGGGGCTTTGAACTCGGCCTGCTGGAGAAGGCCGAACTGCTATTGAGATGCTCGGCATCTGATGAGCTACTTTCCGAATTTTCCTGTATCTCGCCCTTAGGACCTTTGGCGCACGGCCCATCGCGGCATCCAACCGTTGATGCTTTCAAATCCCCGTTGCAAACCTGTCGCCTTGATAATCGCCGTGGCTCTCATGGTTGCTGCTTTGGCGTACATCGCATTGAATCGCAGCCACGAAGTAAGGCCCTCCGCGCCGATGCATGACCCGCGATGACGCTGTCTTAGAGCCTGCACGTCACGCAGCACCCACAGTCCGCAAATCAGATAACAGCAAACACCTTCACACCTGCAACTTGCGTAAGAACGGCATGCTCGCCCTCATCTTTTCCAGGTCCATCTCCACGAAGTAGTTTTTCACACCGCCAGTTTTAGCGGCGGTGAAAATTTTCTTCCAGTCCAACGTACCTTGCCCTACTGCGACAATCTTTCTGGTGTACGAATCCCAGCCTTGCACATGCATAGAGATGAAACGGCCCGGATATTTCATGAAGTATTGTGCGGCGTCGTATCCGTCGGCGATGGTTGAGACCTGGAACTGGAACTTCACCAGCTTGGGATCAAGCAGTCGTAAGAGCACGTCGTAGGTGCGCTGGCCATCGACTTTGGAGAGCTCGAAATCTTCGTTGTGAAGGCCCTGCTGAATACCCGCCTGCTCGGCCTTTTCTCCCATCTTATTGTATTCATCGGCCGAACGCTTCACATCGTCGAGGGTCGGATTCTTCGGGCCATTGAGGCTGGGCACAAGCATTTGCGTCAGGCCGATGTCTTTCGCCCAGGCGATGCGGTCGTCCTGATCTTTGCGCAGTTCCTCGATCCCGAAGTGTGCGCTGAAGCAAATAACGCCGGCATCATTGAGAATCTTTTTGAGCTCGCTGCCTTTGTATTTGGCAAGACCGGCGAATCCGGAATCGGCGTAACCAACGGGCGAGCA
This sequence comes from uncultured Acidobacteriota bacterium, assembly GCA_963757135.1. Classification (GTDB taxonomy): domain Bacteria; phylum Acidobacteriota; class Terriglobia; order Terriglobales; family Acidobacteriaceae; genus Gp1-AA145. The sequence continues at coordinate 130,973 of CAVWQE010000006.1, forward strand.
GAGTTCTACGGTTTGGAATCCTGCCTGTGCCAGGGCTTTAATCGTGCCGGGGAAGTCTTTAGCGATCATGTCGCGTAGCGGCCAGGTCTGGCACCCGATGGGAAGGCCGAGTGGATTGGCGTGAAGCTCGAATGCAGTAGCCAGCACGAATCCTGCAGCGGCGGTTGCAGTACTTTTGACGAAGCCTCTGCGTGAAATTTCGGACATGATCGCCTCCGGTCTGATCGTTCGGTTACAACTCCCATCCTTTGCGCCGTTCAGGTTGCACAAACTTCTGTCCGGCGGCGGAGCTCACCTTTAGATTCTCGCGGTCCCAGTGCAGCCGTTCTCCCGTGCAACTGGCTACGTTTCCCAGCAGCAGGGTCTCGGTGACCAGGCCTTCGAATTCGAAATTTCCTCCAGGCTTGGTCTTGCCGCCTTTGCAGGCATCGAGCCACTCTCGTTCGTTGCCAAGAGAACGAGGCAGCGTCTTCGGCGGCGGCACGAAGCTACGCATCTTCTCTTCCGGAATCAGTCGCGGATTCTCGCCGTTGAATCCACAGAAAATCTTGCCGTGATCGCCGATGAACAGCAGCCCCTCGTCATTCTCGTTTCCGCCCTGGAAGGAAACATTTTCTGCCAGCTCCTCGGGACGCGCCGGCATCAGGCCACCGTCGTACCAGTTGAACCTGACGGGCGGCATGTCGCCTCTGGCTGGGAACTCGTAGCGCACGATCGAGGACAACGGATAAGTTTCCGCGTATCGATCGCTGGAGCTCGCTTCCACCGCCGATGGGGCCTCGAGCTTCAACACGCGGAAGATGGTGTCGAAGCTGTAGGAGCCCATGTCGCCGAGTGCGCCGCAGCCGAAGTCGGTCCATCCGCGCCAGGAAAACGGTAAATAAATATGGTTGAAGGGGCGTTCCGGCGCCGGGCCAAGCCACAGGTCCCAATTCAGTCCAGCGGGCACGGGATCCTGATCCTTCGGGCGATCGATGCCTTGCAGCCAGAACGGGCGGCTCGACCAGTTCTGTACCTCCCGGACCTGACCGATCACGCCCGCCCATACCCACTCACAGAGCAGGCGCGTGTCTTCGGAAGCTTGGTTGGCGACGGCGATCTGCGTGGCGACTCCGGTTTGCTTCGCCACTTCCGCCACGCGCCGAGCTTCATAGATCGTGTGAGTCAGCGGTTTTTGACAGAAAACGTGCTTGCCCTTCTTCATCGCGGCAATAGATGCAGCTGCGTGCAGATTATCGGTCGTGCAGACGACCACTGCGTCAAGGTCTTTCTGTTTCTCGAGTAGTTCGCGGAAGTCAACGTATGCGGCACATCCTTTATATTGTCCCGAGCGCTGCTGGGCGGCGTAATACCCGTTCACGACTTTCTGCGCGGGTTCGCGCCCGGCCACACCGCTGGTCACCCGCAACGTATGGCTCAACTGAAGCGGCTCGTCGGGGCTCAGCCACTCCCAACCAGAATCGACGCCGAGCAGCTTGCGAACTGATTTGCAGAATTCTTGCGTGTCCCATTGCGGATAATTCGCGGCACTCTGAGTCACATCGCAGACAGCGACGCCCTGCACGTCGGGCTCGCTCAGGAAGTGCAGCATCACGCGCAAACCCTGCGCACCCACGCCAATAAATGCCGTGTTGATCTTGTCGCTCGGAGAAACGTATCCCGGCCCACCCAGCACGCGGCGCGGAACGATGGAGAGGCCGACGGTAGCGGCCGTGCTTTGTGCAATAAATTTCCGCCGAGAAAGCGGCTTACCTGAAGACTGAAGCTGACGGTTCACTTTGGGCTCCGGGTGAACTGGATACTGTAAATGAAATTGGTGTTCCTGATATGCGTAAATCTTGCGATGAAAATTTAAATCGTACTACCCTGCTTTGCTTAATGGTCGCTAAGGTTAGCAAACCCCTCTGAATTTACCCCCATCTGACTCCTCAATGAGGCAACCCATGAGTCAGATAGTTTTACGACCCCGATTTTCCTTTCGTTCTTGTCTGTCCATGATGTGCGCGGTTCTCGCAGCAGAGCTTTCAGGGTTTGCTCAGACCCAAGCATCTTGTACGTTCAAGTATTTCAACCCGCCAACTGGCTACACTACGGTGTTCCCGTTTGGCATAAATGATTTCAACACGGTCGTGGGGTGGGTTCAGAACCAAACTGGTAGCAATGTAAAGGGCCTTATACGGTACTCCGGCGGTGGCACGACGGTCTATTCGTTCCCTAATTCTGCGTGGACTGTACTTAATCGCCGCAATAAGAATGGCGTGTCGGTGGGCGCCTTCGGCTCCACTTCTTCTGCGATACTGCCGCCCGGTGCGGGTGCCAAAGGCTTCATCCTCAGTTCAACAAATTGGTTGATCGTCACCTACCCAAACGCGCTTAGCACTTCGATGACGGCACTCAACAGTCGCAGTGTCACGGTAGGAGTGGCGGAGGATCCGAATACGAAACACGAGTTTGGCTTCATGTACGGCGGTGGACAATTCACCAAAATTGCGTACCCCGGAGCGGTACAGACATCAGTGACTGGTATTAACGACAACGACGTGATTGTTGGCGGATTTGAGATGAACAGCACCGAAGACCCTTGGCATGGCTTCATTTATCAGAACGGCACGTACAAGAGACTCTATTACGGAAATAACGTGTGGCCGGTGGACATCAATAACCAGGGCACCATCGTCGACATCCTTAACAACATTCATTTCGCGAATGGAGCGGTTAAAAAAGTCAGCGTTCCAGGGGCAACCTCAAGCTTTGTCGGTGGTATCAACAATCTTGGAACGATCACCGGCGGGTATTCGACGGGTGTTGCCTCAGCATTCAAGGGATACACAGCCGTGTGCCAGTGAGGAATGCTGTAATACCAGTCCAACAATTGAGTGTCGCGCAAGTTTCTTTGTTCAAGTCGCCGTCCCGCCTTATTGGCGAAATCAGGCGATAGCGTAAGTTTGTGCTTTTGCTTCGCCTTTTTCCACGTCAATGAGCGCTATGGGGATTTATCATCAGTTACCGCCAAGCCGATTGTGACATCGCCTTGAGTTTCAATGACCCGGCGGAAGAAACACACCAAGCGATTCTTCGAAATAATCCGATCCACCACCGCAAAACGGATTTCCTAGTAGCCGCGCAACATGGAATCAGCATCTCAGGGAAACCGAGGTGCAACATGCAGTCTCGCCTAAGTCGGATCGCGGCATTCCTGTTCTTCACTTCGATTTTCGGCTATACCCAAAACGCAACTTGCGATCACTGGACATTTTTCAAAAGCTTCTCGGCCTCAGGAATCAATCGTTGGAACACGGTTGTCGGCACAGGAACGCTGAGCGGCGGCAGCACCGTCGGATTCGTACGTTATTCAAACGGAGGCGTCACGACTTACAAGTTTCCGAATGCAACTCAGACGCATTTCTCCAAACGCAATGCCTCTGGCGTTACCGTGGGCGACGTCGACTTCAATCATGGATTAATTGTTTCCGGCTCCAGCGCGACGACGATAGATTATCCCGGTGCCCCACAGACCATCCTCACAGGGATCAACAAGTGGAACACAATGGTGGGAACTTACCAATACAATGACGATGCCGATTTCGGCCCAGAGTGGACCGGATTCAAAATGTGGAGCAACGGCAGTTTCACCACAATCGGGGCGCCGGGAGCAATCAACACAAATCCCAACAGCATCAGCGACAAAGGGATCGTTGTAGGCTGGTATGTGTTGGGCTCTGAGGCTGTACCCTTTGCCGCAGATCCCAGCCACGGGTTCGTGCTGGCGAATGGGGTCTACAAGACAGTCAGTTATCCCAATGCCTTCCAAACCTCTTTGAACGAGATCAATTCTGCGGGAGTCATCGTTGGTTCGTGGATTGACGCGAACGGCGTCGGCGGCGGGTTTCTTTTCGTGAATGGCAAGTTCAAGAACGTCTTAGGGCCACACGGCGAAACGACGGCGGTTAATGGTATCAACGACGCCGGTTATGTGACCGGTACCTCCAGCGCCGGGTCGTTCATAGCGCACTGCCAGTAAGGAGAAGCCTCCGAGAAAAACAATCCGGGATTACCCACGGTTCACCCTCAGCTACCCACTTGACTCCGACCGGCCTTCTCATGGAAGGCGATAGCACTCAAAACCCGGTTTGGGAAGGTTGTATTTAACAGCAATCGTCAAGACTACTGGGGTTGAAAGTGCCCTGCGCTAGCCTCAATCAACTGTCTCACGGGTTCGATCACACTGAGCAGCAGTGCGGCTATTGGGGCCTTCGCAGCATCGAGCCCAGCGAGTTGTCGCGTCCTCCACTCTTGCGACGGTACTTGAGACTTGTCCAGGTAGTCCAGCGCAACCAAGCCAGTTGTTCCTACCATCGAAAGTTGTTGGGAAAGGGGAGCAACTTCGCGCAATAGGAACGATCGTTCCAGAATCGGCTCTAATTTTTGGTCGTTGTCATGCCAATTTGTAAGGTATGTGCGAATAGATGTCTCCGCTTCCCGGTCCTGAAACCGGCTTTGAATGTACTGCCGCACAAGATCTTGAAACCTTCTTGCCGTTTCGCTCTCCGGACTGGCATCGTCCACCAAGTGATTCAGTGGAGCCCTGAAGTCCCAGGGGCCCTTTACGGCCTCGAAGCGCGCATAGTCCTTCACTGGCTCGACGACCGCAGCCAGTGTGCGCAATGCCTCGATGTCGTCGGTTCCCGCCATGCGGTGCAACATCGGTGTTTCGTGCGATCTATGCGTAAGGCCCAGCCATTCAAGGCGCCAACCAACCTCCTCAAGTCTCGCGTACATCGAGGAGACGTCCTGCACGTCTTGAGGAGACCACAGGCGTTCCGCAATTGCCGCCGCGCGCGGCCATATACGCGAATCAATGTTTTCCGGGCTGATCCACTCTCCCCACATGCAGGCTTCTCCGCCGAGAATTCGACTCTTCTGTTCGGCGGTCAGAGTAGCAGCCGTGCCTGACATTGGTTCAACAGCGTAATGTTTCGACGCCGGCCACATCAGGTCGAGATAGTAGCCGAATGAAAGAATCCCGCCATAGCCCCGCTGGGCAGCTGTAGCCAGCGATTCTTGCCCACGCCAAGATTGAACAACAATATTCTTCGGCAGGTCTGGGCGTAAAATTTCGTCCCATCCCACCATAATCTTGTGGTGTTTTTTCAAGATTTTTTCCAGACGCTGATTGAAATACGCTTGCAACTCCTGGTTATTCTTGATCCCGCGAGAACGCATGAAGGCTTGGATTTTCGGATTGTCGTCCCACGGCTTTCCGTTGACTTCGTCTCCGCCAATATGAAAGTAGGCGTCAGGAAAAAGCTTGGCCATCTCCCCGATAAACTTATCCAGGAATTTGTACGTCCCCTCCTTTGTCGGATCCATCACGGTGTAGGCCGCCGCTGGATCGACCTTGTACGTACCCGGAGTGCTGGCCAATTCGGGATAGCCGACAAACCAAGACAGGCTGTGGGCCGGCATATCAAATTCGGGCACGATACGGATGCCACGATCGCGCGCATAACCGATGAGGTCACGAATCTCAGCTTGTGTGTAATACAGGCCGTCCGACCCCATTTCGTGGAGCTTGGGGTAGCGTTTGCTCTCGACACGGAATCCCTGATCATCCGACAAATGCAGATGCAGTACGTTCATTTTCACCGCAGCCATGCCATCAATGTTGCGCTTGAGCACGCCTACGGGAATGTAATGACGACCGACATCTATCAACAGTCCGCGCCAAGCGAAGCGGGGTTTGTCATTGATCGTCACAGCGGGAACGGAAAATCCATTTGCGCCGGTTTTGACTAACTGAATAAAGGTTTGCAAGCCATGCAGAATGCCTAGAGGGTTAGGGGCCGACAGCGTCGCGCCTGACGTAGTTACGCGGAGCTGGTAAGACTCGTCCTCGCCAAGCTTTTCCACCACATTACTTCCGCGTTCTACATTCACCGAGAGGATCGGAGTTCTGTTTTCCGAGGCGACTGGAATCAACATTCCGGTTTGCTTAGAAAGTTGTGCGATAAACCTTCGCACTCCCGCCTCAACTATCGCGTCCCGATGGCTCGAAATTGCGACCGAGAATGACTGGCCGATCGGCAAGTGTCCCGCCCCGAGTTGCACGCTCGAGGGTATTGGCATCAAGTTGAGTGGTCGCGCGGCTTGGGCTACCGCAGCCCGACTAAGCAAGAGGAAACCGATTGCTAGCAGTTGGTTTCGCATACACTCCAGAATGGGATTTTAAAGCTTTCAGCTCTCAATAAGGCATCAATCCCGGAATATGAGAAAGTTACTTCGCCAGATTCCTTCGATCGGTCCGATTCGCGCCGCCTTGCTGGTGGCGCTGCTGCAGACGCCACATCGTTTCCGCAGCAAGCGGCAGTTGTGGGCCTACAGCGGTTTCGCGGTCGAGACTCATGACAGCGGTGAGTACCGCTACGTGCGAGGCAAAGTGCAACGCAACCGCGAGCGCATCACGGTGCGCGGTCTGAATGACAACCACAATAAAGACCTGAAGAGCCTTTTCAAAAGTGCTGCCATCTCTGCCAGCACCCGTCCTGGTCCTCTGCGCGACTTTTATGTGGCGCGGGTGGACAAGGGGATGCGGCCGACCATGGCGCGTCTGACACTGGCACGCAAGATTGCCGCGATCAGCTTAACGATGTGGAAGAAAGGAGTGAGTTTCGATCCCAAACAGTTGCATCGGCAAGCAGCTTGAGCATCTCCGGTGAAGAAGGCTTTCCATCCCTGGGACTCTCTCTGGTGGTGGTCGGGTTCTGGAGATGCTCGGTTCGAGAGGAGTATCAGTCAATGAGATCGGCCCCGCGTGCTTGGCACCGAGTCACCCATTTCACGTTATGCCCTCTCGGATAACCAGAAATAGCCTTAGGCCACGAGCCTCGGATAGAACCATGGTTGACCTTTGAGTCGCTCATTTCGCTTGCCGCTCTCTCAAACTCGACGGCATCGTCATCATCAGCAGAGAAGCTCATGAGAACCGACAACGAGCCAAACTTCTCCAGAGAACTGAAAACTACAGTGGGCTGGATCTCGAGAAAAAACCTCCACTCCGGTCGAGGCAGAAGTTTTTTTCTTGACATCCCTTTTTATAGAACTCATTGACACATTCCCCGACGGCACTTGGCTCTAGACCATTCACGTGTTGACGTGGCATCCTTTGCAAGGGGCTAAAAGGAGTGGGATATGAGACGGAAAATCGGCACCAGCTTTTTTACCTTCTTCTCGGCGGTCCTGACGATGGCGGTTCTGCTCGCTGGCAGAGCGAACGGTCAGACTAGCGTGTTTTTCGACGACTTCAACTATACAAGCTCGACTGATTCCAACCTGCTCAACTTTGGCTGGTCACCCAGGTCGGGCGGTGGCGGGCCTGGAATTGGAACCTGGGATCCCACTCACATCACGTTTATCCCTGATCCCGCTGATTCAAGCAATGAATTGATGCAGATGGCCGCAACAACCAGCGGAACCGCAAGCACGAGCATCCAAACAGAGATTCTGACCCCATTCAAGTTTCTGCACGGGACCTTCGCCGCCCGGGTGAAGTTCGAAGATGCCCCGGACTCGGGGCCGGACGGCGATCAGCTGTATCAGACATTCTTCACTATCAGCCCTTACAGAAGCCGTCCCTACGGCGAGATTGACTTCGAATATCTGCCCAATGGCTTCGGGTCGACATTGACGCCCCACTTCTTCTTCACGCTTTGGCAGACGACGCACAAACGCGTTTCTACCAACATTGCGGCTTCTTACGCCGGCTGGCACACACTGGTGGTGGACGACGCCGATGGCGTTAACACGCACTTTTACGTGGACGGCGTGCTGGTGGCGTCGTTCTCAACTTACTACCCGACTGCCCTCATGGCCATTGATTTTAATCAGTGGTTCCCCACTGGCAGCCTCGTCAACTCGTCGACGCCCCGCACCTGGGTGGAACAGATCGACTGGGTGTATCACGCCAAAGATACGTTACTTACGACGGCCCAAGTCCAGGCCAATGTCGCAAATTATCGGAGTCAGAGGATCATGCGGCTCAATACCGAGTTCTGATGCCCCTCATCACTTTTGGGACAGAGGATGGCGAGAGCACGCAATATAAAAAGGCGCCCACTTTTTCGGTAGGTTGTGAGTCGTTGCAAAACCACACTTACCGAAAAGGAGCGCCTTTATGAGTCAAGAGAAGCATATCGGTATGAGGAACATCCAAAAGCTGAAATACTTGATTGCGTGCTCCACGCCGAATACTTTACCCCGAATTTCAACTAGTTCTACGATTGGCTGGCCAAAGCAGGCGATTTGAGTCAAAACCCCATGTGGAGGCATTCTGAGCGTTATGAGGATTTAACAATAATTGACCGGCTGAGGTGCCAGCGATGAGCCTTTACCGCAGGGATGCGCTTGATCTAAGTTGCAGAGACAGCTTTAGGGGGAGTCCCCTGCAGGATCACATACCGACAATCAAATCCGATCAATGTGCGATATCATCCTCAGGGACTCAGAAGCCATGAGGATCGCAAGCGCGGCGAGTGCATTCCCGAAGCATTACTACTCCCAGAAGTTTCTTGTGGAACGCCTCCATGACTATTGGGGAGACCAACTGAAGAATCCTCTGTTGCTGGCACGGCTGCACCGCAACGTGACCGTGGATGGCCGTTATCTCGCCATCCCCGCAGAGCAGTACCTGGACATCAAGACCTGGGGTCAGGCCAATGACATCTGGATCAAGGTCGCACAAGAATTGGGGGAGCAGGCGCTCTGCCTCGCACTGCACAATGCCGGTCTGAAGCCACACGATTTGGGAGCCTTGTTGTTCACGACAGTCACCGGAATCGCAAGCCCGTCCATCGACGCTCTGCTGATCAATCGTATGGGACTTCCAGCCAACATTCGCCGCACTCCGATTTTTGGCCTGGGATGCGTGGCAGGCGCCGCCGGAATTGCGCGCGCCGCAGATTACGTTCGCGCCTACCCTTCGCAGGCGGCGGCTCTGGTATCGGTGGAGCTCTGTTCGCTCACCCTGCAGCGCGAAGATCTGTCGGTCGCGAACCTGATCTCGTCGGGCCTTTTCGCCGATGGCTCTGCTGCTGTCATTGTGACAGGAGCGGAATTTGAGTCTTCGGGCTTTGAGATTTCAGGGCCTAAAATTCTCGCGACCCGGTCGATTTTCTATCCCGGCACAAAGGAAATGATGGGCTGGAATATTTCCGAGAAAGGCTTCCGCATCGTGCTGTCGACCGAGGTTCCGAATCTGATTCGGCAAAACCTAGGGCGAGACGTGGACGCGTTTCTGGCGGACAACGGATACCGGCGAAGCGACCTTCAAAGCTGGGTTCTACACACCGGAGGACCGAAGGTGCTCGAGGCCTGCGCTACAGCACTCGGGTTGCACAATGGGCAGCTGGATGCCTCCTGGGATTGCCTGCGTAAGGTAGGAAATCTTTCTTCGGCTTCAGTGCTGGTTGTGCTCGAAGATGTAATAAAGCACCGCCGTCCTGAGCCGGGCGCGATGGGTCTACTTGCCGCCATGGGACCCGGTTTTTGTTCCGAGCTTCTACTTCTGCAATGGTAAAGTACGCGGTTGTTGAATTCGGCAGATGTCTTCGAGATCGGTAGCGCCATATCGAAGCCGGGGCACAGCGGTGGCGATACGATTCTGATAGGCATCGGTCATGGCGCTTCGCCATGCCGCAGTTTTTGGACCACTAGCAGTTCGCTGACGCCCCAAAAAAAGAGACGGGAATCGATCACAGAAAACCCTTTGTCCCGAAAAATATCCCGGAGGTGACAGCGGTCGGGAAAGCGCTGAAGGCTTTCGGCTATGTAGCTATAGACTTCATGATTGCGGTGCAGAAGCGTACCCCACAGTCCGGTCCATGTCTTCAGAGCCCAGTATTCCATCTTCTGTGGGATCTTTCCGACGGGTTTGGAGAAATCGAGAAAGGCCGCCACACCGCAGGGTTTTAGAATGCGGCTGATTTCGTCAATCGTTGTTCGGAGGTCCGGTGCATTCCGCAGGGCATAGCCACCGGTGACGATGTCCACGGATTCGGGAGCGATGTCCAGCGATCCCATATCCTGGTTGACGAAACTGACGTTCGGATGAGTATTGCGGTGACGGGCGATATCCAACATCGGCTCGGTGATGTCCGCTCCGGCAATGCGACCACGCGGGTATTTGCCGGCAAGCAGAAACGTGATGTCGCCGGTGCCGCAGGCGAGATCAACGCAAACCGGGGACTCGTGAGAGGGAAGCAATGAAATCAGAGTGCGCTTCCATGCCGCGTCGCGCCCGAAAGAAAGTACTCTAGTGACGAAATCGTACCGGGGCGCGACCTCGGAAAAATTCTTTTCGGTATAGTATCTCTTCGTCTCGGCATTCTCGAGATGATCGCCGATTTTCAAAACAAAGCGACCGGTCACTGGATCTCCATTTTCAAAGGGTCCTCAAAGGGACTTACAGCAGACCAATGATGGTTTGTGGTTTCAGTTGCCGCGTTCACAGACTCCCGCAATCGCCATCCCAGAAGGCTGCCACAACCCGATTGTATTCCAATGAAGACAAGGCGCTGAAAAGAGTTCGGAAGCCTGGCATCTAAATGTGGGTTCTGAAATGGGCTGCACACCACGGCTCGAGAATCACTACCCGCGCCCCCGATGGGTGCAATACGGACTTTGGCTGTATACATAGCTATGACCTTCCTGCGCCTTGTCGTAATGCTCTCTCGCAGCCGCAAGTTTGCCCGGTGTTCAGAGGCCAGATGGGCGAATTGCGCCTTTGGGGCGATTCAAGCGTCCATCGCTTCGCTAGTGCTGTTGTCGCTGGTGCATCCATCGCGGGCCTTCGCGGCGAGTCCTGACCTCGAGACTGTGCTGACTGGCTCGCGCCAGCGTATTGAGAAATTGGACTACCGCGTGAGAGGGCGGCTCACACGGGTGGAATCTGATGGCAAGCGCACGAGTTACAAGTTGGTCGCCAAGGCTCACTGGTTTCCCGATGGCCTGAGTGTGCTGTGCGAGATCTCGGGACCGGGCTCAGAGAAGACGAGCCTTCTTCTGCATATGAGCGTGAGTGGACACGTGACCATCCAGGCGGTACTGCCTGGCCAGAAGGCCGCCAGCGAGTTGCCATTCGAACGTTGGAACGACCGACTAGTGGGAACAGACTTTTCCTATGAAGACATGGTGGAGAGCTATTTCTTCTGGAAGAATCAGGCAGTCCTGGCGCCGGAGAAATACGGCGCACGGGATTGTTTTGTCCTCAAGAGCGTGTCCGGCTCTCAGGACCGGACTTACTATGATTCGGTAACATCGTGGATTGACCGCGGCATTTTGTTCCCTGTGCATGTGGTGAAGACGCTTCGCGGGACGGGACAGCAGAAGGAATTCATTTACTACGGGCTGCGGCAGGTCGGCGGCCTTTGGTCTGCGACGCAAGTGGAGGCAAAGCTGCCGGGCAAGCCCGGCTCCTCGATTCTTGCAATCGAATTTGGCTCGGGAAAAGCAAATCTTGGACGCAAGGACTTTGATATCGGTCAGTCCAGCGCTCAAGGAGAGAAAGTGAAATAACCGAATCGTTTAATTAGGTTGTTATGAGGCCTGTGCTATCACTCGAGCATCCACGGTGTTCACCTTATGGGATAAGCTCCTTTTCAGACGTTGTCGGGGCCCCATACAAGCCAAAGGGCCACCAATTCCAGTCGCCGGCAAGTTGCAATAGTGCCGGCCCGACAATCGTCCGCACGGCTGTAGCGTCAATGAACACGGCCACGGCGAGCGTAAAGCCCAGCATTTGGACGACCAGAAAGCTTCCCAGGGTGAATGCGGCGAAGACGGCAATCATTATTGCCGCGGCGCTCGTGATGAGCCCGGCCGTCCGCGCCAAGCCCTCTATCACCGCTGATCTCTCGGATAGACCGCGCCGCCGTTCTTCGAGGACTCGGGCGACCAGGAAGACCTCATAGTCCATGCTCAATCCGAAGACGATGGCAAACGCGAGAATCGGCACGATCGGGTATACGGTGCCGGTCGGTCCGTCAAGCCCAAAGAGTTTGCTACCGTGGCCTTCCTGAAAAACGAGAACTAACGCACCGAATGAAGCGCCAACGGAGAGTAGATTGAGCAGAATTGCTTTGACAGCCGCGAACAAAGAACGTAACCCGATCAGGAGCGCCAGTGAGCTCCCCAGTACTACCGCAAGAATCACCCTCGGCAGCCGTTTTTTTACTACCGAATCATAATCTGCGTCGATTGCGGAAACGCCGCCGACGCGCAGCACAGCGCCGGGCACGCCGGTCATCAGCGCAACATCAGAGGAACGCACCTCTCGTACCCATCGTATCTGTTCGTTGGGCGAAAGGGTGGCGGTGGGTAGCAACTCAATCAAGGTAGCTTGGCCATCGCTGCGCAGGAAACTCTTGCGGATTGGCTCGGGCACATCGTTGACAGCATCCGCGATGTCAGACATTCCCGTGAGGGTCGGAAGAGATAAGACCTCTTCCGCTCTAGGATCGCTCTGGAAGCGCTTCGTCAAGCGACTGACGGCGAGCCAGCCAGCCGGCGAGAGCGTCGGACACTGCGGCGGCAACTCCAGGATCACACGGAGGGACTGCACAATACCCGACCGCCCCATGCGTTGAAGCGTGTGTAGCGCTTGCACCGACTCGGCCGCGGCCGGGAGCGAGTCATGGTCGGGAATCCCAGGAGAGATTCTCCGTGCCTGCAGTGCAAGGATCAGGAGCGGAATCCCGGCGACCAGCAGCGCTGTCCAGGGCCGGCGGGTTATGATGCTGCCCCACCGCACCCACCGCTCACTCGCCGCGGAAAGGCTCTCCCGCGTTTTAAATCGTCTGCCTGGAAGGCGCACTCTGGCGGCATTGATGCGATGCCCTAGCAGACCAAGCACCCAAGGCAGAATGAACGTACACAGCATGACACTAAAAACGGTCACCAGCAGGCCAGCTATCCCGATGGAGCGCAATTCGCTGATGGGCACAATCAGCAGCGCTAAAAATCCGATTGCAACTGTCGTGGCCGAGATGATCAGCGTCCGCCCCGCTTGCCCGGCAGCAATATCGGCCGCGGGGACGGGATCATATCCCTCGGCCAAAGCTTCGCGAAACCTGCTCACCATCAGCAATGCATAGTCGATGCCCAAGCCAAGGCCGAGCATCGTCGCCAGATTTTGCACCAGAATCGACAGGTGCAGATAATGTGCGAGTAGCGCAGCCGCCCCCATTGCCATCGAGATTGAGAGTACTCCAACTCCCAGCGGTAATAGCGCCGCCACAAGACCGCCGAAAGCCAGAAACAGCAGCAAGAGAGTTACCGGCATCGCTCGTTCTTCGGCATGCTTAACGACGTCCGCACTGACCTTGCGAAGATCGAATTCCAGCGGAGTTTCACCCGTAATCTCCAGTTTGATATTGGGGTATTGCGATCTAAGCTGAGCTTCCATCCAGTCCGCTCTTGCCCTCAGTTTGGGGACCAACGCCTCGACGGCTTCATCGTGCGGGGCCAACCCGACGATGATCAAGGCCCCGCCATTGTTTCCAGTGAACAGAGGGTCTGGCCAATCCAGACTCGAGACGGCGCCCGCCACTCCGGGCAGGCTACGCAATGAACTGGTTAAGAAGCCCAAAGCATCTGAGGCTTTGGCTGAATCCGCATCGGGAATTCCGCTGATTACGAGAACCAGGCGGTCGGCGTAGGAAGACAGGAAGCGCTGTGCCAGTTCCAGGCCAACTTTTTCGGATTCTCCGCCCGTGATGTGAACTGTTGTCTCCAGGCGACGTTCGACTCTGTAGGAAAAGGGCAGCAGCGCAAGCGCCATGACAAACCCCGACATCGCCAACCAGAATCGGCGGCGAGCGCCATCTTGGCCTGCCTTCAAGCTAGGCATTTTAATGGAAGATCCACGTCGTTTACTGGTTCGTCTGAGAGCAAAGAAACGACTTCAGTGATCTGGCACAACCATGATACAGGGCCGAACTGGATATTCATTGGGCGGTGGAACTGCCTTCATAAAGCGGAGCCCTTCGGGTTTCTCAGTCTTGCTCACGAACCCTGAGTAGGGGCGCTCCGCCATGAATTACGACAAATCCATCTGTCCGCGCTCACCGAAGAACACGCCACTCGCACTTTCGGGGATTCACCAAACTTTGGGCCACACATTTCAGAGAGACTCTGTCGTCAGTTGACGTAATCACGATTTGACTCAAAACCCCATGTGGAGGCATTTGAGCGCTATGGGGATGTTACGCCAACCATCATGTCGTCATCCGAATACAGACCTACTCAAGCGTAGGCCAAAAGATTGCGCATACAACTTTCGGGCGATGGACTCTGTTTATGTGGCCGCTAAGTGTGTTTAGCTCAACACGTCTATTCAGGTTTCGTAGCAGCCGAGATTAAATTGCTATCAAGCAGTATTCACAGGCTTGGTCGCGTGCTATATTGTCGCGAAACAACCGCGCCGAACCGGGGGTTCTTAGCGCTGTTGATCTTGGGCTGAGGATGCCGATGTTGTCGGTGGAGTTGGCGCCGTCAGGTTGAAGCAGTGCGAGGCTTCATATGGGTGCACCCCCAGTCCGGGTTCTCGTGGTGGAAGATTTTGGACCATGGCTTCGATTCATTTCGTCGGAGCTGCAGAAACTGTCGAACTTGCAGGCCATCGGCGAAGTGTCTGACGGAGAAGAAGCAGTTCAGCAAGCCCGAGAACTGCAACCAGACCTGATCCTGCTGGATATCGGGCTCCCGACAATAAACGGAATTGAAGTTGCGGGACGAATCCGAGAAGTTTCCCCCGCGTCAAAAATCCTCTTCGTGAGCGAAAACCGCTCTCCTGAAATCGCCGAACAAGCGTTGAACACGGGCGGCCGGAGGTTATGTCTTGAAGTCCGATGCCGCTAGCGAATTATTGCCTGCTATCAAAGCCGTTCTCCAAGGTAAACGGTTCGTCAGCGCCAGCTTGGCAGGTCACTTCCTTGTGGCCGTAATGGTGACGACTATCCAAACAAACCTTCTTACGTCGATGCTGACGCTTATTTCAGGAATTCGCTGACGGATCTCGGGTGCTGTTCTCGCGTTAGCTCTTCGAACTACGACGCCCGTTGGGAAGATTGCTGGGACTCAAGTGGCACACGAACGTCGATTGTCGTTCCACCCATTGGCTTAGATTCAATGGCAATGGTTCCATTCACCAATCGGACGCGTTCCCGCATGCTCCACAGACCTAAACCTCGGCCTTGGAATGCTGCTTCAACATCAAAGCCTCTGCCTAAATCAGTAACGAGGAGATGAATCTCGGCGGAGTTACCCCATAGTTGCAGATCGACACGTTTCACCCCGCTGTGCTTGATCACGTTGTGCATGGCTTCCTGCAGGACTCGAAACAAAGTATGCCCAATTTCTGAGGGGATCGTGATGGAAACTTCATTTTTGAAGTCGATCTCTATTCGCTGTCGCTCCGCAAATTCCTTGCACCAGCTCTTCATACCGCCGACGACACCCAAATACTCCAACTTTGAGGAATGCAAGTCGTGTGACAAAGCTTGCACGTCATTTGAAATTTCGGCGACCTCCTCTCGGAGCGCTTGCACGCTGCTGTGGTCCCCAGAAGGGTGTTCTTGCAGTCGTTCAAGCTCGACCGCCACCATTGCAAGCCGCTGGTTGATGTCGTCGTGAAGTTCCCTTCCAATCCGTGCGCGTTCTTGCTCCTGTGCCGCGATCAGCTTTCGAGTCATCTCAGCAAGAGCCTCATTCGCTCTTTTGCGCTCGGTCACATCCACGACCATGCCAACCATTCGTTTTACCTTGCCGTTGCCATCAAAATAAGCCCGACTATTCCGCTCCAACCAAGCGACCGCCCCATCGGGACGTAGGATTCGGTAGGTAATGTGGAGCATCGGGTTATCTAAACTGAGCTTCGCCATGGCCGCTTCAAGTCGTCCCTTATCATCAGGGTGCACCATTGCTGATACCGTTACGCCCGTGGCTGCCTCCCGTTTTTGTACGCCCAGAATCTCCGCTGATTCGCCAGAGCGTTCGATGACATCAGTCGCTGCATCCCACGAATAGGCAAACATCCTTCCGATCTGAGCGGCGAGACGCAAGCGCTCTTCGCTTTCGTGCAGAGCCTCTTCCGCGCGTTTGCGCTCGGTGATGTCGCTCATCATCGCCAGCGCGCCATCGAACTCTCCGTTGCCCTTTGTCACCGGGGTTGCCGCCAGTCGCACCCATAATTCCGAACCATCACTTCGTCGGAGCCGTTCCTCGCGCTCCTCACGCACTCCTTGCTTTCGGCGCATTAAGACTTTCTTCTTGTCCTCAGCATCCTCGGGAAAATAAAAATCGAATACACTCCTCCCAACCATGTCTCCCGGTTCATATCCCAGCATTTTCGCCATCTGTCGATTTACGTAGGCATTGTGGAGTGTCGAATCAAGCAGCCACACTCCTTCGTTTGTGGTTTCGACAATCCTGCGATACCGCATTTCACTTTCCTTGATTGAATCTTCTGCCAGTTTGCGCTCGGTAATGTCTGCCACCATACCTATCATTCGTACCACTCTGCCCTGCCCGTCGAAGAAAGCATGGGCGGTTTTCTCCAACCATACGACGGAGCCATCAGCACCCAACATGCGATAGGTAATCTGAACATTGGGATTTTCAGGTGTTGTCTCGGTCACCGAGGCGATGAACAGCGTTCTGTCAGCCGGATGGACTCTGGCCAATATTTGCTGGCGCGTAAGTGGCTCATCGCTTGTCGGGCCGAGGACCGCACCGATGTTACCTGATCGAACAACTACGTCTGTCGCCACATCCCATTCGTAGGCGAACATTTTTCCTGCTTGTGCCGCCAGTCGCAACCGTTCTTCACTGATCCGTAACGCCTCTTCCGCCCGCTTGCGCTCCGTTATGTCACGGGCAATCCCAGAACAGCCAACTATTTCACCGGTTGCGTCCTTGATTGGGGAAATACTCAGCGATACGTTAATTCTTTTCCCCGGCTTTGGTAATACGAATCGTTTCAAGTTGCTCGATTCGACCACCGGCCCTCAACGTTTCAAGAATCTTGTTCTCCTCATTCGGTAGCTCGGGCGGGACAATCATATCGATGGGTTGTCCCAGCGCCTCCGCTTCGGTGTAGCCGTAAATCCGCTCAGCACTTGCGTTCCAAGTTGAGATAATGCGATCCAGAGTCACCGACATGATCGCATCTTCAGACGATTCCACAATGGCGGCATACCTGAACTGTGCTTCTTCTGCGGTTTTTTTCTCCGTGATGTTCTCTACGATCGCGACTACCAGCGGGGATGGTCGGCCCTTCAATAACGAAACGCTCAATTGTCCCCACACCAACGAGCCGTCTCGCCGAAAATAGCGCTTTTCTAGTTGGTAGTGATCGATTGAACCTGCGCGCAGTTGTTGAAACAGAGCCCAGTCTTTCTCTGCGTCTTCAGGCGGAGAAAACTGAACACAGTGTTTGGTACACAATTCCTCTTCGCTGAAACCCAGCATCGAGCAAAACGCTGGATTGACGAACAGAGGCTGTCCTTCTAAGTCCTCGACTGCGATGCCGATGGGACTCGCGTTGAAAACATCGCGAAATAACTGAGTATCGTGTTCCACGTGCCTCTCTCCGCCACAGGCCACGGTATATAGCACTGTCAACATCAAAACTCAAGCGTCAACTGCGACGCTTCGCAGAACTGCTCTCACCTGCGTTCCAAGCTGGCGGGGGTACGGGGTCATTTTATGCAGCAAAATCCGGGTCTCACACCATCGCCCCAACATGAACTCGACCTGACAACAATCGGTTTGAAGTTCCTTATCAGAAAATCCACCGTCGAAACCGGCGGGCGATCATTCGAAATGGAAATGGAACTGCTACCGCACAGTGGCGGAACTCCGCTCCACATCCACCCTAATGCAGTCGAAGAGTACGAGGTTTTGCAAGGCACCTTCGAAGTGAATGTCGCGGGTGTCTGGAAAAGAGCAGGCGCTGGCGAACGGATCATCGTTGAGAAGGGTGTTGCCCACACTTTTCGGAACACCGGCGACGAGCCAGTCAGGGTTTATAACATTCACCGACCCGCACTAAAATTCGAGACCTATTTTCGACGGCTGTTCATGCTGGTGAACAGCGGCGTGATTAAGTCACAAAAGATGACACTGAAGGCGATTTTTCATCTGTCAATGCTCATCACGAGCTATCCTGACGAAATTCGCTCCTCAAGCCGCCGCAGGCAATCCTGCGGATACTCGCAAGCCTAGGGCATTAGAGAGTGGCTGTTGAAAAACTCTTTCTCGCTAAATTCGCAAAAATGAAATTGCGTCACGATGCGATATAAACGATCTTCTCGAATCGCAAGACATTTTGTATACCCTAAACTTTGCCCGTTTGAGGCGAAAGGTGAGTTTTTCAACAGCCACGAGATTTATCAGCGATTGAAGGCGGCCCCATCAGAAATCAGGTTGTGGACTGCAGCTTGGATTCTTGCCTCCGATGCGGAACTCTTAGCAGCCAGACGCGTACAATAACGTATGCATATCGAAGCGCAGCCCGCCGTGGAAACTATCGAACGTTTGCGGGAGCAAACTGAGTTGCTGCGACGAACCTATCAGGCAGAATTTGCCAAGGACCCCACCAGCCGTGCTACGGAATCATCGCGAAGCAACCTGATTGCTATGCGCCACAGCATTCATCAAATCTACGGGGACCGCATTCTGCCTGAGATAAGGGAAGCTTTAGGCTCCGACCCTGTTTCCGCTGAATCAGACGAGTAGTGGTAATGGTGCTGATGCGCCCCTCGTAGGGCCGTGAGGCGTCGGGGATTGGTCAATGCATTATGAGAGAGCCTGGTAAATATCTAGTCGAGGACTGTGGGGCGGCAGAAGGAAGCTAGAAAAAGCTAGTCAAGGATGGCACTGTACCTTGAGGGAAAGACTCCATTGGACGCGAATGATCTTTCCCCCAAGGAGGCAACTCAAATGAGTCGTGACATTAAGTATATCGGCATGGACGCGCACAAGGAAGCGACCGTGATCGCCGTGCTGAACGGTAGTGGCAAGCTGGTGATGGAGTCGATCGTGGAAACCAAGGCCAGCAGCATTCTGCAGTTTATCCACGGTCTGCGGGGCGAACTGCATGTCACCTGGGAAGAAGGGACCTGGGCGGCTTGGCTGTATGACCTGCTGAAACCACACGCGCACCAAGTTCTAGTCTGCGATCCGCGGCGCAATGCCTTATTAAAGGAAGGCAACAAGAGCGACAAGATCGATGCCCGCAAGCTGGCCGACTTGTTGCGCACCGGTATGCTGCGACCGGTCTACCACGGGGAAAATGGACTGCGGACGCTACGCGAGCTGGCGCGAAGTTATCAGACCATCAGCCAAGATCTGAACCGGGTGATGAATCGGATCAAAGCTCTGTATCGCGGCTGGAGCATCCCTTGTGCAGGTACTCAGGTGTATGCTCCGCGTTATCGGGAAGAGTGGCTAGGCAAGATCGAGCATGCGGGGGTGCGCCGGCGGGCTGAGCTGCCCTATCAACAGTTGGATGGATTGCAGACGTTGCGACGAACCCTGCGCCCTGAGTTATTAGCGGAGAGCCGGAAACATAAAGCCGCGAAACTGCTGCGCCAAATTCCCTGCATCGGTCCGATTCGGGCCGCCCGCTTGCTCGCGTTGATGCAAACCCCACACCGGTTCCGCAGCAAGCGACAACTCTGGACCTATAGTGGCTTGGGGATTGAGACGCGCGACAGTGCGCAATACCGCTTTGTGCGCGGACAACTGCAACCTACGAAAAAACCGCAACAGATTCGCGGCCTCAATCGGAATCACAACCACGAGATGAAAGAGATCTTCAAAGGAGCAGCTACCCGAGCCAGCTGTGGACTGGGGCCGCTGCGTGACTTCTACGTAGCCTTGTTGGACAAAGGCATGAAGCCGGAAATGGCGCGCCTCACGTTAGCGCGTAGGATCGCGGCCATTGCTTTGACACTTTGGAAGAAGGAGGAACGTTTCGACGCTGAACAACTGAAGCCGCAAGCAGCTTGAGCATTGCACAGAACCCCAGGTGATCTCAGGTTTCATGCCTCGGTGGTGGCCATCGGTTCTGCGATGCTCGGGTTCGAGGGAGAGTATCCATGCACTCATTGGGCGTTCGGTGTGCTGCAGGTTAGCACCCAGTCTCCGGGTCAATCCTATGCCCCCTCGGATAACCCAAAAAAGCCATAGGCCTCGAGCCTCACATAGGATGATGGTTAGCACTTAAGCCAACGTTTTGGCTTGCGTAGCTTCGGAATCGAATCGCGTCGAGTACCAACGACACATGAAACCAATCAGTGGGAACAATCAGCTGGGATTGGCATCGCCGCTCATTGCGGTGATCCAAAGCGGTAAAAACAAAATCCTCTCTAAAAAGGAAGTGGGCCTGGATGCAAGTCACCGCACTCGGGTCTACGGAGAGGAAGTAGAGAAGTGTTTTTTCTTGACATCCTCTCTCATAGGATGAGCGCTATAGAGATTTTTCGCTAACCATCCATTTCAAATAGGACGTTGACTAAAGCGGGCGTCTTCGACTGAGCCAAACGGCAAGAGGGGGCTTGGCCATCGGCCCTCGTCGCCCTGGACACAACGTCTCCCCTTCAAGAAGTAGAGACGCCCGTAGCAGCACCTTAGCGGCTCACTCCGGGGAAAAAACAACAATCGGAATCTGTTACAAAAACGGAACAACCATGCTTCCGGAGCTGGAGTCAATGAGCGTAATGATTCCATAACAATGTCGGCTCCCTGGCCCGAGTAGACTTTGGAGGCGCAAACCAACCAAAGGGCTCGGAGGAAAGGAGCCGAACATGCTGATTATAGGTTGTGACTATCATCCGGGCTTCCAGCAAATTGCATGGGTGGATACAGACACTGGAGAGTGCGGCGAACGGCGGCTGAGTCATCGCGAAGAAGCCGAGCAGTTTTACGGCGTGCTCGAGGCGCGGAGGGTGCGGGTGGGAATGGAAGCCAGCGGGCACTCGCGCTGGTTCGAGCGTTTGCTGACAGGCCTGCAGTTCGAGTTGTGGATCGGGGACGCAGCCGAGATCCGCACGAAACGGGTACGCAAGCAGAAGACCGACCGCCAGGATGCGCAGTTGTTGCTACGACTGATGATCGAAGACCGCTTCCCGCGAATCTGGGTACCCGATGCGGAGAATCGCGATCTGCGGCAACTGTTGTGGCATCGGCATCGGCTGGTGCAGATGCGCACGCGGGTGATGAATCAGTTGCATGTGGTGGCGCTCAACGAAGGTCTGCGTCGCAAGAAGGCGTTGTGGCGAGCCGCCGGCCGCAAGGAACTGGAGTCGATCGCATTGGCGCCTTGGGCCACGCGCCGACGCCAGGACTTGCTTCACTTACTCGATCAACTCACGCCGAAGATCCAAGAGCTGACGCGTGCGCTGGAAGAGGAAGTGGAGAAGCGTCCGGTGACGCGACGGTTGGCGACACATCCCGGAGTCGGTCCGCTGACCGCCCTGGCCTTCGAGTTGGTGATTGGAACGCCGGAACGTTTTCACTGCGGGAAGCAGATCGCCAGTTACGTGGGACTGGTTCCATCAGAAGAGTCCAGTGGCGATCGGCGTCGACTGGGACACATCAGCAAACAAGGCAACGCTCTGCTGCGCTTTCTGCTAGTGGAAGCGGCACAGGTCACAGTACGGAGCCAGCCCGAGTGGCGCAGTACGTTTTTCCACCTCGCCATGCGGCGAGGGCGGAAGATCGCCAAGGTTGCCATGGCCCGCAAGCTGGCGGTGCATCTGTACTGGATGTGGCGGCAAGGCTGCGATTACGGCCTGTTGCATAAGTTCGGTTCGCACGCGGGAGAGCCTGGAAATCCCTATGGTGTGCAGTAAATCACCGACGTAATGATTGGGCATCCCGCTCCCCAAAACAGGGGAGTTCGAACATGTAATCATGATCGCAGTCCGTGATCGAAGAGATGGCTGGGTCGGACCGAGTTCCTGCCCCTAACGATTAGAAGCGAGCCCAGGTTGGAAAGCGCAACGAACTACGAGAGCGAAATGGCGCTCTTCTTTGAGTGCATGCCGTTGTGCGCTCAAAAAAATGTTTGACACCGCCGACATTGTTAGAGATGGGATTTTCCAACAAAAGGTTACCTAACACGGGGCTCGTTATTATTCTATCTCGTGCATTGGTTTTATTCCCGATAGAACACGAGCATGAGGCCGAGCAGCACCATGCAACTCGGCCATATGTATCGAACGATGCGGCTATTAAAGAATTCGCCGTCTGAGAGGAACTTGAATAGTGCGATAGCGAGTCCTACGATCATGAACCACATGTGTTCACGTTCGACACGGAGCATAGATAAGGTCGCCAGGTGGTGATGGTGGTCGGTGTGGACAGTCCTATGCGGTGGAACATTCATCGCAAGTTGCGAGTGGCTCATTGACATGGTGCCGGAATCCAGGGGAGGGGCGTCCAGGGCGCGCTCGGAAAATTGGTGCATACGTTGCTGCTGATCGTCTATGGTCGTAATTGCGCTTAGCCCGCGCACGCTGCCATCAACTCCGAGCGCGGGATTGACGAGATAAGCCTGTGCGTCGGGTAAATGCGCCCCGGACCCACTGGCGTGATCATGGATCAACAACATACCCGCACCCACCACTGCGAGCACTGGGAAAGCCCACGTTTTCCAGAATCGAGGCAACAAACCCGACATACGAACGTACTCGACAATGCCGATGGCAACAAGAAGAACAGAATAAATCTTATGCTGGCGAGCCTCAGCGTCATGTTGGAAAAGCCAAGACCAACTCAGATTTCCCCGTGGCCATATTTCTCCGTCACTCCATAGCGCCAGAAAGAATCCGGCGAGCGCAAGTAGAGCGGGCCAGACATAACGATGAGTCTTGCAATGAGGAAAAAGTAAACTCGCCAGCGGACCTAGGCCAACGCCGATCAGAACCCAGCCGGCGACATGATGATTGAGTTCAGACGGGCCTTTGTTGGGGTCGGTTTCTTGGGACTGAGTGGCTGCGGACATCGTTTGAGAGCTGGCGTGAGCAAACCATGGCTGGCTCGCAGCTAGACACGCAAACGCGATCACACCGAACAGCAAGACCTTTGGGTTTCGTTCCCAGATAATTCTGAGTGCCTCTTTGCATTTGGAGACAAAATCCATGTGGGAATGATCGCGTGATCCCGCTTTGCCTTCGAGCTTCTGCCCGGGCCCACTTTCTGAACACCGGAATACCGCGCCCGGAGTAGCTCTTTGAATAATTCCGCTGCGCAAACTAGGAAACTGTCATTTTTACTAGCAGGGGCCGAAAGGTACTTCAATCATGCGGCATGGATTTGAGGAGCGGGCATAGCCAACTACCTGTGTTGAAGAGTTGCAGTGACCCGCGAAAGTCGGCTGAGAACACCGCGTGATGCAAGGAGAGCAGGTCTTGGCTTTGCGACTGCCCGGTGGGGCGCACAGCATCTAATCCGCATGCAACTGACCACCGTGATCTCGGAGTTGGCACCTAAGCTCGCCTTCAGCGAGATCCTCAACTTTGCCTACGAGACTTTCTGCAGCAATAAACTCCGTTTCATGCTGACCGCCTTAGGCATGGTAATAGGCACCGCTTCGCTGATTTTGGTTGTCACGATCGGATTGACCGGCAAACAGTATGTTCTCAATCAAATCCAGGGAATCGGCTCCAATATCATTTTCGCCGAATATGAGGGCGGCGCGCAGCGAATTACCAACACCGCTCCCGACGAACTGACCATTGATGATATGAGGGTGGCGCAGGAACAAATCTCCGGCATCGTGGCCGCGTCTCCGATCGTCATGTTAGAAGAGCGTATACCGGTCGGAGAGGGCAAAGAGCGTGATATTCGGATTCTCGGAGTGAATCCGGAGTACAGGGGCGTGCGCAACTTGGTGGTCGCTTCTGGCCGTTTCTTCGATCCCCAAGACCAGCAATCCCACACCAAAGTAGGCCTGGTCACCGACATGTGGGCGCAACAGGTTTACGGTTCGGCTGAAGCCGCCATCGGAAAGATTGTCAAGCTAAGCGGTCTGCCCTTTACCGTCATCGGTACTTTCCACGAGAGGGTCAATACCTTTGGGCAGTCCGAAGTCACCACAAATACGTTCTTAATTCCGTACGCGGTGGCTCGTTATTTTAACGCAAGCCCAGTCGTCAAGAATATCTACTTTTCCGTTGCCGATCCCTCGATGGTCGCGCCGATCACCGACCAGATCCGGCGCGTCATCCAGTCACGCCATCGAGCCGAGTCAGTCTATAACGTCACCAATTTGACGCAGCTGGTGGCTGTGGCCAAGAACACGGCCAACGCGCTTACCGTGGTGCTTCTAGCGATTGCCGCCGTGGTCTTACTGGTTAGCGGCATTGGCATCATGAATATTATGTTGGCGACGGTAAGTGCGCGAATTCGGGAAATTGGAATCCGAAAGGCGCTCGGGGCCACCAACCGCGAAATCCGCTTGCAATTCCTCTCCGAGGCGATTTTGATCTCCGTCGGCGGGGGTTCACTTGGGGTGGTGCTTGGACTGGCGTTACCCTATTCCGTCAGGTTCCTTACAGAGTATCGCTTGCCGATTTCTGGCCTTTCCGCCATTGTTGCCATTGTCGTTTCTTCGCTGGTAGGAATCCTGTTTGGGACAGTACCCGCGGCCCGGGCGGCGAAGCTTGATCCCGTCGAGAGTCTTCGCTACGAATAGGCAGACCGAGTACCTGTTGAGATCAAGCCGATTTGACTATCCCCCAAGATTTAGCCGTTTGGAGCGGAAAGTGGGTTTTTCAACATTCACAGGCGTTTGCGCTCAAAATCCCTGCCCAAGGCATTTGAGCGCTATGGGGATGTTGAATTTTCTATTGGTTTGTTATCACACCACAAGCGATGCGATCCCCAGAGTTCCCGGCAGGATCGGTTTTCATGTCGTCAGCCTTGGCATGGATAACCAGCGCCGTTCCGCCGTTGCTGAAAATGGAGTGGCTGTCGGTTCCCCAATTCACGTCTCTGTTCACCAAATGTGTTTTGGCCTTTCCGTCAGCGTCCACCGTGAAATTTTGCATGTCGCCCGCGTGGTGGCCTTGAGGATTCTTGAGCCCGTGCTTCTTGTTGTCAGGATTGAAATGGGGACCAGCTGACTTGAAATCCGGCGCATCACACTTTGGGTTTTGGTGGATGTGGATGGCGTGCTCTCCCGGAGGCAAACCATGCACGTCGAGCTGAATAACCATGCCACCGCTCTCAAACATAAGCGCTGAGCCTACGCTCTTGCCTTGGGCGTCCTTCAGTTCAACATTCACCTTAGCGATGCTGGACAATGAGAGAAACAATACGATCAGAACCTGCATACCCGCGAACGAGGTGTGAATTTTCATAGCAGCATTATAGTGCGGATAAATAGTTGACGAGAGCAGGCGATAGCGCAAGCTCGCGCTGTTTGTTCGCCGACATGGGGCCAAATGAGTGCTATGGGGATGTTTCGTCAACAACTATCACCGAGACAGCGGAACGTTTCACGAGATCGTGATACCCGAAGCTATTCCATTTTGCCCGCGGCCGGACCCACGGCGGTGGCTTGCTTGGTCTTGTGATCAATACCGATCAGCGCCACTCCACCCACTCCTTCGCGGCTGACTGTAACCATGTGACCCCGAGCCCTAAGATCAGCCTGCACTTCTTCGGGAAGCGATTTGGGCACAAACAAGCTGCCCAATCGAGCGCGGTCTTGGCCGAAGGAACTGATGAAATGCTCGGTGGAGAACCGCGGCGCCCCAAACGCCTCCTCAGGACTCATGCCAAATTCCACGTAGTTAAGGATGACCTGGATAGCTGCCTGATCCTGCTGGTCGCCGCCCGCAACCGAAATCGCCATCACGGGTTGGTTGTCACGGAAAAGTAGAGTGGGGCTCAGCGTGATTCGCGGCCGCTTGCCTGCCTGAATCACGTTGAGAGTTCCCGCAAACGTGTTCAAGCTGCTGAGCCGGCTTCCGTGAATAATGCCCGTGCGTCCAGCCACGCCCGCTGTGCTCGAAAGCCCGCTGGGAGTCGCTGCGATGACGTTCCCAAATTTATCCGTCACGCACATGACGGTAGTTCCGCCGTGCCACGGGCCGGTGATGGTGGGCGGCTTGGTCGGTTTCATGTTGTACGGGTCGCCCGGCCGAAGCTCGAGAGATGCCTTTTTCGGATCGATCAGCGCGCGACGCATTTCGGTGTACTGATCGGAAAGCAATTGTTGCATCGGCACCTTCGCAAAGTTCGGATCGCCGTAATATTCGTCGCGGTCCGCCAGTGCCAGCTTCTCCGCTTCAATTACCGTATGGATGTAATCGGCCGTATTGAAGCCCATCTTCTTCAGGTCAAAGCCTTCAAGCAGACGCAAGGTCTGTAACAGATAAGGACCCTGCGTCAGCGGACCGGTCTTATATACCGTGTAACCGTGGTACGTGGTTGTGAGCGGATCCGCTACGGGAGTTTTGTGTGCGGCCAAATCAGCCTTGCGAAGGAAGCCGCCCTTTTCGATATACCAGGCCTCGAGTGCGTCGGCGATGTCACCGCGATAGAACCGGTCTGAGACAGCTTGCAGTTTCTGCTGCCGCGTACCTTTCGCAGACTTTTCGGATTCGACCAATTTACGAAATGTGGCTCCCATATCCGCCTGCCAGTGCACACCGGTTTCGATCCGCTGGTCGCTGCCGGTATCGATATACCAAGTCGGACCGCCCGCGTCGAGAATGGCAAGTGTGGGCTGCACGACCTCCTCGAAGCTTTTGGTCCCGTAAAGTTTCAGCAGAGTCACGATCGCATCGATGGTGCCGGGCACGGCGGCTGCCTTCACCTCACCGTCCGGGATTCCGTGTTGCATGTACCAGGCGATCGCTTTGGGATCGCGAGGGGCTTCGCCTTGTCCCTCCAGCAGCTTCACGTTTTTCTGGTCGGCGCTGTAAACCAGAATGGGAACTTCGCCGCCAACACAGAACGCGCCCACATAGGTTACTGACAGTGCCAACAGAGTAGCAGCGCCTGCATCGGCGGCGTTTCCGCCCTGTTCCAGAATCTTGATGCCGGCAGCAGTGGCGGCAGGCTTGCCGGAAACAACCACGCCCTGGCTGCCGACGGCGACGCTCGGTCCGCGCCGGGTGGCCGGCGTTTTGGTGGCCTGCGTCCAAGCAAAGGGCGCGAGTAAAAGGAGAAAAACGGACGATATCGAAATGATCTTACGCATAATAAGGTCAACTCCGTTGTAGTGGCCCTATCCATCACCCGGCGTGTCATCAAGGCTATATCAACTCGCTTATGCCACGCCGCCTCGGGCCGCCGTGAACCGGGCGGCGACATGGAGCGCAAGAGCTTCCCGCCTCGGCGATCAGCCTGTTTTGGAGTTCTATGATTCCACGGCTGTTGTTCAGTTTGCCACTCGCGGCGATGGCAACACTGCAACTGAAGAAGTGACTGGGAAAGACAAGAACGGCAAAGAGATAAAACAGAAAACCCTCTGACATCGGGTATCGGCGCAAAAGAGCATGGAGTAGAAGTCCTTCAAACGAAGGCTGCTCACCCGAGAAGTCGATCTAATGAATGTTGTTATCAGGCGTTTTCGCAACTTTGCGCCTTCCATTCGCCTTTTTCTGTGTCAATGAGCTATACGGGGATTTATCGCCAAATGAGCGGAAGGTGTAGTTCCTGTCGGATTGGCAGAGTTATCATTGTCACCGTGGATTGGTGAGATTCCCTGAAATCGGTCGGGCTTGATTACGGGCTGAGGAGGTGAACTGTGGTCGGCAGTACGTTGTTCTCTTCAATCTCAAGAATCAAGGAAGCGCAGGACAATTCGCTTCGAACTCTTGAGTCTTCTCTTGTGGCTAGGCGAATTCTGCGGACCGCGGGACCTGCGCTACTGGCTGGAATCAGCTACTATTTCGGGACGCGGATTGGCTTTGCCTGGACTCCGATAGGGCAGCCGAATTCGACTTTTTGGCCTGCCAACGCGATTCTTCTGGCGACCTTCTTGTTGGCTCCGCGGCGAACGTGGTGGACCCTTCTCCTGACTGTCCTTCCAGCTCATCTGATTGCTCAACTACACGCCGGGGTGCCGGTGTGGACATCTGTTGGCTGGTTCCTGACCAACACGAGCGAAGCCTTAATCGGAGCCTTTTGCATTACACAACTTAGTCATCCAAAAAACACGTTCGGCAGTGTGCGCGGGGTATTCATCTTTGTGGTGTTTGGCGTCCTGCTTGCCCCGCTGGCAACTTCATTCCTGGATGCTGCTGCAGTTGTGATCACAGGCTGGGGTCGTAATTATTGGCCACTCGGGATAGGACGATTTTGGACTAATTCATTGGCCGTGCTCACACTGGTGCCGGTGATTGTACTGTCCGGTTTAAACGGCCTCTCTTCGATACGGAGGGTCAGTGTAGCTCGATATTGGGAAGCCGCCTTGTTAGCGGTTGGCACCGTACTGGTTGCGGTTTTGATATTCGACTCCCCGCTTTTGTCCCCCTCCGCAACTCCTGCACTGCTGTACGTTCCTCTTCCGTTTCTGTTATGGGCTGCGGCCCGGTTTGGTGTAGGTGGATTGAGCCTTTCGCTTTTGTCCATTGCGCTAGTTTCGATCTGGTACACCATACACGGGCGAGAGCCGTTCCCATATGTATCCATGGCACAAAATGTCTTGTCCCTGCAGATTCTGTTTTGTGTGGTTGCTGTGCCACTGATGTTCCTGTCGGCTGTTATGGCCGAGGCGCGACGCACTCAGGAATCGCTGCGTAGGATCAGTGGTAGCCTCATCGAGGCACAGGAGCAAGAACGTACCCGGATCGGACGTGAGCTCCACGACGACATCACCCAACGACTCGCGATGTTGGCACTTGAACTCGAACAAATGCAAGATAGTCCTTTCGAAGTCCGGCGCCGCTTGAAAGAACTGCGTGACCAGACGACTGAGATTTCGAACGACGTGCAGGCCCTGTCGCACGAGTTGCACTCCTCGAAACTACGGTATCTTGGTTTCGTCGCGGGGATAAAGAGCTGGTGCCGGGAAAGTGCCGCACGCCAGAAGATAGAGATCGATTGCAGAACTGATGTATCCAGTCCTGTGCCACTCGAAATCGGATTTCCCTTGTTTCGAGTTCTGCAGGAAGCAGTGCACAATGCCGTCAAGTACAGCGGAGTAGGGCGGGTTGAGGTGCGACTGCGCGAGACCCCTGGCGAGATTCATCTTACTGTTCGCGATTTGGGCAGAGGGTTCGACGTCAAAGCAGCGATGCAAGGTAAAGGTTTGGGTCTAACGAGCATGCGTGAACGCATTCGGATGGTGAATGGAACGATTGCAATTGAATCGAAATCGATGGGCGGAACGACTATCGAAGTTCGTGTGCCGTTTGATTCGGCCCAGGCTCCTGAACGTGCGGCAGGATAAAAACAAGGCAAGTGATTGATGCTCTCATTTACCTCGGATGCTCTGCCTTGCTTGGAACCAACCGGAGACGGAAAACTGGTGCAGCAGACCTCACGGTGAATGAACGGCTGAATGTTCTGCACAGATTCGTTCGAAGATCGACTTATCCATCGCCTTCTGAACTCCACTCAAGGAATACCCGCACAAAATATCGGCGTCGTAGGTCTTGACTAGATCGTTGCCAAGCTTCTCCATCTGAATCGCAGCTTCTCCGTTACCTTGCCCCCACAGGAGTTGCACACACTCTCCGAAGACTGCGACCCGCGACTGCCCTTCCTTAGCGGCTTCTGCAGCTGCCGCTATGAAGCCACCAAGCAATTTGAAAAACCGAACTGGATCCACCATGCCATTAAGCATGAATGCCGACAATGCACTAGCCGCATCCAGCGCGACATATCTGCCCTCCTCAACAGCCGCACTAATATCGATTCCGTGGGCCTGCAGTCTTGGAAGAAGGGTTTCCCGGTGCGACTCGGTCGCGACCACGATCGCTGCATTCCCGACCTTGAGAGCAGCTCCGACGAACTGCGTAAGGTCATCTAATAGCTGTCGATCATCAGAATAAAACCCTACCTCGTGTCGACAGGCAATCCCGACATTCTGTGATGGGAAAGGCAGGACAACCCTGGCGCTAGTGTGATCGTCGGTGTGCTCATCCTGGTAATCGATGAGACCATTCCTAGCCGCGCTGGAACTGACAAACGACTTGCCCTTGAGAACCGCTTCCACGGCGGACAACAATTCCCCTGTGGCGTCCGATTTAACGACATAGCCCCCCGAGCCCGTTCGTAGAGCTTCTTTTACGATGTCCCAAGAGCGATTTTCGCTTAAAAAGAGAATCGTGGAGTTGGGTGACAGCTCTCGGAGACGACGTGCGACTTCTATCCCATTCAGCGTCGGCAGGCCAATATCGAGCAGGATGAGATCAGGTTTTAGTTCTCGGGCTTTCTGAACCGCGTCCAGGCCGTCCGATGCTTCTCCGACAATCCGCAAGCGCGGCACGTCTTCAAGCATCGAAGCGACAAAACGATGCCACGGTAGGAAATCATCGACTATGAGGATGCGGACGACTGATCCGACCAAAGGCAGACCTTCCCTGTTCCCACGCTGCCCATGGGTAGTTGCTGCAAAAAGCAAGCTCCCAGAGTTCAGAAACCCGTACGGGTGGGCGTTCTGAGAGAAGCGCGGACAATAATACGCTCGAAGCCAATCAAATGCCATACTGCTTGGGCTCGGGCCGAAGCCGACCTTTCAGTGACAAGGCACCTTCTGGCACGGGGCAGCCGCACCTTCCGGCACGCGCCCTGAGCAGGCGCAGCAACCGAGTCCCGAGCCCAGTAGATACTTGCTTTTGATTGCGCGTGTGTCGTTGCTCTGGCGCAAGGATTGCGAATCGGATTCCTAAACACTGTGAGGAGTTTTGCGACCTAGCTTGATGGAAACAGCCTCCGGAGGCGAAGGCGTAGCTCATCAGCATGAAGACAACAATGCTCGATATTACGATCAACGTCAAAGCGGCACGGCGCACAGCTTGCCCTTCTGAACGAAAATACCACTTAGGGTGACGGTTGGCGAAAACAGGCGTGGCTGTTGAAAAACTCACCTTTCGCCTCAAACGCCCAAATGTAGGGGATACAAAATGTCTTGCGATTCGAGAAGATCGTTTATAACGCATCCTGACGCGATTTCATTTTCGCGGTTTTTGCAGAAATGAGTTTTTCAACAGCCACAGGCGTTAGCACAAGTGTGCGCCTTTGTTCGCTTCACAGCCAGGTCAATAAATGGCGATGTTACGCCACCTATCCGCTCGCCGAGCGGTCAATCAGATCGCGTGGGCAAGATTCTCTCATCGGATGTGTATTGAATGGATTCTTGAGTTGATGCCACAATCATGCGGCGCGCTGGAGTCTTCTTTCAACTCGGTCTGGCCGTCTGGCGGAAAATCGCCGAAGCAGAATCCAAACTAGAGAAGACAAGGCTAGCGTAAGCAGCATGAGTTCGACAGCACGCAAGAAGATCTGATTGATCAACTCGTGGCCTTCGGTACCCAGAATCTTGATATCATGCTCGCTCGTGACCTTGATGTCGTTCATGATCGCAGCTTCATCATCACGGAGAGCACTTAGCACAGTCTCTCGTTCCCTGCGGAGATCTGCGGTTGCACCGAGCCGTTCCGCATGCAAATCCGCAGTTGCACCGAGCCGTTCCGCATGCAAATCCGCACTTGCACCGAGCCGTTCCGCATGCAAGGCAGCGATCGTGGCGACTCTCTGTTGCTGCAGGTTATCCAGGGTTTGCAGGCGCTCCTGCCGCACAAACTCCTGTGTCGACAACCGCTGGTTTTCAATTTTCGCGGCGGTATTTGCCAACGACCCGAGGTAGGACAGCGCAGTGCTAACTTGCGGATCACGCTGGAGATCTAATACGAAGAGTTCTGCCTGCCAGCGTGCCTCCTTGGGAAGATAAAGATTGTACGAATCCAAGCGAGCCGAAAGGTCCCCCATACTCTCCGCCAGCGCCTTGATCGAAGCCATCGTTCCCAGGTTAGCTTGTCCGACCTGGCGAATCACATCGGGATCGGCCGATTGACGGCTTGCCAGACTGTCCTCAATGGGGTGCGCGTCCGCCCAGCCGCGAACTCTCTGGCGCAAATCGGCTAGATTGGCCTTCGGCGCAACCGACTCAATAAGCCGCTCCATCTCGGCCTCCATGTTCCTGAGTGTCTCGGCCACAACGGGATAGGAGCTCCCCATTGTCTGTTTCAATGTTGGTTGCTCCATAAAGGCGGTCATTTGAAAAAGAAAAGCCCAGGTATCGAGCACTGCGGCGATGGGGTCGGTGTTCAGCAAGGATGTCTGCATGATCGGAATGGCCTCTGCCTTCCACACAAGAGCTTGTCTCCGAGCGGCGGGCGATGACGATCCGGAAATAATCTTGTCGCCTGCGGTCTCTACCTCAGCCGAATAACGGGCCAAAAGCGACTCATTCCGAGAGCTGAATTCCGCGGCAGACGATTTAACATTTTTTGATGATTTATAAGAAGAGGTCTTCCTGGTCTGGCCGCTGCACATAGGCACGGGTGGCAGTAGCAGGAAGCCACAGAGCATGCAGCAGAACCAGCGCGTGGCCGGCACCATTTTCTTTGGGTTGTGATCTCGCAACATCGACATACCTCCCGCTCTGAACGCGAAGCAACGCACAACTTTCCTAAGGTCCTGCCAATTACGTGATCCGCTTGAGGGCCTCCTCGTGTGTGTTTCCATGCTTTTGGACGTACGGAGTGATTTTTGCTTGCAAGACCCCAGGTCCAGAGTCACACGCAGCCGGTCTGGCTGACCGTTCGGGTGCGATTTCCCTTCGTCGGCTCAAGTGGGCGCCAGAAAAAACTTTTCGGAAACTAGTAGAATTGACAGGACCGTTCAGAGTTGGAAATGAATCACCATCCAGCGTGCAAGGGCTCCGAGTGGGCGACGCTGTTGAAACTAGAAAATCTCTTGCGATCCGAGAAGATCGCTCATATCGCATCCTGACGCGATTTCATTTTTTCGATTCTTGCAGAAATGAGTTTTTCAACAGCCACAGGCCTTATCACAAGCTTGCGCTGCTGGTTCGCCTAAAATCGGGGTCAATGAGCGTAATCGGCGGTGAGGTTGAAATTCCTACCCGGGTCGTCGATTGCAGGGTGTCCAATTCCTTGATGAGCTTATGCCAAGCCTTCGAGTTCTGCTTGGTAGCAAACGGTTTTTCGAGATCCGCGTAATAGGAAAGAAGGTCTTGCCGCAGAACTTCCGGGACAGGTTTGCCGCTCGTTTTGTCGAGCAACTTGGCGTAAGTTTCATCAGTGAGTCTGTACACGGCTGCTCCGGTCAGTGCTCCGGTGTCAAGGTTGTCGTTGGGTAATTGGAGCCGGTGTTCCAGTTGCCCAAGAAGCAGCGCGCGATAGTGGACCAAGGTTTCGTTGAAGCTGCTCATATACAACTGCTCCACCGCCGGTGTGGGTGGATGAAACGCAAGGCCGCTGAACGGGCCAACTTTTGGCACCAGGCGCAGGAAAAATGCCTTGAAGCGGGCGAAGAAGCCCGGCTTTTCATAGACGTGGCCCCAGTCCTTGCGGTACTCGGATTTCGAGATGTTGTAGATAAATTCCTTCTTGGCCTCGCCGAAGTGGCTGTTCTGAATCTCCTCCTTCTTGAGATGCCACGCCACTTTGGTCATTCGCGGAACAACCGTTGAAACAGCATGGCGATAGCTGCCGATGGCAAGGTCTACACGGGAAAAGACGCTCGATATATCGAGCGAATAAGTCTTTCGAAACGCTTTTTCGAGGACTGGTTTTGAAACCTCGAAGCCAATAAAGTCATGATAGGCTTTGGGCGCGTAGTTTCCTTCTGCGACTTGGTCTACATCAAAACCGTATTCCACCTTCATGTGCGCAGACGGTTTTTCCTCATAGGTAACAACGGGACCATATTTCTTAGCCAGACTGGGATACATCAGTGCAACCGCTCGGTTGGTGGCGAGCTGGTGACCCGAGGTGTCGGCCGCGTAGTGCGACAGAGCGCCCAGTGCGAATGCGTATTCGTTTAGATCCTTTGATTCCTCGATCAAGGCAAGTACAAAATCACCGCTTCTGACATAGTGCGTAAGGTCACTAAAGAATCGACTGCCGAACGGGTAGTAACCCATATCCTGAATAATTGCGCCGCCGTAGGCATAGGCGTGGGCTTGGATCAGTTCCTCGGGAGTCGCGTAGGGGAATCGGGTCAAAAGTAGGGGCTCAATGCCGTCCTTCCACGCGGCGTCGATAATGGCCTCATGCGTAAGAACGGAATATCCCGCGCAATCAAGGGCGCAGGATATTCCCAAGAGAAGCCGGAGCGCCAGAGATCCAGACAGGGAGAACAATGCGGATCGGGTGTGGGCCAACATCATGTCTGTTGAATTTCCTCTCGGAGCGAGACCGTTTCTTCAAGCAGGGCGAATGTGTTGGGGTTTGCCCATCCACACCATGGGCGCACAAGGCGAGCGATACCACTGCGAAAACTGCCAGTAGCGACACCCGGGTTCTTCGACGCGGCGCGGCGTCAGGCGTTAATACTCAAAACCCTGATCTGGGTCAATGAGTTCTATAAAAAGGGATGTCAAGAAAAAAGCTCCGCCTCGACCGGAATCGGCGAAAATTGAAATGCGCTTCAGTGTCAAGGGCACCACGTCAAAGTTCGGCAGGTGAAGCTCGTAGACCAAGACTTTATTTTTGCCAATTGTCACCGGAATAGGTGGTGACGGGGCATGTCAGCTCAACCCGTGGTCCTCGTTCTCGCGCGAACGAAGCAGACAGGAATACAAGAGCAACGGAAAGGACAAAGCCTGTCCGCGACAGGCGGAATTCATGCTGACCTGATTTCTTCAAGACGAGACCCCACCCTTTAAGACGTTGCTGGTCAATTGGCGTAAGCAGACGATTTGACTCAAAACCCCAGGTCAAGGAATTTTGAGCGCTATGGGGATGTACACCAACGACGACAAAAGGCTCTGGTTTTAACGAACGTGCTTGAGTCGTAGCATTCATTGCGTCCAGCACCCTAACGTCAGTCGGCGGCTGGATCGACGCGCTGAGCTGGGTTTTCGGAACCGGCATCTAGGGCCGAACGTATCCGTCGGCCAAGTTCGGGGAGCTCGAAGGGCTTGTACAGAATGCTCTCTGAATCCGCGGCCACGTTCCGCTCCACATAGCCAGAGATAAAAATCGCTTTGATTGCCGGCCTCTGGGTCCGGATCACTTTAACCGCGGAGTCTCCGCGCATTCCTGGCATGAGGAGGTCGCTGAGCACCAGGTGGATAGGACCACCATACTCAAATGAGCGCGCAATTGCCTCTGAGCCGTCTGCAGCTTCGAGCACGCAGTAACCCAGCGATTCTAGGTATGCTCGTGTCATGGCACGTATGCCGGCCTCGTCTTCTGCGAGCAGTATGGTTTCATTTCCGCCACCGGGTGGGGAAGC
Organism: uncultured Acidobacteriota bacterium; assembly: GCA_963757135.1. GTDB lineage: Bacteria > Acidobacteriota > Terriglobia > Terriglobales > Acidobacteriaceae > Gp1-AA145. Next base: position 166,481 of record CAVWQE010000006.1, read on the forward strand.
GGATGCAGTGACGAGAAAGTCGGCGGGCGCATCGACCTGGGGCAGACAGACCCGGAACGTTGCACCATGATTGGGCCGACTTTGCACTTCGATACGCCCTCCGGCTTGTTTGGCGACACCCAACACGGTTGAAAGTCCAAGCCCGGTGCCTCTTCCCAATTCTTTCGTAGTGAAGAAGGGCTCGAAAACGCGTGCCTGGACTTCTGGTGTCATTCCGTGCCCGGTATCGCTGACTTCAAGAACCGCTAATGCGTTGGTATCTTCATTCGCACCGGCGTCCTCCGAGGGGGGTACCCTATTGGCGGTCGCAATCGACAAGCGACCTCCTTCAGGCATCGCGTCCCGAGCGTTGACAGTTAGATTCATGATCAACATTTCGATTTGGGAGACGTCAGCATAGATTGGCAGAGGATCGCTGGCCACCGATACTTGCAATTGGATCTGATCGGGGAGCAACCGGCGAAGCATGCCTTCTAGATTCAGCACGATTAGATTTAGATCGGCTACGGCGGGGGCTTCCGGTTGTTTGCGACTGAATGTGAGTAATTGTTTTGTCACCGAGGCTGCCCGCCTTGTGGTTGCTAGTATCTGTTCGCATGTATCACGTCTTTCTTTAAGGGAGGGCTTCTCCATCAATTGAGTCACATAACCGGAGATAAGCATCAGCAGATTGTTGAAATCATGAGCAATTCCTCCAGCTAACTTTCCCAGCGCCTCCATCTTTTGAGATTGACGCAGTTCTAGTTCTAACTGGCGTGCGTGCGTGACATCGCGAAAACTCCACACACGACCCATGATCTTGTCGTTTATGCGTTGCGGTTGCGAGTAGCGTTCGAAAATGCGACCGTCTTTAAAATAGAGAACGTCGAAGCTGGTCGCTGAAGGCTCTGCGTAGAGTTGCCATACTTTTTCAAGAAAATCATTTGGGTTTTGTAGTTGATCAGCGACTTCCATCAGGAGATTCTGATCGTCTCTGCCGATGGAGGAGTCGCAACTCAAACGCCACATTTCAACGAACTTCTTATTGCAGCTCGTGAGCTTCCCATCTGTGGATACTACGAGGATCCCGTCGGCCGTGGAATCCAACGTGGCATTCAGCAGGGACACCGTATGCTGCAGCCGGCTCTCAGCTTGGCGTCGGGCTTGATTTTCGATCCGCAGCTCAGCATTAATCTTGGTGAGTTCGGTAGTCCGCTTCGCTACCTCGGCTTCGGTGTCAGCGTTCGCTCGCTCGATTGCGGCCTCAATCTCTTTCCTGAAGCGAAGATCGCGGGCCGTAAAGACAACAGCCCGGGTGTTAGGATCCTGCAGTCTGTTGCTGGCAATGATCTCGAACGGAAGCCACTCACCGCTGGTATCTCGAATCCTCAAAACCGAGGGAGGGCGTTCTCCCTCCTGTTTAACGGTTTTCGAATACTCCTGCTCAGCGCGACGCGTGTCCGCAGGATGAACAAATTCGAAGATGTTACGTTCCTCGACTTCGTCCTGTCGATAGCCCAGTACCTTCTCTGTATGTGGATTGACGTAGAGAATCACTCCGGCAGCGCTAAGCAGGGCCAGGATTTCGGGGGCGTTTTCGACTATGGATCGATACCGGTCTTGATAACCTGACGCGGTGTGGCCGATGTCGTCATTTTGTTCCGCCATACGGCACCTCGGTCGTTTTGTGCGCTCTCCTCGATTCGGCTTAGGGAATGGGGGCGGGCCCTTCTCATAAACGCCGTTCATTAGAGCGACTTGAGCGAGTCTGGCGAACTGTCAACTCTGCCAGCCTATTGAATTGCTGTTGCAATCAGATTAGGACAAGCTTGCGCCTTCCGTTCGCCTTTTTTCCGCGTCAATCGATATTGAGGATTTATCAATACCTGTCGGTTAAACAGTTCGGATTCGCTTAGCGCCGAAAGACTCACGCTGTCTTCGATTGCGGCTCATCCAGGTAGTTAAGGAGAAAAAATAACTACCAGCAGTTCCGGTGCAGACTACGCTCAAACTGTGCCGTTCCCTCGCGAGCATTACGGAATCACAGCCTTTGCTTGGTTGGAATACACGCTCTGCTGGCCCGCACTGGTTATCGCTTTAACAACATAGTAATAGATGGCGCCCGATTGAACGGCGCTATCGGTGTACGTAAGACTCGCAACAGCGCCCAGCAGCGCATAATATCCGCCGGAGATGGTGGAGCGGTAAACGCTGTAGCCCGTCACTCCAGCGCTGCTGCTAGCCTGCCAATTTAGCTTGACCGAGTGCTGCGCGTGGTTTGTAACTTGCTGCTGGGATAGCTCAGCGATGCCCACTTACCATTGCTGTAAATGAATCCGTGCTTCCACTCGTTGGGCGGCAGACTCTTGCTGTAGTAGCCGACGATTGTGCCGTTCTCGTTGATGCCGTTGGCAACCGTCTCGGCCGAGCCAGGATAAATCAACGCGATCGCTTGGCCGTTGCTATAGCGCTTGAAACCGTGCATCGTACCGGAGGAGCCCCTATACATTCCGACCATCGTGCCCCAGCGGTTGATCCCAAACGGATAAAAGCTGTTGTAGGTCTTGCCGCCAATAGTCATTGTCAAAGGCGTAGAGGTCGAGCCGTTAAGCGAAAACGGCATAGGCGTTCTGCCCCGCAGCGTGATGCCAACTGTGGTGCCGGCATCGTTCCGGTCGTACAAGAGGGTCTGCACCGGCTGGCCATTTGAGGTGCGCTGGTAATAGGTGTAATTGCCGTCTGGCCAGTGGAAGAAACCCATCTCAATAAAGTTCGTGTCGTCGTAGCCGTCGCCGACCACAGTCCCGTAGTCATTCACGTTCCGGGGCGTAAGACTCCGGCTGGCATTTCCGACGGAAAAATAAACACTGAATGTTTGGGAAAACTGGCATGAGGCCTGCGTCTGCGCATCGGCGGACCTCGCTAGAGAAACCAGAAGGAACACAGCTCCGAGAGCAGCAACCGAGAGCCAGACATGCCGAGTGAGCTTAAGAGACATACACACCTCGCGAAAGATTCCTGAGCAGTTGCCATCCTTTTGCACGCATCAGTTTCGGAGATGGATGGTCCAGACCGCGCCACTGGCGCGGTATTTCTCTGTACGGCTTCTAAGAGCAGCCCAACGCTGCCGCGAGCAGAGATCACAAGCTTCGCAGGACGCCGGACACGCTGCCCCCGTCCCGCTCACCACTCTCTAAGCCGGTGGTCTCATTGGGTATAACCTGTTGGCCATCTGGGCCGAAGCGAAAGAAGGGGCGAAAGTCCGCATAAAGCGTGGCTGCTCCAGGCAGCCTTTCCGGGCCACCCGAAAAATCGTGTCGAATATACCCGATTCCTTACCCGGTGCACGCTTCCTCTCATTTTACTAGGCTAGTAATGCACCAACAGAGACAACCTCTTTCCACTGCTGAATTGGCCTATCATTCCGAAGAACAATCAGTAGGAGCTTTGCTCATGGCAATGAATCAGGTGGTGCTCTATTTCGATAAGCAAGAGGATGCCCTGCGTTTCACGGTCGCGGCTAGTTCGGTGATGTCCGCTGATTGGCGAGTCCCCGGCAACGATACCGGGATCAAGTTTGCCAAAGAGATTTCGAAAGCCAGTCGGATCAGAACTGAAGACGGGCGTTCTTAACGTCACGTGAAAGGATGGCACAGAGATGATTCGAAAAGCTGCGCTCCAAGTCGGAGTCCCCTGTCTGCTCGTCTGTATTGTATTGAACGCCTATCTTGCCGTAGCTCACTTGCGGCAGATGCAGAAGCTCGCAGCGCTCACACTGGAAAGCTCAAAGAGGCAAGCGACCATCTCGGGCGTTCTCGAAGATTTAGCCGACATGGAAACTGGCCAGCGTGGATATCTTCTAACCGGCGGTCAGTCGTACTTGGAACCGTATATCGCCGCGAAGGAGAGAATTGGAACCGATTTTGCCAATCTCCGGTCTGCGCTAGATGGTCGGCCAGAGCGCCAACGATCATTAGAAACGCAACTGGAGGCATCGGCTAAGTCAAAACAGTCTGAGATGGAGCGCACGATTGGCCTGCGTCAACAAGGATACCGTCACCGTTCATTCACGTTGGTGAGTACAGACGAGGGCAAAGGCCATATGGACGAGGCTCGTCGCGTTATTTCTTCCCTGTCCTTGGAGCAAAGCCGCGATCTCGAGCGGCTCGAACATGAGAAATCTGTTGCGCTGAAGAAATTCTTATCCATGACCATCCTGTCGAACTGCGCTGTAATGCTATTGACAGCAGGTCTTTTCGCAATCAGCCTTTACCAGAGTCGAATGCTTGCAGACGACGCCGTGCGGAACCGGCAAGAGCTAGCGGTACGGGATGCACAGTTAGCAAGATTGATGTCAGCCCTCGCCGGTCAAGCGCGTTTCAAGATTACTGCACTGAATACTAATTCTCGGCTGCTGCTCGAAAACTACGGCGGTTTTCTCCCACGACAAGGGCACGAATGTGCCGAGCAGATGCAGGAAGCCGCGACAGAAATGGAAAGACTTCGGCAGGATTTGGTCGGTGAGCAACTCCCAACGTGTGAGGCAACAGCAGCTTAGCGAAGAGATGTACGAAATTTAGGGAAGCAGCACAATTTTGCCGCTCAGGCTGCATTTTTCGAAAAGGCATTGCCTCCTGAATTTTCTTCATTCGACGGGGTCTATACAGAGTTGCGAGACCTTGTCGAATTCCGGGCGGCCATCCTCATAGCTGGTGCTCTTTTTTCGGGTGAATGCAATCTACCGGGCAGGCATCGACACAGGAGGCATCTTTTATCCCCAATACACGGCTCAGCAATCACGTAAGCCATAGGCCACCTCCTCAATTTCACGCTATGCCTTTCAGAAACGATTTATCAACAGCTATAGGCGATTGCGCTCAAACACCATCAAGTTAAGAAAGAGCTGGGGAGGGCAAACTCGTCAAGCCCGAGGACATGGTCCACCCAGTTTGGCTTCACACCATTCCAACAACTCTTCCCGATCTTCAACGGCAACCCGCGCCAGAGTTCCAGCCTCTGAGTATTGACGAGGAACAAACCTGTATGTGGGCCAGGCGTCTTCTCGGGTTTTCCGCAGCGCTCCTTCTGATCATGCAAGCATGTGGCGGAGGCAGCATTCCTCCCGAGAAAGTCGATGCTCCGCCTCCCCCGCCGGTTACTGAGAAACAACTTCAAGGGGTATTCCGCTGGAAGGGTAGTGACAGTGGGAATGCGCTCTACACCGCGGGAACACTGACGCCACAGAGCGTCAATTCGTCCGCCTTCGGACAACTCGCTCGCTACCACGTCGGTGGTGACATTCAGGCCCAACCGCTGTACGTCTCAAGTCTCGATATGGGCTCGGCGGGAGTTCACAACGTGGTGATCATCGCTACCGAGCACGATGACATCGCGGCTTTCGATGCCGATGGCAAAGTGCCACAAGCCCTCTGGTCGCGGAGCTATCTGGGGCCCGGCATCACCACCGGAACCACCATATTCGGCGGCAGGACCGGCCTTGGGCCGGAGGTCGGCATTACCGGCACTCCGGTCATCGATCCCGCCACCGGCGCGATGTATTTCGTTACCCTTATTGTGGAGAACGGAGCCATCGAGCAGTGGGTGCGCGCGGTGGACGTTCGCACCGGCATGGATTTCGGCCCGGGCAGCATCATGGTGCAGGCGACCATACCCGGCGATGCACCTGGCAGCAGCAAGGGCCAAATCTCTTTCGATCCTTCGGTACAGAACCAGCGTTGCGGCCTTGCGCTCGTTGGCGGGCAAGTCCTGATCGCGTGGGGCTCGTTTTCAGATTCGGGTCTCTACCGCGGCTGGCTGATGGCGTATGACGCCAAAACTTTGCAGCAAATTGCGGTCTTCAGTCCGGCCACGCAATATCAGGCACAGGATTCAGCTAATGGCCCCGCTGATCACGGCGGCGGCGGTTCCTTCTGGGCGGCTGGGGCTGCTCCGAGCATCGACTCTGCCGGTAACATTTATGTTATTGCCGCCGATGGCAGCTTCAATGCCGATACCGGCGGCAAGAACTATGGGGACTCGGTCCTGAAATTGAAGTTGTCCAACGGGTCCTTCCAGGTCCTCGACTACTACACGCCGGCGAATAACGCATGTCTCGATAATGCTGATCTCGAAATCGGCTCCGGGGGATTGATGCTGCTCCCGAGCGAAGTTGGAGGAGGCCAGTCACTCGCGATCACCGGCAATAAAGAGGGGCGTCTCTACCTGCTGAATACTTCCAACCTTGGAAAACTCGATCCCGCCGATGCCCAAATCCCGCAGCAGTTCCTTGCAGGCAGTCAAGCTTGTCAGCCCGGACAGGGAGCCGCAGGCGCCGACGGTCCCGGTTGGGAGCGTCTCTACGGTAATTCCACCTACTGGAACGGAAGCGTTTATCTGGCTCCCTCGAATACTGACCTGCGGCAGTACCGCTTCTCGGGCGCCATCTTGTCCACGACGCCAGCCTCACGCTCACTAACTAAATTCTTGAACCGCGGCGCTAACACCGTTGTGTCGGCCAACGGAAATGCCGACGCGATCGTTTGGGCTGAAACCAAGGATGCGCAAAGCGCTATTGGGCTGCATGCTTACGATGCCAACGACGTTTCCCACGAGCTGTGGAACAACTATATGGGCACGAATGTCCTTTACCCTGGCGTGCGATTCGCAACCCCGGTCGTGGTTGACAATAGGGTCATCGCCGCCGGGGCAAACGACCTCTTTATATACGGCCTTTTGCACTAAAAGCACACTTAGTCGCCGGAAATCACCCATCCACCTTTTGCGGTTCGTCATGATTCCGGTGATGTGAATCCATTCGACCCAATTGTTCTAATCCTCGCCGCGATATCGGTAATGGTGCTGGTCATCTTGGCTTCTCTGTTACCGGCCCAACGTCCCGCGTCAATCAATCCGATGAGCGCATTGCGCACAGATGGAGCAGGTCTAGATTGGTCACCCCCGAGCTTGTGTTCGGATAGCGGTAGAGCGCAGCATCTTTCAAATCTGGGATTGGATAGATGATCGACACGATGGCTTCCATCTGTGCATCACGCGAAGCACAGAATCTGCATGGCAATCCTTATGTTTCACTTCGGCCTATCGTGCAGTTCTTCAAGGCCATCTGCGAGAGATTTTTGAATCATCCAAGGGTTCGCTGACATTCGATGGTGTGCCAACCGACAGCGGCTCTTACCACCGAATCCTTTATTGCGCATCCCAACTGTTGAAATCAGTTTGCGCTCAAAACCCCTGCCCAAGTCACTTGAGCGCTGTGGCGATTTGTCAACAGTTCCGTACCACGTCGGCAGTGTGCGCGCTGCGTTCAGAACTTTATTACCAGCCCGGCAGAAACCCGGCCCTGACTGTTCTGTGTTGAATCTCTGAATTGAGTCCTCAGCCAATCCGCTTGCACCAGGCGAATGCCAATTCCCTTTCTGAGCCCTAGATCTAGGCCGCCACCAACGAGCATGGCAAATGCTGTAGTTTTGGTCCCACCACTGGAAAGCGTGGCTGCCCCAAACAAGGCGTGCACAAAAGGCTGAAATACGGGCAGGCGTGCGGTCAGCACGGGACCAATGGTGTACGTGTAAACCGAAGAAATGGTCCGGTGGGAGTTATATACTCCGCTGACGTCACCGGTGATTCCCAGGACGTGTTTGAAGTTTCCAGTCAACGAAGCATTCCACCCTACGGCGTTATAGCTGGATTCTAGGTGTTCGTACTGGGCTCCTCCAAAGAGTTCCACACCTTGCGCGAATGCCGAGGCGCATAAGAATCCTGAAATCAGGATTGTGTACAGGAGTTGTTTGCCCATTGGAACTTTTCCTTCAGAAGTCGCTCGACTGATCTACCAGGAATTCGAACTCAAATCATTTTGGCCAGCCACAACGTTCTCAAGTCGAGGCTAAAGCCCGGCATGGTAGTGATGGCCCTGTCAAAAGTTATAGCGGCGGTAATTTAACGGGAATGCGAGGCAGCGGCACAGCGGGCGAGGTGTTAGAACAGGCGGGATGAGGTGAACCCGCCCATTTTTGGCTGAAACCCTCGCGGATCTGCCCAGAGAGGTGCGAACGCCCTTGCCTGGAGGATTAGTCAGAGATGGAACAGACCCCGAGATTTTGAAACTGACAATAGGCACAATCGAAGAGTCCAGGTGAGCCAGGCATGTGTAACTCGGCCCTTGGGCCTTTAAGAGAAAGATTGGGCATCCCGCTCCCCAATACTCCAGGCACAGAGTTGTCGGGCATCAGCAACGCAGGCGTAATTATGGGCACGCCCGCACGCATCAGCCCAGTCTTTCTTGTATTTCAATGGGATGTTCAAGCTCATTAACGTTCCAAATTCGACCATGACCGAAGCCCGTGGCATATCCTCAGGTGGACTAATTACTGGCATTGCAGATGTGAACGGCTGGCGCGGATTCACTACTATCTGCCACTGATTTCCGTAAAGCGTTCGTCAGCTATTCACCATAAGCGAGCGTAAACTCCGAGACAGCTTGCAGTTTTCTGCCGCCGCGTACCCTTCGCGGCCTTTTCCGACTCCACTAGTAGCGCACCGTCGGTTGAAACCATGTCAGGCTCGATGACCTAAACGATCATTGTTGGCAATAGCGTTATCACTCGTCATTGGTACGGAAGTACGAAACAGCGGTCGAGGTTGTCGATGAAATCGGTTTAGTTGTGACTTTGGGCTCAAGTTTCTTCTCCGCACTCGCGATTCTTGTTCTCATCGCACATGCGCAGTTCTTTTGTGGGTAGTGTTCGGTGCTTTCTAACGCGTTCTCGCCCGATCCTTCGCTGGCTGCCCGAGCAAACCACGAAATTCCATTTCGTGTCCGGCGCGATAAGAAAATCTCTGTTCTGATTTTGTAACAAAACTCAGATGGAAAACCCGGTTACGGCATTCCGTAGCACAAAAGAACAATACTTGCTCAATGCACGATTTGTAATCTCCTGGTTATCTCAGAGTGCAGGTCACCTGTAACTATTCCCATGGCCAAAATACCAGTCACCTAAGGGTTAATTCTGCAAGAAATAACAATAGTCGAGTGTGTCCAGGAGCCACATGATGATTGAGAAGGCTATGGTCAGTGAAGGGGACTCTTCCCTGTGGCAACTCTCTCGCCTCTGCAAGTGAGGCGTGGTTCGGTGGTCTCTTCCTGTTCAATTTCCAAACTCGCTAAGGTGGATTCCCATTAGCCTGCTTGTCAAGGCCGAACCATCGAGGCGAATACGTGTCCGTGTCCGCCTCATGGGGCCTTCAGGATAACCTGATGAGCAACTGCCTATTCATCTCTTGGCGCAGCATCCTCTTCTTCTTGGCAGTTAGTGTGCTTGCCATGGAATTCATGTCGTCATGCGGAGGAAACCCATCAGACCCCGGCACTGGCCGGATCCCTATCGTTTCCCACGTCTTTGTCTTGGTCGAGGAAAACCATTCGTATGCTAACGTGATCGGCAACCCATCCATGCCGTTTACCAATAGCCTCGCACAGCGGTACGCACTCGCAACTCAGTATTACGCGAATCGCCACAATTCGCTGCCTAACTATTTTATGTTGACGGTGGGCGATTTGGTTTGTACAGACGACGCCTTTGCAGGAACTGTTGACGATGACAACGTAGTGCGTGCTCTGATGGCTGCCGGTAAGACGTGGAAAATTTATGCAGAGAGCCTGCCGGGCCCCGCCTACACGGGCCCCACGGTAATGCCCTACGCGAAGGACCACAATCCCTTCGCCTATATCACTGATGTCCTCAACAACCGTGCGGAAATGGGCAATATTGTTCCGATGACGCAACTGCCACGCGATCTAGAAAAGGGCAGCTTGCCCGACTATGCGATGATCGTGCCTAATCTGGCCAACGACGGGCATGACTGTCCGAATGAGGAGGCGAACTGCTCAGACGCAGACAAGCTCGCGACTATCGACTCATGGGTCAAAACGAATTTGGGACCACTCATTAACGCTATGCAGGATTCGGTATTGATCTACACGTGGGACGAGTCTAGCGCAGATGATGACTCGAACGGCGGAGGTCACATCGCCACTATCCTGATCGGTTCTTCAGTGCGAGCAGGCTACCAGTCGACTACTTTTTATCAGCATCAGAACATGCTGAAATTGACCATGCAACTGCTGGGAGTGACCCATTTCCCTGGCGCAGCCGCCAATGCGGCGGACATGACAGAATTCTTCTGATTTACAAGACACCCACCCGGGGTCCTGAGAAGGCCGGTGAGAGTCAAGCAGGTCTAGTCCCAGATAAAACAAGGCCGACCGAGCGGTTAATGCGTGATGGAGATTATTCGTCAACAACTATCGCGGAGAGAGCGGGACGTTTCACGAGGTCGTGGTACCCGAAATCCATTCCATTTTGCCAGCGGCCTGGACCCAACGCGGTGGACGTAGGAGCGCGCCGAGTCCTTCGTTGACCAGCAGATCAGCCCGCAGAAGCAGCACGTCTGGCCAGGCGATAGCACTCATCATTAATTCTCTACAATCGCTTCCACTTCGATTTCGACCAGCCACCCCCCAGTTCTTTTTCCAGTTCTTTTTCTGGATTCGGGAGCACTGCCGATTGTCGCCTCGGCGGAGGCTGGTGGCAGCATGAGAGGAGTCAAGCTGCAACTGAATAGAGCACAGCACGAGCTTTATCCAGTAGCGCTGAAACGGCCTCCGTTTTCGAGACGAGCGCAGAAATGCCTGAATCGCTGGCTTCCGGCTCAGAGAACACGTCACTGTACTCGCTGAATACGATTATGGGGACCATTGGCATGAGCCTTTTTAATTGACAAGCCGCCTCTATGCCGTTCATCACCGGCATAGAAAGATCAAGTAAGATCAGGTCGGGACATAACAGTTGCGCCATTTCGACGGCCTCCAGTCCATTCTCCGCCTCTCCGCAAACCTCGAAGTCCTTTTGGGAAGTAAACAGGTAACAAAGCGCCCGACGGATCGTCTCTTGGTCATCCGCAATTAGTATCGATTTCACCATGGTGAAGACCTCCGTGGCGACGACTCAAAATCTGGACGATGAGGTCGCCTTTCCGACTGGGTGGCACGGTTTCGATACAGAGAGTTCGAAATCAGAGCTTTCAAAATAGTTTTGAGATCAAAAAAGCCGCGCTCCCAGGCGCGGCATGTTTCCGATGCGGTCAGGATCGGAAATACTATGTTCGAGTCAAGAATGCCAGAACTCAGATGTTCTGTTCGATAGGGTACTTGCTGTATTTGGGATCCCCCACGTCCTGATGCACAGTAGGCATGTCCTACAGCATGTTCGTATCGAACGATGTGCCTCCATCGCGTATTTTTGAACTTGTGCCTGCCGATTTTGAAACTCGCATTCGAGAACTGTGCGATAGAGCCGTTGGCACTATCGACCCTGAGCAACTACACGCGGTGTTTGATGAGCTTAGGGCCGCGCTGCGAGAACATTCGGAACTGGTTCGCGACTTGAGCCGAACCAGTCTTGCGTCTATCGAGCACGAAGCGCGGCGCCAAAAACATGCGCCATGAAAATGGCGACCGCTAATTTCTTCCTTTCCTCGCTGGGCACGATACGCGTTTCCTGTATGGTGACCACACTCCCGCATCTCTGTAATCAGATGGAATGAGAAGGCCGGTCTCCGAACGGGATGCTGTACGCTCCCAAGTTATCGACGTGCTTTGAAGCACAAGAGATAAAGGAGACCGGCAATGAAGAAGGTTAGCACCGTAGCGACTAAGCAGAGCAAGAATTTTTGTCAGCAGAAGCTCACCATCGGTTTGGATTTAGGAGACCGCTCCAACTGCTACTGCGTTCTGGATGAAAGCGGGCGCGTGGTCAAGGAACAAAAAGTGGCCACCACAGCGAAGGTCTGCAAGCGTCATTCGGAGCCATGGCGCGCAGTCGGATGGCGCTGGAAACCGGGACGCATTCGCCGTGGGTAAGTCGGCTTCTGAGTAAGCTCGGGCATGAAGTGATCGTGGCGCATGCGCGCAACGTGCGGCTGATCGGGGAGAGCCGGCGCAAAGACGATCGGCTGGATGCGCAAACTCTGGCGCGGCTGGCGCGCGTCGATCCCGAGTTGCTGTGTCCGGTGAAACATCGCAGCGTGAAAGCGCAAGCGGATCTGACTGTGATCCGGGCACGAGCGGGCCTGGTGCGAGCGCGCACGGCGCTAGTGAACGCCGCACGCGGGCTGGCGAAGAGCTACGGCGAACGCTTGCGCGGCTGCAACGTGCGCAACATGAACCCGGAGAAAGCCGAGGGGCTCAGTCCGGAGTTGCAAGCCGCACTGGAGCCGTTACTGGTGGCACTCGAGTCCTTGAGCGAGCAGATTCGTGAGTACAACGAGCGCATCGAGAAGTTGGCGCAACAGAGCTATCCCCAGGTGGCGCTGCTGAAGCAGGTGAAGGGAGTGGGCACACTGATCGCGCTGACCTTTTTGCTGACGCTGGAAGATCCGTATCGTTTTCGCAAGAGCCGCGACGTGGGCTGCTATCTGGGGCTGCAGCCCGGACGAAGAAACTCCGGGCAAAGCGAGCCACAGATGCACATCAGCAAGGAAGGCGATTCCTATCTGAGGACGTTGTTGGTGCAAGGAGCACAGCACATCTTGGGTCCGTTCGGTCCTGACTGTGATCTCAGGCGCTGGGGCCTGAAACTGGCCGAACGTGGAGGGAGGAACAGCAAGAAGCGAGCCATCGTGGCGACCGCGAGAAAGCTGGCGGTGTTGCTGCATCATCTGTGGGTGAGCGGAGAAGTGTACGAACCGTTGCACAACAGCAGCTCAACGACAATGGCCGCAGCGGCATAAAAACAAAACCGTTCCAGGAAGAGAAAAGACAAAAGCCCAAAGCCGAGTTCCGGTGACTGCGTCTATCGCCTGGCCCGACCTTCATCTTCCGAGATGGAGTAGAGGTCGACTAACAGGTGGCAGCACCGGCTGAAACGAGAACGCCCAACTTGCACCGAGCGAAATGAAGATCGCTCACCAGAGTGCGGATGGAAGCATGGCGACAGTGGCTAACTCGGCCGGAGAAAAACCTTGTCCAATGAAAAAAACAACAGAACCCACTTGACTCCGACCGGCCTTCTCATGGAAGGCGATATGATTCAAAACCTCATGCTCGGAGCATTTTGAGTGCTAGCGAGATTTTTCGCCAACTGTCCCGTGTAGTTCGGGTTCGCACACGGCGAACAATGCGATTCGGGCGCGAACAGCCTCCGCATTCTCGACGCGTCTCAGAGACTAAAGTCGGCTGCTACAATGCGGCTCATGGCGGTCAACACTGCGACGGACGTGACTGGTTCCACCCCGCCAAAGTGCACGAAGCAATTCAACCCGACCTATCGACGATCATTGCTATAGCGATCGCTGCCACGGTGATCACGGATTTGATCCACGAAGGCCTTGGTCACGGAGGCATGTGTGTCGCCACCGGCGGGCAACCACTTGTGCTTTCTACTGTGCACTTCGATTGCAGCGCGGACACTCGTCTGGTGGCCGCTGGCGGGACGCTAGCCAATCTGGTCTCGGGAGCGCTTTTCTGGGTCGCAGCACGCGTAGTCACGCGCACTGCATCCTGGCGCTACTTCTTCTGGCTGCTAATGACCTTTAACCTGTTCGACGCTTGTGGGTACTTTCTGTTTTCCGGTATCGGTAACTTCGGCGATTGGGCTATGGTGGTGGCAGGATGGCAGCCGGCATGGGCGTGGCGTATCGGCTTAATTGCGCTAGGAATGGTGACCTATTTCCTGTTGTTTGTGCCTCTGTGCGTGCGGGAGTTGCATCCGTTCCTGCGGAGAGATCCGGGGATTCGCGTCCGACGAGCGCGCCGACTCACGCTTACGCCCTACCTGACTGCCGGAATCCTCTCCTGCGTTGCGGGCACGCTGAACCCCGTGGGGCCGCTATTTGATCTGGTTTCTGATGCTGCTGCATCATTCGGCGGAAAATCTGGGTTAGCGTGGATGTGGACGCTGCTCCGTGGCCCTCTCATTCCCAACAGCCAAATGCAGATGCCGGAAATCTAACGCAGCCGGGGATGGATGATTGCCGCAGTGATTCTGGCAGTAGCGTTCATCGCCGGACTGGGACCCGGTGTGAGGTTTCATTTGGGCTAGGTGGACAATAAAACTAACGGTGAAGCCGGAAACCTGCCCATTCCTTTGTCTTGGCAAGATCAATGAGAGTAATAGGTTTTATCAACAACTGCTGCATGATTTGCGAGTTGCCAACAATCCTGCAGCTATCCGTCAGAAAAGACGAAACGTCCGCGGGACCTTCGCTGGCCAAGTCGTCTCCGAGTGCCTCTCCGTAGAGTTTATTCTGAAAGACTGACTTCTAGACCGTTCTAAAAAAGGAATTTCAGCGCCAGTTGAATTTCCCGTGCAGGTTGCGCTGCCTGGATTTCATTGAAAGTTGGTGAACTGATGTCGCTGTCGGGCAGCCGATAGTTGGTGTGGTTCAACACATTGAAGAGTTCTGCCCGGAATTGGAATTGTTTAGACTCCGCAATCGGAATGTTCTTGAACACTGAGAAGTCCCAGTTCGCGTATCCCGGTCCTTCTGCAATGTTTCGGCCAGCGGTCCCGAATTGTTGTACGGGAGAGTTGGGGTCAGGAGTGATTCGAGCAAACGCATTTGGGTTGAGCCACGCCTTAGCTGAATGCGATCCAGAGTTGGGACTCTGCCCCGCTACCAGATCCGGACGGTTGGCAGAAAAGCCTGTGATTTCCGGCGCTCCGCCTTGCTCCGACACATCCCTCGAATCAAAGACAGTAAACGGCGTTCCTGTCATTGCGGTTACGATTCCGTTAAGCTGCCAACCGCCCAGCGTGTGCTGATACCAGCCTTGCGGATGTTGCCAGAATGGAAGACTCCATTGATAGCTCAATACGAGGCGATGGCGGGCGTCGAACAACGAACGGCCCCGCTCGGCGGCCAGATCGAACGGATTTTGCGCCAGATCATTTTCGCCGGCCACGGGTTTGGCCGCCGACCCCGTCATATTAAAAGAGGACGCGTCATCGATAGATTTCGAGAACGTGTAGGACGCAAGGAATGAAAGTCCATGGCTGAAGCGCTTCTTCAAGCTCGCTTCCAGGGCGTTATACGAGGAATTCGCAATTCCCGCAATCAAACCGGTCGAGGAATAAATGCAGGTGTTGGGTGGATCGGCCAGAGTGCAACCGGAATAAAGCCGCCGCTGATCTGCATTTCCTGATGTGGACAGCGGATCTCCGCTGCTGTCAACACCGGGCACGTAAACCGCCGGATTGCCCTCGATGAAGCGCGGCAACTTTGTTCCCTTGGTGCCCACATAACCGACCTCGAGCAAGAAGTCATTAGCCAACGATCTCTGAATGTTTAGGTCCCAGTCCTGTGTATAAGGTAAAGGCAGATTCTGTGCCAGCGTCAGATTGGTCAGAGGGGTGGCAAATGTGCCGGCTGCCGGTGGGTTGCCATTGTAGGGATCCGAGAAATTAAGAGGTTGAGTAGGACTAAGACTGATCTGCTCGGTCTGCAGATCGGGAGGCGCGCTGATCGGGGCCTGCAATGGTCCGCCCTGGCCGGTGTAATACGGCTCGTAAAAAATTCCATAAGCGGAAGTCACCAGCCACTTTGAGCTGCCAGTCGGATCCCAAGCGATGCCCACGCGCGGTGCAAAGGCTTTCTTGTATAGGGGAATCAATCCTGCCGGCACGCCTTTGTCGCCCGGATACAGCAGACCCGCGGGTGCGTTGGGCATGACGGTGGACTGCCGGCCGGGAATCCAAAGCGTTTGCCGATTATGAATTTCGGTATAAGGAAATGGCAGGTCGTACCGCAAACCCACATTCAAGGTGAAACGTGACGTGGCCTTAAAGGTGTCCTGGACGTAACCATTCAGCGAATGGCCGTTGATACCACGGGAAAAATCGCCGCGTCCTTGAAGGAAGAAAACTGGTTGGCCAATCAGAAAGCTGGCGAAGGCATCCGACAATGGAAATGGAGCGACTACGAAGAACCCGTTGGTAGCGATACCTTGAAGCGCGTTCACATGCAGGTGCTGGTAACCTCCGCCGAATTTCAGTTCGTGCTTGCCCCGTATCCAGCTCAAAGATCCGCTCTCGTCATAAGCATTCTCAAAGCTATCGCGTGGTCCGGTGATGGGATCGCCGACGCTCGTGTATCCATTGATCTGAATGAACGGAGGTCCAATGGCCACATCCAGGCTGGGCTGGTAGTTGAAACCGAGAGCCGAGGGCGGAGTATGGTTTGTACGCTCGCCGAAAAGAAATTTGTTCCGCAGAAATGAAAAGCGTAAGACGCCAATCACGGAAGGCGAAAACGTGTGAGTTTCCTGGGCCCCGAAACTCTGCGCCCGGTGAGTTTCTCCGACAGGAAAACCCGGTACGCTTGCCCCCGCTGGAGAAAGTGGATCGAAGCGTGTGCCATCACTGATTATGTAGCGGAAGTTCAAAGCGTCGCTGGCTGTCAGATAGTGGTCCACCCGCAGACCTCCCTCATTGAAATCGTCGTGCCTGGTCACGGTTGATGTGTAGGTGTTGAGTCCAGTATTGGGTTTCGGAAACAGGCTCAAAAGATTCTGGGAAAACGAACTGATAAAAGGTGGCGGCACTTGATTGAAGGGAAACGGAGTCAGTGGATTGGTCACCTCAAGATACAGTTGGTGCGCGGGATTGCTGCAGAAACCGGCGCTGTCAAACGACTCCCCGTTCGTGGTGTCGCACAGCTCTGAAAAATCTCCAATCCGCTGTTTCAAAGATGGCACAGTGGAACCTGCGGTTTCGCCGCGACGGTTTCGGAACCCCTCGTAAAACGCAAAGAAAAACGTCTTATCTTTACGTAGTGGACCACCAATGGATCCGCCGAACTGATTTTGTTTCAAAGGCTGGACCGTCGTCGCCGGATACCGCGTCGCGTCGAACGCATCATTGCGCAGAAATTCCCAGACGGCTCCGTGCATCATGTTGGAACCAGACCGGGTGATGATGTTGGTGGTTGAACCGAGACTGCTACCAAACTCAGCGTTCGAGTTATGGGTGAGAATTCGGAACTCCGCAATTGCATCGATGGGGGGCTTCAGGACGAAACCGCCATCCACGCCATTGAAGTTATTCGCGCCGTCGATCAAAAAGTTGTTCGACTCGGGCCGTTGCCCATTCACAGCGTAGGCCTGGCCGTCACGCAACGATCCTCCAGCTTCCGCCAAACCCGCTGTCAGCGGGACCACTCCCGGCTGCAGCCAGCCGAGTTGGGAGAAATTTCGCCCGTCGAGTGGGAGATCAAGGATTTCGCGTTCGTGCACAACTTGCCCCAGGCTGGTTACAGTCGGTTGGATTAGTTCGGCGTCGGCCTGTACTTGAACTAGCTCCTTCTCTGAACCGACTGCCAGACGAATTGGTACGGCGGCAGTTTCGTTCACGTCCAGCGAGATACCGTCCTGGAGATATTTCTGGAACCCTGTGGCAGTGACTTCCAACCTGTAGTGCCCAACCGGCAACTCCAGCAGAAGGTAATTGCCGCTGCGATCAGTCGTGGCTGTGCGCGCCAGGCCGGTTTCTTCCTGGTGCGCAGTCACATTTGCGTTCTGCACCACTGCGCCGCTGGGATCCGACACAGTTCCGCGGATATTACCTGTGGTCTGCTGAGCCGAAGCCGAGAGACATGCAAGCACCACCGCGAAAACAACATTCCAGAACCTGACCATAAGCAGCACCTTCCCCTGCGAGATTGATTGCTTGATTTTTCTGGAACAGGCAGGACGAGTCGCCTCGGCGAGGCGAACTTATCCGCACGAAAGTGTCGCGATTATTGGAGAGAGCTGCTCCACGCGCAATAATATGAAAGTAGTAGAACCTTAACTTTCACCGATTTTTTTCTACTATTGCCCAGGCTGGCGCGTTCGGTTACGGTGCCTGATTCTCTGTTTGGCGACGAATTCGTGGGGACGAGCGCTTACACCTTGGAGAATATTTCGCAATTGCAGTCAGCCGATGGCACCTTGCCTCGTCGTTTGGGATTAGCGTCTGCGACAGCAGCAGTGGCGGGGGAATCCATCGCCGTTGGAATATTTCTTACTCCTGCCGGCATGGCGAAATCCCTCGGCTCGCCATTTTGGCTCTTGCTTGTATGGCTCGTCGTCGGAGCTCTGGCGGTGTGTGGCGCGCTTTGCTATAGCGAGCTTGCCGCCCGCTTTCCGCGCGACGGCGGAATTTATGTTTATCTCCTAGAGACGGGCGGCCGGCGCATTGCTTTTCTCTACGGCTGGATGTGCCTTTTGGTTCTCGATCCCGGACTCACCGCAGCACTGGCAGTAGGACTGGCCAGCTACACCGGATATATCTTTCCTTCATCAGCGCTTGCCGCCAAGGTCGTCGCGATCGGTGTAATTTGGTCGCTCTGCATACTGAATGTGTTCAGCATTCGTGTCGGAGCAGGGATTCTCCGCTGGACAACCTGGCTGAAACTTGGCGTTCTCGCGGCCATGGTGGTTTGGGCGTTCGCGTTTCGTCTTGGGTCGTTGTCCAATTTTGTCCCTTTTGTGGCGCAGCATCCCGGTTCGCTGCCTTTAGGCCCAGCGCTTGGCGCGGCCATGGTCGGGGGATTCTTCTCGTTCGGCGGTTGGTGGGATGTAAGTAAAATCGCAGGGGAAGTTCGCGACCCGGGCCGAACCTTGCCGCGTGCAATGCTCCTGGGGGTGCTAATCGTCACCGTCGTTTACATTCTGGTAAGCGCGGCATTCGTCTATCTGTTACCTCTTTCTCAGGTGACTTCTGACCAGGCTTTCGTGGCGCAGGCAGGTGCAGTCTTGTTTGGACGTGCCGGTGGAATGGTATTTGCCGCCATAGTTGTGGTTTGTGTTCTGAGCAGTCTGGCCGCCTTCATCATGTCCGCGCCAAGAGTTTATTACGCCATGGCCAAGGACGGGCTTTTCGTGCAGGCGATGGCTCGTACACATCCGCGCTTCGGTACGCCTGCAAATGCCATTCTGCTACAGGGATCCATCGCAACCATCCTGGTGGTGATCGGAAGTTTTCAGCAGATCATCGCCTACTTCATATTTGTTGCGATTTTGTTCCTGGCATTAGCTGGAGCTGGACTGTTTGCGGCTCGTAAGCGGAGTCAGGGAATCCAGCCGGTGTTTTTAACTCCGGCTTACCCCGTTCCAGCGATTGTGTTTCTAATATTAATGTCGGCATTGCTCGTACTACTGGTGTTGCACAGCCCGCGAGAGGCGTTGTTGGGAACCGCTGTCGTGGCTGCCGGTCTTCCGGTGTACTCAGTTTTTCAGCACAGAGGCGCGGCAGCCAATATCGCCGGAGCCAAGTTCTAGGGTCGTACCTATGGCAACGAAAAGGAAAAGCAAGCCACCGCTATCCCAAGCTGCAAAGAGTCCTACAGCCAACCCCTATCGGACAAAGATTGCCATCATCGAGGATGCCGAAGCGGCAGGAGATGTCGCCGCTGCGTACGATGGTTGGCGGGCCGATTCAGGCCGGCGACAAGTTCCCGGCATCATCAAATGTTTTGGAGCACGGCCTGATTTTCTCCGCCAGGTAATCGAGTTCTCCAACACTATCCATTTCTCCGAAGGACACCTTTCGCGACGGCACAAGGAGATGATCGCCAGCCATGTGTCGTATCTGAACCGCTGTCCATATTGACTGGATAGCCACGCTTACTTCCTGCGGGTTCAGGGAGCAACAGATGAATGTGTGAATGCGATTCTCGAAGGCAAGTTGGATAGGGCTGGTCTTGCACCCGCTGAGCGCGCGCTGCTGGATTATGTTGAACTGATCACCCGGGACGCGTCCCGCTCAACAGCGGGCGACGTTCAGAAACTCCGGGATGCGGGCTGGAAAGAAGAACAGATTGCTGAGGCGGTTTATGTGATCGCGATGTTCGCATTCTTTAATCGTGTCGCCGATGCTTTCGGCATTCCGCCTCAGGATTATCTATCGTCGAGAAAATTGACGCCTTGATCACCTGTATTCGTACTGCGACAAACAAAAGAAGGTTGCCAATAGCCCTCCGGGATGTCAAAAGGTATGGAGTACGATATGACCCGTCTAACCATGAAGCTGAGTCCGAGGTCGCGAAAGGCGTTACTAACCGTTGTGGTCGTGCTGATCGTCGCCTATATCGGCATGGGTGCTTATATCTGGCACGCCATGCAGGAGCCGCCGGAGGATTTCGCCCACATAATGGCGAAAATGCCGGGGCCCGTCGTATTTTTACTCTTCCCCTTCGAGACGCTCTGGACGCGTGCTCGTGTTGGAAACCTGAATATCGGAGACGCCGCTCCTGATTTCTCGTTGGCCAACGTCGACAAGAGCGGAACAGTTCAGCTTTCCAAGTTAAACCGCCATCAACCCGTGGTACTGGTGTTCGGCAGTTATACTTGACCGCCCTTTCGGCGGGAGGCTCCCGCCCTTAACAAACTCTACGAACAGTACAAAGACCGCGTCGCCTTTCTTGTCGTGTACATCACTGAAGCGCACCCGAGTGACATTTGGCAGATGCAAAGCAATATTAAGGACAAGGTTGTTTTCGCCAGCCCGAAGACCGAGGAGGAACGAGCACTGATAGCGGGAGCGTGTGTCAGAAAATTGGCAATTAAATTTCCCGCAGTTCTTGACGAGTTTGGGAACTCTACCGAGAAGGCGTACACCGGATGGCCCGATCGCCTCTATTTGATCGATTCACATGGACGTGTGGCATACAAGAGCAAGGCAGGTCCATTCGGTTTTAAGCCTGATCAACTCGCAACCGCGCTCTCGCAAGTGACGCTACAGGCCCGACGCACTGACCCAGTAGGTCTACCAACGCACGCGTTTGGATTCCAAGCAGTTGGATTGGCCGCTCCGCGACGCGACTAATGTGTCAATCTGTTCATTTGTTTGCAAGGACTGCGTGGCTGCTGTTGGGCTGTTTGAATCCAGAGGCTAGGAGGACTTGATTATTCCTGTCGCCCAGGACCATGCCGCTATTCGCCAACCTGCGGCAAACTTGCGAAGTGCCACCGTTAAGATTGCACCTTTTTGTGTAACCTGTTGCCCATGCACTTTCAATGTCATGTTCGCTGGAACAACCACATATGCGCTATCGCCGGTAGCATTGTTGTGCAACGGCTCACCCGCTGAAACACAATAGTCCGTGGCACCGTGTTGCTTTCCTTCACTCAACACATCTCGGTACCAGTCCTGCGTCGCGGTCGGCCCCTGCCACACGTGCGGAGCCATGCCGTCAAGGATCAATCCGGGGACAGTGAAAGTCGCCGCCATTGCATCTGCGTCACCTTTGTTAAAGGCTGAGATGTACTTCAGACGAAGGAATTTGCGACTCTCACCACCGTCACTTCGGGCTTCCAGGTGGGAATCGCTTGAGCAATTTGGTAACTGCCTTGTTAGCAAGTTCCAGCGACTTTTCCTTCCGCTCCATGTCAAGCGACTGAGTAACCGTCCCAGACCAAACTATCTGATTTGCACTCCGATCGACGAATTTTAGTTCAAGGCTTGCATCTGGGACTGGAGGCAGCAGTGTACCTTGAGTCCCTCCAGCACCCGTCCACATGGTAGCGTTCATCGCAGGTGGTGCTCCACCGTATGAAGACGTTAGCGGCGGGCCACCCGATACCGCGATTCCAAAATCGACACCTCCAGCCAGTTGCAGTGTAAGATCACCGTTCTTATCAGTCCGCTGAAGCCCCTTCGAACTCAGTTCACCATCGATCGATCTGATCACGGTTGCATAGAGCACCGGATGGGTTGGTGGCATCGCCGGTTCTGCCAAAGTATAGGTCTTGTATTTTGAGAAATTGACGCTCTTGTCGTATCCGACCTTGACCTTTTGAGCCGAAGCGGATATTGAAAAGGCAGCTACGAGTAGCCCACTCCAGAGCTTGCTCCATCGGTTCATTGTTTTTGTACACCGTACAAACTAACTGAATCAGATTATCTGGAACATGAGGCACCTACAGACACTGTCACTAAAAACAGTTTCATAACGACAGCGAAATCAGCATCTTGGTATCGGTCCCGTCCAGATTTCGCCTGGAAAGTAGGGTGCCGCCGCCCTGCTATCAGGACTCAAGACGTAATAAGTGAAAACACTCGAAAGAGGAGGCGGTATGCGCTCTTGCTTGATCCAATCCGCTAAGCCTTTCCCGTGGCTCCGCATCGGCTTTGTTGCCGCATTGGCCTTGACGTTATCGGGTTGGACCTGCACAGCGATTATCGGTTTCAACAGCTGCCTCGGGGTGCCAACGACGCCTCAGATCACATTACTTTCCCCAAGCGCCGTCTCCGTTAGCACGGATTCAGTCCTTACTGTGAGAGGAAGTGGATTTGTTCCCCAGTCTCAGATTCTTTGGAATGGAAACGCGCTACTAACCAAGTTCGTCGATTCGCAACACCTTCAGGCACCGATTACACAGCTGACTTTCACCCAGTTCGGCGGCGCGTTTGGAAGTAACGTGCTGATTTCTGTAAATTCTCCCGCGACCGCTACTGTTCTGGGATGCCCGATTGCAGGGAGTTCTGCCACGCTGGTTCTAGTGATCAATTAAGAGTGACGGATAGGGATGCGGCTGCGAAAGCTGTCAGCGGTTTTGAAGATCACACAGTGTGTTCTGATCGGTTATGAAAAGTTTCTACTACAACTGATTCTTCCGACTTAACGAAATCACGTTCTGACGGGTTTGGATCGGATCTGATCGGTTATGAACGTGAAACTATCACTTTTATTGCGATGAAGCTTATTCGAAGCCCGTTCATCTAGGTGAGGTCCCGGAAATAGCGTGAGCTGTGGTGGGAGGGGTTGGGCATGGCTGAGCGCATCTTCGGCGAAGGACGGGTGGGCATGTGCACCGTCGTCTGCGCTAGAAGTTCAACTTCAGTCCCAGTTGCACGATTCGAGGATCCCTGGCTGAGCGGACACGTCTGAATTGCGAATCTGGGAACCAGGTGTCAACACCGGGGTTTTTGCTGCTCACCTTGGAAACAGGTGGATGCAATGGATGCAGACGAGGCACGCCACCAGCGCTACCAGTCCGATGAGCAGCTTAATGCCGAAACGTTGGCCCAACGGATAGGGATTCCAGTTCGCGACTACCGCCCTGAGTTCCTCGATCATTTCTTCTTCATCGGTATTGCGATAGAGACCGGACTGGAACGCGGACTGCAATGTACGCTGATCGGATTCGGGCAAAGTGACGAACCTGAAAGGCTGCTGGGTGCCGCTGACCGGAGTTAACATTTCTGCTGTGCCAAGCACCGCTCCTCTGTGAGTGTGAAACGTCAACTCAACCACCGAGCCTGGGTGCACCGGCTCAGGGAGTGCCAACAATCCTCCATTGAAAGAAATCACGTGGAGTTCGCCACTCGTACGTTGCCCATCATGGAATTGAAGAAAAACCTGAGTACTATCTGTGAGCCTGAAACGCGGGGTGCGGCGATCTCCGTGTGGGCCCAAATAGCTCATTAGCCCGAGTATCTTCCGGAATGCTGTCCGGCAGGAGATTACGGAAGGACTAGGAACGCTTACCTGAAGGGACAAAGCGACGCCCCAATTTTTAAAACTTTTTCTGAACGCGGGCAAGCATGTTCACCAAACGGGCTGCGGGTGGGCTCCCGCTAGACAATCGGAGCGGCTCGCCGTAGAGAAATTGTGTCGTTATTTGTGTCGTAACCCCCCTCTTTACGCAGCGGATCCTGGGCTGCAGCCTGCGTAGAAGTTCGGTCGGTACCGCAGCAAGACAGCGCGTCCAATGCGTTGCGCCTGGCTTCCAGCCGCACATGCGAGTAGAAGAGCTTTAGGAATTGGCCGGTCGAGCAACATCGAAGTTCCCGCGGCATTAGGTTTACTTGCAGCACGGTATGTGGGAAACCGGCCGAATCCGCTCTGCTGGAACGACCCCTTCCCCTTCAAGCAGGGCATAGAAGCGATCGGCTGCGAGGTTCTTGAACGTCTCAACTTTCCCGGAAGGCCAGCGGATCTCCAGCGACTCAATCTTCTCTGCCGACCCCAGCCCAAAGTGCAAACGGAAATCGCTCTGGGAGATGTAACTACCGCCACTGCGAACCTCGTCGGTCTGCGTGATTCCTCCGGCCACAATCTTAACGCGCGCCCCGATTGCCATGCGATTGCCCCTGGTACCCGCCAATTCCAGACTCACCCAGTGGCGGCCGGAAACACCGTGGTTCTGTAGGACCATCGGCGCGCTATCGAGATCCTCGACCACGACGTCCACATTGCCGTCGTTGAACAGACCAATTTTACGCTATCGCGATTTCACTCAAACCCCTATCAGGTTCAATGAGTGTTAGCTTGGGAATTCAGGTTAGGCCGCTCTTGCAGGCGACATTCGGCTGTAGCTCTTAACGGCCTTCTCGATCCCCGGTGTGGCTTTCTTCAGGTCGTCAAGGTTCATCGCCGGATGGAATTCGATGTGGGCATCGAAGGCCAGAAACCACGGCTCCGCAACGGCTGGGATTTGAGCCGTATCCTTCAGATCAAAGAAAATGAACCCGGTTCTCTTGCCGTTATCCTCGGCAAAATACGCCGCTTCAGGTTTTAAGTCGGCGAGAATTGAGTCGATGGTCTTGGGCAAGCTGCCATCACTGATCGCTGCATTGCCCCTCTCTACGGGGATTGAAACCTTGAGTAAACAACGCATGAAACACCTCCGGGACGAACTGTTATACAAGAACTCTAATCTTGAAGAACCAATCAGCCCGCGCGTTTAGATTCTTCGACCCCAGACCACAGGGTGCCACGACGATGCACAAATCCTTCCGCACGTAACTGCTCTAAGGCAAACCGCACGAAAACGTCCGCTCACCCAACGTCTTCGCCAAAGTCTCAACTGTGGAAGTGCCGGGGATTTCCAGTCGTGCGAATACCCGTTCGCCTAACGACAGGCGTTCCGGGCGCTGCACTTGTTGCGGGTAGTTTTGTTTTGATTGCACGAACGCAAGCTAGCAACAGACCCAGGGAAAAGAAAACTGTCAAAAGTACCAGTCAACCCGTAGGTTTAATTCAGGCTGCGACGCTCATTTATTGACTCCGGCGAGGAAGGCGTTTTGAGTGTAATCGCGAGTGGGTTAGGAAATACTCGGAGCAGAAAAGGCGTTCCACTGACTCACTTTTTCAATACCGACGAGATGTTTTCGTCAACTTGCGTTAGCGCAATGACGGAGCCTTCGCCAAGGTGTGATCATAGTGATGGCGAAGTCCCAAGAAGACCGGGAGGCTCCTCAGGGGTGACGCATACTCATCACAACGTACCTTCCGGTTTTTTTCTCGTTGAGGAGTTGCGGGAATAGCTATGAGAGCCACCCGCTTTAGGCCACGCCTTGCCGATGTCGTGTTCCTCGGTATGATTCTGATCTCAGTCGCAGGACTTACATACATTTGGCTTCGCTAACGGAGTTGAGTTGCCCTGCGTCGTTACGCCCTTCGCCATCACAAGAGTCATAGCACAAGCTTGCGTTTTCCTTCGCCAGAATCTGGGTTTTGAGTGTAATGGAGATACGTCAGGTATCTCAGGAGGGCCTTCGGCGACGTGATACGCTTCGGGTTGCAATGAAGTATCGGGTGGCGACCACGCTCTTGTTTTGCGTTCCCCTTCTGGGGTGCAACGTCCCAATCTTTTCGTATCCCGCTCTCTGGGACTATAGCAAGGTGAAGCCCAAGGACAATGATTTGGTTGGATCGTATCGTGTTTTGGAACTGAGACTTCCCAACGAACTGAAGCAAGAGGCTAGAGAGAAAGAGCCTCGAATCACATTGAATGCAGACCATACGGTCGTTCTCGCGGATGTGCCGGAATTTGATGGGTTCGGACAGAACTTGGAATGCAGACTGTCAGGATCGGCAACGTGGAGCCTTAATGACAAAGTAAATGATGGCTGGGGCTGGTCTGTGGCCTTTCAGAACTACCACTCGACATCAAAGCCGACCAATCCGAAATGCAATTATGAAAATTCCATTTGGGGAATCTTGATCCTTAGCCGTCACGCCCCATATCGACTGTATGACATCGTCGGCGACCCCGACAGCGACACCGGCATTGAATACGCGAGAGTACCGTAGAAACTGTCACTAACCCCGCCGTTGGCGAGACTCGGCGATAGCGCAAGTTTGCGCCTTTCCATTCGCTCTTTTTAGTGTCAATGAGTGTCCTGGCGAAGTAATGCCGGTTGACCAACTTCGCACCAAGACCGTTTGCCGAACCTAGAGGCATCCAGCCGAGATAACTCGCTGTCTTAACGAGCGGCGACACGCATCTGCTAACTTTTAGCGAACTCGCCTGTCTAAACATTCACGTCATGCACCGCATCTCTACATCCGCGATAGCCGCATTATTGATTGTGACTTTGACTGCGTCCGCGTCGGCGTGCATCGCGGGATCGACCAGCCAGTCGCCGCATACCTGCCATCATCGCGGCACGAGAGACGCCTGCTCCGGTGCAAAGCGGCACAGTGATTCAGCGTCGAATTCCCGTTGTGGCAATGTTTTGAGATCTCGGCAGCGTGGGTGCGGTTTGCGGGGTCTCGATCAACTTCAATTGGGTGAATTTGCCCCGGCCGAGGTTTCTGGCCCCCTGGTAGTTGCCGGCAACATCTCGACACCCGGCCCTCTCACACTTTTCGCTTCGTCGGTCGGATTCCCCGAGACCGACCGCGGCCCTCCCCGCTCTTGAAAATCGAATAGCTCAATCTGCCGAGCCGTGACGCGTGTCCGCTCGTGCGTCCTTCCAACGCTCGAAGCTCGTTTTCAAGGAGAACTTATGAAGAATGTGACTTTGATGTCTGCATGTCTACTCATACTTGCCTGCAGCCGTTTCGGTCAGGCGCAAACAGCGAACGCTACCGCGCACCGCACCAATGCTCAAATCATCAACTTTATTCTCGACTTCCAGGAGCAGCGGATTCTCGGCGTGGCTGAAATCATGCCCCCAGAAAAATTTTCATTCGCTCCAACGGCGGGCGTGTTCAAAGGCGTCCGCACCTTCGGTGATGAACTCAAGCACATTGCCGCCGACAACTTCATGCTGGCCGCTGGCATTCTCGGCGAGAAACCGCCAGTGGATGTCGGCGCCGGGGAGAGTGGCCCGAACGAGGTGCGTAGCAAGCCTGAGATTATCGCCTACCTCCAAAAGTCGTTCGCCTACATGCACCAGGCGGCAGCATCGATCGATGATGCCAACCCTCCCATCGCAACGCCGGACATTTCTCCTTGGCCCCCCGGCACGGCCACGCGCATGGGTGTCGCAGTCGAGGACTGCGTTCACACCTGGGACCACTACGGCCAGTTGGTGGAATATCTACGGATGAACAATATCGTCCCGCCCGGCAGCAAATAGCGCCGAGCAGATTGTCGAGGGCCCCACCCTTGAAAGCTGCGCGGCGTGGAGTCCCTCGTGCATTGCGGTAACCAGCGAAATTGATTTTCAAAGGAACTTTTATGAATATGAAGGGATCGATCCCCCTAGGCTTGCTAGCGATCTCGCTCGTGTTTCTGGTGGCGGGTAGCACCCTGGCAAATCCGCAGACCTCCGCCGCTGGCGCTCGCCGATCCAACGCTCAGGTCATTGAGTCCATCCTGTTGTCTCTGCAGGAACGCATAGTCGATATTGCTGACGCTATGCCGGCCGAGAAATACTCTTTTGCTCCCACGTGCGGGGAGTTCAAGGGCGTCCGCTCTTTCGGCGAGCAATTAAAGCATATTGCGGCCGATCTCTACCTCGATGGTGCGGCGATTCTCGGCGAAGATCCGCCTGGGGATTTGGGACCCAATGAGACCGGCTCTAGTACCGTGTGCTCTAAGCCAGAGATCATCGCATACGTCAAAGCGTCATTCGAGTACATGCGTCGAGCCGCGACCAGGATTGATGATGCGAATGCACCGCTTGAGAAGCCCGACTTCTTGCCATACGGGAGGGATTCCACCACACGGCTACACATCACTGTCGCAGACATCGGCCACGCCAATGACCACTACGGCCAGTTGGTAGAGTACTTGCGAATGAACAAAATCATCCCGCCCGGCAGCAGGTAGCCCGTGGCGGCTGGGGGTTTTTTGTCCGATGCAAATTTCGAGTGGAAGACTTCGAGCGGGATAGATGTCGTAAACGTGATTGCACAACTTTGCGCTTTTTCTTCGCCGAAATCGGGGTCACTGAGTGAGATGGGGATGTTACGCTGACTACAAAACAACACCTGGTCGGCGAAGAACAGGCAGAAAGACAGCTGCGTCAACAGCCTTGGTATCTGCGGACTCGAACACTTCCCTGCTCGGCTATAATGCACCGGCTGATTCTATCCGCCGGAGGACTTGAGCATGAGATGCGTTCGCCTCAGACTGTGCGTAGTAGGGCTTCTGATGTTAACCTCGCCCCTGTTTGCTCAGAATGAGCAACCAGCGAAGCCGCCAGCGCAATTAGCTCCACGGACTCTCCCCAGTCAGGTGCAATTGTTCATTCCTTATAAGCAATACTCACAAGAAGAGAACCAGCGCATCTTGAAGCTTTATGAGCCGTTGCGAGTCTCTGACGTTTCGGACGGGATGGACACTGTCGGTTTGCAGGACATCGGCATTGTTGACGAATCGATCAGGCCGCTTTGGAAAGACACCGAAAACTTCACTCATCGCATTGTCGGCATCGCGGTCACTGCCCGCTATGTTCCCACGAACAAGCGCCTGGCAAAAACCAGCGATAAAGACGTTGAATATTGGTACGACAACATCACCGGTGAGCCTTATATGGATGCCTTGTTCCCGGGGTCCGTACTGGTGATTGACGCCGAGGGAGACAACGATACGCGCAGTATTGGCTCCACCAACATTCTTGACTGGCAAAAGCTGGGGATGCGCGGCGTCATCACCAGCGGCGGGCTGGCGGACAGCGATGAAATTATCTTTCACAAGGTTCCGGCATATCACAAAAGGATGGGGCGAGGCTTCCGCCCAGGGCGTAATGAAATCGAGTCTGTCAACCGGCCGATTACTTTGGGAGGTGTGCTCGTCCGCCCCGGTGACGTTGTAATGGCCGATGGCGACGGAGTCATCGTGGTCCCACGGGAACATGCCGAGGAAGTCGCAAAAGCGGCAATGCAGTACCTCGACAATGTCGGGCTGGAGCGGTATCAAAAAACTCAACCAGGCAAGAAGCCGTAAGCAGGTACTGCACTACGCTTCTGGGTAATTACTTTTGGATGTTGAAGTGAAGTCGGGCGCCGTATTCGCCTTGCGCGTTTTCCATCCCATAAAACGAAGCATCGATTGCACCAAGAGCTTTAATGGCAATGCCGTGAGTTTTTCCGTCAATCATTCGCTGCAGGACCGTTTTTGAAATAGTCAGATAAGTCTTCGCACCGTCTCCAGGAGTTACCGGCCAATCGATAATCATTTGGGTGTTCAGTACACGATTGAGCGGTTCGTAATTACAAAAGCTGTCGGTAGTCACGGTCTTTTGATCCCAGATCGGGTCCCCGCCCAGAATCTCGACAACGCGAATTAGACCAAAGTCCTTCACATACTCGGCTTTGCGCTGAATCGAGTACGTCGTTAGTTCCAGCAGGCCATGATCGGCGACTTTCTTTCCAGCGAATCGACTCAAGCCCCAGCGCAGAATTCCATGGTGGCTCTCGTCCACGGCAACAAGGTTGATTTTGCCGCCAGGCTTGTCCTGAACGGACCAGTCATTCTCGTTGACGTCCGTGTCGACAAGATCGATCATGCTGTCTTGTGCCACGTTGAGATGTTCTGAAAACTTGTTCAGGTCCGCCACCGGCGGATGGTACGGAATTGGATATCCCTTGTCTGGTCCGGCAGTCGCGGCATCGACCAAATCCACCTTGATGTAATCCACATCTACGCGGTACTTCTCCAGCCCCCAATCCATCAGAGCCATGTGCCCGAACACCGTGTCTCCGGGCCGGGCATCAAATCCGTGCGTCGTCATGCTGATAACGTGCCAGTTCGTCGTGTCCGGAATGTCGTACTCCATTAGGTTGGCGTCATAGTCGGTGCTGCGTTGAGTCGCGACTTGCAGGTTCACCCTCCGTGGCGCGTGGCTCACCCGGATTCGCGCCTCGATACGAAATTCATGCCCAGGCTTCTGCATCAAGCTCAGATCCATGTGATCGGAAGCCTTGCGCTCAATCAGCGCCCACCAGATCCCACGTTTGTCCGTAGTAGCATCCACAAAGATTGATGCGTAGCCATCGCCTCCCTGGCGGAAGTCCATCGTGGCAGTACCGTCACCGGGACGAAATAGCCATCCCTTAATACCTTCGGGATCGAGTTGCACCAAAGGACTATCGAAATTGTCAATGAATTGAGCCTGGGCCAGCCCCACGCACAACAAGAATATTGAGAGCGAAAAGGAGCAAGTACGCAACATTCCCACAAACGATATTGTCCGACGCTGAGTGAAAGCAACCACAAGGCCCATGAGTTACCCTCCCGCCTAGATGCACCCGGTCGCAATTGTATTGCGATGCAGCGCGAAAGAGGAAGCAGTTAAACAGCGGCGAAGGTCAATGAGTTCTATAGAGAAATTACGTCAAGTATCGAACTCTCCCGTCGCTAGCTGGCCAACTTGGCAGGCTGTCGAGCCGGCAATTTGTGACAGTGGCACGCCCTCTCGTAGCCCGTTATAAGGTAGCGAGGCCAAACATCGAACCGGGCCACCATCAGCCCATAAAGACATGATTGCAATCCACATTTCCGTCATCCTTTTGGTTACGGGTCTGCTGACGATGGGGGCAGTGACAATCTTCATCATGCCGAGCCCGATGCTGAGACTCGTCTTCGGCGTCGTAAGCCCAGATGAGGCGACCAGGATTGTCGCACAGCACTGGGGCCTACTCGTAACATTGGTGGGGGCCCTACTCGTACTTGCGGCATATCGTCCCGCGCTCCAGGTGCCGGCAATGGCCATCGCCGTAGCGGAAAAGTTGGCCATTGCAGGGCTGGTGTTAGGGAGCAGTCTGCGACGCAGACCGCTGTTACTGACCGTCGTGGCGGGAGACGCGGTGATGGCAATCCTGTATCTGATCGTCATGTTGTAAATGCGATCGCAAACCCCTTCGCTCTAGACAGGCGATAGCAAAAGGTCGCGCCGGTTGTTTATGGCAGGCCTGTTTCCTTCGTTGAGGCGACAAATCGCTATGTTACTCATCAAGTCGGACTATTCGTTCTCTGCTCGATTGGCAGGTGTGCGTTTCAAATGCCTCCTTCATCCCCGCTTCGGCGTCATCTTCGATTGCTTGCCTCGATTGGAACTCTGCTCTGCAGGACTCGCAAAAACTCAAAGCTAATAGGAGTCAGTTTCACGATTTGCAGATTTTCGTCTCACAGGCGAAGCGCACCTTCGGAGCTATCGAGAGCTTCGGTGACCATCTTGGCCCCCTTAAGACTCCGGGGTTTGTCACCGATACGTACAAAGCTGATGCGGTAAAGGAACTTGAGGAACTGGATGTTGCAGCGAAGAGCGTTGGCGACGAGAATCTCAAATACCTGCTTTCGTCCTATTACGTAATGACGAACCTTGCCTTTCAGTCCGTGTCTGGCCGGAGCGCTGACTCAAATGAATACAAACGCTCTTTACTCGTGGCGTCAGACTATAGGTCCCAAGTCCAGACAGCACTAGAGGCGGGCAAACACGCGGGCGGGCATAACACAAATTGCAAATGAAGTAAGGGTAAGCAGCAGAGTCAATGAGCGATATGGAATTTATCACAGTTATGCTGTCGCGAAACTCCGATTTACAAAAGGTCCTTCGGGTACGCGAGCCTCGAATTGGGCTTTGCGCTCACCACAGCATCGGTTTTTTACCTGGCCTCGGTCTCGAAGCAATTCACGGCGGCCAGCATCGTCCTCGCTGCCGAACAAGGGTATTTGCGCACGTTGTCATCGAGTGAGAGATGGCCATTGCGTGCTATGGAGATATTACGGCAGCTGACTTGAGGAAACGAACACCACCAACGCAGCAACGATACCCCCACAAACCGCTTTTGACTCGCGTCTGTAGTGGGAGAGATTAGCTCAGCGTCAGAAACTCCGTTAAATCAGACACCAGCGATTTGCTCGTGGTTCCCAATTGTCGAAATCAGTTATCACTCATTACAGATCGCGAAGGAACGTGCATTCCGAAACCAATGCGGACTTCCTATGTTCAGGCCTACTGATGGGGATCAAACGTCAGCGGCACAACGAAGGTCGACTTGTCGGTGCCCGGTGCGAACTTCCACTGCTTGATAACCTTCAGCGCGGACTGGCCAAAAATTGGGTTCCCGCCGACGAGTTGCACACTCATCGACGAATCAACCGACCAACTGACAACAGCGGTTGACGCAATCCCGAATCTCAGTCAGCGCTCTCGTGTGAGATTCTCTAAATCAACAGCAGCTTTGTTGATGCCGCCGGCAACATTCTCGATTACTTGTGCGACTTGCGGAATTTGCGCATCCGCCTCTTTCCACTTCTTCTCGTCCATGTATTCGCGCACAGCGGCAATCGGCTTAGCGCCGTAACCCGTATACGCCCCGGGCGCATAGATTTGATTCTTGAACCAAGGACGTGCTGGGAGGCCTTTATCGCTCAGGAACAACCTGGGGACGCCGATCAGGTCGGCATTGATTGCCTGCAATTTTTCCGCGGGAATGGCGGGCGAACCCTCTACCTGCCAAGCGGCCAATGCTTTTGAATACCGTTCAGCACTCTTCTTGAGCAGTTCGATAGCATTCTTCATCGGAGCAAAACTCATGTATGGCGGAACGACCTCTAGTGGCGGAGGCACAGTAGGCCTGCGGGGGTCGTTTGTCGCTGCAAAAGCGCCTTCATGTAGTTCGAGATTGCGCTCGGTAAATTCATCTTGCTTATCTTTTAGTATCTTCTCCAATTCAGTCTCGTATTTCGCAATGGCTTCCGCCTGCGGAGAATAATCAACCGGGACCAGGTCGGCATCGGCCAATCGAACGATTGCAGTACCGATGGTCTGGGCCAGTGCCCGCCCGTAAACGAAATCTGTATCTACAAAGTGTGTGTACCAGTAGAAATCGTCGTAGATCGAATGATATTGGGTGCCGTCATCCTCTCCACCGAATTCCACGCTGAGAGTCGAGATCCCAGCGAAATCTTGAAAGGCAGTATAGTCGGATCCATCTCCCAGCGCGCTAAGCAGGAGGTCATTGTGACTGCGAATGTTTTTGCGCTCCTCCGCATCCTTTGCATGCACAATGCTGTTCAACCGTGATCGCTGAAATACAGACATATTCGTTTCCGGATCTCGGACATCCCGGGCAACACTGCTGATGAAGCTCTGCAAATCCTGCGTGCCTCCAGCCCCCAAAAAGCCCCGCTCGTTGCTGTCTGAATTGATGTAAGCAACTGCATGCTTTTTCAATTCATCGACGTGAGTTTCGACCCACTCGACCGAGCCGAGCAAGCCGGGTTCCTCACCGTCCCATGCACAGTAAACAATTCTGCGCTTGGGCTGCCATCCTTGGCGGTGCAGCTCGCCGAGCATTCTCGCCTCCTCAAGTAGCGCCGATTGGCCGGAAACTGGATCGTCTGCGCCGTTCACCCAAGCATCGTGATGATTGCCGCGCAGTACCCATTCATTGTCATCCGAGCCGTGCAAAGTGGCGATGACGTCGTAAATTGGTTTCAAGTCCCAGTTAGACGAAACCTTCAGGTGTACTTTGGCTGGTCCCGGGCCGACGTGGTATGTAAGCGGCAAGCCTCCGCGCCAATCGTCGGGCGCAACCGGCCCTCGAAGTGCCGACAGTAGCGGAACCGCATCTGAATAGGAGATGGGAAGCACCGGAATTTTAGTGATGGTCTTCGCATCTTTAATTGTGAGTCGCTTTGCGTCGGCGGTTGCGCCCACACCCGGAGTGAGTGGATCGCCAGGGTAGTCGGTGTCCATCACGCTACCTCGTTGTACGCCGAAGCGTGGACGCCAGCCGCCCTCGGGGTAGTCATCACCTTTATAGTAGCCATCGCCTTTGGGATCAGAATAGATGATGCAGCCGATAGCCCCATGCTCGCCAGCAACTTTAGGTTTTATTCCACGCCATCCTTCCCCGTAACGCGCAATCACGATGGCACCTTTCACCGAAATTCCGAGACGATCGAGGCGGTCATAATCTTCACGATTGCCATGATTCACATATACGAGGGGCGCCGTGACGTCACCATCTATGGAATAAGCGTTGTAGGTTGGAAGTTGCTGCTCAGTTTGACCGGAGGTCGGGTCGGAAGACAGCACGGGCTCTTGCAGCTTCGCGGAAAACTTCGTCGGCTCCAGTAATTCGAGAACCCGTTCCTTGGGAGTGGGAAATAACACATTGAAAGTCTCGATTTGCGCATCAAATCCCCATTCTTTGAACTTTGAGAGTATCCATTCGGCATTATCTTTGTCGTAAGAAGATCCAACATGATGCGGTCGAGCACTCAGACGCCTCATGTTTTCGCGGATGTTATCGGGAACGATTCCGTCTCGGAATTTCTGTTCCCAGCCCTGTTCCTCTTGCGAGGTTTGCGAACTGTAACCAAGCAGGGCTGGCGGCGGAGCTTTTTCTTCTTTGGCCTGAGCTGCCAGCAGTTGACTGGCCACTATCGCGCAAAAAACGGCTCTGCGAAAACTCATGAACGCTCCTTGATTATGAAATGGCGGTCCGCGAATGAAAAACAGTGATCAATTCTTCTATATTCAACCAAAATCACTGGGAGAATAGCAAAATGACAGCGCTCAACAAGGTTGCTCGCAGAGTAGAGGCGTACCTCCGTGGATTCCCGAAAAAGATTTGAACTGTTACAGGCACAGTAAGACCGGCTCTTGTTCCTTCAAGCTGGAAAGCACCCTGCCCTTAGTGACGCGAATTCTTTCTCACCGCAATTAGTGACAGCTGCTCGAGGTCGGGATAATGGTCGTCTTTATCCGGTTTGCGCTCAGCCGGCGCAATTTGCTGGATCACCGTTCGCGCCGGCGACGCTGTAGTGAAATACTGCGGATAAACCTCATCAAAAGCTGGCAGTTCCCGTAAATCATCGAGATACACGGTTGTGTCAACAACCTGCGTGAAGTCCATCGACGCTTCTTCCAAATTATCGAGTTGGTTGCGCATGGTCTGCCGCAACTGGTGAGGGGTCGTAGCGGCATAAACACCGCCATGGTTCCCCGGTATAAAGCCGCTTTTGGCAGAGCAGTAAAGCGTGTCCCCAGCAAACACACAGGGGCTGGCGGTAGGACTTGGAGGCATGTTTTTGGGCCGAATCGCTTGCCTCTGTTTCAAATCACGCACAGCAACGCCCGTGTACTCGATGTGTGCACCATGTGGCAGACTCGATACTTCGATCGTCGCTCGCGCCGGAGTATTACCGAATTCAAAACGTTTCGCATAATGCTCGTTCATGGTTCGCATGGGAATTTCTGGCGTCAAATACGGGTTCACGAAAACCATGTGCCCAAGGTCCAAACCTGCGGCCTCGACGACTGCCTTCATCCCATCGAGGGCGTAATCTACTTGGGTTGCGGGATCGTCCGGAACTTTTCCATTCCCATCCTGGCCAAGCATCCCTGACACAAATAAACGGTCGCTCGTAAGAACTCCCGGCGAAGCCGAATTATTCAAGTTGTAGTTAGCGGGGTGGATGGCGCGGCGATCACTTATGTTGCGCACCGCTACCGCACTGATCTCGATGATTGAATCCGGGAGCTTTGCTACGCCAAGCACTGCCCGCGCCGGTCTTGGTTCCGCAAAGTACTGCCCGAAAACCCGGTCCATCTCGTCATAATTGCCAACGTCTTCGAGATAAACTTGTGTGTATACCACATTGTCCTTGTTGAGCCCCCCGGCCTGAAGTGCCGAATTGACGTTCTCGAGCGCCTGCCGAACTTGTTCGCTCAACGTAGACGGGATGCTTCCATCTGTCCGACGCGGGCCTTGGCCGGAGACATAAACGTAGTCTCCGGCATCAACGGCGGGAGTGGACACGTGACCATTGATTTTGCCCGGCTGTGCGGCAATCGTCGTTTGGGCCTGAGTGCCGACGGCTGCCAAAACTACGGACGCAATCCAAAGCAATCGCATGTACATTTTGAATGCTTCTCCCGTGCGCTTAAGCTGCTTTCCGTTTTTGCGCCGCACTTAGAAGCGCCCGTAATCTCTGTCCCACGATCATCTCTTCTCCCGGCTTGATCGTCATGGAAACCAGTTCGATATGGTCGGGCTGTTTGCGCTCTTTCGCCGTGGGATTGGGGTTGCCTTCGCGAACAGCGGTCACAAGGCTCGGATTGTCTGTTCCAAGAACTTCAATCACCGGGCTGCCGGCCCGCAGGTCCGCAACGCAATCGTTCAAGCTGTAACCCCAGGCCTGCTGGTCCCACGAAACTTTCAGCGTTGGATATCGATTACCATCTTCGGGAACGTAAACGTTGGTGGTTACGCCGGGCACAGTGTCCACAAGCTTGCGAATACGATCGATACGGGCGTTCCATTCGCTGTAAAGTTTTTTCTCGTCAACCTTGAGCCAGGTCTCAAGCGCGGTTAGGCAACCAATCACTTCCTCTTTCCCTACTTTCATCGGGCGACAAACAGCGCCCTCGCGTGGATTGGAGTTCATTAGAGCCGCCTCAATCAGGTCTTTTCTCCCCAGCAGCAGTCCGCTGCATTGCGGGCCACGCAAGCCTTTTCCGCCCGAAAAACAATAAAGATCAATTCCCATTCGCGCGTAAAGTTTGGCATTCTCGACAGGAGGTATGCCGGCAGCATCGTCCATCAACAGCGGAACTTTGTGGTCTTTTGCTATAGCGACTTCCCGCTGAAGTTTTTCGCCGAGATCGGTGGTGTAGATCATCGCCGTGTTCTCGTTGATAGCATTTGTCAGGTCTTCGTCAGAACGCACCAGCACCAGCTTGGCTCCAGCCAGACGGATTGCGCTATCGAACGCGCTCCGTCCGCCAACCATTACCACTTCGTGCTTCATGCCTGTCGTGTCGGGCAACTGCCAGATCTTTTTATCATCGGTTCCAGCTATGCATGCGGCGGTGGAAGCCGCCATCGCACCCGCTGAGCCGGATGTGACCATCCCAGACTCTGCTCCCGTCAACTCCGACAATCGCCGCCCAACCGCGCGCTGAAGGTCAATCATGTTGACGAAATACTCGGCGGCCTCTAACTGTGCTTGACGAACTTCCGGAAATTCGAGCGACCCGCTCAGATACGTCCAGGTGCCGCGACAGTTGATAACGGTCTTCACCCCAAGACGTGTGTAAACGTTCTGTCGAGGATCTTTTCCGACCGCGCTGGCGGCCTCGGCATAGAGATCGCGCGCCGCGATCTGCGTCAGAAGAGGCGCTGCTGCCAGCACTTTCATGAAAGACCGACGTCCTGAACTGTTCATCCCTGTCTCCTTAAGTAAGCTCTGTTTTCAGTCTGGTTCGTTATGCAAAAATATCTGCGACCGGACGGCCAAAATATACGCCTTCTTTCCTTCATTCTTCTGGTTGTAAAACCCCACCGTGCAGTTCGGACGAAAGTAATATGCGTCTCCTGCTTTCGCCGCATGGCGGCCTTCCACTCCGTCCGTACCGCCGCCTGCAACCATCTCACCCTCGCCATCGACGACGAGGTAGATTTCCTCCGCTGCCTGATGGTGATGCGGAAAGTTTGTCCCCCCGGGTACGAAATCCATCCAGAAAAGGCTGGTCACAACATACGCCGCATCGATCGCGTCTCGCGTTGCCGTTCTGGGGCCAATCATCAATTTGTACTGAACCGACACCGGATGGCCCTGGACTGTCTCTTCCTTCAGGTCGTCGAGGTTGGCAATCTTAGGATGCAGCGCCGGTTGGTCAATCGCAATGGACTTCGGTATCGCGAAGGTCATGACCACGACTTTTAACGGGTCGGCTGCGCTGTTCTCGATCGAATGTCTCACCCCTGGAGGTAAATACGTGAAATCGCTTCGGCGCAGAGGGCGTGTTTCATCTCCGAAGTGCAGGACACCGGCGCCGCTTAGGATGAAGTAAATTTCCTCCCGTCGTTCATAGATCACCGGATTGCAATTACCTTTCGCCGCGACGGTGAGCTCTCCGAACCTGGAGACGTTTTGCAAGGCATGACCCTGCTCATCTCCTTCGCCAAAAATCGGAGTGTAACGGCAGTCTGCCGTCGATAGATCAACTTTTGCCTCCTGCAAAGTCGGGACAAAACGGCGAAGCCAGGTAGGATCAACTGACCGGTCTTGCGCCAGCAGGTTCGGCGTCACGAGCACAAAAGCTACTAGAAATAATTTCACAGTGGATCCCAAGTTCATGATTAGCTTCCTATTAGTACAGGATAATTCGGCAGCAATCAAAACGTTTCAGTTCAGTGGTCCCGAGGAAAAGCAGTGACGCAGTTTGAAGATGCAGTCGCACGTGATACCCTCGACACCCGTCAACTCCTCGGAGACCGTCAAAGTATGCCTCGACAACATCGGCGAGCTCAGATACTTGTAATCGCTGCAAACCTCTCTCTGCTCCTGACGATTCTGCTGTTGCCTCTTCAGAAAGCCGAGCCGGCGCAAACGGCAAATCCGCCGTGTCAGATTACTCCGGCCGATTACAAAGGATGGCATGCGCAACAGATTTCTAACCGTTGGATACAGTTGCTCGTGGTTCCGCAAAATGGCGGACGACTCATGCAGGTAACGTTTGCCGGCCATCCATATCTGTTCGTCAACCCGAAATACGAAGGCCAATATTTTCCGCCGACTCAGAGCAAATGGTTCAACTATGGAGGAGACAAGATCTGGCTGCTACCCGAGGGCAATGACGATGAGCAGCACTGGCCCGGCGGCTCCGATGTCATTGACGATGGCCCGTTCATGTTTCGCAAGATTTCTGAAGGCCAGCAATGCGAGGTCGAACTTACCAGTCCCGCAGATCCGCAATCCGGAATCCAATTCGTGCGAACCATCCACCTTGATGCCGACAGTCCTCGAATCAAGTTTCACGTCAGTATGAAAAACATCACCGGACACGGCGTCGAATGGTCGATGCAATCCGTCTCGCAATACGACACGTCCATCTCGGCAAGCCACTCCCGCCTCAACAATGATTTCTGGGCGTTCACGCCGGTTAACCCTTCCAGCCAATATTTAAACCGCTATCACGTTCGTTTCGGCCCTGCTGAAAATCGCGCCGCCTCGGTCAGAGATGACGGGATGTTCGTGGTTCATTACGCGCATATGGCCGCCGAACTCTGGATCGATTCAGTTGCCGGCTGGCTGGCGGTCGCTGATGGAAATTCTGGTTTCACGATGGTCGAGCGATTTCGATATGAGGAGAAACAACCCTACCCGGGTCATGCTTCAGTGATCTTCTGGACGAACGGGGCCGGACTGAAGCTGGGCGACGACGGAATTCCATCTTTAGGCTCTGACGAAGAGGACGACTCTCCCTACTACATGGAGGCAGAGGTAAACTCGCCTGTTTGCCGGTTGCGCCCAGGTGAAACCTGCGATCTTGATACCGAATGGTTCCCGACTCGTGGCGGACGGGAGCTTCAGGCGTTTTCAGAAGCAGGGATCATCGCGCACCCGCTGCGTGCGACTCGTCTGGCCAGCGGCAAGATCAAGCTTTCAGGTTCTTTTGGAGTTTTCTTTTCCGGCCGCCTCGTCGCGCGCTTGTACGACGAGCATGGTGCAAGCCTGGGAGCGATGCCCATCATTGACGTGAGCCCAACCGAGCCTGTATCGCTGGATCAGGAAATCTCTTGTCCTGAAAAAGTCGCGCGGCTCTCGCTTCACCTTGAAAACGATGCAGTGGACCGCGGTTCGCTGCAGGAAGTTCGCGTGCAAAGGGAAAGCCGCTGAAAATGTGCACCGGCTCAAGATCACTTCTGCTGATCTTGTTTGTCCTCGCTCCAGCCATGGACAGATCGCATTCGTACGCGCAAGATTCCCCCGTCACCTCTAGTGCTCGTGTCGGAAAAGAAGATCTACTGTCGACGCCCGTCGCAACCAATTGGACTTCTTATAACGGCGATTACACCGGACGACGCTATAGCAGCTTGCATGAAATCGATACCGCGAATGTTCATGCGCTCCGTACAGCCTGGGTCTTCCATCCCGGAAATTCAGAAAAGCTTGAGGCTACCCCGTTAGTCGTGAATGGCGTGATGTATCTGACGTCGGCTAACGATGCGTTCGCGTTGGACGCGAGAACCGGACGACGCCTCTGGCGTTACCATCGGGAAGTGAGTTCGGGTTTGCTGGACGATGCGTCCGCTCATAAAAGTCGCGGCGTCGCAGTCTGGGACAACTTCGTTTACACGGAAACTGACGATGCCCACCTGCTCTGCCTCGATGCGCGCTCCGGCGATCTACGGTGGGAAGTCGAGTATGCGGACAAGGCGAAACATTACGGAGCGACGAGCGCGCCGCTGGTTGTAAACGGATCCGTCATCGTTGGCACTTCGGGGGGAGATTCCGGAGTGCGCGGGTTCGTCGCAGCTTACGACGCCATCAGTGGGAAATTGAAGTGGCGGCTCTGGACCATCCCTGGCCCTGGAGAATT
Source organism: uncultured Acidobacteriota bacterium (assembly GCA_963757135.1). Lineage (GTDB taxonomy): Bacteria > Acidobacteriota > Terriglobia > Terriglobales > Acidobacteriaceae > Gp1-AA145. The sequence continues at coordinate 207,043 of CAVWQE010000006.1, forward strand.
CGGCTCGTCGAGTTGGCCTGGTGACTCGTATCTGCATGGAGGCGCCACCACCTGGATGCCGGGCACATACGATCCAGAGTTAGACACGCTGTACTGGACGACCAGCAATGCTGCGCCGGACTTCGCAGGAGAAACCCGCCCCGGCGACGATCTCTACACCGCCTGTGTGCTGGCCATCGATCCCAACTCAGGGAAAATGAAGTGGTACTTCCAGTTCACCCCGCATGATTTGTTCGATTACGACGCAAATGAAACCCCCGTTCTGGTGGACGTTCCGGAGAATGGCGTTACCAGGCACTTATTAGTCCAGGCCAACCGCAACGGTTTCCTCTACCTGCTCGACAGGACGAACGGAAAGTTCCTAAAGGCCACGGCTTTTGTCGAAAAGTTAAACTGGGCGACGGGCGTCAACTCGGCGGGTCGGCCGGTTCGCTCGGGGCGAATACCAAACAAGAAAGGCACATACATCTGCCCCGGCATCAACGGAGCGACGAATTGGTTTTCACCCTCTTACAATCCGGGCACGAAACTTTTTTATGTGATGGCTCTGGAGAGTTGCAGCATCGAGTACGCCTCGCCGGCGCCATTCGTGAAAGGCGAAACCTATTACAACACTGGAACCAAAGTTCCGCCCGGTCAACATGATCAGAAAGTGCTGCTCGCGTACTCCATGCCAGAGGGGAAGCTAGCGTGGCGCTACCCGCAGACTGGCCGTGGGGATTCTTGGGGTGGAACACTCACGACCGCCGGGGGGCTCGTGTTTTTTGCCGACGATGCCGGCTCGCTGGAGGCGGTAGAAGCACAGACCGGTCACGCCTTGTGGCACTTCAACACAGGCCAGAATATTTACGCTTCACCCATGACCTACGCTGTCGAGGACAGTCAATACGTCGCTATCGCAGCGGGAAGCGATGTTTTTTGCTTCTCGCTTCTTCATTGATCGGCTGACGCCCAGAGCAAACAATACGGATGTTCGTGCTATGAAGTTCTCACCGCCCTCCGAGTATGTAATTATCAATATTTCGTTTTATAGCGTTTTCTTTCTTTTTCTATCAATCCTCTGGGAAATCAACCTGAAAATCCACCGTAATTGGTGCCGCCAGCAAATTTTTGCTTGACAGAGAGGGGCGAACGCAACTAAACGTATGTAAACGAAACAATGCGAAAGTTGGGATTTCGTTCTGTCCGCACTTGAGCCGTCTTGCAAGGAGCTCCTATGAGTGCATCCCGGATTACGACCATTTTCCTTCCCGCGGTTCTCATCAGCGCGAGTTTGTTTTTCTGTGCTCCCGCCCACGCCCAGGCCAGTTACACCGCACAAATTCGGGGAACGGTAACTGACCAAACCGGCGCCGTGATGCAAAACGCAAACGTTACCATCACCAACGTCGGAACCAACATCAGCACTGTCGCGAAAACGGATTCCAAAGGCTTGTATCTCCTGGCGGGACTCCGTCCCGACAGATATGTCATCAGAGCCGAGGCGCCAGGATTTCGTGCGCAGGAACAGAAGGATATTGTTCTGCAGGTTGATCAGCAGACGACGATCAATTTTGCTCTCTCGCCTGCAGGCGTGGTGACGACCATAGAGGTAACACAAGCGGCCCCACTCTTGGACACGGAAAGCGCCGCCCTCGGCACTGATGTCAGCAACGAGTACGTCCGTGACATTCCCCTGTATGGCCGTAGCATGTTTGGGCTGGTGTTCTTGGCCGGCGGCGTCACAGAAACCACCGGTTCTGGCATCACGGATAACTACCCGACCGGCACCAACTTTGTCTCCAACGGACAGCGCAATGCCACAGCACAAATTACGCTCGATGGCAGTCCTATTAGCGCGCCTGAACAAGGTGAAGGCGGCAACTCCAATGTCTATTACCAACCGTCAGTCGAGATCGTGCAGGAATTCAAAGTCCAGAACAACAGCTTCTCGGCTGAGTATGGAAACAACGGTGGCACCATAGTCAATATGGTGCTCAAGCAAGGGGGAAATAATTTCCACGGTAGCGGCTGGTGGTATGGGCAAAGATCTAACTTTGATGCCCGCGATTATTTCAACACCGGCGAAAAACCTGACCACGTTCGGGACCAGTATGGCTTCGCTCTCGGCGGGCCGATTAAGAGAAACAAGACCTTCTTTTTTGTAGATTTCGAGAAGGTGCGCCAGCAAGATCCGATCAACTTGGAAGGAATCGTTCCTACGCCCGACGAGCGGAACGGTATCTTTTCGAACGACCCGGCCAATCCCGGCGGAATCTACGATCCCTGCGCCGGAAATCAAACATCTTCAACCCCGTGTCCACACGCTCGCTTTTCAAATGACGTTATCCCGGCAAGCGAGATTGATCCCATTGGGCAGGCGATCCTGAATCTTTACCCGATGCCCAACATTCCAAATGCAACATTTCCTGATCCTAACTGGCGCCAGGTGATCGTCAGCAGCGATCCAGGATGGCAATTCGACGTCAAATTGGACCATCAATTCAGCAGCAATCACAAGCTTAGTGGCCGCTACAGCCGTCACCACGATGTGTTTACGGCGCCCACAGTCATCGGCAACGGCGACCAGGGTGATGGCTTCATTGGAACGACCACCCCTCAGAACGGAGGGGCTGAGTACAACTGGGCGGTCAAGCCAACCATGCTGTGGACTAATCGCTTCAGCGTGGACCGCGTGAATGCCCCCGTTACGGCGAACAAGTACCCAACACTCAGCGACGTGGGTTTGTCGCCGGATCTCGCGGCAAACGGACTCACGCGCATTCCGGCCATCGACGTCGATGATCCGTTCGTCGATCTGTTTACCCAATGCTGCGTTGACACCCACTTCGCCCACACCCTGGTTAGCTACTCGTCTGCTTTGCAATGGGTAAACGGAGCTCATTCCATCAAGTTCGGCGGCGAGCAGCGTGTATTCTTTAATTACTTTTGGCAGCCCGACAATCCCACCGGTATTTTCAATTTCTCCCGCGATGTAACCACTTCCCAACCCAATACTGGCTTGGGTGATTCGGGTGAGGGAAATCCATTTGCGACGATCCTGCTCGGTTACCCTCATGATGCGTCAATACATCTGGTACCCGCAGTGGCCGACAAATCGAAAGAAACCGCCTTCTTTGTACAGGACGACTGGAAGGCTACGCCCAAGCTGACGCTGAACTTGGGATTACGCTATGAATGGAGCACTCCGTACACCGAGCGTTACAACCGGCTACAGTTCAATGATTTCACGGGAGACACGGGAATAAACATTCCGGTGAGCCGGAACTTGGATGACCCCAACGACCCCAACAACCCGAACATTGACTTTGGCCAGATCGGCGAAATTCGGGGCACCAGCACCTTCGCAACATCTGGTCGACGCAATTCGCCGGTGGATCGCAACAACTTCGCTCCGCGTTTTGGTTTCGCTTATCAACTGGAGTCCAATACCGTGTTGCGTGGTGGCGCCGGAGTCTTCTATGGCATGAACGTCGCCACCAACTTCCAGTACGCCGGACCCGCATTCGCGAAAACGGCGAATATCTTCTTCACCAAAGACAATTTCGACCATCAATTCGCATGTCTAGGACCTTCGCCGACGCAACCAACTTGTACCAGCCCTTTTCCCGGTGGCCTAGCACCGCCGCAGGGAACCAAGTACGGCGATTTGGCACAGTGGGGCTTCGGCAATTCCAGCGACCTCGATACCGGGACAGCCCGTAATGCCGAGATCTATCAGTGGAATCTCGGAATTCAGCATATGTTCCCCGGGCAGATTGTGGTTGCCGCTGACTATTCCGCGAACCGTAGTACGCACCTGCCTTGGGCGGGCGCGGGCGGTATCTCCACCCGCAATCGTAACTTCCTGCCCTCCTCGATTCGCAATTCCCTAGTTGCGGCATTGAATCCGACGCACGATCCAAACAATAATGCCGTTTCGAACTATCTCAACACGCAAGTCGCGAATCCCTTCCAGTGCTTCTTTACGGCGGGGGCGGCGCTAACTGGCTCATGGTGTCCGGCCAATCCGGTCTTCAACGCCGCTGACGTAGCAGATTCCCGCTACCTTGATCCCACGATTCCGCAACAGTTGTTGCTGGAACCCTACCCGCAGTTTGATGGTGGTTTCGAAGGACTGCCTACGCTGAATGCCAACTCCTGGTATCACTCGCTACAGATTCGATTTCAGAAGCGTGCCAGCCACTACATCAGCTTTGAAGGAAACTACACTTTCTCGAAACTCACCGACGATTCCTCCGCTGGGCGAAATGCCTGGCTGGGTAACCTGTATCTGGACAATCCTCAAGTGCTTGACGATCTCAAGACGGAGCATTCAATCAGCGCCAATGACACGCCCCAACGCCTGACTGCCGCGATCATTTTAGATATTCCTGTCGGCAAGGATCGGCTCATCGGGCGCGCGTTGAACCCCGTGCTGGATGCCATAGTCGGTGGATGGTCGCTTAACGGGGTCGTCACTTTTCAATCCGGCCAGCCGCTGGCTATCTATATGAGTGGCGACGCCGCACGCTTGGCTGACGGCAATCAGCGACCGAACGTGGTCTGCTCTCAACTCTCCACTAGCTTGAACTATCACGATGCCGCGAGGACCGGCGCGCCTATCCTTGATCAGAACTGTTTTGCCGACCCAGGTGACAACATTCCGGGCGACGCGCCTCGCTATTTCTCCAATTTGCGCGGCGACGGGATCCGCAACCTGGACGCTTCGCTAACCAAGGAGTTCACGATCCGCGAGGGCAAGATTCTCCAGGTGCGGGCCGAGATGTTCAACGCATTCAATCATCAACGCTTCGCGTTCCCGGATACGGCATTCGGAGAGGACGGTTTTGGGCAAGTCACATCAACGACCAACAACTTCCGCAGAATGCAGTTTGGAGCGCGTTTCCAATTCTGATCGGCGACCCACATCGCATGAAATCGGGCCTGAAGATCGCCGGAGTGGTTGTTCTGGGCGCGTGCGTGCTTACGCTGCGAGGCGACGATTTTCCGCCCGGACAGGATTGGGCGAACTACGTTCGCATCGCCGCTTATTCCCTAAACAGAGCTGACGCCGACAAAATCGTCAGCAGCGCACAAGCTGATCATGTATTCGGGATCGAAGTAGACAACGACATTCCCGGCAGATATGAAAGCTTCCTCGATCCAACCGAAAAGCTGAAAGCCATCCACGCTGTTGCCGAAAAGGCTCACCAAGCCGGGAATCGCGCTTTCGTGTACATCGCAGGAACGGAGTGCATTACCGCAAATGCCGATCAGTCGGCGCACACGATGGCCAAAGATCATCCTGACTGGCTGCAACAGAAGATCACCGGAGAAAAGGCGCTCTTCGGCGGCGGCTCAGCGTTTTGGATTAAAAAGGGCGACGAGGACGTTTGGATCAGTCCGTTTGCGACCGAATGGCGGAAAACATACATGGAACGGGTGCGGCAGATTGCAGCTACGGGCATCGACGGCATCTACGTGGATATTCCGTACTGGATGACGCACTTTGACGGATGGGAAGACACGTGGGCAAGCTTTGACGATTACACAGTTGCCGCGTTCAAGAAAGAAACCGGGCTCGATGCCCGTCATGACTTGAAGCTGGGCGACTTTAGCGATCAGAACTTCCGCAAATGGGTCGATTTTCGCATTCAGGCTCTGACTGATTTTGTTGCGGAGATTGACCGAACTGCGAAATCGGTCAACCCGAAGATCAAGACGATTCCGGAAATTTACCCAGGCATTGAGCAGGAAGCGGTGCGCGTCGGGTCAGACGTGTACCAGATGTATGCCGTGGTCGATGCGATTGCGCACGAATACGAATTTGGCAATGGCGACCACATGGCTTCCGGGAGGAAACCCCTCGACTGGTTCAAATATCAGGTTGGCATGCATTCATTCCGCGCCTTCGCCCAGGGCAAGGCCACATGGATACTGAACTATTCCTGGGACGGTGATAAGCACGTCGGTCCTCGTGAACCTATGAAGAACCTGGCTATGTCTGAGATCATGGCCGGCGCGAACTTCTGGGATGCGCGCGGGCATGTGATGTCAGGATCAAATGATGAACCGACGCGCCGCGAAATATTCAGTTGGATTAAACAAAACGAAAAGACCTTTTATCGGCCCCGTACGTCAATTGATCCCATCGGTGTCTATTTCTCTCCCGCCACGCGGAACTATTTTGCTGAAGAGTTCTTGCGCTCTTATCAGGGAGTGCTGATTCTTTTGCTGCAAAAGCACTGGGAGCTTCAAATCGTCACTCCTCGTACGCTGGCAGACTTTCATGGCCGGACTCTGGTACTTCCTGACGTGCAGATTCTGAACGATGAAGAGCGAAAACAGATCGGCCAGTTCGTCGCCAACGGAAGGTTGGTGGTCACCGGGCACGATGCTACGGGAATGCCAGACTCGTCGCATGTCATTCGATTTTCAGATTGCCCCGGAAAAGAGTACTTGGCGGCCCTGGAGCAGGATTTTGCGGCTGCGTCCCCCAACATGCAAAGCAGGTTTCTGCAAGCATTGCAGCCTGGTGAGGCCGTGCAGGTTAGCGCCTCGCCGTGGCTCGCGACCGATATCGCGCGAGTGGATGGCAAACTGCACGTGTTCTTTGCGAACTTCAAAGGTCTGCGCGGAGGAGTGAATCCTGTGCAGACTCCGGAGAGTGGCGCCACTATCACCGTTCAAGGTGCCGACGACGGTTACTTCCTCCCTTTCCTCGGGAATGTACAGAAGCTGCCCAGTAAAAAGAGCGGGACTAAGACAACCTTCGAAATCCCGCCGATCAACAAAGGCGGTGTGGCTTGGATTGATACGACTCAAAAGCATTAGCCCCGGATCACCCTCCTTCATCTAGGGACGCAGACTTGGTCAAAAATTTTCTTCGATCGATGGCTTCTTCGGGGTCGCTCGTGCTTGTCCTCCTGTGTGGATCAGTTCCCGGTCGTTTGCTTTGCGCTCAACCGAACCTGTCCTTCGCTGTACCAGCCGTCGGCATCACGGCCAGCAACGGCTAATCGAATAGCCGGATTGCCCGTGCGTGGATCGAGCATCGCCACCCGCAAATCGTAGGTTCCCGCCGGTAGTGTCTCTGGGACATAAAGACTCCCATCGAAGACGGCATCGCCCGGCACCCATTTTCTTATATCCACGGGGACATTGATTACAGCGCTGTCGTTTGTGGAACGCAGCTGAATTGCGAGTGAATAATTAACGTAAGGCGGCGCGACGCCCGCATTCAGCCACCACATATGGACTGGCATCATGGAGCCGGCAACGACAGCCTTAGGATATTCCAGCCGACGCAGCAATAACCGGTATCCCATCTTCTTCTGAAACTCTTCGAACGCAGGTTTCCAGTCATCAGGGATTGGCGAAGACTTCAGATTCACCGTAGTGACGTGCCAACGCAGCGCCTGTTCCAGAATGTAGTTCAGATCGAAATGATCTCTTTTCCACTCGGAAACTGTACCGCAGACCTCCAACGAGACTGGCCGCTGTTGCCACACGTTTTGAATGCCGGCGCGCACCACCTGCTGCGGATAGATATCGAGCATCTCCGGTTGAAAATAAGGATTGTCAGATTTTGTTCGCAGATCCCCAAGACAATCCAGACGCCATCCGGCGCCCCGGCTGGTTCCATACGTCAGCGCCTGTGGTTCATCAAAATTCATCAAGAGCGTTGTGTGGGGAAAGGCGTCGAACCAGATGTCGATCAACTCCTTCTGGTACGGGAACGCAGGCATGTAGGGGCTCCAGCCCTCGCCCCAGTAACCGACCGAAGAAATGTCTACGCTGTCAAGATAAGGATTCCCGTCATAACGCCTCCCAGCCTCTGCCACCAAATCGCCCCAATACTTGAGAAACAGAGGATCAGAAAAGTCCGGTTGCCAGATCGAGCCATCTTTATCAGTGGGCTTGTTGGCTCGCCGCGCGCCAGATTTCTGATACCACTCCGGAAGCGGGTCCTTATTGGAATACGGCATGAGGCGAATAGCCAGAGTCTGCCCATGGGCGAGCGCCTCTTCGAGGGCGAGATCGATGATCTCCCAATGGATTTTTCCCTGCTCCGGTTCGAGCGCATTCCAGTACCAGCGGAGATAAGCAATGGTTGTGTCAGGAAAATCGGGCTTCGTCGCCGATTGCGGCAACTTCGTAACCGGCCCCAGTTCCGACCATTCCAGCGCAGGATTGGTGGCCTGGCCATTGAATCGGTTGAAGGTGGTGATTCCCATGCCTGGATTTTGCAGGACATCGTCAACGGGTCGCGGACGCACGATAATGGTGTCGCGCTGGGCGTAGGAGAAGCAGCTGAAGAATGCGATTACGAATAACCACAAAGTCTTTTTCATTGTGTCTCCTGCAGGTACCGTAGCTTACCTTTGCCTGAAGAAGATCACAAGAAACAGCAATTCACAGCCATCGTCGTCGGGCGATCGAGCATGTTGAATCAGGACAATACCTGCCATGGGCGAGCGCGTTGACAAGCCGTTCGAGCAGTGAGAAACTTCTGGCCCAGGAAGAAGTGTGATTCGGCGTTCATTCCCATTCGGGAAATCGTCATCGGATGACCTGCTTTGCAGCCCTACTCAGTCCGGAACATAGGCCAGCATTGAGTCGCTTCAACCGCGCGCATTTTCATTTCTGTCGTAGTTTCCAACAAGTGGTTCGTGATGCCAGGGCACGCTTCGGCTTTCGCTTGTTTATTTTGGCTCTCGCGATGAGCGGAGTCGGTTGCAACCGAACGCAGATTGCCCGACGCCTCGATTTCAATCAGGACGTGCAGCCGATCCTGGCGAGCCGTTGTTTCAGTTGTCATGGCCCGGACCCGGAAATGCGCAAAGCAAGCCTGCGGCTTGATCTGGCCGAATGGGCAATGAAGAAGCGTGATGGACATCGCGACGCTATCGTCCCCGGTCACCCTGAGAAGAGCGAGTTGGTCAAGAGAATCGAATCCAAAGATCCGAAATATCTGATGCCGCAAACTGAGCACGGCGAGGCCAAGCCGATGAGCGCAGCCGAGATCGCCATCCTCAAGGAATGGGTCAAGCAGGGCGCTATCTACCGTCCACATTGGGCCTTCGAAGTACCGAGTCGTCCGGCGGTTCCCCGTGACAGCGAGAGCAACGTGTGGGCGAAGAATCCCATCGACAACTTTATCTTTGCAAAATTGAAAGAAGAAGGTCTGCAACCTTCTCTGGAAGCCGATAGGGCGGCACTGCTTCGCCGCGTAACGCTTGATCTCACCGGGATATTGCCGACGCCAGAGGAGGTGCAGGCATTTATAGGCGACTCGTCTTCCGATGCATATGAGCATCTTGTTGACCGACTACTCGCCCAGCCGACTTTCGGCGAACAACGCGCTCGCTACTGGCTGGATTACGCGCGGTACGCCGATACCTACGGGCTGCATTTTGACAATAGCCGCGACATATGGCCCTACCGTGATTATGTGATTCGCTCGTTCAACAGCAGCAAGCCCTTCGATCAATTTGCGGTTGAGCAGATTGCCGGCGACTTGATGCCCATGAAAACCATCGATCCCCTGATCGGCAGCGGTTATGTGCGCCTGGGCGTCAGCAGCAACGAAGGTGGCACGATTCCCGAGGAATTGCGCGTCAACATCGCGCGCGAGCGCACCGAAGCATTCGGCGCCACATTCATGGGACTGACTGTGGGTTGCGCCGTCTGTCACGATCACAAGTTCGATCCAACCACCCAGCACGATTTCTATGCCCTGAGCGCGTTCTTCAATAATCTGGACGAAAAACCTTTCAACGACGATCGGCCGGTATGGACGCCGGTCGCCCGCGTTCCAAAGGCCGACAAAATAGTGCGGTACAACCGCATACTGGCCCACCGCTCAGAACTTCAGGAAAAACTGAACGCAATGCGCCTCGATGCCCGCAATCTGGTGGCGAACTGGCTGACGGCTAAAAAGGACCTGGCGCGGCCAGTCTCCACCGATAGGCTCATTGTTCGGCTTCGGCTGGATGAGGGCAGCGGTGAAGAATTAAAAAACAACGCGCCAAATGCAAATCCCGCAAGCTTCAAGACAACGACGATGAAACCGGAATGGGGCGAGACCACATGGCTATGGCCAGACTTCCGCATGCAGTCCAGCACGCGAGTGCTGATTGGACAGGCGGGCAATTACGAAGCGAGCCATGCCTTCTCCGGGGGCGGTTGGTTCATGTTCCGGTCGGCCCCGTTTCATCCCGGTAGTTTTGGAACGCTGCTGTCGAAGATGGAATCGACTCAGCACGATCGCGGATGGGAACTTGCCGCCGACGACAACGGCACCTTGAGCGTGGCTTTGGTCAATCAAGCTCCGAAAGAAGGCAAGGCAGAAAAAAAGGAGGACAAGAAAGACTCACACAAAAAGCCTCCAGAAGCGAAAGAAGCTTTCAACTATCCTACTCCGCAAGATCTCGGCAAAAAGGATCTGGCGCCGAACAAGCCGCCCGAACAATTAAAAGCCGAGAAGGACGCAGAGAAAAAGGGAAAAGCTGAGGCGGAGGCAGAAGCCAGAAAGAAAAAGTCAAAACCCAGCGAAAAGCCGGAGGACAAGACACACGAGGTTGCCATCCGTGTCGCCGCTGTGAAGCCGCTGCTGCTGGACAACGCCTGGAAGCACATCTTCTTCACATATGACGGCTCCGGCCGCGCCTCCGGTGTCAAGATTTACGTGAATGGCGCGCAGGTCGCTACGTCTGTACTTAAGGACAATCTTGGCAAGTCAACCATTCGTACCGACGCTCCCATGCAACTCGGCTGGCGCAATCCAGATGAGCATCCCGCAAAGGAGGCGCGTTACCAGGACATCCGTCTTTATGCTCGGACTCTTGCCCAGAACGAAGTCAAACGACTTCCATTCGATGACTACGTAGCCGAAATTGCGACACAGCCGGCGGCAAAGTGGACGCAGGACCAGTGGCACGTTATCACCGAGTTCTACCTCAATAATGTCGATCTTACGTGGCGGGCAATCCAGCGCGAAATAGCCTCGCTCAATGAACAACTCGATAAACTATCCAGGGGCGGTGACTTGACGCTGGTCTCCTGGGAAAAGTCCACAATTCCTTATGCAAACGTGCTGACGCGCGGAGTGTACACGGCGCGCACTGATCGAGTTGAGGCCAACACGCCACACTTCCTTCCACCGGTGCCGGCAAACGAACCTCGTAATCGCCTTGCTCTAGCGAAATGGACTGTCAGCCCGGAGAATCCGCTCACCGCACGCGTCACAGTGAATCGCATGTGGTACGAGCTTTTCGGCACGGGCCTGGTGGAGACCACTGAAGATTTCGGAATCATGGGGCAGCGGCCCACGCATCCCGAGTTGCTTGACTGGCTTGCCGTCGAATTCCGCGACAGCGGATGGAACATCAAGCACATGTACAAGCTGATGGTGATGTCGGCTACGTACCGGCAAAACTCGAAGGCAAGTTCGCAGCAAATGGCAAAAGATCCCAAGAACGTACTCTTGTCTCACGGCCCGCGGTTCCGGATGGATGCCGAAATGGTCCGCGACATTGCGCTGCAGTCCGGCGGGCTGTTGGTCCAGAAAATCGGCGGGCCGAGCGTCAAGCCCTACCAACCACCGAACATCTGGGAGCAGGTCAGCTACCCGACCAGCGACACTGTACGTTACGTGCAAGAGCACAGCGATTCGCTCTACCGCCGCAGCATGTACACGTACGTGAAACGCATGGCGTCTCCGCCTAACATGGATGCATTCGATGCTCCTGCGCGCGACGTGGTCTGTACCCGGCGGCAGCGCACCGATACGCCCCTCCAGGCTCTCGTGACCATGAATGACGTACAGTGGGTGGAAGCGTCCAGGGCTCTGGCTGAGCGCGTAATTCATGAAGCCGGCCGGTCTCCCGAGCAGAGGATCAGCCGCATGGGTTTGATTCTGCTTGCGCATGTTCCGCCTCCACCGATGGCCGCGGTCCTGGAGAAATCGTTTAGCGACATGCAGAAGCACTATGCCGAAAGTCCCAAGGATGCCCGTTCTCTCGTGAACATTGGTGAGAAAAAAAGCGACAGCTCGATCCCACCGCCGGAACTGGCGGCCTGGACTATGATCGCCAGCGAAATGCTGAATCTCGATGAGACCGTTAACAAGTAGATAAGGATTGTATGAAACAGCACCCACTGTGCAGCGACTGCGAAAACAAAATCACCCCGATGGATCTGCCCATTCCATCCGGACTCAAGCAAGAATGGTCGGCGTGCGAGTCCCGTCGCCAATTCCTCGGGCGCGCTGGGAAAGTATTAGGGTGGGCATCGTTGGCAACGCTTTTCGGCGAAGCAAGTTTTCGCCGCCTTGCGCTTGCATCGGGTACCAACCCGCAGGCAGGATTTGCAGGCAACAAACTCGGGCTTCCACACTTCGCGCCCAAGGCGAAGCGCGCGATATATCTTTTCATGTCCGGCGCTCCGCCGCAGGTCGATCTTTTTGATTACAAGCCGAACCTTGCCCAGCAATTCGACAAAGACATGCCCGCCTCGGTTCGAGGCAATCAACAGCTAACGGGAATGACCGCCGGCCAGGCCCGTTTCCCGGTTGCTCCTGCACATTGGCCCTTCACTCAGCATGGGCAAACCGGAACCTGGATCAGCGACTTGCTTCCGTACACCGCGCGCATGGTGGACGATCTCACCATCATCAAATCCACCAACACCGATGCCATCAACCATGAGCCTGCCATCATGCTCATGAATACGGGCAACATGAACGCCGGCAAGCCGTGCCTGGGCGCCTGGCTGGCGTATGGCCTCGGCAGCATGAACGACAACTTGCCAACCTTCGTTGTTCTTCAAACGAAAACCAATCCCAAGGAGAACAATCAGCCAGTCTCGTCTCGCCTGTGGAGCAGCGGTTTCCTTTCATCTGAATTCTCGGGCGTGGGTCTGCGATCGGCCGGCGATCCGGTACTTTACCTGCAAGATCCCGCCGGCGTGGATCGCGACACACGACGCAAGATGCTGGACGCGGTAGAAGAGATCAATCGACAGACGCTCGCCGAAGTGGGCGATCCGGAGACCAACTCGCGTATCACGCAATACGAAATGGCGTTCCGCATGCAGTCTTCGGTGCCTGAACTGACGGACCTCAGCAAAGAACCGGAATCAACGTGGGAACTCTACGGCCCTGAAGCCAAGCAGCCCGGTACATTCGCCTACAACTGCCTGCTTGCGCGCCGCATGGCTGAGCGTGGTGTTCGCTTCACGCAAATCTATAAACGCGGCTGGGACGTGCACGACAATGTCGTCGGAAACTTACCGGTGCTTTGCAAGGAAACCGACCAGGGCTGCTATGCTCTGGTCACTGACCTCAAGCGACGAGGCTTGCTTGATGACACGCTGGTCATCTGGGCAGGCGAATTCGGGCGGACCGTGTACAGCCAGGGCGGGTTGAGCCAGGAGAACTATGGTCGCGATCATCACCCACGCTGTTTCACCACTTGGATGACAGGCGCCGGCGTACGCCCCGGAATTACGCATGGCGAGACCGATGACTATAGCTATAACGTCGTAAAAGATCCGGTGCACGTGCGCGACTTCAATGCCACCATTCTTCATTGCCTGGGCATAGACCACAACAAATTTACTTACGAGTTCCAGGGATTGCGTCAAAAGCTCACCAGCCCCGTGCCTGCGTTTGTGGTGCAAGGAATCCTGGCGTGAGCGTCGCGGCGAAGCTTGTGGGCGCCGCTGGTGATGTTCTGCGAAGAGCACGGCTGATTCCTCGAGTGTGGATCGGGACTGTCTGTACGGGCGCCCTCATTGCGGTCTTGCCGCTCTTTTTCCCACTGGACGGCAAGCCCCACGCTGACTGGTTACAATTCCTCGGACGCTTCCACCCGTTGCTGGTGCATCTTCCTATCGGACTCATTGTGCTGCTGCCGTTGCTCGAGTTTGCGGGGACGAAGCGTCAATCCTTGCGCGAGGCGGCGGGTTTTGTGCTGCACATCGCTCTGGCAACCTGCATCCTTGCCATTATTTTTGGACTTCTTTTGGCCTACGGCAGCGGGGAAATTGGTACCACCGTGACACGTCACATGCGCGGTGGCATCGTGTTGGCCATTGAGTTGTTATTGTGCGTTGCCGTCCGCCGCTCATGGCTTGCGGCACAGCCACGCTTGTATTTCACCTTGCTTACTGCAGTTCTCATTACTCTTGGCTGGACCGCTCATCACGGCGGCTCGCTTACCCATGGAAGCGACTACTTGACGAGGTACATGCCACCTACACTCAAGAGGGTTCTCGCTCCAAGTGCGGTCTTGTCTCATCCCAATTCTTTTTTCGCCAGGCATATCTATACAGTTCTCGACACGAAATGCGTCGCGTGTCACGGCACCAATAAAGAGCAGGGTGGCCTCCGGCTGGATTCCTATGAGTCACTCATGGCCGGAGGCAAAGATGGCGTCGCGATCGCTCCCCGCAATCCTGATGGCAGTCTCCTGTTAAAGAAGGTGACGCTTCCTCCAAATGATCCTCACTTCATGCCTGCCGAAGGCCGCGCTCCCTTAACGTCCGAGGAAATTGCGAGAATTCGTGCCTGGGTACTACAGGGCGCTTCGCCTGATGCGGCCAGCGTCCCAGGTATTTTTATTGCTGAGGATCAGGAGGAAGCGCCACCACCTGTTGGCGACTACAGCGCATTCATGGCTGAGATTCAGCGCATGCAACAATCACAAGGAGCGAAGCTGGTGCCGGTGTCGGCGAATCCATCGGATGGCCTCATCCTTCGCACAACTGACGTCGCCGCCAGCTTCGACGACGCGCAGCTCGCAAAATTCCAACGGTTTGCGCCATTTATCGTTGAGGCGGAACTGGGACGAACCGCTGTCACTGATGCTGGCATCGAAACTTTGAGCCAGTTCAAGAATCTTCGAGCTCTGCATCTGGAAGGAACGGTAGTGACCGGACGCACCCTCGCCAAGCTTTCTTCCTTATCGCAGCTCGCCTACTTGAATCTGAGTGCGACAACAGTGACCAGCGACGCACTGCCTCCTTTGAAAAGCATGCCCAATTTACGTCACCTGTATCTTTTTAATACACCAGCCGAACCGGCATCAGCGCCGGAGCACAACGTCAGGAGCACCCAATGACAAACTTCAATCGGCGCGGGTTCATGTTCGGATGGGAAAGAATTAATGGAGCACCCAAATGTCTGGGGCTGATCTCAGTGCTACTGGCGGGCCTCTGCTTGCCGGTTCGCGCTCAGTCCGGTTCCCCAGCCCAGCCCCCGCAACGCAAGACTAGTACTCCTTACACTGGCGATCTCTCGATTTTCGATTCTCCAGGGCGCGATGAGCGCCTGCAGATCAACCGGGTGATGGATACGCTTGGTATCGAGCCCGGAAAGACCGTTGCCGATATCGGCGCAGGATCAGGCTGGTTCACCGTGCGCGCGGCTCGCCGCGTAACCGGCTCGGGAACAGTTTATGCAGTGGACATCAACCCGGAAGCAATTCAATACATTGATGGGCGCGCGAAAAAAGAGCAGCTCCAGAACATCAAAACGATCCTCAGCAAACCTGACGATCCACAAATCCCGGCTCACAGCATCGACGCAGTGCTACTGCTCAAGACGTACCACGAGGTAGCCCGTCCAGTTGTTCTACTTAAGAACCTGCGCTCATCGCTTAAACCGGGGGCCAAGGTTGGCATTATTGATCGCAACGGCAACGGAACAGATCACGGCGTCAGTAAGAACATTGTTATTCGCGAAGCCACCCAGGCGGGATACGAACTGCGGGACTCACAGGATTTCGTGAAGGGCGACGGCATGGATTATTTCCTCATCTTCACTGCCAAGCCGGACTAGGCTCCAGGGTTCCTAATCCTCAAGCCGCTCGAAGCGCTGTTACCAGGGAGTCTTAGCGGGCCCGGACATCTGATTCTTTATTGAGGGTTTGCCGACAGCTTGAACGAACAAGCTGCCGCTGGCCAGTCTATAGGAACCCAAATCGAGCGCATGGACGCCGACGGCTGGTTGGTCCAGTTCCACAAGGTTCTGGTTGTCGGAACTGAAATACACGACATAGTGATCTACGGTATTTTCATTCCCCTTCACATTCCATTGCAGGAGTGTGCCGGAAACCGAAGCGGAAACGCTAAGGCAGTTATCGATTCCGGATTCGAGCTCTGTCCCTTCCTCGTAATCATTCCAAGTCACCAGTTGCAACATCGGAAGCTGGGTACCGGAGTTGTAGTAGCTGTTGAGCTTGGTAAAGGTCTGCAGCCACGTCTGCCCGCACTGCTGTCCGACGATCCGGTTCAGGCTCCATGAAGCTAAAGTGTCATTAAAACCCTTGTACCCCGCGCCCCACGACATCTGCTGCGGAGCTTGCAACGCGGCGTTGTAAAACTTGGTCAGGTAGTCCATCCCATAGACCGTGGAAGTTGCGTTCATCCAGGAGTAACTGCCGCTGCTGACGGGATGGGTAAATCCTCCTGCACTCTGAAAGATCCAGGCGATATTGGACGAGGTTGCTGCCCGGATTGCATTCCAGTCCAGAGTGTAATGCTTGTCGAGATCAAACTCGGTGATCAGCGGTTTTCCATTCCAGGTAGCATAGGCGGGTAAAGTTGCGTAATGCTGCAGTACATAGTTCGTCAGATAAATCATCGTCTGCTGCGCATTGCAACCCGAGCACGGGCTGAGCGATACCGCGCCCTTATCAATCATGATCATTACTTTGAAAGTGGGAGTGCTTTGAGCGGCTGCGAGCCAGGCCAGGGTGGTAGGCTCTGTGGGATCAGCCGGCCCATACCAATCGATCACCACGCCGTTGATCCCGCGGCTCACCATGTCGTTCAGTTGCCGGTTGACTTCAGTCGGATCCCACGAAACGTATCCCACTTTCATGTGGCGCTTGTCCCCGAACCAGGGCTGCAATTCGGCATATACCTCCGTACTGGCGCCGGGGTACAAGAGCGAATGAATATCTACCTTGCTGACGTTTGTCGCGCCCAAGTTGCCATTGGTCTGAGAAATAAAAGCATCCGCTGCACTGGTGTTGTTTCCGGTCTGCCCTGCCAGGGTCGTGGTGGCGCCAGTGGGAGGCACGGTGACTGGCTGAACAGTGACGGCCACGTGCGTCCATGCCGAACTCTTGCAATTGTCCCATTCCTGAACCACGGTATCGTACGTACCAGGAGCCAGCTTGAGCACAGTATCCAGCTTGGCCCCCCGCACCACGTAAACGCGCTTGTACGGCGCGGTATAGATCCCCATCGCCGAAATTCCCTTCGAGCAGGTTGTGGTCGCAGTCGCCGTGTAATGGATTGAGCCCGAAGATAAGGTTGCCGTCGGCGAGGTTACCGTCACTTTTCCGGTAGCCGTCGAAGCGTGGGCGGTAGCCGTTGAAATTGCGACAAGGAGAAAGAGCAGCCAGACGCAGAAAGTTGAACGCATTACAGCCTCAGAGTCGTCGGGAATGAGAAAGCCCGCTTAAATCGCGTACTCTGCGAACTTCAGCGACAGTATGTGTCAGTGAGGAGTTTTTCAAAAGTAACGAAGGTGAATGACCAAAAGGTGTTTCAGATTGCTGACGCGCGAGCTATGAAGAGCTCAAAGCTCGGGATTGTGTATTTCACGCCAAGACGGGAATACAATCTAATGACCCGTTTGCGGAGAGGCACGGCACGTTATAAAGGAGTGATGGCGAAAACGTAAACTTGGGGCCGATGAATTGGCAAATTCTCAATGCGTGCTGAATCATGCAGCAGCCGATCAAAGAACGTATTGCCAAGTTGCGTGAGGAGATCGCGCAGATCAGGGAAGCGAACCGGTTGTTCGTGCAGGGTGGCAGCAAGAGTGCTGTGGCAGCGGCGGATCAGGAACGCCGATTGCAGAGATTGCAGGAAATCATGGACGAGTTGATGTCGCTGACCGATTGGAAAAAAGTGTGACCAGCGACTTGCAAGAATAATAGGCGCTCCAGAGGGCACCTCGAATGTCTTCCGAAATTCGGAATGCGCTCACGGCAGAAAAAGTTCGCAGAACTCCAGGCCACCCTTGGTTCAGCATTTCCAAGGAATGCAGATTTATGCAGATCAGCGATGTTTGGGTGAAACCGGTTATTTCAGATGCTTGTTGACCGCCTTGGTCATCTGAAACATGTCCAACTTCTTGGCGCCAAAAACTGGTTGTAGCTTGTCGTCTGCGATGATTTCACGTTTGTTCTGCGGATTCTGAAGTTTGTGCTTTTTGATGTGGGCCCAAATCTTTTTCGTGACCTCACTTCTGGGCAGCGGCTCTGAACCGACAACTGCGGCTAGATGCTCTGACGGCTGCATCGGCTTCATAAAGGCGCTGTTGGTCTTTGCTTTACCTGCGGCTTTTGCCATTTCTCTTCTCCCTGGAAATCAATTTGAACCAGTCGAATTGTAGCGGAATTGGCTGTGAAATGTCGGCGTCCTACTGGACGACGTTTCCAAGGAGTAAACCTGTGCATTAAAGGAGGCGAGCAGAAGCATGCGAAAGTGCACGTCTTCTGGCTTTAAACCAAGACCTAAGCGCTGACTGAGACCGAAACCAGCTCGGGAGTGCAACGCGAGGTCTGAAGAGATTTGATGGCATCCTCGGCCGTCAACCTTCCCATCAGCAGCGCTAACTTGCGGTTGGTTGTGGTCTGGATGGGAGTCCGATCAAGCCGCTGCACAAATGCAGGAGCATGCATCCCGCTTCGGCTCAATTTCACAAGGAATTTAGTGTTTTTCATAGGAGGGTTGGTAATTCCATTGTACTCCGATAATGGTGCATCCGCCAGGAATCGAGGCGATATCGGACGATTTCTTTTGGTCGAGGGACCGACTGCCGCAAACTTAGCCTCGCAGGTCAATGAGCGATATGGGGATTTATCAGCAGTTGAGAATGCAATCGCATGCCCCACCAATTAAATCCCATTGGTGGAATCGGGCCGACCACTGATTTCGTGCGGGGAATGGCAAAGCGCCAAATCTCGCAGCCCGCCGGATGCATCCAACATGCGGCATTTAGCCTTGGCATAATCTTCGCAATACTCTACAAATCTCTACACCTACCCCTCGGTTCCCCGGCATATACTGCCTTCAGCTGATCCTGCGCCAGCACCAGCATCAGTAGAAGATTGGCCCCAAGACTCGCACTTCAGCGACGCATTACAGCGGGAGGATCGTCATGAAGGCAGCTTCGATCGTGATCCTGTTCGCAACATTTTCATTCGCTCAAAACCCATCTCACGCCGCCGCCCTCAACGCTGCGTGCGGCCCGCATGACATCGAATTCGACACTCAAGCGATTAGGAACCAGCCTCTCCCGCAAATCGAGGCAGGCAAGAGCCAGGTCTATGTGGTCGAAGTGTTCGACAAGGTGGTAGGTCAAATCAGCCGCCCAACCTTGCGAGTGGGGATTGACGGCGCGTGGGTCGGCGCCGCCAAAGGCGACTCCTACATATCGTTCTCAGTCGATCCCGGCGAGCACCATCTCTGCACCCGCTGGCAATCGCGCTGGAAGCGGTATTCGAATGAGGCCGCGTTCACCAGCTTCACCGCAGATCCGGGAAAGGTTTACTATTTCCGCGCCCGCATCGCGGAGTACGGCGCCTCCGGCGGAGCTTCGAACTTCTCGCTCGACCTAGAACCCTTGAACGGAGACGAAGGCAAATACCTGGTCGCCTCCTCCGTCTTAAGCACCTCCCAGCCTAAAAAATAGCAGCGTATCGGTACGTGCGTCGCATCTCTCGGCGAATCGACCAGAATCTTGGCGGGAAACACAAACATTGCAGCCAGAGCAAACATGACGCGATAACGTCAATCGTGCGAATGAGCTTCGCCGATTTAGGGAGTGGGCACTTGCGCGAGGCCCATAGCCTCGCCTGCTAAGCACAATTGTTGCGCTCACGGCCCGTGCCAGAAAGATGTTGTTAACAGTGCTTTGCGCAAGTGTGCGCTTTTACTTCGCCTTTTTCCGTGTCAATGAGCGACATCGGGATTTTGCATCAGTTATCGTCTGGAGAGAGCTCACTCTTCCCAGCAAAACCTGCGCCCGGTGCTCCACGTATAGCGGCCTGTCCTGGTGGTAAAGTTGGCCTCATGGCCGACGCCACGAATCCCGAAAGCTTTCAGGAGATTGTGGAGTGGGCGTACAGCACCCTGCCGCAGAAGATCAAGGAACTGCCAGATTTCCCCGGCATTCAAGTGGTTGACGAGCCTCCTACAGAGGTATTGGAGGACATATCGAACAGAAAGAAATGGCGCCGTGGAACCGAGTTATTGGGGTTGTACAGCGGCACCTTGAGGACGAAACGGTCGTACAGCCAGGTAGACCATGCCCCCGATTTGATATTTGTTTTTCGTGGCCCCATTCTGCGCTGTTCAAAAGGAGATTTGCGGGCCGAAGTGAAACGGGTGGTCTGGCATGAGGTCGCGCACTGGCTCGGCTACGAAACCGAGGAGCAAGTGAAGGCCTTGGGTTTATGAGCCGCCCCCAACTCGTCGCGATTGGACTGTCGCCTCAAAGCGCGAACTACGGTTGTGAGTGTAATGATTCGATAACAATGTCGGCTCCCTGGCCCGAGTAGACTTTGGAGGCGCAAACCAACCAAAGGGCTCGGAGGAAAGGAGCCGAACATGCTGATTATAGGTTGTGACTATCATCCGGGCTTCCAGCAAATTGCATGGGTGGATACAGACACTGGAGAGTGCGGCGAACGGCGGCTGAGTCATCGCGAAGAAGCCGAGCAGTTTTACGGCGTGCTCGAGGCGCGGAGGGTGCGGGTGGGAATGGAAGCCAGCGGGCACTCGCGCTGGTTCGAGCGTTTGCTGACAGGCCTGCAGTTCGAGTTGTGGATCGGGGACGCAGCCGAGATCCGCACGAAACGGGTGCGCAAGCAGAAGACCGACCGCCAGGATGCGCAGTTGTTGCTACGACTGATGATCGAAGACCGCTTCCCGCGAATCTGGGTACCCGATGCGGAGAATCGCGATCTGCGGCAACTGTTGTGGCATCGGCATCGGCTGGTGCAGATGCGCACGCGGGTGATGAATCAGTTGCATGTGGTGGCGCTCAACGAAGGTCTGCGTCGCAAGAAGGCGTTGTGGCGAGCCGCCGGCCGCAAGGAACTGGAGTCGATCGCATTGGCGCCTTGGGCCACGCGCCGACGCCAGGACTTGCTTCACTTACTCGATCAACTCACGCCGAAGATCCAAGAGCTGACGCGTGCGCTGGAAGAGGAAGTGGAGAAGCGTCCGGTGACGCGACGGTTGGCGACACATCCCGGAGTCGGTCCGCTGACCGCCCTGGCCTTCGAGTTGGTGATTGGAACGCCGGAACGTTTTCACTGCGGGAAGCAGATCGCCAGTTACGTGGGACTGGTTCCATCAGAAGAGTCCAGTGGCGATCGGCGTCGACTGGGACACATCAGCAAACAAGGCAACGCTCTGCTGCGCTTTCTGCTAGTGGAAGCGGCACAGGTCACAGTACGGAGCCAGCCCGAGTGGCGCAGTACGTTTTTCCACCTCGCCATGCGGCGAGGGCGGAAGATCGCCAAGGTTGCCATGGCCCGCAAGCTGGCGGTGCATCTGTACTGGATGTGGCGGCAAGGCTGCGATTACGGCCTGTTGCATAAGTTCGGTTCGCACGCGGGAGAGCCTGGAAATCCCTATGGTGTGCAGTAAATCACCGACGTAATGATTGGGCATCCCGCTCCCCAAAACAGGGGAGTTCGAACATGTAATCATGATCGCAGTCCGTGATCGAAGAGATGGCTGGGTCGGACCGAGTTCCTGCCCCTAACGATTAGAAGCGAGCCCAGGTTGGAAAGCGCAACGAACTACGAGAGCGAAATGGCGCTCTTCTTTGAGTGCATGCCGTTGTGCGCTCAAAAAATGTTTGACACCGCCGACATTGTTAGAGATGGAGAGTAGAGTCGAGAACAGGCGCAGTAACTGTAGCCTCCCGGTGGATATTTCGACTTGGCTTTCGCCTCGCCACCTCAGTCCGGTTTGGCTTGGTCCCGTTTCCTGTCCCCGCTCATCGAACCGGACTGGCAGATTTCCCGCATCCGGCTCTCGGAAAAGACTCACGCTGTCGCCCACGGAAGGCTCGCACTCCGGTGTGGTAGCTGGACCAAGCCATACACGGAGTGAAGAGACGCTTCCGGAAAACGCTTGTATGCCGGACGCGGCTCGTTGTGTTTGTCGCATAACCACCGACGCAGCCTCCGGCGGGCGTGTATATCGACCGCACTGTAGGCTTTGCTGACTGGCCCCAGACAGAAGTAGTTGGCCCAACCGATCATCATCCGATTGAGCTTTTCCACGATCGTCTTCGAGTCCTGCCCGACTGTGTCGCGCCCGGTTTCGTCGCTGATAGCTCGACAGATGCGTTGCACCCGTTTCTTCGAGGGTACCGTGCCCAGATAGACTCGGCCTCTCCTCATCGAGTAGCACCGCCCGAACGTGTATCCCAGAAAGTCAAACTTCTCTTCCGGCAGATAACAGACCCGCGTCTTCGTCTCGTTCACCGTTAGCTTCAGCTTCGACATCATCACCCGCATCTCTGCCAGAGCTTGCTCTGCTCCCACTCGACAGCAGATGACTAGATCATCGGCATAATTAACGATGTACGCTTTCCAACGCTTCTCGTGCCCGAGCTTCTTCCACCCCAGCACGAACCGTCGCATGTACAGATTGCTGAGCACAGGACTGATCGGAGACCCTTGTGGAGTCCCTCGACCTTCGTCCCGATTGCGCGTACTCCGATGCTTGTTGCCACGCTCGTCGGTTTCCTCGACCGGAGCTTCTAACCACATCTTGATCAGATGCAGCATGGCTCCATCGACGACCCTTCGAGCCACCGACCTCATAAGCTCGGCGTGTGGAACACTATCAAAGTAGCTGCTGAGATCCGCATCAACGATCTGCCCATGACCGGTTTTGATCAGCTTGTGAACATGTTGTACTGCGTCCAGCGCGCTGCGGTCTGCCCGATAGGCATACTGCTCCGGCTCCAGGTCGGCCTCGAAGATAGGTTCGAGAACCAGTACCGCCGCCGTTTGCACAACCCGATCCCGGATTGTCGGTATCCCTAACGGTCTCTGCTTCCCATCCGGCTTGGGTATATAAACCCGCCGCACAGGTTGCGGTTGATAGGTTCGACTTTTCAGCTCTTGCGCCAGTTCATCCAACCATCGCTCCGTGCCGTACTGTTCGATGTCTTCGAAAGTGTGGTTGTCTACTCCCGCGGCTCCGCCGTTAGCTTCACAGCGTTCGTAGGCATAAGTCAGAACATCCTTTCGATACACCTTGTCGTACAGCGCATAGAAACGAAAGTCAGGTGATTCCTTCGCTTTTGCGTGCAACGCCGTCTGCAACTTCTGAACACTGGATGGAGTTGTTAGGCTCATCGCCAATCCCTCGGTCCTTTGTTGCTTCTTGCGTCCGTCTTTAACTGAGGTCCCTTCCCTCCGCCGGAGTTACCCGGCCTCTTCGGTAGTACGGACCTCTCCGCCACCCCACACGGACCGGCCTGTCTCTCGCGAGCTGCCAGTTGATCTATACCGCGACCACCGCTGGGGCTTCCCGTGTTGCCTCTGGTCTCCTATGCGTACATGCCGTCGCCATTACCCCGGCAGGTTCGATGAAGCTTGTTCGCTCGTCTATCTCCATCGACTGCGGCCTTCCCTGTGAAAAAGTCAGGTCGGCTCCTGCAATTACTTTTTCGGGGCCTGCTCAGCGTTCACTCACGTTACGGCCTGCACGCTCGCGGGGTCGCCTAGCAACCCTCTACACCGAAAGCTCCGACAGCTTCGTTGCCTCCGCTGCCGCTTCGATTGCTACCGGGTGGAGCGAACCAGTTCCCGGGCGGGAGTTTCACCCGCTGAAGTCCAGCGCCTTTCACGGCGCACTTTTTCGCCAATCAATGGGTCAAAACCCGGTCGTGCCATTCCAACCCTTCGGGCAGGTCATCGGCAGCAAACTCCAAATGGATTACTCGACGCGGCTCAGGCTTTGAGCATGAAGACGAAGCATGAACCAAGAGAGGGCGCATCAATATAGCGCCGCCTTTGGGAACGGTGCAGATAACGCTTGGCCGCTCTCTCCAAGCTGCAACTTCCTCCGTCGGAAGGCACCCAGCTTTATGGGAGCCGGGGATCACGCGAAGCGGCCCATTGTCCTCACTGCTTTCATCCAAATGCAGTCGAACAGCCAACATCTTGGCCATGACCGATGCCGGGGGCTGTACGTGAGGAACACCTGCTTTTGTTGACCACGGGCCAAAGTGAGGCACATCTCTCCGCTCACGAACCGCTATGCTTCGATCTTGGTGCCAGACGACCTTCCAATTCGAATCGGGAGTTTTGTTGAAGAGGATGCCCCGTACCGCAAAACATCCCGCGCCAAGAATGGCAGAAACGAGTTGTTTGACGGGTTCCGAGATGGCTAATTCGCGGACTCTTGGTACGCCCAACAAGTTCCTTTGAGCATGCTTGTTCTCGCCAAGGTCTGAGCAAAGATATTCCACGACCTGCTCCGCGAGACATTCGGGGACGATCGCAAACCCGTCCTCTTCGACCTTTTGTACGCAGTTGAGCACTGCGATCAGCTTACCGCAGTCTGATTTGTTGACGAAAACAGGCGTGGCTGTTGAAAAACTCACCTTTCGCCTCAAACGGCCAAAATTTAGGGGATACAAAATCTCTTGCGATTCGAGAAGATCGCTTATATCGCATTCTGACGCGATTTCATTTTTGCGAATTTAGCGAGAAAGAGTTTTTCAACAGCCACAGGCGTTATCACTCATTCACACCATCGAGGCAATCCTCATGCCACCTGCCCGGAGTGCTCGACAACGTATAGAGAACATCGCCTCCGTGATAGAAACCGACGCTCTCTACGGTGTCTACAATTCCGGCTGAATCAAACTGCTGGTCAGCTACGGGGTGGTGGTATTTCCATTCGCGCTGGAACTGCTCCAAGAAGGAACGTGGTTTCACCCGCACTCGGCTGCCAATTGGGAATCTCTCGTTGTACGGTGGCACAGTTCGGGATTTTACTCGATGGTTGGCGAAATCAGATGGGATGAGAAGGCCGGTCTCCGACGGGATGCTGTACGCTCCCAAGTTATCGACGTGCTCAAGGCACAGATAAAAAGGAGACCGGCAATGAAGAAGGTTAGCACCGCGGCGACGAAGCAGATCAGAAATTTTTCTCAACAGAAGTTGACCATCGGCCTGGACCTGGGGGATCGTTCCAGTTGCTACTGCGTACTGGATGAAACGGGGCGCATTGTGATGGAACAAAAAGTCTCCACCACTCCGAAAGCTCTGCAAGCGGCATTCGGAGCTATGCCGCACAGCCGCATCGCGCTGGAGACGGGAACGCATTCGCCGTGGGTCAGCCGTCTGCTGAGTGAACTCGGACATGAAGTGATCGTGGCGCATGCGCGCAATGTCCGACTGATTGGAGAGAGCCGGAAGAAGGATGATCGCTTGGATGCGCAGACGTTGTTTCGGTTGGCGAGGATCGACCCGCAGTTGCTGTGTCCGGTGAAGCATCGCAGTGCGAAAGCGCAAGCCGATCTGACCGTGATCCGGGCACGAGCTGGCCTGGTGCGAGCGCGCACGGCACTGGTGAACACGGCCCGCGGGTTGGCTAAGTCTTATGGGGAGCGGCTGCGTGGATGCAACGTGCGGAACATGAATCCCGAGAAAGCGGAGGGGCTGAGTCCGGAACTCCAAATAGCGTTGCAACCGTTGCTGGCGGGAATCGAATCAGTGAGCGAACAGATCCGCGAGTACAACGAGCGGATCGAATGCCTGGCGCAGGAAAGCTATCCCCAGGTGGCGCTGCTGAAGCAGATCAAGGGCGTGGGCACACTGATTGCGCTGACGTTCTTGCTGACGCTGGAAGATCCGCATCGTTTCCGCAAGAGCCGCGACGTGGGTTGTTACCTGGGACTGCAGCCCGGACGAAGAAACTCCGGCCAGAGCGAGCCGCAGATGCACATCAGCAAGGAAGGCGATCCGTACCTGCGCACGTTGCTGGTGCAAGGCGCGCAGCACATTCTGGGGCCATTCGGTCCCGACTGCGACCTGCGGCGCTGGGGTGTGAAGCTGGCTGAGCGTGGTGGAAAGAATGGGAAGAAACGCGCCATCATTGCGACGGCGCGAAAACTGGCGGTGTTACTGCATCATCTCTGGGTGAGCGGAGAAGTGTACGAACCATTGCACAACAGCAACCAAAGAGCAATGCCGGCAGCCGCATAGATCCAAGTCTTCTTAGGAAGGAAAAGCAAAAAAGCCAACGCCGAGTTCTGGTGACTGCGTTAATCGCCTGGCCCAGCTTTCATCTTCGAGATGGAACCGAGGTCGCCAAACAGGTGGCAGCACCGGCTGAAACGAGAACACCCAACTTGCACCGGGCGCAAAGCGCTCACGAAGAGTGCGGATGGAAGGGTGGCAACAGTGGCGACTCGGCAGGAGAAAACCTTGTCCAATGAAAAAACAATAGAACCCACTTGACTCCGACCGGCCTTCTCATGGAAGGCGATTACATTCAAAACTCCGACTGAGCTGCAGTCAAAACAGAAGTTTGCGTCTGACCGCTTCGGATACCTGGACATCGGCCGGAATCCTGGTCTGTCCCGCATAGAGATGTTGCAATTTTGGCAGGGTGGCAGCGACCTGCAAAGCAGCAGGAGTCACGCCTGTACCGAAGACATTCAAGGATTGCAGTTGATTCAGTCCACTCAGCGCCTGCACGGTCGCATCGGTGATTTGGGTATGCATAAGCCGCAGTACGCGCAGGCGTTTCATGGCGGCGATGGAATCGGCTGAGCGGTCGGTGATGGCAGTGCCGGAAAAATCGGCCATCACAATCTGTTCCGCCACGGGTGCGAGAGCCGTCATATCCTCGTCTCCAAAATTGGAGCCCATAAGAGAGACGTTTAAGACAAGATCGGCCGATCCGCGGGACTCGTAATCCAAAGCGTTCGGCAAGCGTTTCTGCAGTTGTGCCACCACTGCGGCGAATGGCGCGCGCACCTTTTCGACTGCTGCGGCGTCAATGTCCTCAAAGGTCACGTCGGCAACTAAGGGCGCTGCGCTCGCAGGAGCGTCCTTGATTGCTTCCGCCGCCAGGGTTGGCGAAGCTCCGGCGGCAATCCATAGTTGTAGAATCTTTACCTCATCTGCGGACAAAGGCTTCTTGCCTTCGGCAGGCATAGCTTTGTCATCGCCTACTGGCAAAGTAACGCGGTGGAAAAGTTCGCTGCCCCGAGCGTTTCCGGCTTTGACGACTGCCCCATGCTTGCCTCCGCGCATGACTGCCTCATAGCTGTCCAGCCGCAAACGCGATCTTTGTTTTGATCGTCCATGGCAGTTATTGCAATGTCCAACGAAAACCGGCTCAACGCGTACGGAAAAAAAGGACGTGCTGCTGGCCGCGCTGGGACCTTTGTCTTCAAGCGAAAGTCCCAGCAAATCTCGCAGCTCAACCGGCATGTGTTCGGTTAGATGATTTTCGCCTTGCGACAACTGGCCGCCGCGATACCCCGTCCAGGAGACGAGACCGACAGCAACAAGTAGCGCGCAAGCATAGATGAGATGAAAGCGCCGATCCGCGACGCGCACATGCAACATCCAGCAAAGCCAGCAGACGGCCGCAACACAGACTCCGCCCCACATGTGCTGCGTAACCAGCCGGCCTGAATAATTACCACTTCGAGCCAGGCACCATCCCAGGGTTGCAGCAACGATGGCGCTGAGGGTCGCAAGCGCCAATATGAAATCGATCGAGGCCGAAAGATCGCCAAATCGCCGACTCCTGCCAGCGATTTCCAACACCGGCACCAGCAGGAGGAACGCGATCGGAAAATGTATGACCAACAGATGAAAGCGTCCAATAAACTGCGCCCAATCAGCACGCTCGACTCCGTCCGGCGGAAAAAGTAGTAACAGAGCGACCACCAGCAAGATTGGCGCAAGCGCGACGAGGCCAAGGCGAGTTCGAAGAGACGTCTGACGAAGCGAAAGTCTCATGAAGGCAGGCAGCCTCGATTGCAGAAAGAGCGACAATCGGCCGAACCGATCACGCTAAGACCTCTGCCACCACCCGCGCAGGCTTAACGCTGGTGAGCTTTTGTTCCAATCCCTGAAAAGAGTAGTTCAGCTTGTGATGATCAAAGCCCAGCACATAAAGCATGGTCGCGTGCAGATCGCGAATCTCCACTGGATCTTTCACGATCTCATACCCCATTTCGTCGGTCTCGCCGTAACTTATCCCCGGCTTAATTCCGCCGCCGGCCATCCAAATGGTAAAGGCTCCCGGATTGTGATCGCGGCCGACAAACTTCATGACCTGGCCATTGCGATTTTCACGCATGGAAGTGCGGCCGAACTCACCGCCCCAGACGACGAGAGTGTCCTCCAGCATGCCACGTTGTTTGAGATCGGCCAGAAGCGCTGCAATTGGCTGATCTACTTCGCGGCAGCGATCAGCGAAGCCGACGTTCAAGGCCTCTTTCGCATCGGCGCCGTGAGAGTCCCAGCCCCAGTGATACAGCTGAATAAAGCGCACTCCGCGTTCCGCCAAGCGGCGTGCCACCAGGCAATTGTTGGCAAAGCTGGCCTCGCCGGGTTTTGAGCCGTAATTTGTGAGCACGGCGGCCGGTTCTTTGTGGATGTCCATGGCGTCGGTCGCGTCCATTTGCATGCGGAACGCCATCTCGTACTGCGAAATTCGCGTGATAGTTTCAGGGTTGCCGAACGCGGCATAGGTCTGCTGATTAATTTCATCAATGGTATCGAGTTCGCTGCGGCGCAGAGAGCGGCTCACACCTTGCGGATTTTGCAGGTAGAGCACAGGCTCTCCGTGTGAGCGGCATTGCACGCCCTGATAGACACTGGGCAGAAAACCAGAGCCCCACAATTGCTTGCCCCCGTCCGGCGACTTGCCACCTGATATCAGCACGATGAAGCCCGGCAGGTTCTGATTTTCTGTGCCGAGTCCGTAGAGCACCCACGATCCGAACGAGGGATAGCCGAGACGAGCATTGCCCGTCTGCACCAGCAATTGCGCTGGCGCATGGTTGAACTGATCGGTACGCATCGACTTAATGACGCAAAGATCATCAAGGTGCTTTTCCAGGTGCGGCAATCGGTCGGATAACCAATGACCGCTTTCTCCTGCCTGATGAAATGGATATTGCGAGCCGAGCAGTTTAGGCACGCCGCTGATAAAGGCAAAGCGCTTGCCCGCCAGGAATGAGGCGGGACAGTCCTCACCATCCCGCTTGCTCAATTCGGGTTTGTGCTCGAAGAGTTCCAATTGACTGGGAGCGCCCGCCATGTGCAGATAGATAATGCGTTTGGCGCGAGCGGTGAATTCCGGCGGCAACGCCGCAAGTGGGCTGGAAGGATCGCGTGTGAAATCAAGCCGAGGCGTTCCGTCAACGTTTAGTTCTGTCGGTTTTGCTGAGCCTCCGTACTTAGACGCCGACGCTAGTGTCCCCAGGAACATGGTGCCTACACCCGCAGTGAAGCTTTGCAAAAAGTGGCGGCGAGTTTGAGCTTGCAGCCGCGCGAAGGCTTCCTCGGGATGCATTTGTCCCGCGCATTCGCCGTCGCCGGAATTATTGTTCGTAGGACGCAGGTCGCGGATTTCGGAGTCTGACATCACATCACCTGGTAAGTGCGGCATCAAGATTAAACAAGACGCTGCCCACAGCCGTGAGCGCGCCCAGTTCCCTGCCCGAATCTTCCTTCGTCATCGGTTTTTCAGCTCTACTGCTTACATTTACCAAAATAGATTGCTTTTGTGTTCCAAGAGCTTTGGCATAGAACGCGCGCAGGGCGGCCAGTTCGCGCGGCGTAGGATCACGGGACAGCACCAATCGCGTCTCATACGCCAGCCGAGCGTTGAGAACTTCTTCGGCAGTCGAAACGCCGGTTGTCTTCGGAGCGCTCGCCTTCATTACGCGTCGCGATAATGCCTCAGCGGCTTCCTGATACACCGGATCGTTTAGCGTGACCAGCGCTTGTAATGGAGTATTCGTCGGTATACGCCGGGGAAGGCTTGTATCTCGATCCGAAGCATCAAACATCAGAAAACTCGGATAGCCACTGGTGCGCTTGACGTAGGTATAGATTGCCCGCCGATAGCGGTTGGGACCGGTCGCATCTTTCCATTTCGAATTGTTATAAACCGAATTCCAAACGCCCGCCGGTTGCGGTGGCATGACCGGAGGTCCGCCCATGACCGGACTCAACAGGCCGCTGGCAACCAGCGCCTGATCGCGCACCATCTCTGCGGTGAGCCGCTGCTGCGGCCCGCGCGCTAATAAACGATTGCGCGGATCCTTCGCCGTCAACGCCGGCGTTGCCGCCGCGCTTTGGCGATATGTAGCACTGGTCACCAACTCGCGTAACAGCGCCTTCATGTCCCAATGGAGATCGTTTTGGAAATGGAGCGCAAGCCAATCCAAGAGTTCCGGGTGACTGGGTTCCTCGCCAACGCTGCCGAAATTCTCCAAAGTTTCGACGATTCCTGTTCCAAAAAGCTCCTGCCAATAGCGATTGACAGCGACTCGTGCGGTAAGCGGTTGTCCTGGCGTAAAAAACCACTGCGCTAGGGTAAGCCGATTGCGCGGGGCACTCGCGGGAAGCCTTGGGAAAATTCCGGGCACGTCCGGCTGAAGCTCCGGACCTATTTTGTCCAGGAAATTACCGCGCTCGAACTCCAGCGTAGCTCGTCGCTCGTACGGCGCCTGTTCTGCCATCACCGGGAGCGGCACGCTGGGAATTCTTGCTAATTGCTTTTCAAGCGCTTTGAGACGCTCGATGTTCTGAGCACGCGGGGGATCGTCCGCCAAAGACGTCCAGGACGGATCATCACTTACTGCCAGACCGACCCGTTGAATGAGAGCGGGCTTGGAATCGATGCCATCGATTTGCTTGAGGTCAACCTCGATACGAGCGCCTCGTGCCAGTTTCAGCGGACTGATGGGAACGCCCACGATCCAACGTGTCCGGAAGAGCTTGGGTAGAGCAGCGAATGCGCTGGGTACAGGGTCGACCGTTTTCAGCTTTTGCTTCGGATCGCTCCCAACTGATACGGCCGCCGCCAAGTTCGATTCCGAATCCTGAACAAAGTAGCGGAACCCGACCTTGTCTCGCTTGCCGCCCGGTTGCACCAACCAAGCCTGCACCTTATCAACGATGAAACCGTATTCAGGCGTGTGACGAGCTTTTTCCGCATCCAGAGGCGGTACCGCAATGCGGATTGCGGTCACAACAGGAAGGTTGGAAGTCGCCGTCAATTCATAGAAAGATTGCGGCGGAGTATTTGCATTGGCCAGCGCCTCTCCGTCATGAATACTGAATGTCTTTGCGGGGCCGGAGACCCTGGCATGAGCCAGCCTCGCCTTGGTCTGGCTGATAGTGTCGTGGAGATCTTTGAGTTGCTCCAGCTTTTCCTTGGCGGAGAGCTTCCTCTTTTTTGGCAGTTCAATGAGACTCTGCTCCAGTTCAGGAACCAGGGGTTCCAATGCCAGCACTTCGTTGGCCACGGCGCTCTGAATTGGCAATTGGCTCCATTGCGTTTTCTCTGCTACCTGGCGGTCTGAGTTCTCGACGGCGCGAAGCAACTTGGCAATCTCATCCTGTATTTGCGCAGCTTCGGCATATCGGGCTTTGTCCTTCGGGACCATCAGGTTCGGCGAATCATCGTCAAGATCGGCATCCTCCTGTGTATTAAAAAATGCCAACGACTTGTAATACTCGGCGTGCCTGATGGGATCGTAGGGATGCGAATGACATTGCACACAATTGATCGTGACCCCGTTCAGCACCGACCAGGTAGTTGCCACCCGATCCATGACAGCGATCATGCGAAATTCCTCATCGTCGGTTCCCCCTTCTTCGTTATTTGGCGTCTGCCGATGAAAGGAGGTAGCGATCCGGTCTTCAAACGTCGCGTTGGGAAGTAAATCGCCCGCCAGTTGAGTGATCACGAATTTGTCGTACGGCAGGTTGCGATTGAGTGCGTCAATTACCCAGTCACGATACGGCCACACCCCTGGGCGGCCATTATCCTTCTCATAACCTTTGGTATCTGCATATCGCGCAAGATCCAGCCACATGGAAGCCCAGCGTTCCCCATAGTGGGGTAAAGCCAGCAAACGATCGACCTGTTTTTCATAAGCGTTGGGCGAGGAGTCCGCCAGATACGCCGCTTCTTCTTCGGAGGTAGGCGGCAATCCGGTAAGGTCGAAAGAGACGCGGCGCAGCAAAGCTGACTTTTCGGCTTCGGCAGAGGGAGAGAGTCCCTCTTTCTCTAAACGCGCGAGAATAAATAGGTCCATAGGTTGGCGTGCCCAACCGACATGCTGCACCTTTGGTAAGGGCTGCGTTTTGGGCGGAACGAAAGCCCAGTAGTCCTGCCACTTTGCGCCCTCTTTGATCCACTGACGCAGCAAAGAGATCTGCTGCGGCGACAACGGCGGCGAATGATATGGCATGCGGGCTTCAGGATCTTTGGATGTCACGCGCGCGATCAGTTCTGAGGAATCTGGCTTGCCCGGAACGATGGTGCGCCGCCCGGACTTGCCGACTCCCAACGCCTCTTCGCGGAACATGAATGACACATTATTCTTTTGCCGTACGCCTCCATGACAGTGCACGCAATTCTGATTCAGAATGGGCCTGATATCGCGACTGAAGTCCACCTGGTCGCGTGACGTGCCTGAAAAGAGAGAAGTCGCTCGAGGCCAAGCCAGCAGCCCACCTATCGCAAGCAGAGGAAGGGCAATCTTCAAATAACGAGGGCGAAATGTAAAACTCCCGCTCATCCTGGGCAAATCCGGCGCGCAGTTGACTAACGCGGATTTCGTTGGTAACTACAGCTTAACTCTAGCCAACTTTACCACTCGGCCAAACCTGTTCCAATCGGAGACATAGATATTTCCATCCTTGTCGATATGGCATCCATGGGCCGCGCTGAAATCCGAGGGACCAATGTCCTCGGGATGCACATCGTAATTCGCCCATTGCGATTTCTGCGGGTTATCTCCAAGAAATGCTACCGGCACGTTGTCTTTGTCAAGAACTGTGACTCGCCCCAGCAACTCGGAGACGATCGCGTAATCTCCCATGAAGCTGACCTGACAAGGCCGACGCAGGTGGAGTGTAATATTGCGCACAAACTTGCCATCGAAATCGAAGTGGCTCAGACGAAGATTTTCGCGATCGCACACCAACAGAAGCGGCTGATCGTATCGGGTATCGACGGCCAATCCATGACTGCAGTCGCATTGCCCGTCCTCCTTTCCTTTTCCGGAAAAACTTGCATGATAGTTCCCGCGCGCATCGAATTTGAAAATGCGCGAATCGCCATATCCGTTGGCGATATAGATGGAGCCATCCGGCCCCGGTACGGCGGCCGTTAGCCGCCACTCGTTAGGAGCATGAAATCCGGCTTCGTGTGGCGCGGTGATTTTTTGTACGACCGTCCCATCGGTCTTCATCTTCACGAACAGCCAGTTCTCTTTCGGTGTGCCCTTTTGCACGGTGGCGTAAAAATATTCCTCGCCTTTCTCGAAGGCGTATTGCAAGGAATGGACTTCGGGGTATTCGTTGGCGATCGTCCTCAACAGCTTTCCATCTTTGTCATAGACCAGGACGCCCGTATCACTCTGGGTGCTGATATAGATGTTCCCTGCCTGGTCGCTTGAGATTCCGCCATGGGTTCCGCCAAACTTCGTCCCTGGGGGTAAAGATCCCCAATCATGAACCACGTCGTAGGTCCATTCGCCATTGCCGGTGCGGAACTGAGGAGGATCAAGATGCTTTTCATCCGCAGCAACGCTTGCCGACGCAGGCGAACTGGAGAGAATCCCCAATGTCGAAGCCGCGACAGTGGTACAAAATCCGCGTCGATTGACGGTGCTCGGAGAATAATTTTTGGGATTGCGTGCATGCATAGCAACTCCTCGCCTTCGTGACCGCTGGCGCCCGACCCAGACTTTTACCGCGCGGCCAGTAGTCTAAACCAACTGCGCGAAGGTTGCTTGAACAGGGAGGAAGCTCTGGTGTATCCGCGCTTTCCGAATAGCGGCGCGACTCGATATCATGATTTTTTCGCCGGCTTCAGGATCGTTACGGTACGAAGACGATTGCGTTTGGTGCATTTCCGCCATCTGCAAAAGGTGAGCCAGGAATTGGACTGAGCGCGCCGGTTATGCCATTGATGGTGAAGACGGAAATGTCATTGGACGCATTGCACACATATACAAATTGATCTGTACTGGAGACCGCGATGCCGAGAGGCCCATTGATGCTGCCCTTTCCTCCGCTCGGAATCGGCGAACCCGAAATTGCGGCTAGTGTTCCGGCGGTGCCGTCGAATGTAAATTCGGAAATGGTCGCGTCGGCCGTATTGGTCACATACAGGTATTTTCCGAATTCGTCGAAAGTGATCGCTGAAGGATCATCTCCAACCTGCATCGGTGAGCCGGCATTCAGCGTAAGGGCTCCATTCGCGCTGTTAACGCTGAAGACGTCAACTCCACCTGCTGTTCCAAACACGTCTGTGCCAGTAACCAGCAGAAATTTCCCGCTGAGGTCGAACGTGCCCTGGTTCGCAAAGCCGTCCAACGGTTTCGGAAATCCAGAGAGTGCCGTTAATGTGCCACTGGTTGGATCACGCACGAATCCGTAGATATTCGAAGCGAGGTTGCTTTGCATCATGACGTACAAGTACTTCCCTGCTGGATCAAGTACCACGGCGCTGGATCCGTTGGCCGCCGCAGGAACCGCCATTGGCATGCTGGAAAGCGGAGTTAATACCCCGCTGCTACTAAATGGAATAGATCCACAGATGTGTGGAATCACCTGTAACTGCGTATAGAAATGCTCCGCCCGGGTCGATGGCGATCGAGTCCATTCCCGTCTCAGCCGGGAAGGGCGAGCCTGCAACCACTGTCAGCTTGCCGGTGGATGTATCGACTGTGAATGCCGAAATGTTGCCGGAGAAATTGTTAGCCACATAGAGAGGCCCGCCCAAAGGTGCCTTAGTAATCGCGAGAGCGCCCGAACCTGAATCATTGTATGGAGAACCGGCAATCGAGGTGATCTTCCCGGAAGTTGGATCGGAGGCCAGTGCTGATACGGTCGAAGTGTTCCCGGCCGCATTTGCGGTGTAAACGTAGTTGTTGATGCTCCCGCAAAATAGGCATTGCAGGTTCAGGTGAATTCCGCTGCCGCAGCCCGCCAACCAGAAGGTGGTCGCGAATAGCACAAACAGGGCTCCTGCTCCTGTGATCGAAATTCGATGCGGCGACCAACGCCACTGTGACGCTCTCGATTTCATGCTCTTCTCCCCATTTCAAGAAGCCTCATCGACACTCTGCCCCGATCGCTCAGCGCTTGCATCAATTACACGTCAGTGTGGCTTTCGCCTTTTCTCCGCCGCAAATTCCTGAAGCTAGTGCAGTAATTGTTGCCGACGTCGTCGTCGTTCCCAGGCAAGTGGCCACGCCATTCGCATCGATACTGATGTTGGTCGAATCCGACGTTGACCAAGTCACCTGTGTCAGCGTTTGACTCATATCCGAACTTTTTATCTCGCAAACCGCGGTCGCGTTGGGCCCGTAGTAGCCAACGTCATAGGCCGCGTAGTTGCCGGTTGCCTTGAACGTCACTGTATCCTTAGCCACCCCGTGGGTCGCAATTGCCGCCGACGGACTCACTGTCACCGAGACCAAGGCCTCATTTGAGGACACCCCACAACCTGACCACGCAAACATCGCAAGCCCAGCGAATACAATCACGACTGATCGCACTTCCCACATTTTCTCCTCCGGCGAATCCCCTCAATACAGCTTGGCCTCTGCCAGCCGATCGGCGATCTTGCTCGCGAATGGATGGGCGAGTTCTCCCACCGAGCTGGCGTAGGCGTTACCCCAGAATTCAGCGCGAATCGTGTCCTTATGATCGAACACTTTCTTCCCTTGCTCGTCAGTCAGCCAGTAGTGAATTTCTGCTGACTCTCTGCCTGATCCCATGCCGACCACTAGCCGTTTGGCCTTGCTGCCCGGGCGCCACGAGAGAACTTCGCCGTCGAGTGCGTAGGTGTGCATCCTCTGCGTCGCCGGCGGTCCCACCAGGACGTCAATTCGCCCGCCGCACTTGGCCTTCAGCTCCGCCACACTCTGAAATTGCAACTGCTTTACGTCATAGGGCCAGCCAGTTTTCTCGTTTACTGAGAACTCGCGCACGACAACGGCGGGTTGAGAAGAAACTTGCTCTGTCGTGTCCGGCTGCTCCGTCTTCACAATGGGGTCCAAAGCCTGCCCTGACGGCGTCGCTGCCGTCTGGGCCTCGCTAGTCACCGCAATCATTGTGGTCAGAAGCGAAACAATCAGCACCAGCCTCAAAGTACTTTTCCGCATATCTCCTCCTCCTGATTTGCGCGATGAATTCGTATCGATCCGCCGAGCTTTTGAACTACTGCGTTTCCAACACCAACTGAGCTGCAACACCCGCGTGGTCGGAGGGCCATAACCCGCCGGCAGTCTTGCTGGCCTGAGTGGCGCCATATAGCGCGATGTTCTGAACTTCGATCGGACCGCGCGTCAGTATCAGATCGATGCGCTGGTTCAGTTGAGAAACAAGGTTGTTGTCCAGTTCCGCCTGGCAACAAGTGAATCCCTGAACGCCCGGAAAAACATCAGCCCAGCCATCCGCGAACCCTGCCAACGCAAAGTCAACGTATGCCGGATCCTGCGGCAGAGGAGCTGCGGGTGCGTTGGAATCCATTGCTAATACCACGGGTAAGGCCGTGCTGGCCGGACCGTTGCGCAGTTCTGCCCCTTGCTGCTCGCGAATGCTGAAGCCGATCAGCGGTGTGGTATCGACAGACTCGAGATGAGTGGTGATGAAACGAAATTGTTGGTTGTGAAAAGTTGCATCTACCGAGGCCCACGCGCGCGGCAATGGGAGAGTGCCGACCGGGGTCGGGAAAAAGAGTGTGCTGATGTATTGAGCGGACTGAGGATTGGACCATCGGAACTTCGACGGATCCAAGTCCGTGCGCGCCAGTATGGCAATGTAATTCACAACCTTCACGCACAGGGGCGTTCCATCGGACAAGAATCCCGGAGTCGGCGGAAACGCATACTGCGGTGCCAGCACCGCGACCTTATAATGACCACCCTGGGCCGTCAGAGCATCACGCAATTCCTGCACCATGTCGAATTCAATCGTGGTCGGACCACAACTGAACGTTGAAAGATCTAGCTGCCCGCTTTCCCATTGGTCCAGTTCCTGAACCCCCACCAAAGCTGGGCCTGCAGCGATGATCTGCTTCGCCAAGGCCTGCATGCGAGCAGGCGGATTCGTGGCCCTTACCTGCGTGATTGTCTGCCCCACGGCTGCCAGGAACTGCGGGAGACTGCCCGCCGCCTGGACTTCCAGAAAATCACTTCCTTCATTGGCGTTGTAGGTCATGACTCGCAGATCGCCTTGCCCCTTCGACAGCGACTGCGCTGACGCCTGTAATCCGACCAAGCTCACGGCCAAGGCAGCTATAAGTTGAGTTTTCATTGCATCTCCTTTTTGTTTTGCTCCGGTGTCCCGTTTCTGATTGGGCACTTTGCACTGAACGCCGCGCGCGGTCAATACAATGGCCGTCACGGCGGCTGCATTTCTCCCTCGCGGTGTAAGTAGCTGAAAATGATCGAGGTAGGGAAAGGCTCACGCATTTCAAGCGAAGGCGCTAGACCGGACATTTCTAACCATCAGGTACGCGGGCGGGTGGAGAAAACTGGAAGGGTCAACCAAAGCTTGCGCAACAGCGTGTCCAAAGGCAGATCGACTCAGCGGCCATCGGGCGAAAACGCGAGCACGACATTCCCATCCATCGCGTTCGTGTAACCCGTATTGACGAAGACCATCCCGCCGACGACGGTCGGGCCACATCCATTCATTGACCCTCCGTGCGCTTTGAGCCCGTTCGTAGTGTGAAATTCCTGCGCGGTATTGAAGTCCCAGATCACGGTGCCATTGCGCGAGTCGTACGCGCGAAGATGTCCGTCGAGCGAACCCGCAAAAACCACACCGGGAATCACCGTCGGCGGCGCCATTTGTGCCGCGCTGCATCCAAACGCCCCGACGCAAGCTGGTTTGGGCGGTGCCGAGTACCAAGCCTGTTTGCCGGTTCGCAGGTTGAGCGCAAACAATCCGCCTCCGACGAGAGGATTGGAATCATCATAATCAGAGAGAGGATAGTAAGCGTGGCTGCGATCCACAGCGCCTCCCCACTCGATGCCGCCGAGGGGTCCGCCCTTCCCAATGCGTTTTTTCCAGAGCATTCTTCCGGCTGACTCGGGGTCAAGGGCATAAACCATCGCTGATTTCTGCGCGACTAATAGGATTTTCTTGCCGCTTGGCAGCGTCTTTAGTACCGGAGGCGCGCCGAAGTCGTAATCGTCGCCGCGGTTTTCAGGACAGCTATCTCTATGCTCGGCGACACAGCCGCTGTTCCACAGGTCTTTTGGGGTGAACTGCCGATGCCAGAGCGTTTTCCCGGTCTCCATATTGAGCGCCAGCACAGCATCTGACATTTCAGTTGGAGGCGAGGAATAGTTGTTACCGGTCGCGACATAAATCACACGCCGCTTCGCGTCTATAGTCGGCGGCGACCAGACAGCTGCGCCCGCCGGACCGTAATACTGGATACCTTGCAAACTCTTACGTGTAGGCCCTGGTAATTCGGAAATCGTGTAAGTCTTCCAAATCTGCTTGCCGGTATTTACGTCCAGGGCGACGAGGCTGCCCCGAAAAGTACAGCACGGATAATGTGGATCGGCCGCAGCGCCTTCTTCGCCTGAGGAGATGGGAACGTAAAGGCGTGACCTGACCAGCACTGGCGATCCGGTAATTCTTGCTGCGGGATGCGACTCGGGTCGAACTCTCCAAACCAAAGAACCGTCAGAAACATTTACCGCATAAACGTACCCGTTGGTGTCGCCAAAGAGAGCCAGCCGACCATCATTCCCGATCGCAACGGCTGTTTTCACCGTGTCGGAGGCGCGGAAGGTCCACCAAATGCATCCGGTTGCCTGATCCAGGGAATAAACGGTCCCGTCTTCGCTGCCCAGGAACAGTTTGCCGGCGTAGGTTGTCGGCTGCCCAA
The DNA here is from genome assembly GCA_963757135.1 of uncultured Acidobacteriota bacterium. Lineage (GTDB taxonomy): Bacteria > Acidobacteriota > Terriglobia > Terriglobales > Acidobacteriaceae > Gp1-AA145. Next base: position 246,223 of record CAVWQE010000006.1, read on the forward strand.
AGGTTGCTGCCGCGCCAGGATATGCAAACGCCCATTTGAGCTTGAGATTTTTGACTTGTCTCTTGTCCAATCCTGCCGCCACCGCGCTTTGAAAACGGGTGTTGTTAAGGTCCACGCCCCAACCTGCCCACATTGGCGGATGCGCAGGAGGGTCCAAGTCGCGGGCGCACATGGCTGTTGCTTTCGCGTATTGGTATTCATTCGGCTTGCCCAGATAAGTCGAGACTGCCTTGCGTTCGCCCTTTGAGAGTGTTTTGCCTTCCCATCGCATTCTGCCGGTTTCAAGGGCGGAAAAAATGGAGGTTTGCGACATCTCACGCAGCGCTGCCGGCTCGGGAGCGCGCATATCGTTGCCGGTGTTGTGGCAGGTGGAGCATTTGGCCTTGAATACCGCAGCGCCGTCAATGGCAGGAGGGGTTTGCCGGTGCGAACGCGAGCAACTCGACAATGCCAGCGCCGCGGCAACGCAGGCGATGGTGGCCAAATAAAACGACGCGAGTTTGCCCATCCGTCCACTCATATGTTCCGAGACAAACATTCGCTGTCTTATTGGTCTTGTCTCTCAAAACGGCACAGCTTTCCAATAATCGGCGCTTCACATCAAAAGATGCTCAAAATACCCCAATCGATTGGATGAGAAGCGTAAAGAATCGTCACTCTGGTAAAACTACCAGGCCCAGAATTACCAGGGACAAAGATGCTATCACCGTAGTTTGCGTTGGCGAAACAACTTTGTCTTCAGACGGACTCTATGTTCTCGGGATGCATGAGCCAATTAGAGTGTCGGGCTGTTATCCCCCAACATGGTTTCACGGACGATCTTGATGGGTGGAAAACCCTGTCGAAGAAATTCGTCGTGGAATTCCTGCAAGTTGAAGGCACTTCCCTTCTTCTCTTTATAGTCGGCCCGCAGTTTCATAATTTCCAGTTTCCCGAGAGTATAAACAAGGTAGGTTGGATCGCTGGTGCCCCGCTTGGTCTCGACTTCCGCAACAGATTGCGGTTGATAGCCTTCCTTCTGGAAGAATTGCACTGCTTCATCAAAAGTCATTTTGCCGGTGTGCATGGAAATTCCGACGATGTAACGGGCATCCCGCAGAAGAGCGTCCTGGATCTGGCCGAGCCGGAGCTTCAGGTCGCCGTTCCCATATCCTTCGTCGAGCATCATTTGCTCGGTGTAATGTGCCCAGCCTTCGGCGTTCGAACCACAGCCCAGCAACTTTCGAATTTTTGAAGGCGCGGCCGGAACCCACAGAAATTGGACGTAGTGTCCCGGATAGACTTCGTGCACTGCAACCGCAATCATGGTCGAGCGATTGAATTGGCCCATAAAGGATTCGGTTCTCGCCTTCGGCCAGTCAGGTTCCGGCAACGTGACGTTGAAAAACGCTTCCTTAGCAACCTTTTCATAAGGTCCGGGTGTATCCATTGAGGCGAATGTCAATGCTCGCGCAAAAGGTGGCGTCTCCTCAACGATGGGCGGCACCGGCGAGGGTATCGTGACTATGTGCTTGTCTATTATGAATTGACGAATGCCTGTCAGGTCGTCCCTGAATGTCTGCAGTAGTTGGTCCGGCTGAGGATGGTCAGCCTGTAATTCTGCGCGAATCTGCTCGATGGTTTTCTTGGAATCAATTTGCGCGGAGACCCGCTTGAACGCCTCCTGGTTACGCCGGAGATCGTCGTAGCCGATCTGTAGCAACCGATCTATCGGAATATCCACCATTTCGTCGTAGAGAAGCTTCTTGCGATAATTCTCGGCGCCGATTCGGAAATCGCCGTTAGAAACGGGCAGGAGAGTTTGCTTGAGGAACGTCTCATAATCTTGGAGTGCCGCGATCACCGCGGCGTTGCTGGCGTGAAACTCAGCCAGTAATTTCGGGTCTTTCACCTCGGTGAACGCTTCCGGTACATCCTTCTGGAAAAAACCGACGATGCCCGGCAACTGCTGAATCGCAACTTCGGTGTAAATTCGCGGCGGGTTCTTGAGATTAGCCTTGCCTGCTGCAAGAAACGCCGGCATCTTTTTCTCTCGGTCGATCAAGGACTGCAACCGCTTCTCCGGAGGCGCAAACTTGCGCGACATGATCACAAAAGCGCTTTGCGTAAGGCCGCTGGAATAGTGGTCCGGGTTCTTCTCCCAACTTCGAATGTTTTCCAGCTCCAGAAGCGTTGATTTGAGATTGTTTGCCAGTAGCTGATAATCCTGGCGTTCTTCCAAAGACAGAGACTTGCTGTCGAAGGCGTTCACCCTCTCCAGATAATCCTTGGCGAATGCAATCTGATTTTCAATGCCCCGCCGCGAATAGTCTTCGAGATCTGGGTCGTATTGATGGAAACCTGCAGCCGTTCCCTGGGTAGGGTTCAACTTGAAGAAGTCATCGAAGAAATTGTCGACCAACTGGTTCCAGCCAGAACTCGCCGTCTCACCGGAATCCGCAGCCGGGGTGGTTTGGCCAAACATCATTTGCGAAATTGAAACTGCCAACGCCGCCATCAGCAATGCCTTCATGTTTTCTCCGTTGAACTCAATTTGACCCGGTCTGCAATCCTAATATGTTGCGGATGAATCTGTCTTTCTTGGCCGATTGGCGGTGAGCAAAACATCCTAAAATGTGATAACCCTGCTTAAGACAGGGGCAAGTCGATACCCCAGGAGACCCGTATGCAGAGCCGCGTTACCGGCACCACCATGCCGGTTTTGGAATTCGCACTGGAGCCGAATGAATCCATCATTTCGGAAGCCGGAGAATTATCGTGGATGAGCAGTTCGATCCAGATGACCACGCACACTCAGTTCGCAGGAGGCGGAGGAATTTTTGGCGTTCTTAAGCGTGTATCCGGTGGAGGTTCGATCTTTATGACCGAATACCGCAGTTTCGGCGCAAATGGCGAAGTAGCGTTCGCGACCAAGTTGCCCGGCCACATCGTCCCCGTCGAAGTATCTCCGGAACACGAATACATGATTCATCGGCATGGATTTCTTTGTGCCACGCCGCAGGTTCAGATTTCGGTTGCATTTCAGCAATCGCTGGGCGCCGGCATCTTCGGCGGCGACGGATTTCTGTTGCAAAAACTCAGCGGGCAAGGAACCGCGTGGCTCGAACTCTCAGGGGAGCTTGCAGTTCGCGACCTGCAGCCGGGAGAGACATTGCGCGTTCACCCTGGGCACATCGGCGCGTTTCAGTCCAGCGTTTCATTTCAGATCACGACTGTACCGGGGATTAAGAACATGATTTTCGGCGGGGATGGAATTTTTCTCGCCGCGTTGACTGGGCCAGGAAGAATATGGCTGCAGACCCTGCCGATCGCCAAATTGGCCCACGCCATCGAAAGGTACATACCTCGTGAGGCTTCCAGACAGACGGTAGAGGGTGGCGTCGTAGGCGGGATCGTGGGGTCAATACTCAAGGGCATGAAATAGATTTAGCTTCGTAAATTGGCGGTAATAAGCGGACAGATCACGCCAGTTCGACGTCAATCTTCTTCGCCGCGCGATCCAGCTTCGAAATGCGGAATCTCCGGACTTGCCCCGCCTGAATTCCCTGCGGCTTCGAGGACTCCGCAATAGCGCCACTCTTCCAACGCGCCGCCAACATGGAACTCAGCGATGACACATCGGTTTTTGCTCCCCCGGATGCATTCGCAGCCTCCTGCTTCGGCGCAGAAATAATGCACGCTGCGTGAATTCCGTCTCCGAGTTCGACCCGGGCCGAATCCCCTGAAACCTCAATGACACGGCCACTGACCGTATCGCCTTCATTGTGCTCGGCAAGGTATTCGTCGATGCTGGTCGGAACCAATTGCTTCATCCCGAGTTTCAGTCGGCGTTTTTCAGTATCCAGTTCGAGTACCTGCGCTTTGACAGTCTGACCCACCCTGAGCACATCCTGCGGATGGTTGATGCGCTTCTCGGTGCTGATATCACTGACGTGAATCATGCCCTCGATGCCCTCAGCGACTTCCACAAAGGCGCCAAACTTCATGATATTCACGACTGGTCCTTCGACTACAGACCCAGCCGGAAACTTCTGTGCCACGTCAGCCCAGGGATCACCCAGCGCCTGCTTCAATCCCAGGGACATCCGGCGTTCACCGACACTCACACCCAAGATAACGGCTTCTACGGTCTCGCCAGGCTTTACCAAGTCGCTCGGCTTTCTCACCTTCTTGACCCAGGACATCTCGGAAACGTGAATCAGCCCTTCGATTCCCGGCTCCAATTCAACAAAGGCACCAAAATCGGCCACGCGCGTTACCGTACCGCGAGCACGATCACCCACTTTGTACTTGCCCGCGACCGAATCCCACGGCTGTGCCAGCAACTGCTTCATACCAACTGAAATGCGCCGCTTCTCCGGGTCGATCTTGAGAACTTTCACATCTATTTCTTGTTCCGGCGTCAGCACGTCCGCCGGTTTATTGACGCGACTCCACGAGATATCTCCAACATGCAGCAAGGCATCCACGCCGCCAATATCGATGAATGCGCCGTAATCAGTCAGGCTGCGCACTATTCCGCGAACTGCAGCGCCCTCCTTCACTTCGGAGTAGCGCCGGTCCTTCGCGGCCGCTCCCTCTTCTTCGGTGACGATTCGCCGATCGACCACTACGTCTTCTTCGGCGGCGTCGAGTTTAGTAATGCGGCAGCGGATCTCCTGCTCAACCAACTTCTCCATCTCGGCGGCGTCGCGAACGCCACTGCGAGATGCCGGCATGAAGGCTCGCACTCCTACGTCAACGCTCAAACCTCCCTTGACCACAGCGGTCACGGTCCCCACAATCGTCGTCTTATCAGCAAACGCCCGTTCGAGAGCCGCCCAATCCGTCGGACGCGCTGCTTTGCTGAGGGTCAATTCGTAGTAGCCCTCGGGATCGCGGCCCTTGATCGTGACTGCGAGTCTGTCCCCTGGGTTTACCGATGCCCGATGTTTCTGCAACTCCAAAAGCGGCAAAACCCCTTCCGTCTTTAGACCCACGTCAAGAACGACCGAGTCGGCGGAGACTGATACGACGGTGGCTTCACGTGCGCCTTCCGCTCGCTTAACAGTGTGGTCCTGCTCGAACTGGGAAAGGATATTGCCGAAAGATTCGTTCGGCTCACTGACAACTGGGGATTCTGGGATATTTGGGTTGGGCATACCGGTCAGCGAGCGCTGACTGCTTAAGGATAACATTCGGCCGGTGGGTTGAAAGGCTTAGATAAAAAACGCGTTGCTGATCGGTTCGCGTTGAAATCAGCGGGATCAGAACAACGACGCCAGCAACATGCGCTCGTCGAGGACCTGAAGCAATTGGTCGAGCAGAACCCTCAGTCTTCGAGGCTCTTGTTCTTCCGAAACCGCCTTGCACAACTGCCGCACCTCGCGATTGACAACGGGCTCCATATTCTCCGCTCCTGGGCTACTTTAACCTTGCCGCGTTCTATACCTTTGGAACACCAATGCAGGACGAACAGTTGCGTCCGAATTCCAATTCAGATGTGTAGGAAGATTTTGCCGTAGACCGCGTAAATTATTGCTATGAGAATGGATACCGTCGCACCAGTACAGCTCTGGAGCCTTAGTAGTACCTAAATTGCGCCTCAGGCCAGCGCACGTTTCTCGGTCCTGAACGCCTTCTGGATCAAGGTGTAGCGAGCGGCCCCGATAATCCCTGCATCATCGTTCAGAACTATTTTGACCGGCATGTCCGCCAGCAGCGACTGCATCCTTCCCTTCCGGAGGAATGCCTGCATGAACACCGGAGTCTGCATGATCGGGATTATTTTGGCTGCGATGCTACCGCCAATAAAAACACCACCGGTGGCCATGAAATTCAGCGCGCAGTTTCCGGTTGCAGATCCGTACGCCCCGGCAAAGATTGACATTGCCTGCTCACAGATGCCGGCTTGGTGCTCGAGAGCGAGTTTGGAAATCAAAGCCGGCGGGTCGCTCGCCTGACGGATCTGGTCACGCAACCACGCGGGTTCTTCGGCCTTTCCCGTCTCGCGAAGGAAATCGTAAATGTTTTTAATGCCGGGCCCGGAAAGGATGCGCTCGCAGCTGACGTGCTCGTATTTGGTCCGCAAATATTGAATCAATTGAACTTCGGTTTCGTCCCTGGGCGCAAAATCCACGTGTCCACCCTCACAAGGAAAAGGGTGGTGCCTGAAGCCATCCCAGTACAATCCGGCAATGCCCAGGCCGGTTCGGGCCGAGATCACGAGACGGTTGCCTTCAGCGTCCTCGTTGCCCTGGCTCAAAGTAACGAAGTCCGTTGAATCGAGGGCATCCACCCCGTACGCGTATGCCTCAAGATCATTAATGAGACCCACGGCGGCCAACCTGAGCTGAAATGCGAGTTCACGGGAATCGATGATCCAGTCCAGATTCGAAATCTTGCTTCGACCTTCACGTACGGGACCAGCGACTCCGAAGCAGGCATTGTGAACTGGAATGCCTTCGCTCTTTACGAACTGGTCAATCAATTCGGCCAGGCCATGGTGCTCGTAGCTCTTGTAGGTTTTTTCAGCCCCGATCTTCAGCTTGTTACCTTCGGTTTCGAACGCAGCCAGTCGGGTACGGGTTGCGCCGATATCGCCTGCCAGAATCATGTGATCACCCTCCACGCCCGCCCATCGCGCCGCATCATTTCGTCAGACTCTTTCGGTCCCCATGAACCCGCGGCATAATTTGGAAAACGCCGGGGCGGCAGAGCCTTCCACACATCGAGCACGGGATCAACAATGTTCCATCCCGCTTCCACCATGTCTGCTCGCTGGAACAAGGTTGCATCGCCGATCATACAGTCGTACAACAGCACCTCGTATCCGGTGTAGGCTTCAGCGCCGAAATATTTCGAGTACTCAAAGCTCATATCCACAGAGCCCACTCGGAGAACCGGTCCCGGAATCTTGGCTCCAAAGCTCAACGAAATCGCCTCGGTTGGCTGTATCTGCATAACCAGTTGGTTGGAATGTTCTTCCACCGGCATTTTCCGAAATAAATGGAATGGAGCTTTCTTGAACTGGATTGTGATCTCGGTGTGCCGCTTGGCAAGGCGCTTGCCGGTTCGCAAATAGAATGGAACCCCGACCCAGCGCCAGTTGTCGATGTTCAATTTGAGAGCGACGAAAGTTTCCGTTCTCGATTCGGCTGACATTCCCGGCTCAGCGCGATAGCCGCGAAAACGTTCGTCTCCAATGGCGCCGTCGCCGTACTGACCGCGAACGCTGTCTTGCAGCACGGACTCGGAATCAAGAATCTGCACTGCGTGCAAGACTTTTGCCTGTTCATCGCGAACCGCATCGGCCTGGAACGACACCGGGGATTCCATTGCCGTCAAACTAAGCAACTGCATCACATGGTTGGGCACCATGTCCCGAAGGGTCCCGGCCGTGTCGAAATAGCCTCCGCGTTGCTCGACGCCCACCGTTTCCGCGTTGGTGATCTGTACATGATCGATGTAGCGACGATTCCAGATCGGCTCAAAAATAGCGTTATCGAAGCGGAAGACCAGAATGTTCTGAACGGTTTCTTTTCCCAGATAATGATCGATGCGATAGATCTGGTTTTCCGCTAATACCGCCTTGATCTCGCGGTTGAGGGCTCGGGCCGATTCAAGATCGTGACCGAAAGGTTTCTCGATTACCACCCTCCGCCAGCATTCGTTGTCTTGTTGCGAAAGTTGTGACAGTCCCAATTGCTGCACGATACTGCCAAAGAACCTGGGCGCGGTTGCCAGGTAAAAAAGGTAGTTTGATTCCGTCTTGTATTCCTGATTCAAATCGCGCAGGCGGCTCTCCAGTGAGCCGTACATCGCGGAGTCGCCGAAGTCTCCCCGCTGGTAATACAACCGGCTTCTGAAGTCTTGCAGGGCGTCACTTGATCGGTCTTCAGGTGGCAAGAACGAAGTGACCTGGTCCCGAAACTGTTCCGTGCTCAACTCGTCGAACGAGACTCCCAGGATGGCGCAGTTCTGGGGAAGCAACTTGGCTTTGGCTAGGTTAAACAGCGCAGGAACAAGCTTGCGTTTGGTGAGATCGCCAGAAGCGCCAAACAATACCAGAAGGCAGGGCCCCGCGACCTTGCCGGCGAACATTTGCTCCGAACCGCTTTTGATCGCAGCGGACGCCACCCGATTGCACCTCTGTGAATTGCCTATTCTACTCGGAGCAACCGCGCTAACAACTTTGATGGATTGGACTCGTCCAAGACCATTGGCCGTACAGGGAATTTGGCAAGCAGCTAGGGTTGTGACCTGATATCGTCGGCAGGAACATGCCTTTACCATGTTTTGTCCCGCTGATGCCGCATGGGTTTGGCAGCACACCAGCACTTGCCGATTGAGGCAACTGCTTCTTGCATCTGAATCGAATTCAATTCTTGAGGCGCCCTTCTTGCACAAACAAACCGAGCTGACCGTCTGGCCCGGCAAACCCTACCCACTCGGCGCAACCTGGGATGGAGAGGGGGTCAACTTTGCGCTGTTCTCCGAGCATGCCGAGAAGGTTGAGCTCTGTCTATTTGACGATCTCGGGCGCCGCGAAATTCACCGCGTTTCGGTTCGCGAACAAACCGACCAGGTGTGGCATTGCTACTTGCCGGAGGCACGCCCGGGATTGTTGTATGGCTATCGGGTGCGTGGGCCGTACGAACCGGCAAAAGGACTGCGCTTCAATCATCACAAGCTGTTGCTTGATCCTTATGCGAAGCAGATTCGGAACGGTCTCAAATGGCACGACTCTCACTTCGGTTACAAAATCGGGCACCGTAATGAAGACCTTTCATACGATCGCCGCGACAGTGCCCCCGGCATGCTGAAGGGAGTTGTGGTCGATCCCGCATTCACCTGGGGTGCCGACCGACCGCCGCGTACGCCATGGCATCGGACCATTATTTACGAAGTACATGTAAAGGGATTTACATTCCGTCATCCCAACGTAGCCCCTGCATTGAGGGGTACTTATGCGGCTTTGGGCACCGCACCTGTGATCGATCACCTCACGCGGCTGGGCATCACTGCGGTAGAGCTCATGCCAACACATTCATTCATTGACGACCGGCATCTGATCGCGAGAGGCCTGCGCAATTACTGGGGGTACAACACCATCGGCTTCTTCGCCCCGGAGCCGCGGTATTCAGCGACCGGTACCATCAATGAGTTCAAGACGATGGTGAAGACCCTGCATTCTGCCGGAATCGAGGTCATCCTTGACGTGGTTTATAACCACACGGCGGAGGGCAATCAGCTGGGACCGACTATGTCGTTTCGCGGCATCGACAATTCGGTTTACTACCGGCTGGTCTCCGACAACCCGCGCTATTACATGGATTACACCGGCACCGGGAATACGCTGAACATGCGTCACCCGCGTGTGCTGCAGTTGATCATGGACTCCCTGCGATATTGGGTGCTGGAGATGCACGTGGACGGCTTTCGGTTCGATCTAGCGTCAACCCTGGCACGCGAACTGCACGAGGTGGACCGCCTGGGGGCGTTCCTCGACATTATTCATCAGGACCCCATTCTTTCGCAGGTGAAACTTATCGCGGAACCATGGGACCTCGGCGAAGGCGGATATCAGGTGGGCAAATTTCCGGTGGGCTGGGCTGAGTGGAACGACAAGTATCGAGATGCATTGCGCTCCTATTGGAAGGGCGACGGCGGCATCATCGGCGAGCTCGCTTATCGCATCACTGGATCAAGCGATCTTTACGCGCGGAGTGGGCGCCGCCCCTATGCAAGTGTGAATTTCGTCACCGCGCACGACGGTTTCACTTTGCAAGACCTGGTCAGCTACAACTCCAAGCACAATGAGGCGAACGGGGAAGACAATCGCGACGGAACCGACAACAATCGCAGTTGGAACTGCGGAGTTGAAGGGGCCACTGATGATCCGGCGGTGAAGGCGCTACGGGCGCGACAGAAGCGGAACCTCATTGCAACCATGTTCTTGTCCCAGGGGGTACCCATGCTCCTCGCCGGCGACGCCATCGGGCACACGCAGAACGGGAACAATAACGCTTATTGCCAGGACAACGAAATCAGCTGGCTCGACTGGGACCCCGAGCACATCGATGGTGAACTTCTCAGATTTGTGCGGCGGATGATCGCGTTGCGCAAAGATCATCCGGTATTCCGCCGCCGTAATTTCTTTCAGGGGCGTCAGATCCGGGGAGCGGAGATCAAGGATATCGTATGGCTTCATCCTGACGGCCAGGAAATGACCGACTCGGAATGGAACCAGGAATTCGCACGTTGTCTCGGCGTGGCGTTGTCGGGACAGGCAGTGGACGAAGTAGATGAGCGTGGACAACGCGTTCAAGATGATAACTTCCTATTATTGATGAACGCGCACCATGAAGAAATTCCGTTTGTCCTGCCAGCTCCACCCTCGAACTCTGGATGGGTAGCAATCGTCGATACCTCGTGCCAGACATCGAGTCATGCCGATACTTTCTACGCCGCGGGCATAACCTATCCTTTGCAGGCGCGTTCGCTCGCACTGCTGGTGGAGCGTCCGCCGGAGCGTATCCGGAGATTCGACCGGAGGCGCTCAGCCGCCGAATGAAGCGCAAGCACGAAATGCCCTTCGGGGCAGAATGCCGCGACGACAGCACAATCCGGTTTCGCTTATGGGCGCCGGCGGCGGCGTCCGTACGGCTTTGCTTAGTTGACCGGGACGACCGCGAAGTGGAAATGCAGGCGCTTGGCGGGGGCTGGTTCGAGTTAGTGACGCGCGACGTTCGACCGGGCCGTCTTTATAACTTCGCAATCGGGCGGGGGCAGCGAGTGCCCGATCCTGCATCTCGCTGCCAACCCTCCAGTGTGCACGGACCCAGCGAGGTAATTGATCCGACAGCATTCTCCTGGCAAGACGAGAAATGGAAAGGGCGTCCCTGGGACGAGGCGGTGATCTACGAATTGCATGTCGGAGCGTTCACGCCAGAAGGTACCTTCGCGGCGGTCGAAGCAAAACTGGATTACCTTTCGAATGTGGGCGTGACGGCCATCGAAATCATGCCGGTTTCGACTTTTCCCGGTCAGCGTAATTGGGGATACGACGGTGTTCTGCCCTATGCTCCGGCCGGTGTTTACGGACGGCCCGACGATCTCAAGCATTTCATCGACGTTGCGCACGCCAAGAACCTGATGGTGCTGCTCGATGTCGTGTACAACCACTTCGGGCCTGAAGGAAACTACCTTCCGCTCTACGCACCACAGTTCTTCACCGATCGCCACCACACTCCGTGGGGACAGGCCATCAACTTTGACGGCCCCGGTAGTCGCACGGTTCGCGACTACTTCATTCACAATGCGCTGTATTGGCTGGAGGAATACCACTTCGATGGTTTGCGGCTCGACGCGGTGCACGCAATATTCGACGACTCAACCCCTGACATCCTGACTGAACTAGCGACAACGATACGCTCGCATTTCGGTCCGGAGCGCCATATCCATTTAGTGCTTGAGAATGCCGACAACGCCGCCCGTTACTTGCGACGCGACTCTGATCACCGTGCCCGACTCTTCACCGCGCAATGGAACGATGACATCCATCATGCGTTGCACGTTTTGCTGACGGGAGAAACAGACGGTTATTACGGCGACTATGCCGATAATCCTGCCCAGCGTCTCGGCCGCTGTCTGGCGGAAGGTTTCGGTTACCAAGGCGAAGCCTCGATCTATCACAACGGAGAGCCACGAGGAGAACCGAGTCGCAATCTGCCGCCGGAGTGTTTTGTTTCGTTCCTACAGAACCACGACCAGATCGGCAACCGCGCATTCGGAGACAGAATTCTGCAAGTCGCAAACCCCGCCGCAGTAAGAGTCGCGATGACCTGTTTGATTCTGGCTCCTTCACCTCCGCTGGTCTTCATGGGAGAAGAATTCGGCGCGATCACACCTTTCTTGTTTTTCTGCGACTTTGGTCCTGATCTCGCTGCAAAGGTAACTACCGGTCGCCGCTCGGAATTTGCCAGGTTCGCCGCGTTCAATTCGCCCGAGGAACAGGCCCGCATTCCCGATCCGAACAGCGAAAGCACTTTTCTTGCCTCGAAACTCAATTGGAATTCACTTGAGAAGCCAGAACATCGTGAATGGCTGCGGTTCTATACCGACCTGCTACGGTGCCGGCGCGAGGAGGTCCTTCCGAGAATTGCTGCAATCAATATCGGAGAAGCGGAATTTGTAGTTCTCACTTCCAAAGCCATCCTTGTACGCTGGCCGATCAGACGCGGAGGTGCATTAAAGTTGTTCGCGAACTTCTCCGATCACGGAATCAGCATCACAGAAGGGCTGAGTGGCCGGGTTTTGTACAGTACGGCTGCAGACCTGTTAGAAAAAGAGAAGGAGCTGCCAGCGTATTCAGCTGCATGGTTGCTGAACGAATGACACAGATTCCCCTCTCGACATATCGCCTTCAATTCAACCGCAATTTCACCTTCGCGCAAGCGACGGAAATTGTGCCTTACCTTGCGGCACTGGGCATTTCACATTGTTATGCTTCACCCTATCTGCGTGCACGGCCGGGAAGCACGCACGGCTACGACATCATTGATCACCAGCACTTGAATCCGGAAATCGGGACGCCAGAAGAGTACGACAGATTTGTAGACACACTCCACCAACATGGCATGGGCCAGATTCTGGACGTCGTTCCGAATCACATGGGAGTGATGGGCAGCGACAATGCCTGGTGGCTCGATGTACTGGAGAACGGAGAAGCTTCGGCATACGCCGATTTCTTCGACATCGACTGGGAGCCGCTGAAAGATGAGCTTCAGGGCAAAGTTCTTGTCCCGGTGCTGGCGGACCAATACGGCGTCATTCTTGATCGCGGCGAACTGAAACTCACTTTTGATCAGGAAAAGGGCGAGTTCAGCATCTTCTACTCTCAGCATCGTTTTCCGGTAAATCCGAGGGGATATCCGTCGATTTTGATGCCGGCGGCAGAACAAATGCATCAGCACGTCGTGGCCACTGACGAAAACCTGCTGGAGTTGCAGAGCCTGATTTCTGCCTTTGGCCATCTGCCCGGACGTGAGGATGCCGCTCCGGAAAAGAGACAGGAGCGCGTTCGAGACAAGGAGATAAACAAAAAACGATTGGCGGCGCTGTGTGCGCGGTCACATCAGATCGCGGCATTAGTCGATGGCGCCGTCGCCAAGATCAACGGCGCAGCGGGAGAACCCGCTTCCTTCGACAGCCTGCATGAACTAATTAAAGCTCAGGCATTTCGTCTGGCTTATTGGCGGGTTGCGGCTGACGACATCAACTATCGCCGTTTTTTTGATGTGAACGATCTGGCTGCGATTCGGCAGGAAAATGAAGCCGTGTTCACTGAAACGCACAAATTTATTCTGCAATTGTTGAATGAAGGGAAAATCAACGGGCTGCGGATCGACCATCCAGATGGTCTTTACAACCCCATCGAGTATTTTCAACGACTGCAGTTAGGCGCGAAGGTAGATGGCGCAAGCAGTGCGGACCGCAACGTCTATGTTGTCGCCGAAAAGATTCTCTCTGGCGACGAACAACTCTCTCAGCAATGGCCGATTCACGGCACAACGGGCTACGAATTCGGCAACCTGGTGAATGGGCTCTTCGTCGATCCTGATGCCGAACAGCAACTGACGCAAATCTATCATTCGTTTGTTGGCGAGCACCTCGATTTCAAAGAACTGGTTTATCAAAGCAAAAAGCTGGTGATGGATCGTTCGCTGAACAGCGAGCTTAATGTGCTGGCCAACCACCTCAGCCGGATTGCGCTGGCCGACCGACATACGTGCGACTTTACGGTCAAAAGCTTGCGCGACGCTCTCACGGAAATCGTCGCCTGCTTTCCGGTTTATCGGACCTACGTTGCCGGACGGGGGGTTGCGGAGACAGATAAGAGATACATTGCCGACGCAGTTCAGTGCGCCAAGGCAAAAACCACATCGGCTGATTCTTCGGTTTACGACTTCATCTGCGAGGTCTTGCTTACGCGTCAGGCGGAAGGTCACCCGCAGTTTTACCAGAATTCCGTTATCCATTTTGCTATGCGATTTCAACAGCACAGCAGTGCGGTAATGGCCAAAGGATTCGAAGACACCAGCCTCTACCGTTACCACCGCCTGGCTTCTCTGAACGATGTCGGCGGAGATCCGCTGCAATTCGGAGTCTCGCCATCGAAGTTCCATTGTGAAATGCAGTGTCGAGTTGAGCGCTGGCCGCAATCAATGATCGCAACCTCCACCCATGACTCGAAGCGCTCTGAGGACGTGCGCGCGCGAATCAACGTGCTTTCCGAGATACCGAGTATGTGGGGCGAACAGGTTGTGCGCTGGCGCGAGTTGAACAGGAGATTCAAACCTCGGACAAAGACAGAAATTCCAACTTCCAATGACGAATATTTGTTTTATCAGACTCTGGCCGGGATCTGGCCGCTCGGTTCCGATTCGGCAAGTTTGCCGAAGGATTTTTTGCACCGGATCACCGAGTACATGCTGAAGGCCATGCGAGAGGCCAAGCGGACTACCAGTTGGGCGAATCCAAATCAAGCATATGAGGACGCTGTAGCTGAATTTGTTAAGGCTGCCCTGACGCACAAATCGTTTCTTGACGACTTCATTCCCTTCCAGCGGAAGATTTCACACTTCGGCATGTTGAATAGCCTGTCGCAGGCGCTGATCAAGCTGACCGCACCGGGTGTCCCGGACATTTATCAGGGAAATGAATTGTGGGAGTTCAATCTGGTTGATCCCGATAACCGGCGCGCAGTCGATTATGGCAAGCGTCAATGTCTTCTGGAGGAGATTCGGAGGTGTGCGGGATCTTCCAGCGAACAGTTGCTTTCCTATACCCGGGAACTTTTACAGAACATGCAAGATGGACGAATCAAGATGTACGTAACCTGGAAAGCTCTAAGCGTTCGAAGTGAAATCCCGGCCGCGTTTTGTGACGGTGACTACACTCCGCTAAAGGCTCACGGCACTCACGCCGACCACGTTCTGGCATTCACGAGAAGCAGTGGCGACAGGCGGTTTATCGTGATTGCCCCGCGGCTTTGTGCACGACTTGTGGGCGGTGAAATTCGTCTGCCGATAGGAGAGGACGTTTGGCAAGACACTGCCATCCAGTTGCCGAAATGGGGAAATCGCGTTTTTCGGAATGTGTTCACAGGAGAACATCTTCTGCTCGACGAAAGCGATAGCGGTCCTGAACTAAGAGTCGGTTCGGCGTTCAACGGCTTTCCCGTCGCACTTCTGAAGATGGAGTAGCGGAAGCGGTTCTGTGGTCAATAATCCCGGTTCCTACCAGCACAGTTCTGCGCCTCTACATGTATTCCGCACGCAGGCTCCACAGCAATCGGTATTGGCAGAGCGCGCTTTCGACTCCACAATGTCATCAGTACCAAGGAGGCCGATTGAGCCCTCGAGAATTACAAGGCAGGTATTTGGCCGCTTTATCTAGGATTGCAGGGGAGCCGATGTCCGAAAGGCACACTCCGATTTATCAACGTGAACCAGCCGTCACGGAAAAACAGGCCATCAAAGATGCTGCGAATGCGCTAACAGCATTGTGGAGAATCGGAGTGCACAACCAGAGCTAATCTGGCGTGTCCCCACCCAGAGAGGCTTTGCCCTGGTTCCTTAATCGATTCAATTGCCATTGTTGGGCGTCGTGAATACCGAATGTAACCGCTTCGCCATCCGCTGCCATTCGGTTGAGCTCAGTAATAACTTCTTGCAGAGAGTCTCTGCGGTCCTTGAATGAAATTGACCCGCGTCTGGCGATCCTTTGCTGGATTTGCGTACCGCATTCAGCCTGATCGCATTCCATTAAAGCGATTCGACAGGCGCGCCTGAGAGCGCTCGATCCAGACTCACGAAGAGCATTCTCACCGGTTGAGCTTCGCTTCTCACACTTCGACAACGCCTGCTCTTCAACTGGCGGATTCGCCTCGAACGCACTGTGGTCAACCAGTGGGGCGGTATTGCCCGCCGCGACAGTCCTGGAGAGGTGATGCAGCGCCTGTATCCGCCGGCAAATCTGCTTTTTTCGAGAGTCGAGACTGGACAGCTTCGTCTCCGCCCGCCGCACCATCTCTCGGATCATCTCGACGGTCGTTCCGGAAACGTCGCTAGGATTCACCGAACTTGTTCGCGCTGCCATGAACTGATCCTTTCACGGTCAACCTTCATGAATAGTAACTTCGGGATGAAGCCACATCATCCGGGTGTAACTACAATCTTCATTCGAAGTATTTGACTGGCTCGCGACAACTTGGTTAGCAACCAACTACTTATAGGAGGAGTGCAATTCATCAACCTCAATACCTCACCTGTCGCGAAGGAAAGGGCATTCATCCCTGACGCTGCTTCGCTGTCGAAAAGTCAACATATACTCCGAATGTGAGCACCGCCTCGAATACCTCATTTGCCGGGTACAGTTCGCAATTCCTGGCCTTCGACTATTTGCGGCCGTCAGGCGAAAGAATTCAGGAAGAAATGTCGTCGCTGCAGAAAGAGCTCAAACAGGTCGAAGAGGAGATTTTCGCGGTTAAAAATACGCTTTATGGTCTGTCAGTAATCTTCGGGGAAGAAGCTTTTCCGCAACCGTTGTTGCAGTCGCTTCGCTCGAAGCCTGCCAGCAAGGTTCGGGGTTTGACCGCAGCATGTGAAGCGGTGCTGGTCAAAACGTCGCATCCTTGTACCGTGAGCGCGGTCTGTAATCTTGTCAGAGCAGTGAATCCGCTGCTCCTTATTCACCACCGTAATCCCAGAGCTTCGGTAATGACCGTGCTGCGAAATTTCGCCAAGCGAGGGCAAGTCGTCCGAGGAACTGAGAATGGCCGATCAGTTTGGCAGTGGGCCAACCCCCGGCTCGTGGGCTGAATATTCGGCCCTTAGTCGTTATAGCACCGGGGTGCTGTCGATCAATCGCCGCAACCCGGAACGATAGCCACGGCTGCATGACAGCTCCTTGCCATTCCTCAGAACGACAATGAATTCACCGCTGTTGCATGGCTGAAGTTCTTTGATGATACGGGCATTCACGACCGTCGAGCGGTGTATGCGGACAAATTGGTCGTTAGGCAGCTTTTCAGCGATAGTGCCGATGCTGTTGCGTA
The DNA here is from genome assembly GCA_963757135.1 of uncultured Acidobacteriota bacterium. Lineage (GTDB taxonomy): Bacteria > Acidobacteriota > Terriglobia > Terriglobales > Acidobacteriaceae > Gp1-AA145. The sequence goes on from CAVWQE010000006.1 coordinate 263,324, forward strand.
ACATGTACGAAACCTTGCCCGCATGTACCCGTACATAATTTGCGGCAGCTTCAATCCATTCAATCTCATCGTAAGCCAGAAAAACCACTCGCCCTCCGGCCCTAACCAAAAGGCGGCGAGCCTGAGGCGCTGCCCGGGCCACCTGGAGAATATTCAACAGCCGGTCGGTTAAGACTCGGTCGCTGTGTGTCCGCGCTGCGAGCCGGGCACGATGCAGTGCATCACGCAGTCTCTCGTGATCGAATGGTTTTAGCAGATAGTCCAGCGCGTGCGCGTCAAAAGCCTTAATTGCGTACTGATCGTAAGCAGTGGTGAAGATCACGATCGGCATTTCTTCGGGCGCAAGCGCCTTCAAGACGGAAAATCCATCCATATCGGGTAGTTGAATGTCGAGCAAGAGCAGATCTGGCTTGGCTTCTTTGAGCGCCGCGATGGCAGCGGCGCCGGTTTCACATTCGGCGACAACTTTGACATCTGATTCTTGACCGAGGAGAATCTTGAGTTTGGCGCGCGCTGGTTCTTCGTCGTCGACTACGACGGTGCGGAGCAAGGGCGCGCCGAGCGAAGATAGCTCAGGATTGTTCAAATGCAACCACTCCCTCAACTCTGGACTCATGACTTGTTCGACGTGCTTCCCTGCGAAATGGTAGCGAAATAGTTACCTCGACTGCTCCGTCTGCCAAAAAGTTGATATCTAACCGTTGATCGTCACCGTAGAGCGTCCGCAACCGTTCGCGCGTCCCTTTTAAACCAATACCGGAATCAAGCGGGCCGGTAACACCAGTTCCCCGGTTATTGCCGGAACCGTTGTCGCGCACTGTCAGGTCAAGGGTACCGCGACTCAAGCGGGCGCTTACCATAATCTCGCCGGCTGCGCTTCGTTTCGATATGCCATGTTTGATGGAATTTTCGACTAGAGGCTGCAATAAAAAATGAGGGACCAGTACGTCCAGCGCCTCCGGAGGAACGTCAAAGGCGACAGCCAAGCGCTCGCCAAAGCGGATCTTTTCGATGTCCAGATATGCCTGCGTGAAATCCAGTTCCCGCTTCAGCGAAATCAGGTGCTGCCCCTCGTCTTCAAGGCTCATGCGCAACAGGTCACTGAGCCGGGCAATCATCGTATCCGCGGATTGGACATCGCGGAGCATCAGCGAAGAAATCGAATGCAGAGTATTGAACAGAAAGTGAGGCTGGAGTTGGCTCTTTAACGCCAGAAGCTTGGCATCACTAAGTTGTGCCTGCAGTTGTGCGGCTCGAATTTCCCGCTCCCGGTAGCGGGTGTAGTAAAGGACAGCATGAGCTATCACGATGATAGGAATGTAGATTGCGAAAATATCTTCGACCAGATTCCAGAGAAAAATCCTCTTTAATGCCGGCCAATAGATCGATAAGTGCAGCGTGCGCCAGTTGATCAAGGCCCACTGATACTTCTTGACGTCATAGTTCCACGCCGGGTAGGAAAGCAGTCTGATCAATACATGAGCAATCGCGAACAGTACTCCGCCACCCAGGTACAACAAACCGCTGCGAATTCTATTTACCTTCCGAATTGGATGGCTGGCAGCGATGACAAAGACAAACGGGGCGAGGATGGCGAAGATCGTGTCCTGGATTAGTGGCAAGGTAAAGATTTCCTCGCTCATTAGATCGCTGCCGCCACCTGTCCGTTGAAAGCCGTACATCGAAACCACTCCACACACGAAGAGTGTCCAAAAGAAGCCAAAGCTCGCCGCCCATAAACGCCAATCTTTAAGGGTGAAGCGCACCGGAGACACTTCTTCAGGCAAACTTCGGACATCAACATTCGTTTCATTGCCCATAGAACAAGACCACCGTAACGCGTACCTTCAGTGCCTCGACTGACTGCGATGATATCAGTCGGATTTATTCAGCTAGTCACTGATTTAAGTGCATTCGTACCACCTTCCAATTGAGGGTAAAACACTCAGGCACTGACCCCATATTTCGATTCAGAGCCAACTTGCTTTAGCTGGAGGGGAAAACGTGAATACCTGTTGCTGAGATTGTGCTGCCAGATACGTATTTCCATACTTCCGTCTCACAGTTATTCCAAAGAACATATAAAGCGTCGATTTGCGTGATCAAGATTTAGAAATGCTGTTTCTGTATTCCTGCAACTCGTTACACATTGTCAGGTAAAGCAACTCAAATTCCCGCAATCAATCCCAATTCAGTCAGATTCAGGCAGGAGGGACGAGTGCTTGCTCCAGAGAAGCTGCTTCCTAAAAGCAACAAAATAACAAATCAGTTTCGCGAGGACCTCCATGAGACTTCTAAAATCCTTTGCAGGGGTGATCGCGCTGGCATTGGTCAGCGCTGTGTCCAGCTTTAGCCAAACCACACTCGGAGTAATCGCCGGGTCTGTGACCGATACTTCAGGCGCCGTGGTTGTGGATGCCACGGTTGCAGTTCAGCGTGCCGATGGCGGAGAGGTCAAGGTCGTAAAAACCGGATCGGGTGGCGATTATCGCCTTGAATCGCTGACGCCCGGAACCTACATCGTCAAGGTTTCTGCCGATCGCTTTTCGACGAAAGAACTTTCGAATATTTCCGTCAGTGCCTCGGTTACAACTCCGGTCAACGTTAGACTTTCCGTGGGTACAGCGACCGAAACCGTCACGGTGGATGCCTCGATTCCGCAGGTGCAAACCGAAACTGGCCAACTGGATGCAGTCATTCCTACAACACAAATTCGAGATCTTCCAATCGTTGGTGGCAATCCTTATTCCTTGGCTGTCACCCTGCCGGGAGTGTCTCAACCCGACCAGCGCGATGCTTTTACGAACGGCGCCGGTTTCTCAGTCAATGGACTGCGTCCGCGCTCCAATAACTTTCTGATCGATGGCTTTGACAATAATGATTTCGGAATCGCCGGCCAGGCGCTTCAACCCACCAATCAGGAAGCGGTAGAAACTATTACTATTCTGCAGAATGCCTACGCCGCGGAATACGGACGCGGAGGCGGTTCGGTTTCCAACCTCGTGTACAAGTCCGGAACAAATTCTTTCCATGGGGCGGTGTGGGAGCAATACAGCGGAAATGCTCTGAGTGCAACGACCGCCGAGGAACAGGCGAGCGGGTTAACATCTGCTCCACACCAGGTTAATAATCTTTTTGGATTTACGGTCGGCGGTCCAGTGGTGAAGAACAAGCTGTTCTTCTTCGGCACCTCGCAGTGGACCCGTGACATCGGCGCTCCCAATCCTCAAGCCGCAACCTTAACCATCCCAACCGCGAACGGAATTGCGACTCTACAGTCACTTCTTCCTAACAACAACGTTCAGATTCTTCTGGATTCGTTGGGAGGCTTGGTCGCACCAACGGCATTAAATTCGACACCGATTGCTGACGAACCCGGGTGCACTGGTTGCAGCGTGGAGTTTGGCCAACTCACTCGCACTGACTCTGAACGCGGTTTAAGCTACGAGTGGACGGTCCGTGGAGATTACACTCCTACTTCAACGGACTCGCTTTTTGCACGTTTCACCAACACCTACACCTCGCTCTCGCCCGACTTGTTTGCGAATCTCACAGCTCTCCCCACGCAGGACACGGTGCAACACGGTCCAGCTCGCAACCTGGGAGTAATGTGGGCGCACACGTTCAGTTCCTCAATTCTGAACGAGTTCCGATTCTCGGCGCAGACGATAGCCTTCCACTTCGACGCTTTGCCGGCAACACTGGCGAACCCAATTGCTCACGTACCAGGCATCACATTTGCAGACTCGTTCGGCGGTGGAGTCACGGCCTTGGGTGGTTTTGAACAATCCACCTGGCCTCAAGGACGTCAGCACCAGAACTACCAGTTCCAGGACGCAGTTTCAATCACCAGGGGAAAACACAGTCTCAAAGTCGGCGTTGACCTGGCAGTGATTCTGGTGCAGGACCAGATTCCATTCAACAGCGACGGTGCGGCAGCGTTCGCCGCCGGCGGCAATTGCACCGTCAATGGTGTACTCGGCAGCAACAACTGCACCGACCTGGCAAATTACATTGACGATTTCACGGGAACAAATGGATCGGCCGGAAGTATTTCTAAGCAATTCGGTAATCCTCGCATCAGTGTTCCCACGAATCAGCAGGCGTATTATTTCCAGGATTCGTGGAAGCTGCGTCCGAACTTTACGCTCGACTACGGCGTACGCTACGAATATCAACCTCCCGACGCAGAGAATGTACTGCCGTTCCCGGCGATTGATCGCGCGAATGCCCTCCCCATGCCATTTCAGACCCGCGTTGAAGTCAAGCCTTATCGCAACGCGTGGGGACCACGGCTGGGATTCTCCTACTCTCCCCATTTTGCTGAGAGCATCTTCGGCGTAGACAAGACCGTGATTCGTGGAGGCGCGGGCATTTTCTACGACGCCTTTTTCACGAACATCAGCAACAACACCGCTTCGCTCTCTCCCAATACTCTAGGAGGAACAACACTTGGCACCACTGGGAGAGGGGTAGCTCAGGCATTAGAGTCCATCGCGGCAATCGCCCCGACCGCCGACCCACTCAATACGACTGAGCCGGTCACGGATAACCTTCGCAATCCTCGCACCTACCAATGGAACCTGAACGTTCAACGTGAACTGCCAGGCAAGCTGATTGCACAGGTGGCTTACGTCGGGACCCGCGGCGAGGGCCTGTTCGCAAATGAACAGCTCAACCCAGTCGATCCCAACACCGGGAACCGGTTGAACCCGAACAAGGGCGCAATCATTGTGCGCGGGAATCGTGGCGATTCCATTTATCACGGCCTACAGACTGAAGTGACGCGTAATGTGGGAAATCTCAGCCTGCGTGGCGCCTACACTTGGTCACGTTCGATTGACAACAGTTCAGAGGTCTTCGTGACCAGCGGCGGAGCCAGTCGCTGGCAGAACGTAATGGATCCTCGCAGCGACCGCGGTCCCTCCGTTTTCAACCACACTAACGTCGCGTCATTCACCTGGGTCTATGCCCTACCGAGTCCGAATGCCCGCTTCTTGAATCAGGTATTTGGCGGGTGGGAGACGGCTGGAAGCATTGTGTTACAGTCGGGCGCACCCGAAAATTTATACTTCGGAGGCTTCGACCAGAACGGCGACGGCGAAGGATTCAATGATCGTCCATCACTTGGAAATCCACATGCCGCGCTCAACGGCAGCGTTGCTTGTCTGAACGACCCCAATTGCGTTAGCGGGGTTGGCTTTTCAGATCCCGGTGGTTTGGGCCTGGTGGACCTCGAGCAGTTGGTCTTTGGCAACAACGGACAAGGTGTGATTCTCCCCGTGACACCGGGCCAGGTGCGCTACATCGCCAATAATCAAGGTAAGAATGGCAACATTGGGCGAAATGCAATCCTGCTGCCCGGACTGGAAAACTATAATCTCTCCGTATTGAAGAACTTTAAGATACCGCTCGGTGAACGCGGAAGCCAGTTACAGTTCCGAGCGGACTTCTTGAATGCGTTTAATCACTTTAATGCTGGCCAGAATAACATCGTGGGCTACGGCAACCTACTTTCTCCGGGCTTTGGGGTCCTCGGTCCGAAGAGCCTGACGCTTGATGGAGGCCGTTCAATCCAAATCTGGATGAAGTACAGCTTCTAACCAACACAGGTCCTCGAAAGAGGGCCTGTATTTGCAGGGGGCCCGACCGAAAGCCCCGATTTGATCGCAAAGATCATCTTTTAACCTCACTGGAAGTGCCTCTGGTGCGCGGGGAGTAAAATCCCCGCGCTTTTTTTGCGCGCAACGAACTGGGTTATGCTGGCCAACAACGGTTAGAATTTGGAAGTGGACCTTCCCGTTAGCCCTCCTATTCTGCCGATGCTCGCGAAGCGGGTTGACGAACTACCCCCCGAAGGAGAGTGGATATTTGAGCCCAAGTGGGACGGTTTTCGCGCACTTGTATTTCGTGACGGCGACGAGGTCCTGATTCAAAGCCGCGACGAGAAGCCGCTCAATAGATACTTCCCTGATCTGCTGGATCCGTTGCGCGCGGCATTGCCCGAGCGCTGTGTTCTGGATGGCGAGATAGTCATCGTCAGAAACAACGAACTCGATTTTGATGCGTTGCAGTTACGCCTTCATCCTGCGGCGTCAAGGGTAAAACTTCTTTCTCAGCGGACTCCAGCTTCGGTGGTATTTTTCGACTTGCTGTGCAACGGCGATCGCGACCTGTGCGGCGAGGCGTTCGAAATCAGACGCCGCGAGTTGGAAACGACACTCTCATCTGCACCGCCACCCATCCATCTCACCCCCGCCACCCGCGACCGCGTCGTGGCAGAAGACTGGTTTCGCCGCTTTGAGGGCGCAGGGCTTGACGGCGTCATCGCGAAGCCGGTTTCCGGAACCTACGAGCCCAATAAGCGAGTCATGCTGAAAGTCAAGCACGAGCGCGATTGCGATTGCGTGGTTGCTGGATTTCGCTGGCATAAAAAAGGAGACCAGACGCTGGTCGGATCTCTCCTGCTCGGGTTATTTGACGACTCGGGGTCGCTGCAACATGTGGGAGTTTGCGCAAGCTTCAGCAATGCGAAACGGCTTGAGTTGGCAGAACTTCTGAAACCATATCGGAAAGAGGCTCTCGCGGCTCATCCCTGGAAGGCTTGGGCGGAGGCTGATGCGGCTTTCGCTGATGGCCCCAAACGCATGCCAGGCGGCCAGAGCCGGTGGAGTCAGGGCAAAGACCTCTCATGGGAACCGCTGCGGCCCGAGCTAGTGGTCGAGGTTGCTTACGATCACATGCAAGGCAATCGCTTTCGCCACACGGCGCAATTTCGCAGATGGCGCACCGACAAGAAACCAACCGACTGCACTTATGCGCAACTTGAAGTAGTCCCTCCGCAAGAACTAGCCGCAATATTCCCGTCGGGACGCTAGTCGCCTTGGGCCTTATTCTTTTTTCTACGCGTCTCGCTCTTGCTCCACTCCCGCCATTCGCGTGTGGGGTCGTCATCCGGATCAGGGGTTTCCTGTTGCGGTCTTTGATCTTCAGGTATGCGGTTCAGGTTGATACGAATGCGTGTCCAGGTTGATGATCTGCCACGCATGGAGTCGATGAGAAAATCCTTGGGCGCCAGATGCGCAGCGGCGTCGGCGTGCCTCGTCTTCCATCGTGCCAGGCCGGCGAGCGCAGCGTCTTTGTCCGGCGAGTTCGCGATCACGATCAGCGGCATTTTCAGGCGCGGCTTCTTCGCAACTGATTTCGCTCGCGAAGGCGCAACCCGCGGCGCTTCGGCGTCCGTTTTGCGAAAATGCGGAGGCCACGGCGCATCACCCAGACCTTCAGCCTCATCGCGAGCGGCGAGTTCTAGTAATGGTTCGAGTGAAGCGGGTGCGCCGTCTATGCCGGCGTGTGGATCACCGATCTCGGCAAAGCGCTTCGGCACCGTGAATATCGTGAATCCGGCCGGATCGCACTCCGGCACTTCGTCCCATCGCAGCGGCGTTGAGACTCGCGCATCGGGAATGGGGCGAACTGAATACGCCGAACAAGTCGTCCGGTCTTTGGCATTCTGGTTGTAATCGAGAAACACCCCGTGCCGCTGTTCCTTCCACCACTTCGAAGTCGCAATCGTCGGCGCTCGCCGTTCTACAGCGCGTGACAATGCCACCGCCCCCCGGCGCACTTCAGTAAATGTCCAGCGCGGCTGAATACGCACGTTCACATGCATGCCGCGTGAGCCGCTCGTCTTCGGCCATCCCTGAAGCCCGACTTCGCCGAGGAACGCTTGCACTTCGAGTGCGACTCGGCAAACATCTGCCCAGGGAACGCCTGGAACAGGGTCGAGGTCGATGCGCAATTCATCCGGATGCTCAAGATCGCTGGAACGAACCGGATGAGGATGAAGCTCGATGCAACCAAGATTGACAATCCATGCGAGTCCCGCGGCGTCATCGACGACTGTCTCTTCCGCAGTACGGCCGGATGGGAACGAGAGCGTCACAGTCCGCAACCAGCCAGGCCGCTGCTCGGGCGCACGCTTCTGATAAAAGGCCGGCGACTCGGCGCCATTCACGAAACGCTTCAGAACAATTGGACGATCCCGAATTCCTGCCAGCGCACCGGGCGCGACCGAGAGGTAATAACGAACGAGGTCAAGCTTCGAGATGCGCGCTTGCGCGGAAAAATACAGCTTATCGGGGTGAGTTATTCGGACTTCACGCCCCTCAATCGACAACAACTCACTGGCTTCCGGCTTCGCCACCGAAATAGGCTACCATCCTACTGAGAACCCGATTCGGTGAACGCGGGAGGCCGAGTGCCTGGTTTTGGAGCCGAACAGTTGAAGATCTATCTGATCGACGGAACCTACGAACTGTTCCGCCACTATTACGCTCTCCCGTCCGCGCGCGACGCCAAGGGCCGGGAAGTCGCCGCCGTTCGCGGAGTGCTGGCGTCTGTGCTGGGCATGATTAAAGAGGGCGCGACGCACGTTGCGGTGGCTAATGACCACATCGTGGAATCATTCCGCAATGACCTGTGGGCTGACTACAAGACGAGCGACGGAGTCGAGCCCGATTTGCTCGCACAATTCCCGCTGCTGGAGGAGGTCTTGTCTGCCGCGGGTATTGTCGTGTGGCCCATGGTCGAATTCGAGGCCGATGATGCGTTGGCGGCCGCAGCCGCCGCAGCATCATTCAATGCGCAAGTCGAACAAGTAGTGATTTGCACGCCTGACAAAGATCTCGCGCAATGTGTACGTGGCGAGCGCGTGGTCCAACTGAACCGGCGCACCCGCGTCATCATCGACGAAAGTGGAGTAATCGAAAAGTTCGGCGTCCCGCCCGCATCGATTCCAGATTATCTGGCACTCGTCGGCGACTCGGCGGACGGATATCCGGGCCTGGCAGGCTGGGGCGCAAAATCATCCGCCGCTGTTCTAGCCAAGTTTGGACATCTCGAGTCCATTCCAAAAGAGAGCCGCGAGTGGGGTGTGAAGGTCACCAGCGCGAGTACGCTTGCAGAAACTCTTCGCCGTGACTGGAACAAGGCAGTCCTTTTCCGTCAGCTCGCCACACTCCGAACCGATATCAAACTCTTTGACGATGTGCAGGAATTGCGTTGGGCAGGACCGACTCCGGCGTATGATGCGATTGCGGCCCAGCTGGACGCGGCGATTACCCAACCTCGTTCCGATGCGAGCAAAGCCGCGAAGCAACGCTGAACGCGCAGCAGGTGTGTGAATCGGACTACTCCTTCGGCTTGGGCTTCGGCGGAATCTCCGCGTAACCCGGAGCGACCTGGCTCAAGTTGTGGTCGAGAGAGGCTTTTACATCGCCGATGGCCCAGCGAGTTCCGCCGCCAAGAAGATTCAAGAAGAATGGTTCAGACCAGTTCTCCGGTCGGTCGCCGATCGCGCAGTAAAACACCCGCCCCTTCCCTTCCATTCTCGCCCACGTCATCGGATAAGGCGCGCGCTGATACGGTTCGCCGGTCATTCCCTTCGTGTCGAGCGTGACGATCACATGCAGATCGGTGCGAAAATCCTTTAGCGAATACCATTCTTCGTTGAAACTGACGGGGGAAGAAACGCCCTCGATGCCGGGAAATTTAGGATCATTGATGACAAGATTCGTGGTCTGCAGTCGCGGCGTGCTGCCGTGCGTGATGAACTCCGCACCCAACATGCGCAGATAAGGATCGGATTTCTCCCCGTGCGCAACGTAGCGGTTGGAGTTGTCCTCGGGATCGGGCTTCGTGTGGAAGGTATCGGCTGCCGCATGAACTCCGACGAACCCCATTCCTCCGCGGATCGCGGCGAGAAACGCCTGCTTACCCTGCACCGACATCGGCGGGTTCTTGTCCGTTCCCTCGGTGGTCAAGTCTCCCGTGGTGAAGAAGAGCAAGGCTGCGTGCTTGCGAAAATCCGGCGAGTCGAAAATCCGGCCGTCTTTTGTAGCAATAACATCGAACCCGTACTTGTTTCCCATCGATCTGACCGCCTGCTCCACAATGCTGGGATTGCCGTCCTTGGTTTTCACCACGTCGTGCTCAAAGCCCGAAGACTTAGTGAAAACGAGCACCGATTTCTTGCCGGCTGCGCGCATGCTTAGGGGAAGGCTAAGGGCAGTTCCGGCTACGGTTGCGGTGTGCACGAATTCGCGGCGAGTAAAATTCTTTTTCATAGTGTTTTTTGAAACCTGTGTTAAACCTCGTTGCGTTTAAAACGTTCGACGAGATGGTCGCAAGCCCGCACCGTAATCGCCATCATGGTTAGAGTGGGATTCTGACAAGCCGACGACACGAAGCAAGAGCCATCCGTGACCAATAAGTTAGAGACGTCATGCGATTGGCAGAACGCGTCGAGGACTGACTTCTTGGAATCATCACCCATGCGCGCTGTGCCCACTTCGTGGATCGCCATGCCCGGCATCTCGGTTCCCGTCGTTAGGCGGATGTTCTTTGCTCCCGCAGCCTCGAGCATTTCCGCAGCGGTCACTCCGGCGTCGCGCATGAGAGCAGCTTCATTCTTGCCGTGTGCCATGCTGATCCGCAAGGCGGGAATGCCCCACGCATCCTTAAGATTACCGTCAATCTCACAGAAATTATCGAACCTCGCTAGAGACTCGCCGAAAGCGCCGAGGGAAACCCCGTAGGTGCCAATCTTAACTGCTTTTTTGTAATCCGCACCGATTCCTGGAGCATCCATATTGAACTCGGGCATCGAGCCGCCCTGAAAACCGTAACCGCGAAGGAAATGCGGATGCTTGCCCTCTTTCGGCGTGTTGCGAAAGCGAACCAGGTAGACTCCATTCGGACGGTGCGGCGGATTCGCGCTTGGTGGAGTATTCAAATCTTCGAACGTCCCGCTCGCGCCGCCACCAACTACGTGATCCATCAAATAATGTCCGAGCAATCCGCTCGAATTGCTCAAACCGTTCGGATATTCGCGGGTCGAAGAGTTCATAAGAATACGAGTGGACTCAAGCGCCTGCGCACATAACACAACAGTCTTCGCGCGGACTTGTTTGGTTTCTCTAGTCGTGCGATGGATAAATGTGACGCCCCGCGCCTTGTTCGCGCTGGCATCCATATCAACATGTCTGACAATCGCGTCGGTAATCAGCGTGCAATTGCCGGTCTTCAGCGCATCTTTTACGGTGGTGAACGGGCTGCTGAAATATGAGTACGTCATGCACCCGCGTTCGCATGGGCCGCAGTAATGACAGGGCGCGCGACCGTTATGCGGCTGAGTTACGATCGCGGTTCGACCGATAGTGAGCGTGCGGCCAAAGTTTTTTTGAACGCTATCGCGCAGTCGCATCTCTCCACAACTCATCTTCATGGCGGGAAGAAACTGGCCATTGGGCAGCATTTCATTCTTCTCTGCGGCGCCGCTTATGCCCACGTAGCTCTCCACGATGTCGTAAAAAGGCGCCAGATCCGCATAAGAAAATGGCCAGTCAACATCGTATCCGTCGCGGCTGGCGGCTTTGAAATCAACATCGCTCAACCGATAGCTTTGCCTGCCCCACACCAGCGAGCGACCACCCAACACACGCAGCCGCTGCCACGTAAACGGCCGGTCCGCCGGCGTGCTGTAGGGATTCTCCAAATCATTTACGAACCATTCGTAGTTGTATTCCATGCAGGCGTAACACTGCCGCTGAATGGGACGCGTGCGCATCACCTCGGGCGAGTGATTGCGATATTTCAATTGGAACGACGGCAGGTGCTCGGTAAATTCTCGAGCCGTTACGGCGCGTCCGGCTTCGAGCAAGGCGACCTTCAACCCGGCTTCTGATAGCCGCTTGGCGGCCCAGCCGCCGGTCGCGCCGGAGCCGACCACAATCGCGTCATAGGTTTGTTGTAGGGGATCTTGTGACATGAAGTCTATGTGTGGGTCGGACTTTGGTGCTCGCAACCTTGATAAGGGCCGTGCGTGATCTCGCCATCCCATCCGAGTTCTTTCTGGCCGATTTCTGAGCCGTAATATGCAGCGGCGATCAGCGCCTTCAATCTATGAAAATGCTTCTGCGCCAGGTCAGCAGGCTGCGTGTGCGGATCGTTTCGTTCCGTCCAATGACTGGATTGTTGAGGGTAAGCCCACGCGGTCAATAGCCAAATCTGGTCCTCGCGTGAAAGATCACCGAAATCTTTTCCGAACTCTGTCTGACTCTCACTGTCAATAGACTTCAAAGCTGCGACGAATTCCTGTTGGAATTCGGAAGGCTGTACCGAGACGAGAAGATCAAGATAGCGATTCACCAACGCAGCTTTCGCGCCGGGAGTCTCAGTCGCGGGAATGATGACGTCGCTCAACACAATCAGAGTTTCGTTCAGATGATCATTGAGAAAGGCAGGTTTCCAATTGGGACCGTTGAGGAACGCAGCCCCGTCTTCTCCACGCGCCGCAGGGGTGAGTCCTGATTCGATCGCCTGCGCCAGCGAGAACGACGGTCCCAAAGCAGATGCCGCGGCGGCGAGCAGTGCCGCGCGAATCATATCTCGCCTGTTGAGGTCTGCGGGCAATCGCCGAGGTATTTCGATTGGCGGGATGACTTCGCGTTCCGAAATTGCCATTGGCGGAATAATAGCTGCTCGGTACGGGTTCCTCAACCAACAAACCCTAATAAGTTGTTCGATTGTCTGTTGAGCGAATTACCGTCTATTCGCGGACCGCAGTCCACGCCGATCCGCTGCGTGACGACTTCAGCACCGCGTTGATGAATCGCACGCCTTCGACTCCATCCGCGACGCTCGGCACGAGCAGCGAGTCCGGGTTCGGCGCGCGCTTTTCGCGTCTAGCGGCAATCTGTTCAGCGAGGTCGGTATAGAGTTGCGCGAACGCCTCCAGATATCCTTCTGGATGCCCGCTGGGTATTCGCGTGGCATGCGTTGCTGCCTTACCGGCTCCGGCACTGCCGCGCCGAAGTGTTCGCCGCGTTTCTCCTAGCGGAGTGAAGCCGAGTTCGTTGGGATCTTCCTGCCGCCATTCAATGCCGGCTTTTTCGCCGTACACTCGAAGCCGAAGATTGTTCTCATTTCCGGCCGCCACCTGGCTCGCCCAAAGCGCGCCTTTTGCGCCTTGGGAAAATCGCAGCATCACCTGAACATTGTCATCAAGACGCCTGCCCGGCACGAACGTGGTCACATCTGCTGCCAGTTGCTCGCACTGTAAGCCCGTAACAAAGCCGGCAAGATTGTATGCATGCGTGCCGATGTCACCGAGCGATCCGCCCGGCCCGCTACGTGCCGGGTCGGTGCGCCATTCTGCCTGTTTTTGCCCCGTTTTTTCCAGCGGAGTAGCGAGCCAATCCTGTGCATACTCAACCTGGACGAGTCTCAATGGCCCGAGTTCACCAGCACGCACCATCTCTCTTGCCTGCCGCACCATCGGATGTCCGGTGTAGTTATGCGTCAATCCAAACACCAGCCCGGTTCGCTGCACAATAGCGGCAAGATCAAGCGCATCTTCAATCGTCGTGGTTAATGGTTTGTCGCAGATCACATCGATGCCGGCTTCGAGAAATGCCTTGGCGGGCGCGTGATGCAGATGGTTCGGCGTGACAATCGAAACCGCTTCAATGCCATCCGGCCGCTTCGCTTCAGCCGCTGCCATCTCCGCAAAGCTGCCGTAACCACGTGGAATGTTCAGATCTTTGGCAGCATCCAAACTTCTTGCGGGATCTGAAGTCAAAACGGCGGCAACTAATTCGTACCGGTCATCGAGCCGTGCGGCTATGCGGTGGACTGCGCCGATAAATCCACCTGGACCGCCTCCAACCATGCCGAGGCGAAGCCGGCGATTCTTGCTCTGACTGGAAGACTCAATGGGCATTCGATAATTCCTGAGTTATTTTGTGAGACCCAGCATTCTGCGGTTGGCTTCGTCATTCGTGCCGGACTTCGCGAAATCGTCGAATGCGCGCTCCGCGGTATGAATAATGTGGCGGGCAATGAACGGTGCACCTTCTCGCGCTCCCTGTTCGCCGCTCTTGATACAACACTCCCATTCGAGAACCGCCCAGCCGGGAAAATCATATTGCGCGAGCTTCGAAAAAATGGCCGCGAAATCCACCTGCCCATCGCCGAGCGATCTAAAACGGCCCGCCCGTGAAATCCACGGCTGGTAACCGCCATAAACGCCCTGACGCCCGCTCGGCCGGAACTCTGCGTCCTTTACATGAAACATTTTTATTCTAGGGTGATAGATGTCGATGAACTCGAGATAATCGAGTTGCTGCAGAACGAAGTGGCTTGGGTCGTACAGAACATTGCAGCGCTTGTGCCCGCCGACCCGCTCCAGAAACATCTCGAAACTTATGCCGTCGTGGAGGTCTTCGCCAGGATGCAATTCGAAGCAGAGATCGATACCGGCAGCGTCAAACGAATCAAGGATTGGCTTCCAGCGCTTCGCCAATTCATCGAATGCGGTTTCAATCAGACCAGCGGGACGCTGCGGCCACGGGTAGATATATGGCCATGCCAATGCTCCTGAAAAAGTTACGTGAGCCTTGAGGCCGAGGTTCGCGGAAGCTTTCGCTGCCAGCAGCAGTTGTTCAACCGCCCAGGCCTGGCGCGCGGCCGGATTTCGCCGAACGGACTCGGGCGCAAAACCGTCGAATGCCGCATCGTAAGCAGGATGCACCGCGACCAACTGTCCTTGAAGATGAGTTGAGAGCTCCGTCAGTTCGACACCGCTCGATGCCAGCGTGCCGCGAACCTCGTCACAATAAGTGCGGCTTTCCGCCGCACGTTTCAAATCGAACAGGCGGCTTTCCCAGGTCGGGATCTGAACACCTTTGTAGCCAAGTCGCGCAGCCCAGGCAGAGATATCCTTCAAATTATTGAATGGTGACTTCTCGCCAGCGAACTGAGCAAGAGAAATGGCTGGACCTTTAACCGTCTTCAATAGCGAAACTCCATCATTGACGAGCTTAATGCGTGCGGTCACCGAACTCAGCGGGAAATGTTATCACGCTGAAAGACAGCGCAATGAGCCCGGACGACCGTGACGAAACCCGGTTGAGGTTTCGAAAAGCACTTCACGAGTCGAGCTTTCCTTTGTTATCTTTTACTTTCTCATGGAAAGCTAACGACAGGTTTGGTAGAGTCGGAAATCGGCGCGAATCTATCTCAATGCAAAGTCCGTTCCTATTGCGAATCGCTTTGGCAGCGGGACTGTGGTCGGTTTCTGCCCAGTACCTGTTGAGCGTAGCTCAATCGCCGGTCTTCTTTCACACCCAAAGCTCCGACGAATGGGTAAGCCATTCAATTCATGTTCAGGGGACGTATACGCGGGTGCTGGTCGTGGACGCATCGGGCAGATCTCCGAAGCGCCTGAAGATTCCCGCCCTTGATCTGAATTCCCGAACCGATGTGAACAGTCCGGCGCGTGCGTATCAGGTTTCCGGATCATTCAAGACCTTGCAGGAGGCGGCCGACGCCACTCAAGGTGGAGACCTGATCGCCGTAATGCCGGGACACTACGCTGGCTTTGTGCTCGAGGAGAAACCCAGCGCCGGAGACGACCACTACATTCACTTCAAAGCCATGGGCGAGCCCGGCGATGTAGTGATTGATCAGCCGTCGCGCATTCCAGATTGGATGATCCTGCTGCGCGCGACTCACCACGTGATCGTGCAGGGGTTCAACATTGCCGGAAGCAATGGTCCAGGAATTGAGCCGTCCGGGCCGCGGGCTGGAATTATGCTCGATGGCGACTTCAGCAAGACGGGCAAACAGACGCATCACATAGTGATCGTTGGCAACTTCTCTCACAACCATCGCAAGTGGGGGCTTCATACCCGCGACACGCATACCGTCCTGATGCAGGACAATCTGTTCGCCCGGTCTGCGGTGGAGCATTCGGCCTACGTCAGCGACGGATCCGACAACTATGTGATTCGCCGCAACGTCTTCTTTGGCAGCGCCAGTGGTGGACTGCAATGCAATCTCGATTCGGTGAGTTCGTTTCACGATCTGATAAAGAACCCAGAACTGAAGGACTATCCGAAGGAGGAGCCGACGCGCGAATGGGCAGTCGGATTAATGAAATTGGCGACCGAGAAATTCGGCGAGAACAATTTCCCTGACGGCCGGGGCACCAATTTCATTATTGAAGACAACGTGATGAACGAGAACGGAAAAGTTGGCGGTGGCTCGCTGAATCTCGCGGGCCTTCAGGATTCTCTCATCCAAAACAATCTGATTTACGACAATCTCAATCACGGCATCGCCCAGTGGAATGACCAGAATCCCTACGATCAGGCCTACGTTGAACCCGGCCCGCAATCGCCTGAACAGGTAAAAGGCCCCGACGATCTTCCGTTATGGGGATGTCACGGCAATATTGTCCGCAACAATACGGTACTCATGAACAATCATGATCGCGCGGCAATGCAGGCGCGGAACGGAAGTTGGGGCACGAAGATGCGCAACAACATCTTCATCAATGATCAGGCGAATTCGATCGAGATCTACGACACCAGCATCTATCGGCTGGATGCGAGTTTTAACGTTGCAAATATCATCAGTTACCACAGCAGCGCGGGCGATGATCACGTGAAAGACATGCCGAGGGGCTTGAAATCTCTGGCGACGCAATTGCCTGAAGGCCCGAACACGATCACCGGCATCACGCAGGAAAGAGCTGCGAAGGAATTTGTTCGTTACAGCAATGAGCCGTGGGTGATCATTGAAGGTAAATGGTGGCGGCTGAATCCAAATCGCCCCGACTTCCGGCCGCGAGCCGATTCCAAACTCTTCTCCAACTGGGGCGATGCCCAAAACATCCCCGCGCAAGACCTTGCCGGTAATAAACGAAATGGCGCTTCCCTGGGCGCGTTTGCGCCCGCCGCGAGTGACGCGAAATGAAGTGCGCCCTCGCCGCCGGTCTGTTGTTGGCTTCGCTGGCGGCATCGGCTTCTGACGCTCCCCCGCCCGAAGCATTTCAAGTTCTACCGACCAATGCGAATCATGGACCGACGATAACTGACTATCTGCGATATCAAACCGAAATGGCGTGGCGCCAGGATGACCAGCGCCGCAAAGCTTGGGAAGGCATTCGAACCGAACAGGACCTGCGACGAATTCAGCAGCAGATGCGCGAGCACCTTCTCCAAATGCTGGGCGGATTGCCGGCCACGAAGACTCCACTGAACCCGCACATAACCGGACAGATTCAGATGCAAGGCTTTCATATCGAAAAACTGGTTTTCGAAAGCCTTCCGCATATTTACGTCACTGCTTTGCTTTACGTACCTGACGACGCCTCTCCAAAACATCCTGGCGTTCTGGTTCCTGCCGGCCATTCTGCGAACGGCAAAGCCTACTATCAGGCGCTTTGCCAGCGCCTGGCGAAGCGCGGCTATTTCGTGATCTGCTGGGACCCTGTAGGACAAGGCGAACGCAGTCAATTCTGGGACGCGAAGAATCACAAGAGCCGCTACAACCTGATCTGCGCCGAACACGCGGTGATGGGCAATCTGGCATACCTGGCCGGAACCAATCTGGCGCGCTGGGAAATCTGGGATGGCATTCGCGCTGTGGATTACCTGTTGACTCGGCCCGAAGTCGATCCCGACCGCATCAACATTACCGGCACCAGCGGCGGCGGTTTTCAGGCGGCGCACATCGCCGCGATTGATCCGCGAATCAAAGTCGCGGCGCCGTCCTGCTACTTCACTGCGCTGCCCATGCGGGTTTACAACCGCATCTTCAAGGATCCGGACAGCGATCCGGAGCAAGATCTGTACGGAATGATTTCGCACGGCCTCGACCATGCGGGCCTGATGCTCCTGATGTATCCGCGGCCGGTGTTTGTGGCCGCCGCGGTGCTCGATTTTTTCCCCATCGAAGGCACGCGCAAAAGCTTTCGCGAAGTCGCTGATATCTACTCTCGCTTCGGCCATGCCGACCGCATCGCGATGCACGAGAGTTACAACGAGCATCAATACTCGCCGGAAAATCAGGAAGCCGCGATCGAGTTCCTCGATCGTTTCAACGGAATGCCGAGAAGGCAGTCGCTGCCTGAAGTTAAGGAACTCGACGAAAAACAGTTGCAATGCACCCACACGGGACAGGTCATGCTCGATTTTGAAGATGCGCGATCGTTGATGGATGAAATCCGCGACTATTACACGTCGCATAAAAGCCAGCCTTCTCTCACTGTGAAGCAAATGTATTATTCCGCTCTCTATCCGAAGATCAACAATTGGCGGGTTGCGAAATTCCAAAACGACGTCTCACCGATGAACGAAATTCAGTGGGAAGAAGCCGGAAGCTCTCAAACCGGAGACATCTCGATTGACCGCTATGTTCTCCATCACAGCCGCGACCTCGAAATTCCGCTGTTGTGGATTCACAAAATCGGTGCCCAGCAAAAACGCGTGCTCTTCTGGATCGCCGAAAATGGCAAAGCGACACCTGAAGATTGGCCGGAATTAACCAAATACCTCGACCAGGGCTATGACATCGTGTCCTTCGACCCGCGCGGCCTCGGCGAAACTCGTATGCCGTACAAGGCCGTGTCTCCTGACGATCCCACGCTGGCGCAATTGACTTTTGATCAGGCCTACGTAAGCCCGATGTCCGGCGTGTTGGCGGACTATGTTTACAATTCGCTACTCACAGGACGCCCGTACTTCCTGCAGATGATCGAGGATGTAGAAATCACTGCGCGGTTCACATCCTCAAAACTGGCTCCGGGTTCCGCGCTCGCAGTAACTGGGACTGGCGACGCTTTCACGCTGGCGAACGCCGTCTCCGAAACATTGCCTTACATGAAATTAGTTTCGCCACCTGGCGCCCAGCCATCGAAATGGTCAGAACTCGTGGACCAAAAGCGGGAGCTATGGCCCATTCAGGATTTACTTCCCGGGGGAGCGTACGTTCACTGAACTATTGGGGCGCCGAGACAAACCAATGGCGCACACTTGTGATATCACCTGATTGCGACCGGTTGTTTCAATCCTTGAGCGGAGACATTGCTCCAGCGTCAGTATTGGGTCCGACGCCCCGCCCGAAAATTCCGGCTTAGATCCCTGCTAATTTCTCCTGCACTCTCGGAATCCACACCTCCTGTGCGGTTGGTTCCATGCTGTGCGCTATCGTGAGCGCCTTCTCGAATGTGTTTCGTGCCTCGACATTCTTCTGCAACGCCTTCTGCGCCTCTCCCAAAGCCATGAGTGACTGCATGTAGTCGGGCGCGAGGGCAACTGCGGATTGAGCTTCGGCTAGAGCCTTTTCGGGTTGATGCTGACTCAGCAGGTCCGCAGACCTGACCGCGCGATCGAACGCCGCAGCGTACGGCACCTGGAACGTACCGTCATAGACAAACACGCCATTTTCGATGACAGCTGTTGGCTTGAGCTTCATGAATTCACGATACGGACTCAGCAGGCTTGATCCCGATTCATAGAAAGTCAAGGGAATGTGGCTAATGAATACCGGTCCCTGGATGACTGGAGGAGTATCGGTTTTCAGGCCGAACCACATCGAGTCCATTGTGGGCAGCGTCTTGCAAGGGATACCGTAAGCGCCGAACGGAATCGCGGGTTCGGCCGTGTAAGCAAACCAACACTGCTGAATCCGGCGCTCGTCAATATAGCGCTTGACGGCTTTCAGTTGCTGCCCCCAGTCGGTAGTGGAATCGGTCAGATATTTGTGGATATTGGCCGGTCCACCCCAGAGTTCGTTCGCATACGCGATGTACGAAGTTGGGAACGCTCGCAACGACGAAATCACATGGAAGAGGATGAGGGCGCCAATTGGCCACACCCAGCGCCGGTCCTTGCAGATCAGGCTCCACGCCGCCCCTCCTGCCAGGACGAGTAAAAACATGAAGACCAGCAGGATATGTCGCACGCCGATGTTCAACTTCGAAGTCATAGAAACACAGAAGTAGAGCGCCGGTGGCAAAGTGAGAAACAGGATCTCGCGCCAACCCCGCAGCTTCCGAGTTGCGATGGCATAAACGATCAGCGGAAGGAAGATCAGCGTGGTCAGTGTCGCCTTGATAACAAACGCCACCGGGAAGTAGAACCACACACCGTGAGCGTAGACCTTCCCGAAAATGTAGCTGGGCCAGGTATTGGCTACCGAGCGGACATCGGCCAGTCCGTACAGCCACGATTCGGGCAGGAGTTTCCAGCGCGCCATCATGGCAACGGCCTTGCCTTCGAACGGACTCAAGTTTCCCAGCGTGCTCTCCAGCGGCGGATTGATCTGCTGTCCCGCCGGGCGAGCCGAATAGCGGAACCCATAGCCGGCCCACATGATTGCCACAGCGATGACTGCGGCGATCACCAAGACACTGGTCAGCCGCAGTGCCTGACGGAGGCGGCTTTCGTCGCCTGCTTGACGGCGGCGCAGCAGCTCGGTGATGGCAAGTAGAATCAGCATCGGCGGCAGAAGCACCGCCGAATGCTTGGTAAGGAAGAATATCCCGGCGGCGAGGCCCAGGACAGCGACGCGTCCCCACGACGGCGATTTCACGTAACGGTAGAACGCGTAAATGCTGGCGAGTAGGCCGCACGCCGCTCCGGTATCGGTGGTTACCAGGGCCCCGTGAGCAAGGAAATTCGGCTCGAAGACAATCAGCAGGAGCGCCAGGAATCCCGCGCCGGTGCCGAACATCTCGCGTGCGATCAGGAAGGCCAGCAGCGCGGTCATCAGAGCAAAAATCGATGCAAACATTCGGGCGCGGAAGATGATGGTCTCAAAATCATTTTGGAAGATCAGATCGCGCCCGCTCAGGTACGCCTCGGTTTTGAAGTAGCGGTTCTGTAACTGCGGCTCACGAAGATTCATGCCTTGAAGCGGCACAGCGGCAATCATTTTTACAAGCGGAGGGTGCTCGGGATTCAGGCCGAAATCATGATGCTTGAGCGACATGTATCCGGAAAAGATGTGATCGCCCTCGTCCCACGTAAGCGATTCTTGCCGGACGGAATACAACAACTGGCCTTCCAAAACCAGAAGCAAAAGTACGACTCCGGTTATCATTACCCAGAGCTTGTTGAAAGATAATTGCAGTGTGGCAAGGGCTGCCGAATCCGAACGAACTTGGGTGATCATGAAACCTCCGCCAAGAGGATTAACAAGGAGAAGCAGCCTGGTTTAAATGAGAACAGGGGAAATTGTAAAGCACTTCCTCCCGCACAGCCCATGGTTGACATTAAATCGCCTCTCTGACAATGTCGGCGGTGTCAAGCAGTTTTGAAGCACACTCCAGCGAGCACTCGGAGAAGAGCGCCATTTCGCTCTAGCGGATGGTTTGCCTCGTCCAACCCAGGCTCGCTTGTAATCGTCTCAGGTCAGGAACTCGGTCCGACCCATGCATCTCATCGATCTCTTACTGCGATCATGATTACTACTTCGAACTCCTCCATAAGAGGAGCGGGATGCCCAATCAATAACTCGGTGTTCTACAGCACACCATGGCGATTTCCGGGCTCTCCCGCGTGCGAACCGAACTTTTTCAACTGCTGGTAATTCCATTCCTTACGCATCATCCAGAACAGCTGAACGGCAAGCCGGCGGGCCATGGCCACCTTCGCAATCTTCCGTCCCCGCCGCAGCACCAGGTGTAAATATTTACTGCGCCATTCCGGCAGACTGCGCACCGTGACTTGTGCCGCCTCCACCAGCAGGAAACGCATCATCGAACTGCCTTGCTTGGTGATGTGTCCCAACCGCCGCCGGTTTCCGCTGGACTCCTCCAGCGGCACCAGTCCCAGATAGCTGGCCACCTGCTTGCCGCAGGGAAAGCGATTTACCTCTCCGATGATCAGCACGAAGGCCAGCGCCGTCAGCGAGCCCACGCCAGGATGCGTCCGCAAGCGCTGCGCCGCTGGACACCTCTCCACTTCCTGCTCAACCGCCTGGCTCAGCTCCGCGATTGTCGGCGTCAGTCGGTCCAGCAAATCTAGCAGATCACGCCGCCGCCGAGCGGCCCACGGAGCTAGGCGGAACGACTCCAGTTGCTGCCGTCCCTGTTCGCGCCACAACTTCTTCTTACAGCGCAGACCCTCGTTGAGGGCCACCGCCTGCAACTGGTTCATGATTCGCGTGCGCGCCTGCACCATGCGATGCCGGTGCCACAGCAGTTGCCGCAGATCACGGTTCTCCCAACTCGGTACCCAGATCTGCGGGAAGCGATCTTCCAGCAGCAAGCGCAGAATCAGTTGCGCATCCTGTCGATCCGTCTTCTGCTTGCGCACGCGCTTGGTGCGAATCTCGGCTGCGTCTCCGATCCGCAACTCAAACTGCAACTCGGCCACAAGGCGCTCGAACCAGCGAGCGTGTCCGCTGGCTTCCATGCCCACGCGCACCTTCTGGCCGACTAGAGCACGGTAGAACTTCTCCGCCTCGGCGGGATGCGCGAGCCGCTTTTCCTGAAACTCTCCGGTCTCGGTATCCACCGAAGCTATTTGTTGAAACTCGGGATGGAAATCTACTCCTATAATCATCATTGTTCGGCTCCTTTCTCCCGAGCCTGTTGGTTGGTTTTGGCACCACCAACTTACTCGGGCATGGGAGCCGACATTGTCATGGAATCAATATCACTCGTTAACCCCGGATGGCATATTGAGGTGATATCGCGTCCGCTGGGCTCAACCCCTACCGTGCAACGAACTCTTCGCTCCAGTCTGTTGCGATCACTTTTCCCCGAAGAGAACTTCGCCGTTGCGGATCGTGTAGCGCACGTTGGAGAATGCCGTCACGTCCTGGCCAGGGTCGGCGTCGAGGACAACGAGGTCGGCCTTCATGTTTTTCGCGACGCGCCCGCGGTCGGAATCTCCGAACTTTCGCGCCGGATTCGTCGTGAGTGACGCGAGAATCTGCTTATAGCTCATGCCTGCCTGCGACATGAGTGTGAATTCCATAGTCGTGTCGTAGTGGTCGATATATCCGATATCCGTTCCAAACAGAATATCGCCGCCGGCTTGCGAGTAAGCACGGACCTGATCGACCATCTGGGAAATCCAGGCCGCGCGTTGCTGGTCGGGGATGCCTGCTTTGCGTCCCTCGACATCGAATAAGGTCAGCGTCGGTATCAGGCTCAGGTTCGCGCGCTTGAGTTGGTCGGTGAATTCAGGTGTCCATGGTGGTGATTGGGGCAGAGTATGTGCCAGTACATCGACGCCGCTATCCATCGCAACCCGCACTCCGTCCATATTCGTCGGATGGGCGAAGACCGGAATACCGTGCCGATGCGCCTCGTCAACCGCAGCCTTCGCAGTGGCTACGGGCAGGAGAGCAACTTTCCCGTATCCCTGATCGGAACCTGCGAATAATTTAATTCCATTTGCACCCTTCGCTACGTGATCACGCACGAGAGCGATCGCCTGGTCGGGCGTCTCTGTGTTCGGAATCTGGATATGGTTTTGGCGGAGAAAATCACGAACATACACTGGCTCAATCGTCCAGATGGGCTCACCGACGGTAAGAATACGCGGGCCACGCAGCTCACCGCTTTCGATGCGGCGGCGCAGCGTCAGAGTGTTGTCGAGCACTGAGGCGACGTCAAACACCGTGGTAAAACCCCAGCGGTTGAACATTGTGTCCAGTTGTTGATCAAGTTGCTTGGCATCCGAATCTTTTGAGTGAAGAAGAGCGGGAGTGAGGATGTGGACGTGACTGTTCCAGAATCCCGCGGTAACGACGAGTCCTCTGCAGTCGATGACTCTTGCCGAGTGCGGGATCTTGACCGTCGAAGCGGGACCAACGGAAAGAATGAGGCCGTCGCGCACCACGATCGATCCGTTTTCGATCGGTGGATCTGCAGGTGAGGTATAAATCTTTGCGCCAGTCAGTGCCAGGTCAGCAGCGCGTGCCACGCTGCCGGCGATAAACATCACGCTAAAAAGCAGAGCTAGTCGGATTCGCATATATCGGAATATACGAATTCGGCAGTGCTGTTGTTTCAAATATCGTCAGAGCACCGCGCGGTTAGAGGACCGCTGGTGTATCGCTTTCAGGAAGGTAATTCGGCGGGTGGTGTCGCAGAGGCGACGAACTTTGGATGGAAACACAAAGGCGACCACACACGGGTGGCCGCCATTCGTTCAGGTCTAAAGCGCGCTTACGTTCTCAGCTTGCCAGCCCTTCGGTCCCTTGGTCACTTCGAACTGCACTGCCTGACCTTCTTGCAGGCTCTTGAATCCGCCCGCCTGAATGGCAGAGAAATGCACGAAAACGTCTTCGCCGGTCTGACGGCTGATGAAGCCATAGCCCTTGGCGTCGTTGAACCACTTAACTGTTCCTTGTTCCATATCTTGTATTGTGTTCCTTTGTTGTAGTTACGCTGGAAAGACTCGGAGGAAAACGTTGTGCAGGTGACTGGCTGTTGAAGCAAGAGCTGCTCACGACCGATTCGTCTAACGTACGACGTGATACTACGCTCTGCGCAGCAGCTTAGCAAACAAAATCTTGTAACCCTTTTACTGTCAACGGCTAATTGCCTCGCGACCCGCCGCATCGGGTCCCATTGCAAAAGTATGACGTTTGTCGAATTACAGCGTAGTATGAAAGCAGCAGGATTGGAGCGGCGATGGCCCGCGATTCAGTTGAGCAGTTCAGAAATTTGGTCGCAGGTTCGACCAGTGAGCAGGATTCAAAGCAGATTACCGACCTTATCGCGCAGCTCGACCGCGATCTTGAAGAAACTCAGAAGGTCGCAATCGAAGAACGCTAACCTGCCGTAATTCCGGCGGAAACCTCAACTCTTAACCTCGAAGACACGCCCCGCAGAATTGCGCCTTCGCGATTGAGAAAGCATCTCGGAGAAGGAGCAACTCATGTCGGCTATCAACGGCGATAAAGCGCGTTTCAATAAAGACCGCAAATCAAAGATCGCGCGGCGCGCACGCAATCGCAAAATTTTTGGAGATCTGAGAACGCCGCCTTCGAAACCGGCGGCATCGGCAAAGGTGTCAGGATGAGCGCGCCCACAATGATGTTACCCGCGGATCCGGTTTCGCCACCCGCCAAGAAAAAACGCGTACTGCTGGTCGATACCTCGCGCACCAAGCGCGACCTGCGCTCTGAAACCATGCGCAAGCTCGGCATTGAGGTTGATTGTGCGAGCGACGTAGCCGAGGCGCGCTGCTGGTGGCGCGTGGACCTGTACGATCTGGTGCTGTTCAGCGGGGACGCAGGCGTTGGGTCGCGAGATATGTTTTGCGATGACATAAGGAATGCGGCGCCTCTGCAGCAGATCATGTTCCTGGTCGGCAAACCCGAGTACCTTGCGGCTGCGCCTGGCCTGGAGGTCGCTGCAATCGAAAAAAATGACGCACCCGCGCTCTGGAGTGACGTGAAGGCCGCGCTGGCTTCCAATTCATCTGGACAACCCTTGATGCAGCGTTGGGGGATTCTGGAGGCTTGCCGCAAAATTTCCGCAGTCAGATCAGTTTCAGAAGCCCGGTCGAAGGCCCTGCGCGATCGCCCTTTACCGCCCCGAGATTCTGAAGTTTCTCAAGCGCGGCGCACCAGAGCGGCTGAATTTCTGGATCAATCAGTTACGGAGAACACGCAATGAAGAACCTTTACGTTGGCAACCTGCCTCACAGCACCACCGAAGACGAATTACGCAACCTGTTCCAGGCCCACGGAGCCGTGGAACGAGTCAGCATGGTCACCGACCGCGAAACCGGAAGGTCGCGTGGCTTCGCCTTCGTCGAGATGACCGATGCCGGAGAGGCCGAGAAGGCCATTGCCGCATTAAACGGAACCGAACTTGGTGGGCGGACGCTCAAAATCAATGAGGCTAAGCCGAAGACCGATCGCCCTCGCGGTGGCCAGGGTTTTGGGGGCCGTAGCGGCGGCGGGCAGCGCTCCGGTGGCGGACGCTCAGGCGGCGGAGGCCGCGACGACTATCATGGCCATGCGCGCCAGCCGCGCGAGCCACGCTGGTAGGTCAGAACCCAGCGGCAACTCTGATTAATGCCTGATAAACTATGAAAATCAACTAAAGGACTTCCCCATGCCACGAGGCCGATCTACATTCAACAAACGCCAGAAGGAACAGGCGCGCCAGCAGAAACAACGCGACAAAGCGGAACGCAGGAGCCAGCGTAAGCAGGAAGGTCCCGAAAGTCCAATGGACAGCGCTGATGAAATGGCTGAATTACGCCGTCACGCCGAGGAACAAGCCGCGCTTTTTCATATTGGCTCGGATGATAACACCGAGCAGTCCGAGTAAATAATCAGTCAATAGTGATTGCATCCCTCAATGGGCTGCGCTAGGCTTATTTTGCTCTTGCGATTTCCCTCCCCTCCTTTCAGATATCCACCCGTCGTTTGCGCCGAAGCTGCATAGCAGCCTCCGGATGATGGGTTTGGGACGACTTACCCACAAGATATGGTGTTTTAAGACTTGACCCTGGCTTAATTTCGCCGTTAGAGTAGCTCTAATTTGTGTCCCGCCCACCCAGCCTGGACGGTTCTTTTTTGGAGCGAACCGCAAGAGGCATCTGAGTAGTAACTGGCAGCAGGTTCCCTCTTTGGAAATGAATTGAGTAGCCCGTTTTCACGGGATGACAGGCTGTGAGAAGGAGTGCAAGTTGCTCAAACTGAAAAAGCTCCAGATCCTCGGGTTTAAATCCTTCTGTGATCGCACTGAACTCAAGTTTCACGGGGACGGTGTGGCTGCGATTATCGGGCCGAATGGCTGCGGCAAATCTAATATTGCCGACGCCATCTCGTGGGTCCTCGGCGAGCAGTCTGCCAAGACGTTGCGCGGATCGCGGATGGAAGACGTCATCTTTGCTGGCACGCGTGACCGCAAGCCAACCGGAATGGCCGAGGTTTCGCTGACCCTCATCGATCCCGATGTATATGACGGTCCGGACAAGAACGACCCGACCGAACTGCTTTTGCAGGATGAAATGCCCGTTGAAGACTGGGACGAAGCCGAGATTCGTACTCGCGCTGCAGAAGAGGTGGAGCGCATTACCGAAGAATCGCAGCCCGGGCAAACCGAAGAAGTAGAGGTGCCACGGGGCAAAGTGATCTCCATTTCCATGGCATTTCCGGACGATGAGCCCATTTTCGCAGGCGGAGCTACGGCCGCCCTGGCCCGTAGTAACTCTGACATGAGAGCGACTGCCGATCATAGCGACACTCAGGTCGTGCTCAAAATCCGCCGCCGCAAGTTCAATCAGCAGCAATCGCGCGCCGGGGAGATCGCAGTCACCCGGCGGCTGTTCCGCTCCGGCGACAGCGAATACTTGCTCAACGGAAAGCTCTGCCGCCTGCGCGACATTCAAGAGCTCTTTATGGGCACCGGCCTGGGGCCAGAGTCTTATGCGCTGATTGAGCAGGGACGCATTGGGCAAATTCTGAGCAGCCGTCCAACAGACCGGCGGGCGATCATTGAAGAAGCTGCCGGAATCACGAAATTCAAAACCAAGAAGCGGCTGGCAGAAGCGCGTCTGGAAGACGCGAAGCAGAACTTGGCGCGCGTGAATGACATTTTTGAAGAAGTCACGCGGCAGATGAACTCCCTCAAGCGGCAGGCATCGAAAGCCGAGCGCTATGCGAAGCTCCGCGATGAAATGCGGGCCAGACTGCGCGTCGTGACTGCCAGCCGGTTCGCGCAGTTTGATCAGCAGCACGCAGAACTCGATGCACGGATCACCGCCATTGCTGAAGAGATGCGGGTGCAGGCAGAAGGCGTCCGCGGAATGGAAGCTGAACTCGGCGAGCGCACCCAGCGCGGATACACGATTGAATCTGAAATCCGCGAAAATGATTCCAGGCTGAGCGACATCAAGCTCGAGGTTGATCGCAAGCAGGCGCAGCGCCGGCATAACGAAGAACGCTGCAATGAGTTGACGCAACGAGCCGCTTCGCATGACGCAGAGATTGAGCAGGCGCGGCTCCGTCTCAGCTCGCTCGAAGAAGAATTAAATTCCAACCGCCAGGTGCTCGAGTCTGCGGCGGCAGATCTGGCTGCAGCCCAGCAGGAACTCGAAGCCAGCATGCTGCAGGCGACAATGGCAGCGGCTTCATTGACCGATCTCGAACAAACTCAAGAACTATCGCGGGTTGCGATTCTCGAGTCGGTCGCTGCAATTTCCAATCTTCGCAATCAGCTCACGCAGGCCGAAGAGCGGATGGCTGCCGGCGATCGCGAAGCACAGCGGTTGCAGTCGGAGATGGCGTCCGCCCGCACCCAGGCCGAAACCTTCGGCGGCGAGCGCGGACAGCTAGCGATCGAGTTCGAATCGGTCTCACAGCGCGTCGCGGCGCTGACCGCAGAGATTGCGCAGGCCCGCGAACTGCTTGATGTTAAGCGCAAGCAGGAATCGGAAGGTAAAAACCGGCTCGACGGTCTGCGCGCGGAATTCGCAACCGCACTCGGCAAGAAGGGATCTCTCGAAGCCGTCATCGCGGAGCACGGCTATTCCACCGAATCTGTACGGCGGCTGTTCCAATCGGGCGGCCTTCAGGGCGGACGCGCTCCGGTGGGGGTGCTTGCCGATTTTCTGGAGGTCGAGTCGCGCTACGAAGCTGTCGTAGAAGATTTCCTGCGCGATGAACTGAACTACATCGTGGTGAAGTCATGGGACGCAGCCGACGAGGGCTTGCATCTTCTGCGATCAGACGTTGATGGCCGAGCCACATTCCTGGTGCATCCGGAGGATTCGCAGGCGCGCTTCTCATTTGATGTTCCTGATGTGCCTCCGCCAGCCAATGAATCTATCATTCCGTTGAAGCGGACAATTCGCGTGCTTGACGGCTTCGGAAAATCGCTGGAAGTCATTCTGCCGAAGCTGCGTGATGGGTACATCGTGCCAGATCCGGCCTTCGCTCGCGACCTGGCATTGGAAAATCCGGATGCGTTTTTCCTGTCTCAAAGCGGGGAATGTTTTCACAATGTGACCGTCACCGGAGGCAAACAGCGCGCCGAAGGGCCGCTCTCAATGAAGCGGGAGTTGCGTGATGTCCTGCGATTAGTCGGTGAACTTGAACAAGCGCTGCGGCACGAAGAAACGCGTGTCCTGCAACTTGGACACGAGATCAAGGACCTGACCACCCGGCTCGAACGTCTGGAAAACGACAAGCGTGAGTCGGAAAAGAACGCCATGACCTCCGGCCATGCGCTTCGTCAGCTTGATGGAGAGATGGCGCGCGTACGGGAGCGCTGCAACATTTGCGAACGCGAACTGGCGCGATTGGGTGCGGAGCGCGGGTCCCAGGAAGAAATTATTCGCGAGCGGCAAACGAGCATCGATGCTGCCGAAGGTGCACGTGCTGAACTGGAGTTAGCCGCGGTGTCGGCGCAACAGCAACTGGCAACGATGCGCGAAAACCGCAATCTGACGGCACAAACTGCTTCCGAACGGAAAGCGCATGCAGCCACGCTCGAAGAGCGGCATCGTTCGGCGGCGTCCGTGCTGCAGAGAATCGAAGTGCTCGCGGGCGAGATGCAGGCGCGCATCGCAGCTTTGCAAGGTCAGATCGAATCGGCATTTGCCGAAAAATCTCAGCGCGAAGTAGAGAATCTTGAAATCGCGGGCAAACTGCTCGATTTCGATTCCGAACGTAATGCCTGCCAAGCCCGAGCTGGATTGTTGCAGGTTGAGTCTGAGCAGGTACGAGCGCGTCTTGCAGAAATTGATGCACTGCTCCGCGATGCCCGCGCTGCTCTCGATGCATCCCGCGATCGCAAGGCGGAACTCGCCACCGCCGCCGTGAAACTACAGTCCGACGCGGAACATCTCGCCCACACCTGCATTAACGAACTGGGCGTGCAGCGCGTCGAACTTATGTCCGACGCTACCCTGCCGCGCGTCGCAGGCGATGAACTGGCAGCCGAAGAGCATGCCTGCCAGGAGATGCGCTCGCGCCTCGATGCCATGGGCCCGGTGAATATGATGGCCCTCGAAGAATACAAAGAAACGGCCGAACGCCAGGCATTTCTCGATACCCAGCGCAAAGATCTCCTCGATTCAATCGAAAACACGACCGCCACTATTAAGGAAATCGAAACCTTCTCGCGGCAGAAGTTCGAAGAGGCGTTCAGCAAGATCAACGAGAATTTCCAGGTCACCTTCAAAAAACTTTTTGGCGGCGGCCAGGGATTCATGCGCCTCACCGATGAAGAAAACAGCGCCGAGAGCGGTATTGATGTAGTGGCATCGCCTCCGGGTAAAAAGCTGCAGAATGTCTTGTTGCTCTCCGGCGGCGAAAAAGCCATGACCGCGCTCGCCTTGCTGGTCGGCATCTTCCAATATCAGCCGAGCCCATTCTGCATTCTCGACGAAGTGGACGCGCCGCTCGACGAAGCCAATATCGGCCGCTTCACCGATCTGGTCAAAGAGATGAGCGTGCAAACCCAGTTCGTGCTCATTACGCACAGCAAGAAGACCATGAGCATCGCCCCGGTGCTTTACGGCGTGACCATGCAGGAACCGGGCGTGTCGAAGCTGGTGTCGGTGAGGTTTGGAGCGACGGCGTAGATCGAATGCATTTGTATACGTTTGTATTACAATGTATTTAGAGGGCTGAAATGCCGGAATCGTCGGTGGTAACTTTACGACTGGACCCACAATTAAAGAAAAAACTGGATCGCCTGTCCTCCGCAATGAGCCGCAGCCGGTCTTTTATCGCGACCGAGGCGATCCGCGAATATGTGGCTCTAAATGACTGGCAAATTGCAGAGATCAAGAAGGGGATTGCCGAAGCGGACCGTGGAGACTTTGCCAGCGATGCGGATGTAGAGCGCACGATGCGTAAGTGGACCGGACGGCGTGCGCGTTAGATGGGTTAGCGCCTCTCTCGCAAACCTTAATGAAGAAGCCGAGTACATTGCTCAGGACAGCCCTGCGGGCGCGGTCCGCACTGTGCAATCAATCAAAGCGGCTGTAAAGCAGTTGGAACAGTTTCCCGCCATTGGGCGCCCAGGGCGAGTAGCGGGAACGAGAGAGCTCGTCGTAAGCGGGACACCCTACATTATTCCGTACCGGATACGGCAGAATTACGTTGAAGTGCTGCGCGTTTTTCATGGCGCCCGCCGCTGGCCGAAATCGCTCTGAGGTTGCCCCGATTTGTGAGTGACCAGTTTGCGCTTGATTTGCAGAAGAGTTTTCACAGTGTGCAGTTACATAAGTCCGGACGCGGAGCCGAATCCCCGTCACGCCGTGAATGTCAATCCCACTTAAGTGGCAAACGCGTTTTCTCAAAATCCGTTATCATTCTCTGCCGTTGACAAAATTTTCTGAGCAGCTAGAATACGCGACGGTTTTTGCATCTAAAATTTCCTCATGACTACCGAAACTATCGACTCCGTCCTTTTACAAACGGACTTCCCTGATCTCAAGCTTTTCGCCAGCGGCAAGGTGCGCGACGTGTATCAACTCGGCAGCGACCATCTGCTGTTTGTCGCAACCGATCGCATCTCGGCGTTCGACTATGTTCTCGCCACCGGCATCCCGCACAAGGGCCGCGTGCTGACGCAGTTGTCCCTGTTCTGGTTCGATTTCCTCAAGGACATCGTTCCCAACCATCTGGTCACCGCCGACGTCAGCCGCTATCCAAAGGAAACGCAGGCTTATGCCGATCAGCTTAGCGGCCGCTCCATGCTGGTCCAGCGTGCGGAGATGTTCCCGGTTGAGTGTGTGGTGCGCGGGTATCTGTCAGGCTCCGGCTGGAAGGAATACAAATCGACCGGGAGCGTCTGTGGAATCAAACTTCCTGCCGGATTGCGTGAATCCGACCAACTGCCGGAACCGATCTTCACCCCGGCGACCAAAGCGACCACCGGCCACGATGAAAATATTTCGTTCGAGCTGATGACGACGCTCGTAGATCCGGAAGACTCGCGTAAATTGCGCGACCTGAGCCTGGCTGTATACAAGAAAGCCGCGGATTATGCGCGGCAAAAGGGGATCATCATCGCCGACACGAAGTTTGAATTCGGACGGACGGCTGCAGGCATTACTCTTGCCGACGAGGTGCTCACGCCTGACTCTTCGCGCTTCTGGCCGGCGGACAAATACGAGCCGGGAATGTCGCAGCAATCTTTCGATAAGCAGTACGTCCGCGATTATCTGGAGGAAATTCGGTGGAATAAGCAGCCGCCGGCTCCGGCTCTGCCGGCCGACGTTGCTCGCCGCACCAGCGAGAAGTACGTAGAGGCCTACCGGCAGCTCACGGGGCGCCAATTGGATGTGTAGAAGGACCGTGGGCGAGGGTTGGGCGTGAACGCGGCCGATTGGATCATCCTGCTGGTGCTGCTGGTTTCGGTAGTGCAGGCGGCAAGCTCGGGTTTTTTTCAGGAGATATTCGGACTGGCGGGGTTGGTGTTCGGATATCTGGTTGCCGCCTGGCAATACCGGCGGCTGGCAGATCATTTTGCGGCCTACATCAGTTCGCGCTGGCTGGGTGAGATCGTCGCGTTTCTGGCAATCTTTCTTGGCGTAATGGTGTTGGCTGGGGTTCTTGGCAAGATTGTTCGCTGGGCCATGAAGGAAGCGGGTTTGAGCGTGATCGACCGCTTTCTAGGTGGAGTGTTGGGACTGGTCCGGGGCTGCCTGCTGGTGTCTATTGTTCTGGTAGGCATGACGGCGTTCACCCCAACTTCACGTTGGCTGCAAGGATCAAGTACGGCGCCATATTTTTTGGTGGTAGGACGCGCGGTCATCTGGGTCGCGCCGTCTGAATTGCGGTTGCAATTTTTCAAGGGCCTGGACTATTTACGGAAGGCGCAAGCATCCGAGCACTCTCAGGGTAAGTAGTCGTTGTTGAACGACAACATCTAACGAGCTGACTTTTGCCAAAGACGAGAGAAAAGAGAAACCGTGAAAGATCAACTTGAAGCGCTCGTACAGCAGATGTATCGCAGCAATATTCTTTATTCAGAAGCGGTCCGCGAATTCAAGCGGCGGTTTATCTCAACTGTCCTGGAGGAGAACAAGGGCAACCAGTGCCGCGCAGCGCGGCAGTTGGGGATGCACCGCAACACTCTCAGCCGCACGGTGGACGAACTCAAAATCGACGTCCGCCAGTTCCGCGATGGTGGCAAGCGGCCGCCACGAGCCGCTCGTCCTGCCTCTTACGAGAAGAAAATGGCGCGCTAGCCATATTTCGTCCAAGAAACAGGGTTCATCCACAAAAATAAAAGGCAGCCGCATTGCGGCTGCCTTATTCGCTCCAGAAGATCTACTGCGGCTTGCGGGTCGTACGACGGCGCGCTGGCGGCTTTTTGGCAGGAGCTTCGCCAGCCTTCTTCAGAAGCTTTCCATTCTCCATGGTCATCATGAATGGGGTTGGGGCATAGGCATTAGGCGTGCCTTCGAAGTCGAAGGTGTCTCCGGCTTTTGGCATTCGGGCCGCGGGAATCGGACCAGTCATAGTTAGAGTGATATCGGGCCGTTTCTGCTCGATGTCATCTTCGCTGGCGGCAATGTGCAACTCAGTATTGCTGGTGGCTTCAATGACCGTGCCTTCCATCTGCAGCGGAACGTTCTTAATCACGTCCCAGACTTTAGCTTGATCCTCGGGTGTACCCGCCGATAACACCAACTCCCACTCGCCAAAGCTCAGTTGTTTAACCTGATCGGGCGTCTTGTCTTTCACCAGATCGTGGGCCTGCTCAGTTGGGGTTGGCGGAACGTACTTGGTGATCTTGGTTGCCCATTCTGCCGGCGGACTGGTCGCGGTTTTCGCGGTGGGTAGGGCGTAGTCGGCCCACCCCTGGTCGCTACCGTGATAATTCTTGTAAACCTTCATGCCATAAGCCTGAATCTGCTGTTGGGCTGCAGAACCCGCAGGAGCGATTCCAGCGGCGCGCGCCAGATAGAAAAGGCCATTCAGAGTGTCAGGCGGGTTAGCTGACAAATAGGCGGTGGCCAATGGATAGACGTTCTGTAAGTCGTTTGGTTCCTGATCCACCGCTGCTTTCATGTATTCCTGCGCGTGCTGGTAGTCCTTGCTCTGCAGTGCGGCAAATCCGCAGCCGCCGTTGAAGATGAGCGACGTTTCTTTCTTTAGTTTCTCGAAATCCTCTGCCTTGATCCCCCCCGGCTTCTGGTTCGCCTTTACAGCTTCCAGGCCTTTGGCGCAATACTGCTGCAGCTCGGCGAGATTCTGCGGCACGTTTTGATTGGACATCACTCCTTGACGCGCGAGAAAGGTCAGAAGCGCCAGCGCGCGCAAGTTGTTCGGGTCGGCAGTCAACAGCCGTTTCGCGCTGTCAACCACCTTCGCTTGATTGTTCGTGGCCTGATAGGTGCTCATCAGCTGTTCGAGGGCCGACGTTTTCATCACGCTGTTCGGATATTGGGTGACGAACGCCTCCAAAGCGCTGACTTTCGCATTCGGATCTTGTTGCTGAAGGGCGGTGACGTAAGCGTTATATTCGGCCGGGTCTTTGATGGTTGGCGCCTGATCAGCTGAGCTTGCGCCTCCGGCTGCAGGGGGGTTCTGCGACTGGGTCGCGTCTTGCGCACCGGCCGCCAAGGCATACGCAAGCAGAATCGCCAGAACAGTTCTTTTCATTCCATTGCTCCTAGGGCTCCAGGGAATTCGACACTTTTCAGGGTACCGGCCAACGCCGAGTCCGAATGCAGGACGCGGATGGTTTCAGCGCGGTGCGCTCCCGGGATACGGCTGGGAATACTCGGCACCTCTTCCGCCCACCGAGGCGGAAACTTCTTTCCGGTGAGCGGGATTATATGTATGCGCTTCAACTTAAGCAAGTTTGTTCGCTCCAACGCGCTACTCACTTTGATGCTAAAGTTCGTGCGGGTGGTAGTTTTCGCACAATTGCCGGCCAGGCAGGCTTGAATCGTTTATGGGAGAAACCACTCTTTCCGGGCAAACTGCCGTTGTAACCGGCGCGGGACGCGGAATTGGCGCGGCCATTGCGAAAACTTTGACTTCCCTGGACGCGAATGTTGTCCTCTGCGGGCGTACAGAGAAACATTTGCAGGCGACAGCTTCCTTGATCTCCGGTGCAGGCGGTAAGGCCCACGTCCGGCAGTGTGATGTCGGCGATTTAAACTCTGTGGATGCGCTCGCTGCGTGGGTTGAAAAGACTTTCGGCAGGCTCGACATCCTGGTAAACAACGCGGGGGTGGGCTCGTTCGCCGCTCCCCTTTATCAAATGACACCGGACGCTTGGGAAAAGGTCCTGAACACGAACCTGCGTGGCGTTTTTTATTGCATTCGCGCCCTTGCGCCGATGATGATCCGGGCCAAAGCCGGGCACATCATCAACATTTCGTCGCTGGCCGGGAAGAATGCCCTGCCTAATGGCGCAGCCTACGCCGCTTCCAAATGGGGACTTAACGGGCTGAGCTACTCGGTTGCTGAGGAACTGCGCCCTCACAATATTCGCGTGTCGGTCGTATGCCCGGGATCGGTGAACACGGAATTAAGCCCCCACGAAGGCAAAAACCCCAACAAGATGCTCAAGCCCACCGACGTTGCCCATGTTGTGGGAATGCTCGTCTCACAAGCGCCGCAGTCCTTCGTGAGCGAAGTACTGATCCGGCCAACGCAAAAGCCGTAGAGAACCGCCGGACACGCGAGACGCAAAGCATGAACTCTAAGAAGCGCACCTTGTGAGGGCGCGGGTAATTTACTTTCCGATTTGCCGACCAACCATCCAGATTGAGAAGGGATTGTGAGCGCTAAGGAGATTCTTCGCCAGCGCGCAAAAAGGGAAACAGTCTCAGACCCAAGCCGATTGGGTGCTACACTACCCCATCTTCCGGGGCCGCGCCCGTCCTTTTTCGTACTTATAGGCAGGTCGTGAAGTGACTGTTTCCTCACAATCCTTGGACATAAAGGCTAAAGCAATTGGCCTGATCCGAGCCCACAAACGGGTGATCTCGCGCGTGATCACTTTCCCGGTGGTTGCTTTTGCTGCCTCCTGGCTGGCCCCCAGTTGGAGTGAAGTGGGTCCCGTCGGTTTCCTGTTCTTCTTCGCCCTCTTCGTGATGCTGATTTTCAGCCAGATTTTCTGGGTTGGTCGCGTCGTCGGCCTAGGGGAACGATTCATCCCCGGAAAGCCGCCCCGCGCCTGGCTTACGGCCATCACAAGTCTTATCTGGCTGTTCTTCTTCGCTTGTAACCTCGGTCCTTACATCCTCCCCTGGAACATCCCGTTGGGCGATTCGACCCATTTGACGTTGCGCCACGCGCTGTTTGAAGCGCCTTTTTGGTGGTGGTTCGTTGGGTCATGGGCGGGCTTCGCCCTGGTGATGGTTTTCTG
The DNA here is from genome assembly GCA_963757135.1 of uncultured Acidobacteriota bacterium. GTDB lineage: Bacteria > Acidobacteriota > Terriglobia > Terriglobales > Acidobacteriaceae > Gp1-AA145. Next base: position 299,502 of record CAVWQE010000006.1, read on the forward strand.
GATGGTTGACTGGGCAGGGCGCGCCGCAGCGTGGGTTTACGGCAAAGCGCGCAAGGTTGCCGCAGGCCAAGCCGCCGCGCCCATCCCTGCTATGGCTCTCGACCCGCCCTCGCCCGCCCGCCGCCGCTTCGTCGAGCAAACTGCCATCGCGGTAAGCGCCGTGCCGTTTGTGGCCGCGGCCTACGGGCTTCTCTACGAGCGGCTCGACGTCGAAGTCACTCACCCGCGCATTGCGCTTGCACACCTGCCCAAAGCCTTTCAGGGATTTCGCATCGTCCAGCTTTCCGACTTTCATATCAGCCCCTTCATGACCGCAGACGAGATTCGCCGTTGCGTCACCATCGCCAACGGGCTGAAAGCCGACCTGGTGGCGCTGACCGGCGACTATGTCACCGACGATCCCGCAGCCGCAGGAGAAGTGGTGCAAGCACTGGCGGGCCTTCGTGCGTCCAGTGGTGTTTTCGGCTGCCTCGGCAACCATGAAATCTACACCGAAACCGAGGATTCCATTACGCGACTCTTTGCCGCGGAGGGGATTCGCATCCTCCGTCAAGAGCGGGCAGTCATTCAATCGCACGGCGAACTGCTGAACCTGATCGGGGTTGACTATCAGCAACTGCGATTCTCCAGAGATCATGATGGGCACCTGGTTGACCGCTACCTCGAGGGAAGTGAAAAACTGGTAATGCCGGACATGGTCAACATCCTTCTGAGCCACAATCCCAACAGCTTTGATCGTGCCGCCGAGTTAGGCGTTGAGTTGACGCTGGCTGGGCACAGCCACGGCGGCCAGTTAGCGCTCTCGTTTATTAACCGGGGCCTGGCCCTCGTACGCCCCGAGACCGCCTACGTCAGCGGATGGTACGAAAAACGCGGCAGCCAGCTGTACGTCAACCGCGGTATCGGAACCACCGGGCCCCCGATCCGTCTCGGCGCCCGGCCGGAAATTACAGTATTGGAGTTGTCTCAAACGTGACCTCCAGCTTGATCCTGATTCGCCGGCGCGCCTTCGTTCATTGGCGCGCGATCGTTCTGCTGTTGATCCTTGGTTGCGCTGCATTCCTGGTCGCACGTTCCGACGAGTTCGGCCGTTTCGAGTTGATCCTCCTCGCTCTGCTCCTGATTTTCACAGCCAGCCAGATTTTCTGGCTTCGGCGGCTGGTTGATGTCGAACAGCGGTTTATTCCCGGAAGACCCCGGCGCATCTGGCTCGCGATCATGACTGTGGTGGTCTATTTGTTTGTCTTCCTGTACAGCTATCCAGAGTGGGGTCTTGGTCATGTGGTCCGTGCCGCCGATTACCGGCCGTTGAGCGTGCTTATCCACGCGGCATTCTGGTGGTGGTTCGTGGGATCTATAGCGGCGTTTCTCGTGGTGATCGTTTTCGGGGCAACAGACTGGGTGGCGCGCGGTGCTGTGTGGGTTTACCGCAAAGCGCGCGCTGGTGATGCCGAAGGCGCCCTGCTGTCGCCTGGCCGCCGCCGTTTTCTGGAACGGACTGCAGTGCTAGTCAGCGCCACTCCTTTTGTCGCTACCGGCTATGGGCTTCTGTACGAGCGGCAGAATGTGGAAGTGGTTCGTCAGCGGGTCAGGCTGGCGCGCCTGCCAAAAGCCTTTGAGGGTTTTCGCATCGCCCAGCTTTCCGACATTCACCTTGGTCCCTTCACCACCGCGGACTACATTCGCCGCTGTGTCACCATGACCAACGGATTGGAACCAGACTTGATCGCGTTGACTGGGGACTACGTTTGTTGGGACCCGGATGCCCAGGGTGAGGTGGTGCGCTTGCTAGCGGGCCTGCGAGCGCCTCACGGAGTTTTCGGATGCATGGGAAACCACGAAGCGGACGTGGGGATTGAAGAGTCCATCACACGCTTATTCGCCGCCCAGGGCATCCGGATGCTGCGCCAGGAGCGCGCACCTGTCCAGCGCGGTGACGAGATGCTTAATCTGATCGGGATAGACAATGGGAGCGATGTTGCCCCGGAATATACGCAGGAAGTAGAGGGCGAGCGGCGACTGCAGCAACTCAAAGCGTTGATAATGCCTAACACAGTTAATATTTTGCTCATCCACTACCCGCAGTGCTTCGATCAACCCGAGTTGGGCATCGACTTGACGCTCGCCGGCGACACTCACGGCGGCGGCCAGTTGTCGCTCGATTTCATCCACCGTGGGCTCAACCTCAGCAGCCTGATAGGGGTACCGTACATCCGGGGCTTGTACGAAAACGGTGGCGCGCAACTCTATATGAACCGCGGCATTGGCATAACCGGTTTGCCCATCCGGATCGGTGCACGACCGGAGATCACATTGTTAGAGTTGGCGAGAACCTGATCTTAGGATTTATGCAGCCAAAGCATCGACGCATCGCGGGATTGCACCAGAGTCACGCGCTACTCGGAAGACAGCAACGAACTCTCTGAACGCGCGTGACTCATCGTTTAATCTTTAAACAAATCGTCGAACGCCTTTCGAGCACTATTAGGTTTGGAGGCCTGTCCGGTTGAGGTCTGCTTTTCTACTCTCACGCTGATTGAGTAGAACCTGCATTGGTTGAGCGCATCTTTTTTCGGGATCCGCTCGGGCACCGGTTGCAAGCACTCGAATCGCCGGGACGGATCGAAGTTGGCGCATTGCTTGCACGAGTGCAAGTCAAAACCGCACTTCGGGCACTTTCCGAGGGGTTCGGAAAGCATAGTCAGCAGGGTGCCGCATTGCGCGCAGCGCGACACATTGTGCGTTCCCGGCATCTGGACCGGACGTGGGCCAAAGGTATCCTTCCGGACAGGCCGGTCGGATGCAGCTTTCTGCTGCTTCTCGCCCCCGCTGTCCTGGTATCCGCGCTGCCGGTATTTCCGATCTGACATACCGCTCCTGAAATGAAACATTCTCTCCCTTGCAGACCCGAAGCACAAGCCCGGCTGAATTGTGGTAGAGCCTACTCACATCGTATCCCCCTAGCGAAGTTAAAATGCTTGAGCGAGAAACGCGTTAGGGAGCTGGCCGGACGGCTCCGCAAAAGCCGGGAGGCCAGCGACCGGGACTACAATCCGCTGTGTCCACCGCCTACTTCGTCCTGATTCGCGAGATGAGAGACGCCTACAATCATCGCTTGCGTTTGGTGCAGTCGGCTCGACAACGCGGCATCAAACCCACCGCCCGCTTGTTTCAAACCACCGTTCCCACTGTGCGCAAGTGGCTGCGCCGTTATCAGCAGCAAGGACCGCGCGGCCTCATCGAAGTTTCTCGCGCCCCTCATCGCCAGCCCGGCAAGACTCCCGCCGACATCGAACAGCAGGTCGTCGCACTCCGCCAGCAGCTGTTCACCTTCGGAGCTCGTCGTCTTATTCGGGAGTTCGACCTTCCTCTCAGTCATCGTGCCTTGGAACGCATCTGGCGCCATCATGGCCTGCTCAAAAAACGACCGCGCAAGTATCAGCGCAAACAAGACCTCGCCCACATCAAAGCCACCTGGCGCGTCTTTCAGCAGATCTCCGCCGACACCAAGGATCTCGACGATATTCCCCGCTACTGGCCGCAGGCCCAGGCTTTCGATCTGCCGGCCGTCGAATACACCGCCCGCGAAGTGCGCAGCGGCCTGCTGTTCTGGGCTTTTGCCGAGCGCCGTTCTGCGGCTGCCAGTTCCATCTTTGCCGCCCGTATCCAGCAGCACCTCGATCGTTGCGGCATCTCTCTGCGCGATCTGGTCTGGCAGACCGACAACGGCTCCGAGTTCATCGGTGGCCACGATCGTCGCGGTCACCCCACCGGATTCCCCACCGCTTTAGGCGACAGCCAGCACGTTCGCATCCCTCCCGCCGCTCACACCTTCCAGAGCGATGTGGAAACCGTTCACCGCCTCGTCGAAGATGAGTTCTTTGACCTGGAATCGTTCCACAGTCGGGGCGACTTCCTCGCCAAAGCCTTTACCTACCAGCTCTACTTCAACCTGGTCCGTCCCAACTCTCATAAACAAAACCTCAGCCCTTGGCAGATCGTCGAGCAACTCCAACCCCGCTGGCCGCTCCAACTCTGTTTGCTTCCACCTGTTTTCTTGGACTATTACTTGAACCACTCCGGGGGATACGATCTCCCTAGGCACCCCTAGCCCGGCTGAATTGTATTTCCCCATGACGGGTGCTAACATCCGTTTGTTGCAATCATTTGCTGGAGGTCATTTATGTCGGAGCGTAATGGTAACGGCGCTCTCTGGTTCTTGCTTGGCATCGGGATTGGCGCAGCTGTAGGCATCCTATACGCCCCTCAGTCGGGCAATGAGACCCGTGAGATTTTGATGGCCAAGGCCGAAGAGGGTCGGGAGTTGCTCCGCAAGCGTGCGCGCGAGGCAAAGGAACAGGCCGAGCAATGGGCAGAGCGCGGAAAAGAAGCCTACAACTCGCAGAAGGAACAGATTCGTTCCGCGGTTGAAGCTGGACGGCATGCGTACCGGGAGAAAACCGGCGCCACCAAAGTTGAGGCCGAGAACGTTTAGCGCACCTCGGAAATCGCGACTATGGACAACAACACGCTCCTGACTGTTTTCATCGCCGTCACTGCGGCAGCCGTGCTTCTTCAGGCTGCGATCCTCGCAGGAATGTTTTTTGCGATGAAAAAGACGAGTGCGAAAGTTGAATCCCTGGCTGAGGAAGTGAAGACCAAGGTCCTTCCCACGGCAGAGCTGGCGCATTCGATGATCGTGGAGTTGCGCCCAAAGATTGAAACCGTCGCCGATAATGTAAGCGTCTCGACCACAATGCTGCGCACCCAACTCGAGCGCGTGGACGCCACTCTCACCGATATTGTTGACCGCACCCGCTTGCAGGTCATCCGCGCCGATGAGTTCGTGAACAGCACCATGGACAAGCTCGAAGAAACCCGCGAAGCTGTTCAGCGCACAGTGGTTTCGCCGGTAAGGCAAATCTCGGGACTTATGCACGGAGTGACAGCCGGCGTGGAAGCTTTCTTCTCCCGCAAGCGCCAGCGCAATTCGGTGAGCGCGCCGCAAGACGAAATGTTTATATAAGCTTTCAACCGAACTACCTTTTTGCTGAAAGCATTTCGCCGATTAGAATCCCCGGCGTTAATCCTTCGTGCCATCTCAAACGATTAGAATCTGCAGGTGCCCGCTTATGCTTACCTCGTAATCGTCGTTGGAATCATTGTTTGGTTTTATCCGTTTATACCTGCCCACAAAGCCACCGCACCGGCAACTGTTGTCAATCGCCGCTCACGTTGGGGAATGCTTCTGCAGTTCGTAGCTTTTTCGCTTTTGTGGCAGGGACACTTCTGGACGCGCGCCACGACGCTTTGGCAAATCGTGCTCTGCGTGGCTTTGTTTGCGCTCGCTGCCTTGCTCTCCTGGACTTCATCTCGCGCCCTGTCCGGCCACTTGCGTGCAGATGCGGCGCTCGGCGCCGAACACAAACTAGTCCGCTCGGGACCATACGCGCTGGTCCGCAATCCGGTCTACACGTCCATGCTGCTGGTAATTTGCGCCATTGGGATTGTCATAACAGGATGGAAGCTGTTCCTGGCGGCGCTTGCGATCTTCATTATCGGAACGGAGATTCGAGTCCGAACAGAAGAAGGTTTGCTGGCGTCACGCTTCGGCGAAGAATTTCGCACGTACAAGAAAAACGTGCCCGCGTATATCCCGTTCCTGTGGATTTGAAATTGGAGAGACGGTCGCCTCGGCCGTGCACGCATTAGCTGATCCAGCCGCCGCCAACAACCACATCTCCGTCGTAGAAAACCGCCGCCTGTCCGGGCGTGATGGCACGCTGGGGATCGTCGAAAGTGACTCGTATTTCGTCATCGCTTATCTTCTCGATCGCGGCCGCTGCAGCCTCATGGCGATGCCGAATCTTGACGCTGACGCGCATCGGCTCGTCCAGACTATCAATTGAGATCAGGTTATTCTTGCGTGTCAACATTGTCTGCGAATAAAGATTCGCCTGATCTCCCACAACCACCTGCCGCGTGTCGCCCTTGATCTGCAAGACGTAAAGAGGCGATCCGGTCGCAACGCCCAGTCCCTTGCGCTGGCCGACAGTGAAGTTGTGAATCCCGCCATGCTCGCCGATCACGCGGCCATCAGTCGTGACCAGCTCGCCGGCGGTCTCTGGAAACGACTCGCCTTGCTCGGAAAGATATGCGTCGAGGAAATTCTTGTAGTCGCCGCCAGGGACAAAGCAAATTTCCTGCGAGTCCGGCTTCTCGGCGAGGGCCAAGCCATGCTTGCGCGCCAGCTCGCGAACCTCAGGCTTCGTCATCCCGCCCAGTGGAAATAACGTGCGGCTCAGCTGCTCCTGAGTCAGTCCGAACAAGAAATATGTTTGGTCTTTGGCGCGGTCCGTCGGACGCTTCAGCAGCCATCGCCCGCTCACCTCATCGAACTCAACACGCGCATAATGCCCAGTTGCAACCGCATCGGCGCCGATCTGCTGCGCGACGGTCAGGAGCTGATCGAACTTCAGATGGTTGTTGCAAAGGCTGCACGGAATCGGCGTCCGTCCTGACAAATACTCCTTCACGAACGGACGCACCACATCGCGCTCAAACCTGTCCTCATGGTTGACGACGTAATAAGGAATGCCGATGGTCTCTGCCACGCGGCGAGCATCGTAAACATCATCGAGGGAACAACAGCGTCCAGTCACGGCTTCAGGCATGCCTTCCCGACCAGCGAGCCGCCGCTGATTCCACAGCTGCATCGTCAGGCCGACAACGTTGTACCCCCCGGTGCGCAGCATGGCCGCTACGGTCGAGGAATCAACTCCTCCCGACATAGCCACGGCGATGGTGTTAGATGTGGACATTCGGCGCAATTTCGCTTTCGGAGCTCTTAGCCTTTAGCTCTTAGCCCTTAGCGAGAACAAAAGCAAACCGCGCTTCCAAAGAGAGACGCGCGTACAACCTCAACCCTGAGCGGAGGCGAGGGATGGCCAAGAGCTAAAAGCTAAGAGCCAATAGCTGCTTTTCCATTGTACAGAGGCGACAACTCGCGCAGTCGTTCCACTGAGGCCGGCACCAACTGGATTGCGAAGTCCACGTCGTCAGAGGTGTTTTGCTTGCCCAGGCTGAAGCGGAGGCTTGCACGCGCACGGTCTGGACGGAGGCCCATCGCGGTTAACACGTGCGATGGCTCGATCGCGCCTGATGAACACGCCGCCCCGGTTGAAACCGCCAACCCTTTGAGGTCGAGCGTAATGACCAGTGCCTCGCCCTCGATGTAATCGAAATAAATATTGGTTGTATTCGGCACCCGGCTGGCTCCAGCGCCATTCACGCCAGCGCTCTCGACGTTGCCCAGAATCGCATTCTCCAGACGATCCCGCTGCGCCGCCATCTCGCGGTCTTCGCCGTTCTGAAGCGCCTTCGCCGCAATCTCCGCCGCCTTGCCCAATCCCACAATTCCCGGAACATTCTCGGTACCTGCACGCCGTGAACGCTCATGACTTCCGCCGTAAAAAAGCGGCTCGAGCGTGGTTCCCTTGCGAACGTAGAGCGCTCCGACGCCTTGCGGCGCGTGAAACTTATGCCCGGAAATCGAAAGCAGATCGCACCCAACATCCTTCACACGAATCGGAATCTTCGACGCCGCCTGCACCGCGTCTGTATGGAAATAAACGTCGGCCTCGGCACAAATTTTCCCGAACTCTTCAACCGGCTGGACGACTCCGGTTTCATTATTCGCAAACATGATCGTAACCAGCTTGGTGTTGGGCCGGAGCGCGCGGCGGAGGTCGTCAGGATCAACCAGGCCACGGCCATCCACCGGGAGAAATGTAACTTCAACTCCCTCTTCCTGAAGATGCTTGCAGGAGTTAAGCACGGCGTGATGCTCGATGGTTGACGTGATGGCGTGATCTCCCGGACGGGCCAGCCCAAAGATCGCGAGATTGTCCCCTTCCGTTCCGCCACTCGTGAAAACTACTTCAGCCGGACGACATCCCAGCAGCGCCGCGACCGACTCGCGCGCGCGCTCAACCGCAGCCCGCGTCTCCTGCCCATGATGATGGATGGACGACGCGTTGCCGAAGTGTTCGGCATAGTACGGCCGCATGGCATCCAGGACTTCCGGCAGAACCGGAGTCGTAGCGTTATTGTCGAGGTAAACTCGCCGCATATTGCTATTTTACGCTTTGCCGGTGGAGCGACGGCCATCTCGCCCGTCCAGAGTGCGTGCTCACAGCGCGGACCTGGAGGGCCGCCCCTACACAACCTAGTCACCGCGGTGCTACGCGATCCAGGTAAAACCTGAAAAACTTCTCGGGATCCGACTTCAAGCACACTTGCGCATTAGGTGCACCTGTTCCTCGCCTGGTCATTCCTTTCTCGTCCACCACGATGTTCATCGCCTGCACCGGACACAAACTCGGATTATCGATGAACGCTATCGTCATCGGATCGAACAGCGTCGGCGTCTGCTGCCCCCACAAGTGATACAGCAATGTTAGTGAATCGGTCAGCGGCGTGCTTTGCCGGAACAGAAACTCCCGCTTTACCTCATCGAGCTTGAGTTGCGTCGAATCCAGCGGCATCACGTAGAGCGGTACACCGGAAGCGAACAACCTCTGCGCCGAAGGAATGTCGTTCTTGATATTCCACTCCGGCTGCGGAGGCGTGGGCGCGGCATAGGGGTCGCCATAACCTCGATCCACCGAGCCTCCCATGATCACGACCCGCTTCAACTTGCGAAATGTCTGCTTGTCTTTATCGATAATTGCGCCGAGGTTCACCAGCGGGCCGATGCAAACCAGGGTGACCTCACCCGGATTCTTGCGAATCTGTCCAAGAATAAAATCCACCGCCGCCGGATGCGACGCCCGCGCGAAGTGCCCGCCGTCCGCATACGGACGTTGCCCGAAGCTGGTTTTGGCATCGGTATGGACCCCAATGGCAACAGGAATATCCTGCCGCCCCGCTTCACCGAGCATGCGATCAACCAGTTTGGCACGGGTTTCGGTATCGCCGAACGTCGTTGAGATACCGAGAATCTCCACCTCCGGGCTGCGCAGCGCTAATGCCACGGCGAAGGCATCGTCAATGTCGTCGCCGATGTCAGTGTCAATGATGAGTTTTTCGGGTTGGGCGTTCTGGGCCGAGCAGGCCAGCGTAAAAATCAGAACTGCCGCCCCCACCGGTATCACTTGATTTAGTCTCATGGAGCCAGGCCTGGATCTTGCGGAGAGAAATCCCTAAGGGCGGGATTCTACAGCACTTCTCAATCGTACGATCCCAGCAGTCTTGGTCTCTTGAATTTGACACTCTCATGCACTACACTGTAGTGCATGAAGACGGAAGTTTATAGCTGGAGGGTCTCTGCCGAGAAAAAGGTGGCTCTTGAATCTGAAGCCATGCGTGAAGGCAAGTCGGTGGCCCAGGTTCTGGATGACATCAGCTCGGAGTGGCTCGAACAAAGGCGTCGCAGTCTGGCTGAAGATGAGCTTGAGCAAAAGAAGCTTCGGGATCGAGTGCTGAAACTCGCTGGATCGCTTTCCGGCGGCGACTTCGAACGCGCCTCGAACGCATCCCGGCGAGTCAAAGAAATCTTAGCCAAGCGCTATGGCCGCCGCTCTCATTGACACTGGCGCAATTGTCGCCTACCTGGACCGGAATGACCACTGGCACCGGCCTTGCGTGGAGGCGCTGCGATCGGTTCGGCTTCCCCTTCTGACCACAAGCGCAGTTCTAACTGAAGTATTTCATCTCATTTCCCGAGACTTTGGCGGAATTGAACGGACATGGGGACTTCTAGATTCGGGTGCATTGACCTTGGCTCCCATTGGCGATGCTGATCTCGCACCGCTTCGCACACTTATGCTCCGCTACAGAGACCGGCCGATGGATTTTGCCGAGGCCACTCTGGTTCACATAGCAAATCGAGAAAGAATCCGCATAATTCTCAGCATCGATCATGACGACTTTGAAACATACCGCCTGGCGGGGAACAAAAAGTTCATGATTCTTCCACAACGAAGTCGAGGATGATCCTATGGGGCGGTCGGCTCCCCGCTTGCGCAATTCCCTTCCCGCCTTCCATACTGTTGATTCACTCTTATGAAGACGACACTTTCTCTTTCTCCCGCCGATCAACTTGAAACCGAATGCCTGGTTGCCGTGGTGCTCGACCGTAGTGAGAACGCTCGAGGCGAAAAAGATAAACCCGACGTTTACCTTGCCACCGCAGATAAGACTCTGCAGCAGGCTGCCGCCGATCTCATCGCATCAGGCGACGTAAGCGGGAAGATGTTTGAAAATTCCTGGGTGCATAAGCCCGGCGGCCTGAAAGCCAAACGCCTGCTCCTGATCGGCGGCGGAAAGGCGAAGAAGTTCGGGGCGTCGGAATTGCGAAAAGTCGCCGGCGCCGCCGTGCGCGCGCTCAAATCGCGCAACGTGCGCAGCCTGGCATTCATTGCGCCAGATGGCATTGCTGCCGACGAAGCAGTTCGGGCTGTCGTCGAAGGCGCTCTGGTCGGCGACTTCGATTCTGATACTTACAAGAGCGACCGCAAAGATCAGAAGGTTGATTCGCTCGTCGTTGTTGCTTCCGGCGACCAAAGCTCGTTGCAGCGCGCGCTGGATGAAGCCCGCATCATCGGCGAGTCGCAAAACTTTACGCGCGATCTTGTCAACGAGCCGTCAAACCAGATGACGCCCACTATCCTTGCCGACCGCGCACAAATTATGTGCGAAGAGACCGGCCTCAGGTGCGAAGTTTACGGCGCGGACAAGATTAAAGAACTGAAAATGGGCGCATTCTGGGGTGTAGCGCAAGGGTCGGACGAGCCTCCGGCGCTCATCGTCATGCGTTATGAACCTGCCGGCACGCCGGAGAAACCCGTGCTCGGTCTGGTTGGCAAGGGCATTACGTTTGACACCGGCGGCATCTCCATCAAGCCCGCCGACGGCATGGAAAAGATGAAATACGACATGGCCGGCGGGGCGACCATGATCGGCGTCATGCGCGCGATCGCGCTGCTCAAGCCAAAGGTCAGAGTGATCGGTATCGTGTGCGCCACGGAAAACATGCCCAGCGGCAAAGCCCAAAAGCCCGGCGACATTCAGACGGCGATGTCGGGCAAGACCATTGAGATCATCAACACCGACGCCGAAGGGCGACTGGTGCTCGCCGACGGGCTCTGCTACGCGCGCCAACTTGGCTGCACGCACTTGATAGACGCCGCCACTCTCACCGGGGCGGTCGTGGTCGCGCTCGGCTACTACAACGCCGGAATCTTTTCCAACGACGACGCCTTCTATGAGAACTTCACTAAAACCCTGGCGAAATCCGGCGAGAAGATGTGGCGCCTGCCCGTGAGCGAGGAATATCTCGACCAGACTCGCTCCAACATTGCCGACCTCATGAACACCGGCGGCCGATGGGGCGGCGCCAGCACCGCAGCTGCATTCCTGAAGGAGTTCGCCGAAGAGACGCCGTGGATCCATCTCGACATTGCCGGCACCGCCTGGATGGAAGACGCAAAGCCGTGGATTGCAAAAGGGCCATCAGGCATCGCCGTGAGAAGCTTGGTTGAATTCGCGCGGGAATTCGGAAATTCGTAGAGGCAAACGCTGGACGAGCAACCCACCTTGCAAAATGAGCTTCTGACACTCGCCACTTTGGAGGTCACCGCATGCGCGCTTTATTCGTGGTCGGAATTGTCGTTTTGGTACTAGGCATCATCTCGTTCTTTGTGCCAGTGCCGCACACCGAGCATCACGGCCTCGATGCCGGTGATATCCATGTAGGTGTGAATACGCACCACGACACGCTTTTGCCGCCAGTTGCCAGCATCGGCCTGGTGGTTGTTGGCGCAGGCCTGATGATCGCTGGACGTAAAAGCGGAGCCTAGCCCGACGTCTGAAATAATGTCATTCCGAGCGAAGCAGACCGCGAAGGCGATCGTGCAAGTCGAGGAACCTGCTTCCAGCGCTGACAGCGTGATCTAGAGTGAGCGTTCGCGCCGATGCTCGATCGAGCGTATCGCCCCGAGCGACGGTCCACCAAGGCTTCCGGGAATCGAGTCGATATACGTATCCGTGATCGGCTGCAGCAGAAGCGTCCCGCTTACATGCTCCAAGGCAACCCTAACGCCGGGTCGCAGGCCGAGTTTTTCACGCAGCTCTCGCGGAATGGAAACCTGGCCACGTGCCGATAATTTGGAATAGAAGATTCGCATCTCGCTCAGGTGCTGAACAGGTAATCGGCATGAGTGCTTAAGGACATTAAACAAGCCTGGAAGATCGGTACACATGCCGCTGCCCCGCAATGCAGCCAGCAAGCGCCTTACAAACTCGACCACCGGGTCATTCAATCGCGAATTCAAATCAGTTGCCATCCCAAGATTCTTACATTACCGAAGGCGCTTCGATCCCCATCACTCCCAGTGCGCGAATCAGTTCTCGTCTAACCACTCCCGCCGTCGCCAGCAGGAATTTCTTCCGCTCTTCGTCCGGTTCACTCAAGATCGGATAGCGGTGATAAAAGGTGTTGAACATCTGGGCCAACTGGAATACGTGTTTGGCGAGGTACGCCGGTTCAGTCGTGGCGATACATTGATCGATGACATATCCCGTTTTCGAGGCCGCCAGCCAGAGTTCCCAGAGATCATCGCTGTTCAGAAGTTCGGAGACTCGGTGGGATGGAGCGTTTGAACCCACTTCTCCCAACATCGGGGAGAAGTGGGGCACTCCGGCCTCCATTCCGCCCTTGCGAAAAATATTGGTCGCGCGCACCACGGCATACTGCGCATACGGCCCGGTTTCGCCCTCAAAGCTCAGCGCTTCTTTGAAGTCGAACGCGATCACCGATGGCTTGGTGTACTTCAGCATGAAGTAGCGCAGGGCACCGATCGCGATTTGCTCGGCGATTTCCCGACGCTCAGCTTCCGGCAATTCGGGATGCCGCGAGTCCACCTGCGTAGCCGCCGATTCGATCAGCTTGTCGATCAAGTCATCTGCCTTTACGCCAAAACCTTTGCGGCCTGAGACTTCGACATACGAACGCGCCTGGTCCTCCTCAGAAAGCTGGTAGCCCAGTTCGGCAGCGCAGGGCGGCGTGAGCGCCACCATCTCATACGAGAAATGCGTCAGTTTTTCCGCGTACTCCCCATGGCCCAAGCCTCGCAACGCCTCGATCACTGCGTTCTGTGCCTCGGATTGCCGAGCGTCGATCACGTTATACGTCCGCTCCACATCACCGAAGTGCGGATGATCCGGCTCGCCTTGCTCCGCTGAAACCCAGACCTGGTGGCCAGTGGGATACAAATAAAATTTCTGATACTGAAAGTCTTTTCCCAGCAGGCCAAACTTCCACATGTGATACGCGATGTCCTTGCCGACGTACCCGACAGTCCCGTTCGACCGAACAATCACTTTCTGGTCGTCTTCAGTTATTTCCTCAGTGTTTCCCTCCGTGTTCTCCGTTTCCTCTGTGGTTAAGGGTCTTGCCGTTGCCTTAGTCCCCGCTCTCCGCATGACCCAACAGCCTTTGTTCTTGCCTTCGGTTTCGAAGAAGAGTACGCCGGCTTCTTTGAGCTTCCCAAATGCCGCGTCCCAGAAATGCAAGCGCAGAATCTCACTCTCGCGCGGCAGAAAGTCATATTCGATATCGAGACGGTCCATCGTCTCCAGATGTCGGCGCAACACTGACGTTGAAATCAGCTCGGCAACAGCGGCAGTTTCGTTTCCGCCCTGTTCGATCTCGTGCAAAGTCTGCAATCGCACTTTTTTGTTCTCGGTGCTGTGCTCGTACCATTGCGAAACCTTTGCGTACAAATCCCAGCAGTAATAATCAAAGCGTGGCTGGCGAGCGAGTCGCTCGATTTCAAGCAGCGACTTTTTCTCCAGATGCAGAAACCCCACCACCACGTCCGCGACCTGCACGCCGGTGTTGTCGATGTAGTTCTGCACATCGACCTGCCTGCCGGCGAATTGAAGCAGGCGGACAAAAGTGTCGCCCAAAATGGCGTTGCGCAGATGCCCTATATGCGCGGCTTTGTTGGGATTGATGCTGGTGTGCTCGACCAGAATCTTTCCCCCGGAAACTTCCGCCGCAGGTTGTTCCTCTTTCACGAGTGCCGCCGCCACGGTCCCTCGATCCACGCGCGCGTTGATGTACCCCGCCCCGGCCACCTCAAATTTCTCAAACCCCTCGACGCTGCCGATCCCCGCAACGATTTCTTCCGCAATTTTCCGCGGCGCTTTGCGCAGCTTCTTTGCCAGATCAAATGCGAGCGGCAACGCAAATTCGCCAAGCTCGACCTTTGGCGGCTGCTCGATGACAATCCTTTCCGGCTCAATACCGTACTGCCGGCGCAAAAATTCGCGCATGTGCTCGGCCAGTCGCCGCTCCAGATGTCGGTACAAGAGTCTCTCCTAAGTGATTGAAGGGAAATGGTGATTTTAGCAGAGGCCCCGCCTCGCCCCAGGTTTGACCGTGCTGAAAGCCATCCCTATGATGAATGGAGACGAGCCTAACCACAAAGGGCACTGAGGATCTCAGGGAAACAACACAGGAATCAGAAAGAAGAGGAATTCCTCTGTGACCCTCTGTGTCCTCTGTGGTAGAGGTTTTCACCTGCAGTTGAAATTGTGCCTATGCGCATCGCCTATCTCGACTGTTTTTCCGGCATCAGCGGCGACATGTTTCTCGGAGCGCTGATTGACGCCGGAGTACCTCCTGCCATCTTTGAGCAGGCAGTCGCCGCGTTGAACCTCGGCGCGAAGCTGGAGATTGCGCGCGTGAATCGCAGCGGCATCAGCGCAACCAAAGTTGATGTCGTCGTAGACGGACAGAAGGATCAACCAAGGGAAGCGCACATCGCGCAATCTGGGCCCCACGACCATTCGCACCATGAACATGTGCATGATCACCATCACGCTGACAACCGATACGCCCATGGCCGAGGTCTGACAGAAATCCGCGAGATTATCGAACACGCCGTTGGATTGAGCGAATCGGCAAAGAAAACTGCGGTTTCGATTTTCGAAAAGCTCGGCGCTGCGGAATCGAAGATTCATGATGTCCCGATCGAGAAGGTTCACTTCCATGAGGTCGGCGCTGTTGACGCTTTGGTTGATATCGTCTGCGCCGCCGTCGGCGCCGAGGCGCTCGGAGTTGACGAATTTATCTGCTCACCGCTGAACGTCGGCGGCGGGACCGTCCAATGCGCGCATGGAACTTTTCCGATTCCCGCTCCAGCAACGGTCGAATTGCTCAAAGGCGCTCCGGTTTACTCCTCAGGACCTCAGGCCGAACTCGTAACTCCGACCGGGGCGGCGATTGTTGCGACTCTGGTAAAACGGTTTGAATCGCTTCCTGCGATGAACATAGAAAGATCCGGGTATGGAGCCGGAACCCATGACTTTTCTGGCCATCCCAACGTTCTGCGTATTACGGTCGGCGAGGCACTTTCGGCAAACAGCGCGGACAAGAGTGTCCGCGCCACACAGACCGACACGATAACAGTTCTGGAGGCCAACCTCGACGATCTTAATCCGCAGGTCTTCGGATACGTGATGGACAGATTGCTCGAAGCCGGCGCTCTCGACGTTTTTTGCGTGCCGGTGCAGATGAAGAAGAACCGGCCTGGAACGCTGCTGACGGTTCTCTCGAAACCGGACGATGCCGATGTCCTCGCAGAAATAATTTTTGCCGAAACCACAACCCTTGGTGTCAGACGTCGGGAAGAACGGCGTCAGATCCTGTCACGCCGCTGGCAAACTGTTTCCACCCGCTTCGGCGATATACGAATCAAGATCGCCAGTATGAATGGGTCTGTGAGCAATTACGTACCGGAGTATGAAGACTGCCGGAAAATCGCGGCAGAAAAGAAAATACCGTTGAAGATGGTAATGGCGGAAGCCATCGACGCATATGCAAGGCACCTCAAGGGCTAAAGCCCTGCTCTTTTGATACCCTCAATGCAGGGCTGAAGCCCTGCTCGACCCGAAGCATTTTGGCCGGACGCCGATCGAAGGCCGACAGCCGACGACCGAGGACATGCCTAAGACTTTTTACATCACGACGCCCATCTATTACGTTAACGCCCGCCCCCATATCGGGCACACGTATACGACACTCGCCTGCGACACCATTGCTCGGCGCCAGCGCATGATGGGCGATGACACCTGGTTTCTGACTGGTACCGACGAGCACGGCCAGAAAATCCAGCGCGCCGCCGAAGCTGCTGGCAAAACTCCGCAGCGATTTACCGATGAAGTCTCCGCCGAATTCCGCGCGCTCTGGGACCGGATGGGCATCACCTACAACGACTACATCCGAACAACTTCTGAGCGCCACAAGCGGGGCGTGCAGGAACTGTGGCGCCGCCTGCGCGACAACGGATACATCTACAAAGGCAGCTACACCGGCCAATATTGCGTTTTCGACGAAATGTACGTGGAAGTCGGACCGGGTGAACCCTGCCCGGAGTGCGGTCGTCCCACCGAGACCGTGAAAGAAGAAAATTATTTCTTCAAGCTCTCGGCGTTTGCTGAGCCGCTGCTCGACCTGTATACCAACAATCCGGATTTCATCCGTCCCGAAACTCGCCGCAATGAAGTGATCGCCTTTGTGCGCTCAGGCTTACGCGATCTGTCGATTAGCCGTTCGACTTTTTCCTGGGGCATTCCCGTTCCTGATGATCCCAAGCACGTAATTTACGTCTGGCTTGACGCGCTGGCCAACTACATCACCGCGATTGGCTACGGATCATCAGACGCTAGCAAATTCGAAAAGTATTGGCCTGCCGATGTGCACATGATCGGCAAAGAGATCGTGCGCTTCCATTGCGTGTATTGGCCGGCATTCCTGATGGCCGCTCGCCTGCCCTTGCCAAAGGCAATCATTGCGCACGGATGGTTGCTGTTCGAAGAAAGCAAGATGTCAAAGACGCGCGGCAACATCGTCCGCACCGAGACCATTCTCGATGTTCTCGGCGCCGACGCCTTGCGCTACTTCCTACTGCGTGAAATTGTGTTCGGCCATGACGGGTCATTCTCTTTTGACGCGCTGGTGCAGCGCTACAACTCTGATCTTGCCAACGGTCTCGGCAATCTCGCCAGCCGCACTCTGGCCATGATCAGCCGCTACTTCAAAGGCGAGGTTCCGTATCCCTCGCATACAGCGGCACACACTGGGGCCGAGGATCTAGTGGCCGCTCTTGCGAAGCACACGATAAAAGAATTTAACGAGTTATTCGATCAGTATCAATTTTCGCGCGCTCTCGAAATGGCCTGGGCGCTGGTCGCGGCCGTGGACAAGTACATCGTGGAGAACGAACCGTGGGCGCTGGCCGAAAAACAGGATGAGTCCAACCGCGCTCGACTTGCGACTGTGCTCTACACTTCGGCCGAAGCTCTCCGAATCGTTACCGCGCTCGCGCATCCCGTGATGCCGCAGGCGACGGCGAAGATTTGGTCACAAATGGGCTTGGGCGATATCACAAAACTTTCGCTCGCCGACTTGCGCTGGGGGCAACTCCAACTGGGAACGAGGCTGGGCAAAGTCGAGCCTGTGTTTCCCCGCGCCGATAAGAGCGCCGTCGAGAGGATGCAGCAGATGGAAGATCAGGGGCGAACATCGGCGGTCGAAGCCTCGGAAGCAGATAACCCTCCGCGTGCAACCGAAGCACAAACAGGAGACGTGGAGCGCCGGGCGCCCTCGCCCGGCAACATAGACGCTCCCCCTGCCTCGCAAGGCTCGTCTCCCCTTAACGAGCCCGCGACTGCACCGCCGAGTGCCGACGGAAAAATTACGATTGACGACTTTACGAAGATCGAACTGCGTGTCGCCCAAATTAGAGTCGCAGAAAAAGTTAAAGGTGCCGACAAACTGCTCCGCCTCGAAGTTGATCTCGGAACTGAGACCCGGCAGATTCTCGCAGGAATCGCCGAAGCCTATGCGCCCGAAGCTCTGATCGGCCGCAAGATCGTTATCGTAGCCAACCTTGCTCCGCGAAAAATGCGTGGACTTGAATCGAATGGCATGCTTCTGGCAGCTTCACTCGAGGGGGGGAAGCCGATACTGGCAAGCTTTCTGGAAGACGTGCCGTTGGGGGCGAGGCTGAAATAGGCCGTGTGGGTCGGACATTCTTGTCCGACGCTCTTGACTTTGGTTTTGATTTAATTGGTCCGCGCTTCAAAATTCAAAAGCGGCGGACAAGAATGTCCGCCCCACACAATCCGTGCCGATGTTCATCGACTCCCATTGCCACCTTGATGGCCCCCGCTTCGACTCTGATCGGGAACAGGTGATTGCCCGTGCTCGCGAGGCCGGTGTCACGAACCTGCTTGCGATTGGCACCGGAGACGGCCCCGGCACCCTCGATTGCGCAGTAAGGATAGCCGAGCAACACGATTCTGTTTACGCCACGGTCGGCATTCATCCCCACGAAGCCCAGCTAGCGAAAGATTCTGACTTCGCTCAATTAGAGCAACTCGCGCGCAATCCCAAAGTCATCGCATGGGGAGAGATCGGTCTCGACTACTATTACGATCACTCTCCCCGCGACATTCAGCAGCGCGTTTTCATTCAGCAAATGGAAATCGCCCGGCCCGCAAAGCTGCCCCTCGTCATTCATTGCAGACCGTCAGACGACAGTGACACCGCCTGGGAAGACTGCCTCGGTCTCATCGAGCAGCACTGGAAGCCCTCCGGCCTCGGCGGAGTCCTGCACTGCTTCACCAGCACCTGGCTGCATGCAAAACGTGCTCTGGACATGGGCTTCATGATTTCCTTCGCCGGAAACGTCACCTTTCCCAAAGCTCAGCAAATACGCGACTCAGTCACTCAAGTCCCGCTCGATCGCATGCTGATTGAAACCGACTCACCATTTCTCGCTCCAGTCCCCCACCGCGGACAACGCAACGAACCCGCTTACGTGAAAGAAGTCGCTCGTCAGATCGGGGAATTGCGAGGCGTGTCCACCGAAGAAATAGGCGCCCAAACCAGCGCGAATTTCGGCCGCTTCTTTCGCCTCCCTGAACCCACGATTTAAGCTCCAGACGAAAGCCTTTAACCACAGAGGGCACTGAGGTTCACCGAGTAATTGTGGAATCAAAAACCTCCGTGTTCCTCCGTGTCCTCTGTGGTAAAGGTTTTGACTCGCATTTCTCGGCAGTCTCGTAGGTTTTCGACGCCGGGAATCAAACCCGAAACTACGTTAATCTATTAAGTCATGCCAGAGAACACATTTGACATCGTCAGCAAGATCGACATGCAGGAAGTCTCAAACGCCATTCAACAGGCGATGAAGGAAATCACCACGCGCTTCGACTTGAAAGATTCAAAGTCGAGCATCACCCTCGAAGCCAAGGACAATGCCATCGTCCTCCACTCCGCGGACGAATATAAACTGAAAGCCGTCAATGACATCCTCCAGGCCAAACTGGTCAAGCGCGGCATATCCCTGAAGGGGCTGACCTATGCGCCGGTCGAATCTGCTCTGGGCGCGACGGCCAAGCAGAAGATCACCCTGCAACAAGGCATCCCCATGGAGAAGGCCAAAGCCATCGTCCAGCTAGTCAAGAATTCCAAGAAGAAAGTTCAGGCTTCAATCCAGGGCGATCTGGTGCGCGTCAGCGGCAAAGACCGCGATTCATTGCAAGAGGTGATTGCCCTTTTGAAGCAGCAGGATTTTGGAATTGATATGCAGTTCACGAATTATCGTTCGAACTGATTCATTGAAGGATGGATTCACCACAGAGACACAGAGCCACTGAGAAAAACGGTTCGAGGAACTTGATCGACGGAAAGCTGTGAGCTGGTGAATCAAAAGATTAATGACATTCTTCTCTGTGACTCTGAGTCTCTGTGGTGAAATGGTTTAACCAACTGTGAGCACAGCCGCCATTAACGGAGCCGAAGTCTTCGAACTGCTGCGCGACGACCTCGCCGCCATCGAGCGCGAGTTCGGCCGCGACACCGTTTCCGGCGTGTCCGCCATCACCGAGATCGGCGAATACCTTCGCGGAGGCGGGGGCAAGCGTCTTCGTCCTGCACTGTTGCTGCTTTCATCCAAGCTGTTCAATTATGACGGGCGGGGCGCAATCAAACTTGGCGCCGTGGTCGAAATAATTCACACTGCCACACTCGTTCACGACGACATCATTGACGAAGCGAAAACCCGCCGCGGCCGTCCAGCCGCCAACACGCAGTGGGGGAATTCAAAATGCGTGTTGGCCGGCGACTGGCTTTACATGCAGGCTTTCAAAGTCGCGGTTCAGGAACGCAACTTTCGCGTCCTCGATTCGCTTATCGAGCTTACGCAGCAGATGGTCGAGGGCGAACTGCTGCAGATGGAAAAGCTGGGCAAGCTCATCTCGCTCGACGAACACTTCGACCTCATCTACCGCAAAACCGCCTGCCTGTTTTCGGTCTGTATGCGCATGGGCGCCATACTTGGGGGCGCAACTCCCGAGCAGGAAGACCAGGTTGCCCGCTACGGCCGCGACCTCGGCATGGCCTTTCAAATCGTGGACGATGTGCTCGACCTCACCGCTTCAGAGAGCGTCCTCGGCAAACCGGTGGCCAGTGACTTGCGCGAAGGCAAAGTAACCATGGCCGTCATTCACGCACTGGAGCGCTGCTCGCCGGAAGAGAAGCTGAAAATAGCTACCGTGGTCGACCAGCGGGCCTTCAATGGAGTTACGCACGCCGACGTTCTCGATATTCTCACCCGCTACAATTCGCTCGACGCTGCGCATGATTGCGCCGCCCAGTACGCGGAGTCTGCCCGCAAAGCGATCTGTACCTTTCCCGACTCCGAGATAAAACGCGCTTTGCTTTGGGCGCCGGAGTTTGTGGTCGCCCGCGAAAAATAAAATTGGCGCCGCCCGTGGTGTCCGAGTCCTGACCATGAGACCTTGGAAGATTGTAGGGCTGACCATATTCGTTATCGCCGCCGTAGCGGCCTTAGGTCTGGGTTTCGTCATTCAGCGCGGCTTCCGTGCGAGTTCTGAACCTTCTCACTTTGAAGCCACGATCGCCCGCGCCGTTCGTAACATCTCCATCCCTCGCCGAGAGCGTGGCGCCAAGAACCCGATGCCTCCTTCGCCTGAAGTCCTGGATGAAGGCCGCGAGCTCTTTCTCACTCGCTGCGCGAACTGCCACGGCGTTGACGGCAGCGGCAGAACGGATGTCGGCGCGGGCCTTTACCCACGCGTTCCAGATCTGCGGTCCGAGAAGACACAGCTTCTGACCGACGGTCAAATTCACTACATCATTGAAAACGGCGTCCAACTTACAGGCATGCCTGCCTGGGGCAATCGGCATAACGCGAGTTCAGATGACAGTTGGAAATTGGCACTATTCATCCGTAGCCTAAGCCTCCTCACCAGCAGGGAACGCAATCAGCAGTCAGCGGAGATCTCTTCAGCGACCTACGTCGGTTCCCAGGCATGCGAAAAATGCCATGCAGAAATTTATGCCCGCTGGAAGAAAACGCCAATGGCGAATGTCGTGCGCGATCCGAAGGCTCGCCCCGACGCGATTGTCGCAGACCTGGCGCACAACAACGTTGCCAAAATCGATGTGAACCAGGTCGCCTTTGTGTACGGCAGCATCTGGAAGCAGCGCTACTTCACCAAAGTCGGCGACGACTACTTCCCTCTTCCGGTGCAGCGGGACATCAGCACTCATCAGTGGTTGAAATATTTCGTTCCTCCCACTGGCGCCGACTGGTGGGGGCAATATTATCCGGCCGACAACATGCAACGCCCTACCGGCCCCACGTGTGATGGCTGCCACTCGGTCGGGTATGACATTCACACCAAGCAGGTCGCCGAGTGGAATGTCGGCTGCGAGCGGTGTCATGGACCCGGTAGCCGGCACGTAGCGCATCCCACTGGGGTCAACATCATCAGTCCGGCGCAGATGGATTCAGTCGCCGCCAACGACACGTGCATCCAGTGCCATTCACAAGGGCGTCCGCGAACCGTTCCGATCGAAGGGAAATATTACGATTGGCCTGTCGGTTACCAGGTGGGTTCGCGCCTTCAGGATTTCTGGCAACTTGAAGACTGCACTCTGGGGCAAACCAACTTCTTATTCTTCCCTGATTGCACTGCGCACAAGAATCGAATGCAAGGCAATGATTTTGCGGAGAGCGTCATGTATCGGCACGGAATAACCTGCTTTTCATGCCACGATGTTCACGGCACGGGCAATTACGCGCAACTCAGAAAGCCGGCCGGCCAGATTTGCCTCGACTGCCATAGCGCCGGATCGCCAAACGGCCCACGAACCGCAACCCTCGCTGAGCATACCCACCACAAAGACGGCAGTGCCGGCAGCCAATGCGTGGCGTGTCACATGCCGCTAATTGAGACTGAAGGAGTACCCGGTGCATTTGTCCACGCACACACCTTCCGATTCATCTCGCCTGCGATGACCGACAAATACAAGATTCCTAATCCCTGCACCAGTTGTCACACGGACAAGTCCACCGCCTGGGCGATAGCCAGAATGAGACAGTGGCCTGAGCGTTCACCGTGGCGGCTCGAATGATGGTGGGCAATAAAAATAGTTGCGCAGAGGTTGTAACATTTGTGCGATCCATGCATCCAACCGCCGGGTTAGTTCGTACAATCAGTGGGTTCGGTTCCCCGGTAACCCAACTAAAACAGGAGATTGCGCATGAAAAAGCTGTTGATCCTCACACTGGCGGCCTGCGTCGCGTTCAGCGTCGCAGCGGTTGCACAAGACAGCATGAAGAAATGCGATTCAGGCATGAGCATGGGTAAAGAGGCGAAAGCTCCTCTCAAAACCCTTAAAGGCACAGTCAAGCAGGCCGGCGACAAGATTACCTTCGTCAATGACGCCGACCAGAAGAGCTGGGACGTCATGAATCCTGAAACCTTGAAAGACCATGTTGGTCATCATGTTTCGGTCAGCGCGCACGTTTATGCAGACAAGGATTCAATTCACGTTATGAGCGTGAAAATGATGAAAGCATCCAAATCGGCAATGTAATTGGCGACCAGGAGTTGATTCCAAGAGGCGGCTGCGGCCGCCTTTTTCATGTACTCTGTAATTTGCCATGAACAATCTTCTCGGGGCAGTTTGGCACCACGGCTATCTACTGGTGTTCTTGTTTGTTCTGGCTGAAGCTTGCGGACTTCCGGCGCCCGCGGCCCTGGCTCTGGTGGCGGCCGGTGCAGCTTCCGGGGCCCATATCTTGAGCGCGCCGGTTGCCATTGCCTTCGCGGTCCTCGCGATGATGCTCGGCGATACCCTGCTTTTTTTCCTCGGCCGCTACATGGGATGGGCATTGCTTAGCGTACTCTGCCGGTTGTCGCTGAATCCCGAAACCTGCATTCTTCGCTCGGCCGAGGCTTTTTATAAACGTGGCAAATTGACGCTGCTCTTCGCCAAATTCGTGCCCGGCATTAATACTATGGCGCCGCCGCTGGCGGGTAGCATGAAGATGAAGCTTGGCCAGTTCATCCGTCTGGATTTCGCCGGGGCTTTCCTATACGCGGCCACCTATACGGTAGTTGGTTATCTATTCAGGGACTTCGTGGTCAAGATCACCCGCGGTATTCAGAGCGCGAGTCACGTTCTGGCTGAAGTAATCTTGGTTGCCGTGCTGGCCTTCATCGGATATCGAATCGTGCAGTATCGCCGTTACAAAATATCTGACATTGTGCCGCGAATTGCAGTCACAGAACTTGCCCACCGCATGCTCACTGACGAGAGAGACATCGTGGTGGTGGACGTCCGCAGCCATGGATATTATGAATCGGGCGCAGCACGAATTGCTGGTTCCATTCGGCTAGAACCTAACCGGCTCTCCGAAGAACTCAAGAACTTCCCCAAGGATAAAGACATTTATGTCTATTGCACTTGAGCACGCGAAGCTACCAGCGCCCGGGTGGCGCTGTTACTCAGGCAACAGGGCTTTCGCGCCTACGTCATCGCCGGTGGCTTGACCGCATGGCGAAAGGCTGGACAGCCGCTGGAATCGGTGCCGGAAGGCGATCTGGTGAAGCTGCCGACCTTTAGTTGAGATTTAAATGTTTGCCTGGATAACAAGTTTTCGGAGTATCCAACATACGATCTTTGTGACAATCATTTGACCCTCACCCAAGCTTTGAAGACCTTGAGACCTGAATTCTGGTAGTCCATCAAACCTTCGTAAGGACACCTGCTTCTATACTCTTTCCATGCCCGCTGAAGTCGAAATCAAATTTCGGATTACGGATGTTGCTTTACTCGTCGCGGCCCTGCGCCAGCTCGGACTCAAAGAGATCACTCCTCGCACGCACGAGATGAACGCTCTTTTCGATCTTCCAGGATGCCCCCTCCGGGCCCGCGGCGAAATCCTGCGTCTCCGTCAATACGGAGAAACCTGGGTCCTGACTCACAAGGCCAAAACCAAGAACGACGGTGGGCCGCACAAGTCTCGCATCGAGACTGAGACGCAGGTCGAGGATGGGGAGAAGATGGAAGCCATCTTGAGGGCCGTTCAGTTCGAACCTTCATTCCGTTATGAAAAATTTCGCGCAGAATGGAAAGGCGAACACGGCCACGTGGTAATAGACGAGACGCCGATTGGAAATTTCGGCGAAATCGAGGGCCCGCCGGACTGGATCGACTCAGTAGCGAGCCAACTGAATCTTCGCCGGGAGGATTACATCACTGAAACCTACGCCGGCTTGTTTTTCGACTGGAAAAGACGTACGGGCAGCCAAGCGGAAGAAATGACGTTTGCATCCGTGAAGCAGCAGCTCTGAACTGCACTGACAAAACCTCCCAGGGTCTTATACCGCCCACCTGGAAAGGAACCCGTCTTTTCCCGTTTCGGAAACGCTCACGCGGATTCCTGTTCTGCCTCGAATCAAAGCTGATATATTTGTCGAAACTTCAAATCGATCACTGACCACTGGCCATTGATTCAAGGAGCTACCATGGCAGGAAAAAGCGTCAACAAGGTTATTCTCATCGGCAATCTGGGCAAAGACCCCGAGGTCAAATACACTCCGCAAGGCACGCCGGTGGCCAAGCTCACACTTGCCACAAACGAGCGCTACAAAGACAAAGACGGACAGTGGCAGGATCGCACCGAATGGCACAACGTTGTTCTCTGGCAGCGTCTGGCTGAGATCGCCGGCGAGTACCTGAAAAAGGGCGGAAAAGTTTACATCGAAGGCCGGCTGCAAACCCGTTCGTGGGAAGACAAGCAGACCAACCAGAAGAAGTACATGACCGAAGTTGTTGCCAACGACCTGGTGCTTCTCGGCGGACGTAGCGAGAGCGGGGGAGAATCCGGCGGATTTTCACGTGGAGCTTCGGCAGGCAACAATAATTTCGACCAGCGCACTCCGGAACCCGAGCCCGCTGCGGTCGGGTCCTCTCCAATCAGCGACGAGGATATCCCCTTTTGATCGCTGTCCGGCCCGAGGACTTTCATGCCTGACCTTAGCGAAAAAACCTGTGTTCCCTGCCGCGGTGGCGTACCTCCGCTAAAGGGCAAGGAACTGGCTGAAATACACAAGCAATTGCCGGACTGGGCGCATTGGAAGGTGGTCAACGAGCACCACATCACCAGAAGCTTCACTTTTCCGGACTTCAAACAGGCGCTGGCTTTCGTTAATCGGGTGGGGGAAGTAGCTGAGGAACAAGGTCACCATCCTGACATCTCGTTAGCCTGGGGCAAGGCCGAGGTCACCCTTTGGACCCACAAGATCGATGGTCTGACCGAGAGCGATTTCATTATGGCCGCCAAGATTGATCGTGTCCTCGATGCCGAGTCATAGGGGATCAACGAAGCTGGGAGCATAAAATGTGCAGGAATTTGCAACTTCGTAGGTTTCAGGGTGCAATGGGATGCTATTACTCCATGTAAGTTGTTGTTTCTAAAGTACCTTGCTTTTGGCATTTTTGCACCGTGAGTGGCACGGTTCGTGCCATTAGTAATGCGTTACTGCAGTACCAAAATAATGCCCACTAAGGGGGATGTCGTGCGATTCAGAAGTCTAAAACTCTCGGTTCTAGCGTTGGCGGTAATTGGTGCCTTGGCGATTGCGCCTGCGGCGATGGCTACCACCTGTCCGGCAGGCGATACCTGCATGGATCTCACTCAAAGCAATCTGAACGTGGCGGGCCCTTATGGCACAGTCGAATTGAGCCAAAATGGCAGCAACGTTGACGTCACCATCGTGATGAACGCCGGTTTCGGTGTGAAACTGAGCGGCGGCGACATTTTCGTGAATACCACGGCAACTTTGAATTCCAGTTCGATTGGAAACTTCAGCGTGGGCACTCCTCACCTCTTCCAGACCGGGACCAGCGTTGGCAGTTTCGCATTCAATTATCGCGAAACGATAAAGACCAATGCCACCCAGTCCTCGACATTCAGCTTCACGATTTCGAATGTCACGATCAGCCAGTTGACCGGCTTCGGAATTCACCTTTGCGTGGTTGCAGCGCAGGGTAACGGTTGCGCTTTGACTGGCTTTGCAGTGACCGGAGGTCCGAATGGCCCGCCGGCAGTTCCTGAGCCCGGCACGTTGGGCATGCTGGGAACCGGACTGGTCGGCATCGCCGGCTTAGTTCGTCGTCGCTTCATCTCGTAGTTGCTAACGTTGTTCCCCCTTTCTGCTGACCCCGGGAGAAATCCCGGGGTCTTCTATTTCACGCCTAGTCCGCCCGCTGCAGACGGGCGATACTCACGCCTAACGAAATTGTGACGATTTAAAGGCCTATCTGCCGAGAACCTGCCTCAGGTGGCTCGCGATTTGCTGGCCGTGGAACCGGCCGTTTTCGATGAATATCTCATTCGTCCGTGATCCTGCGACGATCACGCCAGCCACATAAACCCCGGGAACATTACTCTCCAGGGTAATGGGATCGCATACGGGACGGCATTGTTCCGAGGAAAGCTCAATCCCAATCGAGCGCAGGAACTCATAGTCCGGATGGTAGCCGGTCAGAGCAAACACAAAGTCATTCTTCACCCGGATCTCGCCTTCCGGCGTATTCAGCAGGACATCGCTGGGGGTGATCTCGACCACGCTGCTGTTGAAATAGGCACTGATTTTGCCATTCTTGATACGGTTTTCAATGTCCGGAAGAATCCAGTACTTCACGTGGGTATGCATCTTCGACCCCCGATGCACCAATGTCACGCGCGCTCCATGGCGCCAGAGATCCAGGGCTGAAATCGCAGCGGAGTTCTTGCCTCCTATAACTATGACGTCGTTGTCGTAGTAAGGGTGGGGCTCGCGATAATAGTGTAGTACCTTGGGCAGGTCCTCACCGGGGACTCGCAGGAGATTGGCGCGGTCGTAATACCCTGTGGCCACGATTACCTTGCGGCAAGCGTAGTCGAAGACACGGCCCAGCCGATCACAGGTGGTTATGTGAAAATTGTTATCCTGGCCCATTACGGTTTCAACTCGTTGATACTGACGGATATCGAGTTTGTAATGCTCTGAGGCCTTGCGGTAGTACTCCAGCGCCTCCAACCGGTTCGGCTTGGGATTGGCGCTGCTGAATGGCAGGTCTCCAATCTCCAGCAGTTCCGGCGTAGTGAAAAAGATCATGTTGGCCGGGTAGTTAAAGATCGAATTCACCAGACAGCCTTTGTCGATGCCGATCACCTCGAAGCCCGCGCGCTGGGCGTCGATGGCGCATGCCAGACCAGTCGGACCTGCCCCGATGACAATCACATCGGCACGCATATTACTGCGGCCGTCGAGCTGAGGCTTGGGCAGAGTGTCTGGAATGTGCTTGATAACGGGCAAGTTCGATCCTGCAATGGAACCCTGTTTCGAGAGATGAAAGTTTAGCACGACGAAAATGACCGGGCCATCGTAACCCGCATCCGAAAAGCTCTGCAGCGCACTGATTGCTATAATTTCATGGAGATGCCATGTCAGCTTTGACGCAGTCCGCCACCCGCTCCGAGAAAGATTCGATTGGCCCGAAAGAGATTCCCGCACACGTTTACTACGGGATCCAGACCGCGCGCGCAGTTGAAAACTATCCGATTTCTGGAATGCGCGCTCATCCCACTTTGATTCGTGCTTTTGGAATGGTTAAGGAGGCCGCGGCGGAAGCTAACCGCGAGCTCGGCCTGGTGGATGACAAGATTGCAATCGCCATCATTCAAGCCGCCCGTGAGGTTCAGCAGGGTAAGTGGAACAAGGAATTCGTGGTTGACGTTTTCCAGGCCGGAGCCGGTGTCAGCTTCCACATGAACACCAATGAAGTGATCGCGAATCGGGCGGTCGAAATCCTGGGAGGTACGCTCGGCGATTATTCGAAAGTCCATCCCAATGACCACGTGAATTACGGACAAAGCACCAACGATGTTTTTCCGACGGGTATGCGGCTGGCCACGCTACTTGAACTCGACATGTTATATCCCGTTCTCGACTCACTCGTCGCCGCATGCGAGCAGAAGGGCAAAGAATTTCACTCCGTTCTGAAGTCAGGCCGCACTCACATGCAGGACGCCGTTCCCATGCGTCTTGGGCAGGAGTTTGCGGCGTACGCTGGAGCGATAGCTCGCGCTGAAACAGCGATCCGTTCCAGTGCTGAACTGCTGCGGGAACTCGGCCTGGGCGGCTCGGCCGTCGGCACGGGAATCAACACTCATCCTGATTACCGCGAACGCGCCATACGCAATTTGGCGCGCATCTCCGGGCAAAAGCTGGTTCCCGTTGATGACATGCGCTATGCCATGCAATCAAATCTTGCCATGGCGGCGGTATCGTCGGCGCTGCGCAACTTGGCGCTTGAGGTCATTCGTATTTCCAATGACCTGCGCCTGCTCTCCTCCGGGCCGAACACCGGATTTGCAGAAATTAATTTGCCCGCGCTTCAGCCTGGCTCCTCGATCATGCCGGGCAAGATCAATCCGGTAATCCCTGAATTGGCGGCTATGGTTTCGTTTCAAGTTATCGGAAACGATCTTGCGGTGGCGATGGCGGTGCAGGCCGGGCAACTCGAACTCAACGTCATGATGCCGACCATGGCATATAGCGTCATGCAGTCCATAACGACCCTGACCAACATGATTCGCCAACTTACGGACAAATGCATTTCCGGAATCACAGCCAACGAACAGCGCTGCAACTTCTATGTGCAAGCAACCGTGTCGCTGGCCACTGCCCTGAATCCATATATCGGATACGCAAAGGCTGCGGACATCGCTAAAGAAGCAGTGGCGACCGGCCGGTCGATCATCGAAATCGCCCGCGAAAAAAAGCTCCTGAGTGAGCAGGAGATTAAAGAAATCCTCGACCCGGTGCGCATGACTGAGCCTGTCCGTCCGCTGGATGCCGCAAAAAAGCGAGAGGATATCAAGGGCAAATAACAGGGCACGACGGCCTCCCCATGTTCGCAGAAAAAATCCGGTAGGAACAATCTAGGGCGAAGCGGCCCGTGCAACCCACACCCAGCGGCCCTAATCTCAGTTCTGATTCCAAACTGAGGAGGAACCGTTAATCATGAAAAAGTTCAAGCTCTCGCATGCACTCGCGTCCGTAGCCCTTGGAGCAACCATGATGGTGGCAGCTATGCCTGCTGCGCGCGCCGATGACGACCACGGTCGCGCTCGATGCCAGCGGGCAGTTGAAAAGGCCCAGGACAAATATCAGCACGAGGCCCGGGAGCACGGACGCCGCAGTCCTGAGGCGCAAAATGCTCGCGCGCGCCTCAACCAAACCTGGGACCGTTGCTACAGCGAAACCCATGCCTGGTATGATCCGCACACTCAACAGTGGCGTACCGACCGCGACTGGGACCGCAACTATGATTGGGACCGCGACGGAGATCGCGATCACGACGGAGATCGGCACTAGAACTCTGATGTGAGGGTTACTTGAAGCGGCAAACGCTCTCTGGACGGCGTTTGTCGCTCTTGTCTTTAGAGTTGGAAGGCAAAGACAGGCATGGATCAATTTCTCAAACTCTTTCCGGTTTTCAATGTGTACTGAATTCTCTCCTGCGTCTTCTTTTCGCCGCAAAGCGACTTGAAACCTTCGCGCTCAAGGTCGAGCATATATTCCTCGCTGATTGGCGTACCGGGCGTCAGGTTGCCTCCGCTAAGTACTTCCGCGATCTTGTGACCGAGTTTCACCTCGTAGTCGGTGATGAAATCCCCCTGCCGCATCAGATGAATCCCCATCTTGAGTGCCGCGAGAGTGTCTTCACCTGGTGCCGGAATATCAATGCGCGGCACCGGTGGCTCGTAACCCGCACGCAAAAGTTCCAGCGCGCGCGCTTTCGCGTCGGCCAGAACTCGCTCGCGGTTCATGGTGATGCCATCGCCGCTCGATAGAAAACCGAGTCCGCGGGCTTCGTAGGCCGAAGTTGCAACCTTAGCTGTAGCAATGGTTTCGAAGGCTTTTTTCATCGCTTCCATCAGCTCAACCGATTGAGCAATCCCGCCCTTGCCATGAAGCGCCGTCGCCTCATCCACCGCGCGCAGCAGCATCTCTTTACAGCCACCGCCGCCAGGGAGCAATCCGACTCCGACTTCGACCAGTCCGATGTAGAGTTCTGCGTGTGGTTGACGCGCAGGTGCGTGTAACGTGATCTCCGCCCCACCACCCAATGTCATACCGAATGGAGCGACGACCACCGGCTTGGCCGAAAACTTTATCGCCTGAGTCATTCCCTGGAACTGCCGGATGGCAAGGTCAACTTCGTCCCATTCTTCTTCTTGCACTGACATCAGCAGCAGCATCAGGTTCGCGCCCACGGAAAAATTTGCCGTGTCGTTGGTCATTACGAAAGCATCGAAGTCGGCACCAGGGCCTTGCGGCTTCAGCGTCTGCGTAATCAGTGAAACGATGTCAGCTCCCAGCGAATTCATCTTGGAGTGAAACTCGATGCAGCCGACCCCATCCCCTAGGTCAACCAGCGAAGCCCCGGAATTCTTCTTCACCACGCCGTGGGATTTCTTAGCTACGCTGACCGACCACACGCCCGACGGAACTTCTGTGGGTGCATATTCTTCGGTAGACATTTGCCAGTACGCCCGCCCAGAAGAAGTCTTGGCATTTTCGGTGTACCATGACTTTTTTCCCGACCCAAGCAATTTTTCGACGTTAGCTGCAACCGGGCGTCCTTCTTTTCTCATCCGTTCGACGGTTGCTTCCACTCCCGCCGCATCCCACAATTCAAACGGCCCCAATTCCCAGTTAAACCCGAGCCGCATGGCGCGATCAATTTCAACTATTGAATCCGCAATCTCCGGAACCCGATCAGCCGAGTAGTTCCATAAATCACAAAGCGCCCTCCACAAGAATGCACCGGCGTTATCTTCTGTTTTTACGGGCTTTCCATCGAACCCCAGCAGCATCCGCAACCGTGGTCCGATGTCTTCCACATTTTTCGCCATTTCGAGCACAGCAAATTTGGGCTTCTGCTGCGGACGATAATCGAGCGTCTTCCAATCCAAGGCAAGACGTGCTTCTTCGCCGTCCTTGCCTTTAATTTTCTTGTAGAAGCCACCTTTAGTTTTATCTCCCAGCCATTTGCGCGTCAGCATCTCTTTGAAAAACGGCGGAAGTGTGGAGCGTTCCTGAGTCTTCTCCATGTTGCTGACAACGTGCCCTAGAATGTCGAGCCCAACCAGATCAATCGTCCGAAAGGTCGCCGACCTCGGCCATCCGACCGCTAGACCAGTCAGTGCGTCCACTTCCTCGATCGTGAACTCAAGCTCCTGCATCAATCGCATCACGTTCAGCACGGAGAACGTGCCAATACGATTAGCAATGAAGTTTGGTGTGTCCTTGGCAAAAACAACACCTTTACCGAGCTGAACGTCGGAAAAACTGGCCACTTCGTCCATCAGGGTTCGGTCGGAGTCCGGAGTAGGGATGATCTCCAGCAGCCGCATGTAGCGCGGGGGATTGAAAAAATGTGTGCCGAACCAGCAGCGGCGAAAATCTTCAGAAAACCCCTCGGCAATGCTCGCGACCGGCAGGCCGCTGGTGTTGGTGGTGATAATCGTCCCTGGGCGGCGGACCGCTTCGACTTTCTTCAGCAGGCCCCGCTTGATATCTAAATTTTCGACGACGGCTTCAATGATCCAGTCCACCTCGCCCAGCTTCTTCAAATCGTCTTCGAAATTGCCAACCGTGACCATTCGCGCAAGCGAGCTCTCAAGAAATGCAGCAGGTTTGGCTTTGATCGCAGATTCCAAGCCGGCAGCGGCGATCTTATTGCGCGAGGAAGGTCCTCCATCGGTGGGAACGATGTCCAGCAAATAGCTAGGCACGCCAGCGTTGGCAAAATGAGCGGCAATTCGTGACCCCATTGTGCCGGCCCCGAGGATCGCCACCTTATGAATGCGACTCATCAAGAACTCCAATCCGAACGCCAGCTTTCGACTGCCGCGGTCACCCGGTTCATAATAGTAATGGTTGGAGGGTCTCATGCGCGAAGTGGTGCTGGTTTCGTCGGTTCGAACGCCGATTGGTCGGGCTCATAAAGGCACATTGCGATCCAGCCGCCCGGACGAACTCGCAGCCGTGGCCATCAAAGGCGCGCTGGCGCGCGTGCCGCAACTCGATCCGAAAGAAATCGAAGACGTGATTCTCGGCTGCGCCATGCCCGAAGCCGAGCAAGGAATGAATGTCGCTCGCATCGCCTCCCTGCGTGCGGGGCTTCCCGTAGAAGTGTCGGCGATGACCATCAACCGTTTCTGCTCGTCAGGCTTGCAGGCGATCGCAATGGCCGCAGAACGGATTGGCAGCGGCGCAGCGGAGACGATTATCGCGGGGGGAACAGAATCCATGTCCCTGGTTCCCATGGGCGGCCACAAGATTTCTCCTAACCCCTGGCTGGTGGACCACTACCCTGATGCCTACCTCTCGATGGGCTTGACCGCCGAGCGCGTCGCGCAGCGATACGGAATCACCCGCGAAGCCGCGGATGATTTCGCATTGCGCAGCCATCAAAAAGCCCTGGCGGCAATTCAGGCGGGAAATTTCGCCGACGAAACCGTTCTTGTGCCGGTGGTCTTCACCGTTCCTAACGGTTCGAAACCCAAGCGGCAGGAAATAACTTTCACCACCGACGAAGGCCCGCGCGCGGACACTTCCCTCGAAGCTCTGCTTGCTCTTCGTCCGGCATTTCACGTCAAAGGAACTGTGACTGCGGGAAACTCTTCGCAGGTCTCCGATGGCGCTGCCGCTGCTATTGTGATGTCTGCCGAGCGCGCCCAACGGCTCGGGATTAAGCCGCTGGTGCGTTATGTGTCTTTCGCGACAGCCGGCTATAAGCCGGAAGAGATGGGGATCGGACCGGTGTTTGCGATTCCCAAGGCACTCAAGCTCGCCGGCCTCAAGCTTTCGGATGTTGATGTTATCGAATTGAACGAAGCGTTCGCCGCGCAGTCGCTGGCTGTGATCCAGGAAGCCGGGCTGGATTCCGCCCGAGTGAATCCGAACGGCGGAGCAATCGCTCTTGGCCATCCCCTCGGCTGTACCGGCGCAAAGTTAACGGCAACCGTCATTCGCGAACTCAAGCGCCGCAATGGCCGCTATGGCATGGTAACGATGTGCGTCGGCGGAGGCATGGGCGCCGCCGGAATATTCGAAAACCTGAGCTAGTTTTGTGGGAGCGTCAGCTCGCGATACAACGCAATCGATTATGGACAGCCAGCTGGTTCAGCCTGATGTCGTGATGGTTTTATTGCAGCGTGGACTGCCCAGAGCGGCTAATTCTGCTATTCAGAATCGGCCTCTTTTTTTCTCAGGCGTTTGTGTCCGGTCTTTTTCTTCCGATCGCGCATAAATCCCCGGAATGCTGGCACGCTCGCAACGTCGAGCAGTCGCTCGCGTCTTTTCCGCGAAGGCATTCGTTGACTAAGAATCTGATTTCGCATGTTCCCGATGTGCTCGACCCAGTCGGCCCACTCCGGTCCAAATTGCTGCTCTAACTCACGCCGCAGACGCGACGCCAGCGCGGGACTGCGGCCGTTAGTCGAGATCGCAATCTGCAGCGAGCCTCGGCGGACGATAGCCGGATAGAAAACATCGCAGTTCGGGGGATCATCGACCGAGTTGCAGAGTACGCCACGCATTGTGCAGGCACGGAAAACGGCTGCGTTGACCGCAGGCGAGTCGGTTGCAGCAATCGCCAGAAACGCTCCAGCGATGTCTTTGGCTGCGAACCGCCGCTGCTTCCAGGTTAAGATCCCGGCCCGCGCTAGCTTTTGAATCTTCTTTGTGGCTCGCGGACTCAAGACCGTGACCCGCGGAAGATACGGCAACAGACCCGCGATCTTCTCTTCGGCGACCGCCCCCGCTCCGACTACAACACACTTTCTGCCCTCGAGCTTCACCATCATCGGGAAGAATGTCACGTCTGTCGCGGCAGGGGGCATGCTCGGGTTAGAGAAATTCTACTCTTTGCCTTCCTGCGGCACGATGGAGAGTTCCAGACGCTCGGTGCGCCGCAGCACGGTAATTGAGCTCCTGACCTCGACCTTGGCGTCGGTTAAGAGACGATGCAGGTCATCCACACCGGCAATCGGTTCTCCGCCAAGCGCGACGATTACATCGCCCTCTTGCAAGCCCGCCCTTTGCGCGGGGCTGCCGTTCTGGACGCCGACCACCACCACGCCAGTCTCCTCTGGCAGATCGTAGAAGCGAACTATGCGCCGGTGCAACGGTGTGGTTTGCGCCTCGACTCCGATATAGGCGCGACGAATGCGCCCTTGCTGCAGCAGGCGGCTGGCCACAAATTTTGCGGTATTGATGCCGATTGCGAAGCATAGTCCTTGCGCACCCATGATTGTCGCAGTATTGACCCCGATAACTTCTCCATCAGACGAAACCAGCGGGCCGCCGGAGTTCCCGGGATTTAAAGATGCGTCAGTCTGGATCACGTCGTCAATCATCCGCCCGGAATAGGATCGCAACGAACGGCCAAGGGCGCTCACCACCCCAGCCGTCACCGTGTACTGAAAACCATAAGGATTGCCGATCGCAATCGCCAATTGTCCGACGCGCAATTTTTGCGAATCGCCCAACTGCGCGGCGGTAAGGTTCGGCGCATCAATGCGAACGACGGCGAGATCGGTTGCCGGATCCTCCCCAATCAGGTGGGCCGGAAACTGCCTGCCGTCGGGAAGCGAAAGCCGGATTCGAGACGCATTGTGGACCACATGGCTGTTGGTCAGAACCAGCCCGTCGGGCGTGAACACAAATCCGGACCCGCCGCCATGGCGCTCGCGCGGCTCGCCATTGCGCGCAGGGCCGGCGGTCTGCGTGACCTCGATTTTGGCAACCGAAGGACTTACTCTTTCCGCAGCAGAAACCACGGCGTTCGAGTAAGCGTCAAGCAATGCAGCGTCGTTATGCGGCGCCATTTGAAGCATCGCCCCATCTTCGAAAGGTCCGGAAGAAAGAAATTCTTGAAGCATGGCTGGTAGATGAAAACAGGCAGCGTTTGGATTCAGACCACGCCGGGCGGTCAGACAGAACTGTGCGCCGGTTTGTCCGGGAAGACGAACACACGTTTCGCCAAATCAGATCGCAGGGTCGACTGAGAGTAGTAGTGATGCAGGATGCTCTCCTTCCACGTCAAAAGATCGGGGTTTGCCGCTGCGAATGTTTCCCAAGTCGTGGACTCAGTGCATCGCGCCATGCGTTCGTGAATCAACAGCAGATACGCCCAGGTGATGGTTTCGTGATAGAGGTTCTGTTTGCCGTGCGCTTGTGCGAAGCGTTGCAGCGCGGTCGAGAATCGCTGAAGAGCCTCGAGTGGAGGATATCGGACGAGATAGCAGAAGGCGAGCTTAACGTGGTCCGCGTGATGAAACGCTTCGGGCCGAATTGACCCGCCCTCGAAGAGGTCAATGTAGCTTTTTTCAGTCATATTAGTCTTGGACGTACCTTGGCTGCGAGAGGATGACCCAGGCCGCGGCTGCGTAAATTAGCAGGCCTCCAATTTGAAAGTTACCGTGAAGCATATGTACGACTGCAGCCAGCGCAAACACTATCAGGAGCAGCCTGGCACCGATTTTGACGGTACGTGGAACCAGCAGCAGGATGCACGCCAGCATTTCGCTCCAGGCCAGCGCCAATCGAACCCAGTGATGAACTCCGGCGTGACCGGCGAAATGGATCTCAGAGCGAGAGAACGCGAGCAGGGCTGCCTCTATGAATAGAACGATTCCCAGCGTCCAGCGCAGACTAAGCAGAGCTGTCTTGTTCACCTGAGTCACGAGATCTTTCCTTTTTGCCGGTTTCGCGGGTTCGCCTCTTTCAGCCTATGGCTCGCACTGGAGTCTAGTCTCAGCCCGTAAAACTTCTTCAACTCCCGAATTCGCTCTAGCGATTCCTGGCTGAATGGGCACTTTCCCTCAAAGGCGTGCAGCACGATTCCTTCGAGCAGATCGCCCAAAGTCAGGTCTTTGTATTCTGCGAAGGCCTTCAACACTTTAAGCAGTCGCTTCTCGATTCGAACCCCGGTCTGCACCCGCTCGACCGCAAAGAATTGTTCGCTCATTGGTACCAATGTACCATGGTACACAGGCAAAACCACAACGCCAGTGGTGGTCGCGCGAGGCTCCTCAGATGGGTCCAAAAATCCGGGGGACGCTATTTGCCGGTCGAGGCTGCTTCAGCTTCTGCGGGGCTTGCCGCACGCAGCGTGAGCCAGTCGGTGCGAACCCGGTCCCACTCTTGAATCATGACTCCGTAGGATTCGAAGAAGGCGCGAATGCGCAGCCGATTCCATCCGGCGATATCCTCAAGGATTGGGGCTAGTACAGCGAGGGCGCTGGTGCTAAGAACGGTCCTTTTCGCAACTTGTGAGACGTGCTTGGCCTCGGATACGGCGATCGTATATCCGTCACGTACGTTGGCATGCAGCATCACGTGTACATCGGAACTGCCGTCGCCGCAATACACGATGTGGTCGGGCCCGATTTGCGCGCGGGTTTGCAACTGGTCAAGAACGAAAACTTTTCCGTAGCCAGCGGTGGCGCGAGTAATGGTTTCGATCTCGCCCGCCTCGCTGTACTGGAATTCGGTGCCGAAGATATGGTTTTTGGGTACCAATCCCTCCAGCGCGGACTGAACGATTTCCACCGGCGCAGCCGAGAGAATATAGAAATCGAAGTGATATCCCGGAATCCCGCTCTCCAGGATTTGATAGAGCAGCGCGATATTCTCCTTCAGCCGAATACGCTTGCCCACTTCGTACAAGTGCTCCTTGCGGACGCGGCGCTTGAATTCGGGGTCGTGTAAGAGCAGGTAGGCAAGTTCCGCACCCTGCTGCACCAGGTTCAATCGCGCCATGCCAGTGGACTTCCGCTCGAAGTCCGCGGTCGGGATGCCAACCAGTTCGGCAAGGACATAGCCAGAATCGTTGAACGTCAGCGTCTGGTCAAAATCGCTGGCGAAAAGGTACTCTTTGCGGGCAGCTTCATTCATTCACCAATTAGATTATGGTTTAGATGAATTGACGGAAAAAGAAATCAATAGCACTGATTCGCATTTCTTATGCGGCTTTACTTAATCCGCGTGGGAGTTGAAAATAAAGAACTTGCCGGTGTTATCAACCTTCGACCGGCAGAGGTCAGGAGAAACTTTAGTTATGGCAGCTACCGGAGAACTCATTCGTCTTATCAATTACGTTGATGACATCAATACCACGCTGCGGCGCATTCATGCTTCGCTTTACGGCATGGAACCCGACGAGCGCAAGCGCCTGGCGGACAGCCTGCGCGGAGCCGACGAAAAATTGCGGGAACTGCTGGTTCAGGTTGAAAAGGAGAAGTAGTGGCCGAGGTCAAAACGATTGCCGTCATCGGCGCCGGCATCATGGGGCGCGGCATCGCGCATGTGGCGGCGCTGGGCGGATATCACACAATCCTCGAGGACCTGATTCCGGCCTCGCTTCGCCGAGCGGAAGACGAGATTCGGGCGAATCTCGACAAAGCTGTTGAGCTTAAAAAGGTTTCTCCCGCGGACGCGGAAGCCGCGGCGGCTCGACTTGAATATGCGGGCAGCGTGGATGAGGCTGCGCGCGAAGCCGATCTTGTGATTGAAGCCGTTCCCGAGGAGATGGAATCTAAGATTGAGATCTTTACTCTACTCGACAAAATCTGCCGCCCGGGAACGATTCTTGCGTCAAACACTTCCTCGCTCAGCGTGACGGAAATTGCCGGCGTCACTTACCGCGCCAATAAATGCCTGGGCATGCACTTTTTCAATCCCGTGCACAAGATGAAGCTGATCGAAGTCGTGCGCGCGGCTGAGACCGACGACGAAACCATCGCTGCCGCATCTGAAGTCGGGCGCCGGATGGGCAAGGAAGTCGTAGTCATTAAAGAATCGCCCGGCTTCATTACCAGCCGCATCAACGCCATGATCGGCAACGAGGCGTTCTATATGCTCCAGGAAGGGATCGCCTCAGCGGCAGACATTGATAAAGCACTCAAGCTGGGACTGAATCATCCCATGGGCCCGTTCGAGTTGGTCGATCTCGTAGGTCTCGACACTCGTCTGCACATTCTTGAATATCTTCACCAAACGCTCGGCGAAAAATACCGTCCGGCACCGCTTTTGGCGCAATACGTAAAAGAGGGACGTCTGGGACGAAAGGCCGGGCGCGGGGTGTATGAGTATTATTCAGACAAAGCCGCTGTGCCGGTAAAAGTCTAAAGCGCGACGCGGAACTTCACATCTCACGAATCCGTATTGATGAGTGATACCGGGAGGGAAGTTGAGACCTCCTACCGGAATCGGCCCCTGCTGTCTCCCCGGCGGCAGGGGACTCAACCATGAGACTTCGTTCGTAAAAAAAAACGCGCTGTGCCTTTGTCAGACACAGCGCAGCGTGGGGAGAGACGCACGCAAACTCCAACTCGCTAATTCACTCCGCGACGGGCATTGTCGGCCTGTTGCGCCAACTCCGTCATGAAGTGGAAGAACTCCGGCGATTGGCCGACAAATAGCCCCATATCGGTCAGGAACTTGACCACGCCCATTGCGATTCCCTTGGTTTCCGTGGGCCTGATCACCGAACAGCGTGGAAGCTTCCGACTAATGAACGGACAGGGCTCCGGCATGATCAGGTTTGTCTGAAAAGTCTCGCCGCCGAATGGTGGTGAGTTGAGATCCGGGAAAGTAACCGTTAGCCCGCTAACTGGATCCTTAGCTGTGAGCTGCGGCGCATCTCCCGCAATATCGGACCAGGTCTGAAAGTGCATGGTTTCAGTTGGTCCGATGCTGATCAGAATCCTAAGAACCTCGACGCTTGAGGCGCGCTGCGCCATCGACGGATACAGGCTATTCCCGCCTTGTTCAATGGTCGGAAAATGAAAAAGAGCAGTGTTCGCAATGCACTGCAAGAAATTCGGATCTGTTGTATCCGCGTCGGTGCGCGGAATTGCCGGATGCTGGCCCTTCGCCAAGTCGGGAACGGCTTGTGGAAAGATGAAACTGGGGTCGAGATCGGGATTGTGGTCATCGCTCCGGTATCGCGTGTACCAACTGGTATCAAGCGTAAGCTGCATGAGGTTCGTGAGCCGCGGCTTGCCGCTGGACCCAGTGGCCTCACTCCCCGGCAGTGTGCGAAACCGCTCAAGGCTCACAGGCGCTGCGCCCTTGGATTGCAGATAGGCGTTTAGAAAATTCTGGTGCGTGAATTCGTCGTCCGTGTTGTCGTGAATGTACTGCGGATTATCGTCGTCAACCGAAGCCAGCGCAGCGGTATAGAGCGAGTTCCCGCTTCCACCGGGCACTTCATCGTCCTGCACACCGGCGAGTTCGTTGTACTGGACCCAGAAATCGGTTTCGAGAATTTCAGCAGCTGCTGCAAAGCGAAGCAGCGCGGCATCGCCGCGTGTGATGCCGCCATGGTTCTCTTCAGCTAGAGCAGCGGGCAGGCTGCCGACGAGTCCTGCGCCGGCGGTTACGGCAGCGCCTGCGATTACGCTGTTTTTCAAGAACGAACGGCGATTCACCTCGGATCGAGAAAGGTTTGCTTCTGGGGTAATGAGTTCTTGGCTGGCAACTTCGCTAGGAGAGTTTTTCTTGTTCATGACAGGCGACTTCCTTTTCCTGCGGAAAGATTGATGGAACCGGGGGTTCCACCTTCGCCCGAGTCTAGGCAGTTGCCACGGCCTTCGTGTCATCTGCTTGTCACGCTCTGATCAAATGTTTGCGGAGAAATTGTGAAGCAATGTCTCCGGACTCATTCGCCGGAGACACTCGCAGCTGCGCGCGCCTGCATACGATGACAGGACGAACCTATCAGCGAACAATAATCTTTCCCACCATCTTCGGGTGGACCGCACAAAAGTACGGATAAGTTCCCGGCTTGGCGAACGTGAATGAGAACTTGTCGTCTGTGTCCAGCGCCTTCGACCGGAACAGGCCATCTGTGCTGGCGATTACGTGCGGCACGTCGTCATGATTCACCCACGTGACCGTGCTGTTCGCTGCAACCGTGATTGATGCAGGCCCAAAGGTGAAGTTATCGACACTCACCTCGGAAGGCGCCGTATTGTTTTGCTCGGCCGCTGCGTAACTCGCGACCGCGCTGCCTCCAGCCAGGATCGCAAGCAGAACGGCGAAAGTAGTGCTTGTAGAAAGTGCTTGTTTTTTCATTTGAAAATCTCCTGTCTTCTTGAGTAAAGTTCTTACGCGAGCGTTGAATCCACAACCGCCAGCGAATGCTTACCTTGCATGTAATTGACATCAGTTATCCCGAGCACACTGCGCAGTTGATCGGCAGGAACCTTCATCGGCCCCGGCCCTTCGGCTTGGCCGGGCGCAGGCTGCGGGAAGGCAGTCGAGAAGGCAGTATGAAAAGTAATGTTGCCTTCGACTTTTTGCATGGTCTGGTGGATGTGGCCGTTCAACACCGTGACGGATCCGAACTTTTTTAGATACGACAGAGCCTGGGTGCTATCATCCGTTCCCCATCCCCATGGCGGATAAACCGTCCAGAGCGGGATGTGAGCAAAGACGACGATCGGGGTGCTGTGCTTCAGGTGCTTGACATCTTTTTCGAGCCATTCCAACTGCACGGGGCCTAGCGTTCCCAGTCCGCCCGCCTTCAGGTTCACCACGTTAACGAGTCCGATGAAATGCACGCCATTTTTGTCGAAGCTGTACCAGCCTTGTCCCTGCGGATTTCGCCCGAAGCGCTCGCGAAAATTTGCCCCATCGTCGTTGAGCACATCGTGTTCCCCGGGCACGAAAAATACTTCGCGATTAAGCGATTTTAGGATTTGCTGAACGTTGTCGAATTCTTCTGGTTTTGAAAGATGGCTGACATCCCCGGTGTGCAGAATGAATTCGGGTGGAGTCGGCAGAGCATTGACCTTATCTACGGCGGCCTTCAATGTTGCGATCACGTCGGGATTCGCTGGCTTGTTAAAGCCCATGTGGCTATCACTGATCTGAACGAAGCTCAGCGATCCCACTTTCTTCGCCATCTTGGAGCCGTGCGCGCCTAATGCGAACGACTTGAGCACTCCGCCTTCGACCAGGCAAAGCGCGCCGGTCCCCGCCCAGGCCATACATCGCAAGAATCCACGGCGGTCAATTCCGTCGTGATTGTGGTCGTGCTCGATAAAGCCGTTTGCTTCAGCGTTGAAAGGTTTTGATTTTGACATTGTCACTTTCTCCCGTTTTCGTTGTCTCGGGTTACACTTGCATAGATCACACGTCGCGAGCTTTTATTCCATCGAAGATTGTTTCAGGCGAGGGAATAAAATGCGGGGTTCGGCAGTCTTGTAGGTTTAAGGTCGTGCTGCAATCACATCAACGAATCCGATTTGAGCAATTGGTGCTGCCGCATCTTGATGCCGGGGTAAACCTGGCGCGCTGGCTGCTGCGCAACCGCACTGACGCGGAGGATGTGGTGCAGGACTCTATGCTCCGCGCCTGCCGCTTCTTTGACGGTTTCCGCGGAGGCGATGCGCGTGCCTGGTTCCTGCAGATCGTGCGCAACGGATGCTACAGCTGGCTGGATAAAAATCGCCCCATGGAATTAATGACCGAGTTCGACGAAGAGCTGCATTTGCGACCATCAGCTACTCCTGAAGCTCTGGCGACACAGGCGCGCGAGAAACAGCAACTTATGGAAGCGATCGAAACCCTTCCGGCGCGCTCGCGTGAGGTGCTGGTGCTGCGCGAACTGGAAGAATGCTCTTATAAAGAGATCGCAGAAATCACAGGGATTCCCATGGGAACGGTGATGTCTACCTTATCGAGAGCACGAGAACGCCTTCAGCGCATTTTAAGCAGTACAACCAAGGAGGCACCCCATGAGCTGTGACTTTTCGCCGGCGGCCGTGCACGGGTACCTTGACGGGGAGCTTGACGCGGTGCGCGCGGCCGATTTCGAGCGGCACCTGGAGGTCTGTACAGAGTGCCGGAATTCGCTGGAGCAGATGGAATCACTGCGCAGACGGATTAGACGAAGCGCACTGAGCGAGCACGCCTCCCCGCAATTTCGCGAACAGATCAGCCGGCAGCTGGGACTTGCTAAGAATGACGCTCGACGGGCGGCATCCGGTTGGCGATGGCTCCTGGTTCCGGCCTTCGGATTGATGGCAGTGGCTGCCGTGTTCTGGGCCGCGCTCGTGTTGGTCCAACCGCATACAGATTCGGCTCGCATTACTGCTGAACTCATCGACGCGCATGTGCGCTCGTTGCAGCCCGGACATCTTACGGACGTTATCTCGACCGATCAGCACACCGTCAAACCATGGTTCGACGGAAAACTCGACTTTATTCCGCCGGTCACCGATTTTTCTGACCAGGGCTTCCCTTTGCAGGGCGGACGGCTCGACGTGGTAGATGGACACAGCGTGGCCGCTCTCATCTACGCGCGCCGCAAGCACACCATCAACCTGTTCATCTGGCCGGAAAGAGGGGCTGACGTTCTGTCGGGAACTTCGGGGTCGCGCCAGGGCTACAACTGGTTGCTTTGGAAAAGAGGCGTGAACCGTTTCTGCCTGGTGTCCGATGTCTCATTGGCCGATCTTCACGAATTGAAAGACCTCATCCAGCCGTGAACGGAGCCTTTGTGAGAAGCTAGTGGCACATGGCTCCGCCCCACTCTCCACAAATCCAAACCGCTGGCGAAAAAGTTCAACGCTGGTGGGCGCGAGCCAGGACTTCTTTCTCATGGATGGTTGTAATCGCGTTCGTTCTGCGATTGGCCCTGATCATCGTTGGCCACACCTATAAATTCAAAGTTTACGACAACGATTTCAGCTTCGGCTGGGAGATGGGACGCATTGGGCGAGCGATCGCTACCGGACATGGCTTCGCCGACCCCTTCGATGGTCATACCGGGCCAACTGCGTGGGAGCCCCCTCTTTACCCATATCTGATCGGCGGAGTCTTTCGGCTTGCGGGAGTTTATTCACACGCATCAGCATTCATCCTTCTCAGCATAAACAGCATTTTCTCGGCGCTGACCTGCTTTCCCATATTTCTGATCGCGCGGAAATGCTTCACTGAAAAAGTCGCAGTTTGGACGGCATGGGCATGGGCACTGCTTCCGTCAGTGATGTACTGGTCCACGCGTTGGGTTTGGGAGACCAGCCTTGCAGCCTTTCTGCTGGCGCTGATCTTCTGGCTCACGCTCCAAATGGAGGAGCTTGAGGGCATGACGCCATGGATTGCCTTTGGCATACTGTGGGGCGTAGCAGGGTTGACCAACACTTCCCTGCTCGCGTTTCTGCCCGCCTCGGGATTGTGGGCCATGCATCGACGCTGGAAACGCGGCCGGCACGCTCTCGTCAGTGCATTCGTGGCTGCCGTTTTCTTCGCCGCCACCATCGCGCCCTGGCTGGTGCGCAATTACGAAACCTTCGGCAAGCTGATTTTCATCCGGTCGAATTTCGGAGCCGAGCTTCGTCTGGGCAACGGTCCCGGCGCCAACGGCACATGGATGTCATACATTCACCCTTCGCAGAGCGTCGTCGAAATGCGCCGTTATCAGGACCTCGGCGAGATCGGCTACGTTGCCGAGCGCAAGCGGGAAGCAGTCGCGTTTATCCGCGAAGACTGGGGCCGCTTCGCCTGGATCACCGTAAAGCGATTCATCTATTACTGGGGCGGCCTGCCCAGATCGTCCGAAATCCCGGTGCTGGCGCCGTTCAAGAATGCATTATTCCTGACATCATCCGTCCTCGCATTCTGGGGTCTTGGGCGCGCCCTGCGCAAGCAGCAACCCGGCGCATGGCTATTCCTTTGGCTCATTCTCAGCTACCCGGCGATTTACTACTTCGTTTTCCCCCATCCTCGCTATCGCCATCCCATTGAACCTGAGCTTGGAATTCTGATCGTTTATGTGATCTCGGAAGCCGAACTCAAGCGGTCATCTGGCTCGCAAAAACCTGCCTAACCAATCTCATCGACCCCCGTCTAAGAGACATCTGGAGGATTTATGCAAAAGGACCGCCGAATTGTTACCTGGGCAGGCGTCATCTCTGGCGTATTTCTAGCCCTGTTGCTGAATGTTGCTTTGGCGCATGGCTCGGACAGGAATAACTTCGTAACCGAAGAATTCCATCAGACCTATCCGCTGGCGGCCAATGGACGAGTTGATTTGTCGAACATCAACGGCTCGGTCCACATCACTGCCTGGGACCAGAACCAGGTGAAAGTGGACGCCATCAAGCGCGCCGACGACGCCGACGGCCTAAAGAGAATGGACATTCGCGTCGACGCTCATCCGGATACGTTGACTATTGAAACCAAATATCACCAGGATGACGACAACTGGGGCCGC
Source organism: uncultured Acidobacteriota bacterium (assembly GCA_963757135.1). Taxonomy (GTDB): domain Bacteria; phylum Acidobacteriota; class Terriglobia; order Terriglobales; family Acidobacteriaceae; genus Gp1-AA145. The sequence goes on from CAVWQE010000006.1 coordinate 344,251, forward strand.
GGCAATCATATGTCCGAAGTCGAATACACCCTGACGGTACCGCGCACGGCCCGGCTCGACGAGATCAAGTTGATCAACGGCGGTCTGGATGTCACCGGAGTGAACGGCGAAGTGCGGGCGTCATGCATCAATGGCAAGCTTGTGGCGAAGGGACTCGCCGGCGATTCGAAGCTGTCAACTATCAACGGGCCGCTGGAAGCGAACTTCGAAAACTTGCGCGCCACGCGCATCGAATTGTCCTCGGTGAATGGCCCGGTGCGCCTGCTGCTGCCCTCAGACGCGAAAGCCAGAATTGAGGCCACGACTGTGCATGGCGGCATCGACAATGACTTCGGGCTGCACACCAATAATCACCGCTTTGTCGGCCACGATTTAAAGGGAGAACTCGGCGGCGGTGGGGTGCAGATCAGACTTTCTAACGTGAACGGGCCGATCGATGTGCGTCACGCCAACGATGGACGCACGCTGAGTCCCGCGAAGAATACCGGCGGTCGTGACGACGACGGCGATGAGATCTAGACGGCAGCCGGCTGCGCAACTTCCGCCAGCGCGGTAGCGAACGCAGCCAGGGCTTGATCAATCTGTTCTTGGGTGATGATGAGCGGCGGCTGGAAACGGACGACATTGCCATAAACGCCGCCGACCCCAACCAGCACGCCCTGCTTAAGCAGTGAATCTCGGATGGCTTCGGCTTCGGTATTTGCAGGAGTCAGCTTTTCGTCGCGCACCAACTCAACACCAATCATTAAACCAAGGCCTCGCACTTCGCCGATCAGCGGATTCTGCTTCTGCAACTCGCGCAGCTTTTTCATCGTGTACTCGCCGGTTTCAGTCGCTTTCGCCGGTAGATTCTCTTCTTGCATGAACGCAATGTTGGCGAGCGAGGCCGCGCACGACACCGGATTTCCGCCAAAAGTTGAAAGGTGATCGCCCGGCTTGTAGGCGGCAGCAATTTCCGTCCGCGTAGTAAACGCGCTGAGCGGGAATCCGTCGGCGATGCCTTTAGCAGTAACTAAAATGTCCGGATCAACACCGTAATGCTCAATGGCGAACATCTTTCCCGTACGCCCGAAGCCGGACTGCACTTCGTCGGCGATAAACAGAATTCCGTGTTGATCGAGGACTTTCTTGATCTCCCGGAAATAATTCTTCGGCGGCACCACAATTCCGCCTTCCCCGAGCACTGGCTCAGCAATAAACGCGGCCACGTCACCCGAGGTCTCGTAACGAATTACGTCGTCCAGGCACTTGGCGCAATGCCGGGCACACTGCTCAGGATCATCCGGCCAGAGTGACCGATAAGCGTAAGGTGCTGGCGCGAAAGCTATACCTGGTGCATAGGGTCCCCCGCGCTTCTTGCGTCCTTGATTGCCGGTTATGCTGAGCGTGCCCCAGGTGCGTCCGTGGAAACTAGTTTGCAGTGCGATGAATTCGTGCTTGCCTGAATAAAGGCGCGCAAGCTTCATCGCGCCTTCAATCGCTTCAGCGCCACTGTTGGCAAAAAATGTCTTTGTAAGGCCACGCGGCGCAATTTGCGCAATCTTCTCGGCCAGATCCGCTACTGGCTTGGCGTGATAAATGTACGAAGCGCAATGAATCAGCTTGTCCATTTGCGCTTTTGCGGCGGCAACCACTTTGGGATTGTTGTGTCCGGCGTTAACGACCGATATCCCGGAGAAGCAGTCGAGGTATTCACGGCCGGTGTCGTCCCATACCTGCGCGCCGCTGGCGTGATCAATGACGATAGGCACGACAGACTTGACGAAACCGGTCATTACGTAGTCTTTGTATTTTTGGATGGTGTCGGACATAAAAAATTTGTAATTGGGTAAACTGGTAATTGGAAACCCCGCGCACACGGCCGCACTGCGATTCAATTACACAATTACTCAATTTCACAATTACCCAATGATCATCAAAACTTCCTTGAGTGTTCTGCCGCCCAACGCTCGACAACAACTTTCTTTTCTGTATAGAACTCGACCGCGTCGCGTCCCTGGCCGTGCTGTACGCCGAAGAAACTGTCTTTCCAGCCGCTAAACGGAAAATAGGCCATGGGCGCGGCCACGCCGATGTTGATTCCAATATTTCCCGCAGGCGCCTCGTAGCGAAAACGTCGCGCTGCGGCGCCACTCGAAGTAAACAGCGATGCCTGATTGCCGTAGGCGCTGCGCTCCAGAAACGCGAGGGCGTCACCCAGGCTGTCGGCGTGGACAAGACTCAGAACAGGGCCAAAAATCTCCGTATCCGCGAGTTCACTGTTCGCCGGAAGCGCGTCAAGCACAGTCGGCTTCACAAAATTACCGCTAACACCGCTCACGCTTTTTGCCTGCCTGCCGTCGAGCAATAGCTTCGCGCCCTCGCGCGTGCCCGCTTCAATCAGTGATTCAACTCGCGATTTGCTCTGGGGAGTGATCACCGGCCCCATCTGCACGCCTTCATCGAGTCCGTTTCCAACTCGCAGGGATGCCGCAGCCTCCGTGATGGAGTCGCGAAATACTTTCTGCGCATCGCCCACAGTAACCGCAACCGAGACGGCCAGGCAGCGTTGCCCTGCACATCCGAACGCGCTGTCGCTGATGATCTGTGTCGCCATCTTCATGTCAGCATCGGGAAGCACTATCACGTGGTTCTTCGCGCCGCCCTGGCACTGCGCCCGCTTGCCATTCGCTCCCGCACGAGCGTAGATATATTTCGCAACCGGAGTCGATCCCACGAAGCTGATGGCGCGAACCTTGGGATGATCGAGCAGCGTGTCCACTGCAGACTTGCCGCCGTTCACCAAGTTCACCACTCCTTTGGGCAAGCCCGTCTGTTCGAGCAGTTCGAACGCGCGCTGCATGGTCAGAGGAACTCGTTCCGAGGGCTTCATCACCAGCGTGTTTCCGCAGGCAATTGCGTAAGGCAGAAACCAGAACGGAATCATGCCGGGAAAATTGAATGGCGTGATCGCGGCAACCACTCCGAGCGGCTGCCGGATCATGGTTTCATCGATGCCACGGGCGACGTCCTCCAAATTGTAGCCCTGCATCATCATGGGAATGCCGCAGGCGACTTCGACATTCTCGATCGCGCGGCGGAGCTCGGCCTTCGATTCGGCGAATGTCTTGCCGTTTTCCAGAGTGATGATGCGCGCCAGTTCGTCTATATGCTGTTCGAGCAGCATTTTCAACTTGAACAGCGGTTGAATGCGATCTTCAGGCGGCGTGCGCCGCCATGCCGGATAAGCGGCCGCGGCGGCCTCGATCGCAGCGCCGACTTTGTCATTCGACGAAAGAGGGACGCTGGCCAATGCCTCACCAGTCGCAGGATTCAAAACATCCTGCCATTCAGTAGAAGAGGATTCTTGCCATTCGCCGTTGACGTAATTAGGAATGCGGGTGAGCGTGGGGGCTGCAAGTGTTGTCATTAACTTAGATCTTTCTCAAATCTGATGTGTGAGTCAGTTTGCGGCCATTTCGGCCACAGCCGTTCGCATTCCACTAACGGACGCTAACGCGCTCTCCAGAATACCAAGCGCTTCGTCCATCTGCTCGTCGGTGATCACCAGCGGCACCAGCACACGGATTACGTTGCCGTAGCTTCCGGCAGTGATCGTGATCAAACCATGCTCATAGCAGTGTTTTGTAATTTGCTTCGTCTGATCCGGCGCCGGTTCGCGGCTCTCGCGTGACTTCACCAGTTCGATTGCCTGCATAGCCCCGAGGCCGCGAACTTCTCCAATTAATTCGAATCGCGACTGCCAGGCGTTTGCTCGACGGCTGAAACGTTCGCCGATCTCATTTGCCCTGGAAAGCAGATTGTCACTTTCCAAAATGTCGATGACCGCGTTCGCGGCGGCGCACGCCAGCGGATTCCCCGCGAAAGTGCCGCCCAGACCGCCGGGGACAGGCGCATCCATAATTTCCGAGCGCCCAGTAACGGCAGCGAGCGGCAAGCCGCCGCCGAGCGACTTGGCAGTGACGACCATGTCGGGTTCGATTCCGTAATGTTCGCTGGCAAACATCTTTCCAGTACGCCCGAAACCGCTCTGCACTTCGTCGGCGATAAAAAGCACACCGTGTTTGTGGCAGATATCCATCAGGATGCGGAAGAATTCAGGTGGCGGCGCAACAAAGCCACCTTCACCGAGCACCGGTTCAGCAATCACCGCGGCAACGTCTTCAGAAGCAACCACGCGATTGAAAGTGTCCTCAAGATGGCGCGCGCAATAAACATCGCATGACGGATATTTCAGCGAGTACGAACAACGGTAGCAGTAGCCGTATGGAATGCGATAAACGTCAGATGGAAACGGAGCAAATCCGGCTTTGTAAGGATGCGTCTTGCTGGTAAGCGCCAGCGCCATCATGGTGCGCCCATGAAAGGCATCTTCGAACGCGATGATCCCCGGGCGGCTAGTGTGGGCGCGAGCAATTTTGACGGCATTTTCAACCGCTTCGGCGCCGGTGTTCAGAAGAATTGTCTTCTTCAGAAACTTGCCCGGCGTGATGCGATTCATTCGCTCGGCCAGCCGCACGTACTCCTCGTAGGGCGTGACCTGCGCGCAGGTATGCAGAAAATTTTGCAATTGCGATTCAATCGCCGAAAGCACTGTCTTATTGCGATGGCCGGTATTGATACAGCCGATTCCTCCAGCGAAATCGAGAAAGCGATTGCCGTCCACGTCTTCAAGCCATGCGTCCTGGGCACGCGCAACGTACACCGGCGTAGCGTGCGAAAGGCCGCGAGGCACAGCTCTGTCGCGCCGCTCTGCGAGCGCTTTCGATTTCGGACCAGGAACGCTGGTCTTTAGCTGAATCACTCCCATTTGTTCTCTTTACGGCCCGGTGTTACTGGCGACTGACAACTAGCAACTGCTTTTCAGTACCACCCGATCGGCTGCTCGTTCAAATTGATGTGCACTTGCTTGGTCTCGAGATACTCCTCGATCCCCCACGGTCCTAGCTCGCGGCCGAAGCCCGATTGCTTGTATCCGCCCCAGGGGGCTTCGACATAGGTCGGCTGCATGTGATTGACCCAAACAATCCCCGCGCGCAGTGATTTCACTACACGAAAAGCTTTGAAAATGTCGCGCGTCCACACCGCGGCTGCCAGGCCGTACGGCGAGTCATTGGCAATCTTCAACGCATCCTTTTCGTCTTCAAACGAAATCACCGATGCGACCGGGCCAAAAATTTCCTCGCGAGCGATGCGAGCGTTATTGTCAACGTCATAGAAAATCGTCGGCTCGACGTAGTACCCTTTGGAGAATTTCTCAGCCCGGCCGCCGCCGATCGCGACCTTTCCCTCGCTTTTTCCCAAATCCTGGTACGAGCGCACACGGTCGTATTGATCTTTGCTGACCAACGGGCCCATCTTGGTTTCGCGCTGGAGCGGCGGGCCCAGCTTGATGCTGCGGGCTTTTTCGGCCATGGCGTCGACAAACTTTTTATAGATACTCTTCTGAACGAGAATCCGGCTGCCGGCGGAACACACTTCTCCCTGATTGATGAACACGCCAAACAGAGCGCCATCGATAGCGGCTTCGAAATCGGCGTCGGCGAAGAAGATATTCGGCGACTTCCCTCCGAGCTCAAGGGTTACCCGCTTCACCGTGTCGGCAGCCTGCTTGACGATGATCTTGCCGACTTCAGCGCTGCCGGTGAAGGCGATCTTGTTCACGTCAGGATGTTTGACCAGGGGCGCGCCGCAAGTCTCCCCGAAGCCAGTAATGATGTTGACCACTCCGGGCGGAAGTCCGACTTCGGAAAACCAGTTGGCCATTTCGAGAGCAGTGAGAGGCGTCTGCTCCGCCGGTTTAAGAACACAGGTGCAGCCGGCGGCGAGCGCCGGCGCCAGCTTCCACGCCGCCATGAGCAGCGGGTAGTTCCAGGGAATAATCTGTCCCGCGACGCCGATCGGTTCCTTGAGTGTCAGGCTGACAGCGTTATCCGGGACTGGATTCACGTAGCCTAGAATTTTCGTCGCCAGGCCGCCGTAATATTCGAAGCACGTCGCCACATCATTGATATCAAATTCAGCTTCGACGATCGGCTTGCCGGTGTTTCGGCATTCGAGCTCAGCCAGCAGGTTTAAATTCTGGCGGATCTTCTCGGCGAGACGGAACAGTATGCGGCCGCGTTCCTGGTGCGTCGTGGTTGCCCACGGGCCTTCGTCAAACGCCGCTCTGGCCGCGGCAACCGCCCGATTTACGTCTTCGGCGTTCGCGTCAGGAACCTGCGCGATGACTTCTTCGGTGGCCGGGTCATAAACCGGGAACGTTTTGTTCGACTTGCTTTCGACCCACTCGCCATTAACAAAAAGTTTGTAGGTCTTCACGTCGGTTGCAACTCCGGCTGGCATCGAGCACCTCCTTAGGTTGCCGAGCCCCGCTCGGCCGGACGGACGTGGACGGCCGCCCCTGTAAGAACACCATTCGCTCTGGGCTTACGCCGTCCGTACACAAAAAAGAAAAATGCGGCCAGCGCCACAAAAAAGAGCGTCAGGCCGAACATGCTCAATTCGTACTTCAATACCGACTTAATCTGGCTGGCGGGAAAAAACGCCACCACAATCGCTACAACTGTCGTGACAAGACCGCTACCTCCTGCTATCGCGAGAACGCTTCGGCTGTATCGGCCCTCGACCCCCAACGCGGCTTTGGCGGGCGCAAACGAAAACTTCAGCAGGGCCGCGAACATATAGATGAATGGAACCAACTGCAGCACAACCGCGATCGACAGCATAGTCTGAAATGCCGCCTGCACTCCGCCCGCTGCGGCAAAATTAATTACCACCAACAGCAAAGAAACCAGACCTTGTACGATCAATGCTGCATAAGGAGTTGCATAACGTGGATGCAATCTCCCTAACCACGAAGGCATGTAGGCGTCCAACCCTGCGACAAACGGAATTCGCGCCGATCCGCCCATCCACGCCGATCCAATTCCCGCGATTGAGAGACTCAGCATCAACGCGAACGGGACTACAATCCACGCCACCCCGACCTGTGAAGCCATCTGGCTGACCGCCTGTACAATTCCCTGCAGCACGCTCACTTTCTTGCCGACGGCGATGAGCAGGGTAAGCGTGACGCCAACATAAAGCGCGCCAGAGAGAACGCCGCCCCAGGCGACTGCACCGGGCAGCGTCTTCGCCGGATCGCGAATTTCGTCGCCCATCACCGACGCCAATTCCAGTCCTACTAACCCAAAGCAGATCACCCCGAACGAATTCAGCACGAATCGTGGGTCGTCTGGAATACGAAAGTCTGCACTGGTCAGGGTGCTCCCAAAGCGCGACCAGAGAACGATCCCAAGGCCAATCAGAACGGCTGCAGCAATTCCCGTGCCAATTGCGCCCAGGTTATTGATCCACTTGCCTACGCCGAGACCTATGATGTTCAGCCATGTGAGCAGCGCCAGCAAGATCGTAGAGGTGGCCAGTGCAAAAATTTTATTGTCCGCCAGTGCCTGATGACTCGGGCCCAGCACATAAACCGAAACACCAACGAAATACAACATCACCGTCGGAACGTACAGCATGTTGTTGGTCCAATAGCACCAACCGGAAAGGAATCCGTGAAAGTCGCCAAAGACTTCTTTCGCCCAGAGATACACTCCGCCTTCTCCAGGATAGCGATGAGCCAACTCAATCACTGCGATGCCCTGCGGCCAGAAGAACAACAGCAGAGCAACAATCCACAGCCAGACGGTGACCCCGCCGTTGGCGGCTATGGACGGCACCACGTTCAAATTGAAGACAGCAACAACGAACAGCAGCACCAGGTCGAAACGACCGAGGACACGCTTCAAATTCGGCTGGTTGGCGTGTTTGTTTTCGCCCGACACTCTGAGTCCCTTAAGAAGGCGGGCGAGGGCGCCCGCCCCACACGTTCCGTTCTAATGCGCTGCGACTACTGCCGAGCGTTCCTGCTGTGCTTTAGCCAGCGCTGGCGCGACATCGGCAAATGCCGCAATATGCTGGTCAATGTCCTTCTCCGTATGCTGAACGGAAATCGTCCATTGCTCGTCCCACCAATAAGGCTGCGCCATTACGCCCCGATTGACCATACCGAACCAGTAGTGCCGCCACAGGTCGACGTCAACCGTCAGCCAGTCGCGGTAGTTGCGAATCTCGCTCGGATAAAGCATCAACGCACCATTCGCTCCGGCGCTGATGATGTATCCCTGCAAGCCCGATTTTCCGACGATTTCACGATAGCCGTCCGTCAGCTTCCGTTCGAGCTTTTCTACATGCGCATAGTTCTCGCGCGTGAGCACGCTGCGGAAAGTTGCCAGGCCCGCAGCCATTGAAACCGGATTGGTGTTGTAGGTTCCGCCGTGGAAGACCTTGTGCTGCGAAATCAGGTCCATCACAGATTTATGTGTACCGAAGGCAGCCAGCGGCAATCCGCCACCGATAGACTTGGCCAGGCAGATCATGTCCGGAGTGACACCGAAGTATTCCGACGCCCCGCCCCAGCCCAACTTTGCTCCGGTCTTCACTTCGTCGAAGATAAGCAGAGCGCCGTTCTTCGTCGCAATTTCGCGCAACCCTTCCAGGAATCCGGGTTGCGGCATGCACAGTCCCACGTTCATCAGAATAGGCTCGAGGATGATCGCAGCAATTTCGCTCGGGTGTTCTTTGAAGCGCCGCTCGACAGTCGCGAGATCGTTAAAGGTCGCGATCAACACGTTTTCTAGAGTGGATTTGGGAACACCAAGCCCGCCGGGGACAGAAGCCGGATTATTAATGTCCCCGAAATCCGGAGCATGCGGCTTTACGCTCACTAGGGCGTTATCGTGCAGTCCGTGGTACGCGCCTTCGAATTTCACAATTTTGTCGCGGCCAGTTGCAGCCCGGGCAAGACGCACCGCGTGCATGGTCGCCTCCGTGCCGCTATTGCCGAAGCGAATCATCTCAAACGGAAACCGCTGGCAGATCTCTTCCGCGAGTTCCCATTCCATGTCATGCGGCATGCCAAACATGGTGCCAGTGCTCAGACGCTTCTCAACTGCGCTCATCACCGCAGGATGGCAGTGCCCGGCCATCAGCGCTCCGAAGCACAGGTTGTGATCGAGATAATCGTTGCCATCGAGATCGCGAAAGTGCGAACCCGACCCCTCTTTCACGAAAATCGGATACGGATCGTAAGCGCGATAGTTGCTGGCCACACCAAGGGGAATACGCTTCAAGTTTTTCTTGTGCGCTTCCGCCGACTTAGGCGTGCGGCGCACAAATGTATCGAGTTCTTTCTGAAGTTCGGGGTACATCGTGGTCTCCGAAGAATTCTCAAGCCGCGGAATCGTGCGGCCATTAGATTACCGGGCGGCGAGGCCACCCGGATTCCTGCTAGAAGAACAATTTTAGAGCAAACTGCACCAGGCGTGGATCGCGAACCTGTGTGACCTGGCCGAACTGCGAACCGTCAGAGACATTGCCGTCAGGGCCGAAAAACTGCGTATGGTTAAAGATATTGAAGAACTCAGCCCGGAAATCGACGTGCATGCGTTCGGACACGGGGAAAGTCCTCAAGATGGCAAAATCTGTGTTGCTGATGTGCGGCCCGCAACAGATTGTCCGCTTGGTGTTTCCCAGCGTTCCTAACAGCGACGGCTGATAGCATTCGAACTGGGCTCCCGCGCTGCACGGTGGAGCACTACTGTCGGTGGCATTGTCCGTGAAACTGTTCGGATCAAAAAAGTAGTTGTTGTTGGACTGCGGCCTCATGGTGTGGAACGGCGCAAGCTGTGCAGGCTCACCGGGTAATTCAAAATCGAAGCTATACATCAGTTCGTTATCAGCGACAGTCGAGATCCGGATTGGAAATCCTGTTTGGAAGGTCGTAATGCCGGACAAGGCCCAGCCGTTCAGCACCTTGTCAGCAAAGCTGCTGAAGTTGTGTTTTGGAACTTCCCAGTAATAGCTCATGACGAAGCGGTGCCTTGCGTCAAAGCCCGAAAGCGAACGGCTGATACGCGGATCAATTGGATTGAGAATGCCCTCGAAGCTTGAGGCCTGGTCAAAAGACTTGCTGAACGTGTACGCGGCGGTGAACTGCAAACCGTGCGCGAATCTCTTATCAAGCGACGCCTGGAGGGAGTTGTAGGCAGAGTTGGCGATCGTATCTTGGGCGAAGATGCTGCTGAAAACGGGAATGAAGTCGGCGGGACAGCCGGCGGCAGTTGGACTTAGAGGATCACATTGCGGAGAAGAGTACCTCCGTAGCCCGATTAGAGTGACCCCGCCTGGAGCCACCGTGCTGAGAGTGGTTCCAGCGGGAATAACGGCAGGGCCACCGCCGTTGGCGGTATACGGGAGATGGAATCCACCCGCCGGAGCTTTCACATTTACAAGGTTTCCACTCGAATCATAGGCCTGCGTTGGAATGAAGAAGCCTGTATCGGCAAAATATGGGCCACAGTCGGTGCCAATGCCGGCGCCAGATGGGCCGGAACTACCGTCTCCTGGATAAGCTGTCGCGAGGGCCTCGAGGTCCAGACATGTCTGGGCATTTCCATAGTTAATGTCGTGTGTCGCCAGGAGTCGGTGCCCTTGTGACCCGACGTAGCCAACCTCGACCTTCATATCGTTCGTCAATTGGCGCTGGATCGTGAGGTTGTATTGGGCCGAATACTGGTTGCGCATATGCGGCTGGAATTGCCCGAACAGAGTGTTTGGACGGAACATTCCCCAGTCCACCGGTTGGCCACGTTGCGGGTTCAGAATGCCGTTAACGCCGGACAACGAGCTCAGGCCGAACGGATTGGGGTAAGTGAAGGTCCCACTCTGATCCTGAAAAGGAGTGTTGAACCCGGTATTAAAGGGGAATGTGCTTCCACCAAAGGGCGGTTCGGCGCTGAACTGTTCGAGCACAAGCTGCTCAATCGGATTATAGAACAGTCCCCAACCGGCGCGGATGCTGGTCTTGCCTGAGGTTCCGGGACTCCATGCGATTCCGATTCGCGGTGCGAACGCCTTGAAGTACGTCTGGGTCAGCCCGGTGGGCACACCCTTGTCTCCCGGCACGAGCAACCCCACCGGGGTCATGGACGAGCAATCCGTGTTCACCGTGTCTTCGCACGGGTAAACCGTGCTGATTTGCCCAGGCCGGAACGTCTGCACATGCTTGCTGATGTCGGCGATAGGGGTATTGAGTTCCCAGCGCAAACCATAGTTCAGAGTCAGATTCGGTCTGATCTTCCAGCTGTCCTGTCCGAATAAATACAGCCCCGTACTGCGGACGTTCTCGATCTGTGCCGATCCTTGGCCGTAAGACCCAGGCAGTCCCAGCATGTAGTCAGAAAATGCAGTATCGCCAAGAGTGCTATTGGTCGAGGTCTCGTCCACAAAGAACTCGCCGTTAACGTCGAAGTAGAGAGTCTGGTCGAAGCGCTGCCGGCGGACATCAGTTCCGAACTTCAACGAGTGGTTACCGACCACCTTGCTGAGATTGTCGGACCACTGGAAAGAATTGCCTACCTGAGGCAGTTCACCCTCTCCGTTGTTGCCAATCGTGAATCCACCGCTTACCTGAATAAACGGCAATCCCTCGTGCTGAGGGCCGAGATTGGGGTGAATGCCGGTTGGGTTGCCGGGAGTGCCATCGTCAAAGCAAGGCACTCCAGCAGGAAACGCTGCGAGCAGCCAGGATTGCGCTTGCGGGCAGGAGTTGTGGATTGAAGTGGTGAAGACCGGATGTTGGAAGGTCCGTTGGGCTTCACGGTTGTAGTTGAAGCGGAACTCGTTCACGGTGGTGTTATTGATGGTCCAGGTGTGGCTGATGTTCCACTGCTGAAACCGCTCGTTCGTGATTGAGCCGAAGCCGGGCACATTGGCGCCGGCCGCTTCGAATTGAGCAAATGGCGAGACCAAATGGTGATCGTCAAAATAGTAATAGAAGCTAAGGTTCTGGCTGCCGCTGATGCGGTGATCAAGCCTCAACGTAAATTGGTCACCACGTTCTGGCTGAACAGGTGCAGTCACGAGCTTATCGGTACCGTTTGCCGGGATCGGAACGAACTGCAGCAGATCAACAGCAGTGGGATCCAGACAGCCCAAAGGAATGATGTTTCCTGGGAAAAGATCCGAGTAGAGTTGCCCGTCCGGGATATTAGGGGCCGATCCTAGTGCTGTTGTACAGTTGGGCCGCTGATTGAGTGGATAAGCAGTGCTCAAGGTGCCGCTGAAGGGCGATTCTGAGGAAAAATCAGCAAAGGGCTGGGTGGCGCTCGGGCGCTCTGCCTCAGTGGGAACAAATACTAGCGGCGAGCGAATTCCCTCACGAATTCGTCTGCCTTCATACGAAGTAAAAAAGAATGTCCGGTCTTTTTTGACCGGCCCACCAAATGTGCCCCCGAACTGGTTCTGATTGAACTGTGGCTTGTCGCAAAGACTGATGTCTGCTCCGCAGTAGGGGTTGGCATTCAGCTTTGTATTTCGAAAGAACTCATACAAATTTCCGTGCCAATCGTTCGTGCCGGATTTTGTGATGACATTTACGACTGAACCTGAGTTCCTTCCATATTCCGCATCGAAGGTGTTCGTCAACACGCGGAATTCGGCGATACTGTCGGGACTGGGCTGCACAGTCGGAAGGTTTACGAATTGATCGTTGGCGTCTCCTCCGTTAACGCTGAAGTTGTTTGCGCGGCCACGTCCACCGTTAACCGAAACCGATCCTGCCTTATCGCTCCCGTAAGCGATCTGGTTTCCCGAACCGGTTGTTGACATCACGCCTGGCTGTAGCTGCAAGAACTGATACGTATCGCGTGCGTTAAGCGGCAACTGAACCATACTCCGGTCATCGACCACTGCCCCAAGCTGCGTACTGGTGGTATCCACCAGGGGGGCTTGCGAGGTGACTTCCACAACTTCCTGAGCGCCGCCCGGCTGCAGAATCGCATTCAAAGTCAACACCTGGTTCACTTCGAGAGTGATGCTGGTGTGGACAAACTTCTTGAAACCCTGAAGAGTGTATTCCGCGCGGTAATGGCCGGGTACGACTTCGATGAAGGTGTAGTCTCCACTTTCGTTCGTCGTGGCATCGCGGCTAACACCGGTGGCTTCGTTCACCAGTGTTATCTTCACTCCGCTGACGACGGCGCCAGTGGGGTCAGAGACTCTTCCGAGTATGCGGCCCCCGGTGCTCTGGCCGAAAGCTGGAATGATCAGAAGCGGAATTGCGAGAAGTAGGACAGCCGACCACAACGCGCGACGCACGGCGGGGGAATGCATCGAAATGCCTCCAGGTTGTTTTGCGGGGGGTCTCTGCCCGATCAGGAACAGAAATTCCCTCTTGCAAACCTTGCTATAATTCGGCAAGGTTAGTGGGCAGCTCACAAGGATGTCAAGCAAAAACTTGGGCCATCCCTCTGCAAGCTGCTGATCTGTATGGACTCATCCAGTAATAACGATTGTCTGAAAATCGGTGATGTCTCGCGTTTAGTGGGTCTTTCTCCCACCGTAATCCGCATGTGGGAACGTCTCGGCCTGACCAACCCCCGACGGACCCCAAGTAAATACCGTCTTTACAGCCGCGAGGATGTGCGCTTGCTGAAGCGAGCGAGCTTTCTGCGTAAGGTTCGCGGCATGAATGCACCGGCGATTGTACAAACCCTCAAGCGTGAGGGAATGGTTCAACCGGCGCATTCGCCTGATCGCGCGCTCGGCTCACGCCTGCGCCAACTGCGTTTGAGTAAAGGCGCTTCCCTGGCAATTGTCGCCAGGGCGGTTGGTGTTTCCGTCGGATTTCTGAGCGCGCTTGAGCGATCGCAGATGAGTGCTTCTGTCGGGACCCTGCGCCGGTTGGCGCGGCATTACAAACACAATATTCTCGATTTCTATGACACCGCCGAATTCGCTACCCGCGTGGTGCGACCCAACGCCCGAAAGGTTCTCGAAGCCGGACCTGGCGTTCGCATGGAACTTCTGGCATGGGGAAACACGGTCATGGAGCCTCACCTGTTTCGCATCGCGCCGGGGGCGAACAGCGGTGAATCCTACGCTCACGTCGGAGAAGAATTTCTTTATGTATTGAAGGGCGAGTTTCAAATCCTTCTTCGCGGAGAGAAGCACGTTCTCAAGCCAGGCGACAGTTTTTATTTCGAAAGCGCGGTGCCGCACCAGTGGGCAAACCCGGGGCGCTCCGAGACCTGGGTCCTTTGGGTGAACACGCCGCCCACGTTCTAGACCAGGAGAAAAAAGTGACTACAAACACCCGGCTGTGGTCGAGCGTCGCTGTTTGGCTTGTGTTGTCGTGCGCCGGCGTCGCCCAAAAGGTCGCACCGGCAGATACCATTCTGCTCCATGGCCGGATCTATACCGTAAACACGAAGCTTCCCTGGGCGCAGGCCCTAGCCATTCGTGATGGCAAGCTCATCGCGGTCGGGTCAGATAAGGACATCTCTCGCTATCGTGGGCCCGACACAAAGCTCCTCGATGCCAAAGGTCGAATGGTTCTACCCGGCATCACCGATTCTCACGTTCACTTCCTCGACGGGTCATTTTCTCTTGAGCGCATCAATCTCGAAGACGTGAAGGATCGGGAGGACGCGGTCCGCCGGCTGAAAGCGTACGCGGATGCTCATCCTGACGATGCGTGGGTGCTCGGGCGAGGATGGAGTTATCCGATGTTCCCTCCCACTGGTCTGCCTGACAAGAAGTATCTCGATGCGGTGATTCCCGATCGGCCGGTTTATCTCGAAGGCTTCGATGGCCACACCTGGTGGGCAAACAGCAAGGCTCTCGAACTTGCGCATATCACCAAAGACACTCCCAATCCGCCGGGAGGAGAGATCGTCCGGGATCCGAAAACCGGCGAGCCAACCGGGGCCATAAAAGAAGATGCCGCCGATGGCTTAATCCGCCGCGTGATTCCTGATTCCTCGCGCGATGAAAAACTTCAGGCGCTACGCGCGGGATTGAAACATGCGAACGAACTCGGTGTTACCAGGGTCCACGTCATGGGCGGGGTCAACCCCGGAGAAGGTGATATCAGCGAAATCGATCTGCTTGACCAACTTCGAAAAAGTGGTGAGCTCACGGTGCGCTTCAATATTGCTTACCGCATGGATCCGCCCGAGGTGACGGATGCGCAACTGAAGCAGGTCGAGCAAATGCGCGAGAAATATCATGACGACTGGATTGCGGGCGGCGTGGTCAAGTTTTTTCTCGACGGGGTCATCGAAACCCATACTGCGGCCATGCTTGCCCCTTATTCAGACGAACCAGCACTTTCAGGGAACCTGCTGTGGGAGCCCGAAAAATACAAGCAATACGTTGCTGAGCTTGATCGCCGCCACGTACAGGTCTGCACCCATGCTATCGGCGACCGAGCCATACGTACTGCCCTGAACGCCTACGAGAATGCCGCCACCGTCAACGGCACAAAGGATGCACGGCATAGGATCGAACACATTGAGGATGTTTCCGCAACAGACATTCCGCGCTTCGGCAGGCTGGGCGTGATCGCCAGCATGCAACCGCTGCATGCTTATCCGGACGATGACACTCTCAACGTGTGGGCGCCACGCGTCGGCCCAGAACGGGTCCAGCGCGCCTGGGCATGGCACAGTATTCAGGCTGCCGGCGGGGTGCTTGCGTTTGGCAGCGACTGGCCCATCGTGACTTTGAGTCCCTGGCCGGGCATGCAGAATGCCGTCACCCGGCAGACCACCGACGGCAAGCCCCCCGGCGGCTGGCTGCCTTCCGAGCGCGTAAGCCTTGCCGATGCCATCAAGGGCTATACCATCAACGCCGCCTTCGCAGGGCATCGCGAAACGGATGAAGGCTCGCTGGAAGTGGGAAAACTGGCAGACTTTATCGTGATTTCGCGGGATATTCTCAAAGTGGCACCGTCAAAGATCGGTGAAACCCAGGTGCAACTGACCGTGGTGGGAGGCCGCGTAGTCTATAAGTCCGACCGTTTCTAGCCGGACATTGAACGTCAGAGATATGCGCTCTCCCCGAAAACCACCATCCGCAGACAACCAAGACCAACCCCGCATGTTGATGGTTCCATGCAGTTGCGGTACAACTTTTGGTGTATCCGAGAGCTACGATCGCAGCGGCGGCCGCTGGAGCTGTTATCTCGTCTGTCCTAATTGCGGCAAGCGACACGATCCCAAGAACCGCCTCCTGAAATTCGGCTATCACGCGGCAGGATACTGGACAACGGACGAGTGCTGAATTTCGGGCTTCCGTCGCTTTTCCGACCAATTAATCTTGTGCTCCATTTCACGCGGGATTTGCTATACTCTCCGCGCCTTTGCGACGCGGGGCCAAGTCGCCTTGTGTTTTGCGAGGCGTCTTGGCATTCGCGGACGGAAAGAGGGGGCACTGTGAAAAACATTTTTGTTGGAAACTTGAGCTTCAATACTTCTGAAGATGAGTTGCGTCAAATTTTCGAAGCTTTCGGACAGGTCGATCGAGTCAGTATTTTGACGGATCGCGAAACCGGGAGATCACGAGGTTTTGCCTTCGTAGAGATGACGAACACCGAAGAAGGCGATAAGGCAATCGCCGGACTCAACGGATCACAGCTTGGCGGGCGGACGATCAATGTGAACGAAGCCCGGCCAAAAGGTGAACGCGCCGGAAGTGGTGGACGCGAACGCGGCCGCCGCTAAAGCTATATTCGCTCCTCGGATCCTGCGTAGAGTTTTGCGGCGTCGGAACCATGTGTCCGTCTCTCCGCACTTGGCGCATCTGCTGCGCGCAATATTTTCTCGATGTAAACTGGAAGCACGCGCCCGTAGCTCAGCTGGATAGAGCGGCAGCCTCCGGAGCTGTAGGTCGGGAGTTCGAATCTCTCCGGGCGCGCCATACGCTTCAGGGTCCAGCCCGGAGACTTGGGTTACAGAATGTACCGGTCACATGGGTAACACTTTTGGACCGAAGGGATTTTCGAGCGGTTCCAGAACTCTGGTCTCCTCTCACGCCTGCTAACCCGGCTCAGGTTCGAATCTCTCCGGGCGCGCCATGTCATTCCCGTCCCTAGGTTGCGCTCAGCGCATTGATATTCCATGCACTCCTTGAATTGATCTCCTAAGGTCACACCGTCTGCCAGTGTATCTTCATAACATCCTGCATGACCTTCGCGTGATATGAGCATCTCCGGGCCATTGAAGCCGTCGTCCCTTCTTGTGACGAAGATCGTCATCGCCAGCGGAGCGGCAGTGATTTTGTTGTGGGGACTCGGAAATCCATACTTATGGCAGGATGAGGCCGCCACCGCCGTACTGGCCCAGCGCATGCTTCGCTTGGGCAAGCCCCTCGCCTACGACGGACTGAACCTGATCACCATCGATCACTCTGCCGCCGAAAACTCCAATAACATTGATCAACGCACCCGAGATCCCCAGTCAGCGATTGACTTCTACATTGAGCGCGGAGATTTTAAGCACGACACAGCATGGAAGTGGCAGCCATGGGGGCAATTCGTAGTTGCCGCTCTCAGTTTCAAAATTCTTGGCGCAACAACCATTGCGGCGAGGCTTCCGTTTGCAATCGCCGGCATTGTCACGGTTCTGCTGCTTTTCGATTTCACCTTGAAGTATTTCGAAGATTTTCAACTTGCAGTTTTGGCGTCAAGCTTTCTCCTGCTGAACGCTTACTGGATTCTGCACAGCCGGCAATGCCGTTACTACTCACTCTCTAGTCTGTTTCTAATGCTTACGATCGCGGCCTACGTCCGCTGGCAATGGGGTGGACGCTGGGGCGCTGCCCTGTTCGTCGGCGCTGCATGGTGCTGGTTCCAGATGGACTACGGCACCCTGTGGCCGGTGCTCACAGTTCTTTTCATCGATGCCCTCATCGCGCAGCGCCGCTGCTGGTGGCGACCGTTACTGGTCGCCGCAGCGTTGGCCGCCACCATCGCTCCCTTCGCTTACTACTATGAGTTGTGGGGCAGACTCTCAGTGCGTGATGGCACCTGGCATCAGCGCTTCATGCTGAATCTGTTCAACCTTAATGAATACGTCGCGCCTGTATTGATCATTGGCGCCGCAATTGCTGTTTTGATAACTCGCTCTAAAATTCTTCCTGCACCCGAGCGGCGGCTCATCTTAGTTATGTGCGCGATTTTCGGACTCCTGTTGTTCTGGATCCCCACCGTCACACCCGCTCCGTTCCTGCGCTATGTAGTCGCAGCCGCTCCCCTTGGTTGCCTGCTCACAGCTTGGGTACTGGTTCGACTTGGAAGTTCCCATCGCGCTATTACGTGGGTAGGCGCGGCCGTATTCGTATTTACGCCCTGGCTGGGTCTGCCGTTGCACGCCGTGCCACTTAAGCAACGGGACATTACCGTTATCCGGCCCGAGCTACGGATCTTATTCAAGAATGTGTTCGGCCATCCCGCTGATCCAAATCGCCTTGTAGTTGAATGGCTCAAGCAGAATGCCGCGCCGAACGATGAGATCCTGATCAACTACGAAGACATCCCGCTGATGTTTTACCTGCCCAATCCTATACGAGGCGGGATTGCAGCTTTTCGGGCGGAAGACGATGCCAGGAAGCCGCCGGATTTCTTGGTGCTTCGGCGCTCCGCCGATTTCGGACATTGGGATGTGTATCAACGTGAAATGCGACGCTACCGATGGGATCCTGTACCGCTTCAGGCTCCCGACATTAAATGCGGAAATTGCCCCGACCCAATCGCTCAAGAGTTTCAAGCCGAGGGATACGGCGCTGCATCTGCGAAACCGATATTCATCGCGCGCAGAGTGACAAGCGACGGCGGCCAATAAACGTGTTTGGACGTTTGGTTCGGCTCCTGCAAAGGGCTGGTGGGCATCCGTCAAGCAGCGGTATCGTTAATGAATGGTTTCGCTATTGCTTGCGCAAGCGAAACTCGTAGGCGGAGCCCACCGTATGGCATCTAACCTCGCACTACCCTCTGCTGAAGAAACCAGCGTAAGCTCGCCCGCCGGCCCGCGATTTTCGTGGCCCGTAGCGGTTCTGCTGATGCTGGTTCTGCTGTTTGGTGTGATTCGCTGGCGCCTGGCAGCGATGCCGCTGGAGCGCGACGAGGGCGAGTACGCCTATGCCGGGCAGCTTATGCTGGAGCACATTCCTCCTTATAAATTTGCCTACAACATGAAGCTGCCGGGAACATACGCCGCTTACGCCTTGCTCATGGCGATCTTCGGCGAGACCCCCCAGGGCATCCACTTGGGCGTGCTATTGATCAATTCCCTCACAGTGATACTGATTTATTTTCTTGCAGCCAGGTTATTCGGCAGCACGGGCGGAATCGTCGCCGCAGCGACCTATGGATTGCTCTCCACGCATCAAACCACACTCGGCTTCGCGGGCCATGCCACGCATTTTGTGGTTTTATGTGCGCTCGCGGCTCTGGTTCTTCTCTTGCGGGCAATCGAACAGAACAGTCTCCTGGGGCTTTTCTGGAGCGGCATTTTTTTCGGTCTCGCCTTTGTGATGAAGCAGCCGGGAGTCTTCTTTGGCGTATTCGCTTTCCTTTATCTAATGTTTCTCCATATGCGCCGGCCAACCATCGACTGGATTAGCATCGCCAAAGTAGCAGGAATTTTCGTCGCGGGATGCTCTCTTCCGTTCGCGCTGACCTGCTTGATCCTTTGGAAAGCGGGCGTTTTCTCGAGCTTCTGGTTCTGGACTGTCTCCTACGCCCGGCAATATTCCTCGTTAGTCTCGCTCAAGGACGGGTGGACTCTGTTTACCTTCAATTTCCTGCCGATGTTCTACGCCGCTCCCGCACTATGGATCATCGCTCTAGTCGGATTGACGGCTTTTTTCTGGCATGCGCCAGTCCGGCGCTACACTGCACTGACCGTGGGCTTGCTGGCTTTTTCGTTTCTGGCAGTGAGTTCGGGACTCTATTTCCGCACTCATTATTTCATCATGGTGCTGCCGGCACTCGCACTATTGGCCGCAATAGCGGTTGTTTCCGCAGAAAGCGTCCTCAAAGAAAAACAAGTGAACCGTTGGTTGCGCTCTCTTCCTATTATTGTGTTTTTTCTGGGCTGGGGCGTAGCCTTCGTCAAGAATGCGAAGTTTTATTTCCGGCTGACTCCGGTTCAAGCGAGCCACGTAGTTTACAAGAACTCTCCATTCATCGAAGCGATCCCTGTCGCGGAATATCTCCAACAACACACTCTTCCTACCGACAAGCTGGCCGTGCTCGGATCTGAGCCAGAGATTTTTTTCTACGCCCATCGCCTTTCCGCCAGCGGCTACATCTACGTCTATGGGTTGATGGAGAATCAACCGTACTGGCAGCAGATGCAGAAACAAATGATCGACGAAATCGAAACCAATCGTCCGGCGTATCTCGTTTACTCCAATCATCCGGCAACGTGGCTCACAACCATGGGATCGAGCAGGATGGCGCCATTCATGAATTGGGCGACTGCCTACATCAAGAATAACTATGATGAGGTCGGCCTGGTGGAATTAGCTGATCCGGAGTCACATTTTATCTGGGGAGAGGCGGCGGGGCATATGAAGGCGCAGACTCAGTTTTATCTTGGAATTTACAAAAGGAAATAACCGCAAGTTAGCGCGCGAAGCCAGGTTCCTTTCACCAATTCAGCAATCAGCCGATCGTTCGCCGCACGAATTCCACGAACTGCTTCACATCTGATTCTGTCGTATCCCAGGAGCACATCCAGCGCACGACTGATTGTTTTTCATCCCACACATAGAAGAAATAGCGCTTCTGAAGTTTTGCAATCGCGCGGCGAGGGATTTGTGCAAACACGCCATTAGCCTCGACTTTATACACAATCTTGATTCCCGCAATTTTGCTGAGCTCGCGCTTAAGAAGCTGGGCCATCCGGTTGGAGTGCTGCGCGTTTTGCAGCCACAGATCGTTCTTGAACAACGTCTCAAACTGCGCTGAGAGAAAGCGCATTTTTGACGCAAGTTGCATCCCCTGTTTGCGATAGAACTTAAAGTCAGCGGCACGCGCAGGGTCAAAAAATACGACTGCTTCGGCGCCCATGCCTCCATTTTTTGTGGCACCGAATGAAAGAACGTCAACCCCTATATCACGAGTGGCCTGCCGAAGGCTAAGTCCGAGCGATGCCGCTGCATTCGCAATTCGAGCCCCGTCCATGTGTAGAAACATTTCGTGATCATGGGCAAAGGCAGCCAAGCGGCGGATTTCGTCGGGACCGTAAACCGTTCCGACCTCGGTAGCTTGAGTGATTGAAATCACTCGCGGCTGAACGTGATGCTCAACGCCGACGCCGTGGTAGGCAGCCTGCACGGACTCGACTGTCAGTTTGCCGTCGCGAGTTGGAAGCGAAACCAGCTTGCATCCGGTAAATTTCTCAGGCGCGCCGCATTCATCCACGTTGATGTGCGCGCCTTCTGGACAGACAACTGCATTATAGGAATTGGTTAGTGCCTTCAGGGCCAGGCAATTGGCGGCCGTACCGTTAAAAACGAAAAACACCTCGATATCGTTTCCGAATTGCTTCTTGAAATGCCGGACCGCTGAAGCCGTGTAGGCATCATCACCGTAGCCCACGACATGTCCCTGATTCGCGGCAGAAAGAGCTTTCAGCACCTCCGGGTGAACGCCGGCGTTGTTGTCGCTGGCAAAGCTGCGGGAAGGCTTCATGGCTCAACAATTTAGCAGAATCTGGCGATCGGACGGGAATTGCAAGTCCGGCAGTCGGGCTTACCTTACTCGGTACCTTGGTTACATTGAAGGAACTTCTGCTCAGGAATAAAGTTTAATCCATTGTAGGATCGCTTATGTTTCTGGCAGTCACCATCGTGTTGGGCGGATTCGGACTACTTTATTTGGCCGTTTCGAATGAAGAACGGCATCTGAACAAGTCCTCCCGTTCCACGAAGCGTTGATTTCTGAATCGACTTCGTCTCACGGCTCCAGGCGTTCGACCGCGGCGCCCATAATCTTCCCCTGATCAGGTTCCTGAATAAAGGCGATCAAGCGATAAGCAGTTCCCGGCTTGCCTGCGGAAACAACTACGTCCTTTGAGAATGACTGTCCTTTCTGCACTTTGCCTGCGCTATTAAGACTTTGCAACACGTCCACGTGCTCCAGGTGACGTCCACCGTTTTCACCGCGTTTGACTTGGGTGTCAGCGTGATCAAGGGCCAGTGCCATGAAAACTTGGCCCTTAGCCGGTACTTTCCCGGCTTCGATGTGTGCATGCACCTTTCCGCTCTCAACTCTGATGGCGGAGATACGAACCGGAACCATGGGCAGTGAGCGCGCCTCATTGAACACTTTGCCGGCGCGCGAAGAATCACTGCCCAGGAGTTCGGTGCCCCCATTCACTACCATCTGCGGCGTGTAGGGTGCGCGGACATTCAACCGCTGGGCATACTCGGTTTGACGCAGCGTCCAATCATGAGAAGAAAACGGGTCTTTCCACCCTAGATCATCCCAGTAGTCCACGTGCTCTTCGAGCACGATGAGTTGAGCGCCGGGAATGGGTTGCGAGGAATCAAGCTTCCGCAATAATGCATCAGCCGGAGGACAACTCGAACATCCTTCCGAGGTAAATAACTCCACCACGATGGGAGTGCGTGCACCGCCTTGCGCAGTCGCTGCCGCCGTCGCACAAAGCACAAATAAAC
Source organism: uncultured Acidobacteriota bacterium (assembly GCA_963757135.1). Lineage (GTDB taxonomy): Bacteria > Acidobacteriota > Terriglobia > Terriglobales > Acidobacteriaceae > Gp1-AA145. Next base: position 366,829 of record CAVWQE010000006.1, read on the forward strand.
ATATGACCAGGACAATTTTCACAGGTCCCACCTCAAAGCCAGTTACAGCGCTCGAACAGAGATTCGCATCCAACGAAAAGGTTACACTGGAGGCGATCGCAGTGAACGATTTTGGCCGGAAAGAGATTTTAAAAGTGAGACATCTTTTTTTCACCACGTCTGCTGTTTTCACCCTTCTTGCTGCAAGTGCCGCTGGGCAAAGCCAAAAAGCAGGCCAACAAGTCTGGCATTTCGCGGTTTCCGGAGATTCCCGGAACTGCGGCGACATAGTGATGCCTGCGATTGCGGCCGACTCAGCCAAGCATAACGGCGTCTTTTACTGGCATTTAGGTGACCTGCGAGCAATTTATGGCGCCGATCAGGATTTCGTCGCGGAAAACACGCGTCAGGGTCAGCCCACCGACCTGGCAGATTACGAGGCTCGCGCCTGGGACGATTTCATCGACAACCAAATAAAGGTGTGGGGCGATACTCCTTTTTATCTCGGCATCGGCAATCACGAGGTCACGCCGCCAAAGACCCGGGCGGAATTTCTATCGAAATTTCACGCCTACCTCGATCGTCCAGACGTTCGCGAGCAACGACTGAAAGATGACTCCAGGGCGACGGAACCTAAAACTTATTTTCACTGGATGCGCGACGGCATCGATTTCATCTACGTGGACAACGCCACAGCCGACCAGTTTGATTCCGCGCAGATGAAGTGGATCAAGGGTGTGCTCGACCGCGATCGCAAGGATGATTCAATCCGCACGGTCGTGGTGGGGATGCACAAGGCGTTGCCTGAGAGTATCTCGATCAATCACAGCATGAACGAATCGCCGGCCGGAATTACGAGTGGGCGCAAGGTTTACCAGATGCTGCTCAAAATGCAGAATGACGGACACAAGTTTGTGTACGTTCTGGCAAGCCATTCGCATTACTTCATGGATGGCACGTTCAATACTTCATATTGGAAGGCGAACGGCGGAGTTTTGCCGGGATGGATCATTGGAACCGCCGGCGCTGAGCGATACCCGTTGCCGCCAAATGCCGGCGACGCGCATGCCGCAAAGACTAATGTTTATGGGTATCTGCTGGCTACAGTGAACCCCGAGGGCAAGGTTCCGGGAACCATCGAATTCAAGTTTGAGGAACTGAACGAGAGTCAGATTTCCGACGACGTTGTGCAGCGCTTTGGAAAACCGGCAGTCCACGAATGCTTCATCGGGAACCGAAGAAACGTTCCAATCGAATAACAACTCTACCCCGGGTGGCCGAGCATGCGACCACCCCACGGCAGAGATTTCGAACATGTTAATTGAAGCAGCGAATCGGGGTACGTTGACTCGGCTATGCTGACATCGATCTACGCTGGCTGCGGGTTTCGCGAATCGACGAAACACCGCGGCGAACGTTCAGCCATCCCTGGTCCTGAAACACTTTGAACAGGTCATACGAATAGGGGATCTCGCCGGTGATGATCTCTTCTCTTCCCTGATCATCGGTTACGGCGAAGGCAACTTGCACTGGCTCGTCAGGCGAGTTTTGCTTGGTGAAGTGGACGAGTTTTACGTTGAGAGTGTCTTGTTCTTGTGGTTGCAGTGCCATATTAGTTCTCTCCTCGTCTTTCAGTTTTTTGGGAACGCGCCCATCTTAAAAAACAACCAGAGCAGGCTCAACCGCTAATCCAAAGTACGCCGGAAAAAACTGTGGATATTGCGAGAGGGATTCGCCGAGGATTAACGAATGGTTAATAAGCAATCAGCACTTAGCCCGTACGAAGTGATAGAAAATTTCCGCCGCAAGAAGCCAGCAATAACAACCCATTGCGGCTAAACCGCGCCTACTGGAAGCTGAGTGCTGACTGCTGAGTGCATGGGTGCTCCCATGCTATACTTTTCTATCCCAAAGCTGTTGAAAGCGAACGGAGGTTTGTATCGATAAACGTTTTATCCGCACAAATGAGCGTATTCGCGCGCGCGAAATTCGCGTGATCGGCGATGAAGGCGAGCAGATCGGAATCATGCCGCCGTTTGAAGCGCTCAAGATGGCCCGCGAAAAGAACTTGGACCTGGTCGAGATTTCCCCCACCGCGCAGCCCCCGGTTTGCCGCATCATGGATTATGGGAAATTCCTGTACCAGCAGGAAAAAAAAGAGCGCGAGGCCAAGAAGCACCAGAAGACGATCACCGTTAAAGAAGTGAAGTTCCGCATCAACGTGGACGATCACGACTACGAGACCAAAAAAAACCACGTGCTGCGTTTTTTGGACGAGGGCGACAAAGTCAAGGCCACGATCTTTTTTCGCGGACGCGAGATGACCCGCACCGGGCTGGGGCGCGGAATTTTGGAACGTCTGATTAAAGATATCGGCGACCGCGGAATTGTTGAGTTCCGGCCGCGGCAGGAAGGCAATACGCTGCACGCCATTCTTGCGCCAAACGCGAAAAAGCCGGGAGAAAAGCAAGCGCCGGCTGCCGCTCGACAGGCGTAAAAATCCGCGCTTGGTATTTGGCACTTAGCATTTGGCCAATTGAGGCTTGTGCTAGCCAAATGCTAAATGCCAAGTGCTAATTGCTGGAGTTTAGAAAATGCCGAAGCTGAAAACACACAAAGGCGCCGCCAAGCGCTTCAAGAAGACTGGGACTGGAAAAGTAAAGCGGTCAAAGGCTTTTCTGCGCCACATTCTGACCTCGAAAGACAAAAAGCGGAAGAGCCACTTGGGGACATCGACTCTGGTCAGCGACGCGGACACACCAAAAGTAAAGAGAATGATTCCCTACTAGGGGTTTTTCTCAGTGATCTCTGTGCCCTCCGTGGTAAAAATTTTCGCCCGGAGTGGGTGCGGAAAAAGCGCAGACAAACGCGCGAGCGAGTGAAGAGGCACATCCTGCCTCCAGCCGCTAATTTAGAAGTCAAAAAAGGAGCAATACCATGCCTCGTGTAAAACGCGGGACCAAACGCCGCGCCAAACGGAAAAAAATATTAGACCGCGCCAGCGGTTATTTCCTCACAAAATCCAAACTCTACCGTTCGGCGAAAGAAGCCGTCGAACGCGGACTGAAGTTTGCCTATTCCGGACGCAAGCAGAAGAAGCGCCAATACCGTTCGCTGTGGATCGTCCGCATCGGCGCCGCCGCCAAGCTGAACGGCATGAGCTACAACCAGTTCATCCATGGATTGAAAACGGCGGGCGTTGAGCTCGACCGCAAAATCCTGGCTGATCTCGCAGTGAACGATGCCGCCGCTTTTAAAAGTCTCGCCGAGCAGGCGAAGGGCGCTCTCAGCGGGGCAGCGTAGTTTAGCCTTCAGTTCCGGCCTTGATGCACAGGCCGTCAGCTCGAACCTGGGCTCGGGCCATTGTGGAAGAGCGGCCATTTATGGCCGCGTAAGCGAAGTCTTATTCGCCGGGCTTTAGCCCTGGCGAGCCCTAAAGGGCGGGTTACGATCAATAACGCGGCTCTAAAGAGCCGCTCTTTCACGTACCCGACTAGGTTCGTATCAGGGCACGCCTTCAGGCGTGCCGAACGCGTTTCCCTTATACTCTGTCATTCCGAGCGGAGCATGATCATTCGCGAAGCGATGATCATGCGGAGCCGAGGAAGCTGCTTTTGAAGGTTTGCGAAAGGCACGCAGCTTCCATTTACGCTGGGATTGATGAGTCTGTATGAATTAGGCGAGAACCAGCCGCGAAGCGGCGGAACATAATTAGCCCCGCACGTAAGTGCGGGGTGGGTCTGGCGGGACTCACTTCGGAACGATCTACATCCCAGCACTCACGTGCTGGGCTAGTTAAATGTCGCCGCTAAAGCGGCTGGTGCGCCAATAGCCCGGTCTGTTCGGTAAGGATCGAAAGTCGCGAAACGTCGGCATTCCGGTCGATTTGTTCGCAGAACCGGGAGCCGCGAAGCGGCGCAGGAATGCAGCCCACGGCGCGAGCCGTGGGGCGCAAACACCACTAGACAAAGCCCCGAAGGGGCGAAAGAAGACATGGCGTACACCGTTCCCAAACTGAAGGACTTTTCGCCGGCGGCGCTGGACAAGGCCTCTAATGAATTGCTATTGGCGCTCGCGGCGGATGCCCAAACAGTGAAGAACGAATCCGACTGGAAGCGGTTTCACGATGAATGGATTTCACGAAAAGCTGGTGTAAAGGCGAAGCTCAACGAACTTTGGTTAAAAGCTGCCACAAAAGAGAGTAAGCGTCTCGTCGGAATTCGCGTCAATGAACTGAACGGGAAGATTGAGGACGCGGTCAAATTATCCAAGCGGCGGTTTGAGGTCGTTAACCACCTCAAGACAGTTCGTTCGGTCTCGGCGGTTGATTCGTTTGATGCTAGAGACAGCGCCTCCGCAATTGTCACATCGGCCATCGACATCTCTCTTCCCGGCATTCGCCGCCCGATTGGCGCAGAGCACCCCATCATCCGCTCGCAAAATGAAATTGTCGCCGTCTTTAAGAACCTCGGATACTCCGTCGCCGAAGGGCCGGTGATCGAGACCGACTACTACAATTTCGAGGCGCTGAACTTTCCGCCTAATCATCCTGCGCGCGACACGCAAGATACGCTGTTCCTCGCCAATCAGGCGTCGAAGCCGCGCCGCGAGCAATTGCTGTTGCGCACGCACACTTCGCCCGTGCAGATTCGCACCATGGAGAAGCTGAAGCCGCCGCTGCGAATCGTGATTCCGGGGAAAGTTCATCGCAACGATCCGCCCGACGCCAGCCACTCGCCGATGTTTCACCAGGTCGAAGGCCTCGCGGTCGACACCAACATTACCTTCGGCGATTTGAAAGGTACGCTCGACCACGCCATGAAGGCGCTGTTCGGGTCGGATGTGAAAACCAGCTTTCGTCCATCGTTCTTCCCGTTCACCGAACCCAGCGCGGAAATGTTCGTGTCGTGTTTCATCTGTGGAGGCAGCGGCAAGCGCGGTGATGACAATGCACCCTGCCGCCCCTGCAAGCAGACGGGATGGATCGAGATTCTCGGCTGCGGCATGGTCGATCCCAATGTTTTCGAGTTCGTGAAGCACAACGGCTACGATCCCGAGAAGATTTCCGGCTTCGCCTTCGGCATGGGTGTAGACCGAATCGCCATGCTGAAATACGGCCTTGATGATTTGCAGTTGTTCTTTCAGGGGGACGTGAGATTCTTGGAACAATTTGGGTGAGGCGACTCCATTTTTGGTTGTTGCTCGTTAGGTGACTTCGGTTTAAATGAAAAAGGAATTTCGAACAAAGAATCTGCTTTCGCAGTTCGCTCTCAGTCCACGTTTCGTTGAGACTTACGACTGCGTGTTGCTGGCAGATGCTGGACCGGAACATATCCCGACGAGTAACCCGGGATCAAAAGAAGAAAGGCAGAAGACCGAGTACCTCGTAAATCGCAGGGATTTATGGGAACTGTTCGAGGTTCCCCCGCCCGAACCATCACCCCAGTTATTGTGCGACGCTGGGGATATGATCAAGGAAATCTGGCAAAACAAACTAAAAGCAGAGTTTCCCTTCAGACAATTCATCGTCCAGTTCGAGTACGCTCCTCCTGTTTGTGACATTAGCTTCTTTCAAGCTCTTGACTGGCAACTAGCAATCGAAGAACAAGTCAAGTCAGAGAAGGGTAGTAGCAGGACGGATTGGCGACCGAAAATGGTTAGGAGCATGGCGGTGCAACCGAGTAAGCCGAAGATTAAATGAAACTTTCATCCCATTGGATCCGCGACTTTGTCGATCTGCCTGTCGACAACCGCCGTCTCGCCGAGGATCTGACTTCGATCGGCATCGCGGTCGAAGGCATTTCCGGCGAAGGCGCGAATACCGTCTTCGAAATGGAAATCGGCACCAATCGCCCAGACGCAATGAATCATTATGGAGTAGCGCGCGAGGCGGCGGCACTGTATGCGCTCGCGCTGAAGCCGATCGAGACCTCAGTAACCAAAGCCGCTGATACAAGCGGATCGAGTGGCACGCCTGAAGCCGCGCCCTCCCGAACTGGCGACTTCGAAATCGCCATCGACGACGCCGAAGGTTGCTCTCGTTATACCGCGCAGATCGTTCGCGAAGTAAAGATCAAAGCGTCGCCAGAAACAATTGTCAGCCGTCTTGCCCTTGTTGATCAGCGCGCCATCAACAATGCCGCCGATGCTTCGAATTACACACTTTGGGAAATGGGCCATCCCACCCACGCCTTCGACCTAGACCTGCTCGATGGCGGAAAGATCATCGTCCGTCGAGCTCGCGCCGGCGAAACTTTGAAGACGCTTGATGGAGTTGACCGCAAACTCTCGCCCGAAGACTTGATCATCGCCGATGCCAACAATCCCGTCGCTCTCGCCGGAGTCATGGGCGGCTTCGACACCATGATTACCGAGCGCACGAAAAATATTCTGATCGAATCGGCCTGGTTCGATCCCATCGCCGTGCGGCGTACCGCCAAGCGTCATGGCCTGCACACTGACGCCTCGCATCGATTCGAGCGCGGCGCGGATTACGGTGCGACGCCGATTGCTTGTGCGCTGGTCGCGCAAAGAATTATCGAATCTGGCGGCGGCGAACTTGACGGTTCCGCGATCGACGCCATCGCCCGCGAAATGGACCAGGCTCCAGTGGTCCTGCGTGCAGAGCGCGTTCAACGCATCCTCGGCGGCAAGATTGAAACTCATGAGATCGTCGCGATCCTCAAGCGACTCGGCTTCGAATTAATCCCCGAACCAGCGTCGCAGCCTGAATTTTCCGTTCGCATTCCCACGTGGCGGCTTGATGTCGAACGCGAGATCGATCTCATTGAAGAGATTGCGCGATTGCACGGCTACAACAAGTTCGCAAACACTTTGCCGGCATTCTCGGGTGCGGTCATTGAAAATCCGGTGGCGGCAAAGCAGGCGAAAACCCGTTCCTCCCTGCTCGCCCTCGGATACAACGAAGCCGTCTCGCTTACATTTATTTCGCATGAAGATGCCGAAGCATTCTCGTCTTCGCCCGTTGCCGAACTTGCTAACCCGTTGAGTGAAGAGGCCTCGCTGATGCGTAGCTCGCTGGTTCCCGGCATGCTGAACATGCTGGCTTACAACCTGAACCGTGGGACAGAGAACGTCCGCCTCTTCGAAATCGGCGACGTGTACGAACTCGCGAGCGCTGGAACGACAGAGCACACGCGCATCTGCCTGGGCGCGAGCGCCCCGGCATTGCAGCAGGACCTTCCGATCGGCGCGGTGCTCGACAAGAGCAAGGGCGAGTCGGTGTCCGATATTTTTCGATTGTTTAAAGGGGATGTCGAAAGGATATTGGGAGTATTCGAGCATTGCTCGCTCACGTTCGACCTGCAAGCGCCTGAGTACTATGCTGCCGGGTGCTCGGCGCGCGCCTTGATCGATGGCGAGCTCGTTGCGCAGTTCGGTAAACTTAGTGCACAGGCCGCAGCCGAACGCAAACTTCGCGAAGATGTCTTCATCGCCGAGATTTTTGCGGACCGCCTATTCAATCGTCCGCTACGCAAGGCTCAATATCGTCCACTGCCCAGGTTCCCCGGTGTGGAAAGAGATTTTTCATTTGTGTTTGCAGACCATGTGACGTTCGAGAAAATTCTCTCCGCGATTCAATCGCTCGATTTGACAGCACTGCGCAGCTTCGTTCCGGTAGAGATTTTTCGCGGCGGGTCGGTCGCGTCCGGAAAGTATTCAATCCTGCTGCGCGCCAGGTTTCAATCGCTGGAGCGCACGCTGCGTGAAGACGAAGTCGCCGACTGGTCAGCCAGGATCGTCGCGACTCTGACCGAACTCGGGGGAACCCAAAGAGCATAAATACTCTGTGATCCTCTGGGGTTCACGCTTTTAAGTCGTCAACCACAGAGGCCACTGAGGATCACAGGGGAAAGTTTTATCCTGCAGATTTAAGATGAACAAAGCAATGCCCGACACCGTCAAACTCATCGAATGCCCGCGCGACGCATGGCAGGGCTTGCAGGGACAGATCCCCGCCGATCTCAAGATCAATTACCTGAAAGCCTTGATCAGCGCTGGATTCAAGCACATTGATGCCGCATCGTTCGTTTCGCCGAAAGCCGTGCCGCAGATGGCAGATTCCGAACCGGTGCTCAAGGAGCTAGATCCGCCGGACGATGTCGAAATCATCGCCATCGTCGTGAATGAAAAAGGCGCGCAGCGGGCGATCAACACCCAGGCCGTCAGCACGCTGGGATTTCCTTATTCGGTCTCCCCGACGTTTCTGCGCAACAATCAGCGGCAAACGCCCGAAGAAGCGCTCGACGAACTCGAACAGATTCAGAACAAGGCCGAGGACGCCGGCCTGGACGTCGTGGCTTACATTTCGATGGCATTCGGCAATCCATATGGCGATGACTGGAGCACGGAGGAAGTCGTCAACGCCGTGGATGTTCTGGAGTCGAGCGGCATCAAAATGATTTCGCTCGCCGACACGGTCGGCTTGGCCTCCCCCGAACAGATTCGCGAATTGGTCTCTGCGGTGATGGACAAATACGCCTATCTGGAAATTGGCGCGCACCTGCATAGCCGGCCAGATACGGCCGCGGAGAAAGTTCTCGCTGCCTACGACGCGGGATGCCGCCGCTTCGACTCAGTCATCGGCGGCCTCGGAGGATGTCCGTTTGCGCAGGATGCATTGGTAGGAAACATTGCCACCGAGACTCTGATCGAGGCACTCAAGCAGCGCGACGCGCAACTGCCTCCGCTCAAATCTTTGGATACCCTGCTACGTGCGTCGGCAGAAATTGGCGCGCGGTACATGGCTTCCCACGCGGCGGATTAAGCGCCCGATAATTCATCTGTGCTCTGAATGTTCAATCCCCTGCCTGCGCCGCCGCCGGCTGCACATCCTCAATTCTCACCCGCGCGATGCGGTGGCCGTCCATTTCTTCGACGACAAAGCGCTTGCCGCCGTAATAACAGGTATCGCCGACGGCGGGAATTTTTTGCAGTTTCGAAAGCATGAATCCGGCGAGAGTCTCAAAACCGGCGTCCCTCGGCAGCAACAGATCGTATTGCGACTCCAGGTCGCGCAGACCGACGGTACCATCGAGCACCAGCATCTTGCTTTCGGCTAGTTGCACGGAATCTGGCGAAGCAACATCATGCTCGTCTTCAATTTCACCGACTAACTGTTCCAGAATGTCTTCCACAGTAATCAGCCCCGCGGTGGAACCGAACTCGTCCACCACGATCGCCATATGCCGCTTGCGCTCTTTAAATTCCTCCAGCAACTCGGCGAGAAGCTTGGTTTCCGGCACGACCAGCGCGTCATGCATGATCTGGCTGATCTTCATCTCCGAAACGCGAGAGCCGACTGCTGGAAATGCCCGGGCGCTTATGCGGAGCCGCACCCAGCGCATCACATCTTTGGCGTAAAGAATGCCGATAATGTGCTCGGGACCGCTCTTGGGATCGTAAACCGGGATGCGCGAGTGCTGCTCCTCGACCACCTGGTCCAGCGCATCCTGCAGGGTGAGGTCACCGGGCAGCGAAAAAATATCCGGGCGCGGCACCATCACTTCGCGCGCAGTGATGTTCTCAAGGTCGAGCGCGTGATGGACCATTGCTTCCTGCGCAGGAGCGATCTGGCCCAATTCCCTGCTGGCGCTGACAATCAACTTGACTTCATCCGGCGAATGCACCGGCCCCTGCCGCATCTTTTTCAGGCCGAAAACCTTTAGCACCGAGCCCGCCGACCTGCTCATGATGAAGATCAGGGGACGAGTCAACGTCAGCCAGACGTCCATAGGCGCGGCCACGGTGAGCGCAACCTGCTCGGCCTTTTGCAAGGCCAGCGATTTCGGGACCAATTCGCCAAGAATCACGTGCATGCACGTAATCAGGCCGAAAGCAATCGCGATGGCCAGCCCGTGAGCGTAAATCACCGCATGGGGCACTTTCTGCAGGAAGTTGAGGCGGTCGATGACTTCCTTGACCATAGGCTCGCCGATCCAGCCAAGCGTCAGGCTGACGACAGTGACGCCGAGTTGTACGCCGTTGACGACTTCGTCCAGATTGCGGTGCAGGCGCAGCAGGATGCGCGCGCCGATGCGGCGGGCTTCGATCAACTGCTGAATACGTGTGTCTCTGACGGTAACCAGCGCGAATTCAGCAGCGGCGAAGAATGCGTTAGCCGCCACCAGGAAGACGACCAGCAATACCCGGAGCAGCACGAAGGCGAGCATTTGAGCCGTTATTCTAACACTTCGATGAAGCAGTGGCCAACACCTAAAGCGCTGATACTGCAAGGTTTACAAAAGATGGTAACCATAATCCCCACATCCCGCTGGTCGCATTCAATCTCCCTCAGATTTGGTCGGAACTAATCCAGCAACTCTGCGATAAACTAGTCTTGCTCCGGAAGCAGTTCTTGTTAGGCGGTTACCCTTCCCGAAATTCTCGCTGGTACCCTGCTTCCATTTTTGGCTCCTGGCGGTCTAATTCAATACCCGACGGAACCGTAAACGAAATAAATCAGCTTAGCCCCGAACCAGGGAACAAAGTCAAAACAGGGTGCGTACCAATGAACGTGGTGGAGATCAGGATTCTGCAGGAGGAGATGTGAACGGCAATACTAACGGACGTAAGAAACGCCGCAAACGAATAATTATTGGCTCGGTCATCGTGGTTGTCATCGTTCTGATTGTCGGTGTTGCCGTAGCCTTCTCGCATGGCACCACCAAGATCGATCCGTCGAAGCTCGCCAAGGTTGAAAAGGGCGATCTCGCAAAGAGTGTAGTCGCCACCGGCAAAGTCGAGCCCATCACTAAAGTTGAAGTCAAATCCAAAGCCAGCGGCATTGTGAAAAAGCTCTATGTCGAGTACGGCGACCGGGTAAAGAAAGGCCAACTCCTTGCGCAACTCGACAAAATTGAAATCGAAGCCGGCGTCGAACAGGCGCGGGCCACCCTAGAAGCCGCACAAGCCAATTTGAAGGGCGCACAGGCGGACTATGAGCGCTCCAAAGTCGACGCCGAAGGGCCTGACGTGCCCCTCCTCAAGAAGTCCTACGAGCGCAACTTGCAAATGCAAAAAGATGGTGTGGTCTCTCAGTCATCGCTGGATGATGCGGAAAAAGACTACCGCATGTCAGTAAACAAGCAGAACGTGGCCAGGGCTCAAATGACGGTACTGCAAGCTAAAATCGCACAGGCGCAAGCGCAGGTGGCCCAAGATCAGGCCAATCTGAAGCAACTGGATGAGCAATTGAGCTATACCGACCTGCAGTCGCCGATCGATGGCATCGTGCTGTCGCGCGATGTTGAAGTCGGCGATGCGGTCAGCTCGATTCTGGTATTGGGATCAAGCGCAACTCTGGTAATGACCATCGGTGACACCAGCGAAGTCTACGTCAAGGGCAAAGTTGACGAGAGCGACATCGGTCGCGTGTATCTCGGCCAGCCCGCGCGCATCAAGGTCGAATCGTTCAAGGACAAAACCTTCAAGGGCGTGGTCAACAAGATCTCACCCATGGGCGTGGAAAAAGACAACGTCACCACTTTCGAAGTCCGCGTCTCGATCGAAAATCCGGGAGGCGAACTGAAAGCCGAAATGACCGCAAATGCGGAAATCATTCTGGACGAGCACAAGAGCGTGCTGCAAATTCCTGAAGGCTCAATCATCTATGACAAAGATCGCAATGCTTCCGTCGAGGTCCCGGATGCGAAGGGCAAAGAGGGCAAGCGCAAGGTGGCAATTAACATCGGCATATCTAACGGCGCCAAGACTGAAGTCCTCAAGGGACTGAACGAAGGCGAGCAAGTCATACTGCAGTAGCGGATTCATGGAGTCCCGGTTTTCGCCGGGTACTGGGGCACGGGTTTCTCCCCCGTGCCCGCTTTTTTGATCGAAATTCACGATGGAGTTGAAAACATGCGAAACTTCCGCACGTCAGTTCTGGTTGTAACCGCCGCAGTAATCCTTTCGACAACATCCGCTTTCGCCGCTGCTCGCGGCGAGTTTCAACGCACTTTGCAGGTCAACGGCAGCGTCAACCTGCAGGTAGAAACCGGTTCCGGCTCCATCAGTGTTCATCCCGGAAACTCAAACGAAGTTCGCGTCACCGGCCACATTCAGGCCAGCGAGTGGTTCGGCGGGAACGCCGATGAAAAGATCAAAAAGCTGCAAGACAATCCTCCCATCCAGCAAAGCGGCAATGACATTCGTATCGGGCACATCGACGACCCTGATCTCAAGCACAACATTTCGATCAGCTACGAGATCACCGTCCCTTCGACGACGCAGTTGCACTCTTCAACTGGCTCCGGGAACCAGGAGGTTTTGGGTGTCGCAGGCCCGGTTGAAGCGAGTACAGGCTCCGGTAACGTAAAGATTGCCGATATCGGCGCCGGCCTGCGAGCGCATACAGGATCTGGCAATGTCGAGCTAACCGCTATTAAGGGAAGCGTTTTCGCCCGGACGGGCAGCGGAGACATCCACGCTTCGAATATTGCCGGCGGATTCGACGGCCAGACCGGTAGCGGACATCTCATCCTCGATCAGAGCTCTCCGGGATCAGTGAAGGCGGAGACCGGTTCCGGCGGACTGGAGCTTCGCAACGTTCACGGCTCGCTGCAGGCTCAGGCTGGCAGTGGAGATATCAAGGCTGAGGGCGAGGCCACCGGGGAATGGGTGGTCCATACCGGCTCCGGAAGTGTCGATCTCAGGTTTCCGCAAAATGCATCTTTTGATTTGAACGCCCACACGGGATCCGGCTCCATTAATCTCAATCATCCGGTGACGGTGCAAGGGACAATCGGGCGCAAGGAAGTCCGTGGCAAGGTAGGCGGGGGCGGCGTACCGGTCGAAGTGCAGACTGGATCAGGAGATATCCGGATTGATTAAGAGATCACTGTCCGTTCGCTGCGGCGGAGGCGCCTTCGAAAATTACTTGCACCTCGGTGCCTTTGCCGCTGCCGACCAACTGGGCAGCTGATCCACGGTTGGCAACAATTTCAAGATAGCCCATGCTGCCGAGAATCCCAAACACCTCACCCGGCGCGCCCTCGGCATAGTTCTGACGTAAGGTAGAAACTTCGCGCTTGCCGACAACAATCTTGAACGCGGGCGGCTGTTGCTGGAAAAGCGCCGGAGCATCCTGCGGAGTGAAATTCGTGATCAGATTTCCGAAGCGGTCAACCCGCAGAACAACGCCGCGTAACGTATTGGCGTCAGCAGGCTTGGGCTTGGGCGCATTGAAGCGGACAAAGTCAGTAATTTCCGCGCCAAATTTTTCGTGGTCCACGCCCTTCGCTAAGTAAGCAGCGACCGGTGCAAAAATATCACGCCCATGAAAAGTATTGCTGAGCGGCTGCAGAAAGTAGTGATCGGACGTTATATGGCGAACGCTGAGCCGTTCTTCGCGTGCATACATCAGCGACAGCACCCCGTTATCCGGAGCCACGAAATTCTGCTCTTCGGAACTGGCGATGATGGGTCGGCGGGCGCTGCCTACGCCCGGATCAACTACAACCAGATGCACGGTGCGCGTCGGAAAATAAGAGTAGGACTGCGCCAGCGCGAGTGCGCCGTCAAGAATGTCGAAGGCCTGCACCGAGTGGCAGATGTCCACGATCTCGGCGTTGGGTAGGATCTTGAGAATGACGCCCTTCATCGTGCCGACGAAGTGGTCGTTCAAGCCGAAGTCAGTAGTCAGGGTAATGATAGGGCGCTGCGCCAATTCAACCTCACAGACTGATACTCAAGTCGAAAGTAATGGTTCTACAAGGGTGCGTCAAGGTACAGAAGTCACGGGTGCCCGATTACACAAGCTTCTAGGGTTTAGCTCTCTGAGTTGGGTGCACGAAGTGCTCCATCTCCGAAGTCCACTTCAGAAATCGCCACAGGTTTCCGCGCTCTCGCCACAGGAATTCCCAGAACTCGATGAATCCGATCTGCTGCATCTTCAGGCCGCAATAGGTTTCAATTCGCCATAAGAGGTATGGACTCCGCCATGGGGTGAGCCGGTGACCTCGGGTTGAGTTCCACAAGAAGCGAAGTATGGACAGCATGAATTCAGCTTGGAGCTATTAGCCTTTAGCTCTTAGCTTACACAATCCTCTGAGCATCGAAGTAGCCGACCATTTTCCCTCAATTTCGGTTTGTGATTGGGTGAGAAGGGATCCTTACAACTTCGGTGCCTGTCTAACGACTTGAACGATACTGAAAATAACGAAAACGCCAATGATCGTCTCGTACCCTGCAAAACCACGCCAATCAATATTTCCCGGGTATCTGCATTTGTAGTAGGTGGCTACGGATGATATCAGCCAGCTTGTAACGATTACGAAAACTGCCACAACGCGCTTTCGCAGGATAGCGCCAGACGAAGAAGGACGCCTCACGTTCCCAACCTCGCGTTGTCCGATTGGCTCTGGCGTCTCTTGTTTAAGGATCATCCATTCACTCACTTGCTTATAGCTATTTTGTTCGGACTGCGTTCACGCAGGGTTGCAAGCTAAGAGCTAGAAGCTAGAGGCTAGCAGCTAAGAGCTTCCTCACAACTCATATTTCTTCATCAAATGCCGGAAGGACCTATAAGAAATTTTTAGCACGTCGGCGGCGCGAGTCTGCACGCCGTTGGCCTGCTGCAGCGCGGACTTCAGCAGCGACCGCTCGATGTCAGCAACATACTTTTCCATATCCATGCCATCGGGCAGCACTGCGCCAGTCGTAACTGACATGCCCTCCGTTCCGGCGCCTGCTGCCGCCGCGCGGGCACGTGGACGTTCTGCCGGCATCTCGACGGTAAGCTGGTCGCCGGTTTCGAGCGCAACCGCTCGCTCGATCGTATTCTCCAGTTGGCGGACATTGCCCGGCCAATGATATTGCGCCAGGGCGGAAAGTGATTCCGGTTCGACCTTCGCAATGTTCCTTCCGGCTCCGCCCGCATATTTCTTCACGAAATGGTTGACCAGCAGGGGAACGTCTTCCCGCCGGTCCCGCAACGGGGGAACGGTTATCGGAATCACGCTCAAGCGGTAATACAAGTCTTCGCGAAACTGGTTCTCAGCCACCTGGCGTTCGAGATCACGATTGGTTGCTGCAATCACGCGAACATCAATTGCAATTTCGTCCGTGCCACCCACTGGCCGAACACAGCGTTCCTGCAACACCCGCAGAAGTTTGACCTGCATGGTCAAACTCATCTCCCCGATCTCGTCGAGAAAAATCGTTCCGCCACCGGCCACTTCGAATAGTCCGCGCTTGTTCTGATTGGCGCCAGTGAATGCCCCTTTGACGTAGCCGAACAATTCACTCTCAAGCAAAGTCTCAGGAAACGCTCCGCAGTTGATCGAAACAAAAGGATCTGTGGCGCGGGGTGAACAAACATGGACCGCGCGAGCAACCAGCTCTTTTCCCGTCCCGCTCTCTCCATAAATCAGGACCGTGCTTTGAGTCGAAGCCACGGTTCGGATCGTCTGCTTGAGCTTTTCAATCGTTGGGCTGACACCGATGATGTTATCTAGCGAGTTGCGCGTGGCTGCATCGCGCTTAAATGCGAAATTCTGGCGGCTGAGCGTGACCTTCTCGAGCACCCGGCGAATGGCCAACTTGATCTCGTCCACCATGCCCGGCGACTTACGAATGTAGTCGGCCGCGCCTCCGGCCTTGACTGCCTCCACGGCGGCTTCGTAATCGTCCACCGCAGTAATCAGGATCACGGCCGAGTCGGGCGAAACCTTGTGCGCATGCCGTAACACGTCGATGCCATTGATGTTGGGCATCCGGATGTCTGTAATGACGACGTCGAACAGAGCTGAATCAAGCTTTCTCAGGCCGGCTTCGCCCGAGTTCACCGTCTCAACTTTGTAGCCCTCGCGACGCAGGGTGATGTCGAGCATTTCGCAGATCGAACGCTCGTCGTCGCAGATCAGAATGTTAGGCATGCGCGCCTTTTCCGATCAACTGCTCGGGTGCGAGCTCGCGACGCGGTGGTTCGACCACTTCCAGGGTCGCTGCTTGCGCCAGTTGGGCCGCCTGACCGGCCTTCCGCACGCGGACCACAAACGTGCAGCCCTGGTCGGGTTTTGAGCGCACCCAAACCTTGCCCTCGTGCGCCTGCACAATCTGGTAAACGATGGCGAGGCCTAGCCCCGTGCCCCCTTCAAATTGCGATTGAAACGGCTCGAAAATCTTCTCCGCCATTTGGGGGCTCATACCAGGGCCGGTGTCGGCAAAACTAAGCTGCCAGTCGGGGCCCAGGTCTTCAATGGCAACCGTTAAAGTGCCGCCTGTCTTCATGGCTCGGACCGCGTTCTCGCAGAAATTCCAAAATACCTGCTTCATTCGGTCGCCGTCGGCAATAACGATCGCTTCCTTGGCTGAGTATCGCCGCTCAATGCTGATACCGGTGTTCTGCACGGACATGCGGTGTTGCAGCAGCGTAAGCGTGTCTTCCAGGCAGGGTATGAGATCAACAGTGACGAAGTTGTATTTCTTGTTGCGTGAGTAAGCCAGGAAGTCGGTGATGATGCCGTTCAGCCGTTCAGACTCGCGAGTGACGATTTGCAGCAAGTGCCGGTGATCGTCGTTCAGATCAGGCATTTCGGCCAGCAGACTGGCAGAGCCGGCAATCGAAGTGAGCGGATTTCTCACCTCGTGTGCGATCGCAGCGGAAAGCCTGCCCACGGCCGCCAGGCGGTCCTGCATTCTTACTTCACGTTCCAGCCGGCGAATCTGTGTCAAATCATCCAGCGTATAAACCAATCCTACGGTGCCGCGCTCAAAAACCTTCAGGTCTGAAACTACAATGCGGAAAGCCTTACGGAAATCATTGCGTGCGACGAACCGGACTTCGCCGTGCGCAATGCCGGTGGCAGGTTGCGGAAGCGGGTCCTGGAACAATGGGGCGACTGGCTCGCCTAGAAGTTCCTGTTCAGTACGCTCAAGTAGCTTCTCCGCCGAAGGATTCACCAGCGTAATGCGTCCATCCAGGCCGGTGGTGATCAACCCATTACTGGTTGAGCGAATAATGTTTTCGTGCAGTGCCTGAAGACTTTCGAGCGCGCCGCGGGTGTAGCGAAGACGCTTGTCAGCCAGTCGCAATTTGGCTGACAGTAGGCCGGCCAGATACGCCACGGCTATGTATCCGAACAGATTCACGAAAATGATGGCCTGCAAGCGGCGTGGATCAGGATTGCTTTCCATGTACGAAGGCACGATGCGGTAAAACGAGAGCTCAAGGATCGTGGCGTACAGAATGAAGGCAAGTGCAGCCGTCACATAGGCCCAGCGCCGTGAAAGAAGAATACTGGCGACAATTATGACTAATGGATAGAGGAAGTTCAGCGAGCTATCCACGCCCCCAGTGACGTAAATCAGTAACGCAACCAGCAGCAGGTCGGTGCCGATTTGCAGCGAGGCTTGCAACTTTGGGTCGTTCCAGAAATGCAGCAGCAACAAGTGAAAGACGGAAATGGTGTACGCCAGAAGAATGGCGTCCACGAATAATCGTACGGGGAATGCAACTGGCGTGAACTGGGCAATGGCCAGCTCAATGCCAAGCAGTACGGTGAGGATGAAGATGCGGACCTTCACCAGCCACGCCAGCCAAATCTGTTTGTCGAAGTCAGTAGGCATTGCCGCTCTCAGGCTTGACGCGATGTACTTTGTCTGATCATTCAAATTGCAGAGGCCCACATTGTGAGCCCCTGGTTTGACCGTTCCAATTAACTGGACAGCTTGGAAATCATGGAGAACAGCGGCATATACAACGAAATCACGATACCGCCGACGGACACACCCAGGATGCCGATGATGACCGGCTCCAGCATTGCGAGCATGTCTTTGGTGGCAGCATCTACTTCATCTTCGTAAAAGTCCGCGATCTTCTGGAGCATCGAATCCATGGCGCCGGTCGCTTCGCCAACCCCGATCATCTGCGTAACCATGTTGGGGAACACACCGCACTCGCGTAGAGGATCAACAATGGTGCGGCCTTCTTCAATCGCTTTCCGGACTTTCAGCAATGCTTCTTCCAGAACGGCGTTTCCAGAGGTGCGTGCGGTGATGGACAAACCCTCAAGGATCGGAACGCCTGACGTAATCAGCGTGCCCAAGGTTCGGGTAAAGCGGGCCACGGCAATTTTGCGCAGCAAGAGACCGATGATCGGCATCTTGAGCATGCAGTAATCCATCCAGTATTTGCCGCGCGGGTTTTTCCGGATTTGCCTGAAGCCGAAGAATATCCCAACCGCACCGATGATGAAGAACCACCAGAAATCTCCAATGAAGCGGCTCAGTCCGATGACCACTCGGGTCGGCAGGGGCAATGAAACCCCAAGGCCAACGAACATGTTGGCGAAGATCGGGACCACCCACTTGAGCAGCGCGCCCACAATGAGGGCTGCCATCGAGACTACCGCTATGGGGTAGATCAACGCTGATTTGACGGCAGACTTCAGCTTGACCGCCTTTTCTACATAGGTGGCGAGGCGTTGCAGAATGATGTCCAAAATACCGCCGGTTTCACCGGCTTCGATCATGTTCGTGGTCAAATCGTCGAACACCTTGGGGTACTGGCGCATGGCATTGGCCAAGGTGGCGCCGCCTTCAACGGTGGTACGGACCCCGGTGAGCGTCTTCTGGAAAGTTGGGTTCTCCTGATTGGCCGCGAGAATCTCCAGACACTGCACCAGTGGCAGCCCGGCATCAATCATGACCGAGAACTGCCGGAAGAAGATTGCGATCTCCTTGACTTTGACGCTCCCCGAACCAAACGTGGGCATGGCAAATTCCTTGCCCTTTTCCCGGATGGTGGGCGTTGCAATTTGTTCGCGGCGTAATTGGCTGGCGAGCGCCTGCTTGTTCGCGGCCGTGCGTTCCCCGGAAATTTTCTCACCGGAAGCGTTTTTTCCCGAAAATGTAAAAACTGGCATGGTTCCCTCTCTTGTTCCTTTTACCGTTGATTTCTGATTGCTAGGTTTTAATGCTTACCGGTTGCTGTTCCTTTTGCAGCGGTCGAGCCCATACCGGGCCGGAGGCCGGCGCCCCGGTTAATCATTTCCTGCAACTCGTCCTGATTGCTGGATCGCGCCAGCGCCACTTCCAGCGTGATCTGCTTCTGGAAGTGCAGTGTTGCCAGAGCTTGGTTGAACGTCTGCATTCCGAACTTCTCCTGTCCGGATTGCATGGCCGAATAAATCTGGTGGATCTTGTCTTCGCGGATCAGGTTGCGCACTGCGGCGTTCGGCACCAGAATTTCCATTGCCATGGCGCGGCCTTTGCCATTCGCTGTCGGCAACAGGCTTTGACACATGATCCCTTCCAGCACCAAAGACAGCTGCGCCCGAATCTGTGCCTGCTGATGAGCAGGAAATACGTCGATCACACGATTGATGGTGGAAGACGCGGAGTTCGTGTGCAAGGTTCCGAAGGTGAGGTGGCCGGTTTCGGCGATACGCAACGCAGATTCAATGGTTTCCAGGTCTCGCATTTCGCCGATCAGCACCACGTCAGGGTCTTCACGGAGTGCAGCGCGCAATGCGTCGCCAAAGCTCTTCGTATCAGCATGCAATTCGCGCTGGTTTACCACGCAGTTCTTGTTCATGTGTACGAATTCGATCGGGTCCTCAATCGTCAAAATATGGTCGTGGCGCTCGGCATTGATTTTGTCGATCATCGAAGCCAGCGTCGTGGACTTACCGGAACCCGTCGGGCCAGTGACGAGGACAAGACCGCGCGGCTTCTCGCACAGCTTTGCCACCACCGGCGGCAATCCGAGCTGGTTGAAATTTTTGATCTCGAATGGAATGACGCGGAACACAGCTGAGGTCGCGCCGCGCTGGTTGAACACGTTCGCGCGGAAGCGGGCCAGACCTTTCAGACCGAATGAGAAGTCAAGTTCGAGATGCTCTTCGAAGCGGTGCTTCTGCGAGTCAGTCATGACGCTATAGGCCAACTGCTTGGTCTCGGCCGGAGTCATCTGCGGCAGGTCGAGCGGTACCAGATGCCCGTGGACGCGGATTTGCGGCGGCGAGTTGGTGGTGATATGGAGATCGCTGCCACTCATCTCCAACATCCGTTTCAACAGATCACTTAACGACAAAGACATGTTCTTCCCTCTTTTAAGCCGTCGGTCGTCGGCCCTCGGTCGTCAGCCAACCCGAGCTCCAGGACTCGGTGTTCAGGCCAACGACCGAAGACCGAAGGCCGACGACGTTTTTCGCTGCTTAGTGAATCGTTTCTCGCGCCACTTCCTCGAGCGTGGTCACCCCTGCCGCCACCTTGATCAAACCGCTGCGGCGCAAGGTAATCATTCCTCGCTCGATCGCCTTCTTCTTAAGTTCGACTGCCGACGCACCCACCAGCACCAGTTCTTTAATTTCGTCATCCACTTCCATGACTTCGTAAAGTCCGGCGCGGCCCTTGTAGCCGGTGTTATTGCAGACGCTGCATCCTTTGCCCTTCTGGATCTTCACGGTCTTGGCTTCTTCCGGCGTATAGCCCTCCTCGATCAGCGTTTGCACTGGAACCTCTACCGCCTCCGCGCACTCTTTGCACACCCTGCGCACCAGTCTCTGTGCGCAAATCAGATGCACCGAAGTCGCAACCAGGAACGGTTCAATACCCATGTTCATTAGCCGGGTAATAGTTTCGGGTGCGCCGTTAGTGTGAAGCGTCGAGAGCACCAGGTGACCCGTGAGGGCGGCTTTGATAGCGATTTCCGCGGTTTCAAAATCTCGAATTTCGCCGACTAAAATGATGTTCGGATCTTGCCGCAGAAATGCGCGCAAGGCCGCCGCGAAATTCAGGCCGATCTGCTCCTTCATCTGCACTTGGTTCACGCCCGCCAACTGGAATTCAACCGGGTCTTCCGCGGTCATGATGTTGGTGTCCGGAGTGTTCAAACGCGCAATCGACGAATACAGGGTGTTGGTTTTTCCAGATCCTGTCGGCCCCGTGACCAGCACCATTCCGTAGGGCTTCAGAATCGCTTTTTCAAACTTCACCAGCGACTCCTGCTCGAACCCCAACTTCGTCATGTCGAGCCGCAGGTTCTCTTTATCCAGCAACCGCAGCACGATCTTCTCGCCCCACAGCGTCGGCAAGGTGCTCACGCGAAAGTCGAGCTGCTTCTTGCGTCCACCGATGTGCATCTTCAGCATGATGCGACCGTCTTGAGGCAGCCGCTTCTCACTGATGTCGAGCTTGGCCATGATTTTTAGGCGTGAAGTGATGGCATCTTTCAATTTGACGGGCGGCGACATGATGGACTGCAACACGCCGTCAATGCGGAAGCGTACGCGAAATTCCTTTTCGTAAGGCTCGATGTGAATGTCGCTGGCGCCCCGCTTCACGGCATCAGTGAGGACAAGATTCACCAGCTTTACGATCGGTGCTTCGTCAGCCGCTTTTTCCAGGTCCGCGAGGTCCATCTCCTGCTGATCGGCTTGCAGTTCGATGTCGGTCTCTTCCGCATCTGTGATCGACTGCATGACCTGCTCGAGGTCTTCTTCTTTGCTGGTGCCGTAAGCTTTTTCGATGCCTTCGAGAATCGCGCTTTCAGAAGCTACCACCGGCTCAATGTTGAAACCGGTCATGAACTTGATATCGTCCATGGCGAACACGTTGGTGGGGTCAACCATGGCGATGGTGAGCGAAGCGCCCACTCGGCTGAGCGGCAGAATCTGATATCGTTTCGCCGTCTCGTACGGAATCAGCTTGACCACTGAAGCATCAATTTCAAAATAAGAAAGATTTATGGCAGGAACACCGTACTGGCGCGAAAGGAAGTTGGTCACGTCCTCATCGGTGAGAAAGTTGAGTTTCACCAATGCGCTGCCCAGGCGGCAGTTGGTTTCTTTCTGCACCTTCGTCGCCTGTTGCAACTGCTCTGGGGTAATGATCTTCTCTTTTACGAGAAGGTCGCCCAGCCTCTGGGACATTTCGAACTCCAGTCTTGGTCTGTGATATTCGTACCGGCGGCACGCCCATCGCGGAAGTGTCGCTCCTCAGGGGAGATAAGGTGCGTGCGCTCCGGTGACATAAATTGTCACCTTGATCGAGTAACCGTGAAAGTAACGTTGGTACTTGTACTCGCAAGCAAGACGCTAAAGCTCATTCCGAAAGTGCCGAAGCGTGCGTTTGGCGCAGTTTTAGCGAGAGCGCGCGTAAGAGGTCATGTCCTTTGGGTACACTGTCGCAATATGGCTATGCCGGCAACTCGACAATCGCCTGAGCAACAGGTTGCTGCAATGTACATGTCTCTTTCGCGCGCATGGGGCCGCCAGCACTGGTGGCCGGCACAGAGCCGATTCGAGGTAATTGTCGGGGCCTTTCTGACCCAAAATACAAGTTGGAGAAACGTCGAGTTGGCGATGCGGCAATTGCGTTCGGCGCGAGCGCTGAGTCTTGCCGGAATCAAGGCTATTCCGGCTCGCAGGTTGGAACAACTCATCCGCTCATCAGGATATTTCCGGCAAAAAGCCGGCCGGCTCAAGAACTTTGTCGGCTTTCTCGACCAAACTTATGGCGCCTCGCTTACGAAAATGTTCGCTCAGCCGACTGCCGTCCTAAGAGAGCAATTACTTTCGCTGAACGGCGTCGGCCCTGAGACGGCAGACTCGATCCTTCTTTATGCGGGCCAGCACCCGAGCTTTGTCGTCGACGCCTACACGAAACGGATTGCCGAACGCCATGGCATGATCGCCGCAGGCGCTCGATACGAAGAAGTCCGCACGTTGTTTCAGGCTGGTCTTGCTGAGGTTGAACTACTTCAGGAGCCGACCGCGAACCCCGGCGGGGCCTGGCATTCGCCTTCCCGCATGAGTCTGGTTTCACGCTCTCCCCTGGCCCAGGTGTACAACGAAATGCACGCTCTGCTGGTCGGGGTCGGCAAGAAATACTGTTTGAAACCGATGCCGAAGTGCGAGGGTTGCCCTCTGAACCATCTTCTGCCTGGTAATGGCAACAAGTAGGCAAGATTAAGCTCCCCCGGCAGCGCCCCAGGTCGCTCGCCAATTCACAAGAATATAATTAAAAGCAAGGAAAAGGCGTCTTTCTAGACATCCATAGAATCAATATTCATTTGCCTAATCGAAACCAGCTCGCAAGATCCGGCCCCGACCGCCGGAAAATCATCTTCATCCTGGCGATTGTGAGTCTGCCCCTCTTGGCCATCCTGCTTTCGCTTTCATCGTTCGAAATGCATTTCATGGACCCGAAGACCAGTGCTCAAACCGTCTCCCTGGTTGCTCTGACCCTCCTCGTGTCGCTTCTCTTCGGAGGACTGACCTTTGTCCTGATGCGCAATCTCATCAAGGTTTTCGCTGAACGCCGACTGGGTGTGCTGGGATCGAAATTCCGTACCCGGCTCGTCGTCGGAAGTCTGCTGCTCTCCTTTGTCCCCGTAATTGTGATGTTTTGGTTTTCATATGGATTAATGAACCGCTCGATTGAGCGCTGGTTTTCCACCCCGATCGAAGAAGTGCAGCGCGACACCGCAATCATGGCCGATCTGCTCTCACGCTACGCCGCTGAGAATGCACAAGCCGAGGCGCTTTCGATTGCTTCCACGCCTGATACCCAGCGCGCATTTGAGGGGCACAGCTTTTCCGGCGTGATCAAGGAATTCCGCGCCCGTCAGGCCACGCTGCAAGGTGGCTTTGCTATCGCTATCGAAGACGGCAACTCTGAGGCCAGCTTCGGCTTGCCTGCGCCATGGGCCGTCCTGAAGGAGCACCTGCCGTTGCAACCACTCCGTTCCGACCGTCCCCGCATCGTTCATTGGGGCGGGACCGAATACATATTGGGCAGCGCGACCGTTGGCAATGAAGGCGAGATTCTGATAGCCATGCCTTTGCCGCAGAATTTTGCCGACACGCAGAAGCAACTGGAAGCCAGTCAGCAAAATTACCTGCAACTGGCGCGTGGCCGAAGGCAAGTGCGGTTGACGTACATGGCAATTCTGATGGCACTGACCGGCTTGGTGCTTTTCATCAGCATGTGGCTGGCGCTTTATCTTTCCCGCTTTGTCACCCGCCCTGTCGCAGCTTTGGCCGAAGCGACCCAGGAAATATCACGAGGCAACCTCGACCATAGGGTGGAAATTCCTGCCGCCGACGAATTCGGAGATCTCGTGCATTCATTCAATCGGATGGCGGAAGAACTCCAAAGCAACCGGCGGCAAATTGACGCTTCCAGCCGCGAATTAAGCGCTGCCAATGCCGAACTCGACCAGAGACGGCGTCAGATGGAAACGATTCTGGAAAGCATCCCGACCGGAGTGCTCTCTCTCGACGCCTCTTTACGCGTCACTCACGTGAATCAGGCGCTGCTTCGGCTGCTCAAGCCGGATGAAGAGTACCAGCGGATGGCAGCCGTTCTCATGGGCGCTTCCCTGGGCGACCTGTTTTCTGCTGATGTGGTCGAGGACTTGCAACACCTGTTGCGACGCGCCGACCGCATGGGAGAAAACACGGCCCAGTTGGAATTCGCGGTGCAGCGTGCAAAGGCCAACGTCGCTGTCACCGTCGCGTCGTTACAGCACAACTCGCAACGCGTCGGATACGTGTTGGTGTTTGAAGACCTGTCTGACCTCTTGCACGCGCAAAGGCAGGCAGCCTGGCGCGAAGTTGCCCGCCGTGTGGCTCATGAGATCAAGAACCCTTTAACCCCAATCGCCCTTTCGGCGGAACGCATCTTGCGGCACCTGGGCCGAAGCAATCAGCCGGATGCAGCTTCGCTTGAAATCGTACGCACCTGCGCAAAAGCGATCGAGAGTTCGGTTGATACAGTACGCACGCTGGTGAACGAGTTCGCTACGCTGGCCCGCTTCCCAGCTTCACAACCCGGCCCCGCAGACGTCAACTCCATTGCAGAACAAGCGCTCTTCATGTTCAGCGGCCGGCTGGACGGTATCCGCCTGCGTACCGCTTTCTCCAGCAACTTACCAAAAGTAATGGCAGACAGCGATGCGCTCAAACGTGCCATCGCAAACCTTGTAGACAATGCCGCCGAAGCGCTGCAAGGTTCGGTAGTAAAGGAAATTGAAATTTCGACATCTCTGGTCGCCAGCCGCGACGCAGTTGAAATTTGTGTCGCCGATAGCGGCCAAGGCGTGACCCAGGAAGCCAAGGAGCGTCTGTTTCTGCCCTATTTTTCTACAAAGAAACGGGGGACCGGACTTGGTCTCGCCATCGTGAGCCGGATTGTGGAGGACCATCACGGGTCAATTCGAGTCGAGGAAAATCGGCCGGTGGGCGCGCGCTTCGTGATCGAGTTGCCGATCGCCCCCGATTCAATTGCCGCCCCGCCCAGCCTCTCCTATGCATAACATCCTCATCGTTGATGACGAGTCCTCCATTCGTGAATCGCTCCAAGGGGTACTTGAGGACGAAGGCTACAAAGCATCGGCTGTGGATAGCGGTGAAGCATGCCTCGAAATGCTGCGCAAGAAATCTTTCGATGTAATCTTGCTCGACATCTGGCTGCCCGGAATGGATGGGTTAGAAGCGCTCGAACGTATTCGTGAAAATGAAGATGCTCCTGAAGTCGTAGTCATTTCAGGCCATGCCACTATCGAAACTGCCGTTCGCGCAACCAAGCTCGGGGCATTCGATTTCCTCGAAAAGCCGCTATCCGTCGAAAGAACGCTGATCCTCATAAAAAACGCGATAGAAACACGCAAGCTGCGCGTGGAAAATCGCGATCTGAAAAAACAGATGGCGCCGAGAAGTTTGATCGTGGGTGAAAGCATACCCACGAAGGCCTTGCGCCAGCAGATTCAATTGATGGCGCCCACCAACGGGCGAGTGCTGATCTTCGGCGAATCCGGAACCGGCAAAGAACTGGTTGCCCACGCCATTCACGCGCACAGCCTGCGCAAAGACGAAACCTTCGTCGAGCTCAATTGTGCCGCGATTCCGGAAGACCTGATTGAGAGCGAACTCTTTGGGCATCGCCGCGGTTCATTTGCAGCCGCTTCAGGAGACAAGGACGGCAAGTTTCTAAAAGCAAATGGCGGCACCTTGTTCCTGGATGAAGTCGGCGACATGAGCCTGAAGACCCAGGCAAAAGTTCTACGCACGCTTGAGGAGCAAAAATTTGCTGCGGTTGGGAGCGATGAACCCGTAACCGTGGATGTCCGCGTGATCGCCTCCACCAATAAAGACTTAGAAGAGGAGATTTCTCGCGGCAATTTTCGCGAAGATCTTTTCTATCGCCTGAATGTGATCCCTTTCTCCGTCCCCCCGTTACGCGAACGCAAAGAAGACATTCCGCTGCTTGGACGTCACTTCCTTAAAGAGCTTTCCAGCCAGTACGGGCGCCGTCCGCGCGAGATTACCGACGATGCCATTGAAACTCTGATGCGCTATTCCTGGCCGGGCAATGTCCGCGAGCTACGGAATGTGATCGAACGTATCGTGATCATGAATCCAACTACCAGCCGCTTTGAACGAAAGCATCTGCCTCCGCTGGTCTATCGCGACGGCAGCCGCCGCTCGGGCAGCGAGTTTATGACTTTGCACCAGGCCCGGGCTGCCTACGAACGTGACTACATTCTGAAGAAACTCGACGACAATCATGGCAATATGAGCCGGACGGCGGAGGTATTGGGGCTGGAGCGAAGCCACCTGTATCGCAAGATGAAGACTCTGGGAATTGCGGTGAAAGAGTAGGTCAGGGTTTCACATTAACCAAATTTTCCAATTGCCGCCGCCAGTCGAGTTCTTCCACGAACCCTTTGGATTCGCGCCAATTAGCCCGCACTTTGACGAACAGTTGCAGAAACACTTTCGTTCCGACCATTTTCTCGATTTCTATCCGCGCAGCGGTTCCAATTTTCTTCAGCATCTGACCTTGTTTGCCGATCAGGATTCGCTTTTGCCCTTCCCGTTCGCAGAAAATCGCCGCCGCGATGCGCGTCAACGTCTTCCCTTCCTCGAACTCCTCGATCAGCACGGTTACTGAGTGCGGCACCTCTTCGCTGGTTGCAAGCAGCACCTGCTCGCGAATCAATTCCGCCGACATGAATCGGACCGGCTGATCGGTAACCTGGTCCGGAGGAAAATATGCCGGCCCCGCCGGCAGTCCCGCGACCACCTTTTCGAACAAGAGATCGAGGCCTTCCCGCCTGCGCGCGGAAATAGGAATAATTTCGCGAAAGCGCTGCATGGCGGCATATTGCTCAATCAAGGGCAAGAGTTTCAGCTTCCCCGCGCCCAGCAAATCAATTTTGTTCAGCAAAAGAAACGCCGGGGTTTTAGACTTACTCACCAGGTCAAACAGGAATCGCTCATCCGGTTCCGACTTCCTGGAGGCATCAACCATCGTCAGAATCAAATCACAACTATCCAGCGCCTCGCGGACCTCGCCCATCATTTTGCGATCCAGAGTACTGTCCGCACGGTGAACACCAGGCGTATCCACGAGGATAACTTGAGCGCCGGACCTTCCTCTTTGCTTAGGAACGTTAATGACCCCGAGCACGCGATTGCGAGTGGTCTGGGGCTTTGGGCTGACAATCGCCAGCTTCTCACCAACGAGTGCATTCAACAGGGTTGATTTGCCGGCGTTCGGGCGACCGAGAATACAGACGAATCCGGAGCGAAGGGGCATGAGGTTAGATTAAATTCATTTGCTGCGGATGCGTAATCGAAACTCGTACGCGCTCCACGCGCCGATTGCTGGCCTGTAATACTTCCAGGCGCAGGCCGTCTTCTTCGATGACCTCTCCCTTTTTTGGGATTCTGCCGGCCAGTTCGCTCACCAGCCCGGCCACGGTCGCGGCATCCCGCCGCTCTGGACGGACCCCGAGCAGTTCCTCCAGTCGGTCCACATCCATGTTTCCGGGTACGAGATACGACGTTTCATTCTCGCGAACTACCTGAGCAGCCTCGTGTTCGTCGGTAATTTCGCCGACGATCTCCTCCACCAGGTCTTCGATCGTCACCAAGCCGGCTACGCCTCCGTATTCGTCGATTACGATCGCCATTCGCACCTTATGCTTTTGCATCTCCCTGAGCAGATCGCTCCCCAGCTTGGTTTCGGGTACAAAGTAAACGTCCTTACGCATCAGCGAATCGACCGTTCGGACATGCGCTTCGGTATCAGGTATCTGCAAGACATCCTGCGCATAAACCAATCCAATAATGTGATCTATATTGCCTTGGTAAACCGGGACACGGGAGAACGGGCGCGTGCGCAGCAGTTCAATAAATTGTTCCACCGTTGTTCCAGAGGGCAAGGCCACAACTTCCGGTCGCGGCTTCATGGCTTCGCGCACCGTCTTCTCACTGAACTGCACCACGGATTGGATCAGGTCACGATTCGTACCGTCGAGAATGCCTTCTTCCTGACCGGCCTCTATGAGTGCATCTACGGCTTCCGCCTGGGTTTCCGGCTGCTGGTCAGAGTGTTCACGCGTGAGCGCAGTGACCGATTGCAGAAATCCAAGTACCAGCGTCACGGGCAAAACCACATAGATGAGCACCCGCAATAGCAGGGCCCACCGCGCCAGCCACACGCCCTTGGTGCGAGAAAAAAAGATGAAGGGGAGAAAACGATTAAAGACAATTACCACCAGCATCAGCCCGAGCACCGCTTCGAGAAGCTCATCTGCAGACCAATTGCCTTCGCGGAAAACCGCAAACGCAATCACTACCGCGATCGCGGCCATAAGAAACTGGGTAAGGATCGCCATCGACAAAGCGGCGCGCGACCGGCTCACTTTCAGCCTGGGCTCAACCTGCTGTTCGAAGTAGTCGATATTTTCCTGGAACTCGCGCGAAAGAAACTTGCCGATTTCCGCATAGACACGTTCCACGTACGAGGAGAGAGTCAGCAGTCCGAACAGAACCACAAGCGCGATGGCGATTGCAAAGTTCATGTCTTTGAAGGCACCCGTCGATTCCTCACTTGTCCCTGCTTCACAGCGGTCCGCTCAATCAACCCTGCCGGCAGGGACAGTTCTCGCCGCAGACGCCCCTCGATCCTGGTCATGTCACCGCGATCGCTTTCATGATCATACCCTGCCAGGTGAAGCAGGCCGTGCAACACCAGAACTCTCACTTCTGCCGAAGTGGAATGCCCCATGGCCCGCGCAGTTCGGTTCGCAATATCCAGTGAAACCGCAATGTCGCCGGCAAAACCATCGACGAAACTCGGGCCGGGAAAGGAGAGGACGTCCGTCGCTTGGGCCTTCCCGCGAAAGCGCCCATTCAGGACAACCATCTCTTTACTGCCCGTTATCAGCACTGTGACCGCTCCCACAAGTCTGATGTGCTCGCATACGTCAGAGATAAAATCCGCCAGTTTTCGCTCGCTGAGTCCGGGCACGCGGCGCTTGAAAATTACTGTCGGTTGCATGGCTCTCGTTAAATAAAAAAGGGGCTTGGTTTCGCCCCTCTCTGCGATCAACTGTTATTCGCTTCGTGCTTCTTCAGGCTGCACTTTCGCTTCAGCATGGGTAGAACCATTTCCATTCGCTGCCTTGCCGTCCAGCAGTTCCAATTGATCCTCTGCGGCTTTCGTTTTGTGCTCGTCATATGCCCGGATAATACGCTGCACCAGATGATGCCGGACCACGTCCGCCTCATCGAAGTAAACGAACGAGAGCCCCTGCACATTCTTCAGCACATCAACCGCTTCGAGCAGCCCGCTGCGCTTAGCATTCGGCAAATCAATCTGCGTAACGTCACCGGTGATCACCGCTTTGGAGTTGAACCCAAGCCGGGTCACGAACATTTTCATCTGCTCCGACGTCGTATTCTGCGCTTCGTCAAGAATGACAAATGAGTCGTTCAGCGTGCGTCCGCGCATGAATGCAATCGGCGCGATCTCGATCACGTTTTTTTCCAGATAGCGGTCGACACGCTCCGGATCGAGCATGTCATATAGCGCGTCATATAACGGGCGCAGGTACGGATCAATCTTCTCCTGCAGCGTCCCGGGAAGAAATCCCAATCGCTCGCCGGCTTCTACCGCCGGACGCGCCAAAATGATGCGATTCACCCTTTTCGCGATCAACGCCGAAATAGCCATCGCGACCGCAAGGTACGTCTTGCCGGTACCAGCGGGACCAATGCCGAACACCATGTCATGGCTTTCAATGGCATCCAGATAACGGCGCTGATTGGCGCTCTTTGGCTGGACCGTGCGGCCGGCAAAAGCACGTTGCTTACCGGCTTCGGCAAGGCCGCGAAGAGTTGTCTTCGGATCGGCAACCAGCACCCGCAGCATGCTGTTCAGGTCCCCGTTATTGAAAACGTGCCCGGCGCGCTGCAGTTGTTCGTAATCAGAAAAAACTTGCTCGGCGCGCGCAATGTCGCGCGGAGTTCCCTCAAGCTCGACGGAATCCGAGCGCAGGTCAATATTGATGTTGAGGCCGTCCTCGAGAACGTGCAGGTTTTCGTCGCGGGTGCCGAAGAAGGTTTCGATGTTGGGGCTGACTTGAATACTCTTTCTCATTCAGATTTGCAGATTGCCTCAGGCGCAAAGGCGCAATTTCGTTGCCGGGTCATTAGATGGCGCAATAAGGGCCGGAGACGCCAGACAGGTCGCCTGTTCCGGATTGTACTTCGCCCCATGAGGTAGGCAGATTACAGTTACATTAAAAGCCTACGCTGGATGAGAAGCGACAGTCAACGGTGTTTCTCGGCCGCCGGATCGAGTTGGGTGGGAAGCGGTTAGACATTTCAATGCCGGGGATCCAACCACTGGCTCAATGCTAAGTGCGCCACATACATAGAGTTGACCGGCGCAACCTGCTCCCGTAGAATATTGATTCCAGTCCCTCGAAACGTCCCCCACAGGACACTTCTCGGACATCCTACAAAAGAGGCAATTTAAGGCACATGGCAAACCATCTTTCTGCGCTCAAGCGCGCCCGTCAAACCGAGACCCGCACCACCCGGAACCGCAGCAACACCTCGCGCCTGCGTTCCGCCTTGCGCGACATGCGCGAAGCCCTCACCAAAGGCGACAAAACGTCCGCCGAGCAGACTTATCGCCAGACCGTCTCCGCCCTCGACAAGGCCATCCAGAAGGGCGTGCTGCACAAAAACACCGCCGGCCGGTATAAATCCCGCTTGAGCGCCCGGTTAAAGGCACTGAAGTAGGCGACTGCGATTTCCGCGAACTGTCACTAGCGATTTTCCTTGTTTTTATCGTAGAGTTCTCCCGATGTGATTCGGGAGGACTTGATGGCTCTATTCTCTTCTGAAATTTCCCTTCCCCAAGATTTCCAAACCAATTTCCTGATGCTGCTGCGATGGATTCACTTCGTGGCCGGCATTACCTGGATCGGGCTGCTGTACTTTTTCAACCTGGTGAGCGTCCCGTTAGTGAAGGAACTCGACCCCAGCACGAGAGGCAGGGTCATGCCCAAGTTAATGCTGCGTGCGCTGTGGTGGTTTCGGCACTCGGCAGGTGTGACTGTAGGTGCGGGCTTGATCTATTGGGGCAGCATCGTGGCTAGTGACGCCAGGAACGGCGGCAGCACGTCAGGAACCGCAATGGCCAGCTTCTTCCTGATCTGGACGATCACCTGGGGTATTCTCTATGCGCTTCTGCTGCCCGGCAAAGGCCTGCTGGACAAAGGTTGGGTGCTGGCGATCTTATACACAATTATCGTTGGCCACTCTGCTTACCTGTTTCTGAAGCTCAACCATCACGGCTGGGAGAGCAATCGGATGCTGGCGATCGGGATCGGCGGTGGGATTGGCTGGATGATGCTCCTGAGCGTCTGGGGCGTGATCTGGCGCATTCAGAAGCGTTTGATTGCCTGGACCACGGCAAACGCCGAGAACGGCGCGCCCATGCCGGAGCAGGCCAAGCGCATGGCGCGGATCGCATTCCTGACCTCAAGAGCCAATGCAGTCTTATCTATCTTTCTGCTGTTCTTTATGGGAGCGGCAAGTCATTACCCAATGTTTGGCTGATTGGGAAGGCCGCAAAAATTCTGGGATAAAAAAGGGAGCCGTTTCCGGCTCCCTGAGACTCTTACCGCTAAACCTGCTTAGAAGCTGAACTTCGCCCCCAATCGCAGTTGTCGGCTGAGCTGATAGTAGATCGGGGTCTTGTACGCGGTGTTCAAAGCCGCGGATACTCCACGATCTTTGAAGTTGTTAAGTTGCCCTTGCACATCGTACGGACGTTCTGCCGCAGCGTAGAACATATTTCCGTCCAAAATGTAGCACTGGGTGGCAAACGCACAGTTGCCGCCCGAGTTGTTAACATCGTTTAAGGGAATGTACTGGTTGGTCACGGCCAGCGACGTAATGTCCTCGTTGAAGGCGGTCACCGCGCGCTGGTTAAGCAAGTTGGTGGCACTGATCGTGAAGCTTAGGGTCTTAGATTCAGTGACCTTGAAGTTCTGGGTGATGCCGAGGTCGGTCTGTGTGTACCACGGAGTGCGCTGAGTGCGCGGGGCACCGACGGTAATCAGACCAGAAGTCGGATCTTGTGACACATCCACCCACTTTCCACGGTCCCAAGCCTGCACCGCCCAACCGCCGTTTCCGGCTCCTACGTCGAGATAGCTAGTCATCGGCGAACCGCTGTACAAGTACTGGAAGATACCAAAGTCAGTGGAGAACTTCTTGAGCCAGCCGAGTTCGTAATAGCCATAGCCCTTAAAGGTGTTCGGACGATCGGTTGGCAGCAACCCGCTCGACGAACCGCCAGAGGCGTTGTATTGGAAGAAAGGCTCGTCGAAGGCGCGGCTGTTGTTTGGTGAACTGCGCCCACCTTGCTGACCATCCGAAAGGTCTGAACTGGTCAGGCCGGTGTAATTACCTCGTAGCTTGCTGTACGTGTAGGAGAACATGCCGCCCCAGTGATTGCTGGGGGCCTTGGTTAGACGAAATTCCACGCCATCGTAGCTACGGGCGGCGGGGATCATCCTGTTTACCGGAGGCACTGCGCAAGGCACGCTATTTCCAAGCGAGTCAAGGCAAGTAATGGGAGTGTTAGGGTACAGGAAGCTGTAGAAGCTGCTGAAGGTTTTCTCAACTCCCTGGCCAGGATTTCCGACAACGAAGGTCTCGCTTCCAGCCGAAGGACCGCTGGACGCAACGATCGAAGAATCCTCAATCACGTGATCCAGCCGGCGCCGGTCCCATCGGGCTTCGAACGCCAACGTTCTGCTCAGTTGATAATCAATTCCAAAAACGCTTTCATGCTGTTCATACGGCTTCAAGCCAGGCGTTACACCCGAAGCGGTTGAGCTGCAAGTTGAGCAACTAGTCGGAAACGTTCTGAAATTGGTGTTTTCGATGAAGGTCAGCCCGGCAGGCGCAGAACCGCCAGCCCAGTTTGCTCCGGAAGTAACATCACCGACGCAGTACCGTCCGGCACTGCTAAATGCAGGAGCAAGTGAATTGAGGTTCGGCGTATCCAGCGCATACACGCAATCGTTCCAATATTGGCCGCCGAAGGAGCTAATGGCGACGTTGAGCTTCATGATGTCGTAGAACTGTCCGTAGTCTCCGAACACCTTCAGCTTGCCGTCCCGGAACACATCCCAAGCCAAACCTATCCGTGGTGCCACTTTGTCAGTCCAGCTGAAGTCAATCGGCTTCGTACTCAAGCCAGCAGTGCTGCTAGCCGGCAGGTATTCTTTGTCAAATCGCACTCCGTAGTTCACAGTGACGCCGTGCCCAATCGTCCACGAATCCTGTGCAAATAGACCATGATTGAAACTGGTAACGTCGCCGCCAGTTCCGAAGTCGGAGACATCAATGTATCCATACAGGCCAGCACATTTGCTGGGATATGCAGTTGTGGCGCAGTTGGCCGCGCCGGTCAACTGACTGTTGGGGTCGTAGGCGGCGCTGTTTCCAACGAACAGTTCCACCAGCGGCTCGTTATAACTTTGCAGGATATCGTTTTTAAGACGGTTGAGCTGGTAACCAAACTTGAAGTTGTGCGTCCCTAACCATCCGCTCTTGAAAAATGCGATGTCCTGGTCAAATTGGACCGCCGTGTTTCTGTTCTTATGCGTGAAGAAGCTGCTATATGCGTCGTTAAAGTGATTCTGCACTTGTTGGTACTGTTGCGGCAGAGGCTGCCCGGCATTGTCGGTGGCACCATCGGCAGCAAGTCCGTCGGTTTCCCAAAAATCCAGAGTTCCCGCAGTCGGATAACCGAAGTCGCCATAGTTCTCAAAATAGTAGCCGTACCGGGTTGTGGAAACCAGGTGCGGAGTAAGCGTGATATCGGCTCCGAAGTTCAGGGTCTGATTCGGCGCCGTGTAGCCGACACTGTGAGCATACGCGTCAGGAGCAACCGTCGAACTCAGGTTAAACAAACCGGTCGTTGAATCCGCGCGCGGCATGTTCACGCCGGTTTCGCGTTGGTATTGATATAGCCATGAACCGAAGACACGAACTTTCTGCGTTACAACCGCATCCACGCGACCTGTGGTGTAATAGGTCTGCTGGTTGCGACTGAAAGGCAGTCTGGCACCAGCTGCTGGAACCCCTTTCAGACCGCACGCCGGCAGCCCTTGCGATACGCAATTACCGCTATCAGCTGGGTAGGTGACAAACCGTTCCTGATTGTTCCACTCCGGGTTGAATGCAGCAAAAGCAAAAATCCGATCTTTAAGTATGGGCCCACCGAAGGTAAATCCAGGGAACACGTCGCTGGTGTGATACCGTTGCGGCTGAAACTGCTGCGAAGCTTGGTCAATGTAGCCGTTAGTTGTGTTAGTTCCTGGTGCGCCAACGCCGCAGAAC
Organism: uncultured Acidobacteriota bacterium; assembly: GCA_963757135.1. Classification (GTDB taxonomy): domain Bacteria; phylum Acidobacteriota; class Terriglobia; order Terriglobales; family Acidobacteriaceae; genus Gp1-AA145. Next base: position 401,499 of record CAVWQE010000006.1, read on the forward strand.
GACTCTGGGCAAGTCAAAGCTGAGTTCGGATCATAGCGCGAATACTCTTGCGGGCTCCCGTCCAACGCGTCATTTTCAAACTGCGAAAAGATGGTGCCGTGATAGGAGTTGGTACCCTTCTTCATGATCACGTTTACAACGCCGCCGAGCGCGCCGCCGTGCTCAGCTTCAATGCCGGAGCTCTTGATCTGAACTTCCTGAATGAAGTCGAATGGAACGTTAGTGTGCGAGTAACCGCCAATAAGATTCGCCGTTTCCTGACCTTCGACCAGATAGGAATTTTCAGCATCCGACGCACCAGCAACTGAAAAACCATGGTCACTACCGTTTGTGGTGCTGCCCGGAGCCGCGCCGCCGGTACCGTTGCTTTGGGTGTTGTTGCCTTGCAGAGGTTCGTTGCGAGCGGAAGGAGCAAACTGAATGACGGATTGGAATGACCGTCCGTGCGGGACATCCTGAATGACGTCTTCCGTGACGTTCGTCATGGTGTGGTTGGTCGTAACATCAATCGCGGGAGCTTCACCGCTGACTTCAACCACGGTCTCGGTCTTGCCGACCTGCAGCGTCAAATCCTGCGTCGGGAGGTGACCGGTTTCGAGGACCAGACCTTCTTTCTTCAAGGTAGAGAAGCCCTCTGCCTTCACTGTGATGGCGTAAACGCCAGCTGGCAGGTTCGCAAAACGGTAATAACCGTTGCTGTCTGTTCTAAAAGTCTTGTCGCCGACCAGGGTGTTGCTGGTCACGACTACAGTGGCGTTAGCTACGACGGCGCCTGAGGGGTCTTTCACCGTACCTTGCAGACCAGCTGTGGTCTCTTGAGCGAACACTGTGGCGGCAAACAATAAAAGAGCGCCGATTTGAATCAGGGCTACCAACCATCCCCGAAACTTATTCATGGAATCCTCCCGCATTGCGGTTTTCTCCTAACCTGAAAGTGCTTAAAGTTTGTGATTTCCTGAGAGTGGGCGGTCTTCAACCCAAACTGATACTTGACATTGATTGTGCAACTCTCATACCACCATCATGAATCGTGGTGGAACTTACGAATCAGCAACTTACGGGTAAGTTGGATTGACCATTATCGGTCGAAATTCCATAAATGGAATTTCTGCGCAAAGATATGTATGGAAATATATATTTTTACAGTGAATCGCGCCACGGATGGTTGCTTGCAATTTTCACGGTAATCGCCGCCAGCTCAACCATTTAGTTGCCCACCCGAATCGCCGTGGCGGGGAGAGCAGCCGCATGGCGCCATCGGCATTGGCGGCATGATGCGGTTGAACGTTTGCGGCGTGATCTGGCACGCAAAAAAGCGTCTAATTGCCTGAACCCAAGCTAATGCCGAGGACGGCGCCTAATTCCAGAGCAAGCGAAAGCGCATGGCACGGATTGTCATTCTGACTTCGGGCTGCATGCGGTGCTGTCGATCTTCCGCTGTTTTGATAGGTGCGGCAAGCCATTATCCAATGTTCGGCGGGTAGGTTGATCGCTATTCGCATAAGAATCAAAAGCAAAAAATCAGGAGGCTCCGAAGAGCCTCCCTTTATGTCCTTAAAAACGAGCAAGAATCTAGAAGGTGAACTCGACCCCCAAACGCAGGTTGCGGGAGAGCTGCCACAGGTTCGGCTGCCCGTACTGTGAGCTCTTGATGAAACCTCCAGCATTGACCTGAGTCTGCGGGTTGTATCCGCCTTCCACCACTTGGTACGCTGGAGCGCCACCGAAGATCGAATTTGTCAGGATTGAACTCGAAGCAGCAATCGAATTGAAGCCCTGCCAGTAATTGACGACAGCATGCTGGTTCAGCAGGTTAAGAGCGGTGGCAGAGATCTTTAGTTGCTGTGCCTCCCTATTCTTGTTCACGTGGATTGTATGCGAAATCTGGAAATCCGTCTGGGTAAACCACGGTGTGCGTCGGCTGGACGGAGTTCCAAGCGTTACCGCCCCGGTCGTAGGATCCTGGGTTATATTGGCAAACTGGCCGCGGCCAAAGATGTCCACAGCTTCGATAGGTTCATTGCAGCAGGCTAAGCCAATATCCGTGAACGAGCTTAGGGGTGTGCCAGAGTATGCCGTCTGGAAGAGGCCGAAGGTGGTCGTCATTCCCTTCCAAGGCAGCGCATAGAACACGTCGCCTTTGATGGCGTTGGGGCGATCTGTCGGCAAAAGCCCGTTGTTTGACTTGCCATTTGCGCCGAAGTAATAGAAAGGCTCGTCAAACGCACGAGTAGTATCCGGCGAGTTGCGTCCTGTCGCGCCACCGTCTGTCTGGTCGGTGGTGGTCAAGCCGGTATAGTTGCCCCATAGGCGGCTCCAGGTGTAGCTGAACAGCCCTCCCCAGCCATGGCTTGTGGCCTTGGTAAGCCGAAGCTCTATGCCGTCATAGTCCCGGACAGCCTTCGGGAGTGGAGGGCAGGAGGGGCAGGTGCCGAACCCGCTACCGTCGTTGAACGCGAAGTTCGGAATGCCAAATGCCGATCCGAGAGAGGTCAGATAGCTGGCGTAACCATCGATTGTCGAATTCACGCCCTGGCCAGGATTGACAATGGTGTACATCTCGAAGTTGTTCGGGTCGGCCAACGATGCGTCCTCGATCACGTGATCAAGGCGGCGTCGGTCGTAACGAGCTTCGAATGCCCAGTCTTTAGCAAGTTGGTAATCCCAGCCGACAACAAATTCATGCTGGCGATACGGCTTTACGTTAGGCGCAACCGGTTCCCAAGGGCGGAAGTTGACGTTTTCGATCAGCGAGACGCCCGTGCCAGCATCGGTCAGTGATGTCGGGGTTGTCCCACCCGTAAAGTTTGCGGGAGTGGTCGGTCCACCATTGGGGCAAGCGCGGTTGTTAAGGTAAGTAATGGCGACGTCGGAGTTGGTAAACGAATTACCCGAATCCGGGCCGAGAGGATATACACAGTCCTCAAACACCTGTGCTCCCCACGACGTCTGAGCCAACAACAGCTTCATCACATCGTTGACGACACCATAGCTGCCGAAGATCTTCATCTTCCCGTTCGCCGAACCCCACGCAGCTCCCACGCGGGGCGCGACCTTGTCCCCCCAGGAGAAGTTAATCGAGGATGGTGGGACTACGCCCGGCTGTTGAAGTCCAGAGGGCACCGGTAGAGTTTCCTTCTCGATCCGGACGCCGGCATTGATCGTAAGGCCGTGACCAACGGTCCAGGCATCTTGCACATAGAAGGCATGATTCCAGTCTATTGCGGGCTTGGGCAGGATGGTCGCAAAGTCTTCTATGGTTACGTATCCATACTGGCCGGCGCAGAACCCCGGCTTTGCGGGATTGGGGTTGGGATACTCTGCTTCCAGCAGTGCACAGTTGGCGTTGCCAGGTACTGTGCCCGGCGAATAGCTTTGACCGCTTCCAACAGTAAGGAAGGCCTGCGGCACGTTGCCATTCTGGCTAATTACGTTCGACATACGATTGAGCTGGTAACCAAACTTGAAGTTGTGGGTTCCTGCCCAGCCGGTTTTGAATACGGCTACATCCTGGTTGAACTGGTAGTGCTTGCTCGCATTGAAAAGGGTATAGCTGGAGTCGTATGGCGCCGTACTGGTTCCACCGTTCTGCTGCAGGCCAGGTGGCAGCTGAGCACCATTATTGTCAGTCGCGCCGACGCCACTATCATTCCAATTGAGATTTGCACCTGTGGTTGGCCAGCCAAAGTCGTGGTAATTGGTGAAGAAGTACCCGAAACGGGTAGTAGCGACAATCTTCGGAGTCAGAGTGATATCTGCGCCGACAACATAAAGCGAATTGGGTTGTGACCAACCATACTTAGGTGAAAACTGAGATATGGGAGTACTAATCCCAAACGGGCTTCCGATTACACCCGAGTTCAGGAAAGTACCGCTCTCGGATGCAATGGGATCCGCGGACGGCAAACTGGCCCCGGTTTCCCGCTGATACTGATACAGCCACTCTCCAAATACGCGCACTTTTTGCGTCAAAACTGCATCCAGGCGGGCGTTCGTGAAGTACTGCCAACTTTTCAAATGAAACGTCTGTACATCGGGCGCCGTGGAATTGAGATCATTCGCACAATTCGGCTGACAGATGGCTGGGTTAAAGTTCACGGTCCGGTCGATGTTGTGGCCGAACGGAGCAAAACCGAGATAGAACCATAGACGGTCTTTCTTGATTGGACCGCCAATATTAAACCCGGGCTGCAGGATACGGAACCCGTCCGCCTTCGGCGTATAAATCTGCGCTGGCGTGTCAGTGGTGGCCGTTGGCTGGTATAGCGGATCATAACGGAGGTTATCGTGGTTATTCACCGTATAAGCGCCGCTCGTTGCATCGGACTCATAGTTAAAAAAACCGCTCCCATGATAAGAGTTGCCGCCGCTCTTAGAGACCACATTGATGACGCCGCCCAAAGCGCCGCCGTACTGCGCCTCAATGCCGGATGTTTTGATCTGAACCTCTTGAATAAACTCGTAGGGGACATCGGCGTTGGAATAACCGCCCGAGATGTTTTCAGTGTCGATTCCATCCACGAGATAACTGCTTTCGGAATCTGCAGCACCTCCAATCGAGTAGCCGACTGCTCCACCATTGCCGCTGCTTCCCGGCAGTGAGCCTCCCGTACCGCCGCCCACCATCTGGCCGCCGGCGAGAGGTTCGTTGCGGGCCATGGGCGCGAATTGAATCATCGATTGGAACGAATAGCCGTGAGGGGCATTATTGATTATGTCTTCGGTGAGGTTGGTCTGGTTCGTGTTGGTGGTCACATCGACCAATGGGGCTGCGCCTGTGACCTCGACCACGGTCTCGGTCTTGCCAACCTGCATCGTCAAATCCATAGTTGGGAGATGTCCTACTTCAAGCGCCAATCCTTCCTTCCTTGCCGTGGCGAAGCCCTCAGCAGTAACCGTGATGGAATAAACGCCAGGAGGCAGGTTGGCGAAGCGGTAGTATCCGTTTCCGTCGGTTCTTGCTGTCTTGTTACCCAACAGCGCATTGCTGGTGACGGTCACTGCAGCATTGCCAACCACGGCGCCTGAGGGGTCTTTCACCGTGCCTTGCAGACCAGCGGTCGTTTCCTGCGCGAACGCCGTAGCGGCTAACAATAAAAGAGCGCTGATTGCGATTAGGGCGACCACCCATCCTCGAAACTTGTTCATGGAATCCTCCTGCATTGCGGCTTTCTCCTAACCTGAAAAATCATCCTTAAAATTCTGCGGTTTCCTGAAGTTAAGCGATCTCGACTTCTACATGACGGGAATTGTGCAACTCTCGCTCCATCATTTGTAAAACTGTGTAAACACGGTAGATATTTATAATTAGCAACTTGAGAAAGAGTGTCATAAAACGTAAATATCCAGACTTCCAGAAACGGGATAGTGGGCCTGCAGAGTATATGAAAATCAGTATCAGATTTTGGCTGCGACCTGGATGAGAGGTAAAAACCGAGAAAGTTAGATCGGTAATCCGGGCTTGCCCCTTCGAATCAATGCGCGGCCTCGGCAACGCGTCTTACTATCGGTGTGTTCATCTTATATTTGCGGGCGGTCAGGTTCCCGCTGGCGTCTTTCACCTGCAAGGTGAAAGTTGGCAGGTCGCCTTCTTTGTCGAAATTCTCGTGGGAAATTGTCACTGGCAGCATGCCGTTCAGTCCGCGTTCACGATAAGCCGTCTCGTAGCGATGACGGCGCACATTCCACGTAAACACCCGCGCTTGATTGTAGTCAAAGGGAAGTCCATCCTTGGGTTCACTCAACAACATCAAGTACTGCGGAACTTTGTTTTCTCCATCTTTGACCTCATCCAGTTTGAAGCAGCCCACAATGCGCTGACCCTCGGCGTATTGCGCAACTTCGAGCGGAACATCCAGATCGATCAACCGTCCAAGCACCCAGCCTACGTGGCCCTGCGAGTCGCGCACCAGCCACCAATCTTCCATAGGAACTGCCGATGGTTTTGCAGACGCAAGCTTTATGCTTCCGCCAGGGACATTTTTTTCCACTGTCGAACGTTTTAAGACCGAGATCTTCGCGCTCTGCGCCAACTGATAAAGATGATCGGTTTCGCGACCGGGCTCGACGTGCAGGTTGGTGTCGTTACGGGTGGTTGCAGTGCCCACAACCGGAACATCTTTTTGTTCCTGCGCAAGCTTCTGAAAACTGTCGAAGACCTGCTGATTAACCAGATATCTCTGTTCAACCCAACCTTCGAGTCCCGAGGCCGTGCGCACCCGCGCGAAGCGCTTCTCTCGGTCCAGAACCTCAACCCGATCGCCGTTAGCAGCGAATCCAACCTTGTTGAATACTTGCGAGAGTTGATCGCGAAGCACAACCTGCGGGGCGGAGACGTAATCCACCTCGAGCACGCGTCGGTGGCCTCGATTGCAGCCGCCGAGCGATGAGCACGCCGCAAGCGCCAGCGATAACCATTTTTTGGCGGGAGATTTCACTGCAGCAGAAACTTCATCATAACGCAGCGTCACGGCCACGCCAGTTACGAATGGGACACGTGGGTCCAGAGCGCCGCTTGACGTTTAGAGAATACGCTCGTGCGCATACCCACTAGCGCTGAGCGCCGAGAGTAGCTCAGCAATGTGGTCCGCACCGCGGGTTTCCATAGTGATGTCAATGGCGGTGTCGCCGAGGTTGACGCCGTAGTAAGCGCGATCGTAGGAGGTCTCGACGATATTAGCGCGGTGCTGCGCCAGTATGCCAGTGAGCCGATGCAATGCGCCCGGATAATCCGGCAAGTGGACGCGCAGCCGCACCAGGCGCCCATCTTTCACCAAGCCGCGCTCCATAATCCGCGATAACAGGCTTACGTCAATGTTCCCGCCGCATACCAGTACGGCTACCTTGTTGCCACTCAGCGAAGTTTTGCGATTGATCAGGGCCGCGATGGCCGCCGCGCCCGCGCCTTCGGCGAGAGTCTTCTCGCGCTCCAATAGTAGAAGGATAGCGTTAGCGATTTCCTCCTCGTCCACAGTAACAATATCGTCCACGTATTTTTGAACAAGCGGGAGTGTCTTCTCCCCCGCGCGGCGCACGGCAATGCCGTCGGCGATAGTCGCCGCCGGGCTGAGCGTGACTGGTTGACCTTCGGCTACGGCCACTTTCATCGATGGCAAACGCGCGGGCTGAACACCGATCACGCGAACCCGCGGATTCGCCTCTTTCACAGCGCACGCGACACCGGAGATCAGTCCGCCACCACCGATAGGAGCCACGATGGCCTCGACATCCGGCACCTGCTGCAAAATTTCGAGGCCCATCGTCCCCTGCCCGGCGATGACCACTTCATCATCGAAGGGATGAATGAAGGTCATGCCGAACTGCGCGCTCCGGCTGACGGCTTCTTCGCAGGCTTCGTCATAATTTGCGCCGTGAAGAATGACTTCAGCGCCGTAACTTTTGGTCGCGGAAACCTTGATCAGCGGCGTGGTCAAGGGCATTACGATCTGGGCACGCACTCCGTGTCTTCCGGCGTGATACGCGACGCCCTGCGCGTGATTTCCCGCCGATGCCGCTATGACACCGCGGGACCGATCTCCCGGCGTGAGCGTCAGCAATTTGTTAAGCGCGCCGCGTTCCTTGAATGCGCCCGTGCGCTGCAGGTTGTCGAGCTTCAGAAAAACGGCGTTTCCGGTGAGCTGTGAAAAGCCCTCCGATCGTGCGCATGGAGATAGATAGATCGAGTCGCGGATGCGGCCCATGGCGGCCTGGATGTCGGCGAGCGAGAGAGGGTGCTCGGGAGCGCGACCTGCTTTCGGCATGAGAATTGGTCTCGACACTGTGACAGGTTCTGCGGCGAGCTGTGCGCTGCAGCGTCAAACAAAAAGCTTGTAACCGCAAAGTTCGCAGAGTTAGCGCGGAGATCGCAGAGAAACCATTTTAAGCCTGCAACGGGTCTACTCTACAATAAAGGCTCTTCTCTGCGAACTTTGCGGATTTTCTCTGTGTTCTCTGCGGTTAAGAGCTTCTTGAGCAGTTGCATTCACGTTATGCTGAGACCAGGTCGCGCCGCACCTTCGTTTTGGAAACCGGCTTGGCTGACGGCTTATTCAGGAAAACATCCATAGCCGCCGCCGCATTGCGCCCTTCAGCAATCGCCCACACCACCAGCGATTGTCCCCGACGCATATCTCCCGCGGCGAATACTCCCGGCACACTGGACATGTAATCGTTTCCGGTTGCAACATTGCCGCGCGAATCAAGTTGCACGCCAAGCTTCTCAATCATGCCGTTGCGCACCGGTCCAGTGAATCCCATGGCAAGCAGCGCGAGATCACACTCCATCACAAATTCCGTCCCGGGAAGCGGTTCAAACTTCGGCGGAGGACCAACTTTGATTCCGTGCAACTGCTTCACGTTTCCGTTCGCGTCACCAGTAAACTTCACCGTCGCCACGCCCCACTCGCGCTTGCCACCTTCCTCGTGCGCACCTTCTATTCGTAGTTGCATCGGCCAAAGCGGCCACGGAGTTGAGGAAGCACGCCCCGCCGGAGGCATCGGCATGATTTCAAATTGATGGACTGACGCAGCCTTCTGCCGATGAACCGTGCCCAGGCAGTCTGCTCCGGTGTCTCCCCCTCCAATAATAATGGCGCGCTTTCCGGTGGCTAGAATGTTGGCATCCGGGTCGAGCTTGTCGCCGTGGCAACGCTTATTCGACTGCGGCAAATAGTCCATCGCAAAGTGAATGCCCCGCAGTTCCCTTCCGGGCACACTTAAATCTCGCGGGGCTTCGGCACCGCCGGCTAGAAGCATCGCATCAAACTCGCGCTGTAGGTCCTCAACCGGAAGCGAGTGTCCAACATGAGCATTGGTGACAAACTTCACGCCCTCGCTTTCCATTTGGTCGAGCCGCCGGTCCACGATGCGCTTTTCCATCTTGAACTCAGGAATGCCGTAACGCAGCAATCCGCCGATGCGGTCCGCCTTCTCGTAAACCGTTACCCAGTGTCCCGCACGGTTCAGTTGCTGCGCCGCAGCGAGGCCGGCGGGTCCTGACCCGACAATCGCTACTTTCTTTCCTGTGCGAAATTTCGGCGGCTCGGGACGAATCGCGCCCTCAGCCCAGCCCCGTTCAACAACGCTCTTTTCAATCTGCTTGATCGTTACCGCGGGCTCGTTAATTCCCAGCACGCAAGCGGCTTCGCACGGCGCCGGACAGATCCGCCCCGTAAATTCAGGGAAATTATTGGTCGAGTGCAGCTGCCGCAGAGCCTCTTTCCAGCGGCCGTTATAAACGAGGTCGTTCCAGTCCGGAATCAAATTGTTGACCGGGCATCCGGTGTGACAGAAAGGCACGCCGCAATCCATGCAGCGCGCGCCCTGGGCGCGCAGCTTTTCTTCAGGAAAATCCTGGTAGATTTCAAACCAGTCATTCACCCGTTCGGTGACCGGACGCCGCGTGGCGCTCTCCCGCCCAGATTCCATAAAGCCCGACGGCTTACCCATGCATCGCCTCCACCAGTTCGGGAACCGGAAGCGTTTGGCCAGGGATGTACTGCTGCCGGGTGCGAGTAACGCCCAGCACCCGCTTGAACTCGTGCGGGAATATTTTGATGAAGCGCGGCAACATTTCCATCCAGTTGTCGAGAAGTTGTTTGGCGCGCTTGCTGCCGGTGAGTTCAAAGTGGCGTTGAACCAACCCGTGTACCAGTTCCACGTCACGCGGTTCAATCACCGGTTCAAGATCTACCGCCGCCAGGTTGCAACGCTTTTCAGTGAAGTCTCCGCGCTCGTCAAAAACGTAGGCAATGCCACCGCTCATACCCGCAGCAAAATTTCTACCGCACGAGCCGAGAACGACCACCAGGCCGTTCGTCATGTACTCGCAGCCATGGTCGCCCACGCCTTCCACGACCGCGGTCGCTCCGGAATTGCGAACGGCAAAACGTTCGCCAGCCATTCCGCTGAAAAAGGCTTCGCCGCTGGTCGCGCCGTAGAGCGCGACGTTGCCAATAAGAATGTTTTCTTCAGCCGCGAAATGCGATTTTTTCGGCGGGCGAACGATGACATGTCCACCCGAAAGCCCCTTGCCAACGTAATCGTTAGCGTCGCCTTCGAGCGTCATGGTCACACCTTTGGCCAAAAATGCGCCAAAGCTTTGCCCTGCGGAGCCTTCGAACTTGATGCGAATGGTGTCATCCGGCAGCCCGTCGGACCCATAGCGACGAGCAATGCCTCCGCTCAGCATGGCACCCACCGTGCGGTGCACATTGCGGATCGAGAAGTTCATCTCTACCGGTTCGCGGTTCTCCAGCGCGGCCTTGGCGCCTGCAATCAGTTCGTGATCGAGCGCGCCCTCAAGCCCATGATTCTGCTTCTGAACGCAGTGCCGCGCCACCCGCCCCGGCAGCGGCGGGTTGTAGAGAATCGCCGAGAGATCAACGCCTCGGGCTTTCCAGTGATTGATGGCGGGCTGCACATCGAGCATGTCCACACGTCCAACCATCTCGTCCACTTTGCGGAAGCCGAGGTCCGCCATGTACTGCCGCACCTGCTCGGCGATGAAGAAGAAGTAATTGATAACGTGCTCGGGCTTACCGGCAAACTTCTTTCGCAGCTCGGGATCCTGCGTAGCGATGCCCACCGAGCATGTATTCAAGTGGCACTTACGCAGCATGATGCAGCCCATCGCAACCAGCGGCGTTGTCGCGAATCCAAACTCTTCGGCTCCGAGCAGCGCCGCGATTGTCACGTCTCGGCCGGTTTGCAGCTTTCCGTCGGTCTGCACACGTATTCGGCTGCGCAAGTCATTCATGAGCAGGACCTGCTGTGTTTCCGCGAGACCTATCTCCCACGGTATTCCGGCATGCTTAATGGAACTCAGCGGCGAAGCGCCGGTGCCACCGCTGTCACCGGAGATGAGCACGACATCGGCATGCGCTTTCGCAACACCCGCAGCCACGGTGCCGACTCCGATCTCCGAAACCAGCTTTACCGAAATTCGCGCCTGCGGATTCGTATTCTTGAGGTCATAAATCAGCTGCGCCAAATCTTCGATTGAATAAATGTCATGATGCGGCGGCGGCGAAATCAGCCCGACTCCGGGAATCGAATGCCGCAAGCGGGCGATCACGTCGTCAACTTTATGGCCGGGAAGCTGGCCGCCTTCGCCGGGTTTTGCGCCTTGCGCCATCTTGATCTGCAACTCGTCAGCATTAACCAGATAATTCGTGGTCACGCCGAAACGCGCCGATGCCACCTGTTTAATGGCGCTGCGGCGCCAATCGCCGTTTTCGTCTTTCTTATATCGCTCCTCGTCTTCGCCGCCTTCACCGGTATTCGATTTTCCGCCGATCCGGTTCATGGCTATCGCGAGCGCCTCGTGCGCTTCTTTGCTGATCGAACCGAACGACATTGCTCCGGTCGTAAAGCGCTTGACGATTTCTTTTGCGAGCTCGACCTGATCAATCGCTACCGGCTTGCGCGCTTTCTTGATCTTCATCAGGCTGCGCAGCGTCGCCAGGTTCTGGCTCTGGCTGTCAATCAGATCCGTGTATTCCTGGAATGTCTTGAAATTCTGCTCGCGCACGCTGTGCTGCAGCTTGCTGATGGTGAGTGGATTCAGCAGGTGATACTCGCCATTCACCCGGAAGTGATAGCTTCCGCCGACCGCCAGTTCCGTGTCCGCATCGGTGACCGGACGAAACGCAAACGCGTGTTTCAGTTGCGCTTCGCGCGCCAGCACATCAAGCCCAACGCCGCCGATTCGCGAACTCGTTCCGGAGAAGTAGGCCTGCACCAGATCTTCATTTAGACCAATGGCCTCGAATACCTGCGCGCCCCGATAACTTTGCAGCGTCGAGATGCCCATCTTCGAGAAAGTTTTCAGCAATCCCTTGTTGATGGCCTTGATGAAGTGCTTCACCGCAACATCCGGCGTCATGCCACCCGGCAGATAACCGCGCGTCGCCAGATCTTCCAGACTTTCGATCGCAAGATAAGGATTGACCGCGCTCGCACCGTAACCGATCAGCAACGCAAAATGCATCACCTCCCGTGGTTCGCCCGACTCGATGATCAGCGCGACCTGCGTTCGAGTCTCTTCGCGGACGAGTAAGTTATGGACCGACGCCAGCGCCAGCAGGCTCGGTATCGGCGCATAATCCTTGTCCACGCCTCGATCGGAAAGAATAAGAAGTGAATATCCCGACTTCACCGCCAGCGACGCCCGTTTCGAAAGCTCATCCAGCGCCGAGCGCAGTCCGCCTTCGCCATCCGCGCCGCGGAACAGCGCTGGAAGGGTGATCGCGAGCAGGTCTCCCCGCGAAACGCGTCGCAGTTTCTCAAGATCACGGTTCGTCAGAATCGGATGCGGCAGCTTGAGCGTGTGGCAGTTCTCCGGCGTCTCATCGAGAATGTTGCGCTCCGTGCCGATGTAGCTGATGAGCGACATCACCATCTCTTCGCGGATGGGATCGATCGGCGGATTCGTGACCTGCGCGAACAGCTGTTTGAAATAGTTGAATAGCGGCTGCGGCTTGTCGCTCAGGCAGGCCAGCGGAGTGTCGGTCCCCATAGAACCGATGGGTTCTTCGCCCCAGGCCGCCATCGGCTCAATAATCATCTTCAGATCTTCGTCGCTGTAGCCGAAGGCGCGCTGCCGCGCCAATATTGTCGCGTGATCGGAAGCATGCACGCGCACCGGCTCCGGCAGCTGGTCGAGCGTGATTTGATTTTGCTGCAGCCATTCCCCATAAGGTTGGCGCGCTGCAAGACGTTTCTTGATTTCTTTGTCAGCGATAATACGGCCTTCCACCGTATCAACTAGGAACATCTTCCCCGGTTGCAGGCGCCCTTTACGCTTCACCTTTTCCGGCGGAACCGAAAGCACGCCGGCTTCTGAAGCCATGACCACCAGATCGTCGTCGGTCACGACATAGCGTCCGGGACGCAATCCATTGCGGTCGAGCGTCGCGCCAATCAGCTTGCCGTCCGTGAATGCAATCGCCGCCGGCCCGTCCCACGGTTCCATCAGCGAGCAGTGATATTCGTAAAATGCCCGCTTCTCCGACTTGATATGCGGGTTTCCCGCCCAGGCTTCGGGAATGAGCATGGCCATGACGTGCGGCAAGCTGCGTCCGGCCTGGAACAAAAGTTCAACGGCATTGTCAAAGCTTGCGGAATCGCTTCCCTGCGGCTCTATGACTGGAAAAACTTTCTTCATGTCATCGCCGAAAAGCGGTGACTCCAGAATCGACTGGCGCGCGTGCATCCACGCGACGTTGCCTTTCAGCGTGTTGATTTCACCGTTATGTGCAATGTAGCGGTAAGGATGGGCGAGCTTCCAGCTGGGAAACGTATTCGTCGAGAACCGCTGGTGTACCAGGCAAAGCGCGCTTACTGCATCCGGATCGGACAGATCGCCGTAGAAGTTTGCGATCTGAGGAGCCAGCAACAAGCCTTTATAAACAATCGTCCGGCACGAGAGCGACGGGATATAGAAAAATTCCTTGTCTTCGATCTCCGACGCTTCAATTTCGTTTTCGGCGCGCTTACGCACCACATAAAGCTTGCGTTCAAAAGCGTCCTCGTCGATCTCCGACGGGCGGCCCACGAAAATCTGCTGGATGTAGGGTTGCGACGCCCGCGCCACGCGCCCGATGGCATCGCCGTTGACCGGAGTATCGCGCCAGCCGAGAACGCTGAGGCCTTCTTCACGGATAATCCGTTCCAAGACGCCTTCGCAGTTCAGTCGCGGATGCATTTCTACGGGAAGAAATGTCATGCCTACGGCATACTCGCCAGGAATGGGCAGAGTAAAACCCAGCGTTTCGCATTCACGCGCGAAGAACTTGTGGGGAATCTGAATCAATACGCCCGCGCCGTCACCGGTTTCGGGATCGCAACCGCAAGCGCCACGATGCGTCAGGTTGATGAGTACCTGAATGCCCTGCTCGATGATCTGATGGCTCTTTTCTCCACGAATGCTGGCGACGAACCCCATCCCGCAGGCATCGTGCTCGTTCGCAGGGTTATAGAGACCCTGCGCCGGGGGCAAGCCGTTTTGTGTTTTCCAAAGCTGCAAAAACCTTCTCCTACGTTTGCTTCTTTCGCTGGTGGGCAAAACTCGCGATCACCCCAGGACTTCGGAAATCCGACTATCTGTAGAACCACGCTCTCAGCGAGGGCTAAGCAAGCGTTCGAACCACGACGTTCGACCGACGACAGTTCTCACCTGTATATATCTTTGGTACAGCGGTTTCGGGCTAAAAGTACAATTCAGAATTTCGATGCGGCGGATGGAAATTTCTGGAAGGTACGCCGCGTTCGCGAGGGCGCGCGCAGTAGCTCGAAGAACGTCGCATAACCACGCCCAAGTCGCGCTTCTTTCGCTTTTTCGATCACTAAAATCGAAAACTCAAATGCCTCGAGCAATCTGAGTTCCGCTATAGTTTTACAGATGCCGTCCATGCCAAACATGCGTTCGCAGGTGCCCACAAGTATTACAGGCACACGAATTAGCCTCTGGCGTGGGCGCTGAGCTGAACATCAGGACATCTGCTCAAGACCCACAGCCAGGAGAATTGACCGGCGGTGGGTCTTTCGTTTATGGGTGCCTTCTAATCATTCGGCGGTGAGGGGTAAGCCACGATGGATGTAGAGTTATTCGGGGTGCGCGCATGATCGTGATGAAGTTCGGCGGGACCTCGGTTGAGAGCGCCGAGGCAATCGAGCGTGTCGCTAAGATCGTGGCCAGCCGCAGCAAGCGTTCACCGGTAGTCGTGGTAAGTGCCATGGCCAAGGTTACGGACCAACTGGTCACCATGGGCCAGCAGGCCGCGTCCGGAAATTGCGAAGTGGCTCTGGAATCGCTGCAAGCTCTCCGGAAGCGTCATCATCTGACCGCCGGCGAACTGCTCGGGAAGAAACGCGCCGCGACGCTTGCGCCTAAGCTGGAATCCAGATTCGCTGAGCTTGAAAATTTTCTTCGCGGGCTGGCGGCCGTCCGTGAGTTGACCCCGCGCGGAAGTGACTTCCTGCTGTCATTCGGGGAGTTGCTTTCTAGCTTGATTGTTGCAGACGCGTTCATCGTTCGAGGCCTGAAGGCCGCGTGGGTGGATTCGCGCGAGTGCCTGGTCACCGATGCGACCCATACAAGGGCAGTCCCGCAGATGGCCGAAACCCGCGAACGCTGCGCGAGGAAAATTGCGCCGCTGATTTCGAGGAAGCAGATTCCGCTGATGGGCGGATTCATTGCAGCCACGGCGCAAGGAATTCCGACCACTCTTGGCCGCGGCGGCTCGGACTATTCCGCCGCAATCCTGGGAGCTGCGCTTGACGCCGATAGCATCGAAATCTGGACCGACGTTGAAGGCATGATGACCACTGACCCGCGGCTTTGCCCTGAGGCCAAAACCATCAAGCAAATCAGCTTCAACGAGGCCGCCGAGCTCGCCTATTTCGGCGCCAAGGTACTTCACCCCGCGACGCTGCTGCCCGCCATTCATCAGAATATTCCGGTGTATGTGCTGAACTCGCGCAACCTGAAAAGCACCGGAACCGAGATTACCGCGCAGGCGCCCCCGAGCCGGGACACATTCCGGGCTATCACCGCCAAGACTGGCATCAGTATTGTGAACGTGGTGGCTTCGCGCGGCATCATGGTGCACGGATTCCTGCGTTCGGTTTTCGAGGCGCTCGACCGCCATTCAACTTCCGTAGACATCGTCGCCATTTCCGAAGTCAGCATGTCCTTCACCATGGAAACCAAGCGCCTGCCGAAAGCGCTGCTTGCAGAACTCGAACAAATTGCCGACGTCACCCCCGAAGACAAGCAGGCCATCATTTGCCTTGTCGGTGAAGACATTCACGGCAAGCCCGGTATTGCCGCCAGCGTTTTCAACACGGTCGCGGAATCCGGCGTAAACATCCGCATGATCTCTCAGGGCGCATCGGAAATTAACATCAGTTTTGTGGTTCAGGAGAGCGATGTTCCCAAGGCGGTGCGGCATTTGCATGAGCACTTCTTCCCTGCTGGCGGACAAGTTAAGTTAGGAAAGCCGAAAGTCAAAACGAACGGCTCACCACGTCGCTCACAGGCACGTGAATCTGCCAGCCGCCAAACTGAACGGAAGCCGCTGGTTGCAAAATCAAAATCGTCCGAACGAAAAGCTGCGGGAGCATCGTAGAATCGAACTTTGAAACCGCCAGCCCATCTCGTTCAGGAGCCCTCGTCAAAAGCGCAGGTCAAGGACAGTTCGCCTCGGGTCTTGTCGGTCGCGGTGGTTGGATTCGGAACCGTCGGCAGTTCCGTCGCACGGATTCTCACGGAGAATAATCCTCCCGGTCTGCGTCTGACGCATATCTGCAACCGGAACTATGCGCGCAAGCGGGTGGACTGGTTGCCCTCAGGCGTTCGCTGGACTGACAACATTAATGACATTCTCGGCTCGGACGTCGACATCGTTGTCGAGCTCATCGGCGGCCTCGATCCTGCGGGCGACTGGATTCGCCAAGCGCTCCAGTCCGGCAAGTCCGTAGTAACGGCCAACAAGCAGGTGATCGCGCGGCATGGTGCCGAACTTGTCCGCCTGGCCCAAGAACATGGCCAGCACATTGCCTTCGGAGCCTCGGTCGCGGGAGGCATTCCAGTTATTTCGGGACTCCAGGACGGCTTGGCGGGTGACGAACTGACCAAGCTTTGCGGAATCCTGAACGGAACCTGCAATTACATTCTCAGCCGCATCGAAACCGCCGGGGTGTCGTTTGAAAATGCGCTGCGCGAGGCGCAGAAATTGGGTTTCGCTGAGGCAGATCCTACCGAAGACATTGATGGCCTGGATGCCCGCGCCAAGCTCACTATCCTGACCCGCGCCGGGCTAAGGGTCTCAGTCAAACATTCCGATATTCCCACGCGTTCCATTTCCATGCTGGAGCCGATCGACTTCGAGTATGCCAAACTGCTCGATTGCACCATCCGCCAGATTTCGCGCGCGGAAAAATCGAATGGCCAGATTTTAGCCGCAGTTGAGCCCATGCTGGTGCATCGCTCGTCACCGCTCGCCGGCGTCGAGGGCGGGCAGAATCTGGTCATGTCCACCGGAAAGTTCGGAGGGGAAACGGTTTTTGCCGGACACGGCGCTGGTGGGCATCCCACCGCGGTTGCAGTAGTCTCCGATCTGATCTCGATCGTGCGCTCCCGGCAGATAAACGCCGTTCCGCCGCAGGAACAGACTATAGAGGAACTGCCGGTAAGCGCCGATTTCACCAGCCGTCATTTTCTAAGGCTGGTGGTCAAGGACGAGCCCGGTATCATCGCCTCTCTGGCATCAATTTTCAGCCGGTCGGGAATCAACATAGACTCCGTCTTTCAGAAAACCGGGTTTCCAAAGTCACACCTGCCCTTCGTGATAACGCTGGATCCTTGTCCGGCATCGCTGGTGACCAGTTCGTTAGAACAGATTGCGCAGCTTGAATTTCTGGTACAGCCCTGCGTGGCCCTGCCCATCCTCGATTAATACCGCGTCTTTGGCTGCCATTTATAATGGGCCGATCTTAGTGGCTGTCGGCGCGCCGATTGCGGCAATCGTCCCTTCGTCAAACCTCCGCATCGGTTTTCGGCATCTCTGTTGTGTCCCACTGCGTCGCGGCTGCTCAAGATAGAAGATATAAAAGCAATCCGGGCCAGGACTCGGCCGAATGTCAAAAAAAGAGACTTTTTGGAGCAGTTGGCAGGAACGCCTCTCGGCGCTACGCAATGTTCCCCCCATTCTGAAAATCGTCTGGCAGTCCGGGCCAGGCGTGGTCACGTTCGGCGTCGTTGCCCGTATCGTGGCTGCGTTGCTGCCGATCGGAATTGGATACATTCCCAAGCTGATCATCGACATCCTCGATGACCTGATTAAGCATCCTGGCCCGGCTCCGCAAAGGTTGTGGTGGTTGGTTCTGGCTGAGCTTGCCTTGGCAGTCGGGAGCAGCCTGGTAACTCGCCTGATCGACTATTCCGATTCTCTTCTCGCCAATAAGTACACCCGTCACGTCAGCATTCAGGTGATGAAACATGCATCGCAATTGGATCTGACCGCCTACGAAGACCCGGTTTTCTATGATCGCCTGGAGCGCGCGCGCGTGCAGGCGACAGACCGGCTGGTAATGATCCAATCCATCGGCCGGCTTGAACTGCAGATGATCACAGCCTTGGGCTGGTCGGTGGCAGTAATGCTGTACTCGCCCTGGCTGATGCTGCTGCTGATTGTGGCGGTGCTGCCAGCCTTCGTGGGAGAAACGCACTTTGCATTTCTCGGCTACGCGAAGAATTTCCGTCAGACTCCCATCAAGCGGCAGCTCGACTATTTGCGCCAAGCCGGTGCCACCAAAGAGGCTGCCAAGGAACTTAAACTTTTCAACTTAAGCGGATTCTTCACAGACCGTTTCGCGAAGCTTTCGGACATTGTTTATCAGCAAGACGTGGCCCTGGCGCGTAAACGACTGGGCATTGGATCGGTCTTGTCCGTCATTAGCACGGGCGGTTATTACGGTGCTTACGCGTACGTCATCCTGCGTACGCTTACTGGACAATGGGGGATCGGTACCTTTTATTTCCTCACCGCCGCCATTCTGAATGCGAGCAGCAACATTCAACAGGTGCTCTCAACCCTCTCTGGAATCGCTGATCAGGCTTTGTTCCTCACTGACCTGCTGGCATTCTTCGAAATGAAGCCGACAATCCAGTCAAAGCCAAATGCACTGGCCGCGCCACGGCCTATCCGGCAGGGATTTGAATTCCGCGACGTATCGTTTGTCTATCCGGGTACGGAGCGCCTGGTCCTTGACCGCCTGAACTTCCGGCTCCAACCCGGCGAACGCGTGGCGTTGATTGGCGAGAACGGTCAAGGCAAAACTACCATCGTTAAACTCATCACAAGACTGTACGACCCCACCGAAGGCCAAATCCTGCTCGATGGCGTGGACCTTCGCGACTACGACCTTGAAGATCTTTATCGTGAAATTGGCGTGATCTTCCAGGATTTCATGCGCTATGAAATGACCGCGCGCGAAAACATCGCAGTGGGTAAGATCGACGAGATCGAGGACCTGAGAGCACTGGAAGCCGCGGCCAAAAAAAGTCTTGCCAATGAGGTGATCGCCAAGCTGTCCGGTCATTACGACCAGATGTTGGGACGAAGGTTTGAAGGCGGCGTGGATCTTTCCGGCGGGGAATGGCAAAAGCTGGCGCTGGCCCGCGCCTATCTTCGCAATGCCCAACTGCTGATTCTGGATGAACCCACTGCCGCACTCGACGCGCGCAGCGAGTATGAGGTTTTTCAGCGTTTCGCTGAGCTCACGACCGGCAAAATGGCGCTCTTCATTTCGCATCGCTTCTCGACGGTCCGCATGGCTGACCGAATCGTCGTGCTGGAGCACGGAAAGATTGCCGAAGAAGGCACGCACGAGATGTTGACCCGCATGGGCGGCCGCTATGCAGAGATGTTCGAGTTGCAGGCCGCGAGCTATCGCTAGGGAGCTGATGCCACAAGATCCACAGATCGAATCATTGGAAGCCGCTGCCGAGCGTGTGCCCGCGGATGCGCAGGACTTTGGTCGCGACGTTGCCCAATTGCAGCGCTCTGGAGAGGAGCTTTCAAAGCTATTGGCCTGGAACCCCAGCGTGCACACCTCCCATTTCTTCTCGGTGCGCTGGAATGCGATGTCATCCGTGCTCCGCCCAACGCTTGAAAAGATAAGCAAGCAAGAACGCGAGGAATCAGATCCTGACGATCTCCGCTGGCTGCGCGACAATCAATACTTGTTGTGGTCGGAACTGTGGAACACACGCAACGCTTTCAAGCTGCACAAAGTGTCTCCGCATGTTCGCACCCCGAGCGGCAGCACAATTCCGCGAGCCGCCGCCGTAGCGGAGGCTTATCTGCATGCCGTCAAATTCAACTTCGACGAGAAATCGTTCATCGGCTACCTGGGCGGATTTCAGAAGGCCTCGCCGCTGAAATTTCGCGAGCTCTGGGCGGTGTTACCGGCCATGGAGTTGGTATTGCTCGAGCAAGTCGCAATCCGCGCCCGCAAGTTTCTTCAAACCGGCGAGGCAGTATCCGTTGGAGTTTGCATTTGCAGCTTGCGCGAGATTAATCAGCTGCATTGGAAGGAGGTTCTCGAGCCGCAGATTGCTTTCGATCAGGTTCTCCGGCAGGATCCTGCGGGCGCCTATGGCCGCATGGATTTTGACAGCCGGAATCTGTACCGTGAAAAATTGGTGAGGATTGCCGCGCGCTCCGATTTCACCGAGATGGAAGTGGCGCTCGAGGTTCTGGTGCTCGCCCGCCGTGCACAGGAGCAGAGTTCCGAAGATACCCGGCTCCTGTCTCGCGAGTCCCACGTAGGCTATTACCTCGTCGGTGAAGGCGTCGCACAACTCTGCGAGCGCGTGCGCTTCCGACCGTCATTGATTCAGCGCATCAGAACTTTTCTGCGCGGCCATCCCGACGAATTTTATCTCCCCGGCATCGAGGTTCTCACCTTCGGGATTATGTCGGCCGTGGTTTTGGCGCTTACCAGCACGGTCACATCGCCGGCCCTGATTCTATTTGCCATGCTGGTGCTGCTGCTCCCCTCGTCGCAGAGCGCGGTGCAGCTCATGAACTATTTGACCACCGCATTGCTGCGTCCGGAGATTTTGCCCAAGCTGGATTTTTCCAAGAGCATTCCGGAAGACTGCACGACTCTGGTCGCGGTTCCAGCCCTTCTGCTGAATGAAAAACAGGTCCGCCGGCTGGCCCAGGACCTCGAAGTCCGATTTCTTGGAAATCACGATCCCAATCTGCACTTTGCTTTGCTCACCGATCTGCCAGATTCGCCCGTTCCAACCCACGAAGATGATCCCCTCGTTGATCTCTGTGCGCAATTGATTAAGGAGCTGAACGAAAAATACTCCGGCCGCGACGGCTGCTTCCTCTTGCTGCATCGGCACCGGGTTTACAATCCGCGCGAAAAAGTCTGGATGGGTTGGGAGCGTAAGCGCGGCAAATTGATGGACTTGGGCAAGCTGCTGACCGGCAGCTACGACAGTTTTCCCGTGAAGGCCGGTGACCTGTCGTTCTTATCGAAGATCCGCTTTGTGATCACGCTTGATGCCGATACCGAACTTCCGCGTGCTTCAGCGCAACGGCTTGTGGGAACGCTGGCGCACCCGTTAAACCAGGCGATCATCGATCCCGAAAAAAATGTGGTCGTCGCCGGATATGGAATCCTTCAGCCGCGCGTGCGAGTCAGCGTGCAGAGCGCGTCGCAATCGCATCTGGCCAATATTTATTCCGGCCAAACCGGCTTCGATATCTATACCCGCGCCGTGTCCGACGTTTATCAGGACCTCTATGGAGAGGGCATTTTCGCGGGCAAGGGGATCTATGAGGTTGAAACCGTTCACCGCGTACTGGATCGCCGCTTCCCGCAAAATGCGCTGCTCAGCCACGACCTGATCGAAGGCGCTTACGCCCGGGCCGGACTGGTCACGGATGTCGAAGTGATCGAGGACTATCCTTCGCATTACAGCGCGTATAACCGGCGTAAACACCGCTGGCTCCGCGGCGACTGGCAGATCACCAGTTGGCTGCTGTCCCGTGTGCCCGATGAAACCGGGCACATGGTTTCAAATCCCATTTCCCTGGTTTCGCAATGGAAGATTTTTGATAACCTGCGCCGCAGCCTGGTCGAGCCCGCCACTTTCCTGCTTTTTGTTTTGGGTTGGCTGGTGCTGCCCGGATACGCCCGCAGTTGGACGATCGCCAGCTTGTGCATTCTCTTTGTCCCGGTCTGGTTTGAGTTTCTGTTCACGCTGGCCCGAGCCGCCGCAGAGAAAAAACTGGTGATCGCGCGCGAAGCGGCCTCCGCGCTGTTCACCTCAAATGTGAACATCCTGCTGAATCTCACGTTCCTTCCACATCAAACTCTGGTTTCACTCGATGCCGTCGCCCGCACTCTCATCCGTCGTCTTTTCACGCGCCAGCGCCTGCTGGAGTGGGAAACTGCCGCGCAGGCCGAAACCGGAGGCGGCAAGCGCACTCCGGTGGACGTTTACCTGAACTGGATGCCGGTAATCGCCATCGTGCTCGGAATCATTGTTTACTATGTTCGGCCGCTCGCGCTGGTAGCAGTTTTGCCTATTCTTGCTTTGTGGGCATTGAGTAAACCGGTTTCCTTGTGGCTGAATCTCCCTCCAAAGCAGTCCGGGCAACACGCTTCCGAGAAGGAACTATTCTTCCTTCATCGCGCCGCAATCCGCACCTGGCGCTATTTTGCAGAGTTCAGCACCGAAGAGCACAACTGGCTGATTCCCGATAACGTGCAGGAAGAGCCATATCTTGTTGCCGCACGAGTTTCTCCCACAAATCTCGGCCTTCTGTTGAACGCACGCCAAGTCGCGTGCGAATTCGGTTATTTAACCGTGCCTGAACTCGCTGAACAAACCGGTCGCACTTTTGCCACTATGCGCCGCATGCAGCACCATCGGGGACACTTGTTCAACTGGTACGACACCCGGACACTGCAACCATTGCCGCCCCTCTTTGTTTCGTCCGTTGACAGCGGAAATCTGGCAGCGTCCCTGTGGACCTTGCAACAGGGCTGCGAACGGTTGTTGCAGGAACCAGTAGTGCCTCCGCAGCTTGCGGAAGGCTTCCTCGATCACTTGCGGATATTGACCGATCTGAAGGCGTTCCCGCGCAGGCTGTTGTCAAAATTGGAAGGCAAATCGCACACCGATGACTGGGTCAGGACGCTGCTCCGGTTTCCGGAGGCTTCACTGGATCGAATTGCCGACAGTGATTCGCAATCTTCTCAGGCCGCCGACCTGAAGTGGTTTGCCGAAAACGCCAAGAAAAGGCTGCGGGAATTTCGGCGGACCGTCGCCCGCTTCACGCCCTGGTTGCTCCCCGATTTTGCGGAACTGCGTCAGGATGCGGGCCTGGATCTGCCGGGAACTGTTGTTGCCCTGAAAGATCTGCCCGACGTCCTCGCACGAGTCGCAGTCCGCTTGCAAAGGGTCGTTGACGCCAGCGGTGCTGACACTGAACGCGGCGCGTTGTTGAGCAGGCTTTCCTCCCTCATCTCCGGGGCCCGCATGGATTCCTCAAACCTGATTCAGGAATTGCAGGCCCTTGCCGCCGATGCCGAACGGATCGTCGCCGAAATGGATTTCAGCTTTCTGTGGAATCCCCGCCGGAAGCTCTTGTCGATCGGTTTCGAATCTGAAAAGAGCGAACTGCATTCCGCAAGCTATGACCTGCTTGCCTCGGAAGCGCGAATTGCGGCTTTTGTCGCGATTGCAAAAGATGAGATTCCGCAGGAAACATGGTTTCTTCTGGCGCGCACTCATACCATGGATCGCGGTCGCCCCGTACTGCTTTCCTGGACGGGCACGATGTTCGAGTATCTAATGCCCGGCCTGTGGATGCACACTTATCCTGGCACACTGCTCGACCGCTCGCGCCACGCCGCAGTCCGGTCGCAGCAGGAGTTCACGGTCAACAAGCGCATTCCTTGGGGAATTTCTGAGTCCGCGTTCGCCACCCGCGACGCAGCCGGAAACTACGGCTATCACGCGTTCGGCATTCCTCATCTGGCTTTGCACCAAGACGAACTCGACGCGCTGGTAATCTCCCCGTATTCGACTTTTCTTGCGCTCACCACCGACCCCAAGGCCGTGCTCGATAACTTGCACAAAATGGCCCATGACGGCTGGCTCGGAGCCTACGGCTTTTACGAAGCGGCTGATTTTTCCGCGTCGCAGCAACGGATGTGGCGGCACCAATTTGAGATCGTGCGCTGCTGGATGGCCCATCACCAGGGCATGAGTCTGCTTTCCATTGCAAATTTTTTGGCTGATGGCATCGTGCAGGAGTGGTTTCACGCTCATCCCCGGGTGCAGGCGACAGAACTGTTGCTGCACGAGAAGCCGGTTAATTACCTGCCATCGAACGCCGCCTGAACACCACGTATTCCTACAAAGTCGGGCGCAGTTCAACTCCCTTAGTCGTAATGGTTAGCATCGTCGAGGGCAATGCTGGTCCAGGACGGCGTTCTGCATAAGCTTCGAGCGTGATCGTTCCCGGACTTTTGCTCGCCTGCAAGATGACCTGCGCCAGTCCGTTGAACAAACTCCGTTTCGGTTCCTTGTCCGATTCCTGGCAATTAGGATCGCCGTTGCCCACACCGATAAGCGCCCCCTCGCCGCTCACTTTAAACATGATGAGGTCGTCCGCTGTCGGTATCGGCCTTCCCTGTTCGTCCAGAACTTCGACGCGCACTACTGCAACGTCTTCGCCATCTGCGTTGATTTCCTTTCGATCAGCATTCAGGCGAATTGTTTTCGGATCTCCGGTAGTCTCGCGCTTGTCCGTGAGCACAACTTTTCTGTTCTTGCTCCCTCGCGCCTCGATCACTCCTGGCTCATACTTCACCTTCCATTCCAGATGCGTGAGCGGTTCAACTTTCTGGCTGCCCTGACTTTTGCCATTCAGAAATAGTTCGACTTCATCCAGATTGGAATGCACCCAGACGTCGATTGTTTCCCCGTTCCGTTGCTGCCAGTTCCAGTGCGGAAACAGATGCAGCACCGGCTCGTTTCCCCACCAGGCTTTGTAGTAGAAAAAATTATCTTTAGGAAAGCCGCACATATCGACGATGCCGAATTGCGAATTGACCGACGGCCATCCATAGGGTGTAGGCTCTCCGCGATAATCGAAGCCGGTCCAGGCAAATCCGCCAGCCAGCCATTCACGAGCGGCATAGAACTTCCACCACTCTTCGGCGAGTTCCGACCACTCGGTGTGGTTCAGGTCATACGCGCTTACCCAGTTGCGGAGCTTGTCGGTTTCATAAATGCCTCGGGTCGAAACCGTGCTTGCCGTCTCGGAGCCTACTGACGGCGTCTTCGGGTGCGCTTGGTGCCAGTCATCGGGGACCTTCAGGTTGTAATTGAAACCCATGACGTCCAACTGCTCTGGAAAGCGCGTCTCGAAAGACTGATTTACCGCAGCCGTGCATTGCCGGGTGGGATCGAGTTCGTGCGATCTCGCGATCATCGCATCGATGACCCGCACGCCCTGCGGCTGCGGCATCATCGTCCACTCCTCGTTACCCATGGACCAGATGATGATCGAAGGTGAATTGCGATAGCGCTTGATCATCTTCTCCAGTTGAGCCATGCCCTCGGGATTGGAACTCATCTGCCGGGTTTCGCACATCATCATCATGCCCATGCGGTCGCAGGCTTCCACCCATTCCGGCGTCGGCAAGTTGTGCGATGTGCGCACGGCGTTCCCGCCCATGTCTTTCAAAACCGCCACGCGGAAGTATTGCAGGCGGTCGGGCAAAGCCGCGCCAACACCTGCGTGATCGTGATGATTGCAGGTTCCTTTGATCTTGACGGGCTTGCCGTTCAGGAAGAATCCTTTGTCGGCGTCCCATGCGACCGTGCGCACGCCGAAGGTGACACGCTCAGCGTCGCGGGCTTTCCCGCCTGACTCAACGGTCGCAACTGCCGAATAAAGGTACGGGGTTTCGAGCGACCACAGTGATGGTTTGGCCAACTTGGCAGTGGCGGTAAATGTCGCCGAACCATCTGCGGAAACTTGCTGTGGCTGGGTCTCAGCAGCGGCGACCGTTTTCCCTTCGGCGTCCATGATTTGCCAGCGCACCCTACAGGTTTCGGCTTTCGTGCCCTGGTTTTCCACGACGGTGCCCAGATTCAGAGTCGCGGCGTTCGCTTTCACATCGCTGCGAACGTAACTCTCCCACTGGCCCAGATGCACCGCGTCCGTCTTCGTCAGCCAAACGTGACGGTAAATACCAGCGCCTTCATAAAACCATCCATCGCCAAAGCTCGCGTCCATGCGTACGACCAGATAATTCTTGTCGCCGTAGCGCGCGAAGTCGCTGATATCGAAGCTGAAGGGCGCGTAGCCGTTGTTGTTGCGCCCGACGAAGTATCCATTAAGAAAAACCAGCGCGTCGCGAAATGCTCCGTCGAACTCAAGCCAAAGACGCCGGCCGTTATCGCTCTCGGGGATATCGAAAGTGCGACGATACCAACCCACACTGGTTTCGGGATATTTACGGCCGAGAGGCTTGTAGCCATGGCTTTGCAGATCGTCGTCATGAACGAATGGCAACTCGACGGCCCAGTCGTGCGGAAGATTCAGGGATCGCCATTTCGCGTCATCAAACTTCTCCGTTGAAAACTTGAACTCGCCGGACTTGGCGAAGTCGCCCTGGTCTTTGCCGAAGCCGAAGTCGCGCGCGGGATCGCTCGCATGGCCGAAGCTGAATTTCCAGCCGAAATCCATCAGGAATCGTTCGCGCGGAGCAACCGCCGCCAGGGCCTCTGCTGCGGCCTCCGGGTAAGGCGCCAGCAGCGCGTGCGCCCGAGATGCAAACGTTCCCGCAGCCAGAGATGAAGCCGAAACCAGAGCGCCCGAGCGCAACAGATCACGGCGAGTTAAGTCAGACATGAAATCTCTCCCTTGAAATGCTTATCGCGATTGAGAACGAACACTATAAGACAGCACTGGCGCTGATACAAACCGGGCGCGCGTTCTTCACATGTCGCAGGGAGTGCAGGTTAAAATGGCATATACCGCGATCACGGGGACGTAGCTCAAACGGATAGAGCATCGGATTTCTAATTTGGTAAACCGCAATCGCTTCAATGCGTTACGGTTTCCTTCTCTCCAACCACAACTCAACGTTTGCAGCCGTTTACGTTTCAGTCCGCGCTTAACGGACCGCTTATCGGACCGGCGTATAGCAGAGGTTGGGATTCGGAAGTTGCTTAGGTGGGATTGTTCATACGAGCTTTGTCCAGCGCGGTCATCCCACGGCGGCTCTTTCTTGCGCCCCGCGCTGTCCACGTGCTTGCTGCTGAAGCCAAACTGGCTGAGTAGTAGTCTCGCGCCAGCTCCAATCCGTGGTCTTCGGCTCTGAGCCGGACGTAACCTCTTAGAATGTTCTCGCGAAAACGATAGAACGTTCGCCTGTCACTCGCCAGTATGAACCCACAGGATTTTGACTTTAGTGCTTGCAATTTTGCGGTGAATTCCGATCTCCCCATAGGTTCCTGCTCAAGTTGGTTCATGATCTGTTCGTATGATTCAAATAAGCTGTCAATGCTTCTTATCAACTCAGGATGGTCAGCCATTGCCCAAAGCACGTCTTCGTAATCATCGGTCGCTTTCATCGTGGCAGCGTCATACGCTGTCTTCAGATGTTGCTCCATAGCAAGAACAGCGGAATTAACGGCGTTGTGGTAGTGCTCCTGAGTTGGTTCCAATCGCGAGTGTGTGTCCCTGAACATTTCCCAGAACAATTTTTCACTCACTAAGTGAACGTAATGGGGAAATCCGTCACTGATGGCCGCTATCCGAAAACGTGGATGTTGACCAACTTTGACTCCGAGCGCATCCGCCGCGTCATCAACTATTGAGAGTCGTGCGTCCCAACTAAGTGGCAACACCTGTATCCCTTCGATGTATCTGTGAGCCGACTGGTGAGCACCAAGCAACTTTCCAAGTGAATCGGCCACACCGCAAAAAATAAAACAGACTCCAAGTTGCTGATCGCCTATTTGCTTTATAAAATCCGCAAATTGCGTCCGTTCAGATTCCTTCGTGATCTGGTCAAACTCGTCAATTACAACAACTGTGTTGCCGCGTCGGCATGCGCTTGCATTAGCCAACAGCGTGATTGCATCGTTTAGGTCTATCTCATCCGGTTCTGGTTGGTCTAGTTTGTGCTTAGCACGCTTCACTTCTAATTGTGCTGCACCGAGTAATTTTGGAAGTGTGTATCCCACTTTGACGTTGGTGTCAGATGCATGTTGTTTCTCCCGCAGAACGTCGGCGATGTGGTGTATCAAACCACCGAAAGTCGTTCGAGCACTGCACGCTTTTATGATGGGGTCATACTTAGCATTTTGATGGCTGAATGCCACGGTCTGAGCCAGCGATGTCTTTCCTGCACCCCTGTCCCCATAAATAAAGACTGTTCTTCCGGGGGAATAAAGAGCCTCTTTGATACGTTGAAGTTGTGTGTCGCGCCCGTAAAGGTGCTCTTCAGACTGGATGGCTTTAGAGGGGCTGAGATATGTGTGGAGTGTGTTTGCGAACTCTTCTTCGCTCAGGTTTCCAATCATCTTGGCAGAGTACCCGATCCGAATTATACCTGCTCAGTCGCTTTCCCCTGTAGCAATTTTGCCAACCACGAATCAACATCAGGTTTGCGAAAACGCAGATTGCCGTTGATCTTCAACACTGGTAATGGGTGAGTCTTCATTGAGCCGTTGCGTGTTCGTGCCTCACACATCGTATAGATTTGCCTCTTGCTCATTTTCAACAACGCGGCCAACTCATCAATCGTTAAGATTTCCCCCATAACGGTCTTCTCCCCAAGCAACGTGGATTTGTGTTTTCTTGGGAGGTCCGCCGAAGAGTGGTGGCGGCTGCTCTTGCTTAGGATCGGGTTGAGCACCCGTTGCCTCTACCACGTTCCACAGGTGAACGTGGGGTTAGAATGTTGCGGTCATGCAAAACGATGATGACCGCACCTTCGCAGAGAAAACATTAAGCAGACTCGAACAAACCAAGAAAATAAAAGAACATCGGTTGGTGAGATTCTGTTCGGATGTTGCTAATGATATTTGGTACCCAAAAGAGATAAGACATCAAGCAAACCAACTCCATCTTGCATGGGCTGAATTACAGCGCCGCGCTTGTTCATCTCCAAAAGAACATCAAACCAAAACGAAAGATGAGGAAGCGTTGCTGAAACGCATAGAGAAGTTCCGAAACCAGAATTAAACTCGATCTTCCCAAAACCCCGGCGCTTTCATCGCAGTCCTGACGAGTTTTAACAACTCCGCAACTTCAGATTTTGCAGCTTGTTTACGGCACTTGCACCCACCCCATCCTGTTCTGTCAAGACGCAATCCACAAGTCTTGCAACGTTGCCTTTCTCGCATTTCGGCCTGTTTCGCTTCAAGAGGCACCGGCTTCTTCATATGGCACACTCCTGCCCAACTGAAGCTGCACCTTTCTTTGGTGGTAGATCGAACGCGGCTTGTTCCTTCTTGCCAAGACTCCAATGGGTGACTTTATTTTTGCCGCCACCTGTAGTGCGACTGCCTGAAGTCTTTTTAAGGCGTCGTGAGAACGTCTGCTGTATGTTGGCTTCAGTCCACTCTTTGTTAAATTGTTTCGCGGCACCAATCACCACATCCTTGCGCACCTCACCCTTCTCTGTCAGGTATTCAATCAACCACGAAGCGATGTCACGCGCCTGAGATTGTTTTGCAGGACTCTCGCCACCTGTGAGCATGTCTTGCGCTGTGGTTTCCGTCTCACGGTCAAACACAGCGATTGCAATTTCCTTGTGTGTCACCCCATCCAATTCAAAGGGTGGTTGCTCAACGATCTTGAAGACGATTGATTTACCAACTTTAATGTTGGAACCGGCGTCAGCCAAAATACGCTCATCAGGATCACCGCTTTCCCTGTCCATGTCCAAGTACAAATTGACACGCGCAACATTGATGCCGCTACCGGCACCGTGCGCCTTCTCCTGAATATCCACATCCTTTTTGCGGTTGGTGTGGCTGACAACAAGAATGCAGATGCTCAACTTTTCTGCGAGTGTCGCAAGAGCCGTGTGAATGGGCCTCATGTCATCTTCAGAGATGGCTTTGGATTTGCCTTTGTAGTTGTTGATTGGTTCAACGATGACCAAGCCCACATCAGCAAATTTGTTAACCAACTCTTCCAACGCGGCCACGAATTCAGGTTGTGAAAAATCAATGGTGGTTGGCAACTGCTTCCCATCTTTGGACGCGAGAGCGGCACGGTCAACCACTTCGGTCAATTCCAGATTGCAACCGGCTGCGTACATGTTCGGCTTCAAGATTGAGGCTTCGTGGTCTTCCATGTTGAAGCGGATCACACGCAACCCCTGATCGTTCGCCAACTTGTTGAAGTAGTTGCAAACCTTCGTTTTGCCCCGGCCTTTGCCTGCGAACAGATGCACCTCAGCACCTTTGGGAAGATAACCAGCAACGATCCACTCCCACGTTTCAGATTTGATGGTGCTGGCACGGTGGCAAACAATCTCAACCTTGTAAATCCCATCAGGTTTGTCAGCAACGTATATGCTTTTCGGATATGGTTCGTGATCTTCCGCTAGTTGTTTGATGACATCATGCACGGTCTTATCAACGCAGCCGGTGCTTTGGCAGTGAAAGCCCAAACCGCCATCCTTCGCGGGATAGATAAAGTTGGTGCTTGTGCCGTTCTGCCCAACATGCTTGTCACCTTTGATGGGGCAGGACGTTAAGCGTATGCAGTGTCCAAGATCGTTGTCAGTCTCGTTGTCAATCTCCAACCCATAGAACTTCAGGAAGTCATAAATATCGAAGCTTTTAGCAATCGTGCGGGTCTTGCGCTTCGCCTTTTCCTTTGTCTGTTCCGGCTCTTGCGCACGTTCAACCGGCAGCTTTGCCCATTGATCGTAATCAACATCTTTTAATTCCTCACGGCATTTCGCGCTGATGTGCGAGGCCTGTGCGAACACATAATTGAATTCGTCACCCACGTCTTTAATGGTGCTGAAGGCTTCACCGACGACATCCCCTGTAACAGTGAAGAAGCGGGGGCTGTTCTTGGGATTCCAGTATTGAACGCAAGTCGCTCCAAGTTGCTTGCCTCGCACATTGCCCTTAAAGATGACGTGCAGCCCACGGCCTGAAATGCTGTATTCCGAAAAGGTTTGCAATCTGGAAAGCAACAACATCGCTTCGTTGCAAATCATCTCCGTTTGAGGGTTGCGCACGTGGTCAAGGTCTAATGGGTGAAGATCACCACCATGGAAGTTGTAGCCTATTCCTTGACCCGGCTTCAGCTTCACGCACAACTCATCAAACGTGCACCACGTCTTGGGGTCTGAATGGGAACCAATAGGCACCTTTGCAAAACCGTCCCCATCAGGTTTTAGGTCACCTTTCTTCCACGCACACCAACGCGGCTCTTGCAGATAGTCTTTCCATGCTGAGTTGCGAACCTTCGCAATCAGTGTTGTTTGTTCGGGAGTGACACAAATAGTTTTAGTGTCAGGAAGCTTTGCCTGAGGTGTATTCAAGCGTTGTTTTGCTTCTTGTTCCGCTTTGATTTCTAGCATTCTGCTGTAGTCCATGTTGGTCTTCTCTACAATCCGTCATTAACGCCATCGCCTGCGTTGCTCAGATTGATCTTCTTCTCAACTACTGCTTGTTGCTTTGTTCCTCTGCTCTGAACATTTCCCCAACCTTGATGAGGTCATCCGGTGACAACTTGTCGAGTAGTTCACCAACTGAACGGTTTGTGCTAAAGCCGGTTGCTGTGGTCAAAGCCCGAAGTGCGCGGACTTTCCGCACAATTTCGTCAAGTGAAAGGTTGCGTGATGTGTTGTTGTGCATTGTTCTAACTCCTATAGGTACTGCTGCGATTGCTGCCATGTTGTCATCTCCTAAATGTTGGTTGCTAAATTCAAGTCTTGTTGTCGCACGAATGACACGCTGTGTCTTACGTAGTGGCGTTTTGGTTTGCGTGATGGGGTCGGTTGTTTAACTGCTTGCCCATCAACCTGAGTCTGTGAGAGTTTATGCAAGCATTTCTTCAGATTGTTAACGTAATCCTCCGGGGTGATCCCAAAGACCCCATAGACCACCAAGTTTCCAAGGTCACGTGCGATGAACCTTGGTGATTGTCCTGCTTTCAACCTAGCTGTAACCAAGAAGCGTTTCTGTAGCTGTAATACGCGGCACCGACTCACGCCAAGTTCCCGCGCAATGGTGGTGGCCGACTGGCCTGCTTTCAGTTTTTGTTCGATCACTGCATAACATTGATCTATGGGTGCAACCATTCGGGCTTCGTTGCGTTTCTTGCTTAACACCAACTTGCCTTTGATTTGCTTGGCTGAATTTGGTAAGACCGAAACTCCGTAAATTACCGGGTTGGTTTGTGTGCGCAACCACGCAACGTGCTCTGCTTCGCGCTGTGCTCGTTGCTTAATGTATTCTTCGCACACGATTCCTTTCGGGCCATCGTGCGACATCGCAACGTACTCTTTGCAGACAGGACACCAATTGTTGCGACCATGCAACCCTTGACCTTTCGGCGCGAAGGTTACTTGATAAACTACGTGCCTGTGATCGTTAATGGGGCTGATGGGGCGGTCTGGTAGTCGTGTCCACCAATCAGGCCGCTTCGGCTGTTCGTTCGGCTGTTCGGTAACAACTTGCTTCGGGATGGAGAGTGGGACTGTTCCTAGGACTGCTTCTTGACAACGCTTCGCCGCATCAGCACGCAGCGCAAGGAAGGCTTGCAGTCTGTCTGCGTGTCGCTTTTTACGTATCGCGGCAACTGCCCTTCGCAAGGGTGCGAGAGTAGCAGCTTCCATGATTCGCCCAAGGCGACTCTCAGACGCGGAGCCAAGCACAGAGTCTTCTTGATGGGGTGGTGTGGAATTAACAACTATGGTGGGTGTGTGGAACATTCTTCCTCTTCTTCAGCGTTTTTAGGATTGATGTCCGCTGGTGCGGACTGCTGAAGGCCGGAAGGAGTCAAACCTGTGGGCCAACTACCAGTTCACTGCTTACTTCCATCCGGGAGAGGCTGGCATTTCGCCGGGGGCCGTCCGCGATGGCGTCACACTAAGGTGTTCAGCAACGAACCGTCTTACATGACTATCTTCGCACAGCCTGAGTAGATGTCAAGCGTAACTAGTTTATAACTGGTTGCAGGTAACTAGTTGCATACCCTTTTTTATAACATACAAGCGTGGAAGGTTCGCACTAAGTCAAACTAAGTAGTAAGTAGTAAATGGTTGTATGTTGGTTTACTAAGTGAGTAATATGTGTGGCTTTGTGGTTGGTGAGTCGCGTTGTTGGTGTAATAGAAATGTGTACTCGATGGTTAACGTTTGTTAGTTGGTTTACTGAATAGTTAACTTACATCGTTCAACACATCAAAAGCGTTTCCCGCCACAGCTTTGACACTCTGGATCACCAACAGGGCGCAAGGTTGATGGTGTGGACTCGTAAAGGCGTGAGGATCAGCCGGTCGAAGGGGCTTACTAGCGGGGTCTTCAGGAGTTGCTAGACAATGCGAGACAAATCACCTGTGTGTGAATTCACTGTCTAGCGTCTAGCGTCTAGCATCTCTCCTAATGAGAACAAAAGAAAAGGCTTGATTTTGTCTATTCTTCATTGCTAGACGCGAGACACTCGTTCACTCACACAGCAACCTTGCCTCGCATGACAATTTATGTCACTCGCACGCCTCAAAAGACGACAACTGTTATGAAGTCTGCAAAGCCAACGTTCTAAAGTGTTTGCGAGTCAGAAGCGGTCATCTAGGGACGCTCTTGGTCCGATAGTTAACGGACCAGACATGATCTAACTACCTTTGCAATCAACAAACACCATCGGATTTTGAATCCGAAGGCAGCGAACGTGCGGCGGTTAGGATAACCGTCACGCATTTGTAAGTGATTGCGTGTGTGAGCCTTGCAAACGCTGTTGCATTGAGCGTTGCATAATAACGAAAACCCCCGCGCTGCTGATTCGTAAGACTTCAGACACCAGATTCACCTGTAAACCTTGTTAAATCTTTGACTTGCAAAGTCGTCAGCAAAAAGGTACTACTTTTTATGAGCATTAAGGCCACCGGGGAACCCCCACGGAATCAATAGGATAGAGGCCGCCATAGCTGCGCAGAGAGGTTTTTGACCGGCACCTGTAACCCGGCGCACCTCCTGCCTTGAGAAGTACGGGCCTGCCTCTTAAACCCGCAACGCTGCGCACAGGCTGCGCTCTGGCAACGTCCACCCATCGATGGTGACACTCAGCTACCCCTCAACGTCAGGCGATTCGCCTTCCTCCGCTACAAGGGGAGAGGATGACTCTCACCGTGGCCGGACGCGGATCGCCTAACTATAAGTAGAGAGGCCCACGGAAATAAAGTTGCTGCACGCTGTTGACATTCAGCCGTGGGGCCACACAATACAGTTAGACGGGCAAGAGCAGGCCAGTTACTCCCACACAAGTTACAACCAATAAGGATTCTGGCAATGTCAATTCCAGCACTTATAACGCACGATGGAAGAGTGTTGTCGCAAGATACACCGACCCCATCACAGGTTGTTGAAGAACGCGAACCGGAATCCTTAGATGTTATAGCGGCACGTGAAGCCGCAAAGCAAAGCACTACGAAACACCAATAAGCAATCTCAGTTTTCATCAGATAGTAACCAACCCCATCAATGTTTGTCGGATTGAATGAACAGTGAGAGGTTGCCGGTCTTCAAAGCTTTACCATCTGCGCAGATGGTGTTGATGAGAGGGCAAGCATTGCATGTTGCAACATGCAGCTTTGGAAGGCTGATCTGATTTCATAAGGGGTGCCTTAATTGGCACCTCACTTTTGTGAGAAGGAAATTATCAACATGGACAGGAAACTAGTGTTGGAAAGTAAAACCGACTTGCCTCTCAATCGAGTGCGTCTGACGTTTGCCAGCGACCCTCGCCACCACCTCGCGGAAATCATCATTGAGCGAGTTGTGAAGAATGATGAAATCCCCGCTTCGTTCATTGTCGGGGAGTCATACCAACTCACTCAACTCATCTGAAGTAAACAACAAGCTTTTCGCGTGTCTGCCATACGCGAAATGAACCCCCGGCCCTTAATCATACGATGCCTTAGTCCATCGTGGGGCCGGGGTTTCTTTAAGTTCTGCGTCCATTAGCGCAGAAACAGCACAGCCTTTGGTGTAACCACTGGCACTTTAAAGGCTGTGCTGCTCCCTAAATAGTTTTGGTGTGAGAAGCAATGCTCATTATTTGACTAGAACTTGCACCGCGTTGTTAAGTACCGCTCGGATCACACCGACACGTCAAGTCAAGCACGTTGTTGACTTCTTAACAACACTTTCCGAGATGGGGTGCTTGCGACGGCATCCCATTCACAAGGTTTAACAAACATGGCCCCATCACAAAGAACGATGGAGCAAGAACTTATTGACGCCGGGTGGAAAGCACCCACTGATGATTCATGTAGTTGGTTAGACCCCAAAGGCAACACGTACTCCGGTGTTGAATACTGTTGGCGAATCCTGAAAGGTGACCAGTTCTCAAAGAGGCAATTATGGGCAAAGAAAAGTTGATCGCTCTTGGTTGGATTGACGCGCAGGGCCATTCCATCACTTGGTCTGATTGGCAACAGCGGAAAAAGACTAAACACAGTCCGGTTTCATATTGGAAAGATGTTGACAGTGGCAAGCTAACCCCAATTAGCAACGTTTTAGCGGGGTACAAAGTGCACAAAGAGAAGGCGTCATGAGAACCCCATTACAGGATTTACAGAATGAACCTCTAATCACCAAACGTGAAGCCTTGAGGTTGCTTTCTGTGCAACTTCGCAAGCCCCGAATTGATGGGGCAGAGTTTTGTAAGGTTCTTGCTCTTTATTCCAAGTTGTCAGGTTGGGATGAGGAAGATTCACCGAACCCCGGTGATGAGGAAGTCAATTTGGACAAATTGGTGGCGGCGATGGAAAAGAAGAGGAAACAAAATGGCTGAGCCAACCACCACTCAACTTCTTGAGCAACTTCGCACTGCTAATAAAGCACCAGAAATGGCACACATTATTGTCCTGCTGCTTAACACGTGCGGCATTTTCAATTACCAACAGATAGGTCATGAACTCGCAAGAATCAGCGTCACCAGCGGTCTTGGACGCAACTAAACAACATTAAACAACAAAAGAGGAGAACAAACATTTTATGAGCTACGGCAATTACACACAACTTCACAACCCGGCGAACGAAGACCCATTGAACGTGAAGGTGCGTGCTTCACTCGATGGCACGCTTAATGAGTTGCCTGACACGTTCGACAACTGGAGTCCTGAGCGAGTCAAGGAAGCCGTGAAAGGCGTACAGGCGAACAACGCCAAGCGTGTTGCGCTGGATCAGGCTGCAACCGATTTTGTCGCTTTACACCCGGAATATATTGATTCTGAAGCGAATGGAAAGAGGTTAAACAACGCACTCGTTGCGAGGTTTGGTAATCGTGTGTTTACGGTTGCGGAATTTGAGCAGGAATATCAAGTGCTTCGCGCAAACAGCACGCTGCAACTCAATCAGGCAGAACTGAAGAGCCAGGAACAGGCCGCAAAGCAACAGCGTGCAGCAGAAGCGAGAGCACGTAATACTCAACCCACCATTGAGGAAATAGAACAAATGCCTTTGGAAGAAATTAGACGCAGAG
This sequence comes from uncultured Acidobacteriota bacterium, assembly GCA_963757135.1. Classification (GTDB taxonomy): domain Bacteria; phylum Acidobacteriota; class Terriglobia; order Terriglobales; family Acidobacteriaceae; genus Gp1-AA145. The sequence goes on from CAVWQE010000006.1 coordinate 437,797, forward strand.
ACACAATATCCCACGCTGAACGTATGCAGCGTCTTGCCGAAGAGGGTGGTTACTACTGATCTTCTCTAAGGAAAATCACACAATGCTTAGCAACATGAAGACAACCATTTTCAAATTCGCAGACCTCTCGTGGCCCACACTCGCCAACATCAAGAAGTGGTTTCGGCAAGACATCGCACGCCCAGGCTTCACGTTGGAGAACTTTAGCAACAACCCCTCAATGAAGGTTGTGCAAGTCGAAAACTCAGTCGGGCAAACCATAGCACTATGCCCAATCGAACCTTGCTTTTTGGTGAGTCAGCTTATCAACCCTGAAGCAACACTCATTGAAACAGGTGTTGCAGGAGATTATGCGGATCGTGCTCTTGCAAGATACGCGCAACAGGAAGGCATGACACGATTCCTGATCGTGTGTCCGCCTGACTACCCAAGTCAAAAAGACGAAAAATGGGTTCGCATCATCGAAAGAAAAGTTCCATTGGCAGCGATTCACACTGTTGGTTGTGCGGCGCAACCAACCAACGTTTGTATCAATTGAAAGTTTAGGAGCAAAACAATTATGGAAGACCAATCACAAACACAGCCGGATCAGGCTACATCAACTCTGGGTGCAGTAGCAGGGGGAATTCCATTGGCTGCACAGCAGGCTGAAGCAGCGGTAACACCCTCGCAACCTGCCCCATCACCTCAGCAACCAACACAGGCACCCACTCAATCGGGAAGCCGTCTGTCTCGGATCATCAGCGCGGTTGCAAACGTTGCTGACACAGCTTTGGCAAGCGTGCCTGATAAAGGTCGCCAGTCGTTTCTGACCGGAGCCGGTGAAGGTGCCAGAGCGGAACAAGCCAACATCGCTAATCAACAGGCAATTAAATTTCGCACGTTCGATGATTCCGTTAGGGCAGCGCAGTTGCACAATCAAGACCTTGAGATTCAGGCACGCACGCAGGCTCAAGCTGACGCACACCAAGCATCACAAGACGCTCAACACGATTGGGATGAGGCCCACGGCCTTGAGTACACTGAAATTCCAAACTCAGGGCAGGCCGCTACGGATTATCTAACCGCACAGACCGGCAATGGTGGGGCTTCCATCCCCGCTGGAACCCATTTATCGGCTGATGGGAAGACAATCTTAATTCCTAAACAATCAAGTGATACGCAGGCCGCGTTGTTAAAGAAATACCAGACCTTTGCATCTGCTTACAATCTCCCATCACTACCGGATGGTGCAAAGTTTGTGCCGGGGAAGTTCACCGATTATTTGCAGAACAAGTTAGAAGGTAAGAACCTAGATGGCAGTGTCATCAAGCATGATGACCTTCAGGGCGCGATTGCTGACTTGCAAACAACACGTGACAACCTTGCGAAAAAGGGCAACACCGACCCAAATGTTCTTAGTCAAATTGATGGAACCATCGGTCACTTGAAGGAAAATCAGACAGCTTTGGACGCTCACCAAGCGGGAGTGTTCAAGACACAACAGGCACAGCAGCTTGACACGTTAAACAAATCGGAAGCAATCAAAGCGAAGTACGCGGAGCAGAAGCAGGACAATGCGGCTGCTGACAAAGCGTCTGCGACAACCAACGGAAATTGGTTACCTAAAGTGGGTGCCGATGAAAAGAAGAAAGCGGAACTTGCTGAAAACATCGCGTTCAATGCAAACGAAGTTGCATCAATAGTGATGAGACGGCCTGACATTCTAGGTGCTGTGGCCGGACGATTCACCAACGCTCAGCAGATGATTGGGAACAACGATCCTGACATCTCTGCGCTTGGTGTTCACGTTCACAATATGGCTATGGCGAACAGCGGTGTTCATGGTTTTAGATCGCAAGAAGGCGTTGAGAGCTATGAGCGTCAGTTGCTTAACAACTTCAAGAATGGGCCTGCTGCAATGGCCGGGGCTTTACGTGCCTCTACTGGTTCCGTGCAGACTTTCATTGATAACGCACGGCCTGAGGGATACAAGACACACAGCAAGCAGGGTGGTGCGGTTCGCGGAATGATGGGGGTGCAGTAATGGCGAGTCCCGCAGTTTCACCACTTGAACAGTTAGAACAGCAGTCAGCACAGGCGCAACCGTCAACACCGGCTGCGTCTTCTGCTTCTAATCTCTCACCACTTGAACAGTTAGAGCAATCAACACAAAAGCAGGCACAACAAGCAGCCCCATCAGGTGAGGTTACAAACGATGTTGGCAACACTGTGATCGTTCCAAAGGATGGTGAGTCTTTTGCGGACACCATGAAGCGTGCGGCTGCTTATGGGAAGACTGTCACTCAGGATCAAATCAACAAGGAAATGGCATCGGCCCCCGGCAAGGTAGCAACGACACTTGCGGCTGCACCTGTGATTGGTGCGGGTGGGGCTGCTTCATTGGCTGCGCCGGGTGAAATCGCCGGAGCGGGTGAACGTCTGTTGCAACTTTCAGAGTCGCAGCTTGGTAAGTTTGCTGAGGCGTATCCACACATCGTTAAACTCGCCAGTGCGTTGGGCACCCCTTTGACCATTGGCGGAATATACGAACTGTTCCAGCACGCCATGAGTAAAGGTAAGTAATCAACGTGGGTCAACAGCTTTTCCTAAGCTGTTCAGATGCTTGGATGAGTTCAGCACTTCTGCGTCTTGTAGCAGCAGCCTGTTTATGCAGTTGCTGTGTTTCAGCGAACTTCGTTAAAAGCAGATCAAAAAGCAGATCAACTTTGCTCTGCCGCGTGAGCCACCGATCTAAGTCTTCAGAACGTGCGATGACCGGAGACCTTGGGGTGTTGTTGATACGCATGACAGGCAGTCCAAGACATTCCCATCTTTGAACGGAGCGGACACCCCGTTGAAGGTGACTTGAAATCTCTTTCCAGCCGTTTAGAATCATGGCAGTCCTCCCGTGTCGAACCGTTTTTCCGTTCGTCAAAAGGTAGTCCCATTGAAGATAGGTTGCAAGACTTACGAACTCGCACGTTTCACGTTCTTTTGAACGGCTGAGGCTGCGTTTAACGAAGAATGATGGGTGGTTGGTAAATCTTCTGAAAAGGTGTGGGGGAGGTTTGGTTGTTAGCGGCCTGCACCGGCTGCTTTCGCTCTCAGGGCTTTTACCAACTCCACCATTCGCGCACGCTTCCCGGCCCTGCGTGCTTTCTTCGTCTCTTTCGGATCACGCGCAGAGCGGCACTGCTTGACCTCGAACACCTGCCTCACCAACTGCTCTGCTGACTTCAGTTCCTCTTCTGCTAAGAAATCAATGACCGGTTTCATGTTGGTTCTCCTGATGGTGATGTGCCTACCACAGCCCCATCAAGACTACGCACCAACAGCCGCACCCATCGCACGCTGTGGTTGATTCGTGCGCTTCTGAAATTCGATTCCAACCCGAACGCATGATGGGATGTCACCGGCCAAGAAGTCTTTGCGCACAGGCTCAACGTTGCTGAATTTGCACTCTGCACGATACAGCTTGTAGTCGGCCTTCTGCTCCGCTGTCATTTCCATTGTTGTTTCTCCCTGAATCAGATTTGAACTCCCGAACTGCTGCGATCCTCGCACCCGGCCTGAAGGCTGTAAATAGTCCTTCCGTACCCAAAAATTCGGAACCAACCCTATGGGTAACATTGCTTGCGTAGTTGGTGTTTTTCAACCATCACTTTTTGTTCTGTTGCATTGCTTTTAACAAAGTCTGTTCGTACTTCGCCTGCCCTGTGCGGCCTTGCTCAACATCAGGTCTGACATAGGTCTTCATCACCACTTCAAGGCTGTTGCCTAGGACCTGATACGCGGCTCTCGCGTCACCTTCTTGGTTGTAAAGCGTGGTTGCAGCACCGTGCCTGCCTGAATAGCAACCATTCCAACGCTTGCAGACCTTCTCTGCAAAAGGCTTGATGTAGTATTTTGCAAAGCTGTTGCTGTTGATGGGTTCCCCATCATTCTCGAACAACAAACCTTGTTTGGGGTTGCTAAGGCTCTCGCGGTATGTTGCCAGCAATGATGTGACAGGCTCAGTGATGGTTAGATCACGTTTAGACTTCTTGGTCTTCAACAGACCAAGCACACCGTATGCTGCTGCCTCACGCACCTTCAACACCCCATCACTGATGTTTTCCCACTTCACAGCAGCGGCTTCACTTGGCCTCATACCAAGCACAGCGCAGAGCGCAAAGAAGAGTTTCGCGTCAGTGCGTTGAATGGCGTTGAGGATCGCAATGGTTTCTTCAGGTGTGTAAGCAACCCGTTCTTTCGACTCTCGAACATTCGCCAAAACCTTCACATCTCGAATGGGGTTGCGGTCAATCAGTGCTTTGCCGTTTGCGCCTTTGGTGTTGACCGCGTGTGCAAACATGGCCGACATGAGTGCTCGAACGTGTGAGAGGCTTTTGCCGTTCAACCTTGTGGTAAGGCCGGTCAGAAATTGGCTTGCATCAATGGTGTGGTAGGAGTCTAGGGACCGGGTTAGAAGTTCGGCTTTGACGTACAACTTCCACACGTATTCATAACCGCGAAGGGTTGAAGGCCGCTTGTTCTTTACCAACCAAGGCCGATAGATCGTGTCCCAAAATGCACCCACGGTGAGCACCGGGGCCGGGGCCTCAGATCGCAAGGCCGCGTGATGGAGATTGTTTACGGCTGACATGTGGGACCTTGCCAGCAGCTTCCTCTTCTGCGGATCACCCACGCTCAGGTCGCAGAGCCTCTCCGTGACCTTTGTACGGACACCCCCATCAGAATCGCGGTAATACCTGATGTAAAATCCGTCTGTGCGTTTAACAACAGTGCCGGTCTGCGGTCTGAAGCGACGAACGGACCGGTTCGCCTTTAGCAATTCAAGGATGGACGCCTTGGTCATAGTCAACAACATACCTTATCGGACTCTCAGGACCAAGACATCTTTGGTAACGTTGCTAAGTGGTTGATTCTAAATGAGGGGACGTAGCTCAAACGGATAGAGCATCGGATTTCTAATCCGAGGGTTGCAGGTTCGAATCCTGCCGTCCCTACCATGACTAGATAGGAGGTTCCTCGCGTGCTCGGGATTTCGGCTGCGGGCTCGGTTCTTGGCTTGCCCTGAGGAACCTCGCGAAGCGAGGTTATCGAATGGGCCCGCAAGACGCCTCAAGTTCAAACCCTGCCGTCCCTACCATGATGAAGATTCTGGAGAAGCCCGAAATCACGGCTCCGAGCTTTCGTCCTCGCCGTTTTCTCCGCGGCGGTCACGTGCAGACCATCGCCAGTTTCTTTCTTCCGCGCCGATTTTCGCTTTTGCCCTCCGACGACCGGCTGATCGAGGTTGAACCCGGCGTCCCCGTCCTGGCTCGCTGTCATTGGCAAACCGACCGGCAATCCGCTCTTACGGTAATTCTGGTTCACGGCCTGGAAGGCTCGAGCGAATCTCATTACATGATGGGCATCGCCGAGAAGGGCATGGCTGCGGGCATGAACGTCATTCGGATGAACCAGCGCACCTGCGGCGGCACCGACCGTCTCGCAGCCACCCTTTATCACTCCGGGCGGTCGGACGATATTAAGGCAGTTGCCAGAAATCTGATCGAGAACGACGGCATCACCTGTTTCGCTTTGGCCGGATTTTCCATGGGCGGCAATCTGGTGCTCAAGACCGCCGGAGAATGGGGTACTTCGGGCCCGCGCGAGTTCAAGGCGGTGGCCGCAGTCTGCCCGGCAATGGATCTCGCCGTGTCTTCTGACGCTCTGCATCTGCCGATGAATCGTCTCTACGAGCAGTATTTCCTTTGGAGACTGAAGGCCCGAATGCGCGCCAAGGCTAAATGCTTTCCCGGCAAGTACGACTTGTCTCGTTTGCGCCGCCTGCGCAGCCTTCGTGACTTCGATGACAAAGTAACAGCTTACTATTGCGGCTTCGACGGCGCATCTGATTACTACGCGCAGGCCGCGGCCACGAACGTGGTCGATCGAATCGCAGTGCCAGCGTACATTCTTTACGCCACGAATGATCCTTTCATTCGCATCTTGCCTGAAACCAGGCGCAAAATTGACGCCAATTCCAACATCACCTTCGTTGAAACAGATGACGGTGGACATTGTTCCTTCGTCGCCGAGCGCGATGGCTACGACGGTCACTTTGCCGAACGCGCCGTCATAGAGTTCCTGAACTCGGTCGGCTGAGGCGGCTCACCGAAAATCACAGCAACGCCGCTTTCGTACGGTGACCATGAACGTCAGAGTAATTCCCTTCGTGATACTTCGTGGTTGACTAATTCCCTTCGTGATACTTCGTGTCCTTCGTGGTTGAAGCCTTTGACCTCTGGTGTGACCACGAGTCCCCGCGATTCTTCCTGTAGAATCAGCGGCAATGGGACGCCCGCGATCAACTTGGCTTTCAACAACTCTGTGGGCGGCAGTTGCTCTCGCCGGCATTGCGTCTCTCTCCTTCTCCGCGCACGCCGAACCGGTCTCATCTCTCCACTACAGCAACTACGTTGATGACTTCGCCCATGCACTGAACCCACAAACAGTCAACGATCTGGATGACATCCTTCTCCAGCTCGATCAGCAGGCAAAAGCGCAGGTGGCGGTCGTAACCATCAACAGCACCGATGGACAGGACATATTCGACTACGCAGTCAAGCTTTATCAGGCATGGGGAATAGGCAGCAAAGCGACCAATCGCGGCGCGTTAATTCTGTTTGCGATCAAAGATCACAAATATTGGACCACGGTCGGGTACGGACTCGAGCCTATTCTGCCGGACGGAAAAGTTGGCGGCTTCGGACGTGAGGCGGTTCCTCTCCTCAAGCAGAGCGATTATGACGGTGCGATAAAGTTGGTCACGCTGCGGGTCGCGAATGTAATCGCCCAGGATGCCGGAATCCAATTAACCGGAGCCAGCCAGCCTCCGCCGCCAGAAAGTCGAGGGTCTGGGATTTCGCCTGGGGCGGTTGTGCTGATCATCATCGTAATCATTATTGTCTTGGCGACTCCGCTGCGAAAAGTATTGTTTTGGTTCTTGCTCTTCAACAGCGGTTCGGGATGGGGCGGTGGCGGATACCGCGGCGGAGGTTGGGACGGCGGAGGTTTTGGTGGAGGTGGAGGCGGGGGCTTTGGTGGGTTCGGCGGCGGATCAACCGGCGGCGGCGGCGCTGGAGGCAGTTGGTGAAGCTGTCATGAATAATCTGTTTACAGAATGCTTCAGCGTCTCGGCGCTCCTTGCGCTAGTCGAACCCAATCCCAACCGCGCACCGATTGCAGTCTTTATCGGGCTCGGAATCGCGCTGGCAATTGTTCTTGTAGTGTTGTTTTTCGCGGTTCCAGCTAGCGGCGAAGACTATAGGAGCGGTGGAACCAATTATTATTCTGGCCCCTTCGGTGGCTTTGGGCACTTTGGAGGCTTCGGCGGGTACTTATGACGGCCGGTTCTAAGGAGGCACATGACGGAAGACAAACTGCTGAATGAATTCGTCGAAAAGTTACGCAGCGCGGCGGGATCGAATCTCGTGAGCGTCATCCTCTATGGCTCCGCCGCCGACGGCGAGTTTCATCCCGAATACTCGGACTTGAATGTACTGTGCTTCCTTCGCGAAGCTTCGTTCGCTGCGCTCGCAGCCATCGCGCCGGTTATCGAGTGGTGGCGGAAACAGAAGCATCATCCCCCGCTGATCCTGACTCCGGAGGAACTCACAACTTCGGCCGACATTTTTTCCATCGAGTTCACCGACATGAAGCAGCGCTATCGCGTGCTGCATGGAGAAGATCTGCTTCGCGACCTGGACGTTCCCATGACCCATCATCGCGAGCAGTTGGAGTACGAGTTACGGGAGAAGCTTTTCCTCCTGCGTCAGCATCTCTTGCTGGCAGGGGGCGATGAAAAACAGCTTTGGGATGTTATGCTGCATTCCCTGTCGTCGTTTACAACTCTGCTGCGACATGTGTTGATAGAGTTGGGCGAACCGGGGCGCAAACATTCGCGCGATGCCGCCGTCGAGGTTTCCAGAAGGCTGAACATCGACGACTCGGTTTTTCTCCAGTTGCTGGACGTGCGGGCAAAAAAACACGACCGCTGGGAGTTGCGAGTTAAAGATGTCGCGGCCAGATATCTCAAAGCAATCGGGCAAGTCGGGACGGCAGTAGATACAATGCAGAGTCCCTGAGCTACGACTGAGAACGCCGGATCGAGGAAAGAGGGTATATGAGCAAATTCGCCATCGTATTGATCACCATCGTCGTCATTCTTCTGCTGTGCGTTGGAAAGTACATCAGCGTGAAGAACACGCTGGTGCAGAAGAATGAGGCAGTGAAGTCCACCTGGTCACAAGTGGATGTCGTGCTGCAGCGCCGCGCCGACCTGATTCCGAATCTGGTCGAAACTGTAAAGGGCATCACTAAGCAGGAGCAGGCCGTATTCGGCGAGATCGCGCAGGCGCGCTCGCAGTTGCTCTCGGCCAATGGTCCAGCCGACAAAATTGCCGCCAACCAGCGGCTCGATGGCGCGCTCGGACGATTGCTGGCGATCGCCGAAAACTATCCTCAGCTGAAATCGAACGAGAACTTTTTGCGCCTGCAAGACGAACTGGCCGGCACCGAAAATCGCATCTCGGTCGAGCGCAAGCGCTACAACGACACTTTGCAGGACTACAACACCTACGTGCAGCAGTTCCCTGCCAGCCTGTTCGCATCGGGGATGGGATTCAAACCAAACACGGCATATTTCCAGGCTTCCGAGCAGTCACGCGAAGTGCCTAAGGTGAACTTCAACTCGCCCGAGCCTCAGCCGGCGCCGGCACACTGAGATAGAGGGTCTTTGCCCTTGCAGTTTTTCGCTTGACACAGGCAACTGTTCGCGCGAATATGGCGTCGTACGACATATCGGGCGACGACGTATGGCGAACATCCCACTTACAGAACCCGTTCTGCTGGTCCTTCTAAGTCTGGTCGAACAGCCTCGCCACGGCTATTCGATTCTCAAGGACGTCGAACAGATGAGCGGAGGACGTGTCGTGTTGAGCACCGGCACCCTGTATGGCGCTCTGCAACGGCTGCTGGCGCAAGGCTGGATTGAGCGATTTGCGGAAGATGAGGGCTCGCGTGATCGCAGAGCGTACCGGCTCAGTTCTAAAGGACGGCGCAATCTGCAATCCGAGATAGAGCGTATGCGGCAACTCACCAAGCTGGCGAGCCTGCGCGTGGCGCGCAAGGAGGCCTAGTCCGATGCTGGCGTTGTACAGGCTCCTGCTTCGACTTTACCCTCAGCCCTACCGCCGCGAATATGCGGACGAGATGACAGGTGTGTTCTCCCGGGCGCAGCAGGATATCAGCAATAAAAAGCTCCTCGTCCGAACTCGCTTTCGTTTTCGTGAGATCCAAGGCGTGTTAGCCGGTGCTCTGCATCAGCGTTTTCGTTTCCCAGATTGGAATTTGTTCAGGAGGTTCGACATGCATCCAGAATTTCGATTTCCGCGTTCTACGATTTTTCTTATGCTTGTGATCCTGGCAGGGGTGTTTCTTACAATCGAAAAAGCTAAAGTTGTCCAAATGCGGTATGGTTCTGGCCTTGAACTAATGGCCGTCTGGTCAGTCTTGCCCTGGTCTTTAATTTTCGTTCTCGCGCTGATTTGCGTTTGTGTCGCGTTAGGCTGGGGAATTCTGTTTGCGCTGCATCGGTCCGGAATGCACCGCTTGGCAAATCTCCAGACCGAAGCTGATCCGCGCTGATCAGGCTTTTCCCGGTTGAGGTTTGTCCATCCAGGCGAACAATGGGCGGGTGCGCTTCTTCCATCCCGTTCGCAGCGCCGACAACGCCAGCATCATCAGAAAAATGACGACCAGCCCGATCGAAGATCCCATGATTCCCTGACTGCGATGCGGCAATATCGTGAACTTTCCGTACACCAGTTCGATGTGCACCCAGTACACCAGCAGTGAGGTATTGCCCAGTTGAATGAGCGGGCTGAATCCCTTTTGCCCGAATCCCCACCGGCACCACGCGTAAGCTCCGAGAACAAACAGCAGCAAAAATCCGACTCGCATTAGAAAGAATTCCGGGCTGGTGTGCCAGAAATCGAAGACGGGATAAATCTGCCAGGAACGCGCGTCGCAAAACTTCGCCACGTAATAGCAAGCTACCCCGGTCAGGCCGCCGATCGCAAACAATCGCCAGCCAAGCTTCTGAGCATAATCGCTCGTCAGTATGAATCCGAAGGCCAGACCTGCGAAAGCAAACGCGGTCCACGGAAAAATGGGGAACAACCAAACCTGCGGCTGCCCAAGGTTATGGACGCCATTGATGTAGGTCTCAAGCTCCCATGGCAGGAAACGAGGCCGCCAAGTGGTCCAGAGTAGAGGAGTCAGCGCGGAGACTGCGGTGCCGGTCAACAAGGCGAGCACGATGAGGCTTGCCCTCGGTCTTGTGGAGTTCTCGCTCGCACGGGCGAGGACGCCCGCGCCTCCACTATCCGCGTAGGGGCGGGTGCCCTCACCCGCCCACCCCGGACTGGGGCGTCCGGGACTATGTGTTCTGTTTACAAATTCAAGCCCGACCCAGCACATCACTCCCATGAGCATCATCGACGCGCCAATCGTGTTGAGTATATCCACGCGCAGCAGGTCGCTCCACGGCGCCCAGCTAAACGCAATTACAAATTCCTGAAGGCGAAACAAAAGCCCGAGCGCTAAAATCTCCGCTCCGCGCCGAATCGTCTTTCTGGCGATCTCGTTCGCCGACACGCCTTTTTGGATGAGTTTGTTGGTGACGATTGCAAACGACACTCCGGCCAGAAAGAGAAAAAGAGGCGCTGGAAATGTGCCGCCGAGTTGCGAATACATCAAGAATTTTGAATTCCGCGCGGCACCGCCGAGCCACGCGTCATAGCAGTGCGTCTGGAACATCAAGACGCACGCCAGTCCCCGGAGCCAGTCGATGTAGGCCAGGCGGGATGAGGGCGCAGGACTCATCCGGCGAGTATAGGATTCTGGGCTCGAATGCGGAAGTGCAGGCGGTGGGACGGAGCAAGCGAACGGATAAATCTCTGGATGGCTTATGCGGCCGCAGCTTTTGGCGTCGCCGCGGGCGCGGACTGAAGTGCTCTGCGCACTAGGTATTTGCCTTTGCTGGTCAGAAATCGGGCGAGCAATCCCGCCACCCGCTCCAGCAGCACACGGTCATCCGAGCCAAAAGAATGTTCGCGGTCACTTTCGACGCCGAGTGAACCGATCTCGCGGCCGGCGATCCTGATCGACACTACTATCTTCTTACGCGTCTCCGGCACTGCCACCTCCGCCGGATGCGTAGTCTCAAGCAAAGCAGACAAAGATTTCCGGTCCGAGCTTAAGTAAATTCCCACCCAGCTATAGTGCCGGCCGTCAGTCAGCAGGCCAGCGACTTCCTCAAGCGGCGAATGATGGAATGACGGTCGATTCTCGGACAGCGTGCGCTCGATATCGGCAAGAATACTCTTGGCAGGACGATAAGATTTCAATTGGGATTCCATGAACAACTCGCCTGTAGTCTAACTGGCGTGACATCGGCGGTCAATTTTCGTGGCATCATGGTAGAGCCTACTCACATCGTATCCCCCTAGCGAAGTTAAAATGCTTGAGCGAGAAACGCGTTAGGGAGCTGGCCGGACGGCTCCGCAAAAGCCGGGAGGCCAGCGACCGGGACTACAATCCGCTGTGTCCACCGCCTACTTCGTCCTGATTCGCGAGATGAGAGACGCCTACAATCATCGCTTGCGTTTGGTGCAGTCGGCTCGACAACGCGGCATCAAACCCACCGCCCGCTTGTTTCAAACCACCGTTCCCACTGTGCGCAAGTGGCTGCGCCGTTATCAGCAGCAAGGACCGCGCGGCCTCATCGAAGTTTCTCGCGCCCCTCATCGCCAGCCCGGCAAGACTCCCGCCGACATCGAACAGCAGGTCGTCGCACTCCGCCAGCAGCTGTTCACCTTCGGAGCTCGTCGTCTTATTCGGGAGTTCGACCTTCCTCTCAGTCATCGTGCCTTGGAACGCATCTGGCGCCATCATGGCCTGCTCAAAAAACGACCGCGCAAGTATCAGCGCAAACAAGACCTCGCCCACATCAAAGCCACCTGGCGCGTCTTTCAGCAGATCTCCGCCGACACCAAGGATCTCGACGATATTCCCCGCTACTGGCCGCAGGCCCAGGCTTTCGATCTGCCGGCCGTCGAATACACCGCCCGCGAAGTGCGCAGCGGCCTGCTGTTCTGGGCTTTTGCCGAGCGCCGTTCTGCGGCTGCCAGTTCCATCTTTGCCGCCCGTATCCAGCAGCACCTCGATCGTTGCGGCATCTCTCTGCGCGATCTGGTCTGGCAGACCGACAACGGCTCCGAGTTCATCGGTGGCCACGATCGTCGCGGTCACCCCACCGGATTCCCCACCGCTTTAGGCGACAGCCAGCACGTTCGCATCCCTCCCGCCGCTCACACCTTCCAGAGCGATGTGGAAACCGTTCACCGCCTCGTCGAAGATGAGTTCTTTGACCTGGAATCGTTCCACAGTCGGGGCGACTTCCTCGCCAAAGCCTTTACCTACCAGCTCTACTTCAACCTGGTCCGTCCCAACTCTCATAAACAAAACCTCAGCCCTTGGCAGATCGTCGAGCAACTCCAACCCCGCTGGCCGCTCCAACTCTGTTTGCTTCCACCTGTTTTCTTGGACTATTACTTGAACCACTCCGGGGGATACGATCTCCCTAGGCACCCCTGTTTTCGTGGCATCAACTTGCATCGTCACGGTTTGCCTGTAGCTTTCGTATCTGTTTTCTCCGGATTAATCACCGCCAGATTCGCCGGTGCGTCAGGATGCACCCCAAAATCCCAAACATAGCTGTTCATCCCCTGCGTGCCCAGCATTTCGGCGAGCGCATATTCGCCGGGTGGCAGCGGAGCCTTTGGCGTGATCTTGATCCATCCTTCTCCCATTTGCTCATCTGTCGTCGGGATGGTGTCCTGCTCCTGCGTCACTTTCCCATAAACCGCAGTCTTGATCTCTCCCACAATCCGGCGATCTCCCTTGACCTCCACCCGGACAATCCGGAATCGGTCCCAGGGCAGCTCAGCCGAAGGCTTCTTGTTTTCCTTGGATTTTTTGCCGACGGTGGGTTGGGCTGGAGCTTCCGGCTCTTCTTCTCCGTTCATCGGCGAGAGATTGATGTATATAGTCGGCAACGATGCATGCACGTGGATCTTTGAACTCGGGCCGGCCAATTCGACCGTGTGCTTAGCTCCAGAAATGGGATTGATCGCAGCCCGGAACACGTTCTTCTTCGTCTGGCGGTTCACTTCCCCGTTATTCTGGTCGAGCGGAACGAGTTGGGGTCCGGTCAGATAGGTGTCCAGCGCAAAAATGCCGCCCTCAGCGGGCAGGCGCAATCCAGGCGCCACGTGCGGCGATAGGGCTTCTTTCTCCTGACGCTCCTCTTCGAGTTCCTTATCGAGGGCAATTGCTTCCGGCGACTGCTTCCCGGCCGCCCGGTCTTTTTCGTATTTATTCGTGGCGTCCCAATCGATCAGCGAATCCGGAACGTCCTCCCACTCATTGCGCTCGGCGCTGAAGTAATGCACCCGGTCGCCCTGCAGTTCGAACTTGGTCACGATCTGGTAAGAACCGTCTTTCAGAACGAGGCGCTTGGTGGTCTGCTGGGCGGAGCCCTGCTGACTCCGCAGCACGGATAAAAGAATAACGACACAAAAGAGGCAACGCCGGACCATGTTCCCTCTAGTTTACTGCTGAATCCGGCGCGGAGTGCGGAGCCCATGGAGCCCGTCGGACGTCCAAAAGTCCCAGCCCGAAGGAAGTCCCGCAGGGACGTCCCAAGAGAGGCAACGCCCGGTCCATAACCCACACAAGTACGTAGGACTGTCCGAAATTCTCCCAAACCAAAAGAAGTCCGCAGGACGCCCCAGCTTAGCCCAGCACGGCATTGCTGGGTACGTTAGATCAGCGGAGCCCAAGTCCCGGAGGGACGACCCGGTCTTAGCCCTGCAACGAGGAAGTCCCGCAGGGACGGCCCAGCTTAGCCCAGCACGGCAGTGCTGGGTAGGCTCGATCAGCGGAGCCCAAGTCCCGGAGGGACGACCCGATCTTAGCCCTGCACGAGGAAGTCCCGCAGGGACGTCCCAGCTTAGCCCAGCACGGCAGTGCTGGGTAGGCTCGATCAGCGGAGCCCAAGTCCTGGAGGGACGATCCGATCTTAGCCCTGCACGAGGAAGTCCCACAGGGACGGCCCAGCTTAGCCCAGCACGGCAGTGCTGGGTACGTTAGATCAGCGGAGCCCAAGTCCCGGAGGGACGACCCGATCGCGCAGGTCCGCCTGTATCGTCCCTCCGGGACTCAGATTCCTTTTTACGCTCACCCAGCGCTTCCGCGCTGGGCTAAGTTCGACCTTCATTGATTGTGAGAAGCAAGAATTCGCTATTTCCTCCCTAAAGTTGGGCGGGATCTGATGTCACCATAAAATCTTCTTTTCCCTCCAAAACCTTTTCTGTCATAATTGATTGTGCACGCCAGCCTGCACAATTTTCCAATACAACTTAGAGCGAGGCAACGATGTCGGCAAAGTACATCTTTGTAACCGGCGGTGTAGTGTCTTCATTGGGCAAGGGATTGGCGGCGGCTTCGCTCGGATGCCTGCTGGAAAGCCGCGGGATCAAAGTCAATCTCATGAAGTTCGACCCGTATCTGAACGTCGATCCGGGCACCATGTCTCCCTTTCAGCATGGCGAAGTGTTCGTCACCGATGACGGCGCCGAAACCGACCTTGACCTCGGCCACTACGAGCGCTTCACCCACGCCAAACTCTCCCGCGACAACAACTGGACCACCGGCCGCATTTACGAGCAGATCATCGCCAAGGAGCGGCGCGGAGACTATCTCGGCAAAACCGTCCAGGTGATTCCGCACGTCACTAACGAGATCAAGTCGGCGATGAAGAAGGTCGCGCAAGATGTTGATGTAGCGATAGTTGAGATCGGCGGCACCGTCGGCGACATCGAGTCGCTGCCTTTCATGGAAGCCATCCGCCAGATGCGACAGGAACTGGGCCGCGAAAATACTTTGTTCGTTCATGTGACGCTGGTGCCATTCATTGCCGCCGCTCAGGAGCTCAAGACCAAGCCGACCCAGCACTCGGTAAAAGAACTGCTTAGCATCGGAATTCAGCCGGACATCTTGCTCTGCCGAACCGACCGATTCCTGTCCAAAGACATCAAGTCGAAAATTGCGCTCTTCTGTAACGTAGAGGAAGAGGCGGTCATCACTGCAAAAGACGTTGCCTCTATCTACGAAGTCCCGCTGGTGTTCTCGCGAGAAGGCGTGGACTCGCTGGCGCTGAAATATCTGCACCTCGAACCTAAAGAGCGCGATCTGAAGCAGTGGAAAGAACTCGTCCACAACGTCTACAACCCCAAGGACGACGTCAACATTGCGATTGTCGGCAAGTATGTCGAGTACGAAGATTCCTACAAGTCCCTGAAAGAAGCGCTGGTTCATGGCGCCCTCGCGCACAACTTGAAGCTGGGTGTGAATTGGATTGAAGCCGAAGGACTTGAAGCCGGCCAACAAGCCTGCAAGGAGCAACTCGCCGACTATGACGGCATTCTCGTCCCCGGCGGATTTGGCAAACGCGGGATCGAAGGCATGTTGCAGGCTATCCGCTATGCGCGAGAACAAAAAGTCCCTTACTTCGGAATCTGCCTGGGTATGCAGACCGCTTGCATCGAGTTCGCCCGCGACGTCTGTGGGCTGGCCGAAGCCAACTCCAGCGAGTTTGATCCGGCGACGCAGCATCGCGTGATCTACAAACTGCGCGAACTGCGCGGCGTAGAGGAACTTGGCGGCACCATGCGACTGGGCGCCTGGACCTGCAAAATCGAACCGGGCACTCTGGCCCACAAGATATACGGTCAGTCGGAAATCAGCGAGCGCCACCGGCATCGTTACGAGTTCAATCGCGAGTATGAATCGCTGCTGACGGCAGCGGGCTTGCGTATCTCCGGTTCGACTCCCGATGGAACTTACGTCGAAATGGTCGAACTGCCCGACCATCCGCACTTTATCGGCTGCCAATTTCATCCCGAGTTCAAGTCGAAGCCGCTCGAGCCGCATCCGCTGTTCCGAACATTCGTCGGAGCTGCCTACGAGCGCAAGCAGAAACGCCTCGCCGATAAAGAGACAGCCGCCGTCGAAATGTTTCATCGGCCGGTGAAAGTCGCGAGATAAAATCCTCAACCACAGAGGGCGCAAAGTTATACTGGGGAAAGGCACCGAGAAATTGTGAAGACATCGAGTTCGATCGCTTTCTCTGTGACTTTCCTCCGTGTAACTCAGTGCCCTCTGTGGTTAAGCCTTTGACGTTGATTCATGAGCCTCTCCTTCCAAATCGATGGGATCAATGTCGGCTCCGGCAACCTGTTTCTCATTGCCGGCCCGTGCGTCATTGAAAGCGAAAAGCACGCACTCTTCATGGCGGAAGTGATCAAGGGCGTGACCCGCTCGCTGAACGTACCGTTCATCTTCAAAGCCTCTTACGACAAGGCTAACCGCACTTCGATTCGCAGCTTTCGCGGACCCGGTCTCACCGAAGGCCTCCGCATCCTGAAAAAAGTAAAAGACGAAGTGCACGTTCCGATTCTCACCGACGTTCACGAATCCGCTGACGTACCGAAGGTGGCGGAGGTCGCCGACGTTCTGCAGATTCCGGCTTTTCTCTGCCGACAGACTGATCTCGTCGTTGCTGCCGGCATGACCGAACGCGCGGTGAACATAAAAAAAGGCCAGTTCGTCTCACCCTGGGACATGAAGCACATTGTCGAGAAATGCCGTTCGGCGGGAAATGATCGCGTGTTCGTGACCGAACGCGGAGCCAGTTTCGGCTATAACAATCTGGTCGTTGATATGCGATCGCTGGCAATCATGCGCAAGTTCGCGCCGGTTGTCTTCGACGCCACCCATTCCGTCCAACTACCTTCCGCCTCCGCCGACGGCGACCATGCAGTCAGCGGCGGCCAGCCTGAATTCATACCTCTGCTATCGCGCGCAGCCGTTGCCGCCGGCGTCGATGGCGTATTCATGGAAGTCCACGACAATCCCAAAGAGGCCAAATCCGACGGCGCCAATGCCCTCGAATCAACCAAGTTGCGTGGAGTGTTGAAAGAGTTGCTGGCTGTGCAGAGAGCAGTTGCGGAAGCCCGCGCGAAGCCGTAGCGTTGCCGAGACTGCAGTCCTGCTGGGCCGCTTTGCGGAGGTCCCGAGCTTGCGATTGTCGGCGGGTGACCATCGCGGGAGGTCGGCCGTCCCTCCGGGACTTCCCTTCCTTCACTTCGCCTTCCCAGGACTACCGTCCTGGGTACACGGACCATACTGACTCAAGTCCCGTAGGGACGACCGAGTCAACCCAGCACATGAGCCGGGTCATAATCAATCCCATGTCTCTTCAACAATTCCATGAACTCCTCATCGAAACTCCTCTTCGCATGATGTTCCCTTTGATTTTCGATGTATCTCACCACGCTCTCCGTCTGCGACGCGCTTACGCTGAACGCGCCGTAACCTTCCTGCCACGAAAAATCTTTGACCGCGGTTTCGTTCAGCCATTTCGAGGAACACGCCTTCAAAATCTGGATCGCCTTTGAGAGAGGAATCGTCGCGGGTAGAACCATCAGCACGTGAGCGTGATCTTCAACGCCGCCAACTTTCATCGCTTCGAAGCCGTGATTTCTCGCAATGCCAGCCATGTACGGCCACAGTTTGGACTGTACGGCTTCGCCGATTCGTTTCTCGCGGTTCTTCGTACTGAATACCAGATGAATCCGATTGCTCGAATATGAGTGCGACATCGGTCGTCCCTCCGGGGCTTACTCTCGACCGCTCCCCACCCAGGACTTCCGTCCCTTCGACAAGCTCAGGGCAGGCTCTGGGCTAAGCTGGGCCGCTCCTTTGGGACTGTTGCTCGCGCCTGATTGCCCGGTCAAGCTGCGCCGTCCCTTCGGGACTCTACCTCAATACGAGTCTGAAACGACGGTTCGTGATGAATTTTTGTCATCGGAGTTCCCGATCTGGAACGCGGCATCTGATTGTCGTTACTCGTCGCGCCGCCGACCCGCCCTTTTGCCTTGCTCTTCCGCTTCTGCGACACTGAACTCTGCGCATCTGCGCACGCACAAAATCAATTTGCCTACGCACGAATTTCTTCCCGCCATGAATGCAATCGCCCGCGAAGCCGGCGCGTTGCTGATGGAACACTTCGACCGGCACATCAAAATTGAATATAAGGGCGATGCCGACCTGGTCACAGCTGCCGACCGCAAATCGGAGGCCCTGATCCGCGAGCGTATTCGTGCACTGTGGCCGACGCACGATATTCTTGGCGAAGAAGAAGGCCTGCGCGATACCGGCAGCGAATACCGCTGGTATGTTGACCCGCTCGACGGCACCACCAACTTCGCGCATGGATTTCCCGTATTCTGCGTTTCGATGGCGCTACAGCACAAAGACCAGACCATCGCCGGCGTTTGCTTCGATCCCACTCGCAATGAACTCTTCGCGGCTGAGCGTGGCTGCGGAGCCTTTTTAAACGACGTCCCGATTCACGTTTCGAAAACCGGCAAGTTGAAGGAGTCGCTCGTGGCCACGGGTTTCCCCAGCCACAAACGACACAAAAATCCGAACATTTACTTCTATCACCAGATCACACTGCGCACACACGGCGTGCGCCGCGCGGGATCGGCGGCGCTTGATCTTTGCTATGTCGCCTCTGGACGCCTTGACGGCTTTTGGGAATTTAATCTCAATCCGTGGGACACCGCGGCAGGCGTGCTGATTTTGGAGGAGGCAGGGGGGCGCGTGACAAATTTCGCCGGAGGTCCGTTTGAGTTGAACAGTCGCGAAACCCTGGCGTCAAATGGAGTGATCCACGAAGCATTCATGCACGAGTTCGCCGAAATCTTTGCCGGCCGGGGCCTGGAGCCGCTGCCCGATCCGAGGAAGTATGCGGAAAAGCATTAGCCGTTTGTCGTCGGTCGTTGGTTGGCCAAAGAACGCGCGTTGGCCAAAGAACGCGCGCGCGATTGGAGTTCTTCTGCCGCTGATGGCGCTCTCGGCGACGGCCGCTCAACCTCCTGACGCCGCCTATGTAAAAGATTTCGACAAATGGAAAGCAGAACTCGTCGATGACTTGAAGCAGAACTGGTTGCCACTGGCCGGATTGTTCTGGCTCAAGCCCGGCGCGAACACTTTCGGCAGCGCCGGTGATAATGCCATCGTGCTTCCGTCGGGGCCGGAGCACGCGGGTGTGTTTGGGTTGCAAGGCACGGATGTTTCGGTCGCATTTGAAAAAAAGGGGGGCGACTTTAAGCTCTCAGGTGGGGATTCGGAAGGCGGGGCAAAGCTGCAAGCCGACATCACCGGTAAGCCGACTCTGATTGAACTCGGCAGCCTCACTCTGCGCGTGATCAAGCGCGGCGACCGCATAGGCATTCGCGTGAAAGATCTCAACAGCGCGGCCGTGCGTAATTATCCCGGGCCGGTGTTCTTCCCTCTCGATATGAGCTATCGAGTGACCGGCACTTTTGTCCCTTCGGACGGCAAACGCACGGTGGACGTTCCCAATGTGCTCGGCGATGTCACGCCCGTTCCCGTGACGGGGGAAATTCACTTCAAACTCAATGGCCAGGACCTCACTCTCACTGCGCTTGGCGGCGATCCCGCCAAAGGCCTGAGCTTTGTTATCGGTGACCTCACCGGCAAGACGGATACTTATCCCGGCGGCCGGTTCCTCGATACCGATGCGGTTGTGGACGGCAAAGTCGTCCTCGATTTCAACCGCGCCTACAGTCCACCGTGCGCGGTGACGCCGTACGCGACATGCCCTCTTGCGCCAAAAGAAAACCGTTTGCCGGTAGCGGTTGTGGCAGGCGAGAAATACGACCGTAAGCACGCCCATCATTAGCAAGCGCTTGCCTATCGTCGACAACCCGGGCGCACCCAGAGAGTGCAATTGCGAACGTGGTTGTTCGAGAAACACTTCCTAACGGCGCAAAGTTGACGAAAGGCCATCGTCGAGAAACAGACCGCGTGATACTTCACCCCAGCCGCGAAGCGCCGGCACATAAATAGCCCAGGGCGTAAACCCTGGGTAGCGCGGGAAGATAACTGAGTCCCGTAGGGACGGCACGGCGGCGTAAAATAGAGCCTGAGGCACTCGTGATTGAAGCTTTGTTGAACAAGAAAATCGAGAAGCGGCCGCAGACGGTTCAACTGCAGGGCCGGATATTGTTTCTCACAGAAGATCCGGAACTCATCAAACGGCAACTCGCTGGCGAGAATATTCCCTGGGACACAGCCAATCCTGAAAACAATCCTAAGTTGCGCGACGATATCTCGACCGATGAGATTACTCCTGCGCACATCTGCTTCTTCTTCGATGAGACACTCGGCGAATTTCCCTACACCGGCCTCAAGGCCGGCAATGAAGTTCCCATTCAGCGCGGAGACGTAAAGCGTGGAGGCTTTGTAGCAGCCGTTAGCGGCAAGCGTCGCGGCAAAGGATCAAGCCGCGAGCAGTCGCCGTATGCCGAACTGTGCGCCGGAATTCAGCTGGTGATCGCGGAAAACATCGAACGCATTTACAAGCAGAATTGCCAGAACCTGGGCGTGCTCACTTCGACGGATTTTTCTTTGATTGACAAGATTCGCTCCGGCGCCGAAATTCCCCTGAGCATTTTCTCCGCCGGCGAAGATGAAATCACGCGCCAGATCATCGAGCACGGCGGCTTGTTCCAATTCAATGTGGCGCGTATGCAGGGAAAAGTTTCGCTGCCTGCGATCGAGACCAAGCCGCGTCCAATGACGCTGGCCGAAAAGATTTTCGCCCGCCACATGGTGAGCACGGGTGAAGGAACAGACAATGATCACGTGGGGACGGGTGCCCCCACCCGTCCGGACGAACAAAGCTCGAGGTCAGTGGGCGTCGTGGCGGTTAAGCCCGGCGATTCGGGCTTCGCGCGCACCGACCTGCGCTTCAGCCACGAGTACGTGACTCCCATGGCTGCAATCTTTTTCGATCAACTGGTTGGCAAAGATGCCCCCGTCAACGATCCCAGCTCAGTTCTCTTTTTTCGCGACCATCTCACATTTCTCGATGAAGTCCTTTCCGAACAGAAACGCAAGATGGGCCTCCTTGATCTTGCGACCCAGCTAAAACTCAAGCAAGGGGACTTTGCCCAGCGCAAAGGTGTTCGGCTGCATGGCGAACTGACAGATCGCAAAGGCGCGGAGGGCATCTGTCATTCCGTTGTACTCGAAAGCTACGCCCTGCCGGGGCAACTTGTCGTCGGCTCTGATTCGCATACGCCACATTCGGGAGCAATCGGATGCGTAGCCTTCGGCATCGGCACCACTGATGTCTTTAATTCCTGGATCACTAAAGACGTTCGTGTGCGCGTGCCGGAATCGGTGAAAGTTGTGGTTCGCGGCAAGAAACATGCGAACGTGACCGCGAAGGACTTGATCCTGAAAATCCTCAGCCTCGATTACGTTCGCAGCGGCAAAGCCCTCGCCAAGGTCATTGAGTATTCAGGCGAAGCCATCGAAGAACTCAGCGTAGACGAACGCGCCACCATGACCAATATGGCCGCTGAAATTGGCGGCTTCACCGGCATCGTAGCGCCGGATGCGAAAGCAATCGAGTTCCTGATGCAGCGCCGCGGCATTGCCCGCGCCGAAGCCGAGGGGATGATCGAAGGCCTCGGCAGCGACGCCGATGCCGAATACGCCCAAGTTATCGAGCTCGATGCAGCCGGCATAACTCCGATGATCGCCACCCCCGGTGACCCGGGCAACGGCAAATACATTCGCGAGATGAACACGCCCGTGCCGGTTGAACTGGCCTACGGCGGCACCTGTACCGCGGGCAAAAACGAAGACATGGATATGTACGCGCTCGTGCTCGAAGATGCGCTGCGCCACGGCAAACGCGTTGCCGATTCCGTTCAGTTTTACATTCAGTTTGGATCGCAGGAAACGCGCGAGTATTGCCTGCGCAAGGGCTACCTCGATACCTTCCAGCGCGCCGGAGCCCATGTGATCGAGCCCAGTTGCGGCGCCTGCATCAACGCCGGCCCGGGTGTTTCCACGCGGCCGGACCAGGTCGTCATCAGCGCCCAAAACCGCAATTTCCCCGGACGCAGCGGCCCCGGCCAAATGTACTTAGCAAGCCCGCTCACTGTCGCGGCCAGCGCCGTGGCCGGATACATCGTTGAGTACGAACCCAGCGGTCAGCGTGAGTTGGTGCACGCCTGAGCTGGCGTTCAAAGCCCACCACTGGCGCACACTGCAGTTCAACGCGAATTCGCGGCAGTTCCGCTGGCCGCGCTGTACCCCGCTCATTGATTCTTGTTAGAATTATTCTTCCGTACAGCGAGCAAGAATCTCAGGAGAAATCGTAATCATGGCCTACGTCATAGCAGAACCGTGCATCGGCACTAAAGACCACGCGTGCGTGGACGCCTGTCCGGTTGACTGCATTCATCCCAAGAAGGACGACGCAAAGTTCGCCACCGAAGAAATGCTCTACATCGATCCCGTTGAATGCATCGATTGCGGCGCCTGCGTTCCCGTTTGCCCCGTGTCGGCGATTTTCGCGCTCGACGATCTCCCTGAAAAATGGAAGAGCTACGCCGAGCGCAACGCAAAGTATTTTGGGAGATAGCGGTCAGCATCGTCCGCCAGAAAACGTAATTCATTCAGGATTGTCATTCCGAACCGCTTCAGCGGTGAGGAATCTGCAGTTTCAAAAGCAAATGCAGATTCCTCGGACCGAGGGTCCTCGGAATGACTAGTGTTTTAGGGACTTGCATCTCGCCTGACTCCGAGCCGCGGAACCACTACAATCAGCAGCACCGATGCCCCTGAAGGAATCAGAAGCGATCGTTCTGCGCACCTATCCGTTCCGCGAATCGGATTTACTCGTCACACTCTTCACCCGGCTTGAGGGCAAGGTGCGCGGTGTGGCCCGCGCGGCAAAAAAATCCCGCCGCCGGTTTGGTGGCGCCCTCGAACCGCTCACCCACGTGAAATTGACCTACGAAGACCGTGAACGTAACGAACTGGTGCGGCTTGACGCCTGCGAGGTGCTGCAATCTCCCTTAACCTCTGAGGTGAATTACCCGCGGGCGGTAGCCTTGGGACACGTGGCGGAAGTGCTCGATGAACTGCTCCCTGACCGGGAAGCCAATGACACCGTCTTTCGGCTGGCGCTGTCCGTTCTCGCCCAACTACGCGGTGATTCGCTGCTTTTGCCCATTACCTACTTTGAGCTCTGGATGGCGCGACTCATGGGCTACTTGCCCGACCTTTCCGAATGTCTGGCCTGCGGCCGTGCCCTGAACGGCAGTCGTGCATTCTTTCATGCCCTCGCAGATGGCCTCATGTGCCCAGAACATAAACGCCTTGCGTCATCGGAAATCTCGCCCGAGTCGCGCAAACTCGCGGCTCTCATGTTGCGTGCGCCCCTATCCGCCTGCTCTTTTCCAGACACGACGAAGCCTGCCGCCGATCTGCGAAAATTCTTGCTTCAGACCCTGGAGCGCAACATTGACAAGAAGCTGGTTACGCGGGTGATGCTGGAGAGGATTCCAAGTTAAAAGGTAGGGAGTTACTATTGTCCGCCCCTCGTATGTTCTGGTGCCCGAACACCGCTGGCCTTATGCGTTGTTACCGATGTACTGGCTTTGCCAGCGGATTCCCTCTACTCGCGACCACGCTCACCGGCTGGGCCTGGTCACACCCCCGCAAATGACGCGCACGCTCCTGTCGGCAATCGAAAACCCCAGTATTGGCGCGTGCATTATCGATGTCCCGCAAATTCGAACCGGCGTCGCAACCGCCTGAACAGCTGGGAACCCGCGCCGGTCACTGGAATTACGAAAGCGCATGCACATGGGACATCTTCTTGCTTGCGCCGGGGGATGAGATGTTGAATCGTCTTAGAAAGAGCGAATGGCAAATCCGGAATATCTCGATGATGTTCATGTGCGCATTCTGCGAGTAACCGAAGACCTCCGCGCTATCCAAAAGGAGCTCAACTGCGCTGCTATGCAGGCGCCTGGCGATCCCGAGCTGATGGAAGCTCTCACTCAGTTGCCGGAACTCGAGTCGCTCGACGTGCTGAAGTCCGCGCTCGATCAGATGCGCCATTTTCTCTGGTTCTACGTGCAGGTCATGACCAGCGACTCAGAAGCAGAAGAGTTGCCGAACCAGAAAACACCGAAGAAGCCGGTTGCGGAAGGTTCATTTATCGAAAAATTCAACCACCTCACCGATGCAGCCCTGTTGCGTTACTTTGCGGAAGGCAAACATCGTAAGCCGAACTAGACGAAGCTAGCTCGTTGAACCGTCCGCACCTAAAACTACCGTTCAATTATTTGCCCTTTCACCATGGTTGCGCGGACTTCTCCGTTCTCGCTCAACGCGAGAAGGTCGGCATCCGCTCCCGCCTGAATCTGTCCCTTCCCTTTTGCTCCCGCAACCTGTGCAGGATTGATTGTCCCAATGCGAATCGCCGGACGCAGATCCCAGCCCGCAAACTCCATCACGTTGCGAACCGCGCGATCGAGCGTAAGCACACTTCCCGCGAGCGAACCTTCGCGCGTGACTCGGCCATCTTTTACTTCGACATCCATTCCGCCCAGTTTATAAGGGCCGTCCGGCATACCGGCTGCGGACATGGCATCTGTAATCAGCACTGCACCCTGCTCGCCTTTCGCCTCTAACAGAAAACGAACGACTGTCGGATGGACATGAATGCCGTCGGCGATTACGTCGGCTGTAACCTTGGGATTGGACAGCACCTCACCTAGAATCCCTGGCGCGCGATGGTCCAGCGGCCGCATGGCATTGAAGGTGTGGGTCGCATGGCGGGCTCCGGCGGCAACCGCCGCTCGGGTGGTAGCGAGGTCTGCGTCGGAGTGGCCAACGCTAACACAGACTCCTCGTCTATTTGCCTCAGCAATCAGCTCCACAGCTCCCACCAATTCCGGCGCGATGGTCATAACCCGAATGTGCCCGCGTGCCGCTTCCCAAAATTTGTCGAAGGTTGCAATTGAGGGTTGCAGCAGATTCTCTGGTAGGTGCACACCGCGCCGTATGTGGCTGAGGAACGGCCCCTCCAGATGAATGCCCAGCGCCTGAGCACGGACGCTGTTTAGTTGCGCCGACTCAATCGAATTCGCCATCCACTCCAGCGATCGCAACGTCGCGTCCTGCGGCGCGGCCACGGTTGTCGGGTAGTAACTCGTAATCCCACGCTTTGCCAGAAACTCTTCCATTCGGCGCAGCCCTTGCTCATCGGGCTGCATTACATCGTGTCCGGCAGAGCCGTGTATATGAATGTCAACCAGCCCCGGCGTGAGCACACAATCGCCGTAATCAACATGTTCGGCGCCGGGTGGTATCTGGGTCTCGCTCTGTGAAGTGACTTTGGCGATAGACTTCCCTTCCACCATAACGATCGGGTGCTCGATCCGTTCAAGCGGCGTGAGAAGAGCCTTAGCGGTAAGGGCTAGCATTGTCTAATGGGAACTAAGTTTACAACCCTGCGATTATCAGCGCCACTTAGCGGGGCCATCAGGACTGCGGGGCGCGGCGCTCCCTAATTTGTTGCAGGTGTTCTCGCAGCCTGTGCAAGACCTCGTCTCGCTGCGAATCGTTGAGCTCGCCCCGAAGCTCTTCCAGAGCAAAGTGAACAACGTCGTGATGATGAATCTCCTCGGGCGCAACATCGTTACTAAGTTCGAGCCATATCGTGTGCAACAGGTCGATTTCCTTGGGAGTGAGATGGGGGGCGTGGGGACCGAGATAAAAAACATGTTCTTGCCCGCCGGGAAAATACACAACCAGCGTCAACTGCGGCTTGGGATCAGACAACCGCTCCCATGCTAGTCCCGCGATGCGTGCTTCTTCAGTCACGGGCCGATTTGGAGACGCGCCCAGCACCACCGTTGACGATTCCAAACTCTGCGCCGCCTTCAACACTGCTTCCCATTTATCAGTCGCGCCGGCGACCGCAAGATGTATGGTCTTGCCCTTCTTCTCAGCCAGCCCCAAAGCTCGGGTAAAGAGAATTTGTTCTTCCGTACTGAACAACTGCTGGGGTTCAAGTTCGTATTCGCCACCGCTGGCGCGCCCCAGGAACCGCATGTGCAACGCGACTACATCCTGCTTGCGGGCATCCACGCGATCAAGCGTCGAAGACAAGCTATAAAGACTGTTGTAGTTTCTCACCATCACCAGAACGTTCCCGGGGCGCACTCCCAATGCCTTCGGAGTGAGATCGTCGCCGGCTTCGACGTTGAACTGATCGAGTTCGGCATGAGCGCTGGCGCGTTTTCGTGTGACTGCTTCCGATATTTCAAACACTGTGAAAAAAATGATCGTGAACGCGATTCCGGAGATTGTCGCAACTTCCTTTGTAAACAAATTGATCACGCAGAGCGAGATCAGCGTGACCGTAATGATCGCGAGCCCGAGCGGGATTTCAGTCTTTCCAATGTGGAAATTAAGGGGCACACGATATTCACGCTTTCCCGGCTCCTTGTAGCGAAGCACCAGCACCGCCAGCCCCTTCATCGAGAAGCTCCACATAACGCCAAACGCATAGGCTTCGCCCAACAGGAAGATGTCCCCACGGCTCAACACAATCGTGATCAGCTGCAAGGCAACCACAAGGTTCAGAATGCGATAGGAAGTTCCAAACCGGCGATGCGGTTTGCGAAACCATTCCGGCAGGATTCCATCTTCAGATACTCGGTTCAGTACGCCGTTCGATCCAACAATCGCGGTGTTCACGGCTCCTGCCAGCATCAACACACCCACCACCACCACGAACGCCCGAAACGCGAGCTTCAGGGACAACGGCCCTGCCAGATACATCGCCAGTCCACCGATCGGATTGTCCTGAAAGCTGGCGCGAACCGAGTCGGGAATAATCATCACCGAGAAGAATGCGACCCCCGCCGTGAAAACCAGGCTGTATATGAAAATAACCAGCGCGGCTCGCTTCAGGTTCGGAAGCTTGGGATGCTCAATCTCGCGGTAAACCTGTGCCATGGTCTCCTCGCCGCTCATGGCGAGGACCGAGTGTCCCAATCCAATCATGATTCCGATCAATCCGACCTTGTAGGGTAGGGACGTGTTGCGCAACCAGCCGAGAGCGCCGCCGTGCTCTCCGGTGAGATATGTGATATTGCCCAAGTGCGGCCAGGGTGGAAGATGTCCCCCTTTCACCCAGAGCGTGTAGCAGCACCACACAACCATGATGACCACCATGATCGTGGTCACATACATGATGCGCAGTGCTTTTTCGCTCGACTCGGGAATCCCCTTGATGTTCTCCCACCAGAAATAGATCGTTACCAGGATGGCGAAGAATGCCGCGCCCATGTTCATCGGCAA
The DNA here is from genome assembly GCA_963757135.1 of uncultured Acidobacteriota bacterium. Classification (GTDB taxonomy): domain Bacteria; phylum Acidobacteriota; class Terriglobia; order Terriglobales; family Acidobacteriaceae; genus Gp1-AA145. Next base: position 465,229 of record CAVWQE010000006.1, read on the forward strand.
GGTCCGCATGTGAGCGTGTTGCAGTAGTTCATTCAGCAGTCCGACCAGGTAAAGTCCGGCGGATACGCCGCTGATTGGGCCGGTCAAAATGTAATCGAACATCAACGCTGAAACTGAGAACTTGGCCAGCGTGCTGCCCATCGCTTCTTTAACCACGCGATACACGCCGCCGCGGACAAACATCCCGCAGCTCTCGATGTAGAGCGACGCCACCGCTCCGGCCAGCAGCATGATGGCAAGCACAAACCACGGCGCGGGCTTCCCGACAAAGTGCTCGGCAATCGCTCCCGCGTAAAACGCAGAAGACCCCATGTCGTTCAGCACGATGGCCGCGACCCGCCAGAAGGAAATGAACGCCAGCATGGCGCTCGAAGCTACCAGGACGCGGGCGGCAACATTAGGTACCGCAGGTCTTGAGGACACTGCCAATTTCATCACCTCTATTGCAACATGAGTGGCATAAGGAATTCGTAAAGACGAGTTGCTATGCCGAATGAATAGTGGGAGTTAGCAGCTTTCCCGCATGGATGCTTTCAGCTTGGAATGCCCGCTGTTCGCAGCGCAAGCGTGAATGAGAATACCGAGCCCTGCCCGAGTTGACTGGTCACTCCGATTGTGCCGCCGTGCGCCTCTACCACAGCCTTAGCGATCGCCAGCCCCATACCAGTGCCTTGGATTGAATAACGATTGTCTTTGCCACGATAAAACTTGTCGAAAATCAGCGCCTGTTCGAGTTCGTCAATTCCTGGTCCGCGATCGGCAACACTAACGATGACCTGCGAGTCTGTCTTTTCCACCGATATCTGGATCGCCGACTCACGCGGCGAGTATTTTGCGGCATTCTCCAATAATTGGCGTAGCACGTTGACGATGAGCTCCATGTCGAATTCCACCAGGGGGAGGTCGTCCGCGGTCTCCAACCTTACCGAATGGCCGGCGATCGACTTGGCCGCGGTTCGCAAAGCGCCATCAATCGCATCGCGAATATCGTGTGGGGCTCGTTGCAATTCCACCTGCTTCGATTCGAGCCGTGCCATCTGGGTCGCTTCCTCCACCAGATGATCCATTCGGTCCGATTCCTCGTTGATGACGGCAAATAGCTCGTTCTGCTGAAGCTCGTCGAGCCCCCCGGCGATCAGGCTGGTTGCTGAAGCCTTGATCGCGGTGAGGGGTGTACGAAACTCGTGCGCCACCGAATCGAGGATGGCAGAGCGCAGCTTCTCATTCTCGCGCGCTGCCTCTGCCTTGCCGACGTTTTCTATGGCGCGAGTCCGCTCGATCGCGATGGCAACCAGCGTAGAAAGCGCCTCAAGGCTCTCGTGGGACAGCGTTACCCCCGAAATTCCTATCGCCCCCACACTTCTCACCCCTAGTCGAAGCGGAACGTAGGCTACGGCGTTATCGGAATCTACGACCGGTTCGCCGCGCCCAGCAACGGATTGCAGGCGCCCGGTTTCAATTTCGCGGGCCGCCGGATCGGAACGATAAACGTCGGTTCGGTCGGAAACAAACAGTGCCGCTCCACGCCCGCCGAAAGTCTCCACAATGTGACGCGGCGCCAGGTTCAGCAACTCCGGCACGCTTTCCAGCGTCAGCAACCGCTGGCTGAAGGCATAGAGGTGCTCAAGTTCCCGCCGGCGCTGGTTCGCTCTCAACATCTCCCGCCGCGCGCGTTCCGAAAGCTGTCCTGCAATTACCGCAGTAGCTAGAAAGGCGAAGAGCGCAGCCCAATTCTGGGGATCCGCGATGGTCAGCGTGCCGAAGGGAGGCAGAAAAAAGTAGTTAAAGGCCAGTGTCGAAAGCACCGCCAGGAAAGCCGCATACCAGAAACCCCAGTTAGCCGAGACCACCAGGACTACGAGCAGGAACGTCAGCGCCACCGTCGTCGCATTGGCATGCACTCCGTGCTTGTAGAAAAGCACGACCACAGGTATTGCCAGCGCACAAATGATCACTCTGATTGCAGACGTTCGGGCGAATCTCACGTGCGTGATTGTAAACTCTCCGCTCTGGCACGCAATAGCAGCATGCGCCAACTCAGCCGGCACTTCTCGACAAACTTGGAAACTCAGATCACAATGAATTCGTGCAAAAGCGTCCAGAACAGTGGCTGGAAGAAGTCGCGCCCGAGAAGAAACAGGGAATCTTCAAGCTGTTTCTTGGCTACGCTCCGGGCGTCGGCAAGACCTACAGCATGCTCAGCGAGGGTATCCGCCGCTACAGCCGCGGCGAGGACGTCGTTATCGGAGTGGTTGAGACTCATGGACGCAAAGGCGTGGCTGACTTGGTTTCAAAGCTCGAAACCATTCCCCGAAAACAGGTTGAGTACAAGGGGACCGTTTTTACCGAGATGGATGTCGACGCCATCCTGGCGCGAAAACCTGCGGTCGTTCTTGTGGACGAATTGGCCCACACCAACATTGAGGGCAGCAAACATCCCAAGCGCTATCAGGACGTTCTCGATTTGCTCGATGCGAAAATCGATGTCGTATCCACCGTGAATGTGCAGCACATCGAAAGTCTGAACCCGCTGGTTGAGCGCATCACCGGCGTTCACGTTCGCGAGACGGTCCCCGATTGGGTGGTCCAACGTGCCGAAGAAATCGTCATGTCCGATCTCACCCCCGAAGCGTTACAGACGCGAATGCGGCGGGGCGATATCTATCCCGTCGACCGGGCCGAACGCGCGCTGGGAAACTTCTTTCGTCGAGGAAACTTGATCGCCTTGCGCGAACTCGCCCTTCGCCAGGTTGCACAGGTCGTTGATAAGAGTCTGGAAGCGCACTGGACGCGTGAAGGCCTGCAACCCGCGGTCGCCGTTCATGAGAAAATCGCCGTGGCTATCAGTTCAAATCCCATTGCGCAATATCTAATCGCTCGCGGCGGGCGCATGGCCCAAGGAATCGACGCCGAGTTTTATGTCGTGTATGTGGACTCGCCGGCTGATCAGGACGGCGACAACCGGCGTAGCCTGCAGGAGAACATTCAGTTTGCCGAGAATCTGGGTGCAACCGTCGTCCGCCTGCCGCGAGGAAATGTCGCCGAGCGTGTCGCCGAGTTTGTGCACGAAAGGCACATCACGCACGTGATATTCGGCCGTTCCGCACAAGAAGGATGGCGCAAGTACCTTTACCTGACAGTGATTCAAAAGTTCCTGCGCAACGCCCCGCCCATCGATGTCCACATCGTGACGCAGGAGGCCAAGTGAGTCCCCCTCCGGACAATCGTCAGGCTGATCATCGGCGAATCCTGATTGTGGATGACGAACCCCAGATCACACGCGTGTTGCGGACTTCCCTCGACGCGTACGGTTACGACCTGCGCGTGGCGAACGATGGCGACACTGCCCTGCAGATCGCCCGCGACTGGCCGCCGGATCTCATGATCACAGACCTTTCCATGCCGGTTATGGATGGGCTCGAACTTTGCCGCCGCTTCCGCATCAAGTCCAATGCGCCCATCATTGTGCTTTCCGTGAAAGGTGAGGAACGCGTAAAGGTTCAGGCGCTCGATGCCGGCGCCGACGACTATGTGACCAAGCCGTTTGGCATAAGCGAACTGCTGGCCCGAGTGCGCGCGAATTTACGGCGCGCACCACAGGAAGATGCGGCCCCGGGAGTTATCGAAGAGGGTGATTTTCGAATTGATCTTGATGCTCACGTCGCCATTGTTCGTGGGCACGAAGTTAAGTTAACTCCGAAGGAATTCGATCTCCTCACATATCTTGCGCGTAATTCGCACAAAGTTGTGACCCATCGCAAACTTCTGTCGCACGTCTGGGGGACCAACAGTACCGAACAACCCGAATACCTCCGCGTCTTCATCGGCCAGTTACGTAAGAAGATCGAATCCGAGGCCGCATCCCCTTCCTACATCCTTACCGAGCCCTGGGTCGGATATCGCTTTGAGCCTGAGGGCATAGCTCCCCAATAGATCTACTTTCTCCGCGCCGAACTCCTTACGGCTTTCTTACGAAGCCTTTAATCCTTCCTTATGCCGGGCGTGATGCAATCTCTGTGATAGGCGGAGGTTTCGAAGTGAGTAACTATCCGGTGATCGTGCTTTTACTCTTGATGTCAATGTTCTCCGCTTCGGCTCTTTCCCAGGAAACCATCTTCAATGTTCCCAGCGGAGATATTCTCGACAAGGGAAAAGTCTATGGGGAATTCGACTTCTCATATCTCTGGGATGCAAGCGTCGGCACCTATACCCCACGTGTAGTCGCTGGAATCGGACATCGAGTGGAGGTGGGGATTAACCTAAACGGCATCACTACGCCCGGCCCTTCCCAGACCACGCCGACGCCAACGATCAAGTGGAAAGCTTACGATGGCGGCAAGAATGGTTGGGCCTTCATGCTGGGAGACGACGTCTTTATTCCTGTACAAAACGGGGCTTACGACGCGGGTAATTACACATACGCTGAATTCACAAAGACCCTGAAGACGCAGACCCGCTTGACTTTCGGAGCGTTTGATTTTTCGGCCAACGTAGTCGCCACGGGAAACAAAGCCGGAGGCCAGTTCGGAATCGAGCAACCTGTCAGTAAACGTGTCACTCTCGCCGCCGATTGGTTTACGGGACACCACGGCGCTGGATATTTCACTCCCGGCGCAGCCATCAAACTCACTTCCAAAGCTACTGCCTACATGGCATATGAAATCGGAAATTCCGGGGCTTCTCAGGGCAATCGCCTGCTTTTGATGGAACTGGGATGGAATTTCAATTGACTGCACAAGCGATGCCCTTATTTTTCCCTTACGAACCTTTTAGTCCGTCTTTACGCCCATTTTGCTGAAATAGGACTTGAGATCGCAGCTTCCATCCGCGTTCTCGGGAAGGCGGCATATGACGGCTGTGCGGATTTTTACCGGTATAGCAATAGCAGGATGTGCCTTCTTGATCTATTTCATGATCGCACTCTGGCGAGATTCGCACCGTTCGCGGAACGGAAGCCGCGTCAATATCAGAAGGCTCGCTCCAAGAAGAAAAGAAGATAAGCTGCTTTACCTCCACCGCCTCGATGAGTTTCGCCAACATGAAAAGAAGCGCATGTAAGTACTCTTAAATTATCTGGAGCTTGGTTATGCAGGACTTAATGTGGGTAGCGGTTGGGATCGCATTCTTCGCTCTGTCCATCGGCTATGTCGGATTCTGCGATCGTGTGAAGTGAGGACCGAATGAGCCTGGAATCGGCAATTATGCTCGCAATCAGCGCCTTAACTTCGATCTACTTGATCTACGCCCTCTTGCGCCCGGAGAAGTTCTAAATGACGGCGAACGGTTGGTTTCAAATCCTGCTGTATCTTGCCCTGATCTTGCTGATTACCAAACCGATCGGGATCTTCATGACTCGTGTGTTCAACCGCGAGCGCACTTTCATGGATCCTGTGCTGCGCCCGATTGAGCGGCTTTTGTATCGACTGACTGGCGTCGATGAAAATCACGAAATGCGCTGGACCGAATATGCAGTCGCCATGCTCCTGTTCAGCCTGGTTTCAATGATCGTCCTTTACGGAATGGAGCGACTGCAAGGCTATCTGCCGTTCAATCCACAGAAATTTGGGGCCGTAAACCCGACCGCGCTGGCCTTCAACACCGCCGCCTCGTTCACCACCAACACAAACTGGCAGAACTATGGCGGCGAGACCACCATGACTTATTTCACCCAGATGGCCGGCCTTGCTTATCACAACTTCATGTCGGCCGCGGTTGGGATCGTGCTGGCAATCGCGTTCATCCGAGGGATCGCGCGGCGGCAGATGCAGACGATTGGCAACTTCTGGGTTGACCTGGTGCGCTGCAATCTTTGGATATTGCTGCCCACCTGCATCGTCGGGGCTCTCGTACTGGTGTCGCAGGGAGTGGTTCAAAACCTTAAGCCCTATGACACCGCAAAGCTCGTCGAGCCCATGCAGATTCAGAAGACCGGATCAGATGGCAAGCCGGTAGTGGACGCGCAAGGCAAGCCGGTGATGGACACGGTTACCGATCAGACCATCGCTCAGGGCCCCGTCGCTTCGCAAGAAATCATTAAAGAGCTCGGGACGAACGGCGGCGGATTCTTTAATGCAAACAGCGCGCATCCCTTTGAAAATCCAACTCCTCTGTCGAACCTGGTTGAGCTGGTCGCGATTTTCGCGATTGGCAGCGGTCTCACTTACACCTTGGGAAGAATGACCGGTTCACAGCGCCATGGATGGGCCGTGTGGGCTGCAATGGCTACCCTGTTCCTTGTCGGTGTAAGCATTGCGTACTGGGCGGAAGCTCGCGGGAATCCGCTGCTCGCGGGAGTGAACCAAAGATCTACCTCGCTGCAGCCGGGTGGAAACATGGAAGGCAAAGAAGTCCGCTTCGGGATCGCCAACAGCGCACTATGGGCGACCGTCACCACGGATACTAGTTGCGGCGCAATCAACAGCTGGCACGACTCATTCACCGCCATCGGAGGCTTGATCCCTCTCTCCAACATCATGCTCAGTGAAGTTGTATTCGGCGGCGTGGGCTCCGGAATGTACGGGATGTTGATTAACGTCATACTCGCCGTCTTCATCGCCGGGCTTATGGTCGGGCGCACCCCTGAGTATCTGGGAAAGAAGATCGAAGCTTACGACGTTAAACTGGCCATGCTCAGCATACTTGTATTTCCGCTCGTCATACTCACATTCGCCGCAATCTCAGCAGTCTATAGTTTTGGGACATCCAGCATTCTGAACCCGGGTCCGCACGGCCTCAGCGAAATTCTGTATGCATTTTCCTCGCAGGCTGGTAACAACGGTTCGGCCTTCGCCGGCCTCACCACCAACACACCCTGGTACAACACCGCCGGCGCCATCACCATGCTGGTTGGGCGGTTTTTCATGATTATCCCGATGCTGGCAATTGCCGGCAATCTCGCCCAAAAGAAATACGTTCCTCCGTCACTAGGTACGTTTCCTGTGACCACGCCCTTGTTCACTTTGCTTTTGCTCGGCGTGATCCTTATCGTCGGTGCTCTGACCTTCTTCCCGGCATTGAGCCTGGGCCCCATTCTTGAACACCTGCAGATGATGGCGGGAAAGGCATTCTGATGATGAGAGGACACGAACTGAATGACTCTACTTTCTGCCTTTGGGCTGTTTGCCGTGACCGCCATGCTGATCACCTATGCCCTCGAAGCACGAAGCAACTGGTTCATTCTGGCCTTCGCATTCGCATGCGCGCTGGGGTCAGTTTACGGATTCCTTCAGGGCGCCTGGCCATTCGGACTGGTCGAGGCGGTTTGGTCAGTAGTTGCAGCGAGACGCTGGTGGGAACACGGTTCAGGTTTGAGCTAAGAGCTAACAGCTAGAGGCTAAGAGCTAAAGCTATGTCCAAAAAGTCAAAAGCAGTTTGGGAATGGAAGATCGTTCGGCGCGCCATCTGGGACTCCCTGGTGAAACTCAACCCGCGCACCATGATGGGCAACCCTGTCATGTTTGTGGTGGAGATTGGAAGTGTGATCACCACCGTGCTTCTTTTTAGGGGCGGCGGCGCTTTCAGGTTCAACCTGCAGATCACGCTCTGGCTCTGGTTCACAGTCTTATTTGCAAATTTCGCCGAAGCCATGGCTGAAGGCCGTGGCAAAGCCCAGGCCGACACCCTGCGCAAGGCGCGGTCTGAAACCGTTGCCCACCGCCTTTCACGAGACGGCTCAACCGAGCAGGTCCCCAGTTCGAAGTTACGGACGGGAGACCTCGTTCTGGTTTCGGCCGGCGAATTCATTCCATCCGACGGTGAAATCACTGCGGGCGTTGCGTCGGTTGACGAATCGGCCATTACCGGCGAATCTGCTCCCGTGATACGTGAAGCCGGTGGCGACCGCTCGGCCGTCACCGGCGGCACGCGTGTGCTCTCGGATCAGATCAAAGTAAAGATCACATCCAATCCCGGCGAGACTTTCCTTGATCGCATGATTGCGCTGGTGGAAGGCGCAGAACGGCAAAAGACGCCCAACGAGATCGCGCTGAATATTTTGCTTGCCGGATTGACCATCATCTTTCTGCTCGCGGTGGTTACACTGCAGCCATTCGCGATTTATTCCGGCTCGCCGCAGACCGTATTCGTGCTGGTTTCCCTGCTAGTTTGCCTGATCCCTACCACTATCGGCGGCCTGCTCTCGGCGATCGGTATCGCCGGCATGGATCGCCTCATTCAGCACAATGTACTGGCGATGTCGGGCCGCGCCGTCGAAGCCGCCGGAGATGTGAATACCCTTTTGCTCGATAAGACTGGGACCATCACGTTGGGAAATCGCCAGGCGTCACGCTTTGTTCCCGCCCCCGGTGTCAACGAAAACGAGTTGGCAGACGCGGCGCAGATGTCTTCGCTCGCGGATGAAACCCCGGAAGGCCGCTCCATCGTCGTCCTCGCAAAAGAACGCTATGGACTTCGAGGACGGGAGTTGGGATCGCACGATGCAACTTTCGTCCCCTTCTCCGCCACTACGCGCATGTCCGGAGTTGATCTCAACGGATTTCAGATTCGCAAAGGCGCTGCCGACTCCATCGCCGCGTTCGTCGCTCAGAACGGCGGCAAGTTTCCAGATGCAGTAAGAACCGTAGTCGAAGACATCGCCCGCTCCGGAGGTACGCCGCTGGTGGTGGCGGAAAAAACGCGCGGTGCACTCGGGGTGATAGAACTCAAAGACATCGTCAAGGGCGGCATTCGCGACCGCTTCAACCAGTTGCGGGCAATGGGCATCCGCACTGTCATGATCACCGGCGACAACCCACTCACTGCCGCTGCCATCGCGAGCGAAGCCGGCGTGGATGATTTCCTCGCGCAAGCCACCCCTAAAGACAAAATGGATCTTATTCGCCGCGAGCAATCCGAAGGCAAACTCGTCGCTATGACCGGGGACGGCACCAACGACGCCCCTGCTCTCGCCCAGGCCGACGTCGGCGTTGCCATGAATACCGGCACCCAAGCTGCGAAGGAAGCCGGCAACATGGTGGACCTGGATTCCAACCCGACCAAGCTGATCGAAGTCGTTGAAATCGGCAAGCAGTTGCTGATGACGCGCGGCTCGCTCACCACTTTCTCTATCGCAAACGACGTAGCCAAATACTTCGCCATCATTCCAGCGATGTTCGCTGGAACCTTCCCGGTTCTGAACGCGTTGAACATCATGCATCTTCAAACTCCGCAGTCAGCGATTCTGTCGGCTGTGATCTTCAATGCCCTGATCATCATTGCCCTGATTCCGCTGGCGCTGCGTGGCGTCAGATACCGGCCCTTGGGAGCCGCCGCCCTGCTCCGGAACAACCTGCTGATCTACGGAGTGGGCGGTGTGATCATTCCCTTTATCGGTATCAAACTGATTGACGTGGTAATCACCCGCATGGGCATGGCATAAGGAATCATCCATGAAAAGGAACTTATTGATCTCAGTTTTAATGACCGTGGCGACCACGGTCCTGTTTGGAATCTTCTACCCGCTGATTGTCACCGGACTCGCCCAGCTTATCTTTCCGCATCGCGCTAATGGCCAGCTGATCGTGAAGGGCGGAAAGGTCGTTGGGTCAACAATCATTGGCCAGGGCTTCTCCGGGGCAGCATATTTCCACCCACGCTTATCCGCCGCTGGCAACGGATACGACGCGGCGAACTCCGGCGGCTCGAACCTCGGCCCCACAAACCAGAAACTTCTTGACCGCGTGAAAGGTGACGTTGCCTCCAACCAGCAAGACAACCCCGGGACCCCGGTACCCGTTGATCTGGTAACCACCTCAGCTTCAGGGTTTGACCCGCACATAACGCCTGCTGCCGCGGAATTTCAGTTGGGTCGCGTGTCCAAAGCGCGCGCAATTACGCCCGATGAGTTGCGGACGTTGGTAACGAAACACACCGAAGCCAGGCAACTTGGATTTCTCGGCGAGGCGAGGGTTAATGTTCTGGAACTCAACCTCGATCTCGACGAACACTTCCCCGCCAAGATGACTGCCAAAGCCGAGTAGGCTGCCCGAGCACTCGGCTTATGTGTGTCGGACCGGGCTCGTGTGGGTCGGACATTCCTGTCCGACGCCCTTGATCTAGTTTTGATCTTCCGCCCTTCCCCCACATCTAGATTTGACAAACTCTCATATTAGAAATAGTCTAAACACGTAAATGCCTGACGCGATCAAACGGTCCCTTGAAGGCAGCGGGCTGCGCTGCACCGCGCAGCGTCACGCCGTCATGTCATTTTTGATGGACCATAAGGGCCATCCCACGGCTGCGGAAATTTTCAAAGCCGTGAATCGCGTGGATCCCCGATCCTCCCGGGCCACCACTTATAACAATCTGCGGGACCTGGTGAAGGCGGGTTTGGTGCGTGAAGTGGCTGTCGAGGGCCGCGCCGGGCGGTTTGATCTGGAAGGCGTGCGGCACCACCACTTCGTCTGCGACCGCTGCGGCAATGTGGAAGATGTCGACTGGTACGACGTCCCCAAGCCTGCCGCGCGTTCTCTGGGCAAGAGAATCGTTCGTGAATGCCAGCTTATTTTTAGAGGACTCTGCACGAAGTGCGCTCGCCGGCCTGCTTCGCGTTAATTGTGCGAACCGCAACCTGATGGGTTCGTAGATCATCACAGTTTTGAACTCATTCAAAGGGAAAAGATATGGAAAATTCAAAGCATATGGAAAACACACTCGCCTCTTCATCCGGGACGGTTTCCCCCGAAAATCAGGGCAAAGACCAGAGCACAAAGCCCGAATCCAAGTGCCCGTTCAATCACGGGGCGTCCGCTCCCACCAACCGCGACTGGTGGCCGAACCAGGTGAACCTGAAGGTTCTTCACCAGCACTCAGACCTGTCTGATCCGATGGGCAAAGACTTCGACTACGCCAAGGAATTCAAGAGTCTCGACCTGAACGCCGTGGTCAAAGACCTTAAGGCCCTGATGACCGACTCACAGGATTGGTGGCCCGCCGACTTCGGGCACTACGGAGGGCTGTTCATCCGCATGGCATGGCACAGCGCCGGCACTTATCGCATCGGCGACGGCCGCGGCGGCGCCGGAGCCGGGCAGCAGCGCTTCGCACCGCTCAACAGCTGGCCTGACAACGTGAACCTCGACAAGGCGCGCCGGCTGCTGTGGCCGATCAAGCAAAAATACGGCCGCAAAATTTCGTGGGCCGACTTGATGATCCTCGCTGGCAACGTCGCCCTCGATGATATGGGCTTCGAGACCTTCGGTTTCGGTGGCGGACGCGCAGACACATGGGAGCCCGAAGAGGACATTTATTGGGGACCTGAAGGCACGTGGCTGGCGGACGAGCGCTACACCGGCGATCGTGATCTTCAGAATCCTCTCGGCGCGGTTCAGATGGGCCTGATTTACGTGAACCCCGAAGGGCCGAATGGAAAACCCGATCCCATTGCGGCAGGCCGGGACATTCGCGAAACCTTCAAACGCATGGCAATGAACGACGAAGAAACCGTCGCGCTGATTGCCGGCGGGCACACCTTCGGCAAAACCCACGGCGCTGCCGTTCCCGCTGACTACGTCGGCGCCGAACCGGAAGGCGCCGAAATCGAGCTGCAAGGCCTCGGCTGGAAGAATAAATTTGGTAAAGGTTTTGGTGCGGACACCATCGGCAGCGGTCTCGAAGTCACTTGGACCCAGACGCCGACTAAGTGGAGCAACAACTTTTTCAACAATCTGTTCAAGTACGACTGGGAACTGACTAAGAGCCCCGCCGGCGCGCATCAATGGACGCCTAAGAACGGCGCAGGCGACGGTACGGTGCCGGATGCACACGATCCCTCAAAGCGTCATGCGCCGACTATGCTGACCACCGACCTGGCGTTGCGCTTCGATCCGGCTTACGAAAAAATTTCGCGCCGCTTCTACGAGCATCCCGACCAGTTCGCGGACGCATTCGCCCGCGCGTGGTTCAAGCTCACCCATCGTGACATGGGCCCGATCGTTCGCTATCTCGGCCCGCTCGTCCCGAAGGAGCACCTGCCCTGGCAAGATCCGATCCCGGCAGTGAATCATGCGCTGATCAACGAGCAAGACGAAGCTGCGCTGAAAGCGAAGATCCTCGGATCTGGCCTGACGGTTTCTCAGTTGGTCTCGACGGCATGGGCATCGGCGTCCACCTTCCGCGGCTCCGATAAGCGCGGCGGAGCCAACGGCGCTCGCATTCGCCTTTCTCCGCAAAGATTCTGGGAGGTGAACCAGCCAACCGAATTGGACAAGGTGCTGCAGAAACTGGAGGCGATTCAGAGAGACTTCAACGCTTCATCGTCTGGCGGAAAGAAAGTCTCGCTGGCTGACCTGATCGTTCTGGGCGGCGATGCCGCGATCGAGAAAGCTGCCAAAGACGCTGGGACCGACGTGAAGATTCCCTTCACGCCCGGACGCATGGACGCGCCGCAGGAGCAGACTGATGTTGAATCCTTCGAGCCGCTCGAACCCAAGGCCGATGGCTTCCGCAACTATCTGCGCGGCAAACAGCTCCTGTCGCCCGAGGAGATGTTGGTCGATAAAGCGCAATTGCTCAGGCTAACGGCGCCCGAAATGACGGTGCTGGTCGGCGGCCTGCGCGTGCTGGGCGCAAACGCCGGCAACTCCAAACATGGAGCTTTCACCACGAAGCCGGGCACGTTGACCAACGACTTCTTCGTCAACCTGCTCGACATGAGCATGCAATGGCAGCCCTCGGCGCAGTCGAACGGATCCGGAGCCGTATACGAGGGACGCGACCGCAAGACCAACCAGGTCAAGTGGACTGGCACCCGCGTCGACCTGATCTTCGGCTCGCACTCGCAGTTGCGTGCGCTGGCGGAGGTCTATGCATCCTCGGACTCGAAGGAAAAGTTCGCAAAAGACTTCGCCGCGGCGTGGACCAAAGTGATGAACCACGATCGCTTCGACGTCGCAGCCTGAAATCCGCAAAAAAACTCGGGGACAGTCTCGCGCCGTCCCCGAGTTTCCCCTCCTGCTAACTCTCGTGGCTCGGCTGCACAATACTAGTTGGCCGCCAAGGCCCGGGAACTGAATCTGCTTGCGCTTGCCTCAGAAGCAGTGCACAATTTGGAGTGCTTGCCTTCGCCACAGGAGGCTTTTTGCGTCTACGCGGCCGGGTCTTTCTATCAATCCCCGCAATTTGTATAACCTTCTGCTTTGGGTATTCGGCCAAAGCGCAGCAAGCTTCTGTGCCTTCAGCTTCACCCGCCGCGCAAAGCGAGCCCGTCACCACTTTCAAAGCGGCAACACGCATGGTCACGATTGACGTCGTAGCCAGAGACCACAAGGGGAGCAGTTTGCGGGACCTGAAATCCGATGACTTCGAGGTCTCTGAGCAAATCGAGCCCAAGCGAGATAAGTACCCACAAAAAATCAGGGCATTTCGCACGACGAGTGTTGCTGAACTTGCGGCCATGGATCCAGGCAAACCGAAAATGGCCGCTGGCGTGTACACCAACCTCGTGACGATGAACAGGGTGCCCGTCCCACCGACAATCATCTTGCTCGACGCGCTAAACACCGATCGAATGACAATGATGCAAGTCCGGCAGCAATTGGTCAAAATGCTTTCTTCCATACCAGACGATGTTCCGACCGCTGTGTACCTACTGGGCAGGCGCCTGGAAATGCTTCAGAGTTTCACTACGGACCCAAAACTTTTACGAGCCACTCTGCAGAAAATTCCTGCCGCTTCTCAGCCCCCTGGACTGGAGTCCTTGCCTGGCGATCCGGATGCCGCGTCGATGTTTCCCGAGCAAAGCGCACTTGATCGCAGTCCTGACTCCCTGATGGATACGGTTCGGAACTTTCAGCGCGATACTTTTTTTCTGGTGGGGTGGACACGCACTCTGAACACCATAGAAGCAGTGCGCGCAATCGCTCGCCATGCTGCGGGTTATCCCGGGCGCAAGAACCTGTTGTGGGTGGCTTCCAGTTTTCCTACGTGGTTGAATCGAGACGCTGCTACCAGCGACATTCGATTCTCATCGCCCGGTATTGATTGGAAGGACGTCAACGACTTGACTACGGCATTAGCAGACGCAAGGATTGCGGTTTATCCGACGGATCCTGGCGGGTTGAAGGACACTAATTTCACCAACCAAGTAGCTATGCAGGTACTAGCCGACCAAACAGGCGGAGAGATTTGTCTCTACGACAATTTTTTGAGCGATTGCGTAAAAAGGATGATCGACGACAGCAGCTTTTTTTATGAAATCGGTTACTACCCGAACACGGGCGCATGGCAAGGAGAATTTCATAAAGTCACTATAAAAAGTAAGCAACCAGGCATTCACCTCGAATATCGAACAGGCTACTATGCTCATAGCTCGGAGGAGAAAGCAGACCCGAAATACACGGACAAGCAATTTGATGAGGCTGCTTGTCAGGATGTTCTGACCTCTACGTCCGTGCTGATGGTTGCCAGGCAATTCCCGGAATCAGACAAAGTACGGTATTTTATCGCGCTCGAGCCAGGCACCATAACCTTCACACCGGAAGCGGATGGCACCGAGCACGTCAGGCTGAAGGTCGGTTTGTGCTCATTCGATAAATCAGGCAAACCACTGCGCCTTTTGCAAGATACGATCGACGAAAAGCTGAGTGACAAGCAGTTCGCTGAGGTCCAATCGTTGCACGGTTTCGCGCGTGTGGTTTCACTCGTGCCAACGCCAGGAATGCGTCTCGTACGAGTGCTGATCAAAGATCTTCCCACGGGACGAATGGGCTCTGTGAATATTCCGTACACTGAAGCGTCCACAGCTTCAGCCAAAGCACCTCAATAGGCCTGCGCAGGAAACGAGCCTGAGCATTTTCCTTGAGTTCTCAGCCGCCGTTTCAGGTGATCAGAGTAGAATGGACGATCCCCAATATGTTGAGGTCTGTCTCGGTTCTTGGCGTTCTGCTCCTGATCATTCCAGCGGGGCCTCGCGCCTTCCTGGTATCGGCACAGTCGGAGTCGAGTAAGCCAGCATCGAGTAAACCAGCGTCGGGTAGCGGCCAGGCTAGTATCGCAACCGAGATTCGGCTGATCGATCCCGGTTGGTGGCCGACCAAGGGAATTGCCGCGCGCGATCAGTATGTGGGCTCGGAGACTTGCGGGCACTGCCATCAGGACAAATTTGAGACCCAGAAGAACACGCCCATGGCCCATGCAGTGAAACCGGCGACGGCAGCTGCATTCGCAAACTTTCCCGAAGCAATGAAGTTTCATACCGGGTCCTACGATTATTCACTCTCCCGGACTGCGACCGGGGCCGAGTATTCGACCAGCAACGGCCAGCAATCCGCCTCGGCGGCGGTGAACTGGATATTCGGGGACCGGCAGTTCGGCGACACCTTTCTCTATCAGCAGAACGGAATCTATTTTGAGAGCCGGGTGAGCTACTACCGGACTCTAAACGGATTGGACCTGACAACCGGCAGGACGGCGTTTCAGCCGAACCGCTTCGAGACCGCGCTGGGACGGCGCATGTCACCCGACGAGCCTCCGTTGTGCTTTGGGTGCCATTCCACGGCCGCGAGTACGGACGGCGTATTTCATCCTGACCGATTAATTCCCGGCGTTACCTGTGAAGCATGCCATGGTCCGGGAGCGCAGCATGTGGCACAAATGAGCCTGGAACATGATGCGAAGACTTCGACGCTTATTTTCAACCCTGCGCGGCTCAGTCCGGCTGACTCGGTGGATTTCTGCGGCGCCTGTCACCGAACGTCGGCCGATGTCAGCCTCAACTCCATAAAGGGGATTTTTGTGCTGCGCTTCCCTTCCTACCGCTTAGAGCAAAGCCGCTGCTGGGGAAATGGCGATGCCCGACTCACGTGTACGGCATGCCACGACACGCATAAGCCCCGAGTGCAAAATGCTGCCTTCTACGACAAAGTATGCGTGAGCTGCCATGCGCCAACGAAAGACGCGCAGAAGGGCGTTACTCATGCGATTGGGATCTGCAAAGTTTCAAATCACGATTGCGTGAGTTGCCACATGCCGAAATATACAATTCCAACCATGCACACCGACTTCACGGACCACAAAATCGCAGTCCACGGAGACCAGTTCACGGAATGAATAACCGGAGCAGAAACATTCTCAGAGCAGCGCGTATTGCAGTTCTGAACCTGGCATGGATGGGTCTGCTTTTCCTTTGCGGATTTGGTCTGCGACAAACATCCGTGAACGCGCAAGAAAAGGCGGCGCCGCCAAAGTTTAAGAACCTGCAAGTATTGAAGGACGTGCCTCCGGGCCAGCTGATTCCGGCGATGCAGTTTATAACGGCATCTTTGGGCGTCGAGTGCGAGTTCTGCCATTTTCGCGATGCCTTCGATAAGGACGACAAACCGCCCAAGCAAACCGCCCGCCGCATGATGCAGATGATGTTCGATCTGAATGCCGGCCAATTTCATGGTGAGAGAGCAGTCACTTGTTACACCTGCCATCGCGGCTCCGCCAAACCGGTGAGTATTCCGATGGTTGACAGCACCGCGCCGTATGTTTCAGAGGCTCGATTGACAACGGAGCTGGCGGCTGTAGGCCGGACCGATCTGCCATCGGCGAGCGATGTGATCGAAAAATACATACAAGCAGTTGGAGGCGCGGCCGCGATCCAGAAGGTCTCGAGCCGCCTCGAAAACGGCACGGTTACTTTCGGCGTCGGGCCTGGCTTGCCTATTGAAATTCTCTCCAAATCACCCTTACGGCAGGCCATGATTGTGCACTTGCCCGCGGGAGATAGCTCAACGGTATTGGATGGTCAGGGCGGATGGTCCAGGTCCCCGTCAGGCCCGGTTCGCGATATGCCGCAAGCGGACATCGAAGGCGCCAAGCTGGACGCCGATTTGCAATTCCCCATCAATGTAAAGAAGACCTTCGAGGAGTTACAGGTAATAAGAACAGAAAAAATTGGTGAGCACGACGTGATCCTGTTATTTGCCACCAACTCGTCTGGGCCGCCCCTGGAGTTGTATTTCGACCGGGAGACTGGGTTGCTGCTCCGGCAGCTGCGTTTCGGTTCGTCGCCGCTCGGTCTTAATCCCACTCAGATCGACTACGGTGATTACAAAGCATTCGACGGCGTCCAGGTTCCTCTGCATATCGTCATTACCCGGCCTCATCGAACCATGGACATCCATTTGCTCCAGATTACGCAGAATGTCCCCGTAGATGACGCAAAGTTTGCGCGTCCTTAACGGAGTGCACAATTACACTTGGGACGCGGAAGGCAAGATGCACAGCGTGGACGCAAATCCCCCGACCTGCACAACCAGCGGGGAATGCCTGACCTACGATGCTCTGGGCAGGATGGTGGAAAAAGCTGTCGGCAGCACGTACACCCAGTTCGTCTATGGCCCGCCGGGTGCCCCTCGATAAGAGCGAAGGCATTGTCAAGAGCGCACTTGTCCTGGCGGTGCGCAGCACCGGTGATTTTTGCCAGAGAGGTTGAGGACCAGGACTCTGGAAATCTCACGCTGAATCACTTTTCGGTGGAAGCTCGTTCCACCAACCATCGATTCGGCCTAAACAGCAACCATGATTCTTCTATGCGAACATCCCGTCTGTAGGGGATGCGAGAGCGCCCAATCAACGTCACGGTCTAGCTCGCGCCGACCAGGGGCACCCGCGGGCTGCTCTCGATGCGAACGATCTCTGGATACGGCGTCTGCGTGCGCAGCATCCAGTAGAGTCGTACGGCTAATTTTCGGGCCGCTGCCACTTTGGCCACGGCTTTCGCTTTCTGGTGGCAGCGGTGTAAATACGCTTTGCGAAACTGGGGATCATAGCGCACCGCAATCTGTGCCGCCTCCACCAGCAGCGAGCGCAGCATGCGATTGCCTTGTTTGGTGATGGCACCCAGTTTTTGTCTTCCACCCGAACTTTCTTCGCGCGGAATCAGTCCCAGATAACTGGCTACCTGCTTGCCACGCGGGAATCGTTTCACATCGCCGATGGTCAACACGAACGCCAGCGCTGTGTTCGGACCCACTCCCGGTTGCGTCAGCAACAGCTTGGACTGCGGATTTTCTTCCGCCGCATGCGCGACCGCGGCATCGAGTTTTCCCACCTGCTCGTCCAACATCGCCAGCAGCCCGAGCAAGTCTTCCCGCCGGCACGCCGCCCAGGGCTTTAACTGCAGTTCGCGCAATAATTTCTGCCCCTCCTTACTCCACAGCTTGCGCTTCCTCTGCATTCCTTTATTCAGAGAAAGGTGTTGCAGTTCGTTTTTCACTCGCGCCCGGATCAGCACTAGCTTGTGCCGGTGCAGCACCAGCTGCCGCAGGTCGCGCTGCTCCCGGTCAGGCGCCCACAGACGTGGGAACCGCCCCTCCAGCAGCAGTTTCAGAATGTGGGCCGCGTCCCGCTTGTCAGTTTTCTGCTTGCGCACATAACTGGCTCGGATTTGCGCCGCGTCCCCGATCCAGATCTCGTGTCCCAGGTCTTCCACCAGTTCGATAAACCACTGGCTGTTGCCCGTGGCCTCCATGCCGATCAGCACCGGCGCCGACAGCCGTTGGTAAAACTGCTGCGCATCGCCGCTGGCATGCACCAGCTTGTGCTCGCCCGTTTCTCCCGTTTCCGTTTCCAGCCAGGCGATCTGTTGCCAGCTGGGATGAAAATCACAGCCTATAATCTTCATTTGCGAAGGCTCCTTCTGCCCAGACGTTTTGGTCCTCAACCAAAAGCTAGCTGAGTATGCATCGAGCCTTCGCTCTTATCCAATCAATGTCTCGCGGGTTTCGAGACATGGGAACCACGTAGCCATGCGAAGTGTGGGATTCACGAATGTGTCCGGTATGTGTCCTGCTTCACTGAGAGACTGGCCCACCCTTTCATCGTATGCAGCATAACTAATGAGCTTGCCCCTCGATAAGAGCGAAGGCATTGTCAAGAGCGTAGTTATCCTGTGCGGTGCGAAGCACCGGTGATTTTTGCCGGGTGCCCCTGTCTCGCGGGTTTCGAGACCTTCGACTTCGCTCAGGGCAGGCCATGGGAACCACGAACCCATGCGAAGGGGGGATTCACGAATGTGTCCGGCATGTGTCCTGCTTCACTGCAGCAGTTTCGTGACGATATTGTCGCCCGACCGAGTTCGTAGTCATCTCGCAGCAAGCAGTCGTGGTACCCACTCATTGAAGCCGAGCATCTCAAAAACGATGGGATGGGGCGCTTGTTCTCTAGCATCCACGATCTACATTCCGTCACTTTATTCCGAATTCATCCGAGACGATTCGCTGGCAGGTCGTCAATAATACCTCTACCCTCCTTACTTGGCCTTCAGCTTCGCCAACGCATCCTTTACCCGGGGCGCCAACGGAGAGTCAGGCGCTTCCTTCAAATACTCGTCATATTCCTTCGCGATTTCATCGTCCTTGCCTTTTCCGGCAAGCGCCTGGGCCGCGATCAAATGTGAAATCGCAAACGGCTTGGGGTTGGGAAGCGAAGGCACTTTTCGGGCATTGGCGAGAGCCAGGTCGCTTTCGCCATTTTGTAGCTGAACGTTGGCGAGCGCGGTCAGGAGTTGCGCGCTTTTCGGCTGGTCGGTGGCAGCGCGCAGCAGGTACGGCTCCGCATCCTTGTATTGCGTATTATCGTAATAGAACTGACCCAAATAAAGATTGGCTTGCTGCAGAGTCGGATCAATCTGGGTCGCGCTGCGGAACGCCTCCACCGCGGCCTTACCGTCCTTCAATTGGATTTCCACCACTCCAAGACTGTTGAACGCTTCTGAATATTTTGGAAACGCAGCAATCGCCTTTTGAAAGTGATCTTTCGCTTCCTCCCAGTGCTTCTTGTCCACTTCTTTCGAACCCACCTTGAATTCTTTCTCGGCCGCCTCTGGGATGACCACGAGAGGGCGGCCGGGCGCACCACCGCTGGCCGTCTCCGTTAACCGCACTTCTATTCTTTCGGTGATGTACGGTCCTCCATTTGCGCCGCCCGTTTCAAAGATGTCGCTTTTCGTTGTCTCGATGTCGGGCCCGCTTACCTGCACCTGATAACGCCCGCTGCCAACCCCGTCGAAGGTAGCGCCGCCATTTCCATCGGTTGTCCTGATACCCGCAAAGCCTCCCATCGGAGAAATCAGCTCTACTCGCAATGAAGGCGCTGGCCGGTGGTTCTGTTGGTAAGTGACCCGAACGCTTACTGTGGTTATTCCGGCAGCAGAACCCGAACTCATCGTGGTGGTCTGCTGGGCAGCACTTGCTGCGGAGAGAAAAGCAACCGCTATAGTCAGCAACCAAAAATGACGCGATCCCATAATGTCCCTCCATCGTTGTTAACAAAACCGCAAACTGCACCGGAAACATCTTCCTGGGCGAAGCTTTTTCGGAACCCGCTTTTCAGAAACGAACAAATTATAGACCCGCCTGGAGCCAGCGGAAGTGAAGATTTGCTGTCCCAGAATGGCCGCTACGGCTTGTTTTCCCGCTTAGCGGGAACCTCTAGTGCTAGATCTGCTGTGCCAAACAATCCCGTAAGGTTATCGCGCACCCCGAGACGCAAGATATACTTCCCCGCGACTAGCCGGATGGGCACGCTCATGGGTACCTCTTGCTTGCGCACCCGTTGATAGGTTGGCTCGGGGAGCGATGCCTCCGCGGTCTGCACTTCTGCTTTCACCAGCTTGCCTTCGGAAGAAAATGCCTGTACTTCAAACCGCAAATTGGAGTAGTGGAGGTTCCCGGCTTCGGTTACAAACAAAAGCGTGGAGGGATCCACCGCAAATTCAACGACCGTATCCGAATCCGGCAGCGGAGGCAGAGCCCGAGCCATGAAAGTGACCTCTGTCGAAGGGAGCGATCCCGCTGTTAAAGCCGCCGTCAGCGTGCGCTCGCCGTTGGCCTTTCGCCAATCTGAAGGATTAACCGCAAAATATCCTCGGCGGTACCGCAACTGCACGCCCGGTCGGTCCACTTGCAATTTGATTTGGCGAAACTTCCCGCCCCACTTTTTGTTGCTGGGATAATAACCGAGCATGTAATAGGAGCTCGATTCCCTCAGTGCCGACCGAATGGCATCATTAAGGTCGTTGCTGTTACCGAAGTAGCGTCCGCCGGTGTCGCGGGCAATCGTCTCCAGCGCATCGTGGGTGGAGAATCGTTGAAAAGACTCGCCGCTCAAGGCGCGATTGGCATCAATGCCAAGGTGGACCTGGCCGTTGGCATCGCGACCGCTGAGGCTTGGATCCCCGAGGCTGCTCGGGACTAGTCCGCCGGCATCAATGGTGTAGGTGGCGACATGCGCATCGTTCAGCAGATTGATCGTCCGGCGGATTTGATCGCCATAATTTCTTTCTGCCTCCATTGCGCTGGGCGAATCTCCCACCACCGAGAACGGGAAGCCGGTTGAAAACCACAGCAACACCTTGCGTCCACTTTGTCCGGACGTGAACCGGGCAATTTGCTCCAAAGCCAAAAGCGTGGTCGAAATTCGTGTGTCACGCGAGAAGTTTTCCGATTCGCGCTCAAAGCGGTCCATCATGTAGGCAATATCTTCGAAAATGCTGGCATTGCTTCCGCCCGCCGCAAGCGTGGCAGGAAGCCCGGGGTCCGGGCCGCTGCCGGTCGGCCCCCCCGTAGCCTGCGCCGGCAAATTGACATTCGGAGCGGGAACCGTAGCGGACGGCGTTTCCATCTGGCCCCCGTTGCGTGCCATTGCCGGTGTTTGCGCCAGGTACTGGTCCAGGGCCGATCGCAGCAGAAGCGGGTCATGAGTGAAATCCTGCAGCACCGTGAGTTTACCCGTGAGGGCAATCACAGCCAGCTTCACATTCGGATCGTACTGCCGGGCCAAAAACTTCAGCATCTGCTGTTTCACGTAAATTTGGTCTTGCGGAGGAGTGTTGAGGCCGTCCAGCAGCAATACCGCCACCGTGCCGTTTTCCGCATTCGCCTGAGTCACCACCGGACGGTTGGT
Source organism: uncultured Acidobacteriota bacterium (assembly GCA_963757135.1). Taxonomy (GTDB): domain Bacteria; phylum Acidobacteriota; class Terriglobia; order Terriglobales; family Acidobacteriaceae; genus Gp1-AA145. The sequence continues at coordinate 487,117 of CAVWQE010000006.1, forward strand.
CGTGACGTGCGAAGGAAGGATCGCCGGCGACACCGGCTTCGCAGGCTCAGAAATACGTTCAGAAAAGGATGCGATCCGCTGACGAACGCCGTCTTCGGTCACGGTGAAATCATCCGCTTTCAGCCCCGTGACCGGATGCCCGTCCTTCTCGAGGACCACAGTATCCACCAGCACCATGCGAGTGGTGACGCTCAGCACCAGCCCGGGCTCTTTCGGAGGCGGAGAGGTCTGCTGCGCGGCGACGAGCGCGCTTCCCATCACCATCACCATCCCGAGCGGCACGCCGATTTGCTTCATAGAGGCAGGTCTTCGATACATTTGCCGATTACTGCGGCTGAACATGGGGTTTGGGTCTGAATTTCTGGTACATCGCAATGGCTTGGTCTGCGTCGCTGGCCCGCCCTTCGCGCCGGTAAGCGACGCTCAACTGATAATAAGCGTAATCGGTCGGGTGCAGGCGGATCGAGGTCTCCAGGTCCTTGATGGCGTCTTTCACTTTCCCTTGTTCCAGTAGCGCCTTGCCCAGTTCATAGTGAGCATCAGAATGGTCCGGTTGCCGGCTCACTACGTCCTGTAACAAGGGGATGGCGGCATCTGCCTGATGCATCTGCAGCCGCACGTATCCCAACTGGTATTGCGCTGGAATGTAGCCAGGATTGACCGATAGCTCCTGCTGAAATTGATCCGCAGACGTGTCTAGCTTTCCCTGTTTGAGTGCTACCATTCCCGAACCATAATGCGCCTCGGCAATATGCGGGTCTAGCTGCAGTGCCCGCGCAAACTCTGTCAGGGCATCGGGATAATTCTGCTGCTGAGCATAAGCCTGGCCCAGCATCAGGTGTACGGCCGGCACGTTCTGCTGCTTTTCCAGCATGCGGGAAAAAACCCGTGCCCCGTCCTTGGCGTCTCCGCTGCGCACCAGCGACACCCCGGCCGCGTAGAGCAAGCCCGCGTTGTCCGACAACTGATCGACGACCGGGCGCAGCGTCTGCGCACTCTCCGCGAACTTATCACTCATGTAGTAGCACAGGCCCAGCATCTCGCGGATGGAGCGATCATTCGGCGTGCGGCGCAACTGCCGCTCCAGCGGCCTCGAGGCTTCGTCGTATTTCTCTGCGCGGAAGGCCGCAACACCCCAGTTGCGGTCCAGGCTGGGAATTCCAGGATCCCAGTGCGCCGCTTGCGAGAATTCCTCGGCGGCCTGCGCGAAACTTGAGGCCCGGGCCTCAATCACCCCCAGGTTGTGATATGCCTGGCCCAGCAGAAGCGACAATGACTTCGTATACGCGGCCTCCGCTTTCGCGTCGTGCGGTCCAGAGTCTCCGGGCCGCAGCATCATGGAGTGAAGCTCTTGCTGATTAGTGTCAGCGTTCGCCTTGCCAGAATCGCTTCCGGCAACGTTTGCCCCATCCTTTTGAAGAGTGGAGCGAATGTGTTGCGCCTTGGCGGACTCCGCGGCGGCTTCCTCGTTCTTACCCAGCTTGCGCAGCGCTTCCGCCAGCCCCTCGTAGGCGCCTGCCATCGCGCCGTCCATCTGTTGCGCCGACGGCGTCAGCTTGATGACCGTGCGATAGGCCTCAACCGCCTTTGCCCATTGCTCCTCGGACGTGTAGCACTGGCCGAGATAATAAAAAGCGCGCGAATCTTTAGGCTGGCGCGTGATGGCTTCTTGCAGCGAGGTTTCTGCTTTGGCCAGGTCCAACTGGCGTTCGCCGCTCGAAACCTCAGGCGCCTGCGCACTCAATACAGAGGCCAGCCCCAAATAATAATGAACGTCCGGATACTTTGGGTCGAGCGTGCTCGCGTGTTCGAATTCTCTGGCCGCCAACTGTGGATAGCTCGTCGCCAGGTAGGCCCGTCCAATCAGCACGTGCAACTGCGCGGTTTCGGGCAGCGAGTTTTTCATCTCGTCGAAAAGAACAGTTGCGAGTGACGTCTTCTTAAGCTCCAGGTGGGCCAATGCCAGGTTATACGCGATGTCAAAGTCGGTGGTCAGGCCCAGGGCCGAGTGCAATTTGTCGGCAGCGCCCTCATAGTTCCCCTGCAAGAAATCAATCTTGCCGAGTAGAGCCAGAGCGCGGAAATGATCGGGATTTTTCTGCAGCACTGCTTTCGCATCCGCTTCCGCTTTCGACATGTTCCCGGAATAAAGCTCGGTGATGGCTAGGTCCACGGCGGGATCGGGATCATCCGGGTCCGTCGCCACAGCGTTTTGAAGCAACGACTCCGCGGCAGGATAATCCTGCCGCGCGGCGCGAAGATTGCCCAGATGGTCGAGCCCGATCGCAATGGCCCGGTGATACTCCTTTGCCGCACTGTCCAAATCGCCGGCCAGTTGATAGGTTTGCGCCGAATCGAAATGCTGCTGCGCGGCGTCGGTTTTCAGCCCCGGATTGGTTGAGGCCGGAGCAGTCTTCCCGGCCTTGGACTCCGCTCCCTTGGCCGGCTTCTGGTCAGCACGGGCGCACGTTGCCAATGCCAATGCAGCGGCAAGGAACATCCCATGGCTGATTCGGAGCGGCATCATTGTGGCGTAGACTTCGTGTCCGCGGATTGCGGCATTATCTCGCGTTTCAGTTTGTCATTCATAGCCTGGTGCAATTCCTGATATATCTCCGTTTGCTTTTTTGCCTCGTCGGTCATTCCCAGGCGCGCATATACCAGCCCCAACTGATAATGGGTTTGCGGTACATCGGGGCGCAGTTTCAGCGCCATTTCCAGCGCCGTGCGGGCACCAGCTATATCTCCCTGTCGCAGCCTGATCACCCCTAGTTCCTGCTGGGCGCCGGCGTGGTTCTGGTCTGTACTCACCACCTGTTCCAAATTGGTGCGGGCCGCGTCAAAATTTCCCTGGCGTTCATCGAGCATCGCCAGGTAATAACGAGCATCATTGTTCTTGGGATCGAGCTGCAAGCTGTGGGTGAACGATTGCCTTGATTCGTCATCGTTCCCCTGGTCGTAGTCAGTCATTCCCAACAGAAAGAACGCGTGCGGATCGTTGGGCCGCTCCGCCACCATCTTCCGCGCTAACGGATCCAGAATTTCCTGAAACCGCTGCGTCTCCTGCAATATCCTGCCATAGATGTACTGCGCATCTGGATTTTCGGGTTCCAGATCGTACAAACGCTTGGACGCTCCTCGGGCGAGCTCGAGCTCCCCGATTTGCATATACTCGACCGCCAGCTTCATCAGCACCGTGGGGTTGTTGGGCTTGATCGCGTCTGCGCGCTTCAGCAGTTCCACAGACTCCTTCCAGCGGTTGTCCTCGGCGGCAAAGCGGGCAGAATCGAGGACGATGTCAAACGATTTCGGCTGCATGCGCAGCGCCTGAGCGAGCAACGGCCGCGCTTCCGCTTTGTGACCCTCGGCTTCGCGCACTCGCGCTAGAACATGAACGTAATCCGCGTCCGGTTTCGGTGGCCGAATCGTCTCCATCAACTTCGACGCGTCCTGGATATAGCCGTTGTGCAGCAGTACCGCCACGAAATCAAGCGCTGTTCCGCGTTTAGCCGGCGGCAAACGTAAGACCTGCAAAATCAGGGAAGGGATCTTGTCGGGCTGCGCGAGTTGAAAGTAATCATCGGCCAGCAGCGGGAGAACATCGGGTGGACGCGACGTCACTGCAATGCGCTCCACCGCCGTCACCGACTCCTGGTACTTACCCGTCTGCTCGTACAGAGCCGCCAGAGCCAGATTGGCATCGCGATCGTGAGGCGCAATCTTCACTATCGCCTGGTGAGCCGCGACCGCTTCCGCCGCTTTCCCCTCGGATTGGTACAAAGCTCCGAGGCTGCGCTGGGCCTCCAGGCTGGAAGGATCAATTTCAAGCAAGCGATGGAACAGCGCTTCGGCCTCTGCATTGCGTTTCTGGCGAACCCGCAGCTCGCCCATAAGCTCGAGCGCCCACACTTCGTTCGGATGAACGGTCAGTACGTCCCAAAGCTGCTTCTCGGCGACGGCCGATTGATCGTGGCGGATGAGCTCGGCAATTCGCGTTCTGGCGGGGATTTCGGCAATGAGCACGGAAGCGAGTGCTAAGACGACCACAACGAGCGCGGTTGGACGCCAAACCTTCCACTCACCCTTTACTGCGCGGCTGACCACCGACCTCAAGCCCCGTTTCCGTATTAGCACTGGAGTTACACTAAATTAAAAAGGTGGGCTGGACCAAAGTCAAGCCCACCTTTGCTGTGTTCGATGCCAGCGCCTTAGAAGATTAACTTCAGGGCGTACTGAATCTCGCGGTTACCGAGGTTGCTGGAGAACGGCGTGTTGCCGAAACTCGATCCAGGGAGCAGCGTAGTTCCCTGTACGACGCCGTTCACGAGCTGCCCGCCAGAGCCTACAAAATTCAGGTTGACGTTGCTGTCAGCGCTGGAGCCGCCGTAGCGGAACATCGGGTGGTTGAACAGGTTGAAGAACTCAAGCCGGAATTGCAGCTTGGCCTGCTCGCCCAACTTCGGAATGCCCCAGTTCTTGTCCAGCGCGAAGTCCACGTCCGCGATCGGCGGGGCATGGCACTGTCCAATTCCGGTGCTTGGTGGCTGGCCGAGAACATAACCGTTCATGGTAAACGCCGCTGGGTTGATCCACTGCAGCTTATTTCCGCTGAAGCAGTCCTCGCCAGTCATCGCTGGGCGAACGCTGAAGTGATTCTGGGCGGCGTTACCATTCACTCCCCACGGATCTCCGCCAAGGGTCGCATACACCGGATTTCCGGTGACCGGGTCAATGGTCGTTCCGGTGCAGGGTGCTCCACCCGCCAAACTGACGCAGGGTGTGCCTTGCAGTTGGCCGGTGATGGTAAGGGCATTGCCGGTTGCCGCGCTCACCACTGTGCTGGTCTCCCATCCGCCGGCAAACCCTTTCACAAAGCCATTCCGCCCTTCGAGACTTGGCAGGTTGTAAACCAAGCTCGACGAGAACACGTGCGGCCGGTCGAAGGTGGAGAGTCCACGGCTGGCCCGCGGATTGTACATGTCCGCAATGCCGTCCTGGTTATTGGGATAATCGGTTTCGGTGTTGGCGATGTTCTTGGAGAAGGTATAACTCGTCTGGAAGATGGAGTTATGCGACATCTTATACGTGAATTGGCTCTGCAATGAGTGGTAAACGGAGTCGCCCTTGTGGGTCCACTGGTAGATGGCGCCGGGCGCTCCTGCGTACTTTGTGCCGAAGGGGAAGAAGTTAGTGCCATTTTGGTTCGAAGGTCCGCGAAGCATCCAAGGTATACGGTTCTCTGGCGGCAGTTGATCGATATCCTCGTAGGTCGCGAGGTGAACGCCGCGCAAGGCAACGTAACCAACTTCCAGCTTGGCATTGTGGAACGGAGCGACTTCGGTTGTCAGGTTCCACTGCCAGCTATTGGCAAGGTCCGGGTTCAGCGACACGCTTTGGGTTGCCGTACCGCCAAGGTTAAAGTCGAACATGTTCACGTTGTTTGTAAAGGTGGGGCCGTCGAGCGTGCGCTCAGCGCCGGTACCGACCGTAAACGGAGGATTGGCGCCGACCAGACGGGTGCTGGTACCGCTGATCGGATCGCGGGTGAAGAACTGCCCGAGTCCCGCGCGCAGCACCCAATTCCCGTGGCCCAGCACATCCCATGCAAAGCCAACGCGCGGCGCAATCAGATGGTGGTTTGAGGGAACAATGCTACGATTACTGGAATAAACACCTCCGGGGAAGCCCAGCTTCGCACAGTCGTTAGGCGCTCCCTTGGCCAGCACAACGCCGTTGCAGGGAGAAGTAGCGTCCGGGTTGCCGTTGCTATCCTTGAGGTTGGGATCGAACGCGGACGGCTCAAAGCTGGCCAGCTTGTTATCCGCCAGCCATGCGTCAGGCATAAACGACCAGCGGACGCCGTAGTCCAGGGTCAACCTCTTGGTTGCCTTCCAGTTATCTCCAAAGTAGAATTCCACATCGCGCCAGCGAGGATCGCTTATGGGGTTCTTATCGTTCTCGTTTGCTCCCCAGAGCGTATCCTTCAAAATCGTGTCCGACCACTGGTTACCGGTCGGGCTACTCCAGGAAAAAGCGCCGTTAGCTGCGTTAAGGCTACCGTTATAACCCGCCGCGCCCCACAGTCCGCCGGCCTCCTGACCCTGTTCCTCGTCCTTGGCATTCTGGTCGTAGAGCACGCCCATCTTGAAGGTGTGTTTGGCCATGGAAACGGAGAAATCATCTTTCCATGTGTATAGATCCTGACGGTTGGCCCACGGACCGAGGGAGCCGATATACGTGGAACACCAGCAAATCTGTTGCGGAAGCTGATTGGCATGCGTCTTGCCGCTGGTGGGGAAAATCAGGGGCATGGCGGAAACGATCTGTTGCTGCAGTTGCGGATCATCGCCGGCCTGGGTGATGTTGATGCGGTTGGCCCCCCAGGAGAAGGCAAAGTCGTTCACCTTGTTGGAGCCGAGGGTGGTGGTTAGTTTGGCCACCAGCATTTTGCTGGGCTGCGACCACGAATCGCTCACCGCCGGCCAGTTCGAATCGCCCCACAGCCCGCCCTCTTCGTATCCGTGCAGCGGGTTCACCCAGGATTCGTTGGTGAAGTTAATCATCAAGGTCGTGTTGTGGGTCAGGTTATAGTCGCCGCGAACGTTTTCTTCGCGCCAGTTCAGCGGAATCCCCACCTGTGATACCCAGTCCTGCGGGGCGCAGAGATTGCTGATGTTTGGGGCTGGAAGCTGGGAAAGATAGGCTTGGCCAGCTGGACTGAGCTGAGCGCCGGGGATGACGTATCCGGGAAACGGCTGACCCTTCGTCGCGTTTCCAGGATCCTGGGGCATGCCTGGTCCGCCGCAAGGAACCGGGCTTCCATCGGTTCTTTGGGTCAACAGAGGATTTACAGCAGGATCAGCACCCGCGGCTATCCGCGCCGCCGCTAAATCAGTGAAATCGCCGCCCTGCTCCGCGGCTGTCGGGATCCACGCCTGCCGCACTTGGCCGCGGCGTTCCTTGTTCCATTCTTCCGAGAAGAAGAAGAACAGCTTGTCCTTCTTGATCGGACCGCCTACGGTAAAACCGTAATCGTTGCGGCGCAGATAGTTCTTTTTCCCGCAAACCGGATCACCGGGGATGCAGTTCTGTTTCTGCTGGCCCAGGAAAAAGTTTTCGGCATTGAGCACATCGTTGCGGCCGTAATAGTAGACATCGCCGTGAAACTGGTTACCGCCCGCCTTGGTGACGAGGTTGATCTGTGCGCCGCCGGCGCCGCCGTATTCAGGGCCATAGCTATTGCGCAGGATCTTGAATTCCTGGATAGAGTCTACCGACGGATAAATAAGGATGGTGCGCTGTGAGCCTTGGTCATTATTATTCGACCCGTTCACCTGCCACTGATTGGCATTAGCTGGTGCGCCACTGAAGGAAATGTCCACTCCAGCGAGCAAGCCCTTGTTCTTGTTGTCGAAGCCTCCGCCCACCGCCGCGCCCGGCATCAGCGTGGTCAACTCGATAAAGTTGCGGCCGTTCAGCGGCAATTGGCTCACCTGATTGCTGAGCATCGTACCGCCCACCTCGCCGTTCTCCGTGTTCAAAGTGACCGCCGTGGCCTCTACGGTCACCGTTTCCGTGGCCGCGCCTATCGGCATCTGCACCGTCGTGTTCGTCACCGTAGCAACGTGCACTTCCACATTCTTCTGCGTTACCGTCTTGAACCCTTCCTTTGTACCGGTAATCGTATAATTCCCGACCGGGACCTGGAGGAATTTGAAACTGCCCTGCGCGTCTGAGGTCGTCTTGCGCACCGCTCCATTAGCCTGGTCAGTCAGGGTCACTGCGCAGCCTGGAAGCACAGCACCGCTCGGGTCAGTGACAGCTCCATTGATGTCGCCAGTGGTCTGCTGGGCAAACGAAACCGGCAGAAACATGACCGAGGAAACGGCAAGAACCGCGATGAGCTTCAACAACTTGGAACCCATAGACTTCCTCCTGGAAGACGCTTTGACTGCAGGCTTCTTGCTAAATCGGTGCTATAGAGCACATTGGAGTAACCTTGTAGTATTAAAGTACTAAGGTTGTCAAGAAAAATATAAGTTGACGTTTAGTACTTATCGCTGGAACCCTGGTACCGCCGATTGGTTCACTACTTGCCAGCCCCCGGAATCGCAACTAATACTTTTGTATTACAGCGATGGAGCGCATTTAACGGCAAGCGCCCTTACGTTGTCAAGCTAAAAAACCGGTATTCTAGCTACACAATTATGTGCAAAACCGGTATTCTTGGGCTTCTTGAGCAACCGAGAGCAGTTAGGGGTGCTTCCCCGTGTTGATTAAGTCAGGCAGGATCGCCGCGATGTCAGCATCAAAAGTTCTATGACAGCACGAAAGCGAGGAGGGCCGGAGAAACTTCATGCCGTGACCCTGCAAATGGTGGCCGATCGCGTCGGACTCACCAAAGGAACTTGTTCGGCAGTGCTGAACAAATCCGCTGCTTCCCATTCGGTCCCTGCGCACACCCAGGAAAGAATCCTCGCCGCCGCTCGCGAGCTCAACTATCGCCCCAATTTCCACGCCCGAAATCTGGGAACCAAGCGCACCTATATGATCGGCGTCGTCACTCAGGAGATTGGTGATTTCTATAGCTCACCGATTATCAGTGGCATTGAGCGGTGCCTTCGCGAGAGGGGTTATTTTTTTCTAACGGTTGCTCACCGTCACGACCCAAAGCTCCTGGAAAATTATTCACATCTTCTTTTGGATCGGGGTGTTGAAGGCTTCATCACCGTTGACACAATTATGGATCGTCCTTTGCCGCTGCCGACAGTTGCTATCCCTGGACACCGTGGCTTGAAAGACGTCACCAATATCGTTCTCGATCATCGCAAGGGAGCGTGGCTGGCCCTAAGTCATCTCGTCGAACTCGGCCACACGGAGATAGCTTTCATGAGGGGAGCTAATGTCAGCCCCGATTCAGACGATCGCTGGAGGTCCATTTGCGAAGTTGCGGCGGAGCTAGGCGTGGGCATGCCGGACAGCCTTGTGGTTCAGCTTGAGAGCGACGACGCCACGCCCCAGTTAGGTTATCCCTTTGCCCAGAAGTTGCTCGCCCGCAAGCGGCCGTTCACGGCTCTGTTTGCGTATAACGATATCTCTGCAATCGGGTCCATCCGGGCGTTTCAAGACGCCGGCCTGCAGGTCCCCAGAGATATTTCTGTGGTGGGCTTCGATGACATCAGCATTGCTGTGCATAACAACCCAAGTCTTACTACCGTGCGCCAGCCGCTCGAAAAAATGGGTGAAATGGCAGCCCGCACTTTATTGAAACGCCTCGAAGACCATGGATCTTGGGTGCCCAAGATCGCAATTGAACCCGAATTTGTCGTTCGGGATTCGACCGGCCCAGCACCAACTGAACACACCGTCCCAAACGATGATTATTTGGCAGCGGATATTGCTTAGTTTGCAACAATGCCCGCGGTTGACAACCCAGCGTGGGACCGCCCGCACCGTACAAGTAAGAACAAATCGGCTTCAGCGTGCGGCCCAATAATCGGATCGAAATCGGTTTCACGTCGCCGCTACCGGTAAATGTTTCGTTACCAGCAGCAGCGCGAGCCAAACTGAAGCTTCCCGCAGTACAATGGCCAAGCTCCTGACATTATTTATATCTATGCCCCGGCGTCCTCTTCTTTCCATCTGCTGTGTCGTGATGCTGTCCGTCGGCTCGCTCTCAGCCCAAAATAACGCTCCCACCACCGCAGTTCCGCAATTTGTGGATGTCGCGCCCGAGGTCGGGGTGACAGGTCCGCATCTGGCCTCCAAAGAGCAGCACTACATCGTCGAATCCATGGGCGGTGGAGTGGGCTTCCTTGACTGCGACAACGACGGCCGGCTCGATATTGTCGTAACCAACGGATCAAGCGTTGACCGCTACCGCGCCGGAGGCGACCTGATGGTCACGCTTTATCGCCAGGGTGCCGACGGCAAATTCACCAACATCACCGAGCAGGCCGGACTCACCGTGAAGGGCTGGGGCATGGGTGTTGCCGTGGCCGATTTCGACAACGACGGCAATCTTGACCTGTTCGTCACCGGCTACGGACACAGCGTTCTCTATCGTGGACTCGGCAATTGCAAGTTTGAGGATGTCACTGAGAAGGCCGGACTTGGCGGAATTACCGGCCTTGCCACCGGCGCCGCCTGGGGCGATTATGATCGCGACGGCCACGTGGACTTGTTCGTCTCCCGTTATACCCACGTGGATATGGACCATCTGCCTGCCTTCGGCAGCGACGAAAAATTCTGCCGCTTCAAGGGTGTGCTGGTGCAATGCGGGCCCTGGGGGATGCCGGGCGAAGGCGATTACCTGTTTCACAATCGCGGTGATGGCACCTTCGAGGATGTCTCAAAAAAAGCGGGCATGGACGATCCCCAGCACCGCTTTGGTCTGAGCGCAATCTGGGCTGACTACGACAATGACGGCTGGCCGGATCTGTTCCTTGCCAACGATGCGGGCCCCAATTTCCTTTACCACAACCGCCACGACGGCACCTTTGATGAGGTCGGGATGCTGGCAGGCGTGGCCCTCGGCGATGACGGCCAGGAACTTGGCTCCATGGGTGTCGATTTCGCCGACTACGATCACGACGGCAAGCTCGACCTGTTCGTCACCAACTACACCGATCAGATCGATAACCTCTACCGGAATCTCGGCGGAGGCGCCTTCTCGGATATGTCTTGGCCCGCGAAAGTGGGCCAGCCAAGTTATCGCTATGTGAAATGGGGCGCCGGTTTCGTAGATTTCGACAACGACGGCTGGGTGGACATATTCGTCAACAATGGGCATGTCTATCCTCAGGTGGACGCTATCCCCAACAGCCCCGGGTACAAGGAGCCCATGCAGATGTTCCGTAACCATCACGACGGAACCTTCGAAGATATTTCCAAAGCGTCAGGCGTTTTCGGGATGCCGCCCGAATCCCGCCGCGGCGCTGCTTTCGGCGACGTTTATAACGACGGCAATATGGACATTCTGGTGCTCAACATCGGCCAGCCCCCGTCGCTGCTGATCAATAAGGCCGCCAGCAGCAATCACCGCGTTGCCTTTCACTTGATTGGAACCAAGAGCAATCGTGCCGCCATCGGCGCGCGCGTCACCATACGCTCCGCCGCAGTCATGCAGTTCAATGAAGTTCGGAGCGGCGGCAGCTATCTCTCGCAGAACGATCTGCGGCTGCACTTCGGCCTGGACGCGGCCGACAAGATGGACACGGTGGAAGTGTCGTGGCCGAGCGGCCAGACCGAACTGCTGCGCGATGTTCCCGCCGATTTCATTTACACAATCACCGAGGGCAAGGGGATCACGACTCGCGTCCCGCTGCCTCCGCCGCTCAAGCCGGAACCTCCCGCGGCCCCTACACCCAGCCGTTGATCTTGGTCGAACTGTTTGGCTGAGTGCAAGAGACGGTCGGCGGACAAAAGAAGCCCTTTCACGACAAAACCATCGTGGTCACTCGCTGCGGCCGCATCTGTCTGGGCAACAACAAAGATTAACTTCAGCCAGCTCTTTGCCCAGCCAGGCGGTCGGCATCAAGGAAGTCCACGACTGGCTGGTCAGCTTCATGGATTATGATCTGGGTTACTTTGACTTGGAGACAAGAGTTCTGGAACCGATCGAGAATCCCTTCGGTCCAAAGTGTTACCCATGTGACCGGTACATTCTGTAACCCATGTTTCCGGGCTGGACCATTGAGGTTATGGTCGGGGAGAGAGGATTTGAACCTCCGACCCCCTGGTCCCGAAACAACCACGGAAATGCTATCTCATTGATTCGCTTAGCTTGGCTCTGCGTCATAGACCCTCTTTTTACCCGGTTTTCGGGCCTTAATTGACCCAAGTTTGACCCAAGTTTTTCTCTCGGTTTTTCGGTTAGGGGTCGGCGTTGACAATGGCAGCGGATGAGGCTAGCGTCGGGGTAGAGCGGTTATCGCTAGTCACTCATTCAGGTCCTCTGAACTAAGTCAGCCCATCTGAAATTTTCCTCTTAGATCACTCATCAACTCATGGAGGTTGACTATGTTTGTACGCAATGTTGCCATTCACCTGAAACCTAACGCCCTCGGCGAGTTCACCCAGATTCTCGACAACGAAGTGCTGCCCATTCTGCGAAAGCAGACTGGCTTTCGGGATGAAATCGCCTTTTCCACTACACCGACCGGGATGGATGTGATCGCGATCAGTTTGTGGGACACCAAGAAGCAAGCGGAAGCATACGACGCGACGGGGTACCCCGAGGTACTGAAGAGTCTGAATAAGGTGCTGGACGGGGCTCCAAAACTCCACTTCTCGGACGTAATTAGCTCGACTCTTCACAAGAACGCCGCCATTGCGGCATGAGCCGGCTGTCAATTTGGTTCGGGGCGGCTACACAGCCGCCTCAGTTCCTACTCACATCCCAGGAGTTTAGTAATGAACATTCCCCATTGGAAAAAGTCGTATACGGGCGTTCTGTTCGAGCGTGATCAGTCCAAAGTAGCGACAACAATCGTTTCTGCGCGGCATGTGATGCGAGAGCGACTGCGAGAACTGCACCGGGACGGACAGGATATCGAGGAGCGGAAAGCACTTGATGCTGCGCTCTGCAACATCGAGGCGTTGCATCGCTGCCTCAACTCCACGAAGGAGCAAATTGATCTTGCTGCATAATAAGGTGGGCGAGATCAAATCTGGATAGGAAACCAGACGTTCCTAAGTCACAAAAGATCGACAATCGCGATGCGCCGGGCCTGCGTTTCCGTTCGCTTAATTGACCCAAGTAGTCCCAACTAGAAAGTAAGTTGTTGGATTGATTGGGATTGACGTGAGTCGTTATTTCTCCCGAAACAACCACCGAAATGCTATCTCATTGATTCGCTTAGCTTGGCTCTGCGTCAAACACCCTGGTTTTACCCCGTTTTCGGGCCTTAATTGACCCAAGTTTGACCCAAGTTTTTTCTCGTATTTCGAGTCCTGAGAGCCGCCTCTAGGCGGTCGAATTCCGAATGCCTCAAGCTACATTGTTGGTGTCGAACTCACTAGTGTTTTCAGGAGAGGTTATATTGCTCTCGTAGTATTTTCATCGCGTAGTTGTCTTCCAGGTTCTTGGCATAGGCCAGCACTCCTGATCCATCTTCCCAGTCGAACTGAAACTTCTTGATCTCGCTTTTCTTGTTCTTTAAGTACGCGAGTGCCTCCGAGGAAAATGTGCTCGTGGTCCGAAATTGAAAGATCACTTCTTTGGTTTGATAGAACCTGTCGAATTCCATCGAAGCACGAATCGTCGGAACCTTTGTTTGAAGCCACTTTTCTACTTCCTCTTCCTCCACCGCATTGCCGACGTAGCCTTTGCACTCACACGCGACAACCTGCGTACCTTTAATAGCCAAAATATCGATCTCTGCGACGCGTTTAGAAATTGGGTCCCGGCGCAAATCACCAATGGACAGTAGATTCCAGCCATGAACCCTCATGAGATGCGCCTGGAGCAACTCAAACAGTGGTCCTTTGAGATTTAGACTTGCGCCTTTAAGAGCGTCCAATTTTAAAAACAGCTGACTAACGAGAGTGGGATCGGAGCTTATAGCGGCCGCAGCGTTTGAGAGTACTTGAATGAGCTGAGTGATTCCTTCCGCCACCTCGCGTCCAAACAGCGTTTCAGTGGTCACGAACAGCAGCCCCTTGTTTCGTCCAGCCCTCAACGCGTCTTCTCTAAAGCGGTTGGCGATTAACATGGCAACAAATGCCGAAGGCTGACGGTTCATAGTGTCCGTTTTACGGAAAAAGTACTCTACGTCCGCAGGCTCTACATCACGTCCGAGCAACACATCCGCAACCACGAATCCGGCCAGTGGTTTTCTTTCTTTAGTCAGGCGCCTCAGTGGTTGCAGATAGGACGGAGCGCTCAAGTCCCATTTAAATTGGCCGAATTTTGGCTGTTTGCGCAAGTTACGGGTGTGAATACTGTTCGCGCTGCCCAATCCTGTGTTACGAATCCACTCCTTCAGCCCGCTCAAGATGATCTCTTCCGCAATCACGCTTGCCCTCAACATACTCGGCTTCGGCAGCGTCAACTCCGGAAGGGCTCCGTCTGTGATCTTCACGCAAGCACCGAGGTCTGAATGTTCTACGATTTCAAACAATCCAATACCGACCAGCTGTTTGAGGACTGTTGAGCTGCTTATATGTTTAGACAACCTTTCTGGGCTTCCGCTCACGATGTCGAAGTACGGAAGGGGAATCATTGCGCCGCGCGCAATCAAGGACTGCAATGCTAAACCGTAAACCGAATTGGTGATCTTAAAGGCTCGAATCAGCCCTTCCCAATACGGGCCTTGTTTATAGTGTTCAGGCAAGTAGAGAAACTGCTGATTGTGAGTAAATCGAATCCGGTCGAAACGATAGATGCTCTGTCTACTCCGCTCAATCATCTTGCGAGCGCTTGCGGGGCTGGCCCCCTTGGAAACGAGAAAGGCTGTTGCTTCCGAGGAAAGACAGGGGCCATTTGTATGAAGGAAGGACACGAGCGAGTCGCTTCGGATGCTCTTTGTCACACTGCGCTATTTATAATATACTCTATAAAGTGTTGTCCAATTAAAAAGTAAGGCATTGTATTCAATAAGTTACCTAAAATTAATGTCACAGACAACTTCAGTGATACAAGCGGAGCATTCACTTCCCATCCAGTTTACGTTCGATCCAACGATTACTTTTCGAATCGGAGTAGATGATTTCCAGGTCGCGACAGTTTTTTCGTTGCCATTCTCTATGCCGATGTGCCAGGCGACTGAGAAGGACTACGGACGGATTTGGATTCGAACCCTTGCTTCAATCTCTTCGTGGATCGGAATCGCGGCTCCCATTACTTCGATTGAAATAGCTACTGCATAGCGCTGGGAAAAACCTTCATCTTGTCGTTCTTTCGAAAGCCAACCTCGTCTTCCTATCACTGCCAAATATAGTTCGTCAGCAAAATCGGCGGCTGTTGCCTCAAACCAGTCCTTTTGCGCCGTGCCACGTGTTCTTAAGCGTTTGCCGATCGTCCAGTTCCAATCTCCTATAGGTTGTTCTTCAATCTGTTCTTCGTCTTCGTCCGAGCGTTTCGTTGCACACCTTTGGCGAAACTGCTGTAAAGTCTCGTCTCGCTTCGAAACACTCCATTCCAAAATAGTGCCGCGATATTTAGCGTTTGTTTTGCGTACAGGAGGTCGATAGCTGAGACATATTGAGACGCGGAGCATGACTTCGGGATTTGCTTCGAATAGGTTCGTCGGGAAAGGGATCCTGAAGAATTGAGCATGTCCGATGCGGATTTCGTCCTCAATAATTATGAGGCAACGTTCCCCTCCCGGACGAAGAGCACGTTCCGCTCTGGGTACCCCGTAACCGAAGATTCGCACAGTCTCTACCACGCTGTTGAGTCGTTGTGGCCAGATGGCACTCCCCACCACTAGGGCTCTAATTAGATCGACTGATGCGTCGGGAAGCTCTTCGGCGATCCGCCCGCAGAGGTGAGATACCTTTGCCGCCGCGTAACTGGTTCCAGTTGTGAAACGAACAAGGCGCCCTTGTGTTGCGTAAAAGGCGTTCGCGACAGCGACATCGCTGTACTGCGGTCTCGTTGTCACTAGCCGGTCTCCATCATCTATGTACCAGTTACCACCTTCTTCCACCACTTCAGGTTTAATTTCGTTAAGAAAACCAAAACCGCTGCGGGTAAACGGTGATGCCGAATTATCTTGTGCTATCGGTGCGTAGCCCAAGGCTTGCGCGTAATGGAAATTTGCGCGGGCTGTAGGAACATAAGCGCCTACCGTGATCACGCTTATCGCTTGCGACGGATTTCGAAGACGACATCGTTCTTCCAATATGTAGTTGGGATGTCCCGGTTGTATCGTCCACTGTCCAACCTGCGCAAGCGTTGGCGTTATTTGACCGTCAATATTGCCGCTCGACACTATGAATAAGAATCCAGGCCCCCCGTTATCAAACATGAGATCATCAAAAGTTTCGGCCCAGACCGACATTCTCGTTTTGTTGAATGGAGCACGGCTAGCAATTGAATGATTCAGGACGCGTGAATTGTGTTCCTGCAAAGCATAGGTTGTGATCGAAGGAAGGATCTCGTGCGCAACAGTTGTATTTGAGATCGAGGTTTGGTCGTTCATGAGCCTGGCCAAAAGGACACGAACCGGCTTACTCGGATCACGCGGTTCGAGTAGCGCTTCTCGTAACGAGCCCAACGCAACAATACTCGTGACTGCAGTACCGTGCCCATCTTGACCTCCGTCAAGCGTTGTACCGCCGATAAAGGATCGATGTCTCTGATTTCGAATTGCAGGCTCAATCAGCGGTTGCTGTGGGATGATTCCCGCGTCAATAACGGTAACGACTGGGTCGGTTAATGGAGGAATTTGGAAATCGGGAAGATTTGGCTCGCGAATATTGAGGAGTTCTATACCCTCTCGTTCTACGACCGGCGGCAAATCGATAAAGCTGACGAATGGATGGAAATTCAACATGTCCGTGAGTAGCACGCCAGGAGCTCGTACTCGGTACACAGCATAGTCATTGCCAATTCGAGCGCCATTTCCCACTATTTGTGCTCCGCCTTCGTGCAAATAGGTATTGAACTCATCGCGGCGCTGTTCTCCATCCTCCGCTTCGCGCCCTGCTGCGATTTCAACATCCACGAAATAGCTCGCGGCTGGCTCGATGACTGTGAGCGCAAGTTCGTCCCCCATTTTGTCGAGGTTTCGAGCCCGTGTGACTTCTTCTAAATTGAACACCGGCCGCACCCCTGGCTTACGACGTCCGCTTCGTGTGCGATCATCCTGTCTGAAATGGTTAATCACGGCATCCAGTGATTGAGCGTTAGTATCGCGAGTAAGCGCGACTAAGGAACCGTCACGTCTCTGCTCTATGATTTCTAATTTCCAACCCTTAGGAATGGCTTCCCGTTCAAGTAGTGGCTTTCCGGATGGCGTTGTGGCGGTTTTCAGGATGAGCTGTATTTTGTCGGGAAGAGGGGGTAAGTCAGCTGGACGGTTAGCTTTCGTGGTTTCGTATTCGCGTACTGCCTCTCTAAGCTCTCGCCTTAGTAAGCCTCCGTGTCGGGCCTGATTGCGAACAGGTAGCTCTTTATTTCGACCCGTGGCGTGGCGCTCTTCGTCGCGAAATCGAACCAATCTTATGTGCGGCATTTATAGCGAAACACTCGGATTCGATGCTCTTTCAAGACGATGGAGATCAGCTGCCCTAGCGCGCTCAAGGGAGTCTCGGAACGTACCCCTCGTTATAAGAATTTCACCCGCGAGAGCCATCGTTTTTATGGAATCTGTAACTACCCGATTCGCAGTAGAGAATGAACACCCAAGACACCAGGCGGCTGCGTCACGAACGCTGAAGCCCTCTAGCCTGAAACCACTGAGGCGCATCTTGAGATACAACTCCAGTTCTTGTTCGTTTGGCTGAGGAAAATAAATAGCGTCATCAAAACGGCGCCAAAGGGCGTAGTCCAGAATATTTTCGTAATTCGTCGCAGCAACAATTGGACCTCGCCCATCGTAGTTATCCAGTAACTGAAGGAAACTGTTTACGACTCGTTTTAACTCGCCGACGTCATTTCGGTCATCACGATGTTTGCCTATAGCGTCAAACTCATCGAAAAAAAGCACTCCTACGCCTGCTCTCGCGTAGTCGAAGACCCGCCTCAGATTGGAGGCAGTTTCCCCCAAATAGGAGCCGATCAGGCTATCGAAGCGAACGTAGAGCAGCGGAAGCTGCATCTCGGCAGCTATGATTTCAGCACAGAGAGTTTTTCCGTTGCCCGGCGGGCCAAAGAAAAGTAACTTGAGTTTGGGACACAGTCCGTATCGTGCTAGCACTTCGCGCTTCGCGAACTCGTGAAGAAATCTGTTAACGCGCGAATTGGTCTCATCTCGCAAAACGATGTCATCTAGAGACTTGGTGGGCCGTCGGACGTCAATCAACGGGATCCCTTCAGCTTTGCTTCGCGGTACCGCCTCGGCTATTGCTTTCTCACCGGTTTCACGCCCAGGCTGGGAACTTATAGCGCTCATGAGCAGTCTTTGCAGCTCATCTGCCACTTTGGTATGACCTTGTTTTCGCTCCGAGTGGATGAGTTGTCTCACGCTCGATGTGAATGTCCTCTCGTCTCTAGAGCGGAAGCTTCTTACGATACGCAGGATGAGTTCTTTGTTCATGCTACAGCCATGTATTCAATATGCATCAAATCGAATTTTTTGGCTCAAAAAACTTGTTTAAGGGAGCTCAATTGTAATATCCTTCGCAACCGTACTCATGCCTCTGTCACCATCGCCATCGCCTCTTTATCCAGAAGCTCCCCCCGAAATGCCACATCGAGAATGGAAGGCATACGGAAGACTCGATTTCCGCGCCGTGGTCTGATGAAGCAGAAAGCTGAAATCGCTCCCGAGAAAATTCGGGAATTGCTTAATGCTTTGCCAGAGCCTTCGCATTCACTGGCGTGGCTGCTAGTGCTGACAGGCTTGCGGATCGGCGAGTTGCTGGCTGTACGCTGGCGAAACGTCGATCTAGAGCATGGCGTCATCCGAGTGACCGAAACAGTTTACGACGGCCACTTTGACACGCCGAAGACTCAACGCAGTCAGCGGTCAGTCCCGCTCGGGCCGGTAGCGATCCGAATTCTGACAGCACGCAAACCCGCTGTTACGAATGCGGAAGCTCTGGTCTTCGCAGCTCGTCAGGGTGGCCCGTTCGATAGGCACAATCTAAGCCGGCGACAGCTCAAAGCCACTTGCAAGAAGCTAGGAGTGGAGGGCGTGAGCTGGCACTGGTTGCGCCACGCGAACGCGACGCTGCTCGATGCAGTCGGTACACCACTCGGTACGGTGCAAGCGCTTCTCGGGCATTCGTCGTCAGAGATCACCCGCGAAGTTTACTTGCATTCGATCCCGGCGGATGCTCGGAAGGCGGTCGAAAAAGTCGAGGAAATGCTTAATCGACCCAAGTTGACTCAAGTGCCCGAAAATTGGGGAAAGGGAAGCTCGCTAATTCAATGACGGGATTGAAGTTATGGTCGGGGAGAGAGGATTTGAACCTCCGACCCCCTGGTCCCGAACCAGGTGCTCTACCAGGCTGAGCCAAAACCCAATGTTTACGCGGTTTTCCTCCAAATTTGAATACCTGGGTGGAAAATCATGGAAGCGCGTTATGAGCAGTTCATCCGCGAACGTCAATACCTCGCCAACGTCTCCCCGGCAACAATTGATTGGTACAGAAATAGTCTGAAGTGGCTCGGCACTCCGTCACCGGCGCAAGAGGATTTGAAAGACGCCGTGATTCGGATGCGCTCCAAAGGGCTGAAGCCAACCGGCTGCAATTCCGTTATCCAGGCGCTCAACTCCTACGCGCATTGGGTCCACGTGGGGTCAGATTCAAAGTGCGGTAGTGGATGCCGTCACCCGAAAATCGCTCACCTCAAAACGCCGGACCTTGTGCTCCCTACATTCAGCGGACCGCAAGTCCGATTGCTGACCGCGTGGAAGCCCAAAGGAAAATACCAACGGCGGTTGCATCTGCTGTGCCTCTTTCTGCTGGACACGGGATGCCGCATCTCTGAAGCCCTCGGTTTGCGCGTGCGGGAGATTGACTTTGAAAATCTGCTCGTCACTCTGGACGGGAAGGGACGCAAGCAGCGTGTAGTTCCCTTCTCTTTTGAGTTGCGCCGTGTAATGTTCCGCTACTGCAAGGAAGCCAACCGCACGCCGGACTGTCTGCTCTTCGCAAATCGCACGCAAACGAAATTGGGCCGTAGGAATGTCTTGCGGGATGTGAAACTGCTTTGCAAGCGCCTTGGATTCACAGCACCGGCCCGCACGCTGCACGCATTCCGGCACACCTTCGCCGTCAACTATCTCCGGCGCGGCGGGTCCGTGTTCCATCTGCAGAAGGTCCTCGGGCATTCAACGCTTGAGATGACGCGCCGGTATGCAAACCTTGTAACGGCGGACCTCCAGGCCGTGCATGAGCGGGTGAGCCTGCTTTCTGCCCGATAAACGAGGCGAAGGTAAGGCAAAGTTACGGTGGAAATAACGGCGTGCCTGTGGAAAAGTTGTCAACACTCTGGAATTTTTAATGACACGCTTGTCAAGCCTAAATGCTCATCTGCTCCGCTCCGCTCCGAATGCGGCGATAGCAAGATGAGGCGGACACTCAATTTATCAACACATAACTTATGTGTATGCAATACGATACGAGCGCATCAGTTTTAGCCTCATTCTGCCGTCGCCGCACTAAGCGCGGAGAGGAGCGGATGAGCATGTAAATCAAAGTCCCATCTTGGGGCAGAAAACTTCGTACCAGCAATTTTCTTGAGAATTAACAGCCGACTCGTGGTACATTCCTCAATCAGAGGTGGCGTTCCCATGAGCGACAAACTAACCGGCGCAATCGAAGAGTTGCAGGCTCACCTTGAGCAGCAACTACAAGAGGCGTCCGACACAAAAAAGACGATTAACGCACTTCGCAAGCGCATGGGCTTGGACCCGCTCTACACAGATGTTTCGGTGGAGCAGGTCGGAGCCGTTCGCCCGGACCAATACTACGGCAAGCCGCTGGCAACGGCGGCACAGGAATACCTGGAGCGCCGAAAGCAAGCGTGTCCCGCTGAAGAGATCATGCGCGGCCTCGCGGATGGCGGTTTCGATTTCGACGCGACAGGCTGGAAAGAGAAAGACCTGCTCCGTATGCTTGCAATCTCGCTCGCAAAGAACAACACGAAATTTCACAAGCTGCCGAATAACACGTTCGGCCTTCTCGCCTGGTATGACCAAGCTGTCCTCGCCAAGCGCACGAAGGAAGAGCGTAAACAGAACGGCTCCGCTGAGAAGGATGACAGCGAAGCAACGGCGGCTGAGGCTTCCGCCTGAAATGGTGGAATGTGCTGAAAGGATGTGATGCTGTGAGAAGGGCCATTAGCCAGACGCTACCGCGTGTGCTTACCGTGGCCGCTGGCGATAACACGAAGGCCCGACAGTCAGTAGCTCTTTAGCGGGAGAAGCTGACGCCGGGCCGTGGTAAGCCGCTCTTATTGAGTGCTTCGCAAACCATCTTAGCACCATGCTGCAATTATGAACGCTGAAGATCATCTGGAGCGCATTCATTGCAACCGCTGTCGGCAAAAAACGTTACACCGGACCACCGGTACAGCCGTTGATGAAGGTAGTGAGTGGGATGACCAGATGGGTGAAATCTCGTGGAAAACCACATTCGATCTTGTCCAGTGCTGTGGCTGTGGCGAAGCTGTGCTCCGGCGTACTCACGAATGGTCGGAAGAACCTGATGCGGACATTCAATTTTTTCCGCCTCCTGCCTCGCGTCACCTTCCACGGTGGTCGTTTAGGATTCCTCACCAATTGAGGGCTGTTTTGAAGGAGGTGTACCACTCGCTTGACGCAAATAATTTGAGCCTTCCAATGATGGGGGCGCGAACCTTACTCGATCTTCTATTAGTCGAAAAGGTCGGGGACGTGGGGACGTTCAAGCAGAAACTTAAGAAACTTCAGGACGCGGGCTTTGTTGGTGCACAAAATGTAGAGGTCCTCGAAGCCGCTCTGGATGTCGGAAATGCCGCTGCGCACCGAGGGCACGCTCCGGGGCCAAGCGAGGTTAGCGCAGTCATGGACATTGTTGAAAATTTGCTTAATGCGGTGTACGTGCTGCCCGGCATGGCCCAAAGGTTAAAGATTACGACCCCTCCGCGTAAGAAAAGCAAGGCTGCCAGTCTCGCACCGAAGCCGTAGTCTGCTTTCCCCTTTAACCTTGATGAAAGGAGAAAGCCCGCCGGAATTACTCACAGCGGGCCGCGTACCCCTCAAGACGTGCGAGTATTCTATGCCTCTTTAGCGTGACGGAAGCCAAGCGCGTATGCGGACATTGCCTCCATGTACTTCATCCGACCGACAATCCTCTTCAGGCCCGGCCCCGTAATCGTCCCTACCCGTTTCCGCCCCGCATAAACCCGAACCTCATCACCCACGCGTTTAAATCTAAGCATTGGTTGCGGCCCTCCCCTGAGCCACACGCACACAGTAGCACGCGCTTTTCGCGGGTCAATGGCACGTTAGGAATCACGCAAGATAGCTTGTCACTTTAAGAAGTACCGCCCCGGCGCTAACTTGCTCATTCATCAATCGGGCCGCTCGCCACGGGAGGTAACCTGCAAGCCCCGAAAAAAAATGTGCGGGTGACACGCTACGGGGACGCGTTAAGCGGACAACAAAGAAAGTGCATCCCGGAGCTGCCCATCCTGCATCTTAGGCTGTGAGTCCACTTAGGCATAAGTGGAACTGCATTTGACAAGCGATACCAAAGGTGTAAAGTGTAAACATGATGACGAAAGCGGCACAACACAGAGATGAGCCGGTCCAATCGAAGAATCCGCTGGACAAGATGATGACGCCCGCTCAAGTAGCGCGGCGGAGGTTCAAATCATCGCTTCCTCGCAAGCAGGGACAACGTGACCTCGCCCCTATGGAGGCTATCGGCCACATGATGAATGTATTCACCCGGTTTATGCAGGAAATGGAAGGGGTGGGTTTAGACCCCCAGGATGTCAAAGCGGCCATCGTGTATTACCAACCGAAAACCAAGGGCAAAGAACACGTGCTCGCCCAAACCGAGGTCCTACCGACCAAGCCCGCAGACGTAGGCGCATTTTGCGAAAAGATTCTCTTACTGGACAAGCCGGTATTCCTCGGGATGCTTTTTGAGCAACATGACCGCAAGGCGGAAAAGAACGCGGATGCAAAGCAAGCATGGGTAGCTTTCGGCGTTCCGTTCACTGAGGCGCACGATGCTGCAGCACGGCTGATAGCGGCGCGGGACCAATTGCTCAAAGGCGGATTCAAAAAGGTAGCGAACTAGATCGGAAAGACGAAGGCTCCAGAGGGTTGCAGCCCTCCAGAGCCGGGTAGCCAAAACCGGAACCTTCTGGAGATTCACAAATTCGGCCCGTATGTATTTTACCGGGTCGCATGACGGAGAACAACAATGCTGACCACGGAAATGCAAAAGCTGATTGTTGACGGGACCGACGCGGCGGTAGTGCTCGGACAAGACGAAAAGTACCTTCTATTTTTCGTTGACGAAACGTCAGAGCAAGAGCACGCCGCGTACCTCCAATTAGCTAAATCCTCCGGCCTTCCCTTTGCGGGCATCTTCGTGATGCTGGACGGGCAAGCACAGTGCAAGTGCGCGAGCTGGGGAGCCACGCCCGTGATGATTCTTGCCTCGGCCACATACGCCCGCCGCATAGCCACAAAGATCAAGGCGGAACAATCGCCACGTGGGGATGCCGTGGATTGGTTGGCTAATTTATTCGCGCTCCCTGATGAGCGCCCAAGTTAGGCAGGGCTTAGCCCGGCCTGGGGCGGTTAGGTGTCCATGTCATCTCCGCCCCTTTCAAGTTTCAAGTGCTGCCCGGTTAAAAAGGGCCGGGTCTTCGCGTTAGCTGCCTCAGTACGGGGACGTTAGGCGCGAGAAAAAAAATTGGTCCCTGTGACCCTAAACGAAATGGAAATTATTTATGGATTTGTTTTCAATGAAGAAAGAACGCGAGGCAGCGCTCCAGACTGCCGAAAGCATGGTAAGTGCTGCAGAGCGGCAAAGCCGGGACTTGACCGTCGAAGAGACTCGGGTCTTTGAATCGAACATGGCGACGGTCAGCCGTCTTACCCCTCAAATTGCAGCGCGGGAAAAGATGAGCACTATTCGCCAGTTCGTGACGGATGGCAAGCTCATTCCTGGAAATGAAAACACAAACGGCGCGGTAGTCACCAAACCTCAACCTAAAACACTCTCTGCTGAATACGTGTCCGACTTCTTTCAGCACATCGTCAGCGGAGGCCGTAAGACCAGCGCTGCTCTGTACGAAGGCAGCAATCCAGCGGGCGGCTATGCAGTCCCGTCAGTTGTGGACCAACAGATTGTCCCGCTCGCTCCACAGGAAATGTCCATTCGGCAACTCGCAACCGTGCTGCCTACCAGCATGGACGTGAAGATGCCGATTAAAGCCACGAAGGGCACGGCTGCAGCGAAAGCAGAAGGCACCGGCTCCGGCTCTAACGTGTTTGGCGGAACTGCCCCAACGCTCGCACAGAAGACTCTCTCGGCTTTCATGGCCGGGGACGTTCTGGACGTGTCTTGGGAAAGTCTGCAGGACATCACATTCTTCCAGGCATTCGCAACCGATGACATCATCAATGCGGTCCTGGAATACGAAGAGCCTAAATTCATCCACGGTAGCGGGTCAGGCGAGCCGGAAGGCGTGCTCACCGGCTGTGACGTGGGGACCACGGTTACCGGCGCTCATGCTGTGCAAGGCGTCATTACCCTGGATTCCATCTATGACCTCGTAGCTACCTTGAACGGGCTGTATCACACGGACGCCGCATTCTTGATGCAGCGTGCTACCGGCCTCTTCATCCGCAAGCTGCAGCGTCAGGCCAACCTGTTTGAGCCGGTCTGGACCCGTGAGAACGGGAAGGACTACTTGCTTGGCTACCCTGTGTCGTTTTCTCAGAGTATGCCGGATGGTTCCACAGACCAAGACAAGCCAATCGTGTTTGGTTCCTTCAAACGCGGGTACGTCATTGGTGACCGTGGAGGCAGCGGAATTAACGTGAAGGTCCTCGATCAGCCCAAAGCTGTCGAAGGCATCACGCAATTGCTTGCGTATCGCCGGACTGATGGACGTGTCCGCCGCTCGGAAGCACTGAAGGCGCTGAAGCTGGCAACCGGCGCTTAAACGTTTGGACCCGCCGTCAGACGGGCCGCTCACGCCATCCTTCGTGAGCGGATAAATCTGACACTTGCAGCAGCACGCCCGGCTCTTTCCTGCCCTTGGGGAGGGCAGTTAGAGCCGGGAATTTTTCTTACGAAAGGTTTTCGCGTTATGGCACAGCCAGTATGGGTACTCTCCGTTGACTTGCAGACCAAGACCGCTACCTTCCAGTCAGGTATGGCGGATGCGGCCAAGTCTGCCCGTGGGTCGTTCAACGACATCAAGCAAGGCGCGGGCGAGATGGGCCGGGACGTGGGCGCTAACATGGGCGAGGCCCGGCACGGCGTCATGTTATTGGGGGAAGAGTTTGGAGTACACCTCCCGCGTGCTCTTACCACTTTCATCTCCAGCATTGGACCGATTGGTGCAGCAATGGAAGCGGCCTTCCCCTTCCTCGCCATCATCGTGGGCGCTACGCTGTTAATTGAGCACCTCGCCAAAGTTAAAGAGGAAGGCGAAAAGCTAACCGCGTCACAAGAGCACTTTGGCGTAGTCACCGCCAATGTCTTGAATCAGCTTGACGATAAATTGCTCCAGGCCGGTATCAGGGCGGATGAGCTAAACGGGGACCACTTGGCCGCCTTGGAAAAGCAACTCCAGCTCATTGACCATCAGAGCCTCAAAGAGTTAGTGCAGTCCTTTGAAGAGTTAGCCAAAGCCTCCGATGCAACCATGATGCTGCTCAAGACGAGCTGGTATCAAGTAGGGTCAGGCTCAGCCGGTGCTAAGCACGCCCTGGACGAGTTTAAGGCGAAGTATGACTTGCTGTTAGCACAGGGGAAGGACAAGGAAGCCTCAGACCTACTCGCGGGCACGCGCCAAAGCGCAGAGCACATCCTTGAGCTGCAGAAACAATTTGAGGGCAGACAGAAAGGGCACGGGGCCGCTGCCGCTAACGAGGACTTCCAGAAGTACAAGGGACTACTCGCGGAGCTGAGCAAGGCCGGGACCGGGACCACTGAAAAGGAAATCGAAGCACAGCAGACGTTAGTTGATACGCTCCGCTCACAAGAGGCCGCACAGCAGAAGATTGCAGACCTCAAAACACTTGAAAGCGGTAACGCCACTCAGACCACTAACAACCAAGTGGACGCCGATGATGACAAGGTAGCCCGCGCCCAAGCTGAAAGCTACAAGCGCGAGCTGGACGCACAAGACAAGATGGACGAAGAGCATTACCGGGAGGCCGTGGACCGCATCCAGCAAGCCGAGCGCGAAAAGATAGCGGCCACAGACAAAGGCTCACAAGCGCGGCTCAACGCGATTGACGCGGCTATCAAGGATGAGAACGCCAAGGGGCTGCAGGAAACCGGGTATTACAAAGAGCTGCTCACGGAACGCGTGAATACCGCACGCCAGATGACGGATGAGGAAGCGAAGTTAAAGGCCGATGCCGGGAAAGAGGGAGCGGAGCACACGCTAAGAATGGGCGAGCTGGAAATCGCTGCAGAACGTGAGAAAGGTAACACGCGCATTGCCCAAGCGCTTATGACAGGGCAGGAAAAAACAGCCGCCGAGATGCAGCTTGCCAACGAAGAGTACCAATTGCAACAGCAAGCCTATCAAAAGGAAATCGCGGCGCTGAACGAACATGACCAGGACTACATGAATAAGAAAAAAGCCCTGGAGGACAAAGAGGAAGAGCTGGAGCGGGCGCACCAAAATAAACTCCAGCAGATTCAGGACCAAGGGGCACAGCAACAATACGCCAAGCTAACCGGCTCAATGATTCGCATGGAGGGCGAATTCGCGCACGGATTCGCTTCAGTCCTCATGCGGCATCAGTCCTTCGCGTCCATGATGAACACCCTTGGTGACCAAGTAGCGAGCGGCATGTTGGAAACGGCCATCAAGTCCGCTCTGGCACTGGACTTCGGAAAAGAGAAGGAAGCCGCCGCCGCTGCTCGTAAGTTTTTCTTAGCCGGTACGCATTTCCCATTCCCGGCCAACATTGTGATGCCTCCCATGCTCGGGGCTTTAGCGTTTGCATCCGTGATGGCCTTCCAGGGCGGCGGATTAGTGCCGGGCGTGGGAATTGGGGACGTAGTGGACGCCAAGTTAGAGCCGGGCGAAACGGTACTCCCTAAGAAGATGACGGAGAACCTAAACCGCGCCGTGGACCCTGATGCCAGCTCCGCAAAGCCCGTGCAGGTCCACTTCCGGCCCACGTATCACGTCCAGGCGATTGACGGCGCGAGCGTGAAGGGGATGCTGGACAAGCACGCGGACACGTTCCATAAGAGTTTTGAATCGCACGTGCGAAAGATGAATAGATGACCGTGCAGAAATACCCCATGCGAGGGTAGCCACGTTTTTGGCGGACGCGCCAGAACGCAACACAGCGCGAAGAAAGCACTTCGTAAGAGAGGAAATTAGGTCATGGCACCGAATTGGACAGAGTCACAGATTGAGAGAGCAGCGAAATGGCACGCGCTCATTATGGAAGACAAAGACGCGGAGGCTGACCCGATCTTTGAGCAGCTTGACCGTGAACTTGGACGAGAACGCCGTACCGCGCTCTTGGAATGGGCTGAGGACCAGCAGGAAAACCCCGCCGCTCCAGCACCTAAGGCCAAGCCGAGAGGCGTTTTGAAACCGGCACGGCGCGTGTCGAAAAGTGCAGAGGGTTGGCGATGTCTCAGCGACTATCCCGAATACGAAATTTCCTCGCATGGCCGCGTCAGAGCGGTTGGCCGGGCAAGACCCACTGATTGGCTCAAACCACGCCGTCGCTGGTTTAAGGGAATGTGCGTGGACTACGTGGTCATAAAGGACCGCGATGGGCGGCGCTGTGAACGCATGATTGGAAAGCTCTTGATTGCGGTAGGCTTCATGCCCCGGCCCGAGTGGATGTCCGCTGTCATCCATGATGAAAGCTCTAATGGGGTATAGCAGCTCCAGTGTGACATAGCACCACTGAAACACGTGGGTGCTGAAAACAAAGCGTTAATACGTTAGTGTCCGTTGGGGTACTACGTAGTAGTAAGCACACACTCACACCCTTAAGGGGTGTGGTGTGCTGTAAAAAGAAACTAAAACGTTGTGGGTTAAAAGAAAGGTATGCGGCGGCGGACACGCGACGCGCACAGGGAAGGGTAAAGTAATGGCCGGACGGGATAGGTGGAGCAACAAGGTTCACACGCGCATGCAGCCACAGCGTGGGCCGATAGTCCGCAAGGTCCCGGCTGACAGCGTGCCGTATGGCTCAGACATCAGCGTCAATGGGCGTACCGTGTGGGCAGCATACAACGGGGACCGGCTGATAGCTGTGGCACCGACGGCAGAGGAAGCAAGGCGCAAGGGGCGTGATGCACTGGCACGTGAGCAGAGGGAGGCCGGTCAAAATCTTGAGGGCAAGTCCTTCTAAGACCTCCGCAAATGTTTTAGTTTGCCACATGAAAATAAATCTCATTTTGGCGAAGGGAAGGCGAAAGCCACATTTTGACCCATGCTACCCCAGCGGCCATTTTGAGCAACACGCCCACGGGCTTCAGATCACGATTGTGAGCACACTTAGACCAAGATTTTTCGCTTTGAAGCCAATAGGTTACCCGGTTGACTATTCACATAGGGCATGGTACACTGCTCGTATGGGATAGTGTTGTCAAACTGTCCTCTTCGCGAAGGGATTTCCAGTCATGGCCGAGTTGAAGGATTTTACGCCGCACCCGAACATCACCGGCAACCGTAGCCGGAACAATGAGTTCTCGCTTGAAGCAATGCCCACCAAAGAGCGCAAACAGGCGCTCATGATGAAAGTTTATGAGCGTTTTCTTGAGATAGGTCCTAATGGGGCCATCCGTGAAGATGTCTATTTACCGATGGACATCATGACCCAAACGGGTCACCCGATTTGCAGCGAACTTCTCCGCATCGGAAAACTTATCCGCACGGGAAGACGCGGCACTACGCGGTTGGGTAATGGTGCTGAGATTCTTGTTGCGGACATTTACGCCGTCCAGGCAAAGAAGCCTCAGGCGTCCATCACGTCGCTTGATGAAGCCGCCGAACAGCACGGCAGTTAACCTCTAAAAATCCTTGCGCGGATTGACCCCCTGGCTTAGTATTCCGGCCTGGAGTGAAACCCGCGTAACTGGCTTTGTTTTTAATTGGTCGGGGAGAGAGGATTTGAACCTCCGACCCCCTGGTCCCGAACCAGGTGCTCTACCAGGCTGAGCCACTCCCCGACAGGTTGGAAACACGCATATCAGGCTGAATCTGCGTGGGTATTCAAAGTTTACGCTGCACCGTTGAAAAGCTCAACCAGCGGAATTGAAGCCAATTAAGACAGAAGCCCACCTCAATCGATGAGCAGAATTTGGTGGAGCTAGTCGGGATCGAACCGACGACCTCATCGTTGCGAACGATGCGCTCTCCCAGCTGAGCTATAGCCCCACAAGATCCACCACAAATTTTACCATCGCGATTAGTAAGACAGCGCCGGATTCGCGCAAAATTGCTGCGCATCGAAGAGAGCACGCCGCGATCACCAATTCTCCTTGCCTTTTTTGGAAAACAAAGCTAAACACATTGTCCAATGGACAAACCGGGTGTTTTCACCTTGCTGGCATTCTTCTATTTCGCAATTCCCTATGGTTTAAGTGCGCAGTCCTCGAAAACCGCGGCGCTGGATTATTCCAAGGAAGCCTTCATCACGGAGCAGTCCGCCGACAACTTCAAGTTCGATAACGATGGCAGCTACACCCGTGAAATGCGAGCGCGGGTGCGAATTCAGTCGGACGCTGGGGTAGAGCACTTCAGTGTGATTAAGTTTGCGTTCCAGAATTCTTCCGAGACCTTCGCGGTCGATTACGTTCGCGTAACCAAACCGGATCGCACCGTCGTCACCACTCCTTCTGAAACCTTCCAGGACATGCCCGCTGACATCACGCGTGAAGCGCCCTTTTATTCGGACGCACATGAAATGCAAGTAGCAGTAAAGGGCCTGGGCGTGGGCGCCGTGCTCGAATATCAAGCTCACTGGCAGCATGACAAGCCTCTTGTCCCGGGACAGTTTTGGCTTGATTACAACTTTGAGCACGATGCCATTGTGCTGCAGGAAAAACTCGAAATCACCCTGCCGCATGGACGCGCCGTCAAACTGAAATCTTCAAAGGCGCAGCCCGTCATCTCACATTCGGGCCAGTACGATTTGTACGCTTGGGCAAGTTCAAATCTCGAGAACAAGGACGACAAACAGCAAAAACAAGAACTGCAGGAGCGGACTTGGCAACAAGTGCGCGGCAGAGCGCCTAATCCAGAAATTGAACTCAGCACCTTTCAGAACTGGGATGCACTGGCTCACTGGTTTCAAACATTGGAAAATGACCGCGTACAGCCCACGCCGGAAATTAAGGCGAAGGCAACTGAGCTGACCAAAGGGCTCTCCGATGATGATTCAAAAATTCGCGCGATTTACGATTTCGTATCGACCAAGTTTAGGTACATCGGGATTTCCTTCGGGATCGGCCGCTATCAACCCCACACCGCCGCCGAAGTGCTGGCGAATCAATACGGCGACTGCAAGGACAAGCACACGCTATTCGCTTCGCTGCTGGCCGCGGTAGGAATAAAAGCCTATCCCGCGCTGATCAGCACCACCCACGATGTTGATGAGGACGTTCCATCGCCCGGTCAGTTCAATCACATGATTACCGCAATACCGCAAAAAACGGGCATCTTGTGGCTCGACACAACCACTGAAGTTGCGCCCTTCGGCATTCTTATACCTCCGCTTCGCGATAAGCATGCCCTGGTGATAGCCGATGACAAGCCTGCTGCCTTAATGAGCACCATCGTCAATGACCCGTTTCCAACCTTGCAGAAGTTTGAAATGGACGCCAAACTTAATGACGCCGGGATCCTGGAGGGGAAAGCCCAAAATACGGACCGGGGAGACACAGAGATCCTTTTTCGTACGGCTTTTCGCATGGTTCCGGTGTCCAGATGGAAAGATTTGATTCAACGGGTTTCTTACGGCTTGGGATTCGCCGGGGATGTCAGCGACGTTGACGCCACAGCTCCGGAAAGCACTTCCGAGCCCTTCCGTTTCAGCTACAGCTACAAACGCAAGGACTACTCTGACTGGAGTAATCGGCGAATCACGCCGCCCGTCCCGCCGATAACCCTGCCTGCGGTGGATGATGAGATCACTCCCACAGTACCTATCTGGCTGGGGTCTCCCGGGGAGATTGACTTTCATGCGACTCTGGAACTGCCCAAGGGCTACTCCGCCGTGCTGCCCAAGGCGGTTCACATCAAGAGAGACTTTGCGGACTACGACGCGACTTATTCCTTGTCTGGCGGTGTGTTCACTTCCGATCGAATCCTTACCGTAAAGCTTCAAGAGATTCCGCCAAGTGAATATGAACAGTACAAGTCCTTTCGCAAAGCCGTTGAAGATGACTATGGCACCTACACGTCTTTGTCGAGCACCAGGTCGGCCGCTAACCTTTTTTTATACCAGGACGAAATCTGGAACCTGCCCTACAGCGAAAATGCTGAAGCCTCGCGATTGTATGACGATGCACGCGAACAGTACCAGCGTCATGACATGGCTGCCGAGATCGCGTCGTTAAAGAAGGCCGTGGATGCAGACCCCAAGTTCATCCGGTCATGGCTATGGCTGGGAGAGATCTATAAAGCTTCTGGGCAAAACGATCTCGCAATCCAAGCCTACAAGAAGGCCGTCGAAATAGACCCGGAGCAGCCCGTCAGTTATAAAGCCTTGGGTTCTACGCTCTCTATGTTGCAACGCAGCGACGAGGCGATCGCGATTTGGCAGCAATTGATCAAGATAGCTCCTGAGAAGCCGGACGGATATGCAAATCTGGGCATGTCGCTGCTCTCTGCGAAGCGCTATCGAGAGGCAATCGCACCCTTCGAATCCGCCACCCGAATTTCTCCCGACCAGGTAGGGTTGCAGATGAGCCTGGGCATCGCCTGTCTGAATGCCGGTCAAGCAGAAAAGGCGCAGGCCGCCTTCCAGCAGGCAGTCAAACTGGATCCGGGCCCGCCCATGCTCAACAATGTCGCCTATGAACTGGCAGAAAAGAAATCCGCTCTCGACACCGCCAAAGAATATTCAGAACGGGCAGTGAAGCAGGAGGAGGCCGAGGCCGCCAAAATAGAAATCGCTCAACTCGGACCTCCTGACCTTGCTCACGCTCAAACCCTGGCAACTTTTTGGGACACGTTGGGCTGGGTTTTCTACCAACTGAATGATCTTGAATCAGCCACCAAGTATTTGACGGCTTCCTGGGAAGTGTCACAAAGCGCGGTCGTCGGTGATCATTTGGGAAGGGTGTACGAAAAGCAAGGCAGGAAGGTCGCTGCTCTTCACCTGTACCAGCTTGCGCATTCCGCAATTCCTCTTAGAGTCGGGCTGCGACCGGCGTCTTCTGGAATGGACAGTGGTTCCAGTATCGATAACGATTTGAAACGACTAGGTGGGAAACCCGATCCAGCCAAAGCAGTCACTGAAATGAACCAGATGCGCACATTTGAATTGCCCAGGCTCGTTAGCGGCACCGCGTCGGCGACATTTTATGTTCTGCTCGGACCGGGCAAGAAAATCGAAGTGAAATTTGTTTCTGGGGCCGAATCACTGCGGTCAGCCGAGAAGGCTCTCATGCGTACGAATTATAAATTCGCGTTCCCCGACGATAGTTCGGCTCGGCTGGCTCGCACCGGTATGGTAAATTGTTTCCCCTACAGCGGGTGCTCAATGGTGTTTCTCATGCCTTCGACTATGACCTTTTCGCCACCCGCGATTCAGTAGGACTACAAACCTTGAGCGGAGTTCCCGACCGATTGGTCGGCCACCCCATCTTCCTCTTACGCATCTGATCGCGCTATAGTCGCAGGTCGCCGATTGCGCACCAGAGTTGCGCTCTGCAAGAACATGGAGGTCACATGGCTACCGACGTCAAGACGGAATCCGTCAAGACTGAAACCAAGGCTCGCAGTTTTGGCCAGAACATTGAGAGCGATCTCGCGCCGAAATTTATCCGCGTAGTCGAGAACGCCGCTATAGCCTCAGCTCGCACCATGGGCCGCGGAGAAGGTGAGCTTTCTGACAAAGTAGCCGTCGAATCCATGCGGCACACCATGGACTCCATTCCCATGCGCGGCCGCATTGTGATCGGCGAAGGTGAACGTGACGAAGCCCCCATGCTCTACATCGGCGAAAAAGTTGGCGCCGAGTTCCCCGACGGCATGGACGTTCCCGAGGTTGACATCGCGGTCGATCCGCTCGAGGGCACCAACCTGTGTGCAACCGGCGCAGCGGGCGCGATCACGGTTCTGGCGGCCTCCGATTCAGGCGGCCTTTTGCATGCGCCCGACTGCTACATGGAAAAAATCGTCGTCGGACCGTCTTGCAAAGCGGCGGTGGACCTCGAGGCTCCGGTTGCCGAGAACCTGAAAAACATCGCACGCTGCATGGAACGCAACGTCCAGGACGTCACCGTGGTTGTGCTCGACCGTCCGCGCCACGAAAAGTTAATTCATGACATTCGCGCCGCAGGTGCGCGTATTCGATTAATCAGCGACGGCGATCTTTCCGCCGGAATCGCTGCGGCCGTGATCGGCACTGGCGTTCACGCCGTGATGGGAACGGGCGGCGCGCCTGAAGGAGTGATCACTGCAGCGGCAATCCGCTGCCTGAACGGTTATATGCTTGGGCGGCTGGTAATCAATAAGCCCGAACTCGAAGAGCGCATTGCGCGCATGGGCATTCGCGACAAGAACAGAATCTACCGCGCTGAGGACCTTGCACCGGGAAATCAGCTGATCTTTGCAGCCACTGGCGTTACCGATGGCGCATTACTCAAGGGCGTGCGTTTCTTCGGTGAAGGCACGCGAACCTCGTCAATCGTTCTGACCCTGATGACCGGCAAAGTCCGATTCATCGAAAGCATTCACTTGACCAAGAATGCCGCGGACGCAAAGGTCAGATTCGCATAGCGCCGGCACACTTTGATGGTGCGTGGCAATGGACGATCCCTACAATCTGCAACGCTTTGTCGATGCCCAGCAACCCGTCTTTGCCGAAGTCATCGCGGAACTCAAACGTGGCAGCAAACGCGGGCATTGGATGTGGTTTATTTTCCCCCAGCTCAAAAACCTCGGGCGCACTTCTCAATCCAAATTCTTCGGGATCGCTTCCGTCCAGGAAGCCGCAGCCTATTTGCAGCATCCAGTGCTTGGCCCGCGTCTTAAGCAATGCACTCAACTGGTGAATGCCGTCGAAGGCCGTTCCGCCGACGACATCTTCGGCGAAATCGACGCCATGAAGTTTCGATCGTCAATGACATTGTTCGCCAAGGTTGCGTCGGAGAATCAGATTTTCACCGACGCCCTGCAAAAATATTTCGGAGGCGAATTCGACCCGTTGACGCTCGATCGCCTCCGCCAACGGAATTCGTAGAGACCGTCGAGGGTGCCCCACCCTGCGCGGTTTTCGTAGGGTGGGGATTTTGACTCTTAGCCCGTATGGCTGTCCGTCTGACCACTATTCCTTCACCTCTCCGCCCACCACCACCTTCGACGAGCTCCGAAACTTTTTGTAATCGCGGAAGCTCTGGTCGAGGTCCACGTCAAAATTCTTAATCAGCCCAACCCGCACATCGATCTTCGCCGTCACATGCGCCGGCAGCCAGACTTCGTCATTCACCCGTGTCTGCTCCAGCATCAGCCGCGAACCTTTGTGGAAGCGCGCCAGAAACAAGCCCCACGAAATCGTATCCAGACATTCCACATCCATCTTCGCCAGCTGCAGATCGGATTTATCGACCCACACCCGGCCGCGAAACTTGGAAAGAAACTTGCCCTCTTTAATATGCGGCACAAACCCCGGACGCGGCTCGCCATCGATCACCCACGCCTCCCGTCCGCCCACAAGTTCGGTCCCAACCAGCCTAAAGTTGTAAGCGTCGGCAACCTCGGTTACGAACTTGCGCCCGTCCTCCCGGTCTTTCTCCTCGTGTTCTTCACGTTTCTTGCGCTCGCCTGCTGACTCGTTCTTGCGCTTGTCAATGATCTTCTGGATCTTTTGCTCTTCCTTGGCCGCATCTTTTTGCGAAAGCGGTTTATCGTTCTTTTCAATCAACCGCTCGACCTGCTCGCCGTAGATTTCCAGGACCTCGTAGGTATTCACTTCACTCGATTTAATTTTTCCCTTGCCGTTCACCGAGTTTTGCACCTGCCGCTCGATGTATGTGTAATCGCGCTGCCGTTTGTCGTTCTCGATGTCTTTCTCCGCCACCACGCGAAACAACGCCTGCATCTGCGCCTGCGACAACGAACCATTTGCATCGGGCGTAAGGTCGAGAGCGTGGGACGGCGCTGGCGGAGTGCCCGACGTGGGGTGCCCTGAGCGACTCACAGCATCGGTGGAAGGAGCCTGCCCTGAGGGACTGACGGCGTAGCCGGAAGGAGTCGAATGGGCTTGCTGTGCGACTGAAGAGACGCAAAGAAAAAATAGCGACAACAGCGCGAGCCGCAGGAACGTCATGACCTAACATAACCCGTTTGAGGAAACGAAGTTTCCGAAACGAGGTGCCCCGCCCTTATCGCTTTTCTTGCGACAGAGCCTGCCCTAAGCGAAGTCGAAGGGTGCCACAAGTCCTTTCAAATTGTCATTCCGAGCGGTCCGCGGGCGCGCTTGCGCGCTGAGGACAGCGAGGAATCTGCAGTTTGTCCGCAACCTTTTCAGCCGTGCCAATCCCTGGCTGCCCGAATCCCCCGCAAGAGCGGCTGCCTACGCGGCTTTGCCCGTTGCCGAATCCGAAGACAATTGCTGCATCATGCCGAGAGCATCCCAGTTGTTCCAGCTCTCGACGAACTTGCCGTCGCGCAAACGAGCAATCGAGATGCCGGTAAGTGAAATATTTTTCCCGGTTGGCGGAAGCCCAGGCAATTCGCCACGATGGGTGCCGGTCACCGTCCACCGGATAACAACCGTGTCGCCGGCGTCGATTTCATCTTCCACAGTTATGTGCACATCCGGAAAGGCATTCATGTAACGATCGACGAACTGTTTGTATCCCTCAATTCCGGGAGGGATGTCTGCGGCCTGCGGATCATGATGGACGTAATCAGGCGACATCACTTCGTCAATGACGCCGCGATTCTTGTCGTTCCAAAGTTCTTCAAAGATTCGGCGAGCTGGATTGTTCATATTTTTCTCCTCGTTTTCCTACTCGTGCGGGCGGAAAAATTCTACACCTGAATCGAGCATGTGCGCAGCCTGGACTTATTCTTGGTAGAGCCTACTCACATCGTATCCCCCTAGCGAAGTTAAAATGCTTGAGCGAGAAACGCGTTAGGGAGCTGGCCGGACGGCTCCGCAAAAGCCGGGAGGCCAGCGACCGGGACTACAATCCGCTGTGTCCACCGCCTACTTCGTCCTGATTCGCGAGATGAGAGACGCCTACAATCATCGCTTGCGTTTGGTGCAGTCGGCTCGACAACGCGGCATCAAACCCACCGCCCGCTTGTTTCAAACCACCGTTCCCACTGTGCGCAAGTGGCTGCGCCGTTATCAGCAGCAAGGACCGCGCGGCCTCATCGAAGTTTCTCGCGCCCTCATCGCCAGCCCGGCAAGACTCCCGCCGACATCGAACAGCAGGTCGTCGCACTCCGCCAGCAGCTGTTCACCTTCGGAGCTCGTCGTCTTATTCGGGAGTTCGACCTTCCTCTCAGTCATCGTGCCTTGGAACGCATCTGGCGCCATCATGGCCTGCTCAAAAAACGACCGCGCAAGTATCAGCGCAAACAAGACCTCGCCCACATCAAAGCCACCTGGCGCGTCTTTCAGCAGATCTCCGCCGACACCAAGGATCTCGACGATATTCCCCGCTACTGGCCGCAGGCCCAGGCTTTCGATCTGCCGGCCGTCGAATACACCGCCCGCGAAGTGCGCAGCGGCCTGCTGTTCTGGGCTTTTGCCGAGCGCCGTTCTGCGGCTGCCAGTTCCATCTTTGCCGCCCGTATCCAGCAGCACCTCGATCGTTGCGGCATCTCTCTGCGCGATCTGGTCTGGCAGACCGACAACGGCTCCGAGTTCATCGGTGGCCACGATCGTCGCGGTCACCCCACCGGATTCCCCACCGCTTTAGGCGACAGCCAGCACGTTCGCATCCCTCCCGCCGCTCACACCTTCCAGAGCGATGTGGAAACCGTTCACCGCCTCGTCGAAGATGAGTTCTTTGACCTGGAATCGTTCCACAGTCGGGGCGACTTCCTCGCCAAAGCCTTTACCTACCAGCTCTACTTCAACCTGGTCCGTCCCAACTCTCATAAACAAAACCTCAGCCCTTGGCAGATCGTCGAGCAACTCCAACCCCGCTGGCCGCTCCAACTCTGTTTGCTTCCACCTGTTTTCTTGGACTATTACTTGAACCACTCCGGGGGATACGATCTCCCTAGGCACCCCTGCCTGGACTTATTCATTAATTCCCACCCTTTGAAAACCGCCCTTCGACATCGCTCAGGGCAGGCTACCGGTGGGGGCACCCTCGCCTGTTCCAAATTCGTAACAACATTCGGAATCTTGCGATTCTGTGTATCCATTTCGGTATTGTTTCCCGTTTCAGTAATCCAATGTCGGAAAGAAAGAAATTATGAAGCTCGCTGCCGCATGTCTGCTATTCGCATCTCTGCTTCTCAAAAGTTGTGACAACCATGGTCAACCACAGTGCGTCATCACCCCACCAGCCAGCATCACTGACAATCGTGATAAGGCAATCAAGATTAGCGCGGATTTGACAAAACTTGTAGCCGTACCGATATCGGCCAGCGTTGAAACTAATATCAAGAGCAACTTTTCTGAGGCGTATCAGACGATCCCAGACAAACTGGGTGCCTGCCAGATGGTCTTACAGACGATATTGTGCTTGCGGCAAAGGCCGGACGAGGCCAGCAACAAGATGGCGTCCGACCTCATCAAGTACATAGGCGACCAGAACATCTGCAAAACCGAACTGAAGCAGATGTTGCAACTGCAATAACGAGGGAACGCGGGTATTTCGGTCGCCTGGTACCCGCGCACCACTCACGATGAACGCGGTACGGACGTGGGGGTACGCTTGTAGGTTACGAGATATACTTCCGAATAGCTATCGACAAGCGGGCCAAGGCCCGTCGAGGCAAGTATGGCCCAAATGGCACTTCCGACTCATCAAATATCACCGAGCGCTCTAGAGTTGCAGCTGAAGACGCAAAGGCGAACCGTCGATTTCGACACATTCGACATCCACATGCAGCAGCTTCTCTCGATGGTTGGAAACAACCAGATAAAAGTCTCGCCGGCCTACCAGAGGAAGTTTCGTTGGGATGTTAAGCGGTGCTCTCAGTTCATTGAATCGATAATGCTCGGCATACCGATTCCAAGTCTTTTCATGGCGACCAATGCGGATAGTACGTGGGAGGTGGTGGACGGAGTTCAGCGTCTTAGCACGATCGTGAAATTCGCGGGAGACGAACGTCTACGTCGTGAGCATGGGCTAAACGGCCCGCTCGTGCTAACTGACCTACAGAAGCTGACCGATTTTACTGGACTGACACTGGGCCAACTGCCGCAAAACCTACAGCTTCACTTTTGGACGCGACCCATAAAGGTTATAACGCTGAATGACAAAAGCGACACAGTAGTGCGCTATGACCTTTTCGAGCGCCTCAACACTGGGGGAGTGGCATTAAGCCCGCAAGAGATTCGCGATTGCGTTTTTCGGGGGACTTTTGCCGATCAATTGGAAACCTGGGCAAAGGAACCGAACTTTCTGCGTGCTGTCAAGCTGACGCCCCTACAGCAAAGGGACGCGACCGCAGAGGAATGCGTACTTCGATTCTTTGCCTTTCGGGATCGATATAAACAATTTGATCATAACGTGACGGAGTTTTTGAACAAGTATATGGAAAGTTCATCGAAGCAGTTCGATTATAGGGAAGGCGAAGCCGCATTCTCAGCGACATTCAGAGAGATAGCCAGAATATTCCCCAACGGCATACGACGACCGGGCGGAAAAAACACAACCCCCCTGAATCTCTTCGAAGGAATAGCAGTGGGGGCAGCTCTGGCATTGCAGAAAATCAGTAAGTTGAAGTCTGACGGACTTGACTCGTGGATGAGGTCAACGGAATTGCGCAAGTTTACAACGGGAGCAACCAATGACCGGTCCGCAGTATGGGGAAGAATTGAGTTTTGCAGGGATCGTTTTTTGGGAAAACCTTATGTTCCCGACCCTTCGGCTTGAAGTGATGGATCGCTTCACTGCGGTGGAACAGTACTTTCGGGCGTCCCGTAGCTTTCGGGGCGATCTCTCGCAGACCGCGAAGGGACTGGCTTTCGTTCAAGTCTATGCGATTCACGAATATACGGTTAAGAATGTCGTCAGGATCGCGATCGATGAGATTGCCGCCCACTCGCATAAGTACGCGGACCTACGCCCTTCATTACTGACACTTTTCTTAGATCCACAACTGCGATCGTTACGAGACTGTGATCCCAAGAACGTTTGGGAAAATCGTCTTAAGTTGCTCGATCGTTCGACCTCGGAGGGGTCAGTGTTGAGCGTCGACGTCCTTCCGGGAGACAACACGCACTTTAGGCACACACAAATTAAATTAATCCTCAGGGTTTTTGGAGTTACCCGCGCACCGACTGTTCGCCGCCGGCACCTGTATCGAATTGACGAGGTAGTCAACAATCGAAACTTCATCGCGCATGGGCTTGAGACACCGGTTGACGTGGGTCGGCGTTACAGCCGCCAGGACATAACGAGAGTAATTCGGCAGATGAAAGGTGTCTCGCTAAGACTGATTTCGCTGATAGCTGAACACTGTGGGGACCCGAAGAAGCACTGCCGATAATTCATCGGGAGGCTGGCGCGGGGAGCCTAACTCTTTCGGCTTTGAATTTTCGAACTCAGCACAACTGAGGATGCCCCATCCTTCCCGATCTTGGGAAGGGTGGGATACAGAAATATCTTCACCTCTCAATCTAACGCTTCATGAGCGAGGCTGCCGTTACCCTTCGATTGCGCTCAGGGCAGGCTCACACGAGCACATTTGCCGTGCCGTAGTACCTCGGTAACTTGCTGCTTCCGTTCTGACATCCCAACATCTCTATGTTCGCCTGACGAAGGCGGTTGGACACTCGCGATCCCCACCTGAGTGCTCACATGATCCGACTTGCATATTGAGGAGAAAGCCAAATGAACAAAAAGATTTTGATTGCGGGGTTCGCATGTTTGTCGATGATTGCGGTGGCGCAATCGAGCGGAAATAAGGACCAGTCTGCGAGCGCAACCAAAGACGTGAAGCCACGGGATGTTGCCACCGGACAGGCCAGCGGCAAAAGTGTGAACAAGCCTGCCGGGAGCCAGGCAGTGCTGAATTCAAGCGACCAGGTTACGGCTCCGCGCGACATGGCGACTGGACAGGCCACCGGCAAGCGGCAGTACGCGCCGGTCATCATCAGAAAAGTGACAGAGGACGATTCGAACACTGCGCGTGAGGCGCAGAGTCCCAAAGCAACGGGCAAGACCATGGCGCAGGACGACTGGCATACCGCAACCAAGACCAGCAACACGACAGTCTCGCCGGCCGATGTGAATCAGGCCGATGTGAATCAGAATGGCGCGGCCGTCCGGGAAAGCCCAAGTTTGCCCAGCAAAGGACAAACGCGGGTTGCGACTGGCGATGTAAATGGCGATGGCAAGGCTGATGCAGCTATCAACAACAGTCACTCGAATATCAAAAACGGAAGAGATGCTGCGACAGGGCAGGCCTCTGGAAAGAGCACGGCTGGGGACGCGGCACCGAAGAAATAACGCTGAGTTGAAATGGGTGGTCCGCGCCTCATCCGCGATCCAAAACGGAACCATAAACAGGGCGAATCCCTGAATTTGCACGGGGGGCTGGCCCACGGGCTGGGGCACCGCTCTTCGGTTTTGAATTTCGGGACTCACCACAACTGAGGGTGCCCCATCCTTCCCCGATTTTGGGAAGGGTGGGATACGCAGTCGCTGGCTGAATATCAACGTGATGTCAATGACAAATTTGAGGGCAGCCGTTTTTGAATCGACCCTAAACCCTCTTTAGCAGCGGCATTCAGAGACTTCCCTAGTTCGGGGCTCAGCTTCGTCGATAGCCATGAGATCGTGTCAACGATTTCAATGTCCCTCAATATCTCAGGGCTGACGCCTTCGATCTGGACCCGCTCTGGCCCAGGATCGGGCTTAATGTGCCGCCAGATAACGCTTGGCCATTCCAGCCACACGATACAAAACGTGAATTTCTCGCCATTCGGGAACGTCCAAGTGAAACAACGCTTTGGGAAACCACTGTCGTCGCCTATCACACCAGGCATGCTTGCCTCCGCTTAATGAATATCCGTGAACCAGCGGATTTTGCCACCAAATTCGGCAGCGGAAAGTCTTTCAGCAGGTTGTTCCATTTTCGTAACAGAGCGTCGCAACACGAAGTCTGTGCAAAATTCTTGTCAAGCCCCCTTCTCAGGTAATTATCCCTTGACAACAAGTAGAATATATGGCAAACTAGGTTCATTGGTGGATTCCGATGAACCGCAGACAGACAATCCCGAAAGAACTCCGATACACCCGCAATCAGTTTGACCGTGATTTTCCGGACGACGACACCTGCCTAGAGCAGATCAAGCAATCCCGCTGGCCTAGCGGCATGATTGACTGTGAGACCTGCGGAAAGCCGCGCAAGCATTACCGCGTCACTGGACGTATGGCGTATGCCTGTGACCGTTGCGGCCATCATGTTTACCCACTTGTCGGAACCATTTTCCAGAAAAGCACCACTCCGCTGCGGATATGGTTTCAGGCAATGTACCTGATGGGTTCCACTCGTTGCGGAATCTCCGCAAAGCAAATTCAACGAGAGACTGGCGTCACCTATAAAACCGCGTGGCGCATGTTCAAACAGATTCGCCTGTTGCTCTCCGAAGATATGCAATTGGAGGGTTCAACGGTGGAGATGGATGAAACTTTAATCGGCGGTCGTCGGCGCAAGCGCACCATGTACGACCCACAGAACAAAACTTGGGTTGCTGGCATTGTCGAGCGGAAAGGCGAACGCCGCGTGTATGCGACCGTAATAAACGAGAACACCAAGAAAACCCTGCAAGACATCCGCATGAAAAGATTCTCCCGAAGTCAGTTGTGTTCACTGATGATGCCGCGCAATATCACGGATTGGATGTTGACTACCATCATCACCGCATCAATCACTCGCAGGGCGTGTATGTTGTGGGCAACGTTCACACCAACACCATCGAGGGATTTTGGAGTTTAGTAAAACGGGGCTTAGGTGGAGTGTATCACTCAGTCAGCAAGAAATATTTGCAGACCTACCTCAACGAGTATTCTTTTCGGTACAACCACCGCGCTTCGGGGAACTTGATTTTCCCTTTGATTTTGGCGAGAGCTTCGCAGCCGGAGTTGTTGAAGCCTTCTTTACCAGCCGAAAAAAATCTGACCGTGTAAACGGGCGCGTGTCACCCTCTGCATTCTTGGCGGAAGGTTTAGGGTGATTCGCCATACAATTTTATCGCGCTACGCTCCCTAGAATGGAGTGTGGCGCAGTGGTGTGTAAATGTCAATATCGGAAAACCAAGCGAATTTGGAGCTTGCTGGATATGCTGAAATTTAACGCTGATGATTTCTGTAGAGCGTCAGGTCTCATAGGACAGCTATATGCCCAAGTCAGCAACGGCATAACCCCTACTTCTCGCTCGTGGAATGCCGTCGCTGGGGAAATGGGTGCACTCCAGCGATTGTGCGAAAACCTGGGCCTCAATAGCACCATCGCTCAGATGAAGAGAGTAAAGAATACAATTTCAGACCATTCATCTGAACTCGATCTAAACCGTTTTGCGCGGGATGTCTTCGAAGTTCAGATTCGCATGATTGATGAACTTGAAGCGAGAACACTCTTTCTCATGAGTCCCGAAGAAGCAAAATACTTTTCGGGTAATCAGTTCGCTCAGGTAGTGGCAGAGCGATTCCCTGACGCCACATTTGACATGGATGAGGCGGGAAAGTGCTACGCCACAGAGAGAGCTACTGCGTGCGTGTTCCACCTAATGCGAGTCACAGAATATGCTTTGCAGGCGATTGGCAAGCTGCTGGGGATGACCGACCAGCGCCCTAACTGGGAACCGA
Organism: uncultured Acidobacteriota bacterium; assembly: GCA_963757135.1. GTDB lineage: Bacteria > Acidobacteriota > Terriglobia > Terriglobales > Acidobacteriaceae > Gp1-AA145. The sequence goes on from CAVWQE010000006.1 coordinate 530,143, forward strand.
TACTTAAAAAAATTGATGATGAACTGAAAGCAGAATACAAGAACCGACAATTCAAGGGTTCCTATGACCTTCTCGCGAATGCATCCACTCATCTTCAAGCTGTAAAAGTCGCGTGGCGAAATCGAGCAATGCACGTACAAACAAAACACACAATGGAAGAAGCACGCGAAATTTACGGTGCAACCACCGGCCTGATGCGTTATCTTGCCGAGAATGTCCCGAATTAAGAGGTGACGAGCGGCGGGAGTTTTGGAAAACGAGACGGCCTAGAATGGTATTAACGACTTTCCTGCCATTCGACGCTCATGCTCCATCTCACTCTCCCTCAAATATTCGCGTGGCCCGTAGGCTAGGAACCGGGGGTTTATAGCCGCAAAAATGTTGAGCCATGCGGTGATTGCAAGGATGGCTATAAAGATGGCCCACCACTCGGAACGTTCAAGGTGACAGAAACCTAAACCTAACAATGCGAATACGGCGAAAGCGTTGAAGATCATTGGATTTTTAATGACCTCCAATACTTCGCTTGGCTTGTCCGGTTGTAGGGGTATAGTCATTTTCTCCACAGTGTATCACCTTGTCTTGACGGGATACTTGCCCCTTCTCACCCGATTTTCAACTAAGTTCCTGATTCCAACCCAAATATAAAGTTCAAATCTTGGCGCAATTACCCTTTCCGATCTGCTACTCTGGATATAGCAATCAGAAAACCTTTAGAGCGCGGCTATAGCCGCGCTTTTTGTATTTTGTGGGATTAATTCGCATTAAGCCAGCGTTTTGGGAGCGAACCTTGGGCATCTCTGAAGAAACCTTGCAGTCCGAACCATCGTATGCAGATCTCCACAGTAAACATCGGGGCGAACTGGCCGAGCTTGCTTTTATGCGCAAAGCCGCCAACCGCGGCTTCGCTGTCTCTAAGCCCTGGGGAGAGTGCGAACGCTACGACTTCGTCGTCCGCGCTGGAAAACTGTTCTGGCGCGTCCAGGTCAAGTCTGTTCTGGCCAAGATCCGGCATCGGCCTCACTATTGCCTGAAAACCTCAAACTGGCTCAAACTCCCATATAGTCCCGAGGATGTTGATTTTCTAGTCGCCTATATTTTTCCAGAAGACGCTTGGTACGTTTTTCCCCCGAGCATATTCGAAAATAGTAAGACGCTGTGCATTAATCCAAACTCGAAGCGGTCGAAGTTCAACAAGTTCCGCGAGGCCTGGAAACTGATGGAGCAATCTGGTACCGGCCAGACTTGTCCGTCACCTGAAACTACAAACGTGTAGGGACGGCACTCCAGGCCGCCCGAGCCCCTGAATTTGCATGGCAGCATGCCACGCAAATTCGCCGTAATTGAAGCACGCGCCCGGTCCCTGTATTCACAAAAATGCCGTGATATCCTAATAACGAGCAGCTGCGTTCGCGCCCTACGGGCCATCCTCGCGGTTCCCTTAAAAACATGATTTCAGTTAGCAACGTCTCCATGCGCTACGGCGCCAAAATTCTGTTTGACGAAGTCTCCACCGGCTTTACGCCGGGCAAGCGCTATGGCCTGACCGGGCCTAACGGCTCCGGCAAGTCCACGTTTATGAAGCTGCTGTCGGGCGAGCAGGACCCGCAGAAGGGGACGGTGGCGCGTCCGAAAAAGATTGGCGTGCTGAGCCAGGACCAGTTTGCCTTCGATCGCTTTCGCGTGATCGATACCGTCATTATGGGCAATCGGCGGCTGTGGACGGCGTTTGAAGAGCGCGACAAGCTCTATGCAAAACCCGAAATGACGGATGCCGACGGCATGCGGCTCGGCGAGCTCGAAGGCGTTGTGGGCGAGGAAGACGGTTACACCGCCGAAAGCGATGCCGCCATTCTGCTGCAGGGGCTTGATATCCCTGACGAAATGCATGAACGGAAAATGGGCGAAATCCCCGGCGGACATAAAGTTCGCGTGCTGCTGGCGCAGGCATTGTTTGGGCATCCGCAGGCGCTGCTGCTTGACGAGCCTACCAACTATTTGGATTTGGATTCGATTCACTGGTTGCAGGTATTTCTCAACCAATTCGAAGGTGTGCTGATTGTCATTTCGCACGATCGCCATTTTTTGAACCGGGTTTGCACGCATATTGCCGACATCGATTACGAAACCATCATTACTTATACGGGCACTTACGATGACATGGTGGTGGCGAAGACGCAGGTGCGCTCGCAGATCGAAAGTCAAAATGCGCAACGGGAAAAAAAGATTGCGCAGTTGAACGATTTTATCGCGCGATTCTCGGCGGGCACGCGATCGAGCCAGGTGCAATCGCGGCGTAAGGAAGTTGAGCGTCTGCAAGTGACGGAACTGGCGAAGTCAAACATCCAGCGCCCGTATTTGAAGTTTGAGCAGAAGCGCCCGTCGGGCAAGCACATTCTGGAAGTGGAAAAGATCAGCAAGTCCTACGGTGAGGCGACCGTGGTTCGGAACTTCACCGCCAGCGTGACGCGCGGGGAAAAGATCGCGCTTATGGGACGTAACGGCGCGGGGAAAACCACGCTGGTGAATGCGTTGCTGGCAAATTCTCCGACTGTGCCGGAAGCCGAACTGCGGAAGACAAGCGGCTATGACGGAGCATTTTTGGACGGCGGAAGGGTGATCTGGGGGCACGAAGCTGCCGTCGGATACTTCGCCCAGGACCACAAAGCGCTGATCGAACCGGGAACGACCGTCTTCGATTGGCTGCATCAGTGGGACCTTTCGGCGGCGCATGAAGAGATTCGCGGCCTGCTGGGGCAAATGTTGTTTCCGCGTGACGATGCCGACAAGAAAACCGAAATTCTGTCCGGTGGTGAGGCCAGCCGGTTGCTGTTCTGCAAGCTTATGCTGCAGAAGCCGAACGTGCTTGTATTTGACGAGCCGACGAATCACCTTGACCTTGAGTCGATTAATGCGCTCAACATTGCATTGCAGCGTTATCAGGGGACGGTTTTTCTGGTCACGCACGACGAAGACCTGATTGATGAAGTCGCGACGCGCATATGGCACTTCGAAGGCAATCACCAGATTACCGACTTCAAGGGCGTGTACGAGGAGTATCAGGCGGTGGTGGCGTAAGCCGCCCTGCTGCATCAATGCATCATTTTCTTGACATCATGATGTCTTGAGGGTTATAGTGCTGATGTGCGTACCACCCTCTCACTTGATGACGATGTTGCCAAGCTCCTTGAAAAAGAGACCAGGCGCACCGGAGCTTCATTTAAAGAAGTAGTAAACCGTTTCTTGCGGTTGGGACTGGTTGCGGCTACGCGACCCCCGCGGAAGCCGTTCGTTGTATCTCCCCGAAAATTGGACCTGCCTTCAGGGCTCAGCTACGACAATGTAGAGCAGTTGCTGGATGCGATTGAGGGACCCGCGCGTCGATGATTGTTCTCGACGCAAACATTCTTCTGTATGCCTACGATAGTGGCTCCTCTAGACATAAAAAGGCCCGCGCTTTTGTAGAGGGCGTGTTTTCGCAAGCCGAGCCCGTTGGGCTTCCTTGGCAGACGATTGCGGCGTTTTTGCGAATCATGACAAATACGCGGCTACCGGGCGAGCGCTTCAGCCTTGAGGAGGCCGTGATAGTTGTGGACCGCTGGCTGGAGCAGCCGAATGTCCGGCTGCTGGCGCCGGGCGACGATCATTGGCTTTTGCTGCGGCGCCTGATTCTGGAAGGGCAGGCGCCGGGCGCTCTGGTGTCTGACGCGCATATCGCCGCACTGACGATCGAGTATGGCGGCACGTTGAGGACCACCGATCGCGATTTTGCCCGCTTCCCAGGACTCCGATGGGAAAATCCGCTGGAGTAGCGGACTTTCGGACAAGAGTTCCGAGCCATACAGTTTGTGTAGGTCAATTCAGAAAATACGTTCTGTAGAGCGTATCCCTCTGCACCGGTTTGAAGCCGGCGTCGCGGATAATGCGGCGGAGTTCTTCTTCTGTCGTGCAGTTGGTCACACCGGCAGCGCGGACGACGTTTTCTTCGAGCATCACAGACCCGACGTCGTTGCCGCCAAAGCGCAGGCCGAGCTGGCAGACTTTCAGTCCCTGGGTGACCCAGCTCGATTGCACGTTGAGGAAGTTGGTGAGGAACAAGCGCGAGATGGCGAGGTTTTTCAGATATTCGACGGCGGTGGCTTCGTCCCATTTGCGGCCGCCGAGAGCAGTGTTCTGCGGCTGGAAGGTCCAGGGGATGAAGGCGGTGAAGCCGCCGGTTTCTTCCTGCAAATTGTAGATGGCCTGCAGGTGGTTGATGCGGTGCTCGAATTTTTCGCCGACGCCGAACATCATCGTCGCCGTGGTGCGCATGCCGAGCTGATGCGCGGTGCGATGCACGTTGAGCCAGTCTTCAGTCAAGCACTTCAGTCGGGCGATGCGATGGCGGACTTCATCGTCGAGAATTTCGGCGCCGCCGCCGGGGATGGAATCAAGCCCGGCATCGCGCAGGCGAGAGATCGTGTCGCGAATGGTGAGGCCGCTGTACTCAGCGATAGCAATAATTTCGGACGCCGAATAACAGTGCAGATGAATTTTGAACCGCTCTTTGATTCCGCGCAGCATCTTTTCATGCCAATCAATCTTCAAATCAGGATGCAGCCCACCCTGCATCAGCACGCCCGTCCCGCCGAGCTCGACCGTCTCGCGAATTTTGTCGTAGATCGTATCGAGATCGAGGATGTAGCCTTCCTTTGCCTGCGGCCCTTTTAACGGACGGTAAAACGCGCAGAAGGTACAGTACTCGGTGCAGAAATTCGTGTAATTAATATTGCGATCGATGATGTACGTTGCCACGCCTTCGGGATGCAGGCGTCGGCGCACGCCGTCGGCTTCCATACCGATGCCGATAAGATCGTCGGAGTTATAAAGGTCGAGGGCCTGGGCGTGGGTCAGGGACATGCTGATTAATTCTAGCTTAGTGCAAGCTCAAATTCATTTCCAGGGATACACGCGGATTGGCACGGATTCGGATTACTCACGCTGCCTTGGGCGAAACTTCCCGCCCGTGGCCTCGCCCTCTGTTCTTGCGGGCGCGCAAGTATTCGCGAAGCGCGAAAAAGCTCCCAATTGCCGCGATGGCGACAAGAACCAGCGCGGCATGCAAGTAGTAGCGGGAGAAGAATGCCGTGATCTGGCGGGCATAAAGCGATCCCAACCCGGCCACCAGAAAGTAACGGACGCTGCGGCCAAGCGCGAGCGCGGCGATGAATTTCTTTGGTGGGTACTGGAGAGCGCCAGCAGCGAGTAACACGGGCACCAGGGGAAACGGCGGCGGGAGCAGCGCGCCTACGGCAACCGAAGCAAAGCCCCATTTCTCGAACCGTTGCAGCAGTTTTTCAGCTTTGTCTTTGTTGAGCTTATGTTCGATGGCTTCCTTGCCGCCCTTGCGTCCAAGCGAATAAGTGATGTAGCCGCCCAGCACAGCGCCAATGGTCGCCATGACAGCGTAATAGGGCCACGAGCTGCGATGTGCAGCAGCAAGCCATATAGTCAGCACGTCCATGCTGCCGGTGAGCGGGACCACGGAATTGTCCGCGATACCGATTAATACGAGCCCCGGGCCGCCCATTCGCGCAATCCAGCGCCAGACCGCCAGAACAGCAAGCACCTTAGACGGCATCAGCATTTGATCTTAGAAGCCGAATATGCGCCGGGAGTGGTACGCGAACTCTGCCCAAATACTCAGATCAGCGCGGGTTTTGGTTCGGCAAAACGCAGCTCGGGCGCGAGTGGCAGGGCACCGCATTCAAAAGCGTATCGGTAAAAGAGATGAAGGCCATCAAGGCAGGGTTCATCGAGATAGTAATGAATATTCGAAGTCAGGTAGTTGTGGACAGCAGGTTGGGAAATTTCGAGTCTGGGCGCCCATGTTCTCGCGATTTCCGCGAGGCTCTCTGGTTCCAAGCCGTGATCGCGGGATTGCTGAAAGATTGTCATCAAATCGAGACTGGATGATTTCAGCGCCTCCTGCCTTACAGCCCAGAATGCGAATACAAATGGCTTGCGGGTAAAGCGAATCCACTCCTCGGCGAGATCCCAGGTGTGGTAGCGGGAACGATCAACTTTAAGCGCAGGGTCGCCGATCAGCAACGCGGCATCGTGCTGGGCCAGCATGGAATCAAGCTGTGGCGTAGTTGAATTGAATTCCCTTCCCCCGCCCCAGTATTTCTCAAAGAGCACACGAGTGAGCGCAACCGAGGTCAGCGAGGAACTGTCCAGCGCAACACTGCGGATTTCTTCAAGCGGCTTTGGGCTGACCAAAAGAATGGAGCCGACGGCTTGCTTCGACGCGATTGCGACTCCGGGCAGGATTACCAGATTGGGAATCGTGGCATAAGCCGCAGCGGGGATGATTCCGATGTCCGCGGTTCCGTTCGCCAGTTCGGCCGCACATTGCGAGGGAACGGTGTAGGTGATCTCAAAGTGCTGGCCGGCACTCCCGTGTTCGAAATCCCACATGAGCGGGGCGGTGTTGAGGTACGAGATGGCGGAAATGCGCATGGAAATTCAGCTGTTAGCTCTTAGCTGTTAGCTTTTAGCAAAATGCTTCCCGCACCCCGATGAGACAGTCCGAAAGCGAATCTAAATTCCGATCCGCACTATCAAACCGTAACTGCGTTGTTTGCTATGGGCTAGAGGCTAAGAGCTAGAAGCTAAAAAGCTAGGAGCTAGAAGCTGCAAAGAAAATCTTATCAAACATGTGACGCGTAACCTTGACTTCGTTTTTGCTGAATGCATAGAGTCGCGCGAGGAGACCTCTGCCCGCATGGCCACTTCTACACCATCACCGTCCACACCATCACCGTCCACCGCAACTACGAATCCCGGCCAGATCGCATGGCTGGCGCTAACCCTCACACCTGGCCTTGGACCAACGCGATCCAGGCGGTTGGTTGAATTTTTCGGCAGCGTCGAAGGCGTCCTCAAGGCGACGCTAACGGAGCTTGAGGCCGCCGGCTTGCCCGCGCAAGCGGCGCAAGCGCTCGGTACGGGCCGATCCGTCGAACTCGCGCACGACGAACTGGCAAAGGCTTCGGCTATCGGGATTAGCATTGTGACGCTCGATGACCCCGTGTATCCATCGCGATTGCGGCAAATCTACGATCCGCCGCCGGTCCTTTATATACGCGGCAACGTGGCAGCCATCTCGCAGCCCGGAATCGCGATCGTGGGCACGCGTCATCCTACGCCTTATGGCATGGGGATGGCGGAGCGGCTGGGCTGCGACCTCGCGGCGAGAGGACTGGTCATTATCAGCGGCTTGGCGCGCGGGGTGGACACGTTCGCGCATCGCGGAGCGGTCTCAGCGAAGGGCAAAGGCGTCGCGGTATTTGGCACGGGCGTGGACGTCATTTATCCAAAGGAAAATTCGCGGCTCGCCGATCAGGTACTCAGCCTCGGCGGAGCGCTGATATCGGAGTTTCCACTGGGCACATTCGCGGCGCCGCAGAATTTCCCGATTCGCAATCGCATCATCAGCGGGATGTCGTTCGGGGTGCTCGTGGTTGAGGCCGCTGAATATAGCGGCACCCGCATCATCGCACGCTGCGCTTTGGAACAAAATCGAGAGGTGTTTGCTGTGCCCGGCAACGTCATGAACAAGAACTCATGGGGGCCGAACACGCTCATCAAACAAGGGGCGCGACTGGTTGCGACCTGGGAGGACGTTTGGGAGGAACTCCCTGCGGATGTGCGACTTGCGCTGATTCCGGAGACCGGCAATGAATCGCCGGACGGCCAGACTGCATCATTATTCGAGGAACCAACGCTCTCTCCGCACGAAAAGAAGATATACAAGGTGCTTAAGGCCGATGAGGCGCTGCACCTGGACGAGATCATCGAGAAACTGGAAGCGGAGCTGTCGTCGTCGGAGATTTTTGCGGCCTTGTTTGAACTGGAATTAGTTGGGAAAGTCAGGCAATTGCCGGGGAAAAACTTTGTGAAGAGCTTTTAGAATCCGGCTGGGAGCGGTGAGCGTTTAGGTGTTAGCTGTTAGCTCTTGGCCTTTAGCTTGAATCGGCTGCGAGGAGAGATGAGAAATTACGAGGATTTGCAGGCCTGGCAGAAAGCTCACGATCTGACTCTTGCGATTTACAAAGAAACCCGAGGTTTTCCGAGCGACGAGCGATTCGGGCTCACGAACCAGATGCGGCGCTCTGGGGCTTCGATTGGCGCAATATAGCTGAAGGATGCGGACGCCGATCAGATAACGAGATGGCGCGATTTGTACAAATTGCGATGGGATCCGGCGCGGAGCTTTCCTATCACTTGCGGCTTTCGCGTGATCTAGGTCTTCTTTCAAAGGAGTCGTTCGATGGCCTGCGATCCGATCTCAGCGAAGTGATGCGCATGCTATCGTCGCTTTCACAGCGACTGAAACCGAGAGCTGAAGTGGTCCAGCTAAGAGCTTCGTTTCACGCAGCTAGTAGCTAGAATCTGCACTTTCGTGCTAGTTTCAACTCAACATCTAGAACTGAGGACACATTGGCAAAAGGTTTAGTCATCGTCGAATCGCCGGCCAAGGCGAAAACAATTCAGAAGTATTTGGGCAAAGGCTTCACCGTTGAAGCCTCGCTCGGGCATGTCAAAGATCTTCCCAAGAGCACACTCGGCGTCGATGTTGACAACGATTTCGAGACCGAGTACATCGTCATCCCCGGCAAGGAAAAGGTCGTTGCCAAGCTGAAGAAACTGGCGCTCGGCATGGACACGATCTATCTGGCGCCTGACCCTGACCGCGAAGGCGAAGCTATTGCTGCGCACCTGGCCGAAGAACTTGGCGACGGCAACAAGTCTAAAAAGAAAAAGAAGAAGGATGAGAACGGGCACATCCGCATTCGCCGCGTAACTTTTAACGAGATCACGCAGCGTGCAGTGAAGGAAGCGTTCGAGCATCCGCGTGACATCGATCAGCACCTGGTTGACGCGCAACAGGCCCGTCGGGTTCTCGATCGTCTGGTCGGATATCAGGTTTCGCCGTTACTCTGGGACAAAGTCCGCCGCGGACTTTCCGCCGGTCGCGTGCAAACCGTCGCTCTTCGTTTAATCGTCGAACGCGAGCGCGAGATCAAGGCTTTTGAGAAAAAAGAATACTGGACCATCGACGCCCATCTTGCCGGCCCGAAGCCGCCGGCGTTCGACGCACGCTTCGTCGGCAAGGGCGAAGAGAAAGTCGAAGTCCCGAATGAAGAAGAAGCCACCAAGATTCGCAGCGCTCTCGAAACAGCGAACTGGGTGGTCCGCAGCGCAGAAAAGAAGGAACGCCGTCGCAATCCCACTCCGCCATTCACCACCAGCAAGCTGCAGCAAGACTCCTCGCGCAAACTGCGGTTCAGTGTAAAGCGCACCATGATGATCGCGCAGCGCTTGTACGAAGGCGTGGAACTCGGGGACGAAGGACTGGTCGGACTGATCACCTACATGCGTACCGATTCGACCCGCGTCGCACCCGAAGCACTGACCGAAGTGCGGGAGTACATTGGATCGAATTACGGCCCGGATTACCTGCCGCAATCTCCCAATACATATAAGGAGAAGAAAGAAGCGCAGGCGGCGCACGAAGCCATTCGTCCGAGTTCGGCAATGCGTCATCCGGAGCAGATCAAGCAATATTTAAAGGAAGATGAGTTCAAGGTTTATAAGCTGATCTGGCAACGATTTGTCGCCTCGCAGATCACGCCGGCGGTCTTCGATCAGACGACGGTTGATATTGACGCCAAGTCGGGCGCGGACATCTTCTGGTTCCGGGTTACGGGATCGATCCTGAAATTCGACGGTTTCCTGAGAGTTTATGAGGAGTCAAAGGAAGGCAAAGACGAAGAAGACGAGGAACTGAAGCACAAACTGCCGCCACTAGAAGCCGGGCAGAAGCTGACGCTCAAGTCGCTCAATCCGGAGCAGCATTTCACCGAACCTCCGCCGCGCTACAACGAAGCATCATTGGTAAAGGAACTTGAAGAACGCGGAATCGGGCGTCCGTCAACGTATTCGGCGATCCTGAGCACGATTCAGGAACGCCAGTATGTGCAGAAACTGGGAGGGAAATTCAACCCAACGGAGATTGGCTTGGTTGTGACCGATCTGCTAGTGGAAAATTTCCGCGACATCTTCGACGTGCAATACACGGCTCGGCTTGAAGAGGATCTCGACGAGATTGAAGAGGGTAAGGAAGGCTGGACCGACGCTCTCGCCGACTTCTACAAGAAGTTCGAGAAAGATCTTCGCTATGCGCAAAAGCACATGGAAAACATCAAGCGCATGGAGAAGCCGACAGATGAGAAATGCGAGCGCTGCGGCTCACCCCTGGTAATCAAGTGGGGCAAGCACGGGTCGTTCTACGCATGCAGTTCGTATGACAAGGAGAATCCCGAGAGTTGCACGTTCACTAAGGAGAATCCGATCAACCTGCCGGATCTGGATTCGGCGGATGTGCAGGAGACGACGCAGGAAGAATATTGCGAGAACTGCGGCCGGACGATGGTGTTGAAGCGCGGGCGCTTCGGCCAGTTTATGGCCTGCACCGGGTATCCGGATTGCAAGACCACGCGCCGGCTCGATCAGGGCAAGCGAGTTCCCGATATTCCGCTGGAAGAGATGTGTCCGAAATGCGGGACCCGCAATCTGATGATCCGGCATGGCCGTTACGGGGAATTCACGTCATGCAGCGGATATCCGGACTGCAAGTACGTGAAGCAGAACTTTATCGGGGTAAAGTGCCCGCTCTGCAAAGATGGCGACCTGGTAGAGAAAAAAGCGCGCAAGGGCAATACGTTTTACGGATGCAGCAACTATCCAAAGTGCAAATTCACTGCGGCCAACAAGCCGATTGCTGAAAAATGCCCGACTTGCGGAAGTGAATTTCTAGTTGAGAAATTTCTGAAGGCTGGGCCCGTAATCGCGTGTCCAAATAAAGAATGCGACTTCGAGCGGCCAAACCCAAATGCAGGGGCAGAACAACAATAATAAATTGCACGGGCGAAGGCGCCCGTGCCTCCACGTTTGATATAAATTGCACGGGCGAGGGCGGCCGTGCCTCCAGACTTAGATCAGAAGAGGAAATATGCCAAAAAAAACCACTGCTGAAGACGCTCAGATAATCATGCGGCTTTATGACCTCCGCCGCGAAGCCGAGATGCGCAAGGCGCGCCAGTGGTATGCCGGATGGTGGCCGCGCAGCGCGGACGACGTCCTTCAAGTCCTCAACGCCTTTGGAACGCCAGAAAATGCCTGGTTCCGCCAGGTGAACGGCTATTGGGACATGGCGGCATCATTCGTTCTCCATGGAGCGGTCAATGAAAGCCTGTTTTTCGATAGCGGCGGCGAGTTGTGGTTCGTTCTTGCCAAGCTGCAACCGTTTCTAAAAGAGGTCCGTCAGAGAGCAAACATTCCTCATGGATTCGTGCGGGTTGAAAAGGTGGCGACACGAACCAAGGATGGCCGTGACCGCCTTCAGTTGTTCTCGAAGCGTGCTGAAACGATGCGCGCAGCCGCTGCCAAAGCGTAATAGTTCGGGTATGGTCTAAGAGCGCACGGGCGAGGGCGCCCGCGCCTCCACACTGTAATGCTAGGAAACATATTCGCGGATGTACTCGTCCCGGGTTTCGCGCAGGCTCTGCAAATCCCCATCGAAAATAATGTGACCGTCCCGCAAGATCAAGAAGCACATGGGGACGGCCGCCCGCGCATGCGGCGGCAGTGGCTTCATCTTGTTTTCAGTCCGATCAAAGTAATGCGTGGCCATGGTGAATGCATCTTGAAGCCGGTGAGTCACAAGCAGTGCACTAGTCTTGTACACGTCGCGCTGCTTCACCAGCAGCTCGATAATCGTGTTTGAGGTCACGGGATCAAGGCCGCCGGTGGGCGAGTCGTAGAGCAGGACTTCCGGATGGGTAATGATGGTCCGTGCGATAGCGACCCGCCGCCGCATACCGCCCGATAGTTCAGACGGATAGAGATTCATGGTGTGTTCAAGTTCCACGAAACTGAGCGCCTCGCGCACGCGCTCCTCGATTTCTACCTCGGTCGCTTTGCCTTCTTCCAGCAGGCGGAAAGCCACGTTCTCTCTCACCGTCAGTGAGTCGAAGAGTGCGCTCTCCTGGAACACAATGCCCACGCGGCGGCGGAGATCAAATAAAGCGCTCTCGGGCATGCTGGTAATTTCCTCGCCCAAAACAAAAATTCTGCCGGAATCGGGCTTCAGAAGGCCGAGAGCAAGTTTCAGAATCGTGCTCTTGCCGGAACCTGCTACGCCGAAGATCGCTTTGGTTTCGCCAAATTGCAATTGAAAGGAAATGCCGTCGAGGACCTGTTTGTCCTCGAAGGACATAAAAACATTTTCGAATTCGAGAGTGATAGCGGACGGCGGATGGGCCTGGATACGCTGCTCATCGACTACTGGAGGACTCGCCATAACTGGAACATTATCCCCCGAACAGAGTCATTGAAAGCCGCGTAATGAAAAAGTCGACAGTAATAATGAGAATCGAAGAAGCAACCACGGCCTGGGTGGTGGCGCGCCCAACGCCTTGTGTACCGCCACGCGCCGAAATTCCATAATAGCAACCGACGCTGGAAATGATGAACCCGAACAGGACGGGTTTAGCCAGGCCCATGAAGACGTCCTGAAAAACGAGGATCTGCCAGGCTGTGCTCCAGTACTGATGGAAATCGACGCCAAAGAATAATGCCGAGGCGACGCCCCCCCCGGCGATGCCAAATGCGTCCGAGATTATCGTAAGGAAAAACAACATGACCACGGTTGAGACCACGCGTGGTGTGACCAGCTTGCGCATTGGGTCCGTGCCCAAGGCACGCATGGCGTCAATTTGTTCTGTAACTACCATCGAACCCAGTTCGCTGGCCATGCCTGAGGCATTGCGTCCGGCTACCATCAGGCCGGTAATGACAGGGCCCAGCTCGCGCACCATGCCTAGTGACACCAACTGTCCGATTAAGGAAAGCGAGCCGAATCTCTGCAGTGTGCTACCACTGTTCTGCGCCAAGGCGCCGCCAGTGAAGAATCCGCAAAGGATAACGATGGGCAACGATCCGACGCCAATCAGGTCCGCCTGCTGCGTGGTATCGCCGAAGTAACGTGGGGAAGTAAACAGATTTCCGATGGAGCGGGCCGCGATAATCGCGTATTCCTGAACCGCCAGGATTTTCTGTTTGGCCCAATCACCCGGCGAGATGAGCTCGATGTCCATTAAAAGGAATATAGCAGAGGGATGGCGCTCGGTCCTCGGCTCTCGGGATCTAGGCCATTATTGCTGCTTAAGTTCCCGTCGGACTTTTCGTGGTGGCGATCAACGTTCACTGTAGAAACTCTTGATGAACTCGATAGTTGGACGACGCGGGTTGGCTGGCTTGAAATACTCGCTGATGCCAAGCCGACAGCCGACGACCGAGAGCTTATTCCCTGCTCTTTTTCTTGATTTCAATGCTAAGACGCTTGATCTTCTGGTTGAGGGTAGAAAGCGGAATGTGGAAGCGTTCGGCGGTTTCAGTCTGATTCCAGCTGCACTTCTCCAGCATATCGAGGATGATTTGCCGTTCGCATTCTTCCATTACATCGAACAAAGATGCGTCGGCACGGGCCGCAATCATGGGAATGGCGCCGCCGCGTCCGGTGACCTGCTCGGGCAGCAGGTCGGGGCCAATAGCTTCAGCGGACGCAAGGACAACAGCCCGCTCAACTACGTTCTCGAGTTCACGCACGTTTCCGGGCCAGGAGTAATTCATGATTGGCCGTAAGGACTCGGGGGTCATGCGGTGCGGAGCACGCTGATTCTCTTCGGAATACTTGCGCAGGAAAAAATCCACGAGTAACGGAATATCTTCCTTCCGCTGGCGCAGCGGGGGAAGATCGACAGTGATGACATTCAAGCGGTAAAAAAGATCTTCGCGGAACTTGCCTTCCCTGACAAGCTGGCGCAAATCGACGTTAGTCGCGGCAATGATGCGTACGTCGACCTGAATCTCGCTCACGCCGCCCAGGTGCATGAACTTACGGTCTTGCAGCACGCGCAGGATCTTCGACTGAGTGTCTAACCCCATGGTGCCGATCTCATCGAGGAAAAGCGTTCCGCGATGAGCAATCTCAAACAACCCCTTCTTTGAAGCGACTGCGCTAGTAAACGCGCCTTTGACGTGCCCGAACAAGGTGGATTCGAGGAGGTCCGGGGGCATCGATCCGGTATTCACCGGAACGAAGGGCCGGTTCTGCCGCGGGGAGTTCAGGTGAAGCGCTTTCGCGATCAACTCTTTTCCAGTGCCGCTTTCGCCCTGCAACAGCACGGTGGAGCGGCTCGGCGCAACCTGAGCCACGAGATCGAATATCTTAAGCATGGGCTCGCTCTTACCTACGATGTTTTCGAAGTTGTAGCGGCGCTTGAGGGCGCGTTTGAGCTGAATATTTTCTTCTTCGGCGCGGCGGCGCGCTACTGCGGAGCGAACATCAGCCAGCAACTTTTCGTTGTCCCACGGCTTCTGTAGGAAATTCGCAGCTCCAGACTGCATGGCGCGAACGGCATCTTCAACCGTGCCGTAAGCGGTGATCATGATGACCGAGATCTGGGCGTCGAGCGCACGGACGTCGGGAAGGATTTCGATGCCGCTGCGTCCGGGGAGAGCTAGGTCGAGCAATACCAGATCGAAAGGACGCTCGCCCAAGCGGGAGAGCCCGTCTTCGCCATTGACGGCAGTTTCGACTTCGTAACCTTCAATCTCGAGGAGGGTCTGGAGCGACTCGCGTATCTCAACTTCGTCGTCAATGATGAGCACTCTGCCTTGAGAAGGCAGAGTGACATCGCTCACCCGACCCGAAATGACGGCTGCTTCAGACATTGACTGCTTTCCTCAGCAACGGAAATTCGAGATAAAAAGTCGTGCCGGATTCGGGTGCGCTTTCGACTTTAATTTTGCCGGCATGCTCCTGAATAATGCCGTAAGTCACCGACAATCCCAGCCCGGTGCCGCGACGCTGGCCATCCTGCGGCGAGGTCTTGGTTGTGAAGAATGGGTCGTAGATGCGCTGAATGTGCTCCTGGGCAATGCCGGTGCCGGTGTCCGAAATCGCGACTCGAACGCCATCACTGTTGGAGGTGCTCACCTTAAGCGTGCCACCAGAGGGCATAGCGTCTTTTGCGTTCAAAAATAAATTTAGAAACACCTGCTGCAAGCGGCCAGCGTTTCCCTGAATTGTCGGGAGATTTTGCGCCAGGCCGTCGTGCACCAGAACTCGCGCGGTCTTGAGCTGGTGCTCAAGCAAATTCAGCGTGTCCGTAATGATGCGGTTCAGGTCAACCTCGGTAAATTCGGCGGCGTTGGTGCGGGAGAAATTGAGCAGGTTGTTAACAATTTCAGATGCGCGGAAAGTTTGGCGGGTGATCTTGTCGAGCAGCCCGCTTTTTTGGTCGTCGCCTTGAAGCTGCTTGGAAAGCATCTGGGCGTACGACGAGATCACCGCGAGGGGCGTATTCACCTCATGCGCAACACCCGCCGCCAGCAACCCGATTGACGAGAGCTTGTCGGCTTGCGACAGTTGGGTTTCGAGGTCCACGCGCTCGGTGATGTCGTCCATGATGATCAAGCGTCCGACAACACTGAACTTCTTCGTGACCAGCGGGGCGATGGCGACGTTGACAATGCGGGTTTCGCCGGTAGGAGTCGCCAGGCGAAACTTGTACAGATTGTGAATCCCCGGACTCTGGCGGAGCCGGTAGAACTCCTGCACGAAATCCTGCGGGAAGATTTCTCCCAACGGGCGGGTCAGGGCCTGCCAGCGCGGAAGCGCATACATGACTTCCATCTGTGAGTTCCATGACTCGATACGGTCTTCGAGATCGATGGCCAGCACACATACGTTGATCGACTCGACGATGTTTTCGTTGAAGTCCTTGAGCCGCTCGTACTGCGCGATCTTTTGCTCGAGCGACGCATACAAGCGTGCATTCTGAATGGCGATAGCTACGTAGCCGGCAAGGGTTTCGAGCAATTCGACATCTTCGCTGGAAAGAAAATCTCCTTCTACCGTCTTGCC
The DNA here is from genome assembly GCA_963757135.1 of uncultured Acidobacteriota bacterium. GTDB lineage: Bacteria > Acidobacteriota > Terriglobia > Terriglobales > Acidobacteriaceae > Gp1-AA145. The sequence continues at coordinate 546,182 of CAVWQE010000006.1, forward strand.
CAGACCGAGCACCGCGACCGTGCTTTTCTGCGCGCGGCACGGAATGTAATAGTTGAAATCCAGCTTCGCGATCGTCTCCTGGGCGCCGCCAGTCTCGCGGGGCACGTGGTGCGTGTTCTCAAAAAAGAGATGGCCTTCGGCATTCTCCGGACGGGGCAAGCTCAGGAAAGCAAGATCGAGGCTTCCCGTCTGCTGAATTCCGAACGACTTCGCGAGAGTGAATCGCGACTCAGGCTCATTGCCGGCGAGAAAGACCGCCATACGGTCAACCAGCAGCGTGCGAGAAAGCTGGTCCACGACCGCGGTCAACATCTTGTCAAGGTCGGTCTCGGCGTTCAACTCGCGTCCAAACTCGATCAAGGTATGGCGATAGTCATATTGCTGGCGATAAAAGAGCCGATCCGTGCGACCCTGTATCCACTTACGGAGAGGATCAAACAGGAGCGCGGTAATGACGATCGCCAGCACTAATCCAATGCCGCCGGCGCTGGGAACGCGCGAGTGCACAAGCAGGCCGACGAGCGCCACTACGGTGAAGTAGGCTCCGGCGATGGCGGCAGCCGCCAGGGTGTAAACCATTCCGCGCTTGAAGATCAGGTCCACGTCCATCAGCCGGTAGCGAACGATAGCGTAGCCGAAAGTGAGCGGCAGAATGCCCAACGACAGCACGGAAATCTTCATACCGCCGCTGGGCAGCTTTCCCAGCAGAAACGGGAGGGCATAGAAAACCGCGAAGGGCAGGAACGCCAATATGGTTCCCCGCGTCACCCACTTCAGTTGCTGGCGCAAGATGGGGCGGTCAGCCTGCTGATAGCTGTGCAGGAAAACCAAGGCCGCCGCTGCAAAATACAGCAGCAGGTACGCCATCTCAATGCGATCAATCTGCCAGCGCAGCATTTCGCTGGCGCGCGAGAGCGTCTTCGAAAGAATGTGGAAGGCCAGCAGGAGCAGACCGGGCGCATAAACCAGTGGAATCAAACTTCGGTGCTTGCGGACCAGGCTGTGTTTTTCCGGGAAGGTAAGCGCGAAGTGCAGGAATAGCGCCGGCTGAAGCATCCAAGCGGCAACGTTGCCCCAGTAAATTGTCCAATCAAACGAGTTAAGCTTGCCCGTGTAGTGGAATGAGTAGAGGGCAAAAGATGCAACGCAAAAAAAGTAAAAATGCGTTGAGCCTGGGGCCGTCCAGCGGCGAAACAGAACATAAAGCCCAATTCCCAGATAGGTCAGAGCAATCAGGCGCAGCCAATCATTGGAGCTGCGCTGCGCGGGAAGAAGGCTCGGACTGACATCGAGCGAATAGGGTCCGCGCACGATGGAGTAACTCGGCGAGTGCCAAGCTCCAACCTGGTAGAGCTGATAGTTTACTGCTCCAGTGTTCGGAACGGGGTGTCCATTGATGGCGGTCAGGCGATCTCCAATTTTGATTCCTGCCTGAGCCCCGGGGCCGCGTGGATCTACGCGATCGGCGACGACACTTCCATCACGCTCCATCCACCACACGCCGTCATACGGAGAAACGAACTGGCCCTCTTTGCGGAAATTAATCCATGCCAAAGTGACTGCGGCAACCGTCAACAGAACCAGCACACCTGCGGTGAAGCGAATTTGAAACTCCCGATTCATGTCACAATCAAGTTGTTGGACAGGAAACGTCCATTTGCTTTGAAGCACGTTCGGTGCCAACGCCACTGCTGAATTTGACGGGATAAGTCCCATGTTCGTAAGCGCTTGGCTCAATTATAGAACCGTCATAGAAGCGCAATTATGTTTTTTGGAAGTAATCTACGGTATTCGGTAAGTTGCTGTTTCTTCTGAGTTTGCGGTCGGCCGGAGCACCTGCATTGTCGCAAAAAATGAGGGGAGCTTGCGCTCCCCTCAACAAAAACGACAGAGGCGATATCTGAGTAAATAGAATTCAGCAAGCCACGGTTTAGTTGTCCGGCCCAATAAAAAATGCCCATTCCGGCACAAAGTGCGTCCGGCATCGCTGAACGGTCGAGCCAGATTGACGGCTTATGTGTGCGCTTTTTACATGCGGGCTGCGGGCCTGTGTTGGTTCTCGTACACGGACTGCTGGGTTACTCCCACAATTGGCGGTCTGCAATTCCCATTCTGGCGCAGGCCCGGGAAGTCTTCGCACCGGATATGCCGGGCGCCGGCTTTTCAGACTGCCCACCTGGGCTGGACGGGCGTTTGCTGGCGGCCGCAGAGCGATTGTCCCGATTTCTGGATATGGCCGGGGTTACCCGATGCGACCTGGTAGGCAGTTCTTATGGCGGGACCACTGCGCTGAGGCTAGCGGCACTTGAGCCATCGCGCGTCCGGTCTTTGGTGTTGGTTTCGCCGGCGAACCCCTGGTCACGTATCGGCCGAAAAAGGCTGGCGGCGCTGGGGCTGCCCGGAGTGGGCGTGCTATCCCCCCCCATTTCCCGCCGCGCTCGTTTTCTGCACGGCTATTTTGTACGACGCATGTACGGAGATCCCGCGCGGGTTACGCCCGAAACTTTGTATTCGTATTCGCTTCCCCTGGCTCGGCCGGGAGTATTCGAGCATGCGGTTAAAATCGCGCAGAACTGGCGGTCCGATATGCGGGAACTCCGGCGCGAAATGGCCAAGGCTGCCGACGTTCCGACGCTCGTGCTCTGGGGCAGTAAAGACCGGCTGGTGGATCCGGCTTCGGCGGAGATCATCGGTAGGAACTTTCGCATTTCCGGAACACGGGTCATTGAGGGAGCCGGGCATCTCCCCTACGAAGAAGTTCCCGAGCAGTTCTGCAAACCAGTGTTGGAGTTCTTGAATATTCACTCGCCCGCACAGGTGCTCGACGGGAAGTAACCTGACAAGGTTTGCCGTCAGTGCTAGGCTCGAATTGTTTGCTTGAGACTACGTTCAATACGGATTCGAACCGAGCCGCAAGCTGGCTTTCCAGAGCGTTTCGGGCTGAAGCCTCGAGCGCGTGGCTACGGTTCGTTGTAGCCGTCGTTGGACTTGGATTGGCTTTCGTTGCGGCCATCTTCTCAACCGCTTCGCGAGAGGCCGGAAACGTGCCCGCTACGATCATCCTAGCCTCGCTGGCATTGCTGTTGGCAACCGGCGTCGGCTTGGGGACGGTGCCATATCTAGCGCGACGAGTTGAGGCGCGAAGGGTTCGCGACGCTCTCGACTTCGAAGTGACTCGAACCGGTGCGCTCTATGCCGTGGTGGTTCTGGTGATCGGAATTGCCGCCCTCAATACCGGCAACAACCTGCTCTATGTGATCGTCGCCACCATGCTGGGGGCAATTGCAGTTTCCGGAATCGCGTCCGCTCTTTGCCTGCGCGGCCTGGAGCTCGACCTGAAAGTTCCCGAGCATATCTTTGCAGGCATTGATGTTCCGGCTACGATTTGCGTTCGCAATCCGAGGAAGTGGCTGCCATCGCTTTCGGTTTCGGCGGTTCCGATTGAAAAGAATAAAACGAAAAAACGATGGCGGATGGTCGCGACCAAGTTTCCCGTGCCGCCATGGCGGCCGCCCGAGAAACAATGGCTGCAACTGCCAGACCGCAAACTTCACCGCGTGCTGGTCAATAATCCCTCGGGAGTTTTTCACGAATCAGCATATTTCCCGTTTCTACCTCCGGGTGTGCAGTTGCAAGCCGAAGTCAGATTGAAGTTTCCGAAGCGAGGGCGATATCAGGAGCGTTTCAGCCTTTCGACGCGTTTCCCATTCGCGTTCCTCTCCAAGACGCGGCGAGTGGCGCTGGCGCGCGAGGTGCTGATCTATCCGGAACTGACGACCTATGAAGAAATCGTTGAGCTCTTGCCAGTGCTCAGCGGCAAGCGTGAAGCTTACCAGCGTGGTCTTGGGTCCGATCTTTATCGAATCCGGGAATATCTTCCGGAGGATTCAGCCCGCCACGTTGACTGGAAAGCCACGGCTAAGTCGGGAGACCTGAAGGTCAGGGAGTTTGCCCGAGAAGATGAGCGCCGACTGCGAATAGTGTTCGATAACCCAGTTCCCGGAGGAATTCAGTCGCCAGCGTACGAGCGTATGGTGTCGCTGGCGGCGTCGGTAGCATGGCGGCTGTCGCAGCAAGGCGTCCTACTTTCATTTGTTTCCCAGGAGTACGAGGCCAGCGGCGAGGTTTTCGATTTTCTCGATTACTTGGCGGCGATTCAACCAAAGCCCGGAACATCGGTGCTTGACACGCTGGCAGGTTCGACGGATTACAGCCTGGTGTTCACTGCTCAAAAGCGTGGAACGATCCCCATGGCGATGTGGGCAAGCGCCTACTTCGTCTTCCTTGAGTAATCAATCCCTCTTCCTGGGCAGTCGCTGAAGTAACCATTACCGTGGTTACCACGGTTCATTGGCCTAATGCGTCAGAACTGCTACTTTCAGTTCAGAGATTAAGCGTAAAGCTCTCGTTTCATTGGATTGAAAGTATGTCCAAAGAACAACTCCAGCTAGCCTTATGGATCTCGCAGCCGATCCTGCAGGCGATCATCGCGGTCGTCGTATATCGACGCCGGCTGCACAAGGATTTTCCCGCCTTCTTTTCCTATACTGTCGCGCAGATCGTAATTTTCGCGGTTGAATATCCGGTTTTCAACTTGGCTGATCCGCAGATTTACTTTACTGTGTTCTGGATCTCGGCGGCGCTCAACGTAGTGTTCGCGTTCCAGATTATTCATGAAGTTTTCCTTGACGCGTTTAAGCCCTACCCCGCTCTGAAAGATCTTGGATCCGCACTATTCAAATGGGCCGCGTTGATCATGATTCTGGTTTCGGTGGTCCTAATCTCAGTCAGCCCGGGGTGGGATAATCCGGTGCGCGAAAGTATTCTGGTCGTACAGCGATGTGTCCGGGTTGTCCAGTGCGGCCTGGTCCTGTTTCTTTTAGCGTTCTCCAAGAACCTGGGGGTTTCGTGGCGCAGACAAAGCTTTGGAATCGCCCTGGGGTTTGGGCTCCTTTCCGGAGTGGAATTGCTCACTTTGGCGCTGTATTCAGGGACACACCTGCATCCCATGCTTACCAGCCTGGTCAACATGGGTGCGTACAACGCCGGCATGTTGGTGTGGCTGCTGTACTCAGCGCTGAACCGCAAAAGTGCTGCTGTACCAATTTTGGTGCCACAGCGCTGGGATGAGGCTTTAACCGATTTGCGTCCGCAAACTGAAACCGAATCACTGATTCCGATGTTCGAACACATGGTTGACCGAGCCTTCTCAAAAGTGCAGGACAGCCGCGTCTAACCATCACGTTTCAACCTGAAACTCTTCCGCATTATTCACAGCTGCGTCGTTTTCCTTATTGCACCGGTGGCACTTGACACGGAAGTTATAATCCAGCCACTAGGGTTTCCGCTCCCAGGGGACCCGCATGTAAGGAGAATTACCCATGAAACGTGCGGTCAGGACTGCGGTCCTGGTGGTAGCCGTTGCATGCACCTGTTTGGCTGTAGCCAAACCAATTTCTACTACTACGAGTGACGCACCCATGCCACTCTGCGGTGGTAGAGTTTGCACCAAATAACTTGAAGCAACGATTTGCTTCAGCAACTTCACGGGCCTAGGATTGCGAGAGCAGTCCGGGCCCTCTTTTCTTTGGCGTGAATTCAGCCAGCAGCAAGGGATTGGAGTTTTTAAGCGGCTGCCTTCTCTCCCAGCAACATTTTCTCCAACTGCTCAAGGCTGTGTACCGGAGGTTTACAAGACCCACCCGAGCACACAATAGCTGACGTCTTTTTCTGCTTCACCGCGGGAAGATGGGGAACTGTTGCCGCCAAGGAAGGCGGCAAATTTGACTCTACCGCCTGACTGAAGGTGAGCCTGAATACCGATCTTCCTACCTGTCGAGACGTACTGGCGCGGGCGTAAAGTTCGTCCGCCAAGGCGTCCTCGCCGATTATGACGATTTCGCTCTGCGAAACATCAAACCCAGTAGCCGCTAGGCCGTAAGTTGCGGCAAATATCCCATATTGGGCCGCGGCTCCGGTCAGGAGTTCCAAAGTCTTCTTCGCTTTGTGGCGATACGCCTGTTCGCTCGTGAAGGCGTGCATTCTGATCAGTGCAATGGCCGCCATCGGATTGCCGGCCGGAGTCGGCGAATCCTGAAATGGCTTGCGCTTTGTCGCCAGGACTCCCAAAGGAGTGTCGCTGGAAGGCGAATCGAAGAAGCCGCCGGCGTCGGTGTCATAAAAACGATCGATCATCTGGTCGGCAATTTTCTTTGCGATGCGGAAGTAGCTGATGTCCGAGGTCGTTTCATAGGCGTCAAGACAAGCAATGACGGTGGACGCGTAGTCGTCAAGGAAGCCAGCGTTCTCGCGCTTGCCCCCTTCACCTTCGGAGTAGGCAACAACGTGGCCCAATCCTCTCTCCGGATTCCAAGCGGTTGAAATGATGCGATCAAGCGAACGGAGAGCAAAACGGCGGGCTTCGTCGAGGTGCAGTGTTCGCGCAGCTTCCAAGTAAGCGGACACAAAAAGCGCGTTCCAACTGACATAAACCGTCTTATCTACGAAGGGGGTTTGCCGCTTCAGACGCGAAGCATACATTTTCTGCTTGGCCGATTGCAGAAGTTCCTGAACGCGCTCGGGCGACAGCTTCATTCGGGTGGCGATCTCCGCAACCGGAGCGCGCCGGTACAGGACATTCTTCGCGGGATTGTGGTGCATCTCGCCGATTTCATTGATGTCGTAGTACAGGGCCGCAACCTGCGCCTCTTCTTCGGAGAGAACTGCTTTGGCTTCGTCGAGTGTCCAGGTGAAATAGTCGCCATCGTCGTCGAGCGAGATGTCGGCGTCCTGAGAGGCATAGAAGCCGCCATGCTCGCGGTCGCTCAACCATTCGTCGGTCCAGCGGATGATGTCTCGGGCAACGTCTTTGAAAAACTCGGAACCGGTTACCTGATAGGCGTGAACGTAATTCTTGAGCAGCTCGGAGTTGTCATAGGACATTTTCTCGAAGTGCGGAACAATCCAGCGCTCGTCCACGGAATAGCGGTGAAAACCTCCAGCCAGTTGGTCATAAACCCCGCCGCGCGCCATCTTTTCAAGGGTCGTGGTAAAGACTTGCTTTAACTGCTCGGCAGTGTAGGGACGGCCCTGCAGGCCCGCCCTACTGTCTACGTGGGGACGGGTGCCCTCACCCGTCCTGCGGAGCGGAGCTCCGCGCGAATACTGATCGATCAGCAAATCGATCATCGAAGGATGCGGAAACTTCGGCGCGCTGCCGAATCCGCCATTTGTTTCGTCGAACATTCGCAGCGCAGCTTCGACGATCTCTTCGATTATTTTGGGCGAGAACTCTCCGGTCTTTCCGCTCATCGACTCCGAGCTGGCGATCGCGCCTTCAACCATTTTCGCCTGCTCAGTGACGTCGCTGTTTTTGTTCTGGTGAGCGTCAGAGATTGCCAGCAGCACGCGCTTAAAGCTCGGCCGGCCATAGTGATCGTCCGGCGGAAAATATGTTCCACCGTAAAACGGCTTGCCCTCGGAAGTGAGAAAAGCCGTCAGCGGCCAGCCACCCTGCCCGCTGATGGCCTGGATCGCCACCTGGTAGCGGCTGTCGATGTCGGGGCGCTCGTCGCGGTCAACCTTGATAGCGATGAATCGCTCGTTCACGATCTGGGCGATTTCAGGATCTTCGTAAGACTCGCGGTCCATGACGTGGCACCAGTGGCACCACACCGCGCCGATATCGAGCAAGATCGGCTTCTTCTCGCGCTTCGCGGCTGCAAACGCTTCCTCGCCCCACTCATGCCAGCGCACCGGCTGGTGCATAGCCGAGCGAAGGTAGGAGGAAGAGGCGTTAGAGAGGGAGTTATGGGGTGCCATAAGTCAAGTCTACGCGGACACTAGCGCGCCGTCAGCGCATCGAGCCTTGCCAGGGTATCGGGATACCGCCGCACCAACAAAACTAGAGCGGCCGCCTGAGGATTAGGCTTGGCGCGGCCCTGCTCCCATTTTTCGAGGGTTCGCTCGTTGATGCGCAATTTTCGCGCGAAAACTGCACGCGAACAACGGAGCTTCTTGCGGGTGTCGCGAATAACCTTGGAATCCACCTTGGGAAGGGGCGAGACTTCAACCTTGTAACTGCGAAGCGTGAGTTTGCCTTCGTGATGGTGCTTCAGTTCGGAGACACCCTCCATTAGTTCAGAAAAAATATTCCTCTTAGCCACTACGTCCTCTCCCCGATCGCTTTCCTCTACCATCATCCCACCCTGTCGCTCAAAGGCAGAGCGACAAGGGTGGGGCAACCGTATTAAGTTTTGATTTCAAGGACCCTCTCCGCTCCTCTAAACAGCGCCTTTAGCGCGAGAATCACCCAGCGGATCAGGGCAAAGATAATCACCAGCATCACGACAACAATCGTTGCCGCCGCGTAAGGATGGCGCGTGGCGAACCAGGTCAGAGAGATCGCCACCGCGTCTTCGCCGAGGCTCAATCCGATATTCGAAAGCGGTTCAGGAGAAGGCGTGACCGCCGCGCGCACTGAAGTTTTGGCACCGTGCGCGGCGAGTGCGATCAGTCCGCCGACGATAGTCGCAAGTAGCTGCTTCTCCGGCGAGAGATGCGAAGTGGCGGCGTAGGCCAGCACGGCCGCAATTGGCACGCGAATGAACGTGTGCAGTGCGTTCCAAATGAGGTCGAATGCCGGGACCTTGTCGGCGAAAAACTCAATCGCGAACAGCACCGCGCTCGCCGCGATGATCCACCAGCTATCGAGCAGGTGAAGTTGCGCTGGAAGATGCACGAACCCAAAGTGTCCCAGCAGACCGAGCGTGCCGATGGTGGCATAGACGTTTAGCCCTGCTGCAAAGCTGACTGCGACAAGGAGGGCCGCGATCTCGTTCGGCGGTAAGGTCACGCCTACAGAATAAGCTCTCCGGGCCCTGCGTTTCGGCCAAGGACTACGTCTTTGCCGTCGCCAAGTCCTTCGCCGCCCAGTTCCAGGCCGTTGCAATGATCTCGTCGAGCGATCGTCGGGCCTTCCACTTCAGGCGTTGCTCGGCAAAGACAGGGTCTGCAACCAGTTCTGCCGGATCTCCTGCTCGGCGGGGAGTGATCTGGGTCGGGACTTTGTGTCCGGTGACGCGCTCGACTGCGGAAACCACTTCGTGAACAGAATATCCCTTGCCCGTGCCTAAGTTCATGGCGAGGGACTCGCCCTTGGCGAGATACTCCACGCCCATCACGTGAGCCTCAGCCAGATCGTTAACGTGGATGTAATCGCGGATGCAGGTGCCGTCGGGAGTGGGATAGTCGTCGCCGAAGATTTCGAGTGCCGCCCGCTTCCCTTGCACCGCCTGGAAAATGAGCGGGATCAGATGCGTCTCCGGCTCGTGCATTTCGCCGATGGTGCCGCTCTCGTCTGCGCCGGCGGCGTTGAAGTACCGGAAGCTTACGTACTTCATTCCATAGGCGCGGCTGTAGGCTTCGAGCGCCAGTTCAAACGCGAGTTTAGTCGCACCGTAGGGATTTACCGGCTGGCGAGGATTGTCTTCGGTTATCGGAACCTTGACCGGGTTTCCATACACCGCGCAGGTGGAAGAAAAAATAAATTTGCGAACCTTGGAATCCATCACCGCGTCCAGAAGAGCGACCGCGCTGGTCACGTTGTTGCGGAAATATTTTCGAGGATTCGAAACCGATTCGCCCACGTAGGCATGGGCGGCAAAGTGCATAACTGAATCGCAACGGCTGAGAACGGACGCCAGCTTTGCCGAGTCGGCGATGTCTCCGACCACAAGCTCACATCCCTCGGCCAGCTTGCGATGACCGGTCGAGAGATTGTCGTAGACAATCACGTCGTAACCTTTACGCTGCAGCACACGTGCAGTATGACTGCCAATGTATCCGGCGCCTCCCACTACTAGAACGGCCAAGGTGTCTCCTGGAATTCAGGTTGATGATAATCGAGAACGGGCCGGAACGTGGTGGTGACCGGCCGTGCCAGCTATTGTGCGTCGGCGGCGGTACAGTGTTTCGCAACTAGACGAACGTCCTTGTCGATATTCTTCACCTGCAAAGGCACGCCATCCATTCCATGCACAGTGTCGGACGGATTGCTGCCTGACTTCTCGGGCCGCACGCCGGTCTTGACGCTGCCTGGCTTGATGTCGCCCGTTACCTCGACTTCCTTGCGCAGATAGCTTTGAAGCTTGTTGCCAACTCCCTGGAGGGCATACACGATCCCGGTCTTGTCTGCGATCAGGATGTAGTTCTGCCGCTCGCTGCGCACACATCCTCGAACCGTAATTGTGCTCGAGTCATTCTCAGGCGGCGCAACGGACTGCCGTGCTGGACTTTGCGCGAACACTGCCGGCACGATAAGCATCATCAACGCACCAGTTCTCACAATTGCGTGCATACCATCCTCCGTCAGATATCCAATTAGTAAGTGTAGATCAGGTCAAACTGGAACCGGTTGAGCCAGGGTTCCTCTTCTCCAATGGTTGAAATCGTGCTTTTTCCGGCCACGGCGGGGTTGCTGATAAACCCTCCCCAGTTGTTGTAAAGGGCGGCGTTGTTCTCGAGGTAAGTGTTCAGGGTGCGCCCGCGCCACCAGGTGAAGCCGGCCTGAGTGTTGGAGCGGAGTTTCCAGTTCGCGTAAACCCGGTTCTGGATGATGTTGGTGGGCGCGCGCTGATCGCTTTCGCCAATCGTGGCCAGCGTCGAATCCTGTTCCTGGCGATACCAGGCGTACCCGAACTGAAGATCGTGCTTTCTGACGAGCTCTCCGAGGCTTATATCGCCGCCGTAGTACTTATTCTGGCTGCCCAGGTTCGTGAGTACGGGATTACCGCTTGCGGCCGAGAGAGGATGCGCCGCCGCATCGAGATTCTCTTCAAATTCCAAAAGCAGATTGACCGGAAATCGGGCTGCGCCGGTCGCGATCTGGTTGTTCAGGATGAGGTCGGCTATGTCGAATCCCGAGCGGAAGTGGGGTTTGCCGGCAGCGTCGATGTATGTGCTGTTAGTCATGCCGTTCGGAGCAAAAGCGCAAGGCGCGAACTTGGGCAGATTGCCGACGGCCGAACAGCCTTGGCCTTCGCCAGTTATGGGGAATGGTCCGGCTGTACTCGATCCAGTCGTGGTCGCGCCCACTTCAAACGCACTGGCTTGCAGCAGAGTATCTACATTGTTCCAGTGCTGGTTCAAGAAGGACGCAGTCACCGACCACGGACCTACTTTCAGTCTTGCCTGCGCCTGCGCGCCCAGAACGTAGGAATCCTGCCCGGTGGAGCTTTCGGTGTAGAGCAACTCCATTGCCTGAACCGTGAGGTTCTGAATGAAACCGCTGTAATTAAACGAGACCTTCTGATCGAAACCTTCGGGATTGAGGTCGGGATCGCCGGTCGCCGAGGTGCGTTGCCACTGATATGCGAATTTTCCCGCGGTGAGCGACAGCCAACTGTGGGCGACGGGATTGTAAGTGATAAATCCCCGGTCAAGCGCGATGGTCTTGCGGTCGAAGGCATTGGTCAAGGTCTCGTTCGTGGTGGTTGGATCGCCTTGAGAGCCCGTGGCAATCGCGATTCCGCCGACGAAATCTTCGTTCAACTGGCCATCCAGCCCAAGGCGGACGCGGACGCGCGCACGATTGCGGTCCTGAGTTCCATCTTGTGTGTAATTTTCGCCGCGAACCCGAATGTCGCCGGACAGACGGAACCGGCCCATCAGGGCCTGCAGCGTTTCTACCTGCGCCTGCTCATCTTTTGTCTGTTTCTGGAGCAAGGTCGCCGCGGAGTTTGCTGTCGCTGCCGCGGTGGATGCGTCTGCGGCAGCTTGCTGCGCCTGAGTGGCAGACTGTTGCGCCTGCACAGCGGTGGCTTGCGCCTGATCGGCGCCACCTTGCAGCGTCTGTGCGTTGGCGTTGGCTTGCTGCACTGAGTCGAGCACCTGGTGCAACTGATCCTGCAATTGCTGCATTTGCCGGCTCTGGGCTTCGATCTGTTTCTGTTGAGCTTCGACCAGCTCGCGCAGTGACTGCACGTCTTGTTGTGAGGCAGCCGGAGCGGCGTTGCTCGAATGTTTCTTTCTAAATGGACTCGAGGTCTGCGCAAAAAGAGTGGCAGACAAAATAGTCATAATGGTTATCCAACGGAAGTTTGTTTTCATCGCTCCTACTCTCCTCTGAACCGGGATGGTGCCTGAATTCACTTTAATCTAGTATCTCTACTGACTTAGTAGCCTTTAAAGATACAAATATACCCAAACGCTCGGTCCTCACCAAATTGACTAATTAATCACGCCGCCGTGGCCAGACCCCAGCGCTGCTGCAAGCGGCTTTCGATGGTCTTGAACACCAGGCCATCCACCAGGTATCCGAGACCGATAATGAGAATCATGACGGCGACCACCTGGCTCATATCGTTGAGATCACGGCCCATCATCAGTAATTGGCCGAGGCCAAGAGTCACGAAAATCATCTCGCCGGAGATCAGCGAGCGCCAGGCGAACGCCCAGCCCTGCTTCAAGCCGGTGACAATGTAGGGCAGGCTTGCGGGCAGGGTGACATGCCAGAAAAGCCTGACACCGCGGGCACCCAGGTTCTTCCCTGCCATGCTGTAGATCTTCGGAAGTTGTTTGCGGCCAGTTTCCATGCTGATGGTAACCGACAGCAATGAACCCATGACCACGACAAATAAGATTGCCTTTTCCGTAAGCCCAAACCACAACACTGCGATTGGCAACCAGCAGATACTGGGAAGGCTTTGCAGACTGACTAACAATCCGCCGACGGTCTGCTCGAGGAATTTATTGCTGGCGACTCCGAGGCCGAGAATCAAACCCAGCACGACGGATATCCCATAGCCGATCAGCATGCGGCGCATGCTCACGCCGATGGCAATCAAGAAGCTGTGATCGGCGAAGCCGGCCCAAAGGGTCTCGGCCACACCCCACGGAGTCGGAAAAATGTAAGGCGGCCACACGCGCAACTTTGCCAGCAGCGCCCAAAGACCAATGAGGGCAGCGTAGAAGAGGACGAGGCTAAGCGCTCGCTTCATGGCCGTACTCCTCTTCGAGAGATTTATTGATCTCTTCCCGCAGGTCATTCAGAATTTCGCGGGCACTGGCCGCGACCGGAACATCTTCCAAATGGCGCGGACGATCCAGGTCAATTCTGTACTCCCGCTTTATTTGCCCCGGACGGAATGTCATCAGCACCACGCGATCTCCCAGGCGCACCGCTTCGCGTACGTTGTGCGTTACAAATACAATCGTCCGGCGGGTTTCAGCCCATATGCGTTCCAGTTCATCGTGCAGCAGATCGCGGGTTTGCGCATCCAGTGCGGCAAAGGGCTCGTCCATGAGCAGGACATCGGGTTCCGTGGCGAGGGCTCGCGCTAACGCCACACGTTGACGCATCCCTCCGGAAAGTTGGTGCGTGTAGCTTTCGCTGAATTGCTGCAGGTGGACCAGGCGCAAATAATCTTTCACTTTGGCTTGACGCTCTCTTTTGGAGACGCCTTTCATCCGCATTCCAAATTCAACATTCTGTGAAACCGTGAGCCACGGGAATAGTCCTAAGTCCTGAAAGATGAGGATTCGGTCGGTTCCCGGTCCCTGCACCGGTGAGTCGTCCACCAGCACTTCACCCGAGGTCTGCTGATGAAGTCCCGCAATCAGATGAAGCAGCGTGGATTTTCCGCAGCCCGACGGCCCGACTATGCACAAGAACTCGCCCGGGTGAACCTGCAGGTTGATATTTTCGAGCGCAGTCAATCGATCACCGGAATTTGTCGCGTAGCTCAGTGACACATTTTTGAGCGACAGTTTGGGAACTTCCGACGCCCGGTCCCAGTCGGTCGCAATCGCCACCGGCTTGCGTTGGCCCGCAGAGCGGAAAGGCGGGCGATGTTCCGGAGAGACGACGGTCATCGAATTGCGAAGCGATTGGGTCATTGGACGGCCTTCTTTCCTTTTTCCGCTAACACCTGGTTCAACAGAGTCAGGTCGTAGAGGTGTGAAAGATCGGGCATTTGCCGGCCGAGAAATCCGGCATCAAACGCCGATTGTGCAGCCCGCATGAGCGGTCCCCGCAAGGGATCGTAAGTGACTTGCATGCGGCCGAATGCGTCATCCAGAACTCCGGCGGCGAGTGGCTTGCCGGTCTCTTTCTGGATCTGCTGGTTCAAAATCTGTTTGGCTCGAGGCGCATTTCCATTGATCCAATCGGTCAATTCGACGTGCGCTCTCAACCAGGTCTTGACGAGGTCAGGATGCGAGTGCAGGAATTTTGTGCTGACGATCAATTCAGTGGTGAGGAATTGCCCGTTCGGCCACAGGCTGCGCTCGTCCACAAGAACCCGTCCGCCGGCTTCGTGCACCAGACGCGAGGCCCAGGGCTCCGGCGCCCAGGCGGCATCGATCTCTTTTTTCAGGAAAAGGATGAGTTGATCGGGATTGGCGATCGGCATGACTACGACGTCGCCGCCCTTGTCGCGGGTCTTGAGTCCGTTCGACCGCAGCCATGACCGCAAAGCTACATCTTGAGTGTTGCCCTGCTGCGGAGAGGCGATCCGCTTGCCGTGAAAATCCTGGGGCCCGTTGATTCCAGAATCGCTGCGCACGACTAACGCGGCGCCGCCGCTGGTCGCACCAGCGATAATTCTCAGCGCTTCGCCGTTGGATCGCACGTATCCGTTGATCGCTGGATTAGGCCCGACATAGGTGATATCAATGGCGCCGGCGAACAAGGCTTCAATCGCGGATGGCCCGGCATTGAAACTCTGCCATTCAATTTCTACGTTCGGCCCCATGGCTTTCTCGAACCGACCATTCGCTTTGCCGATCATCGCCTGCGAATGCGTGATGTTCGGAAATGCGCCAACCCGGATTACGACTGCTTGTGCATGAAGCACGGCGCTCAACCCTAGAATGCAGAACAATGTCAGGAGGCTGTTTTTCATCGTTCTGTCCGGCTGATGTTTCCCACTACCATCGGGAGAATGCTGGCTTCGGACTTCTTTTTACGCGCCTTCTGGCGCGGCGCAGGCGACGGGTTCATGATGTCGGCGAGCGAAGTACTCTCCAGAATCTTTGCCGCGGCGTCGCGGACATCGAGAAATACCTGATACAGAGCGCGATGTTCCGCATCGCGGTCAATGAGGCTGCGCAACTGCTCAGCATCGCCGAAAGGGGCGAGCGGGCCGTCGATGAGACGAATGATCTCGCTCAGGTGGATGTCGGCTGGAGCGCGCCGCAATTGATAGCCGCCCTTGGCGCCGCGTACGCTTTCGACAATCCTCGCGTTCTTCAGTTCAAGCAGAATGAGTTCCAGGAATTTTTCCGGCAGTTCTTCTTCGTAGGCAATGTCACGGATGCGAATGGCGCCCTGGTTGTAGTGGCGCGCCAGCATCATCATGGCTTGCAGAGCGTACAGACCTTTTTGGGAGATCTTCATGGTTGTTCACTTTACCACAATGTCTATTTGTTTAATAGACATGGATGACATTGCAGGTGGTACGCCATAGAAACCAGTCGCGTAAGTAGCTGACAGGAAAGCACTTCGAAAACAAGCTGCCGATCAGCGGAGACAGATTGTACGCAACATTTTGCATTTCTTCGGGAAAAGGACGGCGGGAAATCTTCGCTGGAGCCTGCTGCCAGCAGACCGGAAATCAGTGGAGATGAAGGATTTGCAGCGTGATGTTGTCGGGCCCGCCGTGGTCTTTCGCCAGCTGCACCAAAGCGCGGGCGGCGTCTTCAATATTGTGAGACGAGATTGTCTGCGCGATCTCAGATTCGCTCATCTGTCCCCAAAGGCCGTCGGTGCAGAGCAGCAGTACGTCGTAATTTTCGAGTTGCACAGGCTCCGGGGGAACGTCGGGCTCGATGGCATCAGTAACGCCCACTGCCGCAGTCAGAACATGCCTCTGCGGATGCGTGTCCGCCTCGTGGGGACGGATGATCCCGCTTTCCACCAATCTCGCGACCAGCGAATGGTCACGCGTGAGTGCGCGAATGTTTCCTTTCCTGATGAGATAAAGCCGGCTGTCACCGATGTGAGCGAAGTAAAGGTTGTAGCCAACTATCGCAACGGCGGTAAGGGTTGTTCCCATGCCGTGAAGGGCAGGCTCACGGCGGGCTTTTTCCAGCACGCGAGAATTAGCGAGATGAAGCCCGTTCACCAATCGCGCCTGCGGGTCGGCTTCGTCGAGAGATGAGTAGAGCTCCTGCACGCTTTCTACAGCAATGTGACTGGCGAACTGGCCGCCTTCTGTTCCCCCCATTCCATCGGCAATTACGGCAAGCCTTCCCAGGCGGACGAAATCAGCATCATTCCCGGGCTCCCAGTAGCGGAAGCTGTCCTCGTTATTTTCGCGTTGGCAACCCACATCAGTAAGGCTGACAACGTCCACCCCAGGACGTACCGTCATGCAGCGCGCGCTCCTGCCCCGAAACGGTGATGCCCGCCGTTCCGGCGACCCCGACCCGAAAAGCTCGAATTATACGCGACAGGGCGAGTTTGCTTCTGACATTTGTCACCGGCGGGAAGTGATGATCTCCACTGTTCGCTAGTCCGGAGGTACGGGAAGATGATCATGTCAATTGAGGAACTTTCTAACCTATGGGAAGCGCACAAATACTCACCACCTGGTATGGAACTGACGGACGCCTACACAAAGCGCCGGTCGCCACGTTCGAAGGCGTCAACAAGAACTATGGCCGAGTGCGGGCATTAGCGAACTTCAGCATGGACGTTTGCGGAGGAGAGCTGGTCGCGCTGCTCGGTCCTAACGGCGCCGGCAAGACGACCGCGATCAAACTGCTGCTGGGATTGGCGCACCCAACCTCGGGCAAGTTGTCGGTGTTTGGAGGCGATCCGGCGCTCACAGAAACCCATATTCGCGTCGGCGCTATGCTGCAAGTGGGCCGCGTGCCAGAAACACTGCGCGTTCGCGAACACATCGATCTGTTTTCGTCGTATTATCCGAAGCCCCTTCCCGTAGCGGAGACTTTAGCAATTGCAGGCCTCGAAGAGCTGCGCGACCGGAAATTCGGAGTGCTTTCCGGCGGCCAGAAACAGCGGGTGTTGTTCGCCCTGGCTATTTGCGGCGATCCTGATCTGCTGTTTCTCGATGAGCCAACGGTGGGGCTCGATGTAGAAGCGCGTCATCTGCTGTGGCAGGAGATTCGCAATCTATTGCAGCGCGGCAAGACGGTTGTGTTGACAACCCACTATTTAGAGGAAGCTGACGCACTAGCGGACCGTATTGTTGTGATCAATAAGGGAGCACTGATCGCACAAGGCACGCCAGCCGAAATCAAGATGCGTACCGCTGGAAAACGCATTCGCTGCGTGACCCAATTACCGCTCGACGTTATCCGCAAACTTCCGGGTGTTTCGGATGTTCGCGCCGATCGCGATGCCACCATTATTCACACATCTAAGGCGGAAGAGGTGTTACGGCAATTACTGCAGCTTGATCTTGAGATTTCAAGTATCGAAGTAAATAGCGCGGGTCTGGAAGAGGCGTTTCTGGCCTTGACCAGAGACGACGATGCGCTATCGCATGCAGGGCAGGCATGACTGATCTGGCACCAATCGAGGAGCGATCTATGGCAAGCAGTGCAACAACAATTACTCCCGTTCTTCTGCGGCGTCCAAACCTGCTGACCATCTGCGCCAAGGAAGCCAAGTACGAATTTCTGAAGAACCTGCGTTTCCCGATGTTCTCGGTTTCAACACTGGTTTTCCCCCTGATGTTCTATGTTCTCTTCGGCCTGGTGATGGGACGACAGACGATCGGTAGCATCAGCACTACCGTGAATTTGATTCCGGCCTATGGGACATTTGGAGTCATGGGCGCGTCGCTTTTCGGCACGGCGGCAGGGCTTTCCAGTGAACGAGGGCTCGGCTGGCTTCAGGTGAAGCGCGCCAGTCCCATGCCGTTGTTCGCATACTTCTCAGCAAAAGTTGCGATGGCAATTACCTTCAGCGCCATTGATGTACTCGCGCTGATGCTTATGGGTTTTGCTTTCGGCGGCGTGCATCTGCAAACTATGACCGCAGTCAAGTTGCTGCTCACACTGGTGGCCGGCTCGATTCCCTTCTGCGCAATGGGATTGGCGATCGGTTACTTCGCCAGCCCGAATTCTGCTCCCGCCGTGATTAATCTTTTTTATCTCCCGATGTCGTTCTGCTCGGGCCTGTGGATGCCGTTCATGTTTCTCCCCAAGTTCGTACAGAAAATCGCGGTGTTTCTCCCGCCGTATCACCTGTCACAACTGGCTTTGAATCTGGTAGGCGGAGGACGCGGAGAGCCGGCTTCCGGGCACTGGGAGACGCTGGCCGGATTCACCCTGCTTTGCCTGGGCGCAGCCTGGATGGGGCACCAACGCGATCAGAAAGCAAATGGATGAGTGCGCTGACCGTTCGGCTTAGAATGGACTCAGATTTCTGATGGGACTGATTCCCAAAAATCGTGACCATGGGTGGGTGCCGTACGTCTGGCTGGTGTTTCTCGCGTTCTTCATCCTCAATCCCATCCTGGATCCCCACACCACTAGCCGCGAGTGGGTGATTACCATCGTGGCGACCGCGGTGTTTCTTGTCCTCTACTTCAGAATTTTCTGGACCGGGCCGCCGTGGAACTACGCGTTGATTGTCGCCATGATCGCCATGGGCCTCGGCCTGGGGCATATCAACCAAGGCGCCTCGGTTTTCGTAATTTTAGGCTCTTCGTTTATCGCGTGGGCGGTTCAAAATTCCAAAAGGGCGTACGTCGCGATTGCGGCGCTTCTTCTCGCGTTGGCGGCAGACGCTCTTCTATTTCACGCACCCGCCGGCTTCTGGGCGACATCAATGGTGGTGTCCCTGGGAGTAGGGCTCTCAAATATTCACTTCGCGGAAAAAAATCGCGCCGATCAAAAATTGCGAATGGCGAATGATGAGATTGAGCATCTTGCCAAGGTGGCCGAGCGGGAGCGCATTGCCCGCGATCTGCATGACGTTCTTGGCCACACCATGTCTTTGATTATTGTGAAATCTACGCTGGCGGGAAAACTGATCGAAAAATATCCTGAAAAGGCCAAGGATGAGATTTCTGACATTGAAAAGGTTTCGCGAGAAGCCATGGCCGAAATCCGAAACACTCTGCGCGGCTACAGCACCTATAAGCTGTGCGAGGAACTAGTCCGCGCCCGGTCCGTGCTGGAAAGCGCCGGGGTCACTGTGCATGAGGAAACTGCTGAGGTTGCCATGAGTCCCGCGCAGGAGAGTGTCGCAGCTCTGATCATGCGCGAGGCGGTGACCAACGTGGTGCGGCACGCACAAGCCCGCACCTGCCGCCTGAGGATCGCCGCGAACAATGGGGACTGCGTAATGCAGATTGAGGACGATGGCTGCGGGGGAATTCAGGTCGAAGGCAATGGCCTGCGTGGCATGCGCGAGCGTGTCGAAGCGCTTGGCGGGTCGGTATCTCGTGACACTCACACCGGAACCAAACTCAAGTTTGAATTTCCGCTGAATGGCGCAAACGGAACGCATTGAATCCCTCGGTCAAAACCGGACGAAAGACGATTAAGGTCGCCATTGCCGAAGACCAGGGAATGGTGCTCGGGGCATTGGCCACCTTGCTCGAAATTGAAGGCGACATAAGCGTGGTCGCGCGGTCGCGCAATGGCGCCGACGCTCTCAATGCAGTGCTCAATCTGCAGCCGGACATTTTTCTCACCGACATTGAAATGCCGGAGATGTCCGGCCTGGATGTTGCGGCAGAACTCAAACGCCGGCGTTCAGCAACCCGGGTGATAATTCTCACCACCTTCGCTCGCGCCGGGTATCTGCGCCGCGCGCTCGATGCCGGGGCCTCAGGATATCTGCTCAAAGACATGGCCGCTGAGAAACTCGCGGAAGCGGTGCGCCGCGTTCAGAGCGGCCTCCGCGTTATTGATCCTGAACTTGCAGCTGAAGCGTGGGTCGAACCGGACCCACTCACCGACCGCGAACGCCAAGTCCTGCGATTGGCGGGCGAAGGCCTGGCAAGCACGGATATCGCGAGCAAACTTAGCCTGTCCGAGGGCACGGTCAGGAATTATCTCTCTGAAGCGATCAGCAAGTTAGGCGCAGCCAATCGCGTGGAAGCGGCGCGGATCGCGAGAAACAAAGGCTGGCTCTGACAGTTTCAGGAGATTTATTTACGGGATTCCGGCTCTGGAGTGTTCGACATGGCAGCAGTTAGAACGTACTTACTTCTTCTTTCTTTGAACTCCTTCTCGCGTGCTTCAAGCTCCTCGTTCAACATGCTGGCAAGTTCCTGCAACTTCACCGGGTCGGGCTCATCAAGAATCGCCTGGCACAACTCTTTCCAACGGTGATCGTTCGGGTGATCTTTCACTTGGGATCCTCCGTTTTTACAAATCGTTTTATCCAAGCGAAGTGAGTGCAGTCGGATTGCCAGAAGCGATTAAAGCGCAGAATCAATCAGATACCGAGGCGTTTGTTCCGCGCAACAATCACATGCAGGTGGGGGGAGGGAAAGTACTGCCTGCTGCCAGGAAATACTTTCGTGAGGGATTTTCTGTACGCCGGAGATGAAACTATTCTACGGATTTCGGTAGGCTACCTTGAGATCGCTCTCGTTCCCGATTGCAGTTAACCTATGCCCTGGCTTTGTTGCTGCAGCATTTGTTGACGTCGCTCCAGGTGCTTCTGTCGGAAGTGCGCATGGGCGCGCTCTCCCCAGCCGCGAACAAAATAATAATTCAGAGTTCCGCCAATCAACGAGCTGACGACCGGAATCAATCGGCCCGCCCACTTCTCCACAAACTCGGTGCTGGCTTTTGCTGCGATGCGTTGAATGATGCGCGGAATCAGGCGCTTCACCACATTTTTCTCCAGCAGTTCCCTGCCTAGGTCGACACCCGCGGCGCTGGCCGCCGCGATCCAGAGCTCCGCCATTTCTTCATCGGTGTTGTATTCGAATCCGTAAACCAGGCTCAACTTTTGAATCGTGCGTAGGGTGATGCCGGCCAGAATGCTGAAGTCGGGGACGATGGTCAACAGTCCTCCGAGGCCGAAGCCGGCGCCCTCGGCGGCCGCCATTTTCATGCTGCTGTGGATGATGTTCTCCGCGACCGTGTCAAGCACAGGGGGTTCGACCGAATACATGCCCTGAAAACTTGTGACTGGTAACCCGTGAGCGGCGCGAAGTTCCATCAGGAAGCGGTTGGGATCGACCCTGACGGTTTTGTAGGCACGCCACAGGGCCTTGGTGATTGCCTTCTCCACGCGGCCGCGTAACCAGGATTTGTCTGACATCGGAGCTTCGACTCCCGCGATCAGCGCCGGGTTGCCGGTAGCGCTGAGCTTTTAAGATAATCGCCCACTGCGGCTGATGCAAAAGGCTGTCTCGGTCACAGTCGACCGCAGCCTGCCGCATTTGTCGCTGTGCTACGCTAATGAATCCTTCATGCCCTCTGGAAAACTGCATCTGGTCCCGCTTGGCGGCCTCGGCGAATTTGGAATGAACTGCATGGCGGTGCGTTGGGGCGATGACATCATCGTAGTTGATGCCGGAATGATGTTCCCCGAAGCCGAATTGCTGGGCGTGGATATCGTTGTCCCCGACATTTCTTATCTCACCGAGAACCGTCATCGCGTCCGCGGCATCGTTCTGACCCATGGGCATGAAGACCATATCGGCGCGCTACCCTGGGTGCTTTCCGAACTAAATGTTCCCGTGTGGGGAACAGAATTCACCCTGGCTTACGTCGAGGACAAGCTCGACGAACATGGCTTGCTGGACAATGCCGACCTGCGCGAACTGCGTCCCGGAGTGCGCGTGAAAATTGGGCCGTTTACGGTTCATCCTATTCAGGTCACGCACAGCCTGGTGGATTGCGTTTCGCTGGCCATCCACACTCCGTTGGGGGTGGTGATCCACACCGGCGATTTCAAGGTTGATCCCACGCCGACGGACAATCGTCTCTTCGATCTGCACGCCTTCGCCGAATACGGAAAAGAAGGGGTGCTGGCGCTGCTGCAGGATTCGACTAACGTTGAGCGGCGCGGGTACACGCCGAGCGAACGAGCAGTAAGACGCAAATTCGATGAAGTGTTTGCGCGGACTGAGCGGCGCCTGTTCATCTCCTGCTTTTCTTCATCTATACACCGGATTAAGCTCGCTGTAGAGCTCGCATACGAGCACGGGCGCAAGTTGTGTTTTATCGGGCGTTCAATGACCAGTTCCTCAGAGATCGCTGAGGACCTGGGTTATATCGAGATTCCCGACGGATTGCTGATCAATCCCGGCGAAGTGAAGAATTTCGCTCCTGAAAAAGTCTGCGTGATGATCAGCGGGACGCAGGGCGAGCCGATGAGCGCGCTCTCCCGCGCTGCGGTGGACAATCACAAACACGCGAAAATTGAGAAGGGCGACACCGTCGTGCTATCGTCGCGAATCATTCCCGGCAACGAGAAGGCAATCTACCGCATGGTGGACCATCTCTTCCGCCGCGACGCCCACGTCATTTATGACGACGGCTCAACCCCGCCGATCCATGTTAGCGGCCACGCCAGCCAGGAAGAACTGAAGCTCATCATCAATCTGGTGAAGCCGAAATATTTCATTCCGATTCACGGCGAATATCGCCAGCTCAAGCTGCACGCCGAACTGGCGGCGTCCATGCATGGCTCGGTCGGCAGCGTGATGCTGATGGAGAGCGGCGACATCATGGAGTTCGATGAACTCGGAGCGCGTAAAGCCGGACGCGTGAATGTTGGCCGAATCTGCATCGATTCTGGTTCGCGAACTGATGTGGTGGAAGATCTGGTCATCAAAGACCGGCGCCACCTCAGCGAAGATGGCTTCGTGTTGCCCATTATTGCTATTAACAAACTGACCGGCAAAGTCGAGATTTCGCCTGAAATCGTGACGCGCGGTTTCTCTGCAGGCGAAAATGGCTTCATGGATGAAGTTCGGCAGGTAGTGGTGCAAACGCTCGGACAATCTAGCGACGAGGAACGCGCCGACTACGGCGTGATCAAAGAAAAGATTCGCGCTGACCTCAAAAGATTTATCTCTAAACAGACACAGAAGCGGCCGCTGATCATGCCGGTGATATTGGAGATTTGAAGAACCTTTTCACCACGGAGGCACGGAGATTATCAGTGAATACTCCCGCCGTAGTCCTGATTAATCCGAAGTCGCCGCACAATGTTGGCAAGGCATTGCGCGCAGCCTCAATCTTCGGCGCTAAATCGCTGGTCTGGACTGGTACTCGCGTCGACTTAAATCAATATGAGCGCTTACCTCGGGAAGAACGGATGAAGGGCTATGCGTCTGTTGAGTTCAGGGTTGATGACAGGCCATTCGATCTATTCTCCGAAGCGACTCCAGTGTGCGTCGAACTTCTGGAAACTGCAAAGTGTTTGACTACTTTTGTTCATCCACCCAACCCCGTATACGTCTTTGGTCCCGAAGACGGCAGCGTGCCTCCAGTGATCCGTCGTCACTGCCATAAATTCGTGTACATACCTGCTTACCATTGCTTGAACCTGAGCGCAGCCGTCGATGTCGTCCTGTATGACCGTATGGCAAAGCGGCAGCTCGCCGGGGAAGAACCCATGCTTCCAATCGCTTCTATGTTGCATGAAGACCGTGGAATTAGCGAGATCTTGGGCAAGGTTGGATGGGAAGGCGAGTAGTTCATGGTGACCCTTTCCGACATTCGCGAAGCCCGTGCCCGCCTCGACGGAATCACCGTCCGCACGCCGCTTATTCCGCTGGAGTACGAGGGTCAAACTCTTTATCTGAAGCCCGAAAACCTTCAGCCCATCGGGGCATTTAAACTTCGTGGCGCCTACAACAAGATTGCTTCCCTTTCGGACGAAGAACGCGCACGCGGCGTGATTACCTACTCCAGTGGAAATCATGCGCAAGGCGTGGCGTACGCGGCGCGGGCATTGGAGACGAAAGCCGTCATCGTAATGCCGGGCAATGCTCCCGCGGTAAAGCGCGAAGCGACTGCAGCACTCGGAGCGGAGATCGTGTTAGTCGGTCCGAGCGGAGTCGAGCGCCAGATCAAAGCCGAGGAACTCGCAGCCAAACGTGGATACGTCATCATTCCGCCATACGACGACGAAAAGATCATCGCCGGACAAGGAACAGCGGGCCTGGAAATTCTGGAAGACATGCCTGACGTTGAACTCGTTTTGGTTCCAATCGGCGGTGGCGGTCTGATCAGCGGCATCTCGACCGCGATCAAATCCGTCAAGCCGGACGCAAAGGTGGTCGGCGTGGAGCCAGAAGTCGCCGCCGACGCTCAAGCCAGCTTTCGCGCCGGCCACATCGTAAAGTTCACTGCCGAACAGGTGCTGTCAACATGCGCGGATGGTCTGCGCGCGCAATATCCCGGCACCATGACTTTCGAACACATTCAGCACAATGTGGACGACATTGTCACGGTTTCCGAAGGCGAAATCATGCAGGCGGTGAAGATTCTTGCGCAAAACCCCAAGACCGTGGCCGAACCCAGCGGCGCTGTCGCGCCGGCGGCGTGGCTGTTTCACCGTGACCTGCTGCCCGCATCCAACCACACAGTGGCTGTGATCAGCGGGGGTAATATTGACCCTGGGCTGCTCAGCCGAATCCGAGGATGAGGTCCCCAGAATAATGATGTGGGAAAGAATGGCGCGGTATTCCACGGTACTGGTCTTCCTGCTGCTTTTGCCCGTGGCGGCCATTGCCGCGGTGCGAGGCACTACGATTCGCGTCGCACCGATTTACCTTTCGCCTGACACCACCTCCGCCAAACTGGCCGACGTTGACCGGGGCCGCGAGATCATTATTCTCGACACCAGCAGCAACGGCACATGGATACACGTCGAAGCTAATCTGACAGAAGAGAAAACCGTGACCGGCTGGATGCAGAACCGGGGCCTGATACAGCCCTCTACGCCGGACGGGGACAAGATTCTCTTTGGCGAAGCCGTGGATGCTGAAGATCAAGCGAGCCAGCGCAACGGCAGACGCTACGCCGCACAGGACGCGCTTCGGCTGTATGGGGAAATCGAAGAACTGTTCCCTCAGTCCACGCTCGCAGGCGAAGGAATGTACCGTTCAGCGGACATTCGCTGGCAAATCGACAAGGCTGATGTGATGTCGCTGCCCTCGGCGAAAGAGCAGGACCCTTACATGCGCCGTGCCATGGACGAAGATTACTTCAAGAAAGTGATGAAGAAGTTTCCGGGCACCAAGTGGGCTTTCCTTGCCGCCTACCATCTCATCGACAACAAGCTTTGCGGCGACTGGCAGGGGCAGTCGAAGTGTCCACAGAAAGAGGCGGAGATTTACGAGAATTACGCCAAGGATTATCCGCAGTCTCCCGCCGCGGGCGAAGCGCTTTACCACGCTGCCTATCGGTGGTCTGCGCTAATTGAAATTTACAAGACCGAAGACAATCAGAAAAAAACCGAAGAGGCCAAAGGCCGTGCTCTCGCCGATGCACAAAAGGCGATCAGTCAAGCCGGACAGAGCGATTGGGCTCCACGCGCGCAGCGACTGCTGTACATGGTGCAGCAAGGGATTCCGACGTATGGGAATGGAGATTGACATGGTATATACCATTGGTATATATTAGTGAAATGGAGAAAATCGCGAAGCTTTTCACCAATGGAAGAAGTCAAGCGGTACGTTTGCCCAAGGAGTTTCGCTTCCCCGGAGATAAGGTGCGCATCCGAAAAACGCGGAATGGAGTACTTCTGCAGCCCATCACCTTTGACACAAAGGCGTGGTTTGAGGAACTGGACCGCTTCAATGCGGTAGAGCCATTCATGCCGGAAGGCCGTGAGCAGCAACCTGTCGCTCCTGAGCGCGATCCGTTCAAGTGAATTTTCTGCTGGATACAAACATTTGCATTGCCCTCATGAACGACAGTTCGAAAGCCGTCCGCAGCCGATTTGAGCGCGCGCTAGCCGCCAAGCATCAGATTTTCGTATCCTCAATCGCCGTGTTTGAGCTTTGGTACGGCGTCTTCAAAAGTTCTCGCGTTCGACTTAATTCCGATCGTCTCGAAGCGTTTCTCGATGGTCCAGTCGGCATCTTGCTCTTTGACGATGACGATGCTCGGGCAGCGGGTTTGACAAACGCGGAACTCAAAGCGGCCGGTAAGCCGATCGGCAGCTATGACGTGCTCATGGCGGGTCAGGCGATCCAGAAGAATTTGGCATTGGTGACAGCGAATATTTCTGAATTTTCGCGGGTGAAAGGCCTTACCTGCCACGATTGGGCTCGCCCGTGAGTAGCCAGTCGCGCCTTCCTGCGTGGCTTGATAGTAGAATAGCCAGTTTTGCTCTATGTCGCGCGCGGTCCAGTTCGAATTGCGGTTGGCTGAGCGGATGTCGAGGCTCGGAACCGAAACTGCATTCGAAGTCCTGAACCGTGCACGCGCACTGGAACGCCAGGGCAAAGACATCATCCATCTCGAAATCGGCGAGCCCGATTTCTCAACGCCGGGAAACATCGTAAATGCCGGGATTGACGCGCTCCACGCCGGCTGGACCCACTACGGCCCGTCCGCCGGTCTACCCGAATTGCGCGATGCGATTGCAGAGGAAGTCAGCCGCAGCCGCGGTGTTCGGGTCATGCCCGAAGAAGTGGTTGTTGTTCCTGGCGGCAAGCCAATTATTTTCTTTTCGATTCTGGCGCTGATAAATGCCGGCGACGAGGTCATCTATCCTAACCCTGGGTTCCCGATTTACGAATCCATGGTGAACTACGTGGGAGGCAGTGCTGTCCCCATTCGCCTGCGCGAGGAGAAGGATTTCAGTCTTGACGTGAATGAGTTGGAAAGATTGATCAGCGACCGCACGCGGCTCATCATCTTAAATTCGCCGCAGAATCCGACCGGTGGAGTTCTGAGCAAACGGGATATCGAACAAATCGCCGAGGCAATTGGCGATCGCAATATTTTTGTGCTTGCGGACGAGATCTATAGCCGCCTGATCTTCGAAGGCAAGCATCACTCGATCATTGCCGAACCTGGCTTTAAAGATCGCACCGTCTTGCTCGACGGATTTTCGAAGTCATACGCGATGACAGGCTGGCGCATGG
This sequence comes from uncultured Acidobacteriota bacterium, assembly GCA_963757135.1. GTDB lineage: Bacteria > Acidobacteriota > Terriglobia > Terriglobales > Acidobacteriaceae > Gp1-AA145. Next base: position 573,235 of record CAVWQE010000006.1, read on the forward strand.
GCTACGGCGTCATGCGACCCGACCTGGCGGTACAGATTGCACGGCTGATGACGAATTCAAATTCATGCACCGCCAGTTTTTCGCAAGTCGCCGGCGTCGAGGCCTTACGCGGCGATCAGGGTTCGGTCGAGCGCATGTGTACAGAATTCAAGCAGCGGCGTGATATGTTCGTCGCCGGGTTGAATGGAATCAAGGGATTCTCGTGTCGCATGCCGAAGGGCGCGTTTTATGTTTTTCCGAACATCACTGGTACTGGATGGCAGTCGAAGGCGCTGGCGGACGCGCTGCTCGAAGATGCCGGAGTCGCGTGTCTGTCCGGAACATCATTCGGGGAGTTTGGCGAAGGCTACATTCGTTTCAGCATCGCGAATTCTATGGAGAATCTCGGGCGTGCGCTGGCGCGGATTGAGGAATGGGTCACGCGGAACGGCAAAAGCGTTTAACCGCAGAGGTCGCCGAGTCGCAGAGAAAGGCAAAGTTACTCGCCCTGCGGTGTGTCTAGAGTTCTAGTTTTTTCTGGGAGGTCGCGCTGCCAACAAAGAGCAAACCGCCAAAGGCCACGCGGCCGCGGATTCCGGGCTACGGCCTTTCGAAAAGCAAGAAAGGTCTGCTGCCATGGAAGTGGGCGGAGGACCGATTGCGCAAGAGCAAGCAGTATTGGTTGGCCACGACCCGTCCGGATGGACGGCCGCATGTGATGGTGATCTGGGGCGTGTGGGTGAATGACGAGTTCTGGCTCAGTACGGGGCGGAAGTCGCGCAAGGCACGGAACCTCGTAGCCGACCCGCATTGCGTGGTGTGTAATGAAGACGCAGCCCAGGCGGTAATTGTAGAAGGCACGGCGGAAGTGGTTGATGACAAGACGCGCCTTGAGCCGGTGTTCGCGGCTTATCAGAAGAAATACAAGATGGACATTCGCGGTATGGGCGAGCCTGTGTTTCGGGTGAGGCCCGCGGTAGTGTTTGGGCTTTACGAGAAAAAGTTCGGCGAGACGGCTACCCGGTGGTTGTTTCCGGAATAAAAGACTTTAAACGACAAGTTGGCTGAGGACTGCGCGCAAAGGGCGCAAAGAAAATCATGAAGCGGGTTTTTGCTACTTGTGACATTGGGCCGGCGCTGGACTTGCTTCGGGAGCGCGGGTATGTGGTTGAGGTCTATCCTTCGCCGGAGCCGCCTGCACAGAGGTTGATCATCGAGAAAGTTGGGTCGGGCATCGATGGGTTGATCACTACCCTGCGCGACAAGATCGACGCGGCTGTGTTCGCGGCCGGCAAGGGGACGCTGAAAGTTGTCGCGCAGTATGCCGTTGGTTTCGACAATATCAACCGCGCGGATGCGAACCGCTACAAAATTCCCTTTACCAACACGGCTGACGTTCTGACCGAAGCCACGGCCGAGTTCGCTTTCTTCATGCTCGGTTCATTGGCGCGGAAGTTGTGGAGCGCCGAGCACCTGACCCGCGAGAACAAGTGGCGATACTGGCATCCGTATCTTCCCTTCCTCGGAGACGAGGTCACCGGCAAAACTATCGCGATCATCGGCACCGGACGCATAGGCCTCGCGATGATCAAGAAGTGCGCTGGCTTTGACATGAACATCCTGTGCTACGACCCGGCCTATCAAAATCACGAGTACGTGAATGCGATTCAGGAGACCATGGACCTGCGGCATGCGCGCGCCATTCAGAAAGAGAAGACGTGGATCAAATATGTGCCGTTTGAAGAGGCGCTGGGGCAAGCCGATTTTGTCAGCGTGCACGTTCCGCTGATACGAGAGGGCGAGAGTTCCACGCCGACATTCCATTTATTCAATGAGAAAACGCTGCGGACAATGAAGCCTTCTTCGTTCCTGGTCAACACTTCGCGCGGGCCGGTGATAGATGAACACGCCCTTGCCAAAGCTTTGAAAGAAAATTGGATTGCCGGGGCGGCACTAGATGTTTACGAAAAGGAACCGTTGCCTGCAGATTCGCCTCTTCGCGATCCGGCAATAGAAGACCGCTGCCGATTGTTTCCGCATTTCGCCAGCGCGGCGACAATCACGCGGCTTTCGCCTGATCCGGACAAGGGTATGGCCGGGCGGTGCATTCAGGGGCTGATTGATGTGCTGGAAAGCAACTACGGTGGGGATGTTAAGAAGATGCCGTATGTGGTGAATAAAGAAGGGTTCTAAGAGCAGTTGTCAGTGGCTAGTTGTCAGTTGCCAGTCCCAGCGCAAATATTCATGTCAAACACCAGAAACAAAGGCCCATAACCTGACCACTGACAACTAGCCACTGACAACTGGGATTTACTCCGGCACGCTTTGCTCTTCGCTGTGGGCACGCAGGACGCGGTCAACGGAATAAGGCGCGCGGCGGGTGGGCTCGTGATAGTGGCGGACCTGGAGCTCGCCGAGAAGTCCGATCGCAAGCAGATTGAGACCGGCCAGCAGTAGCACGGCGGCAAAGATCATCATGGGGCCGTGCGCCGCCATGATCGAATTGTGACGGACAAACTTTTCAAGGAACAACCACGCGGTGATGCCCATTCCGCCGAAAACGCCTAGCATCCCAACCGTACCGAAGAAGTGCAGTGGTCGGCCCAGATACTTCAGCAAAAACCGGATCGTGATCAGATCGAAGAAGACGCGGAAAGTCCGCGAAATGCCGTAGTGCGATACGCCGCGCTCGCGGTTCACATTACGAATTGGTACCTCGCAAATCGATGCTCCATGCCACGAAGCCAGCGCCGGAATAAAGCGATGCAGTTCGCCGTAAAGTGGCACTTGCTCGAGAATTTCGCGGCGATAGGCCTTGAATGTAGTCCCAAAATCGTGAATGTCCACGCCGCTCAACTTTGCCATCAGCCAGTTGGCGCAGCGCGAGGGAAACCGGCGCAGCCAGAAGTTGTCAATGCGCACCTTGCGCCAGCCGCTAACGATATCGTAACCCTCAGCGACTTTTTCCAGGAACAGCGGAATGTCGGCAGGATCGTGCTGAAGATCGCCGTCCATGGCAATGATGTACTCGCCGCGGGCGTTGTCAAAACCTGCTGCTAGAGCGGAGGTCTGCCCAAAATTCCGGCGCAGCCTGACAACCGTGACCCGGCTGTCCACACCCGCAATTTGTCGAAGCAGGGAAAACGACTCGTCCGACGAGCCATCGTCCACCAGAACGAGTTCAAAGCTTTCGCCATTCGCCTCCATGACGGCCTTGAGGCGATCGTAGAGGTCGGTTACGTTTTCCTGCTCATTATGCAGGGGAATAACAATCGAGTACTTGGGCATGCTGTTGATCTCTGGAATTGTCTAGAGTCTATCAGATGAACAACTTGGGCGACCGGATGCAATGAACCATAAGCTAAAACGCTTAGCGCGGTTTCAAGCTCTATTATTAGTCACATTAGAGGTCGAAACCCGATTGAGGTTAGAGATGACTCTGCTGCTGATGTTTGGCGGTTTTATGGCGGCGGTGGCCGCCCTTACATATGTGGAGGTCCGGCGAATCCGGAAGAAGCTGACGCCGAAATAGGTCAGGGTTCGAAACCGGTTCCGCGATTGCATCTCCCAAGCCCTATAATGCGTTCCTGCTACTCTCGCGGGGAGGAACAGCTTGTTCAAACAACCGCCGTCCGAGGTAAATCCGCGCGGAATCTCGCGCCGCAACATCCTGCAAACTAGCATTCTTGGTGTAGCAGGAGCCGCGTTGAGCAGCGGCGCTCCGACTCACGCGCTGTCGAGTGCGAATGACGCCTCGTCCGTAAAGCCTTTTGCCTTTGACGAAGCCACCATTTCAGACTTGCAGGGCCGAATGAAGTCAGGCGAGATTTCGGCGCAGTCTCTGGCTCAGGCGTATCTAGATCGGATAAACGAGATAGACAAATCTGGCCCCGGCCTAAACAGCGTGATCGAACTGAATCCGGACGCCAGCTCAATTGCCGAAGCCCTGGACACGGAACGCAAAGACAAAGGCCCGCGTGGGCCGATGCACGGCATTCCCGTGCTGCTCAAGGACAACATAGAAACTGCTGATCGTATGCAGACTACCGCTGGGTCGCTGGCGCTGGTCGGACCCCCAGCGGCGCAGGACTCGGGTGTCGCACGCAAGCTGCGTGAAGCCGGCGCGGTCATTCTTGGTAAAACTAATCTGAGCGAGTGGGCCAACATTCGTTCGAGCCACTCTACCAGCGGCTGGAGCGGTCGCGGCGGCCTCACTAAGAATCCCTATGCTCTCGATCGCAATGCCTGCGGCTCGAGTTCGGGCTCGGGCGCCGCAACATCTGCGAATCTCTGCACCGTGGCGGTGGGCAGCGAAACGGATGGTTCGATCGTCTGTCCGTCATCTGCGAATGGCATCGTTGGAATCAAGCCGACGCTTGGCCTCATCAGCCGTGCTGGAATCATTCCAATCGCTCACAGCCAGGACACGGCCGGTCCCATGGCGCGAACCGTGCGCGACGCTGCAATTCTGCTCGGCGCGCTGGCCGGTTCGGACCCACGCGACAAGTTCACTGCCCAGGCGGACGGCAAGATGCAGAAGGATTACACGCAGTTTCTCGATGCCGGCGGGCTCAAGGGTGCGCGACTCGGTATTGCGCGCAAATATTTCGGCTTCAGCGATGCGGTTGACGCATACATGAACCACGTCATTGACGAAGTGAAAGCTGCGGGTGCAGTGATTGTCGATCCGGCAGATCTGGAGACGCACGGAAAATTTGATGAAACCGAACTGCTGGTGCTGATGTACGAATTGAAGGCTGACCTGAACGCTTATCTGACGACGCGGCCTAACGCGCAGGTGAAGAGCCTGGCTGACGTTATAGCATTCAACGAAAAGAATCGCGATAAAGAGATGCCGTATTTCGCCCAGGACCTGTTCGTTAAGGCGCAGGAAAAGGGTCCACTGACGGACAAAGAATATATCGCGGCTCTCGCCGCGAATCACAGCCTCTCGCGCGAAAAGGGCATCGATGCGGTTATGGACAAATTTCATCTCGACGCGCTAGTCGCGCCGACCGGGGGTCCGGCGTGGATCACCGATTTGGCGAATGGCGACCATGCAGTGGGTGGCAGCTCGAATGCCGCTGCGGTCGCGGGATATCCAAACATTAATGTTCCAGCAGGATTCGTGTTCGGTTTGCCAATCGGAATTTCATTCTTCGGACGCGCGTGGAGCGAGCCAACTCTTCTGAAGATTGCTTATGGGTTTGAGCAACTGGTGAATGCGAGGAAGACGCCACAGTTCTTGCCGGAGATAAAACTGTAAACAAACCTTTTCACCACAGAGACACGGAGACACAGAGAACGCAACTTCGCTTCCACTGATTTACGCGGATGAACACGGATAGGGGAGCGAGAATCTCTGAAAGTTGGGCGGAGAAAGCGACAAAGCGGCCGCAGTTCCTGCGTCAGATAAAGTTCTAGGACTAGTTCACCACAGAGACACAGAGCCACAGAGAAAGCTCAACCCGCTAAATGCTTAGGCCGGATTTGGTTTTCTCTGTGGCTCTGTGTCTCTGTGGTGAAAAGGTTTACTCGTACCGCAGAGCTTCTATCGGATCGAGATTGGCCGCACGGAACGCCGGAAACATTCCGCTGACGATTCCAACCACTCCGAGAATAATCGTGGAGATAATCAGGACCTGCGGGGCGACGATCAAGCGGATATCCCCGGCTTCGGCGTGCTTTGCCAGCGCGCTGTAAAGCGTTAAACGGCCAACGGAAACCGAAACAATATACGAGAGCAGGATCCCGCACAGCCCTCCGACTGCTGTGATCACCATGGCTTCCGCCAGAAATTGAAACAGAATATCCCGCTTGCGTGCGCCCAAAGCCTTTTCGACGCCGATCTCGCGGGTGCGTTGTGTGACTGAGACCAGCATCATGTTCATCAGGCCGACGCCGCCGATTCCGAGGGTAATAGTCCCGATAAATGCCAGCAGCACCTTCAATGCCAGCGAAATAATGCTGAACTGTTCCAACTGGCGTTGGGCGTCGAATACGAAGATCGCGCGTTCGTCATCAGGCTTGAAGCCGTGCTGCAAGGCCAGCGCATCGCGGATGCTTTTGGTCATCTTGGTGTGGTCGAGTCCGACCGAGTCCAGCCACATCCCGGTAAGGTAATGGTTGTCGCGCAACGTGTCCATGGAGTTGTAGGGTGCATACACCACGCGATTGTCGTCGCTGTCGCCTTCCTGCATGCGAGGCTTGAGCACGCCAACAACCGTAAAACTCACGCCATTGATTCGTATGTCTTGCCCCACGGCCTGCATTCCCGAGAACAGTTTGTCTTTCGCTTCTGAGCCGATCACCACGGAGTGCGAGTGACTGAGATTGTCGGCTTGGTCGAGGAAACGGCCTTCATCAATCCCGAGCGCCCAAATATCCTGAAGCGCGGGATCGATTCCAAACACCTGCATGTTGAAGGTACGCGAACCGTTCTGGATCAGTCCCTGCAGTTCTCCAGTGCGCGAGACGTGCTTGGCCAGGGGCACCACATTGCGAATCAGTTCAATGTCGTCGGTGGTGAAGCGAATTGCCACACCGGCCTTATTTCCGCCAGCTTGCTGCGAAGTTCTGCCCGGATAAATTCCGACCGCCGTCGCGCCAAAGGAGTCCCAGATATTGCGAATCGCGCGTCCAAAGCCTTCGCCGTAGGCTAATAACAAAACAACGGTAGCAATGCCCCATGCCATGCCCAGCATGGTGAGCAGGGTCTTACGCAAGTCGTGGCGCATGGCGGCATAGGCTTGGCTGAAAGTGTCGCGCGTCATCTACTCTTACTCTCTCCTTAACGCTTCTACCGGCTCCAGCAGCGACGCTTTGCGCGCCGGATAAAGCCCTGCAACTATTCCTGCCAGCGCCAGTGAAATGATCGCCAACGCCGCCGTCTGCGGCACCAGCCGCGGCGTATCGAATCCCTGCGGCTGGGGAAGTAGCGCAAGGAGCGCCATGAACCCCGCCGCGCAGCCCATTCCTACACCGCCGCTCATCAACGTCAGAAATGCGCCCTCCGCGAAGAATTGAAACATGATGCTGCGGTTGGTCGCGCCCAGGGCTTTACGCAAGCCAATTTCGCGCGTCCGGTCGGCGACCGCGACCAGCATGATATTGATGATTCCAATCGCACCCAGGCCAAGCGTCACCAGTCCGACGCTGCCCAGAAACACATTCATCGCGTCAAAGATTTTTCCGATGGCGTCCACGGTCTTGATCGTGTCCCACTCGTCAAACGAATCCGGATTACTGGGATCGAAGCCGTGGTTCTTGCCCAGGACCTGGTGCACTTCTTCTTTTGCCGTTTCGTGGAGATCGCGACTGACAGGCTGGTAGTTGATGAATGAAATCGCATCGTCGATCTCTCCGACATTGAGCGGAGGAAAATACTGCTGCATCACCGAGAACGGCATGAACATTTGCAGGTTGCGGTTGTTATTCTCGCCGTGGCCAATGCGCTTCAAAGTTCCAATCACTTGAAACCGCACTCCATTCATCAGGATGGTCTGGCCGATGGCCGGCCAGCCTGGAAAAAGCACACGCCGCGCTTCATCCCCGATAACGACAACTGAACGCTTCTGGGCGATATCGAGGGGGTTCAGCCAGCGGCCCTCATTGATCGGCAGGTAGCGAATCTGGTTAAAGTCAGCAGGCACTCCCATCAACTGGCCGCTGCTTTGGAAGTAGTCGCTGACCGCGCGAACGTCTCCACGAGAGATCACCGGAGCGGCAAGCTTCACGTCCGGGCAGTTGGCGACGATGTCTTTGTAATCGCGATAGGTCAGGTAGTACTGGCGCAGGCTGGTGAAGCTTCCGTTCAGCGCGGGCGCGCGGCCGCCCCACACGAACATTACGTTCTCGCCAAGTTCATCGAACTGCTTGCGGTTGCCGGAGCGAAAACCTTCTCCAAGGCCGACCAGCAGCAGCAAAGAACCCACGCCCCAGGCGATGCCGAACATGGTCAAAAACGAGCGGAGTTTGTGGGCCCACAGGGTGCGAAGGGTCTGGCCAAATATCTCAAAAAGAGCGCGCATCTGTCTCTTACTTAATGATACGTGAGCGGCAGCTTCTTTGTTCCTCGGCCGACTGACTTGAAACTCACATTAGAAGCGAAAATACAGCATGTCCCTCGGTCGATATGTTCGCGATAAAAGCAACCGCGTCATGCGGCGGGATTTCTAACTTCCGGAAGAAAAATCAGGTCAGGAGATATCCCGATGAGAAAAGCTATGGTTTTAGGATCGGTCTTACTGCTGTGCGCGGCTCTATCATTTGCGCAGGATTCGAATTCGACGAGCAGCCCCAGCCAGAGCGGCGCCAGCGCAACCAGCGGTTCGGCAACCGCTTCCAGCCAGACTTCAACCAGCGAGCAGGACAGCCCAATGTCAGGCAACACCATACAGGGCTGCTTAAGCGGAACCAGCGGCAGCTACATGCTGACGGATGCGACGGGCGTGACCTATCAACTGCAGGGCGATGACTCTCAGCTCTCCGCAAACGCCAACAAAGAAGTTGAAGTGAGTGGTACTCTCGGCGCGACGGCCTCGGCTTCGGCGTCGAATGCGCCGGATGCAACTCCGGCGGGCAGTGGTGCAACCGGCCCGGCGAATGCGACCACCGACAACTCCGGCAGCACGGGAGCCACTGCGTCAAGCGCGAACGCCAATGCCGCGAAGACGCTGACTGTGACCTCAATACACAAGGTCGCCGACAGCTGCCCATCGAGTCAGACGCCGCAGCAGTAGGAAAGCATACAGAAAAAAGACGAGCTGCCCTTGATCACGGCAGCTCGTTCCAGCTTCAACGAAGTTATCTTTACTGCACAGTAAGCGTGACATTCACGCTGTGACTGATGGCCCCAGCTGTAGCAGTTACGGTGATGTTGTAGGTGCCGACAGGAGTTCCCGGGTCAAATACCTGAGTAGTCCCTGAGGCTTGGTTTGACGGAACGGAGGAGCCGGAGCCGTTCACGGCTTTCAACGCATAGTAGTATGTGGTCGCAGGCGTCAGTCCCGAATCCGGGTAGAATGACGATTGGTTCGTGTTCGCAATCTGATTCGAAGACGACGGCGTGAAGCCACTGCTCGTGCTCCGGTAAACGGTATAGCTTGTAGCGCCCGCCGACGGGAACCAGCCCAGGTTAATCGCACTCGAAGAAATTGCCGCGGCCGTTAGACTTGTGGGTGCTGCTGGCGGCGTTCCGCCTCCCCCGCCTCCCCCGCCGCCTCCGCCACCACCCCCGCCTCCTCCGCTGCCCGTTCCTCCGCCACAGCCAGCGCCAAGCACCAGCAACATAATGAGCGAGAGCCGGGACAAAAGGCGGTTGTTGACATTGCGCCGATACCCGATCAGCAGGATTGCCGCGAACGGCAATGTCGAGCTTAGCCATAAGTATCGAGAATTGCGCGCCGACGGCTTTCCATGCAAAGCGCGATTGGAGGCGGTTGTCGAGATCCAAAGGTTAACCGTCTGGGTAGCCGAAACCGGGTCAAAGAAAACAGTGCAGGTGGTTTCCGCTGGTAGTCCTGAGCATGCGTTTGGGCCAAACGAGACCGGAGCCGTATTAGACTGCACGCCAACAAAGAGATCATAGATCGCACTGTTACCCGCAACAATACTCGCCGGATTTTGCGGAGCCAAAAGAGTAAAATCGTTGCCGTTGACCGGCAGTACCTGACTAGTTCCGCCTCCAGCCATGGGGTAATTCACATCACCACTGTAAGTGGCACCATAGTTGTCTGTGTAAGCGGGTGTAATATTGATCGTTCCCCGCAGCGCCAAGTTCCCAGTATTTGGATCGGTGATCGTTGTATAGGAAACCGAACCCGGAAGTTGTTGGTTACCAGCAACTTCAGAGAACGAAATCGTTCCCGTCGGCGCGATGGTCTTGCTGCAACCCACAACTGTAGCAATCAACGCCACGCTCGATCCTGCATTTACGCTGCTCAGCGAGGATTTGAACGTCACGACTGGCGGTGGGCATTGTACATACTGCGTGGCAACAACGGAATTTGTGGGTTGGTAGTTGCCGTCACCGCTATAGGCCACCTTGATCGTATAGCTTCCGGGGTTCAAGAAAGGTGCAGAAGAGGCAATGAAACTTGCGTTTGCGGAGACGGTTGGTGGGTACCCAGATGAACCGGATGGCGCAATACTCGAGCTGCCCGGAATAACATTCCCATTTGCAAAAAGCGTAATAGTCCCGGTGGGAGCTACACCTGAGCTCTGAGCCTGAATAAAAGTGTTTGCACTGAAAGAAGCGTTCACTTGGAAGCAGCAGGCTGCCGTCGATCCGAGCACTGTCGCTGCGGGCGTGATGTTGAACGTGGTCGTAGTCGAGCTCGCATTGAAGCTGTTGTCTCCTGGATATTGCGCTTTGACTGAGTTGCTTCCGCCCGGCAGTTGGATCGTAAAATCTTCCGTATAGCCCAAAGAATTGAGTGGAAATGCGCCCGCATCGAGCACGCTGCCATTGTCAGTCAGCGCGACGCTGCCGGTTGGACATCCGGCCTGGCCGAACGGATTCGGCAGGCAGGCAACGCTGTGACTGTTCAGAATATTTACGCGCAGAAAATATGGCGATCCGTAAACCGCGGTGGTCGCGTTTGGGTTAACAGGATTGCCTTGCCAGTCATAAGTCTCCAGTTGTAGCTGCGCACTGCTGTTCTCTTTGCCGACGGTCACGCTTACCGGAGCGGAATCGCTGCCGCCAAATGTTGGATCGCCGGCGTAGTGCGCTGTGACTGTATATGTTCCACCCGGCAGCAGGCTGGTATTGCCGGAGATTTGTCCACCGCTCAGGGTGAAGCCATCAACTGAAACACCGGTGCTGGTTAACAGCGACACATCTCCGCCCGGCGTTCCGGTTCCCGTGCTCGGCGCCACGCTGGCGGTCACACTCACCGATTGTCCGTGGGTCAGATTTGTGGTTGGGCTGAGCGACAGCGTCGTGGTGGATGGTCTGAACGTGGCCAACGTCCAGTTCTGCAATAGCAGACCTACATCCACGGAGCCCATGCCAGTAGCCAGGTCGTAACCGGGGCCCGTGCTGAAGCCGCTGAGAATGCCGTATTGATCTCCGGCGTGGCTGGTGGTGCAGTCTGGCGACCCGGTCAGGCAAGGCACCGCGATCGTTCCCGTGGTTATGTCGTGAAAGACGGTCGGATGCTGCGATGCCAGCTTATACAAAACAAAGTTTGCATTGCCCTGGCGTGCCTGGGTTTTCTGATTTACCAGCGCCATGATTCCGGCAAATGCTGGAGAAGACGCTGAGGTCCCGCCCACGCCCAGGAAATTTGTGTTTGGGTTATTGGGATCGCATGATGAGCCGCCGCCAACCGCATCGGCTTCGCACACCACGTAGAAGCTTCCCGAGGGCGATCCCGATGCCGCGTAGAGAGAAATGTCCGGCAAGTCACGAACGTTGTCGCTCGGGACTCCCGGCGCCACTTGCCATGAAGGTTTGGGATAACCGCCGGTACACGTCGAGGGAGTCTGTCCGTCTGAGCTGATGCATTTACTGCGCCCGCCTGAGCCGCCGAGGATGTTTACGAATCCGGCGTTGATCAACTGAGAATTGTTGCAGTTGGTCTCCGCGTTAGTGCTGAAGCCCAAAGTTCCGAAGACCGGATTGGTGCAATTGTCGTCCCAAGTCGTTTCCGGTATGTATTTCAGCGCCGAAGCCTGCGTGGTAGCGGCATTCGTCAGGCTCCAATACGTAGAAGCGGAGGAGTTCGTCCAATCGTTAAAGTCGGTGCCACCGACGGCGACATTGTATGGAGTCGAAGCGAACCCGCTGACCTCGAGCCCTAATTGCGCTGGTCCCTGGGCATTGAAATTGTCGCAGCCTGCCGAACCACCGTCGCCCGAGGAGAGCATTACCGTGATGCCCTGCGCCGCCGCCTGCTGCCACAAAACGCTGTAGAACTGATTACCCGTCGTGCCTAGATGAAGCTCACAAATCCCATAACTCTCGCTCATCACCGGAGCGAGATTGTTGTCGACGATGTAGAGAGCCGACAAGTCAATCCCCAAGGTGGTCTCGGTGGTCTCAGAGACGACGAAATCAACACTGGCACCCTTCGCCACTGCCCCCGACCACTGCACATCGAGGTCGGCTTCCGTTTCTTCACCGTTGATAATTCCCGGCGCAGGACCGTTGTGAATGATGTTAAGCACAGGGCCGCCAGGTTGTCCGTAGGCAGGCAGGCCAAAGAAGTTGCGGAAGTCGGTGACATCCTGCGGATTGATGTCGGTTTCGCCGACGATGGCGACGGTCTGACCCGCTCCGTCAATGGCAGGAGTTGCATTCCACGAATTCGCGACGTCGTAGATGGTCGCAAAGTCGTACGGACCGACGCCATAGCAGTGCGACAGTACCCCGCAATTTCCGCCGAGCGTGAACTGGGGCTGCGGAGATGTGATTTGCCCATCCGCCTTGGTACGCGTCATGACGCCGGCGACACGACTGAAGCGCTGCGCTTTGAAATCGTTCAGCGCGCGGATGCCCGCAACCGCAGGCGCAAGCGCGGCGGGAATTTGCGGGTCGCTCGCATTCGCCCAGTGGTATTCGCCATTCACCAGATACTGATGGACCTGAGTGTTGAAAGCGCCTTCGATTTGCCCTTCGGTGCCGGCGAACTCGACCACGCTTTTCCCGCGCGAGATGTGATTGACCTGCAATCCGTGAGACTGCAGCCACGCGGTTACAGTCTGTACGTCCTGGTCAGAGGGACCGAATGCGTTGCCGAACTCATCCGGCGTGAGCCAATGGTGGTAGTTCGGAGAAGCTTTGTCCTGCTGATCATCTAGAAACTTGCGTAAGGCGTAGTCCTGCTGCGGACTGTGCTTCAGGACCAGGAGCATGCGGTTCAGCTGCAGGTTGGGCGGCGCCTGCCCCAGATCGAATTGCGGTTGCGCAAAAGGATGGGTGTTGCCGCGCAGTGTGACGAGCTGACTTTCGTCAATTGGTTTGGTGATGAGCGGCCGCTGCGCAACCTGCTGGGCCCGCAACAGGAAGGAAATGAAGATGAAGCACAAACATCCCAACCGCCGAAGACAAGTCCCCATAGTTCGACACCCCACCGGAAGACTGGAAGTAAATTCCGAAAGCCGTGCCTTGCTCTAAAACTCAGAGTCGCAACAGAGGGGAAGGTCCAGCAACTCTGGATGAAGAATATTGCTCTATCAGTTATGTCTCGTCAAGGAAATTTATGCACCACTAATGGTGCCGCGAGGAACGTGCCCCAATGTTACTAGCGGCTCTGGTGCAAGGGTGGCTCAGGCTCAACCGCATGGTTGCGGTTGAGGGCCACGTAGAGGATGGCTGCGATCATGAGAATCAGGGCGGCGATAATGGCGACCGGCTTGGAGCGGCTGCGGACCAGCATGATCTGATTTGGATGCAAGGCCTTACGAGGAGAAAACTGGATTCCCGCGAGAAACGAAGGGGACAAGGACGCTAAGTGGAGGCCCCTTCCGGACTCGAACCGGAACCGCAGGTTTAGGAAACCTGAGCTCTATCCTGTTGAGCTAAGGGGCCGAATTTTTGTTCTCTCGAGATCCCTCGCTACGCTCGGGATTTCGGCAGCGGGCTCCCGCTGCGCTAACGCCCGCTAGTCGCCTCAACCTGAGCTCTATCCTGTTGAACTGAGGGGCCTGTTTACAAACTTTTGAGGTCCCTCGCTATGCTCGGGATTTCGGCAGCGGGCTCAAACGCTCGCTTACCGCCTCAACTTACAGTTTATCAGCGCCGCACCTGCGCGTCGCTTCTCACTTCGGCAGCGCAAACGCCACATACACTCCACCCGATTTCGAGCGGGGATCCTTGCCTCCTCCGGCAGCGATTGCGACGTATTGGCGGCCATCAATTTCGTACGTGATCGGCGTAGCATTGCCGGAGAATGGCAGCGTGGTCTCCCACAAGAGTTCGCCGGTTGCTTTGTCAAAGGCGCGGAATTTCTTGTCGTAGTTGGTTGCGCCGATGAACAGCAGTCCTCCAGCGGTAACAATCGGGCCGCCATAATTATCTGTGCCGGTATCCTTAAGTCCCTGGGCCGCTAATTCCGGAAATTCGCCCAGAGGAATCTTCCACGCGTACTCGCCGGTATTCAGGTTGATGGCACTCAGTGTTCCCCAGGGTGGCGTGACCGCAGGATAGCCCTCGGGGTCAAGAAACCGCTTATATCCAGAAAAGCGAAATCTCATATTCGGCGCCGGTTCTGTCGGCGACGGCATCTCTTTTTGACCGTACACCAGATAGTTCACCAACGAGTGCACCTGCTCGGGCGAGATGTTGGCAAATGCCGGCATCCGGCCTCCACCTTTTTGTATCGTGTCGGCGATAGCCTGACGAGTGAGTCTCTCGCCGACTCCGACCAGGGACGGGAAATTCGGCGGCGATCCGCTCATATCATCACGATGGCAGATGCTGCATTGCGACTGATAAAGGCCCTGCGCAGTCGACTCGTTGCCGGTGTTCTCAGCCAGCGCCGCTGTCCACGGAACATCGTTGGAGTTGATGTAGATGATTCCAGTTTCGGGGTCGACCGCCGGGCCGCCCCACTCTGCGCCGCCGTCGAAACCGGGGAAGATAACGGTTTCTTTGCCCACCCCGAGCGGAACAAATTGACCCTCGCTGCGCAGCAAATGGAATTGATCAACTGCCCATTTATGCGCTTCCGGAGTGCGGTTAGTCAGTATGTCTTCGGTCAGAAGCTGGCGCGCGTAGGGCGCGGGCTTCGTCGGGAGTGACTGCTCATCGGCGGCGCCCTCACCCGGCAAATCGCTTTTCGGATACTTACGCGATTGCAGGCGAAATAACGGCTTCCCGCTGGCACGATCGAAGAGGTAAACGAATCCCTGCTTGCTGGTTTGGGCGACCGCCGGAACGCTTTTGCCGTCGTGCTGCACGGTCAACAGGACCGGATGAGCCGGAAAATCCCGATCCCAGATGTCGTGCTTCACGCCCTGGAAATGCCAGATGCGCTCGCCGGTTTCGGCGTTCAGGGCAATGAGGCAGTTGGCAAACAGATTGTCACCGATGCGGTTGCCGCCATAAAAATCAAATGCCGCCGAGCCAGTGGGCACGTACAGAATTCCAGTCTTCGGATCGAGTGCCATCCCCGCCCAATTGTTGGCAGCGCCCACGTTTTTCCAAGAGTCCTTCGACCAGGTTTCATAACCGAATTCCCCTGGGTGCGGAATGGTGTGAAAGCTCCAGCGGAGCTTTCCGGTGTGAACGTCGTAGGCGCGAATATCACCAGGAGGCGCAGGCAAAGTTTCAGGATCGCGGCCACCGACGATAAGCAGATCTTTGTAAACCACGGCTGGACTGGTCAGCGCAACGAAGGTGGTCGCGGGATCGCGGCCGAGATTTTCGCGCAGATCAATTCTGCCGTGGTCGCCGAAATCGGCTTCTGCCAGGCCAGTATCCGCGTTGAGCTCATAGACAAAGTTCATCACGCCAACGATGATGCGGTGATCGTTGCCGCTTTCCCAATACGCCAAACCGCGATCCGGCTGCGTGCCTATGACGCCCGAATCGAAGTTCCACTTCAGCTTCCCGGTGGCAGCGTCGAGGGCGAATATTTTTTGCGACGGCGAAATGCCGTAAAGAACTCCGCGCACCACGATGGGAGTGGTCTGTAGACCGCCGGTTTCGCCGGTGTCGAAGCTCCACGCAACCTGAAGCTGCTTCACATTGGTGCGATTGATCTGCGCGAGCGAAGAGTAGTGCTGCGCTTCGGGAGAACCGCCGTACGCCGGCCAATCTTGATTGGCCTGATCTTTGGCCTGAGCTAGCGCAAAAGACAAAGGTGCGAGAACAACAAGGATCAAAAGCATTAACCACAGAGGACACAGAGGTTCACGGAGGAAAATGAGAGAACTTATTACTGGTTCTTGCCGGTTAAGAAGATTTTCAAATGGGGGTTGAAATGAAAGAGTCGCCCGAGACGATGTTTGGGTCACGCATTGCGTTTTACGCGAAGCGTTGTATGCAGGTCAAGTGCGGAGCACCGAATTCACGATCAGTTGCATTTGCGTGCTTGCCCACAATATCGAACTCCACGCGAATTTCGTCCTTCACCTTCACCGAGCCGCCGGCAATACTGACCGGTGTCATGCCGAAATCTTTCTGCTTCAATACTGCCGAACCGTGGTAATGCCCCTTCTCGCCCTGAACATCCACTTTCACGGGATGGGTCTGGCCATGCAGAGTGAGTTCGCCGTTGACCGTCCACTTTCCTTCACCGGCGCGTTCAACGCTCGTCGAGTGGAACTTGATGTCTTGAAATTTGTCGCTGTCGAGGACTTTAGGACCGAGCATAGTGGCCTGGATCTGCGAGCGTTCCGAGGCTGAAACGCCGGGATCGACCACGCGCAGCGTGCGCGCGTCCACGCTAAGCTCGACAGCTTGCTTATCTTCGTCGAAGCTGCCTTGCCGGATGGGCGCATTGATCTCATGGTCGTGCGCAAAGGCTGAAAAGAGGCCGGTTTTATATACGCGGAGAGTTAGGGTCGAGTGTTCAACATCTATATCCGCGGTGGCGGCGTGCGCAGGCTGAAAGTGCCCGGTGAGAGCGGAGACGACGAGCATCAGAGCGAAGTCCCTAATCCGACGTGGTCCGCTTGCGGCTGCAATCATGTGCGAACTCCTCAATCCGGATTATTGCAGAGGTCAGCCCGTTCGAATCACTGGAGACAACAAAGTCACAATCTGTTTGCAAATTGGAGACGAGTCGGCATCAGTTTTCACTCGGCTCCGGCGGCTCCTGCCTATCTCCGCCGTGAGATATCTTGGGAACTCCGGGAACAGGAGGCGGCGTCGGAACCCCTGAACGAATTTCAATCGTGCCGTGCTCGTTGCTGATCATCATGCGCGTTCCGCCGCCATTGACGGACCCTGTAGCAGTTGAATGATCGTCCCCGTTTTGAATTTTCAGAGAATCGAAATCCGATTGAATCTCGCCGTCTCGCGCCTGCGCGTCCAACTGGAAGCCGGCTTTTAACGGTACATAGATCCGGATGTCGCCCTTCCTGTTCTTAACTTCCATGTTCCCCAGCTTGTTCACATGGATTTCAATCGTCCCGTTTTCATTTTCGAGACGCACATCGCTGGTGACGCCGCTGAGCATGATGTCCTTGGAACGCGTGCGGAGCCGAAGCGGCCCGGAAACACCATTAGCTTCGAGATCGCCGGAATCGAGATTCAGGTAGCCGTCGAGCTTGGTGAAGTCCATGTCGGTGCGGCTGCTTTTGAAAGTAACCGGTTTAGCGATATGGGAGAGTTTCACACTCTCCATGAAGTCACCGTCCAGGCGCACGGTGCCCTTGATGTCTTCGAGCGAAACGTCGTTAGCCCGCCCTTGGATCGTAACGTCGGAACTGATCTGCGAAAGCCGCGTGGAGCTGTGATCAAGGTTTACAGTTGCGGCGCCGTTCAGGTCAGTAATAGAGACATCGCCGTCCTGGCTGGTAACGTCCGCATTGCCGTCCCGTCCCATAATGCTGATGTCGCCATGATGAGTAGAAACTACAGCCGTAGCTTTCCGCGGCACTGCAATATCAAGATCACTGCTCACCCAATGGTCACCCGCACCGTGAGTGTTCGCGTCCACAGTTACCACCTGACCGCTGACGCTTACTTGAGGGCGCGTAGATTTATTCCAGCCGTTGGCTTGTTCTTCACGGTCCGCCCGCACGCGCTTGTGCACGGTGACATGGATCTGATTGTCTTCCGACGTGGTGATATTAATCGCTCCGCGATCGCTGCTTACGTGCAAGCTACCGCCAGCAGGAAACGGCTGCTGCAGGTCGTCGCTGAAACTGTAAGTGTGTCCGCACCAGGGGAGATTGTCGGCATCGGAACCGTTGCACCACTCCTGGAAGTTCGGATTCCAACGATAAAACTCAGTCGCCCCAAGCCCTGCGATTACAAGGAAGATGATCAAAATGAATCCGCCCGCGCCAAGCCCTCTCGGGCGAACGCCAGCACGGTTGGCCTGCTGATACTCAATTAGTTTGACGACTCCCCACAAAATCAGCAGCAGCGGCCAATAATGCGCGAACATCCGGCCCCAGTTGTACCAGGGAATCATTCCGAGACTGCGCAACAGGAAAAAGACGCCGAGCACGATCAGCACCACGGGTCCGGCAAAGGAACGCGGCTGGCGCGGCGGCATAACCGGAGGCGGCGGTGGAGGAGGAGCTTGCACAGTGCTAGCCATTTTTCACCTCGCTGCTTACCTCAGTCGGAGACTGCTGAGAAGGTGCTGCACCTGGCGGAGGCCCGGGGGGCGGCGACGGCGGCCCGCCAAGATACCCGCGCTCCATCAGCTTGAGAATACCGAGAACGAGAAGGATAACCGGCCAGGTATGTCCCCACGATGGACCGTGAAGGTTTTCGATCAGCGACAGAACGCCAATCGTAACCAGGATTGCGGGACCTGCAATGCTGCGATTGCGGCAATCCGGACTTACCCGGCGCTTGGCATAGAGCCACACTCCAAGGAAAATGAGCGCCAGCGGCCAAATTCGATCTACTTCCAGGAACCAGACACCGAGGTTTTGAAGAAGAAACAGGACGCCCAGTCCAATCAGAACGATCGCGCCCATCGGAACGCCGCGAGTAAAGTCTTGCCGGTCTCCCGCGCTGAACATCGAACCTAAGCCAAACGGATCGGGAGCAGGCTGGCCTCCCTGAATCGCCTTCGCCGACCTGATCGCATCAAACAGTTGATAGAAATAGAATGCTGCGATGCTCAGACCGAACACTGTTCCCATGGCGTCGCTCGTGGCATGGCTTGCACCCACGATCAGCAGAACGAAAACGATGAGGTGCGCCAAGCCCTTGGCGTATTGTCCGCAATAAACAGCCCCCACACCGAATGGGAAAAATCCAGCCAGAATTCCCGCAACTGCAGGATGCGGACCGCTGGCAGGCTGCACCCGGCCTGCATAACCCGGAGCAGGTTGATAAGGCGATGGTGGCGGTGTGGTTCCGGCGACGCGTTCGGCGAGACAAGTCTCGCAATAGATCACGCCCATGACCGGGCGCGTGCAACTCGCACATAGCGGCTTTCCGCAAGTGCGGCAATAGGCGACGGCAGTATTTTGTGAATGATTGGCGCAGTTCATACGAACCTCCTGTACGTGGCCCCATGCACTACAGGTGGATCCGCCGTTTCAGCGCATAACGCTGAAAACCCTGGTTCGGCCATCCCAACGCGCAGTAGGTCTGCATGTTGGGGACCCTGTTCATCAGTTAGAGAAGCGTACACCGTTACGCCTCCGCCCTGACTGTAGTTTCTTTCCTGTTTTTGATCGGGTTGTCCACTGGTGTTGTCTTTGTTCTCCTTGCGGTTGTGGTTGTTGTTCTCGCGGCGCGGCTCGGCGGGCGTTGTGGTCTGCTTGAATTGCCGCACGCGCGATTCGATTTCATATACGAAACGAATGTTCTCGTAATACTTCACCACTCGTCCAGACGCTTCATAGTAAGACCGGCGAATGGTGCTGGGCCGCAGGCTCACGTGGCGCAGGTCGCCCAGTCTGACGCCCGCCAGGCTCAAGGAAACCGACAAGGTGAAGAAGGCCATGCCGAAGGACATGGCAAACCTCGGCTGCCGTGCCACTCCAACCACTGGAGCAACGATGAGGCTAGCCAACTCGCGCACGCGCTCGAACCAGGAAGCCTGGCCCGTCGCCTTCGCGGGACGCACTCCGCTGGTGCGCAGCAGAATGTTGGTCATTAGTTGTTCCGGGGGCTCGACTTCCTGCAGGGACTTCAGCCAGCCTCGGCCGGCTTCCGCCTCCTGCAGCAAAGGTCCGCAGACTCCGCACTCGCGGGAGTGGGCTTCAAAAGCTGTCAGCCTGTCGCCCGCGAGGGTGCCGTCAATGGCCTGGCTCAGCAGAGCGTCGAACTCTGAGCACTGCATTCCGTTATGTCCTTGGCCTGCCATCACATCACCTGCCTATATGTACGTTGGAGAAGGCGCGCAAGTTCCGTGCGCCCCCGGTTAATCCTCGACTTCACGGTACCTTCGGGAACTCGAAGTACCGTAGCGATTTCGCGATAATCTAAATCCTGTAAGTCCCGTAGAATCACTGCCTCGCGGAGTTCTGGGGAAAGCTTCTGCAAGGCCTGGTGTACAGTTTCCCCGGTTTCCCGGCTTTGCACGCTCAAATCCGGCCCCGGGCCCTGATCTGGAATCCGTTCGGAAAGCGGCATGGCGTCTTCGTGCTCGGACGCCGACGCATCGAGAGAATCGGTCATCCGCTCCTGCCTGGTCTTGCGGAAGTGGTCCACCAGCAGATTGCGAGTGATGGTCGTGACCCAGGTCATGAATGCGCCGCGTTCGACATCGTACGAATTGAGCGTGCGATACATCTTGATAAAGACCTCTTGCGTTAAGTCTTCCGCATCATTACCTGACCCCGCAAACCTATAGCAAATGTTGTAGATGCGGCGATGATATTTTTGGACGATCTCCTCCCAGGCAGCCGCCTCGCCGGCAACGCAGCGACGGACCAGCAGAGCAGCCACATGGGCGTCTTCCAAGCTATGCTCCCCGGGAGTATTACGGAGTGGGACAGCGCTGATTTTAGCCTTCAGCCGTCAGCCTTCAGCCATCAGAAATTGATTTCTGCGGCGATATAGCTGACGGCTGAAAGCGGTTTTTGAGACCAGCCCCAAACCGTCTCGCAAATAAGAATACGCGCAAGCGGCTCAGTAAGTTCAGAGCGATGGCAAGTTGACCCAGGCTGAATTCAGTAAGTTACTTAGCGACCGCGCCACTTGCCGTAGGTGGCGCGCAGAACTCTCTCACAATTTCGCGGGCGTAATTGACGACGTGGCCCACTCGATCATGGGTTTCGATTCGTGGCAGTCGAGGCACGTGGTCACGTCGTAGCGGGCACCGCAACCCGGGCAGGAAGCGCCGGTTTGAAACGTATCGAAAGACTGGCCGCACTGCCGGCATTTCCAGAATTGTCCCAGCGGAGGCGCGGAGTGGCAGCGCGGGCAGGCGAAGCCATCTCTGCGTGGCAACTTGGCAATTTTTAGCAATGCACGCGCGTGTTGCAGGCCGCTCCAGCAATTGAGGAGCATGAAAATGGCGATGGCTGCGAACCAGATATCGCGAATCCAAATGGCGAGGCCGATAAAGGCAATCACGCCGACAAACCCAAGAATAGTCGCAACCAGCAGACTGCGCGCTCGGCCAAGCACGAACCACAGCAGGCTGCGGAAAATCTGCCCGCCATCGAGTGGATAGATGGGCAGCATGTTGAAAACGAAGAGCCCGATGTCAATACTCAATACGGCTCGAATTAGACGATAAGCATCAGGCAGCGCGTACGCCCAGCCGGCGGATTTCGCGAACAACAATAGCCCGAGGAAGATGGGTGCAAGCGCGACGTTGACCAGCGGTCCGGCCGCGATGCTCCACAGCGTGGCTCCGGGCCGTTGCGGCGGATCGACATACGCCACGCCGCCCAGCGGCCAAAGAACAATTTTGTCCGCTCTGCCGCCAACCTGGCGGCAGGCGAGCGAATGACCGAACTCATGCGTCGTCACGATCAGGAACAGGGCCAGGTATTCGAGCGCGTTCCAGGTCACAGAAGAATAGGCGGTGTGCCGCAACTGGATCTCATAAGCCGCCACCAGAAACCATGACCAGTGCAGGAATACGTCGATTCCTTTAAAGCGAAACAGGTGAAAGGAGCCTTGCCGCGAGGTGGGCATTTGCGAGATTTATAACACACCGGAGAGATTGCTCATTGCCTCGACAATCAATCTCCGAATCTCTCCGCGGCGCGCGCTCTTGCTTTCGCGGCCTCTTCTTCGCGGTTTTTTGCCGGTGCTGTGGTTTCAAGCGAACGCAGCAGGCGGATTGATGCGGCGGCAATTTCATCCACCGCTGCCTGAAATGGCGCCTCGTTCGCCTTCGATGGCTTGCTGAAGCCGGATATCTTCCTTACGAACTGCAGCGATGCGTTGCGCGCCTCTTCTTCGCTTACAGGCGGATCGAAGTTGAAAAGAGTCTTGATGTTCCTGCACATGATCTGTGACCTCGGCCAAACGCCCGGGACGTTGGCATATCTCTCTGCTCGCCTATATTTTAAACAATCACTCGGACGGGGCACTCAGTTCCCTATTTTTAGAAAAAGCTGCCCTCGGGTGTCGATCTAGCGATGGGTCGTTCGACGTCTAAATAGAGCCTGATAAATCAAGTCGGCACAGGCCGAGCAGGAATCCGGCTCAAATTTAAGAACAATAAGGAGATAACAGCAATGCGAGTCATGGTCATTGTTCCAGCCAGCACGGAATCCGAGGCAGGAGTTCTACCTAGCCGGGAGATTCTCACGGAAATGACGAAATTCAACGAACAACTGGTCAAGGCCGGCGTAATGCTGGCCGGGGAGGGACTGCACCCGACCTCAAAAGGGAAGCGGATCAAATTCAGCGGCGGTCAGCGCACGATTATTGACGGACCGTTCACCGAGTCCAAGGAGCTGATTGCCGGATTCTGGCTCTGGCAGGTGCGCTCCATGGACGAAGCGGTCGAGTGGCTGAAACGCGCGCCGTTCGGCGGTGGAGTTGAAATCGAGATTCGCCCCGTGTTCGAAACGGAAGACTTCGGCGCCGAACTCACGCCCGAACTCCGGGAAAAAGAGCAGCGCATGCGCGAGCAGATCACCAAGAAAAAATAATTCGCGGGCGCTGTCGATTTTCAAGTCTGCTATTCGACGTACTCATAGAGGAGCTGATCGGCCTGGCCGCAGCCCTCGAAACCTAAATCATTCAAGAGGAGCATGGTCATGAAATTTTTATGCCTGTACAAACCCGGTAAGCCGGAAGGAACGCCTCCGACGCAGGACCACATGGTCAAAATGGGTCAACTGATCGAGGAGCTCACAAATTCCGGCGTGCTGATTTCAACTGAAGGCTGTCTGCCGAGCGCCAAGGGCGCGCGGGTCCGGCTTGCGAATGGAGACTTTACAGTTACCGACGGCCCCTTCGCCGAGGCCAAGGAAATTGTGGGCGGGTTCGCGCTCATTCGGGCCAATTCGAAGGAAGAAGCCATCGAACACACCAAGAAGTTTCTCAAGGTGGCAGGCGATGGCGAAACCGAGATCCGGCAGATATTCGAAGCAGCCGATATCACGCCGGAATACTTTGGCGAAAAAGCGGTGGCGGACTGGAGGTAACGCCGCTGGAAAAGCCAGCATGACAGCAGTAGTGGAAGATGACCAGGGCTTGCGATTCTCTTCGCGCGCTTCGCGTTCTTTGCGGTTAAGAAGCTTTTTAACCCGGGGGGCGCATGCGCCCCAACTTGCAAGGCGAAAACAAGAATGATGTGATCGGTAGCAGTGACAGCTACCGATACCCATCTCGCCATTGACGCGGTTTGGCGAATCGAGTCGCCGAAGATCATCGCAGCGCTCACCCGGATGGTGCGCGACATCGGCGTTGCTGAAGACCTTGCGCAGGACGCACTGGTAGCCGCGCTCGAGCAGTGGCCCAAGGCAGGCATTCCGGATAACCCCGGCGCATGGCTCATGACAACCGCCAAACATCGCGCCATCGATTACTTCCGCCGTTCGCAGTTACTCGACCGCAAACACGAAGAGTTAGGGCGCGAGGTCCAGGCCGGCGAGATCTTCGCGAGCAGGCTCCAGATGGAGATCCTGGATGCATCGTTTGATGACGAAATCGGCGATGACCTTCTTCGCCTGCTCTTCATCGCGTGTCACCCAGTTCTCTCAATGGAAGCCCGCGCCGCGCTTACGCTGCGCCTGCTCGGCGGCCTTACCACGGACGAGATCGCGCGTGCGTTTCTCGTCCCGGAGCCCACCATCGCGCAGCGCATCGTGCGCGCGAGACGGACCCTGGCGGAGAGACATGTTCCCTTCGAAGTTCCGCGTGGCGACGAACTCACGGCCCGCATATCGTCTGTGCTCGGGGTGATTTATCTCATCTTCAATGAAGGGTATTCTGCTACCGCCGGCGGCGACTGGGTGCGGCCAGCGCTTTGCGAAGACGCGCTGCGTCTGGGAAGGACCCTTGCCGAACTTGCTCCGCGCGAGAAGGAGGTGCATGGCCTGGTCGCTCTGATGGAGATTCAGGCTTCGCGGTTGCGAGCACGCACCGGGCCGTCCGGTGAAGCGGTGCTGCTGCTGGACCAGAACCGAGCCCACTGGGACCATCTTCTGATTCAACGCGGACTGACTGCGATCGAGCGGGCGAGAAAGCTTGGCCAACCGGGCGGAAGTTACTTGCTCCAGGCCGAGATTGCCGCCTGCCATGCCCGGGCGCACGTTGCTGAAGAGACGGATTGGACTCGCATCGTTTCGCTGTACACCGAACTGGCAGAGGTTGCGCCTTCTTCCATCGTGGAACTGAACCGCGCGGTCGCGGTCTCGATGGCATCCGGACCGGCTGCGGGCCTTGAGTTGGTGGATATGATCGTCTCTGATCCCGCACTCAAGTCTTATCATCTGCTGCCGGCGGTTCGCGGTGACCTTCTGTTCAAGCTTGGACACTTCCGCGAAGCCGGCGATGAGTTCGAACGGGCGGCGTCGCTCACGCGCAATGAACGCGAACGTGAATTGCTTCTGGCACGAGCGGCAGAGTGCGCGGCCTCAAATCCGGCTTAATGCCAATTCGAAAATCGCGCCCGGGCGGCGCGAATGATGGTGTACCATCTCCTACCGACTATGATTCACTCTCGATTTTTTCTCGCACTTCTCCTGGCGGCATGCGCTCCGTCCTGGGCGCAGGCTCCGCAAGCTGCACATTCCATCGTTCTTCACGCAGCGCGCCTGCTCGATATCGAAAACGGCCGCATCATCACTCCTGGCGAGGTGCTGGTTGACGGCGACAGGATAAAAGAAGTTGGGACATCCGTCAGCCATCCCTCGGGCGCTGAGGTAATCGATCTAGGCGACCGTACGTTGATGCCCGGCCTCATCGACGCCCACGTGCATTTATTCCTCCATCCCGGAGCCGAAGACCTGCAGACGGTACTGGAGTCAGTGCCAGGGCGCACGATCATGGCAACGCTCGGCGCTCGTGACGATCTGATGGGCGGCTTTACGGCCGAGCGTGATATGGGAACTGAAGGCGCGGGATCCGCCGACACCGCCGTGCGCGATGCGATCAATCGCGGCGAGATTCCGGGGCCGCGAATGCGGATCAGCGGAAATGCCGTCAACATTCTGGGCGGCCACGAAGACGCGATCGGCTTTAATCCGGAGCAGCATGTCCTGCCTAATGCCACTTACGCGAATAGCGCGCAGCAGTTGATCGAAGTTATTCGCGAGCAGTTCAAGCAGGGCGCTGACTTCATCAAAATTTACGAGACCGGGCCGGATTCCGTCCATGACGGTCAGCTTTCCACTCCTTATCAATACAACGAAGCCGAACTCAGCGCAGCGGTTCACGAAGCGGCACGAGTTGGCAAGCGAGTGGCCGTGCATGCGACCGGTGAGCCGGGGACTTTGTATGCCGTGAAGGCGGGAGTCGAATCAGTCGATCACGCCTATCAGCTCAGCGACGAAACCATGCGGCTGATGAAGGAAAAACGCATCTTCGCCGTTCCGACGTTCACCATCTCAGAATACTTTGGCGTGCATCCACTGGTTCCCCGAACGGAGGAGCGTGAACACCAACTGCTCGATCTTCACGTCCGCGAATTCCGGAAGCAACTCGCGGCGGGAGTTCCGATCGCAATGGGATCTGATGTCGGTCCTTTTCCGCACGGCACGCAGGCCCGCGAACTAGTGCTGATGGTGAAATACGGAATGACGCCGCTGGCCGCGTTGCAAGCTGACCTGATCAACGGCGCCAGGCTGCTCGATTGGGAAGGGCAAATCGGGGCGCTCAAGGCGGGCTACTTCGCCGACATGATAGCGGTTCCGGGCAATCCGCTGGACGACATCACCGCGACGCAGCATGTTGATTTTGTGATGAAGGGCGGGACGGTTTACAAACGCGACATACATTAACGGAAATGGAGGCACGGGGGCCCTCCCCCGCGCTCAAGTCGCATCAACAATACCTACGGCCGCGCGTCCGGCAGATCCACAAACTCTGTTCTCACTTTTCCATCAGGACTGATATTGTGCATGGCGAACCCGAGTTCTCCGCCCCAGGGCAGCCAACTGGTCGAAGGGGCAACATGCCAAGTGATTCCATCCTTCTCGAAGACACGGCCATTGTGCCAGTGCCCGACCAGCATGTCTTTGATTCCAAGATCGTGCAGGATCTTCATCTCCTGGCCGCGATAGGGGTCGTTAATAACCCAATAAGGCTTTGTGTCAGGAGGAAAGTCCCCGTCGCGAAAGACTGGGATGTGCTGCACGCCGATGAAGACATGGGCGCCTGGCTCACGTTCATTTTTATGCTTCCGGTCATCTTTTTTCCTGGCTGCATCACCGCTGCGCAGGCCCTCGAGCCATGAAAGCATGCGCTCTGACTCTTCTTCCGTCTGCGGAGGCAGTGGCTGGGGCTGCTTCGCGTCGAAGGAGTCAATGTTCCCCAGCAGCTCTGAATCGATAACAACAAACGTGATGTCCTTCACCTGAAAGGTGTAGTAATCCTTGCCGAAGACGCGCCGGTAGCGCTCAACATCAGTGCTGTGGACATCGTGATTTCCGGGGGCATAGTAGAGTGGCGGCTTCAGGTCCGCAAGGATGGACCGCGCTTCTTCCCAAGCCTGCGGATTTTCGCCGATATCGCCGGACAGAATTACCGCGTCAGGATGCCGGGCATTGATCATCTGAACGGCTTGTCGCAGGTTCGCAGCCGCGTGAGGCGCGTGTTTGTCCCCGATGTGAGTATCACTGATTTGCGCAACCGTAACCTGCGCGACGGCGGTCACCAAGGGCAGGGATATCAAGAGCAACACTGCCGCGAGGCCGAACCGCTTACCAAATGAAAAGGTGTGCACGTTCATGCACACCTAGAAGCACAAACCGGAGCGTTAGGTTGTTTCAACAGCCGGCCCGGCAACAATTTTCTATCCGCAAGGCCACCTTATTGATGCGGCGGCGCATTCTGAGGAGGTGTCTGCTGAGTTCCCTGCTGATCTCTCATGCGCTGCTGAATCGCCGCTAACTTTTGCAATTGGTCGGGAGTGAGAACCGCCTTGATCTTCGGAGTGCCCGCTTGACGAATCGCCAAGACCTTCTGCTGCTTCTGTTCAAGGCTCATCGAGTTATCGTCGCGGACTGCCGATATCTGCTTGTTCTCGTCGTCCACCACCGCGGCGATTTTCTGCTTCTGGTCGGGGGTAAGTTGCAGCTCGTCATCAATTGAAGTCGATCCCGACTGAGCACTGCCTCCGGAATTTGCGTTCGGCGGAGCCGACGACGGTTGTTGCGCCGCTGGCGGCGCGGTCTGGGCCGGGGGAGCGGCATCGGGTTGAGAACTGCTCGGGGGTGGAGGGGATGCCTGGGCCGCTGCGCCTACGCTGATCAGCAGAGCCAACGCAAGGCTTAGCGAAATAGATATCACTTCTGATGTTTTTAGGATTTTCATTTTGCTCCTTTGACGAGTGGGCCGGGAATTCGGACGCGCTTCGGTAGTTCCGCCCCATGCGGCGCGATAAGGCGACTATGATGTGACCTGCTCCGGAAGGGTTGGCTTCGCAATGGCCTAGTGACAGAGCAAGCTTCTACTTACAATTTCTTTAGGATTCAGAGTTCCGCAGGATAAACCTGGTCAACGTAGCACCATACCCAGCTTTCCCCTCGCTCTGCGGACCTGATCAGGGGGTGAGCGGTGGCCCGGAAATGCTTGGTAGCATGTTTGTTCTTGGACGAATCGCAGCAACCCACATTCCCGCAGCTTAGGCACAATCGCAAATGGACCCAGCGATCACCCATTTTTACGCATTCTTCACAAACGTGAGTATGAGTGCTTCTTACCTTGATCTGATCTAAGTGCGTGCAATTTTCAGCCATGTTATTTCCTTTCCAAAGCTGCGCGGTCCCAATTGGCAAGATTCGCTCCAGACTCATACGTCTTCTGCGCGAAGTCTAAAATTTCCTGCCGCGGCGACGAGGAACGGCGCACATCGTGGTAATTCAAAAAACATTCATGCATCTGATCGGAATAAGTGCCAGGGGCTGAGGCCACGATTGACCCGTAACCCGGAGGCTCCGGCGCCATGTAGGCGTAGAACATTGGGCTTTTCACATCGCCGCCGCCCGGCCACCAGCCTAAGCTGCTGCACTCATGCGAGTAGGCTTCACTAGTAATAATTCCCTTGCGCGGCGGGGCCTTGCGGCCGTTGAAGCGTGTGCAGCACAAATCAAAACTGCCCCAGAAGAAATGCACCGGGCTGCACTTGCCGACAAACTTCGCGCGGAATTCCTGGAAGACATGTTCAGTCGAAAGCAATATGCGCCACAAACGACGCGCGTATTCGGGATCGTAAGAGGCATGAGTCTCATCCTGATCGAAGAAGATGGGATTGGCGATTTCCTGCGGTTTGGGATTGATCTTTACCTCGATTCCCGCAGATCGCAGTGCCGCAAGAGTTTCCCGATAGAAGGCTGCCACGGATTTCGGGGCTAGAGGAACTGCGCGTTCCTCGCCGCGCGAAGTTTTTATTTGCAGAAGGTGATTCAGAAAATCGAATTGGATCTCGAATGATTGGTCGTCATAAGGAACTGCCGAAGTGGTCAAGCCGCGAGGGTTAACGTACAGTGCAACGTTCCACCAGTGGTTTTGCAGGGGCGCCAAGTGCAGGCGGATTTTACCGACGATCTGCGACCACATGTGCAGTGTCTGGTAGGTATCAATCCACTCATCGAGCGGGAACTCAGGCCAGTCTTCTACGCGATCGTGCATAATTTGTGATTATGCACTGAAACACGCAATCCTGCTTCGCGCGCTTCTACTTCGGCGGCGCGGTCATTTCCATCGCCCAGATTGCCGCCGGCCGCATATACATCGAAGCCCGATAATGTCCGCTGATGTCCCAGGCTTCCGGCGTACGGAACCAGTAACCTTGCGTCTCGTAGGTGGTGTGATACACGCCCCATGCGGTGCGGTAGCCTTCGTCCTTCAAACCATCGCTCAGCATAAGCGCGGCCGCGCCAAAGGTCGTTCCCGTCCAGACTTCCTGCACTTGCTCGTTAGTCGTGACCAGTGTTCCATCGGGTGCAATGCCGTTCACCGCTCCCATCTCTCCGTCGTGAAACTTCATCACGTTCAAGTCGTAGATTTTCTTCAGCGCCTTCACCTGCATGTCGTGCGAAACCAGATCGCCAAGTCCGGTCATATTTGCGTACCACTGCCCCGCGAGTTGATCTGCCTGAACATTGTCGCGATATTCACTGAGCGTGTCATAGCGGAAGTAGTCGCCGGACCAGAGTTTGTCCACATAGGTCTTCTGGCCTTTGGTAAACCACTCGTGATATTTCACCGCCGCGGAGCTATCGCCTAGTGTGTGTCCAATTTCTTCTGCCGCGCGCAACGCTGCCAGCCACAAGCCGCCGCAATAGGCGCTCTCGCCGTGAACAATCCATTCGTCGTAAGTCTGGTCGGGATAGTTATCGCCCTGTGGCAGGCCGTCGCCGGTGCGGTCAAATTGCCGGAGATGTTCCAGAGCCTGTTGAACCGCGGGCCAGGTGTATTTCAGAAAAGCCGTATCTTTCTTCCCGGTGAAAATGTAGTCCTTGTAGATCATCAGAACAAATTTGCTGTTGAGGTCCTTCCAGTCATTAGTGTTCTGCCAACTGAAGGCGTTCGGCAACTTGAAGGGATCTTCCTGCGGTACGCCGAGATCATGCGGGACTGCGCCTTTGGTCTTGCGTTCACGGAATTGCAACGATCCCGTCCGTTGCGTTTTCCATATCCATGCGTACTTCTCGGTCAGGTTTTCAGGGACGGTGTCCGCGAACTGCCGCATGATTTGCTTGTCGAGGTCGGGCCAGAATTTGGTCAGGGGCATGTCGCCGTAGAAGAGAACGTCCAGCGTGGAATGATATGGATAATCGAAACATTCCATGAAAGAGAAGGTTTGCCGCGTTTTCGGCGGAGAATCCATCGGCCGCCCCCAGAACGAGCCGCCGTCGGTCAGAATGTACATCTCGTTGAACAATTCGCCGCGATACCAGAGCGGCTTGCTCTCGTCGTTCACATAAGGCGCCTGCCAAGCGTCGATTTCGTCACTCCATTTTTCCGCATTCTGCAATCCATCCTTAGCAATTTTGAAGGCGTTGGTTCCGCTGGTGCCGTAAAAATCGGTGTAGTGGCGATACCACTTTCTGCCGCTTCCAAACTGAACGACCGGCATGTCCCACGCGATCGTCATGGGCACCACGCGCTTCTCGCCCGGCTTGAGAGTGAACCGGACCGCGATAGCGCCTGCCAGGTTTTCTCCGCTGCTCACCCAGCGCCGATTGTTATTCGACAAGCGTCCGTCTTTTGAAAAGGGTGCCCACACGTCATTGCCGGTAGAAGTTTCAAACGTGGTTTGATAAGTAATCTCTACTCCGGGCGATTCAACTGATGCAATCGCCCACTGCCCGTCGAAGTCGTCCTGCACGTCGGCCTGCGGACGCGTGCGATCGAAGACGATGCCCTTGACTCGATTCCCTGCTTCCCCAGCTTCGCTGGCAAACATGTTGAAATTTCCGTGATCGAGCGAGCTGCGCATGTTGGGCCCGAAGTCGCGAAACCATCCCAGCATGTTTGTCCAGGACAGAAGAACGGAAACAGTTACAGGTTTGTCGGTTGGATTTTCCGCATGCCAGCGGTAAACCGCCACGGGATAGCTGCTCTCGCGGTAATTGTCGGGGAGGACCGGAGAGAACTGCTCAAGCGTTACGTGTGCCGGGAATTTCTGCCAGCGATAGTCGTACCAGGATTTCGGATACAGAGCGTAATAATCACCCGCACCGACGGGATAATCCCACTTCCACGAATTCAAGGCTCCGCCCTCCGGATGCGCGGAGGTCAGCACCTGGGCAACCGGTTCCCCACCTTCCTGTTGCTGAAACATCGCGAACTGGTTCGTCCAGACGGTCTGATATTTATGAACGCCGCTCTTGACGTGCCAGCGGGCAAAGTCGCCTCGATATGTGCGCGAAAAGGTTCCAGATCCGAAACCACCGACTGGGGCACCCTGCCAATAGCCGTCGTCGATCATTCCGGCCGAAGCCAGCGCGGGTTTACGACCGCCGGCGTTCTCAAGCGGCTGACCGAGTCCGCGATTCCACGCGGCTTTAGGAATTGTGTCGCCAGCCAGAGTAAAGGGCGCTATTCCAACGATGCACGATGCAACGACGAGCACAAACCTTCTCATGAAACCCCTTCGGACCCTGAATTGAACTGTCAGGCTGAGTTGCTAGGAAAAACGTTATTGTACACGGGGCTGAACGGATTTCAAGCAGCAATATCAAGCCTCGGTTTAATCGATGGTCCGGATATCAGGTTTACCCAGGTTCGGCCGCACCGGAGAGGTCGGACGGGTGTCGCGTATGGGAGCCCGAGTTCCGGTTACTGGTTTGGGGGCAGGAGTCGCATTGCCTTGCGGAATCTGCAGTCGCATCGCTGGATCTCCGAACAGAATGAAGGTCTTTCTCACGTCCTGGTCGGAGATGCTGGATTTCGCGGCCAGCACGGCATCACCGAGTGCCGCGGTCGAGTTGGCGAAGAGCGTTTGCGCCAGCTTGCGATCCATCGCAAACTGCGGATCGGGAGCCGTGAGTCCCGAAGAGGCCCAGACCGCTACGCCGCCGCCATTCGGCGCCAGCATCAGCGCTTCCGCCATGCTCTGCGTATAGACGTCGTGGAAGAATCCGTTCAGGCAATTCATGATCACGAAAAGCGGAAGCTTGTTGCCATTGGTTAATGCCGCAGCCTGGGTGTCGTTGAACAGGCCGCCCCCGGACCATACTTCCACCGAGCCGTGGCCGTTGTAGTTGACCAGCAGTTGCCCGTTGTTGATTCCGTCCAGAAGGTTTTGGCTTGCGGCCGAGGTTCCAAGGGCGCCGGCGAATACATCCGTCGCGGTAATATTCTGCGGCAAGAGGCTCTGCACAGCCTGCGACTGTTGCGTGAAGCTCATTGCCGGGTCATCGACATCGGCCACCATCAAAGCCCTGCTATTCCACGTGGATGGCGTTCCCTTCGCATAGCCAATGATTTTCGCCACCATCGTCTGTGCATCGTCTTGAGTTCGCGCCGGCAGGCGTCCGGTGGCGATTTTCGCCGACCCGTTGTTTTCAAAGTCCGAGAACCAGTCGTCAGACGTCGTCATCAGTTCGGCAGTCGTCACAATTTTGGTGGGAACAAGATCAAACGAACCGAAACCGAGATAGTCGCGGGGATCGACCGAAGCGTCTCCGACGAGCAACAGGTATTTTGGTTTGTTCTTCCAGGCCTCAGTTGCAGTCTTCAAGAAGCCACGGATGGCAAACGGTGTCCGCTCCCCGAAATTGAATTCATCGTAAACGTCATCCACGCTGACCAGCGCAACCGTCTTTCCTTCGCTCTGATGGAGCGTTGCGAGCGGCTGCGCCTGCGCGGCAAACTGAGGCGCGGTCAGGACAACGTAGTCCGCTCCAGCCTGCACAGAGTGCAGATTGCTGGGATGATGCGCCGCCAGCGCGATCGGGGTTGCCAACTGCGCGTCGGACAAAACCAGCAATGTGTGCTGCCCAGGAGTCGTCCAGGGAACGGACGCGCTCATCGTATAAACGCCATTCTCGGCAATCGCATCGTGCTTAAGCTCACGCGGCTGCAGCGGGTTAGTGATGTCGATCAACCGGCTGGGCGGCTGCGAGAATCCGTCGATGCTCACGGTTTCGCCCGCATCTGCCGTGAACTTCAGCATGTCAGATTCAGCGTTGAACGTATGCGGAAAGCTGATGTCGATCGTGTTCACCAGACTGAAGTCGTTGTCGCCGCCCTGGGCGAGCAGCGTGATGGTGTTGCTGCCGTTTGTCAGGACGCCGCTCGGAATCTGAAATTCTTCCCGGCCCTCGTTCTGGTTGGAAAAATTCAGTTCGCCAAGCGTCGAGCCATTCAGCATGACCGTGACCGTGTGCTGCTGGCCATCGGTTACGCCTTGTAGGGCCACCGCCAATTTGCCTTCACCCGAAGCAAGATTGGCAACATTCACGGTCTCGG
This sequence comes from uncultured Acidobacteriota bacterium, assembly GCA_963757135.1. Taxonomy (GTDB): domain Bacteria; phylum Acidobacteriota; class Terriglobia; order Terriglobales; family Acidobacteriaceae; genus Gp1-AA145. Next base: position 606,359 of record CAVWQE010000006.1, read on the forward strand.
ACTCAGGCACGGAAGAAATCAACGGGCCAAAGAAATCGTCGATATTGTCGCGCAGCAGGGTGCCGAAATACGTAGTACGGGGCTTCAACTCCAGCGTCTGCGTGAAGCTCTGCGCCTGCGGACCGGCGCTTCCGGAACCAGCAGCGTCGCCAACGCGAAGGCCGGGACCGCGGCCTTCGGCGAGCCAATACACGCGCTGTCCGGAATAGGGCGTGTCGATGGCGGTCCCGTAAAATTCGATGGCTGATTGCGAACCAAACCGTTCGCCTCCGGTAATTCTTATCGGTTGTTCGATGCCCTCTGCGTACAAGTGCAAGAGCCGGGCATTGCCATTGGCGCTAAAGCCTGCCGCAGCTAACTGAAGCTGAGTGACGCGATACCAACCTTCATGATCAACATAAATCTTAACCGCAGGCGTGGCCGCGAGTTTGAATCCGATTTCGGCTGAAGGGGGACGCAACTCGGCATGCGCCAACGATTCGCGAACTCGCGCAACCGGGCTCGCATTTTGTGTTATCGCAACGTCTGTACGCGGCGCAAGCTTCGCCGATGTCGTGAGGTCCTGAACCATTGCTGAACGCCGCATTACTTCAGGCGAGGTTGGTGCTGCCGCGTCGGGTACAACAGGTCCATGCAGCGTGCGGATCCCGTTCAGGTCCACATCCTCCAGCCAATAGAGGCCGCCTGCTTTCTGTGAACTGTCAATCCAGCGATAGGTTTTTGCCGCGTGCTGCTCCACGGTGTCACGCATTAGGAGCGCGGAACCGGCGATGAGCGAAGAGTTCAGCTTAACTTTCTCACCGTTCACGTCGCGGTAAACATTGAAGCCCAGGTTATGCAGCTCTCCGCCGCTGTTCCAGGACAGCAGAGTGCCTTTCGCGCCTGGTACTGCAGTGAATGAGTTCAATCGCACGGAGTTCGGAAAAGTAATGGTGCTGGTAAATGTCGCCGTGTTGTTGGTCAGGTCAGGATCAACTACCGCAGTGGGGCTTACCACCGCCGTGTTGACGGCCAGGGAGGGTGTGATGGCAGTGGCAACAATCGTCACAGTCGCCGTCGCGCCACTGGCCATAGCTCCAAGCACGCACGAAACCGTTCCGGCGGTTTGGGCGCAACTACCCTGGCTTTGCGTAACCGACACGAAACTGACCTGCGCGGGTAGAACGTCCGAGACCAGCACACCCGGCGCATTCTGCAGGCCGTTGTTGGTGATGCTCAGGGTGTAAGTGACGTTTGCATTCTGCAGCACAGGATCGGGATTTCCAACCTTCGTGATGGAGAGGTCTGCGCCGAAGGCGCGAATGGAAATGGCGCCTATTGTCCAAGCCTTACTTGCACTAAGGCCCTCTGACATTGTTACCGTCGGTAACGTCCCTGTACAGGTACCGCCAGTGCAGGAGGATCCTACGCTGACCACCTGCTGTCCAGTCGCACCAGAAGTCACGTTCCAACGTGAGGTCTGAGCTGCCGGAGTCGTAACTGTCGTATTACCTACCACGGCCAGGGTGTCGAGCACGAGGTCGCTAGTCGAACTGGTGACACTTACACTCGCGGTATTGGATGTGTTCGCGGCTGAGTTGAAGTTTCGAATGGGCGAGGTCTGATCTGCGCCGGTCAATGTAATCACGCCCGCAGCCACGCCCATGGGACTGTTTCCTAGCTTGCTGCCCACAATCGCAACGGTGCCGGCAACACCGACAGCCGGACCGGACTGATACCACATTTCCACGCGCATCCCGCCGGTTTCATTAAAAAAGATTTTCGTAAGATTGGTTCCATTCCATTTCACGGAGGTTACGGAGCTGCCGGTGTTGTTCCCACCAGTGTTCATGGAAACTCCCACAACCATCAAACGGTTAGAGCCTGCAGTGGTGTGGGTGACATTTAAGGTAAAGCTGCCGGCTCCGCCACTCACGGATTGAACCCCGCTAGTCACCGAATCGACCACGATCTGCGCAGTCAGGGCGCGCGATGCCAGCAATAGCAGAACAAAAGCCGCAAGTTGAACGAGCCTAGACGAACCACGAGACAGAATTCTGGCGCCGACGGCGCGCGCTGCTCGCGCTCCAAATGCCAGTCGCGCCACAGTTCCTGTCAGCTTAACCATCCGGCCAGTCGTCTTGCATTCCTTCGCGATCACCCGGCCTAGAATCTGCTCTCGCCCCACTTCGCCATCGATATTCATGCCTGCGTCTCCGCGGGTGATAAAGCATTCACCCTTTTTCCGCAAGATTCTGTGCGCCTTGAACTCTCCATCTTTTCGGAACAAAACGATGTCGCCCGACTTGAGCCTGCTCTCGCCGATAGGCTCAACGTGCAGAGCTTCCCCGTCATCGATCACCGGAAGCATGCTTCGCCCCCGGGCCTGAAAACGAAACGAGATTCCGGACGCCGAAAGTCCCTGCACCAAATCTGCGAACGTGGAACTCTCTGCCCGCTCTTTAATGAGAGACGCTGGCATGATCCATCTCCATCACGGCGTCAACCGCGCGAGCGTCTGGAACGAAGCGGAATTCGTAACAAGGAACTGTATTGACCACGCGATCCAAAAATTCGATAACGCTCTGCAATCCGGCTGGGCTGTGGAAGGGTGGAAAGCATCGCGCAAATAATTCCGCTGCGGCTTGCGAGCGGGAAAGTTCGGCGAATCGATTCCTTTCTCCATGTTGCAGAATAAGAATTTTTCTGATCCTGGCTTTACCCGGTGAAGCGAACCGCCCCTCTCCGTGCCAAGGGGTGCCGTGCATCCACAATTCGCCGTTCTGCAATTTCAGAATCAGCCGGTCGTCGCTAAGAATTTCGGGATTGCGCAAAGACTGCCAGAGTTGCGTGGTCGTGCTCTTGCCCGCGCCGGAATGGCCGAGCAGCAAATGCCCGCCGGTTTCAGAATCAATCATTCCGCACCCGTGCACTTCGACACCGAGCCCGTGGTGGGCAAGGTAGTTTGTAATCAGCAGTTCATCTGTCGGATATTCCAGCGGAGAGATAGGACGGTAAGCCGCCAGGGCTTCGCGATTCAGAATCAATTGCCCGCGGCGAAAACCATCGTCGATGCGCAGGCGCTTATAGGGATGATCGCTGACCACCGAGCTGCAGAAATCAAATATGAAGTCGCTGCCATCACGATAAGACGACCACAGGGAACCGGAATCAAACAGTGGGATGCCTGTTCCGCGCAAGTTCTCCGCCCACTCCACGCGCAGGTCAATGTCCGCCAAGCGGGGCGCGACAGAAAATTGCTTCAGTCCGGGATCGAGTTCGCAATCATCAAGGGAGAGGCCGCACAGAGAGATGGCTACATCCCCAATGCGGATGGCGGCGCGGTTCAGCAATAAAGGACTTATGGATTCGGGTTGGGCGGTTGCAGCAAACATAAAGTTGAAAACAAACCGGCTCAGGACCCGCTTCCTCTGCACGCCGGGCCCACAGTCTGGCAAGCCGACCCGACGGGGCCCGCCGATGTATTGGACTTGCAGTGCCCGAGAACGGCTTCCTCGGGACGAAGACTTACAACTGTGACTCGAGGCGGCTCGTAAGCCTTCTTATCATTTCTCTTATCATTTGCCATGAACCCGCTGCCTCCATTCATCCCCACTCGCGTAGTAAATCAGTGAAACGAACCGCAGCCGCCGCACGAGGAAGCCACCGGGTTATTGAGCACCGGCAACAGCGGACGCGCCGCTGTCCATTCCTCGGGATCGATCTCCCGGGACGCAATGCGTGCCGCCGACTCTCGCAACTCCTTCCCTCTTTCGCCGTGGGCGCAAAAATCGCAATCGCCGTGTTCCGGGATTTCGAAACCCAAGGCCAGCGCACGCAGGTGCGCAACCTCGCATAAGAAATCCACCGGCGATTCCTGATCTCCGTTTTCCAGTTCGCCGTTGGCCGGACACATGCTGCAGACGGCCTGAATTCTGCACGTGTCGCATTTCGTCGGCCGGGTGCGCTCGCGCTGCCGGACCTTGATCAAGAACTGCTCCCAGCCTTGGCGAACGCTGCCGCTACGGATGTCGTAAGTCTCCTGGTGCGAGATCACGCAAATACTCATATGCCCGTAGGGATCGATGGCGAAAGATTTCACTCCGCCCCCGCAGACATAAACCGTGCTGCTTGGCCGCGCCGTTTTGGTAATCGTTTGTTCAAGCAACTGCCGATATTCGCTCGCCAATTTCTGCCAATTTAAATCCAGCGCAACCGCCTCTTCCGGCGACAGCCTCACTTCCAGCGGCGCCTGCGAGCAGTCGATTCGCGGATTGATCAAAGATTCGTATTTAAAGTCCACTCCCAATTCCTGTTCGGCAAATTCCCGCATTCCAATTACTTCGTGGCAATTGACTTTTGTTCCAACGGTCTTCAACTTCAGCGGCAGCCCACGCTCCTGTAATAGCCGAATGCCGCGCATGCAGCGGTCAAAGCTTCCGGGAAGTTGCGTCAACGCTTCATAAGTTTGTTTGGTGCGGCCGTAGAGGGTGATTTCGATGGCGAATGGCGGAAACTCAACCAGGTAGTCCGCGATTTTTTCGTTGATCAGGATTCCATTGGTAAAAAGCGTGATCAGGAACCCTTTTTGCTTGGCGTAGGTATATATCTCGAGGAAATCTTTGCGGGCGAAAATCTCCCCGCCGGTAAACAGCAGCCAGATAACGCCCATGTCTGCGAGTTCATCCAGAATCGCTTCGTATTCCTGCTTCGACAACTCGCGGTTACGCGCTGCGAGATCGCCCATGGGCAAATTGTTGTAGCAATGCTGGCATTCCAGGGGGCAGCGACGGGTCATCTCAATTGAAACGTCCACCGGCGTACGCTTGTCTCCAAAATGATGATGCAGGCCAAGACTGAATTCGCCGTAAGAAACGGCATTCATAGTCATGCCGCAACCTCGACTTCGTTGATCAAGCCGGCGGAACGCATTTCTTCAAGAAAGGTCCGGACGTCACGCTGAATTTGCTCAGGCTCACCCGCAAATTCTTTATGCAGAGCGTCGACAATTTCTTCCGGGCTACGGGGACCGGTTACGGTTCGCCAGATGACGCTGGCAACTTCATTGAGGCTATAAATCGAGGCTAAGTCGCCCACGCCTTTGCGCACCGGAATGATCAAAGTCTCCCCGGCAATCACGCGCGAAACAACGGATTCTGAGCGGATATACAACTGCATACGAGCGTGCCCCCGCACCCATAGCTGTGTCTCAGTCTGATTTTGAGACGCGTTCGGTTCACCTTAGCAGAGCAGGTGCAGGATTTTGTTGGCTAGGTAGGTTCTGACAAATGGGGACAACGCTCGACAATCGGTAGGCAGGGGCGATGCGAAGTCTGTGCCGGTGAGTGCGCGTGCTGAAATTAGAATCCCGGCGCCTTCTCCAGTTTGTTGTTACACACGCCGTTGGTGGGCTGAGCAGGTAGCGCCGGAGGTGTCAGCAAACGCGGGCCGGCAGTGAAGTCGAAAAATTCCATCATGTTGTCGGCGTTGGCATCGCGCAGAGTGAGCGGCTGCGCGTTGAATGCGTCTTCGATCAACCGCAAAATGGATGTGTAATCCCGACTGGTGTGGGAAACAAAACTGGGCTTCACCCAGGGCGAGATAACAATCATCGGAACGCGCAGGCCGGTCTGGAAGAAGTCACTCGGCTTATCTCCCGTCCGCAGTTTGGGAACAATATTGTCAGGCTTGATCGCTCGCGCAGGCAACACGTGCTCATAAAGACCGCCCTCTTCGTCATACGTAAGGATGAAGGCAGAGTTTTTGTAGGAAGGACTGTTTATGAACGTGTTGATAATACCCGCGCTATCGGCCGCGCCAATTTGTGTGTTGGCACCAACATGCTCGTCTCTTCCTGAGGATCCGGCACGTTCGATAAAGATGACCGATGGCAGAGTGGCCTCGTTCTGCAAGTCGGTTGCGTAGTTCGTAATCGAAACCACCTTAGCGGCATCGCGCTTATAGGTCGCGAACTGCTGGATAAAGGCCGAAGTCGGGCCATCCTGATAGTAGTAACGCCAACTCACGCCCGCCTGGTCAAGACGATCGAAAATTGTGGGCTGGGTGAATCCTCCCGACGGAGGGCTTGCCGGAATAATGTTTCCGAAAGAGGTTGCCGTGAACAGGTACATCCGATTCGGGATGGTATTCGACAGAAGCGGTGAGAACCAGCGGTCGCTGGTGGCATAACGCGAGGCCAGTTCGTAATAATAGGGCAGCTCAGTTTGGTCGTAATAACCCATCGCTCGGGTGCCGGTCGGATCAATCGTGGAAGGCACCGATGTTGAGGTCAGCATGAAACCGTCCATCTTGCCACCGTCCACATCCACGTGAGCCTCATTCCATGAAGGGCTCAAATTCTCCGTGCAGACTGTCTGATAGTGAAAAGGATGCACGGGCTGGCCCTGTGTGTTCGGCAAGGCCGCATTAACGTCGATGCCATCCACATCATTAGCGAGTCCGAGCGAGGCCTTGTATGGGCCGAGCATTCCGAAATAATTGTCGAAGGACCGGTTTTCCTGCACAAAGAAGATGATGTGCTTCAGATTCGCCAGGCCATTCCCAGGGGCGGTGACAGTAATATTGAACCTTTGTTTGAAGAGCGCTCCGGTGCTGTCCTTGGCTTGAACTGCGATGGCATGGGTTCCCAGGCTCAGGCCATTGACATAGGCGTCAAAAATCGCTGAATTGGCAATCCCAGGCTTACCCACCCCATCAATGAACATTGTCATCGACTTCACCGGGTTGGAATCAGTTGCGGCGGCAACCACATGAAATGGCTGGCTGACAACCGATCCGCTGACCAAGGAACAAATGGTGACGGTTTGGTTCGCCGGATTTAGTGCGCAGGGCGGTTGCATGGCAACAGGAACACTGGCTTTGAAACTCTTGCCCGTCGTGTCCCATGCCTGTACCACGACGTTATGAAAGCCGATTGGCAGATTCACGAACGTGTCGATGGTTGAGGATTTCACCGACTGGTTCAGCTTGTTGTCCACGTAAACCTGGACAGTGGTGACCGTGTTGGAGTCCGTCGTGCCCGCAACAATGTGCACAGGACTCTGCACCAGGCTATTGACCGCGGGAGTGCAGACCGTCACTGAGGGATTCGTGGTATTCAGGGGACATGGCGCTGCCGCCTGCGCTAGGCTTGGAACGAGCGTGACGACCAGTATCCCCAAAAGGCCGGTGAACCAAAGCTGAAATCTGGAACGCTGCTCCAGATCAGCTCTCAAAACGCAGGACGGCTGAGTTCTTGATAGCGATGGAAAGTTCATACTCCTCCCCCCAGAGGCGTGACCACATAACAGAATACAAATCCTGAGAGGAGGTTGCCCGTCCGGCGCGGGATTTGACCGATTTTACGCCACGAGTGCCAACAGCCTCCCGCTCCAAATTGCCTGCCTATACTTCTTGTCGTGGCTTGCCCGTCCTATACTGTTCGGGTGAAACTCGGCTTTTACCTGGTTCTTACGATATTGCTCTGTTCGTCTGCTTTGGCATCGGATAAGCCGCAAACACCCATCCTTCGGTGGACTGAAGTCGCCCCAAACTGCACGGTCAGAGTGGGAGATGACGGGCATACCTACTATGAAATCAGCGCTTCTGATTTCGACGTCACGTTATCGGTAGATCGCCAGGAACTCGAAAAAAGTCCGCACCGGGCGATACCAATGCTTGGAGTTCTGCTCACGATTCATTACAAGGGGAGCGGACAGCTTGAAGTACAGCAGAATCGTTTCACGCTGGAATTCGTAAAACACTTCCAGGTGGTCCAGAGTTCGCTTGATCCTGACGGCATGCTGCAGCATTTGCAGCAAAACATCACCGACCTGACTGACGAAGTTGAGCGCCATCAGGTGGGCAAACATGCCGATCAAAAAGAAAAAAAGGAGACCGAACTCCAGGCGCGGCTCAAAGACTACACAGAAATGATGGACTTCGTCAGCACTCGGGCGCTGCGACCGGGCATGATTGATGCGTCGAATTCCAGCGTTTCCGGGTGGGTATTCTTCAGCGCGCGCAACAAGTGGATCGGCGCCTGGCGTCGCCCGGAGCAATTCGTCCTACGGTTGCCGGTCGAGAACGTGATTGTCGAATTTCCTTTCGAATTACCCCCAAAGCAGGGCAAGATCGAGCTGCGCCGGAGAGAACCATAGGCTTCGTTACACATCCTCATTACGAGCGTAATAAGGACATGTACGATTCCCTGCGCACCCTGGTTACGAGCGTAACAGGGCAATGCACGCTTCCCTGCTGACTGTCTCTTCGGAAAATCATAAGATTTGACATCCTGTGAAGATCCAGCCACACGAATCCCTGGGACGATACTGTGTCGAACGCGAAATCGGCCGCGGCGCTATGGGAGTTGTTTACCTCGCCCGCGACCCAAAAATCGATCGGGATGTTGCTATCAAGACCATTTCACTGGCTGGTCAGGATTCCACTGACGAACTCGAATATCGCGAACGTTTTTTGCAGGAAGCCCGTGCCGCCGGACGTCTTTCGCATCCGGGGATTGTTGGCATTTTCGATGCCGCAGAAGATCCCGAATCTCGCGAGCCGTTCCTGGTCATGGAATATGTTGGCGGTGAAGCGCTTAGCAAAGTACTGCAAGCGGCCGGCGGAAAACTTTCCGCGGAAAATGCTCTGCACTTCGCTCTCGAAATTGCGGGGGCTTTGGACTACGCCCACTCGCAGGGCGTTATTCACGGCGACATTAAACCGGCAAATATTCTGATTACGGACGACGGCCACGCTAAAGTCGCCGACTTCGGCGTCGCCCGCTTCAATCATGGCCTCGTCACTAATACAGGGAAGATCTTCGGGAGCCCGGCTTATATGGCCCCGGAACAGTTGAGCGGAGCCGTTCCCGATGCCCGCTCCGATTTGTTCTCACTGGGTGTAATGCTCTACAGCATGCTGACGGGGTTCCGCCCCTTCCAGGGAAATACGGCCGAGACCGTTTGCTTTAAGGTGATGAACGTGGAACCGGTCCCAGTGACCAGTTTTCAGGCGGGACTGCAACCTGAGCTGGATCGGATTGTCTCCCGTGCGATCGCGAAGGATCCGCGAGATCGTTATCAGAGTGGCAGCGAGATGGCGGAAGACATTCGGACATTTGTGCAGAACACTTCATCACTCGATGACACCAGCAATTTTTCAGCTCGCTTCTCCCGCCGGGGGGTGGCCACTCAAGAAAGTGTTGGCAGCCAAGTTTCCAAAGCTTTCGTCTGGCAGACGGCATTAATCATTTTATTGACCGGTGGGGCGCTGGCATGGTGGCAATTGACGCGAATCATGCGAGAAGCTGAGGCGGTCGCTCCTCCTTCCATCTCAATCCCTCAAGCTCCAACAGTGCAGAAACCCACCCTTGCGAAAGTATCGATGCATAATGCCCACCCGCGTTTGCGGTTGGTTAAGAGCGAGGTGCAGGCTCCCGCAGCAGGCATATCGCAGATGGCCAAAATTCGCATCGAGATTCTCCATCATTTCAACGCAGGCAAAGCTTCCGTCTGGATTGACGACAATCTTGTCTTTGATCAGGAGCTGCATGGCGACACTCAGCGACATCCGGTTTTTCGCGCCCTGGAAATGAACCAGGTGGCAAATCTGGAATTCGCACCCGGCAAACATATATTGCAGGTGCGCGTGATCGCGCCGGGCAGCGACTATGATCAAACCGAAAAAATCGAGGCCGATATTTCCGTCGGCACGCCGCGCGTGCTTCTGGTGAATTGTGACAAGCGACAAATCCAGGTGGATTTGCGCTAGCCACAAACCCAGCAAAAAAAGCAGCCCTCTCGGGCTGCTCGCGAAAAAATGGAGATGATCTAGAATCTCAGTTGCGGTCCAAAGGTGACTCGAAGATTGTTATAAGTCCCGTTGTTCAGGTACAGCTCATCGCCAGCTTCGAGCCGGAGGCCGAATGGCCCCCAGAAGCCTTCAAAGCCCGCTCCTGGATACATCGCGAAGTGAGTACCGCCACTGCCAACTCCGCTGACCGCGTTGCCGACAGTTCCAGGGGTTACCGCCGCAGTAGATGTCGTGAAGTTGATGAAGCCGACCTTTCCGGTAACGAAAAACTTGAACGGGCCCGGCGTCGAGAACTTCGGGCCAAATAAACCGGTCAGTGGACGCACTTTAGTAGTCGTGAATGACGTAGTCACCCCGTTGTTGAAGGTACTGGTGAAGTTCCGCTCAAAGTCATAGTTCATTTCACCTTCGAGTTGAACATAGTGGCTCACGTTGAATCCGGCGCGTGCGCCAAAGCCGACAAAATTCGTTGTGTCGTTGGAAGTCGGGGCAAAGCGGAAATAATCCGCGAAAATGCCAACAGTGGCGTGATCGTAATCACCACGTCCTTCCTGGGCCATCAGCCATGACGGTGCAGCGAGCAAGGCGCTTAGGGCCGCCAACCAGATAATGCGTTTCATAGGGTCCTCCTCCTCAGAATCTCTTGCAACCTGCGCGCACTGATAACCAGCATCCGACAGGACTGCAGGTGTCGGTTTGGATGCAGAGGCTCTGGTGTTGGTTGGGTTCTGGGCTTGTCTGTTAACCCCTAAGATTTTCAATGTATTGGCGTTGCGGAAGCGCATGCACAGGACCTAAAAATGAAGGCAAAAAAGCGCAGGAATCAAGCTCCTGCGCCTATGTTCGATGAAGACAGTTTTTATCTATCGCTCGGCTAATTTTGGCTCCGAAACTTTGTTAGTGGATGACGTGATCGCGCTGCTCGTTGACGCAGCTGCTTCGTCATTCGGAGTCATCGAAATGACTTCATACTCCCGCTCTTTGTCATCGTAATCTTCAACCCGCAACAAGAGTTTGTCTTTGTCCAACCTGAACTGCGCCAAGTTGCCAATCGGCAGAAGCGCAGGATGTTTTTCTTCTTTGGGACGGATCGTGTAGGTCACGCTAGTGGTTGCGAGCATGTATTCCTGGCAAAGAAGCTCGTGAGTCTTCAGGTGCGAGGAATCGGTACCCAGCATCTCGCCAGCCAGGCTCTTAGCATCCTTGGCATCAGTCCCGCATTTCACGGACTGCATCTTGACCAGCTTCCCGCTCTGATAGTGCTTTGGTTCTCTCGCGTAAACCGCAGTGACAAGCAGTCCCACAACTAAGAGGCATTTAAGCCGCATATCAAGTTCTCCCCGTCGAAAATATCCCTTCGCGACAATCACTATTTTCTCCCCTATCGAGAACTCGATTAAAGTTCCGCGAGTTCTAGCACCCTTGTAATCGGTAATAAACCGGATTGTTGCCGGGTGCATTTGCAAGGTGCAGAACGGCCTCATGTCTGCTATCTTCCACGGAACGAGCAAACTCCCTCTATGGCAGAAACCGTCGTGCTTAAAGCGCCTTCGGATTACGACACTCGATTCTTTGGCCATCCCCGCGGCTTAGCCACGCTGTTCTTCACCGAAATGTGGGAGCGTTATAGCTACTACGGCACCCGCGCACTGCTCATTCTCTACATGACGGCCGCGACCTCCGGCGGCGGGCTAGGATTTTCGGTGATGAAAGCCGGGTCTCTATACGGCTTTTACACCGCTATGGTGTACCTGTTGAGTTTGCCGGGAGGTTGGGTAGCAGACCGGCTCATCGGGCAGCAAGGCGCGGTCCTGCTTGGGGGCATTTTCATCGCCGCCGGAAATTTTTCGCTGGCGTCGCCCAGCCTCATCGCGTTTTACAGTGGACTGGGTCTGTTGATGATCGGCACTGGCCTGCTCAAGCCCAACGTGAGCACCATCGTCGGCCAACTGTATTCGCCCGGTGACAAGCGACGCGACGCCGGCTTCTCGATCTTTTACATGGGCATCAACATCGGGGCGTTTTCGCCTTTGATCGTGGGCTGGGTAGGGGAAAAAGTGAATTGGCGGCTCGGGTTTGCGACATCAGCGATCGGCATGCTGATCGGTGTGGTCCAGTACCTCGCGACCAATAAGTATTTAGGCGATGCTGGACGCCGGCCTGCGTCTAGCGGCGATGTGGCGCGCGACCGAACCCAAAAGCGCCAGGGTGTTATTGGCGTAGTCAGCTTGCTGGCGGTCCTAGCCTTGCTGGCGTTTCTTGCCTCGAGCGGGAGTATCCGGCTGACCGCGGAATCGATCTCCAATGGACTGGGCTGGGTCTTGCTGGGCATTGCCGGCATGGTGTTCGCATGGATGATCTTCGGCAAAGGCCGGTCCGCAGAAGAGCGCAAGCGAGCGGCCGCAATTCTGGTGTTGTTCATCGCGTCGGCGATTTTCTGGGCCGCGTACGAGCAAGCGGGTTCGTCGCTAAACCTCTTTGCAGAACGCAACACCAATCGTCTCTTTTCGGCGCTGCTGCCCGGATTCCTTCAGCATTTGGCACCGAAATCTATCCTCGAAGCAACCTATCCGGCAAGCTGGTTTCAGAATATTCAGCCGCTGTTTGTGCTCATCCTGGCCCCGTTATATGCCTGGCTATGGGTGCGGTTGGGAAAGCGCGAGCCCTCGAGCCCGGCAAAATTTTCCTTTGGTCTTTTATTCGTAGGCCTGAGCTTCCTGGTGCTGGTTCCAGCCGCTACCGGAATGAATGTTTCCCCTCATTGGCTAAACGCGGCGTACTTCTTAAGCGTAGTTGGGGAACTTTGCTTGAGCCCTGTGGGGCTTAGCGCCATGACCAAACTGGCTCCGGTACGTTCCATGGGTTTCGTGATGGGGGTATGGTTCCTCTCCATCAGCATCGGCGACTGGCTGGCCGGCAAGGCCGGTTCGCTGTTCGAATCGATGCCGCTGGAAAAGCTATTCGGAATAAGTGCCCTCGTACCCATTGTCGCCGCCGTCATTCTGGCTCTCCTTGTCAAACCTACGAAACGGCTAATGGCGGGGGTATCATGAAATAAGTGGCAATTAATGAATTCCTTGCCACTTAGCATTCCGACGATGAATCAAATATGTCGGACTGGCCACGGCGGCGGCTTCGACCAGCAGTGTTTCTACCCTTTGGGCGGCGAACCATGGTAACTTCGACATTCTTCAGCCGCCGCAAACAGTACAACGAATAGAGGTTTACGCCGCATCACATTGAGTGCGGCCGTAAAAAGGCAACTTGACGGGCGCGAAACGACTACAGGGCGATAAGCTCACTGAAGCTGAAGCAATCGAGCGGGCCAAGCAGGGGGATGAAGGAGCTTTTAGAGCCCTTTATGACCTGCATAAGCGACGTGTCTATTCGTTATGTTTGCGAATGACCGGCAACACCGCGTCGGCGGAAGACCTCACGCAAGAAGCTTTCTTGCAGCTCTTTCGGAAGATCAGCACGTTTCGTGGGGAGTCGGCCTTTTCGACCTGGCTGCATCGGATGGCGGTAAACGTCGTCCTTATGCAGCTGCGAAAGAAAGGCCTTCCGGTAGTTCCACTCGATGATGCCACGGAAGGCGACGAGGAGGGCTCAATCAAGAAGGAGCCCGGCGCTCCCGATGAGCGTCTGGCAGGCTCGATTGACAGGTTGCGGCTGCAAAGAGCGGTTGACGAACTACCTCCTGGTTATCGTACGATCTTTGTACTGCACGACGTCGAGGGTTACGAGCACAACGAAATCGCCGAATTAGTGGGGTGCTCAATCGGAAACAGTAAGTCGCAGTTGCATAAGGCGCGTATCAAATTGCGGGAGCTCCTCCGGACAGGCAGAGCCGAAAAGGCCGGAAAAAGATGAGGAGCCAGTCGCGGCACAGGCTGAAATCGGGGAGAGAGGCTGTATGAATTGCCTAGAGTTCGAGCGCGTTTTGCCTGAGTTCCTGGAGGGTGGCCACACCCCAGAAGAGCAAGCGCATTTAGCCTCTTGTTTGTCCTGTTCGAATCTGCTTGCCGACCTGAATAGTATTTCCTCCCACGCCAAATCGTTGATCGCCTTAGAAGAGCCGCGACCTGCGGTGTGGGATGCGCTCGAATCCCGCCTTCGCGAAGAGGGATTGATTCGATCACCGGAGTTTATCCCGGCTAAAGCCAGCTTACTTTCGCGATGGCGGAACGTCTGGCTGGTGCCGGTCGCTGTTGCTCTCGTAGTTGTAGCCGGAATCAAGCTTTATCAGCCGTCTCGTGCCGGTGACCACGAACCGATCGCTAAGGAAACTCCCGCGCCTGCGGTTGCCGTAACGCCTGTTTCCCACGAAGACCAGGTTGTGCTGAACTCAGTGGCAACGCGTATTCCCGCGCAACGGGCGAGATATCGCGCCGATCTTGACGACGCAAATTCTTTTATCCGTGATGCGGAACAGTCCATCAAGGATGACCCGAACGACATTTACACGCAGCAGATGTTGATCAATGCGTACGCGCAGAAGCAGATGCTTTACGAGTTAGCTGTGGAACGCACCGGCGGGCAGTAACGTAGTGGGGAGAAGTGCAATGCATAGCCGCAGAAGTGCCGCTCAATTCGTGGTCGTGTTGGCCCTGGCCGGAGTCGCCTGCGCAGCGGGTGAGGTCCGCAAAGACCTGCACTTCAAAGTGGGCAAGCATCCTATGATCACGATCGAAAATCCCTATGGCCCTGTGGTCGTCAGGGCGGGCGCAGCCCACCAGGTAGTAGTCACCGCGATTCTCCACTCCGATAGGGTTGAACTGGAGCAGAGCCAAAGTCACAATCGTATCGAACTGGTCTCCCATCTTCTCGCCGGCGCCGACCAGAACAGCGGCGTTGTCGAATACGAAGTACAAGTTCCAGCAGAAGCCAATCTCACTCTCCATTCCGATAATGGACGGCTCCACGCCGAGAAGTTGCGTGGCGATCTTTCGATGGAAGGCAGCAATGCCACAATGGAAGTGGTCGATTGTGCCGGTGGCCACGTTCACGTTAAGACCCTGAACGGTCCAGTCAGTCTCACGAACGTTCACGGCGGTCATGTGGAAGTCATGTCTATGGGTGGAGATGTGGTTTTGATCGGAGTATCCGGCCCTCTGGTCAATGTCAACTCCAACAGCGGCAAGATCCAATACAGCGGGGACTTCGGCGGCGAAGGCGAATATGACTTCACCAGCCACACCGGTGACATTGAAGCGATCGCTCCCCCGTATGCTTCCATAGACGTATTTGCCCGTTCAAATCAAGGCCGAGTCGAAAGCGACTTCTCCCTCGATCCGAAACGCAGTTCCATCTACAGCAAAGGCGGGAGTGCCCTGATAGGCACCATGAACAAGGCCGCATCCGCGGTAAAGCTCGTCTCCTTCAGTGGTAAAATCCACCTCAAGAAGCGCCAAAATTAGCACTCGGCGGTACCCGCTTTGCTACAAATGACTGAGGAAACCGTGCTGCCGCGTTCGGCGCGGCCCGTCTCGGCGGTAGCGCTCGTTGGCTTCATGGGCGCAGGTAAGACCACGGTAGGCGAGGCTCTGGCCGCTCGCCTTGGATGGACCTTCACCGATCTCGATCGGCTGATTGAACGCAATGACGGACGCACCATCGAACAGATATTTCAGCTCGCCGGGGAACCAGCCTTTCGTCAGATTGAGCAAGAGTCTTTAAGAGAGGCGCTGGATGCGTTGCAAGGCGGCCCCTCGGTACTCGCTCTCGGTGGCGGCGCATTTACTCATCGGGAGAATCATCGCCTTCTGGCAGTGGCCGACGTCGCCGTTGTTTTTCTTGACGCGCCGGTTGAGGAACTCTTCCGACGCTGCGAGCAGCCTGGCGTGGTTCGACCTTTAAGGCGCGACTTAAATCAGTTCCGAAAACTGTATGAAGCGCGGCATCCGTCTTATGGGAACTCAACACTGAAGGTTCCCACAGGCGGCAGAGATATTCCTTCGATCGTCGAAGAGATCATATCGGGACTTAAGTTGGTTCCGATTTCGGGAGCGTCTGAGTGAAGCCTGTTTCGCTGAGATCCGCGGCGGTTGCGGCTCTGTGCCTTGTCGTTCTGCTGTCCATCGGTGCGTGGTCGAAAGATAAGCCAAAAGAGGAATCGGCTAAATTGGTGGACTCGGGTACTTTCGGGGTCTTCGCAGGAGGCCAGCGCGTGGCCACCGAAACCTTCTCAATCAAACAGAGCTCGCAAGGCAGTACGGTTTCTTCGCAATTCAAATCGGCCCAGGGTGAGCAGAATGCCGAGCAATCATCTCTGCTGCAACTCACGCCCTCCGGCGATCTGCGGAGCTACGAATGGAAGGAATTGAGCCCCGGGAAGACCGTGGCTACGGTCACTCCCGACGAGAGCTTCCTGATTGAGCAATTCAGCGACACTCCGAACTCCAAGCCGCACGACCAGAATTTTTTGTTACCGGTTTCAACCGCGATCCTCGATGACTATGTTTTTGTGCAGCGTGAAGTGCTGGCGTGGAAATATCTGGCAACCGCCTGCAAACATCAGCAAGGGCCCGTACAATGTCCTGTGAACCAAAAAGTTCAGTTTGGGACGTTGAATCCGCACGAGCGCAGCTCGATGCTCGTGAGCATCGAGTTCTCCGGGCGTGACAAGGTCAAAATTGGCACCAGTCAACGTGATCTCAGCCGATTTTTGTTGAAGGGCGAGACCGGCGATTGGGCGTTTTGGCTTGACGACCAGTTCAAGCTCGTACGGCTGCTGAACGATGGCGGCACTGAGATCGTGCGGGATTGAATCAAACTTCGATCGTCCGCCGGTTTGAGATTTTGTTTCGTCCGGAACGCCTGAGCGGCGTACAGCCATGGCGCTGATTGACTCACGCACGACCCGAATTCTGTTCACGGTCTTAGTGTTTGCGGTCGGTTTCGCCTTTCTTTACGTTGCCCGCAAGACTTTGATCGCCTTTCTTTTCGCGGTTTTCTTTGCTTATCTGGTCGATCCCGCCGTTTCTCATGTGGAGAAATTCGCCCGTAGCCGTGCCGCCGCCATCAGTGTCATCTACCTTCTGATCGTCCTTCTACTCGGCACTTTGTTCTTCTTTATCGGCCCGCGAATCGGCCATGAGGTCCAAAGACTTACCGAGTCGATGCCCTCGCTGGTGGAGAGAATAAACAGCGGGCAGATTGTCCAGGACATCGGCATCGAACACGGATTGACCAAAAACACTCGCGATCAGTTGAGCGCGTTCCTCAAAGCGCATACCAGCGATTTGCTCAAAGTCGCACAGCACGCCGGTTTGCGCGTGGCGGAAGCGGCACAGGAGTCCTGGATTCTAGTGCTCATTCCGATTCTGGCCGGGTTCTTTCTGAAAGACGGACGTGCGTTCAGCCAGGTGGCGCTCTCATTTGTTCACAGCAAACCGCAGCGCGAGTTTCTACAGGGCGTCATCAATGATATGAACCTCATGCTGGCACAATTTATTCGCGCCCAGTTGACGCTGGCCGCGCTCTCATGGCTTGCCTACGCATCGTTTCTCGGGTTGATCATGCACGTGCCCTACGCGCTTATGCTGGGAACCGCCGGTGGCATCCTCGAATTTATTCCGGTAGTGGGACCGCTGGTAGCATCCTTTCTGATCATCGGAGTTGCTCTGCTCAACGGCTACGAGTATTGGCTGATCGTGGGAATTTTTCTCATCATCTGGAGACTGGTTCAGGACTACGTTGTCTCGCCCCGCATTATGGGTAAGAGCATGGAATTGCATCCGCTGGCGGCGATCTTCGGCGTGCTCGCCGGGGCCGAGATCGCCGGAGTTCTGGGCGTCTATCTTTCCATTCCGGTCATGGCCAGCCTTCGCATCGTATGGCGGCGCTGGCGGATGTATGCCGAGAAGAAACGCTTCGGCCCGCTGAACGAGTATTCTTTTCTGTCGGAGAGCTCGCCCCGGCCCTGACAATTGTCACTCTGCCACCGTGACGCAATGCACTACTTCTGTTCTGTCTCGCGTCAGATAATCTTTCTCATCTCAGATCCGACAGGGAGACAGATGAAAAAAATCAGTTGCATGCCGCTCTTGGCGATTGCTCTTTTTGTCGTTCCGACAGCACTGCGTGCCGCCGACCTCACCGGAACATGGAAAGGGCCGATGCAGTCGGGGGGCGACACAGTATTTCAATTGAAAGCTGACAAAGATGCGATCACGGGAAACATGCTCGGACGGGATGGCAAACCGTACCCAATTACAGGGAAAATGGATGGCGACAATGTTTCCATGACCGTCGCCTTTGAATGGCAGAGCCAGCCCGTGACGCTGCTTGTGACCGGCAAAATCGCGGGCGACGACATGCAGGTCCATATCGCCACCGACAACGGCTATTGGAGCACCGACGCGGCGCTCAAGCGCCGGCCGAAATAGCTGCTTCGTAACACATCGTTGGGCCGGACTGTCCGCCCTACACAGCCGCCGCTGTTGTAGAATTTCATCAATCCTTTTATGTCAGCCAAAATTCCTGTAGGAATCCTGGGCGCCACCGGCGTCGTGGGGCAGCGTTTTATCCAGATGCTGGAGCACCACCCGTGGTTCGAGGTGGCATGGCTCGCCGCTTCCGACCGCTCGGAAGGGCGTGAATACGCCGAGGCTGCGCGCTGGAAACTGAAGACGCCAATTCCGGCAAACGTTGCAAAAATGCGGCTTTCACCCGCAAATCCTGACGGCGCTCCCAAAGTAATCTTCGCCGCTCTGGATGCTTCTGTCGCAGCCGAAATGGAGCCGCGCTTCGCCGAGGCCGGCCACGCCGTCATCACCAATTCCAGCGCGCTCCGCATGGTGAAGGACGTCCCGCTGGTGATTCCCGAGGTTAATCCCGACCACATCAAGTTGATCGAGTGCCAGGCCTGGCGACGCAAGAGCGGTGGATTCGTGGTCACCAACCCCAATTGTTCAGCCATCGGATTGGTGATCGCCCTTGGGCCCCTTCACGATCGCTTTGGAATTGAAACTGTCATGGCCGTGACCATGCAAGCAGTGAGCGGAGCCGGGTATCCCGGAGTTGCATCGCTCGACATTCTGGGCAACGTTATTCCTTATATTCCAAAAGAAGAAGAGAAGATGGAAGAGGAGACGTTGAAGTTGCTGGGCAAACTGAATGGCGCCGGCATCATTCCTGCCCCGTTCAAGATGAGCGCTCAATGCAACCGCGTTGCCGTTGAGGACGGCCACACCGAGGCGATCTCGATCAAGCTGAAGAAGAGTGCGAGCAAAGCAGAGATTCTCGAGACTTGGAGTGGGTTCCGCAGCGTGCCCCAACTGGAAAAGCTGCCCAGCGCACCCGAAATTCCCGTACGCTACCTGGATTCGACAGACCGCCCGCAGCCGCGGCTGGACGTCGAATTTGGCGGTGGCATGACCACGACGGTAGGGCGCCTTCGACCTTGCAACGTGCTCGATTGGAAATTCACCGTGCTCTCGCACAACACCATTCGCGGAGCTGCCGGCGCCGCGCTCCTCAACGCCGAACTGCTGAAAGTGCAGGGATATCTGGATTGATCCTGCAGCTCTTAGCTCTTAGCTCTTAGCCACAGCGCTTGCGATTCAGCTAAGAGCTAACAGCTAATGGCTCAAGGCTCGGTGGTCATGAAATTCGGCGGCACCTCGGTGGGCGACGCCAAGGCTATACTGCGCGCCTGCGAAATTGTTCGTGGCCGGCTGCCGCAGCGCTCCGTGGTTGTGGTCAGCGCCATGGCGAAGGTCACCGATCAATTGCTTAAGATGGGCCGCGCCGCAGGCTCCGGCGACCGCAAGACCGCACTCACTCTGGCTCGCGAACTTCGCGAACGTCACTACAACACGGCTGGAGAATTGCTCGGGACCGCCCTGTTCACGCAATTCCACAGCGACCTCGGCACCGAATTTGAAGAGTTGGAAGAACTGCTGCGCGGCATCTCCGCCGTCGGTGAACTGACCCCGCGTACTACCGATCACGTCGCCTCTTTTGGCGAGGTGCTCTCGAGCAAGCTGGTGACGGCAGCAATGTCTGCGCATGGCCTCGAAGCCAGCCTGGTTGACGCTCGCGATTGCGTCGTGACCAATGACGCGTTTACCCGCGCCACGCCGCTGTTTGAGGAAACCAATGCCAAGCTGGCGAAACTGATTCAGCCATTGGTGGAAAGCGGGCGTGTGCCTGTGATGGGTGGTTTCATCGGGTCCACGCGCACCGGTATTACCACCACCATCGGGCGGGGCGGATCAGATTTTTCGGCGGCGATCGTCGGCGCCGGCCTGAACGCGGACAGAATCGAAATCTGGACCGATGTGGACGGAATGATGACCACCGATCCAAATATCTGCCCCGACGCCCGCCGGATTAAAACCATCAGTTTCGATGAAGCCGCAGAGTTGGCATACTTCGGCGCCAAGGTCTTGCACCCGGCGACCGTCCTTCCCGCGATCCAAAAGAATATTCCGGTTTACATACTAAACTCGCGCAATCCCGGTTGCGAGGGCACACGCATAGTTGCCCGTGCCCCCCACTGCAAGAATTTTTTTAAGGCGATTGCAGCCAAGAAGCGAATCACGATTGTCGATGTCGCTGCTCCCCGCATGCTTCTGGCGCACGGATTTTTGAAATCCATCTTTGATGCGTTTGACCGTCATCGCATTGCGGTTGACGTGGTTTCGACTTCTGAGGTCAGCGTTTCCTTGACCGTCGATTCCAACGAATCCATCCCTGCGCTCGCCGCGGATCTCGAAGAACTCGCAGACGTGAAGTACGAAGGCCGCAAAGCCATTGTTTGCCTGGTCGGCGAGAACCTGCGCGAAATTCCCGGCATAGCCGCACACGTTTTCGGGGAACTTGGCGACGTGAAGATCCGCATGATCTCGCAAGGCGCTTCTGAGATCAACCTGACCTTTGTGATTGACGAAGACCAGGTGCCCGAGGTCGTGCAGCGGCTGCACAAGGCGTTTTTCGCCGAACTGGATCCGGAAATCTTCGCGTAAAAGCCTTTCTATTTTTGCCCGGCAACACTCGAGTTTCGAAAACCGATACACTAGGCGCAGCATGCGAGTGCTTATTCTCGGCTCAGGAAAAACCGGATCGCTGGTTCCGGAGATCGCTCATGAGCGCGGCCATCGAGCCGACGTTTTGCGCGCAGCTGACAACCCCGGGGCCTCTGCGCTGACTCCGGATCTGCTCGCACCCGTCGATGTTGTGATCGATTTCACCGGCCCCGACAGCGTGCTCGCCAACGTCGTCGCCTGCGTGGCCGCCGGAAAGAATATGGTTGTGGGCACTACGGGCTGGTACGAAGAGCTTTCGAGTGTGCGCACCAAAGTTGAAAAGAACAACACTGGATTCGTTTACGGCCCCAACTTTTCCATTGGAGTAAACCTGTTCTTCGACTTGGTACGCGCCGCGGCTCCAGCCCTCGATCATCGCTATAGCGGACACATCTATGAGCGCCACCACGCGCACAAGAAAGATGCTCCCTCGGGAACAGCTGCCGTCATGCAGCAAATTCTACAGGCGGACAATAAGACAGAAATCGAGATCACCTCTTTTCGCGAAGGCGATGTGGTGGGCATGCACGAACTCGTATTCGACTCGCCCGCGGACTCCATTTATCTCTGCCACGACGCCAAGTCACGCCGCGGCTTTGCCGAAGGCGCAATGCGTGCTGCTGAATGGATCAACGGCAAACGCGGTTTCTTCGAATTTCGGGACATCTGGCGGGAAATTTAGTCAGCCCATTTTCGGAACTCACCGGTTCGGGTTATCTTATTCACATGCAAGTTCGCGGATGCGGCACCGCTCTTATCACCCCGTTTCATCAGGACGGGTCGCTTGACGAGCAAGCGCTGCGAAACCTCGTCGCCTGGCAAATCGAGTCGGGCATAGATTTTCTGGTTCCGTGCGGGACGACGGGCGAAACCCCGACGCTCTCACACGACGAATGGCTTCGAGTCATCGACGTTACTATCGAAGTCGCCGCCGGACGAGTGCCGATCGTTGCAGGGGCGACGTCAAATTCCACGCATGACGCGGTCGAAAAAGTGAAGGAATTGGCGAGCCGCCCCGGAGTGGACGCAATCCTGACTGCATCGCCGTACTACAACAAGCCCACCCAGGAAGGTCAGTACCAGCACTTCAAGGCGATCGCGGAAGCGGTGAACAAGCCCATCATTCTTTACAACGTTCCCGGTCGCACCGCGGCGAATATTGAACCGGTAACGGTATCGCGGCTGAGCGAGATTCCGAACATTGCCGGAGTAAAAGAGGCCAGCGGAAATCTGACCCAGATTGCGGAAATCTGCAACGCGGCGCACCCGGGCTTTTCTGTTCTTTCAGGCGATGATGCGATGACGCTGCCGGTGATCGCGATCGGCGGTGTGGGGTTGATTTCAGTCGCTTCCAACGAAATTCCCCGCGAAATGGCTGACATGACCCGTGCGGCCTTGAATAACGACTGGGAAGCAGCGCGGCAGATTTTCCGCAAATATCTGCCTTTGATGCAGGCCAACTTTATCGAATCCAGCCCCATGCCGGTGAAGGCCGTGCTGGCGATGATGGGACGAGTTGAAGAAGCTTACCGCCTTCCCATGGTCCCGGTACGGCGCGACACGCGCTCAAAGCTGCAAAAGATAGCAGCCGAAGTTGGCCTGGTCGCGAAGGCAACCGCCACCACATCTGACGCGGCAAGCTTTTTTGTGTATGAAAATTGGGCGGCTGGCCCGCATAAAGCGGTATTGCATCGCGCCAACTGTGGCCAGTGCAACAGCGGCAAAGCGCGGCCGGCAGGCCATTCGACGAACCATGCACGCTGGCACGGACCTTACCCTACCCTCGCGGAAGCCCGCCAGATCACTCAAACCTTGCCGAGCGTCTTGATTCGGAGCGAGTGCAGGTGTATTTAGGATTCCGTCTGCTGGCTGGTCGCGATGGACCGCACTTGTGGGACCGGGGCCGGCATCGTCGCAGAGGACGGGTTGATCTGTATGGATTGAGTCTTCGCACCGGCAGCGGTAAACGCAGGGCGATTATGTTTCTTGGCCCAGGAAGTACAGACATCGAACCAGAAGCAGACACGCAGAAAACATCGGCCGACAAAATCCGCAACCGGATATTCTTCTCGGTTGGCGGCCCTCGTGCTTGCCGGTATTGCCCATTCCGTAGTTCCGGCTTGACTTGGCTCTGAGGAAGAGACTGGCTGGGTAAACCCAACTGCGGCGGAATTTGTAACTGCTGTAGTGGTGGGCGTCGTTTTAAAGAACATGGCAGACAGTGGAGCAACTTCCTCCTAAGCTCAAGTTCGGATGCCGATCTAATCGTTTGAGATGGCCGAGTTTCACAAGATTTAACCGAAAATTTCTGAAATATAGCTTTTGCGTATACATCCGCATGCTTCCCGCGAAGATCCGCCGCCACTGCTCAGCTATACTCTTGCTTCCATGTCCTCGCTGCGAACCGAAATCGAACGGTTAGCTTCCTCCGGGAGCATCGAGGACGACGTCGCCGCCCGTTCTACTTTCCTTGAATTTCGGGACGCCCTCACTCGGGGCAATATTCGAGCCGCAGAAAAAATTGATGGCCAATGGGTCGTCAATGTGTGGGTGAAGCAAGGCATTTTGCTTGGATTCCGGATCGGTCAGCTCGCGTCAATGAGCAGTGGCGAGTGCCTCTCTTTTGTGGATAAGGATACCTTTCCTGCGCGTGAGTTCACCGTCGAAGACCGGGTTCGGGTCGTGCCGGGCGGATCTTCGGTGCGGTTGGGAGCCTTTGTAGCGCCCTCGGTGATTTGCATGCCCCCCATGTTTATCAATGCTGGCGCATACGTCGATGAAGGCACCATGATTGACTCCCACGCCCTGGTGGGGTCCTGCGCACAGGTCGGCAAGCGCGTACATCTGAGCGCGGCCGCGCAGATAGGCGGCGTCCTCGAACCAGTAAACGCTTCGCCCGTCATTATCGAAGATGACGTGCTGGTTGGAGGAAACTGTGGCGTCTATGAGGGCACTTTGGTTCGAACACGCGCTGTGCTGGGAGCGGGTACCATCCTAACGCGATCTACGCCGCTATACGATCTCGTCCGTGGCGAGGTTTACCGTGGAAGCGACCAGTCGCCCCTCGAAGTACCGGAAGGCGCAGTCGTGGTTCCAGGATCAAGGGCCGTTAACAAGGGGCAGGCGGCAGAGTGGGGAATTTCGCTCTACACACCGGTGATCGTGAAGTATCGCGATGAGAAAACAGCGCGCGGATCGGAACTGGAAGACTGGCTGCGGTGAGCACAGTTGTCAGTGATCAGTTGCTAGTTGCCAGTTGTGAGGTACTCGGGATTCGAAGACAGAGAGTTGAATCCTCGTGAACTCATTGCCAGCGACCGTGCCCAACTGAACACTGACAACTAACCACTGACAACTATTTCAGTACTTCACAATCGCGGCAAATGATTTCGGATCTAGACTTGCGCCGCCGACCAGCGCGCCATCAATTTCCTCTTCGGACATTAATGCCGTGGCATTTTCCGGCTTTACCGAGCCACCGTAGAGGATGCGCAATCCATCGGCGAACTCCTGCCCGAAGGCTTTGGCCGCTTCGCCGCGGATCAACACGTGAGCATCAGACGCCATCTGCGGAGTAGCAGTCTTGCCGGTTCCGATGGCCCAGACCGGTTCGTAAGCAATCACCAGCTTCGCACCCTTTTTTGCAGAGATCGTATTGAAGGCGCGCAAACACTGTCGCCGCAGGACGTCCTCCGTCAATCCCGCCTCGCGCTCTTCGAGCACCTCGCCGACACAAACAATTGGCGTCAGGCCGTGCTCAAGCGCGGCTTTCAGTTTCAGATTCACGCTGTCGTCGGTCTCGCCAAAATATTGCCGGCGTTCAGAGTGGCCAATGATCACATGAGTACATCCGATGGCGACCAGCATGGCCGGAGAAATTTCACCGGTGAAAGCGCCTTCGTCTTTCCAGTAAACATTCTGTGCGCCGATCGCAATTTGCGAGCCCTTGGCGGAATTAATAGCCGCATGTAGATCGGTATAAGGAGGACAGACCACGATCTCATCCCGGTCGTGACCATGAACCAGTGGCAGAAAGCCATTGAAAAACTGCTCCGTCTGTTCCGGGTTCTTGTACATCTTCCAGTTGGCTGCGATCAGTTTTTTGCGTGCCATTTCCTGTGTTCTCCTGTTTTTCCTAGGGTTCCGGATTTCCTTCGTGGACCCAAGCCTGCCCTGAGCGAAGTCGAAGGGTGTCCTTCGTGGTCTTAATCTTATTCAGCTAGCGCGCTTGGAAGATCATCCAGCGTAGCGATTACAGGTGCATCGACGTCCAACCTACCGCTGCGATCCAGGCAAACCCCGCGCATTCCCATGGCGCGACTGGGAATCACATCGGCCTCGACGTTGTCGCCGACGTGCGCGCATTGCAGCGGATTTTCACCGGC
The DNA here is from genome assembly GCA_963757135.1 of uncultured Acidobacteriota bacterium. Taxonomy (GTDB): domain Bacteria; phylum Acidobacteriota; class Terriglobia; order Terriglobales; family Acidobacteriaceae; genus Gp1-AA145. Next base: position 631,569 of record CAVWQE010000006.1, read on the forward strand.
TCGTCGGCAGGCCTCGATAAAAATGCTCGGCGCAGGTTTGCCAAGACCCACATCCTCTGAAAAGACCATCACTGAAAAGTGCGACGATAACCCCGCGCGGCGCAGCTTTGCAATTTGCTGCTCGCGGGCCCCGTTGGAAATTATTCCCAGGGGACTGCCTGCAAGCTGCTGCAAACATGGCGCAGCGTCACTAAAGGCGCGGGTCTGAGATTCGTAGTCGTGAATGAATACGCTGTAACGCGAATCGGCCTCAGCGTCGGACAACTCCGGCGCGGCGAATATGTCCCGCATGCGATCGCGGCGCTGCTGCCAAATCGAAATTTCTCCCCGGCAGAAACGGTCAAAGTGCTTGTTCAGGATCTGTTCGTATCGGGCAGGAAACTCTTCGCGGGTAAAAGGAATAGCGCCGCGGAAGTGATCGAAAAAATTCAGGCTGGCCGCAGCGGAAGCGCTAGCGTGGTCGATCAGGGTGCCATCGATGTCGAAGAAAATCATTTGACGAAAGGTCTAGTTAGGCGGCCACATGAATTACCGCTTGTCGGAGAGCGCTTCGACTCCAGGCAATTTCTTTCCTTCCAGAAATTCGAGCGATGCTCCGCCGCCGGTTGAGATATGCGAAATCTTCTCGGCGACGCCGGCGGCCTTCACCGCGGCAACCGAATCTCCGCCGCCTACGATCGAGACAGCTCCGGCGTTATCGGCCACCGCATGTGCAATCTTAAACGTGCCCTTGGCAAAGGGAGCCATTTCAAACACACCCATGGGACCGTTCCAAACGATGGTTGCCGCACGTGAAATCTCTTCGGAGAATTGCTCAGCGCTTTCAGGGCCAATATCGAGGCCCATTAAATTCTCGGGGATAGGCTGCCCGGCGCTGATCGCCTGCGGCTTGGCGCTGACATCAAATTTGTCAGCAGCAATATGGTCCAGTGGCAGAAGCAATTTGACGTTGCGTTTTTTTGCGTCCTGCAGAATCTTTCGGGCAAGATCAAGCTTGTCGTCCTCCACCCGCGACTTACCAACGGCGTGCCCCTGCGCCTTGAGGAAGGTATAAGCCATGGCCCCGCCGATAATCAGCGTATCGACTCTGGTCAAAAGGTTTTCGATGACTGCGATCTTGTCACTGACCTTTGCGCCACCCAGAATGGCAATAAATGGTTTTTCCGGGTGCTCGAGAGCTCGACCAAGATATTCGAGCTCTTTTTCCATCAGCAGTCCTGCCGCTGACTTCTTCACGAATTTTGTGATGCCGGCAGTAGAAGCATGGGCGCGGTGCGCACTTCCAAAAGCGTCATTCACGTAATAGTCGGCAAGGTTCGACAACTGCTTAGCAAACTTTTCATCATTGGCTTCCTCTTCCGCATGGAAGCGCAAATTCTCCAGCAACAGTGTCTGGCCCTTCTCCAGTTTCCCCGCCATTTCTTCGGCTTCCACGCCCACACAATCCGGGCAAAAGCCGACGTTTTCGCTTGACGCGAGCTCGCGATCAAGCATCATGCGCAGCCGTTCGGCCACCGGCTTGAGACTCATCTTCGGGTTCGGCTTGCCTTTCGGGCGGCCGAGGTGCGACGCGAGGATCAGTCGCGCGCCATGACGAAGCGCGTATTCGATACTCGGCAGTGTTTCGCGAATGCGGGTATCGTCCATGACCCGTCCATCATCGAGGGGAACGTTGAAATCGACACGCATGAACACGCGATGATCGTTCAAAGGCAAATCGCGAATGGAGAGCTTGGACATGGGAGATTTCCTTACCGGAGTGATCAGTTGTCAGTTGTCGGTCATCAGTAAACCGGTACCGGTGGTCTTAGTGACCACTGGTAACTGGCAACTGACAACTTTGCTTCACAGCCCTTTACTTCCGATGAAGTTGATGAGATCGCGCACCCGGCACGAATAGCCCCACTCATTGTCGTACCAGGAAACCACCTTCACCAGATTGCCGACCACAAGAGTTGAAGGCGCGTCCACGATGGACGAACGCGCATCGCCCTTAAAATCCGATGAAACCAATTCGTTCTCTTCAAATCCCAAATAACCCTTGAGTGGTCCGCTCTCTGAAGCCTTCTTGAGTGCCGCATTCACTTCTTCCTTGGTGGCCTTGTTCTCGACCAAAGCAACCAGGTCCACCACCGAAACGTTGGGCGTGGGCACGCGGATAGCAAAGCCGTCCAACTTCCCTGCCATCTCTGGTATCACCAGCTTCAGGGCCTTCGCTGCGCCGGTCGAAGTGGGAATCATCGACAACGCTGCCGCACGCGCTCGCCGCAGGTCCTTGTGCGGAAAATCAAGAATGACCTGATCGTTGGTGTACGAGTGGATCGTGGTCATGGTGCCGCTGACAATTTTGAAGCTGTCGTTGATGACCTTTACGATCGGCGCCAGGCAGTTGGTGGTGCAGGATGCGTTCGAAATAATGTTGTGTTTGGCGGGATCATACTTGTCGTGGTTCACCCCCAGCACCAGCGTCACGTCTTCATTTTTAGCAGGCGCCGAAATGATCACTTTTTTCACCGGCCCGCGCATGTGCTTCTTGGCATCATTGGCATCGGTGAAGCGGCCCGTAGACTCAATCACTACCTGCGCTCCCACGGAATCCCAGGGCAGCGCGGCTGGATCTTTCTCTTTGAAAACTTTGATGGTCTTTCCGTCGACCTGAATCGAATCGCCGCTGGCGCTGACTTTGTTTGGCAGATTGCCGAGGACTGAGTCATATTTCAGCAGATGGGCAAGCGTTTTCGGATCGGTCAAATCGTTGACCGCTACAAACTCGAGGTTCGGGTCCTGCAACGATGCCCGCAGAACGTTGCGCCCAATGCGCCCAAAACCGTTAATGCCTACTTTGATAGCCATGTCGCCTCCGTATGAAGAGTGATCCGCCCAAATAGATACAAAATGTAAAGGGGAACAGAAAATGTTAACAGTGTGTGACGGCCTCGGCAAACCGCCGAGGCGCTTGGTAGAGCCTACTCACATCGTATCCCCCTAGCGAAGTTAAAATGCTTGAGCGAGAAACGCGTTAGGGAGCTGGCCGGACGGCTCCGCAAAAGCCGGGAGGCCAGCGACCGGGACTACAATCCGCTGTGTCCACCGCCTACTTCGTCCTGATTCGCGAGATGAGAGACGCCTACAATCATCGCTTGCGTTTGGTGCAGTCGGCTCGACAACGCGGCATCAAACCCACCGCCCGCTTGTTTCAAACCACCGTTCCCACTGTGCGCAAGTGGCTGCGCCGTTATCAGCAGCAAGGACCGCGCGGCCTCATCGAAGTTTCTCGCGCCCCTCATCGCCAGCCCGGCAAGACTCCCGCCGACATCGAACAGCAGGTCGTCGCACTCCGCCAGCAGCTGTTCACCTTCGGAGCTCGTCGTCTTATTCGGGAGTTCGACCTTCCTCTCAGTCATCGTGCCTTGGAACGCATCTGGCGCCATCATGGCCTGCTCAAAAAACGACCGCGCAAGTATCAGCGCAAACAAGACCTCGCCCACATCAAAGCCACCTGGCGCGTCTTTCAGCAGATCTCCGCCGACACCAAGGATCTCGACGATATTCCCCGCTACTGGCCGCAGGCCCAGGCTTTCGATCTGCCGGCCGTCGAATACACCGCCCGCGAAGTGCGCAGCGGCCTGCTGTTCTGGGCTTTTGCCGAGCGCCGTTCTGCGGCTGCCAGTTCCATCTTTGCCGCCCGTATCCAGCAGCACCTCGATCGTTGCGGCATCTCTCTGCGCGATCTGGTCTGGCAGACCGACAACGGCTCCGAGTTCATCGGTGGCCACGATCGTCGCGGTCACCCCACCGGATTCCCCACCGCTTTAGGCGACAGCCAGCACGTTCGCATCCCTCCCGCCGCTCACACCTTCCAGAGCGATGTGGAAACCGTTCACCGCCTCGTCGAAGATGAGTTCTTTGACCTGGAATCGTTCCACAGTCGGGGCGACTTCCTCGCCAAAGCCTTTACCTACCAGCTCTACTTCAACCTGGTCCGTCCCAACTCTCATAAACAAAACCTCAGCCCTTGGCAGATCGTCGAGCAACTCCAACCCCGCTGGCCGCTCCAACTCTGTTTGCTTCCACCTGTTTTCTTGGAACTATTACTTGAACCACTCCGGGGGATACGATCTCCCTAGGCACCCCTAGCCGCCGAGGCGCTTTTAACATTAATTCTTTCGAAGCGACTAATCAGTTTGGGAATGCAGCTTCATGGGGAACCTCGATTTCCACGAACTCGTTGTGCTTGCTCCAGACGGGCAGACGTGCCAGCCAGTATTTCCGCTGTATCAATTTGTGCGCCGCCTTCCACTCTTGCGGCGGCAGAATTCGCGCTTTGGCTGAAAACTCGGGTCCCGTTAAGGTTCCGCGTATTGTGGACGGCGCTACCTTTACCTTCGGGTTATTGCGAATGCGCTTGTACTTCCACGAGTCGTTTCGCGTCATCACGTAAAGTTTTCCGTCATTCTCGGCGAACCACAGCGGCGTGCGTACGCCGGTTCCATCTTTCTTGAAGGTGGTCAGCGAGATGTATTTCTGACCTGCCAGTGGCCGCGGAATTGCCATGAGCACCTAACTTCCCTGAACAGGAGCCTTTGGGGGTACGCCTCCGAATTGCCCACAGGCGCTCCAATATGTTACAAGCCAAGCATGCGTAAATGGATGCAAGACAAACTTAAACGGCGCAAAAAGACGCCGCAGGAAACCGCCGCTGAGCCCGCGCCCTTGCAGCCGGCGTACTTTATTCCCGAAGGCGAGAAGCCGGCCCCTGAGGTGCAGCGGGAAGAACCAATCGTCGAGGCGGCGGCAACAGATGAAAACGAACCGACAGCCGTGTCCGATTCGGGAGGGGGTGACGAGACTGGTCCGCCGGGGACTACCGTTCAGCCTGGCTCTGGCGCGGGCCGTCCCCGACGACGGCGCGGACGTGGCCGCAGACGCCCTGCAAGGCCAATCACGGCTCAGGTGGGTGCAACTCCGGCCGCTGAGGCAGCTCCGATTTCCGCGCCGGTTGCTGTCAATGCGATTCCCGCGCCGCCACGCGCGAGCAAGGGCGTTGTCGTTCTCGCCATCGGTCTCCCCGGATCCGGAAAAAGTTCGTGGTTCAAGCGCAACAACATCAGCCCGCTTTCAAGCGACTTGGTCCGTTCATTGCTATTTGACGATCCCAATGAGCAGCGCTTTCAAGACTTGGTGTTTTCTAATTTGCGTTCCATGCTGCGGGCTCGGCTGATTGCCCGCCGTCCCATGAATTATGTGGATGCCACGAATCTGACTCCGCACGACCGCCACAGCTGGATCAAGCTGGCGAAAGACTCAGGCTACGAAGTGCAGGCTTTGTATTTCGACGTTCCGCTCGACGTCTGCCTGGAGCGGAACCAGCGGCGTCAGCGTGTGGTGCAGGAAGATGTGATGCGAAAGATGGCAGGCAAACTAAAGCCGCCAACCTTTGAGGAAGGCTTCTCGAAAATCACGGTGGTGAGGGTGAAGGCGAAGGAATAGGGCCAGGAAATTCCGGGTGATGCAAGACTGATCAACGGCGCCTCAATGTGATCAGAAATAAACCCTTCGTTTAAGCGAATACACTTTGTCAATTTCCTGATGTCCGTAACTTTTAGGAATGCGCAACCTTACTTCATCTGCCCCTGCTAATGATAGGCTCCCCGTACTCACTCCTTCGAAATAATCCAAGTGCCTCACGACATAGAAACCGGGGGCAATGGACATTCGCTGCTCCAAACCCAAGCCGTGTGGCCCTACTTCACCTCCTGCCGTTTCTTGCCACATGAGATGCACAGAATAAGATCGTTGACGAACACTAGCCAATTCACGGCTAAATTCACGATGTTCTAAGACCGCTGGAACATCGCAGCTCACCGTGGGCAAGAGAAACGCAAGCGAGAGAACGAGCAATGGACAAAGCAGGATAGTCGTGACGACCTTCGGCCAATGACGTAACTGCAGAACCGGTCGAATCGCTAAGAACGGGATCAGAAGAAAAGCGCACACGAAGAGGACATTGAGTAGGTCGTTTGTAAAACGCAGCGTACGTATACACAGGTACCCCACGACCAACAGTGCAACCAGCAGCGAGAGCTGTCGCACCGCGGCGCGAGAGTCGTTTACTCGTCCTACCATCTAGCCCAGTCTAGGGGTTCCTACCTGTGAATCCAAGATGACGTTCCACCTACTTCAGGTGTCTCAACATTTCCTTGAATGCCTCCGTCCCTGACCCGCGCAGCAACTCATAGATCATCATCTCGGTCGAGGAGATCACCGCGCCGGCGGCGCGCATTCTTTCGAGGCCGATATTCCAGTTCCACTCTGTGCGTGAACTTACCGCGTCGGATGCGACCTGCACCAGATATCCCTCGCGCAATGCAGCGAGTGCAGTTTGTGTAACGCAGATGTGGCTTTCCATGCCGCACAACAGCACCGTATTTCGCTGTCCGGGCAGGTGCTTCATCGCCGAGCAGAACGCATCACTGCCAAAGCACGAGAACGATTGCTTATCGATGGCGGGATTTGGCAGCAGCGACTGTACATCTGCAACCGTTTCTCCCAGACCCTTCGCATATTGTGTCGTTGCAATAATCGGTATTTCCAGAATTCTCGCCAACCGGACCAGCAACGGCGCATTTTTCAGCAGCCGTTCTTTTTCGAAAATCGCAGGCAAAAGCTTTTCCTGAATATCAACAACAATGAGCACGCATTCTTCAGCCTTCACCACGCGGCGCGCAACTTCGCTCTTATCGGCAGTCGGCGGCATCTGAAACTCCTTTAATATCCTCTCTGCTTGTCCACTAAACCCAGTAGTGACTCACCCTTCAAGAATCGACGCAAATTCTCTGAGAACAGAGCGTAATGCCGCTGCCACAAGTTCCCCGCCATGCCGGCCGTGTGCGGCGTGATCAGAAGATTTTCGAGGTCCCACAGCGGAGAATCGGCGGGCAGCGGCTCCTGATCGAACACGTCGAGAGCCGCACCGGCGATCTTGTGATCCCGAACGGCCTCGGTCAGTGCCGCCTCATCAAGCAGAGGCCCGCGCCCTACATTGATCAAATACGCATCTGATTTCATTTTTGCCAACTGCTCGCGGCCAATCATGCCTCGCGTCTGCGGCGTCAGAGGCGGCGAGAGCACGACGTAGTCTGACCTTGCCAGCATCTCGTTCAATTTTGACGATGGCAGCTCTTCGTCCACGAATTCAGGGCGAACGCTTCCCGTCCGCTCTCGAACTACGATCACTTTCATTCCCATCGCCTTGGCGCGCTTGGCAAGGTTGCTTCCAATGCTGCCGAAGCCAACAACTCCAATCGTTGCTCCAGCAATATCGAGTGGAGACGCGTGTCCATTCCAGAGAATTTCCTGTCCCCAAATATGTTTTTCCTGAAATCTGACCGACTCAGGGATTCGCTTGGCGATGGCGAAAATGAGCGCCATCACATGCTCGGCGACGCCGACGCCATGCACTTCGCGAGCATTGGTCAGGATGACATCGCTCGCCACTAATTCTGGAAACATGAACTGATGGACCGCTGCTGCGGGTGAGTGGATCCAGCGGAGTTGGCGCGCCGCTACAAATTGTTCAGCCGATATCGATTGGGTAAATATTATCTGCGCATCGGCCAGGACCGCATCGATGCCGTCGTAGTTAGTGATGCGAACGACATCGACGTGCGGAAATTCCTTCTGCAGATTTTCGGCGAACCACTGCGGCGCCACCCACAGATCAAGCCGGCTCTGGGTGGCAATGACGAGCTTGCGAATCGGGTGATCTGGTGGTCGGGTCATCGGGTGATCTTAATTATGTACCGGCAGTGCGTCAGATGCATGCGCGGACGTTAGCCAATAGTCTTTGGCGTTCAGATGACCCGATGGCCCGATCACCAGATCACCCGATCCTCTTTACTCTAAGATCGCTGCCCGTCATCTCATGGGGCTCGGGGATCTCCAGCATGCCCAAAATCGTCGGCGAAATGTCGCGCAGTGAACCACCGGGCTTCAGTGTGAATTGCTTTGCGTTTTCTGCGACCACGATGAACGGCACGGGATTGGTCGTGTGATAAGTGTGCGGGCCGCCGCTTACAGGGTCGATCATCATTTCGGCGTTGCCGTGATCGGCGGTGATGAGCAGGGCGCCACCCTTGGCGCGGGCGGCGAGTTCAATCCGGCCAAGACAGGCATCGACGGCTTCGACAGCTTTGATCGTGGGCTCAAGCTTTCCGGAGTGGCCCACCATGTCGGCGTTGGCGAAGTTGACCACGATGACATCGAAGGCGCCGTCTTCAATGGCATTAACGACCACGTCGGCAATTCCAGAGGCGGACATTTCTGGCTTCAAATCGTAAGTGGCAACTTTTTGTGATGGCACGACGGTGCGCTCTTCGCCGGGAAACGGCTGCTCGATGCCGCCATTGAAAAAATAGGTGACGTGAGCGTATTTCTCGGTTTCGGCAACGCGCAGGTTGCGCATGTTCCTCGCACCCATCACGTTGGCGAGAATGTTATCCAACGATTCTGGCGGAATGACGACGGGCAGGCTGAATTTTTTGTCGTACTGCGTCATGCAAACGTAGTGGAGATTTTTCGGCCCGCGGTCTTTAGGGATGGTCGTGTCGAGATCTTCGGCGCCGGGCAGATCGCGTCCGGCTTGTTCGTTGAGACCACTGTCGCGGGTCAGGGCGCGGGTGATTTCGCGAACGCGGTCGGCGCGAAAATTGAAACAAATGCAGGAGTCGTCATCGCGAATGGTTGAGAGCGGCTCGCCCTTAGCATTGGTGCAAACGAAGGGCACGATGAATTCATCGGTGACGCCCTTGTTGTAGGACTCTTTCACACCCTGCACCGAGTCGGCGTATTTGCTGCCTTCGGCCTCGCCGAAGACCATCCCGCTATAGGCCTTGGCGATGCGCTCCCAGCGGCGGTCGCGGTCCATGGCGTAGTAGCGTCCGCTGACAGTGGCGATCTTGCCGGTGTTGTATTCGCGTATGGCTCGCTGCAATTGCTGGAGATATGTGGCACCGTTTGTGGGCAGGGTGTCGCGTCCGTCCATAAAGGCATGGACGAACACGCGCTCTACTTCATTTTGCTTCGCCATCTTCAGCAGCGCATGCAGATGACTTTGATACGAATGCACGCCGCCGTCGGAGAGCAGGCCGAGGAGATGAAGCTGGCGGCCTCCGGTGCGTGCATTCTTCATGGCGCTGAGCAGAATGGGGTGCTGGAAGAATTCTCCGTTCTGGATCATCAGCTCGATGCGGGTCGAATCCATGTGGACAATGCGCCCCGCGCCAATGTTCAGGTGGCCGACTTCGCTGTTGCCCATCTGCCCGTCGGGCAGGCCGACGTAAGGGCCGCTGGTCTGGATGAGCGTGCTCGGATACTCGCGCAGCAGGCGGTCATAAACCGGCTTACGGGCCAGGGCGATGGCGTTGGCTTTAGTCTCGGCGCGGTATCCCCAGCCGTCGAGGATGATGAGGATCAGGGGTTTGGGGTGATTCATCGTTCGAAGAGTTCCTGTTCCAGTTTTGAGCGGTCAATCTCCAGATAGTCTGCGACATCAGAGAGGATTGTGTTGAGAGTCCCGACTCTCAAACTGCGATGATCGGGTACGGTTAGGTGATGAGCTGGGCCGCGCAGCATTGATCGCAATCGAATGTGACTGCCCACCTGCCGCGTTACCTCGTAGCCGTATCGCTTGAGCAGTTTGATGAGGTCGTGACCGGAAAGATCACGAGGCAATCTCAAGCTGAAATCACCTCGTCTTTGACCAAATGCAGCCGGATAATCGAGGGAACTTCACCTTCGTCGAAGTGGCAACGAACTGCCTCACGAACGTTTTGCTTCAACTCATCCATAGTTTCGGCTTGGGTGAAGATGGAGTAACCGAGTGCGCGGGCCTCGTAGCCGCCTTCAGGCGACTCTTGTACGGTGAAAATGATCTCAGTTTCCGGCATGTATGGGATTATATCGCGCCGAAGTGCCTTTCATTTTCTGAGACGGATACCGTTACTTGCACATGGCCGCTCGGCCTGACGATGGCTTCGTACTAAGTAAGGTGTGCCGTTCTCCCGAAAAACACGCTTCTTCATGTCAGTACGTCGAGGTTGCAATCATCATCGTAGGATGATGAGCTACCCAAGCCAGACCGATGCCTAATGCTATTGACGCGTTCAACACGTTCGCGATGAGCACCCACACAAACTGCCTTTTCACAGATTCTTTCATCAAAACGCGAAAAAACACCCAATCGAGAAAGGCGGCTTCGATTCCCATCGCTAGGGCGACTATGGGAAGACTGACGAAAAGTGATTGACCAGCGGTGCCCCCGACCAAGCCGTTCAACATTAAAGTGCAGGCTATTGGCAAGATTGGAAACCAGGTGCTAGCGACGGACGAAGCGAAGCTCGATAACACGGCGGAAGCACTCGTCTTGACCGCCGAACCAGCTTCGAGATGCCATGCGAGCAGTCCCTTCAGCGGGATGCCGAGGGTCAAATATATCCAGAAGAATCTGAAGGTGGTGGAGCTTCCACAGAATCGTCCAATCAACGTTTGAGAATCTCATCAACTACTTTAGACACCGTGCAATCTGGCTAGGGGCATGATCGCAAAGTCGACCTTACCCGTTGTATTTCAGCGCCTTCAATCCCAAAAATCTTGCCCCGCTTCCCAACTCTTCCTCAATCCGCAGCAGCTGGTTGTACTTTGCCACGCGGTCGGTGCGGGAGGCGCTGCCGGTTTTGATTTGGCCCGCGCCGGTGGCGACCGCGAGGTCGGCGATGAAGGTGTCTTCGGTTTCGCCAGAGCGGTGGGAGATGACGGAGGTGTATCCGTTGCGGCGGGCGAGGTCGATGGCGTCGAGGGTTTCGCTGACGGTGCCGATCTGGTTGACCTTGATGAGAATGCTGTTGGCGACGTGCTGGTCGATTCCCTTTTGCAGGAATTCGATGTTGGTGACGAAAATGTCGTCGCCGACGAGCTGGATTTTGTTGCCGACTTCCTTGGTCAGAGCCGCCCAGCCGTCCCAGTCGTTTTCGGCGAGGCCGTCTTCGAGCGAGACGATGGGATAGTCGTTCACCCACTTGGAGTAGAAGCGGACCATCTCGTCGGAGCTCTTCACCGATTTGTCGGATTTCTTGAAGACGTATTTGCCGTCCTGGAAGAACTCGCTGGAGGCGGGATCGAGGGCAATGGCGATTTCTGCGCCGGGTTTGTATCCGGCTTGGGTGATGGCTTCGAGAATGACTTCAATGGCTTCGGTGTTTGATTTGAGAGACGGGGCGAAACCGCCTTCGTCGCCGACTGAAGTGTTGTATCCACGCTTTTTCAGGACGCCTTTGAGGGTATGAAAAACTTCGACGCCCCAGCGCAGGGCTTCGGAAAAAGATGGCGCGCCGACGGGCATGGCCATGAATTCCTGGAAGTCCACACTGCTGTCGGCGTGGGCGCCGCCGTTCAGGATGTTCATCATCGGGGTTGGCAGCGTGTTCGCGCCCGCTCCTCCCAGATACCGGTACAGCGGAAGATCGAAGTAATGTGCAGCCGCTCGCGCCGCGGCCATGGAAACGGCGAGAATTGCGTTGGCTCCGAGGCGGCCTTTGTTTTCGGTTCCGTCCAGTTCGATCATCTTCTGATCAAGCGTGCGCTGGTCGGCGGCGTCGTCTCCACGCAAGGCGTCGGCAATTTCCCCGTTCACATTTTCAACTGCCTTGAGAACGCCCTTGCCGACATACTTCTGCTTATCGCCATCGCGGAGTTCGACGGCTTCGTGCTCGCCCGTGGAAGCGCCGCTGGGCACGATTGCCCGTCCCTTGGAACCGTCGTCCAGCCAGACTTCTGCCTCGACCGTCGGGTTACCGCGTGAATCGAGCACCTGGCGACCAATAATTTCCGTGATAACGCTCATGATTGCCTTTTCTTCCTTTCCTAAAAATGACCTTAGAAGGGCCATCCACTACAACCTGGCGTGACAGAATCCAAAGCTAAGAGTCTCCCTGTCAGGTATCCGCCACCTGTAGATTTGCGCACCGTGATTTGGCGGGAACTCGCGATTATAAATGATTGTGCCGCTCGGGCATGGTGATCGCTCACACGAGTTTGCACTCAGCACCCCGCAGTTCGGTTTGTCATTCCGAACCGCTTCAGCAGTGAGGAATCCGCAGTTCTCGGCGAAATGCAGGTTCCTCGAACCTAAAGGTCCTCGGAATGACTTCGTTCAAAAGTTAGCTGAATACTGACTGCTGATCGCTTCTTGTTACAATGCATTCAGTCCCCTTTACCATGAAATGCCCTTTTTGCGGCTTTGCCAACGACAAGGTCGTGGATTCGCGCGAGAGCAAGGAAGCCGATTCCATACGGCGGCGGCGCGAGTGTCTGAAGTGCGAGAAGCGCTTTACCACCTACGAGCGTATCGATGAAATCCCCTACATGGTGGTCAAGAAAGACGGCCGTCGCGAAAAATTCGACCGCCAAAAAGTTCTGAATGGGCTGCTGCGCGCCTGCGAAAAACGTCCCGTACCCATCAGCAAACTGGAGCAAATCGTAAACGAGGCCGAAGGATTCGTTATCGAGTCTGCCGAGCGAGAGCGCAAGACCAGCGAAGTCGGCGAATTGATCATGAACCGCCTGCGCCGCTATGACAAAGTTGCTTACGTACGCTTCGCTTCCGTCTACCTCGATTTCAAAGATGTCCAGGAATTCATGGCGGAACTGAAAGACCTGTTGAAGACGAAAGAAGCAGGAGAAACACAGGCGAAGACTTCAACCAAGACCATGTAGGGGCGGGTGCCCTCACCCGCCTGGCCGAGCGAAGCTCGGCAAAGTTCTCGGCGAGCTTTGCTCGCCCGCCTCGGACGAGGGCGTCCAGGCGTACGTGATCTCTCATGACTCACAAAATCACTCTCATTCCCGGCGACGGCATCGGCACAGAAGTTACTGCGGCGGTTGTTCGCATTCTTGAAGCCACAGGTCTCAAATTCGAATGGGAAACCGTTCAAGCGGGCGCCGAGGCCTTTGAAAAATACAAGGAATACATCCCGAAGGAACTCACGCAATCCATCGAGCGCACCCACGTCGCTCTGAAGGGCCCGATCACTACACCAGTTGGCGGCGGATTCGCCAGCATCAACGTGCAGTTGCGTAAGCAATTCGATCTTTATGCCAACTTCCGGCCGGTGCGCAATCTGCCGCACATTCCCACGCGCTATCCCGATGTTGACCTAGTCATCGTCCGCGAAAATACCGAGAGCCTTTACTCCGGCCTCGAACACGAAGTCGTCCCGGGAGTGGTCGAAAGCCTGAAGATCATCACCGAAAAAGCTTCGACCCGCATCTCGCGCTTCGCCTTCGAATACGCGCGCAAGAACCAGCGCAAGAAGGTGCACTCAATTCACAAGGCCAACATCATGAAGTTGTCAGACGGGTTGTTCCTGCGCTGCTCGCGGAACGTGTCGAAGGAATATCCCGAGATCACTTACGGCGAGCACATCGTAGACAACACCTGTATGCAATTGGTGATGAACCCCTACCAGTACGACGTGATGGTGATGGAAAATCTGTACGGCGACATCATCTCCGACCTTTGCGCCGGATTGGTGGGCGGCCTTGGCCTTGTGCCCAGCGCTAACTTGGGCGAGCACTGCGCGATCTTCGAAGCAGTCCACGGTTCCGCGCCTGATATCGCCGGAAAGAATATGGCCAACCCAACTGCGCTGCTGCGCTCAGCTCTGCTCATGCTGCGTCATATAGGTGAGCCTGAAGCCGCGCTAAAAATCCGCGATGCTTTGGAAAGGGTCTATCGCGACCGCGACAAACTGACGAAAGACGTCGGCGGGAAGGCGGGCACGTCGGAGTTCGCCGACGAAGTGATCAAAGCGATGGCAGCCGCCAGTAGCGCTAGCTCAGTTTGAGCTCTGCACCACCATACTCTCATCGACCCAGAGGTGCGGCGGTGCGCCCGGCGCAGAGGTGTCTGCCGTCACGCGAAAACTGCTGCCCGTGATATCCACGCCGTAAGTGTAGGGATCGCGGCTACCACGAACGCTCATGTACTTGCCCGAAGTCAGCTCATCAAGCGAAGCGTACCTTCCCTGTTCAGCATTGAAGGCGCGCTCGGCGTTGGCGATTGCGATCAGATCGTTCTTAACGCCGATCACGTTCACCGTCGTCTGGGGATTGGCGTTCGGCGCCGATCCCGAAACGCTTTGCGCCTGCCGCGAATAAATAAACATCCCAATTGCCATCGCAATGACCATGGCAAGAAGCCCAAATGTGCCGCGCATATCTTCCTCCAATACTCAATTGCACAGCGGAATCGGGTCCGTCGCAAGTAACCAGAGTGTTTGAACCTCGCGTTGCACGAACACCGGCTTTGCCCCTCAGCCCCGGCCAAGCCTCGGCTTATCGCTGGTAAAATAGCTAGTTTCCAGGAGAGTCCCTTTTGACGTCAGAAACTGTGTCCTACAACCCCTGGCACCATCGGATTGCGGTTTTCATCGCGGTCGTCACTTTTTTCGTCATCATCGCGGGCGCGCTGGTTACCAGCGAAGACGCGGGCCTTTCCGTTCCCGACTGGCCGACATCCTATGGGCATTTCCTGCGTCTGCCGCCCTGGGTCGGCGGGATCGTGTTTGAACACAGCCACCGCATGATCGCGTTCTTTACCGGAACCTGCACGCTGGTGATCGCATTCTGGACCTTGTTCGTCGAGCGCCGCCGCTGGATGAAAATTCTGGCCTTCGGCGCGCTGGCCACCATCATCGTTCAGGGAATATTAGGCGGCGTCACGGTTCTGCACTTTCTGCCGCCAGCAGTTTCAACCGCGCATGCCGCGATTGCGCAGACATTCTTCTGCATCGCGGTGGCAATTGCCGTGTTCACAGGACGCCACTGGGTCGAAGAAACGCCTCAACCGGTCGCGGACAACGGCCATCCCAAGCTTCTGGTTCTGTGCTTCTACTCAATTTTTATTCTGTACGTGCAGTTAATTCTCGGCGCGATGTTCCGTCATCGCGGCATGCCCTGGTGGCCGCATGTAGTCAACGCCGTTTCCGTCACGGTGATCCTGGCGTGGACAGGCGTTCGCGCCATGCGATTTCGCGAGATCCCCGCGGTGCGGCGGTTAGGAATGCTCGTGCACTCGCTATTGCTGGTACAGATATTGTTGGGCTTCGCCTCTTTTTATACCCGCATCGTGCTGGGCGCTGACGCCCCGCAGCCCGAACTCCCTATGATCGTTTCGACTGTGGCGCATGTTGCGGTTGGGGCGCTGCTGCTGGCGACAACGGTTGTGCTGACGATTCAGGTGTGGAGACACGTCGCCGTGCAGCCAGCGCAGGCGGCGGTTGAGGGCCGAACGATTACCGCGTAGCTGGTTTGCGGCTCATTTCCCAGCACCCTGGCTCTGCATTCTTGCCTTCTCGAACTCATCACCTTTTTCCCATCCCACTAACTTGGGCTGCGATGCCGCCGCCCATCCCAGCGCGAATCCAAATCGCGCCATGGCCGCGTCGCCGGTGAAATCCATACTCGGAACGTACTCATCACTCGGCTGGTGATATTGCTTGTTGGTGTAATCCTCCGCCTGTTGCAAGCCCCACTCAGTGTTGTGGCCTTTGTACTTCATGCCTTCATTAATTGAGAACGCGGGCACGCCTACGCGCGCTAAACTGAAATGATCCGACCGGTAATAGTGGCCGGCCTCGGGATGCGAATCCGGACGGATAGCCAACCGGAATTCTTTGGCCATAGCCTCAACGGTAGGATTGAAGTCGGTCCGCTCCGATCCTGAAACCTCTACTTCTTCGGGTGCGCCCAGCGGCGGAATGTCATCGAAATTCAAGTCCAGCGAAATTTTCCCCGCCGGAACCGGGGGATGCTTGCCCAGATATTCCGACCCCAGCAATCCCTGCTCTTCGGCTGTCACCGCGGCGAACAGGACAGACCGGCGAGGTCGGCTCTGAGACTGCGAGAATACCCGCGCCAGTTCGAGCACAATTCCGCAACCCGTCGCGTTGTCTCGCGCGCCATTGTAGATGTTGTCTCCAGGCATGTCGGGACGAATGCCAAGATGGTCGTAGTGAGCGGTGTAAATGACGGCTTCACTACTTAGCTTCGGGTCCGACCCCGGCAGCATAGCCACCACATTTCGCGATGAGAAAGGCCGAATCTTGCTCACCAGGCGCGCCTTCAACTTCACCGGCAGCGCGACGGGATGAAAGCTGCGCGACTGCGCATCTTCCATCATCTTCTTGAGGTCCATCCCGGAGTTCTGCGCCAGTTTGCGCGCAACGTCGAGCTGAATCCACGAAGCCGCTTTCAATTGTGGCGCGTCACTCTTTAGAAACGACTTCTCGCCGGAATTGGAATTGCGCACAACTTCCCACGGATAGCTGGCCATTTCGGCTTTGTGAATCAGAATCGCTCCGACCGCGCCGCGGCGGGCGGCCTCTTCATACTTGTACGTCCAGCGGCCGTAGTAAGTGAGTGCCGGCCCCTTGAAAAAATTGGGATCATTCGAACTGGGTTCGTTCACCAGCATCAGCAGCACTTTGCCGCGAACGTCCACGCCTTTGTAGTCGTCCCACTGATATTCCGGCGCATCAATTCCATATCCAACGTAAACGATAGGAGCGTCAATGTCGTCGGACGCATGCTGCGTCTGGTCATAAGCGACATAATCGTCGAGAGGCTTGAGCTTTTGTGTGTCACCCTTGTTTGGAACCAAATCAAATGTTGTTTCGGCCCCGGGAGTAATGCCCACGAAAGACACCTGCTGGAAAAATGTCCCGTTATCACCCGCCGCCTTCAGACCGTCGAGCCAGAACTGCGTAGCGATATATTCCGCTGCTATATCTCCACCGCGCTGACCAGTGCCGCGCCCTTCCAGTAGATCGTGCGACAGAAAACGTACGTGGGCGCGAATGTGCTCAGGATCAATCTTCTGCAACGCGGAAATCGCCGCGGGCGGAAGATGCGCAGACGCTGACATGTCTGCGGCAGGTTTGTGAGCAGCCCGGGCAAAGGACAAAGAGATGATTACGATTGGCACAACGGCAATCACGATCTTGCGCATTTCAGGCGAACTCCTGTTGGGGAGGTGAACGGAATATTGTACGGGAAGATATTTGAAAAGGCAGAAGTTAGAAGGCCTTCAAATGCAGAAGAAGTGAACTTACAATCGAGACAAAGTGGTTTTCACTTCTGCATTCTGACTTCTTACTTCTGCATTTTCCTGGCTTGTCCGCGACCGCGGACTAGTTTCTGGAGCTTCAACCAGGGCGGAAATCAGCAATTTTCTCACTGGGTTGAAAGATCGACTGTGGGGTCGCGCTCGAAAGCGAAGCGGCTCGGCTGGCAATTTCCTCGAATTCCTGACGGACCCAGCTCACGCTCGAAACATCGATTTGACCATCTTCTGAAATCCAGAAGGCTGTCGGGACAGTTGTCAGTCCATAGGCGTTGGAGACTGGAAATGTCTTGGTGTCATCGAGCAGGACCGGAAACGTAATCCCAAACTTCCGGACAAATTCCGTGGTGTCGCGGCCTTCGTTCTGCGAGACGCCGATAATCGTGAGCTTACTGCCTCCGTAGGCTTTGTTAATGCGCTCGAAATACGGCAGTGCATATTGGCAAACCGGGCATGAAATCTTGAAGAAGATGGCGAGGACCGGCCCGCGGCCCAACGTATCTTGCAGCGAAAATTTCGATCCATCCGTTGACGCCAATTCGATTTGTGGCGCTTTCGTTCCGGCAACAAGTGCAGCCATCGTTCTATTTCCTCCGAATAAACCGCTCAGCCATTTCATGGAGGCCTCGCTATCCTTTAGTTAGATGACTTCACCGTGGCCGAGGATTTTTCTCGCCAGGCCGGTCAGCGGGATTGCGTTTAGCCGCGAAACCTTCACCCATCGGCCAATTCCCGGCAGGATCCGGCATTTTACAACCTTAACTTTGAAATCCGTCACCGTGATGGAGTGCTTCATACTGAATAGCACCTCGTCGGTGTCATTTTGCGAAGTTGCTTCCGGCAGTTCCCACATTCCTGGCATGAGGGTGCAGTCAGCCGGCCGCCGCACCAATAAAACTGCGGCTCCGCGTACAGACAGAGCGTATGCGACCTCACGCTTGAACTGACGGGGTTTGCTTCTTGGGCTCCCACCTTGGCCTTGGGTTCGGCAGAATCTTTGGATGGGGCAAACTCCGCAGCGCGGCTCATCCGGCAAACAGATGGTTGCGCCCAGTTCCATCATTGCCTGATTGAAATCACCCGGGCATTGCGCATCGAGCAAAGCTTGCGCGTAGGACCACAATTTTTTCCCTGCAATCAAGCGGCCCAGTAAACGCCGAAGCACCCGCTCGACATTGCCGTCCACAACGGCGACCGGTTCTTCAAAGGCAATGCTGGCAACCGCCGCCGCCGTATATTTGCCGACGCCCGGCAAATTTCGCAAATCTTCGCTGGTTCCCGGGAATTTGCCCTTTAGCTGCCGCACTACCATTCTCGCCGCGGCGTGCAGATTTCGCGCGCGCCGGTAATACCCCAGCCCGCTCCATTCCGCCAGAACCGACGATTCTCTTGCACGCGCCAATTCTTGCACCGAGGGGAATCGCTGCAAGAATCTCTGGTAGCGTTCGATCACGACCGCAACTCGGGTCTGCTGCAGCATGACTTCGGAAACCCAAATACGATAAGGATCTCGCGTGTTGCGCCACGGCAGGTCGCGCCCATTCTTCCCATACCAGGAGAGCAAGGCCCGACGCAGGCGACGCACATCTTGATTTCCGAGTGAAAGACTCCGCGTCATCGTGATCGGATTGTAATCCGCTGCTCAGTTCGGGCCCAAGTAAAGTAATTCGTCCTTCGCACTTCGCGACCATTGCGGTCTTCGCGGTTAAAAGCTTTTTGATCTCTCCGATGCCACAGAATTTAGAGCCAACCGTACCCTCCAGTAGTCTTACGACTCATTCCCGATTGACCCTGCCTGTTTGCCGATGAATAATGCATGTAACTGATCGCCTAAGCGGGAGTGCAAATACATGACCGACTTCAACCAGGCCAGCGCGCGCGTAAACAAAACTGTTGGCGAAACCACGGAACGCATCGAAAAAGAAACGGCAGATTTTATCAAGTACCTCAACGACGAAGTGGTTCCAGCAGTGCGCCAGCATTCGAGCAAAGCGCTGCGTACCGCCGCCGAAAAACTGACAGAGTTCGCGAATTATATGGAAAAGCACTCGACCACCGCCCCCAAATGAAGACCGCCGTCGTCCTACCTCTATTGCTGGTTTTTCTGGTCGGCTGCTCGCATAAGCCGGTCTCGGTAGCGGTTCCAGAAGCGCCTCCGCTGGCGCCCGCCCAACCCTCGGAGTCGGAGTCAAGAAACGCCGGCCCGCAGACAAATACTGACCAACCCGACTTCCCTGTCGACGCCAAACCGCTGTGGTCTGAAACCGGAATTGCCAGTTGGTATGGCGCTCCGTATCACAATCGCCGCGCCGCGAATGGCGAGGTCTATGACATGCACGCCATGACTGCGGCGCATCGCACGCTACCACTGGGAACGATTGTTAGGGTAACGGATGTCAAGACGGGATCATCGGCATTAGTCCGCATTACCGATCGCGGGCCATTCATCGAAGGCCGCGTCATTGATCTCTCGCGCTCGGCGGCGGAGAAGGTCGGCATCGTCCAGCGCGGCACGGCTGAGGTACGCGTCGATGTCTTGAAAACGCCATCGCCGGTGGTTACGGGCGGACGATGGGCGGTCCAGATTGGCGCCATCGAACGCGAGAAGGCAGCGCGTGAGCTGGCCGCGCGTCTTTCGCGACGATATCGAACCGCGAATGTTTTGACGTTCAACAGCCCGGTGGGAGATTGGTGGGTGCGAATCCGCGTCAAAGATGACCTGCGAGCCCGCGCCGAGGAAGTCGTGCACGACACCACCACCAGCGAAGGCGCAATTTTTCTGGTAAGACTGGATTGAAGAATTGAGTCAGTGAGCGTTGAATCATTCAAACCCGAGCGGCAGAATTTGCTGGTTTTTTAATGATTCAATGCCCCCGATGATTCAATTCCGCAGTGCCGATAGCAAGGACACGCCATGGATAGCTGCCTATTCTGCAAGATCATCGCGGGAGAGATCCCATCCAAGAAGGTTTACGAGGACGAGCACACCTTCGCGTTTGAGGACATCGATCCGAAGGCCCCGACTCACGTGCTCGTTGTCCCCAAGGAGCACATCGAGGGCCTGAATCGAGCCAGCGAAAAGGAAGCGGAAATTGTCGGCCTCTGCCACCTCTCAGCCGCCCGTATCGCACGTGAGCGGCAGATAGAAGACGGGTATCGGACGGTCCTGAACGTAGGCCCCAAATCCGGTCAATCGGTGTTTCACTTACATGTTCACCTGCTGGGCGGGCGCGACCTGCGCTGGCCTCCGGGGTAGAATAGAGCGAAGCCGGGGTGGCCGTATGTTTGAAATCCCGCCAGTTCGCAATCGCAAATATACCGTCGCATTGCTCTCATCTTTCGTGATTCACTGCGCGATCGTGTTCTTGTGGCTGCAGCGCGCGCCTATGTTCGTGCGGACATCGTCGGTAGCTTGGGGGCAGCACGAACGATCTCAGGCGCTGGTCTATGTTCCCAGCCCGGCAGAACGTCCGGTGCTTCAGAAGCAGCCGATTCGCATTGTCAAACACAAGGCTGCACAGTTGCCCGTGCCTACACCGGCTGAATTAGCTCGAGCCGGCACACCCACTGGATCTCTCGCGCAGGGGCCCGGGTCGGGCATCGAAGCCAGGCCCGCGATCCCGCTGGTATTCCCTGACCCCGCAATTTTTCCGTGGCAGCTAAAAGGCGTGCAAGGCGACGTGATCGTCGAAGTAACGATTGATGATCAGGGCAACGTGACCGCGACCCGAGTGCTGCAATCACTGCAGCAGGACATCGACGAAAAGGTGCTAGCCACGCTGCGCGTATGGCGATTCAGACCGGCGAGTATGGACGGAGTGGCGATCAGTTCACGCCAGGACGTTCACTTTCATTTTCCCGGCTAGAACCTTCCAAGCGAAAACATTGGCTACTGGATGCTTTCGTCGTCCGCAGCTCCGTGCCGGCGCAACAATTGGGGCAGATTCTGGGAGAAGGCCGATCGTGGCAGCACCATGTCGCAACCGACCTCGTGAGCTTTCTGCTTCAAGTCTCCCTGAACGTGTGATAGAAAGCCGATCACGGAAGTCTTCTTTAGTTTGGTCTTCAGCTTTGGAATAAGTGACAGCGGTTTCACACTGTTGCTGTTTAGGTCAAAAATAATCAGAGAAGGCTTCTCCTCGCCGTTCTGCTTGATCCGCTCGCTGAGGTCGGTTTCAGATTTCACGAACTCAACCTTGACGTTGAGCTTACGCGCAGTCTCCTGAATCTTCGCCTGAAAAAACAGGTCGTCCACAAAGCCGAAAATGCGCGACGTCGCATCCTCGCGTACCGGCAACGGTTCAGGGTCAGCCTGGGGATAGTTCGCGGAAAAGCCGGGGCGCTGGCGCCCGGGCCGTGAACCATTATTACCGCCGGCCATTGCCGCCCGGTAGCTGTGGTCCATGGGCGCGCTGTAAACGCCGCCATGCTGCTGATCGCGGCCGGGGCGGCCACCGCCGGGATTACTTCCACGCGGACGACGACCACGCCGCCGCCTGTTTCTCCCTCCTCCACCGGAGGGGCGTCCTGGTCCTGCATTCATATTGTTATCGTTTTCCTATTCAGTCCGACAGATGCGGACCCTTTCGTTGCACTCTGAACTTGCCGCCTCGCCACGGCTAAAAGCCGTGCGGATGCACGTAGCATGCGGAAAATACATTAGCGGCTGGAACTCTTTTTAATTTGATCTATGTCCGTTATGCGCCTGGAGCCAAGCGGCGCGGGAGGCCAGCCAAGGGGGCATGGCCGCTGGGAACATGATAATGGTACCGCGCCTTATGGTAGCGAAGCAAGTCCTAACTCGCAAGAGTTTTACACAGAAGTAACGGTATGGGTTCGAACAGAGGCTTCGCCGAGGCACCTATTCCGGCCTGATGGATCGTCTCCAACTGACCCGTCGGTTACGGCAAGACCTGGTACATGGCCATCATTCCGGCGTCCATGTGGTCGCTCACATGGCAGTGATACATCCAGGTGCCAACATCATCAGGCACCATGTCGGCTGTGACCATCTGCGCTGGCGAGAGAAAAAGTACATCGGTGCGTTGTCCGTTCACCGTCACTACGTTTCCATGCCAATGCGGAGTATGGAAGTTGAAGCCGTTGCCCAGGCTGATGAGGTACCAGCGCACGTGATCGCCTTTGTGCATGGTCATCATCGGCATATTCCCGAAAAGATAGCCGTTGATGGTGGCGCGAATGTTCGCATTAATAAAACCACTTCCTACAATGGAAAAGTTGCCGTCGGCGTCCGTGGGGCTGCTGTCCAGCTTCTTGACTGTCTTCGGCTCCGTGGTGTGGGCTTCGATATTGTGGTCCAGATACCAACTGTTGTTTTCGTCGATGATGAAGAACGAAGTCACGAACTCGCGGTCAACATCTTTGGGCGTCCCGTCGGGACGAGCCATACCCTTCCTCGTGATGATGATGGCGCCGATCAATCCGGCGTTGGTATCGTGGCCCTCGAAGTTGTGGGAATGATAGAGCCATACGACTGAGCTTGGATCGTTAGGGCCGGGTCCGGAGCGTTCGGGCACCTGCCAGGTGTATGTGTGAGTGCCACCGGCAGCTACGACTCCGTTGTGACTCGGATCATTAGCGCCATCGTTGTAGTAAGAGCCTTCTGAAGACTTTTCGTAAAAGACACCGTGGGGGTGCATGCTGTAACTCTTCGTGCCATTGTTCTTGAAGAAGATCTGGATGGTGTCGCCAACTTCGGCGTGCAGCGCCGGGCCGAGCAGTCCAAGATGTTCCCACTCGGGCGTCCTTTTCTTCAGCGTAGAAAACGTTCCATCGGTGTATTCGCGATACACTGCCTTGCGATACACGTGCCCGATCTGATGCTTGTCCGATTCAAAGTACATCTTCGAATTCTTGTCGAAGGGCATTCCCATCATCTTGTCCATACCCATCGGGGTGTAGTCCCAATCGACTTCATCTACCGCGATGTAGTAGATGCGGGTTTTTCCCTCCGCAACTGCAAAGGAAGCACAACCGATAAGCAGGACAAGGACACACGCTGGCATCAGCGCTGTGCGCAGTAATTTTTCCATTAGACGAAGCTCCGCGGCGAAGGAATGTAGTGAAAGGAGTGTACATCGGCCGCCTGCAAAATCAAGCGGTTGTAGCGAGAGTCGAAATTCAGGCGGCCGGTTGCCTCCTCCAAAGGGACGCCGGCGGCTCGATGGCCTCATGTCGAGCGAGAGGTAACTGCCTTGAGCGGAATCTATGTTGCCAGCTTGATTGGTGGCCAGGCTTGCGATACGCCTTTAAACAGCGCTGCGGTCGTTTCCAGGCGTTTCGTACCATCATGGATTGCGATCCGATGAGGCTTGGTCTCGTCTCCGTATCCCTCCCACAACGAAACCCCGGCGTAGGCGCCATCTTTCCGCAGGATGTAATAGACCATGTCCACAAACTGCAGACGGTGCGTGTCACTATCGTAGTTGCGGACGATGCGCTTAAGCGTGTCCATTCCGGCCTCAAACGGGGTCATACCATGGCGCATATTTTCAATAATGGTATGCGCGCCCGCGACGCGGATATTCTCTTCGCCGCTGCCGGTGGCGCCGGCTGAGCCCACATCCTGGTCGGTGTAGCAGCCTGCTCCGATGATGGGTGAATCGCCAACGCGGCCGGGGATTTTCCAAGCCAAGCCGCTTGTCGTGGTGCAACCGGATATCTCTCCATTTTTCTTCAAGGCGGAACAGTGGATGGTGCCCGTCGGCGGATGGACAACGTAGCGGATCGCTTCCTCGCGAAGCTCCGGTGGAATGCCAATATCCGCCGCGACTTCATTCATGCGGTTCATGCGCAGCTGCCACTCATCAACGCCCGCCGCTGATCGAAAACGCGTCCGCCAATCGGGACTTGAAAGCCCCGGACCCCACCAATCCGAATGCGTCTCTTTCCAAAGCAGCCACTCCCTTCGCGACTTGTCAGTCAGCAGATTTTCACGCGGAAAGCCTTGCGCCACGGCGAATTTTTCCGCCCCTTCACCGACCAGCATTACATGCCCGGTATGCATGCGAACGGCGTTAGAAATAAGAGAAGCATTCTTTATATTGCGCAATCCTCCGACGGAACCCGCGGTTCGGGTTGGCCCGTGTATGCAGCAGGCATCAAGTTCGACGACGCCCTCTTCGTTGGGATGTCCTCCAAGCCCGACGCTTTCGTCATTGGGATCGTTCTCCGGACCTGCCACAACCTTGAGCGCGGCATCGAGCGTGTCCCCGCCGGTGGCGAGAAAAGTGTAGGCGTCATCAAGGTAGTTGTAGCCATTCGCAGCGCAGGCAATGACCGGCAATTTGGCGCGCTTTGACTCATCCTGGCTGGAGCTTTGCGCGGCCAAGTCATCAGACGAAAATCCAAGCGCAATTGATCCGGCAATGGTTGAAGCGAGGAAGTCGCGGCGGGAAACGGGCATGATGGTCCTCGTCACTGATTCGGGATATGGAATCGAACGAAGTGTTATATCACGCGTTGATGACGATCCGCGACCCTCTAGGACGCCAGCATGTGATTTACATTCTGGTCGGCGCGAAAGCGCAGGACCGCAGCAATATTTCCCACGCGGTCAAGGGTCTCGTCGGGTGGAAGCAAAACCAAGCCGAGACTGTTTCGAATTACGAGTGGAACCAGGGCTTCGCAAACATCATCAAGCTGCCGCGTGCTGCGCCCGCAAGCCGGACAGTAGGAAACCAGGTGAGAGTCGAGGTGACGGCAGTTAGTGCACTCAACCGCACGGGCGGAATAATCTCGCGACATGATGATTGTGTCCACTTCTCCTTGCTCAGTCGCGCGGAGCACGCGACGTAGCCCGGTTACGCCCCGTCCGTTGCTACGGGAACCGTCGAGTGCAGCGCCCAGCAGCTCTTGATTCCGTTTTGCTACAGTCTCTCGCGCGATCCGGCGGCCACCTTCGGCGGCTTCCTCGTTGCTCAGGGCAGTCAGTTCGGCAGAAAATGTCCCCAGTAGTTTCTTTTTGACGTCCGGATGCAACTGAGCATCAATCTCGGGCCAGTTAATGTCCTGGCACCCAATCACCAACCCATCAAACAGCTTTCGTTCAGCTGCCGCTTTCAAGAATTCTGCCGCCTCTTGAAAATGCCGACGGAACTCGCCCTCTAAATGCCTCTCGGCATGACCTCCCTTGTACCCGGCAAAGCCGTCGCTGCGCCCGTGGCGCGGCAAAATATTCGAAATATTTCCCTGCTCTTTGACGCTGTCAAATGCAACTTCCAAAAAGCGCGCATTCTGGCGGTCTAAGACCGCCACCCAAAGAGGCGGATGATCAGACATCAGCGGCGCGACCGGTTTCAAGTGGAAGCGGCGGTTCACGAACAAACGCGATCCCCCGGAGCCGGGCGGCAAATCGAATTCCTTCCAGAACTCACGTGCTGCGCAAGCAAAACATGCCTTCGCGCGGGCCTGGTTCCCGCGCATCGATTCCACAACCTGCAATATGCGTTGCAAATCCAAGGCCGCGTTACGGTGCTTTCCGCTCAGTTCAAGCTCCTGAAGCGTCTTGCGGACCAGGTCTTTCGCCTCAATCAGTTCCTGCCGATGGGACTTGTCTTTGGGAATACATGGCTCAAAGTAAAACGAAATGGCAAATTCGTCGGGCAAGCGGCATTCGAAATCAGCAAGCTGCCGAAGATCTTCACGAGAAATCATGCGAACTCCTCGAACTATCGTGTTCCAGTGTGCTGGGTCATTTTTCGGTTGAACGGACTGCTGGATGGAAACGAGTGGCGCAGTTGCTCGCGTGTGCGGCTAATCGCCTGGTGCACTTGTTCGAGCTTGCGATCTGTGATTGATGCTATTTCTTCTGCCGAAAATCCTTCCAGAGCATGGAGAATGAAGGCTTCACGGTCTGCCGCGACAGCTCCGCGCAGGGCGAACTGAATTAATCTGACCATTTCATCGGAGTAAGCAATCTCCTCCGGAGTGGCTGTCCGGTCGTCGGCAATACTGCTCTCTGTGGTCATGGCTTCGTCGGGTTGATGAAATTGCAGTTGAGGTTCGTCGCTGGCGCGCTCGCTCCGGCGGCGTCTCAAACCTTGAAGATGCACGTCTGATTCAGCTTCCGTTAAGTGCGCCGTGAACTCATCCATTATTCGAATCGCCAGGCGATAAAGCCAGGGTTCAAGGGCCATGCGGTCAGGCTTGAGAAGCTGATCGTCGAGTGCTCGGGCCGCCACCTCGTCCACGATTTCTTCAGCGTTTAGCAAACCGGCTTGAACTTCCAGCGCGCTTTCGCGCAGAAACAATTCCCGTTCCACAAAACGGCCCAGGCGCAGAAAATTTCCATTGATGTAGGAGCGAACGTCTTCCGCGGTCGCGGTCAAAGGCGGAATTGCGGCAAGTGTAGATTCAAAAGGTACTGAAGCCGCATTACGGCCTTTTTCAGCGCGTCGCCCCCTCCACCGGTGCGAGTTGCGCAGCAGTTCTTTGTGTCTGCCGATCTGCGAGAGTAGTTCGTCAAATGCGGCTTTGATCGCCGCAGTCGCAGCGACTCCAGTTTCCTGAACAGCCATTTGGCCGGACGGCAGTCGTAGATTCAGAGACACAACTGTCCCGGTGCGGGGTGAGTTCTGCTCGAGCAATCCCTTTAGATGAACCAGATCCGGCCGAAATACGTGCAGCCTTTTCTGGATCTTTTCTGTCCAGTGCTGAATTTCGTGATCGATGTCGGGAGTTCTACGAAGCTTGTAGCTGATGTGCACATTCATGCGCGCCTCGGATCGGGAGAAGATCCCGGGAAGCTTTTGCTACAACGCCGATTCTACACCCATGTTTCCTGGATAAAACAACATAGTTGGCGCAGCTCGGGAAAAACTCGCAATCCTCCTTACCTCCAGTATTTTCAGCACAGAAATGCCCGAAATTCCCGAGTCGAAATCAAGCAACTGAGTGAAGCCACCCGCATTCTAACCGCTGATGATCAAGGGTTGCTCTCTTAAACGAATCTTTGTAGTTTCATTGGGGCTCTCACTTTCACTGAGCCTCACGGGATGCGGTGGCGGCAACAGCAAGACCGATCCACCGCCCGGAACCGGCCAGATACCTACAGTGGCGCATGTGTTTGTACTGGTGGAGGAAAATCACTCTTACGCCAGCGTCATTGGCAATACTTCGATGCCATACACGAATGGCTTGGTAAGCCAATATGCTCTGGCAACCCAGTACTACGCCAACCGGCACAACTCATTACCGAACTATTTCATGTTGACAGTCGGCGATCTCGTCACCACGGATGACACTTTCACCGGTACCGTGACCGCCGACAATGTAGTGCGCGCCCTGACGGCAGCAGGAAAGACGTGGAAGATTTATGCAGAGAGCCTGCCGAACATAGCCTACACAGGACCGAGCGTTATCCCGTACGCGCGGGACCACAATCCGTTTGCATATATGTCGGACGTCATCAAGAGCAGCTCACAGGCGAGCAATATTGTTCCACTTACGCAACTGGCTGCAGATATTACCAACGACACTTTGCCCGACTATGCCATGATCGTTCCCAATCTCGCCAATGACGGCCATGATTGTCCCAGAGAAGCTGGAGACTGCACCGATACCGATAAGCTTTCGAATATTGATAATTGGGTCCACACTAATGTCGGCCCATTGATTTCCAGTTCCGCATTCCAGAATTCAGTGTTGATTTATACGTGGGATGAATCCGACATCAATGATGAGGCGAATGGTGGCGGGCACATCGCAACGATTCTGATCAGTCCGAAGGTCCGTGCAGGGTTCCAGTCCACCACGATGTATCAGCATCAGAGCGCATTGAAACTCACCATGCAACTGCTTGGAGTCACGGACTTCCCGGGAGCGGCAGCTACTGCACCGGACATGAGTGAGTTTTTCTGAGAGAACCAATCCCACGGGGCTAAACAGCTACTGTGACCGAGGTTTCAGTCCGAACTACCGGACGGTACATGGTGTCGCGCTCTATCGGTTCGCGACCCGCTTGACGAATAAGACGGACCAAATCCTGCCGGCGCATTCCTTGAGGTGTGGTTGCCCCAGCATCGTGATAGATTTTTTCCTCGATGACCGTTCCATCGAGATCATCCGCACCAAAGCGGAGCGCGATTTGCGCAATCTTCGGCGTCAGCATCTGCCAATAGGCCTTGATGTGCGGAAAGTTGTCGAGCACCAGGCGGCTGACCGCAATTTGTCGGATGTCGAGTATGCCGGTCGTTCGTGGCAGATGCTCGAGCGGAGTATTGTCAGGATGAAATGCCAACGGAATAAAGGTCTGAAAACCGCCGGTTTCATCTTGCAGAGCGCGCAGCTTAAGCAGGTGATCTACGCGGTCTTCGTCGTTCTCGACATGACCGTACAGCATCGTCGCGTTCGATTTCAGCCCAAGCTGATGGGCCAAGCGCGCCGTATCAAGCCACTGATCACCGTCAATCTTGTGATCACAAATAATATGGCGCACGCGATCGGCGAAGATCTCTGCGCCACCGCCGGGAAGCGAGTCCACTCCCGCGTCTTTTAGTTGCTGCAAAGTCTCCGCGATAGATAACTTGGCGCGTTTCGCCAGATACGCAACTTCCACCATAGTGAACGCTTTCAAATGCACCTGCGGGAAGCGCTGCTTCAATCCTGAGACTAGATCGAGGAAGTATTGGAATGGCAGATCCGGATGCAGCCCGCCGACAATGTGGAACTCAGTTACTGCTTCGCTATAACCCGACGCTGCGGTTTCGAAAGCCTCTTCCAGCGCCATGGTGTACGCGCCGGGAGCATCTTTTTTACGGCCAAACGCACACAACCTGCACGCAGCGATACACACATTTGTCGGATTGATATGGCGGTTTACGTTGAAATACGTTTTGTCACCATGAATGCGCTCCCGCACGTGGTTCGCAAGCCAGCCAACTGCGAGGATGTCCGGATTGCGATAGAGCGCGAGAGCATCATCGGCGCTGAGTCGTTCTCGCGCGACAACCTTGTCACGAATCAACTCCAGGCGCGGATCATCCGTCTGAAATGGGTGAGGAGACATCATCTTTAATGATACAAGTTGCCACCAGTCGATGGCTAGAGACCGTCGCACGCCACTCAAGCCATGCGAACTGGATTCAGGGTACGAAAAACCCCTACGGTTTCATTTCGACTGAAACAAAAGCGGAGCAAGCGTAGAGAGGTTTCGGCGCCACACCATCCACGTGTGCATGCCAGGTGTTTCGATGTTCGTAAACTGCACGCCTTTATCTTTCAGCCAGGACTTGAACTGGCGATTGATCTTAATCAGCCCGTCTTCGGTGCCGCACGCAATCCACAGCAGCTTCAGTTTCTTGTTTGCGCGGGCGTCCACAGCAGGGAATTCAGTAGCGAAATCGCGATTGTCGATTCCGCCTGAACTGAAGGCTCCGATCCAGGCAAACTGATCGAGATGGTTCAATCCAGTCAACAATGATTCCGCGCCACCCATCGAAAGCCCGGCAATTGCCCGCGACTCGCGGTCTTTCTTAATGTGGTACTCGCCCTCCACTTGCGGCATAACCTCGCCGAGCAAGATGTCGGTGTAGCGCGACAGATTTCGCCAGGCCAAGTCTTTGTCCGACCACGCGTCCCAGCCCCGGCGAATTACTTCCATATCGCCATAGCCAAGCGTCATTACGACAATCATCGGCTTGGCTTTGCCTTGCGCGATCAGGTTGTCGAGAATCACATTGGCACGGCCTACGGCAGTCCAGCCGCTGGCGTCATCGCTGAACCCATGCAGCAGATAAAGCACCGGATATTCATTTTTGCTGTGCCAGTCATATTTTGGAGGCGTGTACACGTAAAAATCGCGATCGTCGCCGGCAGTTTTCGAATGGTAAAAGTGATGATGAATTTCACCATGCGGCACATCCGCAACTTCCCAGGGCAGCGACGGACCGGGAATGTGAACTTCGTTCGAGAGCGTCAACAGATTGGGCTTAAGCATGGTGTTTGACGGATCAATCAGGTTCACACCATCTGCATTGAAGTTGTACCCGTAGAAATCAGGCTGCAGCGGGCCCACAGTCACATTCCAGATGCCGTTCTCATCCTTCAGCATGGGGGTAGGTACGCTCTGCCCTTCAATATCGACGGCCACTTTCGCGGCGTTCGGATCGGAGAAGCGAAAAGTTACGTGACCATCGGCCTGCACGTCAGGTGAGACGATTCGCGGCTTCGATTGCGCGGACGACATGGCTGAACAAGAGAACAGCGTTAACAGAGACAACAGCGTCAAAGCTTTCATAGTCCTCCGGAACGGTGCTCAGATGGAGTGCAAAGGATGCAGGAGCAGGTCCATGGCGACGAAGATAAAAAAAACAACCGCTATGACGCCGTTCATGGTGAAAAATGCCGCATTCAATTTGCTCAAGTCGTTTTCAGAAACCAGCGAGTGTTCGTAAGCAAGCAGCAACAATACTGCCAGCACACCCAGCGCCGCAAGCTTTCCTAATGAGAACGTCCATACCAGCGACGCAAGGAACAATAACATCAGGAGATGGAAAAGGCGCGCGATCAATAACGACTTTGCGATGCCGCAATAACGCGGGATGGAGTGCAGTCCCGACTGCCGGTCGAATTCCAAATCCTGGCAGGCATAAAGCACATCGAAGCCGCCTACCCAGAAGGTGACCGCCGCTGTGAGCAGGAGAATACGCGGATCGAGCGAACCACGCACCGCAATCCATGCCGCCGCGGGAGCGATGCCCAGCGCAAAACCTAACACGACGTGCGACCACCGCGTCCAGCGCTTGGTGTAGGAATAAAGTAGCAGGACGGCGAGGGCGACCGGTGAGAGCACAAACGCCAATCGGTTCAGTTCCCAGGCCGCAAGCACAAACACCGCGGCTGAGAAAAGCACAAAAAGCCGAACAAAGTTCTGGGTCAGAACTCCAGTGGGAAGCGCGCGTGTCCGGGTGCGTGGGTTCGCGGCATCAATAGCGACGTCCACCAGTCGATTGAATGACATGGCTGCTGATCTTGCGGAAACCATGGCTACGACGATCCACGCTAGTTGGTGCGAAGAAGGCAATCCGCCTGCGGCCAGCATCGCACCGCAGAGAGCAAATGGCAGAGCAAAAATTGAGTGCTCCCATTTGATCATCTCCAGTGTGATCCGCAGGCTTTTCAGCAATGGCACGCATTCATTGTAAAAGAAAATGCCGGGCCGCCTGGCCCGGCAAAGCTCAACCTGCGTTTGAATTATTTGCCGGCGACCATCAGTTTGTCGTCAACGCTGAAAACATTTGGCACTGACCTGGCCTGGGTTTCAGCAATCGTCTTATCCGCCTGGCTATCCACGATGCCATACAAAGTCACATGCCCGTTGTCTACCACGATACGGATCGGACGTTGCGGATCAGTTCCATATCGGGCAAGAACCGGGTTTCCGTAAATCGCCCGTGCAACGCGCAGCCGAATGTCGTCATCCATCGGTGAGGTCGGGAGCACGTTAATGTTGTCCACGACGTCCTTGACCCCGGGTGTAGTTTCCACGATTGAGAGGGCCGAATCGCGCGAAGGATAATCGCGCACATCACCCTGTACCGTGACAACGCCGTTTTCCACCTTGAGGCCGAACGCATTGAACGTGCTCCCCAAGCCAACACGGTCGTAGCGCAGCTTATCGGCGATCTGCTTTTCAAGTTGCTGATCTGGAACATTACCTTCAACCTGTATGTGGTTACGCACACCTTTGACATGGTCTAACTTGTCAATTTTTTTCCCAGCATCGAGCTTGTCAATCAGGAGCTTCACATTTCCGTCCAATGTGACGATGGCGTCTTCGGTCGCGGGGGTAATGCCTTTCCACCTATGCTTGGACTGCAGAACCTTCGTGGCGTCCTGCTGGATCTGCTGGTCGTAACGTCCTTGGCCGGCCTGGGGCGCGGCCCAAACCGAAACATTCAACACTGAAGCAACCGCAAATATCAAAAACGTTCTCATTTTGCCTTCCTTTTTACTACTTACGCTTTCTTGGAGACTCAACCATGGTGGTAGGTTGTCTAAGGACGGACGGTCGATCTCAGTATCCTTCAGCGCCGATCAGGAGGACGAAACGGCAGCCCTCGATGGTTTCAACCTGCGGTTTTCCGCCGGCTTTTCGGATCAACTGCAATCCCTGCGAGCCTGGCGACCCCACGGGAATCACCATCTTTCCAGAATCGGAAAGTTGATCCAAAAGGCTTTGGGGAACACTGGGCGCGGCGGCTGAAACCAGCATAGCGTCATACGGAGCGTATTCCTGCCACCCCTGACTGCCGTCGCCAACTGCAATTTTGACCTGGTTGAAGCCAAGCCGGGCCAGATTTGTTTCAGCGTTGTGCGCGAGCGAGGGAAAGCGTTCAATCGAATACACGGTTTTTGCAAGCAGGGCAAGAAGGGCGGTTTGATATCCGGACCCGGTGCCCACCTCGAGAACGGACTCGGTACCATTGAGCGCAAGCGCCTGCAATGAAGCGGCGACGATGAAGGGCTGTGAAATCGTCTGCTCTTCCCCAATGGGAATGGGATGGTCCTCGTAAGCCTGCATACGGTAGGCTTCAGGAACAAATTCGTGCCTGCGCACTCGCAGCATGGCGTCAAGCACGCGTTCATCATGAATACCGCGACGGCGAAGCTGCGTCTCGACCATGGAGAATCGCTCACCGGCATACAAATCACGGGTCGAAATTTCGGGCTGGGGCATGCCGCGTTTAGGATGCGCGCAGGATACATTCCGCGCAAGTGGACTATCGTTTACGACGACGAATTTTCACATCGAAGCTGATTACGCCGTTCTGATCGCGAATCGCGACGATCGAGACGTTGCGTGAAATGTTGTATTCGGCTCGAATGATCTGCTGTGACGTCTGCGAAACGTTCGTGGTATAGGTGACCGTAAGGTTGTCCTTCACTTGCTGTTCAATGGTCACCGCGGGCCCATTCTGCGTGGGCGAGGTCTCGGTCTCGAGGCCCTGCGGATCTATTTTGATGCGGCTGTTCCCGAACAGTCGCTGTGCCCGATTATTCAGGGTCGCATTCAAAGCGGCTGCCAGCATGGCGTTTGAGGCCTGCTGGCTGAATGCAGACTGGCTGTTTTGCTGGAGTTGGGCAGACTCCTCACTCGTGCCCCCAAAAGCGAGCAATCCGATGATGTCGTTGGTTGGCAACGGCGGTTCTGAGCGGTAATTGAGTTTTGGACGGTCAGCCGGGCCGTTAATCGACAGCGTGATGTCGTAATCTTTCACGCGCGTAGTGGCTTCGAAATCCACATACGGCACTGTTCCCGCGGGATTGTTCGCCGCCGGGGTTCCGAAGGTCACCCCACCCCGCTCCAGCCGGTACTTTGTTCCGTTGAAGTAGGCCTCTCCCTCAAAAACATCAGCCCTGCCCAGAAGGGTTGGCTTGGCTGCATTCCCGCGCACGTGCAAGTCAGCGTCCCCGCGCAGCCTGATAACGTTGGTTTGCATCTGCAATTCAGGCGTGGTGACGACGTGGAGATCAAGCCGGATCTTATTCAGGACAGGGTCGGTTTGCGGAAGACTTGCCTGCTGCACCGTCTTTTGCAGATAGGCGCCAAAATCAAAACCAGGCGTCACCCCCAGCTTCATCACGGTGACGTCGCCCGAAAGCAGCGAACCCGCAGTGCTCCCGTTCCAATGCAGAGTCGCAGTCGCAGTCGAACTTACTCCGGGCGGATACCGAAGTCGCACGGATTCGCCCTTGGCGGTTAGATCGAAATTGATTTGCTTCCCCACAAGTTCAGCATGGCCGCTGAAGCTCACGTTGCCGCCTCCGGTTTGCGCGGTGAGGCTTTCGATCGTGACCTGATTTTGACTGAACGTCAGAGTGCCGTTCAAGGCGCTCAATGCGCTAGGCAGGTTGACATCGGCCAACGAGGCATCTTCAATCTGTAACTTGCCTCGTACCAGGGGTGAACTCAGAGTACCCGTTAAGTTCGCTTCAGCTTTTATCTTTCCTGATCCAGTGAAATCAGGATCGTACGTCCCAATGATCTGGAGACCAATCTCCCCGCTTCCATGTATATCCAGTTTCCGTTCACCCGTGAGTTGAATCGAACCGGTCGCGGAGAAGTCGGTGTTGTCTCCGACAACCCGAAGACTGTTGATTCTCAAAGTTTCCCCAGAGACGGAGAACTGCACCGGCCCCTCGTTGTGAAGTTGGACGTGCTGCACCTCGGCGTTCAGCTGCGAAAGATTGCCCGTCACCGCAAGATGGAACGGATCGCGCAACGGTCCTTCGAGCACAAGGTCGCCGGCGACGGAAGAATGCCCTGTAATGTGGCTATGTAGATAGCTTTCGATGAAGGGATCCACGTCAAGGCGTGTGAAGTGAAGATTGATTTTCGCCGGCCACTGCTCACGCAAATGCACGTCGCCGTCGATCGTAAGCTGAGCGGTCTTGAAATCGGAGTGTCCGGTCAGATGAACGTCCTGCCCGCGAGTTACCGCATCCAACCAATAATCTCCAGCCAGTTCATCATTGAAAGCGAGATCGCGAAGATGCAAGTGAGCGTTCACATCAGGACGTGCTTTTGATCCGGAAACATCTGCCGTAAAATCAAGCGCTCCTCCCAATTTCACGCGCGAGCGTTGCGGCGGCGCTAATCCGGCGAGATCAAAATTGCTTCCTGCGATTGAAATCTGGAAAGTCTTAGCGGAAACGTCGTAGGTTCCGTGACCGCTTATCCGCGACTGACGACGCGTGACTTGCAGGTTGTTGAACCCGGCCTGATTTCCATGCATGGTGATGCCGGCCGCCACGGAATCAAACGAGTAGCCCTGCACCGATCCGTTTTCCCAAGTGACTCCTCCCTGTCCCTGCGGACTCGCTTTCGTGCCTCCAATTTCCAAATGAGCATTGATCTTTCCGGTGAATGCCAGATCGGTCGCCAGTTGCGCTGCGAGTTCGGATGCCTCCACATTCTCGAGATCGAGCCGTAAGCGCACGCCGCTTTCCGGAGTGACATTCCAATCCGTCAGACCGACGTTCCCATCCATCTTCACCGTTGTGTCGCCGCTGTGAACGGTTCCATCGCGAACGTTCAAGTTCCTCGGCGAAACCTGAATATCAGCGGCCAGGGAATCCACATGCAAAAGTTCTGCTGAGGCGCTTTGCGGAAACGACATGTCTAAGTTTTGCAGTTGCAGCTTGCCAGCGATGGTCAAGTTTGAAAGGGCCCCGTTTGCTGTGCCATTGAAAACCGCGCGACCGCGGACTTCGCCGGGTATGCCGGATGGGAACAACTCTGCCATTAGTGGCCGCCACTCGCGTAAATCCGAGCTATTGAAGGAAAGCTTAAGGCTGGTCGCGGAGTCTGCCAGCGCGCCCGAAGCTGATATCTGTGTGGCGGGTGTATTGGCAGTCAACTCCGCGATGTCCACGCTCGACGAGCGCACATGATAGGTGAGGCGAGCGGCGGCAGTGAGTGGAGTCTGCCCGCGGGTCAAGTGGCTGGGGGCACTCACCCGAATACTGCCGGCGACTTCCGCATTGCTGATCGACTCATGCCAATGGATCTCGGAGGTTCCCGAAACGTCGCCGGCAAATCTCAGATTTCGCACAGAGTGAAATCGCGGTCCGAGACTGGCAAGCAACTCAGCCAGCGAAACATCTTTGGCCTGGATCTTGACCGCTCCACGCTGCTCCAGTTTCGCCTTACCCGCACGTTTTTCGGGGGCCCGCCAGTTCAGCACCTCGGCGTCGGATGTAAAGCTCCCGCGAAGAAACCGGCCTTCTACCCGGGAGAGTTGGATCTTCTCTGGATCGACCACATAGTTTCCGCTCACCGACGCATTCTTCGCGTTCAAGCGTTGGTCCTGCCAGGCCGCGTCGCGCAAATCGAAAGACCCGTCGGCGGCAAAAGTCTTGCTGGACCACGAACCCGTCCCCTGAATTTCGAGCGTCCCCGACTTCAGTTGGGGCTCGCGTGTCACCAATCCAGCTTGTTGGAGATTGAGCAGCAGATCATAGCTGCCTTTGAACACTGGGTTCCTGAAATCGCTGATGGCGCCCCGCGCCTGGAACTTGGAGCCTTCCGAAGTTGCCGTGATCGACTGGATCTGTACGCCACTGCTATCAATCGAAAAGACAGACTGGCCTGCCCACGCTACCGGGCGATAACCATCGAACTGCGTTTCTGCCTTACCGATGGCAGCATCACCCGAATAGCGGCGGTGAAGGAAGGAATAATTCAACCGCGCGGATACATCGTTGGAGACAAATTCCAGAGGCAAACGCTGGTCCTGCAACAGCAACTCCCCCCGGCGGACTTCAAGGCGGTCGATTGAGGTGGAAAACAGTTGTGCGAGGTCTGCCGTTCCCTGCTGCTTTGGTGTGGGCTGATTGGTACTTCCGTCGGGATAAAAGATCACGTGCACGACCGGATGCTCCAGCGTCAAGGAATGGAATGCTATCCGCGCGCCCAACGCCGACGAGATGTTTATCACCGCGCTCATGCTGTCGACATGCGCAAGCGGAAGTTCAGAACCCGCCTCCGTTCCGTGAATAGTCAGGTTTTTGACCTCAACCTGGAACCGCAACGGGATTGCGTGAAAGCTTCCGAGTTCGACTCGTCCACCCGTCGCGCGTTCTAAGGTCGCGATCAGTCGGCCCCTGACCATCTGTTGAAATGAGTCTGTGGTGACGTACCAGAGCGCGGCGGAGACCAGCAGCATGAAAAGCAGCAGCGCCATCAGACAATAACGTCCCAATCCCGCGAGTTTGCTGGCGAGACTCATGGCTGGTGCGCCGGTATGGAAGAATCCGAGGCGAAGCGTTGTATCTTGGCTTGCGACCGCAACGACTCCAGCCAGGAATCGAGTAACTGGTTCATCTGTTGCTGGACCAATATTTCCCGGATCTTGGGCTCGGCTTCAGCCAGCGTAATTGCCTGCTTTTCGGCGGCTTGCGGGACTATTTTTTCCTTGTAGTAGGTTTCCACGGCGGCGGTGTCCACCTGAACCGATGGCCGCAGGCGAAGATCGATCGCGCGCAACTGGTTGAGTTCGGCCTGCACGTGGGCGCGAATCTCGGCTTCGCTGATTCCGTATTGATCGAGCGACGCACTCCAGGACTGCTCCGCGTGCTGGCGCTGGTATTGTGCCTTCAAAAAATCGAATTGCGCTTCAACCGCCGCGGTACTCGCAGGTTTGAGATCAGCCGGACGCATCTGCTCGCGAAGCAATTCCTGGTCGATGATTCTGTTCAATGCGCTTTCGCGGTCGCTCGGCGTGACTTCATCGAATGGACGCGCCGCCATAAAGCTTTCATAACGTAGTTCGCCGTCCCAATCGCTTTGCAGCAATGCATTGCCGTTCACCGTGACCACGATCCGGTCAAGCAATTCGCCGGCATGAACTCCGGAAACAAGAATCGCTAGAACGATAATGGGGCTGAATTTGCGCATTAGAATGTTTGCCCGATACTAAAATAAACGTTGAACGGGGTGGCCTGTTTGGTTCCGGTGAACAGGTATATCGCCGGAGCAGGGGGTGGTTGCGGAGTAAGAGTGAAATTCGGATATACAGTCGGGTTCAGGTTGTAGCCGAAGTCAAAACGCACCGGGCCGACCGGCGTCTTGTAACGCACCCCAATCCCGATGGCATGCGAGATGTAATTGTAGTCGCACAAGCTGGCGCCCTGTCCCGCGACCGGAAGACTGTTCAAAGCCTGATTCCCGCACGGCTTCTTGTTCTGATGCCACCTTAGAAGGCTATCCAGCATGTGCGTGCTGTCGGTGAAGACGTTCCCCATATCGTGAAAGACGGCGAAGCTCATGTTATCGCCTACGAACGGCAACGTTGGTGGAGGGAAACGCAGTTCGAAGGTATTAAGAAAAAGCGCCGATCCACCCAGCGGGTCCCCAGTGACAGGATCACGCGGTCCCGCCTGATTAAGGCCGAAGCCACGATGCGAGTTGCCTCCGCCCATCAGAAAGCGCTCTGGCAGTGGAATCAGCGTTGGATTCACGGGTGCCACACTTGACGGCTGGAGGATTATGGTGTCGCCAAAAGGTATTTCAACCCCAACCCGGGTGGAACGGGCAAATACAAGTTCCTTGCCCGAACCTCGCTTTTTTCCGAAGGGATGATATGTCGAGTACTGGGTGAGGATGCGGCTGAAATCCGCTTGCGATCCGAAATATGAAGACGCCACTCCTGCATCCACGGTGAGGTAGCTTCCGCGCACCGTCTCCAGGTCATTGTCACGCTTATTCCGAATATAACCGAACCCGGGCTCGCCCAAACGGACTGGCAGCGAGAGCAGGGGGATATCTGCTGGGTTCAAATGCACGTTGAGCGCCTTTACCAGACGATAGTTGAAACGGTAATCGATGGTGCTGAACTTGTTGATGACCTCTCCGGCCTGCACTGTTCCTTCAAGCCGCTGCGATGTAAATGTTGTTACATCCAGGGTGTGATCGAAGAATCCGGTGAAGGTTAATTTCCAGTTCGGATTGTTGAACCACTGCGGGGCCTCGTAGCTGATGAGTCCTCTCTGCTGCAGACCGCCGACACCAGACTGAAAGGTAATGGTGTGGTCGCGTCCTCTGAAATTTAAGCGGGTCACGTCGAAAGAAACCAATGGACTCACGGGACCGAAAAGCGCGTTATTTGACGCCTGCCCGGTCTGAAATTCAAATCCGCCACCATAGTTGAAGGTGTAACGCTTGGACTCACGCACCTGGACCAGCACATTCTTCCGCGGCTCAACCCCCTCGGGATTCTGCACCGCGGCATCCACCTGGCTGAAAATGCCGGTGTCATAGAGCTTCTGCTGCGTCTCCAGCAAGCTGGTCTGGCTAAGCGGGTCCCCTGACTTCATTTGCAACTCGCGATTGATGACGTATGGCCGCGTGAATTCGCGCCCTGAAACCAGCACCTCGCCCACATATACCCGCTCGCCTTCGTAAATATGGAATGCCACGTCCATGTGATTTTCGGCTGCTGGTTTGGCCGTCGCTTCGAAACTAGCGTCCGGGTATCCATTATCGAAGTAGTAGTTCAGCAGGATGTCACGGTCCTGAGCGACGTTGTTGTCGGAGAATGGCTGCCCGGGCTGCGTGTTTAGCGGTGGAAGGGATTCCGCCTTTTGTGACTCGTTTCCGGTGATCTGAAACGACCCGACCAGCGTCTGCGGCCCTTGCGTTATGTCAATGACGACCGCGATCTGGTTGTGGGCGCCGTTGTAATTGTCTACGACACGAGAGTCTATTTTTACCCCGGCAAAACCATTGGCTTTGTATTTGTTTTCAATGTCGCGCACGTCACTGCGCAAAAGTGCCTCACTGTATCGTCCGTGGGACAGCAGCAGCGTGGCTTCCTGGACCTGCATGGCGCTGCGCAGGTCTTCGTCGCGAAAGTATTTGTTTCCAGTGATCTCGACTTTGACAACCTTGTGCCTCTCTCCGGGATCAATCTGGTAAATCACCCGCGCTGTGTTCTGCTTTTCGTCTGTCTCTCTTTGTAAGTTCACTGTGGCTTCGAAATATCCCCGTGACTCCATGTAGCTGAGCAAATTGCGCCGTCCCTCGTTGAGCAGGTCGTCATCCAGCGCGCCCTCTTCATAGACCGGGACATTCCTGCGGATAGTTCCCTTGCTAAGGTGGAAGCCCTGGATTCCGATTTCCACCAGAGGCCCGGCCTCAATTTGCCAGACGTAATCCACGGTGTTGTGATCAGCGTGATATTCGGAAGAAGCGATCTGCACTTGCGCCAGCCAGTGTTTCTTTTTCTGATACGCCTTGCGGATCCGATCAATTGCGTTGGAGGCAGTCTGTGCAGTAATCACATCACCCGGATGGAAGTGTCCAATATCTTCGAGTTGGCCGCGCGAATACATTGCAGGTCCTTTAAAAGTAATTTCACTTATGTGCGCCGGTTCGCCCGCGCGAATGGTGAAATCAACCTCCACCTGTTGAGTATCGGGATTCTGGTTTTCTGCATGAGCAATCGACGGGCGGTAATAACCATTCTCCCGGAGCAACCGCTGGATGTTTTCGACTGCGGTATCCAGCTTTTCAGGAGTAAAAAGATCTCCCAACTGCAGCTTCGAAGCGTTGACTATTTGTGATTCTGTCGGACGCGTCGGCGCGCCTTCAACCGCAACCCGTCCGACGAAAAAATTAGGGCTGGTTATGAACGAAACCACGGCTCCCCCGCCGGAGCGTTCACATTCCGCCCTCAGGTCGGCAAATTTCTTGGTGGCGAACAATGCACGGAGCGCCTGCTGGAGACTCTCGCGGTTGAGCTTGTCTCCCTCGTGCATGCGCGTGAGGCCACGCAACATCTGCTGGTCTGAGTTGCCGATGCCGGGAAACTGGATTTTCGAAATCGTGCTGCCGAAGCAAGATGACCCATTTTTCGCGGAAGGGGATTGCGCGTCAGTCGCAGTGTCGGAGGTCTGCCCGTTTTGGGGCAAGGCCGCCAGCTTACACGGCTGCCAGCACCAAATTAACGCCATCGTAAGAAAAACACGGCTACTGCCCCTTTTCAGCAAAAAGGCTCCTGCACAACCTGTTCAGGGAACATCGGCCTACGAGCGCACACCACGTCTGCCCGGCATTACGGCCGTCGCCACTTATAATAACTGTCTGACCACTAAAGGCAGGGTGGATGCGCTGGTTCGGAAGACGCAGGCGCCCTGTGCCTATTTCATCAAAATGAAACCCGAATCCCAGGAAAGATATTCGCGACAGATCCTATTCCCAGAACTGGGAGAACAGGGCCAGGAACGTCTTCTTGAGTCGCGGGTCATAATTCTAGGATGCGGGGCAACCGGCTCAGCTGTGGTTTCGCTCCTGGCGAGAGCGGGCGTTGGATACCTGCGAATCATTGACCGGGACTACGTCGAAGCCAGCAATCTGCAGAGGCAAAGTCTTTTTGACGAGTGCGACGCAGCCGAGTCGGTGCCCAAAGCTATCGCAGCCTGCAGGAAAATCGCCGCCTTCAACTCTGGGGTGAAGGTCGAGCCCCGGGCAAGCGATTTGCGTCCCGAAAATGCGGCAGAGTTGCTCACCGGCGCTGAGTTGATTGTGGACGGCACCGACAACTTTGAGACCCGTTACCTGATTAACGACTACTGCGTGCAGAATTCCATTCGGTGGATTTACACCGCAGCGGTTGGCAGTTACGCGGCAACCATGAACATCATTCCAGGCATGACCGCGTGCCTGACATGTATGTTTCCCCAAAGTCCCGCTGGTCTGGTTGAAACTTGCGACACGGCAGGAATCCTGAACTCGGCGGTGAACTTCGTAGCTTCGGTGGCCGCGACGGAAGCTATCAAGTTGCTCGTCGGCTCGGCAAGACTGAGGCGAACCCTGCTCACATACGATCTCTGGACCAATCAGCGGGCCGAAGTCATCGCAGACCGTCCGCGTTCCGATTGCCGCACCTGCGGCCAGAGGGACTTCGTGCATCTGCAAGGTGAAGGGCGACCCCATATCACCTTGTGCGGCAGAAATTCTGTTCAAATTCACGAGCACGCCCGGCCGCTCGATCTCAGCGAGATAAGCAAACGGCTGACTCCGCACGGAAGCGTGCGGCATAACGAATTCGTCCTCAGATTCAACAAGGCGCCTTTTGAGATAACGCTGTTCCCCGATGGCCGCGCCATCATCAAAGGCACCACCGACACCGCATTGGCGCGTACCTTGTACGCGCGTTACATTGGCAACTGATTCGGACAATCCCGCTGCGGCATTTGCGCAATTGTTTGCACCTCGGATCCATCGGTCGAGAGTTGAACGCGAAACATCATCCAAGCCAGCGGAAGAGATCGGTAAATATCGCGGAAAGGTATGGTATCCCACCAACTTGGCACGAGAACTGCAATCTTTTCTGTAGCTAGTTCGTCTCCAGGAGGGTAGGATGCGTCTTTTTTCAGCTTTTTGTGTGACTTTGCTTTTCTCCGGATTGGCTCTGAGCCAGGGTCCGGCTCGCGGGTATGCTGGCGCTTATGGCTATGGGCCGTACGTTCCGCTGGTGACCACTCCGGAAATCTCCCTGCAAACGGCCGCGCCCGCTTCAGTCGGCGCGCGCAATGCGACATACGGCTTGGAAGCCGGTGCGCGCAATTCCACATTCGAAACCATGACGAACGATGGCAGCTCGAACTATACCGAACCGGTCTGGTATTCAGGGGGTGGCGCGCCGGTCATTTCGCCTGAGGTTTCATTAGATCCGCGTACCATGCGCTCTCACCGCGAGATGCATCC
Source organism: uncultured Acidobacteriota bacterium (assembly GCA_963757135.1). GTDB lineage: Bacteria > Acidobacteriota > Terriglobia > Terriglobales > Acidobacteriaceae > Gp1-AA145. Next base: position 673,982 of record CAVWQE010000006.1, read on the forward strand.
CATGATGAGGGAGCGGGAAGGCGAAAGAGCCGAGGCTGGGCCGCGAGAATGGACGTATTTCGGCGCATCTGAAATGGAGTCTCCGGTGGATACTTCCGCCGGCAAGTCTGCCCGGCATGCCACTCGTACCATTACGAATGACGACATCGACAAGGCAAACCAGAACACTGGAAACGTGAAGTACGACGGCAAGACTGAGAAAATTCAGTAACGCGGTGCGGGCCCGAGGCGGAGACGCTTGGGCCCGTTATCATCTTTGTACGAAGCTCTCCAAGGTATTGAAGAATTCCGGGTAGGAGATCACTGCGGCGTCGGCGCCGGTGATCTCCGTCTCGCCCTCCGCCCGCAGCGCCGCCACTGCAAATGCCATCGCAATGCGATGATCGCCGAATGAATCGAGCGCAGCTCCACGTAGTTTTTGTCCACCCGGAATGCGCAGTCCGTCGTCGAATTCTTCCACTTCCGCGCCCATAGCGCGAAGATTGGCCGCAACAGAGGCGATACGGTCGGATTCTTTTACGCGCAGTTCCCGAGCGTCCCGAATTTCGATTCCGTCGGTCGTGTAGGGGGCGATTGCAGCCAGCACAGGAATTTCATCGATCAGTGCGGCGGTGTCACCGCCGGCAATCCGTGCACCTTTGAGCGTTCCACCCTGCACTTGCAAGCTTCCCACCAGTTCGCCGTGCTGCTCTTGCAGATCTGACATGGTAATTCGCAAACCAAGGCCGACGAGAAAATCCAGCAGGCGCGCGCGCGTCGGATTCAGCAGCAGCCCCGGAATGACGAGTTCCGAGTCTGGAAACAAGCCTGCGGCGCAAAGAAAAAATGCAGCGCTGGAAATGTCTCCGGGGACCATGGCTTCGATTGCTTGCAACTGCTGGCCGCCTTCGATGCTCACTTCCCGCATGCGGCGATCAATGCTTTCGCCAAAAGCCTGCAGCGCCAGTTCTCCATGATCGCGGGTCTGGATCGGTTCCTCGATTCGCGTCGTACCGTCGGCGTAAAGACCGGCAAAAAGAATCGATGTCTTAACCTGTGCGCTGGCCACGGGAAGTTGGTAGTCAATACTCTTCAGCCTTGCTCCCCTCAACTTTAGCGGCGGACGCCCCCCTTCTTGTGATTCGAACTTTGCGCCCATCATTTCTAGAGGCTTAATGATTCTTGCCATGGGCCGCCGCGAAAGTGATTCGTCTCCAGTCAATTCGCTCACAAATTCCTGACCGGCGAGAATTCCGCTCAACATGCGAATAGTCGAACCGGAGTTCCCGCAATCGAGCGGCGCACTGGGCGGGCGCAGACTTCGTCCCTGTCCGTGAATGACTACCGAAGAGCCGTCACGTTCCCAGTTCACCCCGAGCGAACGCATGCAGCCGAGAGTGCTGGCACAATCGGCGCCGGTCGAGAAGTTATCAAGTTTTGTCGTCCCCTCAGCGATTCCGCCCAGCATCGCGTAACGATGGGAAATGGATTTGTCACCGGGCAGGCGCACAGATCCGGCAACACTCCTCGCTGGTCGAATCACGATGGATTTATCGGGCATGGGTCTTTTCAATATAACGGAACAAGGACGTTCCCGAGAGGCCGTGTTATCAGCAAGGTCGGCAACAGCGAACCTTAGACCGCCAGATTTGAATCCAGGAATTGTCGGAGCAATTTCCCTACTTCTTCCGGCTGCTCCCAGGGCGAATAGTGTCCCGCTTTCGCGATGACCCGTATCTGGCTGCCAGCAATATTCTGCTTCATGATTTCTGCCTCGGGAACGCCCGTCAGCTTATCCTCATCCCCGGTGATGATGAGCGTCGGAACATTGATGATCTTCAGCATTGCTACTGAATCGGGCCGGTCGGCCATCCCACGCTGCACTTCGGCAACATCTTCCGCGGACATCTTGCGCATCATTCGCAGAGCGCCTTCCACCAGATCGGGACGCGATTGCCGGGTGCTCTCCCCCAAAACCTTCTGGAGCATAGCTTCAAAAAACGACTCGGTCCCGCGATCGAGAACATCGCGGGCAGATTCAAGCCGAGCATTTCGAGCGTCGGCGGTGTCCGCCGCGGCCTTGGTGTTGCAGAGCACCAAAGTGGTGACGCGATCACGAAATCTTCGCCAGAATTCAAAAATGGCATACCCGCCAATTGAAACTCCGACCAATGGCGCGCGCTCGACTCCAGCCGCAGTCATCACCCGTGCAACATCGTCGGCGTGCTTCTGCATGGTTGCTGGACCATTTCCCAGAGAAGACTCGCCGTGGCCGCGCAGGTCGGGCATGATCAACCGGTAACGCGAAAGCAATCGTGAGACCGGCAGCCAGAATTCATGATTTACGGGAAAGGGATGCAGGAGAATGACGGGTGGGCCGCTGCCGGCGACGTCATAAAAAATCTCGGCGTCACCGCTGACGATCTTTTCCATTCGCTAATTATAGGGAAGCCATGGGAAGGCTGATCGTTATAACGCCGCACGTCTCCCCTACGGGTTCGTGACCTGCTGCCCGGTTGCTGGCACTTGCGCCTGCAGCAGATACGGCTCTTCCGGCATTACGATCCAGGCAATCAAATAACCGATGAAGCCGATTCCGGTCATGAACGCGGTGATCAGCCAGACCACGCGGACGATGGTCACGTCGATGTCGAAATACTCGGCCATGCCCATGCAGACGCCCGCGACTTTTCGTCCTTCGCGAGGACGAACCAGGCGTTTGCGCGCAATCACGCCGCCGACTCTGGTACCGCAGTATGCGCAGACATTAGCGTCATCTTGAATGGACTTTCCGCAATAGTTGCAGTACATGTTTCCTCCACAGATTTAAGATACGATTTCATTGCCGATTCGGTTCCATCGTGCTTCGGGCGTGAGCACGAATCAGCTTCCCCCGTAAGGCTCTTTCAACCTTTTCCGGGCAGTGTCGGCCAAAGCCGAACCGGTGTCAAGGGTGAGCGCAGCCTGATACCGCTTCACCGCCTGCTCGCGACTGTGCAGCAGGTCATACATTTCGCCCGCTCCAAGGGCGGCTTTCTGTGCCGTTTCCTGGTCCGGCCTGGAGACCTGTGCCACTAAGTCATAAGCGGCGGCGGCTCCGGAATAATTCTTCTCGCTCCGCAGCAGATCGCCAAGTGCGACCGCCGATATTTCGTAATTCAAGCCTGTGTACTTGCCGCTTTGACCATCCTGCCACACGCGACGATATACCGTCTCGGCCTGCCGATTTTGGCCTTTGGCCCGGAGCTGGTTCGCTTCTTCCAGGGCGAACAAGACGTTGTGCGGATACTGCGGCTCAAGCGACCGTAGGATCTGCAAAGCTTCGTCGAAGCGGCGCTCGCGGCGCCAGAAGACCACCAGCACGATCTTCGCGTCTATGCTGGTCTCGGTATTCCCGGAAGCGGCGTCCTTCAGATATTCCAGGCCTTTTTCTTTGTTTCCACTCAGTCCCACCATGCTGGACGCAGCCTTTACCCCCCAGGGCAGATTTCCGATTACGTAGTTATGCGTGCCGACGATAAGCTTCGCATCCAGATTGTGGGGATCGAGCTCCAACACCCTTTCGTGGTCGCGACGCGCACCGAGGGCATTCCGCAGCGCGGAAAACCAGGCATGCTCGATGAGTGCGGTATAGGTGGCAAACTGCGCTCTGGTGACTCCCCGGGCATACAGTGCCGTTACGTCCTTCGGATTTGCGTCCAGGCGCTTTTCTTCGATTTTTTCGGCCTGCTCTACCAGTGCTTTGATCCGATCGCAAACATGAGGATCGGCGGGCCGATGGCGGCTATTGATAAAGCTGTCGTTTGCGTACTCGCCCGCGTTTAGAGCCCCAATCCGATATAACTCTCGAAAAAGAACGGCGGTCAATACGTGGTTCACAGCATCGGGATCGCCAGGGTGGCGCTGCGCTATTTGGGTAAACTCCTGGATCGAGCGCTCGTAATCCATGTCGTAGAAGTGTTCAAAGGCGGAAGAATTCAATGGATCGGCAGGTCGAAACGATAACTTCTGCTGGCCTAACGACAGGATGCTCGCCGACAAGACGAACGCGATGATGAGGCGCAAGAACACGGAATGACGCAAAGGACAGGGTCTCTAAATGCAGTTTACCCGAGCTGAATCAGACTCTCAATTGCGCGAACGCCCAACAAACTTTGCACTGTGCGGGTAATTCTTTCTCTGGCCGGCTCCATGGTATTGGCGGGCACGAACAGGCAAGTAGAAGAAATCATTGTAGTTGCCCGATGGCCGATTTGGTCATGCGCTTGCCATCGAGATGTCAAGGATTCCAACATGTCTGACCTGGTTCACGATGCTCAGGAAGAGTTCTGGCGTCCGCCTGTGAACCAGCCACTATCTTCCGGGATGGCCGAGGCATGCCGACGTTGCGGCACTGAATTCATGGTGGGGGCCGCATTCTGCCATATTTGCGGGATGGGTCGCCATCGCGCGGATGCCGGCGCTACTGCCATATGGATCCGGCATTTTAACGTCCTGCGCACTCTGGAGTTTTCCAACGTCAAGCGATGGTTTGGCCTTCCTCTTGTTCCCCTTGGCGCCTTCCTGCTTGGGAGCGCATTCCTACTGGTCGCGCTCAGCGTGGGATTGCTGAACGCTGACTTTGAGGCGATTCAGCTCTGGCGCATCCAGTGGCTGATGGCGGCTTGCGCCTCGTTCCTGGCGGGTATCCTTCTGAAAAGTCGTACCTCGGAAAACTAGTCTCTTCCTGAAGCGAATTTCTTGGTGTAGCCACCCGGGTGATTTTTCATGCGGTACATATGGTTTACGGGATTAGTACCTTTGCCCACCGGATAACCATTTGAAATTGCGGCAGTCACGTAAGCCTTGGCCAGCAAGACTGCCTCAGCCAGCGGGCGCCCCTGCGCCAGATGACAAGCAATCGATGTTGAAAAAGCACATCCCGTCCCGTGGGTGAAGTTGGACTCCAGTCGTTCCGACTTGAAGGTTTGAATGCCGCCGTCAGAAAAACTCAAAAGGTCGATGGCAACGTCGAGGTGGCCGCCGGTTACAACAACATTCGTTGCGCCCATTTCGCGCAGACGGCTGGCGGCCTGCTTCATATCGTCAATGTTAGTTACGTCAAGACCGGTCAGCACGGCGGCTTCCTGAGCGTTGGGGGTGAGCACGGTCGTAAGCGGCAATAGCTCCTCAACCATGACTTTCTGACCAGTGTCATCGAGCAAACGGGCGCCTGAAGAGGCGGCCAGTACCGGATCAAGCACGATGTTGGGCAATTGCGATTTCTTCAGAAACGCAACCACCTCGGAAGCCACGTCTCCTGAAGCCAACGTTCCAATGTGCACCGCCGAGACTTTCACGTCCGCGACCAGCGTCACGAGCGTCTCCCGAAGGAGTTTGATATCAACCGGATCCATCCTTCGAACGCCGGTTGTGGACTGCACTGTTAAGGCAGTTATGGCGGCAATTCCATAGCAGCCGTGTGCGGCGATGGTCTTGATGTCGGCAGTGGCGCCGGCTCCTGACGACGGGTCAAAACCCGCAATCGTCAAGACGACGGGCGGACTTGGCAGCATAAGAGCGAATGTACTGGAAAGCACGTTTGTTGCAAACTGCTTTTAGGTTCACCTGTATTCGACCGGCGTCCATTAGCTCGGATGTACGTTTGGACGAAAGCTGGCGGGAGGGGGTTCATGATCCGATCGTAATGACTTCCTCTGTTGGATTTTTTGTTCCTAAGCTAATGAAAAGATAGGGAGTATTATGCATTTACCCGTAAGTTGTTGAAAAAACTATTACGAAGAAATTGCCTGGCAGTCCTTGGCTACAGCACGTTACTCCTAGGTAAATAGATATGTCATTGAACTCACAGCAGCATAGGTCGATTTCAGCCGAAAAGCACTGTGGGTCAATTCACCTATCCATCAACATTCTCATAGGCTTATGGCCATTTCAGACGTTGACAGCTTGTCTCGAGCCCCGTAGGATTCGTGAACTGCGCTCATTTCGTTATTCGAGGAGGACGACTTTGACCATGGAGGGAATCTGATGCGGAGACGTACAGCTCAGGGGCTGGCGATTGCTGTTCTTGTCGGCTTCGGAGTGGCTCAGGGACCAAACAGGTCGAGGTCGGCCAAGTCAGTTACAGAAGCTGCAGCTGAACAATCGATGCGTCAGGCGATCGTCCCGCCGGCGCGCTCAAGTGTCCGCGCGTATGAGGTCGGAACGGCCTCCTGGTACGGCCAGGACTTCGAAGGTAAGCCCACGGCCAGCGGCGAACCCTACAATATGTTTGAGTTGACAGCGGCGCACCCCAGCTTGCCTTTGGGGACGTTGGTGAAGGTCACCAACCTACGCAACCGCAGAGCGGTAGTGGTGCGCATTAATGATCGCGGTCCCGTGGTTGACGGCCGGATCATTGACGTCTCCTATAGCGCGGCCAAGGTTCTGAACTTCCAGTCTCGCGGCGTACAGAGGGTGCGGTTAGACGTCGTGCCTCCGCGAAAGACACCGCCGACAATGGCGCTCCTTACAGAGCCAGCACTCAATAGATAGCTGGGTTGCCGAAAATCGGGACGGGCCTACCCGCCCCGTTCCTATTTTTTTTACTTTAGATAAATTCGCGCAGCAGTTCGTCGCTGATAATCTCGCGAATTTCTTCGCGCTTTTCGCCCAACTGATGCGCCTCCTGCTTGCCTCCAAGAACTTTGTCTCGAATGGCTTCCATCTTCCCGCCCAGTCCATCCATGGCGGCGTAGTTTTTGTATTTAACAGCGAGGCACAGATCCCAGTCTTGCGGATTACTCTGCGTTTCTTTGATAAAAATCTTGTAATCCACGATCAATCCCTGGCGCTTTTCTTCCTCGATGAACGGTTTGCTGACCTGACGAAGGCTGGTCAGGTACTCATCCATGTGGTTGGGTTTGACGCGGATAAGCGAAACTCGCCACACAGGACCCTCGGTGTAGTTTTCCTGCGCGAATAACGCCGGCGCGGATAGACAAACTAAAGCCGCTGCAAACAGAATTCTTTTCATTTGGTTTCCTCAATGCGAAGTTGACGGAGTTTAAACCGGAAAGATCATACGCTATTAAATTGTTTCGTATCGCGAAAGAGGTTTGACTTAAACTCTTTAATTAATGCACGCAGCACAACTTATCGTCGCTCTTGATGTCTCGTCCTCGGCTGAGGCGAAACGAATCGTCGCCAGCCTCGGTGACGCGGTTCAGTTCTACAAGGTCGGAATGCAGCTTTATACGGCGGAGGGGCCGCCAATAGTTCGCGATCTTGTAGCTTCTGGAAAAGACGTTTTCCTCGACTTGAAATATCACGACATACCAAACACCGTTGCCGCGGCCGTTCGCGAGGCAGCGAGACTCGGCGTCAGCATGCTGACGGTGCATGCAGGCGGCGGAACAAAAATGCTGAAAGCCGCAATGGAAGCCGCCAAAGAAAGCCCCTCGAAAAATCTTGCCGTTCTCGCCGTCACCGTACTCACCAGTATGGACGCGGAGCAGCTAAAGGAAACCGGCGTGTCAGGCCAGCTTCTCGATCAAGTCGTGCGGCTCGGATCTCTGGCAATTCGGGCTGGCTGCGCGGGGGTGGTCAGTTCCGCCCACGAGGTTAAGGCTCTACGAGCGAAGCTAGGGAATGCGTTTCTGGCAGTGACGCCAGGCGTCCGCCCTGCCGGAACCGCACACGGAGACCAGGCACGGGTGGTGACACCGGCGGAGGCTATCGCGGCCGGGGCAACGCATATTGTCGTCGGCAGGCCGATCACGGCGGCGGCCAATCCCGTCATCGAGGCAGAAAAGATACTGAAAGAGATTGCCTGAGAATGGCAATCTCAGCAGCCAGAGCACTCGCCGCTCTTCGAATCTCGATCGGCTGCATATTTCTGATTTTTGCCGAGTACAAAGTCTTCGGAACTCAGTTCACGCTGCACGGTGGCTTTCAATACTGGATTAACCAGTTCGTGGCCGGTGGCGCCTACCCGTTCATGCTTCCCTTACTGAAGGGCTTCGTTCTGCCACATGGAACATTCATCGCTTTTGTGGTGGCCTACGGCGAATTAGCGATCGGGATCTCATTCGTGCTTGGGGTTTTGGTTCGCGTGGCCAGCGCATGCGGTGCCCTCTACATGCTAACCCTGCTATTCTCTGCGAATTATCCTGGCCCACATGCCCCATTCTGGCAGTACTTCGGGGCCTCACTGGATCACTCAATTCTGGCGCTGTGCTTTCTCGCTTTCGCTGTGACCCGAACCGAGGAACACTACTCTGTGCGGTGGCTCTTCGTTAAGTCACACGTCCAGGCCTGAATCTGCCAGTCGGGGTTTTTCGGATTTCAGATTCTGATCAGAGCTTTTCGTAGAATTCGCAGGCGGCGCAGGAAATAAAGATTCCGCCCGATACGCCGCGCTCGCGGTCTTTGACCCGTTTCACAATGCGCGTAGGCTTGCCGCATTTGGGGCAGTCAGTGCTCTTGGTAGTGTCCATTACCTTCTTGCGATCAGCTGTTTTGGCAATTTTTGCCATCGTTTCTCCCAGTTTTGTGGTGTGAGATTTATTTTAGCATCAGAGCTGGATCGCTGATGCCGAGGGTATTAGCGAAACCGATTTCCAGTATTCAATTTTTCGGATTGACGCCCGGTGAGGGCTCGCGTAATTTAATCTTTCATGGCGAACCGGCACCATCACCACCACCATTACGCGCGTTGCGCGACGGCGGGTGTGTGAGGCGAAGTTAGCCAGCGACACAAGTTTCCAGGCCCGCTGAAGCGAAAAGCTCAGCGGGCTTTTTGTTTGTGCATTGAAATTATTCACCACAGAGACACGGAGGAATTGAAATCATTGGAAAATGCGGTGTTGAGCGATCCGCAACATGCCAGCGCCATGGAAAGATTTCGAACATCTTGGGATAACACAAAGCCGCCGATTTAGCCGTTTTTCTCTGTGTCTCCGTGTCTCCGTGGTGAAGAGTTTACGAAGGAAGCTTATGAAGATTGATTTCGACAAAATGCAAGGCCTGGTTCCGGCGATCGTGCAGGACTCCGCTGATGGCGAGATCCTCATGCTGGGCTTCATGAACCAGGAAGCCTGGGAGAAGACCCAGTTCATCGGATACGTGACCTTCTACAGTCGTACGCGTAACGAGCTCTGGACCAAGGGCGAAACCTCCGGCAATCGCCTCAAAGTGGTTTCCGCTTTCACTGACTGCGACCTTGACTCGCTCCTGATCCAGGTCGAGGTGGAAGGAGCGGGCGTGGTTTGCCATGAAGGCACGCGGTCCTGTTTCACGAAAAGCATTCCCCTTGCCGCGAATGGCTCCATCGCCCAGGAGAACGCGCGATGAAAATCCGGCTCGGCATTCCGAAAGGCAGCCTTCAAGAAGCAACGTTGCAACTGTTCGCGCAGGCTGGACTCCCGATTCATACCAACTCGCGATCTTACTTTGCTTCTACCGGCGATCCGGAAATCGAGTGCATGCTGATTCGCGCGCAGGAAATGGCGCGTTACGTCGAGCACGGCGCGCTTGATGCCGGGCTTACGGGGCTTGACTGGGTAATCGAAAGCGGACTCGAAGTCGTGGCCGTCTCCGATTTGATTTATGCGAAGCAGAGCCGCGGTAAAGTGCGGTGGGTACTGGCAGTGCCGGAGGGCTCGCTATATCAAAAGCCGGAGGACCTCGGCGGAAAGATCATCGCCACTGAGTTGGTGAACGTCACCAAGAATTACTTCTCGCGGCGCGGAGTGGATGTGAAAGTTGAATTCTCCTGGGGAGCTACCGAAGTCAAGCCGCCAATGCTTGCGGATGCTATCGTCGAGGTCACTGAAACCGGGAGTTCGCTGCGCGCCAATCACCTTCGCATCATGGATACCGTGCTTGAAAGCAATACTCAAATCATCGCCAACAAGGCTGCGTGGGACGACTGCAACAAGAAACGCAAAATTGAGAACCTGGCGCTCATGCTACGAGGGGCAATGGAAGCCAAAGACCGCGTCGGCCTGATGCTCAATGTCCGCAAAGAAGATCTGGACCGAGTGCTGGGTGTGCTGCCCGCGCTCAAGCGTCCGACGATTTCTACGCTGAGTGATCCCGAATGGCTCGCGGTCAACACGGTGATCGAGGAATCGCTGGCCTGGCAAGTAATCCCGAGGTTGAAAGAGGCCAATGCACAAGGCATCGTCGAATATCCGCTGAACAAGGTGGTGATGTAGTGCGGATGCTCGAGGGCAAGGCGGCCGAGGCCTATGTCCGTTTGCTGGAGAGTCGGGGCGCGCGGCTGGACGAAGTAGAGCCGGTGGTAAAAAAGATTATCGAAGATGTCCGCCGCGGAGGAGATCGAGCGCTGCTTAAATACGCCCGACAATTTGACGGCCTTGTGGGCAAGCAAAGCGTACGTGTGAGCGAAACAGAAATGAGACAGGCGTGGAAGAGCGCGCCGCCGAAGCTGCGCTCCGCTCTGCGCGCCGCCGCGAGAAACATTCGCCGCTTTTGCGAGTGGCAGAAGCCAAAAGCGTGGACATGCTCGGTTGACGGCGCTTCGCTCGGCCAGGTAGTTCGGCCGCTGGACTCGGTTGGTTGCTACGTCCCCGGCGGACGATTCCCACTTGTTTCAACGTTGTTGATGACCGTAATTCCCGCGCAAGTGGCAGGAGTCAAGAGCGTACGAGTGGTGTCGCCAAGGCCCAGCGCTGAAGTTTTGGCAGCGGCGGCTATGCTTGGCATCCATGAGTTCTATCGTGTGGGCGGAGCGCAGGCAATCGCGGCTCTGGCATACGGAACAAAGACGATCACTCGGGTTGACAAGATTGTTGGCCCAGGAAGTCTGTACGTGACCGCCGCAAAGAAACTCGTTTCATTCGACTGCGCCATTGATATGCTCGCCGGGCCGACAGAAGTGGTGATCGTCAGCGACTCAGGCAATCCCGCCTTCATTGCTGCAGACCTTGTGGCTCAAGCCGAGCACGATCCCGAGACTTTGGCGGTGTTTATCACCACGTCAAAGAAGCTGGCTGCCGCTGTCAGCGAGCACATTCAGAACGGCGGACGAGATTTCCCGGCGTTGCGCGAAAATGCAATCGCCGCAAAATCTATCACGTCTCGGGGCGCGATTTTGATTGCTAATTCGCGACAGCAGGCGTTCGACTGGGCGAACCGGATCGCGCCGGAACACATCACGGTCGAGAAAAGTGCACTGGCGTTCGTAAAAAACGCAGGATCAATTTTCGTGGGCGACTATTCGGGGCAGGCGGCGGGAGACTATGCCTCGGGCCCCAATCACGTTTTACCCACGGCCGGAGCTGCGCGGTTTCGCGGCGGACTCAGCGTCATGGACTTTGTGAAGATAATCACCGTACAGGAGTTGTCCGCGAGAGGACTGCGCAATATTTCGAATCCGATTATCACTCTCGCCGAAACTGAAGGTCTGCGCGCGCATGCCGACTCGATTCGCGTGAGGTGCGCCAATGCTTAAGGCACGGGAGTCGGTGCGCACGTTGAAGGAATATCATCCGCCGCTGGGCAACCGCGAGGGCCTGCGCCTGGATTTCAACGAGAACACTGCCGGATGCTCGCCGCGAGTTCTCGAGCGTCTGCGAACCCTCAGTGGCGAAGATCTCGCCCGCTATCCGGTGCGCGACCAGGGAGAGCAGGTTGCGGCCGAGCATCTTGGAGTTTCGACTGACGAGTTGCTATTGACGAACGGCACCGATGAAGCCATTCATCTAATTTGCGAAACATATTTAGAACCGGGCGACGAAGCTCTAATCGTGGTGCCAACCTTCGCCATGTTCGAGATTTATGCGGCAGCGACAGGAGCTCGCGTCACATCAATTCCATCGGAATCGGATTTCCAGTTTCCTACGCAAACTGTTCTGTCGCTAATCACTCCGCGGACACGTTTCATCGCAGTTGCAAATCCCAACAATCCTACGGGAGCATTTGTTCCGATACTCGAACTCCTGCAGGTCGCGGCCGCCGCGCCTGACGCCGCCGTCCTGGTCGACGAAGCCTATTTCGAATTCTGCGGAGAAACCGCAATCCCCAAGTGGCGTGAGCTTTCGAATTTATTCGTCTCACGAACATTTTCAAAAGCCTACGGCATGGCGGGGCTGAGAATCGGCGTGCTGATGGGAGATCAAGAACAGATGAGGGTAGTGCGGCGAGCCAGTTCTCCCTACAATCTGAACTCGGTCGCGCTTGCCTGCTTGCCAGACGCGTTGGCCGACCGCGAATTCGTTGACGTCTATGCGGCCGACGTCAAGCAAGGCCGTCAAAACCTGCAAGCCGAACTTGCTGCCTGGGGCATTCGCTTCTGGCCCAGCCGCGCCAATTTTGTGCTGATGCATTTGGCTGGAAACTGCAAGCCTTTCATTCGCCAGATGCGCGCGCGCGGCATTCTGGTTCGCGACCGCTCGGCAGATTTCGGCTGTGAGAATTGCGTTCGCATTACTCTCGGGACGCGCGATCACAACCGGCAGATGCTTTCAGCTCTGCGCGAAGTCTTCACCGGACTAGGCCTGCGGCAGCAGGTGGCGCGATGAGAAAAGCCGCTATCGACCGCACCACCAAGGAAACCAGCATACGCATTCGCCTGACCGTTGAAGGCAAGGGCCGATACAAGGTCTCAACCGGCATCCGCTTCTTCGATCACATGCTGGAACTGTTTGCGCATCATGGCGGCTTCGATCTTCAACTCGCTGCCACCGGCGATCTCGATGTGGACCAGCATCACACAGTCGAAGATGTCGGCATCGCGCTGGGGCAGGCATTCGCTCAGGCGCTGGGTAACAAGCGCGGTATTCTGCGCGCTGGATATTTTGTGATGCCGATGGACGAAACCCTGGGGCTGGCCGCGGTTGACTTCTCCGGTCGGGCGGCCGCAGTGGTCGATACGAAGGTCCGCGTGCGACTGGTCGGGGACATGCAGTCTGAGCTGGTCGCAGATTTTTTTGACGGCTTTGCTCGCGGCGCCCAAGCCAACGTGCACGCGCGCATCCTGTACGGACGTTCGAACCACCATAAAATCGAATCTTTGTTCAAAGCCTTCGCGCGGGCAGTTCGTGCGGCTTGTTGGCGCGATAAGCAGATGGCCCGTTTGCTGCCCAGCACCAAAGGATTGCTGTGATCGCTATCATCGACTACAAAGCCGGCAATCTCACCTCGGTGAAGAAGGCCTTCGATCATCTCGGAGCCGAGAACGCAGTAACCGATAATGCCAAAGTCGTCGAGCTAGCCGATAAGGTAGTGTTGCCCGGCGTTGGCCACTTCGCCGCCACGCGCACACTGGATGACTCCGGCCTGCGCGAATCAATCGTGAAGAGCATTGAACGCGGCGTTCCTTTTCTCGGCATCTGCGTCGGCATGCAGTGGATGCTGGCATCGAGCGAAGAAGCCCCCGACGTTCACGGCCTTGCGCTCTGGCCAGGTGAGTGCAGCCGCTTTCCATCTGGTGTGAAGTCACCGCATGTCGGCTGGAACGATTTGCAGGTTCGTGCCGGCGGGTCTCGCCTGCTGAACGGCGTGGCCTCCGGATCGTTCGTTTACTTTACCCACTCGTATCGCGTGCCGCTGCTCAAAGCCACCGCCGCGGAATGCGAATACGGTGGGGGCTTTTCGGCGGTCGTCGAGCAGGACAATTTGTTCGGGGTGCAGTTTCATCCGGAGAAATCCGGTGCGGTCGGGCTTAAAATTCTGCAGAATTTTTGCGACTTATAGATGTTGACGAAACGAATCATCGCCTGTCTGGACGTGGACGCTGGCCGCGTGGTGAAAGGAACGAAATTCCTGAATCTGCGCGACGCCGGCGATCCCGCCGAACTGGCGGCTGCACACAGTGCGGCGGGTGCAGACGAAGTCGTGCTGCTCGACATCACGGCGACGCACGAACGGCGAACCACGTTGCTCGAAACGGTCCGCCGCACAGCGAGAGAGCTTTTCGTACCTTTCACGGTGGGTGGCGGCGTGCGCACGCTCAACGATGCATCGGCGATTTTTGATGCCGGCGCTGACAAGATAAGCATAAACTCGGCCGCGATTGCCGATCCTTCGCTGATCACCTGCATCGCCCAGCGTTTTGGGTCGCAGGCTGTGATTGTTGCCATCGATGCGAAGCGCAATGGCGGCCATTTCGCTGCTTGGACTTCTGGGGGCCGCGTCCCAACAGGTCTCGATGCCGTGGAATGGGCAAAGGAGGCGGAGGATCGCGGTGCGGGAGAGATTCTGCTCACTTCCATGGACCGTGACGGAACCGGCAAAGGCTTCGATTGCGATCTGACACGCGCCATTGCGCAGACCGTCAGAATTCCGGTAATTGCGTCCGGCGGGGCCGGTGGATCCGAGGATTTTATCGAGGTTTTTCGCGCGGGCTTTGCAGACGCAGCACTGGCGGCCTCAATTTTCCATTTCGGCCTGAGTAATATCGAGCAGCTCAAGCTGCGCCTGTATGCCGCCGGGGTTCCCGTGAGGCTCTCGTGCTGATTCCCTCGATTGATCTGATGGACGGGAAGATCGTCCAGTTGGTACAGGGCGAAAAGAAGGCGCTTGAGTTTACGAATTTCGACGATTGGATCACGAAGTTCGCGCCGTTCCCTCTCATACAGCTCATCGATCTTGACGCGGCCATGGGAAAGCCACCGAACTCGGAACTGGTCCGCCGCTTCGTCGTTCAACTTCCCTGCCAGGTTGGCGGCGGAATTCGGTCCGTTGACGCAGTGCGAACAGCCCTCGAAAGCGGCGCGCGCCGGGTTATCGTCGGTTCGTCACTGGTCAAGAATGGTGCGATCGACGTTAATTTTGCTGAACAACTCGCGCGTGAGTTCGGCCCAGGCAAACTCGTTTTCGCAATTGACGCCAAAGGCGGACATGTTGCAATCGGGGGTTGGAAGAAAATTACTCAGATCACGCCACTGGAGATGATCGCAGCTCTGGAACCTTACTGCGGCGCATTTCTCTATACACATATCGATACCGAGGGCCTGCTCCTCGGCCTGCCGGTCGAACCCGTACGCCAGTTGCGTAGCGCCACGTCGAAGGAACTCATCGCCGCCGGCGGCATTTCTTCCATTCGCGAGGTCGAACAATTGGATCGTATGAACGTCAACGCGGTTGTCGGCATGGCCCTCTATCTCGGCCACTTGACTCTTCCTGATACCATTCCAGTTTCAAAGTAAACATTCAGGAAACGACTCGTGAGCGATACCACCTTTGCGCCCGGCTGGCCGGGCATTCCGCCGCGCTGGACCTCAAGCGCAAAGTCCGGCATAGGGACTGCCCTCAATCACACTAGCCGGGTCTGGTTTACGCTCAGCCACGGAATTCTTAACGAGATTTATTTTCCTCGCGTGGATATGGCCTGCACGCGCGATCTCGGGCTGCTGATCACCGACGGCACAAGCTTCTTCTCCGAGGAAAAACGCCACTGCAAATTTGAGATTGCCGCTATCGAACCCGGCGTCCCCGCTTTTATACTGACCAACACCGAGATCAGCGGCCGCTATCGCATAGAGAAAGAAATTTTTGCCGACCCGCACCGCAACATTGTCCTGCAAAAAATCCGGTTCGTTCCGCTGTCTGGCAAACTGGCCGACTATCGAGTCTTCCCTCTTCTCGCGCCTCATTTGGGAAATATTGGCAGTAATAACACCGGCTGGATCGGCGATTACAAAGGCGTTCCCATGCTCATCGCCGACGCGCCCTCGGGCTTGGCGTTGGCGCTCGGCTGTTCGGCACCGTGGAAAGCAATGTCGGTAGGGTTTGCAGGATACTCCGATGGCTGGCAGGAACTCGAGCGCAATTTTCAACTGGCGCACACGTATCAGCGTGCAGAAAACGGTAACGTCGCACTGACAGGAGAAGTTGATCTTCAGGCCTGTGGCGGCGAGTTTGTTCTTGCACTTGGGTTCGGCGGAATATGGGCTGAGGCCGCTGAGCAGGTGCGCGCTACACTGCTCGACGAATACAGCGCCCTGAGGCGCGACTACATCAGCGAATGGAAAAACTGGCAGAAGATGCTGCTGCCGCTCGACCGTCCCGTTGACCACGATCTTTACCGCGCCAGCACTGCCATGTTGCGCGCCCACGAATCCAAAGATTTTCTCGGCGGCGTGATCGCCAGTCTTTCCATACCCTGGGGCTTCAATAAAGGCGATGAAGACCTGGGCGGATATCACCTGATATGGCCGCGCGATCTCGTCGAAACCGCAGGCGGGTTTCTCGCCGCGGGCGCCCAGGGCGACGCCATCCGCGTGCTTCGTTATCTCGAGACCACCCAAGAAGCCGACGGACACTGGCCGCAAAACATGTGGCTCGATGGGCGCGCCTACTGGAGCGGGCTTCAGTTGGATGAAGCCGCATTCCCCGTCCTCCTGGTCGATTTGTTGCGCCGCGAAGCGCCGGGGGCGCTGGGCGATCTGAAACGCTGGTGGCCAATGGTAAAGAGCGCCATCGGCTTCGTCGCGCGTAACGGTCCAGTGACACAACAAGATCGCTGGGAAGAAGACGCGGGATATTCTCCGTTTACGCTGGCCGTCGAGGTCGCAGGATTGCTCGCAGCCGCAGACCTCGCCGACCTGATGAAAGAAGCAAGCATTTCTGCATATCTGCGCCACCTCGCCGACACCTGGAACGAGAGCATCGAACGCTGGACGTATTCAACCGACGGAGGCCTGGCACAGCAGATTGGAGTTGACGGATATTACGTGCGCATCGCTCCGCCTGAAGATGAGTGCGCCGCTTCAATTACCGAGGGCTTTGTCCCAATCAAGAACCGGCCTCCCGGGCAAAGCCTCGAACAAGCTTCGCATATCGTCAGTCCGGACGCGCTCGCTTTGGTGCGCTTTGGATTGCGGGCGCCTGACGATCCGCGAATTCTGAACACCATCAAAGTCATCGACGCGTTGCTCAAGGTCAAGCTTCCGCAGGGACCCTGCTGGTATCGCTATAACGACGACGGTTATGGAGAGCATGCCGACGGTTCGCCTTTCGATGGGACCGGAATCGGCCGACTATGGCCTCTTCTGGCTGGGGAACGTGCGCACTACGAACTCGATGCCGGCAACATCACTGCAGCACAGGGATTATTACGGTCGGTCGAACTCTCCACGAATGGTAGCCGTTTGCTGCCCGAGCAGATCTGGGACAGTCCTGACATTCCCGAGCGTGAGCTGTTTCTCGGCAAGCCTTCCGGGTCGGCCTGCCCGCTAGTGTGGGCGCATTCGGAGTACATCAAGCTGGTTCGCTCGCTCAAGGACGGCAAACTTTTTGATCAGGCGCCGCAGACGGTCAAACGGTATCGCATAGAAAAGCGGAAAGCGATTTACTGGAGTTGGCGCTTTAACAACAAATGCAAAACGATTCCGTTTGGAAAAGATCTCCGAATCGCGCTTCTCGCACCTGCTACCGTCCATTGGAGTGATAACGGCTGGCAAACCGTGCATGACAGGGAAACCCAGGACAGTGGGATCGGCATCCATTTTGCGGATTTGCCTGCACGCGAGCTACAATCCGGCCGGAACCTGGTTTTCACTTTTTATTGGAAACAGGCGCAGCATTGGGAGGGCCAGGATTTCTCGGTGACGGTGGAATCGACGTAGGCACATAGTGGGGGCGATGGCAGAACGAGCAGACCTTCCGTCCGAAAAATCCGCCAGGGCAATGGCGCTAGTGAAAGAACTGCTCTGCGGATTCCATCCTCGCGACTTTGCTGTGGAATTCTGGGACGGGAGTCGCTGGAAACCCGAGCCCGGACATTTCTGCCGGTTTACCTGGCATATCAACAATCCCGGTGCGTTGCGAGCGACATTGCGCTCGGACCGGCAGGCGGCCCTCGGGGAAGCATACATCTCCGGAGGCTTCGATATATGCGGCGACATTCTGGCGATTTTCCCGTTGGCTGAATACCTGGCAGATAAACATTTCACTGTGACGGAAAGGCTTCGTCTGGCAGCCTTACTGCTTGGCCTGCCTGCGGACTCCCGTGATATCGATCCCGCTGCAAAGATCGATGGGCGGCTGCACTCGAAAACGCGCGACCGGCAGGCTGTGAGATTTCATTACGATATCTCGAATGACTTCTATCGTCTTTGGCTTGACTCGGAAATGGTGTATTCATGTGCCTACTTTGCAACACCTGACGACACACTCGATAACGCGCAGCGTCAAAAATTGAATTACATTTGCCGCAAACTGCGCCTGCAATCTGATGAACGCTTGCTTGACATCGGCTGCGGCTGGGGTGGGCTCATCATGCACGCGGCGCGGGAATATGGGGTGAAGGCAATCGGTATCACGCTCAGTGAACGGCAACGCACAGTGGCGCAGAAACGTATTGCGGAGGCTGGGCTCGAATCGGTCTGCGAAGTTCGACTGCTCGACTATCGTGACGCCGCGCAACTCGGGCAATTCGACAAACTGGTTAGCGTCGGAATGATCGAACATGTGGGCGAAGACAAGCTTCCGGAATACTTTGGGAAAGCGTTCGAATCGCTCGCGCCGGGCGGAGTTTTTCTAAACCACGGTATTGCTCGCGCCGGTAATCGCGAAAAACCGGATGAGCAAACATTCACCGACGAGTACGTTTTTCCGGACGCCGACCTGATTCCGATCTCAACCACTCTACGATGTGCGGAGGAATCGGGGTTTGAGGTCCGTGACGTCGAAAATCTTCGCGAGCACTATTTTTTGACACTCTGCCAGTGGCTCCGGCGCCTGGAAGCCAATGCTGGTGAAGCCCGGCGAATGGTTGGCGAGACCAAATACCGCATCTGGCGCCTGTACCTGGCCGGTTCAGCGTATTACTTTCAATCTGGTAAGTTAGGCTTGTTTCAATTGCTTCTTACCAAGAACCGTAGCGGCAACAGCCCGGTCCCGTTACGTCGCGAAGACTGGTACCGCTGAACTTCGCGACCTGCTTCGTAAGCCTCCCTTCTACTCGAACCCAATCCAAGGATCATCGCCCTTGCAGTAGCGGGAACTCATGGACACTAGTCACGCCAGGAACTATTGCTTCGTGCCAGGTGTCCAATCTCCTAAGACACGCGCGTGCTTTGAGAGGAGCAGTTCATGGCGTTCTCAATGCAAGGCGGTGGTCCGCTCAGAGCGGAGATCAACATCACCCCGATGATTGATGTGCTGTTGGTGCTCATCATCGTATTCATGGTTGTAGTTGCGATGTCGAAGGAGAAAGGCTTGGACGCGCAGATCCCCCAACCGGCGAGCAAAGATGCACCTCCGCCGAAGATCGACACCAACATCGTGATCGAAATTGTGTGGGCAGGAGATAAGCAGCCGCCTGTCCTCAAAATCAATCGGGAAAACGTCAAATGGGAAGACCTGCACGATCGCCTATTCGATATCTATAAGCAACGAGCGGACCATATCGCTTTTGTGAAGGGCGATGACGACGTTGACTTTCAGTATGTAGCTGATGCGATTTCGATTGCACGCGCTTCAGGCGTGGAGAAAATCGGACTGCTCACGAAAACAGGTCCAGAGTCGCCGTAGGCCGGCCAGGCTGGTGCTCCTACTTAATCGTAATCGGCAACAACTGCGCGCCCGAGACCACGAAATCCAACGGCTTGGTTGCAGCTTCACTGACTGAGGACTCGCCGCGCACAGTCATGTCCTGGCCGCGCATTCCGTCCATTACATTCATTACCGAAAGCGGGATGGCAGGCATCACTTTATCCGCGACCATCGCCTCAGGATCTTCGTTGAGCACGGAAACGTAAACTCGATTATTCACGTGCTGCTTATTGAGCACGCCGATGGTCGAAGCCAGGTCGAGCTTCTGGTTCCCGTTCGGACCCCGTCGTAGCCGGTCGAGCATATCGCCGTCGCTCACTAAGATATGTAACGTCGAACCCTTCGAAGCCGAGGGCGGAATATGTACAGGAATGTGTTCGATGACCGCGTCGCCGCGATATGGGCGCAACAGCACCTCGACTGTAATCTCGTCTCCGGGACGCGCCTCGTTGACATCGGTGCGGGCGCTTTCGAGCTTCGCCCAATGGCGCTCCTTAGTGACTTCAAAATCCAGCTGCAGACCCCTGATGTCCGGCGTGCTGTAGGGATTATCGTAGATCCGGCCAAATGCTCCGCCAATTGAACTCGCTGCCAACATCGCTGCCGGCTGGCCGCCGTCCGCGGTCGAGTACATGTCCTGCAGCTTCACTTCCGGAAAGCCGCCGACGCTGATTGCACCTTTCATGGTGTAGGTGGTTTCGTCTCCGTACTCATTCACGCCATGCAACGCATTGAACACCGTAGTGGAGATCGCAACCGGGCTGAGCCGCGCGTTGTTCAGGACTTCATAATGAAATTGCTTGGGAGCAGTTCCGCCATGAATGGTCAGCGTGACCGGAATCATTTCGGCTTGCTTGCCCAGTTCTCCGAGAATTCCGTTGTGCCGGTCCTGTACAAACGATCCAACGGTTTCTGTCGCGTTCACGATCTTGAATGCATTCAAGGGTGAAGGCAGCGTAGCTAGCACCTGCGCTTTGGTCATGGGCAAATCGACCATGCCGAACTGCATTAGGGGATGCCCGCAGGCCAGGAGATGAGTCGCATCGATGTAGGTCACGGTGCAGGTAGCAGCGATATCCATATCGCCTCGCACCAGGACCGCGCTGACTGCCGAACCCGGAACTAGCGGCTCAGGCTGCTTCGCGTCGCTCGCCGATCCGACTCCCATCACCGGAACAATGCCTTGAGCGGCAAATTGCGGCGCGAACCGCTGCACCGCGTCCTCGGAAAATCCGCTGAAAACGAGAGGGGTGTCGATTGGCCGCAAATAGTTGGCGAAACTTTGGCCACTCACACTCGGCAGCCCGGGCCCGGAAGTTTTGGCCGCCAGGGCCGGCACCGACTTCACCTGCACCGGTACGCTGGTCGGCGTGCTATCCAGCGCGCTGATCTCGAGCATCTCTGAGATTGGCGTCACGCCGGCGATCGGTTCCTTTGAGAATTCGCCGATGCGGAACGCGATGGCTCCCGCCAGTTTTCCATTGAAGTAAACAGGGCTGCCGCTCATGCCGGCAACTACGCCAGTGTATTCGGCTTTGGCTCCGCCAAGCCGCACCAGAATTACATCGCCTTTGGGCCCATTGGCGTTTTTCAAGACGCCCAGAACCTCGACTTCCATGGGCTCAGGCGTCGTGCCCTGAAAAACCGTATAGGCCACACCCCTCATTCCGGCATGTATCTGGCTAACCGGCACGGTATCAACGGGCTTCGGGGTTTGAGCGAAACTTAGCGAGGAGAGTACAACGGAATACACTACCACTGCGGCGAGAGCAGCTCGTCTCATTTTGCCCTCAGGACCACCCAGGAGCCGGTCCCATGAACTGAAGTCCACTTCGTTGATACTGCGTTTGTCCGGCAGGAGAGGTCTGGCGGTCCGGGCAAACATCCCATTCACGAAGTTGTGCGTCTATACTAGCATAGGAGTTGCCGCACCAATCCCAATGTTTTCGATAACTTGCATTCGGAATTCTTCTCGCAGCGCACAGTTCTGCGCATTCTTGCTAACTTTTTCACTTTTGCTCGGCGCGCTTGCGATCGCGGCCATTCCCGCCGTTAGCCAGGACTCTTCCGGCTCATCGGCGTCGCAGAATCCCAACCAGCAGGAAGTCCCGCCGGAGGCTGGAGGCCCCAATGGCAACACTGGCCCTTATGCAATCCCCAAGAAAGGTGAGGAACCGCCGCCTCCGCCGCCCGAGAAGCCCAAAAAGGTCGAAGGCATGCCGGACTACTCGATCCACGTCGATGTGCCGCTGGTCACGGTTCCGGTGATGGTCACGACCAAGAACGGCCAGTTTATTCCCAACCTTAAGAAAGAGAATTTTCGAGTCTTCGAGGACGGCGCCCAGCAGACCATCAGCGATTTCAAATTCGAAGAGGCGCCTATCACTGCGGTGATGCTGATTGAGTTCGCAAACACCTTTTGGCCAATCGAATACGATGCCCTAAAGGGCTCTTACATTTTTGCCAGCACTCTAAAGAAGGACGATTGGGTTGCGGCCATCTCTTACGATATGCATACGGACATTCTGGTTGATTTCACGCAGGATAAGAATGCGCTGATGGCGGGACTTAATACGCTGCGCATGCCCGGCTTCTCGGAAACCAATTTCTTCGACGCGCTTTACGACACCATCGATCGCCTGGAACGGATCGAAGGACACAAGTACATCATTCTGATCAGCACGGGCCTTGACACGTTCAGCAAATTAACTCTGGACAAGATCGAAAAGAAGGTCAAGAGCAGTCACGACATAACAATTTTTTCGGTGAGTATCGGCTGGATGGTTCGCGAGTATTGTGAAACGCATGGCTGCACCACCATGTCACATGGAATGGCCAGCTACGGAATGGGCAACATCGACTGGCTGCAGGCCGACAATGAGATGCAAACTTTTGCCAAACTGACCGGCGGCCGCTTTTACCAGCCCCGCTTTACCGGCGACTACGTGGATGCATTCAAGGATATTGGCGAGGATATTCGTCACCAATACACCATCAGCTATCGCCCCACGAACGCGAAACTAGATGGCACCTATCGCAAGCTCAAAGTGGACGTTGTGGCCCCGGATGGCGGTCCGCTGAAGATTCAGGACCAGAAACACAAGGACGTGAAATACCAGGTCATCGCCCGCGAAGGCTACACCGCCAAGCACACCGTGGATTAACACGAGCCATGTGGGTCGGACATTCTTGTCCGACCGCCTTTGCTAGCTCAGTGCACTAATCGGTCGAGCAAGAAAAACACCGCAACTCCAAGCAGCACTACCATCGCCATCTTCCCCCCGGGTTCGCGATTGACTTCGGGCATCAGATCCGAAGCCGCTACGTAGATCGTGACTCCGCCCGACAATGGCAAACCGATCCCAACCTGCTGGCGAAATAGCGCCATGGTAAGCACCCCTGCGAAAGTCGCGCCCCCGAGCAGCACCGAAGCACTCCATGCCAGTTTCTTGCTGCGCCCACTCGCCAGCATCACTGAGGCGATGGTGAAACCTTCCGGAATCTTATGAAGGAATATCGCGAGAAAAATGATCCATCCCAGCCAGTAGGAAACAATAAATCCTGACGCAATCGCGATGCCGTCGAAAAATGAATGGATCACCAGCCCCATCAGCACCGAAAA
Source organism: uncultured Acidobacteriota bacterium (assembly GCA_963757135.1). GTDB lineage: Bacteria > Acidobacteriota > Terriglobia > Terriglobales > Acidobacteriaceae > Gp1-AA145. The sequence continues at coordinate 697,089 of CAVWQE010000006.1, forward strand.
ACCTTTGTGGGCTGCGACAAACTGGTCGGCATGCGTCTCTTCGCCGAAATGGAAGTGCGGAGTGACCGTGTGCTCAAAGAAATGAATGATGAGATAGCCGATCAGCACCAGCAACGCGGCGCTGCGTCCGCGGAGAGCCAGGCTTTCAGGAATGATTTCCATGATGGCGGTCGCCAGCATGAAACCCGCGCCCAGGGCCATGAAGTATCTGATATAAGACCGGTCCCAATTTTTCTGGACGATAATTGTGCCGCCAAAAACATTGGCCGCCGCAGCCGTCAACCCCAGCAGCAAACTGAGAAGAATCGGGTGCATTCGAGAGAGTGGGAATGATAACAGACGCAGAAGGAAGGAACGGCAGGATTAGGAGGCAAAAAAACAGGCGCCTCGACTCGTTAGAGTCGCGAGACGCCCGGGCAGCCCTCCCCCAGAACTGCTCGAATATGAATGTAGCTAGGTCGGACGACATGGGGAATGGCACGAAGGTGCTAAACCGTCCACTCCCGTGCCAGTGGTGCAGTGGTGCAGTGGTGTAAATCGATGATGTAATTCGCCTTCGCACTCCAGCACCGAAGTCTTCAACAGCCTGTGCTGCGATAGGCCGTGAAGTTCAGCTCTCAACCGCCGATGTTGCAAATAGTGTCCCCGTTTCGACGGCTGGGACCAGTCTGCTCACCTGACCCCAAATGTTTGCCATCATCGGAATTATTATCGTCTTCGGCGCCGTGCTTGGCGGATATCTGATGGAGCACGGCAACGTCAAGGTCCTAATTCAACCGGCAGAGCTGATCATCATTGCGGGGGCGGCCGGAGGAACCGTGCTGATCGCTAACCCTCTTCATGTTTTGAAGCAGATCGTCGGAGGGATGATCGGCGTCTTCAAAGGCTCGCCTTTTACCGGGGCCCGCTACCTGGCTTCGCTCAAGCTTGCATATCAACTGCTGAACAAAGCCAGGCGGCAAGGACTGATGTCGCTCGAAACCGATATTGAAGATCCTGCTAACAGCGCCATCTTTCAGCAAGACCCCGCATTTCTCGCGAATTCGCACGTGAAGCATTTTTTCTGTGACAGCATGCGCATGGCAATCAGCGGAGTGGATGCGTTTGAACTCGATCAGCTCATCGAACTCGACCTCGAGGTTCTGCACCACGACGCGACCTTGCCCATTGCTTCGCTCAACACGGTGGCGGATTCTCTCCCCGGCCTTGGAATTGTGGCAGCAGTATTGGGCGTTGTGATTACCATGGGCGCGCTCGGCGGACCACCGGAAGAAATCGGCCATAAAGTGGCGGCGGCGCTGGTCGGTACATTTCTGGGCATTCTGCTCTGCTATGGCTTGATCGGGCCATTGGCCGCGAACATGGCGAAGATCGCAGACGATGAAAAGGCGTACATGAATGTGCTGCGCGTTCTGATCATTTCATTTCTGAAGGGTACTGCACCGATCCTGGCGGTTGAAGCGGCGCGGCGCGCCGTACCTGGCCATGTGCGGCCAACCTTCAAGGAGCTTGAGGAAGGGTGTCGCGGACAAGCCGCGGCAGGCGCAGGTCAGGCAGAGGCCCCGGCGGAACAGGCACAGGCGGCAGGAGGCTAAATGGAAAATACCCGTCCCATCATTGTGATAAAGAGAAAAGTCGCCCATGGTGGCCACCACGGCGGCGCCTGGAAAGTCGCCTACGCGGATTTTGTTACCGCGATGATGGCGCTGTTCATTGTCCTGTGGCTGCTCAATACCAGCAAGCCGGTGCGCGAGGCCATCGCGGGATATTTCAATGATCCTTCCGGAACCGCCGGCAAACTCGGCACCACGATGGAAGGCAAAGGTGAAGTGGTCGTCGCTCCTAAAAAAGAAGACATGGCGAAGCTCAAGCAGGAACTTGAAAAGGCGATAAGTCAGATGCCAGATTTCGATAAACTGAAAAATCAGATCGAGATCACCGTCACGGCCGAGGGATTGCGCATTGAACTACTCGAGTCTGCAACTGGAACGTTTTTCAATATCGGCAGCTCTGAGCCAAACGGAAACGGAAAAGAACTATTGCTGCTTCTCGCAGGGGAGCTAGGAAAACTGCCCAACAAGATTTCAATCGAAGGGCACACCGACGCAAAGCCCTTTAGCGGCCACCATACCAATTACGGCAACTGGGAGCTCTCGACCAACCGTGCCAATTCCGCACGACGATTGATGCAGCAGGATGGTTTAGGGCAGCAGCAGGTCGCACAGGTGCGCGGCTTCGCCGACCAGTTGCTGCGCAAACCAAAGGAACCCTTCGATCCCTCAAACCGGAGAATTTCTCTGATCGTCGCCTACCTCGACAGCAACGACAAAGAGGAGGGTACAACGGCGCAAAGAGTCGGTGAATTGAAGCAGGCTGAGTGAAGGCTTTGGGCTTTGGGAAACTATTCGACTTCAAACGTGCCATGAATTCCGCTTGCCGAATCGGGAGCGACCCACACATCGTATGTGCTGCGCGGAACAATCCAATGCATATCAGGATCATAAGAGCCCAGATCGTTAGCCTTGACCGCGAATTCAACCGTCTTATGCTCACCGGCGGCGAGCGTAACCCGCTCAAATCCCTTCAACTCGCGCACAGGTCGTGAAGTGGGAGCTACGCGATCGTGCACATAGAGCTGCACAACTTCAGTTCCTTCGCGTTTGCCGCTGTTCTGGATATCGGCGGTTACACGCAGAGTTCCATCAGCAGCAATCTTTGGCGAGTCAACTTTCAAATTGGCATAGCTGAATTTCGTGTAAGTCAGCCCGAAGCCGAACGGGTAAAGCGGCGTCGCACTCTGATCGAGATAGCCAGTGTGCCACCGGTCCGGTGCGTTCGGACGACCGGTGTTCTTGTGGTTGTAGTAGGTAGGAATTTCGCCCACAGATCTCGGCCAACTCAGCGCCAACCGGCCGCTCGGAGACGCATCACCCAGTAAGGTGTGAGCAATCGCATTTCCAGCCTCGACCCCCAGGAACCACGCCTGCACAATCGCCGAAGCTTTGTCCGGGGCCCAGCGGATGTCGAGCGGCCGCCCGCTCTCCAGCACCAGCACCACAGGCTTTTTCGTTGCCAAGACCGCGTCGATCAATTTCATCTGGTCGCCAGGCAAGTCCAGCGTCGAACGCGAACTTGCCTCGCCTGTCATGCCCGCCAGCTCGCCAACAAACAGCACTACAACGTCAGCCTTGTTGGCCGCCTCTACTGCTTCGGGGATGCTGGCTGGCCTGCTTTCCGTATCAACATTCTTGACTCCTGTGGCTGAAGGCGGCGCCGGCGCAGCAACTCCTGCCGCCAATCCGCTCTCGAATGGAGGAATATCTACGCCTTTGGCGTAGAGAACATGATTGCTTCCCATTTTCTGGCGAAACGCCGCGAGCGGTGTGACGGCGTCTGCGGCTTGACCATTCCCTGCCCACGGCCCCAGCTGCGATGACTTGTCGTTCGCCAGTGGGCCGATTACGGCGATAGTCTGCTTGCGGTTCAGCGGCAGGACGTCGTTCTTGTTTTGCAGCAGGACCAACGACTCCATTGCGAGCTTGCGCGCCACTTCCCGGTTTTCCGGCGTCAGGATGTCGGTCTTCTCGCGATTGACATCGGCATAAGGATGTTCAAACAGTCCGGCTTTGAACTTCACCCGCAACACCCGGCGCACGGCTTCGTCCACTACGGCAATTGGCAGCTTGTTCGAATTCACCAACTCAGGGATGTTATTGATGTAAACCCCGTCCACCATGTCCATATCAATGCCGGCAGACAACGACTCGAGCGCCGCTTGCGCGTCATTAGCAGCAGTGCCGTGCGCGATCAGTTCATGTGTCGCACCCCAATCACTCACCACGAACCCATCGAATTTCCATTCGTTGCGCAGAATGTCCGTAAGGGTGTGGTGATTCGCCGTAGCGGGCACGCCGTTCAGGTCCTGGAATGCCGACATCAACGTGCCCACGCCAGCATCTACCGCCGCGTGGAATGGCGGCAGATACACTTCGCGTAACAACTGCTCGGAAATATCAACCGTATTGTAGTCGCGGCCGCCTTCGACCGCGCCATAAGCCACGTAGTGCTTGACGCACGCGACCACACTGTCAGGATCAGCAATACTCTTGCCCTGGAATCCGCGCACTTTGGCGGCAGCGATCATGGACCCAAGATACGGATCCTCTCCGGCGCCTTCGACAATGCGTCCCCAGCGCGGATCGCGCGCCACGTCAACCATCGGCGCAAAAACCCACTTAACGCCGGCCGCCGTCGATTCCTTTGCGGCAACGCGCTCCGCTTGCTCGATCAGCGGCATGTCGAAACTGCCGGCGCTCGCCAGCGGGACCGGAAACACCGTGCGATAGCCGTGAATCACGTCGTAGCCGAGAATCAAAGGAATTTTCAGGCGTGAATTTTCAACAGCCGCGCGCTGCGCTTCATTCGCATCCTGCGCGCCAAGCACTCCCAGCAGCGATCCCACCTTGCCCTGCTTGACCATTTCAAGGTTGTGCGGGTTCTTCCCCGCAAACTGCGTTAACTGACCGACTTTCTCATCGAGCGTCATCTGCTTGAGCAGGTCGTCGATTTTGCGCTCGGTTGCCGGATCGGATAGCTGTTGGGCAGCGGCCAAAGTGGAAGCGCAAACCAGCACAAGAACTGCGGTCAAGCGGCGGGACGGAAGCATGAATTTCTCCGGAATTGAGTGAACGATTGGCCAGTGTATCGCAGCGGGGAGCACGGCGCACAATCGTCACGGTTGGCAAGAGTGTTCACACACATTTGCCCACTCAATAAAAATCTGTCATTCCGAACGGGCTTCAGCCGTGAGGAACCTGTTTTTCGTTGATTGCTTGTTCAGACCCGTGGTCGATAAACCAGATCTACCTGCTTACCCCACTCCGCGGCGAGGCCCTCCCAGGTCGGATTATCTTCGACGATCAGCGCAATTTTTTTCTCGCGCCGCCAGGCCTTGATCTCGGTCTCTCGCGCGATCGCATGGCCGACCGACTCAAATGTCTGAACCCAGACAAGGCGATGCACTCTGTATCTTCGAGTGAAGGACGCGCCTTCGCCTCTTTGTGACGCAACACGCGCGTCAAAAGGCCACCGCTCACTCCGACGTAAAGCACGCGACTTTTACTCGCCATGACGTAAACGTAGTAGCGATATCGCGCGAACTTGGCCTGTTGCCTGTGGAAATAACGGGGAGTTTCAATGGAAAAGCAGGTTCCTCGTAGCTAAAGCAACTCGGAATGACATCGTTGAGGAAAAATGAAACAGCCCCGATTTTGTCGGGGCTGGAAACTTGGTGCTGGACGATGTCTGCAGCTTTAATCATAGACCGCCCGACCACATTGTCAAGCTTTTCGTCGAGTGACTGCGGAGAGCGACGGAGTCGAACCGTAATGGCTGAAAGCCACTCGAATGTTTTGCAGACATCGTCCAGTACCCACTGGCAACACCCTCCAAACAGTGCCTGACGCAGAGATTGTAACGGGCCTTGACGGACTATCGACGCAGAATTCCGTTTTAATTTGCAACGAGTCCCAAACTGGGAATCCGCGCCCTCAAACTAATACTTCCTCAACACCCCAATCACTCTTCCTTGAATTTCCACGTTCGCGGCGGGGACGATGATCGGCTTCATTTTTGCGTTTGACGGTTGGAGCCGGATTTTGTCGCCTTCGCGATAAAAGCGCTTGAGAGTTGCGTCGGTGCCATCGACTAGCGCGACCACGATTTCCCCGTTGTGTGCGGTTTTGCTCTTCTCTACCAGAACGTAGTCGCCACTTAGAATGTGCTCGTCCTGCATGGAGTCGCCGCGCACTTCGAGCACGAACACTTCTTTCGAGCGCACAAAGTCGGCGAGTGAAATAGTCTCGGGTCGCTCGATGGCTTCTATCGGCTGTCCGGCAGCAATGCGCCCCAGCAGCGGCAGCACCATGCCGGTATTCACCGACATCGCCTGCTTCAGCCGGCCCTTGGGCGGCAACAGGTCAATCGAGCGGCTCCGGTTGTAGTCGCGGTTGAGCAGGCCCTTTTTCTCAAGATTGGTGATGTGCTTGTGCACCGTCGCGAGCGAACTCAGGCCCAGGCCCGAGCCAATTTCTTCAAACGACGGCGAATACTGGTTTCGCTGCACGAAATCGGCTATGAAGTCGTAAACTTCGCGCTGACGCCTTGTGATTGCCATTCACGTATTTTAGGCGAATATAAGGCGAAGTCAAGTTTTTCTCTTCGCCGAGTTGCTCTCTTGCCAATTCTGTCACTTTCGAGACGTTTGCGAGCCTAATTGACAGCTGCAGATTTGGCCTTCGCCTCGAATTGCACACCACCGATTTGGGTTAAGCTAAGAGCCAAAAGCTAATAGCTGAGAGCTCAATCTTATGACTGAAAAAATTAAGAAATCCGAAGAAGAATGGAAGAAGGAACTGACGCCAGAGCAGTATCAAGTTATGCGGAACGCCGGCACAGAGCCGGCGTTTACCGGCAAATACTACAAGACAAAAGACCCCGGCACGTACACCTGCGCCGCGTGCGGGCAGCCTCTGTTCAGTTCAGATACGAAGTTTGATTCCGGGACGGGCTGGCCCAGTTTCTACAAGCCATTGGAAGAAGGAGCCGTGGAAGAACATAGCGACACTGCCTACGGCATGCGCCGGACAGAGGTCCGTTGCTCCCGCTGCGAAGCTCATCTGGGCCACGTCTTTCCTGATGGTCCACGGCCGACTGGGATGCGCTACTGCATGAACTCGGCCTCGCTGGAGTTGAAGCCGGAAGAGAAGAAGTGAAGAGGTGCTAGTTGTTAGTTGTTAGTTGTTAGTTGCTAGTTGTTAGTTCCTCGTTCTTGAGTATCCGAGCGAAGCGAGCAGACCGCTGAGGATACGGCCGACTTCTTGAGCCTGACTGATTAGGTCTCGATTACTTTGATCGCTCAGATACCCGAGACTTTTTGCAATCAGTAATTGAGTCTCGACTTCGAATACCGAGCCACGGGCATGGTCCAAGAATTGCTTGAATTCCCCGGGACTAAGACGACCTTGTCCTTCCGCAATGTTGCTCGGAATGGATACTGCCGCGCGTCGGAGTTGGCTGGTGAGACCATAAACTTCGTTCGCCGGGAAGTGCTGTGTATGGCGATAAATCTCGCCTACCAATGTCATGCTCTTCTGCCATCCGACAAGATCTTGGTAGGATTGTCCTCGCATGCTGTGCGTACCCGCGATTGGGGATTTTATACGCGGATATTCTCCGGTGATACAGGAATCGCCGGAAAGTTCCGCTAGTTTCCCATTTCAGGAAAGAAAAAGGGCAGAAGAAAAATCCTTCTGCCCACGATCTCCGATTCATGCGACCAGCGCGAGTGCTTGAACTAGCAACTAACCACTAGCAACTAGCAACTAATTGCTCTTCCCTGCCGCCGCCGCGTGTGACTTCGGCGATTCCTGAGACGAATCTTTCTTCTGCTCGGAAGGCGTCAACTGCACGCTGCCGCGCAGCATAGCGCCATCTTCCACGCTGATGCGCTGGCTGACGACGTCGCCGGTCAGCGAACCTTCGCTGCGGATATCCACGCGGTCGCTGCATTCCACGTTGCCGGTGACTTTGCCCATGATGACAACCTCACGCGCGGCAATGTTGGCGGTAACAACGCCGTTGCGCCCGACGGTCACACGATGATCTTTGAATGTAATGGTGCCTTCGATGCGGCCGTCAACATAAAGCGACTCGCTACCGCTGACTTCGCCTTTGATCACCAGCGTGCGTCCGATGGTGGCCTGCTCGATCGGCGAAGCCACGGTCTTCACCGGGGTGACCGGGTTCAGGGTTGAGGGTGTGAATTGCGTTTTAGGAGCGTTGTCGGTCGAGTGCAGCATCGGAGCCTTCCTTAAGTTTATTTTCCCGCGCGTTGCGGCGACTAGCTGGTAATAGTGACTATCGCACGGAGTTACCGAAGTCCGGCAGGTTACGGAGGGTGTTGTACGCGCGGGCAAGTGAAGGCAATCGCGCGTTAGTCAATTAGGTCTTCAATTTTCGTCGCCGTCGACAAGGATGTCGACTCAATGAAGTAGCAGTTAAGGTCATCGCGCCTGATAATCAAGTACTCCGTCGCTTTCGGCGTTTTCGTCGGATCTTTTGGTATCAGTTCTCTTGAACCCAGTATGCGATCTGCAACCAACTTCGCGCCTTTCTTCTTGTCGAGTTCTCTGCTGGTAATTCTCTTTGCTAGTTTGACCCACTCCTCAAGTTGCCGTCGTGCATCCTCGACTGAAGGCAAGGTTGCGTATGTCACTTCTCCTTCAGAACCATCTAAATCTTCGTAAATTCTGAAAGCCATGTGATGGCCGCTTCGAAGTTTCCCGTCCCAATGATCGTCATCTTCAAGTCGGCATCTGCGGCATGGCCGGACCGCATTCCCGCATCTTCGGGTGGCCCGGATTGGGCGGCAGTAGACTGCGGCAAGCAGAAGGTTAGGAGGAGTATGGTGGTTCGGGTTCTCACCATGGCGGAATTTTACCTTCCAATCAGGGTTTCTCGATTACTTAATCTTCAGCTTCGTGCAAAGCCTAGCGAATTGCGGGACAATAGAAGCGTTGCAAGCTAGCCGTTAGTCACTGGTATATCCGCCTGACTAGCAACTAACAACTAGCCACTAACCACTGAATCGTTGACTCCGAAGTCATCATCATTCCATTTGGAGGAAAATAATGGCCTACGAACTACCCCCCTTGCCGTATGACTATGCTGCCCTCGAGCCTGTGATCGACACGCAGACGATGAAATTGCATCACGATATGCATCATGGCGCATATGTGAAGAATCTGAATGCCGCGATCGAGAAGCACCCGAACCTTGGGTCGAAAAGCGCAGAGGACTTGATTCGGGACCTGAATTCGATTCCCGAAGACATCCGTGCCGCAGTTCGCAATAATGCCGGTGGCCACGTCAATCACGCCATGTTCTGGAAGATCATGAAGCCGCAGGGTGGCGGCGACCCCACCGGAGCAATCGCTGACGTGATCAGGAAAAGCTTTGGCAACTTTAATGACTTCAAGACCAAGTTCAACGATGCCGGCGTGAAGCAATTCGGCAGCGGATGGGCCTGGTTAGCGGGCAAGCCCGGCGGCGACGTGCAAATCATGAGCACGCCGAACCAGGACAATCCCATCTCCCAGGGGTTGTTCCCCATTCTCGGCAACGACGTTTGGGAGCACGCCTACTATCTGAAATACAACAATCGCCGACCTGAATACCTTGCCGCATGGTGGAACGTGGTCAATTGGGAAGAGGTCAACAAACGTTACGAAGCATTTAAGTCGGGGAAACTCGAACCAGCGCTGGCCGCACGATAATTAGAGAAGTTTTGCGGCATTTCCTATCTCAGAATGGGTACCCCACCCTTGTCGCGGTCTTTGCGATAGGGTGGGACTTTGACTTTTAGCCTTAAAACACGCCCAAACTCATGCCCCCTGACGTCCTCATTCTTGGCGCCGGCGTCGCCGGACTTTCTGGCGCATTGGATCTCTCGCGGGCTGGGCTTCGCGTTGAGATTATCGAAGGACGCGAACGCATTGGTGGTCGTGTATTCACGCAGTTCGATCCAACTTTGAATCACGCCGTTGACCTGGGGGCAGAATTTGTTCACGGGCTCGCGCCCGAAATCTGGCTGCCGCTGCAAGAACATGATCTTAATGTGACTGAAGTCGAAGGTGACTTCTGGTGCTCCACGAACGGCAAACTTGAGCCTTGCCGATTCTTTCGCGAAGTCGAACAGATTCTCAGCAAGATGGATGACCGCTCGCCCGATCAGTCATTTCTAGATTTTCTGGCCCAAGGTTTCCCGCAGAGCGATCACCAAGAAGCCAAGCAACGCGCCATTGCTTACGTGAGCGGATTCAACGCCGCTGATCCCGCTCAGGTCAGCGTGCACTGGCTAGTGCATGGCCGCGAAGCGGAAGAGCAAATTCAGGGGGACCGCGCATTCCATGTTTCCGGCGGTTACCAGACGTTTCTGAAACTTCTTACAGACGAACTGGCGTCGCGGCAAGTCCCGATTCATCTCGGCACAAGAGTTCAAGGGGTCCGCCGGAATGGCGGGTCGGTTGAGGTGAGCGGTACGTCGGGACGTGGGGACGCCACCTTTGTTGCTCCCCGCGCGCTGATCACGTTTCCGCTCGGGGTTCTGCAAGCCGCGACACCAGGCGATGGGATTCACTTTGATCCGCCATTGCCAATAGAAAAGGCGCTCTCTCTTGAAAAACTCGCGATGGGGAATGTGGTGCGAGTCACACTTTGCTTCCGCGGCCCGGTGTGGGAGGACATCGCAGTTGATGGAAAGACTCTCGCCGGCATGAGCTTTCTTTTCTCCGACGACAAGCTTTTTCCGACATGGTGGACGCAAATGCCTGATCCCGTGCCGATGATCACCGGATGGTCCCCTGCCGCTTCGGCTGAAAATCTGCGGGGCATGAGCGAGGGCCGAATTGTGCAGAAGGCGATGGAAACACTGGCTGGCCTTCTCGGCCTGGAAAACGCGGAATTGCAATCTGAACTGGCGTCCGCGTACTTCCACGACTGGGATTCGGACCCCTTCTCACAAGGCGCTTACAGCTACGTGAGAGCCGGAGGCGAAGGCTGCCAGAGAACTCTCGGCGCTCCGGTTGGCGAGACCCTGTTTTTCGCGGGAGAAGCCACCGACACATCCGGCCATAACGGCACGGTGCACGGCGCCATCGCCAGTGGCAAGCGAGCGGCAAGAGAGATACTAAGTGTCTCGGGCCAGTTGCGTACTCCGCAATAGGATCAGAGCGCCGAATCCCAATTACCAACTCTGTAATCTAAAGAGCTCGCATCAAAAATTCCGCGAAAATTAAATGCCTGAACTTCCTGAGGTTGAAACCATTGCGCGTGGACTCGACAAGCGCGTCGCCGGCGACGTGATCGAATCGGTGTGGCTGGGGTCCAAGCCAGAGCCGCTTAAGTCATCCGCGGCGGAAATCGCATCGGCATTGCAATCGAAGAGAATCACGAGCGTGCGCCGGGTCGGCAAACACATTGTTTTTGACCTCGCACCAATCGGGAATTCGAGCAATGGCCAGCAGGCGCAGTGGATCGTTCACCTCGGGATGACAGGTAGCATGCTGGTCTGCACGCCAGATTCGGAGCGCCAGAAGCATACCCATGCCGTGGTAGGCCTGGTGTCGGGCCGCGAACTGCGTTTTGTGGATCCCCGGCGCTTTGGCCGGCTCAGCGTGATCGAAAGATTTGAGGCGCCGGGCAAGGAGCCGCTGCAAATTGCACAGGAAGATTTCGCGAAACTATTTCGCGGCCGCAAGACTCCGATCAAGAGCGCGCTTCTGAATCAAAAATTGTTGAGTGGCGTGGGAAACATTTACGCCGATGAATCTCTTTTCCGAGCCAAGGTTCGCCCTCGAAGGCGCGCGGCTTCGCTGACGCGAAGTGAACTCGTCCTGTTACATAAGGGTCTGCGACGGGTACTACAGGAGGCAATCCGCCTTGGAGGTTCAAGCATTTCAGACTATGTGGACGCCGACGGCGATGAAGGCTATTTCCAACTGCGACACCGGGTTTACGGACGAGAGGGCAAGCCGTGCCTCGTCTGCAAGACCCCGATCAAGCGCGTCGTGATCGCGGGACGAAGCAGCCACTACTGCCCGCAGTGCCAGAAGTAAGAGTGGATTGTGGAATCGTAGATTGTAAAGCTCAGATTTTCCTCCAGGGTCTTAAAACAAATCTGCAATCGCAAATCAATAATCTGAAATCGCATCACAATGCCTTTGGCGCCCCCGTGTCCATCACGTAAATTCGTCCCGGGCTGGCGGCCTGCACGTTGTTCTTCTCAAAAACTTCCTTGATGCGTCGGCGCATTTCGCGGCTCACCGCGTACTGCTTGTTCGGGCGCGTCTTAATCAGCACCAAATATTCGGCTTCGCCGTTGCCCACGCGATCAATGCCGGGGACGTCAATGTCGCTAACAATGTCCTGCGCAAATCTGGCGTCGTTTCGCAGATCGCTTCCAATCTGGTTCAGCAATGACACAATTTTGTCGCTGGGTTCGCTGTAAGCTACCGTGACCTTCAAGGCGAGCTGCGACCAGTCGCGTGTGGTATTCGAGACAATCTGTATAGCGCTGTTCGGCACAGTGTGCAGGGTGCCGTCCTCATCGCGCAATATGGTCGTGCGCAGGCTCATGCGCTCCACTGCGCCCTTCACGCCGGCAATGCGGACCGTATCGCCGATGTCGTATTGGTTTTCGAGCAGAATAAAAAAACCATTGAGAAAGTCGTGGACAAGAGTCTGCGCGCCAAAGCCGATGGCCAAGCCGGCAATTCCGGCGCTCGCAAGCATCGGGGCAAGATTCAGCCCTAACTGCCCAAGCACCATTAGCAGAGCAACGAAGTAAATGACAAAGACTCCAACGCTGGTAAGCACTCCGGCTACCGTCCGCACCTGTTGCACCCGAATTCCCGGCGGCAGTTTCCGGATTTGCAGGTCAGTGCTCTTGCTTGCAATTACGCGCAACACCCTGATCAGGGTGTATGCACCCAGAACGACCAGCGCGATTTTGGGTGCGTCATGGCGTAAAAATTCGATCGTGTCCTGTCGCCAACCTTGCAGGAGTGTTGGTAAATCAGCAGCTTCAGGGGTGAGTTTCGCCTGGATCGAAAGGAACATTGGAGTGCCTGATTATAGCAACCGGTCAGAGCACTGGACGCGGCGGATATAATTCCGAAAACGAGGTCCACCGTGCGGCTAAAACGACACTGGATAGTTTTTCTTCTATTTTTGTTCACTTGGCAAGCAGTACCGGCGCAACAGCAGCCTCCCTTACCCGAAATCGCACCACCTCCGGGCATGCAGGGGGGACAGTCTCCAGAAACTGAGCGCGGCATCCCTGCAGAGATGCAAAAGCGCATGGAGAAAGAGGCCAACCAGCAACGCCAGACGGAACTGAAGCGTGATGCAGCCAAACTGCTCAAGCTTTCCACCGAACTGAACGACTATGTGGGCAAGACGAACGAGAACATCCTCTCCCTTGATGTGATCAAGAAAGCCGACGAGATCGAAAAACTCGCGCGCAGCGTCAAGACGAAGATGCGGGGCAGCGACTGACGAAGTCAGAATGCAGAAGTAAGAAGTGATTCTTGCCTTCACACTTCTCTGACTTCTCACTTCTCACTTTTGACTTCCGACTTCTGGCTTCTTACTTTCTACAAGTGATTGCATTTTGCCGGGCCTTTGCTCTATCCTGTTGCAACCGAGTTTCATCAGGACCGAGAAATATATGCCCCTTCCGGCAACTGAGGCCCCAGGACGATTGCAGGCTGCACTGGCTTCACGCGGCCTTCGCTTGACTCGGCAGCGTCGCACAATTCTTGGCGTGGTCGAAAACGCCAAGCAGCATCTTGATGCCGCACAGATCTTGCGCCATGCCCGGAAGCTTGATCCCGCGATCGATCGAGTTACCGTTTACCGCACCCTGAAGCTGCTGAAGCGCCACGGACTGGTTGACGAACTCGATCTCATGCACATGCAGGGCGAGAAGCACTTCTACGAGCGGCGCCCGCAGCGCGATCACATCCACATGGCGTGCCTTCGTTGTGGCAAGATCATGGAATTTGAAAGCGATCTCTTCGACCGCCTCAAAGGACAGATCCAACGCGACTGCCGCTTCCACATCATTGTCAGCCGCCTGGAAGTGGGTGGTTACTGTGGGGATTGCCGCACAAATTCTCCCGAATAACTGTTGCAAGTCGTTGCATTCCGCCTGAAACACAAAATTCGCAGGCGTCTTGACGCATCGCTTTCAACCAACTTACGATGGTTGCTGCTTCCGATATTGCAACTCAGTTGCAATTAACTAACTATGGCTAAGTATCACAAAACTTTGTTTCTAGCCTTGGCTTGCCTAGCTGCCGTACCCGCGCGGACGCAAGAGAGCCCATTTTTTGTGACCTATACCCATCACATGGAGGAGCCGGGAAATCTGGATTTCGAAATATCGAGCACGACCGGCGTTCCCCGCTCGGGGCAGCAACTCTACGTCGCTCCCTACATGGAATTGGAATATGGAGTGACCGCGCTATGGACGTCGGAACTCTATTTGGAAGGCCAGTCGTCGCCGGGCGACAGCACTGTCTTCACTGGTTGGCGAATTGAAAATCGCTACAAACCCCTGGCTCGCGAGCACTGGATCAATCCCGTGCTGTACCTCGAGTACGAGAGCCTGAACGAAGCCAGCCGCATTCAGAAGGAAATCGAAGGCGGAGGCCCGGATCTGACCTCGCGCAATGCATTGTTAACGAGTGAGCACGGCCATGAGCTCGAAACCAAACTGATTCTCTCCAGCGACTACCACGACTGGAACATCTCCGAGAATTTCATCGCCGCGAAGAACTTCTCGCAGTCGGAAGGCGTGGAATTCGGATATTCGTTCGGCGTAGCGCGGCCACTGGCAACGCTTGCGTCCGGAAATGAATGCCGGTTCTGCCGCGAAAACTTCATCGCAGGAGTGGAAATGTACGGCGGACTCGGCAGTACGCTGGAATTCGGCATTCATGACACTGCACACTACATTGCGCCGGTAATCTCCTGGACGGTCAGCGACAACTCAACCCTGCGCTTTTCCCCCGGCTTTGGGTTGACCCATGGGAGCAATTCGGTGCTGATTCGCGTCGGATACGCGTATGAATTTCAGGGCGTCGGCGCACAAATCGGCAGGCTGTTCGGGAGAAAGCAATGAAGCGGCTCACACTCATGTTCGCATGCCTGGCCTCGGTAATAGCTCTCGGGCAGAATCCCGGATATCAGCAAGACCCACACTGGCGCGTGCCAGATGAGGCGGCTGCGCGGGTAAATCCGCTGGCAACCAGACCAGCCGCCGCCGCCGGAGGCCGTAAACTTTTCCTGCGCAACTGCGCGGAGTGTCATCAACCCGACGGATCGGGCATGGGAAAAAAGCACTCGGCTGACTTCCATTTGCCGGCGGTGCAGCAACAAAGCGACGGCACTCTGTTCTGGAAAATTACTAATGGAAACTCCAGCCGCGGAATGCCTGCATTCAGCAAACTGCCCGAATTGCAGCGATGGCAGTTGGTGCTGTATGTCAGGGCGCTGAAGCCGTAAGGTAGGAGCTTCAGCACATCACTCGAGAAACCCGCCCCACCCTTCCCAACATCGGGGAAGGATGGGGCACGCTCAGTACGTTCACATGCTGGAATCAGAAAGGCCCCACATGCTGGTCTTCAGCCTAGTCGGCAGCGGCGCGAGCTTCCTGGCGCTTAATTTCAGTACCAATGCGCATGCCGTAGAAAGAGCGATACACAAAGAAGAACGAGACCAGGAAGAACAGCAACGCCAGGCCGTGAGTCAACGGCGCATTCTTCGCGGTGAGTTCGACGGCAAGTTCCACCGCTAGAAGTCCGAACAGGGTTGTGAACTTGATGACCGGATTCAGCGCTACTGACGACGTATCCTTGAACGGATCTCCTACCGTGTCGCCGATGACCGTCGCGTCATGCAGGGGCGTTCCTTTCTGCTTCAAATCGACTTCGACGATTTTTTTCGCATTGTCCCAGGCGCCGCCGGCGTTAGCCATAAAAATCGCCTGATACAAGCCGAAGATCGCGATGGAAATCAAATATCCGATGAAGTAAAAGGGCTCGACGAAAGCGAATGACAACGTCGCAAAGAACACAGCCAAAAAGATGTTGAGCATGCCCTTTTGTGCATATTGCGTGCATATCTGAACAACTTTCTTGCTATCGGCAACCGAGGCTTTCTCGACCCCTTCAAGGCGAATGTTGGCTTTGATGAATTCGACCGCGCGATAAGCTCCTGTGGTCACGGCCTGGGTTGACGCTCCGGTGAACCAATAAATAATGGCGCCGCCAGTAATCAGACCGAGCACGAACGGCGCGTGCAGCAGCGACAACTTGTCAACATTGACCTGGAGGCCATTCGTCAACGCCATGATGATGGAGAAAATCATCGTGGTCGCGCCGACCACAGCGGTTCCAATTAAGACCGGTTTCGCAGTGGCTTTGAAGGTGTTGCCGGCGCCGTCGTTGGCTTCGAGCAAATGCTTGGCCCGCTCGAAATTCGCATCCACGTTGAAATCCTTTTTGAGTTCAGATTGGATGTTGGGCACCTGCTCGATCAGCGAAAGTTCGTAGACCGACTGCGCGTTGTCGGTAACCGGTCCGTAAGAATCAACCGCAATCGTCACCGGCCCCATTCCCAGGAAACCGAAGGCGACTAATCCAAAAGCAAAGACGGGCGCGGCAATCATGGTGGCAGCTTCGGCCAGCCCCATAGTGCTGACGTAGTAGCCGATCGACATGAGGATGACCATGGAGAGGCCGAGGTAATATCCCGAGAAATTGCCGGCGACGAAGCCGGAGAGAATTCCAAGCGACGCCCCGCCTTCCTGGGCCGAGGTCACAACTTCTCGAACGTGCCGGGACTCAACCGAGGTAAACACTTTCACCAATTCTGGAATGATCGCGCCTGCCAGGGTTCCGCAAGAGATGATCGTCGCCAGCTTCCACCACTGGGTGCCATCGCCGCCCAAATCGGGGATGATGAGGTTAGAGATCAGATAGGTCAAACCGATGGAAACCGCCGAAGTAATCCACACCAGCGAAGTCAGCGGAGCTTCAAAGCTCATCTCATTCTTGCCGGCGTAGCGGGCCTTTGCGATGGCAGCATTCAGGAAGTAGGCGACCGCGCTGGCCACCAGCATCATGATGCGCATGACGAAAATCCAGACCAGCAAGTCGACCTGGATCGTCGGATTCTTCACGCCAAGCAGAATGAAAGTAATGAGTGCGACGCCGGTCACACCGTAGGTCTCAAAGCCGTCGGCCGAGGGCCCAACCGAGTCGCCGGCATTGTCGCCGGTGCAGTCAGCGATGACGCCGGGATTGCGGGCGTCGTCTTCTTTGATCTTGAAGACAATTTTCATCAGGTCGGAGCCGATGTCGGCGATCTTAGTGAAGATGCCGCCCGCGATTCGCAATGCAGCCGCTCCCAAAGACTCGCCGATGGCGAATCCGATGAAACATGGACCCGCATAATCTCCAGGAATGAACAGCAGGATGAAGAGCATGATGAGCAGCTCAACGCTGATGAGCATCATGCCAATGCTCATGCCGGCGGAAAGTGGAATGCGATAAATGGGATAGGGCTTGCCGCCGAGGCTGGCGAATGCCGTCCGTGAGTTGGCAAAGGTGTTAACCCGAATCCCGAACCACGCCACCCCGTAACTACCGGCAATTCCCACCACGCTGAACGCCAAAATAATGATCACGCGGGCGGCTTCATATTTCAGCAGGACGCCGAAGTAGAGCAGAATGATGACCGCGATGAACACCCATAGCAGTAGAAGGAATTTTCCCTGTGTCACCAGGTAAGTCTTGCAAGTCTCGTAAATGAGCTCCGAGATCTCTCGCATGGAGCGGTGAACCGGAAGGTTCTTCAGACGCGAGTAGATCACCAGGCCAAATCCCAGGCCGAAAATACAGAAAAGAATGCCCACCATCAGCAGGCGATGGCCATCGATTCCCAGGAAACTGACCGAAGACAGATCCGGCAGCTTGAGGTTGGCTTCGCCGCCGACCGACTCGCCCTGAGCCAACGCAGCAGGGGCTAGGAAACCAACTGAGATCGCAAATAATGAAAACTTCAACATCCGGGACCAGCAGGACGCAAGGCTACGGGGCCAGTTGCGCATGGCGAATTCCTCCATTTATGACCTTCGAATGATTAACGGGTTTCGGACGATTCTCCGCGGCAATAATTTGGGCTCCAAAAAACGACTACCCTGCCTTGCCGCATTCCGAACACGCTTCCACCGCATTGAAGGGTGCTGAGTTTGGCCGCGTCGGACGTTTGATGCAGTCTGCCCGTCAGGTGGGAGATAGAAGCCTCCCTCGGCAGACCTCTCACAAAACTAGCTTTTATAGCATCTGGAGAAGGGTAAGGTCAATCGCAGGCTATGTGTGGTAGAGCCTACTCACATCGTATCCCCCTAGCGAAGTTAAAATGCTTGAGCGAGAAACGCGTT
The DNA here is from genome assembly GCA_963757135.1 of uncultured Acidobacteriota bacterium. Classification (GTDB taxonomy): domain Bacteria; phylum Acidobacteriota; class Terriglobia; order Terriglobales; family Acidobacteriaceae; genus Gp1-AA145. The sequence continues at coordinate 715,159 of CAVWQE010000006.1, forward strand.
AGGGAGCTGGCCGGACGGCTCCGCAAAAGCCGGGAGGCCAGCGACCGGGACTACAATCCGCTGTGTCCACCGCCTACTTCGTCCTGATTCGCGAGATGAGAGACGCCTACAATCATCGCTTGCGTTTGGTGCAGTCGGCTCGACAACGCGGCATCAAACCCACCGCCCGCTTGTTTCAAACCACCGTTCCCACTGTGCGCAAGTGGCTGCGCCGTTATCAGCAGCAAGGACCGCGCGGCCTCATCGAAGTTTCTCGCGCCCCTCATCGCCAGCCCGGCAAGACTCCCGCCGACATCGAACAGCAGGTCGTCGCACTCCGCCAGCAGCTGTTCACCTTCGGAGCTCGTCGTCTTATTCGGGAGTTCGACCTTCCTCTCAGTCATCGTGCCTTGGAACGCATCTGGCGCCAGCATGGCCTGCTCAAAAAACGACCGCGCAAGTATCAGCGCAAACAAGACCTCGCCCACATCAAAGCCACCTGGCGCGTCTTTCAGCAGATCTCCGCCGACACCAAGGATCTCGACGATATTCCCCGCTACTGGCCGCAGGCCCAGGCTTTCGATCTGCCGGCCGTCGAATACACCGCCCGCGAAGTGCGCAGCGGCCTGCTGTTCTGGGCTTTTGCCGAGCGCCGTTCTGCGGCTGCCAGTTCCATCTTTGCCGCCCGTATCCAGCAGCACCTCGATCGTTGCGGCATCTCTCTGCGCGATCTGGTCTGGCAGACCGACAACGGCTCCGAGTTCATCGGTGGCCACGATCGTCGCGGTCACCCCACCGGATTCCCCACCGCTTTAGGCGACAGCCAGCACGTTCGCATCCCTCCCGCCGCTCACACCTTCCAGAGCGATGTGGAAACCGTTCACCGCCTCGTCGAAGATGAGTTCTTTGACCTGGAATCGTTCCACAGTCGGGGCGACTTCCTCGCCAAAGCCTTTACCTACCAGCTCTACTTCAACCTGGTCCGTCCCAACTCTCATAAACAAAACCTCAGCCCTTGGCAGATCGTCGAGCAACTCCAACCCCGCTGGCCGCTCCAACTCTGTTTGCTTCCACCTGTTTTCTTGGACTATTACTTGAACCACTCCGGGGGATACGATCTCCCTAGGCACCCCTATCGCAGGCTATGTCTGGATGTCCTTCGGTGAGGAATTTCGATTGTGCGGATGAAAACATTCCGTTGGCGCTGATTCCCTGCCACAGGTTATGATTCTTGGTACACCTCTGCTGCGGTAAATCCCTGATTTTGTCCAATTTGCGGTTCGGCCGACGACGAGGGTGTGCGAAAACCCGGGCCTGTGACTACCGGGAAGTAAATATGGTCCGCCGATTTTCTAGTGCGGACGAACAGGAGTGCAGGTTGGCCAAAGGCAAGACGGCGGTCATTGTCGGCGCCCAGTGGGGCGACGAAGGCAAAGGCAAGATTGTTGACGTGCTCTCCGAAAAGTTCTCGGTAGTGGCCCGCTACGCCGGCGGCCACAACGCCGGGCACACCGTCATTATTGCAGGCAAGAAATTCGTGCTCCAACTCGTTCCTTGCGGCGTGCTTCGCGAAGGTTGCCGCAGCGTCATTGGCAACGGCGTCGTCCTTGACCCCATTGCATTTCTGAAAGAGGTTTCCGCTCTGCGAAACGCAGGGATCAAAGTTGACGGGAATCTTTTCGTCAGCAACCGCGCCCACGTGATCCTCCCATATCACCGCATGATCGAGCTGGCATCTGAAAATGCGCCCGGCCGGGTGAAGATCGGAACCACTTCGCGTGGAATTGGACCGACATACGAAGACAAAGCCGGACGCCGCGGGTTGCGCGTGATTGATCTGCTCGACCTCGATCTGCTGAAGACGCACATCGAAAATGCCTGCCGCGAGAAGAACATGATTGCGCACGCACTGTTCAATTCTGAGCCGCTTGATCCGGACAAGATGTATGCGGAGTATGCCGAAGTATCGCGGAAGCTGGCGCCGTTTGTCTGTGACACTGCGGTGTTACTGAACTGGGCGATCGCCGAAGGCCACTCTGTGATGTTCGAAGGCGCCCAGGGCACGATGCTTGACATCGATCACGGGACGTATCCGTTCGTCACCTCTTCGAGCGCGACCTCCGGAGGCGCGGTCATCGGGACAGGCGTCGCGCCGACTGCGATTGATTCAGTGATCGGCATCACCAAGGCTTATTGCACACGCGTGGGCGAGGGCCCGTTTCCCACCGAGCTTTTCGATTCTGTCGGCGATCATATTCGCAAACGCGGCAACGAATTCGGCGCAGTTACGGGGCGTCCGCGACGCTGCGGTTGGCTCGACCTGCCGCTGCTCCGCTACTCGGGGATGATTAACGGGACCGCGTGGCTGGTCGCAACCAAGCTCGACGTATTGGACGAGTTGCAGGAAGTTCCGGTTTGCGTGGCGTATAAGGTCAACGGAAAACCGACGGACGAAATTCCCGCCGAAGCCAGCGGCTGGGATAAGATCGAATGTATTTACCGGACGCTGCCAGGATGGCACACGGCCACCAAGGGTATAACTGAATTTGGCAAATTGCCGAAAGCCGCGCGCGAGTATCTTGCTTTCGTCGAAAAAGAAAGCGGGGCACGCATCGGAATGGTTTCAACCGGGCCGGGGCGCGAAGAAACAATTTTCGTGGACGAGTTTACGAAGAATTTCGGTCAGTGACGACTAAAGGGCGCACTCAGCGCTGGAAAGCAGAGTAAGAGATGGTCGTATTGGCAGTGACATGGACAGCAAAGACGGGACGCGAAGAAGAAGTTGCCGCGCTGTTTGCGAAGCTTACCGAACAATCACGCAAAGAACCGGGATGCGCGATGTATCAGGTCCACCGGCACCGCACTGAGCCACGGCGGTTCTTTATCTACGAACAATATCAGGATGATGCCGCGCTGGAGGCACATCGCGCCGCGCCCCATTTTCTGCAATACGCGAAAAAAGATTTGCCTAAAGTTGCGGACCGGGTGGATGGAAACTTGTTCGATCCGCTGGGGTAGGGCCGTCGAGCTTCGCTCGACCGGACGGGCGAGGGCGCCCGTCCCCACGCGTTACGTTTTACTGCGCTAACTCGTATCCTGCGAAAAAGAAACTGAGTTCAAAGCGCGCAGTGTCATCCGCATCCGAACCGTGGATTGCATTGTGCTCGATACTCGCCGCCCACTTCTTCCTGATCGTCCCCTCCTCAGCATTGGCGGGATTGGTCGCTCCCATCAGCTTGCGTAGATCGGCGATGGCATTCTCTTTCTCTAGTGCCAGGACAACAATCGGCCCGCTGGACATGAATTCCGTCAAGGAATTGAAAAATCCCTTGTGCGCATGCACGGCATAAAACTGCTCGGCCTGGTGCTTGGTGATCTCGAGCATCTTCATGGCAATGATCTGGAAACCATTCTTTTCGAACTGCTCGATAATGTCGCCGATCGCGTTGCGGCGGACTGCGTCAGGTTTAACAATGGTCAGAGTGCGTTGAAGAGTTTTCATAAGATATGTCGTCGGTCGTTGGCTCTTGGTCTTCGGCTCCGAAGTTTCCCTTTGAAAAACTTGTCATCCTGAGCGAAGCGAAGGACTGATGAATTTCTTCGCGTCCTTTGCGGATTTTCTTAGCGCGCTTTGCGGTCAAAAGCTTTTGTGCAAAGACACTCAAACTTTGGCCTTCGCTCCAATCGCCGCCGCCACCGTCTCTCCGATGTCGGCCGGCGAATTGCACATGCGAATGCCCGCGGCTTCCATGGCCTTGATCTTCTCTGACGCCGTGCCATGGCCTCCGGAAATGATCGCGCCCGCGTGTCCCATGCGCCGCCCTGGAGGCGCAGTCTGACCGGCAATGAAGCCGACCACCGGCTTCTTCATCCGCGTCTTCACGAATTCCGCCGCCGTTTCTTCGGCGTTGCCGCCAATCTCGCCAATCATGATAACGGCCTCGGTCTGGGGGTCGCGGTTGAACAGGTCTAGCGCATCAATGAAATTCGTTCCAACGATCGGATCGCCGCCGATGCCAATCGCCGTCGATTGCCCGATGCCGCGGGTGGTCAATTGATAGACGGCTTCGTAAGTCAGCGTGCCCGAGCGCGAGACGATCCCAACATTTCCTTCTTTGTGAATGCGTGCCGGCATGATTCCGATCTTGCACTTGCCGGGGGAAATAATCCCCGGACAATTCGGGCCGATCAGCCGCGAGCGGCGCGTCTGCAGGAACTCCCAGGCGCGCACCATATCGAGAACGGGAATGCCTTCAGTGATGCAGATGATCAGCTCGACCTCGGCATCGGCAGCTTCCATGATGGCGTCAGCAGCAAACGGCGGAGGCACGAAAATTACCGACGCATCGGCGCCGGTCTTGTCCACGGCTTCCTGCACCGTGTTGAACACCGGCCAGCCTTCGTGCGTGCTGCCGCCCTTGCCGGGAGTAACCCCACCGACAATCTTTGTGCCGTACTCGGCGCAGGCTTTGGCGTGGAATGTTCCCTCTCGCCCAGTGATGCCCTGGACGATCACCTTCGTTGATTTATCTACCAGAATGCTCATATCTGCTTAGGCCACGTAGGGACGGGTGCCCTCACCCGTCCGGCGATGCGCAGCATCGCGATTTCCAATTTTCCTTAAGCAAATTCCATGGACGGTCGTTCCGCCCGTCCACCCCGGCCCCTTCGACTTCGCTGAGGGCAGGCTAAAGGCGGCGTCCGGGGCTACCCATTTCCAGCCGCCGCAACCACCTTCTCTGCTGCATCTTTCATTGTCTCAGCAACGATGAAATTCAATCCTGACTGCTGCAAGATCTCTCTTCCCTGCTCTACGTTCGTGCCTTCAAGGCGTAGCACGATCGGAAGCTGAATCTTTGTTTTCGTCGCGGCTTCGACCACACCGCGCGCCAGCGTGTCCACGCGCAGAATGCCCCCGAAAATATTGATCAGCACCGCCTTCACATTCTTATCGCTCAGTAGGATTTCAAACGCGTGTGTCACCTGTTCGGCGTTGGCGCCGCCGCCCACGTCAAGGAAATTCGCCGGCATGCCGCCCGCGTACTTGATTATGTCCATGGTCGCCATCGCGAGGCCGGCGCCGTTCACCATGCAGCCGACGTTGCCGTCGAGCTTGATGTAATTCAGGCTGTACTTCGAGGCCTCGACTTCGAGCGGATCTTCTTCGGTTATGTCGCGCAATTCTTTCAAGTCCGGATGGCGGAAGAGCGCATTGTCGTCAAAGTTCATCTTGGCGTCGAGCGCGAACAGGCGGCCGTCGCTCGCGGTAATGAACGGATTGATCTCCATCAGCGACGAGTCAGTCTCCTCGAAGGCCTTGTACAGGCCGGTCATGAACTTCACGGCCTGATTGATCTGCGCGGGTTTGAGTCCCAGTCGAAACGCCAGCTTGCGTGCCTGGAAACCTTCAAGGCCGAGGCCTGGCGTGATGTATTCCTTCAAAATTGCATCAGGATTTTCTTCCGCGACCTGCTCGATCTCCATGCCGCCGGATTGCGAGGCCATGAACACGGGCTTCGCCTCGGAACGATCGATTACGATCCCTAAATAAAGCTCACGCTCGATGGGCAAGGTTTCTTCGACGAGCAGACGGCGAACGACTCTGCCCTCGGGGCCGGTCTGGTGCGTGATCAGCGTCATGCCGAGCATCTTCGAGGCAATGTCGCCGGCCTCTTCGACCGACTTGGCAATCTTTACGCCGCCGCCTTTGCCGCGTCCGCCAGCGTGGATCTGCGCTTTGACGACGACGCCGTTTGCGCCTTCGTTGAATAGAGATTTTGCCGCGGCCTCGGCCTGCTCGCGGTTCTCCACCATCTCGCCGCGTGGGACCGCGACGCCATACTTCTTCAGAATCGCCTTGGCCTGATACTCGTGAATTTTCATTTAGCGTTTCGAATCGTGCTTTTCAACTTGGGCCTTGCGTCCCCGCAAAATCTGACTACATGGTCATTCCGAGCGAAGTTGCGGCATGCGCGAAGCGGATGCTGCAAGGCAGTCGAGGAACCTGCTGTTTGCCGGTGCCAGCAGAAAAGCAGGTTTCTCGACTCTGCAACATCGTCCGCAAGCGGACAATCTTGCTGCGCTCGAAATGACAGTGAAGTTAAGTTTCACAATGTTATGCAAATTTCAATCGTTGGGTGGCCCACTCAAACCGCTTTTGGCTGGAGTGGAAAAACTCGCTTGCGGCTACAAAACTCGCGGCAGCAAACGTATGATTTTATAGAAGAAATGGAGATGAGGCAAAGGGTTGTACTCGTCCAGTGGATTAGTGACACTTTCATTCCTTTCGTTGGGATGAGTTCTGGCGTAGAAACTGGTGGGGAGTTAGGTAGCCGAGAGCTTGATGAGGCCGGACGGTGTTGTAGATTCTTTCCCACTGGCGGAGCTCACGATTGAGCTTTTTCATTTCGAGCGAGCAAACCGCGACTTGGTAAAACTCCTCGGTGTGAGTGCGGTTGGCGCGCTCCACCGCGCCGTTGAGTTTGGGCGAGCGCGGAGGCAGCACGAACAGGTGCAGGCCCCGCTGCTGGCAGGCCTGTTCGAACTGGGCGGCGAACTCGCTTCCGCCGTCGACCTGCACCGCGCGAATGGGAAAGGGCATGCGGTGCTGCAAGGTGTCGAGGAACTCGGTGGCGGCCGCGCGGCGGTGGCCTTGCTGTGGGCCTGAATCACGTCCCAGCGGGACACCACATCGCGCGCGGTGAACTGTTTGAACACCACCCCAGGCACCGGACGCACGTCCAGGGTATCGACTTGAACCAGATCGCCGGGCTCAGACACCGCATACTGCTTGGGTTTGCGCACGGCGTAGGGACGAGATCGCAGGGGACGACGCGATCCGGGCACGGCCAGGCGGGGCGGCTCCAGCAGCTGGCCGCTTCGTTTCAGCCGGCTGAGAATGCGGCCCACCATAGAGGTCGAGACGGCGAGCTTTTGTTCCCGCAGCAGCACTGCCAGCTTGTCCTTGCCCCAGCGGGGAAACTGCAACCGCAAAGTCAAAACCTTCCTTTCTAAGGGAAAAGACCAAGTGGGCTGGCGGCGATGTTGAGGACAGTGACTGCGGTCTTCCAGGCTGGTCAAATCCAGCGGTTGATAGCGCCCCCGCCAGCGGTAGAAGGTCTGGCGCGAAATCCCGAAATGGCGGCAGGTGAGGGCCACGTTCTCGGTCCTGCGATAGAAATCCATCCAGCCTAGGCGGACCAGCGCCGCCCGGCTCAGTTCCGCTCTTCGGTTGCATGCTGACACTCTACTTGAAAGTGTCACTAATCTTCTGAACGAGAACAAGGGTTGCGCTAGCGCCCGGAAAAATAAAACACCACACATCAGGTGAGCCAAATTCTGTTGCTTTTTTCCCGGATGCTGTGGTCACATTTTGGGAAGGAGATACTCGTCAATGACCACGGCAAAAATGAGCGAGGAAGAAGCTCTTCAATACATTGCAGCCTCGCCTACTGATTCGCCAATTTTCCAGAAAGCTCTAATTGCTCTGAACCGACAGGACAACCGCAAAACGCGCGCGATCGCTTGGGTAGGACTTGCAGTGTCTATGACATCTCTTGCTACTAGCATCCTGACTGTTGTGTTGAAAATCCGATGACACTTCCCTCTGGGCAACAGGCAGCCTACGGCGCTGCTTGTTTCGCTTGACAGGGGAACGCCTCACGATATGCATATAAGGCAAGGAGGGAGGTCCTTTGATTGGAAGTCTCGGGATGACTCCTGATGTACTTCACCAAAATACGTCCGCCTTGAACCGAGGTCGCGTTATCGGGAGTGCACCATGGCAAGGGAGATTGCTGTTTCGTGTTGACATCCGCAAATTGGATGCCGAAGTTAACGCCTTCGTCTAACCCTCGCAGGAAGTTCATGCAAGCGACACCGTTCACGATTTCAGCATCACTCTGCGTATTGGGAGCGTCACCCTTATCAAAACTAGTTGCACAAACCTGCAAGAACGCATTCCCTGATTCCCACAAGAAGGCCTGGGGTTGAGACGCTTGCGTAGCTCTGTTTTGCGCCTCGATACGGGCGATCTCTAACGCAGTCTGTTCGGCTTCCCGCTGCATCTGCAGTTGGTGCTTTCGTTCCTGATCTTGTTGCTGTGCTTGCGCGTACGCTCCGGCCGCCTGACCCAATTGCCCATGCGCCAATGTGCTGAACATCGCGAATACGAGCACTAGAATCCGCGTCATATTGATCCCCTTCCACATCTGCAGAGTGGATATTGCCATCACTGCAACGTGCTAGTACCGTTGTCGGCCGACATTTTCCGCCAGCTACGGCAGCCCTCGCCACAAACGTGGTTGGGAAACATTGCCGCAAATCTGTCATCGATGGCGTCGCAACCGCTCCGCATCGATGCGAATTCGTACCTTACAGGCTCGTGGTTCACGCTCGACATCGTGGCGATGAACTTCTCATTGGCACCAGCAACAACGAGGAGTGCACCGTCTTCCCGCTCTTTGTCGCCCGTGACTAGAATATGTTTACTGCACAGAATCTTTATCTTTTCCATAATGTGATCGGCGGTCTGCTCACAAGGAACACTGACACAGAGTAACTCGACTGGCAATAAATTTCTGGCGAGTCGCTGCTGAAGCCAGGATGAGGCACGTGTCGAAGCCATCGGCAAAACAAAAAGGTCGGACACGAATGTCCGACCCACACACAGATATTGCTGAACTGCAATTTCGACGAATCTACTCTTTCTCTTCCTTGGCTTCTGCCTCTGGCTCGGCCGCGCCGGCTTCGGCCTTCTGCTGAGCTTCGGCTTCGTCCATCGCTTTGCGCGTCTCTTCGGCTTTCTTGGCGCGGGCTTCGGCGCGTTTCTCGCGTTTCTCGTCGAGGAGCTTCTCGCTGCCGAGCAGTTCGATGAAAGCCTTGTCAGCGCCATCGCCCTTCTGCCACGACGTGCGGACGATGCGCGTGTAGCCGCCGTTGCGATCGCCAAAGCGCGGGCCAATGGTATCGAACAGCTTACGAATCGCTTCGTCGGTCATGATGTAGGCAGCCGCCTGGCGGCGCGCGGCGAGGTCTCCGCGCTTGCCCAGCGTGATCATCTTTTCGATGGTTGGGCGCAGCGCTTTCGCCTTGGGAACGGTGGTTTCAATCCGCTCTTCAATGATGAGCGACGTGACCATGTTCCGCAGCAGCGCGCGGCGGTGCGATGTGGTACGTCCGAGTTTGTATCCAGCAACTTTGTGACGCATGGAGAAAACCTCAGTTGTCAGTGGTCAGTTGTCAGTTGCCAGTTCTCGTCCTGAGGTTCATCTCAAAACGTTGCTGGCAGTTGACACCGCCCCTTCGATATTCCATGCCGATTGCCAGCGGCAATGGCCTGTTTACTGGCCACCGATCGCTGGCAACTGGCAACTAGTAGTTATCGTCCGGACCGTAGGCTGAAGCCGGCAGCACCTGGTTTGAAGTCGGGCCGGGGACAGCGTTCCCGTGCTCGTCAATCTTCATGCCCAGGCTCAAGCCCATGGTGCCCAGAATTTCTTTGATCTCGTTCAGCGACTTGCGGCCAAAGTTTTTCGTCTTCAGCATTTCCGCTTCGGTCTTCTGCACCAACTCGCCAATCGACTGAATGTTGGCGTTCTTCAGACAGTTGTAACTGCGCACCGAAAGCTCAAGCTCTTCGACCGAACGGTTCAGGTTCTCGTTCTTAATCTCGGGCTTGCGCTCTTCAGAGCTGGTTCCGGTCTCGATATCTTCCTCAAAGTTGATGAAGATATTCATGTGGTCCTTGAGCAGCTTGGCCGCAAGGCCAATCGCGTCCGCAGGAATGATCGAGCCGTTGGTCCAGACTTCAAGCGTCAGCTTGTCGTAGTCGGTGATCTGACCCAGACGCGCAGCTTCGACGGTGTAATTGCACTTGCGCACCGGCGAATGTACGGAGTCGATCGGAATGAATCCGATGCCGAGGTCTTCGTCGAAATTCTTATCGGCGGAAACGTAGCCGCGACCGCGCTTGAGGCGCATTTCCATATCGAGCCGTCCGCCCTCGCTGACGGTCGCGATGTAAACGTCTTTGTCCAGAACTTCGACGTCGCCATCGGCTTCGATCATTCCGGAGGTGACCACGCCCGGCTGATCGGCGCGCAGATAAATCGCTTTCGGCGCGTCGCCGCTGAGCTTGAACGGAACCTGCTTCAGGTTCAGGATGATGTCGGTAGCGTCTTCGACCACTCCGGGGATCGATTGAAATTCGTGCAAAACACCTTCAACCTTCACGGCAGTTACCGCCGCGCCTTCAATCGAGCTCAGCAACACGCGGCGAAGCGCGTTGCCGATGGTGGTGCCGAAGCCGCGTTCGAACGGCTGTGCCCAGAAGATGCCGTACTTGTCGGTGAGAGTTGAAGTGTCAACTGCGAGGCGTTTTGGTTTTTGAAAACCCTTCCAAAGCATTTGTTTCTCCTTCGGCCATGCGGCTCAGTGTGCGCTCGCTGAGTGGTCCAACTCAGGTCAATGCGAACAGAGGCTGATCTGGCGCGAAATAATGGACCAGCAAAAAACCGTCGTCGGCCGTTGGCCTTCAGTCGTTGGCCAAATCCTCGCTTGCGCAAGTGGGTTGCCAACGACGAACGACCAAGGACGTGCGACGAATTACAAAACAGATCCTTCACTTCGTTCAGGATGACGTCAGCGAGGCTCAGACGCCTCGCTAATCGGCGTCACTTACTGTAAAGCTCCACAATCAATTGCTCATTCACCGGCAGTTGAATATCTTCGCGTTTAGGCAGCGCGGTTACGCGGCCCTTGAAGTTATCGCGATCGATTTCAAGCCACGTAGGCGCGTTCTGGTGCGCGGCAAAGTCTTTTGCCTGCTCAAGAATCGCCAGCTTGCGGCTGGCTTCCCGGACGACGATCTCGTCGCCGACGCTTACCTGGAACGACGGAATGTTGACCTTGCGCCCGTTCACGTTCACGTGGCCGTGGCGCACCAACTGCCGCGCCTGACGGCGCGACACACCAAGTCCGATGCGGTAAACCACCGTATCGAGACGGCGCTCGAGCTGCTGCAACAGCAACTCGCCGGTCACGCCTTTGGAGCGGGCGGCCTTCTCAAAGTAATTACGGAACTGGCCTTCCTGGGTGAAGTAGATGCGCTTGGCTTTCTGTTTCTCGCGCAACTGCAGGCCGTATCCGACAACTTTCGCTTTGCGGTCCTTACCGTGCTGGCCAGGAGCGAAGTTGCGCTTCTCGATCGGACATTTGTCGGTAAAACATTTTGGCCCCTTGAGGAACAACTTCATACCCTCGCGGCGGCATAAACGGCATACTGCATCTTTGTAACGCGCCAAGTTTTCTTCTCCTTAATTCATTTCCCGTCCAGTTTACGGGTTTGGCTTAACCCTTCTTCCTGGACAAATTCAGTGGCTAGTGGCTAGTTGTTAGTTGAACCCTGGTTTTACTAGCCACTGACAACTGGCAACTGGCAACTTTCTTACACTCTGCGTCTTTTCGGCGGACGGCATCCGTTATGCGGAATCGGCGTGACGTCTTTAATGCTGCGAACTTCGATTCCCGCAGCCTGCAGCGCGCGAATCGCCGACTCGCGGCCCGACCCTGGCCCGCTAACCCGTACTTCAACGGTGCGGACGCCGTGATCGCGCGCCATGTTGGCGGCGTTGCTGGCGGCCTGCTGGGCCGCGAACGGCGTACCTTTACGCGATCCGCGGAAGCCGAGCGAACCCGAACTCTTCCACGACAGGACGTTCCCCGCCTGGTCAGAGATGGTGACGATCGTGTTATTGAAGGACGCCTGAATGTGCACGACTCCGAAAGAGACGTGCTTGCGTTCCTTCTTCTTGAAGGTTTTTTTCTTGCCCTTCTTCTCCGGCGCCGCTGCGCCGCCTGCTGCTGCTGGTTTCGCCATAAATTCAGTGTCCAGTGGCCAGTGGCCAGTTCTCAGTATCCTTGCCGATGCCGACGGTCATGCCTACTGGCAACTGACCACTGGCAACTGGCAACTAGGTCTTTGCCGTCGCCTTCTTCTTCTGTGCGACCGTTCCCTTGCGCGGCCCCTTGCGGGTGCGGGCGTTGGTATGCGTGCGCTGTCCGCGGACCGGCAGGTTACGGCGGTGACGGAAGCCGCGATAGGAGCCGATTTCAATGAGCCGCTTAATGCTCATTGAAACCTCCTTGCGCAAATCGCCTTCGACCAAACCTTCGCCTTCAATCACCTGGCGGATGCGGTTGACCTCGTCTTCGCCCAAGTCCTGGATCTTCTTCATGGGATCCACGTTGGCCTCGGCGAGAATACGCGTCGAGCGCGACTGCCCGATCCCGTAAATGTAAGTGAGCGCGATGAACGACCGCTTGTTGCGCGGAAGATCGACGCCTGCAATTCGTGCCATGTGTCTCCTAATTCCCAGCAATCAGCTAAGAGCTAATAGCTGCTTTACCCCTGGCGCTGTTTGTGTTTCGAATTCACGCAGATCACCCGCACCACACCTCTGCGGTGAATGACCTTGCACTTGTCACAGATTTTCTTTACCGATGCTCGTACTTTCATAAAATCAGTTTCCAGTTGTCAGTTGCTAGTTATTTGTATCTATAAACAATTCGTCCGCGATTCAGATCGTAGGGCGAGAGCTCGACTGCGACCTTATCGCCGGGCAAAATGCGGATGAAATTCTTGCGCATCTTGCCGGAAACATGCGCCAGCACCTGGTGCTTGCTCTCGGCAATCTCCACTTTGAACATGGCATTGGGCAACGGCTCGACCACCGTGGCCATCACTTCAATCGCGTCTTCTTTGCTCATCGACTCCTTACGTTCTCTTTCCTGCAGATCCCTCGCTGCGCTCGGGATTTCGGCAGCGGGCTCACGCTTCGCTCACGCCCGCTAGACGCCTCAACTTCAATCGCGTCTTCTTTGCTCATGCACCTCTCAAAATCAGCTCTTAGCCTTTAGCTAAAAGCCAACAGCTAAAGGCTAAAAGCTGTCACTGCGTCAAAATCAGCGGCCCATTCTTAGTCACGGCCACACAGTGCTCAAAGTGCGCACTGGAACTGCCATCGGCGGTGATGGCGGTCCACTTGTCCTCGAGAACTTTCGCCTCAGGACGGCCGCAATTCACCATCGGCTCGATTGCCAGCACCATACCTTCGCGTAACCGCGTTTCCGCGCCGCGCGAACGGAAATTTGGAACTTGCGGTTCCTCGTGCAACTTGGTCCCGATGCCGTGACCCACAAACTCACGCACCACGCTGAAGCCGTTGGCTTCTACAAATTCCTGCACCGCACCACCGATGTCGCTGATGGTATTGCCCAGTTTGACCTGTTCGATCGCTTTGTACAGCGACTGCTCGGTCACTTCCATCAACTTCTGGCGTTCCGGCGAAACTGAACCGCCGACCGCGACCGTGATGGCTGCATCTCCGTAATACCCATCGAGCACCACGCCACAGTCAATCGAAACAATGTCGCCAGCTTTCAATACCCGCTTCGGCGACGGGATACCGTGCACAATCTCTTCGTTCACCGACGTACACAACACGCAGGGATAACCGTAATATCCCTTAAAGGCCGGCTTCGCTCCCAATTCCTTGATCTTGGCAGCCGCCGCCTTTTCCAGATCCATCGTGGTCACGCCCGGCGCGACCAAGGTCCGCAGTTCGTCCAGCACCTGGCGCACGATGTGACCGCTGCGCCGCATCTTTTCGATCTCAGCCTGCGATTTGCAAACAATCGCCATTCCTAGACGCTTCCTGCGGCGCTTTCTGCAGTATGGTCAATCACCCTCAAAATAGAGGCAGTGACTTCATCCACAGGCAAGTCGCCGTCGATTTCAACTACCCGGCCAAGCTTATGATAATGCTCAGCTACCGGCTTAGTCTGGCGCTCGTAGGTGTCCAAGCGTTCGCGAATGACCTCGTCGCGGTCATCGTCGCGGGTGACCAGCTTGGTGCCATCCTTGTCGCAGATTTCGTCAACGAGCGGCGGATTGGAATAGATGTTGTAGATCGTCCCATCGGCGGGACAGGTCCGTCGCCCAGTGATGCGGAGCAACAACTTATTATAATCCACCTTGATACAGACGACAATCGGCAGCCAGCCTTGCCATTTTCCAGTTTCAAAGAACTCAAACTTCAGAAACGAATCCAGCCAAACCGCCTGCGTCGCGGTACGCGGAAACCCGTCCAGGATAAATCCGCGCTGTCCATCCGGCTCCCTGAGGCGCCAAGCGACAATGTCGCAAACCAGGTGATCTGATACCAACTCCCCTTTGGCCAGTAGATCGCGCACCTGCAACCCCAGTGCTGTTCCCTGCTTTACGTGTTCGCGCAGCAAATCACCGGTCGAAACCTGAGGGATACGGTAATGTTCGGTAATCCGCTTCGATTGGGTGCCTTTGCCCGCTCCTGGCGGTCCAAGCAGCACAATCGGTCCGATGTTTCGCAACACCTGCTCTGCCATCGAACTGGCCCCAAGCCGCTCCCGTTCCAAGATTACAGACACATCTCGCCAATCCTCTTCAGGACTGCCCCTATTCAGTAGTCGGTGGGCACTGATCAATGCTCAATGGCCCGATCAATGACCAGTGATCACTGCCCACCGATTACTGCTCTTACTTACCAGCCGCCTTACCAGCCGCGACGGCCGCGTACGCGCCCGCTACGCGGCGTAAATCCGTCATAGTGCCGCATAATCAACTGTGATTCGACCTGATTCACCGTGTCCATGGCAACGCCGACCACAATCAATAATGATGTTCCGCCAAAATAAAACGTAACGCCAAGGCCGTTCAGCACCCAGTTGGGCAAGCGCTCAAAAAACGCGCCCAGCGGACCAAATAGATGGTTCAGATGGATTCCCGTAATCATCCATTCAGGAATGAATGAAATGATAATCAGGTACAGCGCGCCCACCAGCGTTATGCGCGTCAGGATCTCATTGATATGGTCTGCAGTCCGCTTGCCCGGACGGATGCCAGGAATAAATCCGCCGTACTTGCGCATATTATCTGCGACTTCGTTCGGATTGAAGACGATCGAAACGTAAAAATACGCGAAGAAAACGATCCCCAGCGCATAGAGCACAGTGTAGAGGGGTTCGCCCCAGCCCAGCCATCGCAGCAGATCGCCGAACCAGCGGTTCTCGCGAAGGCCGTATAGCATGGTCTGAGGAATGGTCACGATCGAAGATGCAAAAATTACCGGCATCACGCCGCCGGAATTCACTTTCAGCGGCAGGTGCGTGGATTGCCCTCCCATCATCTTGCGTCCAACGATGCGTTTGGCATACTGCACCGGAATGCGTCGCTCGCTGCGCTCCACATAAACAATGAAGGCCACCACCGCGATCATCATGACGATCAAACCAACCATCAAGACCGGAGTCAGCGGACCCCAGGTCGCGTTCTTGGCTTTCTCCCACAAATCGAAAACGCCGCGCGGCAAACCAACCACGATTCCGGTAAAAATCAAAAGCGACATGCCATTACCAACGCCGCGTTCGGTAATTTGCTCGCCCAGCCACATGATGAACACGCTACCCGTCGTAAGCGTAAGAATGGTCATCAGGATGAAGCCTATGCCGGGATTCAGTACGAATCCGCCATTGCGCTGCAAGCTGTAAGCAATGCCGAAAGACTGCACAACGCTCAACCCGAGCGTCAGGTAGCGCGTCCACATGGTGATCTTCTTGCGGCCCAGTTCGCCTTCCTTCTGCAATTTGGCCAGCGGCTCATACACAACTGTGAGCAACTGCAAAATGATCGAGGAGGTGATGTATGGCATGATGCCGAGGGCGAAGATCGTCATGCGGCGGATATTGCCGCCGGAGAAAAGGTCCACAAATCCCAGCAAAGTTCCGCGGTTCTGTTCGATGTACTGCCTGAACAGCTCGGAATTCACGCCCGGGATAGGGATGTGCCCGCCAACACGGTAAACCGCCAACAGCGCCAGCGTGAAAAAGATGCGCTTGCGCAGGTCGGGAATACGGAAGATATTGGAAAACTTGTCAAACATTACTACAGGACCTCGAACTTGCCGCCAGCTTTCGTGATCTTTTCCTGCGCGGACTTGGAAAACTTATGCGCATAGACGGTGAGCGCCGATTTCAACTCGCCGTCACCCAGAATTTTTACCGGACGCTTGGTGCTGATCACGCCGGCCTTGCGCAGGACATCAGGATTGATCGTGGTCTCGCCCAGATCCGCCAGCTTTTCCAGATTCACAATGTTGTATTCCTGGCGGAAAATGTTGGTGAAACCGCGCTTGGGCAAACGGCGATGCAGCGGCATCTGGCCGCCTTCAAAACCGCGCATCATGCGCGAACCGCTCCGCGAACGCTGGCCCTTGTGCCCACGGGTCGAGGTCTTGCCCATGCCTGAGCCCATGCCCCGGCCAACCCGCTTCTTGTTTTCTGACGCCTTCTTGGGCGCTCGAACATTTGAAAGATTCATAAAATCAGCTGTTAGCCATTAGCTCTTAGCTTAAAGGCCAAAACGAAATTGGTCCGGCTAAAAACTAAGAGCGACCCTCCTGTACTATCTCCACTAAATGCGGCACCTTCGCCACCATACCGCGAATGGCAGCGTTGTCCGGCCGCTCAATTATCTGATTCAAGCGGGTGAAACCTAATCCTTTGACAACCTTCTTGTGAGTCACCGGCGTGCAAATCTTGGAGCGTACGTATTTGAGCCGCAAAGTGCCGCCTGCAGGAGCTGCTTTTTTCGCTGTCATCACAGTTCCTCCGCTACCTTGCCACGCATGCTCGCCACCAGTTCACGGTTCTTCAGCTTCTTAAGTGCGTCGAAAGTTGCCTTAATCACGTTGTGCGGATTGGTGGTGCCGATCGATTTCGTCAACACGTTCTGCACCCCCGCAGATGTCATGACGGCACGCACCGCGCCGCCGGCAATCACTCCGGTCCCTTCAGGCGCCGGCTTCAGCAGAACCATGCCGGAACCGAACCGCCCGAGCACCGCGTGCGGAATGCTGGTCTGAGTAAGGTTTACGCGCACCAGGTTCTTCTTCGCGGATTCAATCCCTTTGCGGATGGCTTGCGGCACTTCTTTGGCTTTGCCGGAACCATAACCTACCACGGCAGCCGAGGGATCTCCGACGACCACGAGGGCGGCGAAAGAAAGGTTCTTTCCGCCTTTGACGACTTTGGTGACGCGATTGATGGCGACCACCTGATCCTTCAACTGGTAAGCGCCGGCGTCGAGTTTCTTAACTACTGTTGGCATTCTCGATTTCTCTTCTCTCGCGAGTGGTTAGTAGCAAGTAACTAGTAAAGGTTTAACTAGCCACTGGCCACTAGCCACTGGCAACTGTTCTAAAATTTCAGTCCTGCTTCACGCGCGGCATCCGCCAGCGCCTTCACCCGGCCGTGATAAATGTATCCGCCGCGATCAAAAACAACCTGATTAATACCCTTCGCTTTAGCGCGCTCAGCTATGGCCTTGCCAACAGTCTTCGCCGCTGCCAGGTTACCCCCAGTCGTCGGGGAATCTTTCTTTCCTTCGGCGCTGTTGGCAGAGACCAGTGTCACGCCCTGCAGATCATCAATTACCTGCACATAAATATTGTTCAGCGAACGATATACATTCAGTCGCGGTCGCTCTGAAGTGCCAAGCACTTTCTTGCGAATACGCTTGTGCACCCGGCGGCGGGTTACGTTTTTTGATGTCAGTTTCAGCATAACTTCAGATCCCTCGACTTCGCTCGGGATGATCGCGGCGGGCTCAGAACTTAGCTTGCCCTGAGCAGCTGCGCATTCGCGCAGCGCCGAATGGGCCCGCCGAACGCGATCACTTGGCTCCCGTCTTTCCAACTTTCTTCTTCAGGCGCTCGCCTGCGTAACGCACGCCTTTGTTCTTGTACGGATCGGGCGGACGCAGCGACCGCATTTCGGCAGCAACTTGACCGACCTTCTGCCGGTCGATTCCGGTAACACTCAACCGCGTTTGTTTCGGATCCACGGCAACCTCAACCCCGGTCGGCAGCGGATATTCGATGGGATGAGAATACCCGAGCGTGAACACGACCATACCTTTGCCCTTCATTTCAGCGCGATAGCCAATGCCCACAATTTCCAGTTCCCGCGTCCAGCCTTTGGTGACGCCTTCAACCGCATTGTTCACCAAGGCGCGGGTCAACCCATGCAAGGCGGCCTGGGAATCATTCTCGCGTACGGCCACCAGATGGCCGTCCTGCTGCTCGACTTTGATGCCACGGGGAATCGTGGTGTCAAGCTTGCCCTTCGGCCCCTGCACGGCAACCGTACTTCCTTCAATTTTGACCGTCACGCCCTTGGGCAGTGCGATCGGCTTTTTTCCAATTCGTGACATAAATAAGCTCTTAGCTGCTTGCTTCTAACTCTTAGCTTCACCGCCTTTAGCTAATGGCCAAGAGCTAAAAGCTGGTTTCCTACCAAACTTCGCAGAGCAGTTCGCCTCCGACACCTTGCTTGCGCGCCTGCCGGCCCGTCATGACGCCGCGCGGAGTCGTCAGGATATTGATTCCCAGGCCGCCCAGCACGCGGGGGATTTCCGTCCGGCGCACATACACACGGCAGCCGGGCCGCGAAACTCGCTCTACGTTCGAGATGGCAGCTTCGTTGTTGTTGTCGTACTTCAGGTAAATGCGGATGACCTTGTGGCCTTCCTCTTCCGTCGGCTTGAAGTTGGAAACGTAGCCCTCTTCTTTCAGAATGCGGGCAATCTCCAGCTTCAGCTTGGAAGCAGGCACATCTACCTTCTGGTGCCGCGCGCGAATCGCATTGCGAATTCGCGTCAGCATGTCTGCGACCGGATCGGTCAACTTCATACGCTTCGCTTCTCCATGCCCACGGACGGCCGTGGGCCAAACTGCACATTCAAAAATCTCGTCGTTGGTCATTCGCCCTTCACCTCTTCAGCTTGGGCCATATGCTCTTGGCCGACGACGGACGGCCAACGACCGACAACGGTCCTTTTACCAGGACGACTTCGCAACTCCAGGAATCTCTCCGCGCAACGCCAGACCACGGAAACACAGGCGGCAGACGCCGAACTTGCGCAGATATGCACGCGGGCGTCCGCAGATCTTGCAGCGGTTGTGCTTGCGGGTAGAAAACTTGGGCCGCGGCTGTTTGGCGTCCCGCGCCTTCTGGAACTTCTCCTGAATTTTCGCGTCCTTAACTCGTTTTGCTGTTGTCATGCAATCCTTAGAAACATTCGCTATCGTCTTAAATTCTGAGCTTTACTGCGCCCGGAACGGCATGCCCAAATGCTTCAACAGCGACCGCGCCTGATTATCGTCACGCGCCGTGGTCACAATGGTGACGTTCATGCCTTTGAGCTTGTCCACTTTCTCGTAAGAAATCTCCGGGAAGATCAGCTGGTCGTGCAATCCAATGGTGTAGTTCCCCCGCCCGTCAAACGACTTGGTCGAAACTCCCTTGAAGTCGCGGACACGCGGCAGAACAACGCTTACCAACCGGTCAAAGAACTCGTACATGCGATCGCCGCGCAGCGTAACCATAGCGCCGATGGGCATGTTCTCGCGCACCTTGAAAGCGGCAATCGACTTCTTGGCGCGGGTCACCACCGGCTTCTGTCCGGTGATCTGGCCGAGTTCGTTCACCGCGGGATCAAGCACCTTCGCGTTCTGCGTAGCCTCGCCCACGCCCATGTTGACCACGATCTTGTGAAGATGCGGCACCGCCATGGGATTGTCGAGATCGAATTCCTTCATCAGCACGGGAGCGACTTCCTTCCGGAAGCGGTCCTTCAGGCGCGGAGTTTCTTTCGCGCTGTGGCGCGCGACTTCCGGCGCCCGCTGTTCTTCCTGCTGCGCTCCGCCTTTTTTTTCTCTTTTTTCTTTAGCCATTTTTCATTCCATCCTCACGCTTTTCGGACTGGGTACCGGATCGTGAGTTTGTGCCGTCCCTACGGGACTCTGTCAACCTGCTTGCCCACCCAGGGCTTACGCGCTGGGCTAACCATGTTCCGCCCCGTTGGGGCTGCGAGTATTGCAGCCCTCGGTCTTCCGACCAGCCCTTGAGTTCCAGAACGCATTGGCCGACAACCAACGACCGTCGACCAACGACGGTTCTTATTTATCCAGCGTCGTTCCGCACTTTTTGCAGACTCGGACCTTCCGGTCTCCCTGCACCGCATGGCCAATGCGCACCGGCCCGCAACTCGGGCACACCAGTTGCACTTTCGAAATCGAAAACGCGCTTTCCTGTTCGGCGATGCCGCCCTTCGATTTCTGCGTCGGACGCAAGTGCTTCTTGACCATCATTACGTGCTCAACCAGAACTTTGCCGGTATCAGGCATCACGCGCAGGACACGTCCCTGCTTGCCCTTGTCACGGCCGCTCAACACCTGCACGGTGTCGTTGCGGTGAATATCAACTCGTTTGTGTTCAGTTGTTGTCGCTGTTCCCATAATCAAACCTAATTCCCGCCTTACAAAACTTCCGGAGCCAAACTCACAATCTTCAAAAACTTCTTCTCACGCAGTTCGCGGGCAACCGGGCCGAAGACGCGCGTCCCGACTGGCTCGCCAGTTTCGTTGATCAGTACCGCAGCGTTCTGGTCAAAGCGAATGTAGGTGCCGTCGCGACGGCGATGCTCTTTACGCGTCCGTACGATGACGGCCTTCACCACGGTTCCCTTTTTTGTCTGGCCATCGGGCGCCGCTTCCTTGACGCTGGCGGTGATCACGTCGCCCAGTCCGGCGCGTAGGCCGGTCGAGCCGCCCAGCGGCAGGATCATCTGCAGCTTGCGGGCGCCGCTGTTATCGGCGACTTCGAGCATGCTTCGCATCATTACGGTCATAACAATTTCTCCGTGCTACTTCTGCTCCGCCACGACTTCCGGCACCAGCGCGGTTTTACGGACAATTTCTTTCAGTCTCCACCGTTTGAGCTTCGAAAGCGGCCGCGTTTCTTCGAGGCGCACAACGTCGCCGATGTGAGCTTCGTTTTTCTCGTCATGGGCATAAAACTTCTTCGCCTTAGAGATCACGCGGGTGTACAGCGGATGCGACTTGCGGCGCACCACCTGCACCACGATGGTTTTGTTCATCCGGTTCGAGACGACGTTGCCGATGACCTCTTTGCGTCGTCCGGCTGCTTGTGCTGCTGCCATCACTTCTTCTCCCCGGCCGCCGCGCGTTCGCGGGCGACGGTCTTCACCCGCGCAATGTCCTTGCGCAGGCCACGCAGCTTCTTCAGGCTCTCGGTCTGTCCCATGTTTAACTGGAACTTCAGCTTAAAGAGCTGATCGGCCATTTCCTGCTCCTGATGCCGCAACTCTTCATCCGTCAGATTTCGAATCTTCTCTGCTTCCATAATTCCTACCTAGCTCTAAGTGGTGAGCGATGAGCGATTCAGTGCGCTCCCTCGCGCTTCACGAATGTCGTCCTCAAGGGCAGCTTGTGCGACGCCAGACGCATGGCTTCTGTCGCATCCTGCACGCTTACGCCTTCCATCTCAAACAGAATCTTGCCCGGCTTCACCACCGCGACCCAGTGATCGGGCGCGCCTTTGCCCTTGCCCATACGGGTTTCAGCCGGCTTCTTGGTTACAGGCTTGTCCGGAAACAAGCGGATCCAGATCTTGCCGCCACGCTTGATGAACCGGGTCATGGCCACGCGGCTGGCTTCAATCTGCCGGTCGGTGATCCACCCCGGCTCGAGGACCTTTAAACCGTAGTCCCCGAATGACAGCGTGCTTCCACGCCAGGCCTTTCCGGTCATGCGTCCGCGCTGCTGCTTGCGGTACTTAACTTTTTTCGGCATCAACATAAATAAGCTCTCGCAAATGCTGAAGTAAGAATTCAGAATGCAGAATGCAGAATTGAAATCTTTACTTCTGCATTTTTACTTCTGACTTCTGCCTTCTAGAACGCTCCCACCGCCTGCGACTCGCGCTTCTTGGTCGGCAGGATTTCGCCGCGATAAATCCAGCACTTCACGCCAATCACGCCGTACGTGGTGCGGGCTTCGCTAAAGCCGTAATCGATGTCAGCCCGCAGTGTGTGCAGCGGCAAGCGGCCCTGCAAATACCACTCCGAGCGGGCGATTTCATTACCATTCAACCGTCCGCTTACGCGAACCTTGATTCCCTTACACCCGAAACGCAGGGCCGAATCCACAGCTTTGCGCATGGCGCGGCGGAAGCCGACGCGCTTTTCGAGCTGCAGCGCAATCGATTCCGACACCAGTTGCGCATCGAGCTCAGGCTTGTGCACTTCCTGAATGTCGATGTACACCTCGCGGTTGGTGCGTTTCTGCACGTCCTGCTTCAGTTTGTCGATCTCAGCGCCCTTGCGGCCAATGATGATGCCCGGCCGCGCCGTCTTGATGATGACCCGCAGCTTGTTGCCCGGACGCTCAACTTCAATTGAGCTCACGCCCGCCGACTTCAGCTTGTCCTTGAGTTCACCCTTCAGCTTTACATCTTCAAGCAACAGCTTGTCGTAATCGCGTTCCACAAACCAGCGCGACTTCCACGGCTTGGTATATCCAAGCCGAAATCCGTAAGGATGTACCTTCTGTCCCATAAAATCAGCCTTTAGCTCCTAGCTGTTAGCTTCCAGCTAAAACCTCTTAATTCAAACCCTGTCATTCCGAGCGAGCATTCTGATTCGCTACATCGAATCAGAAGCGGAGTCGAGGAACCTGCTTTTCGCTTTCCCTGCAACAACTATCTTTTCCCCGCCGTCTTCTTTCCGGCAAATTTCTTGGCTACAGCTTTCTTTTTCGGCTTGCTGCGCGACCTTGATTTACCCGCAGCTGTTTTTGCCGCCGGGCGTTCTTCTCCCACAACCGTCGCCAGATCTCCGGCGCCGTTCTTGCCACGCTCGGCTAGAGCAATTTCGATGTGAGCAATACGCCGCACATAGCGGAAAGCCCTGCCCATCGGCGCTGGACGAATCCGTTTCATGCGCGGACCGTCGTTGGCCACCGCGTGCTTCACGTAAAGGTTGTCGAGATCCACATCAACATTCTTTTCCGTGCTCAGATAGTTAGCGTTCTCCACCGCCGAGCGCACCAGCTTTTCGACCTTTGCCGCGATGCGTTTCTTGTTGAACGCCAGCGTGTTCAGCGCATCTTCGACGCGCTTGCCTTTAATCAGTTCCAGAACCAGGCGCGCCTTCTGCGGAGACACCCGGACGAAATTGGTTTGAGCTCGAAATTCCATGTCTTATGCCTTTGGCGCCGGTGCCGCAGCCGGAGTAATCGCTCCCGGACCGCCGGGCACTCCCGCCGGTCGCGCTGTGGTTTCAGTGGCCGCCTTCATGGAGTGGCCTTTGAACTGGCGGGTAAAACTGAACTCGCCCAGCTTGTGGCCCACCATGTTCTCGGTGATGTACACCGGGATAAATTTCTTTCCGTTGTGCACGGCAATGGTGTGTCCCACCATCTCCGGGATAACGGTTGAGCGCCGCGACCAGGTGCGCAAAACTTTCTTCTCGTTGCGCGAGTTCATGCCCTCAATGCGCGACGCTAGATATCCGTCAATAAACGGCCCTTTTTTTGTTGAACGTGCCATAAATTCAGCTTCTAGCTGTTAGCTCCTAGCTTTTAGCTCAAACTCAAAACCCAACGGCCAACGCCGCACGACCTGCGACACACTTCTACTTCTTGCTTCTGCTCACAATAAACTTATCGGTGCGCTTGTTATTGCGCGTCTTGTATCCCCGTGTCGGCTGGCCCCACGGCGTGACCGGATGCCGGCCGCCCGAAGTCTTGCCTTCACCGCCGCCATGCGGATGGTCCACCGGGTTCATCGAAACACCGCGATTATGCGGCCGCTTACCCAGCCAGCGTGAGCGCCCGGCTTTGCCGATGGTGATGTTCTCGTGGTCGATGTTGCCGACCTGCCCGATCGTTGCCATGCAATCCTGGGAAACCTTGCGGGTTTCACCGGAAGGCAATTTCACCAGGGCATACTCGCCTTCTTTCGCCACTAATTGCGCCTGCCCGCCTGCCGAACGCACCATCTGCGCGCCTTTGCCGGGACGCAACTCAAGATTGTGGATGGTCGTACCTGGCGGAATATTCTTCAGCGGCAATGCGTTGCCCACCAGAATGTCGGCGTCCGGACCGCTGACGATCTTCGCGCCCACCTTCAACCCTTCCGGCTGCAGGATGTAACGCTTCTCGCCGTCGGCATACGCCAGCAGCGCAATGCGCGGCGATCGGTTCGGGTCGTACTCAATGCTGATCACGGTAGCCGGAATT
Source organism: uncultured Acidobacteriota bacterium (assembly GCA_963757135.1). Lineage (GTDB taxonomy): Bacteria > Acidobacteriota > Terriglobia > Terriglobales > Acidobacteriaceae > Gp1-AA145. Next base: position 739,335 of record CAVWQE010000006.1, read on the forward strand.
CCGGTCTTGTCGCGCTTGAAGTCGATGATGCGCAGCTTGCGCTTGTGCCCGCCGCCAATGAAACGCATGGTGGTGTCGCCAGAATTGCGGCGGCCGCCGGTACGGTTCTTTTTCTCAAGCAGCGGCTTGTGCGGATGCCGGGTCGTAATATCGTCATTAACCAGCGTCGTGCGATAGCGCAACGTCTGGGTTGTCGGTCTGTAAGTCTTGATTGCCATAAAATCAGCTTTCGTAAAGCGATTCGGCCATGAGCCGCCGAATCGCGCTGCCGCAAGGCCTTCCAGTTTCAACCACAATTTCTGGCCTTAAGCGGTTTTCATAATTAAAGATTCTGCGCGTACTCCGGCATCTTTTCGCCGGCCTTCAACCGCACGTAAGCTTTCTTCCAATCCGCGCGATAGCCGGCAAACTTGCCGCGCCGGCGTTCTTTTCCCGGATAATTCGCAGTACGCACCGAGTTCACCTTGACTTTAAAAATCGACTGTACCGCTTCCTTGATTTCGGTCTTAGTGGCCTTCGGCGCAACCTGAAACACCAGCGTGTTCTGGTTTTCCTTGATGCCGAGGCCTTTCTCGGTAATCACCGGCTTGCGAATAATCTGATAGGCCGATTTCATTTATGCCACCTCCGCCGCTTTCTTGCTGCGGGTGCGCGGACTCCGCGCCGCCTTCTTCGGCTGCTTGCCTTCGCCATCGGCAGCATCGTGATTACGCCGTGAAGCCGAGTTCTTCAACGAGACTTGCAGCTTCTCGATCGCCGGCTGCGAAAAAATCGCCCGGTCATAACGCAACAGGTGGAACGGATGCACTTCGCTGCTGGTCACGAGTTCGACGCCGTCGAGATTGCGCGAGCTCAAGACCAGATTGCGATTGCCATGGTTTGCCACTTCGACCAGCAACGCGGTCTTGTCGACTTTCAAAGAATCCAGCGCTTCGCGAAAAGCCTTGCTCTTCGCTTCCGCGACGTTGAACGCGTTTACAACCATCAGCTTGCCGTCATTGAGCTTCGCCGCCAGCGCGGAGCGCAGTGCGCCGAGAAGCTTCTTCCGGGGAAACACATACGCGTGCGAATGCGGATTCGGGCCATGCACCGTGCCGCCGTGCCGCCACAGCGGCGAGCGGATCGAGCCCACCCGGGCGCGCCCCGTGCCCTTCTGCTTCCACAGCTTCTTGCCCGCACCGGAAACCAGTTTCTTGTTCTTGGTGGCGTGAGTTCCGGCGCGCTGCCCGGCGCGGTAATGCTTCACCGCTTCCCAGAGCAGATCTTCGTTGATCGCGCCAAAGACTTCGTCGGCGAGTTCCATCGTGCCGACCGCCTTGCCGCTCAAATCGTGTATGTCAATAGTTGCCATGATGTTCTCGTGTGGCGCGGGCGCTCTCGCCCGCGTTCCACTATCCCTTTTTCGCTGCCCTCTTGGCTGCCTTCAATGGGTCAACCGTCGCCGATCCGGCAAATCCGCGACGCTCTCTTGGCGGCTTCTTGGCTTTCATAATTACCAGGTATCCGCCATTCGGCCCGGGCACGCTGCCTTCCACGACGAGCAGGTTGTCGTCTTTCTCGACGCCCAGTATCCGCAGATTGCGAACCGTAACGCGCTCATGACCCATGTGCCCGGACATTCTCATACCCTTGAACACGCGCGACGGAAACGCCGACGAACCGATCGAGCCCGTGATCTGAAACATCGAACCATGCGACTTAGGTCCGCCGCCGAAATGATGGCGCTTCACCACGCCCTGAAAACCCTTCCCCTTGCTCACTCCGACGATATCCACAAACCGTTCGCCGTCGAAAATCTCAACCAGCACGCGGTCTCCCGCTTTCACTGCGGTGTCGCCGTCAACCTCGATCGGCACTTCGCGAATGAATCTCACCGGCGGGACATTATTCTTTGCCAGATGCCCGCGCATGGGCTGGGTCAGCTTCGATTCCTTCATGAACTCGACCAGCCCGATCTGCGCCGAATCATATCCGTCCCTGGCCTGCGACTTGTGCTGGGTGACCACACAGGGGCCAGCCTGCAACACCGTCGCGGGACGCACGTCGCCCTTCGAATCGAAGAGTTGCGTCATGCCGACTTTCTTGCCCAGAATTCCCGCTATCTTTGCCATTTCCTTCTCCGTCCCAGCTTGGCCATTGCTATTGGCTGGGGAGCTTCGGGCTTACGCCCTTGCTCTTTTGTGTCGTCCCTGAAGGGACCCTGAAACTTTTCTGCTCGCTACCCACGGCTTACGGCGTGGGCTACGTATATTCCGTCCTCTCGGGACTGCTGCAGATCCTTCGCTTCGCTCAGGATAGCGGCGCGAGGCTCGGACGCCTCGCAAACGCCGCTATTTATGTTCCTTGCCGAACGCCTTGATCTCCACATCCACTCCAGCGGGAAGATCAAGCTTCATCAATGCATCGACGGTCTGCGGCGTCGGATCTAAAATGTCCAGCAAACGCTTGTGCGTACGAATCTCGAACTGCTCGCGCGACTTCTTGTCCACGTGCGGCGAACGCAGCACCGTGTACTTGTTTTTCATCGTAGGCAGCGGAATCGGCCCGGCAATCTGCGCGCCAGTGCGTTTCGCCGTCGCCACGATTTCCGTTGTGGACTGATCGAGCACGCGGTAATCGTATGCCTTCAGCCGAATGCGAATTTTTTCGTTTCCTATCACGTTTCGTTTCCTGACCCCTTCCGGCTTCTCCGGAAGGAAAGAGCGTGCGGCATGCTGCAAGCCGCTTTTAACTACTGCACAATCTCTGAGATCGTGCCCGCGCCCACCGTGTGTCCGCCTTCGCGGATGGCAAAGCGCAAGCCCTTCTCCATCGCTACCGGCGTGATCAGCTCAATCACCAGTTGCACATTGTCTCCAGGCATCACCATTTCAGTGCCCGATGGCAGTTCGGCAACTCCGGTCACGTCCGTGGTCCTCAAATAAAACTGCGGACGATAGCCTTTAAAGAATGGCGTATGCCGCCCGCCTTCTTCTTTGGTCAGAATGTAAACTTCCGCCTTGAACTTGGTGTGCGGCGTGATCGATCCGCCCTTCGCCAAAACCATGCCGCGCTCGACATCGTCTTTGCCAATGCCGCGCAGCAGCAGTCCAGCGTTGTCGCCCGCCATGCCTTCATCGAGCTGCTTCTTGAACATCTCGACGCCAGTTACAACCGTTTTGCGAGTGTCGCGGAAACCGACGATTTCAACTTCCTCGCCCACTTTCACTTTGCCGCGCTCGATTCTTCCTGTCACCACCGTGCCGCGACCCGAGATCGAGAAGATATCTTCAATCGGCATCAGGAACGGCTTGTCGAGTTCACGCGCCGGTTGCGGCACGCTCTTATCGACCGCTTCCATCAGCTCGTCAATCTGCTTCTCCCATTTGGCTTCGCCGTTCAGCGCGCCCAAGGCCGAAAGTCGCACCACCGGAACATCGTCGCCGGGGAACTGATAGGTCTTCAAGAGTTCGCGGACTTCGAGCTCCACCAGGTCGAGCAGTTCAGGGTCGTCGACCGCGTCACATTTATTAAGCGCTACTACGATGTAAGGCACACCCACCTGGCGAGCCAAGAGCACGTGCTCGCGCGTCTGCGGCATGGGGCCGTCAGTCGCAGCCACGACCAGAATCGCGCCATCCATCTGCGCCGCGCCCGTAATCATGTTCTTGATGTAGTCGGCGTGGCCCGGGCAATCGACGTGCGCGTAGTGCCGGTTCGCGGTCTCATACTCGACGTGCGCGGTTGCGATGGTGATTCCGCGCGCTTTTTCTTCCGGCGCGTTGTCGATCGAGTCAAACGACCGGAACTGGATCTTCGGGTTGTGCTTCGACAGAACCTTGGTGATGGCCGCCGTCAGCGTGGTCTTGCCATGATCGATGTGACCGATGGTGCCCACGTTGCAGTGCGGCTTATTGCGTTCAAATTTCTCTTTTGCCATTTTTAGCCTCTAGCTGTTAGCTCCTAGCTCTTAGCTCAAAACCAAAATCAACCCGTGTGGCGCGGGCGCCCTCGCCCGCGAAAACTCCGCAGCTACTTCCCGCCTTGCGCCTTGCCAATAATTTCATCGGCTACCGAGCGCGGCACTTCTTCGTAACGCGCAAAATGCATTGAGTACTCGGCGCGACCCTGCGTCGAAGACCGCATATGCGTCGCGTAGCCAAACATTTCGGCCAGCGGCACGATCGACTTGATTACCTGCGAACCGGCGCGGTGCTCCATGCCTTCAATGCGCCCACGGCGCGAACTCAGATCGCCCATGATCGCCCCCGCAAAATCCTCGGGCGTGACCACCTCGACCGCCATCACCGGCTCCAGCAGCACCGGAGAAGCCTTGCGCGCAGCTTCCTTGAACGCCATCGAACCGGCAATCTTGAATGCCATTTCGTTCGAGTCAACGTCGTGGTAGCTGCCGTCGTAAAGCGTGACTTTTACGTCGACCACGGGATATCCCGCCAGCACTCCGCCTTCGAGCGCCTCTTGAATGCCCTGGTCTATCGGCTTGATATATTCCTTCGGCACCGACCCGCCCACGATATCGTTGACGAACTCGTAACCAAGACCCGCAGGTTGAGGATCCAGCTTGATCTTGGCGTGGCCGTACTGCCCGCGTCCGCCGGTCTGGCGAATGTATTTGCCTTCAGCTTCAGAATGCTTGCGGATAGTCTCGCGATAGGCGACTTGGGGCTTGCCTACGTTCGCCTCAACTTTATATTCGCGCATCATGCGGTCAACAATGATTTCGAGGTGCAACTCGCCCATGCCGCTGATGATGGTCTGTCCGCTATCGGGATCGGTGTGAACTTTGAAAGTGGGGTCTTCCTGTGCCAGCTTGGCCAACGCCAGGCCCATCTTTTCCTGATCAGCTTTAGTCTTCGGCTCGACCGCAACGTGAATGACTGGCACGGCAAATTCGATTGACTCGAGCGTGATCGGGTGCTTGGGATCGCAAATGGTGTCGCCAGTGGAAACGTTTCTCAATCCAACCGCTGCGCAAATGTCGCCAGCAAGAATCTCCTGAATGTCTTCGCGCTTGTTGGCATGCATCTTTAGCAGACGGCCAATACGCTCGTTCCTCTGGGTGCGCGAGTTAAGGACCGAATCGCCCGATTTCAGCACTCCCGAATAAACGCGAATGAAAGTCAGCTGGCCGACATAAGGGTCGGCCATGATCTTGAACGCCAGCGCGGAAAAGGGTTCATCGTCGGAAGCTTTGCGCGTGATCTGCTTGCCGGACTCGGGGTCGGTGCCGTGAGTCTCGGGCACATCGAGAGGCGAGGGGAGATAATCCACTACTGCATCAAGCAGCGGCTGCACGCCTTTGTTCTTGAATGCTGTTCCAACTACCACCGGGAATACTTTCAGCGCGATGGTTGATTTCCGCAGCGAGGCTTTCAGTTCTGCGGCAGAAATCTCTTCGCCTTCGAGAAACTTGTGCAGCATCTCGTCATCATTTTCGGCGACAGTTTCAACCAATGCCGCATGGAAAGCTTCGGCTTTCTTCTTCAGCTCGGCGGGAATTTCTTCAACAATGTACTCCGCTCCCATGGTGTCGTCTTTCCAGACGATCGCCTTCATGGTGACCAGATCAACTACACCCTTGAATTTGTCTTCCTGGCCGATGGGGATCTGGATTGCGACCGGCTTGGCATTCAGACGCTTGCGCAGAGTATCGACTGCGTGCTCGAAGTCGGCACCCATCTTGTCAATCTTGTTGATGAAACAAATTCGTGGGACACCATATTTGTCAGCTTGCCGCCAGACTTTTTCGGACTGCGGCTGCACGCCGTGAACTGCGTCGAATACTGCAACCGCGCCGTCTAGTACCCGCAATGAGCGCTCGACTTCAGCGGTGAAATCCACGTGGCCGGGAGTATCAATAATGTTGATTCGGATATCGCGCCAGGAACACGTGGTGGCAGCGGAGGTGATGGTGATGCCGCGCTCCTGCTCCTGTTCCATCCAGTCCATGGTGGCAGTGCCTTCGTGGACCTCTCCGATGCGGTGCGTCCTTCCGGTATAGAAAAGGATGCGCTCGGTCGTAGTGGTCTTGCCGGCGTCGATGTGGGCCATGATGCCGATGTTCCTGCAACGCGCTAACGGGACTGTTCTGGACACAGCTTTCTTCTTCTCTTCCTTGCGGACTTCCTGCTCGCCGATCGTGTTGACTGGACTGCTCATGAAAAACCAGCTTCTAAGCTTTTAGCCTTTAGTTCTTAGCCTGAACCGATTCGCTCCAGCCAAAGGCTTAAGAGCTAACTGCTAAACTGCCGTACTACCACCGGTAATGCGCGAAGGCCTTATTCGCCTCGGCCATGCGGTGTACATCTTCTTTCTTCTTGATTGCCGCGCCTTTTCCGTTGGCGGCATCGAGCAATTCGTTACTCAGCTTGTCGATCATGCCCTTCTCAGCGCGACCGCGGGAGTAAGTCACCAGCCAGCGGATCGCAAGTGAAGTGCGGCGGTCCGGGTTGACTTCGACCGGCACCTGGTAGTTCGCGCCGCCAACGCGGCGGCTCTTCACTTCAAGCAGCGGCTTGGCATTTTCGACCGCCTTCTTGAACAGCTTCAGAGCTTCGTCGCCGCCTTTGGTCTGCAGGCGGGTCAAGGCTTCATAAAAGATGCCCTCGGCAGTACTCTTCTTTCCCTGCCACATCATCGAGTTGACAAACTTTGTCACCAAGTCTGAACCGTAAACCGGGTCCGGCTCGACCGTGCGCTTTGCGATATGTCCTTTGCGAGGCATTTTAGCTTTTAGCTCCTAGCTTGAGCTTTACTGAACAATGGCCACCGACAACAGTTCTTATGCTTTTTTCGGCCGTTTCGCTCCGTACTTCGAGCGGCCCTGCATGCGGTTCGCGACGCCGACAGCGTCGAGCGTTCCGCGAATCACGTGGTATCGTACGCCTGGCAGATCCTTCACGCGGCCCCCGCGGATCAGCACGATCGAGTGTTCCTGCAAGTTATGGCCGACGCCGGGTATGTAGGTTGTAACTTCAATTCCGTTGGTCAGGCGGACACGCGCAACCTTCCGCAGCGCCGAGTTCGGCTTCTTCGGAGTTTGCGTGTACACGCGAGTGCAGACGCCGCGTTTTTGCGGACATGACTGCAGCGCGGGACTCGCGGTCTTGTACCGCGGATGCTTCCTTCCCGCCTTCACCAGTTGATTAAAAGTAGGCACGCTTTCGACTCCTCGACACTGCGTTCCCGTCCGCACGCATACTCGCGCGCGACTCGGGCGCACTACATAAAATTCCCGCGTCTTTCTCAGCTCAGGATCGCTGGGTGATTTGCGTCACCCATACTTCCGGCTGCAAACGACGGCCGGAAAATGATTTTCCCTTTGACAGGTCTGACGACGGTGACTGCAAGCCCCTGCTTCAAATTAATAAAGCCGGGAGAAGCTCCGTTTCGCCAGCTTGCTCCGCATAATCTCCCATGCCGGGAGGGGTTCGCGGAACGTTTTCAGCGAGGGCGTCTTCGAATCTCAGAAGACGTGTTTCTAAAAACCTTAACTGCGCTTACCGGCATCCGCCTCGCGCAAGGCGAACATGGACACAGGGGTTGACCAGCCAGGGTAACTCGCGGAACTGTTTAAATATAACAACCCGAAAACCAAATCGTCAACCCATTGTCTGCACCCGAGCTTGACCGGAGCGGGAAAGTACAATCTTTCGCCGAAAGCAAGCTACAAGCTCCGATCGGCGACGATGTTTTTTCTGCATCTCACCTTCAGTAGCCTGAAACGGAACCGCGCCGGTGTATGAGGTTGCCGAATTAATGCACTGCCTCTACACTGAGAGTTTTCCGGAACAGGTCTGGTTTATCTCCTCTTGAAAGGCATTCATGGGTAGGGTCGCGGCCGTCAGATCTCTGGCATGCTCAGTTTTGGGGCTTTTGGGCTGTTTTTTTCTGGCGTCCTGCGGAGGCGGCACCTCCACCCAGGTGACCACCAACGAGATCCCCGCCATCGTTAACCTTACCCCTGCCCCGGACGTTTCCCTGGAAGTAGGGAAATTTTTGGGTTTTACTGCAGCCGCGCAAAACTCAGCCGGGAATCCAGTAACCGAAGCTTTTTCGTTCGAGTCGAGCGCGCCCAATATTGTGACCGTGGCGAGGAGCGGCGCGGCCTGTGCCGGAACCTGGGATTCCCTATCTGCTCCCACCGTCTGCACTCCGGGTTCAACCGGCGTGGCACAGATTACCGCAGTTGCACGCGGCGTTCCGAGCGCCCCGGTCACAGTTTACGTCCATCAGCACGTAACCAGCGTAGTCATTAGCAGAGTTCCCAACCAGCCGCCTACCCTGTCTAATGCGTGCTTGTCGAAGCGTGCCCCTTCCGGCAATCCGGAGAGCTGGCTTTACCAGGCGTTTGCTTTTAACGGAAACACCGACATCACGTCTTCAATTGGCCCGTTTACGTGGCAAAGCGCGGCACCCTCAGGACAAACGTCTGCTGCAAGTGCGGTGACCCTGATCGGGCCTCCCGTCACTGCGCCGCTCAATCAGGAAACCGCTCAGGCAAACAACCCCGGTTCCACTCTTATTGCGGCGAGCGCCGGAAGCGTCAACAGCCAGCCGGTGTCATTCACGACTTGCCCGGTGCAAACGATCAGTCTTGCCGTCCAGAACAATGCACCAACAACCGTCAGCGTCGGCACGGCAACCACACTCAACGCCACCGTGACCGACAGCGTGGGGATGCCACTCACCGGAGTTTCTCTAACCTGGAGTACCAGCAATCCCATCTCAGTCGGGGTGACGGGGAGCACAAGTACTTCTTTTGGAGGCATTGGCAGCGTAACCACGCCTTCGGCCGGAGCCGGCTCAGTGACCGCATCATGCACGCCGCCAACTTGCAATGGGGGCATCGTGCCCTCAATGCCGATTTATCCCAAGACGGCGATCAGTTTTACGGTTAGGCCTGCTTCCGGAAACACGACGCCCGCCAGCCCGACGGCATATGTAACCTCCACCGGGTGCGCTGCCACGACAATAACCTGCATCACTCGTATGATTCCGATCACACGCGCAAGTTCGACGAGTACTTTCGCTGCCGGAACACCGGTCAACTTGCCATTTGTCCCAAACTCCGCCCTCTTCGATCGAACCGGCACAAACGAATACCTTGGTGTGGATAGCACGGCTTTCGGAACAAAGGGAGCCATCATCGTTACCGGCGGCTCCTCGGCCGGAGGGATTCGAAATGTCGCGGGGAGAGTACTTGCGATCTCTCCCGACGGAAGCACCGTAATCTTTTCTGATACCGCCGACTCTCCGCCGACGGTTTTCGTTTGCACAAGTTGCAGCTCTAGTTCCCGCACGACGACACCGATCCTCATCTCGGGCGCAACCGCCGCGGCATTTTCTCCCGACAACTTCAAGGCCTATATCGTTTCGGGAAGTTCGTGTCCTGGAACCTCATCTGCAGGATGCCTGGTGGTTTTCTCAAAAGTTGATGCCGTACAAAACATTCCGCTGACCGCCCCAGCAACTGACGTGGCATTCATTGGCGACGGAATTCTGGGCTTCATGGCGGGTGGAAGTCCGGCGGGCGGGGCTTTCCTCCCAACCTGCGGCCCAAGCGCGGCTAGCGTGCTTAGTAACGTTAGTCTCTCGGCACAATTGCTGCGTCCGCTGCCCGATGGACAATCGGTGCTGGCCTTGTCCGGGCCGAACCTTGCGACGGTGACGGCTGACATCACGGGATCCGCAAGCATCGGCGCTTCAGGCTGCCCGGCACCAACGGGATTTCTCAGCATCGCCAACACAGTCAACTCAGCCGGGAACCTCGGTACCGGCAGCTTCACTCCGAGTCAGTTCTTCCTTTCACCCGATGGCGCGACCGCTTACATCCTGGGCGCTCCGTCGCTGCCCTTCGTTATTCAATTCAACCTCGCAAGCCAGACCGCCTTCGACATTTCATTGCTCGGCAATGCGACGCCGCTGAGCGCATCACTTAGCCCTGCCGGTGATCTGCTCTTCGTCGGCGCAAGGGATGGGATGGTGCACGTGATCAACACCACATCGCTCGCCGACACGGAGCAAGTCGCCCTCCCCTTTCCGGACAACAGCTTGTGCGTGGGCCCAGGCACACCGGCGACGCAAGCGCCGGTCACGTGTAATCCAGATTTGGTAGCAGTGAAGCCGTAAGGGGACTGGCTTTGGGCTTGTGGGCTTCGGGCTTCGGGCTTTGGGCTTCGGGCTTCGGGCCTTGGGCTGTGGGCTTTGGGCTTGTGGGCTTCGGGCTGTGGAACCACGGAGCTAAAAGCCCAGAGCCGAGAGCCCAACGCCTAAGGCCCAGAGCCCAAAGCCTGACTTTCAATCTCTTTTCCCACGCTGTCCAAAACGCCGTTGATGAACTGCACCGACTCGGGCGAGGAAAACTTGCGCGCGATCTCGATGGCTTCATTGATGATCACGGCGCGAGGCGTCTTCGGAAATCCAAGAAGTTCTGCAACCGCCGCGCGCATCAGATTGCGGTCCACGGCGGCCATTCGGTCCATGCGCCAGTTCTCGGCGTGATTCTCGATCAGCTTGTCTATTTCTGTCGATCGATCGCGGGCCACACGAAAAATATCTTCCGCAAAGCCCTTCACTTCAGGCGCAACATCGCCGCGCCCTTGCCAGAACGTCTTGCGCACTTCTACCTCAGGCTGTTGGCCGAGATCAGCCTGAAACAGCATTTGCAGCGCCAGTTCGCGAGATTTGCGTCGGGTGCCCATAAAACCGTCGTTGGTCGTTCGTCGTTGGTCGTCAGTCGTTCGCCAAACCGTCCTTGGTCGTCGGCCGTCGGCGAAGACTTATGACGAACAAATTCAGTTTACAGGAGAGAATTCGGGTTCGAATGGCTAACGTTTTCTGCGGCGAGTGCCTGCCAGCTTCTTCTTCTGGACTTTGTTTTTGCGCACGACGGACGACGCACGACGTGCGAGGTCTTTGCTGACTGCTGAGTGCTGATTGCTGATTGCTTTCTTCAGATTCGCCATCTCGATCGCCGCAAGTGCCGCTTCGAATCCTTTATTGCCCATCTTCAACCCGGCGCGGTCGATGGCTTGTTCTAGATTTTCGCAGGTGAGGACTCCGAAGGCATGCGGGACACCAGTCTCCTGCGCCGACTGCCCGATGCCGCGCGTGACTTCGTTGACGATCACGTCGTAATGCGCAGTATCCCCACGTATCAGGCAGCCCAGACAGATTATTGCGTCGTATTTCTTGGTCTCGGCGAGAGTGCGCGCAGCAGAGGGAATTTCGAACGAGCCGGGCACGCGGACGATGGTGATGGAGTTCTCGTTCTCAACTCCAGAGCGATAGAGGCAATCAAGCGCTCCCGCAAGCAATCTCTCTACGATAAACGAGTTGAAACGGGATACAACAATGGCGACTCTCATCCCTTTTGCCCCGAGGTTTCCTTGAATGGAAAGCGGATCGAATGATGCGCCCCCGCGGCGAGTGGTCCGAAGCCCGGTTACATTGATCATCGCCCCACTGGGCAGACGAACTCCGAAGGATCGAGAGAAATGGGTCGGTTCTGATCCGGAATGATCTCCAATGATTTGCAAGCCCATTTTCTTGACGATCTCGACCGCGGAATCAGGGTCCGAGATCATCAGTTCCAGGAAGGCCTGGTCACTTGAATCGCCTCGCTGTACGACCTCAAGCGCTGCGGCAGAAGGAAGAAAGGATTCAACGCGACTCGTCCGATAGTCAACGACGCCGCTCCCCTTCATGCCCAAGGCGTCCAGCAACTCTCTCAACGCATTGAAATCCTCTTGGTTTCGCACCTGCACACCGAGATGTACCCAGTGGATCATCTAGTTCTAAGCCTCTCGGCTGTGAGACATTGCAGGATACCGCAGGGGACGCCGTCCCGGAGGGACAATTGCCAATAGCCCGGCGTTTCAACGCCGGGGAAGTTGAACTGAGATTCCGAGTCCCCGAGGGACGGCTGAAAGCCGGTCGTGCCTCCAGCACTCCGATCATCGCCGAAAACATACCCAGCGCTGGAAGCGCTGGGCTACTCTCAGCAACCCCTCCCGGGGCTGGCTACGTGCCGGACAAGCGCTGTACCCTGCGACTCTGTGTCCCTGTGGTGAAATGGTCTTGATCCGTTAAAATCCGTGTCAATCCGTGGAAAAAGAGTTATTTTCCCTTAAACTGCGCCTGTCTCTTCTCCAGAAACGCCGTTGTCCCTTCCTTCTTATCTTCCGTCGCGCAAGCCGCCCCGAACAACACCGCCTCAAGATACAGTCCCTCGGCCAGCGGCATCTCCATGCCCTTGTTCACCGCTTCCATTGTGTACTGCACCGCTAGCGGCGCGTTGACGATGATCTTCGCCGCAATCGCCTCGGCGCGTGGAATCAATTCCGCCGCCGCGACCACTTCATTTACCAGCCCAATCCGATGCGCCTCCTGCGCCGTGATCATTTCTCCGGTAAGCAGAAGCTGCGAAGCCACGCCCTTGCCCACCAGCCGCGGCAGGCGCTGCGTGCCGCCGTAGCCGGGAATGATTCCCAGCTTGACCTCCGGCTGCCCAAGCTTCGCCGTTTCGCTGGCCAGGCGCATGGTGCACGCCATGGCGATCTCGCATCCGCCGCCGAGCGCGAATCCATTGATGCACGCGATCACCGGCTTGCCCAGGTTCTCGATCAGGTTGAGCACGTTCTGCCCGCGGTGCGTGTACTCCTTGCCCGACACCGCGTCGTGCTGCGCCAGCTCGCCAATGTCTGCCCCAGCAATAAACGCCTTCTCCCCCGCCCCGGTCAGGATGACCACTCGCACAACCGCGTCATTCTTGATGTCATGAAACGCCACGCGCAGCTCTTCCATCGTGGCCATGTTGAGCGCATTGAGCACCTTCGGCCGGTTCACGGTGACGTAAGCGACGGCGTTTTTCTTTTCGAAGAGGATGTTGGAGAAGGTCATAGTCCCTGCTTCGGGTCGTGTGCAACTGTCGCGATTTCACGCTTCGAAAGACCGCAGTGGGCGCACTTTCTGGCGAAAAAGCTCTTGTTATACCACCACGTGTAGGCAAAGCCCTTGCCGCAACGTGGACATTTCCATAGCTGGTACCGAATGCCTGCGATCGGAAACGCGATGAACCAGGCTACAATCAGGCCCTCAGCAACTAAGCCCGGGAGACCAAGGTATTCCTTGGCGAGGAACATTAGAACACCCCAAGGCATATACCCGAGAAAGATGAATATCAGCAGGTTCCTGCGTGTAATGTAATCCGCCCAGCCTTCGCGGTAGCAGATTGCCTGTTCTTGACTCAATTCTACGGACATTGGATTCTGCTATAATTGTATAGCACGAGGTGACCCATGCTAGCCATCCGCCTTCCCGAAAAAATCGAAAAACGCCTCGCCCGTCTCGCCAAGCGCACCGGCCGCACCAAGACATATTATGCCCGCGAAGCGATCCTGCAATATCTCGACGATCTGGAAGACATTTATCTGGCCGAAAAGCGAATGGAAGAGATTGAGTCTGGCCGGGTGAAGACGGTCCCCCTTAAGGAAGTCATGCGGCAACATGGCCTGGAATATTGAGTTTGACCCCGCGGCCCGCCGCGAGCTGGAAAAGCTCGACAAGTCCGTCTCGGACCGAATCCTCAGATTCCTGCACCAGCGTGTCGCCAACCTCGATGATCCCCGCGCCGTCGGCGAAAGACTCAAAGGGCCTCTCCGCGAGTTCTGGAAATATCGAATTGGCGACTACCGCTTGATTTGTTCTCTGAAAGACGACCGGTTCGTTGTCATCGTCGTCCATGTAGGCCATCGCCGTGAAATCTACAAGCGCTGATTGCGGAGCTTCGCTCCGCAGGGCAGGTGAGGGCACCTGCCCTGCACGAGCGTTTCTGATCCCAAGCTTTCTCTGTGTCCCTGTGCCTCTGTGGTGAAAAGGGTTTCAGATCCGTGTCAATCCGTTTCAATCCGTGCAAATCCGGGGCCAGGTTCTCACAGCTTATTCGCCTTCGGATTATTCGCATCCGAATAATCGTAAAACCCTTTGCCCGTCTTGCGCCCATACCACCCCGCCATCACCAGCCGTTTCAGCAACGGAGGCGACGCGAACCGCTGCTCTTTGAATTCGTCGTACATCACGTGCGTGATGTAGTAGGTCGTGTCCAGACCGACGAAATCGAGCAGCGTGAACGGGCCCATGGGATAGCCGCAGCCCAGCTTCATCGCGTTGTCAATGTCCTCGATCGAGCCCACGCCCTCTTCGTAGGCGCGGATGGCGTCAAGCAGATAGGGCACCAGCAGCCGGTTCACAATGAATCCGGTCGAGTCTTTGGTGCGCACCGGAACTTTGCCCAGCTTCTTGGCAAACTCGTAAGCCGCATCGTAAACCTCGGGTGCAGTCGCGATCGTCCGCACCACTTCAACCAGCTTCATCAGCGGCACCGGATTAAAGAAGTGCAGTCCAATGAACCGCTCCGGGCGTTTCGTGGCAGTCATCAGCTCGGTGATCGAAATGGATGAAGTGTTGGAGGCAAAGATGGCGTCTTTCTTCACGATGCCGTCGAGCGCCGCATACATTTCTTTTTTTTGCGGAACGCTCTCGATGATGGCTTCGATGACGATGTCGCAATCGGCAAGGTCTTCTTTTCGGGTCGTCCCCTTCAGCCGCGCAAGCGTTTGCTCTTTCTGCTGCTGCGTGATGCCGCCTTTCTCCGGCGGCCGCTCGGCAAACTTACTGAGCGACTTCTCAATTCCGGCGAAGCCTTTGTCGAGATATTTCTGCTCAACTTCAAGGACGGTGGTCTCGAACCCGGCGGTCGCGGCGACTTGGGCGATGCCGGAACCCATGAGACCGCAACCTAAAACGCCAACTTTCTTGATTTCCATTTCAACTTCCTTCGTCGCGGATTAACGCGGATGAACGCAGATCAAAACCTTTTCACCACAGAGACACGAAGACACAGAGAAAATCGAAATACTTGACAAATCTCTGTGTCCCTGCGTCCCTGTGGTGAAAATCAATTCAAGCTCTCCACCACCATCGCAATCCCCTGCCCGCCGCCAATACATGCAGTCGCAAGCCCATACTTCTTCTTTCGCCGGCGCAGTTCGTACAGCAGCGTAATCACCAGCCGCGTCCCCGTCGCGCCCAGCGGATGGCCCAAAGCAATCGCGCCGCCGTTTACGTTCACTTTTTCGCGATCCAGGTCGAGTTCTTTTTCGACGGCGAGATATTGCGCGGCAAAGGCCTCGTTCACTTCGATCAGATCGATATGTTCCAGCGTCATGCCGGCTTTCTGCAGAGCAATCTTGGATGCCGGCACCGGGCCGCTGCCCATGATCTTGGGATCGACGCCGGCAATTCCCCAGCTCACAATCCGTCCCATCGGCTGGATCCCGCGCTTACCGGCGTCTTCGAGCGACATCAGAACGACTGCCGCACCGCCGTCAACGATGCCGCTTGCATTGCCCGCGGTAACGGTTCCAGCTTTTCCGAATGCGGGACGCAGCTTTGCCAAGCCTTCCATCGTCGTCTGCGGACGGCGATGGTCATCTTCCGTCAGAGACTCGCCCGTACTCTCGCCCTTCGAATTCTTCAGCGGAACCGGAACCAATTCTTCCTGGATACGTCCGGCTTTGTAGGCGTCGTCCGCGCACTTCTGAGAACGTAGCGCAAACTCGTCCTGCATCTCGCGAGTGATGCCATGCTGCGAACCATACAGCTCCGCCGTGTTCGCCATATACAGGCCGCAATAGCTGTCGAGCAGCGCGACCATCAGCGAATCTTCCAGCTTGCCGCCCGGGGCAAGCGTGAACCCATCGCGTCCGCGAATGGAAAATGGCGCCTGCGACATGGCTTCCATTCCGCCAGCCAGAATGACCGAAGCTTCATCGGTCATGATCATGTGCGCGCCATTGACGATGGCTTGCATGCCGCTCCCGCAAAGGCGATTCACGGTGAGCGCCGGGGTTTCAATTGGCAAGCCAGCCCGCAACCCCACGTGCCGTGCGCCATATAAAGCATCGCCAGAGGTCTGCTGAGCATTGCCGAAAACGGCATGATCGAATTCTTCTTCTCTAACGCCGGCGCGCTCGATGGCACCTTTGGCCGCAATCGCGCCGAGTTCCTGGGCAGTGAAGTCTTTCAGCTTGCCGCAATAGCGCCCGAAGGGCGTGCGAGCTCCGCTGACGATAGCAATGTCACCTGGTTTAAGCATTCGTTAACCAACCCTTGTTCATGAACAGAGAAACATCGTAGTTTACGCCGGTTACAGAAGAGTTCGCCAGACGACGATATCCAAAGATGCGGAACGGGGCGAGGAAAACCGAGTCCCTGAAGGACTCGCTGCTAATAGCCCGGCGTTTTCAACACCGGAAGCGGTTGACAAAAAAACAGAGTCCCGGAATGGAGGATTGAAAATCCAGCCGTGCCTACGGCACTTCGGTCGACGGCGTCAGCGGTCCCAGCGCTGAAGCGCTGGGCTATTTTCAGCCGACCCTGCGGGGCTTAATCCTACGCCACCGCCGCGGCGGCGAAATTAGCTGAGAGGGCGACGCTTTTCCCCGGGCCTTCGCTGACCGACTTTTCCAGCGCGCGCTCTGCGCGATTGATCAGTTCGGTGACAATATCGACGGGATCGAATTCCTGCCGCAGTACGGCCTCTGCCACTCCGGCGTTGAAGGAAGCCGCAAACTGCTTTTCGGCAGCCGAGCCGATCACCCGCCGCATTTTTTCCACCGCCAGCAAAGATTCTTTTTCGGCAGTTTCTCCCAGCACGATGGCGATGGTATTGCCGGTGTAACGGAAAGCGAGGTCATTCTGCCGTATATTCGCAGCAACGATTTGTCCCAACCGCTGCATCGTGCCCTCGACATCGGCATCGCCTTCTTTCGCCAGCGCCGCGCGATCCCCGAAGCGCATCAGCAGCACGGATGCCGGAGTTCCTTGCTGCCACGAGCGACGTATCTCGCCCATCAAAAGGTCGAGATAAGAAGCGCGCTTCAGCAGGCCGGAATTTTCATCCGTTACAGAAAGGTTCTTCACCAATCGGCGCAGCCCGGCATTGCTCAATGCAATCGTGGCCTGCTCGGAGATCATTTTGAAAACTAAAACATCGTTCGATGACCAGTTCCGCGAAACCGCACTGACCAGGATTAACACACCGACGGAATCCTTACCGTCATTCAAAGACAACACCAGGAGCGAACGCACACCCAGGGGCGAAAGTTGCTGGGCGAATTCTCTCAACTCTGCGGCGCTCTCTACATCTGGGAAAACCAGAGTTCCCTGCGTGACTGCGAGATCGTGCAAGCGGCAAATCAGATCTTCGAAAATATCGGACTTGGCCGGTTTAGCTCCCTCAACACAAAATTCCTTCAATGCGCTCACCGCCAAGCCGGGTTTGCGCAAAGCGACGATGCAGCGATCGAGGTTCCATTCGGTGCCGATCTCAGTTGCCACGGTGTTCAACACAGCTTGCGCGGTGCTCTGCTGGTTCAGCTTGCGCGTGATTTCCGGCACCCGCGCCAGTCCTGACATGTCGTTGCTACCGGAGGCTGGAATCGGCGCAATGGTTGCCGCCGGAGCGACCGGAGTTGGCGCGGGGGAACTCTGCCCTGGTGCGTATTGCGGCATGAGGCCGGCTGACATATACAACTGGTGCAAATCAGGATTGCGGTCTTCCTCGTGCGGAAACAGCTGCTGGATTCGTTGCAGACGCTCCAGCGCCTTGTTGCGCATTCCGTACTGTACAAGAATTTCCGCCTGGAGCATCAAGTCCTGCAACGTACCCGCACCCAAAGTCTTCTCTTCATTTTTGACGGGAGCGACGGGAGCGGATCCCGTGAAACGCGAAGCAATCACCTGATAGCGGTTGTCATCGATCTTCCCTTTCAATATCGCCAGCCGCTTCTGATGGCCGGATTCATACGAATCGATCTCTGCCGCCCGATCCAGCGCGTCACCGGCCTTCGAGTAATTGCCGTTCTGGCAATATTGATCGAAAAGTTTTAGAAGGGTGGCGCAATAGTCGGCTTCACGATTTGCCGTATTGAATTGGTCGGCCAGAAATTCGAGCATCTCCACTGAAGCCCTGTGTCCGGCGACGATGTCTTGCATCATGGCCAGGAACGCGCGGCGTTCGCCTTTGCAGCGCTGAAAGTGCTCGAGCTTCTTCGCCAGCACCACGGCTTCGCCGTCGAGCTGGGAATCCAGCAAAGCGCCGATCAGATCTCTAACCTGCTCGATGCGCGACGGGTTCTGCTCAAAAATCTGCCACACCAGCGGAGAGGCCTCGCTCAGGCGGTTGGCGCTCAACAGCGCCTTCGAATACAGATCGCGGAATTCGGGAGAAGCGTTGCCCGCACTGGCCAATGGGTCCAACACAAAAATTGCTGCGCCGACCTGCTGCTGTTGCATCAGGCATCGCGCATAACCGAGCGCGATCACTTCATCAGCGGCATCTTCTCCGTAGGCGCGCTCATACCATTGCGTCGGATCGCTGTTCGATGCCTCTGCCTGTTTCGCCAGATTCAAGAATGCAGATGCCGCCTGCTTCGATTCGCCAGTTTCCGAAGAAAGCTCGGCCAGGCGCAGCATGTTCTTTTCAGAAGCATCGAGGGCTACGATCCTTTTCAACAAGCCAAGTGCATCTGCCTTTCGGCCGTGCCGCGAGTAGTCTTCGAGGGCGGCTTCGTAGGTCTCAACAGCCAGCTTGCGGTTGGACTTTTCCAGCAACTCCGCAAATCGGACCTTCTGCTCGGTGCTGGGATTGGCGAATCGCGCCAGCTTTTTGTACGTAAGCGACGCCCGCATCGCATCCCCGACGCTCATTTGGCGTTCGAAGAGTTCACCCAACAAGCGAACGGCATCCGGCAACCGTTGCAGCGAGAGGCAAAGATCGGCGGACATCTGGCGCACGGTATCGTTGGTCGGATCCATGGCCAGGGTTTGCAGGAATTCTTCGAGTGCTTCCGCGGGTTTGCCCTTTTGCAACAACTTCTCGCCGCGCTCAACGCGCCTGGCGATTTCTTGCCGGTCCGGTCGTTTTAAAGTCTCGGCCATGAGGAAGAATTAGGTCCAGCCCGCCTTGAGGCGGTCTTCATTCTTAACGTCCAGGAGCACAGAAGCTCTGTCGTCCGGAACGCGGAGTTGTCCAACTTTTGATTCTAGGCAGCGTAGATATAGAGCGGCAATGCGCCAGGCACACCCGCGATTACGAAGGTCATCCGCCGCAAAATCCTAAATTACTGAAGTAAGGCGGCTTTACCTTTTAGTTAACAGCCCTTGAACCATGCTCACGCTAAGCTGCTAAGGGCGGTGTAAGTGTGCCTCGGCGCCGGATGAATTCATGCCCCTCGCAGCTACATTTCTTGCCTCAGATGGGCGCCTCCTGGGCGCGGCGGTGATTGGCGCGCTGGCTGGTGTGTACTGGTTCTATAAAGGCTTTCGTCTGCTACAGCGCAAACGGCTCATCCTGAATACCCCCGCTTCCAAGATCCGCAGCGCTTCCATGGGACTGGTCGAAATCAGCGGCTTGGCCGTCGGCCCCTACGTCTGCACTTCTCCGCTAAAGCAGCTTGATTGTTACTACTACCGCAGCGTCGCCTGGGAACTGAAGCAACGCGGCAAGAACAGCGAGTGGGTCAAAGTGGCGGAGGAAACGTTGCACGTCCCGTTTTATGTGGACGACAACACCGATCGGGTCCTGGTCGATCCGCGCGGAGCGGACATGGATCTGCATTGCGATCTCCAGGAGCAGTACAACCGTTCCGCAATCTTCGGGTCTTCGGAGATGCCCGGCAATGTGGCTGAATTTCTGATGCGGCACGGCGCCAATCCCGATAAGCATATAAAGGTCGAAGAGCACTGCATCAAGCCGAAGAATTTCCTCTTCGTCCTGGGGACGCTTTCGCAAAATCCCGGCCTCGACGCCAGCATTATGCCGGCATGGGCGGGGCGTCCAGGTCAAAGATCAATACCGCCGATCCAAGAGCCAGACGAAGACTCTGACACTCCGGCAATTATTCGCCTCTCGCAAACGGATACTTCAGTGCCTGCGGTGCAGATGACTCAGCAGCAGAAGATCGCGGCTGCGCTGATGAAAGCAGGAGTTTCTAATCCCACGGCCTGGGCGGCGGCTGGTATCGGAGTCAAAGCAGCCCCTACTGCACCCAAGGTGGATACCGTCAGCGTTCAACCTGCAGCCGCGGAAGACACGGCTCCGGAGGCTTCGGAAGGATTTGATCTGCATCCTCCAGTCGTCCTGATGAAGGGCAGCCACGAGCCTGCCTTTTTCATCTCCTGGAGAAGCCAACGCGATCTGGTGAAATCGTTAGGCTGGAAATCGGCGCTGATGATCTGGGGTGGCCCGGCTCTGACCTTGGGATGCATCTATTTTCTACTTTGGCACTTCGGGCGGTTGTAAACTGGCGCGCATGCAAGGGGGAGAACAATGAATCTGATCATCACACTGGGCTTCGCGTTCGTTATCGTAGCGTTTGTCGTGTACCTGGTCACGCTCTACAACGGCCTGGTCGCGCTCAAGAACGACATAGACAAGTCGTGGGCGAACATCGATGTCCTGCTGAAACAGCGCCACGACGAATTGACCAAGCTGCTGGATGTAACAAAAGGATATGCTGATTTTGAGCGCGACACCCTCTCGAAAATTACGCAGGCGCGCAGCCAATACCAGCAGGCAGTCACGGTGGATCAAAAAGCTCAAGCCGATCAGAGTATGACCTCGGCTTTACGCGGATTCTTTGCTGTGGCAGAAAACTATCCCGACCTGAAGGCGAACGCCAGCTTCATGCAGCTACAGCAGCGCATTACTCAGCTTGAAAATCAAATCGCGGACCGCCGCGAGTTTTACAACGATTGCGTGAACACATTCAACATCCGAATCCAGCAGGTGCCGGACACATTCGTGGCATCATTCATGCAGCTTACGCCGCGCACACTTTTAAAAGTGGATGAGGCAGACAAAGCGGACGTGCAGATGTCATTCGCGCAGGGGAAATGAAACTCCTCGCCTCACCTATTTAATTGACGCCGGCTTTTATTGGCGGTAGATTGCCTTCGCAACCACCTTCGCGAGGTACCCGTGCCAATTTCCGCCGTGGATTCAGTAACGCCTGCGATCGAGCACACGAAAGAGCAACTGTTCCGCCCTTTCCGCTTTGGCCAGTGGACACGACTAGCATTGGTAGGCCTGTTCGCCGGCGAAATCGGATCGGGAGGCGGCTGCAATTTTCACGTGCCCGGCTCAACAGGGACGCATCACCGCGGTTTGACGGCTTTCCCGGCCTGGGATCCGGCGCTGCTGATTCCTCTCGTAGTGATCGCCATCATTGTCGTTCCGCTGCTTTGGCTGTTGCTTATCTACCTCAATAGCCGGATGCGCTTCGTTCTATTCGATTCCATAATCGCCAAAAAATGCGAAGTGCGACGAATGTGGCGCGAGCGGGGCGGACCAGCGCTGCAATACTTTCTTTGGCAGATCGCCTTTTCTGCCGTCGCATTGGCAGGAATCTTTCTATTCGTCGGATTGCCCGCTCTGGCCGCCTTCGCCATGGGATGGTTCTCCGAACCGCGCGAGCACTTGGCGGGATTGATTCTGGGCGGCCTGGCTGTGTTTTTTCTATTCATGGGCCTAATGCTGCTCTCGCTCCTCGTACACGTGTTCAGCAAGGACTTTGTGGTGCCGCAAATGGCGATCGAGGGCATTTCGGCGTTCGAGGGCTGGCGGAGGCTGCTGAAGTTGATTGACTCCGAACGATTGCGCTATGCCGGCTACGCGGGGATGAAGCTGATTTTGTCGATTGGCGCAGCGTTCGCCGTCGGCATTGCGGCCATTATTCTCATCATTGTGGTGTTGCTTCCGATTGGAGGACTGGGATTCATCTCGGTCCTGCTCGGGCAAGGGGCGGGCCTTACCTGGAATGTATTCACGATCACTTTGGCCGTAGTGGCGGGATCTGTAGTTCTGCTGTTCCTACTGTACGGGCTGTCGCTAATCTCGGTCCCGGTTATCGTATTTTTTCCGGCTTATGCCATTCAGTTTTTTTCGGCGCGGTACGCGCCACTCGCGCAGCTCATATATCCCGCGCCGCCGCCGATTCCACCGACGGAACCTCCGGCCGTCCCGGCGATCTGATTTTGTTTTTAAGAACGGCCGGAGCTGACTGCACTCGCCTTCAGACCCTTCAGCGCCATCCCGCCGATCACCACGACTGCTATGAGCATCGCAGCCCACAGTACCCAACCGTGGCGTTCCGACCACGGCCGGTCGTCCGGCCTGCCGGTGAACTGGGCGTTCGATTCGGCGGAGCCAAGCCGCGCGACAGCCGCGTCAGGACTGGCCTGGAAAAACTTTTGATAGTCATAGGATGGCGCGTCGAGTTTGGCATCGCCGTAGTACAGGCGCAAAGCCGTCTTACCGCGTGGATCGAAATAAATCCGTCTCTGGAACGACAGCAACTGGATACGTGCGATAGGTAGCGGCGCGTCATCTCCGTTTTCGACAACAACCTTTACTTTGTTTATGATGCGCGGATACACCTCAATCGCGAGATCTTCGTTCGAAACTGTCTCGCCGCCGCGTTTCACAAATACTCGGCTGATCGAGCCGCTCTGGATCTCGCTTCCCTTTTCGTCAGAAATGATTACCATGCGGCTGAAATTCCGGCCGCTTACTGATGGGCCAGATGCGGGACCCACACTAAAAGCAATGCGTTCCAACGGCATGCCATCGCCCAATGTGCACTCGAACGTGCTCTGCTTCGCCAGACCAGTCGCTGGCTCGCACTGGCCCGCCTCGAACCAGGCTGCCTTCGTCTCCGAAAAGTTCGAGAGATAAGCGCCTCTCACTTGGTCGGGCTTGATGCCCGGTGCGAGCCGCACATGAAGATAGGGAAAGCTGGCGACCGCGAATTTTAAATTCGAATTCGATCCCAGGCTTTCGGCGGTGAAATCGTAAAGAGTGCTGCTGCCCAGATTGACTCCGGAGCGATCGTTCAATGCCCTGCGGCCTTCGACCTGCGCATGGTTGATAAAGTTTTTTGTGCCAAGTTGCAGGCGGACCTGGTCGTATTCCGCCAACACGCTGACGTCGAGATCGAATTCGGTTCGTCCGGCAACGCTGCCCAGGTTCAGCACCTTCGCAGAAGTTTCTTCGTTGGAACTTCCGCCGCTCTGCTTCACCAGCGCGTAGGGGAGCTGCGAATCGCCATCGTAAAGACGAACGTCAGAGAGGTCGGGCCGCGCAAACCTCCAAACGTCGGCGTCAACAATCAAATAGTTTTGCGCGGCCGGAGCACCGGCGCTCACATTCCGCGAACGCGCAAAGTACGGAATCGCAGCATCATATGCAGCGGCCACAGCCGTAAGCATCAGCAGTACGAATACTAACTTAGGCCTCAAGCGCCGACCTCAGGCGTCTTGCGCGATGACAGCTTCAGCCAATCGCGTTGATATGCGAACGAAACCGCGAGCAGCAGCACTCCCAAAACAATGAAGCTGAGGATGCGGTATACGCGATCAAGTTGCGAAGTGTCATATATAAAAACCTTCGCGGTCGTGGCAGCGATCAAGACCAGTCCCTGCCAGCGTACGAATGCCGAACTTCGCCAGAAGCCGACGATCATCAGCATCGCACCGTAGCCCATATATAAGGCGGAGTAGGTAAAGTCGCGGGCGATCTCGATGGATCGAATTTCTGTCCAATGCTGGGCTCGCCAGGCTCCAGGTGCGGGCAAAGTAGCTGCCATTTGCTGCGAGTAGTAATCGGCGACCTCGCGGCTCAAAGCAATGAGCGCAAGTGCATTCATGGCTACGATCGCAACCGCGGAGATGACCTTCGTGTTCTCGTCCTCGCGCTTCGAAGCAATGTACGCCGCAAACGCAAGCACGGCTACGGCGACGGCGAAGACCGCCATGCGCATATTGAAGATGAGCTGTGTCGAGACGAAATTGTCCACGAAGAGCAGGCGCCCGGTACCAAGCACAATGGCCGCCAACGCAAACACGCCCAGCAGATCAGACTTGATGCGGTCAGCTACCCACAAGAGCACGGCTGCTTCGATAAACCAGCCGATGGTGATCCAGTGGGCGTCCAGGCGAATGGGGATTGCGACCGTAATCAACCCGATTGCCAGCGCCAGGTGCATCATTTTCAAATTGCGTTCTGCGGCCGAATCCGCACTCTTCCGACGCATGCGATTCAATTGCAGATAAACCAGCGCCAGCGCCAGCGAGAACCATGCCATCGCCGTGGTGCTGATCTCGTTGATCATCGCGTACGCTTGCAGGAAATACGTAGCGCCATTCGCCAGCGCAAAAAGCAACGGAATAGTTCCTTCGCCGTCTTCCTGGCGCAACATGAAGAGAGGGGCCGTCGCGAATACTGCAAAGAACAAAGTCGCAAATACTAATGCGAGTTCAAATTGACTGCGATTATAAAAAGCGCCGTACCACCCGACATATAAAGCCAACGTCCCTGCGAAACCAAGCCACAGCAGGCGCCGCCACGGCTTGAATACAACCAGCGCCAGAATTCCAAGATCGAGCAGGAGCACGTACGAGAACAGCGCAATCTCTCGGTTAACGCCGGTAGATAGCAACACTGGAGTTGAAAACCCGCCGGTGATGGCAAATACCGCGAGAATTTCGGCGTCCTGCGTGATGGCCATTGCGCAGGTTGCAGCCGTCACCACCAGCATGCAGGTGAACACCACGCCCGAAGGCATCAAGTGATAAACCTGGAACGCTGCCCACAGCGATAGATACAGCACGCCAATGCCGACCGCTTTCAGCGAATACGAGAAGACCTTGTAGCCGCGGGTGCGAAAGCGCTCGCTCCAAAGCACAACCGCGATCCCTGCAATCAGACCGATCGCGACACGCCCCGTCGGGCCGATCCAGCCATTGTCAAAGGCAAGTTTTAAGAAGTAGGAAACGCCGATCAGAACTGCCGCAATGCCGGTGCGATTCAGCCAGTGCGAGCCGATCCTCGATTCAAGATCAGAGTTCGCTGCGGCAGATGGCCAAAGCGGCACGGATTCAGAGTCTGCCGGAGCTTGAAAAAGTGTCGCAGGCGGTGGCGATGGGACTGATGAGATTTCTGGTTGACCGATAACGGGCGATTGTGGCGGCTCTGCCTTTGCTGGCGAAACCGCGGGCTCAACCGGCGCAACTCGGAGAAGTCCCTCGAGCCGGTGAACACGCGAAGTGAGTTCACGTACCTGTTCCAGCAGGAGTTTAAAATCCTGTTGCGAGATTTCCAAGAATTCCCCTAAGCGACGCTGCGCAAGATTATCCGCGAAATAAAGGTGCTTTTCACCTGTTTTCTGGAAGAGGAACAATCGTCAACATAGCTTCCTGTCTCCAATCGCGGATTAGAGCCTCAAAGCTATGGTGCCGAAGAAGGGACTCGAACTTGAGCCGTTTTCGCGGCGTTCGAGCCGCGAGGCGAAATTCTGAGCGAGCGCAGCGAGTCGAAGGACCGAAGATACTATTGGTGCCGAAGAAGGGACTCGAACCCCCACACCCTTGCGGGTACATGGACCTGAACCATGCGCGTCTGCCAATTCCGCCACTTCGGCAAGTGACTACGTCTGAAAGGCGGCCACGACCGCCTTGATGGAAGAGACTGCGACATCTATTCTACAAGGCGAGTGCTTGCTGTCAAACCTCGGCGCACTTCGCCGACCCGAATCGCTGGTGATCATGCCTAAGAAGCGCGCTGCCCCGTCTCGCCCAACTAAAGCGATGAACCAAGATGACATCTCGGAACTGCGCGTGCTGGCGCATGATCTCAGCAACGCGCTCGAAGCCATTTTGCAGGCGTCTTATCTGCTGGGACAGGCCAAGCTGGATGAATCCAGCCGGCGCTGGGCTGAGTTGATCGATTTATCCTCGCAACAGGCAGCGCGCATCAACCGCGAGATTCGCAAGCATCTGCGCGCGCTCAGCGAAGATTGAAACTGCCGGCGAACCCACACCCGGCCCGGCTCATCTACAATACAGAACTCACAACGAATTTTCCTTAAAGGAGAACGACGATGGATCGTAAAGCAAGCGCAGTGTGGAAGGGCGGGCTCAAGGAGGGCAAAGGCGAGTTCTCGGCACCGAGCGGAGTATTTTCGCATGTCCCATACTCGTTCAGAACCCGGTTCGAGGATGCACCCGGCACTAACCCCGAGGAATTGATCGCCGCTGCCCACGCCGCATGTTTCTCGATGGCATTGTCGGCGCAGCTTGGCGCCGCGAACTTCATCCCTGACAGCATCAATACGACGGCTAATTTGAAAATGGAAAAGCTGGACGCCGGCTGGGCGATCACTGCAATTCATCTGGACGTGAATGCGAAAGTTCCGAACGCCGACGACGCTGCGTTTCAAAAAGCAGCCGAGAACGCGAAGGCAGGATGCCCGGTTTCAAAAGTCCTGAACGCGAAGATCACCATGAGCGCACGCCTTGAGCAGTGATGTGCACGGGGTGGACGGTCGCGCCTCCAGCAGCTAGTTCTTATCAGTAGAAATCTGAACAGCTCAAATAGTAGCCGCACTGTGGACACTTCAGCTTGCAGCGATGATCCACAAGCTGCGTAGAGCAGTTCGGACAGAAGCTGGAGGGATCGGGAGCGACACTAAGTTTTGCTTCTTGCGAAACGTGGCGGCCACCGTCATTGTCGGGAGGGCGGATAGAGTCCATCACCGTCGATTTTACTCACGTCTGCAAATAAAAAGAGAGCCTTCGCAGGCTCTCTTTCGTTTTTTTCCCGTCGGCGATCAGAATCCCGGCATGAATGAATAACCGATCGAGACCGCGAACCGCGACGCGTTCACATCATTGAACTCGAAATTGTTGTGAATGAAGTAGTAGTGAGCTTCGGGACGAATAAAAGCGTGGCCCCAGAAGTAATAACGCAAATCGGCTCCGATATGAAAAAGGAAGTGATTGCTGCTGACATAGTTCGTGCAACCCGAAAAGGAACCGCAACTGTAGTAAGGGGTGTAGAACCGCAAGTCCTCTCCGCCGATTCCGGCCATCACATCCGCGCCAACCTTCTTCTGGAAGGTCCTGCCATAGACCGCATTGAAGTCATAAATAATGGGCCGATAGGGCTGCGCGAAAAATGCGCTGCCATTCGAAAACCCGTAAACCGCCTGCCGTGCCCGCCACGCGACTTCGCCCCCGAAGCCGATATGATGTTTCAACAAGAAAATTCCGCTAAAGCTAGGATAAAGCCCCCCGCTCAACGACGGAAATGTACCGGAAGAGTTCGCAGTGGCACCAGGCGCTACGAGAGTGCCAAAGCCAAATGCGCCATGGAATTCCTGCGCCTGCAAACTGGCGGCCAACAAAAGGGTGAAGCCGAAGGCAAGTAAGGTCAGTGACTTTCTCAAGCGAATCTCCTGTATAGCTTTTCTACCTGCTCGATACAGCAACCCGCATCTGGAATTATAGTTCCGCTCAAAGACATAGAAAAAAGTAACACTCAACCGCAGGAGCCTTATCAGATACCCCTTGCGAGTTGGATGTTTACAGCTGGAATTTTGTTATCTCAGTATCTTTGATCCTTCTGAGTCGGATTGCATAATTTTGTAAATTGCCCCGGTCTTTTCCGGTCTTTCGTCCTTCAATAATGTCTTGGCTAGTTCGTCGAATTGGGGACAGGCAAAGCTTGGCACAACCGCCTCGGCTCCTGCCAGCAACAATTGCTCGCATAGTCCGTTGGAGGCTACTCCAATGCATCTCATACGGGCGGATTTGGCGGCCTGCACACCCGCCCGGGCGTCATCAAATGCCATGGCGAACTGCGGCGAAACCTGTAGCCGTTCGCACGCCAGGCGATAGACGCTGGGATCAGGCTTTCCCTGTTCCACATCGCTGGCGGTCACCACCGCATCAAAAAAGCCGCCAAAACCCAGCCTTTCGATAGTTGCAAATGTGCGGATTTCGCTCGCCGAAGTTGCAACTGCGAGTGATAATCCCCGTTGTATCAGTCTTTCCAGAAACTGCAGGACCCCGGAAACCGGCTCAATCTGATGTTCCAGACACCTGAAAAAGTCGTCTTTGCGGTGCCCGCATTTCTGTAACTCCGAGGCTGGAATATCCCCCAAGAACCGCCGCAGGATTTCCGATCTGGTACGTCCTTCGAGAATGAAGGCCAGTTCGTCATCAGAGACTTCCACGCCTTCGCCACGCAAGAACTCCCGCCACGCTTTTCGGTGGGCCGAATGGCTGTTGATCAGCACGCCATCCATGTCGAAAACAAACGCCCGAAGTTTCCCTTTCATATCGTGCTGGCCCTCTCCCTTAAGCAGCCGCGAATGCCCGGCCAAGTTTTCTGCGCCAGTTCATAATTCTCGAGAGTTCCGATATCCAAAAGAAACTCAGAAATGTGATGAGCGCGCATCCTGCCAACCAGTCGCGGCAGTACGTCAAACGCAATGTCCGCGCCGGGTTTGTCAGGTACGGCTTTAATCAACCCGGGCGTGCCGATCATCACTCCAGCGAATGCAAGGTTCCCGCGCGGGCGAGCCGGCTTCTCTTCGAAATCAACCACGACTCCCGTGTCATCCAAGGTTGTAATTCCGCAGCGTTCTGGATCAAGCACTGAATAAACGCCCAATGTCGCGACCGAATCCTCCGTGTGAGCGCGGGACATTGCGTTTAAGTCGGCACAAGTGAGAACGTCGGCATAAAAAATCCAGAATCGGTTTTCGTCTTCGACCCAAGCCCGGTTTGCGCGCAAGGTACCCGCACTACCGAACAGTTCCTTCTCTTCGATGACGTTCACCTGCACGCCATCCCTCCAGCGCCGAACAAAATCCGTAACCGCATCAGCGTGAGCGTGTGTATTAACGAGTACCTCAGAGATCCCGTAGCGGCGGCACAAGGCCAGCCATATCTCCAGCATAGGCACACCTTGTATGGGTAGCAGGCATTTCGGAACCGAGTTGGTGTAGGGGCGAAGACGCGTGCCGTGACCTGCGGCCAACAGAAATGCTTTCATGGTTTAGAAGCAACTGGGACGAATGTCCAGCGCGAGGCACTGTGCTCGTCGTTGTCTATGAAGGGATCGTTTACCAGGACCTGCGCGCCCTGGAAATCGAAATTGAATGTCATTTCTCTCAAGCCTTCGGCTAGCAATGCTTGGCGCACACGTTCCTGTCGCGGCGGTTCGCAAAACAGGAGCAGAAATCCCCCGCCTCCGGCGCCTGTAATTTTGCCGCCGAGCGCTCCCGAGCGAACGGCCAGGTCGTACAGGGTGTCAATTCGCGAATTCGATATTCGAGAGGAGACGCGCTTCTTGGCATGCCAGGATTCGTTCAACATGGCAGCGAAGCCCAGCAGATCGCCGGCCTGGAGTGCCTCGCGCATCCTGTAGGCAAGTGCCTTGATCTCGTGCAAGGCCTCAACGGATTTTCCGGTGCCACGCTCGGTTGATTGCTCCTGCTCGGCAAGTATGTTCCACGAATGATGCGCGGCGCCGGTGAAGAAGAGAAGCAGGTTGTTCTGCAGTTCGTTGATAATTGAATGATTCAACGTAAGCGATTCGACCCGTGCCTCACCATTGGGGAGAAATTCGAAGAAGTTGAGGCCCCCGAAAGCGGCTGCGTATTCATCCTGTTTACCAACGTGCCGGCCCAGGACGTTACGGGCTACATGAAAAGAGCGTTCCGCCAAAGCCTGCTTGGAAAGCGGCATGTGGAGGTAACTGGTCAGGGTCTTAAGAACGTTGACGCAAACGCTGGCGGAAGAGCCGAGTCCCGTTCCCGGAGGAATTTCCGAAGCAAGAAACAGATCCACGTAAACTTCGCGGTCGAGGTCCTTCAGTACAGCAACCGGAATTTCCAGCCCGCTGTTCTGGATATCCAGCCCCGCAAGGTCGCGCCAGCTCTCGCAGATCCGCAGATCGGAGGAGATAATCTGAATGGACTGATCGGTTCGAGTGCCCAGGATGGTATAGAAGTATTTGTTGACGGCAGCACTCAGCACTGCGCCACCATATTGCTGGTAATACGCGGGCAAATCAGTGCCTCCACCACCGAAACTAATCCGCACTGGGCTGCGTACGATGAGCATCCGGCAGCATCTCTCCTGTCGTTCCCGTATTCCAGTTCACGTCAAAGGTGCCGCGCTTCTGCACCGAGAACAATCTCAGGAAGAGCGTCGAGATGGTTTGCAACAGGAGCGAGATGTCCCACAACAGATAAGGGTTAATTGCGTACTGCAAATCGAAACGCGTCTTCTGCTCGGACGAACTGGATTCCCGAAGTCCGTGGACCTGCGCCAGCCCTGTCATTCCCGGCTTCACCTTGAGGCGGCGTTGCTGCCACTCCGAATATTGGCTCGTGCGTACTAGAGGATCAGGCCTCGGTCCGACCAAACTCATCTGTCCCCTAAGCACATTCCATAATTGCGGTAACTCAGTGATGCTCATCCGGTCCAGCAGGAACTCTAAACCGGAGTGCGAACGCACCGGACGACTCACATTCAACCGCAACATCTGAAAATAATTTCCATATTGTCCGGAGCGGGTTTCGCGGCGAATCGCGCTTCTTTTCTTGAGCCAAAGGAAAGCGCAGAACGGCGCCAGGAAAATCCACGATGGCAACAGAAGCGCGGACGCAATGATCAAATCCATAGCGCGCTTCAGTACGACATAGCGCCTCCGAAGACCGGGGTCGCGCAATTGAACCAGGGGCAACTCGTCCACAATTACCAACTTAGGTCGCGATGCATACAGCTCGTATGATTGAGGCACCAGTGTGGTTTCGACGCCCATGTCGCGAATGCGGCCGATCAGGGTGCGTATTTCCAGCGTGGGCGGCTGTGCCAGCGCGAGTATAACTTCGTCCACTTTCTCGGTGCGGAGCAGATCGAAAATATCCAGGGTCGAAAGCTGCGCCGCTCCTTCCCGCTGAAGCCCGGGAACCATCAGTTCCTCGGCGTCTTGATTTGGAAACAGCATGCCTACAACTTTGCACAGCATTTCAGGGTGAAGTTCAATCTTGGATGCGACCTCCTGAGCAACCCGTCCGCTTCCGATGATCACGACGCGCCATACGTCACCCTCCTCGTGCTTCCAACGCAGCATCAGGCGGGCCAGGCAGCGCACTCCCAGAAATCCACCGACCAGCAGAAGCATGAAGTAGCTCAAGGCCAGCCGCGACACGTAAGTGCGCATCAGGTAGCCAAGCGCCAGCATCAGTGCAAACGTGCAAGAAGTCCCCAGTAACAAGTGCGAGAAAACCGCCGAAAGCTTCCAACCTCCGCGAAAACCGTCCAGCTGCATTAACGCCGATAGCGCGATCCAGATAAAACATGTCGCAATCAAGAAGGGCAATAAAGCGTGGATGGAAACTCGTTCATCCGGGTCCCAGGTCAGACCGAATCGCAATAGATCGGCGCCAAGAAATGCCACCCCTATCCATGCCAGGTCAGCGACCAGAATCCAAACTTCCAGCTTACGGGTATTCATCAACGTGCCGTTCTAGAAACCAGTCTGGGGCCCGCGGCGTAAACGGTTGGACGCTGGTTGATGTTCGCACGAACGCATGTGAACAACGAGTGCGCAACGCAAAGCTGCAGGTCCTCGATGATTTGCATGTTGTCGCAGGGGACAATGATGCATGAATCGCACATCGCCCTCATACGGCCTCCGGAAAACCCCGTGAGTCCGACCGTAGTGCTGCCGCATTCCTTAGCGACCTTTAGCGCTTTGATTACGTTTGGGGAGTTGCCACTGGCGCTGATGGCGAACGCAACGTCCCCAGTTGAAGCAAAGTTGGCCAACTGCTCAGCAAAAACATCCTCATAATTCGAATCGTTGGCCCAAGCCGTCATTAAAGGAACGTTATCGGTCAGGGCCATCACGCGAAATCGCTTGCTGGAACCATTGACCGTGCCCTTGCTGAGGTCGCATGCAAAATGAGATGCCAGAGCGGCGCTGCCCCCGTTGCCGAAGACGAACACTGTACGCCGCCGTTCGTAAGCTCGCATCAATACGCTGGTTACGTTCTCCACCTGATCGAAAGGCAGCGATGCAATCGTGCGTGAAAGCAGATCAAAATAAGGACGGCAATCGGATATGGGGATCACAAGAAAGGGACGGGTAAAACTGGTGATGGGTTGCCCTGAGATGACCTCGTAATTCAGTAACGAGAGTGGCTCATTGCCTTACTTGCGGAACGTGAGATGCGGGAAAAATGTGAGCTGCAGCTGCGCCGTTGTATTCGAGTGGCCGCTGGTCGAGAGCAGGGGGAAATACCAGTGCTCGTATTGCAACAT
This sequence comes from uncultured Acidobacteriota bacterium, assembly GCA_963757135.1. GTDB lineage: Bacteria > Acidobacteriota > Terriglobia > Terriglobales > Acidobacteriaceae > Gp1-AA145. The sequence goes on from CAVWQE010000006.1 coordinate 771,579, forward strand.
GCCGGAGATGTTCAAATCATGAGTGACCATGAATTGCGGACGCAAGCTGAAATCGTCTAGGTGTCCGCCCTCGAGAAAATCGCGGTCCACTTTCTGATAGCGATACCCGGCCTGCAAGGTTGAACGCGGTGAAAACCAGTACGTGAACCAACCCTGCCCGCCGCGTCCGGCGCGTCCCATCCAACTCGCCAGAAGATTCTGATCGTTGGTATAACCGTCACGATAACGGCGGAAATCCCAATACACAAAACCGGGCGGAAATTCTTGGGTGTGGGGAGTCCCGATAATTTCGGCGCGGAAATCCATTTTGTTCAGCCCCGGCAATTTCGGCATATAGAGACCGATGTTCATCGCAGGACGGCTTGAAGTGAGCGGCGTATATTCGTCCACTGCCAGGGAATCACGATATAAGGTCAGCCAATTGCGCAGCCCGGGAATGCGATAGCTGAAATCAAATTCGCTGATGCGCTTTCCGGGGTTAGTGGAAAACTGAGAAGTGTGCGAGTAGAAAGTCCGCAGAAAGTTATGCCACGTGAATGGTAGTCCTGGCCCAACAAACATAGCGGTGAATCCTGCTCCAAATTCCAGGTTCGGCGTGGGTTTGAAACTGATCTTCAGTCCCTGGATGAAGGGCTGCGGTTGAATGTCGGCCGGACCGATCAGATGGTCGACATCGTATTCGAAGCGGTGCCCGTCGAGGCGGCCCAGGAAATACTGCGACCTCACGTCCCCGAGAAGCTTCGAGATCAATGGAATGTGATAGGGCGATACATTGTCGAGCTTGATGCCGAGAATGGGTTCAGCGTTATCGCTCAATAGCAGAGGATCGGTATCGGTGGAGCTCCACCACATGCTCTGTTTTCCGGCCGAAATCTGGAAATTATTGAACTGCAGCGCCACGGTGCTGTTGAGAAGATCGAAGCGGCTAACCGCCGGACGGCCACCGGCCACAGGAAGAGTCGCATCGGCGACGGCGATTGCCTGCTGCGTTGCGAGCGGATAACCGGGCACGGAAGGCGCGGACTGGTATTCACCTTGCAGTGCGAAAGAAAACGGGCCGGCGACTGCATGTGCAGTGAATCCTGCGATGCTGTTGAAACCCGCGCCATATGGCCGTCCGTAGTCATTCACCAGCGACTGCGCAAAATGATATCCGTCAGTCAACGGCGTGCCTGAAATGTAGGTCGCTCGCGCATAAAGGGAATCAAGGCTCGCTCCGATGTTCGGTTCGCCTTCCAGCCTTCCGAGTTCGTCGTGGAACTCCCGCGCCAATTCGCTATAAATTCTTGCACCTTTGCTGCCACTGGCTGCGTCCGAGCGCATCTCGTCAACGGCTTCCTCAAGCAGGCGCGCGCATTCCATACGTGTCCACGGACGAATACCGGCATATCCCGTTTTGATGAAACCCAATGCCGACAGTCGATCGAACATGGGATACACCCAGCTATCGGGCGGCACGTACGGCGAACTCATGTTCTTGGGATTTCTCGTCTTGGGCTCTTCGCGGGGCTCGTCGAAATTGCCCCAGGCTCCGCCACCAAGTTCTGGATCATGCCGCGCGCGATAAACTTCGTGCGCAAAATACCAGCCGAGTACCCCCCCGATCACCACGTCAGACGCAAAATGCTGCTTTGATGTGACCCGCGTAACGGTGACAGTGCTGGCAAGGGCATAGGCTGCAAACTTGGTAAGTGGACCCGGATATTCGTGCGCAACTACTCCCGCGACGGCCCATGCCATCGCTGAATGCTCCGAGGGAAAAGACATGTTGCCACCCGATGAATATCCGCCGAAAAAATTGCCAGCCCCTGTTCCTAGGTATGGCCGCTCGCGCTGAGTCGCAATCTTAAAGGCGTAGGTCGAGCCGGTCGCGCCAATTGCAGCCTCGCCCGCAAGCAATCCGGTTTCTCGCAGGTGATCGTTGTGCGACAATTTTCCCAGGATGAATGCCCCGCCTCCCGCCGCGATCAGTGAATACGCGGAATAATCTGAAATCGTTAAGCTTCGATTGACCTGATCAGGGCGGTTAGGGACCTGCTTCGATATCCAGCTATCTCCGGCGACCAAGCCCGCGGTAAAGGCAGCCGCGGGAATGATCCACTTCAAATCTTTTTTCTGCGCTCGCTTGGGTAAGGTCCAGAAATGCTTTTGATCTTCCCCGAGATGTTCGATGAATGGCGTGAACAACCGGTTCTGAGGATCAGCGCCCGGCGGCAGTTCGTAGCTGCCGGCACGATCGGCAAGATCATGATCGGGCCACGAGTTGATGCGCGGAGCATCTGGAACAATTTGCGCGCCGAGCCTGCCGCCCGCGAGACAGATTACAAGAACGCAACTCATCTTCAGCCGGCGAATTAGCAGCGGCAACGGCACTAGAAGCCGCGCGCCACCTGCACGGCAATTCCAACGGCCGACACGAGCTGCGCTACTTCGAGTGTCTGCCGCCATTTAAATCCGCCGCCAAACGCCTTCGTTGGAACCATGATCATGTCCCCGGGCAGCATGGTGGACTCCAGTGCGCCACCGTTGAACATGCTTTTTGAACCCCCGGCAACGGTCCCATCCGCTCGGATGATGAAAATATTCTTCTTGTCGCCGGCTGAAGTCGCGCCGCCTGCCTGATGCAGATACCAGCTTCCGCTCTTCCCGGCTCGAAACGAAATGGCAGTTTGGTTGTAAACCGCGCCTTGCACCATCACGAAGTTTGGCTTCTTTGGGATGTAAACGGAATCGCCGGCGCGAAGCAGAACGTCGCTGGGCGTATGCACCCAGTCTTTTCGGCCGCTGATATGGATCACCATGCGTCCGACTGGGGGCGTAGTTTCAAGCTTTTGCACCGTGTCACGCCATTGCGCAATGGAAGCCTCGCGGGCGACAACATCAGTGATCCCGCCGCCGCTCAAAGAGCCGCCTTCGTCTTTTGCCTGTGTCAGCAGTTGAGCGCGATTTTTTTCGGCCAGTTCGCGTATCTCGACCCGTTCAAAAATTGCACCGTTTGGATACGCATCAGACCTGAAGCCTCCCGCTCGCGCGATCACGTCGCTGAGATGTTCCCCTTCCTGCATGCCGTACGTGCCCGGATGTATCACTTCGCCGTCCACGGTGACCGTCGCGCCAATGTCCTTCCATCCTGCGATCTGCTTGATGGTGAGAACGTCGCCCGGATGCAAGCGCATGTCGGTGTCCGGTTCGCCGCTGATGGCTTCTCCAATCTTGATAGGAATGTGTTCACCTTCAACGGTCGTTCCCTGTGAGATCGAATAACGGGTCAATTCCGCGACCTCGGTGTAAGCGGACCGCTTCAGCCCACCCGCCAACTTCACCAATTGCGCCGCGGTCAAGTTCGCGCCGAGCGGATACTTACCAGGCCGCGGCACATCGCCCTGAACTTCCACCGTCGCAGGTTCGATCCGTTGCACATCTTTGTGGACAAATACCCTGTCCTGCGGCTGCAGAAGTATGTTGTCCTTTGGATCTCCGTTGATTGCTTTCCGCAGATCCGCATTCAGCACTTCGAGCTTTCCGTTGGCGATTTTCCGGAACACCTGAACGTCATTCAACTCGGCGTCCGGAGTGGTGTTTCCCGCAAGAAGAATTGCATCTCGTAAGTACGTCGCGCCGTTGGTAACGTGGTCGCCAGGGTCGCGGACTTCGCCGGTAATTGTGATGACCGGCGGATCCTCGAAATCAAATCGTCCAAAAATTCGCACCGTGTCAAAAGGTTTTAAAACCAGATTCTGATCGTCGCCGTTGAACGCATCCTTCAAATTGAATGCAATGATCTCAGGCTTAAGGTCCGGCCCGCTCAAACGAATGATTTCGGCATGTTGTTCGTAGGGCTCAGGAAGAACGTCGCGGTAGCCATGCACCAGATCGGTGACTTTCATGCTGTCACGATATGCGTACTTACCCGGACGAAAGACGTGGCCATCCAAATAAACGGTTTTTTCGGAGAACGGCAGGATGGGAGAAATTTTGATCTTGTCCCCATCCTGAACTGCAAACTGATCGAGGGTTTGCACCACGCTCGCCTGATCATTGGTGACAGGCATATCCACACGGAGCATGGTCCGGTTCTCGTGGGCTTCGACGCGATCCACGTCGATATGCCGCAAAGTTCCGGAAGACAATACGCCGCCCGCCAGTTCCAGCACCTCGGTTAGATTTTTTTCTCCCGCCAATTCATAAATTCCCGGCCGGCGCACCATGCCTTCCAGCGTGACCTGTTTCCCGATGGTAGGAACCAGAATGGTGTCCCCGGATTCCAGCCGCTGCATTCCGGAATGCACTCCGTGCAACAGCAAGTCGTAAAGGTCCACGTCCTCGACCAGTTGATTACCGCGAAAGTGTTCGACGATCCGCATGGAGCCGCGCGAGGTCGGTCCACCCGCCTGGAAAAGCGCATTCAGCGGAGTGGAGAGCGAACTGATATCGTACGCACCTGGGCGCTGCACATCGCCGACGACGTAAACCCGAATTACACGCAGGCGATCAAGCGAGACATCGGCTTCCAGGGTTCGGAATTGACTGCGCAGCGATGCCTGCACCATCTGCTGGACATCACCGAGCGTGTGACCCGATACCTGAATACTGCCGATTTCCGGCAAACTCAACTTCCCTTCCCGGTCCACAACCCGATGCAATCTTTGTGAGACGCTGCCCCAGAGATCGATGTTCAGTCCATCGCCTGGGCCGAGCACGTAATCGGGACCCGCGGGCAGGTCCATTGGGAGTTGGTCGAAGTTGCCCGTACCGTTCTCAAAAATGTCGAGTCCGAAACGTTTCAGAGTTACCGGAGCACGTGAATATTGGGTGTAGAGGTCATAAAGAGAAGGAACATCCGCGTAAGGATCGGCACGATGCAGTAACTGCGGGTGGTCTAAATCAGTTTGCGGCCGCGGATATCGACTCTGCTGCGCCCCGAATCCGTAATTAGGCTGAAGCTTGGCTTGCTGCGAAGACTGCAGAGATTGCTGGTACGCCTCCTCCTGCGATTGCGGAGCAGTAGTCGGGCCGGGCGATGCGGATGTGCCCCCCTTCCCGAGTAAGGCTGCCACCTTGCTCATATCCGGCTGATTGCCGGCGCTGGTGAGTTGACCGCTTCCGTAGGCGCCAGCGAGTTGCTGGATTTCTTCCGGACTGAGTTGCTGCTGGCCGCCTCCGGTCACGGCATCGAACGGTAGTCCGGTCGTATCAGGATTGCTATCCGTCCCGCTGGCGCTCGCCTGAAGTAAGGCTCGCGTCTGATCGGTATTGAGCTGCTGCGGCGCCGACGGCGTCGGATTTTGTGGCTGCGGAAGGCCGGGTTGATACCCCGGAATGCTGCGCTGCTGATTGTTCGAAGGCGCCGAGCCGTACTGATCTTGCTGGTCTGGGTTTTGGGTGAAGCCGCGTCCATACGGCTGCCGCCGCTGCTCGTTTTCGGTCGCCAGCTTTTGCTGTTCCGCTATTTGCCTCGCCAGTTCCTCGTTTGTCGGCTTGGCGCGAACATAACCGCGATCCACAATCTGTTGGGTGATCTGCGCGCGTGTTTCTTCATCGTCGCGGACCCGGCGAAAGATCGCCTGATCGGTCAATTCATCTACAGCCAGTACCCTGCCCTGTGCATAGGCATTGCGGACCAGCATCTTTTTCACTTCCAAAAATAGGCCGGGTTCCTGCTCCAGCAGCAGGATGATTCTTTCCGGAGGCAGCGAGACCATGCGCTCAGCTTCTCTCTCTGCGCGCGAATCGGCCTGATCAAGCGCGTGCGTTCGCGAAGAATAATTGTCAGGCTCACTGCGGTCATCCATATTGCGTTGTTGCGCAAACGAGTGAACGCTCAACGCAATCAGACTGAGGAGCAGCACGCCGGACAAAATGGTTCGCATCTTCATTCTTTCTGCCTCAAAACTTTCTACCCCTAAATCGTCTATTAACAATCGCGGGCTGACGTTTAGAGCATCGGCACGATATCGCCTTCATCTATTTCAACCGAAACTGAACGCATGATTGCATCGATTGAAATGACAATGCGTGCATTGGTCTTATGGCGGACCAATATGCCGCGCGCTCCAGCGAGCGGACCACCGACGACTTCCACCCGCCTTCCAACGTTCAGATAAGGGTGATGTTCAGCGTGAACACCATATGCAAGAGCATTGCGCAGCGCCTCGATATCGTTTCCGACCAGGGCGGCAGGTTGTCCGTTGAAGGTCACGAACCGTGAGACGCCAGGAAGTTGCAGCACCCGCAGCCTTTGCGAAACTGGCACGCGTACAAAGACGTAACCTGGAAAAAGAACCAGCTCGAGTTCTTTGCGGCGGTCTTTCCATCGCCGCACCGACCGGTAGAGGGGCAGAAAGTGTTCAATTCCGCGCTGCTCGAGCTGCTGTGCGACCTTCTTCTCATGGCGAGCGTGGGTGTACGCCGCGTACCACCCATCCACCACAGGCTGCAGAACAGCCGGCTGATCGACCTTTAGAGCCAGAGTCACTGCTTGTCCACAGCTTCGCCCTCTCACTTACAGGGCACGTAAGTCAATCCTCACTCACTTCGTCCAAGGCGGAACCCTGATTTGTCCTCCGTCAGTTCGGAACGGACCCGCCAGCCTCTGCCAACGACCGGCGCATCGAAACCTCCGCGAACGTCCTTCGGCCAAGGCCAAAGAGAACCGCGGTAAGTTCCTAGTGATTCCAGTCAGGCAGAGAAATTGCAACTCTCTTTCGGAGCACCTGCAACGGGGTTTTGGATGGACGGGAATGAAGCGGAGTTGCTTGACAGGAACCAGGGTTGAGCAAAGAACATTCAGTATTGACGTGGAATTCACAAGCAGCAACTCACGTTGCCAGAGAGTAGATCAACCCTTAACGCTGATTTTGGAAAAAGAGAGAACCGCAGTGCCGGGCCGCGGACTTCCCATCCAGGTGGCCGGACGGAAGGTTGTAAAGATCAACATATTTTTGACCTGATGAGGTAGGTCCTTGAGTTTGTCTGGATCGGACAGGATTCTGTAGTCCTGCACCCGGCCATTGGCGTCCACATAGGCTTCAATCACTAACGATTCTTCGTTAATCTCACCCATGCTTACGCCAAAACCGGTGGACTGCAATTCCGGATCGGTAGAAATCAGCAGCGGGACATCATCGGTGGCCTTCACTGGAGTAATGAAACCCATCAATAGGCCGAACACGATGATCGTGGCAAATATGCCGGCCGTGGCCGGAACCATGAACGCACGCACCGAATTTTCCAGACGCAAGACGAAACTGCCCCAGATGGGTTGCCGCACACGCGCTGCTTCGCGTGAAATAGCCAATCGAATTTTCAAAGACATATCGTCAGGAGCTTTTGCGCGCCCGATCCTGTTCATCAAGGATTGCGTCTGCCGGAGTGATTGGTATTCCTCGCCGCAGGTTTTGCAATCCTGAATATGAAGATCCAGCGCATACATCTGCGTTCCGGTAATGGCCCCATCCAGATAAGCAGAAAACAACGACTTGGCGTACGCGCAGGTCATGGTGTTACCTCGATCGACTGGCTGCGAATATGTCGGCCACTGGTCCGGTCGCTGGGTGTCTCGGCAACTGCCAGTCCGAACAGCGGACCGGCCACATTCACATAGTCAGTCAGCACCTTTCGAAGCGCATCACGGCCGCGCGTGATTCGCGATTTAACGGTGCCCAGCGATACTTGTGTGATTTCCGCGATCTCTTCGTACGAGAGTTCTTCAATGTCGCGCAGCACAATCGTCGTCCGATACGGTTCCGGCACTTTGCGCAACTGCTGCTCAATGTGCATTCGCAACTCATCGTCGACCGCATTTTCAAAAGGAGACTTGTGTTTATCCACCATGGCCGCTTCGCAGGCGGAGAAGCTCGAATACTCGCTGGAGCCGTTCTCCTGCGTCTCCATGCTCGATTCCTTTGACTTGTGACGAAACCACCAGCGGCGGCGGTTCGATGCCTCATGAATGGCTATGCGATATATCCACGTCTTAAGGCTGGATCCTCCGTGGAACTGTTTCATTCCGCGGAACACTTTGAGGAAAACTTCCTGCGTGGTATCAGCTGCATCCGCCGGATCGGTAAGAATTCTATAAACCAGGCTGTAAACCGGCTGGTGAAATTCGCCCACCAGCCAGGCGTACGCGTCCTCAGAGCCCGCCTTGAGTTCGGCGATGACACTCGATTCTTCCGTCCTGAGACCGATCGCGCTTGCGAAGTCACCCACGTTGGCTGCTCCCGCCATGACTCCTGGCGTCAACCACATTATAGGTCTAACGGTACCGCTCCATTCACTAGTTTTGTTAGACCCCTGCGGTGGCAGGAAAGTTCCCGCTCTCGTAACCTATGTAGAAACAGCTACTTAACGAGAGGTCGATCTTAATGGTTTGTGGTTGCGGCGGGAGGAGCGGCCTGAGAAGTCTTGGGCTTAGGTACATGCTTGCGGGGGACCGTTTTTTTCGGAGGCTCGGTGTCATCGACCACCGTTTTTTTCGGGGGAATGGCCGCGCGAGCATTTTGTAGCGCAACCCGCAACTCACCGATCTCAGCTTCTTTGGTGCTCGCGAGCTTTTCCATCCGGTCGGCAACGGCACGCCGCGAATTATCCAGAGAATTCAAATCCTCACTTAATGACCGGAATTCTTCCTTACTACCAAATGCGCCAGCGGACTCAACCACGGAAGTGAGAACGTCATAGAGTGCATCAAGATTGCGATATGCCTTGAAGGTGATGGCCACGTTTTCAGGTGCATTCTGCAATTGCCCGAGAATACCAGGCAACGCATTCTGCAGGTTCCGCAGAATAGATTCGGTGTCGTTTTGGGTCTGACGCTTAGTGTTCGAGTCGGTCTTCCATTTTTCAATGCGCAAACGCGACAGATCGTTCTGCGTGCTTTGCGATGCCTGGTTTAATGCGCCCAGAATCTGGTTAAATTCGGCCATCGAGGAATAAGAAACCGGCGCAGACGGCGTGCCGGCTGGAGCTTGCGCGGGAGCCGAAACTGCGACCATGATCGCAGCACCGGCCATCGCAATTCGAGAGATTAGGGTGATGTTCATATCTTCGATTTCAGAATACTCATTTTGACAGGTTTGGCAACTCGGCTTCCACTCGGCATTGTCCTTGCGGCGATCACGAATCGTCATTGCACTCTTTTTAAGTCGCGCAGGTTTGACTAACGACTATCGCTGGGCGAGAATCATTGCAGCACCTTCCTCAAACGTGGGCCTGTGGCGCAGCTGGGAGCGCGCTTCCATGGCATGGAAGAGGTCGTCGGTTCGATCCCGACCAGGTCCACCAAACATTCGACTTGAGCACGTCCCGGCTTGCCGGGAAGGTCGTCGGTTCGATCTCGACCAAGGTCCACCAAAATTGTTCCGATGCCCAGCGTTTACATTTTGCAAAGTGAGAAGTCTGGGAGATTCTATATCGGTTGTGCTGATGACGTCGGTACTCGATTTCTTGAGCACTGAAAAACTGGAAATCCCATCGTTCTATTCAAGAACTAATCGCCTCGGCCCAGCCCTGAGCGCGTCTCGACTTGCCGGGAAGGTCGTCGGTCCGATCCCGACCAGGTCCAGCAAAAAGCCTGACAACCAGCAAACTCTATGTGGGTTGCACTTCTGATGGGTAGAGGGGACTGAGGGACATCGGCGTGGGCAGACGATTTCAACCCGCGGCAGAGGCGCAATGGAAGTTGGGCGGAGCGGCTATCGCTGCAAAGAAAATTGAAAAAAGCCAGATTAGTTTTTCACAGATGTTGCTCATACCGGATGGCATCAGTGCGCAGAGATGGCGAATTTCACGGTAATTTGCGTCTCCGTTTCCACGGCTTGTCCGGAATTGTAATGCGGCTTAAACCGCCACTGCTTCACGGCCTCACGGGCGGCTGCGAAAAGAATTTCCGGCCCACTGATTACCTGGATGTTCTGGATGTTTCCATCTTTGTCGATTCGCGCCAGCAACACCACCGCCCCTTCCACCGCCGATTGTTTCCCCAGCATGGGAGGATTTCCTGCCGCAGGCGATGCGAGCTCGACAGTGCCAGACGAAATTCGCACCTGTTCAGCCCCTCTCTGGCCTGACCCGTTGCCAGCGGTTCCATCGAGCACAGCAGAAACTGGAAGTGTTTTGTCGTTCGCACTGGAGCTATGCGAAACGAGATTGATGGAGTCGTCCTGGGTGGGGACCATCTGATGCTGGCCGCCGCCAGATATCACTTCCACCTCGAGCGGCGACCTGATTGCCGCTTGCGTGATGCCGGTATCCACGCGCAATTGTTCCTGAGACGCCGGCGGAACCAGGGAATCGGCGCGATGTTTTGAACCGGTCCGCCGGGACTTGGCGAGGCCGGCTTGTCCCGGTGTCTCTGAAGCCGTCTCGGACGTACTCACACTCGCTTCGTTCGACGCGCCTGGCACGAGACTTCTAAACCAACTGTGGTACACGGCAACCACTACGACAGCCCCGAGCACGGCCACGGTAAAAAGCATGCGGACAACCCATCTCTGTTTCGCGTCCGTATCGAGGGCGTTTAAGTTAATTTGCGGTCGATAGCTTTGCTCGGTCATGCGTACCCCCCTCGGCATCCGGCCAGACGCCGCTCTACTCCTACCCCGAGCCGCAGGCACGCGCCCTGCCCCTTCTCCGGGAGATACAAGTACTAATGCCGCCGATCAGGACGGTCAATCCCACTAAAGGTGTACGCAGAAGGTTGCGTCCGGATCGTTCAGACGGGGTGGCCAAAGCCATGCCGCTGCTGGCACTAGGTCCCCATCTTTGCTGATGGGCATCGGAAAAGGGATTCTGAATTCTAACGTCTGACTTCATCAGTTAAACTGACTGAGAATGGACCTTTTTGCGGGGTGCAGAAAGCGAGATGGTGGTAACGTCTGGCGTTCTACGGGTAGCCTTGCGCCCTCGACCAACCTTACCTTATCTGATTCAAAAACGTGTCTGAGTTTCAGTTCTCGGTTCGCGATTTGCGCAGCAGTTCTGCGCGATCTCCGCTCAGGTCTTCGCCGCTGGAAACCGCCGGATAAGGCTTGCTCCCCATGATCCCGTCCCAGAGAATATGATTGAAAGCCACCGGATCCACGCGGTCTTCAACCGAAAAATCCATGCCTTTGGTGGCTGTCGCCCAATATGCCGCGTCGTGAGCTGGATACAACACTGCGCCGCTCGCGTGCGGAATGGGAAGCTGCGTACTCGCGAGGATTGCCGACGGAATGGCTTGGTAGGTCCAGTCTTTCTGATGTAGCTCGAACACGTCGGCCATCGCCGTTGCCGAAGCATCGTTGAGGTTCATCTTGCCGGTGCCAAGAATTTCTTCCATAGTCCGCAACATGCTGATGGTTGTGTAGGCAGTCGAGACTACCGCTTTGTGTTTCACATAAGGACCGATGACGAACGCTGTGCTGCGGTGCGAATCCACGTGATCGCCTCCATCCTGCGAGTCGTCCTCGATTACGAAGATCAACGTGCTGTCGCGATAGCGGCTGTTGGCGATCTTCTCAGCAATCAGCCCCACAGCATAGTCGTTGTCCGCCACTTGGGTTTCCGGAGTATTCACGCCCAGAATGGCTTGGTCAAAGTCGCCGGTGTGATCGTGCATCAACCGCATCAGCGTAAGGTTGGGCAATCCGCCCTTGGCGAATTTGGTATCGAACTCCCGCTCCCACTCTTTGAAGCGGTAATAGTCAGGCAAGCGGTTGTCGAAACCGCGAAAGTAGATATCCGTGCGCGTCTTCAATGCTAGGTTTGCCGGAAAGGCGACCTGGGTCTTTGTCACCGCCGGATCAACAAGTACGGGAATCTCATATTTCGCATTTTCCGGTGAGAGATTGTATCGCGCAGTATCAACGAAGAACCCATAGTTGCGCACCGAACGCCCGGCGCGCAGCGCGGCATTCCACAGATATCCGGTGCCGTTCTCCCCTTCAGCGCCATCGGGAGCATCTACATTCGCGGTTCCAGGAAGGTCGTCGGGGTCAGCAGGCGTGAGCGGATTCGCAGCTTCCCGTTCCGACTGTTTTGCCAGGCCAACATTGATTTCGCGGTTATTGCCCTCGACGTCGTAGCTGCCGCCGCGGTCCGCGTAGGTCACCACCACTTGCTTCTGGAGCGCATCCGGCACTCGGGCCGACGTTGACCAAGACCATCCGTCGTAGCTCACTTCGCTGCTGTCGTAAAAATTGTCCAGCGTGACGAAGTCGCGCGCCAGTCTATGGAAATTCGGCGTAATCGCTTCAGGAAATTCGGTAAGCCGTGGATCCCCGTTACCCACTTCCAGATCGCCCAGCACCTGATCGTAAGTGCGATTCTCTTTAATGATGTAGATCACGTGCCGGATATGGCTCCGCAAAAACGCAAACTTCGCCGCATCAGCAGCGCTGAGATGACTTTTGAAATTGTTATTGATCGCAACTTGTTGGGTCAGCGCTTGTAATGCCCCTGAAGTGGGCGTGGGGAAACTCTGCAGCCCTGCTTTGATCCGCTGTAGATTGTATTGATTGCTGCCCCGGCATTGCGATTTGCGCTCGTGGCTGAGCCCGTAACAGTCGCCGGGATTCGGCCCGGTTGGCGATTTGCCGTTCACCACGTACATAAACTTGCCATCCGCGCTGAAGCTCACCGAGTTGGGATACCACCCGGTTGGGATCAGGCCGACAACTTTGCTGTGCTGAGCCTCAGAACTCAGTTGGATCACGGCAACGTCGTTCATCCAGCCATTGGTCACATATAGAAATTTCTCGTCGCCCGACAAAGTGACGCTGTTGGTATCGTTGCCTTTGAATTTCATCTTCCAGTGCGGCAACAATCCCACGGGGGCCGTCACCGGAATGGTTTCCACCACACGATTAGAAGCGGTATTAACCACGGCGACTGAATCGACATTGTCTTGCGCGACAAACAGAAGAGACTCGTTTCTATTCAGGACCATGCGGTTCGGCTGACCCGGAACCTTGACTCTCGTAGTCATTTTGGGTTTTCCCGAAAGACTTACGACGTCAATCTCTCGGTCCCGAATGCTGGAGATATAAACTGTCTCGTTATCCTTAATTGCGACCCACAACGGGTACTCGCCGCCGGCAACGCCGATCTGCTTCGAATCCTGTTTGCCAGGACGCAAATCGAAATCTGCTGAGACCTTCCATCCGTCAGGAGATTTCGAGAGGACGGTGATCGAGTCGTTGTAATTATTCGCGACGACAAGTTTTGATCCATCTCTCGTGATCGCAATACCCGCCGCTTGCGGCTTCACATCATTCCCAACGCCCTTTCCTGCGTGACCGAGGTTGATCGGACTGCCCGCCTGCTCAGTCCATCTCCCATTCTCCCCTAGAGAAAAGGCGTGAACGTTATCATCAACGCCGCCGCTCACGTAGAAAGCATTACCGGAGGGATCGAACACAATCCCGCTGTAAGTATTGGGAACCTGCACCGCCTGCTTCTTTACCGGATGCCCCTGCGAAATGTCGTAAACAAAAACGAACTGCGTCGAGTCTGCCGGAATCTGCTCGCCGGTCGCGGAATATACCAGGTTGTAACCGCTGGTTAGCACGAGCAACGTCTTGCCATCCGGACTCACGACGCTGGTGACAGCCTGTCCGGCGAGGTAGTCCGGTTGATCGGCCAAGTCAGGATTCAGCGGTTCGAACTTCGTTCCCGAGGGAGCGGTAGGCGTGATGTGTTGCCCGCTATTGGGAATCAATTGTCCTTGTGCGAATGCAACCGCGATAAACGAAACCAAAATTGTCGGCGCAACTCGGTGAAGAATGTTCCATCTGATCATGGGGGTTTCTCTCTCGCGGGTGCGAAGTTCGCTTAAGCGACTTGCAGCAGGTTCTAGCCGGAATGTGTCGAACGGTATGTTTGCAGGCAGCGCTTGGCCGTCTCCAGTTCGCCGAAGCGGCTGCCTTCTTGCTCAAGAAGGTAGTACTCCGCTCCGCCAACACTTTCGGCCGCCGAAAAAATGGCCTTCCAGCCGGCATCACCTTCGCCAAACAGCACTTTGTAGCCCTTCTCCGGGTCTGAAGACCAATCTTTTAGGTGCAACGAGCGAATCCGGCCAGGGTTCGCTTTGATCCAGGCGACCGGGTTTGAGCCTGCTTCGAGGCACGTGCCCACATCAAGCTGCAACATGACCGTGGGCTCGGTGTTCTTGGCAAGGACTTCCATCGGACGAACGCCGTCAATCGACTTCCACTCCGGCTGGTGATTGTGATAACCGGGCTTGAGCCCCGACGATTCGAGCTTCTCGGCCGCCGTGTTAAGTTCGTCGGCGATTCCCTTCCAACCATCGAGTCCAGGCTTCGGGTCCGAGCTGGCCATTACAACGTACTTGCATCCGAGAATTGAGTTCATGTCCGCCGCACGGTTGATGTTCTCCGGCTTGAAATTCTTCTCGTCATTGTGCGTCGAATAGCAGCGAACACCGAGATCGTCAATCAGCTTGCGCATCTGTTTGCTCTGCGCTTCGGTCCAGTCAAAATAAGGGCCGTAGAATTCCACGCACTGATAACCCAACTGCGCCACGGCGCGGACCGTGCCTTCAGGATCTTGCTTCAGTGCGTCGCGCACTGAATACAGCTCGAGTCCGATTGGAATGTTGGATTGAGCAGCCCGAGCGCGCAGAGCCCAGGGAAGCACTGCGGACAGAGCAAGGAAAGACCGGCGAGTGATTGACATGCCCGACATCCTACTCCCGAAGTTGGGAAATTTCATAGCAGCGTGGAATCGGTGCACCTAAAATCTGGGGAAGTTGAGCGAGGAAGGAGAACCTGCAAAAGCCTGAGTAAAAATTAAAAGGGCCGTGACTTTGGTTATGCTCTAGCCACCGGCTCTTGCGAGGGAGCCAACAGCGTGGATGCATGTACCGTCACGACCCTCGATGTAATTACTGCTTTCGCAGTTCCAAACCTCAACTGCTCCTCGCAGAGTCAGTCGATTTTTTCGGGTCTGGATGCCTTTCGGGTTGCCCCGTCTAGCCAATCACTCAGTCTACTTCGGACCGGCAACTTTTTAATTTCGCCAACCCTTTCGACCGTCGACGAAGCAAAGGTAACATGCAGAGGTCAAATGTCAACGCCCGCAAATTGTGCAATGCATTTTTCTTGTCGGTGGATTTCTCATTTCGTAAATTCCTGAAACCATACGCAAATATGAATCGCGGATTAATTAATTCCGCCTTTTCCACATTCGCTGCACAGTGCAATCGTTTCTCTTCTACAGTTACTTCCACTCGTGAACCAACCAACCATCTTGACGAGCATGCGATTCTTAAGCATGTTGGTAGAAGCTGGGAGAGGTTAATGCTCGATTTAGTGGCTTACGTGGATGGTGGCTCGCTGGGAAACCCGGGGCCCGCGGGCGTAGGGATTGTGATCGAGGGACTGGGAAAAGACCGCATCACCGTCGGCAAGTGGGTTGGCCGCCAAGACAACAACGTCGCCGAATACCTGGCTCTGCTTGAAGCCTTACAGAGGGCGCTCGAGTTAAACGCCCGTAAGCTGCACGTTTATTCCGACTCCCAAGTTGTTGTGCGGCAGATGATGGGCCAATACAACTGCCGAAGCCCTCGCCTTTATTCTCTGCACTGGCTCTGCAGAAAGCTGGCCCACTCGCTTGATTTCTCAATCTCCCACATTCGCCGCGAACACAATTCCGAGGCCAACGGTTTGGCGGGCGCGGCCGCTCGTCGCGGATTGATATAAAAGCCTCGCCACAACTCACACCAGCAGCACAGAAAAACCTGCCTGGGCAAAGTGGCGGTCGCTGGTGAGAGCTTCGTAAATTCCTTCAGACTCCATGATCTCGAAACTTGCGCAATCGGTAAGGCTCCAATCTTTGTCTTTCACTTGCGCGTACCGTAGCACGGCCTTTTGGAATTGTTCCGGGCTCTGCGGCCAGACCAGACCGCTCCGGCTCTGCCTGAGAGCGACAACCAACGCCACGGTAGCCGCTCTCAAATGCGAACCTGCGTTACTGAAGCTATTTAAGAATTCGACGCAGACCATCTCGCTAGTTACGACCTGGGAAGGAGCGAATTTCCGTGTTAGCGCCGCAGCCTTAGTGTGCAAGGCTTCACGCGGATTAATCAGTGCTATCCAATAACTCGTATCAGCGAAAACAACATTCACTTTTGCTTCTCTCGCCCGTACAGGTAATGATCAAGGTTCTCCGCCAGGTCTGACGGAAGTCGGTCCCATTCGGACGTTGGCACCTGTTTCGAGATCTCAGCAACGAGGCTTGCAACCGAACCCAACGTGCCAAAGCCGGCAGACGCAGGAGGTAACGTGGACGTTCTATGCTGGCTTGACTCCTCGCAATAACGCGTCTCGAACCCGAGATTTTCCAATAACGCAATCGCCTGATGCGAGTTCGTGGGATCATTCGGCGGAACTTGCGCCGCCCGAAGCACTAGAGGACGTGCAGGCAACTCGCGGTTATTTACGATAACCCTCCACTTTGGCATCTTCTTGGTCCAACGGAATTCGCCGGCGGCGCGAAGTATGTCCAGGCGGGTGAGTTCTTTTGGTGACATTTTCACCCTCTGTGTTTGCAGCTCTTTGTGTTCAAACATTCTTCGGCTAGAACGAGTCTCTCCACTGCCCGCCCACCGACAATGTGTGACTCGACAATCTCTTCTACGTCCGCAGGCGTGACCCCGCCGTACCAGACAGCCTCGGGATACACAACAACGTTCGGACCGTGCTCGCACTGGTCAAGACATCCTGACTGATTCGCTCGAACTTTTCCCTTCAATCCGCGCTCGGCCAGTTTCTGCTTAAACAACTTCTGCAAGTCAGCCTTACCTGTGGGATCGCAGCAGGGGCGCGGACTTCCCGCTGGGCGGACGTTTCCGCAGACGAAAATATGATGTTCGAATTTCGGCATGGAATTTATGGTACAGGAGGGCGTAAGGAAGGCAGAAAGTTATAAGTCCGAATGCAGAATGAATACTTACTTCTGCCTTCTTAGTTCTGAATTCAGCACTAATCCTTCAGAGGCACCAATAGTCTTTCACCTCGGCAGAACGTCGCTATCCGTTCAATTTCACCGCCCGTGTTCGACACGTTCATGACTGGGCCGTAGCAGTAAACCGCATGCCCGGTGCGCGCGAAATACCATTTACCGCCTTTACGCGGGGTCGCCTGTGCCTGTTCGGCGAAGTGCGGCTTGGGCTGGGAACTTTGCCACGGCAGCGAGATTTGTGGAACCGGCAATGACGCCAAGAGCAGAATCGCAAGAGCCTTCATTTCACCTACCCTCAATAAAAGCTGCCGGCCTGGTGTCCGGCCTTGCTAAATCGAGATCGACACTCGCCTTTGGTCCGATGGGTCGGTAATCTCGGCCGGAGGCCGCAAAAATGGACTGCGCATTTTTCGCGAATTCCGGCCGGATTTGTCACCGCTCTTCGGCTTTACCTGGGACGACGGAGGCCGTGACGACGCATCTTCACTCAAAGGAACCTGGGACAACGGGGCCTGGGTTGACGGGATATTTGCGGATGGAACCTGGGCAACAGAATTCTGATCCTCTTGTTGCTGAATGCGGCTGGGGCTATCAGATCTCTTCGAGCCCGGCTTGGTCTGAGCTGTGGTCTTACCATTCTGCCGAACAGCAGATTTCATTGCGACTTCGGCCACGTTGTCCTTGAACAACACTTGAATCAACTCACGCTGCGCGTCAATCATTCGGTCCTGCAGAACAATCAGCACAGTCAGCAAACCCCATGCGATCACGAACAGCACAGAAAGCAGTGGAAGGAACGTTCTGCGTGGCCCTCGTCCCTCCGCCGTGGCGACCGTCCTATTCATGTTTTGCGGATCCATCCTGACCATTTCAGAATGACCTACCGAACACCTCTTCAAAGCAGCTTCTGCACCAACAAAAGAGCAACAGGTAAGTTGCTGATTTTACTAAGGTTACCTGCGCCGCAAAACAATTCTCAAATCACCCCGAACTGCAAACCCCTGCACATTAAGGTAACCCTGAGAGTTACCGGGGTAAGTTGAGATGCGTTCAGCTCCCCTTTCGGTTCAATTCCAGCTCCAGAAAACGTTTATTCGATCCATAAAAAAGTGCGATTGGACACCAGGCAACGCCGCCGATAGCGTGATCCTATGTCTTCCTCTATTAACATTAATGACTCGTCCGTTGATGTTCTGCACCACTCTGTAACTCAGATTGCGGCAGCGGATGGGTTTCATCAGGCGCTAGACCGGGTGCTCGATTTCGCCGTCGATCTGGTCAAGTGTGATTCGTGCTTCATTTACGTTCTCGCCGGCGAGGACTTGATTCTTCGTGCTTCGAAAAATCCACATCAGGAACTTCTTGATCGCCTGAAGCTGCGCATCGGCCAGGGCATCACCGGATGGGTTGCCGAGCACCGTGAACCGGTCGCGGTTGCCCGCGAGGCGTCCAAAGATCCGCGCTTCCAACGTTTCAATGAACTGCCGGAGGACCGCTATGAGGCATTTCTGTCCGTGCCCCTCTTTTCTCGCGCAAGATTAGTGGGAGTCATGAACCTGCAGCATCGTGAGGCCCATATTTATAGTCCACGCGACATCCGACTGCTTTCCACAATCGGATCTCTTGCCGGCGCCGAAATTGAATTGGCTCGGCTGGAGACGGAGAATTCCGATCTCTCGCAGCAACTGGAAACGCGAAAACTGGTTGAGCGCGCCAAGGGAATTCTGCAGCGCGATCTTGGATTAACCGAAGAGCAGGCCTACCTCAGCATCCAGCGTCAGAGCCGCCAGAAGCGGCGAAGCATGAAGGAAATTGCCGAGGCTATTGTGCTGAGTGAGGAAGTAAGAAGCAGCTCGCGTCAGGAATGATTGTGAGGGTCGGACATTCTTGTCCGACAACTTTGATATGAGCTTAAAAGATATGAGCTTAGAAACAGCATACGCCATTCCACGTCGAGTATCTTCCCAGTGAGTTCCCTGATTGATCGAAACAAATCAGGGCGCGGATTGTTTGCCGCGCCCTTTTTGCTGAGTGCTGACTTAGTGTGCGCCAGAAGCTGAGGCCGAAGTTGCAGTTTGCGATTTAGCCAGCTTCGCAAGCTTACTGACTTTCGGAGTTACAAAACTCAGTTCGACACCGAGGTCACCGAGATACAAGGCTTTGACGTAGGTCATGCCTCCAGACTTGCTGAGAGTAAGCCCCGATCCGGGCTTCGCGTCATAGCCCGAAGAACTCGCAGACATGGCGACTCCACTCCAGCGTGAATCCAGTGATCGAACCATGACTATGCTTCCAGCGGATCGAGTGTCCACGCTGAATTCGTAGTCTCCCGGCGCAAGCTGCATCGCTCCCCATTGAGCTTGAATCGGCAGTTTAAAACTTCCACGTACAGTTTCTGCGCTTCCCAGGGTGGAAAATGCAGCAACGGCACACACGACGAACAATACGGCGCGTAACGCAAACTTCTTGCCATTCGGTTTCATATGAGTCTCCTGTTGAGCTGGGAAGACACACTTCGGCACAAGCCGGAGAAAGCGTCTTCAGTCGTCGGGATTGACTACGAGGTCCGGATGGAGCTAATTGCCCAACCCTGGGCTGCGGGCGAACTTCCAGGTCCGTCTTCCCTGCCACACACATTTCCGGAAGACACCGTCAGTTTGTCAGACCGGTTGGGTCGCGTCCAATTCAAAAAATCTATCGCGACCATGAAGCGTAAATGCTTACTTTGGGAATCATGGGCCAGGCTTTCTGCAGACAGTTTGCAATACATAGAACTGCAAGGTATCATTCCCTTCAATGGGCGTTCGCGATACCAATCCGAACTTCATGAACGGAGTTCCAGAACTCCTGATCCTCAGATTGCTGCACAAGGAAGAGATGTATGGGTATCAGATCGTCGAATGCATTCGTGATCGGACCGATTCCGTCATCGCCATTGGCGAAGGCGTCGTCTATCCCGTACTGCACGGACTGGAACGCGATGGCGCTCTGAAATCGCGCCGAAAGAGAGTCCATGGCCGCAGCCGTATTTATTACTCGGTCACGCGCAAAGGAAAAAGGCGTCTGGCCGAACTCTCGGGATCGTGGAACAGCCTGGCGGCCGCAATCCGCAAGATGCTGAAAGGAGGGCAGCATGTCGAAGCCTTTTAATGAAGTCCGGGAGCGCTTGCTAGAAGCAGGGGTCGCGCCGCGCCACGTGCGGCGTTATCTGCGCGAACTTGCCGATCATTTGTCAGATCTTAAAGCCGAGGAAGAACGATCCGGGCAAAGCCGTATCGACGCTGAATCTGCTGCGCTCCGCCGCCTCGGCAGCATCAATGATCTCGCCTCCGCAATGATCGAGCGGCGCGAGTTCCAATCCTGGGCCGTCCGTGCGCCCTGGGCGATGTTTGGCCTCGCTCCGATAGGGCTTTTGGCAGTCGCGTGGTCGGTTGCTTTGCTCATCCTGTGGACCGGCTGGAACATTTTCCTGCCGCAGGCAGACTCGCCGTTTGCCAGCAATAGCGGGCCAATCTATGGAATCGAGAACGCATATTTCCAGGCCGGTAGGCTGATTTATTTTGGCGCACCCATTTTCGTGGGATGGGTGATCGGAATGATCGCCGCCCGCCAAAGACTGAAAGCGCTGTGGCCCGTCGTCGGCGTCGCTTTCGTTGCGCTGATCGCCAGTGCGGCGCAAGTCCGTGCAAGCCGAACGGAAGTGCCTGACGGGATCGGGCACATCACGATGAATTTCAACTTCGGTTCATCGGTCCAGGATGTTTCAGCCGGACTGGCCCATGCTCTCGTAATCACATCGCTCGCGGCTTTTCCTTACCTCCTGTGGAGATTGCGGAAATCCAAATCTATTTCTGTTTAGCGATACCCCGCAAAATTAATAAGTTGGCCGCCCTCGGACACATCACTCTGACTTCCGGCTATAATGCCTAGTTTCGCGCGACAGCCTTTTCGCCGGAGGTGGCATGGCATCGGTCGGGCAAGCCAGAGTTCAAGACGCACCGCTTCGCAGCGCGTTGCCGCAGATCATTCCTGTAGTCGTGGGCCTGGGCGGCTTCGGACTTTACGCTACGCTGCGCGCTTTTCAAGGCGCTTTCTACCAGTGGGGACCTTATCTTTCCCCCTTTTACTCGCCGTTGATTGATGTCCACCATCGCTGGTGGCCGTTGTCACCAGCACTGCTGATTCTCGGCGGTCCTTTGAGTTTTCGTCTTACTTGCTACTACTACCGCAAAGCTTACTATCGCGCTTTCTTTCTTGATCCTCCCGGCTGCGCGATCGCCGAGAATCCCAAGCGACGATACACCGGCGAAACGCGTTTCCCGTTCATTTTGCAGAATGCCCATCGCTACACGCTTTATCTCGCAATCATTTTCATCGCATTTCTTTGGCATGATGCCGTCAAAGCCTTCTTCTTCCCCGACGGATTTGGCATCGGAATCGGCACGCTGGTTCTGCTGGTTAACGTCACTCTGCTCACCCTCTATCTTTTCTCCTGTCACTCATTACGCCACATCGTCGGTGGCAAGCTTGACTGTTTTTCGTGCTCCCGATCCGGCATGGCTCGCCACAATGCCTGGCGCGGCGCGTCATTTTTGAATGAACACCACATGCTGTTCGCGTGGATCAGCCTCTGCTCAGTCGGTTTCGCCGACTTCTATGTGTACCTGGTTTCGTCAGGCGCAATACGGGACATCAGAATCTTGTGAATATGCCGGATAAAGATAAATACGAAACTCACGAACACGACGTGCTGATCATCGGCGCCGGCGGCGCAGGACTGCGCGCGGCAATCGAAGGTCTCGCTCAGGGTGCGAGCGTCGGCGTCGTTTGCAAGTCGCTTTTGGGAAAAGCGCATACGGTGATGGCCGAAGGCGGTATCGCGGCCTCCATGGGAAACGTGGACGCTGCTGACAATTGGCGCACGCATTTTCGCGACACCATGCGCGGCGGAAAATTTCTCAATAACTGGCGAATGGCACAGATCCACGCACAAGAAGCGGCGGAGCGCGTGCGCGAACTGGAGCAATGGGGCGCGCTTTTTGACCGCACTGAAGATGGACGAATTTTGCAGCGCGCTTTCGGAGGTCACACCTTCAAGCGGTTGTGTCATGTCGGCGACCGTACCGGGCTTGAAATGATCCGCACGTTGCAGGACCGGGGCGTGCAGATGGGTTTCGACGTGTACATGGAGTGCACGGTCACGCGCCTGTTGAAAGATGGCGACCGCATCGCCGGGGCATTCGCCTACTGGAGAGAGAACGGGCGATTCGTAGTCTTCAAGGCGAAGTCGGTGGTCATCGCAACCGGCGGCATTGGCAAAGCCTATCCCATAACTTCGAACTCCTGGGAGTACACGGGCGACGGCATGGCTCTTGCCTATGAAGCCGGCGCCGATCTGCTGGACATGGAATTTGTCCAGTT
Source organism: uncultured Acidobacteriota bacterium (assembly GCA_963757135.1). Classification (GTDB taxonomy): domain Bacteria; phylum Acidobacteriota; class Terriglobia; order Terriglobales; family Acidobacteriaceae; genus Gp1-AA145. The sequence goes on from CAVWQE010000006.1 coordinate 793,962, forward strand.
CCATCCCACCGGCATGGTGTGGCCACCCGGTGTACAGGGTTTACTTGTGACCGAAGCTGTGCGCGGCGAAGGCGGCATCCTGCGCAATCGCCTTGGCGAGCGTTTCATGGAGAAATACGATCTCGAGCGCATGGAGCTTTCAACCCGCGACGTTGTCGCCCGCGCGATTTATACAGAAGTGAAAGAGGGCCGCGGCACCGAGCACGGCGGCGCGTTCCTCGACATTTCGCACAAGCCCGCGGAATACGTGAAGCGCAAGCTGCCCAGCATGTATCACCAGTTTCTCGAGCTCGCTGATGTCGATATCACAAAGCAGCCGATGGAAGTTGGCCCCACCTGCCACTACATGATGGGCGGCGTGCGCGTGGCAGCAGAAGGCGGTGAGACGACGGTTCCCGGACTTTTCGCAGCGGGAGAAGCTGCTGCGGGACTACACGGCGCGAATCGCCTGGGCGGGAATTCCCTTTCCGATCTTCTGGTCTTCGGCAGGCGAGCGGGCATAGCCGCAGCGCAGTATGCGAAATCGGCTGCGGCGCCGACGGTCGATCCCGATCAGATTCAACTGGCCGAACGTGAGCTGCTGGGGCCGTTCTCGCGCAAGGACGGCGAGAACCCGTATGCACTGCATTGCGAGTTGCAGGAGACCATGCAGGACCTGGCAGGCATCTTTCGCACCGAGCGCGATCTTTCGCAGGCGCTGCTGGATATTCAAGACCTGCAGCAACGGGCTGCGGAACTCTCGATTTCAGGATCGCGGATGTTCAATCCCGGATGGCATCTTTGCCGCGACTTGAAATCCATGCTGACCATCGCCGAAGCGGTGACGCGTTCCGCGCTGGCTCGGCGCGAAAGCCGCGGCGCGCACAGTCGGATCGATTATCCGAATTACGATCCTGCATGGGAGAAACAGAACAACGTGATCTTGCGGCGTGGCGACGCTATGGAGCTTCGCCAGGTGCCCACGATGAAGATGCCGGAAGAATTGCAGTCTTTGCTTGCGGACGAAAAAGTGGCGGGAGCGTAACCCATGGCTGAGGCGACACTCAGGATTTTTCGCGGCTCGCGCGACGGCGGCGCGACCGCCGACTACACCGTGCCCATTGCGCCGGGCATGGTCGTGCTCGATGCTATCCATCATGTGCAGAAAACCCAGGCGCCGGATCTGGCGGTGCGCTGGAATTGCAAGGCCGGCAAATGCGGGTCTTGTTCCGCAGAAGTCAACGGTCGTCCCCGTCTCACCTGCAAAACCCGCATGGATTCCCTACCGCAAGACAAGCCCATCACCATCATGCCGCTTAAGTCGTTCCCGGTGATTAAAGATCTAGTGACGGATGTTTCCTGGAATTACAAAGTGAACAAGAGCATTCCGCCGTTCCAGCCAAGACCCGGAGTGGAATGGAAGATGTTCCAACCGGATATTGACCGGGTGCAGGAGTTTCGCAAGTGCATCGAATGCTTCCTCTGTCAGAACGTTTGCCACGTTTTGCGAGAGCACGACAAAAAGGAACAATTCGGGGGGCCTCGTTTCTTTGTCAGAGTAGCCGGGCTCGAGATGCATCCGCTTGATGGCGTCTCGCGCACTGAATTGCTGAAAGACCAACTGGGGATCGGCCTCTGCAACATTACCAAGTGCTGCACCGAAGTTTGTCCGGAGGATATCCGGATCACGGACAACGCGATAATTCCTCTTAAAGAACGCGTGGTGGACGACTTCTACGATCCGCTGCTGAAGATATTCCGCAAATTTACGAGATCGGGAACGCAAAGTCCGCAGGCGAAATTCAAGCCCACTTCGCCGTAGATTCAGGAGGGCACATGCCCGAACTCAAGACCATCTCGATCGAAAGCGTGGACGGGGCGCTAGCCAAAGCAGAGCTGTATCGTTTTCTGAACGATCCGGAAGAAGCTGAGTCAATTTGTCATGACGTTCTGGCCGTGGTGCCGGCCCACCAGTTGGCCCTTCGGCTGCTGGGATTGGCGATCACTGACCAGTTCGCCGGGCGCCCTGCCGACCGGCATTCAGAGGCCGAGGCTGCATTCGGGCAGCTCACCGATCTATACGAGCGCGCGTACTATCGCGGCTTGCTGAATGAGCGCCGCGCGAAGGCGCAGCTGCGCGCCGGACGTCCTCCGCACACACTCCTGGTATTGCTGGAAGAAGCGATGCGGTGCTATGAAGAGGCCGAGAAGATTCGTCCCCCTGACAATGACGAAGCCATCCTGCGCTGGAACCGGTGTGTGCGTCTGATGCAGTCGCACCAGACGGAGTGGCACCACGAGGTAGGTGTTGAAATGGGCGAGTGAGTGATGCGATGCGCTATCCCACCGAACGAACGGGAGCGTGAGAACTCTTCGTCGGTTCGGAATTTACTGCACCCGACCCGCCCGGGTGTTACGCCGGCAATGTCGTTCTGACAATCGGAACTAAGCTGCGCGCCTGATTTCCTGCACGGGCTGCTACTCGGGTTTGCTGCGGCGTCCTGTCCCTGTCGATGCTCCGCCAATGGCCGCCAGCCAGCCGAGGAAGAGAGACACAAATATTGTCCAGGAAAAGCTCGCGGTTAGTGCGTATGGAGTTGCGGGAGAGAAGTCGCGACGAAGATTCGATCTGCTAACGCCACCAGCACCATTACCCCAGCGGTATTTGTATCTCGCGACACGATATAAGTGCAGTTGTTCCTCGAATACGAGCACATGCCGATATGCTTTCTCTTCACGCAACCATTGGGCTCGCGCGGCGCATCCATCTTGTTAGAGCGAAATAATTCATGAACCCTGCGCGAGCAAATCGCAGGTCAGTCGCGCAGTGTGGAGGAGTACGCGATGAAGACTGTAAAGTACTTGGTACTACTGCTGGCGGCCGTTCTGTTTTTGCCATTGGCAACGCTTGCGAGTGACAACAACCAGCGCACAGTGGATATTGCTGACCCAGTACAAATTGGGAACGTGCACCTAAAAGCGGGTACGTACAAAGTCGAATGGAACCTGCCTGGTCCAAAAGTCGAAGTGACGTTTTTACTACATGGAAAGGAAGTAGCAACCGCTCCTGCAACTATAAAGACACAAGACAGGCAGATCACGCAGGACGACTTTGAGACTCACAAGAATTCTGCAAACATCAACGTTCTTGACGAAATCGACTTTGCTCATGGTCACGACGCCCTGGTGTTCACAAACCATGGGACGGCAAGCTAAGCACATATGAAAGCAGGGTCGCGTAAGAGACGACGATCCTCGCATATGCCGCAAAAACAAAAGCCCGCCGGAGGCGGGCTTTGCCTTTTCCATGTTTCGGGTAAAGGCTAGGTGGCGATGCCGGCTGGCCCGGGCTGCGGCTGATGGGCCGCCGCGGTCGCAGCCGCTGCTTCATTGAGAATGCGGTGGTGAATTGTGAACAGTGCCAGCTCAAGTCGGTCTGAAACGCCGATCTTGTCGTACACGTTCCGCAGATAATTCTTGATCACCTGCTCAGTTGTGCCCAACTGGGTGGCAATTTCCTTGTTCTTATATCCCTGAACAATCAGGGCCACGATGCGCAACTCTTTGGCGGTGAGGCGGTCCCGCACGCGCAATCCGACCATATCGTTTTCAGTGAGCTCGCTGGGGACGGCGATGTCCTGAATCCAATTTTCGCCGCGCGCCACTTTGCGGACGCAATCCACTAGAGCCGAACTGGTCACATTTCGATAGACCACACCGTGCGCGCCCGCGCCCATATATTTTTGCGCGCTCTCGCCGGTATCGGCGAGCACGACCACCCGGGTGCGGACTTTGTTCGCGGCCTGCAGCACCCCGGCAAAGTCGCCGTGGAATCCGCCAGCCACAATCAACACCGCAGCGCGGAATTTGTCGAGCGCCATCAGCATCTGTTCCGAGGTCTGCGCCTGCGCCACAATGCGCATCTCGTCTTCCACCGCCAGAACCTTGGCGATGCCCGCGCGGAAAATTGCCTGGTTATCAGCCAGAATCAGTTTCAGCATCTCTTTTGCACCTCGCGCCTAACCCTGCCGCACAAAATCATACGAATCAATCACGCACGCCACACCGTGCTCGTCGCCGCTGCCGGCGTCCTTGCGCACCACGCGGCCTTTGCACTGGACCACTACGTGCTCGTTGCCGCCTGTGAGCTCTGGAGGCAGAGCGATTTCAAACTCAACGTTAGAACCGATATCCAGCGCGGGATTGCCACGAATGTACACCCCGGCAGCGCTCATGTTTCCGGTAATGCCGCCCTGGTCCACGCCGCTGATCTTGATCGGCAGCTCCAGCGGAAATCTTTTTCCTGTTCTCGCTTCGGACACAAGCCCTCCTCACAATCTGGCCGTTCAAGCCTCAAATGCCAGTCTCTCGGCGCGCCCAGCGGTCTCAATTGCCGCATCCGGTGCGCCCTACGCCGTTTCCTGGGAGCTCGATGACCTTAGGGCGTTATACCACGGATTTAGGGCGCGATAAAGCGTAGGTTACTGATTAGGCAATGCCAGGGCTGATTGCCGGCCCTCTGCTATCCTCGTCGCACAGGAATTGACTATGCCCGGATTCAACGGATTGCGCGTGCTTTCATTTGAGAGCCGCCGCGCCAAAGAAATCGCGCAACTGATCTCAAATAGCGGAGGCGTGCCTATCGTGGCGCCTTCGACCCGCGAAGTTCCCGACGGTCCAAATGATGCCGAACAGGAATTGATCCGCGGCATTCTCGCGCAAGAATTCGACATCTTGATTTTTATGACCGGCGTCGGAGCCCGCGCGCTTATAACGGCCGCAGAAGCGTTGTGCCCTCGCCCACAGTTTCTGACCGCGCTGGGTAAGACCCGTATCGTCGTTCGCGGACCTAAGCCCTCCGCCGTCATGCGGGAGTTTAGTGTACCGGTCGCGCTTAACGTGCCTGAACCGAACACCTGGCGCGAGATATTGCAGGCGCTCGACGCAAACCTTGAAACCGTGCCGCTTCGAAATCGCCGTGTTGCGGTGCAGGAGCACGGCGAGCCCAGCCCTGAGCTTTACGCTGCCTTACGCGAGCGCGGCGCGGAGGTTTTTCCTGTCCATGTTTATCGCTGGGAATTGCCGGAAGACGTAGGCCCACTGCAAGCCGCCATCCGAGCGCTCGTCGCTGGCCAAGTTGACGTCGTGATGTTTACCTCATCTGTGCAGTTGGTTCATGCGGTTCAAGCTGCAGAACAACTCGGCCTTCAATCGCAATTTCTCTCAGCCCTGCAGAAGACATTTGTCGCCTCTATCGGCCCAACTACATCAGAGACGCTGCGCAATCACGGCGTCAAAGTTGATTTCGAGCCATCGCATCCGAAGATGGGTTTCCTGGTCAAGGAGGCCGCGGAGAAATCCGGGGAACTGATCCGCGCCAAAGATCAAATTCTGCATTCAAAAAGATAAGGGCGGACGCGAACGCCCGCCCATATTAACTCGTCCAAACAACGCTAGTAGCTCAACTCCCGCATGGCAACGATGTTGTACGGGTTGGTGTTGGTTGTAGGTGGCGGGATGGTTGCCTGGTCCCAATAGAAGTTCGGGGAACCTTGCACCGTGATTGTCTGCGCAACCGCCGAACCATAAAAGGTTGAATTGCCCACAAGAGTAAGTGCCGCGATCGGGGCATTGAGTTCGAAGTAAGCGCCACTCCCGCCTGACATCTTCACGGTCCCTGTGCCTCCGTAGTTGATGATTAGATCGCTTGGGATATTGGTGCTGTTGGTGAAGCCTCCCCCGCTTAGATCTAGTACTGTTGCCTGGCCAACGCCTGCGATATTAATCACCACCGGACCAGTTACAGCTAAGGTGCCTTGTCCAGCCTCACTGATGCTGTTGAAGTTGTAGATCGCAGGATTGGCCACCGTGCCACCGGTCAGAGTCAGGGTCGCGCTGGCCGTGATCTGAATGTCCCCATAAGTGCCTGCTGTCAGAGTCGTGTTGCCATTCTTGTACTTGGTTGAGGTTGGCGTGTGGGGTGGTATCGTCGGCGTCGTCGGAATATAAGGGCTGGACATTTGCGTCTCCCCGCCGATGCTCGGATGGCCGCTCTGGGTAATCGCGAGTGGACAGCCGGTGGTCCCCGGCGGCAACGTCGAAGCCACGGTCCCATTGATAGCAGCTGAAGATCCGCCTACAGATATCCCTCCGTTGGCGCCAACGTTTCCGCCGCTAAGGGCTAAGTTGCTTGGCGGATTGGTCGGCGTGCTCTCTGTTGAAGAGTTGAAGCTGCCGGTCGTAATGTTGCCTCCGAAATTGAGTGGAGCTGGGCTACAGCCCACGCCGGTGGCGAACAATCCTCCTGGCTGGTTCGAACTCAGTGGAGTTTGAGCAATTTCCGCCTGAACCACCCTGCGTGTCCCGGTTGAGCTGACCGCAAGCGACGTAAGCAGATAGACGGGATTGGCGCTGATAGAAGCACAAGCGGCCATCGCAGTCGCATAAGTGCCCGGGGCGACCTGCTTCTCAGATGTCCCGTCGTAGCAAGCTACGGCTGGGGTTTGGTTCGAGCAGGTTGTTCCGGTGGTTCCGTCGATGCAGTATGGCGTGCTATTGGAAGCCTTGACGCTGATGCGAGTCCATTTCCAATCAAGCGGATTGGAAGTTCCTCCGCTGGTCCAGGTCGGCGCTTGACTGAAACCTCCCTGAGCGCTGGTAAGTGTCTGATACCACGCGGTGCCCGAAGGCAATGCGGTGCATCGTACATTGGGAGTCGTGCTTCGTGCCATTGCCCCAATGGCATAATCGTGGCACAACTCGTCATCAAAATATGTGGCGCCAGTCACGCTCGACATCGTGAGCGGTGTCGTGGGATTGTTCTGCAGGATATAGATCACGTTAGGGCTGGCTGAGCTCGGAAGGTTCAGAGAAGTCAACAGTGAATTAATGTTGTAGGGTGCCACGCCATTGCTCGGTATCATGCGGTCGCGGACTTCCTCAATACCGGCGCGCGCGGCGAAGTACACCGTCTCTTCGCTCTTGAAATTTGCCGCGATAGAGTTCTCGGTCGAGGCCATGTAGATCATTCCCGCCGCGACAGCGGAGAGCAGCAACAAAGCCAGCACTGAAAGCAGCAGCGCAATTCCGCGCTCTTTCCGGTGATTCATGATTCGCATAACTTGGGTCCTCCTCATGCTCAAAACTTGGGGGAGTCGAAGCCACAACTACTCGAAGCTAGAAATTAATCCGTGCTCTTGACGTGATCGAATAGACCGGGAACATCTTAGTCGTTACGTCGTAATACGGCGGCGCGACATTGGCCGTGATCTGAAGGCTGCGAATTTGCGTACAATTCGGGGCCGTCGTCCAGTCGCAGTGTGCGGTGATCAGACCTGCGCTGGAGTCATAGGCGTTAAACGCATCAGCCTTGGCGTATGACGCGTAGCTGCCAGGGCCGCTCATGCTGAGAGCATATGTGGGCGCTCCCGACCCGTCATTGCCGGTGCCATCGCCGCTGTTCAGAATGCCATTAACCGTAGTGAAGTACGCCGGCGCAGTGCCGGCAATCGCCTGCGCTTTGGTGACCGTGCCGCGCTCAAGAATGCAGGGACAATTCGTCGAACCGGTTGGCGGGACCAAACTCAGGTAAACCACCGAAACCGTGCCCGAGCCGTCCAGGTCCGCCTCGTACACCACGCTCGTGGTGCTGAAGCTGATAATTCCACAGGCAATGTTCACATTTGCCCTTATAGTCGGGTCATTGCACCCCGCGTTCGAGGGCTGCGTTGTAACCCCCGGTGGTGGATACCCGCTGCCGTGAATATCGCGCGCCATCTGATCAATAAAGTCACGCGTCTCCTGGACGGCGTCCACCTTTCCGTTTTCATTAAAGTTGCGGGCCTGCAACTCGATGATGCCTTTCACCACTACGCCCAGAACGATCGTGAGCAGGGCGAGCGTGATCAACATTTCGATCGCGGAAAAACCCCGCTCGCGATCGGTTGCGTTGCCGCCGTTTAGCCGAAATTTGCTTATTGTTATGGCCATGGAAGATTCCATTTAGTCGATTGTCCGCAAGTTGGCCGGCACTACAAATCTCAGGCCGCCATTGATAGTCGCATTCGCCGGGCGCGCTCCGATCACGATCAGCCGGTCGTTTGCGCTCATGGTAATCACATTCCAGCGCACGTCATAAACCGTCTGCTTCCCGCCTGTGCCGCAGCCGGTGTACTGGATTGCATAGGGATAGCCGCTGACCGGGTCGGTTGGAACGCCTGTAAGAGCTTGCGTCCAGTCAATTTGTCCGTTTGCGGTAAGCGTAGCTCCGTTGCCGCCGTATGATCCGCTGTTCCCCGATCCCAATACCGCCGGGTTGGTGGCAAAGTTGGTAGTTACCGGCGTCGGATAGGTGCAGTCAGTGATCTGCAATGGCGTAGTCGCCTGCAAGCCCTGGGCAGTGATCTGCTCCAGAACGTGCTCGGCGATCATAGTGGACGAGGTGTCGGTGCTGGCTGTCTTGTTGGTGTATAGGGCTGTAACTAGCAGGACCAGAAGCCCCCCAAGTCCAATCAGCAACACCACCATTGAGATCATCAACTCAATCAGGGAAAAGCCCTGTTGACGGCTGCAAAGTCGATTTTTTCTGGGTATCTTCATATTTCTAATTGAGCGCGATCCAGGACGTGGTCGAGGTTTCATAGCGCCACTCGCGCACACGCCCAGCAGGATTTATTGTCACCGCTTCCCACATACCCGTCGCCTGGTTCTGTAAAAAAACCTCAAACGCAACCGGTTGCAAAGTTCCGCTGTTGTTATACGTGTATAAACAACTGCTTCCACCACCGGTCAGAGGCGCTGCAGTGAGGTAGCAAGGGAGCCCGCGCGGTCCGAAACTGACAACCGCGGTATTCGAACCAACCCAGGTATTCTGATTAATTGCTACCGCTCCCACTGTAATTCCGGGCAGGAATTGGCTGTACAGATTGGTCGTATTAGGCGCGGAACTTGCCGCCATGACCACAACCGAATTGCTGAAAACCACGCCAGGCTCAGAGATGGGCGTACTGGCATAGGTGCCAGTGGCACCGCCTCGCTGATTTAAATCAATGAATGCGTTGAAAAAGCCTCCATACAGAGTTCCTGAGGTTGCGTACACCGGTTCGTAACTGTCCGCCGTGATTGCGCGGATACGCGCCGTCTGGAGCAGGTTGGCGTACTGCCCGCCCGCCGATCGCAGTCGATAGGTATTGGTGATGTTCATCACCAATGGCGCAGACATAGCTACCATCACCATGGCGATGGCACAGACCACCAGCATCTCGACCAGCGAAAATCCGCCTTCGGAACTCTTCTTTTTTGAACTCATGCGGGTTATCGCTCCCATAAGCTGCGGCGCAACGCCTCCGCGCCGGACTCTTACTCAGTTAGCCTATTCATCATAGGCAGAAGCGGGAAGCTAACCTACGTACCTCAAGTCCACTCACAGAAGTAACGCAGATCGAACGCGGGAAGCGGCATATAGGGCGGGAAATTGCTACCGAAATATGTCCTCTGGTAATCGCACGGCGAGTTACTTTACGTGTCGATGATAGCGGAACAATGCAGGCGGGTCCTTATTACTTTACGTCTACCGCTAGCGAAATCGTTGCGACGGCTCTTCATCGCTTGATCGGCCAGCGGCCAGTATTGCCAGGCGTTTCCCGGGAGTGGCTCCACAAAGGAATTCTGAAAACAGCAGAGAATAGACGGCTACGAAAATTGTGGAAGAAGTAATTAACAATGCGGCCGACAAGGGCCAGGCCGGCAAGCCGCCCATCACCGCCAGCGAACTGACGGAAAATAGTAAGACTGCGCACACCAGCACCAGCGTGTCCAAACAGGTCGAAAAGCTGTAGAGCGAGAGGGTGAGGAACCCCCAGCGAACTTGCAGTCCGTCGGCCGGAGCACGGTGAGGATCGAGCGCCAGATCCTCAAATGTGATTGCCGGCCGCGGCGGTTCCTGCGAAAGCATCAACTGTGGATCCGGCAATCCAAAAATCGTATCGCGCCCTGAAATCGCCGCTGAAGAAAGCATCTGTAGAAAAAGCCAGTCACGGATGGCGCGCCGCATGCGCGGCGGCAGAACGTCGAATTGAATTCCGCTCTGGCCATTGGCATCTGCCCATGCGACTCGGCCGCGAGTCTCCACGCGCACCCGCGGCGAAAGCAAATCGAAGCGCAGATTCACCTCTTGGCCCGGTTGCATCGCAGCCACAGCCTGAATGGCGACACCGGTTTCGGTAAGGTCACGAACGATGCCACCATTGCCTTGGTCGAGCTTTACATAGGCCAGCGAGCGCAGAGTATATCGCGGGTGTTGGCGGCGACGTGGGCCGATTCTGGCCTCGAGGTCAACCGCATCCGCACAAAAACTCATCTTTAAATCGTAGCCAACCGGCAGGCATCCGCCACAGTGACGCATGTGGTTCGCCGCACTTGTCGTCAGTTCTTATTAGAATCGGAGTCATGCATAACCGCAGAAAAACGGCGCTCATTACCGGCGCGTCGCTGGGAATTGGCCGAGAACTGGCCAAACTGTTCGCGACCGCTCACTACGATCTTGTCCTGGCAGCGAGAGATGCCGCTCGACTGTCCGCACTTGCGAACGAGTTGCAGCAGCAATTTGGAATCAACTCCAAGACGTTTCCACTAGATCTGGCGGCCAACTCTGCTCCCCAGTTTCTTTTCGACCAGTTGTCGCGGGAGAACCTCGGGATTGATGTGCTCGTTAATAACGCAGGTTTCGGGAAGCTGGGAGCATTCTCGGAAGCCTCCATCGAAGACAGTCTGGGGCAAATTCAACTCAACATGGTGGCGCTAACGCACCTGACCAAGCTGTTCCTCGGACCGATGCTCGAACGGAAGTCAGGCAAGATTCTCAATGTGGCTTCAACCGCGGGATTTCAGCCCGGCCCGACCATGGCCGTGTACTACGCGACCAAAGCCTACGTGATTTCATTTTCCGAGGCGATCGCAAGTGAGTTGCGCGGGACTGGAGTGAGCGTGACCTGTCTCTGTCCGGGCGCCACGGACACCAATTTTCAGAAAGTTGCAGGCACCGAAGAGACAAGGCTTTTTCGACGCCTTCGCCCGATGGACGCCGCTACCGTCGCCAGAGATGGATATCGCGGATTGATGAAAGGCAAGCCATTGGTCATTTCAGGTTTCCGAAACTGGTTGCTTACCGAATCGCTAAGGTTGTCCCCTAGAAGATTGGTAACCGAGGTGTCGCGCAAAATCCTCGAATAAGCTCACGTTCTACACAATCATTGCGTGACCGTAAGGTTAACTTGCGTGCTGTGAGTGAGCGAAGCGGCGGCTACGCTGATCCTGAGGTTATAACTTCCTGCCGGAGTTCCCGGGCTGCCGCTTCCTACAATGCTTCCGTTGCCTTGGACTCCGCCCCCGCACGAGACACTGCCGAGCGTGAGCAGCATCATTAAGAATAAGTAGCGATCTCGCTTCCGCAAGTGCGCCTGACGCCTCCGCATCCAGAGCAGTCCCGCCATCGGAAGCGATGTCAACCATGTCGCCCTCGTTTTGGCCGCGGGCGTAGGCGCCGTCGTAAGCGCGGTCACGGTGATCGCCGAGTCACCGCTTCCCGCCGCAAGTTGCGAAGGATTAAAAGCACACGTCGTGAGGGCAGGTGCTCCGACGCAGGAGAACGTCACATTGCTGGGGAACGTCCCCGACGTGGGCGCAACGTCCAGAGAATAGGTTGCCGTTTGCCCCGAGGGAATGGACACGCTGGGTGGAGTAATTGAAAGCGTGAAATCGAAGCCCTGGCTCGGCAATACTGTGAACGCAACCGGCACCGAGTGAGAGACGGTCAAGACATCGCTGCCGATCGCGTTTACATTGAAAGGGTAGGCCTGAGACACAGAGCTGCTGGCAGTGACGGCGAACGGCGTGCCGGTGCCGGACGGCGTTGCGGTTGGGGGATTCACCACGCAACTTGCCGGAGCCCCACTTCCGCAGCTGAGCATAACCGTGCTGTTGTATCCGTTCACGGAGGTGAGCGTTCCGTCGAATGTTGCAGGCGAATTGCCGTGAGCGGTCAGCGACGGATTCGTGATTGCCAGAATGTAGTCGGGGACAAAGTTCACGCTCACAATCAGAAGTTGGGTCTTGGTCGTTCCTCCTGGGCTCGCCGCGCTGACGATGACCTGGTATGTACCCGGCGGACTGGTGATGGAAGTGGTTATGGTTGTCGCTACCGAAACGGGGCTTGAATTTGTCGGCGCAACCACATTTGACGGTTGAAACTGGCATGCCGCGCCCGAGGGCAGTCCTGAGCAGGAGAGCATGACTGACCCACTGAACGCTCCTGCTGCCGAAACCACCAGAGAAACAGGAATACTATTTGCCCCGGGAGCCACGTTCACCGAAGCCGGGGAGGGCGCAGACAAATTGAAGTCCACGACGTGCAGCGCGATCGGTGCGTTGTGAGTGGTCTTCCCAGGGTCAGTTCCGGTTGCCTGCAGATTGAATGAGTAATCTCCAGCCGGAGCGCGAGCGCTCAGGCTGAACGCCGATCCTTGCACCGTTGGCATAATCGAAGCCGGGTTCGCAGAACAGGTCTGCGGAGCGACCGTGCTGCCCGCCACGCAACTTAGGCTCACGCTGCTGCCATATCCGTTTCGCGCAAAGATCGTGCCCGTGTAGGCAGCGCTTTGCCCAGTGAAGATCGTCTGCGGATTATTGCTGATGCTCAGTTGAAAATCGGGTGTCGTGACCAGGTTCCATTCCCAGATGCCACGGCCAAAAGTCGCCGCCCGCAGCAACTTCAAGCCGCCAGAATTGAAAATCTTAAGCGCAGTGACAGCTACATTGGGAAGAAATCCGGGTCCGGCAGTGGGTCCCACCTCGCTCCAACTGGCTGCCCCGGTCCCGCTGGCGAAAATTCCCACGTCGGTGCCAACATAAATCGTTCCGCTATTGGGCGACGGCCCGGAATCTATTGCGATTGAATCAACCGGGGCATCCGGCAGATTTGAAGTGAAGTCAATCCACGAAGCCCCTGCATCGATCGTCTTCCACACATGCGATGTGCGGAACCCCATGATGCCAGCGTACGCGGTCTGCCCGCTCCGGTCTGAGATATCAATGGCTATTGCGGAAATGGGAAATGCTTTCGGATTAATCGCCGCTGTGCGATCCGCCCATGTGCCATCACCGCCATCGGAATTTGTTGTGACCCACACGTGCCCGCCGCTAGGCATGACTGAAATGCTTGGCCCATCACCGTTAGTTCCTGCATAAATCACTTGCGAGTAACTGTTCGAGTCAACCGGCCCGCCCGCGGCGATTGCGCGCACAAAGTTTGTTTCCGTTCCGCTGCACACGCCAGTCCCGCCATTCTCAAAATCGGGGCTCAGCAGCGAGAAACTCCCACCCGCTGAACTACCTCTCCATATCTTGCAGGTCCCTATTAAAAGCGTGCTTGAACCCGCTGGATCAAGAATGAATGGAAGATCGAAAGGGCCGGTGTCTCCGCCTACTGAATTGCTGTCCGCAACTTGATCGTTGGCAAAATCCTGCGAATGACAATTGATGCCTTTCGCACAACGAAGCACGTTCACTCCGGAAACCGAATCGGGTGGCGTTGCCAGGAACCATTCGTTGTCATTACTCGAGTTGACGGCGGTTGATCCTACGTCGCCCGCGTTCGCGTTGACCCAACCACCGCCGCTCTGTGAAAATTCGGTCGCCGGCGCTCCATTCTGCTGCGTACCGCCGAAAACAAGATTCGCATCCGTGCTCGACTGGGACAACGACAGGAACTGCGTAAGTGGACCGAGCGTTGCATTCAGGCTGTCGAACTGATTGGCCGATCCGCAACTGCTCGTAATCAGGCCCGTGAATCCATCGAGCGCGCGATAAATGCCGCCGTCATTCGCGAAATAAAGAAGCGCCGCGCCATTGCCAACCAGGGAATCAATCGCATGTTGCCCCGGATGCACCTTCGCAATGTCGCTGCACCCATAAACATGAGTTAAGTTCACGAAAGCGTTATTGCCTGTGCCGCTGCAGTTCGGCACCGCATTCGTGATCGTGCATTTATAGAGGTTGGTCGCTCCGGTATAAAGGTCGGTGGCGGTTCCGTTGGGCACGGCCGCCAGTGCGAGACTATCTGTGGCCCGGGCAGTCCCGCAGCCCCCGAAAAGGTCGCCACAGTTTGTGATTCCGGAGTCATTGACCTGCACCCACGAAGCGCCGCCATTTGTCGTGCTCGAAATGCCTTGATCTACATCGTTTGCGTCCACATACCACACATACATTTCGCCCAGGTTCGACGGACCGGCACGATTCGGAACTACGGCGATCTCGCCCCGATAAATCGGACATCCAGTGAGTTGAACAGCCTGTGCAGGACACGCAGTAATGCTCAGTCCACTTCCAGGCTGAGTTGCCAGCCGCGTCCAGTTGATTCCATCCGATGAGGAGTAAAAGCCGTGGAATCGAATTGCCGCGAAAAATCTACCCGCCGCTGCGTTGTATACAACGGAACTGACCGAGGCAGGACTGATGCTCGCACCTGAATCAGTTGATGTTGCCGAGTGCCATGAAACGCCGGCGTCCGTGGAATAGTAAAGTCCACGGCTAGCGGCCACCGGATTTTCCAACCCCTCAATGATTCCCTCTGAAGCTGACCCTGCCGCCGCAATCACCAAATTTGTGTTCGCGGTGCTGAATGCAATCCGGCTGAAGCCCAGTCCGGCGAATGAATGCAGTCCGCTCGCGTCCTGAGATATCAGCGTCCAACTCTGGCCGCCATCGGCGGAGCGAAGAATTCCCAGCCCGTAGTACGAATTCCCTGAACTATTGGTCTCCCCGGTTCCGACCAGCACCACGCTCTTGTTCGGATCTGGATTTGCACTCTGCGGCTGTATAGCAATGGCTCCAATCGCCAAAGTCGCTTGATCGTCGCTTAAAGGCGTCCAAATCACCGCGCTCGGATTCCCGCTTAACATCCCTGCGTTTACCGATTTCCACAGGCCGCCGTACGCGCCGCCAATGAATACTGTGTTGCCAGTGCCATCATTCGGATCGATGGCGACCGCCGTGGCACGCCCTGTAATCCAGTTGTAGTCCTGCAAGCCGATGCCGCTCGCGTCGGAAGAAAGCGGGAGCGGGCCGAGTGAACTCCAGCCGGCACCCGATCCGAAAGCCGCCGCCGAACGCGCGGATCGCATTCTGATTTTTTGCGCGATCGCTTGACGGCGCAGGTCTGCCGTATTGGCGCCTGCAATCAACCTCCCGCGGCTCTGCCATTGGCCGCGAGCGGTGCTGCGGATCCCGATTAACGGCGCTGTTGAGACCGATTGCTGTCCGAACGCGGCCGCGCCTAAAAGCATGGCCAACAAGACTACCCCGCACATCTTCCGTACCCGCCAGATCACGCGGTTCTCCGTTTCTGATCTGCAAATGCCTTCTGGCGCAGACGCATGATGCGAGCCACGATTGACCCGACCCTTCGGTTATGAGAAATCGCGATCTCCTGCAGGCTGGTTCCGCGACGCAACTCCTCCGAGAGCCGGGCATCTTCTTCTTCGATCCACGGCTTGCCCGCGTTCGGAGGCAATGAATTCCGGGTCCTGCGTTTGTGGTCCTGAATCTCCAGCGCATCGACGGCGTGCTGAAGAGCACGCACAACTTGGGGATGTTGATATAAGGATTCGTTCGGCAACGACCGGCCCGTCTCCGGGTGCAGGCCATCCGCCAGCTTGCGCACGATTTCGATTGCTTCTTGCAGTTCCATGCCTGCTCCGGCGCAGGCAATCCTAATGATTATGCGGTTTTCGTTCTGTGACGTATGAACATTCCGGTTGTGATCGTAACCAACCGTGCGAACTGGATTTACCCGCCAGATCAATGCCGCTGGGCGCGGTCGCACGCGCGAAGGGCGCAGGCTCAGGCAGGTTAAACTCTTGCTATGGATTGGCAGGCGTTCTGGCTCACCATCCGGCTGGCGCTCACGGTCACGGCCCTTCTGGTCGTGCTGGGATTTCCGCTGGCCTACTGGATTGCGTTTTCGCGATGGCGCTGGAAGTTTGTGATCGAAGCCGTCGTGGCCCTGCCGATTGTGTTACCGCCGACAGTTCTCGGCTTTTACGTTTTGATCGCACTCGGCCAGCGCGGACCGATCGGCCGATGGTGGCAGGCGATGACCGGGCACACTCTCGCGTTCACCTTCACCGGCCTGGTCATCGGATCAGTCTTATACAGTCTGCCATTTGCAGTGCAGCCTTTTGCGTCTGCCTTGGCGTCTGTAGATCCGCGCCTGCTCGCCGCATCGGAAGTTCTGGGAGTATCGAGATTCGGGACCTTCTGGCGCGTCATGGTCCCCCTTTCGGTATCCGGGCTGGTAACCGGAATCGCGTTGACATTCGCTCACACCATGGGAGAATTCGGCGTCGTACTTATGGTCGGCGGCAACATTCCCGGGGTGACCCGCACCCTCTCTATCAATATTTATGATCAGGTACAAAATCTGAATTACGTCGCCGCGAACACAACCGCGTTAGTCCTTGTCGTGATCGCATTTGTTCTGCTATCTCTCGTGTATTCAATGAATCGCAGATTCTGGAGCCTGGGGCCGCGGCCTTGAAAACCACTATTCCCAACTCGATCGACAATGTAGTATCTCAGCCGCCAAGACCGGTATCGACAGGTCTCGACCTTAACATTCGGAAAGCGTTCGCGTCCTTCACTCTGGACATTTCCTTCACCCTTCCGGGCGGCATCAGTATTCTCTTCGGCGCATCGGGAGCCGGCAAAACTACGCTGCTTGACTGTATTGCCGGACTCACCAGCGCCGACTCCGGGCGCGTTCAGATCGGCGACTGCGTGGTATTCGACTCAGAACGAGGCATCAACGTTCCCGTCCGAGACCGCCGTGTCGGTTACGTTTTTCAGGACCTCGCGCTCTTCCCTCACCTTACGGTAAAAGCCAATATTGGTTATGGAATTGTTGGCGTTCAATCAGAAGAGCGTTCGCAACGAGTCGAACGAACGCTAGACTCGCTCGGTATTGCAACATTGCGGAATCGCCGTCCTGCACAACTCTCGGGCGGAGAACGCCAGCGCGTGGCCCTGGCTCGCGCGCTCATCACGGAACCATGCATCCTTTTGCTCGATGAGCCTCTGGCTGCCCTCGACTTGCCGGTGCGAATGAAAATCGCCGACGATCTGCGCCGCTCGATCCAGAATCTTCCAATTCCTGTCCTCTACGTCACCCACAATCGCGACGAAGTTTTCATGCTCGGAGAACGACTGTTGGTACTGGAGAACGGCAAGTTGATCGCGCAAGGCACTCCCCACGAAGTGCTCTCCGCGCCCCGCGGTGAAACGGTCGCACAACTTGCCGGATTTGAAAATATTTTTGACGCGCAGGTTACGGCCCTTCACGAAGATCGCGGCACCATGACCTGTCGCGTGGGCCCGGCACGATTCGAATCGGCGCAAGTGGAACTTGAAACTCCACTAGTACGTGCCGAAGCCGGATCCCGCCTGCGCGTCGGCATCAGCGCAGGAGATATTCTGCTCGCGACCTCGGCTCCAGTGGGCCTGAGCGCGCGCAACATCCTGCCTGGCCGCGTGGTGTCATTATTTCAGCGCGATGCCATCGTTACTGCTCGGGTGGACTGCGGCGTCGAATTGTCCGTGCACCTGACCCTCGGTGCGCGTGACTCCCTCGCTCTCGCGCCGGGACGGCAGGTCTGGGTCATTGTGAAAACGCACTCTTGCCATTTACTCAGTTCCTGATCGCAAGCTCGGCATCGAAGCCAAGGCTCTCGCCTCCTCAATCTTCGCTATCTCAATGACTCCCACCCACTGACCCTGACTTCGCTGCACATAAACCAGATTTCCGCCCAGCACCGAGGCCGCAGCCTCCGGGCTCAAGTCCACGTGATATCCGAAATAGCGTGTTTTCAACTCTTGCCACAATCGCCAGCGGTCAAAAATCGTGGGCGCCGGCTGATACTTTGTAGAAAACACCAGCGCAGTATCGAAACGTTCGCGCTCGTCTGATGCAGCCAGCAGTTGCTCTGCGGTGAAATCTTCAATCCTGACCACCTGCATTGACCTCCCAACATATCCGAGGTTCGGCCGCGACAACTCATCGCTGGCCGGCCACGCCGTCAACACCCGCGCGTGCGGATAGTGCATTTCGACAAAGCTTTCTGCGCCCTGATGCAGACGAATGTAATCGCGGTAGGCGAGGTTGTCCTCAGGAGAAAAGCCATAAGGCGGATTAACAAACAGTGCAGTGACAAATGCGACAGCCACAACTGCCAATATCGCCTTCCATGCCGGCAGCCGGCGCCAGATCGTCGAGACGCATACCAATATGAAGAGGGGAACAATCGGCAGCATGTAACGCGCCAGCACCGCGCCTCCGACAACCGACAGCGCCAGCAAATACACAACTGCGATTGCAAGAAACGACAGTTGAAGGGGGATCGCAATGCGTTCTCGCATCGCCGCGGCTCCGGTCGTTGGCCGTCGGTCGTCGCCGGCGGCGACGGATCGAGACGCCCGAGGCAGTGCAGGAAATTTCATTGCGAGCACACACGCCAGCGTCAGGACGTACATATTCAGATATCCGACGGTTTGCCAGATTCTCAGCAGCAGGGCGAGGACTATGCGCAGAACATGAAAATTCCCCTGCACGTTATAGCGAAAGAACTCAGGATTACCGAAAACGAACCCCGTTTTCGCGTAGTGATAGGAGTACCAGAGCGCCAGGGGAACAACGGGGGCCAGCAGGAAGAGACTGGTTGAACGGAACTCGCGAGGTTTTAAGTCTTCGTCGGCACGAACGGGAAGGGCACGGCCTTCAGCCGTGCCGCCATGCGTCTTTACTTGATCGGCTTTAGCCGCTGCGGGCGAACTCGCGGATTGAGAGTCAGCATCTTCAGAATCCAAGACCTTAGATCTCCCGCGATGCCGAT
Organism: uncultured Acidobacteriota bacterium; assembly: GCA_963757135.1. Classification (GTDB taxonomy): domain Bacteria; phylum Acidobacteriota; class Terriglobia; order Terriglobales; family Acidobacteriaceae; genus Gp1-AA145. The sequence goes on from CAVWQE010000006.1 coordinate 812,879, forward strand.
CGAGAAAGAAACGCCCGCCTTCCAACATCACCAGCGCCAGCGGCACCAGAATCGCGGTTTCTTTGGCCAGCGCTGCCAGCGAAAACCAGATCGTCATCGCCATGTTGCGGCGTCGAACATGCGCTTCCAGCGCCCAGAATACGAGGCCCGCAGCCGGCAGATCAACCTGCGCCAGAGAACTCTGCGCGAAGAACACCGGATAAATTGCAGTCAGGAGTGTGCTCGCCACCGCAACCGTGGAATTCGAAACTGCTTTCGCGAGGCGAAAAAAACCTGTCAGCGACAACGCCGCCAGCAACAGCATGGCACAGCGCGTCACCAACTGACCTTGCCCGAAGAGTTTCCAGCCTAGAGCCAGCCAGGCCATCACCAGCGGAGGATGCGCATTCGAAGGGGTCGAATACGGAATCAGCGATCCAGCCAGCAAGTCGCGCGCCGCAGGAATGTAATATCCGGCTTCGTCCCAGAAATATGGCAGGCGCAATAGAGGAGCATGAGAAACAATCAGCAGGATAGCCAAGACGGCGAACCATGCCACCGTCTTCAACCATTCGTGTTGGGAGCTGGGCGTCAGAATTGATCGTTAGAACTTAGTGCACTGGGCCAGGGGGGTTCGCCCTGGGATCAAGCTTGATCTCACCAAACGTGCTCTCATAATTCGACACATTCTGCTGCAAAATTGCCGCCAGCGCCTTGGCCTGTTGCGGGCTGAGATAAATGCCCTGAAAATTTCGCACTTCTACCTGCGTTTCCGAATGCTGCTGCATGGTGCCGAAGACCAGGAAAAAATCCCAGACATTCACTCGCACCTGCACACTGTTGGCGTAAGTTTCCCGATAATCCGGAGTATTGGTGACGTTAAAATTCGGCTGCGTGGGGGTAATCATGGCGCACTTAGTGTAACTGAGCCGGAGGCTACGCCGCCGATTTGCCTTGATTTAGAATCTATTCAGGCCGGGATGGCGGAATTGGCAGACGCGCTGGACTTAGGATCCAGTGCCGAAAGGCGTGCAGGTTCAAGTCCTGTTCCCGGCACCAGCTGTGAGGTCCCTCGCTTTGCTCGGGATTTCGCCAGCAGTCTCCCGCTTCGCTCACGCCTGCTGAACGGCTCAAGTTCAAGTCTTGTTCCCGGCACCAACGCCTTTAATCCCAGACTTGACACTCATTGACCTCACACCGGGATTTTGAGTGATAAGGCTGTTTTCAATTGTTGGCAAATCTTCCGGGCATCAAATTACACCTGGATAAGCGGGCTGGCTCAAAAGAGAGTCTGTAATTGGGGGCCGCTATTCTGCTAGCGTTACAACATGCCAGCCCCGGCAAGCCACTCTTCCGCTGTGTTCATCGAGTTGGGTCTTGCAATCGTCGGTCTTGCGCTTCTCGCAAGAATTGCCAACCGATCGGGCTTTTCGGCGATTCCTCTATACCTACTGGCGGGGCTTGCCTTCGGCAATGGTGGCCTTTTGCCGTTAAGGCTGACCGAGAATTTTGTCCATATTGGTGCAGAGATCGGAGTGCTCTTACTTCTGTTCATGCTTGGTCTGGAATACAGTGGGGACGAGTTAAAGGCGAACTTACGCGCAGGATTTCCGGCTGGGACTGTGGATCTGATTCTCAACTTCACGCCAGGTCTCGCAACTGGATTCCTTCTAGGGTGGAAGCCGTTACCCAGCGTCCTGCTCGGAGGAGTCACGTACATCTCATCGTCGGGGGTGATTGCAAAAGTTCTCAATGAGCTCGGGCGAAGCAGGAACCCGGAGACACCGTTAGTTTTATCAGTGCTGGTCATAGAGGATCTGGCAATGGCAGTTTACCTGCCACTGGTTGGAGTGTTGCTTCTGGGAGGAGGGCTGCCAAGGATTGCTTTGTCAGTCGCGATCGCGCTGACAGCCGTGATTCTTGCCCTGGTGGTTGCGGTACGGTACGGAGGGCGCCTGAGTGAGTTTGCCAGCCACGAGTCTGACGAAATTATTTTGCTAACCATTTTCGGTGCAGTCTTGTTGGTCGCCGGTGTAGCAGAGCATTTCCAGGTATCCTCAGCCATCGGAGCTTTCCTGGTCGGGATTGCACTTTCCGGCCCGATTGCAGAACAGTCACATCGTCTTTTGGGGCCGTTGCGCGACCTGTTTGCCGCGACATTTTTTTTCTTCTTTGGTCTGGAGATCAACCCGGCAACACTAGTCTCCGCTCTCCCGTTGGCGTTGACGTTGGGTATCGTGACGGCTGTCACGAAAGTAGCGACGGGCTATTGGGCTGCTCGTCGGACGGGGATTGATCAACGTGGAGCCTTTCGAGCAGGCGTTGAACTTATCGCACGCGGCGAATTTTCGATTGTCATCGCCGGCCTTGGGGTCGCGATAGAACCACGCCTCGTGCCTGTTTCGGCGGCTTACGTTCTATTTCTTGCTCTAGTGGGTCCATTACTCGCGCGACTGGTCGCATGAATCGGCATCTGCCCCCGAGGTGGAATTGGCAGGGCAATCGATGTTATTAACAGTTAACTTCCGGTGGAAGCTACCGCGATGCCTTCGCAGTCCCTCGCCCCCCTCTTCTAGTGCAATCCATAGGCCTTCTGTCGCGCAGACCTCGTCCATAGTCATCCGCGCGTTTTTCGTCTATGTCTTGGCAGATGGCGTGTCCCAGCTCGTGCGTAACGGCCAGGTCGAGCAAAGCGGCTCCCAGGACGCCGTAGGTTTTAAGAAGCTCCCCGCCACGGTCCCCGGTTGGTGAGAACAGACTGCGGTCTATGACGGTCGTACGCATTTCGATAACCGAGAATGCAGGGCTCACGTAGTTCCATTGTGGGTGGCCTGCGCGGAGATTTCGCCACTCGCCAGCAGGAACCAGCACAAACGACCAGGTCCCGAGACGCTCTAGGGGATAAGACGCCAGCGCATGTCGCAATGCGAGGGAGTCATTGACACACGCGTGCCTGTCATAGTCCTGCGTGCAGAAGAACTGAATTGTCTTCGGAATAGAGACGGTCGCATCCAGATGCACAGGAACAACGCGTAGGGTTTGTGCCTTCGCCGCGCAAGCGGCGTACAGAATGGCGATCAGCAAGCTCAATTTCACGGTGGTCACCTCGTTGGTGCCACCGAACTTGGGCTGTGCCTGGTGCTACCTCAATGCTCGCAAAGCCCGAATCAGATAGTTCCGGATCATTGCGCAACTTGTTGATAGATCGGTGAGGTAGCAGTTAATGAAGAAGAAGCGGCAGGGCATGCTGGGTGGAAATACGATGATAGACTCGTGGCACAACTGGGGGTGGGGTTATGTCGGAGCCACGCCAGGCGATCGGCTCAATGCACTTCGGCCCTTTCGAGCTGTCGACCGAATCGAGCGAACTGCGCAAGCATGGTCAGCGGCTGAAGCTTTCTGGTCAGGCAATTGACGTCTTGCTGATGCTCGCCTCGAATGCGGGAAGGCTGGTGACGCGCGAAGACCTCCAAAGAAAGCTTTGGCCGGGTGACAGCTTCGGCGACTTCGAGCATGGGCTCAACGCTGCAGTGAACCGGCTGCGCGAGACTCTCGGTGATTCCGCCACCGACCCAACCTACATCGAAACGGTTCCACGGCGTGGTTACCGCTTCATCGCTCAGGTCGATCACGTGCCCAACACAACTGACCCGACTGCGCCCGACAATGCCGCGGAGGTGGCTCCGGAAGGGCAGCGTGAACCGTGCATTCGCCGTCTCGTGTTGCGTTACTCGATTTTGTTGGCTGGCATACTGCTGCTGGCCGGGGCGGCGTTCAAGACAGTTATCCGAGCACCGAGCGCACCAAGAGTGTTGCGTTTCACGGCGCTGACAAATGACGGTCAAGAAAAAAGCGGCACGTTGGCTACCGACGGCTCGCGAATCTATTTCAACGAGACGCTGATCGACCAGCGGCCGATCATCCTTCAAGTTTCGGTCACTGGTGGAGAAGCTGTTCCCCTCACGCTGCCGCTCAAGCAGCCTCGAGTGCTCGATCTGTCGAGAGAAGGAACCGAGCTTCTGATTGCGAACGACGATGGATTTGAATCTTCTTCGCTTTGGGTGCAGCCGGTTGTGGGAGGATCGCCGCGCCGCATAGGAACGGTCCCCATCACGGATGCCAGGTTTGGCGCTGACGGAAAGAGCATTATCTACGGCAACGAACGTGACGTGTACTCTGTGAACCGGGACGGCTCTTCCAACCGAAAACTCCTTACCGCTGGCAGTGTTCCATTCGGCTTTCGATTTTCTCCGGATGGACGGACTCTGCGATTCACCGCGTTTGATTACCGAGTCGATACTATGACAATCATGGAGGCCTCCGCGGATGGGACAGGTCTCCACAAGGTATTCGATGCATGTTGCGGCAACTGGACTACAGACGGACGGTTTTTCATTTTCCAGAACAGAATCAACGGCAGAATCGATCTCTGGGCATTGCCGGAAGCGAAACGTTTCCCTTGGCGCAAGCGCGATGATAGGCCGATCCAGTTGACCGCGGGTCCGCTGAACTTTCAGAATCTTTTACTGAGCACCGATGGCAAGAAAATCTTCGCCATCGGCGGGTCCCATCGCGCTGAAGTAATCCGCTACGACACACACAGCCGACAGTTTGCACCCTATCTCTCTGGAATCTCTGCTGAAGGCCTGGCATTCTCCAGCGATGGGCAGTGGGTTACCTACACTTCCTACCCCGATGGCATCCTATGGCGCAGCAAAGTGGATGGAAGTGAGCGGCTTCAGCTCACTTTTCCTCCCTTGCAGGCTCTTTTGCCACGCTGGTCGCCCAACGGCAAGCAGATCGCGTTCAATGCCGTTCATCCCGGCGAAGCCTCGCACATCTACTTGATTTCGAGCGAAGGTGGCAATCCCCAACCAGTACTCCCAATCGAACAGAGTGGGCGGGATGTGAACTGGTCACCAGATGGAAACTCACTGGTATTCGGCTCCGCTGATGCCGGGAACAAAGAACCGATTCAAACCATTGACCTCAGATCCAAGCGCGTCTCCACCTTGCCAGAGTCCGACGGACTCTTTTCGCCGCGCTGGTCACCGGACGGAAGGTTTATTGCGGCGATTACGAAGGGAACTGCGTTCAAGTTGATGCTTTTTGACTTCTCCACCAAGAAGTGGACGGTAGTGTTCGGCTCTCAAATGAGCTATCCGAGCTGGTCACACGACGGAAACTATATCTACTTTCAGAACTGGCAAGATCCTGTGAAGCACACTGGCGAGCGCATCGATAGACTCCGGTTGAGCGACCGAAAAGTTGAAAACATGGTTGATGTTAGAGACGTAGGGCGCCCGACCACCGGGACGTTCATAGACTGGTTGGGACTTGCGCCCGACGACTCACCTTTGTTCGCCCGCGATATCAGCACTTCGGAAATCTTTGCGCTCGATGTCGAATGGCCGTAGGAGGATCATCCGGACACTTCAACACAGACCCCGCCCGTCAAACAGGTGCGCGTTGGTCCGACGTTTACGATCCGCTGTGCCCGATGGCCATGCGGCATTCGCAATCGCCGAGAAAACCAGTAACTGTTGCAAAATTCCCATAGCACTCAAAATGCTCCGAGCATGGGGTTTTGAGTCATATCACCCGGTTACAACCGTTATGCCAGATCACCGTTGTGCCTGATCACCGAAAATCGCGGATGAGGATAACATCGCTGCTTTCAATTCCTCGAGTTAATGCCAGTTGCGTGCCATCACGCGACCAGTCAAAGTCGAAGATATGTCCCGAGTCAAAATTTGTAATTTGCTTCGGCGCCCCACCAGCCAGCTTCTGTCGCCATATGTTAGAGACGCCGTTCCGGGTCAGTACATAGTCAATTGCTTCACCCCCGGGTGCCCAGCGACAACTCCCGGCTGCCGCAGGCCAATCAAGCTGATGCAAGAGGCTACCGCTATCAAATGCAATTACGTTCATCTGATTTGGCCTTGATGCAGAGGGCGAGCTGGGGTGTTCGACCGGAGCTTCCGCGAGATATGCGACCCGCTTGCCGTCTGGCGAGAACGCGAGAACAGCCTCAGGCCCGAATGCTAGACTCTGTGAAAGCGGCTCTGGAGGCTTGTAGCCGCCGATTGCAACCCGCATTGGACGCGAGGACGTACCCTGTAAATAGATCACCCATCTGCCATCAGGGGAACACTGTGGTGCTGTGGCAATCGTCTCATCAGCAATCCGGATGGGGTTGGAGCCGTCGACGTCCATGCGCCAAACTCCAAGCCTTTGCTGGTGGTATCCGGAGTAGACAATGTAGCGCCCATCGCCGCAAACCGATGGGTCCCAACTTTCATCGTTATTAGGATTCAGCTGGGTAAGCCCAGTCCCATCAGGCTTTAGAGCGATTAGATGGCCATCTCCCTCGGCGAAGACGATCCGACCGTCGGGCATCCAGGAGAATCGTCCAACCGCCGGCCCTCTTGGGGTAATCTGCCTGGCCTTGGCGGCATCGCCAGCCGGCGACACCCACAGATCGGACGCCCTGGTCAGTTCGGTGTCGACTAGAGTCCTGCCATCCTGTGTGAGGTCCAAGTCCTGGTAATCCATGAGATCGTTGGTAAGACGCCGTGCTCGTCCGTTTGAAGAGGAAATAAACCAGAGCTGCCCACCCAGAGCCTGATTAACGTTGCCAATCGATGCCAGGAGACCACTTCCATCGGGCAGCCAGCGCGGACGGAGAATAAGACCCTGTGTCGAGTAGATTTCACGCACGGATCCGTCGCTGATCGAGATAGCCCAAAGCACTCCACGAATTCTTTCCTTCACCTCCAAGGTTGTGAACGCAATCGTTTTGCCGTCGGGAGACCATGCCGTACCGCTAATCACCCAGAGGTTAGGACGTGTAGCGAGTACCCGTTCATTAGTTCCATCAACGTTGGCGATCAAGACGTCAATTTCGCTGTCCCCTCGTACGCGCAAGAAAGCGAACTTTGTGCCATCCGGAGAATAACTATTGGAACCGTCGATTCCTCCCTGCATCACGAGATGCGGTGTTCCCCCAAGCACGGGCATCCGATAGAGATAGGTGTTATAGGGGTTGTTCTTCTCGGAGCGGACAAAATCAATGTAGTTGGCGTCCGGCGAGAAGGTCAGACCCCAGATCACAATTTCATCTGGCGGTAGAATCTGCACGTCGCTCCCAGTCGCTACCTGGCGAACATTGAGGCTCTGTTTTTCGCCTTCCCGTAGAGTGTAGACGACGTAGTTCCCATCGGGCGAAATCGCCACATTAACAGCATTTCCGCTCTGTGTGACGCGGCTGAGCTTCATAGTCTGGAGGTCCCATCCACTGCTACGTCGACTCAGTCTGGATAACAGGGCCACAGCAACAGCCAAGCCTGCCAGCATGAATACTCCACCGAGTAGTAGTCGGCGAGAAAGAGGACTGGCTTTCGAAGCGGGCAAAGCGCCCTGACCAGTAATTGTCTGCGTCGGACTGACGCTTGATTCTGCAGCGGGCAACGTGGCGCTTGTTGGCCTGGAATCGGTCAGCGGCGCTATGAAACGGTAGCCACGCCGTGGGAGCGTTTCTACAAATCGGGGATTCTCCGCCGAGTCACCCAGAGCTTCTCGCACACGGTTGATGGCGGCATTGAGACCGCGATCGAAGTCCACAAAGGTATCGGATGGCCACAGCCGTCGCTGTAATTGCTCGCGGGTAACCAGATCGCCAGGATGCTCCAGTAAGATGACCAGAATTTGGAATGGCTGGCCTGTGAGCTTGACTCTTATCCCATTCTTGCGCAGTTCTCCCAGGCGCAAATCGACTTCATAGGTACCAAACCGCATCACTTGAGAATTTGGAACTGGTTCCAGCACAGGTGAACCACAAGAAATGCTGCCAGTCTAGCATTGAATACAACTTCCGAAGCTCTATTCCGGCTTCTAACATCTTGGTCTAAACCTTATCGTTCCAGAAACTTAACCATTGATCTCTCTTCCAACATTCTTTTGATCGCCAATTAAGTCTCCATCCATTGAGGTAGCGGGACTCTCGGTAGACGTTGTCCGACAGCGCGGCACTCCGCGCGGGAGGACAACGTGACAAGAACATATGGAAATCGCGAATCGTGCGCCGCCTGCGACCCAACTGGTGCGGGTTGCCGATTGAGCCTGATTCTGCTGACCGGCATACTGATGGTCATGTTTGCATTCTCCACATACCCGCTTGCCGCGCAGACAAACGGTAATGCCAGCACCAAAAACCAAGCCCCCAGGCAGCACTTTGCCTGCAATGTTGGCTACACCCCGAGAGAGTGCCAAGTCGCTGCGACGGTCTTAAGAAAAGCTCTCGCGCGATACCCGGTAGAGGCACTCGGGGAATGGAGATGGGTGCTGGTGCGAACTGAGGATTGGAAACAAATTCTATCGGAGAGGCGGGTTGATCCGAATGTTCCAGCGTTCAGTTACCTACCAAAAAGAGAGACGTTCCTCGACGGCTCATTGGTTGTCGGAGCATCGATTCACGGCGCCGAGCTTCGTGCAATATGGCATATGCAAGTCGAAGAGCTGCTCGATTTTGCGATTCGGCATGAACTTGCACACGCTTTGTGTAACGAGGGCGACGAATCCAAAGCAGACCGCGGAGCCATTGCCCTGAAAAATGGGACGCCATTGTCCTGCCGAGTTATCGAGCAGGCGTCGGCTACGACTCCGAAATGAACCGGCAGACACATCCCGATAGTTGGCGTTAAATCGCGATAGCACTCATTGACGCGAGTTGGCCACCTTTGGCAGTCAGCTATGCGGCGGCTCTCCTTAGTTCTTGCTTCGACCGCCATATCGCGCTCGCCAGGGTTTCAGTGACTATCCTGGGCAAGCTTCTGCGCACCCGCTGCTTCAGATTCGAGTACTCCTGGGTTCCGGCAAAAAGATCGCGCATCAACTCCCGAAAACTCGCACTCCGCTCAGTCAGGCCTACCATGCGTTCAAGTACTGCGCCGCCCATCCACTTACCGGAATAAAAACGTTCGGCGATTGCAGCTGCGAGATCTAATTCGGGCAGGATCTCAGCTTTCAACAGCGCCGCATAATTTTCAGGCGCGCCTTCAATCATCGTCTGTGCGAAGATCTCCGCCGACCGCAACGCATAAAAGAGGCCCTCGCCGGTTATTGCGTCAACTAGCCCTGCGGCATCGCCCACCATCGCCCAGCCGTCTCCGGCAAGTTGAATCGCTCTCAGACTGTCACGCGTTAGTGCCGGAATAATGTGCGCATAAAACTTGGCGCCATCAAGAGCGAGCCCGAAGCCCGGCATTTGCTCTTCCAGAATCCGGCGCAGATCGGCGGTATTCTTCCCCTGTATTCGTCCACAGATGCCAACTGAAAAATGGTCAGCCCGTGGAAAGACCCAGATATAGCCATGCAGTCCGGGGAGAAACTTAATTTGGACCGTGCGATGGGTTCCGGGAACGTAATATCCGGCGGCGACCACGAAATTCTCAGGACCTAGCGGTCGCGTGAACTGCCCGCGAAAGGGATCGAGCGCGCCCGACGCCAGCACAACGAAATCAGCTTCGTATCGCGAAGAACTCGAACCGAGGATCCACTTTCCCGGAGTTTCGTCGATATTCACAATACGTTCTCGCAACACCTGCGCCCCGGCATCGCGCGCCCGTTCGAGCATCAGCCCGTTCAATGCGAGACGCGAAAAAATCGCGATTTGACTGTCCAAAGGAAAAGCAACTTTACGTCCGGACGGCGCCGTCAGTTCGCAGTGCGTAATCCAGTTCCGATCCGCCACCGCTTCTCTCAGAAATGGCCAGCGTGTAATCGCCTTGGGCGTGATGCCGCCGCCGCAGGGCTTTTCCCAGGCGAGCTTTTCGTCAAAGAGAAGAACATCGTGTCCGCCGCGCGCCAACTCAGCCGCGGCAAATGCTCCCGCCGGTCCGCCGCCAACGATCGCGATGCGCTCCGGAAGCATGGTTGATTCGCAACCAAAAAATCAGAAGAAGAAATCAGAATGAATCCGATGGTAATCGCTTGTCCGGCAGGGACACAACTCCCTAATCGTCGCGCGGTCGCCGCGACGGCTTTCGCCGGACGCTCTATGGATGCGTCCAGCCCTGGTAAACCGCCATGCCCACGATCCCCAGGATCATGGCGGCGGAAGCGGTCCCCAGTACCTTCACAAACGGACCCAGCCGGTTCACTTTTTGCATGATCTCAACCTGTTCCCGGGCCATGTGGGCCTCAGATTCACCCAGGAAAAGCTGATCATCTTCATGCATGGTCAGCGTGCCGCGATAGATTAGAAGAGCGATTAGCGCAGCGGTAAGCACTCCCCATGCGATCAGGAGCTCGAACAGAGTTGGCATAAACCACCTCGGAAAACAGGCGACTGTTCTCGCTGTCAGGGGCCGCTGGGAGCGGCCTCGGCAGGCATTTCGAGACGATTATAGACCTGTGGCGATGCCGGAAATCAACGTTTTTTCGCCTAGCCGGGCGAAAAAAACCGAGCTGTCGGTTTAGGTCAAGACACTCTTGCAGATCAAGAACTTAGAGAGTGCATCAGTTAACCAGCAGCGACGTGGCAGCCGCCACCACACCCACCACTCCAAGCAAAATGCCGGCGTGCCAGAAGCCTCTTCTTCCCGACAAGAGTGTGATCGAAGTCACCACCAGTCCAACTTCCAGAAACACTTCTCCTAAATCGTAACGATTGGCTCGACGGCGTTCGAGATCTGTTTCCGCCTCCAGCTTTTTGGCATCCGCCTGAATTTCATTTGTCTGTTTCTCATACTTCTCGGCTTCTGCCAGAAAGTCTTGCCGCGCCTTCTGCGCCTTGGCATAATCGGTTGCGGTAATGAAGCCCGCGAAATCGGCAAAATTCCTGTCGGCATGCAGGCGGATGTCCTTGGCCTGGTAATAGGCCCACTGATCAATGGCCCGGCTCTGCAGCACAACTTCCTCTGTGTGCGCACGATGGCTGAGCAGCGTAACCACTGCCACGAGTACCGCGAGAATCGCCATGCTCAGCGACACCGGCGCCATCGAAGGGTTATGCGCGGCATGCGCGGCGTGTTCTTGCAGTTCCTGTAATTCGTCTGCGCTCATACGTCTCCTCCGGATCACGAAGGTTCAGGAATGTTAGCGGGTGATGGCGTTGAAGCGCAACATCGGGTCCGCATAGACCGCTGGCGCTAGCGGTTTACTTGCGGGATTCCCGGTGAGAAGGCGGTTGGAGCGGGCAAGGGCCGCTGCTACGATCAAAGCAAACGTAATCTGGTTCGTGGCTGGTTGAAGGGAGCTTCGCGTGGCGGGTTCAGTTTTGCTGAAACTTGTACGACGTGCGGTCCGGCAAAAATTGATCGGCGTATGCCTGCTGCTGGTCATGCCCGGGGTTTTGTCAGCGCAGAATACTGCCGCGGCCGTGATCTTTCCGGCAGGAACCGTCTATCTGAACGGCGCGCAGCTCAGTAATTCTTCCGCTTTCATGACCGGCGACGTTTTGCAGACGCGCGAAAACGGCGCGGCCAATATCAATGCCGCGGGTTCGAGCGCGGTGGTGGATTCAAACTCGATTGTCCGCTTTCAGACCGACGGCTTTTCGCTCGACCGCGGTTCGATATCGGTGGCCACGGGAAAAGGCATGAGCGTTTATGCCCGCGACTTCAAGATTGCCCCTGCCTCCGGCGAGTGGACGCAGTTCTACGTCACGCGTTCGAGCGGCACGATTGGAATCATCGCCCGCAAGAATTCAATCACGGTGACCTGCGGAGCCAATACTGCCACGGTGAAGGAAGGCCAGCAAATCTCGCGCGAAGACGCCCCCAGTTGCGGCCTGGTCACGAAAGGCAGCGGCGCTCCGGCAGCCGTGAAAGGCCCCATCCTGACCTCAGATCGGGCGGCCTGGGGAGCACTCGCCGCCGGCGGCATTTTGACCACGTGGTCTCTGTCGCATAGCGACGACCCCGTCAGCCCGAAAGATCCGTAGGCAACCCGTCAACTCTGCCGGGCAACTAAACCATCTACTCTGGCTGGCAAGATTCGGGCCCAGGTGTGGATGGTCGGCAGATGCTTCGTGGCGTATATCGCCTTCTCCCTGTTTTTGTTCTACTCTTAATACTTGGCGGCTGCGGAGGCGGGGCAGCTACTCCGCCACCGCCACCAACGCCGGACGTTCATCTGACCGTTACGGTCACGGGCAGCGGCACGATCACCAGCAACCCCGCAGGGATCGCCTGTCCCTCCTCGTGCGTTGCGAAATTTACGCCGGGGACGTCGGTCACGCTCACCGCCGCGGCGGGTTCTGGTTCTACTTTCGGCACTTTTGGAGGAGCCTGCAACGGTTCTTCATGCACGCTGACTCTGAACACCGATCAGTCCGTTACGGCAACTTTCAGTGCGCTCGGACCTGGACAGTTGAACGTAACCGTCTCAGGCAGCGGAACCGTAACCAGCAATCCTGCTGGGATCAATTGTCCGACAACTTGTTCAGCAAGTTTTAGTGACGGCACAAGCGTGAGCCTGACCGCAACGGCGGCATCCGGATTTAGTTTTTCGGGATTCGGCGGGGCGTGTTCGGGCATGAATTGCCAACTGACGGCATCCGGCGGCCAAACCCAGGATGTGAGCGCGGCCTTCGCGCCGATTCCCCCACCACAAGACATCACGGCCATCAATCACATCATTATTTTGTTGCAGGAGAATCGATCGTTCGATCATTATTTCGGCCACCTGGCGGCATATTGGCAGTCCCACAACTTTCCGCAGGCCACCAACGGAACCACATTTGACGGGGAGCCAGCAAACGCGTCCAACATCGATCCGAATGGTGACCCCGTCGTCCCGTTCAATTTTCAGTCTGCATGCACAGAGAATCCCAGCCCGTCATGGAACGAGAGCCACGGGGACCGCAACCGTTTCAATCCTGAGGACTCGACCAACGCGCCCATGGATGGGTTCGTCCACACGGCCGCGAAAGATGCCAGCGGAGTCGGCTTCTATGATGTGCTGGGGCATCGCGCGATGGGATATTTCGACGACAACCAGCTGAACTTTTACTACTACATGGCGTCGAGCTTCGCGACTTCCGATCGATGGTTCGCACCCGCACTGACCCGCACGCAGCCAAACCGGATGTATATGTTTGCCGCGACTTCACAAGGACACGCCAATGCGCTCAACACCACGAACAGCCCGCCGCTCACTGCCGAGACTATTTTCGAGCTAATGCAGGACAACAACGTCAGCTGGAAGATCTATGTGCACCCGGATTCAACCGGCTGCACTACTACGTCATGTTTGTATGCCCATAGTTATCTGAATCAGTTCACCTATGGGAAGTTTGTCCTTAATAATCTACCGAATCAATACGCATCCACGGCCCAGTTGCTGACGGATATGCAAAACGGCACGTTGCCGCAGGTTTCGTTCATTGAACCGGCGGGATATGCAGGGCTGGATGAGCATTCCCCGACGGTGGATGCATTGAACCAGTCGAATGTGCAGGCGGGCGCGGCCTACGTGGAAAGCCTGGTGAATGCGCTCATGGCGAGTCCGTCGTGGAAGGATTCGGTCTTTATTCTGAGCTTCGACGAGCCCGGCGGATTCTACGATCATGTGCCGCCGCAGCCCGCGATCGCGCCGGATAGCATTCAATATCCAACTGACATTCTGAGCACCGACATCTGTGCCAATAATCCGACACCGGTCTGCGGATTTTTTGTGACCGGGTTCCGGGTGCCGCTGATTGTGATTTCGCCGTTTACTATGCCGAACTACGTGTCCCACACGGTGATGGACCACACCGCGATATTGAGATTTATCGAGAAGCGATTCAATCTGCCGAGCCTGACGGCGCGCGATGCCGCGCAGGCCGACATGAGTGAGTTCTTCGATTTCGTAAACGTTCCTTTTGCCACACCTCCGACACCGCCGAAGCAGTTACTAAACCTGCCATGCATTCTGGAAGCGTTGAGTTCGGTAACCATTTCGCCGAACCCGGCGCCGGCAGGGGGACAGGCGACGGTTACTCTCAGCCTGGCAAAGAATGCAATTCAGAACCTGACGGTGAACCTCACGGCCGATTCTCCCAACGTGGTACCCGCAACGACGCCAATCGCAATTGGGACATCGTCGGCCACGGTCAATATCACGGTGCCGACGGGAGTGACATCGCTGACCGTGACAGGTGCGATAGGCGGCATTCCGGTAAGTGGAACCGTGCCGGTGCAGTAAAGGTGTAAACTCAAAAACCCTTCCAGCAAGCTGGAAGGGTCTGCAAGTGGTCCGGAGCGGTCTAGCCGCGGCTGACGTTGGCTGCCTGGAATCCTTTCGGCCCTTTGAGCAGGTCAAATTCGACCGTTTCGCCTTCGTTCAGCGTGCGATAACCGTTCTCCTGGATGGCGGAGAAGTGAACGAAAACGTCTTCACCCGTGGAACGTTGAATGAACCCGTATCCTTTGGCCCCGTTAAACCACTTTACTGTACCCTTCTCTCTCACGAAGTACTCCTTTCGCCTCTGGTGATAGAATTCGCCGCCGTTCTTCGCGAGGCTTGCGCCTCAACTGCCCCCTCGAAGAACTTGGGCGTATTGCCTCAGCCTCATTTGTATTGACCGCGGTCGGTCTCTAAAAAGGAAAGGCTCTGAGCGCTCGGATAACGATTACCCGAGAGTCCAAAGCCGCACGACTTTTGCGAGTTCGACGACGTGGCACAACACATCAACCTAGATCGGAGAAACAACAACAACACACCGCATTAAAACGTTACAGTGCGCTCGCCATATTATTGAGGAACTTACCCTCATGGCAAGAGAAATTTACGAGGCTTTAACGAATGGCTATTGAGGCGAATTATGATTGCCATGGAGCAATGACTTTCGGTGCAAGATAGGCGCGCAAGTGTTTGATAATATTCAGCTATCGTGCGATCAGCCAGCATTCCGCCGTCAATCCAGAAAACTCAGCCCGCGCGTTGGTCACGCCTGCGTTATTACTACCGGCTGATCGCTTCAACCACAAAATATCTGTTGCACACCGAGGTGCATACGTTTGCCTTCTCGGTTGCGGCCAACGCAATCCTTTCCTTCTTCCCTTTTGTTCTGCTGCTGATGACGCTCGTGCTGCGAGTGTTTCATTCTCCGGCGATGTACCGGGTCATAGTTGAACTGCTGCGCGACTATCTGCCTGCGGGACAGGACTTCGTGATTCGCAACCTCAGCGCTCTGGCGACGGCGCGCAAGCAGGTACAGGTGCTGTCGTTTGTGATTCTGCTAATTACTTCGACGGGAATTTTCATGCCGCTCGAGGTTGCTCTGAATCGGGTGTGGCGGTTTCCGAACAACCGGTCCTATTTCGGGAACCAGGTCATCTCTCTCGGGCTCGCGTTCGCCTGCGGAATTCTCGCCTTGATCTCGATCGCGTTGAGCGCAGGCAACGCCGTGCTGTTGCGGGAACTCGCATTCGGACATGATTTCTTTCTGGTGCGGGCGTTGGGGTTTCTTACAGCTAAAGTATTCGCAACCGCCACCAGCATGGCGATCTTTTTTCTGGTTTATTGGCTGTTGCCAAACGGGCCGGTACCGGCAAAAGCCGTCCTGCCAACAGCCGTTATCATGGGACTGCTCTCGGAAATACTTAAATACTCGTACATCCTGGCGCTGCCGCGGCTGAATTTTCAGGAAATTTATGGACCGTTCGCGCTCTCGGTCAGCATGATGTTCTGGGCATTCCTCTCCGGGCTTTTGCTGCTAACCGGCGCACACCTTTCCGCGCAGAAGATTTTTCTCAGAGAGCAGTGATGTTCATCCGTCACATGAGTGATGTTTGGTCGTCACAGTCTGCTCTGGCCTCGGAGCATTAAACTGATGCCGCTCCCGTCAGAGTGCTGGCCTCGCATCGAGGCTGGAAATGCGATTCGTATGGCTGTTGTCAGCGGTTCTTGCGACATCTGCACCGCTGTGTGCTGAAACCCAACTGGGAACTCCTACCCGAAATATCGCCCCTTCGCGTGCGACGGCGCGCAGTTCAGGGCTGATCTTCTCCGGAACGGCGGTGAAGGTTGAGCATCTCAAGCCCTCGGGACCATTGGGAATAACGCAAATCATATTTCGCGTAGACGGCGCAGTCCGCGGTGTTCGCCATGGTCAGATCGTCAAAGTGCGCGAGTGGGAAGGTCTATGGAGCGCAGGCGAACGCTATCGAACGGGCGAGCGAGTGCTGCTGTTTCTTTATCCCAACAGCAAGCTGGGGTTGACCAGTCCGGTTGGCGGGGCGTTGGGCAGATATCGGGTCGATAACGCCGGACGAGTGCTGGTGGGCAGTCCCGGCGCTCGGCCAAAACCGGTGAACTTGCGCAACTTCGTCGCAGCCATGCGACGCACGGCGGGAGAGTAGATATGGGCAGATTCCCGGCTCACATGCTGCTCTGCCTCGCATTCGCGTCGTCCGCATGGGCCGGAGGGCCTGAATACGTGGCGGGCGTAAGCTTTTTTGATCCGGCGGTGAAAGGAATGCCCCTCGTCTGGGCGAACGGAACAGTTACATACTTCAGCGATCAGGGAAATCTGAGCGGGATCATGACACAGTCGAGCGCCGACGCGTTCGTGGCAGCGGCATTCACCCAGTGGACATCGATTCCGACCGCAGCAGTTGCCTCGGTGCACGCGGGACAATTAGCTGAGGATGTCAGTGGAGCAAATGTCACACTGATAAGCGGTACGCTGACTTTGCCTCCGGACATTCTGCCGTCTGCGACCGCCAATCCTGTGGCAATTGTTTACGACGCGGACGGATCTGTCACTGACGCACTCCTCGGCGCGGGGGCGAGCAATGCCGCATATTGCGCCAACGACGGCGCATTTGGCGGGATCGACAATTTTTCCAGCAGCGCACAGTTGCTGCACGCGCTCATCGTCTTGAATGGAAATTGCGCAGCTAACGCAACGCAGCTTCCTGATCTGCAATACCATCTGGTCCGCACGATCGGGCGGGTGCTGGGACTCGACTGGTCGCAAGCCAATCTCAACGTAATCACTCGTAATCCTGTGCCTGCGGCTAATGACTACACTGGTTTTCCAGTGATGCATGAAACCGATCCGATAGGCTGCATTCCCGTGGCGCTTTGCTACTCGAATAATGGCGCCGTAAATCCCGCGCAGCCGAAACTAGACGACCAGGCAGCATTATCCCGGCTCTATCCGGTGACCGCACTAAATCTCGCCGGCTTTCCCGGTAAGCAGATCCTTGCGCAGCAAACGGCGCGCATTCATGGCAGCGTGTATTTCAGTCGCGGGTCGGGTCTGTCGGCACAGCCGATGCAAGGCGTGAATGTAGTCGCACGCTGGGTCGATCCAGCCACCGGCCAGGCGTCGCGCAATTTGGTGGCAAGTTCCATCTCCGGATTCCTGTTCGCTGGTAATGCTGGAAACCTCATCAGCGGATTCAGTGACAGCAACGGCCAAAATTTCAATCGCTTCGGATCGGACGATGTAACCCTCGAGGGATTTTTTGACCTTGCGGGACTGCCGATTCCAACCAGGAGCAGCGCCCAGTATCAGCTTACGATTGAGCCGCTTGATCCTCTATGGTCGGAAAATGTCGGCCCGTATGGATCGACAGCGCAGGTAAATCCCTCCGGAACGTTCAACCCGATTAGCATAAACGTAACTCTGGGCGGCGATGTGCAACAGGACATCGTGATGCAAGGCAGTGCGATACAGAGCCTGCAGTGGTATGGACCCACCAGCTATGCCTCACCCGCGCTTTTGCCGCCGAACGGCAATTGGGCCGGAGCGCTGAATTCCTATGGCGCGGTTGATTTTTTTCAGTTCACTGCACAGGCGAACCGAACACTATCGGTCATCGTGAATGCGATCGATGATTCTGGAAATTTGTCGGAGAACAAACTTTTGCCAGTGGTTGGAATGTGGGCGTTGGCAAATCCAGGGCAGTCGCCCGCGCCGGCCAATACTTCATCGGCGTTCGATACCTCATATTTCGCCGAAACCAGACTGGACGCGCAAATCCAGCAGAGCACAACGTTCCGCCTGGGCATCGCCGACTACCGCGGCGACGGCCGTCCGGATTATCGCTATAACGCGCGCGTGCTCTATGGGGACAGCGTACTTCCGGGGCGCGCGAGTGTTGCTGGAAACACAGCGCTGACGATCCAAGGGCTTGGGTTGCAACTGGACACGCAGGTGCAAACCGCAGGCCTGAATGTGCCTGTGCTTGCGTCTTCGGCAACACAGTTGTTAGTTGAAACACCGCCGATGGCCGACGGCACTTACGACTTTCTGCTCAGCGATGTGAACACCGGCGGCAGCTCGAACATGGCCGGTGTTCTGACAGTGGGTGCGGGACCGAGCGATTTACTCAAGCTGATCTCGGGCTCGAATCCTGCGACGCCGGTTGGCGGGTTGGCCCCATCAGCGTTTGTGGTGCGAGTTGTCGCCGCTGATGGTGTGACTCCGGTGGCTGGAGCCAGCGTCCAGTTTGTAGCATCACCGGCCGTGGCATTCTCAGCATGCGGCGGCGGAACCAATTGCACCGTGGTGAGTGACGCGAGCGGGAGGGCCTCAACCTTCATGACCGTGCTATCGGCGGGAGTAATGACGATCACTGCAAGACTTGCACCGGCAACCTATCCCAGCCCGCAGCAGGTGGTGACTACGTTGCTTGGAACCTCGTCGCAACTGGATTTGTCATTGTTCACACCGCGGGTGTGGATTGCCCAGGGGGCGACGGTAACTCTGCCGCTGACCGCACGACTGCTCTCGAATGGAATGCCGGTAGCCGCGTCGC
This sequence comes from uncultured Acidobacteriota bacterium, assembly GCA_963757135.1. Taxonomy (GTDB): domain Bacteria; phylum Acidobacteriota; class Terriglobia; order Terriglobales; family Acidobacteriaceae; genus Gp1-AA145. The sequence goes on from CAVWQE010000006.1 coordinate 831,616, forward strand.
AAGTTAATTATCAGATCACGCAGGGAGCTGCCACACTGAGCGCATCATCTGCGCAGACAGACACCAACGGATTCGCAAGTGTCAACTTGCAGGTGAGCTCGGCGAGTACCGGAATTCAGGCCAGCGTGTGTGCAGCGCCCAGCAACAGTCCATGCCAGATATTTAACGCAATCATTGTGCCGGTGTCGTCGCTGCAGGTGCAAAGTGTGGCAGGCGTTTTGCAAATTGTTCCGTCCGGACAGAGTTTTCAGCCAGTGGTGATTCGCGTGACCGATGGGGCAACACCGCCGGACCCGGTGCTTGGCGCGAATGTGTTGTTTCAAAGCTACGTTGGCCGCGTGCCCCAGAGCGAACCGATCATCTGGTCGGGAGAGACGGGCATATCGCAGCCGACAATGCCGGTGATTCTGGCAGCGCCACAGGCGACGATCATGTCGGATGTAAACGGGCTTACGAGTTTTGCAATTTCGAGCGCAGGCATTTCGGGAAATATTGCGGTTGTGGGTTCGGGAACGGTAGGAAGCGGCAGTGTGCAGTTTGCGGGGCAAGAGTTAGGGCCGTGATGAATTGCGGGCGAGTCAGCCGTCCCTACGGGACTGCGTCGCTCATGGCATTCCCCCGGCGCTAAAGCGCCGGGTGAGCGATCACAAAAGGGGAGTCCTGGAGGGACGGCTGATTCGTCACTTCACGCCAGTCCCGGAGGGACGAACGCCAATAGCCCGGCGTTTTAACGCCGGGTGAGCGATCGCAAAAGGGGAGTCCTGGAGGGACGGCTGATTCATCATGTCGCACACATACGTTTCTCAACTCGTGCACGTTGTCTTCTCGACCAAAGAACGATGCAACGCGATCCCTGACGATATGCAAGATCGGCTCTGGTCGTTTCTTGGCGGAATCGCGCGAAAAAATGAATTCAAGACGATTGCGGTTGGGGGTATGAGCAACCACATCCATCTATTGCTGTCGCTTCCGACGACCATCAACCTGGCCAAAGCGGTCCAATTGTTAAAGGGAGGTTCTTCCAAATGGCTGAACGAAACTATGACGACGCATTTTGAATGGCAGCAAGGATACGGAGCGTTCAGCGTGAGCGTTTCGCAGCAAGCCCAGGTTGTGCAATATATAAATTCTCAGGCGGAGCATCATAAGAAACGCAATTTCGAGGAAGAATTTACTGCATTCTTGAAGAAACACAATATTGAGTACGATCCTCGGTACGTGCTGGGATGAGGTCAGTCGTCCCTACGGGACTTCGTCGTCTTTCCGAACGGACCCGGCGCTGAAGCGCCGGGCTATTGGCAATCGTTCCTCCGGAACAGAGCCCGGATTTTTTACCGAATTCTTTCAGCGCCTTGAGATGTGATTCCGAGTCTCCACTGGCTCATTTCATCGCAGGCGCCATCCTCGTGGAATAGTCTCTCCCACTGCCATGGCGCTACCTCGTGTCCCATATCCGTCTGGAGCGTGACATCGCCGGAGGAAAGCAAGCCTACAACCCCGATCCTAAAGGCCGTAACTGACGGGAATAGCTTCGCGACAACTGATAGTCTGAGGTCACTGCTTTGCAACTGATCGAGAGTCTCAAGTTCCGGAGACATTCTCCGCAGCCCCTATTCAACTCAATCTCAAACACTCCCTGATCTCGGCCTCAGTGAGCGTGTGGTCGGAACTCTTTGCGCGTGTGTAGATTCGCTCGACAACATCTTCTGACGCAGGAATGCCGCGGCGCTCGAGCCAGAACAGGACGTTCGATTTGCCGCTCATGGGACCGATGTCGATGACCTGCTCCAGTCCAAACAGGTGCGAGGGCACGCCGGAATAGACGGCATTGGCGAGCTCGACGTCATTCTTCTTGTAGGCCTTGATGACAGCGGCGGCATGAACTCCGGTGGCCGTGCGAAATGCGTCTTCGCCAACCACAGGATAATTCGGCGGAATTGGCACGCCGGTCGCGTGCGAGACGGCAGCGCAATAATCTTTCAACTTGGTCAGGTCTTGTTTGTCCCAGGGCGAAATGCCCATGAGCTTGAGATTGACCAGCATCTGGTCCATCTGGGTGTTGCCGACGCGCTCGCCGGTCCCCAGTGCGCAGGCGTGAACACAATCGGCGCCCGCGGCCAGAGCCGCCATCGAATTGGCGATGGCAAAGCCGCGGTCGCAGTGGCCATGCCAGTCCAGGCGAATTTTTTCGCCGGAGGGCTTCACCACTTCATCGAGCACAAATTTCGTGAGCGCGTACGCGCCCATGGGTGTAGCGTGGCCTGAGGTGTCGCAAACGACGATTGCGCGTGCGCCGCAGTTGATGGCGGTCGAATAGAGGCGTTTGACCATCTCTGGGTCGCAGCGCGTGGTGTCCTCGGTGACGTACATCACTTCAAGGCCGAGCGAGAGGGCGAACTTCACCGCTTTTTCTGAGGTCTGGAGCAGAAAATCGTCGGTCCAGTTTTCGGTAAAGCGGCGAAGAGGGCTTGATCCAATAAAAGTGGCGGCTTCAATGGGCAGGCCGGTGCGCTGAACGATTTCGGCGATCGGACGAATATCGTTTTCGTGGGTGCGCGCGGCGCAGTTGGCGGTGATCTTCATTCGCTTACCGGCGATTTCGCGGGCCAGAGCTTCTACATGTTCGATCGCGCGCAGCCCAGCCCCAGGCAGTCCGAGGTTGAGCGAGTTGATGCCGAGGTCTTCCATCAAATGTAGGATCTCGATCTTCTGTTCGATGGAGGGATCGCGCACGGAAGGCGACTGCAGGCCGTCGCGGAGAGTCTCGTCGTTCAGCAGGACGGGTCGCGTGGGAAGCAGGTTCGCCGGTAGCGCCTGGTTCCAGTCGTAAATGAGTTCGGAGGGCTTCATGATTTGTGCAGTTTCTTCGTTTATTGTACGCAATCTGAATGTGCTCACAGATGTACCGCAGGCCACGCAAGCGCGGAACGCGATGCGAAAAGCAGGTTCCTCACGTCTGAAGCCGTTCGGAACAACATCGTTGATTTATTTTCAAGGAAAGCCATTTTTTAGGGACAACCTTTGGGGAGACTCCGCTGTGGGCGTTTGTTATCCTCGACCTGACATATGCGGCTGTTTGTCGCACTGGACATCGACGAAGCAATTCGCGAACGCATTCGTGGTTTTATAAATGAGCTGCGAGCGCTGGCTCCGAATGTGCGTTGGGTCAGCACAGAGTCGCTGCACATTACTTTAAAATTCATCGGCGAGCAACCCGAGACGAAGCTGAGCGCGATCGAGGACGTGCTGGCGAAAGTTTCCGCGGTGAGCATGCGAATTTCGTTTGGCGGCTGGGGATTTTTTCCGGCTACAAAATCTTCGCGAGTTTTCTGGATAGGGGTCAACGCAGGAACTGAGCTAACGCAACTCGCAAATCAGATCGAAGAAGCTCTGGTGCCACTCGGAATAGAAAAAGAAAAGCGTGCATTCAGCCCGCACATCACTGTGGCGCGAGCCAAAGGCGGTTCGGGTGCGCCCGGACGACAGAAAGGCGACAGACCCAATCAGAGTTTCGCGGCGGTGCAAAAACGTCTCGCCGGGATTCCGTCGCCGGAATTTGGTACGATGACGACCCGCGAGTTCTTTCTTTATCGAAGCCAATTATCGAGCCAGGGCTCGCGCTATACGAAGATGGCGCGATTCGCTTTGCAATCTCAAGGCGAGCAGAGATGATAGCAACGATACTTACAGCACTAGTCGGGTATCTGCTGGGGTCTATTCCGTTCGGATATCTGCTCGTCCGCATTTTCCGCGGCGCAGATGTGCGCGCAACGGGGAGTGGCAACATTGGAGCGACCAATGTAGCCAGGACCTCGCCGCTGTTGGGGATTGTTACCCTATTTCTCGATGCCGCCAAGGGCATGGCGGCGGTTGCGCTGGTTCTCGCCCTCTTCCCTGGCGCCCGGACGTTCGCTTTCATCGCCGCATTTTCCGCCATCACGGGTCATATTTTCCCGATATGGCTGCGATTCCGTGGCGGTAAAGGCGTGGCCACAGGACTAGGGTCATTTCTGCTTTTAACCCCTAAAGCAATCTTGATTGCGATTGGCATCTTTCTTGCTTTAGCGGCGGTCTTTCGCTGGATCGCGCTCGCGTCCATCGTTGCGACGGCTTCCCTTCCATTGCTCGCGTGGGCGCTAGGAGAAGCACATCGCAACGGTCCTTCAATGCAAGCAAGTCCTGTGATGGGCCCCATGATGTGGCTGTTCGCAGGTTCCGCCCTGATTATCGCGAAGCATCACTCGAATATCCGGCGTATGCTGGCCGGTACCGAGCCGCGCTTTCACCTTAAACACAGATGAGCCGCATCGCCATCATTGGAGCCGGGGCGTGGGGGACAGCGCTGGCAATTGTGGCAGGCCGCAAGGGGAGCCATCAGGTGCGGCTCTGGGCCTACGAGCGCGAGGTGCGGGATTCGATCCGCGACAGACGGGAGAATTCTCTCTTTCTGCCGGGACACCAGATTCCGGATAGCGTTTCAGCTACGGGGGATTTCCCCGAGGCGCTGAGTGGCGCAGCGCTTGTAGTCAGCGCGGTTCCCTCACAGCACTGCCGGCGCATTGTGGAGCAGATGGCTCCTCATTTGCGTTCGGACATGTTTCTGATCAGCGCGGCTAAAGGACTAGAGCAAACGACCTTGCTACGCATGACCGAGGTGATCGGCCAAGTCACTGCGAACCGGCACAAAGTGGGAGCATTGAGCGGGCCGACGTTCGCTGCCGAGGTTGCCCGCGGAGATCCAACGGCAATCACAATCGCTTCAGCCGACGGGGCGCTGATGACAGCGGTGCAGCGTGACTTCAGCGACCTGGCGTTCCGGGTTTATTCAAACAGTGACGTTGTCGGAGTGGAGCTTGGCGGAGCGCTGAAAAACATTATCGCGATAGCTGCGGGTGTTTGTGACGGTCTCGGTCTGGGACACAACTCAGTGTCTGCGCTCATCACTCGGGGTCTCGCCGAAATCACTCGCCTGGCGTTCGCGTGCGGTGGCCGGGCCGAAACCATGTCCGGATTGGCCGGACTGGGGGACCTGGTGCTGACGTGTACGGGAGCGCTTTCCCGCAATCGCAGCGTTGGAGTCGAACTCGGGCGCGGACGAAAGCTTCCGGAAATAGTTGCAGGTATGCACGGAATGGTGGCGGAAGGAGTCTTCACGACGGACGCGGCGGTGCAACTTGCGCGCGCCCACAAAGTCGAAATGCCCATCACCGAGCAAATTCATGCCATCGTGAATGAGGGAAAATCTCCGCGCGATGCCATCCATGAATTGATGACCCGCAGTTTCAAAAGCGAAACTCACGCCGGTGAAAGCGGGTAAAGCGGCTCGTAACCTGAGGTAATGTCTGCTACAGGAATGTCCAAGTCATTGAGTCTTCTAGGGTGAACGCGGCCAGTACCTTTGGTAATGGCGCGGGCAGTGCAGCTCCCCTTTTCCCCGCATACAGCAACATAGAATAAGTGATTGCACTCCGCCAATAGCATGGAGAAAAACGCTACTTTCTACGAGAAGCTTCTGCCGACGCGTATTCCGATCTTGTACGTCATTCTCGGCGTGCTGGTGGCTATCAGCGTGGTGCCGATGTATTTCTACTCGGCGCAGGTGCAATCCATCAATCGCGAGCGTCTGATTACCAATGAGCGCCTTCTCCAGAACACGGTCACGCGGTCGATTGCCGATGACATCTCGCAGCACCAGGAATCTTTCCGGCTGATGCAAGCCAATCTGGCGTCCGCGTTGCAAGTCGCCAGCGGTGGAGATTTGACCGGAGACCACGTGCAGGCGCCGGAATTGCGCGCACTGCTCGAAAATTTCGTTTCTTCTTCCAGCGATCTGGACTATGCGACTCTCTTGAATTCGGACGCCAAGGGGATTTCTGCGGGGCGCATTGAGCCGGATGCATTTCTCCAGAAGGAACTCGAAGCAGCTTACGCCGCAGCCAATGATGCCCGCGCATATAACGGTCAGCCATTGGTCGTTGGCAACGGAAAGGCTTCGCGAACCGTCATGCTGGTGAGCACACCGGTGACCTACAGTGGACGTTTTCTGGGCATGATCGCTTCGGTAGTGGACCTTGATTACTTAATTCGAAGATTGCGTGAGATTGATCGCGGGGGATTGACCCCATACGTCGTGGACAGCCAAGGCCGTCTGGTGGCCGGGGCGAATCCGGAATACGCGACCGGGCAGGACATGACGGACCTGGAGATCGTACGGAACTTCGTTGAACAAGGCAGCAAGGCGCAAATGTTGGCGCCCACCCGCGAATTCAACGCCAGCATCGGCAAAAAGAACGTTGTAATGCTCGGGACGTACAGCGCGGTGTCAAATCTAAACTGGGCGGTTGTGGTACACAAGCCGCGTGACGAAGCCTACAGCAGCGTTTATCAAATGCAGCGTACAGCGCAATGGCTGGCCATATTCTCCATTGTCCTCAGCATCGGCGTCGGCGTCTTTGCGGCCCGGCGTATCACAAATCCCCTGGAAGTGCTGACGGAATCGAGTCATGCCATCGCCCGTGGCGATTTTTCTCAGCGCGTGCAATTGACGAGCCGCACGGAAATTGGAGAACTTGCTTCGACGTTCAACTTTATGTCGCAGGAGCTTGAGCACTTCGTGGAAGACCTAAAGCGGGCGGCCGCAGAAAATCGCGAGCTGTTCATGGGATCCATTCAGATGCTCGCCGGCGCGGTTGACGAGAAGGACCCTTACACTCGCGGTCACTCCGATCGCGTAACGCGATATTCAATGTTGATCGCGAAAGAGATGGGTATGTCCGAGGAATTCCAGGAGACAGTGCGGGTCTCCGCACAATTGCACGATGTAGGCAAGATCGGGATTGAAGATCGCATTTTAAAGAAGCCGGGTGCGCTCACCGCCGAAGAGTTCGATGTCATGAAGACCCATACCACCAAAGGCGCGAACATCCTGCGACCGGTGGCTCAACTGAAAGAGATGATTCCCGGTATTGAACTGCACCACGAGTCGTTGGACGGCCGCGGCTACCCGCATGGATTGAAGGCGGATGAAATTCCCTTGCTTCCTCGGATAATTGCGGTGGCCGACACCTTCGACGCCTTGACTACCAACCGGCCTTACCAGCAGGCCCGCAGCAGTGAAGAGGCGCTTCGGGTCATCCGCTCAATTTCTGGCAAGAGACTCGATCCGACCGCGGTTGCTGCTCTCGAAACCGTTTACGGGCGCGGCGAGATCAAGGTCCCACAAGCCGTTATGCCGGCGATGGCAGCAGCGGCTGCGGCGAGCGTCGTCGGCAACGAAAAGCAAACGATTGATTCCAGCATCGGGACCGAGCGGGTCTAAATCCCTTCTCTCATGTGCCTGCATCGGCGCCGCTATAATGAATGAGGTCCCTCGGCCTTCTCTCATGATTCAAACTCTATTCGGCAGCACTGAGAACGAGAAGAAAAGCGGCCTGTTTGACCGCATGAAGCAGGCGGTTTCACGCACCCGCGAAAACCTGAGCGAGCGTATTGATGAAGTTGTCTCTTTCAGCAAGGAAATTGACCGCAATACGCTCGACGATCTCGAAGGGACATTGATTGGCGCCGATCTGGGTTCCGCAACTGCGCAGCGGGTGCTTGAGAAATTGCGCGAGCGCGCGGACCGAAAACAGATTCGCGACGTGCAGGAACTGAAACAACTATTGAAACAGGAACTGCTTGCCATCCTGAATTCGGCGAACACCCCTCCCGTGGAGCGCGCCGAGGGCATTCCTGAAGTTGTTCTGGTGGTCGGCGTCAATGGAACCGGGAAGACGACGACGATCGGCAAGCTGGCCCAGACAATTCGAAGCAACGGCAAGACGGTTTTGCTTTGCGCTGCTGACACGTTTCGCGCAGCGGCCATCGAGCAACTTGAGATTTGGGGGCAGCGTACCGGTACAGAAGTGATTCGCACCAAAGCTGGCGGCGATCCGGCAGCGGTTTTGTTTGATGCGTTGCAGGCTGCCAACGCGAGACATATTGATTGCGTGATTGTCGATACGGCCGGGCGTCTACATACAAAGCTGAACCTCATGCTCGAATTGGAGAAGATGCGGCGCACGGCACAGCGGATCATTCCAGGAGCACCGCACGAGGTTTTGCTGGTGATCGATGCAACAACCGGGCAAAATGGATTGCAGCAGGCAAAGTTGTTCACCGACTCGGCAGCTGTTACCGGCGTAGTGCTCACCAAGTTGGACGGAACTGCCAAAGGCGGCGTCGTAGTGGCAATCGCCCGCGAACTGGGCCTCCCGGTGCGCTATGTCGGGGTGGGGGAGAAGGCGGGAGATCTTTTGCCCTTCGATCCAGAGGAATTCGTGAACTCTCTTTTCGAGTGACTTCTCTTCAGGGGTATCTGAGAGAATGGCTGGTTTCGTACAACTGTTGCTGATGTTCGCCGCGGCCTTATCCGCATGGTGGCTGATCAGAAAGATGTTACGACCTCAAACTCCTGCAGAACCGGCGGACGAACTGGCAGACGATGACTTTGCAGAAACTTCCGCTCCACTGAAACGAAATGCAAAAGGAAGAAGCGGCGCCATAGCTATTGAAGAGCCAGAAGAGCACGACCGGCCAGATCTCTTTCCACCAAGGGTCCTGTGACCGATTCTGAATTGAGAGAGCCTACTCACAAGTCCGAGGAAATCTTTTTGCGGCGCGCCTTAGAACTCGCGCAGAAGGGATTCGGTCTGACTTCTCCAAACCCCAATGTGGGCGCTCTGTTGGTGGACGATACCGGCAAGATAGTGGGCGAAGGATTTCACACCTATGAAGGCGTGAAGCATGCTGAAGTGATTGCTATCGAAAACGCAGGCGGCAAGGCGCACGGAGCAACTCTCTACATCAATCTGGAACCCTGTTCTCATCGGGGACGCACCGGGCCTTGCGCCGATGCGGTCATCGCAGCCGGAATCAGGCGCGTGGTTGCATGTATGCCGGACCCGAACCCCGAAGTCAGCGGACGGGGATTTGCGCGGCTGCGGCACGCGGGAGTATTGGTGGCCTCCGGACTGATCGAGGACGAAGCACGGCCAATCAACGACGCATTCGCAAAATACATTCGCTACCACCTCCCGCTGGTTACGCTAAAAGCCGGGATGACACTGGATGGGAAAATTGCGCCGCCGCCGGAAGAATTGGCCGGCACGGTTGCGATAGGATCGGGTGGCCCCACTGGCGGCTGGATAACCAGCGATGACGCCCGCGCGCATGTGCAGGAGTTGCGGCATCAGCATGACGCGATCCTGGTCGGAGTGGGGACAATTACCGCCGACAATCCTTTGCTCACCGACCGTACAGGCCTGCCACGGCGGCGTCCGCTGCTGCGCGTCATTATGGATTCGCATCTGCGGCTGCCATTGGACTCGCGGGTTGCGCAAACCGCGAAAAACGATGTGCTCGTCTTTTGCTCGTTCGCGGAAGAAAAGAAGAAGCAGCAACTGCTCCGGCATGGAATTCAGGTTGAGCAGGTTGCGCCGGCGGGGATTGATGGACGTCCTGACCTTGAGGCTATCTGCAAACGACTGGCGGAACGGGAGATTACAAGCGTTATGATCGAAGGTGGCGCGCTGGTGAACTGGACGGCGCTGGCGTCACGTGTTGCGGACAAGATTTTCTTTTATTATGCTCCGCGAATTCTGGCCGGCACGGGTTCAGTGCCCTTTGCCGCAGGGCCGGGATTTCGCCGGATGAGCGAAGCCGCCCATTTGAAATGGTTCCGGCTGCACCGCTTTGGAGAAGATTTCGCGGTGGAGGGGTATTTAAGAGATCCATATTTGGATTGAAATGCAATTCCTGATTTCGGATTGATGCAGATCTCGCGGATTCAATTCTTACCTGACTGATCTCTATCTGCCGAGCGAAACGAAACTGCTATGTTTACAGGAATCGTCGAAGAGGTCGGAAAAGTTGCGACGATCAAGGTCGAAGGCGAAAAACGCCGACTAGCGATCGGCTGCTCGAAGCTGCTGCCTGAAATAAGAATTGGCGACAGCGTTTCTGTCAGCGGCGTTTGCTTAACCGCAGTTGCCATCGGCAAGACTTCTTTTGCGGCGGATCTTGCGCAGGAAACTTGGGCGCGTACTTCCCTTTCGCGATTGCGGCCGGGAGCGCTGGTCAATCTTGAGTTGCCGATGCGGGCGAACGGGCGCTTTGACGGTCACATTGTGCAAGGTCATGTGGATGGAACCGGAACGGTGAGATCACTCGCTCCAGTTCCCCATGGGAACGATTACGTGCTCACCATTAATGTTCCCTCTGAATTGACGCGTTACATCGTCGCCAAAGGCTCGCTTTCGATTGAAGGCATTAGCCTGACGGTCGCAGAGACCGAAGGGACGGAAGTGCGGGTTGCGATCATCCCTCATACAGCCGAGGTGACAAATCTAAAGTCGCTAGCGCCGGGCGATCCCGTTAACCTGGAAGTGGATGTGATAGCGAAGTATGTGGAAAAGATGATCGGCGGACAAAAGGCGAATAGTTCAATCGCGCTGGACAAACTGGTGCGGGCAGGATTTTAGAGCCGTTCAACAAAAACCTTCTTCGCAGAACACCGCTAATAGGTTTACTTGGCTGCTACCGTCATCGGTTGTAACGCCTTCGAAGAAGTCGCTGTCCACTCACTCGGTGAGGTATGAAAACCCGGAAGACGCCGGCTCTAGCCGGAGCTCAACTCTGTAGTTCCAGCTGTCTTTATCGCCAAATTTCGCAAACGGGTGGGCGATGTTCTGGAAGTGGTTGATTAACGCTGTTCGATACTTGATCTCAAGAAGGTGGGGTTGCTTCCATTTGATCTGGGCATCAGCTAAGTCATCCGCCGAAAATGCAATGCTGCCGTCTGCCGATGGCGCTTTTGCGCCTCTTGGAACTATGGCGACAAGATAGGTATCCGAGCACATCGGCCCACAGCCGACGACTTCCATCACAGCATCTACTTTCCCGTCGGACGAAGGTAGGCGAGCCAATTCTTTACATGGTACAGGTGAAACTAAGTCCGTTAGCAGTCGTAGAACACGAGGCCCAATTTCGGCGAGGGCTATTCCCGCAAGAACGGAAAAAGTGATCACTATGGCGGTTCGTGTTCTTTGCTTCATCACAGAGGGTTACGCTCCCATATCCAATTCATCCAATTGCAAAAATTCCTGGATGATGGGTTCGTCGCATTTTTCCATATCCGGGTAAGTGCCGAAGAATAGCACCTTGCTCTCGTAGAGAAACACCACACGGTCGGCGAGCTTCTTTGCCAGACGCATGTCGTGAGTGACTACAACGCTGGTGAGATGAAGTTGGATTTTCAACCGCTTCATGAGGTCCCCGAGCAGTTGCGCCATCAGAGGATCAACCATGGTCGTGGGTTCGTCGTAGAGCACACACTCGGGCTGTGAGGCCAATGCCCGCGCAATGGCAACGGAACGCTTCATCCCGGTTGAAAGGTCTGAGGGAAACAAGTCCGCCATAGGCTTGACGCCAACCATTTCCAGCAACCCCGAGACAATCTGCAGAATTTGTTCCTCGCTCAGGTCGCGGCGCTCGCGCAGGGGGAACGCAACATTTTCGCCCACCGTGAGCGAATCAAAGAGCGCACCGCTTTGGAAGACCATGGTGACCTTCTTGCGGATGCGCTCCAACTCCTGCTCCGGATAGTCGGTGATGTCTTCATGGGCGACGATCACCCGACCCGAGTCCGGTTTTAAAAAACCAAGGATGTGCTGCAGCGAAACTGATTTGCCAACGCCGCTTCGCCCCAGGATGCAAACGGTTTCGGCGGTATTGACTTGAAAGCTCACGTTGGTCAAAACATGGTTTTCGCCGAACGCCTTGGAGACGTTCTTGAACTCTATGTATGGGGAAGACTGATCGCCCGCCACCTCGGCTGAAGAAGAGGGCCCCAGTATTGTTGTGTCACTCATGAATCCGCTCAATCATAAATGCTGCGGACGCGTTTCGAATTCCCTCTTTGCCGCTTCCCAATCCTGTGGAGTATTCAGGTTGCGGAACATGGATGTGTTAAATCCCGCTGCCGAAATCTCCTGCTCATCAACGACTCGAATGCGGATATTGGAAAAGAGCGCGTCTATCTTATTGCGGCCCGCAGCCAGCGCAGCCTCAGCCGGCTCCACAAATGCTTTGCGGTATATCGCGCACAAGGTTTGCAGATATCCTCCTGCCGAAGGCACGGTCACGGTCGCCTCCGAGGACTTCGTGGCAGACACTAGGAAGGACAGAAAGCTCGAAGGCACAAATGGGAGATCCACGCCCAGAATCAGGTTGTAGTCTGTCGTGGAATGACGCAAGGCCGCGTGAATTCCACCGAGCGGTCCGCGGGCGGCGTACATGTCTTGTACGACCTTTCCAAATGTCGCGAACTTCTCAGGGTCGCCAACGATTTTGACATCCTTCGTCACCGCCTCTGCCAACTCCAGCGCACGGAGAATCAGTGGCTGCCCTCCCAGCCGCATAAGCGCCTTGTCCGAACCCATGCGTGTGCTTTTTCCTCCGGCGAGCACAAATGCGGTGAACGAGCTGGGTTCGGCCATAGGAAGTCAAGATCAGCGCAAGCCCTACACGAAAGTAACCTACCGCACTTTGGAGTTCCAGTGCATCATGAATTCGCCCGTGAAAGTTTGCTGGGCGAAAGCTTATTCCCATGCCGCAAAAGTTGCTTGATGTTCTCCTCCTGGGCCGTTGCTCGCACGAGTTTTCATGGCCACGTCGCGCTGCCGACGGGCAGTTTTATCAGGTCTGCCTGCTTTGTGCAGCAGAGTACAAATATGACTGGACGACGATGCGCCGTACCGAGCGCGTCAGTCAGGAAACCGCTGAAACCTCAGCTTCTCCGAAACGAAGGCAACACGTTCGCAAGGCAACATGGGTCCCCCGGGCACGCCGCATCAGACTGGATGCCCCAGTGCGTTACCGGGTTAAGAACCTGGGCACCTGGAATGAAGGCGTCATTCAGAATCTGAGCCAGTCAGGAGTGCTGCTGACCATAGCCCAGCGTTTCCCGGAGAACACGCTGATTGAAATGGTCTTCGAAATGCCGGAGGAGATTTCCGGGCAAAAAAACAGCAAAGTGCTTTGCCAGGGCCGCGTCATCCGTATGAAGGAATCGAAGGAAAACGTGGAGACCCACGAGTTTGCGGCGTCCATTCTGGACTACAAATTCATCCACTGATCCTGCCGGGTTGCTCAAGAGGCAATCTTTTTTCTTGAAAAAAGCATTGCTCCTGCATCTAAACTGGTAGAAATCCGCTCACAATCTGAGGAGTTGACGTCATGAAAGCCAGAAGCTCTCTGTTCTTCCGCGCTGTTCCGCTCGCCGCCATCCTGGCGCTGGCGGTCGCATGCTCGAGGACGCCCAATGATGCTCAGGTAACGTCGGAGATTCAGGCCAGGCTGGGCTCTGACTCCGGTTTGCAGAACAAGCAGCTCACTGTCCAGGCTGCAAACGGCACAGTGACGCTGTCGGGCACGGTGGATAATGACGCCCAACGAGAGGCTGCGGCGAAGTATGCTGCGTCACAGCCGGGCGTGAAGACGGTGATCAATAATCTCCAAGTGGGCACGATTGCGGCTGCCGATGACGCGAAGCCTTCAGCGGGATCGGAAGCATCGCCTGCGACCGCACAACCGGCGCCGTCCGAACCGGCTCCGCCAAAATCCAAACCTGTGTCAGCCAGGAAGCACCATCACGAATCTGCGCCTCAGGAGCAGATGGCGTACCAATCCGCGCCCCCGATGCAGTCGGCCGCGCCGATGCCTGCATCAGACCCGCAGGCTGCCTCCGCTCCTGCCGCAGAGCCCGCGCCGCCACCACCCCCACCTGAACCGCAGAAGGTCACGATCCCTTCGGGAACGTCTCTGCCTGTCCGCTTGGTGGACACCATAAGCAGTGCAACAGCGCAGACCGGCGATACGTTTCACGCAACCCTCGATTCGCCAGTAGCAATCGAGGGAGATGTCGTGATTCCGGCACATTACGACGTCGAAGGGCATATCGTCGCGGCCCAGAGCTCCGGCAAGTTTGCGGGCAAGGCCCTTCTGGAGCTGCAGCTTGATCGCATCAAGGTCGGAGAGCGATGGTACAACATTCAAACCGATCATTTCGCGCAACAGACGGGTTCGCGTGGCAAGAACACTGCGGAAAAGGTCGGTGGCGGTGCAATCGCGGGAGCGATTCTGGGCGGAATTTTCGGCGGCGGCAAAGGCGCAGCGATCGGATCAGTAGCGGGTGCGGGTGCGGGGGGCGGAGTTCAAGCAGCCAGCAAGAAGCCTGACATCAAGCTTTCGTCCGAGCGCATCCTGACGTTCGCTCTTCAGGCGCCGGTTACTATAGTACCCACTACCAAGCCGGCTCGTGAAGGTCAGAAGCTCGAAAGTCCTGCTCCTCAGCAGTGAAATAATTTGCGATGTTTAAATGCGCGGTGCGAGCCGCGCATTTTTTTGTCCAGATGTGTGTAGCACGTTTCAAAATTCGTGCTACATTCTCGAAAGCGTAAGTTGCACCTGCCGCCGCTGCTTCGGAATTTCTCTGCCGCATCGTCATCGTTCGATGATCAAGGGACACATCTCGATTTACAGATTCGAGCCGCGCTGGTCGGACCGGGTGGCATGGTATGCCTCAGCAATAGCAGCGACCGCACTCTCGTGGTGTATCTGGTGGCTCTCGCCGGTGATGCACCAGGATCCTTTCGTAATTTTTGTGCTTGCCGTCGTGTTCGTTGCCCGCTTCTACGGTTTTGGCCCGGCGGTGGTTTGTACGTTCAGCTCGGCTGTAGTGCTTGACTACGCGATGTTTCGGCCACGTATTGAGGTTCCGATTTCCCAGGGCGAATTGCAGCGGCTGGGACTTTTTATTCTTATTTCTGTTCTGGTAGCAGGTTTGGCGCGACAGCGTTCGCGAGCGGAAACGCAGGCAGATGAGGTGCGCCAACAGTTGGCGGCAATTGTCACCTCGTCCGAAGACGCCATCATCAGCTTCACCGTTGATGGCTTTGTGACTAGTTGGAACCGCGGGGCGGAAACGCTTTATGGATATTCCGCCAGCGAGATTATCGGCCGTCCGCTGTCGGTACTTGTTCCTACGGAGCGTATAGGCGAACTGGAAAACAATCTTGACCGGCTCAATCGTGAAGAACGCATGGGCAGCTATGAGACCGAACAAATCCATAAGAACGGCGGGCGCTTGCAGGTTTTGCTTTCGATTTCTCCGATTCGCAATGAGAACGGCGAACTCGTCGGCGCCTCGGAGATCGCACGCGACATCAGCCAGCGCAAGCGGACCGAGGAAGCTTTGCGCCGCAACGAACGCCTGGCGACAGCCGGCAGGCTAACGGCCGCCATCGCCCATGAGATCCGCAATCCTCTGGAAGCGCTTATCAATCTTGTGTATCTGGCGCGGCGCGATGCCGCGGGAAGAGACGAATACCTGCGCCTGGCTGAACAGGAAATTGGCCGGCTCGACTCCATTGCCCAGCAGGCGCTCGGATTCGTGCGCGAGGCCACGTCCCCCGAACGCCTGGATGCGAGCAAACTGCTGGACGAAGTCGTACAGCTGTATCTGCGAAAGCTGCAGCAAAGCAAAATCAAGATCGACAGGCAGTCGCAGGACAACATTGAGATTTTCGGCTTTCCCGGCGAACTGCGGCAACTATTCTCGAATCTGATTCTGAACGCCATGGAATCGATGAAAGAAGGTGGGCGGCTGCGTTTGCGGGTAGTGCGCATGCAGGAAAAATCGGGTGACCAGCGTGCCGGAGTCCGGGTGACGGTTGCCGATACCGGCTCTGGGATTTCTGCCGGGTCACTGCCGCACATCTTCGAGCCGTTCTATACCACCAAGAAGGAGAACGGCACTGGCCTGGGGCTGTGGCTCGCGTACGGCATCGTGCAAAAGCATACGGGCTGGATCAGAGTAGCCAGCCGGACAACCCCCGGCGTCAGCACGGGCACGGTCTTTATGGTTTTTCTGCCTGAATCTCCAGCCATGGCCGCTACTCAGGCCGCGTGAGCTAACCCTTTGATCCCGCATAGATGTCCTTGAGGACAATGACTTTGGTACTCCGCTGAACCATCCCTCACAACTTATAATCAGGCCGAATCGCATTTTCTCTCATTTGGAGCGGGTGAGGCCGGGTGGACCTGATTATCGAATCGATATTTTTCGTGTTCGGGCTGGTTTTCGGCAGCTTCCTGAACGTGTGCATCTACAGGTTGCCGCGCGGCCTGTCGGTTGTGATGCCCGGTTCGGCATGTCCTCACTGCGGGAATCATATTCGCCCTTACGATAATATTCCGGTCCTGAGTTGGCTGCTCCTGGGGGGGAAATGCCGTAATTGCAAGGCGAGGATTACGGGAAGGTATGCGTTGGTCGAACTGATCACGGCGTCGCTATTCGTGGCGTGCTATCTGCACTTCGGCATCTCGCTGGCTACCTTGAAATGCGCAGTGTTTGGCTTTCTGCTCATCGGATTGATCTTTACCGATGCTGAGACTCATCTGCTGCCCGACAAGATGACGCTTCCCGGCCTTGTTCTTGGTCTGATTTTCAGTTTCTTTGTTCCAGTAAACGATTTGGCTTCGATGATCTTGCCGGGAGCGTTTCAGTTTCCCGTCAGCTCGGACGTTTCCTGGCGTTTGTTTTCGTTTGCCGATGCGCTGCTGGGCGCGGCCATCGGCGCGTCGTTTCTCTACGGAGCGGGCGCTATTTATCTCCGCTGGCGCGGCGTGGAAGGCATGGGTTTCGGCGATGTCAAGCTGATGGCCATGATCGGCTCGTTCCTGGGACTACGGCTCACAATTTTAACTATCCTGGCATCGTCGCTTGCCGGTTCATTTTTCGGGCTATGGACGGTGTTTGTGGTGTGGATCAAGCGTGCGCAGCGGCGGAAGCAAGTGTTTCGTGAGACCGGGGCAGCTGCCCGGAGAAACGCTTGGGCTTCGGCGCAAGTAGCGCTGCGGCGTCACCAGATGCCGTTCGGGGTTTTCCTGGGCAGCATGGGGCTGGTGGCGTTCTTTTTTGGTCAGCAGTTTCTACGCTGGTATTGGAGACTGACGTGAAGCTGCTGACCAATCCGATTTTCGTGCGCATGGCGGCAGCGTTTCTGATTGCGATCGCGGCGTTTGTTGCTGGGATCGTGGGGTTGCGAATCCTGCGGCGCCGAATAATCGGGGACGATATTCTCGCCGACAACCCGGGCCAGGAGAATACGTTGTACCCGTACTCGGTCGTGATTCAGCAATTGAAGCAGCAGAAGTTCGAACTCCAGACCGAGCAACAGTCCCAGCGTCGACGCGCCAAAACTTCCGAACAGATAACCTCCGCGGTAATCGCCAACCTGCCCTGCGGAGTTGTGTTCGTCTCACCCAATGGGCTGATCAAGCAAGCCAATACGGCCGCGCGCCGCATTCTCGGTTTTGCGTCTCCCTTGGGAATGGGGCTCGATGAGTTATTCCGTGACGCGAGCTATGTGCTCAATTCAGGCGAATCGGGACGCATTGCCGATCTGTTCAAGCAAGCATTGAAAGGAGAGACGCCACCGCCGTTCGAAGGCCGCTACAACATCGCCAGTGGCGAGGAGCGGGCACTCGGGATCACGCTTATTCCTTTGGGCGCTCCCTCCAGCGAGACCCTCGGCGTGGCATCGGTGATCACCGACGAAAGTTCGACCGCGGATTCACGGCAGGCGCAGTTGTTGCATGGAGAAATTTCGGCTGAAATGGCGCTGGAGCTTCGCAGCTCGCTGGCTACTATCCGCGAGTCTGCCCAACAGATGAGCGCCACGAACGACCAACGATCACTGGCAAATTTTTCGACTGATATTTCTTCAGAAGCTGAACGACTGGAAAGACTGGTTGGAGGGTTCCTGGCCGGAAACGGTAAAGCAAAAGCATCGGCCGCCAGGGCTTGAATAAATTCGATCGCCGCGGTGCCGCAAGGACACGGCGACAAATGGGGAGCAAACATGAAACGCACATTCTATTTCCTGCTGACAACCGTTCTGGGATTCACCTTGGCCACTGCGGCCGCAGCACAATCGCAAAACCAGTCTCTCGGCGAGTATGCCCGCGCCGTGAAGAAGACGAAGCCCTCGCAGGCGAGCAAGCCCGCGCCCAAAGTGTACGACAATGATAATTTGCCAGCGGGCGCTACTTTGAGCGTAGTGGGAACTCCTTCCGCGAATGATTCTGCTGACCAGACCGACCAACAGAAAACGAACGATACAAAAGCCGACGGCAAGGCAGCAGATCCGGCTAAACCGGACGCCAAGGCAGCCGACGCCTCTGACAAGAAGCAAGACGTGCAACTGAAGTCCGGACAATCAGCCCAAGACCGCGACAAGGCAATTGAAGCCTTGAAGAACAAACTTGACGATCAAAAGGACAAGATCAGCCTGCTATCGCGCGAACTCGATGTGCTGCAAAGGGAGTATCAGTTGAAGGTTTCGGAATTTTACGCCGACACAGCGGCGCGGGTGCAGAATCCCAACGGCCTGGCCGATGTCGATGCGAAGTATAAGCAGCAGATCGCTGACAAGCAAAAGTCAGTGGATGACGCCAAGGCTGCTCTGACCAATATACAGGACGAAGGCCGCCGTTCGGGCGCACCTAACTCAGCTCTGGAGTAGCAGGTTCTTTTTCAGCGCGCGCACTTGTTTCGCATGGTGATAACCGTGTGTCAGATGGAAGCCGCGCCACTCTGCCGCGGTAAGCGGACCTAGTATCGGATGTTCGGCAATGGGAACGCCTCCGGGGAAACGCGTCTCACATAGGGGTGCCTAGGGAGATCGTATCCCCCGGAGTGGTTCAAGTAATAGTCCAAGAAAACAGGTGGAAGCAAACAGAGTTGGAGCGGCCAGCGGGGTTGGAGTTGCTCGACGATCTGCCAAGGGCTGAGGTTTTGTTTATGAGAGTTGGGACGGACCAGGTTGAAGTAGAGCTGGTAGGTAAAGGCTTTGGCGAGGAAGTCGCCCCGACTGTGGAACGATTCCAGGTCAAAGAACTCATCTTCGACGAGGCGGTGAACGGTTTCCACATCGCTCTGGAAGGTGTGAGCGGCGGGAGGGATGCGAACGTGCTGGCTGTCGCCTAAAGCGGTGGGGAATCCGGTGGGGTGACCGCGACGATCGTGGCCACCGATGAACTCGGAGCCGTTGTCGGTCTGCCAGACCAGATCGCGCAGAGAGATGCCGCAACGATCGAGGTGCTGCTGGATACGGGCGGCAAAGATGGAACTGGCAGCCGCAGAACGGCGCTCGGCAAAAGCCCAGAACAGCAGGCCGCTGCGCACTTCGCGGGCGGTGTATTCGACGGCCGGCAGATCGAAAGCCTGGGCCTGCGGCCAGTAGCGGGGAATATCGTCGAGATCCTTGGTGTCGGCGGAGATCTGCTGAAAGACGCGCCAGGTGGCTTTGATGTGGGCGAGGTCTTGTTTGCGCTGATACTTGCGCGGTCGTTTTTTGAGCAGGCCATGCTGGCGCCAGATGCGTTCCAAGGCACGATGACTGAGAGGAAGGTCGAACTCCCGAATAAGACGACGAGCTCCGAAGGTGAACAGCTGCTGGCGGAGTGCGACGACCTGCTGTTCGATGTCGGCGGGAGTCTTGCCGGGCTGGCGATGAGGGGCGCGAGAAACTTCGATGAGGCCGCGCGGTCCTTGCTGCTGATAACGGCGCAGCCACTTGCGCACAGTGGGAACGGTGGTTTGAAACAAGCGGGCGGTGGGTTTGATGCCGCGTTGTCGAGCCGACTGCACCAAACGCAAGCGATGATTGTAGGCGTCTCTCATCTCGCGAATCAGGACGAAGTAGGCGGTGGACACAGCGGATTGTAGTCCCGGTCGCTGGCCTCCCGGCTTTTGCGGAGCCGTCCGGCCAGCTCCCTAACGCGTTTCTCGCTCAAGCATTTTAACTTCGCTAGGGGGATACGATGTGAGTAGGCTCTACCATCGCCGACCCCCGGTTTGACGCCGTTTTTTGCCGTGCGTATCCTTGTAGCCATGCGAGCTTGCTCCACGCTTTGTTGTTGTAGTAGTTGCGCGCCGGCGTGTGGGTAGCCCAAGCTTCCGACCCACCGCTGAATACGGTGGGCTTCACTCCCGCCGGGTTCCTCGGATGAGTGCAAAGTCCGATTTTGAGAATCTTAACCTTCGTCTTCCAGGAGAGACTTTATGAGCACAGCAACTTCGACGCCAGCCGCTCCCATGCTGCGTATCAATGACATTGCCCCCGACTTCACCGCCGAAACCACTCAGGGCACAATCCACTTTCACGAATGGATTGGCGACGGATGGGCGGTGCTGTTTTCACATCCGAAAGACTTCACGCCGGTCTGCACAACCGAACTCGGCTACATGGCCGGACTGGAGCCTGAATTCAAGAAGCGCAACACCAAGATCATCGGCCTGAGTGTTGACCCGGTGGCCAGCCATGGCAAGTGGGCTGCCGATATCGAGGAAACGCAGGGCCACAAAGTGAACTATCCGATGATCGGCGACCCTCAACTCAAGGTTGCGCAACTCTACGGCATGTTGCCGGCCGAGAGCGGGAGCACTTCCGAAGGGCGCACGCCTGCGGATAACGCCACCGTACGTACCGTTTTCATCGTTGGCCCTGACAAGAAGATCAAGACCATGCTCATTTACCCCATGAGCACGGGGCGCAACTTCGCCGAAGTATTACGGATTCTGGATTCACTGCAACTGACCGCTAAGATGGGAGTCTCAACGCCTGTGAACTGGCAGCCGGGCGGTGATGTAGTGGTGCCGGCGGCGATGTCTGAAGAAGACGTGAAGAAGAAATTTCCGGACGGGATTAAGACTCTGAAGCCTTACCTGCGCATGGGTTCACTGCCGAAATCCTAAACCGGAAGGGATCGGTTGCCCCACCCTTTCCGCGTACTTGGCGGAAGGGTGGGATTCGGCAAAACACGCATTTCATCTTTTCTTAGGCAAGATCTCGCCCATGCGTCGAATCTGCGCTCCCACGCCACGCAACTTCTCTTCAATATTTTCGTAGCCGCGATCTATGTGGTACACGCGGTCAATGATGGTTTCGCCTTCCGCGACCAGCGCTGCAAGTACCAGCGACGCAGACGCTCGCAGATCTGACGCCAGCACCGCCGCTCCGCTCAGCGGAGACTTGCCACGCACCACCGCGCGCCGGCCTTCGATCTTGATGTTCGCTCCCATGCGCACCATTTCCAAAGCATGCATGAAGCGATTTTCGAAAATGTTTTCCGTGATCACCGAAGTGCCTTCGGCTTGCGTCGCCAGCGCCATGAACTGCGCCTGCATATCGGTGGGGAAACCAGGATATTCCTCAGTGACCACATCGGCGGCTTTCAGATCGCTCGTGCCTTCAACCCGCACGGAGTCTCGCGTCTGCTTGGTCTTCACTCCAACTTCCTGCAATTTTTGTAACAGCGCGCCAAGATGCGCCGGTTCGCAGCCGGAAATGTTCAGGTCGCCGTCGGTCAGAGCGCCCGCGATGATGAACGTTGCCGCTTCAATGCGGTCTGGAATGATACGGTGCCTCGCGCCATGCAGTTTTGAAACTCCATGGATGCGAATCGTCGCCGTGCCGGCGCCTTCAATTGTGGCGCCCATCTTGTTGAGCAAATCGGCGAGATCGGCAACCTCAGGCTCGCGCGCGCAGTTCTGCATCACCGTCTCGCCCTCTGCGAGAGTCGCCGCCATCAGCAGGTCTTCGGTGCCGGTGACAGTAATCTTGTCGAATACGATCTCGGCCCCCTTCAGTCGTTCCGCCCGGGCTTCCACGTACCCGTGCTCCTGAACAATAGTGGCGCCCAATCGCTCCAGGCCTCTTATGTGCAGATCGATCGGCCGCGCTCCGATGGCGCAACCTCCCGGCAGCGAAACCCTGGCCGTTCCACAGCGGGCGACCAGCGGCCCCAGCACTAACGTCGAGGCGCGCATGGTCTTGACCAACTCGTAAGACGCTTCCGGCGAATTCAGATTGCGGCAACAGATGGTCGTGCGGTGCTGCGCCCGCCCATACCCGAGTTCGACATCGGCTCCCATGGCGGCGAGCAGGCGGCGGGTGGTTTCAATGTCCCGGACCTGTGGAATGTTTTCGAGTACCACCGGCTCATCTGTAAGCAAAGCAGCTGCCATGGCAGGCAACGCCGCATTCTTTGCTCCGCTGATGCGAACCGTTCCGAGCAGCGGATTTCCGCCGCGAATCACAAACTTATCCATGTTGCTCGATTGCCTTTCGCACGTTGCCTTTTGCGGCCTTCAGTCGCTTCTCAGCCACGGCCCGCGGCACTTTCGCCTTCGCCATCACAACCGCGCCTGCCATGCTGTAGTTCGCTCGTTCGAGTGCAGCCTGGGCCTGTTCTTTGTCCGTAAGCAGCGCGTGTTGAATGATCCTAACCGAGCGCTCCGCCAGCTTGCTGTTACTACGGTGCATGTTGACCATCAGATTTCCGTAAACATAGCCAAGCCGCACCATGGCCCCGGTCGAGATCATGTTGAGCGCCATCTTCTGCGCGGTTCCCGCCTTCATCCGGGTCGAGCCGCAGACCACCTCGGGGCCGGTTTCAGTCACAATGGCGAGATCGGCCGACCTCTCAAGCTCGGTGTCAGGGTTGCACACAATCGCGATGGTCTTCGCGCTGGCGCGGCGAGCGGCGATTAAAGCCGCAATGGTAAAAGGCGTGCGTCCGCTGGCGGCAATACCCACTACAACATCTTTCTTTCCCACGCGCCGTTTCTTGATCTCGCGCACCGCGGTTGCGCCGGAGTCCTCGTTGGCCTCAAGCGC
This sequence comes from uncultured Acidobacteriota bacterium, assembly GCA_963757135.1. GTDB lineage: Bacteria > Acidobacteriota > Terriglobia > Terriglobales > Acidobacteriaceae > Gp1-AA145. Next base: position 854,400 of record CAVWQE010000006.1, read on the forward strand.
ACGGTTGAACGCTCCTGTGCCGCCGGCGATGATCGTCTGCACCATCGTAGGCGCAGTGTTGAATGTTGGCGGAATCTCGGCCGCGTCCAGCGCCGCCAGGCGCCCGCTCGTGCCTGCGCCGACATAAATGAGCCGGCCGCCCCTGCTCAATGCATCGGTAATCCAGTCAATAGCCTTGGCAATCTCCGGCAGGGCTTTCTCCACGGTCGCTGCCACGGTTGCGTCTTCCTTGTTGATGATCCGGGCGATCTCCAGCGACGATTTTGTGTCGAGATCACGCGAGCGTGGATTGGGCTGCTCGGTCGGAAGCGAATCCAGATTTTCTACGTCATTGCGCGTTTTCTTTTTCATTTTCATTTCGAGCCCAGCGCTTCGATTACTGCGTCGTGAAAGCGCGGGCGTACCGTCTTGATCGCCTGATTTGAACAATCCGGCCAGGTGCGATTGGTCAGCAATGTGATCGAGAGTTGTCGTTCAGGGTCGATCCACAGTGAAGTCCCCGTGTACCCAAGATGTCCGTAAGAAGCAGCAGAAAAATATTTGCCGGATTGCGACGGCGCTGAAGGCGTATCCCAGCCTAGCGCGCGCGAGGTTCCGGCCGGCAAATGCTCGCGGCGGGTGAATAGTTCAATGGTTGTGCGCCGCAGAATCGGGCCGCCGCCATGCAACAGGGCGTTCGCAAATGTAGCCAAATCGGCAGCGGTAGAGAACACTCCAGCGTGGCCGGCAACCCCGCCCATCACGCTGGCGTTTTCGTCCTGCACCTCGCCTTGTAGGATGCGTTTGCGGAACGTTCGATCTTCGGCGGTCGGCACAGTGCGATCGCGCCACCCCACTGGGGGATTGAATGCCGTGTCCCCCATTCCAAGAGGGCCAAATACCTCTCGTCGGCAAAAGCTGTCCAGCGATTCGCCTGAGATTCTCTCTAAGGCGATGCCGAGAAGAATAAACCCGATGTCACTGTATTCGGCGTGCGTTCCGGGATCATGCTTAAGAGGAACTGCGAAGGCTTCACGCAGCAATGCCTCCCGCGTGAACGCCCGCAGGAACAATTTCTCATATGCAGGCAGTCCCGAACTGTGCGCCAGCAGCATGCGGAAGTTCACCTGCGCTCGCCGCTCAGCGCCGCCTGCGAATTCCGGCAATACGCCCGTGATCGGAGTCTCCAGGTCCAGCAAGCCGCGTTGGTAAAGAATCATCGCCATGCTGGTGGTCGCGATCACCTTGGTAACGGAGGCAAGGTCGAAGATGCTGTTCGTTGAAGCCACCGGCGAAGATTGCTCGAACGTGAAACGTCCGAATGCTTCGAGCGCAATCGTTTTGCCGCCCAGCGTCACGGCAATAGACGCGCACGGGAAAGCTCGATCCTCAATCGCCTGGTCAAGAATCCGAAAAGCCGAGCGGAACCGCTCGTGTTGCGCATCGAGATCGGCGGCAGGAATTCTGGCGGCTGGGGTCATGAAAATATGCAGAGAAGTTTATGGTAATCCGTAAGCGGCCAAATCGGATTGGCACACATGGCACCTCATCTCTGGTAACTTGCCCGCCCCGGAGCCTGCTGTTGTAAAGTCAAAATATCCGACCTTTCACTTCAAAATCGGTAGTCATACGCGCCTGCAGATTGCTATGCGTGGTTGGGTTCCTGTGCGGATTAACATTTGGGCAGCAAGCCGATGCCCCGTCGCTTGCGGCGCTTGATTCCATCGTTCAAACCGCAATTCAGAATCATGAGATTCCCGGTGCGGTGTTGCTGGTCGGTCATGACGGCCACATTATCTACCGCAAAGCGTTTGGCGAGCGATCGTTGGAGCCTACGCGCTCGGCGATGACCGCGGACACTATCTTTGACCTTGCATCCCTGACCAAGGTGATCGCGACCAACACAGCAGTAATGCAACTGGCTGAACAGGGGAAGATTCGGTTCAACGATCCAGTTTCGAAATACATTCCGGAATTCGCCCAGAACGGCAAAGCGGACATCACCGTGCGTGATCTGTTGACTCATTACTCCGGCCTTGAACCCGACCTTGATCTCAGCCATCCCTGGAGCGGCCGAGACACCGCGTACAGCATGGCTTTTGCGGAAACCCCGATTTCTCCGCCAGAAATCAGATTTGTGTACAGCGACATCAACTTCCTTGTGCTGGGTGCGCTGGTCGAGCGGGTGAGCGGGATGCCCCTCGACGTTTACTGCCAGCAGAAAATATTTTCCCCGCTCGGAATGGCAGATACTCGTTTTCTTCCGCCCGCTACATGGTTGCCAAGAATTGCGCCCACCGAGTATGACGAACGTGGCCAGATGCTGCACGGACTTGTTCACGACCCCACCGTGCGGCGCATGGGAGGAGTTGGCGGCCAGGCCGGTCTGTTCTCGACCGCCGACGATCTGGCGAAATTCGCACAGGCGCTGCTCGACAAAAGCACGATACTTTCGCCGCTGACCGTCGAAAAGATGACGACGCCGCAACAGCCGCCGAATGCTCCGACGCTGCGCGGCTTTGGCTGGGACATCGACTCTCCATTTTCCTCGAACCGTGGTGAATTGCTGCCCGTGGGATCTTTCGGGCACACCGGCTTTACCGGCACATCGGTGTGGATCGATCCGACGACACGCACGTATATCATTTTGCTCACCAACGCCGTCCACCCGCGCGGAAAAGGGCTGGCTGTCTCTTTGCGTTCAAAAGTCGCCACTGCGGTTGCGGCGGGACTATCGCTGACCGTTCCTGAACAGGAGGCGCTGCGCTTGAAAACCATCACCGGCTACAACGAGGCCATGATTTCGGAGCATCATGTTGCTAATCGCAATGGTTCGGTGCTCACCGGCATTGATGTGCTGGAATCGCACAGCTTTGCGCCGCTGCGCGGTCAGCGCGTCGGCATCCTTACTAATCAAACCGGCATTGATTCAAACGGAATGCGAACGATTGACGTGTTGGCGCATGCACCGGGCGTTCAACTCGCCGCAATCTTCAGTCCGGAGCACGGCGTCACCGGCGCACTCGACACGACAAAAATCGGCAACTCGCGCGACGCGACCACCGGTGTGCCGGTGTACAGCGTTTACGGTTCTACTGATGAATCGCGAAGGCCGCCTCAGGACGTCCTGAAACAGTTGGACTCAATTGTTATCGACCTGCAAGACGCTGGCGTGCGCTTCTACACTTACGAAACCAGCCTCGGTTACTTTCTCGAAGCCGCGGCCAAGGCGGGAGTTCGCGTCATCGTGCTCGACCGCCCCAATCCGATCACCGGTGCCTTCGTGCAAGGCCCGATGTCGCAGCCGGGACGTGAGAACTTTACCAACTACGGGCCGATCCCTGTACGTCACGGGATGACTCTCGGCGAGCTCGCGCAGATGTTCAACGCCGAGCACAACATTCAAGCAAAGCTCACTGTCATTCCTATGCAGGGCTGGATGCGCGGCGACTGGTTCGATGAGACTGGCGTCGCATGGACAAACCCATCGCCCAATCTCCGCAGCCTGACCGAAGCTACGCTCTACCCCGGCGTCGCGTTAATCGAAGGCACGAACGTTTCCGTCGGCCGCGGTGCCGACACACCGTTTGAACTCCTAGGCGCGCCTTGGATAAATGCTCGCGAGCTTGCCGAATATTTGAATAATCGCCAGATTCCGGGTATTCGCTTCGTTCCTGTTACTTTCACTCCGGCGTCAAGCAACTATGCCAATCAGGTTTGCCGTGGCGTGAACATCGTTCTCACCAATCGCGACTTCTTGGATGCGCCCGAGCTCGGTATTGAACTTGCGTCGGCACTTTCCAAACTTTATCCGCAGCAATTTCACGTGGAGAAGATGATCGACATCCTTGCCAATCAAGCCGTTTACGACGCGCTCACACACGGCGAAGATCCCCACCGCATTGCGCTCGATTGGCAAGATGATCTTGGGAATTTTGAAAAGGTCCGCGAGCGCTATCTGATCTACAAGTGAGACCTCGAGTTAATTTCTTTCCTCGAGTTAATTTCTTTCCTCACGGCCATTCCCGTTAAAATGATTGCGTCCTCGGGAGCATTTCCTGCCATGAAGCTGGGTAATCTCAAGAACCCCGTCGCCGATGCTTTCTACCGCTGTGCCGGCCCCAACTGCGGCATTCTTAAAAAAACTTCGGACCGCTGGTGGCTGATGTGGACTTCAGAAGTGAACTACAACCAGCCCGTACTTTATCTCTGTGCGTGGGATGAAGAGATCGCCAATCGCGAAGGCGCACTTCACGTCTGCGGCGAACTGTGCGCGCAGCGGTTGCAGTCGCAATTTATGGGGAACATTCGAGAAAGTCAGTTGCGAAAACTGACCATCTAGGAACTAAAAGTTCGGGTATGGTGTCCACAAGCGTATGAACATGTATCCTCGCACTCTTTGGGCAATATGGCCGTGGCTCTCGACTTTGAATCGCATGTTTGTGCTGATTTTGGCTGCAGTGAGCGTCTATTCAATTGTTTCCGCAATTGCTCTAGCTAAGCGCACCCATGATCTAAGAAATTGCCGTAAGGAAGAACTGACCGGCCCGATTCGCTATCGTATCTCCGTGCTGCAAAAGCATTGCGCAAACGTGCGGCAAAGTCTAACAGCCACGTTCTATCTGTTCGGGCTGGTGTTCTTCGTGGGGTTGCAGAATGCACCAATTGTGGTTGGAGACGGCCCGCGCATCCTCTCCTCAGTGATTCTCAATAACTTTGTTTTCGATTTCATATTTGCGGCGAACGTGTTTGCCGTCTTTTTTGTCCTTCACTTGGATCAGTGGCTAATTTCTAATCGGTTGCAACGTTGCGCGCTCCATTTGGAACGCCTAATTTAACTTCAAATTCTCGCGCAAAATTCCAATGTCCTTGTCTCCTCGCCCTGAAACGTTCACAATCACCACGTCCGACTTTTTCATCGCCGGCGCGCGCTTGATCACTTCCGCAACTGCGTGCGCCGATTCAAGTGCAGGAATAATTCCTTCGGTCTGCGCTAGCAGCTTGCAGGCTTCCAGCGCTTCGGCGTCGGAAGCAGACACATACTCAGCCCGGCCGGAGTCCGCCAGCCAGGCGTGCTCCGGGCCGATCGACGGATAATCCAGTCCCGCGGAAACCGAGTGCGTGGCCGCGATCTGGCCGGCCTTATCCTGCAACACGTAAGAGTACGTACCCTGCAGAACACCCGGCAATCCGCCGCGAAACCGAGCCGCGTGGTCGCCCAACTTTTCGCTGCGACCTCCGGCTTCGACGCCGATCAGCTTCACTTTCTTGTCGCCGATGAAGTCGTGGAAAATCCCGATTGCATTCGATCCGCCGCCGACGCAGGCGATGATCGCCGTCGGCAATTTGCCTTCGGCTTTCATGATTTGAGCGCGGGCCTCGCGGCCAATGACTTTGTGAAAGTCGCGCACCATCGTCGGGTACGGATGCGCTCCGAGCACACTGCCAAGCAGATAATGCGTCGTGCGGACATTCGTCACCCAGTCGCGCATGGCTTCGTTGATGGCGTCCTTCAGCGTGCGCGAACCCGCATCCACTCCGCGAACCTCAGCTCCGAGCAGTCGCATGCGGAAGACGTTAAGCTCCTGGCGTCGCATGTCCTCCGTCCCCATGTACACCACGCATTCAAAGCCGAATAAAGCGCAAACCGTCGCTGTCGCGACGCCGTGCTGTCCCGCGCCGGTTTCCGCCACCACGCGGTTCTTGCCCATGCGCTCTACAAGCAGAGCCTGGCCGATGCAGTTATTGATTTTGTGCGCGCCGGTGTGCAGCAGGTCTTCGCGCTTCAGGTAGATTTTCGCGCCGCCAAGTTTTTGACTCAGCCGGCGGGCATAGAACAATGGCGTCGGTCTTCCGGCGAATGTCTTCAGGAGTTCGCTCAGCCGCGCCTTGAACCTCGGATCCTTTTTGGCGCGTTCGTATTCACGCTCAAGCTCGTCAAGCGCGGCCATCAGCGTCTCGGGAACGTAACGTCCGCCCCACGGTCCGAAGCGGCCGGGGGCAGCGCGTCCTTCACCTCGAGGGTGCTCCATCCTAGCCGCGTTCTTTGCGGCTAGGGTGGGTAAGTTGACTCTTACAGGAGAGGGTGCCCCACCCTTCGCGGTTTTCGAAGGGTGGGAGCCACGAACCTGCGCAGCGTGTCTCTTGTTGATTGAGGCACTGGCCATCTAGTTTCTCGAGTTCTCCTGGTCATGATCCCGCACAGCTTTGATGAAGGCGCGAACCTTGTCGGGATCTTTTTTGCCAGGGCGGGATTCAACCCCGGAAGAAACATCTACGCCCCAGGGCTGAAGGATTGACATGGCTCCGGTCACATTTTCGGGTGTGAGGCCGCCTGCGACGACAAAGCTGAATTGCTCCCTCAGTTCTGACACGATGGGCGCAGCTTTCATCCAATCGAATGTCACACCCGTACCGCCAGGTTGCTCGTCATTGCGCGAGTCAAGCAGAAGAGCTCTGATCGCATTCTTCGCCTCTGTTCGCCAACCGAAGCCGCCCATACGGCTGTTCAGAAGTTGCTTCTCTGAAATAGCGTAGAAAACCTTCTCGGGAAGCAATCCCAACTCATGCAGCTGTTGACGGCTCATAGCAGGGGATGTCGGGTGAATTTGGATGGCAGTAAGTCGCGCTTGGTAAACGATCCTCTTGTTTGGCGGAGCCCCAACGAAAACGCCGACCTTCTCAACATCCATGGGCACTCCGGACACGATTTCTCGAACGTTTTCTGGATGCATCTTTCGCGGACTCTTCTCATAAAACACAAACCCCAGCGCGTCTGCGCCCGCTTCGACTGCGACTAGCGCGTCTTCGAGATTGGTGATTCCGCAGATCTTGACCCACGTCATCGAGAGCCGCCTGCTGTCGCTGCAGCCACCTCGTTCAGCAATGCCTTCAGCGCTTCTCCCGGCCTCGGCGCACGCATCAAAGTCTCGCCAATCAGAAAACCGTTGTAGCCGGCTGCGCGCAATCGCGAAACGTCTGCTCCGGTTTCAATGCCGCTTTCAGCGATCGCAACCACTCCCAGCGGCAGCATCTGCGCCAGCCTGAGCGCGACGTTCAGGTCAACCTTGAAGGTTTTTAGATCGCGGTTGTTGACGCCTATCATTTCGCATCCCGCATCCAGGGCGCGGCCCAGTTCTTCTTCATCGTGGACTTCGCAAAGCACATCCAGTTTCAGTTCAGCGGCGCGCTTTAATAGCAACAACAGCTCGCGTTGTTCAAGCGCGGCAACGATCAGCAGTATCGCGTCCGCCGAATTCGCCCGCGCCTCCAGAATCTGAAGCTCGTCCAGAATAAAATCCTTGCGCAGGCAGGGAAGCCGGGTCTCTGCGGAAGCCGCTCTTAAATTCGCCAGCGATCCCTGAAAGAACTCTTCGTCAGTCAAAACGGAAAGCGCAGTGGCTCCCGCCACTTCGAGTTCCGGCGCCAGCAGGCGGGGATCGAAATCGGCACGGATCAGGCCTCTCGACGGCGAAGCCTTTTTTAGCTCCGCAATAATTGCCGGACCGGTGAGGCTGGCGCTTTCAATGGCTTTTCGAAAGCCGCGCGGAACATGCCCTTCAGCCCGCTCCTCCAGTTCAGGCAAGTTGGAGTAGGCGCGGCACTCGGCAACCTTTCGTCGTGTAGCGGCAAGGATGTCTGCGAGAACGGCCATGGGAATCTAACGATTATACGGGACTGAAACGCGAGCATACGCCGCTCCGCGAGGTCACTTACCTCATCAGGACCATATCTCCAGATGGCCGGTTCGGGTCTGATCGTAAAAAAAACTACGTATCAAGATTACGAAGCTACTCATCCGTGCCGGCGAAGCGAAGCTTGCCGGCGTTCTTCGTCATCAACCCTTTGAATCGTTCAACTGCCACAACTTCTTTCAAAGCAACATGGATGGCTTCGGTGCGGGATTTCACGCCAAGGGCCTTGACGGCTTCGTCAGCTAAATCCGTGTCCAACCGGATGGATGTCATGGAAATGGCCATACATACAATGTAGGGCATTTGTATATAGGAGTTAAAGCAACACGTCCTTCCGCACGGGCTGAATGCTGAGCGCTGGGTGCTGCTTCTAGCTCCCCTGCTTCAACTCCACCAGCACTTGCCGGGCAATTTCTTTCAGGGTTTCGAAGACGCCCTGGCCCTGGAAGGCGATGGCCTCGAGTACGGGTTCATTCTTGCGCTGCAGTTCTTTGGCGAGGGCTTCGACGGGAAGGACATTAGGCAGGTCGCGCTTGTTCAGTTGCAGAACGTAGGGAATCTTGTTGAAGTCGTAGCTGTGCTCTTTCAGGTTCGCCATCAGATTATCGAGCGCCTCGGCGTTGGCATCCATGCGCTCCTGCTGCGAATCGGCGACGAAGACAATGCCATCTACGCCCCGCAGAATCAGCTTGCGGCTGGCGTCGTAGAACACCTGTCCGGGGACGGTGTAGAGGTGAATTCGCGTCTTGAACCCGCGTACTGAACCTAAATCAAGTGGAAGGAAATCGAAGAACAGCGTTCGCTCGGTTTCAGTGGCGAGCGAGATCATTTTGCCCTTCTGCTGTTCGGCAGTTTTCTGGTAGATGTGCTGCAGATTCGTGGTCTTGCCGCCGAGGCCCGCCCCGTAATAGACGATTTTGCAGTTGATCTCGCGGGCTGCGAAATTGATGAAGCTCAAGACGTTCCCCAGAAGGCGGACTTTGCTATCCGGAATCTTAGCCCCGAGACGCGAAGAACGTCCGCGCCGGAGAGCCCGGCTGTCCCCTGATTTTTGGACTTGTACATTGGTTTATATCACAGCAGGCATTACCCGAGGGATTACCCTGGTTACTACTTCGGACTGCCGCCGTTCTGACTTTAGCTGCCCCAGCGTGGCTAGTAACTAGCGTCCGGCGGGATTGGGATAGTACCCGTCCCGGGCATAAACATTCACGCACGGCCGTATGGATGACTTGCAGCTCGGCCGGTCCACCAGCACCTCGATATTACGATAAGCCCCGGACGGCGCTCCGCCGAGCCGGTAACCCAGCGTGTACTGGTTGCGAGCGTCACCGAGCGCCTGCGCATAGGCGTCCTCAATTCCGTTTCGAGTCAGCTCCTCAAACACCTGGCCGCCTCCGGTCGCGCTCACGTACTTCGGAAGAATGTCCGTATATCCAAGCCGCGGGATGTGGAGCTTTGCGAGCTTGTTATACCCCGGAATGGCCGATCCCCCGACGCCGATTGCATAGACGATGACGTTGTTTTTCAAAAGCACCCGCAGCACATCACGGTAGCTGGCGTCGCTGCGATACTCGCGGCCGTCACTGATGATGAAGATGATCTTTCGCCGCGACTTCTCGCGCTGTGAAAGGTCGATGGCCGCCTTGAGGATGGCGTCATTCATGACATGCGCTTCCTGTACCGGTGTATAGACCGTGGGCGCGCCCGGGTTTGCCGGCATCCCATTGATCATCGGCCCGTTGGGCCCGAGTGGCCCGCTGGTCACCGGCGGTCCATTATCCTGGCCTCGCGCACTCTGCAATTCCTCGAGCCTGGCTTCAAGCTGCTGCCCGACGGCTCCCCACCCCGAGAGTTGGCTCACCGTGTTGCTGTACGAGTAGATCGAAAGCTCATCGAACTGGCTGAAGGCGCCTTCGAGTGCGGAAAAGGTGTGGTTGACCTTCTGTACGTCCACGTCCTTCATGCCCAGATCGATAATTACTGCCGCAGACAGGGCAAATGGATCGCTGGTGAAGAAGTTCAGAGTCTGTTTTTTGCCGTTTTCAAGGACGGTGAAGTCTTTGGAAGTCAGGCCATTTACTAGACGGCCGGACTCATCTTTCACCGTTACCGGAACCGTCACCTGGTTTACTCTCGTGATAATCGTGTAAGGCCGTTCTTCAGCAGAGTCGGTTTCTTTGGTCGCGCCCCCTTCCGGCACGGTCTCAATATTGATCGGCGGCTTTGCACCCGGGTTGGCGCCAGTTGGGCCCGGAGGCGCAGGATTTTGCTGATCGCTGCGGGGCGCCGGCTGTGCCTGAGATGACGGCGGTGGAGGTCCCTGCTGCTCGGGGGCCTCCTGCTGCGGTTCAGGCACAGGCTTCGCGGGTTGCACCGTTGACGGTGCGTCTGGAATGCCTTCATCTTTTTGATTTTGTGGGCTGGCAGCCGGGGTTTGCGACGCGTTACCCGACGTAGACTGCGCGAGGGTAAGCCCGCTGCCAAGAACTACGCACAAACCCAACAGCCCAACCCGCCAAAATTGTTCGTACCGTTTAAGCAAGAACGTCCCCCGCGTTGTTCTTTGTTGTGGGATGCCTGAGCAGGCAGATTTGGTGCATCTAACCCGTAGAAGGATAGACTAACAGAAACCAATGGGGCCGGAATTCATGCGTTTCTTTCTCCCAAAAAGCGTAGCTGCTTGGTTCATCGGGCTTGCAATGCTGTGCTCGTCCGCGGCTTGGGCACAGGACGTCCAGATGGTTCCCGATCAACAGGATCGAGACTCGGCTAACAAATCACAGCAAACCAAGGACGACGACCAGGAACAAACCCCTACTGAGACGTTGAAGGTCAATGTCAATGTCGTCCAGTTGTTTTTCAACGTGAAGGACAAAAAGGGCGGCCTCATTCCCAATTTGCCCAAAGAGAAGTTTCAGCTTCTTGAAGACGGCAAGCCGCAGACCATCAAATACTTCACTGCGGAATCGAACCTGCCCTTGACGCTCGGCATCCTCATCGACTCCAGCGGCAGCCAGGAGCGGGTACTCGGGATGGAGCAGGAGGTCGGGGGAGCATTTCTCAGCCAGATCATAAGAGAAAAAGACATGGCCTTCGTCATGGACTTCAATGTCGGCGTAAGCCTGTTGCAGGATTTCACCAGTAATGTACGCAGGCTGAAGAATGCGCTCAACAGTGTGAAAATTGATACCGGCGGCCAGGTCGGCAGCATTCCCGGCATGGGCGGCGGGCCGGTTCCGACTGCCGGAGTTCCCAAAGGTACGTTGCTCTACGACGCGGTGTATCTGGCGTCGCACGATCAGATGGGCCAACAAGTGGACCGCAAAGCCATGATCCTGCTCACTGACGGCCAGGACCAAGGCAGTCAGTACAAGATTAAAGATGCCATTGAAGCCGCGCAGAAAGCGGACACGATCGTTTACGTATTGTTATGCGCTGACCGAAGCGCATACTTTGGGTTTGGGATGGGCTATAACGGTGACAGTGAGATGAAGAAAATGACTGCCGAAACCGGCGGACGCGTGATCGACGTGGGAAGTAAGCCGGAAAAGCTTAAAGCCGCTTTCGACCAGATTTCGCAGGAACTGCGCAGCCAGTATTACATCGGATACGTTCCTACCAATCCGGTCAAAGATGGCGGCTACCGTAGAGTGCAAATTAAATCGGATGATGGCTACAAGATTCAGGCGCGCAGCGGCTACTACGCCGTTCCGGAAAAGCAGTAGCGGTCCCATTCCTATTGATTTGTAATCGCGACACGAAACGTGGGCTTCGTCTTTTCTGCCGGGTCCATTTCGTAATTCTGTGTCGTCTTTGAGGGATCGTAGCCCCGCCACAACCAGATCATCTCCTCGGGAAACTCAGCGGCTCCGTGCGCGGTATTGTGCGTGCCCTCACTAAAGTCAACTAGAATGTGAAATTCCCAACCATGACTCTTCCCGCCTGGTTAAAAGGCCTCAACGCCGAGGTCATCGCGTGCACTCGCTGTCCTCGGCTGGTTATTTATCGCGAGCAGGTGGCGCGAGAGAAGCGCCGGGCCTATCGCGATCATAACTACTGGGGCAAGCCTGTGCCGGGGTTTGGCGATCCCGATGCCCGCGTCATGATTCTGGGATTGGCGCCCGGGGCGCATGGCTCCAACCGCACTGGGCGTCCGTTCACTGGAGACGCATCAGGAAAATTCATGTATCCGGTGCTATATGAAACCGGCTTTGCGAATCAACCCTGCGCCACCGATCGCAATGATGGGCTCATATTGAAAGATCTCTACATCACCGCTGCGGCGCGTTGCGCCCCGCCTGACAACAAGCCTCTGCCGCAAGAGTTGGCGAATTGCGCGCCGTATCTGGATCGTGAACTTCACTGCCTGGGGAATCTCAAGGTAATCGTTGCGCTGGGCAAGATTGCATTTGATGCGTATTTGAACTACTTGAAACGGCGGGGCGAGCTGCCAAGCAGGAAGGCCTACATTTTTAAGCACGGCGCCAGCTACAAGATGTTTGATGGCCGAACGTTGCTTGCTTCCTACCATCCGTCCAACCAGAACACCCAGACCGGCAAGCTCACCCGGGCGATGTTCGTGTCCATTTTTAAAGAAGCTGCGCGTATTGCCGATGAATAGGCTGGCGGTCCGGCGGAAGCCTTTCATACTCTTTCATAGAAAGCGTTGTGGGCAGATAGCTCTGTGCACGCTCTCCCGTTGTGCGCCACACGATTTGCGAAGCGTGCATGCAGGCCTGGCGGGTGCGATTCAGCAGGCCACGCATGAGTAGACTGGACAACGCGTGGCCCGGGCCGGCAGCCGCCCGCGTTTCTGCTTGGGCGTTTCCAGCTAAAAACCTACAAAGACCGGTTCAACTTCCAATCGCACGCCCCACGTCTCTTGCACACTCGCCTGAATTTCATCCTTTAGCGCCACAATTTCCGACGCACTGGCGCCGCCCCGGTTGACGATTGCCAAAGCGTGTTTGCTGGAAATGCCGGCGTTTCCTTTGACGTATCCCTTTAGGAAGCCGGAATTCTCTACCAGCCAGGCTGCGGAAATCTTTCGCTGCTCGGCCAGCGCCGGATAGCTTGGGATCAGCAGATTTCGAGCCGATGCCTTGCGTTTCAGCTCGTCGAACTCGGCGCTCGACACGACCGGATTCTTGAAAAACGACCCAGCACTGTGGCTGTCGGGATCGCCCGGCGTGAGCAGCATGCCTTTGTTGGCGCGAATCGCGCGCACAACATCGCGCACTTCCGAAAGCGATGGCGAAGACCCGTGTTCCGCGAAATATTTTTGCAAGTCGGCATAATGCAGAGCTGGATTGCCGTCCGGAACGAGCTTATAGCTCACACGTAGAATGATGTAGCGCCCGCGCTGGCTCGAATTGAAGATGCTTCGCCGATAATGAAAGCCGCACTCCGATGCTTGCAACTCGCGAACGCGGTTCTCAGCGAGATCAAACGCTACAACCGAAGCGATCGTCTCCGAGACCTCTTGCCCGTAGGCGCCTACGTTCTGTACCGGAGTTCCGCCCACGCTTCCCGGAATCCCGCTCAGGCATTCCACGCCGGCAAGACTCTCCGAGACACAATCAGCTACAAAGTCGTCCCAATTAACTCCCGCGCCCACATCGAATCGAATCTTGCCGTCATGATCCTGCCGCCCCAGTTCCTCGAGTCCAACCTGTAATACCAGGCCGCTCCAACCGCGATCGGAGACAACCAGGTTGCTTCCGCCGCCTAGCACGAACAATGGAATCTCGTTGGATTGTGCGAAGCCGATGGCCTGCTCACCATTCGAGCGCTCGTGGCTCTGACGAAATAGCGAGCCTTGCCTCCCACACCCAGCGTGGTGAGCGGGGCCAGTGGAACGTTTTCCTGAATTTCAGTTCCGGCAGGTTGCATCGATCCGCTCTCAATATATACGG
>CAVWQE010000007.1:0-113576 GCA_963757135.1 uncultured Acidobacteriota bacterium
TTGCGCGACGAGGATGGGTTCGATCATGACGCAGAATTATGATTGCCAACGGCACCGCGATTGTCCAGCGCCTAACGCGGGGTCCAGATCAGTACAAATACGGCTTCGAGAGTGGAAAGGCGTTCTTGATCAATTCGACCCGCGGTTCCGCATCGCTCGGCGACGATAACTTCAACTACGTCGAAGCGGAAAAGTATGTCCGGATTCTCGAGCATACGTAGCCACGCCAGCGCGCCGCGTGAGATTCGCTTTCGTTTTTCTCGGTCCACTGCCGCGAGATGGCCGGCCAGAAATCTTCGCGCGTCCGCGTTTTTACTTCGACAAACACCAGGGTGTCGTTGTCGCGGCATACAACGTCGATTTCGCCACCACTGCGTCCACGGAAATTGCGGAAGAGAATTTTGTAACCGTTACGCTTCAGGAACCGGCACGCTAATTTCTCGCCGCGCGCGCCGCGCCGGAGATGCCCTGATTTGGACGATTTCTTCCAAGGCAAGAAGCGGTTGCGCCACTGGTTCGAAAGATCGGCGATGGATCGGGCATTCCCGTGCAGCTTTCCAAGTTCACCCGCGTTGACCGAATTCATAAACAGGTCGTAGTCGTCGAATGCGTTGGTCCACCAGCGGTCTTCGGTCCCTCCGAAGCCTGCTTTGCGCGAAGCCTCCTGTTCGTAGATGTAGGCCATGTTCTGCTCGCGGAAAGCGCCGTTGTGGAACCAGTCGTCCCCCATCCAGCCATCGACCATCGGGTTCATCGGAACGGAGACCTTGAGCGCAGGATGCGGATTTACGAGCGCCATGAGCGGCAGGAAGCCGTCGTAAGAAATTCCGAGAATCCCGACCTTGCCGTTGCTTTCCGGTATGTTCTTCACCAGCCAGTCAATGGTGTCGTAAGTGTCAGTCGAATGATCCACGGGCGTGGGATTCAGCCGTCCATGAAGCGGACGGTTCATCACATAATCGCCTTCCGAATTGTGGCGGCCGCGAATGTCCTGGACAACACGAATGTATCCACCTTCAACGATGACCTCGGTCGCATTGTCGTAACCCCAGAGCGTGGAGCCAAGGTGTGAGCTGTGCGAGTTCTCGGTCAGCGAATCGGCGTCGTAAGGAGTACGCGTGAGCAGGATGGGCGCGTTCTTCGCGCCCTTCGGCACCAGGATGACCGTGTGCAGCTTCACCCCGTCGCGCATCGGGATCATCGCAATGCGCCGCTCGTAATCGAAGCTGCTGGTCGCAGGTTGGAACTTGTCGGGCGTTTCGCTCGGATAGTTTGGGTACTGCGATTGGGCCTGCGCCAGTCCGGCGAAGAGCATTGCAGCGAAAACCGTAAGCACAACCAGAACACGACTCGCGGCGTCTCTCATAGGATCTCCCTGTAAGTGGAGCGGGTTCGTCCGACGTGCTTTTTGGACTAGCAATAATAGCGGAAAGTGACGAATCTGCGGAGCCAGACTTTGTTCATGGCGACGCAACAAAAAACGCGCACTTTTCAGCGCGCGTTCTTGCGACCACTTTAATCAGGCCCTAACTCTGGCGTGCTTTCAACACCTGAATCGCCTTTTGCAATTGCTCGTCGTGGCTGGGAGCTGACTTCTTGTCGCTATTGTCGGATGGAAGTGCGTTCTCATCTTCATCCGGTACCGGGCCGTCATCAGCTGTATCGGCAACCACAATGTTGGGAGTTACGGCTGCGTCCTGAATCGCCTTGCCCTGCGGCGAATAGTACTTGGCGATTGAAAGAATAAGGGCCGAACCATCGGGCAGTTCGATCAACCTCTGGACCGAGCCATCGCCGAAGGTTTTATCTCCCACAACGTCGCCGCGAGCATTCTCCAGAATCGCAGCCGCCACAATTTCCGCCGGCCCTGCGGTTCCTTTGTTCACCAGAACTGCCACCGGCAGAGTGGTCACATCTTTGGAGGGGTCAGCGTTGAACGCCTCGCGCGGATATTTCTGCCCCTGCAGATAAGTGATTGTGCCGTGATTGAGGAACAGGTTGGCTGTGGCGATGCCCTCTGACTCGTCGCCTTGGGCGCAGTCGCGCAGATCAAGAATCAGTTTCTTGGCCCCGGACTTCTGCAAAGCTTTGATTTTGCTTGCGATCTCCTGAGACTTACCCTTATTCAGCGCATCAACCCGAATCTCGTCGATGCCGTCCTCAAGTGTTTTTTCCTCCACTGGAGGAATGTTCACTATGTCGCGTGTTACCACCACTTTTTCCGGTTCTGCACGGCGCGCCCGCACGACCGACAAGTTTACGTTCGATCCCGGATCGCCCGACAACAGGCTGCGTATCTGCGCCAGCGACATCTCGCGCGTGCTCTTGCCTTCGATCGATTCCAGAATGTCCGTGTCCTGCAGGCCGGCCTTGTCGGCTGGACCACCCGGGATTACCGCGACCACCGACGCATAACCGAAGCGCTTGGATACAGCGGCGCCAATGTCGCCTTTCGCGCTGTTCTTGTGTGCTTTGTAATCCTGATACTGCTCGCGATTGAGATAACTCGAGTTTGAATCCAGCGACTCGAGCAGTCCGTGTAAAGCGCCGTCAGTTACAGACGGCAGATCCGGTTCCTCGACGTACTCGCTGCGCACCCGCGAGAGCACTTCGCTGTAAACTTCCATCTGCCGGTATGCTCCGTCGTTCGAGGCGCGAACACCTCTAAGGCCTGCGAATGAAAATAGCAGCACTCCAGCGGATACAACAAGGATGGTGGTCCTAATTTTGGTAGACATCAGACTCCAGGTTTTCGGCCGGAATAGAGGCACAAAACCGGCAGGATAATTATAACGTGTTGGATGCGAATCTCAGGACATTCGGTGCACCCAATGGTGACTCCGGGACACCGTTCCTGAATCTGTTGTAACATGGCGAACTTCGAGGTGAGTATGCATCGCTGGCTCCTGGTTTTTGGGCTACTGGCTGGCCCGCTCCTCCACGCGCAAACTGATGAATGGAAGCAACTTTTTGACGGCAAAGACCTGACCGGATGGAAGCACGTCGGCCCAGGTTCCATGACGGTTGAAGATGGCCTCATCCAAACCCACGGTGGCATGGGGCTGCTGTACTGGACGGGCGGCAAACTCGGGGATTGCACCATTCGGGTCGTCTTCAAAATGCGTGACCATAATGACAATTCCGGTGTGTTCATCCGCATTCCTATCGAGCCGCGTGAGGAATGGATGCCGGTGCATTATGGCTACGAAGTGCAGATTGACAATGTTGCCGAAGGCGAAGATGAGCACCATATTACCGGAATGCTCTATTCCCTGACTGAGCCTTTGGCGCGCACAGGAAAACCCGGCCCCGAATGGAACACGATGGAAATTACGCTGGATGGGCCGCGAACAATTGTCATGCTCAACGGAACCAAGGTGACCGATTACACCGAAGGCGACCCGGTCCCGGAACGCAAGTTCAGCTTTGAGCCGCAACGCGGACCCAGGCCGAACGATGGTTATATCGGACTGCAAAACCATAGCGATCACGATATTGTGTTTTTCAAAGAAGTTGCGGTAAGGATGCTTAAGAAGTAGGCATTGGGCTCTGGGTTTCAGGCTTTGGGCGTTGGGCTTTGGGTTGTAGATTTAGGCTTAAGACTGCTGAGCCGAAAAAACTAAATCAGATCAACGGCCTGAAGGCCAAAGCCCAAAGCCCAAAGCCCAAAGCCCAAAGCCCAAAGCCCAAAGCCCATTATGATTCTCAGCTTTGAAGAAGCCCGTCACCTGGTTGACAACCACGCGCAGCAATTGCGTTCGCACGGGCGAGAGTTGCTGGGCTTGCTTGATGCGGCTGGTCGGGTTCTCGCTGAACCGATTCACGCCGACCGGGACTTTCCGCCATTCCCGCGATCCACTCGAGACGGTTTCGCGGTTCGTTCCGCCGATGTCGCGAACATTCCTACTACTCTAGATGTCGTTGGAGAAGTCAAGGCGGGAGCGGATGCAGAGATCCCAGCCATCCAATCCGGCCAGGCGGCTTCGATCATGACGGGTGCGCCAGTGCCAAGCGGAGCAGACGCCGTAGTGATGGTAGAGTTCACGGCTCCCGCTGGCAATGGTGTCGTAGTCCGGACGGCAGTCGCAGCGGGAGCAAACATTGTTCCCACTGGAGCCGAAGGAAAACGCGGTGCCGAAATGCTCGCACCGGGAACGCGCCTGGACTTCGCGGCAAGTGCAATCGCGGCCGCGGTCGGACGTTCGCGAGTCCTGGTGCATGCCAAGCCACGCGTCGCCGTGCTTTCCACTGGCGATGAAGTGGTGGACATCGACGTCTCCCCCGGTGCGAGCCAGATTCGCAATTCCAACAGCTACTCTCTCGCCGCGCAAATTTCCGCCGCCGGGGGCAAACCCATCGTGCTGCCCATTGCGCCTGACGAACTCAAACGTTTGCGCGAACTGCTCCTCGAAGGACTCGACTGTGATCTTCTGCTGATCGCGGGTGGCGTCTCCACGGGCAAGTACGACCTGGTGGAACAAGTACTCGCGGAACTGAAAGCCGAGTTCTTCTTCACAGGCGCCCAGATTCAGCCGGGCAAACCGATTGTGTTCGGATCGGTTCCTTTCCAGATCCCCGCCGGAGAAAATGCTTTAAATCGCAAGTACTTTCTCGGTCTTCCTGGCAACCCGATCTCCACCATGGTTTGCTTCGAGCTCTTTGCGCGGCCGCTTATCGAAGCCCTCGCTGGAATGCGGCCGCGGCAGTTAGCTTTTGTCCACGCCAGGTTGAAGACAGCGATCAAGACCAAGCCCGGGCTGAAACGATTTCTGCCCGCGAGCTTGTCCGGCGAGTTCGAGCACAGCGAAGTAGCACTCGTGTCCTGGCAAGGTTCCGGCGATCTCTCGGCCGTCACGCGTTCGAATTGTTACATCGTTGTTCCTCCTGATCGCGAGCGGATTGAAGCCGGAGAGTTCGTGCCAGTACTGTTAAGATGAGTCTCATTCCAGAGGTTCAAGACGCTCAATGGCATCGAAGCTCTCTCATTACGGCCAGTCCGGCGCCGCCGGCATGGTGGATGTTTCTGGCAAGAAAATGTCGGCTCGCGAGGCTGAGGCCAGCGCCTTCGTCGCGATGTCCAGCGCAGTGCTAAAAGCCCTTGGCAGCAACCCCAAGGGCGATCCGCTCGAAACTGCGCGCATCGCCGGAATCATGGCGGCTAAGAAGGCGTCCGACCTGATCCCACTCTGCCATCCGCTGCCGCTTGCGTACGTTGATGTCACTTTGAGGGAATGCGAAAATGGAATTGCGATTTCCTCGAAAGTGAGGACGACTGCCGAGACCGGTGTCGAAATGGAAGCGCTTGTCGCTGCCAGTGTGGCGGCGCTGACCGTATACGACATGTGCAAAGCACTCGACAAAGGAATTGAAATTCGCGAAGTGGTCCTCGAACGCAAATCGGGCGGCAAAAGCGGCGACTACATTCGCAAGAAGTAACTTTTTTTTCGGTTGGGCGACTGAAATCTATGCAGAGCGACGTCAAAGTCTTGCTGGTGGACGACAATCCGATGATTTTGTCCCTGCTCAATGACGCATTGTCGCCGCTGGCCAAAGTCACGACCGCTGCGGACGGAGCCGACGCTTTGCTTAAAGCCGTTGACGACGTCCCCGACTTGCTGGTCAGCGACTTTCGCATGCCGGGCATGGATGGGCGGCAGCTCGTCGAAAAGCTCCGCGGCCGCAAGAAGACAGCTGCAATTTCCGTCATTCTGCTGGCAACAAAGTCGGACATCTCGGAAAAGCTTGCGATTCAAGACCACACCGCCGACGATTATGTCGAGAAGCCGTTTTTTTTGCGTGAAGCCACTCAGCGCATCAAGCGTTTAATTGACAAAATTGCGCTCGAAAAAATGTCGAAATCTTCTTCTTCCGATGGCATTGTGCGCGGCAGCCTGGCCCAGATGAATGTGATCGATCTGGTGCAGTCGCTTGAGATGGGGCGCAAGAGTTGCCTGCTCACCCTGACCAAAGATGGCGATAAATGCGAGATGTATTTCGCCGAGGGTCAGGTTCCGCATGCGGCTTATGGTTCTTTGACCGGCGATGCGGCTGTGTTCAAAGTGCTGCAATGGACCGGCGGAAATTTCCAGATCAACTTTGAGGGCAAAACCAAACAGCAATCCACGACCCTGAACACGCAAGGACTGCTGATGGAAGGCTTGCGCCTGCTTGACGAATCTCGCCGCGACAGCGGCGGCCAGACCGAGGAGGAAGAGGATGTCCTCCTCGATTCCTGACACTTTTCGAGCCGCCGTCTTGACGGTCAGCGATTCGTGCGCGCGCGGCGAACGCAACGATGCCTCCGGCCCTGCGGTTGCGCGCACTCTGCAAGAGTTTCATTTCGCGGTGATTGAGACCCGCATCGTTGCCGACGACCATGGTGCCATTCAAAAAGCAATTGTGGATCTTGCACGCAAAGCTAGGCTGGTTGTAACTACGGGCGGCACTGGTATTTCCGCCCGCGATGTGACGCCCGAAGCTACTCGGTCAGTTTGCGGCCGGATGCTCGACGGAGTATCCGAACGCATGCGCCGCGAGGGCGAGAAAAAAACTCCGTTTTCATCATTGAGCCGGGGCGTATGCGGCGTATGCGGCACGACTCTGGTGCTGAATCTCCCCGGGAGCCCAGCAGGAGCGGTGGAATCGCTGCAGGCGGTGATCGATGTTTTGCCGCACGCCATACAAATTTTGGCCGGGAAGACGGAACACATGAGCAATTGAGGTACATTGTCGAAATTTCGAATTTATGAATTGTCGAATTAAGGGAATTCGTTTTTAAAAAACGAGTGGGGAAACAGTCCGTCAATCCTAAAGTTCATCAATTTGTAAATCACTGATCTTGGTCCAACGCACAGTCGCCTGACCTTGAACACTATCAAGCACATCATCAGCCGCTATACCGCGTTTCTGTGGGCGGTCTTGAAGCCTCTGGGGCCTTGGGGTGTTTTTGTCGTGGCCGCGCTGGACGGTGCCGCCTTCGGCCTGCCCATGGATGTGGTGGTCGCGGGTTACGTCGCGCAAAATCACAGCCGCTTCCTGCTTTATGTGCTCATGGCTGCGGCCGGGTCGGCAATCGGCAGCCTCGTCATTTACGCCATCGGATATGCCGGCGGAGAAGAATTATTGCGCAAACGAGTATCCCCGGCGCGCTTTGAAAAACTGCACGCGGCTTTTGAGAAGCATCCTTTCTGGAGCCTGATGTTCCCGGCAATGCTGCCGCCCCCCACTCCGTTCAAGATGTTCGCTCTGGGTGCGGCCGTTGCCGAGATGAGCATAAGCCATTTTCTACTGGCAATATTTCTCGGGCGTGCCGTGCGCTTTTTTCTCCTCGGAATTCTAGTGCTGAAGTTCGGCCCCGGAGTGGTGCACACCCTGCGAATCTTCTTCAGTCATCACTTCCATTGGTTGATTATTGCGGCTGTCGTGGGTGTCGCGGCCTGGTTTTTAGTACGCCGCAGGAAGCGCGCCGCCGGCTTGCAGGAGCGAAAAAACTGAGCCAGGGCCGGAGGCCCGCTGTTCATCCGAAACGAGCTTTGTGTTCCTTCAGAATGCACAAGTCCATGATGACGAATACTCCTGCCTGGCGCGCCCGGGCGGCCGCAGCTTCATTGACGACCCCTTCCTGCATCCAGATCGCGGGAACCTGCAACTGAATTGCCTGATCCACAACTTCGTTCACAAATTCAGGTCGCCGGAAGACGTTCACTATCTCTACTTTTGTGGGCACCTGAAGCAATGATGCATACGCCTTTTCGCCCAGCGCCTCGGAAATCGCCGGATTGACCGGGATGATTTTGTAGCCCTGTGCCTGCATGTAAGCCGAAACTCCGTAACTGGGACGCAGGGGGCTGTCGGACAACCCCACCACGGCTATGGTCTTTGCCCGGGTGAGTAGCTCGAGGATGGGATCGGAGGGCAGCGAAGACACGCCCATATTCTAGCGTGACGCTCAATGTTTGTTGCTGTCTGCGCCTTTTTGCTTAAACATTCGCAGCGCCAGCTTGCGAACTGTTTCAGCCACTTCTTTGTTGCCGGAAAGATTTTTTAAATCGGCTACCAGCAGGTTCTTCATCAGTCCCAGCGATACATCGAGCGGGGTGCGGGGATTGAATATTAATGCGCGAACCACTGCGTAATTCTTGGCGAAGCGGCGCTTCATGGGAATCGCTCGCAGCAAGGCCTCCAGAACATTTTTCTGTCCGGCAAATTTTTCCACTTCGCCGTCTGTGATCTTCGGGGAATCGAGCACCGCAAGGGCGATGATCTTTGTGCCGTCGCGAACCAGAATTGCGCGTTCTTCCTTGGTTCCCTTCATGGCCAGTTGAATCCGCCCTTTGATGTCGAGTTTCGAGATTTTCTGCAGTACGCTGTCGCGCTTTCCGTCGTCAGGTTTAATCAGTGGTTTGTGCGAAATCCTAGGCTGTGCTGGCGCTGTCGGCGGCGTGGCCGAAGGGAGAGTTGCCGCAGCAGCCATCGCTTTAGGTTCTTGCACCCCAAGGATGTCCTCATATATGCCGCCGATAGCGTGAAAAGGTTTTTCCGGTTGAGATTCGATCTCTTTCGCATGCTCCTTGAAAAATGTATTTAGGGCAACCTCGAGTGCGGGATCGTCCGCCAGTATATTGTCGTTTGGCGCCGGCAGCATCGCCGCTTCGGGCTTGGGCTGAGAGGGAACTGGTGAGGAGGCCGTTTCCGGCTCCTTAGGCGCTGCCGGCATTGGCGCGTGATGAGGTGCTGGCTCAACTACTTCCGTAGCGGGCCGATCATTTCCGTCATCTACAAATACCTTGCCCGCAATCAGAGCGTTGACTCGCGCCGCCTGGGTGCCGCTTAGGTGAGGATTGGCGCTCAAGTCCTGCAATATCTGCGGCAGCTTTCTCGCTCGCGGACTCGCAATCAACCCATCGAGCATTTCATGTTTCAACGTCGTCGCCAGATTAGAGAGTCTGCTAATGCTGACCGCAGGATTTTCGATCAAGATCGAGAACAATGCTGGCCTTATGTTCTTGGGCGAAAGCCAATATTCAAGAATCTCAACAGGAGTCCTGGGATCGGCGGCAATCGTTCGCGACGATGCTTCGTCCCATCCGGCGAGCGTGAGCCGGGCGGCCTCGCCAAAAATCTTGTTGTGCTCCGCGATGTACACCAAAATTTCCACAGTTTCCACCTCAGGCAGTCGAAGAGCGCCTTTCGAGGCAGACATCATCTGGTGCGATGGCAGGGCAGAAGCCCGAATCAAATCAAGCATGCGGGACATGTGTGGCTAGACTCCTAAGCCTTATAGAATGGCGCAGCCTGAGGTCTGATGCCACTGTATTCGGCAGAAGTAACGTTACGGAAGGAGAGGCGGCAAAGGTGTACTGCAGAGGTGCTTTCGGCGGAGGTCAACTTCAGTTCCACGGATTCACACGGATGAACACGGATTTCGTTCTTTTTTCTTCAGCCTTATTCGTGTGGATCCGTGTATATCCGTGGAACTGAAGTTGAAGCTAAAGTTAACTCGACGCGCCATCCCTGCGCATTCGCAAATACGCACGAATGAAAGGCTGTAAGTCGCCGTCGAGCACGCGGTCCACGTCGCCCACTTCGGTCTTGGTGCGATGGTCTTTGATCATGCGGTAGGGCTGCAACACGTAAGACCGGATCTGCGAACCGAAGTCTATGTCGAGCTTGGAGTCCTCGATCTTCCGCGTGATCTCTCGCTTCTTCTCCAGTTCGAATTCGTAAAGCTTTGAGCGCAGCATGCTCATAGCACGATCTTTGTTCTTGTGCTGAGACCGCTCGTTTTGGCAAGCTGCCACTAATCCGGTGGGAATGTGCGTGATGCGCACTGCCGAGTCCGTGGTATTCACATGCTGCCCGCCCTTACCGCTCGACCGGTAAGTATCGATACGCAAGTCTTCAGGCTTGATGATGACTTCGATCGATTCGTCGATCTCCGGCGATACGAAGACGCTGGCGAAAGATGTATGCCGGCGCTTGGCCTGATCGAAGGGCGAAATTCGCACCAGGCGATGCACGCCGATCTCGCTGGTCAGTTGACCGAAAGCGTATTCGCCATTTACCCCAAACGTCGCGGATTTGATGCCCGCTTCCTCGCCGGGTTGATAATCGTAGAGCACAGTCTGGAATCCCTGGCGCTCGGCCCAGCGCAGGTACATGCGCATCAGCATCTCGGCCCAATCCTGAGATTCAGTACCGCCCGCGCCCGGATGAATCGTCATAATGGCGTTGCGGACGTCATTGTCTCCGGAAAGAAGCGTTTCGGTTTCCAGTCGCTCGACGTGTTCGCGGAGCGAATCAATCTCACGGCGAAGATCGGCTTCAACACTCTCACCCTCGCGTGCCAGGTCGAAGTACGCGGCAATGTCGTCGGTACGCCGCACCAGTTCTGTTTCGGTCGCCAGCATATTTTCCACGCGCTTTTTCTCGCGCATGACTTGCTGCGATCTCTGTGGATTCGACCAGAGGTTAGGGTCGGAAGCCTGCTTGTCTACTTCTGCGAGTTGCCGGCGGAGGGTGCCGGCGTCAAAGGTACTCCCGGAGTTCGCGCACTTTGTCACGCAAGGCGGAATATTCGCGTTCGAGTTCTTCAATCATCATGAGGTGCGTTTGCCTTTTCCGGAAGTAAGAGCGAATGCGATCGCCCCGATTGAGATTATCGCACATGCATACGCCAGCCAGTCGCCGTGGCGCGTGTAGAAAGTTGTGCTGTTTTCCAATGCATAAGACGCGCCGAGTGCAGTGCGGATTTTCCGCGGCACACTTTGGGCGACGCGTCCATAAGGATCAATCGCGGCAGTCGTGCCGGTGTTGGTGTCGCGTAAGAGCCAGCGGTCATTTTCGATTGCTCGCATGCGCGCCTGCTTGAGGTGTTGGGCGTAGGCGCCGCTGTCGCCGTACCAGCCGTCGTTTGAGACGTTAACGAACACCTGCGCCCCGTTGGCGGCGAAGCGGCGGACCTCATCGGGGAAAATCGACTCGTAGCAGATGAAGATGCCTAGCTTCTCATCTCCAGCTTGCAGTGGAGCGCGGACCACTCCCTGCGAAAAATCGCCGACTTCTTTGGTCAGCCCGCCTGCGAATCCGAACAAGCTCTTGAAAGGCACATATTCGCCGAATGGAACGAGATGAACCTTGTCATAGCGCGCGAGCCAACTGCCGCTTGGGTCTACGAGCGCGGCGGAATTGAAGATTTCGGGATGCGGCACGCGGGGGGATGCAGTCTGCGTGCCCACGCTTCCCACAACCATCCACGCGTGTGTAGTCTTCGCAACATTGCTGATAGCGTCACGGAACGCCGGATCGTTCGAATAAAACGGCGCGGGCGATTCCGGCCAAACAATCAAACCGGGATGCCGCTGCTCTCCGGCCGGAGGAGTAAGGCTCGTGCGCGTCAAGTCAGCTAATGTGTCCTGAAAGTATTGCTGCGTCCAGTCACCGCCCACAAGAATAGGAATGTTCGGCTGTACCAGCATGGCGGACCGGTCGGTTGGGAATGCTGGGATCGGCATCCAGCGGCCGATCTGGAGGACGAACGCTGCGGCTGTTGCTGCCAGCAGCAACTGCATGCGGCGATTGCGCTGAATGATAAACGCGGCCGCGAACGCCGTATTCACCACCATGATCTCAAATGAAATACCGTAAACCCCGGTAAAACGGACGATGCGGGCGAGCGGAATATTGTCCACTTGTGCGATGCCAAGCAAGTCCCAGGGAAATCCGGTGACGCGGGTGCGGGCGAGTTCAACTGCCACCCAGAGAAAAGGCGAGAGCACGAGCGCCATTCGCTCTGAAGCCTTGGCAACAGTGGTGACCAGCAATCCGAACAATCCGTGATACAGCCCGAGGTAAAGGCAAAACAGAAACAACAGGCCGGCCGCGCCGGGCGCGCTGATACCGCCGTATTGCTTCATGGTGCTGTAAATCCAGTAGCAGTTTCCGCCGTACCACAGGATGCCGCAAGAGTATCCGAGAACGAAGCCTTGTAGCGGGCGCGCGGGAAGCAGCCTGATTCCAGCTTGCAATTGCAGGGTCGCAGGTCGGCGTGCGCGAAGAAGTGCAATTAGAAGCGGCGCAACTGCAATCCAACTTAGCAGGTACAAATTCGGCAGCGGAAAAATTACGACCTGCAGAATTGCCGACGCTACAGCCAGCAGCCACGCGCGTCTTTCGATTCCGAGCATCTGCCAAGAGAATATCAGGCGGAGAAGTTTGGACCGGATGGGTCGGACATTCCTGTCCGACAGCCACGCCAGACATAGGAGTGGATTACTCCACTCTTGCGACGGCCCCTCTTGCCAGCCGCTCCGACACAAACATCACAACTTCGCGAGTCACATACTCTGGCGGCCTGATACGAAATGTGCGTTCTGACGTTTCCCATACGCCCGACTCCGGCAAAATCACGGCATCTGCGCGCTCGAACAGCCGTCGCGCGGAAGCCTTGAAATCTTCCACCGCAGGATCGAGCACGACAATGTACAAATCCGGCTGAATAAATTCGACAATGCTGTTGGACTCGATGATCGCATTTTCGCTCTGTGCTAATCGACGTCGCAACACCGGCAACGCCTCAGCGAGTCGTCCCTGCTCGGTACGCACCCAGAACGACCGCTTCGCGCCGGCGGCGAGAAAACGCGACGTATCCGATTTTCCGGCCGCGTCTTTTTCTTCGATGATCGCCCAGCAGCGATCGTCAGTCGCACAGTTGCACGGCTTGCCATCCAACGAGCAGCGGCCGTGGCCGAATTGCGTGATCTT
This sequence comes from uncultured Acidobacteriota bacterium, assembly GCA_963757135.1. Taxonomy (GTDB): domain Bacteria; phylum Acidobacteriota; class Terriglobia; order Terriglobales; family Acidobacteriaceae; genus Gp1-AA145. The sequence continues at coordinate 12,763 of CAVWQE010000007.1, forward strand.
GAATGCAGTCCAGTTGTAGGAAGGCAGAGCCGCAATGATACCCGCGACCACGCTGGTCTTACCGACATCCCGCGACTGCCCGCCGATGACGATGATTGCCATAAGAAAATCTTTGCCCTTCTCCCATCAACACAGGTGGAGGAGGGCTTTCAGCCCTGCAATTGGGGCGCAAATAGGTTGAGCGGCTTTCGCCGCTGACGTGGGCAGCAACCTGCTCCCCAGGGGCTAAAGCCCGGTTCTTGTCCACGCCTTACGCAGGCCTGAAGGCCTGCTCCACCCAAAATCACTTCGATTGAATACCGGGTTTCTTGCTGATTTGCCGCACTAGCTGCGGAAAATAACATCTATTTGCCGCTTTCTCTCTTCCCCAGCTTTGCCAGCGCCGCCAGGCTCTTCAAATACTCCCGCAACGGCTTTGCCGGCGTCCCCCAGAATGCAACGCCTTTGCCGCGCAACACTTTCTTTGGCAGCACTCCCGCCTGTCCGCCAAGCATCACGCCTTCTTGGATGCGCGCATGTTCGCCCACGCCCACCTGTCCGCCGATCACGACGTTGTTTTCGATGACAATGCTGCCGGAAAATCCAGCCTGAGCTGCGATGATGACATTTTCGCCGATCTGGCAGTTGTGCCCGATGTGGACGAGATTGTCTATCTTCGCGCCGCGACCGATGCGGGTGGTCTCCAGCGCGCCGCGGTCAATGGTTGTGTTGGCGCCGATCTCGACGTCATCTTCGATGATGAGGGTGCCGATTTGAGGGAATTTTTCGTGGCGGCCCGTTGCACGGTCGGTGACATACCCGAATCCGTCGCTGCCCAGCACCGCGCCCGCATGCACGATGACGCGATTGCCAATGCGCGTGCCGGGATAGATCGTCACTCGAGGATAGATTTTGCAGTCGTCGCCGATAATCACACCGGCGCCAACCACGCAGCCCGCACCGATCCAGGTGCGATGGCCGATTGATGCGTCTGCGCCCACGAACGTCCACGGATCAATCGTGGCCGTTCCGGCAACGATTGCCGATGGCTCGATGATGGCGCTGGCGTGGGTTTCCGGAGCGCGGTCGGTTGGTTCTCGAAGCGCGGCGGCGGCTCGGGCAAAAGCCAGGCGAGGATGGCAGGAGATCAGGAGGGATTTTAATGATTGCGTGCTCCCGGCGAAGGTGCCGGCGATTACGGCGGAAGCTTCAGAACGCAGCGCGGATTCAAGATGCTTTTCGTCTTCCACAAAGACAAGATCCCCGAGCTTCGCGGACGCGATACTCGCCAGGCCGTTGATTTCTATCCGCTCATCCCCGAGGAGCCGCGCACCCACAGCCTTGGCGATCTCTCCCGCAGTTCGCTGCATGGCACTTGTTTTATACGTTTGCGCCGGGAAAGGGAAGCGGGTGCCGCAAAACTCACACATCATTCCGAGCGGCCGCTTACGCGCGAGGAACCTTGAGAAATCGATCAGTCGCGATCGTCCGTGAAGCGCCTAAAGCATTTCGGCTGCGCTTGCAGCCACAGTGCACCGGAGCGGCCCGGGAAAAATTCTCGACTGCCCCCGGCGGGGCGACTGCCAATAGCCCGGCGCTTTCAGCGCCGGGTTGCGAGTGCAACAACCGGAGTGCCGTAGGCACGACTGAAATTCAGCCGTCGCTACGGGACTCTCGTCCACGGATAATTCCGCCCCGGCGTTAAAAACGCCGGGCTATTGGCAGTGGTCTCTACGAGACCGGCCTCGCTTATGGCTCGGAATGTGTGGCTCGCAGTTTGTTCGGCTGCGCTCCGGCGAAGGATGAACCGAACCATCCGGGGCGCTTGAAAGAGTAAGGCCCGGCGGAAAAACTTGGAGGTTGAGCCCTTTTTGGAGTACGGGGTCAGACTGACCCACCAACCGCTTGGGAAGGGCACGAGTTTACTCGTGCCACCAATGCCCGAATCGGTCGCGGCTTTTAGCCGCGGATTTTTTCCTTAGGGCCTAAAGGCCCGGTCAAAGAGCACATTTTCGGCACGGCTAAAGCCGTGCCCTGATACAAGACTGGTTTTCGGTGCGGCTAAAGCCGTGCCCTGATACAACACTCGTTTTCGGCGCGGCTAAAGCTTCCTTCCCGGACCGTACCATAAACAATGTGCGATCAAAGCATCGACCGTCATAGGGAATCCAGATGAGGCTTTACGCAGCCGGTGGGCCAGCATCTTTCGTTTCCTGCGAGTCTGCCGCCCTTCTCAAAGCCACTATAAAATTGACTTCGTGGAACGTAAGATTTTCTGGGTCGTATTTACGCTGCTCGGACTGCTCGCCGATTTCATCCTGCCGCTCTGGTGGGCGATGGCCGCAACGATTCCGATTGGCGTGGTGAGTTGGTGGGTAGCCTACAGAAGTGAATGGTTCTGAGCGCTCTAATCCGCTCCGCGACTCAAACCCGCTATGACGGCGTCGAGCTCATGATCTCTTACAGGAAGCGCCTTGGATGAGCCGGCACGAGCATAGTAGGGATTGACGCGGGAAAGCGTCTCGTTGATGAAAATCGAAGCGTGGGTGGCGAAACCGTCCCGCACCGCCTGCTTCGGCAAAGTACCGCTGTGATATTGGCAGATGCCGCTTAACGATGGACACCTGAGAAAAAGTTCTTCTAACCGCCACTCGTACTCGATCAGCTTGGAAAAATCCTGTTCGGGGCCGAGTTCCCATGCCATATCTCCGCTGGCCCAAAGTCCACGGTAGCCATCATTCAATGCCTGAGTGACGGCATCCTCGATCTGTTCCATCATTCGAGTGACATCAAAATGTGTGCCAATCAGGTGGGTCCGGTCAGACGTCACGATCAAACTGCCCTTAGTGACTTCATGAGCGACGTCCACGCCGGCGGCCGCCAGATAAGACCTCATGCCGGACACCATTGGCGGACTGTTCAGATATAGGCACCGATTGCCCGCGCGCAGTTGCTCTCGCATTACCGCGGCTAGTGTAGGCAGATACCGCGACGGAGGACCGTCGTAGATAAGACAGCGGTGTCGACGCGCCGGACGCAATATGCTGACTCCTGAAAGAAACCAATGTAAGTTATTTCGGTCGTGATTGCCTAGAGTCTTGCGGGATTCTCGCGGTAGCGAAGGTAATGTTGGTTCGATAAGGGATGAAAATGATGGTTAGTGGAGGTGCAATAATCCATCTGCCGTTCGTTCCAATAAGCTATATCCCTCTTCTTCACGCAAGACATGGCAATCAACCCCAAATCATCGATGCAAAGGTTTGCCGTTTGGGGCGCAATTCTTGTCCTGATTCCGCTTGCTTGGATCGGTTTCACAAGAATACGTAACCTAATGATGCTCGGATATATCGATTCCGCGATTGGCAGAATACGAGCTGTCACTTCAGCCGAGGAAGCCTACGCTGAAGCCCATCCCGAGATTGGTTATACCTTCATCCTTTCGCAGTTGCCCCATGATGACCAAGTACAGAGACTTCTCAAGGATGGTACGGACAACGCTACGCCTTCGCTCTCGTCGGATGCGAACCGCCGACAGCTACAAAACCAAACGGTTTCTTTCATGTGACCGCACGTCCGCTGCATTCCGAATTGCCGGCCTTTTGCTCTGATCAATCGGGGATCGTAAGCTCTGATGACGGAGGCTCGGTCGAGAAATGTCTGGTCAGCGGAATTCCACTGGGCAATTTGAAACGTCCACAAGCTTCAATACAGCCCCTTCTCTCCCGCCGGCCTGGTTTTCCATCTCCGATGTACCCATAGCCACTGGTCGGGATAGCGGCGCACGTAGTCTTCGATCACTTTCGTAAATAGCGCCGTGTTCGCGACTACGTCGGCTTCGCGGTCTTTGGTGCGAATCAGCTTCACGGCGGGGTCGAAACGCAGGCGATACTTCTTCAGTCCGGGATCCCAAATCGTGAACCCCGGCACGACCGCCGCGTCGGTCTTGAGCGCCACGCGCGCCACGCCGCTGGCTGTGCAAGCCTGAATGCCGAAGAAGTCCACGAAGACGCCCTGGCTGGCAATCATGTTGGTGTCCATGAGCACGCCAACGGTTTCGCCTTTGCGCATGGCCGCGATCAGGCCGCGGGCGAAATCTTTATCTACTGCTTTGTTGCCGTGCATGGTGCGGTAGCGGCGCGTCAGGCGGTCGAGGTAAGGATTGTCGAGCGGACGCATGACGATGTTCAACGGATATCCATAGAGCGAGTGCGCGAACGCCGAAAGCTCCCATGCGCCCAGGTGAGCCGTCAGAAACAGGACGCCCTTCCCGCGGGCGAGGGCTCGCTCGAAGTTTTCAAATCCCTCATAGACGACAGTCTTGCTGACGTTCTCGCGCGTGTAGCGTGGGAAGAGGCAAACTTCCGCCACCTGGCGTCCTAAAGAAGTGAAAACGCCACGCAGGATCTTCTTGCGCTCGGCTAGGTTTTTTTCGGGAAATGCCAGCTCAAGGTTGCGCATGCCCACGCGTCGCAGCTTGCGGTGAAGAAAATAGACCAGCCAGGCGATGAAGATGCCCTTAGAGCGGGCGAGCGGACGAGGAAGTATGCCTACAACTTTGATCAGTAGCCAAGCCAGCGCGTATTCAAGTCGGTAGCGCAAGGGAAGGCTGACGGTAGCAGAGGGGAAAATTCTGTGTCAAACCGGAGAACGCTTTACCGCCGGTACGCCAAGATCGCAGAGACGAACAGATCCCTAAATTTCCGTAGGGCGAGCGCCTAAGAGCTTTCAACCGCAGAGATCGCAAAGTTCGCAAAGAAGTTCTTGATTCTCTTCGCGTCCTCGGCGTTCTCTGCGGTTACGATTCTTGATCACGCCTGACGCCTGATGGCGAATTTACTTTGCCGCGATCTTGGCCCACTTCGCGAGGCCGTTCAGGAAGGGTAGCGCGCCAGCCGGCGAGCTGACCGTTGTCAGCGTCGTATTGAATGGCTGCATATGGTTGTAGAACTCGAGCGTGCTCTCGCGGTCCATTTTGATCGCGGCGCCGTTCAGTTCCAGGCCGGCAAAGATGCCCCGGGCACGCGAATAGCTGAGCACCTGGGCGCGCATCTTCCAGTCCGTATCAGCGGCCGCATGACGGCCCACGGGTCCGGCGGCCACGCTGGCGTCTGCGCCCAGCTTGAACTTGCTGTTCAGCAGGTCTTCCATGCCCTTCTGGTTCATGACCAGCATGATCAGGTCAACCGCCTGCCCGCCAATCTGCAGGCCAAAGCTGCCGCCTTGAATGGTGAAGAACGCAGGATCGCTCCAGCCTTTGGCGGTGCGGCAGCTGGCCACTCCGCGACCGTAGCGCGCGCCGAAAACGAAGCCGGCCTTGAGCATCGAGGGAACTACGGCCACGCATTCGGCCGACCCCATAACTTCGTCGGGAATTCCGGTGTCAGGCGCGGACTGAATTTCTTCGAGCACGGTGGCGGCGGTCTTTACCCGGTCGGCGGCCTTGTTGTCCATGTCATCTCCGGCAAACGCCGAAGCGGTCAGACCCAGAAGTGCGAGCGACAAAAGCAGCTTTTTCATAGATTTCACGCTTTCGGAGCAGAAGATTTGTCTCAATGTGAACACCTGATTGTAGGAAATTACCCTGTGGAAAGAAGAATATTCGGCGCAGGTCGGCGGAAAGCTATTGACGAATCGGGTACTTAGGGACGACCGTCGTCGGTCGTCGGTCGTCGGTCGTCGGTCGTCGGTCGTCGGTCGTCGGTCGTCGGTCGTCGGTCGTCGGTCGTCGGGCCTTGGGTGCCCGTCATCCGCTGGGCCCACTTCGCGCAAAAAACGGCCGGGTCGTCCATCTCTTTTCCCGGAAGCTGATAAGCGGCTTCTGGCTACGTGTTCCGGTATTAGGCTCTTGGCCAAAGCTCTGAGCCGGTTTAGCTGGAGGCTAAGACCGAGAGGCTAGGAGCTTGTTTGAACAAAAAAATGCGGGGTTAGCAATAGCGGCATTGCCGCCACTTCCAACCCCGTCTCCCAGGTTCTGTGGTAGGTGAAGCGAGTATGGACTGGATCCGGAGGGGTAACAAGATTACCGAGGACAATGACCTTTAGTAACCTGGGCTTCAAGGCAGTAATACAATGGCAATCCCGGATAAAGTCTATCGAACCAAGACTATTCATGTCTTAATGCCTGTATGGGATCGATCTTCGTTGCGCGGCGGGCGGGAACGTAGCTGGCAACGAAGGTGACGGCCACCAGGAGCGATGACACTAGAACCCGAGTCAGCATATCGTGAGCCTTCACACCGTAGAGAAACTTCGCTAGCAGTGGCGTGGCGGCGAACGAGCCCGCGACGCCGATCACTACTCCTATGAGCGAGAGGACCATCGCCTGCCGCAAGACTAATCCCAGCACCTGGCTAGGTTGCGCTCCTAACGCCATCCGCAGGCCGAGTTCGTGGCGGCGTTCTCCGATCGAGTACGAAATGACTCCATAGATTCCGATTACAGCCAGGAGTAGAGCGATCGCGGCGAACAGCTCCAATATGTGAGAAAGAAAGCGCCAGTCAGTGGCCGACTGCGACACTGTTCTCTCCACGGTCGTGATCCCAAAAATGGCGGACTCGGGCGCGAGCTCTGAAATGATCCGACGTATGCTCTGCATCAAGGCTTTCGGGTCAGCGTGGGTGCGGATGGCGATGCTCTTATGAACGCGAGCTTCGGTCCAGCCGGGATAAATGCGCGATGACAGCTGCTGATACGGAACATAAGCTTCGGGCTCAGCGGGCATGGTGAGAGAAAACTGCTTCACGTCTCGCACAATGCCGACGATCTGCCGCGGCTTCTCGTCGGGCGAGTCATCGAACTTGATTACCTGTCCGATCGGATCCTGATTCGGCCAATAGCGCTTCGCCATGGCTTCGTTGATGACCACCACCCAGGAATTGCTGGCCGTGTCCTGCTCGTTGACCCCGCGACCTCGAACGATTGGAATCCGCATTATGGGAAAGTAGTCGGAGCTGACTCCCTCGCGAAGAACGGTGGGCTTTTCCGTGGCGGTCGAAACACTCTGGCCGGCGATTGTAAAGCCGGGTGAGGCATATTGAGCGCTGTCCCCAGCGCCGTCCAGGAGCGGGAGCCAATCGATAATTGCGACGTCTTCGACTCCCGGTGTGCTGCGGAATCGCTCGATCACCCGATCGCAGAACCGTCCCACAGGCGGCATGATCAAATTGAAGTTGGGATCCGTCAGCGGGTATGCGTTGATGTATTTGTCTCCCGTCAATCGAACTTGCGCGGCCAGCAGATGCTCGGGAGCGAAGCCCGGTGGAGTCCGCAAGACGCGCGTCAGCGTGTTCATCATCAGTCCGGCGAAGATCAGCAACACCAGCGACAGCGCAATCTCGATAACGACCAGCGTGTTTCTTGTGCGATGACGCGAAACCGTCGCTGTGCTGTGGGTGCCTTCTTGCAGGCACTCACTCAGATTCGTTCTGACAGCTCGATAGGCGGGGATCAGACCAAAGCCGATCCCGGTCAGAACGCAGGTGGCAAATGTGAACAGCAGGACCCTGCCATCCACCAAGACGCTGGATTGACGCGGAAACCAGAATGGGGCCCACAGGTTGAAGATTCTGACGCTCAGAAAAGAAAGGACTAGACCCACCACTCCCCCGCTCAGCGAAAGTGAAACGCTCTCGGTGAGCACTTGTCGGATTAACGTTCCCTTGTTTGCGCCCATCGCCACGCGCACACCCATCTCCTTTCGCCGTCCGTCTCCGCGAACCATCAGAAGATTGGCAACATTGACACAGGCAATCAGTAAAACCAATCCTACGATTCCAAAAAGGGTGTAGTACACGCCAGCCCAGTGGCCAAACAGTCGTTTCTGCAAGGGATCGACTCGGACTCCGACATTCTTGTACGTCTCCGGGAAGACCTGCGCCAGATGCCGCTGTGTCACGTTCATCGCGGCCTGCGCTTGCTCAATCGAAACTCCCAGCTTCAACTTTCCGACAGCAACCTCCCACCGCACATCGCCAATACCCGAATCGACGACATTTGACATCCCATGGATTATGTAAACGTCGGGAACTCCGGTCCCGAACAAGTCGAATCCGGGTTCGAGAACTGCCACTATGGGTCCCGCAAATGTGTCTACGAAAATGGTCTGGCCAAGCACCTTGGGATCGCCGCCGAAATGGTGCTTCCAAAACTCGTAACTGATTAAAACCCCGTCTGACCCACGTTGTTCGCTCAAATCGTCATTGGGAATTGCTCCCAGAAACGATCTGATTCCGAGCATAGTCAGAACCCGCCACGTCATGTGCTGAACGGCTGCCCGCTCGCCGTATCCTGCGCCTGACATCGCCACGATGTCGGGGTGAGAGACAAATTCCAGCTGATCGAACACATGGTTGTCGGCTCGCCAGTTGACTACGTCGCTGCCCGAAACTAACCCGAAACGGCTTCCGGAGTCCGGGAAGACGTTCGACACGGCTACGAGCCGGTCCGGATCCGGATAAGGAAGAGGCCGCAGAAGAATTCCATTGATAACGCTAAAGACCGCAGTGGTGGCGCCAATTCCGATAGCAAGCGTAAGAACAGCGACCAGCGTGAATCCCGGCCTCTTGCGCAATCCACGGATCGCGTAGCGGACGTCTTGCCCCGACGCTTCGATCCATCTTGTCATCCCGTTGCCTCGCGCCTGCAACTGGCCAGTCGCCGAACGCGGTCAGTCTACACCCGAACGACTGTTTCAAGACCCCTCGGCACGGGCGTAAGCGTCGAAACCAGGCGTTTGCGCTCACTGAGGTGGAAACTGAGGCAATGAATGCCTCACGATTTCCATCGCCGACTCATCGAGCCCAAAGAGGCAGATCATGTTGACCATATAAAAAGCGCCCGCTTTCGCGGGCGCCTTGTTAAATCGAGGGCTGGTTTTCCCTGGATTTATCTCGAGAAAATTATTTCGCTGTCACTAGCGAATGCGTGATGGCGTGGACGGAGAGCGCGATGCGGTTCTGCACCCCGACTTTGCGCATCAACTTGGCAACGTGAGCTTTAACGGTGCGCTCTTCGATTCCAAGCGCCGAGCCGATTTCTTTATTCGAACGTCCCGCCACCAACATTTCAAGCACTTCTTTTTCGCGATCGGTGAAAGTGACGCGGCCATTCGGGAAGATTCGTCCCGGAGAAGAGCTCACGCGCTCGATGAACATGGAAAGCACGCGACGGGGTGCCCAGACTGATCCCTGACTGACGATGCGAATTGCCTGCACGAATTCGGCTGCGGAAGCGGCCTCGTCAACATAGCCCTTGGAACCGGCAGCGATTGCCTTCAGAATAGTTTCTTCGTCCATGCCAGCACCGGTTACGATGATGCGCAGATCGGGGCGGGCGGCCTTCAGGCTCGCCATGACATCGAACAGGTTCTGTCCGCTGCGGTTGCCGAGGAGAACCAGATCAATGTCCTGCATTATGGAGATGTCGGGGAGCGCAGCGGAAACGAGCTCGAAATCGGGCTCAGAATCAAACAGCGCTCGAAATCCGACGAAACGTAAGGGGTCGCTTTCGACCACAGCAATGCGAATCGAAGGCTTTCTTGCAGGTGCAGTCTTCACGGCAGTTCCAGATTTCATAGGTATTCCTGCTCTTGGTTCCAAGATGTAAGTAGCATATCTGTATTGCAAGGGGATGCAAGGTGTCGTAACGTAAGTCGAATTACGGGAGTAACATAGGTTTCCCACGGGATCGAAGGGAAGTCGGAACAACATCAGAAACGAGGTGGGGTTTATTCAGATGGTGATGAGGCGAACTCTTTCGATCATGGTTTCATTAATGCTCGCCGCTTTGATCGTGGCGGCGCAAACTACTTACCAGCCCAAGTTCAAAGGCGATCCGGCGCATTCTGACTCCGAGGCTGCGGCGCTCGGCTACCTGCGCACCTTCCTCCGCGCCCAGAAGATTTACAAGAAAAAGAATGGCCATTACGCGACCTCTTTGATGGACTTGACCAAGACCGGCTCATTCACCCGGCGGATGGCTTCTCCCGATCGTGGTGACTACACCGTGAAGTTCAGACCTCACAAAGAGAAGGACACGTTCGAGATCACGATGGTGCCGAAACAGCTCGACGCCGACCACCGTTCATTTTTCTCTGACGACCAGGGCAAGATCCGCGCCGACGATCAAAAAGAAGCGGATGAGAATTCGCCGGTGCTGAAAGCGGACTGAACACGAGTTCAGAATGCAAAAGTCAGAAGTAAGAAGTTAGGGCTTTCGCACGCACTTCTGCATTCTTCGTTCTCACTTCTGCATTCGTTCAGCTCTTTGGCCCCGGCCCTATCTGAATCGCCTTCCCATCATGGAAGCTGATCTTTAGCGGGTTCCCGCCGTTCGGATAATCCAGCGTGCGGTCGATTGCGTCGCTGCCGGGTTCGAGCAGTCCGATTCCGATCGCGAAATCTGCCTGCAGTTCATTCATGCCTTGCTTCACCTGGTGCCGATCGATTTCCTGCCAGATGTCGGCAGGCCAGTGCTTGTAAAGTTCGTGCGGGTCCTGGATGAACAGCATGTCGTCGGAATAGAATTTGTAGTCTCCATCACGTTCGGTTCCGATTGGCGTGGCATACGATTTGCCGTCCTGTTGAAAAATTGCCAGGACTTGCTTCTTGACATGCGCTTTCGGCAATGTTCCGGTAACTACATCTTTGATTTCCAAACGCTGCAGCGGCAGCAGCTTGCCCGATTCGTGACCGAGATTTGCCTGTTTAGCCCTGGAGTCGTAAGGAAAGTAGGGGTAAGCGTATCCCACCTTCACCCATACCGGCTGCTGAGTGAGTTGCTTCGCGGACTTCAGATCGTAGGTGTAGAGTTTTTTGGGGGCGACGTAATAGTCCGGATTGAGCGCCGTGGTTTGCTGCTGCTTGGGTTGAATGGCATCTTCATGCCGTTCCCACAAAATCCAGGCTAGACGAACTCCGGCGACCACCATGGCCAAAAGCAAGGCAATCTGGATTTTCTGGCGCATCGATTCGTAGCATAGCAGGCCAAAAAGCCTCCCAGGAAAGGCTATCCATGCATCAGGGCTTCATACCACGCCGCTCCGCGGTTTTCAGCGACCTCGGCCATGCGCTCACCGACGCGTAAAGCAACGTCCACGAAACTGGAGCCGCGTTCGATATAGTCCGGCAATTTCCGCCGAAACTCCGAAAACTCGTCCGGATATTCAGAGGCCAGTGTGGCCAGCGCCACTCCGCCAAAAACAATGGCTCCGGTGCGGCTGCCTTTGAGGAGGCAAATTGCGCTCAGACCTGCGGCCGCGGCGAGAAGGCCGCGTTTCCAATTTTCCATGTCATCTCTCCGTGATCTCATTTTCCTTCTTCTCGACTATACTGCTCAATTCCCTCGGAGGCCTTGGATGCAAAAAGCGTGGTCTGCGATCTGGCTGGCAGGATTTGCTTTTGCTGCCGTGCCAATCTTCTCCCAAACCAAGCCTCGCGCCCGCGATCTAGGCGTCCCGTTCGACGGCAATCCTGGCGCCTTGAACGCAATCACTGACGTTAGAGGCGTGGAGGTTGGTGAGACGACACTGATATCCGGCGATGGCCCGCTGAAAGTTGGGGTCGGACCGGTTCGTACTGGGGTGACCGCAATCCTGCCTCGTGGCAAAAACTCTCATGATCCTGTCTTTGCCGGCTTCTTCAGCCTGAACGGGAACGGCGAAATGACCGGCACGCATTGGGTGGATGACTCCGGCTTTCTCGATGGTCCAATCATGATCACCAATACACATAGCGTCGGCGTGGTTCGCGATGCAGTCATCCAATGGAAGGTGAAACGCGGCGAGGCCGACGTCGAGGGCTACTGGTGGTCGCTTCCGGTGGTTGCCGAGACCTGGGACGGCGATCTCAACGACGTGAACGGGTTTCATGTAAAGCCAGAAGACGTTTTTCACGCTCTCGACTCTGCCCACGGCGGTCCTGTGGAGGAGGGGAATGTCGGCGGAGGGACCGGCATGGTCTGTAACGATTTCAAGGGCGGTATTGGAACCGCATCACGCGTGGTGGCCGCGAAATTTGGCGGTTACACCGTCGGTGTTCTGGTGCAATGCAATTACGGTTATCGAAGCCAATTGCGGATCGCGGGTGTTCCTGTGGGTAAAGAAATCTCGGACCACCCTACCCGCGACGATGATATCGGTTCGATCATTGTCGTGGTCGCCACGGATGCACCCTTGATCCCAACTCAGCTTAAACGCATGGCCAAACGGGTTCCCCTCGGGCTGGGCCGGCTAGGTAGTTTTTCGGGTAACGGCTCAGGGGACCTTTTCTTCGCGTTCTCGACAGCCAATCCAGGTGCTGCCGAATCGAAGAGCGTACGAAAATTGTCCATGCTTCCGAATGATCGCCTTAACCCTCTCTTTCTGGCTACTGTTCAGGCCACAGAGGAGGCTGTGGTTAACGCTATGGTCGCCGCGGAGACCATGACTGGCATCAACAATCACACCGTAATCGCATTGCCGCACGACAAGCTCCGCGAGGTGCTGAAGAAGTACAATCGGCTCACGAAATAATCCCAAACCGGGCGGGGACAAGGTAACTTACGTAACTCTCAACGGTTAACTCTGTTGAGCTAGACTGGCGCAATCCGGTCGCCGCCCATCAGGATTTTTAGGGCGTGCAGCGCATTTCGTCCCGGAAGCAAACTGTGACCACGCAGCCGAAACTCGCTCCGGTGCTGACCGAGGCCGAGCAGCGCCTCCGCACTATCATCACAACGGCTCCTATTGTCCTCTTCGCACTCGACAAGACTGGAATCTTCACGGTTTCCGAGGGAAAGGCTCTTCAGAAGCTTGGATTGCAACCCGGAGAGGCTATCGGCCGGTCTGTGTTTGAGATGTATGCCAATCATCCAGAAATTCTGGCAAGTGCCAAGCGGGCTCTCGCGGGAGAAGAATTTTCGATGATCGCGGAAATGGCGGACCTCGGCCTGTGCTTTGAGACTCATTGGGCCCCGATTCGTGACGTTGATAGGGCGCTTGCGGGCACGATCGGTGTCGCCATCGACATCAGCGAGCGCAAACGCAACGAGCAGGCGCGTGAGCAGGCTGAAGTTCTGTATCGCAGCCTGGTTGAGCAGCTTGCCGCAGTCACTTACATCGCCGAACTTGGCCTCGAAGGCGAATGGCTTTTTGTCAGTCCGCAAATTGAATCATTACTTGGTTACAGCACGCCGGAGTGGCTTGCCAGTTCGGCCAACTGGATACAACATGTTCATCCCGATGATCGTCAGACGGTTTCGACCGCGGAAGAGGCCACACTGGGTGGAAATTCGTTTCGTGCGGAGTATCGGATGTTCAGGCGCGACGGGAGCGTAGTTTGGATCAACGATAGTGGTTCGCTCGTGCTCGGCCAGAATGGGCGGCAACTGCTGCATGGTGTTTTGGTTGATGTAACCGAGCAGAAGCAGCTTCAAATCCGCTTCGCGCAGACTGAACGCATGGAAGCAGTGGGGCAGTTGGCTTCCGGCGTTGCGCACGATTTCAATAACCTGCTCACCATCATCAAGGGTTACTCTAGCCTGTTGCTCGAGAAAAACCCGAATGGTCCCGACGCTCACGCTGCCCGAGAGATTCAGCAAGCCGCCGATCGGGCGGCTTCGCTGACGCATCAATTGCTGGCCTTTGGCCGCAAACAAACTTTGCAGCCTCGAATCCTTGATTTGAATTTGATTGTCCGCGGCCTGGAAACCATGTTGCGTCGCGTCGTGGCGGAGAACGTCGAAGTGGTTATATCCACTTCCGAAAAAATTGGTCACGTCAAAGCGGACCCGGTGCAGATGGAACAGGTACTCTTGAATCTCGTGGTCAATGCACGCGACGCTATGCCGGCAGGCGGCCGCCTCACCATTTCAACCGGGCGTGCTGAAGTAGCATCAGATGTCGGCTGCGATGAAACTCTGGTCCGTGCAGGTTCGTACATAACCTTGTCCGTGGGTGACAATGGAATCGGGATGGACGCTGCCACGCGTACGCGCATCTTCGAGCCGTTCTTCACCACGAAAGAAGTCGGAAAGGGTACCGGCCTTGGGCTGGCCACGGTTTACGGCATCATAAAACAGAGCAACGGACACATTGAGGTTGAGAGCGAACCCGGCGAGGGTACAAGCTTTCGAGTATTACTGCCTAAGGTTGATTCTGAACCCGCGGCAGCCGCAAGGCCAGCTATGACTGAATCCCAGAAGCGCGGAACTGGAACCATTCTCTTAGCCGAAGACGAGCCCTTATTGCGGGAGTTGGGCGAAACCATCTTGAAGCAAGCCGGCTATCAAGTGCTCACTGCACCTGATTCGACTGCGCTGCAACATCTCATCGCAACCTACTCGGGTAGCGTTGATTTACTTTTGACGGACGTTGTCATGCCGGGGATGAGTGGGCCGGAGTTGGTGCGCATCGTCAAGGACCGCTGGCCAACGATTCGTGTCCTTTATATGTCGGGTTATGCCGACGACGACATCGAAGATCTCGATCGCGACGCGGGCTTCCTGCAAAAGCCTTTCACTCCCGCAGAGCTGACGGCAAAGATTGCAGAAGTGCTGGCAAGTTAGAACGTTTCAGGTTCTATGCGCGTCTTCTTGTGGTCGTTTTCCATGGTCTTGCTTGTGCTACATTTCACCTGAATGTCCACGCAACCGGAATCCAAACCAGAGCCGCTCTATTGTCCAAAATGTGCTGCTGAAGTTTCTGATCCATTAACGTGCGGTGACTGCGGCGCGGTCATCTGCCGCCGTTGTGGAACACCGCTTGAAGCTGCTGATGAATTGGGAATGGGTTGATGCCTCGCGTTTCGAGGGCACGTCAGTTCTCAGCTTGAGTGAAACACGGGCGCCGTATCGGCTTCCTCCGTGCTGTCTTCACGACGCTTATATTCGCGCCGTAAGTTTCGGAAGCGCGCATCCATTGCCGCCGCGGTGCAGAGCACAGAGAACAGCATCGCATTGGCAGGAACTTCAAGGTTGAAATCGACCAGGCTGTGAACGAGAATGCCGCTGATTCCAAGCAGCGCGGCCAGCGCGAGAATCCCATTCACATCCGAAGGCCAGTTGCTCGTCTTCTGCCATGCACGACGAACGGCCGTGACCACCAACCACATTGCGACGCCAAATCCCAGGATGCCGGTCTCTACCAGCGTTTGCAGATAGTCGTTGTGAGCTTCGTTGACCAGCGAATTCGTATAGAAGCTGCGAAATTGCGGGTATACATCGGCAAATGTGCCCAGCCCCCAGCCCAGCACCGGCCGGGCAGAAAACATCCGCACCGCATCGCGATCGATCTTCATCCGGATATCGGTGTTCAGGTCAGGGCGTTTGTAATCAGCCAGCGTCGAGAGCCTCGAGGAGACTTCGCTTCCTCCGATCCACACAATCGATGCCAGAGCGACAAGCAGGAAACCACCCATGAGTAAGGCCACGCGATTGTGAGTGCGCTCGCGAAAAAGGAAGCAAAAGAAAATAGCCATCTGAATCGCGAATGCCGCCATGCCACCGCGCGAACCCGATAGAAAGATGCTGGCCCCCATAAACGCCGCGGCCGAAGCCGCCAACCATTTCTTTCGCCCGTGCGCGTATCGGCTGAATGCGAATACCAGAGGGATGGGAGTCAGCATTTCCATCAATCCGGCGTAGTGGTTGTGATTGACGTACGGCCCATATATCCAGCCGCCGAACCGCGGCGTGCGTATCCAGTAAAGTTTGCCGGGCGAACTCAGACTTTGCAGTACCGCGAACATCGCCATCCCTGTGCCATACACAACAAAGGCGGTTGCCAACTGGCGTAAATGGGTGGTCCGTTCCAGGAGTTGCGTGAGCAGAAAGCAAATCACTCCGTAGGACAGGTACAGCAGCAGTGTTGACGCAGTGGCGTGCCTGTACGCTGAAATCCCCGGCACCAGCTGAACAACCGTGAGCACCGCGAAGGCGCACATCGGAAGAAAAAGCGGATTCCACCGTATGCTTATTCGCTCGGCGCGCACCTGCTGCAATGTCCACACGGAAAAGAGAATGGCTGAAGCCAACTGCAAAACGAAAATCGCCCACGGCTCGACGGTTCCGAAAGCGAGAGGCGCGAACATGAGCAGCGCCGTCAAAGCATAAAGCTCAATCTGATTGCTCTGGATGACATGAGGGCGCGGCGCTGCAGAAGGTTCTTGCATATCCGGAAGCGAGACGGCAGCGCTCATCGCGTCTCCTTCCGCGCCATCTGGGCGGATCTGTCATCGCGCTGGACCAGTCGCAACCCATCAATCCATAGCTTGCCCCGAATCGGGCTTCCCGAGGGCACCCGGGCAACGCGAAGGATTACCAGATTGGTATCGGGTCCTGTAGTAAAGTTCCCCCCGACTTCCTTCCAGAAATCGGCATCGCGCAAGTCTTCGCTCATGAACAGGGGCGTATCTTTGTAAGCATCGTTGATTGCGAATTGCATTGCGCCGGCGCCGTCCATACTGTCGGCTCTATAAAAGCCGGAAAATTCATACCGGGTGTCAGGGTCCACCGGCACCAATTGCACGATCCCAACGTCAGTAATTCCAGGCCCGTCCAGAGTGATGCGGAGTGAACGCGAACTGGAGCGCAGCTGAGTGGGATCCAGCGCTAGAGAAACGCCTCGTACCGCCCGGTGCACCCAATCAAAGCCGCCATCCAGCATTCCGAGGCTGAAATCACCGTTGATCAAAAGATTTTCGGACGAAGGCTGGTAAGCCGCTAGTCCAGACAGGTTTGCGGCTTGCTGCCAGACCAGCGCCGCTTGAGAGACTTCGTGATTGATGACCAGGTAACGCAGGTATTCAAACAAATGATTGCGGGGCAGCGGCTGTTGCAGCGAGAACATCCGCGCCCAGACCTTGTTCGCTGCTGCTGTCTCTTTGTTGGCGACCAGGTATTCCAGGAAAGCAGAGTCAGCGTTGGGCGGAACCACGCCGGCAAGCTGGAAATCAATGTCGGGCCGGATTCTCCAACAAGTGTTTAGCGCGGCCCCCAGATAAATGGGATCGTTTTCGAGGACAGAATGAAATAGTTTAAGCGCGTCTTGCAGTGACCCTTGAGCGAGATAAAGGTTTGCCGCATCCCAGGCGATTTTCGGTGTATGAGGATCGGCCTGTAAAGCGCGGCCTAGCGAGTCCTTCTCTCCTCCAATGTCACCCAGCGACTGCTGAGCGGCGGCAAGGTGGACCCAGTATTGTGCTGAGTTGGGATTCAGGCGAGTGGCTTCTTGCAGCCATGGCAATGCCGCCTGAGGAGACTGATTCAAGGCTAAAACGTAGCGGCCCAGGTTATCGCGATATTCCGCGTTGCCGCGGTCCAGCGAGACCGCGCGCCTTAGCCGATCCGGATCCTGTGACTCGGAATAATATGACCCTAGGAATTGTCTGGCGGTTGCGGTCACATAGGAAATTGCACAGAGCAGAATGCCGATGGCGACGCCGAGTTTCCCCCTAAAGCTGCGAAGTTCCAGCTGCATCATTATCTTCACCGGCGGACCAACTTGCGCTCGACTCGACTAAGCCCCACCCGATGCTGCAGCGGCATGGCTATCGGCCCCTGTCATTCCCTCGTCGTAATAACGCTCGCCGTGCTTTCCCTGGTATTCGTAGTAATAGTAGTAGTCGGGTGAGTCCAGATTGACGGCGTTCAACAGAACACCGGCCACGCGCGCGTTGACCTGCGCCAGGATGTCGCGGGCCCGGCGCAGTGCCGGCTTGGTAGTCTGCGACGAGCGGATCACCAGAACAACCGCGTCTGCCCGCGTGGATAGCACCACCGCGTCTGTTACCGAAAGAGTGGGCGGGGTGTCCACTACCACGTGATCGTATTGCTCGCGCAATTCAGCCAACAGGTCGAACATTTGACTCGATGCCATCAACTCAGCTGGATTTGGTGGGGGCGTGCCCGCCGGCAAAACGAAAAGGTTAGGCAACATGGGCGACCGAGCCACGGCCTGTTGCAGAGTCGCTCCGCCAGTCAGAACATTGCTCAATCCAACGCGGGGCCCAAGCCCAAGCGCTTTATGAATGCTCGGTCTGCGGAGGTCGGCGTCAATCAGTAGCACCCGCGTACCCTTCTGCGCCAGGACAATTGCAGTATTCACGCTGGTCGTGGTTTTTCCCTCGCGGGGCAGAGCGCTGGTGACCAGGATCGTCTTCGGCGGCGCGCCCAGCGAAGTCAGCAGCAAAGACGTGCGCAGCGCCCGATATGACTCCGCCATCTGCGACTGTGGCCGCGAAAGGGTGATAATTTCCACCGGCTCCTTGGAGGATGCGACCATCAATCCTTGCTTGGTTTCTGCATTGATCTTCGATCCCAGTGGAATCATGCCCAGCGATGGTAGTCCAGAGATGGCTTGCGCTTGCTCAGGAGTCCGGACCGTGTTGTCGATCGATTCCAGGAGGAACGCCAGTCCAATTCCGCTGCTCAGCCCGAAGATGAATCCGAAGCCGAGATTGCGCGGTATGTTGGGCTCCGCCGGGGCAGGCGGCGTGCGCGCAATATCGACTTCACGAATGTTGTTCGAGCGCAACCCTGCGGTCACGCCCGCTTCTTTCAGCTTCTGCAGCAGCCCTTCATACAGCGTGCGGTTGCTTTCAAAGTCGCGCTTTAACAGGCTGTACTCAATTGCGCTTTCGTTCAGCTTGTTGTCCTGCTGTTTCTGGTCCTCCAGGGCGGCGCGTAGCATGTTTTCGCGCTGCAGTGAGGCCTGGTAGTCTCCCCGCAGCCGCGCCGTTACCTTCTTCATCTCGTTCTGTATCTGCGCGTCAATTTCTGCAATTTGGTTGTTCACCTGCGCAATTTTTGGATACGCCGGGCCGAACTGGGTCCCCAGTTGCGCGGCCAGGATTTTCAAATCGGCCTTCTGGCCCTGAAGTTTGTCGAGAAGTCCAGAAGTCGTCGCTGAACTCTTTCCCGGTGCTGCTGCCGCTCCGGCCACCGACGCTGCCGATTCCGCATCCCCGGATTGCGCTAACTGGTAAAGCGACTCCTTCTCCATCCGTTCTGACTCTGCGGCAGTCAGCTCCTTATTCAGTTCGTCCAACTTTTGTGTAGTGATGTTCTGCTTTTCGTCTATGCCGAGGATGTTATGTTCCTTCTGATACTTGACCAGCTTTTCCTGCGAGGTCTCGACTTTCATCTGCAAATCCACGAGTTGGCGCGACAGCCAATCCGAAGCCTGCATGGTCGATTCGAACCGCGTCTTGAAATTCTGCTCGATGTAGGTATTCGCTAATGTGTTCACTACGCGCGCCGCGAGATCTTTGTTCGGGCTGCGAAAGTGCACGTCGATGATCCGCGTATTTGGTTCGAGGAGCACGCGCAGGTTGCCCTTGAAAGCGCCCAGTAGTTCATTGGCCCGGGTGGAATCCGGCTGAATGGCGTCGGTGGTAATTTCCAGCGACGAGGATGGCGGCAGGCCATGGCCGCCGAATTCCGGCAGCTTATCGAGGTTCAATTCCTTAATGACCTGCAATGCCAGCAGGTCGCTGCGCAGGATTCTGACTTCGGTATCGAGATCGGTTGGATCGTAATAGTCTTCTGAGCCGTTTGCCTCGCGCAAATTAGCCAGCATCGGATCAGGTTTATTGATGGCGATGCTGCCGACTGCGTCATAGATCGGAGTGCTGCGCAGGGTGGCAATCAGGGTTGCGCCAAAAATTACGAATAGCGTCCCGAGGATGACCCAGATGCGTTTAATGAAGATACGCAAGTAATCACGCAGAATAGAATCTTGGGCGCCGGCCGATTGCGTGATGGCCAGTTGTCGGCCAAGTTGCATTGGGGCAGGCGCCATCTCGCGCATTGCTGTACTGTTCGGTGAAAAACCCGGAACTTGTTCCATCTGCCCCCTTCAAGCAAACGAAAATCGCCGGAAATCCGGCGCGACGAGACGGCCAAAATTCAGTATGGCAGAGAACCTCGCGCCGCGACCTTGATTGAATTGGTTCCAAGCTGTGAAAGACGCGAGATTCACAGGGCCGCGGTGGGCAGAATAGCTATACTTGCGCAAATGCCGGTTCCGCAACGGCAAGATCTCAGAAGTAAAACCGCCGAGGTAAAAATGAATTGGTCGGAACAGGTAGTGCTGGTCACCGGAGGCACGGGTTCATTCGGCAAAAAGTTCGTCGAAATCATGCTGAACGAATACCGGCCGCAGAAGCTGATCATCTTCAGCCGCGACGAACTCAAGCAGCACGAAATGCGTTCGTCAGGGCTCGATCATCCCAGCCTGCGCTACTTCCTCGGCGACGTGCGCGACCCGCAGCGTTTGGACCGGGCTTTTTCCGGGGTCACCGTCGTCGTGCATGCCGCAGCGCTTAAACAGGTGCCGGCCTGCGAGTACAACCCGTTTGAAGCGATCCAAACCAACATCACCGGCGGCAAGAACGTGATTGATGCGGCGATCAACTGTGGGGTACGGCGCATTTGCGCGCTCAGTACCGACAAAGCTGTGAACCCAATCAATCTCTACGGCGCCACCAAACTTTGCGCGGAAAAAATGTTTGTCCAGGCGAACGCTTATGCCGGCGCCCAGGACACGCGCTTCAGTTGCGTCCGTTACGGCAACGTCGTGGGCAGCCGCGGCAGCGTGGTGCCCATCTTCATGGAGCAACGCAATCGCGGCAAAATTACTTTGACCGACACCCGCATGACTCGCTTCTGGATCACGCTCGACCAGGGCGTTCGCTTCGTGATTCGCTCTCTGGAGCAGATGCATGGCGGCGAAATCTTCGTGCCCAAAATTCCCAGCATGAAGTTGCTCGACATGGCCGAAGCCGTCGCTCCGGACTGCCAGATCGAATGTATCGGCATCCGCCCGGGAGAGAAGTTGCACGAAGTGTTGTTGTCAGAAGACGAAGCCCGCAACGCCGTCGAAACTGATGACATGTTCGTCATTAAGCCGGCACACTCCTGGTGGAAGGTGGAGAACTGGAAGAACGCGAAGCGTCTCGCCGAGGATTTTCGCTATTCGAGCGATACCAATTCGCACTGGCTAACGGCCGAGGACTTGTACACGCTAGTGGAAGGATGTTCGCCGGGGCCTTCGCTCGTGACGCCGGATACCAGGCTGCGCGCGAATGCCTAATAAGCAATGGCTACGATTTCGCCAACCCGTGAAGCTCTTGCCGTGCACGGTGGCAAGCCGGTGCGAAATACGCTTCTTCCATACGGAAGACAGTCGCTTGATGAAACGGACATTCAGGCCGTAGTTGAGACACTGCGCTCTGACTGGTTGACTACCGGCCCCAAAGTGGCCGAGTTTGAGGAAGCCTTCGCCGCCTGGGTGGGTGCGGGTTACGCGATCAGCTTCAGCAGCGGGACGGCTGCTCTGCACGGCGCCGCATTTGCCGCCGGTATTGAAGCCGGGGATGAGGCCATTACTTCGCCGCTCACTTTCGCCGCAACCGCAAATTGCATTTTGCACCAGGGTGGCAAGCCGGCGTTCGCCGATGTCTGCCCCGACACTCTCAACCTTGATCCATCTCGCGTAGCATCGCTCGTCAACTCTCGTACCAAGGCTGTTTTGCCCGTCGATTATGCCGGCCATCCTGCCGATCTAAACGCATTTCTCGAACTCGCAGAACGCCATGGCCTCACCGTAATTGAAGACGCCTGTCATGCTCTCGGGGCCGAATATCGTGGCGAAAAAGTCGGCAGCATCGCCCACATGACCGTTTTCAGCTTTCACCCGGTTAAGCACCTGACCACCGGTGAAGGCGGCATGGTGACGACCGACAGCGCGCGCTTCGCCGATATTCTGCGCAAATTTCGTAATCACGGCATCAGCACCGGCGCTCGTGAGCGCCAGCGTGAAGGCCAGTGGCATTACGAGATGGTGCTTCTCGGATACAACTATCGGCTTACCGACGTCGCGTGCGCGCTGGGCCTGCGGCAATTGACCAGGCTGCGCGACAATCTGTCCCGGCGTCGAGAGATTGCCGCGCGCTACACAAATGAGATGCGCGATCTCCCCAGCATCATTGTCCCGCAGGTTCGGAATGATGTCGCGCCCGCGTGGCACTTGTATCCAATTCGTGTGGACACGTCCAAGCTGTCGGCTGGCCGGGAAGAAATTTTTAGAGCATTACGGGCAGAAAATATCGGCGTGAACGTGCATTACATCCCCGTCCATCTCCATCCGTACTACAAAGACCGCTTCGGATATACCGGCGGTGAGTTTCCAGTCGCCGAGGCCGCATACGACAATTTGATCAGCTTGCCGATGTTCCATGGAATGACCGACAAGGATGTTAGAGATGTGATTGAAGCGGTTGGGAAGGTGTCGGCGTACTACGAGAATTAGTCTCGCTGAAAACATGTCTCAAGATTCTCGCAAAGTTGTAGCGATCGTTCAGGCGCGCATGGGTTCCACGCGCCTTCCGGGCAAGGTTCTCATGGACGTTGGTGGCAAGACCACCCTGGTCCGTGTCACAGATCGGCTCTCGCGCGCACAGCAAATCAGTCAGATTGTGATTGCAACTACGACCTCGCCGGCGGATGACGCGCTGGTCAATCAGGCGCAGGAAAATGATCTTGCATGCTGTCGAGGATCTGAGGAGGACGTTCTCTCCCGCTATTTTAAAGCCGCCGAAGAGTTTCGTGCCGACGTGATAGTTCGCATCACCTCTGACTGTCCGCTGATCGATTCGGAAGTCGTGGACCGGATCATAATAGAAGCGCTTGCCTCACAGGCCGATTTCGCCAGCAACTGCATTGAGCGAAGCTATCCGCGAGGTCTGGATACCGAGGTTTTCACCATGGACGCGTTACGGCGCGCCCATGAGATTTCGGACCAGCCTCACCAGCGCGAGCATGTGACACCTGTTTTTTACGACCGGCCTGACCTGTTCCGTGTGCATTCTGTGACTTCCGATCAGAACCTCAGCCGCTATCGCTGGACGCTCGATACTCCCGAAGACCTTGAACTCATTCGCGCCATTTACTCCCGCTTCGACCACCGCGATGACTTCGGATGGCGAGAGGTGATTAACTTGATGGAAGAGCATCCCGAACTCACCGAGATCAATTCGCACGTCATTCAGAAGGCGGTTGCTTCCTGATGCCTTTGGGCACTCTCCTCTTTCGCGCTGACGCGACTCATGCAATGGGTCACGGCCATGTCATGCGCTGTCTGGCCCTCGCTCAAGCCTGGCAAGACCGAGGCGGCGATTGCATTTTCGCGATGGCGGAGCCGCTTCCGGTGCTGGAAACGCGATTGCGTGCGGAAAACATTCCTGTCGCGCGTGTTGCAGCGCGTCCTGGGAGCACGGACGACGCCAAGCAACTCGCAGAGCTCGCCAGCAAAAACAACGCCCGCTGGATCGTGGTGGACGGATACCAATTTGGGGTCGATTATCAGCGCACCCTCAAGGATGCCGACCATAGAGTCCTGGCGATAGATGATTATGGGCACGTTGGAAATTACCTAGCTGACATCGTGCTGGACCAGAATGCGGGTGCGGCTGAGAATTTCTATATCAACAGGACGCCCTACACCAAGCTGTTGCTTGGCGGTCGCTATGCTATGTTGCGGCGCGAATTCAAGGCATGGCGAAACTGGAAGCGTGAAATTCCGTCGAGCGCCAAAAAAACTCTAATCACGGCGGGTGGGAGTGACCCAACCAACCTGGCATTACGCGCGATCCAGGCACTGGATCTTCTGCACGCCGATGGAATCAACGCGACCGTTGTGGTCGGCGGTCACAATCCGCATATTCAGGGATTGAAACAACTCATTGACCAGGCGCGATGCCTGGTACAGATTGCAATCGACCCGAGCAACATGCCCGAACTGATGGCGTCGGCAGATTTGGCAATTTCTTCCGCGGGTTCAACCTGTTGGGAAATGTGTCTCCTTGGACTTCCGGCGATCGTCATTGATGTTACCGAGAACCAGCAACCGATCGCCCAGGAACTGAACACGCGGGGAATCTCCATTCGCATTCCGCTTGCCGATGCCACTCCCGAACAGATCGCCGTGAATCTTGACGCTCTGCTCAAATCGGAAGGCCGTCGCGCGGAGATGTCTTCGCGAGGCAGGGTACTCATCGATGGATGCGGCGCCGAGAGAGTGGCTGCGGCTATGCGAGTTCACGACTTCACCCTCCGCCATGCCCGTTCCGAAGACTCGCGCCTGCTCTGGCAATGGGCCAACGATCCTATAGTGCGCCAGGCCTCTTTTTCCCCGGATACCATCCCCTGGCCCGAGCACGAATGCTGGTTCGCGCAAAAAATCAGCGACCCATATTGTCTTCTCCTGATATTCGAAGACGCACGTGTTCCTGTCGCTGCGGTCCGAACTCAGACAAATGGCCGCGCAGACGCAGAGATCAGCATCACCATGGCACCGGCATACCGTGGCCACGGCCTGGCCTCGGGCCTGCTCGATCGCGCCCTCGAAACAATTTTCGAGACTACTTCGGCGGAGCGCGTGCACTCATTCATCAAACCGACGAATCTCTCGTCTTCAAGGTCATTTGCGAATGCGGGATTTGTTCTTCTTGGAAACTCGCGCGTGAGAGATTGCGACGCCCTCCACTATCTCCGGGAACGTCAGTACAAGTCCAGCTCCGTTTCCGTACAGCACCGCGAACACGCCGGAGAGGTGGTTCCGTGCTGATAGGGCAACGCCGCGTCGGTCCCGGCAACCCGACCTACATCATTGCGGAGCTCTCAGCCAACCACAATCAGGATTTCGATCAGGCCGTCAAGATCATTCAAGCGGCTAAAGCGGCAGGCGCCGACGCCGTTAAGTTGCAGACTTATACCCCGGACACCATCACCATGCGTAGTGACCGCGAGGAATTCCGCATCGGCGGCGGAACCTTATGGGACGGGCGCAACCTATACGAGCTTTACGACGAGGCTTACACGCCCTGGGATTGGCAGCCCAAACTCAAGCGAGTCGCAAATGATCTGGGTATGGATCTTTTCTCTTCGCCATTCGACGCCGGCGCTGTGGATTTTCTCGAGGAGATAAATGTCCCGGCCTACAAAGTGGCATCTTTCGAGCTTGTGGACATTCCTCTCATTCAAAAAATGGCGAGCACACGCAAGCCTCTCATCATGTCCACGGGGATGGCCGAGATCGAGGAAATTGACGAAGCCATGCAAGCCGCACGCGATGCTGGCGCAACTGAGATCGCCTTGCTGAAATGCACCAGTGCGTATCCGGCGTCGCCGGATGGCATGAACCTGCGAACGATTCCTGAGCTGGCGCGCAAATACAATGTCCCCGCCGGCTTGTCCGACCACACCATGGGGACTGCCGCTCCCGTGGCCGCAGTAGCCTTGGGAGCCTGCATTATCGAAAAACATTTGACGATTTCGCGTTCAGATTTTGGGCCCGACAGCGCATTTTCGCTGCAGCCTGACGAGTTCAAAGCCATGGTTGACGCAGTGCGTGTCGCAGAACGTGCGCTGGGGCAGATTAAATTCGGCCCTGATGCTCACGAGGTCAACAGCCGGATATTTCGGCGGTCTCTCTTTGTAGTGCAGGATTTGAAACGCGGCCACTTGTTCAATGAGCAAAACGTCAGGTCCATACGCCCGGCCCACGGCCTGCACACTCGTCATCTTCACGAGGTCGTCGGAAAACGCGCCGTCTGTGACATCGAGAGAGGAACGCCGCTGACCTGGGACCTCGTCGAAAAATGACGGCTGGCGCACAAAAAATTCTTCTCCTCCATCCGGCGGACGAGCCTGCGCGTTTCATCGCGCACTGTCATTACGATCTGGTGGTTGACCTCGGGCGCGCGCCCGCTTCCACATACGAAGCCTGGAGCCGGACTGCAGGCTGCCGGGTTATGAGTATTCATGAACTGAGTGGGGGAGTTGATGATCTGCACCGAACGCGGGAACTTCTGCAGTTCGGCATGGGGGAAGTTGTCGACCAGCACGGCATCGACTGGTGGGACGTGCTTGCGCAATCTGCTGTGCCTGCGCTTCAGCAACTCATATTGGCGGGTCGTCTGGCCTGTGTCACCGGGCACTCGGCTGAAATCCATTCCACCCGGCCACACTTCGTCGCCACCGCATTACAGCACCTGACGGGGAGCGCACTTGTGGAATTGCAGTCGGGCCAAAATCTTTTCGATCGAGCGAAACATTACGTCAATGCCTTTCAGCAACTTGATCTCCGCCAGACCAGCCAGGTGCTGCAAGACAAGTTCGATCCTGAGCACAATATTCGACGCCGTTTTGCCGGGCGAAACTCGGGCAAGGACGGTCCGCTCGTCCTCTTACCCTCCGCGTACGTGAATGTTTCTCGCACCGCAGTCGCGTATGCCGAGATGGTTCCTGATATCAGCTTTCTGCTGGTGACGGGCCGGAACAGTGGTCGCCTGACCACACTTCCGCCGAATGTGCAGGCCGAATCTCTGGACGGTTATTTTTCCGGCGTTGATCAGGCAGAGATCAAATCACTGTTGGATCGCTGGAACAGGCTGGAACTGAGGCTGACAAAAGCGGTCGAAGAGATTGAGATAGCAAAATCGGTGGGTGTGCTAGGGAAGGCCGCTGATCGGTTGAGATGGGGAATCGCGATTCGCAATGCGTGGCTTTCGCTGTACGAGTCGCAACAAATCTCTGCGTGTCTTTGCGCCGATGACACTAATCCTTACAGCAGAATTCCGCTGATCATCGCCAAGAACCGCGGCCTGCCAACGGTGGCATGTCATCATGGGGCGCTGGATAGCCGGATGGCCATTAAGCGACAGCATGCAGATTTGTACCTGGCCAAAGCGGAAATGGAAAAAGATTACCTGGTGCGAGTTTGCCAGGTTCCGCCGGAACGGATCGTCATCGGCGGCCCGGCCTCGGCTGAGTCGAAGCCATCGAGGCCCGAGCGCGAGACTGCTGGAAACTGGCTCGTCTTTTTTACTGAGCCGTATCACACTAGCGGATGGCGGATGGAAGAAGTCTACCGCGACCTTTTGCCCAGGTTGGTTTCCGTGGCGCGGGAGTGTCGGCTCGAGCTGGTTTTCAAGCTGCATCCCTTCGAAAGCGTCAAAGGCCACAGGCGGATATTGAGCCGGCTTCTTCCTCCGGCCGAGGCCCGCGAAATCTGCGTCGTGGCCGGTCCCCTCTCTGCAGAGTTTTGGCCGCACGTAAGCTGCGCTTTGACAGCGCAATCCACAGTCGCAATCGATTGCGCCGAACGTGGCATCCCAATTTTCTTGTGTGGCTGGCTGGCTGATGGTTGTGCGGGATATGTTCAGCAGTATGGGCGATTCGGACTTGGCTGTCTGCTCGATTCGCCGCAAGAGCTTACCCGCATTCCCGAGTTGTTGGAAAAGACTGAGCGCGTCGCGAACCGCTATCGAGAAACGATGGACCCAGAAACCTTACGAAGAATTTTGTCCGAAAGGCATTCGCGCGCCGCTCTCATGAGCGCCTGAACACCCCGCTGAACATCGCCTGCCTGTGCAAGAAGTGAACCCATCTCGGCATAGCGTCCTCTTGGAAAGCTGAACTATTCTCGAAAGTAGCTTTCATTTCCATCAATTCAGCATGAGTGCCGCAACCAATCTCTCGCCTTCGTCTGCCGTGACGGCGGTCTCCGGGCCGGTACTCGCTGGCGAAGCCGAGTTCCGCAGCCGTATTGGCAGCATCTCCCGGCAGTCCGCCGTGTATTTTGCGGGAACGATTCTCACCACTGCAGCCGGATATTTCTTCCGCATCTATCTTGCCCGCACACTCGGCGCCGAGGCGCTGGGGTTGTATGCGCTAGGCATGAGCATCGTCGGGCTGCTTTCTCTGTTCAACGCATTTGGGCTGCCCGCGGCTGCGGCGCGCTTTGTTGCGGGATATTGCGGCAGGCGTGAGTACGCGTGCTTGGGGTCCTTTCTGCGTGGAACCCTTGCCTTGCTCGCTGCGGGAAACTTGTTGCTGGGAGCAATGCTCATCGTCGCGGGCCCGTGGATTGCTGTCCACTTCTATCATGCTCCGGCACTAGCGGCGTATTTCTGGCCGTTCGCGTTGATCATGTTGTTCGGGGTGATGAATAGCTTCCTCGGTCAGGTCATGGCTGGGTATCAGGACGTGTCCCGCAGGACACTAATTACGCATTTCATAGGAACTCCGGCCAACATGCTGTTTGCTGTTGGTTTCATCAGTCTGGGGCTGGGTTTGACGGGGTATCTGACGGCACAAGTTATCAGCGCCTTCCTTGTTCTGGCGCTGCTTGCGATCTATGTTTTCAAGATGACTCCACTCGAGGCGCGCCACTCCGTTGCGTTTCCGCGGATCGAAAAGGAAGTGGCGGCATTCTCAGCCGCAGCTTTTGCCATCGCCGGTGTTGAGTTCGTCCTCAGCCAGGCCGACAAGATCGTACTCGGCTATTATCTGAGCGCAACTCAGGTTGGCATTTATGCCGTCGCAATGGCGCTGGTGGGATTCGTGCCGGTCGCCCTGCAATCCGTGAATCAGATATTCTCGCCCGGCATTGCCGAGTTGCACGCCACCGGAGATCACTCGCTGCTGCGGCGGCTCTACGCCACGCTAACCAAATGGATCCTGGCGCTCACCATTCCATTGGCTCTGACCATCATGATTCTTGCCAGACCTCTGATGGGAATTTTTGGCTCCGCCTTCGAAGCTGGCGCAACCGTGCTGATCATCGGAACCATCGGTCAGTTAGTGAATTGCGCGGTGGGTTCGGTTGGATACCTGCTGTTGATGTCCGGTAACCAAAATCAAATGGTGAAGATTCAGGCGGTCAATGCGGCGCTCATGATCACGTTGAGCGTCCTCTTGGTCCCGAGATTTGGAATTCGTGGCGCCGCCTGCGCTGCCGCCGTGGCCGTCGCCATGACTAACCTATGGTCACTTCGTGCAGTGTATCGGCGATTGAAACTGTTCCCCTACGATTCGTCGTATTTGAAACTTATCGTGCCCGGACTCCTGTCAGGGTTGGTCGTACTGTTACTGCGCTTCCGGCTGCATGCGTCCTCCGCTTTTCTTGTCGCTGCAATAGGTCTGTTTTGCGCTTACGCCGTCTTTCTCGGCGCATTTGTGAGTTTTGGTTTGAACGGTGATGACCGCCGGTTGGCGCAAGCCGCATGGGGGAAGCTCAGGGTCAATCTTCGCCGGAATGGAGTGGGCATTTCATGAGCACCATCCGCACTATTTCATTGCCGGAAGAACTCTGCCTGAGAGCGGAGCAAAAATTCCGGCACCGCTATGAAAATGTTGAAGAGCTTTTGCTCGCTGTCATGACCGAACTGCTGCGGGATGACGCAACTGCTATGGACGTAGACGAGCAAAAGATCATTGAGGAAAGGCTAAAGGGGCTTGGCTACATCTGAGATCTGCGCGGAGCTGCGTCCGACAGAGAGCATCCACGACTTGGTGCGTGCCGGGCGGGAACGCCTCTATCCGGGTATCTCAAATCCAAACTGGATAGTGCTGAGAAGCCGACGGCGGATTTTCAGCCGTTGGTTCCAAGCGTTGCACTTGCAGGATGTAAAGGTGTTGGACATTGGTGGCCGCATTCAGCCATATCGCGAACTGATTCCTTTTTCGCATAAGTACTGGTCCCTGGACGTTCGGCAAACTGCGCTGGTGAACGTCCTCGGAAATGCCGAATCGTTGCCATTCGCCGAGGATTCGCTCGATGTGGTGATCTGCACCCAGATGATCGAGTATGTAACCGATCCAGCGGCGCTGGCAAAGGAGATCCATCGTGTCTTGCGCCCGGGAGGCAGCCTATTCTTGAGTGCCCCCAGCATTTTTCCGCGGGATTCGGAACAAGACCGATGGCGGTTTTTTCCGGTGGCCCTGCGGCAACTTTTCAGTCAATTTTCTGAAGTAGAGGTGCTGCCCGAGTGCGGCAGCGCTGCAGGGTTTCTCAGGACGGTGGCGGTAATGTGTCATTTTTCGGCACACTACGATGCGGTTCGCTTCGCGCTGGGCCGTTCGCTTTTTCCGGTGATCAACCTGTTGGCGGCGCTGGCCGAAGCAATAGCCGGGTGCAGGGATGGCTCCTTTACCGTGAATTACAGCGTCAGGGCGATAAAGTGATCGCGAGCGCATCCGAAATAGAAGGGTGAGCATTCCTGGAAGGAAGCCAATTTGCTGAGCTCGTTGCGAAAACTATTAGCTCCCCGCAGACAGCAGGAGGGCTTCGCTTTTTCGTGCCCTCTGGTGATTTTGCAGAGCGACGACTGGGGTCGGGTCGGCGTCCGTGACCGCGAGGGATACGACTACCTTCGCGCACAGGGTTTGCGTCTGGGCGAGCGCCCATATGACCTTTATACGTTGGAGACCGCGGATGACGTAAACGCTGTGGCGTCCATTCTTGCCCAGCATCGTGATTCGACCGGACGACCCGCCTGTCTGGTCATGAACGCCTGCACGGCGAACCTCGATTTTGCTCACATGCGCCAGGAAAATTTCGCACAGCTGAGGCTCTTGCCGCTGGCAAAAGGCCTGCCAGGGAAGTGGTCGCGCCCAGGCTTGCGGGAAGCTTATCGGGATGGCATTGGGAAGGGTGTCTTTTTTCCCGCGCCGCACGGCATTACTCATTGCAATCCGGTCGCAATCGAAAATGCGCTCTCCGAAAATAGAGACCGCGCACGCCTGCTCAAGCTTTTGTGGGATGCCGAAACCCCGTACATCTATTGGCGCATGCCATGGGTGGGATACGAATATCTCAATCCCGAGAAGCCGCAAGCAGGTTTTCTGCCGCTTGACCAGCAACGCGATTTGGTCAGACAGACTTGCCAGTACTTCACTGATCTTTTCGGAACAAAGCCGATATCAGCTTGTGCCCCAGGTTTTCGCTCTAACCGCGACACACATTGCGCCTGGTCTGAAAACGGCATCTGCGTCGTGCAAAACGGGACGGGCAACGGCTTACGGCGACCTCATTTCGACGAATTTGGCCTATTGCATCTCTACCGGTCGATCGATTTTGAGCCCAGCCATCGCGAACTCGATATCGAAAAGTACCTGGAAATTGCCGCAGCCTGCCTGTCGCACGGACTACCCATAATCGTTTCCGTGCATTCCATCAACTTCCATTCCACGTTGAAGGACTTCCGGTCAGGTTCTCTCGCCGCGCTCGATAAGTTGCTCAGTGCCCTGGAAGGCAAGTACCCGGAATTGCTCTACGTAAACGACGAAGACCTTTACCGGATCGTGACTGAGGGAGCCTTTCAAAGCAACGCCGCCAAGATAAAGATCACAATCAACCAGCGTGAATCAACTTCGCAATCGGCACACCGGGAGGCATTTTAGTGCCAGTCCCACGCTCACTGATCTTAATCACCGTCGATTGTCTTCGTGCCGATCACGTTGGTTTTATGGCATACGCGCGTCCCACGACGCCGTTTCTAGATTGTCTCGCTGCTGAGAGTGTGGTGTTCCGCAATGCGATAGTCGCAGGGGCGCCGACCTACTATTCTGTGCCGGCGATTTTGGCGTCCAGGCATGCATTGGCGTTTGGGCGCGATTTGATCGGCATAGCACCCGATGAGAACACCATCGCCTCTGTGCTGCAGGAGTCGGGGTTCGCCACCGCCGCATTTTCCGCCGGGAACCCATATATTTCCGATAGATTTGGTTTCCATCGTGGATTTGATACATTTCGCGATTTTCTCAGCTCGACTGAGTTCGCGGCCGAGGTGGCGCCGCCGAGCGGCGGCCTGCGAAATCGCGCGAACCAGGTTCTGTCGCGCGCATGCCACGCAATGCCCGGTTTCGGCGCAGCATACGACGAACTCTACTTTCAGTATTGCCAGAGCGCGGCTGATCGGCCGATCTCGCTGGATGTCATGCGCAGATTTCCCGCCGCCAACGTGATTGTTGACCACGCCACGGCGTGGTTGAAAGAAAATTTGGGCCGCCCTTTCTTTCTGTGGCTGCACCTGATGGATCCGCACGCGCCGTATTTTCCAAAGCCAGAAGCGCTCGAGCTTGTGGGGAACACTGCGCCCTCTCCTTCCGAAGCCTGTTACCTGAACGCCTATTGGAATCGAAACGATCTAAGCGCTGCCCGCTTAGCGAAAAAGCGTGCTCAAATCATCGAACTTTACGACGCGGGCATCCGCTGGGCCGATCAGCAAATTCGGCGTCTGACGGAAACCCTGGTGGAGATGAACCTGTGGGACAGGTGTGCGATGGCCGTGACCGCGGACCACGGCGAGGAATTTCTCGAGCACGGCGGCCGATTTCATGCTCCCGTCAAGCTGACAGAAGAACTGTCGCATGTTCCGTTGCTGCTTCGCGTTCCAGAGCAAACCTCGAGGACCGTCGGTGCGCCTTTTGGGCTGATTGATCTTGCCCCGACTTTGCTTGACCTTCTCGATGTCCCAGCCCCGGCGGATTTCCGCGGTCGCAGTTGCTGGAGCGCCGTGCAAAAAAATCAGCCTCTGACCGGGCCTGTGATTACGGAATGCGTGCATGGATGCAGCAATCCGTTTCATCGGGGCAAGCGTCTTGGGCCCAGAATTCTCGCCGTCAGAAAGGGCACTTACAAACTCGTCCTTGATTTTTCATCCGGAAATGATCAGCTTTTCGATCTGGAATCAGATCCGCTCGAGAAATCACCATTTCCCCCGACCGTTTGCATTCAAATTCGGCGCGAATTGTTGGAGTACGCTCGCAAACATGTGGCGGAATCTCGTAAGGCACGGGATTTCGACAGGCGCCAGGCGATGCAATTGCACGACCTTCGACTAGAATGGGCGCATTCAACCGCGAACATCGCCAACTAGTTCCGATAATTCCGGCTCCGGCATTGCGGTGCACGCTGCGATGAAGCCGATCCGCATTCTCGTGGACAGTTTCGCGGACGCCGGTCTGCTGAATGCGCAAATGGGCAATGGCCGTGAAATTGTTGCGCGGCTCGATCCAGATCATTTTCACGTCAGCATGTTCGCCTTTGGCGAACCTGACCTCCGAATTATCAATCGACCCAACACGCGATTGATCCAGCTTCCACAGCGCAGGCAGACAGTCAAAATACTTTCTGAATTCGTGTGGGGTGAGCACTCGCTCCTCTTCTACATGAAGGCGTCGCCCGCCAGTCGCTGGTATCAGAGTGTGCGCAAGAAGTTGCGCGATCGCCGTATCACTATTGGAACCATCGAATCCCAATCGGACCTGCGCAACGAGCCTACGATTACTCGGCAGAGCGTCCAACTCTGGGAACAAACGGTTTTGCGGTGCGACTATTTGTACAGCAACTCGAAGCGTGTCCAAAGCAGTTTGCAACGCGAATATGGACTCCCGAGTGAAGTGATTCCGACGGGAGTAGATACCCATTTTTTTTCTCCAGACTGGGATCGACCATCCAACCGCCGGGCGCGGGTATTGTTTGTGGGCTCATTGCGCCCGTTTAAGCAGCCCCAGTTCTTGCTTGCTGCTGCGGCCAGGTTTCCGCAAGCTGATTTCCAGATCGCCGGAGACGGACCGATGGCAGCGGAACTTGCGTCGCGAGTCGCGCGCGAAAATCTCAGAAACGTGGCCATTCTTGGCCCGCTCCATGCTTCAGAGTTGAGAAACGCGTATCGGCACGCCGACATTTTCCTTTTTCCGTCCGCGTGGGAAGGCTCGCCCAAGGTAATCCTTGAGGCCGCCGCCTGCGGGCTTCCTGTGATCGTCAGAAATTCGTACGCGCCGGAAACCGTGCTGCATGGAGTCACGGGCTATCAAGCGGTTTCCGATGATGAAATCTTCAACCGAGTGGAAGCGCTGATCGGGAGCGAGCACCTAAGACGCACGCTCGGCCATGCGGGTCGCTGCCACAGCCGAAGCTTCGATTGGGACCTCATCACTAAGAAGTGGGAGCAAACATTCGCCGAGATTGGCCAGGCCGGTTCATCGAGGCAGGCGTCATGAGCAGTGTTCAAACGCCAAGTCCCGGCAGCGAAACGCCGATCAGTGACTCGACCCGTGCATTGCGGGTCCTCACACTCACGCCTTTTTATCCCTCCACGCAGGACCCGGCACAAGGCTGTTTTGTCGCTGAGCCGTTGGCGTGCACCGAACAACTGGGGATTGCTAACGAAGTGATGGCCGCCCACCCGTTCCACAGGCAACGGCTCTCTGCGTTGGAATCGAGCGTCTCATCTCAATGGCGAAGCTACTTCGCGTTACCCGGTAACCTTGGCCTGCCTACGGCGGGCGGTTTTCTAGCGGCGAGAATGCGCAATGCCGTTCGCGGAATGCACCGGCAGAAACCCTTTGATCTGATTCACGCTCATGCCGCGTTGCCATGCGGGCAAGCCGCAGCGGCCCTTAGCCGGGAACTAGGGATCCCCTTCATCGTTTCTGTTCATGGGCTCGACGCGTTCTCTACCCGGCAGGTGGGCAGAGCATGGGCGAATCGGTGTTATGAGAAATCGGCGGAAGTGTATCGCCGTGCCTCTGCTGTCATTTGCGTCAGCGAAAAGGTGAGGCAACAACTGCCTGCTGAGTTGGCGGCGAATGCCGTCGTGATCTACAACGGAGTTGACCCAAGCGTTTTTTCGCCGCCTCCTCAGATAGCGGCTTCCTTCACGGTACTCAGCGTCGGAAATCTGATTCCAATCAAAGGTCATGCATTGTTGCTGAGCGCATTTGCCAATGTGAGCGCATCAATTCCCAATTCTCGTCTCGAAATTATCGGTGATGGTTGCGAGCGCGAGCGGCTTATCGAGTTGGCGAAAGCTCTGGATCTAACTGGGCGGGTCAGTTTTCTGGGCCGCCAAAGCAGGGAAGCCGTGGCCCAGGCAATGAGGCGATGCGCAGTTTTCGCGCTGCCCAGTAGCTATGAAGGCTTGGGATGCGTATATCTGGAAGCCATGTCATCCGGGAAACCTGCGATCGGCTGCCGCGGTCAGGGAATCGACGAAATTATCGAACACGGCAAGAACGGCTTGCTTATTTCGCCCGGTGATCAGGCGGAGTTGGCTGAATCTCTACGGGTTATTTTGCTGAACGAAGATTTCGGTTGCCGCATCGGACGCGCGGCCCGCGACACCGTCCTGCAAGGCTACACCTTGCATCATCAGGCGCAGCGATTCGTGCAACTATACCGCGAGTGCGCACAATGAGCCGCCGCGTGGTCATCATTACAGAAATAATTGCGCCATACCGCATCCCTGTGTTCAACGCGTTGGCGCGGCAGGACAGTATTCACCTTCACGTCATTTTTCTCTCGCGAACTGATGCCTCCATGCGCCAGTGGCGGGTGTATGAGGACGAAATAAAGTTCTCCTACGAAGTGCTGCGTTCGTGGCGAAAACGAATGGGAAGATACAATCTTCTGCTTAATCACAACGTCACTACAGCGCTCCGCAATGCGGCGCCTGATGTCATCGTCTGCGGCGGCTATAACTATCTTGCATCATGGCAGGCGATGCATTGGGCCAATCGCAATCGTGTGCAATTTCTGCTTTGGTCAGAGAGTACAGCCCGCGACCATCGCGGTCAGCGCACGCTGGTGGAATCCTTGAAGAAAATGTTCTTTCGCCAATGTGACGCGTTCGTGGTTCCGGGAAAGTCCGCGCTTGATTACCTCGAGCAGATGGGCGTGCCGGCCAAGAGCATCTTTATCGCACGTAATGCCGTGGACATCAGTTTATTTTCAGAGATAGGACGAAAATCGCGTATAGAGGCGGCGCGGGCGCGTAATCAGATGGCCTTGCCTGCAAGATATTTCTTATTCGTCGGCAGGCTGGTGCGCGAAAAGGGAGTGTTGGATCTTCTGGCCGCATATCGCCGCTTACCGGCGAACTTGCGCGAGCAGATCGGCCTTGTGTTTGTTGGAGACGGTCCGCTCCGCGCGGAACTCGAGGTTCTGGCCCGAGACGTTTATCCGGGAATGATCCACTTTGCCGGATTCGTTGACCGCAACGATTTGGCGCCCTACTACGGCCTGGCCGAGTGCCTGGTTCTTCCGACCTATACCGACACCTGGGGGCTGGTTGTAAACGAGGCCATGGCGTGTGGCCTTCCTGTGATCTGCACCAATGTCGCGGGATGCGCCGCTGAATTGGTCCAGAGCAATGGCCGTGTCGTGGATCCTGGCAATGATTCTCAGCTTTGCCATGCCATGCTTGAGATCGCTTGCGATCCAGTACTGCGGGACGGCATGTCTGCCGAGAGTGAGACCATGATTCTCCAATATTCTCCGGACGCGTGGGCGTCGGGAATGGTCAGAGCTGCACACGCCATGGAGTGTCATGACTGACAACGCCAGAAATACAATTCTGATTCTCGCTGCAGCCGTGCTCATCATCGTGTTCCTTCTCGTCGAACATTCGGACTACCTGGCGAGCGCTTCCGACTTGGCAATTCTCATCGCTGCGGAGTTGATGTTGGCAGCGGTGTTCAAATATAAGCAGGTGTTCTTTGCTCTTCTGATCGCAGTATTTCTCATGGCGGGTGCTCATTTACCGACGCAGGGCGCGTTTCTGCAAGGCAGATGGGCCGTGCTTGGGATTGCCGCTGCTGTCGGACTGCCTGTCTATTTAAGAGACGGCAACTACCGGTTCGGGACGTTCCATCTCCTCGCTTTTTTCTGCGTACTTTCAGCGGCAACGTCTGCATTTGTCTCGCAATATCCAGCCGAATCGCGTCTGAAAGCTGCCAGCTTGTTGCTTCTGTTTTTGTATGCGGCATCGGGAGCACGCGTGGCGGTGCCCACCTTCCGGCCGGAACACTTCTTCCGTCGAGTGCTGTTGGGTTGCGAAGTCTTGTTGTGGATCACCGCCGTCTGTTACCTGGTTTTACGGTCTGAGTTCTTGGGAAATCCCAATTCGCTGGGGGCGGTGATGGGTGTCGTTGTCGTTCCCATGCTCTTATGGGGCGTCTTGATCGCTGAAACACCCCTTCAGCGCATCCGCCTGGGATCGGAACTTGTAATCGCGTCTCTGCTGTTGATGAGCAGCTTCGCCAGGGCGGGTATAGGGGCGGCCATCGTCGCATCTCTGCTGCTCTCTGTTTCTTTAAGGCGTTACCGGTTCATGATGAAGAGTCTTGCCGCAGCTTTGGTGCTTGCCGCTTGCGCGGTCGCCTTTGTACCGCATTCCGCGCACGGGCCTGATATAGATACTTCAGCGTCGATCCAATCCGCCTTCCTTTACAAAGGACACAGGACTGCAGGAATTTTTGGATCCAGGCAGAGCGTATGGCAACAGACTTGGACCTCGATTCAGCAGAATCCCTGGTTCGGCACTGGATTTGGCACCAGCTTGATCTCAGGTGACCTCACCAGGCTGCATTATGCTGAAAACCACACCGATTCATGGGTTCAGCGCGAGCATGGAAATAGCTATCTTGCAATCGCAGAGTGGACGGGGTTATTGGGTGTGCTTCCTTTTTACTTCCTGGTTGCGCTCACGGCGGTCAATGCTGCACGGGTTTTTACCTGGCTTCGACGCACTGGGAACGTATTTTCAGCCGCGGTGCCCGCGGCAGCGATCGTCGCAGCCGGGCTGTTTCACGCCATGTTCGAAGACTGGATGTTCGCCGTGGGCTATTACCTTTGCGTTTTTTTCTGGGCCATCGCGTTCATCATGGTTGACGTGCTGCCACAATCTGCGTTGGTTTATGCACCGGACATAGTTGTTCCAATGCCTTCCCGATTCGCCGAAGCTGCGGCCTCGGGTCAATGATGCACATTTTTCTCAACGGAATGGGCGCTAGCGCAGGCGGCGGACTGACCTATCTGCGAAATGTTCTTCCACATTTATCAAAAAGGCAGGGCCTGCGCACCACGGTACTGGTCAGTCCGGGATTCGAAGCTGGGCCTGAGTTCCACGAGAATGTTGAATTGCTGCGATTGCCCCTTGAAGGCGGCTCGGCTCGGCGCTATTGGCTTGAGCAAACCCAGCTTCCGAGAGTCATTCGGAACTGCCGGGCTGACTTGCTGATTTCCGCCGGTAATTTCGCTCTGCGGCGGTCTCCTGTTCCGCAAATCTTGCTCAGCCGCAATTCGCTTTACACAAGCCCTGATTTTTTCGCCGATCTCATTCGTCGCGGCGAGTACCGCATGTGGCTCGATACTAAGCTCAAGGCATTATTAGCCCGGAGATCGATCCATTGGGCCAACCGCACGGTCGCACCCAGCAAAGCATTCGCCGGCGAATTGGAGAAATGGGCGGGCAAGCCTGTTCTTGGCGTGCATCATGGCTTTGATCAGCGGATTTTTGTTGGCAGCCTGGTTCCACTATCAGGAGAGATTATCCGCAGACTTCAGTGTCCTGCCGGCACCCTCCGTGTGCTGCTGGTTAGCCACTACAATTACTACCGAAACTTCGAGACCGTCCTGCGCGCGATCGCGCTCATGGGCAAGCAGCCCGGTGCGCCGCCTGTGCGCTTATTCCTTACTTGCGAACTGCAAAAACAAAAAACGCCTGGCGCTTATAATCCGCATTCTGCGGCCAGGTTAATCGACGAACTTGGGATTCGAGGCCAGGTCGTGGAACTTGGCTCGGTGTCCTACGAGCATCTGCATCATGTTTACAAATCCTGC
Organism: uncultured Acidobacteriota bacterium; assembly: GCA_963757135.1. GTDB lineage: Bacteria > Acidobacteriota > Terriglobia > Terriglobales > Acidobacteriaceae > Gp1-AA145. The sequence goes on from CAVWQE010000007.1 coordinate 51,188, forward strand.
GATCTATTCGTGACCGCCGCTTACACGGAAACCTTCGCGCATCCGCTGGTAGAAGCTATGGCGACCGGTTTGCCAGTCGTCGCTTCGGACCTGCCCGTCCACCGTGAAATCTGCGGAGATGCGGCACAATATTTCCCCGCTTTCTCTGCCGATGCACTTGCAGCCCAGTTGTCTCGACTTGCAGTTTCTCCGGATGATCGCCGAGCCATGCGCATCCGCGGCCTCGAGCGCTGTGAGGTGTACAGCTGGGAATTGCACGTTGCCCAGTTGTTGACGCTGGCGCAGGAACTTCTCGCCGAATTGAGGCCGCGGCAATCGGAAGCGCGCGCTATCAGTGCGGCCTGAGCAAAGAAGGTTATCCCCCTAGTACCCAAAATCTGAGATGTTGGCAGTGAGGCTTGATCGTTCATGTGCGGTGTCGTCGGAATTCTCTCGCTTCAAACCCGACTCGATCCTGAGATTTTGCGTCAGGCGACCGCTTCGCTTACCCATCGCGGACCCGATGATTCCGGTTCGGTGGTCCTGCGCGGGCAATCCGCCGAACCGGTCGAAATCGGCCTCGGCCACCGGCGGCTCTCCATCCTCGATCTTTCTCCTCTCGGCCATCAGCCCATGCACGACCCACAGACCGGGAACTGGACCGTGTTTAACGGAGAAATTTATAACTTTCGCGAACTTCGCGCGGAGCTCGCGTCAAAGGGCTTCGGATTCCGCAGCAGAAGCGACACTGAAGTTTTGTTGAACGCTTATGCCCTCTGGGGTAAGGACTGTCTGCAATATTTGCGGGGTATATTTGCCTTCGCAATCTGGGACGCACGAAATGCAAGCCTCTTCCTTGCTCGCGATCAGATGGGCGTCAAGCCGCTCTACTACTGTGCACCGAGTGGGCACTTCATTTTCGCATCGGAGATCCGAACCCTCCTGGGTACGGGCCTGGTTCACAGGAAACTGAACAGCAACGGTCTGGCTACTTTCCTCAGCTTAGGGTCCGTTTACGACCCGCAAACCGTGGTTGAAGGCGTCCTGGCTCTTGAAGCAGGGCATTACCTGGTGTGGCAGAGCGGGCGGTTTTCAACGAAACGTTATTGGAGTGTGCCCGCGACAACAACCGATCGCGGCATGCAGGACATTCAGGATCAAGTGAGCGCCGCCGTTGACGAGAGCGTTCGCATGCAGACTGTGAGCGACGTTCCCATCGGAGTTTTCCTTTCAGGAGGGATTGATTCAAGCGCAATAACTGCCGTGCTCAGCCGGGCGCAACGCCCGACAACATTCTCGGTTGTTTTTCGCGAGCGGGAGTACAACGAAGCTGATTCTTCTCGGCTGGTCGCCCAGCATTTCAAAACCGATCATCACGAAATTCTTTGCCCGGCGGAGGATGGCCTCGCGTTGTCGAATGAAGCGATCGATGCCATGGATCAGCCTACGATTGATGGTCTGAACACCTACCTGATCTGCAAGACCGCTCGCAGCGCGGGAATCCAAGTTGTGCTTTCTGGTTTGGGGGGCGACGAACTCTTCTGCGGCTATAGTAGCTTTCGGAGCGTTCCCCGCATGGAACCGCTTCTGCGCTTCTGGAACCATGTTCCGGGACGAGCCAGCATTGCTGATCTCGTACTCGGTCGGTTGACACACTCCGACCCGAGACGGAAGTTGCATGCGTTGGCATCGGAAAATGGAAATCTGATTCATCCTTATTTCCTGTCGCGTGCGCTTTTCACTCCCGCGCAGACCCGCCAGCTGTTTCGGGACCAGAAATTAAGCCATGCCCAGTCGCCCTTGCGGCAGGCACTGGTGGAAACCGTGCAGATGGATCCCATTAACCGAGTTTCTTACCTGGAATCTCGCTGCTACATGCTCAATACGTTGTTGCGTGACGCAGATGTCATGAGCATGGCTCATGGTCTGGAACTCAGAGTTCCCTTGATCGATCATCGCCTCGCGGAGACGCTCTTCTCCATTCCGGGCTCGCAAAAACTGAGTCGAACAACTCCCAAGCCGCTGTTGGTGGGCGCCGTCCGTTCAGAACTGCCGGAGCAGATCATCTATCGCAAGAAACAGGGATTCACGTTTCCATTCGAACGCTGGCTGCGAAATCAGATGCGGGATGAGGTTGCGCAGAGCATCTCACGCATCGCCGATGGACCCCTCCAAGGCGCAATCAGCCCGGATGCTGCGTTACAAGTGTGGAATGATTTCCAGCACGGACGCACCTCATGGTCACGTCCGTGGTCATTGCATGTGCTGCAACGCTGGTGTGAGCGAAACCAGGTTTTTACCGACAGCTAACCTCTCTTGAGTAACAAACTTGTACACTCCCCACGACGTTTTCCGCTGTATGCCTTCGAGTAAGATTGCGGCAGCGGCAGCGTCCTCATGCAAAATGTGGCCGAGATTCTCGACATAAGTACGCCCTTGCCCAGTCAAGTGGCGCCCCTTGATGCTGTCAACCGAGACTCGGAACACGTAACCCTTCCTCTCAGCGTTATCATCCCGGTCAAAAATGAGTCAGCAAATCTGCCGCGCTGTTTGAATGCGCTGCGCGGCGCCGGAGAAATCTACGTTGTCGATTCTCAGAGTGATGACGCTACGGCAGAGATTGCGGGATCGCACGGGGCTAAGGTCGTCCAATTCCATTACCCCGGGGGCTGGCCCAAGAAACGCCAATGGGCGCTCGAAAGTCTTCCTTTGGCTTTTGATTGGGTGCTTCTGCTTGATGCCGACGAAATCGTCACGCCGGCGCTGGCGAATGAGATACGAGAGGCGATCAACGATTCCCGTTTCGAAGGTTATTACCTCAGGCTGCAAATGCATTTCCTTGGACGCCGGTTGCGCCACTGCGGTGCAGGTTTCAGCAAGCTCTCGCTGTTTCGTTGTGGGCAAGGTCGCTTCGAGTGCAGGCTGCAGGACCAGGACAATTCCATGTGCGACATGGAAGTCCATGAGCACGTCGTCGTCACTGGTCGTACGGGCTCACTACGCAACCCTCTGGTGCATAGGAATGTCGACTCTTTGTCGCGCTACATTCGCAAACACGATCAGTATTCCAACTGGGAGTCGCGCGTTCTCACAGAATCGGGCCGAGCTTCGACAGAATTGAAGCCGGACTTGTTTGGCAACCAGGCCCAGAGGCGGCGCTGGATTAAAAGGGCTTTCTTCCGGGTTCCAGGATCGCCGGCGGCGTTGTTCTGCTATCGCTATTTTTTTCGGCTCGGGTTTCTGGACCGAACGCCCGGACTCATTTACTGCCTCTTTCAGGCGGTGCAGATGTTCCACACCAAAGCAAAAATGTACGAACGCCGGGCGGCCGGTTCCTAGACCATGTGTGGAATTAGCGGCTTAGTCAATTGGGGAAATCGCGAGACGCTGGCCCGCATGACCGCATTGCAGTCGCATCGCGGCCCCGATGACAGCGGCGTGTGGGACCATCGATCTCCTGATGGTTCTTACTTCGGCCTGGGCAGTCGCCGCCTTTCGATTCTCGATCTCTCGTCTGACGGGCACATGCCTATGTCAAACGAAGACGGCACCGTGTGGATCACCTACAACGGCGAAATTTACAACTTCGCCGACTTGCGCCGGGAACTCGAAGGCAAAGGCCATCGTTTCGCCTCCAACGCTGATACCGAAGTCATTGTCCATCTCTACGAAGAATTGGGGCCTGATTGCGTTACCCGGCTGAACGGCATGTTCGCTTTCGCGATCTGTGATTTGCGCGCGGCTACGCCAGTTGTGTTCATGGCCCGCGACCACTTCGGAATCAAGCCGTTTTATTACACCCTGCGTGGAAGTCGACTGGCCTTCGCTTCCGAAGCCAAGGCCCTGCTCGAAGTTCCTGAAATTGACGCTGCAATTGATTTGCAAGCTTTGGACCAATATCTGACGTTCCTGTGGGTGCCTGACCCGAAGACCCTATTCCAGGGGATTCTCAAACTTCCTGCAGGGCATAGTGCATTATTCCGAGATGGCGAGCTAAAGATTTCGCAGTACTGGGACCTGAGTTTCCCGCCGGCGGATCACGAATTCGGTTTGTCAGAGGAGAATCTGGCGCACGAAATCCGCGAACGCTTTCGGTATTCGGTGGAGCAGCAGATGGTTAGCGATGTTCCGCTGGGCGCGTTTCTCAGCGCGGGTCTCGATTCCTCCAGCATCGTCGCAATGATGGCGAAAACTGCGAAGCGCCCGCTCCGGACTTATACGATCACATTCCCCGAGAAATATCGCAAAGGCGAAAACGCACTCGATGATCCTGCGGTTGCATCTCGTCTAGCCAGGGAGTTAGGTTGCGAGAACCGGCAGATCGTAGTCGAGCCCGATGTTGCAGATCTCCTGCCCAGGCTCTGCTGGCACTTGGACGAGCCTACCGCCGACCCCGCAATCCTGGCTGCGTATTTGGTTTGCAAAGAGGCGAGCAAAGACGTGACCGTGCTGCTCTCCGGCGTTGGCGGCGACGAATTGTTTGCCGGCTATCGCAAGTACGCCGCGGATTCATGGGCGCGTCTGTACTCCATGGCGCCACGTGCGTTGACCGGTTTTGCGCGGAACGTTTCTGCCGGGATCCCGAACCTCCGCGGTTCAAGGTTCAAAGGACCAATGCGGCTCATCAGGAAGATGCTGCGCAGCGCAGCCTTGGATCCACGCAGCAGATTTATCGCAAATTGCACTTATCTCGACCCCGACCAGCGTTCGGGTGTTTACACGCGTGACTTGCGCGGTCAGGTTGCGGACTACGAGTCCAGTTGCCGCCACCTCGACAATTTCGACACCGTTGACCACGCTGACTTCCTCAACCAGATGCTCTATCTGGACACCAAGATTTTTATGACCAGCCTCAACCTCACTTACAACGACAAGATGAGCATGGCCTGTTCGGTTGAGGTGCGCGTTCCGTTTCTCAATCGCGAACTCGCCGAATTCGTCGCTTGGAACGTTCCCCCGCATTTGAAGTTGAAAGGGCGTCTGTTTCCCACGACCAAGCATATTTTCCGCAAAGCGATGCGCGGGGTGCTTCCGGAAGAAGTGTTGCGACAACCGAAGGCTGGATTTGCCGCGCCCACTGACTATTGGTTGGCAAATGATCTTCGCGAGTTGACCGACGACCTACTTTCGCCCGAAAGAATTCGCAGCCGCGGTCTATTTCGCCCGGAGAAGATTCAGCAACTGATTTCGGAACATCGCAACAGCCGCCAGGATTGGGCAATGCAAATCTGGCAGTTCCTGACGCTGGAGTTGTGGATGCAGAACTTCCTCGACGGCTCGCCCCGTTGGCAAGAATGTGAAACTGCGCAGGCCACGATCGCATGAAGCAGGTGCTGCAAAACGCGCGAACCGGGAGGCTTGAAGTAGCTGATGTTCCGGCGCCTCGCGTGCTGCCGGGATGTGTTTTAGTTCGAGTGGCGGTCTCGCTGGTTTCAGCGGGAACAGAACGCGCCTCGTCCGACTTCGCTTCCAAGAGCCTTCTGCAAAAAGCGAAGTCTCGCCCCGACCTGGTCCGCGACGTGTTTGCGAAAGTGCGCCGTGACGGAGTGCTATCGGCTGTTTCAGCCGTGCGCAGCCGCCTCGATCAGCCACAGTCCGTCGGCTACAGCAGCGCCGGCACGGTGATCGAAGTCGGCGAAGGCGTCGGCGACCTTAAACCGGGAGACCGCGTCGCCAGCGCTGGCGCAAACTTCGCGGTGCATGCTGAATGCGCCTGTGTTCCCAGGTTGCTCGTCGCCAGAATCCCCTCTGCCGCCGTCGACTTCGAAAGCGCTGCCTTCACTACCCTCGGCGCTGTGGCCATTCACGGGGTTCGCACCGCCGCCGCGAAACTCGGTGAGATCGTTGGCGTGATCGGCGTCGGCCTGCTCGGACAAATCACGGTACAGGTGCTGGCCGCAGCGGGATGCCGCGTCATAGCAATGGATCTGGTCCAGAGTCGCGCCGAACTCGCTGCTCGGACAGGTGCACTTGCTGGGGCCGCTTCGGATGCCGAATTCCTCGACCTTTGTCTTGCCCATTCCGGCGGCAATGGCGTCGATTCTGTTTTGATCACCGCCGAGACCACAAGCAGCGCACCCGTGAATCTTGCGTCGCAAGTAGTTAGAGATCGCGGCAAGGTTGTCGCGGTCGGCACCGTCGGAATGGAACTGCAGCGGAAGCTTTACTACGAAAAAGAGGTTGATTTCCGGGTTTCGCGCTCGTACGGTCCCGGCCGCTACGACGAAGCCTACGAACAGAAGGGTCGCGACTACCCCATTGGTTACGTGCGCTGGACGGAAACGCGCAACATGGAGTCGTTTCTGCAGTTGCTGGCCGATCGCAAGCTCGATCTCAAGCCGTTGATCACGCACAAATTCGATATCGAGGATGCAATCTCCGCTTACGAACTGATCACGGGCAAACAATCGCAGCCTTACCTGGGAGTGTTGATTCGTTATCCGGAGCGCGATTCCAGCATCGGGAATAAGCGTTTGGAGATCATGACGCGAAATCGGCCACGGCCAATGTCCGGAGATTTGAGAATTGGCGTTCTTGGTGCAGGCAAGTTTGCTCAAGGCGTGCTGATTCCCGCCATTAAACGCGTGTCGCACGCGCGGCTGATCGGACTTTGTGCCTCCAGCGGATCGCGAGCGCGTTCCGCCGCCGGCAAATTCCAGTTCGAATTCTGCACCACTCACGAAGACGAAATCTATTCCGATTCTTCGATCAACACGATCGTGATCGCAACTCGCCATCATCTTCACGCCCAGCAAGTTGTGCGGGCGCTCGAATCCGGCAAGCACGTCTTCTGCGAAAAACCGTTGTGCATCACCGAAGAGGAGCTGGAAACCATTCGCGAAGCTTACAGTCGGGCCAATGGCCTTGAGTTGATGGTCGGCTTCAATCGCAGGTTTGCCCCGATGGCACGGCAAATGAAGGCCTTTCTAGGCCAGTGCGCGTCTCCGCTCATCATGCACTATCGCGTCAACGCAGGAGCGTTGCCCAAGGATCATTGGATCAATGACTCCGAGCAAGGTGGCAGAATCATCGGCGAAGTCTGTCATTTCGTAGATTTCCTTTCGTTCCTGTGCGGCGCGGCGCCCGTGAATGTGTACGCGAGTGGTTTTTCGTCGGCGGACGATCAGAATGCCGTAATCTCGCTGGAGTTCGGCGATGGCTCTGTGGGTACGATTCATTACGCATGCAACGGGGATCGCGCGTATTCGAAAGAGCGGGTCGAGGCTTTCGGCGGAGGCCGTGTCGCAGTGCTCGACGATTTTCGACGGCTGGATCTGGTTCGTCACGGAAAAAAGAAAACCTTTCGATCGCCGCTAACCCAGGACAAGGGACACGCTGCCGAGTGGCAGGCGTTCGCTGACTCGATTCAAAGCGGCGCGCCTGGACCCATACCATTCGATCAGATTGCCACCACAACTTTAGCTACGATTCGCATTGCTGAATCGCTCCGCTCTGGCCGGGAAGAGCGAGTTCGGCGTGAAAGTCCTGAGATGCTTGCGGCGCCGCTCGTCTCATGACCGTGCATTGAAAAGGACACGTCCGCTATGTTGATTCTGGGTTTGAACATGTTTCACGCCGACGCTTCGGCGGCAATCGTGCAGGACGGCAAAGTTTTGTTTGCCATCGCAGAAGAGCGGCTTAATCGGATCAAGCACTACGCCGGATTTCCGTCGCTTGCGGTTCAGGCATGCCTCAAGGCTGCCGGAGCGAAGATCGGCGAGGTTGATCACATTGCCGTCGGCCAAGACAGCGATGCCAATCTCTCTCAGAAGATCCGTTACGCCTTTGCCAATCCCGCCAAACTGCTGAACTTTGTCAAGCTCCGCCAGCGCAAACAGCAGATGAGTGACATTCGTGAGCTGATTGCCACCAACCTTCAAAGCGATCCCGCAGCGCTGCGCTTCAGGGTGCATCATCTCGAGCACCACATCGCGCACGTTGCCAGCGCCTACTACTGTTCGCCCTGGGAGCAGGCGGCCGGGTTCAGCTACGACGGCTCCGGCGACTTCGTTTCCACGATGATGGCGCGCTGCCAGGGCAATGACATTCAGGTGCTCGACCGCGTATTCCTTCCGCACTCACTCGGCAGCTTCTACACCATGATTTGCGAGTTTATCGGCTACAACAAATACGGCGATGAAGGCAAAGTTATGGGCCTTGCTCCCTATGGCAAGGACACATACGTGAGCCAGGTTCGCGACCTGCTGATGACCAGCGCCTCAGGATTCCAACTCGATCTTGAATACTTCAAGCCGCTCGGCAGCAACGAAGGCATGCAGATCAAGCCTGACGGCACAGTCGAGTTGGCGCGGCATTTCTCAGGCAGAATGGCTGAATTGTTCGGACCGCCTCGCGATCCCGAATCGGAGATCACGCAGCGCGACATGGACCTTGCGTACGCCATGCAGCACTGCTTCGAGGAAGTTTTCTTCCATCTATTGCATGAGTTGCATAACCGGGTGCCATTGCCGAATCTCGCGATGGCCGGCGGGTGCGCGCTCAACAGCGTGGCCAACGGCAAACTGTTCTCCCGAACCCCCTTTCGCAAGACATGGATTCAGCCCGCTGCCGGCGACGAAGGCCTGGCCATCGGCGCTGCGTTGCACACCTACCATTCTGTGCTTGGATATCCGCGCAATTTCGTGATGAAGAATTCCTACCTGGGGCCCGAGTACGCCGATTCGGAGATAGAGGCTTCGCTCAAGAGTGCAGGTTTGAGGTACCAGAAGCTTGATCGTGGGCCGCTTCTTGATACGGTGGCGGACCGAATTGCCGCCGGGGACGTGGTTGGCTGGTTTCAGGGAAGGATGGAGTGGGGGCCCCGCGCTCTGGGCAACCGATCAATCGTTGCGCATCCCGGCCTGCCGAACATGAAAGATGTGCTCAATGCCCGTATCAAGCGGCGCGAATGGTTCCGGCCATTTGCGCCTTCGATTCTTGAGGAACGCCAGGCCGAATATTTCGAACACGATCATCCTTCGCCGTTCATGCTGCACGTTTACAAAATCCGACCAAACAAGCGTGAACAGCTCTGCGCTGTCAATCATGTGGACGACACCGGGCGCCTCCAAAGCGTGGCTCGTGATGAGAACCCGTTGTATTACGATCTGATCCGTGCCTTTGAGCGCAAAAGTGGCATTCCGGTCATTCTCAACACCAGTTTCAATGAGAACGAACCAATCGTGTGTGCTCCCGAAGAGGCGGTGAGTTGTTTTCAGCGAACAAAAATGGATGCCATCGCAATCGGGCCGTTCGTTGCCTTGAAATCCGAGAACTAAATGGCGACGCAACCAGCTCCCGTCACTGCCGGGCCACAGCAGATCGGTGCTGAGAAGATCGCTTCATTCCAAGACCTGCGGGTGCTGGCCTGGGACCATGAAACGCTTTACGCCTCGCGTGGGTATACACTTCTCGCCTCGCATCCGAAAGCGGGAACAATCAACTGGCGCGTTATTGCACGATTTAATCCATCGTCGTGGAGGCGTCTGACTTCGCTGAACTCGCTGAGCTATCGACTGGTGCGCGATGGCTTCCATGCGCTTGCGGTACATTCATCGGGAAATTTGATTGCCGCTGTTCCTGGCGCGATTGTTACGATGCCTCGGGATGACAGCGAATTTAGAATCTCGCACCGCATCTCCCGCGGCACCCGCCCGTTGCACATTACCGCAACGCTTGATGGCACCGTTCTGTGGGGCGAATATTTCGATAATTCTCAACGCGACGAAGTTCACATCTACGCCTCCGACGACGCCGGGCTGGCGTGGAACATCGCATGCACATTTCCTAGGCGTTCCATTCGCCACATTCACAACATCCTTTATGACCGCTGGGAAAATTGCTTGTGGATTTTCACCGGAGACTATGGTTCGGAATGCCGCATTTTGTGTGCGTCGCTCGACTTCCGGACGATAGATGAGGTTGTCTCGGGCAACCAGCAGGCTCGGGCCGTGGCCGCAGTGGTCACCGAATCCGGACTGTTCTTCGCAACCGATACGCCGCTCGAACAGAACTACGTCAAGTTTATGGACCGCAGCGGCCGGATCGAAAACCTCGGAAAGCTTCCCAGTTCCTCGATACATGGTTGTCAAAATTGCACAGGAATATTTTTTTCTAGCATGGCGGAACCCAGTAACGTGAATCCAAGGGGCGAGGTAGGTCTCTTTGGCGGTTCCTACCGCTCGAAATGGAAGGCCATCGCGAAGTGGCACAAAGACCGATGGCCGATGAAACTTTTTCAGTACGGCAACGCGTTCCTGCCGGATGGTATTAACAATACCGACCTGCTCGCCGCAACTACGATCGCGGTAAGCGGCACTGATCTCGAAACTACGATCTGGCGGACCTCGAGAATTTAGAGTCCTCGAGGAAACCTAGAATCTTCCCTTAATAGATCAGGTTCCGATTCCCGGTTAGCGCAGTTTTGGATGCTATAGTCGGGCCAGCCAATCACCACATGTCAGGTCTCGGTCGTCTGCAATATCTTCGACGAATTGCCAGCGCGTATCTTCTGCGGAGCCAGAGCCAGCTTAATTTCTGGCACGATTCAACCGAGCTTAATTCGGATGCAACGCCCAACGCATTAGGCGAGTACTACATGAACTTCGACGAAAAAGCGCGCTACAGTCTCACGGATGTTAGCGGCATACCAATGCTCAACTACCGCGGCGTTATCGGTCTGCAATATAACCCGATCGCGATTGCGCAATGGGGCCTGGGCAACTTCAATCTGTTTAGTCGAAGTGGAGATGCTGCTGGACGCAATAATTTTCTGAAAGCAAGCGATTGGCTCTGTCAGCATCTCGAGCCTAACGTTTACGGAATTGCCGTCTGGAACCACTACTTCGATTGGGAATACCGCAGCACCCTCCGCGCGCCGTGGTTTTCGGGACTCGCGCAAGGCCAGGGTATCTCGCTGCTGGTGCGTGCACACGCTGAAACGAGGGATGAAAAATATCTAAACTCTGCCGAGCGTGCCTTTCAGAGTTTTCTCGTTAGCACAGGTCAAGGCGGTGTAGCTTTTACCGATGCAGATGACAATCTCTGGTTCGAAGAGTATGTTGTTTCACCGCCGACTCACATTCTGAACGGCTTCATCTGGGCAGCATGGGGTGTGTACGATTACTTCCTTGCCACCGGATCGCTTCAGGCCAAGACGTTGTTTGAGCAATCGGTCAGGACGCTCGTCTCTAGTCTTGATCGTTACGACCTGGGTTTCTGGTCGCTCTATGAGCAATCTGGAACGCGGCTGCCAATGATCGCCAGTCCGTTTTATCACCGTCTTCACATCACGCAGTTGCGAGTCATGCAGCGGCTGACCGGAGAAGCTACCTTCGGAGACTATGCCGATCGCTGGCAGGCTTACGCTCGCAGTCGCTCCAAGCGCACCCGCGCTCTCTGTTACAAAGGCGCATTCAAACTCTGTTATTACTGAGGCCGCACTGAATATTCTCTACATCTCGCAATATTTTCCGCCAGAGATGGGCGCCCCCGCGGCGCGCGTGTCGGAGCTCTCGCGCCATTGGGTCGAGGCCGGGCACGAAGTGACCGTATTGACCGGCTTTCCCAATCATCCTGACGGTAAGGTTAGGACGGAGTATCGAAAGCATTTTCGCCGCGGAGTCTTCCGCGAGCAGGTCGATGACGTCAGCATCGTTCGTACCTGGCTGCTGCCCTTCCCCAATCGCAAACCGTACGAGCGAATTCTGAACTACAGTTCGTTTTGCGTATCGGCTTCTCTTCTCGGCTCCTTTCTCAAGCGTCCTGATGTCGTGATCGCAACCTCGCCGCAGCTTCTCGTCGGAGTCGCAGGCTGGTGGATTGCCAGGCTGAAGCGTGTTCCGTTTGTCTTGGAAATTCGAGATCTTTGGCCGGAGTCGCTTGCCGCAGTCGGAGTCGGTAATGCGAATTCACTCATTCACCGCGCCATCGGAAAGCTTGCCGGATTCCTATATCGTCAAGCCGATCACGTCGTTGTCGTGACGCCGGCGTTCCGTGAGCGCCTGATAAATGATTGGCATGTACCCGAAGCGAAGATTTCTGTAGTTCAGAACGGAGTCGAAACCGCACTGTTCAACCCTCGGCGTGCCGATCCCGGACTGCGCACGGCAATAGGAGCCGATGGCAAATTCGTCGCATCCTTCATCGGAACCATTGGCCTTGCACATGGCCTCGAAACTTTGCTCTCGGCCGCCGCGCGTTTGCAGGGCGAAGCCCCTGATGTGCTTTTTATGCTGGTTGGTGAAGGCGCTGACCGCGAGCGCGTACAAGCGCTGGCCAAATCCGGAGGTCTGGGCAATGTTTGTTTTGTGCCCCAGCAACCGCGGGAAAGAATTCCTGCATATATCTGTGCCTCCGACATTTGCCTGGTGCTGCTCAAGAAATCCGAAGTCTTCGAGACCGTGATTCCTACCAAGATGTTGGAATTCATGTCCTGCGCGCGGCCTGTGGTCCTGGGAGTGAAGGGACAGGCCCAGCAGATTCTGGAATCCGCCAACGCCGGAGTCAATATTGAGCCGTGCAATTCCGACGCACTCTGCGACGCCATTCTTCAGTTGAAACAGGACGACGCATTGAGAGATGCGCTGGGCCGTAACGGGCGCGAGTATATCGTGCAAAGGCTGTCGCGGCAGAAAACCGCGGTCGACTATCTCGAAGTGTTGAGCGCCTTCGTGAAAGAAAAGTCAGTAATGAAAAACGCTGCTGCCGCGTAGCTACGGCCTGATCGCGACAATGCTGGCTGCGGTTGCCATTTGCATCACTGCCTCAGCCGTTTTGCCGCTTATGATCTTCTTGGCGCTGGTGGGCACAAACAGAATGTCTTCCGCCTGCAACGGAACATCGCTCGTCTTTGCCTGTAACATCTTCTTAAGCTGTACCGGGACTTCACTCACGCCTTCAGGTCCTTTGCGAAGAATTCTCACGTCGTTCAACTTCGCATACTGCGCCGTCCCCCCGGCCAGTGCAATCGCCTGCAGCACGGTGAGGTGGTTGTTGTCCATCAGAAAGCCGCTGGGGTGGTTCACTTCTCCCACAACATAAATCACATCGGCCCGGCGTACCATGATCGTGTCCCCCGCATAAACCGGAATATTGCTATCCGCATGATCTTCAAGATTATGAGAAATTGTGACCGAGACCGGCTTGTCAGGATGGTCCCGATGAGTGACCGTGATGCTCTTTCCGGCTTTGTCGCTTAGCCCGCCGGCAGCAGAAACGATACTGAACAGCGTTTGTTCACCCATCACCGGATACACTCCCGGCTTCACCACTTCTCCTAACACGCTGGCGCCGTTCGATGCAGACTCATCTACAAAAAGCTGCACATGCGGATTGCGGATGAACCCGCCCTCCTCCAGCCTTTTCTCGATCACCCGCTCAGCGTCGTTGATTGTGAGTCCGTCAACATGAACATAATTCACCAGCGGAAGATATACGTCGCCGGAGTCGCTGACGCGCGTCTTGGTGTTCAGCTCAGGGACGTCATAAACGCTCAGTTCGATGAGATCGCCGGACCCAAGCCGCACACTGGCATCGCCACCGATGCCTTTCGCCGAATCGGGTGCATTCGAAGGAACTGAACTCTTTAATCCTGTGGACAGCGACAGCGAGGCTGGATCGGCGGCGCTCGGCTGTGCCGAAGTCTGCGCCATGCCTGTTGCCGCCAGAACCGCCACCACACCCATCAATCGCAATTCCCCGTGCACTCTCGCGCAGAATCCTTCAAAGATAAATCGCATTGGAGCGGAGTCTAGCACACGCGGGATACGAATCGCCGCGTCTTTTCCGGTTGGTACATAACTCGGAAACACGATGCGAGTAGAACCTAGAAAGAGAATAGCTGCTTCCCTTCGCTCGACATATAGTCGGGAACAGATAGATAGTCTGCCCAGCATGTGGTTGCCAGAAATCGTAAAAAATAAAACGAATGGCTGTGCGCTTTCCGTCGCCTTCCTGCGCGTGCGGAGGCTGGCTTGACCTTCTTTTATTTTGCGACCTTTGCCGGCGCTCTGATTCTCTCCTTCATTTCCACCAAGATTGTGCGTGATCTTGCCGTGCAAAACGGCTGGGTTGCTGCACCTGCGCATGAGCGCCACCTGCACAGCAAAGCCTTGCCGCGGCTCGGCGGAATCGCCATCGTATTTTCGTTCCTGCTCGCAACCGGCGTGGCTCTGGCGGCAGAACGCTTGTTTCACCCCATCAACGCATCGTTTTCACTTCACCCGCTGGTTACGATTCTTCCTCCCGCAATCCTGATTTTTATGCTGGGTGTGTACGACGACCTTCGCACCGCCGGACCTTATTTCAAGTTCTTTGTGCAGGCGGTCGCCGGAGCAATGCTGTTCGGCGGTGGCCTGAGAATTCTCGACATCCCATTGCTCTTCGGCGCCCATCAATTTTCATGGATGGTCGGCCTGCCTTTAACTATTTTCTGGGTAATCGCCATCACCAATGCCTTCAACTTGATTGACGGCCTTGATGGTCTGGCAGCCGGGTCCGCGCTGTTCTCTACCCTGGTCATGTTCGTAGTCGCGATCCTGGGAAACGCATCGCTACTCTCCCTGATTACGCTGGCACTCGCAGGCGCTGTGCTCGGCTTTTTGCGTTACAACTTCAACCCTGCCACCATCTTCCTGGGAGATTGCGGCAGCCTTTTCATGGGCTTCATGTTGAGCGCCTTATCTCTCTATGGCGCGCAGAAAGCGCCAACCATCATCGCAGTGGCAATTCCGCTGGTTTCATTTGGATTGCCGATTCTGGAAACCTCACTCTCTGTCTTGCGCCGGTTCATCAGTGGCCGGCCAGTGTTCACCGCTGACCGTGAGCACATACACCACAAGCTACTCGAACACGGGTGGTCGCACCGGCAAGTTGTCATTATTCTGTATGGCGTTTCGGCTGTGTTTGCGATGTTGAGTTTGTTTCTTCTGTGGCCCACAGGCAGCACACTTGGACTGGTTCTCGCTGTGCTTGGAACTGGAATCTGGCTTGGCGTGCAGCATCTCGGTTATCTCGAGTTCGGCGAGCTGCGCAGAGTTGCGCAGCGGACGATCGAGCAACGGCATATCTTCGTCAACAATCTCGCTATTCGTCGCGCCACCGAAGAACTAAAAGTGGCAGAAGGTTTCCACCAGGTTGGACGCATTTTGGTCGCGGCCTTCGATAGCAACGATTTCGATGGATTCGAGCTGCGGACCGAGACCGCTTTCCAGCATGGGCTGCAATTGTTGGAGGCCGACAAATCCCGTCAGCTGCGCTGGAGCAAGCAGGGAGTACTGATTGCTCCCGAACTCGGTAACGTGTGGAGCATCAGCCTCGATCTGATCAGTTCCCGCGCGCGGCACTGTGGCAATCTAACCATCTTCCGGCATTATTCCAATCGCGACTTGCAATTGGACATCAATCTTCTGACCGCTTCGTTTGCCATGAACCTCGCCGAAGCGCTACAGCGTGCGGCGTCGCAAGAGGTTGAATTCTTGCCTTCAACACACGGCGAAGCATTACTCTCCGCGCAAGCAGGCTGATTTCCTCAGTGAGTACCAGCTGCGATACTTTCGTCGAACTCGCGCGCATTTTACTTTAGGGGTTCTTCGCAATTATGAGAGGAAACTTGGCCGATGTCCGTCCGTACTCCCGCGAATCAAATTCATTTCTTATCGTTGCAGACTGCAATTTTCTGCGCGCAATGCGAACTGATCAGCGCAAACACTACTCCGCAGTGTCTAGCATGCGGTAGCAAAGCGGTCCTCGGTCTGTCCCGTCTCTTTGGCGGATCACTCAGAGGGCAGCCCTCCGCCCAGCTGATTCAAGACGACGAACTGAACCGCATCGTGCGCGAACTGCTCCACACCGTTCCCGCAGACGAGGTCGCGGAGGAACGAGGATCACGGCGAAATCTTCCCTCCCGTCACCATGCTCGACACGATCCAGTTGCCAGCTATGACGACTACGTCTCTATGCCGCAGATTGAGCTTGATCCCGCTCTCGGAGTAATAACCGAGCGTGCTCAGGTGTTGACCGGAGCTACTGGAGCGGCGATCGCCCTGCGCAAGGGTGACGAAGTTATTTGCCGCGCCCGCGCCGGACGCACTGCTCCTGATCTCGGCGTCCGTCTCCAGACTGGCTCCGGAGTTTCGGCTGAATGCCTGCGCTCCGGCGAGGTGGTCCTCTGCAATGACGCCGATGCTAGTCCCCATGTTGACCGGCTGAGTTGCCATCGTCTCGGCGTGCGTTCCATCCTGGCCGCGCCTTTGCGGCAGTTTCAAAATACGCTGGGGATCTTCGAAGTGCTCTCCGCCGCGCCTAATGCGTTCAACCGTCAGGATGTCGCCACCATGCAACTGCTTTCCAGCATGATGGTGGCAGCAATTACCCGGCTCTCCCACCGGGCGCCAGGTTCCGTTCGGACTTGACCGCACGGAATTCGCGCAGCAGCTTATATTGATGATGAACCAGCTCTGCTGGGGTAAGATGTAGGCAATTCCGTATGGACAGGGGAGCCAGCCCGGCAGACGTGGGCGCGGACAACAGCATTTTTGGGCGAGACCGCAGGCGCGCCCGCCGCCATCGCGTTCACACGCCTGCTTATGCCAGCCTGACCGGCAGCGCTCAAGGCGCCGTCCTCGAACTGAGCGAAATCCTCGATATCAGCGAAAGCGGCATGTGCATTCAGTCGTCTTCGCCGATGAAGGTCAACCGCCTTCTGCCGCTGTGTCTTGATCTCTCCGAAACCGGCGCTCGAATCCATGTCGTGGGTCACGTTGTCTGGTCCGATCCATCAGGCCGCACTGGGATCCGATTCCCGGACATGTCAGACGCCTCTCGCCGGCAGTTGGTGGATTGGCTCGAGGCCAATGCCAGAGTGGAAATTACCCTCAACCTTTCCATGATGCCGTCGCCGGCGGCTAATCCGGGGGCGCCCCGACCGGCCCAGCAGACGCCCAAGCCCGCCTCATCGCCTGGCTACACGTCGCTGGTCAACGAGTGGGCTGACATTGAACGGGACATCGAGATATGCGGTCCCGATCTCGATCCGGCTTTGCACCTGGTGGCTCAACGAGCGCTTACATTGACTTGGGCAAGCGGAACCGCCATTGCTCTAATCAACAAGTCCAAACCGTCGGAGATGATCTGCCGCGCCCGCGCCGGAACCGATTCTCCGGAAATTGGCGCACGTCTCGAAGCAGGTTCAGGTTTTTCTGGAGAATGCGTCCGTTCCGGCAAGACCATCACTTGCGACGATACCGAATACGATACGCGCGTGGATCGCAAAAGTTGCCGCGCTTTAGGTGTGCGTTCCATCGTGGCCACGCCGGTCAAACGTGGCGACGAGATCATCGGCATTCTGGAGATTTTTTCGCCGGAACCGGCTGCGTTTTGGGAAAACGACATCACTATCCTGCAACGTCTCGCGGGCTTTATTTCCCGCGCTGTTTACCGTGCAGAGCATGTTCGCTCCGATGTGCTTTCGTTCTCACAACCCGAGGAGCCGTCGTTCCAGCTTTTTGGCCAAAGTGCATCGGCTGAAGCATCAGAACTGATCGTCCGTCCCCCGGCATCCACCACTCGCCGGATAACTTTGCTGCTGATCGGAATTATGTGCGTGACCGCAGTCGTGTGGATGTCGGCACACTGGATCGCGGACCTCGGCCCCGCGACTTCAAATTTCAATGTACCCACGTCAGCCGCCGCTGATTCTTCAGCAGAAGGCTATTCAACCTGGACCGTGCCGGACCTGACCAAACGTGCCAATCAGGGCGATGCCCGCGCCGAATATGCTTTGGGCATGCGCTATGCGAATGGCAACGAAGTCAAACAGGACTACCGGCAAGCGAAACAGTGGTTTCTCCGCGCCGCCGATCAAGGGCACGTTCGCGCCCAGGAAAAAGTTGCGGCCTCATTCTTTCAAGGCCGGGGTGGCCCCCAGGATTACGCAAAGGCCTACTACTGGGGCCTGCTAGCGCAGGCAGGCGGGGACGAAACCAGCCGCCAGATTGTCATGAGCTGCGCCGATCATCTCACCCCCTCTCAGATTGCAGCCGAGCACAAGCAGGCCGATCAGTGGCTGCACTCCCATCACATCGGGCATTCGTCCGAGTAGCCTCCGGCGTAAAATTATCGCAGAGGTGTCTGTTGTCTTCCCTCCGTGAAGTCCTGAACCATCACGTCCGCGAGGGCGATCTCTACGAGCCCATTGAGCGGAACCGCATCCGTTGCTTTGCCTGTGGCCATTGTTGTCCGATCGCGGATGGACAAGTGGGAGTATGCAAGGTTCGCTACAACCAGGGCGGAAAACTATACGTTCCCTGGGGCTACGTTGGCGGAGTCCAGTGCGACCCGATCGAGAAAAAGCCCTTCTTTCACGCCTATCCTGGCGCTCTCGCCTACAGCTTTGGAATGTTGGGATGCGACCTGCACTGCTCTTATTGCCAGAACTGGGTGACGTCGCAGGCACTGCGTGATCCCAGTGCCGTTTCTGCGCCGCTTGAGGCCACTCCCGAACTCCTGGTGCGCGACGCGTTACGCCAAGGCGCGAAAGTCTTGGTCAGCACCTACAATGAGCCGCTCATAACCGCTGAATGGGCCGTGGAGATTTTCAAAGCAGCCAAAGCGGCAGGTTTGAAGACGGCGTTCGTTTCGAATGGCAACGGCACGCCGCAGGTACTCGAGTATCTGAATCCGTGGATTGATTTCTATAAAGTCGATCTCAAGAGCTTCGACGATCGCCACTACCGCGAACTCGGCGGCCGTATCGCTCCTATTCTCGATACGATTCGGCGCTTGCACAGCATGGGAATCTGGCTGGAGATTGTCACGTTGCTTATCCCCGGCTTCAACGATTCAGACGATGAACTCCGCGGCCTAGCTGAATTTCTGGCAAGCGTCTCGCCGGATATTCCGTGGCACGTTACGGCATTTCATAAGGACTATAAGATGTCCGATCCGGAGAATACCCGGCCCGAGGACTTGATGCGCGCCGCCGAAATCGGCAAGAAGGCCGGCCTGAGATTTATCTATGCCGGAAATTTGCCGGGCAGAGTCGGTGACCTGGAAGACACGCATTGCCAGAACTGCGGTCAGACCGTGATCCACAGATACGGCTACTTCATCGAAGAGTATCGGTTAACCGCCGACGGTCTGTGTCCCGACTGCGGAACTTCCATTCCGGGACGCTGGGCGCCGAAATTCGAAGGCCAGATTGCTGATCGGCCGTTCATTCCGCAAAGACGCGGGACTTTAGTGGAGATTAGGTAATAGTGGAGATTAGGTAATCTTGCCGACTTATTGGCCGGGGCTCCTTGCCAATTTCTGGGCGACGTCCTCAAGAATGTATCGGTGCTCGGATTCGACCCCAAGTCGCTCGAAAGTCCGCCAGTACCACCTCGGTAATAAATGCGACGAAATCACGGTTGTGCGGGTCAGCACAGTCGAATTTGCTTTTGGTTCGAGCTGATACTCTGCGCTTTCGAACCCGAGCCAGTGCCGGCCCGGCATGTGTGTGCGATCAATGACCAAGCCCATCCGCCGCGGCGGATCCCATTCCGTGATGGTCTCTTCGATATAACCTGAATTGAAATAGCAAGTGCGCTTTGCCCCCACACGTTGCGCTTGCAACGTGCAGCGCTCCGGAATTGGTAGCCCGATGTACATGAGCAAGGGCTTACGGGCTTGGAGACTGTCGATGGATAGGATCTTGCTCCACACGCGTTCTGGTCGGGCATTAGCAATGATCGAACTCTGAATCGTTTCGACGCGAGGGTGTTCAAGAATGGGCCGTTCGAAACCGTCGCCGGTAAGAACAAGAGTTGGACCCAGAAGGAGCAGCAAGCTCATCATGGTGGTCTGATGATTCGAGCGCTCCAGAAGAAGCTTTCGTGCGATTGTTCCGAGTCCAATCCCGATGCTTAAGCCAGCGAAGATAATGGGAACGCAGAGAATCGCGCAAAGCAATCCTTCCTTTCCCATAGCAATCAACAGTACGAGCGAGGCAAATACCGAGAGAAGGCCAGCTGCCGTAGCACTGTTGCGTCCCCGCGCGACGATCGCCACCGAGAAACCCGCTGCCACGGGGACGAACAGAAACAGTGCGTCGCCCATTCCCTGATGAGATGTCAGGATCAGGAAGGCGCCGATGCCAGCGCAGTTCCGACAGCTGCGCCGACGAGAGTTGCCCTCAGGGAATTCGCCCAGTGATTCATGTCTGGAAAGTGAATCTTAGTTGCGTCTCGCGCTCGCGACCTTGGTCGACTTCGTATCCGCCTGATATTTCGACACCCCTCTGTACAGCGCCTCGGCAATCTGCTGCCGGTAATCCTCGCTTTGCAGTTTGTCTTCGTCAGCCGGGCTGCTGACGAATGAAACTTCAGCCAGCACTGCCGGCATCTGGGTTCCGGTCAAAACCACGTATTCGGCTTTTTTCACCCCGCGGTTTCGGACGTCAGGGTTTCGTGCCGCCAGTCCGCCATACAGCGCCTGCTGAACATCCGCGGCGAAGCGACGTGAATCTGTGACCTTTGCGCGAATGTCCACTCCTGTCCAGTCCACTTGTTTCAACTGAGGGTCGTCACCGTCCGCTCGTGCTTTGATTGATGAATAGGTATTTGTGTAATAAGTTTCGACGCCGCGTGCGGTCGAGAGGTCGCTATAGTTTGCGTGCACTGAAAGAAACAGATCAGCCCCGGCAAGATTTGCGATCTCCGCCCGCTTTTCCAGTGGCAGATACGAATCGTCCTGCCGCGTATAAATGACCTTCGCATCCAGCTTGCTTTCGATCAGCTTGCCTAGCCGTCCGACGATGTCGAGTACTAGGTCCTTTTCCAGCAGGCCTTTCTTGCCGACCGTGCCCAGGTCCCAGCCACCGTGACCGGCATCAAGCACAATACGGAATTCTGTCGGCGTTGCCATCGCCGCGCTGCCATCCTTTCGTTTGCCGGAAATTCCCGGGGATGGCTTGGGCGGTGGAGGCGTGCTCACGGTGCCCGCCGGCGATTCGCGTTTGTGCAGATCAATCGTCAAGCGATAGGGATTCGAATCAAGCCTCAGCGAGTAACCTACGTCGCCATTGGTTTCGAGCACAACCCGCGTAGTGCCCTCGATCGGCTGGGCAACACGTATGCGCTTAAGAAAGGGGTCGTTTGCCACATCGCTGCTGTGGTTTAGCAATGCGGGCGCAATTTTTGTGTCGTGCAGATCGAAATAGATGCGCGGCGGATTCTCCAGAGTGCGATCCTCGTATTGCACCTGGTCTTCAAGATCGATCACAACCACACTCGAGTTACCTGCTGCCCATTGGCGTATTCCGGTCACCTGTGGCGTCGCTCCGGGTTTTGCCACTGGCATCGTAGGCAGAATTTCCGCTGACTGAGTATTGGTAGTTTTTATTTCAACCGGAGTTTGAGTGTTGGCGCTGATCGCCTGTTCGCCGTGACGAATTTTCTGCAGAATTACCCAACCCAGCCCCATTGCTACCAGCACCGATGCTGCAATTAGAGCGATGCCCGCGACTGACCTGTGCCCCGGCAGTTGGCCCGGAGCTTCCAGTTCCTTGGGCTCTGGGAGCGCATGTTCGGCAAGGAAATTAGCGGCTGCGTTGAAACTTTCACGAATCTGCTCAGAGGAAGCATTCGCCCGCGCTGTGTCTTCCTGGACTGGCGCCGATTCAAATTTTGTTTCAGGCGTCGTCTCGACTTTGGCAGGTTCAGCCGCAGCCCGCGCCGACAGCGGTGTGAATTTCTCATCAACAATGAGTCTGGCGGATTTTGGCTGCGCAAGTACATTGGTTTCGTCAGGCAAGCCCGCCGGCTCCGGCACAACGATCTTGCGCGAAATCTCCGCCAGGCGATCTTCTTCTTCCGGTCGTATAGCCGCGAGGATGAGTTCGCCCAGCAGGTTCAGGCTTCTAACGTCGCTGTCGTTGAACCCATAAGCCTCCTTTGAAAATGCTTCAATCAATCCCACAACACGCTGCTTGGCTGAGAGCGGAACCGCAATCATTGAACGCGTACCCAGGGTTCGGCAGGCTTGCGCATTTACCCGCGAATCGGTGTCGGAATCGTCGCAGCGGATGGTTTGACCGCTTCGCAGGCAGGCACCGGAGAAGCCGGAGTTAGGATCGAGCTTTATCCCAGGCGGCGGGGAAATGTCTCCCGCCGCTGCCCGGCAGATAATGGCATTATCATCAGCCAGTGCGACAGCCACCCCATCGGCACCGGTGATGGAGATCGCCCGCTGCGCGACTAATTCAAGGACTTCATCCAGCCCGAATTCCTCCTGGGAAATTTTGGGTGTTGTACTTCGCAGGCGATTGCGGGGGTCCTGCGATCGGCGCTGAGTCGCCTGCTGGTGTATGCAGGCAAAGGCGAGCAACGCCTGCAAAGCGTTGCGTCCGTCTTTTTCTTCAGAGCCTGAGCCCGGGACTAAGTTCGGGTCGTTCCACGCGGCTCCGGCATTACTCGGAGTGGCACTCATGGGTTCGGCGACGCTTCCCTTTAGAAAGGTCGGCTTCTTGATTCTTGCTACGGTCGATTCACGCACCCGGGCCCCATCGCCCGGGAATCCTAAGTTGTACGTTACAAGGGATTAACGGCAATCGCAATGATTCTCTTTGGTTCGGCATGCCTTTCGTGCTCGCAGTTTTTGCTGCGGCGTAAATGCGAGCTGCTAGAATAGTTGTAAGTCTCTTATAGGTGGGTTCCCCGGGTCCAGATGGCAGACGAAAAAAAATCGCGTTGGAAGGTTCCTCTGGGATTAATGGCGACCGGCGTGGCTGGCGCCGCAGTTCTGGTTCTGCGCGGTTGCTGGCATCGCAAGATGAGCTGGCCGGTACGCTTCCAGGAGCATTCTTATCAGGTCTGCCTGGGTTGCGGAATCAAGCGCCTGTTTGATGAGAAGGCGTTTCGCGCCTTCGGTCCGTACAGCTACGATCTCAACAAGCTGATTGCCTGGGAATCGGGGAAGCCTGAGCACGAAACTCCTCAGCAACGGCCTGCGTAGCTAACGTCCTTTTCCTCGTGCTCCTCGGGTGCTCTACTCGCCCATCACCTTCACAATCAGCCGTTTGTCCCGCTCTCCGTCGAATTCCGCGTAAAAGACTCGCTGCCAGGGTCCGAAATCCAGCCGTCCGGCGGTAATGGGGACAATGACTTCGTGATGAATCAGCAAAGCCTTCAGATGCGAATCGCCATTCGTCTCCCCGGTCTGGTGATGTTCATAATCCTCTCGAAACGGCGCCAACCGTTCCAGCCACTGATCAATGTCTTTCGATCAGCCCGGACTCATTATCGTTGACATAAACACCAGCCGTAATGTGCATGGCGGAAACCAGCACCATGCCTTCATGGATCCCGCTTTTCTTGACAATCGCCTCGACCTGCGGAGTTATGTGTATGTATTCGCGATGTTTACGGGTGTGAAATTTTAGGTACTCAGTATGGGTCTTCATGGAGTAAAGTATGCCATTTTAAAAAATGGTTAATTTGGATTCGTGCCCTTTGTGGTTGACTAAGCGCCCGCCATCACCGGTTCCACGTCGTAGATCGGGAACCATGAAGTCGCCGTCTTTAGTTTTTCGTTCACGTTCTCAATGTTCTTCACACCCTCAGTTTCAAGCCAGTGGCGGAACGCCCCCGCGCCCTGCTTGGCGTAGACAGGAATGCCTTCCTTCCAGGTCGCGCGACCGCACAGCACCCCGTTATATTTCACGCCGCTTTCACCACAAAGCTCGAGTGTTTCGGTGAACTCGGCGTTACTCACGCCGGCCGAGAGATAAATGAAGGGCTTGGTCGCAACGCTTGCGGCTTTGTGAAAGAGATCAATCGCTTCCTTCTTGCTGTAAGCTTTTTGTCCGGCGAAGCATTTTGTTCCGTCCACAAACTTCATGTTTACCGGTACTTCCACTTTGAGCACATCCACGCCGTAGCGGTCTTTGCCGAATTCGCGTATGCTTTCGGTTACGATGTGCGGCTTCTTCTTGGCGTATTCGAGTCCCTTTTCGTCAGCCCCCTCGTCGTACCCGACGAACTCCAGAAAATAAGGAATGTCGTTGGCGCGGCATTCGTCGCCGATGCGCTCGACCCAGGCGTGTTTCTTGTCATTGACGTCTTTCGGATCGAAGGGCGTGTAGTAAAGCAGGATCTTCACGCAATCGGCGCCAGCTTCTTTCAGGCGCTTCGCCGACCAGTGGTCAAGCAGATCGCCCAAGCGGCCTGGGCCGGTCTTGTCGTATCCGGTCTTTTCGTACGCCAGGAGTAGTCCGGCATTCTTGGCGCGGCGCTTGGATGCAGGCAGCCCCCATTCGGGATCGAGCAGAATAGCGCTGGCATGCGGCGTGAGCACCTCGGTCACCAGCGACTTAAATTCCTCCATCATGGCGTCCGTGACCTCGCCGCCCTTTTCTTTCGCCAAAGACTTTTGCAAAGACCCGCGCTGGTCCATTGCGGCAGCGGCGATCACGCCGCGCTTGTCTGAAACGCGTTGCAGGCCGGCTAGTTTGCCGGGGGTGAGCTTCATAAATTCCTCCTGATAAGTGCGTGGTATAGAGTGCCGAGCAAAAAAAGCGGACGGCTCCTAATTGTAATATGCTAGGCGATTTATCGGCATTTCCGGCTTGCCCGTTAATTGGGATAAAACCAGTTGGCAGGAATAATGGCTCATGGCCTGAAGTTCAATGGAGACCATTTGTCGCGTTCTATGTCGATTCAAGCCGAATCGACGTGACGATGGACCGACCTTCTTCTCTTTCCCGCCAACCCTCAATGTATTGGCCACGCATCTTTTGAACGAAACTCCGCAAGGTAGATTCGTATTTGAGAGGAAGAGCTTTTTCTAACGACCGCCATAAACCTCTTTGTAAAGGCGATAGCCGTAGCGACGCCTCGGGGGTATAATCCGCGCTCACCGCGGGAGGTACTCCAAAATGACATCCGGCAACATTCTCTGGCCGAGGATGATCGCAAAATCCTTCGTCGCCGCCCTTTACTCCATTCGCATAATTGGCTTGGCCGATGCTTTTCTTGTGCTGTGCTGCTTGTTTCTTTCGGCGCAGCTTGCCACCGCAGGAAGCTCGGGGCCCATGCAAGCGAAAATGGGAGGGACCGACCACTACTACTGCACTTCCAATGACAGCAGCCAAAACACGCTGTACTTCAGCGCCGAATTCGATTTTAGCTGGCCGCCGGGCACAGTCAGAGTTCAGGACAGCGTGATCGGGAATGAGTTCAAGCAAGCCCTAGCGTCGAAATATGGCTATCAGGGACCCGTCGTGTGTTTTGGAACGAAGACCACCGCCCAGACGAAGGCGCAAATGCAAAGCGGTATCTCCGGTGCTCGCTCCTCCGGTAAATGGACGGTGGTTGAGACAGGATGGATATGGAGCGGGGCAAAGGTGCCCGGAGGTGGCGCAACCGGGGCGACTGCTGCGGCACAGCCGGCACCAGCGGCGGCAAACTCCAGCCAAGACTCATCGGCGAGTGCTCAAAGCGGATACGCGCCGGGCGGATCAGCATCGGGCGGATCAGTATCAGGTGAATCAATGTCCGGCGGATCAGTGCAGGGCGGGTCGGCGCAGGCAAATTCAGCCGGACAAGCGCAGAATCTGCCGGCGGCGGGGACGACGCTGGCGGTGAGAATCCTTGAAGCGGTGGATTCCAGTAAGGATCCTGCGGGCAAGCAGTATCGGGGAACGGTCACGACAGCGGCGGATGCGGGCAACGGTCTCACCATCCCGCGAGGCTCGATGGCGATGGTCACGCTGATGAAGGGTCAAGGTGGGTGGTCGGCGCACCTCCAGTCGGTGATGATGAAAGGACAGCAGGTCAATGTGACCAGCGCTCCGGCGAGCGTAATGGGAGGGGCGCAGAGTTCCGTTGCCAGTGCGGCGAGCACGGTGACCTCTGCCCTGGGAAGCTTTGGTGGATTCGGACACAGGTCTCCCAAGCCGTCGAGCGTAGAAGCCGTAGCAACCGGCGATCGCGTAGTGCTGCCCCCTGGAACCCAATTGCAATTTGTTGTCAGTGGGGCTTCTGTGCCTGGCGGTGGAGGGGTTCCGTCTGCCATGGGAATGCCTTCGGGCGGCGGGTTGCCGCATCCGGGGTCCGGCGGAGGAGCACAGCCCGCGGTTGCGTCAAATTCATCTTCGTTCGGCAGCGGTCAAGCAATTTCTGGCGGAGCCTTGAGCGCTAAGATTCAGGAAACCCTTCTCGGGCCGCGCAAACAGGATGGGTTGTTTGTAGTGAGTCCCGATGGCGGGCACTACGCCGTCTCAGCCATGCACGGCAGCCGAGAATTGGTGATTGTTGACGGCATGGATGGTCCCGAGTTCGACCACGCGGGCCACGCCTGGGGCGGCGCCGCTCTTCAGGTCACGTTTAGCGCTGACGGAAAGCATTCCTGTTATGTGGGCCAGCGTGGCGATGATCTGATTGAGGTCCGGGATGGCAAAGATGCGTTCGTGATCACCAATGTCCACGCTCCGACCAATGGAAGCGTGACGCCACTAGACAGCCTACACACGTGCTTGATGAGCCGGAGCGGGACGCATGTCGCAGTCATAAGTGTCGCATCGGTTGACGCTGACGCTGCCGGCTATGGCAACCGCGTGTTCCTGGACGGAGTGAAAGGTCCGGCCTTCGACGCCATTGATTTAAGGCAAATAGCTTTTGTCGGGGAGAAGTTGGTCTATGCCGCCCATACCAAGGACCAGCAATGGCACATGGTGGTAAACAACGTGCCTGGTCCAGCATATGCCGCGGTGCTGTCGCTTACGGTAAACGAGGAGAACAACCACTATGCGTACATTGTCACGACTGTGGGCGGCCAAATGGTCGTGGCCGACGGCGTTCCCGGGCCGGTCCGCCAGCGATTCGCCAACGGTATTACGTACTTGACCGTCGCCTCGAATGGTCGCGTCGGGTACCTGGGCTTTAAAGGGGAGAGCCCTGGACACATCAGTGGCACGCAGGTTCTGTACGTTGATGAGAAGGAAATATCTTCCGATATCCGCCCCTTTGCCGTTGTGGACCAATCCGGAAAGGGACAGATTCTCGTGGGTTACTTCCTCTTCAGTCCCGATGGGAAGAGAGTCGCGTACGCCAAGCAGGTGCCAGGCGGAACTGCGGCGGTGATTGACGGAAAAGTGGGACGGGCGTACGACGCTATCGGCGTCATGCAGTTCAGCCCCGATTCCAAGCACGATTTTTATGTCGGCAACCGGACCCTGGCTTTTGTTGTGGTGGATGGGCAGGAGATGGAGGGGCAGGGCACCGTCAGAAATTTTGTTTACAGCAAAGAAGGTGGCCGCCTTGGTTATGAGGCTTATTCAGCTCAGACTGGCTTCCACATGGTGGTGGACGGGAAAGTGAGTCAAGCTTTCCACGAGTTAACGGCGAACACGTTGATCTTCAGCCGGGATGGCAAGCATTACGCTTACTCCGCCTGCACCAATTTTTCGCAGTGTCAGGTGGTCGAGGATGGAGTTGGCGCGAATGTCTCGGGACTGGTTCCGTTCACGACCAGGGCGCGGCCGCAGCTCAATTTTCCGCAGATCTTCTTCAGCGACGACGGAACAAGGATGGCTTATGCCTGGCCGAAACCGGACAGCGCCGGCAATGCCGTTATCATCAACGGGCAGGAAATTATGCGCGGGCACGGGCTCTTCGAGTTCCCTGCCTTCAGCCCCGACAGCAAGCGCTTCGCGACCATGACTTGGGATGGACACACCTACTCCCTTTCGGTCGATGGAAAGGCCGGTCCCACGTACGAAGACTTCCTCGAAGTGAATCCGAATGTTGCGCGGTTCCTGGATTCGCATACTTTCCGGTATCTGGGGGTCAAGGGCGGAATGGTGTATCGAGTGGTGGTGGATTTGGGCGGGTAGCGCTGTCTTTAAATCGCGATCGGCTTACCTGAACAACGGGAGTCAGCGGGCTTCCGGGGTCCTTATCAAAGGCTATCCGGCGGCGCTCGCATCCCTCACCCTTGTTATACTAACCGTATGTCCGTTCTCCAAAACATTGCCGCTATTGCTAAGGGCATGTCCATCACTTTCAAGGAGATGTTCCAGCCCACGGTGGTCGAAAACTATCCTGACGGGCCAGGACCATTGCGGGGCGCGAAGTTTCAGGAGCGTTTCCGCGGCGTCCACGTTTTGCAACGTGACGAGAATGGCCTGGAAAAGTGCGTGGCGTGTTTTCTGTGCGCGGCGAACTGCCCGGCTAACTGCATTTACATCGAAGCCGCCGAAAATACAGAAGAACATCGCGTCAGCGGCGCCGAACGCTATGCCAAGGTCTATAACATCGACTACAACCGCTGCATCTTCTGCGGATACTGCGTCGAGGCGTGCCCGACCGACGCCATCACGCACGGACATGGATTTGAACTGGCGACGTTTAGCGCCACGAATCTGGTCTATCGCAAAGAGCAGTTGCTGGCCGCGAAGCCCGCGCACTTGGGCGCGAATCCGGTCTTCAATACCGCCGAAGTAATTGGCGGGGCTCCGGCCGAGTCGGCTCCTGGAGAATAGGGTAAGCGGTCGTTGGTCGGTGGCGCATCGAGGAGATCGAGAGTTCAATAATTTTCGCGAGAGTCTGACGCCGGTCCCCCAAGATTGAGGGCCGGCGTTTGTGTATGAAAAAGCTTTTAGCATTTAGCTCTTAGCCTTTAGCTAGAGAACCAAGCTAACGGCTAATGGCTAAGACCTAATGGCCGATTTTTTACAATCCGTGCGCGAACGCGTCGTCATTTACGACGGGGCAATGGGGACCAACATCCAGAAACGCAATCCCACGCTGGATGACTATTGGGGTAAAGAAAACTGCAGCGAAGTTCTGGTTCTAAGCCGTCCTGACATCATTCGCGATATCCATGCTGACTTTTTTAAAGTCGGCTGTGACATCGTCGAGACCAACACCTTCGGCGCGACGCGCATCGTTCTAACCGAATTCGGACTGCAGGACCGGGTTCGCGAAATCAACCTTGCCGCTGTGAAGCTGGCGCGTGAGGCCGCGCAAGGTTTCTTGAGTAATGGTAAGCCACGCTTTGTCGCCGGATCGATCGGTCCTACTACGAAGTTGCCTTCGCTAGGCCACATCAGCTTCGACGATATGGTCGCTGCATACGAGGAGCAGGCCAGTTCGCTGATCGAGGGCGGCGTGGATGTCCTGCTGATTGAAACTGCCCAGGATTTGTTGCAGGCGAAAATTGCGGCTATCGCTTGCATTGAAGCAATGAAGAAGGCAGGCAAGCGGCTGCCTTTGCAGGTGCAGGTCACGTTGCAAGAGTCGGGCACGATGCTGTTGGGTACGGAAATCGGAGCCGCCACAACTGCGCTCGAACCTTTGGACATTGATATTCTCGGCATGAACTGCGCCACTGGCCCGGCGGAGATGAACGACGCAGTGCGTTATTTGGGTCTTAATTCGACGAAGGAGATTTCCGTTCTGCCCAACGCCGGCCTGCCTCAGAACGAAGGCGGCCATGCGGTTTACAAACTTACGCCAGAGGATCTCGCCAAGTATCATAAGCACTTCGTCCAGGATTACGGCGTCCGTGTGGTTGGCGGATGCTGCGGCACTACCCCTGAACATCTCAAGGCCGTTGTTGACGCCCTCTCCGGCGTGGAGCCGGCGAGAAGGGAAGTGAAGCCGGTTGGCGCCGCGTCGAGTGCCTACACTTCCGTCCCTCTCGACCTTGAGCCTAAGCCGCTGATCGTCGCCGAGGAAATGAACACGACGACCCGGGTCGAGCATTTCAAGAACCTGGTGCGCGGGAAAAAATACGATGACATCCTCGCGCTCGCGAAGAAGCTGGTGAATGACGGCTCACACATGCTCGACTTGTGCTGCGCCATTGTTGGCGAAGACGAAAAGGACTACATCACCTCAATTCTGGAGCGCATCGCCACCCGCGTGCCCGCGCCCATTCTTGTGGATTCAACCGAGGCCGATGTGGTCGAAGAGGCGCTCAAGCGCATCCCCGGCAAGGCCATCATCAACTCCATCAATCTTGAAGACGGCGAGAAGCGCACCTCCAAAGTTTTGCCCATGGCCAAGCGCTATGGGGCTGCAGTCATCGCGTTGACCATCGACGAGGACGGCATGGCACTGACGGCCGAGAAGAAAACGGCTATCGCGCACCGCATCTTCGATCTGGCGGTAAACAAGTACGGCATCCGCCCGGTAGATATCATCTTCGACGCGCTGACTCTGCCGATCTCGACTGGCCAGGAGGAATATCGCACCGCCGGAATCGAGACGCTGAGGGCCATCGAGCGGATCAAGAAAGAGCTGCCCGACGTAAAGACCATTCTCGGTGTAAGCAATATCTCTTTCGGACTCGATGTCTATTCGCGCCGCGTGCTCAACAGCGTGTTCATGCATGAAGCGGTGAATCATGGCCTCGACATGGCCATCGTCAACTACACGAAAATTTATCCGCTGTACAAGATTCCACAGGAAGAAGTCGAACTCGCGCGCAAGCTGATTTTTCGGGACGAATCTGCCGGCGATCCGTTGCAGATTTACATGCAGCATTTTGCCGGGACCAAAGGCAAAGCTCAAGCTCAGACCACCGCGCACATTGAAACCTTATCGATTGAAGATAAGCTGAAATACGCGATCATCAATGGCGAGAAGTCCGTCGGCGAAGGCGCAAACAAAAAATCGCTGGACGTTCTGCTCGAAGACGCTCTCCAGCAGTATTCCGCGCTCGACCTGATCAACACCGTTTTGCTCGACGGCATGAAGACCGTGGGCGATCTATTTGGCGCGCGCAAGATGCAGTTGCCCTCAGTGCTCGACGCCGCGGGCGTGATGAAGGCTGCTGTCGCCTATCTCGAGCCCAAGATGGAGAAGAAAAACGGTTCCGGGCAAAAAGGCACGATCGTGCTCGCCACGGTGAAGGGCGACGTCCACGACATCGGCAAGAACCTGGTGGACATCATTCTTTCGAACAATGGCTACCGTGTGATCAATCTCGGAATTAAGCAGCCGGGCGATTCCATCATTAAAGCCGCGCAGGAGCACAAAGCCGACGCCATCGGCCTGAGCGGGTTGCTGGTGAAGTCCACGCTGGAAATGAAGTATGTAATTCAGGATTTAGAGCGGCAGAAGCTGGAATATCCGGTCATCTGCGGCGGCGCCGCGCTCACGCGTAAGTATGTCGAAGACGATTTGCGCCGCGAATACTCAAACGCCGTCTTCTATGCCGATGACGCGTTCGCCGGGCTGCACGTGATGGAAGACCTGGCCGCCCCGAACGGGAAAAAAGAAGCGCGCCTGAAGGAAGGCCGCACCGTCAAGCAATACGCGAAGGCCGTGGCCGTGGACGAAGAAACCGGCCCGGTGTTCGCGGAGCGGAGCGCTGTCGTCGGCGACGCTCCCAACATTCCGACACCGCCGTTCTGGGGTGTGCGCGTAAAAAAAGATTACGATCTGCGCGAGCTGTTTCCCTACATCAACGACACCGCGCTGTTCAAGAACCAATGGCAATTAAAGACGGCATCGCAGGAAGACTACGCGCGCCTGGTTGAAGAAAAATACCGTCCGATCAAAAAAGAACTGGAAGAAGAGATCATCGCCAGGGGATTATTCGAGCCGAAAGTCGTTTGGGGATATTTCCCGGCGCAAGGCGACGGTAATGACGTGGTTGTCTACAGCACGGAACACGTGGGGACAGGCGCCCTCGCCCGTCCGGTCGAGCAAGGCTCGACAAAGGAATTTCTCCGCTTCACCTTCCCCCGGCAGCGCGAAGGCCGCAGGCTCTGCATCTCCGATTTCTTTGCCCCAAAGTCCTCGGGCAAAATGGATGTGATTGGGCTCTCTCTGGTGACGATTGGAGCGAGGGCATCCGTCGAAACGCAGAAGCTGTTCGAGGCCGGAGAGTACACGAAATATTTGTACCTGCACGGTCTCAGTGTCGAAACCGCTGAAGCCCTGGCGGAATTTCATCACAGGCTCATGCGCCAGGAACTCGGCATCGCAGGCGAAGATTCCAAGCACATTCGCGATCTCTTTCATCAGAAATATCGCGGATCGCGTTACAGTTTCGGGTATCCCGCGTGCCCCAACCTGGAAGACCAAACAAAACTATTTGCGCTGCTGCACCCCGAAGAAAACGTCGGTGTGCGGCTGACTTCAGGTTTTTTGCTCGAGCCCGAGCAGAGTACGTCAGCGATCGTGGTGCATCATCCCGCAGCTAAATATTTCGTGGCGTAGCATTAAGGACGCCAGGGATTGAACACATCCACGCCGGCTATTTGCGAATAACTGTCATCTCTACTCACCATGGCCAGATTGTGCTGCATGGCAGTTGCCGCCAACAGGCCGTCGATAACCGGCAGAGGAGTTCCCTTGACCTTCGCTCTTGCCGACATCTGGCCCCAACGATCGGCAACAGCCGCCTCGATCGGCAGGATGCGCCCCGCAAACCGCAATGCCAGATCGTGATCGAGCCATGACTCCAGAGGGACCTGGCGGCGTGGGTCTGAAAGCAGCGCGATTCCTTTGCGTATTTCGCCCAATGTGAGAACACTCAGGTAGAGCAGGGATTCGTCAGCACTGCCGATCCATCTCAAGACTTCCGCGTTTGGGCGAGGTCGAACGAGTTCGGAAATCACATTCGTGCCTAGAAGGAAGCCGCTCACAAGTCGATGTCTTTTCCTGGGTCGCGGTCTCTATCCAGATGCAGGTTCAGCCCGCGTAGAGGTGAGCTGCGGAAGAACTCGACCAGGCTTGTTGGCTGCCGCTTGCGCTCCACCAATTCTGCGAATTGTTCTGCCCGAAGAACCACCACGGCTTCTTTCCCAGACTTGGTCACGTATTGCGACCCTTCGGTGCGTGCCCGGCGAAACAGTTCACTGAACCGCGCTTTTGCCGATTGCAATTGCCAGGATTGTTTGGATGTCTTTTTCATAGACTAGTCTGACTAGTCATTATGTTTAGCTTGTCCAAATGCAACTCAGCTTTTCGCCTGCCCTGGAAAGTGCATCTCTCTATTGCCATGATTCGCAAACTGAAACCCGGAGAATTCCGGCTTTACTCGCGTAAGAAGGATTTAAAGACTGGTAAACGCAAGAACCTCGGAACGTTTTCATCCCGCGCTGCGGCGGAGAAGCATGAACGCGCAGTGCAGTTTTTCAAAAAACACGGGTGAGGTCGGCGAAAAGCAGGTTCCTCGACTTGCCGGATCGTTCGCTTCGCGATTGATCCGGGTTTCGCTCGGAATGACAAAATCTGGAATAGAGTTGGCTTTCCGGCGACCAACGACGTGCGACCAACGACCGCTTTTTAGCCCTGCGCCAATTCCTTGGCCCGCTGCGCTGCTTTCACCACTGCTTTGATCAGGGTCACCCGCAGCTTGCCTTCTTCGAGCTCCATGATTCCATCAATGGTGCAGCCTGCTGGGGTAGTGACCGCGTCTTTCAGCAACGCCGGATGATCTCCGGTTTCGAGCACTACTGTGGCGGCGCCAAGCGTAGTCTGAGCAGCAAGAAGGGTCGCAACATCGCGCGGCAAACCGACTTTCACTCCCGCCTCCGCCAGCGATTCCAAAATAATGTAGATGTAAGCCGGGCCGCTGGCCGAAAGTCCGGTGACCGCGTCCATGTGTTTCTCGTCAACGACCACGGTGCGTCCAACGACGTTAAACAGCGCCGAAGCTGCCTCAACGTGCTCAGGCTTTGCATACTGGCCCTTGCACAGTGCGGTCATACCCTGGCCGACGACGCTGGGAGTGTTGGGCATAGCGCGCACCACAGGGGCGCCGGCGCCGAGTGCACTTTCGATCTGTGAAGTGTGTACCGATGCCGCGACTGAAATGACCAACTGCTTGTCGGTAATCTTGTCCGAGATCTGTTCTGCGAGCTCTTGCACAACCTGCGGCTTCACGCAGATAAAAACGATGTCAGCTCCATCCACGGCGGCGACATTGTCGGTGGTGACGGCAACTCCGAGCTTGTGCGACAATTCGTGCGCTCGGGTTTCGTGGGCGACCGTGGCGCGCACTCGCTCGGGCGCGATCTGATGCTTCTCGATCAGCGCCTTGACGAGGATGCCGCCCATCTTTCCCGCGCCGAGGACCGCAATACGCTGCTTAGAAAAATCCACGTTCATCTTCCTCCGTTGAGCGGATGGCCCGGTGTAAACACCAAGTGTGCATTCGGTTGTAAAGGAAGTTTGAAGATACCACAGAGCATGTGGTTGGGTGATCGAGCTAACAGCTCGAAGCTAGAAGCTTTGTTTTCACTCCCACTCGATCGTGCCCGGCGGCTTGGAAGTAATGTCGTACACCACGCGGTTCACGCCCGGCACTTCATTCACAATGCGGCTTGAAATGATCTTCAATACTTCATGCGGAAGTGGCACCCAGTCGGCCGTCATGCCGTCATCGGAATGCACGGCCCGAACCGCGCACGTGTAAGCGTAAGTCCGCTGATCGCCCATCACGCCGACGGACATCACCGGCAGCAACACCGCAAACGACTGCCAGATTTTTGTGTACAGACCGGCGCTCTTGATCTCATTCACTACAATCTCGTCGCAGTCGCGCAGAATCGCCAACCGCTCCGGTGTGACTTCGCCGAGAACTCGCACCGCCAGACCTGGCCCGGGAAATGGCTGGCGTTGAAGAATCTCTTCCGGCATGCCGAGATCGCGCCCGATCTTGCGAACTTCATCTTTGAATAACTCTTTCAGCGGCTCGATCAGCTTAAGCTTCATTTTGTCCGGCAGCCCGCCGACGTTGTGATGGGACTTAATCACCTGCGACGGCCCGCGCACTGAAACCGATTCGATCACATCCGGATACAGAGTCCCCTGCACCAGCCACTCAACCTCGCCTTCCTTTTTCTCGATGCGCTGCGCTTCCTCATCGAAAACAGCGATGAATTCGTTGCCGATAATTTTGCGCTTTTTCTCAGGGTCGGTGACGCCCGCGAGCTTAATCAGGAACCGCTCGGTCGCATCCACCGCGATAACGTGAAGCCCGAGTTTGTCACGCAGATTTTGTTGAACTTTTTCGAATTCGTTCTTACGAAGAACTCCATTATTGACGAAGACGCTGGTCAGGCGCGACTTGTCGCCATCGCGAATAGCTCGATCGACGAGCACGGCAGCTACAGCCGAATCGACGCCGCCGGATAGTGCGCACAGCGCCCGCCCAGTTCCAACCTGTTCGCGAACGTTGGCAACTGTTGCATCCACGAAGTGCTGTGGCGTCCAGGTGGGCTTGGCTTTGCAGATATTCAGGACGAAGTTGCGGAGGATTTCCGTGCCCAGTTTAGTGTGCCGTACTTCGGGATGAAACTGCACCGCGAATAACCGCTTGTCTGGATTTTCGATCGCCGCTACTGCACTCGGAGTCTTCGCAACCAGTTTGAACCCGGGCGGCAATTCCAGAGCCTCGTCGCCGTGCGACATCCATACTTCCAGCGTGGAAGGAAGACCGCCGAAGATTTCGGAATCCGCAACCCGCACGACTTGTGCGTGGCCGTACTCGCGATGTTTGGCCGCGCGCACTTTGCCGCCCAGCGCGTGCGCCATGAATTGCAATCCGTAGCAGATACCCAGCACCGGGACCCCGAGATCGAATACTCGCGGATCGGCCGCAGGTGCGTCTTTGTCATAAACTGACGACGGACCGCCGGAGAGAATAATTCCGACAGGTGCCTGTTTTTTGATTTGATCGATGCTGCTGTTGCAGGGGAGAACTACAGAATAGACGTTTTGCTCGCGCACCCGGCGGGCGATCAGTTGCGAATACTGCGCCCCGAAATCCAGGACAACGATCGATTGAGTTTCCACGGATGAGTTTCTCAAATCAGAGCAGCAGATGCAAACTTCACATCGCTGGCGCGGGAGCATCGCTCAGAATGTGTTCCGCCTTGTCCACCGAACCATCTTCCAGGGAAGGCCGATCGGACAGTTCAGCGAGAGACGGCAACTCGTCCCCGCGAAGGATCGACACATAGGCAGTGATTCGTCCGGTGTAGAGGAAGTCTGCCACAGCGCAGTACCCGCATACGATGAAGATCACCAGAGCGGCCACGGTTGCGCGAGGAATCGCAGCCGTCAACGCGAAGGCGACAACCCCAGCAGCGCTGGCCGCGACAAATGCCGCCAGATGTGCAGCGCCAAATAGCGCGCTGACAGAAATCACAGCCCCGGTCTTTGAGATCATCAACGAAATGAGCGACGCCACTGCAGCCATTGCGCCTTTGCCATCCAGAACTGCAAACATCGTCGCCGTCGATAGCAGCCAATTCATGACTATCCACAAAACGCAGATTAAAAACCAGAACAGCCCAAGGATTCGGCCCGCGTCGGCGACAGAAATGTGCGACGATGCCCACACCGAACTTGCAATCAGGGTCGAACCTACAATTCCAAGGACCGAACTCAGGGTAGCGGCTAAACGCAGAAAGTTGAGCAAGGCCAAAGAGGAAAATCTCGGCCCCGCTGAGGAAATTTTGATTCCAAGGTCCTGCGCGATCGAGCCAATCGTTACCACCCGGCCGATAGAGACGAGCACAACCCACGCCGTGGCGACAGCGAGCGCAAGCAAGACTCCCGTTTCCGCAAACCGAACTGCGCTGCCTTCGAAAATTCGCTTGAGTGCTCGGGCGATCAGAATGGGTTGTCCGGTGCCGAGCAGAAACCGGCTGACAGCGTTTACCGGAAGGCTGTCCAGATATTCGAACGCGAACACTACCGCGAGAAACCACGCGGTCGCGGCGAAAGCCCATCGCCAGATTATTTCCGCCAAGACAATGGCAGGACGGCGCAAAATAAGACGAAATCCAGCAACGGCCGGCGAACGATTCATGTTTGCTTCCCTCTGTCCAGCCTCCGTGTAACTCTGCGTCCTCTGTGGTTAAAAGATTTTCGGATTTTGCACGCAGACCAGGCGTTCAGCGCACCACAATGCTGACTAATTTGCCGGTGTAGATCTTCTTCACGATCTGCTTTCCTTCTATAAAACTCTGCACCTTCGGATCAGCCAATGCCTTCGCGAAAATCTCCTCGTCCGATGTACCCAGCGCCACGACGATTTTCCCGCGCAACTTGCCATTCACCTGCACCGGAATCTCGATCTCCTCTTCTTTCGCGAGTTCAGCATCGAACTTCGGCCACGCCGCTTTCAGTAGATTCTCCGTCTCGCCCATCATCTCCCACAGTTCGCGCGCAAGATACGGCGCAAACGGCGCGAGCAGTAGGACAAACTTCCGCTGCACATCCGCGCGAAACGCCGTCGGGGCTGTTGCAGAGAACAATTCCGGCTCGGCTGTGCACGTGTTCAACAGCTCCATCAAGGCCGCTACTGACGTATTGAAGTGCCATCGGCCTTTGAAGTCTTCGGTAATTCGCGCGATCGTTTGGTGCAGCTTCCGCAGCACTGCGCGCGCATTCGGAGTCAGATCGCTCGCCGAATATTGGGAGTCGTATGACCGCGCCTTCACCGGTGCCTGCGAGAAAAACGCGTAGACACGGCCCAGAAACCGGCGAATCCCCTCGATCCCGGTTTCCTGCCAATCCAAATCGCGGTCCGGAGGTGCGGCAAACAAACTGTACAGCCGTGCCGCATCGGCGCCGAAGCGGGCGACCATCTCGTCGGGCGAGATGACGTTGCCTAAATTTTTCGACATCTTGCGTCCGTCTTTGATCACCATTCCCTGCGTGAAGAGACGCTCGACGGGTTCGTCGTTCTTGATCATGCCAAGGTCTCGCATGAACTTGGTCCAGAAACGCGAGTAGATCAGGTGCAGAATCGCGTGCTCAACTCCGCCGATGTACTGATCGATCCCCTTCTCTCCGAACCAGTAGCCCGCGACTTTCGGATCAAACGGCGCACGGTCATTGTGGGCGTCGGTGTAGCGGTAGAAGTACCACGACGAATCCACGAACGTGTCCATGGTGTCGGTCTCGCGCCGCGCGGGCCCGCCGCACTTCGGACAGGTTGTATTCAGGAATTCCGCCACACGCCCCAGGGGCGAGCCGCCGGTGAGCGTGATATCCACATTGTCCGGCAAGATCACCGGCAGATCTTTCTCCGCCACAGGAACGATGTCATCCTTTTTGCAATAGAGCATGGGGATTGGCGTGCCCCAATAGCGCTGCCGGGAGATCCCCCAATCCTTCAGACGAAAAGTTACGGTCGCTTTTCCGAACCCGTGTTGCTCTGCATACGCCGACATCTTCTTGATCGCGTCTTCGCAGCTGAGCCCGGTGAATTCGCCCGAGTTGATCAGCTTGCCATCGAGCGTGGTGAAAGGAAGCTCTTCCGGCTGTGTGGATCGGACATTCTTGTCCGAGCGCTTCTTGGCAGTCGATGCTGTACCCGAACGACTGTCGGACAAGAATGTCCGACCCACACGGTCAGTGGGAACAATCACTTGCCTCACTTCAATTCCGTACTTTTTCGCGAATTCATAATCCCGCTCATCATGCGCGGGCACGCTCATGATCGCGCCAGTCCCGTAATCCATCAGGATGTAATTCGCCACCCAGATCGGGACCTTCTCACCGTTGTAAGGATTGATCGCGAAATGCCCGGTGTTCACGCCGTGCTTTTCGATCTCACCGATGTCGCCCTTTTCTCTCGCCTTCGCCTGCTCGGTGATAAGCTGCTGCACTTTTTCACGCAGGCTGGGATCGGCGCCCGCGAGCTTCTGAGTGACTGCGTGTTCCGGCGCAAGCTGCACTGATGTCGCGCCGAAGATCGTGTCCACGCGTGTGGTGAAAACGGTGATCGCGTCACCTTGTGGTGAATCCAGCTTGAAATCCACCAGCGTGCCTTCACTGCGGCCGATCCAGTTGCGCTGCATGGTGCGCACTTTTTCCGGCCAGCCCGGCAAGCGGTCCAAATCACGAAGCAATTCGTCGGCGTATTTTGTCGTGCGCACAAACCACTGCTCGAGTTCGCGCTGCTCGACGATCGTGTCTTCGTGTCGCCAGCAGCGTCCGCCAACCACTTGCTCGTTGGCGAGCACGGTGCAGCACTTCGGGCACCAGTTGACCTTGCTCTTCTTGCGATAAGCCAAGCCCTGCTCGTAGAGCTTCAGAAAGAACCACTGGTTCCACTTGTAATAGTCGGGCAGACACGTGGTGACCTCGCGCGCCCAGTCATAGCCGAACCCGAGGCGCTTCATCTGCGCCTTCATCTTGGCGATGTTGCCCAGGGTCCACTCGCGTGGCGGAACTTTGGCGGAAATAGCGGCGTTTTCCGCGGGCAATCCGAACGAATCCCATCCCATGGGATGCAGCACGTTATACCCATTCATCCACATGTAGCGGGCGAGGGCGTCTCCGATGGAATAGTTGCGCACGTGCCCCATGTGCAGCGCGCCCGAAGGGTACGGCAGCATCTCCAGCACGTAATACTTGGGCTTGGCGGAGTTCTCCTCCGCCGCGTAGAGAGACGGATCCCCTTGCCAGCGCGCAGCCCATTTTTCCTCGACTGGCTGTGGGTTATAGCGCTCGTCGCGCACGGACGCGGTTTTTTCCTCTGCAGGCATGATGAATGTTGATTTTACAACGGCGGGATTATTTGGACGCTTTCACCAGCTTCTTCAGCGCCTCTACGTTCCTGCGGTCGTCGCCCGGTTCGTCAATTGGTGTTTCTGCGATGAAAGCCGCATGTGCCAGCCGCGGATCATTCAACAACCAGCGGAATGGCTCAATTCCAATCGCGCCTTTGCCTATGTGCTGATGGCGATCCAGCTTCGATCCGCGCGCGGCCTTTGCGTCATTGCAATGCCACACTCGAACGTTCTTCAGACCGATGGTTCGGTCAAGTTGGGTCAATGTTTCGCCAAAGCCCTGCTCAGAAACAATGTCGTATCCGGCAACATGGGTGTGGCAGGTATCAATGCAAGCGCCCACCGGAACATGTCCGCGCACGTGATCAATAACTTCCGCAACCTGCTCGAAGCTGCTGCCCAGCGAGAAGTCGGCTCCGGCGGCGTTTTCAATCAGTATGGTCAATCCACCGTTTGCGAGATCAAGTCCCTGGCTTGCGGCCGCTATGGCCGCCGCCGTTTGCAGCAATCCTTTTTCGCGGTCCGCCCCGCGAAACGATCCCGGATGCAGAACAAGATAATCAGCGCACAACGCCAGCGCCCGCTCGATCTCCTCGCGAAACGCTTCGATTGACTTGAGGAGAAATGCTTCCGTTGTGCTGGCCAGGTTCACCAGGTAATTCGTGTGGATCACCAGCGGCTTCAGGTTGTAGTTTTCACGGAGCAGCATCATCTGCGCACACTGAGGCCGGCCGAGTTCATACTGCCGCCACTGCCGTGGGCTGGAAGAGAATATCTGTAGTGTGTTGCACCCCAGCCGATACGCGCGCTCCGCGGCATTTTCAACTCCTCCGGCGGACGAAGTGTGAATCCCGATCCGCCGCGCGGTTAGTTCTGGCGGCCGCACCGGAGGCGCCGTTTTCAGGATGTCTTTCTCTTTGGCGATGGACCGCCTGGCGTTGGATTTCCGGGAAATATAGCGAGGCACAGAAGATTATAGGGCGATGCCCCGGCGTCATCACGGCTGCGCCTCACTTCGGCCGGAAATCACTGTCCAGAGCAGAATTTACTGAATTTTCACTTTTGCTGGTACGCCGCGCCGGACAATGGTTCCGTGACTACTCAGACCTGCTTTCCTGATAGTATTTCCTCGCCTGTGGCTAGGAGTTCGCGTTGTTTATTGGAAGAATATTAACGGCATTGACGGCCTGCGTCCTCGTCTGCGCAGCTACCAGTTGCGGCGGCGGCTCGGGTTCGTCTCATATTCTGCAGTCCGGCGGCTCGCTCAATTGGCAGAGAATCAGTGTCCCTTCCGGTGCCGTGCAAATCAGCGGGTTCGCGGTTAACAGCGGCAATCACTGGTTCATCGCCGATCGGAGCAAAGGCTTTTACCGCTCTACCGACCAGGGCGGAAGTTGGACGCCAATCAACACCGGCCTCTCGAACACTTTCGCCTGGAGCATCGATGTCAATCCCGCGACCGGCGATCTCATTGGCAGCACATACGCCGGAACCTCCGGCACACTTCCGGTCAAGTTCTACCGCTCGACCAACGAAGGCGCGAGTTGGACCGCAATTTCTACCGTCTCTCTAAGTTCAGCTACTGCGCTGACCGGTTGCGCGTTTCCGTCAAATGGAAACATCGTCTGTGGCGGTTTCTGGGCTGCAACTCCAAACAGCGGCGCCTGGGTCTCCACCAATGGTGGACAGAGCACCAGCAATGTTTCCAATTCCACGAACATGGGCGGCAGCGTTTATTCGCTGGCAATCAATCCCGTCGGTGGCGATCTTTGGTTGGGCACCGAGCAGATGGGCATCTACCACTCCACCGACAACGGCCTCACTTGGACTCAGGCCTCGCCCGCCGATACCAACGTCGATCCTGCAAACGGTATTCGTGACGGCAATATCTACGGCATCACCTTTGACCGCAGCGGCGACGTTCTCTTTAGCTCTCAGGGCGGGATATGGAAGTCGGCGAAGACATCCGGCGGATACTCCTGGAGTAACGTCCTGGCGAACAGCAACACCGCCGCCGGCAAAGGCATGGGACGGGACGCCGGCGGCGACCTCTTCTACGGTCACAATCCTGATCCGTCTGACACAACCGCCGTGCGCTGTTCCACCGACGATGGCGCGACCTGGAAGGCTTGCGATTCCGGAATTCCTGCCGGCCTTACAGCGCAGGATTTCCTTGTCAGTCCCGCTGACGGCAAGTTGTACACCGTAATTCGCGACGAGACCGGCAACGCCGGATTCCTCTATCGCACAACGAGTGCCGTGCAGTAACTCCTTGCTGGTGATTGCCCTGCTTTCTGTTCAAGTTTAAACTTGTACTTCCTTTCGCTTTACCTTTACAAGGAGCTTTCATGCTGGTAGTCATGCAGGCGCACGCCACCGCGGACGAAATCCGCGCTGTCTGCGCCAAAATCGAAGCCCTCGGGTATCGTCCGCATTCCATTCCCGGAGCCGAGCGCACCGCAATTGGAATCACCGGAAACAAAGGTGAAGTCGAACCCGGCACGCTCGACGAGATGCCCGGCGTGCAGGAAGTCATCCGCGTCACCAAGCCTTACAAACTGGTCAGCCGCGACATGAAGGCAGAAAACACCGTCGTGTCGTTTTCCGGTACAGACGCGACCTTCGGCGGACCGGGACTGGCGATTGTCGCCGGACCCTGCGCCATCGAAACCCGCGAGCAGGCTTTCGCCGTCGCCGAGCGTGTGCATCGATCCGGAGCACAGTTCTTTCGTGGCGGCGCATACAAGCCCCGCACCTCACCATATTCGTTTCAGGGACTAGGTGAAGAAGCGTTAAAGATCATGGCTGAGATTCGCGACCGCTTCGGCATGAAGATCGTCACTGAAGCCATCGACAATGAAACGCTTGATCTGGTCGAAGACTACGCCGACGTCGTTCAGATCGGCGCGCGCAACATGCAGAATTTCTCATTGCTCAAGAAGGCTGGCCGATCGAATAAGCCGGTGCTGCTAAAGCGCGGTATGTCGGCGACACTCGAAGAATTCCTGATGGCGGCCGAATATGTGATGAGCGAGGGCAATTACAACGTTATCCTCTGCGAACGCGGTGTTCGCACCTTCGCCGACCACACTCGCAACACCCTCGACCTCAGCCTGATTCCCGCCGTGCAGCGCCTGAGCCATTTGCCCATCGTCGTCGATCCCAGCCACGGGACTGGCAAGCGCAACAAAGTCACGCCTCTGTCGCGTGCCGCAGTTGCTGTTGGCGCCGACGGCCTGCTGATCGAAGTCCACTGCGAGCCCGACAAAGCGCTCTCTGACGGCATGCAGTCGCTCTATCCCGACCAGTTCGACGACTTGATGTCGCAGGTGCGCCAGATTGCGCCGGTGGTGAGGAGAACAGTGCAGGGAATTGGGGAGCACGCTGGAGTTGGAGTCGGGGCGCGAAAAAATTGATTCGCTCTTACTGCCAACAATTTAAGATGTCATTCTGAACTGCTCTTGCGATAAGGAACGTGCTTTTTCCTGACCGCAGATAGTAACAACGCCCCTAACCCCTCGTGCTCGCGCTCGTCGCCCCTAACTTTCTCAGCCGGTCTTTAGCTTGCAGTGCCTCGTTCGACCTCGGATAGCGCTGCACCACATGCCGCAACGTCGTGATGCCCGCGTCTTTCTGGCCGGATTCGAGTTGGGCAAATCCCTTCTTCAATTCGGCTGAAGCTGCCTTGTTCCCATCAGGAAAACTTTGCAGCACCTGATCGTACTGTTTGATTGCCTCCGCGTAGTTGGCGGCGCGGTAATCCAATTCTGCAAGATAGAAATAAGCGTTGCCGGCCAAATCGGTGTTGGGATAGTTCTTTACATAGTCACCGAACTCCTGCTTCGCCAGATCGACGTTGCCGCCGGTGTAATCACGCAGCGCGTTGTTGTAGAGAACATCGGGAGGCGGGACCGCCAGCGCTGCCTGCTGCTGTTGCTGCACTTGCGCCTGCTGGCTGGCCTGCGCGGCCAGGGTTTGTTGAGTGTTCTGCAGGTCTTCCAGGGTTTTGGTTACCTTGCCCAGCCGGGCCTTAAGTTCGTCAAGGCTGTCATTCAGCGATTGCATCTGCCCGGACAACTGGTCCACGTGATTGGTAGTGTCGCTCTGCTGCTTTTGCAGCGTTCCCTGCATGCTGCTGATGGCCGCCGTCACCTTGTTGATGCTGTCGGTGTTCTGGTCCAGCAGGTTCTTGATCACGCCCATGCGCTCGTCAAGAGATTGCTTGATGTTCGTGATCTGGTCCTGCAGTTGCTGTACCTGGGTTTGCAGTTCGACCATTTCGCGGTTGACGGCCAGGGCGGGCGTCGCCGTGAACAGGCCTGCGCCCAAAATCAAAGGCAGAATACGGGTACAAAGGTTTTTCATAGCATTCCTAAGATGCAGAAAGATGGCTTTTTGTAAGTGCAACAGAACCGTCAATTAAGGTCAAGTTCACTGCGGAACATAGAGTTAGTGAGATTGGTGCGGGTAAGCTGAACAATTTACAGGTAGCTCAGCCACGCCCAATCGCGGTGCCGCTGCTTGAACTCCATATACCAGCGGCAGGCTGGATAAAGGCTGGCAACCGCCAAAATCCATATTGCATAGATAAACGGCAGTCCGTGGCCATAACCTGCCGGCGTCGGCAGCAGGAAAATGGCGCCATGCCATAACCAGCTTGCCGGCTGATGGGTCGCGAACGCCGCCAGGATTGCCAGAATATGAATCAGGTAGATATGCAATATGTAATAAAACATCGGCACTCGCCCATAGACGAGCAGCACACGGCTGATTCCTCGTTCCGCTTTGGTGCTGTCCAGCAATCCCAGCAGGATCAACGCCGGCCCCAGCGTCATCAGCAGATAGTCCAGCGAAGGCGGGTATTTCTGCGTGTTCAGGAACGAGATGACGCTCAACGAAAGCGAAGGTTGCACGCTCCAATGTCCGACCGAGTACGGATATCCCGCCACTCCGTTTCCATAAAGATTGAATCCGCGGAGCAACAAGAAGAGCACTGTCAGAGAAGTA
Organism: uncultured Acidobacteriota bacterium; assembly: GCA_963757135.1. Taxonomy (GTDB): domain Bacteria; phylum Acidobacteriota; class Terriglobia; order Terriglobales; family Acidobacteriaceae; genus Gp1-AA145. Next base: position 95,703 of record CAVWQE010000007.1, read on the forward strand.
CCCAGCGCCAGAATTACCTTTCGCCGGTCGGGTCTCATAAGCACGGAGCCAAACGCAAAACCAGCTGCCATGACTCCTACCCACGGAATCAGCACGTATAAAGTAAAGAAATTGAAATGCGATGTCACCGGAATCTGCCCCGGTACGTGCAGCATCATCCACAGCCAATAAAGTTTTCCAAACGACGCCGGATTCACGCGATCCAGCAAGTTGTGGGTGGCGACCATTCCGACGCCGAAAATACCGATCCAGCGTATGGGGAGGCGCACAAGGAGCGCCATGCACACCATGCTCCACCCGAGAATCCAGATTACTCCCGCGGCCGCCCAAGGGGTGAAGGTCCACGAAAAATCCACGATGGTTATCTCGAGCAGTACCAGCCATAACCCGCGAGTGAAGAAGAACCGCGAAACCTGCTGAACGGTTTTGCCGCGCCTGGTCGCGAGATATGCGCCCGTTCCCGCTAAAAACGAAAATGCAGGTGCGCAGTAATGAGTGATGAATCGCGTAAAAAACAGCGCTGCGTAGGTGTGCGAAACGTCCTCAGTCGCGAAGGGCACGTTGGTGAAAAAGTCGCGCGTGTGGTCGAGGGCCATGATCACCATGACCAGGCCGCGCAGAACGTCTATCGAGACGACGCGTTGAAGCTGCGTATTGATTTGGGCAACTCTCGTCGCGGCGGGCGCGAGGGCCGAAGGGGCCTGTGTGCTAGCCATTCTGTACCTGTAACTATGTCCGGATTTTCAGAGTGTAGCACGCAGTCGATGTTTGCAGGTTTTGCGGCTACTTGATGTCTTTCATCGGCATCATCGAACCGTAATCTTTGCCCGAAGGCTCAACAGCTCGCACCACCACGCCGGCGAACGCATCCCGCAATTCAGGGAATTTCGTGAGCAGGGCGCGCATCACGTTCATGTTTTCCTGAAACGTCTGCCCTGTGTTTGAGACATCTGGATTCTGGTATCTCGCCACCAGGTCGAAGTCCGTGCCCACTGTCAGCGGGAAAATTGCGGTGAGCTTGTATGTCTTGCCGCCCGGCGCGGTCAAATCTGTCGTATTTCCATCCATTGGGAAGTCCGAGGGCTTTGCCGATTGCGCTTGTTCATACAACTTGTCCGTCACCTGCGTGTACATGAACGGTACTGGCATTGCCAAGTCGCGCCCTTGCAGGAAGTACAGCCAGGCGTTGTGATTCTGGCCCTTGGCCTTGTACGCGTTTGCCTGGGTTATGAACCAATTGCTATCATGACCGTCGATCGCCGCCGGCTTAGGAAAAAAACCGCCGATTTTCCAGTCTGTCCCCTGCTGTTGCAGGACAAACGAAACCGTATAGGCTGAGTTGGGTGTGGGAACATCCAGCGTTACAATGCCGTAACTTCCCGGCGGAAGATTGGGAATCACAAACTCGGCGCTGTTTTTTGTTTGCCCTCGGGCGTCGAAAACCCCGCACAAGAATTCCGCTTTCGGTAGCGGCGCCGTGCCTTCCGCCTTCAACAAGAACGGCGGGCGGGCGGTGGCATGCGCTCCTGCAAAGTTTGCCTGGTTCTCCTTGATGGTGTTCTCGATTCCGGAGAAGTCATTGGCGATCGATGGGATGGAGTTCTGCTTCAGCGACGCGGAATCTCCACGCGCAGCCATATCGAAGTAGCGAGTGGCAGCGGCTTGCAACGCGGAGCGCGTCGCCGCGTCCATATCATCGACGGTAAAACAGGCTTGGGCCAGTATGTCCCCGCTGCAAGCCAGCAATGCAACTGCAATTCCGAAAGCGCGGATTGCGAACAAACAAGCTTTCATGCGGTCGTTCCCCTGCGGAAAAAGCCTAAATGATAACCCAGAAGTTTAGATGCAAGTTCCTGAATGCGTGCCCCGTTGGAGCGCCTCAGAATAGCACCTTCAGCACAAGTTAGCACCGCCGTTCACGCATGTACTCGCCCTTTGGGAGCCACACTCAACCAACCTGTTCTGCTAATGCTTCATCCAAATCTCTGCTTGAAAAACCTCTCCTCGACCACTTGCAGATTTTCCGCGAGCGCTGCCTGCGCAGTGCTCATTATTGCGCTGGGCGGATGCCAGGGCCTGGTAAATGGCGTCTCACAACTGACGGTTAGCGTTGACGGTGCGGGAAGCGGTACTGTCACCAGCACTCCTGCCGGCATCAATTGCCCCGGCACTTGCTCGGCGAGTTTCACCGGTCATCCCAACGTGGTCCTTACGGCCACTCCCGCTAACAGCAGCTTCGGCTTTGGAGGATGGACCGGTTGCACCGCATCAGGCGCCAGTTGCACTGTCTCCCTCGATGGCAGTAGTGTTACCGCCACCTTTACCGCGAGCCTGCAGAGCATCAATCACATTATTTTCCTGGCGCAGGAGAACCGTTCATTCGACAGCTACTTCGGCGCGCTGCGGGGGTACTGGGCACAGAACGGAATTCCCGACCAGGCGTTCAATGGTCTGCCGCAGTTCAATCCCGCAGGAGATCCCAACGCCGGACCCGCACCGACCAATCCAGGCTGCGACCCAGCATTTCCCTATCCCCCGAACCTCTATTGCCGGATTGACCCAGCAAGTCCGCCCGTTCAGTCATTCCATTTCCAAAGCATGTGTGTGGAGAATCCCAGTCCCTCATGGGGTGAAGCTCATCGCGACTGGAATGTGAACAATCCGGTGTCGCCAACGCCGATGTTGGATGGCTTTGTTGATGCCACAGCGAATGACAGCCGCCAGCATACGGACAATCAGGGCAATCTTGCTCCGTACTTCGATCTCGACGGTATTCGCGCTATGGGCTACTACGATGGCGGAGATTTAAATTACTACTATTCCCTGGCCTCAACTTTCGCCACGTCCGATGCGTGGTTCGCGCCGGTGATGACGCGCACTCCGCCCAATCGCGAATTTCTAATAGCCGCCACCTCGAACGGCTACGTTTACCAACGCGGATCGAATCCGCCTTTTGACACCCCACTCATTCCGCAAAAGACAATTTTCGAGCTTCTGCAAAACGCCGGAATCAGTTGGAGAATCTACGTGGATCCCGTAGGCACGAAGTGCGCGAGCACCCCTACGGACGTGGCTTGTCTAGTTACGCAGAGCTACATCCACGACTTCGCATTCGGAAATACGATCAAGAACAATCCCAGCGCCTATACCAACAACATTGCTCCCATTTCACAGTTCTACACCGATGCCATCAACGGGACTTTACCTGCGGTTGCGCAGATTGAACCCGCTTCCTCCGCTGGGCTCGACGAACATCCGGAAGACAACGATCCCGCACCCGGCCAGCCGGCATGCTGCACCATTCAGGCGGGGGCCAATTACGTGTCAACGCTGATTAACGCTGTTATGTGCGGGCAGAATGCTCCGCCGTCGAGTTCCTGCACACCCGGGGCAAGTTGGGCGGATTCGGTATTTATTCTCGCCTTCGACGAGCCCGGGGGTTTTTACGATCACGTGCCGCCGCAATCCGCGGTGAGTCCGGACGGCATTGTTCCAAAAGACTTATTCCCCAATGATCCGTGCTATGGCACTCCAAGCGCAAGCCCTACGTGTGATTTCACGGTCACCGGTTATCGCGTGCCATTTGTTGTTGTTTCGCCCTTCGCAAAAAAGAATTTCGTTTCTCACCAAACGCGAGACCACACAGCGATTCTGAAGCTGATCGAAACCCGATTCGGCCTCAGCAACTTGAACGCACGTGATGCCGCGCAGACGCCTATGGAAGACCCCACCAGCGGCTTCTTCGACTTCACAAATCGCAACTGGCAAGTGCCGCCTACGACATTGCCCGCGCAAACCCGGCTGCCGCAGTCCGCCTGCTTCGTGAATCCCCCGCCAACATCGCCTTAGGGTGCGGACCTGCGCTTACATCGCTGATCCGTGCGGACTGGCGTGCAAGAGTCGCTTGACTCCAGATTGCTTCCTGCCATAATGTTGCCCGGCTTGCGCACCGTGCGCGCCTTACGTAAGTGACATTTGTTCCGACCTGGCGGAAGATATACTCAACCTTAAGAGACCACCGATGTCCGGCGAAACCATCTCCGCAGAACAGGCCGCCAGTTTCGTGAAATCCGGAATGTGGCTCGACTATGGCGCAACCCATTGCCAGCCCGACGTTTTCGACAAGGCATTGGCCGCGCGCAAAGACGAACTCGAGGACGTGAAAATCCGCTCCTGCCTCACATTACGGCCGCGCGCGGTAATCGAAGAGGACCCTGAAGGCAAGCATTTCCACATGTTCAGTTGGCATTTTTCCGGCTATGACCGGAAGAAGCACGATGCTGGCCGTTGCAACTATGCGCCACTCAATCTGGGAGAGGTGCCTGATTATTATCGGCGTTTTCTCGATCCTGTGGATGTGGCCATTCTGAAGACCTGCCCCATAGATGATGGCGGGTACTTCAACTTTGGCCCCACAAATTTTTGGCAGAGGGCCGTGATCGAACGCGCCAAGCTGGTGATTGTTGAAGTCAATCGCGAGATGCCTTACGCCTTCGGCAGAGACAACGGCGTGCACGTGAGCGAGATTGACTACATCATTGAAGGCGATCATCAACCCTGCGCAGAGCTACCCAATCCGGAACCGAGCGAAACAGACCGTACCGTCGCCACTCGGATCGCTGCGGAAGTTGAGGACGGGGCCTGCCTTCAAATCGGGATCGGCGGCATGCCGAACGCGGTGTGCTGCCTGTTGCTCGAAAGCGGAGTGAAAGACCTGGGTATCCACACGGAAATGATGACGGACGGCCTCGCTCTGCTTTACCGTTCCGGACGGGTCACTGGATCGCGGAAAACGCTCGATCCAGGCAAGGTGATCTACACATTCGCGCTGGGCTCTCCGGCGCTTTACGCCACGGCGAACCGCAACCCGGATTGGTACTGCCACCAGGTGGATTACACCAACTCGCCGCACATCATCATGCAGAACGACAAGGCGGTGTCGATTAACAACACTACCCAGATTGACTTGCAGGGCCAGGCGGCTTCGGAATCCGATGGTCACCGCCACATCAGCGGCACCGGCGGACAACTGCAGTTTGTGCGTGGCGCCTATGCGTCTAAAGAAGGCAAATCGTTCATCTGCCTTTCGTCAACTTACGAGAAACGAGGCGAGCGCCGCAGCCGCATCGTGTTCACTTTGACGCCGGGCAACATCGTGACCACCCCACGCTCGGATGTGATGTACGTGGTCACCGAGTTCGGTATGACTAATCTGAAAGGGAAGTCGGTCGCAGAACGCGCTCAGGCCATCATTTGTCTCGCGCATCCTGATTTCCGCGAGGACTTGGAAAGACAGGCGTACGAAAAGCGCTTTATACCGCACGGCGTGTCGTTTGCATGCAGGAAAAACGCGTCTGAGAATTTACAAGAAGGCCCAACCCACGCTTGACTCGAACCCGCCGGGCGTTACGAAGAATTTCATCTGCGAAGTCTAGGACGACTAACCGCGCGGCTCCGGCGGCTTCGTCTTTCCCGAGAGCGCGGCCGGATTTTCATGGGTCCGCTCGCGGAAGCCGCCTTTCATTCCCGTCCCCAGTGTGACGCTCTTTTCTCCATAGCGATCGCGCAGACGGTCCGCCGCAAGCAGCGCGTTCTGCCACTTCTCCCGGCCGTGGTCCTCAAGAAGATTGCCTTGTGACGGCGAGTCTCCAAAGCCTGAGGCTTGCACGCCCAGCAGTCTGACCTCCGCTCCCCTGCGCCAGTTTGCATGAAACAAGCTATGGATCTGATGGTAAATCTCGTTATCCAGATGGGTCGGTGTGTCGAGTGTTCGCGCGCGTGTAACTGTCGTAAAGTCCTTGTATCGTAGTTTCAGTTGCAAAGTTCGCGCGTGAAATTGCTGCTCCCGCAACCGCCTCCCCACCATCTCCGACAGCCGCATCAGCGTAGATTCAATTTGCTCGACGCTCGCTGTGTCCTGGTCGTAGGTGTGTTCGTGGCTGATCGACTTGGCAGCTTCCATTTCGCCGATGACACCGTCGAACCAGCCGCCTGCGTCTTCACCCCGAGCCTTTCCGGCCAGCGCGAGCCCCCATTTACCCAGGTGTTCCTCGAGAAACCGCTCCTCCAGACGCGTGAGGTCTCCGACCGTTCGTACTCCCAGGGTCTGCAGCCTTTGTTCGGTGACTTTGCCCACTCCCGGAATGTCGCGCACGTCCAGCGGAGCGAGTAACTTTGCTTCCTGGCCGGGGACCGCGAACAGCACACCGTGCGGCTTGGCTTTTCCGGAACAGACTTTCGCAATCAGTCGCGATGTGCCGATTCCAATCGAGCAATTAAGCTGGGTGTCCGTCTTCATCTTTTGATGGAGTTTGTGCGCGGCCAGCAACGGCGGTCCATGCAGCCGCTCAGTGCCCGTCAAATCGAGATAGGCTTCGTCGATCGAAGCCATCTCCACCTGGGGAGTAAACGATTCAAGAACGTGGTGCACTTTTTCGGAGCAGGTGCGATACCGGTCGGGATGGCCATTCACGAAAATGGCTTGCGGGCATAACTTCGCTGCCGTGCGCAGAGGCATCGCGGAATGAACGCCGAACTTGCGGGCCTCATACGAAGCTGCGGCCACCACGCCGCGTTCGTTGCGCTGCCCGCCTACAACGACCGCCTTGCCCTTCAGCGAAGGGTCGAACAATTCCTCCACCGAGACAAAGAAAGCGTCCATGTCCACGTGAAAGACGGTTCTGGGTGAGGATGGCGGCTGCATGACCGCTATACCAGGATTGCCTGCGCGTGCTGCTGGCGCACGCGCTCATACACGCGCACGTACTCACGCGCCGAGATTTTCCATGAAAAATCCTTGCTCATGCCGTTTTGCATCAGCCGCTGCCACGAAGTCTGATCGCGGTACACCTGTAGCGCCTGATGGATCGTGCGTAACAGCGCATCTCCGGTGTACTCCAGAAACTTGAATCCCGTTCCTTTCTTTGTTCGCGGGTCCCAGGGATCAACCGTATCGTCGAGCCCGCCGGTCGAGCGCACAACCGGCACGGTCCCATATTTCAGGCTGTAAATCTGGCTCAATCCGCAGGGCTCATAGTGCGAAGGCATCAGAAACATGTCTGCGCCCGCCTCGATCTTGTGAGCCAGCGCATTATCGTAAGCAATCCGTACCGCAATCTTGTTTGGGACGCGTCGCGTCAGCCGCATAAACATTTCTTCGTAAAGCTTGTCGCCGCTGCCGAGTACCGTAAACAGAATGTCTTCGAGCGCCAGCCGGTCAATGATTTGTCCGATCAGATCGAAACCTTTTTGCGCTGCGAATCGCGACACAATTCCAATCACGGGTGTGGTCGGATCTGCGCCCGGAATTCCCATGTGCTCGAGCAAATCCTGCTTGCAGTGCTGCTTTCCGCTCAGATTTTCGGCGTCATAGTGCGCAACAATGTACTTATCGCTTTGCGGGTTCCACTCCTCATAGTCCACGCCGTTCAGGATTCCAGTAACGTTCTGCGCTCGGTCCTTCAGCACTCCATCTAATCCGAATCCAAATTCAGTTGTCTGGATTTCCTGACTGTACTTTCTGCTCACCGTGGTGATGAAATCCGAATACACGAGCGCACCCTTCAGGAAATTAACGTTCCCAAAAAATTCCATTTTGCTGATCGTAAACAAGTCCCACGGAAGCATCAGCAAGGGCAGAATCTCCGGAGGGAACAGCCCCTGGTAGCCGATATTGTGGATGGTAAACACCGTGCTTGCGCCGCGGAATGCTGGATCTTCGGAATATTGCGTGCGCAACAGCACCGGGACCAGCGCCGACTGCCAATCGTGGCAATGAAAAACGTCAGGCACTCCCAGAATTTTCGACGCTTCCAAAACCGCGCGACAGAATAGCGCAAACCGCTCGGCATTGTCGGGGAAATCCCCGGAAGCGGTACCATACAATCCATCGCGATCGAAGAACGGTGGGTAATCCACAAAATAGAAGCGCACGCCGGGATACCCGGCCCCCGACAGAATCGAACAGAACCGGTATTGGTCGTCGAAGGGAACGGTGATGCTCTGCACCACCATGCGCTCTTCCGGAATACGCGTCAGGCGGTAGCGCGGTATATAAACGTTGACTTCATGGCCGGCGGCGGCGAGTGCGCGCGGCAAAGCGCCAACCACATCCGCCAATCCACCCGTTTTTGAAAAGGGAACGCATTCGGAAGCGACGAACGCGATGTGCATGTCCCGGGAGCTCCAAACCAGTACACTGCTTGCGCTCGCGCTATCATATGTGGCGAGAGGCGACGAGCAGCCTACGGGTCATAGTTTAATTGCCACATGATCGAGGGTCAATGAAGGTATCGAGTGCGCGAGTTCCGCCGAGAAAGCCAAAACTTGGACAGCATTTTTTGATCGACTCCTCCGTCGTCCCGCGCATTCTGGACGCAATGGGCGACATCTCGCAGAGCACCGTGCTCGAAATCGGTCCCGGCCGGGGAGCTTTGACCTCCATGCTGGTCCGCCGCGCCCGGCGGGTGATTGCCATCGAAACCGATCGCGTTCTCGCTGCGCAGCTCCGCATGAATTTTTCTCTGGTGCCGAACATCGAGATCATCGAGGGAGACATTCTTTCGGTGGACATCGACTCGCTTTTTGGTCCAAAACCTGGCAGCACGCGTCCCGGCCTCGATCTCACTCCGCAAAGAGTTCGCGTGGTTGGAAACCTTCCCTACTTCATCACTTCTGAAATCTTGCTACGCCTGTTCGAATACCGGAAATATTTCGAAGTCATTGTTCTCATGGTCCAGAAGGAAGTTGCCGACCGGCTGGCCGCGTCGCCGGGCAACAAGGAATATGGGCTGCTTTCCGCGACGGCTCAATTGTATTCGCGGGTTGAAAAACTATTCGCTGTGCCGCCGGAAGCGTTCTCGCCGCCGCCGAAAGTGAATTCCGGGGTCGTCCGGCTCACGCTTACGCCGCATCTGGAAAAACTGGGTGTCAACGAAGCTGATTTCATCCGATTTCTAAAACTCTCGTTTGGCCAGAAACGCAAGACGCTTTGGAACAACCTAAAGGCCCGGTATGCGTCTGAAGATCTGACGCGGGCGATGATGCGCGCGAAGGTGAAACCGACCGTGCGTGCCGAGGCTTTGTCTCTGGAAGACACTGCACGATTGTTCCGAGCCCTTGACCGCCCAGCCTCCCCACCTGTTTGAGGAGAGATCATGGTGCGAGAATCAGCCGTCGTGGGCCGCTTCTATCCGGCAGATCCTGCCGTCCTGCGCGGCGATTTGCAGTCCTATCTTTCGCCTCCCCAGAAGCTCATCTCTGCAATCGCCTGCATGGTGCCTCACGCCGGATACATGTATTCCGGTGCGGTCGCGGGAGCCGTTTTTTCCAGGATTGCCGCCCCGTCGCGCTGCATCATTCTTTGCCCGAACCACACTGGTCGCGGTCATCCGCTTTCCTTAATGTCAGAAGGCGCCTGGCGGACTCCGCTCGGCGACGTGAATATCGATCACGAATTGGCCGAGCAGTTATTGCAGGCATATCCGGCTCTAACCGACGATTCCGAAGCCCATCGCTTTGAACATGCCATCGAAGTTGAATTGCCGTTTCTCCAGCTCATCAGGCCCGAGCTGTTTTTCGTTCCTATCGCGGTCGGAACCAGCCGCCTGATCCTCCTCGAACAGCTTGGAGAAACGATCGCCCGCGTGATCCATAATTTCGGGCGGAAAGTTCTGATCATCGCCTCAAGCGACATGAACCACTATGAAGATGACTCGACTACGCGGGTCAAAGATCGCAAAGCTATCGAAAGAATTCTGGCGCTCGATCCCACCGGTCTCCACGAAACCGTGATCAATGAAAGCATCAGCATGTGCGGGTTTGGCCCTACCGTGGCAATGCTGACCGCCGCAAGACGCCTGGGCGCAAATAAGGCAGAACTGGTGCAATACGCAACGTCAGCAGACGTTTCAGGAGATCGTGAAACCGTGGTTGGCTATGCAGGCATCATCGTGACTTGAGAGATCCGCCTACTTGCCTGCGAGATCGGCAGTCGCCAGCAAGCGCAGCGCGCGTGACCGGCTTACATTCATGACCTTCTGATCATTGGCAATATCGTGCAGGATCGGCGCAATCGCCTGCAGATCGCCGAGCATGGTGTCTCGTCGCATCTCATCCATGCGCTTTAATTCATCGTCGAGCGCCAACTTCTGATATTTGTGAAAAAACGTCAGCCTGCGGCCGAACTCCAGGGTTGTGCAAAGGTTCTGAAAGATCGAGGTCAGGTCAGCCACAGCCGGAACGGGCGAGTAGTTGTAAGTGGCTTTGGTGCTGCGCTTGTCATCCTTGTATGTGAGGACCTTGGTCCCGGTATTCGCAATATTCGTGCGCCCGGAATCGACTCTCCCTTCGAAATATTTCGCCCGCTTGGCCAAATCGAAAACCTGCTGCCGCACTTTGTCGGAGATCGCGAATTCCACCGGTACCAGTTCTGCCGGGTCTGCTTTCTCGCTCAACTGCCCATTGGAAGTGTAGGTTCCGTGCCCATCGCTGCTGATCGTCAACTCGTAATGGCTGGGGTTTGATCCCTCGAAGTCCTGTGTGTAGCTGACCGCGGGCAACGATGCTTGTGCCACGGCCGTTGCGCACAATCCGGCGACCCCAAGCGCGAGCAACAAATATTTGACGGAGGATCTCATGGCCTTCATTATCCCAGAATCGGCTTCCTGCTGATTGGAGGGGAGGAAATCTAACTGCAATCATTTTCCGGTTGCGTTCTGACGCATCAGGCTCGATGCCGTATGCAGATCGCAAATAGCGATGGCCAAAGCGTCTGCCGCATCTTCCGGTTCAGGAATTTCTTCGAGCCGCAGCAGTCGGGCCACCATGAGTTGTACCTGCAACTTTTCGGCCTTGCCATAACCGACCACGGCCGACTTGATCGTAAGCGGCGCGTACTCGGACACGAAAACCTTGTGTGACGATGCCGCCAGCATCGCCACCCCGCGCACCTGTCCCAGCTTCAAGGCAGACTTAACATTCACCGCGTAGAAGACGTCTTCGATTGCAACCCGGTCCGGCTGATATTCCTGCACCAGGCGGCAGAGTTTGTCGAAAATTGTCGAAAGCCGCTCCGGCAGCGGAGTCTGCCGCGAGAGTCTTACTGCTCCGAACTCAACACAGGTCAACTCATTGCCCTGGTCTAGTTCCACCAGGCCATATCCTGTGCACTCGGTGCCACAATCAATTCCGAGAACCCGCATGCTGAGCCGATTCTATCGCGAGTGCCGCCTTAAGCCGCGCGATTACGGATACCGCATCAACGCGGTACACCTTTTACGAATCCTTCACATCGTAAATTCTGATCGCCCTCATCTTTCGCCGCCAACCTGCCGATGATAATCTACTGTTTCCGTGTAATGACGCTATTGCCGCTGTACATGGCGGCTCGCCTGTGTGCACGGCAGATCCAACAGACGACAAGGAGCAAGCAATGAAGATCGGCATACTCACCGGCGGAGGCGACTGCCCAGGGCTTAATGCAGTCATCCGCGCCGCCGTCCGCAAGGGTACCTTTCACCATGACGACAAGTTCGTCGGATTTCTCGAAGGCTGGCGCGGCCTGGTGGAAGACATGAGCATGCCCCTCGATTTAGGCGCTGTGGCCGGAATTCTGCCTCGCGGCGGCACTATCCTGCGCACTTCGCGCACTAATCCCGCGAAGAAGCCCGACGGACTCGAAAAATGCATTGCTACTCTGAAGAAGCACGGTGTTGATGCTCTCATCGCCATCGGCGGCGACGATACCTTGTCCGTCGCTACCAAACTCGCCGAAAAAGGCGTGAAGGTCGTCGGTGTTCCTAAGACCATCGACAATGACCTTGCAGGGACCGACTTCACCTTCGGCTTCGATACTGCCGTCAACATCGTCACCGAGGCCATCGACCGCGTTCACACCACTGCTGAAGCCCACAACCGCGTAATGGTGGTCGAAGTCATGGGACGCGATGCTGGTTGGATTGCCATTTACAGCGGCATTGCAGGCGGCGCCGACGTCATTTTGATTCCCGAGCAACCCTTCGACGTGGAAAAAGTCGCCGCCAAAATTCGCATGCGTCATGGCCGCGGCCGGTATTTCAGCATCGTTGTGGTTGCCGAAGGCGCTAAATTTGCCGCCACCTCAGGCGGCCCGGTCACGCAAAGCGGCGAGAAAGATGAATTTGGCCATGCCCGCTTGGGCGGAATCGCAAATACGCTGGCTCAGGAAATCGAGCGCCGCACCGGCTTCGAAACTCGCACCGTCGTATTAGGTCACATTCAGCGCGGCGGTTCGCCCACCGCTTTCGATCGCGTGCTCGCCACCCGCTACGGTCTGGGCGCGATTGACATGGTCCATCGCGGCGAGTTCGGTAAAATGGCCGCCCTTCGCGGCAACAAGATTGTTTCTATTTCCCTGGCCGAAGCTACAGGCACCAACCGCAAGGTGGATCAGGAAATGATGGACGCGGCTTTCGGCATTCTTGAAGACGCCGAACGCGAAGCCGTCGCCGGATAGAAAAAATGAATTCCGGTTGCCCCACCCTTGTCGCGGTTTTTGCGACAGGGTGGGAATCCTTTCCAATAGTCAGTATGAACAGGTCCACAGAAAACAACCTGATCCGCTGCGCTTGGGCGAAAAACGATCTCGCCATCTGCTATCACGACCACGAATGGGGCGTACCGTGCCACCGCGATCGAGTGCTGTTAGAATTCCTCGTCCTTGAAGGTGCGCAGGCGGGGCTCAGTTGGGACACGATTCTTCGTAAGCGCAAAAGCTATCGCGTCGCCTTCGATAACTTCGATCCCCAAAAAGTCTCCCTCTACAACGGGCGCAAGATTCGCGAATTGATGCGCAACGAAGGCACTATCCGCAATCGCCTGAAAATCATTTTTGCAATCAAGAACGCAAAAGCATTTCTCTCTGTGCAGAAACAATTCAGATCATTCGATCGCTACATCTGGCAATTTGTCGGCGGCACGCCTCAGGTGAATGCGAGAAATGGCTTAGGCGACATTCCGGCCCGCACACTCGAATCCGATGTCATGAGCAAAGACTTGAAAAAACGCGGCTTCAGCTTCGTCGGTTCGACCATATGTTATGCGTTCATGCAGGCTGTCGGAATGGTGAACGATCATGCGGTCACCTGCTTCCGATACAAAGAAATTGGGTAGAAGGGCGCTCCGCACTTTCGCCCCTCTGTGCAACTCTAGACAACTCTTTACCTGTCCTTTACGCAATTTTCCCTCGGCCGGCGCGTCTCACAGTCAAGAGCGCAGCGAGTGCGCCCCATTATTAAAAGTGAGAGGAAGGTCCTTTATGAATGAGCCAAAGTTCTGGGAAGAAGCGTATGCGGCGGCGGTGCTCGAAACCGATCCCACCAAAATCGCACATCGAATTGATCAGGCGCAAGGCGCTCTACGAGAGCGATGGCAGACCTTGCACCAGACGCCCCACGCAAACGATCGTGAACGGCGGCGCCTCGAAGATGCGATGCGAACCTTGAACCTGATTCGGGAAGCAGAACTAAGAGCTTCGGCCTAGCCGCTTTGCCGGCCGATAGCAACCGGTCTTCGCCGGCGTCGGGTAAAGGATGCGCTAGTGTGGCTGATTTACTGCTTGAACCAGTAGATCAAAATGCCATAGCCGACGCCGGCGGGATCGCCCGCCCTTGCAGTTTGAAATGCCATGACTTGACCGTCAGTCGAAATCACCGGGTTGGAAGCCTTGCCGCCTTCGTAGTCGTTGAAGTGCGTCAGGCGAGTGAAGTCCTTTCCGGTCCCGTCGAGCCTTAGCTTCCATATATCAATGTTCCCCGGGCCGCAGCCGCCGCCGAAAGCTTTGCATTGGCGGTCGCCTTCAACTGCGGTGAACAGACCGTCGGGAAAAATGCCTTCAGGTTCGTTATACGTACCGGGGGCTTTCGAAAAATTCGTTACTTCTCCGGTTTGAAGATCAATCCCCATCTCTAACAATGTCGGCGGTGTCAAACATTTTTTTGAGCGCACAACGGCATGCACTCAAAGAAGAGCGCCATTTCGCTCTCGTAGTTCGTTGCGCTTTCCAACCTGGGCTCGCTTCTAATCGTTAGGGGCAGGAACTCGGTCCGACCCAGCCATCTCTTCGATCACGGACTGCGATCATGATTACATGTTCGAACTCCCCTGTTTTGGGGAGCGGGATGCCCAATCATTACGTCGGTGATTTACTGCACACCATAGGGATTTCCAGGCTCTCCCGCGTGCGAACCGAACTTATGCAACAGGCCGTAATCGCAGCCTTGCCGCCACATCCAGTACAGATGCACCGCCAGCTTGCGGGCCATGGCAACCTTGGCGATCTTCCGCCCTCGCCGCATGGCGAGGTGGAAAAACGTATTGCGCCACTCGGGCTGGCTCCGTACTGTGACCTGTGCCGCTTCCACTAGCAGAAAGCGCAGCAGAGCGTTGCCTTGTTTGCTGATGTGTCCCAGTCGACGCCGATCGCCACTGGACTCTTCTGATGGAACCAGTCCCACGTAACTGGCGATCTGCTTCCCGCAGTGAAAACGTTCCGGCGTTCCAATCACCAACTCGAAGGCCAGGGCGGTCAGCGGACCGACTCCGGGATGCGTCGCCAACCGTCGCGTCACCGGACGCTTCTCCACTTCCTCTTCCAGCGCACGCGTCAGCTCTTGGATCTTCGGCGTGAGTTGATCGAGTAAGTGAAGCAAGTCCTGGCGTCGGCGCGTGGCCCAAGGCGCCAATGCGATCGACTCCAGTTCCTTGCGGCCGGCGGCTCGCCACAACGCCTTCTTGCGACGCAGACCTTCGTTGAGCGCCACCACATGCAACTGATTCATCACCCGCGTGCGCATCTGCACCAGCCGATGCCGATGCCACAACAGTTGCCGCAGATCGCGATTCTCCGCATCGGGTACCCAGATTCGCGGGAAGCGGTCTTCGATCATCAGTCGTAGCAACAACTGCGCATCCTGGCGGTCGGTCTTCTGCTTGCGCACCCGTTTCGTGCGGATCTCGGCTGCGTCCCCGATCCACAACTCGAACTGCAGGCCTGTCAGCAAACGCTCGAACCAGCGCGAGTGCCCGCTGGCTTCCATTCCCACCCGCACCCTCCGCGCCTCGAGCACGCCGTAAAACTGCTCGGCTTCTTCGCGATGACTCAGCCGCCGTTCGCCGCACTCTCCAGTGTCTGTATCCACCCATGCAATTTGCTGGAAGCCCGGATGATAGTCACAACCTATAATCAGCATGTTCGGCTCCTTTCCTCCGAGCCCTTTGGTTGGTTTGCGCCTCCAAAGTCTACTCGGGCCAGGGAGCCGACATTGTTATGGAATCATTACCGACGCCGCGCTATTTGGCTCGTAACAGGTGAACACCATCTTTTTGTCATCGTCGTAAAAGTCTTGCGCTTCGAGCACACAGCTTCGGTCTTTGCTGTCGTAAACGTTCTTTTTGTTGATTAGCTTGGGAGGGCCACCGGAAAGATCCAGGTCCGCAATCATCAGCCGCGAAGTTCCCGCGGCCAACTTCGAATTTTGCGCCGGCAACTCTGAAAACGCGATCTTCAGCGACTGCTTGGAAATCGCAGCGCCCTCACTCATCTTCTGGCCGAGTTTTACCGGTTTCGACCCGCGCTCTTTACTCAGGAACCACAACTCGTTGTCCAGGGTGCGGCTGGTATGAATATCTTCAAAATGTTCTGGTCCGATCAAAATGTAATCACCGGTCACCAGGTGCATCACGCGCAGAAATGAGGCACGTGGCACATTGCAAGTCAGACAGGTGATGACCCGTGTCTTCAGGTCAATCAGCATGGCATCGCCAAAACTTTTCGCCATGAATGCCACCCGTTGATTATCCGGAGAGATGTCAGCCCGCTCGCCAAAATGCGTGAGCACCTCGATGTTCGGCGGAAGATCTTTCAGCGGGTCGCCAGATTTCCTCTGATGCTGCTCTTGGGCGTAAGCTGGCGCGACGGATATCGCCAGAATCGCGATCAGAAGTTTCATGTGGGAATGCTACCAAAAGCCGCAGAGGGTGTTAGCCGAATAAGAAGCTTACTGTTTGAAAGCGACGACCGTTTGACGTAGCAAAAGATTCGCAGCATCGGCCAGGCTCAAGTCATCTGGCATTTGTTCGAAGCTACTATGCAGTTCCTTTTGCTGAACTGAAATACTTTTGAAAAGCAGGGCCTTGCCTTGCATGTCGACACTCAATTCGGTCATCTCCCAGTCTCCGGGCACAATCTCAGCCCGTTTCACGGAAAACTCACCGCCCTTTTCCAGGTGCCCCAACAGTCCGCCGCCGAATTTCACTTCATTGATAAGCCGGCCGTTGATGCTGATCAGGCGCTTCTCCCTGGCGTCCACCCACATTTCGCCGGCCATCTGCTGCAAGACTTTGCCCTCGCGGGAAGGCGGCACGAACTTGGGATTCGCTTTGAAGGTTAGCTTGGCTGCAGTTCCGTTTTCGCCCGCATATTCAAAAATGAATGCATCCGGAATCATTTTAAGAATGTTATTGCACTGTTCCGCGTCCTTACGGCGGCTCTGTTCCGCTTTTCTTTGTTCCTCGGGGCTGTGCGAAAACTTCAGAATTCGTCCCGCTTCATTGCTTTCTTGAGCGCCAGTCAATTTTCTGCCTGCAACCGACAATAGTCTGTCCAGCGATCCAGACTTTGTCTCCACTACGGCTCGGGTTTCCTGCTTGCCATCCACTTCCTTTATAAGCTGATATTTCCAGTGGACAGCCACGGTGTTGGCCGGGTGCAATTCGTTGTATATGACTGATTTAACCAGGTCCGAGGGAGAGAGCTTATTCGTCGGCTGCGACTCTGCTAATCCGCCTCTTGGAGCCACCGACAACAGCATTGCGACGACTGCTGAGAGCAACATCCGGGTTTGCGGTATGTTCACGACCCTGGCTCCTGAACTTCTCTCACACTAAGTAACTAGGGTCGCGGCAGCAATCAGGACGATAGGGTAGCAATGGAGGCGAGATCACTGACTATTGAGGAGAATACTGCAGAGTTCAGCTTAGTTTGGGTCTCCGTAAGCTAGTGAAAACTAAGGTCACGTTGCCCGGTCCTGTAGCCTTCCTTATCCTGTCAGTGGGAGGAGTTCATGCGATTTCGTTTTGCCATCTGGTGTGGTTTTAGCCTGGTATTGACGATTCCGGCCAGGGTGGGTTTTGCGCAGAACCTACCTCCGAGTTTGCCTCAATCCTCAGTCCGAACCTCCCCCGAACCCGACGAGTCGCTAGGTGCTGTAGCCCGTCGTACAAAAATCAACAAAGGTGCATCCGCGAAAAAAGTCATTACTGACGATGACATCAAAGCGACCATTGGCCCATTGCCCCGGTTGAAAATGAAAGAAGCAGAGAACGGTGAAGACGTAATCGCCGCAATCATTAGCTATAAACAAAGCCATTCGGCTGAGCAGACGGAGGAAGCAGTCCGCCGCTGGTTCGACGAGTACGACAAAGAGCTTGAAGAAGCGATTCAGAGCAATATCGAGATCAAGGCGGTGCGAGGCGCTAACGTTGGTAACGCGTATGTCTTATGCGAGAACGATCAGGATTATTACCAATGTCAAAAGCGCCGCGTCGCGGAAACCGACGGCGCGCTACGATCAGGCCGAAATAGCTCGCAACAGCGAATGGATTGTCCGGTTGCAGCACTCACTTATGAACATCAGAAACCGATTGCCGCAGATGGGGCTTCGTTACGATTGGTTCAAGGTGCGGACGACAAATAACATCGACCGATTTTGAATGGCGGATGCGCGGGCTTTGCGCCCTATGCAGTAGCCGGAGGCAATACTACCTGCCGTATTTCATCCCGGCGGATTTCTCAGTCGATGGAATTCAAGAGAATTGGCGGAAGCGAGTGGGGGTCGA
>CAVWQE010000008.1:0-569411 GCA_963757135.1 uncultured Acidobacteriota bacterium
GCGGCAACTAAATCCGATTCATCACTCGGGTGAGATCTTTGGTGATGGTCAAATAGCTGCGCCCAACTCTCTCAAAGATGCGCACGCCGCGCTCTTCGTGGTAGACCGGCTTCAGCTGATTAGTGAGCAACAACTCTGCCAGCTTTCGCGCAGCCGTCCGATCACTCTTGTTGCCATCAATAGAGCCTCCTTTCGCGGATCGCAGAACACCCATCAGCTCATTTGGGGCTTCACAAGATCGTGTAACCAAGGCGCTGAGATTCCTTCCTCGAAAGTAAGCAACGCAGTTCCGTGCAGCCCTCGGATGACTCAATAATCGTGACCGCCTTCGTCTCCAGCAAGAATTCCATAATCAGCTTGCAATGATCTCCATCACGGCAGCGGAGATGGTGGCCTGATGAACGTCCATACCGATATATTTCTCCTGACTCATAAAGGTGCTCCTTTTCGGTAAGTGGTGATGCGAAGACTAACAACCTACCGCAAAAGTGGGCGCCTGTGCTCTGCCGAGTGGCAGCTATTGCAGAGGGTAATGAGATTGTCTTCGTGGTCCGGCCCGAGTGGCTGCGGAATTGTTGGTGATGGACTTCGAGGTTGGTCATCGATCCGCAGAACTGACAACGCCAGCTGTCTCGTCGTAACACTTGCTCACGTAGTTCTCCGTATTCGCGGTCGTCGAGCCTGACCGGCACCGGTTTCGCCAGATTCTGATTCATTGAATCTGCTCAGTGACGAGTTCCGCGAAGGCCTGCTTCTGCTCGCCCGGAAGAAATGTGAATAAACGCGAAATCGTGCGCAGCAGTACGTCCGGTTGTCCGCTATCGAGATTGGCTCCGGCCAGAAAATCCGCACAGATCATCTCCAGACAGTAGCCGCGTGATTTGTCGCTGCCGAGCATCAATGCGGCGGTCTCGATCGCCTGCTCAATCACCGGGATCTGGCTCTTATACAGCTTGAAGTAGATGATCTCGTGCGGTTCAGAGGCTTTGCCGGTCAGCTCCTTTTCGACCGCCTGCCGAAATTCTTCTTTCGGCATCTCTCGCGCCTTGTGCAACCAGGTTGCACAATCGAAGCTCTGACTGTCGCGGCTGCGCGCGAGTTTCGCGAGTTCCAGGCCCTTCGACCAGCCGACCTGCTTCAGCTCCCGCTTTACTTCGGGCGGCAGGTGCTCGTGAATCGACATCAGGTAGTAGGCCTTTCTTCTCGACTCCGGGAACCGCCGCTCCAGAAACTCATCAAAGGACTTCAGGTTCTCTAGCCGCCAGTACTGCCCGGCGCGTACTTCGCAGAGATAGCGTCCCAGCTCGACGAACCGGGTCTCTCTTTCCGCTTCCTTGCGCCGCTCCCAGGCCAGGATCTCGTCGATCTTGGTCAGCACAAACAGCGCACGCTTGGGATTGAGCTTCGGCGGCATAGGCGGATATTTAGTACGTAAGCTCGTCAAACACACCAAAGTCCTGGGCTCCTGGCCGGCGAATGAGCGCGGCATCAACTAAGGGCTGTTTCCCCAGGCACAGCCCTATATAAGGACAGCTGCTGCAGGGGTTCTGGGGAAAGCGAATGCCGCTATGCGGCAGAAACTGGGCGGATTCGATCTGGCGAATGGTGGAGTGCACCAGATCGCTGAACTCCCGGCGCTGTTCATCAGTGATCGAGGTGCGCAGGTATTGAATCTCAACCAGACGCTTGCGCACGAACACCACCTGGGCGACTTCGGAGATGCCGGTGATCCAGGAGTAAGACAGCAGCTGCGGATCGAGCGCCAGCAGACCATCGGGTTGTTCCGAGTACCGGGCCGAGGTGGTCTTCCATTCGAGCAGGCAGCCGCGGCCATCAAGCTTGCCGATGGCATCGACATAGGCAACGAAGTCGTTGCCATTTGAGAGCGGCCGTACGAACTTGATCTGCAGGTTCTTCCGCGGCTGCGCCACCCGGATGCGGTCTTCCTGGCTGAAGCGGTTGAGCAGCTGCACGCCTTGCTCAAGCATGCGGTCCCAGCTGTCACGCTCGGAGTAGCGCAGCGGCTGCTTCTGATACTGCGCCCATTCCCGGTAAAGAGTCACCGCCGCATCTTCCTTCCGGAAATAAGCCCCGAGCGCCTGCTCGAAGCAGCGCCCAAAGAGCATGGCGGCGCGGGTGTCCTTCTCCTGCCAGCCGTCGAGATAACGATGGCGATACCGCCGGGGGCAGCTCAGGTAATGACTGAGTTGGCTGTAGCTGTACGTCATGAGGCTGCCCTCGTATCACTAGATCTGAACTCGAAGGTCCAAAGAAAGCGCTTCCCACTGACTAGCCGGAGCGAAGGCGTCGAGGTTCAGCAGGGAAGTCCCGTTAACGACGCATGACTGATCTTGACTACGCCCGAAAGGCCGACCAGATTCCTGTCATCGATCTCATCGCGCCCGAGCAGTTCGCTGTCGTAGCCGAAGTCGCGTAAGAACCAGTTCAGTTTCCACAGCGCTTTCGCGGTGCAGTAGAGGCGGCTGCTGAAGCGGTTGCCGGCGAACGCCTTCGGTTGAGCACGGAGAACACGAAGGCGAAGTAAGGCTTCTGCGCATGCCAGCGATACTGGGCGCGTTCGATCCGCACCAGAAACAGTCCATCGGGCAGACCTTCGACGGGAGATGCGCTGGCCTGGCTGAGACCGGAGACATAGCGCTTCATGCGGCACCTGCCTGGGGGCGGGAATAGCTGTTCAATTGACAGAGCAGGGCGTTGCGGTCTTTCTCCGCCCAATCGGCGAGATGAACGACGAAGTTCTCGACCTGCTCGCGCGTGGCTTCGCGCAGGGTCTTCGTGCCGCAGAAGTCCATGGCGTAGGACTTCACCAGTTGGGCATCGAGCTGGTGCTGCCGAATTGATCTGGCAGAGGCGATCGCGCACTCGGGAGCCATTAACACTACCGTTGTGGCCATGGGCACCATTGCCTTTGCCGTTAACCGGCTGAGGTGGGAGCTTACCGGCTTGTCTCGGTTCACGGTTCGCTTGAACCGGACCGGGGAACGATCCGATTTCCTCAACCGAACAAATGCCAATCCCATACGCCTTGCGCAACGCGCGATTAACCGCCCGGGTTTCCGCAACGCGCATCTCGGCGCCATGAACGAGCGGGAGAGACATTTGACGGATCGGCATCGCCGTAGCCCGTGAAGCCCTTGCAGGTCCGCGACTTGTATACCGTGGCCTTAAAAGCAAACCGCGAAGCGCCGGGATCAGAGAATCGTGAGACGATTTCCACGTGAATTCCAGCACATCTGCTCCGCTCTGCCAATCGAACAAGTCCCGTATGTGTCACATACCAATTCCGGTTCAATAGCCTTATTTTCCCGCGGCACACTGAGAAGTGGAACTCTTCTGAAAGCTCTTCAAGCATTCGAAAAAGCGATGAATCAAGAAAGCTCCCCCAGAGCTGTCAGCCACCTTACGGTTCTTTGAGATCAAGTGCTGTTTAGTGGAAGCTGTTGGCGTCATTCAGGGCGCTCCTCTTCGGAAGGAGTTAAACTATGACATTGTAATGATATCATTATATATCGATATTGTAATGACATCGTCCAAAATAAACAACGAATAAATGCAGACAGTATTCAGGCTGCTCTTTTCTCGTTTTAGCTTGATCGGTTTCGTTTTGTGGGAGGTATTACGAGCTCGGCGGCAATAATTGCGGCGTTAGCAACAAAACTGCTGATGCTTCTGCGTTCGGCAGCAGCGGCAGCGTCCACGATTTTTCTTCTTCGTCGGTGAAATAGACGAGGAGTTTTTTCCCTAAGCGTGTGCTCGATCGTCTGCGCGATATTGGCGGCCGCTTTTTCACATTTAAATCCACATTCAAAGGCAAGCGTATCTTTATGTGGATGTTAGCAGAGACTCTATGCGGCGAGATAGCTAACTGGGTTCCGATCCACTGATGCGTGTGCGCCAGTCTGAAAACCCACGTCGAGCTCTATCAGGTGTGTTTGCAAGGCGGACGAAACTTGAGTTGCCGTGTACGATCCGCAACCGTACCAAAAGGCTTGGGGTCGAACCTCGTCTATTGTAAGGGGGCTTTGCGTCAAGTTTGGTGCGTACCGGGAGGTACCGATGACACTGCGAAGAAAAGGGAACAGCGATCGAGAATCGAGCGTGCCTGAGCAGCAACGTGTAGACGCTGTTTTAACTGACGCTGCCGCAGCTCAGATAGGACAGCCGCAGGACAAATCGCCTGTCCAGTTGTATGAAAAATGTGCCGTGGTAGAACGCGATTCGACAAAAGTTGATCTCGACCCGATTAAAATGTTAATTGCGAAGGCTCTATTCTTTGGTGAGCCGCTGTTTGGTCCTGCACCCGTAATGAACCCCGTCAAAGACAAAGCGGTGGACCTTAAGATCCGCACGAAGTTATGGGAGGCCCAGAAATACCGCAGCATTCTTGAGTATCTTCGTTCGTGTGCCAACCTGGAGAATCGCCTTTTCCTCATAGCATGGTGGTTGAAGCTAGAAAATGTCTGTGAGCCGGAAGAGATCCTCGGTTTCGACAAATTCCGAAAGATGGCCAGAAGAAAGCTCTTTTTTCT
Source organism: uncultured Acidobacteriota bacterium (assembly GCA_963757135.1). Classification (GTDB taxonomy): domain Bacteria; phylum Acidobacteriota; class Terriglobia; order Terriglobales; family Acidobacteriaceae; genus Gp1-AA145. The sequence continues at coordinate 4,551 of CAVWQE010000008.1, forward strand.
ATCAGACTCTGAGTTTCGTAACGCTCACAGAGTCCTTGCGTGGCTACCCTATTTTGAGCGCCTGCTCAGGGACTTGAGTGGGCGAAGTATCACACACCTTGTGAGTCTTGGGTACGAGGAATCATGCGTGGCAGCTACCCGCGGAAACGAAGTGCGATTGAAGCTGCCTGCAACTGGCTAGCTCTGCGTGGCGATTGCCGCGTCGACGCTCTTGCTCTGCGGAACGCCTACTCGAAGATTTACGGAGCCAAACGCGTCCGACGCAGCGGTCTTTTAGAGTAGAAGCGTCGACTTTCATAAAATATCTCGTTAAATAATTGTGATGCATCCCGGCTTTATTCGGCGCACATTCTCAACAGCTCTCCAATACAGTTTTGTCAATCCCGGAGGTCAGTTGAGATGAAGTCGAAAAAGACAATGACAAAAAAGGCCATTTTGGCAAATCGCGCCAATGCCCGAAAAAGTACGGGACCGCGGAATACGGCCGCCGTTGCTCAAAATGCTCGCAAGCACGGATTGCTGTCCAAAAAGCTCCGTTTTCAAAATGATGAGGACGCCGAGGCATTCAGAGAACTCTTGGAGGAGCTGGACAACGAGCAAAAACCGACAGGGCCAATGGAGAGGACATTGCTGGAGGATGTCGCAATTTCAATTTGGAAATTGCGTACCACCAATGGATGGGACATCGCAGAGCTCATCAATCGTCGCAAATCCGCGAAAGCCGTTATGAGAACGCTGGAAGAAAATTGCGGCGACGAACAGCTGCGGCTCTTTACCGATATGGACGACCAACGGTCCGCTTTGCGACGAGGTTGGGATTGCCACGAGCTCATAGTTCGGACTGGCACAAAAAATGTCGATGAGAAGGATGGTTCTTTTGGCGGCGCGAGCACCCAAGCCGGGCACGTGCAGATCGAGGCGAAATTAAGCAGTTCATTGGATTCAGTCTTGAGATACCAGGCTGCAATAAAGCGAGATTTGTATCGAGCGATGGCGGTCTTGCGCGATATGCGAGACAACAAGCAAGGGAGGTCGAGAGTGTCATGAGCATCTCCAAGAGCCACCATAAATCGCGCAGTCAATCCTCCCGGAAACACGAGTCCGAGTCCAGGAAGGCATTGAGAAAAATCGCCCAACAACACCGGCTTGGCCTTGATGGGCTGCAAGCGGCACAATTTCAACTTATAAAGGTGTTTGCGCGAATTCGAAAACTGGACGACTCCCTCGACGAGGCTTTCGACGAACCGTTTCTGGAGGGCGTTGCACCGAATGCGCCCCCAAACACACACCGGTTCAACGCCTGCTTGGATGGATATACGCGAGTGGCCAATTTATTGGGCCAAGTGCTTGAACTGTGGATGCTGGCGTGTGGGATGAAACAGAAAGACAACTGGGTTCCTCTATTGATCGAAGAGATGCGACAGCAAGCTGCGGGTAGGGGGAGTAGTGAGCAGGAGAGGCGAGGAAAATGATTACAGATCGACAAATCCTTTCGTGTGATTGCTCAGTGATTCATGGCGGAATAGGCTCAGACACTAAGGATCGGAATAGCATTTTGCGAAACAAACCCACTAAGTCTTTATTTTGCAGCACAGATATCAAATATTCTTCATCTTGTTTAGTCAGCCTTGAAACTGAGTCGCCACAGTAGCGAAAGATAATGCACCGCGGCCAGCCCGCAACGGAAGAAGCACGCGGAACTCTGACTCTGCAAAGCGCTTGACTCGATCTTTTTTGTCGAGAACTATTTGACCAAGGAGACGCCTTGCCCTCTTGCGCACAAAGAGGTTGGGACCTCGAGAGCTGGTTGTTCGAACTGGCACGACGAATTCCGAGCGTGGACAAGAGGCCCTCGGAGACCGGAACAACAAACTCGGTCAGTACAGATCGAAGTGAAAATGACGACATCGTTGGATAACAACCTCCGATATCAAGCCGCGATAAAACGAGATCTCTATAAGGCGATCGTTGCTTTGCGCGATATGCGACGCGATAGGGATGGGGAGGGCTAACGCCATGAGCAGTTCCAAGAGGCATCACGATTCCCGCATTGGATCCGTTCGCAAAAATCATTCTCAGGCTAAGCGGGTCATGAGAAAAAGCGTCGAGCAGCGGCGGATCGGGCTCGATGGTTTGCACGCAGCACAGTTTCAGCTGATCACGTTGTTTGCGCGCATTCAAAAGATGCACGAGTTCATCGACGAGGCTTTTGCCGGGAGCCCGTTTCTTCTGCATGCACCTCCGAATTCGCCGTTGAATATGCATCGATTCAACTCCTACGTTGCAAACCACGAGGCGGTAACGAATTTGTTCAAAAAAGCTCTGGATCTCTGGATGCTCGCATGTGGCATGAAATCAGGGGACAATTGGGCACCCTTATTGATCGAAGAAATGCGCCAGACCGCTGCGGCCAAAGCAGTGGGAGCGACCGCCAGAAGTGAGAAATAGATATTTTGCGAAACAAGGCCACTAAGTCTTTTTGGCGCAATGCAGCATCACTGGATGAGCAGCTGAATAGTGCTGAGGAGACAATACGGCCCGGCTTTGGGAGCCCCAATTCCCAACTAAAGATGGACTACGTTTTTTTTTAACAATCGGACCGACCTCGTCAGACTTGAAGGTGAGCCGCCACAGGCAGCAAAAGATAATGCACCGCCGTCATCAAGTTAGCTTTGCTCTTTCCTTGATGCCGCGGTGCGAACTTGAACGGCACTTCCGTTACGGAGTTAATGTGTCCTCGGGCCAAAATCTCGAGCAGGAGCTTGAACCCGGTGGGTTGAAAATCGAGCCCCGAGATGCATTTCCGCCGTAGCACAAAGAAGCCGGACATCGGGTCCTTTACTTCCAGTGCGGGCTTCTGAACTGGTTTACTGGCCAGCAGGCTCATGCGGGAAATGGCGGCTCGTATCGGGCTCCATCCGTCGATGCTATGGGGCTGGACGTAACGGCTGGCGATGGCGATGTCGCAGCCGTCCACGACTTTGCTGATGAGGGTTGGCAGCAGTTCGGGGGGATGTTGCAGGTCCGCGTCAATGACGCCCAGCAGATCGGCATCGGTGTGCGCCCATCCATACGCGATGGCCCCCGCCAATCCGCGTTGACCGGCCCGCACCAAAAGGCGCACACGGGATTCGGACTGTGCAAAGCCTTTGACGATGTCGGGCGTGCCGTCAGAGCTCTGGTCGTCGACGACCAGAATTTCCCAGGCGACCGATGATGGCGACAATGCGGCAACTAGCCTACCGAGTAGCTGCTCGACATTGCCCGCCTCATTCAGCGTGGGCACAACCAGCGCGAATTGGTGGCAGTCTGGTTCCACGGGTCACATCATTTCACTGAGGACGAGTGTTCCAGAACTGGCGGGTGCTTTCAAGTGAGTAGCTGGCGAATGCCTGCAAGTTCCCGCCGAGCTCCTGAAAAAAAACGCCGAGCGCCAGCTCGTGATCTACGCGATCGTGGACAAAGATGGCAAGGTCAGCCAGGTTGCAGTCAAAAAGACTCCCGACCGGCGCGTGAGTGATCCCATCGCTCAGGTTCCTGGCTGGCACGGCCGAGTCACGTGCGCCGTGAAGATCGACCAGCATGGGCATGTTCGCGATGTGGACGTGAAGGGCACAGCCGACGAATCGGTCATCAAGCCTATTCGCGCGGCTCTCATGAACTGGGAGTACGAACCAGCCACAATCAACGGACACCCGTCGCTCGGCTTTGTTCAAGTGAACGTGGAGTAGCCCAAGAAAACAGCCGTCCAGCTTCAAGACGATATAAAAATAAATCCTCTAATTTGGTGGCGGCGGGAGGACTCGAACCTCCGACCTACAGATTATGAGAACTTGCTGCGTTTTGAAAGTGTTCTACTTTATTCGATTCTTTTACCGCTTGCAAGGCGGGGCGTAGTGTCCGTTGTGTACTTGATTTGACGGGTTCTGATTCTTCCATCATTACAATTTCATTACAGTGGAAGTTGGCGCGTGGCCACCCAATGGATTTCCGCCGCCCGCCGGTTTTGAAGATCACCAAAGGTGTTCTGATTTCGGCCCCAATCCCTCGCCAGATAGTCACAGCCTGGACTGGCAATATTGACAGTTCAACTAGTGACAGCTACTCGGGATCATTACGCACGACTTGCCATTGAGTATTACGAGTATTTCCACACATCTCGGGGGTCTGCCATGTCCACGCTGCTGAAGGTCGCGTTGTTTGTTGCTATTTGTCTATTGTCGTTCACAGTGATTGCCGAGGGAACTGATCTCGTATCACAGGCGGTTGTAGTTGCCGATCACCAACCGCTCAGTTTTGAGCGTAACGAGGGCCAAGCCGCGCGGGAATTCGATTACCTGGCGCGCGGCCGCCGCTATACCGTGCTCGTAAACCGTGAGTCGGCGACCGTGCTGTTGCCCAACAAGCGCAACTCAAATTATTCCACTAGCGCAGTGCGCATTCGTCTCCTAGACACCCGCCCTGGTGCGACCACTCGCGCTTCCGAGCCTCTGCAGACCCGGACAAACTATCTGATTGGCAACGATCCACGGCACTGGAACACAAATGTGCCGACTTACGGCCGGGTAGCATACCAGCGGGTCTACCCCGGTGTGGACCTCGTCTACTACGGTAAAAACGGCGAACTGGAGTTTGATTTCGCTGTTGCGCCTGGTGCCGACCCACGCGCCATCCACCTAACGCTCGAAGGTGCAGAAGCATCGGCGACCAGCAACGGAGACCTAGTGCTGCGCGCGAACGGGATGCGGATCATGCTTTGCAAGCCGCGCCTCTACCAGTTCGCTGACAGCCAGAAACGTTCTGTAGAAGGCCGCTATGCTATTGATCAGCATAATCGGGTTAGCTTCGTCATCGGCAACTATGACAAGACCAAAAAACTAGTTATCGATCCCGTGCTGGCGTACTCCATGATGATCGGGGGCGGATGGCCCGACTCCGGCGGTGCTGTCGCTGTCGACAGCGCGGGATATACGTACATTGCTGGGAACACTCTTTCGGCCAACTTCCCCGTGACGCCTGCGGCGTTCGATTCCTCTTGCGGCACTGACACGGTGTGCAACCAGTATTCTAAGAACGGTTCCCACTTCCGTTATCAAGATATATTCGTCGCGAAACTGACGTCGCGCGGCACCCGGGTCTGGGTGACGTATCTCGGAGGCAGCGCAGATGATACTGCCAGCGGCATTGCCGTGGATGGGAATGGTTATGCCTATGTCGGCGGCTATACGAACTCTTCGGACTATCCCGCTAGCCCGCTCGGCGGAGCACCGCCCAAGCAGACGCCATTCGCTTTCGTGACCAAGTTGAATCCCGTCGGGAGTTCCATCATATATTCCGTCCGCTTCTGCTCACAATGCACGGCAGCCGGCATTACAGTTAACTCCGCCGGAGAGACATTTGTCGCTGGGGGGACGTCCGGCAGTTTCTTGGCCACCAGCAATGCCTTCCAAGGAACGGCTCGGGGTGGAACTGATGGCTTTGTAGCGAAACTTAATGCAGCCGGGACTTCGCTTGTATACGGCACATTTTTGGGTGGTAGTCTGGACGACACTGTTAGCGCGATCACAGTGGATGGTTCGGGCAACGCCTTTGTTGCTGGATTTACTGGGTCGAGCGACTTTCCTACGACTCCAGGTACTTACGAATCAAGCGCTACTAGTCCGCCCTCTCTTTTTGTCACAAGATTGAACAGCAGTGGATCTGGCCTAGCGTTTTCAACATTCTTCAGCGGTCCCGGTCCCGGCGGGGGGATTTCAGGTATAGCCATTGATGGAACAGGGAACACATACGTGACGGGGAACTCGAGTAGTAGGGGCCAGTTCCCCACTACGCCTGGCGCCTATCAGCAAACACACCATAGCCTATTTGACGCATACGTGACCAAGTTTGATCCTCAGGGCGCGCAACTGGTGTACTCAACATTGCTCGGCGGGGGGGCCACCGACGGCGCCACTTCCATCGTCGTACAGAACGGCGAGGCTATCGTGACTGGCAACACTGGGTCCGGAGATTTCCCTACCACGGAAAATGGTTTTCAACGCGTTAACCGAACGAATCATCGATTCACTTGCTTTATCACAAAGCTAAACGCCACTGGCTCAGCCCTCCGCTACTCCTCATTCTTGGGCGGCAGCAATGATTCCATATGCACAAGCGCGGCACTGGGTCCCTTCGGGAACGTCTACGTAACAGGCTGGACCGGGGATAATGATTTTCCGACCACACCTGGAGCGTTCAGAACAGCAGTTGGGCAGTTCGACGGCGCAAACACATTTGCCGCCCAGATCACGCCCCTATGCCCGCTCAAGACGGGAAATCTGACTGTCACGATCTGCAGACCCGGCAATGGGACCTCGGTGATTTCGCCGGTGACCATCATGGCTGGAACGCGCGACCTGCTACCAGTGAAGTTGATTGAAATTTTCCTCGATGGCAAGAAGATGTACCAAGCAAACCTAGCGGCGATCATGGTGCGCTGGCCGATGAGTGCGGGCACGCACCGGGTTACAGTTCGCGCCCGCGACTATGTGAACCGGCCGTTCAGCGCGTCAGTTAACGTCAGCGTCGGTCCATAGCTGGCAACACAACTTGGTCGCACTCAGAAAAAGTCTGAAAACAATTTGGCGATAGCGTTGACAGGTTCTGATCCTTCCATCATTACAATTTCATTACAGTGGGGTGGCCGCGAACGCCGTCACTCAATTGATTTCCGCCCCGCCAGTTTTGAAGATCACGCAGTGTGTTCTGATCGGTTTGGAAAATTTTCTACTATACCTGACTCTTCAACCCCACTAGGTCGGCGGCTTCTAAACTCAGTTCTTCCCGGTCACACTCAAAGCGGTAAATTCGCGCCTGGCCTCCTGAGCGGGAACGAAGTCGGCATCGGCGTCTTTCCAGGTATCCAGCAGTTGCTGATAGCTGCGGGTGGCGGCGGCTTTATCGAAGTGGGACTGGGCGCGGGCGGTGCCGAGCAAACAGAAAGTGTAGTCAGGTGCCTGAGCATTTGAGAGTGTTGCTTCCTGTAAGACTAGGCCGCGGTACCGCGCTCCGGGACCAAAATCCGTCACCGCTTGCTGCCACTGAGCCTTATCGAGTGAGGCCTGGCCAAGAAGCTGCGGGGTTTTTGAAACCAGGGTGTAGGGCCCGGCGGGGGCAAGCAGATCGGCCACGCTCTCTGGATGATGCTGGGCAAGCGCCGTCGCTGCCTTGACTTCCGGCAAGTAAACCTCGGTGGCCAGTGTGTTATTCGGTCCAGCTGCTACGAGCCGCTGCAGTTCTGGCAAGACCGAGGCACTTTCACCGCACAGCGCGAGCGCCAGAGATGCATTGGGCACCGTAGCCACAGAATGGTCAAGGGCTAAACCGCGATGTGCGAAGTCGCGCCCAGAGGTGCAGTTGGCGACCAGAGCGTTGTTCATCGCCATTACGGCGTACAAGGAGCCCGCCATGTCTGGAAATTGCTGTTGCGCCGCCCGCTGTGCTGCGTGCGACCATCCTTGGTTCGCCGCCCGCAGCTTTCCAAGGGAAAAGTTGATATTGGCCGCTGTGGCGTCCATCATAAAGCCGCTGGGGTGAGCGGATGCCCACTGTTCCTGCTTCTCCCAATCCGGTTTACCGGCCATGAAATTGCTTAACAGCAAAGCCGTGTTGTAGGTCACATCGTCCCCGCCGCCTTGATCCAGCGCCTCTTTTAAATATCGCTCGGCCTCCTGAACCCGATCGAGTTGGAGCAGCACCGACGCCGTGTTGGTAGCGGCGATGTTGTCCCACTTGGCTTCTTCCCATGCTTTCTTGAAGCCCTCGGCAGCCTGTTCATAATCTCCCATGGAAGCGTACGTGGAGGCGAGATTGTTCAGTGCGGCGGCATCTCGAGGGTAGGTGGAGGCATACAGCTTGTAAGCTTCCAGGCTCTTCGGCAGATCAAATTGCTGCAAAGCGTATTGCGCCTCAATGTACATGCGCTCGCGTTCCGTGACCCGCTCGCGCAAGTCGTATGCCTTCTTCAGATCGGTGATGGCCTTCGCGATCGCCCCTTGGTTCGAGTAGGCAACGCCAAGTCTTGCCCATCCCATGGCGAAGGTTGGGTCAAGCTGGACAGCCTGCTCATAGAACGACGTGGCCTCGGGAAAATCGCGGCCCATGCGATGCTCGTTCTCGCCCAACGAGAAAGCATGAAACGCCTGCAGCGATGCCGTGGTCACGCTGCTCAGATACGGAGTTGATAGCCTTTGAATCGAAGAAAGGGATTCGCCGAGGCGCGCGCGCATGGAAGTCGAAACCGTAGAAACGGCGCCAAGCACGGCTGATTTGTCGGCAGCGGTGATCTGTTCACGTCCAAAAACATCCCCGGTCGCGCAATTGACCGCATTGATGGAAATTACATACGAGGAGCCCAAGGGCTCGATGGTGCCCGCCAGATAGGCCTTCACCGAGAGGCGCTGGCCAATTTGCTGGGCCAATTCCGGTGTAATGCGCTGATCTTTGGCCTGACCGAGATATTGCAGGCTATTGTGCAATTCCGCATCGCTGACCAACTGAATGAGCGGCGACTGCTCGAGCTGGATGGCGAGCGCTTCCTTCAGCGTGGAGTCGAACACTGGATCGCCGGTCTTGTTGGTGAAGTCGGCGAGGATGAGCTCGTCTTTATCGGTGAGCTGCGGAGCGAGCGGAGTGCGCCAGTAGAAGAAGGCTGCGATGGCAACTGCGACAACCGCGATTGCGGGGACGAGAATCTGCCAACGGGCCCAGAGAGGCTTGGAGGCAATTTCGGCGCTGCCTGGCGCATGGGCGGGTGAAGAAGAGCGAACCTCAGCGGCTGAAGCCGGGTCACTGCTCGCGGCAATCGGCGCGGGTGAACTCGTGCCCTTCCCGGTTCCGCCCGAATCCGATGTTGGGCGCGGTCGGGAAGGCGTATTGTGGAGATCTGGGCGTCCCCGCTCGGAGGCGGGCGATGATGCCCGCCGCTCCAGGTTCAAAGCCGAGGGCGGAGCAGACTCGGTTCGCGAAGGGTCTTCTCCCGCACTCCGCTTCCCGCTGTCCAAATCCCGCTTCAGACGCAGCAGTTCCGACTTGATATCCGAAGCATGCTGGTAGCGCAGCTCGCGTTCTTTTTCCAGCGCCCGATTAATGATGTCCTCGAGCTTGGTCGGCAGGTCGGGATTCAGCCGGACCGGCGCGACCGGCGCCCGGTTCATGATGCCGTCAAAAATTACGCCGGAAGTTTCTCCGCGAAAGGGCAGCGCTCCGGTGGCCATTTCGTAGAGCACGACTCCGAACGAAAACAAGTCGGTGCGGGCGTCGAGTGGCTTGCCTCGAACCTGCTCCGGAGACATGTAAGCCACGGTCCCCAGCGCCGATCCCGGGCTGGTAAGGTGTGCGTCGCTAACTCCGGCAGTGGGTGCGGTCTCTCCCACGGGGGTTAGAGCCTTGCTCCCCTGGGCGACTTTCGCAAGACCGAAATCAAGAATCTTGGCGTGGCCGCGATCAGTTACGAAGATATTTGCCGGCTTAATGTCGCGATGCACAATGCCCTTGGCGTGCGCCGCGTCGAGCGCGTCGGCGATGTCGATCGCGACAGTCATCAACAGCTCGAGATCGAGTGGCTGGTCACCGATCAGGTGCTTGAGAGTCTGGCCTTCCAGGTACTCCATCGCGATGAACGCGCGGCCATCATCCTCGCCGATGTCATAGATCGTGCAGATGTTAGGGTGATTCAGGCTCGAAGCGGCTTGCGCCTCGCGGCGGAAGCGGCTGAGCAGGTTCGCGTCGGCGGTGACGTCTTCGGGAAGGAACTTGAGGGCGACGAAGCGGCCCAGGCGGGTGTCTTCGGCCTTGAAAACCACGCCCATCCCGCCGCCGCCGAGTTTTTCGATCACCCTGTAATGAGAGATGGTTTGGCCGATCATGTGCTAGTGGCGGAGTCCCTGGCCGCAAGTTTAGGGAGTACGGCCGGGGAAGTCAACGAAACTACTATTGTTTCCAGCCGTCCACCGGTTTTGAAGATCACCTAAGGTGTTCTGAACCGTTTAGAAAATTCTCTACTATATCTGATTCTTCAGCCCCTACCGGAATTGAGTCGTGATGCCTTCTGATCGAATCTGCTTCGTTCTGAACGTGGAACTATCACGTTTTTATCACGGCAGTTTCTCAATCTCCGGTTTGCCCGTGATCCAGGCACAATCTGCGGTCACGAAGCTGATCGCGCCCGTTGTCGCGGCAGGTGCTAGTCTGGCGTAGCAGCCGATGAACAACCGTGAAACCCAGGCAGCTTGGAAGTATCACGATGGCAGCAAGCACTCCGACTGGAGTATTCGTAACCATCCTCACTTCCTGGACTGGGCAAATCGGCCGTTACCGTTCAAAATCTATCCGAAGATAGAGCCTCTTCCACTGCAGCGGGACGTGCCGCAAACGGGGGTGGCCGTACTTTCCGCAATCTCAGAAGCAGTGCCCTCGTCGCGAGCGGATTCCGTCCCTGACGTTCAGGATCTGGCACGCATTCTCTATTTCTCGGCAGGGATTACAAAACAGCGTGCATATCCAGGTGGAGAAATCTACTTTCGCGCCGCAGCTTGCACCGGGGCTCTCTATGAAATCGAACTGTACGTCGTGAGTAGCAATCTCCCGGGCCTGGATGCGGGCGTGTATCACTTCGATCCGGCGGATGTATCGCTACGGCTCCTGCGAAAAGGGGATTTTCGCGGGAACCTGGCTCAGGCGACGGCGATGGAACCCGCAGTGGCTCACGCGTCCGCGACGATCATCTGCACCGGAACGTATTGGCGGAACGCCTGGAAGTACCAGGCGCGCACCTATCGCCATTTCGGTTGGGACAACGGTACTCTCCTGGCGAATATGCTGGCCGTGTCTACGGCTTCTGGGCTGCCGGCCGAGATCGTGCTCGGGTTCGTGGACGCCGAAGTTAACCGCCTGCTCGATCTGGATATGAGGCGTGAGGTTTCCTTGTGCCTCGTACCAATCGGGTGCACATCGGAGAGTTCGCTGCCGGCACCGAGAGAGGCTCCGGCTCTTGGTCTAGAGACAATCCCGCTTTCGGAGCACGAAGTCGAATATCCCGCCATGTTTGAAATGCACGACGCGTCTTCGCTTGAGTCTGTAGAGGAAGTAAATCAGTGGCGAGCCAAGCCACCTGTCCTTCCATCGTCCGCTCACTCGGGCCAGGCAGTTCGCCTCTGGCCCCTGCCGGAAGAGGACCAACCTAAGGACACGACTGAGCAGGTTATCCTGCGTCGCGGTTCTAGCCGAATCTTCGATCACACGGCATCCATTACTCTGGCACAACTCTCAACCATTCTTGACTGCGCGACGCGAGGTCTTCCAGCTGACTTTCTTGTGCCTACCGGCGCACAGCTCAATGAGCTTTACCTGATCGTGCATTCGGTGCAGGGGCTTAAGCCGGGCGCATACTTCTTTGGGCGGGAGCAGAACACTGTAGAGCTCTTGAAGGCGGGGGAATTCCGCACCGCGGCGCATCATCTTGGTCTGGAGCAAGAGCTGCCGGCGGACGCCTGCTTCGACATCTTCTTTCTCGCTGACTTAGAACGGATACTGGAGCGATACGGGAACCGCGGCTACCGAGCCGTCCAGCTCGAAGCGGGCGCCATCGGGGGCAGGATTTACCTGGCTACGTATGCTCAGCACCTGGGTGCGACCGGGCTGACTTTCTTCGACGACGATGTAGTTAGCTTCTTTTCCCCGCACGCGAAAGACAAGAGTGCTATTTTCCTGGTCGCGATTGGTAAACCGCTGAAACGCAAATCACAGTAAGACCGCTCGGATTTATCCTCCGAGTACCGTCAGACTTTGCTTCAAATCCCAGAATGCCAGATGAGGACAGGACTAAGATACTTGCAGATGGTTGCGCCAATTCACGACACGCCACTTACGCGAATGTCATTGTTTTTTTGTCCCAGGAGCGTAGACTTTAAGAAGGTCCCTTACGCATCTCTCCATCGCCGTTTAGAGTTCCCGCCTCCGTGATGGTGCCCTGCGCAACCGATAGAAAGAGGGTTTAGCATGGAACCCGTTTTCCGTCCGTTCTGTTCTCGTTTTCTTACACTGCGGACCATCGTTACTCGTTCAAGGAACTTCAAGGCATTGGCACGCGGGATTAGGCTGAAACCACAGATCGCTGGTTTCGGGACACAAAGGATGTGCCCGTCTTGCGGTTTGATCACGTCACGCTCGAAAGCATTTTGCCTAGAGTGTGGGAAACCGTTTCCAGCGGTGCACACGTGGTGAAAAGATGCGACGGAATAAAACTGTAATCGTCGTTCGGATAGCATTCGCGCTTCTAATCCTGTACTCGATCTTTGGCGTTATAAGGAGAACCGTTTCTGCCCCAGTGTTGTGGAACGATGGCGGTGCCCATCGGGCGTCATTGTACGCGACTAGTCGGGGCATTTCTCGGTCTTGAAACCGCAACATTTCGCCAGCATGCGAAAAAGGCAAGAGGCATTATGAGTACCGATACTTCCAACCCCCCGGACAACCCATATTGGAGGCAGATGTACAGAGCCGCACTCTTTGAGATTCAAGAAAGCAAACGACCGACACGGATTGCAGAAGCCGAGAAGGCGGTTGTGCTGCGGGCGCGGGAGCTATTTCAGGCCGCCGGCAATAACGGCGAAGAGACAGAGGCACTCGACCACGCGATGTATGCTCTGCACGCTTTGCGAAGCAACTACCACAATCTGGGAGTGCCTTAGTTTGCTCTCTTTTTGACGTTAAGAGCGTGACCAACGTAGGAGGTACTCTTAATGGTCTGCGAAGAGTTGGACCAGCTGGAATGGGATTTTATTCAGGCCAGGGCAGGAAGCCTGGAAATAGATTCTTTGGGCTGGACGGATCGTGAGTTTTCGTGCCTCGACGCGATACTGGATCACAAGCGGGAGGGGCATCAGGGTGCACATTGCCCCGCGGATTAAATCCACAGCCGCGAATCACTATTCGAGGCTATCGAAGGTGTGCCGCGCGCCGGCTGCCATCGGCTCAAAACTCTTGTCATACTCATTGCCACAGACTTCGCACGTTGCCATACCAAACCTCCTTCTCGCTACGCTACCAGACGAACTCGATCGTGGAGCACTAGATGTTAGCTGGTCAAGTGCCGTTGTCTTGACTTAATTCAAGGAAATACCAACTCTAGTTCGACTCATTTGAAGTCGGTACAACTTTCCTGCCATTCTGCCAGCGAATGAGCAGGATTCGATGCCCTACTTGTTTTCCGCTTGGAGCATCGATACGAAATCGGCCATAAAATGTATGGCAATCCAAATCGGAAGCAGTACGGCGCAGATTCGCACTGTCCAGGGAAGCGGCCCGTCGAATGCACTCCGTCAGAATTACTCCGGTTGCAAAACTTCCGGCCGCCACGTAATCCGGCATGGCGTCAAACTGTTTGTGAAAATTTCTTACAAACCAATCGGAAGTTGGTCCCACAATTCTCGGGAAGCTCACCTCGGGTTCCCACTGGCTCGGACCGAGTACCCCATCGGCCGTTTGCCAAAGCTGAGTAGCGAACGCAGCGATTCCTGCGGCTACGGCTGCTACAACTCGCACGCTTGTTGACCAGCGCGGGCGAGTGCGCATGATTGCCAGTTCGTCCTGAAAATTCGCGATTAGGACCACAGCTTCGGGACTCACGTCGAGGAGTGCCGAAAGCGCGACACCACTGTTCTTGAGTGGGGTGTCGAGCGGGACGAGTTCAACTGACTGGCAGGTTTCTTGAGCTGATTCCAGGATTCCGCGGGCAACCTGCCACCCGAAGGTTCCTTGTCTTGAATACAGAATGCAGAGGCGACGTAGATCCGGATACTCCTTAGCGAGCCAGTGCGGAAGTGCGCGCAGGTAGTCGCTTGCGCAGCTAGCAATGCCGATCGTGTATCGCGAGCCACGGATGAAGATCTCATCAGACGTGCCGCCATAGTTCCAGATAATCTTCCTATGCTTTTCCGCAACCTCCTGGGCAGCCATTGTCAGACTGCTTGAATATGGTCCTAGGAGAATATCTACATGATCGTTGCGGATAAGCCGGAGCACGTTTTCGCGAGTACGACTGACTCGGCTGCCGTCGTCATACCAGGTTAGGCGGACGTATCGCGGCGTGCCGCCGTTAACGCAGATACCACCCTTGGTATTTGCGTGAGACTGCCAGAGCAGGGCGCCGTCGAGTGCTTGCTGACCGTGCAGTTGGAAGGTGCCGGAAACGGACGCTGAAAGTCCGACCCTTATTTCGCGGTGTGTCACGCTAGCGTCTGCTCACTTTATGCCGTGCTTGGCGTACTCTTCGGATGTAAACTTGCCGCCTTGCACGTAGCTTGCATTGAGCTCGGTGTACTGCTTCCACTTCTCGGGCAGCTCGTCTACCGGGAAAATGGCCGACACAGGGCAAACCGGAACGCAGGCGCCGCAGTCAATGCACTCGACGGGGTCGATATAGAGTTGCGAGACCTCATCGAATCCTGGGCGTCCATCCTCATAGCTGGTGCTCTTTTTCGGGTGAATGCAATCCACTGGGCAGGCATCGACACAGGAGGCATCTTTTACCCCAATACACGGCTCAGCAATCACGTAAGCCATAGGCGACCTCCTCAATTTCACGCTATGCCCTTCAGAGAACGAATTCAACACAGGCCAAGCACGACAAACTAACTGCCGTTATCAAGGTATTTTGGACTGCGCGCTCTTTCCACTCTTTACGGTCTCACCTGGACCTTTTATGCCGTTGCAGCAGCGATCGGTCCAGTGATCCTGAGGCGCGCGTTCGATGCGACGGGATCCTATGCCTCTTTGTGATCCTCGCCATCGCGCTCGGGTTTGCGGCTGCAATGAACCTCTTGCTTCCATGCTATTCAGTTCACTAGCAGTCGATCTTGCCTGAGCGAGAGTCTGAGGCCGACGTGGCTTAGCTTGTTACGGGTTCTTGTTGAATGTAGGTCTGCACTAAATATGTGTGTCACATCGGGTCGCCGCAACTTTGCTGGCGAATGCCCCACGCGATTCCCCAGTTCCTACATAAAGTTTTTGGTGTGATAGCCGGACATCTGAGAGGCAATTTCTCGTTCGAACCCAAGTGACCGTAAGCGTTCGCTGCGCGTACGATCCATTTCGCGGTGGAGTTCGGCCACCCGCCGGGCGCCGGTCCGCACTTGGGCCGGCGAAATGCCTCCCCCGGCGAAGACGACGAGCGCGTCGCGGACATACGGACTCAGCCCTGAAACTGAGGCGAGCACGCGGCTCCGCCGCTCGACTGCCGCAGTCAAGGAGGAGCGTCGTTCCGGGTCGCGTTCGAGCACGTATCGGAGGTGCTCGGTACCGAACGCGACGTGGCGCGCTTCGTCCCGATGTGCAAGGCGTGCCAGCGCGGCGGTCACGGGGTCAGGCGCATATTCCCCCAAGAAGTTAAGAAGGGTGAGAAATGTGCCTTCGCCCATAACGCAGAGCAGGAAAGTCGCGGTGGTGAAGTCGGGCTCTTCGAGCAAGGTTTGGAGTGAAAGTTGTCCGCTGGTCGCAGTTGTACCGAGCCCCACACCGCCAGCTTCGGCGCGACGAGTGAACGCCTCGGCGTGACGCGCCTTGTCAACGATCTGCATGGAGAGCACTTCGACGACCTCGCGATAGTGCGGATGAATACGGGCAATGAAACGCGCGGGGACGTACAGGGCGGCGAACTCATTCTCGGTGAGGAAGGTCATGATCTGGCCAACCGCCCCCTCGAGTTCCGGCGCTAGTGCGGGCAACTGACTCCACGGAATGTCTCGCGCCGCCGACCACTGTCCGGCAACCCCCTGTCTGTAAATGGTATTGAGTTCGCGGGCCCAAACATCGCGCTTTCGCCGCAGCGTAAAAGCGAGCTCCGGCCCACCGCTCTCGATGCGTGCGCCCCGCGGCGCCAAACCCCAGCTTGGCTCTGCGATTTCGGACACTTCCAAACGAGAAGTGAACCGTGAGGGCACAACAGCTGCCGCCTGTATGCGGCACCCGCCCTTCACTCCCTGCAGGGACTCAAGACGGTGACCTTCTTTACGACACCAGGCGGCGAGGTGCTCCGCCAGTTCGGCAGAATCGCCTCTCACTTCCAGCCATTCGCCTAAACCGAGCTGCGCTAGCGCGCGACGCAACAGCACCGTAGCGCCTTCGTGCAGCCCAAGATCTTCCGAGGTCGAGTTGCCACTTCGGTTTCGTGTCAGGCATGAAAGATCCGTCGCAGAAACACAATCGTTCAAATTCCGGACGATGCAGCCGGATCATAGAAATGGAACTGTTGCACTGCGCTTTCGAGTTGCGTGTAACCACTGGTGCGCGCGGGTAGCCACTGCTTGAGCCCTTCGAGTTCCATAAAGACGCGCACTTCCGGGTCTTGGAAGGACATGGCGAGCAGTTCGTTGAGAAACGGCTTCACCTGCTCTTCTGGCATGTGGGGACGTACCGTGAAGTTGCAGTGATCGAACGGAGGAGTTGTTGCCAGCACGCGCGTTGTTCCGGGATCGAGAGTGCCTTCATTGATGAACACCATGTAGTTTGCATCCAGAACACAAGCGGCGTCCGCCCGGCCCTCCAGGAGCGCCTTCGCACCTTCACGCTCGCCACCTACGTGATCCCCATGTTTGCCCACCATTACATCGTGATATAAGACGCGACAGTCGCGTACCGGATCGACACCCGAATCGGCGATCATTCCAAGAGGAATCAACGTGGCCTGCGGCGAATCCGACGCGCCGACTGCAACGGTCTTGCCTTTCAAATCTGCGAGACTGCCCAGTCCCGAATCCTTCTGCACGATGATCTTCGTGGTCAAATCGCGGTCGGAATCACGCATGGCGATTGCCTCACACACGCCACCGCTGAGTATCTGGCTCTTTACCCACGCGAGTGGCGAATTCCAGGCGACATCTACCTGGCGCGATAGGGTGGCCTCCACCTGAGCGTAGGTTTGTGGGCGGCCAAGGTTAGCGAAAACTGTGCGCTTTGCGTGTGGTACACTCCGCCGCTGACCTTCCGCTCACATTTACTACTGGGAATAGACGAATGAACCTGCGTTGGATCGTTGTGTCTGGAGTATGGATCGGTTGCATTTCTGCATCGTTGGCGGGTGGACAACAGCCTCCGGCTGCGCCGCGGGCGATCACCGTCGATGATGCATTTCAGGTAAAGGCGGTGGATGATCCGCAGATCAGTGCGGATGGGGCTTGGGTGGCGTACACGGTGGAGACCTCATCGCTGAAAGAGGACAAGAGCCACACGCGCGTATGGGTTGCGCCCGTAGCGGGCGGAGATGCGATTGCGATGACGGTAGAGGATGAGACGTCAACCTATCCGCGATGGAGTCCGGATGGCAAGTACCTGGCGTTTTTGTCGGGACGGAATGAGGGGAAGACGCAGGTGTATTTGCTGAACCGGCAGGGCGGCGAGGCCGAGAAGATCACGGACACGGTCCAGGACGTGGAGAGTTTTGCGTGGGCTCCGGACAGCAAGCGGATGGTGTTGGTGCTGCGAGATCCGAAGCCGGAAGAGATTGAAGAGGCGAAAGAGAAGGCGAAGGACGAAGCGGCGGGCGAAAGCGGAGAGAAGAGTTCGGAATCGAAGAAGAGTAAGACCCCGCGGCCCATCGTGGTGAACCGATACGAGTTCAAGTCGGATGAGGTGGGATATCTCGACCGGCGGCGCACGCACTTGTATGTGTTCGAGATTGATACGAAGAAGATGACGCAGGTGACGTCGGGCGACTTTGATGATGAGGCACCGGCTTGGTCGCCGGATGGAAAGTGGCTGGCGTTCTCGAGCAAGCGGACGATGCCCGATCCAGACCGGAATTACGATCGCAACATTTTCGTAGTGGTGGCGGACAACACGGATAAAGGTGCGAGCCCGACGCAGGTGACGACGAATCCAGGGTCGGATGCACAGCCGGAGTGGTCGCCCGATGGGAAGTGGATTGCGTATGTGACGCAACTGGATCCGAAGCTGCTGGACTATTCGACGAAGCACGTGGCGGTTTCGCCGGCGACGGGCGGCGAGGCGAAGGTTCTGACGAAGGCGTTTGACCGGATGGCGAGCGATCCGCGGTTTTCGGCGGATGGGCAGTTTATCTACTTCATTGCCGACGATGAGGGGACTCAGAATTTGTGCCGAGTCCCGGCGGCGGGGGGAGAGGTGACGCGTCCGATTGGCGGGCGGCTGATGCTGTATAGGTACACGATGGCGAAGAACGGCGCGGTAGCAGCAACGATCACAACGCCGGAGCGGCCATCGGAAATTTTCACGCTGGGTGCCGACGGCGGAGAGCCGAAGCCGATCACGCATACGAACGATGGATTCCTGGCGCAGTTGAAACTCACGATGCCCGAGTATGTAAAGTTCAAGAGCAAGGATGGAACGATGGTGGGCGGGTTTTTGTATAAGCCACTGGACTATGTTCCGGGGAAGAAGTATCCGGCGATTCTGCGGCCGCATGGCGGGCCGGTGTGGGCGTACTACGCAGAGTTCACACACCTGGCGCAGTTGTTCGCGGCGAACGGGTATGTGGTGTTGTATCCGAACCCGCGCGGGTCAACGGGGCGCGGGCAGGATTACGCGAAGGCGATCTTTGCAGATTGGGGTAACAAGGATTTTCAGGACGACATGGCGATGGTGGATTACGCGATCGCCCAGGGATTGGTCGACCCCGACAAGCTGGGGGTAGGCGGGTGGTCGTACGGAGGGATTTCGACGGACTTCATCATCACGCAGACCACACGATTCAAGGCGGCGATCTCTGGAGCGGGGGCGACGAAATTCGATTCGATGTACGGACATGATCAGTACATTCTGGATTATGAGACCGAGTTGGGGCGTCCGTGGGAAAAGCGGGCGGTATGGGATCACGTGTCGATGTACTGGAAGGTCGCGAACGTGACCACGCCGACGCTGTTCATGGGCGGGGACGTCGATTGGAATGTGCCGATCCTGGGCGGTGAGCAGATGTACCAGTCGCTGAAAAGCCTGGGAAAAGAGACGGAGTTGGTGGTGTATCCCGGGGAGTATCACGAATTCAAGACACCGACGCATTTGAAGGATCGGCTGGAGCGGTACCTCGCGTGGTACGCGCACTATGTGAAGGCGGATGGGACGTCCGCGAGGCCGCCGGAGAAGCCAGCGGAGAAGGAGAAGGAAAACAAGGGCGGAGAGTAAGAAATCGACGAAGCAGTACGAACCAAGGGCCGTTCGAAAACGACTGGCTTTTTCCACCTAAGAGCCTGTAACAAAACCCTCAGGCACGAGGCGCTGCAGCTATTCGCCCCACCTGGACGGCGCGATTCGAATGTGTGCTCGGGCGGATAGGTCAACACTGCGCGACTAGTCGGACCTATCCGGCTCGCCGCGATATGCGCCGCGCTGACGCAGAATCATGCAGGGCAGTCTAATCAACCTTCGCCGGGGTCCGTCGCGTCTGCCAAGTGCCTGGGACCGCATGAATTGTAGAATCCTTCGGCGGGGCGGGTTAGGCTTTACAGCGAGCCTCACAGGGTTGGCCGAGATATTCTGATCGGCCGACTACTATTAGGCGGCACCGAGACGGTGGAGAGGCTGAATGGCAATCGGCACCATCGACGAATCACAACGCAAAGCAGCGACAGTTGTGGGATTCTCTTATCTGTTTGCGCTGCCGCCGGCTATCTTCGCCGAGTTTTATGTACGCACCCAACTCATCGCCTTCGACAATGCCGCGCAAACGGCACAGAACATCATGGCGCACGAACGGCTCTTTCGTCTGGGCACCGCCAGTAATCTCACCGTCTTCGCGCTTGATGTCGTCCTGATCATTGCTCTTTACGTGGTCCTCATGCCAGTCAATCGAAGCCTCGCGTTGCTGGCCACGGGCTGGGGGCTGATCGAGACCGCAACCCTAATCGTCGTCACGCTCAGCGACTTCGACGTCTTGCGGATACTGAGTGGCGCCGACTACCTGCATGCGTTCGAAGCGAACCAGTTGAAGGCCCTGGCTAGGCTGTCGATCAGTGCGCATCCTGATGCGTATAACGTCGGCCTGGTGCTTGCTGGGCTTCGAAGTACTGCCTTCTGCTATCTGTGGTTCAAGTCCCGCTTCATCCCCACAGCATTGGCGGCCTGGGGAATGGTTGCATCCTTTCTAATGGGAGCGTGCGCATTTTCGTTCATCATTTTCCCCGAGTTTGCGAGAGTCATCCCCGTTGAGATCTATGGAGCTCCTATCTTCTTCTTCGAGATGACAATGGGTTTTTGGCTCCTGTTGAAGGGATTACCACCTTCCGGAGCTACACATACTGGACTAAGTGGGTCAGCACAGGCGCGCGCGGTCTAACCATGGAATGGCCTTGGGGGCGGCGGTTCGTGGGTTAGCTCACGGAGGTTTGGACTGGCGGTCACTGGCCCAGTGAACCCGCCCGGGCCCGAACGTCGGGGACTGACTCGCTCACGTCTCCAGCGAGATGGCGTGGCGCGTTGGGAGCCACGCGAGCGCGGAGGAGTTGATATGACACGCACCACAAACGCTAGAATTGCCGGATTCACGTACCTCTTCTACGCAGCGATCGGAATTTGCGGCGACCTGCTGATGCACCATGCGCTAGGCGTCGATGGTGATGCCGCGACACTCGCGCGCTTCGGCGAGTACGCGACCGACGTGCGAATCGACATCTTGATTAAGGTGCTCGAAGCCTTCTCGGCCCTCGTGCTGGCCGTGACGTTGTACGGGATCACGCGCGACGAGGACCACGAGCTTGCAATGCTGGGCCTGGTCTGTCGCGTTGCGGAAGGCGTGCTCGGTGCGCTCAGCATACCGGGCTACCTGGGATTGGCGTGGCTGGCGAAGGCGGCGGTCGGGCCGGATGCCCCGGACATCACTACAACGAATGCGCTGCGTACGTTTTTGCTGATGCCCGTGCCGGGCGTCCCCCTCGGTACGGTCTTCTTTGCCGTGGGGAGTTTGATCTTTTCCTATCTCTTCCTGCGCGGACGGATGGTGCCCGTCTCAATCGCATGGCTGGGCGTGTTCGCGTCGGGCCTGCTGGTGGTGGTGCTGCCCCTGCAACTCGCCGGTTTCTCCACAGGGCCGGTGACCGGATACTACCAGTGGCTGCCGGCGCTCGTATTCCAAGTCGCGCTTGCGCTGTGGCTGCTCGTCAAAGGCGTCGCCACGCCGATGACGCGATGAGCCTTACACCGCAAGATGTGTGAATCAATAGGATCCGAGCTTCGGTCGCCGGATCATCTGCGAGGCCTCCGTTATTCCGAGCAGGGCGCCTAAAACGGTAGAGAGGGTTAGCGCTGCCACACCAGCGTTCAATACAGCATGCTCCAAACTGCACAGAATCGGTTGAACTCTCGTTACCTGCCACTTCCGGTACACAAATCCTAACCTTTCTCTGTGTGCCGCCCGCTGCGGCCCGGAGAAAGACCCCCATGCACACCAACCGGAGACCCTCACTTTTCCTGGTAGCAGTCACGTCCAATCTGATTTTCATTAGCCTTACAGCATTTCCCTCATTCGCACAACAATCTGCAAAAGGTAAAGCTGCCGAGGTCGCCACTGTGCAATTTCTGGGGTTTCACAAGAGTTATCAAGAGGCCAATGCAGCCCAAAAGCGGCAGATGCTGACGCACTTCAGCACCATGGCTGCACGGCGCCAGCAACTCCTGAGCTCGTTGGTCCAGACCAACCCCGCCGATGTGTTGCGGATAGCTATACCGGACGAAGTCACCCAGACGATGCCCGCACCAGTAAAAAAGTACTTGGAACAGTCGGTTACCGCCCAGGGAGTGCTGGAAGTGTTGTACGAGATGCAGGGGACACCCAATAAAACTACCGGAGCTGTGTTGCATCACTTCCTGCAAACCTCTACCGAGCGCCTGAATCTGCACTTTGCCGCTTCTGCTCCCACTCACTTGCTGACAGGGTCGGTGGTGCGCGCGAATGGCATTCGCCTCAACAACGACTTGGTATTGGCTTCGGGGACCAGCAATAGCAGCTTGCAGACAGTCACGGCAGCATCTCTCACCAACACGTTCGGTCAGTTCAATACCCTGGTCATCATGGTGAATTTCCAGGACAACCCCAGTGCGCAACCATTTACCACCAGTACCGTTCAGAATGTGGTTTTCAACCAAACCAGCAATTGGGATATGGAGAACTCATTCCAGCAGACTTCACTCACCGGCACGGTGGCCGGATGGTTCACCATCGCGGTTAATAGCGGCAATTGCGATACCAGCAGCGTTAAATCTTATGCTCGATCAGCAGCCCAGTCCGCTGGCTACAATCTCTCCAGTTACAACCGATTCATCTACCTCATGTCGGGAAACTCAGGATGCAGCGCCTGGTGGGGATTGGCCACGATTGGCGGGTCCGATGTTTGGGTGAACGGAATGTACGGGATTTCGGTGAAGGTCGTGAGCCACGAGATGGGACACAATTTCGGCCTTTACCATTCACATACCACCGACTGCGGTACGTCAGTGACCTGCGCGAGCGGCACCCTGAGCGAGTACGGTGATTTACTCGATACTATGGGGACCCCGAATGCGGGCCACTTTAATGCATTTCAAAAGGAACGATTGGGTTGGCTCAACGCGAGTTCACAGCCCCCGATTACAACCGTGACCTCCAACGGAAATTATCAGATCAGCCCGTATGAGGTTCAGGATGGAAATCCGAAGGCGCTGAAAATCCTCCAATCTGGGAGTTCCAACTCTTATTACTATGTCGAATTTAGGCAAGCGCAAGGGCAGGACAGCTTCTTGTCGAATAAGACGGATGTGTTGAATGGGGTCGTCGTTCATCTCGCGAGCCCCTCAAACTCGAACAGCAGCAACCTGCTCGATATGACACCAGCCAGCCCTTCCTCTTTTAGCGCGCCGGCATTGCTAGTTGGTCAGAGTTATACCGATTCGGCTGCGGGTATTACGATTACGCCCGTCTCGGTGTCGAACACGGGCGCCACGGTTCAAGTGACGTTTGGTGCTGGAACCTGCACCCGGTCAAATCCAACTATTTCGGTGTCGCCTTTGCAGAGTTCGTTCGTGACTGCTGGAACCCCGGTGAATTTTACAGTCAGTGTAAAAGACAACGACAGCGCTTCCTGCGCGCCGGCAACATTCAGTCTTAATGACGTGTTGTCTTCCGGATGGACCGGCCTGTGGAACACCTCGGGCTTGGCAATCTCACCGGGCGCAAGTGCATCGGCTACCCTGACCGCGATCTCGCCCACCGGAACTCCCGACGGTTTCTATAACATCGGGGTGAACGTGGCAAATGCATCTGCGGCTTCCTACAGCGCGTCAGCCACAGCAACGTATGTCATTTCGACCCCCGCGCCACTCAGCGTCACGGTAGCGACCAATCAGGCTACTTATTCCCCAGGGCAGACAGTGACTCTAACGGTCACAATGCTGTCCGGCACATCGCCCGATGCTGGAGCAGGAGTCACGGTGAGCATCACACCGCCCACCGGGAGAATGAATAAGCAGAATGGGACGACGGGCATCAATGGCTCGGTTTCGTTCAGCTACAAGCTGAACAAGCGCGCTGCGGTCGGAACCTATCAAGTACAGGCGAGCCCAGCATCAACCAACGGTGCCGCTGCCACCATGGGAGCCAGCACGAGCTTCACAGTCCAATAAAAAAGGGCGGCTCTCGCCGCCCTTCAGTGACAAAATCACTGCTTAAAATGTGCAGCTGCTGGTGTCGAACGTATGCTTGCAGGCAGTTGCTTGGACGAAGTTCTTGTTGTTGTTAGCATTGTCAAGAGCGGTCTTGTCGAACTCTTCGCAAGTGCGTGCCTGGCCAGAAGCTACGGTGAGATTACCCCCCGGCGCGCCCAATAGAGAATTAGCGTCGTTTATCAAAGCGCTAACCGTGATCTCGCCATTGACAACCGGCACTGAGCAACCTGCGGGCGGAGCCCCTACGAACAACGTAGCACCACCTTGAACGTCGTTATGAGCAACGTTCAAATACATGGAAGCTAGTTGTGCTGACAGCATGTTCGCCATATTGGTGGCGGTCGCGCCCAGAAGCCAAGAATTTAACGCACTCTTATTCTTGGCTAGCGTATCAGTGAAATCACGTGCGGACCCATTGGCGTTAACGAGGTTAAGATTGGTGAGGTTAGTAAAATCCGTTGCAGTTTCTAGAGCCTGACCGTTTTTATTGCTCCAGAAGCCCAGCGTCAAACCACCTCCTGCACCCGTGCACAGGTTGCCGAAGTTCGGGCCCTGAATTGTGTCCGTACCGGCGGTCGCGGTGCCGGACGTCAGGGTGGTGTGCACCCAGTTGGTTTCAATCGAATTGGCTTCAGAGATCGTGTAATCTCCGCTATTTGGATCGACCTGGAAGAGATAGTTTCCGCTTGAGTCAGTCAAGTTGCAGGTTGTGCCAGTCAAGGCGGCAGGATTGATGTTAATTAACCAGTCCTGTATCCCGACCTCTCCGTTGTTCTGAACACCATCTGCGTTGAAGTCGTAGAACTTGGTTCCAACGATCGTTGCTGATGGTGGCGGCCCTTGGCATTCAGGCAGGGTCGGGTCAGTTGTGCAATCATCCGGTGGTGGCTGTACGCATTTGAAGTTGTCCGTTTTGGTAGTGCTATTGATGAACGTCGGGTCCGTGGAGATCCAAGCTTTGTAGACTCCGCCGTTGTTCGGTGTCTGAGAAAACGGGAACAGAAGCACGGTCGTCTCGCCACTGTTCGGATCAGTAGAACCGACCGGGTGAGTACCGGCTGAGCCTGTGATGACTCCCTTGCCGCCTACGTTGGTCACGATCAACTGGCGATTTGTGACCGCATCGGTCGAGAGCACAACCTTTCCTGAGGGGTCGGTCACCTGGAAGTAATATGTGCCAGGAGTTAGCCCAAAATCGTTCGTATTTTGAGGCCCACCGGTAAGATATACGGCATCGCAACTGAGAGGCGGGTTTACGTTATAGTTCACGATTGTTCCGGTTACATCTGTGGTTTGAATGGCACCGTTGATCGCGGCGCTGGCAGGTATAGCGATCAAGCTGATCATCATCAGCATTGCTACGCTACATAAAACAAATTTTACGGCTGGCGCTCTCATAGGTTCTTCTCCTCTTTGAATACTTGACATTTTGTGAAGCGTTGAGGGAAACCAGCTGGAGTTTATTTTCCGCAACTGGCTCCGAAGATTGCGCCTAGCGTTGATGTGCGTGACGAAATGGCGCACGAAAGCCTTGACGCAAGATAGAACTCCTTTTTCACGAGGGTATTGGTGGCCTGGGATTGCGAGCATACACAACGCGAAGTTGGAAAATACATTCCGTTGTGGCGTGCAGTCAATTGCGCGAAAGTTGCAGTCCGATTACAACTTTATGTGCAGTGCGAGTTCCGGCCTCTGGTTCTGTGACGGTTAAGGGGAAGGAGGGAGCATTGGTGGCGTCGAAAGACATAACCCCTTAAAGCGGTTCCTCAGCCAACAGTAATAGCCGCCACCTCATAATCGTGGACACGGGGAATGGTGAACTGCAGTACTTCGCTTTGGGGATCGAAAGGTAGGCTTTGCCCGCCCCGCAGGAGTTCGACGGATTTTGCCCTCGCGCCCTGCGGTAGTTTCATCCTGACGGTTTGCGAGCCAAGCGGGTAGACCGATTGCATCGATGCATGGTGGGCATTGGGGTTGGTGTAGTTGAGCAGGTGCACGGCATATCCGGCCGCTGTCTCCCAGCCACTCATCTCGATAAAGCCTTCGCCCTCAACTTGCACGATTTGTTCATTGCGCGTGATCCAGCGAATGGTGTTGTGCAGCAGGCGCAGCAAGTCGCCGTGGCCGGTTAGCCAGTAGCTACGCTCGATGTCTCCGGCGAAAGTAGGCGACACGGGAAGAGCCAACTTCGCGCAGCACGACTGCCGGTTCATCGCTCTGCGCGATAGGTGGGTAAGCCAGTTCCGGCGGATAGCGCACAAATCCTGGAACAACGGTAAGTACAGGATTTTGCACGGGCTTTAGGGGCACGCGATTCTGTGCACCGGGGAGCCAGTTAGTGTTGTTGAAGCCTTCGAGGATCCGGTGTTGGCGCTCGATCCGGCCGTAGTACGCATTGCCCACAGTGCCAATCACATCCCCGGCCTTGTGAATACCGAGCACATCGGCCAGTGCAAAATCATTACGAGGGATAAGATTTTCGTCATAGAGGCTGGTCTCAAAGCTGGCCATCAGCGATCCACCCGAGCGCACGTAATCCCGGATCTGATTGCATTGTTGATCGGTCAGCATCGCGATGTTGGGCAGCAAAAGCGCGCGATACTTGCTGAGGTGCTCATGATCGAGCCGGTCTTCGTGTACAAGGTCAAAAGCGAAACGCCCTCTGAGGAGCGCGTCGTAAATGCCTTGGACCGTTTCATGCATGTATGCGCGTGAGCGTGTCGTGCTGGGACCGAAGTAAAGAAGCTGAGTGCTTTGCCCCAATACGACACCGATGTTAGCGATAGACCGGCGGGTCGTGAAGTGAGCGTCGTGCTGGGCGGTCCAGCGGAAGTAATCACTGCCGACCTTTTGCCAGCGGCGGTCTTCGCCAAAGCCATTCTCCGAGCCGACGAAGTGGTAGTAGGGCACCATGCCGCCGGCCAGGGTTTCGTTCAGCCACATTTCAGCTTCCGCAGGGTTCTTAGAGGCGTTCCGCCAGGTGACCGTGCCAGTCGAATATGCGGCGGTGACGTTAGCAGCGAATTTCCCGTCCATCACGGCATTGCAGACACGGCCCTGCAGGCTACATCCCCAGATGGCAGGGTCGTCATTGGTGCGGCCCTGGTTGTCAGCCTGGAACCATGCGGCGATCTTGCCGAGGCGAGCGAGATTGGGACCTCCACGAACATTGCCTCCGAGGTTGGCGAAAAAGAAGCTATCCGGTTTTTTTTCTTTGGCGATGGCATCGTACTTCTGCCAGAGCTCGAAGACGCGATCATCGAACACGCGCCAGTATGCCGGGGTGCCGGAACGTGGGAGCTTGCTGCAGACTGTGCAGTGACACTCTGGCAGGCTGCCGAGAGGCGGCCAACCATTGGTGTAAAAGCAGTCCACGTCGTAGATTGAGTTGACCTCCCGCATGATTGCCGGGACGTAATCGTCCATGTAGCTCGTGAACATGCATGTTTGGAAGAGACGCGGTTCTTCGTCGCTGAATTGTACGGAGCCATCTTGGTTGCGCATGGCCCACTCTGGATGAGCCTCGAGCGCGTCGCCCCAGTTCAGGTCTGGGCTCATACGTGCCACTACTCGCATGTTGCGCCTCTTCGCAGCAGCCACGCACTCGCCGAAGAAATCACGGCCGTTCAGGAATTTCCCATGGCGATGAAACCTGACTTTCGAAGGATAGAACGCAAGAATTCCGGTGACGCTGATGAAGACGATGTCCGCCTTGGCGGAATGCCAGTAGTCAGCCCATTCCTCGATGCTCATCACGGCGGGGTCGTGCTCGGTCATATTACTCTGCCCCACCCGCCTAATCCTCTGCTGCCACTGCTCGGTGGCCGGGTCAATCGCCGGCATACGCGGCGGGAGCGCGACGAGGTTGGGCGCAGGATGGACGGAAGCTTCCGCGGAAAGCATTGAGGCTTGGACGAGAGGAGTGAGTGTGCCCGTCAGTGGAATGGCGGTTCCAGCAGTTTTAAGAAATTTGCGTCGGTTCAGCATCGATAGCCTCGGTGTTTCCCGTGCAACGGAAGTGTGGGTGGTGGAGAATTTGTAATCTAATTGCGACCATGATTCCACGACTTCTATTCCTGCAGGAGAGGAATTCGGTTGCTCGCGGGAATCACTTTGTTTTTAAAGCTACTTCTTTCGATTCGCCATATCAAGTTTAGCTAAGCTATATTCGGCGTAAGTGTCAGAAGGAATATGTTCTCCACTTTTAGGTCAACACTCCGTCGAGCAGTTGGCCTACGGCCCGCCGCGCCTCGAGAATAGAGTAGCGATGGTCCATTGCGCCGGCCAAATCAGTGTTGGCAAACGCTATTCGGCCAAATGCCGCCCGGCGCAAGATCTCGCGTGCCGCGGGCTCACCATCGCGGCCAAAAAAGAATCCGGGCTGCGGACTTAAATAGGCGTGGCCCCAGCGGTTCAGGATGATCCCCGCGATATCACGGTTTGCGTTAAACCCGGCGCGGCCAAACATTTCCGTGAACTGCTCCCGGATCTGCTTTTCGTAATCAGCGAACGATGTCCGTATCATCTCTCCGCGGCCGCGGTTTCCCTGATCTTGGGTGGAGAGTCCGGGATATGAGTACAAGACTTTCAAACTGAGCACGATTGGAGAATCGGGGCTGATCGTCGGGTCATCGATGCCGGTCAGCGCCAGCTTGCAGACTTCCATGTAGTTCCCGAACCCTTCAAACCAGCGGCATCCACTCATTCCCATTTTGTAAAGGAAGCGCCAGTTCCTGACGGCAACATTGGCCATCATGCATGGAGAACGGTAGAACTCTGCATACGCGTTGCGGTGAGTTTCCGGCAAATCCTTGATAATGTGTTTTGCAGTCCAACATCCACCTGCCATAACGACCGATCGCGCTTTGACTTGATACAGATTGCCTGCCTTGAGATAGGTGATCGTGACTGATTGCGCTTTGCTGGGGTCTCCGTCGTGTTGCACATGAATCGCGGTTGACGACAATCGAACTCGAGTAGAAGAGTGCGGGCTCTCCAGCGCGGAAAAATTCACCGGATTACGGCTGACGCCCTCCACGTTGTCTGAGCCGTCGATTGCAGTAGGAATTAAACTTTTCAACATCAGTCTAGCAATGGTCGTATTCCCGCCCGGAAACATCTGATCGGAACCGCCTTGTTCTTCGGGCAGCGGACGCAGCATTTCGAACGCATAGTCCGAATAGGCAGACAAGGCGTCGGGGCCCAGACCGGAACCGCCGCCTTCGACTGGCGAAAGAAAAGTCCGTACAGTCTCGCGGCTGAGACCGAAGCGTTCCATGTAGTGCTGTTCTAGGGTGATGGAATCGAGATAGCGTGAGATCGGATCACCCTCGGCTTTCGGACGCTCGAACTTGATCTTCTCGACCGGCTTACCTTTCAGCCATCGTAACCACTCGGCCCGCGATTCGTTAGAAACGGGAGCGCCTTCCAGACTCTTCCCTACAGGATCGGTCAACCACATTCCGGGTTTGCGGCCGAACCTCGCGCCGAACCAGAAGCCGTATTGGCCATGTTGCAAGCCGGTTGCTTCGTAGGGAGTTCTCGACAGCGGGAACTCGGGGTCAGCGCCCGCCCACTTCTGATACGTCAGCTTGGGTGTCTTCAGACCGATTGAATCGTAGAACCCTGCGAGGAAACTGTGCGGGTATTGAATCTGATAAATGGCTGAACCTTGATGTGCGATCAATCGCTTGCCATCCACCAGAAACTCGTTTTGTTTGGCCTCCCCGCCGAAGATAGGGTGATTCTCGAGAATCAGGCATTTCTTTTCGGATCCCGCTTGCCGGTGGAAGAAAAGCGCCGCGGCGAGGCCGCTGATTCCGCCGCCGATCATGACGCAATCGTAGGTCTCGCCGGTGTCGACAATTTGCTTTGGAAGCGGATCGTAGGTGCCGTCACGGATAGTATGACCGGCTCGCAGAACGTCGAAAGTATTGCCGTTGGACGAGCTGTATTCGCCTACGCCACCGTAGCCGGTAAACTCGTCGCGAGCTGCCAACAGTTCAGCCGGCGTCATGCCCTTGAGCAAGACGGATCCAGACGCTAAGAGTGTCGAACCGAGGAAGTCGCGGCGAGTGATGGACGTGTCCATTCCCAGTGACGCGTCAGCCTTCTTATTCATCGAGATATTTTACGAGGTGAACCAGCGTTGTGGTTCGTTCGCAGTTTATTGCCGCAAATCCCAGCAAGTCAACATTGTCAGTGAAACCCCCTCAAGGAACCGCCCTGGCCCCAAAAGACGCAGAGTCACAGAAACTCCTGCTTTTTCTGTGTCCCTGTGACTCTGTGATGAAAGGTAAAGGCCGATTACGCGATCACACCGACAGCAAGCGATCAAAGAATGTGCGGTAACGCTGGAACGCTACTCGCAAATCTTCGGTCGAGACGTTGTCTCCCCGGTCCCACTGCTTTTCAAGGTTTGAGCGCTCTTCAGCGAAGACTTCGGATAAATGTCGTCCGGCTTCTGGACTGTATTTAGTCCCGAAAAACCAAGCCTCGTTATAATCGCGAAAATATTTTTTAGCATTGGTACATAGGTCGGCGCCGGTGGAATAGGCAAGCACACGACCTGGATTCTTGGATGTCCGATCGCCGCTTGAATTTGATCAGCTATTACGGGATCAGCTCCGTTTCGCAACACTTGCTCGGCTCCGACGCCCTGACCAAGTGACGACATGGAGGTCTCGTTCCGAAATGTCATGCTGGCACACGCGTTACGATTCCGCCGTGCTCAAGATAAGTCCTCAAATTGGGTGGACTGTAGGCGCTAGTGGACGAATTCATGCGTTCCACTGCTGTGCTAGCCGTAGATTCTGCGGCCTTTTGCCCAATCGGGCGAATATAATCGCCCAGGCCCGCGAACTTGTACCACACTGTCTGGGAATCATAGAGTTTTCCGAAAGCGTTAGGCCTCGGATTGGCATTGGTCTGTATGCACGCCCGATCGGTTGCAAGGCCGCACGCCTCGAGCTTTGACAACATCCAGAGAAGCGAAATGTCCGAAAGTCCGGTTTCCGGATAACTGCCGCCAACATTTGAGTGCACACCGGCGAACCAAACTTGTTCAAGCACTTGTCCATTGGCGTCCTCGCTCTGATCCCAAATAGACGGCTGGAATGGTTTGCGCCGCTCGTCGATCGCAACGGCTTGGAAGGCATTATCGACCCAACTGCTCAACGTCATATCGTGGAAACTCCAGCGCTTATTTATGAACCGCAAGACTCCCCCGACGGGGAGGCCGAGCGCGCCGACGGTATCCCAGACGCCAATGAACTTGGCACGAGATTCCCAAGAGTAGCTTCTGCGGAAGAGTTCGGATTCGACGGCATTCGGATGTGACGCATCGTCCCGGCGGCGATAAAGCGCATAGGCATCTTCTAATTTGTTCGCGAACTCGAACTTCAATAGTCCGCTGTTTCGGATCAATCCAAACGTGCTGCGGACGGTGTACGCGCCCCGGCTGAATCCTAAGAAGAAAAGTTCGTCTCCCGGCTGATAGGTCGCCATAAGAAAAAGATACGCATCAAGGATCTTCTTCTTTATACCCCAGCCGAATCCGCCGCCGAGAAACCGGTCAAAACGGCCGGTGCCGACTCCCTTGTCATAGAACACCAGCTGCCGGACTCCCCGACCGTCTACCGGGGCGATACAACGAGCGAGCTTTGTGACATTGCTCGCGCACGTTGTTCCGTCGTGCACCTGATCCGGTCGGTTCCATGTCCCATCGCAGCAAATGATGATTCGCTTCATGGTACAGGTTCAACTCCTAGAGATTATGTTTTCTACTTGGCGAAAGGGTACTTCCAAACTCTTCAGAGTGAACAGAGATCTCACGGTGCGTGTGTCGGTGCTGTGCTCCCGCTTATCAAGTTAGTCAGACTGTCGGATAGATCCGCATCGTCGATTACATAGAACAGTCCACCCCTGCCGTTTTGACTGCCCGAGCAGGTCCCAGAAATTGCGCCTTGTTGATTCATGTCCCCGAATATTGAGTAGTGGTGAGGGCCGGATGTCGACACCCCGAGCTTTGCATGATTAAAGTTCGGTCCAAGTCCGCCGGTCAAGCCGAATATCTGTCCTGACCATTGTCCTGTGGTTGCAATTTCGACTGGGCCTGCCGCTGCGAGTGCACTGTCCCAGCAAGTGATGTTAGTGGTAGTGGTGCTTGTGTAGATTTTTGGATTGGCCCACCAGGTTGCCGCTCTCAGTGAGACTCCACCCAAAATCGAGGAGACCATCTGCCACGGTGGAACGTTGAGCTTTGATGGTTTTGAAATCAATTCCACGCCGGAAGAGAGGGTGGTGTTTGCGAATGCCGTGCTGCTCGATTTTTTCCCGAGCTGCGAAACGAGTTGTTGTACGTCGGTAGGACCTCCATTATTAACGATTTGGGGATTCTGCGCGTCTGTAACCACGCTCGCGTTCCGAAGCGCCGCGAGGATGGAAAGCACATCGTCCTTGGTCACTTTGAGAGCGAAAAAGTGCTGGCTGACTTCGACGTTGTCATCCTTTACACAACCCAGTGTGTTCCCGTCAGTTGCACGAGGTGATTGTGCACTTCCCGCCGCTGGCCATGAAGGAGTTGTGACCTGCAAAACAAGCCCGTCGCCTGCATCGTTCCATGCGAGCATGCCTTTTGAGTGGCCCCAGGGTGCGCTGCAGCTGGTAGAGCATCCTTGGATCTGTGGATCGTCGTAAAACTGATCGTTCCAGATCACGAAATGAAATGCATTGTTATAAACCTCATCGAATGTCGCGCCGACTGGATCGTCGGTGGTATCCCCCAAGCAGTTGTTACCCTGCTGAAGCGTATGATTCTCACTGCTTGCAAACACAAATTGCTGGCTGAACTTGGAGTAATTCTGCACGTCGCCACCGAACGAGCAGGACCTTACTGCCGTTCCACCGCATTTCGGAAAGCTCGCAGAGTTGAATTTGAAGACAAACCACCAATCGACCGGGTGTCCTTTGGCAAGAAGCGGTACAGGTGCGCTGGATGAAGCAGCGGTTGTGGGAGTGGTGACTGGCTGTGTAGCTGCCGGCTGAGGCCCGTTGCCTGCCGCCTCGATCTGCACGTTCTTACCCCAAACAAATCCGACCTGTCCGGATGTCGTTTTGACGTGGTAGTAGCCACCGACCGGGGTAGCATCGACTAGCTGAAGGTGAGCGCCGGGCAAAAGCTTGGTAATGGCGGGATTGTTGGTGGACGGGTCGGAGCGAAGATTAACGTTGTGCACCACTTCAGCTGTTTGTGCACAGGCGAAAGCTGCGCTGAGAACAAGAACTCCGACAGATTTCCCCAACGTTGACATGATCATCCTCCAGAACTCCCAGTGGTCGTGCTGCCGAAACCTACAACTGGATAGCACGTCCTGAGTACCTGGAAGAGTGGTGATCTTTGGAACCTATTCGTTTCAAGTCGGCCCCCGTTTAGCCCAGAATATTACAGAAGAGGTGAGTCACCTTAAGTGTGGCTGACTCGGCGTTGGAAATGCTCCCGTCAAATTCGTTCGCCTTCCAAACAAGAATATTTGGTCCCGCGAAACCATGCCGCCCACACCTTCGCAGATATGTTTTGAGCATTATGTATAAGGTCGCAGCAGGTGGAGCAGAGAAGTACACGACCGTGGTAAATCTGATCCGTGGAAATGGAGCGAAAAGAATCCAACACTTTGGTTCGCGCTTGTTGACATCGCTGCTTTGGAGGTTTAGCGTTTCTGCGAAATTGACAGCCAGTTAAGGAGACAATATGAGAACTCGCCGCTTCATGACTTTCAGTCTGTTCGCAGCATTGACTTGCATTAGCACATTTGTTTCGTGCAAACCACAGCTAGTAACCAACTACAGTTTCAAATCTGATCGCCTGGTGACTATCGCTGTGTCCCCCGACGATGCGAGGAAATGCGAAGTGGACTTCCCCGTCACTTTCGTGAGGGTGCGTAATGACACCAAAATTCGCTGGGCATCCGACGATAACGCGTACACGGTACATTTCGTCAGTTATCCTGGAGGTCCTTCTCCGGAGAATCCCTTCAATCCTCCGGCGAATGATGTCCTAGTGCCGGCGGGTCAGAAGTCGGCTCAGCAGAGGATTCAGAGTAGTGGATCGGGCGCGTATTACAAATTCGAGATTCACGACGCCAACAACAACGTTTGTAAGACTGCTGATGACGACCACGACACTGGCCTAAACATAAAGCCTTAGTTAGGAAATTTGCGCCAGCTTCTTAAACCTGGCATTGCCATGCAGGTGATCGAAATCGGGAGTGTCACGGATCACCCGCTTTGCGTAACCGAGTTCCACCGCTTTTTCCAGCGACGACAAACAACGATCCATGTCGCCGAGGCGGTTGTAGACCAACGCAGCGCGCATTCTCACCTCGGGCTCGGACGGTGCCAGTGCGAGTGCCTTCTCAAGCTGGTTGCGCGCCGTTTCCAAGTGTCCGGCCATGGCGTTATAGCTTGCCGAGAATGCCAGGACATTGCTCTCTTTTGGGTTGACCGCGAGGCGGGAAGCGGCTCGCGAAATCGCGTTTTCATAGGCCTCGATGGCTCTCGTCTTGGCACCGTTCCAGTAGAGCGAATCACCCAAGTTGCCCCACAGCAACCAATCGCTGTCGTCGAGATTTAGACCATGCTGAAACGCATCCACGGCCTCGCCAAATCGATGCAAATCGAAGTAAGCATTGCCAAGGTTGTTGAACGCCTCCAGGTTCGGACGTATTTCAATGGACCGTTTCAGCGGCTCCAGCGCTTCCTTGTAGCGTCCCACCGCCACAAACAGTCCGCCCAGGTTGGAATACCCACGGTAGTTGTTGGGAGCCAGTTTCACCACTTCCTGGAATTGCACGATAGCGTCGTCGTAGCGTGCCTGAGTGTAGTAAAAAACGCCGAGCCAGCTGTACACTCCCCAGTAGTTAGGCCGCAGCGAAATAGCTTTTTGATAGGCCGCTTCCGCCGCCGCGGAATTCCCCAACCTGACGTAAGCGTCGGCCGCGCCCCGCAGACCGTCTTCATTGCTTGTATCAATCTGCACCGCTCGCTGGAATTCCTGGACGGCCAGATCATACTTACCAGTTTCGTTATATGCGCCTCCCATACAAATATGGCCGTCTGCCGTTTCCCGCACGGCCAAGGACGTCAGACAATTTTGTTTTGCCTGGTTTACCCAGTCGGCACCGCGGTTGAACTGTTCGTAGCCTCGCAGATAGGCCTCACCCAACGCCGCATACGCGTTCGCGTACCCAGGATCCCGCGCCAGTGCGGTCCTCAACTCCGCGATCGCGAGCTCGATGTTCTCCGATTTCTGATACTCCTGCAGATAGCCGCGAGCGCGTAAATAAGCAGCGTACGCTTCGGGCTTGCTCTCATTCCTGGTGGTGGGAGGCATATCAGCTCGTAATCCAGCGTCCGCGGTCAACAACGCCATGATCTCGTTAGCCACCTGGTCTTCCAGTCCGAACACATCACTCACGTCAGCAGTAATGCTTCGTGCCGCTACCTGACGATGGGTTTTCGGATCCACTAGCGCGCAATTGATTCTGATTTGACCACCAACGCTATGCGCACTGCATTCTAGTACCAAATCTGTACCGAATTCGTTCCAAGCCTGCTCTGGCGTCTTCACCCCTTGCGCTCTGACATCTCGTGCAGAAATCAGCTGCAAATTACTTCCCCAAGGCTGCGCCAACTTTGCAGTTATGGTCTCCGTCAGCCCCGTAATAAGGGCGCGCGTCTTCTCATCTTGTTCAGTTGAATCAAATGGAAGGACCGTCAGCAGCGTATGTTTGCTCGGTCGCAAATGGCTCCGCGTCTCGCGCAGGCGATAACCTGCATATATGAATACCAACGCCATAGCCGCCCCCACGGCCCAAGTGGCTAATCGTCCACTCTTCCCTGGCGATGCGAAATCCTTACTGGCGAGCTTGCCCGTAGATCCGCTTGTTGGCAACAATCTCGATAGGTCCACACCGAGTTCGCGCGCTGACTGATACCGGCGATCTGGATCTTTGTCCAGCGCCTTAAGGATGACGGCGTCCAATGCGGGAGCTATTTGTCCATTTATGCTGCTTGGCGCTGATGGATCAAGTTGCTGGATTGCGTGAATCAATTTCAATCCCGACAAGGAAGAGAAGGGCTGCTTTGCCGTCGCCATTTCATACAAAACGGTACCGGCACCCCAGATATCTGTTCTCGCGTCGAGTTCTTCGCAGCGGACTTGCTCGGGGGCCATGTACGGCAACGTCCCAGCTGCCGCGTCGCGCGTTTCCGCGCTGCGCGTCTCAGCTGTGCCAGTTACCGGTTCTCGCCAGCGCGCCAGCCCGAAATCGAGGATCTTTAATTCGCCATCACTAGTCAGGCGTAGATTCCCCGGCTTCAAATCGCGGTGAATGATCCCTTCTCGGTGCGCTACAGCTAGACCTTTCGCCAGTTGGATCCCAAGTTCAATGATGGTTCTTTGCAGCAGCGGCCCGTTCGCGAGTTTCGCGTCCAAAGTGATACCCGCGACGTATTCCGTGACCAGGTAATCGGTACCGTCCTGCTGCCCGAAATCGAACGCCATCACGATGTTCGGATGATTCAGCTTGGCCAGCACTCGGGCTTCGCGCTGAAAGCGCTTGCGCGCGGTTTCGTCAGGAAATGTTCCAGGTGGGAGCACCTTAACCGCCGCCTCGCGCTCCAGTCGCTCGTCCCAGGCACGAAAAACCACACCCATTCCGCCTTTGCCAACTTGCTCAACAATGCGGTAATGGCCCAGCAACGCCCCCACCGCTGGACTCTGAGCAGTCATGCGGCGATGGTATGCTCGGCTTCCCGCCTCGTCAACGCATCGGAGGACAAGTGCTTCCGCTCGCGCAAAAGCGATTGGGCAATTTCCAGTTGGTCGCAAGGTTTAATCGTTATCAGCGTGTTTGTAGGCTCGCGAACGACTTTCGTACGTCGTTACTCGTGAATTCCTCTTGGCTTTGCAAGATATTTGGTCCCGCAAAATGACGCCGCACACATCGTCGCGAATCCCTTTTGAGCATTGGGGTATTACGTCTGCGAGTCGAGGCTCAGAGATAACGCTCTGATTACGGTTTCACGGTTCCAAACCCCAACTGCTCCTCGCAGAGTTAGTCGGTTTTTTCAGGTCTGGCTGCTCATCAGGTCGCCCTGCCGAGCGGATCACTCAGTCTACTTCGGATCGGCAACTTTTTGATTTCGCCAACCCTTTCGACCGTCGACCGAGGCAAACTCAAATAGTTGCTTGAAGGATGTCAACGCGATTCTCATTGCAATCTCAGATATCTGTTGATGTTATGTGGGAAAGCAAGATGAATCGCGGAAAACGGAGCAAGAACATGTAGGAGCAGTTCCGGGTTATCCCGCTGCTCGACCGAAGCATAGAACGGTTGAGTAGGCGATGAGCGCCGCACTGCCTTTCAGCAGTCGGTTTCCCACCGCCTCTCGCCGAACCGGACATGCGTCTTTCGGTACGCATCCGGCTCTCCAGAAGACAGTGCAAAGTTAGGCGTTCTCATCCAGCCGAGACGGAACCGGCATATAGGGGTCCAGGCGAGCACATACTGCTCGATGGATCCGTCACGCCAGAGGCGTCGTTGCGGGCGTCGAATGCTGCGTCTAAAGCTACGCAGAATGTCGCGCACCCGAGCCTTGCGATGCTTCTTCCGCGACCAACGCCAGAAACAACTAGTGATGTACCAGTCGAGGGCCGTATAAATACGGCCTGCTCGGGCGCAGTAGCGATAGTAAGCCGCCCAGCCGCGCAGGATGGGATTAATCTCTCGAAGCTTCTGACCAAGCCCGCACCAGGTGGTGTCGATCCGAGTAAGCTGCTTGATCCTATAACGCAGATCAGCGACTTTCGCTTTGGGAATTTCGACGCGCGGAAAATATCCGTAGCGCTTGTCCCATCGCATGACGACATGGAATCCGAGGAACTCGAATC
Source organism: uncultured Acidobacteriota bacterium (assembly GCA_963757135.1). Taxonomy (GTDB): domain Bacteria; phylum Acidobacteriota; class Terriglobia; order Terriglobales; family Acidobacteriaceae; genus Gp1-AA145. The sequence goes on from CAVWQE010000008.1 coordinate 42,202, forward strand.
CGTCCGTCACAGCCGTGATCTGTGTCTTCTCCGGTGACAATTCGAGTCCAGTAGTCTGGCGCAAGTGTTCCGCCAGCGCGGATTTCTCCGCAATGGCATCCTCCTCTGTGCCAGAAACCAGAACCACGAAATCGTCTGCATAGCGTATCGGGAAGAACACACAGCGACCCGTTCTGTGATCCCGACCGCGGGCGCTTCTTGCCGCCTGCTCGCCATCGCATTGGCGCCGGTCCTGGATTTTAGTTCGGTGATGTACCCATCTCTCGTAGCGTTCCTCGATTGCGCTCAGCGCAATGTTGGCGAGCAACGGCGAGATGATCCCACCTTGAGGAGTGCCGTTGTCTGTGCGTAAGAACTGATCTTCCGCCAGAACTCCGGCCTTAAGAAACTGCCCGATCAACTCCATCATCCGCCGATCGGCAACGCGCTTGCGCAGCCGATCCATCAAAAGATGATGATTGATGTTGTCGAAACAGCCCTTAATATCCCCTTCTATCACCCAGGAATACGGCAGTCGATGCCAGCGTCCATCCTGTCCCGGCTTGCGAGGCTGGATGGACAACCGGATATGCTCCAAAGCGCCGTGTGTGCTCCGTCCAGGACGAAACCCGTAGGAGACAGACCAAAACTGCGCTTCGAAGATAGGCTCCAAGAGTGCTTTGATCGCGCCCTGAACGACGCGATCCTTAACCGTGGGTATGCCCAGGGGTCGGAACTGCCCTGGTTTGCCAGCTTTGGGGATGAGTTTGCGCCGCGATGGACTAGGCCGGTATGCGCTTGAGCGCAATTCCGTCCGCAGGCTTTCGAGGAAACATTCTTCACCAATCCTCTGCTGGATGTGCTTCACGGTAATCCCGTCGATCCCGGCAGAACGTTTGCCCTTGTTTGAAGCCACACGTCGCCAAGAGTGGCGGATCATGCGCAGGTCGGTGAGCCAACCCCACAAGTCCCGCCATACTTCGTCAGGATTCGCCTTGCTTTGTTGATAGAGCTTGCACTGAACGCCGAGTACCCAGGCTTCTTCCGTCTGGTGATCCGTGTCCACAGATCGCTCCTCCGTAGTGCAAACCTACCTTCTTCTTCCTGCTTCCCTTCGCCTTGTGCGCGGCTTTCCCGCGCTCCGACTACTACGGAAGCTCCGCCCTCGGTGTCGCCCATCTCCGACCATCGCGGCTAGCCCGGCTCCGTGCCGGGCAGACGATCCGAGTTCCCGTGTTCTGATTTCCAACCTTTGTGCCGTTAGACGGAGGGCTCTACCCCTGGCGATGCTGAAGACGGATCATGAGAGCTGTTCCCGTCTCGGACGCGATGACCGCGCCCAGCAGCAGGGATGGACGTACCCTGCCACCTCGAATCGCTTTGCCTCCAATGCCATCACAATAGAGAAGGCGTTATCGATAAATTCAGAGGCTTCCGTCACCCTCTTCGTTGTCTCGTCATAGACACTGCGGTAGCCCGACCTGCGGTTAATGGCCCGCATCCGGTACAGTTCAGGCCGATCTGCTCATGACATCCAACCGGCGATGTCCGGTCGAACTTCTCGGCCCCCTTTCATCTGTTGCTCTATACAGACAAGGCGGCATTGCAGCCGCCGGTTGAGAATCAGCAAGCGTGAGAGGTGATAGCTACGTCATTTCCACCTCCCGCGCCATCACGGCGCACCATCCACGTCGATATGGAAGATTTTGCGCACACTTACCCGGTTACAATACTAATTGCAATTGTGACCCGCTACATCCATGCGAATCGGTGCACGGCGGCTGCTCAGGCGTGGCGTTGGATTCGAGATGTCACTCGATAGCTTCACGCTGGAATGCTCCTGCGTTCTGGAGCGATCTTTGGGAGCTCTGACAACGGAACGCCTAGCAAGAACGGGGTGACGCAATGCCCGAATCCATTGACTGGCCGCGGACGAATCCTAAACGTCTTCGCCGCTTCTTTCTAATCATCGCTGTCCTCGCCGGCATCTTTCTCGGTAGCGGGACGTCGTTGTCGTACTACGTGGACGTGCTCTGGTTTGGGTCGCTCGGTTACGGAGACGTGTTCTGGAAGACAATCCGCCTTGAGTCGGGGATTTTCACGGCCTTTACGGCCGCCACGTTTCTCGTTCTGTACGGATCGTTCTTGGCTCTCAAGCGGGCGCACCTCCCCGATTTGCCAAGCGGGCAAACGATCTTTGTGGGTAGGCAGCCGCTGAGATTGCCGGTCGAACCCGTCCTGCGGCTCATTGCACTTATTATTTCCCTGGCGATAGCCATTGCGACCGGCGCGAGCATGATAGCGGAGTGGCCGACACTGGCGCTGTTTTGGTACGCACCGCACGCTACCGGAGGCATCGCGGACCCGGTCTTTGGCCGACCACTGAACTTCTTTTTATTTAGCCTTCCGGCATGGCAGCTCCTTGCCGGCTGGCTGCTTACGCTGGCTGTCATCACCTGTGTACTCGCCATCTTCTTCATCGTCGTCACCGGTGGTGCCGGTGCGCTCGCCGGGCGTCGCAGAAGCTATGTGCCACTGCCCTGGCGTGGGTTCTCCATTGCGTTTGCGTTTCTGTTGCTGGTTTTCGCAATGCGAGTTTATCTCGACAGGTTCGAGCGTTTATTCGAGGAGCACACGATCTTCGGCGGCTTGACTTACACCGATGCGCACGTCATGCTCACAGGAACGCTTATCGTCTGCGCTGCGCTCGTACTTGGCGCCGCAATCGCAGCCGTCAATGCCGTGACGGTACCGCGCGGGCGCTGGCTGGTCGCTGCGGTCCTTCCGGCCGTGGTTTGTTATCTCCCTCTTCAAATGGTCGGATGGTACGTCAATAGCTTTGTCGTCAAGCCGAACGAACTGGTCCGCGAGCAACCCTATATCACCCACAATATCGAACTGACACGGCAGGCCTATGGACTGGATCGGGTCTCGCAGCGTGAATTTCCTGCTGAGACGGACGTTGCGGCAGCCGACCCGGCGAACAATCAGGCTACCCTCCAGAACATCCGTTTGTGGGACTGGCACGCCTTACAAGATACGCTGCGTCAGATCCAGGAAATCCGCACCTACTACGACTTCCCTGACATCGACATTGACCGCTATGAAATCGACGGCACGACCCGTCAGGTGATGCTCGCCGCCCGCGAACTGAATATCGAAAAGCTTCCTGAAAGCAGCCGCAACTGGATTAACGAAAAGCTGATCTATACCCACGGGTACGGCATCACCATGAATCCAGTCAATGGCTTCACGCCGGAGGGTTTGCCCACGCTGATGTTGAGCAACATGCCCGTGCAGAGCACGGTGCGCAATCTGACGGTGAAGCGTCCAGAGATCTATTTTGGCGAGCTCACTAATACAGACGTGTACGTGAAGACACGCCAGAAGGAATTCAACTATCCCCAGGGCGAGACCAACAACCTGACGTCGTACGAGGGCAACGGTGGCATAGTTCTTGGCGGCTTCTTGCGTCGCATCATGATCGCCCTCGACCGCGGTGACCTGGCGAAGCTGCCATTCAGCGATGACGTGAACCAGGATAGTCGGCTGCTGATGCGCCGCAACCTGCGCGATCGCGTATCGGCACTGGCGCCCTTCCTCACCTACGACCCCGATCCATACATTGTGCTCGGAGACGATGGCCGTTTGTCGTGGATCATGGATGCGTTCACGGTTTCTGACAACTATCCATACTCGAATCATTACCATCTCGACGGCAACTCCATTAATTACATACGGAACAGCGTTAAGGTTGTCATTGACGCCTACGATGGCACGACTACGTTTTATGTATTTGATACCGAGGACCCGATCATCGCAGCCTACCGCCGCATCTTCCCCAGCCTGTTCAAGGATGCGGCCACAATGCCTTCCGGGCTGCGCAAGCACGTGCGCTATCCCGAGATGTTGCTGAAACTGCAAGCCGAAGTATACGGGCTGTATCACATGACGGACCCGGGAGCGTTTTATAACCGTGAAGATCTGTGGACGGTTGCCACTGAGGTCGGTATAAGCGAGACGGGTGAGCAGACCACACAGCCGATGCAGCCGAATTTCGTGTTGATGAAACTGCCAGGCGAAAACACCGTAGAGTTTGTAGAAATTCTGCCATTCACGCCCGCCAACCGGAATAACCTGATTGGCTGGATTGCCGGGCGCAGCGACGGCGCCCAGTATGGCACCTCGGTGGTCTACAACTTTCCCAAAACGAAACTGGTTGACGGACCTCTGCAAATCGAGGCGCGAATCGATCAGAACGCGCAGCTCTCCGGCCAACTGTCGCTGTGGAATCAGCAGGGCTCGCACGTCCGGCGTGGAGCTTTGCTGGTAATTCCCTCCGGGCGTGCGCTGTTATATGCGGAACCAATTTATCTTCAGGCCGAACGGAGTCCGATGCCGGAGTTGCGCCTGGTCGTGCTGGCGCTTCAGGACCGGCTGGCGTATGGGCCGACCTTCGAGTCGGCAATGACGGCTCTTTTTGGCGGAGCGGCTTCGTCGATGAGTGCCACGACGACGAGTGGCGCCACAGTTCCGGCGGAGGCCACGGACCGGGTCTCGCCATCGGCCGCACCCCAGCTCGCAGCCAATCTCAATGCGCTCATCACGGAAGCCGCCAGAGACTTGGCCGATTACCAGCGCCTGACCGCTGAAGGCAAGCTCGCGGAAGCTGGACAGAAGCTTGAAGACCTGAAGCGCGCGCTCGACAAGCTGAACAAACTTCCGAGATGACGCCGTGCGAACCGTGCAATGGCGAGCTGGACCTTAATATGCGTCCAACGGAGCCACCGACGGTTGCGCTCGATGAAAGCATATAATGGTCGGGCATGCGCGGTTCAGTTCCTCTTCTATGCTCGTTTCTCATCATTGGCTCTCTTCTAAGTGCTGCGCAGAGTCAGTCTCAAAATCAGAAGGTACCAGTCATGGACGGCGGAGCAGGTCCGTGTTCTTTAGAGCTCACTGTTACAGGTCCTGATGCCAAGCCCGCCTACGCCGCCATCGTAAAGGTTCATATCGTTTACGGTTTTGCCGGCATCCGGCGGTTGGATCTCGAAGCCGGTACGAACTCCGATGGGAAGGTCAAATTTACGGGATTGCCAGCGAGCGTCCATCGACCGCCGCTTGAATTTGACGTCGCCAAAGATGAGCTGCAGGGCAAAGCTGTTTACGACCCGGCAACGGAGTGCCAGGCAAAACGTGATGTGACGATAAGAAAAGCGCCGCCCAGTAACGAATAACGGCCGGCTTGACCAGCTCCCGCCCAGACTGAGGCGCCAATTCTCCGAGTTTCGACAGACAACCGGACGAGCTCCTGGACTTGTCGTCTGAAAACGCAGAAATCTCTTTTGGCGAACGAGTGTCCGAAAATACTCTTGGAAGCTCGACTGGCGCCCCATAAATACAGCAAACTCCTCATTGACAGACTGCATTCAATGGATCAGTATGCATCCGATTTATTGAAACCATTCAATACGAGGTGTCTATGACGCGAGGCTCCCACCGGCGCAGATCCGACTCTCTCTTGCCCGCGACTCTCCCAGTTGTTGCACTGCTCATTCTGACTTCCGCCGCATTTGCGCAAAACGCCTTTATTCGGATCAATCAGGTGGGGTACGTTTCCAATGGTTCCAAACGCGCGTATTTGATGGCCTCGACTGCAGAAACCGGCGCCACATTTGCCGTCAAGAACTCCAGCGGCACTACTCTATTCGGCCCGATCTCCATTGGTGCGAATTTGGGCTCTTGGAGTGGTTCCTATCCAGACGTATATGCGTTAGATTTTGACGGTCTTGTTACAGCCGGGACTTACACGATCACCGTCAGCGGCCCAATTGCAGCTTCATCTCCGACTCTCAAGATTGATACCGCAACGAATGTCTATTCAACGCCACTGGCCAACTCTCGTTATTTTTATGAAAACGAGCGCGACGGCCCAAATTTCATCGCGACTCCGCTGCGCACAGCCGCCGCCCATTTGAACGATCAGAGCGCAAAGGCCTATCTCACGCCGAACACCAATAATAACGGCCGCTTCTCTGGAGACCTTACGCCCACGGGCGCGGTCATAAATGCGTCGGGAGGGTGGTGGGACGCCGGCGATTACCTGAAGTTCGTCCAAACCGAGAGCTACACGACCGCACTGATGCTAGTCGGCGTGAGGGACTTTCCTGGCCAGATGGGCTCGGGTTCAACCACTTCGGACTTCACCGCCGAAACAAAGTTCGGTGTCGATTGGTTGTTGAACATGTGGGACGACAACACCCAGACACTCTATTACCAGGTTGGAATCGGAAATGGTAATTCTCAAACTGTAAGCGATCACGACATTTGGCGCCTCCCACAGGGGGACGACACTTATCAAGGGTGCACTTCCAAATACCGCTACATTTGTCACCGTCCGGTCTTCGTTAACACCGCCACATCTTCTGTGACCGGCAGTGCGGCTGGTGCCCCAATCAGTCCGAATCTGGCTGGCAGATTGGCGGCCGCGTTTGCACTCTGCTTCCACGCATACAACGGGAATTCGACCACTCAGGCCTATGCAAACAGCTGTCTACTCGCAGCCGAACATATATTTGATCTCGCCAACACGGCTCCCAGCGGCAACCTCCTGACCGTTATTCCATTTAGTTTTTATCCGGAAACTGAATGGCGCGACGATATGGAGTTCGGCGCCACCGAAATCTACTTCGCACTCCAGGCGGCGGGCAGCACTTTGCCTTCTGTGCCTCACACCGATCCGAATTTTTACTTGCAGAAGGCAGCGCACTGGGCCAACGCCTACATTACGGGGCCGAACGATTCCGCCGACACCCTCAACCTTTATGACGTTACTGGATTAGCACACTTCGAGCTATACAGGGCGCTCACCGTGGCAGGGAACCCCGGCGGCACCGGTCTGGAGACGAACCAAGCGGCTTTGTTGGCCGACCTTCAGAAACAGCTAAACAAAGCAGTTACTCAGAGTGGCACTGATGCTTTCGGTTTCGGATTCCCTTGGAACACTTACGACACGACCTCACATGGGGGCGGACTCGCGGTCATGGCGGCCGAGTGTAGTTATCTGCATTGCACGTTGAACGGTGGTACATCGCCTGCCATCTATGCCAATCGCCAGCTGGCCAACATTTTGGGAGCAAATGCCTGGGGTACTTCTCTGATAGTGAACGATGGTAGTACGTTCCCACTTTGTATGCAGCACCAGATCACGAATCTGGTTCCGATGCCGCCCAATGGCGCTCCATTTCTTTCTGGCGCGGCCGTCGAGGGGCCAAACTCGATTGCTGCCAAGGGTACTTTGAGTGGGATGGTCACTTGTCCACCGAATGGTGCAGATGTATTCGCGCAATTCAACAGCAAGGCTGTATACAAGGATTTCGTTCAGTCCTATTCAACCGTTGAGCCGGCGATAGACCTGACCGCTTCCTCGTTTCTCGCATTTGCGTGGCAGGTTGCCGGGGCGCCATCTGGTACCCCCTAAGGCTCTTGCAGAAGCGCTGTTGCTGCTCGCGATTGCTCTTTTGGCAGGATGGGGTCCCGCCAACAGAGCGTCACTGGTCCAACCGATGCAGGCGTTACGTCACGAATGAAATCGTGTGCGACCGTTTCTTTTGTGTGCGTCGACAATTCCGGAAGTGACTGAATTACTCCCCTGAACTCGCGTTGCCGTGTAGAGGATTACCAATGGCGAATGACGAGCAACCCGGAACTATGCCCCGCTCTAATCCAGAGAAATGCTGTCGCGAAGTCAAGAAGACATTCGATTCGTGATCGCCTGTCATTCGCTTGGTAAGTTTGAGAAGTCGGACTACAGTTTGGGCGGCATCAGTCGGCGTAATCGGCCGTAAGGCCGAATCTCGCCAGGCACACGTGTGGCCGCCTCCTATCCGCCACATTTCCGGAAGACCGCAAGCTAACGATTCGTTATCGAGGGTTAACGTCTCTCCAATCGAAAACCGAAGTAACTTCCACATGCGTCGCCCAACAGGTCACTATGAGACCACATGTCTTGCGCACTGGTTCAAATATGCAACTTAACGTGCCGTTATTTGCCGGAAAAGGGCAGGCCGGTGCTGGCTCTGGAGAATATCGGTTTATCCATCGCACCCGGCGAAGTTGTCGGCATTCTCGGTGAGTCAGGGTCGGGTAAGAGCACTTTAGGCGCAGCACTTATGCGCCTGCTCCCTGCAACCGCTGAATGCCACGGATCCATCCGTTTTGGGGGCCGCGATCTAATGACGATGGATGAGTCTGAGTTGCGGCTAGTCCGTGGCAAATCCATTTCGCAGATTCCCCAGGATCCTGCAACTTCTCTCAATCCAGTTATCCGGGTCGGTACGCAAATTTCCGAAGTGCTGCGCGCCCACCTGCGATTGACACGCAGCGAACGCAAGGACTGGGTCCAGGAGTTGCTTCGAGAGGTGGGATTCGATGATCCCGAACGGATCGGTGCGTCGTATCCGCATCAACTCAGCGGAGGCCAGCGCCAGCGCGTAGTGCTTGCGCATGCAATTGCGTGCAGTCCCGCCCTGGTGATCGCGGACGAACCGACAAGCAAGCTGGATTCTCCGCTGCAAGTGCAAATTCTGAGCCTGATGTCTGAGATTTCACGCAGGCAGCGCACGGCGTTGCTGTGGATTACACACGATCCTGCAACCCTCGTGGGGTTTGCCGACCGACTGGTGATAATGCATGAGGGACGAATTGTGGAGCAAGGGCTGACGAACGACGTTCTCCACCAGCCGAGCCACCCTTACACACAGAAGCTCGTGCACTCATCGCAAGAATTTACGCTCGACTCATCCCATGACGCAGGTTGCCTCGACTGTGCCAACTAATTCGCAACTTGGAACTGCCTCCTCTGCGGTGTCACTCAGAGTGGAGGGACTAAGAAAGCGATATTGTGTGCGCCACAATCTCTGGGGAAAACGTACGGAGATCTGTGCGGCAAGCGGCGTCAGCTTTGAAATTAAAGCCGGAAAGACGCTAGGCCTGGTGGGAAACTCGGGATCAGGAAAGTCCACAGTTGCACGTTGCGTGGCGCGACTCGAGAAGCCTGATGCCGGCAAAATCTGGCTGGGAGACATGGATATCGGACACCTTCGGGCCACAGATCTCCGGCCGCTTCGTGTCGAGATCCAAATGATTTTCCAGGATCCGGTCACTTCCATGAATCCAAAAATGTCTGCAGCGGAGATTATTCAAGAGCCATTACTGATCCAAAGCCGGGGGACCCGTGACGACCGTCGAACCCGCGCGGCGGAAATGATGAAGGAAGTCGGACTTTCCCCGGATTGGCTCGACCGACGCATTACTGAATTCAGCGGTGGGCAGCGGCAGAGGATTGCAATCGCGCGGTCTCTCACGCTCGGGCCGAAAGTTCTAGTTCTGGACGAAGCACTGTCAGGGCTTGACCTCTCCACACAAGCGCAAGTTGCCAACCTGCTTGGCGAACTCCAAGCGGCGCATTCGCTGACCTACTTCTTGATATCTCACGATTTGGGCCTGGTTGCGCGAATGGCCAACACGGTCGCAGTCATGGCGGCGGGACGAATTGTGGAACAAGGTCCAACGCGCGAAATCGTCTCGAATCCAGTGCAACCGGAGACAAAAGCATTGGTTGCAGCGGGGAGTCATTTCCGAACCGCAATCTCAAAGTCTCAGGGAGCTTCGGCATGAAGTACCTGGCTCAGCGTGCGTTGAGGGCGGTTTTGCTTCTGTTCGGAGTTTCCGTGCTGTGCTTCGTCTTTACGGAGATCGCGCCCGGCAATTTTTTTGATGAGATGCGTCTGAATCCGCAAATCTCACCGGAGACGATTTCCGCGTTGCGGACGCACTACGGATTGGATCGGCCGGTCGCAGTTCGATACGTCCGCTGGATGAGTTCCATCATGCGCGGAGATTTCGGGTATTCGCTCGCTTACAACACCCCGGTTGCACAGTTGCTTTGGACGCGCGCAAAAAACACGCTTCTCCTCACTTCTGTAGCTTCGTTGCTGACATGGGTTATCGGCCTACCGCTGGGGGTATGGACAGCAAACTCGCGAGGAACGTTCCTAGATAGATTGGTTGGAACTGGAAGTTCATTTCTCATTTCAATCCCCGAGATCGTGATTGCGATAGTTTTACTTGCTCTGGCAGTGCGCTCGCGAACGATCCCGGTAGGTGGAATGATGTCCCTCGGCTCAGAAGACTTTTCGGATTGGGACAGAGTTCGCGACATTTCTCTGCATATGCTTTTGCCGGTTTCGATGCTCGTGCTGGGCAGCGTCGCAATCGTCGAAAGGCACGTGCGCGCGAGCATTCTGGAAGTATTGGAAACGCCTTGTATTCACGCGGCGCGCGGATTCGGCATCGGCCGAACCAGACTGCTGTTCCGTCATGTCCTTCCGCTGGCCGCCAACTCTGCAATTTCATTATTCGGATTTTCGCTGGCAGGACTGCTCGGGGGCTCTTTGCTGGTCGAAGTCGTCGCCGGATGGCCGGGACTCGGACCATTGATTCTTGACGCCACGCTTTCGCGGGACCTCTACGTTGTGATTGGAGCAGTGATGTTGTCGGCTATCTTCATGTTGGCGGGAAACTTCGTTGCAGACATGCTGTTGCTGATTTGTGACCCACGCATTCGCGCAGGAGAAACTGATGCGGCGTAAGCTCGCCACGTATGTTCTCTTTTTCGCGGTAATCGGCTTACACTTGGTGATTCTGCTGGGAGCCTTCATAGCGCCTTATAATCCGGCCGCACAGAATCGTGATTTAGCATACGCACCACCTACCCACACTCATTTTCTTGACGCCTCGGGATTTCACTGGCGGCCGTTCGTTTACGGACAAATCAACGGTCTCAACGGTTACCGTGATGACCTCACCCATCAGTACCGGTTACGGATATTTGTAAAAGGCGACAGCCACAGAGTGCTCGGAGTGTTCACAACCAAGCTGCACCTATTCGGCGTAGATGCACCTGGACAAGTTTTCCTGCTCGGCACGGACGCATATGGTCGGGATGAATTGTCACGGCTGTTGTACGGTGGGCAGATTTCTTTGGCGGCGGGTTTGATGGCTACTTTCATTACGCTAGCAACCGCTACGATCATCGGCACAATTTCCGGATACTACGGGAAGTGGGTGGACGAATCTCTGATGGGTTTCGCGGAATTGTTTTTGTGCCTGCCCTGGTTTTATTTTCTGCTCGGGGTACGCGCCTTTCTTCCGCTTCACCTCAGCGCCACGAGCACATTTCTTCTCATTATCTGCATCATCGGGGTAATCGGGTGGGCCCGGCCGGCGCGACTTGTAAGAGGCATCGTGCTGAGCGCGCGCAATCGCAATTACGTTCTCGCCGCAAGAGGATTTGGGGCTTCGGACCTCTATTTACTGCGGCGGCACGTAGTCCCAGAGGCGACCGGAGTTCTGCTCACCCAGGCCGCGTTGCTGGTGCCGCAATATGTGGCGGCAGAAGCGGTATTGTCCTTCTTCGGCCTGGGCATTGCCGAGCCAGTACCAAGCTGGGGAAATATGCTGAGCACGTTACAACAGTACAACGTACTAATGTCTTACCACTGGCTTCTTGCGCCGGCGTGCGCGTTGGTAATTACTTCCGTTACCTATTGGCTTCTGGCCGACACCATCCATCACTGGTTACAATCTCATTCAATCTGACCAAGTTCTGTGGGGAAGGGCGTTATGAAAGACATAGCTCGCCTTGCCCTAATAGTGTGCCTGCTTGCGGCCGTTTCGATGGCTGCCGGGCCGGCTCCTGCACCTCTAACTGCTTCTGAAGACATTCAGCATGTCACCAACGAAATTGGCAACTACGGTGGCCGGCTCGTAATCGGCCAGCGCGCGGAGCCGAAAACATTGAACCCAGTTACTGCAACCGATGCGGTTTCGCGTGAGGTGATTGGCCGCTGCAACGCAGACTTGATCACGATCAACCGTCTTACACAGCAAACTGAGCCGGGGCTTGCGAAATCGTGGAAAATCTCGCCCGACGGCCGCCGCTTTACGCTTCATCTTCGCAAAGGGATGCGGTTTTCTGACGGACATCCATTCGGTGCCGATGACGTAGTGTTTTCTTTCGCTCTCTACCTGGATGAAGCGGTTGGTTCGCCCCAACGTGATTTGCTGGTCATAGACGGCAAACCGGTGGTCGTAACCAGGCTTGATGCCTACACCGTGCAATTCACTTTGCCGCGCCCATATGCAGCTGCAGAAAGACTTTTCGACGGGCTCGCGATGTTACCGAAGCATCTTCTAGAGAAGCCCTACAAGGAAGGTAAATTCGCACAGGTCTGGGCATTGAACACGCCACCCCCAGAGATCGCGGGGCTCGGACCGTTTCGTGTGAAACAGTATGTCGCGGGTCAGAGGATTGTGCTGGAGCGAAACCCGTATTACTGGAAAGTTGATCGCGCGAACCATCGTCTGCCCTATCTGGACGAACTCGTCTTCCTATTCGTGGGAAGTGAAGACCAACAGGTAATGCGCTTTGAAGCCGGGGAGACAGATTTGATTAGCCGGCTGAGCGCGGAGAATTATTCGCTGCTGTCGAAGGACGCCTCACATGGCCGCTGGCAGCTTGCGGACCTGGGACCGAGCCTTGAGTATAACTTCCTGTTTTTCAACTTGAACGATGTTGACCCCAAGAAGCTGGGCGACGTTGCGGGCAAACAAAGCTGGTTCCGCGATCTTAAGTTTCGCCAGGCTGTTTCTGCGGCGATTGATCGTTACTCAATCGTGAAGCTGGTGTATGGCGCGAGAGGCACTCCGCTTTGGGGCAACGTTGGTCCGGGAAACAAGGTTTGGCTCAACCAGGCAATTCCTCATCCACAACGCTCGCTCGATGATGCCCGCCAATTGTTGAAATCTGCAGGCTTCTCATGGGGCAGCACGGGACAACTACTCGATTCGTCCGGAAAGCCGGTCGAGTTTTCGATTGTGACCAGCTCGTCGAACACCCAGCGGATGAAGATGGCTACGCTGGTGCAGGACGACCTCTCGCATCTTGGAATACAGGTGCAGGTGGTTCCGCTCGATTTCCGCGCCATGCTTGATCGCGTGTTCCAAAGCTTTGATTATGACGCGGCAATTATGGGGTTGGGCGGCGGCGATCCTGATCCCAACCCCGAAATGAATGTGTGGCTTTCAAATGGCACAACTCACCTTTGGCACCTCAACGAAACGAAGCCGGCGACGGACTGGGAGCGCGAAATTGATCAGTTGATGCAGCAGCAGATGGTGACCTTGAACTACCAGAAACGCAAGCGACTGTACGATCGAGCACAGCAGTTGATATCAGAGAACCTGCCCTTTGTTTTTCTTGCCACACCCGATGTTCTGGTCGGAGCCAAAGGGCAGGTGGGAAATTTTCATCCTGCCCTACTCGACCATTACACGCTGTGGAACGTTGACGAACTATTTTTGCGGAACCAAACAGCCGGGGTGCAGCAGGCCGGCCTACGGTGAACGTCGCCGCCAAACTGCAGCGGGAGCACCATGCCCATTGGCCCGACGAGCGCCTGGTATCTGAGTGCTTGAACGGAAACCAGGAGGCATGGTCCGCCCTGATAGATAAGTACAAGAACCTCATTTATTCCATTCCAGTCAAGTTGCGCATGTACGACGATGCGCCGGACATTTTCCAGGCGGTGTGCCTCGATCTGCTCTCCGGCCTAAACCAATTACGCGAGCCACGCGCACTGCCGAAGTGGCTGATGCAGACCTGCTACCACAAATGTCTGCAATACCAAAGAAACCCGGGGAGGCAGCTGCCGCTGACAAACGAAACGGGCGAGGAGATGCCGATAATCTCTGCCCAGCCGCTTCCGGAGCACATGCTCGCGGAACTGGAAAAGGAGCAGCTCGTACGCGATTCCATCGCTCAGCTAAATCCACGCTGCGAGCAGATGGTGCGCATGTTGTTTTTTGAAAACCCGCCACGACCATATCACGAGGTCGCGCGTGACCTCGGTGTCGCAACCGGGTCGATCGGGTTCATCCGCGGCCGCTGTCTTCAGAAGCTAAAAAAACAGCTGGAAAAGATGGGGTTCTGAAATGAGCGTGAAAGCGGCCCCGCAGACCGAATCCGCCGCCATGGTTGAACGGCTGCTGTCCGCTGAAGATGATCTGGCCCGGCGCGAATTCGTTGCGCAACATCCGTTAGTTGATTGGGACCAAGTAATTTCCGCGCTTACCGATCGCGCGCGTCAGGAAATTAACGTCAACACCGCCGGCGCGCAACTGATCGCGGACATTGCAATGATCGTGGCGGAAGCCATCGGTAGCAAAGTCGCTCTCGCTAAAAGCCAGCGCGCCAAAGCGAATACTCTATACGCAGTGGACCAGCATGTGGCCGCGATCGAAATGCACCGAAGCGCAGTCGCATTGTTTGAAACCGCGGGCGAAAAATACGAATTGGCACGGACTTTGAGCGGCTCGATTCAGCCATACCTCCTATTAGGACGGTACGATGAAGCCTTAACGGCAGGTGAACGTGCGCGAGCCATTTTTTCCGAACAGGGAAACGAATGGCGCCTGGCCCGTCTGGAAATCAATATTGGGAATATTTATCAACGCCAGGACAGGTTTTCGGAAGCCCTTCAGTACTATCAGCACGCATACGACGATCTGGTGACCCGGGACGATGCCGAGGGATTGGCAGCGGTCCTCAGCAACCTCTCTCTTTGCTGCATATTTTTGAACGATTTTCCACGAGCCCTGGCATTCCACCAAAAAGCGCGCCGGCATTGCGAACAGAAAGGAATGCCGATCTTGGTCGCGTATGCCGACTACAACATTGCTTATTTGTATTTTCTCCGCGGCGAATACGGCCGCGCAATTCAAATGCTCCGCGAGGCGGCAACCAGTGCGAAAAACGCGAAGGATGCGTACCAGCTTGCGCTCTGCGATTTGGATTTATCAGAGATCTACATTGAAGTGAACTTGAATGCGGAAGCGGGCGAGCTCGCGCACAAAGCACACAAAGCATTTCAGCGGCTCGGATTTGGTTACGAAGGCGCGAAAGCATTGGCGTTCGCGGCCATCGCTGCCAGCCGGCAGGGGCAGGCATTTGAGGGCGTGAAGTTGTTTACCCAGGCGAAGGAAATGTTCGAGCGGGATAACAACCAGGTATGGCCATCGCTCATTGATCTTTATAAAGCATTGGTGCTGTTCAACGAGGGCCGTTTGTTTGAAGCGCGCCAGCTCTGTATGAGCGCGTGCAACTTTTTCAGCGCATCAACATTGCGGCGCAAAGCCGTATTTGCGGACCTGTTGCTTGCGCGGATTTTATTTCGGATGAACGATCAAACCGCGGCACGCCAGCGCTGCCAGGCAGTGCTGCAGCAGCAGGCGGACTTGGAATCACCCATGCTTCTGTACGACGCGGAATTCCTGCTGGGCGAAATCGAGCGTAGAGGAGGTGACCAGGAACATGCGTATCAGGCATATTCGCGCGCACGGGCGGCGCTTGAAACCCTAAGAGGAAGCTTGCGCGGCGAAGAGCTGAAGATCGCGTTTTTCGATAACAAGCTGGAAGTTTACGAGCACCTGGTTGAACTCTGCTTGCGCCGGCCGAATTCACTCGAAGAGGCCTTCGGTTATATAGAGCAGGCAAAGTCGCGCAGTCTGATGGAGCTTTTGGCTCAGCCCTTGCATGCAGTAACCGAAACCGATGCCGGACAGAGTGAACTCGTACGATCGATACGGAATCTGCGCGAGGAGTTGAATTGGTACTACAACCTGATCGAGCGCGAGCAACTGCGTCCTGAAGAAAACTCACCTGCGCGAATCGAGAATTTAGAACAGCTGGCCAAGGCTCGTGAAACGACCTTACTCCGATCATGGCAGGAAGCAACGGACATCGAAATCAACCAGACCGGTTTGCAAAGAACGCCGTCCAGCGTTCCAGTCGAGGAGATCCGCGCCGCTCTTCCGGAAGAGACAATTCTGGTCGAATACTTCTGCGTGCAGGACCGGGTGCTCGCGTGTGTCCTGGGCCGTAAGGGTCTGCAAATCTTCCCGGTAACCTTGCAATCACGCGTTCAAAAGCTTCTTCAACTCCTGCAATTTCAGCTGTCGAAATTTCGACTTGATCCCCAATATGTGAGCACTTTCCAGGACTCGCTTCTGGAGTCAACCCAGGCACACCTGAAGAACCTGTATCAGGAATTGGTCGCGCCCTTACAAGGTTCGCTCGATGGCGAGCATCTGGTGTTTGTACCTCACGGACTGCTGCATTACGTCCCAATGCACGCACTTCACGATGGCGACAGTTATCTCATTGACAAATTTTCCATCTCTTATGCTCCGAGCGCGAGCATTTTCGCGATGTGCCAGTCCAGCAACGTAAATGCCTCGAGTGAGTCTCTCATCCTCGGGATTGCAGACGCACAGGCGCCCTCCATTCTCGACGAAGTGGCTGCGCTTAAGACGATCCTTCCCGAGGCACAGCTTTTCGTTGGTGAAAATGCAACACAGGCGGTCCTGCAGCAATATGGGCCGCGAAGCCGAATCGTCCACATCGCGACCCACGGATATTTTCGCCAGGACAATCCAATGTTTTCTTCTGTTCGTCTCGGCGATTCCTATTTGAGCTTGTATGACCTGTATCACTTGAAGCTGCCCGTCGAATTAGTGGTTCTGAGCGGATGTGCCACCGGTCTGAACGTAATCAAGCCCGGTGACGAACAGATCGGATTGGTGCGCGGCTTGTTCCAAGCGGGAGCACAATCCATGGTTCTGAGCCTGTGGGACGTTCACGATGTAAGTACCAAAGAATTTATGGTTGCGTTTTACACGGGATTGCAGCGCGGCATGACGAAGTCGGCGGCGTTACGAAAAGCGCTGCTGGATCTGAGGTTGCGCTATCCCCACCCATATTATTGGGCGCCTTTCTTATTGATAGGAAAGGGGTAAGCTGCTTTTTTGGTTACCCCTATATTTTTCTCCCCCTTAGGTCCCCTTTATTACTGAGAACTGAACACAGGGAGCCATCTTCAACCGCAAAAGAACGCGGCAATACAGCAGCAAATGTGAGGATTGGGAATGGAGCATTTTTCGGAACAGGCGTGGGCTGATTTTGTACGTGGAATCAGTAACTCTGAGTGCGAGGGAATGAAAGCCCACCTCGCAGGTGGATGTAATGACTGTGCGAAAGAGCGCGATACCTGGAAACAGGTGCACTCCGTAGCCCTCCGCGATAGCAATTACGCTCCGCCGGGGCCTACGGTCCGCTTGGCAAAGCTGGAGTTTCTGGCGCAGTCGCGAGAAAGGGGCAAGCAACTGATTTTGGCAACCCTCTCATTCGATACCTTTGGGAAGACGGCTCTCGCCGGTGTACGCTCGGCAGCCGCATCCGCGCGGCAAATGATATATGAGGCCGACGGACTCACAATCGACTTGCGATTTGACCGCCCGGGTTCTTCAAGGCAGATTGTCTTGACCGGACAGGTGCTGGACAAGCAGGTGCCGCGCACTCCTTTGGGTGGTACTGGGGTGATCTTGTGGACAGATAGAGGCTTGCCTCTCGCCGAAACCGAGGCAAATACATTTGGCGAATTCAGTCTGGAGCTTGAGCCGAAGAACAATTTGAGGCTCTCTGTGCAAGTGGCGGGGCGAAGCACGATTCGTATTCCGTTGGCGAATCTCGCGCCTGAACACAATCTGGACTTCGCCGCCGACTCGGACGTTGGTAACTAGCAGGCTGTTACAGGTGTAAGTAGCGAAGGGGCTGGTGTCAACTTAGACTTCTGGAACCGCCCTGTTAGGGGAGCAGGGAACATGAAAAACAAATCTACAAACAAAAACTCGACTTCCAGGTGCCGGCGGGCATTAATGTGCCTGGTGATTTTGGTGGTTCCGATGTGCGCGTCACAGGCCGAAGCTCAGGCGCGGCTGATTGTGCGCGATTCACTCGGTCTGCAGGGGCTCAATCTGACATGTCTCCTGCTGGGTTGCAAGGTAAACAATAGTCTGGGCGATCCGCAGGGGCAGCTATTTGTGGTCACGTTTCCTTCAATACTCAATCCCGTGACGGCGCTGCTGAGGTTGAATCTGAACCTTGGCATAGTCGGTGTTGAGATTGACCAGAGAGTCAGCTCTCAGGATCCGAACGCCAGTGCAACTCCGTCTTACTTGACTGACAAAACTCCGACTTCGTATTACGGCACGACGGTGTGGCATGGCTACCTGGTGCAGCCAGGAAACCAACTGATCAGAACCGGTTCCGCGCAATCTGCATTTGCAGCGACAGGCTCCGGTGTAACTGTGGCGGTCATTGATACCGGAGTTGATCCTAATCACCCGGCGCTGAAAGGCGTGTTGGTCGGCGGATACGACTTTACCCGTAACGTGAGCGGCGGATCAGAGGATGCGGATGTGAATATTTCTCCCGATTCCAGCACTGCGCAAGCCGCGGAAGTTAATCAGCGGACCGTTGCGGTGCTCGATCAGCGGACGGTCGCGGTGTTAGACGGCGGAGGCTATTCAGCGTTTGGCCATGGCACCATGACCGCAGGCATCGTCCACCTGGTCGCGCCGCAAGCGAAGATCATGCCCTTGAAGGCCTTTAATGCGAACGGCTCTGGCTATGAATCGGACATTCTGCGAGCGATCTATTATGCCGTGCAAAATAGGGCGCAGGTAATGAGCATGAGTTGGGACTTCCCGACCTCCTCAAACGAACTGGCGACGGCGGTGAAGTATGCGCAGAGCAAGGGCGTCATCGCAGTGGCTTCGGCCGGCAACGATGGGAAGTACGCTTATGTATATCCCGGCGCCTTGCCTGGTGTGATCAACGTGGCTTCCACTTCTGACAACGACGTGCAATCCACCTTCACCAACTACGGCAATCCGCCGGTGTTTATGGCTGCGCCTGGCGAAGGCATCATGACTCTGTACCCGGGCGGAACCTACGCGGCAGGCTGGGGCACATCCTTCAGCACGCCATTCGTTGCAGGAACGACGGCGCTGATGCTGGGCCAGAACGGTGGCTGCACGCCGGCGAAAGTTGCATCTGGACTGGCGCACGCTGATCCCATCTTCAATCCACAGCTCGGGTGGGGACGGCTCGATAGCTGGACCGCGGTTAGGGCGTGTCACGGATTATTTTGAGCCATGAGCGCATCACTTAGCACTGTATTTGCCGATTCCGGATTGCTGCTCTTTCGAGTTAAAGAACTCGAGGAGCAGCAATCCGTGTTTCGCAATTCTCTGGTCTGCGCCTTCAACCAGTTGCTGGACCTTAAAGACATCAGCACCGGCGTGCACAGCACCAGGCTTGCGGAATGGGCTATCCGGGTGGCGCGAAAGCTAAACATTCCGGAAGAGCACATGTATCAGGTGGAAGTCGCGGCGTTGCTGCACGACGTCGGAAAGGTTGGAGTGCCGGACGCGATTCTCAAGAAGCAGGGTCCACTGACTTCCGAAGAGCGCGCTCTGATCAACCGCCACCCGGAATACAGTTGGTCGATTCTCCGCCTCTTCCCCGACCTGGAAGGCGCGAGTTTATACGCTCTGCACCACCATGAGAATATCGACGGAACGGGATATCCAGCCGGACTGAAAGGTAATGATATTCCTCTGGTCTCGCGGATCGTTTCGGTTATCGATGCCTATGACGCGATGATTTCCAATCGCTGCTATCGCAAAGGTCTGCCACATACTGAGGCCGTTCACAGATTACTCGAAAGCTCTGGAAGTCAATTCGACATTGAAGTGGTCCACACCTTTATTCCAATAGCCGAGCAGGAAAGGGCAGATGTTTTCGCGGCGGCTGGAACCAGCACCAGCGCAGCACTGTAAGCAATTGGGCGGCCTTGATCCCGTTTAGACCGACTGATTCCTCGTCAGCCAAAGAACGCTTGCTGAAGCTGCGGTTGTTTTCAAAAGGCACACGCTTGGCGCACAATCGAGTGCCACATCTTGAATAACGCAGCCCGATCGAAGCCTCTCCACCTCCCCCTGCGGGAGCTTCCAAAGGTTTCTATCGCGAGTGTGGAAATGCGGAGCGATAGATGATCATCTAGATGGGTGGTGCGGACAACAGCGGACCCTGCCTCATTTGCCCGCTTGTAAAAATTAAGACGGGCGGGAGCAAGGAGGGCAAATCACCCGCCCGTTTAATTTAGTCCTCGCCGCGCTCGCCTAGCCAGGAGTCCGCCACGAGGGCCCGGTTGTGGATGCAAACTCACCGCTTTTTTTCGATGAGCTGAAGTAAGGATGCGACAGCGCGCGATTTTTAACAGCTGTCAATTTTGCCAGATAATGAGGGGTCTCTACCGCCGCGCGCGGGCCTTGTGTCCCTTCTCTACTGAAGCCCATTTAAGACTATGCTGGATATGTGACCGCATCGAAAAAAGCAGAGATCGTGAAGCGTTTGGACGCGATGCGGGAAGCTGCACGTCTGGCCATCTCAGATTTCGAGTTTGCCCGTTAGTGATCAGTTTTCTGGAATGCCATCCTCCGGAGTTGCTCAATTAAGTTGTGCTCATTTTTGTGGGATGCGGTCACTTTAGAGCGCCGCGGCACCTCTCTCTTGATTACGGATACGGATGGCGTCGTCTATGTTGGAAAGAAAGATTTTTCCGTCGCCAATCTTTCCTGTGGCAGCTGTCTTGATGATGGCCGCCACTGCCTGCTCAACAAGATTGTCGGGCAAAACGACCTCAACTTTGATCTTGGGCAGAAGGTCCACCGCGTACTCCTGTCCCCGATACACTTCCGTGTGACCCTTCTGACGTCCGTGACCTCGCGCCTCCAGGATGGTCATACCCGTGGCGCCTAACTCGATGAGAACGTCCTTGATCGCTTCCAGTTTCGCCGGCTGAATGATGGCTTCAATTTTCGTCATTGTGTCCTCCTGGACTGGCAAATGGTTGACAACTTCTTCTTCGTGGTTCTCGTTTCAGGCCTCCATGATGTAGCCTTCTTCGCCGTGCAGCGCCAAGTCCAGTCCTTCGACCTCCTGTTCCGGACTGACCCGCAGGCCGAGCAATACATCGCAGACCTTCAAAATAGCGAGAGTCCCGATGATGGCGAGCGCCCATGCAATGCCAGTCCCTATGAGCTGATTTACGATCTGGCCGGCGTGACCATCCACCAAGCCGAGCGGGAGCGGATTTCCCGAGCTGTCCTTCAATCCATTGTTGACCCCATTCGTGGCAAACACACCGGTGAGGATCGCGCCCAGCGTTCCGCCTGCACCGTGAACACCAAAAGCATCTAGAGAATCGTCATAACCAAATTTTCGTTTCACTGTCGTCACCATGAAATAACAAACGATTCCTGCCAAAAACCCGATCAGCATCGCCGGCATCGGTTTCACGAACCCGGAGGCCGGTGTGATTGCCACCAGCCCAGCCACGCTACCCGAGACGCCGCCCAGGACACTTGGCTTTCCCAGTTTGAGCCACTCCGCCAACAACCAACCGAGAGCGGCGGTGGCGGCGGCAAAATGAGTCGCCACGAATGCGCTTGTAGCTAACCCAGACGCAGCCAGAGCGCTGCCGGCATTGAAGCCGAACCAGCCAACCCACAGGAGGCAAGCGCCAATGAAGCTGAGCACCACACTGTGTGGTTTCATACCGGTGGGAAAGCCCAGGCGCTTGCCAAGATAAAGCGCGCAAACCAACGCAGACACCCCGGAAGTGACGTGGACGACAGTGCCTCCGGCGAAATCGAAGCATGGAAATCGGCCGCCCAGGAAAGCGTTCAGCAGACCTCCCTTGCCCCAGACCATGTGCGCCATCGGGAAGTACACCAACAGGGACCAAAGCACCATAAACAGAAGCATGGCCTTGAACTTCATGCGCTCCGCGAAGGCGCCAGTAATCAGCGCGGGGGTGATAATTGCAAACATGAGCTGATAAATCATGAAGGTCTGCTGTGGGATCGTGCCCGCGTAGTCCACATTGGGGGCACTGTCTACGCCGTTCAAGAAGAGGTATCGCAGACCACCGATAAAGGAGGTTCCCTCGCCAAATGCCAAACTGTAGCCAACCACTCCCCAAAGTACGGTGATGACGGCCATCAGAACAAAGCTTTGCATCATGGTGCCGAGAACATTCTTCTTGCGAACCAGTCCGCCGTAAAAAAGCGCCAATCCCGGACCGGTCATCATTAGTACCAGCGCGGCGCTGGTGAGCATCCACGCATTGTCGCCGGCACTTTGCGCCGCCTTATTAGCGGCGTCTAGAGATTCCAGGTCAGTTGCTTGCGCCAGCACCGGTATAAGAAATAGGAGACCGGAAAAGGTAAGTATTAAGAGCCTCCGCGTCCGAATGGATTGGACACGTGTCGAAAAAACGCACGCTCTCTCAGTCAGCATCTTATTCTCCTCGATTAGGTCCTTGAATTTGCGCGGAAGTGGCAAAGGGGTTCCCAGAGACTAGACGCAATTAGGAACACCAAGACATTCCATTCACCTGCTGGTCTATCTGAGCAGGCAGTAACTCTGGAAATTATCCTAAGTCGGAAGAGAAGGAGGAGAGCGCCCGAATCCCATCGAAAAGCAGCGAGGAAGAAAACCTACGTGTGGCGCAGAAAACCGAAGCCATGTCTCGCGAAGGCCGAGGGTTGCACCTCTGGCGGCAGTGACGGCCCTTACCCGCTTCTTGTTGAAAGCGACGTTGGTTTGCAGCTTGTGGGGACGGGCTTCCAGGAAAATGGATCCGGACATTACTCCCGAAAAGATGTCGGCAGAACGAGGCGTATCTCGCCCAGGTTGCTGTGATCCAACAGTGGAGGCAGGCGTGACCACAGCCCCCAGGACAAGACAAGCGACGAGTGCTAGAGCGGGAAAGAACGGCTGCGGAGCTAGTGGCTGATAATCCAATGTCTGAAACCGCGATAAATTATGCCGCGACGAACAAGCAATGCCTAATTCATAGTTTTTATGAAGGCAATTCAGAACCCTTATCAACGTCACGTCAACAAAATCAGCGGCCCGGTTCTTCGCCGAAGATGCGGATTTCATACATATCAGCCAGGATTCGAGCTGAGCCTGGGGAAAGCGCCTGGTTTCGGGTAGTCCCTTATCGCGGCGTTCTTCTTGCTGATTCTTGCTATTTGGCTCGTTAACAAATATGCCAGGGTAACGCCATGAACGCCAGAGGCGGCTCAATGAGCGCTATAAGGATTTTTTGTCAATCACGCCTGCGCTAACGAGTTGCAAGCAGCATCTATCATTGTGTGAATCATGTCTAGGAGGTCGCCTATGCTTCTTGCACGATGCATCACCACTATTGCAGCTACGCTTCTCTTGATGATGTTCGTTCAGCCAGGGGCACTGGCTCAGCAGGATGCACCTTCTGCAGGTTGCCATGTTACGTTGCCTTCGCCGGATAACGGAGTTCCTTCGTCTTCTGTTCCTGCGATCAAGTTTGGGATTGGTACCGACGCGAGGGTAGCTGTTTTTGGAAGCGATCAACTGTGGACTGTGTTGCCGATCGATGGCACTTGGCGGGGATTTCTTCCAATTAAAGCTGGCGACTATGCCTACAGCAACAAGCTCCCTTGGGGAGGGACGTTTTCGTACAAAGATGGTCCGCTCACGGTGACAGGAAGACGACTCGATGGTCCAGCTCCTTCATTCACCGAGATTGAACCGATCTCGGGGGAACGTGAATTCATGGGTGGCATTAACATCCCGGTATTTGGTTGTTGGGAAGTCACTGGACAGCTCAAGGATCACGAATTGCGATTTGTGGTTTGGGTTACACCCGTTCAGCAGCAGAGTGCGCAAGTTTCGCAGGGACTCGAACCGAAGTCCGCACCGCACAAAGTACGCCTTAGCAGCGAAATCGAAGCGCAATCACTTGTCTATCGAGTTACGCCAGAAACCCCGCATGAAGCCAAAGTGGCAAACATTTCGGGCACGGTAGTTCTGGATGCCGTAATTGGAATTGACGGGCGCCCTCATAAGCTGCGGTACGTCTCTGGCCCCACAATTCTTGCGCAAGCCGCAATAGACGCTGTCACATGGTGGCAATACCGAATTAATGAGCTAGATGTGGAAATCGACACGACTATCCCAATTGAATTCCCGCCCAGCAGCGATTAGCGCCCCATGGTTTTTGAACACCAGGAGATGTTCACGAGAATCGAAACTTCTAGTTTTGCTGGAAAGCTTCGCGTAGCTTCGAAACCAGCTTCGGGTCAAGCGAGTGAAGGAACTGATTGCGGTGTTTGACGAAATATACGGATTTTCCCGCCCAGGTCCCAGAATAGGCCGGGGAACCCTGAAAACGGTACGTTGTGCATCCGCCCGTTTCACGCTGCTCAACCACCTTCAACTTGTCCCAAGATTGGGATGGGGACAGAAATAGGGCATCAAAATCACCCATATCAGTGTGGAAGAAAGCCGCCCCCAGTTGCCCCTCAAACATTTGCGCTTCCTTCGAAAGCAGTACACAACGGACTTGGATGTCATGCCTGTTGAGCGTTTTCGAAAGTCTCATCGCTTCTGCATGCGCAGGATCCGTGGGAGGCAGCCAGGCTTTTGGATCACAAGGACTATCCTGTGCCGAGGCGGGCGAAACCTGCATAACGACAAGGACGAAAAACAAAGGAAGTAAACGCAACATGCCTCCCACATGCGCCATTCTAGACCAAATCTAAATTGACGCTATCAGGCGATAGCGCAGGCTTGCGCCTTCCATTCGTTTTTTTCCGTGTCAATGAGCGCTATCGCGATTTATCGCCAACTAGCCAAGACTAAGGGAACTGCGACTGCTGCACGGCAGAGATCAATGGTTCGGCACGGCTCATCACAGTCCTTTCAGCAATTCATATCCGCAAAGGGCTCAGCCACGACTTGAAAGTCATCCTCATACACAACGTAACCAACCCGCTTTGCCTTCAAGGTGCACACGTGGACTCCGTGGCTTTCTAAAATAGTCACCAACTCGCGCACCACTGCCAGATGTTCGACGGCAGTGTCCTTGAACCAAGAGAGCGCACGATTCTTCTTTCGATAGAACGGGACCTTCGCCGCCGTAAACCGCGTAGGCCGCTCCAGATTTTCATTGAACCACCAACGAACCATATCATGCTGTTCTTCCTCGTAATCATGGAGCTTCCCGACGTCACGCAGATAGCGGACAGCATGAAACACTCCGAGTGCGCGCTCGGAATCGTCGTCGATTTCGGAAACTACAAATCTCAAGTACATAGGCGTACCCGTGCGCCGGGCATGGGTGCCCGGTGCCATTTTGCTGTTCTATTCGCGGAAAGAAGTAGTTGCGGCGGCTGCCGTCATAATGGCCTGACCGCATGCAGCACTTCTTGAAAGCAGCGTCTGGAGCCGCAGGGACAGAGGTCGTTACGACCGAGCTTCTCTACAAGCTCCTTGTCCCCGTGGACGATCCTATGACCGCGTTTGACTTGTGCTTCGGAGGGGAATCCCTTACGGCGCTTACTGCTCCGCGTGAAACGAGGAGTGATTGGCGAGTCCGTCTTGGTATTTCATTGGCGAAGCTCCTTGTGAGGAGATTTGATCTTAATCATGATTTCGCTCATTGACCAGACCAGGGGCCGGGACGCCCTCAATGAGTTCTATCGGATTTAACGTCAACCATAAAACTGAAAAGGGAGGCGGCGTTTAGTACGTGAACGTGACGTATGTCTTGCGCACGGTTTCCCGTACATCCCAGACCCCGCGGGAGTTGAGCGGGAAAAAGACAGCATCGCCCGCTCTTATCTCGATCGGTTGAGCGCCTTCCGGTGTGAAGAAGCAGTGACCAGCAACAAAATGGCACAACTCGGCCTGTTTCACCTGGCGGGACCACACCCCTGGCGTGCATTCCCACACGCCAGCCTCGACTTGCTTATCCGGTAACGAAACAGCCTCGGAACACTTCAGTTGAGCGACAGGTTGGCCTACGGGCATAGCAACCGATCCCACGTTGGGAAGTGTCATTTTAGTCGCGTTCGAAATTAAAACAGGCTGCATAATCGAACTCTCCCTGAATAGAAGAACTGGTCTCCCAAGGCTAAACCAACGTAGCCCTCTCAAGCGATTAGACTCAGAACGTGGTTAATGAGCGTTATGACGATTTTGCGCCAACTGACGTTTGTGCGATTCGCGATCTTAATCAGCATTCAATTGACTTGCCCTATCTCTCAAACCTTCACTCGAAACGCTACTGCGGCAGAGCAAACGCCACAACTTCGTCGGAAGTCTTTCCTTGAAAGAAGCCGCCTCCTCCTGCGGCAATGACTACAAATTGTTTGCGAGTCTTTTTTCCTAGATAGGTCACGGGGGCAGCGTGTGCGCTAGCGGCCAATTCTGCCACCCACAGTTGCTTTCCAGTTTGCGAGTCGAAAGCCCGGAAATGGCTATCTGTCGCCGCCCCGATAAATACCAGGCCCCCGGCCGTGACGATGGAGCCCCCCAGATTTGGCGCGCCGGTATCGCTGTTCAGACCAGCGACCATACCTAGCGGCACTTTCCACACGATCTCGCCCTTATTCACATCGACGGCATTCAATGTCCCCCATGGAGGCTTCTGGCACGGCCACTGATTCTGGTCCCAGAACCGGGCGTATTCTCCTCCGTTGGAGCCACGCCGGTAGGGGAGGGGCGCTCCTGCTGGCTGCGGCTCCATTGCACCTGCCGCTCCCAACTCATTGACGTTTACAAATAAGTACCCCAACTCGGGATCAAACGATCCACCTGACCATGTCGCTCCCCCTAACGTACCCGGCACGACCAGCGTCTGCTTCAGCCCATACGGCGTGTACATGCCACGACTCTCGAGTGAATGAAATAATTTCGCACAATAATGATGAGACTCCGGAGTAACCGTAGTGACATCGGTTTCACCCAACCGTTGGCGCACTAGTGGCGGCGGTTTGCTGGGAAATGGCTGTGTCGGCCAAGCCGCCTCGCCGGTCACATCGCTCTCTGGAACCGGGCGCTCCTCCACTGGAAACAGAGGCCTTCCCGTGACCCGGTCGAAAATGAAGACAAATCCCATTTTCGTAACCTCGGCAACGGCCGGCACGGATTGGCCATTCTGGTGCACAGTGACCAGCGTGGGTTGTGCCGGCAAGTCGTAATCCCAAAGGTCGTGGTGCACCATTTGGAAGTACCACACCAATTTTCCTGTCGAGGCTTGCAATGCTACCAACGAGTTCGCGAACAAATCCTGGCCCTTGCGATCACCGCCATAAAAATCGTAGGAAGGTGAACCAATCGGCAAAAAGACCAAGTCGCGCTCGACGTCGACGCTCATGCTGGACCACACATTGGCGCCGGTTCTACTCCTCCACGCTTCCTTTGCCCAAGTCTCGTGTCCGGTTTCTCCAGGACCCGGAATGGTATGAAATGTCCATGCCAGTTTCCCGGTACGAACATTAAACGCGCGTACCGCTCCGCTTGGCCCCCTCGCGGGGTATTCCGGAACCGCAGCTCCCGTAATCACCAGGTCTTTGAAGATCGCGGGCGGCGACGTGACAGCGTACTCCGCCCTTGGGAATTCATCCGCGACTCCCGCACGGAGATTCACTACGCCATTGGTGCCAAACCCCTGACAAGTCTTTCCATTCTTCGCATCCAGGCAGATCATGCGTCCGTCAAACGTCCCATACAAGATGCGCCGATCATCTCCTGTTTCGCTCTGCCAGTACGCAACGCCGCGGTGCTGGAAAAACTCTCGCTTGGCGCGACCAGCTTGTGGGTCGAACTGCCAGATTTCCCGACCCGTTTCGGCATCCAATGCGATCACCCGGTTTGAGGGCGTTGAAAGATAAAGCGTTCCATCCACAACCAGCGGTGTCGTTTCAAATGGCGCAACTTGATGGCGGTCGGTTTCGTTTTCACGATTGACTTCGCCGGTGTGGTACGTCCATGCGCGTTTCAGAGTACCAACATTTTCACGGTCGATCTGTCGCAGGGAAGAGAAGCGCGTGCCCCCGGCATCGCCTCCATAGAATTGCCACTCCTGACCCCATCCGCCGCTGGAAACCAACAAAAGAAGCAACAACGCTGCTGATCTTCTCGTCATTGTGGAGGGGTATTCTGTCACAGAGTTTCTAACTCGTAAAGGTCAGGTCTTGGATCGCCTAAATACAGTCCCAGGGGCTATTGGTCTGCGATTCGCGAACCGTAGGGCAGCAAGGTTGGCGTTAAACCCGATTGCACTCAATGAGTGCTGGCGCCCTGTTAGCAACACTTGGCCCAGATCAGCGTGGACTTCCGAGGAACAGGCGGGGCTAATAAAGCGGAAAGCAAATTGAGGCACAGGCATGATGCTCCATCGGTTAGCAGGATTCTTGGCATGGTACGGTGGGCCTGTTCCTTTTGTACCTGGCTGATGTCGGCGAGAACAAACGTTATCGATGTCGGCTCGGATTACCGCGCTTACTGCTGCATGGAATCTTCCTGCTGCCGATTACTGCCTTGCCCGCGATCTATATTCCGTGGTGTCCGATTTGCTAGGAAAACTTCAAACTGACCCACTACCTCGCCTAGACAGCCGTTGCAGAGGGAAATTTGGCTCGCTGGTCTGCTCAGCTATTGCGCGCGGATTCTCTACTGTTTACGATGCTGACTGCCAACAACATGATCACGTTGTCGTCTATCACCGGGCCATAGTGATCGGTGTAATCTGCGTCGGCACCGCGAAAGCCACGCGTCCCGCTCAACCTCAGCTCCGCGACTACTTTTCCGGGCCGGGGATTCGGCCACTCATAGGCAAACAAAGTGATGGAGTTCGCACTCTTCCCGCTTACAGTGATCGGATCGGCTCCGTAACAATATTGACGGTCCTTTTTATCTGACTGCCAATCCCACTCGGCAATATTAACGCCGTAGCGAATCGGAATCGTTTCAGTGTATCCATCTTCATATTGGACTTCATACCAGCCAAGCACGTCGGCGGAATCAAAAACGTCCCACAACAAACGGTCAGGTTCGCGATTGGCCGCCAGCTTTGCGCAGGCATGCAAGAACAAGACGCTGGAGAAGTCTGAGTCAATGCGAATTCCATCGACTGAGGGGGGCAGACTAGTTGGCTTGCTCCCAATGGTCGCCACCGCTATCGCCGCCTTTTCTGTCACTCGACCGATGCGGAAGGGAACTTTGCCCAGATAGACTGTCTGTTGCCGAATTGAATCCAGGTCGCAATCAATCATCCCTGCGTGGCCTGTCACGTTGAAGCGAGAAGAGATGTCAATTGCAGAGAACGCCGACTCGGTGGAGCTCGGAGGAAGTTCGCCGCGAAATCGGCTTCGAAAGAATGGCATCCGAGCCTGCGCGATGTCCGCCAGGTGCCCTCCATCTATGACGTCTCCGTGCCATAAGATGTTGCTGCATCCCATGATGTCAGTGATCATGGTCCGCCCGAAATTGGTTTCGCTGGTCGCAAACCACGCCGAAGGTGCACCCCCCAGAATCGTCCGTCGCGCGCTGCGCGTTGGGTAGTTTTCGATACTTGGGTTGAAGTTTCCATAAATCTGGTTGAAACCCATTCCCTCGAGAATCTCCTCATTCTTCTCAGCCTGCTCTTCGGACCATTCGCCTTCAGCCTTTCCCCAGAACCAATTGAAGATGAGGATGTCTTTCGGGATGAGACGCTCAACCTGTTCGCGGCTCAATGCGCCGGCGATTTTGTAGTTCCAGCCATCCGGTGCACGTTTTTGGCGAAGCTCTTTCCCGCGGACACTCTCCAGAAGCATGTCGCCCCACATCGCCATGCCAATGTTTTTCTTGCGAAGATAAGAGCGAATCTGCGCAACGTCCTCACCATAGCGTTCTCCGATATCGCGGTCCCCACATTTCGGACACAGTCCTACTGGAGCGAATAACTCGTCATGCCCTACATGCAGCGTCTTTGGCTTCAGCAGGTCAATGTATTCGTCGTAAACCTCGAAAAGTAGCTCGTATGTCTTGGGATTCGACGGGCAGTACGTGTCCGGCCACCTGTCTCCCGGGACTTCGGATAGTTCTTTGTGCCGCGTCAGAAGATAGTAGCTGTGCGTGAAAGAAGGAAGCTCCGGAATCAGTTCGATCCCTTGGGAGCGGACGAAGTCAGCTAGTTCAGCGACTTCTTGTTTCTCTAGAAAATCGCCGTCAGCGGTGTCCTGGTGGCAAGAATTCTGCTCGCGCCCGTGCAAAGAGCCGGGTGGGTAATTGCGCCGCGAATAGTTGGTGTCCAGCAGCATCTCCAGCCAGCCGGCATTCAGTTCCGGATGGCTCTCCAGTCGCATGCCTGCATTGAGTTCCATGATCAGTATGTTGTACTTGTGTGCTGCCACGAAATCTCGAATGAAGCGTTTGAAGAAGGGGATATTGTGCGGGCCGGGAAGATACAACTTAATACCGCGAAACCGTTTTTGTGGATGGTCAACAACGTCAAGGCATGGCACGCCGAGTCTGGCACCGTCGGAGGTGATCAACTGCTTGAATGATTGCAATCCGTAGCGGATGCCCCGCGAATCCGCGCCGGATATTACCGCAAGATCAGACCTGATACGCAGCGTGTAGGCCTCGGGTAAGGAATTGCTTTTCAATGGTTGCGTGCCTGCGCGCCCGAACGCGTTACGAATCAAAGGATGTTCTGAGGCTCCGACTACAATTGCACGTTTGCTCGTCGGGAGTGCAGAATCGGATCTGATCGTTAGGATGAGCCCGAACCAATCCGCTAGCTCGTCACGCAGTGCTCTGGCCACAGCGAGTTCATCATTCGAGCCATCCGCTGGAGTAACGATCACGACATCGTTGGTGATAGCGAAGCGCCCTTCATGCATTGAGACAGAAAAAGGAATGGGAAAAATCCCTGTTTCCGCACCAACAGGAGTAGATTGAGCGGTCTTGGGAGAAGAGCCCACTTGGCCAGACATCCTCGCAGTCAGCAGGCCTGCCGCCGAGCCGAGAAGGAACTGGCGTCTTCTCATGAGAACAACCTTGGTGGCCTCGCTCTTTGTGGTCTCGATCTAAGATGGGCTCTGCGCAAAGAAGAAAACTCCGCACCTAACATTCCGGGAAAGAACACCTCACGATACTAGCGGAAACGAATCAAAAATAATTGCAAAATCGCCGACATAAAGAGTTCATTGGCATTCCCCGCTGCTTATATTCGCGAAGGGTATGCGACTTCGCACCTTATTCGCCCAGGTATGCTGATGGAAAACTCAGTAAACCACCTGATTGCTGCTGGCAAGTACATGGAGAGATGATCAGAATATGGGGGTTTTGACATGAGAAGAGATGACCTGATGAAACCCGACCTTTTCAGCGAACTGATCTTGACCGCGATGGGACTCGCCATCTTCTTGTTCGTTGCATCAACCTTGTGGATGGCAATTTCTCACATCTAGAGGTGCGACGCAACCGGAGCACCCTACTCTCCAAACACAGTATCAATCCGGCAGCATGATCGGGTCGGTCCGGTGAATCGGAGCATGGGAGCAAGGCTTCGGAAGTAGCGCGAGAGCACCCATCTTTAAGTTCTTGCTGCTGCTCTGCGAACCATCCGAGAAGGAATGCTTGCCGCAGTTCTGGTGCAAACCGGTGAAAGGTGCGCGGACTCTGGATTTCAAGGCCTCTTGACAGTACTTATTCACAGTTGATGTTGAAAACAGGAACGGGTGGACCGGAGGGGAGGGAAGGGAAGGGCAGGCGGGAAATAAAAAGGCTGTGACATTGGTTATGCTCTAGCCGCCAGCTCTTGCGAGGGAGCCAACAACGTGGACGCATGCACCGTCACAGCCCTTGATGCGATCACCGTTTTCACGGTTCCAAACCCCAACTGCTCCTCGCAGAGTTAGTCGGTTTTTTCAGGTCTGGCTGCTCTTCAGGTCGCCCTGCCGAGCGGATCACTCAGCCTACTTCGGATCGGCAACTTTTTAATTTCGCCAACCCTTTCAGCCGTCGACGTAGGTCACATTAAAGTTTCGCTTTACTCATGTCAACGCAATTTCTGCCTGTAATGGCGAATATCTGTGATGTTTGTGTGGAAAACAGAGGCGATTCTCCAAGTCACGGCAAGAGCATGTGGGCGAACCAATTCGAAGCCTTGACTCGGTGAAGTTTGTCCCGCATTGTGAGTCTCAACGCCAACTACAATGTTCAACCTGGTTGCCTACATCGACGGTGGCTCGCTAGGAAACCCCGGTCCCTCCGGTATTGGTGTCGTGATCGACGGCGCCGAAAATGGAACGATCAAAATAACCAAACCCATTGGGCGCCGGGATAATAACGTTGCCGAGTATCTGGCTCTGCTAGAGGCATTGCAATGTGCAGTTGACCTGGGCGCCAAAACGCTTCATGTGTTTTCGGACTCGGAAGTGGTGGTCAAACAGATGACAGGGGAATACATCTGCCGGAGCGCGCAGCTATATTCCCTGAATTGGACCTGTAGAAAGTTGGCACGTTCCCTTGATTTCTCTATATCTCACGTAACCCGTGAGAATAATGTTGAAGCCAACAGCTTGGCTCATTCGGCGGCACGCAAGAACAGTCGATGCGGATCCCTTATTTCTTCGCAGCTCTGACCTTTGCCCACCGTGCTTTAGCAGCTGCTCTGATCCTTGCGATGCCGGCTGCGGAGATCCGGCGCTTGGGCCGAGCAGTGCCAGACGCAGTTCGTGTGCCCTTCAATTTTGCCCAACGCGCTCTCTGGGCGGCAGCAATGCGTCGGCGTGCTGACGCCGACATAGTTCGAGTAGGTGTCGCCATGGGAGCGTTTCCGTTCAGAGAGGTAAGGGCTTGGATAGCTTGATCGATACGGCTGCGTTCTTGTTCTAGCTCATTGATGATTCCATCTAGGTTTGGCATGGGTGAGAGTGTACATGGAAGAGCCGAAAAATGTCGATTGAACCAATTATATGGATTGAGTGCATCGTAGAGAACGATTCGTCTGGCGGGATGAGATCCTGAGTCTCGATCCTGCCGCTCACGATTCCAGCCATCCGCGTTTCAAGACAGGGCGTCTGAATATAAATTAATGAAATGCCCAGCAGAATGCCACTGAAAGTGTTCTTTAAAGGACATCAGTACGAAGGAGAATACGAAGTCGAAGGCAGCATCGTGTGGGTGTTCTTCGAAGGTGGGAGCAAAGCCGGAAAGATGATGAGCACAAACCCAGAGTTGGCAGCGCGCCTACTTTTAATAGAGCTGCTTGGGAACCCCTAGACATCACGCCGTAAGCGCGTGCCCGAAATTTTACGAGTCATTCGCTGACCGGCTTTGCCCAGCGTACAGTTCATGAGGAAAGAAGGACAATCAATGCCCAGTTCGGTTCGTTCCGGGGAAATCGAAAATCCCAAGGTTGGTGATAGCGTCGTCAGCAGCTGCGGCATGATCAAAGTGTCGCTTGCGGCTGACGGCTCTTTTCCGGTTACGAAGCTCACCAAAAAGAGAGGATCGTTCAATATTCAGCTGTACTTCGAAGGCAAGGAGGAACCTGACACTATTGTTTTCAAAACCGATGACCCGGCAATTCCCTTATATCGACTCGGCTTAACGGCCAAATTGGTCAGGATCAAAATTGTTACGAACCCAGTGTAGGGCTACGACGACTGATTGGAGCTGAATACGCTAGCTACATTGGCATCGGTTCAGGTTCAGGCACGGGCTGTGGAACCAAGTCTGGATCATTCTCAGGCCCTGGCGGAGGAATCACATCGGGATCAGATCCTGGCTCAGGTTCCAGATCGGGCTTGGGACCAGGTAGTGGTCCTGGAAGAGGCGGCGTAATCGAAGTGTTTGCCGACTCCGGCATAAGTTGCACCTCCTCATTCTTCAACGTGATTGTCGGTTTCTTCAGACGTGGGTGTTTGATGTTACAAATTCTTCGCATGAATTGGCAAGATACCGCGGGGGAACTCGTCTAGGCAGCTTCCCGCAAATTGCTGTGAGCGATCGCATCTTTGTAGAGCTCGATGTAAGCGCTTACCATGCGCTCGATGGAGAAGTTTTCTGCAACGTAACGCCGGATTGCGACCGGATCGAAATTTAAATCCCGCGCCCTTTTCACCATTTCTCTAACCGATCTGCATGTATAGCCTGATACTCCATCGCGGACGACTTCTCGCACTGAACCGCCAGGCATCGCCAAAACCGGCGTGCCACAAGCCATCGCTTCAACCATGACTAAGCCAAAAGGTTCATTCCACTGAATCGGGAATAACATCGACATGGAGTTTCCCAATAGTTCGTTCTTGGCTTCGAGATTAGCTGGACCGATATACTCTACGAGGCTTCCGTCGATCTCCGGTTTGATTTTCCGTTCGAAATACTCCCGGTTGACAGGTTGAACTTCACCTGCGATTTTCAGTGGAATGCCCGTGCGCTTCGCGACCTCGATTGCCAGGTGAGTGCCTTTGATGGGCGCGATCCGACCAATAAAGCTCAGATATTGTTGTTTCTGCTTAACCAGCTGGTACTGGTTTAAATCGATCCCGTGATGGATCGTGCGCATCCGCGGCATGGCTTCCTGTTTACACTGCGCATCGCTGATGCAAGCATAATAAACATCAGGGTAGAAGGCGTAGACTTCGCTGAGCGCCACTTCGTGTGGACCATGTAACGTCAGGACGACGGGCTGCTTGACGAAGCGTGATAGCGTTGCGGCCTGAGCGGATTGGACATGAATTATGTCGCAATCTGTCGTGGCTTCGTGAACAGCCCAGCTTTCATGGTTGAGTTCCCGAAGCCAGGCTTTCTCCGCGCCCTTGATCGGCCACTCTGATCGTGCGTAGATCGAACGACACTTCGTGCTAACGGTCGATTCGCCGTTGGCATAAACGACTGTCTCGACGCCGGCGCTTTGAAGACCTTCTGCCAGATGCGCGACGAACAACTCGGTGCCGCCGTAATCCACCGGGGGCACGGAAATAAATGGAGCAGCAATGAGGGCAGCCTTCAACGCCGGCCCCGTCCTGCTCTCGCCTGAGATGTCGGAGCGGCATTCTCGCGTTCGCATTCATGTCTCTCAAACTGCTGTTGGAGACTCGTGCTTGCGTCGTTCGAGCGGCTCAGTAACGTAATCGGAACCTTAAATACCCGTTTGCACTGAACGCAAATGGTTTCCGCCGGAGTGAGGCCAATATGTTTTGTACGACGAAGGACACGTTGCATACGTCACGCTGTCACGGCCACGCGGCTTAGATTGCTAATTCCTGTACCGGGCGCTATCCGCAACAACACGTAATCACATCACTATGAAACTGTATCGCCGATTTAGTGTTATCACTTTTTCACTTCAGCAGAGCCGAACCTTTTCTGTGAACAAGACCGGTCAATGAAATCGGCGATCAAGTTTGCTGGGGCGAACCAAACGGCATCTTAGATCGAGAGACAAGTTAGACGGAGGATCTATGGCTGACCCTAGGAACACACTGGAATTGTTGCATGAACTGATCGAAACCTGTCGTGACGGAGAGACCGGATATGTACACGCGGCCGCGATAATCAATGATCCGGAATTGAAAATCTACTTCACTGAGCAGGCGAAAGAGCGTACCAGGCTACTGGCCGAACTTACAGAAGAAGCGAAGCGCATCGGTGAAAGCAAACCTGATATCTCGGGCAGCGTGGCCGGGGTGTTGCATCGGGCTTGGTTTGAAGCCAAAGCTGATCTCGGACTTGGCGATCAGGCAATTCTGAACAGTGTTGAAATGGGAGAAGACGCCGCTAAAAAAGCCTACAAGGAAGCACTAGATGCGGACTTGCCAGATCAGGTGCGCGCATTAGTGCACCGTCAGGCGCCGAGCGTATTTGCGGCCCACGACCACGTTCGTGATCTCCGGGATCGAAGGAAAGCGGCATAGCGGGAATCTGGGTGCTGTCCAAGTCCGCGATTTACTGACGAAGGCGGGAGTGGGGATAACCAAAAAGTTGTACGCGGAGTGCATCTTTTGGGTGATTGACGCCGCGAACCGGTATT
The DNA here is from genome assembly GCA_963757135.1 of uncultured Acidobacteriota bacterium. Taxonomy (GTDB): domain Bacteria; phylum Acidobacteriota; class Terriglobia; order Terriglobales; family Acidobacteriaceae; genus Gp1-AA145. The sequence goes on from CAVWQE010000008.1 coordinate 78,072, forward strand.
GTCATGCTAGAAGTAGCGGTTTGTCGATGATGCCTCTAAGACGTACCCGCGCGCTTCGTCCGCGACACCTTTTTCTAGATTCACCTTCTTTGGAGCTGGCGCAGAAAGTTACCGGTGAGTTCTGAAAAGAAAACCGCGCGCATTCAGATCTTAGTTACCGATTCCAATGCCATGTTTTGTGAGCTCGTTCGAGGAGCATTGAATCGAAGACGTGGGTTTCAGGTGGTGGCATGCGCTACGAATCTGAAGCAGTTGGTGGAAGCTCTCGAAAAGAACCGAATTGATGTAGCACTGGTTGGCGTGCACTTAAAAGATGAAAAAGGCAGCGGGTTGCGAGCCGTGCAGCATATGCGCGCCCTTCGACCGCAGGTTCGATCCGTCGTGCTCATAGAATCGGCAGAACCCCATTTGGCAGTGGAGGCATTTCGAGCCGGTGCAAAGGGTGTATTCCGACGCTCGGAGGCCGACATCGACCTGCTTTCGAAATGTGTTGCTCGGGTACATGCCGGGCAAGTCTGGGCCAGCAGTGCCGAACTCGAACAACTGGTTGAGGCGTTCAGAGCTTCCGCTCCGGTCAAAATAACCGACGCCAAGGGCGAGAACTTGCTGAGCAAACAGGAAGCGAAAATAGTTCGCTTGGTCGCGGATGGAAGGACGAATCGTGAGATTGCATCACATTTAGAACTGAGCGAACATACGGTTAAGAACTATCTGTTCAAGATTTTCGACAAGCTCGGCATTTCCAATCGGGTCGAGCTGGTCCTCTATGCAATGAGCCAGGCAAATCAGTCTAATGCTGCAGCGCTTGATGTGCGATCGAACCGAGTCGGTTGATTATGTTGACACAAAAACCCCCCGAACTTGTCTCTGCTTGGGTGTTTTGAACCGTTTTCGGTACGGGGGCAGTCAAATTGATTAGCTTCCCCGGAGTGAAGGTTCCGGTTGCCGTGCATGTAACGCGAGGTGCAGGTCGAGCAGCACCCCCGCCGCCTTCAGCAATTCAGCATTGGAACCAGGATGATGACGCGGGGCTCTTTCCTCCGGTGTGACATTGGGTTGCGGCTCGCCCGCGACCTGGTTGATCAGAGTCGCGGAAATGTGACGATCACCCTCGGCATACGCTTTGACGAGCGCAGCTTCACATAGACAGTTGATCGCACCGGGATTTCCATGAGAGAGAGAGCACACTGCGGAAATCGCATCTTCCTGAAAAACCGGCGCGGTCTCGGAGTCACTCTGAACGAACCCCACTCGACAGGAGATGTAATTCTCGATCTCTGTCGCGCCGAGATCGTGCAGACGATACCCGATCTTAATGGCACGGTTCAATACTTCGAGTTCGGCTGATGCAAGCACATTCTCGATTTCGGGACGGCCCACTATGACAATTGCTGTCCGGTTATCTGCCGCTCGGTTGCTGAAAGCCTGAATTTCCTGCCATGACTTTGCTGAAAGTTTTTCGGCCTCATCAATGAACAGCACCGCCGGTACACGTTTGCCGGAACAGTTCAAAAGATCGGAAGTGAAAGCGGGCTCTGAACTAGGGCGAAACTCGTTAATGACCTGCGACAACAAAAACTGTTCAGCGGCGATGTATTCGACTTTCACGTTATTGCTGCTGAGGAGCTTCATGACACAGCTCACGACTAAGCTTTTGCCTGACCCCGGCGCACCGACCAACATCAAACTCCCGCCGTCCTTAACGATTCTGGTGTAAAGACCCGCGAGCGCACGCCAATGAGTGGAGGTCAGGCAAAGGAATGAGGGATCGGGAACCCGGTCAAAAGGGTTACGCTTGAGGTTGTAGAACTGCATCTGTGTAGTGGATAGCCGCTGTTGTTGTTTCTTTTGTCCTGGTTTCTGTCGCGAATCCGAGCTGTCCTTGAATCGCGAGACGTTCGCCTCGATAGGCGCGAGGTCCGCAATCACTTCGCTCAGGATGTCCTCGTCAATCTGCTTCTTTTTTAGCGCGGTTACAAGCAAGATCGCGTTGAAGCACAGAGTATTGATCTCCCTCGGAACGCCGTAGCTTGCCTCCCAAATCAATTTGATCGCGGCTGAAGTAAACAGGCTTTCTCCTTCGTATCCAGCGACCCATAGCCGATGTTGAATGTAATTCTCGGTTTCAAGCATGTCGAGCGGGACAAGAGTCTTCAGAATCGAGATGCGCTGGTGAAGTTGACGAAGACATGGATCCGCCAGATTCTTCGCAAGCTGTGGCTGGCCTGCCAGCACGATCTGCAGCAGTTTGTCGCTTGGGGTTTCGAAATTCGAAAGGAGGCGTAATGTTTCCAGCGTCTCGGAATCCAGCGATTGTGCCTCATCGACAACCACTATGGTTCGCCGACCGGCTTCGTGCTCTCGCAAGAGTAGTTCATTGACGCGTTCTTGGATTGCGAGAAACTCAGGCCCAGCGTGATCACCCAGTTCCGATAAAAGATACCGCAGGACGTCTCGATAATCGCCTCGCGGCTGAAACAAGAACGCAGTACGCGCCACCGGCTCGAATTGCTGCATCAAGTCAAACAGTATCGTCGTCTTGCCCATTCCCGGGGGAGCGATGAGGGCCTGAAAACCAACTCCACACTCAAGGCCGACAATCAACGACGATTTCGCTTCGGCGTGCGTAGGGCTTTCGTAGAGGTATTTGGGATCCGGTGTTCCGGCAAACGGATTTTCGGCCATTCCATGCGATTCGAAGAAGAGTTTGGCCGAGAAGTTAATGGACCGCGCTGAACTAAACTCAGCAGAACGAAATTGATAACGCTGATGCACGCAAGTATATTCCAAAGGTAAACCGGGTCTGTTGTTTTACCTCTCTACCGCTGAATGTCGATCACTTCCTTGGGCCGCAGTGACGCGTTCTAGCATACTTTCAAGCGGGCTTTTCAAGATTTTTTTCACAGTGCATGCACCATCGTGCATGCCCCCATGTTCTTCCGAGACCTGTTAACGAAAGACTCCCGGCGATAGTATTCAGTTCAAAGAACGTTCGTCACCTTTGGGCCGGCGCCGTCCCCAAGGTCCTGTACCACGGAAGCAAATCTTAAATCGAGGTAGTAGCATGCGCAGCGGATCTCTCCTTCTGCTGGGGGCCCTAGGTGTGTCATTCGCCTGTTCCCCGGTTTTCGCTGGAACACCCTATATCAACAGCATTTCTCCGTCGTCTGCCACCGCCGGAGCAAATGCTTTTGTTCTCACAGTCAACGGCAGAGAATTCAATAGCAGATCGGTCGTACTTTGGAATGGATCGTCACGTCCAACAATTCTTGTCAATTCGTGGAAGGTTCAAGCACAAATCTCGAAGACGGACATAGCGTCCCCGAAAACCGTCAATGTCAAAGTAATCAATACCAGAACAGGCCAAACATCAGGAGTCGTGACCTTCAAGGTACTTAGTGCTCCACCCCAGATCGTTCCACTTGCAATCACAACCTCAACACTGCCTCCGGCTACGGTCGGCACAAGCTATTCGGCGGCACTCACTGCAACAGGGGGAACTCCGCCGTACGTGTGGAGTCTTGCAAGTGGGCAGCTACCCCAAGGCTTGACCTTGTCCAGCTCCGGAAAGATCAGTGGCACGCCGGCGAGCGCCGGTACTTCCTACTTCAGCGTGCAAGCGCGGGATGCGGCAGCTTCGCCACAAGTCGCCACGCAATCCGAGCTAATTGCCGCTTCAGTGGGGGGCGCCAATGTAACTCCTCCTCCGCAGGCCTCGGGTTACACTCTCATGTTTTCCGACGATTTCAACTCTCTTAACCTCAGCCCAAATGGAGTCGGCAGCTTTAATTGGTACGACCCCGGAATGTTTTGGGAGAGTCCCGCGCCGTACTCCAATATATCAACAAGTAACTCGGCCCTGAGTCTGCTCTGGAAAAATGGGCAAGGCACCTCGGATACGAGCCTTGCGACTGCGGCGAAGGACGGGTCCAGTTACCGCGCCTGGCGCTACGGATATTTTGAAGCGCGGATGCGTTGGGATACGGTCACTGGCGCATGGCCTGCGATTTGGCTGATCCCGGTCCAGGGCATCACCTGCGGCGGCTGTGAGCAAGGAGAACTGGACATCTTCGAAGGGCAGGGCGTAAGCCCGAACGTGTTCACAGGCACTATACACGACTGGAACAGCCCCACAGGCGCCCACTCCGCCGGAAAGAACTACAACCTTGGAAGCGTGGACCTTTCGCAGTACCACACGTATGGCGTTTTGTGGACACCCGGCCAGGTGACTTGGTACTTCGATAACCAGGCTTTGTATTCTTTCCCCACGTATTCAATCTTTGACCAGCAGAAGTACTACCTCATTATTGGAAGCCAGGAGGGTGCGAATTGGTCGTATGGCAACCTATCGAACGTCACAGCTTCACAGATCGGCGTGAACGTCGATTGGGTTCGAGTTTGGCAACCGTAAGCTAATGGCCGACAGGCCCGTGGGGTTTCGCGGGCCTGCTCTATCTCTAAGCTGCAACATCTTCTTCGGCGGTTGTTATATCGAGCACAGCAGGTGCGCTGGTACGCATATGGCGGCGCGCGTCCGGGATCACTCCATGGCTAACACCATGGACAGCTTGTTTGCCGCCAAACAGGACATCCTTATATAAGGAGGACGTCAACGCGAGTTGCCGGCGGAAGTCATAATACTGCTCGAAACGCGTACGCGCCGCTTGGCCCAAGCGCATTCGCAGATCACGGTTTTCTACAAGGTCTGTAAGAGCTTTCGCGAGCGGATCTACTGAAGTGGCGGGCACCAAAACACCAATTTCTCCAACCATCTCCCTCGTGCCACCCACATCAGAGGCAATGATTGGCAAGCCGGCGCGCATTGCCTCCAAAACGCTGATGGGCGACATCTCACATTTTGAAGCGAGAACAAAGATGTCCGAGTGCGCAAGTAGCGAAGGAACTTCATCTCGACTTCCAAGGAACTCGACCCGATTGCTGATGCCGAGTTCATGTGCCAAAGATTCGCAGGAAGGTCGAGTGGGGCCGTCACCAACAAGTATCAGCCGGGTGGCTCGTGGAATGGTGGCAAATGATCGCAGCAGCACATCGAACTCTTTCACCTTTGTAAAACGGGCGACCATGATTATGCGTAGAGCGCCCTGTGCGTTGCCACGCTTTCGCTCGTCGCAGTCGGGTATGCCGTTTCGAATGGTTGTGACTTTCGAAGCCGCGCCTTTCAGATATTTTCTCAGCAGCTGCTCACCCTCATCCGAGATCGTGACCACGCGCTGGCACCACATTGCGCCCAGCCACTCGCAAGGTCCAGCAAACAAGCTCCAACTCCGCGGCATTGCCGCCGTGCCAAATAGCCAGCTGTGGAGTGTGTACACGGACGAGATGTTGAGCATGCGTGCGACCAGGCGACCAAGAAATCCTGCTTTGAAAGTGTGCGCATGGATCAAATCCGGGCGCAGCTTGCGTGCCAGCCGATACATCTCGCGTAGCGCTCGTACATCTTTGAACGGACGTATCTCACGTTGCAGATGAGGAATTACGTGAACAGGTATACCTGTTTTGCGGCATGCATCGGTTAGAAAACCTTCTTCTCCAGTAGCGACTTCCACTTCGAATTCTGATCGCAGACTTGAAGCCAGCCTGAAGACATGCATCTGAGCACCGCCATGCTCCGCCCGAGTGATCACATACAGGACTTTCGGCTTGCGACTGTTGGCGCCGTTGCCCTTCTCGTGAAGCGAACCCGAGTAAATCGACATCATGAGCTGACGCAAAGAATTCTTAAGCAAGGAAAGGAACACAGCCACTTAGTTGCGCCATGGAAAAGGAGAGCATGCCGTATTCAGTGCGATGCCGCTCGAACGATTGCAACACTCGACGGAGCAGTCGAAGGTTCTCTCCTACGAATGGCGCGAAGTCTTCAGGATGAAACCATAGGTGAAACACTTCCCCGCGCAACGCAGCACTCTTCATTGCCTCGTCGATACGTCTCAACAGCATTGGTTCCAGCATTGCGGCTTTGCGGTTGTATGGACGTAAATATCGGCTGGCGTGCAAAGGGAATGGCCGCGGACCTTGTGGCCAGTGCGAGATCTGCGAGCCATAGACATCTATGTACGCGTCAAGCAACCGTCCCAGACGATAATTTGCCCGTTGCTGCTCTTTGAAGCTTGCGGCCCTCTTGATTGCTGTTTGCTCATTTGCGCGATATGCGATGATTCCAGCGTGCTTGAGAACAGGCAGATACGCGGGATTGACCTGGTTCCTCGGGAACACGTAAGACCTGACGGTATGGCCGGAATTAGCCGCAATGCCGACCGCACTCTGCATATCAGCTTCGAACTCAGCAGCAGTTTGTCCAGGCTCCATGCAGTAATAATGCGAGAAGGAGTGCGAGGCGATCTCCTGCCCTTTCCTGGATACGATTTCGGCAACCAGGCTGGGAGCGAAATGAAATGGGTCATCGGTTTCATCCTTGCCGAGCTGCTCGCAAAACGCGTTCAAGCGAGAATTTGAGTAGTTGGGTTTGCGGTATGGCGCAAATGCATGGGCCTCATCGCGCGATCGCGCAAAAAGGATTCCGACGGTGGCCCAAGTCGCCCTTATAGAAAATTCTTCGAACAAGTCGAGTATTCGTGGAACGGCGGCGCGTGCCGCGAGCAACCTGGAGCACTCCGCTCGTGAAAGAGGCCGATGGTCACGTACCCCCCAATGCAGCTCAAAATCCAGAGAGATCACGAACGCGCCATGCTGGTTCGGATTTACTGCGGAGATAAGATTCCGCTGTGCCGTGGACGAGAGAATAGGTTGCGAGAGATTCATACCATCTGAAATCTCGAAAGGATCAGTCGGATGAGAGTTCCAGGTTCGACAAGGCATCTCTACCCGCTTGGGCGGACGAGTAGCATTCCCCATAAAGGTCTACCCACTTCTGAACAATCCTCTCCATGCCGTAATTGGCGCGGCAATGCTGGCGTGCGGCACGACCCATGGTTTCGCGTAATTCAGGCGACGCATGCATCACACGTTGTAGAGCGGACGCCAGCTCGGGGGGATTTCCCGGGGGAACCAGGTGACCGGCAACGCCATCGATCACGATCTCAGGTATACCTCCTACGTTCGTCACAACAGAAGGAAGGCCCATTGCAGCAGCTTCTAGCACGGCCATAGGCAAACCTTCGGTTTGTGAGGACATGACGAAGCCATCAGCGGCGTTGTACAAATCGAGCATGTCTTTACGCTCGCCGCAGAATTGGACTTTTCGATCGAGGTGACGCTCGGCGCATTGATGGCGCAAACTTTGTTCGAGTGGTCCGCAGCCGGCAATCAGCAACGTGACATTCTCGTCTGGCATCAATTCGAGGGCCTTCAAGAGTGTCGGATAGTCCTTTTGAACTACGAGTCGTCCCACCGCGAGCCACGCAAAAGTTTCCTTCACGCCCAGCTCGCGTCGCGCTTTTGATCGGATTCCCGACCATCCGGAAAATCTATTTGTATCAACACCATTCGGTATTACCGTAAATTTCTCTCGTGAGACCGCGCCGACGCTGACATATCTCATGTATCCAGCATGACAAATCGTGGTGGTGTGGTCGGCGATTCGGTTTGTAACTCGATAGAGCATCTCTCGGTGCCAGCTCGGACCACCCTTACGCGAATTCTCACGGACGCTGTGCGCGGTACAGATCAGCACTGGTACATGGCAAAACAAGCGTGTCACTCGCCCCAGCAAATTCGCGTGGAACATGTGGCAATGAACCACGTCAGGGCGAAAACCTCGAATGATATTGCGGAGCGCGAGAACCGCTCTGAAGTCGGGCACGCCCGGCTTCATGTGGAGTGAATGGACCTGAATATTGGCCTGCTGCAGCTCGTCAACGTGCGCAACTGGCTTTACCAGACTTACTACGCTAACGTTGTAGCCCCGCGACTTGAGCTCAATGGAAAGGCGAACAACCTGACTTTCCGCTCCACCCCCTTGAACAAGGCTGGTGATTAACATAAGGATGCGCTTTGGCCGAATTGAATCTGGCCTCTGTGACATTGGACTTTTCCTGCAACTTTTCTATGTGACGTTCGCCCTTCGCACCGTGACGGAGTAAATGATTCATTTAGCACATCGACGCGATGCTTTGTCGCGGTCTCTGCGCCAGCGAGCCGTAAACAGCCGTGGTTTGTCGAGCGATGGACTCCCAGGAACGGGTTCGTCGTACGAAATTGCTGCCATGGGATCCCAACTCCTGCAGTCGCTCCGAGCCCATGTCTATGGCCATTGCGATGGCGTCCGCCACGGCTTCTGCGCTGGCAGACATGATGGGAACCCCGCATGCTCCTCGCTGCATCAGGTCGCCCAATCCGCCCGTGGTGGTAGCGAGGATCGGCCGAGAGTGCGACAACGCCAGCAACGCCACTCCGCTCTCAGAATGAAATTCGGTATAGGGCAGCAGAACTGCGTGGTGCCGCGCAAGAAGCGGCGCTATCTCCTCATCCGCAATATGGCCTTCAATTAACTGAATCTCGCCACCACTGCTTACTATCAGTTTCTTGCATTCTTCCCAATATCTCTCCTCGGCTGCATTGTGGGCACGGCCAGCAATGGTCAAAAGTACAGGCATTCTGCTGCTTGCATTCACTATGTGGGTGGCACGGATTGCGAGGTGTAAGCCCTTGTTCTCTCGAACGGAACCGAACGCCAGCAGGCGGAGGCAATCGGAGGGCGGAAAGGCCGTTTGACTCACTTCACCGGAGTAGTGTCCGTGGGGGATCACCGAGACGCTGGTCTCGGGAATGTGGAACTTCCGAACCATAAGATCTTTCCCTTCGGAATTGTGCACGATGATCTTGTCGCTTAGACGGTAGGCTATCTCCAGCATCTTACGTTCTAGCCAGTTCAAGCCGCGCGGCAGACGCCAGCGGTGCGGAGTTGGATCGTGTACTGTGAGTACAATCGAAGCGCGCGCTAGAATCGCTGCGAAAAGAAACGCAAACCCCAAGGGAAGGTGCAGAATACCCTGAAAGTGAACGATGTCTCCCGGGCGGGTTGCTCGGAACTGCCTTGGTACGGACCTCATCGCAAAGGATATATTTCGCATTATTCTCTCAGCGACTCCGGCACTTGAGACCGGACGAAATGCTGCATACTCTATATGAACTCCAGCGGCGCGAAGCTCGTCTTTTCGCTCAAAATTTTCCGGACAGAACAACACGAGCGGAACGCCAGATGTGGACAAAGCCTTGGCGATTGTGGAGACATACTGAGCCATACCATGCTGTGGCTCCGGTGTGTGCATAAGTACCCGGTTACACACAAGAGTTTCTGCATGCTGATCCACCAATGTCGCGCGATGTGTCTCCGGGTGTTCAGATTCCCCAGGGAAAACAACCGAGGCGCGCGAGAAAACGGACCGGTTCACACTGCTTACTTCTGCCATACACGCACCCAATCGACCTCCACGTTTATTGTGGAGGCACTCACGCCTTCCAAATCGCCGTATTTCCAATTGAGGCCTTCCTGGCTCCCAATGATCAGATAGTAGTTCTGGGTATCGAAAACCGGATAAGTAGGCGCTGAGAATAGAGGCTGATTATCGAAGTACCAGATGACCTGTCCCGGCGTCCACAATGCCCCGTAACTATGAAATTGCGAGAGGTCAGCACCCGCAGGGAGCTTAAAAACATTTGAGCCCTTGTTGTTCCTTACGTCCCGCTGCTGCTTCCATTCATGAACGGTACCGTAAAAGATGTGAGGCGTAACTCCTTGTCCCTCGAAAATATCTAATTCGCCGGCGGACGTTGCGGCGCCGTTCGCAGCTTCCACAGGCAACATCCAGATTGCCGGCCATGCTCCACGAACGGTGTTCCACTTCATGCGGACTTCAAAGTATCCATAGCGCCACGAGTGGTAACGACGACCATCGCGTGAGAGCGTCGTGACGCTAGTGTCATCCGGTTTTTGTCCCCTTGTCCAAGTCAAGGTGAGGATGCTATTTGCAACGTTGAAGTTTGAGGACGGAGATGGCGGTTGCCACCATAAACCGTTGTACCAGTTGAATTCTCCACTTCCATTAGGGCTAATGGCCAGAGAGTTGAAGTCATCCGCGAACACTAGCGTGTAGCCGCTTGCCTGATTCGGTCCAATCGTCGCACTGTTCGGACTGACGTTGCAAGCAGCCGTGTTGCAACTGCACGTCTCGAGGCAGGCGAAAACCAAAGAGATCAGTACCCCGCGAAATTCTTGTGGGAACTGCACATCACGCTCGGTTCTAGTAAGGATCCTCACTAAAAGACAAATTTACTCGCGCGGGCATGCACAAAGCTGCAAAACGCGTTCGGCTGACGCGCGTCTGCGCCGAGGCAGCTTGCGGTTCTACATCCGGAGTTCGACTCATCGCAATTGCAAGAAAAATATAAGCCAGGAAATCAGCAGGTCCTTGCGCAGTTCCGAACAGGCCCGGCAGTTCCACCAATGCTCGGAACATTAGAAAAAGGCCAGTAAATAAAATGAGCTGGCCATTTTGGTTGCGGAACCGAGGATCAATTGCCAGATGGTAACAACGCCTCAATAAAGATCCAAACAGATACATAACTGCGGCGAAGCCGATTAGGCCTTGTTCTGCCAGGGCCGTGAGGTATTCGTTGTGGTACCCGCCAACAATGTAGGTGGGATCGTCTTTCACGGACAAATACCCATTACCCCAGAGCGGGTGGATGGCAAACTTATGTACGGCAACTGACCAGAGTTCCCAGCGGCCTTCGGTGATTCTCGACAGTTGGTGCGGAGAGACACTGGCAACTCCCGCGATTCCGGCAGCAGTAAGAACCAGGACCAAGAATATGCTGCCGACACGCAGCAGCATGGCCTTGCTGCGCAGGCCGTGGAATACGCCGAAAGCCAGGCAGCTGAGCGCGAATACCGCAAGTGGCGCACGGGAGCCGGTGAGCGCTGACGAAAACAGCAGCAAAACTCCTCCCAGACACCAAAGGACCTTTCTGCCACGGAGCAGGCACATGCCGCTTAAGAAACTAAAAACACATTCGAACGCTAGCGGGTTCAACGGAAGACCCGCCTCATCCATTGCGGCTGCTTTGAAGACTCTCGTCGCGCTGTAAGAGGGCGGCGTGAAGCCCATGTACCTCACATATATGACGACAATCAAGACGCCCAGCCCAATGCTGGAGATGACCATCGCTGTTCCAAATGTTGCCGCGACTATATTGCTCATTAGTGCGCGACACAGGGTAACCGCAATCACACACATGACGATGAGCTTGACCCATTCCTGCATCGCGCGTGCGGGATTTGTAGCGAGCAAAGAGGTGACCAACAACGTGCTGCACAGGATTGCGAACACACCAATCAGTTTCAGCTCATTCGTCGTCGGCCAACTGCGCCCGGATGCCAGGTACAAACCGATACAAAGGGACAGGATTGCGGGCCGGAAAATCGACGATTCCATGTGAGGCTCTGGCCCGTATAGCAAACGGTAGAACAGAAGCGTAATTGGGATCAGTGCCACCAATCCCATGGAGAGCATTTCCGAAGCCCGCTCTGACGCAGGGGAGAGGCGCGGAGTTTGGAACGCCACGATGCTCAATTCACACCCTGGCTGAAAGCGGCACTTTGCCCTGGCTTTTTCATCTTGTATTTGTCCAAACAATAGAGCGCCAAACCAACAGGAGCTGCGGCGGCGAAAAGGGTGCTCGACGCGATTGCCGCAATCTGGTTTTTCAGTGCAGTTCGGTTATGTAGTGAAAACCGGACGTAATTCGAACAGTACCGAAGAGTCACATCGATCGGGAAACGACGCTCGCTGCGCAGCAGTTCAAGATAATAACTGCATGAGGATCGGGGGGCCCCAGCGCGTATTTGCGCAATGCGGGCTGACAGGCCATCGCACTGATAATCACGAACCATGATGACGTGGTTGAAGTAGCGCGTCTTGTAGCGAGCCGCCATGCGGTTCCAGACGAGCGCCTCAGGAACGAAGGGACCCATATTTTCCGGAAATGGAAACTCCTTCATCACTTCAGTTCGTATGAAACCCGCCTTGTCACCTGTCACTCTCTTGGAAACAAGCTCGAGCGCGTCGGAATCGTAGACGGACGAGGGGAAGGGTGAGCCGACAAGATCGCCCGTCTCGGTGACGCACAGACCTGTGATACCGGCAAAACGGCCTTTTTCAGCAGGCGGAATATTTTCATAATGACGCAAGCAAGTAGCCAGGGCATCATCCAGAAAATAGTCATCCGAATCGGCGATTCCGAAAAGCCTTCCTCGAGCTACTCTTACTCCGCGGTTAATGCCCTTGTGCTTGCCGCCATGTTCCTGCACTAGAAAAGTAATTGGAAAAGGCGACCGCTCTTTGAACGCACCCACCACTTCGATAGTGTCGTCGGACGAGCCGTCATCGACGATCACCCATTCGAAGTCTGCGAATGTCTGCCGACGCAAGCTGTCAAATAGTACAGGCAGTAAATGCGCGCGGTTGTACGTGGGTGTAAAAACGGTGTACGTAAACTTATACATGAAACAAAAACCTCTAAACGATCACTAAGCCAGGGTTGAACGAAGGATTTTCGCGACCCGATTTAGCCCAAGCGGCCACAAGAGAATAAAGACGGCCAACAAAGAACCGGGCATTAGATACATTGCTACATTGGTTGGCCAGGGAACTTCGACGATCGCGAGCACTCCAGCAAAAACCGCAAGATTAGCCAGAATCAGTTTTGCACTGTAGAGGTGCTTCGCCTGGGGCCGCACGAATGCATACATAATGCCCGCCTGCACGACGTATGCTGCTACCGTCGCAAGCGCCGCACCGAACATCCCCCACGCGGGAACAAACCAGATATTCAGGCCAATGTTCAGAGCACAAGCGACGACAGTGACGACGACAACAATGTTAGTTCGCTTCTGTTGCATCGCTTGAAGTTCGAACAAGTAGTAAAACGAATTCACCAGATAAGCCGCCAAGATGATGGGGATGAGCGCTGCGGTTGCAAAATATCGCGGATCCAGCAAAACGTGAATAGCGGGTCGAGCGATAACCACGGCGACTGATGCTGCTGCGACCAGGCCTGCCATTAAGGAAGAAGAGGCCCTTCGCAACGTCTCGATCTCTCCCGCAAGTGAGGATTCAAAAAATAGAGGGGACCACACCTGTGAAAGCGAAACCGTGAGTGTCAACATCAAGGCTCCAAAGGTATACGCAAGAGAATAGACACCAACTTCATTCAGGGAGCGATAATGCTGCAGGATTATGCGGTCCGCGAAAATCAGGCCGAGGTTCACGACTTCAAAACCTGCGAGAGGAAGCCCCAGCCGAAGTTGTTGTTGTAAACCAGACCAATGCCATGGTGCGAAGATAAATCCGCGTGTCAAGTACAGTGCCACCAGTACGCCACAAATAACGCCGACGAGACGACTCGTCAGCACGCCGAATGCACCCATGTGAAATCCCACAACAAGCGATAGGACGCAGGCGACTCCCAGTGCAAAGGTAAAGATGGAGATGAAGGCGAAGGGAAAAGGGCGATTCTGTACCTGAAAAAGGCTGAGCTGCGTTTGTTCTACCTGGCCGAGACCCGCCGCGCATATTGCGATACCGATAAGAGGGAAAAAAGCCACTCCAAACTTTCTATCCGCAAGATGCAAGAGGAAAGGCCCGACAAAACACGCCATCACAACGACCAATATTGCTGAAAGGGCCACAAACCTGATCGCCGTACCAACGTACGCATGTCTTGCAGAAATATCGTCAGAGTATTCGTAGTACATGCGTCGAAGAGCTGTTGCCGCCCCCAGTCCGCATATCATGCCGATGGGCCCCGCAATGGTCTCGGCGAGCGCTACTAGGCCGAAGTCCGTAGGTTCCAGATACCTGCTGACAATCGGGAGGAGAAGGAAATTCATCCCCTTAAGCCCGAAGTTGGTTAATGCGTAGATCGTGCCTGCTGCAAGAAGTCGTTTGCCGAGACGCAGCGCAGAGGATTCCGAGGAAGCTCTGGCCTCGGTCGGTTGGACTTCCATTACACTCGGCGTACTCATCGCGTCAGCTTAGTACGCCCCTGCTCCGGTGACGATCACCTTTGCAGTTCTGGCCAATAGATACAGATCCATCCATACCGACCAATTGCGAACATAGAACGTGTCGTATGCAACTCGTTCCGCGTAGGTAGTGTGATTTCGTCCCGACACTTGCCAAAGACCTGTCACGCCCGGAGTTGTCTTGATGTAAACGCCATAAGCGTCCTTGTATTTTGCAATCTCGGACTCCACGATTGGACGCGGGCCCACCAGACTCATGTCACCGCGAAAAACGTTCCAGAACTGTGGAAGTTCATCGAGACTGGTCTTTCTCAAGAGCTTGCCAATCGCGGTAATACGCGGATCGTTCCGCAACTTCTGGTTTTGTGCCCACTCGTTTCGTAGTTGCTCGTCGCGAGCAAGGGTGTGTTGCAGGACTTCGCTGGCATTTTGCACCATGGTTCGGAACTTCCAAATTCTGAAGATGGTGGCACAATGCCCGAGTCTCTCTTGCGAATAGAAAACTGGAAATCCGGATTCACATGCCACGAGCAAGTACAAGATGCCTATGAGAGGAACTAGAACCGGGCTGAGCAGAACACATAGCGCTAGGTCGATAATTCTCTTCGCAAAGCGCGCGCTGGGACGAAGCAGATTGTTCCTGACATGCAGGCCGAGTGTGCCCATCAGGTCTCGCGTATAGGCGCCCGTCTTCCATACAAAGTCCGTGTCCGGGATGATAATGACGTGGGGGAACACATTCTGGCTCTGCTCCAAGACGTCGGCGAACTCCTCCTGCGAAAGCTCTGGAGCAGCTATGACGGCGTGCTTGACTCCAGAGGACACAACCCTCCCCAAATGTTCTGATGAACACACGCGCACGCCATCTACTTCGCCGTCTTCAATGCGATCCGTAACTAGCGCAATCGGTCGAAGCCCCAGGAAGGACTGGGCGTTCAATTTGCGTAAAAGAGAAATTGCAGCTTGCCCACCTCCGAAAATTGCCACCGGGTAACCCCACCAGGAATACCTCGATCCTATGGTTCGAATGAGCCGGCGGCTGGCGGGAATTGCGAGTGAGGCAGCGAAACAGGTTGCGAGATTCGCGGTCTCGAATCGTCCTAATCCGTGAAACAGAAACAACACAGAGAGAAAGAAACATCCGGAGCTGTTGGCCAAGAATACTCGCCTGATTTCATCAACCGGATTTCCGCAGATACCTGGATACAGATCGCACACGTAGTAAAGGACGAGAAATACGGGGATCAGCGCAACACTACTAACCGGTTGTGATTGGTAGCTGAGCGTCAGTGGCGCATGCCCTAAAAAGATCTTCAGGATGACCGCTAACGTGAACAGGTCCACACCCAACACCAGCCCGGCTGAAATAAACGGCCAATGCGACTTAGCTGTCAGCGGCTCGACGAGTGTCGCAACTCTTTTGATTGAAAGTATGCTGGTTGACATAGTGGCGGATGAATTTAGGGTAAAAGTGAAGTCAGGGCAATACGAAACGGTAAGCTGACTTACCTTGTGTCTAATTCAGCTTGTGGCAAGGCTTAGGAGAGCGCGCTTTCCCCAGCGATACACGGATGTGGGAATGTCGAGAAGCCCAGGAAGCAAATCATCAACCGCCAAGACCGCTGATTCCTGAGCTTTAAACAGTGACTTGAGATACGTTTGGGGGGGCAACCTTCCCCGCCACATCTCCTCGAGAGCCACAGGAAGATCCGTGGCGAAGTGCATCCAGCTAACACCCTCGCGCGCAATGGGCCTCGAAAATTGTTTGCCGCATGCAAAAAGCCAGAGGAGGTATGGGAAATCTACTCCGGCACGCGCACAGAGCATGTGCCACGTCCAGACCCGCGGATTAACGTCCAGAAGTTTGTAGCTGCCGCGAGCATCACGTTTGAACTCCACCTCCACGAGACCTGACATTCGAACACTTGCCAAGAGGCGGGTAGCAGGGTCTTCTATCTTGGGATCGAGCGAGATAGTCTCTACATAACTACTCGATCGTCCGTAATTCATCGGAAACTGCCGTGTTCTCCTGGCTGCGACCGAAGCCAAAATCGCGCCGTCCGAGCACAGTGCAGCATACGAAAACTGTGTTTCACCTCCCCCCGGCACGACCTCCTGGACCATGATGAGTTCGGGTTCCATGAACTCGCACGCTTCTCCGTAGCGTGCGAGCAACTCGCGGCGATTGTTGACCTGCCATGCTTTCGCACGTGTCAGCGGGTTCTCCACTTCTCTGTTCGCGGGTTTGAGGATGACCGGGAACTCACAATCGAGTTCGTTAACCTCGTCCATACTCCTCGGGTACATCGTTAACGGGGAGTCTATGTCCAGCGTTTGTGCAAGCTCGTATAAGGCTCGCTTGTCCGACAGCTGTCTGGTTATATTCCAGGGCGGTGTCATGACGACGAAGTCGCAAGAAAGCTGTTCTGCTGAGCGCGAAACCGTACCCACGGCGTCGTCCGTGGTAGGCATCAGGAGCCAGCCGCGCAGGTTGTGCTCGTTGGCAACAGTCGCCAGGAAGTCGCGGCCACTTTCGCCCGCTGGGAAATCCAACACTCGTGTGGCATATCGTGAAAACGATGCGATGCTATGCTCGCCGCGCCTGACCACTACGGTCGCAATTCCTCGGCGGCCCAGACTGCGCACCAATCCTAGAGCGCCGTGATGAGCGCCAAGTACAACGACGCCGCCTGGAGTTCGCCACGCGCCCACGTCCGCAGGCCGCCGCCCAGGATTCGCAAATGTGCTTGCTATTGTGATGGACACGGATTCTGCGCAATGCTACGGGTCAGTCTGCAAGCAGCGAAGCGCACACCGGCGACGAATCGCATAAGTGGTCCAAATGACCAGGCGGCCGGTGCGCCCATGAAGTGCAGCCCGGGAACAGAAGATTCGAAACTATGGTTTAGTGAAGGATATCCGTCGACGGTTTTGATTTGCCGCAACAATGGGTTGAGGAAGCTGTACTTTGCTATATCAACCGAATATCCGGTCGCAAGCAGAACATGGTCAACCATCTGCTTGCTGCCATCTCCGAGAACTACCTCGACGCCCTCGCCCGACTGCCGTGCTGACGCGACACTCACACCCAACATGACTTTGACAGGAGCGAAGCGTTTTTTCAGCCATGCAGCGCCGGCAGGTCTAATTGCGCGCACAGCTAACCTGTCTTGCACTATTCGTGGCAAAACCTGAAACCACGTAGGGTGAGCGATCAATTGGCTGGCCACCGGAGGCCCTACGTCGCTAGGTGCGTAGAGGAGATGCTGGAGGCTCAAGCACGAGGAGAACCGCTTTTTCCCTGAAAGCCAGATGATTCGCGGACGGCGTACGAGTACTTGGACATCAGCGCCTGCCTCGTTTAACAAGGCTGCTGATTCGAGCGCGCTTTGTCCGCCACCAATGACCAATACCTTGCGCCTCGCAAACCTGTTCAGATCGCGGTGCTCGGAAGCGTGTGAAATCAGACTAGGCGGCAGGTCAGCGAATTGTCGAGGTCGCTTCGAAAACTTCGAAATTCCCGCGGCTACAATCACGCGCGACGCCGCGATTTGTTGGCCGTCGCTCAAAGAAATGCGGAATTCTCCATTTTTCTCGACTCGCTCGACAGCCCGGCGATCCACGTCGGGCGCAACTTGCGTTTGGAACCAACGACCATAATTCACAAACTCCTCTCGCGGGACGGGGGAAGAAAATTCTCTCTTCTGTGCGAGCCTGTATGCATCGAGGGTCAGTTTCCGCTCGGGATCCGAAAGGTGGGTCGCCGCCCACGGAGAGCGTAGGAGCATGCCGACGGGCATCTGCTGGTCCCAAAACGACATCGGTTCGCCAAAGACGACCGAATCAATGGATCGTGCACGAAGATGTGCGATGGCCGATAGCCCATACGGGCCAGCTCCAATGACAACGATGTCGCAGCGCTTCATTTACGCCTCCTTGTCTTCGTTTTTGCGCTTACGCCTGGAGATAGCGCAGTCAGCTCGCGTGGTTGTAGTAGCGGTAATCGGGTGAGTGGTGAGGAACAGCGTTCAGCACAACTTCGAGGACGGGAGCGGCGTGCACCGATTCGAGTATCTCGAGACTTCGCTTGAATGCTTCACGAGTAGTGGTGCCGGCACGTGCGACCAAAACGATGCCGTCTCCCAGCCTGGCTATCACTCTGGAATCGGCATATGGAAGTATTGGAGGTGAATCGACGATCACGTACTGGAATTTTTCTCGCAATGCATCCAGCACGCCTTCGAACCGCTCGCCCGTTATCAAGTCGCCGCTGCGCAAATCGACACTTCCGCCGGGCAGTAATGTAAGATTTCTAACGCTGTTCACGCCTACCAATGCATCGTCCAGATCACATCCATGAGCTAACAATTCGGTGAGACCACAACTGTGCTGGATTTTGAGCATGGTGCCCAGCACGGGATTGCGCAAATCGGCGTCTACGAGGCAGGTTTTTTCAGATCGCGCAAGTGCTATGGCCAGATTCACGGCGATGGTGGTTTTTCCTTCCCCAGCTTGCGACGAAGCAACCAGCAGTACGCGGGGAGAGCTTGGTCCATGCCAGGGTGCGACCGAACTCACTAGCCCTCGGAGCGCTTCAGACTCCGGCGAGTTCGGCCGATCTAATACGAAGGGCTCTCGTGAGGCTTGCCTTCCCCCCTTGTGTCTCAAGCTGAAGCCAGGCGTGGCTATTAGAGGGACGAGCGAGACGCTGGCGGGTTCCATCCAATCCTTCACATCTTCCAGCGTGCGCAGCTTAGTGTTGACGCTCTCTCGCACGAAGGCGAGTAGAATCCCGCCGAACAGTCCTGCGGCTACACCAGCAGCAAGGTCAAGCAGGCGCCGCGGACGTGTGGGCCGATCCAATACCTGCGCATGATCGATCCAGCGAACATTTCGTGGAGCGGCTTCGCCCAGAATGGCGGTTTCTTTCAACTTGCCATACAAGGTCTTATAAAGCTCCTCATTTGCTTGTGACTCTTTCTTGAGCGCTTCATATTTCTCAACCACACCCATTTGCCTGGACGCATTCCTTACCTCGGCATCGAGCAGCCTTTCCCGAGTATGTGCCGCACTAAAGCTGTTTTCGATATTCGCCAATACCCGGCTGCGCTGTGATGTGAGCTCCTTTTCCAACTGCTCAATTTGAGCTGCGAGCTGCTTTGCCTTCGGGTGGTTTTCTCCGTATACGACTAGGGCTTCTTTTTGCTGCGCTCGAACGGTGGAAAGCTGCTTGGACAGATCCTGGATCGCGGGATCGGCACTCACCTGAGCCAGCAGATACGGATTGCTCCTGCCCTGGGCAAGCAACGATTCGAGTTGTATTCGTTCAACTCGGGCTAGCGTAAGCTGCCGGTTGAGCTCACCCGCGCGTTCGTCAAAACTGCTGCGCGAATCAGTGACCGGCGTTATGCCGGACGATTTCTGGAAATCGGCGAGCGCGCGACTGGATGCGTCCATCTGCTGCCGGAGGTCATTGAGCTGTTGAGATAAGAAGTCTGTCGATTCGCGGATTGCCTGCGCGCGACTCCTGTAATCACGATCTATAAACTGTTCGATGACATTGTTCGTCACCAAAGCCGCAAGCTTAGGATCTCGCGCCGCGAAACTAACGTCAATGAGCCACGATGTATTGTCGTGTTTGACGTTCAGAGAACGATCAAAGAGGGCCAATGCCGCGTATTCCGAGGGAGTGAGTGTTCCCGCTGTTGATGCCAGCTTTGCGATAACTTTGCCACGACCGGTCGCACCCAGCCACTGCCGATTGCGATCAAGCCCTAGTTTGCGGATCACTTCCAGATGCAACTCACTACTTTGCAAGTTCCTCGCTTGTGTCTCAGCATATTGAGCCGTGTTAAGCCGCGTATCCTCACTGGACGATGACAGAACTGACGGACCTGTTTCCAATTCAATACGCGCACTCGGTTCATACACAGGCGGCAGAGAGAACACCACAGCTGTTACAGCTGCGATCACCAGTAGAGCAAAACCGAACACCAATCGCCAGTGTGTCTTGACTACAAACCATGCAGTTAAGAGGAATTCAGGTTGCCGCGAAATGCTTTCGTTCGGCCGGCGCACTTGGCGAAAGCCGTTCTGGGATCGCCAGTCGCGCACTCTACGTTGCGTAACTCGCTGGGCGTGTTGCAGCAGTTCAAGGTTCTTACTCATTGTCGTGCTTGAATCCTTCGTTCACCCTTGGTAATCCAGGTTCGATCCAGAAACGCCGTCAGTAACGCCCGTAGATGGCCACCCCAGTGGCGACTTGTAGTATGGAATCAAGGCTGCGCCTTGCGGCGGATTTTCCTATGCTGGCAGGAACGAATAGAATATCGCCTGCTGCGAGAGTCACGTCCGCGGCTTTGGCGCCGAGGATGAGTTTGAGCTCCACGGGCATTTGCGAGTGTTTGCCGTCGATCGTGCGAATCACTTTTGCGCTGTTCAAAGACGCCGTGGGGTTCGCGCCTTGCGCCAGTGCCAGTGCTTGCAGCACCGTCATGTGGCCGTTCTCCATCACGAAGCCACCCGGCAGGTGCACGTCCCCTACCACGTACACTATCCCTGCCTTCGATACCACAACCGTGTCGCCGGGCGAGAGCAGCGTATTACCTTCGACTGAGCCTTCGATGTCACTGCCGAGATTGACTGCAAGGGGCCGGTCTTTTTGGTTTCGATGAGCGATCGTCACTAGCTTCCCAGCTTTCGGAGTGAGTCCTCCCGCCATCGAGATTGCGTCAAATAAATGCCGAGTTCCAAACAAGGGATACACACCAGGCTTTTGTACTTCTCCTAAAACAGAAACGCCCTGGCTCGAGTAATCGCGAACAAAAACAGATACCTGCGGATTATGAAAGTACCCGCCGTCCGCAAGCTGTTTTGAGACGACTGACTCGGCTTGTGCAGCAGTCAATCCTGCCACACGCTGCCTTCCAATGAACGGCAGTACCACGTTGCCGGCTCCGCTCACCCTTACTTGCAACTTGTCGAACTCCGGCGCTCCATACACGCTGACTTCGAGTAAGTCACCGCTGCCAATAACTAGATCGTGAACATCGGAGCCAGCGGCCGCCGAGGTTACGACCACTGCCGCTGGATTTTCGTCTTCAGCAGCGCGAATACTTGTGGAAGGTGACACCGCATCCACTTGTGGCGAAGCTGCCGGTGCAATTCGCGTTTGGGTAATGGCGAAATTCGCGAGCCACGCGCAGATTGATACGATCAGCGATGCTCTTTTCATGATTGCTTTCCGCCGGCGGTCCACACAGGTTCAACGCAGTAACCTTCAACTCGTACCAGCAGTGACCGCGAAATGTTGTCAACCGAGACTACCAATCCGCTTTGGCCATCAACCTTGTTCAGAATGCCCTCAATTCCATCGAGCGCGCCGCCTCGGATTCGTACTCGTTGTCCGAGGGTCAAATAGGGATGCGGAAGACAATTCGCCCGCAACGAAAGGAGCCTTTGGACGGTTTCGATCTGTTCGACGGGAATTGAAACCGGCTCGCCTTGCATGGCGACGAAACCCACCGTTCCGCGCGCGAAGGCTACAGACCTTCGCAGGGCCGGCGAAAGCGAGGCATACAAGAACACATAGCCGGGGAACAATGGGATTTCCACCTTCTTACGCCGGTCGCTCCAGTCGTGAATTTCGGAAACAGATGGAAGAAATGTCGTAAGACCAGCGCTATTCAGCTGATGCGCAACCACGCGTTCGTGCCGAGAGCGGGTGGCTACTGCGTACCAACTGCGAGAAACAGCCGTTTCAGTCTGAGGTAAGTGGTTCCACGACATCGTTGGTGCACTCATAAAAACAGCTCCGCCCTTTGACTCCCAAGACGGGGCGAAAGTGAGTGCGGAACCTGATAATGCTAATTCCGCACTTCGGAAGAGTAGGAAATCGTTGGACCGGGCGACAAGAGAGAGAAATTCTCCTGTACATTTCTCAGTACGTACGTGCTGGCTGGGGGACTAATGCTCAGTAAATGTGTCCTCCGACATATCCTGTAATATCGAGAGTACAGCGAAGGAGAGCACCTACGTGGACGGGAGGAAGCCCCCCGAGTGGCACGTTATGTAACCTGGGCTATGCGGGAATTGCTTGAGTCGTTCACGGAGCGAATTTCAGACTTGCTACTCAACCCTTCGCGATGACCCGCCGCGAACATGAGAGCCAACTCTACTCGCGTTGAGACTTTTAGCTTTTCGAATATCACAAGCAAGTAGTTCTTGACTGTATGCTCGCTTAGGCCAAGTTGCTTCCCAATGTCGCGGTTTGTAAGCCCTTCCGCCACCAGCATCCCGACCTCTAGCTCACGTTTGGTCAACTGATCGATCCTTATCGCAGTTGCCATCGGTGCAGATGAATGTGCACGCAAGTCTTCTACTAGATACTGCATTTGCTCGTTGTTTGCCCAGAGTTGTCCGGCAAGAACACATCGGATGCACTTCGCGAGACCACACGAGACCTGCTGGCGAGAAAACACTCCTTTAGCGCCATAACGAAACGCTTCGACAATGACCATTGGTTCGTCCGAATCGAGCAGCATAACAAGACGTGTTTGTGCCAGAAAGTCGTGCAACTCCCGCATGGCGTTCAGCCCCGCACGGTGACCGTCTTCAAGCCTTACTCCGATCAAAGCTACTTCCGGGTTCCAGCGTGACATCCCCGCGACAATATCGCTAGACCTTGTTGCCCAGCCAGCGACCCTCATTCGATTGCGTAGTAGAGATGCCGCCAGGAGTTGGCAATCCAGCGGGCTTGCATCGGCGATAAAAACGCTAGGGATTCTATTGGCGGAAGGAGATATGGTGGACATACGGGCACCAATGGATGAACATAATGCGAAGTAGACTGACAAAAAGATCTTGGTTGCGGCCTACTGGACTGGCGAGCCCCGTCTGACCCGGGTGGCAGAGCGGCAAGCTGGGCTTCGGTGAGCTTACGAACTGCACTGAGCAAGGTGGCGCTACCCGTCTCTTATCTGCATAGTGTCTTAGAAAAAAAAGTTTTGTCAACCTCGAATCACTAACATATTAGTTGTGTCGCATCATGGCGCTTTACTAGTTGTGTCGCATCATGGCGCTTTACTGTAATAAATGGTAATGCGCGGTCCGCGAAAACCGTCGCAAGCCCTCGCGTGCGGTTACACATAAGCACCTGCAGGTAGCGAGTCTCCCAGGCCGCAAATCTTGTTTTCTCTCCGGGTTACAGAGCTCACTGTCCAACTCGGAGGCGGTGCAATTCAGGTTGAGCCTCCGCAACTGTGCCAAACCCTTCGTCTTGCACGAAAGGAAGACTAGTAAGGTTGACAGGCGAGAGAACCTGTCAAAACTGCCAGCAGCAAGAGGCAAATACTGGCTCGACCATTCTTCAGTAGTTACCAGTTTCGACAACGGTTACGCGTACTCCGTTTGGATATGAAGCTCGAAACCGCCTTCTGGGATTCTCGAATTTGATCGCTGCAGAAAAGATTCCACTGTCGTAAACACCCATAGAACTCATCGATCCAAACCTAGTTTCAGAAGTATTCGGGCGAACAGCGGTGATGTGAACGTGATGTGCGGACCCCGATCAGACCGCATTTTACTGTACAAAACCAAAGAGGTAGCCTCGGGTAAACCTTTGCAAGTCATTCATTTAGCTCGTCTTCGCTTCCCGATCCATCGGACTCAAAATCCGCCGGTGCTTAGCACCTTGGGGGTTCAACCCCCTCCCGGCACCATAACAAAAGCCCTTCGGACGCGGGTCCCAGCGCACAAGAGACTCCGAAAATCTTGAGTAGGAAAAGGCGAGCGATCTTTTAGGCTGGACTGCTTATAGGGCTGTTCAAGAGCTCAAGCGGCTTCGCTCGTTAAGCCAAAAACAGGATAGTTTGACTTGCAGCAAGCGCCCCGGGAGGGGGTGCAAGCAGCTTTTGTACGGACTTCCTCGTCATCAATTCGCGCGGGAAATGGCGGCTCGCGGCTGCTATGAATTTGGTGTTATAATGTAGCTACGTTGCTACATTGAAGGACTATAGATTATGCCCATTACAAAACTGTCGAGCCGAGACTTCAATCAGGACACGAGCCGGGCGAAGAGAGCCGCTAAACGCGGCCCGGTTTTCATCACCGATCGGGGCCGTCCCTCGCATGTACTGCTCACGGTGGAGGAGTATCAAAGGATTACGGCAGGGCAGAAGAGCGTTGCGGACTTGCTGGCGATGCCGGCAGCGACTGAAATTGAATTTGAGCCCGCCCGATTGAAGGGCGATCTGCACGAGTTAACAGATTTAGCCTAAATGTATATCCTCGACACCAATGTAGTTTCAGAATTAAGGAAAGCGAAGAAGGCGCATCAAAACGTCAAGAAATGGGCCCAACCTTTGCCGGCGGCAAGTCTCTATCTCTCCGTGATTTCAGTATTGGAACTTGAGATTGGAATCCTTTTGATTGAACGGCGCGACCAGGAGCAGGGCGCGATTCTTCGTACCTGGATGGACAGGCACGTGTTGCCCACCTTTTCTGGTCGTATTTTGGCGATTGATCTCGCCGTCGCCCAGCGATGCGCAACGCTTCACGTGCCGAATCC
This sequence comes from uncultured Acidobacteriota bacterium, assembly GCA_963757135.1. Classification (GTDB taxonomy): domain Bacteria; phylum Acidobacteriota; class Terriglobia; order Terriglobales; family Acidobacteriaceae; genus Gp1-AA145. Next base: position 102,644 of record CAVWQE010000008.1, read on the forward strand.
TCGCTCGGATCGTGATGCCCTCATCGCAGCTACGGCGCTCGTGCACGGTCTGACGGTTGCGACCAGGAACGTAGCCGACTTTGAGCGTATGGGAGTTGGTGTGTTCAATCCTTGGGAGTATTGAGCACCATTCCAAATGGACTCGTCGGCGTACTGCTGAGAGGATTGGAAACATCATCGTTGTGATGCAAATGTTGAGGAATCACCGCATGGAAGGTCAACGACGAAGATCAAAATTTCGGGTGCTCGTGCCGTCCACGACTTTGTTGATGAGGGTTGGCAGCAGTTCGGGGGGATGTTGCAGGTCGGCATCGATGACGCCCAGTAGATTGGCATTGGTGTGCGCCCATCCATACGCGATGACCCCAGCTGATCCTCGTTGACCGGCCCGTACCAAAAGGCGCACGCGGGGTTCGGACTGTGCAAAGCCTTTGACGATGCCGGGTGTACCGTCAAGAGCTCTGGTCGTCGATGACCAGGATTTCCCACGGGAACGATGAATGCGACAATGCGGCAACTAACCCATCGAGTAGGCTCGATACTGGCGGCCTCATTTCAGCGTGGGCACAACCAGCGCGAATTGGCGGCAGTCTGGTTCCACGGGTCAGATCATTTCACTGAGGACGAGTATTCCAGAACTGGCAGGGTGCTTTCAAGTGATTAGCTGAGCCGATAACATTGAATCATCAGGAGCGAGCAGCCGTTGCCGCCGATTATCAATGCGCAGAAAATCTCGAAATCCTTCGGAGCGCAGCCGCTCTTTGACAACGTGTCGTTTACGGTTTCAGAAGGAGAGCGGATTGGGTTAGTCGGCCCGAATGGTTCGGGGAAATCTACGTTGCTGCGGATACTTGCTGGAACGGAAGAGCCCGACACAGGCAATGTCGCCATCCGAAAGCGGTTGCGGCTCAGCTATGTGGAGCAAAATTCACAGTTCGAACCTGGCGAAAGCGTGCGCTCCGTGATCGGTAGGGCGCTCGACAATTCTGCGAATACTGATTCGGAACACGTGGCCTACTTTGCCGAGGTCCTCGGACGTGCCGGGTTCGAAGATCTGGAGGCGGAAGCGGCCGCCCTGTCTGGAGGATGGCAGAAGCGTCTCGCCATTGTGGAAGCGCTGGTCCAAGCACCAGATGTTTTGCTGCTCGATGAGCCCACGAATCACCTGGACCTCGCTGGAATTGAATGGCTTGAAGCTCTGCTGGAGGAAGCAGCATTCGCCTGTGTGGTTGTAAGTCACGATCGTTATTTCCTAGAGAACGTCGCTGGCGACATGGCGGAACTCAGCCGCGTATATCCGGACGGGTTGCTGCAGGTTCGCGGCAGTTACAGCGCGTTCCTGGAGAAAAAACAAGAATTCCTTCATGCGCAGTCGAAACGCCAGGAGGCGCTGGAAAATCTGGTTCATTCCGAAATCGAGTGGTTGCGACGCGGAGCCAAAGCCCGCACTCGAAAATCCAAGGCCCGCATTGATAAGGCGGGCGAGCTGATGGGCGAACTCGCGGATTTGAACGCGAGGACCCGGAGCGCAAACGCACAAATTGATTTCTCGGCGACTGATCGCAAGACTAAGCGTCTAATCGAACTCGAGAATGTGACTTGCGAAATTGGCGGTCGGACGCTGTTCGAGCCGCTCAACTTCATCATAACCGCCGGCATGCGAGTCGGATTGGTAGGGCCGAACGGTAGTGGCAAAAGCAGCTTGCTGCGCTTGTTGCGTGGAGAATGGACGCCTTCGCGCGGAGAGGTTCGTCGCGCCGACTGGTTGCGCATTGTGTATTTCGACCAGAGCCGCCAGCTCGATATGAATATGACTCTCCGCCGGGCGCTCGCTCCCGACGGAGATTCGGTTGTCTATCGGGATCGCGTCATTCACGTCGCCTCATGGGCCGCCAAATTCCTCTTTACTGGTGAGCAGCTTAGTCAGCCGGTAGAGCGGTTGTCCGGAGGCGAACGGGCCCGCGTCCTGATCGCTCAGCTCATGCTGCAGCCCGCGGACGTTCTCCTGCTGGATGAGCCCACCAATGACCTCGACATCCCGACGCTGGAAATTCTGGAAGAGAGTCTGATCGAATTCCGCGGTTCTCTGGTGTTGGTAACCCATGACCGCTACATGCTGGATCGGGTATCGAACATCGTCCTCGGTCTAGATGGCCAAGGGCGCGCGGAAAGTCTTGCTGACTATGCGCAATGGGAATCGTGGCAGGCGGAGCGCAAGTCGAGCGTGAAGACGCCTGTGAGTTCCATCCCCTTGGTTCGGGGATCCAGACATTCCACCGCGCCCGCGACAAAGAAGCTCTCGTACTTAGAAGCGCGGGAATATGCCGGAATCGAACAGCGCATCGCTGACGCCGAGCAGGTGCTCGAAAGCAAGCGGGCGGCATTGGAGGATCCGGCAATTGCCAGCGACGGTCCCAGGCTCGTGGCCGCCCATGCCGAGATGGAAGCAGCACAAAACGATTTGGACGCACTGTACTCACGCTGGGCGGAACTCGAAGAGAAGGCGGGCGATTTGACGCGATCCCGCACTCGATAACCGTTGTTTCGATCGCGATCACTTGAGATGAAATACTTACGAACTCCCCACCACGCAAATTGCGAAGTGAATAAAGCTGGATGGTCAGATTCCCGTCGGTTTTCGGACCTATAGTTATCAGCTTAGAGAATGAATCAGGGGCTAGCGGCTTCAATGTCAATTTTATTCCTAGGCACTAATGCCTCTCCGATTTATTTGGACAATCTGTACAGCGCGGGATTAACCCATCCGTCACAGCTCACCGTGGGAGTGATCTACAAGGGCTTCGACGACAATGACGCCTCGTGGAGCGGCCATCGCGTGATGGCTCAACAGTGCGGCCAGGTGCTACTGAAAACCGCGAATGAGATATCGAAATACTTCGGCGGTTCCAATCCAGAAATCCCTTATGTGCAAATCGCAACCTGGAACGACTACGAGGAAGGAACCGCCGTCGAAGACGGAATAGACAACTGTACCGTGAGTACGTCACTCACAGGCAGCCAGCTTAGTTGGACCCTCGTACCGTCGAACGCGACCTACGCATCGGTCTCGACTGTCCACCACTTCAACATCTATTACACCGATTCGACGGGCAATCTCTACCTGGCTGCTTCCAATGTTTCGGTCACTGCCGGCGTTTTCGATGTCTCGACCGTGGTTCCGGCGGGCACTTGGAGCGTGTATGTGGAAATGGTGGGCCAGCCGCTGATCATCAATCGCATGTCCAGCGCTTTGACTTACATTCATTAAGCGTCTGGTGGCCCGGCCTCGATCACGTGTCCGGCTTTTCCGCCTTGCATCCTTTATAAATACCTCGTTGGCTGTATTTGTCACAAGAAACCGGCGAATTAAGAAAAGACTCGGTATGTGGCATGGTCCGAAACTGCCAAATGCGCCAACGTAGGAGTAATTGCCGCGCCGGACACGAATATGGAGTTTCGCGGGGTTTGCCCAGCGCGGTTTGGTAAGGGACTTACCGAAAGAATTATGAGCCGTTCTGCACTTGCTGAATGCAGAGATTTGTAAAGCGATAGAGGAACGTGAAGGCGTGGGCGCTCTCGTTAGAACTACAATGCTCCCCGCCATCAACTTACGCAGCGGAGGCATTAGCTCACTGCTTTGTCCTGACTTGCACTTTCAGGGTATCGTCGGGTGCGTTCCGGGAAACCGTCAATGTGCGCCTGAGTTCACTTCCGGCGAGCGGCGTACCATTGAAACATGAGTGCAGCGTATCCAGAATATCCCGATTCTGGCCTTTCTGATCGGGCCACAACTGCCGATGTCATCCTTCGCCGGGAGCCAGATGAGGACGAAGACGAAGAAGAGGAAGATGATGGCAAAAATAATGACCATGACGAAAATGAAGAGGGCGATGCCGGGTACTCGGAGTAATGCAAGGAGTCCACTTCAATGACCAACCCGGAAAACAAGCCTAAGGCCCACACATCGAGGGATCAAGATAAAGGGAAGGGTGCAACGGAAGAAGAACAGAATCATGAAGAGGTCAACACCAGCATGCAAAGCCAATTGGGTCATCGGGACGAGGATGCGGAGTTAAAGGACGCCGATTTTAATTTGCCCGGTTAAAACACTTCACTGCAATCGGTTTTTTGTCAGTCAGTCTGGCTGTATACCTCTGGGTTCGGCCCCGCTCCACCGGTATTGGCGTTTCTTGGCGCTTTCATTGCGGCAAAAATGGAATAACTATTTCCGGATGATTCAGTCCGGCAGCCGCGACTGGAGACCTCTCTATGAGGCGGCACTCTTGGAGACTGACGTAGCTAAGTTACCTGAGCGAATCACGGCGGCTCGCGGGGCAATTTTCGACAGGATTGAAGAAAGTCTCAAGCATTCGCTGCCGGGTGAGCAAGGTGCCATGGACGACGCGCTTCGCAATTTAAGTACTTTGGCGCAGGTAGCAGCGACTCGCGCAGCGTAAGCAAGCTCCAGGCTTTCACGATTTCGGAGCGCTCACCTACACGTCCCTAGAGGTAGAATTTTTGCGAGGAGGCGAAAAATGACTTTAGGCGAAGAACTTCGCTGCAGGTACGCATTGACCAGCCTCAAAGCGAGGGGCTCATCTCTCGCATTGTTAGCGATTAACGAGGCGCTGGAAGCCGCCGCGGAAATCGCTGAGCAAGAGCACGCGCCCATAATTGCGGCCCGCATCCGCGGCTTGAAGTGGGCGGACGACAAAATGTCTCCCGTTTCGGTCCACGGGAGCGCGACAGTCTCCAAGTCCGCTTGAAGTTCGCGTCCATGATGAACCTCTCCCAATGCAAACAGGCGCATAAAGGAATGTATGTGACTGCCCGCCGGTTCGTTCGAATAGCCTCTAAGGAATCTGCGGGGCTTGTGATTGATAGCATTCCGCCTTCTACTTTGAAGCCCGGCTGAGACGTGCCCCTCTACTTGCATCATGCAATGAATGGGACTACGGTTTAAGAGTCCCTTACACACCTCTCCACAGTGCCCGATCGGGGCGTCGGTCTCTTGTGCAATTGATGAACAACCGTTCAACACAGGAGGCCACATGGCACACGCACCTGCTCCTCAACCACACGATCCATCGCAGCCGCAAGACTCTCCATATTGCTCTGATCCAAACTGCGAAAGCTGCAAAGAGCTTCGCAAGATTCACGAGATGATTCGTGCGAATCAGCCGATCCCGCGTAAGTGAAGGATCGCCGGAGCGAAAGTCTATCGGTAGGTTTAATTCGATCGAGCAAACGATCCACTGATCTGTGCATGGAAGTTCTTTGGACATTCCACTTGACAAACAAGTGAAATCGAGTAGTCTCTTTTGAGAGAGACCACTTGGATGTCTAATAAAGAAAAGGAATCAATCCAGCTGCTGCAGGGGACGCTTGATCTCATCGTTTTGCGCACACTCGCGACGATGGGCCCACAACACGCTTATCAAATTGCCACGCGTCTCCAGCAGATCTCCGATCGGCTGCTCAACCTCAACCAGGGCACTCTCTATCCAGCATTAGTGCGACTGGAGCAGTACGGGTGGATCAAGGGAACCTGGGGAAGGACCGAGAGCAACCGAGAAGCCAAATACTACGAAATCACCAAGGCGGGACAGAAAGCATTAAAGGAGGAGACACAGGGGTGGAGAAGAATGTCGGCTCTAGTGGAACGGCTCTTGCTTGAGGAGTCTTAGCCATGAGGCACCTGAGACGCATCTTTCTGAAGTTTTATCTGCTTTTCGCCAACTCCAAAGTGGAAGCGGAACTGGCAAGAGAAATTGGCACACATCTGGTGTTGCTGGAAGACGAATATCTGCGCCAGGGCATGACCCCTGAAGATGCGCGACGAGCGGCCAGAATCGCCTACGGAGGTGTGGAGCAGGCAAAGCAACTGCATCGCGACGAGCGGGGGTTTCAAGGACTAGATCAGATTCTGCAAGACATTCGATATACCTTTCGCCTACTTCGTAAGTCTCCCGGATTTACAGTGACGGCCATCCTAATGCTGGCGCTGGGCATCGGGGCGACGACGGCGATTTTTTCCATTGTCGAGGGAGTGCTGCTGCGTCCGCTGTCGTTCGCCGACCCGGATCGTCTGGTCATCCTGGGAGATGAGCTTGAAGGCTCGCGCTGCGCGTCCTGCGCTCAGTCCAGCGTAACCGCTCCCGACATCCGCAATTACATGCGCGACACGCAAAGCTTTAGCCACCTGGGCGGCTATCGGGGAAGATTGTTTGAACTATCCGGCACCGGCGATCCGGCGCCGGTGAATGGGACACGGATGAGCGCCGAGGTCTTTACAGCACTGGGAGTGCCACCGCTGTTGGGACGCACGTTCACGCAACGCGAAGATGAAGAACAGCAGCAAGTGGCGGTGCTGAGCTACGGTACGTGGCGGAGCCGCTTCCACGGCGATGCGAACGTACTGGGGAGCAAGATTCTTCTCTACCGCAAGCCTTACACCGTGATCGGCGTGATGCCGCGCGATTTTGAGTTTCCGCTCAACCCTGGGCATGCGAACCAGAGCGAGTTTTGGCTCCCGCTCAGCCTGCAGCCAGAGGAATTTAGCGCGGGCAGCGCGGCGGCATGGAACTCTCGCATGGTGGGGCGCCTAAAGCCCGGAATCACTGCCGAGCGGGCGCAAACCGATGCGGAGCGGGTGGCCCAGGAGACAATGCGCGACTATCCGGCCTACATGCGCAGTCTTCGTATTCACGCAGTGGTGAAGCCGCTGAAGGAAGATGCGGTGGAGCAGGCGCGATCCCTGGTGCACACCCTGCTCGTTGCAGTGATCGTTGTTCTGCTGATCGCTTGTGCGAACCTGGCGGGGCTTCTGCTGGTGCGTGCCATCTGCAGACGAAGAGAGATTGCGGTGCGCCTCGCCCTGGGTGCTCGCGCGGCCATATTACTCCGACAGGCGATCGTGGAAAGCATGGTCTTAAGTATCGCTGGTGGCGCCCTAGGGCTGGCACTGGCGGCTATCGCTTTGCGGGTGGGCGTAAGCCGGCTACCGCAGACGCTACCTCGCATCAATGAGATTGGCTTGGACTGGCCGGTCATGCTCTTCGCGCTGGGACTGGTACTGCTGACCGGCTTCCTCTGCGGAATGGCTCCAGCATTTGCCGCAATCAGGACGAACGTGAATGAGACGCTCAAAGAAGGCGGACGCACCGGCACCTCGGGCAGCGGCCATGCCAGGCTACGCTCTGCGCTGGTGGTGGCGGAGATTGCCGTGGCGCTGACCCTTCTCACCGCGTCCGGCCTATTGCTGCGCAGCTTCCAGAAGATGCGCGATGTGGAATTGGGCTTTCGCACCGAGAATAGGCTGGCCGCGCTCTACGTTCTGCCGCAGCAGCGGTATGGAATGCAATCCGCGATCGACGAATTCACCAAAACTCTGCTGAACGATCTAGGGCAATTGCCTGGCGTAGATTCTGTTGCCATCACTTCGTTTCTACCGGCGGCCGGCAATAGCTGGGGCATCGCTTTCACGATCGAGGGGTATGTTCCTCCCAAGGGCGCGGGGTTGAATATGGCGGCGATGTCGCTGGTCGAGAGCGATCCCTTCGAAACGCTGGGCATTCGTGTGCTCCGCGGGCGCATCTTTACCGAGTCGGATAACGCCGGCTCACAGTTGGTGGCTATCGTGAATCGCAAGATGGCCGAGCGCTACTGGCCGGGCCAGGACCCGATCGGCAAACGGCTGCGCCGGGGCTTGCCGGAGACCTCCACGCCGTGGATGACGGTGGTGGGCGAGGTTGATGACGTCAAGCTGGGGTCGCCCGATGCGGAGACGATGCCGCAGGTATACCAGCCGGTAACACAGACGGTCGCCAGTGAAGGTGTTTTCGCCTCTGTCGGAGACTTGAGCGGCGCCGACGGCTGGATCGTTCTGCGCACCCGTATGGCTCCGGAGCAGATGGAAGATACGCTGCGCGCAATAGTACGGAAGATCGACCCACAGTTGCCGCTCTATCAGATGCAGACGATGGAGCACGCTATCTCGAAGAGCGAGGCGCCGCGACGCTTCAATACCGTGCTGATTTCCTCGTTTGCCATCGCTGCAGTGCTGCTCAGTATTCTCGGAATCTATGGCGTGATTGCGTTCTCCGTGGTATTGCGCGAACAGGAAATGGCGGTGCGCATGGCGCTTGGCTGCCAACGCTCCGGAGTGATCCTGTTCATCCTGAGTTCCGGCGCCAGGCTTGCGGCTGTTGGTTGTGCCTTGGGTTTGCTTGGTGCCGTGGCTGCATCCCGTTTGCTGCGTTCCTTTCTGTTTGAAGTAAGCCCGTTTGATCCGGGCGTGTTTGCGCTTTCTGCCATCGCGATGCTGCTGCTGGCGCTAGCAGCTTCTGCACTACCGGCTAGACGTGCATCGAGTACGGATCCCATGCTGGCTTTGCGCGGCGAATAGCAAAAGTCCCGACAATATTCGGCAAACCCACGGATAAGGATTTCCACCAATAACGTTTGGTCGTCTCAAGGACTGCATAATCGCCAATGTATTCATCGAGCAATCGTGGGATCCCAAGAGGCCCGATCCTGATTGCCGGTCGAGTCACTTTCTGTAATCGCCAAGGAAGAGTGGCCGACCATTCTGACATTGAGGCAATAACAAATAGGGGAGCTTTCACGCCGCAGCCGAAATTGATGCGGTTATCGGTTGTGATGCATCCGCCAAGTTTGCGGCCGAAACCCTCTGCCTCGACTCGATCCATTTCGGAGCCACATCCCGCTCTTCATCTGGACGATTCATCGTAAATGCCGCGACGAGCCACTGCTGATGCAGCCACCACACGCTAAAGCTGTTGCTCGTCACATCTCCACGATGTATAACCTGGTCCGCACCTGACGAATCACCCCAATACTCGTATGAGAGATCAAAAACATCGGAGAAGAAGTAGGGGACGTGCCTAAACGGAGTTCCATCTCCCATGAGTGACCGGGCACAGTATTGTCCCTGAGAAACGGCGTTGTCCCAGTGCTCGACGCGCCTGCGTTTTGAAAAAAGCACATCCTGGTAGTTCGCGACATCGCCCGCTGCGAAAACATCGGGGGCGCTGGTCTGCAGATACTCATCCACTAATATGCCGTCGCCAAGATCGAGTCCACTGTTCGTCGCCATCTCGATTATCGGCTGCGCGCCGATTCCGGCAACAACCAAATCGCACCGCGCGGTCTGTCCATCGCTGAGCACCACCGAACTGACAATTTCGTCCCCGCGCAGTTCTGTAACGGAGGTCGATTTGACCAGTCGCACTCCTCTGGCTGCGTAATAGCTCTCGAAAAAGCTCGCCATTTCTAAGGAGAACAACCGCCTAAAGACGCGGTCATCATTCAGGACCATGGTTACTTCGATCCCTTTTTGTGCAAAGACTGCTGCCACTTCCATGCCGATGAAGCCCCCGCCAATCACGATCGCATGCTTGGCCTTTTCCGCGGCATTCCGGATCTTCTTGGAATCGGTGAAACTTCGAAGGTAAAACAGGTTTTGAAGTCTGGACCCAGGAATGTTCAGCGTTCGCGGGCGGGCACCGGTGGCGATGATCAGCTTTTGAAACCCGAACTCGTCATTGTTCTTAAGAATTAAACGCTTCCGTTTGACATCCACGCTGGCGACTTCGCATTCGAGCCTTAGCTCGATTCCGTTCTTTTTATAAAAGTCTTCCGGACTGATCTTGATGGCATCTTCGCTGTCCTTCCCCGCCAAAAAACCCTTTGATAACGGTGGACGCTCATAGGGAACAGCATCATCAGCCGAGAGAATAGTTAATTCGCCTTTCGGCAATCCCAGTTCAACCAGTTGCTTAGCGGCGTATCCCGCAACCATCCCTCCGCCAAGGATCACGATATTTGATTGGGTCATATCTCGCCTCGATCATTCGATGCACATTCGCGTCGAACCAGGGCAACTAGACCACTGCAGCATGATGATTGCTCCAGTCCGCGGCCTCGTGAGAATCGATTGGCATTTCTTTCCGGATAACGGGCAACTCTTCCCAATCGGGTTGTGGAAGAGTAGCTGACCAATCACTTTCGATTACAGGTCTCTAACGGGACCAACGACCGTCCGCTTTCGGACGACGCTGGTCCGGTCTCGGACAATTTTGCATTCCGAAAAACCCCTTAAGTAGAAGAAACAGATCGCTTTTGGCTGAGCGAGCGACTGGCCACAAAGGTGCTATCTTTTCTCGAATCGGGAAATCGGATTGCTTCGGGACGACTAGTCCTACGCGGCCATGTTCGCAGTGCTCAATGGTGTCCTGCTCCGGCCACTACCGGTCCAATGAGCGCGCCTCTTTCGATCGAGAGAATCCCGACCACTCGGTCGGGATTCGGCAACGCTAAAGCCAGATGCCACCTGCAGAGCCGCATATTGACAAAGCGTCCGACCGCTTCACCAGCGCTGAACGGAGTTGGCGCACGGAGAGCGGCCCGCAGGCTGATCCTTGAGGACAACCCGCGTCTCTGAGATGGCGAATGGGCCGCAGGTTCCCGCCGACCTCCTGAAGAGGTACGCCGAGCGCCAGATTGTGATCTACGAGATCGTGGACAAGGACGGCAAGGTCAGCCAGGTCGCAGTCAAAAAGACGCCCGACCGGCGCGTGAGTGACCCTATCGCTCAGGCCCTCTCGAAGTGGGTTTTCCGTCCGGCACAGGTCAACGGCCAGCCGACGGCAGTTAAAGTATTGATCGGTAATCCATTAAGCTGAAGTCTCTTCCCGAGCCTTCAATCCGGATTTCCAACGAACATCTATCGGGATCGATTTCCGCCGTAGAACCGCCGTAGAACCAAAGAAGCCGGACATCGGCCTCCCCCGGCAGGAATGCTGAAAAAAGACCAGATCTTTAAAAAAATCTAGACAACGGATTCGCGAGCTGTCTGCATCCCAAACTAGATCAATTGCCAAATCCGGCGCCTACGGGACTTCCTCGCAGCAGTTCCGCCGGTGTAAGACTTCGACCTCCTAGCCATGTTTTTGGAGTTCGGATGCTGTGCGGTAGACAGTCTGTAGGAAACGGGATGTCCGCTGGTCCCCTTGTCGGGCCGCGTATCCGATTCTGCAGCTGTCTTCAGTTCGCGACTGCGCGCCAAAGTACTAACCTTCCCGCAATTACTCCCAACGCTACTTCCAAAATTCAAAGCCCCGTCGGAGGATTCCATGGCGACGAACTACGTCCAAATTGAAAGCGATTCGGAAATCAAGCAGCGCTTAGAAGCAGAACGGATGCGCCTCCGGAAGATTGCCGGACTCGACCAACCAACTCACTTCCACCGCCCCATCGAGCGCGCGTTTACGGCAGAAGAGCGCAGCAAGGTGACCATCCTCTTTGGCGGCTTCACCTGGAAGCACGAGGACCTGATTCGCGCGGTATTCCAGGGCTGCGGGTATCGCTGCGAGAAGCTGCCCGTGCCCGACGTACCCGCGTTCCAGACTGGCAAGGAGTATGGCAATAACGGCCAGTGTAATCCGACATATTTCACGGTGGGGAATTTGGTGCAGTATCTCCAGTTCCTCGAGAAGGAAGGCATTCCCCGCAAGGACATTCTGGACAATTACGTTTTCTTCACCGCGGGTTCTTGCGGCCCATGCCGCTTCGGCATGTACGAGGCTGAATATCGTTTCGCGCTGAAGAACGCCGGCTTCGATGGCTTCCGCGTGCTGCTTTTCAAAGACAGCGATGGAATCAAGGCTGCCTCTGGCGAGCCGGGATTGAAGTTCACCGTCGATTTTGGATTCGGCATGTTGAACGCCATGCACCTGGGCGACGTCTTCAACGACTTGATCTATCAGATTCGTCCATTCGAAGTGAACAAGGGTGAAACTGATCGTGTCTTCCGCGAAACGGTCGACGGCCTTTGTGAGGACCTTAGAAATCGCGATTCGTTTGAAATTGAGCAACTGGCGCCCAACTGGGCGAAGCCGAAATTCAAGAGCAACAAAATTCTGCGAAACACTTTCAACGTTTTCGGCAAGATGAACGAGCACTTGCGGGGCAAAGACTATCTCAATGCTCTGGCCGTCGCTCGAGACAAGATGGATCGCATTGAAGTGGACCGCACCAAGGTGAAGCCGGTGGTAAAAATCACGGGCGAGTTCTGGGCGCAGATCACTGAAGGCGATGGCAACTTCCACATGTTTGACTTTCTTGAGCGTGAAGGCGCTCAGGTGATGGTCGAGCCCATCGCCACATGGGTCGCATATCTCATGTATCAGGCGAAAGCGCATGCCAAGGCCAAGTGGCCGGTAAACCGTCCGCACCGAAACCCGCAATGGTGGGAGCTAAAGAAACATCTCGCCAATGATCTGGGATTGCGCAAGAAGCTGATGGGAATTGGGGTCGGCGAGTGGATGTGGAACGGCCTGTATCACCGAACCATTAAGCACCTCGGCGGTATCACGCACCACCTTGTGCCGCAAGTCGAGTTGGCGGAAATGGCCCATCCTTTCTACAACCAATTTGCGCGCGGCGGAGAAGGGCATCTCGAGGTCGGAAAAAATGTGTACTACACCGTCCATCATCTCTGCCACATGGTGCTCGCTCTGAAACCGTTCGGCTGCATGCCATCGTCGCAGTCGGACGGAGTGCAATCAGCCGTGGTGAACAAATTCAAGGACATGATCTTTCTCCCAATCGAGACCTCGGGCGAAGGCGAGGTCAACGCGCACAGCCGTGTGCAGATGGCTCTCGGCGAGGCCAAAGTAAAGGCCAAGAGCGAATTTGAGCAATGCCTGAAGTCAACCGGTAAGAGTCTCGACGAAATCCGCGAATACATCGCCGAGCATCCCGAGCTGAAGCGGCCCTTCTATCACGTGCCGCACCGCAAGGGCATAGCCGGAACAGCAGCGCAGTTCGTTCTGCATGTGAATGATCGCATCGACAAAGACACGCGCCTCTGGAGAAGGGCGCGCGTTCCGGTGCAAACGCCGGCAACCGTGAGCGGCGATTGATTCGGGGTTTAGTCGTGCCGAATAGATGTCGCGTGAATTGTCATTCCGAGGCCCTTCGGGGCCGAGGAATCTGCATTTCGCGTAGGAGAAAGAAGTAGAGCGTTTCTCTGGGTTAAAGATTTTAACTTCGGCTTTCGAGAGAGGTAGTAATGCACGACCATAAAGGTCCCGCGCTGATTCAGATCACTGGGCTTGAACCCAAGCCATCCATAAAGCACGTGCAGAAACCGCACGATCACCACACGAACTTTCTCGTCGGCCTTGATGTCGGATCGACGACTGTGAAGGCGATTGTGGTCGATGCGGTCACCGATCAAATTCTGTGGCAGGACTATCAGCGTCACGAGACCAAGCAGCCTGAGAAGACGCTGGAGTTCCTGAAGCGCATGGAAGCCGATACCGGCATTGATCGCCGCAACACGCGCATGTTTCTCACCGGGTCGGGCGGTGGCGGAATTGCAGATCAGATCGGAGCTAAGTTCGTGCAGGAGGTGACCGCGGTCTCTCTCGCGGTCGAGAAGCTGCACCCCGAGGTGTATTCCGTGGTTGAGCTCGGCGGGCAGGACGCCAAAATTATCGTTTTCAAAGACGACGAAGAAACTGGCCGCAAGAAAAAAATTCCGTCTATGAACGACAAGTGCGCCGGCGGCACCGGCGCAGTCATCGACAAAATAAATGCCAAGCTGAAAATTCCTACGGTGCAGCTCGGAGAGCAGGGCTATCACGGAATCAAGCTCCACAAAGTTGCAGGCAAGTGCGGGGTCTTTGCTGAGACCGACATCAACGGTCTGCAAAAAGTCGGCACGCCGCCAGATGAACTTATGGCTTCTTTGTTCGAAGCCATCGTTCTGCAAAATCTCAGCGTGCTCACTCGCGGGAATACGTTGCGCCCTCACGTGCTTCTGCTGGGCGGGCCCAACAGCTTTATTCGCGGGATGAGGGAAGCCTGGCAGGCAAACATTCCGCGCATGTGGCAGGAGCGAAAGATCCAGATTCCGGAAGGCTCCAAGCCGGAGGACTTGATTAAGGTTCCGCAAAACGCGCAATATTTCGCGGCAATCGGCGCGGTCGAATTTGGCAAGAGTGAAGATGACTGCGTCGGCTGCTATCGCGGTTATGACGAGCTTGTCCATTACATCGAGTACGGCCGTCAGGAAGAAAAGGCGAAATCTGGCGGCAAAGGCCTGGTCGAGAATCCCACCGAATTCGATTCCTTCAAAGAGGCGTACCGGCGCAAGAAATTCACGCCAGCAGCATTTCAGAAGGGAAGCACGGTTGGCGGCTTTATTGGGATCGATGGTGGTTCCACTTCCACTAAGGCCGTTTTGCTGGATGAACGCGGCGACATCCTCTGCAAGGCCTACCAGCTCTCGAATGGAAATCCAATCCAGGACACGATCGAGATGTTCGAAAACCTGCGCGGACAAGTCGAAGCGCAGAATGCCCAGCTCGAAGTGCTCGGAGTCGCCACCACCGGATACGCCAAAGACATTCTGAAAGACGTCTTGCACGCCGATGTTGCACTCGTAGAAACCGTGGCCCACACCGAATCGGCGCTCAAGTTTTATGAAGACCCGCACGTCATCGTGGACGTGGGCGGGCAGGACATCAAGATCATCATTCTTCACAACGGACGTGTGAAAGATTTCAAGCTCAACACTCAGTGCTCTGCCGGCAACGGATACTTTCTTCAATCTACGGCCGAAGGCTTTGGTTTGGGTGTCGATCAATATGCCGATCTCGCGTTCTCGGCCAAGTCCATGCCGGTTTTTGGATATGGCTGCGCCGTGTTCATGCAGTCCGACATCGTTAACTTCCAGCGTCAGGGTTGGCGCGCGGAAGAAATCCTGGCAGGTCTGGCGGCAGTCCTTCCAAAGAACGTTTTCCTTTACGTAGCCAGCATTCCGAATCTCGCCGCTCTCGGCACGCGCTTCGTGCTGCAAGGTGGAACGCAAAATAACATGGCGGTGGTAAAAGCCGAAGTCGATTTCATCAATAACAGCTTCCGTGCCGCCGGCAGAAAACCTGAGATTATCGTGCACGAGTTCTGCGGTGAGTCGGGCGCGATCGGCGCAGCCGCCGAGTCTCTGCGCCTGTGGCGCAACGGCCAGCAGACAACATTTGTCGGATTGGACGCGGTCCGCAAAATCCAATACCGCACCACCCGCAACGAATCGACACGCTGCAATTTCTGCAAGAACAATTGCCTGCGCACATTCATCGACATCCGAACTGCTCCCAAGGACGACATGAGCGTCGTTCCCGTCAAGAAGGTCACCAAGGTCCCGTTGATGCACGGCGAGCAGCGGCTGATTATTGCCACGTGTGAAAAGGGACTGGTCGAAGACGTCAACGACATGAAAGGTATCAAGGCCGGTATCGATGGGATCAAAGAAAAATATCCCAATTTCGTGGATTTCGCTGCCCGCGAGGTTTTTCGTTCAGTGAGCCCGCAGAGCGTGGCAGACCCCATACCCGCCGCGAAATTCTGGAATAAGTCAGCCAAAGAGCGCATTCCGCTGATGGAGAATCGCAAGAAGCTGCGCGTAGGTATTCCCCGCGTGCTGAATATCTACACTTACGCGCCGCTATTCAACGGATATCTCGAAAGCTTGGGCTTGCAGCCGGAGAGCATCATTTATTCCGACTACACCAGTTCAGATCTGTATCGCGCAGGCGCGAGCCGCGGCGCCATCGATCCCTGCTTTCCGGCGAAGATCGGCATTTCACACGTTTACAACCTGATCCAGGAAAAGCATCGCAAGAAGCCGCTCGACGTTATCTTCTTCCCCATGTACGACGTACTAAGTTCTCCGCTGGTGAAAATTGTAGGTGCGAATGCGTGCCCAACTGTGACCGCGACACCAGAAACCGTAAAGGCCGCGTTCACCAAAGAGAACGATGTCTTCGCCGAGCACAACGTCAAATATCTCGATCCGGTATTGAACTTCGCCGACCACAAGCTGTTTGCTCATCAAATGCTTCAGGCCTGGCAGCCGATTCTCGGACTGTCGCAGGAAGAAAACGACCGCGCGGTTGAGGTCGGCTACAAGGCTCTGGCGGATTATGAAGACGGTATTCGCTCGCGCGCTCGCCAGGTGCTGGACCAGTTAGAACGTGAAGACCGCATCGGCATCGTCATGCTGGGCCGGCCCTACCACCATGATCCCGGCTTGAATCACGAAATCATGGAAGAGTTCCAGAAGCTGGGCTACCCCATCTTTTCGCAAAACACCCTGCCGCTGGATGAGGACATGCTCGAACGCTTATTCGGCGACGAAGTTCGTGCTGGCATTATCAGTCACCCGCTCGATATCACCGACGCCTGGAAGAACTCATATTCCTGCAGCACCAACCATAAAGTCTGGGCTGCAAAATTCACGGCGCGGCATCCGAATCTGGTCGCGCTCGAGATTTCTAGTTTCAAGTGCGGTCACGATGCGCCTATCTATGGCGTGATCGAGGGAATCATCGAGCAGTCGGGAACTCCATACTTTTGCTTCAAGGATCTCGACGAGAACAAACCCTCCGGCTCCATCAGAATCCGCGTCGAAACCATCGATTACTTCTTGCGTCGATATCGCGAAGAAGTCATCCGCAAGCGCAAAGCCGCTGAGGACATCGACGCTCAATTGGCAGCGCTGGAAGCGGAACTGCGAGGAACGATCACATCCACGCCGACTCAATTCGAGCCGCAGGTGCAAGAGATGGCTGCGGATTGAAGATTCCACGCCGAAAGACCATGAAGTCGAGGAGTTCCTGCTGAAACGGCAGACCGCCGAGACTGCCCCCACCTACCAGATTCAGAGAATGTTCCAGAACTGGTGAGTGCTTTCAATCGAGTGCTGGCTGATCGGGCATCCCGCCACCAAGGTTGCACTAGACCTGGTAATGCATTACTTGAAGAAAAAGTTGCAAGCTGTTTACACCTTTCGTGCTGGCGTTGGAGCCGGAACCACCGCGGAAATTGTCAAAATGTGGTTGGGCGAAGTTAGCCATCGCCAGTGAATCCAGGTACTTACGTTTAAACTGATATAACCCTCTCCCATCTACCACTGCATTTACCGAGTATGGAATTGCTCTTGCTCCTCCCCATTGCTAGTTCCCATCACACCACCTCTCCCTGGGGATAGTTACACGGCCTTCGCGTTTAGCAGTTGCAAAATTGTGCAGCATTAATCCTGAGCCGCAAGTGAGGCAATTGTCGGCGCCTCATGTTGTCCGGGTGCAGCCAACGCGAAGCCCCAAGTGTGTTCCGACATCTTCGATTGGGGTCACACCATGAAAAGTGCGCCTAAGCGTATATGGATTATCCTGGCTGTCCTTACTTGTGCGGGGCTCCTCCGAGCCACTCTACCGCAGATCACAGTCGGCAGTTGGACAGCCACCACCGCTCTGTCGCAGGCGAGATCAAACAGTGCAGCCGTGATGCTTCCCGACGGCAGCGTCCTTTTCACTGGTGGCGACGGCGCTAATGGTCCGCTGCAGTCGGCAGAAGTCTTCGGCGTTAACGGCACCGTTTCATCCGCCGTTGCAATGAACGTGGCGCGCAGCCGGCATTTCGCCGTTGTGCTGAGCGATGGCCGCGTGCTGGTAGGAGGGGGCAATACCACCGGTGGAGGTGCGACCAACTCGGCGGAGATTTACGATCCCAACGCCAACACCTGGACGCAGACTGCCCCGATGACCTCTGCGCGAGCCAATGCCACGGCGGCCCTGTTGCAGGACGGCCGCATTCTGATCGCGGGCGGCGACAACGCGGGCGCGCCGAACAACACGCTTGAAACTTACGATCCTGCTTCCGGCAACTTTAGTTTCGCCGGTACGCTTTCTTCTCCGCGCACGCAGCACGCCATGTCCGTTCTGCAGGATGGTCGAGTTCTCATCGTGGGCGGCTTCGACGGCAATAATCCAGTGGCCTCGTCTGACATTTTTGATCCTGCTTCCGGCAGCGTGAGCGCCGGACCGAGCCTGGCAGCGGCGCGCTACGCGGCCTCTGCAACAACGTTGATGAATGGTCAGGTTGCTGTCATCGGGGGTGCGGGGCAGGGAAGCAATGGCACAGTTGATCTGGCGTCAATTGAAATTTACGATCCGACGTCGGGTGCCTTCGCCGACGCCGGCGTGAGCCTCACCACTGCACGTCAGGGACATCAGTCCTTTCTGCTCCCGAATAACAACAATGTTCTAATTGTCGGTGGAACAGCAAGCGGAGCCGCGCTGGCTTCGGCTGAGCTCTTCACAGCGCAGGCCTCCACGGCCGATGGATCCTGGAGTTACGCCGTTTCCGCGACTGGTTCGATGATCACGGGGCGGACGAGCGCATCAGGCTCGGCGAATCAAACGAACGGGCCAACATCAACCGTGACACCCAAGCCCGGCCTGGTGATTGTGGGCGGAGGCGCTGACGCCAGCGGCACGACACTCGCCTCGACTGAGGCGTACGGATATCCCACAGTTCAAACCGACCAGGGCGATTATCCTCCGGGCTCGACCGTCAACATTCAGGGCAGCGGATTTAAGCCGGGCGAAACCGTAGCCATCACGCTTGTTGAATCTCCGCTGATTGACACCCACGGCCCGTACACGGTCACCGCCGACGGCAACGGAAACTTCAGCGACAGCAGTTTCGCCACCGATATTCACGATTTGAATGTGCGGTTCTGGCTGAGCGCAGTAGGAAGCCAGTCAGGAGTGGTGGCGCAGAACACGTTCACGGATTCCCAGCCCACGCAGGTGACCGTGACTCCAACAAGTGTCACCGTACTACCTGGACAGAGCGCGGTCTATACAACTGCGGTCACAATGGGTGGAAACACCAACACATGCACAGTTACTCTGAGTGTTTCTCCGAACCCAGTCGCCACAGGAGCAGCTCCTGCTTTCAGTGGAGGCGCCAATCCGTTCAACGCTACCAACGCGAATTTTTCTAGAACATTGACGATCTCAACGACAAATACCGGTCCGCTGTCGGGGCGGACACAGCCTGGGACATATCAGTTTACAGCTACAGCGGGAGAGGCTAGTAACTGCCAAGGTAATACTAATAATCCTCCAACGACGACGGGTACGCTAATCGTGGCCGGCCCTGCTGTGGATTTACAGGTCACAGGGTATCCTTCGCCTACCACCGCAGGAATAACGCAGAGCTTTACAGTCACGGCCCTCGATAGCAACGGCAACACGGCAATTGGCTACACCGGAACTGTTCAACTCACGAGTACTGACGGCCAAGCCGTGCTTCCGGCAAACTTCACGTTCACTGCCACGGACAAAGGTACACACAGTTTCAACGGAGTTTTAAAGACTGCTGGATCTCAGTCGATTACCGCAACTGACGCAGTCACGAGCTCGATTACAGGAACACAATCGAATATCACCGTGAATGCCGCGCCTACGGCGAGGTTAGCGGTAACTGGATATCCATCCCCCGTAACTGCGGGAACGTCCAATTCGTTTGCTGTGACCGCCGAGGACGCCTTCGGCAATCTCACGACCGGATACACCGGCACAGTGCACTTTACGAGCTCCGATGGTGCCGCAGTCCTGCCCGGTAATCACAACTTCACTTCGGGCACGGGCAACAAAGACAATGGTGTAGCGACCTTCAATGCCACGCTTAACACCGCCGGGACGCAGTCCATTACCGCAACCGACACGGGAACACCATCGATCACGGGTACACAATCCGCCATCGTGGTGAACTCCGCAACCGTGGCTACCACCCTCGCGCTCGCCGCTGCAAGTCCGGCCTCAGTTCAATTCGGGTCGACTGGTCCGGTTACCTTTAGCGCGACTCTGACGCGGACAACTGGAGGTGCCGCAGTATCCGGCGCAACCATCGCCTTTACAATTGACGGAAATTCAGCGGGGTCGGCTGTAACGAACGGCAGCGGTGTTGCCACGTTTTCAACCTACAATCCTTCAGCGTTATCGGTAGCGAGTCACAATGTTCAGGCATCGTTCGCAGGCGCGACGATCAGCTCAACAGTTTATGGGGCGAGCACGAGCAGCACTCAGACATTGGCGGTGACGCAGGCGGGTCAAGCCATCACCTTCGGTGTACTTGGCAATAAAATTTACGGCGACCCACCATTTACCGTCAGCGCGACGGGTGGGGCCTCGGGGAATCCCGTTACGTTCACAGCTAGTCCGGCTGGTGTGTGCACATCCGGTGGAACGAATGGCAGCACCATCACCATCACAGGAGCTGGCAGTTGCACCGTAACCGCTCAGCAGGCAGGCAATACAAACTATGCTGCAGCGCCGGACGTGCCCCAGAGCTTTACGGTAAGTCCAGCAACACCAACCATCACGGTCACCGACCCGACGCCTACCTATGACGGCAGTCCGCACGCTGCAACAGCGACAGCCGTCGGCGTGGACGGACACACAGCCGTCAACGGCACTTTCAGCTTTACTTATGACGGCAGCGGTACTGCTCCAACCAACGCCAAGACTTCATATGCCGTTGTCGCGAAGTTTACTAGTACAGATCCTAATTACGCCAATGCAAGCGGCAACGGCACGTTGACAATCAAACAGGCCGCCTCGACAACAACCGTTACCGGCGGGACGTTCACATTCGATGCCACTCCGCATGCAGCAACTGTCTCAGTGACTGGCGTGGGCGGGCTGAATCTGACACCCGCGCCGACTTACAGCGGGGCTTGCAGCGCAGCCCCAGTAAATGTCGCCGAAACGACTCCAACTGCATGTACAGCAAGTTACACGTTCGCAGGGGATGCCAACCACTTAAGTAGTAGCGGCAGTTCCACAATAACCATCATCAAGGCGGACAGTGTAACCACGGTGACGGTGGCGGGTGGAGTGAGCTTCACCTATGACGGCTCGGGGCACCCGGCGACCGTGTCAGTGACCGGAGTGGGCGGGCTGAATCTGAGTCCGGCGCCGGTGTACAGCTGCGGGCACGTTCCGATGGACGTGGCTGACTCAGGCTGCGTGGCCAGCTACAGCTACACTGGTGATGCGAACCACAATCCCAGCTCCGATTCGAAGACCTACACCATCATCAAGGCGGACAGTGTAACGACGGTGACGGTGGCGGGTGGAGTGAGCTTCACCTATGACGGCTTGGGGCACCCGGCGACCGCATCAGTGACCGGAGTGGGCGGGCTGAATCTGAGTCCGGCGCCGGTGTACAGCTGCGGGCACGTTCCGATGGACGTGGCTGACTCAGGCTGCGTGGCCAGCTACAGCTACACTGGTGATGCGAACCACAATCCCAGCTCCGACTCGAAGACCTACACCATCATCAAGGCGGACAGTGTAACGACGGTGACGGTGGCGGGTGGAGTGAGCTTCACCTATGACGGCTTGGGGCACCCGGCGACCGCATCAGTGACCGGAGTGGGCGGGCTGAATCTGAGTCCGGCGCCGGTGTACAGCTGCGGGCACGTTCCGATGGACGTGGCTGACTCAGGCTGCGTGGCCAGCTACAGCTACACTGGTGATGCGAACCACAATCCCAGCTCCGACTCGAAGACCTACACCATCATCAAGGCGGACAGTGTAACGACGGTGACGGTGGCGGGTGGAGTGAGCTTCACCTATGACGGCTTGGGGCACCCGGCGACCGCATCAGTGACCGGAGTGGGCGGGCTGAATCTGAGTCCGGCGCCGGTGTACAGCTGCGGGCACGTTCCGATGGACGTGGCTGACTCAGGCTGCGTGGCCAGCTACAGCTACACTGGTGATGCGAACCACAATCCCAGCTCCGACTCGAAGACCTACACCATCATCAAGGCGGACAGTGTAACGACGGTGACGGTGGCGGGTGGAGTGAGCTTCACCTATGACGGCTTGGGGCACCCGGCGACCGCATCAGTGACCGGAGTGGGCGGGCTGAATCTGAGTCCGGCGCCGGTGTACAGCTGCGGGCACGTTCCGATGGACGTGGCTGACTCAGGCTGCGTGGCCAGCTACAGCTACACTGGTGATGC
Organism: uncultured Acidobacteriota bacterium; assembly: GCA_963757135.1. GTDB lineage: Bacteria > Acidobacteriota > Terriglobia > Terriglobales > Acidobacteriaceae > Gp1-AA145. The sequence continues at coordinate 124,554 of CAVWQE010000008.1, forward strand.
GAACCACAATCCCAGCTCCGATTCGAAGACCTACACCATCATCAAGGCGGACAGTGTAACGACGGTGACGGTGGCGGGTGGAGTGAGCTTCACCTATGACGGCTTGGGGCACCCGGCGACCGCATCAGTGACCGGAGTGGGCGGGCTGAATCTGAGTCCGGCGCCGGTGTACAGCTGCGGGCACGTTCCGATGGACGTGGCTGACTCAGGCTGCGTGGCCAGCTACAGCTACACTGGTGATGCGAACCACAATCCCAGCTCCGATTCGAAGACCTATACCATCATCAAGGCGGGTTCCACAACAACAATAGGAAACGGTTTCACAGTAGTGTTTGACGGTTTGCCGCATGTCGTGAGTGCGACAGTTACGGGAGTCGGCGGTTTGAACCAGTCGGTCCCGGTCACCTACACGCCGGGAGGAGGTACCGCTCCCGTTAATCCTGGCGCGTATGCTGCCAGTGCGACATACTCGGGAGATGCGAATCATCTCGGCAGCAGCGCAGGTCCGGTGACTATCAACATTACTTTTGGCGCGTGCAGTTCTGGCGCGGGTGGCGTCATTCTGCCGCCCATCAACTCGGACGGCACAAGCGTCTACAACCGGAAGGGGGGCAGCACGATCCCGGTGAAGTTCCGCGTCTGTGGCGCTAACGGCATGGCGATTTCAAATGCAAATCTGGTCTTCGCGCCAACGGGCGGCACAATAACTCTATTGGGCGCCGTTCGCGGAACGATTGACAACGTCAATGAGAGTGGAACTACCGATGTTCCCGATGTCGCATTCCGTTGGGATGCATCAGGTCAGCAGTGGATGTTCAATATGGCCACAAGCAACCTGTCGTCTGGAAGCACGTATCAGTTTCGGATCAACTTGGCATACGCTGCACAATCGATTCTGTTCGTGGTCGGGGTGAAATGATTTTGGCCCGAACCGGCGAACCTGCTGTTCCAGCCTTGAGGCGGGGAGAAATTCCCGCCTGTTTCCATCTGGCGATTGTCGTTGCCAACGCCGCCAACGCCAATCAAGCAGGCCATGATTCCGCCGTCGTTTTCAGCAGCCGTTCCCGGCGATAACAACTTCAACAGCAGCATCTCCGGCCATGTTCCGCACACTGTAAACATGGCGATGACGACAACATCGATTACGTCGGAAACCCAAGCGCCTCATCGGTAATTGGACACGCGGTAATCGTGAGCTACGGCGTGACGGTGAATTTGCCAGGTAGCGGGACACCGACTGGGACCGTGACTGTGAGCGATGGAATAATAAGCTGCACGGCCATGGTTTCAGCTGGCAGCTGCATGCTGACGTTCTCGAGTGCCGGCCCCAGGACCCTGACCGGATGGTTGCCTCCAACTTCAACGCCGATCCGCCGACTCAGCACAATAAACATTCAGTGTGTCCGGCCGTGGTACGCGACAACCTGCTGCCGCGACTCGCCCAGCCCTTCGATCCCGAGTTCCACAACATCTCCTGCCTTTAAGTAAAGAGGAGGGTTCATTCCCAGCCCGACGCCCGCAGGCGTGCCCGTGCTGATCACATCTCCCGGAAGCAGAGTCATAAATTGGGTGATGTAGGAAACCAGCGTTGCCACATCAAAAATCATATTAGACGTCGAACTGTTCTGCCGCATGGTGCCGTTCACCTTCAGCCACATCGGTGAATTTCCGACGTTCAGCACTTCATCCGGCGTCGCCAGAAACGGGCCGAGCGGCGCGAAAGTATCTGCGCTCTTGCCCTTCACCCACTGCCCACCACGTTCCAGTTGGAAGTGACGCTCGGAATAATCATTGTGCAGCGCGTATCCGGCAACGTAATCGAGCGCTTTCTCTTTCGGAACATACAGCCCGCGCTTGCCGATGACGACTGCCAATTCAACCTCCCAATCTACTTTGCTGGAATTCTTCGGCATCGTCAGTGGATCGTTGGGACCAACCAGAGAAGTCGTGGACTTAAAAAAGAGCACTGGCTCCTTGGGCGGCTCGGCTTTGGTTTCCGCCGCGTGATCGCGGTAGTTCAGCCCGATGCACACAATCTTGCTCGGCCGGCGGACCGGCGGTCCCAAGCGCACGCTGGATGCAACCCGCGGCGCCGACGCACTGTTCTTTTGCAGCCAGGACTCAAGCTGCTTCAACCCGCCGTTTTCAAAAAAATCTTCGCCATAGTCAGGGCCTGCGCCCGAGGCATCAATTCGAGTTCCGTCCTGTAAAATCACTCCGGGCTTTTCCTGACCGGGATCGCCAAACCGAATCAATTTCATTTCCGTTTTTCTCCTGATCTCGTGCGCTTGATTCTACTGCGGCAATCCGTCCCCAGTTACAAGCCGATCCCGCTCCTCGAACGGAAGGCACGCAAAAGAACGTAGCGCCTCATTTTCTGCTAGGCAATGATAATACAATATAATAATATCTCTGGTGCTCAGCCCCTTCCGGCTTGGGCGATCCTCTGCAACCCAGGAGATGTTTAATGAGAAGACTCCTTGCGTTCTGGGCTTTTGCTTTCGTCGCTTCCATACCGCAATTTTCTGCCGCGCAGTCTTCCTCAGATCGTCTTGACCTTTACTTCTCCGACTGGCACAGCGCCACACCGCACACCGTCCGCGGCGCCCTCGAAACTCGCGACATCTTTACGCGCGGCAACCCGCAGGCCCCAACACAAAAGGGCGCAGTGCTCAGATTCATAAATTCCTATGCCTACGCGACTCTCGCTCCCGGCGCATCAACCAAACCAACCCGCCTCGATGGCCAGCAGGAAATCTATTTCATCTATTCAGGTCACGGTGTCGCGGTTGCATCCGGGCACTCGGATGACCTCTCCCCCAACATTGCCATTCTCGTTCCCGCTAATCTTGAGTTCGTGTTGAAGAACACCGGCGACGGCCCTCTGACCATGTACGTGATAAACGAGCCCGTGCCCGAGGGTTTCCGGCCCAACTCCAGCATTCTGGTCAAGGACGAAAATACAATTCCTATCTCCTCCAGCGACGGCCACTGGGCCCACATCGTGAAAACGCTGTTCGTAACCGATGACGGCCTGGGCACTCTGCAAAGCGTCCTCACTGTGACCATCGATCCGCTAACCATGGGCAAGCCGCACCTGGTCGATCACGACGACATCGAAGAGGTCTGGTCCGCGCTCGATGGCACCAGCCTGGCCTTTGTCGGCAATCAGTTGCGCAAGCAAACTCCCGGCATGGCCTTCTATCACATTCCCGACAACAAGACGCCGCACACCAACATCAATCAGAATGAAGACTCGCAGGTAAGGTTTCTATATTTCGCCCGCTACCATCCGCACGAAACCCGGAAATAGTTCCGCGAAATGCGAACCGGAGAATCTTGCTTATGAAACCTGCTGCACTTGTAGTCAGCCTCTTCACTTCGATGTTTTTCAGGGCGGCCATTGCCCAAAACCCGTCTCCGGCAAACGGCAGTGCGCAAAACGCGATCAATGGGATCAACTCCTATCCCGGGCCTGAATTCGTAAAGTACGAACCCGACAGGGAATCCCTCGACCGCCGCATCGATCTCTTCCTCAGCGACTGGCAGGGATCCATGCCACGTCACGAGCACGGATCGCTGGTACTCCGCGACATCCTCACGCGCGGCGACAACTTCGCACCGCCGGAAAAAGGCGCCGTGCTCCACTACGGCAACTTTCTCGCTTACGGCCGCCTTGCGCCATGGAACTCAACGACTCCTTCGCGCCTTGAACGCCAGCAGGAGGTCTTTTACATTCTTGGCGGTCAGGGTGAGATAACCGCCGGTGGCGATACGGCCGCGCTCCGCAAAGACATCGCGGTTTTGATGCCCGCAAATCTTGAGTTCGTGATGAAATCGACCAGCGCCGAGCCGCTCACGATGTACGTCATCAATGAACCTATGCCCGCCGACTTTCATCCCAAGAGCAAGATGGCCGTCAAAGACGAGGCCGCCGCGCATCAGCGCACTCCCGGTCGCGGCGACCCCTACGTCGTTCCCGGCGCATCCGGACATTGGGGCCACATCGTGCGTGAACTCTTTTCGCCCGCCGATGGTCTCGCAACCGAGCAAAGTGTGATCACTGTTACACTCAATCCGCTCACCATGGGAGAGCCGCACCCGCATCGCCCCGGCCAGGAGGAGATTTGGGCCGCCATCGATGGCGACAGCCTCGCCTTTCTCGGTACCGAGATACGCATTCAGCACCCTGGAATGGCTTACATGCTGCCACCGGATTCGGCCACGATTCACTCCAACATCAACGCCGGCGACAAGCCTGCGAAGTTTCTTTATTTCGCAAAATTTCCCGAGGGCGACAATTGGAGGCACGGAGCCCCAGCCGCCACTCGATAGCTAATTACACGATACGAAATGAATAAATATCTCTCGCTCCTAATACTGATTTCGCTCGTCGTTGTAAGTGCCCACGGCCAGTCTGAACCCAGCAGTGACTACTGGGTCTATTTCGGCACTTACACCGGCTTCGTTTATATGAAGGAAGGACTTCCCGCCGGCAGCAGTCGCAGCAAGGGGATCTACGTCAGCAAGTTTCATCCCGCGACGGGCGAGTTGAGCAAGCCCCAACTCGCGGCCGAAATTACCAATCCGGCGTTTCTGGCCATCCATCCCAATCACCGCTTTCTCTATGCCGTGACCGAAGACCCTCTTTCTCTGGGCCCGAATTTCGACCACTCCTCTTACGTCAGCTCCTACAGCATCGATTCCGCCACCGGCAAACTTCATCTTCTCAATACCCGAACCACCGGCGGCACCAGTACCTGCTATCTTTCGATCGACAAAACCGGACATTACCTGATGTTCGCCAACTTCGGCAGCAGCAGCGTCACCATACTTCGCATCAAGGACGACGGCTCCATCGGCGAGCAGACTGCTTTCATGAAGCACGTCGGCCACGGTAAAGACCCAGCATTTCAGTCCAAGGCTCATCCGCACTCCATCGACGTCTCGCCGGACAACAAGTACGCCGTCGTCTCCGATCTCGGCGTGGACAAATTGTTCATATATAAATTCGACGCTTCCACGGGGAAGCTCTCCCCTGATCAGCCTCCATTCGTTCAGGCTGAAGCGGGCGGCGGCCCGCGACACTTCACGTTCGACTCCGCCGGAAAATTCGGTTATTCACTCCACGAGATGAGCGGCTATATCACCGTGCTCGGCTGGGACGGAGCTAGCGGCACCTTCACAAAAATTCAGGACGCGACCAGCTTGCAGCCAGACTTCATTGGCGCGAACGATAGCGCCGAGATCGCCATTCATCCCAACGGAAAGTTTCTCTATGAATCGAATCGCCGCTTCCGTGGACCGGATATGTGGGGTCCTGACTCGATCGGAGTTTTTGCCATCGATCCCGATAAAGGCACTCTCACTGAAGTTGAGCAGGTTCCACCCGGCGGTACCATGCCGCGCAATTTCGCGATTGATCCCACCGGCTCCTATTTATTTGCCGCCAATGAGCTCAGCGGTAACGTCGCGCTGTTCAAGATAGACGCCGGCACCGGCCGCCTTTCGCCGACCAAAACTGATTTGAAGATCGACGTTCCGGTTTGCATCGTTTTTCTTCCGGCAGGGAGTAAGCCAGAGGCGGCGAGGTAACTCTTAGCCGCGAGGAGATTAAGTCTTGATGAGATCCGTTCCGTATAAGAGTTGCCTGATCGCTTTACTGGCGGCGCTGACTCTAACCCTGCAGGCTGCGGCGCAGAGCAACGACTACTTCGTTTATTTCGGCACTTATACCGGATTCAAATACGTTCACCACAGCAAGACCTGGGGCGTGGGCGAGAGCAAGAGCAAAGGTGTTTATGTCAGCCGCTTCAATGCCTCGACCGGACAGTTGAGCGAGCCGCAACTAGCTGCCGAAGTCGTGAATCCGTCGTTCCTCACCATCTCGCCCGATCACCGTTATCTTTATGCAATCAGCGAAGACCCGCTGTCGATCGGTCCGCCGGTCGATCACTCTTCCTACGTGAGCGCGTACGCAATCGACTCTGCCACCGGAACGCTTCGCTTTCTCAACTCCGTTCCCGCCAGTGGCACCAGCACCTGTTATATCTCCATCGATAAGACCGGGCGATATGTGATGCTCGCCAACTTCGGCAGCGGCAGTGTTTCCGTGATTCACGTCAAGGACGATGGCTCGCTCGGCGAATTGGCGTCCTTTATTCAAGACGTCGGCCACAGCGTCGATTCCTCAATCCAGACCGAGCCTCACACGCATTGGATCGGCGTCTCGCCTGACAACCGCTACGTGATCGTCTCCGATCTCGGCCTTGACCAGGTCCTCATCTTTCATTTCGACGAAAAAACTGGAATGCTATCGCCCCCCGGACCTCCCTCTGCCACCGTCTATCCCGGCGGCGGCCCTCGCCACTTCACCTTCGATCCCTCCGGCAAGTTCGGGTATCAGCTCAGTGAGATGAGCGGCAACGTCGATGTCTTCGCCTGGGACCCGGTCAAGGGATCGCTCACCGAGGTGCAGCGCGTCCACACCGTTCCTCACAATTTCTTCGGCAGCAATCACAGCGCGGAAATCGAAATCCATCCCAGCGGAAAATTTCTCTACGAATCGAACCGCCGTACTCAGGGCGAGAACATCCGCGGCCCGGATACCATTGGCGTCTTCGCCATCGATCAAAAGAATGGGACCCTCTCTCGCGTGGAAGAGGTTCTTTCCGGTGGCACCACGCCGCGTAGTTTCGCCCTCGACCCAACAGGCAATTACCTGCTCGCCGCCCATCAACTCTCGAACAATGTGGTTGTCTTTAAGATCGATACGGCCACGGGGCGCCTGACGAAAACCGGTAATGAAATCCAGGTCGATACCCCCGTGTGCATCAAGTTTGTTCCGGCAGGGAAGTGATTTAAGAAGAGAAAGTCGTTTCGAAGCCAATTGTCATATGATATAACTGTACGCGGCTGGACGCTGCAGCCGCAGTCCTAATTCGATGAAGACCGCCTTCTTACTCTCTCTGTCACTTTTATTATTGCTTCCTTCTTTGGCGGCCCAGAGTATCTCCTTCCATAACGCGCCCGTGCCTGCAAGAGCCATGAAGAACCCCTACTCGGGAAAGTCTCAGGCAATTGCCGCCGGCAAACAGGTTTACGGAAACACTTGCACCAAGTGCCACGGGTCGGCTGGCGAGGGCATTGGAGAGACACCTCCGTTGGCTAGTGGTCCCGCACAACAAGCCTCGGATGGCGAAGTCTTTTGGTATATCACTCGCGGTGACGCCGCAAACGGCATGCCCTCATGGGCAGCCTTGTCGAAACAGGAGCGTTGGCAGGTGGTCGCATATGTGAAGTCGCTAGGTGGATCGCATGCGGCTTCTGCCAAGCCGGCCACCGCAGCGTCAGTAGCCTCGACTTCTGCGTCGAGCGCGCCTCCACCAAAGCCGCCGTTCACTGACTATCGCTTTGAAAAGCCCGGTAGCGTCCATCACATCACCGTGCAGGATCTGCCCGCGCCATTTGCCAGCGGTTCGGCTACCGCCCCGCCCAAGATCGTTGCGCGTCCTGAGAATGCCTGGCCAGTCGCTCCGCCGGGTTTCAAGGTCGATCTGTTCGCAACGGGTCTGACCAATCCACGTCTCATGCGCCGCGCCCCCAATGGCGACATCTTTCTTGCCGAGACTAGCGCCGGGAACATCAAGGTGCTTCGCGGAATCACGAAAAGCGGCAAGCCGGAACAGATTCAGCTCTTCGCCAGCGGGCTGAATATTCCATTCGGTATTGCCTTCTACCCTCCCGGAGATAATCCGAAGTGGGTTTACGTCGCCAACATGGATTCCGTCGTTCGCTTCCCCTACCACAATGGCGATCTCACCACTACCGGCCCGCCGGAACATTTGCTCGATCTCCCCGGCGGCGGCCATCACCGCTCGCGCGACATCCAGTTTTCACCCGACGGCAAAAAGATGTTTGTCTCAGTCGGCTCCGAGCAGAACGTCGACGACGGCCCAAATGAAAAGAATCGCGCCGACATTCTCGAACTCAATCCCGACGGCTCCAGCCTGCGCGTCTTCGCCTCTGGCATTCGCAATCCGGTCGGCATCGCCTTTAACCCAATTACCGGCGAGCTCTGGTGCTCAACCAATGAACGTGACGGCCTGGGCGATGATCTGGTTCCCGATTACATTACGCGGGTGCAGGAAGGCGGATTTTATGGTTGGCCCTGGTGGTACATGGGCGGGCACCCCGATCCGCGCATGGAAGGCAAGCATCCGGAGTTGAAAGATAAAGTCATCACCCCGGACGCTATTCTCCAGCCGCACAACGCTTCGCTCCAGATGATGTTCTATGACGGCAAGCAATTTCCGGCTGAGTATCAGGGCGACATCTTTGCCGCCGAGCACGGTTCATGGAACCGCTCGCCGCGGGCCGGCTACGAGGTCATCCGCGTGCCGCTGCATCAGACCGGCCACGCCACTGGCGAATACGAAGACTTTTTGACCGGCTTTGTGGTTGACCAAAACAGCGTCTGGGGGCGTCCCGTCGGCGTAGTCGCCGCCACCGACGGTTCATTGCTCGTCAGTGACGACGGCTCGGGTTCGATTTGGCGCATCAGCTATAAAGGAAGATAGCCAGCACACTTTCAATGACCAATACTCTCCATCGGTTCGGCGACGCGGACAGCTTCTCCGACGACTTCATCATCTTCGCCTCACCCAGCAGCGGCAAGAACGATGAGGGCAGTATTCCCAAACTCAAAAAGTTCCTTGAGCTCGCGCTGGATTTCAATCCCGTCAATCTTGGAGATCCCGTTCACGGCGGCGCTCTCCGCCCGTCAAAAAAATTGACGACCCTTTCCAACTGGAAACGGAACATGAAGCGCGACTTCCGCGCCGTTATCGACGGCATAAACGAACCGGCTTCGGTGGCGGCAATCTTCAACAACCGAATATCGGCGGAAGGCTTTTTGCGCTCGGTAGTCGAAGCTAACCTCGGCTTGTCAGTCAATATTTCTACTTCGATCGAAGGCGCTGAGCAGTGCTGTCGTTACGCGGGAGTCACGCGCCACAGCATTGGATACTCGTTAGGTTTCGAGGGCAAGACTGAAAAGCTTCCCAGCACTCAACTGCTGAAGCTCACCACCATGTGCGGGCATGGCATGGTCTCGCAAAGCCTGGCGAAAAAAATGATTGACTGGGTCAAAGAAGGCCGCCGCACCCCTTCTGAAGCAGTTACGTATATGGCGCGGTTCTGCTCGTGTGGCGTTTTCAACCCCGTTCGAGCGAAGCGCATATTAGAAGAAGCTCGCAAGAAAATCGAATAGTAGGTGACGGAAACGGATCGCCGCAGTCAAATCAGTCATAGGGCAGGGAAGTAATGCGCGCGAAGATGACTTCAACCATAAGGACTCAAATTTGAAATCTGGCGCGCTTACTCTAGTCCTCTGCCTAATTGCATTTTCAGCTTCGCCATCCCAATCCCAGACTGATTGGCCGATGTACGGCCACGACTACGCCAGCACACGGTACTCCCCGCTGAATCAAATCAATGCGCAAAACGTTCAGCGCCTCGCTCCCGCCTGGACCTACCACATGAACAAAACCGGCGTGCGCTCTACTTCGGCCGGCAGGGTGAGCCGCGGCGGCGGTCGCCGCTCCTCTCAAGCCACACCTATAGTGGTGAATGATGTGCTTTACATGCCGACGCCCTACAACTCGGTTGTGGCCCTCGAACCCGAGACCGGCAAAGAATTGTGGGGCTACAAGCTCCTGCATGGCCGGCCCGCCGGGCGTGGCGTGGCCTATTGGCCGGGTGACAAACGCACTCCCGCCTCAATCATCTTTGGCACCTCGGACGCGCGTCTGATCTCGCTCAATGCCAAAACCGGCAAGCCCACCGTCGGCTTCGGACTGAATGGCTCGGAGGACATTAAAAAGGATGTTCTCAACGGTTTCCCCGACGCTCAATACGATGTCACTTCTCCCGTAACCATTTATAAGAACCTCGTCATGGTGGGTGGCCAGGTGCAGGAAGCCCCGGCGTCTGGCGCTTCCGGAGATGTCCGTGCTTTCGACGCGCATACCGGCAAGCTCGTCTGGCGCTTCCACTCCGTTCCCCATGCGGGCGAAACCGGGAATGACACTTGGGAAGCAAACGCCTGGAAAAATCGCTCGGGCACCAACGTCTGGGGATTCATGAGCGTTGACGTTGAACGCGGCCTGCTGTTCCTTCCTTTCGGTTCGCCCACCCCCGACTTCTACGCCGCCGACCGCAAAGGCCAGAACCTTTTCGGAAACTCGCTGGTCGCGGTCAACGCCGACACCGGAAAGCTGGTCTGGTACTTTCAGACTGTCCATCACGACACTTGGGATTACGACCTCGAATCCGCCCCGGTTTTAATGGATATCAATCAGAATGGCACCAAGATTCCAGCAGTGGCTGTTACCGGCAAATTTGGCCTTATCTTTATTCTTGATCGCACGAATGGTAGACCGATCTTTGGCGTGGAAGAACGCCCGGTTCCCGCCAGCGATGTCCCCGGTGAACCCGGCTGGCCCACGCAGCCGTTCCCGTTAAAGCCGCCGCCCATCGGCCGCCATAGCTTCAGCCCTGATGAAATTGCCGACGTAACTCCCGAACAGAAAAAGTTCTGCACCGACTTGATGGCCACCGAAGGCGGCATGGCCAGTGGCGGACCTTACACTCATTACGGCACCAAACTCACCATCGTTTTTCCCGGGACCATCGGCACCACTAACTGGCCCGGCATGTCCTACAACCCCGATCTCGGATATCTGTTCCTGAACACCGTCGATCTCGGCGACGTCGGAAAAATCAGCAAGAACGAAGACGCCCCCGATCCTCCTTACGATCGCAGCAGTCCGTGGGGCATGTACGCGCGCTTCTGGAACAACGACAAGTTCTGGCCTTGTCAGAAACCGCCGTGGGGTGAGTTGTACGCGATCAACGTCAATACCGGCGATATCGCCTGGAAAATTCCTTTTGGTACCGACGAAGAACTCGAGGCCAAAGGCATTCTTGGCACCGGCACTCTGAATTTCGGCGGTTCGATCACCACCGCCGGCGGGCTTCTCTTCATCGCCGCCACCCGCGATCAGCGTTTCCGCGCCTTCGAAGCCGCGACTGGAAAGGAATTGTGGTCAACCAAGCTTGAGACCGGATCCTACACCGTCCCCATGACTTTTCTCGGCAAGAACGGCAAGCAATATGTCGTTCTCACCGACACCGGCGGCACTTTCTATGATCCGTCGTCCAGCGACGCCGTGATCGCCTTCGCCCTGCCTTGAGCGCCATCCACAGCGAAGCGCCCTCCATTTCATCCTGAGCGAAGCGCAGGACCAAATGCACCTCACGAAATCAACCGCTTTTCTTTGCGTCCTTTGCGATCTTTGCGGTTAAAGATTTTGAAGTTGGGGGGCAAGATGTTCCATGCCAAACACTCCGCAATAAAAAAGGCCCCCGCAGGGGTCCTCTTTAGAAAGCTGTCGTTGGCCCTTTACTGTTTGTCGTACACCACTTCTTCATGGAACGGCTTACCGTCCTTATCGGTTCCGTCCATCGTGAAGGTGGTCGTCTTGCCGTCCGCAGATAAAACTGCGGTACTCTTCGCCGTACGGCCATTAAAGTCCCAGATATGCTCATTCTTATGGCTGTTCATCTTCTTCACGGTCACCTTCCCGTCGCGACCCACCAGAGAGACAGCCTTCCCCGGAACCGGCGTGTAATGCCATGAAAGGCTCTTGCCCTCGGAGTTGATCTCATTCACCGTCACCGTGCCATCGGGATCGACTCTGCACTCGTCCACCTTGGGTGGCGGCCCGGGAAACTTCGACTTCTCGAAATTCGCCTTCCAATTGCCCGCAAAGCCGCCCGCGGGCATTTGGGCTTGAAGTTGGATTGCAGCCACAAAAATGAATACTGCGGTAAGCATTTGCAGGGTGGTTTTCATGGCTCATATCATAATATAATTGCCTCCGCTGTCAATGTCCTTGTTACTGTCAGGGATAAAATTCGTTGAACGCACTTGAACTGTTTTTACGGAGCCTCCCATGCGACTTTCGTCGTGGATATTGTTGCCGCTTCTCGCCATCTTCGTTCTTGGTTTGATAGGCTTCCATTCCGTGCACGCCTCTGCGCCCAAAGGAATGGTGGTCGTTGCCAACAAAGGCGACAGTGCTCTCGGCATTATCGATGTCACTACGGGGAAGCAGATTGCCGAAGTGCCCGAAGGCGGCATTACCGGACACGAGGTCATCGTTTCGCGTGACGGCAAGCTCGCCTATGTTCCGATCTACGGAAACTCAGGCGTTGGAATGCCCGGCACCGACGGCGGCAATATGGTCGTGATCGACCTGGCCTCACACAAGGTAGTCGGCAATCTCGATTTCGGCAAAGGTGTGCGCCCGCACTGCCCGCTTCTCGGCCCCAAGAACGGAATGCTCTATGTCTCGACCGAACTCGAAAATTCCATCACTATTATCGATCCCAAGACGCTGAAGATTATTGGCAGCGTTCCCACCGGACAAGAGCAGTCGCACATGTTTACGATTACCCGCGACGGCCATCGCGCTTACACGGCCAATGTTGGTCCGGGTACGGTTTCTGTTCTCGATCTCGACGCGCGCAAAACCCTCGAGATCATTCACGTCTCGCCGCAGATTCAGCGCATTTCGCTCTCTGTGGACGACAAACTTGTGTTCACCTCCGACGTCACCAAGCCGCAACTTGCAGTCATCGACACCGCGAACAACAAGATCAAAACCTGGATTCCCATGCCCGGCCTCGGCTACGGCTCTGCTCCTACGCCGGACGGCAAGTGGCTGGTTATCGCTCTGCCTCTTATTAATAAAGTTGGCGTAATTGACCTCAGATCCATGCAGGTCGCGCACACGATCGATGTTCCGACCAAGCCGCAGGAGGTCTTGATCTCTCCCGACGGACAGACTGCCTACGTCTCCTGCGACCAGAGTGCCAAAGTTGCAGCCATCAATACCGCGGACTGGACGGTGAAAACCATGATCGACGCCGGCAAAGGCGCGGACGGCCTCGCCTGGGCGGCAGCCAAATAGAGTCTAGGTTCGCAAACTCAACGCAATCATAAAAACGAGGGAACCAATGAATAGTTTAGAAAAGAAGAAATCATTCCTTTCCCGCAATGCCGTTTGTTTAGCGCTTTCATTTTTCAGCATCACGGCTCTGCCCGCCGCCCCTCAGTCCTCGCAGAAGGTTGCGGCCAAGCCGCCCGTCACCACTCCCAGCGCGGGCGGAAACAGCTTCGATGGCCCCGGCGACGTCCGATATCAGCGCGATCGCGATCCTGAAGACCGTCGCATCGACATGTTCATCGGTGACTGGCGAAAATCCATGCCCCGCCATGCCTACGGATCTCTTGTACTGCGGGACATCCTGACGCGCGGCGACAACTATGCTCCACCCGAGCCCGGCGCGATTCTCAAAGCCATAAACTATCTCGCCTACGGCCGTCTCCAGCCGCACAACGTCACCACGCCCACGACGCTCAATCGCGAGCAGAACGTCTTCTACGTTGTTGGCGGCACTGGAGAGGTATCAGCAGGCGGCAAGACGGCCGCAATTCATAAAGACATTGCTGTCTTCATCCCCGAAAACATTGAGTTCACCATGTCCAACACCGGGGACTCTGATCTCACCATGTACGTGGTCAGCGAACCCGTCCCCGACGGCTTCGTTCCCGCTAAATCCATGCTGGTCGCGGACGAAGCTCGGGTGCCCGTGCGCACACCGATGGCCGCGTCGCCCTATACTCTACCCGGTGCCTCTGGGCATTGGGCGCACGTGGTGCGTGATCTGTTCTCGCGTACCGACGGCCTCGCCACCATCGGCGACCTCATCACCGTGGACGTCAATCCTATGACCATGGGCGAGCCGCACCCGCACAATCCAGGGCAGGAAGAGATCTGGACGGCGATTGACGGTGACAGCTTTGCGTTCATCGGTACCGAGCTCCGGGTGCAACATCCCGGCATGGCCTACATGATCCGTCCCGATCAATCAATGACTCACTCCAACATCAACGCCGGTGATCGGCCGGTCAAGTTCTTGTGGTTCTCCAGTAACTCGATTAAGAAGTAACTCGCACGGAGCGGCCGCGTCTTTCGTGTTTGCTGCCGCTCTGAACAGACCTTCGACGAACATGAAAATCCTTTCGCGTGTGTTTCTGCTTCTCTTTCTCTTATCGCTGCACGCTATTGCCCAGCAGCAGTCCATCACTCTCCGGCTTGCTGGAGACGAATGGTTTCTGAAGTCGCTGAGTAGCACGGGCCTTCTTCCCGCCTTCGAACGCCAGACTGGAATTCATGTCGAAGTCGTCTTCAAGAACGATCGCAGCATCATGAGCGATCTGGACCGGACTCGTGAGACGTCCAGTCCCGCTTACGACATCATCGTCGTGCGCCATCGCCTTCTCGGCACTCTCGTCGCGAAGAGGGAAGTGCAGCCGATCGATTCTTTTCTTCGTGATCCTTCCGTGCATGATTCCAGCTTCACGCCAGAAAGCCAGATGTTTCCGAATTGGTGGACCGAACTCAGTTCGTACAACGGCCACTATTACGGGTATCCCTTCACCGCGCTGACCACTTACCTTTGTTACCGCAAAGATTTAATCGAGGATCGCGCGAACCAGAGTGCTTTTCGCGACCGCTTTCACCACGAACTCCGGCCGCCCACATCCTGGCCTGAGTATTTAGAACTCGCGGAGTTTTTCAACCGTCCCGACAAGCAATTCTATGGAACCTACATTCAGGGGAAGCCGAGCCTTGCACTCTGGTACGAGTGGCTGAACCTGATTTATTCGTTCGGTGGCAATATCCTCGACGCGCCGCATGGCTGGCAATATGGGGACATCGTGGTCAACTCGCCGCAAAATGTCGCGGCCACTGAGCAATATCTCAAAGCGATCGCCTTCAGCCCGCCTGATACTCTGACCTACGGCTGGAATGAAGCGCAAAGCGCGCTTGAGCAGGGACACGTCTTCATGGGTCTTTTGTGGAACGACCAGGTGCCGTTTCTCGAAAACCCAACCGCTTCGAAAGTGGCAGGGAAGATCGGCTACAGTCTTATTCCTTCAAATACGGGGAAGCCGTTCAGCCAACTGGAAGGATTGACCTATCTGATCGTCTCCGGGTCGAAGCATTCACGCCAAGCTTACGAATTTCTTGAATGGGCAATGTCGCAGCAGGTTCAGGACGCGCAAACGCTACACGGCAATTTTTCGGTTCGACGCGCGACCTACGATAATCCCGTAATCAAAGCGCTGCCCTACACGCCAAGGTTTCTTGACAGCATTCCTGTCGGCATCCCCAAGCCCACTGTTCCTGAATCCGACCAGATGACACAAGCTGCGGTTCAGCGCCTCTTCGAGATCGTGTCTAACCAGACGTCGCCTCAGCAAGGACTCGACGCGCTCGCGCTCGATTTCAAGAAAATCCTCGGCGGAAAGTCTCGGTTGCGTTATCCAGTAAAGTAAATCGTGGAAGAGCGGCTCTTAGGGCCGCGTACGTCAAAAAAGAAACAGGAGATGCGATTTCCCGCATCCCCTGAGCTCTCGCCGGAGTATTCGCGTTGGGGGGTGGCGACTTTAGAACACGAACTTTGCGCTGATCTGCCCGACGCGGCCCTGTGCCGCCGTCGTAGCCACACCAAACTGGCTTGTGCTATTAGGGTTTCCGTTCACGCCGCTGGACAAGAAGTTCGTGTGGTTGAAAACATTGAACATTTCGAACCGCACGTTCAGAGCGGTGCTTTCGGTAAGCTTTGTGTCTTTCTCCAGCCCCGCGTCCGTGGTGATTGCTCCGGGACCGCTGAAGGAGTATTGCTTCGCACTGCCGGTTACGCCGCACGCCTCATAAGCAACCGCACCACCGCAACTTACGATATTGCTGGCGAAGGCCTCCGGATTGAAGTAGTAGTGACTTGGCACAAGGTTGGAACCAAGAACCTGAAGTTTACGCGGATCGAACTTCTGAATCGACCCCACCTGGTTTGGATAGTCGAGACCAATGTTAGTCAACGCCCAATCCCCGCCGCCCTTCAGGCTGATCGGAGTTCCAGAATTGAAGCGGCTGATTCCGGTTAGGTGCCACCCGGTGGTAATCCGGCGCGAGCCGAAGGCTTTCTCAAACGGCAGGTCCCAGTTGTAGCTAAGCACCAGGTTATGGCGCATGTCGAAGGTTGAAGGTCCGTAGTTGCGAGAAGGATCGCGCGGATCGTACTTCGCCGAGTAGCTATCCAACGAGTGCGCGTAGGTGTAGCTGGCTAGGAACGTCAAATCACGTGCCCGCCGCTCCGCGGAAACCTGCAGCGAGTTGTAGTTCGAGTTTGCCGCGTTGATCAGGTAAGTCGCCGAAGCGAAGGCCACAACCGGGCCTCCGGCGGAATTGTGGTAGTTCGGGCTGATTGCCTGGTTATTGATAAGACCTGTGAAGGAGCCATAGTAGGTCTGGCCACCCTGCGTATAGACGTTCCCTTCACCGCTCGGACCGCATGGCTGAGGGTTTGCAGCCGAAAGCGACTGGCAAAGTGCGCCATCGCCCCAGAGTATGTCTTGGCCACGCTGAATATGATGCCCTTGCGTGCCGACATAGGCCACGGTCAGGACAGTTGACTTGTCAAGCTGGCGTTGGATCGAAACGTTATAGTGCTCGGCCATCTGAGTCTTGTTGTGGTTGTAGTATCCCGGCAAATAAAGCGGCATTAACGATCCGAACAAGAAGTTCGGGAACGGCCCTGGTCCCGACGGGAAGGTAAAAGGGAAGTGTTGTCCCTGGGTGACACCACTCGCTCTGGTTATGTACGGACTTGCAAATTCGGTGGGCGCGGGCGAGGCCCAGTACAAGCCCCACGGTGCATCGCCGATGATGCCGAAGTTTCCGTTGTCTGCGGCGCCTAGATAGTAGATGCCGTATGCAGCCCGAATGCTTGTCTTGTTCTCGCCCCAGATTCCGCCTGAAGGCGCCCAGGCCAGGCCAATGCGGGGTGCGAAGTTGTTGTAGGGTGTCGGCGAAATTGTGCTCGAAACACCAGGATCGCCCGGCACAACGTTACCGGGAGGTGAGTCGGGGAACTTCACTGATTGCACTCCCGGTTCCGCGGTCGTCAACCGACCGTAGACGTCGCTCCAGGGGCGTGCAATGTCCCAACGCAGACCGAGGTTGACGGTGAGATTCGACCTTGCCTTCCACGTATCGGAAACAAACAGGCCGCCGTAACGTGTACGGTTATCGAGAAGCTGGACAGAGCACTGAACGAAACCCCCAGGAGCTCCTACGAAATAATCCGAGAGGTCCGTCCCGGTTTCATTCCCGCTGAATTGAAAGTATCCGTTGGGCCCGCATTCATTACGAACATTCAGCTGGTAATAGCGGAAATCGCCCCCAAAGCTCAGCGAGTGAGCGCCCATGATCCTGCTGAACGTATCGCTTACGCCGTAAGTTGTGTCCGGCTGATAAAGATTCAGCCAGTTGTTGCCAACCGCGAAGGTATTGAAAAACATGGACGGCAAGGAGGAGTCGTATCCGGGGGTACCGGTGTTGATCAAGCCGCCTGTCGTTGGATCGGTGTTGAAGCCGAATTGGTTGTAACTGGAAATTTTCGAACTGGCCGAGGGTTGCGCGGTCCGGGTAGCCGTTCGGAAAATCTGGATGCGCGCCACGTTCACTGAATTGCTCCCGATGGTCTTCGTATCGCTCATCGTGAACAACTGATTGCGCGAGGGCACCGAAACTGGAAATCCAGGCACGTCCGTGATGCCCATGTATGCCTGCTGGTATATCGGATCGGTGGCAGTTGCATCGTCGTAATGGTAATAAAACGACCAGTCGCCGGTCATGTGATTGATGAAATCGATCCGCTGCGACATGTTCGTGTCGATGAGCTGCCCACTATGGCTTGAGTCAGAGTATTGACCGCCAGGCAGATTCGATGGTGGTATGAAGTTCAAGGTCGCTGCAGTGATCGGATCGATATACGCAGAGAGATCATGGCCAGGTACCCCTCCCGTAATCACGGGAGTGCCGATCTGGTTATACGGAGTACCCGCGGTGATTGTGCCGCCGCCGGGGTTACGGCTGGTCAGCGTTTGTGCCCAGGCGGCCCCTTGAACCGTGCCGGTAAGCGCGGTATCGGGAAATATCCCATTGCGCTCGTCGTCGGTCATGACTTGCAAAACGCCGGTACTTGAGCCCGCCACTTGCCGGGTCTGTTGAATGTCCGTAAAGAAGAAGAGTTTGTCCTTCCAGATCGGACCACCAACAACGCCGCCGAACTGATGCCGTTTTAATTCTGATTTGGTTGGATCAAAATAACTGGTCGCATCCATGCCGTTGTTGCGGTAAAACTCGAACAAGGTTCCATGGAAGCTGTTGGTTCCGGATTTCGTCACCGTGTTCATGACGGACCCGCTGAACTTGCCGTACTCAGCACTGAAGCTGTTGGTGAGCAGACGAAACTCAGCAATCGAGTCGGCGTTTGGAATCAGTCCGGCGCCCATGTTCTTGGTTTCGTTTACCTCGGCGCCATTTACGAGAAAGGCATTGGCCCATTCCGGTTGTCCGTCGGTCGACACATTCCCAGACGAAGTGTAGAGTCCAGAGGCGGGGCTGCGATCGGAATAGCCTCCGTTCGTGTTTACAGGAGCAACCCCAGGCTGCAAGGACAGCAGATCGAGGTAAGAGCGTCCGTTGAGTGGCATCGCTACGATCTGCTGCGACTCGACGGTAGTGCCGAGCGCCGTGCTCACCGTCTGCACCTGAACCGCGTTGGCTTCGACAGAGACGATCTCTTGCGTTCCGCCAACTACCATTGTCAAATCGTAACGCAGTTGGTCGTTGACCTTCAGGTCGATATCTCTCAGTGTCGCTTCGCGAAAGCCACTTGCGCTTGCGACGATTTGGTAATGTCCGGGAGACAAAGCCAAAAATGTGTACGCGCCCTGGCTGTCAGTCGTGCCTTCGCGCTTCTGGTTGGTCGCAACCTCTGTGACCGTGACCCGCGCGCCCGCCAAAACGGCTCCGGAACTATCGCGAACATACCCTTGAATGGATCCGGTGACGTCGGCCAGCAGGTTGATGGTGCCCAGCAGAACCAGCACCGAAACGCTCAGAAAAAAGTACGCACGACGCTGCATACGCGACCCCCTTCGTGTTCACAATTTGTGCGACGATATCACTTTTGTATTGCCCAACAAGCGAAATAGTGCGAAACCTGCTGCTCGGAAACTTCACCGCTGAATACGCTGGATTGCACTCTAAAAACCATCACCTGCGCTCGGGCCTGCGGACTCAAACGACATTCGGGTCTACAAGGTATTTGTCATATAATACAACCATACGATGACTGTCAAGCCACATTTCGCGCCGTGACTCGATCCAGGCCCGATTGTGCTTGAAAATTTCATAATCGCTAGACGCACGAATCGGGGGCCGAAAATCGCCAGTCTCTTCTTTTCAGTTGAGTGGAAGTGAGTGGTCTACCGATGAATGGATTCTGAGGAAGCGTCGCGCCGCCCCGCCGCATATTTGAACCCAAAGTAAACCGGCACACCAATCAGGACAATGATCACACCCGGAATGGTAGTCGCGGTACGGTACACAAACAGAACGAACAGAATCACCGTCGCACTAATCAGGTAGAGCGCCGGCACAAAGGGATATCCCAAGGCTTTGTAGGGTCTCTCGGCGTTGGGCCTCGTTATCCTAAGCCGGAAGACTCCCGCGATGGTCAGAATGTAGAAGATCAGCGCCGCGGAAATAATGTAATCCAGCAGGTTGCTATAGAGGTTCCCGTATTTCCCGGTCTCAGAATCGTAGGTTCTGATGCTCAGCAGCACTACCGCCCACATACCCTGCATCAGCAATCCCTTGCTCGGGACATGAGCCTGATTCAGTACCGCCGCCGGCTTGAAGAAAACTCCATCCAGCGCCATGGCATAATAGGCCCGCGCTCCGGAGAGAATCATTCCGTTCATACATCCGAATGCGGCGATCATGATCGCAACCGCAATCAGCGCGGCCCCCATTGATGGGAAAATTGCCTGCATCATCGCCGATGCCACCCGATCGGACGGAGCGTGCTGCACTTCGCTGAACGGCAGCACCACCACGTAGGCAAAATTCGCCAGCACGTAAAGCACGATCACGATTCCTGTCCCCAGCGTAAGCGAAAGCGGAATATTTCGCGCCGGGTTCCGCACCTCTCCGGCAGTAAATGTGATGTTGTTCCATGCGTCTGCCGCGTATAGCGCGCCAATTTGCGCTACGCACAGCCCAACCAGTAGGGTCACCCACGTGTTCGAGCCGCTCTCCGGCCTCCACGTGTGTCCGAAATTCGCCTTCACCACCGCCGCTCGCCACCCGATCAGCACCCCAATCCCGATCACCGCCAACAGCGATCCAATCTTCATTGAAGTGAAGACGTTCTGCACACCTTTGCCGTACTTCAACCCTTTCATGTTTGTCCATGTGAGAAATGCGATCACGGTCAATGCAGTCAGCTGCGCCGTTGAAAGCGACACCGCATAGCCCGGCAAAACGTGGATTGGCGGAACGATGTAATTGCTCTCCGAAATCTTCGGCCAGAGCACGCCCAGATAGCGCGAGAAGCCGATCGACGATGCCGCAATCGTCCCCGTCTGGATCACCAGAAACAGCGTCCAGCCATACAAAAATCCCCACAGTGGCGAATAGGCTTCCCGCAGATAGACGTATTGCCCTCCGGCTTGCGGCATCATGGCCGCGAGTTCTCCGTAGGACAACGCCGCTGCGACCGTGAGAACTCCGGCCACGACCCAGCTCAGCATCAGCCAGCCACTGCTTCCAACTTCTCGCGCCATCTCGCCCGCAACAATAAAAATTCCCGACCCGATCATCGACCCCGCCACAATCATCGTGGAATCAAACAGCCCGAGCGAGCGGCTCAGCCTCTGGCTAGCCGCAGAGTCTGACGTCTTGTCGAAGGCCGGCGCTCTTGCACTTGCTGTACTTGGAGGTCCCATTGTGAATTAGGTTTTGGAAGGAAAAATGGATCAGGCAAGTGCAGCTACACCCGCGCCAGACCAATTTGCGCGACGATCTCCTTGAAATCATCTCGACGCCGGAAGGAATCGAAACGCGGGTCCTGCGGGAGAGTGAAGAGCTTCATGTTTCGTTCGTAGCACGCTCGATTCAGCCATGCGATCATGCGGTTCGGCTCACCCAGGGCCGCATATGTTGCCGCAATATCGTACGACGGCAGACGGCCGGGCGAAGTGGTTGTTCTCAGGTCTCGCAGCATCTCCCGCGCCGAAACATTGTCTCCCGCCAGCGCGTGCGTGTGCGCCTTCATTGCTCGCACGCAATAACTTCCCCGGGCCAGCCGGATCGCAGCTTCAAATTCTTTCAGCGCTTCTGTCAGATCACCCTTTTGCTCCAGCGCCTGTGCCAGGTACATATGCGCCCACACGAAATCAGGCGCTAGTTCCAGCGCACTTCGATAATGTCTGATGGCTTCGTCGAACTGCCGCGCCAGATATGATGTCACTCCCGCCCATACCAGGGTGATGATCGAAACCGGATCGATCTCCAGCGCATTCATGATTGCTACATGCGCTGCATCATGCTGCCCGCGTGCAGCCAGCAGGTTGGAGTACCAGTGATACCCTAACGCATACCCTGGATTGCACTGAATCGTGCGCCTGTACTCATACTCCGCGCCTTGCCAGTCGCGATCAAAATGCAGCAGGACATCCGCCAGCGATGCGTGCGCTTCCGCCAGATCAGGATTGAGTTCCACCGCCTTCTGCGCCGCTTTGCGCGCCGCAGGCATGATCTGCGAGGACGCCACGATCTCATAAAACGACAGCAGCGTCAGCGAATCCGCCAGCCCTGAGTAGGGAAGCGCGAACCCCGGGTCTTCGTGAATCGCAGCTTTAAAGAACTGCACCGCCCGCTTCAGGCCGAGCTCGCTGCGCTGCTCCCAAAAATACCGTCCTTTCAGATACGCCTCACGCGCCTTCATCTCCTGCCGCCGCCGTTCGGGCGCAACTGGCCGCGGGCGATAGACTATCTTCAACCACAAGCACTGCGAAATGTGCTGCGCGATCTGCTGCGGCGCGTTGTCCCAGTCCTTCTTCTCCGCCTGATAAACCTGCGACCATTCCACCTTCCCCAAGCATAAAAGTTCCGCCGAGATTTTCAGCGCGGCTCCATCCCGTTCCGCAGACCAGCGCAATGAGTAGCCCGTTTCCTGATTTTCGGAATCAGGCTCGCCCACCACCACCTCAAATCCCTCGGGATTCAACCGCTGCAGTTCTGCTACCGCCTTCGCCGTTACCATGCAGCACAACTCATTCCATGCTGCGTTGTCCTGCAGATTCGTGAGCGGCAGTACCCGGATCGCGGTCCGATCGCCTGCCACCGGGGCGGCGCCTTCCGTCTCATTCAGCGGACTGCGGTGTCTCGAAATCTCCCGTCTCCACCGGTCAATCTCCGTCCGGAACGCGTAAACACTGCCCAGTTGCTGGTGAAAATGCCGGTGGATCGGCAACCCTTCCTTCTTTTCCCAGAGCTGTACCGTGCGCACTTCCCGCCGCAGGTAGGTTGCAATTTCCTTCCACGAATCCAGGCGGTCACTCGCTGTCCACGTCGGAATCACTGCGTTCAGGTTCGCACTGAGATTCGTGCTCATGGCTTCGCCGCAGACTACACCTCAGCAATGCACACAATCAATACATTCTTCGTCACAGCCGCGCTTTCCGCTTTCACGAATCATTTCGTACAATTTCGCTTGCCGCCAAACGGCTGCCTCGATTAGCTCTAGAGGTCAATTTGCCTGTGCCCGCTTGCTTCGGCCGGGGGGCCGTTTATTTTCCGGCGCAAAGTTTGCATCTGCTTTGCGCCGCTAAGGTGCTTCATGTCCGATCTCAAATCCCAACTTCCCCCCGATTTCGATTACACCAACAGCTACGAATTCATGGAGCGCGTTCGTTCCGGAATGCCTCCCCTCATTATTTGTGTGGCCTGCAATGGCGGCATCCAGGGCAAAGAGGCCAACGACGTTATTCCCGAAACTGCCGATGAAATCGCTGAATCCGTCCGGGCTGCGTACGAAGCTGGCGCTTCCATGGTCCATATTCACGCCCGCGATCCGCGCAACCTCACCCAGGGGGCGCGTGATCCCGAAACCTGGCGCGAAGTCCTCGGAAAGGTTCGACAAAGCAGTCCCGACATAATCATCAATGCCACCACCGGCGCCGGTCCCGGCATGACCATGGAAGAACGCAAATCATCTCTGGCCGCCGGCCCCGAAGTGGCGTCCCTGAATCTTGCGCCTGACATGAGCCAATTCAAATTGAAGGAGCGCCGGTCGCCGCTGCCGTTCCCGCGTCCCGCTCTCGATATCGATGAATGCATACCGTTCACCTACGGTCAGATTCGCGACTTCGCCTCCGAGATGAAGCGCCGTGGCATCAAGCCCGAACTCGAGCTTTATCACCCCGGCTGCGCCTGGGTGCTGCGTGATCTGATCGAGCACGACCTGCTCGAAAAACCCTATTGGATTCAAACTGTGATGGGTTACCAGACCAGCAGTTTCCCGACCGTTGAAAATGTTATTCAGATTTTGAAAGACGTTCCGAAGGACTCTCTATGGCTCTGCTCGGCCATAGGCCAGTTTCAACTTCCGCTCACTACTCTCGCGACTCTAATGGGAGGGCACGTGCGCGTCGGCCTTGAGGACAACGTCTATTACGCTCGTGGGCGGAAAGCAAAGAGCAACGCCGAGCTGGTTCAGCGCGCGGTTCGTATTGCGCACGAACTGAACCGCGCCGTTGCTACTCCCGCTGAAGCCCGCAAGATGCTCGGCCTGAGCAGCAAGCCCACGCAATACGAACCGGCTGCCGAGTATGCGAGCCGTTGAGCGCACTTTGCTTGCTCCTGTAAATTGAGACTATGTTAGCTCCCGTTCTCGTCCTTTATCTTGCTGCTTCCACCGCTGTCCGTCCGCTGCCTCCGGGCAAGGGAAAAGCCATCGTCCAACGATCCTGCTCTCATTGCCACGCCCTCAAGGTTGTCACTTCAAAGCGCGCCACGAAAGATCAGTGGTCCGCGCTGGTAGATCAGATGGTTTCACGCGGCGCCGATCTCGATGATGACGAGATTGACGTTGTCGTCGATTATCTGGCGAAGAATTTTCCAGCAGTCAAAGCATCGGCCGCAGCCGCCAAGAGCGCCGAGCAGATGGTCAACGTGAACCAGGCCACCGCCGCTGAGTTGGCGGCAGTGCTCAATCTCTCATCGCAGCAGAGCCGGGCCATCGTTGCTTACCGTGACAAGAACGGAAAGTTTAAAGATTGGCACGATCTCGCCGGTGTTCCCGGAGTTCAGGCCGGCGCCATTGAAACCAAAAAGGACAAGCTCCAGTTCTGATTCACACGTGACCGGCTGTAGTGTTCGAAGTCTGCAATGAGCGCTCGAAACCAGCGCACTCTTTCAATGACCGCTTCACCCAGCGCCGGACGGCCAGCTTCATCTCGTCCCACCCACGCGCGTCATGTAGTGCTCGGGCTTGTGGTCGCCGCTTACATGCTCACCTATATGGACCGCGTCAATCTCGCCTCTGCGGTTCCGGTCATTCAGCACGACCTCGGCTTTTCCATGATCACCATCGGATGGATCTTCGCCGCCTTCCGTTGGGGCTACGCCTTTTTTCAGATTCCCGGCGGTTGGCTCGGCGATCGCATCGGAGGACGTCGCGCTCTCTCGCTCGTCGTGGTTTGGTGGTCGGCCTTCACTTCTCTAACAGCTTTCACTTGGAATGCCCTCTCGATGGGGATCTGCCGCTTCTTCTTCGGAGTCGGCGAAGCTGGCGCCTTTCCCATCGCTACACGTTCGCTGTCCAGTTGGATGCTCACCACTGAGCGCGGCTTTGCGCAGGGATTGACTCACGCTGCTTCCCGCCTGGGCGCGGCCCTTACTCCCCCACTGGTCGTGTTCCTGATGCTTCGCTTCGGATGGCGCGCACCTTTTTTACTCTTCGGATTTCTGGGCCTCGGATGGTCGGCTGTCTGGTACTGGTATTACCGCGACACGCCTGCCCAGCACCTCCAGACCGACTCCGCCGAGCGCGATCTGATCGAAAACTCCATCGGCCCTCGCGCCGCTCGTGCTCAGGCGGTTCCGTGGCGGCGCATTCTCGGCAGTTCTTCAATGTGGACTTTGTCCCTGATGTATTTCTGCTACGGCTATAGCATCGACATCTATCTCGACTGGTTCCCGAAATATCTCAACGAGCATCGCGGATTCAATCTCACCCAGATGGGTTTTTACGCCAGCCTGCCGCTGCTCGCCGGCGCCGCTGGAGACCTGCTTGGCGGTACGGTTTCGGATCGTTTTGCACGGCACTTCGATAATCTCAAGCTTGCCCGCTGCACCGTCGCATTCATCGGATTTGTGATCGCCGCAATCTCTATTATTCCTGCGACCTACACATCCAGTTCGAGTGCTTCGGTTCTTTATTCGTGCGCGGCAGTCTTCGGACTTGAAGTCACGGTGGGCGTCGCCTGGGCCATCCCCCTCGATATTGGCGGCGAGTATGCTGGTTCCATCGCGTCCGTCATGAACACCTTTGGCAATCTGGGCAGCGCCGTCTCTCCTGTTCTGCTTGCTTACTTCGTCGGCCTCTACGGCTGGAATATGCCGTTCCTGGTTTGTTCGGTGCTCTGCGTTCTCGGCGCTGTTCTGAGCCTGGGTCTTGACGCGAGTAATAAGATCACTTAGGTTGTCTCGTCTACCAGTTCGACCAACCCTTCACTCGACATTAAACTTGCTGGTGCTATCATATGACGAATCGGTGGACCGCCACCCTGTCCCATGAAGATCAATCCGGATAAATGTGTTGCCTGCGGAAATTGCGTTTACGTCTGCCCCATGGGCGCCATCTACGTCGATTCCGTATTGAACCGCGCCACCATTGACCAAAACGAATGCGTCGAATGCTACGCCTGTTTCAACGGCCTCAGCACCGAGCACCTGAACCCCACCTTTGTCCGCAGCATCCGCAAGCTTTTCCAGATGGCGCGTCTGCGGTTTGATCCCGAGCCCGATGTCTGCCCCACCGCCGCTTTCGAACCCGATGAACTCGTCTGGCCACGTGTAGTCCGCCGCGCGTTCTCCGATCCCCGCGCCACTCACGAATCCACTGGCGTGCAAGGGCGTGGTACGGAAGAAGTCAAGACTAATGACGTCACCGATCGCGTGAAGCGCGGGGAAGTCGGTTTTACCATCGAGTTCGGCCGTCCCGGCGTCGGCGTCTGGTTCCGCGACATCCAGGTCATGACCCGGGCTCTCGCCGCTGCCAACATTCCATTCGAGAAAAAAAATCCTTTGACTCTCTTGATGAGCGACGTTGCCACAGGAACTCTGGCTGAAGACCTGCTCGACGAAAAAGTTCTCTCCGCAATTGTTGAAATCAAAGTTACCGTTGATCGCGTGGAGGAAGTCATCCATTTGGTTCACGAAGTCGAAAAACAGATCAACACCGTTGTGGCCCTCGGCGTAAGCACCCGCTGCGACGAGGACGGGCAGGAAAACGTGCTCGCTCCGATACTCAAACGCCTCGGCTACAAACTTGAACGTGCCAAAACCAATACCGGACTCGGCCGCGTGACTAACGGAAAAGAAGCCGTGCGCAAGTTCGAACTGGCAACGTCCTAAGCCTTAGAGCCGCGTTTTTCTTTGCGGCCCTTGCGTTCTGCGGTTAATGGTCCTGATCGTCTTTTACTCGTGCTTACTTTGCGGCCTTTGCGGTTAAATGCTTTTTGATCCAGACCCACATGAACTCTGAACTTTTGCGCGGCGCTGAATTGTCCGGCAAGATTCAGCGGTGCTTTTCTCTGCGCCCTCTGCGGATAAATAATGTAGGCGCGAAATGAACTCCACGGATCCCGCTCCCGTCCTCGATCTCATCGAAGCCTTTCGCCGCTCCAAAGTAATGTTCGCCGCGGTCTCCCTTGGTGTCTTCGATTTCCTGGAAAAGATTCCCAGCGACCATTCCAGCCTCGCCGCAGCGCTCGGACTCAAAGCCGAGCCTCTTCAGCGATTGCTCGACGCTTGC
Organism: uncultured Acidobacteriota bacterium; assembly: GCA_963757135.1. Classification (GTDB taxonomy): domain Bacteria; phylum Acidobacteriota; class Terriglobia; order Terriglobales; family Acidobacteriaceae; genus Gp1-AA145. The sequence goes on from CAVWQE010000008.1 coordinate 151,644, forward strand.
GTAAATCTGCAAGTTCTCCGCCGCAACCAGAATCTGTACGAAAACGAACCCGTCGCCAGCACTTATCTCTGCCGCTCCAGCGAGGAGTCGCTTACCGGATACATCCTTTATTCCAACGACGTCCTGTTCCGGCTCTGGCACCGCCTCGAAGACGCCATTCGCGAGGGCACTCCACGGTGGCAGCAGGTGTTTGGCGTCGATGGGCCGATCTTTGATCAGTTTTTCCGCACTCAGGAAGCCAAAGAAACTTTCCTGCACGGCATGCATGGCTTCGGCCTGCTCAGTTCGCCGAAGGTTGTCCACGCGTTTGACCTGTCGCCCTTCCGGCATATGGTTGATCTCGGCGGCGGCACCGGACACCTTGCTGTCGCCGCATGCGACATTTATCCCGAGCTTCGCGCCACCGTCCTCGACCTTCCCCAGGCAGCCGCTATCGGTGAGTCTTACATTCGTAAATCAGATCTCGCCTCGGATCGCGTGAAAATTGCAGCCGGCGATTTCTTCACCGACGATCTCCCGCAAGCCGACTTGTTCGCCCTCGGACGCATTCTTCACGACTGGTCCGAAGAAAAAATAATCAGCCTGCTCGCGCAGATATATGCGTGCCTGCCCTCAGGCGGCGGTATCTTGATCGCCGAGAAGCTGCTCAATGAAGACAAGGCCGGCCCGACGTCAGCCCAGCTTCAATCGCTCAACATGTTGGTTTGCACAGAGGGCAAAGAACGCTCTCTCAGCGAATACCGGGAATTGCTCGAGGCCGCGGGCTTCCGAAACGTGGAAGGTAAATTTACCGGCGCGCCGCTAGACGCCATCTTCGCCCGCAAGCCCTGATCGTGCCTTTGATTCGTCAGACAGCCAAATTTTGCAATGATGCTATGATATTCACAACGCAGCGCCACGGGACTTGTCTCTTCGGTTGCTCTGGAGGGTAGCCGCCTGATCCGTAAACAGACCATCACAACCCAGGTAATCAACTACATTCTTGACCTCATTAAAAAAGGACAGGTCAAGCCCGGCGAGCGCCTTCCCACGGAAAAGCAGTTGACTGAAGAGCTTGCTGTCAGCCGGACATGCGTCCGCGAAGCCATCAAATCGCTGGAATCTCTAAGGCTCATCAGCGTCAAACCCAAGATCGGCGCTGTCGTGCTAGAGCCCAATCACGCCACCCTCATCAACGCCGACTATCTATCGACGTCCGCCTTCATGCAGCAGGCCGAGTCTTTGATCGAATTTCGCAAAGTCCTCGAATTAGGTCTCGTCAGTCTGGCCGCCGAGAAGGCAACCGAGTCGGACTGGGAAACCATGCGCGACATTCTCGCCGAGCAGGAAGACGCTCTTCGCATGGACCGCAGCACCCGCCAGGGCAGCGCTCACTTTTACCAGCGCATCGGCGACGCCAACGTTCGCTTTCACAAGGCTGTCGCCGCCGCTACGCGAAATCCCTTGGCGATCATGGTCCTTGAAGCCATTTCCGCTCCGTTGACTGAAGTCAGCCGCCGCACTAACGAAATGCCGGGTGTGCCCGAAGCCGGACTTCGCCAGCATTGGGCCATCTATCGCGCTATCCGCGAAAACAGCCCTGAAAAAGCCCGTCGCGCTATGCAGATGCACCTCGCTGCGGCCGAGCGCAATGCCCACATCCTCGAAGAGGAAGAGCACGCAGGCCCGGTCCAAACAGCTTCGTCCTCCGGCAGAAAACACGCCACGCTGCCGCGTTAAATCTCCGCGGAATTACTGTTTTATGTCAACCTTCACCACCGTGTACGTAAACTTCTTTCCCGGGACGATTTTGAGCTGGTGAGGCACTTGCGCGGGGATGTGCACAATATCCCCCGAAGTCAGTTGCACGGTCCTTCCGCCTTCGATCGACGTTCCGCGGATCTCGTGCGGCTTTGCAGTCTTGGGTTCGATGATCTTGCCTCCCACCACCAGCGTCGCTTCGCCCGCTTCCACAAAAAAGATGTCCACCTGGGTTTCGTGCATCTCGGCACTGCCGTCGCCCTCGCGGTGCGAGATTCCAATATTGTGATTGTCGTAAGTGCCCAACTGCTGAAAGGCGAATTTCTGGTCGTCGATCTTTCCCCCCAGTTCGTCCCCGGTCTTCTGGATAGCATCGTTTTTCCACAAAGCGAATCCTTCCGGATCAGCTGCTCGTAACACACTTACTCCGCCGAGCAGTACCAGGGCGATCAAAACGGTTTTCATGGAGGTCCTCGATTTTTCAGATTTGAATGGTATTCGGGATAATCATCGTATGATAATACAGGCATGTCGAGCCCAAAGCGGACCCATAGACTCCCGCGCATTGCTCTTGCCCTTTGCTTCATCCTCTTCGCTGCAGCCGCCTCCCGCTCTGCCGATCAGCCACCGCCACCCGCCGCCGGCCAAGCCTGGGTCGGGGCTCGCATTATCGACGGCAGCGGCCGCCCGGCCCTCGAACACGCGACCCTCTTCATCAGAAACGGTCGCATCGAAGCCGTCGGCATAAAAGTCAAACTCCCGCGCGGTGTTCAGAGAATTGACGCCACCGGCAAGACGATTATTCCCGGCCTCATCAATGCGCACGGGCACATCAACGATTTATCCCAACTCGGCATTTACTTGCGCGACGGCCTCACCACTGTCCAAAGCCTTGGCGGAGCCAGAGAAGTCGAACTCCGCGACCAGAACGCCAAAGCCGCTCCCGGCACCGCGCCTCATCTCTACATCGCTGGGTTAATTCAGGATTCAACCGTCATTCCCGGCGCGGTCGCCGTGACCACTCCTGAGCAGGCCCGCCAGAGTGTTGATGAGCTAATTCGCGACAAGCCCGACTTCGTCAAAGTTCGCATCGACGACTTCCGCGGCGCGCGCGCCAAAATGCCTCCCGAGGTTTATCAGGCAGTCATTGACGAAGCCCACAAAAACGGCTTCCGCACTGCCGCCCACATTGTTTACCTTGACGACGCCAAGGGCGTGCTCCGCGCCGGCGTCGATTACATTGCGCATAGCGTTCGCGATCGGGAAGTGGATCAGGAATTCATCGACCTCATGAAGAAGCGCGACGTTTCCTACTGTCCCACCCTAACCCGCGAAGTCGCGGTCTTCACCTACTCCGAAACGCCGGCATTTTTCAGCGATCCATTTTTTCTCAAGGAAGCTGACCCTGCGGAGATCGCGCGCATGTCCGATCCCAAGCACCAGGAAGCAGTTCGCAACGATGCTTCAGCTCAGTGGTACAAAGAGCACTTCCCGGTCGCGATGCACAATCTCAAAACTCTCTCCGACGCCGGCATCAACATCGCCATGGGCACAGATGGTGGGGGCGGCCCCGGCCGCTTTCAGGGTTACTTCGAGCACCTCGAACTTGAGTACGAAGTCAAGGCCGGGCTCACGCCCATGCAGGCGCTCGTCACTGCGACCAGCGGAGCCGCAAAGGCTCTGAACATCAGCAAGGACGGCGGCACCCTCGAAAAAGGGAAGTGGGCAGACTTTGTTGTGCTCACCGCCAATCCTCTCGACGACATTCGCAACACACGCAAAATCGAGTCGGTCTGGATCGGTGGAGTTCAGGTGCCCCCAAAGCACTAGGCGCTATTTATTGCGCGGCGCGAAAGTATAGAAATCGTAGCGCACCGTCCAGCGTGCCTCTTTCCCTGGATCAATTTTCAAATGGATATACGGCTCCGCCGCCGCCACCGTGTTGATCGCCCAGAAGTTCATCTGCTCCAGCGGCTGATCGCTGGTGATGTGCACGCCCGCGCCGGTCTTCACGTTTTCAACGTGTAGATCGTAATCGGCAACGTCATTCTTTGACCCCGTCAGCTCTGAGAAAACTCCGTTCTTGCCTTCAATGTCCCGCGGAAAATGAATCTCATTCCCCACAATCTCTGCCCGATCTTTGAAGCCACGAGTCGCCACCGGAGCGAACCCAAACTTCACCACCACATCCGGCCCCACTGTCTCATGGTCGATCACAAAAAAATTATGGTTGTACTGCGTGGTATCGATCTCCTTCTGCCCTGTATTTTTCAGGGAATGCTCCAGCAGCAGTTCCGGCTTGCCCTTCACTAGTTTCACCGTCTTGCGATAGACGTACGCGTATCCGTTTTCGCCTCGCAGCTGATGCGTGAACTCAATGCTGCCTTTATGCTTCTTAACCGTCCACTTTCCCGGATCAACAATCTCGTATGTCTCAAACGGACGATATGCCTGCTCTTCCGGCTTCCTCACCGTCCCTACGCCGATCCTTACAAATGTTCCGCCCGTCTTCGCCTCGTCGTATCCCAGCCCGGAATCGTTGGTTCGAAACTCCTCCACCGGCCCCGTGATCGCATCGTGAATCTTCGGATCGTGCCGCTCATACCACTTTCCAAAATATTCATGCCCCTGATATTGCAGACTGGAAATAATCCCCGACCAGTCGAAGCGCGTTCCCTGATAAGACCCATGCTGCGGATCAGGCAGCATCAGCTCCGCGCGAATCACGCCATTCGTGATATCAGCTTTCGGATAGTCTTGCGCCATCAAGCACCCGCCCAATAAGAGAAAAACAATGAGAGTACAGTTATTTATTTTCATGTTCTCTTCGAGTCATCTCCTCGCAACAGCCGATCTTCTCATGTTAGTAATCACAGTCTCGGCTCTGACGCGAAATAGTACGAAATACTGCCCCGGCAGCGCCGCATTTTCGCTTTTCTGTGGACACTCTTTCTTGCCCAATTTCTAATCCGAATTTCCCAGATGTAGGTTGCCCCACCCTTTTCGCGTTTGTTTTTGCGAAAGGGTGGGAAACACTTTCCACTCGATTAATGGACTTAACTCCTAAACCCATTTTCGTTTGCGTGATGGCACTGTGCACCCTTGCCTCTTCGCAATCTTCCGACTGGCCCGTTTACGGCGGACAAGCCGCAGCCGACCATTATTCCAGCCTCTCGCAAATCAACCGGAGCAACGTTCATCAACTGAAACTCGCCTGGAAATATGACGCCGGAGAAAAAGGCGGTCTCGAGACCAGCCCGCTGATTGTAGGCCGCATTCTCTACGCCTACACCGCGAATTCCAAAGTCATCGCCCTCGACGCTGCTACGGGACAGCTCATCTGGCAATTCGACTCCGGCATCAAGGGCAACAGCCCCGAGCGCGGCCTCGCCTATTGGGCCGACGGGAAAGACGCCCGCATCTTCGCCTCGGTCACGACCTTTCTCTACGCGCTCAACGCCCATGATGGACAGCCCATCGCCGATTTCGGTGAACAGGGCCGTATCGATCTGCGGAAGGGTCTGCGCGGCGATTATCAACTGCAATCCGTCCAGATGACCAGCCCAGGCCTCGTCTATGAAGACTTGATCATCGTCGGCGGACGCAATCCTGAGTCGCACCCTTCGCCGCCCGGTGACATTCGCGCCTTTGACGCTCACACTGGTGCCGAGCGCTGGCGTTTCCACACCATTCCTCATCCCGGCGAATTCGGATACGAAACCTGGCCCAAAGACGCTTGGACCTATTCCGGCGCCGCCAACAACTGGGCGGGCATGTCGCTCGATGACAAGCGCGGGATCGTTTACATTCCCACTGGCTCCCCGACGTTCGATTTCTACGGCGCTGACCGCGTCGGAGACAATCTCTTCGCCGATACGCTTCTCGCCCTCGATGCCAATACCGGCAAGCGAATTTGGCACTTTCAAGGCGTTCATCACGATATCTGGGACCGCGATTTTCCAGCGCCGCCCGCGCTCGTCACAGTCAAGCGCAACGGAAAGCAGATCGACGCAGTCGCCCAGGCCACAAAGCAGGGATATCTGTTTCTCTTCGATCGCGCCACTGGTCGTCCGCTTTTCCCGATTAGAGAGCGTCCTTTTCCACCCAGTCAGATTCCCGGCGAAGTCACCGCCCATACCCAGCCGGTGCCTGTTGCTCCTGCGCCGTTCACGCGTCAGGTTTTGACAGAAGATTTGCTGACGCAGCGCACGCCCGCGTCGCACGAGTGGGCAGAGAAAACTTTCAGCACCTATCTCAGTGGTGGCCAGTTCGTTCCCACCGGTCTCGACAAAGAAACCGTCGTGTTTCCCTGCTTTCTCGGCGGCGCTGAGTGGGGCGGCCCCGCCGTCGATCCTCGCCACAGCATCATTTATATAAACGCAAACGAAGCCGCCTGCGTGATTGCCCTTACCGAAAACAAGCCTGGACGCAGCAGCACCGGTGAGCGCACCTACCACAACCAGTGCAGCATCTGTCACGGAGATAAGCGCACTGGTTCGCCGCCGACTTACCCTTCGCTCATCAATGTCGGCAAGCGCCTCTCGCACGATGAAATTGAAAACACCATCATGCAGGGAAGAGGACGTATGCCCGCGTTTCCCGCATTGCAGGGTGATTACATTTTCAGGCACTCATCAAATTTCTGGAAACCAGCCCCGCCGATTTTGAAAAAGACAACACCAGCGCCGGCGATGCCTCCAAGCCTGCCGCCGCGAACGAAGATCCCCAAACCCATGGCGCCAATCTTTACCAGGACAAATGCGCCACCTGCCACGGCGAGCATCGCGAAGGCAAGCCGCCGATTTTTCCTGCGGTCACCGGCGTCGGCCAGCGGCTCACTACGGACCAGATTCAGGACCGCATCCGCAACGGCGGAGGCGTGATGCCCGCATTCGCCAGCCTCTCCGACAAAGACGTCAATGGTCTTATTGCATATCTGACCGCGCAAAATCCCCTTGATGCCGATCCTGACCGCGACGCCCTTTACTCCAGCACCGCGGAGGGCGCGCCGATGAAGTACCGTATCACTGGATCGAACGACTTCATCGATCCCGACGGCTATCCCGGCATCACGCCACCCTGGGGCACGCTGAACGCACTCGATCTCAACACCGGAAAATATTTGTGGAAGATTCCGCTCGGCGAATATCCCGAGCTCGCCGCCAAAGGCCTCACGAACACTGGCACAGAAAATTATGGCGGCCCGATCGTTACCGCCGGAGACCTGCTTTTCATCGGCGCCACCGTTTACGACAAGAAATTCCGCGCCTTCGACAGTCGCAGGGCAAGCTGCTCTGGGAGACCACTCTGCCCAACGCTGGCGTCGCCACTCCCGCAACCTACTTGGTGGACGGTAAACAGTATGTCGTCATCGCTGCCGGCGGCGGTAAGGATCCCAAAGGATCATCGGGCAGCGTGTACGTGGCGTTTTGCTTGCCGTGAAAATCATCAGATCAGGCAGCAAGACTTAGCATGGAGGAGCGTTCTCCGTGCCTTCCGTCCGGACTGGCAAGCAATTGACGGAAGCGGCAAACCTGTCAAGGTCTGATTACCGTGCCATCAGATCGCCGCGTGGTTCCCCAGGAATAATCAAAGTTCGGCGGACCATCCGGGAACGGGAATTTCGCTGCCAGTTTTTCGTCAACCTCCATGCCCAGGCCGGGTTTTTCCTGCGGCAGCATATATCCGTTCTTGACTTCAGGGCAGCCAACAAAGACGTCTTGTGTTTGTTGCGGGAAACCTCCGCCTTCGTGGACGCCGAAGTTGTAGCTTGCTAACTCAAGGGCCAGTTGCGCGGCATGCGCCACCGGCGACGCGTCACCCGGCCCGTGCCAGGCGGTGCGGACGCCAAAGAACTCGCTCAGCGCAGCCACTTTGCGCGCCGGACTCAAGCCGCCAATCTGAGAGATGTGGATGCGGATGAAATCAATGAGTCGATCTTTAATGAGCGGCACATATTCGTGTTGTGTATTGAACAGTTCGCCCATGGCGATAGGGGTGCTGGTTTGCTCGCGCAGCAAGCGAAAATGTTCGTTCTGTTCCGGCGGAAGCGGGTCTTCAAGAAAGAACAAGCGATACGGTTCAAGCGATTTTGCCAGGTTGATTGCCTCATTCAACGTCACGCGCTCGTGCACGTCATGCAGCAGTTCGACGTCGTCTCCGAGCTTCGCGCGCAAGTATTCAAATAATTTCGGCACCATGCGCACGTACGGCGCCGACTCCCAGATCTCTCGAGGGTTGGTCGGTCCGATTGCTTCGATCTGGCTGTTACCTGCAGGCGGGTTGCCGCGCGCCCCGTAGCCGGCGTAACCAGGGGTCGCAACTTGCACGCGCACGTGGCGGAAGCCCTGTTCCATTGCCTTCCGTGCGCTATCTTCCACTTCTGAAAAACTGTTGCCGCTGGCGTGAAAGTAACAGTCTGCGCCCTGCCGCACCTTGCCACCGAGTAATTGATAGAGGGGCATTCCAGCACGCTTGGCTTTGATGTCCCACAGGGCAATATCAACCCCACTCATCGCGTTGAACAGCACCGGGCCGTTGCGCCAATATGAGCTCACATAACTTGACTGCCAGATGTCCTCAATTTCATCAACGTTGCGGCCGATCAAGAAGGGCTTCAGGTATTCTTCGATCGCCGTTTTTACAACCAGCGCTCTCTGCGTAAACGTGGCACAGCCCCAACCCACCAGCCCCGGCTCGGTGGTGTCGACCTTGACGATCACTAATCGAATACCGTTCGGAGCCGTCAGAATTGTTTTTATGTCGCGAATTTTCACCGTGGCCGTCTCTGCCGCCGTTCGAGCAATAGCGGCATCAAGGTCCGGCGTGAGAACACTTGCCAGCGGCTTAGACGCAAGCAAGGTCGCTCCTCCGGCTTGAGCGAAAGCACTTATTGCCTGACGACGGTTCATCGTATTGCCTCCGTTTAGTCGAATCGCCAACTTGGAGCTAGCCCCGGCGTTCACGGGCGACGACTCACTTGTTAGTGAGCGCAGTTGAATCTTTTTGATGGCAGCATTCTACACAAGCAGGCGGATTTCTAACTCTGCCCTCTATGGCAAGATTGCTCGATCGATTACTCCTCAGAAGGCGGCCGACGGGTTAGTTGTCTCGAATGCACACTTAGTTATCCTCGGATCAGAAACAATTGCAGCCTAGCCCGCCTGATGGAGGTTGGGACGCAGCGTGAGCGATCCGTCATCGTTCAGTTTTTGGTGACAAGCCCAGCGCACGGGACAGCGCATTCCCTTTACCTCAATCGCGGCTCTAAGTTTCAATCCTTTCCAATCTGTGACATTTGGCAGCACAAACTGTGCCTGCCGAATCTTGCCGGGCAATGGATAGCCGGCATCCAGGCAGCCGCTGGCGAGCACTTTCCCGTCCTGGCTTTCCACGGTTACCCGTAATACGCCCGGCACACCCGCGATGCCGTCGTTGGCGAAGCCGATGATCAGGCCCGTGTAACTGCTGTCCTTATAGCTCCATACAAAAGATGGCCTCACCCGATAGCCAATTCGGCGATTGATGCGGTCGAATGCAGCCGGATAAGCCTGGTAGTAACTCATGAGATTATTTGCGCTGATCTGGTGGAAGTTCCAGAGCGACCAGTAATTCGCCCCGACATCGATCACATGGGCAATCATGTTCTCGGCGGGAGAAACCCCTTCGAATCCAGCGTGCGGATCGGGAGGCTTCCCCGGAAGCCCCTGTTCGAGCAATGCTGCAATCCAGGGTGGCCGATTGCTGAGCGCTTCAATCTGCTCGTTCTCAATAAAGATGGTATCGCTCCGAATCCAATTGTTGCTACGCACCGTGCGGTCCACCAGTTCTGAATTGCCAACCCGGCTAAAGTCCGGCTGCGTGTTGGTCAGCAGAGGAGTCTTTTTAAATTGCTCGAGTTGCACTTCGAGCATATTCATCCAGGTGCGCTCTGCAGTCAGATAATCAGGGAAAGGATTGTTGGCAAAGGGCCAGGTGTGGCCTTCGCCCCAAAACCCATACATAAATGTGTCAATGAACTCGATAAGCGGATTGCCGTCGAATTCCGCTGCCAATAGGCCAACCAGTTCTTTGAATGCCTGCTGAAAAAAAGGATGGTCAAAACGGGGCTGATAACGCGAGTGGGGGTTCTGCAAAAATCTTTTACCCGCAGCAATGCTCTCCTGATCACTAGGCTCCACCAGGTCAACTTTCGGCACTTTATCGAGAACAAAATCCGGGAGCGCCGCCTCATGTGTATAGTCTGGAGCGCACATCTGAACTCGCAATCCAATCCGCTTGTTGTTCTTCTTGGCCAGTTCAAAAACCAGCTTCAGGTAGTCGGGCAACTCCAGGCGTCCGGGCCGCGGTTGAACTTCCCTCCACGTTGGGCGGATATAAAGCTGCTGACCCAAAGGAAATCGAACCAGGTCCTCAATCGCCTGGGGAATATTGTCTGACTTGATTTCCTCCGTCCCACTGTCTGCGGTGATATAGGTGACCAGTCCCTTGCCGTAGTTCGGCACGACGTCTTCCGTAGACGTGGTAGCCATCACCACATCGTCAGTGGGAATCACGGCGTCAGGCGGGTATTGCGGAAACGGTCCCTGATTCAGGCGATCCGTCACCGCGGGGCCAGAGCCGAAGTCATAAGGCCCCCAGTTGTGGGCGGGAACTTTTGCCTGCGCCTTACCCATTCCAAGTTCTGCAGCAACGGCAACAGCGACAGTGCTCTTTAGAAAATTTCTACGCTGCATCGGAATTATCTCCCCGGCCGACGGAGTAACATTCAAAAATACTTTCGAACTGTTATCATTTATATCGTTTTATGTTGTTTGTCCAACGCAAGAAAAGTTGCGCGCCATGATTGCGATCAGATGCAGGATTGTTGTCACTGTGTTTACGTGTTGTTTACTCGCCCTGGCTGGGGACACCCCAGCCAGCAAGCCTCAGATTCAGGGCGGCAATCTCCGCATTGAATTTGATAACCACCTGCGCAGCCGGGTAGTCGCTCGCTTCAACAATAAGGAAACGGCGATGGGGCCATTCACCGCCTCTGAAACTGTGACAACCGTCGACAAACCCCGGACCGAATTTCTCCTGACCTCGCAAAAACAGGAACGCGTGAAAGATACTTTTGGCGAGGGCACTCAACTCACCGTTGATGGGAAAGCCGGAACGCTGACGAAGAAGCTCACAGTCACCATCTACGACGACTTCCCGGCGATGGCGTTTTTTGGGGTTCAGTACACCAATACGGGAAAATCCAAGCTCGCGATCAAAAGTTGGACCAACAACGCATACACGGTGAGCGCGCAGCGCGGTGCCGGCTCGCCGGCTTTCTGGTCCTACCAAAGCGGTTCCTACGAGAAGCGTCCCAACTGGGTTCTCCCGCTCCATACAAACTTTCAGCAGGAGAATTATCAGGGCATGAATGCCAGCGACTACGGCGGCGGTACGCCCATCGTCGATATCTGGCGCCGTGATGTTGGAATCGCTGTTGGACATGTTGAACCGCGCCCCAAGCTGGTCTCCCTGCCTGTATCCATGCCTGATACCGCACACGCCCAAATCGCTGTGCGCTTTGCCAAAGCTAGTTCGCTTGGCCCCGGCGAAAGTTTCCATACGTTTCGCACCTTCGTCGCAGTTCACCAGGGAGATTACTTCCGCACGCTCGCCGACTACCGGCGCTTCATGATGAAACAAGGTTTCCAGATGGCGACAGCTCCCGACGATGCGTTCGGCACAATCTGGTGTGCCTGGGGATACGGCCGCAAGGTTCAGCCTCAGCAGGTGTATGACTCGCTCCCGACGGTAAAGCGCCTGGGTTTCACCTGGGTGACGCTAGACGATGGTTGGCAAAACAATGTTGGCGATTGGCAGCTTGATCCCAAGAAATTCCCCCGTGGAGACGCCGATATGGAGGCCCTGGTAGATCGCATTCACCAGGAAGGATTCAAGGCCCAACTGTGGTGGTCGCCGCTGAGCGCTGTGCCAAATTCGGAGCTGCTTCGTGAGCATCCCGACTATGAATTGCTTAACCGTGATGGTTCCAAGCGAAAAGTTTCCTGGTGGAACTCCTATTACTTGTGCCCAGCCGACCAGCGCGTCGTCGAGCATCACCGCGCTCTGGTCAAAAAAATCTTGGTGGATTGGGGATTTGATGGACTGAAGCTCGATGGCCAGGACATGAACGGTGTTCCGGCCTGCTACAACCCTGCTCACCATCACGCGCAGCCAGAGGAGTCGGTCGAAGCTCTGCCGGATTTCTTCAAAGCAATTTACCAAACCGCACAGTCCGTAAAGCCTGGCGCACTGGTGGAGTTCTGCCCTTGCGGCACTGCGTATTCTTTCTTCACCATGCCGCACTTCAATATGTCGGTGGCGTCCGACCCGGAAAGTTCTTTTCAGATTCGCTCAAAGGGAAAAACTTTGAAGGCCCTGATGGGAGATAACGTTCCATTCTTCGGAGATCACGTCGAACTGAGCGATGGCGGCAACGACTTCGCGTCCACGGTAGGCGTGGGAGGCGTGGTGGGCACACAGTTTGTCCTTCCGTCTTTGGTCACGAAGCACGGCAAATCTGATCTGACTCCCGCGCGCGAAAAAGATTTCGAAAAATGGCTTCGCATCTATCGCGAAAAGATGTTGTCCAGAGGGGTATACCTCGGACAGCTTTATGACATTGGCTTCGACGTGCCGGAAACTCATGCGATCCGCAAAGATCAGACGATGTATTACGCCTTTTTTGCCAGGCAGTGGAAAGGAACAGTAGAACTGCGCGGGCTTGAAGACCACAACTACAGCGTGGTGGACTATGTCAGCGGTAAGAATTTGGGGACCGTGTCGGGACACAGCGCGCATTTGCCGGTTGCGTTCGATCAGCATCTGCTTTTGGAAGTGCGGCCGCAATGAATTCGGTTCGCCTAACCCAGGAACAGGATGTAGCGGAGGCCTATGAAACGTCGTTCTTTCTTGAAGACGGTTGGCGCCGCCGGTTTGGCGGCCGGGGTTACGCCCGCGTGGAGCGCAGATCGACAGGCTCCTAATTCCATTTCTTCAGATGCCCCCAAAACCCCCGAGCAAGCCTCGCCCGAAACGATACTGCTGAAAGATTACCGGCCAAAATCCATTTACAAGATTCCGGTTACAGAAGTTCCCAAGGCGAAATTTCCAATCATTGATATGCATTCCCACGCTTACGCCAAGACGCCGGAAGAAATCGCCGAGTGGGTCAGAAATATGGATGAAGTCGGAATCGAGAAGACAATTCTTCTTACAGAAACATCGGGAAAAGATTTTATTGACGTTCAGCGGAAATTTTCAACCTATCCCGGACGTTTTGAGATCTGGTGCGGCTTTGATTACACCGGCTACGACCACCCTGGCTTCGGCCCGCAGGCGATACGTGCATTAGAGAAGTGCCACCACGCGGGCGCAGGTGGAGTTGGTGAACTCCACGACAAAGGGAAGGGGCTGGTTTCGAGCTCAGTGAATGCTTTTGGCATGCACCCCGACGATGCGCGCATGGACTCCCTGTTTGAACGCTGCGGTCAGTTGGGCCTGCCGGTGAGTATTCATGTCGCCGATCCCATCTGGATGTACGAACCGATGGACAACACGAACGACGGACTGATGAATGCCTTCCATTGGCGGCTCGACAACCAGTCCGGCATCGTGGGGCATTCCAGAATGATTGACATTCTGGAGCGCACCGTCAAGAAGCACTCCGACACAACTTTCATCGCCTGCCACTTTGCTAATCTCGACTACGACTTGACACGATTGGGACAGGTTCTGGAACGACATCCGAATTTGTATGCTGATATTTCCGCGCGATATGCCGAAACAGCTCCCGTTCCCCGCTTTGCCGCGAACTTTTATGCAAAGTATGCCGACCGTTTGCTCTACGGCACCGACATGGGATTCGATAAGGAGATGTACCGAGTCACCTTCAAAATTCTCGAAACACCGGATGAGCACTTCTACGAACACGACATGTTTGGCTATCACTGGAGCTTGAACGGTTTCGGACTTTCGGACGAAATACTGCACAAGGTCTATCGCACAAATGCAGAGAAGATCCTGGATTCCCGAGGAGCAAATATCCGCTAGCTTCGTGTGGGAAATGCCAGATCCTTTACCAGGGAGGACTTCCTCCATGCCCTTCCTCTGTGGGACCCTGTGACCTCTGTGGTTCAAAGTTTTTCGATTGTTTGGACAGGAAGGTGAACTGGACTCGACAAGTCAGGGCGAGGCGCTCGATGCGCCCCCCTTGCGGCGTTGTCGATGAAGCTGTGGCAATGCGCTGAGTTGAGCGTCTATTTTTGTTGAAGCCGAACGCGTCCGGAAATCATGAGCGATGGCACCGAGAATTCCGTGAAACCGTCACGTATGACCGGACTGATTGCTTCACAACATCCACGCTCGGGACTTTCATATCGAATTACCGGGAACTCCCCTTTGACGCGGATTTGCACTTCCAATGGGTCGGCCGCGTAATTCAGGAGTTCAACCACTCTGTTCCCGGTGCCCGGTTCACGGTAGAGGACTCCGATTGTGGTCAGAGCATTCCACAGGCTGATTTGAATCTTTTGATTATCAATCAGGCCGCGAATGTCACGGGCAAAGGTTTCCGGATCTGAAATTGGTGACTTCAGTTCAATGATTTGGCCGTTGCCCAGACCGTATGAGACTGCATCATCGCTGATTTTGCGCGCCTTGCCCGAGTGCCACGGATAAGATTTTCCATTAGCATTCACGACCACCAGAGTATTGCCGGAAGTCACAGAGTGGGAAATCGTTTGCATGAGTTGCCCGCCCAGACTCGGGAACACGATAATGACATCCATTCCTTGTAAGCTGCTTTGACTGACTCGGCCTGGCCGCAAAACGCGCACGCCGATGTTGTGCCGCGCCATTAAGTTAATGGGCTCAAACGACTCCGAATCTTCGTCGGTGACGACGGCGACGTTTACCTCGGGAATGTCGTTGCGCTGAGTGCCCGAATAGAAGCGCAAGTAGTTTTTGATTTCTTTCCAAGTGGCCCAGGCTTGGCTGTCATGATCGGCAAGGCCGCGCTCCAAGCTCTCATGCAGAGACAAGACCAAGTCCGCCCTGAACGCGCCTGCTTCTGCCACGGCCAGCGCATAATCGGACACATCAGGACCTTGTGTTCCTGCTGTGCCCGCCAAGCTCCAATTGAAGCTATAGAGCGGAGCCTGCCCCGGCCGGAAAGCCTGTTCCAGCTTTACGAGCGCCAGATTCGTGTCCAGCCACGGTTGAGCGGTAGGGCTGGTCACATGTAGGATTCCGTCCTTATTAATTATGAGCGTTCCTTTCATTTGTGGCGGTAGGGCGTTTGGATTCAGCAGGAGAAATTTGACCTTCGGATGGGCGGCTCTCAATCTACGAACGATGAGACTAACTGAAGACAACTCGCTGTCGCCTGGGGACACGATAATTCCGGCTCCGCCATTTTTGCCCAGGGAGTTTGCGGCGGCGCCAGCCTCTTGCGGGCCGCATTCCAGATAAACCCGATATCCCTGAGACGCGGCATTTCGAATGAATGAGCGCTCTTTAGAGTCGCATGGAACGACCAGTTCATTTACTTCCAGACCGTTGGGAACAACGTCCTGCGTCCATCGCAGAAGAACTCTTCCCCAAGCGATGCTCGGCAATACGAGACACAGGACCAGAGTTAGTTTCCGTATTGCGAACAATTCTCCCCCCTGCACCCGACATTAGTAGGTTGCGAGGAAATGTTGGACCGCGCGTCCCCTCCGAACGAAATACGCGGGCCGCTGGAGACGCTCTCGATCTCGCCCGTGGATGAAACCCAGATGGCCGCGGTTCCGGCCGTGTCCTGAATCAGAGGCCTGCTTTTCTTCGGTCCCAGCAACAATAACGTTGTCGAAAGGGCATCGGATGCAGTGGCAGTTTTTGCGATTGCGCTGACCGCAGCCGATGTTTCGACCGGTTCTCCAGTCTCGGGATCAACGATGTGTCCAGCCTTGCTACTCCCCAGTACGTCAGGAGCAGTTTGTTCTGAAGTCGAAACGCTGTTATCAACTAACACCACCTCGGGAGCATTCTTTCCCGAAGGATCTCTCAGTCGCACGCGCCACCCGGATTCGTGAGGTGGGGAGCCCAGGCCATAGATCGTACTCCCGCCCGCATTCACGAAAGCTGAAGACACTCCATTCGACCGCAAAATTTCCACCATGCGATCAACTGCAAACCCTTTACCGATCGCGCCCAGATCAATCTGTAAACATGGGGAACGAAACTCAACTTGATCAGGAGAAACGAGCGCGACCTTCTCATATCCGGTACAGGCACGAAGCTTCTCTAACTCTGCTTTCGAGATCGACTGCCCGCCGCGCATCACGGATTTCCAATAATTCACCAGCGGGCCCACGGTGATATCGAATTTGCCTTGAGAAAGCTTGGAATACTCGAGCGATTCCGCAATCAGACGATATAAATCTGGCGAGACGCGCTGCGGGTGAAAGTGCGCCGTGCGATTCAATCGGCTAAGATCGCTTTCAGGTTTGTAGTTACTCATGACCTCATCGAGCCGGACTGCTTCCTGCAAAGCTGCGTCGATTGCAGCCGAAGCCCTTTCCTGCGAATCGCCATAGGCGATTACCTCGAACACCGTGCCCATCACGTATTTTTTCTTATAGACAGAAGAGGGCGACTGGCAGGCGGCGGATAAAACTGTGACGAAAGCTACAGCCAGAATGGCCGCAACTGCTTTACTCCAGCGCATAAACTTCTCCATCAAGGCTTGCCACGTACATTCCGTCTCCGGTCAGGACCGGTGCGGACTGCACAGCTCCACCCACCCCAGCCCTCCAGAGTTCTTTGCCGGAAGAAACGTTAAACGCAAAAGTGCCGCCCGCCTGAATGCACACGACATCGCCCGCAACCACAGGCGGCGCGGTCACGACTCCTGCCATGTGAGCTTTCCAAAGCAGCTTCCCTGTGGGAATGTCAAGCGCATAAAGATAGCCGTCTTTGCTGCCGAAAATTACTGTTCGCCCTGCCACAGCTGGCGAGGAACAAATCCCTAGGCCTGTCTCATATTTCCATTTGACCGCGCCAGTTTCTCGATCGAGGGCATAGAAGAAGAAATCTTCAGAGCCAATCAACAGCGTATCCAGAGCGACCGCGGGCGAGGAATCAATTCCATTTCCCGTCGAAGTGTGCCACAAAGTCTTCCCCAATGCGGGTTCGAGGCAGTAGACGTTGCCGTCCCCACATCCAAAATAAAGCCCGTCCGGCGTAACAAACGGCGTCGAGTAAATGCGTCCACCGAACTCCTGGACCCAGCGTTGACGTCCTGTTTCTGCATCGATTGCATACAGCCGGGCATCGGCGCTGCCAAAGTACACGACGCCTGCAGCAACAACCGGCGAAGTCCATACCTCCCCGGTGGCGGAAGCTTCCCAAACCTTCGACCCTGACTGAGCATCCACCGCGTACACCTTGCCCTTATCAGACCCAAACAGAACTAAGTTCTTCCACACGGAGGGAGTTGAATGGATCTGATCTTCGATCTCAAATTTCCATTTGACGCGGCCGCTGCTGACGTCAATCGCGAAAAACGTGCCTTCAATGCCGGTAACGTACAGCAGACCGTTGTTGAGTACCGGCGCTGAACGAATCGAGGTCCCGAGACGCAACTGCCACCGGGCTTTTTTCGGCGCCCGCACAGAGGCTGTCTGCTGCCCGCCGGTCCTTTGATTATCTCGAAGCAGCGTGGGCCAGTCGCTCGCAAGGCTTGGTGATGACGTATTTCCCTGAGTCGGAGTCATCTTTCTTAGCTGATACGGAGATGGTCTATCCGCGCAGGATCCGATACCCCAAGCCCCAGCTTTCCGGCGGAGGCGATGTGCCCGGGCCTGCGGTAAAAGAGGTTTTTCTTAGGGTTGTGAAAGAACTCGCGGTCGTCGTAAGTGATCGACGAGGGATCGTGCTCCCACACCGAAGGCGCTCCCTCCTGCCGCCTCTTCTTCTCTATCGTCTCCAGTTCAAGCGTATCCATCGCAACCGGGTCGGTGCCGATATACATCATTCCAGCCGGATAAATAAAATCCTGCACCTGTGTTAACGGCCCGCCATGCCACACCAGTCGCATGCCGTCCATGATGTGCAGCACGGCTTTGGAACGTAATGGCTCAACCGAGCACATCATCCCGATCAATGGATCTGTAAACGAATAGGGCTGGCGGTGTGATCGCGCAACATTGTTAAACGTGCCATATCCGAGATTCTTAAGGCAGCCAGTCACCCCCGCAGCCGAATGGTCCTTCATAGTCGGCACATTGATAATCTTGGTTACACCGTGCGCGACAATGCTCGCCATGTAGGAGCGCGTTTCCCATTCGCCGAAGAAATTGGCGTCACAATAAATGTTCATGTCATAACCCGAAGCCCCGGTGAAAGCGTCCTGAATGCCCAGAACTTTTACGTCAGGCGGCGCCAGCGCCTGATAACTGCCAATGTCAATTTCGTACGCGTATCGGTCGTAGATGATGATGTTGCGAGCGGGCACGCCAACCGATTGCACGCCAGCCACGATCTCGCGGACAATCTCGGGAGACGAACAGCACGCCGGCGCACCCGATGGGTTGATCTTGATCCCAACGATATCTTCCGGCTCGACGAACTTTGCCCAAGCCGCCTGAGTGGAGCTCTCTCCGGTCAATCGCTTCATGCCCTGATCAAGCATCCCCTTGATCAAAGGCTGGGAGACGCGGTTGCGAACGATTGCATCCGGATTCGAAATCTCCACAACTCGTCCGGGAAAGAGGCCAGGCATCCCAAGAGGAGACGGCTTTTGCGGCAATCCCCGAAGTTCAATGCGAGGCACCTGAGGGTTCGCAATGTCGCTCTGTAAACCGAAGGAGGGTCCGTGGAAGTACAGGGCGGCGCTTCCTAGGCACGCATTTTTTACGAAGCTGCGCCGATCCATCCTTCAACTCCAACCTTTGAAGTATCGCTCAGGCTACGCCACGCATCGGCGGTTTTCAAGGCGATTGTCCTGCAAGCAAGCTAGCGCACGTTTCGCTGATGACAACGCGCCACAAAGTGCGTAAACTTTCGAGTTTCTGGTGACACGATGACTCTTCCAAACAAATCTGGTTCTGCTCCGAAGAAATTTCTTTCTGTTGTGGCCGGATTCTTCACCGTCACAATTGCAACGACGGCTGTGCTGGCCCAATCGCTTCAGTATGACTTGCTGCTGAAGGGCGGCCATGTCATCGACCCGGCGAACAAGATCAACGCAGTCATGGACGTTGCTATTTCCAAAGACAAGATTGCAGCCGTGGCGAAAGACATACCCGCAGAGCAGGCAACCAAGGTGGTCAATGCTTCGGGCTTGTACGTCACCCCCGGGCTCATCGATATTCATTTTCATATCGGCCACGGAGGAGCGCCGCTGAACTGGTTCGCGCCAGACGGTCGCGCCCACACCGAACCGCTTGGAATCGTTCCTGACTTAGCTTTGCAATCCGGCGTGACCACGGTTGTGGATGCCGGGAGTGCCGGGGCTGAGACCTTTCTTCAGGAGAAAGAAGAAGTCATCGATCACGCCAAGGTGCGTGTTCTGGCGTTCCTGAATATTGTCGCCAACGGAATGAATGGTGGCCTGGAACAGAGCGTCGATGAAATGAACACGAAGCTCTGCGAGGAGACGATCAAGAAATATCCCGAGATCATCGTGGGTGTAAAAACGGCCCATTACTGGACCGATGCTCCCTGGGACGGTGAACACACGCCTTGGGCCGCGGTCGATCGCGCCGAGGAATGTGCCCAGGCGGTGAACCTTCCCGTGATGTTTGATTTCTGGCCGCGTCCTGAGAGGACTTACGCTGACCTGATCCTTAAAAAGGCGCGGCCGGGTGACATTCACACCCACGTATTTGCCCAGCAATTCCCCATCATTCTTCCTGACGGCAAGCTAAATCCGATCATGATGGAGGCGCGGGCTCGGGGCGTCATTTTTGACGTGGGACACGGCGCCGGCAGCTTTTGGTTCCGGAACGCCGTACCTGCAGTAAAACAGGGTTTCATTCCCGACTCTTTTTCCACCGATTTACACATGGAAAATTTCACCATCCTCAGCATGAATAATGTCATGTCGAAATTTCTCTCCATGGGCGTGCCTTTGGAAGACGTAATCCGGCGCTCGACCATTAATCCGGCAAACGAAATTCATAGGCCCGAGCTGGGCACGCTCTCGGTTGACAAGGAAGCCGATGTGGCGATTCTTGAAGAACAACACGGACAATTCAGCTACATCGATTGCGGTGTGGCCCGCATGGATGGGAACCTGAAGCTCGTCGCCCGAATGACGGTGCGCGCTGGAAGGATCGTCTATGATCCGTCAGGCCTCAGCATGGTTGAGTGGGAGAAGGCGCGACCGCAATATTTCACAACTCCAGGCCTGGGTAACTCCAAACCAGCAACAGCGGACGATTTCCCAAGGCATTAATTTCGAGAGGGGTCCAAATGGCACGTCGTCTTAATCGCCGGAAGTTTCTAGGTCATGGAACCGCGGGCTTGGTTGCGGGTGGTGCAGCATTATGCGCTGTGCCGAAGTTGGCAGCCAAATCATCCGCCGCTCAGCCCAATGCCGTGGACTACTACCAGAAGCTGGGCGTCACTCCTCTCATCAATGCCGCCGGGACATATACGGTGCTATCCGCCTCGACCATGCCCGATCAGGTGCAGGCTGCGGTAGCACTTGCTGCCAAAAATCCCGTCAACTTGAACGAATTGCAGGAGGCTGCCGGCCAGTACCTGGCGAAGCGTCTGCGCTGCGAGGCGGTCTTGGTTACAGCCGGAGCCGCTGCCGCGCTGGTCGTTGGGACGGCAGCTTGCGTGACCACGGGAAATGACAGCGCGATTCTAAACATCCCCACAGACATGGCGGGCCTGAAGAACGAGGTTCTTATTCAGAAAAGCCACCGCTATGACTATGAACACGGTATCCGGAATTGCGGAGTCCGCTTCGTCGAGGTGGAGACGCTCGAGCAGTACGAGCAGGCATTCTCGGATCGTACTGTGATGGCGCACTTCTTCAACGCGGTAGAAGGCAAGATCAGCCGAGAGGACTGGGTGCGGGTGGCGCACGCCCACAATGTCCCGTGTTTCAATGACGCGGCAGCCGATGTTCCGCCGATTTCTAATTTGTGGAACTATACGCAGATGGGATTCGATCTGGTTACCTTTTCAGGGGGCAAAGGCTTGCGCGGTCCGCAGTGTACGGGATTGTTGCTCGGACGCAAGGACCTGATCGAAGCCGCCCGGAAAAACAACTCGCCGAACTCGAATACCGTTGGCCGAGGGATGAAGGTCGCCAAAGAAGAAATCGTCGGCCTGGTTGCAGCCGTGGACTGGTTTCTTGAGCAGGACGATTCTGCCATGGAAGCCGAATACCGCAAGCGGGCCGAGCTTGTTGCCAGTCACCTGAAAAGTATTCCCACGGTGCAGAGTCAGGTATTCATTCCAACTGGCGCTGCAAATCACGTTCCGCATTTGCTGATCTCCTATGATCAGAGCCGCGTCAAGATCACAGGAAGCGACGTTATGCACAAGATGCGCGAGGGCAAGCCTCGGATAGAACTCAACCCCTCAACCGGCGGCGCTCCGGCGAGCGCCGGTTTGCCGGGCGGGCCTAACACGATTGTTGTAGGAGTGTGGATGCTTCGTCCCGGCGAAGATCAGATTGTGGGCAAACGTCTGCGAGAAGTGCTGGAGGACGCTGCAAGGGCGTAAAAACAAGTAAGTGTGTGGCAGCGAGAACGCAAAGTGCTCTCTGCTGCGATTACCACATATGGTCGCAGCTCATCAACTCCGGCCGGCGGAGCGCGAACCGGACAAAGATGATCACTACCGCGGCCTTGAACAGGCCAGCTGATCGCGGTCAGAAAATCGTTGAAGCGGTGATTTTCGCGTGGGAAAGCGTACCTGTATTAAAACGTTTAATAGGCTGGAAATTCGCAAATTGTGCTTGATTGTGTGCAGGGTTTTGTGAGATGGTTGGCCGATTCTCCGGGGGGCACACATGAAAACCAACCTAAGAAGTGCAATGCAGGCGTTCGCGTTGTTTACGGCGATCCTTGGCAGTTCGACCCTCCTTCTTGCTGACGTGACCGGATCAATCAGCGGTGTGGTCCGCGATCGCTCACAGGCAGTGATTGCCGGAGCGCGCGTGCAGATCACAAATGTGGAGACCAATCAGAGCCAGGAAACTGTCTCCAACTCCGACGGCACGTTTCGTATCCTCGCGCTACCCGCCGGAAAGTACCGGCTGACTGCCACATCCACCGGTTTCCGCACCTTCACCACAACGGACATTGATTTGAAAGTCAACGATCAATTGCATTTCGATGTCACGCTTCAGGTTGGCAGCCTGGCCGAGAACATCAGTGTTGAAGCCAACACCGTACAGGTTGAGACCGAAAGCACGCAGTTGGGTGACGTGATCGAATCGAAGAAAATGCTTGCGCTTCCCCTGAATGGCCGCAGCTACCTTGATCTCCTCGGACTGCAGGCCGGGGTGGTGCCGGTTACATCGGGATCGATGCAGCAGGACCGCCCGGTCTCGGGGTACATAGGCGGATGCACCGGTTGTTCAACATCGACTGGGAATCTGTCGGTGAATGGGCAGCGCGAGACGGCGAATGCCTTCCTGGTAAATGGAGGAGATGTCAGCGAAGGACGCAACCTCGGCGCCGGGCTGGTCCCGAATATTGATTCGGTAGAGGAATTCCGGCTCATCACCAATAGCTTCGACGCCGAGTACGGCAAATTCAGTGGCTCGGTCATGAATGCCATCACCAAGTCCGGTACCAACAGCATCCATGGCACTCTGTTCGAGTTCTTGCGCAACGACAAATTCGACTCCACCAAATATTTCGATGACAGCGTTGCCGAACTGCGGCAAAACCAGTTCGGTTATGCAATCGGCGGTCCGCTGTGGAAGAACAAAATCTTCTGGTTCACGGATTACCAGGGAACCAGAATTGTTAATGGCGCAAGCACGGGGGCCGTGCAGGTGCCGACGGTCGCCGAGCGCGGTGGCGACTTTAGCGCCAACAGCAGCGATTTGGGTGGAAACGTAAAGGGTGCGAACTGGGCGAGCATATTGACCAGTCGTTTGGGATATACAGTTAGCAGTGCGGGGGCGGGAGAGCCCTACTACTTTCCGGGTTGCACCAGCAACAATCCTTCAGGCGGCTGTGTATTTCCAAATGCGGTCATTCCGACCACCGCATTCGCCGCTCCCGCTGTCGGAATACTTCCTTACATTCCTAGCCCAAACGTTAATTCAAACACGTTTTCTGATAACAGCCAACGTGATAGAGTTCGTGACGATAAAGCCGCGCAGCGCATTGATTTCGTTAACCAGAAGACTGGCAATTGGTCCTTCTACTATCACTACGACGACTCCACCGTAACCAGCGCCTTCGGACACAACGCCAGTGTGCCCGGCTTTGAAACGGTCACTCCTTCGCGCGCTCAACAGTTCGTCATAAGCAACACTAAGAATCTCGGCCCCACGGCTGTGAATCAGTTCCGCTTGAGTTTCTTCCGGACCGCTACAGTGACAGACGAGCCCAAGCAAAGCTTCGCTCAACTCTCTGACCTCGGTTTTCTAACCGGTTCGCCCCTTGGTATCAACCCCTCAGGCCCTGCTGGATACCCACAATTCGTTCCACCGCTATTCTTCAACAACTTCACTATCGGTGTGAACACGCTGACGACTTTTCAGCCGAACAACACGTACCAGATCTCGGATGGATTTTCAAAAGCAATTGGGTCTCACACATTGAAGTTCGGGGGTGAGTTCCGCTATCTGCAAATCAATGAGCGCAATACCTGTGGCGCAAACGGGGACTTCAACTTTAATGGGGCCGAGACCGGGTCAGATTTCGCTGACTTCCTGATTGGAGCGCCGAACGAATTCAACCAATGCAGCCAGCAGCTCCTGGATTCCCGCACGCGCTATGGCGGCGCATACGTTCAAGATGCCTACAAGGTTAAACCGAACCTGACCTTGAACTTGGGCCTGCGTTGGGAAGTCAGCATGCCGTGGTATGACACGCAAGGAAAGATTGAAACCATCGTCCCTGGCCTGCAATCAACTCAGTTCCCAACTGCGCCGCTGGGTTGGGTGGTTCCCGGCGATCCTGGAATTCCTAGCACTTTGGCCCCGACGCGCTACAACAATTTTTCGCCGCGCATTGGTTTGGCCTATTCACCCGGATTCACCGATGGTATTGCCGGCAAAATCTTCGGTGGACCGGGCAAAACCAGCATTCGAGCGGCTTACGGCATCTATTACACATCGATCGAGGATCTGAATTTGTTCTATGAGGTTGGTGATGCCCCGTTCGGTCTGTACTGGGTCTCCCCGCAGCCGACGTTGTTTGACCAACCCTACGTGACGCGCGCCGATGGCAGTTACCAAACGCCAGATGGCACCATCAATACCCACCGATTCCCATTCACTTTCCCAACCCCGGGTAGTCCTGCGAATGCAACGCTCGATTACTCCACCTACCTTCCCCTTGCCTATTCTCCCGGTTATGACATTCACAACCGGCTTCCATATGCGGAGCACTACAATCTTTCAATGGAGAGGGAGCTTTCGAGGAACACGGTACTGACGCTTGAGTACGTCGGAACGCAGGGGCACCGTCTGATTTCGCAATATGACGCGAATCCCGGCGACAGACGCCTGTGTCAGCAGCTCAATGCGCTCGGAGCTGTGGACACGAGCTCGGGGGGTAATTGCGCGCCTTTTGGCGAGCAAGATATCTACGCCCTGCCAGTAGGGATACCTGCGCCGGCCAAAACCTTCACCACTACGTGTCCTTCCGGGTTCGCTGGCAGCGTCTGCATAAATGGAACTCGCAACTCTCTCGGTCCAAACTTCAGCCAGAACAACAGCTTCACCGTGAATCTCGCGAACTCCAACTACAACTCAGGGCAGATTAGTTTGGAGCACAAGGCCAACAATATGACCTTCCTGGCCGCGTACACTTATTCAAAAGCCATCGACAATTCGTCGGGCTTTGGGCAGTGGGTGAATTTTGAAGACGCGCGCCTTACCCGGTCTCTATCTTCATTCGATGTCACTCACAATTTCGTATTCAGCTACGCCTGGTTGCTTCCGTTCGATAAGGCCTTCGCGAACGCGCCCAAACGCCTTACCCAAGGCTGGAACTTTTCCGGCATCGTTCGCTTTACCGGAGGGTTCCCCGTTGCAATCACCGAGAGCTCGGACGATTTCTCTCTGACAGGAAGTTCGAATACAGATGAGCCTGATCTAGTGGGGAAGGTGGTCACTTACGATCCGCGCCGCCAGGTTGATGCTCAGGGTAACCACTACTTTTTTAACCCAGACGCATTCGCTCCGGGACCGCTAGGCCAGTTCGGCAATGCCAATCGACAGTTCTTCCACGGCCCTGGGATCAACAACTTTGATATCAGTTTGAT
The DNA here is from genome assembly GCA_963757135.1 of uncultured Acidobacteriota bacterium. Lineage (GTDB taxonomy): Bacteria > Acidobacteriota > Terriglobia > Terriglobales > Acidobacteriaceae > Gp1-AA145. The sequence continues at coordinate 176,883 of CAVWQE010000008.1, forward strand.
GAAGAGAACCAATATTACCGAATCAAAGGCCTTCGAAATACGCGCCGATTTCTTCAACTTGTTCAACCATACGCAGTTCAATAACCCGGACGGCGATCTCAACGGCCAAATGGGTGTGGTGACAAGCGCAAGGGACCCCCGAATCGGCCAGGTCAGCGCCAAATTCTACTTCTGAGGTTTCTAACAACAGCGGGATAAGCGGTCAGGCTTGTCCCGTTGTTGTTCAAATAGCGGTCGCGCGCTCTGGTACCCTCATATTTAATGATGTTCCGGCTGATTCCGCTCCTCCTTCTGGCGATACCCTCCCTTGCGCAGACCGCCGATACCTATCGCCAGCAGGCCATCAAGCTCTCGCAGAAGAAATCCTGGGATGAGGCGATCGCAGCCTATCACAAGGCGATAGCGATCGACCCTAAGGATGCGATCACGCATTACAATCTCGCCCTCGCTTTGAAGTCTAAGGGTGATGACCGTTCAGCTCTGGAAGAGTTCCAGGAAACCCTGCGGCTCAAGCCGAACTGGGCCGATGCACATTATGGTCTTGGTGCGACTTATTACGATCTCCACGATCAAGAAAACGCCCTAAAGGAGCTACTCACTGCTGTGCAGTTCGATCCCGCAAATGCCGGCACGCACCGCTTCCTGGCACACATTTATTCCGAGCACAATGACGCAGCTTCCGCCGAACGCGAGCTGGCGCGGACAATAGCGCTAAAGCCGTCGCCCGAAGCATATCTGGAGTACGGGTTGGTCGAGGGACAGCTTGGCAAGCTTGACGCCGCCACTGGTAGTGTTCGCAAAGCCATTCGCCTCAATCCCGGTTTTGCTCCCGCACATTTGGTGCTTGGGGTGATGCTGCGTCGCGCGGGCAATCACACCGAGGCATTAGCTCAATTTCGCAAAGCAGTACAGCTCGCTCCAAAAGACGCGGAGGCGCAGTTCAACCTCGGGATGGAGCTCAAAACTGGGGGTGATTTGACTGGAGCAATTGCTGCCTTCCGGCGCGCCATTGAGCTCAAACCTGACTTTGAAAAAGCGCACTACAACCTGGGGATCGCCTTGCGCGCTCAGGGACAGACCGCAGCCTCGCAGGAAGAGTTACTCCAGCTACAGGGCCTGCACGAATTCCGCGCCCGCCTGGCCCAGGCAAAACTTCTCACTTTGCAGGGAGTAGATGCACTTAAACAGCAGAAGCTCGATGATGCAATCGCGCTCTTTCAGGACGCGATAAAGCAAGGGCCCGAACTGCCCACCGGGTACTACTACTTGGGCGTCGCCTTGCAACGGAAGAACGAAACTGTTCCGGCACAGGCAGCTTTTGAGAAGGCGCTCGAGCTGAAACCGGACTACGCGCAAGCCCACTCGAGCCTCGGCCTGCTTTTTTGGGGCCAGGACGAGCGCACCCGCGCGCTCGATCAGTTCCGGCAGGCGGTGATGTCCGATCCGGACCTGTCAGAGGCGCATTACAACCTCGGGCTTGCTTTGGCGCAGTCAGGAAACCTGGACGAGGCTGTTCACGAGTTCAGCGAAGCCGTCAGTCTCGATGCCAACTATACAGACGCCCGGATGCAGCTGGGATTGGTTCTCAACCAAAAGAGCGACAGCGGAGGCTCCGCCAATGTCTTCCGCGATCTGATCCGACGCAATCCAGATTTGGCGGAAGCTCACAATAACCTTGGCTTAGTCCAGTTGCAGGCGGGAAATCTCGATACAGCGCGAGTGGAGTTTGCCGACGCACTGCGTCTCAAACCCAACTATGCGGAAGCGCACTACAACCTTGGGTTGGCACTTCATCAAGAGGGAAAAGAGGCCGAATCGCTCGTTGAGTTCGAGAAAGCGTACGCCATTTCACCGGAGCTGAAAAACCTGCCCCGCCCATAAGGAATTCCCGGCGTACAAGTCAGGGCTACATCTCCTTCGTGCGGCCAACGTAACGTCCTATTTTGTGGCGTGTTTTTCCCGAGGCCTGCAGTTTTCGGCCCGCTTAGAGCTTTTCCATATCCATAGACGACGGCTCAAAACCGCTGCTTGCCCGGGGTAGAGTCAGATGTTGATTGCCGAAGTGTGATCTTATGCTGCTTTAGCAAGTAATCTTGAGGTACACTCGTCCCGCTGATTATGTGCCGACCGTCAGGGGGCAGGAGTGGCCGACTCCGGCATTGCGGGGCTACTTGAACGGCTTCAGTCGAGCGATCCTCTTCCTGCATGGGAAGAGTTCCTTGACCAGTATTCTCCTGTCCTGTTTCAGGCCGCTCGTGTCTACACCAGTGACACGGAGATGGCGGCGGATTGTTACCTGAATATTTGCGAGCAGTTCGCACTGCACAATTTCCGGCGTCTCTTGAAGTTTAAGCCGGAGGGGGCCGCAAGCTTCAAAACATGGCTCCAGGTTGTTGCCCGTAATCTGTGCATGGACTGGCACCGCAAACGCACCGGGCGGCGACGTCCGTTCAAGTCAATCCTTTCATTATCTGAGCTGGAATTTCAAATTTACGTCTGCCGGTTTGAGCGTGGACTCACAGCGGAAGAGACGCTCGAGCACCTGCGGCCGGTTTCTCCCGATTTGGATCTCGCTCAAGTGGAGCGTGCCGAGCAGCGGGTTGAGCACTCGTTGAGTTCGCGGCAACGCTGGATATTGAGCACGCGCCAAAATAGTTTGCCTGACACAACCACTGCACTGTTATCCGAAGAGGCGGACGAGTTTGTTTCGCAGATTCCTGATGTCCGTGTGGATCAGGAGACTCTGGTCATGAACCAGCAACTGCAAGCACAGATGACGAAATGCATGACCAGGCTTCCGAAGCAGGAACGCCTGGTGTTGCAACTGAGGTTTGAGGAAGACTTGTCGCTGGAGGAGATCGCACGCCTGACTGGGCTGGGAGATGCCCAGAGAGTGCATCGGCATATTGCGGCTATCCTGACGAAGCTCCGCAGCGCGATGAAATAGAGGACGGAAAAATTTAGATCTTGTCCGTGAAATATGTCAGGAGTGCAAAGTTGTGCAGTTCGCCAAAGAGCACGTGACTTCAGACGATTCAATGTCTAAACGAGAGACCGGTCGGTGGAGGAGTTGGGGATTGAAATGTCCGGGCGATGACGTACTTGCAGGTTATCTGGACGGCGCGCTGGACGACGCGGCCAGAACGCGGATTGAGTCGCATTTGGCAGATTGCGCGCCGTGCCGCAGCCTGATTGGGGATGTGGCTATGATGCAGCGGTCGGACAACGTGTCCCTGCCGCTTGGTCTTAAGCAGCGGGCGTTTGCATCGGCCGCTCCGAGTCGCAACCGAACCCGGTGGATTCTGATACCGGCCGCAGTTGCAGGCATCACTTGCGCGTTGGTCGCCACGATCTTACTTCGTGGACCGAAAGTCGAAATGGGGTCTATCTCGACTTCGCCATTGGCACCACTTATAGCGAAGTCTGAGACACCGTCATCATCCGGACAGGCAACACCCAATATTGTCCGAAGAGAGACAACTTTAGAGTCGCTGCCTACATTGATTTCTCCCCAAGAAGGGAGCGTCACAGGGCTAAACAAACTTGTTTTCAGGTGGAAGCCGGTTGCCGGTGCCCGATATTACGACATCAACGTAGTTACTTCTGAAGGCGATCCAGCTTGGCAAGCTGAGTCGAAAAATACGGCTGCCCGTCTGTCCCCAAACGCCGGATTGAAGAACGGCACGTATTTTATTTGGATCACGGCGTATTTGACTGACGGCCGAGTTCAGAAGTCTGCTCCCGTAAGTTTCGGGGTGAATGCCAGTCAGTGAATTTGAGCATGCATGCCATTGCCAAATGCGCTTGTTGCCTATTCGTGCTTGCGACTGCGCTCTGGTCGCAGCGTGTCGCCGCACCCTCAACTCAAGCGCAAGAGCTTCTGGCAAAAGGCAAGCAACTCTATACCCAGGAGGGTCCAAAAACCGCCTTGCCGCCGTTTCAGGAAGCGCTGAAGATTTTTCGTTTGAACGCAGATCGCCATGGCGAAGCCATAACTTTGGGATACGTGGCTAATTGTCAACGCAAGCTGGGGAATCTCGACCAGGCCCTTGAATTTGCGCAACAGGCGCTGCGCATGAAGCAAGACCTGGGCGATCGCGGCGAGATCGGTAATACCCAAAACCAGCTGGGCCTGATTTATTGGGAGCGCTCCGACTATCCGAATGCTATCCAGCACCTGGATGATGCAATCGAGATCGCCACCGCTGTTGGAGACAGGGAACTTGAAGGAGCCGCCCGAAATAACTTAGGCCTGGTGTTCGACGAGCGCGGTGACTATTCGCACTCGCTCGATCAATACCAACGGGCCCTTGAACTCCATCGAGCATCGCATTTTGAGCGTGGTGAGGGCGATACTCTCGGCAACATCGGCGGTATTTATCTGTTGTTGGGAAAATTTAGTGAGGCTCTGCCCTATTATCGGCAGGCGCTGGAAATCAGTGAGCGTCTCGGCCTTAAGCCGGCGTCCAGCGATGATTTTGGCAATATTGCGCTGTGCCAGGCTGGGATCGGAGACATCGACGCCGCACTTGCAAGCTTTGATCGCGCTGCGCACATTGCGCGAGAGGCGGGACTCGCCAAAGAAGAAGCCGACTGGCACAAAGGGAAGGGCACAACTCTGGCTGCCTTGGGACGTTACGATTTCGCACTACGGGAATATGCGGCTGCAGAACAAGTCTATGAGCGCTCCGGCTTGCAGCGCGAGCTTGTTGAAGCATTGATCGACACGGCCACCGTTTACGAATCGCTGGGTGATATCCCAGGCGCCGAGATTCGCTTTCAGCAGGGTTTGCACCTGGCAAAGAAGATCGGGAGTGCAGCTGGTGAAAGCGCCAGCATGCTTGCCTTGGGGGACCTTGAACGCCGCCGCAGGAACAACCAGCAGGCAGATGCATACTTTGGATTGGCCCTGACCCGCGCAACCGCGGCGGGAGATGAGGGAACCCTTGTCGCTGCATTGCTTCAACGAAGCAGAAACGAAATTGACCTTAAACGATATGACGAAGCCTTCAAGAATGTAACGCAGGCCAGTGAAATCGCCGACCGGCTGGGCAATCGTCCAGCCATGGCTCAGTCCCGTTATGTGCTCGGGGAGGTGCAGAGATCCAGGGCAGAACTCGACAAGGCGCTCGATCAGTATGCGACGGCAGAGAATTTGCAAAGACAAATCAGAGATCCGGAACTGGGATGGAGAGTGCTCTACGGCCGCGGTCAGACCCTTGAGGCAGAGGGAAAAGCGCCCGATGCGATCAGTGCTTATAAGAGCGCCATCAGCATTATCGAAGAGACTCGATCGCAGATTTCTGCGGAGCGCTATCGCGCCGGATACATCGAGGACCGGTATGAGGTCTATGTAACGCTGGTCGAGCTTCTGCTGAAGCTCGGGAATCCCGAGGATGCGTTTTTCTACTCTGAAAAATTGCGCGCACGCGCATATTTCGATCAGCTCGGGCCCATCGCATTACCGGGGAGCGGCTCGGACGCACAACGCCGTATTCGGGAGTTGGGAGAACGCATTCGCAGCCTGCGCCACGCGATTGAAAAGGAGTATGCCACTCCTGAAAAAGAAAGACGCGGACAGGCCCTGGAGCTATATTCCACAGAACTGAGTCGCGCGGAGAAAGACTACCAAGAATTCCTGGACAACACTCGTTCCGCTGGCGATGTCTCTGCGCGGCCTCAGGCCATTCCCACGGTTGCCGAGATTCAGCGCTTGCTGCCCCCTGAAACAGCGCTGATCGAATTCGTGGTCGGCAAACAATCGCTGAGCACCCTGCTGATCACGCCGAGCTCGGTTGCCGGTATACCCGTCAACGTTTCCTCCGAGAGTTTATCGTCGCGCACTGAACTGCTGCGAGGACTGATCATGCAGCGAAGCCCCCAATGGGTTCAGCCTGCGAAAGGAATTTTCCGGTTGCTGTTTGCGCCACTCGCCGCCGACTCACAATTGGGCCGCAACCGTCAGCTGCTCATAATTCCAGACGGTGTTTTGAATTATGTTCCGTTCGCCGCGCTGCCAGACTCCCGGAACAAATTTCTGGGTGATGTATACAACATTGCTTACCTTCCTTCAGCGGCAGCTCTCGTCACAGAGTCGCCTGGAAACGGCATTGGGCGGAAGTTGCTCGCTATGGCGCCGTCTGAACCTTCATTACCCAACACAGCCGCTGAGGCTCGCAGTATTGGAAGCATGTTCTCGCACAATTCTCGTGTTGTGTTCGGCAAGGCAGCGACCGAAACGCTGTTCAAGCGGGTGGCCGGAAATTATGACTATCTCCATCTCGCCACCCATGGAAGTCTCAATCGCAATGCTCCTTCTCTTTCTGCGTTGGAGCTTGAACCCGACGCACAAAACGATGGCCGATTGGAACTGCATGAGGTCGCGAATATGAAACTGCATGCCCGCTTGGTCACCTTGAGCGCCTGCGAAACCGCCTTGGGTAGAGGTTATTTCACGGAAACACCCGCGGGCGACGAGTTCGTGGGAATGACGCGGGCATTCCTTGGTGCTGGCAGTTACAGCGTTTTGGCAAGCCTGTGGGCTGTGAATGATGAGTCAACCCGAATTCTTATGGTGAAGTTTTATCGGCATCTGCTGCGGAGTGGCGGCGCAGAAGCGCTGGCCCAAGCCCAACGGGAGATTCGTCATGGTGACCCGCGGTATCGGCACCCGTACTACTGGGCGCCGTTTGTAATGGTGGGGTCGATAAATTAGTTCGGAAAACCAGAATTCCTGTCCGTGTAAAGTCAGCAAGAGGAACTCGGCCACTGGCCGATTCGGCCGAAGGTTCTTTCTCCTGGGGTGTATTCATGAAACGTCAGCGCCGCTCGTCAGCAGCGATATTCGTATTCTTGGTCTTGGCATTAGGCGTACTGCCTGCGGCCGCTCAAATCCAGGTCGATTCTGCCAATCCCAGTGCCGCGCCTCAAGGCACGACCAATTTAAGCGTGGTGATCACCGGAAACGGATTCAAAAAAGGCGTTGTCGCACAGTGGTTCGTGACGGGGACCACCAACCCTGGCGGTGTGACCGTAAATTCGACCACTTTCAAGAGCCCTACTCAAATCACTGCAAATATCACAGTGGCGTCAGATGCCGTAATCAGCGGCTTTGACATCGTGGTTAGAAATGCTGACGGGCGCACCGGCAAAGGCACCGACAGATTTGCGGTGACTCAAAAGGGCACTCCAATCGGCTGCTCGACGACCGGCACGCCAAGCGGATTTTCGCTGGTGACGGTATTGAACCCAGCGCAACCCAACGGGGCGGCGCTCCTCACGACTCTGTTTTTTGGCAACGCCATGCGGGTGCGACCAATAGATTTGAACCGGGATGGAGTCGTGGATTCACTCGTGGTCTTCGTTACATCGGGCACCGTCAAAGGCGGTCAACAAGGAACGTACGTGTTCTTCTTGAATCCTGCGACCGGGCAGGTGCAGCCGACCAACCCAGTCACGGGTGCCGCCTGGCAGAACCCCTTGCTGGTGTTGACGGGAGTTCGGGCCGTCTTCGCGTCAGCAGGGGACGTGAACGGCGACGGCATTCCCGATTTTGCAATGGCAATTCCTCCAGACCTCACTGCTTACCTGTTCGTAGGCAGCGTTAACCAGTCCACCTACAACCCCAGCTATGCCCCTTATCGCATTCAACCCCCGGCTGGCGCACCCTCGAGTTGGGCGCAATTCATCGCAATGGGCGATCTGGACGGCGATGGCAATGACGAAGTTGTCGTCAGTGCCTTTCCCGGGAAACGAGAATCTACCATTGCGTCGATGTTCATTTTTAGATTCGCCGGCGGCAACTTGACCTTCTCGCAAAAAATCCAGAATCCGCCAGGAACTGGGGCAGGACTTGGGAACATGGTCGCTATCGGGAACATTGACGGCACACCTGGAAATGAGCTGGTCGTAGGTGCCCCTGGCGCCAGTACCCCGAACGGCGGCGCGGTTTATGTTTTTCCATCCCCGCTACAACAATCGTCCTATTTTTCAATTACCGGGCCAGGACCGCTCTTTGGACGTAGCCTGGGTATTGCCGATGTTAACCTCGACGGCTCGCCTGACTTGGCTGTCATTGCTGGGGACCAATTCAGCGGAAGTGACCTTACCGCGAAAGCCTTGCTGTTCGCCGGTCCAGTTCACGCTGGAGCAACGTACACCAACCAGCTCTTACCAGCTACCGGGAATGCCTACAGCTTCGGAGCGCCGAACACAGACATGGGAGATATGTTGTCTGCGGGCGCGCTGCTGGTTGGGGCGCCTAATTCCGGTTGCACAGGATCTGCACAACTGTTCACTAGTCCCTTTAGCTCCACAACAACGCCGAATTATCTGTTTGAACCACCGACGTTGGTGGGAGGCTATGGGAATTATGGTTATGGCGTCGCAGTTGCACCCGGATATCCATTCATTCTCGTTGGCGATAAGCTGCGCGACGTCGGCACGACAGTACAGGCCGGCCAGGTGTACGTTTACATGAAGAATTAGGGAAAAATGGCAGAGATGCACAGGCCGGTGCTGGACGTGATAAGAGTGCGTGGCGCTGCAGCGCGCGATGCAATTACTGATCCGCTTCATCCCGCGTGGCTACGATTGATGCAGTACTGCGCTGATCTTGGCCACGGCGAAATTGAGAAACTAAAAATTCAGGATGGATTGCCCATGGTTGCTGAAGTCACAACCAGAAAGATCAAATTCAGCCCGTAGCAGAAACGACACATTCTGATTCGTCACTTGAGTGACGACTGTCAGGCTGACCGCATTCACGGAGGCCGTCACACCAGTAAGAACTGGTGCGGCGGCCTTTTTGTTTCGACGTTATCTCAAGAGTTGAGGAGAAGCCATATGAATGTACTCTCAGGTCTTTGCGTGTCTTGCTTGCTTCTGTGCTCCCTATCTGTTGCGCAAGGCGGTTATAAATTCAACTCATTTCAGAATCCTGGTGCGACTGTGACCCGAGTTTTCGGCTTGAACGGCCACGGAGAACTGGTTGGCACGGACAACGTAGTACCCGGCCGGCATGCGTTTCTGTTAAACCGCAACGACTATGTTGCGTTGGACGCTTCCGGATTCCTGGGAACCCATACAAGCTTTGCCCGTGACATTAACGATGAAGGAGACATCGTCGGCGGTTACATTGGCGATGACGGCAACGAGCACGGTTTTATTCTTCGCCACGGGGCGCTGACCACTCTTGACGTTCCATTTGCCGGTTCCGTCGGTACTCAACTCGATGGAATCAACAGCTCTGGAATCATTACCGGCGTATGGGTCGATGACGCCTTTACCGCCCACGGTTTCGTTTACGAGAAAGGCAACTTTGCCCATTTGGATTATCCCGGAGCGCTCGATACGTTTCCCTACGGAATCAACTCACGCGGTGACATCGTCGGAAACTGGGACGCGGATCAATCCACGGTCGGTCACGGCTTCTTATTCTCGCGTGGCCACATATTCTCTATCGATGTGCCAGGCGCAGTCCCCGATGGCACGGCCGCCACTGGAATAAATGAAAAAGGACAGATTGTCGGTTCCTTCATTGGCGAGGACGGAAACTCGCATGGCTTTCTGGCCGAAGGATCGGCGTTCACCACCTTGGACTGTGCGGAAGCTGCGAATACCAGCGCATGGGGCATCAACTCGGCCGGCCAGATCGCAGGAACCTGCGACACTGCCGGGCAACACCTCGGATTCATTGCCGACAGGATTCCGATGAAAAAGCCATGAAACTGGGAATCTGAGTTACACAAGGCTGACCGTCATCCACGGAGGCCGTCACGCCGGCACAGGCCGGTGCGGCGGCCTTTTTTTCTCGAAAAATCTCTTTCTCTCGGGGAGCGGAAATGAACTCGACAATTGGAATGGTTGCGTCGTGTCTGCTCGCGTGCTCCTTCGCCACAGCACAAGCCACCTACGGCTTCAAGTCATTCCAAAATCCTGGAGCGACTGTCACGCGCGTTCTTGGGCTCAACGCACAGGGAGAACTCGTAGGCATGGACGACTCTATCCCGGGTCGACACGCATTTCTCGTCGATGGCGATAACCATACTTGCTTGGACTCTGCCGGAATCTTGGGTACGCATACGAGCTTCGCTCGCGGTATCAACAGCCAGGGAGACATCGTTGGCGGCTACGCTGGCAGCGATGGCAAGGAGCACGGTTTCATCCTGCGGCACGGAGAGTTGACAACCCTTGATGCGCCATTCCGCGGCGCGGTTGGAACTCAGCTCAATGCCATCAACGATTCCGGTGTCATGATCGGGGTCTGGATAGACCGCGCTTTCAAGGGACACGGTTTCATTTACGAAAACAGCCATTTTTCCAAGTTGGACTATCCCGGCGCACGTGACACAACTCCCTTCGGAATTAATTCAAAGGGAGTCATCGTTGGCAATTGGGATGCGGACCAAGCCAGCACGGGCCATGGCTTCGTGTTTTCGGGTGGCCGAATAACTTCTTTCGATGTCCCAGATGCAATGCCGAACCAGACTGCGGCTAACGGCATAAATGACGCCGCACAGATTGTCGGCACCTATGTTGGACGAGATGGAAAGTTTCACGGGTTTGTTCAAGAGGGCTCCACGTTTACTACGATCGATTGCCCTCGCGCTGTCGCGACGATCGCATGGGGCATTAATGGCGACGGTCAGATTGCCGGAAACTGCGATACGGCGAACGCGCGTTATGGATTTGTTGCAAGCAGACAATGAAACGCCTCAGCAAGTTTGCCGGGCCTTTCTGAGAGCGGCGGCAGCCTTAGAGGACTCGCCTGTGCGAGGGCGATCTACGCGAAACCGGCGACACTAGCTGGCCCTGGGTGTGATGAAGGTCTTCGCCGAATAGTGGCGCTCCCATTTGGACGAAGCCGAACGCTCCACTGTCTTCTTCCGGGAATCGTACTGAATTGATCGCAGCGGACCCAAGCGTTGGTGTCTATTTCACGTTGCCGCAGTTCGGTCCCAGCCACTTGGATGTAAAGGTCGTGTCAAAACTCATCTCGCGCCCGGCGCCGGTCAGGTTTCCGTGCGCTGAACCTCTGGTGTGTTCCGGATCAGGTGCCTGTATCTCTACCGTACCATTCGCGTTCATATCTTGATCAACGCACGAATAACTTCCCTTGGCTTCGGTACTGGTCGAAGTGTCGAGCCTGTAGGTGCACTTTTTGCCCTGGCCAAAATCTGGCGCTTTCTGCAAGTCCTGGCGCGTCACGCACTCTTTTTCGGTGTGAGTGCGTGTGCGTGCGGACGCACTGGATTTCATCCTTTCTTCCACCCTCGCACGCTGTTCCGGCGTTAACCGGTCCAGCATTCCGCTTGGAATCGGTATTTGACCAGCCGACTTTGAGGTTAGGGTCCTTTCCCAAAGACCAGGTTTGACATTCAACGGCTGAAAGCGAACGCCGTGTTGGGAGGTGGACTCACTTCTGTTGGCCGTTTGGGAAGGCACTGCGACGGCTGCAGCAAATGCGAAAACAATGCTGAGCACCCACACCGACGGATTTAGTGGCTTCATTTTTTCTCCCGAATTTCTTCATAAACGTTTTTGCATTAATCAATGAATCTGGCAAAGGAAGTGACAGTTAAATCTGCCTGTCATGCAAAATCCTTTGCAGTCAAGGCGCTACAAACCCTGCTGACACGCTTCCTCTGCGATGTTATGATTCGGGCCACATTTGTGGACCGGTAATGCAACCCTTGGCTACGTCCGGCAGCCTGTTTCGGTTCGGCCTATTTGAGGCGGATTGCGATCACGCAACCCTGACCCGCGGCGGAATCCGCGTCAAAATCCAGGAGCAGCCCTTCCGCTTGCTGCTGGTGCTGCTTGAGCGTCCGGGAGAGATCGTCACTCGGGAGCAACTCCGCCAGAAGCTGTGGCCGGAAGGCACTTATGTCGATTTCGACGGCAGCCTGAATGTAATCCTGAAGCGGCTTCGCGCCGCCATTGACGACGATCCTGAGAACCCGCGTTTCATTGAGACTATTCCACGCCGCGGTTACCGGTTCATTGCGCCGGTTTCGGTGGTGGAATCGCCGTCAGTACTGGATGCTCGCCCGAAAGGCTCTGGTGCTTCCGCGTTGCCAGAGGCGAAAGCCGTTCATCCTCCTGTTTCCGTAATTCAACCGGCAAACGTCTCTCCGCTGCGGAAATGGCCAAATCGCCACTTTCGATATGCAGCAACTGCCACGATCATCATGCTTCTTATCGCCGGTGGGTGGTTCGCCTGGTATCACCGATGGTTTCGAGCCCGAGATCTTTTCTCACGTGAGCCGTCGGTTCAGGTGCGGAGGTCGGTCGCGGTGCTTGGCTTTCACAATCTCTCCGGTCGGACCGAAAACGCGTGGCTGGCTACAGCCCTCTCGGAGATGTTAAGCACGGAGCTGGCTGGCGGAGACAAACTCCGCCTCATATCGGGAGAAGATGTTGCCAACCTGCGGATAACGTCGCCGTGGTCACAGACCGACACGCTTGATCCCGGAACAACCGCACGGATTGGGACCGCTTTGAATAGCGATGTACTGGTACTGGGTTCTTACCTGACGATCGGCACAACCGACGGTGGACAATTGCGCCTCGATGTGAGGATGCAGGACGGCAGGAGTGGCGAGATACTGACCGAAGCTGCAGAGGTCGGGAGCACACAGGATCTATTCCACTTGGTGTCCCGCATCGGCGCCAAGCTGCGGCTTCGTCTGGGTGTTGAAGAGTTGCAAGGCTCCGAGGAGGCCGGCGTGCTCGCCTCATTGCCCCTCGATCCGGAAGTAGCGCGGTTGTACGCGCTCGGAGTCGCCAAGTTGCGCCAGTTTGACGCTCTTGCGGCGAAGGACCTTCTAGAGCAGGCGGCGAATGCCGATCCTAAGTTTTCTCTGGTACACAGCATGCTGGCTCGGGCGTGGGCGCAACTTGGCCACGAGCAGGAGCGTCGCGAGGAAGCGAAGAAAGCATTAGATCTTGCCACTGATTTGCCGCGCGCTCAACATCTGCTGGTTGAGGGTGAGTATGACGAGAGTCTGGGCAAGCAAGAGAAAGCTTCGTCAGCCTATCACGCCTTGTTCGAACTATTTCCGGACAATGTCGAATATGGGTTGCGTCTTGCTGCCGTGTACAACCTCGGCGGACACGGCAGCCAGGCGATGGACGTGATTCGGAAGCTGCGAAACCTGCCACCGCCCTCTTCCAGCGATCCCCGGATTGATCTGGCGGAATCACGCTCGATGAAGGAGGATAAACCAGCCGCCCTGATGGTGGTGCGAACCGCCATGCGCAAGGCTTCAGACCGCGGGCAAAAGCTGCTGTACGCGTCGGCGAAAAAAGAGGAGTGCATGCTTCTACTTTATGGTGAGCACCCCAACGATGCTCAGGCTTCGTGCGAAGACGCTTACAACATCTTTCTGGCGGCCGGGAATCGTTTAAGCGCTGCCGACGCACTCCGCCTGATGGCCGATGTAATGGGCACGGCAGGAAATTTCGAGCTGGCGATGGCAACGTACAAGCGAGCTCTGGGTCTGCTGGAAGGGCTTGGAGAACACGAAAAAACCGGTGCGATCTTCAATAATATGGCGGTCATTTTTGCCAATGAAGGCAATCTGGATCGCGCCGAGCAGTTGTACCGCTCGGCAAGACTGCAATTCCAGCAGGCCGGGGATCTGAACAATCAAGTCACCGCCGCCGGCAACATCGCAGACATCATGTTCCTTCGCGGCAATTTGGCGGGAGCGGAACAGCTTTATCAGGACGCATTGCAGGTCGCTGCCTTTTCCGAGCATGCGGATCCTGGCTATCTTCTTTATAGGCTTGCCGATCTGAAGCTGACCCAGGGGCGAGCTGAGGAAGCTCGCGAGCTTGCGCAAAGGGCTGTGGACGGTATTGTTCCGGTACACGGAGCGTATCAGTACCTTTCTGGAGCGATGATTGAACTCGGCACGGCGTTAGAGGCACAAGGCGATCTCGCGGGAGCTCGTTCACAGTTTGCGCAGACACTGGCCATGCGCAAAGAAATGGGTGCGCTGGATTCTGTTGCCGAGAGTCAGGTTGCGCTTGCCGAGGTAACGATAGCAGAAGGTCATCCCCAAGACGCCGAGCCCATGCTTCGGGCCGCGATCGCTGCATTCGAAAAGGCAAAAAGCGATCCCGCTGCCAGCGCCGCCTATACCTTGTTGAGCCGGGCGTTGCTGATGCAGGGGAAAGTGGACCAGGCCGGGAAGGCCGCCCAGCGCGGAAATGAACTTAGTCTTACCACTTCCGACCCCGCGCTAAAATTACCAGCGCAAATTGAACAAGCGCGTGTTGACATGGCGAGTGGCGACGGTCACTCCGCGAGTCAAATGGCAGCAGCGCGGAAGCTCCATTCGGTTATCGTGAGTGCCAAGCGGCTCGGCTACTACAGCATCGAGTGTGAGGGTCGCCTTGCACTGGGTGAATTGGAGCTGAAAACTTATTCTTCTCTTGGTCAGAAGCATCTTGCGGCCCTCGCTGCAGAGACGCACAGCCACGGCCTTGAACTTCTCGCGCGCCAAACCGAGAGTGCGCTAGCCTCGGGTACGGTCGTAGCGGAAAATCGCACAGCCCATTAGGGCCGCGTCTCAGATTCTATTTTTCCAACCCACACCCCTCGTTTGAACTCCCCGTTTCGTGCCTGCTTATCCATGTCAGCCGTCCTTACAAGGCATTCAAAATAAAACTGCTTATTGTGTCATGTCCATTTAACTTGCGTTTCCTTTGACCCTGCTGCATTCAGCGCGTATTTCAGTCGTACGCAGACGCGAAACCGTGGGGAGGGTTGCTCATGAAGGAAGCAAAAGCAGGAAAGCAATGGTTTTCTTGGAAATCCCTGATGACTGGCTGGGTGATCTTTTTCGCAGCCGTTGGAGGTTACGCACAAACGTCGCGGCCAAGTAGTGGGACCTTGTTGAACCCCAGGCCGACGGCGTTGCTTTCGGGGGGCGGATGCACGGTGGGCGAACTCAATCTCAGGATTGCCACTGGCAATGACGACCTCCGCGGCGGAAAGAACAATTTGAACGTCGAAGTCCATTTTTCGAATGGCGACATGCAGACGGCCACGAATGTCAATAACGGAGCGAACTGGCCCAACAATAGTGTCAATTCCGTCTCCATTCACCTTAATCAGCCGGTCAGCCCTGGCAAAATCAAAAGCCTACGTCTGATCCATTCCGCGCAAGGCGGCTACGTCGCTCCTTCCGCGAGACAAGGCGCCCTATCGGCCAGCCCGATCTCCGGGCCGGTGCTTGCCCCAATTTATGCAGCACAAGGAGTACAGACGGAAGACAACTGGGATATGGCGCAGTTCCAGGCATTTGGACTGGGCTCTGGCATCAATGTGCCCATTGCCTCATTCGGAGCCCATCGCTTTACAGGGAGTGTTCCCTCGCTCGACATCAATGCGCAACCGGGTGTGGGATGCCCAGCTGCAAACCAAGTCAAGAAGATTTCCTTCACCTTCTCGACCACAGATGACGACCTTCGCGGTGGAAACGACAATCTGAACATTGCGATTCTATTTGCCGACGGCACCAGTCAAACCGAGCCGAACGTCAATCACAGCCAAGGCTGGCCGAACGGGAGCACGAAGGGTGCCGAAATCCTGCTAAACCGGCCAGTAACCATTAACCAGATTCGAGGGATCACGCTTGCCACCACCTTCAGCGGTGGGTCGGGCGGGGACAACTGGAATATGGGCTCCATGCAGGCTGATGCATTCCTCGCGGACGGAAGCTATCACACCATCGCGAAGTCCGGATTTCACCGGTTCAGTTCAGACTGGAGCGGACCCAAAGCCCGACAAATAAGTATCAGAACTCAGGCGATCAACTGAGCGATGTCAGGAGAGAAATATGCAGCTCATAAAATACAGGACGCTGTCTCAGGCGCTACTGGCAAGTTTGTTAGTGACCGTGATCTGCACGACCACCGAGGCACAGGTCACCGGCACCAGGCCGCCTAACACCAATATCACCCCGCCCGGCCCACATGCGCAGCAGCCGGCGGGCGGGCAACACCCCACGAGCCCATCTTCGCAGATCACAAAAGCGCCACTGCCTACGGCTGTGAAGATGGTCGGTCAAGGCGCGATTACCGGCTATGTTTACTGGGACACAAAGTCCGTCACACATACGCCCGCCAGCACTTGTAGTGGGCTTGGATCCGCCGTGAGCGTGGGAACTCCGCCCAAAGGATCCCCGACGTTTGAGCAATTCAAGATGCTCGGCACTTATCACAATTTCACCTATCTGGGTAACGTGGGTACGTTCGCGGTGTGTCAATACTCAATACCCCAGGTTCCAACCGGGCAAGACTTGCAGGTAATGATCAACTTCAAGCAGGTGTTCGTGCCCTTCGTTCTTGCCGGCACGCCGCCAACGGCTAACAATCCGAACCACCCAATCAACATCAGCGGCGGAAGTTGTAACCAGGTGCCTCCCGCAGTGCCGAGCGCGTCCGTGTTGGGCTCTGGATGGTGGACTTGCGGCAATAACGCCTACAACGTCAACTTTATTCTGCAGCCGGCCAACGCCGGAAACATGACGAATGGTGGTGGCCAGCTGACGATTCTGTCAGGAACGCCGCAGGGCGGCGCGAATTCCGGCCAGAATTCAACCAATCCAGGCATGTTGAGCAGTAGTAATCAATCTCACGGGCTGCTGCTTCCGGCCGTCAATCCTACAGCGGCGCAAACGCCTTCGAACCCGGCTTCGGGAACTCCAGGACAACTACTGCCCGCCAAACCTGGCGGCAGTGGCGGCACGGTGCAACTCAACCCCCAGCCCTATCCCCCAAAGGGAACGATGTCCACGCCCGGCACTGCTGCCAGCAAAGTTCAGTTGAATCCGCAGCCGTTCCCGCCGAAGGGAACGGCTTCAAGCCCGGGTACCGCTGGCAGTACGGTCCAGCTGAATCCGCAGCCATTTCCGCCAAAGGGAAGGGTCTCAAGTCCGGGCACCAAGGTGATGACAACGCTGAGTCCACCCAAACAGGGACAGAAGATAACGAACTCGAAAGCGGCTTTGCAAAATGCTCAAACTATCGCGACCCTGGGAAGTCAGAGTCAGGCCGCGCTAGCCGAAGCCGCGCAGATGAAACTCAGTATTCGCCCCGCAGGAATGCAGGCACAGCCTTCGAGCACCATGTCGGCGACCGGCAATGCCGGCATGCTGGGTTCGTCTCCAAGCGTTCAGCCGGTTCGAACGACAGGAACGATTCCTCCTGGCACGGTTTCTGGTTCCCCGACGAATCGCTACGGGACATTGCAGCAGGGAATGATTCCGGGAGTCGCTTTGCAATGCGGAAATGATCCGACTCTACGGATTCTTACCGTCAGCGGCGGGCCTCATCCATCCGTTTTTACTCAGGACGCGACGAACAACCGTAACTTCTACACCATCACGGGATGTTCGTTCGGCAACATCGGCCCTAACGCCAAGGCCTACATCTACTATCAGGGCACGTTTCACGAGGA
Source organism: uncultured Acidobacteriota bacterium (assembly GCA_963757135.1). GTDB lineage: Bacteria > Acidobacteriota > Terriglobia > Terriglobales > Acidobacteriaceae > Gp1-AA145. Next base: position 194,356 of record CAVWQE010000008.1, read on the forward strand.
TTTTCAGATTCAGCAATGGAGCGATAATTTCGTCGCGCTGAACCTGGATCCGAGCCTCACCGGGCTTGACGATCAAACTAACGTCGTCCTGGTCGTACAGCGTGCCGACGGCCAACAAGCGAGCAAAGGTGGAAACAAGTTCTATTCGGCGCGAGCCACCACACTGCTACCCAGCATTCCGCAACGCAACTTCTCACTGAACAGGTTTCGACCAGATCAATCAACCATCCAGAACTGGAAGCCCACCTACACGTCAGGTTCGTCAACCTCGGTGGTTCCTAACTTGCCCGGACTCTCCGCCGAAGTTCACTGGGACCTAACTCCTGATCCCAACGGATCCCTCGTCGGTGGCGACGATGAATACGACTTCAGTCACCTGCATTCCACCTTCGTCTTGGAGAGCGCAGTGATGGAGTGGAGGGACGTATCGTGCACCGATCCCAATTACAACCAGGTCGTTACTTCCAAAAATAACTGGTCAATTGACTGGTCCGGCCCGTCTGGCCTTCAGGTGGGCTGGCAAGGGCAAATTTGCAATCCCACTTGGAGAAGTTGTGGGGGCGCTTTCCAGCCCGATTGTTTTCTGGGCTTGCCAGAATCAAACTACGGCATAGACGTCTGGGTGACCGGTCCACGTGGTCTTGACCCATGGACCGGGAAACCACTGCCGTAGATCCGAAGAAGTTCAGGTTCGCGACTTGGAGTTGAAAATGAAGACGAGCATTCACACTTGCCGAATGGTAATGGCGGCCGTTATCGCTTTCCCGATTGTTTCCGCTGCACAGCAAGCCCCCAAGCCCCTCACCAATGACGACGTCATTGCTATGGTGCACAAGAAGCTGCCGGAGTCAGTCATCGTGTCTGCGATTGAGACCGAGCCGAGCAAGTTCAATACTTCGCCACACGAACTCGTTCGGCTGAATGCGGCGGGCGTAAGCGAGAAAGAGTTGGACGCAATGCTGGCGTCTTCCGGCAAGCGGCCGGCAGGCGCCGCGGCATCGTTGGCCGGCGGGAGTTCGGATGAGAGCGCGAGTGCGATGCCGCCATCGAAGTCACGCATGCCACGACTCGTGGTTACCCAGGGAAGCTCGACACAGGAACTGAAACTAGAGAAGACTCAGCTCGCCGAGACCAAGACCAAGCCTTCCTCCATGAAGAACCTGGCTGCTGATTCAGCTGTGACCCAGGCGATGCAGGCGGGAGTGAATACCGTGGCATGGGACACAGCCGCGCACATCAACTCTCCAGTCGGCGGACAGACGGTACAGGAAGCAGGAAGCATTTTTTCGGGTGTACTGGGGCATCGCACGCCGACGATCACTTACGTATGGGGCGTTCCGGGTCCGGCATCCAGCAATGCCCTGCAAAGCACGAAGCCGAGCTTCACGGTGGACTTCTCGCGCGCAATCGGAGTCAACCCCGACGACTACGCACCTGCGATCGTGAAGCTGACGCCCGCTCAGAACACTTGCCGCATTGTTGGCGCAACTCAAGGCAAGGAGGATGTGCGTTCGACCCCTGCCGCGGATTGGCAGATGTACTCGCACTTTCTTGAAGAGCGCGTCGCCGCGGATGCGCAAAAGCTTGCTCCTGGCAAGTACAAGATTGCTGCAAATTCCGAGTTACAGCCGGGGGAGTATGGCATGGTGCTACGTCCCGTTTCGAAAGGAAAAAAATTCTCCGGAGGCGATGTAGCCCGCGCCCAGGGAGATGGCCTGATGTTTGACGCAATCTGGACATTCCAGATTTCGGAAGATGCGCAATAGCTCGCGAGTACAAATGACAATGACAAAGACTCGCCTTTTATGCCTTCTCATCCTCGTGCTGCTGGCCGGCTGCTCGAAGAAGAGCGCGCCGCCGGATGTTTCCAGCATACCCGCTGCTCATCCCTTCCATGATCTCCGTGAACTGCCGGGGACAATCGCGGACGTCACACTAACCAGCAATACGGTACGGATTGACAACGCGACCACCCAACGCATTCTGAAGAGCGTTGGATCCGATGGCAACCTTTTCGTCTTCGACAATTCCGACCCGCGTATCCAGAGTCTTCGCGAGGGACAGATTCTGCTTCTCGACAACGTCGCCGTGCAGAAGGTACTCGCTGTCGCGCGGAAAGACAATCTCATCATCGTCGGGACCGACTACGCGTCCCTCACCGACTTCATTCAGCAAGGGCATTTGAAGTGGAATGCACCCATCCAGTTTGGATCGTTGTTCGCGTCCGCAGACGCCCCTTTTAATCGTCAGCTCGCCAGGCCCTCGACCTGGTGGATATCAGGAAGCACGGTCTACGCTGCCGGCACGCAACTTTCTTATTCAGGAAAAGTTGATGATTGGGATACCAGTATGAGTGTTACTCCCGGTTCCAACAAGCTGGACATCACATTCAAAGTTTCTAAAAGCTACCAGGGCATGAGCGTAATGATGTCCTCCAACGGATACGTGAAGGATTTTCTGAGCTCAGCCGACATTCAGGTGGCACAGGGCGACCTGAGCAACTTCTCCTACAGCGCGAGCAATTTGAATGGGCAAGTTAATGTTCAGTATGCCGCGACCCGTGACGGCGATGCGGCCGGCATAGATAAACCGAATATCAAGCTTCCTCCGCTGGCTAAGATACCGATGCCGATCGACGGCATTCCCTTCATGCTGACCATCAACGCCAACCTGATCCTCAAGCCCGGATTCGGCGCGAAGAAGGAAGCAGCCTCGGGATCGTTTCAGATCACCTACAACGGAGATGAGGGATTTCAGGTGAAAGGCGGAAATGCCCAGCCCAGCAGTTCGATTGATGGGTCGGGAAGTTTTGGACATATCGAGACCGCCTCGCTTGCGCCGCATGCAATCCTCATCGGCCTTGCCGCCCCAAAAATTACTCTCAGTCTTGGAATGCAATCCGCTATGGATGTGCTCCAGGAAGCTTTTCCTTCGAGCCTCGCTGACTCGTTGAGCGACTTTCTCTCCAGCACAAGCATGGGCAAATGGGCAAAGAAGAAGATGAACACGACCTTTAAGACAGAAGCCGCAGCTTACGTGCAGACGGTTGCCGTGGGGACCATGACCGCTGCGGGTTCGTTGGCGATGGTTCCGTGCAAGCTCACCCATCTGTTACTTCAATTTCAAGGTGGAGCAGATGTTTATCTGCTGGGACAAAAAGGGGTGGACAAAGATCTCGTTTTTGCCAAAAAAGACTTCGTCGTGCGCGATCCGGACATCAACGCGTGCGGAGACAAGTGAGGGCCATTTCATTTGGGTTGGGAGTTACAGCCGAACGTTGTCTTGCCGCCGCTTCGAAAAACGAAAAATGTTCGGAGGCGATATGACGCCTGCTCAGGATAAGGGTAAAGCTTGATGCTCTGCACAGGTAAGTTTTCAGAGAATGAGCAGCGAGGGCCGCAGAAAGCCAAGGAGGTCGTGATGAATATTTGCACCGGGTTCGGGATGATGGGGCTCAGGCATCAACTGGTCGCGATGATCGGGATTGCCTGTCTTGGCGGGTTGGGGTGCAATTCCAATTCATCCCCAAAAAATGCCGCAGAGAAAGCGGTCAGAGCTTCAGAGGCTGCAGGCACTCACATCGACGTGCTATGCATGATGGATCACATCAACAACCCTGCCGAACCTTTCCACTATTCCTACAAATACGCGAGCGGTGCACGCTCGGTGAACTCGGAAGCGGAGATCACGCCCACGGCTATGGATATCACGATCATGGATGAGTCCGGTTCTCACTCCTATCACGGGGTGCATTCCGATGAGACCAGTTGGAACAGCGCAGTGCTTGACCTTTCGGGCTTGAACATCACCGCCATGTCAGCCAGGCTGGATTCTCTGAATGGCAGTTCCGCGATTGCTCCACGCGGTATGGAGGCAATGAACGGGTACCAGACGACGAAGTATGTGATCGACACCACCAGCGCCAACTCATCGGACCGCCAGCAATACGAAACTTTATTCGGTAAAAGCAGTTTCGAGAAGGGAACGGTTTGGGTTCCGGAGGACGGCTGCGCCGTCAAACTCTTTCTGGATGAGGGACTCTTGCAGCCGGATGGCACCATGAACAAGGCGCATTACGAGATGGCGATGTTCAAAAAGTAATTGGGTTAGAGCACGCTGTTCTGAACAAAAAGGAGCGACACTAATGGCTTTCTGTGCGAACTGCGGTGCAGCGTTGGCTGATGGGTCAGGATTTTGTGGAAGTTGCGGCAAAGCGACGGGATCGACAGCTCAAACTTCTGGCCGGGGCCCGCAAGTTGTGACTGGGAGCGCGCCTATGGCAAGTTCGGGTCTAACACCGAATGTTGCCGGAGCACTCTCGTATGTGCTCGGTCTCATTACTGGGATCGTCTTTCTTGTGCTCGATCCTTATAAACGGGATCGTTTTGTGCGATTCCACGCGATGCAATCCATTTTGTTCTGCGTGGCGGCGATTGCGTTCAGCATTGCTTGGAGCATCCTGGTAAATATCATGATCAGCATCAGCGGATGGACGGCGGTCGCCTTGACTCCAGTTGGACTGGTGATCTCGCTGGGGTTCTTCCTCTTTTGGCTCTTTCTGATGTATCAGGCATACAGCCAGCGGGAGTTTCGCATTCCGATCATTGGCGCGATTGCCGCAAAACAATTGGGTTAACTTGTGGGACAGGCTGCCACACAGGTCCTGGCGACGATCTTAATGTCTACCTCACTAAGGGAGAAGCATGTCGATGAAACAACAAATTAAACCCGTGGCAATCAGCTCGGTTTACAGGGCTCTCGCCTGCAAGTCCATCGTGGTAGCTATCGTAGCTGCTTCGGCATGTACCTCCAAAGTAGGTCCCACGGTGTCGCATGAGAAAAAAAACCAGCGCGCGGCCGCGGCTGACGCAGACCCCGGCATCGATCTCAATTGCGTTTACAACCGTCTACAGAGCCCGCCCGAATCCTTCCACTACGTTTACAAAAAGAACGATTCCGACGGCCTTAATGTGGATCAGGAAGCGGATGTTACGCCCCAAACGATAGACGGATTTCGACTGCAGCAGGATGGCACCCAGCAGCCGCTTCACGCAGTGCACTCTGATGCATCCAGTTGGCAAGCCGCATTGGCGGGCCTGACCGGAATCTCCGGCATGGCTGGCACGGTAAGCACTTTCAATCACAACTCCGCGATGCAGCGTGAATCGGACAGCGGGCAAGTCAATGGCTACGACACGATTCACTATTCGATCGACACTGCGCGATGGGACGAGACCACGCGACGAATGCTCGGAAGCTTCACGTTGGGACCGGGCGGGTTCGACAAAGGGGATGCCTGGGTTACTCGCGAGGGCTGCCCGGTCAAGTTCGTTCTGGATGATGAGATGCACCGCAAGGACGGCAGTTTGATCGGGAAGGTTCATTACGAAGAAGCCATGATTAAAAAATAGTTCACGGCCTGCGCAGCTACGAATTGCAAACGGAGAAAAAGGAGATGAGACCCAAACCAACAGTTGGTGGAATATCGGCGATTCTATTAGTTGGCATTGTCTGCGGGTCCGGCGTGGCGCGCGCGGGCGCACCGCAGCAGAATCACCAGAGCAAGAAAGGCTCCACGACGAGCGAGCAACAATCTGCCGCCAGCGGGTGTGCCCTGTTGCCCATCCCCTTACTGGGAAAAATGTTCGGGGAGGCGTTTGAGGATGAACCGACGGAAAACAAATCGCCACCGGCTTACGACGGCGCCTGGGGTACAAGTTGCCGGTTCTCTCCGAAGCCGCCCTTCCACCAAAGGGCACCAGACCACAGTTGATTTCGTCATTTACACAGAAGCATCTGCTGCGAAAGCCAAGCAGACGTTCGATCAGGCAGCGGCTTTCATAAAAGACAAGGCGAAGCCGACCCCTTCCGGGCTAGGCGACGAGGCCTACTGGGGACTCACGGACGATGAGCCGGCGATGCTCCATGTGTTGAAAGGCAAGAGCCACTACAGCCTTGAGCTTGAACCGGCAAACGACAGCAAACTGCTGGAACTGGCAGCAGCAGTGAGCGCGAGGATCTGAGACCGGCGTTTTCGCAGCCGAAGCGCAGAATCCCCGGTTGGAGCTTGAATATGAGTAGGTTTTGCGAAACCTGTGGAGCGCAGTTCGCGGGCACAGATGCGTTTTGTACCAAATGCGGAGCGCGCCGCAGCTCGACTGCAGCGTCTGCGAAAGCTGGGCGATTCTGCACGCATTGTGGTTCGTCGTTAGTTGCGGAAACGAAGTTCTGCGAGAAGTGTGGCACATCTGTAACGCAGAGCGTAGCCTCGAGCACTCTGAGTTCAGCCGCGGCTGCCGGTCCGCAATTGCAAGTCGTCTCCGGTTCTGGTCCCGCTTCTGCAGCCAGACCTTCGCCTGCGGGAAGCAATGCCTTGAAGCCCCTGATGATGGCACTCGCAGCGTTCATGTTTTTCCTGATTCTTGGGATGGGCAGTTGCGCCTATGTTGCGTATCGAGCAAAGCAAAAAGCGCACGCCATCGAAGAGGCATACAAACGGAACGACATGAATAGGGTGGCCGGCGAACTGGGGATCTCCGACTCGAGTGGTCGAGGGACCGGAACGAGAACCCAAAACTCTGGCTCTTCATCTTCTAGCGCAAACGGCAAACCCGCGGCTCCGTACGGTTGGACCATGGAAAATGGAGAACTCGTTCCGGCTAAGGCCCCGCAACCGTCCACTCCACCAGCACCGAAGGCCGACCCGGTGATACCCGTTGCCGCCACTGGCAATCAAGTCAAAGACTGGGCTCTCAAATATGAGCGCACCGAAAATGGTCCGGAGGCCGATCTGGTCGTACGCACCGGCGACATCAACAACCTCGGTTTTGGTTGGCCGCAAGGCTTCGATCCGTTCTCAGGCAATTCGACTCCGGCGCATGAGTGGCCCGACATTAATAAGATTCCCGCAGGAGCCCCAGATGGTACGGACCGCATCATCCTTGGTTCCGCAGTCATTGCTGTTCCCGGTGATGGCTACAGTGGTTCGATCGGCGCCTGCGGAACATTGCGATACCTGAGTACGAATGGTCCGGCGCCTCCTCCTGCAACGGTCTCGGAACTTGAAGCCACCTGCAAACGCGAGCGCGATCTGACCGCACCCAATCCCATCATTCTTAGCGTGGGACGATTACCCGCTAAGATCGATTCGGTCCTAATCCAGGTCTTCGCCGATGATTTTCAGGTACCGGTTATGCATTCTCATTTCCAAGTGAGCCTCAACGGCACCCGCATTCCCAGTCTCGAATACGCGATCAACGCGCTCGACCAGAGCGGACCGGTTGGGAAGCTGGTCAGCATCAGACTGCTTCCGGAATACTGGCCACTCTTGAACTCTGGAACCATGAAGTTGGTCATCGACGATCCCACCACGCATATGCCCGACGGATTCGCCATCGACTTTGTACGCATTCTGATCAATCCGCATGACTTCAGGTACAAAGTTTCTCTTGCGGTTTTGGTTGTCGATGCAGACAAGAACACGCCCATCGCGGCTGCCAGTGTGACTGCCGCACTCCAATTCGCTGCGACTGACCAAGCAGGGAAATGCCAACTGACGGGAATTCCTGCAGGACTGGTCACCGCGAGCGCCGCCGCGCCCGGCTATGACGAAAATTCCGTGCCCGTCGATCTTGTCGCCGGCCAGAGCGGAAGCACCGTCATTCAACTTCACCGTCACGAAGAGGGGACCGCTGCGCTGGAAAAACAAATAGCTCAGACCGGATCTGCCACAATTTATGGCATTCACTTCGACACCGATTCCGCCAAGCTTCGCTCCGACAGCATGCCCGCACTCAATGCCGTGTTGGGCTTGATCAAAAACCATCCCGACTCACACTGGGCGATAGCCGGGCATACGGATAATCAAGGAAGCGAGGCGCGCAACCAACCACTTTCGGAGCGCCGCGCAACCGCAGTGATTGGTTGGCTGAAAGATCATGGCGTGGATTCCACCCGCCTGGTTCCTCAGGGTTTTGGGGCAAGCCGGCCTGTGGCTGACAATGCAACCGCAAACGGCCGTGCGCTGAACCGGCGTGTGGAAGTAGGAATAATCAAGTAAGAGAATTGCTACGTTTCACCCACGCTGTTCCACCGGTTACGCACAAGGCCATCACGACGCCAAACGCTACGGTGGATCGTCAACTCGGCATGCCAGAAGCCCACAATCAGGCACTGTGGCTTGCCGGACGATCACAAATGCCTGATTCCAGCTGCAAGAAGGTACCATCGTCCCGTATTGGTTCCCGCAGTACCGGCAGTAACACTGACCGGCCCGGCAGAGGTCGTCTGCTGGTCTTCAATCAGCACATAAGCTGCGTTCTGCTCAGGAGTGAAGTTAGGTCCGGCGCTTAGGCTTCCGGTGGTGATAAAGGCGCCTCCGGCAGTTTGAGCGATGGCAAGCGCATAGATCAGATCGCTGGCATCGAGAGCATCAATCGTGATCGGTGTGATTGTGGTGCTGTTCACGCTGTTCAAGCTGTTGGGGGCGTACATCGGACTGGATGCATTCACATTGTCATAAACGGTGACGCACATGTTCCACGGGCTGGGTGTAGTCGGCGAGGAAAGCGTTGCCGCGACTGCAACGTTGGAAGAGGGCGGAACATCTTCTGCGTAGAAAGTGTGAACGTTGTATCCGCTCCATATGTCAGTTTTCAAGGCTGTCTGGAAGCTACCGCCGGTTATCGTGAGCGCAGCCAGAGTGCCGGCAACTTGTGGCCAGAAAATAGTGACAACGACCAGTTTCGGTGAGTCGAGAAAAGCGACGCTGGCCTGTGCAGTTGCTCCACCAGAATTGTTGAACCCGGAGACGATTAGGGTTTGTCCGATATTGGTTACTGCGGCATAGCTGAAGCTGTTGGGGTCGCTGGCAGGAAGGGTGGCAGAATTACCATCAGAATTGGTCACGGTGACATCGACCGGCCCAGACGAATGGGGACCAGGCGTGTCCGCGTTAATTGCGTTGCTGCTTGCATCCACGTTGGTGGCCGCCACGCCGTCAAAGGTAACTGTCGCTCCGGAGTCAAAGGTGCCTCCTGTGATTCTGACGCGAGTGCCGCCCTGTGTAGAACCCGATTGCGGAGTAACTGAGTCAACAGTTATTGCCAGTTCAGTCTCGTGTATCCCAAAGATCTGATTGCAACCAACGAAGCCCAGCAGCGCAATGACTCCGAGCAATAAGATTGGGGTCAGGACCAGATAGAAATCGGTCATATCGTTTCCTCTACAAAAAATGGACGACCTTTAGTCTTGCCCGACTCAAGAGGCTTTCACTCCTACTGCAAAAATCCACCATCGCGGATTCGGGTTCGCGGTCGTGTTCGCAGCCGTGGCCGTAATGTTTCCAGCCGTGGCGACCTGCTGATCTTGCACCAGGGGATTGCCAACACCAGACTCAGCGGTAAACCCGGCGCCCGGTGTGAGGGCATTGGTTGTACCCGGGAATCCACCTCCCGAATCGGCAGCGAATGCCACGGAATACACCAGATCTCCGGCATTGGCAGCAATCGGTGCTGGTGTCTGCAAAGCGTTTCCGGTGTTACCGTCCGGACTCGCAACTGGGCTGTACGACGGGCTTGCCGGATCTGCGCCGTCGTACGCTGAGACACACAAACGCCACGCAACTGGCGACGCTGACGAAAGCGTGGCTTTAATAACAATCTGTCCACTTGCGGTGTTCATCCCGGAGAACACCTGCACCTTCATTCCGCTCCATGGATATGGCCCACTCGGAAGGGACTGAATATTGGCGCCGGTTAGCGAGGGAGTGCCCGTTCCTCCCCACTGGAGAGTGACCAGAAGGAGTTCGCCTCCCTGCAGCGTGAGCGGCGGGGCCTGAATGGATGTACCACCTCCCGCAGAGCCAATTGCGGTCTGGACGTGGCTCACCGGGGAAAAATAAGTGAAGAACGAATTCTGTGGCAGGGTCCCGGAGAAATCAGTGCCATGTTGCCCTGTATATTTGGCCGTCACATTTACTGGTTGTGCGGTTGGATAAGCCGGCGTTACCGCCATCATTGTGCTGGTATCGATCACGGTGACCTGGGTGGCGTTGACTGTCGGATCGGGGGAACTTCCGAAGGTGACAGTCGGATTACCGGCGAATGCCGCTCCCGGACTGGTGATCACAACCTGCGTTCCTCCGGTAGTGGGACCAGAGTTCGGAGAAATTGCAAGTTGCGCCACCGGAGGATCGGGCTTCGACAGGCAACCAACGAAGCCCACGAGCGCGATTATGCCCAACAACAAGATGGGCGCCAGAAGCACAAAAGAATCAATCATTGCCAAGTCTCCAGGAAGTGCCTCTCTCGTTTAGCGCGCTGCAGTCTTCTTCTTCGAATTTGTTGGCGGATGCTCGCCCTCATGGTCTCCATACGCAATGGCGGTGATCATCCCGGACGCGTCCACGGAAACAATTGTGGGCCAGATTTCCACTCCATATCCGGAACTGATTTCGCGATTGCCATCGGTAACCAGTGCATCAGAGAAACCATTCTCCGCGGCCACACTCCGCGCAAGATCAGGGGAGTCGCCATCATTGACTGCAAGCACGATAGAGGCGTTATTCTTCGCAGCGTGCAGCCTGCGGACGACGTCGATGCTCACGCGCGATGCGGCCTTCCAAAACACCGGCGTGACCGTCTGGCCGCGGAGTTTGCTCAGCGGCATCTCGCGGCCGGGAGCGATCTCGTAAAGAAAATTGGGGGCGGGCTGTCCAACTCTTGCGTTCAGGCGCGGCACCGTAATGCGAACAGAATTGCCGGAAACCAAATACTTGCTCAGTGCGGCTTCGAGTTCTTTCAACTCAGGCGCGCCTTCTTCTTGCCACACGACAATTCCTCGTGGGTTCACGATAACCGTCAGTGGACGCCTTGCTGATTTCAGTCCCAGGATCGTTTGCCATGATGCATCTAAGTCCTCCGCATAAATGACCCCAGGTGTATAGCGAAGTTTTCGTAACTCATCACCCGGAACAACCGCGATCACCGCCGCAGGCGCATCCGTTTTTTTGCTGCGGTTCAGGGCCTGAATCAGCATGTCCATCTGACCGGCCGTCTTAGCATCGGCAAAATGAACCACAAGATTTGGAACGCCGCTGCCGCGCTGGGAGGTTTGTGCCGACATATGGCCGCTTACCCTGACATGTCCGTCAGCCCCGGCCTGAGTCAGCGCAATCATCGGTGCGGCACTCCTCTGGAGTGCCACGGCACCCGCTAGAACAACCGGAAAACGTGTGAAACCGCACGAGGTCGCACTCACCGGCTCCGGAACTACAGGTCCAAAGTTAGACAATCGCGTTCCCCGTACTGTCAAACACAGGGGCGTATAGCCTGTTACCGTATTGCTTGCCATGGCCATTACTTCGGTCGCGCTGGGGCCCGAAGCAAGCAGAACAAATCTGTCCGGATCAACATGAAATGGGTTGGTCTGGCCCAGATAACGCCATTCGTATTGATCGATAGTCCCGCCGGGGATCCAGGATTTGAGCGCAGAATAGTCAGGCCCTTGCCCGAACACGTTGACGGTACTCGTTGCCTTCACGCTGGCGGGAATTTGCTCAAATTCGACATTGGGCGCTGGCCAGTCAAACAGCAGCACAGAGCCGTGAAGGATTACGCCTGCGGGTTGGATCTCAACCGAGGTGTAGATCAGGAACACTTTTTGAATCGAAGGCGGCGGAGTCCCGTCCGAGGGAGTTAGTTGCGCGGAGAGGTAGTCCCCAAGATTCGCGTCAGCGTCGGTCATCTGGCGAATGTTGGATTGTAGGTCGCCCGGCTGAGGATTTGGCGAATTCAGTATGGCGTTCACCTGCGCGGTAATCTGGTCCGTAATCCTTCCCGAAAATGCTCCCACGATCTGATCTTTGATCCAGCCACCGATGCCGGAGTCGGTGAAGTCCACAGAAACGCCCAGCAGTGCGAGTTCGGCCGCATTCAGCCCGCCTTCCCCAGTGGCGATCAGATTCAGTGTGAAGGAAACTCGCGTGGTGAAATTGAAACTCGGGAAGCGGTCCTTGCTGGAATGTGCATGCGCCTGAATCGTCAGAACGATGGCACCGGGCTGCAGGTCCAAACTCGGAGGACTGGTCAGAGAAATCGTGTAAGTTGTGGTGCCCCAGACCGCCACATGGACGTTGAAGGGTTGAAACTGAGTGAAACTGCTGATCGTATTTCTGAACAGCGAAATAATGAAATCACGTCCAATGCAGAATCCGAAATCATCGTCGGCAGCGAGAAAGACATTGTTCACGCTGGCGATTGTGGACGCGGGGGTGTGGCTGAACATGTCGAGTAACACCGCGATTGCATTCGGCAAAGTCTTCAGCTGCACGTCGGCAATACTGGATGGAAGCATCACGCTCGAGGGCAGAAAGCTGGTACGCAGCCCGTTCTGAATGCAGAGGCTGATGCCCGCAAGGTCCTCCGGGCTGAGCGTCTCGCTGGTGTACGTCGGGGTAAACGTGATGGTGGCGTCTTCCGCTTTGAAGTTGATATCGAGAACATGGACTCTCCCGGCCGCGATTTTGCTCACAGGCGCCGTAATGACAAGATCGCCTCGCATAAACTGGGCGAGTGGTGCAGTGTCCTTATCGGGAAAGAAGCGGGCCATCACATTCATTCGTGCGCTGAGGTTCGCGCCTGAAGTTCCGACCGTTGGCGGAAATAGTTGTAGTTGGGCGACACCCTGGATGTGGCTCGGGGGTGGCGGCGCAATTACTGCTCCCAGAAGATCGGGATTGAGCAGCGCGCCTACTCTCGAGAAATTTGCATCACTCAGTGCGCCCGGCCCGGGGAATGGATTCGGGCTGCCGATACGTTGCTGGTCGGCAATTGCGTCTCCGAAAGCATCAACCACGCCCACCGCGGTGGGCCAGCCCGGCCTGCTTGGGTGCGGATTATCGTCCACGCGCACCGAAATCGAGTGTAGGAAGCGCTCGCATTGGTGCATGGCCGCCAATATGCGGTTCACGGCTGGAAGAGAGAATTCCGCTACGACGTCGAAATCGCCGGTAAGATTGTTTGCCATTCACAACACCTCTTAAAAAATTTCAATCGAACTTGAACCGCAACTGTTGGATTAGTGATCTCGGACTTAAATGTTTAGTGCGGCCAGCAGAGCGTCAGGGTGACAAAAGATATGGCGAATGCAAAAACGGAGACCGCATGCGCGATTCGGAACACCCCCGATTCCGGCTCCCGCTCACGCGCGAACTCCATGATGAATCGTGCGCTGGAATATCCCAGCGTTACAAATAGAAATAGAGCACCAGGAAAAGGCGCCCGGCGCCAGACGAAGGCGGCAGAAATCAACAGCACGGCAGCACACATTGCTTCAAGAACCTGAGTAGGAACCCGCTTTTCCCAGACACCACGGGAGTTTGGCAAATAAACGCTGAACCATGAGTTCGACGCGCGCCCTCCGCAACATCCGTTCAGTAGGCATCCGATGCGTGCGAAAATCATTCCGATACAGATGGTGAAGGAACTGACATCCCAGAATTGGCCAAAGTTCAGATGCCATGCGTGTAGGAGCGGGATAGAGCACAGCAGCATCGGTGGCAAGCCGCCGTACATCACCAGCCCGCCGTCGCCACGCTTCCAAATGCGGCCAGGATCGCTTCGATAAACCTTCCAGTTCAGCGCGACATATAGCAGGCGTGCGCCCGTAAGAGCTGGAATGATGAGAATCAAGATGGCGAAATAACTACGGAGTGGATCGATGCCGGCGATATGGGCAGCGACGTTTCCGGCCAGCACACCGAAGACCAAGCCAAGATAGAGCATTGCCGGGTAGCTCCAGATCGTAAGCTGTCCCCAGCGAAAGAGTACAGGTCGCATATGTCAATACCAGAATGCTGCGATAAGTCCTCCGACAATCCCAATGTCGGCGAGGTTGAAGACAGGCCACCAACCGAGGTCAATGAAGTCCACTACGTACCGGTGGCGCAAGATGTCGGTGAGATTGCCTGCAGCTCCGCCTAATGCGCAGCCAAGCCCGACAAGTTCAATGGGATGCTGGAACCAGGTTCCAGAAGAGCGAAGCCACAGTACTGAGGTCAACGCGCCGAGCCAGATCAGAATCAGCGCAGCCCGTCCTACTGTGCGACTGTAAAATTCCTTGCGATGGGCGACATGCCTGATCTGGAGAAATCTGCCGCACGTGACAGAGCTATGGAGCCGGCTGGCTTGCACTGCCTTTTTTGCCGACTGGTCGAGAAGAAACAGCAGGCTGCCGGAAACAAGCAGTTCAAACAACGAATCACTCCACTGGGAAAGCGTGCCCTGTTTACATTAATTGGGAGTTGCTGTCAAGATTGTGTACTCGTCCTGTCGTTAGCACATGATATGTCCGGTTGAGATAGCACGTGATATGTCCGCTTTTCAGGCGGTGAGGGTAAGAGACCATGCGAAGCATGGTTTCTTACTCGAAGGCCGCGATGGAGCGGGCAATGAAAGTACAGGAAGTAATCTTGCGGGCGATGGCGAAACGGATCACGTGGTGGCAGGCAGCGGAGATCATGGGTATTAGCGATCGGCACATGCGTCGTTGGCGGGAGCGCTACGAAGAGTTCGGCTATGACGGGCTGTTCGATCGACGGCGGGGGAAGCCCTCTCCCCAGCGAGTCCCCATGGCCCTAGTGGAGCAGATTCTGGGACTCTACCGGGAGAAGTATTTCGATCTGAACGTGCGACATTTTCATGAGAAGCTGAGGGCCGAGCACCACATTGAACTGAGCTACAGCTGGGTGAAACTGGCCTTGCAAGGAGCCGGACTGGTAGAGCGAGGGCGGCAACGCGGGGTGCATCGCAAACGCCGACCGCGGCGTCCGCTGCCGGGTATGCTGCTGCACATCGATGGCAGCCGGCATCGCTGGTTCCAAGATGAGCGCTGGTATGACCTGATTGTCATTCTGGACGATGCCAGCAGCGAGATCTATTACGCGCAGTTAGTGGAAGAGGAATCGACGCTGACTGTAATGGCCGGGCTGAAGGAAGTAATCGAGCGCAAAGGCGTGTTCTGCGCCTTGTACAGCGACCGCGGCAGCCATTTTTGGTTAACGCCCAAGGTGGGGGGACGGGTCGATCCTCATCGCTTGACGCAAGTGGGACGAGCGCTACGCGAGTTGGGAGTACAGATGATTCCGGCCTACTCGCCGCAGGCCCGGGGGCGCAGTGAACGTAACTTTGGCACCTGGCAAGGGCGGCTGCCGCAAGAGCTGCGGCTGCATGGGATCCGCACTCTGGAAGATGCTAATGCTTTTCTCCGAGAACACTACATCGCCGAGTTCAATCGCCGTTTTCAGGTGCGGGCGCCGCAATCGGGCAGCGCATTTGTTCCCCGGCGCAGCCGGGATCTGGATCTCATCTTCTCGCTGCAGTTCGAGCGCACGGTGAATCGGGACAACACGGTCAGCTTTCAGAACCTCAGCTTGCAGATCGAAGCGGTGCGTTGGCGAGCCAGCCTGGCTGGCTGCACGGTGACTTTGCATCAGCATTTGGATGGATCGATCAGCCTGACGCACGGACCGCATCGGCTGGGCCGATACAGCGCACAAGGTGAGACCTGGGCGGCAGATAAAACGCCGCCGCGACGGGCTGTGGAAAAGACGCGGGGTGGAAAAGTCAAAAACCCGACTTTCCCACCCCGCTTGGAAATCCCGCAAAAACCGCGGGATTCCCACTTTCCCACAGCCCCGACTGCTGCTGGTTCATTAACTCAAACCGGACATGTCACCTGCTAACAAAACCGGACATTTTAACTTGCTAACAAAGATTGTGTACTCGTCCAGTAGATGGGTGACACTTTTCATTCCTTTCGTTGGGATGAGAACTGGTGCAGGAACTGGTGCGGAGTTAAGTAGCCGAGGGCCTGATGAGGGCGGACGGTGTTGTAGATTCTTTCCCAGGCCCGCAGCTCGCGATTGAGTTTTTTCATTTCCAGGGAACACGAGGTGACCTGGTAAAACTCCTCGGTGTGGGTGCGGTTGGCGCGTTCGACGGCGCCGTTCAGTTTGGGGGAGCGGGGCGGCAGCACGAACAGATGCAGGCCCCGCTGCTGGCAGGCCTGTTCGAACTGGGCGGCGAACTCGCTTCCGCCGTCGACCTGCACCGCGCGAATGGGAAAGGGCATGCGGTGCTGCAAGGTGTCGAGGAACTGGGTGGCGGTTTGAGCGGTGGCGCGAGTGTGCGCCTGCACCACATCCCAACGCGAAACCACATCGCGAGCGGTGAATTGTTTGAAGACCACGCCGGGAATGGGACGCACGTCCAGGGTATCGACTTCGACCAGGTCGCCGGGCGCCAACACCGCGTACTGCCTGGGTTTGCGCACGGCGTAGGGACGCGGCCGCAGGGCGCGGCGCGATCCCGGAACTCCCGTACGCGGTGGTTCGACCAGTCGGCCTTGCTGCTTGAGCCGAGTGAGAATGCGGCCCACCATGGAAACCGAAATCGCCACCTGCTGGCGGCGCAGCAGAACCGCCAATTTGTCTTTCCCCCAACGGGGAAACTGCCACCGCAACGTCAACACCTTTTCTTCTAAGGGAAAAGCCCACGTCGGCTGACGGCACTGGCGAGGGCGATGGCTGCGTTCCTCCAGTGTAGTCAAATCGTACGGATCATAACGGCCTTGCCAGCGATAAAACGTCTGCCGGCTGATGCCGAAGTGACGGCAGGTGTGGGCGATGTTATTGCAGCGCCGATAGAAATCCATCCACGAGAGCCGCACTCGAGCTGCGCGGCTCAGCTCCACCCCGATTCCGGCCAGCCGGCCCGATCCCGGCGGTTTCCCCTTCCGAATTTGCATTTTGACACTCTATTCGAGTGTCACTAATCATTCTGAACGAGAACAGATTGTTGTAGCGGTATCTTCCGCCGAAACCATCATCGCCGCCAGTATCATGGCGGGCGTAAAACACGGCAACCTCCGCAATTTCGTGATTTTGCAGCCCGCGGCCGAGGACCTGCATCGTACAAGACCATGGCGAAGCCAAAGAACAAGAAGGAAGCGCCAAGCAGCTTACGCAGAATCCTAAAAGGCTGGCAGGAGATTGCGGCCTTTCTCGGGCAATCAGTCTCGGTGGCTCAGCGCTGGGCAGCTTGCGGCATGCCGGTCGAAAAACGCGGCCGTTACGTTTTCTCGTCTCCTGAAAAACTGAATGCCTGGCTCGGTCGAGAAACCGCTGGCGAGCCTGTCCAAATCGCGACTGAAGAAACCGACCTTGCCTCGGAACTGGAACGTGGCCTATCGTTTTTTCGCCGGCAACGCCGCGGCGGAGCTCTGAAAAAGAAAGCAGCATGAGCTCCGAGTGATTTTGCTTCTTTAACGGGTTGGCAATAAAGATGCACGGGAAAAACACCACTGTAGGAACTCAGGACACTGTAGTCATTTCGCCGGGCGCTCGTTTTCGAACCGCCATGATGCTCGCGGTGCTCGCGGACATGTTCCAGATTGCAGTCTTTCCCTTTTTGATTGAGGGCGCTGGATCGCCCGCCGAGGACGTACTCGATCTCTTCATCTCAGGCCTGATGGTTTACCTTCTGGGCTGGCACTGGGAATTTCTGCCATCCTTCGCTGCCAAGCTTATACCTGGCGTTGACCTGGTCCCTTTCTGGACGATTGCGGTCGCCAATGTCTATCGCAAATCGAAACGCGATGTAATCAAAACAGAACAGCCTCGTCAGGAACATCCAGCCCTGGAAAATTTTTAACATTCGCGCAAATCAGCAACAAGTAATCCCTCCCGCGATGACCCCGGCGTCGCAACTCAGGCACCACTCGCCTGCGTATAATTCAAAGCTGCTGATGCACCTCCAATTGCGAGAGAGTTCTTGAGACATGGCAATTCAGATGGAAACCGGCATCGACGAATACCTGCGCAAGAGATTGATGCCGGTAGAGGGTTCCATCCCGCATCTGGCCAGGACCGACATGTACGGGAATTCGATTCCCGCAGGCAGCGTCGGTGGCGATCTCTTTGAGTACATCAATTTTCAGCAGCGCTATAACATTGACGCTCGAATTGCTAGCGCCGTGCGGTTGTCCGCAGAGTATCTGGAGCGGTTGCCGGATGGCCAGATTCCGCGAAACTTGGTTGACGACCATGTCAAGTGGCTCGGGCTGAAATCAAATCCTGTCGGCATGCCAGAGGCCGAGTACAGAAGGGCGAAAAGCTCAGAACAACTCAGGGTCGCGGAAAATCTACGCGAACTCTATACGACGGCCGGCGTCCTCCTGGTCGATGCTCAGGGGCATGGGATCATCTCAGCGAAGATAGCCTCGACCGTACACGACACGTTTCATGCTCTCATGCTCTCCGAACTCGATCAATATGGCAAGACGACTCCGGAGCTATTTGAAAACATCAATCTGCGGTTGGCGCAATCAGTAACGGCGCGCAACGCATTGGGTCGCGACGCACAAGACCATTCTCGCGAAATTGCGACCATGATTTACGGTGAGATAAGGCCCGACGGTCATTTCCGCTTCGTAAACTTCGGCAGTCCTCCACCACTGGTATTTTCGGCGGAGTACGGACGCTTCATGCCCATGAATACCGATCAACTTGTGCAATTTCCCGCGCTAGGATTGGAAATCCCCGAGGATCATCCTGACCGAAACAAATATTTCTCAACGGTGGTCAGGCAGAGGCAAATGAACTCTTCGAACATCGGAGAGATCACCCTGATGAGCCCGGGCGATATCCTCTTTCTATATTCCGATGGAGTATATGACGGCAGCGACGAACAGGACCGCCTAAGACTCGAAGGCATAGTTCGTAATTTCAAAGACCGTGGCGCAAAGGAGATTTGCACCGCCATTCTTGATTATGCACTGGAGCAGGACCGATACATTCAGCAACTCGGCGAACAAGACCGAATTGATGACAAGACTGCATTCATCATTAAGCACTTCTAGCAATTTGAGAGGAATTACGACTTTGTCGGCCAGTTAATCTGACCACCACGGCTAAAGGCCAAATTACCAATGTGGCCCGCGGCTGCGGCGGCTACCCCGGCTTCTACCGGCGCATTCGGTTCTTTCCGGCTCTTGATGCAATCAAAGAAATTTTCCATGTGATCGATAGTTCCGTCACGGTAACTGCTTGCCGTGAGTACGGGATTTTTGTCCCGCGGCGCGTCTTCGCGATATATGCTGAACGCGCCGCGACTGATCTTTAGCGTTGCGTCCGTGCCGCGAAACTCCAAGCCGCCATCGTCGATCGAGGAAGCCATCATGCCTTCGTACACCACATCAAAGCCGGGATAGCGGAAAGCTGCCTGGATGGTATCGGGGCACTCCCACTGATCGAAAACATATTTGTCTGCGAGCATCTGCGCCCGGCGTGGCTGATCGGACTTCATCGCCCAATGCACGATATCGATCCAGTGGGTGAATAAGTCGGTCATAGCGCCGCCGCCAAAATTCCAGAACCACCGCCAGTGGAAAAATTTCTCTTCGCTGTACGGCTGATCAGGCGCCGAGCCCAGCCAAAGTTTCCAGTCCAGCGATTGCTGCTCAACCGGTGTCTTGGGCCAGTTCTTCTGATAGTTTTGCCACCAGTACGTCCGAACCTGCGCAACGCGCCCCAGGCTGCCGGACTGAATCAGATCGACGGCATCGCGAAAATGGGTCCAACTGCGTTGTTGCATACCACACTGCAAAACTTGCTTGCTCGACCGGACTGCACGAGTCAGGGCGGCGCCTTCCTCAATTGTGTGGGTGACGGGTTTTTCAAGATAAACATCCTTGCCGGCTTTCAGGGCGTCCACCGCCATTTGGACGTGCCAGTGGTCCGGAGTCGCGATAATCACCGCATCGATGTTCTTGTCGAGCACTTCACGATAATCCAAGTGTGTCGTCGCCAGACCGTTTGAACGTTCCCTGATTGCGTCCCGGCGGGGGCTGTATACGTCGCTTGCGGCCACAATCTGGTATGGGCCGGCCTTGTCCGCGGAATCGAGAAGGCCTTTCATCCGCTGGCCAGCGCCGATAACGCCGACCCGCAATGTATCGTTGGCACCGAAGACCCGAGTTGATGCAAGTGCAGTCAGTCCGCTGGCGACCAGGAAGGTGCGGCGCGTAGTCATAATTTATGTAGAACCTCCCAATGTTCGGACTGATGCTATCAAGTTTCGTAAATTCCGCAATCCTAACCCGGTTAGACTGACGCGTTGTATGCTCTTGTGCTATGCGCATTCAATTCCCGTTTCTCCATGGCGCAATTCTCTTCATCGTCAGCAGCGTCGTTTGGGCCCAGCAACCGAGCGTCCCTCAAAGTGCCGGACGTCAAATAACCTCCGCGCATGCCGCGCCAAAACCTGAAGACACGGAAGCGTGGCAACCAGTCCCGAAGATAGTCACGCCTGGGGCGGACTGTAATGCGCCTCCATCCGACGCGATCATTTTGTTCGATGGTAAAAATCTTGACGAGTGGGTCTCAGCCAAGGACAAGTCTCCGGCGAAGTGGATAGTTGCCGACGGGGTGTTTACGGTAAATAAGGCGGCCGGCGATATTGAGACCAGGCAGCCTTTTCTCAACTATCAGCTTCATCTGGAATGGAAAGTTCCCGAGAATATTACTGGAAGCGGTCAGGCTCGCGGCAATAGCGGCGTTTTTCTGGCCTCGCCTCCTCCAGGCAACGGCGGATACGAGTTGCAGATCCTTGATTCGTACAAAAATGAGACTTACGTCAATGGTCAGGCTGGCAGCATCTACAAACAAAGTATTCCGCTGGTGAATCCGACTCGCAAGCCGGGTGAGTGGCAGGTTTATGACGTAGTTTGGATTGCCCCCATCTTCAACGCGGACGGTTCGTTGAAGACTCCCGCTTTCGTCACCGCCTTTTTCAACGGCATTCTGGTGCAGGACCATTTCGCCGTCAAGGGTGAGACTCAGTACATAGGCCAACCGTTTTACAAGAAGCACACGGCTGCTCCGATCAGGCTGCAGGCCCACGGCGATCCCAGTCAGCCCATCAGTTTTAGAAACATCTGGGTGAGAGAACTGAAGTAAACGGAGTGTTAGCCTCTGAGTGCGAACTCACGCGGCGGTGCCTTCAGGCCTAATACGGCGTCGCTGGCCATCTCCCCGAATGCGGGCCCGTGCTTGAAGCCGTGGCCCGAGCCGCCGCCAAGAATCCAGACGTTTTCTGCCTCTGGGTGACGATCCAAAATAAAATTCTGATCGGTCGAATTCTCGTATTGGCAGACGCGGCTTTCAAGCAGCGGAGCGTCGGCAAGCGCAGGGAAGCGCAACCTTATATACGCGCGTGCTGCAGCTAGGGCCTCGGCAGTAGGCTCGCGCTCCAAAGTAGTCGGATCGATCGCTGG
The DNA here is from genome assembly GCA_963757135.1 of uncultured Acidobacteriota bacterium. Lineage (GTDB taxonomy): Bacteria > Acidobacteriota > Terriglobia > Terriglobales > Acidobacteriaceae > Gp1-AA145. The sequence goes on from CAVWQE010000008.1 coordinate 215,689, forward strand.
CCCGCGCAAATCGTCGGCAATCTTGAATCCGCGCCAATGATTGCCTGGAATTCCATAGAACCAGTGTTTGCCTGGAAAGCCGTCGAGCTCACGTTTGCTGTCATCAGCCCAGACGGGGAGCCTTTCATCGGTGAACTGCAAATCGCCCGCTGAAGTTCCAAAGAAAAATACTTCCTGGCGAGTGGGCGTGATCATCGGAGCAAGGCAAGGGAAAATATTTCCCAGCCACGGACCGCAAGCAAAAACGTAGGCATCGGCATTCAGCACATCGCCAGATCCAAGCCGCACCTCGCGCATATTGCCCGAAGCGATTTGACTCGGCGAAACTTTTGCCTGGCGATACTCTCCGCCCTCTTTGATGAAGGCATTCAGCACAGCCTCGCAACCGCGCCGCGCAGCCAGGTAACCAGAGTCGGGCTCGTACACGCTCCACAAAATCCCCTGAAAGTCGATTTGTGGCCAGCGCTTCGCGCACTCAGCGGCAGAGAGTTTCTCGAACCGCATGCCCGCCTCGCTCAATAAGGGCAGTGCAGCGCGCTCATATGAATCATCGACGCCCGCCATCCATAGCACGCCGGTACGAAAAAAAAGCTTCACATTCCATTGTCGCTCGTAGTCTTGCCACATCCGCAAAGACCGTGCAGCCATTTGCGTATAAACGCGCCTTGAGCCATACGTTCCGCGAATGATGCGAGTCTCGCCGCCGGAGCTGGCGCGCGAATTTCCCGGGCCCCACGCGTCAAGCAGCGTGACTTTCGCGCCTTTTTGTAGAAGCTGAAGCGCGGTCCAGCCGCCGAACGCGCCTGCGCCGACGACAATTACTGAACTGCGACGAGAACTCGTCAATGCACGTGATCCGATCAGAAAAGCGCCAGTCGCCGCATAACTCTCTAAGAAAGTGCGACGGGAACCCCTCAACTTGAGAGTCGTGCAGAATTTTAGCAAGATGATTGAGTGCGAGCACCTTCTTCAAGCAGGAGTTCACTGCCGTCACTTGATTGCCGCGGCGCACATGCCGCAAATATCCGTGGTGAGGCTTCGCCCCGCAACCATCCGGCATAGCGCAAATCACCTCTTCCATGGCTCTCCCCATTGTGAATCCCTGTTGCTTTGCGAAGCATCTCTACTCGAATAGCACTCAGAGGTGCCTTGATGAAGCGGTACGAAACGTTCTCTTTGGCCCTGCCCATCTTGTTCCTTGCCTTAATGAGCTTGGGATGCGGTAAAACCGAGGCGAAGCCACCCGCGCCGCAGGCGATGCCGGTAAAAACGGTGAACATTGATCTCAGCCCCGTGCCACGCACCGATGAGTATGTCGCCACCATTAAGTCTCGGCGATCGGCCAGCATTCAGCCGCAGGTGGACGGCACCCTCACCAAGATTCTGGTGAAGTCCGGCGACCGCGTGACCCCCGGACAGCTGTTAATGACTATCGATCCACTGAAGCAGCAAGCCACTGTGGACCAGGAGCGCAGCACTGCAGCGCAAAAGAAAGCGCTTTTCGATTACAACCAGACGGAAGTGGAGCGGCAGCGCCGGCTGTTCGAGGGCGGGGTCACCAGCAAACAGAATTACGACTATGCAGTGCAGGCCTTCGAGAATTCGAAAGCCGATTGGGAATCCTCGCAGGCGGCAGTCGCCACACAAGAACGGCAGCTTGCGTATTATCACCTGACTGCGCCATTTGCGGGCGTCGTGGGTGACGTTCCAGTGCACATCGGCGATTATGTTTCTCCGCAAACGCTGATGACCACCGTGGACGAGAACGCGCAGCTCGAAGCCTACATTTATATTCCCACCGAGCGCGCTGCTGAGATTCGCCCCGGTCTTGCCGTCCAAATCGTCAATAGTCACGGCGATCGGATCGAAAACACAAAGATTAATTTCATTTCTCCGCAGGTGGACAACGGGCTCCAGGGCATCCTGGTCAAGGCGCCGATTCACAAATCTCTCGACGTATTTCGCAACGAACAACTGGTAAAAGCGCGAGTTGTGTGGAGCACTGCGCCGACGCCGACCGTCCCAGTGCTTGCCGTGACTCGTATAGGTGGGCAGTCATTTGTCTATGTCGTAGCAGAGTCGGACAAAGGAACGGTGGCGAAGCAACGTGCGGTCACGCTCGGGGACACGATAGGCAATGATTATGCCGTGACTGACGGTTTAAAGCCCGGAGATAAAGTCATCATCTCGGGTATTCAGTTCCTGATTGACGGCGTGCCGGTTAAACCGATCAGTTAGTTTGTTGCTGATCATTTCGCAGTAAAACGCGGTTGGCAGAGGAAGGCTCCCTTGGTAGATTTCTTCATTCGACGGCCGATTTTTGCGACAGTATGCGCCTTGCTGATCATCCTGGCAGGCGCGGTTTGCATTCCTACGCTGCCGATCTCGCTCTACCCCACGCTGGCGCCGCCGCAGGTCACTGTCAGCAGCAACTACGTTGGAGCGAACGCCAGCGTAGTGGAGTCAGCGGTCACCACGCCGCTCGAGCAACAAATAAATGGCGTCGAAGGCATGCATTACATCACTTCGACCAGTTCGAATGATGGCACCAGCAACATCAATGTTGTTTTCCGCACCGGTTACGATCTGAACATAGCCGCGGTTGACGTCCAGAATCGTGTTGCCACCGCGCAAGGCCGGCTGCCGCAGGAGATCAAGAACACTGGCGTTACCATCACCAAGGCGAATCCCAACTTTGTTTTTGCCGCCGGATTTTATTCGCCTGATAACAGCCTCTCCAACCAATACATCTCGAATTATTTGGATGTCTATGTAAAGGACGCGCTAAAGCGTATCCCCGGCGTCGGCGATGTCCTAATTTTTGGTGAACGCAAATATGCGATGCGCATCTGGCTCGATCCCACCAGGCTCGCTGCTCGTCAGTTGACGGCAGCAGATGTGGTCTCGGCTTTGCAGGAACAGAACGTCGAGATTCCAGCCGGCCAGCTTGGGCGTCCACCCGCCGATCCCAAGCAAAGTTTTCAGGTCACGCTGCGGGTGGTTGGACGCCTCTCCGATCCCAAAGAGTTCGACAACATCATCATTAAAAACACGACAAACGGCATCGTGCAATTAAAAGATGTCGGCCGGGCAGAGATCGGGGCTGAGAGCTACGATACCAATCTTCTATATAGCGGGCATGAAGCAATCGGTGTGGGTGTCCAGCAGCTTTCAAATGCCAATGCGCTTGATGTCGACAAGAAGGCCAAGGCTGCGCTCGAAGAGCTCTCCAAGTCGTTTCCGCCTGGAATCAAGTACGTGATTGCGTTCGATACGACGACCGTCGTCGGCGATTCGGTGAAAGAGGTTGTCACCACGCTGGAAGAGGCGGTGCTGATCGTAATTGTCGTGATCTTCCTCTTTCTTCTCGACTGGAGGGCGACGATCATTCCTGCGGTAACGATTCCCGTGTCGCTGATCGGCACGTTTGCGTTCATCAAGATCTTTGGCTTCTCGATTAATTCTTTGACACTGTTTGGAATCACGCTCGCTACCGGGTTGGTCGTAGATGACGCGATTGTGGTCATTGAGAATGCGCAGCGCCACATTGACGCAGACCATACCGATCCGCATGCGGCCACCTCTGCCGCCATGGCTGAAGTGGCGAGCGCCGTGGTGGCGACGTCATTGGTGCTCATTTCCGTATTCGTGCCGGTATCCTTTTTCCCCGGCACGACGGGAATCCTCTACAAGCAATTTTCGTTGACTATCGCGTTTTCAATCGCCATTTCCTTATTTAACGCACTAACGTTATCTCCGGCCCTGGCGGCAATTCTGCTCCGCAGCGAAGAGAAAAAGTATTCGGTTTTCGACTGGACGCATATCGGCTGGATTTCAAAGGGCTACCGAAAATTCGCTCATGGCGTGAGCAATTCGATACAGGCATTAGCGAACGGATACGGCAAAGCTATTTGCAAGGTGCTGAATTATCGCTATGTGATGATCGCGCTGTTTTTCATTGGGTTGGCAGCAACGGCGTATATGTACGTTCATGTGCCGACGGGATTTGTTCCCCAGGAGGATCAGAACTATTTCATCGTCGTCGTCCAAGCTCCGCCGGGAGCGTCGCTGAGCTACACTACAAATATAGCCCGCCAAGCCGAGCAGATTCTTCGCGCTGATCCTGACGTCTTCGGCACCTTTGCCGTCCCCGGCTTTTCTCTATCGGGAGGGAGTTCGTCGAACTATGGTCTGGTGTTTGCTCCGCTGAAGCCCATAGACGACCGCAAAGGCAAAGGTCACGCGGCGAGTGACATTGTCGCACGCGTCTCGCCAAAGCTTTTCGGTATTCCGGGAGCGGTGGTCGTTGCATTTGAACCTCCGGCGGTGAACGGCATCGGAAGCTTCGGTGGATTTCAGTTCGAATTGCAAGATCTTGGACGCAACACCTTGCAGGATCTCGACAGCGTGGCTCACAAGATCGTCGCGGGCAGCCGCGACCGGCACGATCTGCGGGGACTCTTCACCAGCTTTACTGCGAACGATCCCCAGCAGCTAGTGCAGATTGATCGCGAAAAAGCCAAAGCCATGGGAGTGCCCATCAATCAGATTACGCAGGCGCTTGGCGTGTACATGGGGTCCGAGTATGTGAATGATTTTGATTTCAATAACCGCTCATATCGGGTTTACGTCCAGGCTGACCAACCCTTCCGCATGAGCGCGCGCGATCTGCGGCAGTATTATGTGCGCTCCGACAGCAATGGATTGGTGCCGCTCGGCAATATCGTAAGCTTGAGCGAAACCTCGGGCCCGCAGGTCATTAGTCACTACAACCTCTTTCGTTCCGCAGAAATTGATGGCGCCGCCGCACCCGGATTCAGTTCCGGTCAGGGCCTGAAAGCAATGGAAGAGCTGTCAAAGCAGAATATGCTTCAAGGCATGACTTTCAGTTGGACCGGCCTCGCCTTGGAAGAAGTCGAAGCCAGCGGCAAGGCCATAATCATCTTTGGCCTCGGCATTCTGGTCGTGTATCTCACCCTTTCAGCGCAATACGAAAGCTTCGCCTTGCCGTTTATCATTTTGCTGGCGGTGCCGATGGCCGTGCTGGGCGCTCTGCTTCTGATCTCCGCCCGCGGCCTGGTGGATGACGTTTACGTGCAAATCGGATTGGTGATGTTAATCGGATTATCGGCGAAAAACTCTATTCTGATCGTCGAGTTCGCCGAACAATTAATCGCGCAGGGCCGCACCATTACCAATGCCGCAATTGAAGCCGCCGAACTGCGTCTTCGCCCGATTCTGATGACATCGTTCGCATTCCTGTTCGGCGTCCTGCCGCTCTATTTTGCTTCGGGAGCAGGAAAGCTTGGCCGGCACTCCGTTGGAACTGCAATCGTCGGCGGCATGCTCTTTTCCACAGTTCTCAATTTATTCTTTATCCCGGTGCTGTACGTCATCTTGAAGACATTACTGGGCCGACTTTCGAAAAAGGGACCGAGAGTAGAATCAAGAGCCAGGGAATTGGTTTCGCAACCGGCCGCTGACTAGCCTAAACGCTGCTGCCGCGGTCGGTGTGGCACCGGTTCTTTGGAAGAACCTGTGCCAGCCGAATGATTGATTGAGCTGCGTGCATGTCCGCTTACGGACAGTCGTTTTCAGAAGCGGACAGTCGAAGACACCAAATAAGATCTCCTGCCATTTTCACCTCCGATTTTTCAATTGTTTACCGAAATTCTGCTTCTGGCTGAAAGCGTGCAATCCATCGTTCCCGTATGGATATAGCTCGTCCCGAGTTCAAGCTACAGAAAAGACGTAAGCAAATTCTTTGGGCTGGGATCGGATTGGTCGGCCTGATTGCGGTGACCATTGGGGTCACGCGCCTGAAGCCGGCTGCTCCGGAAGTAGAGCGCAGTACGGTGTGGACCGACACCGTGAAGCGCGGCTCCATGCTGCGCCAGGTGCGCGGCATAGGATCCCTGATTCCCAGTCAGGAGTTCACCCGTCAAATACCAGCAGAGACCGAAGCCACGGTCGTCCGCATTTTGAAATTGCCCGGTTCGCAGGTGAAGACGGATACGATCCTGCTGGAGATGAGTAATCCGCAAGTGGAGCAGGAGGCGGTCGACGCGCGGCTTCAGTTGAAGGCGGCAGAAGCCGAATATCAAAGCCTCAGGGTAAAACTGCAAAGCGACTTAATGACCCAGAAAGCCGGAGCAGCGACGGTAAATTCCGATTACACGCAGGCCAAACTTCAGTCTGACACCGACAAAGCGCTTTATGACCTCGGTGTGATTTCGGGGATGGCTTACAAGAATTCAAAGAGCAAATCCGATGAGTTGACCACGCGCAACAACATCGAAGGTGAGCGGCTCGACATTAATCAGAAAGCGATTGAAACCCAAATGCTCGAACAGCAAGCGAGGGTTGATCAGATCCGAGCGCTCGCCGAACTCAAGCAAAAACAATTGGACGCACTGAAGGTTCGTGCCGGAATTGAAGGTGTGCTGGTGGACCTGCCGCTGCAAGTCGGCCAACACGTGGTCCCCGGCACCATGCTGGCCAAGGTAGTTCAACCTGATCACCTGATTGCCGAACTCAAAATTGCGGAGACGCAGGCACGCGATGTGCAAATCGGCCAACCCGCCATGGTTGATACACACAACGGGACTGCTTCCGGGACGGTGATGCGCGTCGATCCCGCCGTGCAGAATGGGACCGTCACCGTTGATGTGAAGCTCACCGGCGAGCTTCCTAAGGGTGCGCGGCCGGACTTGAGTGTTGATGGGACGGTTGACCTGGAAAAACTTGATGATGTTCTCTACGTTGGCCGCCCTGCCTTCGGACAAGAAAATAGCACGATAAGTTTGTTCAAGCTCGATGCGGATGGAAAAGGTGGCGTCCGCGTTCCGGTGAAAGTTGGCCGTGCCTCGGTGAACTCGATTCAGGTAATAGAAGGCTTGCACGCTGGCGACACCGTCATTCTTTCCGACATGTCGCGTTACGACAATACGGATCGCATACGGCTGGAGTGAAACAAGCTTTTAGCTATTAGCTCTTAGCTACTAGCAAAATCAATACGAATCAGAGCTAACGCTGAACGCTGATAACCAAGAACTCAAGGAAGGTCACATGACCGACGCAGGGCAACCATTGATCCAGATTGAAGACCTCACCAAAGTGTTTTACACCGACGAAATTGAGACCCATGCCCTTTCGGGAGTGCACTTGTCGATCCGCAAAGGCGAGTATGTGGCCATGTCTGGCCCGTCGGGATGCGGCAAGTCCACCTTGCTTTCGATCATCGGCCTGCTCGACACGCCGACCGCGGGAAAGTATCAGCTCAATGGGCAGCCGGTCGAGAATCTCGATTTCGGCGCGCGTTCGCGAATTCGCAATCAGGAAATTGGTTTCATTTTTCAGAGTTTCAACCTGATTGGCGATCTCACAGTTTACGAAAATGTCGAGCTGCCGCTGACCTATCGGCAGAAAATGCCGTCGGCGGATCGCAAGGGGCGCGTGATGGAATCGCTCGAACGAGTCGGCATGGCGCATCGCGTGCGTCACTATCCTTCGCAGCTTTCGGGCGGTCAGCAGCAGCGCGTGGCCGTAGCCCGCGCGCTCGCCGGGCATCCGTCGATCCTGCTTGCCGACGAGCCCACCGGAAATCTGGACTCGCGCAACGGTGAAGCTGTGATGGAACTTTTGCAGAACCTGCATCGCGAGGGCGCGACTATCTGCATGGTGACGCACGATCCCCGCTTTGCGAAACATGCGCAACGCGAAGTCCATCTCTTCGACGGCAAAGTCGTCGCTGAAGAAGAACTGCAGAAATTAATGGCAGACGCGCACGTGTAGCTCTGAATCCTGACGCGAAGGAAAAACAAATGAATGGATTCTTTCAGGATATTCATTACGCTCTGCGCCAATTGCGCAACAGCCTGGGTTTCACTGTAACTTCCATTCTGACGCTCGGACTGGGCATGTCCGCATGTCTCGCCATCTTTGGCTTCGTAGATGCCGCCTTGATCAGGCCCTTGCCCTATCCCCATCCCGATCGGCTGATCGAGGCGACAGAGAGCGTTCCCATGATGCCGCGCGCCAATTTGTCCTACCCCGATTATCTGGATTGGAAGCGTCTCAACCAGGTTTTCAGTTCGCTCGATGTTTATCACCAGACGGGTTATCTGCTGCGTACGGCTGGCGGCACTGAGCCGGTCCATGGAGGGGTGGTGAGCGACGGATTTTTTCGGACGCTGGGTGTGGCCCCGCTGCTTGGCCGCGACTTCTATACCGGCGAAGACCTCCCCGATGCTCCCCGAACCGCGATTTTGACTTATGGCGCGTGGCAGAAGCGATTTGCGGGAAGAAAAGATGTAGCGGGACAGACCGTTACCCTAAGTGGGGTGCCCTACACAATTGTTGGCGTTATGCCGCGTAGCTTTCAGTTTGCTCCTGCTGGGAACGCTGAATTCTGGACCACTCTACATGCCTCCGATCCGTGTGGCCGCCGACGCGGCTGCCACAACCTTACCGGCATCGGACGGCTGAAGGACGGTGTGCCGGTTGAAAAGGCCCGGGCCAATATGGAGGCCATCGCACGCCAGTTGGAAATCCAATATCCCGCTGACAATCGCGGCCAGGGTGCATATGTCGCACCCCTTTCCACGGTGATCTTTGCCGACGTTCGCGCTCCCTTTCTTTTATTGCAGGCCGGCGCAGGGCTGCTGTTGTTGATTGCGTGCGTCAACGTCTCAAGCCTGTTGCTGGTGCGTTCCGAGGGACGCAAGAGAGAAATTGCCGTGCGCGGCGCTTTGGGCGCGTCGCGCAGGCGCCTGATTCAACAATTCGCCACCGAAGCTGTCGTGCTCGTGACCTGGAGCTGTGCTGTGTCCCTTCTTGCGGCGCGCACCATCATGCAAGGCATCAAGGGCATGATCTCGAGTGACATTCTGGATTACATGCCGTATCTCCAGGGCCTGGGACTCAATCGGCACCTGCTGGAGCTTGCGGGCGCACTGTCGGTGAGTGCGGTGGTTTTGTTCTCGGTCGCTCCCATGTTTCGGTTGCCCCTCAAACAGTTGCATTCCGGATTGGCCGAAGGTGGACGGGGCTACGCTGGAACTTTATGGCGGCGTTTCGGCTCAAATCTCGTCGTTGTAGAACTTGCGCTGGCCGTGGTCTTGCTGGTGAGCGCAGGCCTGCTGGGCAAGAGCTTGTATCGTCTGCTCCACGTGGAAATCGGTTTTCAACCGGATCATCTGGCCACCCTGTCGGTCGCATTATCGGAGACTGATTACGCGAAGGACGACCAGCAGATTGCGGTAGAACGGCAGATCATAAACCGCGTCGCGAGTCTTCCGGGAGTAGAGTCGGTCGGGGCCACCACCGATTTACCAGTGAGCCACAACGGCAATACCACCTGGATTCGTATCGTTGGCCAGCCCTACAACGGCGAACACAACGAAGTGAACCAGCGCAGTGTGAGCCCTGCACTGTTTTCAACTTTGCGTGCCAAGTTGTTTCGCGGGCGCTACTTCACGCAATTCGACGATGCCTCCAAGCCTCGCGTCGTGATGATCAATCAGGCGTTCGCGCGGAAGTACTTCCCCGGAGAGGACCCGGTCGGGCAAAAGATCGGCGACACCGCCCTTTCGCCTAAATCCATTGCTGAAGTTGTTGGCGTGGTGGAAGACGTAAAAGACGGCGCGCTGGATTCGGAGATCTGGCCGGCGGTGTATTACCCGTTCGATCAGGCCAATGACACATTTTTTTCTCTCGTAGTACGCACGTCTCAATCCGAAAAGTCGTTGTTGCCTACGCTGGTCAGCGCGGTCCGTCAGATTGATCCCGGAATTGGCACGCTGGATGAAACCACGATGGCCGAGCGCATCATCGATTCGCCAACGGCATACATACATCGCTCGTCGGCTTGGCTGGTCGCGGGATTCGCATCCCTGGCCCTGCTGCTGGGTGTTATCGGATTGTATGGAGTGATCGCCTACTCGGTCAGCCGGCGAACGCGCGAGATCGGGGTGCGTATGGCCCTCGGCGCGCAGCGCAGCTCGGTTTATCAACTGGTGATGACAGAAGCAGCCTGGCTGATCGGGATAGGAGTAGCCGCGGGACTCGCGTGCGCGTTGGGAACTGCGACATTGATGCGCAGTCTGCTTTTCGGAGTTCAGGCATTTGATGTTGCGACTCTGGTTGCGACTGCGGCCCTGCTCGCTCTTGCTTCTTTGCTGGCAACTTACATTCCGGCCCGTCGAGCGGCGCGAGTCGATCCCATGGTCGCGCTGCGTTACGAATAAGGAGAAGTGATGTCAGGTATTTTTCAGGATATCCGGTATGCCGCGCGTCAGGTCCGCAAAGCCCCAGGATTCGCGATGGTTGCGGTAATCACGTTGGCCCTGGGAATTGGAGCCAATACTGCGATTTTCAGTGTGGTGAATGGTGTGCTGCTTCGTCCGCTGGCGTTAAGTGACCCAGACCGTCTGGTGCGAATCTGGCATACGCCGCCGCAGAGCAGCTTTCCGGGGATCAGCACTTTTTCGGTTTCGCCTGCGAACTATTTGGATTGGCAAAGCCAGAATCATGTCTTCGAGAGCATGGCGATTTACGGCTTCCGTGGATTCACGCTTACCAGCGGTGACAAGCCTGAGCAAGTGGACGTGGGCGCGGTGTCGGCGGGCTTCTTCCCGACACTCGGTGTGCGTCCGGAACTTGGCCGCGTGCTGTCTACGGACGAAGACCAGCCCGGACGTTCGAATGTTGTAGTGCTCAGCCATCGCCTGTGGCAAGAGCGATTCGGTTCGAACCGTGTCATCGTTGGGAACTACATCAAGCTTGATGGCGCAAGTTATCTGGTTGCGGGCGTGATGCCCGCCAGTTTTCGTTTTCCTGACTTCGCTCAGATGTGGACGCCGCTTGCCTGGACCGATCAGGAAAAAGCGATCCGTGGGAACCACAACCTCGTGGTGATCGCACGCCTCCGGCCCGGTGTTGACATGAAACAGGCACAGGCGGAGATGGACACGATCTCGCGCCGTCTCGAGCAGCAATATCCGGTGGACGATAAAGGCTGGGGAGCAGTTGTTATTCCTCTACACGCCGACATGGTCAGTGACGTCCGTCCTGCGCTTCTGGTGCTGTTAGGCGCGGTCGGATTCATTCTGCTGATCGCGTGCGTCAACGTCACGAACCTCTCGCTGGCGCGAATTTTTAGCCGTCACAAGGAAATTGCGATTCGCACCGCAATGGGCGCGAGTTCAACCCGAATCATGCGCCAGATTCTGGTCGAAAGCGTTCTGCTCGCTCTGATTGGCGGCGCCCTCGGCCTGAGCTATGCGCATTTTGGAATCCGGCTCATCATGGCATTCCTCGCCCCGAGGCTGCCCAATTTTGTGGAAGCCGCTCTCGACCTGAAGGTGCTCGTTTTCACTGCTTTAGTTTCTGTCCTCACAGGAGTAGTGGCAGGGATTTTGCCAGCCCTGCATTTGAGTCGCGGGAATTTGAATCAGGCCCTCAAGCAGGGCCTCGGCCGTACCGATTCGGATTCGAGCGGCAATCGCACGCGCAGTGCCCTGGTGGTGGTGGAAGTCTCGCTGTCGCTGGTGCTGTTAATCGGTGCCGGCCTGATGATTCGGAGCTTTCAAATGCTGCGCGAAGTCAATCCTGGATTCGACTCCGGCGGAGTACTGACGATGACCACGGCAATTTCGGGAACTAAGTTTTCAGATGCAGTCCAGCAGGCGAGATTTTTCGACCGTGTGCTGGAGCGCACACGTACTCTGCCGGGAGTGGTTTCCGCTGGAGTAATCGATGATCTGCCGCTCAACGGCAATGGTTCGCACCAGCCGATTGCGGTTGAAGGGCAACCGGTTGTCCCCATGTCGGAGCAACCGGAGGTTGATGTTCGCGCAGTAACCCCTGGTTACATGAGCGCTCTTCGGGTGCCGGTGTTACGCGGCCGGGATGTGGACGACACCGATATTGCCGGCCGGCCTCCGGCCACCGTGATCAGCGCCTCGCTGGCAAAGCAGTTCTGGCCACATGAAAACCCCATCGGCAAGCACATCAGCCTGACTTTCTTCCCCGGAGTCGTTCGCGAAGTTGTTGGCGTAGTCGGTGACGTTAAGTCGGACGGACTCGACCAGACACGTACGCCGGCAACTTTGTACGTTCCGCTTGCTCAGCTTACCCCATCAAGTGGCGGTCCATGGCGATCCTTTCCAATGACGTTAGTTGTCCGCTGCGCCTCGAATCCATCCAGCCTGGTTTCGGCGGTTACGAATGCTATACGCCAGGTGGATTCCGAAGTCCCGGTCCGCGACATTTTCACCATGGACGAACTTGTTGCAACTTCGCTATCCCAACAACGGTTCACACTTCTACTGTTAGGCGCTTTCGCAGTGCTGGCGCTTATGCTGGCAGCAATTGGAATTTACAGCGTGCTTTCTTACAGCGTCAGACGCCGGGTTCAGGAAATCGGAATTCGCCTGGCGCTCGGAGCGCGCATTTCCGATGTGCTGCGCATGATCGTTATTGAAGGAATGCGTCCGACCTTACTCGGCGTCACCATTGGAGTTGTCGGAGCACTGGCCCTGGGGCAGGTGATGTCGAGCCTCGTTTATGGAGTCAAACCTACAGACCCGCTGACATTCCTCGCGGTAGCGGTGGTGTTGGCTGTCGTCGCTTTGTCGGCGACCATCATTCCGGCTTACCGGGCCGCGAAAGTCGATCCCATGGTGGCATTGCGCTACGAGTAGAAAACCATGAGCACCTTGATTCAAGATCTGCGATACGGCATCCGGCAATTGCGAAAGAGCCCGGGATTCACAGCGGTTGCGGTTGTCACATTGGCGTTAGGCATCGGCGCAAATACGGCCATCTTTACCGTCGTCAATGGGCTGCTGTTAAAGATGCTTCCGGTCAAGGACCCGCAGCAGCTCGTCGTTATTGGCGATCCCGCGAATCCAAACGAACGATCAAACGGAACGCCTCGCGCCGACGTTTTCTCCTACCCCTTGTACAAGCAACTGCGCGACCAGAACTCGGTTTTCACCGGACTCTGCGCCGCTGCCAACGATCACCACATTGAAGTGGAGACCGGGCAGGGCGTGATCTTCGATCAAAAAATTACCGGGCGCATGGTGAGCGGCAATTACTTCGACGTTCTGGGGCTGCAACCGGCGCTAGGGCGGTTGTTCAAGGATTCTGACGACTCCGCAGAAGGCGCCAATCCAGTAGCGGTCCTTGGCTACAGCTACTGGCAGCGAAAGTTCGCGTCCTCGCCGCAGGTCATCGGCCAGGACATTCGTCTGAATGGGTATCCATTCACCATCGTCGGCATTGCCCCGCAAGGCTTCGAGGGCGATGTCGTGGGTGAGCAGATGGCGTTGTTTGTCCCTCTGAGCATGCAGCCGCAAATCGTGCGCGGACGTCATTGGCGCAATGCCGGGAACACTTCCTGGCTCTCGCTCATCGGACGGCTCAAGCCGGGGGTAAACGCCTCACAAGCAGAAGCGAACCTGAATGTCGTCTTCCAGCAAGCGCAGAAGGGCGACTACGGAGCGGCGCTTTCTTCGGACGATCGAAACGCGATTCGCAATCTTCGGATCAACGTCGTCGCCGGAGGCGGCGGTCTGTCCGATTTACGAGCCAGTTACCGGGTTCCGTTGCTTTTGCTGATGGGGATCGTCGGTCTCGTGCTGCTGATCGCCTGCGTGAACGTTGCCAATCTGCTGCTCGCCCGGGCATCCGTCCGCAACCGGGAGATCGCGGTGCGCCTTGCGATCGGCGCGAGCACGCGACGTGTATTGCAACAACTTCTTACTGAAAGCATTCTTCTCGCAATTGTCGGAGGCGTCGCGGGCTCATTGCTGGCGATGCTGGGCGTACGAATACTTGTAAACACTTTCGATGCCAGTGCGAGCCTGCCGCTCGTGCCCGACTGGCGCGTCCTTGCATTCACTACAGTGATTGTTTTGGTCACAGGGGTTCTCTTTGGCTTGGTGCCCGCGTTGCGGACTCTGCAGGTGCGGGTGTCCCCGGCCTTGAAGGATGCAAACCGGACCACCTCTGGAACCAGTTCGCGGTTTGGTTGGGGAAAAGGGCTCATCGCTGCTCAGGTTGCGCTCTCGCTGCTGGTCCTGTTCGCGGCCGGACTTCTGGTCCGCAGCCTGCAAAAACTCATGACTCAGGATTTCGGTTACACGCGCGATCACCTCGTCATCGCGCGTACTGATCCCACGAGCGCGGGATATGACAGTCAGAATATGAAGTTGCTGGCGGAGCAACTTGCCTCTCGTCTGGCAAGTACTCCCGGAGTGCGATCAGTTACCTATTCGACCAACGGTTTGTTCAGCGGCACGGAAAATGTCGACGCAATCATCGTGCCTGGCTTTAAGGCTGTGCGCCCCGATGATCGCGCTGCGAGAGAGGACTTTGTGGGACCCGATTATTTCGCAGTAGTGGGCATCCCCATACTCGCCGGTCGCGGGATTGAGGCGCAGGACACCCTCGCCGCGACGCGCATCGCGGTAGTCAACGAAGCCATGGTGAAGTATTTCTTCGGTGGGCAAAATCCCATCGGGCGTCAGTTCAGGATTGACGATTCCGATTGGCTCGACAAGCCAATCACCGTTGTCGGCGTTTCCCGCAATTCCAAAGATCACAGCAGCGGGTTGCGCGAGGAAGTGCAGCCGCGTTTTTATATGGCGTATCAGCAGGTGCCTGACCCCGGGCAGATAGTACTGGAAGCCCGGGTTCGTGGCGACGCTTCCGGCGCCGCGGCCAGCCTAATGAGCCAAATCAAGGCGGCTGATCCGCACCTGCCGGTCTCATTTGTCCGGACACTCGACAGCCTGGTCAATGAAAGCGCCGCCGATCAGATCGCTCTCGCAAAGCTCTCCACATTCTTTGCCGGATTAGCCCTTCTGCTTGCCTGCGTCGGATTGTATGGCGTCATGTCATACACGGTCGCGGGGCGCACCCGCGAGATTGGTGTGCGCATGGCTCTCGGCGCGCGTCGCGGTGACGTCGTGCAACTAGTGCTGCGCGAAGGCTTGCTGCTGGTCGCAATTGGCCTTGTGGCGGGAATCCCCTTGGCTCTGGCGAGCAGCCGCCTGCTCCACAGCTTCCTGTTTGAAATGAAGAGTACAGACCCGTTATCGCTGGGCGTGGTAGTTCTGTTACTCGGAATGGTCGCAGCATTTGCGGGACTGATCCCCGCCCGCCGCGCGGCTAGAGTCGATCCCATGGTTGCGTTGAGGTACGAGTAAGGAAGTTTCATCCATGAGAAGCGTAATTGAGGACCTTCGATACGGATCAAGGCTGCTGCGGAAGTCGCCTGCATTCACAGTTGTGGCTGTGGTCACGCTGGCCCTTGGCATCGGCGCCAATACCGCCATCTACACGCTGCTTGATCAGGCGATTCTGCGCAATCTGCCGGTGAAAGAACCGGGCCGTCTCGTGGTCTTGCGTTTTTCAGGCGACGATACTGGAAGCACTCATGCTCGCGGCGATTCCGATCTCGAATTTTCCTATCCCATGTACCGCGACTTGCGGGACCACAGTTCGGTGTTAAGCGGTGTGATCGCCACCAGTTGGGCGCAAGTCGGAATGCAGTGGCATAACCAGCCCGATCTTGCGGATGCTGAATTGGTCTCAGGCAATTATTTCGATGTGCTTGGATTGCAACCCGCGCTTGGCCGGTTATTAGTCGCCTCAGATGACCTCACACAGAATGGGAATCCCGTCGCAGTCCTTAGCTTCAACTACTGGCAACGTCACTTTGCTTCCGATCCGAAGATTGTCAACCAGAGTATTGCGATCAATGGACACCCATTCACCGTGATTGGCGTGGCTTCGCCTGACTTTCACAGCGTTGTGGGCGGAGACAATCCTGCCGTTTTTGTCCCAATGACGATGAAGCCCGAGATCACGCCCGACTGGAATGATCTCGAAGAGCGGCGCTCGAGATGGCTGAACATTGTCGGCAGGCTGGGACACGGACTCAGCCACAAACAGGCGCATGCTGGAATGGATCAGCTCTGGCATTCGCTCCGTGCAGATGACTTGAAACAGCTGGGTCGCACCTCACAAAGGTTCCGCGACGCTTTCCTTACAAACTCTCACTTATTTCTAGGTGACGCCTCCAAAGGTGTGCCGGTACACGGCACACCTACTACATTGCTGATCGTGATGGGCATGGCTGCACTCATGGCATTAATGTCGTGCACGAATGTCGCCGGCCTCTTGCTGGTGCGAGTTGCACGGAGAACGCGCGAGATTTCCGTCCGCTATGCGCTCGGCGCGCAACGGCGACGCCTGGTGCAGCAACTATTAGCAGAAGGCTTGTTGCTCGGATTGGCCGCTGGCCTAATTGGCATATTTCTAGCTCCCCAGATCGCAAACGTGCTGATTCGCACAATTTTGGGAAGCGGACGAAGCCAATCTGCTTTCGGCGCTCATCCTGACCTGCGCATTCTGGCATTCAACTTCGGGCTGGCCCTAGCTGTGAGCGTCCTCTTCAGCGTGGCACCTGCTCTGCAGTTCCGGCGGCCAGATGTAACTCAAGTGCTGAGGCAGCAAGCAGCCGTTGTTTCCGGAGGAGCAATTCATCTGCGTCGCGCGACGGTGGCAGCACAGATTGCGATCAGCCTTTTGTTGCTCGTCGGTGCCGGCCTGTTTGTGCGCACCCTCCGAAATCTAAAGACACTAGATGTGGGATTCACGACTGACCACCTGGTCACCTTCTCGGTTGATCCAAAGCTGGCCGGATACGAAGACACTGATACTTTCGCGTTGTATCAACAAATCCTTGACCGACTGTCTAGCCTCCCGGGAGTGCAGTCCGCCGCGGCTACAAACGATCCGGAACTCGCCAACAACAATTGGGGAAACAACATCACCATTGCTGGTTATCGTCCTGCCGAAGGCGATCGCATGAACGTCGAGTGGGCACGAGTCACCCCACGATATTTCTCAACCATGAAAATGCCTTTGCTTGCCGGCCGCGAAATCGAGCAGTCCGATCGCGTTGGGACGCAAAAGGTCGCGGTTGTGAACGAGAGCATGGCGCGGCTGTATTTTGGCCAGCCGCAAAATGCATTAGGACATTACTTTTGTTCCGGCGCGGGGAACGTCACGCCCGACGTCGAGATTGTCGGGGTGGTGAAAGACGCCAGGCACACCACCGTACGCGAGGATGTGCGTCGGACTGTTTTCACTCCCTATCTGCAGGACGCGCAGATGGGCCCGGTCTATCGCTTCGGGCTGACTTTTTACGTGCGGACCTGGCAAGACCCCAAAGCAGCTGAATCCACGATCCGCGCAGCCATGCAGGCGCTCGATTCGAAGCTGGTGCTTGATGCCTTTCGAACGATGGAGGAACAAGTAGACGACAGCTTGAGCGACGAGCGCGTGATCGCATTTCTGGCAACGAGCTTCGGCGTCCTCGCCGCGCTGCTAGCCGCAATTGGAATTTACGGAGTGCTGGCGTATTCCACGGCGCAGCGCACGCGCGAAATCGGCGTTCGCGTGGCGCTGGGTGCAACCCGCGCCGAAATCATGGGCATGGTTCTTTCGGAGGTGGTACGTCTTGCGGCGATTGGGTTCGCCGCAGGCCTGCCGCTCTGTTTTGTTCTGGTGCGTTCAGTGCGCGATCAGCTATTCGGAATCAGCAATTGTGATCCCGTGACCCTGTTCTCGGTCTGCGGTGTCATTGCTGTGATCGCGCTCGGTGCGGCGGCCATCCCCGCCCGGCGCGCAGCCAAAGTTGATCCCATGGTGGCGTTGAGGTACGAGTGATATGGAGACTCTACTTCAAGACATTCGTTTCGGGTTTCGAATGCTGCTGAAATCGCCCGGCTTCACTGCCGTCGCCGTTATCACGCTCGCTCTCGGCATCGGCGCGAACACAGCCATGTTCAGTCTTGTGGAAGGTGTGATCCTCGCTCCGCTGCATTATTTCGAGCCCGATCGTCTCGTCATGGTGTGGGAAAACAATCCGCGCTTTCCCCGCGTTTGGAATTCGTATCCAAATTTTCAGGACTGGCAGCGCAGCGCCCATTCTTTTCAAGCAATGGCCGCCTTCCGCGGGCAGGGAGTTGACCTCACACTCCCAGGCCCGCCGTCGCATGTTAATGCAACCGAGATTTCTCCGGACTTCTTCAGCACGCTTGGTGTGCAGCTTGAATTAGGACGCGAATTTACTCCGCAGGAGAATGACTTCGGCGGATCTACCGCCGTTGTCATCAGCTACAGCCTCTGGAAGGAACGTTTCGGGCGTAGCCCGGAAGTATTAGGCAAGGCCGTGACTCTCGACGGAGTGAATTCTTCCATCATCGGAGTTGCCCCGGCCTCATTTCGTCTTGAACGCGATGCAGATGTTTACACGCCACTCGGCCAGCTTGATCCGCTAGTGTTGAACAATCGAGCGACACATGACGGCATCTTTACCATTGCGCGTCTCAAACCTGGAGTGACTCTCTCCCAAAGCCAAGCGGAGATGAGCACGATCCAGAACGCTCTCGATCGCCTCTATCCCAATGACAATCGGGATTTGGGGATTTACGTCGAGCCGCTAAAGCAGGCGATCGTAGGCGGCGCCGCCCAAACACTCGAGCTCTTACTGGGGGCGGTTGGATTGCTGCTGCTGATTGCCTGCGCAAATTTTGCGAATCTGCTGCTGGCGCGTTCGGCTGCGCGCAATCGAGAGTTTGCCATTCGCTCAGCGCTCGGGGCCACTCGCATTCGGGTGCTTCGGCAATTGTCCACCGAAAGCGTTCTGCTTTCGTTAGTCGGTGCCGTGGTGGGCATTCTGCTTGCAGTTGTCGGAATCAGGTCCGTTCTGCCCCTGATTTCCGGTCTCCTGCCCCGCGCCGACGACGTCCGCTTGAATGCTCCTGTTCTGCTCTACACCGTCATGATGGCACTGCTGGTTGGGATTCTGTCAGGTATCGTACCCGCTCTCAGGAGTTGGAACGCAGACCCGCAACCATCGCTCAAGGATCGGGGTCGCGGTTCTACCACCGCGCATAGCCGCGCTCAGAGTAGTTTCATAGTTATTCAGGTGGCGCTGACGGCTGTCCTGCTCGTTGGCGCTGGCCTATTGTTTCGCACCATTCTCCACCTGTGGAACGTGAATCCGGGCTTCGATACGAAGAACATCGTTACCTTCAAGGTGGGAGTTTCGCACTCGTTAACCAAAACTGCGTCGAGCACTCGCATCGCGTACCAGCAATTAATCGATGGTATTCGCCAAGTCCCCGGGGTACAAGCGGCGGAGTTCAGCACGGCGATTCCTCTGAGCGGACAAGGCGGGTATCTGCCTTTTTGGCTCGATTCCAGACAGCCCGAATCGGCCCAGGGTGCGCCTCGCTTACAGCCTTTTCTTGTCGGACCGGATTACCTGCAAGCCATGGGCATGCAACTGCTGCACGGCCGCTTTCTCATTCATCAGGACACGACAAACTCACCTTGTGTCACGGTCGTCGACAGCAACTTCGCCCATAAATTCTTTCCAGACAAGAATCCTATAGGCCACACCATCACCGCCGGATTCGGGTCCGCAGCTTTTGGCCCATGCGCAATCGTCGGCGTGGTGAATCACGTGAAGGACGCAGGCTTGGACGAGGTCGGCCTTGTGAACCAATACCAGGCATATTACTCGCTCTACCAGGATCCCGATCGGTGGGTGCCTATAAATTATCCGGATGCAAGCGTAATCGTCCGCACGCCACTCGACGCTGCGGCACTCGTTCCCGCAATCAGAGGCGCAGTTTCGCAGTTGGCTGGCGACCAGTCACTGTACCAGGTGCAAACCATGAACCAGATCGTCTCGGATTCCATGTCTGCACAGCGTTTCCCCCTGGTTCTGCTGGCAGCTTTTGCCACCCTAGCGTTATTGTTGGCCTCGGTCGGAATCTACGGTGTAGTTTCCTATTCCGTGTCGCGGCGCGTGCAAGAGATCGGCATCCGCATGGCGCTCGGTGCGGATAAAAGCATGGTCCTTCGCCTATTTCTTGGACAAGAGTTGAAATTGGTTCTGGCCGGTCTTGCGGTTGGCGCGGTCGGTTCGTTTATCCTCACGCAAACACTCGCCAGTTTGGCTAGCCTGCTCCACGGTGTTAAGCCGGGCGACCCGCTCACTTTCGCAGCAGTATCAATTCTGTTGATCAGTGTTGCTGCTCTGTCTTGCTACATCCCCGCCCGTCGCGCAGCCAAAGTTGATCCCATGGTGGCGTTGAGGTACGAGTGATATGGAGACTCTATTTCAAGACATTCGCTTCGGATTTCGAATGCTGCTGAAGTCGCCGGGCTTCACTGCGGTCGCGGTGATCACGCTGGCGCTCGGCATTGGCGCGAACACCGCCATGTTCAGCGTCATCAACTCTGTGTTATTGCGATCGTTGCCGTTTGCCAATCCGAGCCGGGTGATGGCGGTGTGGAAGACGATGTCGAACGGCAGCCCCAATGCCTTCTCCACACCGGAGTTCCTGGAGTGGAAGCAGCAGGGAGAATTGACCGCAAATATGGGAGCGTTTTCGTCGATCGGAAAAAACCTCGGCGGCAAAGACTTGCCGGAGCGAATCACCGGAGGCAGGTTCAACTATGACTTGCTTTCCGTACTCGGAGTGCAGGCAGCGACTGGTCGAACATTTTCTCGCGCGGAGGATACTCAGGGCGCAAGCCCGGTTGTGCTGCTGAGCCACGCCTTGTGGGCCACCAGATTTGAATCGCGTCCCATGCTGGGCCAATCGGTGGACCTCGATGGCACGCCCTATACAGTGGTGGGCATCATGCCTGCAAACTTTCATGTCCTCTCGGACAAGGAATTATTTTGGATTCCGTTGCAGCTTGAATCGGCTAATGCGCAGACCTCCGCGCGCAATGTGCACTGGCTCTTCGCCTATACGCGCTTGCCTGATGGAATGACCCAGAAACAGGCCGAAACCGTGATGGCAACGATTGCGTCGCGCCTGAAAGCCCAGGACCCGAATGGTGAGGGGGCGCTTGGGGTCACCTTGCAGCCGGTCAGCGATGCTCTGAATGGCAACGTCAAGCCGGCCTTGTACCTGTTAATGGGAGCAGTCTGCTTCGTTCTTCTGATCGCGTGCTCGAATGTTGCCAATCTATTGCTGGCGCGCGGAAGCGTTCGACAGCGCGAACTCTCGATTCGCACCGCCCTCGGCGCAGCCCGAACGCGCTTAGTCCGGCAACTTCTAACTGAAAGCGTTTTGCTGTCCCTGTTCGGCGGATTACTGGGGTTGGGATTGGCTTGGGGTGCATTACGAGTGCTGTTGGCAATTCATCCGTCGAGCATCCCTTCTGTCGAGACAATCGGAATCGACGGCACCGTTCTTGCATACACAGCTATTTTGTGCGGCGTAGTCGGAATTCTGTTCGGAGTCGCGCCTGCGTGGGAAGGGTCGGATCCGGGCGTGAGCGAAGCTCTGAAAGAAGGAGCGCGCGGCAGCAGTGGCGGGTTCGGCAAACATCGCGCTGTGTTGGTTGTGACCGAGACAGCCCTGGCCTCAATTTTGCTGATCGGAGCTGGCTTGTCCTTGCGGAGTTTGTGGCAGACGGAAAGAGTTGAGCCGGGGTTCAATCCTGATGGAGTGCTTACCTTCCGTCTGGCGGCGCCGGCGCAGTTTTCCGGCGCCCGCATCCCGCTTTTCTATCAGCAGGTATTGGAGCGAATCAAAGCGATGCCAGGCGTGCAATCGGCGGTGCTGGCGCGCAATCTGCCCATGAGCGGTACCGATCCTTCAATGCCGATTGCAATCGAGGGCACGCCGCCTCCTCCGTCGCAGATTCCGATTGTCACCCGTTTCCGTGCAATCGGCCCCGGATATTTCGACGGAATGCAGATTCCAATGTTAAGCGGGAGAGATTTCGTTGACGGCGATACTGTCGCGGCGCCTAAAGTCGGTGTGGTTAGCCAAAGTCTCGCCAAACTCTACTGGCCGGGGCAGGACGCGCTGGGCAAGCGCCTGAAGCCACAGATGCCTGGTGCAGACTGGTGCACCGTAGTAGGCGTTGCCGCCGACGTCCGTCACTGGACCGCCGATGTTACCGACGTAGAGCCCACGGCTTACTACCCGTACACGCAAATTCCTGAATCGTTTCTGCCGCTGCTCGAAGGCAACATGAGCGTTGCAGTGCGTTCGCGTAACTCTTCAGACATCCTGACCTCAATTCGCGCCGCGGTCGGCGAGGTAGACAAGACCGTTCCTCTCTATCAGGTCGAGAGCATGGATCAGATGGTCGGCGATGCAGGTTCGCTTCGCCGCTTTGATATGTGGCTGATTGGCGCCTTCGCCGCACTCGCACTTGTTCTCGCCGCGGTTGGTATCTACGGAGTGATGGCCTATTCCGTTTCACACCGCACGCGCGAAATCGGGATTCGAATCGCCCTCGGCGCGCAACGGCAGACGGTGCTCAGGTTAATCCTGGGCCAGGGAGCACGGCTGGCATTAATCGGAGTCGTAGTCGGAATCATCGCTGCATTGGGGTTGACGCAACTTATGGCCAGGCTCCTGTTCGGTGTGAGCGCACGTGATTGGACGACATTCTCGGTTGTCCCGTGGATTGTGCTGGCGATGATTCTGGGGGGCTGCTACGTTCCGGCACGGCGCGCCGCCAAGCTCGACCCGGTCGCGGCATTACGCCAGGAATAATTTCACGCAGCATTAAGGCAAATATGATTCAGCTCAAAAATCTGGAACGCAGTTACAAAACTCCCGCCGGGCAGTTTTTCGTTCTGCGGCGCGTGAACCTGGAAATTCGCGAAGGCGAATTCATCACTGTGATGGGCCCGTCTGGGGCAGGGAAGTCTTCTCTGTTAAACGTCCTCGCGCTCCTCGACGACGGCTGGCAGGGCGAATACTGGTTTCGCGATCAGCCTGTGCATGACCTGAAACGGAAGCAGCGCGCAGATCTGGCGAAGAAAAACATCGGTATGGTCTTCCAGAGCTATCACCTGCTGGACGACCTCACCGTCCGCGAGAACATCGATCTGCCGCTTTCCTATAAAGACATTCCGCACCGGCAGCGGCAGGGGATGGTGGCCGACACGCTTGACCGCTTTCAGATTGTCGCCAAGAAGGACTTGTTCCCGAGCCAGCTTTCTGGGGGTCAACAACAATTGGTCGGAGTTGCGCGCGCGGTGATTCACCGGCCCACCCTGCTGCTCGCGGACGAGCCTACCGGCAACCTGCATTCTTCTCACGCAAAGGACATCATGGAACTGTTTCGCGAACTGAATCAGCAGGGAACGACCATTGTTCAAGTCACTCACTCTGAAGCGAACGCGGCTTATGGATCGCGCACGATTGAAGTGCGTGACGGATGGGTCGTAAGCGACACCGCCAATCCGGATCTGCACGCAGGCCAGGCGGCGGTGAACCAATGATGCGTTTTCGCGCTTCGACTGGCGTGGCATTGTTTGGAACTGTGTTGTTTCTGCACTCATCGAGCCCGGGGCAGACTATAAGTACACAGCCAAATTCACCGGCCCAAATCGATGCTTCGACCGTTTTCAAAATGCCGAGCTCGAACAATCCGTTGGGCGCGTATTTGCCCAGCAAGAGCTCGGAACCGCAGCTCAAGAATTCGCCGCGATTGAATCAACTGATAAAAGACGGCAAGCTCTACCTTTCTTTGCAGGACGCCATTCATCTGGCGCTGGAAAATAATCTTGATATTGCCATCGCCCGCTACAACTTGCCGATCGCAGACATGGATATTCTGCGCACAAAAGCGGGTGGAGTATTCCGGGGCGTGAACGCGGGCGTCGTGCAAGGCACGCCCGGCGGTGGCGTCGGCGGGTTCGGCACGGGCGCTCCCGGAGCCGGCGCAGGAGGCACGACGGCGGGCGCGGGCGGCGCTGGAGCTGGAGCTTCGGGTCTGGTGCAGTCCACTCTGGGAGTTGGCGCACCGGTCTCATCCTATGATCCAACCATCACAGGATCCGTTGGCGCCGAACATCAGACCAGCCCGCTCGCGAACCAGCAGATTTACGGAGTGCCGCTGCTACAGCTTAATACCGGCCAAGCCAACTTTGGCTTCTCGCAGGCGTTCGCCACCGGAAGCAGTGTCGCATTCGAGTTCAACAACAATCGCCAGACAACCAATAGTCCATTCTTCAACCTGTCTCCGGCGTTGGGATCGATGTACCGGTTTTCATTTCAGCAGCAGTTGCTGTCGGGTTTCGGCCTCGGCCCTAATCTGCGATATTTGAGAATTGCGAAGAATAACAAGAAGATTTCCGATGTTGCTTTCAAAGACCAGGTGATGGCCACGGTTACGCAGATCAAAAACATCTACTGGGACTTGGTGAACGCCTACGAGCAGTCCCAGGTGAATGAGCAATCGCTGGCCTTCGCCCAGCAATCCCTCGACAACGCGAAAAAGCAGTTGCAATTGGAAAGCATTCCTGCGATGGACGTGATGCGCGCCGAAGCCGAAGTTTCCAGGCGCGATCAGGACTTGACCGTGGCGCGGACGAGCTTGCAGTTGCAGGAATTGCTCATGAAGAACGCTCTCACTCGCAGCCTCGACGATCCGGTGCTTGAGTCGGTGCCGGTTGTGCCGACCGATCGCCTGGATTCGGGACAGGCTCCCGAAGTAACCAACCGGCCGGTACAGGAGCTTATTCAGGAAGCGTTGCAGAATCGGCCGGAGCTGACCGAGTCTGATGTAGATTTGCTCAACCGCCAGATTAGCCGGAAGGCGGCAAACAATGCGCTGTTGCCATCGCTTTCGCTGGTTGCGTTCTATGGTGGATCCGGCCTCGCGGGTCCTCTGAATCCGGTGTACAACGTTCCCGGCGTTCCCAATGTCTCTACCGTTCCTACCGATTTCTCGGGTGCGCTGGCCAACACATTCAACAACACAGCTCCCGATTATTACATTGGCTTCAATCTGAATATTCCGATTCGTAATCGCGTGGCGAAGGCCGATCAGTACCGGTCGGAACTTGAGTATCGCCAGGCCGAGTTGCGCCGTGAGGAATTGCGGAAACAGATCCGAATTGAAGTTCGGAACGCCGAATACGCTCTGGAGCAAACTGCGGCGCGAGTCCAAGCGGCACAAAAGGCCCGCGACCTGGCCCAGCGGACATTTGAGATCACGCAGAAAGAGCAGACGCTCGGCGCCGGTTCAACCTTCCAGACCATGACCGCACAGCGCGATCTGGCACTCGCCGAGCTTGACCTGGTCACAGCCCGGACAGTGTACGAGAAGGCAAAAATTGAGGTTGATCGTGCGACCGGCGCGACTTTGGAACATAATGGAATCCAGATCCAGGACGCTATAAAGGAGCCGACCAGCGGGACCATCAGCAGCCCGCCGCAGTAATCATGCCAATCTCGGCCAAGCCGCCCGAACTTACGATCCCTGCAGCGTTGACGAAAACCGCTCACCGGCCTCGAATCCTCGCGGCTGATGATCAGCAGCCCATCCTCGACGCCATTGAGCTCCTGCTCAAGCCGCAGGGTTACAAAGTGGATGCGGTGCGCTCGCCGGACCTTGTCCTGGAATCGTTGAGCAGCGCTCATTACGATGCCGTTTTGATTGATCTGAACTACACTCGCGACACAACTTCGGGGAGCGAGGGGTTGGACCTGCTCTCTTCACTGGTTGCGCAGGACAGCACCTTGCCCGTCATTGTCATGACCGCTTGGGGAAACGTCGAGCTGGCGGTCGAAGCCATGCGCCGTGGCGCGCGCGATTTCATCCAGAAGCCCTGGGAAAACGAGCGCCTGCTTGCGATTCTGCGAACGCAAGTTGAACTTCACCGCGCATTGCAGGAAGCCGAGCGTCTATCAGCTGAAAACCGGTTGCTGCACGCGCAAGGTCGTCCGGAGTTTATCGCCACTGCTCCGTCGATGCTGCCCGTTCTGGAAACCATCACTCACATCGCTCCTTCCGAAGCCAACGTTCTGATTACAGGTGAACATGGGACCGGAAAAGAAGTTGTTGCTCGAACCATTCATGCGCTTTCCCAACGCAGCAGCCGTCCCCTGATCTCAGTAAACACAGGCGGTTTGGCCGAGGGAGTATTTGAAAGCGAATTATTCGGCCACGTGAAAGGCGCATTTACGGATGCTCGCACCGACCGTATCGGCCGCTTCGAACTCGCCGATGGCGGAACAATTTTCCTGGATGAAATCGGCAACGTCCCGTTTCGCCAACAGGCCAAGCTGCTGCGCGTGGTCGAGGCCGGCGAGATGGAGCGCGTAGGTTCATCGCGCAGCAAGAAGGTCGATGTACGCTTGATATCTGCGACGAACGCCGACTTGAAAGCTGCATCTCAAGCGGGCGAGTTTCGCGAAGACTTGCTCTTTCGGTTGAATACGGTCGAAATCAATCTACCGGCGCTACGGGAGCGGCGCGAGGATATTCCGGCGCTTGCCGCACATTTTCTGACCCAGTACGCGTCGCGCTATCGTCGCCCGGTTCGGGGTTTCGATCCTGCCGCCTTACAAACCCTCATGCAGTACGCCTGGCCTGGTAATGTACGCGAGCTTGAGCATACGTTGGAGCGCGCCGTGCTGATGTGCCGCACCGACCAGTTGCAAGCTGGAGACTTAGGTCTGGGCGCACAGCGTGCCCAAGCGCCGAACCTCGAGGAATTGAGTCTTGAAGCAGTTGAAAGTATCCTGATTCGCAAAGCGCTTCAGCGCTTTCAAGGCAACGTCAGCCAGGCGGCGGAGGCGCTCGGTCTCAGCCGCGGCGCGTTGTATCGCCGGATGGAAAAGTATGGGCTCTAGCCCTGGCGCCAACGATCCTTTTAAAACCAGAAAGAGAAGGCCGCAGCGGGCGCCATTCGAGCGCCGCATCATCCGCTTGTGCATGATCTTGGTCGCGCCTGGAGTCGTAGTCAGCGGCCTGCTCATATGGTTTGAGCCCTGGTCGATGCAATCCAAGCTAATCCTGCTGGCT
This sequence comes from uncultured Acidobacteriota bacterium, assembly GCA_963757135.1. Lineage (GTDB taxonomy): Bacteria > Acidobacteriota > Terriglobia > Terriglobales > Acidobacteriaceae > Gp1-AA145. The sequence continues at coordinate 242,578 of CAVWQE010000008.1, forward strand.
GTTGAAGCTCTCGCCTGTTTGGTCGTTGGCGCAGCTCTGCTGGAGCAGATAGTTCATCCGCTGCAAACACTGGCAAACGTAGTCGGCGCGTTGCGCGACGAGGATTACTCCTTTCGGGCAAGATTGGCGGTTCCAGACGACGCCTTGGGCGAGCTCTCAATCGAAGTCAATGCGCTCGCCGATTTGCTCGCACAACACCGCACCGGGGCGATCGAAGCCGCTGCCCTGTTGCAGCGGGTCGTGGAAGAAGTAGAGATTCCGATTTTTGCCTTCGACCCGGCCCACAAATTGCGTCTGCTGAATTCCGCCGGCGAGAAGTTGCTGCAGCAGCCCGCATCCCAATTGCTAGGAAAGCAAGCCTCTGAGATGCACCTGGAAGATTCTCTTTCCTGTGGGAACGAAACCCTGGTTGAGTTGCAGTTTGCCAGTCGTGCCCGTTGGTTTGTTCGCCGTAGTACATTCCGCCAGCAGGGGGTGCCGCACACTTTAGTGGTTCTGTCTGATGTGAGCCGGGCTTTGCGTGAAGAGGAGCGGCGCGCCTGGCAGCGGCTCATCCGCGTGATGGGACATGAATTGAATAATTCGTTAGCTCCCATCAAATCCATTGCCGGCAGTCTGAACGCACGCCTTCTGGGAAGCAGCATTCAGGCTGAAGAACGGGAGGATTTCGGACGCGGCCTCAGCATCATAGAAAGCCGGGCCGAGTCTTTGAACCGTTTTTTGCAGGCATACCGTCAATTGGCCCAGATGCCGCCTCCGGCAATCAGGGAATGCTCCCTGGGCCCACTCGTAAAGCGCGTCGCGGCGCTGGAGCAGAGGGTTGAAGTGGGAGTTGTTCCCGGGCCCCCCATCCTTCTGGCCGCCGATCCAGACCAACTCGAGCAGATGCTCATTAATCTTCTGCGCAATGCCGCCGAGGCTGTGCTGGAAACTCGGGCTGCATCCGAACCCGGCAATGGAACCGGCCGGAGCGCTACGCCTTCAGATTCTCCCGTCGCCTTGACCTGGGAACTCACAGAAAAGGACGTGATCATTACGGTGTCAGACACGGGTCCCGGATTGATGAATCCAAGCAACGCATTCGTCCCGTTCTATACCACCAAGCCCCAGGGAAGCGGCATTGGGCTGATTCTCTCCCGCCAGATCTGCGAAGCGCACGGGGGTTCAATCGAACTCACAACTCCCGCCGGCGGCCTCGGTTGTGTCGCCCGGGTCATCCTACCCAAAAAAGGGGTGCGATCCTATGAGAAGGCCGAAGTAAGGTGAGCTACCGGTTCAACCTCTAAAACCGTCCGGACTAAAAAAACTAAAGATACTCGACAGACCCGTTTTAGTTATGTAACGCTTTGTTATTCCCAAAGGTGGAATCGAGGTGGTCCGTGAAGAAGCTTAAATTCGTCGTTTCACTTACCACAAACGACAATGATTATCAGATCGAGCAGGCCGCTGCGGCTACAGACGCTGCGAGCCGTCTGGATGTCGGCATTGATCTTCTCTACGCAGAAAATGATGCGATCGTGCAGAGCCAACAACTGCTCAAGATCATTCAAGCGAACCCTGACTCGCACCCTGACGGCATCATTTTTGAGCCAGTGGGTGGGACGGCTATGCCGCAGGTGGCTCGGGCAGCGGCTGCTGCTGGAATCGCCTGGGTCATACTCAATCGGGAGGTCGATTATCTTTCCGATCTACGTCGAAATTTCCAAGTCCCGCTGTTCTCCCTGAGTTCCGATCATGAAGAAATCGGCCGTATCCAGGGCAGACAGGTCGCCGCTCTGCTTCCCAACGGAGGCTCAGTTTTGTTGATCCAGGGGCCGGGAGAAAACCTCGCCGCCAAACAGCGCACCACCGGAATGTATGAAACCAAAACGTCCGGCGTTCAGGTCAAAGCCATGAAGGCCAATTGGACGGAAGCCAGCGCGCACAAGGCCGTCAGTTCCTGGCTGAAGCTGTCAACTTCGCAGCCATCAACGCTCGATGCCATTGTCTCGCAGGACGATTCCATGGCTCTCGGTGCCAGAAAGGCCTTTCAGGAGAGTCAGAATACTGCGTCGCGCGATCGCTGGCTGGCGATGCCGTTTTTGGGGATTGATGGGATGCCTAAGACAGGGCAAGCCTGGGTGCGGCAGGGTCTGCTCACAGCTACCATCATCGTTCCGACGAACACAGATACCGCGATTGAGATGCTGGCCAGCGCGCTTCGCACTGGCAAAAATCCGGCCGAAAGAACTCTCACAGGTGCGAAATCATTTCCGGCGATCGAGGAATTGACCAAAAAGCGGTCTCAAAAAAGTCACGCTTCTGGAAGAGAGTAACCGAGCCATCATTCGTGGCGTAAAGCCTCAATGGGATCCAACCTCGAGGCCCGGAAGGCCGGGATCATGCCGCTGATCAGTCCCACCGCTCCGAGAATCATAGTGGAAACGATCAGAGTTCCCGGAGCGATGATCAAACGAATATCGCCGGCTTCGCCGTTCTTGGCGAAAGCGCTATAAAGAGTAAGTCTTCCCACCGAGAGCGCGACCGCGTAGGCCAGTATCACTCCCAGTATGCCGCCGATAAAGGTGATGGTCAGGGCTTCGGCGAGGAACTGCACCAGAATATAGCGTCGGGGGGCGCCTAGAGCCTTTTGGACGCCAATTTCGCGCGTGCGCTGGGTGACCGAAACCAGCATGATATTCATCAATCCAACGCCGCCGATGCCCAGCGTAAGCGTGCCGATGATGCCCATCAAAACCTTCAACCCAAGAGTGATGATTTCGAACTGATGAACCTGCATCATCAGGTTGAATACTCGCACCGCCTGATGGTCACTCTGATTGAATTTGTGCGGCACCGCCAGAATCGTCCGTACCGCCTGTTCGAGCCGTTCGTATTCCGGAGTCTGATAATTGAACCAGATCGAGTCGAGGTAGCGGGTGTCCTTCAGATCTCCCATAGAAGTGAACGGGATATAGATCGTTCGGTTGATGTCGTCATTTCCCTCCTGCATTTTGGCGCTCAATACGCCAACCACCTCAAAACTCAGGCCGTCGAGCCTTATATGCTCCCCGAGCGCATTGCGGCCCGAAAATAGTTTCTCCTTGGCCTCGGAACCGATCACCGCAACCCGTGCGCGTTGGATCTGATCCTCAAGATTGTAGAAGCGCCCCTGGTCCACCTTGAGAGAGCGGACATCAAGCACATTTGGATCGTTGCCGGTAACCGACCATGTGAAGGCCCGGGTGTCGTACTGGACGGTAGCTTGCTTGCTGACTTCAGGCGTGATGCGGCTGATTTGAGGAAGGTTGGTGGTGAGCGTCTCCACATCCTCCTGAGTAAAGCGGACCGGGACTCCAGCCTTCTGCCCACCCGCCTGCATCGAAGTCTTGCCCGGCACCACGATCACAAGTTTAGTGCCAAAATTGGCAAAAATATTGGCGCAGGCCTGCCCAAAGCCGTTACCGTAGGCGAGCAACATGACCACCGTCGCGATGCCCCAGGCCATACCGAGCATGGTCAGCGCGGTTCGGCGGCGATTGTGGCGCATCGCCGTATAGGCTTCCTGCAGCAGATCACGCAGCATGAATTATTCCTGACGTAGGGCCTCGACCGGTTGCAGGAGAGCGGCTTTGCGCGCGGGATACAGCCCGGCAATGACGCCAGCCAGGGTTAAACTGCCAATGGCCAGAATGGCCGACATCGGAACCAATTTTGGAGGATCGAACCCGCCCGGTCCGTGCACGTTCCCGCCTAGTGCCATTAAAGCACCCGCGAACAGCATTCCGAGTAGCCCGCTGCCCAAGGTCAGAAGTAAACCTTCAAGAAAAAAATGAAACAAGATGTTGCGGTTAGTGGCGCCTAAGGCTTTACGCAGTCCTATCTCGTGGGTCCGCTCGCTGACTGCTACCAACATGATGTTGATAACTCCAATAGCGCCAAGCGCCAGCGTGACCATTCCCACCGTTCCGAGAAACATATTCATGACGTCAAAAATGGTGTTTACCATTTTTGATTCCTGTATCGAATCCCATTCGTCAAAGGCGTTCTCATCGCTGGCATCGAACCCGTGATTGGCGCCTATGATTTTATGAACGTCATCCTGCGCCAGTTGGTGTTCAGCGGTGATGCGTGGCTGATATTCGACAAAAGAAATCGAATTCTGATGGTTTTCGCCTTTGATCGGGAAGGCCGTCTCCATCACCTGGAAAGGGACGTAGCCCCGCATGTTGAGCCACATATTGTCGCCGTGACCCAGATGCGGCATGCTGCCGACAACTTCGAACCTCAGCCCATTGATCAGAATGAACGACCCGACCGCAGGACGGCCCGGAAACAGAGTCTTTTGCAGCTCATATCCGAGAACGATTACATTCCGCCGCTGTTCACCATCCAGTTGATTGAGCCAGCGTCCTTCTTTGAGAGGAAGATAGCTGATCTCGTTCAGTTGCGGTTCCGTCCCCAGGATTTCCCCGCTTCCACTGGCGAATTCGCAGACTTCATGCAGGTCGCCGCGAGAAATCAAAGGCGCGGCATTGCGCACATGAGGAGCTTTCCGGATATCCAGATAATCCTGATAGGTCAACAGATAAGACCGGGCGGAATTCATGTTGCCCTTTACCGCCGGAGCGCGCCCGGGAAAGATAAACATGATGTCCTTGCCGAACTCAGCCATTTCACGTTTGTTGCCGGAGCGGAAGCCCTCGCCAACCCCGACTAGGAGCAGCAGGGAACCGACCCCCCAGGCAATACCAAACATGGTCAGGAAAGAGCGCAGCTTGTGCGCCCAAAGATTGCGAAATATCTGGGCGAAAATGTCTAATGCCGTTCGCATATGCTGTTAATGATTGCACATTTCGAGTTCTTTGACGCGATTGTCGAAGGGGCCAGAAGCGGCAATAAACGAGCCTGAATCCATGTCATTGCTATCCAATTTAACCAAACTCTAAGATGTTGGATGCCGCCGGGGCCGAGCCTGAAATAGATCCGAAAACCGCAATAGCCCATAGTGCCTGACGTACTTCGGGTCAATTGGTGAGCGGAATTCAGGCTTTTATGTTCGATCCCGCATTGAATGCTACGAAGCGAATCCGGCCAAAGTTCCAGCCATTATTTTACGGCTATCCAAGGCATGAACGGAGCGCGTCCGTTTTCGCCAACCCGCGCCGAGGTGCTGCCGTTAGCCACGCTAAAGGAAGGGTTGAAAGTGGGTATCAGGCGCCGGCGGCGGCAGCCTTTCCACCGAAAGCCTTGGTGAAAGCGTCAAGAATCAGCGAATCGTAACGGTCGGCTGAACGCTCCACAACTTCTTTGCCTGCCTGGGAAGGCGCCATTCTAGTGCCGTCTTTCCCATTGATGAGGCTTTGATATTCGTCCGCCAGTTGCAGTATCTGCACTTCGAAAGAAGGGTCGCCGATGCCCTGAATACCTTGCCGCAGTTGGCGCTCGGAGAAAAAGATCGGTATCGCGCGACGCAGTGAACCAGCCATCGCGCTTGCGCTGGTCGGCGACTTCCGCCTGGGGCCCCGCGCCTGCTGCAACTCTTCGTGGGTGACTTGAGCCGCTTTGCAAAGCACTTCCCCGCTGATGCCCAAGTCTTCAAGATTGAACAGTAAAGCGGCAGTTCGGATGTCTTCGACGCTGCTGGCGTCCAAGCCCAGAGTTTCTGCAATCGTCACCGCGCACATCGCGATGCGGTAGGCTCGCGCATCGCTGTACTTCTGACTGGCAAGAAAGTTTTGCAATATGACCAGCATACCTTCGTACCCGTCCTCCATTTCGCGCAGTGATTTCAGGTTTCGCTCATATAAAGTCCCGGTTACGTACCCTGCCACTATGAGCACCCCGCCCCAGACCGTGAGATCAAACCATCGAGCATCGAAGGGACCTTCCACCTTGCGGCTGAGCAGGGCCGGATTCATGTAGAGCATGGTCGCGACCAGGATCACGCTCGCCAGCGCCGTAAGCGTGGCATGGCGGCGTCCGAAGTGATACGCCGAGTAAAGCGTGGGCAGAAAATAGAAGACGAGCGCCATGCGCTGTGACGCCACCAAGAAATTCAGCATGGCGGCGATCGCCACCAGAAACAGCAGTAACCAGATTTCCGGATTGATCTTGCGCACGGTTCCCCCGAGGGCGGCACCTTCAACCTGGCGGGGAAGTACCAGGATGGTTGCATGCGTAACAGCGTACCTGGCCTATCTTCACTCGGATTTTTATGGTCTTCAAATTACGGGCGTAACTAGATAGGGCCAAGGGACCACCAGTGACGTAACGCAGGAGTGTTCATTTCTGACTGAAACCGGTGGTTTTCGTTTCCAGTCGGTACACCGAAGTAGTCGCGGTGATGTAGAGGGTTCGAAGGTCCTTCCCGCCCCAGGTCAAATTTGCCGGCTGTTCAGGCAGAGCGATGGTTCCAAGATGAACGCCATCCGGGCTCCATATCCAGATCCCCTTCGGACCGGTAACGAAAAGATTGCCGTTTAAATCGACCTTTATTCCGTCAGGTACGCCGTCGCCTTTGCCTCCCGGTTCTTCGCCGAAGAGGCGGCCATTACTGAGTGAGCCATCTTTGCTGACATCGTAGACACGAATGTTTCTGTGTTCATCGTCGTCAACGTAGAATTTCTTTCCATCGGGCGAAAATGCCAATCCGTTTGGCTGCGCTAGGTCTTTGGTGAGCAAAGTGAGTTTGCCACCTGCATCCAACCTGTAAACCCCCTGAAACGGAATTTCCTGCCGTTCCCCTTTCACCAAATCGAGAGTCGGATCGGTGAAATACAATGCCCCATCCGGCCCAAGGATAATGTCGTTGGGACTATTCAGCTTTTTGCCCTCGAACTTGTCTGCCAGCACTTCGTATTTCCCGTCTTTTGAAATGGCGATGATGGCGCGGAGAACGCTGGCGCAGTCGATCAACCGGCCCTGGCGATCGTAGGTGTTGCCGTCGGGGTCACCCAACGAAATCAGCTCTTCCTTGCGGCCGTCTTTAACATACACGCGGAATATCTTATTTTGTTCTTCATCGCTTACGTACAAAAAACCTGCTTTGTCCCACACCGGACCTTCGGTGAATCCGAATCCAGACGCCACGGTTTCGAGCTTCGCGTCGTGGGGAATAAGCTTCCAGAACTCGGGCGAGTTCTCTTCCAGTTCAAAGTTGCGAGGTTCTTTTTTCTCCTGCGCCGGAGACATGGCCACGAGCGCCATCAAAGCAACGAATAATGCCACGTTTATTTTCATGTGAGCTGCTATTCCTCTTCCGGATGGTGCGTGTCGGGTGGCGTTGAAGCTTGTGCGACCTTCAGCAAAAAGCTGACCAGATCATTAAGCTCGGCTTCGCTGAGCTTTGATCCGTAGTCGGACGGCATAATCGAGCCTTGTGCCCGGTCGATCGTAGTTAAGCCTGACTTGGAAAGAAAATGGAAGGCGCCATCTGTCGATTGGAGTTGCAAGGAAAAGTTGTCCTCGTTGCGAATAATGCCCTCATAACGTTGACCGGCTGTCGTGACCGCCGTCGCAAGCCCCCGTTGCCGGTCGCGCGCCGCAGGATTAATGATGGCGGCTTTAATCGCATCAACATCGTGAGTCTGTCCGTAGCTGCTCAAATCGGGTCCAATGAAGCCTCCGCGCCCGCCGACCATGTGGCAACTCGAACATTGGTCCGCGCCAAAAAAAGCGGCCTCTCCGTTTTTTGGATCTCCCGGTAACCGCGCTGGTTTGTTCTTTCCCTGAAGACTTCTTACGTAGGCTACAGTCGCGGTTATCGATGCCTTGCCTAGTTGCTTAAACGCCGGCATTCCCGTTCCCGGCACGCCTTCAGACACGATACGGAACATGGCGTCCGCCGAAAGCTTTTGCACTTGCGGATTGCTGACGATATTGGGCGCCCGCTGGCTGCCGGTCCCATCAAGCCCGTGGCACCCGACACAGTTGGAAGCGAACACTTGCTCTCCGCTCGGACGAGACACGGCGTGAGTGCTACGTTGCACGTTTTGCTGCGTCTGCGCAAAGGAGACAGCGGTGAGAGAAAAACACAGGCCCACAAGCGGGATTACGGGCACATTGAACATGCGTTTGGATATCATCTCAGAAAGTAAAGCGCGTCCCCTAGTGCAAAATCCAGGAATCATGTGCGCTGAAGATGAAGGCCAACGAATCGGATTTAACCTCACCATCAGGATTTCCGAACTGCGCATGATCGAAAAGATTTCCACAATACCTTCGGCGTTTCCCCTCGCGTACCTCCTGGTTCTTCGGAGCCCCGAGCCTCATTATTTCGCTTCAGTTTTTATTGACAAATGTTGGAAGCGTAATACGATGGAAACGACCTATTAAAACGTGTTAATACTGGATGAGGCCGCGATCCGCTGTCAAGCAGGAAATGGACTGTTCCGGACGAGTTGAACATTTGCGCTCTAATGATGACAGGCCAAAGAACGTTCTTAAATGCCTTTCGACAAGTTGCCGGTTGCGCGTGCGTGCCTTGATTGCATTCAGCATAATAGGATTTCAGGCAGATGTTGCAACTCGAACCGCTTCGCCAAGGCGCGGCATTCTGGGTGAAGCGCAGATTCAGTCACATGCAAGAGGATTTTAGTTGATTCGACATCGATTCCTTTGCGCGCTGTTTTTGGTGTTTTTCATGCAGATCTCATTGAATTCGCAGCAGAAGAGTGCAGTGCGAAGCGAAATCGATGTTCGCGGCGAAGACCTGCTTGCGCCTGCTGCCGATAACTGGCTTTCGTACAACGGCGATTACTCGGGACGTCGTTACAGTTCGCTGTCACAGATCAATCTGCAGAATGTAAATCAACTGCGCCCCGAGTGGGTGTTCCACTCGCGTACTTCCGATCGCATGGAGGTCACGCCGCTCGTGGTGAATGGCACGATGTTTGTCACCTCCGCCAACGACGTGTTCGCGCTCGATGCACAGACAGGCAGAGCTGTCTGGCACTACAGTCGCCCTATTTCCGAAGGGCTGATCGATGACGCATCGCGCCATATCAGCCGCGGAGTGGCTGTCTGGCATGATCGTGTCTATCGCGAAACTGACAACGCGCACCTGCTCTGTCTTGACGCGCGTTCCGGAAATCTGATCTGGGACATCGCATATGCCGACTGGAACAGCAATTACGGCGCGACCAGCGCTCCACTCGTCGTCGATGACAAAGTAATTGTCGGAACGTCGGGCGGCGACGATGGCGTTCGCGGCTTTGTTGCCGCCTATGACGCCACGAGCGGCAAGCTCGCGTGGCGATTGTGGACTATTCCCGGCCACGGCGAATTTGGATCTCATAGTTGGCCGGGCGATCTGTACCTGCACGGAGGCGGTACCACATGGATGCCCGGCACTTATGATCCGGAGCTGAAAACTTTATTCTGGACCACCAGCAATCCCGCGCCGGATTTCGAAGGCAGCGTTCGACCGGGGGACGATCTATACACCGACTGCGTGCTGGCTCTTGATCCGTCAACCGGAAAGTTGAAATGGTATTTTCAGTTTACGCCGCATGACCTCTTCGATTACGACGCCACCGAAACCCCCGTTCTGATCGATGCGTCATATAAAGATCAGCCGCGAAAACTGCTCCTTCAGGCAAATCGTAATGGCTTTATCTACGTTCTCGATCGCACCAGTGGAGAATTTCTTACCGCTACGCAGTTCGCGCAAAAACTGAACTGGGCGACCGGGATCGATGCGAAAGGCCGTCCGGTCCGGACCGGTGTGAAGCCGACGCCTGATGGAACAAAGGTTTGTCCCGGATACAGTGGCGCGACCAACTGGTTTTCGCCTACATACAGCGAAACATCGCACCTTATCTACTTCATGGCTTTGGAGCAGTGTCAGACATATTATTCAGCCCAGGAGCCGCAACGCTTTACGCCTGGTAAAGAGTTTTATTCGACCGGTGTGAAGCATATCCCGGGTGAGGATTCACAAAAGGTTCTACTCGCATTCGATCTCGGCACCGGCAAGTTTGCATGGAAATATCCGCAAATTGGCCCAGCCCATTCAACCGGCGGGACCATGAGTACCGCCGGAGGGCTCGTGTTCTTTGGAGATGATGCGCAATCGTTCGAAGCAGTCGACGCCAGCAATGGAAAACCGCTCTGGCATTTCAATACCGGCCAGGATATGAGTGCTTCGCCCATGACCTACGCAGTCGGTGGCAGGCAATATGTAGCCGTTGCCGCCGGAAGCGATATTTTCAGTTTTGCGTTGCCGCAATAGCAATTTAACAATCCATTTGAGAAAGAAGGGAACAATTATGTCTGGCACATTCACTCGCAGAAACCTTGTCGGCCGTCTCACCCCAGCACTCTCGGCTTTTGGACTCGCGGCGTTACTTCCCAAAGCTGCGGTTGCGAAGAGCAAAGGCCACGAAGACAGCAGTGTGCTTAAGCTCAACGATCAGGGCAAACCCGCCGATGGGACGCAATTCATTACACCCATCGTCATTCACAATGGACTCGCATACATTGCGGGTGTAGGCGCTCACGATTCGGGGTCTGCCGACTCATGGGAAATCGGAAATCACACCACCAAGGTCTTAGACCAGATCAAGAAGCTCGTCGAAACTGCCGGTTCCGACATGGACAACGTCGTCCAGCTCGGAGTCTTTCTGGCCAAAATTGACCACTATGACGGCATGAACAAGGTGTTCAAGACCTATTTTCCTCACGGCGGGCCGGCGCGTACGACTGTGGCGGTCGCGGCGCTTCCTGGAAATTCGCTGGTGGAGATCAACTGCATTGCCGTAGTTACCAAAAAGTAAACGGGAGAACAAAATGAATTGGAAATCGAGCCGCCGTGGATTTTTCGGAACCTTGGGCTTTGTGGCTGCGGCCCTTGCCGCCCCGCGAAAGTTGTTTTCTGCAAATCCTTCTGTGCCGCAAGCCGGTGCAAGCGTCAGCGGGTTTGGCCAGTCAGGAAATCCATATGTCGAACTCGGCGTCACCCCGGTCATCAATGCTGAAGGAACGATGACCATGCTCGGCGGCTCACTGATCCGGCCTGAAGTAGAAGCCGTGATGGCGCAGGCTGCGCGCCATTTCGTCAGCATTCCGGAACTCGAAGCGGCGGCAGGGAAGCGCATCGCGCAGATGCTGAAGCTGCCCTCTGGCTACAGTGTCTTGGTGACCTCGGGCGCGGCTGGAGCTATTCAGTCCGGTCTCGCAGGCATTCTTACCGGTGATAATGAGAGCCTCATCAAGCAATTGCCCGACATCACGGGCATGAAATCCGAAGTCATTATTCAGAAATCGCACCGTAATCCCTTCGACCATCAACTGCGTGGGACCGGTGTGAAGCTTATTGAGATCGAAACCCATGAGCAACTGCGCCGCGCGGTTAACGATCGCACTGCCATGCTGCACTTCACCAACTTCGCCAATGCCGCCGGACAAATCAAGGTGGACGAGTGGCCGAAACTGGCGAAGCAGTACAACCTTCCCTGCATGATTGACGCCGCCGCAGACACGCCTCCGGTTTCGCATCTCTGGGATTACGCCAACATGGGCTTCGATCTTATTACCTTCAGCGGCGGCAAGGCGATGCGTGGACCACAATGCGCCGGACTGCTCATTGGACGCGAAGACCTGGTTCACTTCGCGTTGCTGAACAACAGTCCCTACGAGGACACGCTTGGCCGCGGCCAAAAAGTAGGCAAGGAAGAAATTGTTGGCATGATCAAAGCGCTTGAGCTGTATTTAGTTGAAGATCACGACGCTCTGACCAAAGAATGGCAATCGCGCCTGGACACCATCTCTCGCCAGATCACAAAGATTCCGGGCGTTAGCACTTCATTTTTCGTTCCTGATATTGCCAACCACGTGCCGCACATGCAGATTACGTGGGACTCGAAGATTGCGCTCAACCCGCAGCAGGTTTCCAAAATCCTGCGCAGCGGGCAGCCATCCATCGTGATTGGCGGAGGCGAAGGGCGCCCGGGGCTGGCGATGAACTCATTCATGCTGCAGCCGGGCGAAGATCAGATTATTGCCGAGCAACTGACCAAGGCCCTACAGCAGCATTCGGCATGATCATCGGGTTCAGTGTGCCGTCCCGATTTTCCCGCGAAGTACGGTAAGCGAGGCTGCGGGTAGATCATAGACCGTGCCTTCGCCTCCGTTGATCGTTGATCTTGCGGGCGGGTCATCAGGATTGGCGTGGCCCTGCTTCCGGTCCGCATGCCACTGATACTGCGCCTTGCCGAATGTGATCATCGTGACCGGTCCGACAAAGGCCCTGGATCCTCCTGAGTTCGCGTCCCGAAAAGATATGCGTACTTGATGCGGGCTGTCGTAATCTTTATTCACGAGCATTAGCGACCATTGACCATCTGGACGCTCCAGGGCGTAGGCCGTGACCAGTACGTGCCCGTCTGAATCCTTGATATCGCCTGCAGCAGGAAATTGCTTGTGGTCGGCATCTTTCGGTTGAGCCCACTCCTGGGTGATCATCTGCGCAGCAAAGAACTGCGCGGTTCGCTGCTTGATCCGATATTGCTCGTCCACCATGAACATGTGATAGGTTCCCCAACTGTTTGCACATGCCGGATGCGGAGGGGAATACGGCAGGTCATGATAATAGTGGGTCGATTTTCCACCGGCGCTAAGAAACCCGCCAAATGAGTCCGCAAGCCATAGTGCTCCGAAAATATCGACCGCGGCCTCTCCACCGTGATCATTGGTCTCGGTATCAAGTAATGGAATTCCAGCCGGCAGGCCGTCATCGCGCCAAACCTTCATTATGTGAGTGATCAATTCCGGCTCCTGGTAGAGATTTTTCCAGGGGGTTTCGCAGCCGTCGTAGGGATAATGTTCGAAAGACATGAACGCCAGGTCCTGAATACGATCGTGCGCCTTTAAATAATCCAGAAACCGTCCAAGCCAGGAATTCCCGCCGTGCGCATTCGGCCAGACCTTAATGTCCTCGGTCACTCCTTCAAAGACCGGGCCGCCGAGCTTGAAACCAGGATCGACACGGTGCAACGCCGTAGCGAACTGTAGATATAGAGCCGCATAATCCTCGGGCATCATGTACTGCCCGTCAGGTTCTTCGCCCATCTCGACATATAAAACCGGATAGCCACGCTTCTTGATGTAGCTCATCTGCGCACCTGCGTCCTCCGGCGTGCTGTACAGCATAGCCACGGGAACAATCGCAGGCAGCCCCCGCGTGATTCCGCTGGTAAAAAACAGATCAAAGCCGGGCTGATCACCCGATTCCATGCGGTCGGGCGCGACATACAAATCTGAAGGCGCATGCCACGGGTCCACCGAGGAACAATAAGTTAGCGTTTGTTTCTGATCGGCCGAGTGCTGCATTGAATCGGTCAGTACTCCCGCCTCCGACAGAGTCCCCAGATACAGTTCGCGAATTGCATAGCCAAGGCAGTTGCGAGGGTCGCTCTTCCCATGTGTATCGCAAGTATTAGAAGATTCGGTCATCAGGATTCTTACGTATTGCGTGCTTACCGCGGTCTTGTCCAGCTGTAGAGTTTCATCTCCGCCTTTGCCGGCGGTCTCATTTCCCGACGCGAAATTCTTCCACTCACCTTTGTCTTGCTCATCCATGGCATCGCCGTCGCCAACCCAGTACTGCACCTGATAAGAGCGCGCGTAAGGCTCGGCCCATGCGATTCGAATTGCATTGATGTCTTTCTTTTTCTCCAGATTGATCACGACCCATTGCGGATGGAGCGAGTCATCGTCACCTGTGAAACGCTTCGCCAGGTAGGGATTGCTCTTCCAGTAGGAACTCAGATCCCCATCGTCCAGCCGCGAAAAGCCGTCGAATTCTGTGCCGTTATTTCGGGTGAAACCGCGGTGCCGGAGCGAGTAACCATAGGAATGCCGGATCATCGTTTGGGTGGGTGTTGCATCGCCGACGAAGTATCCCTGCCCTGCCGGGTCGCTCCATTTGCCGTTCGAGTTCCAATGCCAGGCTTGAACAAACAGATCAGTGTTCTGCCGGTAGCTGATTACCCCCCACCCCGCCTGCTGAATCTGCGCGATCTGGTCGGGACGAAAGAAAACATCAGTGGCATTGCTCGGGATTCGGTCCACGGTTGATCCCAGCGCATAAAGCGGGCTGAACGTGTTCACTTCGTGCCCAGGAGTCGCATCCACTTGCACGAGTTGCGCGGTCGCGATCTGAGTTGCGGTCAAACCCACGAATAGACATGCGGAGAGAATTTGTGCAGGCGTCATCGGCACATTAAATCGTTTCACATCGGTAAAATCCACAGTTATTTTTCAATCGATCACTTTTATCTTCTGTATAATTGGCGGGCTTCGAGGCGCTGGGATCGATCAGCAATGAGCTGTTCAATTCACCCAGTTCCCATAACTACTATGACTTCCAGGTACTTTGTGTTGGTAATCATTATCGGTTGCGTGACGCAGTCGAAGCTGGCTGCCGCGCAAACCGGAAACGTTCGAGTGGATGCCGGGCATGTGATCAATTCATTTGATCCCGATGCCGCCCTCGGCAGTTCGATTGACGTCCTCTCCCGCATTGACATCAATAAGGTTTTCTCTCCGCACATTCTTCAAGAATCACTCTCCGCCGGATGGGGCCCCCTGACCTACCGCAACAACACAGAGTTGCGGATGGCAGCTTGGCACTGGAACGAAAACGGGGTTTGGAGTGACCCGGCTCACAAAAGCGGATACTTCACCGGCAGCACAGAATTAAAAGATCCAATCAAATACATTCTTGCCTATGCCCTTCCGCACCGCGGTTTCGCGACCAGTGGCGACCGCCCCATGGCTGGACCCAACCTTACCTATTGGAAGAGCAATCCGTATTTGACAAAGCACTTCACGGGCGAAGATGACTCTCTTCATCCGCAATGGGTCGTTGTTGACTTGCAAGCCGAGAAACCCGTAAATGCGGTTCGCATTGCCTGGGCCAGCCCATACGCTGCCAAGTTTCAGGTGGAGTATTGGGAGGGCACTGGAGCGCTCGACTTCGACGCTGGGCCCAAAGGCGAGTGGAAGGTTTTTTCCGATGGTGTTTTCAGCAATGCGCAGGGCGGGACTGTGACTCTGAAGCTTGCAGACGCGCCAGTTTCAACCCGCTATCTGCGCGTGCTCATGACCGAGTCATCCAACACTTGCGACGAGCATGGCTCAGAAGATGTCCGCAATTGTGTTGGCTACGCCATTCAACAAATTTCCGCAGGAACCACCGACGCCGGCGGAAAATTTACTGACGTTCCAAAGGCGCCCATTGAAGAACTGACGACCTTCTGCGTCTCATCCATCGATCCCTGGCACTCAGCCGATGACGTAAATGACAGCGGTGGCTATCAACACACCGGGTTCGATCTTCTCTTCACCAGCGGTCTTACCAACAACTTACCCGCGATGATTCCGGTCACCATGCTTTACGGCACTCCGGATGACGCTGCCGCGCAAATTGCATACATAGAAAAACGCGGATACAGGGTCGGCTACATCGAAATGGGCGAGGAGCCGGACGGCAAGCACGCCATGCCGGAAGACTATGCGGCTCTATACATCCAATGGGCCGCCGCCCTGCATAAGGTTGATCCTAAACTCAAGTTGGGCGGCCCGATTTTCGAGGGGGTCACCAGGGACATCACACTGTGGCCCGATGCGCAGGGCCGGATCTCCTGGATGGGACGCTTTGTCGATTACTTGAAATCGCATGGTAAATTGTCCGATCTCTCCTTCGTCTCCTTTGAGCATTATCCCTTCGAACCTTGCGACATCACCTGGAAATCGCTCTATACCGAGCCAGAATTGATGAAGCACATCATGCAGGTATGGCGCGATGATGGTGTGCCGCAGAATGTCCCGCTCATGGTCACGGAAAACCATCTCTCCTGGAAACTGACAGGCCCGATGACCACAATCTTTGCCGCATTGTGGCTCGCGGACAATGTTGGCTCATTCTTCGAAGGCGGCGGCGCGGCCTTCTATCATTCACCCATTCAGCCTCAGGGCATTCAGAACACTTGCCTGGGATGGTCATCCTGGTCAAACTTTGTTTCAGACGAGCGCTATAACATCAAGGGCTACACCTCGCCTTACTTCGCCGCCCACATGATCAATCTCGAATGGGTGCAGCACCGCTCCGGCGTTCATCACATGTTCGCGTCGTCGTCTGACGTCAAAGACAGTGACGGAAATGTGCTTGTGACGTCCTATGCACTGCATCGGCCCGACGGCAACTGGTCGCTCATGCTGGTCAATCGCGATGAAAACAATCCTCACTCAGTGCGGGTGCTATTCAGCGACTCCAAAGCGAAACGCGATCTATCGTTAGATGGCTCCGTCACACTGACGACCTTTGGCAGCGAGCAATATGTGTGGATTAACGACGGTCCGAACAGCCACGCCGACCCGGATGGCCCGCCCGTGGCGAACACGATTACGGCAAATTCTGAAACTGTATTCACATTGCCCAAGGCCTCGGTCACGGTTCTACGTGGCAAAGTCCCCGGCCTGAACTGAAGATTCTTGTAACGAGGGATAATTCCAGTGAAGCAGCTACTTGCGAAATGCATTCTCGCCATCGTCGGATTGCTATTTGCAATCAGTGTGCCGCTGAACGCACAGTCGCAACGCGAAATCGCGATCACAATTGATGACCTTCCCGCCGGCGCCGCAGACCACATGTCGAGCAGTGAAATCCTGGACATGACGACCAAGCTTTTAACCACGCTTAGGGATCAAAAAATTCCTGTCGTTGGCTTCGTCAACGAAAAGAAACTCTATAAGCCCGGAGAGGTTGACGATCGCATCAAGGCTCTTAATATGTGGCTTGACTACGGGTTTGAACTCGGCAACCACACCTATAGCCACGCATCTTTGAATCGGGTGGGCCTCAAAGCATGGGAAGAAGAGATCGTTCGCGGGGAGACGGTCACGCGAATGCTACTCACGCAACACAAAATGCAACTGCGCTATTTCAGGCACCCTTACCTTGATGTGGGCCGCGACCTGGAAACCCGACGGCAGGCCGAAGCGTTTCTTGTCGATCGCGGCTATCGAATCGCTCCTATTACTATGGACGCATGGGACTGGATGTATGCCGGCGTTTACGAGGATGCGCGCCATCGCGGTGATAGCGCACTCCAGCAACAGCTAGTCAGTTCATATCTTTCCTACACCACGGCCGTCTTTGACTACTACGAAAAGTTTTCAAAAGATCTGATCGGCTACGAGCCTAAGCAAATCATCCTTCTGCACGGAAACTGGCTGGAAGCTGACCACATCGGCGAGTTGCTCGATCTGTTGCGCAAGCGCGGTTATAAATTCATAACGCTACAAGATGCGCTGAGCGATGCCGCCTACAGCCTGCCCGATGACTATGTCGGAGAAGAGGGCACGAACTGGATCGATCATTGGGCCATTACCCGCGGCCATCCGCCGCAAAATACCCCGGTCTTCCCCCAATGGGTAATCGATCGCTCGAACGCCCTGCATTCCCGACAAGTTCAACCTTAGGGCCTTCGCTCTTTTTATTAACCTACTGAATCGTGAAGTTAAGTTTGTCCAGATACACCGTGTAGGGGGTTCCATTGGTGTTGCCGTCGAGTTGATAGTTGATGGTGACGCCATTCCAGCTTGTAGTGCCCGGCGATTCATAATGATTGAGGGTCGCGGTATTTCCATTGAGCGTGATCGACTTGTATAGCAACTGATTCCCAGAGGTCCGCTGAACGCTGATGATCAAATGGTTCCACGCGCCGCTCATCGGATTGCAGGGAACTCCGGTCGCCACCCATTTCTTGTGAACGTTGTCGTAAACATCCCACTGGTGGCCGCCCGCAATGCGGCACTCGTGGCCCCAGATAAACGAGTGGCCTCCGGTAAATTGATTAATGTCGAATTCCATCGCCTGCGAAACGCTCGCGTCTTTCACCCAGAAATAAACGTCATAAGTGAAATTATGGAGGGTCGGAACCAGCGTGTGATTAGGGTCAGCCAGTTTTTGCGACGAGAACGCACCGATGAGGTGATTGTTCCAGAGCACGTCACCCCACTTGACCGTGCCGCCGCCATAGGTGCTTTTCGTGGATATCCCATCCATGGAAGGCGACGCGACATTCTGCGTCCACGACCACGCCAACTGCGTGCCGGTCGAAGTGCAGCTTGCGCAGATTCCCCAACTCGGAGGCAACAGCGCGTATCCAGACCATCCTTGCTGGCTCTGTAAATTGGAGAATGTTGTGCCCGAAGGCGGCGGGGGTGTATTCGGGATGGCCGTGCTTCCGACTGTCAGAGTCAGCAGTGCCTTCGAAGACCAGCCGCAGTTGTCCCATTCTGTAATTGCGACATTGTATGTTCCAGCGTTTAAGGCGAGGCTGGTGTCTAACTTCGTGCCTTGCACGGTATAAGCCAGCTTGTACGGAGCCGTGTAGATTCCCATCCCTCCTACACCCTTCGAACAGGCTGGCGACGTCGCGGTGGCTACAAAATGAACCGGTGACGTTACGTTGCTGGTGGCTGACGTAGAAACAGTTGCTGTGCTTGGAAGGGTTACATAGACTCCGGCATACGCAGGGAACACAGCTATTGCGAACAAGCACACGAAGAGAAACGACTTCGAAGAATTCATCCCAACATCTCCAGCATTCGGGTTGGCTGCCAAGGCGGCAGCTCTATTGAGACGGATTCTAGTTTTGCAGCTACTTACCTCCAATCAAAAACGACTCCGAGCATGAACGAAGGTACATGACCGTTTCGAAACAGCACGAATTCCGGAACGGGAAAAATTCGGTCAAAACCAATAACAACGGCGCAGAGACAGTCTCTGATGCCCCTGCGCCGCTGAGTATTAAAGCCCGCCCGTAAGAACCGCGCTATGGTTTGTTCGGGACCGCTCCCGGTTGAAACAGGTCTGATAAATCATTCGAGTTAGCCGCATCTCCCACTAACAGGCCAGCGTGAAAGATTTCCTGCATGGTCCGCAAGTCCGAAGAGTGGGTATAGTTCAGCGGGCTGGCGTAAGGAATGCCGTTCACGTTCGTGTGCGCGCGCTTCGAAATTACAATCTCGGGAATGGTGTGATTGAAATCATCGGCATTGTCACCCGCCACTCCATCTCCTTCTGATTCGTCAAACCAGATGATGATCGCTCCGTGGTTCTTGTAAGCGTCTGACGCCATGATCACGGGTAGGATCTGGCTCAGGAAATCGTCGCCCTGTCTGATCTTGGCGGGATCGCCAGTCAATCCTTTGTAGCCCGCGGCCAGCGCTGTGTGCATATCGTTGTACTGGTCCGGCGTGATCCAGACATAGTCGGCGAGGTTGTCGGCGGCCAAATCAGCTGCCAGTTGCTGCAGGGGTGCATAGTGTGACGACAGCAGGTTCGCGGCGGTCGAATCATTGCCGCCGTTAGTATCCGTAAAGAACAGCATTGGATTATGTTTCGCTGCGTAGTTGAACTGGTTTGATGCGTTGTAATCGTTTAAGCCACTGCCAAAAACTCCGGAAAAGCTGGTTAGTGGAACCGTCCATTGGTCGGCAGGACGTGGGACGTTGATGAGCTGGCCATTCACCGACATCAGGTCAATGTCTTCCTGATACGATTTCCAGCTCTTTCCCGCCTGTGTGAGCAAACTGCTCAAATGCTGCGAAACATTCTGATTGGTACCGCCGGTGTACGGATCATTGTCATTGAATACCCCAAAGTTGCTGCCGCCTTCCGCCCATATGTAGTTCGGCTCAGAAGGATGGACGTGGGGATTGTTTCCGCTCGGCGTTGCCAAAACATTGTGGTAGGCGGTGGCATATGAGACCTGATCGCTGATGTGGACGACGGAATCGCCGACCACCGCAAACGCTGTCCCGTTCACCAGACTATTAATAAATGGCGCATTCGGGTTCTGATAAATCTGCTGAATATTGCCGGTGAACTGGTTGGCCGGCTGAGTCCAGTTGTGGTTTTCCATGGCAATGACGAAAACCGTTTTGATCTCCTGGGCATTTACGCTCACGCTGGCCAGTGAAGCTGCTGTGGCAATCACAGCCAATCGGGTGAGCAATCTGAATTGCGGCATTGAATCCTCCAAGATATTTTTTTCGCGGCGCCTCGTCGCAGTCGTGCAGCGTGCTGAGTGCGGGCAAAGTTGGCCGCCTAACCACTCTATGGAGGCGACTCTTTCAGCGTGATGAGAAGGAGATTAACAATTGGTTACGGGCAGGTTACGACCACAGTAGGAAGTACATCCAGGCGTGGAAAAAGGTTTACCAATCTTTACGAAAATTGGTTTGCACAGAGAAGCTGCCATTCTGATCGCGCACAGCTTTGAACGAGGTTCTCCGATTTCTTCGATATTCAACCTGAATCACCTCTTGCTGCGTCGTGGTAGTGTCGGTTGAAAAGGTCACAAAAATCTTTCCCGTTACACGTTGTTGAATCGAGATTCGCGCGCCGGTGCTCTCCTGGCCGCTGCTCCCCAAAACCGGATCAACCGACAGTTGCGAGATGCCTGCCAGCTTCGAAATGCGGCTGCTCACTTGACTGCTTACCTGCGATGCCACGAGTGATTGCGCGCCCAGCACCCCCGGAGGCGAAGGATTGGCCTCTGCAGCCTCCGCGGTTTTGCCAAATGCGACCAGGTTGATGATGTCTGATGGCGGCAGCGAAGGGTCGGAAGAATAATTTGTCGCCAGGTGGTCCGCTGGTCCCCAGATGTGAATCTGGATGTCATATTGCTGAATGGTTGTATTTACAGAAAGATCCACAGTTGGTTCGGTTCGCGTCGGATTGCGAAAGTCGATGGTTCCTCGCTGCACCAGGTAACGATTGCCATAGAAAATTAAGTCCCCATCGGTCAGGTTAACGCGACCCAGTATCACGGGTTCGGCCGCGCTGCCTCTCACTCTCAAGTCAGCAGACCCAGCGACGCTTAAATCCCTGCTGCTCAGATTCATGCCGCTCGGGGTTTCAACTGTAACGTCCAGATGCAAATTTTCGCTGATCCCGCCAGTTGGGGGTAGCGTAGTATCTCCTCCGCCGAACTGCCCGGCGAAGCTGACCAGATCAAAGTTCGATGTAAACGAAAGCTCATCGACGTTAACCTGCCCATGGAGCGCGGCATTATCGTACTGCCCTGTAAGAGCGAGGTTTGAATCGATGGTTGCACGCACGCTCTGCGCATATAGGATGCGCACGCCTTCTGCCTTCATTGCCAGATCCGCGCGTAGTTGGGGACGATAGATCACGCCGCCGCTCGCAGTCACCGTGCCGCCGCCCACTTCGCCCTTGAATTCCGTTATGTTCAGGCGGTCTCCGGTAAGCGTGAGCGTTCCGTTTCCATTGCTCAGTCCCAAAGGAGTTCCGGCTTGCGCGAAGCTCGCGTTCAATATCTTCACTTGCCCCTGGAACGTCGGGTCCGATCGCTTGCCATAAGAATCGATATCAAAGTGGATCTGCCCTCCGCTCGTAATGTCAGGACTCAGCATTTGGGCAAGCCGCAAATCGATGCTTCCCTGCAGAAGAACTGAGACCGGAGCGTCTTGAGCGGTGGGGAGACTTGCCTGAAATGTAAGATCGGTTCCGGTTCCGCGAATCGACGATCGCTTCACATCAAGCGTGCCATTGACGTAGTCAGCATGGATGGGAGCGGCAGCCGCCAGCTTGATGGAATTCTTATAGTTCAACGTGAGCTGAGGAATTTCCAGATGTGCCTCTAGCTGATTTTTGTGCTTGAGCGGCCCTCGCAAAGTGGCGTGAAACTCGGTTTGCCCGGACAGGTCGGCTGCTTGCGCGGGAGCATACATGGCTAGCAACGGTTGAATCTGGATGGGCTGAGTATTGGCCGTGATATCAGCAAAATAGTCATCGGTAAGTTGAATCGTGCCCTGCGACGTGGCCTGGATTCCAGCCGCCTCCGAGTTCAAATCGAATTTCGCCAGGTGGTTCGCTACTCCCGCAGTCAGTTTTATATTGTTGACACTCTGATTTCGAACTGCCAGCCGCGGTATTTCAAGCGTCGCCTGAAGGGCAGGATCTTTTAATGTCCCTCGCCCTGAGGCATTGAGCGCGAGCGTGCCGGCAAGCTGCAGATTCTTCGCCTTCACGCTATCAAGGTCTTGGAGTTTTATTCCGGCGCTTTGTAACTTGAGGTCGTACGCCTGCGTCTTCGGTTCGTAGTGAATGTCGGCATCAAGCGATCCAGCCTTAAGAGTGATGCCGGCTTTCGCCGCCAGGGTTTTGCCGTCGGCTTGAAAGTCGGTCTTTATACTCTTGATTGACTCTCCGCCAACGACAGCCTTGGTTAATTGAATGGTTCCCGATCCGGTCGGGGCGAGTTCAGTTCCGCGGGCTTCAACGTCGGCCGAAAGCGTACCGGAAATTTGCTCCGTGCCCCCCGCAATTTTGGCTAGCTGCTTTGCGTCTAGATCAGAGGCGTGCAGTTTGGCTTGAAAAGAGCTCGATGGGGTGAACGCCCAATGCTGTAAACCGGCATTCAATTGAAAAGCAATCGTCCCACGCTCGGCGGGGACGAGTTCGCCCTGTTCGAGTGCCACCGAACTAGGACTGGCGGAGAATTGCATGTGAAGTGATTTCCAGGCCGTGTTTCGTACTTGTAGATTGGAGCCTCTTATCTGTCCTTGCGCCTGCGGATTCTGCATCGAACCAGTGATAGTTGCCACGACTGAACCCTGGCCGTGCAGGTTCAGAGGCGCAGAATTACTCTCTCGAAAAGCGTTCGCAATTTGCTCGATCTCGTTAAGCTCCCCAGCCTGCAAATTAAGCGCCAACGACGACCGGCTGGCGATCATCCCGTCCAGCGAAAGAGAGGTCCTTGGCGTACGAATGTAGCTCTGCCGAATAATCGCAAGGCTTTGGTTCGAAGCGCTGTAACGAGCTCGTATCATCCCATTGAGGGGAATATTGCTCTGCTGATTTGCAGGCTGCATAGCGGCCGAAATTTGCAATTGACCGGTTGATGTGAGATCGGCGAACGATTTTCGCCAGGCGGCTTCGACGGAACCGCCAACCGCTCCAGACAGGAGCACGTTCGCCCTCGAGGTCGGCGCTGCGAATTCCTGTACTGCTCGCGCGGACACATCCTTCAGGGAAGCCGTAAGCCTTGCATTTTGGGAATTCGAGATATCCCGGATCGTCAATTCGCCGTTGAGCTCGCCACCAAGAATGCGCGCACGGATCCCGGTCACGCGAGCATCGCCCCTATTCAGAGAATAATTAGCCGCAACATCGCCCAACCGCAAAGAACGTCCTTGCTGAGCTGCGACCAGCGAGCTACTGTGTGCTTCACCATTGAGTTTTGTCGTAGCGAGAAATGTGCGATTGGGATCGTCCTGATAATCGATCGCGCCTG
The DNA here is from genome assembly GCA_963757135.1 of uncultured Acidobacteriota bacterium. Classification (GTDB taxonomy): domain Bacteria; phylum Acidobacteriota; class Terriglobia; order Terriglobales; family Acidobacteriaceae; genus Gp1-AA145. The sequence continues at coordinate 265,893 of CAVWQE010000008.1, forward strand.
AAAGCCCGATTATTCCCCTGGGAAGACTGCTGTTCTTGAGGACTCTGCGGAATTCTCCCACGTCAAGAGTAGCTTGATAGTTCGCCTGCAGCTTCGGTCGAGAATAATCCTGGATCGTTGCCTGCAGGTTCACTTCGGAATGGCCGCTGGTAAGGTGCGCGTTCTCCAGATCAAATCGTTTCGGCGTGAGCGAAAAGCGCGCATCCAATTGATGGCCGACCGGAGCATGCCCTTGCCATATCACGTGCCCATCACGATAAGAAACAGTTCCCGAATACTTTTGTTCCGGCACCGCAAAGCCGATCTGCACCGCCAGATCATGCAGGTCTGCCGCCAGATTACTTTTCTGATCGTTGTAATAAATCTCGCCTTGCTGCAGCGAAAGGTGGCGCACTCCTAATTGAAAGATGTCGAAATGTCCGGAAGAGGATTTGCCGCCGGATGGATGCGGCAGGTTGGTCTGTCCATTGCTATCGGCAAGCACATGAACAATGGGCCGCTGAATCTGAATGTCGTTTACATACCAACTGCGGTGCCACATGGAACTGATCGTCACGCCGACGCGAAGAGAGTCGGCGCGCAGCAGCGACGAATTTCCATAAGGGGGCGTGCCATTGATGGAAACGTTAGAGAGTTCGACGGTGGGACTAATACCCGACCATCGCAAGCTGTAGTCCCTCAATCGCACCTCAGTCCCCAGCGCTGTGCTCGCCTTGGCCTGAACAGTGCGTAGCAGATATGCGTGCACTCTTGCGCTGTGAAGAAGCAGGTACACTCCGATTACAAGCAGCAGAATCAGCCCGCCAATGCTGCTGCCCGTCCACATCAGCACGCGTTTCCACCGCGCGCGTGGCCTTCTACTCTGTTGTGGGACTTCTCTGAGCTGTCTGGAATCTGAAAACGGCGGTTGCGGAAATGCGTTCAAAATGCCTGGCCCAAGGTAACGAAGTATTGCGTGGGTTTGATTCCCGGCGGAGCGTTCAGGTTGTGACCCACATCAAAGCGCACGGGTCCCAGAGGAGTGCTGTATCGCAGGCCGATTCCAACCGAGTTAGAGTAAAGGGAACCGAAATTGTGGAATCCCACCGTAGGAAAAACGTTCCCGCCGTCATAGAACGCTGCGAAGCCCAAGTTTCGGTTGATCGGCGATGGCAAGGTGATTGGCACTGGAATACGGAGCTCAGAGTTGATCACCAGCAACTGTGGCCCTCCGTCAGGTACTTGGATCTGCGTGCAGGTGCTCGGAACGTTGGGGTCGCTGCAGACGGGGACATTGCGCTGCGCCCCGGCGCCATTCAGTGGGAACCCACGAAGGGTGTTTGCCCCACCCGAGAAGAACAATTCGCTCAGAGGAACGAAACTGCCGGCGAAAGGCTGCGCCAGCCCGGTGCGAAGACTGTTCGCCCATACAATGCCCGCTCCAATCTCCTTGTAATGCGCAATCTGACCTCGGAGTCGCACAAAATTCACGTCGGAACCCAGGGCTTTTAAGTTCACGGTAAAATCGGCCGTTTCGTAAAATCCCTTCGTCGCATTCAGTGCATTGTCTCGTGTGTCGTTAGAGTAAGTGGGCGCCAGACTTGACAGTCTAACGTGCTGATCTTCGGGTGGCACAAGTTGCGGTATCACAAGATTTGATAACGCGGTCTGCCGGTAGTCATAGCGCAATGCCAGCGTTTTCGTTTTTGTTTTGTTGAGCGGCTTTTGCGCCTGCAGGCCAAAGTCGGCAAAGCGGGAAGTGAAGATGGGATTCTCACTATTGTGCTCTGCAGAAATGCTCACCGCCGAACTCCAATTTGATCCCAGAAAATATGGGTTGCTGTAAGCGATGCCCACCCGTTGATCGAGGCGCGCTCCGAGCACTCCTATCGTCACACTTTGACCCAGACCTCGAAAGTTTTTCCGCGTGTATTGAAATGTACCGCGTGGCCCCCAGAAGGTTTTCTCGCTGGTCGTGAAGGTTGAAGGGAGACCGACGGGCGGGAGACCCCCCACAGCTACTGTCCCACTCGGTATGCTGCCGCCTCGATTGATGACTTCAAAGCCGAATCCATACTGAATCTCATTCCTTTTCGCCTCGTGCACTTTGACCAGAACGTCTTCCTCAGTTTGGGTTGTGATTTGCCGCCGCGGATCGATCTCCGCCCAATCGAAAACGTCCAGGTTGTATAGCTTGCTTTCAGCGGAGAACAATTCGTCTTCGCGCAACGGGCTCTCTGATTTGAGTTGAATCGCGCGATCGATGAGCGATCGTCGTGTCCGAATCCCGCCCAAGACGGCGACCGAATCGATCGTTACTTGCGGGCCTTCAGTAATCTCGTACACCACTTCCAATTTGTGAGGATCATTATTTATTTTTGCGGCACGGGCACGGAAACTGGCGTTCAAGTATCCCATCCGCAAGTACTGGGCAATAATTTGATTCCGGTCCTGATCGACCTTCTTTGCAGAATAGGGTTGCCCTTCAGCGATGTTCAATCCCTTCGGGGCTAGTTTCTCGATCGGCACAGTCTGATTTCCCTCGATGCGAAACGCCCCTATCACATCGCGCGGGCCCTCATCGACGAAAAACTGTGCCTTGATATTCCCCTCAGCTTTGGTGACCTCGGGCGTGACCTTCACGCTGCTGAATCCTTCTGCCTTATAAATATTCTCCAGATTTACAGAACTCTCCCGAACTAACTGATCGCTGAATGTTCCGTGCGAGAGAAACGGAATACGGCTGGCCTTTTCAACCTTGATACGAGGGCGCAATTGTTCGCTCGGAAGAGTGTGATTCCCCGCAATCTCGACGCTCGTGACTTTATGGCGCTGTCCCTTTTTTACGTGATAGACGATGTTCTCTGCCGTCTCTGACTGTTGAGTTTGGGCACTGACACTGACATCGAAATATCCTTTCTTCTGAAAATAACTGGCGAGATTGTCCCGCCCCTCTTCAATGATTTCTGGGTCGAGTCCTGCCTGTTCGTACATCGGAAGCAGCCGCTTACGTGTCCAGCTCCAGATGTGTGCTCCCTCGATTGTCACGGATGCCAAACGGCCCAATGTCACCGTGAAATGCACATCTGCCCGATTTGTCTCCGCATCGTAATCAGCTCCGGCGATCTGCACCCTGCTACCCAGATAATTGGCGTCTATCAGCTTTGACTCCAGATATTGAGTCCCCTTCTGCAGCCTTCGCCAAGAATAGCTTTTGCCACGCCGCACCGCGGCTTCCCGCAAGCGTGCGCGCCATGAGGTAAGATCGCTCCGCAGTTTAGGTTGCAGCTTTGCAGGAACTCCATCAAAGATGATGTTCCCGAATCTCGCATGCCGCCTCAGCGTGACCTGGAAGTTCACGTTAACCAGCTTATGAACGTCATCATTTTGAAGACTTGGATGGACCTCTGATTCAAAATATCCGTTCTGCTTGAAAAATCGCGCCAGCAGATTCGTGGTGTTGGTCACGTCAATGCTTGAATAGACGCCGCGAGGCGGATAGTCGGCAACCTGCAGTAAACGGGAGTAGGCGAAACGTCCCGCTCCTGGAAACGTGTAAATCCCGAAATAAATCGCTGGCTGCAGAACAAACATCACCCGAATTCCTTCAGGTTGCGGCCGCACCTCCAATTCAATCTCGTTGGCCGCGCCGCTACTCTTGAGCGCGGCTATTGACTGATCCACTTTTGCTTGCGCGAAAGGCTCGCCTGCCTTGAGCGAAAGAAGCGGCAGGAACTTGTTTACATCCAGATTCGGTTGTCCCGCGAGTTCAATCACCGCGACCGGCTGACCTTCGTACGACGCCAGTGCTTCCTGTACCTGGGGCGCGGTTTTTGGCGTCTGCGAAGAAGGGTCCTTTTGAGCCAGTAGCGGAAATATGGGCAATAAGAGGAAACAACAAAGAATGGATTTCCTCACCCCTGTCCCTTTCTTCGCGGAGTTTCAGCAACAAAATCCATCAACGCCTCACCAAAATTGTCTCCAAGCAAGTCGCAAGAGGCGCTAGCCGAAGCCGGCGCCTCTCGACTACGACGCTTTTGTTTCTCTGCTATGTGATGTTAAGCGACTCAGGCTGCCCGCTTTGGCGATTTGCGGCCCCTCTTCTTCGCGGTCGAATCCGAATCTGCCTCAGTCTCCAACTGTTCCTCTTCCTCTTCGCTGTCATCCTCAGCTTCGCCTGATTCGCTGTTCGCCTGAGCATTGATGTCTTCTGACAGGCTTGTGAGCTTCTCGTCCGTTTCCTTTTCTTCTTCCAGAGTCTCCTGAAGCAGCGAAACGTGTTCCGATTCGCCCAGTTGCTCTGCGAATGCGATGACCGTCCCGTATGCCGCGATTTCGTAATGCTCCACCCGTTGGGCGGCACCAATCAGGGCTGCGTCCAGAACCGCGCCTTCGAAGTCTTCGTCCATGACTTCGCCGCCTTCCTTCACCAGACCTTCCATTCCGGCGCACTTCTTGCCCTTTGGGCTTTCATCCATCGCTTCGAAGATTTGTTCCAGTCGCTCCACTTGTCCTTTGGTTTGTTCAAGGTGTTCTTCAATGCCGTCCCGCAATTCGTCAGAATTAGCGGCTTTGGCCATTTTGGGCAGCGCTTTTACCAGCTGGTTCTCTGCGCTGTAGAGGTCTCTCAGTTCGTCTAAATACAATTCACGCAATCCATTGCTTGGCATGACTCCTCCGGGTAAACTGGTCAACCAACGGTCGCGACCGGCACCTGGCCCGGTCCGGAACTCTGCTGACGCAAATCTCCGCTCTCACGCATTGGCTGGCTATTAGTTGAGCGCCCCACGCATGAGGTTGGATTAAATCGAAATTAGCCATAAATACCCAGCCGCGGCCTGCCATGCAGCAACCCTCAGCGTGAGGACAGGGCTTCTGGTCAGAGGATTTTGCGGAAACGCTCACCTCACGTATCGTTGAGTGAGTGTCAGATTGTGGACTGCTATGTTGAAGCGTGCGACTCACAAGCCGATGATGAAAGTCCCTTATTTCGACCTGACGGCCCAGTATGAGAGCCTTCGCCCGGAAATCATGGAATCGATTGATAGGGTCTGCGCTAAGGCCACGTTCATTCTTGGGGAGCAAGTCGAGCAATTTGAGCAGTCATTTGCCCGGTATTGTGGCGTAAAGCACTGCGTCGCGCTCAACTCCGGCACCAGTGCATTGCATCTGGCTTTGCTCGCAGCTGGAATTGGTCCAGGCGACGAGGTCATAACTACTGCGAATACGTTTATCGCCACAGCTGAGGCGATCAGCTACACGGGAGCCGCTCCGATCTTCGTGGACATTCACCCGACCACGGCGAACATCGATCCATTACAGATCGAAAAAGCCATTACCGAACGGACCCGCGCCATCATTCCTGTCCATCTTTACGGCAGGCCGGCAGACCTCAACGCAATCGGCGAAATCGCCAGGCTTCATCGGCTCACGCTGATCGAGGACGCCTGCCAGGCGCATGCCGCAACTTATCGCGGAAAGCGTGTGGGAGGTTTTGGCCATTCGGCTGCCTTTAGCTTCTATCCCGGAAAGAACTTGGGTGCATATGGCGAAGGCGGCGCGCTGACCACAAACGACGACGAGGTCGCTAAATTGGTGCGTGCTCTGCGAAGCCATGGTGAGACGACTCGCTACCTCCACGCGTATGTTGGCTACAACTATCGGATGGACGGGTTTCAAGGAGCTGTGCTGAATGTAAAGTTGAAGCACCTCGATGAGTGGACCGCCAGACGCCGTGAATTGTCGGGGCGTTACCGGCAGCTTCTGGCCGGAGCTCGTGTGGATTTGCCCGAAGACGCGCCAGACGCCGATTGCGTGTATCACCTTTTCGTAGCTTACGTGAACGAGCGCGATAAAATCCGCGCCGAGCTTGCGGAAAAGGGGGTGCAAACGGCTGTGCATTATCCCAAGCCGGTCCACTTGCAGGATGCTTTCCAGCATCTTGGCCATCGCGAGGGATCTTTGCCGCACACGGAACGCGCATGCACACGCGTGTTGAGCATGCCGCTTTTTCCGGAGATGACGAACGAACAGGTGGAATACGCGGCGCAGTGTCTGGCGGAAGTCGCCGGGTAGAGTGTTAAACCTCTGAACGCCTGGTTTTCGTTATCATGACTCTCACTTGATGGATTCCAGCGGCACCAATCTTGGACTCACCGGACCCGAGGATGCAGCCGCACTGCGCGCGCCAGCAGAACTATCATCGGTACTCGGCGCCAGGAAAGAGAAGACGCTCCCATCGATCTTGCTGCGATACGGAACCGCTCTGCTGCTGGTCGCGGCTGCGTTTTTGTTGTCCCTTGGAATAGAGCGCTTATTTTCTTTCCCTTATCCATTTTTATTTCTTTTTTTTGGCGCGGTAATGGTGAGCGCATGGATCGGCGGAACCGGAGCGGGTCTGTTTGCAGTTCTTATCTCAACCCTCGTCGTTGACTATTTCTTCGTTCCACCTTTTTATTCACTGCAAATCAGCGCAACTGCGGAAACCTACTTCGTGTCCTTTGTTGTGTGTGCTCTGGTCGCCAACTGGGTAAGTGCCGCCAAGAAAAGAGCAGAAGAGGCCCTGCGCGAGGCTCGAGATCAGCTCGAACTGAAGGTGTCGGAGCGCACTGCCGCGCTCCTGCGGACACAAACCGAGCTTGCGCATCTTTCACGCGCATTGAGTATGGGTGAGTTGACGGCATCCATCGCCCACGAAATCAACCAGCCCCTGACTGCCGTCGTCGCCAATGGGCATGCTTGTGTGGAATGGCTCTCGGCCTCGCCACCAAACATCGCCAAAGCCCGGCAAAGCGCTGAAAGTATTATTCAGGATGGGACACGCGCAGGCGCGGTGGTAGGCCGAATTCGTGCCCTGTTTCGAAAAGAAGCGCCGGTGAAGGATTGGGTCGACGTAAACGACGTTATTAAGGAGCTGGCCGCGTTCCTTAGACATGAGGCCGCTCGGCGTCAAATTGTTATCCGTACTGATCTCGCGCCGTTGTTGCCTAATCTCAAGGCTGATCGCGTGCAATTGCAGCAGGTGTTGTTGAACCTTATGATTAATGCGATGGATTCCATGAGCGAGATTGCGTCGGCCGCTTCAAAAGATGTCGTAATCACTTCCAGGCAAGAAGATAGTCGCAGCGTTGTGATTTCCGTTCGCGACTCCGGCGCGGGCTTTCGTCCCGATTTCGCGGAAAAAATGTTCGATCCGTTTTTCACCACCAAGTCACATGGGATTGGCCTCGGCCTGTCCATCAGCAAGTCGATCATCGAGTCGCACCAAGGCAGGCTATGGGCCACACCCAATCCTGATGGCGGCGCAATTTTTCAGTTCACCTTGCCCATCAAAAATCCTCACACCGATGTCTGACCATCGCCCGACCGTATTTGTTGTGGATGATGACGCGTCGGTTCGCGACGCACTGGGCAATCTTCTGCAATCGGTCGGTTTCGACACCCAGCTCTTCGCTTCTACCGAACAGTTCCGCAACTCCTGGAGGCCAGACGGGCCTGGCTGTCTGCTTCTCGATGTCCGCCTGCCGGGAGCGAACGGTCTGGATTTTCAGCAAGACCTGGCTCGTGCCGGAATCTTTATTCCGATCATTTTTATTACTGCTCACGGCGATGTACCCATGGCATCACGCGCCCTAAGGGCTGGCGCGGTCGAATTTCTGCTGAAGCCATTTCAAAAGGAAGAACTCCTGGCAGCAATCAAACAGGCGATCGAGCGCGACAGAATTACCCAGATCGAATTGGCGGAACTGGCGAGCTTGCGTTCCCGTCTTAGCGAACTCACCGCCCGAGAGCGCGAGGTGTTCGAACTGGTGGCAAGCGGCCTCACCAACAAAGAAGTTGCGGGCCGGCTCGGTATAAGCGAAGTCACGACAAAAATGCATCGCGGGCAGGCCATGCGCAAGATGAATGCAGCTTCATTTGCCGATTTAGTGCGCATGGCGGACCGTTTGAAGTCCGCGCAGAAGAACGCCAGTGCCGGAAACTTATCCCACTTATAAAGCCTTTCTATCGGAACCCATACCAAAGCATGATTGCTCGAGTTCGCCGCGCCAAATAGCTTGAAGTAGATGAGTGCTTCCGCGAACTGGTTTGCGCCGGCCAGGCCTTCACCGCTGGCAGCTACGGGCAGGTTTACCCCCGCGACGGACGTCTCCGCCATGACGCTTTTGCGGCGCGTGGCCAGCCGCATGTCGAAGCCGGCTTCTCTCGAAGATGTTCTGGGTGAGGTTGTCGAGTTCGCAGCCTCCGTCGTTAAATGTGACTCGTGTTTCATCTACGTGTTGCAGGACGACGAATTGGTCCTTCGTGCTTCAAAGAATGCGCATCCGGAGACAGTTGACCGCCTTAAGTTAAAGTTGGGGCAGGGAATTACCGGTTGGGTCGCGGAACATTGTGAGCCTGCCATTGTCAGCAGCAATGCCGGCAACGACCCTCGATTCAAATTCTTTAACGAATTGCCCGAAGACAGTTTCGAGGCGTTCCTTTCCGTGCCGTTGGTAAGCCGCGGGCGACTGGTCGGCGTCATCAACATTCAGAACCGCGAGCCCCATCGGTATAGCGAAAGTGAGGTTGGACTGCTCGCGATGATCGGTTTTCTGGTCGGTGCGGAGATTGAAATGGCTCGCCTGGAAGAACAAAACTCCAGACTCACCGAGCGGCTCGAATCGCGCACCGTCGTTGAACGCGCGAAGGGTATTCTGCAGACCGAGCTTGCGATCAGTGAATCCGAGGCATACCAGAGACTGCAGCGCCAGAGCCAGCAAATGCGAAAGCCAATGAAAGAAATCGCCGACGCGATTGTGCTCAGCCATGCTGTCACGCGCGGGGTCGAACTCTGATGCTCCCGAGTTCCCGCCACGCCGGCCTTCCGATTGATTATTTTAAGTTCGGTGATGAAGCTAATAAAAAGTTTGAATTTGACTTCGCGGGTTCCGGCCAACATAATCCGCTTACGTTTTAATTAGCAGTTCTCCTCCTTTCGACGCCGAAAAGAGGCCAGTCTCCTGGCACGACGCCGTGCCGAATCACAACGACATTTCTAGAAGCTTGTGGGTGCGCTTCCACTTTGCGCTTGATCGCGTATTGGTGCAGCGCCGAGGGCCAATTTTCTGAGGAAGGGGCTCCTTTAGTTAAAGAAAGCAGCTTCGCAAATTCACCATGGATCTCAAGGAGAGGAAACGCATGACAGTAAAGACAAGCGCTGGGCAGAAGTTGTCACTATCGCAGAAGTTTTCACGACTGCGTAAACGCCTGCAGGAGCCAGAGTGGCGCAGATACGGAGGGACACTGCTCGCCGGCAAGGTGCTGGGCGTCGGATTGGTGCTGCTGGTAATGGCTGTGGTGACCGGCGCTTTTCTCACGCAAGTTTATGCGCAGAGCGGCACTCCTGAGGTCAAGGCAGCCGACATTGTGAATCCGGTCAACACCATGTGGACGTTGGTTGCGGCGTTTCTGGTGTTCGGCATGCAGGTCGGCTTCACCATGCTGGAAGCAGGCTTCTGCCGGTCCCGCGAAACGGTGAACGTTCTCGTCGAGTGCGTAGTTGATACGTGTCTTTGCGGCCTTCTGTTTTACGCCATCGGCTTTGCCTTCATGTTCAGCCACGGCGACGGCTTCATCGGCTACCACTGGTTTTTCCTGCAGAATGCGCCCGCCACATATGAAAGCACAGGCGTAGCGTTCCTGGCAGTCTGGATCTTTCAATTTGCCTTTGCCGATACCTGCTCGACCATCACCTCAGGCGCAATGATCGGCCGCACAGGTTTCGTCGGAGATCTTCTCTACAGTCTCTGCGTCACCGGCTTCATCTATCCGATCATCGGCCACTGGGCTTGGGGACCTGACGGCTGGCTGGCTTTGATGGGCAGCGACGGACACTTCTTCCCATCTCTCGGAATGGGCTTCCACGACTTCGCTGGTTCAACCGTCGTGCACACCATCGGTGGATTTATCGCCCTCGCGGGTGCCATCGTCCTCGGGCCCCGACTCGGGCGCAAATTTAAGCGTGATGGCGGCGGGCCGATGCTGCCCCACGATCTGACCATCGCGGTCAGCGGCGGGCTGATTCTCTGGTTCGGTTGGTATGGCTTCAACCCGGGCAGCACACTCTCGGCCATGGATCTGGTCGGCATCGGTCGCGTCGCCGCCAACACAACGTTGGCCGCTTGCGCGGGCGGACTGACCTCGATTCTCTACGGCTACTTCAAAATGAAATCCTGGGACGCCAGTTACACCACAAACGGGTTCCTGGCTGGACTGGTCGCGATTACGTGTCCCTGTTACTGGGTGAGCCCTACAGGCTCAGTTCTTCTCGGCGGTATTGCTGGCGTGCTGGTCATCGTTGCAGTTGATGCGCTCGAATATCTCCGCATCGACGATCCCATCGGTGCTGTTCCGGTGCACGGCGTTTGCGGCATCTGGGGAACACTGTCGCTAGGCTTGTTTGCCTGCGGCCAGTATGGGGCTACCGGGCCGCTGGGTCCGGACAATTCCGCGCCACTGAAAGGCCTTTTCTACGGCGGCGGATTGCAGGTATTGAAAGCCCAGTTCATCGGCAGCGCCTGTGTCACTCTGGCGACATTCGGAGTCGCCATGGCAGTCATGCTCGTCGTCAACGCTATGGGGATGCTCCGCTTGCCGGCAGAAATGGAAGCCTACGGTATGGACTTGCACGAGCACGGAATTTCCGCCTATCCGGAATATGTCATATCCGCTCTGGGTGCTCCGGCTGGAATGTCGCAGGAATTGCCGGCTCCAGTCAAGGCCGCCGCTGCAGTGAGTACATTGTCTCGAGCGGTGAGCTGACCCGTCCACTGATCATCGCAAAACCGGAGGCAGAGAAACTCTGCCTCCGGATTACCGACTGCTAAGGAGCAGAGATGACGAAAATTGAAGCTATCGTTCAGCCCAACAGATTCGACGCCGTGAAGCAGGCATTGATTGATATCGGTGTTGAAGGCATGACCATTTCAGAGGTTCGCGGTCACGGCCGGCAAAAGGGCCACAAAGAAAGCTATCGCGGCGGAGAGTACAGCGTGGATCTGCTGCCCAAAGTGAAGTTCGAACTGGTACTGGAAGATAAGATCGTGGACGCCGCAGTTGATGCCATCCTCAAAACCGCTGCCACCGGAAAGATCGGCGACGGGAAAATATTTCTCTACAAGGTTGAAGAGGCGATTCGCATCCGAAGTCAGGAGCGCGGTGTGGCTGCCATTTGATGTCTGTCGTGAGCGTCGGCCAAACGTAGCGACGACCAGCGGGGCGCAGCTAACGTCTGCGCCTCGCTGTTTTTATGGCAGGCGAAAAGGTACTCACTTCTTGCTGTTCCACATCCAAACCGGAATGCCCTTGTCATCGCGGAGAACCAATGTGTCATTTCCCCGCTCAGCTTGCTTGGCGAGCACCTCCTCGGTTTCACCCTGCTTGACCTTCGATCCCGTCACCGTAATTTCGTCTCCCTTGCTGAACGCCACTCCCATGTCGTCGAGGAACGACTTCGGGCACAGATAAACGTCCACCGTGTCTGTCCCATTTTTCATCACCAGGTGGACAATTTCTTTTTCGTGCCCGCTGGCCGGTAAGGTCACGTCCTCTACCGTGCCCTTCATCTTGGTCTCTGTGTGAGAGTCGTACTTGGGCACAGCGGGGTCAGCACCCTGAGCGTTCCTTGTCCCCACTGAAAAGATCAAAAACGCGGCGACAATAATTAAGAGAGACGAGCCGCGAGATATCCGCAGAACGCTGCAACGACGCGCACCGAGCATGATTCCTCCTTGCCACTACGGCCGGTTCTGACGGCCCAGCCCAGGAGGCTTGCCGCGCCGGATCTTCCGTGTCCAGATAAGAATGAAGCCGGTTACGTGAACAGCACAATCGTACTCTTCTTCCCCCGGAAGTCCAGCGTTTTGGCCGGTTAAGGGGCTGAAGATGGCGGTTCGCCCGCGCTTTCAGTTTAGCTACCTGAGCTGGTCCGGTTTTCTAAAGAAAGTCTTGACTGTCTTCAAACCAATGCCATAAAAAACCGTTTTCGCTGGGGGCCGCTGCCGGAATAAACTGCGCCAAATTCAGGATTTGAAAGCGAGACGATCTGGCTGGACGTGTGATTGAATTCCAAGCCAGGTTATCGTTCTGATCAGCAGTCATGGTTAATATCGGGGCGGAACTTTTTCGCCCAGATATTTTTGCCATGTGCGAGAAAACGTTTGCTTGTTCTCACTCCAGCGGTGAAAATTGTCAGGGAAAAGAATTGATGATGAGACTAAACACCAAACCTGCCGCCATCTTCGTCCTCGCAGCGATTGTGATCGCAACTTGTTCGAGTGCTAATTCCCATGCGCAATCACGAGCCATCGCAGTTTCGGGCGACGTCGAATACGTCCATGATCCGTCACTTATAAAGGACGGCGACACCTGGTACGAATTCGGCACGGCCAACGGCCCCAGCCGCGACGGCGAACTTCCGATCCGCTGCTCGCCTGATCTTCACGCCTGGAAACGTTGCGGCAATGTGTTCGACCACATTCCTGACTGGATAAAGAAAGAAAGCCCGGCGACAAAGGAATTGTGGGCGCCCGATATTTCGTTTTTCGACGGCGAATATCACCTCTATTACGCGTTTTCAGTCTTCGGCAAGAACACTTCTGGAATTGCTCTTCTCACCAACAAGACTCTTGACCCACACAGCTCGAACTTTAAATGGGAAGACCGCGGCCTGGTTCTCCGCTCAAAAGAAGAAGATAACTTCAACGCCATTGATCCCAACCTGGTGCTCGACGCCAAAGGCGGCGCATGGCTGGCTTTCGGTAGTTTTTGGGATGGAATCAAAATGCGTCGCATCGATCCGAAAACCGGCAAGCTCGACCCTTCGGATGCCAAGCTCTATTCACTCGCGCGCCGGAAGCGGCCAGCCAGTCCGCCGCCGAATCCGCCGGGACTTCCAGGGAACTGGCAGGCGATCGAAGCGCCATTCATCGTCCATCACGCCGATTATTTTTACCTCTTTGTGTCCTTTGATCTTTGCTGCCGCGGCACCCACAGCAGTTACAAGACGATGGTTGGGCGTGCGCGTGACGTGACTGGACCATATGTTGACGCTAGTGGGACGCCGATGCTCGACGGTGGCGGAACGCCGGTCTTGCTTGGAAACGACCGCTGGATAGGGCCGGGCGGGGAATCAGTGCGCCAGGGTGAAGATGGCGACATCATGATCTTTCACGCTTACGATGGCAAAACCGGAGATGCCTACCTGCAGCTCTCCACCATCGATTGGACGGGCGGATGGCCGCATGTCGCGCTTGAGGGCGGAAACCCCGCCAGCAAGTAGCTATTTAGGATCGCTTGCTGAGTTCGTGCCTGGGTCGATGATCTTGAAAACCGTCCGCTGTTTTTCTGTAGCTTGCTTTTCGAGTTGGGTGGCAATCTGTAATTGCTGGTCTGAATCCTCTTTTCGTCCCACCCGCGCATACGTCAGTCCAAGATAGTAGTGCGCTTCGCGAAGTGAATTATCGCTGGCGATCGCCCGCTGCAACAGGTCAGCCGCTTCGTCATACTTTTTGGTTTCCAGTTTCACTCGCCCAAGCGCAGCCAGCGCGCCCGCATGTTTGGGATCACGGCCCAGCACATGTCGCAAATTATCCTCCGCGGCGCGGTAATCTTTGGCGTCAAGATCAAGCAGCCCAAGCCGGAAATATGACTCGGTCTGCACCGGCTGAAGGGCAATTGATTTCTGAAACTCGCTACTCGCTTCCGGGGTGAGTTGCAGTGCCGCACTACTCCTGCCTAGCGCATAATGACCCGAAGCATCGTCCGGACGCAACGCGACGTAACGTACAAACTGATCGTGCGCATCCTGGAACTTCGCCAACTCCATCAGTGCTCGTCCCAGGCCATAGGTGGCCGGCGCATTATCGCTGTGGACCTTCAGCGTCTGCTGAAACGCATCAACCGCATCGGGGAATAATGACATTCTCAGCTCGATCATTCCCAGATCGAACGTCACATCGGGATCGTTAGGAGCTAACTTGCGCGCGCGCAACAAGAACGATAGTGCCTTCTCTCGATCCTCTCCGCTCGCGGATCGTGCCTGATCGCGGAGAACGCCTGCCAATGCGGCCGTCGCGTCAGCCCGGTCCGGCGCCAGTCGCAAGCCTTCTTCGAGCTGCGCGATGGCCTTTTCTGCTTCTCCCATCTGTATGTACAGCAGGCCGAGATCGATGTGCGCGCTGGCGTAGTCAGGCTTGGTTTTGATTACGCGCTGAAATATGTTTTCCGCCTCACTATTGCGCTGCTGCTGTGCGCGAACGATTCCGAGGAGATCAAGCGCCCGGTAATTATCCGGCGACCGATGCAGAATCCACTGCAGCTTTTCTTCTGCTGAAGCTAGATCCCCTGCGGCCATGGCGCGGCCCGCATCCTGCAGAAGGGAAGCCGTGTCACTTGCAGGCACTTGGGCGTGCGTGGGAAGCGATGCTGCCAGAAGCGCGACGCTTAACCAACCCGAGCAGGCCCAGATATTAAGACGCTTGACCATCAGCGTGGCGACGCCATTCCTTGCCTTGACTTTGCGTCTTTCTCGCGAATCAGTTTTTCGGTCAGCTTGAATTCTGCTGCGGCCTCTTGCTGTTGGCCCATCCGGCTCAGCACCCGGCCCAGTAGATAATGAGGCGCACTGTTGTGCGGATCAAGTGCGGCCGCGCGTTCCAGTTGCACTCGCGCTTCTGCAAGGTGATTGAGCGCAAATTCGGCCCGCCCTAATTCATAATGCGCGGGGGCGGAAGCTTCATTGATCTTGACCGCTTCGATCAATGCCGGAACCGCCTCGGACTGGCGATTCAACGTGTTGAGCATCTTCCCCAAATTTAGATACGGTTGCTCAGTGTGCAATTCCGCTTTCGTATCCATTTCGATGGCCTTGCGATAGGCGCTAATCGCCGCGCCGGACTTTCCCGTAGCCTCAAGGCACAGGCCGAGATTATCTTCGGCCTTCAGGTTTTCTGGTTCGCGCTGCAGCAAGGCTTCGAAAGCCGTAATTGCAAGGTCAAACTTGTTTTGCTGATAACGCACGCGCCCAAGGTGATAAAGCGCCTCGTTATCCGCCGGATCCATCGCAAGCGATTGCTCCAGGTAACGCGCCGCGCTCGTATAGTCGTTCAACAGCACATAATCCAGAGCCGCAATTTTCAGATCGCCGGCCTGCGGCGGACGAATCTTACTCGCCCGCGCAAATGTTTCGAGCGATTCACGCGGCTGGTCTTGCCGAAAACGCACGTAGCCGAGCAGGTAAAGCGCATCATCGGACTGGGGTTTGGTTGCGATGTAGGCATCCAGTTCCGACGCCGCACCAGCAAAATCCCCGACATTCACCAGCGCCTTGGCGCGGTAAAGATGCACGTCATTGTCCGGCGCAGAAAGCTTTTCGCACTCGGCATAGGCTTGTGCCGCATCTGCCCAGCGGTGCGCCTGAAAATGGGCCGCTGCGACCTCACAAACTGCCGACTGCGAACGCGCCAGATGCGAAGTGCCAGCTATCACTACCAATAGCAAAACTGTATGGAGCTGTCTGTTCAAGCTGATTTGGAAAACTTTGCCCACCTCGCGTTCTTTGCGGTTAAGATTTGTGAACTCTACTTCGATTCTTCTTTAATGGTCAGGATCTGATCGCCCTTTACATCCTTTAACAGCTGTCGAGTCCCGCTCGGCCAGCGGATTTCAATCTCGCGTACCGTGTCTGCCGAGCCCAATCCGAAGTGCAAACGCTTGTCGCTCGATGATTGATAGCTGCTGCACGTCGTAACCGTTGCGAACTGATCGCCCGCAGACGTCAAGATCCTTACCTGCGCCCCGATCGCATCGCGATTACTTTTCGTTCCAATCAGATTAAGCGTGATCCAGTGGTTCGACGTTTCGGTTTCATTCAGCAACACCCATGCAGGTCCATTCACCGATGAGATCACTGCATCCAGCTTCCCGTCATTGTTCAGGTCGCCGATGGCCAGCCCACGCGCCGCCCACTGCTGATGAAAAACATCTCCCGACATGGCCGAGACGTCCACAAACTTCTTCCCCTGCTGGTTGTGCAACAACAAAGGAGCTTCCTTGTAGTGCAGGCTGGGCTCATTGGTCTCTATCGTGTCCATTACGTGCGATTGCGCGATCAGCAGGTCTTTCCAGCCATCGTTATCGTAATCCAGAAATCGAACGCCCCAGCCGGAATGCAGCAATGAAATTGCGCCCAGTCCGCTGACCGGCGTTGCATAATCGAAAGTTCCGTCCTTTTGATTTGTATAAAGCGCGTATCGCTGGTTGGCCAGATCAGTGATCACGATGTCCGGCCATCCATCATTGTTGTAGTCTTCGAAATCCACGCCCATTCCGGCAAACGCCGTACCATTGCCATCAAGTGCAGCTCCGGACGGCAATCCCACCTCTTCAAACGTGCCGTTGCCACGATTGTGAAACAGATACTCCGGAATCGAATCGTTAGCCAGCAGGATGTCCATCCATCCGTCGTGGTCATAGTCGGCGATGGCGAGGCCGAGGCCTTTGCCGGGCTTGTCAATTCCCGCCTGATGCGACACTTCGGTGAACTTGCCATTGCGATCATTGTGAAACAACAGCAACGACTCCGGCTTGAACAGATCAGGATGGCAATACGAGCGAAACCCCTCTTCGCGATGGCCGCAAAAAATATCGTCGAAATCCCATTGCATGTAGCGCGCGACCACCAGATCGACCCGCCCGTCATTGTCGTAGTCCACCCACGCGGCGCTCGTCATCCATCCGGAGCCGCCGACGCCCGCGGTGGTAGTTACATCCGTGAAGGTTCCGTTGCCATTGTTGTGATATAGCGTGCCGCGCCCGTAGCTGGCAACGTATAGATCTTCATAGCCATCGTTGTCGTAGTCGCCGACCGCCACTCCAGTGGAATAGCCGATTCCTGCCAGGCCGGCCTTCTCAGTGACATCCTCGAATGTGCCGTCCGCTTTCTGGTGGTAAAGACGGTTCCAGTATTTCGGATCGTCTTTTTTCGGAATCGTCCCCTTCGGCGTGGGATCGTCGAGCCGCGCACCGTTAGCGAAAAAAATGTCCAGCCGCCCATCGTTGTCGTAATCGAAAACCGCCACCCCGGAGCCCATGGTTTCAAGCAGATACTTTTTGCTCGTAGGCGACGACTGCTGCCGGAAATGGACGCCAAGCTTGTCGGTGGCGTCCACGAAACGGTCGGGAATTGCCGATGTTTGTGGAGGGGAGGCAGTCTGGCCTCCAGCCGACAGAGTCGCAAACGCAGCCAAGGTTCCAAGCAGCAGAAACAATATGATTCTTTGACGAGCAGACATTTGGAAGCAGGAAACCAGGTTCTCTCTAGTTTAACGAACCCTCGCCGGATTACCTCCCCGGATCGAAAGAAAACGGGCCGCTTTCGCAAGCGGCCCGTTGAGAAGCGTAGGAGTGAACCGTCAATACTCGAATTTAAGTTGCAACTGGATTTTGCGGGGTTGGATAAGGTAACTACCGCCTCCAGTTGTCGAGAATGCCGTAATCGGTACGATCGCGAAATTCCCACCGTCATTTGGATTTAGGTCAGGCGGCCGGTTCCAAATATGCCTGTTGAATGCGTTGATAAAGCTCACCTGCAAGAGTAGATCCTTTGACTCAGTGAACCTCGTTCGCTTCAAGAAGTTGAAATCCTCGCTCAGATATGGCTGCATTCGCATTGCACCGCTCACCTTGTCGAAAGTGCCAAACTGATAGGACTGACCAGGCTGGACGTTCTTATTTGGATCCAGGAAAGCGCCAGAATTGAACACGGGGCCAACTGCCAGGGTTGTTGGATCGACTTGGTCCTTCTGACCAGCGGACCACTGTGAGCTGTACAGTGGTTGACCGCCAATGTGGTCGAACCGAATGCACCCCGTATAGGCTGGCACCCCTGTTGCGCACCCCAGAGCGGTTGGTTGTCCGCTCTCGTATCGTTGTATGCCGCTGACTGACCATCCACCGAGTACCCTGTCTGCAACGCGGCTTTGATTCAGGAACGGTTTTCCCTTCCCCATCGGCAGTTCGTATATGTACGAAACCACGAAGTTTTGTGGGAGGTCCTGGTTGCTGAGCGAAACGTCTCTACGTGGATCGTAGGGGAACTGGCCTGCTCCGCCTTGATGCAGTGTGGCAAAGAACGGCAATGCGGCATCCGCATTCGTCAATGTCTTGGACCAGGTATAAGAAGCAAGCAGGTTGAGCCCATTGTGGAATCGGCGGGTCAATTGCCCCTCGAGTGCGTTGTAGCTGGATTGTCCTAGGTTCTCAAGCTGGCCATCTGAATTGAGTCCAAAGAACTGCGGGAAGGGAACCAGGCCCTGAGCCTTTATGAAAGTTGGCGGCCCTGAGAACGGATCCGAAGGGTTGAAGAACTGATTGGCGACAGGAGCAAGCAGTCCGGTTCCTAACGAGAAGTAGCTTGGACTCAGGCTGTTGGTGCCGTCGTAATTTGTGCGCAGATGAGTTGAGTGCTGACCGACGTAGCCTATGCTGGCGATGAAATCGGTTGACAACTCGCGTTGTACTTGAAGGCTCCAGTTCTGAATCATCGGGGGTCGTCCATACGACTTTGCAATGTACGTAGCCGTGCAACATCCACCGTTGAAGTTCACTTGCGCAGGATTCAGATCTGGCAATGTTACGTTTGCTGCTGGAACACCAGAATCAAGTGCGAAGGCAGGATCGAATCCATTCAGAGCGCTGAAACCAGGCTGCGCTTGAAAACCTTGGCGACCAAACGCTCCAAAGTCTGCATACTGCAATCCCCCATAGATGATGCCGTAGCCACCTCGAAGGACTGTCTTGCCCGAACCCAGGAACCCAGGTGACCAGGAGAATCCGAAACGGGGGCCGAAATCCTTCTTGTAAGTCTCTGCCCAGCGCTCACCAGAGACGCCGTCACCTCCGGCACCTTTTCCTGCAAACGCCCACGCACCCGGCCGATTCCCATACGACGGATTCGGCTCAGTTAGGCTCACATTGGCGAAGTTATCGTTGGCCTCTTTAAATGGTTGGTCAATTTCGTATCGAAGTCCGAGGTTGAGAGTGAGGGTGGGCATTACTTTGAAGTTATCCTGTACGAAACCAGCGAAGTAACTTCTGAGCCACCGCGGCTGCGTCTGCTTCACAAGATAGTTTGAAAAATCAGGTGTGCCCAACAGCAGACTCGCGACACCGTTTCCGCTCAGGTTTGAGGAGGCCGGCGTAGCGGCTGTCTCCAGTCTGCTGAAGTTAAATGTTCCACTGGAGTTCCCGAAATCCAGCGGCGAGTACTGCTGATACCACTGCTCGTAACCAAACTTTAATTCATGCTTGCCCTTTACCCATGTGAGTGTGTCGCTAAAGCGGAACCCATTGTCGATCGTGTCGCCGTCAACGTTGTCCCCCATACTGGCGACGTTCGGCTCACCGGGATTGACCGATGGGAACATCGGTCCTGCTGGTCCGCCCGTGATACCCAAAGTGGCGTCCCAATCTTTGCCGCCGCCAAGTCCCACGCCGGCACCAACGTTCTTGCTGTTCGTTCGGTTGTAACCAAGGCTTAGGTGATTCAACAAGGCGGGACCAAATGTGTGGTCGTAACCGAGTCGAAGATAATGAGTGCCGAAAAATTGAGTACGTCCCCATCCAGCGGGATTCGACCATTCCGGCGTCGTTGAAATTCGCGTGTTTTCGCGTGAGGAGTATGTGAAATAAGCTTTGTCGTTTGTGGTGATGCTGTGGTCGATTCTGAACGTGGTCGTCGTGTCTAAAATGGGATAGCTATACGGAAATGAATAATTATTTACCAAATTCCCGTTCTGGGCGGCGGGGTAGAACAACAATATGTTCTGTCCGACGGTTGAAAAGCGGGAACTCGGAATTATGTTTCCCGAAAACGGAGTTCGGCACTGTACACCACCGACGGTCGTTGTTGTGCTGGGATCGAATATCTGTCCTTGTAATACTTGCGTCCCGGTGCAAGGGTTAATAACCGGATTTCCTTGGGCATCTGTGAGGCCTGGCCCAAGATATGCACTGAAGTCGCCTCCTAGTTCCGCAGCGGTGGGAACAGTTGAAGTCTGAACTCCGCCCTGAGATTGTCGATACTGCTCCCAGGAGAAGAAGAAGAAGGTTTTGTCGCGGCCGTTGTAGAGGTGAGGAATAACGACAGGTCCTCCCATGGTGCCGCCATAGTCATTTTGCCTATCAAGAGGCCGCTCCCACTGGCGGCGTTGCGCAGCTGAAAGACCTGTATGCAACATGTAATTGAATCCCCAAACGTTTGCATCAAGATCTTCATTTCGGAAAAGCTCGTAGAGGGTTCCGTGATATGCGTTGGTCCCTGACTTCGTGCTAAAGGTTTCAATTCCGCCGGTGGTCCGGCCAAATTCTGCCGGTAGTGTAGATGTAATTACCTTGAATTCGCCCAGGGCTTCGACCGACGGAGCCGTTTCGTCGAACGACGATCCATTTTCCGACCGCGTTGTTCCAGCGCCATCGAGCAGAACCTCGGTCGCGTAGTTCTGCCCGCCGGAGATCTTCGATTCGAAGGTGCCGCCATTACCGGAGTCCGATCCGGGGCCGACCACGCCGGGGCTCAAGAACGCGAACGCTTCCGGGGAACGCATTGCTTGCACTGTGCTGCCGAGAGCAAGTGGCAGATCCAGGATCTGTTTGCTGGTTACGACCGTGCCGATATCGGAACTTTCCGTTTCAACGGTCGGGACATCGGCATTTACGGTTACGTTCTCCGTGATCGTGCCGGTTTGCAGGCGAACATCCAAGGCTGCCGTGGTTGCGGTCTGTACAGCAACGCCATTAAGCGTCGCCGTTTTAAATCCCTGTGCTGTCACGGTCACATCGTAGTTCCCGATGTTGACGTTCGGGAGACGGTACGCTCCGGAACTTGTCGAAACGGTTTCGTAAGTTGCACCCGTGTTGACGGACTTGGCCGTAATTTTGGCACTCGAAACCAAAGCGCCGGAAGGATCAGTGACGTTGCCGGCAATCGATCCCTGGTTCGTCTGGGCCGTAGCAATTGAGGCGAAAAATGCTACGAGCAGGGGGAAGAAAGCGAACACAGATAGTTTGCGTAAATGCATGGGAGTCCGTCCTCCGAGGTGACGTAGTAAACGCTTACTCACAGATTTATTCAAAAAGGGCTTACGCCCTACACGAGAAAAGTCAACTCTTCATTGCCACGAAAAAACGCTCAATCCACGATATTACGAAACTGCTATCCCTATCAGCCTAACGCGCCGTTTCCTGCAACTGCGCTGAACGGCGCATCTTGTCCTGCAAATTCTGCGCTTGTTGCGCGTCCGCTTTTTGTTTCAGTTGCATGAACGAATTCAACGCCGCCTTCGATTCCTCGGGCTTCTGCTGACGCCGGTAGAGCTGCGCGAGTTGGTAATATGACTGTCGCAATGTCTCCGTGTCTGAACCCTTTGAATCCTCAACCGCAGCTTTGAAGTTCTCCACCGCAGGATCGACCTCACCCATTTGCGCCTGTGCCCGTCCCAACTGATATTCCGCGTCGGCTGAGTGCGGGTTGCGACGCAGAACTTCTTTCAGCAGGCCTTCAGCAACCTCGGTCTTCGACCGCTCGATACTGATTACCGCCAACTTATACATGGCTTCGGTATTGGACGGATCAGCCTTCAACTCGTTTTGAAATTCCGCTTCCGCTTCCGGCAGTTGGTTCTTCTGCCAGTAAAGATCGGCGAGTTGCTGGTGTAATTCCGGCCCATCAGGCTTCGCCTCAATTGCCAGTTTGCATTCGGCGATAGCATCGTCGAGCCGATCAGCTTCCGCAAATGATTGTGCTAAGACCTGATGGACTCGCCACGAATTCGGATCGGCCTTGTACATCTCCTCGTAGCTGGCTTTTGAAACCAGCATATGGGCGCGTCCACGATGGTACAAAATGTCAACGTCGTTGGGCTTCAGTTGCGCGGCCTTGTCCAAAACGGTGCTGGCGGCAGCAGCATCGCCTTGCGCCAGTTCCGCGACCCCCATCCACATGAAGGCTTTGGCATTGGAAGGATCAACTACGGTTTCGCGCTTGAGAGCCGCGATCGCATTCGCGTACTCGTTTTTGCGATAGTATGCGATTCCTAAAAACAGATTTGCTCCGTGAAGTCTCGGCTTAAGCGCGAGTGCCCGTGTGAGGGAAGTGATTGCTTCGTCAAAGCGTCCCTGTCCGACCCGGACCAATCCGAGATTGAAATGCGCTTCGGCAAAGGCGGGATTCAGTTTGATCGCCTGAGAAAAATCCTGGGCCGCAGCCTCGAGATTCCCTGTGCGCATGGCATCGGTTCCGCCACGGAAAGAAGCCTCAAACGGCGTGGTTTGAGCGGGGGCAGAAAGGCAAAGCGAGGTTGTAGCAAGCAGGCAAAATACCCGCAAACCACCGGCGACCGATCTCGACATGGAGAGATTCAAATAAAGACCCGCCAAAATTTAGTCTGGGTTTGTAAAGCTTGTCAAGCAAATTCGGTAAACGATTACCGAGATATTTCCGGCCGGCGCCTTTCACAACCCGAAACCTACAAAAAGCCCCATATAAAATCGTTCAGGTGCGGCTACCGGCCGTCGGCCTCTGCAGCCTTGCCTTCCTCAATGGTATAAAACCGGTCAACACCCGCGGAAACCGTGGTCTTCTGCACGGTTCCATCTGGCCAGTGGATTTCCAGTTTGTCCACCGAGGTTGCCTCTCCCAGGCCAAAGTGCGGGCGTTGATCATTGGAAGAAGCGAAGCTGCCGCCGCTGATTACGTCGCGGCGCTGTCTGATCCCGCCCGCCGTCAGGTAAACGGTTGCGCCAATTGCATCGCGAGGCGACTTTGGGCCGCCGATTAGTTTCAAACCAATCCAGTGATGATGGTCGGGGCTGACATTCCGCAGCAGGAGCGGCGGACCGTCCAGGGGATTGATTACCACGTCGATTTTGCCGTCATTAAAGAGATCACCAAAGGCAGCGCCCCGTCCGACACTGGTTACCGCGAGCCCGCTTCCTTTGACCGGAGGAACCACTTCGAACTTTCCACCTTTGAGGTTATGAAAAAGCAAAGGACGCTGGGCGAACGTTGTTCCCCAGTCGCTCTTGTCCACTCCTGGATACACGTGGCCATTGACCGCCATTAGATCGAGCCAGCCATCGTTGTCATAATCCAAAAATCCGTCACCCCACCCCAGAAAGGGAATCGTCACCTCGGCTATGCCGGCGGGATAACTGACATCGGTGAAGTTTGCGCCACCTTCGTTCCGGTAAAGTGGATTGTAGTCGTCGGAAAAAACGGTGTTATATAGATCGAGATGACCATTATTGAGGTAGTCGCCGACGGCGATACCCATCGATGCCGTCTCTTTTCCGTTTTCATTTAACGCATAGCCGGAGGCATAGCTCGCATCCTCAAACGTGCCGTTACCTCTGTTGATGTAAAGATAATTAGGCGTTGAATCATTCGCCACAACCAGATCCACTTTGCCGTCGTCATTCAAGTCGCCGAAGAACGCGGTCAATCCGTAGTATGCATTCTTGTCCGCCACACCGGCTTTTTCGCTCACATCGGTGAACGTGCCGTCACCGTTATTGTGAAACAGGTGATCGGGTTCGCCCAGAAGTCCGCGCGGGCCACACATGACCTTGAGTCCCCTAAACTCGCATTGCGGAAACGCAACTGCCGAGCTCCCCGGAATTGGCGGGTGCTGAAAATCATAGTGCACATATCCAGGCACAAAAAGATCTAAACGCCCATCGCCGTCGTAGTCGCCAAAAGTTGCGCCGGTGGACCAATTCCCGAGCGCCACCCCGGCTTTTTCTGCCACATCCGTAAAAGTCCCGTCGTGGTTATTGTGATAGAGCCGGTTCTTGCCGAAATTGGTGACGTAAATGTCCGGCCATCCGTCGTTGTCGTAATCGCCGACTGCTACTCCGAATCCCCAGCGGTCATTCGTAACGCCCGCCTTAGCGGCAACGTCGGTGAACGTCCCGTCATGGTTGTTGTGAAACAACGCCGCATGTGGAGGTGTAACCTTGCCGCTCTCCGCGTCGTAAGTTGATCCGTTCACCAGGTAGATATCGAGCCAGCCGTCGTTGTCATAATCAAGCAAGCCCACGCCCGAGCCAACCGTTTCGATGATGAACTGCTTCTCCGGAGTTCCCATCACATGCTGCCATGAGGTCAGGCCAGCTTTGTCGGCGACGTTTTGAAATACCACCGGGCCGTTCTCGACAAATCCTCCGGCCGTAATCGGGCGGTGTTCAGAATCAAGAACCGCCGCATGTGCTCCTCCAGTCGAAACAGCGCCTTGCGTTCCGGGAGCTTGCGTTGCCGGTGCGGAGTCGGGTTGTTGCGCGTTTGCTCGAACATGAGCCACGAGCAGGCTAAAGCACAGAACAAACTGAAGGGATCGCCGTCGCATGGAAACGTCAGTATAGACTTCAGCCCTTCCATCCGGAACTCAATCAGTGCTCACGGCTGAATTTGCGGCCAGCCATTCGGCCAGGCCAGCGAGTTTACGAAAACGTACGCAGCACCGTCTGGGAGATGAATCGCATGAAATGTGATCAGGTCTCCGTCCTGCGGATCCAGGAAAACGGTTTCGCCGCCGGGAGCGTTCCACGTGCTTCCATTCCCGGCAATGAGCTGTGTTCCTCCGCCCTGCATCATTGGAGTACCATTCATATCGGTGAACGGTCCATGCGGACTTGTGCTGCGTCCCACCATGATCCTGTAGGTGTCAAGATAAGGATTCGGATTGCAGCAATCGTCGAAAGAAGCGAACAGATAATAGTAGTTATCTTTGTGTACCAGCGACGTTCCTTCAATGGGATCGAACAACACGCCTGGCCGCGTAGCGAGGGAATAGACCGTCTGATTTGCCGCCATCAGCTTGCCGGTGCTGGGGTCGAGTTGCTGTTGCTTGATTCCGGTCCAGTAGCTGCCGTAGGTCATCCACACGCTACCGTCTGTATCCACGAGAATGCTGGGATCAATGGCATTGAAGTCGTCGCTCGATGACGAACTGAGCACCAATCCCTGATCAATCCACTGGTAATAGGGGCTCGTCGGATCGAGTGTTATGTTGGTGGCAAGGCCGATCACCGACGTATTCGTCGCAAAAATCGAGCCCGCGTAGTACACGTGATAGAGTCCGTTGAAAAACGAAATATCCGGTGCCCACAAGTCTGTGATCCCAGGCTCATTTGCCTGTACCCAGGCGGGAATCTGGTTGAAGACCGCACCGCAAAGCTTCCAACTCACTTTGTCGGTTGAGCAACGCATCGGCAGATGTCCGGAGATAACGCCCCCGGCATCGGTGGAAAATAGGTAATAAGTTCCCGCCTGACGCATAATGCTGGGATCGCGAATCGGAGTAGTGGCCCCGGTGAGATGATAATTGTTCAGGACGGAAGGCCCGCTGTTGGAAATGGAACCGGAACTGGAATTGCTGCCTCCGCATCCCGACAGTGTCAGCAAAATGCAAATTGCGAGGACGATTGCCGGAGCGCGCGGGCTTGCTGCGGAAAGCTTCATAAAATTAACGGCATCATGGTAAACGTTTACCGGGGACTCGCGCTACAATCTTTTTTGAGGCCATTGAGCTCCATTTTGCAGCTCTCGGCAACACGGATGGTTGGATCTGCAAAAAACGTCCTGCTGATATCTGTTCTGACTCTCCTGTCGGGAGCATGGCTTCTCGCGCAGGATGCCGCCCCCGCCGTCTCATTGCAAATCATTGTCGTCGGCTCCCAGAGTGAAGCACAAAGTATGCTTGATCGCCTCAAGCGCGGCGAAGATTTTGCCGCCATCGCGCGGCAGTTCTCAACTGACAATACCGCCTCAGATGGCGGAAATATGGGGCAGGTCAATCCGTTGAATCTGCGCCCTGAGATTCGAGACGCGTTGCAAGGCTTGGCCCCGGGTGAAACCAGCGCTATCGTACATTTGCCCTCGGGATTCGCGATTCTTAAGCTTCTATCGATTCAGGCTGGCCCCGCGCAGAATTCTTCCGGCACCGACAACAGTCGCATCCTGCCGCACACCGCGTCTTCGGTCATCCGTTACCAGCAACCGGTTGGCGGAAAAGGCGAAGCTGATCTCGGCTTCCGCAGCTTCCCCAAGCCCGAAGGCTGGAGCCAGGACCTGCAACTGCTGTGCAAGATCCGGCAGCAATCGCTCGATGCCGTCATCGGCATCGCTCGCGAAAACCTTGATCCCAACAATCCTCAGGGCTCCACCTCCCGGCCGCCGCTTGATCGTATTCAGATGCACTACGCGCTCGCCAACCTTTACGCCTACAAAGGCGAAATGGATCCGGCAATCCAGCAGTGGCTCCAGGCTTATCAGATCGCGCAAACGGAATTGCCGGCGGCGATGCCTGATCTCGAAGAAGCGCTTGGCATCGCCTACCTGCACAAGTCAGAAATGGACAACGACGTCTATCGCCATCCCGGCGACCGCTGCATCTTCCCGCCACGAAAATCCGTGGCTTATGAAAAAACCGGAGCCTCTGAGAAGGCCGTGGAGTTTCTGTCGAAATATCTGGAGCGGCATCCGGACGCCGCGGATGCGAAGTGGGAGACTGATCTCGCATACATGACGCTGGGCAAATATCCAGATGGGGTCCCCAAACAATATTTGATACCGCCGTCGGTGTTCGATTCTCCAGAGGACGTTCCCCGGTTCCGCGATGTTGCGCCGGAAGCGGGAATCAATCTTTACTCGATGTCGGGCGGCTTGATCGTGGACGACTTCGAGAACAATGGCCTGCTCGACATCGTCACTTCTGACTTTGGTGAGTGCGCGCCCATGCACTATTTCCACAACAATGGCGACGGAACTTTCAGCGATCACACCGCGAAAGCCGGTCTCAGTGGTCAACTCGGCGGTCTGAACATGATTCAGGCCGACTACAACAATGACGGTTGCACCGACATTCTGGTGCTGCGTGGCGCCTGGGAATTTCCCCAGCGGAAATCACTGCTGCGCAACAACTGCGATGGCACCTTCACCGACGTGACCACAGCTGCCGGACTCGCCGAGCCCGCCGCCGACACTCAGGCCGCTGTGTGGGCGGATATTGACAATGACGGGTATCTCGATCTATTTGTCGCCAACGAAGACCGTCCCGCGCAATTGTTTCGCAACCGCGGGGATGGCGCCTTTGAAGATATCTCCCACAAAGCCGGCATCGATCGTGTCGCATACAGCAAAGCAGTAGTCGCAGCCGACTATGACAATGACGGTTATGTGGACTTTTACGTGTCTAACCTGAACGGCAACAATTTCCTTTACCACAACAATCACGACGGGACTTTTACCGAAGTTGCCGCTCAGGCTGGCGTGCAGAAACCCTGGCAGAGTTTTCCCGCCTGGTTTTTTGACTATGATAACGATGGCTATCCCGACCTGTTTGTTTCGGGTTACTACGTCTCGGTGGACGAGAATATCCGCAGCTATCTTGGCTTGAATCCCAACGCTGAAACTCTGAAGCTGTATAGGAACATGGGTAATGGGACTTTCCGTGACGTGACCGAGGACGTCGGGCTGGATCGCGTCTTCATGCCCATGGGTTCAAATTTCGGCGACATCGATAACGATGGCTTCCTTGATATATATCTCGGCACCGGCAATCCCTCGTACGGGTCATTGCTGCCAAATGTTCTGCTGCACAACAAAGACGGGAAGTTTTTTACCGACGTGACCGCCGCCTCGGGAACTGGCGAATTGCACAAAGGCCACGGCGTCGCGTTTGCAGATCTGGCCCGCAACGGATACGAAGACTTGCTGGAGGAAGTCGGCGGCGCCGTACCCGGCGATGCCCACGCCTTTCGCCTCTTTCAAAATCCGGGCAACGGGAATGACTGGATTAACTTGAAACTGGTGGGCGTCAAAAGCAATCGCTCCGCCATCGGCGCACGCATCAAGATCACGGTGGAGAATGAAGGGAAGGGAATGCGCTCGTTTTATCGCACTGTCGGCAGCGGCGGCTCGTTCGGCGCTTCGCCGCTCGAGCAGCACGTTGGCCTGGGAAAATCGGCGCGAATTCTCAATATTGAAATCTTTTGGCCCGCCAGCAACACCCGCCAGAATTTTGCCAACCTTGATAAAGATCAGTTTCTTGAAATCAAAGAACTGGCCCCGAGCTATACCAAGCTCGAACGAAAGCCAGTTCAACTGGGCGGAGCAGGCCAGGCAGCAGAAGCGAAACCGACTCCAGGCGCGGCTGAGAAAGCCAAATGAAGCTGAATCAGGTTCGATTTACGACCCTCTTGGTGATGGCGCTTGCCCCTCTGGCCGGCGCCGCTCAAAAATATCCCGCGACCGGCTTGGTCCTGAAAGTGGATTCCGCCAACAAGTCTATTGTCGTTTCCTGCAACGCAATTCCAGGCTTCATGGAAGCAATGACGATGCGCCTTGAGGTTGCCGACGCGAAAGAACTAAGCAATCTCAGTCCCGGCACCATGATCGAATTTAATCTGGTTGTTGACGCCAGCTCCTCGCGCGCGGAATCTATTCGCGTTCACAGTTACCAGGGCCTTGAACCGGATCCGCTGGCGGCCCGGCGACTGAAGCTGCTTGATCGCGCATCTCGCACCATCGCATCAAAACCGGTTTCGATCGGCGAAGTTGTGCCCGATTTCACCCTCACAGGCCAGGACGGCCACCAGGTCGCGCTCTCCAAATTCAAGGGCAAAGTCGTTGCCCTCGATTTCGTTTACACCCGTTGCGCGCTGCCAAACTTCTGTTTCCGCAGCGCGAACAATTTCGGCAATTTACAGCGCCGTTTCCACGATCATATGGCCAAAGACCTCGTGCTACTGACGATCACATTCGATCCCGTTCATGATTCGCCGGACGTCATGCAGAAATACGCGCGCACCTGGAAGGCTGATTCGAATGCCTGGCACTTTCTCACCGGACCAGAAGGCGACGTTCGCAGAGTATGCGACTTGTTTGGCGAAGACTACTTTCCCGATGAAGCTTTAATGGACCACTCGCTCCACACTGCGATCATCGACCGCCGTGGGCGTCTGGCGGCGAATCTCGAAGGCAACGAATTCACGTCCACACAACTCGGCGATCTGGTGCAGAGCGTGTTGATTCCAAGCAAAGGCACGCCGCTGTCAGCCAGCCGACGCTAGCTTGCCCACTGCAGCAATACATATGACCGCGCTGGCATTTCAAACTTCGTTTTCCCGCCGGAGGTAGCCGGTTTATCGAATGCTTGCGGCTGCACCTTCTGCGGGAATTCAAAGCTGTTTACCGCTTTGAGATCTTCTCCTGTGAGCACCGATGAATTGACCACGCGACTGGGGGCACTATCTTCCCAGACGATCTCAACTTGTCGCGTTTTCGCAAGGTCGCGATTCAGAATAAACAGGGAAGTCTCTCCACTTTTCTTATCTAGCGTCGCGGCCACGTCCAGATACGGCACTGGATCCATGTGCGCCGCCTTATACGTAGGCGACTGCACCATCACGTTCAGCGCCTCGCCATGCGCATGCTGCAGCGCCCATGCGTATGGGTAATAGATCGTCTGCCGGAACATTCCGTTCGCGTTGGTCATGATGGGCGCGATCACGTTTACCAATTGCGCCAGGCACGAGATCTTTACTCGGTCGGCGTTGCGTACCAGCGTGTTCACAATCCCCCCAACCAGAAGCGCATCCTCCAGGTTGTAGATTTCTTCAAGAGAATGGGGCGCTTCTTGCCGCTTGCCATCCATCGCTGCACGATCGCGCGCTCGATACCAGACGTTCCACTCGTCGAATGAAAGCCAAAGTTTTTTCGGTGAGCGTTTATGTCCGCGCACCAGATCGCAAACTGCCAGCGATTCGGCGATCTGCTTGTCCATGGTCAAATTCAATGCGACAAATTTCTCGCTGTCTCCGCCCGTTTCCTCCGGCGTGTTGCCAAAGTAGCGGTGCAATGAGAGCCCGTCCACGTACTCATAACACTGCTCAAGCACTTCGCGGTCCCATTCCAGATAGGTCGGCATCATCGGCCCGCTCGATCCGCAGGCAATCAACTGCAGGGAAGGATCGACTGCGCGCATCTGGCGTGCAGCGTCTTGCGCTTTCAACCCGTACTCGGTCGCGGTCATGTGGCCAATCTGCCAGGGTCCGTCCATTTCGTTTCCCAGGCACCAGTTCTGAACTTTGTATGGATCGGCAAATCCGTGCTTGCGGCGCAGGTCGCTCCACTCTGTGCCCTTATCAACATTGCAATACTCCACCAGCGCAGCCGCCTGCTCCGGAGTTCCAGTGCCGAGGTTCAATCCCATGAGCGGCTCCGTGCCGGCTAGCTTGCACCATTGCATAAATTCGTTGGTGCCGAACTGGTTCGTCTCAATTGCATTCCACGCCCTGTCGAGAACCACCGGCCGGTCTTTTTGCGGCCCCACGCCGTCCAGCCAGTTGTAGCCGGAGACAAAATTGCCGCCGGGATAACGAATGATAGGCACGCCCATTTTCTTGATTTCGTCGAGCACGTCTTTGCGGAATCCATTTGCATCCGAAAGTTTCGACCCAGGATCGTAGATTCCCTCATAGATCGCGCGACCCAGATGTTCAAGGAATGAACCGAAGAGATTTTTGTCGATCGGTGCGATTGTGCGGCGCGAGTCAATGAAAATACGCGACGGGTCGTTGGGACCGGGCGACGACGTCTGCCCGAACATGAAACGTCGCAATCCAAGTTTTGTAGAGCAAGCCAGGCCCGCGCCGGCGGCTTTGCGCAGGAAACTGCGCCGATTACTAGACATGATTCCGACCTCCTGCTTCGGGAGCATTGAATCGAGATTAGGAAATAGAAACGATCATGCAGCGCGAAGCGGAAAGATATCAGAAGGAATAGGCTTCTGCCAAGAGTAAACGTTTACACAGAAGCCGCAGCCGGAGGTTCGAACGCACATTTCGCGCTGAGGGGTACCCAAATCGGTAAGATCGCTGACCTTAAACGGCTATGCACCGCAAGCTGACATAGCGGCGGATATGCCTGCTTTGCATTATCCGCCGCCGATTCCGACATGTTGCTTACCAGCGTCCGTTCCAGCGCTGGTTGGCCCACTCGCCGCGGTCCCATCCGCGGAACTGCGAGCCGTCAACCACGCCACCTTCGCGGAACTCGAACATACGGTTGCGCCCGTCCGGTCCGCGAGCATAAATGCGCAGCGTCTTCACTCGTCCAAAATCCGGATCAACCCCGAAAGTCCCATTGCCCATAACGAACGTGCGATCATGCCGCGCCAGCTCCCTAAGCCGGTCCGAGACATCCACGTGATGGCGCCTCGTCCCGTACTGCGCCCCTAAAATCACAAACTGGCCTTCGTCGTGACGCCCATAATTCCCCCGGTCGCGATCGCCATCGTGGTCGCGGTCCCCTCCGCCTTCCCAGCGCCCACTCCATCCTTGTCCCCATTCGCCTCTGCCCCATCCACGAAACTGCGAGCCATCAACCACGCTGCCTTCACGATATTCGAACATGCGCTCGCGCCCATCCGGTCCACGTGCATAAATCCGTAGCGCCTTCACTCTTCCCGGATCAGGATCGACCCCGAAGGTTCCGTTTCCCATCACGAACGTGCGGTCCTGCCGCGCAAGCTGCTTAAGACGATCACTGACGTCCACGTGCCGATAGTCCGTTCCGTACTGCGCCCCCAGGATCAGATAGTCGCCCGAGTCACGACGGTCATACTGGGCCACTAGCGTTCCCGGCAAGAAAGCCGTTGCCAGCAACAAAGACAACACGATCCGGATGTTTAGCATGAAAGTCTCCTGTCATTCCGTATGTTGTACCGTGATTTCATAACCACGGTTTCGCTTGGATGATGGACAGCAACTTAGGGTAGCTCGGCCATCATAGTCCTGCAAACACGGTATTCGCCAAGTTGTTGTGCTGGTTCGACAAACGCTGGTAACTATGGTGCACAATTCCTCGGCAAATGCCGTCCGGAGATCTGCCAAGAGTAACCAGCGAACATTTCGCTTGAGAAATCCAGCTACTCACATTCCCGAATAGAGCTGGAATGGTGCCCAATAATAAGGTTTGCGAAACGCGTCTTTCGAATTCAGGAGCGAAAGTTTTGCCGCGCGCAGTGCCACATCTGGGTTTCGCCCCTTCGTGAGCTCCGCATAGAAGCGGTCCATCAGTTGCGGCGTTGACGTATCGTTCACTTCCCACAAGGCCCCGACCACGTTGTGCGCTCCTGCCCTGAGAAATGCCCACGACAGTCCCACCAGGCCTTCTCCCGTATAGGCCCGTGTCCCCGCGCCATAACAGGTCGAAATTGTAACTAGCCGTGCGTGCAGAGGACAGCCAATCACGTCTCGCGCGTACAGCTTGAACGAATCTTCCTGAGTTCCCGGCGGCGACAGCACCACCGCCGAATCCAGCGGGCTCGTCCGCGATGCAGTGCCGTGGGCAACAAAATGAATATACGAAAACTGCCCCGGTTTGCTCGCCAGATAACGCGACGCCGTGGCTTCCCCTTGCGCATAGACCGTGCGTTCGGCTTCCCCAAAGTGATCTTCGATTTTGTCCATCTCCAATCCAGCGTTGGGGAGCATGCCATAATCGTGTCCCGCAGATAACGGATTGCCGATCATCAGCAGCTTGCCATTACTCGTGCTCGGCGTGGCCGGTGCGTGCAGAAGTCGCAGCGAGCTGACATCGCTGATCGTCGCATCCTCAATCCAGTAGTGCACCCTGTCTCCCGGCGCCAGCAGCGTTTCAAAATTCAATCCATTCAAACTTCCATCAGGAACGATCAGCACCCTGCGATTCTTGCTGAACATGCCCGCTGCCGGCGCGATCAGCGTCTGATACAGCCAGCTTCCGTCGCGATTCGCCGTTTCCAGTACATCTTGCGGTCCCAACAAAGCTCGTTCATAACGATGCACAGCATCGTCAATCTCGGCTCCGGCTGGCAGCGTGAACAGCGCCGTCCTCTTCGAATTAATCGCCCACAAATAAGACTGCTTTTCCCCCAGCCAGTAAAAAAGGATCGCGCCTCCCGCCCGTTGCGCGACAGCTTGCGCGCTCAATGCGCTTGGAACCAGCGACGTCCCTTTCCTCAGCTGCCCTAGTCCCTCCGCCAGTGTTCGCGCTCGCGTAAAGTCCGCGACTTGCAGCGCCTCATCACTCTTTCCTCGCGCCACCAGAAAATGAATGTAGTCGTCGTAAATTCTCGACGCATTAGTGAGGAAGGGAAGTGCCGACTCTTCGTGCTTCAACTCCGACCGTGCCGTCTCAAACGTCTTCAGCGCCGCACGATATTCGTGATCCGCGTCAGTCGGACGTTTTTCCGATTCATACGACTGCGCCAGCGCATGCTCCGCCTCCCACTTCAGCGAAACATCACTCTTCGGATCGCTGGTGACTTCTCGAAATATCTGCTCTGCCCGCGCATTGTCGTGCCGATGCGCTGCGACCCTGCCCTTCACCATCAGTGGATAAAACTCATCCGCACGGTTACCATCCGCTCGCGCCATGGTGATGGCGCGGTCCGCGTATTTCTCCGCCTGTTCCAATTTCTCCGTCTGCTCAGAAACCAAAGCCAGGGATATGAGTGCATTGAAGATGTCTTCTCTGCTATTGATTTTCTCCGCCAGCGTGAGAGCTTGTGTGTACGCCTGTTCAGCGCGGCCATAATCGCGATAGTCTAAATACACGTATCCCGCTGTCGTTCGCCAGCGTAATTGATACAGATCGTCTCCCAGTTCCGTTGCGGCCTGAGTCGCCTTCTCAAACTCGCCCAGTGCCTTCTCGGGATCACCGAGCCGGTAATATGCCCAGCCTAGGTTTCCCAGCGCGACTTGCGCGATGTCTCTTGCCCCTAGCGCTGTGGCCAAGTTGAGCGCTGACTGCGACCAATCGATCGCCTCATCAAAATGCGCCTGCTGTAGTGAAGCGGCGCCAAGATTGAGCAACGCGGTAGATTTCAAGAACTGATCGTCGTTTCGCGTAAATGCAAGTGTCTGCTCAAAGTAGGTTTTTGCGTCAGCGTACTGCCCCTTCTCCATCGCCAGGACGCCGTGTGCCCGAAGCACCGCACCGCAATTCGCGTCAGCAGACCGCGTGCATGCATCATCAGCTTGCTTCAGTTTCTGTTCTGCATCTTGGAAATTGTGCAGCCGGGCTTGTGCGATGCCCTGCAGAGTAAGGACAGGTATGTTCAGGACTTGGTGCACCGGGGAGGGAACTGCGTCCAGCAGGTCGAGCACTTGCCGGCTCATGCCGCGCCAGGTCAGGGCCTCAGCCTCCAGCACTCGGAACTTCCATCCCAACTGTGGGTCTGAGACGCGAAAATACTGATACCCGCGCTCAGCTTCTAGCTGGCTGGCTGTAAGATCTCCGTGCACAAAAATTTGCTGCACGTGCTCAAGTTGTGGCTTTTGATCATTCCGACTGCAAGCTGAAAGGCTTGCAAACACAAACAGCACCGCGGTTATGGGCGCGTGCCGCCATTTACCGCGAACGTCGTTACGCCCCCGCTCCCGCCGGCCACGCACCCCATATCCAGCCGGATCATCGCGAATCGGAAGGTGTCGCACTCGACGCGTAATTCTCCGAAGAAGATTCTTCCAAACTCCGGCACTTCGAGCGCGTTCCCCGCCGATTTCCACGGTCCCGTCTTGCCCAGCGACGCCACCAGCGAACAATCCACTGCCGCCGTCGGTCTCGGTCCCCTTTTTTGCGGATCTGGGTTGAGATAAGCGTCCCATTGTTTTCGCAACTCTACGGGATCAGGCATTTTACCGCCATCTTTACTGCGCAGCGCTGCGGGAGCGCCAGCCATCACCCGGTGTTGTTGCTCGACTCGTCCTCGGAAACCGCTGTCCTCGAGATAGAGCTTTTTCCCATCCGTCGATCCACACATCTCCAGATTCAGCTCCGGATTAATCCCCACCCCACCGATCTTCAACCCCTCGAATCTCGTCCCCAAAAACGTCACCCTTGGCACATACCCCACGAGCGGATGTTCAGCCGAAAACTGTGCCACGATACGGTCAGCCGTCACCACATCCAGCACGTTCAATCCTTCGACCACCGCCGTCGCCAGCGTCACCCAGCCGTGTCCCGGCTTCTCGCTCAAATTTCCCGCGACCTGCGTGTAGGCAGACCGAAACGAGATCACGCTTTCCAGGCGAAAATCTTC
Organism: uncultured Acidobacteriota bacterium; assembly: GCA_963757135.1. GTDB lineage: Bacteria > Acidobacteriota > Terriglobia > Terriglobales > Acidobacteriaceae > Gp1-AA145. The sequence continues at coordinate 301,058 of CAVWQE010000008.1, forward strand.
CGCCCGCTCCGACAGATATCCGCCCGTTCCCGGCAGATTCACGTATGCCTGCGGCCTCACCTCCGCCTGCAGTGGCCTTTCCAGCTTCGCACTCAGTGCACTCGCTTCAGCGTGATAAGTGTGTGTTCTTTCTAGTGCCATTTTCTTGCTCCAATTCGATTTTTTCGACGAAATCTATCGTTCTGCCCGCAGCTCAAACGCTGCCCGCCCAATGTCCGTCTTCTCTCCCGCGCCGCTGACGCCCTGAACCGCCAATGTGTAAGTCCCGTCTGCACGCTGCGCTCCCGGCACATGTACCGGATAACTGTCATCGCTGTTGGCTGGAATCGTCAGCGACCAGTTAACCATCCCGACGGGGTCCCGCAGCTCCGCTATATAAGAAGAGTAGCGGCTGTCCGGCGGAACATTCACAAACAGCAGAAAGCCCCCACCTGGAAGTGTCGTAATTACGGGCGTGTTCGCTCCGCGGGAGCTTACGCTCACTGACGCCCAGGGCAAAACCTGCGGCGCATTCGCCGCCATCTTTAATTGTGGATAGGTCACCACATTCTGATATACGACGAGCGCAGCCAGGAGCGCCAAGATGGGCATCACCAATGCGGGCCTCAACCACGCCAGCCAACCTGACTTTGCTCCAAACCGCTCCGGCACCGGCACCGGCTTCTCCGCTGTTTCCTGCGCCAAAGCCGACTTAAAGTTTTCGATCAGTACCGCGCCTGTCCGCAAATCCTCCGCACACTCTCTGCATTCAAAAAAATGCGCCTCGAACTCTTCGCGCGATTCCGGTGAAAGCTCATCGAGGAGATACTTTTCAACCATCATCTGTCGGATTGCCTCGTTATGTTCCATCACCAGTCTCCGGCCCCACTGGAAGTAGTGTTACGCTGCCTCCGAACGTTACAACCTTTCTCTGCCGTCAGTCGGCAGCGCCATCCCGCTCTTCGCCTATGCTCTTGATGTAATGAGACTTAAACGTTTGTTTGGCACGATGGAGCAGTACTCTCAGATAGTTCCTGTCAATTCCGAAATCGCGGCAAACGTCATCCTTATCTCTTTCCTCGAGAAACACTTCCTTTAACAGTCGCCGGTCCCGCTCACTCAGATCATCAAGTATGTTTCGAACTGTGTCGGCAGTCTGCCGCGTCATCACCCCGCCAAGAATGTCCACCTTCACATCCGGAATTTCCGGCGCATCTTCGTCTTCGGCCAGCGGCGCATGTCGCGCCGATGACCGATAGTATTCGAGCAGCACGTTATTGCAGACCGAGTTGACATAAGCTCCCATGCGGTCCGCCTGACGCAAGCCGTCCGGACTTCTCAACGCTGCAAAGAACCGCGCGAACGTTTCCTGCCGGATGTCCTCCATCCCCTCCGGCGAACGCACCCGCGCCCGCAACTTTAGTTGGATGAGTTGGCTGAAATAAGACACAAAATGGTCAACAGTCCGGAAGTCACCCGAACGTAGCCGTTCCAGGTAAGCATTGTCGAACGCGTAGAACTCCAAGCCAGCGCCTCGGAAACCAGCTTAAGTAGGGCTGTATTCTACACCGCTCCCCGTGCACGCGCTGCACTTATGCTTTTCGGCAGAGCATCGCAGACTTGCTTCTCGCTTGAGTTTTGACTCATGTTTCCTTTGCCACCTCTGCGTACTTTGCGGTTAAAAGCTCTTTGCCTGGACCGTCCCCGGGGCGTAAGACCTTGGTTGAATACGTTCAGCATTGACGAGTTCGTCTTTGGGGGGCCGTGCGCCCTCTGCGGTTAAAGGCTTTTTGCCTGGACGACTCCAGATTGACGAGCTCCTTATCTTTGATCTTTATCTTCAGTATCGCCAGGGTTCTGCTTCGCGGGTTTTCTTCGCGTTCTTTGCGCCCTCTGCGGTTAAAGGCTTTTTGCCTGGACGACTCCAGATTGACGAGCTCCTTATTTTTGATCTTTATCTTCAGTATCGCCAGGGTTCTGCTTCGCGGATTTTCTTCGCGTTCTTTGCGCCCTTTGCGGTTAAAGGCTCTTTGCCTGGACCGTCCCCGGGGCCGTAAGACCTTGGTTGAATACGTTCAGCATTGACGAGTTCGTCTTTGGGGGCCGTGCGCCCTCTGCGGTTAAAGGCTTTTTGCCTGGACGACTCCAGATTGACGAGCTCCTTATCTTTGATCTTTATCTTCAGTATCGCCAGGGTTCTGCTTCGCGGTTTTTCTTCGCGTTCTTTGCGCCCTCTGCGGTTAAAGGCTTTTGGACGACTCTCGAGATCTGAGTGGTTTTCACAAAAAAGTTTCTTTACCACGAAACGAATTCCGCTTCTCTCGCACCATGCCTATGACATGAGCGAGTGAGGCTGGTGCTACCCCTCGACCAGTTCCGCTGGCCTCATGTTTTTGCCTCATGCTCGATGGCGCACTCAGGTCCATGCCTCGGTAATGAGTGCGCTTTTTGAGAAGCGGTCGGGAGCGGGTCGGGACCTGCACCCGAAATGTTCGGAAGGGGGAAAACGAGCATTTCGGCACTGGGAGAATCGTCCCGCTCCAACGCCCGCCTTACAAAATTGAATGCAGCGAGAGGATGACACTGACACTGACAGAGATCAGTGATAAAGACCATTCGGCGAGATTAGCGAATCGATGTTTGGTGCCTTTCTTTGCGAGTTTTTTTGCGACCTTTGCGTCCTCTGCGGTTAAAAGCTTTTTGCGAGGAGGACTCCAGGCTTGGTTTTGGCTTGAGACTTGAGCGGATTTTCTTTGCGACCTTTGCGTCCTCTGCGGTTAAAAGCTTTTTCGCGTGGATGACTCCAGGCTTGGTTTTGGCTTGAGACTTGAGCGGATTTTCTTTGCGACCTTTGCGTCCTCTGCGGTTAAAAGCTTTTTTGCGTCGACCATCGCAGACTTCCGTGCGACCCGCCCTGGCAGGAGCCGGGGGACTTCATGCAGGGCGGGTTATTTCTAGCTTACCTCTCGGGCAGGTTGGCCCATCTTTTCGGAATCGGATCAAATTTGAGGTTGCCCCACCCTTCGCGGTTTTCGAAGGGTGGGGGACCTCGGCGGCCTCTAACAACTAGTAACTGGCCACTAACTAGTCTCCCGCCACCGGGCAGGTTGGCCCACCTTTTCGGAATCGGATCAAATTTGAGCTTGCCCCATCCTTCGCGGTTTTCGAAGGGTGGGTGACCACAGAACCGACCAAAACCAAAGGCCGCCTCTCGGCGGCCTCTAACAACTAGCAACTGGCCACTAACTAGTCTCCCGCCACCGGCTCTGCCACTTCCGGATTAGTCTCCGCCGCATGAGAGCCATTTCCATTCCCATTCGGTTTCACCAGCGCATCAAGCGAAATGAAACCGCCTTCCGACTGCACCGGCTTTTCTTTCAGCACCACTTCCCGATACAGTGACGCCATCCGTGCGTTGTAAGCCGCGTCATTCTTCTGCGCTCCACGGGGGGCGGTTTCACTGACAACTGGCAACTGACCACTGGCCACTTGCTTCGCCTTCGCATCTCGCGCCCGCTTTTTCTCTTCACCGGCGTTCTTTGCGATCCCCAGCTTGTCCAGATCGTGTTGTTCCTCCTGCGTGACGATTCCGTCCCGCAGATACAGCGAGTGCTCGTTCGATTCCATGCCTACGCTTTTGCCGCCGGCAAAAATCTCATGCCGTCCATGCTCTTCGTACCACTTGGTGAGCGTGGCCGTCATGTGCATCTTCTCGATAATATTTCTCCAGCCGACGCCGGTGTTGTAGGCGCAGAACGAAATCTCGCCCTCCTGCGTGGCATACGGGATAATGCACTGCTCAGTGCGGCGGAAGTCGTAGTTGAACAGGTCCTGGAACCACATTCCCGCGATGAACAGGAAGTTCCAGCGGTCCTGACGCCGCTTCATCACGTCGTCGATGCTGCGGTCCGGACCAACCTTGCCGTAGTTCTTTCCGCTCACGTTGTAATTCTTGTCGAACTTTTTCAACAAATCCGTCATCTTGAAGTGCGTCGGCGACTTGAACGGGTTGTAATTCTTCATCAGGCACAGCGCCATTCCAAATCCCGTCAGGAATTTCCCGCGCGATGCATCGTTCACCTTGGCAATATCCTTCGCCAGTTGATCTCCATGCAGAAACGCCGTTACCGGAACCGCTTCCTTCGTCTCCTTGTCGATCATCACCGCCATCCCCGTCCCGCAATTCGGATGACAACCGCAAGAGAGTTGGCCCCAGTCATTTTTGAGGTCGTTGACGTGCATCAGGTCGGCCCAGTCGCTGAAGGTGGACATGAACGAAATGGGGAACCAGTCGCGGGAGGGCTCGCCCAGGCTGGTTTGATTTTTTACATCGTGGGCCAAATGCGACAGCGTGTAGCGCTGCGCCTGACGACGGTCGTCGGTGACGGCCTCATCGCGGCCGGTGAAGCTCACCGGCTGGAACGACAGGAAGCCGATCTTTTTCGGATTATCCAGCGCGAACTGAATGATGCGTCCGACCTGCTCGTTGTTGATGCCGTTCACGATGGTCACAACCGGAACGATTTCGACGCCGGCGCGATGCAGATTGTCGATCGCTTTCAACTTCACGTCGAACAGGTTGCCGACTTTGCGATGCGCGTTCGCCGCGTTGCCGATGCCGTCGAATTGCAGATATGCATAACGCAATCCGGCTTCGGCAGCCTGCTGCGCAAACTCAAAGCTCTTGGCGAATTCAATTCCGTTGGTCGCGGCCTGCACTGAGTTGTATCCAACTTTTCGCGCATAACGAACCGCGTCCAAAAAGTACGGCGACAACGTCGGCTCGCCACCGGAGAACTGCACGCTCATCTGACGCCGCGGCTTGATGGTGATCGCGTTGTCGAGCATGGTCTTGATTTCTTCCCACTGCAGTTCGTGCACGAAGCCGACCTGGTTCGCGTCCATGAAGCAGGGGTCGCACATCATATTGCAGCGGTTGGTCAGGTCGATGGTCAGCACCGATCCGCGTCCGTACTTCACCGTGGACGAGCCATGCTTGTGCAGCTTCTCATCGTTGTGCGCGCGAATATCGCGTCCCGGAAAAACGTCTTCAAGGTGCTTCGAAAATTCGGTGTCAATCGACATCACGTCTTCAAAGCGGCCGTGGACCGGGCACTCCTTCACCATCAGGATCTTGCCGTCGCGCTCGATGATGGTGGCCTTGATCTCGCCAACTTTTTCGTTGATCAGAACTTCGTGGGGCAGGTGACCGTCGAGAATCTGCTGACGAATTTCGGGCACGCACTTGGGGCATAGCGAATCGGTCGCGCGCGGCCAGCCGAGCGGCGGCTTCGACTTCTGATAAGACTTGAGCAGCGGCTTGTCAGACCACTTCGGCGTTGGCGACGGGTTCGGCTTGATGCGGTTCATGCGGTCAAATACCGCCCACACCCCTCTCGCTCCAAGTGTGACTGCCTTCTCAACGTACTTAATCGGCTTATGCATGTGCTTTCTCGACCTTTCCCAGCAGGGATTTTGAAACGCGTTCTCGGTCGTCGGCTCTTGGCTCTCCCCAAAACCTTCGTGAATCGCAGGTTTGATCGGGAGAACCGACAGCCGAGAGCGCTTTTCTGTTCCTCTATCCTATTGACCCTCCAGAGCGGAGGCACGGTTTACCCAATAAAAGGGTGAAAAACGGGGTTAAGCGGTAAAAACCGGCAGCGGACGGAGCTAAGTTATTGAGGATATTGGGGGTTGGTAAATCGCCGTCCGTCTTTCGTCGATCCTCGGCATACAACAGTCAGTCAAAGTTTCAGATGTATACTCCGGCAAAACACAACAATTTGCCGATAAAGCGAGGACAGATGAAATTTTTCGCTGGCAGGAGTTGGGGACATTGGCTGCGGCCGCCCATGGTCTGGGCGGCTTTTGCTTTTTTTGGAGTGATGCAATTGGGAACCGTAGCCGCGCAGGAGCGTAAGGCCGACGACGGAGTCACCGCCAAGGTGCTCTCGCTCGAACAATTGTGGAACCAGGCCGAAGTCCAAAAGGACACGCACTCGCTCAGCCAACTGCTGGCCGACACCTTTATCTACGTTGATATTGATGGCAGCCTCATCAAAGACAAAGCCGAGTTCCTTGCCAGCGTGACCAGTCGCGCCGAACACATCGAGAGCATCCGCAGTGAATCCATGTTGAGCCAGGCGCACGGCGACACCGTCGTCGTCACCGGCGTGTATCACGAGAAGGGAACGCTGAACGGTAAACCTTATTTACACCACGGACGCTTCACCGATACCTGGGTGAAAGAAGGCAGCGCGTGGATGTGCGCCGCAAGTCAAAGTACGCTGATACAGAAGTAAGATTGCGGGACTGGTTGTGAGGTGTTGTTGAATCCCCGCTTCTCCCAAAGGCGGGGAAAAGTCGGGCACCCCAAGCCCGACTATCTCACAAAGCCACCAACCGGGCCGTTGGGAGTTGCACACCAGCACGGCGTGTTCACGGGAACAGACTGCGGCAAGAAGCACCAAAAATACGGTGTCAAGCACCGATTCGACATCCCTTGTGTGAGATCAATGGCACTCGGGCCGCCACGCTCGATCGAGCTTCGAATGGTCGTATTGCCGACAAGACGCTTAAGGTCTTGCGTGCGTGGAGTTGAGCCGAGATGCATAAGTCCGGACGTTATTACCAACGTGGCGACAGCTCTTGTGATTTGCATGGTGTACCTCTCTTTTATTGCAGCCTTCAACTTTTCGGCAGGGCGGCGCCAGTTCCGATTTCAGGCTCGATTACCGGTTTGCCATTTTCAATCTGTAATCTGAACCGTTGTAGGGACGATGTAGGCAAGAGCTGCATCGCGATCCATGTATTTGGATTAGGCAGAGTCCCGATGCCCCCTGTCCCGCTGAATCCCCAATACTTGAGCCAGACTGTCTCGGAACTTACGACGGGGTGATCGAGCACGACCACGAAGTAGACATTGCGGGTTGGAGGCGTCTCATTCGGACCCAACGCCTCGCTCGCGTATCGAGAATAGAATCGGTCTGAATCAATACCTTGATTCTCCCCAAGGTCGGTGATAATGCCCTCGATAGCGTAGTGCCTGGTTGAGTTGATTTGTAGCTCGACGTTTCTTACGAGAAAAAATCCAAGTGCGACCGTCACGACGTATGCGGCAAACGCCCCAGTCGCGTTAAGCGTCAGGTTTTGCAGTGGACCCGAAACCGTAACCTTGGTTTCTGGGAATAATCGAAATATGAGGATCGCCGGAATCAGTGGCAAGAGGACGTAGAGAACGTACAGGCAAAACGAATAAATTACCGCCGGATCGTAAGCCATGACAGCTCCTTATTGCCAGCAAGGACTGGGGTATCCTGGACTTGCTCGTGAACTATGAAGTAGTGCACGGCTTGCTGAAACTGTTTCAGTTTTGTGAAGATTTTTTTGGCGCTTCGCGAGTAATGATGAAAAAATCTGCGGGTCTCGTCTTCGTTTACGACGCTGGAAAGGGCCGATTGGGAATTATCCAGCCTTCGAAAAAGCGCAAAGGGTGGGGTGAGGCATCCTCAGTGGCAATCATGATTTGAGAAGCCAACCGTGGCACTCAGTTGGACTGCGAAGGGTGGACGCGACCGTACAGTAAGGTCGCGCGATGCTCTGAGTTTTTCCGCAGCCTCTGAAGCCGTGCCCTCCCCGTTTGTGGTAATCCCGCGAGTTGAGAGAAGCATTGGAAAAATCCCCACCCCTTCGACTGGCCCCTCGACTCCGCTCGGAGCTTCGACTAAGACAGGGCAGGTTTCTGAAGGCGGGCCCTTCCCGTCGCATGCGGAGCTTTGCTCCGCTGGGCGGGTGAGGGCACCCGCCCCTACGTAAGCGATCAAAGGCGTCGGACAGGAATGTCCGACCCACACGAAAAACCAGGTTCCTCCACTCTGCCGAATGATTCACGAGAGTGAATCATCGGCTTCGGTCGGAATGACAAGGTTGTGGGGGTCTAACGGTGCCGACACTGGCCATCGCATGCGGAGCTTCGCTCCGCTGGGCGGGTGAGGGCACCCGCCCCTACGTAAGCGATCAAAGGCGTCGGACAGGAATGTCCGACCTGCACGAAAAAGCAGGTCCCTCGACTTCGCAACATGATTCGCGAGCGAATCATGTTGCTTCGCTCGGGATGACATCATTAGTTTGTATTCACTTTAATTTGTATTCATTTTGGTTTCATCAGATGCCAGGTGTCGCGGTACTGTTCGAGGCGCATTTGCTTGGCCTGGCGGTGAGGATAGAAGCGGAGCATGGGCGCGAGAATGCAAGCCTCGACGGGGAGGACGTACCAGATGTCGAGCGGGACGACGTGGGCGACGAGGAAGTCGATGTCCGCGGGCGAGTAAACCGCGCGGCCTTTGCCAACGGTATATGTGGCGCGGGTTTCGTAGGCGCGGGCGCGGAGACAGTCAGTGGCTTTGATCTGGACGCGGAGGAGGCAGCGGCCGTTGTCGAGGATGAAGTCGTAGCGTTCGGAGTCTCCCCAGGGCTTGGCCACGCCGAAGCCGAGAGAGCTGGCTTTGTGGAGGAAGGCGGCTTCGGAGCGCTCTCCGGCGCGCTTGGTATTGCGAAATCTTTTGAGACGAGGTGGCGATTTGGGCTTCATTTGGGTGCTCCCAGGGTTTCGCGGGCTGAAAAGACAAGAGCCCCACTCCTTCGCTCTGAATGCAAGAGCGACAAGGATGGGGCCCTCCCGATTATTCTGCGTGCAAATGAAAAGGCGCGGCTATAGCCGCGCCTGGATATTTAACTGCTAGTTATATGGTAGCAAATTGATCAGGGGTAATGCGCCAAGTTTTCAGATTTATATTCTGAGCAGGATGAATGGGTTAGCTGGAATTGGGGTCGTGGAGGGGGTTGACAAGAAATTTCGCAAATCAAAATCCCCACCCTTCCGCAAAGAACGCGGGAAGGGTGGGGCCCCCGAGCGTCATATTCACCTACGGCAACGAGGCTTCTGCCGGAAATACATTCGCGCACTGCGAAGTAGGCACGCCGGCAAAACTCGCGCTACCGGTAATCGTTGAGTTCGAATCGCAGAACAAATCGACGGCGTTGCCGCCAATCAGTGTCTGGAGGTTGCTGTTGCCGGCGCTTACATCGATGCTGGATAGATTGGCGAGCACCAGGCCGCCGTGGCCGCTGCCGGTCACGCTGGATCCGGTAAGGCTGGCGTGAGAATTGTTATCGACCACAATCCCCTGACCGTGGCTGCCCGTGATCACCAGGTTTGCATTCAAGGAGCTCAGAACGGAACCGTCGGAGACAAGTACGCCGCCGGTGGTTCCACCCCAGAACTGGCCGGGTTGGCTGATCGCAAGCTTTGCGCCTAAGACGTTAAGTCTCGAACCGGCGCTCAGGGTCACGCCGTCGAAATTGGTGCCGTATTGGTTCTCGATGGTCACGTCACTTGGGCCGCCGAACGGGTAATACGTCGCGAAGGTTTGCACGTCGACAATGGATCCCGCGGCAGCGTTGATTCCCACCTGCATATTGCGGATGGCGGTAGCGTAAATCGTGAGATGCGAGGAGCCGAGATCAACGCCCGCGTGCCAGAAGGCTCCGGTGGAGTTGTCAAAGACGCAATGCTCAACGTGGACGTCTGAGGAATCATAAATTCCGAGCGGGGTGTAGCCGGCGTCCTTGCCGGTGACATAGGCGATCGACACCTGGCTGCGCTCGAAAACTAGGATGCCCTCGCTGCCGCCTTGGATGTTAAGGTTCCGCAGCCGTATATCTGAGCTGCCATGCCCGATCCCAATTGCGGTAACCGTGTTGACGTCAGCCTGGATGCTGAGGTGCTCGACGGTAACACCGCGCGAAGATTCGATCAGCAGGACGCTGTTGAACAGATTGCCCCCGCCGGTGCTGGGCTGCGAGAGGGTAGCACCCGAAAGGCCATTCAAGGTCAGATTGTCAAAACCAGAGACCTGAACAAATTCGGTGCACGTACCCTTTACATTCACAACGGTCGGCAAATTCTTGTTCAATTTCAAGAGCGCGCTATTCAATGACTGGCCCCGGCTGCAATCCACGGTGACGGCGATCGGCGGTGTTTGCGCTCCCGCGAGCGAAGTCAGCAGAACCAATAGCATCAAAAGTCCCCAATTGGCGAGTTTCATAAGTCTCCTCTTTATTCTGAATTCTGAAATTTTCACGAAAGAAACGAGTCGAGACCGCGAATGTTCTGCGTAGCGAAATGCGCTTCTGGCAGGCAACTCTGCTCTAGTGGCGAGGGAGCGTCAATGCAGCGGCGCTCACAGATGACGCATTATTTACTCGCGGGACATGTTGCTGAGGAGAGACAACTTACGTGGAAGCCTCGCCAATCTGGGGTTGCCAAGTTTCGGGAAGACTAAGGCAAGCCGACGCTTTTAATGAGTGCGTTCAAGCGCGGATCGCCGCGAAGAGGGTCAACCAACGGCTCCACTTTCAAATACAAAATCTGCTCCGAATGTTCTTGGAAGCTCTGGTGCAAGAGTGCGAAGGCCTTGTCCTTGTCGCCGGACGCGATGGCGACCAGCGCAAAGTAGGAGGTTGGCACATATCGGGTATGACTCATTTGCGTAAGCTCGGCCAACTCTTTTTGAGCGCCGGCTTTATTTCCCGCGCGCGCGTACGCATAAGCCAATAAAGCATGCGCCATGGGAAGGGCAGGCGCCATATCGCGGGCTTGCTTCAACTCGGAGATGGCCTCGGTCAATTTTCCGGTCTGAGCATAAATCAATCCCAGCAGGATTCGAGAGGGCAAGTACGCAGGGTCTATTTCCGTGGCGCGCTGGCATTGCGCAATTGCCTTATCGTATTGCCGGGAAAGATAGTATTGGCGCGCCAGACCGTTGTTGATGAACGGGGACAGAGGGTCGAGCTCCAGGGCGCGCGTGGCTTCGCGCAAGCTCTCGTCAGGCCGACCCATCTGCATTAACAGGTGGGCATATAAATGGTGCGCAGTCGAGTAATTCGGATTCAATTCGATCGCTCGTTGAAACTCAGCCTCGGCCTTGGTGAAATCCCAGTCATAATTGTGGAGCACGTGGGCCATCGAGGTGTGGGCCTCCGCCGAGGAATCATCCAGTTGCAGCGCCTTGATGGCGGCATTTTTTGACTGAAGCATGGCCTGGCGGGGCGGAAGGATTTCGGGTCCGCCGATCAAGGTAAGAAAAGCGTAGTAATCCGAAAGGCCCGAGTAAGCCAGCGCGAAATTCGGATCTTTCTTGATCGCATCCTGGAAATATTGCCCTGATTTGGCCAGGCCGTTGGCCGTCCGCTGGTTCCAGTAGTAACGTCCCAAAAGATAAGACTGATAAGCATCCGGATTGACCGGGTGTGCCCCGGCCTGAAGCTTCTGCTGCTGTTGCGGCGTAAGCCGGAGATCGATCTGCTTGGCTATTGCAGTAGCTACATCGCTTTGCAGCAACAGGACGTCGCCAAGTTCGCGGTCGTAATTCTCCGCCCAGATGTGCTCATCGGTTGCGCCATCAATCAGCTGTGCCGTGATCCGAACCCGGTTTCCATCGAGCTGCACTGCGCCTTCAACCACCGCATCGACATGCAGCTCAGCTGCGATCTGGCGCAATGATTTCGTCGTTCCTCTGTATTGCATGACCGAGGTATGAGAAATGACCCGGAAGGCTCCGAGTTTCGACAATTGAGTAATCATCTCCTCGGTCATTCCGTCGGCGAAGTACTCCTGCTTCGGATCAGCACTTACATTGTCCAATGGAAGGACCGCGAGCGAGCGGAAAGCACGCCGGCCAGCGGTTCCATACAACGGACTCCTTAACTCACGAAAATTAACAGCGATCAGCCCGGCGGCAACCACCACGGCAAGAGTAAAACCGAGAATCAGACCGGTCCATGAGTTCCACAGGGCCTTTCCACGGAAACTAAACCAGCCCGAATCTACCGCGCGTTCTTCGGGTGCGGCTTTCTCAGGAGGACCGGCTGGTTGGGGAGTGGTGCGCGCGCCATCCACTGCAGCAATAAAACGATACCCGCGGCGTCCCACGGTCTCGACGTATCTTGGCTTCTCGGCGGAGTCGTTGAGTGCAGCCCGCAAGCGGTTGACCGCCGCGTGCAAACCGTGGTCGAAATCAACAAAGGTGTCGGCGGGCCAGATTCTTTTATGAAGGTCCTCGCTGGTTAGAACCTCGCCCGGATTTTCCAGCAACGCCTGCAACACCATGAGCGGCTGCTCCTGCAGACGGATACGGATGCCGCCTTTGCGAAGCTCGCCCGCCCGATGATCGAGTTCGTAATCCCCGAACCGGGTAATCGGCGACGCTGGTGATGTAGGCATGGGAAGCCCGTTAGAGTCAGAACTTTGTGTCTCCCTGTGGAGTTGCCGAAGTTTAGCACTTTCCTGTTCAGGCATGTGAGGAATTTGGCATTCCTTGTAATTCCAATGCCTTATCTCGTGAGCGGCAATGTAACACGAGATGAGTCGCCGCGCATTGATCCCTTCCGAAACAAAGCGCAAGGTTTGCCCTAGACAGCCCGCGAATTTCGGAAAATGCCCAATCCGGACGCATTCCTCGTTTCGCTGGCCGAAAGAACTGAGGACGGACTATGACCACCATTACTACCTTTGCCGCCTGGGTGACCGGCTCCTGCATCTCATCAGAATTGCTGGGATATTGGCTGCACCGGCTGATGCATAGTGGCGCGATTCGCTTTCTCAGCCACAGCCATATGAAGCACCATCTGGTGCTCTACGGTCCGCGGCAAAAGCAGCGCTCGGCGCATTATCACGATGCCACGGATCAGCGGCTCTCGCTCGGCAACGTCGGCGCTGAGTGGCTCATTCCCGCGGTTGTCTTCCTGGCTTTGATGGCGGCCATCTTCCATTTCACTCACGTCCGCTGGTTCTACCAGGCGGTTTATTTTGGGTCCACACTATGCTGGAGTTTTCTGATGTTCAGCTATCTTCACGACGCCATGCATATTCGCGGCATATGGTTGGAGAAAAATCGCTGGCTGAAGAGCTGGTTCGCAGGCACGCGGCGGCGGCATGACATCCATCACTGCCAGATCAATAACCGAGGACTGATGGATACGAACTTTGGGATTGGACTGTTTATTTTCGACCGGCTGTTCGGGACCTTATGCGAAGCGCGCCCGCGATTCAACGCTCACGCATTTGAGGCAGCCCGGGACCGTTTCAAGTCTGTTTGGGGCTAGGCGGGACGGGAAGCGTTGCGACAATGTGTGGCGTCGGACACTCTTGCCCGACCGTCCCGCCCAGGGAAGGATCTTGTTGACTCAGATCACACGGCTGATCCCAGCTGGTCAGTCCTTCTGGATCATCACCTCGGTCGCCTTCACCACGGCGACGACCGTGTCGCCCTTCTTGAGTTTCAGTTCGTCGGCGCTGCGCCGGGTGATCGCGCTTTCGATCAGATTGTCACCGACCCGAATGACCACGTGCGCCATCACGTCGCCCAGCTGAATCTCTTCGATCTTTCCCTTCCATTTGTTTCTGGCTGAGATTGGCATGAAGGTGATTATAAGCGGAGCGTTCCGGGTTCTCGTAAGGGTGGGAAGTGGGTCACCCTGCCGGGTGTGGCGGCATAATCGGTGTGGCTCGGAGACTCCTGTCCGAGAGGCTTTGACGAATCTTATCCGCGTGTCCTCCCACCCTTTGAAAACCGCAAAGGGTGGGCAACCTCATTTGTGGTGGCGCAAGGGCGGGCCAACCTGCCGGCGTCTGCCACGACGCCGGGTTTTCCGGCAGTGACGCTGTGGCGAGTTAGCGGGGTTTGAGAATCGGCGGGTGGGGAAGGCACGATGAGTGTCTGATCAGTTCGTGCGGACCCGATGCGACAATTGACCGTGTGGGTCTTGTCATGCCACGTCCAAAGGTAATCATTGTTTCGCCTTGTATTCGCTTCCGGAGTCGCATACTCTGGTGCTGACTTCTGAGCAAAAGCTGTGGAAGATGTCCGGAGGGTGCTCTGCTAAGATTCACCGCAATGCAAACGACACTGTTCGGTGCCCCTGCCGCGACAAACGGTTTTCGGGATTCATCGTTCGCCAAAAACAAGAATCTTCCGTTACACCGTTGGGTACCTTGGATCGCGGGTTTCTCTGCGGACTTCGTCGAGGACGCCATCAGAACCTATCTCCCGCAAAAGCACTCGGGCTCTTGGATATTAGACCCGTTCGCCGGGGTCGGAACTACGCTGGTGGAATCGTATCTTACTGGGCTGAATGTGGTCGGCTTCGAAATCAATCCTTACGCTGCACTCGCCACTAAAATCAAGCTGAACGCAATGAAAATTTCGGTCCACCATCTGACGCGGAGGATTGCGGCGTTCGAGCGATTCATGGAGAAAGCAGAAAGCGGAGGGTTGAAACGGGAACCACGCTCCCAAGCTCCGACAGGGTTCTCGGGCAGAACTCAACTTTTCAGCCCCAACGTTCAGCGCAAGGTTCTGTACGCTCTCGATTTCGTCAATTCCATCGAGGATTCCACGTTGAGAGACATTTTTCGGCTCGGCCTTGGCTCTGTGATGGTAAGCTTTTCAAACTATTCCTATGAGCCGAGTCTGACCAGGCGGGTCGCAGTCGGGAAACAAAACATTCAAGACGCTAACGTCGGCCTGAGCGTTTCTGCCAAGTTGCACCTTATATTGGAGGACATCGGTTGGGTTCAGGGCCACATGAAAACGCTCGGATTCAGGCCCAAGTCAAGGGTGTATTCCAAGAGCATTTTTTCTGCACTCGAATGTGTCGAGCAAAGAAACTTCATCGATCTCCTGGTGACATCGCCGCCATATCTGAACAACTATCACTATCCCCGCAACACGCGGCCGCAGTTGCATTGGCTCGGATTCACATCTGGAACGGGCTACAACGGTGCGCGTGAAGCCGAGAGCTTTGGAAAATTCTGGCAGACGGTCCGCGATTCTGAATTAATCCCGTTGGCGTTTGAGATGCCTGAGCTCATGGACGTTATAGAAGCCATCCGGAATCGAAACAGAGAGAAAGGCTGTTACGGTGGGCCGGGATGGGCCAACTATGTCGCGACGTACTTCAATGATACGTACCAATTCTGCCAAGTTCTTTCTCACCTACTGAAGCCTAAGGCCGCCTCAATCATTGTTCTGGGGAATAGCATCATTCAAGGAGTCGAGGTGAAGACCGATTACTTTTTCGGAAAGATCGGGGAGCTTACAGGATTGACATTCGAAGACAATCATCTGCTTAGGAACAAGCGCACGGGCAGTAGCATCATCCAAAGTTCCGTCAGGGTAGAAGAGGCAAAGGAAAAAACAGTGTTGTACGAATCTGGCGTTGTTCTTCGTAAGGCATCATGAATCTGTCGTTCCTGCCCGGTGACCTATACCTTTCAAGAAGCGCTACCGGCCGTTTCGTGTTGACGATGGCCGGTCAAGAAATTCTGAACACAAAATCCCAGCGCTTGGCAGTCTCCAAATTCAACGCACTGCGGTCAGAACTGGAACAGAAGTTCCCGAGTCGACAACCCACTGCCGAGGAGAAGGCCGAATTACTTCAGCGTGAGATCAACGATTCATTGCTCGGACACAACAGCCTCGGCGGCCGTAAGAAGAAGACCACGGCTGGCGGGACTCGAACGTTCGGCGGTTAACACTGTTGGTTCATCCCCCTCCTCGAATAACTCCGGATTAGACCAAGGCCGCATAATTCCTGTACTGCACAATTCCCAAATGGACCGGAGCCCGAACTATGCCAACGGCTGATGACGATCCGCACCATTTCGACTTTGACTTAGATCGGGGGATTCGTACCCAAGTTGTCGAGAAGTTGGAGAAGAGTCCGCTTCTTTCTCTAACTAACCATGTTGGGCCGCAGGCCAGCGGAATTTACGCCCTCTATTTCAAGGATAAGCTCGTATACATTGGCAAAGCCTCCAAGGGAACTACGAAAAGCAAGCGCACTCTACGCGCTCGTCTGACTGAGCATGTCAGTAAAATTTCAGAAAGGGAGAACATCACTCTCAAAGACATGCAGTGTCGGTATCTAACCTTCCAGAGCGAATGGTGGGTCTTTGCGGCGGAGTTTGCGCTCATGACTCACTATCGACCGGAATGGAACGAGAGCGGGTTCGGCAGTAAGGTGCCCGGCGTGGGACGCCCGGGGACTCATCGAGTTAGCCGATGGAATGAGTTATTTCCGAGGAAGTAAATACGGGCTGGGACCCTTTGCGATTTTCAACCAACGGGAACATCGACAAACATCACGAACGGGAAGGGCACGAGTTTCACTCGTGCCGATCGCCTCAGATAGGGACCGGCTCTAGCCACTGAGGTTTGCGCGAAACGATTTGCGACTGCAAATCATCTCGCGCCACTTTCCTTTTGTGGATTCCTTTTCGGCACGGCTAAAGCCGTGCCCTGATACAACCCGGCCATGGCTGAAGCCGTGCCCTGACACAAATCTCGCTACCGAAGCCGGTCTTCCGGTTCGGGCGCATTCTTGGGCGCGGTGCGAAGATATCTCATCAGTCCTGCGCCGGTGGCCTGACCCGCTCGCTTTTTGAAAAAATTGGACGCAGTTTCCACCACTCCAACTTTTTCAGCCACCGCTACCGCGATCCATTGATTCAAAGACACGCCATCTTCTTTCGCCAGCCGCTGCGCCGCCTTCTTGATAGACATAGGCAGCTTCAATGGATAAGTTGCTTTGCTCATGGTCTCACCCTCTTTAACAGTTCCGCCGGACGCAGCACAGGAATTCTAAGACGCTCCGCTGCTCCCGCGAAGTCTGCAACGTTGTACGTCACGATTGCGTCCGCTCCGCTGTTGATTGCGGCCTCGAGGACCATCTCGTCATTTGGGTCGCGTCCCTGCGGACGCCATTGAAAATGCACCTTGACGGGCTCGATCAGTGCCGCCAGCTCTGCCAGAAATCCATCAACTTCGTGGGGAGGCAGGCCATGGACCAGTTGATGCTCCGCGCGTTTCAACACGTCTTCATATTCCAGAAAGAGAGGCGGAGTCGCTAAGAGCACCACCCGACGTTGAGCGACCAGGCGCAGAACCGCGTTTCCGGCTCCCATGCGTGTGCGAAGTCCCGCAACCACGACGGAAGTGTCGAGAACGATTCTCACTTTGTGACATCCTATAGGATATCACATCCTAAACCCCATCGTTTTTTTGTGGGGCATCCTTCGACTGCGCTCAGGACAAGCTTTGCGGTTTTCAAAGGATGGGAACATCGACAAATAGCACGAACGGGAAGGGACAGGCTTTTTCACTCGTGCGAAAGCCGCCAGATAGAGACCGGCCTTAGCCGCCGAGGGACCTTCCCTGTGAGAAATTCTTGTAACCCCCCACCCTTTCGCAAAGTGCGCGAGAAGGGTGGGGCAACCGCGGTTCGTAGTGTTGTCCTGTTTGGCTCGGAAACGTAATGATCAGCGCAAACCGCCAGCGATGACGAGGCTTTCGCCGGTGATCCACTGGGCGTCGTTGGAGGCGAAGAAGACGGCTGCGGGAGCGATGTCTTCGACTTGTCCGATGCGGCCGAGCGGGGTCAAAGATTCGAGCTGCTTGCGAAAATCGCTTTCGATGAAGCCAGCGGCGTGCACACCTTCGGTTTCGACCATGCCGGGGTTTATGGCGTTCACGCGAATCTTGCGCGGGCCAAGTTCCTTGGCCAGAGTTTTGGTGATGGCGTCCACGGCGGCTTTAGTTCCGTTGTAGACAGAGGCGTTGGGCGGAGTGAAGGTGCTGACAGCGGAGCTGATATTAATGATGCTACCGCCTTCGGCGCCGAAGTGGCCAGCCGCCTTTTTGGATGTGAGCAGCAAGCCCAGCACATTCAGATCAAAAAGTTTGTGGAACTTGTCGGCGGTGACGTCACCGAGGGCGGAGAATTCGTAGATGCCGGCATTGTTGACGAGAATGTCGAGGCGACCGAAGGCCTTGGTGGTTTCGGTGAAGAGGCGATCGATGTCCTCTGTTTTGCTGACGTCGGCCTGAACGGCGATGGCGCTTCCGCCCTTTTTCTTGATTTCGGTGACGACGCGGTCGGCGCCTTCCTTGCTGGATGAGTAATTAACGACGACGGACGCACCCTCGGCCGCGAGTTGCTTGGCGATTCCCGCCCCGATGCCCTTCGATGCTCCGGTGACGACTGCCACTTTACCTGTCAGTTTTGCTGCCATGCTGATCATCTCCTTGAACGTTTATGTTCTGTACTCATCGGTACAGATGTTGTAGATGTGGCGAGGGATTCATGATTTCTGTACCATCAGGTATGAAAGGTGAATGTGACGCGCAGAGCGAAGAAGAAACAGCCAGTGACGGCTCTCCGGGGGCGGCCGCGGTCTTTTGATTGGAACCAGGCGCTGGATAGGGCACTGCAGGTCTTCTGGCGCAAGGGCTACAAAGGGGCCTCACTCTCGGACCTAACCAAAGCCATGGGCATAAACCGTCCCAGCATGTACGCTGCCTTCGGAGATAAGGAAGAACTGTTTCGAAAGGCACTGGTGCGTTACGTGAACGGCCGGGAGGGTTACCTGTTCGAGGCGCTTAAGCTGCCTACGGCGCGTGCCGTGGCGGAGAGGCTGCTGCTGGGCGCTGCGGATTCGATGTGCGGCGGCGAAGGCAATCCGGCGGGATGCCTGTTGGTGCAAGGCGGACTCGCGGTGGGCGACGAGGACGAATCTATCAGACGGGAGCTCATCTCTCGCCGTCGGGCCAATGAGGCGATCGTGCGAAGGCGATTGCAACGTGCGAAGAGAGAAGAAGACTTGGCTCCGACATCGGATCCGGCGGTGCTGGCGCGGTATATTGCGACGATCAGTCAGGGCATCGCGGTGCAGGCTGCCAGCGGAGCGAGCCGGGATCAGTTACGAGAAGTTGCGAAGACGGCACTACGCGCGTGGCCGAAATAATGCTTACCGGCGCCAATGAAGGTAGAGATACATGATGCCGAAGAGCAGCAACAGCGTCAGCAGGAAACGCAAAATGGGGCCGGCGTTGCTGCGGGCGGGAGTGATCGGCGAATTGTCGCTGGCATTGATGCCGAAGTTTGAATTGGAAATGGTGTTGCTGAACTGAGGAGCGATGGACGGATTTTGGTCCATGGTTTGTTCTGGAGTGCCGGTCGGGGCAGGCGGACTGAAGTTCGAATGGCCACCGCTATTGCCATCCACGAAGACTTTTACGTCGCCGGAGCTAAGCTGAGTGGCAAGCTCGGGCGGTATTTGGGACGCGAGTTCGGGAGGAAGATGGTCCAGGATCTGCTTTCCGAACAGCGAGAGAAGTTTTTCGGCGAAGCGGCTCTCGACTTCTTCGTGCGATCCGGCGCCGGCGTTCGGGTCGCTCGAGTGAAAAGCTACACTTCCGTCGGATTGGCGCTCGATGTGAAATGAAACCCGATTGTTCGGCGGGAGCTTAAGCCCTGGGAACTGAGTGGCGATGGACGCGTTAATGCTGTTCTGAATTTTTTGTCTAAGCTCCATCTGGTTGGGAGCTTCGAGCGGGGGAAGCGCGGGATCACTGGCGCGGGCAATGAAGCCGCCTTCCGGCTTGGCCTCGATGTGGTAAGTGAACTGCGAGAAGAGGCGCTTGAACTCCATCACCGGGATTCTAGCGCGAGGCTGACCGCGAATACATGGTTAAGTGGATACCCGAAGGGATTGTTCATCTTTGTCTGTGGAGCGACGGGCGTCCTCGCCCGTCCACACGACCTAATCGCCCCGTTGCTCTATAAGCGTTCGTTCCTCGTTCAGTTCATGGTCAGCACCACGCGGAAGCGGGCGCGACCGGAAATCATCTGATCGTAGGCTTCGGCGGCTTTTTCGAGCGGATATTTTTCGATCATGGGGCGCACGCCGCTGAGCGCGCTGAATTCCATGGTTTCCTCGGAGTCTTTCGCGGTTCCCGAGGCCCAGCCTTGAACCATGATGCGACCGAAGATAAATTGAACCGGAGTGATCGTGAGCGGATCGGGGCCGGCGCCGACCACGAGCAGCTTGCCGTTGCGCTTAAGGCCACTGGTGAGGAGAGACATGGATTTCGAATCGGGGGCGGTTGCCACGATCAGATTGACGCCTCCAAGTTTTTTCAGTTCCGCAACGGGATCTGCGCTGCCACTATCAATGTACTGGTGAGCGCCGAGCTTCTCAGCAAGAGGAGCCTTGTCCGCGCTGCCAATCGCAATAGTTCGGAAGCCCATCCGCCGCGCGTACTGAATTCCGAGGTGGCCGAGACCGCCGATCCCCTGAACGGCAACCGTATCGCCGGAGCGGAAGCCGGCGTTGCGCATGGCGTTGAAAACTGTGATGCCGGCGCAGAGCAGGGGCGCGGCGTCGGCCGCCGGAAGATTCTCGGGAATCGCAGCAACTGCCTCCGCGGGAGCAATCATGTATTCGGCATAACCACCGTCGAAGCTGAGGGCAGTTATTTTTTCGTTCTCACAATTGTTGAAGTCGCCCTGGCGGCAGTAACTGCAAATGAAGCAGTGCCCGCCGTGCCAGCCCACCCCGACTCGCTGGCCGATCTTCCACGGCGTCACGTCGGGCCCAATTGCGTCAATGCGGCCGGCAATTTCGTGTCCAGGAATGCGCGGATACGGCAGGCCCGGCCAGAGCCCTTCTTTGACGAGAGCGTCGCTGTGGCAGATGCCGCAGGCTTCAACCTTGATGCGCACCTGATTGCGGGCCGGTTCAGGGATCGGGCGTTCGACAACTTCAAAATTTCCTTTGGGGCGGGAGATCTGGACAGCTTTCATGGTTGCGGGCATGAAGGATCCTTCTTTCGAATATTTAGTGCGTTGGATGTTTTAGTCTTTGCTATAGATGGAGATTGTCATGATTGGGATTCATGCGCAGAAATTGTTTTCGCTTTAAGTGACCGAAATGGAATTTCGCAATGGAGCCGTTAGCTGTCAGCCATCAGCCGTCAGGAAAAAGTGGTGAAATGCAGGGTTTTGCCGATTACTTTTAATGTTCCGAGTTTACGGGTAGAATTTCCGTTCCTCGAAAGGATGAGCGATTGATCGTAGGAGTTCCGAAAGAAATTTATCCCGGAGAGCGTCGAGTTGCGCTGACGCCGGTCGTAGTTCCCATGCTGGCGAAAGCTGGGCTGGAAGTCGCGATCGAAGCGGGCGCGGGTGTAGCGGCAGGATATCTGGATGCGCAATATCAGGAAAAAGGCGCGAAGGTCCTGCCGGACCGGGCTGCGGTGTTTGCGCAAGCGGACATTATTGCTCAGGTGCTCAGCCATGGCGCGAACGATAAGAACGGCGCACAGGACTTGCCGCTGCTGCGGCGCGGGCAGATTCTGATTGGATTTCTACGGCCGCTGGCGTCGGCAGAAACGGTGCAGCAGGTGGCACAAACCGGCGCCACTGCATTTGCTGTGGAGTTGATGCCGCGCACCACACGCGCCCAGAGCATGGACGCGTTGTCGTCGATGGCTTCGATCGCAGGGTATAAAGCGGTAATTGCGGTTGCGGACGCCCTCCCGAAAATTTTTCCGATGATGACCACGGCGGCGGGAACGATCACGCCGTCGCGTGTGCTGGTGATCGGGGCGGGCGTCGCGGGATTGCAGGCGATCGCGACTGCACGGAGGTTGGGTTCGGTGGTGTCCGCTTACGATGTCCGTGCCGCGGTGAAGGAGCAAGTACAGAGTTTAGGCGGAAGATTTGTGGAGTTGCCGCTCGAAACTGGAGACGCGCAGGATGCCCGCGGATACGCGAAAGCGCAGGACGAAGCGTTTTACGCGAAGCAGCGCGAGCTGTTGGGCAAAGTCATTGCGGAAAATGACGCCGTGATTACGACGGCGGTGGTTCCGGGAAAGAAGGCGCCGGTCCTGGTGACCGAGGCGATGGTGAAAGGCATGGCCCCGGGTTCGGTGATTCTGGATCTGGCGGCGGAGCGTGGCGGGAACTGTGAGTTGACGCGCGCCGGAGAATCAGTGGTCGCGCATGGCGTAACGATTCTTGGGCCGATCAATCTCGCAGGCACTGCGCCCTATCACGCCAGCCAGGTGTATGCCCGGAATCTCACTTCATTTCTCCAGAACCTGGTGAAGGATGGGCAGGTGCGTCCCGCAGAGAGCGACGACATTATTCACGATACTCTGCTGACCAAAGACGGGGAAGTGGTGAATGCCAGGGTGAGAGAGATGCTGGGGCTGGGAGCGTGAAGCAGTTGCTAGTTGTTAGTTGTCAGTTCGTGTGGAAGTGCCTGGGGTTAGTGATAACTGAGCACTGCCAATCCGAAGTCAAAATACCCACCCTGTCGCAAAGAACGCGACAAGGGTGGGGCAACCGCAGTGGCTGCTGGTTAGCGAAGTCAAAGGTTTTAACCGCAGAGAACGCAAAGCACGCAAAGAAAACAGGATTGATCAATGGGAACTGCATTAGTTGATGGTTTGTTTGTGTTCATGCTGGCGGGGTTTATTGGGTTTGAGGTCATCAAACGCATCTCTCCGCTGCTGCACACACCGTTGATGTCGATCACGAATGCGCTCGATGCCATCGCGGTCGTGGGTGCGATTGTGCTGGTGGGCAGGCATGAGAGCAAGCTGGCATTCGTGCTGGGAATACTGGCGGTGATTGCGGCGACCAGCAACATCGTTGGCGGATTCCTGATTACCGACCGCATGGTGAAGATGTTCAAGTCGAGCCGTCCGGCAAAAGCGGGCACTGAGAGCGCAGCCAAATAATGAGCGAATTCCTCGGCAGTCAAAGTTTCATCGGGCTGATTTATCTGATTGCGAGCGCGCTCTTTATTCTTGCGCTCCGGTGGATGAATGCGCCGCCGACGGCGCGGCGCGGAATTCTGGCCGGCGAAATCGGCATGGTGTTGGCCATCGGCGGCACGCTGCTGCAGCTTGGGGTTGAAGGTAAGATCGAGCACATCGCCATCAGCTACGGCTGGATTTTTCTGGCGCTGGGAATCGGTACGGCGATCGGCGCCCCCCTCGGTTTGGTGCAGATGACAGCGGTACCGCAGCGGACCGCATTAAGTCATGCGTTCGGCGCGTTTTGCGTCACGCTGGTAGGCACGGCGGAGTATTACCTCGGAACGCCCAACATCCCCGCGTTCAAGATGTCGGTGCTGTGCTGCGAGGTGATTCTCGGAGGGCTGACTGTCACCGGCAGCTTAATGGCGGCAGGCAAGCTGCAGGAAGTGCTGCCGCAACGGCCGATCACGTTTAAAGGACAGAACGTTTTCAATCTGTCGATGCTGGTGGTGGCGATTGGCATTGCGGTTTGTCTGGTGCGCAATCCCGGGGCGACGCATTTGTATCCGGTGATGGTCGGCATTGCGCTGGTGTTTGGCGTGATGCTGGTGATCCCGATCGGCGGCGCGGATATGCCGACGGTGATCTCACTGCTGAATTCTTACGCCGGACTGTCGGCGGCGGCAATGGGCTTTGTTCTCAACAACAAGCTGCTGATTGTTGCAGGGGCGCTTGATGGTTCTTCGGGCTTCATCCTTTCGGTGATTATGTCGAAGGCGATGAACCGATCGTTTACCAACGTTCTGTTCGGAGCGTTTGGTCAGGTCGCGCCAGCGGCCGCAGGGGTGCAGGAAGCGCGGCCAGTGAAGAGCGCGTCACCAGAGGAGGCGGCGGGAATTCTGGCGGCGGCAAGCCGGGTAGTGGTGGTGCCCGGATACGGCATGGCAGTGGCGCAGGCGCAGCACAAAGTCCGAGAGTTGTATGACGCGCTCACCAAGCGCGGCGTGGATGTGCGGTTTGCGATTCATCCGGTGGCGGGCCGCATGCCTGGACATATGAACGTCCTGCTTGCGGAAGCCGATGTTCCGTACGATCGCCTGATGGAGATGGATGATATCAATGGCGATTTTCCGCAGGTGGATGTGTCATTGATTATCGGGGCGAATGACGTGACCAACCCGGCCGCGAAGACGGACAAGTCTAGCCCGATTTACGGGATGCCGGTGCTGGATGTGGAGAGATCGCACACAGTAATGGTCATCAAGCGCAGCATGAACCCGGGATTTGCGGGGATTGATAATCCTCTTTATTACATGGACCAGACGTTGATGTTGTTCGGCGACGCGAAAGTGTTTGTCAGCAATATTGTGAAAGAGTTGGGGCACGGGTAGCTATCGCGTTTTCGTCACCAGGGGCTAAAGCCCTCAAGTGAGGGTTATGCTTGCGCGGCCATGAATGGCCGCTCTTCCACGTTGGTCTCCTGGGTTCAGCGTTGGAGGCATCCGAGGCAGAGTTGGAAGGTAATGCCGTCACATTAGCAGGGGCTAAAGCCCTCAAGTGAGGGTTATGCTTGCGCGGCCATGAATGGCCGCTCTTCCACGTTGGTCTCCTGGGTTCAGCGTTGGAGGCATCCGAGGCAGAGTTGGAGGGTAATGCCGTCACATTAGCAGGGGCTAAAGCCCTCAAGTGAGGGTTATGCTTGCGCGGCCATGAATGGCCGCTCTTCCACGTTGGTCTCCTGGGTTCAGCGTTGGAGGCATCCGAGGCAGAATTTGGAAGGTAATGCCGTCACATTAGCAGGGGCTAAAGCCCTCAAGTGAGGGTTATGCTTGCGCGGCCATGAATGGCCGCTCTTCCACGTTGATCTCCTGGGTTCAGCGTTGGAGGCATCCGAGGCAGAGTTGGAAGGTAATGCCGTCACATTTAACGCACGACTGAACCGCTGTAGAAAACGCAATGAATGCAGATTCCTCAACATCCTCACCGCGGCAGGCGCGGTTACGGACGGTTCGGAATGACAATTTAAGGGGATTGGCAGGTCGGCTGGAAGTGAGTAGTAGCGAATGATCAGCTTTCTTTCCATCATTGCGCTGGGATTCTTTCTCGGGATGCGGCACGCGACGGATCCCGATCACGTGATTGCTGTGACCACGATCGTGAGCCGTGAGCGCCGGGTTTCAAAATCAGCATGGATCGGCGCGTTCTGGGGCGTCGGCCATACGCTCACGATTTTTGTGGTCGGCGCAGCCATCATTTTGTTTGGGCTGGTCATCCCGCCGCGGATCGGTCTGAGCATGGAACTGGCAGTTGGAGCCATGCTTATCGTGCTGGGATTGTTTAACGTGAGCAGCTTCTTCCGCTCCATGCCTGCGCCCGTGCAGACGGCAAACGCCCAGGTTCACTCGCATCATCATGCGCACGGCGACTACATTCACACCCATCCGCATAGTCATACGCCGGAGGGGCACCCCCACGCCGGGGATGAAACGCCGCTTGCGCGGATCGATCGGGTGATGATGCGGTTTACGGCCTACCGGCCGTTGCGTCCGCTCATGATCGGAATCGTTCATGGGTTGGCCGGATCGGCCGCCGTTGCCCTGCTGGTGCTGGCGACAATCAGGGATGCGCGCTGGGCCATCGCCTATTTACTGGTATTCGGCATCGGCACCATCGCCGGAATGATGGTCATCACCATGAGCATTGCTTCCGCCTTCCACCTTGCGCGCGGTCAGAATTTTCTGCGGCGTATCGCGCTTGCCTCGGGTGTCCTGAGTCTGGCCTTCGGGATTTTCGTTGCATACCAGATATGCGTGGTTAACGGGCTTTTCACGGCGAATCCGCAGTGGACGCCGCGGTAGAGTTCCAGCCGTCAGCCCTCAGCTTTCAGCCATCAGAAACGCTCGGGCTACGCTTTACAACCAAGCAGAGCCAATTTATATTCTCCGCTCATGGCTGACGTGATCTATTGCAACCGTTGCGGCACCCAGAATTCCGCGCTGGCGAAGTTCTGCGCCAATTGTGGAACTCCCTTCGGACCTGAACAGACTGCAACCGTGACGCCGAATGAGGTCAGCCCAGGGCCCCAGGGGCCAGCCGACGCCCACGCCGCAACAGCCGCCCCGGCCTATGTGCCAGCGGCGTATCCTCCACCCGCACCTCCCCAGACTGCATATGCGGCGCCCACGCATTACGCCGGCTTCTGGATTCGCTTTGTTGCGGTCATTATTGATGCATTGGCTTTGGGAATTGTGGTATGGCCAATCTCTGGAATTCTGGCGTTGATGATCGGCGCCGCCGGTAATCAGGTAAACATGCCGGGGGTCGGCATTCACCTGGTGCGTGGGATTGTGATCTGGTCTCTATTCATTTTCGCGGGATGGATTTACGAAGCCAGCCTGGAAAGTTCCTCAAAGCAGGCCACACTGGGGAAGATGGCGCTGGGGTTGAAGGTGACTGACGAAAGAGGCCAGCGGATTTCCTTCGCGCGCGCCAGCGGAAGATTCTTTGCCAAGCTTCTCTCCCGCATGATCTTGTTCATCGGCTACATCATGGCCGGTTTCACAGCGCGGAAGCAGGCGCTGCATGACATGATCGCGGGGACGCTGGTGGTGCGAGCGCAGTAACTTTCGCTGAACCTATTCACCACAGAGACACAGAGGCACAGAGAGATAAAGGACCTCGAGATCTCCCAGCCACAAGTTTTTCTCTTTTTTCATTTGTCTTTCTCGCTTTTTCTGTGACTCCGTGTCTCAGTGGTGAATAGCTTTTCGCGCAGCGGCGATTAAAATCTCCTCGTGCCATTTTTTCTAGGAATAGACGGCGGGGGCACCAAGACCCGCTGCGTCATCGGTAACGAAAAATCAGTTTTGGCGACGGGCAGCGGCTCCGGCTGCAATATCGTGCGGGTGGGAGAAGCTTGCGCGCGCGATTCACTTTCGGCGGCAATTCATGAGGCGTGTGTGCTGGCGGGAGTGTCTCCGCAGCAGATTGCGCGGACGTGCGCGGGAGTTGCGGGCGCTGCGGATGACGGAGTCGCAAGCGTGGTGCAGCGCGTGCTGATCGAACTTGTGGGCGGCGCGATTGAAGTCATCGGCGACATGGAAATTGCGCTGGAAAGCGCGTTTGGCGGCGGAGCGGGAGTGATCATGATTGCCGGGACGGGGGCGATCGCGTATGGAAGAAATGATCGCGGGGAGGCGGCGCGCGCGGGAGGCTGGGGGCGGCTGATTTCCGATGAGGGCTCGGGACATTGGATTGGCGCGCAAGCGATTGGGGCGGCGTTGCGCGAGTATGATCGTGGCGCGGACTCTGGGTTGTTGCGGGAATTGATGCGCGCACTCGAGGTCAGAAGCGTGCATGACCTGGCGGTGAAGGCGAATTCCGATCCCGTGCCGGAGTTTGCGCGACTGTATCCTGTGGTGCTCGCGGCAGAGGAGTCGGGCGACGCGGCGGCGATCGAAGTGCTTGAGCGAGCCGGCGTGGAGTTGGCGGCGACGGTAGAAATTGTAATCGGGCGTCTGTTTCTAGAATCGGAGCATGTTTCGGTTGCGATGCATGGAGGAGTATTTGCAGGAAGCGTGCTGGTGAAGGAGGCATTTCAGGCCGAGTTGAGCCGGTTGTGTCCAGGGGCCAAGTGCGTCGATGCGGAAGTCGATCCCGCACTGGGGGCACTGGAGATAGCGCGGCGAGAGTTCGGGGTGTGGCATAAGCGGTGATCGGAAAGCCTTTTAACCACAGAGGGCACAGAGGGGCACAGAGGAAACTCACAGAGGAAATCAAGAGGAAAAATCAAGAGGGAAAAGTCGCAACGTAAATCCTGAAGGAGCGGTGCTTGCGCATCTCGGAAGCTGGAAAGTTGTCTCGGGTGGGGTGAAATTGAAAGAAGGGTCCAATTCGGGGAAAGTGACAGGGGCTGGTGTGCAATCGGAAGCGGGTGCGCTTCAAGGCTACGATCAGGCTGCTGAAGCTTCGGAGTTGTCTGAAGATCTTGCGCTGGCGGAGTTGCAACGCGCGGACGTCAGTGCTGCAGAGATATCCGGGTTGGCGAAGAGCGCAGTGGCGGCGAAGAACCGCAAGGTCGCGCTCGCGATTGTGAGACATCCGAGGACGCCACGACACGTTTCTATTCCCCTGTTAAGGCGGATGTTTACGTTCGATCTGATGCAGGTGACGCTTACACCTGCCGTGGCGGCGGACGTCAAACGGGCGGCGGAAGAACAGATGGTGGCGCGTGCGGAGTCACTCTCATTAGGGGAGAAAATTTCGCTGGCGAAGCGGGGGTCGGGAAGAGTGGCAGGAGCATTACTGCAAGACGCGAAACGGCGGGTGATTGAACCTGCGCTTGACAACACGCGGATCACTGAAGCACTGGTGGTGCAGGCGTTGATGAAGCCGAGAGCCCCAGCAATATTGTTTGAATTGGCAAGCGGGCATCGAAACTGGGCACAGCGGCGGGAAGTGCAGATTGCTCTGCTGCGGAGCGAGAAGACGCCCATCGAGCGGGCACGGGAATTTGCGAAGCATTTTTCAGCGGATTTTGTGAGGGAGATCGTGCCTGAAGGCAGGCTCGGGCTTTCAGGAGAAGACCTCAGTGGCTAGTTGGTCGAGCTGCGCTCGACATGGACGGACAAGAATGTCCGTCCCCACACGGCCCGCTGAGTATCAGTCCCCGCGCCAGCGGTGACGAGCTCACTTCCATGATGGCGGCGGCTCGGCTTCGGCGGAGCCGTCGGCGCGGGCATCGGAACCTCCATAATTCATCTTGGTCTTGGAATCGTGCATCACGGCGTTGCCGCGCCCCATGCGTGTTGAGTATTCCTCTGTGACGTGCAGGTTGTGGCCCATGGAAGTGAGTTTCTCGCGAACATCCGATTTCACTCGAGACTCGATAAAGATATTGCAGCCGCGGTCGGGGTGCACGGTGAAGCGCGCGTTTTCCAGCGCCTGCTGGAGATTCATGCCGTAGTCGGCAACGTTCGAAACGAATTGCGCGTGCGCCAGGGGTTGGTTGGCGCCTCCCATGATGCCAAAGCCGATGTGCTGATCTCCACGTTGCATGAAAGCCGGAATGATGGTGTGGAAGGGACGCTTGTGCGGCGCAAGGACGTTGGGAGAATTGGGATCAAGCGAGAACAAAGCGCCGCGATCTTGCAGCACGAATCCCATGCCGCGGACGGTGATGCCCGAGCCGAAGCCTTCGTAATTGCTTTGAATCAGGGAAACGATGTTGCCTTCGCGGTCGACCGCGGTGAGATACGTTGTGTCGCTGTGCGGAGTGCCGTAGGTAACGTTGCAGTTGGCGCGGTTCGGATCGATGAGCATGGCGCGCTCTTTAGCGTAGTCCCTCGAGAGCAGTCCTTTAACTGGAACTTTAGCGAAACGTGGATCGGCGTTGTAGCGTTCGAGGTCGGCATAGGCAAGCTTCATGGCTTCAACTTTCTTGTGCAGCTCGGCCACGCTGAGCGGCCCATCGGGAGAAGCGGGCGACGTCTCCATAATGTTCAGCATTTCGAGCGCAGCCATGCCCTGGCCGTTGGGGGGCAGCTCGTAAACGGTCCAGTCGCGATAAGTGGTAGAGATCGGCTCAACCCATTCGGGTCTGAAGTCGGCAAGGTCGTCGGCGGACATGGTTCCGCCGAGGGCTTGCGAGGTGCTCAGTATCGCTTTCGCTATTTCACCTTTGTAGTAGGCCCCGGCGCCGTTCTGCGAAATGGCGCGCAGGGCCTTTGCGAGATCGGGATTGCGGAAGAGTTCGCCGATGGCGGGGGCTTTGCCGTTGGGCAAATACACCCGTTGACCTTCCGGGTCATGCGCGAAAATCTCCGGAGCTTCGCTCCAGAATCCGTGAATCAGTTCGGGGACAGGGTAGCCGTGATCGGCGTAAAAAATTGCAGGGCCAAAAAGTTCTTTCCATGTCAGTTTTCCGAAGCGATCATGCAGAGCGCTCCACCCCGCGACCGCTCCGGGAACGGTGACCGCGTCAATGGTATTGAGCGGCATCTTGGTCGCGCCCTTTGCCCTCATATGTTCGAGCGTGAGGGCTTGCGGGGCCCATCCACTTGAATTCAGACCGTAGAGCTTGCCGGATTTGGCGTCCCAATAAATGGCGAAAAGGTCACCGCCAATTCCGTTCATCATCGGCTCAGTCACGCCGAGAACTGCGTTGGCAGCGATGGCGGCGTCCACGGCGGAGCCGCCCTTGCGCAGGACTTCGGCGCCGGCTTGCGAAGCCTGAACATGCGTGGTGGCAACGATTCCATACTCGCTGATGACCATGGAGCGGGCAGTGTGTCGGTCCTGGGCGGAGGAAGCAACTGTGAGAAAGATTAGGAGGGTAGTCGAGCAATAACTGAGTCGAAAGCTCATGAGTTCGGAATGTAACACGAGCGGAAATAATTCGTCGATGTAGTTTGCGGCAGGCTGAAGCCGTGCCCCGATACAAGCTCTTGGCGTTGAATTGCAGTTGAGGGTTGA
This sequence comes from uncultured Acidobacteriota bacterium, assembly GCA_963757135.1. Classification (GTDB taxonomy): domain Bacteria; phylum Acidobacteriota; class Terriglobia; order Terriglobales; family Acidobacteriaceae; genus Gp1-AA145. The sequence continues at coordinate 331,180 of CAVWQE010000008.1, forward strand.
GAAGGCATCAGTGCGCGGGATCTTCCACGGGCTGGATCATTCTTGCGGAGCTTTGCTCCGCCCGGACGGACAAGAATGTCCGTCCCCACATGGCCAGCTGGAGATTGGTCGAGCTGTGCTCGACTGGGCAGACGAGGGCGTCCGCCTCTGCGTGGTCTATCGTTGCGGAGTTTTGCTCCGCCCGGACGGGCACGAATGCCCGTCCCCACATGGCCGGTGGAGGCCTCGCGTGGTCGGTGGTGAAAGCTATTTCTGGAAGTGTTCGAGGATGGCTTCGGCTTGAGTCTTGGTGACGACGGCGGAGAGAGCGGCGACGTCGGCGTGCTTGACGGCTTGCAGGCTACCGAAGTGTTGGAGCAGGCGGCGGGTGGTGCGATCGCCGACGCCGGGGATTTCGCGAAGTTCGGTGGCGCGGTCGCGTATCTGGCGGCGCTTGCGATGGAAGGTGACAGCGAAGCGGTGGGCTTCGTCGCGAATGAGTTGCACAAGGTGCAAGACGGGGTTGTGATGATCGAGGACGATCGGTTCGTTCTCCTGCCCGCAGACGTAGATGATCTCTTCGCGCTTGGCGATGGAAGCGAGCGGCTGATTGATGATCTGCAATGAACCGAGCGCATCGGCGGCGGCGTGCAGCTGGCCGAGGCCGCCGTCGATCAGGATCAGGCTCGGCATGGGCTTTTTTTCGTCTTGAATTCTCTTGTACCGGCGGGTGACCACTTCGCGCATGGAGGCGAAATCGTCCACGCCATCAACCGAGCGGATGATGAATTTGCGATAGTCGGATTTCTTCATCTTGCCGTCTTCCCACACGACCATGGACGCAACGGTCTCGGCACCCTGAATGTGAGAGATGTCGAAGCACTCGATACGCTTCGGGGGTTCAGGAAGAGCGAGGGCGTCCTGAAGCGCCTCTTGAATGGCACGGGCATTGGGCTTCATGACGCGGAAGCGCTGGTCGTAAAGCTGCTTGGCGTTGTTGCCGGCAAGGTCGATCAGTGAGCGTTTGTCTCCGCGGGAGGGCACGGTGATGTGGACGCGGGTGGCGCGCCCCCCTTCACCGGCGAGTTGTTCAGAGAGGACCTCTTCCAGTGCGTCGCGATCTTCGAAATCGACGGGGACATAGACGTTGCGAGGGATGTAGGGCTGTCCGATGTAGAGCTGAGTAAGGAATTGAGAGAAGAATTGGGAGGGGGAGAAAGCCGTCGAGCTCTGCTCGCGGACATTCTCTGTCGAGCTTTGCTCGACTGGGCGGGTGGGGGCACCCGCCCCTACGTGGTCTGTTTCTGCGGAGCTGCGCTCCGCCGGACGGGCAGGAATACCCGTCCCCAGATGGCCATTGCTGATCGAGCTTTGCTCGACCGGGCGGGTGGGGGCACCCGCCCCTACGTGGTCTGTGCCAAGTTCCAACTCCGGCAGGTCTTCCCAGAAGAATTCGCGGCGATCAAGGACGCGGCCGCCGCGCATGTGAAACAGGTTAACCGCCAGCATGCCGTTCTCGTAGTGATAGCCGAAGACGTCGGCGTCGTCGCCTTCGGCGGCGGCGATACGTTGTTTCTCTTGAAGCTGCTCGACGGTCGAAATCAGATCACGGTATTTGGCGGCGCGTTCGAACTCCTGAGAGTCGGCAGCGCGGGCCATGCGTTCGCGCAGAGATTTGGTCAGCTCGCCTTGTTTGCCATCAAGAAACAGTTTCACATCGCGTACGGCTTCCTGGTAGATCTCCGGCGTGGTCAGGCCTTCGACACAGGGGCCAAGGCAGCGTCCGATGTAGTACTGAAGGCAGGGCCGCGGATGAAAGCGATTCAAATCAACGTTGCAGGAGGGAACCAGGAAGCTGCGGTGGATTAGATCAACGATCCGGTAAGCGAGGTTGGCAGGGAAGTAAGGGCCGTAGTAAACACTGCCATCTTTCTTCAGGCGGCGGGTAACGTACACACGGGGATAGCGGTCGGCCAACGTGAGCTTGACGTAAGGGTAAGTCTTGTCGTCGCGTAGCAGGATGTTGAAGCGAGGCTGCTTCTGCTTGATAAGGTGGTTTTCGAGGGCGAGAGCTTCTTTATTGTTGGCGACGACGATGTAATCGACATCCACGGCTTCGCGGAGCAGAGTTCCAGTTTTGGCGTCGGCGACTCGGCCTTCGTGGAAATAGGAACTGACCCGGTGGCGCAGGCTCTTGGCCTTGCCGACGTAGATGATCTCGCCTTCGGCGTTTTTGTACAGGTACACGCCGGGTTGGGCAGGGATGGAACGGATTTTCTGCTGCAGATCCATCGGGGAGCTTCTATTTTAGTGGATGAATTAAAGACGGGTGCTTAGAGACGCAGTCGGCTGATGAGGATCGCCACTCATGGATCCCAAGCGGTTCATTTCGTGGGGAGGGCGCGTGCGGCCTGGCACCGTTTCTTTTTCGGGCGCTTGAGACAGGGAACGATAAAAACCTAGTATGGTCCTCCCCCGCTCGAACTCAGCATACGCTTACTGCATGTGAATGCAGGTAGGTGATTCTCATAAAGGCGGCAATGGCATGGTCTTTCGAATGGGCTCGCCTTCCTTGATCTCGTAAATGGCGTCAGCCTGAATGTCGTCAAATTCCTGCCGTAAACCACTTGGCCAAAAAACTTCTATCTTGTTTATCGTCGCCTCGTTTGCGAGCCCGAAGTGGAGCCGGGTGTCGCTGGTCGAATTGTAACTGCCACCGGCGTGGACCTCATCGATCTGCGACATTTTGGAGGTGGTGACACGGACCCTGGCACCGATGGCGCCGCGGTTGCTCTTCGTCCCGATCAGCCGAAGGAGAACGCGGTGATTTGAGTTCTTGGTTTCGTTCAGAAACACAGACGGCGGAGCGTCAACATTGAAGACGACCATATCCAGCTTCCCATCATTGTTAATGTCCCCGAACGCCGTTCCTCTCCTGGAATACAGCGTCCCGGCATTGAGTCCCGCCTCGTCGGCCACATCCTCAAAAGTGAGACTTCCGCGGTTGCGAAAGAGTTGGATCGGCTCCGCAAACCGATAGTCTTTGGGGAGCGTGTCCAGCAACGAGGAAAAGCTGCCGTTAGCCACGAGTATGTCGAGCCACCCGTCGTTGTCGAAATCACCCAATCCGGTCCCCCATTTCACCGGCGCCTTGGTCGGGGTCGCGATACCCGATTCGCGGGCGATGTCTATGAAATAGTCGCCCTGATTCGAGTAGAGGCTGGCGGGTTGATCGTCAGCGCGGGTGACAAATAAGTCGAGCTTGCCATCCCGCTCAACATCGCCGAAATCGGCTGCCATGTTCCCGTAGCCTCGCCCGTCTGGCCCCACAGCGACGCCCATAAGCATCCCCTCGTCTTTAAAACTTCCGTCGTGCCGGTTGTGGTACATGAAGGTTGCCCCATAATCATTGGTCACGTAGAGGTCGGGCCAGCCATCCCCGTCATAGTCGCCCCAAGCCACGCCCATTCCATGAAGTTTGCCGGGATCATCTACTCCTGCTTTTTTGGAGACGTCTTCGAAAGTACCGTCCCCTCGATTCCTGAACAAGATGTCGGTTTCTCCCTCCATCCTGTCAGGCAATTCGAACAACACTCCCCTGTAGCCGCGAAAATCCCGCGCCGGATCAGGAAGATGATTTACATCGGTTTTTACATAACGCGCGACGAATAAGTCCAGATTCCCGTCGCGGTCATAATCAGCCCACGCGGCCCCAGTGCTGAAACCTCCGGCTTGCACCCCGGCTTTCGTGGTCACGTCCTCGAATTTGCAGTTTCCGAGATTGCGGTAGAGCACGTTGTGGCCGTAGCCGGTCACGTATAAGTCGGGGAGGCCGTCGTTATCGTAGTCGCCGACTGCAATTGCCATGCCCCACCCACGGACGGTTAAGCCGGAAGACTTGGTTATGTCGGTGAAATGGATCGCGGATGAATTGCCGTCCTGGTGGTACAGCGTAATCATCAGGTCTCCGCCTGCACGGTATTCCTCGATCGTAGTGTCATTGACTACCGCGATATCCAACTTATTGTCGTTGTCACAGTCAAACAGGGCGATCCCGCCGCCCCCCGTCGTTTCCAGGACATAACGCCGGTCAGTCCGGGAATTGGGTATGGTTGTGACTCCAACCTCAGACGCAATGTCTCTGAAAGACATGTCGGGGTTCGGTACGGAATCCGCTTTACGTGTCTGTGCGCTTGCGGCGTTGTCGGACTGGACCCTAGGACGGGAGTCTTGCGCGGCTAGACTACCAGTGAAAGGAGAGCAACCCAGAAGTGCCAAGGGAATCAGAACAATTCGATGTTTTCTGCCCAGGCAATGAAGGCGCCTCCACGCAGCTGTCTCCCCTTCCTGGGGTGCTTCAGGCTGGGCGGGGATGGAGGGAATTTTCTGCTGTAGGTCCATTGGGAGTCGCTTCTATTTTAATGGATGGATTCGCGGACCTCTGCTCGGCCGGACAGCCGGGTCGGCTGTCCCACAAGGGCTGGGGTGGGTTTGTCGAGCTACGCTCGACATGGACGGACAGGAATGTCCGCCCCCACATGAGTCTGTGGACAGCAGTCTGTGGACAGCCCGAGGGCGGCTGTGCCCACAAGATTCGATTGAGAGCCGGGGGTCTGTCCCCCCAAGGGCTGTGGCGGGCGGTCACTGTTTTTTGCCGCACTGTATAAAATTTTCCTCAACTCTGACTGATATGAAGGCATCGGGAATATACTGGATAGGCATCTAAGCCTTTCGGAGTGAGTAATTTACGGTGTGATTGGTCACTCCGAACGGTTGGCATCAACCGTGCTTATGTTCACAGCGGGTGTGTTGATGGTTTCGGCTTCTCGCAGAAATCGGCGAGAAGGAGAGACCCGAAAGTTTTACCCAGATTTTGTACGACGCGCACGGCGCGTCATCCCAGGCGGCAGAATTTGAACTCTGACGCCCAGGTTCAAAAATCAGAGTGAGGAAGGAGTCCTCCAAGTATGAATCGCGCTTCTTTAGTCATTGCACTGGCAGCAAGCATGGCGGCGACGGTCGGCTGCGCCAGCAAAAATTACGTCAAACAGCAGACCACGCCACTGATCAACAAAACCAACGAACTCGACGACTTGACGGCGCAGAACTCGAAAGCGATCAAGGACGTTGATGCGCGTGCCCAGGCCGGCATTCAACAGGTGAACGCGGCCGCCGCCGCCGCCGACCAGAAGGCGCAAGCCGCAGGTCAATCGGCAGCGCAGGCGCAGACGTCTGCTGACAACGCTGTGCACCGGGTTGATGTGCTTTCAAATGCCGTTGCCAATCTGGACAACTATCGCATAGTGAGCGAGAGTGCGGTCCACTTTGGCTTCGACAAGGATTTTCTGACCAAGGACGCGAAGGCCGAACTCGACAAGCTTGGATCCGCAGTCCCGAACACCAAGGGCTATATCATCACGGTCGAAGGTGGAACGGACTCGGTTGGGCCGGCGGACTATAACTACGCTCTGAGCGAGCGCCGCGCAAACTCGGTGATCCAGTATCTGGGCGAGAAGTACAACATTCCGCCGCACAAGATTTACCTCATCGGATTGGGCAAAGACAAGCCGGTGCAGGACAACAAGAGCCGTGATGGCCGTGCCGCCAACCGCCGTGTGGATATCCGTTTGATGACGAATACCGCCGAAGGTGCGCAGCCGAGTGCGAACGGATCAGCTCCGCCTTCGATGTAAAGTTTTCCCTCCTCCCCGGAGGACTTCGCCAATGGGCCGCTCTGAAAAGAGCGGCCTTTTTTGTCTTTTTTTAAGAGCTTTTAACCGCAAAGGAGGCGGAGGACGCAAAGCGAAGCTTCGCTTTGATGGCTGGAGCGGTTCGGAATGACACCGAGTCAAGTGACATCGATTCGAGATTGGGGCGCATCCTAAAAAATCGGGGGCAGTCAGGGTTCGATAGAATATTCGCATGCTTCGATTCATCAGACTTACGTTGTTCGTGTGGATCGTGTGTTTTGCGATGAGCACGTTCGGCCAGCAAAATGACGCGCCGGCGTCCCAGGACCAGGGAAAAGATCAGCAGGAGTCTTCATCGCAGCAGGATGCGCCGGCAAGGCGGGATTCGTCCACGCAGCGGGAGCGGCAGGCGGAGGTAAGTTCGAGCAAGGACACGCGAGTCGACCTGAGTCCTCCGGCGGGAGACGATAAGAAGCATCCGCAGAGCGGGACGGTGGTAATGGACGCCGAGGATGCCGACACCGATGTCCAGGAAATGCATGCGTGGGACCCCCACAAAGCGGCGAAGGACGTGGAGGTCGGGGATTTTTATTACAAGCGGAAGAATTATCGGGCGGCGCTGGAACGGTATAAGGAGGCGCTGGTCTACAAGCCGAATGACGCGTTGGCAACCTATCGATTGGCCGAGTGCCAGGACAAGACGGGAAATGGGTCAGAGGCGATGACGCATTACCAGGATTATTTGAAGATTTTGCCGCATGGGCCGTTCGCAGTGGATGCGCAGAAGGCGTTGGAACGGCTGAAAGCGGATGGGCCGAAGGAGTAGGTTTTCAGGAAGAGCTTTTAACCGCGAAGAACGCAAAGTTTGCGAAGAGATATTTTGCGGGGCTTGGCACAAGGATGGGAATGTCGAGCTACGCTCGACATGGACGGACAGGAATGTCCGCCCCCACACGGCCGGTGGACAGGAATGTCCGTGCCCAGATGGTCCGTGCCCACATGGCTCGACTAGAAATGTGATTGCAGTTCGGCGAAGGATTTTAATAGCAGCAGTTGCTTGGTTGATTCGGGCTGATCCAGTTCTTCGTGCTCGAGAATCCAAGTGTCATCGTGGGGGATGAAGACCGCGTTGATACCGGCGCGCAGCGCGGGATTGATGTCGGACTTGGGACTGTTGCCGATCATCCAGGTGCGGTCGGTTTGCAAGCCATGCCTAGCGACGACTGAGCGATAAATCGCCGAATCTTTCTCTGCGACGACTTCCACTCCGCGAAAATATTTTTTCATCCCCGAACGTTCTACTTTTCCGGATTGTTCCTGCAAGTCGCCTTTGGTGACCAGAATCAACGCATGCTTGTCAGCCAGATATTGCAACGTCTCTTGCACGCACGGTAGAAGCCGCACCGGTTGTGCGGCTATGGTGTGGGCAAATCCGTGAATAGTTTCGTGCAGCGCGGGGGTGAGCGGTTCGACCGAAAGCTGCTCGAAGGTCTTGATCAGCGAGTGCGCGAAGCTATGCAATCCGTAGCCGTGGGTGATGATGGCATCGCGTTCGACATCATTGAGAATTTCGCGAACTTCGGAGGGAGTGCGCTCGCGATGATTCAGGAATGAAATGAAGTCGGCGATGGCTCGCTCAAAATAAATATTGTTTTCCCAGAGCGTGTCGTCGGCGTCGATAAGCAATGCATGTCCGATGCGGGGATGGGTGCATGAATTTGCGGGACACATACACAGCGATGATACTCACAAGTGCATGCCGGAAGAAAAGGGAACCACGTCATGAACGGGCGGAGAAAACGTTTGCTGCTAGAATCCGAGCAATGATGAATCGAGGGATAGTTATAACAACAATATTCGTGTCTCTGCTTGGCGTTTCGCAAGGCAAGCCTAAATCCGCAGGAAAAAAACCAGAAGCCGAGAATCGGTCTGCCGAGATGCAAGTTGCGCCTGACCTGAAACAGCGCCTGGCACGATTCAGGCAAGTGCAGATGCCGTTTCATTCTGACGGGCTCACCGAGCGCGAAAAACAGTTGGTGTTGAAGCTAGTGGACGCATCGCGGTGTCTCGAGGATATTTACTGGAGACAAGTAGACCCTGATGGGCTTGAGCTTTATAAGTCGCTCGTAGGAAGTTCAAGTCCGCGAGACGCCGAGTTGCGGCGCTACATGTGGATCAACGGCTCACGCTTCGATGTGCTGGAGAACAACACGCCTTTTGTCGGGACCGAGCCTAAATTTCCGGGAGCGGGTTTTTATCCGCAGGGGATTACCCGCGATGAGATTGAAAACTATATAAAGCAACATCCCGATAAGAAGGGGGAATTGTACAGTCCGACGACGGTGGTGCGGTGGCATGGCAACGACCTCGAAGGCGTGCCTTATCACGTTGCGTATAAGTCATTTCTCGAACCGGCCGCGAAGGATCTGCGAGACGCGGGTGAATTGAGCACGGATGTCGGGTTCGCAAAATTCTTGCGAATGCGCGCCGACGCTCTCCTTAACGACAATTATTATGCGAGCGATATTGCGTGGCTGGAACTGAAGCGCCCGAAGATCGACATCATTTTCGCTCCGTATGAGACCTACAGCGATGAGTTGATGGGATTGAAGGCGACCTACGGCGCGGCGGTGATGATACGCGACGAAGCTGAAAGCCGCCGCATGGAGACGTTCCAGAAATATGTCGGCGACATTCAGGATGCGTTGCCGGTGGCGGCGGAGTACCGGCCTTCGAAGCAGGGACTGGAAACACCGATGGAGGTAGTGGATGCGCCGTTCCGGACAGCGGACCTGGGGCATGGGTATCAGGCGGTCGCGGACAATTTACCGAACGATCCGAAGGTGCACGCGGAAAAAGGAAGCAAGAAAATGTTCTTCAAGAACTTCATGGATGCGCGGGTGAACTATGTGATTATTCCCCTGTCGCACTACATGATGCTGCCGGAGCAGGTGGCGGAGGTTTCGGGCGAAGGATATTTGCTGGGCACGATCATGCACGAGATCTGCCACGGGCTGGGGCCGGATTTCGCTCACCGCGCGAAAGGGGAAAAGATCAGTATCCGTGAGGCGATCGGTCCGATTTATGGCGGTCTGGAAGAAGCCAAGGCGGACGTCGTCGGAATGTTTGCGCTCAAATGGCTGGTGGACCACGGGGTGCTGCCGAAGGAAAAGCTGCAGGAATATTACGCGTCGTATGTGGCGGGAAATTTTCGGACGCTGCGCTTTGGAGCAGCCGAAGCGCACGGGCAGGCGGAGATGATGGAGTTCAATTATTACCTGCAGCATGGCGGCGTGCGGCGGCTGGATTCAGGCAAGTATGTGGTGGATTACGAAAAGATGCCGGCGCAGATTGAAAGCCTAGCTAAAGAATTGTTGGAGATCGAAGGCACGGGGGATCGCGCGAGGGCGGAGGCGTGGTTCAAGAAATACGACGTGATTCCGCGGGATCTGCAGGCGTCTTTAGATAAAGCGAAGAGCGTGCCGGTGGATGTGGACCCAATATTCTCGTTTGAGCGGGAAGTGAAGTAGGCGTTTCGTGAAAGCTTTGAACTGCGCGTTTCGTAAAAGCCTTTAACCGCGAAGATCGCAAAGTGCGCGAAGGAAGCGTGCCGGTGGACGTGGGTTCGATATTTTCGTTCACGCGGGGAGTAATCGTTTCGTAAGAGCCTTTAACCGCGAAGTGCGCGAAGGAAAGCGTGCCGTCGGACATGGGTTCGATATTTTCGCTTGCGGGAAGTGAAATAAACGCAGCTGTCAGTGTTCAGCTATCAGCCGTCAGCTTCTTATCCATGCTGAAGGCAATTGGTCAGCCGACAAACTCCACCTGCGGTTCCATGGGAATAATTCCGGCACGATGGCCCATGTCAAGCAGGCGGCGGATGGCTTCTTTGCCGTCGGGCCCGTAATCGAGCGTGCGCTCGTTGACATACATGCCGACGAACTTGTCGGCCATCTGCGGATCCAGGTCACGCGCGAACTGCATGGCATAGGCCAGCGCTTCTTCGCGGTGATCGAGTGCATACTGGATGCTGTCACGCAAAGCGGACGAGACGCTCGAAATCAGCTCGCGGCCGAGGCTGCGGCGAATGGCGTTCCCGCCTAAAGGCAGCGGAAGCCCGGTCACCTGCAACCACCACTTGCCGAGATCCACGATGCGGTGCAGACCCGAGCGATCGTAGGTGAGCTGGCCTTCGTGAATGATCAGCCCGGCTTCGTATTTGCCTTGCAGGACGCTGGGAATGATTTCATCGAAAGGAACGACTTCGGTTTCAATCCCAGGCGCGAACAACTGTAGCGCGAGATAGGCGGTCGTGAGTTTGCCGGGGACGGCAATCACTTTTTGTTTGACCTCAGCCGCGCTGAGCCCCCGCGGAGCCACGATCATGGGGCCATAACCTTCGCCGACGCTGCCGCCGCAAGTCATCAAAGCGTAGCGGTCCTGGATGTATGGGTAGGCGTGAAAAGAGACGGCGGTGACGTCGTAAACGCCTTCGTCAGCCTGCATAGCTTTCTGGTTTAGGCTCTGGATGTCGCAAAGCGTGTGCGAAAAGCGCAGACCGGGAACCTGGACCTTGTTGGTGGCGAGGCCGTAGAACATGAAGGCGTCGTCGGAGTCGGGACTGTGGGCGATGGTGATTTCGCGAGTGGCAGTGGCGAGCGTGGACATGAATCTATTGTGCCATTGATTGGGTTCGGTCGTCCCTGCGGGACTTCGGTGGTTTTCGCAATCACCCAGCGCTAAAGCGCTGGGCTATTGGCGGTCGCCCCTGCGGGGCTACGGCGGCTGGAAGCCGAAGAAAAACCGATGCACTTAGCGCAGCGCTGAAAGCGCTGCGCCACCCCAAACTACCGCAGCCTGCAAGGCGTGTCCTTCTCAGGCCGCGGCACGCCCATGCAGTCGTCCCTACGGGACTTCGTCATCTTTGCGGCTACCCCAGCGCTGAAGCGCTGGGCTAAGCTCGGTCGCCCCTTGCGGGGCTGGACTGCGATGACGTGCGGATGGGTGTCTTGGCGGCCATGGTCGCAGTTCATAGTCCAAAGAGACCGATGCGGGCATGACTAAATCATTGCGGAAGCTTGACCCCGGCTGCTGAAGCTGCAGTGCACCGAAGGCGGTGCGGCGCGAGTGAAAGGCTGCGGAAGGCGTTGACAAAATGCAGATTCCTCGCCATCCTCACCGCGGAAAGCGCGGCTGCGGATGGCTCGGAATGACAATTTGAAGAAGTTAGACCGGCTCGGCTGAAGCCGAGCTCTTTCAAAACAAGCCGAGCCCTTTCAAAAAGCAGATTATTCCGGGGTTTTCATGTCCGCTTCATTGCTACGCGGGAAGAAGCGATGCCAGGTGTTGACGGCGCCGGCGGCCATCATGATTTTCATGATCTCGGCAAAGATGAACCAGTAAAGTCCGAGGCTGATGGCGCGGGCGAGTGAATGCGTAAGGATGTAAAGCCATGAGATGCCGCTGGCAAAGAGCAGTATTTCTCCCGCAATCGCGGCCAAAGCGGCGCGAGTGAAGGATTGCTTTCCGCGTTCGAAAATAAACCCGGTAAGCGCGGCGACGAAGGGATACGCGATCAGATATCCGGCGGTCGGGCCGATAAGTTGAGCAATTCCACCGGGTCCGGTGGGGCTGAAAACGGGCATCCCAGCCGCGCCTTCGGCAAGGTAGAGGGCGAGCGCCAGAAATCCGCGACGGCTGCCGAGAGAAAGGCCGACCAGCAGAACTGCCAGGTTCTGCACGGTGAGCGGCACAGGCGTCCACGGAAGGGGCAAATAAATATGAGCGCAGACAGCGACGAACAAACTGGCGCCAACCACGAGCGCAGCCTGTCGCGCTATGTCCAATGCGCCAGTGCGCCGTTCAGCGACCTGAGTAAGAGATTGCGACATGCTTGCTCCTAGGGACGGGTAGATTCGCCTTCCGGCGGAGGCGGGCGATTTTCCGCATTCCGCAGACGCTGGCGCACCCACACATAAGACGATACCAGCGCCCACAGCACTGCTCCGGAAGCTACGGCCACGATCAGAAACCACCAGATCATCCGCACGACGTTAAGGATATCAAAGCCGAGGCGAGGCGGGACATTGTCAGTCTTCAACCCCTCGGCTCAGCCTGCTACGGGCAGGGATGCGGGATCGGCGGAGTGGCCGGCGTGCCCGGGATATAGGTGCCGGGAGTTCCGGGCGAGTCTCCGATGGGCGGCGTGCCGGGAATATATGTGTCCGGCGTTCCGGGGGAGCCTGGGGTGTAACAGGTGCCAGTGTCCCTGTTGGCGGGGATGGCGACTGGCGGCGGAGGCGGGCGCCTGGCGATGATCGGCGGCGGAGATTGCGCGGCCGCGCGGTTCGAATCCGAAATTTGGGCTTGGGAAAGAGTCACAGGTTGGGGAAGGGACATCTCCACCGGTGAGCCTTCCTCCATGTAGAAGTGATGGCTGCGCGCGAGGAGAATAAAAGAGACGGCAGCGCTTGCGGCGAGTCCGGTGATGCTGCCGATGGCAAGACCCTTAGGAGTGGGCGAGGTGATCGTCATGCCGCCCAGGCTCGACGACTGCGTGGTATGAGCAGCGCTCCCAATGAGCGCGCCGATTCCGGAGCCGGCAAAGGGCGCGATCAGGATGCCGGCTTTTGCGGCGCCGCTGGGATTGTTCAAGGCCGTGCCTTCGTCGCTTTGGATGTCGATGGGCGTCTGGATGCGGGCGACGTAGCCATTGGGGAACGCGATGGAGGCGGATTGCAGACTGATGAGTGCGCGGCTGCCCTGGCGAGTCATCTTTTCGACTCTGCCCTGAATGAAGGTTCCGGCTGGGATTATGACCTGGTCGTCCACCAAGACCGGAGCTGAGAGCTGGGCAAATATCTGATCATCACGATGAGTAGTCCTGCTGTCCACCGGATGGGTGAGCACCAGCGCGAAGCGGGTGCCGACGGGGATGGTTACGTTCTGGGGCGCTGCATCAGGCGACATTTGTTGCGAATCGTCCGGCACATCGGGCCGGGTCGAGAGTTGCGGAGAGTGTTGCGCTGCAGCGGCAGTGGCGAACATAAAGATTGCAAGAGTGAAAGCAATGCTGAGGGCTAGAGGGGAAGGACGCGAACAGCGAATAGCTGACATACAAACCTCCCGCGAAGGCCTGCTGACGGCGCGGCCTTCGTGTGGCGCGGGCAGGGAAGCATTGCTCGTCCAATTACATTGAAGCAGTATGCGGGGCAACGGGTGCAACAAATTCGGTCTTGTTTTGTAAAAGCTTGGCCTCGGTCGGTAAATGTTTGTAAGAAGAGTTGTGGTGCGGGCCCAGACTCACCGGGTCGCGAATCGTGATTCTAAAAACAAGGAGGCACTATCAGTTGGAAAGGGCGGGTCACCCGTCACCCTGACCTGTGGCAATTCGGGCAAAAATCAAGAGCGTCGGACAGGAATGTCCGACCCACACGGTGTCCGATACCACACTGGTTCCTATCCGCTTTCATGAGCCTCACTCGTCAATAACCGGCTGGCTCACGGTAGCCGAAGCACGGCACAAGCCGAACTGGTGGGGCATTCTGACTATTGTTCCGATCGTGAACATCGTTGTGCCCGGATATCTTGCCTGGTCGGACTGAAACAGCATTCAGCAGTCAGCATTCAGCATTCAGTAAAAGGCCTGGCGAAAAAGCCGGGCTTTTTTGTTTGGTGCGCGAAGGCGCACTCGGGATTTTGGCAGCGAGACAACACGCCGTTGCAGAGCGCATCAACTTTGGTCGGGGCGCGCGCGAATGCTACGATTGACAAGCGTGAGCGAAATCATGATCGATCGCACCGGCGCCTGGAGCCTTCTTACTGAGTTCACCCAATCCGAGAGCTTGCGCAAGCATGCGCTGGCGGTTGAGGCTTGCATGCGCGCCTACGCCCGCAAGTTTGGAGTGGACGAGGAACTGTGGGGCACCGTCGGGCTGATTCATGACTTCGATTATGAGAAGTACCCGAGCCTCGACGATCACCCGTATCGCGGGAACGAAATTCTGCAAGAACGCGGCTATTCGGATGAGATCCGCCGCGCGATTATGTCGCACGCTGAATACACCGGAGTGACCCGGGATAGTCCGATGGAGAAGACGCTTTTTGCCTGCGACGAACTTGCCGGATTCATCACTGCCGTGGCGCTGGTCAAACCGGGGAAGTCGCTGGCCGAAGTGGACGCAAAGTCCGTCCGCAAAAAAATGAAAGACAAGGCCTTCGCCCGCAGCGTGAATCGCGATGACATCGTGAATGGCGCACGGGGCTTGGGCGTGGAGCTTGAGGAGCATATAGCTTTTTGTATTGAAGCGTTGAAAGGGATCGCGGGAGAACTGGGGTTGCAAGGCGGACTTAGTTAAAGCTGCGAATGTCCAAAAAGGCCCAGTTGACTCATCATCATGAGTCAATTATACTCATGGAATGGCTAAACGGCTTCAAGTGATTTTTGCCGATTCTGACTACCGTGAAATCCAACGTGCGGCGCGGTCTCGTCACCTGTCTCTCGCCGAGTGGGTGCGACAAGCTCTGGAACTGGCGCGGCGGCGGGAACCGTCAGGCGACATCTCTAAGAAACTCGAGGTTATCCAGGCAGCTGCAAGACATGATTACCCAGCGGGCGACATTACGAGCATGCTGGCTGAAATCGAGGCGGGATACCGACATGGCCAAGACTCGTGATCTTGATCGACTCCAATATTCCGATGTACCTGGTGGGCGCTTCTCATCCAAACAAGGTCAAAGCCCAACACCTTCTGGAAAAATTGATCATTGAACGTCAGCGGCTAGTTACTGATGCTGAGGTTTTGCAAGAAATTCTGCACCGCTACTCAGCCATTGACCGCCGAGACGCAATCCAGCCCGCCTTTGACGCTTTACTCGGCTTAGCGGACGAGGTGTTGAGCATTGATCTTGCGGTGACAGAACGTGCCAAACAGATTGTGCTTGGGTACAACAGACTCTCCGCTCGTGACGCGGTGCATTTGGCCGTAATGCAACAGAGCGGCATTGATCGAATTCTGAGTTTTGATGCAGGATTCGATGGTTTTCCGAAGATCACCCGTTTGTATTAGAGTCGCCCGAGAGCTAACCTCAGGTTTCCTCTTCAGTCGGGCTGAAAGCGGGGTCCTACCTTTTCCATCGAATGGTTTAAAATAAAGGCAATGGCAAACGTACTGGACTTCGGACCCTACGTCGAGATTGAAAAAGGGAAGCGTGTCGTCAAAGAGCTTACCTACGGCAATCCCACGCCGGAAGGCGTGGTGCTCACCACGGTGGACAACGTGGTCAACTGGATGCGCAAGAATTCCATCTGGCCGATGACCTTCGGCTTGGCGTGTTGCGCGATTGAGATGATGTCCATGGGCGCGTCGCGTTTTGACATTGCGCGCTTCGGAGCAGAGGTTTTCCGGCCGTCGCCGCGTCAATCGGACCTGATGATCATCGCCGGCCGCGTATCAAACAAGATGGCGCCGGTAATCCGACAGCTTTGGGAGCAGATGCCCGAGCCGAAATGGGTTATTTCGATGGGTGCATGTGCAACTTCAGGCGGAGTGTTCAACAACTACGCGCTGGTGCAGAGCGTAAACCAGGTCATTCCCGTCGATATTTATGTACCCGGCTGCCCACCACGGCCCGAACAACTGATCTACTCCATTACTCTGTTGCAGCAAAAAATTCAGGCCGAGCGCGGAACCATGAAGCGGGCGCTGAATATAGGTTCATAAGGCGTTCGATGGGTCATCGAACTGCCGCCGAAGCTAGGCAGCTTCCTTCCTGTCCTGTTCCAGAAATGCAACTACCGACTGTTCCAGCAATACCTGGATAGTCTGGTTCACCGAAATCATATCGGTGATGAGATGACTAATCTCAATCGCCAGTAAATTTGCCTGCACGCAGTGGGAAATAATGCCCTGCAAAAGGCGGGTTTCGCGGATCAGGAGAGGCACGGTGAAACCCTGCTGGTTGCGAACGATGCCATGATCGCGCGCTGCAGTGGCGGTTTTATCAGACAGGCCCGCCCCTAAAGCGATTTCCAAAGCCTGTTGAACGACCCGCGGCACGTGGTCGCTGCGCTCGGCGTCGCTGATGCGAATAGCGGCCAGTTCCGGGTCGGCGCGGCACAATTGCAGCCACTCGTCAGTAATGCCCGGCAAATGTTCCGCGATGATTTCGGTCAAGCGCCGGGGTCTGATGCGGTGCTTTTCTGACTGCCCGGAAAGCTTCGAACGGATTTTCTCAATCAGAGCCTCAATGTCGGTGGGCTTGGTGACATAGTCATCAACCTGCAGACGGATTGCTTCAAGCGCGGTATCGAATGCCGGATAACCTGTCAGAATGAAAGTGACAGTTCCGGGACGGGTGCGGCGCATGGCGCTTACCACCGTAAATCCATCTCCCGGGAAGCCGACATTCAGATCGGCGATGAGTACATCAAATTCCTGTTGCGCGATAAGTTTGAGCGCTTCAGGAACGGTGCCCACGCTGGTAACGTGAAACCCGTTACGCTCGAGAACCATTCCGAGCATGATCCGGATATTTTCCTCGTCATCTACAAACAATACTCTGGGCTTGGTGTCGGTCATGAACAGGTTGATCCATGGCTATGATGCTGTTTCTCAGCCTTGCGAGCACGAGTGTGCTCAGATTCTGGCGAAACACACACAGGCCCTTCCAGCGTGAATCACAGCCCACGACCAGAAGCCCTGCGGGGCAACTGGCTCTGATCGAGGTACACTGGTAATTCAAAAGACATGTCGAAGACCACCTACGCGATCAATGGTCCATCCATTCTTGCTCAGGCGCCTTGCCGTGCCGACCTGGCAGGAGGCACAATCGATCTTTGGCCGCTATATCTGTTCCATCCCGGCGCCATGACGCTGAACTTTGCCGTCAATATCTTAACCACATGCCGAATCACGCCGCTTAAGGGCCGCACCATCTACCTGCGGTCACTTGATACCGGACGCGAAGAGAGTTTCGAAAGCTTCGATGAAGTCAATGCGAGAAAGAAATTCAAGCTTCCCATCGCAGGGCGGCTATTGCAATTTTTTGCACCCAAAGAAGGCGCCCTGATCGAAACGGATTCCGAATCGCCGGCGGGAGCCGGAATTTCAGGTTCATCGGCGCTGATGATAGCGACTACGGCCGCTCTCGCTCGATTCACCAATCGTCATCTGACCCTCGAACAAATGCGCGTCATCGCGCAGAATGTCGAGGCCCAGATCATCGAAGTTCCCACTGGCTGCCAGGATTATTATCCGGCGCTTTACGGAGGCATGAGCGCCATTCGCCTGGATGCCGACGGCATACATCGGGAAGCGATCCCGATTGCGCCGGAAGAGATTGAATCACGATTCGTGCTGGCTTATACCGGCGCTCCGCGCAAATCCGGAATAAATAACTGGGAAGTATTCAAGTCGCATATCAACGGCGATAAACGTGTATTCCGAAACTTTGAGCGCATTACCGCCATTGCGATATCCATGCACCAGGCGCTGGTGGCTGGTCAGTGGGAGGAAGTTGGCCGGCTTCTGCGCGAAGAGTGGAAGTTGCGAAGAAGCAATGCTCCGGGTATTACAACGCCATTGATCGACAGACTGATTTCCGTAGCCGGGAAGCACGGCGGGCGCGCGGCCAAAGTCTGCGGCGCGGGCGGAGGCGGGTGCCTGATTTTTTTGGTTGAAACGGGAGCCGCCAGCCGTGTAGCTACTGCGATTGGCGACGCCGGCGCACGCGTCCTGCCGCTTCAGGTTGCGCGAGATGGATTGAGATTGCCTCCGGTAGGGCTGTGATCGCTCCACTACTGGGCTAAGGCATGCATACGTCTCATATAAGCCTACTTTATGAGATGTAGATACCCATGAGTAACAACCGTCCTGTAACTTTCTTAGCCTGCGACACAGTCTGGAATGTACATGTTAGAATCTTTCGCCTATGGCAAACATTGAAAGTATTGTTCAACAACTTAGACAAGAGCGCGATCGCCTGGACGCAGCTATCCGGGCGCTAACTTCTTTGGGTGGTGGCCGCACCGGTCAGAATAGCGCCAGCACCGGAGCCGCCCCAAAGCGGCGTACCCTTTCAGTTGCGGCAAGACGCAAAATCGCTGCAGCGCAAAGAGCGCGTTGGGCGAAAGTTAAGGCTAAGCAGAAGTAATAGAACAGTTGGTGACGGCGCGCGGGGTGCAAACCTCGCGCTATTTTTCACCAATCAGGAAAGACACGGATGTTGCGCCATTGGAGTTCACGTTGACCGTCTTCTCCCATGTGCGTGGAGGAGTGAATACAGGACGCTCTACCTTCTTTTCCGTGAGAACGTCAAATGAAGCTTCGCGTCCGGCGACTTTCCAGCTTTCGTGCCAGGCAACGACGGTGTACTCTCCCGGCGGGACATTGGATAGCTCGAATTTTCCATTCTGGTCGGTGACGGCATAATAAGGGTGCGGGACCACGAAGAGTTCCGCGTTCATCCATGTATGCCCACCGTTGCACTTCAAGTTTACCAACCCCGGCGTGGACATCTGCCGCGAAATTACCCGGTTAGGAAAAGGGAAGGGCAAGTTATAGGTCGCCGCGCCGTCCATATGGACCGTGTGTAGGGTTGGGTCCGAGCTTTTCATCTGCAGAACTGCGTCTGCGGGCACGAGTAGAATGTGCGGTTCGTAGCGGCAATTCCGCTGATCAAGGAACTGCCGCTCTGGCGCAATATCCATGGCTTTGCCGCTGGAGATATTTTTGAGGTACACGACCGTGTTGGCGACTCCGCCTTGCGGCCCGATAATTATGCGTTCCAGATCGCGAATCTTGTGCGACTCGGGATCACAAATCTGGGGGTCCTTGGTGATGGCGAGAGTCGGAACGCGCGGCAGAGCGCCGTCCCACTTAACGGTGCCGCTAATATTGCCACCGTTGGCGACGGTGATCGTCTGGTAGCCTTGCCCGAGAACGCAGGATACTGTCGCGAACATTGTTGTGGCTAACAATAACGCCGGGCAATGGATCTTCACGAAAATCGACTCCTCTTTACCTGCCACTGCTTTTCCAGTGTCTGGATAGATGCTAAAGCGGGAATTCCCGAACGCAAGTAACCAGAGTAACGTTGAATGTGAGAATGATAAGGAGAAGGCCGATTCGGAAGTCAGCGCTTCGCAAAGGCCATGATAGCCAGCACCACCGGAAGGTAAATCACGGAGGCGTGCAATAGCCGGCCGGCAACAACTTTGGATGTTCCCTGAGCCAGGCGGACAGCATGATAGAGAAGGAAGCCGCCCGCCAGGAGCATGGTCGCGAGATAGAGAGGACTGGAGTGAGTGACGGACGGGAACAGGGTGGTTACGATCAGAGCACAAGTGAAGGCGACTATCTCGGCGCGGGTGAAGCGGGAGCCGAGGTCAAAGCGCGGCAGCATGTGGTATCCGGCACGGTCGTAGTCTTCGCGATACATCAATGCGATTGCCAGGAAGTGCGGGAACTGCCATAAGAACAAAACGGCAAACAGGAACATTGCCTGTAGGTTGATCACGCCGGCAGCGCCCGCCCATCCGATCAGCGTAGGCATGGCGCCGGGAAATGCTCCGAGCAGTGTGCAGAGCGGCGTGCGGCGTTTGAGCGGGGTGTAAATAAGAAGATAGCTGAGGAATGTGGAGATCGCGAGCAGGGAAGAGAGCCGGTTCACCAGGAAGGCAAGATATAAACCGCCGCTGATACTCAAAAACGCGCCGAAGATAAACGCTTCACCAGCGCTGATCCTTCCGGAAGGGAGCGGGCGGTTGGCAGTGCGCCGCATGCGTGCGTCCCAGGGAATCTCCATCCATTGATTCAAGGTGGCGGTGCCGCTGGCAACAAGCAAGGTGCCAATCAGGGTATTGATTAAGCCCGAGAGATGGAACGATCCGCGCAGGCCAAGATAATAGCCGGCAGAAGTCGTCATCAGAATCAAGAGATTCACTTCCGGCTTGGTCAGGATGTAGTAGTCCCGCAGGCGGGAGAGGATTCTATTCATCGGACTTGTCGTTTCACTACTCAAGATCGTGGCGTTCAATTTCCGGTTGTTCAGGTCCGGTCTCGTCGTCGCCCCGGAAGTCATTGCGCTTGCGATAAGCCAGCCAGGTTATCGCGACCGACATGAACATGGGCGGAAAAATCAATACCAGAATGCCGTCACGCAACGAATGGATAAAGCGCGAACCGCTGGCCGCTGCCTGAGTGTAACAAAGGGCGCAACTCTGGGACAGGGCTGGGATCGCCAAAAGTACGATTCCGACCAATAGCAGCAGCGCAGTTCGCAACACTCTCAAGGGAGCACCTTTAATCCCAAACATTATCGCTTGCGACCGCTCAATGCGCAAAGGGCCGCATATTCAATAATCGGAAACTGTCTGACCAGATCATGTTCATCATGGCCAGTACGAATACGGCGGCGGGAAGCAGGAACAACGCCAGGCTCCGCTTTTCCGACCGCATGTGCATGAAGAAAGTAACCGCCAGACCTGCCTGGATGATAGCCAGCAGCAGCATGCGGATGAAAATCCGGTAGGCGTCAATGTTTTCGTAGGCAATCAATATTTGCAGGCCGGAGATGGCGAGAATGACGACGTAGACCGCCAAGTAAGTTGTCAGGCTGCTGCTTTGATGGTCGGTCGAATCCATAGCTCTCCTTGCTAGTGCTTGATGTTAAGCAAATAAACGAATGGCACCACGAACATCCAGACCAGATCGACAAAGTGCCAGTACAGGCCCCAGATTTCCAGATCTTCCTGGTTGTAGCGGCCGCGTTTATAGCCGAGCGTTACCACAGTGATGGCGATGCAACCACCAACCACGTGGGTCAGGTGCAGCCCGGTAATACTGAAGAAGGCTGCGCCGAAAAGATCCGAACCCCAGGGGTTTGAAAACAGCCGCAGGCCCTCACCGATGAGGCCGAGCCATTCTTTTATGTGGAGCAGGGCAAAGATCAATCCGCCCACAACGGTGATAAAGCTCCAGGTGATGGCGCGTGACTTGTCTCCCGCACGGGCAGCACGTATGGCAATCAGCATGGTCAGGCTGCTGGTGACCAGGATGAACGTCATCACGTAGGCATTGATGACGCTGGAAGCTTCGAAAGGCCGCGGCCAGTCTGGGGTGGCATTGCGCAGATAGCCATAGGCGAAAAGCAGGGCGCCGAACGTAATCGCGTCAGAGATGATGAACAGCCACATCACCAGCTTTTTATGGGAAATGGCAAACGCCGGCGCTTCCTGCGTTTCCATGTCCGGTGAATGGCTGACCGTCAAGTGTGCTTCGCTCACCATGCCTCCTGAACTTTACCCTTATCCTGGTTCTAGATCCTTATCCATAAGAGCAACAGCAAATAGATCCACAGGGCATCCATAAAATGCCAGTAATGGGAAGCGGCATCCAGCGTATTACGCCGCAGAACCGAACGACGAAGCTTGCTGATGACATACAAAAGGCCGCAGAGGCCACCGATGACGTGCAGGGCATGCAAGACGGTGAAAACGTAAAAGAACGAACTGCTGGGGGTCGAAGAAAGATAAAGGCCTTCGGACCGCAGCTGCTGCCAGGCGGCGTATTGCCCGATAACGAAGGCGCAGCCGAGCACGAGCGTGCCGTAGAGCGCGCGCAGCGTGGGAGCGGCGCCAGTGGCGGAGGCGTCCAGCGAAGCGAATCGCCGTCGGGCGATCTGGAGAGTGAAGCTGCTGGCGACGAGCGCAAGCGTATTGAAGTAAAGAATCGTGGGGAAAGCGAAATGCCGCCAGTCGTTAGCTGACCCCTGCCTTACCACCATAGCGCTGGTGAAGGCGGCGAAGGTCATGGTGATGGCAGCCAACCCGACCCAGACGCCAGTGCTGGGGGCCTCGGAATCGTTCTGCTTTATGCGGCGAACCCCGAGGGGAATTTTTGCGATCGGGGGTGGTTGTAGTGTGGTCGCCATGGTCAAGTCCTACGGCAGTTTCTTGTCGTCACGAACGGTTTCAATCTGCTCGGGCGAATCCTGCATAACGTAATCACCGGTCGAGCCTTCAATCCCGTATTGATAGGGATCGTGGTAAACCACCGGATGCCTGCCGCCGAAGTTGTTCCACGGAGGCGGAGAGGGGACGCTCCACTCAAGAGAAGTCGCATGCCACGGATTGTCGGGAGCCGGAGCGCCTTTGAATCGGCTGTAAATCAGGTTGTAGAGAAATATCAACTGTACGGCGCCGGTAAAGAGTGCGGCGAAGGTGATGAACCTGTGTACCGGCATCAGCGGCGCGAGGTAATCATCGACGAAGGCGGAGTAGCGGCGGACGTTGCCAACCAGTCCGAGATAGTGGAAAGGCATGAAGATGCAGTAAGTGCCAACGAATGTTCCCCAGAAGTGAATTTTGCCGAGGGTTTCGTTCATCATGTGGCCGAACATCTTGGGCGCCCAGAAATAAGTGCCGGCAAACATGCCAAAGATGGCGGCTACGCCCATCACCATGTGGAAGTGCCCGACCACGAAGTAAGTGCCGTGCAGATAGACGTCAATTGAAGGCTGGGCGAGAAAGAATCCGCTGATGCCGCCGGTAACGAACATTGAAACGAACCCCAGCGCGAACAGGGAGGCGCTGGTGATCTGCAGGTTCGAACCGTAAAGGCTGCCGATCCAGATCAGAGTCAGGATGGTCGCGGGAATGGTGATGACCAGGGTAGGGAAGGAGAACACCAGAGCGGAGAAGGGATTCATTCCGCTCAGGAACATGTGGTGTCCCCAAACCATGTAGCTGAGAAAACCGATGGCCATCATGCAATAGATCACGACCTTGTGACTGAGCAGGGGCCGGCGGTAGCTGGTAATCAGGATATGGGAAACAATTCCGGCGGCGGGCAGGATGGCGATGTACACCTCGGGGTGTCCGAAGAACCAGAACAGATGCTGCCACAACAGAGGCGAACCGCCGGAGTGTTGGGTTATCAACTGATCGCTCACCACCAGGTTGGAGGGGACGAAGAAACTGGTGCCAGCCAGGCGATCGAGGATCAGTAGAATGCAGGCGGGAAGCAGGACGGCAAAGGCCAGCAGTCCGATGCAGGAGGTGATGAACCAGGCCCAGGTACAGATCGGCATGCGCATCAGGGTCATGCCTTTGGCGCGCAGGTCTAAGGTCGTGGTGATGAAATTCAGGGAGCCAAGGAGCTGGCCGATGCAGAAGATGGCAATGGAAACCGCCCAGAGCGTCTGGCCCATGGCTTGTCCGGGCCCGGCGCTGGGGAGAGCGCTCAAGGGAGCGTACGCGGTCCAACCGGAGAGCGGGGGGCCGTCGCCGACGAAGAAAGCCGCGACCAGAACGCAGAAGCCGACAAACGTGACCCAAAAAGACATCATGTTAAAGCGGGGGAAGGCCATGTCTTCTGCGCCAATTTGAATGGGCAGAAAGTAATTGCCGAAGCCGGCGAAGGGAACATTGGTCAGCACAAAAAAGACCATGAGGGTGCCATGCATGGTCATCAGCTGGAGATAGTATTCGGGGGTGATGACGCCGCCGGGCGCACCGGTGGGAACGATCTTGCCGAGAAGTGGAATGGCGGCATTGGGCCAGACCAGGTGAATGCGCATCATCCACGACAGAACCATGCCGATCAAAACCGCGAGAAGGCCGAGGCCGTAGTACTGTTTGCCGATGACCTTGTGGTCGAGGCTAAAGACATTTTTGCGGATGAAACCTTGCGGCGGCGCGTGATGGGCTGCGTGCGCGGAAACCTCGGACATTGTTCTCACCTCACCCTGGGGCTAAAGCCCCCAAACCATCGGAGCGGGTTCGGCACGGCTGAATCCGTGCCCTTCCCTGGAAATCATAACTTCCGAATTGTAGCCCTCGAATAGCTTCACAGCGACTACTGCAATGCTGCTTCTTTTTTGATCCAGGCGTCGTAATCCGCCGGCGACATGACATTCAAATAAGCTTTCATGTTGTAGTGGCCAAGACCGCAAAGCTGGGTACAGACAATCTCATAGCGTCCGACTTTGGTCGCGGTAAAATGCAGCGACAGGTCGAGGCCGGGCACGAAATCCTGCTGAATACGCAGTTCGCGTACATAAAACGAGTGGCCGACGTCCTTGGCGTGCATCAGCAAATGGATTTCTTTGTTGACCGGAATTCCCATCTCGGCAGTCACGATGTCATCTTTGGAATCCGGATCGTTGTCTACATCGATGCCATAAAAATTCTGGTTGGCCTCATTGATCTTGTCGGGATGAATGGGGCCGAACTTACCGTCAGGCCCGGGATAGCGGAAATAGAAGGCGAACTGCCCAGCCTGCACCTGAACCGGGAGGGCATCGGCAGAAGGCGGGGTGAAATAGATGGTTGCCCAAGCCTTACTTCCGAAAAATCCGAGCGCGAGCACTTCAGTCCCCACCAGCAGAAAAGCTGCAATGACCAGGGCCCTGGCGCCGCCGGGGAAGTTCTTGATTTTCGTTCCGCGAGGACGGTTAGAAAACATCCAGATGAACGCAGCCAGGATAAATTGCGCAGCCAGGAAACAGACTCCGGCCTCGGCCATGGTGTCAGAGATCTGCTCGTCGATCATGTATCCGTGGGTAGAGATGTCGTCGGGCGGAACCCACTTGTGAGTCAGGATGGGAACGGCCGAAGCAATGGTAATGAGAACCAGGGTGACCGCTACGAACTTGCCCACAAACTATGCCTCCGGCAGAAGGTTAGGGAGAAGGCCGTTTTCCACGAGAAAGCGGCCCCTCCCGAAAGTAAGCTATTTGGCTTTAAAGGTGAAATTGGCAGAGGCAGGCTTTCCCGCAGCAACCGTCACCTTTTGAGTCTGTGTCCCGTAGGTTTCCTGCCAGGCAGTCAACGTGTAATTTCCCGGCGGCAAGTTTTCGATTTTATAAGAGCCCTTGTCGTCGCTGACGCCGTAGGGTGTTTTTACAACCACCATGTATCCGCTCATCCAGGGATGAATATTGCACTTCACATGAATGGCGACTTCTTCAGCGGGCCACGAGGAGTCAATGGGCGGGGAGCCAGGCGGCTGCGATTTGTTCCACTCGTGGTTCCCGCTGCCGGGTTTGGGCATGGGATGGATGTTGTGTGAAGTCTGGTCACCATTGACGACTTTGAAGTGCTCATTCACATCCAGCCCAAGCACGTGCGGTATATATTGGCAGCCCTTCTGGTCAAAGACCGGCTCCGAAGAAGGAGTGACGGGGGCGCCGCTCCAGCCCTCAGAAATGTAAACCACCACATTCTGCAGTCCGCCGTCGGGACCCGCGACTACGCCTTCGGTGGTGACCGGGTGATCTTTATGGATGGCGGCACAAGAAGGCTCTTTGGACATATCGATCGGCTTCTGGTGCGGGGGAGTGCCGTCGAGCTCGATGGTGCCAGTAACTTCGCCTCCGGAGGGAGGGGCGGCTTTGACTTTGTGCTGAGCAATAATTGCGGCGGCAGCCAAGAGTAGAGTTACGCAAAAGAATACGATTACTCGGTTCCATATCTTGCTTTTCATCAGGTCCTCGTTCATTTACTTGTTCTCACTGCGGCTTGTTATCGGTGGTCGGAGCAGGAGCAGCGGGAACCGGTGCATTTGGATTAATCGGCTTCAAGCCCAGTTGCTTTGCGATCTCCTTCTCCTTGCTGTGTTGTGGCTGCAACGTGCGGAGGTAAAAAACCAGGTCCCAGGCCTCGTCCGGCTTGACGTTATCGGCAAACGAGGGCATTGGAGTGCCATCAAGGCCGGTCATGAAGATGCGATACAGATCGCCATCGCCGGTCCCGCACTTGAATTTGGTTTGGTCGTGGAAGTTGAAAGGCTTAATGGGGCGGTTCTGATCGTCGGTCAAAGTGTCAGCTGAGGGCCCATTTGCTCGGCCTTCAACGCCATGACATTTCCAGCATTCCAGTCTCTGGAACAACGCCTGTCCCGCCTTGATGCGATCGGCATTGACCTCCGGCTCGGCCGGAACAGGAATGACCTCTCCCGGCTTTTCCGTTTTGAAACGATCCGAGAAGTGCTTGACGTAGGCAACCAGGTCCACGCGTTGCTGGTCGGACAACGGATTCCAGGATGGCATATTCGAGCTTTGTAGTCCGCGTCCGACGGTGTTGTAAAGATCATCGTCTGTCGGGAGGGTGCCGCTTGGGGTGGAGCGGCACTTGAACTGCCCCAAGGTGAAGTTGCGGGGCTTGGGGTCGAGCCACATGGCATTCTCGCCTTCGCCGTCACCTATAACGCCATGACACCCGGCACAGTAACGCCGGTAATTCATGGATCCGTCAGTGGCGCGCCCGGTGAGATGGCCGACATGGGCTTCCATCCCAAGATTCTGTTCTTCCTGATACTGGGTGACCTGCGCGGAGGAGATGCCGGCAAAGGCCAGCATGGCCACTGCGCACGCGATGAGTTTATGTGATGTACGCATATTTCCTCCTCTTAGAAATCGAAGTCAAAGCCAAGCATCAGGCTGTTGCTGGTCAGATCGGAGCCATCCGGCGCGAGGCCGTACAGCTTGATCCACGAGTACTCGTTGTGCCAGGCAAATCCGGCACGGCTGTTCATGAACGGATAGTAGCGATAGCCGAACACGTAATTATCAATGTTGCCGAGGTTTGATGCTGCGGCCGGATCACCCTGCTGCGACATCCGAATCCATTCCGAGCGTTGAAAGAAAATCAACTGTGGATTCTGCACCCAGTGGGTCTCGACGAAGGCGCCGTTCCAGGTCGGATTGCGCGCACCGGCAGGAAGGATGGTGCCGGGCGTATTGTTAGGAGCGGTTGGATCATCTATGGGATTACCGTACCCTGCTCCGAACCAAGCACTGTCAGATCCGTGCTGGGTCACGACCTGAAAATCCAGCTTGTCGAAATAGAAGAGTCCAACGAACCCTTCACGGCTGTAACCCTTGTTCCCGACTCCCGAGTTCGGCAAGGGCACACCGCCATCGGTGAGGAAAGTAGTGGGAGCTTGTCCAACCATGGCGTAAAAGCCCACGCGGTCGGTTCCAAGTTTTCCGACATTGAACGCCTGACTGCCAGTAAAGAAGGCACTATAGGAGTTGCTGCCGTAGGGAAGGTCGGGGTTGCCGTCGGTGGAACTCAACACAGTGGCGGACAAGCGGGTACGATCGTTGGCGGAATGACCGAGCCATTCGACTCCAATCTGGTTATCGCCAATCTGACCGAAGATGTTTCCATCACCCACCGGAATGAAATGGTAGAGCTGATATCCGCCCCCACTCGCGGAGAGGGTGAGGCCACGTTTTTCAGAGACGATGTTATCCAGTTCGAATTTGCCGAACTTGAAGTTGAGCCAGGGGCTGTTGAACAGATTATCAAGCCGGGCGTTGACGGCTTCAATGTGGAAGGCGCCAGTTTCGTCCGAGGCGGGAATCAACTGGAAGGAGATGTTCTTTTCCAGGGTTCCAGCGCTCAAGATGTCGAGGCCGCCGTAATCGAAGCCACTGTAGGTCAGCCTGCGCAGGCCAGACGTCCCTCCAGGCGTGTCATAAGTGATTTTATCGGTACTTTCGCGATGCCAGAATGGCGTCATACGGAAGGTGACCGGCCAGTACGATGGGTTTTGCCAGACCGGCGAGTCACGGTCATTCATGAGCTGGTAGCCGTTATCTTTGAACTTTTGTCCAAAGTAATTCAGCATCGGCCAAGCTTCATGGCAAGCCGAACAGCGTAGACCGTATTTTCTGGCAAACGCCGGAAGCGCATGTGCGCTGCCGGCAAAGGAAAGAAGAAAAGTTAAAACCAGCAACAAACCCGGGAAACTTCTTCGGGCAGAAACCATCGGCTCCTCCTGCTGAGCTTACCCACGATGATGCCGACTTCTGTAATGCCCCTTGTTACGCGCGAAGGTTTTTTATCATGTGAAAATGATAGTTGTCAAGAAAATGTCAAAAACTTGTCATATCTTCGTAAAACTTTACAATGCCTATCCCGTAGAATATCTTCGGTTTCAAGAACCCTAAAAATTGAGTTGAATGTGATTATCTTTTCTCCTTTCCCAAACAGGCGTTTCGTCCACATTGCTCGCTTCTCAGTTCTATTGGCGGCCCTAATAATAGCGTTTCCGGCCTTGGCCGCTCGCGAAAAGTCCGCTCCAGTCGATTACGGAGCAGGCTTGAGCGTACGTGTGCCGGTGAGCGAGCCGGAACTTCTACAAGCGGTCGAGGACGTTGTAGACGATGGCATTATTCAAGGCACCAAAGAGTACAACAAGGACGAGTATGTCTCGGGCGCCGTCATCGCCGACCGCACTCCGGCTTTCGACAAGTGGCCGGGTCCGGGGCGTGTCTTTTATAAAGTCCGCAAGAACGCTATTGATCCCCGAAATTTTAAGGACACCAACGATGCCGGAACACTGGCGGTGCGCTACGTGATACAGCATGCTGATGACAAGAGCACAATCCTGAAAATTGACGCCGTGTTTCTTGACGATCTCCATCTCCGCATTCATCCCTCGAATGGATCAGTCGAAGCAGCCGAATACAAGGACATCGAAGGCCATCTGGCTTCCATGCAATTGAAGCGGCAGGAAGCCGTCGCCGAGACCGAACGGAAGCAACAACAGCTTGCGTCTGAGGAGCTCAAAAGCAGACAGAAACAGCAGCAACTGGAAGCCACGCTGGCCCAAGCTCCAGATGAGAGCCTGCAGCAGCATGTGCAGAAGCTGCGACGCGAAGCCGAGCGCATGGTCGGAAAATCCGGGGCCAGCTTGCGGGCAGCGCCTTTTCGCAGCGCGTTAAGTCAGAAGGCTCTAGCGGCAGGAACGCAAGTTGTGATTTTGGTTTCGACTCCTTACTGGTATGGGGTCGAAACTGAAGATGGCCAGCATGGCTGGATTCATCGCAGCGAATTGGAACTGCTGCCATGAAAAACATCATGCGCGCGACCGCAGCGCTATGGATATTTTCGACTTGGGGATGGTCCCAGTCTGCGCAGGAAAGAAGCTTTTCTCAATCCGTCATTGCGGTGCAAGATGCTGTAAAAACCGCCGGAGGAACTACTGGAACTCTGCCGATTCTCGACGGTTTTGTCGCCGGGGTGGACGGGTTGGAACAATACCAGCGTCCGTATTACAAATGCACGATTTCCGTTGTACCGGCGGCGTCTGGCGGATCGCGTGTGCGGGTGAGCGCGAAAATTACGGCATGGCACGGCGGCGCAAAGCCAGGTTATGTAGTTCTGCCATCAAACGGCCGACTTGAATCAGATCTGCTGGATAGGGTGGAGCAGGCGCTGGCCGGTGGCTCTAAGCAGAGCTCAGCCCAGCAAGCAAAGGCCGGTGTCCCCTATCGCTCGGTGCTAGCGCGGAAAAAAGACAATTCTTCGCCCGCAGACGAGCCCACGCTTTCCGCTCCAACCCCGCAGTTTCCCAGGCACTTCGATGCCGGCGCGCCGTCCGCCACGGCTGTAGCGCCAGTTGACCCGGCGCTACAACGCGAGGCCGACGGTCTGGCCGAAATTCTACGGAACCAGTCGCACCCGACGAATCTGGTTGCGGTAAAAAACGACCAGACACCGGTGTTGCAGACCCCGGCGCTGGACGCGAAGGTGCTCTTTCTGGCCAGCGCCGAAGATGAATTTGAAATTATCGAGGCGAATCCGGATTGGGTGCATGTTCGCATCTCGGGTATTTCGCGGGGCTGGCTGCGGCGCTCGCTGGTGGAGGTGTTGGACGGCTCGCAAGGTGTAGTCGCGGAAGCGACTCCACCTGCGCCTGCGGCAGTGGGCGCTACCGAGGCTGTGGCTCCCACGACCAGCGCATTCTCGATCAGCGGCGAGGAAAACGGTAACTTCCCCGGGAATTGGGAGCCGCTCAAAGGCAAGGCTGTAAAGATCGTCTCGGTGCAGGCATCGGGTCAGGTGACGAGCGCAGAACAAAAATTGCAATTCGCGGAGGAGATGTTTCACAAGCAGACGCTTTCGGCCACGCCGACAGCCGGTCTGGTAGTGATTTTCGATACCGAAGACGGCGGGATGATCGCCGCAACCGAACCTTCAATAGAGAAATTTAATAAGGGCGCAATTACCGAGCAGGCTTTCTGGAAGCAGTGTTTTATTGATCCGCCAGAAATTTTGGGTTCAAAGTGAAAACGCTGTAGGGTGTGAATCCACTGAATGGAAGTTAGGTGGCTCCCGATCTAAATTCCGCGCGATTGAGATCCCGGTCACGCACGCCGACAAGATAAAGCAGACTATCGAGACCGAGATAAGAAACGGCATGGCTGGCGCTGCTCCGCACTAGCGGCTTGGCATGAAAGGCGATGCCCATACCGGCCAGGTTGAGCATAGGCAGATCATTCGCGCCGTCGCCCACGGCGACCACCTGGTCGAGAGAAATGTTTTCTTTTTCGGCGAGGGTCTGCAATAGCTCCGCCTTCTTTCTTCCATCCACTACTTCGCCCGCCACCGTGCCGGTTACGACGCCGTTCTCGATCTGAAGTTCATTGGCAAAGACGTAATCGAGTCCGAGCAGCTTCTGCAAATGTTCGGCGAAGAAGGTGAAGCCGCCGGAGAGCACAGCGGTTTTATACCCAAGCGATTTTAATGTTGATGTCAGGCGTTCAGCGCCGTCGGCCAAAGGAATTGAATGTAATAATTCGCGCACTCGCTTTTCTTGCAGGCCCTTCAATAACGAGACACGCCGGGCGAAGCTCTGTTTGAAATCCAGTTCTCCACGCATGGCGGCTGCGGTAATGGCTGAAACCTGCTCGCCGACCCCATGCAATCGCGCCAGTTCGTCAATCACCTCGCCCTGAATGAGTGTGGAATCCATGTCGAACACAAACAGGCGTCGGTTGCGGCGGTAAATGCTTTCGCGCTGGAAGGCGATATCGATGTTGAAACGATGGGTGAGTTGCATTAACTCGGCGCGCAGCGCAGCCGAGGAATCGTTCTCACCGCTGATTTCGAGTTCGACGCACGCGTTTGCATTCTCGACGCGGGTGGTGAGCGAGAGGCGACCGGAAAGCCGCTCGATGCGATCGATATTGAACCCATGCTGCGAAACTGCGGCGCTGATGTCGGCAAACTGCCCGGCGGTGATCTGCCTTCCCAGCACGGTGACGATAAAGCGGAATTTTCCCTGCGATCCTACCCAATGCTGAAAAGCATCTTCGCTGACAGGGGTCAGTTTGATCTTCAGATCGAGTTCATGAGCGCGGACAATGAGATCTTTTTTCAGCGGCGTGAATTCGCGGCCGTTCGGGACCTCGATCAGAATGGCCAGGGTCAGAGTTTCGTGCACGACCGCCTGCCCGATATCAAGGATCCGGACGTCGTGGCCGGCAAGAATCGCCATCAGGGAACTGGTCAGCCCAGGCCGGTCACCACCTGAAAAATTAATGAGAATGATCTTGTTCATCGCGGAAATTAGAAGCCTCGGCGTGCGTCGCGGACGAAGAGAGCCGCTCATTCAGATTATCAGGTTGCTCTTCGAGTCCCGTCGCACAACCTCATCGCCGATGTTTGTTGTCTAAATGCCAGGAGGAAACATGCCGGCACGGAAGAAGAGTTCTGGATCACGTCGTTACGGAAAAGCAGCAAGCAAGACTGTTGCCAGCGCGATGCGTCGAAAAAAGAGCGGCACTTTGCGCTCGGGAAAAGGCGGAAAGGGCGGCAAGGTCAAGAGCCGCAAACAGGCGATCGCGATTGGCCTTTCTGAGGCGCGCAAGAAAGGCGCGAAAGTTCCCGCGAAACGAAAGGCAGCCTGAGATATCTCTGGCGGAAGGCGGTCGCGGCGTTAAACGCCGGCGGCCGCAGCCTTTTGCCCGATCGTGACTGCGTCTTGAAGCTGGCGGAAAAGATCGCCCATCGCTGCGGGCGAGTGCGACATGAATAGTGTGTTGCTCTTGTCCTGGGCTCCGATTTCCTTGATGGTATCCAGATACTGGGTCACCAGCACCAGCATCATGACGTCCTTTGCGGTGGCGCCTTCGACTGCGGCCGAAAATGCTTCGATTGACTGCTTCAATCCTTCAATGATGGCCTTGCGTTGATTGGCAATGCCCTGGCCCTGGAGTGCCTTGCTTTCGGCTTCAGCTTCGGCCTGCTTTACTTTCAGGATTTTCTCGGCTTCACCACGGGCACTGGCCGCCACTTGCTCGCGCTGCGCCGCGTTGATCTCATTCATCGCGGCCTTCACTTTTTCGTCGGGTTGAATATCGGTTACCAGGGCCTGATCTATGGCGTAACCATAGGTCTGCATCACGTCATCAAGGCCTTGCTTAATGGCGATGGCGATGTCCGACTGCTGCAGGAAGGCGTCATCAAGATTCATCTTGGGCACGTGGCCGAGAATGACGTTGAACACATACGACGAGATTTGCTGCTTCGGATTGGCCAGCTTGTAGAAGGCCTCGTACACCTTCTCGGGAATCACGTGATACTGCACCGAGACTGGAATCTTCACAAAGACGTTGTCTTTGGTTTTGGTTTCAACGTCCAGCGCGAGTTGCTGCACCCGCAGATCGATGCGTCCGGCAATCTGGTCGAGGTAGGGAAGCTTGAAATTCATTCCGGCGGTCGCTACCCGCTGGAACTTGCCCATTCGCTGGACGACGACTGCTGCCGCGGTCTCCACCTGAAAAAAGCCGCTGAGGATCGCTCCAAGAACGACAAGGGCGATGATTCCGTAGAAAACCAGCATGACCGTCTGGGAAGAGTCCATGAGCAGCTCCTTTGACCTGAATCACAACGCGCGAGCGGGATTGCGAGGAATGATACCGTTTCACGCGGCAGAGCACAATTGAGAATTGCGGGGTTCTCAAGAGTCACATGCGCGAGGTGCGGATAGGCAAATAACGAGTGTCGCGCGGTCACCTGACCTTGCGGAGGTTTGGAAATGTAAGGAGTATGTGGTAAAGTAAGGAAAATGAAATCCATGCAGAAGCAAGCCAAGATCACCAGCAAAGGTCAGATCACAGTTCCGCGGGAAATCCGCCGAACCTTGGGAGTTCGCCCGGGCGACCGTCTGGTTTTTGAGACTGATGGAAAGGGAATTCGCGTCCGGCCACTTCGGCAGAAAAGCGGATTTTCGAAGTATCGCGGCATCGGCAACCCTGAAATCGGCTCCGGCAAAACAAACATCAATCGATGGCTTCGTGATCTACGCGGTGGCGATCTCCGCGGAAAATGATTACGGCGATTGATACGAATTTGTTCATTGCTCTCTGGGACAAAGATCCCGGATTGAGTCTCGCGGCGCAAATGGCTCTAGAGGCGGCTTTTGTTCGGGGAAGCATAATCATTGCGGCCCCAGTCTTCGCGGAGTTAATGGCAGCGCCTGGACGTACAGAAACCTTCGTAAATCAATTCTTAGCGGAAACTTCAATCGCGGTTGACTGGAGCTTGGAGGAACCGGTTTGGCGAGCTGCCGGTCGTGCTTTCCAGTCCTATGCTGAGCGCCGCCGCAAACAGCGCGACGCAGGCGCTCGCCGCATTCTTGCTGACTTCCTCATTGGCGCCCATGCTCTCACGCGGGGCTATCGTCTGCTGACGCTGGACGAGCGCTTGTACAAGACCGCGTTCCCGGGGTTGAGGGTCGAAACTCTTTCGTAATTTTCGGGATACAAGAGGAAGTTTGTAATGACTAGACATATAGGTTCGAGATCCCGATCATCAACCCGTTCAAGGCGGCGTAGCATGGCCATGTTCTTATTCCCCGAACATGGGGACCTGCCGGACGTCTTCTGCGCCGCGGCGCTGGCGGCGCGAGGCGCCGATAACGGCCAGGACAGTCAGGGATTCCAGCGCGGTCCGGGGGACGAACAGGCGCTGCACGTTCGATCGCAAATCTGGGGGATTAATCAGGAAGCCCTCGGCGGTGGTCAGGCTCAGGTCGTTGGGCATGAGGCCTTCGAGAATCTCGCCGTCCTTGAATTTGATCCGCACCCACAAGCCTTCCGAGCGCGGGCGCGTGGTGAAGGTTTTTCTCGACAGAGATTCCGAATCACCGAAATCGCGCACGAAAAAGACGCACTTGATGTCCGTGAGCTCAATCGCCACCACATTGCCGGAGGTGTTCAGCAGCTCGAACTTGCCATCGCGCACAAAATGCGCCGAGGCGACGTATCCGTTGAGCGAGTCGCGGTCAGCTTTGCGAACGATCACCTTTTTGTGGGTGGAAGGCATAGGAAAAAATTGGGAAATTGGGAAATTTTGTAATTTGGTAATTGACAGACGCGGGTCGATTTGCGTTCCAAAATTACTCAATGACCCGATTTCCAAATTACCCAATCCGCTTCTGATTCTCGCATTTTCGCGGCGAAAACTTTGAGGTATCTGC
This sequence comes from uncultured Acidobacteriota bacterium, assembly GCA_963757135.1. Taxonomy (GTDB): domain Bacteria; phylum Acidobacteriota; class Terriglobia; order Terriglobales; family Acidobacteriaceae; genus Gp1-AA145. Next base: position 365,129 of record CAVWQE010000008.1, read on the forward strand.
CTTCACAGTAGCCAAAACAATAACGTTGTGATATTTTTTGTACTTCGCTGATCTCGCGAAATGAAACTAACCTGCTCATATAAAAGCACTTACAAAATATGGCTGTATGGATTTCCACAGATTGTGGAAATTTCCTGCCGGGGGGATCGCATTCTTGTCTGCGCTTCTGGGAGGAGCAGGCTGGTTGTAGGGCAGCATTTCACGACCAAGAATGGCTGACTACATATACACAATGGAATTGCGGCTGACGCCGAACCAACAAAAGGGCGTCAACCTGGTGCAGGATGTTGCCCGCGCGGCGGGGATGAATATCTATCTGACCGGGGGAGCTGTCCGCGACATAATCAGCGGCTTTCCCATCAGGGACCTGGACTTTACGATCCAGGGCAATCCGCTGAAACTTCAGAAAGATCTGGAACGCGCGGGTTCGGTCATCGGGGGCACGGACGACTATTTTCACGTTGTTTATGCCACCTTGCCGGGCGGAGTGCGGGCGGAAATCAGCAGCGCGCGGATCGAGCGTTTTGAGAAGACCGGCAAGCCTCCGATCATTACTCCGGCTACGATTATTGAAGACCTGCGGCGGCGCGATTTCACTGTCAATGCCATGGCATTGTCGCTGAACCCCGGTTCGCGCGGACTGCTCATGGATCCCTTCAACGGGGCGGCGGATATCGAAGCCAAGCTGGTCCGCATCCTGCACAACTATGCCTTCGTCGAAGATCCTTCCCGGTTGATTCGCGCTTCGCGCTTCGCGGCGCGATTCCACTGGCCGCTGGAAGAACGCACCCAGGCGCGCTACGACTCGGCAAAAGAAAACAATTACGTCGAATACATCAGTGATCGCGCGATCGGATACGAAATTGAGCAGTTGGCGTATGAAGACGATGCGCTCAATGTTGTCCGCGTTCTGGAGAAAGAGGACTGGCTCAAAGTTCTAAGCCCGCATTGGACCACCGCCAAGGTTGATACCAACGGTTTGTCCGCCCTGATGAAGGCGCGGCAGCAAATGGTCGATTTGGGATACGCTCCCGACCCCGCTCCAGCAGTGTTGGAGTTTCTGACCGCGCGCCTGAATGAGAAGGAGACCGCCGATATACGCAAGATGATTCCACGGCGCGATTTGGCTGAGGCTTGGCGTGATCTGGATCTGCATGCCAAAGAATTATCCAAGCGGCTGACCGGGAAGGAAGCGGCGACGCCATCGCGGACGTGGAAACTGCTATCCAGCGCCCGTCAGGAAATGGTGCTTTACCTGGCAGTGACCTCGCGACAGCAGGCGGTGGAGCAGAAGATCAAGAATTTCATGACCAAGTGGCGGCAGGTGCAGCAGAAGATTCCGTTGCCGGAAATGACTGAACTTCTGATCACGCCGCAACTACCTGAGTATCCAAAAATCGCAGAAGAAGTTTTCATGCTTTTGCTGGACGGAAAGCTGCGGTCGCGTACTGAGATTTTGAGATTTCTCAAACCGCTTGCGCCACCCCCGCCGCCCCCGCCACCGCCTCCGAAGCGGGGACGCGGAGCCAAAGCTGCGGCGGCGGCCCAGGCGACAGTTGCGGCCGCGCAGGCCGCGGGAAAGAAGAAAGGCAAGGGTGCTGTTGCTCCAGTTGCGACGGCGGCAAAAGCTCCCGAGCCGAATAAGGCAGGCAAGCCGGCCTCCGCACCGCCAAAGAAGGCCGTACCCGTGCCAGTTCCTGCGAAGAAAGCTACTCCTGCTCCGGCAAAGGCCGCAAAGAAAGCCGCGCCTGCCAAGAAGGCACCGAGAAAGCCTAACAGGGCCAGCAAGAAACACTAGCCGGTAGCGACCTTTCTCTGTCTGTTGACCTTCGATGACTGTCGATGCCTAAGTCCATTTTTCAGCGATAATGCACTCATGGGCGGTGTCTCTGCCATCGTCGGGCCGGAGTTCTCCTCGCATGCCATGCGCGCAGAGAAGCGCGCCGTTGCTACTAATTCGTTGCTGGCAGCACTCGCCATCACGACGCTGAAGATCGTCGTAGGCCTCAGCACCGGTAGTCTCGGCATTTTGTCTGAGGCTGCACACTCCGGGCTCGACCTGATCGCGGCCGCGATCACACTTTTCTCGGTCCGCGTTTCCGACAAGCCTGCTGACGCCGATCACCAATACGGCCACGGCAAGGTGGAGAATTTTTCTGCCTTCATTGAGACCGGGCTGCTGCTCATCACCTGTGTGGTCATTGTTTATGAAGCTTGCAAGCGGCTGTTCTTTCACCACGTCGAAATCGAACCGACGCTGATTGCTTTCCTGGTGATGTTCGTTTCCATGGCGCTCGATTTCTGGCGGTCGCGCGCGCTGGGAAAGATCGCTGACAAATATGACAGTCAGGCACTGCAGGCGGACGCTCTGCATTTTTCCACCGACATCTGGTCCAGTGGCGTGGTCGCCATCGGGCTTCTGCTGGTGCTGGTGGGAAGAAAGCTAGGGGTCCCGTGGCTGATCGAAGCTGACCCCGTGGCCGCGCTTTTTGTTGCCGGCGTTATTGTCTGGGTCAGCACGCGGCTGGCGCTGAAAACCGTAGATGCATTGCTGGATACCGCGCCCGCAGGGGCCCGGAGCAAGATCATCAATGCCTTGCGCAGCGTTGAAGGCCTGCTCGAAGTGGATCGTGTACGCATAAGGCGGGCGGGGAACCGTTACTTCGCCGATGTCTCCGTTGGACTAGCGCGCAATGTAACCTTCCAGAAGTCGGGGCAGGTTGCCGACGAAGTTACGCGGGCGGTACATCAGGTGCTGCCCAACACGGATGTGGTCGTGCACTCCATTCCTCGTGCGCCCTCAGCGGAAAATATTTTTGACCGCGTGCGTGCCGTTGCCACCCGGCACAACCTGAACGTCCACGACGTGAGTATTCAGGATCTCGATGGCAGCCTGCACGTGGAGCAGCACATCGAGATGGACGAACGCCTCCCACTTAAAGAAGCTCATGAGCAGGTGACCAGGCTGGAAGGCGAAATTCGCCAAGATGTTCCCGAGATCGCCTCCATTCTCACGCACATTGAAAGCGAACCGGCCACCATCGAGCAAGGTGAACAGATGCAGCGGGACGCGCAACTGGAAGAGCGGCTGAAGACCGCGGGCAGTGAGTTTCCCGAAATCCTCGATATGCACGACATCGAAGTGAAACGCGTGCGCGAGCATGTGTACGTCTCCTGCCACTGCACTTTTGCAGATGACTTGCCGCTGGCGCGGGTGCACGACGTTTCCACGGCACTTGAAATTCGTTTCAAGCAGGAGGCACCGGAACTTTTCCGAGTGCTCATACATCCTGAACCCAGCACCGACAACAGGAGATAAACGTGTGCGTCTCTAGCGCAAAGTGGACGGGTCAGATGCGTTTTGAAGGAGCCGGTAATTCCGGATTACGGTTGCTCATGGACGGCGACAGCAAGGCGGCGAACAGTCCTATGGAGTTGCTACTAATCGCTCTGTGCGGATGCACGGGCTATGACGTGGTCAGCATTTTACAAAAAAAGCGAGAGCCCTTCACTGGAGTTGAAGTCAGCGCGGAAGCTGAGAAGGCTGCGCAACCTCCGCGGGTTTATACCGCGATCAAGCTTGTCTATCGCGTTCGCGGGCAGGTTTCAAGAAAGGCGGTCGAAGATGCGGTCCGTCTGTCAGAAGGGAAATACTGTTCCGTATCGGCGATGCTCAGCAAGACTGCAAAAATCACCTACCGCATAGAACTGGATTCCTGAGCGATGGGCGAGGCAACTGCCAGCTCGAAATCCGCCCCACGCCGTCCTGGCCATCGGTTCCGCGGCTATGTTTATATCGGCGCGTCTGCCGTTTTTTGGGGCATCTCTGCTTCCTTAGGGCGGGCCGCCTTCACCGGACGCCTGCTTCCAAGCTCCGGAATCGAACGAATCAGTCCGCTGATTTTGTCGCAGGCTCGAACCGGCTTCTCGTTTGCGGTCGTGGCTATTGTCCTGTTAGTGCTCCGGGGACCGCGGCGCTTGCGAATGCCCTGGCGTGACCTCGTCAAAGTTCTGGCCCTCGGACTCGGCGGGATCGCGGTGTCAAATTACTTCTACTATTTAGCGATCGAGCGCACCAATGTTGCCACAGCCATCATCGTGCAATATACCGCTCCGGTCTGGGTTTTGCTCTATATGCTGGCGCGGAGAATCGAGAAGCCCACGATGTCGAAGATGGTTTCGGTCCTGCTTGCAATTACCGGGATCGCCCTGGTAATCGGGCTTGTGGGACAAGGGAAGCTGCATCTCGATTCGGCCGGTATAATCGCTGCCCTGATCGCATCATTTTCCTTCGCTTACTACAACATCGGCGGCCATTCAGTCCTTGCACGTTACGATCGCTGGATGGTGCTTCTCTATACGACTCTAGCGGCGTCGCTGTTCTGGATTTGCGTAAATCCACCGGCGCGCATTGCAGCCGCGCACTACTCGGCAACCGCATGGCTCTTCCTGTTCGTATTCGCCGTGCTTTCGGTTCTGATACCGTTCAGTCTGTATTTCGCCGGCTTGCAGCACCTGGATCCGACGAAGGCCATCGTCGCCAGCTGTCTTGAACCCGTATTTACCGTTTTAATCGCGGCCGTCGCCCTGCAGGAGGTAGTCCGCCCCTTACAGGCGCTGGGGATCGTGATGGTGCTTGCCGCTATCATTGTCGTTCAGCGTTCTGCCTCTGACACGCTTTGCGCTGCGGTGGAGCCGGTCGACTGAACGCAGGAGTCCGAAGCACCGGCATCATCCTCCTAAACTCGGCTGGATTTTCATGTAGCGGCAGCGATACTTCCGCTGAGGAGCTCTAGGCGGGACATCCGCAGCATTCCCGCCTTCATCGTAGTGCGGTGTTCGGGCGAGACCGGCCCCACATTGAGCGAGGTGAAAGCGTATGAGTATCTTCACGATCCTGTTTGTGATTCTTCTTATCGGATGGATTCTAGGTTTTGGTGTTTTCCACGTGACCGGCGCTTTGATTCATATTCTGCTGGTGGTGGCTCTGATTTCTCTGGTCCTGCATTTCATTCGCGGCCCCAGGTCGGCTTAACTTTTCGCGTACCTAGTAAGCGCGGGCGCTAACCGGCGCCCGATTGATCCTCCGGACGCCCCGCTCAAGATCAGTTTTGAGCGGGTTTTTTCTCGCGACCGTCTGGATCGCGTCTCCGGTAAGCGATCGCCCTGCGGCATCTCAACAAGATGATAAAGAGAAATATCTTTGAGCCTTTCGAATATCCCGCCCGATCTGCTCCCGCAAGGCGTCGACCGATGCGAACTTGATCTCGTCCCGTAGCCGGGCCAGAAAGAACAACTCAATTTCAGTTTCGGCAGTCAGCTCCAGCGGATGAAAATTCAATAGGTGTGTCTCGATGGCAAATGATTCGGCTCCAAAAGTTGGGCGGTTACCGATGTTGGTCACCGAGTCGAAACATTCTTCACCAATCCGCGTGCGCGTAATGTACACGCCATCGGCAGGCACCAGTTCCTCATAGCGGCTCAGGTTGATGGTGGGCACGGTGTACTTAGATCCGTATCCCCGCCCGCGTCCGGGAGTTGAAATGATGGCGAAAGGACGCGCGAGCAGCGGCCGTGCTCGGTTTACCTGGCCGGTGCGAATGAGTTCCCGAATTCGCGTGCTCGAAACCGACTCGCCCCGCACCAGCATTTCGGAATAGGCAACCACGTCGAAGCCCAACTCGCGACCTAGTTCGGTCAGCGCTTGAACGTTTCCCGCCGCCTTGTGGCCGAAACGAAAGTTGTAGCCTTCATGAACTTCGATTGCCATGAGGCGCCCGCACAAGACCTGCTGCGCGAAATCGCGTGCGCTCATGAGCGACATATCGCGAGTGAAGGGAAGCAGCACCGCGGCATCAATGCCTGATTGTCCGAGCAGACGCAGCTTCTCCGGCGTGGGGGTGATCAGCTTCAGTCCTGAATCCGGCCGCAGAATCCGAACTGGATGCGGCTCGAAGGTTACTACCGCAGACTTCGCTTTTTGCGCAGACGCACGCTTTACCAGTTCGCATAATACGCGTGCGTGCGCCCGGTGTACTCCATCGAAATTTCCGACGCTGACGATTGTTGGCCCGAAGTCAGCGGGAATGTCGTCTAATTTGTGAAAAATATCCATCAGCTAATTTCTTGGCTAGCAGTATTCGGGCCGATTTCACGTGAGGCCCTTCTCTGAGACTCCGGCGTCGCTGCAGTTACAAACTTTGATCAACCCCTAAATATCAAACTCCAACTTCATACCGTCATAAGAAAGCTTCACATTCTGTGGCAGCGCGGCATTGGTTTCTTCGTGCTGCAGATCGTGACAAATATGCGTGAAGAACGCGCGTTTCGGTCTCAAGCGCTCGACCGTCTGCAGCGAATGTTCAACCGTTGAATGGGTGGGATGCGGCTTGTAACGCAGGGCGTCGAGAAAAAGAATGTCGAGCCCCTCCAACTTCGCCAAAGAGGCTTCGGGAATATCGCTGTGGTCAGTCAAATACGCTGCCGATCCGAAACGAAATCCATAAATCTCGGCATCACCGTGAATGATGGTGACTGGTTCAAATGTCGCACCGAATAAGTCCACGCGGCCTTCAAGTGGCTTGAGTTCAACTTGCGGCAAGCCGCCAAATTTATAGTTGGCGTCAAAAATGTAGCGGAACATATTGCGGATGAAATCGGCCGCAGCAGGATGCGCATAGAGCGGGAGGCGCCCCGGCTTGTGGCGAAAGCTCAGCGGGCGCAAATCGTCGATACCTAAGAGATGATCGGCGTGTGTGTGCGTGTAGAGCACCGCGTCCAGCCGGCGAATGTTCTCGCGGATAGCCTGCTCGCGAAAATCAGGAGTGGTATCAATCACTACGGCGTGGCCGCCGTACTCAATCAGGACCGAAGGCCGCGTGCGCCGGTCGCGAGGATCGCTGGAATGACAGACTGCGCAGTCACATCCAATCGTGGGAACGCCCATGGACGTGCCGCTGCCCAGCACGGTGAGCGTCGCCTTCATTTTGCGGCGGGTACCTGCTGCGGTCCTCTGGCGATGGCGTTGGTTACTTCGACATACGCCATGCGTAGTTCATAGAGAGCATTCTGGAGGAAGTTTTGTTCCTTCGGGGTGAGATTGCCCTTTGTCTTTTCCGACAGCAGTGACAGCGAATCGATGGTTTGCCGTGCGCCAATCAAATCGAGTCGCGGCTCTCCGCCCTGCTCCTGCATGAGCCCGAGCTGCAGCATTCCGGTCATGTAGAGGGAAGCGAGAAAGCGCTCGAAAGTGATCTCCAGGTCTTTGGCCGAATGGCCGTTCAGTTCAACCTGGCGGTCCATTTCCGCTGACGATTGCCGATAAGCATCCGCCTGCTGCTTTTGTTCGGCGGCAGTCGGCTGCGGTGGTTCATCGCCCATCGGTTGAGTTTCAACCCCTGATTCAGGAGTACTCGGTAGAGTTTCAGCCGGTGTTGTCGGCTTGCTGGTCGTCGCCGCAGTACTCTCAGAATTAACTTCCTGCTCTTCAGGAAGATCCTTGCGTAACTCTCCATCCGAGGTAAATAATCGGCGGTCCGTAACCACGAAACTTTCTCTCTTTTTCTCTGGCATAAGGGCCCACGCGTCGGTCGGGAAATTGCCCGACATTCTTTGGATTAACTTCTGAAAGCTTCAGCAAAGGGCAGGGAGGTCACATGCAGCTTTGCCTCACCTGCAAGCAATTCCTTTTCGCCACCCAAATATTCTTTCCGCAAAACTCCGAGGGCTATGAACTTCTCGTTCGGGAGCGCGGCTACGCTCGTGATCTCGCCCGCTTCTTTGCCGTCGCTTTGGATCTTTGTGCCCGGATCTGGCGCCGTTCCTTCAACTTCGAATCCCGCAAAGGCCCGGTGTACCGCACCACGAGCTCGAATTCTCTCGACAATTTCCTGGCCGATGTAACAGCCTTTGTTGAAATTGAGGGCCCGGTCCTGGCCAGTTTCATGGGGCAAAGTCTTCTCGCGAATGTCCACGCCTATCTTCGGAATGCCAGACGCGACTCGAAAAAGCTCAAGCGCATCGTCGCTGATTTCGGACGCGCCGTATTGGCGAAAGGCACCTACAAGGCTGGCAGCAATTTCTTTCGGTGCCCAGAGTTCATAGCTATCAACCAGCGGATGATCTTTGCGCACCGCCGTAATTGAGTGTCCGTTCCAGGGTAACTCTGCAAATTGCAGCGGATTCAATTCGTTTACGTCCAAGCCAATCGCCGCAAGTGCCGCACCGGACTTGGGCCCTGCAAGGCCGATCACAGTGATCCGCTCACTCAAGTCCTCGACCTCAACTTTGTCCATGATGATGAAGCGGCGCAGCAGCGGTAGCAGTGTTTCTGCCTGAGCGCGCTCCATCTCAACGACCAGGTTCTCGCCCAGATGGAAGGCGTAAAGGTCGCCACGTATCTGACCCTGTGGAGTTAAAACGAACGCGTACACCCCATTTCCCGGCGGCAGGTCGCGTACGTTGTTCGTGACCATGCCGTTGAGCCAGCGCACGCGGTCAGCGCCTTTCAGGGAAGTGAGGGTTTGCTCCATCTCGTAAACGCCACACTCTGAGGTCAGGGCTTGCAATTCCCGGCGGATGTCGGCCAAGCCCATCCCGGTTTGCTCCGCTTGTGCCACAAGATTCATGCGTATCTACGATTATAACGGAGCAAGCCTGAGTGCGGATTAACACTCAGCAATCAGCACTCAGTTAAACCAGGATTCATCTTGTTGAAATGAGGGCTGAATGCTGACTGCTCAATGCTGATGGCTTGTGCTACCTTTCTTCCGTGAGCGCCATGAAGAGAGTAGCCGTCATCCCTGGTGATGGCATTGGCAAAGATGTGATTCCGGTAGCCGTCAAAGTTATTGAGGCGGTCCGCATACCCATCGAGCTGACTTACTTCGATTGGGGCGCCGACCGCTATCTCGCCGACGGAACGACGGTGCCGGCGGATGGCTTTGCGATGCTCGCCAGGGATTTTGATGCCATTCTGGTGGGCGCATTCGGTGATCCGCGCGTGCCCTCGAACATTCACGCCAAAGAAATCCTGCTGAGCATGCGCTTCAAAATGGACCTCTATGCCAATGTCCGGCCGGTGCGCCTGCTCGATTCTTCACTCTGTCCGCTGAAAAATATCGAAAACAAAGATGTTGATTTCGTGGTGGTCCGCGAAAACACTGAAGGCGTCTATACCGACTCCGGCGGCATCTTCAAGCAGGGAACTGCTGACGAGGTCGCGATTCAGGAAGACATCAACACGCGCAAAGGGGTCGAGCGCGTGATTCGGTATGCGTTCGAATATGCTTCTCACAATAGGAAAGCCGATGGAAGCGCCCGCACGCGTGTCCTGATGTGTGACAAATCCAACGCTATGACCCATGCCGGGAGCTTGTGGCAGCGCGTATTCAAACTAGTTGCCGCCGAATATCCGCAGTTCAAGTCCGAGCACATGTACGTGGATGCCCTATGCATGCAGATGGTCCGCGACCCCCGCCAGTTTGATGTCATCGTCACCAACAATATGTTTGGCGATATCATCACTGACCTTGCTGCCGGCCTGCAGGGTGGGCTGGGAATGGCTGCAAGCGGCAACATTCATCCCGTCGAGACCTCGATGTTTGAACCGGTTCATGGCTCGGCGCCGCCGCTCGCAGGGAAGAACGTTGCCAATCCCATGGGCGCGATTCTGACTTGTGCCATGATGCTGGCGCATCTCGGATTTCAGGATGCGGCCAACAGAATAGAATCCGCCGTTCTCGATGCAGTTCGTTCCGAGAAGACTACACAGGACATTGGCGGATCGTCAGGGACGAAAGAAGTCGGCGACTGGATTGCGGCAAGGATCGCAGCTGTCGGAAGCTCGCGGGCATGAAACTAATAATCAATGGCGAAGACAGAGAGTTTAGTTCGATCTCGACCCTCTCTGATTTGTTGGTCCAGCTCGGGATGAAGCCCGATCGCGTTGCCGTCGAACTTAATCGCGAGCTCGCACCGCGTGACCGCTGGTCATCAACCCAGCTGTGCGATGGAGACAAGCTGGAAATCGTGCATTTCGTTGGCGGCGGTTCGTGTCGCCATTTACAGCGGAATTTGTGAGGATCGCCATGAAAGTGGATCGACGCACAGTTGACCTTTCTTCCTATCCTGATCTGGTTGTGATCTATTTGGGAATGCGCGTGAACCGGCTCTATGGACTGAAGACGGTGTTCGGCTTCGGGCCGCGTATTACAAATGCTGTCGGAGAAAAGCCGGAAGGATTGCTGCTGCACGAGAGCGTCATTTATTCGATTTTCCCCATGCACGCCGGCATGCGACAGTACTGGCGCGACTTTGATTCGCTTGAGCGCTGGTCGCGCTCGGAGCCGCACATGTTGTGGTGGAAGGAGTTCTTGCGGGATTCCGGTGGAACCGGATTCTGGCATGAAACCTACTTCATGCGCGGCGGCATGGAAGCGATCTACGATGACATACCGAAGGGAATCGGATTAGGCGCCTTTGCTCCGTTACGACAGGCACGCGGACCCATGTTCTCCGCACGCACGCGCCTGCAAGCCGGAGGCGCCGACACAAAAGCCGCGCCAATCAACGAGGCCGACCTGTACGGCGATACCAATCAGCCAACCGGGAACCCGGAAGCTAAGTAGCTCGTTAGTTACCTCTTTTCCACGATTTACCTGATGGTTCAAGGACAACTCCGGCCTACAATGTTTCAAACATTTCGTAAGCTGAATGTTTAAAACGTTTGCGGGCTGAAATGCAGGATTCCTTCTCATCACCAGATGTTATTCGCTTGACCGGCATCACTGCCCGTCAGTTGCAGTGGTGGGACGAGCGCGGCATCGTCGTGCCTGCGCGCCACGGACACCGGCGTGTGTACTCGTTCGAAGACCTGACGGAGGTGGCGGTCATCTGCGAGCTCCGCCGGAAGGGATTCTCTTTGCAGCGGATGCGTAAAGTCGTCCGCTTTCTGCAAAGGGAATTCGGCCAGCGCCTGGCCGAAACGGTTGGCGGTTCCTCCAGTTATCACCTACTGACTGATGGTCGCACGCTGTATCTGGAAACGTCTCCGCAGCAAATTGTGGACATTCTCAAGAATTCCCGGCAGCCGATGTTCGCGATATGCCTCAGTGACACCGTACGCCAAGTGAAGGCTGTGGTCAGCGGACGCAAGCGGCCCGGCCGCTGTGCTCCAGAGAAAGTTCGCGCAATTCGCAAGTCGAGATTGGGTTCGTAGCAGTGAATTTGCCCGCGAGGAGGGGAAATGGTTGCTGAACTCGAAATCCTGAGCGAATGGATACCGGAGCAGATGCAGCCCGGCACGATTTTTGTGCTCGAAAACGCCGGCCACATCGGCGAGAAAGAAGATCCTTATTGGGCCGTACTCTCCTGCCCCAACTGCGGCACCCTTGGCCTGATCACGCGCAAACAGATCGCCGGGTTACTGGCTGTGATATGCGGGTCTGGAACGTGCTCTGCGCAATTCTTCATTCGCGACAGCGAAATACAGATCAGAAAACCATTTTAGGATTTGCGAATTACCGTATTTACGAATTGTCGAATTTCGGTCGATCGCCGATGTGCTCTAAATCCGTCAATTTTAAAATTCGACAATCCGAAAATTGATTCAGTTTCTCAGCCCCCTGCTTAACTCCACCGGCACCTGCTCCACGATTTCAATATCAAATCCTTCGAGCGCGGCCACCCTTCGCGGATGATTCGTCAGCAGCCGAATCCGTCGCAATCCGAGGTCGGACAAAATTTGCGCGCCGAGGCCGATTTCGCGTTGTGTCGTGCGCCGGCTCTCCGGCAAAGACGGATGACTTCGATCTTTGTGGAACGAGATCGCGGTTTGGTCGCCGACTTTCTCGATTGAAAACCCCTTCGCGGACTGATGAAGGTAGATCAACGCGCCGCGTCCTTCGGCAGCAATCGCCTCCAGAGACCCTTCGAGCGTTGAGCGGCAGTCGCATCCCGCCGATCCGAAAACATCGCCAATCAGGCAATGCGCGTGCATGCGCACCAGCACTGGCTCGTCGCCTTTATCAATGTCACCGCGCACCAGTGCCAGGTGCGAGTCCCCGCCTTCGACCTCGCTGGCATAAGCAATCACGCGGAACTCGCCGTAACGGGTGTTGACCAGCGCCTCGCCCACGCGGTGCACATAACGCTCGTGCTGCATGCGATAGCGGATGACTTCCGCCACCGTCAGCATCTTCATTTCATGGGTTTTGCAGAATTCGATCAGGTCAGGCACACGCGCCATGGTGCCGTCTTCCTTCATAATCTCGCAGATGATGCCGGCGGGCACCAGGCCGGCCATTCGCGTCAGGTCAACCGAGGCCTCTGTCTGCCCAGCGCGAACCAGCACGCCGCCCTTGCGAGCACGCAGAGGGAACACATGACCGGGGCGGGCAAGGTCCGCAGGCCGGGTGGCTGGATCGATGGCGACAAGAATCGTCCGCGCCCGGTCATAGGCTGAGATTCCCGTGGTCACGCCTTCGCGGGCATCAATCGCTTCACAAAATGCGGTACCGTAATTCGAGGTGTTTTCCGCCGACATTGGCCCAATGCGCAGATGTTCCAGGCGTTCCTCGGTCAAAGTAAGACAGATGAGCCCCCGACCATATTTCGCCATGAAATTGATCGCTTCCGGAGTGACTTTTTCGGCGGCGAGCATGAGATCGCCTTCGTTTTCGCGATCTTCGTCGTCCACGATGATGATCATCCGGCCCTGGCGAATTTCTTCGATTGCTGTGGGAACATTCGTAAATGGCGCCTGCGGGCTCATATCAGAATTGTAGCAAGGCGGCCGTCTTGCGCCGGTTTTCTTGGCGATTAGAAATCCGACCTCAGGCTCCGCGATTAAACACCCACACCAGCCAGAACGCGGCGCCGGCGACGGCTGCCGACGCGGGAATAGTTAGAATCCACGCCCAGACAATTCGTCGCGCTACACCCCAACGCACGGCTGAAAGCCGATGGACAGCGCCGACTCCGACTATTGCGCCGGTGATCGTATGGGTGGTGCTGACCGGAATCCCAGCCATTGCCGTCCCGAAGAGGGTTAACGCGCCCGCACTCTCGGCGCAGAAGCCCCCGAATGGCTTCAACTTCGTGATTTTCGATCCCATAGTATGCACGATGCGCCAACCGCCAAGATAGGTTCCGGCAGCAATGGCGCCATTGGCGGCGATAATGATCCAGTAATGAAACTTTCCCCAGTTGCCTGCCATATCGGCTTTGCTCATCAAGCCGGCGGTGTATAGCGCGCCCGCCACGATCCCCATGGTCTTTTGAGCGTCGTTGCCACCATGCCCGAGGCTGTAAGCAGCAGCAGAAAGCAGTTGTAATTTTCGGAACCACTTATCCACGTTAAGCGGCGTCTGCTTTCGCAATAACCAGTACCCCACGATACTGAAAATCAGCGCGATGACCAGTCCCATCACCGGGGCGACTACGATAAAAATCAGCGTCTTGGTCCATCCCTGAGGCAAAATCACGCCATATGCGTTCGCGACTCCATGATTGAGCGCGGCACGCGCCATGGCCGCACCTGCGTAACCACCAATCAAAGCGTGCGACGAGGACGTGGGCAGGCCCCACCACCAAGTCAGGAGGTCCCATACAATTGCGCCCAGCAATCCGGTGATGACAACATATTGGGTGACGTCATCCAGGCGGATCATGCCTTTGCCAATGGTCTTGGCCACGGCTGTGCCCAGCACAAATGCGGCGACAAAGTTGAAGAATGCGGCCCATGCAACCGCCAGCTTCGGGGAAAGGACGCGCGTTGAAACCACCGTGGCAATGCTGTTCGCAGCGTCGTGAAACCCGTTCAGGAAATCAAAAACCAGCGCGGTGGTAACGGTGATGATGAGCAGCACCAAGACTGTGTTCAATCGCTGGGACCCCTCATTCTAGGTGTGATCATCCGGCTCGAACCTATGCACTCTTCAGCGCCACGGCTTCGAGCACATTGGCGGCGTCCTCAGCCTTGTCGGTGGCCGTTTCAAGGACTTCATAAAGCTCTTTCAATTTGATCAGCTGTATTGGATCTTTTTCGTGTTCAAACAATTCGGCGATAGCTCTTCTGCTGACTCGGTCGGCTTCATTTTCCAGGCGGTTGACTTCCACGCAATGATCAAGAACTTTTTGATTTTCCTCCAGGACGGCGACGGCCTTGGAGAGTTCTTCCGCTTGAGTAACAATCAGCGTAGCTAAGTCTGCGGCGGCGGACGGAGGATTGATGATGCGATACAGAGTCATTCGAACTGCCGCGGCGTTAACAAAATCGAGTACGTCGTCGAGGGACGAACTCAAGCGGTGAATGTCTTCACGATCGAATGGGGTAATGAATGTCTGATTGAGCATGCGGATGATGTCATGCGTCATTTCGTCGCCACGATGCTCTACCTCTTGCAGCTTGGCGATCCGGTCAGCAGGACCGCCTGGATTTTTCAGAATGTCGTGAAGTATTCGGGCGCCATCGGTGAGATTCTGTGCAACATCGGCAAACATGCGGTAAAACTTTTTTTCGCGGGGGATCAATCGCATGCAAGGGGCTCGCTCCTGTCAGATTCGCGCTGCGAGAACGCTTACTATCTCATGCGATTACGAGAGCGTCAACAAGTGCCGTGGATGCTGAGATTTGCAGGGATTTTAACCGAATGTTAATGGTCTTACGAGGGCCGTGCCTAAATCCGGGTCAGCTTCATGCTTCGGTCACCCTGTTTGCGACTTTCCGCGGCGAAGCTTCGTTTGGAGAGAGGTTTTTACTGACGGCCATTCTGTATCGAGGATGCTGAAGTAAACCGAGTCACGCTGGCGGCCGTTCCATGTGAGCATGTGCTTGCGCAAAGTGCCTTCTTCTTTTGCGCCCAGGCGCAGGATTGCGGTTCGCGAGCGCTGATTCAGTGCATCGGTCTTGAGCTCCACCCGGAGACAGTTCCAAGTGTCGAACGCGTGACCGAGCATCAGGTACTTTGCTTCCGTGTTGATGATTGTTCTCTGCCAAGGGGGCGCTATCCAGGTTGAGCCGATTTCGACTTTCCGGTTCGCCAGATCCATATTCATGTAGCGGGTGGTCCCGACAATCTGGCCGGAGCTGCGCTCGATGGTCACGAACGGGACTGTCAGCCCGCGTTTCTGTTCTTCGAGCACCTGCTGGTTAAATTTGTGGAAGTCGTCGAGCGTCTCCAGTCGGTAAGGAATCCACTGAAATATGTTTCCCAGGTGGTCTTTCGCCAGGCTCCATAGGGGAGTTACGTGTTCAGGCCGGAGTGGATCAAGACGGACGTGCTCACCTTCGAGCGTAAAGGGTGAAATAACCGGAATTGTCGCCAAAACCAGCTCCTGGGCTGAACGTCTAACGATTATATGAAACTATTGTCTATGGCTTGGTTCTCTATCTTTGCATCTTGCGCGTGATTTCGTCATCTGATCGGAAGGGTAGGAGTGTCCAGGGATGAGCTGTCATTGTGAAGCGATATACAGAGGATGCGCGTGAATTCTCATTGTTTCCCGTTCCGCCAGCTTCCGCACAGCACCCGGCTCTTCCTCGATTACCTTGAACACGCACCCGGCGTTCAGTCGTTTTATCCGCGGTCGGCGAAATTTCTAGATTGGGCACAAGAAGAAGTTTTGAAGGTAGAGTACCCCCAGGAACGGCGGAAGCGGGTTGCCGAAATTCTTGAAAGACAGAACAAGAGCTTCGGTGCCTCGGGACGGACGCTGGAAAGCATTGCTGCATTTCAAGACGGTGCACTCGCGCTTGTCACCGGCCAGCAGGTCGGACTTTTCGGTGGCCCAGCATTTTCGCTTTACAAAGCGCTCAGCGCGGTGAAGCTGGCGCGGGAAGCGCAAAAGCTCGGGATCAATTGCGTGCCCGTCTTTTGGCTCGCCACCGAAGACCATGATCTGGAAGAAATAAATCAAGTGCGCCTCATAGCCCGGGATGGCCAACTTGAGCGGCTGGCCAGCGCTGCGCGCGGGGCGGAAGATGCTCCGGTTGGCACAATTCGCTTTGGTCCGGAAATCTCGGAACTGGTGCAGCAGGCGCAGCAGTTGCTGGGCGAATCCGAAGCAGGCAAGCTGCTTGAAGATTGCTATCGTCCCGGCGAATCATTCGGCACAGCCTTTGCCAGATTGTTTGCACGCCTGTTTGCTGAGTTCGGAGTCATTATTCTTGACGGTTCTGACCCCGCGCTGGACTCGGTCGCCGCTCCCCTTTATCGCGAGACCATTGAGCGGGCGCAGGAGTTAAACCAGGCGCTTCTGGAACGCGATCAGCAATTGCAGGCAGGGCAATATCACCAGCAGGTCCGCGTCACCGATACTTCGACGCCGCTTTTTCTGATGTTGGAGGGCGCGAGAATTCCGCTACATTTGTCGTCGGCGGGCAAATTCTCGGCCGGGAAGCGCGAGCTATCGGTCGAGGAATTGCTGGAGCTGGCCGATTCTGCGCCGCAATCGTTCAGCCCCAATGTCTTGTTGCGACCGGTGGTGCAAGACTACTTATTGCCGACGGTCGCCTACGTCGGAGGAGCGGCTGAAGTCGCGTACTTCGCACAACTGGGCACGCTTTATCAGGCGTTATTGGGCAGAGTCACGCCTATACTTCCTCGCTTTTCGGCTACATTGATCGAAGCAAAACCTCAAGCAATACTTGAGCACTACAAGATGACGTTTTCCGACCTATTTCGCGGGCCAGAGGCCTTGAGCGAGACCATCGGATCGCGCATGCTGGACCAGAATCTCCAGTCCTCCTTTAACCAAGCCGGCACTGCCATAGAACGGTCAATGGCCGCGGTCCGGGAAGCGCTGGCGCGGCTCGATAAAACGCTTGTTGAATCCGCAACCAATGCGGAATCAAAGATGATGCACCAAATAGAGGCCTTGCGTTCGCGGGCGGCGCGGGCCGAGTTGCGCCAGAGCGAAGTGGCTGAGCGCAAGGCGCGGCTGCTAAGCAGTGCGCTGTATCCCGATAAGACCTTACAGGAGCGCGAGGTCGGAGGCGTCTCTCTGCTCGCAAAGCACGGAAGGGAATTACTCGGCGGCTTACTTGACATGATCCATCCTGACTGCGTGGATCACCAGTTGATCACGCTGTAACGCTGAGCAACCGGCCGTGTGGGCCAGACATTCCAGTCCTGCTGTTTTCGATGGACATTTACACCGGCTGCTGCTGAGTCATGCAATGGATCGCGCCAAAACCCCAGATCAAATCCCCGCAGTAGATCGGAACCGCATCGCGATCGGGGAAGAGATCCGCGAGAATATCAAGCGCGACGCGGTCGTTGGGATCGTTGAATACCGGCACCAGCACAAGTTCATTCGCGATATAAAAATTTGCATAACTCGCGGGTAGCCGGCGTCCCTCGAAGTACACCGGCGCCGGCATCGGCAGATCAATCGTGATCAACGGTTTGCCGTCCTCGGTGGTGGCATCGCGCAAGCGGCGGATATTCTCGCGCAAGGCGTCGTAATTTTCGCTTGAAGGATCGGCATCGACGCAGGTGACTACGGTGTCGGGCGAAACAAAGCGCGTGATGTCGTCCACGTGGCCGTGGGTATCATCACCCACAATACCCGACCCCAGCCAGATAACATTCGTGGCGCCGAGGTATTGAGCAAATATGTTTTCGTAGTCCTTCTTCTTCATCCCGGGATTGCGCTGTTGCACGCGGCTGAGCAGGCACTCTTCCGTAGTGATCAGCGTTCCAGAGCCGTTGACCTCAATCGAACCGCCTTCCAGCACCACACGTTTGTTGCCGAACATCGGCTGGATTTCTGATACACCTGCAACGTCCGCCATGCGGCTGCCGATTTTCTCGTCGTGTTTCCAGTTGGGGTACTTGGCCCAAGCATTGAACCGCCATTTGATGGCAGACAGCGCAGAGATTTTGCGGACAGGAGTGTCCGCGCCACACGGGAATACAAACGCGCAACCGGAATCCCTTGTCCACACTCGATTGGTGGGCCAGCGATGAAACTTTACGTTGTCATTGAACGCATGGGCACGTTTCAGCGTCTTGCGCACAAGCTTCTCGGAAGCCGCATCTTTGACGATCAGCTCGACGCGTTCGTGCCGAGACAGATTCCGAATGATCTCAGCATAGACCCATGGAATCGGCTCGAACTTCCCTGGCCAGTCGAGTTTGTAATGAGGCCAAGCCAGCCATGTGCCTGCGTGCGGCTCCCACTCGGCCGGCATGCGGAAGGAAACTGGGTTCTGAGCAGGGGAGCGCTTAGACATGGCGTTCAGTCGATCAGCCGGCTGGTAATAGGCCCATAGGCGTCGATCCTTCGGTCGCGCAGGAATGGCCAGTTGCGGCGGGTGTCTTCGAGGACGTGCGGATCAACTTCGGCGATCAGAATTTCTTCTTTATGGTGCGAGGCCTTCGCAATCAGCCGCCCAAAGGGATCGGCGATGAATGAGCCGCCCCAGAACTCCAATCCTTTTCCTGGCGCCTTGTTGCCACGAATGTCGCCCTCTTCGAGTCCAACGCGATTCACCACCGCGACATACACGCCGTTGGCAATCGCGTGCGCCCGTTGAATCGTTTGCCAGGCATCGTACTGCGCTTCGCCGAACTCGACTTTTTCGTCGGGATGCCAGCCGATCGCAGTGGGATAAAACAGCACCTGTGCACCCTGCAACGCCGTAAGCCGCGCACCCTCGGGATACCACTGGTCCCAGCACACCAGTGTCCCAATCCTGCCTACCGAGGTATCAAAGGCCTTGAATCCGAGATCGCCGGGCGTGAAGTAATACTTTTCGTAGTAAAGAGGATCGTCGGGAATGTGCATCTTGCGGTAGATGCCGCGCAGGCTGCCGTCGGCGTCGATCATCACGGCGGTATTGTGATAAACGCCGGGAGCGCGTTTTTCAAATAACGATGCAATCAGCACGATACGCAACTGCCTGGCGACTTCCGCCAATCTTGCGGTCGTTGGCCCAGGAATCGGTTCCGCCAGATCAAAAAGCGCAGCGTCTTCTCGCTGACAAAAATATTGGGTCTGAAATAATTCCGGCAGACAGACGATCTGCGCGCCTTTCGAGGCAGCATCGCGCAAGCGATCGATCGCCCGCTCCAGATTCTGCGCAGGGTCCGCCGTTGCCGACATCTGCACCAGTCCCAGGCGAAACTTTTCAGCCACGCATTGTCTCCTTTAAGAGGAACTAGCATAACAACAGCGCAAGCCGAGTGGCTACTGCAAGCAGAACGAGGTTGCACTCGTGAAGGGGTTCAGGAAGCTTTGGGCTCGCGCGATATTGGCTTGGAAATTTCCACCAGTTCGGTCTTATGCTCGGACTTCCAGCGCGGATGGTTTCGGCCGCGCAATTGCCCTACTAAGGTTCCGATGGCCGCCGAAGTCAGGGCAATATTTTCAACTTTTACCAGGCGTCCCAAGCGAATTTGCTTGACGGCGTGCAGGCCGCTGCTGATGGCACATCCGCATTGGGCGCAATCCGGGTTGCCGCCGAAGACACAAGGCTCGACGCGCGTTTTCAGGTCAGCACTATAGTTTGTAGACATGCGTGCGAACATGCATTCTGCAGGATTCGATGGAGGCGCCAGTAGGGCGCGAGCGATGCCGTCGCCCATCAGAAGTTTGGGATGCCGGGACCTGGCTGCAAGAAGTTCTCGGGCCACCATTTCCCGGTCTTCGGCATGCAAAATTTCCGCAGACTGCTCGTCTTTTTGCGGGGTGTACGTGCTGATCCAGATACGGTTGACTTCCGGCCTGGCGCTCCAAAAAGAAAGATACTCCTCGATATATCCCGCACGCTGCAGCATAGGGCGCGTAATCGTCCAATGGATATTGACCTGGCGCCCCGCAATGTTTTTGAGAACGCGTTCATAGGTGGCGGGTTTGCGGCGCATGTCGTGATCTTCCGGAAGGCCATCCACTGACACGGCTACACGAAGGCGAGGAATGCTCATCCATTGCTGAGGAATCGGAATTACCGCGCTGGTCACAACCATGGTATAAATGTTCCGCGCGCTGAGCATCGGCAACAGCCTGCTCAGTTCGCGATGTCGAACCAGCGGTTCGCCGCCTACGAGTGAGACATGCAAGGGGCGATGATCTTCGACCAGGCGGATGATTCCATTCACCAGGTCGTCGCCGCGATAATCGCTGAGAGTTCGCAAGGTTGCCGCCCCGCCCAGATGGTCGTCTCCGTATGCATAGCACCCCGGGCAGCTCAGCGGGCACTCGCGGGTGATTTCGATAGACAGCATCGGAGTGCTGCCACCGAGTATGGACTTCCAAGCGTTCAGCAGTTCCAGAACGCTCAAACCCGGTGTTGTGGAGACGCCGTTCACCAAATATCTCCTTGCGGCCTGGGTGCAGGCCGCCTCAATAGATCGCGTGTATTATTGGATGCTCGGGGGAAGAATTCCGCCCTGTTCATTGAGTACCGCTAAGGCGGTCTTCTTCATGGAAGATTCGCGAGCTCGAACAATGAGCAGCAGCCCGCCGTCCTCAAAGCTATTCTCGTAGTACAACGCGTGCGCCAGCGGCACGCCGATGGCCTGGCAAAACCCGGTGAGATTGGTTACCGACCCGGTGAGCAAGCCTACGACTCCGATGTCGCCGTCTTCAAACCCCATCCTGCTCAGCGCCTGAATGGCGTTTGCAGCGGTGAAGGGTTCGTAGAATCCAGCAGTCACCAGAATTTCCGAATTTCTGCTTTCCTGTATCAAGAAATCACTCCCGCGTGAATGGTGGGGAAACAGCGTGGTGGAGACGTGAACATCACACCTCACTCCACATAGAGAGAAAAGGAGAAGCTCCGCTCTAGCAGAGACGGCTGCAGGTGAGAGCGAGTAAGTTGCCTCGATAAACTGCCGGATGAAATCCGAACTGCAGCAACAGCGTTCCAAGGATTTCATACGCAGGCGGAGTGAAGTGGCTCAGTGTGAGGGCGAAGGTCTTATTAAGCGAATGAGGTCCCGTGCTGGGCAGTTCGTCGGGAGCCGGCGTGATTAGCACAATCAGAATACCCATAGCCGCTATGACGGCCACTACGGCGATCCAGGATTTGGGAATTCCAGTCAAAGGGCTTCTCACGGGTCTGAGTATTATAGATTGTCCCGCGTCGAACGAAGGTTGCATTATGATTCCGATAGTTAGATATCCGATTTAAGCCCTGCTTTCTCTTCCGCGCGACCCGCTGACGTTTGAAGTCGCAAAGTGGCGCGCCTGCCTTTGGCTCTAGTAAAGTAATCCTTCGCATTGAATACTTCGGGAGCGTTGATGAAACCAGGCAATCATGACGGTTCGGGCATCGATCGCAAGTTGCACAATCCCATTGAAGACCGCCTCATTCCGCTGGAGCCGCTCGATCTTTCTAAGGTCCGGTCTATAGACGACCTGGTCCGGGCCATGTCGAATACTGCGTTCACCGGCCGCCAGATCGGCGAGGCGGCCGACGTTCTCGAAGCTATGGCGCGCGACAAAGACTGCTTCGTCGTCATGACCCTCGCCGGCGCAATGACCGTGGCCAAGCAGGGCCTGATCATCGCTGAGTTGATCGACCGCGGCATCGTCAATGCCATTGTTTCCACTGGCGCATTGATGGCCCATGGCTTGGTCGAAGCCACCGGCCGCTCGCACTTCCGCTATAACCCCGACGTGCCGGATACTGAACTGTATGAGCAAGGCTATAACCGCGTTTATGACACGCTCGAGCCGGAGCAGAATCTTGACGATGTCGAACGCGTCATGGGCGAAGTGCTTGAGAACTGGGACCACTCTGAGGTTATGTGCTCCTACAAGCTGAATCACGCCATTGGCGGATTTCTTTCAAAGCGTTCCAAAGAGCAGCGCGGAATTCTGAAGTCGGCATATGAAAAAGGTGTGCCCGTATTCGTTCCGGCGTTTACTGATTCGGAGTTGGGATTGGACGTCGCCCTGCACAATCGCATGCGCGAGAGCTCCGGCCGGCACAAGATTCGGTTCGATCCCTTTGAAGACCTCGAGCACTTTGCATCGACGCTGTTGCGCCAGACTCGCCTGGGAATTTTCACCATCGGCGGCGGGGTTCCGCGGAACTGGTCACAGCAGTTTGGACCCTTCATCGAGCTGCGCCATCGACGTTTGGGTGAAAACCTGCCGCTCAAGCGCTATCACTACGGCGTGAGAATTTGCCCGGAGCCGGTGTATTGGGGCGGTCTCTCGGGCAGCCCCTACAGCGAGGCCATTTCCTGGGGAAAGTTTGTTCCCCCTGCCGAAGGCGGCCGCTTCGGTGAAGTCTTCGTGGATGCAACTGTGGGCCTGCCGCTGATCGTGGCCGCAGTGCTGGAGCGGCTGGGGAAGGCGAAGAGCGCACCCTCGGGCAAGACAACCAAACGGAAAGCCATTGTCCGAAAGTAGCTGAACTTAGGTATATACGCTGCGACTACTCTGGGATATACTGCGTATATCTGAGGTGCGCTATGCCTAAAGCACAAATCGTGAAGTGGGGGAATAGCCTCGCCATTCGCATTCCGAAACCCGTCGCCGAGCAAGCAGGAGTGCAAGAGGGCGATCCGGTTGTTTTGGAAGCGGCACGAGGACAAATCAAGCTAGTCCGCAGCGAACGAGTCCCGACGTTGAAGGAACTCGTTGCCCAAATCACTCCGGAAAACCGGTACGAGGAAATCTCGACTGGCCCTGAACGCGGCAAGGAAATTGTCGAGTGGTAGCTCGTTATGTGCCGCGAGCCGGGGACATCATTTGGCTCGACTTCGATCCGCAGACCGGTCGAGAACAGTCCAAGCGCCGACCTGCTCTGGTGCTCACCGAGGAAACTTTCAATCGCGCCAGCGGTTTCGCAGTGGTTTGCCCGTTGACCAGTCGCCGCAAACCTTATCCGTTTGCTTTGCCTGTGGTTGTGGACAAAGTCGAAGGTGCGATTCTCGTAGATCAAATAAAGAGTCTGGATTGGTCAACGAGAAAGGCGGCTTTTCATTCGAAATCTAGCCCGGAACTTCTCAGCAAGGTGCGGGCATATCTGGAAGTGTTGCTGGGAATTCGGTAGGACTCCCGCTTAAGGAATGATTCCGACTATCGCTCGTTGGACTTCAATTCGCGATAATGCTGATTCCACCATCGCACAAGTTCGCCGTGTGAGCCGTGATCCACCCAAATTACGTTCTCTTCAATTTTTGGATCGCCGCCGAATACGAGTGGGTTTACATACCACTTGATTTTGCCATTGAAGCGACTATCCACGGCAAGTGCGTCTGTGCACTCGGGGATCGAAAACGGCGTTAAGGCATCCGCTGATATCGGAATGGTGGGAGTAGAGAACGTTCTTCCGCGCGATCCTTGACGATCAGCTCGTCCCAACTACGAAGTCCAACGACCTCGTATCCTGGCAGCAGTGCAGAGATTGCGTAGCGGGCGGAAGCCGCATCCACCTCTGAATCGGCAAAGAGAGTTAGGTAGTCGTCCCCGTGCCATCCTTCCCGCATCGGCTGCCTTACTCAAAAATAAAGATTGCTGCCGCGATTACCGTCGTCCACAATCCGCGCTTGTCGCCCACTGCTGATTGCGTGACGTTGGCCGTGCGCACGATCTTGTTCGAGATTCGGTAAATCTCTTTCTTCTCATCCCACGACCGGTCGGGATCGAACTCCACGTTCAGCGTGGTCGCCAGCATTTCGGCGGCGAGTTCTTCGGCGTAGTCGCCGGCTGAGTCTTCGGTCTCACCGAAGGAATGGTGTTCACTCAAATATCCGTATGTATTGCGGTCAGCCGGAATGGCCACGCCGATGCTGGCCGCCAGCAACCGGTGCGGCTCGTGGGTTGAATTTTCAGCGACGACAGAAAACACCACTTCGCCGGGATCCAGATAGGGCAGTCCCTGGGCTCGCGATATCAATTTGCATTGTGGCGGAAAGATGGAAGAAACCCGGACCAGATTTTGGGCTGCGATTCCGGCGTCGCGCAGCGCCAACTCGAATGACGTCAGGCGCTCTTTGTGTTTACCGACCCCCTTGGTGAAGAAGATCCGCTTGGGGACCATGGCTTTGGACAATTCAGAAACCCTCCGGGATTGGCGATGCTGGAATCGTTAAATCTAACATAGCTTTTCTTGCTCGACTATGAAAAGTACGAGAAAAACAAGGGACCTTACCTCATCTACAAACAGTGCCAGCACTCACGCGCTTCCCAGTACGGACCCGCCTGATTCACGGTACATGTCCGGGTACGTGTGCTGGCGCGAATGGTTCAGTCGAGAACTGGAATGCGGGAAGAATCGAGCCAATCAAGCTTTGCTGGGTTACGCCGATATCCACAGAGCGGGCAAGCAGGCCGGGTTTGCTTTGATGCTCACCAGTCAATTCCAGTTCGAAAACGGGCCTAGCGGACCGCAGGTTGTCGCCGGCCATGCCGGGGCAGGCTCCGCAGCTCTGCAGGAAGAACCAGTTGAGGAGAACGGCATCGGTTCGCCGATACGCCAAACCTGCACCGGACTACGCGTGCTCTTCGTCGAGGATGATCCATCGGACATTGACCTGCTCGCGCTCGCCTTGCGCAAAGGCGGTTTTGAGGCCAGCCATGACGTGGCTGAAACCGCCGAGGCTTTTGTTGTCCAGATCCAGAGAAACCCGTATGACGTGATTCTCGCGGACTACAACCTGCCCTCCTGGAATGGCATGGCGACGGTCGAGATTTTGCGCCGCGAGGGTCTGGATATTCCGGTGGTTCTGGTATCGGGCGCACTGGGCGAAACCCGCGCCGTTGAGTGCATTAAACAGGGTGCCGCTGATTACGTATTGAAAGACCAGTTGCTGCGGCTGCCGGAGGCGGTGCGCCGGGCGGTGCGGGAAAAGAAATTGCGCGAGGAGCATCGCCGCTCTCTCGAAGAGCTCGCACGCTCCAATCGCGATCTGGAGCAGTTTGCATACGTAGCGTCGCATGATTTGCAGGAACCGCTGCGGATGGTGGCTGCCTACACTCAACTGCTGGCCGAGCGCTATCAGGGGAAGCTCGACGAGAATGCCGACAAATACATTCATTACGCGGTTGATGGTGCGCTACGCATGCAACGCCTGGTTCAGGATCTGCTGGCCTTTTCCCGAATCGGCCGAAGCGGCGCCGAGCGGCGCAAAGTTGATTGCAATTCAGTTCTAGCTACCGCGTTGCAAAACCTGCAGGCCGCGATTGGGGAGAGTGGCGCGCGCGTCGAAGCCGGGCAGCTTCCCTGGCTTCTGGCAGATGCCTCGCAACTCCTCCAGCTATTCCAAAATCTTGTTGCCAATGCTATTAAGTTCCGGGGCGCGGAGCCGCCTCTGATTTGCATCAACGCCGAAAAGAGCGGCCGGGAGTGGAAGTTCTCATTTGCTGACAACGGCATCGGAATCGCCTCCGAGCATGCCGAACTGGTCTTTGTAATTTTCAAGCGATTGCATACGCGGTCGGAATACCCCGGGAACGGCATTGGCCTTTCCATTTGCAAAAAAATAGTCGAGCAGCAAGGTGGGCGCATTTGGGTGGAACCAGTTCCCGGACGAGGATGCACTTTTTGTTTCACACTGCCCGCCAAAGACCCGGAGACCGGGCATGACTAATCCACCCGAAGTGCTGTTGGTGGATGACAGTCCTGCCGATCTGGATCTTACGCGGGAGGGGCTGGGCCGCAGTCGTCATCATTTTCAAGTGAGCGCTGTGAACGACGGTGCAGAGGCGATCTCATTTTTGCGGCGGCAGGGTAAATATTTTCAAGCGCCCGAGCCCGACCTGATCGTGCTCGACCTGAACCTTCCGCGGAAAGATGGGCGCCAGGTTTTGTCGGAACTCAAGAGCGATCCACTCTTGACCCGAATTCCAGTGGTGATCTTTACCACTTCGCAAGCCAGTTCCGATGTGAACCACAGTTATTCTCACGGCGCCAACTGCTACGTACGCAAGCCGGGTAACTTCCCGGACTACGCGGCGGTGGTGCAATCCATGGCGGAGTTCTGGCTGAGCCTGGTGACCCTAGCGGACAAGGAGATGAAATGACGGTGAGCGATCGCTCCACGCGCGTCCTGTTGATTGAAGACAATCCCGGCGACGCGGACTTGATCCGGTTGCGGCTGGTCGAGAGTTCGTCGCCGGTGGACGTGAGTTGCGCTCAGCGGTTATCTGACGGTCTGGATTCGCTCGCTCAACTGCGACCTTCAGTGGTGCTGCTCGACCTGAATCTGCCAGACAGCCAGGGAGCGGAAACCTTCCGAAAAGTTCTGGCGAAGGCGCCTGATGTGCCGGTCGTAATTCTCTCCGGGCAGGACGACGAGGGCCTGGCAATCAAAGCCCTGCACCTCGGAGCGCAGGACTATCTTGTAAAGGGCGCTTACGGCCATGGCGAGTTGGACCGAGCCATGCGCCACGCCATGGAACGGCAAGCGCTGCTGCGGTCGCTCGACATGAGCCGCAAACAGCAGCTTGAGTTTAAAAACCGTTTTCTGTCTCACGTCTCTCACGAGCTGCGAACGCCGCTAACCTGCATTCACCAGTTCGTGACCATTCTTCTCGATGGCCTCGCCGGAGAAGTAAATCCGGAGCAACGGGAACACCTCAGCACTATTTTTCGCAGCGTCAATCAGCTCGGCGCGATGGTGCGCGATCTGCTTGAAGCATCTCGGGCGGAATCGGGCAAGATCAGCATCGGGCGGCGCTGCGTCTCAATTTCCGATCTGATTCGAACCGCGGCAGCCATGATGCAGGCCAGCGCGAACGAAAAACGTGTCGGGCTTGAGGTCAAGGCTGATGCAGATGCGGCTTTCGTCCACGGCGATCCCGACCGCATTCTCGAAGTGCTGATCAACCTGATTGACAATGGCATCAAGTTCACTCCGGAAAATGGGAATATCACCCTGCAGGCAAACCGGGTGCGGACCGATCCGGACTTTATTTGTGTGTCCGTGACCGACACCGGATGCGGCATCGAGCCTGAGGCGCGCGCTTTGATCTTTGAGCGTCTCTACCAGGCGTCGGACGCGATTGACGACGGCCGTAAAGGACTCGGGCTTGGACTCTATATCACCAAAGAGCTGATCAACCTTCACGGCGGGCAAATTTGGGTGGCGAGCGAACCTGGGCAGGGCAGCACGTTCTCATTCACCCTGCCGCTGTACTTGTTGGACAAACTGCTCCTGGCGGTCATCAGCAGCGAAGGCGGCGTGCGCCAAAACCTGGTTCTGCTGCGAATTGATCTCCAACCGAACACAAAACCGGCACGCGCAAGCTGGAAGGAAGTCTGCCGCGAAAGCCTGGAGTTGCTTGGCCGTTGTATCCAGCCCGACAGAGATCTTGTCTTGCCGCCCATGACGGCGTCCGGCCTCGAGCAGGCCTTTTTTATTGCCGCATCCACTGATCCGTCTGGCGCCGAAGTCATGATGGCAAGGATTCGGGAGCAAATGGACAAGTTGCCGGAGTTGAGAGCGGCAGGTACTTTCTCGGTTTCCGCTCAGCCGATTTCAACTTCGGCTCTTGACCGTAATCAATCGCTGGAGCAGCAAGTTACAGTTGTCGCGGACCGCGTGGCTGCAATGATGCGCGGCGGCCCACGAAATGCCGCCGCAGCAAGTTAGATTTCACGGCAACATCGCAGTTGGCTATGAACATTTCAAACCAAGGAGCAAAACCATGCAGCAGAAAATTCTTATTGTGGACGACGATCCAGACATTCGCCAAGCTTTGAGTTGCGACTGCGCGCCAACCATTTTGAAACAGTGCACGCAGTGGACGGCTACTCGGCGATTGCTCAGGCCTACAAGGAGCAGCCCGACTTGATCGGTTGTTGTACTCACCGCGCGAGATCCGCAGAGCAGCGAATTGCGCGCCGTCCGTTCCGGTGCAGCAGCGTTCTTCCAAAAACCGGCTGATAACACGGAACTGCTGGCGGTCATACTGGGCGACACTGCCCCGGGTGCCGCCGGCGACGCGTTTGCCATCTTGAGAAGTACACGCCGGAGCGCCACTTAACTCCGGCGTTCCCGGTACCACAGAGGTCGCGGTGCCCCGGAGGCAGGATTGAGATTACAGAGCCAACCCTCAACCAATTCGATGTTAAAGCTGGAACCGCGGCGGCATCAGCGCGTGCTCTACAGCGTGCCGATAAGGCTCCACTACCTGAAGCCTGGTGGGGTCCGCACCTCGCGCGGCATCAGTCTCGACATCAGCGAAGGCGGACTAGGGGCGCTGGTGCCAAGCGATTTAATGGTGGGAGAAGCGGTGGAAATCGATCTCCAACTTCGGCGCAGTTCACTCTGTGCGGTTGCGATTGTCCGCCACTCTTCGAGCAGGCGGTCAGGATTTGAGTTTCTGGGGCTGACGCCTGAAGAGCGTCGCCAAATCGCGTTTGCAATGGGCACCGACTAAAGCGCGGGTCAAGCGGGGCGTGAAGCGGAAGCGCCACATGCCGGGCATTGGTGAGAATTCGAGTTCCAGCAATGGTTTCGCCTCCGTCATCTTCAGCTTCACTGAATACAACCTTGTTACCAAAAGTTCAACGTAGCTGGGGTTGGCTAAGTTCGACAAAGCTGTTTTTCACAGCCCGGCTGAAAAAGTAATTGCTGGGACGGTAAATTCGTGTGACACTCTTCGGCAATCTCGCGTTGGAGTTTCCCCACTCATGCGGATTTTTCTTCGGGGCGGTGCGTTAGTCCTTGCGCTGACCACGCTTGGGTCTTCGCCTATTGCGGCTTCTGATCGTACCTGGTTGCAGATCCGCAGTACGCATTTTCGGGTCATAACCGACGCGGGGGAAAAACGCGGGATTGAAGTCGCCGCGCATTGTGAGCAGATGCGCGCAGCATTTTCGGTGTTGTTGGCCAAGTCGACAGCCGACGACCCTGCCCCGTTGCTTATTTTCGCACTCAAGAGCCAGCAGGAAGTGGACGATCTGGCCCAGAATCGCGGAAGGAAGCTCCGGCATTCGGGGATCTTTTTCCCCGGAACGGATCAAAGTTTTATTTTGCTCGACGTCTCTGGCGATCCGTGGCGTACCGTATTCCACGAGTATGCCCACGAGCTGCTTCACGCCAACACTTCGGCCGCGGTGCAGACCTGGTTCGAAGAGGGCTTCGCCGAATATTTTTCCACGCTGGCCGCATATCGCAAAAATACAGAAATCGGCCAGGTCCCGATTGGCGAACTGCGATTTTTACGGCAAAACGGCAAGCTGATGCGGCTGGCCGACCTGGTTCGCGTGGACCAGAATTCAGTAATCTACAATCAGACCGGTCCATTACAGGCGGCCTTCTACGCGCAGTCGTGGTTGCTGGTGCATTACCTGTTTGATCATCAACTAATCAACCACGCACAATCGTTCTTTTTGGCGATGTCCGCCGGCACTCCGCTCGATCAAGCTGTCGTGAGTGCCTTCGGAATGAAGACGGAAGCGCTGGAGCAGGAATTGCTCTCATACGCGCGCGGCGAAAGCTTTCGATTCTTTTCCTTACCGTCGGTACATGCCGATTTACAACCAGCACCGATGGCTGAGCAGATGAGCGAAGTCACTGCTTCAGCCCTTAAGCTGGAGGTCGGCTGGCGTGTCCGGCACGAACACAGCAAAGGCACTGCGGAGTCCTACGTAAATGAGTACCAGGCGCTACTCGTCCAGGAGCCGGGAAACGGGATTGCGCTGCGCGGTTTGGGTTTAGCTCTACTGGAGGCGGGAGATTATCCGAAGTCTTTGCAGTACTTGCGGCAAGCAGTGGAAACCGAGCCGGGCAGCGCGCTCAATCACCATGCTCTGGCGGAGCTCCTGAGTGCAATGGACTCCGATGGGGCGGAGGACGTCCATCATGGTTTTTCGGTGGAGCAGGAAGCGAAAGCTTGCACCGCACTTGACCCGCATTTCGCGGATGCGTACCGGCTGCGAGCCACAGCACTGGCGCGTCGAGGCGATTTCGGCGAGGCGGCTGGGCTCATGCGGCAGGCAATCACCCTGAGCCCGCGTATGGAGAGCTACGCGCTGA
This sequence comes from uncultured Acidobacteriota bacterium, assembly GCA_963757135.1. Lineage (GTDB taxonomy): Bacteria > Acidobacteriota > Terriglobia > Terriglobales > Acidobacteriaceae > Gp1-AA145. The sequence continues at coordinate 395,077 of CAVWQE010000008.1, forward strand.
ATCTGGCGGATATTGAGTTGAAAGTGCGTGACTACGATGCGGCTCTGGTATTGCTCCACCAGCTTCAAAACAGCCGAGATCCTGAAGTCGTGAAGAGAGCTGAGTACTTTCTTTCCGCGCAGCAGGCTCCGCTGAGCGGAAACTAAGGCTGCTTGTCACACTCAAATACTTCTTTACTTCGGTTCCGGATAAGAACGCGAATCTGTCAGGCTGCGGAAGCCGCCGGCGCGTGCCCGATGATCGCATTCCGCGGTGAAATTACTGAACCAGGTGTGCAATAGAGACTTCAACACTGATCGAATCTTTGCGACGTTGATACTCAACCCGGGATCGGCAAATTCGATCCAAGTCGTCACCTTGGTTCCGCCTCCGACGTAAGGCTCGAACAGCACGCACTGTTGCAGGGTATATCCGGAGACGTGATTGATCCATGCCGCACACTGCGGGGGCGTGCACAGGGTGATGACGCATTCGATGCGTGCGCGCTCCGGTTCGACGATGTCGAAACGCAAGCGACTGCCCGCACTCCAGGGTACGCCTTGCCATCGCGCACTCGATCCGTAAAGTTCGGAAAATCCGGGCCACAGCTTGCAGTCAGCGAAGATTTTCCAGGCTACGTCGCATTGAGCCCTGGTAAAGACGGTATGGTTAATCCGGACGATGTTGGACGGTTGCTCCGAGACAGGCAACTCCTGCGGAAGGCCCGGTTCGGGCCGGGGTGAATCAGGCATAGTTTTAGAAGACACCTTTCGTGAAGTCGGATGGGCTACGCTGCGGAGGAACTCCTATGCGCACCGCTACATCAAAGGGGGACCCGAAAGCTCTCACCACGAACCCGGTGGACTTCCAGATTGCTGTGGAAAATCCACCGGGGAGGGCTTACACTGAATACGTTAACAGTGTTACGTTAACGCTGTCAACACAATTTTATCGATTTAATAAAGGGATTTAGCCCTCGGGGGTAACATGCCGCGCCATATTGATCCGGACCTGGAGAGCAGAATTCTGAAGGCTGCTCGTAAACTGTGGAGCAAAGGTGGAGAGAAGGCTTTGAGTATGCGGGCGATTGCGAGCCTTGCCGATACAAATACGCCGGCGGTATATCGACGGTTTCGCAATCGCGATGAAATCCTGCGGGCGCTGGTCGAGTCATACCAGGGGGAACTACGACAGGCGGTCTCGATATGTAATTCGATGGAGGAAGTTGGCGACGCTGTGTTGAAGTTTGCGCTGGACCATCCTCGGGAATACGAGCTGATGATGTCTGGATTGCTCGCAAAAATGACGAAGTCGCGGCCCAACTTTGAGTTCGTGGTCAGCAAAAGCGCGGAGTGGTTTGGAGGGACACCCGAGGACCACCGCGGCCTGGTCCTGGCGCTTTGGTCGCTTATTCACGGCACGATAATGTTGACGATCTCGGGCACGCTGCCGGGGGCAGACGTTACCAGTGCGCTAGCGGCATTCAGGAAGTCCGTGACCGTGCTGGTGGAAAATCGAGCGCGGATCATGAAGCGGCGGGCGCACGCTAACGCATAGATTCTTCGACTTCAGTAACCCAGTCAGGGCGCTTCAGGATTTCGCGCGGCTTAGGCCCATCGGCAGCACCAACGATGCCATCGCGCTCCATGAGATCGATCAGGTGGGCGGCGCGGCCGTAACCTATACGCAACCGCCGCTGGAGCAGGGAAGTAGAGGCCTTGCCGAACTCCAGCACGAGGCGCACCGCGTCATTGAAGAGTGGATCATTGTCATCTTCGCTGAGCTCGCCGTCGCCGCCGGCCGCGATGCCTTCACGCTCTTCCTTCGGCGCTTCGAGGAATTTCTCCTCATATTGCGCCGTGCCCTGCGCGCGCCAGAATTCGACCACGGCAGCAATTTCCTTTTCGGTCACAAATGGGGCGTGCAGGCGATGAACGCGCGCAGAACCTGAAGGCAGATAAAGCATGTCGCCCCGGCCGAGCAGTGATTCCGCCCCGTTGGCGTCAAGAATGGTGCGTGAATCAACTTTGGTGGCCACGCGGAATGAAACCCGGGCAGGGAAGTTGGCCTTGATCAGGCCAGTGATCACGTCAACCGAAGGTCTTTGTGTCGCCAGGACGAGGTGAATGCCCACGGCGCGGGCCATCTGCGCCAGACGCGTAATTGACTCTTCAACGTTACTGCCGTCGAGCATCATAAGGTCGGCAAGTTCGTCGATGATGATGACGATGTAGGGAATCGGGCGCTCCTCTCCGGAATCTCCGAACAGGCTCGGCGTATCGCCGTCATCGAAGAGGCGATTGTACTGGTCGATGTTGCGAACGCCTTTTTGTGCCAGCAGCTTCAGCCGACGCTCCATTTCGCGGACCGCGTTGCGCAAAGCATTAGCGGCCAGCTTCGGTTCGGTGATGATGGGCGTGTGCAGATGCGGCACTCCCTCATAGTTCCCGAGCTCAAGCCGCTTGGGATCGACCAGCACCAGGCGAACCTGCTCGGGTGTCGCCTTATAAAGGATCGACATGATCATGGCATTGATAGCCACGCTCTTGCCGGTCCCAGTCGAGCCTGCAATCAGAAGGTGGGGCATGCCGCCGAGGTCGGCAGTAACGATTCGGCCGTTGATGTCCTTGCCCATCGCCAGAGTCAGTTTTGATTTGGTGCCGAAGAACTCTGACGACTCGATGTTTTCGCGCAGCCAGATAATTTCGCGCTCGCGGTTTGGCACCTGAATACCAACCGTGCTTTTGCCGGCCATGCGCTCGACCAGAATGCTCTCGGCTTTGAGCGCCAGGCAGAGATCGTCGGTCAATCCAGTAATGCGGCTGTATTTGATGCCAGCCTCTGGCTTGAACTCGAACGTGGTCACGACCGGACCGGGATTGATTTGGGTAACCTGCCCGTGGACCCCGAACTCCGCATATTTCTCGGTCAAGACCTGAGCCAGGAGCTTCAGTTCGTCGGCATCCACCGCTTGTTGCTCGTCTGGCCGGTGCAACAAACTGCTGGGCGGAAGCTTGAAGCCGCCGGTGACGCGCGGCATCATGGTTTTGTGTTTCTGAGCAGTGTCGGCGCGTTCCGTGACCTCGACGGGTGCCGCGGCCGGTATGGCGCGGGCGCTGGCCGTGTCGAAGGCCGCCCGATCCTCTTCATCTTCCGCAAACCTCTCGATCCCTGTTCGCCTCGCCTCGGGCCTTTCCTGGACCGGGTTCGAGGCCGCCGCTCGCGCTGGAATGACCTGCGTCAGAATGGCGGGCTTGGGCGACGCACGCCGCTTTTCAAGTTTCTTCTGCATCTTTTGGCGCGCGCGGGCGTCTTGCCATTCCCTTAAGCGGTCACGCCAGGCGACGAGAAACGCAAATCTCGTTGCAGCCCACACCCGTGCTTGAGTAAATGAAAACGCGGTGCAGAAAAAGAGCGCAACCGCCAGCATGCTGGTGGCAACAATGTAGGCGCCGGCGAGGTTGAAGTAATGGATCAGGACATCGCCGAGAACCCGTCCCAGCAGACCTTCTACCGGGACACCGAGCCAGCGCGTGTGTCCTGGCAGAAGCGCCAGCAGCGCGGGGACGAACATCAAGAGCCAAATTCCGCCCAGGAGTTTGGCTGAAGGCGATACCACTTTCAAAGATCGGAACCAGCGAAGGCCCAAGCCAAGCGCAAACACCGGCAATAAAAACGCCGTAACTCCAAAGAACTGCCACAACAGGTCTGATCCAAAGGCGCCTACAATGCCGATCCAGTTTCGTGCCACGCGCGAACCGGTCAGCACCGAGGCGCTGTTGAGCGATGGGTCAAGCGGAGAATAAGAAGCCAGCGCAAGGAAGAGGAGGAGCGCGGAGACGCATAGAAGAAAACCAAGCAGCTCGTTGAGCCGCCGGTTATTCGTCGGATTAAAAATACGAGCGATAAACTTCATAGGCCATTGCATGTGGCGCGCATCTCCGCCCGCGAACCGGACGAAGCAACACCAAGATCCACACAATGCCAGAGCCAGATGATTATGGCAAATAGTTACCAGTTCGGCAATTGCAGAATTGGGGACGGGAGCTAAACCGCCCGTCCCCCCGGAATCGAAGAACTGATCGACCTACTCAACTATCCTACAGAAACCATTGCTGCTGGTTCCTGATCGTGCGATGGCTGCTCTTGAACGCTCTCGATTTGCAATATTAATTGCTGACGCATTTGCTTTCTGATGTCCGCCGTCTTGATAAACGCAGCAATTGCCGTAGCAACAAGAACTCCGACCGCCGCCGCTGCAAAATATACTGCTGGCATAAGCCGCTACCCCCGTTTTCCCCTTGCTTCTTTAAGTACCAATGTCGAATAGGCCCACGCACGAAACAACCATGGTGCGATCCATTCAGTCAGCAGAGCCAGTACATATGAGGTGACGGACACCGCCACGATGAACCAGCCAAAACGTCGTGTGAGCTTCTCGTTAACCCATGAGTCCAAGAGTCCGAACACAAGAACCAGAATCGAACCCTCATGGAAAAAACTCTGAGCCATGCCGATCTCTTTTTGGAGATCACGCACAAGCCTATCGGCAACATAGTCAACATTCCAGCGTCCCGGCATGAGTTACGTTGACCGAAAGTCATATCACTTCGGTGCGCCCACTCCCACCAAAATCGTGGGAGTGTTACAAAATCGCTACATAGCACTTTTGATGCCAAACCCATAATCTCAGTTGCTGTTTTTTGGGGTTTGGCGTTCAAACTGCGCCATCACCTTTTTCTGCGTCCCTTGAGGTCGCAGGCACGAATGCATAGAATCATCCGCTTGGGTCTTGGGGAGAAAACCGATGCCAACGGAAGAAGAGCCAAAAGAGATTTCTCGCCGGAATTTCCTGAAGCGCACCGCGATCGGCAGTGCGGGCCTCATGGCGGTAAATGACATTCTCCGTCTGGAGCTCAAAGCTGACGCCAAGCAAGAGGCAAACAAGAATGTCAGCGCCACGATGATGGACGTCCCCTTCGAGCCACGAGAACGAGTGCGCCTGGGAATTATCGGCGTCGGTGGACGCGGCAGCAGTCTGCTGCGTGACCTGCTCGCGGTAGAGAATGTCGAGGTCAAAGCCATTTGCGACCTGGTGCGGGAAAAAGTAGCGCATGCCCAGAAAGCGGTCACAGATGCAGGGCAGCCTGAGCCGAAGGGCTTCAGCAAAGGCGATTGGGATTTCAAGAATCTGACTCAACTGGATCTCGATATCGTTTACATCGCGACACCCTGGAACTGGCATGTGCCGATGGCTGTCAGTGCTATGAAAGATGGCAAGCATGCCGCGGTGGAAGTGCCCGCCTGCACAAACCTTGAGGAGTGTTGGGAGGTTGTGCACACGTCCGAGAGCACACGCAAGCACTGCCTGATTCTCGAAAACTGCTGCTATGGCGAAACCGAGATGATGGTGCTGGCGATGGCTAAAGACGGAGTTTTCGGACAGGTGACGCACGCGGAAGGAGCATATCTGCACGATCTGCGCAAAATCCTGACGGCGAACGAGAGCGAGGGATTGTGGCGTCGATTTCCGCACATGAAGCGAAACGGGAACCTGTATCCAACGCACGGCCTGGGTCCTGTGGCTCATTACCTGGATATTCATCGCGGCGACCGGTTCGATTACATGGTTTCGGTCAGTTCGCCCGAGGCTTCGCTGAGCGAGTATGTGAAAGCGAATTTTCCTGAAGCCGATCCGAAGCGGCGCGAGAAGTACATCTGTGGTGACATGAACACCAGCATCATCAAGACGGAAAAAGGGCGCACCATTCTTCTGCAGCACGATGTGGTCAACCCACGGCCATACAGCCGCCTCAACTCGATTTCGGGCACGAAGGGCGTCTTTGCCGACTATCCGCCGCGCGTATTCGTGGATGGACAGAAAGGTGAAGAGTGGCAAACGGTAGATGCGTTCAAGGAAAAATATGAACATCCACTATGGAAGACGACCGGCGAAATGGCGCGCAAGACAGGCGGCCATGGCGGCATGGATTATGTGATGAACTACCGGATAATGGATTGCCTGAAACGCGGCCTGCCCCCGGACATCAATGTTTATGACGCCGCAGCTTGGAGCGCGCCGACGCCGTTGAGTGAAGCGTCGGTGGCCGCTCGCGGGGCGCCGCAGAAATTTCCGGATTTTACGCGTGGTCACTGGAACAGGCCTGCGAGTTCCGGGTTCGCGACCACCTGACAGCCCACGTTGCTTTTTGCTGATCGAGGATGGCGGCCATGGTTGAATCGGCACAAATCGAAAAACCGGCGGTAGCTGCGGTAACGGTGTCTGAAACCAGAACTGAATCCAGCACTCGCTTGGTGTCCCTCGATGCATTCCGCGGTCTGGTGATGGTGCTGATGCTGGCGGAAGTCATGCGCCTGCCGGTGGTTGCGCAGGCTTTTCCGCATAGCTTGTTTTGGAGAATTGTCGGATTTAATACCGAGCACGTTGAGTGGCAAGGGTGCTCGCTGCACGATTTAATCCAGCCCGCCTTTTCTTTCCTAGTAGGCGCAGCGCTGCCTTTTTCCATCGCCAGCCGTAAAAGGAAAGGTCAAAGCTTCGGCGTTATGGTTGGCCATGCCACCTGGCGGGCGGTGCTGCTGATTTTCCTGGGAATTTTTCTTCGCTCCCTGCATTCAGGGCAGACCTATTTCACTTTCGAAGACACGCTTACCCAGATCGGATTGGGTTATGTCTTCTTATTCGTGTTGGGATTTACGCGGGTACGAACTCAAGTGATCACCCTGGCGCTGATCTTGATTTTGTTTTGGGCGGCTTTCGCGTTGTATCCCGCACCGCCTGCCGGCTTCGATTACGCCCGGGTCGGAGTTCCGCAAAACTGGCAGCACAACTACACCGGATTTCTTTCCCACTGGAACAAGAATTCCAATCTTTCCTGGGCATTCGATGTCTGGTTCTTGAATCTCTTTCCCCGCGAGCACCCTTTCGTATTTAACGAAGGCGGCTGGTCAACCTTGAGTTTCATTCCAACTCTGGCCACCATGATTCTCGGCCTGCTGACGGGCGAGTGGCTCAAGAGCAGCCGATCAAAACAACAGAAGCTGAGAGGGATGGTGGCGGCCGGACTTGCGTTGCTGCTGCTCGGGCTGGCACTCCAGTGGGCGGGGATCTGCCCGATCGTGAAGCGGGTATGGACTTCGTCATACACGTTGTATAGCGGCGGATGGGTACTGCTGATCCTGGCCGCGTTTTACGCGCTGATTGAATTAAAGGGATGGCGACGGTGGGCGTTTCCGCTCGTGGTCGTCGGCATGAACTCAATTGCGATCTATGTGATGTCGTGGACGATGACAAGCTTCGTCGGTGACGCTTTAGACCGCCACATCGGCCCGCTGTTTTCAATTGCCGGCGTCACCTTCCAGTCCGTGCTTCATGGTTTTGCCGTGATGCTGATCTTTTGGTCGATTTTGTTGTGGATGTACCGCAGAAAGATTTTCCTTAGAATTTGAGAAATCAGGTATTCACCCCATGAACCTGGCTTTGTGGATAACGCAGGGGATTCTGGCATTCGTCTTCGTCATAGCCGGCGGCATGAAACTGTTCTCGTACGAGAAGTACCGGGCGATGTTAGAGAAGAGTAGCCCGACCACCCTGACCCACCTGCAGATTACCGTCCTTGGTATCGCTGAATTGGCGGGCGCCGCCGGAATCATTCTGCCAATGGCGCTTCACATCGCACCTTGGCTCACAGGTTGGGCTGCCGGCGGCCTCGCGATGATCATGCTGTCGGCCACTGTCTATCACATACGCCGCCGCGAGCCGCCGATCATGACGGCGGTGTTGTTCCTGCTGGCGGTACTGGTTGCCGTGGGGCGTGCTGGCCATTGGGCGTGAGAACTGCTGGTTGACTTTTCCGAATATCGACTTATGGTTTTGGCCTTGAGCTTCTAGATCAGGAGGGCGATATGAAGAACGCGATGACAGTGGCAGGAATTTGCCTAGTGGCCACTCTCGCTACCGCGGCGGGAGACACCCATCCCCTGAACGCAAAAACCGGGCTGTGGCAACTGACCGAGGTGGTGAACTGGACCGGCCTTCCGCCGCAATATGCGGCGGCGATGAAGAATGGGCAACCCAGGTCCTATAAGTCGTGCGTCAAGGAGAAAGATTTGAGCAGCAATCCATGGGCAAGTGGATCTGGAGACAAATGTGTTTGGACAGTCTTGAAGTCCTCTGGCACCGATATGGAAGTGCAGGGAAAATCGTGTGACATGGGCAAAGAATTCGGCATGACGGCCGATGTCCATGGCTCCATTCATGTCGGCGATCCGGAAAATGGCAACGGAGAGTTCTCGATTGTGATGACCGGCAACGGACAAACCATGAACGGCCATGCCACCTATAAAGGGAAATGGGTCGCCGCAAGCTGCCCGGCAAACATGGATTGAGGAGGGCGCATCGAAGTCGATGTCCGGAACGCCTGGAGATGGTCTGAGAACGACTTCCGGCGATGCTGAAATAAATCCGCGGTTGGGCAGAAGGAGTCCGCATGCCAGCTTCAACACGGAACGATCCATTGAAGGAACGCCTCGCCCGTTCCAGCGAAATCACGATTACCGTTACCGGCAGAAAGTCGGGGCGGAGTATCTCGAACCCGGTCTGGTTCGTCTTGGATGGTGACAAGCTCTACCTGCTGCCAGTGCAGGGATCGGACACACAGTGGTACAAGAACGTGCTGAAGAGTCCGAAGATGCGAATCGATGCGGGCGGGGCCGACGGCGAGTTCAAAGCCGTTCCAATCACTGATCACAAACAGGTCTCGTCGGTGGTAGAGAAATTCCGCAAGAAATACGGCGCCGGCGATGTGAAAAAATATTATTCGAAATTAGACGTTGCGGTGCTGGGGGGAGGCGCAGTGATGAGCGGGTCGTGAAAGGGTACCGTTTGCCGCCTGCTGGAATCCTGCGCGGAACAAGCAATTGACCATTCTCCCGCCGCTGATTGGCCTACGGTGTGGGACGTTTGAGCAATGTTCTGTGCTAATGTCGCGGCAATGCACCAATAAATTGCAGCGATTCTCGCCGTAGCGCCCGACTTTTCGGGGGTGATCATGGCGAATCACGGAGTCCGTCGGCCATGGCAAACAGACTTTTCTCTTTATTCCTCCAAACACTCTGCCCTCATCGCTTTTCCTGGCCGCACAGCGCTCATGGACAGGACTATCAGGTCTGCGTCATTTGCGGAACGGCCTACGAATATGATTGGGTGACAATGCGTCGTGTGCGGAGGCTCGCCGCGCCGTTAGATGGTCGGGCTGGGTAGAGGAGTTAGATGGGGTGAGGTGGCTTGAGGCGGCTTGAAAGAGCCGGCGTCAGGTTCGTTCAGAGTTCCGGGCTTGAGCCCGCCCTAAAGGGCGATTTATATGTGCGTCTTACGCGGCCATGAATGGCCGCTCTTCCACGACAAACTTCCGTAGCGATTGCAGAAAGTCCCTCGGTCGTCCCTCCGGGACTTGATGCTGTTTTCACGCTTACCCAGCGCTGAAGCGCTGGGCTAAGCTTGGTCGCCTCTCCGAGGCTGGCGATTCGGATACTCCGTCAATCCCACATTTCAGAAGGCAATGGGTTGACTCTCACGAACCCGCTCTTCGCCAAAATCAGGCGAAGGAGCGGGGCAACCTGCATCGAAGAATGTCCTGTTATAGTGAGGTGAAGGATGCGGTATTTGGGATCCATGAAGAACGCAGCTGCTGTTTTCCTCGCTCTGGGAACGGCGACTGTTGTGGTTACAACATTGATGGGAATCGCCCTGGCGCCAGATGTATTCAATAAAGGTGCGGTTTCACTGACTCCGTACGAGATTGCCTACAGTGTTGCGGTCGTCGCCTTTCTGATTTCCGGCGTTTTGTCCAGCAGCAGAAGGTGACACGCAGCCGGGTGACTCGAAGTTCCCTAGACTTTCTTGCGCCGGCTCGCGGCGGTTTCAACTGCAGATCCCTCCCTCCGTAGTTCATTCGCGACGAATGAGCATCTTCGCGCGGGACGACAAGAGGAGAGTTGCTTATGCGGTTAAGGGCTGTCTGTGACGGATGAAACATGAACGTCAAAGACCCGCCCAAGCTTCTTACCCGCGATTCCACTCTAGGGTTTTTTTCGTGCGGGAGAGCTCGTCGCGTGAAGTGCCATTAGCCCAGCCTCGAAGAGGCGACCGAGCTTAGCCCAGGGCGTCAGCCCTGGGTAGTAGTTGAAGATGATCGGAGTCCCGGAGGGACGGCACAGGATCCCTCGGTCGTCCCTACGGGACTTGATTCTGTTTTCATGCATACCCAGCGCTGAAGCGCTGGGCTAAGCTCGGTTGCCTCTCCGAGGCTGCTGGTTGGGATGCCCGTCATTGCAGGAATGCGGGAGGCGTTAACTCGACCGTACCGACCCCTTCGCCAGAGCCGGGTGGAAGGGTCGCCCGTCCCCACATGGCCTGTGCTGGTCCAAGGAACCCACTTCACGATCACGCGGACTACCCCTTCTCCCCCATCACCTTCTTGTATGTGGTCAACGCGATGAGCGGGAAGTAGTCGCGGTAGAGGTGATACATCAGGTAGAAGACGCGGGGGAAGCCGGTGCCGGTGTAGAAGGGTTCGTCCCAGGAGCCGTCTTTGCGCTGGGTCTTGAGCAGGTATGCGATGCCGCGGGCGACCGAGTCGCTGCGAGTGTCGTTGGCGGCGAGCAGGCCCATGATGGCCCATGCGGTCTGCGAAGGCGTGCTTGGGCCGACGCCTTTGGTATTGGGATCGTCATACGATCCGCAAGTTTCGCCCCAGCCGCCATCGGGATTCTGGAACATGCGGAGCCACTCTGCGGCCTGCTGCACCTGCGGTTCGTGATGATCCACCCCGATGGCCTCAAGTCCACGAAGCACCAGCATGGTGCCGTAAATGTAGTTCACGCCCCAGCGGCCAAACCATGAGCCGTCGGGTTCCTGCTCGTCGCGAATAAATTTCAGAGCGCGCTTCACGGCCTTGTGGTTCTTGTCGTAACCGTAAGTCGCCAGCATTTCGAGAATGCGGCCGGTGATGTCCACGGTCGGCGGATCGAGCATGGCGTTGTGGTCGGCAAATGGGATGTGCTGGAACACCATGCGGTCGTTGTCTTTGTCGAACGAAGCCCAGCCACCGTTTTTGCACTGCATGGAGAAGATCCAGTCAATCGCGCGTTGCACGGATTCGACCTGATAGCGTCCGTTGGGATGCTCGACCTTTGAAAGGCCGAGCGCGACCATGGCAGTGTCGTCCACGTCGGGATAGAACTCGTTGTTGAATTCGAAGTACCAGCCCGCGGGCTTGCCCTTTTTGTTTTTGACCGCCCAGTCACCGGAGTTGCGGACCTGTTTTTGCAAAGTCCAGTCGGCGGCTTTGATCATGCGCGGATCAGTTGCGGGAGCTCCGGCTTCGCCGAGAGCGAAGAGCGCGTAGGCCGTGTCCCACACTGGAGACATGCAGGGCTGCATGCGAAACGTGTCTTCTTCTTCGATGCCCAGCTTCTCGAATTCGTCCATCGCACGAATCATCTGCGGATCGTCCATGGAGTAGCCGAGACAGCGCAGCGCGATGATGGAATTCAGAACTGCGGGATAGATCGCGCCCAGGCCGTCGGACATCTCGAATCTGGCCAACATCCATTGCTCCGCCTTTTTCAACGCCAGCCAGCGCAGCGGGCGAATGTGCACGGCTTCAAACCAGTGGACCATGCGGTCAAGCACAAGAAAGAAATTCCGCCAGGAGACGAGTTTGGAACTCCATTCGAGGCGCATGCGCGACTTGTCGCGGCCGCCGACGAAGAGCTCGTCGATGTTCATCTCATCGGGAATTTTCTTGAACGGCTTCTTGGCGTAAACGATTGAGAGCGGCACCAGAATGGCACGCGACCACGATGAAATTTCGTAGATGTTGAACCAGAACCAGTTGGGGAAGAGAACGATCTCGGGCGGAATTGCAGGAACGGCGTCATAGTCGTACTGGCCGAGGAAGCAAAGATAAATTTTAGTGAAGGTGTTGACCTTGGTGACGCCGCCCAGCTCGAGAATCTTCGCTTTTGCGCGCTGCAGCGCTGGATGGTCAGATTTGTATCCGGTGAGCTTGAGGCTGAAGTACGCCTTGACCGAAGCGCTGATATTCGACAGGCCGCCGTTGTAGATTGGCCAGCCGCCGTCTTCGTTCTGGTGCGCGAGAATGTAGTTGGCGCATTTCTGGAAGCGATCCTGGTTGCCGGTGCCCAGGAGAACGTGCATCAGAACGTAATCGGATTCGAGGGTGGTGTCGGCTTCGAGTTCGCCGCTCCAGTAGCCATCTTCGTGCTGCTGGGAGAAAAGCCATTTGCGTGCGCCGTCAATGGCGGCGGCGACGCGGGAGGAGAGGTCTTCGATTTTTCCGAAGCGGAGCTCTGGGGCAGAAGAGGAGCGAGACGCCGCTAAAGAATCATCCATTCAAGAAATCTCATACGTGCCCTCGATCTAAACTGTCGAGCTTCGCTCGATTGGACGGGCGAGGGCGCCCGTCCCCACACGGCTCTTGCTAGTTCGCCGGCACATTCACCGCAGGCGCGGCTGCGATTGCTTCCACAATTTCTGGGGGCAGGCCGAAGCGAACATTCTCCGGCATGACTTCGACTTCCTGAAGGTTGTTGAAGCCTTTGGTTCGCAGGAATTCGACTACCTCTTCGACCAGGCATTCCGGAGCTGACGCGCCGGCGGTCAGCGCGATCGTCTTTACACCTTCCAGCCACTCCGGCTGAATGTCTTCGCAGTTATCGATCAGGTGCGATCCTGTCCCGAGGTTGCGGGCGACTTCGACCAGCCGGTTTGAGTTCGAACTATTTTCGGACCCGACCACCAGCAACAGTTCGGCGTCGGACGCGACGTGCTTCACAGCGACCTGGCGATTCTCGGTGGCGTAGCAGATGTCCTGCGCGTGCGGGCCTTTGATGTTGGGGAACTTGCGGCGCAGCGCTTCAATGATGTCTTTGGCCTCATCGAGGCTAAGTGTGGTCTGCGTGAGATAGGCAACGCGGTTGGGATCGGGGACGGAAAGCGTCTCAACCTGCTTCGGAGATCCGACAACTTGCGTCACGGTCGGGGCCTCGCCCAGGGTGCCGATGACTTCATCGTGATCGCGATGGCCGATCAGAATGAGGGAATATCCTTCTTTGGCAAACTTGACGGCCTCTACGTGGACCTTGGTCACGAGGGGGCAAGTGGCGTCAATGACGCGCAGCTTGCGGTCTTTGCTGGCCTGACGGACTTCGGGAGAGACACCGTGGGCGCTGTAAATGACGCGCTCGCCAGCCGGAACTTCGTCCACGGAATCGACGAAAATGGCGCCTTTACCCTGCAGTTCTTCGACCACAAAGCGGTTGTGAACGATTTCTTTGCGGACGTAAATCGGAGGCCCAAAGGCTTCGAGGGCAATGCGAACGATATCAATGGCGCGAACCACGCCGGCGCAGAAGCCACGCGGCTTCAGCAACAGTAAGGTTTTCTGGTTCTCAGACACGTAGTCTCCATGGATGAAAGGCTTGCTTCAAAGGATACACTTTTCCCACTTTAAGGTTGCAACAAGGCTATCGGAAGAGTGCCGAGCTGGTCAATGTAAGCCCAAGAATCGTCAGGAATTAGCAGCAGGAGGGGAAAAAGCAGCGGTGAATGGGGAGGCGGCGACTAAGATGCCTCACGGCACCGCCCATTACCAGAGACGCTTCACGTCATACAGGTCGAGCAATCGATCGCTGCTGAGAACGGGAACATTAAATTCCTGAGCTTGCGCGACAATCAGGCGATCGAAAGGGTCGCGGTGGTGAAGCGGCAGCAACCCAGCACGAGTCGCCTGTGTAATCCCGATCGGGAGTTCAGAAAATCCGTCCTCCGCCAAGAGTCGGGCAAGATCGAGTGTAAGTGACAAGGCATCCAGTTTCCCTATCGCAGACTTGATCGCAAGTTCCCAGGCTACCGCCGCCGAAACAAGGACCTCGTTCTCAGAGTCTTCCATTAAGGAGAAGGCGCGCTTGGATATCTTCGAGGGGTCGCTATACCACCAGAAAAGAACTTGAGTGTCGAGCAGGAGTCTCACTGGGGGAAGCCGAGTTCATTGAGTTCTCGGTCACTAAGCGGAGCAAACGCGTCTTTGGACGCCGAGATTCTGCCAGCCAGTCGCCCCGGTACCCGCTTCTTCAAGGCAGACCCAATCGGAATGATCTTGGCCACGGGCTCTTTGCCACGAGCAATGACCACCTCTTTCCCATTACTCACTTCTGCGAGGAGGCGGGAGAGGTTGGTCTTAGCCTGGTGCACAGTGTACTTCATTAGCTAAGAATATTAGCTAATAACGTTTTTGTCAAGAGCCGGTACGCGCTCGTTTGACAAAACTCCACCTGCTCACTTCAAATCGAGTTTCACGTCTAAAACTAATTAGCTCCCCTGCTTGCCTTTTGGAGGTCTATGTATCGCGCATTGAAGTACCTTGCTGTTCCACTGACTTTGTCCATCCTTTGTGCCGCCCAGAACCTGGCTTCCTTCGAGAAGCGGGTTACGGTGAAGAAGCTGCAGAACGGACTGACGGCGATTGTTCTTCAGCGACCGGATACGGCACCGGTATTTTCCTTCTACACAAATGTGGACGCCGGTTCAGTGCAGGACCCCATGGGGAAAACCGGCCTGGCGCACATGTTCGAGCACGAAGCTTTCAAGGGCACAGATACGATCGGTACCAAGGATTACGCCAAAGAGAAGGTCGCATTGCAAAAGGTGGAGGACGCCTACGCCGCTTATCTGCACGAACGCGACAAACCAGTCGGCCGCGACGAGCAGAAGCTGAAGCAGCTAGAGCAGGCATGGCAGGACGCAATCAAAGCTGCTCAGCAATATGTGATTCCCAACCAGTTCAGTGAGATTGTCGAACGCAACGGCGGCGAGGACGTGAATGCTTCTACCAGCGACGATCACACGGAGTATCACTTTTCGTTCCCAGTCAACCGGCTGGAGCTCTGGGCATATCTCGAATCCTCGCGATTCACGCATCCCGTGTTTCGCGAATTTTACAAAGAACGCAACGTGGTCATCGAAGAGCGGCGCATGCGCACCGACAGTTCGCCGATAGGAAAGATGATCGAGCAATTCCTGTCGGTGGCTTATACCGCTCATCCGTATCATCGGCCGACGGTCGGTTATTTTTCTGATCTGAATAGCTTTTCAGCGACTGACGCGCAGGTGTTTTTCGACCGCTACTACATTCCCTCGAACATGGTGGTTGCAGTGGTGGGCGATGTCGATCCGGTGAAGACGATGGATTTGATCGAGAAGTATTTCGGCAAAATTCCTTCGCACCAAAAGCCCGATGAGCGCACGACCACCGAGCCGCCGCAGGATTCCGAGCGGCGCGTGGTGTTGCACGAACGGTCGCAACCTATGTACCTCGAGGGCTATCACCGGCCGGATGTGCGCGATAAAGATGACGCAGTGTACGACGCATTGGCCGACCTGCTTTCAGATGGGCGCACATCGCGGCTTTACCGAGCACTGGTGCGTGATCAGAAGATTGCGTCGGATGCGGAAGGCGGCACCGGATTCCCGGGCGTAAAGTATCCGACAATGTTTTACTTCTTTGCGACGCCGATGCCGGGACACACGACGAAGGAAGTTGGCGATGCGATCCACGCAGAGATTGAGCGGCTGAAAAAAGAAGACATTACGGATGATGAATTGAAGATGGTGAAAACCCGGGCAAAAGCGAACTTGATTCGCGCGTTAGAC
This sequence comes from uncultured Acidobacteriota bacterium, assembly GCA_963757135.1. Classification (GTDB taxonomy): domain Bacteria; phylum Acidobacteriota; class Terriglobia; order Terriglobales; family Acidobacteriaceae; genus Gp1-AA145. The sequence continues at coordinate 410,810 of CAVWQE010000008.1, forward strand.
AGTAACGACGGACTGGCGCAGGACTTGGCCATTTACCAGACGATATACGGTGATTGGCGGGAGCTGTTCCGAACCGTGGATCGCATCGATGCGGTGACCAAGGCAGATGTCAGGCGGGTTGCGAACCAGGTGTTCGTGCCCACGAATCGCACGGTTGGCGTCATAGAAAATGCGGCGGCTGGCAACGGAGGTGCGCAATGAAGAAACTTTTTGCCGCGATGTTTGCCGTTCTTCTTGCTTCCGCGAGTCCGCTTTCCGCACAGGAGTGGACCAAAATTCCGATTCCGCAATTGCCGGCGTTTCACCCCCAGGAGCCGAAACGGATTGAGCTCCCTAATGGGATGGTGATCTTCCTTCAAGAAGATCACGAGCTGCCGCTGATTGACGGTGTAGCCCGAATTCGGGGCGGTTCGCGCTCAGAGCCGGCCGCGAAGGTCGGACTGGTGTCGCTATATGGCGAAGTATGGCGCACGGGTGGCACAAAAGCCCAGACGGGCGATCAGCTCGACGACTTTCTGGAAGTGCGGGCGGCTAAAGTTGAGACTGACGGGAACGCCGATTCCACCACGATTTCGCTGTCCTGCCTGAAAGAAGATTTCACCGACGTTTTTAAGGTGTTCTCAGACTTAATGCGTGAGCCGGCTCTGCGCGAAGACAAGCTCGAACTGGCGAAAAGGGAAGCCTTCGACGGAATTTCGCGGCGCAACGATGAAATCAGCGAGATCGCGCGCCGCGAGGCCGCAAAATTGGCCTATGGCGCTGGTAATCCGTATGCACGGGTGCCCGAATACGCCACCGTAGGCGCGGTTACGCGCGATGACTTGCAGCAGTGGCACGACACTTATGTCCATCCCAATAACATCATTATTGGATTCGTAGGGGACTTCGATTCGGCGCAGATGGAAGCGAAGTTGCGCGAGGCTTTTGGAGCTTGGGCGAAGGGGCCAGCAGCCAAAGATCCTGATATTGAGTTCACGCCCGCAAAGCCCGGTTATTACCTGATTAATAAAGAGGATGTAAATCAGAGCACGATTCGCATGGTGGGGCTGGGAACCACCCGGAGAAATCCTGACTACTACGCAATTGAAGTTTTCAATGAGGCGTTTGGCGGAGGATTTTCAGCACGACTTATCCAGAGCATTCGCACGGCGCAAGGGCTCGCCTATTCAGTCGGTGGAGGAATCGGCACGCGCTTCGATCATCCGGGCATGATTCAACTCGTGATGGGAACCAAGAGCCAGAGCACGGTTCAGGCGATCGAGGCGCTCGATCAGCAGATTGACGAGCTAAAAACCAAGCCAGTGACAGATAAAGAAATCGAGCGCTCCAAGGACTCCATTCTCAATGCGTTCGTCTTCAACTTCGACACGCCAGACAAGGTTTTGCGCGAACGCATGGCCTACGAGTTCTATGGATATCCGGCGGATTTTCTGGAGCAATATCGTGCCGGAATTGACAAGGTGACAACGGCGGACGTGGCCCGTGCGGCGGCGAAATATCTGCATAAGGACCAACTCGCGGTGCTGGTTGCCGGGAATACGACGGAATTTGATAAGCCACTCTCTTCGCTTGGAACCGTGACTGACGTTGATATCAGTATTCCTCCTCCACCCGGCGATAAAGGAGAAAAGCAAGGCGAGATGGCTGCTCCGGAGAAGAAAGGCTCGAATCCGGAAGGCAAAGCGCTGGCGGCAAAAGTCGCGCAGGCGCTTGGCGGAGAAGCCAAGCTGCAGGCAGTGAAAGCGACCAAGTCGGATTTCAGCGTCACGCAACTCGAAGGCGCTGGGCAAGGAACGATGCAGATCGAATCCACAGTCGTGTTTCCTGATCGCATGAAGGTTGACCTACAAACGCCGCAGGGGAACATGTCGATTGTGGTGACGCCGAATTCGGGATTCGCTTCGGCAGAAGGAATGGGCTCGCAGGAGCTGCCGCCGTCGCAAAAGAGTGAAACCATGGCGCAGTTGCACCGTGACCTGATCTACATCGCGCAGCACGAAAGCGACCCAGAGTTTTCATTCACCGCATCCGGAACGGAAAAATCAGGAGACGTTGATACCAAGATTGTTGATGTTTCCGGCCCGGGCGTAACCATGCGCTGGTTCGTCGATCCAGCTAGCGGAAAGGTTGTTCGCGAAACTTACAAGACCATGAGTCGCTCCGGTCCAGTTGACGGCGAGACAGCTTTTTCGGATTGGAAAACGGTAGAGGGATTGAACCTGCCGTTTCATCGCGACAACAAGCAGGGCGGACAGAATTCCAGCAGCGTTCAGTTCACCACTATCCAGCTCAATCCGGCCGTTGATCCCAAAATCTTCGAGAAGCCAGCAGTTTCGGCGCAATGAAAAAGCCCCGCTAGTCAGACGGAGCTCTTAGATAGTTTTGAATTAGACGCAGTTCGTCAAACATTCTTAGTTTATATCTGCGGCAGGGTTTGTCAAGATATCCGACCGAATTAGTTAGCCGAGGGGCAGGCGGAAGACGGAGGACTCGAACCTCAATGGCTGACTAAGCCACTCGGCAGTTTGACGAACTGCGTCCAGTACCCACTGGCAACGCCTTCCAAACACAGATCGTCTGTGCTGATCTTAGGATGTAATCCTGCTTATAAGACGATCGCATGCGAAATAATTATTGCAGTGGTTCCGATTCGGGAAAGCCCATTCCGGAACTTTCCTGCTCACCAACGCGTATTCCTAACCGTCTGATCATTCGGAGGTGATGTGTGCGCAATTTGATGCTTGCTCTAGCTGTGCTGGTGACCGCCGCTGTCGTTCCTCTCTGTGCTCGGGCTGACGAGTGGAACCACAATTATTCCGTGAACGGGAAACCGGAGATTGTGGTGGACACGAATGACGGCGATGTTGAAATCACGCCGGGGTCGAGCGAACAAGTCAGTGTGCGGGTGACGGTTCGCGGAATCGAGATCAAGGAAATGAACATCAACGGCAATCAAGTGGGCAATCGGGTCGAGATCAAGGTGCATCGCCCGAACCATGTCTGTATCGGCTTTTGCTTTGAGGAGATCCGGATCTTCGTGCAAGTGCCGCGCGATTCCGACCTGAAGTTGAGGAGCGGCGATGGCAATCTGCAGGTCCAGGACGTCAAGGGACGGATGGAACTCGATACCAACGATGGCGACATGCGCCTGCACGGCGTTGAAGGGGTTTTGCACGCCGATACTCATGACGGCAACGTGGACGTGAGCGGAGAATTCGACTCGCTCAATCTGCGCACTGGTGACGGGAACATTGACGCTGAGATCAGCGCCAGCGCCGCAGCGCAGCCGGGCTGGATGTTGCGAACAGGTGACGGCAACATGCACGTGCGCTTACCTGACAATTTCGCAGCTGATATCAGCGTTCATAGCGGCGACGGAAGCGTGCGCGTTGATTTTCCGATGATAACTTCGGGATCGCAGAGTGAGCACACGGTCCACGGAAAACTGAACGGGGGCGGGCTTGCGCTCGACCTTCAGACCGGAGACGGGGACATTCGAGTTGAAAAGATGTAGATCCGAAAAACGAGTTTTCTTTTGCGCGCCGGAGTTAGCAATGCAGTCCTGCGCGCAGTAGTATTTAGACATGCCGACCGAAGTTGCCGAAAAGCACGACCTGCTGCCTTCGCTCGATGAAATCCGCGAAGCGCAAAAGTTCATTTATTCGATCATGCAGCCGACGCCGCAGCTCTCCTGGCCGCTGCTGAACCAGCGGCTCGGCACTCAGGTTTGGATCAAGCACGAAAATCACACGCCGATTGGCGCTTTCAAGGCGCGAACGGCGATTGTGTATGTCGCCGAGCTGCTCAAACGCGAAAAGGGACTTCGCGGACTGATTACCGCCACACGCGGCAATCACGGGCAGTCTGTCGCGCTGGCGGGACAGCGCTTTCGCATCCCGGTCACAATCGTGGTTCCGTTCGGCAACAGCATCGAGAAAAATGCAGCTATGCGAGCGCAAGGCGCAAAGCTGGTTGAGTTTGGCAATGACTTTCAGGAATCACGCGAGCACGCAGCCCGGCTGGCCGACGAACAAGGGTTGCACATGGTGCAGCCGTATCATCGCGATATCGTCAAAGGGGTGGCGAGTTATTGGATGGAACTGTTTGAGGTGGTGCCTGATCTGGACACTGTTTACGTGCCCATCGGGATGGGTTCGGGCATATGTGCTGCGTGCGCGGTGCGGAACGGTTTGGACCTTAAGACAAAGATTGTGGCAGTAGTGGCGGACGGCGCGCCGGCTTATGCGCTGTCGCTTGAGCAGGGCAGGACAGTTGAGGCAGCGGTGACCACCAATATTGCCGATGGTATGGCCTGCCGCACGCCGGATGAGGACGCGCTGCAGATCATCAGAGAGAACGTCGAGCGGGTGGTTCGCGTGAGCGATGACGAGATCAGGCGGGCAATGAAGATCTATTTCACCGATACGCATAATGTGGTTGAGGGCGCAGGAGCGGCCGCCCTGGCCGCAGCGCTGAAGGAAAAGGCATCCATCGCAGACAAGCGCGTGGGCGTGATTGCGACCGGCGGAAACGTGGATTACAACCTGTTTGCTGAGGTGCTCTTGGGCGGCGAAAAGGGCCAATCGGGCCATTGACCACTCAGTTCCCGAGGAGTACAGTCGCGCTGAAGTTCTGGTGGAGGCTTTTATGCGGACTTGGATTCTTGGGCTCGCAATTGTGGCGTCAGGTTTTCTGTTCGCATCCAGCGCCGTAGCTCAGGCTGCCGCCGAAGGCGCCCTCACGCATGCGCTTTCGTCCGGCGTGGGAACCAGCTTGGGAAACGCAATGGGCCACGCCACGAACCAGATGGCGGGAAGGGTGGCGCAGCAGACCTCGCACGCTGTACCCAGGCAGGCGGTTACGGCGGGAGCTAAACGAGCGGGTGCGACGTCCGCCACTCCTGTAACTCAAACCGCGAGTTCAGCGACCACTGCAGCGCCTCCTAACGGCGGATCGATGATTGTTTCGATTCAGGGGGCCGCGCGGCCTCAAGCGGCATGTGCGACCGTTCCCAAACCGGCAGAAGCCGCGGCTCCTACGACAAGTGACAGCTCGGTTCCGGCGTCTCCGCAAGCTTCGTCAGCGGTGGCAAATTGCACAACGAGCGCCGATCCGACGACCTTTGCGCATCCGTCTGAGATCACTTTGCCTGAAATGAAGTGATTGCGGGTCGCAGCTCTCAATTTCGTTCGCAAATTTGGAATCTGCAATCCGAACTCTGCATTGAACTCGCCCTCCTCTGGTTATCACGCAGGTTCACTGCTCCGAAATCCAGCACGTAACCATTCCGAATGATGGGATGATTTCAGCAATGAAGATCCTCATCGTGGTAGGGGCGCGCCCAAATTTCATGAAGGCGGCGCCGATCCTGAAAGCGATTGCCGAGTTCAACGCTATTCGCGGGGAGTGGGCTGAAACCCTCAGTACGATCCTGGTGCACACCGGGCAGCACTATGACGCAAAAATGTCAGACGCATTCTTTGCTGATTTAGAAATACCTCAACCCGATGTTTTCCTGGGAGCCGGGTCGGGAACGCATGCCGAGCAGACGGCGGAGATAATGAAACGTTTTGAGCCAGTGCTATTGAGCGAGAGACCAGACGCTCTGCTGGTTGTGGGGGACGTGAATTCGACATTGGCTTGTGCCCTGGTCGCGGCCAAGATGCCGGCCGGATTGAAGCCACTCATAGCACACGTGGAAGCCGGGTTGCGTTCATTCGATCGCGACATGCCGGAAGAGATCAATCGCATTTTGACCGACCGGATTTCCGATCTGCTGTTTGTAAGCGAGGAGAGCGGGATGCGAAATCTGCGCGCCGAAGGAATTCGGTGCGAGAAGGCCTACTTGGTTGGGAATACGATGATCGACTCGCTGCGAGAGCATGAAGGGAAAGCCGAAACTTCACCGGTACTGGAGCAATACGGATTAGAGGCAGGCGAATATGCGCTGCTCACGCTGCATCGCGCGGCGAACGTGGATGACCGCGAGAGTTTCATTGAGATTATGGAAGGACTACGCGAGCTAGTCGAGTCGCGGCGAATCATTTTTCCCGCACATCCGCGAACCCAAAAACAAATCCGCGAACTTGGACTGGAGCCGTACTTTGGAGAATCTGGCGCGTGTGGAATTCAGATGATCGATCCGCAGGGATACCTGGATTTTCTATGCCTGATGAAATATGCGCGCTTGGTGGTGACTGATTCCGGCGGCGTGCAGGAAGAAACGACGGCACTGGGCGTGCCCTGCGTTACTTTGCGCGACAATACCGAGCGACCGGCGACGATTGAGTGCGGCACAAATACCCTGGGCGGAACGGGACGAAAGACCATTCAGCAAGCCATTCGAGAGCAGCTTGTGCGGCGCGAATCATCATCGATCCCTGAACTCTGGGATGGCCGCGCGGCATCGAGGATCGTCGGTATCCTGGCTGAACGTCTCGTGCAAGATTCTCGGCGCGGCGAGATTCCGGTTGAACCCGAAGCGGTTGAGCTTGCGGCCCGCTCCGCCAGTGTAGGCGGACAAATCTAGGAAAATGCAAGATAATGAGCGCAATGACTTCGCGCAGCGTGCAGGCAGAGACGATCCTGGTGACCGGCGGAGCCGGGTTCATCGGCTCCAACTTTGTGCTGCAATGGCGCGCGTCTGAATCCTCTACCATCGTCAATCTGGACAAGCTGACGTACGCCGGAAACCCGGCCAATCTGGCGGAGATATCGCACGACAAGCATTACCGCTTTCTGCAAGGCGATATCTGCGATCGAGAACTGCTTGCGGAATTGCTGGTCACACATCGGCCGCGGGCGATTGTGCATTTTGCCGCCGAGAGCCATGTGGACCGGTCGATTCACGGCCCCGATGATTTCGTCCGTACAAATGTGAATGGAACATTCAGCCTGCTGGAAGAGGCGCGGGCGTACTGGTCGGGACTCGCGGAAAGTGACCGAACTGGGTTTCGATTTCTGCACGTTTCGACCGACGAAGTTTATGGTTCGCTCGGGGTTGACGATCCCGCCTTCACCGAGACGACGCAATACGCGCCCAACAGTCCGTATTCGGCATCGAAAGCAGCTTCGGACCATCTGGTTCGGGCATACTTTCACACTTACGGAGTCCCGGTCCTCACCACCAATTGCTCAAACAATTATGGGCCGTTTCAATTTCCGGAGAAACTGATTCCGCTGGTGATTCTGCATGCGATCAGCGGGAAGCCGATTCCGGTTTATGGTGATGGAAAGAACGTTCGCGACTGGCTTTATGTCGCCGACCACTGCGCTGCCATACGCACGGTCTTAGCGCGAGGGAGAGTCGGCGAAACGTACAATATCGGCGGACAAAACGAGTTGAAGAACCTGGACGTCGTGGAGACGATTTGTGCTGCACTCGATGAGCTTCGGCCGAATGATCCCATTGTGCCGCACAAGAGCTTGATCAAATTTGTTACCGATCGCCCCGGGCATGATCGCCGTTATGCGATGAACACTGCGAAGATTGAAGCCGAACTGGGATGGAAGCCCCGTGAAACTTTCGCCAGTGGAATTCGCAAGACGGTGCAATGGTATCTCGAAAATCAGGCGTGGATACAAAGTGTGACCAGCGGCAGCTATCGGCAGTGGATGGCGACGCAATATTCGATGTAACTAACTATCCCATGGCCAACCTGACGGCGCAGTCCTCAAAATATAAGGGCATTATCCTGGCAGGCGGATCGGGGACGCGGCTGTATCCGGTGACGCATGCGGTTTGCAAGAGCCTGCTGCCGATCTATGACAAGCCGATGGTGTATTACCCGCTTTCCACGCTGATGCTGGCGGGTATTCGCGACATTCTATTGATTTCGACGCCCGACGATTTGCCAAAGTTTGAGCAATTGCTCGGTAGCGGATCTGATTTCGGGCTGAATTTTTCGTATATATCGCAGGCGAAGCCTGAAGGCATCGCTCAGGCATTTTTAATTGGCGAGAAGTTCATCGACGGGCATCCATGCGCGCTGGTCCTGGGTGACAATATTTTTTACGGACATGATCTGGCAAAGAGCGCTCAATCGGCCGCGGCCAATAGTCGAGGAGCGCGCATCTTTGCGTATCCGGTGCACGATCCCGAACGCTATGGCGTAGTCGAATTTGACAGCAGCGGGAAGGCGTTGAGCCTGGAGGAAAAGCCGAAGACGCCAAAGTCGCGATATGCCGTGACTGGATTGTATTTTTACGATTCGCAGGTGGTTGAGATCGCGAAGGGATTGAAGCCTTCCGCGCGCGGCGAACTTGAGATCACCGACGTCAATCGCGAATACCTCAAGCGGGGAATGCTCGACGTTGTAGTCATGGGCAGAGGCATGGCCTGGCTCGATACGGGCACGCACGAGGCGATGCTCGAGGCTTCGCTGTTTATTCAAACCATTGAGACACGGCAAGGATTGATGGTGGCGTGTCCGGAAGAGATTGCGTACCGCTACGGATATATTCCGGCCGCGCAGGTGGAACGCGCAGCGGCCGCGATGAAGAATAACCGTTACGGGGCGTATCTGCTACAAATGCTGAAGGAGCGGGTGTTCTGAAAGCATTCTACGAATGAAAGTCATTCCTACTCCTCTTGCTGGCGCATTCGTGCTCGAGCCCAAGATCTTTGAAGATGACCGCGGCTTCTTTCTGGAAAGCTACAACGAGAAGACATTCGCGGAAGCCGGCATCGCTGAGAAATTCGTTCAGGACAATCATTCGCATTCCAAGCGTGGGGTGTTGCGTGGCCTGCATTATCAAGTTCAGAAGCCGCAGGGGAAGCTGGTACGTGTGGTCAGCGGCGAAGTGCTGGATGTTTTTCTGGATTTGAGAAAACAATCGCCCAGTTTTGGGCGCTGGCACAGCGTGAGGCTTACGGGCGAGAACCGGCGACAAGCCTGGATACCAGCGGGACTGGCGCATGGATTCTACGTTCTCTCGGAGAGCGCCCACGTGCTTTATAAGTCCACAGAGTTTTATTTCCCGGAACTGGAGCGGACGGTGCTGTGGAACGATCCTGAGCTGAAGATCGAATGGGGCAATATTACCGAACCTCTGCTGTCGGCAAAAGATAAAATGGGCGGCAAGTTTCGGGATGCAGAAAAGTTTGGGTAAATAGTGAGAGAGTCTAATAGCCGGCGCGATTGGCGAGCGCGGTAACGTTCGAGTTCTTGGAAGTTTCCTTCAGCCATTCAGCCAATTGTTTGCGGGCGAAGCTGGGCATATCGAGAAAGCGTAAGCCGGCGGCGCCCTGATTGTCCTGCCAGACGAGTTCCGCCGTGGCGTGAACGCGATCGGGGCTGCCGGGCAGAGCGAAATCCAAATTAAGAATTGTGGATGCGGGCAGATCGCCGGCTTCAAAGTGAATGGCTGCACCGGACTCGCTCAAATCCGCAATTAGAACCTGCTTACTGGTCCCACGGGAATTGCGGGGACTCATGCGTGCCGAAATCATGGTGTGAACGCGTTTTGCGCCACGACGGCGTTCGCGCGCCATAAGATTGCGGACGGCGCGGAGCCCATGGCGAACCCGCTCGATTGAAAGCGGTTTGTAAATGATGATCTGTGTGCCCACCTTGAAAACAGCGTCCATTTTTGCTGATGGATCGGCCAAGGCAATGCGGACTGCTTTACTGCAGTAGGGGAGTTCCATTACGTGTTCCAGAAGCAGGCGTGCATCTTCCACATCATCGTCGACGAGGATCGCGTCGTAACGCAGCTCAGCCGACTTTTTAACCGCGATTTTTACGTCCGAGTAGTGTTCGAGTTCAACGTCAAGATCTTTGAAGCTCTTTGCGACAATGCGTATGGCGGCCTCGTCGCCACTCAAGAGAAGACTGCGCAGCATGGAAACATGCTAAAAAGTCGGGCGTGTTACCGCAAGTTACCATGGTGACAGGTACCGTAAGCCCCAAAAGGCGGTCAAAGGTTATCCCAAGTCCGGGAGGCGGCTGACGCCTCAACCGTCTGCATAAGTTGCTGGATGCGAAGCGCATCGTCGAAATTGGGATGGAACAGTTCGCCCGTGGCGAGTGATTGCAGGAAGTCGCCAAGGGTGGCGATAAACGTGTGCTCGTATCCAATGATGTGGCCGGGTTTCCAGAAGTTGGCGGCATAGGGCTGGTCGGGCCCGTTAACCAGCAGATTGCGTGGGGCCTGCAGCGCAGGTTTATCTGCGGCATCGGTGAATTGCAGACGGTTCATGTCTTCCATGTCGAAGGCGAGTCGGCCCTTCGATCCATACATTTCAAATCCGAGGCCATTGCGGCGGCCAACACCGAAGCGGCTGGCTTCGAACGTACCAATGCTGCCATTTGCGAAAAGTGCCATAAGCGCAGCGGCATCGTCCACCTCGCGTCCCGGAGCGAAGGTATGCGTCATCGCGGAGAGTTGGGTAATGTCGCCATTCAGGTAAGTCGCCATGTCGAGCGAGTGTGAAAGCAGGTCTCCGATAGCACCGGAGCCGGCTTGCGCACGCTTGTAACGCCAGGTGTGTCCCTTGGCGGGATCGGCGCCGGAAGAATTGAAATAGAAAGAGCGATAGTGAAACGGCTCACCGAGCCGGCCTTCGTCGATCAACTGCCGTGCGAAGGCCACCGCGGGGGCACGGCGATAGTTGAACCATACCAGGTTCGGCTTGTCGCGGACTGCATCGGCCATAGCGCGGGCTTCGTCCACTGACATGGCAAGCGGCTTCTCGCAGAGGACCATCTTGCCGGCCTGTGCTGCGGCCAGGGCAATAGGCGCATGCAGCGCGTTAGGCACAGCGATGTCGATGATGTCAATGTCTGGCCGGGAGACAACCGCCTGCCAGTCAGCCGCAGTTTCTTCCCAGTCCCATTGCTGGGCGAACCTATCGAGCTTGGCGGCGTCGCGAGCGCAAACGACCGTTGTCTTCAATTCAAAAGGCGAGTCGAAGAAGTGATGGACTTGATGAAAGGCATTGGAGTGGGCCCGCGCGATGAATCCGCTGCCCACCATGGCAACGTTGAGGCGCTTTTTTTGTTGTGGCATGGCTTTTCGACATGCCAGAATAGCCGACCCGCGGCGTCAGCGGATACGCAAACTTTTGCAATGCGAAAAGCTTGCACCTTGGTCACCTAGGTACGATTCTGACGAGCATTGTATTCAGGGTTTTCCGAAGTAAAATGAGCTCTGGTGGAACCCAAGGATCCAAGCCGCGACCCGAACCAAGACGATGCGTTGCAGCCGAACCCGTCTGCCGACGAATTCTTCAGCAAAATGAATCGGGACTTTCGGCGGCCCAGGCCCAGCGAAGAGGCGGTAGCCGCCGCTTTGCAGGCGATTCAGGCGCTGGCTGGCGACGCTGCGCTCGAACATAGCGCCGAAGCGACTGCCTTGGGTTCGGCGGCCATTCCGGAACCGGGCGCTCAGTGTCCCAAGTGTAGCGGGGTAAATTCGGGATCAAACCGGTTCTGCGGATTTTGCGGCGCCACCCTCGAAGCCGCGAACCCGGCGGCCAAGCGGACTGCGAGTGCCGCGGCCGAGCAGCACGTACATCATCATCACTACCATCATCATTATTTTCCATCCAAACCTATGGCCCTGGCTGAGGGGTCAGTAGTGTCGGATTCGAGTTCGACTCTTTCGGCTGGGGAGAAGGAAGAGAGCAAAGAGGCTCATACGGTGTTGCGCAAAGTGGTACAGGCTTGGGTGCTCGCATTCAATGCGAAACGACTGGACGATTTATGCGCGCTGTATTCGGAGGATGCATTGCTGGTTCGGCCCAACGCTGCGCTGGGGCGAGGACAACCGAAAATCAGACCAATGCTGCAGTCGGAACTAGAGAGCGGATGTGACGATGTCCGCCTCGATTGCTCTGAGATTAGCGTGCTCGGAGAGGTCGCTTGCCTGGCGGGCGTGAGCCGCATGTTGGCCCCGGTCACGCCTGGCAATCGGCAAGAACGCACGGGAACGTTCGTGATGCTGGTGCGGCGCGAACAAGAGGAATGGAAGCTGCTGGCGGATGTATGGTGCCTAGATATGGTCCCGCCGCGGCAGCCCCTTCCCAAGCCGCGAAAATAATCAGGCGTCGATACCTAGCGCCTGCAAGTCACGCCGCAGTTGCGGTGCATCCTTCATCAACACGCCGCGAATACCTACCTTCTCTGCGCCGCTCAAGTTCTCCTGACGATCGTCAATAAAGACGCACTCTTCCGGCGAATGTTGCGTGAGTTCAAGCGCCATGCGGTAAATGCGCACGTCGGGCTTGCGCATTCCCACAAAGCACGACGACACGAATATGTCGAATATTTCGGCTAGTTCAAATTTCTGAATGCGGTACTGGTTCAGATCGCGCGATTCATTGTTAATGGTGCCCATAGCGTACTTGCATGTCGAAGCCAGATTGCGCGCGAGTTCCAGCGATTGGGGTTTCGGACGCGAGAGCGAGAACATGAACTGTTTGAACTCTTCCCGGGAAAATGTTCGCGGCTGGTGGAACACGGTGCGTTCCAGATAGTCATCAAGGCTGAGCTTGCCTTCTTCGAACGCAGTCACCAGTTCTTTATGGCGCGCTTCGAACTCCGGCTTGCTGAGTAGAAAATGCTCGACGGCGACATCGCGCTCAGTATGGTCCCAGGCGTTGCTTAGCAGAACACCACCAACGTCCCAGAAAAGCGCGCGAATAGCTGCCATGGCGAAAGACGTATCCTTTCGCTATGTATGATATCGAGGATAGGGGATGCAGGCTACGCCCTGGCGGCGCGAGCGGCCTTGGCGAGAGGTTTGGTCGCGCCGGGACGGCGCGTGCTGGGGATGTAAACGCAGGAGCGGAAGTCGTAATGCTGACCGACGCATTCGCCGCAAATGTGGAGCTGATGCACGCGGCAATGAATTACCGGTGACTCGGTGCCGCACAAATCGCATCCTCCGCGCACGGTTTTGGACTGAGTTTTGCCGGAGCCAGCCGCGATGGTGTTCAGAAAACGAGCTTTGAGATACAGGCCCGCAGAAATCAGGAGCGCGCCGAAAGACACGGCGCAGATCGCGGCGCCAAGTATGGTCTGGTCATTGTCGCGCGAGAATGCTGCCGGCAAAAAAGACAATCCGAGCAGGATAAGTGCACATCCCAAGATGATTGCCGTAATGCTCAGCTTGCCACTCATCGAAATACCTTCTTGGAAGAATGACGGCTTCTTCTTTTTTGTATGTTTTGCGTGACCAGGTTCCACCGTGAAGATATCGGCTTCAGTCACGTAACTCAAAGTAACCGAAGTAACGACGGCCTAGGCGCGGACCGGCGTTTCGGCGGCTACGGCTTCGCGGAAGTAGTCGAGAGACAAGCGCAGGCCGTCATCAAGATTTACTTTAGGTTCCCACTGCAACAGGTTCTTTGCCTTGGAGATGTCTGGACGGCGTTGTTTAGGGTCGTCTTGTGGGAGATTGTTATAACGAATCTGGCTTTTCGAACCGGTGATGGCGATCACGCGTCGCGCACACTCCAAAATCGTAAATTCATCGGGGTTACCGATGTTGACGGGGAAGTGCTCGTCGGACTTGGCCAGGCGAAGAATCCCTTCGATCTCATCGGTGACGTAACAGAAGCTGCGCGTCTGTGAGCCGTCACCGTAAACCGTCAGGTCGTCGCCGCGGAAAGCCTGCTTCATGAAATTAGGGATCACGCGGCCATCGTTCAGCTGCATTCGAGAACCATATGTGTTGAAGATACGCACAATACGCGTGTCCACTTGCTGGTAACGGTGATAGGCCATGGTCAAAGCTTCGGTAAACCGCTTGGCTTCGTCGTAGACCGAGCGCGGGCCGATAGAGTTAACGTTGCCCCAGTAGGTTTCCTTTTGCGGATGCTCCAGCGGATCGCCATAACACTCCGATGTCGAAGACACCAGATACTTAGCCTGATATTTCTGCGCGATCTCAAGCGCATGCAAAGTTCCCAGAGACCCGACTTTCAAGGTTTCGATTCCATGGACCATATAGTCCACCGGGCTGGCTGGAGAAGCGAAGTGGAAAACATAATCCACCTTGTCGCACTCGAAAGAGCGATTGATATCGAGCTGAAGAAATTCGAAATTTCCTTCGCGGCGGAGATGTTCAATGTTCGAGAGGCGGCCGGTGAGGAGATTGTCGACGGCGACAACCGAGTAACCGTCAGCGATCAGGGCTTCGCAAAGATGCGAACCCAAAAAACCAGCTCCGCCGGTGACCAATGCGCGAGGTCTCATGGACGGATTTTCTTTCCGACAGGCGGCGTTTTCGAGGGGGCGACAGGTTCCGGACTGGCTGCGGGACGGCCTACGCTGTAATAGGTGAATCCTGCGGCTGCCATGACTTCAGGATCATACAGGTTACGGCCGTCAACCACGATGGGATATTTCATCTGCGAGCGCAATTGGCCGAGATCGAGCGCAGCAAATTCTTCCCATTCAGTGAGAATGAGCAAGGCATCGGCTTCGCGGGCGGCCTCATAGGCGCTCTCCGCCAGTTGGATGGTGGAATTCAGTTCATCCTTGACGCGTGCGTGCGCGGCAGGGTCATAAGCGCAGATTTCGCAGCCTTCCTGGAGCAACGACTTGATCAGCAGGATGGAGGGCGATTCCCGGATGTCGTCAGTGCCGCCTTTGAACGCGAGCCCCAGCACACCAAGTTTCTTGCCGCGCAGTGTCCATACTGCGCTACGCACTTTACGTATGAAGCGGGCCCGCTGATCTTCATTGATGCGAATGACTTCGTCGAGCAAGCGGAAGTCGTATCCGGATTCGCGGGCAACGGAGCGGAATGCCATCAGGTCTTTGGGGAAACACGAGCCGCCGTATCCGATTCCAGGATTGAGGAAGCGGAGACCGATGCGGGTATCGGTGCCGATCCCCTCGCGGACCTGGTGCACATTCGCGCCCACACTTTCGCAAATGGATGCGACCGCGTTGATGAAAGAAATCTTCATGGCAAGGAACGCGTTCGAGGCATGCTTGATCAGTTCGGCGCTCTTGGCGCTGGTCGCAATAAGCGGCGGCGGGATTTGCGCGCGATCGGGGCGGGGGATGGCGTCTGGACGAAGATAATAGGTGCCCTCGACCAGAGGAGCGTAGATCTCACGGAGAACCGCAGCGCAACGGTCAGTGTCAGCTCCGATCACGATGCGGTCGGGATAAAGAAAATCCGTGACCGCTGTGCCTTCGCGCAGGAACTCGGGATTCGATGCGACATCAAATTCGCCGTGCTCAGCGCCATTACGCAGGATGATTTTGCGCACCCAATCGCTGGTGTAAACCGGGACCGTGCTTTTCTCCACTACGACTTTATAGGAATCGATTGCCCCGGCAATACCGCGCGCGACTGATTCCACGTAAGAAAGATCAGCTTCACCCTGGTCGGTGGGCGGCGTACCCACGGCCACGAAGATTACTTTGCTGGCACGAACGGCGCTTTGCAAATCGTCAGAGAAGCGGACGCGAGTGCCGCGATGGCGCTCCAGCAGTTCAGGAAGAAAATTTTCGTGGATCGGGACTTCGCCACGATTGAGGGCGGCGAGTTTGTTCTGGTCATTGTCCACCACGATGACGTCGTGACCCAGGTCGGCGAAGCAGGCGCCCGCGACCAGGCCAACATATCCCGAACCGACTACAGCTAACTGCATGAATAGCTCCCTAATTGAATATTCAATGCGTAAGTCCGGTTCCTTCGCCGCGCGCGGGAAACTGAATCCGGATAGACGCCGTTCCCGTTCAAAAAGCATACTTTAGCAGTTTCTGAAGTTAGCGGGAATGACAAAGCCATGGAGTCGGTACGGGCAGGCGCAAATCGGGAAAGCAGGTTGGGAGGAGCAGTACGGTTTCTTTTGTGCCCCAGGCTTCGCTTGGTTGATGTTTCGGTCTGGTTTGCGGGTGCGAGAAAAATCATGATTTCAGGAACTTAGGACGCGTTCGACCCATTCATTTTGCTAATAACTGCTATCAGAATTTCCAATCCCAAATCCTCAGCCGGAGGGGTTAAGGTAGAAACAGCAGCCTGAGGTGTTTGCGCCGCATGGGCGCGTGCTCTTGCAGGTGAGTCCAAAGCGGGAGAACTCCAATGACCGACCTCGAAAACAAACTTAACCATCTCTTGGAGGAGCATCAGCATGAAAGCGGCCTGCACATGATCGGTGGCCGCCGCCGCTTGATTGACCGCCTGGTGCAATTCTTTGAGCAAGACCTGAAGAAACAGCAGCAGACGGCAGTACCGTCCAGCTCACGCGAAAATTGATTCGTCCCTCCTCCTCAGAAGCCCGTTGCGAAAGCAGCGGGCTTTTGAGTTTCGTGCTACCATTCCGTCGCGATTTCTAAGCCGTTTTTGGTTTTTCGGCTTCGCGTTCGATTTCATTCGATGGGGGCAGCGAATGGCACACGCAGCAGCCACTAATCCCGCGCCCGTATCAGCAGGGAAGAGCACAGTAGGCAAATTGTTTGGCATCGTTGTATGGGCAGCAATCGTTGCCCTGGCGATCGCGTTCATCCTCAAGTACGTCTTCCACTATTACCTGCACTACGACCCTGCAACATTCGACGTGTATTGGCCGCGGCGCGCGGGTTTGCTTCTCCACATCACCGGAGGAATGGTTGCGCTGCTTACCGGGCCGTGGCAGTTCTTCACCGGGCTAACCGGCAAGCGCATGAACGTCCACCGCTATACCGGACGCATCTTTCTTGCAGGTGTTACTGCCGGGGTTGCCGGCGCAACATACCTCGCCTTTACCACCACTTTCGGATGGGCATTCGGTTTCGGAATCCTCGGCCTTGCAGCCGCTTGGGCCTCAACCGCGATGGCCTATTACGCCATCAAGAGAGGTAAAGTCGAAATCCACAAAGAATGGATGGTTCGCGCCTACATCGTAACGTTTGCTTTTGTCACGTTTCGGTTGTTCAGCGATTACGGCCCCACATCGCACCTGAAGCCGCCCGGTGATCTGGCGATAACGCTCTCCTGGGCCTGCTGGGTGGTGCCGCTGTGCATCAATGAACTCATATTGCAGTTAAAGCGCATGCGGAAAGCCCCGACGAGAGGCTGATTCCTGGCGTTTGGCAGGTGTGTTACACTTCTGCCATATGAGTAATACACTCACAATCCGACTACCCGAAGAGATGCTGGAGAAGTTAAAGGAAACCTCCCGCCAGACCGGCATCCCTGTCGGGAGGCTCGTCCGCCAGTCCTTGGAAAAGACGCTTTTCCGGGACGAAAACCCACTGCTGAAGTTTGCCGGCGTTATTAAGGGCGGCCCCAGAAACCTCTCATCCCGCAAGGGATTCTCACGCGGTTAGCATGCAAGCCATTGCAGACACTGGTTATCTGGTCGCGCTGCTGCAGCGGGACGATGAGCATCACCGCTGGGCGAAGGGCATAGCCGGTCAATTCGAATTGCCCTTGCTTACCTGCGAAGCTGTTCTCGCGGAGACGGCCTTCCATTTGCAATCGAGTATTTATATTCTGGAAATGCTGAAGCGCGGCGCTCTTCGCGTAGCTTTCGATTGCTCACGACATTTGGAAAGCTTGCAGGAATTGGCCGAGCGCTATGCCGATCGCCGTCCCGACCTAGCTGATTTATGTCTCATCCGCATGAGCGAGCTTTATCCGCGGCATTCTGTCATTACCGTCGACGCCGCCGATTTTCGCGTGTACCGCCGCAACAAGCGGGAAGTGATTCCGACGATCTGCCCGCCGAATTGATATTCTAGAGACGATGCTGCTGCAAGGAATCTTTCCTCCTATCACGACGCCGTTTTATCCCGACGGGCGCGTGTATCTGAAGAAGCTCGAGCACAATGTCGAGCGCTTTTCAAAGACGCCGGTTGCAGGGATTGTTGCGCTGGGCTCGACCGGAGAAGCCATCATGCTCTCCGACGAGGAACGTCGCGAGGTGCTCAAAGTAACGCGCCAAGCCTGTGCGCCGCACAAAGTCCTGATCGCCGGGACTGGTGCTGAGTCAGCGATTGAGACACTCGGGCTGACCGAGTACGCCGCTGAACTGGGCTATGACGCGGCGCTCATCCGCACTCCGTTTTTCTATCAGAGCCGGATGCAGCCAGCGAACATGCTGGCGTTTTATCGCACGGTTGCGGACCGCTCCCCGATTCCAGTGATGATTTACAACGTTCCGGTGTTCACCAAGTACGACATTCCCGCGGAAATGGTGGCTGAACTCGCTTGGCATCCGAATATTATTGGGATCAAAGAATCCGGCGGCGATGTTGAAAAAGTACGCCGGATGGTGGAGTTGACGGGGCACGTCAAGCGGAGCGCGATGGTGACGCAAACGTTTGAGGCGGTGACACCGCGCATGATGAAGGCGGAAGCGAGACCGGCGGACGACGAGTTGGTGCCCGTATCCGTGCTGGCCGGGGCTTCGGATCAAAGCAGCGGAGCGGCGCTCCGCCGGACGGGCAAGAATGCCCGTCCCCACACAGACACGGTAGGCTCCGCACAGATGTCTTCTTCTACTTCAATGGCGGGAAATCTCAAAACCCGCCAAAAAGAAGTTGGGTTTCAAGTGCTGGTTGGAGTGGCCCAGAAGCTTCTACCGTCACTCGAAGCGGGCGCGACCGGAGCCATTCTGGCTTTTGCTGCTCCAGCGCCGACTGCGTGCTACGAAATTTACGCGGCCTGGAAAGAGGGCGATTCAGAACTCGCTCGACTGAAACAGGAACGCATCTCTGCGCCCTCGAATCGCGTAGCCGGAGAACTCGGCATCCCAGCGCTGAAGTACGCCTCTGATCTGAACGGCTACTACGGCGGCCCGCCGCGACTGCCGCTGCTTCCGCTTACCGGCGAGCAGAAGGCCGAGGTCGAGCAGCTGATGTCCGATATACGGAACTGAGAGTCAATTGTTCAGGATCTTTAGCGTTTTCGGCTCTTTCTTAGCGGCCTTTCGGGCTTTTTGCTTCAATCGAGAAGAGTCAAAAGCGTTTAACCGCAGAGGACGCAGAGTAACTCCGCAAAGTTCGCAAAGAAAAACCATAGGAAAATACCAACAATCCTATGTGAGTTCATCTTTTACAAAAAAGGCTACAATTTAAGAGCGCGCTTTAACCGATTCCTCGGAGGAGACCTACATGGCCACAACCCTGCAACCGGCAACTGAGCAGGAAACCAAGCAGCTCGTGAAGTACCGCGTGGATGGCGGCGTTGCCATCATCGAGATGAACGATCCGCCGGCGAACACTTATACCTATGAGATGAATCGGCAGCTGGACGAGGCCATCCTCAAAGCCCGCATGGACAATGACGCATACGTCCTGCTGCTGACCGGCGCGGGCGACAAGTTTTTTTCGGCGGGCGCGAATATCAAAATGCTGGCCAGCGTTGATCCGACGTTCAAATATTATTTCTGCCTGCACGCGAATGAAATGCTGCTGCGCCTGGAGCACACGCCCAAGCTGGTGATCGCAGCCATCAATGGTCACTGCGTCGGCGGAGGGCTTGAGATTGCAATGGCCGCCGACATCCGCATTGCGCGCAAGGATGCCGGAAAGATCGGTCTGCCCGAGGTGAACTTGGGCGTTCTACCCGGAACGGGCGGAACGCAACGCCTGTCGCGGCTTGTGGGGAAGAGCAAAGCCATCGAGCTGATGGTCACAGGCAATACTTTTTCTTTTGAAGAGGCGCTGGAACTCGGCATCATTAACGACATCTACGAACGCGAAGGCTTCGCGGAGAACATCATGGAATACGCGCGCCAGTTCTGCCCGCCGAACAAGGCCGCAAAAGCGGTAGGCCGGATCAAGCGCGCCGTGCAGACGGGATGGGAAATTCCAATGGAGTCGGCGCTGGCGGTTGAGCGAGAGAATCAGCAACTACTCTTTCAGAGTGAAGACGCAAAAGAAGGTCTGGCGGCTTACGTGGAGAAGCGGCCGGCGGAGTTCAAGGCGAAATAGCACTTAGCATTCAGCACTCAGCATTTAGCCAAACACGGTCTGTACTCAAAGCAGAGGACTGAGTGCTGATTGCTGACCGCTAAGTGCTTAAGAGGTTTGCATGCCCGGCAAAGTAGCGAAAATCGGAACGTTTTCTGATTGGATTGGTCTCTTCGACGAATGGCGCAAAGAGATCGGCGTCAATCGCGACGAGATTGCCAGCTTCAAATTCGACACGCTCTTCGGCGCAATCGAAACCGACGAAATCCAGTTTGGCCATTTCAAAGGCAAGCGTAAGTGGGAGAACCTGCGGCAAATCCCCACCCAGCAGATGCGCGACGCATTGCTGAACATGATCGTCTATCAGGGTGACACTGAATTCGCCAGCGTTGAGCAACAGCGCTATCTGTTCGAAACCGCCCCTACCGATTGGGACCGACGCGCCATCACTCGCGTCATGATCGAAGAGATGCGTCACGGCTGGCAAATGTGCGCGCTATTGGTCGAGCACTTCGGATACTCGGGCAAAGTTGAAGCGCAAAAGATGCTCGAGCGGCGGGCATTCGAGAACAAGCGATTGCTGGGCGCGTTCAATGTGGACGTGGACAACTGGATGGACTTCTTCACCTACACCGACTTCGTTGACCGTGACGGAAAATTTCAGTTGCAGATGCTCAAATATTCAGCGTTCGCCCCGCTGGGCAGATCGATGTCCTACATGTTGCGCGAAGAGGCCTTTCACATGGGCACGGGCAATGACGGCCTGCGCCGCATTGTGCAGGCGGGAGTCATTCCCGCGTGGCTCATCCAGAAATATTTGAATAAGTGGCTGTCAAGTTCTTACGATCTTTTCGGAACCGACCATTCTTCGTCTGCACACTGGGCATACGTGTGGGGAATCAAAGGACGCTACGACGAGCCGAAGAATGACAAGCAGGCCGACCTCGACGACCTTAACGATTACAACCGCAATCTTTATCGTGACGAAGTCGCCGGGTTGATCGAGCGTTTCAACGGCGTGCTAAAAGCGGGCGAGCCCAAGCTCTACGCGCCAGACATCAAGTTCAATCGCATGATTGGTAAATGGGCCAACCAGAAGTTTCATCCGCAGACCGGCGCAATGATGGAAGACAAAGAGTACGACCAGCAGCTTGCAGATTTTCTGCCCAGCGTGGAAGACAAGAAGCTGCTGCTCGAGATCATCGCCAACGAAAAGAAATGGATCGTGCCAAAAGAAGGGGCGCGTGATCCGTTTGAGACGATCGCTGAGCCGCGGAAGTCGGCGATCAATTTATAGCGTCTGAGAATTTGTGCGGACAGCCGCCCTCGGCTGTCCGGCCGAGAGGAGTTCGGCGACGGATCAATAATGGTTTAGAGACCGCGATGCTGCGCATCGCCGGGCGGGTGAGGGCACCCGCCCCTACGTGTTTAATGCCAACTTACACTCTCTCCGAACTGATGGTCTGCGCGGCGGCGCGCGAAATCCAGGATGGCGAACTGGTGTTCGTCGGCATGCGGTTGCCGCTGATTGCCTTCGTCGTTGCCAAGAAGACGCATGCGCCCAATGCCATCGGAATATTCGAGAATGGCGTTATCCGCAATTCGCCCGCATCGCAGCTCATCTACACCATGGCCGATCCACCGAATATTTTGGGCGCCACGCAAACTCTGGATATGCTGAGCGTCATGGCACTGCTGCAATCCGGACGCGTGAATCTCGGTTTTCTCGGCGCGGCCGAAGTGGACCGCTTCGGCAATCTCAACTCGACGCAAGTGCAAGGGCCGAAGGGGATGATTCGCCTGCCGGGATCCGGCGGCGCCTGTGACATCGCTTCGCTCGCACATCGCTTTGTGGTTTTGCTCGAGCATAAGAAGGAACGCCTGCCCGAG
This sequence comes from uncultured Acidobacteriota bacterium, assembly GCA_963757135.1. Lineage (GTDB taxonomy): Bacteria > Acidobacteriota > Terriglobia > Terriglobales > Acidobacteriaceae > Gp1-AA145. Next base: position 432,562 of record CAVWQE010000008.1, read on the forward strand.
CGTGTGTCTTTTCTTACCAGCCCCGGATACGGTGACGGCGGCGATTGGCGGAGGCGTGTCGGCCTTCCTCGCGGTGGCCCGTCGGCGGCGATCACGACCAAAGCGGTGTTGCGCTTCGGCGATGGAGGAAAGGAAGCTTATCTGGATTCTGTTCATCCCGGCGTCGAAGTCGATGATGTTGTCGAAAATACGGGATGGAAGCTAGCGGTCGCCGAGAATATCAAAACCACCACGCCGCCGTCAGGCGAGGAACTGCGGGCGATCCGCGACTACGATAAAAAGGGTTTCTGGACGAGCTAAAAAATGCCCACCCCGATCGCGATCTTTTGCGAGAGGGTGGGCTTCTCAGGGGAGAACTGTTTCGATCTGTTAGCCTTGCGTCGGGTGCAGCACTCGATAGGTGTTGCCACCTTGCGACCAGACCAGCACCAGTGCGTCCTGGCCTTGCGGCACGCTGCCAAGTGCTTTCTGAACGTCTGAGGCCGACTGTACCGGCTTGCGATTGACTTCGACGATCACATCGCCGCGCTGAATGCCGGCATTTTCAGCAGAACTGCCGGGTTCGACATTCTCGACTACTGCGCCGTGAATGTCGCCAGGCGTCTGCAGTTGTTGCCGGGTATCCGAATTCAGATCGCCGAGTGCCAGTCCCCAGCGTGGCTTTCCAGTTTCACTGCCATTGCTGGCGACTTTGTCCCTGCTTCCCATAGCCTCCAGTGTCACCGGAATGGTTTCGCTCTTGCCATCGCGCATGATGTCCAGTCGGATGGTGGTTCCCGGCTGCTTTTGCCCGACTTCAACTTGCAACTCGCCAGCATCGCTGACCGTTTTTCCGTCTAACCCCAGGATTACGTCACCGTTTTTCAGACCGGCTTTTGCTGCCGGAGAATCGGGTTCTACCTGGCTGACTAACGCGCCTTCACTCTTGCTAAGGTCGAAGAACTTCGAGTTTTCAGGCGTCACATCGGTAATCCCAATTCCCATGTATCCGTGCGAAACCTTGCCGTTGCGCATCAGTGCGTCAACCGTGGGCTTTACGATCTGCGTAGGAATCGCAAATCCCATGCCAGAGAACGAGCCGTTGTCAGAAATCAGGAAAGTGTTGATCCCGATCACTTCACCATGGGCATTGACCAGCGGTCCGCCGGAGTTGCCCGGGTTGATGGCAGCGTCAGTCTGAATAAATTCGCCCGGCTTGCGGCGGTTGGTGTCAGGATTCGGGCGGTTTAGCGCGCTGACAATTCCGCGCGTCACGGTGAATCGGAAGCCAAATGGGTTGCCGAAGGCGAGCACTGTCTGCCCCGGACGCAATTCAGTTGAGTCGCCAAGCGGGAGGCTTGGAAAGCCGGAGCCCTTGATCTTTATGACCGCGAGATCGGTCAGCGGGTCGGTACCGACGACCTTGGCGGGGAATACGCGGCGGTCGTGCATGGTCACGCGAACATCCACTGCGCCATCTACCACGTGATTGTTGGTGATGATGTAGCCATCAGGCGAGATGATTACGCCGCTGCCCAGCCCGTGTTCGATCTGCGGCCGCGAGGGCTGCCCGAAAAAGCGAAACGGCCCAAAGTTGCCGAAGGGATTGTTGTCCGGCCCGAATTGCTGTGAAGCGGGGCCACCCTGGTCGTTGTCGTCCTGGCTATTGACCTTTGTTTTCGAGGTTACCGTAATGTTGACCACGGCGGGGGTGACCTTCGCCGCTACTGTCTCCATCGCACGATCGAGCGACAGCAAGGTGCTCACGCTGTTATCGTCGAGCGGCGCCGGAGCGACTTCTGCGACCGCTGCCGCAGACGTGGGCTTAGCGAGTTCATAGACGCCCACCGAAGCTGCCATGGCCACGGCGAGAAACGGTACCAGCACCCCTCTCTTTAGTCCTATTTTCAGAATCTGTTTCCATCTGCTCATTTTCCTCTCCTTGTACAACTAAAGAATTAGTTGATATTTGCAAAAAAATTTCTGTTTATGTCGAGTTGGGGAGTGTCCCGTTGCCCGCCTGCGCTTGCGACGGGACGTGCACTCTCCACACGGTCGTTGTCACTCTTATTTCACCCATGCCGTCGTATTCCCGAGTTTGAAAGACGAAATATACAAACTTCGGAGTCTGCCGTTGGGTGGCACTCGCATTTATCACGGCAGGATGGTGTGGCCTTGTTGCGCGCGCCTCCAACGAAGTCGCTGAATATCCGGAAAGGTGTGGCTGCGGTCTGATCGTCCTTACGCGATTTTTAGAAACGGGTACATGCTGATCTGATTCCGAAGGCTTATTCACGGGGGCGACGCGCATGCTTGCGAGCGTCACCTTGGGTTGACGCCAGGGCGTAGTCTGCGCCACCGCCATCGGTGCGGCTGTTGGGATATTGAATCCGACCAAACGCGGCGTGTGTTCTACGGCCACAAAACTTAATGTCGAAAGCGCTCCGAAAGCAACCAGTGCGGGCTTCCACGCGCTGCCCTTCTTGCGCGCTCGCCCATTCAGAATTCGCCCCACTCGCAACGTGGTCTGTTTCACCTTGCCGACTGCGGCCTGGGCCAATGCCAGCCGACGCCGCAGAAGGCTCTTCTCAGCAACCGATATCAGGCACTCGGCGTAGCTGCGCGGATTCGGCGATTGGACGAGCACCATATCGTCGCAGGACATCTCGCGCTCGATCGCCAATCGGTTGTCGATCCACCATACTGCGGGATGAAAAAACAGCACGGCTCGGATGATTTTTTGCAACAGATTAGTCCAGTCGTCCCAGCGGTCAATGTGGGCGCGTTCGTGAAGAATTGCTGCCCGCAATTCCTCGGCGGACAGGTCAGTCAGCGCCCACTGGGGAAGAACAACAGCAGGGCGGAAGAAACCAAGCGCCATGGGAACGCGGATCCGGCTGGAAACATAAATTGTTGCCCGGCGGCTCCCGCGAAAATCTACTTCAAGCAATTTCTGATCGAGCCGCACAAAGCTTCGCCGGAGTGTTTGCAGCCGCGCCAGCCCCCAAGCGATCCTGGCGAGGTTGAACAAAGCAATCGCAGCCCAGGCTGCCACCAGGTAAGTCGCCCATTTTCCGGAAACAGTGATTGCCGCATGGGACTGGACTGAGTCGCCTCGCAGCGCTGTGCCGTACCAGAAAAGCAAAGCGACGATGGCCAGAAGGGAAGAGTACAAAACGGCAAAACGCGAAGCAGAACTGCCCCGCTGTAGGAATTTGAGCAGCAATGATGCCAAGGCTGCGACAGGGATGCCGATGACCAAGCAATTGACGGCCTGTCCGGCAGCAAATCGGGCGAACTCTGGAAATCCGATCATTTTCCGTCGCCTCTTTTTCCGTCGCCGCCTTGTATCTCAGCTCCCCGCTGCAACATCAGCCGTAAGCGCCCGATCTCTTCGGCGTCGAGTCCGCGGTCTTCGAGGATGTTCAGAACCAGTTCCTCATGAGAATCGCCAAAAAAGCGGTTAATTAAATGGCGTATTTCGGACTGCGAGGCCTGTCTGCGTCCCAGGAGCGCCTGGTAGACGTGCGCGCGGCCGTCCTTGACATGCTCGACATAGCCCTTTTTTTCCAGAATCCGGATGGTGGTCAGGACAGAGTTATAGGCCAAGGCCGGTCTGGCGGGTAACCAATCCAAGGCCTGCTGGACGGTGCAGGCGCCTTTCTCCCACAATACCTCCATGATGCGAAGTTCGGCTTCGGTCAGGGTTGGGGACTTTCTAGGGGGCACCAGTTCGCTCCAAATAAGATTGACGAGCTGAAAGATAAAACGTCAACTAATTATTTAGTTGCGCTAGGGTAAAGGATTGGTTGCCAGGCGTGTCCCGACGAATGCTGCCTTCGCACAAGGGCTCTACAACGCCGCGATGATCGCCCACACTGCCAGCGAACTCATAACGCTGGTGAGATATCCGAACGAGGTGTAGTAGTACACCGCCCACATGATTTGAAGGCTGTCTTTCTTGGGCAGGTCGCGAAGCAAGCCGTTAATCTGCGGGTCTGAGCAGTTGCGTACTACTGCCCATTTGGGAACAGTTTTGCCCGCAGTCTTGCGCTCATCCATTGCGAGACCGAGCGCCGCGTCTCCCATTTCCACAGCGCAGCCTTCCTGATCAAGATGGTTGGTAGAGGTGCCGTATTCGAAATAGTCGGTGGTCAGAATGGGATGGAACTTGGGCATCTTCATCTTTCCGTTAACCACCTGCCCATCGAGCCAGATGTCAGGATTGTAATGGTGCAAAGGCTTGGGATATCCGCCTGCCGGTTTCGTGAAATTGACTGTCGGCGGCAGAAACTCAGCAGGTTCCTGGAGTCCGATCTTGAATCCTGACATCAGTTGCACAGCGTCGGCAAAGTGCGTGGTGGGAATCTGCCAGGCTGATTTGTAAGTCTGGTGGTTGAACGGTTCGTTCTTGAATTCATCTTGCAGGCGGAACTTTGCCGCGCGCGTGACCACCACGTCGCCCAGGTCCTGATCGGTAAAAACTCCACCTGCGGTTCCAGCCGTAATCAGAACGTCAGGCGTGGCTTCATCCGCAATCTGATTAAAGAGGTCTTTGACGGGCAGAGTTGAGGTTCCCGGAGTCTGGGTGGAGCGAATGCCATCTTGATTGAGGTGCAGCTCCGACTTGAAGCACAACACCGTCTTCGTGCCGATCTTGGTCATGAAGTAGCTGCCCAGGCGTTTGGCTTTCTTTGCCGGCGCGCCGTTGCGAATCAGAGGATCGTAGTGAGCGAAGTTTTTACTGTAGGGATACCAGTGCTCCCGAGTGGTGCCGGGGGTTAGGACGTCAGCGAGGGCCTGGGCTTCGTCAACCGTCCAGGTGACCACGACGACGTCGGCGTGAGGCAATGCGTCGGTTGGAGCCGGTGCTGGACTGATCGCCGAAGGTTTTGGAACAAGACCAGCGGGAAAAGGAATTGGTGGCTTCGGCGCAGCCATGACCGGTATAGCCATGGCCGCAACCGCAGGTTGTGGTTGAACATCAACGTCTTCGCCAGCCGAGAGCAACGCCCGGGCAATTTGCTTTTGAAATGTATAGTCGGCCATGACGTCTCGTCTCCAGCGAAAAGAAGTTTGCGATCACCAGCAACTTGATCCAGATAACCTCAGGCGCTTTGTTTGACTGCTTTGCCCGAGTTATACATCTGCCCAATCATCGTTTTGTCCTCTTTGGACAACTGATAATTGAGCGGAGTGGCTTTGTGATCGGTGAAGAGTGAGGCGTCGAACTGGTACAGCATGATTGATTTGCGGTCGAACCGGCTCGCGGAAATTCCCTCCGGCGAATATTTCTGGAGAATGTTCGAATCGATGTCGGCTTTGCTCCAGTTATTCGGCGGGCCGGAAAATTCAGCGTAAACCGCGCTTGTGTCCCAATTAAGGTGTTCATTGGGTTGTTGATGTTCGTGAATGCATCCCAAGGCATGCCCGAATTCATGGACCACCACGCGCTCGTATTCTTTGTCGTCGGTATCGTCGCGCAGCCAGCCGAAGTTCATGGTGGGCGCGTTCTTGTGGAAGTAGCTGGTTACCAGACAATCTTGTCCAACTGCAGACCACGAGCCGGGATCTGCTTCAAACGAGATACGCAGTTCAGCCGAAGCGTCGCTGCCAAATTCGATGTGGATGTCCGCATACTTTTCCCAAATCTTTGCATTCGCGATCACCTTGGCTTGTTGCGACTTGTCGCCGTCGAGAAACCTGCAGGTAAGTTGGTGTCCGGCCTCCCATCTTCTGTTATCGATGAGCGCCATGCGCGCGATCATGACCGGATGATTGGCGTGCAGCTCCCCAAGCTTAGAGATTGACTCAAGATGCTGATGAAGTGGCGCGTCAGGTGTAACAGTATTTTTGGTGGCGGCTTTCACCGCGGTTACGTAATGTGAAACGGCAGCCTCGTGCGCGGCCGCGCGTGGGTCAAGATTGTGGGGAATGACACGATCAAAACAAGTGTGATGCGAATGTGGTTCTTTGGACATAGTCCCTCCATAGGCGAGAACAGAGTTAGATTGTTTGGAAGGGGGTAGGCCGCAATTCTGTGCCTGGGGAGTTCACAAGTCAAGGAGAAAGTGGAGGGCACTTCAGTGGATGTTCGCAGCGGTGAAGAAAATACTGCAGGAATTCGTGGACCCTCTGGCGGCAGGATCGGGTTCGCGAGTCCTGAGTTATTTGATCAGCGAACTGGCGATCTCCTGCCACTCGTCTTCGAACGAACTTCGTGATGGAGGCGTCTTCGCGCGACCGTACCAATACGCCGCATTCGAGGCATCGCCTTCTTTGCGGTGCAGGTAAGCATGCACCCAAGCGCCGGCTGGGCCTTCGTCCTGTTGCGCGGACTCGTGGGCTTTGGCCCAGTCGCCCTTGGCGTCCCACCACAATCCGGCAAGGGCCAGACTCAATCCGTCCGGCGGCTCGCATTGCGACAAGGATTCTCGAAACGACTTCATGTCCATGACAAATAGACTATCGCGCGACCGCGTATAGGAGAAGTGTTGCAGATTCAACGTCCCCGATTCTGGATTGGGCACATTGCTCAGCGCCGCTTGAGCGCCTCAAGTTCGTCCAGGGTACGTGGCCAATCGTCTCCCAGCAGCCTTGAAAGACTCCGGTCCGCCAGGACCTTGCCTCCCGTCTGGCACCGGGCGCAGTAGTTGGTTTCATTGTCGGCATAGCGGATGCGCTGGATGGGATCACCGCATCGAGGACAGGGCTGGCCGAAGCGGCCATGTACGGCCATGTCCTGGCGGAAGGCGGTCACCTTTTCTGGAAACTTTGCCTTAGCTTCTTCCTGCAACTGGTCCATCCAGCGTTGCAGTGTGGAGCGGGTTGCGGTGAACAGCCGTTCCCATTCTTCGGGAGTGAGCTTCCGAGTGAGTGTGATAGGAGATAGCTGTGCCGTGTGCAGAATTTCGTCGGAATAGGCGTTCCCGATTCCGCTCAGAATTCGCGGATCAGTAAGAGCGCGCTTTAACGTGCGGTTTTCAGCGGTGAGCGCATTTTGAAACGCTGCCAGATCGCTGGCGAAAACATCGATACCCCCGGGGTCCATCTCTCGCAGATTTGCTTCACCCTTGATGATGTGAAGGGAAGCGCGCCGCTTGGCGCCTGCCTCGGTTAGCACCAACGAGCCATTGGGAAAATCGAAAGCCGCAAGATAATTCCGGCCACCGAGTTTCGCATTCTTCGCGCGCCAGTGCAGTCGCCCTGCAATCATGAGGTGAAGTACCAGCCACAAATCGTGCTCGACTCCAATCGCAATGCGCTTGCCGATGCGGCGCAGTTCTCGCACCTTCCTGCCTTCGACTGCCGAGATCGGCGGATCGACGGTGCGCAGCAGAAAGGGGCTGGCCAGTCGAATGTTCTCGATGGGTTCGCCGACGATACGCGGCTCTAGCGCAGTGATGTAGGCGGAGATGTCGGGGAGCTCTGGCATGGAGTACAGATTGCATTGTTCGCGTGCGATGGGGCAAGCGGCTAAATTTTGAGGGTTGCATTTTCTATGTATAATACATGTACTACATGGCATACATAGGAGGAGCTGTGAAGGGTGCACCGCAGTCCAATGCCGACTTTATCCGTGAACATGCTGTCGAAGAATATGTTGTGCCTGCACGCCAGCAGCGGGATAGAACTTTCTCCATTAATGTAGGCGAAATTCACAGAGCGCTAGGATTAAACAATCTCGTGCCCTCGGTATGCTCGGCTTTAGGCTCGAGAAAATTTCTTATGGAAAACCAACTTCGTTTGATCTCCAAGAGTGGGCCGCCCTCCGGAAAGAGCACGACCGTCACGTACACTTACGAATTCATTGAGGCTGGCCCCGCTTCACCCAAAGAAGATCCTTGGGGGCGTCTGCGTGGCGCGTTGAAAGACGTCTTTGCAGAGTTGGGAGGCGGGGAGCAATATTTACGGGCTGAGCGGGAAAACTTCTACGGTTCAAGGCAGAGTAAATGAGCCGCGTCTATTGGGACACAATGCTCTTCATCTATTGGCTCGAAAACAACCCGCGGTTCGCGAAGCGGGTTGGCGCCATCCACACCCGTATGGAAGAACGGGGAGACCAATTGATCACCAGCGCCTTCACACTTGGAGAGGTGCTGGCGGGTCCTTATCGTACCGGTGCGATCAAGGTTGCCGACGAAGCTAAGCGCTCTCTAAGGAGCGCAGTTTCTGAGATCGTTCCTTTTACCATTGAGACCGCCGATCACTATGCGCGCATCCGCGGCAAATTTGGGGTTCCGCCGGCGGACGCGATCCATCTCGCTTGTGCCGCGCAAGCTGGCACCGATCTTTTCTTGACCAATGACAAGAATCTGGTCGGCAAGGTGGTGCCTGGCATTCAATTCATTGCCTCGTTAGAATCCCAAATTTTATGAACCGCGGTACTGGTAAGTGAGAAAATTTCAGGGTAAAGGCAAGTCTTCAGGTTCGCACCATCGCCGGCCGCCGCGTTTTTCGCGGGAGCTCGCCATCCTGTACGAAGACGATGCAGTGGTGGCCGTGAATAAGCCTGCCGGGCTGCTGGCGGTGCCTGCTCCAGACTCCGACGCGCCGTCGGCGTTGTCTCTCCTGTTGCAGGACCTAAAGCCTCGCAGGCAGCGAGCTTTGGTGGTGCATCGCATCGATCGTTTCGCGTCCGGAGTTCTGTTATTCGCCAAGACCATGCGCGACCGGGACGCGCTGGTTCGACAATTTCTGGCGCACACCCCGGTTCGGCAGTATCTGGTCGTGGTGCGTGGACACCTTGCCGCGAAAGAGGGAACGCTGGTTCACTATTTTAGAAGGGAAGGGATGTATCAGAAGTTAAGCAAGGAAAGGGACCGCAAAGCCGCGCGGGCTGAACTCAGCTATTCCGTCGAACGTTCTCTGCGCGGGGCTTCGCTGGTGCGGGTTACCCTGGTGACGGGATTGCAGAACCAAATACGAGTGCAGTTTGCCGCGCTGGGCAACCCGGTCATCGGAGATCGAAAGTACAGCCCCGACGAAGCCTCTGAACGGCGAATCGCCCGGGTTGCACTGCACGCTTTCAGCCTCCAGTTCGTTCACCCGCGCTCGGGAGAAACGGTCTCCCTGGAGTGCGAGCCACCTGCCGACTTTCGGTCACTTCTGCAAGCGCTATCGCTGCCGGAGCACGGCTCTCGCTAATCGTGAAACAGAGATTCGATGTCGTCATACTCGGCGGCGGGGCTGCCGGGCTAATGTGCGCCATTGAGGCGGGGAAGCGCGGAAGACGTGTTATCGTGCTCGAACGCGCCGGATGCATCGGGAAGAAAATCCTGATTTCCGGCGGCGGCCGCTGCAACTTCACCAACCTGTATTGCCAGCCAGAAAACTTTATTTCCGGCAATCCCCACTTTGCCAAATCGGCGCTGGCGGCTTACACACCGGCAGATTTCATTCAACTGGTGGAGAAACATGGCATTGCCTATCACGAGAAGACACTGGGGCAGCTTTTCTGCGACGGCTCCGCGCAACAAATCGTGAGCATGCTCGAAGCGGAATGCAGCCAGGTTGGAGTTCAAATTCTCACCAGCACAAACATCAAGTCTGTCGAGCACAAGAGCGATTTCGCGATCAGCGTCGGAGAACAAGAATTCCACGCACCGGTACTGGTCGTCGCGACGGGAGGCCTGTCCATTCCGAAGATGGGCGCAACCGCGCTCGGCTATGAATTAGCCATGCGGTTCGGCTTGCGAATTAACCCAACGAGGCCCGCGCTGGTTCCGCTACTTTTCAACTCAAGCGACCGGCAGCACTACTGCGACTTGACCGGCGTCTCAGCAGAGGTGGTGGCGTCAATCGGAAAGCAAGGCTTTCGCGAAAAAATGCTTTTCACCCATCGCGGTCTCAGCGGACCGGCGATTCTGCAGATATCTTCCTACTGGAAGCCTTCGAGTCCCCTAACCATCGATCTGGCTCCCGGGCACGATTTCACCGAGCCGATTCGCAACAACAACATTGCGCGCCGCGATCTCTCCAGCCTTAAAGCGGCGTGGCGCGCGGTCTTGCCTCAACGACTGGCCGACCGGTGGGTTGAGTTACACGCCCCTGCGGCATGGAACAACCATGCGCTCGCAGAACTCGAGCGTCAGGCGCACAACTGGGTAGTCATTCCGCAGAGAGCGGACGGCTACGATAAAGCTGAAGTCACCGCGGGAGGCGTGGACACGGATGAACTTTCCGCTAAGACGATGGAGAGTCGCAAAGTGCCCGGCCTGTATTTCATCGGTGAAGTTGTGGATGTAACCGGCCACCTGGGCGGGTTCAACTTCCAGTGGGCGTGGGCGTCCGGGTACTGTGCGGGTCAGGCAGTCTAGTAAGTTCAATCTTAGGCAACCGCGCAAAAAAACAAAGGCCCCGTAAACGAGGCCTTTCTCCCAGGGGTGCGGTTACAAAAACTTACTGCGGTTGGGATGAACCGCTGGTCGAGCCAGTGCTGCTCGGCGAGCTGGTTGAGCTACCCGAGCCTGAGGGATTGGTCCCGTTAGCGCCGGTTCCCATGCTTGAGCTGCCTTTTTCTTTGCTGCCCTTGCAGGTTTCGGAGATCATCTTCACGTCGGTGACGTTGAAGGTCTTTTCGCCAGAGGCCCCGGTCGAGCTCTGAGACATGCTACCGCTGGCCCAAGTGCCTTTCACTTCAACTTCATGGCCGTTATGCGCAGAAACGTCTTGTCCAGTCAGTGCGACTTCTTTGCCCTTTTTGGTTTCGAGCATGGCTTGTCCGCCCTGGGCCTGGACGCAGCCTTTCAGTTTCTTCTCGCCTTTCTCGGCTTGATTGTTGCCCATGCTGCCGCTGTTCTGGTCAGTTGGCGTGCTGCCGGGCTGGTTCGCCCCGGGCTGCGGGTAAGCGCCCGGAGTTTGGCTCATAGTCGGCGACGACCCTTGCGTTCCCTGGGCGCCAGGACCTGATTGAGCGACGGCGGTTGCGACGCACAGTGCGAACGCAGCAATCATCGAAAACACGAACTTGTTCATAAATGCCTCCTGCCTGATTTGGAGATGCGAACGATCGTCCGTTGAGAGCTACTTTGAACCTACGCGACCGTCCTGTGTCTGTGATGAGACGCCGGTGCGGCAACCGGGGGTTGCAGCAGCGGCGGTCGTTTCTTGTGCAGAAGAAAGTGTATGGTGGCTAAGAGTTCATCTCTGGATCCCGCCTTGTCGCAAAACGCGTCTACTGCCCGGCGACTCCGGGCTGAGATTAAGGTACTGCCTGAAAACATCAGCACGGGAACGAAAGGCTTGATCGATTTGATGAACGCGGCAACCGCTTCGCCGTCCATCTCTGGCATTTCATAATCAGTAATAACCACGTCCACGTAGTTGCGGGTAGCCAGCCGGATACCCTCGACGCCGGACGAGGCAGTAAGCACCTTGAATCCTTCCAACTCGAACATCGCCTTGTACATCGCCAGGCCGGGGGCGAAATCGTCAATCCAAAGCAGGGTATGGCGCTGCGTGGTCTTGGATTTCCGGGCCCCGACGCAAAGAGCAGGCGTGCGGGGTTTCAGGCTTGCCGATGAACGGATCATCGCATCGGGATGCCGTGCTTTGGAGTTCTTCGGCATATGCGCCACGCTATGTTTTCTGCCCTGTGCAAAACAATGAGTGGAACGCTGTAAGGCGAATCAGGTTAATCCTGTAGGCGCGGGGGCTCGACCAAAGATCGATTTTCCGCGGGCAAGCCATTCAAATCAAAAGCCAATACGCGGCGCCCGTCGATTAAGATGCACGCCTTAGAGGATCCTCGGTGGTGCGACCCTTGTGTGCTTCTTCGGCTTGCGTCACCGTCTGGATCAGGTTCCGCATGTCCTCGGCGTGCTCCTCTTCCTTTGCGAGGATTTCTTCCATGACACGCCGACTGGTCGGATCATTATCGCCAAGGTAACGAATGATCTCGTTATAAGACTCGATCGCAATGCGCTCAGCGATCAGGTCTTCGCGAATCATGTCGGCGAGACTATTCCCTTCCACGTATTCGCTGTGGCTGCGGCTGGCAAGCGTCGCGGGATTAAAGTCGGGTTCACCGTCAAGTTGCGTGATGCGTTCCGCAATCTTGTCGGCGTGGTCCTGCTCTTCTTTCGCATGCTCGAGAAATTCTTGAGCCACTGCCTGCGCATGAATACCGGTAGCGGTGAAATAGTGGCGCTTATATCGAAGCACGCAAACCAGTTCGGTTGCCAACGCCTCGTTCAAAACTTTGATAACGGTGTTGCGATCTCCTCGATAGGCACCTGTTACCGCGCCGTTTTCAATGTGTTGTCTTGCGCGCTGCCGGATGGCTTCGATATCCGCCACGAACGAACCTTTTTGTGGAGTCTTCGCCGAACTCATAATCTTCCTCGCAATTCTTTGGGATCGAATGGTTAATGACGCGCCGGGCGTTGTTGCAAGTCCGGCGCCAGGAATATCTTGAAAACCAGGTGTGGTGGAGGTGCTATTCGCTGCTTAAACGTCGTTCAGAGTCGGCCCATCAGCAGTAGGACAATGAGGATTAGCAAAATCAATCCCAACCCACCGCTTGGGTAGTATCCCCATCCTGTGCTGTAAGGCCAGGACGGAAGAGCGCCCACCAAGAGCAGAAGGATGATGATCAGGAGAATCAAACCCATATTCACCTCTTTACGGTCAGATTGTGCGCTTAATCCAAGTCCTGCTGCGCACGTAAGCAACCTCCGCTCACCTCGACACGATAGGGCAAGAGGGCAGCAGAGCATAATCGGGTTGTCGCTGTACGGCTTGCTGAATCTTTCCGTACTGCTGAAACCTTAGGGGATTAGGAGTTGATGGAATTGGCACAAAATGAAAGACCTTAGACATCAAAAACGCGATAGACGCGGGGCGGGTCTTGCGACTGCAAGAGCGTGATTGCGACGTTATGCACGGGAACTCCAGCAGCCGTCTTGCCGTCACACCTGCCATTATGGGCATGTCCGTGGAGAACGAGATCGGCGCCGTGGCGGTCGATCACTTCGGCCAGCCGTGAGGTTCCAAGAAATGGATAAATTTCGGGAGCTTCGCCCTCGACCGTGGCCGCAATGGGCGAATAGTGCAGAATGACGACCCGCTTTTTGGTCCTGAGTTGGGACATGGCACGCTCGAGTTTCAAAGCTTCGTCAATGCCAGCGCGTACGAATGTCTTGACCTCGGGCTCGCCAAATGCAGTCAGCACGCCGCGTCCGAAGCCGCCGACAAAACCTTTTGTTCCGGCAAAACCAACGCCGTCGCGTTCATATGCGCTACCGTCCAACACCTTTATTCCTTCCTGAGTCAGCATACGCATGAGGTCCGCTTCGCGGCTGCTTTCATAGTCGTGATTGCCGAGGACAACGATAGTCGGCAGGCGGAGCCGCACCAGAACATTAAGGAGAGGTTCCATCTCTTCGGGTTTGCCGTAATTAGTAAGGTCGCCCGCCACGACGAAGACGTCGGCTTCATTGCGCACGATGTTCAGTTGATCGTGCAGATTGCTGAAGCGCGCCGGGGTGAAGTGCAAATCGGCGGTGGCCGCGACTCTCATGGTCCAAATTGCTCCGATGCACGGCGGTTAGCCGAAGCAGTAGAAACTCCGGCTGTTTGTTTGTTAAGCTGCCGGTTGCGGTATTGGCTCTGAATGTCTTCGAGCCCCCAGTCTTTAATGTCGATAGCGAATATATTTTCATCAACCAGGCTGCCGCGAAAGGATGCATTTCGATCGGGCTGCTGAATCAATTGCGTATATCGTGACAGCAGTTCCTGCCACACTGCCGGGGGAATGTAGTCCGAATGGGCAGGATAGACGTATCGGAATAGAAGCAGGGACCACAACACAATCTCCCAGTGCTCGCCCGCGAGTTCGAGAATGCGGTTCCAGTCGAGGGTACCGCGGGTGCGATAGATAATGTGGGCTATGTCGCCACCATCGAAGCGCTCGCGCCGGGTGACGAACAGTTTCGATCCGACCAGGTCTTCTGCGGCGATGATTCTTGACTCGATGCCGGCTATGGTCGCAACCTGAGCGCGCGCCATCCAACTGTTATCAACGATGATAGCTGCATTGCTCATGCCGGAAATCAGGTCCACGAAATATTCGCCGCGATGCGCTTTCGAGAGCCACACCGGATCAAGTGTTTCACAACAGAAATCGTGCTCGCCTAGATATTTCAGCGCAGCAGGGACATCCTCTGGCTTCATGAATAAGTCAAGATCTTTTGTGATGCGGCATATACCCGTGTATTTTTGCAGAGCAAAAGCCCCAGCCACGGCATACGGTACGCCATGTTCGTTCATAGCCTGCAAAACCTCGCGATAAAGCTTCGCCGCCTCGGGCGGAAGCGGCACCGCCGTCGCCGAGGTGAGCGAGGAGCTTTCCGGCGGATTGGAGGCCTGCTCGAACATGAGGGGGTTTGGATGTTCTTCTCCGGCAAGCGGTTGCAGGGTTCCGGCTGCGGGCGACGTTTCTCGAGCTGCAAACGCAACGCGGTCTATGAAACCCGCATCTCTTGAAACGCACTCTCAGTTTCGCAATGTCACCTATCTCCGAGCAAGTTCCAGATTTATTCTCTTCGGCAGTGCCATCGCCCAGGGGTCAACAATTGGCAGATCAAATCTCTGCGTTGGGAGAATGGTTCCACAACCTGAACCTTCACGGTGTACCTACGGCGCCTAAGCATTTCCTCGGCGACTTTCCGAACATCAAGTGGCGAAACATCGCGAAGGCGATTCCAGAAGACCTGTCTGGCGCGACGGTGCTGGATATCGGCTGCAACGCCGGTTTCTATAGCTTGGAGATGAAAAAGCGCGGCGCTTCTCGTGTTCTGGGAATTGACGTGGATGACCGCTATTTAAGGCAAGCACGGTTTGCTGCCCAAACTCTCGGAGTGCAGATCGAGTTTCAGAAGTGTTCTGTATACGACACGGACCGGATTCCCGGACAGTTCGACTATGTCCTTTTTATGGGTGTTTTTTACCATCTGCGTTATCCGCTTTTTGCGCTGGACAAGTTGATTAAAAAGGCCCGCAGCAAGCTGGTATTCCAAACCATGGTGCGAGGATCAGGCGAGGTTCAGGAGTGGGATGAAGATTATCCGTTCTGGAATACGCAGATTTTCGCGGAAGTCAATTTCCCGGCGATGTACTTTATCGAGAAAAGCTATTCGCATGATCCCACGAACTGGTGGATCCCGAATCGCGCGGCGGTCGAAGCAATGCTGAGAAGTTCAGGACTTGAGATTGAGGCCCATCCGGAACCTGAGACCTGGATTTGCCGTCCCACTTCAGTGATGTGCGACGACGGGAGCTACATTATCGATCGCGAACTGGAAGGCACGCTGTGACACTCGGAGAGACGAATGGTTGAAGCAGTGATGCTGTGGAACGAGCCGAACAACCTCTCACATTGGGATTTCCACCTGGACCCCGACTGGAAGATATTTGCCCATATGACGATTGCCGCTGCACGGGAGATTCGGAAGGTCAATCCCAGGCTCACGATCGTTTTGGGTGGACTGTCGCCGGTTGATGCAAACTTTGTGAGATTGCTTGGCAGCCACGGTGTTCTGGATGCCATTGACGTGGTAGCGATCCACGGTTTTCCTTTGGACTGGAACCACTGGAGCATTCACGACTGGCCGCGCAAAGTCGAAGAGATTCGGGAGGTAACAAACAAGCCAGTATGGGTTTCGGAGGCTGGCGTTTCTTCCTTTGGCGCCGAAGAGGTGCAGGCGTTTGGAATCCAGCGCACGGCAGAATTACTGTTGCCCTTGGTTGAACGGGTGCACTGGTATAGCCTTTACGACCTTCCTGCGACTTGGACGGCGACCACGCGCCACAAGGAAGCTGAGGGCAGCGCTTACTATCGCCACTATTACATGGGAATTCTGCGAGAGGACGGTACGCCCAAGCTGGCGCACTCGCAATTTCCGTCTGGAATAGGTGTTTGCCAATGGTTCCACTTCGGGGACCATCGTTTGGACGACGCGGTCGAATCTTTAAGGAGACTTGGCGTCACATACCTGAGAACGGGGCTGAGTTGGGCCGATTCATTCCGGCCTGACGCCGAGAAATGGTTCGACCGGCAGATGCAGGCGATTGAAGAATTCAACACGACCCTGACACTTTGTTTCACGCCCGAACACCTGGGCGTAGCGCCTCACTACACCAGCCCACCTAAAGATCCGGATGATTTTGCGGCATTTGCGAGGGAGATGGTCGCTCGCTATGCTTTGCCGGGTGCGGTCCCGCAACCGCAGTCGCGTTATGTGGAGGGAATCTCCGAATCCTACGCGCAAGCTGAATAACGAGGGCGTTGTCGCGACACAGGAGCGCGATAAATGAGCCCACCTTCACGTTCACATTGAAGGCGCAAAGCAGGGCCTTCCAGTAAGCAAACCCAAGCAATTCGCCAACCTACAAGGCATCTCACAATAGGTGACATACATCCAAAATTGCTTGGCAGGTTAGTCAATCTGCTGCTGCCGGTTTCACAAAATCACGAATGGAAGCCCTCGCGGCTTCAAGTCATGTCAGGAGTGTCCTTTGAAAGGTAAGCGGATTCTCATTACCGGCGGCGCAGGATTTGTGGGATCCCACACAGCCGACGCGCTGCTCGATGCCGGTCACGAAGTCTGCATATATGACAACCTCACGTCGCAGGTGCACAGTGGGGGAGAGCAGTACCTTCCGAAAGACGCCAAATTTGTTTTGGGGGACGTCCGGAATCTGGAGAAGCTGGCCAGCGTAGTGCGGGATGCGGAAATCATATTCCATTTTGCCGCAGCGGTCGGCGTAGGACAGTCCATGTACCGGATCTCCGATTACACCTCCACTAACAATCTGGGTACCGCAAATCTGTTGCAGGCTGTGCTCGACACCCGCGCCGTTCCTGAAAAGATTGTGGTTGCTTCTTCGATGTCCATTTACGGAGAGGGGAAGTATCTGTGCGCGAGATGCGGCGAGGTAGCGCCGCCGCCCCGTGAGCTTGGCCAATTGAAGGAGAAATTGTGGGAAATAGTTTGTCCGGTGTGCCGTGAGACTCTGGCGCCCGTGCCGACTACGGAAGATAAGCCGTTGCAGTGCACGTCGGTTTACGCGCTTTCAAAAAAAGATCAGGAAGAAATGACACTTCTTTTCGGGCGCACTTATCAGATTCCGGCGGTAGCGCTGCGCTACTTCAATATTTATGGGACGCGCCAGTCCCTCTCCAATCCTTATACCGGCGTAGCCGCAATTTTTGCTTCGCGTCTCATGAATGGCAAAGCGCCGGTGATCTTCGAAGATGGCATGCAGATGCGTGATTTCGTCAGCGTCCACGACGTCGTCCGGGCCAACCTGCTCGCGATGGAAAAATCCGGCGCAGATGGCCGAGCCGTAAATATTGGTTCGGGTAATCCGGTGAGCATCGCTGAAGTTGCAGAAGGATTGCAGCAGGCGTTAAGCGTCCGAGTGTCAGCCGAAATTACCGGCAAGTATCGCGCCGGAGATGTACGGCATTGCTTCGCTGATGTTTCCACTGCGCGAAAGCTTTTGGGCTATCGGCCGAGTTGTTTGATGACCGATGGCGTCAGAGAACTGGCCGGTTGGCTGGCGTCGCAGCAAGCCAATGACTTTATAGATGAAGCCATGAATCGTCTCACTATTCATGGGCTGGTGGCATAGCGGCAGGGTAGCGCCGTTAAATCCAACGTGCCCTGGGGTGCGCTCGAGGTAGAAATGAAGAAGTTAGTATCGTTCCGTTCGGTCTTGATATTCGGAGGCGCCGGATTTATCGGTTCGAACTGGGCTGCGCGCCTGCTTCGAACCACGGATGCGCGCGTGCATATTTTCGACAATCTGTCTCGCCCGGGAGTCGAAAACAATCTGATCTGGCTGCGGCAGCAATGTGATGATCCCGAGCGTCTGAAAATCACGGTGGCGGATGTTCGCGACGCGAGCGCAGTGGCGCGCGCGATGACGTCTGCGACCGACGTCTATCACCTGGCTGGGCAGGTCGCGGTTACGTCCTCGGTAAGCAATCCGCGGCATGACTTTGAGATAAACGCTCTCGGCACCCTCAACGTTTTGGAGGCCGCACGCCAAAGCAAGCGCCAGCCCTTTATTCTGTTCACTTCTACGAACAAAGTTTACGGAAATCTGGCGAACAAGCAGTTGGTGCTGACTGCGCGGCGGTACTGCGCGCTGGACGAGAAGGGTGTGAGTGAAGCGCAGCCGCTTGACTTGTATTCGCCCTATGGTTGTTCGAAAGGGGCGGCCGATCAGTATGTGCACGATTACAGCCGAATTTACGGTCTGCCGGCCGTGGTGTTTCGGATGTCGTGCATTGCGGGTGCGAGGCAGTGCGGAAATGAAGACCAGGGCTGGCTGGCGCATTTCATTTATTCGGCGCTCGAAGGCCGTCCACTCACGGTGTATGGCGACGGGAAACAAGTCCGCGACGTTTTGTGCGTGGACGATTTGCTTCTGGCGTTCGAAAAGGTGCGCGCCAATTTAGATGTAACCGCTGGGCAGGTGTACAACGTCGGCGGAGGCCCGGCGAATTCAGTTTCTCTGCTCGAAGTGATCGACGACATTGAGGGCGTCATCGGCAGAAAGATTCAATTCCAGCTGCAGAGATCAAGGCCGGGTGACCAATTGTTCTACATCACCGACTTCGAGAAGTTGCACAAGCATACCGGGTGGTTGCCGCGCACTAACTTACGCAAGACGATGGAAACTATCCGCGAGTGGTGGCAGGAAAGGCGAAACGTTGTAGAACGAATCTCAATGCCGTCAGCGCCTGCCTCGCTGCTGGCGCAGGTGCCAGAGGCAGCGCGATGAAGTTTGCCTTAGTTAATCCTGCCTGGACATTCGAAGGCTCGACCTACTTCGGCTGTCAGGAGCCGCATTATCCGCTTGAGTTGCTGTATGCGGCAGACCAGATTCGCGCCGCCGGGCACGAGCCACTGCTCGTTGACGCGCAGTTGGAGCAGTTGAGCACTCAACGTGTGAAAAACACGTTGGATGAGTTTTGTCCAGATTTCCTTGTGATTCCTACGGCGCCGTCATATTTGTTCTGGCGATGTCCGCCGCCGGAGCTGCGGGTCCCGCGGAAGTGGTTTGCAGAATTGAAAAGTCCCGCAGTAAAGGTGGCAATCGGGCCACATCCATCGGCTACGCCGGCTGCAACTCTGCGCAAACTCAATTGCGATGTTGTTATGCGGGGTGAGCCGGACCAGACATTACCTCAACTCGCGTCGCATGCGTGGGCGGAAATTAACGGCTGCTGCTGGCGCGATGAATCTGGCGTTCGCCTGAGCCCAGATGTCGGCGTGACCGATATGAAAAGTCTCGCCGCCCTCAGCTTTGAAAACTACAACGTGGAGGCGCACCAGCACCGGCATCATGTGTTCCATGGTTCTGGACGCGGTGCGGAGCTGGAGTTTGCGCGTGGCTGTCCCTGGGCGTGTAGTTTCTGCAATAAGACGCTTTTCCGAAACAAATTTCGTGAGCGGAACCTGGACGCTGTCCTGCAGGAAGTCGACACTCTGATTTCCCGTGGCGTCGACTACATCTACTGGATCGACGAAATCTTCGGCGTCGGCACACCGGTTCGCCAATTGCTGGAGCAGCTGACGAGGCGAAACGTCAATATCGGGCTACAGACGCGTATTGACCTGTGGGATGAAGAGTCGCTTGATCTGCTGGGACGCGCGCATTGCATCTCTATGGAATGCGGGATTGAATCCATCACGGATGAAGGCCGCGATGAGCTTAACAAGAACTGCCGGATTTCAACCGATCGTATAACGGAACTTCTCATCCACGCGCGCAAGCGGGTGCCGTGGGTGCAGGCTAATTTGATCCTTACTGAGCATGATGACCGGGGAGAAGTCCGCGAGTTTCAGGAGAACTTGCGCCGGTATGGGGTGTGGGTCAGTGAACCGGTCCCGATGTTCGCGTTTCCGGGTACGCCGGATTATCTGCAGCGATTCGGTCCGCCCGACGACCACGCCTGGGAACGCGCGCACGAACATTACTTGAGCGCCTTTCGTGACAAGGGCTTCAGCGACATTCAGGACCAGCAGCCTGTCCCGATCGGGGACCTCGAATGCACGTATTGATCACCTCCGACGCCGTCGGCGGGGTCTGGACGTATACACAGGAGCTAGTCACTGGCCTCGTTCGCCGGGGCCATCGCGTGACTCTAGTCAGTTTCGGCAAACTGCCGCTAGCACATCAAACTGCCTGGATGCAGACACTCGACGGCCTCGATTATCGCCCAACCGAATACCGACTTGAATGGATGGAAGTCGCTGAGCGGGACATTGAAGAATCCCGCCATTATCTGGAATTACTCGTCGAGGAAGTGCAGCCCGATGTAATTCACTTCAGCCAGTACTGCTATGGCGACATCGAGGCGGATGTACCCCGAATCATCGTCGCTCATAGCGACGTGCTCAGCTGGTGGGTCGCAGTGCATGGAAAAGAGCCTGACGAGACCCCATGGATTCGACGATACCGAGAACAAGCGACGCGCGGTTTACGTGCTGCCGATCTAGTAGTCGCACCTTCGCGATGGATGTTGGATTGTGTCCGCCGCTACGCGGATCCGCAGCAGCAGATGGTAATTCATAATGGCAGGACCTCGACGTTGTTTGACTCCAAAGAACCAAAGCAAGACTTCGTCTTGAGTGTAGGACGCGTCTGGGATCAGGCCAAACAGGTATCGCTGCTGCTGGCCGCTAAGATGCCGGGCCGGACCCGCATCGTCGGCTGGGAGCGGGAGCCGGGAAGGGAATCGAAGGAAGCTTTGCTCCAGGCCCACGGAAATATTGAGCTGCTCGGGCCCGAGTCGCAGGACGAATTACGTTCGCTATTTGCTCATGCATCCATTTACGCCGCCACTTCTCGTTACGAGCCGTTCGGGCTGGCGCCACTTGAAGCCGCGCTTTCGCGATGCGCCCTGGTCATGAATGACAATCCCGTGTTCCATGAACTCTGGGGCGATACGGCTCTTTTTTTCCAGAGCAACGATCCTGCGGACATGGCGCGCGTTATAGCGGAAGTTCGGGCCAACCCAGAACTGCGTGACGAGTACGGTGAGCGAAGTTATAAACGCGCCTGCGAGACCTTCACCGCTGAACAGATGGTCGAGCAGTACGAGGGCGCTTATAACGAAATCTGTTCGCGAACGAGGGTGGCGTGAACGGACGCCTGAGCTTCCGATTGTTTGCGCATTCGTGGATATCAGACTGGAACCACGGCAATGCCCATTTCCTGCGTGGGCTGGCAAACGAGTTAGTGACAATGGGCCATGAAGCCCGCTGCTACGAGGAGCGCGACGGATGGTCGATCACGAATTTGGCCAATGAGGGCGAAGAAGCGGTAAGCGATGCCCTCGCCGATTTTGAGCGAGCCTTTCCCGCTCTCGACGTCCGCTTCTATACCCAGGGTCGAGAATTAAGCGCGTTTCTTCGCTCCGAGCTGGATGGCGCTGATGTAGTCATCATTCATGAGTGGAATCCTCCGCAATTGGCTGCGGAAATTCTCGCGCTCAGAGCGAACGTCGGTTTTCGGGTTTTGTTTCACGACACGCACCATCGCGCGTACACCAGCCCAGGCGAGATGATGCGTTTTCCTCTGGGGGAATTTGATGGAGTGCTGGCGTTTGGCGATGCGATACGACGAATTTATGCAGAGGGATTTGGTGTGAAGCGCGCCTGGACGTTTCACGAAGCTGCCGATACTGCCCGCTTTGCACCGGAGTCAGCGCTGAAAGATACGGACGTTGCATGGATCGGAAACTGGGGCGATGAAGAGCGCACGAGTGAGCTAGAGGAATTTCTCATAAAACCCGCGGCTGCGCTTCCCGATTATCAATTCACTGTGCATGGGGTGAGATATCCAAAGGATGCGTTGCGGCGATTGGCAGAGTCGGGCATCGAGTTTCGCGGTTATCTTCCGAACATCCGCGCGGCGAGGATGTATGCACGGAGCCGTGTCAGCCTGCATGTCCCACGCCGGTTCTACGCCAACGGGCTGAGCGGGGTGCCAACCATCCGCGTATTTGAAGCGCTGGCGGCGGGGTCGCCCCTGCTATGTGCGCCGTGGTCCGATAGCGAAGGCCTGTTCCGTCCCGGGAAGGACTATATCTGCGTGCCCAATTCGCAGGCAATGACCGCGGAACTGGCGCGATTGCTACGCGATGACAAAGCCCGGCTCCAACTCGCAGCCAGCGGCCTCGAAACTATTCGTGCCCGGCATACTTGCGCGCATCGCGCCGAACAGTTGGTCGAAATCTGCCGCGAGGTGGAGAACTGATGAAGATTTACGTCTTCGGTTCCAGCCTGACTTCGTGTTATTGGAACGGAGCAGCCACGTATTACCGAGGCATATACAAGAACCTGCACCGACTCGGGTATGAGATCACTTTTGCCGAGCCTGACATTTACAAGCGGCAGCAGAACCGTGACTGTGCATCGATCGAATATGCAGAGGCCCGGATCTATCAAACGCCGCGTGATCTCGATGGCGTTCTCGCAGAGGCTGAGCTCGCCGACCTGGTGATTAAACATAGTGGGGTCGGAGCAGACGATGACTTGCTCGAACGTGAAGTCCTGAACATGCGTTCGCCACATACGCTAGTGGCGTTCTGGGATGTGGATGCTCCCGCGACTTTGGCGCGAGTCGAAGAAAGTGTTGCCGACCCTTTCCGGCGGCTGATTCCGCAATATGACTTCATCTTCACTTACGGCGGTGGCGAGCCGGTGGTCGAACACTATTTGCGTCTCGGCGCGATGAATTGCTTTCCAATTTATAACGCGCTTGATCCCGATACTCATTTTCGTGTCCCCGCTGAAGATCGCTTCCGCTGCGACTTGGCATTCATCGGCAACCGCATGCCGGACAGAGAGGCGCGGGTGGAACACTTTTTCTTCGCCGCCGCTGAACAGGCGCCGGAATGTCACTTCTTGCTCGGCGGCGAAGGCTGGGACGGCAAGCGGCTGCCAGAGAACGTGCGATGGATTGGTCACGTCGGAACGGCGCTGCACAACGTGATCAACTCATCTGCACGCATGGTGCTGAACATCAATCGTGAGTCAATGGCTAAGGTGGGATTTTCGCCGCCGACGAGGGTTTTTGAAGCAGCTGGGGCAGCAGCGTGCCTGATCACAGATCATTGGGCGGGCGTGGACCAGTTCTTTCGTGCGGGCTCCGAAATACTGGTGGCTAAAAATGCCGGAGACGTGGTGAGCCATTTGCGGGAGATATCGGGGGAACGGGCACACTCAATCGGCGCCGCTATGCGTCAGCGCGCATTGCGCGAGCACACATACGGAGGGCGGGCACAGAAGGTGAACGAGATTCTTCAAGATACAAGGATGAACCCTAAGTCGGCACATCGGGCCAGGTTTGGCGCGCTGACAATTGAGGAGCCGGCATGAAAATCGTCATCTGCGGGCTTTCCATTACTTCATCGTGGGGTAATGGCCATGCGACAACCTATCGCGCATTGGTTCGCGCGTTGAATGCGCGCGGTCACAAGACTGTGTTCTTCGAGCGCAATCTCGAGTGGTACGCGTCAAACCGCGATATGCCCGAGCCACCGTTCTGTCGAGTCCACATTTATGAGCGTTGGGACGAAGTACGCAGTCTGCTGCGCCGCGAGTTGGCGGACGCGGATGTCGCCATCGTAGGTTCGTATTTTCCCGACGGAGTCGCGGCCGCAAGCGAGATCCTGGATTCGACGGTACCAGTAAAGGCCTTTTACGATATTGATACGCCAATCACCGTTGCGAAATTAGAAGCTGGCGACGAAGAATATCTCAGGCGAGATCAGGTTCCCGGTTTCGATCTGTATTTCAGCTTCACCGGCGGACCGCTGCTGGGTGAACTCCAATCCAAATTTGGGGCAAAACGAGCGGTCCCTCTCTACTGCTCGTTTGATTCGAGCAGGTACCGGCTGAGCGAGACGGACTCGCGATTTTGCTGCGACCTCAGCTACATGGGCACATACGCGGCAGATCGCCAGGCGGGATTGGAGCAATTCCTGTGTTTACCTGCGGCTCGACTTCCAGGAAAGAAATTCATAGTCGCTGGCCCCCAATATCCTGCCTCTATTATCTGGCCGAATAACGTTAGAAGGATTATTCATCTCGAACCTAAGTTCCATCCGCCCTTTTATTGTTCTGCACGTTTTACGCTCAACCTCACACGCAAATTAATGATGGACAAGGGGTACTCTCCCTCGGTGAGGTTGTTCGAGGCGGCTGGTTGTGGGGCCGCAATCATTTCGGATCGATGGGCCGGAATTGAGACATTCCTTGTTCCCGGCGAAGAGATTCTGCTCGCTCAATCCGGCGAAGAGGTCATCCGCTATCTACGAGAGATAGGCGAAGCCGAAGCCCATGCGATCGGAGTGAAAGCACGGGAGCGCGTGTTGGCGGAGCACACCGCCGAGAAACGGGCGGCGCAGTTCGAGAGCTTCATCGGAACAAAAGCATTGGCCCAAAACTTTGCGTGAGCAGTTCAGATCTTCGATTTCCCATTGAGATTGCAACGCTTTGATCATGACGCGACTTGTGTCCGGATCTTCAGGCACAAAAAAGGCCGGGCTTGCGCCCGGCTTTGTAATGAGGAGACCAGCTAGGTTCAGTGAGAGTCCGCGCGAACGTCGGCGGGGACGTTCAAACTACCTTGATCCCGCGCCTGCGCCGCATACTTGCGAACGGCCGCCAGGAATGGCTCGCTACCGTTGGGTGGCGATACTTTGCCACTCAGAATAGTCGCGAACGGAATCATCTTCCCGTAGAGCACGTGAGTTTCGTCACGGTCCTGAGAAATTTTCGCTCCATTCAAGTCAATTCCTGCAAAGACCCCACGTGCCCGCGAGTACGTCAAGACCTGCGCTTTCATCTTCCAGTCAGTGTCGGCGGCGGCCTGGCGGCCAACAGGTCCGGCTGCGGCTGACGCATCAGCTCCAATCTTGAATTTGCTTGAGAGCAGAGCGTCCATGCCTTTCTGGTTCATAACCAGCATGACGAGATCAACCGCTTGTCCACCGATCTGCAACCCCCAGCTACCTCCGGTGATAGAGAACGGAGCAGGAGCGCTCCAACCATTGGCCGTCCTGCAGGTGGCTACGCCCTTGCCATGACTGCCTCCGAATCCAATTGCGATCTTTACCATCGAAGGTACGACGGCGACGCACTCGGCATCGCTCATGATCTTGTCGGGAATTGCACTGTCCTTGACTCCCATGATTTCGTCTAGTACCTCGCCGGCGTTGCGGATTCGCTTTTCAATATCGGTTTGGTCCTTTGAGTTGGTCTCATTGGGATCGGTAGTTTGAGCCGCCAGATAGCTCACACTGCAGAGCAGCGATGCCGCCATGCCCAGTGCGAGTAAAGACCGTTTTAATGCCCCTGTTCTAGTCATTGCTTCATCTCTCCTGTGCCCTCAGCGGGGCTCTTTCAGCAGTTGTTCTCTACCGATGTTAGTATCACCAGCTCAGGGTTGCTATAGGTTCTATTATGTATGCGGCAGAAAATCAGGCTTTATACGTTCGCTGGACATACATACTTTCTTTGGGTGCTCCGGCGCCGAGTTAATATCCGATCACTCCTCATTTTCCCCGGTTTCTTCTTCTCTGGGAGGCAAATCCAGCCGTATCTCCGGCATGCCTGCAGAGGGTAATTGCAGGTTAAGGGCACTAAGATCTTTTGTCTTCAGGCTGTTCCACTCTTTCAAGACGGTCGTCAGTTCATTCTCGAGGCGTTTTTCCGCATTGACTTGGGCAGCCGTGGGCGCGGCGTCTGCCTGCTGTGCTTCTTTGTATAAATCGATTGCATCGTTGTTCACCGTCTTGAGCGTTGGTTGAGCCGTATCGCCGTCTGCATCGAGAAGAAGGGTGAGTTTTGTGCGGAGCTGCCTGGCTTGGTCCGCGAAAGAGGAACCCCGCTTCTTCTCCAGGTTCGCGAGTTGCTCTTGCATGGATCGCGCCTGGGACACGGCTTCAGAGCTTTGGCTAACCGCCGAAGCAAGGCGCGTCTCCAGTTCGAATTTTTCCTTCAGCCCGGCCGCAGTCGTTTTGACTCGAGGATCCATGCTCACAAGAAGAGACGTGGTCCGAGGCCTCCCGTTGGCGGTCAGCCGAACAGTGTATTTGCCCGGGAGAACCAGAGGTCCTAAGGGATAACGCGGCGTGTCGTGCGGCACGGCCGCGATGGGATATTCGTGCAGGGTTGAATAGGGCGGCGGATAGCGCAGGTCCCAAATCCAGCGATGCATGCCGGCGTCGGCAGAGAGCACACGCTGAGGGCGCAACCAGTACAGCGGGATCATTTCTTTCTGCAAATCCTCCGGACTTTGCTGTGGCTCGTCATCGCTGGAATACTTTCGCACCAGCTTGCCCTGCGCGTCGAGGATTTCAAGTGTCACCGCTCCGGAGCTGGATTTGGAGAGCAGATAGTCGATGGGCGCTCCATCCGGCGGATTTTCGCCCGCGGTTTCGTCGGCAGGAAGCGGTGTATCGGTGTTGGTATCGCGGCGCACGCGATAGGCGGACTCCGGCGTGAAAAGATGCGCGTCTTTTCCTGTAATCTCAGGGCTCATCTGTCGCAAAGGAGAAATGTCGTCGAGAATCCAGAATGACCGGCCGTGTGTGGCGACAATCAGATCGTCATCGTGGATCCACAAGTCGCGCATTGAAGTGCGCGGCAAATTTAGTTGCAAGGACTGCCAATGATCGCCATCGTCGAATGACATCCATACCGCGGTTTCGGTGCCAGCGAACAGCAAGCCTTTCCGGACAGGGTCTTCGCGAACGGTATTTACGGGTGCGTTGTCGGGGAGACCACTGGCGATCTGCTGCCAAGTTGTGCCGCCGTCGTGCGTCCGGTAAATGTAAGGATGGAGATCGTCAACGCGAAAACGACTGGCGGAAATATATGCCGTTTGCTCATCAAAATGCGAGGCGCTGATCTGAGTGACCTTGCCCCACGCCGTCAACAGGGACGGGGTGACATTTTTCCAGTTCGCGCCGCCATCGCGCGTGAGCCAAACCAGTCCGTCATCGCTTCCGGCCCAGAGAGTTTTTGCATCATGAAATGATGGAGCCAAAGAATAGATTGCGCCGCGCTGCTTACCAGCTTTTGGGTTCAGCTTGGCCTGATCGCCGACGCCAGGCGGAACGCCCGGATTTTCCCTGGTGAGATCGGGGCTGATTCTTTGCCAGGAATGGCCAGCGTCGGTTGTTTTGAAAACGACGTTCGCCGCATAGTACAGTGCGTGCGGATCGGCAGGGGAGAACACGAGCGGTTCGGTACGGTCAGTCCGGTACTTTTCTTCCTTCTCTTTTTTGGCTTTCTCTTTTTCGGCGGCTTCCGCCTTTTCGCCACGATCGCCTACGGCAAGACCATTCGGGATTGGCGTTACGTTCTCAACTTGTCCGGTGCTCCAATGGAAGCGCGACACTTCGCTCCGTCCCGCACCATAGACGATGTCGGGATCGAGCGGGTCCGGAGCGACGTACCCATACTCGATAACTCCTACCGGATGCCAATCGCGAAAAGTGATTTCGCCGTCGTTGCTCCGGCTCGAAATGCAGACCGACCCACTCTCCTGTTGCGCGCCGCACACTTTATATGGAAACGTGTTCGTCGTAATCACGTGATACAGCTGTGCCGTCGGCTGGTTGTACCAGGAACTCCAGGACTTGCCACCGTTGGCAGTGACCAGCGCGCCCTGATCGGAGACGAGAAGAATGATTTCGGGGTGCTCCGGGTTAATCCACAAATTCTGGTAATCGTCTCCGCCGGGCGCGCCGCGAATGCTCTCCCAGGTCTTGCCGCCGTCGGTGGAGCGGACAGTCACAATGCTGGCGCTGTAAACCATGTCGGGATTTTTCGGATCAACCCGGGCAATGGGCAGGTCGCCGCCGCCGATCTTCATCGCGGGGCGGGGATCGTCAGTGATATGCGTCCAGTTCTCGCCGCCATCGTCTGATCGGTAGAAGCCGAGGCCTTTATCGCTGGCGTAGGCACCTGGCTGCGTGGTCGAAATGGTTGTGTAGAGACGATTGGGCTGGCTCGGTGCGATAGCAAGATTGATCTGCACCAGATCGTCGGGTAAGCCTTTTGAGAGTTTATGCCAGGTTGTCCCGCCATCGGTTGACTTAAACAAGCCCCCACCGGTTCCTGCAAACGAATTGTTGTCTTCCCATGGGCCGAGGCGCGATTGCCACAAAGACGCGTACATCGTGTCGGGATTTGACGGATCAATTTCGACGTCGGAGCCGCCTGTGTTTTGGTCCTTGAATAGCACTTTCTCCCAAGTAGCGCCGCCGTCCGTCGAGCGAAAGATGCCGCGCTCCGGGTTAGGCCCGTAAGGGTGTCCGAGCACCGCGGCAAAAATGCGATTCGGATTGCGGGGATCGACCGCGAGCGCGGGGATCTGCTGGCCGTCGCGAAGCCCGAGGTGTACCCAGGTCTTACCGGCGTCGGTGGACTTGTAGATCCCATCGCCAACAGAAAGATCCGGCCGCTGCAGTCCTTCGCCACTGCCAACGTAAACGACTTCAGGATTGGACGGGGCGACCGCAATTGCTCCGATCGATTGCGTGGGCTGGTTGTCAAAAATGGGAAGCCAAGTGCGGCCATAGTCGTCCGACTTCCAGACGCCGCCATCGACTGCCCCCACATAAAAAACATTGGGCTGGCTGGCTACGCCGGCCACAGCGCGAGTGCGTCCGCCACGAAAAGGGCCAATCATCCGCCAATGCAGGTCCGGATAAAGCCGTTCGGGATATTGTTGAGCGCCCGCCAGGGACGCAATTACTAGTAAGGGAAACAACAAACGTAAAAACCGCATGGCGTCTACCCGGCAGGCGAATTGACCCTTTCTTATTGGTTTAGGAGAACACATCAGCGAACGATTATAAGCTGCACACCCGCAATGTCTCAGGAGCCGGCCCGGAGCTGCTTCGCATACTGTTTTCCCGTGCCCGGACGAAGTCCCCACACGGTCAGTGACTAAAGTGACCTGCGGGAGACCCAGGGGTTCAGCCTATAATCCGGGAAAGGCCGGTTCAGTCGCTGGTTTGTACTGATATGTCCGATAAACACCTCGAAGAAGTGGTTCGCGCCGCGGTTGAGCGGGCGCTGGAGCGTCAACTTTCGTCTTTGCGTGAAAGCGTGGTACGTGACGTTCTGCGCGAGGTTGGCCCTGCCTCGGCCGGCAAATCCGGCGCGTCGGCAGAGTCGCTGCAGAAAGCCGTAGCGACCATTCAGGCAGGTTCAAACCAAAAAGAGATTCTGCGGGCTTTGCTCGAAAACACCGTCCTGGGCAGCGGCCGGGCTGCGCTTTTCGTGGTGAAAGGCGGATCAGCGACCGGATGGCAGGGCGTCGGATTTGCCAGCAACGAAGCAATTAAAGACGCTTCTTTCGATCTCCATTCCGGGCTCGCAGCGGCGGCCATGCAATCGCGATCAACCGAGAGCGGCGAGGCTTCCGAAGTGGATGAAACCTTCATTTCCAAAATCGGGGCGCCAGCGGATGGCAAGGTTGTGGTGCTGCCTTTGGTGTTGAAAGACAAAGTTTCTGCACTGGTTTACGCAGACGGAGGAGCCGACAGCGGGACGCTGGATGCCGCTTCTCTGGACGTGCTGGTTCGCGCCACCAGCGCGTGGCTGGAAGTGGTTTCGCAACGTAAGCAGGCGATGAAGGAAAGTACGGCAGAAGTTGCAGAGGTCTCGCATGCTGCACCTGCATCGAACGATCCATTTGCCGCGCACGCCCCATCGCACACGGCAAAAGCTCAACACATGACGGAGGCGGCGCCAGAAATCGCGATGTCGGCCGCAGCGGCTGCCTCATCGGCGCGGGTCACCACAGCTCCGTCCAGCGAGGATGGGGAGATTCATCGCAAGGCGCAGCGTTTTGCGCGTCTGCTTATGGATGAAATTAAACTCTACAATCAAGCTAAGGTTGCCGAGGGCCGCAAACATAAAGACCTTTACGACCGGCTGCGCGAAGACATCGAAAAAAGCCGGACAACGTACCAGAAACGCTATGGCAATACGGCCGCAGGCAGCGCAGACTATTTCAATCAGGAACTGATTCGCAGCCTTGGCGAAGATGATGTTTCCAACCTGGGCAGCAATTTTCGGCGATAATTGAAGGACAGTGGTGGGGCTTCACAGAGTTTTTTTCCTCGCGATATTCTTGACCGCACTGGTGTGCCCAGTGACGCGCAGCCAGGCGCAGACTACCAACGCTGCCCCCGCTAATCAGTCCAGTTCATCATCGACGGCAAAGAAGAAGTCCACCAGCGCAGCGTCCCATAAAACGAAGAGACGTGCGAAACCGAAGCGCAACTCTCCGCGTTTTCGCCGCATGCACCAGGCGTTTGTCGCTTCGGCTACATTGAAGCCGATGGCGGCACAACTGTTAAAGGATCGAACGCCCCAGGCCTATGCGGGAGTGGAGGGCTTCGCCCGCCGCCACAGCGCCGAGGATGCGGGATCGCTGGCGTGGCTGGCCGTCGGCTATGGACACTTTCTGGACCACGACTGCGCCAAAGCCCTCGAGCCGTTAAATCGTGCCAAGCCACACGCGGGCGAAATTGGCGACTACGTCGCCTACTATCTTGCCGCGTGCTACCTCCAAACCGGACGTATGGCGGAGGCGATGGCTGCGCTTGGCACATTCGATCACGCCTATCCCGGATCTCTGCTGCTTCGGGACGCGCATGTTCTGTACGCGAACGCGCTGCTCACGGATAATCGTCCAAAAGAAGCGGTGGCCTTGCTGGAGAATGACCGCCAGCCGATCAGGTCGGATCTGGAATTCGCGCTCGGCCGCGCGTATGCCGCTTCGGGCGAACCGGCGAAGGCCGTTGCCGTACTTAGACATCTGTATTACACCCTCCCGTTGAGCCTTGAGGCTTCGGCAGCTGAGGCAGAAATGCAGAAGCTGGCATCTACGCCGGGCATCTCTCCGGCAAGTTTTGGCGACCGCAAGAATCGAGCTGACCTTGTGGCGCGCGGCAGACGGTATCCAGAAGCAGTCGACGCCTATCGCGAATTGTTGAACGAAGCAACGCCTACCGACAAGCCGGGAATCCAGTTGGCACTTGCGGAGTCGATGTACCGATCAGGTCAGAGCAAGGAAGCAAAACGCCTGCTCGACTCATTGCAACCCACAACGCCGGAGGTCGCCGCGCAGCGGCTGTTTGATCTCGGTGAAATGCAGCGCAATGTTGACGACGATGACGGCTTCCTGAAGACGCTGGCGCAAATTCGAGAAGCTGCTCCGACCAGTCCGTGGCTGGAACAGGGATTGCTGGGCGCGGCAAATATTTATTTGTTGCGGCACGATTACGACAAGGCAATTGACTCATTCCGCGAAATGGAACAGCGTTTTCCCGGCGGGCCGCGCGCGCACTACGCGCACTGGAAAGTCGCATGGTTGAGTTTGCGCCAGGGCCGCACGGCGGAAGCGAAAAGCGAATTCGAGCAGCAGATTGCGTTGTATCCCGATTCGAACGAGGTTCCAGCAGCGCTCTATTGGCGGGCGCGCTTGGCGGAAGAAGATGGCGATGCCGCCATGGCCAGCGTGTTTTATCAGAAGATTACGGAGCGCTATCGGAATTATTATTACGGGCCCTTAGCGCGGGAGCGTCAAAGCAAGCTGACAGTGCCGGCTGATCCGCCGCATTACGCGATCCTCGACCACGTGGCACCGTTGAGCGATCTTCCCACGGTCACTGACGCCACTGTGCCCGACGACAATCTACGTGTCGAGAAGGCGCGCCTGCTCGAGAACGGCGGCCTGTTGGACTTTGCTGTTAGGGAACTGCGGGCTGCGGCAGAAGAAGACAAAGGGAACTGGCTGCCGGCGGAGACGGCGCGCATGTATGAAGACGCGGGCCGATATGACATCGCGGTTGAAACCCTGAAGCGGGCTATTCCCAATTACTTCGCGCTAGACATGAGTTCTTTACCGCGGCCTTATTGGGAGGCATTGTTCCCGCGTCCGTACTGGACCGACTTGAAACGCTTCGCCTCGGCCAACGCGCTCGATCCTTACATGGTTGCGTCGTTGATTCGGCAGGAGTCGGAATTCAATCCCAATGCGGTGTCGAACAAGAACGCCCTAGGGTTGATGCAACTGCTCCCGAAGGTTGGGAAGGGAGTCGCCAAGCAGGAAAAGATCAGGCACTTCACGGTGACTCAGCTGTTCACGCCGGCGATGAATCTGCAGTTGGGGACGAAGTATTTCCGCTCGATGGTGGACCAGTTCGGCGGCTTTGAGTATGCGCTCGCCGCCTACAACGCCGGCGATTATCGGGTGCGTGACTGGCAAGCTGGCGGCAAGTATCGCGACATCCAGGAATTCGTCGAATCCATTCCGTTCACTGAAACCCGCGAGTACGTGCAGGCTATCATGCGCAACGCGAACGTGTATCGGCAGTTGTACGGGACGCCGTAGGGTGGTTATAGCCCTCAGCGATCAGCCATCAGCCATCTGTGCTTAAGCTGACTTTTCGGCGGGCGTTTTGGCGAACAGGATTTCGAACACGAGCAGTCCCGCGCCCACTACAATTGCGCTGTCGGCAACGTTGAATGCCGGCCATTGATACGAACCGATATAGACCAGAAGAAAGTCCACTACTCGCCCGTTCAGCAGACGGTCCCATAAGTTTCCCATCGCGCCGCCCAGAATCAGGGACAAGCCGATGGCACTGGCCGTCAGAGTGTGACTGCTTTTCCATAGCAGCGCGGAAACGATGACCAACGCGACAATGGAGAAAAGGACCAGTAGCCCAATTTTCCATTGCGAAGGCGAGTCGTTGAATATGCCAAAGGCCGCGCCGCGATTTTCAACATGGGTGATATAGAAAACGCGTTTGATGACCGTAACGCTGTCATGCAGCGAGATATCTTTTGCCACCAGTCGCTTGGTCAGGCGGTCCAGCAACAGCACTACGACGGCGATTAGAAAATGATAAATGCGCATGATTCGACGGACAGGCATTCAATTCACGGGCTGACTTACCAGCTTGGATTTCAATTCAGCCTTTTTTGATTCAGCTAAGAGCTAAAGGCTAACAGCTAATCGCTATCGGGCGGATCTCCGCCCTCAAGCTCTCTCAAGACCGGAGCGCAACGCTCGCATACGGTCGGGTACTTAGGATCCTCTCCCACGTGCGTCGAGTAATTCCAGCAGCGCTCGCACTTCTCCCCGTCAGCCTTACTCACTTCGACCTTCAGTCCACCAGTGCCGTTGCCGGACAGCGAATGCTCAAGCGTCACCTGCGAAACGATGAACAGGTAACGTAGATCATCTTTGTGCCGTTCGAGGACAGTGAAAGCAGGATCAGAAGCGGTCAGTTTAACCTGCGCTTCGAGGCTTTTGCCGATGACACCTTGAGCGCGTGCTTCTTCGAGCGGCTTCAGCACCTGATCTCGAATCGCGAGCAGCGTCGTCCAGTCTGATTTCTGTTGCGCGTCTTCTTTCGGGATCGCATCGCTTCCAAGAATGTCTGCCGCTGCTGGAAACAAAGCCATGTGCACGCTGTCAGGACGCGACTCCAGCTTTGGCAGATGCTGCCAAACTTCGTCCGAAGTGAAGCTGAGAATCGGGGCCAGCAGACGCGCCAGGGCCTCGCCAATCCGCCACAAAACGGTTTGGGCGGCGCGGCGAGCCGTAGAGTTGGGCGCGAACGTGTAGAGCCGGTCTTTGGCAACGTCCACGTAGAAGGCGCTGAGTTCGACGATCACGAACTGGTTCACCCGCTGATAGATCTTATGAAAAGCAAACTCGTCATACCAGCGCGTGACATCTTCCGACAGCGCATTCGCCTGCCGCAGGATGTACTGGTCCACCGCCTGCATTTTTTCGAAAGGCACGGCGTCGCGCGTGGGATCGAAATCGTAGAGATTACTCAGCACATAGCGGAACAGCTTGTTGCGGATATCGCGATAAACCTCGGCGATACGCTGCATCAGTTTTTCGGAGCCGACCACGTCTTCGCGGAAATCAACCGACGCAACCCAGAGACGCACGATCTCTCCGCCCAGGCGCTTAGCGATGTCGGCCGGGTCAACGTCATTGCCGCGCGACTTGGACATGGCACGGCCCTGTTCGTCGAGGGTCCAGCCTGGCGTCGCCACTCCTTTGAAGGGAGTGCTGCCGCGCGCGCCAAGCGAGCACAGCAGGGAAGACATGAACCAGCCGCGATATTGGTCGCCGCCTTCGAGATAGAGGTCAGACGGCCAGGGATAGTTGGGCTCATTCGCGGTTTCGACCAGATAGCTGCATCCCGATTCGAACCATACGTCGAGGATGTCGGCTTCGCGGTGAAACGAGGCTTGACCGCAGTTTGCGCACCTTGCGCCGTCCGCGAGCGAGTCAGCCTCGGGTGAATACCACGCATCGGCGCCGGACTTCGCGAACAGTTCAACAATTTTGCGATTCACGGCCGGGTCGTTCAGCGGTTTATTGCAAGCGGTGCAGACGAACACCGCAATCGGCACGCCCCACACGCGCTGCCGCGAGATGCACCAGTCGGGCCGGGTCTCAACCATATTGGAGATGCGCTCCTCGCCCCACGCCGGGTCCCATCTAACTTTCTTGATTTCGGCGAGTGCGCGAGTGCGGAACGTTCCATTGGGCATGTTCTCGCTCGGCATCGGCGTTTCCATGGAAATGAACCATTGCTCCGTTGCTCGGAAGATCACCGGATTGTG
This sequence comes from uncultured Acidobacteriota bacterium, assembly GCA_963757135.1. GTDB lineage: Bacteria > Acidobacteriota > Terriglobia > Terriglobales > Acidobacteriaceae > Gp1-AA145. The sequence goes on from CAVWQE010000008.1 coordinate 467,250, forward strand.
ACAGCGCCAGCAGTGCGGATACTGGTGCTCGACTGTTTCCGAGTGCAGCAATGCGCCGTGTGTCTTCAACAATTCGATGATCGGCTGATTGGCTTTGAATACCTGCAGGCCGTCGTACTCCGGCAATCCATTGTGAATGCGGCCGGCGGCGTCAACGTCGCAAGTGGGGTCAAGCTTGTAACGCGCACCGGTGGCGAAATCTTCGGCGCCATGCGAGGGCGCAGTATGGACCACGCCGGTGCCGGTGTCCATGGTGACGTAGTCGGCCAATACGCCGAGAATCTTGCGCCGCTCCCAAGGCAGAAATGGGTGGTAGAAGTAGGTGTTCTCCATAGCCCGCCCCGGAAAACGAGCGATAGCCTTTGCGTCTGGAAAGCCGATCTTCTGCGCCACATCCTTCGCCAGTTTTTCGGCCACGATGTAGATCGCGTCGGGGGTCTCGAGCGCAACGTACTCTTCGCCAGGGTGAAAGGCGACTGCCATTGAAGCCGGAAGCGTCCACGGAGTCGTGGTCCAGATGATCGTGAATACCGGCTTGTCGCCGTGAATCCTGGCATCGGCCAATGCCGGATCAATCGTCCGCGGGTCCGACTGCAATTTATAGCGCACGTACACCGTCGGACTGGTATGAGTCTCGTACTCGACCTCGGCCTCCGCCAACGCAGTGCGATCGTGCATGCACCAGTAAACCGGCCGGAGCCCTTTGTACACAAAGCCATCTTCGAAGAACTTGTAGAAAGTTTCGATGACCACCGACTCGTATTCCGGAGTCATAGTCGAATAGGGCTTCTCGAAGCGTCCCAGAACGCCGATGCGCTGGAACTGCTCGGCCTGGATATCGAGATATTTTTGGGCGTACTTTCTGCATTCCAGGCGCACGTCGAGCGGCTTCATCTGGAGCTTTTTCCCACCCAATTGCTGATCAACTTTGATCTCAATGGGCAGGCCATGGCAGTCCCATCCCGGGATGTAAGGGGCATCGAAGCCAGCCATATTTTTCGACTTGACGATAAAGTCCTTCAGGCACTTATTCAGGGCGTGGCCCAGGTGAATGGGCCCATTGGCATAGGGCGGTCCATCGTGCAGGACGTAGAGTTCCGCGCCCCTTTTGGCTTCCCGAATGCGGTTATAGAGCCGCATCTGCTCCCATTGTGCCAGGATTTTCGGCTCATTCTGGGGCAGATTGGCTTTCATGGGAAAGCTGGTTTTTGGCAGATTAATCGTGGACTTCAGGTCGAAGGGCACGCCTATGAGTTCTCCAAATGGCTGATTTTTTTCATTATATAGGGAGTCACTGGCCGCCATGCCAGACCGGTAAGAGTCGGCGTTCACAGTCGGCCGAACTACAGGGAGTCCCCATCCCCGTGACCAGCTTTTTACTTTTGTCGAATGCAGAAAATTGACGTCGAAGTGTACAATTTTCCTAAGGTTACGTTTCCCGAGCGCAGGCATCTAAAGTTGTGAATAGGGCAATACCCCTCAGCGGCATTTGACTGAGGCGCGAGGAACGGTTTGAGGCTTGGGGTGAGATCACGATACAACTTGGTAACCCGAGTGCTCATCAGGATAGAGAACAGGCTAACATTTCTGGCTCAGAACCAGGGACTCGGGTAACATAATGGCCACATTGGAATTCAAACCACCGCAGAACGCCGAACCTGAACCCGAACTGAATCTTCTGATGAAGGATTCAGCGCCGTCGCTTTGGGAATCCCTTTCCCAAAACTTCAAGGAAACGTTTTTCCCCAAAAAGCTTCCGCCGCTAGTGCTGACTTCCAAACCGATCCCGGTCAAGGACATTTGGGGTTTTTACAATTACAAGAAAAGCGGCGCAACGCTCTCGACGATCGCCCATATCATCGTGATCAGCGCCATTTTGATCGGCACATATTATCTGGGTAAGAAGGTAATTGAAACGCCGAAAGAGACGGTTACGCTGGTTGCGCCCTCGATGGACATTCCGGTCATGAAGCCGGCGAAAGCTCCGTCAGGTGGCGGTGGCGGCGGTGGCGACCGCGACAAGTTCCAGGCGCCTAAGGGGAATATCCCCAAGCCGGCGATGGAGCAGATTACGCCTCCAGCGATTGTTGTCCGCAACGATCATCCCAAACTGGCGGTTGAACCCACAGTGGTGATGCCTCCACAAGTGAAGCTGGCGATGAATGCGCCGAACCTCGGCAATCCTACGGCGGCGATGCCGTCGGGCCCGCCTTCGAATGGAACCGGTTCAGGCGGCGGCATCGGCTCAGGCTCGGGCGGCGGCATCGGCGTCGGCACCGGACCGGGAGTTGGCGAAGGCCGCGGCGGCGGAATCGGAGGCGGTGTGTTTCGTGTGGGCGGCGGCGTGAGTGCGCCCAAAGTCACCTATCAGCCTGACCCGGAGTATTCGGAAGAGGCCCGCAAAGCGAAGTACCAGGGCGTGTGTGTTCTGAGCTTGATTGTTGGACCTGATGGCAAGCCGCGCGACGTTAAGGTCGCACGCAGCCTCGGCTTAGGCCTGGATGAGAAGGCGATTGAAGCCGTTAACCAGTGGAAGTTTGAACCGGCTCAAAAGGACGGCAAGCCAGTCGCTGTCGCGATTAACGTAGAAGTGACTTTCAGGCTTTATTGAAATCAGAATTGCTAGGTGTATGGGCCGGCTTGCGAGCTGGCCCATTTTCTTGGTGCCTTTATTCTTTAAGGTCCACGTGGGTGATGTTTACGATCTTCTGGCCAAGGAACGAAGATCCCAGGCGACGGAATTTTTCAGTCGAGTCGGTGACGAAGAATCTGAGCTGCCCCGTTGTTTTCGCTTCTGGCGGGTCGAGTTGAGGGCCCTGGTTGGCTCTGAGAATGTTGTGTACCGCCAACGCGGTGGACTCAGCAGAGTCGACAAGCGTGACATGGTCTGGCGCGACGCGCTGCAGAAGCGGCTTCAGCAGAGGATAGTGCGTGCAGCCGAGAAGCAGAACATCAGCGGGAGCGAAACCATCACTGAACGCTTCATTCAAATAAATGCGCGCCACTTGCTCGGTCACGGGATGGTCCACCCAGCCTTCTTCCACCAGCGGGACCAATAGAGGGCAGGCCTTCTCGCGTGCTTCGATGTTCAACGCAGCCAGAGCCTTCTGGTATGCATGACTCGATATTGTGGCATCAGTGCCTACCACGACAACTTTGCGCTCTCGCGACGCCAGTTTCGCCTGCTGTGCCCCGGGCTCGATAACGCCGACCACCGGCACCGAAGATGCTTTCTTGATCTGATCCAGCGCGAGGGCGGTGGCCGTGTTGCAGGCGATCACCAGCATCCCTGCGCCTTGCTGCTCGAGGAACTTGGCGGCTTCGCAAGCGTAGCGGGCAACGGTCTCGACGGATTTCGACCCGTAGGGCAGGCGAGCCGTGTCTCCAAAGTAGAGATAATCGGCGTCGGGGACAACTTCAAGTAAAGCTTTAAGTACGGTCAGCCCTCCGAAGCCGGAGTCGAAGACGCCGATAGAGTTATGCACGAATATAGTGTACACTATTGTCGTATGAAAAACATTACTTTAAGCGCGGAAGAACATCTCATCGAAGAAGCGAGACGAACGGCGCAGGCGCAGCACAAGACGCTGAATGCGGCTTTTCGTGAGTGGCTCGAACAATATACTGCGCAAAGTGGGGATGTTGAGGCCTACGAGCGATTGATGAAGAAACTCAGAGGTCGTGTAGTCGCCGGCCGCAAATTCAGCCGGGAAGAAATGAATGAAAGGTAGGTTTTTTCTAGACACCAATGTGTTTGTCTACGAATTTGACTCGCGTGCTCCCGCCAAGGCGGCGCAAGCCTCGGCGCTGATCCGAACGGCCCTTCGGACGAAACGCGGAGTGGTGAGTTATCAGGTTATTCAGGAGTTCTTTAACGTCGCGTTTAAGAGCTTTTTGAAACCGCTCCCTGTTGACGATGCTGAGAATTATCTCCGAACCATCTTCATGCCATTACTTGCGGTTCATTCCTCTGCCCGGCTTTACGTTGAAGCGATCCGCATCAGGGATTCCCACCGCCTCTCTTGGTACGACTCCTTAATAGTTTCGGCAGCACTCGATGCTGATTGCGAGATCCTATATTCAGAAGATCTTCAAGATGGACGAAAATTGGAAGGCCTGACGATCCAGAACCCGTTCTAGCTGATTAGAAGCAGCATGCTAAACCGTATTCCGACGAGCCCGAACTTCCGCAATATCCAACAATTCCGTCCGGGCGCAGCATTGGCCCGGGGGTATAGCCGCTCCATGCGGGCACGTCTTCGGATGGCCCAGAAAGGTGCAGATTTTGTCGGTAGCCTCTGGCGAAAGAATATGTTCGAACTTGCAGGCTTGCTGCTCGATTTCGGTTTCGCTGTCGAGAGCAAGGCTATCGGTGAACAAGCGTTCAGCCAGGCGATGTCTGCGGATAATATCCGCCGCGCGCTGTCGCCCGCGGTCAGTCAGCTCCACGATCATGCTGCCGTCGCCAATCGAAACGCCGGAAGGCTTGAGCGCGTCGTGGCATGGATTCACGAATGGCTTGTGATCGTGCGCTAACGGCGGATGCGGCGCAGTGGTCAGCAAGCCCATATCGCGCATGCGTTCGACGGCAAGGCTCACCGGCAGCGCGCCGTGCACTTCCATGTGTTCGATCTCGGCGATCTCTCCGTGTTCTTCCATAGCCCACAGTTCTTCGAGGACTTCGTCGAATTGCTCGTCGTCGGCCATGGAGAAAACTTCCTGCGCCGCGATTTTGCCATGGTGGAGTTCGATTCGACGATCGCTCAGGCGCGCCACCACCGGATCGTGCGTCACCATGACGATGGTTCGGCCCTGACTGTGCAGCTCGCGCAAGAGACGCAGCACAATTTCTTCGTTCGCGGCATCGAGATTGCCGGTAGGCTCATCCGCGAGAATAATTTTGGGATCGTTGATTAAGGCGCGGGCAATGCACACACGTTGCTGTTCACCGCCCGAGAGCTGCGCCGGAATGTGGTGAGCCCGGTCTTTCAGCCCCACTCGGGCGAGCGCGGCCAAGGCTTCCTGCTCGTCAGTCATGCTGTGGAAGTATTGCGCCAGCATGACGTTCTCAATGGCCGAAAGATACGGAATGAGGTGGAACTGCTGGAAAACAAATCCAATCTTTTCGGCCCGCACCCGGTTGAGATCGTTGGTGCTGAGAGAAGCGACATTTTCATTGTCGAGCCAGATTTCGCCGGAACTGGGGCGATCGAGACAGCCGATGAGATTCACCAGGGTAGATTTCCCCGAGCCCGACGGGCCCATGATGGCAATCCATTCGCCGGAGTCAACCTGCAAGCTGAAATCGTCTAGGGCACGAATACCGCCACCGGCGCTTCTCGCTGCATAAATTCTGCTGACATTTTTCAGCCGGATCATTATTCGCCCCTCAGAATCATAGCGGGCTGGATGGCGCGCAGCAATCGCAAGGGAAGCAACGTCGCCAAGAGCGTTACGGCCAGACAGCCGAGCAGAACGGAGGGCAGCACGCTAAGCCGCAGCGCGACAGGAGCATGAAAGTTGGCGCGGCCAATCCATTCAGCGATGCCGAATCCGGCGGCAAATCCGATAACACCGCCGGTCAATCCCAAAATTGCGGCTTCCCCGGAGACGAATGCGGCGATCAGACGATCAGAAGCCCCCAGCGCCTTCATGATGGCGAAATCACGGCGCCGGTCAAAGACCCAGCCCATGAGGGTTGCGAGCACGCACAGCGCAGCTATCGACACGATGAACGAGGAAGACCACAGCAGAGTAGAGCGCGTCTTACCAAGAATGTTGGCCTCGCCCTCTGTGACCTGCCGCACCGCGCGCACGTCGGCGGATGGCAGAGCAGTGCGAAGATCCTGAATCGTTGTACTGATATCTTGCGCAGAACCGAACGCCGAAATCTCAATCACGGAGGGTTCAATGCCAGTCCAGGCGCGGAAGCTTTGAAGTGAGATATAGACGCGGCTGTCTTCACCGGCCCCGGTGTGAACGCTTCCCGCTGGAGACAGACTAAGGCGGCGCCCCTGAAAGGTCAGGGTGAAAGGAGCGCCGCTGTTTTGATTCAGCAATTGCGCAGCGCGCACTCCCACCAAGGCTTCGTCGTCGGCGGTTGGCCACGCACTGACCGACCACCACGGATTCAACTCGCGTGCGGCAGCAAAGTCGGTTCCTGCAACAACGATCGGTTGATCTTTGTCGGTGCGAGCGACAGCGTAAGCGAAGGGAACTGCCAAGCCGCGGCCTCTGAGTGTCGAAGCAATCTTCTGGACTAGGTCCGGCATTAATGTCCCGCCAGTGCCCGATTGCACTACAATGTTCGCGCCAAATTTCCGGAATTCCTTGCGCAGCTTGGTTTGAACATCCACGTAGAGGTTCAGCATCGCTGTGGCAGCCGCGGCCGCGACGATGACAGCCGCGAGGGCTGCTGCCGCTTGTCCTTTGCGCAGCACAGCCGCGCGCCTCAGCATGCGGAAGTACATTGCGGGCCTGGCGGCGCTTCCGCTCATGCTTCACCTCGCAATGCGAGCACCGGATCGTATTTGACCGCGCGACGAATCGCGAGCGCACTGCCGGCGAAGGTCACGGCAACTGCGAGACCCAGGATGACGGGCAGCAGCACCGGCGCGACTGCGATCTTCGAACCGAAAATCGCGCGGCCCAGTTCGCGTGCCAGCAGCGTTCCAAAGAAGAAACCGACGATACCGCCTCCGATTGCCAGCAGCACTGCCTCCGTGATGTAGATCATAGAAAGCGGAAAATATCCGGCGCCGAGCGCTTTCATCAGTCCCACTTCCGTGCGTCGCTCGAACATTGCCGTTGCCATTGCCGCGGAAACGGCCAGCCCTGACGTGAATAGCGCAGCCAGCGTAATCAGCAGAATGATTCCCTTAATGCGCGACAAAATGCCGCCTTCGTTCTGCGCAACCTGGCGAATCTGTTCGGCGTGCGAATGCGGAATCGCTTCCCGCAACTGGAAGGCGATTGACTGTGGATATGGCGAACAGTACCAGCGATCGCGATCAGCGGGGCTGAGTGAGTCAGGATTACGCCGGGCAAACGCGTCTTCAGGCTTGGTGACGGCGCTGACATAAATCTTGCGGACAGCGCCCGGCTTTCCGGCGAGGGTTTGTGCGAGCCGGAGAGGAGCCACAATCTGCTCATCTTCGGCTCCGCCAGTGGAAAGAATTCCCGAGACGTGATGTTGATTGCCGTCGATCGCAAGTTGGGCTCCCGGGGTAACTCCGAGATTGCCCGCAAGTTGTTCGCCTACGAGTACGTCGTCGGAATCATCGGCCGGCCACGCGCCGTGCACCTTCCACCAGGGAAACGCTTTCTGTGCGCCGGTCGTTAACGTGTCTTTGCCGAATTGCAATTGCTTAGCGAAATATGTTCCCAAGAGCGTGACTTGGCCGGAGCCGGCCTGCACGTTGACCGGAAGTTCGGGCGCAAATGCCGTAATGTTGTTTCGCCAGAAAATCCCCTTGATCTTTGGAAGAGCTGATTCGTCGAGATACGCTCCGTTAGTGGACGGTTTAAAGTTGACGCTGCCTATCTGCACATCGAGAGTGTCTTCCTCAGGCGTGACCACCAGGTTGGCGCCATAAGTGCGGAGCTCGCGGCTGATCTTGTCCCCAATGCCGGTGGCAATTCCGATCATCGCCGTCGAAACCGTTGCGCCGAGGGTCACAGCGATCGCCACCAGCAGCTTGCGGCGGGTCTGCCGTCGAAAAGATTCATAGACGAGTCGAACGAACATAAAAAGAAGTCAGCGCTGAAAGATGTGCGCTCCCGCCGCCACATCAGATTCATGAATCACAATGTCTCCGCCGTTAGTGGTTGATTGCAGCGGCAGGGGATTGCAGCCTCCGGGAGTGCCTACGGATTGGGGGTTGATCGGCGCGGCGCAGTTCTTGCAGACCAGCCCATTCGGCCCCTTGAAGAAGCCGACCGGGCCGCAGATCTGACAGGCGTCAAATACCGCGACAACTTTGCCGTCCGGCTTTTGATAAAGCAAGAAGCGAATCTCGGTCCCGTTCTCGTGGACTGAGAAGCGATGTAGATCGCCGTCAGAAACTTGCCCCAATGGAATATTTGCGACGCCGTTGACAAAGCTGACCGGAGTCGCCGGAGAAAGCTGGCTCGTGCTCTTGGCGTAAATAAATTCGGCGGTGACCAGCATGATGAATACGAACGAAGTTACGTAGACAGACATCGTCCATAGGCGCTCACGCCGCGCAGTCCAGGCGGCTTTCCGCTTTTCTGCGGAAGTCTCAGGCACTGGCGCAGGCTGACGGCGCTTGGCATCGAACAGCAACATCAGTGCCGCCAGAGCGAGGATTAGAACGATAAAGAACCATTCGTTGCTCACGATGGGCCCAATCAACGCCATCTCTTCTTTGGAAGAGGGAAGCACGCCGTTTTCTGAGAGCTCGTGCAGTCCGGAGATGATCAACTGGCCAGCAACGAGGAACAAAATCACCGTGGTGACGCGGAAAAACTTTTGCAGATTAATGCGGACGCTGCCTTTAACAAACATCACTCCGAACAGCACTGCCGCGAAGATGCCGGCAAGGGTTCCGATAAAGCTGAGAAGCGCGCTGGAGTTCAGAGTCACGGCAGCGAGGAACAGAACAGTTTCCGCGCCTTCACGCAAGATCATCAGAAAGACAAACAGGAACACGCCGATCTGCGAACCGCGGCTGGTCAATGTACCCAGCTTGCCTTCGATCTCGCCTTTCATCTTCTTGCCGGTTCGGATCATAAAGATGATCATGGTGACGACGAAGAAAGCAGCCGCCAGCATGACCCAGCCTTCGAAGATGTCTTCATTCAGTTGCAGGCGAGACAGGGCAATAGCGACGCCGATACTGGCAATGAAGGCAGCACCGAGTCCAAAAAAGACGGAGCGGCGGAGGTCCGGCCTTTGGACCTTATTCAGATACGCGAGCGTAATGCCGACGATGAGCGCGGCTTCGACGCCTTCGCGCAGAGTGACAATAAAAGCTTCGAGCAAGGGTGTCCTTTTGGAGGAAGTTACAGATGCAACTGAGTTGCAACTAGCTGACTAATCTTAAGGATAGCTGCACTCGGAGAGGCAGTCAATGCGCGGACCTACACCTTCATCGCTGGTTCGCTCTCCCGCTCCTTCGGCGGGGTCACCGTCCAACCGGGAAGAGTCGTGTCACCGGTGATCAGCCGTGCTCCACGTTCGTAGGTAAGATACGACCACGCCCACTGGATGAGTACAATGATGCGGTTGCGAAAGCCGATCAGGAAGAAAATGTGCACGAACAGCCAGGCGAGCCAGGCAAAATATCCTGAAATATGCAGCTTGCGAATTTGCGCAACCGCAGCGGCGCGGCCTATGGTCGCAAGATTCCCCTTATCGAGATAGTGGAAATTCTGGCGCGGTTGATGTTTCAGGTCGCGCGCAATGGTTTTCGCGACGGCGCGTCCTTCCTGCAATGCAACGGGAGCGACGCCGGGTAGCATGTTGCCATGCTCGTCCTTCAAGGTTGCGAGGTCGCCGATAACGAATACTTCCGGATGGCCGGGGAGCGACAGGTCTGGGGCGACCGGGACGCGTCCAGCGCGATCCACCTGAACGCCGAGCTTTTTGCCCAGACTCGAAGCCTGGACTCCAGCGGCCCAGAGCACTACGGCGGCGGGAATGCGTTCTTGACCGACCCAGACCGCGCCCGGCTCAATATTGGTGACCATTGCTGAAGCGCGAACTTCGACGCCCAGTTTCTCCAACTGGCGAACTGCGCTGGAGGAAAGATCTGGCGGGTACACGGGAAGGACGCGCGGCCCCCCTTCAAGCAGAACGATGCGCGTGCGCTTGGGATCGATGGTGGCGAATTCATCCTGCAGAACCTTCCTAGCGATTTCAGCCAGAGTTCCGGCGAGTTCTACCCCGGTTGGACCGCCGCCCACTAACACGAAATTTAGCGGCGGCTCAGGCTCGCCGGCCAGAGTTGCGCGCTCTGCGAGTTCGAACGCCAGCAGCACCCGCCGGCGAATTTCGAGCGCGTCTTCGATGGTCTTGAGTCCGGGAGCAAGCGGCGCCCACTCGTCGTGTCCGAAATAAGAATGGCGGGCGCCGGCGGCGACGACCAGATAGTCATAAGGAATCTCGAGGTCAGCGAGCTTTACCAGCTTCTGCGAAAGGTCGAAACCGATCACCTCGCCGAGCAGCACTTCTACATTTTTGCGCCCGCGTAAGATCCAGCGGATAGGCGCGGCGATTTCGGCGGGAGAAATCCCGGCGGTCGCAACCTGGTACATCAGCGGTTGAAAGGTGTGATGATTTTTGCGGTCAATCACAGTCACGCGTACCGGCAACCTAGCCAGCCTGCGAGCAGCCTCCAGGCCACCGAATCCCGCACCGATGACAACAACGCGAGTTTCGTTTTGCGCCATAACACTCCTTCCGCCAAGATGTAATCGGCCGCACGAGCCCTTGCATCTGAACGTTATATAGATTCATAAATGTCGTCGAAATCCAAACTTTTTTCCGTCCGGAGAATCGCGCGTGTTCGATCTCTTGCAGGTGATAACCCGTCATAAACTTCCCCACCTGCGGCGAAACTTGTTGGAGATCACAATTGTTTTCGTCTTGATTGTGATTGCGGTCTGGACTCAACCCGGGCACATACAATTGCTTGTCAGCCTGATTGCAACCGCGTGTGTAGTGGCATTCGCGATGGCCGGAAAGTGGAGTCCGTCTGAGTTGGGACTAACCCAACCTCTGACCGGAGCGGTCCCCATTTTGCTTGTCGGCGCTGTGGCATGCGGCGCAATCGCGCTGGTCGGAATTCTACTCAGGGGTGTGGGCCCAGGTTACACCGTCGCATTGAGCAGGTCATGGCAATACGCCATATGGGCGCTAGAGCAGGAGTTCATTCTGCAATCAATTTTCTTTGTGCGGCTGGAGGAAGTCGCCGGGTCACGGCGGGCAGTGATTGTGTCCGCAATGCTGTTTGCGCTTGTACACATTCCTAGCCCCATTCTGATGTTGTTGTCTGTTGCGGGGGGAATTCTGTTTTGCAATCTCTTTCGCAGATGGCGGAATCTGTATCCGCTGGGAGTTATTCATGCAGCCCTGGGATTGACGATTGCCGCCAGCTTTCCCGATAAGTGGATGCATCACATGCGAGTGGGGATCGGGTACTTGGTGTATCACTGAAAGTGGCACCAGGCTACTGCGTATCCACGCCAAAGCCCAAGATCGCATTCACCGCGACCGCCTGATTTCCGCGAGTTGCGGGGGTCAACTTCCACTCCGGTACAGCAAGTAGCATCTTTTGCGCGAACTCGCTGCCGTCTGATTGCAGAAGATGGGCGTTCTTCACATTGCCATTGCTGTCGAGCTCGCAGCCGATCAGCACCTTTGAGTGATGCTGGCCACGCAGCAGCTCTGACGGAACATAGGCTTCCAGCACTCGCGGCGCAATCAGTTCTGTGGTGTAAGCGTGGCCAACAGAAGCTGGATCGGCAAACTGCATAACCGCGGTGCCAATTCGCGTGTTGATGTAGATGGTGTAAACGCGGTCGCCTTTTAACGCGCCGTAAAGATTCAGTGCACCGCCGGCACGCGGGCTGGCAATTACCGTAATGCCGTTGCCCATGTTCTTTGCAATATCTGAGTGTCCCGCCGGAGCCGGACTCGCCGGGCCGCCGAAGCTGGGAAGTGTAATTGAATTCTTGCCGCCGGAGACAGAGACCCCAGGGGCTCGCGGCGTTCCGCTGCTCAGATTTCCCGTCCCGCCGGGGCCGAGATTGGGCGAGTTGCCGTTGCGGGCGTAGAAGTCGGTGCCCTTGTCGTTCCCAACAGTTGTTGCGCCAGCCGATGAACCGGATTCGGAACTGCCGGTTCCTTTGCCGGGTTGCATACCTGTGCCGCCGCCGGTCCCTCCGGAGCCGAGGTTGGTTGATCCTCCGTGTGCCATGGCAACGGTGGTTTTTTCGTCGTTCTTCGGAGCGGCCTGTTTTGGACCTGGATTCGGAGTGACGATCACGCCAACGGTATGAGAATCGGCGGATCCAACTGGCTGCCGAAAAGCGGCGGGAAGATCTGGCGAGGGAGAGGCGACGATTGAGGCAAGCTGGTCGTTTCGTCCAACCGCAGATGAGGCATCGATCTTTGGAGCAGCCATCGTGTTTGGATCAGAAGAGGGTTTGCGCGAGCGGGCAACCTTGATCGGTGAAGGCGCTGGTGGAGGCGCCTGCACGGCCGTGTTCGTCTCGGGGAGATCAGGCATTTGTTGTCGCGCGCTAATCTTTGGAGCAGACGGTGAGGGGAGGGTAAGCCGGGCGCGATTATGCGTTACTTTGATGGGCGCGGCAACCGGAGGGGGGGCGACTGCTGCCACGCTGGTTGCCGGCAAATTCGGCATTGCGTTTTTCGGAAGCGAAACTTTCGGCGGCGCAACTACTGCGGATGTTGTTTTGTTGCGGTGCTCGCGATTCGCACGTACCAAAATCGGAGGCGTGGTGATGGCCGGCCGTACTATCGGCGGGGGGTCGGGTGCGGGTGGAACCGCAGTTTTGTAGGTCAACAGGTTCGATATCTGCGAATCAGATTGCGGCAAATGGAGGTCAGGAGCATCGACAACGCGAGCACGCAACTTTTCTCCGCGTGCGACCTTGATGGTTTGGGATGGATGCTGAAGGGAAGTGCCTCCGCGCGCACCCTGCTGACCAGCAGAACCGCCGGCAAGATCCTGAGTGCGCGGTAGCTCATCGGCCGAGAAATAGATCACATCGTGAGTCTGCGAAGACGGTTGAACAGACTCACGCCGAAGTACTTCAGATGGAACAGCAATGACTGTGGCCAGCGCCGCGACTTCGAGCAAGAGAGCCAAGAGCATGCCGCGAAGAGGGAAGAGGCCGGCGTGTGCCTCAACATGCACTCGCGGAGGCGAGGGCCTCAGAGCGGGCCCAAGCGCAGAAATAAAGTCGCGCCACGGCGATGACCACTGAATCAGAAGCTGGGGAGAGTCGTTCACTCGGCGGCCTCGTGCACGGGCGCTGCCTGCGCAATTAGTCCGCAAAAGTGTTTCCAATGGGTATTCGCCAGGCACGCGCTGTTCGACAGACGAGTGCCGCGACTCGATTTAACTGCAGACATGGGTGAATGGGACAACATGCAAACTACTTTCGTACCGCCGGGGACAGTTCGTGGAGGAGTTCGATCAGTGCCGGCCCGAGGGTTACAAATATCAGCGGGAGCAGCGCAAACACAACCAGAGGGATGATCATCTTGGTGGAAGTCTTGGCCGCAGCTTCTTCGGCTCGACGGCGACGCTCGGTGCGCAGCGCGTCGGAGTAAAGGCGGAGAGCCTGGGCAATGCTGGTTCCGAAGCGGTCGGTCTGTACAAGGGCGCTGACGAGAGCGCGAACGTCGTCCACGCCGGTACGGGCCGCCAGGCTGCGAAGCGCGTCGGCGCGAGGCTTGCCGGCCCGCATCTCAAGATTGGAAATATAAAATTCCTCGCTCAACGCCGGATGCGCGTACTTCAGGTCCTCACCTACTCGCAGCAGAGCATTGTCGAGCGCGAGCCCGGCCTCGACGCAGACCACCGTCAGGTCCAGTGCATCCGGCAACCCCACGGTAATTTCGCGCTGACGGATGCGGATGAGGCGCTTCAAAATGAAGCGGGGCAGAAATAGTCCGAGCGCGGCAGCGCCAGCCAGCAAGGCCACGGAATCAAAGCCGGTTACTGCCAGCGCAAAGAGGAACAACGCTGCGGCTCCGACGATTCTGCTGCCTTGATATATCACCAGATGCCGGCGCTCGCGGAATCCTGCCTGAATCAGCCAAATGCGCGAGCGGTCTCCGGGAGAAAGTTGCAAAGCTCGGCCCAAGGGATCGAGTACATGGTCCATACGCTCGCGAAAGCTGGATTTCTGGCGCGCCGCAGAGGGCTCAACCCCGAGCGACTTCAGCCTTTCGCCCAATACCGACGAAGGCGCGTAAGCAGCGGAGGCCAAAGCAAAGACGGCCACAGCGACTGCTACGAATACGAAGATTGCGATCACCGGCAGCATGGGACTGGATCTTGATCCGTCAGACCTCGATCTGAATGATCCTCCTGATGACAAAATATCCGATCGTCTGCAAGCTTATACCGGCAGCCAGCAGCATGTGACCGATGGGATCGTCGAATAGCGGCCGTATGAACGACGGATTCACAAACAGCATGGTCACCACAATAACGGGGGGCAGCGCCATTAACAGCATCATGGTGAGGCGCCCTTGAGCGGTATAAACCCTGACCTGGCGCAGAATCTTGAAGCGCTCACGAATCATATAAGAAAGATTATCGAGAATTTCTGCGAGATTGCCGCCGGTCTCACGCTGCAACATAACCGCCGTGACGAAAAACTTGACATCCATTAGCGGCATGCGCTGGGTCAGGTTCAGCAGGGCATCGCGGACGGGCATGCCATATTTCTGTTCCTCATAAAACTTACGGAATTCTGTCGACACCGGTTCGGCCAGTTCGCTACAAAGAATTTCAACGGCCATTGTAAAAGCGTGACCAGCCCGGACGGCGCGCGCCAGGGTGTCAATGGCTTCGGGAAATTCTTCTTCGAATTTCTGAAAGCGCCGGTTACGTTGCCGCGAGGCGTACGAATACGGGACGATCGCGCCGAGGCCGCCACTGACCAGCGTGAACAACAGGTTTTCATTGAACGGGAAGGTGTCAGTAAGCAGATATCCGCCTGCACCAAACACGAGCATGCTGATCACTGAATAGATCAGAATGTTGCCAGCGCGCATCGAGAGTCCGGCCTGGTCGAGCAAATTCTGCAGACGCGAAACCTGTTCTGAACGCCGCAAAAGCAGGTCCAGAGCCGGAATGCGGCTGAACATTTCGTCGCGCAGCAAGGCCATCGCCTCGGAAGACGCTCCGGGCGCTTGGGCAGCAGCCACGCGTTCGCGAATCAGGCGGGCGCGGGCATTGCGCTGGTCGAGCAATACCAGGAAAGAAAATGCCGCAATGGAAACGGTTACGAACAGGATGAGAGGTATTAAAAGCATTTCTCCCGCTTAGACCTCCGTCCGGGTCTCAAACAGCTCGGGCCGCAATGGATATCCCGCAGTCGCCAGACGTTCTGTAAACCGCGATTTTGCTCCCGTCGCCCGAAATACACCATGCACTTTACCGGCCTTGTCGATTCCGCTGCGGTCGAAGGTGAAGATGTCCTGCATCCAGATGCTGTCGGCTTCCATGCCTGTGATTTCAGAAATTGACATGATCTTGCGGGTGCCGTCGGTAAGCCTGGCAACCTGAACCACAATGTGAATCGCCGAAGTAATCTGTTGTCGAATCGCCCGCTCGGGAATATTCAGGTTCGCCATGGAGAACATACTTTCCAGCCTGGCCAGGGCATCTCGCGGCGTGTTAGCGTGCACCGTGGTGAGCGAGCCTTCGTGGCCGGTGTTCATCGCCTGCAGCATGTCAAAGGTTTCTTCGCCGCGCACTTCGCCGATGATGATGCGGTCAGGGCGCATACGCAGGCTGTTGATGACCAACTGACGTTGTCGAACCGCGCCCTTTCCTTCAATGTTTGGCGGCCGTGTCTCCAGCCGCACAACGTGTTCCTGCTTGAGTTGTAACTCGGCGGCGTCTTCGATGGTGACCACGCGTTCGTAGTCCGGAATAAAGCCGGAGAGAACGTTCAGCAATGTAGTCTTGCCGGCGCCGGTCCCGCCGGAGATCAGAATGTTCAGCCGGGCCTTGACCATGCAGACTAGTGTTTCAAGCATGGAATCAGTCAGCGTGCGGTTCTCAATCATGTTGCGTGAAGTGATGGGATCGCGGCCAAAGCGGCGGATCGAAAGCACCGGGCCGTCAAGCGCCAGTGGGGGAATGATCGCATTTACGCGCGAACCGTCGGCAAGGCGTGCATCAACCATGGGCGAGCTTTCATCCACGCGGCGCCCTACGCGCGAAACGATGCGGTCGATGATCTGCATCAGGTGGGCGTCGTCTTTGAAGCTGAGGCCGGTGATTTCCAGCTTGCCACCGCGCTCCACATAAACTTTGTTGTAACGGTTGACTAAAATGTCCGAAATTGTTGGATCCTTTAGCAGTTGCTCCAGCGGGCCAAGGCCGAAAATCTCGTCGAGAATCTCACGCGACAAGCGCTCACGTTCGGCGAAGCTGAGAGGCACGGCTTCACTGTTGACAGTGCCTCGGATGACAAGGAGAACTTCCTCACGGGCAGCGGCGCTGGGGGTGCGCCCCAGTTTTTCCAGATCCAGGCGGTCCAGAATCTTACGGTGCAGGTCGGCTTTTACCTGCTGATAGCTGCTGCGCTCAAATGCTTGAAGATTCGGCATAACATCAGCCCTTACTTTTTGGCTCCGCCATTGGATCCTTGTCCATCAAACTTGCCCTTGTCCATGAACGGCTGCGGATACTTCGGCGTCCCTGGCGTCTGCGCATTCGGGAAAATGCGGTGAACGGTGCACAGTACAACCAGTTCGGTAGTGCTTTTTTGCATGTTCTTGCTGCGGAATAAATTACCCAGAATCGGAATGTCTCCCAGCCCTGGGACCTTGCTGTATTGATCGGTGACTCGGTTGTCCATCAATCCCGCAATCACGAAGCTCTGTCCATCCTGCACTTCAAACTCCGTCTGTGCGCGACGGGTGCTCAAGGCAGGAACTGTAAAGCCGGATATCGTCAATGCATTGGTGAAATCGAGCTGACTGACCTCCGGCACTACCTGCAAATGGATGTTGCTATTAGGCATGATCACAGGTGTGAATTTCAGTTTCACACCGAACTCACGGAATTGGATGGTGACGGCGGTGAAGCCTTGTCCAGGCTGCACGATGGGGAAGGGAAACTCACCACCG
This sequence comes from uncultured Acidobacteriota bacterium, assembly GCA_963757135.1. GTDB lineage: Bacteria > Acidobacteriota > Terriglobia > Terriglobales > Acidobacteriaceae > Gp1-AA145. Next base: position 484,117 of record CAVWQE010000008.1, read on the forward strand.
GCCAGGAAGCTGGCTTCTTTGCCGTTGACTGCGATCAGGTTCGGCTCGGCGAGGATCTCAAGAAGGTTTTTTTGTTGCAGGGCCTGAATCACCGCTCCCAGATTGATGTCGGGGCGAAACAGGAACAAATTCAGCGGTTGATTGAAATTGATAGCGGGGGTGGTGGCGGTGCCCGAACCAGTGCTGGAGGTCCCGCCGGCACCCGAACTTCCCGTCTGAAAGCCGCCGAACTGCCCCGTAGTGCTCGTACCGATAGTATTTGCCGCGCCGTTGCTGAAGATGTTCACTCCCAGCTGGGTTACGGCAGTGCGGTCGACCTCGGCAAATTTGACCTCCAGTAAAACTTCTTGCGCGCCCACAGGGCCAAATGTCAGAACGTTGATCACGTTCTTGGAATAGGCGGCCGCCACCATCCCGGCATGTTTGGCGACGTCTTCGGTAGTCACGTGTCCGGATAGCACAATGGCCGAGCGGGATGCCGAGATATCAATCTGCTCATCAGGGAAGATTCTCTTGATCTCTTCGCGTGCAGCCGTCACATCCACGTCCACACGTAAGTCAAAGCTGCGCGAACGCTCAAACTCATCCCAGATGAGCAGGGAAACTTCGCCTGGTGAGCGTCCATGTACTAGCACCTGGGTTGGGGTGACGACTAACGCGTCGGCGATTTCGGGATCAGTGACCGAGACACGCTTGAGTTTGTCCGTGGTGTTGATCAGCAGAGACTTGCCCACCATGACCCGCAGGGGCGCGGGCCCTTCTTCTTCGGCAGGAGTTTGTGCCGGGGTTGCGGTAGGGGTCTGTGCGGGTGCTGACGTTGAGGCGGGAGTCTGGCTTTGCGTATCCGGAGCCGGCGGAGTTGCGGCAGACTGCTGTGCCGCGCAAACTGCCCCGAGCACCAGGGCGATCACGAAATGGAGACCGCGAGAATCTGAAAATTGCTTGCGCATTTATGAAAACCCGACGCGTAGATTTCCACTTCTACTACAGCGGGATCAATCTGGCAGCTTGGTAATATCCCGCTTGTCGCCCCTGATCACTTCCACCGGATACGCCGTCGGCGCCGGAGCCTGGACCACCGGCGCAGCTTTCGGTCTTACATGTGCCGCCGTTGAAGTGACCGCAGGCTTCTGATTCGGATAGAGCGAATGAATGCCAACCGCGGCAACTTCGGCCTGACTTGTATCCAATGGATTCCGCAGAGCCAGTTGAATCCTGCCCTGCGCCACAGCCAACGCCAATTTTTGCGCGTCGTCCGGAGAAACCAGCAGGGTGATCAATGGCGAGTTTTGCGAGTCTGCTGCGGTAGCGCTGCGGTCAAGCCTAGCGCCATTGGCGAGCACCGCTATGTTCCTAAGGACGGTCATGGTTTGAGCTTCACCGGATCCCGAGGTTCCAGTCATTAGCACGTCCACGCGAGTGCCCGGCTGCACAAATCCGCCTACCGAGCTGCCATCGTTCACTCGCACTGAAACCGCGCGCATGCCGGATGGAATCATTGACGGCAATCCTGAACCGGCGTTTTCCGACGCTAGATTCTTGCCCGAGATGAAAAACTCGCCTTGCGCAATGGGTAAGACAGCGCCTCGTCCAAGCAGCCGCTTGGTGCTGCCGAATGCGCCGGGAGGCGTTGCGTCGGTCGAAACCTCGACCATGCGGACGTCCTTCTCCTGTATCCGTGTGCCGACTGAAATGTCAGCCGCCGCAACTGCAACTTGTTGCATACCTGCCCGAGACCTGCCGCTCCGCTCCTGAAGAGTGCGGTACGCCCAGATACTCGCGAGCAAGCCCAGTGCCAGCGCCAGAAATCCAATAAAAATCAAACGAGTACGGTTCATCTACTGCTCCGGGCTAAGTTTCCGTCCGGCAGAGACACTTCCGCCAGCTTCCAACTGCTGGCCAATGCTCCAATGCCGGTCGTAGTCAAGCAAAAGGGGGAGGTGCTTCGAAGTGCTGACCATGATACCGCGCCGAAAGGCAAAAAGGATGATTAATTTGTCGGCTACAGAAGGCCTCAGCTTCCGGGTGCTAAAGTGCTACCGTCCTCGGATTCGACCGGTAACGGAGTGTACGGTTTGCTGAGTCTGGCCTACAAACGCGGGTTTATCGTGCTTCTCGCCACCGGACTGACGTTAAATTTCTTCTTACTGTGGAGCGATTGGCGCGAACTGAAGCTGGGCTATGCCGACTTCACGATTTTCTACTCCGCCGCAGGAATTGTGCGTTCCGGCCAGGGAGCAGGCCTGTACAGCGAGCAGGCCCAGTGGCAGGCGCAGCAGGCATCCGCTCCAGGCGTGAGCATCCGGCATGGTGCGCTGCCGTACAATCACCCGCCGTTTGAGGCGCTGCTGTTTGTGCCCTTCACTTTTCTCCCGTACTTTTCGGCGTATCTGGCATGGGACGCGGTGAATGTGGTCATACTCGTCGTGGTGATTTGGCTGGTTCGACGCCGGTCAGAACGGTTGCGCCGGATTCCGTGGTTGCTGTTGCTTTTGTCCACCCTGAGCTTTTTTCCGGTCTTCATGTGCTTGTTCCAGGGGCAAGACGTGATTCTGCTTCTGCTGGTGATGAGCAGCGCGTACGCTTTCCTGAAAGACGGCTCCGACCTTAGAGGTGGGATCGCTCTGGGGCTGGGAGTGTTTCGTCCTCAACTGGTGCTGCCTTTGGCGCTGCTGGTGCTCTGCATGCGCAAAACTGCGCGCTTCGCAGTGGGGTTCGTGCTCTCAACCGCGGCCATGGCGGCAGTTTCGATCGCGGTCGTCGGGTGGCGGAGTTTCATTGCTTATCCGAGCTACGTGTGGAGGATAGAGGGGGCGCTTGGGAATGGCGCCATCGTTCCGGCAAACATGCCTAACCTGCGTGGGCTTTTCTCGGTTCTGCACGAAGGCAGTTTGAGCGCCTTCCTCGTGACTGGGCTGAGCTCGATTCTCTTGTTTGCGTATGCCGCGCGAGTGCTTGGCTCACCGGGGCGGCGGCTTAACTTGGAATTGAGCTTCGTGGTCGCCGTTCTGGTTGCGTTGCTTGTGAGCTACCACTTGCTTATCTATGACCTTGCGCTTTTGTTCCTCCCCCTTCTCTTGATGTACCAGGAATGGGAGGCGATTTCGGATCGATCTTTTTCGGCAGCAAGACGCTTGGCAGTCATCGGGCCGATCGGTTTCTTGTTTTGTACTCCTCTACTGATGTGGCTATGGCTACGTTGGGGTCACTTCAACATGGTTGCGATCATATTGCTGGTGTGGCTGTTGGGAATTGTGCAGCTCCGTTCGCGACCAGCCATGCGGCGGGATGAAATGCTGGCGGCACAGAAGTGAAGGCTGCGGCACAACTAGCGCTCGCTATTCTCTGCGCGGCAGGCATGTGGACATATGTTGACCGCGTGTTGGTGCAACACCAAAAGTCAGAAGCTCTTATCATTGGCAGCCCTCGCGGCAATCTCTCCGATCTCTATCCCAGTTGGCTGGGCGCGCGTGATCTGTTGCTGCATCGCCGCGATCCCTACAGCACCGAAGTCACGCGCGAAATTCAGGCCGGATATTACGGACGCCCCATCAACGCCTCGCGCGCTAAAGATCCAACCAACCAACAGGCGTTCGCGTATCCGGTGTATGTTGCCTTCCTGCTCGCACCGGTGGTGAAAATGCCTTTTACCATCGTGAGGGTGATCTTTTTCTGGCTGCTTCTCGGGCTCACCGGGCTGAGCGTCGTCCTGTGGTTGCGCGTCTTGAAATGGCGGGTTTCGTGTATCGCGTTGGCCACGCTGATTGTTCTCACTTTAGGTACTTTCGCGGCGGTGCAGGGCATCAAGCTTCAGCAACTCAGTCTGCTAGTTGCTTTTCTCATCGCGGCGGCGGTCGCGCTACTGTGTTCAGGGCGATTGATTCTTGCTGGGATTCTGCTGGCTCTTGCCATGATCAAGCCCCAGCTCACGCTTCCACTCGCAGGATGGCTGATGCTGTGGGCGCTTTCAGACTGGCAGCGTCGCTGGAAACTGGCGGCGGCTTTCTTCGTGTTCTTCGCGGCTTTGGTCGGCGGTGGGGAGCTTCTGCTCCATGGATGGCTTCGCGAATTCTATTCCGCGGTGCTTGCTTATCGTCGTTATGCCGCCGGCGGAGCTTTGCTTGAGCAGATGCTCCCCCGCGCGATTGCCATCCCTGCCGTCGCTGTGCTACTGGCGGCGGTTGCCGCTGGCTGCTGGTACGTGCGGCGATCTGAATCGCACGACGATCAATTCCTGTATATGACGTCGCTGGTGCTGGCGGTCACGCTGCTGATTCCACCGATGTATCCGCCGCACTATCAACTATTGCTGTTGCCGGGAGTGTTTCTGCTGGCGCGGGACGCGCAGCCGACAAAAATTGTATTCAGATTTTTATATGTGTTGTCAGCGGGGTTGATGGTTTGGTCGTGGCTGCTGGCAATCGGGTTGGCAGGTGCATCGTTTTTCACCACGCGCGCGCAGCAGTTTTGGGCAGCACCTTTGTGGACGACGGTGCTGTTTCCGGTGCCGGTTATCGCGTGTTTGGGATGGATGGCATTTGAACGAGTGCCCCGTCTGTTGAGAGAGCGTGTCAGTGAGTGATTAACGTGATACCAAGAACTAGTTGTGTCTGCTAGGGCGAGATACCTTCGTTTGGGTAACAAGAACGATTCTCGCGCGCCGACTCCGAATGATGTCCATAGCTGCGATAACGTCTGACCAAGAAACTTGGTCATCCGCCTCGACGTACACCACCCAATCGGGCCGCAGTTTGAGTTGATTCGTCAATGCATTCCCTAACTCGTCCCACCCGATCACTTTCGAGTTCAAGTACAACGTCGCCGGCAGTCTGCGGCTAGGCTGTTCCAGACGCACTACCGGGTGTGGAATGGAGGAAAGAGTGCGCCCAGGTAACGAACGCTCTTCTGCCACAGAAATTCTGATCCCTACGGAAGGCCGATCCCATCCCCATGCATAGATGAAAATGAGAAAGGTTGGCACGAGAACGCTGCTCAACACGAGTCCATACGTCAGGCCAAACGGCGGCAAGAGTGGGAACAGTGTTTTTGGCGCTAGCTTTCGGAGATGATACCATCCGTGCCGTGTACCTTGGGAGATTGAAAATCCTTCGGTTGTTGCTGCTCTGGCCCTGATTTGGAAAATCAAAAAGGCAAACAAACCAAGTCCGGCGATGGTAACGATAAGCCCAATCTCCCGGAGCTCATTGTAGAGGTACAAACTCCTGCTTGAGTCAGTCCAAACTCCGATCCGAGGGTGTCCCTCGTTGAGGCAAGAAGGGTCGCTTATGATTTCGATACTGACTTTGTATCGCCCTTTTGTGTCAGCGTAAAAATGCCCTAGGTAGCGATCGACGCCTTCCGATGATTCGATTGCGTGCCCATTACGGTAAACAATCGAGCGTGAGCGTAGGGCCAGGTGGGAAAGACCGGACTGGCACCCCGAAAAATCGCTGTCAACCCAAAGACTGATGTGATACCACTGTTTGAGATTGACAGAAAAATCAGCAGTTCTGACTTGGCCACGGGAAAGGACCAGTGGCATCTCCAGGGCAACGAAAGTTCGGGTATTCAGCCAACGCAAGTAGCCCTGGGGTAGAACGATCCCGGCAAGAATGACAGCTGCCGAGAGATACGCGCTTTTCGGTAAGTGCAATCCCATACCTTTACTTAGACACCGGACTACGGATGGGCATATAGATTACCGAGGTCATTCAATCTGATTGTCTTACAACATCGGGGCGCATTGTTTGCGATAAATCTCCAGAGCACTCATTGCCCCCGAACTCTCACGAGTTAACCGCGGCAGTATCTCATCTAACCCTTATCAGCCACTAGCCACTGACCAGCACAACTGCTATTCTGCGCTCAACTCAGGTTTTCAGGACCATTCTTGCTCGTCGAACTGCGTCTCGAGAATTACGCCGTCATCGATCATCTCGCGGTCGAGTTCGCGGCTGGACTGAATCTTTTGACTGGCGAAACCGGCGCCGGAAAGTCCATTCTGATTGACGCGCTCAGCTTGCTGATGGGCGAGAAAGCGTCCGCCGACGTGGTTCGTTTCGGCGCCGAGCGCGCCGTCATTTCCGCCGTCTTTGAGGTCGAGGCTGGATCAGAGAAGAGGGTTGCGAGCATCCTGGAAGACAACGGCATTGATGCGGACGAAGACAATCTGATTCTCCGCCGCGAAATCGCCACCAAAGGCCGCGTGTTTGTAAATAACCAGCCGGCCACTGTCGCCGTCCTTAAGCAGCTTGCTCCGCATCTCGCCAGTATTCACGCGCAGAACGAGTCGCTGGTGTCGTTCGACGGCGAGGTCCGGCTTGAACTGCTCGATGCTTTTGCCGGCTCGCAACTGGACAGCGTCAGCGCGGCGTTTGCCGAGTGGAAGAGAGTCAAGGACCGCATCGAGGAACTCGAGCACGGCGAACAGGACCGGTTGCGCCTGGTGGATTTGTGGTCGTTCCAGAAACGCGAAATCGAAGACGCGAAGGTCCAGCCCGGAGAAGATGAGCGCCTCGAATCCGAAAAGCGTGTCCTCGCCAACGCCGAAAAAATCTATAACGCCGCCATGCAGGCGTTTGATCTGCTGTACGAAGGCGCTTCGTCCACATCGGCGACATTGCGTTCGGCTCAGAAGCATGTGGAAGAACTGATTCGTTTCGAGCCAAAGTTTCAGGAGGCCTACGGCGCGCTCGATTCAGCGCGCATCAGCGTCGAAGACGTGGGTGTCACGTTACGTGACTACGCTGGGGGCATCGAAGCTTCGCCAGAGCATCTGGCAGAGGTTGAAGATCGCCTGGCGCTGCTGGATCGACTGAAGCGCAAATATGGTCCGGGCCTGGAAGATGTATTGCGTCTCGGCGAGGAGGTCACGCGCAAGCTTTCTGAAGTCGAAAACAAAGACGAAATCCTGCGAGAATTGCGGGCCAGCCTCGCGGTGGCGGCGGAACAGTTCTTACAGAAGGCGCGTGCGTTCTCGAAGAAACGTTACGAGGCAGCAAAGAAGCTTGAAAAGCTGGTCGAAGCCGAAATCAATGAACTGGCCATGAAGTCGCAATTCCGCATCGAAATCAGTGGCACGGATGAAGAGTGCAACTGGACTTCTGCCGGCTTCGATCAGGTCGAGTACATGATTTCAACCAATCCCGGCGAGCCGATGCATCCGCTCCAGCAGATCGCGTCCGGCGGCGAATTGTCGCGTGTAATGTTGGCGCTCAAGGCGAGCGTGGAATCGGCTTCGCGCAAGAAAGCGTCGGCGGGGCAGCGAACATTGATTTTTGACGAAATCGACACCGGGATCGGTGGCCGCGCTGCCGAGGCGGTCGGCAAGAAGCTGAAATCGCTGTCGCGCGCGAATCAGGTGCTCTGCGTGACACACCTGCCCCAGATCGCTACCTTCGCCGATCACCATTACCTGATCGAGAAGAAGCGCGCCGGCGAGCGCACACAAACAACCGTGACGTCGATTTCGGGTAACGAACGTACCGAAGAGATTGCCCGCATGCTGAGCGGAGCCAAAGTAACCGAGACCTCTCTGAAACATGCCGAGCAGATGCTGAAGAGCAGCTCTTAGCTTCTAGCTCTTAGCTTGGACCACGAGCACGCAGAGCTAAGAGTTGAGAAATATCGCAACAGGCGAATTCAAGCATGGCCGCGGATCAAATCATCGAAGTCGGCGGGCGCCAGCTCAAACTGACGAATCTCGACAAGATTCTTTATCCCGCGGCCAAGTTCACCAAAGGCCAAGTCATTGATTATTACGCGCGCATTGCGCCGGTGCTGGTGCCGCATCTCAAAGGCAAACCGCTTACATTGAAACGCTATCCGGACGGCGTGGATGCTCAACCGTTCTTCGAAAAGAATGCCACCAAACATCGCCCTGACTGGGTGAAGACCGCTCCCATCTGGAGCGAGGGCAATAAGCGCGACGTCAATTACATTTTGTGCAACGACCTGGCGACACTGGTGTGGGTGGCGAATCTTGCCGGCATCGAGCTGCACCCGTCGCTTTCGCTGGCCGAGGATATTGAAAGCCCGCGCAGCATGGTTTTCGATCTTGACCCCGGCCCGCCCGCCAACATCGTGCAATGCTGCCAGGTGGCGCTCTGGCTGCGCGAGATTTTTGAGCACTTCAAGCTCGAAAGCTTCCCCAAAACCTCCGGCTCAAAAGGGATGCAAATTTATGTGCCCTTGAATACGAAGACCAGTTACGACGAAACCAAGCCATTTGCGAATGCTCTGGCCCGTCTACTGGAAAACGAACACCGGGACCTCGTGGTCTCGGATATGAAAAAGGCGATCCGGACCAACAAAGTATTCGTTGATTGGAGCCAGAACGACGAGCATAAAACCACGATCAGCGTGTACTCGTTGCGCGCACGCGAGCGACCCACAGTTTCAACGCCAGTGACGTGGGATGAAGTCGATCGTGCAATGAAGAAGAGGGATGCGGGGCTGCTGGTGTTCGAAGCCGATGCCGTGGTGAAGCGTGTGGAGAAGATGGGCGACTTGTTTTCGCCGCTGCTCACGCTGAAACAGAAGTTGCCGAAATTGGCCGGGATCGAAGACGCGTCATCCGCCGAAGTGGAGATTGCCGCCCAGGCGGAGAAGCCGCGTTCGGCCAAACGCAAGCCTTCCGCGCAAGTGAAGGGAAATCGGCGCGTGAGGCGCAAGGTATAATCCACTCGCAGATTTTTGCTGAATGCTGATTGCTGAGTGCTGATTCCTCATGCCCCAAGTCTTCGTCGGAACCTCTGGATGGGCGTACCCAAGCTGGAAGCCGGGTTTCTATCCGGAGAAACTGGCGCAGACAAAGTTTCTCACTTATTACGCCAGCCAATTGAACACGGTTGAGGTCAACCTGACCTTCCGGCAACTGCTCAAAGACACCACCGCCCAAAAATGGATCACCCAGGCACCCGAACATTTCCGCTTCGGAATCAAAGCGCATCAGGTCATAACGCACATCAAGCGACTGAAAGGCGCAGAAGAATTCGTGCAGCGCTTCTTCGGCACGATAGAACCGCTTGCGCAAGCCGGAAAACTTGGCCCGGTACTCTTCCAGTTGCCGCCAAATATGAAAGCCGACATCGCCGTGCTCGATGCTTTCCTGGGCACGCTTCCGCGCGGAGTGCAGATCGCCTTCGAATTTCGTCACGAGTCGTGGTTCGGCGATGACGTCTTTTCCTGCCTGAAGGCGCACAATCGCGCCCTGTGCATAGCTGAAACGGAAGAGCGAATCACGCCAGACGTCACTACTGCCGATTTCGCCTACTATCGCTATCGCAAGCCGGAGTACACCGCCGAAGAGCGTGCCGCCATGCTTCACAGAATGCGTGACCACCTCTCTGCCGGCCGCGATGTCTTCGCCTATTTCAAGCATGAAGAAACTCCACAGGGAGCGATCTATGCGGTGGATGTGCTGAAGCAGGCGATTGGCCAGGTCTGATGTTGCATAACCCACCCTTTCTCGCAAATGACGCGAGACAAGGGTGGGCAACCCTGTGATTACTTTTCGCAGCGTCCGATAACGGGCATACTCAGCTTGTGCCTTCGGAAGTCAACGCACGTCTGGTGTCTTCTTTTCTCGATTACCTAAAGGTCGAGAAGGGACTCGCCACACTCACCGTCTCTGCTTACACACGCGACATCGGCCAGTTTGCCGGATTTCTGGAATCGCACAAGCGCACTTTGCTGAACGCGCGTCGAGACGACGTTCGCGGATTCATTCAGCAATTATTTTCTAACTCGGTTGATGGGCGGTCGGTCGCGCGCAAGCTTTCAGCGCTGCGGCATCTTTATCGTTTCCTGCTGCTCGACAAACGCATTGAGCGCGATCCCACGCTGAATATTCCGCTACCAAAGCAGTGGAAGGTGCTGCCGAAATCGTTGGGACGCGATGAAATCGATCAGATGCTCGTAAGTGGAGCGACGAACGTCGATTCTTCCGGGATCGGTAAAGAGAGCGCTGCGCTCTCTTTACGCAACCGAGCTATGCTCGAAGTCTTTTATGCCGGAGCCCTGCGAGTTTCAGAAGTCATCGCGCTCAAGATCGAAGACGTCAAGCTCGACATGGGATACGTGCTGGTGCGCGGCAAAGGCGACAAAGAACGAATCGTTCCGGTGGGACGCTCGGCGCAGGACACGCTCTCGACTTATTTGCGTGATGCTCGCCCAGCGCTGGCAGCAGGGAAGAGTTCGCCACTTCTGTTCATCTCACGAGGGGCAAAAAGACTAACACGCCAGCGGGTGTGGCAGATGGTCAGCGCGGCTTCAGTCAGTTCCGGACGGCACGCCAGTCCACACATGCTGCGTCATAGTTGCGCAACACACATGGTCGAAAACGGGGCCGACTTGCGCACCGTGCAAACGATCCTCGGTCACGCCGATATCTCGACTACGCAGATTTATACCCACGTCGCGCTCGACAGATTGAAGAGCGTTTATGCGAAGCATCATCCGCGGGCGAAGGCGAGATGAAAGCTTTTCACCACGGAGACACGGAGGCACAGAGGAAGTCAACTTCTGCTCCACGGATCAACACAGATGAACGCAGATGGGAACTTCTTATGTAGTCGAACGCTTGTAACGGGCTGGCAGTAGCCGTGTACGCTGGAATTCAAAGAGCGTCAGCCCTGGGTCGACGAAGTAAGGCGATGGGAATCTATAGGGACGGCACAGAATGAATGTCCACAGCGCAACGACAAAATTCCTGCAGTCTCTTCGTGAGCGCAACGCTTCGGCGCACACCATCAAGGCCTACAAACAGGACCTTGAAGGCTTTTCAGCTTACGTCGGCTCGCGTACCTGGCGCGAAATAGACCACGTCACCATTCGCGGATTCCTATCGAACTTATATGAAAAGGGACTCAGCAAGACTTCGGTCGCGCGGTCGCTGGCTGCTGTTCGTTCCCTCTACCGCTGGCTAGCGCAGGAAGGAGTTGTCGAGCAAAATCCGGCGGCGCTGGTTTCTACGCCGAAGCTGCCCAAGAAACTTCCCCGCGTGCCGACCATGGAAGAGATGAATTCCGTTCTCGACGGCGAAATGCCTGAGATAGCAGCCTTTCCCGAGCGCGACCGCCTGATGCTTGAACTGCTCTACGGATGCGGCATTCGCAACTCGGAACTCGTGGGCATCAACCGCGATGACATTCGCCCGGCTTCTGAGGCGCTGCTTATTCGCGGTAAAGGAAAGAAGGAACGTTACGTTCCCTTTGGCGACGCGGTCACGTCCGCGCTCGCGGCCTATCTGCCGGCTCGTCAAGGGATTCTTTCGCAATCACGCAGGAACACGCCCGCGCTCCTGATTAACACTCGCGGGGGGCGCCTCACGACGCGGAGCGTCGGGCGGATCATCAAAAAAATTGCTGTCGCAAAAGGCTTGTCGCCGGACGTTCACCCGCACACGCTGCGCCACGCCTTCGGCACCCACATGCTGGAAGAAGGCGCCGACTTGCGTGCAATCCAGGAGATGCTGGGTCACGAGCGGCTCTCGACTACGCAGCGTTATACCCAACTCTCGATGAAACATCTGCTGAGCGTGTACGACCAAACGCATCCGCGCGCGAAGTGAGCTGGAATCAGCTGTCAGCAATCAGCATTCAGCTATCAGGAAAGCTGAGCGGATGCTTTAGCTGCACCCTTCCCGCGAATTTCCTCCCACATCTGCACCACTTTTTCTTTCAACTCCGCCGTGAACTTGGCGTAAGCCTCTTCTGACGCTGTGGATTCCGGGGGCGGCTTCATGGGCGTACCGATTTTTACCTTGATGGGGGCAAACTTCTGAAAGGACTTGCCACGCGGCCAGGAATCGTAGTCGCCTTCAATCGCGATGGGAACAATTGGAACTTGAAGATGGATTGAGAGAATGGCAGCGCCTTTCTTGAATGTTTTTGGCGCGCCGTCAATACTACGCTCGCCCTCGGGATACAGAATCAGCCCCATCTGATGGCGCAGCCCATATGCACCTGCTCGCATCGCGGGGAGCAGATTTGAGTCGGGATCGACAACGACCACCCGCACCAACCTCGCCACCATTGACATAAGTCCTGGCGTGAAAATCTCGCTGGTGCCCACCGCAAACAGTCGGCGCAGAATGCGTAAAGGCAGCACCGCTAGCAGAATTACGGGATCGAGGAAGCTCTGATGATTCGAGCACAACAGATAAGCGCCCTCTTGCGGAATGTTCTCAATTCCTTGAACTTCAATTCGCGAACGCATGCGCCAGACGAGGCCGGCCAGCCGCGTGACCATAAAAATCAAACGATCGGTCACGGGACGCGACTTAGTGATTCTCAGTGCCGCCGGATCAGTAGGGTCTTCGCGCAAGACCGCTCTCCAGGCGGCGACTTGTTGCTTCGGTGCCGTTTTCCCCGAAGCCGCACTCTCCACAACGGTATCCACCAACTCGCGGACGGTATAGATGTTAGAAAGCTGAGACTCTTCCACATCACCGCCCAATTGCTGTTCCACCGCTACGAGCAATTCAACCCTGCGCATGGAATCGAGCCCCAGATCCAGTTCGAGATTGTCTGCGGGGCGAATGCGGTCAGGACTGGTGGTCGAATACTCGCGTACAATCTTGATTGCCTGCTGGACGTCCGGTCGCTCCAGCCACAATTGATCTTCGTCGGTGAGCGGTTTCGCCGACGAAACCTTGTCGCTGGCTTGTTTGTTTCCCGATTTCACCATCTTCTGGATTTCGAATCGCTTCAGCTTGCGCGTGGTTGTGCGCGGCAAATCTTCCTGCCAGATTTCGTATCCGCTGATTCGCTTCGTAGAGGCCAGCTTCGCCGATAGTCCTTCAATGTCGAACCGGATTACCTCTTTTGCGTTCACAACTTTGCGTTGCCGCAGCAATTCGAAATTCGGGACGACGACGGCATATAGTTTGTCTGTGCCTGGGCCGCCTTCCATTCCCATCACGCAGATTTCTTTTATGATCGGCGATTGCAGGTAGTGCGCTTCAATCTCTTCCGGGTAAACGTTCTTTCCATTTGAAAGAATGATGACGTCTTTCTTGCGTCCGGTGATGAACAGGTTTCCGGCGGAGTCGAAGTGCCCGAGATCGCCGGTGTGGTGCCAGCCGTCCTTGAGGACTTCGGCGGTTGCGTCGGGACGGTTCCAATAACCCTTCATGATGATCGGACCGCGGATTAGAATCTCGCCGCTCGCAGGCTCGCCATCGTCCGATGATTGCGGATCAACGATTCTTGCTTCCACTCCTTTCAGTGGTTTGCCCACCGAGCCGATCACGAGATCGTCTATAGCATTCACGAATGCGCCGCCCGTGGTCTCAGTTAGGCCATAGGCCTGCAAGATGTCGATACCGAGAGAATAGAAGTCGCGTCCGATTTGCGGATCGAAGCGCGAGCCGCCGGTGACCAGGTAGCGCATTCGCTTCCCGAACAGAGCGTGAACCTTGCCGAAGAAAAGTCCACCAGGATTGAAGCCTGCTCGGCGGCACATCACCGTGATCTTCCGCATCAGGCCAAACGCCGTTCGTGTCGCCGCGCCTTTCTGCGACACTTCTTTGAAGATTCTGTCGTGAATGAGATAAAAAAATTGCGGCACAACGGCGAAGGCAGTGATCCCGCGATCGCGCAGAGCTTTTAGTAGTTCCGTTGTGTTGAGCGTCGAAAGAAAAACGGTGCGCGCGCCTGCGACCAGCGGCAGCAGCAGGTTGGCCATTTGTGACAACACGTGAAAAAGCGGCAGCACTCCAAGGATTGCGTCATCGGGGCCAAGATGCGCCCAGGCGAACACGGCCTCAGCTTCACCCAGCAGGTTAGCGTGTGTGAGCATGACCCCTTTAGGATCGGCGGTTGTGCCTGATGTGTAGAGCAGGGAAGCAATGTCGTCAGGTGCGCGAGCAACTGGAGTGAAGTTCTGATAGTTTTGGGCGAAGATGGAGCTGAAGGTTGTGAAGGGTTCAACTTCTTTCTCTGAGCTTCGCTCAGAGGGGCGGTCAGCCACCCCATCCGACGAAAACCGCGTCGTCTGGGGACCCCGGGCGGGGGCGCCCGTCCCCACATGGCCTGTGCCCGTCGATGGGTCGCCTGTGCCAGGCCGGGACGGTGGGGAATCCGTCAGCACGATCTGCACTTCCGATCCCGTCGCCTCTCGCGCTACCTCCCAATGCTTCGCATCGCATAGCAGCAGCGACGCGCCACTGTCCTTCAAAAGCTTTGCAACCTGATCGGCGTGATAAGCCGTGTCGAGCGGCACCGCCGTGCCGCCCGCGGCAATAATTCCCAGGTAGGCGGCAATCCAACGCGGATGATTGTCTGCCAGGATCGCGACCCTCTCCCCCGGCGGCATGCTGTTTGCGACCAGCCAGCCCGCGAATGACTCCGCCATGCGGCGCAGTTCGGCGTAGGTGTAGCTCTCAAGTCCATCGGGTTTCTGGACCTCGACCCCAACGTTTTGCGGCCAGCGTTCTGAGCACTCGACGAAACGGTCGTAGAATGTGGGCATTGGAGCGGAATATACACGAAAACTAAACCCGCAGCGCGGGTTCCGGCTCACGGACAAGGTTCCTCGCCCGCGACTTACGGCGGTGGCCCGCATCTAATATGCTAGGCTTCTAAACAGCGGGCGTGTGCCCTCCGAAGGACTTCCGGATTTGATCAATACCCTCTTAGGTAAAATTTTTGGCACCAGGAACGAGCGCGAAGTCAAACGCCTGATACCGCGCGTCGCGGCCATCAACGCGCTCGAATCCGAGATGGAGAAGCTCTCGGACGACGAGTTGCGCGCCAAGACTGAGGAATTCCGCAAAAGGATTCAAGACCGTGTTGCCCAGATTGCCGACGAGCCCGAAGCCGATCTCGACCGTCATCGCGAGCTGGATAAACAGCGCCTCGAAGCTACCAACGAGGTGCTCAATGAGATTCTTGAAGAAGCCTTTGCTGTGGTTCGCGAGGCCGGACGCCGCGTCCTCAATATGCGCCATTTCGACGTGCAGTTGATTGGCGGCATGGTGCTCCACAGCGGCACGATCTCCGAAATGAAAACCGGCGAGGGCAAAACGCTGGTCGCAACCCTACCCGTTTATCTCAACGCGCTCAGCGGCCGCGGCGTACATGTGGTCACGGTCAACGACTACCTTGCCAAGCGCGACTCCGAGTGGATGGGCCAGCTTTATCGCTTTCTCGGTCTCACCGTTGGCGTAATTGTCCACGATCTCGACGATCAGGAGCGCCGTGACGCCTACGCCGCCGACGTTACCTACGGCACCAACAACGAGTTCGGGTTCGACTACCTGCGCGACAACATGAAGTTTGACCTCAAAGATTGCGTGCAGCGCGGCCACAACTTCGCCATCGTGGACGAAGTTGACTCCATCCTGATCGACGAGGCCCGGACGCCGCTGATTATTTCCGGCGCGAGCGAAGAATCGACCGACAAATACGCGCGAGTGAATCGCATCATTCCACGACTCGAGAAGGGCGAAGAAATTCCCGGGCCTCCGGGCGAGCCTGCGCAGATGACTGGCGATTTCGTCGTGGATGAAAAGCGGCGCAACGCTACTGTCACCGATGAAGGTTGGGAAAAAGTCGAGGGTTTGCTGGGAATCGGCAACATTGCTGATCCTGAAAACTGGGACCTGAAACATCACGTCGAGACCGCGATCAAGGCGCATTCGCTTTACCACCGCGACGTCGAGTACGTGGTGAAAGATGGCGAAGTGATTATCGTGGACGAGTTCACCGGCCGCCTGATGCCGGGGCGCCGTTGGTCTGATGGCCTGCACCAGGCTGTGGAAGCCAAAGAAGGCGTCAAGATCGAGCGCGAGAACCAGACGCTGGCGACCATCACCTTTCAGAATTATTTCCGCATGTACAAGAAACTTGGCGGCATGACTGGTACGGCAGAAACTGAAGCCACCGAGTTCGGCAAGATCTACAGCCTAGATGTAACTGTCATCCCGACGAATCGCCCCATGCGGCGGGTGGAAAATGCTGATCTTGTGTATCGCACCGAAAAAGAAAAATATTTTGCCGCTGCCGATGAAATTCAGAAGCTCAACGAAGCCGGCCAGCCTGTGCTTGTCGGCACAACGTCGATTGAAAAATCAGAACGCCTGTCCGACCTTCTGAAGAAGAAGGGAATCAAGCACTACGTCTTGAACGCCAAACAGCACGAGAAAGAAGCCGAAATCGTTGCCCAGGCCGGACGCAAAGGCATGGTGACCATCGCGACCAACATGGCCGGGCGTGGTACGGACATTTTGCTCGGAGGCAACCCTGAATTCACCGCCAAACAGGAGTGCGTGAAGAAGGGGAGTGCGCAACAACTGCGGGCCGCGCAGGGCGCAATCCGCACCAACGTGGACGAAGCCACGAGCACGGTCTGGTATTACGCGGGCAATGAATATGCGGTTCCCACCGACGTTTGGGAAGAAACCCTCAACCGCCACAAGTCGCAGACTGACAAAGATCACGACGACGTGATTGCTGCCGGCGGTTTGTTCATTCTCGGCACCGAGCGTCACGAAGCCCGCCGAATTGATAACCAGCTTCGCGGACGCGCCGGCCGCCAGGGCGATCCCGGAGCCTCGCGCTTTTATCTGTCGCTCGAAGATGACCTCATGCGCATCTTCGCGAAGGAGTGGGTTTCGACTCTTCTTCAGCGCCTCGGCATGGAAGAAGGCGTCCCGATAGAGTCGAAGCTGATCAGCCGTCGCATTGAAAAAGCTCAGGAGGCGGTTGAAGCGCAGCACTTTGAAGCCCGCAAACATCTTCTCGAATACGACGACGTAATGAACAAGCAGCGCGAGGCTGTGTACGGCCTGCGCCGCCGCCTGCTCGAAGGCGTGGATCAGAAAGACCTCATTCTCGAAGATTACGTCGCCGCGATACTGAGCGATCTGCTCGAGCAGTACGCACCGGAGAAGGTGCACCCAGGGCAGTGGGACACGAAGGGCTTGAAGGACGCCATCTTTACCCGCTTCGGCGTGGACATTCTTGCCGAGGGTGTTACTCCTGACACCTTGAATCGCCAGGAACTCGGCGATGCGATTTTCGAAAAGCTCAAGCAGCGTTATGACGCGAAAGAGAAACTGATTGGCCCGGATGCCATGCGCTACCACGAGCGCATGATCATGTTGAGCGTGCTCGATCAGCAATGGAAAGATCATCTGCTCAACATGGACCACCTGAAGGAGGGCATTGGCCTGCGCGGGTATGGCCAGAAAGATCCGCTGGTCGAATACAAACGCGAGTCTTTTGACATGTTCGAAGCCATGATGCAGCGCTTCCAGGAAGACACCACGCGCTATCTGTACCTCATGCAGATAATTCAACGTGGTGATGCAGGTGGGGTTGGACCGGGTGGGCCTCAAGATCAGGACCAGGGTGGCCCGGCAGGAGTTCCGGCGATTCGCTCCGGTGCTGGCACGGACGGGAACGGACATCGTCCACCACGTAACGTTTCGACCTCGATGGACGATCTTGAAGAGGCTTTCCAGCGGCGCAAAAGGCGCGAGCTTGAGCAAGCCCGTATGGCGGGAGCGGGTGAGCGCCAACCTGTACAGCAAGTCATTCGCGGCAGTGCGAAAGTCGGGCGTAACGATCCTTGCCCCTGCGGATCCGGAAAGAAATACAAAAAGTGCTGCGGCGCGAACGCATAATCTCTGTTCCTCGGTAACATTTCTTCACTTGGCGACGGGAAGCATGAACGACTTCACCGCAACATTGTTCGGCTGCTCGCCAGCGGGAATCATGGTCAGCAGGCCATATTCTCCAGGCTCAAGCTTGCGCGGCTTGCGCTTTTGAATCACCGTGACGTCGCCCGATTGCGAATCAAGCACCAGCAAATAATTCTGACTGGCCGAGAGCGCCAAAGCATCCGGCTGCGATCCGACAGGGAGAGTAGCGACGATCTTTCCCATGTCAATGTCATAAACCGCAATGGAATTCGAGCCGAAATTGCTGACATATAAACGCGAGTTGTCGTTGGAAACCACGGCCCGCGTCGGATGCGTCCCAATAAGGTAACTTCCACTGACCTCATCTGTGGGCGTCTCGATAATCGAGATACTGTCGGAATCAAAGTTGCAGACGATCAACTCTCCACCGTCGGGTTTAAGCGCGAGACTGACGGGGGTTTTGCCCACATCGAGCAGGGCGAGGAGTTTGTCGCTCTTTAGATCGATCGACGCCACCTGCGCCGACCCGGAACAGGCAACGAATGCTTTGCTGCTGTCTGGAAGAATGGCAATATCGGTTGGCTGATGACAGAGGGGAATTGTGCTCTTGACAGTCAGCGTCCGGGTGTCAATCAGCGAAATCGAATCGCTGCCGCGATTGCTGACCACAACAGCATTGCCGTCCGGTGACACGCGCGCCATTCCGGGTGCATCTCCTACGCGAATGGTCGCAAGCACCCTGCGCTGATCAAGATCAATGACCGAGATGTTTGCCGATCCGGAATTTGCCACATATGCGCGCTGCCCGTCGGCGGACACATCGACGAAATAGGGGACGCCGTGCACCCCAATAGTTGCGACCACAGCATTGTGCTCGGCATCGATCACGCTCACATTGGCGGAACCGGCATTGGCCACATAAACTTCGTTTCTCTTTGAATTAGCGCTCACGCCGGTGGGAGCGCCACCCACGTGGAGCGTTCGCATGAGCCGGAAAGTACGCAGATCGACAACCGAAACCGTGTTGCTTTTTCCATTCGAGATGTACGCGTATTCGTGATAAGCAGGATCAAACGCTGGAATTAATCGCTGGTGAAAGTACCACCAGCCCATGCCTATGAGCACCGGCAGAGCAATCACGATGAACAGTAGTTTCTTCACGGCGAGCAAAGACAAACGAAAGAGTACCAGAACTGCTGTGGTTGACAGGGTACGGTTATTGCGAACGCCAACTGGATGACCTCATATCCGCCATCCGTCTACTTGTTATGATGATCTCCGAATGATTCGCATTCCCGTAAACACACCCTCATCAACTTACGAAGTTGTCATCGAGCGGGGTTCCTTGACTCGTTCGGGTGCGATCTTGAGAGAACTGTTGGGCGGTGTTCAGGCGATATTTATTGTCACTGTACCGCCAGTGCGGCGGCGCTGGGGAAAGGCCCTTGCAACCTCACTGCAGAAGGCCGGATTTTCGCCGCACTTTATCGAAATGAGTGATGGCGAACGCTCCAAACGTCTAGCGACCGTCGAAAAACTCGCGGAAGCAATGCTTCGGCTCGGCGCCGATCGCAAGGCCATTGTGATCGCGTTCGGCGGGGGCGTTGTCGGGGACGTTGCCGGAATGCTGGCTTCGGTTTATATGCGCGGCGTGAATCTGGTTCAGATTCCGACAACAGTGCAGGCGCAGCTTGACGCTGCTATTGGCGGCAAGACCGGCGTGAACCTCAGAGCAGGGAAGAACCTGGTCGGCACGTTTTATCAGCCGCGGTTGGTTCTCATCGATCCGGACACGCTTGCGACCCTCACGGAGCGTGAATTTCGAGCCGGAATGTACGAGGCGCTGAAGGCTGGGATTATCGGCAACGCGGAACTATTTGGGCGTCTGGAAAACTCCACAATTAAGTCTTTGCGAAAGGATTCAGAGCTCGCGACCTGGGCAATTGCGGAGTCAGTCCGCCTGAAAGCGCGCGTCGTTTCGGCTGATGAAAGAGAAGGCGACCTGCGGCGTGTGCTCAATCTAGGGCACACACTTGGTCACGCACTCGAGGCGGCTACTAACTATCGCCAATTCTTACACGGTGAAGCAGTGGCGTGGGGTATGCAAGCTGCCGCGCGGATTGCGCTGGCCGTCGGCGTCTGTGATAACGAAGTTTACGAACGCATCCGCGAGGCTGTTCATGCGTGGGGTCGTTTGCCGGCGGTCACTTTACAGTCCAGTAAAGCCCTGCGATTGATTCAATCCGACAAAAAGACTGAAAGCGGCGTGGTTAATTTCGTCCTGCCGCGAGCGATCGGCAAGGTTGAAATCGTCAAAAACGTGCCCAAGAGCGCAATCTCGGCAGCCCTGGATGAAATCAGGCGAGTATCTCGTGGTTGAGAACTCCACGAACGCGGGTGCAGGTCCGGTCCGGGGAGCGGCCCCGGAAGGGGCAACCGACGCGGCTTCCGCCGCTCGTGCGGTCCGTGAGATGTTCTCGTCCATCGCGCCAAAGTACGATCTGCTCAATCATCTTTTATCAGCCAACGTGGACAAACTGTGGTGGCGGCGGACAGCGCGCAGTTTTTCTACGGTACTGTCTCGTCCGGATGCGCGTGTTCTTGATCTTTGTTGCGGTACGGGTGACATGGCTTTTGCCCTTCGAAAACAGGCGCCGGACGCACAGATTGTAGGTGGAGACTTTTCTCATGCCATGCTGAAGCTGGCTCTTGCCAAATCGTCTGAGCGACCAGTAATGAATTGGGTGGAGGCCGATGCGCTGCAACTGCCCTTTCCCGACAATAGCTTCGATGTGGTCACGTCGGCGTTCGGATTTCGCAACCTTGCGGATTACGATGCCGGCTTGCGGGAAATCTACCGCGTACTCAAGCCAGGAGGCGAGTGCGGTATTCTGGAATTCAGCGACCCACCTGGCCTGCGCGGAAAGATTTACGGCGTGTACTTCAAGTCGGTGCTTCCGCGAATCGGCAAGCTGATCTCCGGCGACAATGGCGCCTACTCTTACCTGCCGGCTTCGGTAGCACGCTTCCCGAGCCCAACGGAAATGCTGGGGCGAATGCGACACGCGGGATTCCAGGATGCCATATGGACGCCTTATACCTTCGGGATCGCAGGTCTATATCGCGGTCGGCGCTGACGACGCTTTAACGGCCGTTTCTTTCTTTTCCTTAGCGTCCAGTTTGAAACAATCTGCAAATGCTTCCGCGATCGAGTAGCGGATCACATTCGTGTATTCGACTCCGAGAAACTCTGCCAGCCGGAGCGTATCCATCAAGCTGTCAGAAGTCATGTAAGGCGCGATGTCCGGCGGAATTGTGGAAATTTTCATTTTCCACAAAAACAGCAACACCAGTGCGAACAGCTTTTCCGAGGGCACCCGCACCAGTTTTGCGTGTGCCATTTGAATGCACTCTTCGTAGGTGAGAGGCTGTCCCCGGCCGGCTACGTTCATGATGGTGAGGCGCTGTGCTTCGGGATCGGTCTTTTTCAGGATAAACGCAATCACCCTGGCAACATCGTCAACGTGAACGAACTGCAGTCGATTCTGGAGATATTGTTTGCCAGACGGGAGCATGCAGGGAAGCCGGGTGCCCTTCGCACGCAGTTTCACTGCACGCGCACTTGTGCCGCCGGGGATGCCGCGAAAGCCTTCCATGAAGTAGTTGTCAACACTGGCCCCGGCAAAAATGTGGGGACGAAGTATGTAAACACTGCATCCGCGGAGTGCAGGCGCGCGTTGCTGTACCACGCGGTCTGCTTCCATCTTGTGGACGCCGTAAACGTAGGTATGCGCAGCCAGCGGCGTCTCTTCGGTGGCCAGTTTCGAGAGATTGGGCCCGTAAGCCGAAACGCTGCTCAGGAAAATAAATTTCTCGATCATCGGCCAGTCGCGATTGGCCTCGGTGATTGCTTCCATCACCCGGGCGGTGCCGGCCACATTGATCTTCCACATGCGATCGCGATCCAGGACATCGGTGCGGACCGCATCCAGTACAAACGCCAGGTGAAGGACCGCAACTGGGCGAACCTCGCGCATTAACTGGATGAACTGAAGGCAGGAAGCCTCTTCGCCCAGATCCATCTGCTCAAATTGGAGTGACTGGTCCGTCACAGGCGGGCGGAAGTCCACCCCGACTACCCGGAAACCGCTCAGCAGCGGCAGCAATCGCCGGCCCAGGTTTCCAGATATTCCCGTCACCACAATCGACGGTGGTCCGTTTCCCATTTACTTCTGTCCAGGGGCAGGTGGTACGTTTTCTGGTTTTGGCGCCGGTTCACCCGGCTTTCGCAGCGTGGGCGGCGCGGGCGCCGCGAAATATGTGTCGTCATATTTCGTGTCCTCGGTGGCGGTTTTCTGTATTTCTTCCGAGGCGCCCTTCAGTTTCTCCTGTTGCGCGGCGCGTGAGACTTCTTCCTTTACGTCGGCTAGTGGCTGGTCCTCGGTGTCCTCAACCTTGAAAATCATGAATCCTTGAGGATCGGTGATCACCGGCGAAACTTCACCTTTTTTCAAATCGAAGATGGAGGCATCATTGGGCAGAAGTGCGTTCTTCTTAACTTTGTCCACGCGGGTGCTGCTGGCCGTCAGCTTCATGCCGGCAAAATCGTAGGCTTCCTGCTGCAGTTTGGTGAAGTCTTCTCCGGCGGCGGCACGTGCACGTAATTTTTCGGCCTCGGCTTTCATCTCTGCTTCGGCGGCTTGGCGCTTTTTCTCCGCGTCGGGGCCGGTGGCAGATGCGCTGGTTGTGCCTTGGTTCTGTTTGGGAACAAAAATCTTGTCGTAGCTGATGGTTTTAAAATCTCCGCTGTGCTGGCGATAGTAGCTTTCAATGTCCGCATCGGAAACCTTGGCCGAATCTTTTTGAATATGCTCGCCAGCCATACGGGCCAGGAGTTGCAAGCGCGCAAGGTACAACTGTTCATCGAACTCCGGACCCTTGTCCAGGCCCATCTGATGCGCTTTGCCGGCCAGAATGATGGCCTGCACGTAACGCGAAGCCAACTGTTTCTGTGCCGGCTTTGGCATGTTGGGTTGGAGAGCGTTCACCAGCCGTTCCCACTCGGCGCGCGTAACCACCGTTTTACAGTCGGCCGTACCGGGTGCGTTGTCGCAGACACCCTGGACCGTAATCACTGGAGTATCCGGAGAAATGCCGGAATTGTCGCTTGAGGGCGTAAGGTCCTGAACTGCGTTAGGGCTGGTAATTACAGGTTGGGAGTTGGCCTGGCCGAAAACGACGCCTGCAAGAAACAGGCAGACCAAGGCAGCGTGAATGATTTTCAAGGATTCCTCCGGAACTCAGCGGTAAAAGAAAATCGTAGCACAGTGGCTACTTGGGATTGTGAAATGGCCTTAACGCGAACTGGGATGCTCGCGGGGTGAACGGGTGGAGCTTAGGAACCCAAATCCAACCCGAAGCTGGGGTGGCTGTACGTCCCGCCGACGTGGACCGGAACTACGGTTTCATGGGGCTTCTTCTTGAAGAATGGCTCGATAGCTTTTGCGAAGACGGCTTTTATCCCGTGCGTGGTCTTGGTCAGAGATGCTTCGGTTTTGAGTTTCCCGTGCAGATTGACCTTCTGATCGGTCAGATCATAATTGCCAACTAGCAATGCGGCGGCGCCGTCGTCATGGACGGACAAATTAGTGAACTGAGCGATGCCGTGGTTCAATTCCACACTTCCCTGGAAATCGGCGAGAGTGTCAGTCTCATCCTGATTTGGGGGCGCCGAGACGCGGCTGATGCGCGTTTGGGTGCGGGAATTTGTGAAACGCGCATTTTGAATTCGGAACTCGCTATCCAGTTGTAGTCTTTTCAGGAACGGCTCGTGCCCGGAAGGGAGCACGACGTGCATTTGAAACGCGACTTTACCCGCGAGGGGCGATTTCGAGCTTTTAATGAATGGATAGAAGGTGTCTTCTATTCGCCCGGGATCGCAAGTCAGGTCAAGGATGGCCGAGCGTTTACCGTCGTCCCGTCGCGCGATAGTGCCTTTCACAGTAATGCTGTCCTGGCCGAAATGAGCTGCGACTTGATTAAACGTGACATCGCCTTTGATTGCGTCCACGGTGGCGCGGAAATTAGTGTCGAGAGGCAATCCGTGCCCGGTTTTGGCGACCACAAATTCCGGTATTCGAGTGCTGCCCTCAACTGCGAGTTGTTTGAACGTCCCACTGAAATTGCCTTTCGAAGACAGCGGGCCCGCGATCGAATGAAAGACAGCCAGGTCTGCATTCTCCAGTGAGTAGTCGCCTGAAACTGCTGTCGCGCTTGGGTCCGAGGAGTTCCATGGCCCGAATTGACCGCAGGTTCGAATGAGTCCTGCAGGCAATGGGTTTTCAAACACTGCAGCAAACTTTGTAATTCCCGGTCCGTTGAGATTATTCAACCAGAAGTTGTGAAAGACGAAGCGCAGCGACGGCTGGGAGCCCTTTCCTAGGATTTCAAGGACCGCGTCGTCAGCTACAAAATTGTCGATTGTGGTTTGTTTGCGCAGCTGATTCTGTTGGAGTCCCTTTGCGGCAACGGTTACATGCATTCCTTCGGCCCGGAACAGGCTGACGTGATGCCGAAACAGGCCGCCGAGTCCGCTAGTTATAGTCAGGCGACGAATTTCGGCCAAGGGTGCGCTGTCATCATCTCGTTGAAATACGACGTTTTCTGCGATGCACCCTGGAGGAAAGTATTTGTGGTGAAAACTGCCAATGCGAACGTTTGCAGAGAAGGCCTCAGAAAGATTCGAGCGTACTGCAGCCTCAGTGAAGGGCCAAAAATGATAGAGCAATGCGCCGCCGACGATTAACGCCAATAGCAGAAAAGAGCCGGCAATTCCGAGAAGCTTGAGACTTCCAGGGCGCAGACCGGAATGTGTAAGAGTTCCATTCATCAGGCAAACCGCGCGGCACAAACGGTCTATGCGCGTCGAAGTTGGATTCTTTACACATCAGATCGTTGCCCGCTTGCCTTCGGAAAGCTGCGGAAAACCAGGGCTGCTCATCGAAATTGAGCCTGGTTAGTCCCGCCGAAGCATTTGTGATACAAACCTGCGGTGCCTGAACCAACGCCAGGGCCGAGACATCTGAGGACAGCTCAACCCACGCTGGTGCGCGCCATCGGCCGCTGGAGCCTGGCTGCGCTGATGATCAATTGCATCATCGGCAGCGGCATTTTTGGGTTGCCTTCCGTCATCTCTGGCCTGGTGGGCAACGCGAGCCCGTTTGCATGGTTGTGCGCGGCGGCCGCGACCGGGCTGATAATGGCGTGCTTTGCGGAAGTCGCCTCCCGCTTTGACCGTAGCGGTGGCGTATATCTTTACACCCGCTATGCCTTTGGGCGCACCTTCGGCATCGCTATCGCATGGACGGGATGGCTGGCACGACTTACGGCGGCGGCCGCCAACGCCAACTTATTTGTGATCTATTGCGCAGAATTCTGGCCGCCGGCGAAGAATCCCCTTCCAAGAATACTGATACTCACTCTGTTGCTGGGGGTTCTCGCGGCGGTGAATTACGTGGGAGTTCGTCACGGCACCACCCAAAGCAATGTTTTTACGGCTGCGAAGCTTCTTACCTTGGGAACGTTCGTGATCGCCGCCCTCCTGTTCCTCGCATTTCATCATCATCCGCTGGCCGTTTCGTTGCCTTCTGGATCAGGGAAGAGCTGGCTGCGCGCAATTTTGTTGCTGATGTTTGCCTATGGGGGGTACGAAACCGCTCTCATGGTCGGAGGTGAAGCCAAAGACCCGCGGCGGGACTACCCGTTCGCTTTATTCACGGCCCTTTTGGTTTGCACCCTGGTTTACACCATGACGCAATGGGTGATCGTGTCGACCCTGCCTCCGTCACTTGTTACCGATAGGCCGATGGCGGCGACGGCGCAATTGATGTTTGGAGTGTGGAGCGCCCGCGTGGTGAGCGTCGGCGTGCTGATCGCCTGTTACGGATACTTGAGCGCAAATATTCTGGGCTTCCCGAGAATATTGTTCGCGCAGTCGGAGAATGGAGATCTGCCCCCGGTACTTGCCACTGTGCATCCCAAATTTCGCACGCCGCACATCGCCATAGTTATCTTTGCAGCGGCGCTTTGGCTGTTCGCGCTCATCGGAACCTTTGAGTGGAACGTCGCTATCTCTGCCATGTCGCGTTTGTTCTACTACGGATCGGTTTGTGCAGCGCTCCCGGTGCTTCGGCGCAGCCGAGAGGCTCCAGAACCGCAGTTTCGACTCCCCGCTGGGAACATTGTGGCGGGCCTGGCGATAGCCGTATCCTTGTTACTCTTCCCACATCTTGATCGAGCGAGTGGAATAATGTTGGCTGTGCTAGTTTTCTGCGTGATCGCGAATAGCTGGTGGGCAAGAAGGCAAGTCTCGCGCGAAAGCCTGTAAGAACACGAAAGCACCTAGTGCCCGGAGTCGACATCTAACCGATCATGTCCGTCGTGATCAACATCAATACCGCCAGCACCAAGGAACTGACTCAACTACCAGGGATCGCGAAAAACGTCGCCTACAATATTGTGAACCACCGCAAGCGCCACGGTTACTTCACTGACTGGAAGGAACTTCTTGAGGTGAAGGAATTTCCTGCGGCCGCGCTTGACCGCTTTAAAGCACGCGCGACGCTGCTTCCCATCAAAGGAATCCGGCCGGAGGACTTCGGCCCGCGTAAGGTAAAGAAAGAGCATCTCGATCGAACTGCCAAAAAGCCCAAAGGCTACACGAAGGCGATTCGCGCTACCCGCGACGCTGACCGGTTGAAGCGCAGCGCTTAAGCGACGGTCGCGCCAGCTTCCGAAAATCGCAGGCAGAGCCGCTATAATGGACAAAATAGGCGGATTAACTCCGCCGTCATTTTTCCACATGTCCATCATCTGGTTGCGAGTAGCTCTATCCTTATACGCGCTCGGACTCGTGTATGTGCTGGTAGCCCTCACCCGCACCAAAGAGCTGTTGAATCGCCTGGCTTTGCACGCCGCCTATCTTGGCATGGTCTTTCATTTTGTGGCGATTGTTGAAGCGGTGCGACAATCCGGCGAACTGAGCCTCGCCTCGCTTTCTGATGGCGCATCAGTCCTGGGATTTCTGATCATGGTGGTATTCCTGCTCGTCTATTTGGTTTACAAAACCACCTCGCCCGGCATCATCGTATTTCCTCTGGTTTTCATCCTCACTTTTATTGGTGCTACTCGCCAGGAACCGTTTGTGCTGGCTTCGGCCACGACGCGCCAGGGCTGGCTTATCGCCCACATTTCGCTAATCTTCGCCGGATATGCGGCCCTCGTGCTCAGCTTCGCCGCCAGCCTGATCTACCTGATCCAGGAGCGCGCTCTGAAAGCCAAGCGGCCCGGCGGGATGCTCTCGCGGCTTCCTGCGTTGCAGGTGACCGACGACATCGGTTTTCGTTCGCTCCTATTCGGCTTCCCGTTCATGACGGGCGGCCTGCTAGCCGGCCTGGTCATTGCCCAGGCGAATTTTGGCACGGTGGACTTTCGCGATCCTAAGATTTTCTTTTCGCTGATCACGTGGGCTGTCTATCTGATTCTGCTTTACACCCGCTGGAGCGCCGGATGGCGCGGCCGCCGCGCCGCATTGCTGGCGGCGGGCACGTTTGTGATGGCAATCGTGGCGTGGGCGGCGAATTACTTCAGCGCAGTGCACCAACTGGCGAAGCCATGAATTTTCAACTGCTCGGCGTGAACCACAAGACGGCGCCCGTGGAAGTCCGCGAGCTACTCGCCATTCCGGAACGGAAGCTTCCCGAGGCCTTGCAGCAGTTGTTGTTGCTTCCCGGCGTCAGCGAGGGGCTGATCCTGAGCACCTGCAACCGGGTTGAAATTCTTGCTCAGACGAAAAACGGCAGCACAGATTTGCGTGGCTTCCTGGCGCAATATTTTCGCGCCGAGCCGCAATCATACGAGTCCCATTTATATGAATATCGCGCCGGGGAGGCAGTGCGCCACGTTTTCCGCGTAGCGGCAAGCTTAGACTCGATGGTGGTTGGAGAGCCGCAAATCCTGGGTCAAGTGAAAGAAGCGTATGCCACGGCACGGGCGGCTGGCGCAGTGCAGTCGTATCTCGACCTTTTGCTCACCCGAGCGTTTGCCGTAGCCAAGCGTGTGCGGACTGAAACCGCGGTTGGCTCTTCGTCGGTGTCGGTTGCTTCGGTTGCGGTTGAACTCGCGGGCAAGATATTCGGCTCCCTTGAAGGCAAACAGGTATGCCTGGTCGGCGCTGGCAAGATGTCAGAACTCGCGGCCCGGCATCTGTTGGCCAAAGGCGCCGGCCCGATCTTCGTCGCGAATCGCACATATGATCGCGCCCAGGCGCTGGCAGAGAAGTTTGGCGGGAGCGCCGTTCGCTTTGATGACCTGCACCGGCAGTGCGAACAGGCGGACATCGTGATTACGTCAACCGGATCGCCGGTCGCCATCTTCCGCCGTGAACACGGAGAACTTTTCCTTAGCCGTCGCCGTAACCGGCCGATGTTCTTTATAGACATCGCTGTCCCTCGTGATGTCGATCCGGAAATGAACAAACTCGACGGCATTTTTGTTTATGACATTGATGATCTGCAGGAAGCCGTCGGATCGCACGTCGCCAGTCGCCATCAGGAGGCCGAGCGCGCTGAAAAAATAATCGACGCCGAGGTCGAACGCTTTCAAAGGCGTCTGCACACCCTGCACTTGAAGCCAACCATCATCTCGCTTCAGGACCAGTTCGAGACCATTCGCCAAGCTGAACTGGATCGGGTTCGCGGCCGTCTAGGGAGACTTACGGCCGATCAGGAACAAGCCATCGAGGCGTTGAGTCGCGGCATCGTAAACAAGATTCTGCACACGCCCATTCGCAGCCTGAAAACTGCCGCGGCCGATCCGGAGATCACTACGCTCATCGAATCATTCCGCAAGATCTTCGACTTACAGGCAAAAGCTGCGGCAATAGGTGAGAGAAGCGATTCCGACAATGATGCCGACCCCGGGCAGGGGAGCTGACGGTTGCGTCTGACCATTGGGTCGCGGGGATCGCAACTGGCGCTCTGGCAAGCCAATCACATCGCCTCCCGTTTACGGGAGCGCGGGCACGAGGTCGCGATCGAGATCATCCATACCACAGGCGATAAAATCACCGATGTTGCACTGGCCAAAGTCGGGGCCAAGGGAATGTTTACCAAAGAGATTGAAGAGGCGCTGGCTGACAAACGTATCGATCTTGCGGTGCACAGCCTGAAAGATCTGCCGACTGACATTTCTCCGGAGTTCGAGATCGGCGCCGTACCCGTGCGCGAGGACCCGCGTGATTCGTTTTGCTCGAGCCAGTATCGCTCGATTGCGGAACTTCCAGTGGGCGCGCGTGTGGGTACCAGTAGTCTGCGGCGGGAAGCTCAGCTACGGGCCCTGCGCCCGGACCTGAATGTCCATCCTCTGCGCGGCAACGTCGATACGCGCCTGCGCAAACTCGAATCTGGCGAGTACGATGCGATAATTCTGGCCGCGGCGGGACTGCGCAGACTGAACCGCACGGATGCGATTCAGCAGATCCTTTCCGCCGATGTGATGTGTCCAGCGGCAGGGCAGGGAGCTCTGGGGATTGAAATCCGCGTTGGGGATTTGGCGGTGCGTGATGCGCTCACTTTCATGGAGGACGCGGCTACGCGCGCGGAAACCGGTTGTGAGCGCGCCCTCCTGCGAAAAATGGGCGGGGGCTGCCAGGTGCCAATCGGCGCGAGTGCAAAATGGTCAGGGGGCAAGCTGCATTTGCAGGCGATCGTCGCCAACCCCGACGGCAAATCCGTGCTGCGGGACTCGGCCGAAGGTTCGGATGCGACCTCGGTCGGTGAACTGCTAGGCAGCCGCCTGCTGAAAAACGGCGGGGCCGCGATACTCGACCTGGTTTATGCTCAGAGCGCGCCGCAACCCGAGCAGCCGTAGCAGGCCAGGAAATGTACATCCCCGAATTCAATCGCGTCGAAGACCAGGCCGCCGCTCTGGCTTTTATGCGGGCCAATCCTTTTGCGATTCTTGTCTCCAGCTGCGATGAAGGTCCATTCGCGACGCATCTTCCGGTTGTGATTACTGAAAGCGCCGGCAAAGTAATTTTGCGTGCGCATGTCGCCAAGGCGAACCCGCACTGGAAAATGCTGGAGCAGCAGGAATCGCTTGTGATCTTTCACGGGCCGCACGCATATGTTTCACCATCACTTTATGAAATCCGCGAGAGCGTTCCAACCTGGAACTACGCAACTGTGCATGCTTATGGCCGCGGACAAATTCTCGCTTCCGACACGGACAAACATCAGGTGCTGGCTGAATTGATCTCACAGTTCGACGCTTCTTATCTGGAACAATGGAACTCTTTTGATGACCAATACCGCAGCCGCATGTTGAACCACATTGTCGCGTTCGAAATTGCAGTCACTCGCGTCGAGGCCAAATTCAAGTTGAGCCAGAACCGGACCAGGATCGAACAGGAAAACGTGATCCAGGCGCTCGGCGCCAGTTCGGACTCCGCGGTCTCTGGCGTGGCTGAGATGATGCGACAGTTGGGGCTGGGCGCGAGATGAAGGCTCCCAGAGGAAAGAGTGCGCCTCTCGCCGGACTGCGCGTGCTGGTAGGGCGTGCGCGGCATCAGGCAAGCGCGCTATCTGTGGGATTGCAAGCGTTGGGCGCCGAGGTTATCGAAGTCCCCTTCATCGAGATACGCCCGCCGCGATCGTACGCAAAACTCGACTCTGCGCTTAAGCGAGCTGCCGAATACGACTGGCTGATTCTGACGAGCGTCAACGGGGTGGATGCGTTGGCCGCGCGCCTGAAGCGTCTGCACATCAGCGCGCAGAGCTTGAAACACTTGCAGATAGTTGCGATTGGGCCGGCGACGTGTGACGCCATTGAAGCAAGCGGTCTAACAGTTTCTGTCGTTCCCGAGCGCTATGTCGCCGAATCGGTGGTCGAAAGTTTGCGCGGAATGGCAAGAGAGAAGCGCATCCTGCTGGTCCGCGCGAAAGTCGCGCGCGACGTGATCCCGCGTGAACTGCGGAAGCTCGGCGCGACAGTGGATGTGGTGGAGGCGTACGAAACGGTGGTGCCAGACGCTTCCCGAAAAGGGCTGCTCGCGCTAATGACAAACGTAAATCAACGGCCGGACATAGTCTGTTTCACCAGTTCTTCCACGGTCAGAAACTTTGTCGACTTGTTGGTCGCTGCACCGAACAGAAATGCCCCGACTAAGCACGGCTTTCGTTCCGGAGGAACGTCTGCCAATAGCCCGGCGCTTCAGCGCCGGGGAAAGATGCCCACCGGATCGAGTCCCGGAAGGACGACCGATCCCTCGAAGCTTCCGGACGCAATCAAGTTTGCCTCGATTGGCCCCATCACATCCGCGACGCTGCGCGAACTCGGGCTGCCGGTTCACATCGAAGCGGAGGAATACACGATTCCGGGGTTGATTCAGGCGATTAAGAGCGCGCTCTAATTACTCCAGCTTGCAGCCGCAATCCGCGGGCGGGACGCGGGCCTTCAAAAAATTCGCCACTCGCTGGTATGCGTCGATCTGATTTTCTACCCGCGAGAAGCCGTGTCCTTCGTCTTCGTAGATTTTGTAATCCGCCACGCCGCCATGTTTCTTGATTGCATCCACAACCTGGATAGTTTCTTCTTTCGGACAGCGCGGATCGTGGCCTCCGGCCAGTAATAGCAGAGGCGCTTTGATCTGATCGACGAAGAAGAATGGCGAGCGCTCACGGAAAAAGTCGGGCTTCGTTTTCGGATCACCCATGGTCGCTAGATCCGATTGCTGCAAGATGGGGTCTTCGTTTTCGATTTCGGTAAACCAGTTCACGAACGGCACAATCGGCACGCCCGCCGCCCACAGTTCCGGTGCTTTGGTCACCGCCATCATGGAGAGATAACCACCGTAGCTGCCGCCCATCACGATCAGCCTCTTTTTGTCGGGATAACCGGTCGCCATCAGGAAATCAGTTGCGGCCAGCACGTCCTGCAAATCGCCTCCACCCATGTCGAACAGGTTCGCGTTCTGAAAATCTTTTCCGTATCCAGTCGACCCGCGATAGTTCGGCGCGATCACCATGTATCCCTGGTTGACGATGTGCTGGATGAAGCGGTTGAACGAATTCACGGTTTGCGACGCCGGGCCGCCGTGAATGTAAACAATGGCCGCATTCTGGCCATTCCGTTGCATGTTGCGAGTAACGTACAGCCAGGCCGAAATTGTGTGCTTGCCGTCGCGGCTGGGGTAGTGGACGAGGAACGGTTCTACCATGTGGGTGGCGGGTACGCCCGCCATGAGCGAATGCGTGACCTGCGTCGATTTGCCGGTCGCAAGGTGATAAACCCAGACATCATTCGGCGAGCTCGGGCCGTTGTGATAGCAGAGCAATTGCGAGCCGTCATGCGAGAACGCCGTTTCGGCGCCGCCGAAGGAATTCACGCCTTCAGGAAGCTGGATCTGACCTGTTTTGTTCGAGGTCAAATCGTGGATGTAAGCGTTGATATCTCCATCCACATTTGAGGTCCAGGTGACGGATTTCCCGTCAGGCGAAAAATGCCCTCCAGACACTTCCCACTTGTCTTGAGTAAGCCAGCGAATTTGCTTGGACGCGACACCTAGCAACCCCGCATTTTGGAAGGCATTGCCAGCCTCAGACGTGATCAGCAGCTTCTTTCCGTCTGGCGAAATATCATTCGCGTCATACAGCTTCTCGCCTTCATGCGGCGTCAGCAGCGTGCTCTGGCCGGTCGCCACATCGGCGATGAAAATATTTGAATTCGTGCCCTTGGCTTCACTCTGGGTGTAAACGATTGACTTGCCATCCTTCGACCAGATTGGATTGGTATTCAGTTTGTCTGCGGATGTATTCGTGGTGACGTGCCTGGTCTCGCGCATCAACGTATCGAAGACATCGATTTCATACGACGATGACGTTTTCGGTTTCACCATGTAGGCCAAAAATCGCCCGTTCGGCGACCATGTCGGATTTTCTTCCGCAACCTCGCGCGTTTTGGTTACGTTCACGACCTGTCCCGTCTTCGGTGAGACGAAAAAGATATCCCACTGCTCATCTCCGTCGTAGTCGGACTGATAGGCGATCCACTTACCATCGGGCGACCAGGTGGGGTGTGACTGCCGCTGATCACTGACCGTGAGTTGTGTAGGCCACCCACCCTCGGAGGGCACAAGCCACAAATTGTTTCGGCCGGTGATATTCGATACGAAAGCAATCGTCTTGCCATCCGGAGACCACGCTGTGCCCCCGACCTGCCGCGTCATGTAGAGCCGCTGCAGTGAAAGGCTTTCTTCGCCTTGCTCGACGTCGGCGTCGGGCTTAGCAGTGATCTGCTTGGGGTCGGTAATGGCAGTGCGCGCACTCAAGTGGTCGGCTGATTTGACATCTGTTCGCGAAGGTTTCTGTTGTGAAAGCGCGGACACACTCATGCTTAAAACCATAACAAACAGGACGGCCGTGGTGTGAGAGCGAAGGACGGTGAACACGCTTACCTGACCAGGATCGCCGCCGGCTGACCGGCAAGTGTGACCGTAGAAGTGGTTCCCGGCGCCAGTTTGCCGCCTGGCCCGACGCTGAATACAGACATGCTCGAGCCGTTGTTATTGGAGACGAAAACGTAGCTGCCGTCGGAGGTCACTCCTCCTCCGACGGGATTAGATCCGGCATTAACCGAAGCGGGAGTGAGAGTTGTCAGGGCGCCCGTCGCCGAACCGTACCGGTACTGCGTAACGTCGTTACCTTTCGAGTTCACCGCATAAACGAAACCCAGCAGCGGATGCGCAAAAATGGCGACCGGTGAATCTCCTGCCGCAACCGGCGAGGTCCGAATCTGGACGAGACTTCCATTGGGGATTGAACACGTAGTCGATAGTTGAATGCAGGCCGCAAAGATACTGACGTTGTTGGAACCGGAATTGGTTACGAATAAATTATTGCCATCGGCTGCAGGGCAGCTGGTTGTACCCTGGGTGATGCCTGCGCATCGCGAGAACGCCAAGCCCGAGGGATTGCTGCCCGCGGTGTAAGTGTTGAGCGGCAGTAAGGCTCCGGTAGAGGCGTCGTATGAGAAAGCTTCGACGGTGTTGCTGAACTGATTCGCCACGTATAGAAAGTTTCCAGCGGGAGATGTATGCACCGCCGCCGGACCTGTACCCGTAAGGTCTGTGGGCGCCTCAGTCTGGGCTGCGCTGTTGAAGGTTAAATTAGTGGCGCTGATTGCGTAAGTGGAAACTCCGCCGCTGGAACTGTTGCCCGCAGTGGGGTCGCACTGGTCAAAGGTTCCCTGAGTGGCGACGAACAAAAATTTTCCGCCGGGATCAATGGCCAGCGAGACTGGAAGAGCACCGCATGTCGGTGGCGGGGGAGCGCCCGGACATGGAGGCGGTGGCAGCGCGCACGAAGTGGTCGTGTTCGTTGTACTTCCGGCACCCAGGGAACCGTCACTATTTACCGAATAACTGGTAATCGAGCCATCGGAACTGTTGGCGATAAACAGAGCCGTGCCATCCGGCGAAAGCGCCATGGCGACGGGTGAAACTCCGGTGGGCTGGCTGCTGCCCACCTGACCGATGGAACCATTGCTCAGGTTGATGTTGAATGCCCTGACCTGCTGGTCGCCTTCAGTCGCAACCCAAACGAAGCCTGTGCCCGTGGCACCGGTCGTGCTTGATTTTACGCAGCTGAGCATTGCCCCAATCAACACCGCGGCAATCAGCAGACCCCACGCTGACTTCATTCGCATTCTTGCTCCCCAGGAAAAAGTTTCAATGTTTCAAGCTTTCGCAGTTTAGGCCGTGTCAGATTTAACCGGGCACACTGAGTCCCGGTCAGAAACGTTCGAAACTCTGGAACCTTGATACTTTGATTCTGAAAGGCTTACCCCAATTATGTATCAGGAATGGGCAAGAAAGAGCAAACCGGCAGTTGCCAGACGCTACGGAGTTTCGCTGGCTGCCACCGGAGTTTCCCGGTCCCGAACTTCCCCCGCGGCGGGTGGCTGCAGGGGAAGCCGGATCTCAACTAACAACCCACCCTCTGGCAGGTTTGATGCTTTGACTGAGCCTCCGTGCAGCCTGACCGCCTGATCTGTGATAGCCAAGCCAAGACCAACGCCTCCGGTGGCACGTACTCGGGCGTCGTCAATGCGGTAAAAAGGCTGGAAAATCTTCTCCAGAGCATCCTGGGGCACGCCTGGGCCACAATCGCTTACCTGAATAGCCGCCTCCGCCAGACCCCACTTCTGTACCTTTTCCGCATGGATCTTCACGGTGGTGCCATCAGGAGTGTAGCGGGTGGCATTTCTGACCACATTCTCGATGGCGCTGTGCAGAAGCGCCGGATCCCCGAGTACCGGCAACTCGTCGAGCACTTCAGCCTGTACTTGGCAGTTCCTTGCCTGCGCCTCAAAAGCCGCGTCGCGGGCAATTTCCTCGAGCACTTCCTCAAGCTGGACTGAAACTTTGCGCATGCCGGTGCCGCTCTCGAGGCGGGCGATTTTAGTAAGGCTGCTGATCAGCTCATTCATCCGGCTGGATTCGAGGCTAATTCGGTCAAGAACGCTTTGCGCCTCGGGTCCGGTGCGCTGCCGCGCCAGTTCAAGCGCCACAGTCAGGCGCGCCAGTGGCGAGCGAAGTTCGTGGGAAATATCTTTCAGCAGGCGCGACTGTGCGCCGATCAGCTTTTCGATCTGTTCTGCCATCAGATCGAAGTCGCGGACCAGTTGTGACATTTCGTCCTTGCCGCGAAGCGAACTGCCTCCGGCGCGGGCGGAGAGGTCGCCACTAGCCAGTTTCTGGGTGGCGAGGCGTAGCCGCAGAATGGGGGAAGTCAGATAACGCGAAAGGATGTAGCACACTAATCCCGACGACAGCACCGCGATCAGGATTCCGAGGCCCGGAACACCTCCCGGTCCAAAAAGGGCGTTCTGCCCGGGAGGCAGTTCGGTGACCAGCGTGTAGCGATGGCCGTCGCTGCCCGTCATTGAGGTTTTCAGCATTTGAAAGCGGGGATTAATCCGCCCCCAAAAAGTGTCGGCAGTGCTGCGTTGCCCCTTCACCGTTTCCGTAAACCAGGGCGGCACCATGTGCCCAACCAATTGACCCTGTTCGTTGAACAGAACTGCATGCACATGCTGGTTGTCACGGAGACTGCGAAGGTAGTCCC
Source organism: uncultured Acidobacteriota bacterium (assembly GCA_963757135.1). Taxonomy (GTDB): domain Bacteria; phylum Acidobacteriota; class Terriglobia; order Terriglobales; family Acidobacteriaceae; genus Gp1-AA145. The sequence continues at coordinate 519,949 of CAVWQE010000008.1, forward strand.
GCAGCTTATCCGCGCCGCCGCTTTGATAGGCCTCCACTGCCTCTGAGAGGAATTTGGATTGAGACAGTTCAACCGACGTAAGCTGGCGCGTGGGCCGCATGGCCAACGTAACCAGGATCGCCACCACGATGAACAGCGCCGTTGCCAGCCAGAACGACAGGAAAATTTTAAGGAAAAGACTTCTCATCGGGCACCGTTCTTACCTTTGGGGCGCGCCAGCGCGAAGATGTATCCAGCGCCGCGAATGGTCTTGATATGTTCTTCGGAATCGGAATCGCCCAATTTTTTTCGCACCTTGCTCACGTGCATGTCAATGCTGCGGTCAAACGGCGAGAACTTGCGGCCGAGGACTTCGTCCACCAACGCTTCGCGGGTGACCACGCGTCCGGCTTCGCGTAGCAGCACATGCAACAGGCCGAACTCAACCGAAGTTAGTTCTACTGGGGTGCCGCGATGGTGCACGGTTCGTGTGGCTGGATCAAGATCGACGTCTCCCACGCGAATAACATCGGGAACCTCCGCTTCAGCCTTGCCATGCGTTCGCCGTAGAATCGCTCGAATTCGTGCGACCAATTCCCGCGGATTGAATGGCTTGGGCAAATAGTCGTCAGCGCCAATTTCCAGGCCGACGATACGGTCCACATCCTCACCACGCGCCGTCAGCAACAAAACCGGCAATCGTGAGCTGTCGCGAATTTTTCGAAGTACATCGAAGCCATTCATGCCGGGTAGCATTACGTCCAGGACGGCGATCAAGTAGTCGCCGCTCAGTGCGGATGCGAGGCCCGCTTTGCCATCGTGCACACATGCCACCTGGAAACCTTCAGGCCGCAGATATTCGCTGACCAGCGAACACAATTCGGTGTCATCATCAATGACGAGGATGCGTTCCACAGTAATTTCATTTTAGTAGCAGCTCTGGCAGGAAAGCAGTAAAGATTCGTCAAAGGCAAGAAGTCCTGCTTTTACAAAGATTTACTTGGTTTGACGCACTCTTTACTACCTTTTGCCCTGGGCGGTGTTCCTATCTACGTAGGGCGCATGCCTCAAAGAGAAGCTTGCGGCCAGGAGGAAGCTGTGAAATCGAGAATCGCAAAAACTACGGCATTCGGCGCCTTGGCGCTGACACTTATTGCGGGCATTGCCCTCGCGCAAATGCCCGAAGGTGGGAAACCCATGCATCGCGGCATGCACGGCGGCATGATGGGAGTGGGAATGGGATTTCTGCACGGGTTGAATCTGACTGACGAGCAGCACGCGCAGGTCAAGCAGATTTTGGCGGCCGAAAAACCCAACATGAAGCCGCTGATGAAACAGGAATTCCAATCGCGCCAGCAAATGATGCAGTTAATCACCAGCGGACCTTTCGATCAGGCCAAGGTGACGGCACTGGCGCAGCAGGAAGCGCAGGTTCACATTCAATTGCAAGTAGAACACGCAAAGATGGCGTCGCAGATCTACGCATTGCTGGATTCAACACAGAAGGCCAAGGTGGCTGACATGATGGCCAAACACCAGCAGCGCATGCAGGACCACATGCAGAACCAGGCGCCGCCGGCAGATCAGCAGCAGTAATCGGTGCGTGTAATCGTGTGAGGGGGCGAACGATTGGTTTCGCCCTGATACCAGGAGAGGACATGGCAAGCAGAGCTACCCAAACTGATTTTGTCGATATGGTCGCCGAGGAAGTTTCTTCAGGAATCGATCGCGCCCTGGGTTACTGGCTGGGTCGGATCGAGTTGGAAGTTGTGGACCGCAGCCTGACCACATCCCAGCGAATCGATGCCATTGAAAACATCTTGACGGAGTACAAGGTCCGCAGCGGTAGGGTTGACATGGACTGTGCCTCGGCTTAACGATAACTTTTTGTGAAATTCTTTCGAGGTGAAGTGTGAGCTTTGAATCCGTAATTTCGTTTCTAAGCGGTTCCGACCTGCTGTTTGTGGTTTTTTGGGTCTTGCTGCTGGCTGCGGCTTTTGTTGTGGCGTTTCCGGAACCCCCGACCCTGGCCCGCAACCGATCGCATGGCGAAAACGGGCCCCGCAGGCAATAGTCCGCCGCTGGCAGATCCCTGAACCCGTCACTGCTAAAATCTCATCTATTAAATTCATGCTGCTGGCAAATCTTCGTCCTCTTTTCCCCTATCTAAAGAAATACCGGAGCAGCTATCTCTGGGGCGCGCTCTGCGTTCTCCTCATGAACGGTGTATGGGTACTCTTCCCCCTGGTGGTTGGCCGGTCCATCGACTCCCTTGAACATGCCGACCCATCGCCCCAAATACTTCGCCTGATCGCAAAACTTGTAGCGATGATCCTCGCCGTGGCTGTGACCAAAGCGATCTTTCAGTTTCTTACGCGCTGGATCGTGATTGGCGTGTCACGGGAAATTGAATTTGATCTCCGCAACGATCTGTTTCGACATCTCGAAGGGCTGTCGTACAGCTTCTACCAGCGCACAAGAACAGGCGACATAATGGCGCGGGCCACCAATGACCTGAACGCGGTCCGCATGCTGCTGGGCCCGGCGATCATGTACTCGGCAAATACGATTGTGTTCACCGCCGGCGCACTCGCGTTCATGCTGTCGATCAGTCCAAAGCTGACGTTGTATGCGTTTCTGCCGCTGCCTGTCGTTAGCATCGTCATCCAGTACTTTGGACGGCGAATTCATGAGCGCTTCGAACGCATTCAGGCAATGTTTTCGGAAATTTCCGCCCGCGTGCAGGAAAACTTTTCTGGTGTTCGCGTGATTCGCGCCTACGTGCAGGAACAAGCCGAAACCGCCAGCTTCGAAAAATCCAATCGCGAATACATTGCCCGCAGTCTGAAATTAGTCCGGCTCATGGGAATGCTGTGGCCTACGCTCGAAACCATGCTCGGGTTGGCCATCGTGCTGGTCTTGTGGATTGGCGGCCGCGAGGTCATCAGCGGACAATCAACTATTCACCTGACTTCCTACCTGGGCACGACCACCACCATCAATCTCTACGGCTCGATGAGCGTGGGTGATTTCGTAGCGTTCAACACCTACATGGTCCTGTTGACATGGCCCGTAATCGCGCTCGGCTGGGTCATTAATATTTTCCAGCGCGGCACCGCATCGCTGGCGCGCATCCATCAGCTAATGCTGGAGAAGCCGGAGATCACTGATGCTCCCGGAGTAGCTGGGTCGCCGGACGGCGAGCTCCACGGCGATGTCGAATTTCATAATCTCAATTTCGCCTACAACGGCACCACCGTATTGCATGACGTCAACCTGCACATCCCGGCAGGAAGCAGTCTAGCGATCGTCGGGCCAACGGGCTCAGGCAAAACCACGCTGGTCAGCCTGATCCCGCGAATCTACGATACGGAATCTGGCATGGTCCTAATCGACGGCAAACCTGTCCGCGAATACGCTCTCGCCGACCTGCGCCAGGACATCGGCTTCGTGCCGCAGGAAACATTTCTGTTTAGTGAAACCATCCGCGAAAACATCGCCTTTGGCGTGCAGAAGGCCAGCGACGAAGAAGTGAGTTGGGCAGCAGAAGCGGCGAATATCGCCACCGATATCGAAGGCTTCCCTGACAAGTACAAGACTCTGGTGGGTGAGCGCGGAATCACGCTCTCAGGCGGGCAGAAGCAGCGTACCGCTATTGCCCGCGCGCTCATTCGCAATCCCCGAATTCTGATTCTGGATGACGCTCTCTCCAGCGTGGACACGCAGACCGAGGACAAGATTCTGAATCATCTCCGTGAAGTCATGCACGGACGGACGACGATATTCATTTCGCATCGTGTCTCGACGGTTCGTAATGCCGACCGAATCGCAGTCCTTCACGGCGGGAGGATTGTCGAACTGGGGTCGCACGAAGAACTTATCGCTCTGAATGGCTACTACACCGACCTCTACAACAAACAGTTGCTGGAAGAAGAGTTGGCTGAGGTGTAGCGAAAAACTTCTTTTCCACGGATAAACACGGATGACGCGGATCTAAGATCTTAAAAGTGCGAGCTGGCACGCTTTCTAAAGTGATTTTTATTTCTGCGCTCTTTCGCTTACTTAATCCGCGTCATCTGTGTTCATCCGCGGAAGAGAAGTAGCTGTGTCGCGGGTCAATTGTCAGCCAATCCTGACATGCCTGCACACTCAATCCTTTACAATCCAGCCCATGCAGCGACGGCCCACGCACGAACTACTGGACGATGACTCCGGTACTCCGAAGGAAGTTGCTGATTCGCTGCTCGACCTGCGCTGGTTCAACCGCTGGTTTGGAGGCATTGCCACTACCCGCGCCCTGATTCAGACGGTCGCCCGCAAGACCGGCAAATCAGAATTCTCCCTCCTGGAAGTTGCGGCCGGCGACGGTTCTTTAATGCAAGCCGTCTGCACCAGCTTGCAAAGCAACGGAGTCCGGTTGAACATAACCTTGTTAGACCGCGCTCCCTCGCACCTTCCCGCGCTTGCGACTTCAGATCACAACGGAAACTCCTCGGCCAGCCCGGCTAATGCTCGCGTGGGCCAAGATGCTCGTGTGGGTCGGACATTCTTGTCCGACGCCGTTGGTGTTGGGGTTGGGGCTCAAGATCAAAAGCAAGATCAAAATCAAAAGCGTCGGACAAGAATGTCCGACCCACACGAGCATCTTGGCCCACACGAGCCGAATGCTTTCAGCAGAGCCGTCGTTGCCGATGCTCTCAGCCTTCCGTTCCCCGACTCGGCTTTCGACCTGATTTCGTGCTCCCTCTTCGTCCACCACTTATCGCCGGATCATGTCACGACGTTTGCCCGCGAAAGTCTCCGCGTATGCCGCCACGCTGTCCTGGTGCACGATTTGGTGCGCAGTCCTCTGCACCTGGCATTTGCTTACGCAGGGAAGCCGCTGTATCGCAGCCGTCTGACGCGCAATGATGCGCCGGCATCCGTGCGTCAGGCCTACACCATCGACGAGATGAAACAGTTTTTTCGCGCCGCAGGTGTGGCCAGCGTAGACGCGCAGACGCACTACTTTTATCGCATGGGCGTGATTGCCTGGAAGGGAAGCGACCCGCAGGCATGATTTATGACCTGATTGTAATCGGGGGCGGGCCCGCCGGTTGCGCAGCCGCGATTTCGAGGGCGCGAGGGGGTGCAGGTGTCCTGCTGCTGGAGCGAGGGCATTTTCCTCGACATAAAGTCTGCGGCGAGTTTGTTTCAGCGGAGTCACTCGAACTTCTCGAGACTCTACTAGCAGCCGATTTTCGCACGTTAATGACAACCGCGCCGCGTATCTCGACCGGTCGAATCTTTGCCGACGGAGCGGAGATTCCGGCCGAGATCAATCCTCCCGCAGCAAGCATTGCCCGCTATGATCTCGATGCTGCGTTGTGGAACTCCGCGATTCAGAGCGGAGTAGACGCGTTAGAAGACTGCACGGTGAAGTCGGTGGCGCGCAGTGGTCCCCGACTCTTCCAAGTGGCGACACAATCGGGCGCATTCGAAGCCCGAGCCCTGGTCAACGCCACCGGCCGCTGGTCTTTCCTTACCGCCCCATCCACCCGCGCGCGTGCCGCGAATAGCCGCTGGATTGGAGTAAAGGCCCATTTTCGCGAAGCAGCCGCGGCGGCATCGGTGGACCTGTACTTTTTCCCTGGAGGATATTGCGGAGTACAACCGGTCAGTGCACCGGTGAAGGGATCGAAAGGGATTATCAACGCATGCGCCATGGTGAAAGCCGATGTCGCCACCGACCTGGCCAAGATTTTTCGATGTCATCCGGCTTTATACGCGCGCAGCCGGAATTGGGAGCCCGTCATGCAGCCGGTCAGCACCTCGCCGCTGATTTTTCACGAACCGGAGCCTGTGCAGGGTGACATCTTGCAAGCTGGCGACTCGGCCACTTTCGTGGATCCCTTCATCGGTGACGGCATCTCACTCGCCCTGCGAAGCGGCACACTGGCGGCAGAGTGCCTTGGCCCGCTCTTCACCGGCGAATGCACTCTCAAAATGGCGGCCGCAGAATATGCCAGCCAATATCGCCGCCAGTTTGCACCGGTGTTTCGAGCCTCGTCCCACCTGCGTAACTTCCTTAAGCTTCCCGGCCTGGTGCGCCGTCCCGTGATGTCAATTCTCCAGAGAACGCCGGCGATTACGCGGCACTTGGTCAGAATGACCCGCTAGCGGATAGCGGCAAATTTCAACGAATCACCAGCACTTCGCGGATATTGTCGCGGGAGAGAAAGAATTTGATCGATGCGAAGTCGCGAAACAAAGTCTCGATGTGGCGATTATTGAAGACGCGTTGCAGAGCACGCGGCTTTGCCGCTGCGGGACTCCGGGGATCACGTTTGGCATTCAAGGTGTGCATTTCGAGGTCGGCGCCTTCGGTCAGGTGATAACGGAAATAGGGTGCGTCCGGGCCTGCCTCACGGGTGTGAAAGAATGCCAGCAACTGCCCGCCGGGTTTCATCATTGACCACAGGCGTCCGATAACCGGCTTCACCAGGCCCTCGTCCATGTAGTCGGCCAGGTTCCAGCAAAACACGATATCGAAGTGAGCGTTTGGATAAGCAAGGTTCTCTTCCAGAAATTTCTTGCTGTCCACTACAAGTTGGCCTTGCTCGCCTTTGACCATCAATTCCGGATCGGTCGAAGCCTCCAGCAGATCCTGGCTATAGATTCGATGTCCGCGCTGGGTGAAGAAGCGAATATTGCTGGCAGAGGTCGCCCCGATATCGAACACACAAAGCGGATCTTCGGATTTGAAGATGCGCGAGAGTTCGGCCATGGCGCTCGACCGGCGGCTCATGCGCTGTGGAGTTTTCGGCGCCGGCGGCTCTGCCGGCGTGCTGCGAAAGAATTTCATGAGAATTGCGGACTTGCAGTCGGCGGGATTTCCGGCCGCTGCATTCCCAACGGGTACCAATCGCTGGGAAAATAACTATAGCCCACTATAAATGCTGTGCGCCGCAAAGGCCAGATCACTTGGTTTGTTCGGAGGCTGGTACTGTCGTAACCGGCGCCCCAGTGGACGCCGAGGCCGCTACCGCAGCCGCGCTCGGTTGAGGCTTGCTTTCTGGCACTATTTCCAGTTTGCCTTTGAAAAAGGCGCCTTCCTCGATGGCGATCCGTCGCGACTGGACATCGCCATTTACCACTGCGGTCTTGCGAAATTCACTGCGCTCGCTGGCTTGAATGTTGCCGTCGAGCGATCCGCCAATGTTCACATTTTTGGCCGTTATATTGGCGCGCACGCGTCCATTTGGCCCGATAGTCAGGCTGTTACCGGAGAGCTGAATACTACCCTCGACCTGGCCGTCCACGTAAATATCCTCGCTTCCGGAGAGCTCTCCTTTGATGCAGACCGACTTCCCAATGTGAGCGAATTCTGACGATGTCAAACTCATGGATTGCCTCCGCGAGGGCCGCTACTGCTAATGACAAAGGATTGTAAACCATCTTCCGCCCGATCAAGCCTATTACTTGAGCGCGGTGAGACATGCGTGCTGTGATTCACTGAATGGCCTGAGTCTAAAACTGAGCACCAGCAAAAATAGCAGAGCTCCGGCTTCGGACTAGAATGGCCTGAGTGACAACTCGAAATATCCTGTTACTGGGGTACATTTCGACCCTGGCCTCATTCGCGGTCGCTCCGCCGGCAGTCGGCAGAGATAATCCGCGCCTCCCGCCTGCGGAGCTGGTTCGGCAAGCGGTCCAGAATGAAGCCTCTGCCAATGGGCAGCATTTCATGTTCAGAGATGAGAGAAGGACCCCGCATATTTCCGAGACGAAGTTGGTTGTTGAGGCGCGAGACGCCACCGCCGGAATCATCATTTTGAAAGACGGCCATCCGCTAAGCCCACAGGAGCAACAGGCCGAGCAGGCGCGTCTGGAAAATTATGTTCGAAATCCGGACGAGCTCAATCACAAGCGCAAACAGGAGAAAGAAGACACTGACCGGACCCTGCGAATTCTCAAGGCATTGCCCGATGCCTTCCTGTACCAGGCTGACGGAACGCAGGAGGGAAGCATCGGCGTTGGACGTCCGGGAGATCGGCTGGTGCGCTTGAAGTTCAGGCCCAACCCAGCCTACGATCCGCCAACTCGAGTGGAGCAGGTATTGACTGGAATGGCGGGAACATTGTTGGTGGACGCCAACGAGAAGCGGATCGCGGAAATAAATGGAACGCTGGAAAAGGACGTGGGCTTCGGATGGGGCATTCTAGGCCATCTCGATAGCGGTGGCCGTTTTGTCGTGCAGCAGGCAGACGTTGGAAATAAGCAATGGGAGCTGACGCGAATGGAACTGGCATTTACCGGAAAGATTCTGCTGTTCAAGAAACTGAACATTCGTTCCAGTGATATTTTCTCCGGATTTCGCCCAGTCCCGAAGGACTTGAGCTTCGCGCAAGCAGTTGAATTGCTAAAGAAAGAGGCGGCTCGGATCAGGCCGATCGTCAATGGCGACAATTCATCTGGAGAGAGATCACGGACGGACGGTGGGTAGGCCGCAAAACCAGGCTCGCTAGGCGGAGACGGCCTGTCCGCGGACGACGTCTTTCCGGACCGTCAACTTTTCAATCAGGTCTTTTTTGACCTCGTAACCCGTTCCTGGCGCGCCGCTGACACCGATCGTTCCACGAGGGGTGACCTGGATTTCCGGTTCAACAATGTCTTCGGTCCAATAACGCTGCGAAGCAGAAACGTCGCCCGGAAGAAGGAAGTTCGGCAAGGTTGAAAGCGCAACGTTGTGAGCACGTCCGATTCCGGTCTCCAGCATGCCGCCGCACCACACCGGGATGTTGCGCCGCTGGCAGGCATTGTGGACCGCAATGGCTTCGCTGAAGCCGCCGACGCGCCCGACTTTGATGTTGATGATGCGGCAGGCTTCGATTTCGATTGCAGATTCCGCATCGCGGGCGCTGCGAATGGATTCGTCGAGGCAGATCGAGGTTTTCAATTCGCGCTGCAGTTTGGCATGTTGGACGATATCGTCGTCCCAATAAGGCTGCTCGATCATCAGTAGATTGAAATCGTCGAACCGGCGCAGGCGTTCAAGATCGCTCGGGCGATAGGCCGAGTTGGCATCGCAACTGAGAAGGATATCCGGCCAGCGTTGGCGCACTTTTGCCAGCACTTCGATGTCCCAGCCCGGCTTCACCTTTACCTTGATGCGCTGATAACCCGCGGCAAGCTCCGTCTCGATTTTTTCCAGCAACTGATCGTGCGAATTCTGAATGCCGATGGAAACTCCGCATGCGATCTCTTTTCGCGTGCCTCCAAGCAACTGCCAGAGCGGAAGGTTTTTCTGCTTGGCTTCAGCATCCCACAGGGCATTTTCGATCGCTGCTTTAGCCATGTTGTGGCCGCGCACGCGTGCGAGCAGGGCGGCGGCATCGCCCGCGCGGCTAAGCTCCGTGCCCATCAATGTGGGAGCAAGAAAATCACGCAGTGTCGCCCATGCGGTTTCAATCCATTCATAGCTGAAAAACGGGCCTTCGCTGGCCACACATTCCGACCAGCCCTCAACCCCATCGCAGACAGCAGTCAGCAGCAGCACGCGCCTACTCTCGGTTCGGCCAAAACTGGTTTCGAAAAAATGCTTTAGGGGAAGATGCAGCTCGCGCAGCGTGATGGATTCGATTCTCATTGATTGTGAGCCGCTGGTGCAGGGGTTTGCTCGTGTTCTTTGGCTTTCTGCCACAGTGACTCCAGTTCCTCCATGCTCGCATCTTGCGGTGCAAGGCCAGAGACTCGCAACTGCTCTTCCATCCACTGGAAGCGACGCCTGAATTTCCGGTTGGCCTTCTTCAGCGCTGATTCGGAATCGAGGGAAAGATAGCGGGCAATGTTCACCAACACGAAAAATAGGTCGCCGACTTCCTCTTCAAGCCTGTGGCGGAGTTGCTCCGGAACCTGCGGTTTGCCTGATCCCGCGACGCTTTCTGTCGATGAGATCGTTGGCGTGGGTATCCGCTTCAATTCGTCCTGCAACTCACGTGTTTCCTCAGACAGCTTGTCAAACAATCCGCCGATCTCCGGCCAGTCGAATCCTATGCGCGCCGCACGGGAGCTGAGTTTGTGAGCTTCGAGCAGGGCTGGCATGGCGGATGAGACTCCAGCCAGCAGAGACTCCTGATTCTCCGCGCCCGGAGACTTGCCGGCGTCAGCCCCGAGTCTCGCCTTCTTTTCTTCCGCTTTGAGGGCTTCCCAGTTGCGCAGAACTTCGGCAGACGTTTCGGCAGTCACATCGCCGAACACATGCGGATGGCGGTTAATGAGCTTGTTCGACAGCCGGTCAAGAACATCGTCAATCGAAAAGCGGTTCTCTTCCTGCGCCATCTGGGAATAGAAAAGAACTTGCAGCAGCAGATCGCCCAGTTCGCCGGGCAATTCATGCCAATCGCGATTGTCTATGGCTTCGAGGACTTCGTACGTCTCTTCTACCGTGTAGGGCTTGATGGAGTCGAAGCTCTGCTCGCGGTCCCACGGACAGCCGTCAGGCCCGCGCAATCGCGCCATGATCGCGACTGCACGTTCGAATCGCTCTCCAGTGGTGGGCATAGAGTCAGGGTGCATTTCGTCGTGCTTGTTCAGTTATGCCAAATACGGCAACCACGAAGGGCACGAAGGTACACGAAGGAAACTCGATCGATCTTGATTTATCCGGCCTTGAAAAACAAAATCCCCAGCGGCGGCAGCGTCAGCGACAGCGAATAGGGACGGCCGTGCGTGGGCACTTCATCGGCGTTTACTCCGCCCATATTTCCCATGCCGCTGCCGGCATACTCGGCAGCATCGCTGTTCAGCAGTTCGCGCCAGTAACCTCCGGTAGGGACGCCGATTCTGTAATTCTCTCGCGGCACCGGAGTGAAATTGCAAACAACCAGAATCATGTCCTGCGGACGGCGTCCTTTGCGGAGAAGTGATATCACACTCGCGGCTGTGTCGTTGCAGTCTACCCACTCGAAGCCTGACGGATCGTTCTCGATTTCGTGCAGCGCCGGCTGCTCGCGATAGGCGCGGTTCAATTGAGTCACCCATTTCTGTACGCCTGAATGCACGGGATATTGCAAGACGTGCCACTCCAGGCTCATGTCGTGTCCCCATTCACGCACCTGGCCGAACTCGTCGCCCATAAAGAGCAATTTTTTTCCTGGCTGCGCAAACATGTAGCCGTAGAGCAGGCGCAGGTTGGCGAATTTCTGCCACTCATCTCCCGGCATCTTGCCGACAATCGAACCTTTGCCGTGCACTACCTCGTCGTGCGAGAGCGGCAGCACAAAGTTTTCGGTGAAACCGTACAGCATGCGAAAGGTAAGCATGCTGTGATGGAACTGGCGGTGAATGGGCTCATGTGAGAAATACGCCAGCGTATCGTGCATCCATCCCATGTCCCACTTCAATCCAAAACCCAGGCCACCCAGATACACCGGCTTCGAAACCATCGGCCACGCCGTCGATTCCTCGGCATAGGTCTGAATCCCCGGGTACTCCTTATAGGCCTCGAGGTTTAGCTGGCGCAGAAATTCGATCGCGTCGAGATTTTCGCGGCCGCCGTATTTGTTGGGAATCCATTCGTGGTCGCGGCGGGAATAATCGAGATACAGCATTGAAGCCACGGCGTCCACACGCAAACCGTCCACGTGATACTTATCCAGCCAGAACATGGCGCTCGACAGCAGAAAGCTGCGCACCTCGTTGCGGCCGTAGTTGTAAATGTAAGTGTTCCAGTCGGGATGAAACCCCAGGCGCCAATCGGCATGCTCAAACAAATGCGTGCCGTCGAAATAGGCGAGTCCGTGGGCATCGGAAGGGAAGTGCGACGGCACCCAGTCGAGGATCACTCCAATCCCGCGCTGGTGCAGGTAGTCGATGAAGTACATGAAATCCTGAGGCGTGCCGTAACGTGACGTCGGAGCGAAATAGCCTGTCGTCTGATATCCCCATGAGGCGTAGAAGGGGTGCTCCATAATGGGCAGCAGCTCAACGTGAGTGAACTGCATCCGCTCGACGTAGTCGGCAAGTTTGGGCGCAACTTCCCGATAAGTCAGCGACCGGTCGTGCTCCTCCGGAACTCGCATCCAAGAACCCATGTGGACTTCGTAAATCGAAATCGGGTCGTGCAATGACTGCCGTCCAGCGCGCGCCTTCATCCAGGCTTCGTCAGACCACTGATATTCCAAGTCCCAGACCACTGATGCTGTTCTCGGCGGCTTTTCATGATAGATGCCGAAAGGATCAGCTTTATCCGCGACGTGCCCGTGGTTGTTGGAAACAATGTGGTATTTGTACAGAGCGCCTTTACCGACCGACGGAACGAATCCTTCCCATATCCCCGAACTGCCGCGTGGTTCGAGCGAGTGCGCGTTGTTGCTCCAATCGTTAAAACTTCCGACAACCGAAACTTTTTGCGCGTTCGGCGCCCACACGCTGAAGTTGGCTCCGGCCTCGCCGCCCACCATTGCCAGGCGAGCCCCAAGCTGGTTGTAGGCCCGGTAATTCCGCCCTTCGTTGAACAGATAGAGATCGTCCTGCGATAGCAGGCTGGCATCGTGGCGGACCGACGCGAGAGTGAGGTTCTTGGAAGTCATCCTGTCGAGATTAGCATTTAGTAATCAGATTTAGTACGACCTTCCGACGCTGAATGCGGGCTGCTGACGGATCTTTCGCACATGCTAGACTGCATACAAATCTCATTGTAATCAGGAAACTCGCCTGCCCATGCCTGTTTTGCGCGTCGTCGTCCTCTGGCACCAGCATCAGCCCTACTACAAAGACTTAGTCACGGGAGAGTATCGCCTCCCCTGGGTCCGGTTGCATGCCTTGAAAGACTACTACGGGATGGTCAAACTGCTGGAAGAGTTTCCTGACGTCCACCAAACCTTCAATCTTGTTCCGTCTTTGATATCGCAAATTCAGGATTACGAGAGTGGCGCTGCCCATGATCCATTTCTCACCGTGGCTTCGCGCCCGGCCAAGGACCTTACACAGGCGGAACGCCGCTTCGCGCTGCAATATTTGTTTCAGGCAAATCCCATTCATTTGATCGGTCGTTACCCCCGGTACGCCGAACTTTGGGAAAGGTTTCAGAGCGCCGGCTCAGCCCCCGAGAAGGCTGAGAAATTCTTTCAGGCGCAGGATTTCACGGATCTGCAAGTGCTTTCTCAGTTGGCCTGGTTCGACGAATTCTTCTTGCAGGAACCTGACGTCGCCGCGCTGGTCACCAAGGGACGCGGTTTTTCTCTTAACGATCAGCGTTTCGTGATCGAGCGCCAGGGTGATCTGATCAAGCGCGTCATCCCCGCTCATGCGGAAGCGGCGAGGCAGGGAAGAATCGAGATTTCGACTTCGGCTTTCTATCATCCGATTCTGCCGTTGGTGTGCGACACAAATCAGGGCGCGGTTTCTACCGCAGGATTGCCGCTGCCACACAACCGCTTCCGCCACTCAAAGGATGCGCGCGAACAGTTGCAGCGCGGCCTCGATCTGCATGAAAGAGTTTTCGGAGCGCCCCCGCGCGGGGTTTGGCCCTCTGAAGGCAGCGTATCAGAAGAAGTGATGGCGATAGGCGCCGATCTCGGCGTGCAATGGATGGCGACTGATGAAGGTGTCCTGTCCCGAACCCTGGGCATGCCTTTTTCTCGCGACGGCCATGGCCGGCTTTCGGACGCCGCAGCCGCAAAGCTTTACACCATTCATCTATATGAGAATGGCGGAGCCAAAATGAATTTGATTTTTCGCGATCATGCAATTTCTGACCTGATCGGCTTCGTCTATTCCGGCATGCCACCTCAGGAAGCCGCTGACCATCTGATGCGCAACATCCGTGAGTCTGCCGAGCCTGTACTTCGCGCCGGCGCTGATGCGGTTGTTCCGATTATTCTTGATGGAGAAAACGCGTGGGAGTACTATCCCGAATCTGGCCGCGAGTTCCTGCGCCGCTTTTACGATGCATTGCAACGTTCGCCGGACGTTGAGGCAGTCACGGTTTCAGAAGCAATTGCGCGCCACAAGAACGTGAACGTGTTGAACTCGCTTGTGCCGGGATCGTGGATTAATGCCAACTTCAATGTTTGGATTGGCGCCCCCGAGGACAACCGCTCGTGGGATTACCTTTATCATGCGCGCAATTTCTACGCGCAGGCGTCTGGGAGCTGCTCTGCAGAGCAGCAAAAGACTGCGTTTGAAGAGTTGCTCATCGCCGAAGGCAGCGATTGGAACTGGTGGTATGGCCCGGAACATCACTCTGCCAACGACCGCGAATTTGACGAGCTCTACCGCAAGCATCTCTCAAATGTTTACCAGATGTTGGGCGCCACGCCGCCCGATTATCTTGCTCAGCCCATCATGCAGGGAGTGGTGCAGCCAGTCTTCCAGCCGCAGACGCACTACATCCATCCACTCATCGACGGCAAGACCGTTCGTTACTTCGAGTGGATGGGCGCCGCTCACTATTCAGCGGACCGCAGTTCTGGTTCGATGCACGGCAAAGTGTTTCTGCTCGACTCGATCTACGCCGGCATCGATGAAAGTAATGTTTATGGCCGAATTGATTTCGCCGACAATGTTGAGGGCGTTTTTGAAATCGTGGTGAACCTTGAGTCCTGGACTGAAACTTCGAGCCGCGCACGTCGCGCATTGCGATTGAATGTGGAAATCGGGGGCGCGAAAATTGTTCGGGTCAGGTTGGCGGATGGGCTGGAGGAACTCGATACGCAACAAATCGGCGTAGCGATGGGCGGGACATTTCAATTGAGACTTCCGCTCGCAATGCTCTACGCTGTCCCCCCGAAACCCGGCAGCGCCGATTCGATTTCCACCAGCAAACTGCGCCTGCGCTTCAGCATGTGGCAGAATGGCTTACCGCTTGACGCCCTCCCGGTCGAAGGCTGGATGGAGCTCCAGCTTCTCGCTGAAGAAGAGATGGAGCTGGTGAATTAGGGTCCCGATCTTCTGTGAACAACTGATCCTTCAATCTCCTGCTGTTCCTCTGCCTGGCTTTCAGCTGACAGCCTCCGCAGCGACAATCGTTCGCGATGGGCGAGAAACAGTCCCCAGGGAATAACCGACATGAAGGTCACAGCCCATAGCAGCAGGCCGCAACTGACGGCAAGCTCACGGGGTACGCTCAGGATCTTTTGCATTGTAAATATGGTGGCCAGCTGGGAGCCTCCGCCAACCCCCGGGAGCTGAATTACCGATCCCAACATGCTGGAGGCCATCACCAACGGAATCTGTTTCGGCCGATCGAGGACAGCCACCCCGTAGGACAACATTACCTGCCAATATGCCAGGGCGATCATCGTCCACATGACCACGGAGACAACCACCAGCTGTGCGAAAGAAGTCGCGTCATGGATTGTATTCAGCCCGCTGCTGAATTCCCGAATTCGGGCAGCTGCCAGTTCTCCAAGTCTCGGAGCGAAGCCGGAAAACCGCTTTGCTATCCAGGCAGCCAGAGACTCGCCTTTCATCACCAGCAACACAAGACATGAGATCCCGATTGCCAAGGCAAGCAGTGCAAACCTTCCGACGTGAAAACCGCTAAGTAGCGACCGGGTTTCAGGATTCAGCAGGGCGATGGTGAACAGCACGCCAAAAGAGCCTACGTCAAAGATTCGCTCGACCGTCCACACCGCAATCTGAGACGAAAAGCTCAGGTTTACGCGTCTCGCGATCAGGTAGGGGCGGATGAATTCTCCGGGACGCCCGAGCAGCGACAGTCCAGTGAATCCTATGACTGTTGGCGCCAACAGTTCACGGCTGGAGGTCTCTTTGACGGGGCGCAAAAATATCTTCCATCGCACTGCCCGCAAAACATAGGCGAAATAGGTACATGCCACGCCCAGAAGAACGTTCAGCAAATGAGACTTTACGTTTGCCGTCTCTTTCCCGAATGCGCTCCAATCAAATCCGCGCCATGTCCGGAACTGCGTATAAAACAGAGCGCCGAGGAGAAGGACGGCGACGGTATAAATGAAGGTTTTTTTCTTGTTCATCGAGAGTGAAGTGTCAACGGGAGGCCTGTTGCTGCACTGAGATGCCAGGTGCAGGGTCAGCGGTGCTCGCTGCCTGGGCCGGCGTTTTTCGGGGGGTGGGTTGCTTTGCGACAGCTTTGCGGGAACTTCGCGCAGGCGCAGGTCTCTGCGCGGCTACCTTAGTCTTCTTTCCCAGAGCCGGGTTTTCGGCAATTTTCTGCCGGTTGTAATCGCGGATAATGCGGGCAATGTAGGCCTGCGTCTCGTAATACGGAGGCACGCCATGATACTGGTCCACGCGCTTCGAGCCCGCGTTGTACGCGGCTAGCGCCTTGACCGGGTCATAATTGTACTTCTCCAGCAGTTCACGCAGATATCGGGTACCACCTTCGACATTCGAATTCGGATCGAACGAATTCGCGACGCCTAATTGTGATGCGGTTCCCGGCATCAGCTGCATCAGTCCCTGCGCGCCCTTTTTCGATACGGCGTTGCTGTGAAATCCGCTCTCGGCGCGAATCACGCTGTTGATGAAGTCGGGATCGATCTGATGGCGTACACCGGCTCCGGCAACCATCGAGTTCAACTCGGCCCGAGTGACGGCGGTGGCTTGCGCAGCAGAAATGGCGGGCGTTGCCGCCCTCGGCGCCGGTTTCGCTTCAGTTTTCGCGATGGCAACCGAACGCGCAGGGGAGGGAGCCGTATCTCGCTCGAATCGTTCAATCTGATCGGTAGGAATTTCTATGTATCCGTCGCTGGAGTCACTCAAATAAAGCCTGGTAATCGGGCCGACAACCTGTCTGCGTTCGTGACGAATGGAATTTCCGTTGCGCAAAATGGCCAGATCGGTCCCTTGTGCCGTGACGGCTCCCATCATCATGATCGCGATGGCGAATTGGAGGGCGAGTTTCAATGGCCTTAAGTCAGGACGCCAGATTTACTTTCAGCCCGGTCGGTTGAAAACTCTGAACTATCGAGCACTCGGTCGATTGCAGCGGCGACTCCGCATTGGTCGTTCGACAGCGTGACCGGCCAGCCGCGCGCCTTCAGCTCTTCCGACGCATTCCCCATGATAAACGGCTGCCCTGCAAAGGCAAGCATTTCAACGTCGTTGTAGTTATCACCGATGGCCATGACCTGCTCCCGGGCGATGCCGCGATGCGCCGCCCAGCGCGAAACCGCATGTCCTTTGGAGCAATCGCGATTGAGCACGTCCACAATGGTCAGGTCGCGCAGTGGGTATTCCGTGCGCAGAACGGTTGTATGCTGCAGCAGTCCGCTACCCTCGAGTTGATCGAGAGCCTCGCACATGCGCGTGATCGTGCCGCAGAACATCGCCTGTACGGGATCAGTGGTGAGCGCCTGTTCAATCGGAATCACGAAGTCGATGTATTGCATGTTCTTTTCCAGCCAGCGCTGGATGCTGGTGGTAAGTTCGTCCATGCGCTCGAGCACCAGCGCGCCTTTGGTCTCCTGGTCGAATGTAATGACCATGTTGCCGCGGAAATCGCGCATCGCCGAGCAGAGTACGCGGCACGTCTGGGCGGGCAACAAGTCGCGATGAAAGCTCTCGCCGCCCAGCGAGCGCGTCACAGCGCCATTGGAACTGATCAGCCACAAGTCGAATCCGAGCTGTTCGGCCATGGGCATTGCAAAAGCATGCCTCCGTCCGGTGACCAGCATGACTTCAACCCCCGATTCGTGGGCGCGCCGCAGCGCGGCAATGTCCGCTTGCGCAATTTGAAACTGGGAATTCAGCAGGGTGCCGTCAATATCGATGGCTAAAAGACGGATGGGGGGAGTCACTGCTGGAATTGTAAATCAGTGGTCAGAGATCGCTGCGAAGTCATTTGAAAACTGCCGACCCCCCAAGGTTTCCATTTCGAGCGATGCCACACGATTCGCTGGCGAAATCGTGCTACGAGTCGAGGAACCTGCTTTCAAGCTGTTGGCCTGAGTGTACTGGCTGGCATTGCTCATTCGGAGGGCCGACTTCAGGCGCCCCAGCTTCGGAAACCACCGTTACCGCCTTGCCCACTAATCACTAGCCACTGCCCACTGGCCACTGTTATATTTTCGCCACATGCTGGGGCTCTACTCATTTCTGTTCCCCTGGAACTTCATCCTCCAAGGGATTGCCATCGTTCACTTCATCCGCCGCCGCCCGGAGACCTATTGGCTCTATGTCATCCTGATCGGCGGCAGCCTCGGCGCTATCGTTTACATCTTTGTCGAGGTTTTGCCTGACTTCGGCTTGTTGCGCGGGACGCTAAAGGTCTTCCCACGCCGCCGCCGTATCCGCGAACTCGAAGCCATCGTGCTCGACAATCCTTCGGCGGGGAACTACGAGGAGTTGGCCGACCTTTATCTGGAAGAAGGGAAGTACCAGCGGGCGCGCGACTGCTACAACAAGGCCATCTCGTCGCGCACTGACTCGCCGGACCCTTTCTACCGCCGCGGCCTGGCCGAAATCGAACTGGGGGATTTTCCCGCTGCCTTGCCTGATCTCGAACGCGTTGTCGCTAAAGACCCCAAGTACGACTTCTATCGCGCCTCAGGCCTGCTCGCCCACACCTACGCGAAACTGGGCCAGGCGGAGAAAGCTGACGCGCTGTTCCAGAAAACCATCCAAATTTCTACGATCTCTGAGACGTATCTCAACTATGCCAGCTTTCTCGCATCAGAAGGACGCAACGCCGAAGCCCGTGAGTGGGCGCAAAAAGTTCTCGCCAAAAAACCGACTCTGCCGGGATACCTCAAGCGGCGCGAGCGGCCCTGGTTCAGGAGAGCGAAAGGGTTGTTGAAGCAACTGCCGGCGTAAGAGCGAAGACGGGGTGTTACTGATGGCGACAAACGAAGTGGGCGACTGTCGCCTCTTAAAACTTCCTCAGTCGAGTTCGTCTTGATCTTGATCGTTACCGCATGCTGGAATTATTTCAGGAAGACTGGCGAGAGTTGGCTCGATGCGTTTGGCGTCGCAGCGTTGACTGCCGTTCTTTTATATTTCACCCATCGCGCTGAGTAAACCAAAAACTCGTTTCGGGATTGTCTGTCAAATCCTCGCACAGTGCTAGAATTTGCCGCTGAGGTAAGCCCATGCGGAAATTTGCACTAATTATCTTCATCGCACTCCTAAATTGCATCGCATCCAGCCAGCAAAAGCTCTCCGTCCACTGGGAAGAGCTGACGGCAGAGGACTTCGCCAAAGGGATTCAGAAATCCGGTGGCACTTGTGTTTTGCCGTTCGGAATCCTGGAGAAGCACGGGCCGCATCTTCCGCTGGGCACCGACCTGCTGGACGTCCGCTATGCCGCGCTGCACGCCGCCGAGCAGGAATACGCCGTCGTTTTTCCGGAATATTATTTTGGCCAGATATTCGAGGCCAAACATCAGCCCGGAACAGTTGCCTACAGCGCTGATCTTCAACTGCAACTGCTGCAGGAAACCACCGACGAGATGGGGCGAAACGGCTGCAAAAAAATCATTATCGTCAATGGGCATGGCGGCAATGAGCACCTCCTTCCTTTCTTCGCGCAGGCGCAGATGGATCAGCCTCACGACTACGTGGTTTACGTTTTCGATCAGCGCAGCCCTGAGTCTGGAGGACCGCCGAAGAAAACGTCCATGGACATGCACGCCGGCGAAAGCGAAACCTCGAAGATGATGATCGCCCGTCCGGACACGGTGCACCAGGACCGCGCTAATCGCGAGTCCGGTGCTGACCAGCATCGCGTGAATTTGCCTGACGACGTGTACACCGGCATCTGGTGGTACGCGCGTTTTCCCAACCACTATTCCGGCGACGGCAGTGCCGCGACCAAAGATCTTGGCGAGTTCCAGATGAACTGGTGGATCAGCACGCTAGTCAAAGTCATCCAGTCCGTAAAGGCCGACAACGAAAGTCTGAAGCTGCAAAATGAGTTTTACGAGAAGGCGAAACATCCTCTCGACACGCCGCAGTAACCGCGCGTTTTAATTCTCCCCGTTCTTCTTTGCGATCTTTGCGGTTGCCGCCCGACCCCAAAACAAAGCCTTTAACCGCAAAGGACGCAAAGTGCGCAAAGCCGACAGATAGTTTTCGAATCCGGACTCGAGATGTTCTTCACTAAACTTGGCATCGGGCTTCGCGTTCTTTGCGGTTCAGGCTTTTTGCCGCCCCGACCCCAAAACAAAGCCTTTAACCGCAAAGGGGGCAAAGTTCGCAAAGCCGACAGATAGTTTTCGAATCCGGACGCGGGGTACTCCTCACTACACCACTCGTCTAAACGCAATGGCGCTTAGTTTGTGTTGTTGGTGCTCTTTCTCTTGGCATCGGGCTTCGCGTTCTTTGCGGTTCAGGCTTTTTGCCGCCCCGACCCAAAACAAAGCCTTTAACCGCAAAGGACGCAAAGTGCGCAAAGCCGACAGATAGTTTTCGAATCCGGACTCGAGATGTTCTTCACTAAACCCATTGGTGTAAACGGAATGGCGCTTGGTTTGTGTTGTTGGTGCTCTTTCTCTTGGCATCGGGCTTTGCGATCTTTGCGGTTCAAGCTTTTGCCGGAATGACTCCAAACCAAAACCTTTAATCCGCAAAGGGCGCAAAGTGCGCAAAGCCGAGGGGAAATTTTTAGATCAGCCTCCAGATCACTGTCCGCTCGCGGACGGATAATTTCGAATCCGGACAGCCAGATTTCCTCAACAGCCCATTCCTGTAAACGGAACAAGCACTTAGTTCGGATCGTATCTGGCTAAGGATGTGCTCTTACTGTTCTGATTTCCTGCCTACAGGAGTGCGACCGTATGCGCTTGAATGATGTCCGCATTGCCTTCCGTCACTTGATGAAGTCGCCTGGCTTCTCTCTGACTGCCGTATTGATGTTGGCATTCGGAATCGGAGCCACGACTGCCATCTTCTCCATCGTGGAATGCGTGATCTTGAGGCCGTTGCCATTCCCGCAGTCGGAGCGGCTGGTTAGGGTGTCGGACACGATTCAGGGCGCTGACGTAGGAACGAGTGGCGAAGCCGGTATTACCGGGCCTGAGATCCCAAACTATCTGCGCGACACGCACGCGTTTGAAAGTCTGGGTGGATTTCGACGGATGACCTATGAGCTATCAGGGATTGGCGATCCTGCGCAGATCAACGCGTCGCGTACGGGCGCAGGCGTGTTTGGAGCGTTGCAAGTGCAGCCGATCATGGGTCGTTATTACACGCAGCGAGAAGATGAGCAGAAGGAACAGGTTGCGGTGATCAGTTACGCCCTGTGGCATGATCGAATGCACGGCGACCGGAACGTACTCGGCTCGAAGATTCTTCTCGACCGCAAACCCTACGAAGTCATCGGTGTCATGCCGCGCAATTTCGAATTTCCGCTTGTCCCCGGCCACTTGAACCAGAGCGAATTATGGGTGCCGCTCAGCTTAACTCCTGATGATGGACCGGGCAGCTGGAACTTCGACATGATTGGAAGGCTTAAGCCGGGAATTTCCGCTGCGCAGGCGCAAACTGATGTTGACCGCGTTGCGCAAGAAAACATGGCCAGCTTTCCGGCATTTATGTCGAGCCTGCGCATTCATGGGATTGTTCGTTCTTTGCACGAGGACACGATCCAGGATTCTCGGCAACTGCTTCGAACCCTGCTTTTCGCAACCGGCGTGGTATTGCTGATCGCATGCGCAAATCTCGCCGGGCTGCTCCTGGTGCGGGCCATTCGCCGCCGGAAGGAAATTGCTGTACGCCTGGCTTTAGGCGCGGGAGCTCGAGCGCTGCTGCGCCAGGTGATGCTGGAAAGCCTTGTGCTCAGTGTTACTGGCGGCTTAGTTGGACTGGCGCTGGCGGAGTTTGCATTGCGGGTCGGAATCACCAGCCTGCCGGAAAACCTGCCCCGCATCAATGAAATCGGCATCAACTGGCAAGTTGTCCTCTTCGCGCTGTTTCTCGCGCTATTCACGGGCATCATCTGCGGATTGGCTCCGGCATTCGCCGGTTTGCGCACCAGCGTGAATGATTCTTTGAAGGAAGGTGGGCGCACGAGCACCGCCGGCGGAGGTCATGCGCGGCTGCGTTCTGCATTGGTGGTCGCGGAGATCGCTATTACACTGGTCCTGCTGATAACGTGCGGTTTGCTGTTACGCAGTTTTGAGAAGATGCGGGAAGTGGATCTCGGTTTCCGGCCTGATCACACCCTCGTCGCCAGCTACGCACTGCCGGACAAACAATATTCCACCCAGGCGCAAGCTGATAGCTTCAACGATGAATTGCTTCGCCGGATTCAGCAGCTTCCGGGCGCAAAATCCGCCGGACTCACCTCACTGCTCCCGGCGGGCGGCAGCAGCGGTAGCAGCACGTTTATTGTGGATGGCTATGTTCCTCCAAAGGGCGCAAACCTGAATCTCGCGACGCCTATGCTGATCGAAGGGGATTATCTGGAAGCAATGGGTATACCCTTGCTTGCCGGGCGCCGGTTCACAGACGCTGATAGGCCAGACACTCAGCTGGTCGCTCTGGTAAACCATAAGTTTGCACAGCACTTCTGGCCTGACGGTAGTCCCATCGGCAAGCGTTTTCGTATCGGCATACCCGAGACGCCGACGCCGTGGATGACGATTGTAGGAGAAGTCGCCGACGTGAAGGAAGGAGCGCCCGACGATCCTTCGAAGGAGCAGTGGTATCAACCGGTCAAGCAATTCGAGAAGAGCCTGGGTCCGCTCGGCCACCCTACTGATATCAATGGAAACGCCGGCTTCATCTCGATCCGCACTGCGAATGAGCCCGAGCAGATGACCAACGCACTTCGCTCGGCTGTGCGTTCGATCGACCCGCAGTTGCCGCTCTCGCAGGTGCAAAGCATGGAACATACCGTCTCCGACAGCGAAGCCCCGAGGCGGTTCAATACGGCTGTTATTTCCGCCTTTGCTTTCGCTGCGGTGCTGCTGGCGGTGCTCGGCATCTATAGCGTGGTCGCGTTCTCGGCGGCATTGCGTGAGCAGGAAATGGCGATCCGCATGGCCCTGGGTTCGCAACGATCGGGTATTCTCAGCCTTGTTTTCGCTTCGGCGACGAAACTTGCTGCGATCGGATGCGCGATTGGATTGGTGGGCGCAGCTGCCGCGGCGCATCTTCTGCGCAGCTTGCTATTCGATGTGAGTCCATTCAATCCGCTGGTGCTGTCAGCGGCGGCAGTTCTCGTATTGCTGCTTGCGTTAGCTGCATCGCTGTTGCCAGCTCTGCGCTCGGCATCGATCAATCCGATGGCCGCACTGCGAACGGATTGATGCTCTGATCAGACCGCCGGTCGAGGACTGCCTGCTACACTTTTGTGGTGCGGAACGTCCTGTATCTTGAGTGCACCAAATGTGGTGCACACTTTCCCGCTGATGTCCCGCAGAACGTCTGCGCAAAGGACGGCGGCATTCTTTTCGCGCGCTACGACCTCGGACACTTAAAGCAACACTTTAAGCCTGAGTCGGTTCGTGGCAGAGAAGCTAGCCTGTGGCGGTATCGTGAAGTCTTGCCGGATGTCGAGCCGGTGACGCTTGGTGAGGGTTTCACTCCGCTTCTGCCCAGCCGGGAATTTCCGAATGTCTGGATCAAAGACGAAGGCCTAAATCCCACGGGATCATTCAAGGCGCGGGGGGTGACAGCCGCTGTGAGTGTCGCCAAAGCTCTTGGCCTGAAGCGACTCGCTATGCCTTCAGCCGGAAACGCTGGCAGCGCACTTGCAGCTTATGCTGCAGCTGCAGGAATTGAAGCACACATTTTCATGCCGCGCGATGTGCCACTTGCCAACCGTGTGGAGTGCGAAGTCTATGGTGCAAAGTTGACCCTGATTGATGGACTCATCAGCGACTGCGCCCGCATTGTCTCTGAACGCAAAGACAAAGAAGGCTGGTTCGATCTCTCGACGCTGAAGGAACCCTACCGCGTCGAAGGGAAGAAGACGATGGCCTACGAACTCTTTGAACAGATGAACGGCCAGTTGCCGGATGCGATCATTTTTCCCTGCGGCGGAGGCGTGGGCATAATCGGAATGTGGAAGGCGTTCGAGGAGATGGAAGCGCTCGGCTGGATTTCTTCCAAGCGTCCACGCATGATCGCAGTTCAAGCCGAAGGCTGTGCGCCACTAGTTAGGGCATGGAAAGAAAGCAAGACTACGGTCGACCCCTGGCAGAACGCTTCGACTATCGCCGCCGGCCTGCGTGTGCCGCGCCCTTATGGGGATTATTTGGTGCTCGACATTCTAAAGCGCAGCGGCGGAACCGCGGTGGCAGTCAGTGATCGTGAAATCCGCGATGCGGTACGCGAATGGGGAAGCAGGGAAGGCATCTTTGCCGCGCCCGAAGGTGCGGCCAGTTTGGCGGCATATCGCAAGTTGCTCAAGCCGGACGCAGGTAAACCGTTCCTTGCTGCGGAGAACAAAGTTGTGCTCTTCAACACCGGCACCGGGCTGAAGTACCTGGACGTCTTGCAAGAGAAAAAGCCGCCCGCAACCCGCCACATCGGCGGCATTATCGGGCCATATTAGCTCAGGTCAAAAATGAGGGAGCGGCAGGTTCGAGCCCGCTGCTCCCCGAGCGGAGACATTTTTAAACCAAATTGCTGACCCTCGTATTAATGGTGACGCGGGTTGCTGAGATCACGCCGACGATGTGTGCGACATCACTCCCCACCCGCTCCGCACCTCACGGCAGAACGATGATTGTTCCTTTCATGCCCAACTCGTCGTGAAGCGCACAGATATATGGATAAACACCGGGCTTTGTGAACGTGATGCGAAAGCGCGTTGGCGCCAACGGAGTCTGGGGTGAACCAATCTGGTCTTGCGGCGCGGACAGGATGAAGCCGGAATGCACGCTATCGGCGGTTGAAGAAATAGTCGCATGCAACGCGCCGTCAGCGTCAAGGCTCACGTTACTCGAGGGAGGCATCGGGTTCGCCGGTTCGGTGCCGAATGTGATTGTGTGCGGCAAGCTGGGATCGTCATTCGTCCACTCCACCGTCGCCCCCGCGTGGATAACCATTTCGGTCTGGATAAAACGCATCAGGGAAATTGAGTCGTGCCCGCCGGCGGTGGCCAGTGTTTTTCCAGCTCCCACAACCACGGCATTGGCCGCGGCAGAGTGATGGTGACCTTGCAACTGCGCGAGATCGGCCAGCAGTTCATTCGCCTGACTGGCCGCTTGCTTGTCATAAAAGTCCTGGCCATGCGGAAGGGCGGCGCTAGTTTCCAGAACATGGACCACTCCCGTCTGATCGGGATGCACGAGACAAACCAGCTTGAAATTGCCCGGTGAGGGGAACATTACGGAGAAGCTTTGGCCGGAGACCAGCGGCGGACTGCTAACGCAGGTTGAGCCGTCGACGATTGCTGCGCCGAGAGAGTATCCCGGGCAGCCGGCGGTGAACGGTAGGCGGATTTGGCCCGCAGTCAGAAAGGTAATCGTATGGGGCTCGTCCGCCTTGACGCTCCATTCGACGCTGTCGCCAGCATGAATCCATAGCTCGTTCGGAAGGAAGGCCACGACCTGGCGACCCTTGTTTTCGTTCTGAGCGCCGACGGTGGCGTGCCAGGTTTCGGCTTGTAGGGTTACAGCGGCCATCACTGCAGCGAACAACATCCAGTACCGGGCCAGAGTGAATTTGTTAAGTGCTGGTTTCACGTAATCTCCTTTTGAACTGCGAAATCTGCTCGAACGCTTCGAGCTTCGGAAGCGAATGGTGCCTTAAGTGGCACAATGTGGCAAGGAACTGCAGGTGAATTAAGGTGAAGAAAGGTGAAGCCCTAAGTTGCTGAATTTACGAATCGTTACTCGTCTTAACTGGCCGAGGATGGTATAGTTCTTGCCCAATCGGTTGTGACTGTCGTGCCCGCGTCCATCTACAAGTTTGGCGAATTTGAGCTGGATCCTTCTCGCTTTGAATTGCGCCGCGATGACCGTCCGCTGAAGCTCGAGCGCATTCCGCTCGAGCTGCTCATTCTTCTCCTGGAAAAGGAGGGCCAGGTAGCAAGCCGGCAAGAGATCATCGAACGGCTCTGGGGCAAAGATGTTTTTGTTGATACCGAGCATGGAATCAACACGGCGATACGCAAGATCAGAGCCGCGCTGCGTGAGGATGTAGAGCGGCCTCGCTTCATACAGACGGTCTCGGGCAAGGGGTATCGGTTCGTACCCGAGGTAACAAAGGCGCATGGCAACGGAACTGCCACTGTAGCCACTGAACGGATAACTCCGCTGACTGCGGTGGTAAGCCCTCCAAATGCTGAGCGTATTCCGGCCAAGATCAGTGAGCGCCCAGGATTGATGTGGATTGGGCTGGCAATCGGGTTGCTGTTACTGGCGGGAATGTTGTTGGCGCTCAATGTAGCAGGCATTCGCGACCGCGTTTTCGCGAGAAACCAGATCGGCCCCATTCGCTCCATTGCGGTGCTTCCTCTCGCAAACCTTTCCGGGGACCCCAGGCAGGATTACTTTGCCGATGGCATGACCGACGAGCTGATAACGGCGCTCGCGCAGAACCGCTCACTGCGGGTGGTTTCGCGGACTTCGGCAATGCAGTACAAAGGCGTGAACAAACCTTTGCGTGATGTCGCGCAGGCGCTTGGCGTGGATGGGATCCTCGAAGGGTCGGTAGCTCGTTCTGGCGGGCGAGTCCACGTCAATCTTCAGCTCATTTATGCTCCCAGCGACACCCATGTTTGGGCGGAGAGTTACGATCGAGATGCAAGCGCTGCGCTGTCGTTGCCGGATGAACTTTCGCAGACCATAGCGATCCAAGCCAGAACCTCGCCGCCCACAGCCAGGCCTCAGCGGTATGTCAGTCCAGAAGCGCACGATGCCTACCTACAAGGCCGATTTCATTGGTTCATGCACGACAACCTGGACAAGCCGTACTTTGAAAAGGCGATCCAGTTGCAACCCGACTATGCTGCCGCCTGGAGCGGACTTGGGGACGCTTACGCGGCTGATGCTGTGGGCGGCCAACTGCCTCCGTCACAGGCTTTCGCGGAGGCGGAAACCGATGTGCGCAAGGCCCTCGCCCTCGATGACTCGCTTCCTGAAGCGCATAATGCCCTCGCCGCCATATATCTTTTTAATAAATGGGATTGGAAGAAGGCCGAGGCGGAGTCGTTGCGATCCATTGATTTGGACCCGAATTTCGCCGAAGGTCACCATTTGCACTCCTACACCCTCTGGGTACAAAACCGGGATGCAGAGGCGTTGCAGGAGCAAAAGCTTTCCACTGATCTTGATTCCCTCACTCGCCCATGGGCATTGGGTGAGGCCTATATATACAGCCGGCAGTTTGATATGGCGATCAAGGATTTGCAGGCGAGTACGCAGTTTCGCCGCGACTTCTGGACTGAATTCAGGCTGTCAGAAGCGTACGAAGTCAAAGGCATGGACCGCGAAGCCGCAGAGCACATGGAGCAAGCTTTCGCGAACCTGAACGACAAGAAGTCGGCTGCGGCAATCAGGCTGGCATTTAAGAAAAAGGGATTTCGCGGAGTTTCAGAGTGGATGCTGAACGGCCAACTACAACAAGTTGGCAAGAAGTATGTGTCGCCGTGGACCCTAGCTTGGGATTATGCGCTCCTTAAACGCAAGAAAGATACCCTTGCAGCGCTTGATGATGCCTACAATCAGCGTTCGCCATGGATCATTTTCGTGCAGAAAGAACCGGTGTTCGATTTTTTGCATTCCGACGAACGCTACCGGGCGCTGGTGAAGAAAATGGGTCTGCCGCCGGCGTGGTGAGGATAGACCTGAAGTGTACGACGTTGTTTAGAAGCCTGGAAGAAAGTTCGTGGACTCTCTCCCAGGCATGTCGGTGGTCACTTCTTTGACTGGATCTTGCCAGCTCAGAGCAAATCCGGCACTGTGGTTTCAAGAGTAATGCGGGTTCCGAGGAGCACGCCGACGATGTGAGCAACATCATTCCCCGAAGTGTCGTACGCATCCAGCGTAAACCTTCCCGTGTAGTGTTTTCCATCGGGGCTCAACGTGATTTCCTGAAAGATGCGAACCGGGCCAGTAGGGTTACCGATGCCACTGGGCGCATTCGCGGTGTCATTGGCAAACCAAGCGATGTGGTTGAGTTTGTATGTGAGCTTCCCTGTTTTTTCCCACACACCCATGCAAATGTCCCCATCCTGAGGAGGACGAGCGGAAGCCATTATCTCGGTGTGGTCGCCATGCCAAGTGACTAACGCATTATCGATCGGCGTGCCATCCGGCGGCCCCTGTTCGTTGCCTTTGGCCGTGAAGGTCGCATGCCACAATCCAACAATGGGATCATCGGATGAACTGGCGGAAATGGGCAGGAAAGAGCCGGATTGCCCTCTCCACGATTGGGGCAACAGCGACGTGCCAGGCTTCGACTTGTTGGTGTCTCCGCAGCCGGCGAAGGCGGTACCGCTGAGAAGCGTTCCTACCAGAATGATTCCCAGGGCCAGAGTGAATTTGTTGAGTGCTGATTTCATGTGATCTCCTTTTTGAACGCTCGCAGGTACGGAGCGAATCCTGACCGGATCGGCGCGAACTAGCAATGAACGGCGGCTGAAGCTTTGCTCAAGAAAACTGAAGCGATAAATCATTGATTCAACGGGGTGTTAGCCGCGAGCTCCAAGACTAGTGATATAGTTTCGCCTGTTTAGTTGAGGCCACTTTGTCAGTAGGCTTTTACAAATTCAATGATTTTGAGTTGGATGGCGCCCGCTTTGAGTTACGCCGCAATGGTAGAGCGTTGAAGCTCGAGCGTATTCCCTTAGAGTTGCTGATTCTGTTAGCGGAAAAAAACGGCGAGGTCGCCACCCGCCAGGAAATCATCGATCGGCTGTGGGGCAAACAGGTTTTCGTTGATACAGATCAGGGAATCAACACGGCGATCCGTAAGATTCGCACGGCGCTCCGGGACGATGCTGAGAAATCTCGCTACATTCAAACCGTTTCCGGCAAGGGCTACAGGCTCGTTGCAGAACTGAGTAGGGGCAATGGGAATGCTGCGGCGACAAGAGTCGCTCAAGAACAACTGCCGATTCTATCCGCGTCAGCGCCCGCTATTCCTCGCGTCCACAAACATCCGAATCGGCGCCTGGCCGCGATTTCGGTACTCGTGGTTTTTTCGATGCTTGGCATCATCTTCGGCTTTAACCTTGCAGGACTGCGCGACCGCGTCCTGGCCACCCACCAGATTGGCCCCATCCATTCCATTGCTGTGCTTCCTTTGATAAACCTCTCTGGCGATACATCTCAGGATTACTACGCCGACGGAATGACAGATGAACTAATCACCGCTCTGGCCCGAAATCATTCGCTGAGAGTAGTGTCGCGCACGTCCGCGATGCAGTACAAGGGCGTGAACAAACCCTTACGTGAAATCGCACAATCGCTCGGGGTAGATGGCATTCTGGAGGGTTCGATACACCGTGGCCCAGATCACGTGCATATCAACCTTCAGCTGATCTACGCGCCCACAGACACTCACATTTGGGCACAGAGTTACGACCGTGACCTGAACAACGCCTTGTCACTTCCTGAGGAACTTTCTGAGACCATTGCCCATGAAGCGAAGGTCTCCTCTGTTCCTGCGCGTCAGTCGCGCTATGTTAATCCCCAGGCGCACGACGCCTACTTGAAAGGGCGGTATTTGTGGGTTACGGGAGATTATGGCGAGAGCCGAAAGTGCTTCGAGAAAGCCATTCAGCTGCAACCTGATTATGCTCCTGGGTGGAGCGGTCTTTCCATGAATATTATGGAAGAGGCACCCGGCGGGGCTGCCTCGCCTGAAGTGGTGAGTAAAGCGGAGGCAGCCGCTCTCAAAGCTATTGAACTGGACGACTCCCTGGCCGAAGGCCATCATGCTCTGGCAGCGGTCTACCTTTTTGGCAGGTGGGACTGGAACCGCGCAGACGCGGAATCGCGTCGTTCTCTGGAGCTGGATCCCAACTCTTCCGAGGATCACCATTTACAGTCTTACGTTCTTTTCGCGATGAACCGCCAGCAGGAAGCTATGCAGGAGCAACAGCGAGCCACCGAGATCGATCCCTTTCTGAGGCCCTGGGCATTGGGGAGAGCATATTATCAGGTCCGGCAATACGACTCTGCACTTGCGGAATTTCGCATCCGCTCCCATCCCGACTCAGCAACGTGGGTGCATTACTTCCTCTCCAGAGTCTACGGCTTCAAGGGGATGGACAAGGAAAGCGTGCAGGAATCAGAAGAGAACGCCCGCCTTAACTTTGGAGAGGCGGCCGCAGCCGAAATCGCTCGGGCGTATAAAGGTGGCGGCAGAAGGGCAGTTTTACAGCTACAGCTCAGTAAATTGGAGACGCGCAGCCTTAAAGAACACGTCTCGTCGTTTGACTTGGCAGAAGCTTACGCGGACCTTGGAATGAAGGAAAAAACGCTCAAGAAGCTTGAGGATGCTTATCGCGAGCGCGTGATGGATCTGGTGCATCTGCAACAGGAGCCAGATTTTGATTTCGTCCATTCCGACGAGCGATACCGGGCGCTGGTGAAGAAAATGGGTCTGCCGC
Source organism: uncultured Acidobacteriota bacterium (assembly GCA_963757135.1). GTDB lineage: Bacteria > Acidobacteriota > Terriglobia > Terriglobales > Acidobacteriaceae > Gp1-AA145. Next base: position 550,406 of record CAVWQE010000008.1, read on the forward strand.
CCGCCTACTGAAGTGCTAAATTCTCCTTAGCGCCTTTCCACACCTATGGACCAGAGCCTCAGCCTGATTCTCATCAACCTGATGGTGAAGCTTGGCCTCGCCGCGGCGCTCGCCGCTGCGTTGGTGCGTTCGGTGGAGTTCAAGTCGTTGCTCTTCCGCGAAGACCGCTCGTTGCGTGACCGCATTTACCTGGTGTTGTGGCTGGTGATTTCCGGATGGATCGGCAAAGCCCTCGTGCTTGGTGTTTGGATTAAATTCGGCCCCGCCAATAGGTTCACCGGCGATCTTCTGTTCGAAACTACGATTCTTCTGGGCGCGCTCGCCGGACGCGGCGCCGGTGCATTCGGCGGAGCTCTCATGGCTATTCCGGCGGCTTTCAATGGGGCTTGGTTGCTGCTTCCAATGAACGCTTTGATCGGGCTGGTGGCGGGCCAGTTGCGCGAGTTCAGCCCCAATCACGAAGAGATCTGGAAGTTTTCGCCATTCAACTATCTCAGCGTTCTGCGCTGGTTTCGGCGGACCGAGCCCCGCCCCAGCTTCTCCGATTGGCAAATGGTATTCCTGCTCAGCATTCTGGTATTGCGTTTCATGCAGAATACCGCTATGCGGTGGATGCCTGCGTATAACAACCCCCCACAGCCGCATTGGATCGAGGCACTGGGCTATGCGGCTTCGGTCACGGTGATTGTTATCGAGCTCAAAATCTGGAACGGAGTACGCCTCCAAATCAAGCTGGAAGAGCAGGAGCGTCTGTTATTGCAGGCACGCATGGCGGCCCTTCAGAACCAGATCAATCCGCATTTCTTGTTCAATACGCTCAATTCGGTTTCGTCCCTGGTCCGCATCGCGCCCGACACCGCGCGCGAACTGATCATCAAGCTCGCCGCCATTCTCCGCAAGCTGCTCCACAGCAGCGATGCTTTCGTTCCTTTGCAGGAAGAAATCGACTTCATCGACAATTATCTCGATATCGAAGTGGTGCGCTTCGGCCGCGACAAATTGAAAGTGGTCAAGGAACTCGATCCGGCATCGCTCGACGTGATGGTGCCGAGCATGCTCTTGCAACCGCTGGTTGAGAATTCCATCAAGCACGGGCTCTCCTCGAAGATCGACGGCGGCAGCATTTTCCTGCGCAGCCTTCTCACGGATTCTTTGCTCACGGTCGAAGTGGAAGACGACGGCGTAGGCATGGGTGCGGCGCAATTGCTCGAACGGCCAACCGGACTGGGAGAGGGCGGGATCGGAATGGCCAACGTCGCCGAACGGCTGAAGGTGTTGTACGGCGATACCGCCAGGATGACAATCGACAGCCGCAATGGAACCGGTACCCTGGTTCGCTTGCGCTTGCCTGTATTACCCAGCGATATGAGCCAGCTTTTCTACGAAGAACGCGCCAGCACCCGCCAGTAGAATTCCTCGTACTGAGGAATGATTTTCTTCGATGAGAATTTCTCCGCGGCGGCTTTGCGGCATTCTCTTCCCATCGTGCGGAGACGATTTTCGTCTCGCAGGATTTCGACGGCATAATTCGCCATGGCGTCCACGTCGCCGACATCGGCCAGCCAGCCGGTCTTACCGTGATCAACAACTTCCGGCATGCCGCCCACACGCGTGCCGATTGGGACCACTTCGCAAGCCATGGCTTCAAGAGCGGCAAGTCCAAACGACTCGAGCTCACTGGGTTGTAAAAGGACATCAGCAATTGCCAGCTTCTCGGCCACCTGTTCCTGCTTGCCTAGAAAGAGTACATCGTTGTGAATACCTTTCTGCACCGCCAGCCTCTCTGCCGGTGAGCGCTCCGGGCCGTCGCCCATCAGCAACAGCTTGGCGGGAATTTTCTTGCGGACACGATCGAATATCTCAATCACGTCCATCACACGTTTGACGGGACGGAAATTTGAGACATGCACCAGGACTCGCTCGCCCTTAGGGGCGTATTCGGCACGGCTCTTGCCAACTTCTTTATCGCGGCAATAGAGATCGCAATTTACGAAGTTGTAAATGACTTCGATATTGTTGGTTATGCCAAACTCGGTCAATGTGCGCTCGCGCAAATAATTCGAAATTGCAGTAACGCCGTCGCTCTGTTCAATGGAAAAACGCGTCACCGGAAGATAGGACGGGTCCAGTCCCACTAGAGTGATGTCCGTGCCGTGCAATGTAGTGACAAACGGCAAACGGCGGTGTTTCGGGCCCCAGGCAAGCATTTGCCGCGCCAGCATCGCGCTTACCGAGTGGGGGATTGCGTAGTGCACATGCAGTAAGTCGAGGTCATAAATCTCAGAGACTTCCGCCATGCGCGTGGCCAATGCCAAATCGTAGGGAGGATATTCGAACAGCGGATATCGCGAAACTTCAACTTCGTGGTAGTGAATGTTGGGGGCGGGCCGCGTCAGGCGAATGGGCTGCGCATAGGAAATGAAGTGAATCTCGTGGCCGCGTTGCGCCAGCTCCAGGCCCAGTTCGGTCGCGACCACGCCGCTGCCGCCGTATGTCGGATAGCACGTAATTCCGAGCTTAAGCCTGCGACCATCTGCCATGAACGATTCGATGGCTACGCCCTGCCGGGGATTCAATTTTAAGGATTTGGAAGCTGGAGCTTTAGCTGCCTTGGGCGGCGGAGACCGAGAAGCCCTTGTCCGTCTTCTCGAGATACTGCTGAAGTTTTTCCTGATTGTGCATTTCCAGCACGGTGAATTCGATGCCCATGCCCACGCCCGGATCGCTTGCGCGAACCAGACCCTTGGTGCTGATCTTCTGAGAATCGATCCAGAAGGTAATGATCACTTCGCTGCCGATTGGCAGCGGCGAGAGGCTCTCCACGTAGCAGCCGCGTCCACCAATGTCAGTAGCGCTGCATTGCATGTGGGGGCGGCTGCCATGATTGAAACTAATGGTAAGTGGGAAACTGACTTTGTGGCGCGTGAACCTGCGTTTGTCTGATTCCCGCGGTGCAACCCGCGCCGCGGTTTGAGTTTCGGACGTTGCCTCAGCCCAGGGCGCGGTTTGACCAGCTTGCAGCTGTATTCCTGCTTCGACGGTATTCGGCAGAAAACCCGGCTTAACCCATTTGATCTCAAAGCGGGCCTTCTTATCGGCATGTTGTACGCCGATCACTTCGCCGACTTTCAACGAGTGCTCAATCCGTGTCAGTGTCGCGCCTTCGCTGCTCAGATTCGATGCCACGGCCTTCTGGAAGAAAGCCTTGCCGTCCGCATTCATGCCAAAGATGCGTACGGGGATCTCAGCCGACACTCGTGACTCGGGTCTCTTTTCCATTGAAATCGTCCAATCATACCCCGCATGCAGGCAGGCGGCGATAGCCCGAAAGTGTCGGTACTGCCGAAAGTACCGATACTTCCGGTGGTTTCTCAGGTTTGCAGGGGTAAATCCCGGTAGGAAATCAGTTGGATGCCCTCTCGTTGCAGGGCTTCTTTCGTCGACGGAGAGGTTAGAATCGCAAGTTCTTTCTCGCGGGAATCGCGCAGCCGAGTCTGAATCTTATCCAGCTCGGCGTCATTGTAGCCAGGGTGGCTGACGAACTCCCAAGTCCCTTCGGGAAGGTGCTGGATAAGGGATTCAAACGTTTGCTGATTCAGGCCGCCCGTAGCGGCTACGCCGACACAGCCGTCGGGAGTTACAACGCCGGCGTTCGCGAGCGCCGTCTGAAAGCTGGCGCGAAAACGACGCATCATGCGAAGCTGGAACTGCCGCTTCCAGTGCCGGACTGTAGCGAACACCAGAGGCTCAAACGGATTCCGCACTGCGCGGATGCCGCACTTTTTCGCGGCACGCAGCATCCCCTTTAGCACGACGGGGAACATATGCGTATGTTTGTGGGAGTCCAGATGGGAAACCCGAATGCCGGCAGCTTGAAGTTTCTGAATTTGAGCCGTCACTTCGGCTTCGATCTGTGCCGGATCAAGCCGACCGGTCGCAGCAAGCATGGCGAAATTCGTCAGACGATCGCGAAATCTTGGTCCTACCGTCAGTGTTGAAACTGTGGCCGCATCCGATACTGGAACTCCATCCACCAGCACTACGTGACATCCCACGCCGAGCCGAGGCGCCTGTGCCGCCAGCGTTGCGGCTTCGGCAAATTTTTCGCCGCAAGCCATCAACGTGGCAGATGTGACCACGCCGTGCGCGTGGCTTTCGATGATTCCGCGGTTTACTCCGCTAGTCAGCCCAAAGTCGTCGGCATTGATGATGAGGCGGCGCAAGCTGGGAGTTTAACCTGTTGCGTTTGGTTATCGCTATCCGCGATGGAGCCGCACGCCGAGAACAACTGCAAACAGGCACAACAAATTGTTGACTACGATGTTAAGCATGAAGGCTCCAAGCTTGCCTTCATGCAGATAGGCGATGCTTTCATATGCAAAAGCGGAGAAAGTTGTAAATGCTCCGCAAAACCCGGTTGCCATCAACAGTCGCCAGCGATCATGTTCATGGTCCGCGGTCCAGGTGAGAACGTAGCCCACGATGACGCAGCCCACTACGTTTACGATTAACGTCCCGTAGGGAAAGCCGTGATGGTGTGATAATTCCGAGGACAGGTGTGTAATAAAAAACCGGGCCAGAGCACCGACAACAGCTCCGACAGCTACGCAAATGATGCTTAGCAGCATGACGATCTCCTACCAAGAAGTAGTAGGAGTCATCAGCCCTGGAGGGGCGGTTATGGCGAACTCCATCGCCGTCGAATATTGTAGCAAACCGTATGCAATGCGGAGAACTTTCGCACATGAGCAATGAGACTCAGCAATCGCAACTCAAGAGCAGAGCGCTCAAGTTCGTTATGGCGATCGGCATCGTCAGCCTGTTTGCCGATTGGGCTTACGAGGGCGCGCGCAGCATCACCGGCCCGTATCTCGCGGTGCTTGGAGCCAGTGGCGCGCTGGTTGGCTTCATCGCGGGTTTCGGGGAACTGCTCGGCTATGGCTTGCGCATCGTCTCCGGCAAACTCAGTGAGCGCACCCATCAATTCTGGCCCATGACTCTCTTCGGCTACACCGTGCAGATGACCGCCGTCCCTCTTTTGGCGTGGGCGCCGAACTGGCAGGTCGCAGGATTGCTCATCGTCGCCGAGCGCATCGGCAAGGCGATTCGCAATCCTCCCCGCGACGTCATGCTCTCGCATGCGGCCAAGCAGGTCGGATTAGGTTTCGGCTTTGGACTTCACGAAGCGCTCGATCAGCTTGGCGCGCTGGCTGGTCCATTGGTAATTGCTTTTGTACTGGCGCGCGGAGGCGATTATCGTGCCGCATTCGCCGCGCTGCTCGTGCCCGCAGTTCTCACCGTCATACTGATTTTCACCGCCCGCCTGCTCTATCCGAAGCCGCAGGATCTCGAGGCCACCAACGTTCCCAACGTACACACAGCTGGATTGCCGCAAATCTTCTGGATCTACCTGGTGGGCGCGGTGCTGGTGGCGGCCGGGTTCGCCGACTTCTCGCTCATGGCTTTCCACTTTGAAAAAGCTGCGGTCATTTCGAAGACGTGGGTGCCGCTGTTCTACTCCGTCGCGATGGCGGTAAGCGGCGTCGGCTCGCTCGTTTTTGGACGCCTCTTTGATCGAGCAGGTATTTGGATACTTGTTCCTCTGACCCTGATCTCTGCAGCCTCAGCTCCCCTGGTGTTCCTGGGCGGCTTCTGGCTGGCCCTGATCGGCTCGGCCCTATGGGGCCTGGGGATGGGCGTGCACGAATCCATCATTCCCGCCGCTGTGGCTACAATGGTCCCGCAGCAGCGCCGGCCATCAGCGTACGGGACTTTTACCGCCGCCTACGGCGTGGCATGGTTCATCGGCAGCGTGATTATCGGCAAACTGTATGACGTTTCGCTCAGCGCTCTGATCGGCTTCTCGGTTGCGGCTCAGTTGCTCGCGATCCCGATCTTCATCAGCGTGCGTCAGCGCGCGGCGGCGAATCAGAATTAGGTGGGTTTCAGGAAGGAAGTTTTTGTCCGAGACAGGAGAGAGCAATGGCAAAAAAATTAGCGCTTCAGATAATCTTGAGCAGTGTTTTGTTCTGCACCTTGCAGTGCGCTCAAGCTCAGACAGTCACATGGGCTGGACGTTCCTGGAAGCTCACCAGCGGACACATGGCGGGGGTCGCGCCTGGCGATCCCGCCAACGTCACCATCGATGCCCACGGATACCTGCATCTCCGCATTGTCCGGGAGAATGGAAAATGGACGGCCGCGGAATTATTTACCGCCGAGAACCTGGGTTTCGGAACCTATCAATGGATCGTCGAGGGGAACGTGTACGCCATGGATCCGACGACCGTGCTCGGCCTGTTCACCTACGGCCCCACGCACCACATCGGCGCGGACGCAGAAGACGAAATCGACATCGAGTTTTCCCAATGGAATAAAACCTGTCACGAATGCAACGCGGACTTTACCGTCTATCCCGCCACCGGGCATCGCAAGCCCAAGGGAGTTTCCGCATGGGAAGACAATTTTCGCGTCACTGGCGGGTCTCTGACCACGGCTCGGATGGAGTGGTTCCCGGACCACATCGTGTTCACGCTGATGAACGGCGCTCAGCCCATCGGGACGGTTGCCGACGTGATCAAAGCCGAAACCTACACCTCCGACGCGACCAACATTCCGCAAGTCGCCGCCCCTGTGGGCATCAATCTCTGGAGTTTCAAGCAGACACCCGCGCAAGATCAGTCCGTCGTGATTCGCGACTTCGAGTTCGTTGCGCACTAAGCGCGAGGTCGTTGGGCAGGCGCCGACTTTGAAATCAAAAGCTTTTAACCGCAGAGGGCGCAGAGATCGCAAAGAAAAACCGCAAAGATTCTTAGATCAAGAAACGTATAGAGTTGCTCTGCGAACTTTGCGTACTCTGCGGTTAAAAGCTTTTGCGGTTAGCGCTTTTTGAATGGAGTTGCTTTGCGAACTTCGCGCACTTCGCGGTTAAAAGCTTCTAGAGTTTAAAGCTTTTTGAAGATCGCGATGGTCACGATGGACACCTGCATTCATTTAATGGGAGAATCACACAAGGAGCCGCCAAAGCCGCCTCCGCCCGACCAATTCCTCTCGACGCGCCGGAGCACTCGCATTGAGTCTGGTCAGGCATCTGGATCCTGGCTTAGGCCCCGAGCCCGTGAGTTATTGGGCGGTTAGCTCAGTTGGTTAGAGCGTCTCGCTTACACCGAGAAGGCCGCAGGTTCGAGTCCTGCACTGCCCACCATGATTATCAGTGTCCAGCCCGGACATGGGTTACAGAACGTACCTAAGACATAGGTAACACTTTTGGCTGAAGGGATTTCTTTTTAGGCCCAAGAAAAACGCCCGCCGTAAGGGACGAGCGTTTTTACAAGCAAGCTGAGCCTCGAAGATAAAGCTCTAGTTATCGATTCGTTGCACTACCGAGAGAATCTTCCACTCACCATTGGTTTTTGAAAGCGTCATGTAATCTACCCACCCGGGAGTGACGAGTTTAGCGGACGCGATGTTCCGCGCGCCGTCCAGTACAGTAACCTCTTCCGTCCGTTGGGTTTGCGGCATGTGCCTGCCTCCGCCGCTGCGAACGTCTGCTACCAATTGCGGGCCTGTTTGCTCCCGCATCGGAATGTCTCCATGAATCTTGTGCTTCAGGTAGTGAGGATGCAGCGTTTGCTCCATTCGGGCAGCATCGCCGGTGTAATAGGCCTCGATGTAGTTCGTTACCGTGAGACGCACGGCCGAAGCATCGTCGCCAGAAGTCCTTTTCTGTTGCGCATTGATTGAGAGGTTGAAAAATAGAAACACGGTCAAGCTGAAGCCAAGTGCGAGGCGGTGCATAGAGATGTCTCCGTGTAGCGAAAGGATCGAACGTTTCAATTATGAGCGCTTTCTTGGTGGATGAAGATATACCAAAGTCCATGTTGTGACGTGAACTTGGCAACAAATACGCTTCCGCTTGAATGTGTGGGCACCTGGCGTCGCCCACCTGTCAACAACATTTATTATTTCAAAGTCAGGTGAGGGGAGTTCCCATGGCGTTTCCGATAAAAGTTTGCAGCATCTGCTCAGAAGAGTTTGAACTAAGACCCGGCAAACCGGGCTTTGCCAATCGGTGCTCGTCGTGCAGCGAGCCCGAGCCTGAGACGAATCCCGCGAATGCCGCCCAACGCGGCAGCAATAAAGAACTCGATCAGGAACGCAGAAAAGCCATGCGCGATCTTCTGTATCGCAGAGACTCGTAGCGTTTTACGGCGTTGCCGTCCCCTGGTTACCAAAGTCAGCCATACCATTGGCCTCCGGCACTTCTTAGCCGATACCTCCGAGTGCTCTCAATCAGTCAAGTTTAGAGGTATCGTGAGACCAAGGTGGCACTCCGCCCGTTTCGGCACAACATGAAGTCCATTCCTCGAACCACAAGGCTTATGTATGCACAGTGAAGATATCCTCGCCTCACCTCGACGCAGCTCCAGAGTTCCAGTCGCGATGCCAATTCTGGTAACCAGCTTGAACGGCGCACACTATTCTGAGGTCTGTGAAACTCTGGTGGTGAATGCGCATGGTTGCGCAATCCGCTCGCGCGCGAAACTTGATCCCGGCGTTTCGCTGCACTTCCACAGCCAGGACGGCCGGGGAACGATTGCGCAGGTGGTCTCATGCCAGCCTCTGGATAGTCAGAGCTGGAGACTTGGCGCACAGCTGGAGCACCCGGGAAATTTCTGGGGGCTGCAAAACTTTCCCAAGGATTGGCCTCTCACGCTTCCCGCACGTTCGCCCAAAATTCCGCAGTTAGCGGCGCCTGCACAAGGCTCTGTCCAGTTAATCGACGGGACGGAGGCGAGGCCGAAACTGTCTGAAGAAGACGTAAAGAGAGTGATCCTGGAACTGGTGCGGCCGCTTCATGCCGAGATTGCAGGTATGAAGGAGAAGCTGGCGCGCGCCGACGCGAATCGCAGCCGTTTTGATGTGTCGCTGGCGAGCATTCCTGCGGAGCTCGAACAGCAACTGGAGCAACGGTTGCGCCAGGACCTCGGCCCGAAAGTTGTGAATGAGGCGCGTGAGCAGTCCTCGCGTACGCTGTCGGCGGCGAAGACGGCGATTGAAAAGATGGTGACCGAAGTTCAAGAGGAATTTCAGCGCAGGTCGAAAGCAGAGCTTGCAGTCGTCGAGCAGCGGGCCGGTCAGATTTCAACCCAGATTGTTGAGACCATTCGCGAACAATTGCGCGACGGCGTCGGCGATTTGCAGCGCAAACTGGTGGATGGACGCAACCAGCTTAAGCGGACTGGTGACGAGCTTCTCGCATCTCTGCAAACCAGTCTTAATGACGAACACAATACCCGGCGCGAGGACCTGGAACGGGTGCGAGTTGAGGTTGCAGGGGAGTCGTTGCGCCTGCACGAACAGATTGAGCACCTGGATAACCGTGTGAGCGCGCTGAACGACTCATTGCAGTCGTGGGAGTCCGGCCTGGACGGACGCCTGACTCAGATGGCAACCGAGACTCTGAGCACTACGCGCAACCAAATCGAAGTCGCCGCCGACAACATTCTGCAAGAGCTGAAAAACCGCGGTGCGCAAACAATTGACAACCAACTGGATGAAGCGGCGGGAAACATGAGGATTATCCAGAAGGGAATTGTCGCATCACTTTCGGAATCGCTGAAGGCGCAAACCGCGGAGACCCTGCGGGAATTCGAGCACTCAATGAACGAGCTGGCCCAATCTTCCATGGAACGCTGCCGCAACCGGATCGCTGCTGGATTGAATGCGGTCGTGCAAAATCTAGGCGAGCAATTTCAGGCTGATGCAGGGTTCGGGGACGAACACCGGGAACGTTGAATCCGCTACTCAGCGTTGTGAATCTCGCGACCATGGCGAGCGATTGCCGCCCGTAGAACTGTCGTAAGGACAGCAGCTCTGAAATGGCACGGAAAGGGCGGCGGAGCCGCGCCTTTTTGCATGGCCTGAACCGCACCTTTTTGCATCTAAATGCAAGTAGCAATCAAAGGGCCGCGACTCTCAATTAACCAGCATTCGCGAGGATATGGAACTACTTTTAAATACTGCGTGGGCGGTTATCTCCGGGTTGGTAATTGCCGGGCTGCTACAACATCGCCAGCGCCGATTCGAACGAAAGCAGTTCTTACATTTGGGCGCTCTGCTTTGCGCTGCGGTAATTTTATTTCCTTCCATTTCGGTCAGCGATGACATTCACAGCGAACCATTCATTGTCGAAGACTCGCGCCTTCCCAGACAAATAGCCGGCGCCAGAGTCCCCGGCGGCGTTTTTCCCCTGCTTTGGCTGGCGAGCATCAGTTCGCTCCTCCTTCTTGCTGTCGGCCGTCGCCAATGGTGGCTAACAACTGAGATCTCCGAGGATGTTCTTCACACCTCTCCGTTGCTCGGGAATATTCTCGGCCGTGCTCCTCCACTGGCGCTCACACGCCTCGGCGTTGGCTTCTGACGGCCAGCCTACAATTCCAATCTATTTTCCCGAGTGCCAGCCCTTCAGCATATTGAGCGCAGACATGCTGTGCTCTGGGACTCATGCCGGAGTTCATATGAGCGTACTGTTCCGTGGTCTTGCTTACTCGCAACCAATAGACATCGCGATTTTAGGAGTTCAGGTCCTTGTGCTGTTAATGCTCGCCTACCAACAATTCAGCAGACTCAATCACAAACGGAGGTTAGACAAGAAACTCTCCACGCTCTTCTATGCCCTTGCAGAAGGTCAGGAGCTAAAGGTTATCGCGCCGGATATGTTAGAGGGGGATCCAGCCAGCGTCGGAAAATGGAAGCGCGCTGTGCATGACTGGGTAGATGTGACACGAAAAGCGCTCGAGGGCTGTTCAGGGAACGCTGTGATTTCTTTCATGCAAAATCCGGAGCGAAGGCTGAGTGATTCCGAGGGAATCAACGCATTAACCGACTACGACTCGTTGACCGCGCGGGTGAACAATTTACGTGGCATCATGGAACACATCGACGCCTACTTTCCTCGATAACCAGGCTCGAGTTTGCACGCTCCCGAGAATTTTCCATCTCGCGTCGCCCATCGGGCCGAGGGCATTGCCAGCTTTCTAATTAACACAACGGTCGGGCGTACTGTTCGATACAGAACTGATGGCCGTCAAAGCACATGCTAAATACCTGTTATCGACCACCAAAGAGGGGAAGTTCCATCATGCAAGGGGAAAAAAAGGAACGCTGGATGAGTTTGTGTGAGAAGGCCGCACAGGAACAAGATCCGGAGAAGCTCATGCTGCTGGTGCAGGAGATCACTCGGCTTCTGGATGAAAAACAGGAAAGACTAAAGTTTGGAAACAAGTAGCGGCAGCCGGGCAGGCAAAGGGCAGAAGCGGTGAGCTAATGTCTCGCCACATTCCCGGCTCCCGAAACCTTTGATGTCAGACGAAAGTCGGGGTTGCGTCGAAGCCAAGTTTAATCGAGAGTGCAATTTCGCAGTACAGTCAGAGAGCCTGCACATCACGGCAAACAGCGCTTGATATTTGAGTGCGATGACGAACGCTCGCTGACTTTTCTTGACCTTCATCGCGGTTTGTCGAAGCATTTCTGCTGCTTCTCCCATCCCATCATGCCCGACTTGCAACTTTTTATTCCCGCGATAGACACTACTTGCGATTACCTTCTCTGGAGGCACCTGTGCGCAAGGTCGTTTTGCTGACTGCATTTGTTGTTTCTATCGGCGTCCATTCATTCGCGGCCGACCAGGTTTCGCTCAAGAATGGCGACCGCCTCAGCGGTACCGTTATCAAGTCGGATGGAAAAACACTGGTCCTGCATACGGACTATGCGGGTGACTTGACCGTCAAATGGGAAGCGGTGCAGGGCATTCAATCAGACGAACCGTTGCACGTCGAGTTGCAGGACGGGCGAAAAGCTGTGGGCACGGTTTCCACCTCGGATGACAAAATCCAGATCGCAACTGCGGGGTCGGGTTCGGTCGAAGCTTCCGTGGCCAGCGTGAAAACATTGCGCAATGACGCTGAAGAAAGAGCCTATGAGAAGTCCCTGCATCCTGGACTGCTCGAAGAATGGAAGACCGGTTTGAATGCTGGATTTGCTTTGACTCGCGGTAATAGCGAGACCAAGAATTTATCTGTGGGATTCCTCGCCGCCCGCCAGACTTTGCATGACAAGTTGGGCCTTTACGAGAACTCGGTATACGCAACCAACGACGCTGCCGGCGCCATTCCTTCTACGACCGCAAACACCGCGGGCGGCGGTCTGCGCTACGACCATGATCTCCGCGGCCGGGTATTCGCGTTCGGCGGCGCGGACTTCTTTTCCGATGCACTACAGAGTTTGAACATCCGGTCGGTATTCGGCGGCGGCGCTGGATATCATGCCGTCAAAAATGACAACACAACTGTGGACCTGCTTGCCGGCTTGAACTATACCCGCGAATCGTACACTGGCCTGACGCGAAACTTTGCCGCGCTGACTATCGGAGAGGAACTGATGCACAAGCTGGGAAAGAGCACGGTGTTGAATGAAAGCCTCACGTTGTTTCCGAACCTGAGTGATTTGGGAGAATACCGTGGCACCTTCGCATTCGGCACCGTCACCAAGATGAACAAGTGGCTGGGATGGCAGAACTCGTTTTCCGATATCTATGTGACCAACCCGCCGCTAGGCAAGAAACAGAACGATATCATTCTGACTACCGGATTAAGTGTGACGCTCGGCCATTAACCGCTGACGAGCGTTAGCCCGCGGACTTCAGCCAGCGGTATCCAGGCTTGAGCTCACAGCGGTACACGTGGGTCTGGTCGGAATTTGAGCGTGCATTGCAATTGGCCCAACTGAGCAAGAGACTCGGCCCCAAAGGAAAGAAAATATTCTGGCCATCCGCCTCCGCCTGAATACTCACCCCTTCCGCCGAAGGAGGGAGAGTAAAGTTAAGGGCGTTTCCGAAGACTACCGGATAGGAATTCCGTACCACGTCGCTCACCATCGGGTGAACGACTTCGGCTTCAACCAGAAAGGTGGCGGTATCGGACCACACGGTAGCCGAAACCACGACTGTGCGCCCAGGGTGTTCAAGTGCCGCAGTGTTAATCCTGGTGAACGGGCACGGGCCCGCGATGCATGAGGCTCGGCCGTTGCGAAACACATTGTTCGGCCCGGCGTCGAGTGTAATGCTGCCGACCGCCGCCTTCCATTTTCCGTCCGGCGAGCACAGCGGCTGGTCCCCACAACGGACATTGCCCTTGTTTTCGACTTCAAATGATCTGACCGTACTGCCTACGTCCACTTCGGTATTGGCCTTAATCGAATACCTGATCACCACATTGCCGATAGTGTGTGCCGGAGCGTTGTCTTGCGCTGGCTTCGGCCGCTCAACCGGACTCAAAGCCGCCACCGTAATGTTTCCCGAGACTTCAACTGTGAGATCGAGCGGTTGATAGTCGGGATGGCGGAAGTGCAGCAACACCACCCGCCGTCCCTGCAGCAACCGCCGATGCAGCACTATGGTGAAAGCTCCTGATGAATCCGACATGTCGTGGATTATCGTCGAGCCGTCAGCCGCAGTGATCTGAACGCCTGCAATCGGCAGTTCTTTTCTCGGATCGGTGTCGCGTGTGATCACTGCGCCGAGCAGGCGGATGGTCTGCCGCTTGACGTGCCGAACCCAGAGCAGGGAAGTCACCATCCCTGCGAGAAGAACGATCAACAGGACTTTTCTTCCCGTGCTCATGTTCCCAATATACAATCTGTGCAACTTTCCCTGATACTGATGCGTATCCGCAGTTATCGCATGAATAACCTTCGCGCCCGGATTTTTGCTTGAGTAGATCGAAGACATCCGATCGTCTGACAGTCGTACTATTGCTCTCGCTTATGGCTGTACTGGCGGGCGGCTCGGCGCTCCGCGAATCCGTGACCATCGACGAAGTCGCACACATGGGCGCCGGCGTCAGCTACCTGCAAAAGCTGGACATGCGGATGAATGAAGAGCATCCGCCGCTAGCCAAGGTGATTGCCGCAATTCCACTGGTTCTGCGCGGAGCGCATGCAGACTACACACATCTGTCGTGGACGTTCAGCGAAAAACTCTTTAATCAATTTCTGGGGGAATGGGTTTTCGGACATTGGTTCCTGATGCGCTGGAACGACCCCCACTCAACGCTGCTTTGGGCTAGGCTGCCGATGCTTCTGCTCACGCTATTGTTAGGGCTCACGATCTACGTCATCGGATCACGTCTGGGCGGGAGATGGGGAGGTCTGTTGTGCCTGACCGCCTATGTGACCACGCCCGCCTTTCTCACCTTTGGCCCCCTGGTTCTCACGGACGTAGCGGTAACGCTTTTCTGGGTGCTTACGACCTGGCAACTGGCCGAAATGTGGCACGCGCCAGGACGCGGAACGCTGATCACGTTCGGCCTGGTGTTCGCGGGAGCGTTGCTCACAAAGTTTTCGTCTGGACTCTTGTTTTTCGTTTTTGCAGCTGTCGCCGTCAGCATTCGATTGCGTCCGCTTCCCGAGCAGCCAGTTGACAAGAAGGAACGCCGGGCTTGGAGGCGCCGCGGCTGGTGGAATATCGCGAAGGGAGTATCTTGGGCGGCGCTGTTCGTGTATCTCACCTACTTCATCCTGTCATGGAACGAGCCGACTGATTCTTTCAGCTTGATTCATTTTCCGGCATCGCCGGTGTTGCGGAGACTGCTCATGCCGGTCTGGCTTTACCTGCGTGGCGTGGCGCTATTCGCTGCCAGCGCCGGCAGCCGACCCACCTACATTCTCGGTCACGCATATCCCCACGGGGTTTGGTTTTATTTTCCCGTGCTGTTTTTGTTGAAATCACAACTGGCATTCTTAGCGTCGGCGTTGCTGGCTGGGCTTGTGGCCATATTTGTTAAGACCAGGGGCCGAGCTGAAATACCGGCGGTTCCAAGCGGCCTGGAATTGCGCTGGCGCTGTCTGTGGATTTCCCTGATGGTGTTTACCGGTGCCTGTCTGTTGAGCAGACTGGATATCAGTATTCGTCATTTTCTGATCTCGATTGCGCTGATTACGATTTTACTGGCGCCTCTCCCGCGCATGCTGCGAGGTCTCCAAGCATTCGCGCCCAAAATGGCTCAGACTGGAATAGCGCTGGCGCTTGTGCTCGCAATTGTTGCGGTAGCGAACACGGTTCGCGCATACCCGAATTATTTGCCTTATCTGAATGCACTGAGCATGGGCCGTCCGGGCTACCTGCTGGTAAACGATTCGAATCTTGATTGGAACCAGGCCCTTCCCGATGCGGAGATGTTTGCTCGCCAGAACGGGCTGAAACAGTTCCTTCTCGATCAGTACGGATTTTCCGAGCCCTATCCTTGGGCGCCGGAGGCAAAACTCTGGAACTGCCAGGAACCGAGCACGGCTGACGCTGGCGAATGGGCGGTAGTTTCAGCCAACAATCTTGTGGACAGCCATAATTGCCTGTGGCTGATGAATTATCCGCACACCGAATTGGCGGCAGGCAGCATGTTTGCAATCCGGCTCCCGCAGACGATTCCAGCCGCGGGGCAACCAGGAGGGCCGCCTGTGCCTACCGATTACCGTTTTCTGGCTGGCTTTCCCAATTTCGATGCACGTCCGATATTTCTGGCCTGCATCCGTGATCCACAAAAGCTACAGCCCACTATGGATTTCATCACCGCCACTATGCAAAAGTTCCAGAACAAGAAATAGGCGGCCTCAGGCTGTTAGTTCCTCTGCTGATTACCGGGCAAAATCCAGCGTTGAACATCGTTTAACATCGAGGTGTGAAGGTGACCTGCGCGCGACGGCAGTTTTTGAAAGGTCTGGCGGGAATCGCGGCCGCTGTTCCGTTCCCGGGTGCAATCGCCGCATTGGCAGCGACGCCAACGCCAGCCAAGCCTCAACCCACGTTCTCCCCGGAAGACGACCAGTTGCTCGATGATCTGGAGCGCGCCAGTTGTTGTTATTTTTGGGAGCAGGCAGGTGCACAAACCGGACTGGTTAAGGACCGCTGCAATGCACACAGGGCGGCCACCGACAGCACGACAGTGGGGAGCATTGCGGCCACTGGTTTTGGACTGACTGCAATCTGCATCGGTGACAAGCGCGGCTTTATTCCGCACTCCGAGGCGCGCCAGCGAGTTATCACCACTCTGGAGTTCCTTTCCCATAAGCTGGTTCATCACCGAGGATTTTTCTATCATTGGGCCGACATCAACACCGGAGACCGCGTATGGGATTCCGAGGTATCGTCGATCGACACCGCAATTCTGCTTTGTGGCATTCTTACCTGCCGCACCCATTTTCGCGATACCGACATCACGCTGCTGGCGCACAGTATAACCAACCGCGTGGAGTGGAGCTGGCTGTCAGAAGACACGTCTCTGCTTCCGCACGGCTGGCTTCCAGAGAACGGCTTTTTACCTTACCGCTGGGACTATTACAACGAAATGATGATGATGTACCTGCTCGGGCTGGGATCCCCCACATATCCGTTGCGTCCCGAGGCTTGGGATGCGTGGAAGCGGACGATGTTCGAATACGAAGACATGCGCTACATCGGGTCGTTTGCGCCATTATTCGTGCATCAGTATTCGCAAGCCTGGTTCGACTTCCGCGGAAAGCGCGACCGCTACGCGGATTATTTTCAAAACTCCGTGATTGCCACCGAGGTGCACCGCCGCTTCTGTATTGAGTTAGGCAGACGCTTCCCTGATTACAGCGCGGACTTGTGGGGGATTACCGCATCGGACTCAGAGAAGGGGTACGTCATATGGGGCGGGCCACCAGCGGTCGGACCCATTGATGGAACCATCGCACCCGCGGCCGCCGGCGGTTCTTTGCCGTTTCTACCCCAAGAAACGATGCGCGTCATGCGCACCATTCACAACCGCTATCAATCCGCGATGAGTTGCTACGGCTTCGTGGACGCCTTCAATCCGCTGAAAGGCTGGTACGACACGGACGTGGTAGGTATCGATTGCGGCATTACTTTGATCATGGCGGAAAACGCCCGCACCGGCTACATCTGGGAAGTGTTCATGCAAAATCCGGAAGCGCAGCGCGGCATGGAGCGCGCCGGATTTAAGCCCTACAAGGCGTAGTAAGGCCGCGCGCAACGCAAGATGCGTATTCGCATCCCTCCGGATTTGCGCGCTGGTAAGGCCGTTTCTTGCCTCAGCATTAGCCCGCCTATTTTTCCCAGATCGCCGTCTCGGGGCGCCATTTTCGAAAACAGAAGTGCCCAGTCGCGGTTTCACGTTCTAGAATAAGCTGTTAGGATAGATGAGTTGTTTGCAACGGATTTGCCGCTCTGGCACACCTGCAAACAACATTCGAGTTTGGCGAGTGGGGACGTAGTTCAGTTGGTTAGAACGCTGCCCTGTCACGGCAGAGGCCGCGGGTTCGAGTCCCGTCGTCCCCGCCATTTCTTTCAAGCACTTGCAAGGAATTGGCAATTTGCGTCATGGTCCAATTTGGTCCAGTTAGGCCAGTGCCTCTCCCTTGTTGAGCACCATCCGAACAAGCTTGCTTTGTGCAAGCCTCTTGTTCGGCATACCCGCTTGAGCATAAAGATCCAGCGTAATGCGACTGTTCGCATGACGTAGGAGCTCCTGTACCACCTTTACTTCCTCGTTGTTCTGAGTCAGCAAAGTTGTGTACGTGTGCCGGAAGGTGTGGAACCCAACCCGCTTTTCGATCTTCGCCGCCTTCACTGCTGGTCGCCCGTATCGTCGCCAGAGGGTCTCTGGCCAGAGAGGTTGCTTGCCTTTCATGGTCGGCGAGGCAAACACCCAATCTGTTTCGCGATTGTACGGACCAACCAGCCTCAGTTTGAGCAGTGACTCCGCTAAAGCAGCGTCGAGCGGTACATCTTTTGCGGAAGCTTCCGTCTTGGGAGCGCCCTGGACCATCATCACGACTGAACGGCGAACATGGATTACAAGGTTCTCGAAGTCCACATCCTCCCATTGCAAGCCGATTAATTCTCCACGTCGCAAGCCGGTGAAAGCGTCGAGTTCTGCCGCCGTTCGCAGAGGTTCTGGCAGATTCTTGAGAAGTGCCATGATCTCCTCGGGCGTCAGCACATCGGGTGTCCTCATACGCTTCGCACTTTGACGTACGCTCTTGATCGGGTTTCGTTCTGTCCACTCCCACCGGATTGCATGAGAGAACAAGGCGCTCATCAGATTCCTGATTTTGGCCCGGCTCCCACGTGCCAACGGCATTGTTTTCAACCACGTTTCGACATCGACCGCTTTCACCTCGGAAAGACGGTATGACCGCCAGCGTGGAAGAACCCACTTTTTCAAGTAAATGTCGTAGGCGTACTGCGTGGAGTAGGACTTGTGATGCTCGTCTGAGCTTCCAGTCGTTGGCTTCTGCTTGGAAAAAATGTCCGGCAGTTCGTGCTCCTGGTAGTGCTTGACGAGGGTCTCGACGCTCACGTTCTTGAGCAGTTGTTGCGGGGTTTGTCGGTTGATCGTTAGACGGATTGCATCGACCGCAGACTGGGCTGCTGATTCGGTTGGAAACTCCTCCAGAGTCCCGACGACGATATTTTTTCGACAAACCGAACCGTCGATTTGGACTTCTCTCCATCGGAACTCCCAAACCTTTCCTTTCCTGCGATCCGCCAGTTTCAGGCTACCGTGCTGATGACTCGTGCGCCTCATCAATCCTCCTTTGTGTGAGGCGACACGGATGGCTGCCTCAGCTTAGCGCAATTGGAGTTGCTGGTCGATGGTGAATCTCTGTGGAAGTCGAAGCTTAGCCGGCCTTCTTGGTTCTCAGCCAAATCTCTAGGTCGGAGGCACGAAACCGCCATAGTTTTCCGACCTGGATTCCGTGAATCTGGCGATTGCGAGCCATGCGCTGCAGAGTTTTTGGGTGAATGCGGAGCAACTGCGCTGCTTCATCGCTGTCCAAGAGTGGCTCGAAGACAAGTTCATTTCTTGGTCGGGACTGGCTCGGAGACGGAGCGAACCTCGATGGCTGGGATGCGGAGATATGGGACGGTTTGCGTGGGACTTCGGACATTCAGGTACTCCTCATA
>CAVWQE010000009.1:0-393272 GCA_963757135.1 uncultured Acidobacteriota bacterium
TGGCGGCTCCGGGGGCGTTCTTCACGTCATGAACGTAAAGAACGAGTTTGGGAAAGCCCTCATAAAAAACGCGCGGCTGAATCTCAAATGAAACCTGCGAGCCTTTAAGTTTTTCCTGCAAATGGGTGAGTGCTGCGGCGGCACGCGGCGCGACGTAAACACTGTTGCCAACCGCCAGCACCAGCGCCGCCACAAAGAAGATGGAGAGAATGCGGAGAAAATGCCAAACGCCGATTCCGCTGGCCTTCATGGCGGTGATTTCGCTGTCGGCGGCTAGGCGGCTCAGGCCGAGCAATACTCCGATGAGCACGCCCGCGGGCAGGGTGATCGTCAACGCGCCGGGAATGATCAGGAAAAAAAGCTCGATCGCACTCGGCAAGGGCGCGCTGTTGCGGACTACCAGTTCGAGAATCTGACCCAGCTCTTTGGTGAATATGACGAAACTGAAAATCGCGGTCCCAACCAGCGCGTGTGACGTGACTTCGCCGAGAATGTAGCGCGTGAGAATCCGCATGATGGAACCTGAAATTGGAGGATAGCATGGGGGTTATTTGGGGGGAGGAGCGGGTGTCCTTATTCGCCTCGGCAACGACCAAGTGGGGGGATAAGCAAATCGTCGGACAAGAATGTCCGACCCACACGGACACGGCCGACGTACACGGTCGCTTTTGGCACAGATGAATCCGTGCCCTTCGCGTTCGTGCCTGACCTGGCAGCACTGATTGACCATCCTTGCGAACCCCAATAAAATCAAAGAACGGAGTTCATCCGCGTTCCACGCGCAACCGCGCTAACTGCCCCCTCGTTCAATGGCAGGACAGCAGATTCTGGATCTGCTTATCGGGGTTCGAGTCCCTGGGGGGCAGCCAAAATTCATGATGCATTAGTGCGTCAGCTCCCGGAACTCCTGCCGTGTCCGCACCGTGACCGAAAGATCGAAGCCGCATTTAATCAGAGGACACCCTGCAGCACACTGGCGCATTTTCCTCGGCTGAACCCGATTCGCATGACTGAGTCTTATTCGCCCGCTGCGAACACCGCTTGGAGGAGTAAAACCGTGATCCTGGATGCGGAAACCAGGGACTTTATCAGACAATGGTAGTTCCTTCCTGTTGATGGCGTACCCTCTGCGGGAATTTAGGATGAACGCGATGCGCATATTTTCTCCACTGCGACTTCTGAATTTCTTCTTGCTTTTTTCCGGGCTATGCCGGGCGCAAACTGCGGAGCTTAAGACTGCAGAAACGCAGATCGCATTGGAGGCGGGCGCCGAGGCCCCGCGTCTTGTCAGCCTCCAGGTTCCGGGCCAGCCGAAATGGGAGAACAAGGAGTCCGAGGAACTCATCAACTCAGTCTTGATTGGGGATACCGAGACTCCGGTGCATTGGCAACTTGATCCCGATGCAAGCCGGACTGATGCCAAGAACATCACTTTCGTTTATGAATCGGCGAATCCTCGCCTGCGACTTACGTGGTCATGGAGAGTCAAAGAAGATTACGGCCCAATCGAGCACGAGATCCGGATTGAGAACATCGGCACCGACGAGCTGTGGATTCCTATGCAGGACAGCCTCGCATTCGATTGGCAGATCGTGCCGCAAATTCGCCTTGAACATCTCTACGTTGAAAAAGGTGCGAACGCTCCGTCTTCGGTCGGCACCCACGAAGTTGAGATTGCTGACGGTTATCGCTGGACGGGCACTTCGAGTACCTACGGAGACATCGACGAAACGAAGCCGCGCGAGATCATTCCCTGGTCTTTGATTCAACGAGCAGATTCGCAAAGCGGGTGGTACCTGGGGATCGAGTTCAGCGGGCGGACGCGTGTGTCGCTGGAAAGAAAGGGCGACTCGTTGCACGGAGCGGCGGGACTGGACCCCGACCCTGCTCCGTTCCGAACTCGTCTTGAGCCTGGAGAGTCGTTTGAGACGCCGGTTATATTTGTCGGTGGTTTCGAACATGGAGCGGATGGCGCCGGAAATGCCTTGCGCCGCTGGGTACGCGCGGCGCTCGGCAACCCCGAAACCTGGAAGAATCCCAACTACCCGCTGGTGGTGAATAACAGCTGGGGAGGAGGCATGGCGGTTAACGACGAGATTGCGCGGCGCATGATCGCCGACGCGTCCACCCTGGGAGTGGACATGTTCCACATGGATGCGGGCTGGTTCCGCGGCGTAGGCGATTGGTACCCGAATCCGCAGAAATTTCCGCACGGTCTCACTGTCATCGCCGATGACGCGCATCAACACGGGCTCAAATTCGGGCTGTGGGTGGATTGGACGCAAGCCGGACTTTCTACTAAACCGGGAGCACTCAACGCCCGCGATCCAAAGGTTCGCGACTGGATGGTGACCGATCTTCCGAAAGATTGGCAGCCAGAACCATTCAAGGGTCAAACGATTGACATCGGGGTCCCCGAGGCGAAGCAGTGGGCCCAGCATGAGGTTGAGCGCATCGTCAACGATTACCATCTCGACATGCTTGAGCATGATGGATATCTAGTGGCGCATGGTTGCGACCGGACGGATCACCCTCATGCCCCTCCCGATCCGCTGAATATATGTATCTACAAGAGCTGGGGAGCATATTGGGTTGATAGCTCCAATTCCACAGACGTCAGTTATCATGCCGTCCGCGCTTACTACGATATCTATTCCAAATTGCGGAAAGACCATCCCGGGTTGCTGTTTGAAATTTGCGCCGACGGTGGGCGGATGGTTGATTTCGGCACAGCGGCGCACGGTGATTACTTCTCGATCACCGACAGCTACGATCCGCTCTCAAACCGCCGGGCATTTTATGACACCAGCCACGTGCTTCCAGCGGCCATGCTCGAAAGCTACGTTGAGAAATGGCCAATTCAGCGCATCGAGAACTTTCGCTACATGCTGCGCAGCGGGATGATGGGCTGGCTTACGATCATGATGGACACGACCACATGGTCAGCGGAACAGCACGCAGAGGCGAAGAAGGAAATTGATCTTTACAAGAAAGAACTTCGGCCCCTGATTCGCGATGCCGAGCTGTACCACATCTCGGCGCGGCCTGACGGAGTTCATTGGGATGGGGTTGAGTACTGGGATTCGAATCGCCAGCGCGGCGTAGTCTATACATTTCGCGGAACCGGTCCGCAGGAGAGCACGCATTCGTTCGTGCTCAAAGGACTGAATCCGTCGGCGCGATATGCAATTACATTCAACGACCATACCAGCGTGGACAGGACGCTGACTGGCCGGAAGTTGATGGAGACCGGGTTGAAGGTAAGCCTGCCGTATGAGAACAGCTCCGAACTCGTCTTCATTTCGGTAGGAACCCGCTGAAGCGAAAGCTGCCTTTTGGTGCGGAAATGGGAGCTAGCCACGAGTGTGAAGTTCATCCGTGTGAATTTCCGGAACGCTGACGAGATAGTTGAATCCAGCCGCATTCGGCAGGTTAGGCGCGCGGGGTCAGTTTCCGGTGGGCTGAGAGGAAATGACAAGGTAATGACAAGGTCCTTTTCGGTATAGCTTCGCCGTTGATGGCAGACGCCACAGGTCAGGTCAAAGGTGCGCCGGCCTAACGGGTGCGGATGACGCGGGTCAGGAATCTCGCTAACGAACAAGAAACTACCGCATCGTCTCAAGCCATCTTTGGTTGCTACCTCACCTTTACATACGACGGCCCAATATGAAGTTTCCATGACGGCGCGGATTATACGCCTCGAAGAGATTTCTGTAGCTCGAGGAAACACCGGTAGGCATAAAGGTTATTTGTGACGGAGCGCGCGAGGATTGGGTTTGCGGATCGCCGGGCTGCGCCGAAGTTCCTCATGACTATCCAACACCTGGCCGGGCAGGACTTCTCGCAATGCCCACGCTATTCGGTTGACTGAAGTTTGAATCTCATCCAGATGCCCGTGAACGTAAGCTGAGTCAATAATAGCTTGAAGGGAGTTGCGGACGTGATGATTCATTAACTCGATGGTCTTCAACTTCTCGTTCATCCGCTCTCGTTCCCGCCGATGCAACAACTCGATTGTGAACACGAGCCCGCCCGTGAACACAGCCAGCAGAAACTCGTCGAAGAAGGTAGCCTCAGCGTGGAGTCCGCGGGCAGCCATCCACAGGCCGATTAGATAATTGAGCAGAGCGATGGCGGCAGCTGCTGCTGCAGCGACCGCATAAATACGAAGGCGTGAGAACCCGGGGCGTTTACTTACCACAAACTGGCCGTTCAGATACCTCACAAGTCTAATACAATTTTTCGCTGAACGGGGCCTCCGCCTGTGAACGTGGCTGTACATCGTTGAATCAAGTTGCGGGGCCATATCCGCATTGGTGGTGATGAACCTACTCTGGATTGGGGATATCATTAATTGGTATGGCTCGGTGGATTTCTGCATCGCTAGGTGCTGGGTTGAGCACTGCAACAGCGACGATTTTGATTTTGACGTTCCACTCGAGTTCTCTAAGGTCTTTCCTGCCGCTGGTTTTTTTGGGAATTATCATGGTCGTGGCCATCCATTTCGGAAATATTGCCGGTGTACTTGCCACGATTACTGCCGCAATGATCTTTGCCGTGTTTCTCTTCGAACCTTGGCTAAGTCTCGCCGTGCGAGACTCAGTTGCTAGAGACCGGCTGATCTGGATGGTTCTAATCGGCATCATAATTTCCGACTTGCTTGGGCCTCACAACCTACGGCCAACCACCAGACGCAAACCCTGAAGCACGTTGGATCATGCATGGCAGTGCCGCACTCGAACCACCAAAAATACTCAGGATTTTAGCAGTGTGTGAAATACGTGAGCGACATAGCCGCGTGCTGGGAAAATTAGTTCAAGCTAATTGGCTTTACTGAAGCTGAACTCTCTTGGGATGCCTTGCGCGCAATCAATCCGAAGCCTTTCGCGCTCGCTGACGTCTGTAATTCACGAAACTTCCTTTGGGCTTCGGCAGCATGTTTTGTTATGTTCGCAAATTCGGCTAAAGCAAGTTCAGTGGCAAACTCCAGGCCGGCAAATCTGTAACGCTGCGCATCGCGGTTTGCGCCGCTCAACAACGGACCTGCCGCCTCCGGGTGTCCGGACTCCAGAAGGACGCGCCCCGAGATCAATTCGAACTGCAAATGGAAAAAACGGTCTTGGCTTTCCTTTCCGAGCGGTTGAGCTGCTTCCATTTCTTTTTGAGCTTCGGCTTGTTTACCTTGTGCGAGTAATGCGTCGATCAATACAATGCTGGCATTGAGTTCGTCGTCAGCCTGTTGCTCCCCGTGAAATTGTTGTGTGCATGCACGCACCGAAGTTTCGGCATCCGATGCGTGACCTTCCTCAATCGCTAGTTTGGCCAATGAGACACGGCTTTCAGCTGCAGCCTGTTTTTCGCCGGCTTGGGTCCTGAGCGCGAGAGCTTCTTTATATCTCTTGCGGGCTAAGGTGAGATCACCTCGATCCAAAGCTACATCTCCCATTCCACTTAACACGTATGCAGTTGCGTTCTTATCCTCAATTTTGCGCGCGATTGCTTCCGCCTTCTGATACGTTATCTCCGCTCTGTCGAGTACCCCATTCTCTCTCCAGATGTCTCCAAGGCTGTCAAGATTCAGGACTACGCCTTCCTTGTCATCGACAGCCTGATACTCTGGAATCGACTCTTCCAGCAACTTCTTGGCTTCCTTCAGGTCGCCTTGAGAAAGGCGAGCGTCAGCGAAGTTACTGAGCGCGGTGGCAACGCCGTCCCGATTACCAACCTGCCGAAATTTCTTCACTGCTTGCTGGAACATCTGCGCAGATTCTGCGATATCACCCCGTAGATAATAAAGTACCGCGAGATCTGTGCGCATCATGGCTTCGCCGTTGGGATCTTTGGCGGCAATTGAGGCTTCAAGGGCATTTCGGCAGATATCGATGGCTTCGGTGGATGCGCTTATAGAGGGCTCTTGCTGGCAAAGAATGCCGTACGTGCGACCGACAATTACCGGTGATCCTTGTGCAGTCGCCTTTTCGATTGCTCGCTTCGCGGCGGCGCGAGCGTTGGTGAAGTCTCTATTGATCCATGCGGAGGCCTCCGTCATATCGATTCGCGCGTCGTCGCCAAGGGGCGATGGAAGCTTCCGCAACGCTGCTAAGGTCTGTAGTGAGTCCGTAGCACTGAGATGCATCTGCGCGGACGCGAATAAGAGACCATAGTCCAGATTGTCGGGAAAAAGGCGGAACAGCGAACGATATGTCTCAACGGCTTTGGGCCATTCCTGGACTGTCCGTTGGTATTGGCCTTCGACCAAAAGGTGCTGCTCTTGTGAAAGATGATTCGAGAGCTCTAGTGCCCGTTGGGCTTCCATGCGAGCTTTGGCGTCGTAGCCCGTGTGCCACCATACTTCAGAGAGAGCAGCGTGGGAGAGCGGAAAATCAGGATCCGCCGCGATGGCCTTGTTCAGTAGATCGCGCGCTCCAAAGTAGTCGAATGCCCACAACCTGGCGCGCCCTTCGGCGTAGAGGCGTGCCGCCTTTTCGTTCGACGGAAGAGCTGCTCGCGTGGCAATTGCACTTCCTTCAGATATTGCACCCACGCCGAGACTTCGCCGCAATTTCCCACCCAATTCCGAGACCAAGTTGAAAAGGTCGTTCTCGTCACCCGATACCGCTTCCTCCGCGATGATTTCACCGCCGGCTGTGTCTTGAAGGCGAACATCGAGGCGAATCCTGCGCTTCGGGTCGCTCGGAAGCATGGTGTATGAGCCGACGACGACGACATCGGCACCGGGATTAGTCCGCAAGTGTTGCAAGGTGGATTTGCCAAGGGAGTCCTCGTCACTGAGCGGTAGTTCATTCTTGGCACGCGCCACATCCTCGCCGGGGACCATGCGGAGTTCTCCGCCTGCGGCAAGTTCTGTATTCAGCATTTCGCAGAAAGCGGAGGAGAGCCAATTGTCCTCTGTCCGTCCAGGCAAATTGCGGAAACCGAGAACGGCAACCGAACGGCGAACGTGTACGGGCGCAATCGACGTTCCGGCCCGAGCCATCACGGGCGAGGACTGCATCTTTGGACGAAGCACGTAAACAGCGGCGCCCACGAGCATCACCGCTAGTCCCGCGACGATCCAGGAATGCTTACGAACAGACCCGCTGGGATGCGACACCGCCGAAGCCAGTCTAAAACTAACGGGAGTCGCCGAGCTTAGATCGCTTGGCGATTCGGCCTTAACCGGCGCAATGAATCGGTAACCGCGTCGAGGAATAGTCTCGATGAACCTGGGGTTGTCGGCCGAGTCTCCGAGAGCTTCGCGGAGTTTGCCGATGGCGACACTCAAAGACGCGTCGAAATCAACGAAAGTATTTTCGGTCCAAAGCCTTTGCCGAACGGCATCTCGGCTGACCAGATCGCCTGCGTTCTCCAGCAAGAGTACCAGTAATTGGAACGGCTGCTCTTGCAGCTTTACGCGCAGACCTTTTCTAGTCAGTTCGCCGCTATGGGGATTTACTTCGAATAGACCGAACCGGTAAATCGGATTTGATTTTGCCCCTGCATTCATTCAGCAATGTCGCGAGCGTTAGGACACTGGGAGCTTACCACAAAGAATTGTCATCGCCAGTAGTTTAAACACTCTTCTATCCGATTGAGAGCACAAGCTTTAATTATTTAGAGAAACTTTGGCGTTTGTTTTTTTGACTTGCGTGCACCGGTCGCGCAAAGTGTGGCTGGTTTGCGGCGGGCTGATGGGTTTCTGTTGGCCTTCCCGAAAAGACGACGGCAGTTAGCAAGATGAAGGGCATGAAATTCGAAGGCTACTCGAAAGTCTTCACCGATCAGGCCGCAACCATCGGCAGCACGATTCAAGCTTCTTGAGAACTCAAATGGGAGGCACACTAATGAAACGAGCAGAGCAGTTCGGGCACACAAACCGTAACAAACTTACAACCACAGTAAGAACCAGCATCGTCGCGCTCGCGATAATTATCGTAGCGTTCGTTTGGGCGATGACAAGCCAGACCCAGGCCAACGCCGCAAGCAGTGTCTTTTCAATTAAAGGCGCCGGGACGGCAGGTTACATCTCGAAGTTCCTGGACAACTCCACGATCGTCAATTCCGGCATTTTCGAGTACCTCGGGAATATCGGCATCGGCACCGCCGCTCCTCAAGCCAAGCTTGACGTGTTGGGAAATGTACGGATCGAAGGCGCGGGCAGCGCTTTAATTTTTGCAGATGGCTCGGTCGTGCACAACCGCGCCGAATTGATCGGCCCGCAAGGCCCACAAGGGCCAGTTGGTCCCCAAGGAGCAACCGGCCCTGCAGGTCCAAGCGGACCAACGGGCCCACAGGGTCCTGCAGGAGCGAACGGCGTGGGGCACGCGTATACGGATACCGGCTCCCTTCTCACACAAATTATCTGCGGCTTAAACTGCTCTATCCTTGGTGTGAAACTCGACGGCAGCAACCCGGCGGTGGCCACTGTGACGGTCCCGGCGGGAAGCTATCTCATCTTCGGGAAAGCTCAGCTGAACAACGACGACGGCTCAGACCAGTTAGGCAGTTGCCAACTCAGTACCGGTGACCAAACGAGTGTGCGTTTGGGATCTGGAGGTAGCGCCAGCTTCATACAATCGGTGTCAGTCCAAGATACCGCCGTCAACGTCCCGGACGGCACAACAGTCACCATGAACTGCGGCACATTCAACGGAATCGCGCAAAACCCCAAGCTAACAGCTATCGAAGTCAACACGATTAACTAACTGCACTTCCGAAAAAGCACGCGGTCGTAAGGCTGACTTCGGCAGGCCGGTTTGTTGTCCGGCGAGATCCAACTCGCCCGCTCGTGCAGGTGCGAAAGAGGAGAAAGAATGGCTCAATTTTTCAGAGTGACGGCAATCTTGATCCTTGGGTCGACCATTGCCTTCGGACAGTCTCCCGGCAAGACGCGCAATTACTACATCGCAGCCGATGAGGTGGATTGGGACTACGCTCCGGGCGGCGTGAACAAGATGATGGGGATGAAATTCGAGGGATACTCGACGATCTTTACCGAGCGTGGGCCGCATCGGATTGGGACGGTTTATCGCAAAGCCATATATCGCGAATATACGGATGATACCTTCTCTCATCTCAAGCCACGCGCTCCGGAGTGGGAACACACCGGCATTCTTGGGCCAATTATTCGCGCCGAAGTGGGCGATACGATTCGCATTCTGTTCAAAAACAATGCAAGCCGGCCCTACAGCATGCATCCGCACGGCGCGTTTTATGACAAAGACTCAGAGGGCGCTCCTTACGACGATGGCACGTCGGGCAAAGACAAGGAAGACGATGCAGTGCCACCAGGGAAAACGCACGCTTACACCTGGCAAGTGCCCGAACGGGCTGGGCCGGGACCGAACGATCCCAGTTCGATCGTATGGCTTTATCACTCACACACGAGCGAACTGAAAGATGTAGAGAGCGGGCTCGTGGGGGCCATGATTATTACCCGCCGTGGTATGGCCGCTGAGGACGGCAAGCCGAAAGACGTAGATCGGGAGTTTGTGTGTTTATATCTTCTCTTCGACGAAAACGTGAGCTGGTATCTCGACCATAACATTCAGACCTTCACCAGCGATCCCAAGGGAGTGAAGAAACTGGATTTCGCTCCGGTTGACGACCAGGGTAACTTCTCAGGCCTCGGCTCAGGCTTCGTAATCGCGAATTCCAAGTTCGCTATCAACGGCTACATCTACGGAACAGGCCCAATGATGACCATGAAAAAAGGCGAGCGCGTTCGCTGGTATCTGCTTGCGCTCGGCGAACAATTCAGCGTTCACAGTCCGCACTGGCACGGCAACGTTGTCGTGCACGACGGCAAACGTACCGACGTGGTACCGCTGATGCAGGCGCAGATGGAAACGGTGGATATGGTCCCCGACAACCCTGGCATTTGGATGTTCCACTGCCACATCGACGATCACATGGATGCGGGAATGGCGACGCTGTACAAAGTCGAGCCGTAAACCCTGCTCTTTCTTGAAAAAACGTGCAGGCTGGAAAAACATGAGGAACTCAGCCAGATGTTCGAACCACAAGAGCCAAACTCGCAATCGAGAGGAACACGCAGTATCAAAAGCATCGATCTGAACCAGTGAAGGAACCTTGGTTTCATTAATCGAATGTTTGTTGGAGGAAAAGAGTGAAGAACAACGTCGTACGCATCACGCTTATGGTCCTTCTGGCGTTTTCAAGCTTCACCGTGTCCGCGCGCGCAGCTGATTCTTGCCAGCCGGTATTTGACGCGCTTACGAAATTGATCACAACTCCCAGCCACAGCTATACGACCAGCACGGCGGTAAATGGCGGCAAGCAACGAACTGGAGAGACCATTATGACCCAGGGAAAGAAATACATCCGCGGCAATGGAAAGTGGATGGACAGCCGCGTCACTACAGCGGAAGTCTTGGAGCATGAAAGGGAAAACGAGAAAAACAGCAAAGCGACGTGTCAGTTGGTCCGCAGTGAGACAATCACCGGCGCGTCGGCAGTGGTTTATTCCCTTCACCGCGAACCCCAAAGCTTTAAAGAAGATTCCCAGGTTTGGATCTCGAATTCGACTGGGATGCCATTGCGCGAGGAGCAGGATGTGGACATGGGTGGAGAGATCGGCAAGCAGCACAACTCCGCACGCTTCGAATATGACAAGGTTCAACCACCGATGTGAGGCCCGTACCAGCACACGAAAAAGGAAAGGCCATGAACCGTCAGAGGGCCGACGATCCCTGCCACTACTAAGCAAGCAGGAGGTGAGAGCCGCGATTGAGTCGAGGACGGGAAGGTCATCCGGATCATGTACATGACTTGTCCGTGTAGAGCCAAGCAGGTAATCCCGCTCGCGACAAAGCTGGCGGATTCGTTTCAGGCGCGGAATTCGAAGGATAAAAGATGAGCTTCTGTAAATCATGCGGCAATGAAATAGCGGTCGAAACTCCCTTTTGTGCGTCCTGCGGCTCGCCGATCACATCGACGGCTGGCATTTCTCTTGCGAGTGGAGGACGGACTGCGGCCGCAGCCATTGCAGCGGCGCCGGTCGCACCCGGATCAGAATCAATGGCGACGAACCTCGTTGGGGCGCTTACATACCTCGCGGGCTTTATCACGGGAATCATTTTCCTCGTGCTGGAACCGTACAAGGCAAACTCGTTTGTTCGCTTTCATGCGTATCAATCGATCTTTTTCAATGTCGCATGGATTGTGTTTTGGATCGCATGGATGATCGTGTCAGCAATCTTCACGCCTCTAACTGCCGGAGTGTTCGGGGTGATCGCATTGCCGCTCATGCTGCTTTTGAGCCTTGCTGGCTTTGGAATCTGGGCACTCCTGATGTATCAGGCGTATCAGCAAAAACTTTTCAAGCTGCCGATCATCGGTAAATTCGCCGCCCAGCACGCGGGCGTAAAGCTGTGAATCGGGCGAAAGCAAGTCGGTTTGCGTTGCAACACTCGCAGGCGTCATGGCCTATTGCACGCCTGAAGGCCGTGCGCGTAACCGACGAGTTGAATCGACGCCGAACTGAAGTCCGTTGGCTGATAAGTGGTGACGTAGCGCTTTTCGACGCGGAAAACACAATCGTGGCGCACGTTTCAGAATGGAGAACACCGGGTCGCGAACCGCAGGAACAAACCTTTCGGGGCTTTCCGTTGCATCCGAGCGCCGCTTCATTGGTGGCCGCAATCGTATTGCTTGACTCGATGAGGAACCGCAGGTTGAATCGAGCGTTCGGATTCGGTGCCACGATCACTGTCGCATTTCTATATCTGGTTTACTTCGGCAGTCTTACGCAATTTTGGCAACGTTTTGCGGCGAAAACAGTCGGGTAGTTGCGTCGAGAGCTGAGATCGAATTTGCAAATTGAGCGCAGAGAAACTTCTTGAAGCATATTTCTTGATGACGGAGCCAAAGATGAAGACAGTTGTGAGAATCGCTTTAATTTCACTCGGTGCTTTGACCGTTTGCGGAATATCAATCGCTGCAAAAGCACAGTCACCGACATCTGCGTCACACCCTTCGGTTGAAATTGAGAGCCTCGCCAAAGCCCTGACGGGGGAATGGTCGCTGAGTGTGAAGTTCGAGCCTGGCTCGTTCGCACCGAATGGCCTGACCAACACCGGAGAAGAGACTTGGCGATCGGGACCAGGAGGATTCACTCTGCTCGAAGAGGAGCACCTGCGTATGCCCGAGGCCGAGGTTCTTCTTCTCGGGATCGTATGGTGGAATACCGAAACCAAGAGTTTCCATGGCATGGAGTGTCAAAACCTGCTGCCTTATACATGCGATGTAAAGGGCGCGCAGAATGACATCACTATGAACTGGGATGGCAAACAATTCATCATCGACGAAGTCGAAACCTCGGCCTCTGGAAAGAAATCCATCTGGCACGAGGTCTGGTCAGACATCACGCCCACGTCATTTGTTCAGACTGGGGAGTATGGAGACCCCGGCGGACCCCAAAAAAGGCTGTTCACAATTCACGGGACCAAGAAATGAAATGCTTCTGAAGAATCCTCGAACTTGCGGCAGCTACATTTGAATGGACTCTCATGAATCGTAGAAAGTTGTTCGTGAGCGCTGGTCGCACTACTGCTTGTGTCCTCTGCCAGTCTCGTTCAGGAGACCGGCAAGAGCCGATCCGCTAAGTACAGCCCTTTATCTCCACAACGGCCTTGATTGATAATGATTGTGGTGTTCTACGATCACCGTCGAGGACTGCCGTCAGCGAAGGAGTGATGGCGCCTTCTGTCTCGTCAGGCTCTACATGCAGTGCGAGATCTGGGATGCGCTGAGCTAGGCGAAATACGGAACTCCCGCAAAGACGAGCAGTGTTGCGCACCAGAATCGGTGCGTCATGTCTCAGTAAAATTATTTCGCCTAGCTTACCTTACAAGGAGATGCAATATGAAAGCAGTCGTTGTCCACCAATATGGCGGCCCTGAAGTACTCAAGTTCGAGGAATACCCCGATCCGGTGCCGGGTCCCGGCGAAGTACTGGTGCGGGTCGCTGCCACGAGTGTGAATCCGATCGACTACAAGCGGCGTGCCGGATTAACGAAGGATTTTTATCCCATTAAGTTCCCAGGGCTGATAGGGGTCGACATTGCGGGGACCGTGGTCAAGGTTGGACCGGGAGTGGAAGGCTTTTCCGCCGGCGACCAGGTGTTCGCTATGGCGGACAATACTTACGCCGAACTCTGTGTCGTGAAAGCGGCGGTTCTGGCGAAAGTTCCCAAGGGGCTCGATTTGATCCAGGCCGCCGCGTTGCCGCTGGTAACGACAACTGGCAGCCAGCTCATTTCCGCTACCGGGATCATAGCGAACCAGACCGTTCTCGTGGTGGGTGCCGCTGGAAATGTCGGGCGTTCGGCGGTATTCACTGCGAAGCAACGCGGGGCGACTGTGATCGCGGGGGTTTTGAAGAGACAGATGGACGAGGCGAAAACCATCGGCGCAGATCAGCTCGTAGCAACCGACGACGACACCGCCATTGCGAGTCTTGCACCGCTCGATGTCGCTGCTGATACGGTCAATGGCAAGACCGCCGAAAAGCTGATTGCCAAGGTCAAACCGGGAGGAGTGTTTGCCTCGGTTCTCGGGGCACCCCAGAACGCCGCGAAGTACCCGTCTGTAAAGGTGCTACCGGTATTCTCGAAATTCGACAGAAAAACGCTCGAGTTCATGGCCGAAGCGGTGCGAGATGGCAAACTGGTGATCCCGATCAGCCGCAGGCTGCCACTCAGCAAGGCGGCCGAAGCTCAAGCCGCCGCGGAGCATGGTGCTATCGGGAAAATTTTGCTGGTGGCTTGACGTTATTGTGCGAACAGAGAACACGAAAGGAAAATTGGAAGTGAAAAAGCGTCTAGGCGGAATCAACCCCGCTTCGAAGCCGAGTGGCGGTGGGTGTGTGGAATGCCTGGCGTCGCCGAAAGGTTGGTGGTTTCATCTTCGCCGGTGTACGGAGTGTGGGCACATCGGATGCTGTGACAGTTCTCCGAGTCAACACGCATCAAAGCATGCGGCGGCAACCGGGCACCCGATCATAACCAGCTTTGAGCCGGGTGAGGACTGGTTCTTCGATTACGAGAAGCAGGAGATGATAAAAGGTGTGGAGTTGCTTCCGCCGCACGCACATCCGGAAAATCAACCTGTGCCTGGACCCCTAGGAAGGATACCAGCCAACTGGGAATCGCTCTTGAACTAGCCGCCCGTTATAGGGTTTGCCAGCTGATGAAACGCTTTAGAGCGTGGGCGTTTCCGGGAGCATCCTAATTTATCGACAACGGGAGGCACCGCATGGATCTACCTGACGCGCCGATTGCACACGAAGGCTTCTTCGCATGCCACTTTTTCACGGTGAGGGACCAGGAAAAATCGAGGGACTTCTATGTCCGAATTCTTGGCGGTAAACTAATCAAGCCAGAGAATCCCTGCTACATCAAGCTGGCTAATAGCTGGATCATTCTCAACTGCGGCGGTGGCCCGACTCCCGACAAACCAGAGGTCTTTCTTGAAACACCGTCGGATATCAACCGAGTGAACGGCTTCCTCAATTTGCGTGTCGCCGACATCTGGGCCTGCTACAAACAATGGGGCGACAAAGGCGCGATCTTTCTTACGGAGCCGCTGCCGAATCCCGACGGCTGGGAATGGCGCTGCTACATGCGTGATCCCGACGGCTACCTCATCGAGGTCGGCCAATACACTCAAATGGCGATCGATAGTTTCAAGAATGAAGCCAGCAGTTAGACCGCACTGCTTGTCTTCTTCGTCAGATCGCGGAGCCATTCGGAGCGAGAGTCCGACAGCATACGTTTCGGCCGACCGCCAGAGCACAATATCAGAACGCATGATTCGATTCCTCCCGTTTCCTCTCAAATATCCAGAGTGACACCCGCGTTTGGCTGGGAACAGCATACGAGCACGTTCCCGGGAGCGGGGCTCTCCAGGAATCCGCAGCGCGCGTTGCAACTGTTCGCTGGAATGTCCTGGCAAATACAGGAGGGCATCAACTTCGGCCACGGTGATTCGCTCTGGACCGTCGGCAAGTTTTGCAATGTCATCGCCGGCACCAACTTCGCCTTCCTGCAGCACGCGGATGTAGAACCCTGGTCTGTGATGTGCCACAAGAAGGGCTGCCATACGAGGTTCATTCATGCGGATGCCCACGCGGAAGCACGTAACGCGTGGCTGCGTTACTTCAAATTCAGCACCACCGATGCGGTATCGATCGCCGACGCACACCTCGTCATCAGGAAGTCCTTCGACAGTGAAGTTTTCTCCGAACTGGCCGAAAGTAAAATCGTTGCGGCCCAAAAAGCGCTCCCAGTAATGGTAAGAATCCATCTGGTAGACGAATACGGCGCGGTGCTCCCCGCCGTGACCGGCGAGATCGACTTGGGCATCGCCATCGATATCGAGCTTGCGCACCATCCGCCGTCCCGTGACCGGAGACTTCCAGACTGCGGCTCGGACAGTTTTGCCGTTCCATGTGACAGTCGCGCGGAAGGCCGACATTTACTGAAAGCAATCGGGGCATTCATACCTCGTCGAAGTTCAGGGTGTGGCTGGAATTCTTTTATTTCCTGCGTCGCGCCAACTCTGCATAGCCAACGTCCAAGAGAACGACGTTAATCAGGACTTAGCGCCAGTCCTGCGGCCGAATATTCTGGTAACGACCACAAAGCTCTGGCCTACAAAGCAAGCGGCCTCGTCGATCGATCATCTCCATAACTGGCCGGCGAGCCAGTAATCGACACTGAACTTTCCCGGCCCAGAGCAGATAAGCCAGATAAAGAAGAGCACGTAAAGGACTTCCGGAAGATAGAGGAAATCGTCGAGCCAGTTAAAAGGCGTCAGTCCTTTCGCCATGGTGGAAAGCTTGGTGGTCAGGATGGCGACAAGCATATCGACCAATAAAGCCATGCAAGCCGGGATCGAAAGAAACCCCACGGTCAGCAAGCATCCGCCAACAAACTCGACACCCGACACGAAATAAGTCATCAGGCGGGGAAACGGCACTTTGGCCGCAACGAGCGTTTCGTACATAGTTTGCGTGCTGCCGGCAACGAACAATTTGTTTGCCCCGGAGATGGCGAAGAACAGCCCGAGCGATACGCGTACTAGCAGGATGGCATATGGTTGTAAATAACTGCTGCCCAGCAGCAAAAACTGGCCCAGCCGTTTCCAATCCACCGCTTATCCCTCCATCGCAGGATGCCCTATGACGATACCCCACATCACCCAGTTCGACTTCTAAGGTAAATCGTTTAAAGAAGGAATTGAGGCAAACTACGGGGCGTTCGCGCGATGTTTTTTGGAACAGAGTGGAACAGAAACAGGGTTTGGGGCGGAAGCAAATGATTGTGAGCGCCCGGAGACATAGGTAACAGATCGTACCGGACACATAGGTTACACTTTTCCCCCTTTTTGGGGAGGAGTGAATGCCCTGGAAGGAGTGTTCGGTCGGTCATGGATGAGAAACTGCAGTTTGTGGCACCCATGTGACCGGTACATTCTGTCACATGTCTCCGGGCTGGACCCTGAAAAACATGGTGGCCAGGGACGGAGTTGAACCGCCGACGCCAGCCTTTTCAGGGCTGCGCTCTACCACCTGAGCTACCTGGCCATGCTGTGAGGAACGGCTTGAGTGCCGGAAACGCGCGCATCGCCGAAACATGCCCAAGATTGGAAAATTCGACTGCGGGCCGTTGAAATGCGGAGTGCGTGCGAAACACGCCGATTATAGCAGCCCGATTCCGTTTCGCTCAAACCCTTGTACTCGTCCAGTAGATGGGTGACACTTTTCATTCCTTTCGTTGGGATGAGAACTGGTGCAGGAACTGGTGCGGAGTTAAGTAGCCGAGGGCCTGATGAGGGCGGACGGTGTTGTAGATTCTTTCCCAGGCCCGCAGCTCGCGATTGAGTTTTTTCATTTCCAGGGAACACGAGGTGACCTGGTAAAACTCCTCGGTGTGGGTGCGGTTGGCGCGTTCGACGGCGCCGTTCAGTTTGGGGGAGCGGGGCGGCAGCACGAACAGATGCAGGCCCCGCTGCTGGCAGGCCTGTTCGAACTGGGCGGCGAACTCGCTTCCGCCGTCGACCTGCACCGCGCGAATGGGAAAGGGCATGCGGTGCTGCAAGGTGTCGAGGAACTGGGTGGCGGTTTGAGCGGTGGCGCGAGTGTGCGCCTGCACCACATCCCAACGCGAAACCACATCGCGAGCGGTGAATTGTTTGAAGACCACGCCGGGAATGGGACGCACGTCCAGGGTATCGACTTCGACCAGGTCGCCGGGCGCCAACACCGCGTACTGCCTGGGTTTGCGCACGGCGTAGGGACGCGGCCGCAGGGCGCGGCGCGATCCCGGAACTCCCGTACGCGGTGGTTCGACCAGTCGGCCTTGCTGCTTGAGCCGAGTGAGAATGCGGCCCACCATGGAAACCGAAATCCCCACCTGCTGGCGACGCAGCAGAACCGCCAATTTGTCTTTCCCCCAACGGGGAAACTGCCACCGCAACGTCAACACCTTTTCTTCTAAGGGAAAAGCCCACGTCGGCTGACGGCACTGGCGAGGGCGATGGCTGCGTTCCTCCAGTGTAGTCAAATCGTACGGATCATAACGGCCTTGCCAGCGATAAAACGTCTGCCGGCTGATGCCGAAGTGACGGCAGGTGTGGGCGATGTTATTGCAGCGCCGATAGAAATCCATCCACGAGAGCCGCACTCGAGCTGCGCGGCTCAGCTCCACCCCGATTCCGGCCAGCCGGCCCGATCCCGGCGGTTTCCCCTTCCGAATTTGCATTTTGACACTCTATTCGAGTGTCACTAATCATTCTGAACGAGAACAACCCTTCAAGTTTGTCATCACAATGCAAAACTCGAATCGAATAGCCAATGCGCCAGCAGAAACACGCAATCCGGAATGCCTGTATCCGCACCTCACAGAGAATACCCAGCGATCGTGAATTGAACCGGATGATGAATTCAAAGCCACCGCTACACAGGCTTTCGCATATCACGGCTGGTCTTTTGCAGCTGAACTCGTCCGCATCTTATTTTCCGTGGCATCAGTTTGCTTCAGCCAGGTCGCAAGCTCCGGGCCTTGACGTTCTTTCATATCGATGCAGTAGTCAATCTGCTCCAGCGCCTGCTTAAGCCTGCGCTCGGCGGTGGGCACCGGGTGCTCGGCAAAAAACTGTTTGACCTCATCCCGCATTGCGGGATCGCAGAAACTGCCGGTACTGGCCACTAATCCGCCGGCACTGCTGCCCCCAAATGCGCCGTTTGCCTTATCGGTTGTGCCCCACCTAGACCGAACAAAATCCCATCCCAGTTTTGCACCCTCAGGACTTCGCATCACCCTTCCGATAATAAGGTTCGCATCTTGCGAACGGGCGCCGGAAGCTGCGTACTGCAAAGTCCTCTGCACCAGGTTTGGATCGTTAAACGAGATCAAGGCTTGCTGATACAACGTTTTTTGTTCTGGATTGTTCGCGGTCTTAAGGTGTTCGAGCACCTTGTCATAAAAGGCGGCGTCTCCGGTTGC
The DNA here is from genome assembly GCA_963757135.1 of uncultured Acidobacteriota bacterium. Classification (GTDB taxonomy): domain Bacteria; phylum Acidobacteriota; class Terriglobia; order Terriglobales; family Acidobacteriaceae; genus Gp1-AA145. The sequence goes on from CAVWQE010000009.1 coordinate 18,531, forward strand.
GGCCGCAATGGCAAAAGCGTTGGAAGCCAGTTCGGGATCTACGGAAGAAGGATTTTGTAACTCCTGCTCCACCAATTTGCGAGCCAATGCCTCAGCTTCGGCATCGTGTGCGATGCTGCCGAGCGCACGCAACAGATCGCTGCGCAGGCTCTGCGCCTCTTCGCTCTCCCCAGCCTTCTTTTCCCAACCCACATCAGCTGCGACAGGGGCGAACAAATCGCGCACCCACGACCGGAACGCCTGCCGGTCCGACTCTGTGACCAAGTAGCGCCCAATGTATTGCAGTTGAGCGACCATCAGGCTGAACGCCTCAGGAGTGCGGTCCGACTGCAAACCCTGCGCAATCATCAGGTAGTCACCGATCTTTTCGCGATCTACTCGCACCGACGCCCACACGTCAGAGAGCAATATGATTCGCTCTGCTGGAGTCAATGCAGTTCCCGCGTCTTTGGCAAGCGAGCGGACGGTCTCAGAGTCGTAACCGGAGCGGTAGAACCCGTGCGCTCCGGCGTTCACATCAATCCAAGGCGAGCAGCCGCGAAGAGCGGCGGTTTGTTGTTTTTGGGTGAGGAGTTCACATTTTTGTGAAGGGTTATGGCCGTCCTTCATGCAGATGGGAATCTGCCAGAGTTGATCGCTGCCGGCTTCGAACTTTGCCCGGTCATACACGTAACGCTGCTGCGAAAGGGACACGCTGGCTGAGGATCCATGGCATTGCGCTTTCACAGAGACGAACGGCGCACCGGGCTGCTCCACAAATGTGGGCATAATCTTGTCCACCGGCTTTTTGGATGCCTTGGCCAAGGCATTCCAAAAATCCGATGCGGTGGCGTTACCGTTCGCGTGCTGCCGCAGATAATCGTTTACACCTGCGCGAAAGGTTTCCTCGCCGAGATAGGATTCCAGCATGCGCAGCACCGACGCGGTCTTGTCATAAGTGATATCGTCTGCAAGCTCAAGAATCTCGGCGGGCGTGTGCGCCTCCTGATGAATGGGGTGAGTGTTTTCAAGAGAGTCCAAGTTTAGTGCCTGGGTAGTGTCGCGCACATCGCTGAGTTCGATGTGCCATTCCGGCTTCCAAGCCTCGATGGGTTTGCTCGACATCCAACTGGCAAAGCCTTCGTTCAGCCAGATATCGTCCCACCATTGCATGGTCACGAGGTCGCCAAACCATTGGTGAGCAATTTCGTGCGCGATAACAGAGGCTACGAATTTCTTTGTGTCGATCGCGGCGTGCTCTTCGTCGAGCATGAGGAATGCTTCGCGATAGGTAATGCACGCGGTGTTCTCCATTGCTCCCGGGCCGAAATCCGAGAGCCCAATCATGTCGAGCTTGCCGTAGGGATACTTAATGGCAAAATACTTGTCGAAATACCTCAGAGATTCTTCTGCCGCAGCCAGAGCGAAACCGGCCAGGCTTTTCTTTCCCGGGCTGGTGTAAACGCGGATTGGGATACCGTCGGCCGAGCCTTCGATGTATTCGAAGTTGCCGATCACAAACGCAACCAGGTAGCACGACATCTTCGGAGTCGTGGCAAAGCGGACAGTTCGTTTGCCCTCGCCTGGCCCAGGCGTATCTGAGACCGCCTTGGTGTTCGAGATAACGGTCAGACCTTTATCGGCCACGATTGTGATATCGAACGTAGCCTTGTACGCAGGCTCATCGAATGCTGGAAATGCCCGGCGAGCGTCCGTGGCTTCGAATTGAGTGGCCGCATATTTATGGCCGTCATCCTGTTTGCCTGCGTAAAAACCACGCAAGTCGTTGTTGAGGGTGCCGGTATATTTGATCTGAATCGTAGCCGGTCCTGGCGGCAGTTCCCTTTCGATCGCAAGTGTCGCCTGCTCGTTTTCTTTGTCGAGGGTGACTTTGGCCTTCTGGCTGGACGTTCCCGCCGTCACCGTCGCTTCCTGAAAATCTATGTCAACTGCGTTCAAAACGATCTTCGTCGCAGGCTTCAGCAGGTGAAGTTGAATAGTTTCCTCACCACTGAAAGTCTCTTTGGAAAGATCGGGCGTAAACGTCAGTTTGTAATTGTCCGGGGTGGCGATCGCGGGTAAGCGTTGGCCGAAGGCTGACGAAATCAGCGCGAGAACGCAAGCGCAAAAAATGCAGGTCCGCTTCATGATTCTTGTCTCCTTTGAAAATCGGCGGGATTGCGGTAAGAAAATAAGACATGAGTCTTGGGCAAGACGCAGATTGATTGGCAAGCGCTCGATGACGTCCCGTCTTGAATTTCCACGCGGTTAGACGTGTATGAGTTCAATTTGTTTGCCTGTTTCGCTGGATCTCGCCATTCATGATCGTGTACGAACAATAGTTGGCAGCAACCCAGTAGGCGATTTCGCGATAGTCATTGACATCAAAGACGCCCAAATCCGCGTCCTTGCCGGGCTCAATAGAGCCCTTGCTCTCCGACAGCGCGAGTGCGAATGCACCGTTGATAGTCGCCGCCGAAATTGCCTCTTCCGGCGTCATCTTCATTTGCGTACAGGCAAGTGAGAGCACGAACGGCACACTGCAAGTTGGCGATGAACCAGGATTGTAGTCGGTTGCCAGCGCCACGGCAGCACCAGCATCGATAAGACGGCGGGCCGGAGGATATTCTCTCAGCCCGAGAAAGTAATTCGCGCCGGGCACAAGAGTGGCGATCGTATCGCTGCGGCCCAGTAACGCGAGGTCGGCATCGTTGGCGTGGTCCAGATGATCAAGCGAGATCGAATTCAGTTTTAACAACCGTTCAAGCGGCGTGCGGGTGAGCTGCGAAATGTGCGCCCGAATCTGTAAATTATTTGACCGCGCTGACCTCGCAATCTTGAGCGTGTCATCCTCACTGAAAGCTCCGCGATCGCAGAATACGTCAATGAATTTGGCTAGTCTACGCTTCGCCACCTGCGGAATCATTTGCTCACAAACGAGCGCTACGTACTCCTGCGGACGATCTGTGTATTCGGCGGGCACAACGTGTGCGCCTAAGAGCGTCGGGACAACAGTCCCCGGCCATGTACGAGAAGCGCTCTTGATGGCCTCAAGAGACTTCAACTCAGCGTCAACAGAGAGCCCATAGCCCGACTTGGCTTCGACCGTGGTCGTGCCGTACTTGGAGAGTTCAATCAAAGCATTGAGAACGTGGTGGGCGAGTTGCCGCTTCCCTGCCCGCCGGACTGCCTCAACGCTGGAGCGGATTCCGCCGCCGGCTGCTGCGATCTCTTCGTAGCTCGAGCCGGAGATTCGTTTTTCGAAATCCAGCAAACGCGGAGAGATAAAAGCGGGATGGGTGTGCGCATCGACAAATCCCGGCAGAACTACCTTTCCCCCACAATCGATCTCAACCAGCTTTTTACGATTCTTCTTCACCCAGGAATCGCGGAGCGCATCTCTCGTCGTGCCGGCCGCGACGATTTTCCCGCCAAGGCAAACCACCGCTCCATCCTGGATGATTCCAAGTTCGCGCAGATCTTTGCCGCGCCGCGGGCCAGGACTGCCTGTTTGCAACGTAACCAGTTGTCCTATGTTTGTGAGGAAGATCGGCGCGATCATGCCCCGTTTATTCGATGATGTTCGCAAGTCCCGTCCAGGATAGAGGTGTTCAGCTCAACCTTACAACGGGTCGAGCTTCTAGATCATACATTTCCCCCACCGGAGTTCAATGATCGCTCCCTCTCAAGTATGTGTGATCCCAAATTAAAACCCCGCTTCTTGCGAAGCGGGGTTGGGCGATGCAAAGGCAGACTGGCCGGACTTACTGGCAGTCGAGCGCTTGCGGAAGCGACAAAGTCGTAAGCGCGCTCTCATTGGGATAGCTGTAGGCATTGTCGATCGCGCTCGAGTTTTTCTCGAACATGAACCACGGCAACAACGACTCGGTTTGTGGGTGATAGCTGAAGCCGCCAACCGTAACCGGGTAGGTGGGGTTCGGAAGATCCTCGATCACATCGCCGTCTTCCAACAGGTCCTGGCACTGCCCTGCGGGATTCTGCCAAAACGGTGTGATGTTGTGAACACCGTCGAATCCTACGAAAGGATCGTTGAACGTCTCCGAAACCTCATGACTGTGTGCGGTGACGTCTTGGAAGCAGTTCAAGGGGTCGGTCGTTGAGCAAGTCGGGTCGGCGAAAATTCCCGGGCTGATCCAACTCGAGTAATTGAGAACGTAAAACTGCAGTTGGTTGTTGTTGCTGGCGTTAAATTCGAAGTCGAAACTGTGGAAACCCAGCACGCAGCAACTACCATCGGTTTCAAACAGGTAAACGTTGGGAAAGAGGAAGGTTGAAATGTCTTTTGTGGTGATATCTCCTGCGACCTCCGCCGATCCGATTACGGTGCTGTTATCCGGGGCGGCTGGCGGAAACAACTTGCTTCCGAACACAGGGTCAAGCACCAAAATGTAGAAGCAACAAGTACCGTCCGCATTTAGAGCAAACTGATAGGTCCCTCTGTTAAGCACCATGGTGCGTGTTGGCTTGATGCTCGGAGCCAGCAGCGTGTGCCAGTCAGGGCGGGCCTTGTTACCAAACTCGGCTTTTTGGACCGCATCGACGTATTGTGTTGGCACCGAACTGCTGCTGTAACTGGCCGTGCCATACACAGGACCGCTAACGAAGGGCTGAATGAACGGGGTAACGTCGGAGAAGAGCCGATTACAACCAACAGGAGCGCTTCCGTCCGCCGGATTGACGCAGGTTTGGACGCTACCGTCTGCAGCGATTTTGACATATCGCGGCGACCCATCAGCGTTGCGCAGATCCATGGAAACAGGCACTACGGGCGCATTGAACCAAGTCGTCCCACCTTTGGCCGGCGGATTGCCGACCATGCTGTACTCCCAGATGTGGTGCGCGCTGCCGTCGAAATAAACGCCTTGCGACTCAAAATGTCCGGTGAAGTTCGTGATAGTGTCAACGCCTAAAGGGAAGCCGTGCGGCGTTGGAATGTTGCCTTGTTTCTTGAAATTGGAGGGACTGGGATGCGCATGCTTTAGGTGCATGCCGCGCAGGGCGTTTGCGGGAAGTGCGTCTGGATCCGCCGCGAAAGCTGTCAAGGAACACAGTCCCACGATCAGAACCAGAAAACCGAACTTTCTCATGGATTGCCTCTCCTCAGAACTATCTGGGTGAAATTTAATAAAGTGAGCAGGGAGGCCAAGTTGCATATCCCCGCCCAAAGTTGTCACGCAACTGTAAATTCGTTGAATGCTTCTTTTCAAGCGATTGGAACGAAAACGTAAAGTTTTTTATTGGAATATTCGCTTTGAGCCGCAAAAGTTTTCACAATCTAGCAATTGAAGTTCAACTTTGATGATTTCCACAAGGCGGGAAGGGATGGATCGTCATAATTCCGCGCTGGACGCACGCTCTCCAGGGACTGCATACCTGGGCAATTAAAGCCGAAAGGCAATTTACCGCATGGGGATATTGATACCCTTCTGCCCCGCAAACTGTTTCGCTTCGTCATAGCCTGCGTCAGCATGACGGATGATACCCATCCCGGGGTCGGTCGTGAGCACGCGCTCGATTCGTCTTGCCATCGCATCAGTGCCGTCGGCAACCGTCACTTGGCCGGCATGAAGCGAGTAGCCGATTCCTACTCCGCCGCCGTTGTGAATTGAAACCCACGACGCGCCGGCGGCGGTATTCAGCAAAGCGTTAAGTAGCGGCCAGTCGGCCACCGCGTCGCTGCCGTCTTTCATGCTTTCGGTCTCGCGGTAAGGCGAAGCCACCGAGCCGCAGTCGAGATGATCGCGGCCCATCACGATCGGCGCTTTGAGCTTCCCTTTCTTGACCATGTCATTCATTGCAAGTCCGAACTGCGCGCGTTCGCGGTAGCCGAGCCAGCAGATGCGCGCGGGCAGTCCTTGAAACTTAATCCGCTTTTTCGCCAGGTCAATCCAGCGGCGAAGAATGCGATTGTCGGGAAACAATTCGAGTACCAGGTCGTCAGTCGCGTGAATGTCGGAGGGTTCACCGGAAAGCGCCACCCAGCGGAACGGACCACGACCTTCGCAGAACAGCGGACGAATATATGCAGGCACAAATCCCGGAAAGTCATACGCGTTCTTCACGCCGCGTTGAAATGCAAATGTGCGGATGTTGTTTCCGTAGTCGAATGTGACCGAGCCCATCTTTTGCAGGCGCAGCATGCCTTCTACGTGGCGCGCGATCGAGTCGAGCGACTTCTCTTCGTATGCCTCGGGATCACGTTTCCGAAGTTCGAGTGCAGCCTCGAGCGACATACCATTCGGCACATATCCGTTCAAAGGGTCATGAGAGGAAGTCTGGTCGGTAAGAATGTCGGGAACGACGCCGCGCTCGGCAAGCTCGGGAATAATGTCCGCGCAATTTCCTACCAGGCCAACCGAAATATTTTCTTTTTTGCGAACGGCGTTTTTCAAAATGCGCAACGCTTCGTCGAGCGTGGTCACCATGAAGTCGCAATAACCGGTCTTCAGGCGTTTCTTGATGCGTTCGGGGTCGACATCAATGCCGAGAAATGCTGCCCCGTTCATGGTGGCCGCAAGCGGCTGAGCTCCCCCCATGCCGCCCATGCCGCCGCTCACGATCAGTTTGCCGCTGAGATCGCCGCCGAAGTGTTTCTCGCCCGCCGAGGCGAAGGTCTCGAACGTTCCCTGCACGATCCCCTGTGAACCGATGTAAATCCAGGAACCGGCTGTCATCTGGCCGTACATCATCAGTCCGGCTCGTTCCAGTTCGTTGAACTTCTCCCAATTCGACCAATGCCCAACCAGGTTCGAATTGGCGATCAGGACGCGCGGCGCATAATCATGCGTTTTGAATACACCCACCGGCTTACCGGACTGAACTAAAAGTGTTTCGTCGTTTTCGAGCGCCTTAAGCGACGCGACAATCGCATGATAGCAATCCCAGTTGCGAGCAGCTTTTCCGGTGCCGCCATAGACCACAAGGTCTTGCGGGCGCTCGCCGACTTCCTCGTCAAGATTGTTCATCAGCATCCGCATCGCGGCTTCCTGCTGCCACCCTTTACAGGAGAGCGAGGTGCCGCGGGGGGCGCGAATCGGGGTGTATGCGGGGGCGTCTGTTTCTACAGGCATGAGCTAATGTTAGTGCTTCGGGAGAGACTGTGCCAGAGAGGCGCAGTGGCGAGCTAGCGAGGGATGAGGTGAGAGGTATCGAAGTTGAATGGAAGTACGCTCAACGCTCGATGCTATGAACCGATTACCAGGCGTTGTACGCGGTGCCGTCGGTGCCGACCGCGCTGGACGCGCTATGCACGTCGTCGATCCCGCCCTGGTCTTGCTCGTCAGGGGACATGACAGTGTCTTGTTCCTGCTCAACGACCCAATCAGTTTGATCGGTGATCGGGTCTTTGGGAATCTGCTTTAGATAGCCGGCTGTAACCAGATCATCGAGAGACTGGGGGGCTTTCTGCTTATCGAGAGTGTACTGTGATATCAGGTCCCGCAGAGTGAATAGATTCTGGCGCAGAACCGCTTCGCGACCGCGCTGGATTGAATTCCTATAATTCGGCACCGCAATGGAAACCAGGATCAACATCACGAAAATGACGATCATCAATTCCAGCAAGGTAAAGCCGAGACTTGAGCTCACACTGATCGATCGTGGCCGCACGAGCGAACGGCTGAGGCCGAAATGGGTGCTAAGCCCGCGGCGTGGGCTGCCAACATAATTTCGCTCTAGCATCTACCAATCCTTATACTGAGTCCCGTCGAGCGCCGTACCCTGAGACTTGGTGTATACGTCGAAGACATTTTCGCCGTCCCAGGAATTTGAATCCGGATCATCCTGCATGGAGCGCAGTCCCCAGTCGGTATTGCCCGTCATCGGATCCATCGGAACGCGCCGCAAAAACTTCAGTTTTTTCCCCCCTACATCCACGCCTTTGACCAGAGTATCCAGATCAGGGGGATATCCATTTGACCCGACTTTGATCTGAAACGCGCCGCGGTCGGCCGCGTCTTTGTAACGGTCGATAGCATCGCGCATCTCCCAGAGTGCATGGCGCAACTCACGTTCCCGTTCCCGTTTAATGGTGACCCGTGCCAGGGGAATCGCCATGCCGGTCAGGATAATCAGGATCGTGGTTGCAACGATCAGCTCGATGAGCGTAAAGCCGCGCTGAGACTTGTACTTCGGGGCCATCAATATTGAGAACGCACCAGTGATCCGAATTTGCAAGAAAAAGCCGACAGCCCTGAGTTCTGGAGCCGCGAGCTGTGAGCAAAGAAGCGTCAGTTCGCAGCTTGCCGCTCAAGGCTGCTTATTGAATTGTAACCGTCGCAGCCGCGCCGTTCACAGGCAGGGCTTGCATCGCGGGATCTTTTGCGCCTCCGCGCGCGATCGCCAATGAACTTTGTCCCGGGGCCTTGGCCATGAAAGTCAGGGTCAGCACCGGGCCTTGTCCCGAGACCCCATTTGCTCCCGGAGGACGGGTCGCCATGACCTGCATGGTGCCTGTACTGTCGTCTTCGCGGTGCGTAACCGTCACGATTTGGCCGTCTTGAGAAAGTAAGCCGCCGTTCGAGACGTTTACCACCTGCAAAAGCTTCGGATCATAGGTAAGTTGCAGCGGAACCGAGTAAACGTTCTGGGCCCCGGTCATCGAGACGTTGACTGTGAACGTTGAGCCTGCCTTTGGAGAAAGCGCCGGCGGATCGAAGGCAAAACTCGCCTGACCGTCGCCACGTTGCATGAGCTGGGGCTCGGGTGGGGCCGTCGCAGCCTGAGGCACGGCGACCGATCCGGCGCCTGAAGCCGGGCTCGCATTCGCCGACGGTCCGTTGTTGCCGGAGCTCCTCGCCCGCCGCAGGCTGATGGCATTGGCCGTGCCCACATCGATGGCTTGTTCATTCAGCGTGCTCAGCACCTGTCGCCGAACGATATGCGGAATGAGAACAAATACAGTTTCGGTCTGCGAATGCTCGGTGGAAGTTTGACCAAACAAGTACTTCAGCAACGGAATCTGAGCCAACCCAGGGATGCCGGACAAACTCTTGCTTTGCAGGTCCTCGAGCATGCCGCCCATCAGGTTGGCTTCGCCTTCTTTCAGGCGAACCTCATGCTCAATCTTTCGTTGGCCAATAATCGGCTGATCAATTCCACCGATGTTCGAGTTTCCCGTCACAGATGAAATGTCCATTGCAACTTTCAGAGTCACGTCGCCGTTGGCGTGAATCCGCGGGGTCACATCTATGTTCACACCTACATCAAGGTATTGAAATTGCGTATTAACCAGCGGATTGATGCCTACTCCACCAATTCCGGGCTGAAACGATCCCGTAGCCACCGGAACGCGATCGCCGATCTTAAGCGAAGCCTTTTGCCCGTCCACGGAACGGATCTGCGGATTTTGAATCAGTCTGGTACTCGTATCCGAAAGTAGCGCGCTGATACTGGCGGAACTGATGGTGACCTGAAAATCCGTCGCGTTCAGATTGGCCAGCGAATTCAAGTTAATGGAGCCGTTGGAAGAGGTCCCGTTGGTATTGGTATTTGTATTGGTAGTGCCGTTATTAGTGGTGGTAGGCGTGGTGGTGGTATTGATGTTTGGCTGTAGTTGTACCGTCATGCTGGTCGGCGGACTAATACCCAAGGTGCGCTTTTTGTCTTTGTTAATCTGCAGGACCGCTACATCCACTACGACTTCGGGCTTGGATTTATCCAGATCGCCGACGAGCTTTTGAGCTAGTGCCACTTGATCAGGCGTGCCTCTGACGACAATTGCGCCCTCACTGGGCAAGGGTTGAATGCGCTGGATCTCAAGAATTTGGCGCAATGCGTTGACTACGTCCTGCAATTCGGTAGGCTGCGACAGATTCGAAAGATAGAACGTCTTGATGACACTCTGTTCCAGTTCCTTGCGCTTGGCAGGATTGTCGGCAGCAACAAAAATCGTGTTGCCGGTCACCGGCCGCCAGAAGGTCTTCGATTCCATGGCGACGATCTGCAAAGCGTCCTCAAGGGAAACCGAATTGAGCTCAACCTTGATACGTCGCGAAGTATATTCCGGATCGAAGAGCACATTTATCCCGGCCAGCTTGCCGATGGTCTCGTAGATGACTTTGCTGTCTTCGGTGATTTTCAGGTTGATGGGAACGTTGGGAATCGCGCCTAACTCGACCGGACCGCTGGCTTCCTGCAATCTTTTTTGCAACACGCTGGGCTGAGAAACGCTGGCTGGCGACGAGGGCGCCTTGGCCGCTTGAATCATTTGATTGGTGACCTGGATTTCCTGCTTGGCTATGGCGCTTGAAGGATCGATGTCCGCAGCTTTTTGAAATTCTGCCAGTGCCTCTTCCAAACGTCCGGCTTCGCGCAGCAACTGGCCGCGGTGCACGTGTGACGCTCCAGCCAGAAAACGGAGCCGCTCGTAGGCGGAACGATAGAAAAGCTCGTCGGGCTTCTGGTCATAGGCCTGTTTGTAGAAGTCATAAGCCTGTTCGTAGTTCTGCCGTGCTTCCGCTATCTTGCCCTTGTTGTAAAGGGATTTGGCAGATTCTGTAAGGGCGGGCAGTACAACCAACGAGAGAAGAATACAAATCAGCGCCGGGCGGATTGCGCGTTTCATTAATGACCCCTCAAAAGACATTTCTTCGCCAACGGACAAGCCCTTGGCACGCTGCATTTTCCTGTGGAAAGCGCGATTATAGCATCGCGGGTAACCACGTCGATGTTACTGTTCTTCATACGGTTACACCGAAGTGCTAGCACTATCAGGTCGTCGGCTCCTGGCTATTGGCTCTCGGTCAAGAACGGGGTTAGGCCGACGACTGACGACGTTCTTGGTACTCTATCTACATGCCCCGGCAAGCCGCGCACCAGACCAAGCCTAATGTAGAGAAAAATCCGCGCCGCGATCCCACTGCCGCCGGGCAGAGAGATGCCGCTGTTAATAGGATCGCCTCACATAACTACTTCTTGCTGGAAAAATATGAGACAGGCGTTGCCTTAACAGGTACGGAGGTCAAGTCCGTCCGAACCGGCCATGTCAACCTGAAGGACGCTTATGGCCTGGTCAAAGACGGCGAGTTGTGGCTGCTCAACTGCCACATCGGTGCCTATGAGCACGGCAATATCTACAACCATGCTCCTCTGCGTACTCGTAAGTTGCTGGTACATAAGGAACAGATCAGGAAACTGATCGGCCAGACCCAGCAGAAGGGCCTCACATTGATACCGACGCGCATGTATTTCAAGAACGGAAGGGTGAAAGTAGAACTCGCACTGGCCAAGGGTAAACAACTCTGGGACAAGCGCGAAACCGATCGCCGGCGGACGGCAGATAAAGAGGCAAGAGATGCGATTGCGAGGTCGCGAAGGCGGTAAGCGCCGAGAAACGCGGGAGGGCGGGCAAGGACGCCCGCCCTTCCTGGAACAATTTACTTCTGATCCGGGCTTACCACCTGCGCTTTCTCCGTCTTGGAATCGGAAGAAGGGGCTGATGCCACTTGCGGCTTGTCAGTCTTTGCTTCATCAGTGGCACTCACAGCTGCGGTCGGCGTCTTCGAGTCAACAACCGGTGCTTCAGTCTTCGCGGCTTCGGCCGTCTCCACTCCCGGCAGTTGGACATCTTTAATTCGCGCGGTTGCGAGAACTTTCTGTAGTTGCTGGAAGACCTTCATGCGGTCCACTTGCGCTAGATCTTCGTCGCCTTTGCGCGAAGTCTCTACGTCCAGCGCGAACTCATAGCACGCGCCGTTCTTGAACAGGTGGTAGTACTTGAGATCTGACTGGTGGGTGATCTCTCCGTTCATCTGTTCAAGCGCAGTGAACTCGTTCGAGCCGAGCTTAACGGTTGAAGGCTTCGCAGCCTCCGCATCTTTCGAACTCGGAACGAACTGTGCGCATTGGTCAGAGGTCATGCCCGGGCTGACACTTAGGTTAAGCAGCGCGGACGAAAAATCGGTGTCGGGATAGGAATCGTCCGGGACATCCACCGCAGCAACCTGAACTGCCCCGGGCTTCAGCAAAGCTGTCGGCACCGGCGACGAAGTCTTTCCACTTCCCGCCGCCAGACTGTATTTCACCGGATAGCTGAACGAGACGCCGTAGGTGCCGTTCACGTAGGTTGCGTTCGCGGGACGGTGCTTCTTGGTTTTCTTCGGCGGCGCGGGTAATGCCGTCGCGGTGGTAGCTGGCGCCGGGTTGTTAACGGCCGGTTGCGATGGCGGACTGATGCGGCTCGTTGGCGTGTCTGATTTTTTTGAGCACGCGATGGCCACAAACAGCACAACTGTCATGATGATTCCTGCGCAGATGGCCGGCAAATAGATGCTTGTCCAACTGTCGCCTTCAATCTGCTTGAATTTTTCGTTTCCGCTTCCTTGCTTGCGATTGATATCCAGGTTTGTCATATTCCCCTCCTTGGGACTACGCAGAGAGGAGAGGCATGATTCCTGCCAACGAAAAGCAACTGATTACACGGCAGTTAGCACAGACGACAGGAGTGTGCGCGTGTGAAGCCGAACACGTTGTGGATCGGATCACACACGTGACCGGGTTGCAGTTGGCATCCGCCAAGACAATGCTTGGTCGCGTGCTGAACTGGCTCAAGAAATGGTGGATACCTGCGGCGATTATGGCGTGGGTGATCTCCGCGGACTACATCGAGCCATTCAGATCCAGGTTCCGGCCTCGGTTGGTCGGGATATTGTTCTTTGCTCTGATAGTTGTCATGATCCAGGTTGGCATCATTGGCCGGATTGCCTCGCGACGAGCCCAGTAAAATCCACGACCTTGAATGTCCAGTTTGACAACATTGAGACAACAAATCTCAGCGAAACATGCTCTAATTGGCTGGGATGGTTCTTGTAGTCCGGCTGGCTGTTGTGGAGGTCCCCATGTCGAGCAAGGCGCTCACCGGTTTGGTTCTGTCACTGTTTCTTCTGACTTCACTTTCAGCAGTTGCGAAATCAAGTGTCCGCATAGTGCGCCTTAGCTACGTTGAAGGCAGCGTGCAGATCGACCGCAACACAGGCAAATACGAGAAGGCGTTCCTGAATTTGCCCATCACTGAAGGCGTCAAGTTGCGGGCGCAAAGCGAAAGCCGTGCTGAGATCGAATTCGAAGACGGCAGCACAATGCGCCTCATTCCCGATACTACAGTCCAATTCCCGCAGCTTTCGCTCGAGGACTCGGGCGCCAAGGTCTCGACCGTAGAGATCCTGGGCGGCACAGCGTATGTCAATTACGCGGGTGCAAAGGACAGTTCTCTGTCTCTCGTTTTCGGACGCGAGAAGATTGCTTTGACCAAAGCTGCGCACCTGCGTATCGGCGTGGACGAAAAAGGCGCCGCGATTGCAGTGCTCAAGGGCGACGTACAGGTTGAAGGACCCTCTGGCACCAGCCAAGTGAAAAAGAACCAGACCGCCGAATTTAGCGTCGCCGACAACAACAAACTGGCGCTCGTCAAGGATGTCGAAGGTCAGCCGTTCGACGCCTGGGACAAGCAACAGGACCAATATCACCAGCGCTATAACACTAACTCCTACAGCAACTATTCGAACGGCAACTACGGCATGGCCGATCTTAATTATTACGGTAACTTCTTCAGCGCTCCCGGCTACGGAATGATGTGGCAGCCATACTTCGTGGGAGCGGGATGGAACCCATTCATGGACGGCGCATGGGCATTTTCTCCGGGCGGCGGATTCGGGTGGGTATCTGCGTATCCGTGGGGATGGGCACCCTATCACTCCGGGGCCTGGGCTTTCCTGCCCGGATACGGTTGGGCATGGCAGCCCGGCGGCGCGTGGTCACCGTTTTACTCACCGCATGTGTTGAACGCTCCGGCGGGATTTGCCGCGCCACATGCTCCTGCTGGCGGCACCGGATCGGTGATTGTTAACCGCGGCCCGGCTCCGGTGAATGTCGCGCGCGGCGGCGACAAGGCAATCATTCGCAACAACTCCGCCGGCCTGGGTGTTCCGCGCGGAGAGATCAACAATCTTGCCAAGGTTTCGCAGCAGGTCCAGACCCATGGCACGGTCGTAGAGCGCACCCATCCGGCGCCGGTGTCAATGGCCGCGCCTGCGCGCGGCTCGATGAACTCCGGGGCTGGTTCGGGGATGGGACCTCGGTCGTCGTCACGCGTGTCGGCTCCGTCTCGCCCAATGGGCGGTCCATCTCGTCCTATGAGCTCCCCGCCGCCGTCATCGCCTCGCTCGGCACCGCCGCCGGGCCCGCGCAGGTAAGGTGTTTCGAAGCTAAAAGTAGAAGCCCCCGAACTGGGGGCTTTATTTTTGAAGCAGAAATTACCGCTGGCCCAGCGGCACCCAGTGCTGCGGATATGAGGGGCCGATGTAATCGGCGCGCGGGCGAATCAGGCGATTGTCGTCAAGTTGCTCGATGACGTGGGCACCCCAGCCACTGATTCGCGACACTGCGAATATGGGAGTGAACAAATCAACGTCGATACCGAGCACGTGGTAGGTCGAGGCCGAATAGAAATCGACATTTGCGTTCAGCTTTTTCTCAGCCTTCACGAACTGTTCGATTTTGCGCGACATTTCAAACCACTTGGACTGTCCGCTGGACTTACACAGATCCTCTGACATGCGGCGCAGATGCGTCGCACGAGGATCTTCGGTGTGATAAACGCGATGGCCGAAGCCGGAAATCTTTTTCTTCTGCGCCAGCATCTGGCGGACGTATTCGACCGGGTCGGCACCGGAAGAATCGATCTTTTCGAGAATATGAAACACAGCTTCGTTGGCGCCGCCATGCAATGGCCCTTTCAGCGCGCCTATCGCGGAGGTCACGGCCGAATGCATGTCGGACAAAGTCGCGGCCGTCACCCGTGCCGCGAACGTAGAGGCATTCAACTCATGATCGGCATGAAGGATTAATGCGATATCCAGCGCCCGCTCGGCCGTGGCCGAAGGCTTCTGGCCATTTAGAAGGAGAAGAAAATTTGCCGCATGGGAAAGCCTCGGGTCAGGCTCGACCACACTCTTTCCTTTGCGAATACGGTCGTAAGCCGCCACGATCAGGGCAATTTGCGAGGTCAGACGAATGGCTTTGGAGACATTAGCGTCATGACCGTTGTTGCTGCGATCGGGATCATATAGGCCCAAGGCCGAAACCGCAGTGCGCAGTACGTCCATGGGAGCAGCGTCTTTCGGAACCTCGCGCAAGAAGGCAATCACCGCGGGATCAAGCTTGCGTTCGGATGCGAGGCGCTGCCGTAGTTCCTTCAGTTCGCTTTCGCTGGGAAGTTTGCCGTGCCAGAGGAGGTAACAGGTTTCTTCGAAGGTAGATTTTTCGGCCAGTTCATGAATATCAATGCCGCCGTAGGCCAGAACGCCGTTGTCGCCGTCGATGTAGCAAATTTTGGATGTTGTGGCGACCACGCCCTCCAGTCCCTTGGAAGCGTGTGTCATGGTCAGGCTGGACATTGTTCCTCGCTGTGCTCCTTATTAAATGCGCACATGATGCGCCGTAACGCGCTTGCCGTAACTAACTCTTATACGCCAAAATCCCGCAAGTTTCCAAGCTGACGGGCGTTCCACGAAGGTACACGTACCCTACAAAACCGGGATGCGCGGTGAGAGTTCTTGGATACAATCGAGGCATGCGTTGGTTGTCAACTTTTGCTGCGATCGCCGTGTTCGCTGCGACGGCAGCGGGAGCAGACCAGAAGGCGCCTCCTTTATTACCATGCCCCACAGGCAGCAGCGATGCCGCCTGTAAGCCTTCACGTCAAGATCAAAAGGAGGCGCGCAAAGCATTCGCCAGGGGCGTACATTTGCAATCGAATGACCCTGACCAGGCCTACGAAGAGTTCGTTCACGCCGCAGAACTGGTCCCGCGCAACATCAATTATCTTACCGCCCGCGAGGCCACCCGCCAGCAGCTCATTGCGAAGCATATCGAACGCGGAAACGTGGAACTTGAGTCGGGCAAGCAGGTGGAAGCACTGGCAGATTTTCGCACCGCGCTGAAGCTCGATCCCGCAAACGAGTTTGCGCAAGAGCGAGTGCGTGACGCGCTCGGTGATTCCGTTCCTAAAACCACAGCTCCCCCGAGTGTGGTCGAAGAGACCCCGGAAATTCGCTTTGAACCCAATATCAATTTGGCGAGCTTTCATTTTCGGGGCGACAGCCGCGAACTGCTCACTACTATCGCGCAGGCCTACGGGGTATCGGCTCTGGTTGAAGATTCGGTCGTTTCGAGGCGGGTCTCGTTCGACATAGATAATGTTGATTTTTTCAAGGCTATGGTTGCGGCCGGCCCGGTTACGAAAAGCTTCTGGACGCCACTGGATCGGAAACAAATGGTTATTGCAGCCGACACCACTGAGAACCGGCGCCAGTTTGAGCGTCTGGCCATGCGCACCTTTTATATTCCTGGGGCGAGTACCACGCCGGCGGCGTTGAATGATGTGATGAACCTGCTGCGCAGCCTCTTCGACATTCGGTTCGTCACCCCAAATGCTCCGGCTGCAACCTTGGTCGTGCGAGCCCCGCAGAACACACTGGATGCCGCCACGCAGTTTCTTGAGCGGCTCGACGGCACGCGTCCGCAGGTCATGCTCGACATTCGCGTCTATCAGGTCGATTCCATGTACACGCGCAATCTGGGCGTACACATACCCAATCAGTTCAACCTATTTAATATTCCGGCGGGCGCACTGGCTGCATTGGGCGGGCAGAATATCCAGGACCTGATCAATCAATTGATTGCCAGTGGCGGCATCAATCAGGCAAACAACCAGGCAGTGTCGGCACTGCTCGCGCAATTACAGGGGCAACAGAATTCCATTTTCAGCCAGCCGCTCGCGACGTTTGGCGGCGGCAAGACGCTTACCGGCGTGAGCTTTGATCAGCTAAGCGCGCAGCTTTCGCTGAATCAGAGCTGGATTCAGACGCTTGATCATGCCACCTTACGAGTTTCGCAGGGCACGGATGCCACGTTCCGGATGGGTAGTCGATATCCAATCCTGAACGCAACCTTTGCTCCGGTTTTCAACACGGCGGCGATCTCGTCGGTAATCCAGAACAACAGTTTTCAAGCCGCCTTTCCGTCATTCACTTATGAGGACCTTGGCTTGACGATTAAGGCCAAGCCGGCGATCAGGTTTAACGATGTTGGACTTCAGTTGGAAATAAATTTGCGCGCCCTTTCAGGGCAGTCCATTAATGGAGTGCCCGTGATTGGGAATCGGGAATACAAAGGAACAATTACCCTGATTGATGGAGAATCGGCGGTAGTGGCGGGAGAAGTCAGCCACAGTGAGACGCGGGCTTTAAGCGGAATCCCAGGCCTTGGACAGGTGCCAGGCCTAAACAAGATAACGACCACTAATAGCAAGCAGACAGATGATAAGGAATTGCTGGTGGTGATCACGCCTCACATCACCAATCGCAGTCTGGGACAAAGCTCTGAAGTTTACCTTCCGAAGTAAATGCAAATGCGGTTGGGAAACCCAACCGCATTCGCATTAAACTCCAAGCAAAAATCTATACGCTGAACGAGGATCCGCAACCGCAAGTGCTCTTGACCTGGGGATTCTCAAACTTGAATCCAGCACCTTCCAAAGTCTCAAGATAATCGACTGTGCATCCGTTGAGGTAGGTGAGCGAGGTAGCGTCAACAAACACCTTCAGACCCTCAAACTCGAAAACCTTATCCATGAGCCCCGAAGCGTTCTCGAAAGACATTGAGTAGGAGAAGCCCGAGCAGCCTCCGCCAACCACACCCACCCGCAATCCCGCCGGCGCCGGGTTCTGTTGTCCCATGATTTCCTTTACCTTGGCAATTGCCTTAGAGGTCAAAATTACCGGGGTCTTCTTTGTTTCCTGCGGGGCGATTTCGGGCGTAACTGTAGCCATTTACGATCTCCTTTTAGCAATATGACGATTATAACAGACGCCTGTTTTGTTGAAATGGATTCAAAACTCCTCAATTGACTTACCTTATACCCGGGGGCGGCCGGGCATGGCTGGTCAGGTCTGAACCGGCCTGACCAGATCGCGGGTTTCATCGTCCGGCTCGGGAATATCAGGTTCCGGTTGAGAGTGGGGCGGTGGCGTCGGTTTCGGTTCTTCCTCACCGGGAGTACGTCCGGCGCGGTTCGCAAAATGTTTCATATTTTCCCTCGTTTATGCAGCCTATTCTTTCAGGAAAGCTCATTCCATCCGATCAAGCAGGTACCGGAGCCGGGGAAAGGCTGTAAGCCAAGCAGGTGGGTAGCGTTCAGGCGGCAGATCTGAAATGCTTCATCTCGCGAGCGACGATCCTCAAATCGTCAATGAAGGCGGTTTTCTGCTCCTGACGCGACCTCTCATCCGGGGCGCGGAGAATCGACGCGGGGTGTACAGTGCCCATAACGCGAGGAGCCAGAGGCGACGGAACAAATTGGCCGCGCCGTCGCATCACTTTGAAGTCGGTGCCCAAGAGCGCCTGCGCCGCCGTGGCCCCTAAACACACGATAACGTGCGGTCGGGTGACGGCGATTTCCGCTTCGAGCCATGGACGGCAGGCAAGAATTTCGGAATACCGCGGTTTCTTGTGAATTCTTCGCTTTCCTCGTTCCGCCGGAGCCCAACTGAAATGTTTGACCGCATTTGTTAGATAGACTTCATTTCGCGGTATGCCGGCCGTGGCCAGGGCCTCATCCAACAATCTTCCCGCGGGGCCGACGAACGGCTGACCGGCGATATCTTCCATGTCTCCGGGTTGCTCGCCGATAAGCATGATTCGGGCCCGTGGACTCCCCTTACCGAAAACGGTTCGGGTGGCGCGCTGCCAGAGATTACATCCTCTACATTTCGCGGCGGCGGCTTTCAGCTTTGGAATCGTCAGCTGCGCGGGCAAAAACGGTATTGCAGTAGGAAAGTCGTCCACAGACACAGGCTTTCAACTCTGCGATAAATGTGTTTCGCCCCTTCAGATGTTCTCCGTTGTGGGTGCTGTTATCCAAGGCCGGTAGTGAAATTTTGTAATCATCTGGCCTGAACGAATGTAGGTCAAGCTCCCCTTTCAAAGACTGGCATCGAGTAAACAAATCGCGAAAAATACAGTTCCGACTGTATTGGATTATTAGGTCATTCCATGTAAGGTTGCGCGTTGGAAATGCCGGAAGCAGGCATGGAATGCTGGCAAATTGCGTAAATGAAAGCTGCGACCGGCAACTGCATTCATTCAGCGAAGGCCGGCTGTTTCAGTTTGAAGTAGTCTCGATTTCACTGGCTGCAAGCGACCAAGCATCTGCACCATTTGATGAAAAACCGTTGAAGGAGACAGTACATTTCTGGCTCTGCGGTTGTTGTGCCACCATGTTTAACCTGGTTTTGGAACCAGCACGCGGATTGAAGTTAGTTTCATTGTCAGGGGAGAGTCGAGCGTTGGAATCTCCCGATTGTTCTCCCAATCTGCAGCAGAGCTGAGGGATGAACAAGGGGCCATGAACGAACAACTCTACTCAATTTTGGCAAGTTTTACATATCCGTGTGGAGAGCCCGAGTCTCTGCCGCTTGAGAGCACAGGATTTATCTTTGGCAACAGGTGTGCGACATATATTGTTTATCCGTTGCGACGTTTCCGTTGATCTGATTTCATCTTCTTCCACTCGGAGGTAGGTATGAGTGTGTTCCGTATTCTGGTTGCTGATGACCATGAGGTAGTACGCAAGGGTTTGGTCTCGTTGCTGCAAGCGCAGCCGGAATGGCAAGTTTGTGGCGAAGCCGCGGATGGGCGCGAAGCCGTAGAGAAGGCACTGGAATTAAAACCAGACGTACTAATTCTCGACATTGGCATGCCCACGCTCAACGGACTCGAGGCCACAAGACAGATTCTTAAGATTACTCCGCATGCTCGCGTGCTGATTCTGACGCTGCATGACTCCGACCAGGTGGTGCGCGAGGTTTTGAATGCAGGAGCGCGCGGGTTCCTGCTTAAATCAGACGCGGCGCGCGACTTGGTTGCCGCGGTGGAAGCTCTGCGGCATGACAAGACATATTTCACTTCGAAAGTTGCGACCATGGTTCTCGAGGGTTATTTGAAGGGCGGCACGCCGGGCGCGATAGTGAGTTCCGGGCGAAATCGCCTGACACCTCGCGAGCGGGAGATCGTGCAGTTGTTGGCCGAAGGCAAGAGCACGAAAGAAGTAGCCGTGGCCTTAGGTCTCAGCGTAAAGACGGCCGAAACGCATCGTTCCAACATCATGCGCAAATTGCAACTGCACTCTGTCAGCGATCTGGTCCTCTACGCTGTACGCAACAACATCGTGCACGTGGTGCAGGCGGGTATCGAGTAGCCCTTCTGGCAGTCCGGTCAGTGCCGGACTGCCTTTACCTCTTCGTCCTTATAGTCTTGCTGTTTCGTCTTCGCGATTTCACTTCGTCGCTTCGCCCACTTCGCGGCTTTTCGCGCTTCTATTGCGTGCAGGGCTTCATAACCGGGCTTTAATGTCCTAATTTTGAGTAAGCCGTCGACAGTTGGGCGATCGAATACCGAGTCTTCGCGCCCAAACGTCTACGAAATTTGTGTCCCTGAAAGGCGAGAAGCAGGTGCCGGTCTATTTTGTCCGGCCCCTGCTCGAGAGGTGGGTAAGTTGAGGGCAACTTTCGTGAGTATGAAGATAGGCCGTGACCGGGAAAGGAACAATCCTGCTGTATCTGTAATTTCGTGCAGGAATCTCTGTAGCACGCGACGACGGGAGGCTTCGGGAAGAGCGATATTCCGACTTGAACCGATGGCTTGGGCAAACACTTTTGATGAATCATCGCGTCCGCCCACTGTGAGTACATCAGGGAAAACCTGAGAGCCGCGGAGATTTAACCGAACGATCTACAGGGTATTTTGGGGTCAGCAACATGCTTCTTGCAGCGTAAAAGCCACTGTTGACGCCGGTTTTGCACGATCTGACGCGGTACAGCAACGTCTCCTGGGGGATACAGACCTCACCGGATAGACCTCTTGAATAAAGAACTCTACTCTCGGAAATGTCATTTGCAACACCAGCCGCTTCTCGATACGGCAAGACAGACGGGCGTTTTGAAAGGAGAGTCCAGTGACCACCGACACCAACACCACCGCAAGATACGATTCGGATGCTGAACTAGTGCGACGCGCGCAGGAGGGAGATTCCGACGCGTTCGCTTCTTTATTCCATACCCACAAAGCCAGAATCTATTCAGTTTGCCTGCGAATGACCAACAACGCAGCTGAAGCCGAAGACCTCACACAGGATGCATTCCTGCAGGTGTTTCGCAAACTCGCCACCTTCCGCGGTGACTCCGCGCTTTCCACCTGGCTGTATCGAATCGCGGTCAATACAGTGCTGATGCATTTCCGTAAGAAAGTTCTGCGGCAGATCTCGCTGGATGAACCCTACAACCAGGACGCCAAGGTAGTGCGCCGCGAATACGGAAGCCGCGATGATCGCCTAACAGGTTCCGTGGACCGCATTGCACTGGCGCGGGCGATCAAGGAACTGCCGGACGGCTATCGGACTATTTTCCTGCTGCACGAAGTCGAAGGTTACGAACACCAGGAAATCGCCGAACTGCTCGATTGCTCGGTAGGGAATTCTAAGTCCCAACTGCATAAAGCCAAACTCCGCATCCGAGAATTGCTCGGCCGTGCACGGCAAGAAGAAGAGACCGGCCGCGCGACTCGGCAGGCTCGTCAGCGATCTAAACGAACCGAAGACCGGTGGGAGCGGGAGGCGGCTCTGTCGCTTCCCCGGCTGGCTTTCTCAGGGTCTCAGCAATTCACAGCAACTGGCGCCTGAACCCGGGGTTGGAAGCAGAAGGACAGCCCGGTGCAGCAGGGCTCGAATCTGGGACTGTGGAGAATTCAGAGTGCGACTTAGAGCGATATTAACTGTTGCAGGAGGACATGCGGCGGAGAATTACTTTCGCCGCGCTTCCGCGGTGGAACCGGCGGACAAGGCGCGGCCTTCGGCGCTGAACTATTCGCTCGACATCCTGGGCAGTCCTCTGCTTGAACGCGTAGTGTCAAAGCTGAAGCTGGCGGGAGTGGATTCTGCGACGGTTCTGAGGGACAACGCAGGATCCAGCCATCTGCTGCCTTCACAGACTTCCAAAGGGGCCGCATTCCTTTCCGAGTGGGAAAGCGCAGTCGCTGGCGCTGTGAATGACGGCATTGACCACCTGTTCCTATTGCGAGTGGGCGTTTACACAGACCTCGACTACGCTCAACTGCTTGAGTTCCACGTGCAGACGCGGCAGCCCATGACCCAGGCCTATGGGCCCAAGGGCTCGCTGGACACCGCGGTAGTTGACATGACATTGCTTAAGAACTCGGATGGCGCGTACAGGAAAACGTTAAGCACAGTCATTCCGCAACCACGCCGTTTCGATTTTCAGGGATACGTAAACCCTCTTCGCAACCTGCGCGATCTTTACCAGTTAATGCAGGACGGTCTCTATGGACGTTGCGGACTTCGTCCCGCAGGAAGAGAGGTTCAGGAAGGGGTTTGGCTTGGGGAAGATACGGCGATCGATTCGACAGCAACAATTTCGGGGCCGGCATTTGTCGGCGACGGTTGCGAAGTTTCCCCATCGTGCGCCGTAGTGGGTGGTTGTTCCATCGAACGCAATTGCAAAATCGATTATGGAACTTTAATACAGGAAAGTTGTATTTTGCGGGACACATACATTGGGGTTGCACTTGACGTGCGCCGCGCCATTGTTGCTGGTCCAAAAATATATCCACTGAACCGCAACGTGGAGATCAAGATTTCGGATCGCCGCCTGCTAAGCAATAATTCGAAGCCGTCTTCGTTATTGGCAGGTTTTGGATCGTGGGTATCAGGAAATGCGTAATCGGTTGTTTGATTGGTTCACGGGGCTGAAACCCTGTGTTAACAATTGGCATCTCTAAAGTAGCAGCACAGGAGTTTTTTAGTCACTGCGTCAAGAACCCGACACGAGGAAGACTTAATCATGGAGAAGCAGTCCGCAATAGTCGTGAAGTTGCCAGAGACCTTTAACGCTACAGGGGCGCGTAGATTAAAACGTGAACTAAAAAACAAGATGAGCAATGGCGCTCCTCGTGTAGTGATCGACCTTTCGAAGGTGAAAAATATCGACCTGAGTGGACTGGAAGCCTTGTTGAACTGCATGGATGAAGTCGCCAGGCACGACGGCGCGCTGCAACTTGGAGAAATGTCCGCTGAAGCGGCGACCGTGCTCGAGCTCACACGAATGGACAGACTGTTTCATAAGTTTCCGGGGTTTTCGCTCGATGCTCCCACGGTCACTCTTTCGCCAGAACTCGCGCCGGAGCAGGTTCCAGCAGAAAGCCCGGTTCAGCTTCCGGTTGTGGCCTGATGAGCAAGTCGGGTGGAGTTGACATGAAAGACATGTTGTCACGGGCGATTGCAGGTCTGCTGGTAGTGGCTGTTATCGGTGCAACGCAGCCTCTATGGGCGCAGCAACCCGCCCCAGCACAAACCCAGTCCGCTCCAACGCAAACGCAACCACCCACCGACCAGAACACACTGCCACCCGTAGAATTGCCGGACAATCCGGGGCGTAACACTCAGCCGTCAACGCAACCGAGCGCGCCGGCGACTCAGCCGGCGGCAAGTACTCAACCTGCGGCTCCGGCGCAAGGCGCGCAGCCGAGTGGAACGGCAGTGGCGCCTCCAGTCCAAGTCAGCGGGGGCGCGGCTTCCAAGCCGGCAGGCGTAGCGATCGCTCCGCCCAAACAACGTCAGGTGCGTTCGCTGTTGCTGAAGTTAGGATTACTCGCCGGAGCGGGAGTAGCCATTGGAACAGTAGTTGGATTATCGGCCGCAAGTCCGAGTCATGTACCAAACAGCCCAGGGCACTGAACAATTATTCTCGACTAGTTTTTTTCGAGGAAAGCGATATCTTGAAACCGATAATAATTTCATTTTCCGGAATTGATGGCGCAGGCAAAAGCACCCAGATTGAAAAACTGCGCTCTTACCTTACCGATGCCGGCGTGCCCGTTCGCGAGCTAACTTTCTGGGACAATGTTGTAATGTTCCCTGGCCTGCGGTCCGGGTTCAGTCGTGTTGTACTGCAGAGCGATGGTTCCGTGGGAACGCCTGATCGCCCTGCGAACCGCAATGACAAGAACGCGCAATCGTGGCCCCTGCTGCTGGGCCGGGCCGCACTTTACCTATTCGACGTGATAAACCTCCGAAGTATCGTCGCCGAAGCTACGTCGCGGGACGGTGGCGTCGTGATATTCGACCGTTACATCTACGATCAGCTTGCGGCGATGCCGATGGATTCCTGGCTGGCCCGGAGCTACGCCAAGATACTGCTCAAGCTTTCCCCTCGTCCTGATTTGTCCTATGTGCTTGACGCTGTGCCGGAAGAGGCGCGTGCCCGGAAACCGGAATATCCGGTTGACTTCATGCACCGGCAACGCCAATCTTATATGCAGCTGCGCCAGATGGCGGGTCTGCAGATCATCCCCGCCGGCGGCCCCGAAGAAGTACACGCGGCTATCCTGGAGCGCTTTCAGAAGTGCGTGAGGGAAGCGTTTCCTGAAGCACAAACAAGCCCAGTCACAGCCTAGCCGATCGCGCTGTTTCGCCCAAATATTTCAACAAGATACTTTATGTTTTCGCGATGCTCGCGACAACACATTCCTGCTCACAAACATCCAAGATGTCGCGTCACACTCCCGGGGTCCTCGCCATGAATGGTTCTGTAAACGACTCGTCGCGATTGAAATTAGGCTTGGTGATTCCCACACTTAACGAAGCTGGAAATATTCCCATACTGGTGGGAAGACTGCACCGTGCCCTCGCCGACGTGCCGGTAAATTACGAGATTCTTGTAGTGGATGATGACAGTCAGGATGGGACCGCAGACGCTGCCCGTAAGGAGGGGGAACTCGATCCTCGGGTGCGCACGTTTGTGCGTAAGTGCGAACGCGGACTGGCTGGAGCCGTAATGCATGGTTGGATGCATACTGATGCCAATCTGCTCGGGGTCATTGACGCCGACCTGCAACACCCCCCCGAAGTGCTGCCGTCGCTGATTGATCCCCTTTTGAAGGGAGCGGACATTGCAATTGCGAGCCGTTATGTGAACGGTAATGGGGCCAGCGAGTGGAACAAGGCCCGGCTGATGATTTCGCGGGCGGGCACTTTGGCCACCACGCTGCTGCAACGCAAAGATGTGCGGATCAAAGATCCGCTTTCGGGGTTCTTCGTAGTGCGCCGCGAATGCATTGAGGGAATTGAATTGCAGCCCGAAGGCTTCAAGATACTGCTCGAGATTCTGGTCAAGGGACGCATTCGCAGAGCGCTAGAGGTTCCTTTCCGTTTCGGTAACCGTCATTCAGGGAAAAGCAAAGCCAGTTTCAAGGTTGC
This sequence comes from uncultured Acidobacteriota bacterium, assembly GCA_963757135.1. Classification (GTDB taxonomy): domain Bacteria; phylum Acidobacteriota; class Terriglobia; order Terriglobales; family Acidobacteriaceae; genus Gp1-AA145. The sequence goes on from CAVWQE010000009.1 coordinate 43,855, forward strand.
GCTGCAATATTTCAGCTTGCTTGGCAAACTTTCTCGCCACGCTCTGTTTGGACCGGGGCAGCAATGAAAATATGCCTGGTGACAGCGTTTCCACCTAGTCGCGACGCGCTAAACGAATACGGGTTTCACATTGCTACCGAATTGAGCCGGATACCCGGCATCTCCCTTACGGTTCTCGGCGATGAGCACACCATCGGCGCGCCCGAACTGGATGGTTTTGAGGTCATCCGCTGCTGGAAGTTCAACAGCATGAGGAATCCGTGGAGAGCGCTCAGAGCTATTTGGCGGGAGCGGCCAGACGTTGTCTGGTTCAATCTCGGATTCGCCAGCTTCGGCGGAAAGCCACTGCCGGCCTTCTCCGGAATTGCAATTCCCAGCCTAGCCCGGCTGACCGGGTCGTACACCCACGTTACCCTGCATCAGTTGATGGAAACGGTGGACCTGAAGGACGCGGGAATCCGCTTTCCTCTGGCTTACAAAGTCGGGGGATTTATTGCCACGCAAATCATACTACTTGCGAATTCCGTTTCGGTCATGCTGCCGGCTTATCGAAACGTGCTGGTGGCCAAGTACGGGCGCGGATCAGTTTTCGTGCGACGCCACGGGATATTTTCCTCGCGGCCGGAGTATCCCGAGTTCACAAAACGTGGAAATCCGGAGCATCGAATCCTCGCCTTCGGAAAATGGGGCACCTACAAGCGCCTGGAACCGCTTCTCGAGGCATTTGAAGTTATCGTGCGGAGTGTGCCTCATGCGAGATTGATCGTAGCGGGAACCGATCACCCAAAAACGCCTGGCTACCTTAAATCCATGCAGAAGAAGTATGCCGTCCAGAACAAGATAAGTTTTATTGGATACGTCGCGGAAGGGGAGATCGGCGAGTTGCTTCAGGCCTCTACTGTCGCGGTTCTGCCCTACACATCATCCGCGGGTTCCAGCGGGATCGCCCATTTGGCTTGCACGTATGGCGTTCCTATGGTGGCTTCGGACATTCCGGATTTCAGGCGGCTAGCCGATGAAGAAGGGCTGGCGATTGACTTCTTCCCGGCCGGGGACGTGGGCCAACTGGCCCAACATTTGATTGATTTGCTTTTGAATCGTGAGCGACAGGTGGAAATGGCATTACAAAACGTTTCGGCGGCAATGCGTATGAGCATGCCGGAAATCATCCGGCAGTATCTGCGAACTTTCGAGCTGCGGCAGGAACTAAGCTCGATGCGGTCGCTTTCTGCAGCCCGCCGCCTGCCCGCTTGGCTCCCCTTAAGAAATACTTTCTTGCGCCACAAAGCGCGTAAGCTGATGCGCTCTGAAGTTAACAGGACGCCGGACGCGGCCATCCCCGATGTTGAAGCTCCGGTCAGAGCCGAGGTCGTCTACATCGCCGGCTCCGAGGATATACCTGCAGAAGGTAAGACCGGGACAGATTTCTGAACCGCAACGTCCTTGCCCAACTCCGACGATTCGTAATGCGAGCTGCTAGAAGCAGGGGAAAGTCGGTGTCGTTCCGCCCGAGACCAGCCTGTTGAAGACAGTCTTTTGCTTCATCTGGTATGCCCCGCCCGAAAGTGTATAGTGCACCCACTGCACCAGTCCGTATGTCTTGGCTATGTAATACTCCTCTTTATCACCGCAGTTAGCGTAGTTGGTGTCGCAGTTGTAGCGGTAGCTGGCGACCAGTGTCTGCAAATTGTTGGGCAGGCTCCCGCCCAGGCTGATGTTGTAAGGTCCCCACACCTGATTCATCCCCTTCTTGAGGTTTTGCACCACATAATGGTGGCAATCGGTGTAGGTCTGATAAGAAGTGTTGGGCACGTATATAGTTGAGCCCGGAAACCCAGCTCTAGCGCAGCGAGGAACCAGCGGCATGTTCGTGTTGTAAGTAAATTTCTTAAAGGTGTGCGGATCATTCCAGTTCAGCTCGGTAATCCACAGATAAATGTACTTGCTATCGTAGAGCTGTATATCCCAAGGTGTTCCATTCGCTCCCTTGGTCCAGTAGAACTTTCCCGGCGCCACGCTGGTGTAGAGCGGATTGGCGTTCCCTGACAGGTGGTGACCGGCGCTAAGCGCGGAGTCTAAGGTCATCCAGTTAAGCATGTCGTAGGTCCCAGACGGACATGCCAGTGATTGAGCGTGAGTTGGAAGAACGGAAAGAGCAAGAACTACGGACAGACACACCACCACCCACGACGCGCGGTAACGCATTGGCACCCCCTTCGCGATAAGGCTCGTGAGACGCGGTGGAAGGGCCTCACTCACCTGAAACGATTTTCTTGATGTTTGGAAATTAATCAGGAGTTAACACAACAACAATCCAACGAATACCTTAGCGTGGATACACTAAGGTGCGTGCTGGTTTGGGGCAGCCATCCTAGCGCTGCGGGGGACGCGGGACGGTATTCTCAACTGGAGCGTTGTCAACAGGCGGCCGCGGGACGTTGTTCGGCGATTGCGATTGGGGAGCCGTAGATGGATTTCCGGGTGTAGTTACAAGGGAGTTATCGCGACGGCGCAATACGATCGGCGCGTGACTGCGGCGCTTGCGTTCAGCCTCAGCCTGCAGATTCGCCTCAGAGCCCTGGGCATTGACTCCGGCAACTTCAGCCACGGGTTCTCCGACCATCTCATGATGGCTGGCCACGCTGACGGGGGTGCCTGCCTGCAACCCGCGCTGCGCCAGATTGTAGAACTCTTCCGCGGTTTCCTGATCTCCCCGAACCTCTGAGAGATAGCCCATATTGTTCAACGAAAAGGCGCTCTGCGGATCCAGTTTGTACGCCTGCTCGAAATAGCCAAGCGCCTTGTTCGGCTCGTTGTGGTTCAGTGCAGAAACGCCTTGTACGTTTAGACGAGCAGCCTGATCCTCGTAACTTTGTTGCGAGGCCAGCCGCTCACGCACCGATTGCTCGTTGTTGAACGCTATATCGCTGATCGCTTTGCCGCGCCAGTGGGGATCAATGGCAACCACGACAGACTCATTGGAGTGAGTGATCGAAGCGTCATTGTAATAACGCAGCGCTGACTGCAGGTCACCCTGGCCTTCCATTGCGTAGCCGAGATTATTCAGGGTGAAAGGATTCTTTGGATCAAGCTTCAGGGTCTCGCGCAAGACGTCTTCGGCTTCCTGATTCCGCCCTTGCTGCAGTAGCGCCATGGCCTGAATGTTTCCTCGATTAACTCGCAGCTCCAGGCTTCCGTAGGCGCCGGTAACCTGACTGAGCTTCTGGCCCTCGACCTTGCGCTCACTGGCTTCCGCGATCACGGTTTCAGAATTATTTTCTTTGGCCGCGAGTTCGTAATAACGTTCTGCGCGCTCAACCTTGCCTTGCAACTCGGAGATATAGCCTAGATTGTTTAACGTAAAGGGATCGTCGGGATCGATCAGATAAGCGCGATAGAATAGCCGCTCCGCCTTATCGAGATGGTGTTTCTTGATCTCCTTAACCCCCTGCCGATTCAGCTTTTGGACCGGGGTAGCCTCGGTATGCTTGGGAATTGTGATTCGCAGGCCGGCAGCGACCGCACAGGGCGTGGTTAAGGGGGCGAAAAGGCCAATTGCTAAGGCGAATTGGGCAAATGTTGTTCTCATGAGCAGGTTTGGCTTATTTCGAATTAGTTTCGATGCCGATCCAGGAGTTCGCGTTTGCTGTTCGAAGGCGCTTCTGAAAAGCAGCTCTGGCCACTCTTCACGGTAAATTGGCATCCAAAACCGAGACTAAGACTATGCGCAAAGCCTTCTTATCTTGCATGCTGTTCGCAGGCGGGGTCGCCACCGGCACCTTTGGGGCCGCAGCGTCTGCTCAGAACCGGCAGGGTTTCTCGCGGAACCCGCCCCAAGCCCAGACTCCGGTGCAACGCGAAAACTACGATCCCTTGCTTGATCTACCGCCACTTCCCAAGAACCAAGTGACGCTGATTGGAGGAACAGTTTCTGGCCTCGATGAGGTTATGAACCGCATGATCCTTCAGCCGTTTGGCGAGAAACGAAAGATGAACGTGGCCTTCGACACGCGCACGCGTTTCTACCGAGACGGGCAGCCTATTACATATCGCGAAATCAAGCAAGGTCAGCGCGTTTATCTTGACACGATGCTGAACGGGAGCAAGGTCTTTGCGAAGAGCATTTGGATCCAGAGCGCCGCCGACAGCGGAGTTGGCCGCGGCCAGATTGTCGAATTCGATGCCCAACACAACATCCTCGCGGTCCGCGATGAGCTTTCGAGTCAGACGGTGAAAATGCGGCTCACGCCATCCACGGTGATCCGGAGCGCCGAGCGCACCGCGTCGACAGCTGACTTGGTTCCTGGCGCGCTGGTTTCGCTGAGTTTCGGACCCCAGCAGGAATTGCGCGAGGTCACACTTTCGGCCAAGCCGGGCAGTACATTCACATTCGCGGGCCGGGTAAGCTATCTGGATCTGTCGCGCAAGATCATCGCAGTGGATAACCAATCCGACAAGTTGAAATACGACATATCTATCGACGCAATTGCGCCCAATATCCTGCGACAACTGCACGAGGGTGACAATGTAACAGTGATGGCCGTTTTTGACGGCGCCCGCTATGACGCGAGAAGGATCGATCTTCCCTCCTCTGCCACCGAAAATCAGCCTTAGTTTTACGCCCTGTTTTTTCCCAGCTGTTTGGACGATGAAGCTTGCAGGATCGTGGCGGCCACTTTGTGCCGGTCAATCAGGTAATAGGTAATCGTGTTCACCAGGTAACGCCACAGAGTGGAAGCATCGGCGCGATACCAGCAGCACTCAGCCATCCGGGAAGAAAAACCACAGACGTAGCGAAACCGGTGATGCAGGGTTGCGGGGGAAACCAGTCCAGCCGCAGTCATGCGATGATTGCCCTCAATAATCGTCATGGGTGTTAATTCATTGATCGAAATCAGAATAATGGAGCTATAGCTGGCGTCCTGCATTAGTTCCAGGCTTAAGGAGCGGAGCTTCTGGATAAAAGAATCGCGGGAGCGGGAGACAATGCGGCCACGCACCTTCTCGACGGTTTCCATCAGGAAAAATCCCGGCGCGCCATATCGCAACCACTGGTTGCGCGCGAACACGCGAACTCTGCCGAGATCTTCGGGAGCGAGCTCAACCTCCCACCATTCGGTGTCCTCCGGCAACTCGCGCCACAGCCGGCCTCGGCGCTGGTAAAGCAGCGCCTTGCGCAGCTTGTTGGCGTTTTCGTCGGTGAAGTCAGGTTCGCTGACCAAGGTCGCGAACCGCTCACGGACACGAGCAAATTCTTCCTGGTAAAACTCACTCTGGAGAAATTCAGTTATCACCTGGTCTTCGCTGACGCGGCGAATCTTGCGCAGACGGGTCTGAGCCTCTTCGGAAACAGCCAGGCTATTCGCTGGTCGTGCCCGTAAAAAGGGTATCGATACGACCAAAACTAACGCCAGCATCAAAACAAGTTGAACCACAACCACCTGGTGCAACGAGGAGTGAAACAGGTAAATGCCGGCGATAATTGCGCCGCTGAAGCCGAGCTGCACCCAACTCAAGTTGCCAATCTTCAGAGAGATTTCGTACGTCATAAGAACTACGGCCATTGCGTAGATGGCGGTAGTCAAGGCATACAACACCAGGAGTCTGGAATAGAAATGCGCGTTGCCGACAGGAAATCCCGACCCCAGGAGCGTATGCCAAATGGCTGGAGGCGCGAGCCATGCGCCTAGAGTGAACAGAGTCGCGATTCCAGCGACCAACAGCAAAGCAGTCGAGAGCACAGCCCGGGAGCCTTTCTCTGATCGCGCTCCGGCGGAGAACGGAAACATACTGCTCACTACCGACCAGGAAAGCATGTACACGACTCTTCCCACCAGTGCGACGGCAGCGTACACGCCGGCTTGGGTGGAGTCGAAAAAGTGTTTTACGAGGATAATGTCAAGATTGTTGATGATCACCTGACCGACAAAAAACGTGGCTGCCTGAAGTCCCTCGCCGGCGCCGGAAACCAGCTTGGCCCCGGGAATATCGGTGATATGGTGCTTGCGAGGAATGGCGATAAAGTAGGCAACGAAGACCGACGCCGTCATCGCCCCAACCACGCCCGCAACCTGATAAGACGAAATCAGGGCAACCGCCCCAGCCAGCTTGATGATCACTTCCAGCGAGAAGTTCAGCGCGAGAGGCCCGAAGTCATAGGTGCCTTGCATGAATCCGCGACGCACCCCCAACGGCACGTAGAACGTGGCAGCGGCCGCCAGAAGCAAAATCAGGGTCCGGCTTGGGAGATTCAAATATCCGGCGATTCCGCCGCTTGACAGCGCCAGCAGTGCTCCGACCAGAAGACCCGCCGCCCAGGCCCAGCGGTGAAGCAAGTGATAAATGGCGATCTTTTCGGCGGCTGATTGGCTCCTGGCAACAAACTTGGAACAAACAAGCTGGAAGGTCAGAGTTATTGAAGACAACAGCATCAGTAGCGTGTACACCACGCTGGCATGGCCGAACTGGTCGGCGCCGAGCCGATGCGCGACTACAAAGTTGTAAACCAGGTTCATTCCGCCGACGAACGCGGAACTTACCAGCATGATCGCACTGCCGCTCAAAACATGGCGGCGCAGAAGGGCTTCCTTGGGAGCCGTGTTCTCAGCCGTCGGAGTGGCGGTTTCCAATGGACTTTCGTCGGCCATGCTTAAGGAATCCCCCGGAAAAGGCACTTGGATCTGCCTCATCAGAAAAGGTTGATGCGTATGACGGGCAGAATAGTATTGCGGTTGGTGCCGGTGAAATCGTAAAAGCTTTGCTGGGCGATTCCGAAGGAAACGGTTAATGGATAGTTCACCGAGACCTCGCCAATTCCGTCGTCGAGCGTCCGTCTCATCCCCTTAATATAAGAAACCATAACCTCGTTACTAACATTGTCATAAGCATGAAAGCCTTTGCCCTGAGACCATGTGCCAGCGGCGTGGACGGCCCAGTGCGATGCGAGAGGCTGATAGTCCAGACGGAATCCCGGCCGCAACGCCTGAGCGATGGCGAAGTTGGCGTCCTGCACGCGCCACGAACGCAGATATTCAGCAAGCACCTGCGCTGTCCAGGCTGAGCCAAACTTGCGCTGCAAACCGGCATAGGCGTCGGTGGTGTAATACTCGCGGATCAGGGGCCTGAAAAGAACGTCACGTCCTTCATAGCCGGTAATAAGAGCAGTTTTGGCCCATGGCCTGCCTACCTGGAACTGAATGGTTCCGGCAGCGTCGCGCGAGTGCAAATTCATTTCGGTGAACGGACCGGACTCATGAATCAAGCTTCCGGACACCGAAACCCAGTTCCCAAACGCGCCGGTGTACAAGTACAAGAACTGACGGAAGAGGTTTTGATTCAGCTGTGTCGGAGCGCTGGCATCGCGACGGATAGTGAATTGCAACCCTGGGTTAAGGCTGATAGGAGTTCCAAAAACATGGAACATCTGGTTAATGCCGCCGTTAAAAATGGTGTCGTAAGTATTGCGAAACTGAATGATGTCGCTGCTGGGGAATGACGAACTGCCGCGCGCATTTCGCTCGGCGAACATCCCGGTGATCGTCGGCCAGCCGTCGAAACGAACATGATAGCGAGCAATACCCATCGTTTCTATCGATGAGCGAGGTGGGGGGAGCAGCGTTGAATTCGCAGTCAGGCTGCGTAGTTTAGCGTCCAGTTGATAAATGTTTATATCCTCAAAAATCGGTTGCAACGAGAACTGTGGCTGCGCGCTGACCTGATCTGTGATCTGCCTTCCCTCTTCACCAGCAAGTCGAATCTCGGTCCGCTGTGCATAGTCATTACCCTCCATGATCTGATTGGCACGAGCGTACATACCGAGCGCTTGCGGGGTCTGGCGCTCCTGCTGATAGGCGTTACCCATAGCCAGCAAGTAGTCGTAGTCATCAGCGATGTCTGGTTGATTGCTCATCGCCTTCAGCAGGGTCATTGCGCTCTGGGTCTCGCCTAAAGCGAGATCAGCATTCGCCAGTCCGAGATTGACGGACTCTTCATCTGCTCCCTCGGCTAACGCTCGTTGAAAATACTTCTTCGACAGATCGAACTGATTGATGGAAACCAGAACGCGACCGGCCTCAACCAGGTTCTCCGGCGTGACCGCATTGGCCTCTCCAACTCTGGCCTCAGCCAGAGCGAAAGCGACCTGGTCTTGCGCATCTCCGTAACGTCCCGACTGGGCGAATAAGCGCCCCAGCGCGAGCCGTACCTCGACCCGGTCGACTCCGGGCGCATCCAGAGCGCGAGCATAACGCTGCATCGCGGCTTTGCTCTCGCCCATGATGAGCAAAGCTTCGCCGGTGGACATCAGGACGCGACTATCGTCCCCGCCTTTTTCGGCGGTCGCGATGGCCTTGAAGGCATCGTCGCGGGCGTGCAGCTGAGCATAAGCACGCGCCATCTCGGCATAGACCAGCGAGTCATTCGTACCCAGACCAATGGCGCCTTTTAACGTGCTGATTGCGTCGGTATAACGATGCAGTCGGTACTGGGCTTCAGCGAGAGCAAGATGCACCTGGACGTCATTTGGCGCCAGCTTGAGTGCTGCCTGATACTCGCCTTCCGCCTGACGAAACTGGGCCTGCTGACGGTAGGCTTCTGCGCGCGCCAAATGAATTGCTGCGGAGTCTTTCATCATTTTGGCGGCCAGATCAGCTTCGCGCAGCGCGGGCCGAGCCCGACGCAGTTGTAAATCCGCAAAGGCCAATCCCAGGTGCGCTTCGCCGTAATTCGGGCGCAGCTTCAATGCCGCTTCAAAGTCCTGGATGGCCTTGCTCGCCTCTCGCAGGTTGTTCCGCACATAACCGCGATCCACGAACGCGGTAGCATCGTTGGCATCCACATCGAGAGAACGAGTGAAATCCGCTTCTGCCTCGCGCATCTGGCCGTGGTAGGCGTGCACGTGACCCGCGACCAGAGGCAGGTCTTTGTCCTTAGGCCTTTCCGGTTCGAACTGCTGCACGATCTTAAAAGCATCATCGTAGCGGTTGAGATAGAGCAGATCGTAGGCCAGGTAATCCGGGGCTTCGGGATCGTGTGGCAGTTTGGCGATAACCTTGTAACCCAGATCTGCGGCCTCCTGATAGTTGCCGGTAAATGTGAGGTAGCGCTGGCGCTCGCGCATGACTTGCGGATTCTCATTCACCGCCGGATTGGCGGCGGCAACGTCCACCCACCGTTTGGCTGTGGGCAGCTGATGCCCAGGGGTCTCCAGTGCTGAATTGATTCCGCCGGCCACGATCAGAGCATTATTGGGGGCGAGTTGATGGGCCTTTTCGTAGCTGGCCTGGGCGCGGTCAAACTGCCTCTGCGAAGTGTAAAGGTCGCCCAGCGCGAAATACGGGACGTAGTCGCCGGGATACAAATCCGCGATCTTCAGGAAGTACTTTTCAGCCGAAGCAGGATCGTGCAGATCGCGCGACAGATATCCCAGGGCAGTCAAAGCTGCGTGATTGGCGGGATCGACCTGCAGTGCGTGCTTGTAGTGCTCCAATGCGTCCTGCTCGCGGTTGATCCTCCAGAGAAGATTGGCGTAGTTGAGTTCGATGTTGATGCTGTTCGGCGCAAGCGTCATGGCCTCTTTGAGGTCGCGCTCGGCCGAATCAGTGTCGTTGAAGCCGGATTCGATCAATGCGCGCAGACGCAGATACTCGGGACGCGTTTGCTTATCCGTACCCGGCACCTGGTTCAGCGCGGTCCGGGCTGCGCCTAGTTCGTCGTTTGCTGGCTGCGTTTGCTGCGTGCGACGGTAAATTTCCGACAAGCTCAAATGCAGCGATACGGGATATAGCGGCCCTTCCGGAACCGCCGGAGGCAGATTCTGTAACGCGGTCCGGTATTCGCGGATCGCATCATCATTGTGGCCGTCCAGGCTGTACATCTGTCCACGGATAGCGTGCAGGCGGTAGTTATTCGGATCTTTTCCTTCAGCACGCTTCAGGAAATTTTCGGCCTCGTCAAACTGGCCGACATTAACCATTGCCTGCGCCGCGCTCAACTGCAACCCAGCCTCTTTGGGCAGGCGATTTGCCGCTTGCGAATACGTGGCCGCCGCTTCTTTTTTCTTACCGGCCAACCCGTAGGTGTAACCGAGATCGGCGAGCGCCTCGGGATTGCGCTTCACGACCTTCTGCAGAGCAGCTATGGATTCGTCGTAGTTTCCGGTATCGCGATAAAAAGCGGCGACCGCACGCATAACGTTGGGATCGTTGGGGGCGCGGCTCTGCGCCTTGTTCAGATACTGTTTGTAATTGTCCGGCTGATTGAGTTTTTGATATGCGCGCGCGATGAGCAAGTCGGTGCGCGCGTCCGCTTTAAGCGAGTCGGCCCGCCTCAAAAGGTCCAGCGCTGTGTTGGGATCGGAATTCATCGCCAACTCGCCGGCCAGTTGCAGATCAGACACGCTCTTCGGATTCGCCGCCAACACTTTTTTCAGCAGGTCCTGCGCCTCGGCATCCCTGCCCATCTTGGCGTAAGTCTGTGCCTCACCAGATAAACCCTGGATTGACGATGGCTTCCTCGCGAGCCCTTTCTGATATCCCTGAAGGGACAGGTTGTAATCGCCACCCAGGCGAGCTGCGTATCCGAGCAAAAACCACAGATCGGCGTTCTGGGGCGCAGCGTTCGCGGCACGGTTGGCGGACGCAATCGCCGATTTATAGTCATTCTTTGCCAGCGCTTGCTGAACAGCGCGGGCTTCGCGGGCCGTTTCAATTCCCGATCCCCAGCCAATTCCGGTTGCGTTCTCTTGCGCAGGCTTTTGTGTTTTAGCTTTTTGCTTTCCTTTTTTAGCGGGCGCAGGCTGATTGACCTCAAACGTCTGCGCGCGCATGGCTGGGCCGGCAGCGAGTAAGATCAGCAACGCGATGAAGGTCGTTCCTTTACCCATGGGTGCAGTGCGGCGCGCAACATATGTGCTTTTCTGATGCTGCCCGAATTGGTATGCGCGCTATCGAAGGCTCAGATGCAACGTGAGCACCTCCGGTTGGATTCTGAGAGGCGCCTAAGAACCGCAAACCCTGCTTTCCACAGGAACTTGCCGCGAGAATGAGGCATCAAAAGCAGCCTCTACCCTGAGAAAACCTTAGAAGCCGTTGATGAATCAAAAGCTGGTGCTCACAATGAACTCCGGAGAGGAAAACCGCACCGTGGATACGAGCTTTTTTTCACGACCGATTCCTATGCGGTTCATCTTGTTGCTCGCGTTGGCGGTGCATGGGCCGCTGCTCGCGTTGCAATTGCCGCTGACGAATTCCTACGACGCCAACTTTCACGTTTTTTTCGCGTCGCACTACGCGCATCACTGGTTCGATCCGTGGAACCCGAAATGGTTTGCCGGATTTTCTCAGGCCACGTATCCGCCGCTGGCGCACCAGTGGATCGCGTTGCTGTCGTACGTGCTGGGCTTGCATTTTGCGTACCTCCTGGTGCAATTGGTCGCAGTACTCCTGATTCCAGTGAGCGTTTATCGTTACTCGAGACTCTGGGTAGATGAGCGCGCGAGCAGTTACGCTGCCCTATTCAGCGTTTTCGTGGGAGCAGTTGCGTTTCTGGTCTATTCCGCTGGGCAGCTGCCAACCACGCTGTCGGCGCCGTTGTATCTTCTGGCGGTTCCCTATTTTTATGATTGGTCGCGCTCAGCCGACGGTGGAGCGTTGATCAAGGGGATCATGCTCACGCTGGCAGCCGGAGCGGTCCACCACGTCACCCTGATTTTCGGTTCGGTCCTGTTCGCATTCCCAGTACTCTGGCTGGCGGTGATCGATCGAGGCGAAGAACGGCGGTCGATTTCAGTCATTACCCGAGGCATTATTTTCGCTGTGTTTGCAGCGGTAGGCCTGGGCATTGTTCTCTTGCCCTACTGGATTGCGCTGATCAAACACCCGATTCAGCAGATTCCAATTCCACATGCCAGCCGCTCAAACCTGCTGCTGAACCTGACATATCTAACGAACTATTTTTTCGTGCCCTACGGCATGTTGATCGTAGCCCTGCCTTTCGTGCTCTGGTACGGATCTGCTAACCGGCGATTGCGTCCGTTGCTCATCGGGTTCTGGATCACGTTTATCTTCGGACTGGGCGGGACCACGCCGATCCCCAAGTTGCTACTGGGACGCGCATTCGAAGTGCTCACCTATGAGCGCTTTACTTTATCGGCCGCGCTCATGATGCTGCCCATTGTCGGCCTTATCGCGGAACGGGCGCTTGATCGCAATTTCCGAAGAGCCGCTCTGGGATTCGCGGCCGCGGCCGTCATCACACTGGCGTTGCCCATGGCATGGATCTCATTGACTCCATTCAACGCGAATGCCAGCTTAAATGTGGACGCGGTGGATAGCTTTCTCAATCGCGATGGCCACGATCGCTATCGGTATCTGACCCTGGGCTTCGGCAACTCTCTACCCAAAGTTTCGACTTACACCGACGCCAACAGCGTGGACGGAGAGTACAACTCGGCTCGACTACTTCCTGAATTCACTCATTACGGGACGGCACAGCTCACCAGCGCCAAGTATTTTGGGAGCGCCGGTATGGAGGCACTGCGCATGATGCTGCGGCACGCCAGCCATTACGGGCTGAAATACATTTTCGTGCACGATCCGTATTACGAGCCGCTGGTCAGCTTTGCCGGATGGAAGCAGGTTGAGACCTATGACAACGGCGCCATAACAGTTTGGTCGCGCGAAGACATTCCGCCGGCGCGGCCAATCCCATCCGACGCCATGCCGACGGCGCTGGAAGGCCTCTTGTGGGGCACGCTTCCGCTCGCCAGTAGTATTCTCGCGATCTTGTTTGCCTTCCTCATTCCGGACCGTGCACGCATCCGGCCTGAGGCTGTGCTGAGTTTCCCGGTCCCGGAGCGCGAAGGTGAACTGGTGAGGGAGGCCCGCTGATGAAACGCTCCCTGCCTATATTCATTACTCTCGTCACCGTGATTCTGATTGCAATTGCCTGGATCAACTCCGGGGGCGTGAAGCAGCGCGAGATGCGTTCAGCGAGCACGCCGCAACAGGCAGTGCAATTGATGCTCTCACAAGTGCAATCGCACAACTACGATGCTGCTTATGACCGTCTGGCGAACCGCAGCGATGTTGATAAAACCGCGTTCGTCCGCGAGTTTGAAGGGAGCTACGGCAGCCTTCTGACGTATGCGTCACTGGAAAGTTTTGAGGTGTCGCCGCTCCACGCCACCGACAGCGACGCCAATGTGCGCGCGCGCCTTCATTATTCAACCGCGGTAGGCCCACTCGATGACACGCGCGACATCAAGGTCGAGAAAACCGGCGATGCCTGGAAAGTTCTCTGGCCGGTGAGCCAGGCGTCCAAATTACCGCCGCAGGTAATTCCGGTGAACTATCTGCGCTGGGACGTGATCAATCGCGGAGCGGGCGACGAATGGGGCGTGCAGAACGTGGATTCGCCGCAGGTCCGTATCGTCTCGATGAATGCGATTCAGCGCCCTGACAGTGTCGTTCTGGTCGGTGAAGTTGTGAACGAAGACTCGGTTCCGGCTTACGTGAACGTGGGGGCGACCTTGCTTGGCCCCAGTGGCAACGAACTCGCGCAGGAAAGCAGTTTCGACAAGATTTCGCACGTGCTTCTGCCGAAGCAAGTCACTCCCTATCGGATCGATTTTCCGAATATGCGCCTGGAACAGGTGAAGAACGTGCGCATGGACGCCAAGGCCCTGCTGGTGGCGGCCAGCGCCGATCCGGTGATTGAGATCAATCAGCAGAAGATGGAGACCGATCCGCTGGGCAAAAGAGTACTCACCGGCGACCTATTAAATGAAAGTGGCCAGATTGTGAATATTCCGCACGTGATTGCGGCGTACTACGACAGCAACGGCAAAGTCATTTGGGTTTCAGATGGATACGTGGCGCAGGCCCTGCTGCCACAGATTCCGGTGCCGTTCGCGGTGGATGTGCCTCCCGATATCGCAAAAAACGTGCAGACCTATCGAGTGGTGGTCAACCATTACGACACGAATTCGCGATCATGAAGACTGCTATCACAGTAATCGGAATGTTGTTCGCCGCAGGTGCGGCCTGGGCGGCTGAGATTCATGCGCCTGCGCAAACCACCGCCGGAACCGCAATCACCATCTCGACCAGCGGTTCGGGGGAAGCAACTTTTTATCTGCTCGGACCGGCGAGCGCAACCAAGCAAAAAGTGCAAGCCGGGTCGAATATACCGATCGATGGCGACCAACTCGACAATGCCGGACGGTACGTGGCCATTCTTTGCGCTTCCGATGGCTGCACGTCCAGCAGCTTTTTCATCAACCCCGCTGCGGCAAACAAGCTTGGCATGCTGGTACATCCGTCTCGGGTTCCCATTGGCAAGCCGAACGGAATAAGCACGGTGGCCTTTGTCTTCGACAACTTCCACAATCTTGTGCTGAAACCGCAACCCATCAAGTTTTCCATCTTGCCAAAAGAGGGAAAGGCGGTATCAACCAACCGCAACTCCGAAAATGGAGTTGCCTGGGTGCGCATCAGTTCGGGCAACAAAGAAGGCGCGACCCGGATTGGCGCTGAAATCGGCAATGCCGATGAAGTCCGTGTGGTGCAGCAAGTAGCGGCCGAGGCTTGCAATCTTCGCATCAAGGCCGGACGTGAGAAGAATGCTTTCATTGTAGAAACCGATCCCGTCCGGGATTGCGCCGGAAATTCCGTTCCCGATGGCACGGTTGTCAGCTTCACCAAGACGGATTCCGCTGGCAAGACTACGGTTGACGTCCCGATCAAGCGGGGAATCGCGAAAGTGCAAATGCCCATTGACGGCCGTGCGCGCATTACGGTCGCTTCGGGCGTAGTCACAGGAAATGAATTGGAGGTCGCCGGGTCACGATGAGCACTCCATTGCGCTATTCCCTGTTCGCGACAGGTTTCGCTGCACTACTGTGCGCGGTGGTTGTGCTGCGTCTCGGAGCATCAGCATCGGTGGAGGTGCCGCACGTAGAGTTCAACACGGACAACATTGCACCCCGTGAAATTGAAGATCTCACCAGCCAGAGCGTGCCGCGCGATTACGGTTTCGCTTGGCAAACGATGGAGCAGGCATTGGATGAAAATCGCTCCGCTCTTCTCGACGGATACTTCACTGGCCTGGCCAGGCAGGACTTGAGAAACCGCGTTAATGCCCAACTCAAGACCGGCCTGCGTACTCATTACGAAGATCGCGGACACAAGCTCGAGGCAATTTTTTATGCTCCGGCTGGCGACGCAATGGAGCTCCGGGACCACGCGCAAGTAGATGTTCAAATTCTCGACGGCAACAGAGTCATCTACGAAGAACCCTTAAGCGTGGAATACATTGTGCTGATGACGCCTGGGGCAGACCGTTGGCTGGTACGGCAAATACAGGCTCTTCCGAGCGAGAAACAGTAACGGGCGACCCACTTCGGCCAATCATTTGAGCATCCAAACCAAATATATAAACGCTCGCTTCGTCGTTCGCGGCATGAGATATCTATACGCATCTATAATGCTGGCAATCGCGTTTCTGCTGATCGCACAGACCAGCGGCTGTTCGAGAAGCGGCGTACACCATCCCATCGGCGACATGACGCAGGGCCTGCCGAATCCGACCCGCATCCTCGCGGACTATCAGCCGTGGTTTGGAGATCGGGAACATATTAATGTCGGCTATTCCACCCAGGATCCGACTGTCTTGCGCAAACAGATCCAGAAAGCCAAGAGCATGGGCATTTACGCGTTCGCGGTGGATTGGTACGGAGAGCGGCGCCCGTTCGAAGACAACAGCTATGCGCTGTTACAAAGGGTCGCGAGCGAAGAACACTTTCATGTATGTCTGATGTATGACGAAACTCAGGAAGATAACGGACACGCCACTGAAGATGCTCTAGAGGCGCTGGATAAAGCCTATCGCGCTTACATTGGACCGGATGCGCCAGGGCGCGAAGCTTATGTAACCTACGATGGCCGGCCAATTATTTTTATCTTCCCCAAGCGCGGGCATACGGACTGGAGCCGCGTCCGCGAGGCTGTAAATCAGTGGGAGCATCCTCCGATTCTGATTTACAAGGACCAGCCCCCGCCGCAATACGCGAAAGATTTCGACGGACTTTATGCCTGGGTACATCCGGGACGAGCATGGGACCCCAAGGGCGGCGACTGGGGTAAGGAGTACCTGGAGAAGTTTTATGAAAAAACGCAGGGCTCAGGAAAGATGATCGTAGGGGGAGTGTGGCCTGGATTTAATGACACCAAAGCTTCGTGGAGCCTGAACCGCCATATGGACAGGCGTTGCGGACAAACATTTGAAGACACGCTAAAGATCTTTCACCGCTATGACGACTCCGAGCACCCCATGCCATTCATGTTGATCGCGACATGGAACGATTACGAAGAAGGAACACAGATTGAGACCGGCGTTTCCGACTGCCATGGCAAGGATGCGAGTGCGCAAGTGGCCGAGACTAACCAGCACTGACCAACCTGTGCTGCCGGAATCACATCGAACAGCTTTGCTCCACCTCTGGTGGCCCAAATATTATGGAAAATTCTTCCGCGACTAAAGACCGTTACATTTCCCTACTCTCGAAGATTGTCATTCAGGGCTACAGCGGAGACTTTTCGGCGCCCGACCAGGATCTGGACCATCTTCTCCCGGCGCTGGATCACGTTTCGGCTCTGAATGAACAACAGTTCGCGGATTTCGTCGAACTCGCCGATACGCACCATGTCACAGTTCGGGCGCTGGCGGTCATAAAGAACATGGCGTCGAAGCGGGACTTAACCCAGCTTCAGGGATGGTGCAACAGTACGCTCAATGCCGAGCGCACTCGAATTGCGAAAGCCGTGGAATCCCTGTACGCAATCGTGCAGGCGCTCGATATGTCAGGCTGCCCGGTGAGCGTAATCAAATCACTGGATCACTGGCCCGATCTGGGCTCCGATCTGGACCTCTACACCAGTGGTTCTCCCGAGCAGGTGGTCAAGGTCATGAAGGAAAAAATGCAGGCAGAGCTGGAGCCCCGAAGCTGGGGCGATCGGCTTGCCGGCAAGTGGAATTTCCAGATTCCGGGATTAAAGGAGCTGGTGGAAATTCACGTCCGCTACCTCGGCCAGACAGGCGAGCAGAAAGCAATGGCGCGGCGCGTTCTGGAACGCGGCGTGACTAAGCTGGTAAATGGCCGGACATTCCCAGTGCCGGCACCCGAAGAAAGAATTTTGATTTCAACACTTCAGCGCATGTACCGGCACTTTTACTTCCGGCTCTGTGACATGGTGGACATGGCGAAGTTGCTGAGCACAGGCACAGTCGATTTTTCCGAGCTTCGCCGAGGAGCAGAAAAGGGGGGCATATGGCCGGGAGTTGCCAGCTATCTGGTAATCCTTGCGGAGTACGTTGCGCCCTACGGCCGCAAGATCGAGCTGCCTCGCGAAGTGGTCGAGGCAGCCTATTCGCCTGAGTTGCGGGTGCAATTTCGCGACAATTTCCTGCGAGTTCCCATGCGTCCCGCTGCTGGCCTTTATGGGTCACAGTTGCTGAACGCCAGCCGGCATGGAGATTTTCGGGCCATTTCACGCCTCCCCTTGTTGCCTCCACTAGCGGTGTCTGCGTTGGTCGCGTATCGCCTTACGGGCAGCGACAAAGGCGTGTGGTGAAGTTCAGGCAAACCCCAACCCTCTCTACATAGTTAACCGGATGGCGCAGCCCATACCATACGTCGTAACCTATTGATGCAATGAGGCTTGCGACTCGTAGTGCGCGCCGGTGATCGCAGCCTGGAACCGATCTTTGCCCGGTAGCTTCGTCGCCCTCACTTTAGCCCTGAATCAGGAACGCCTCAGGCCATTAGCACGCGAGAGTTCAACAGGACTGAAAAATGAGAATTGCCCAGGTCGCACCGCTTTTCGAGAGTGTTCCGCCTAAAACCTACGGAGGCACGGAGCGTGTAGTTTCGTGGCTCACCGAGGAACTTGTCCGCCTTGGTCACGATGTCACGTTATTTGCGAGTGCAGATTCAATGACCACAGCCCGGCTTGTTCCCTGCTGTCCGGAGTCTTTGCGTCTGGCAACGGGATCTATCGATCACCTGGCCCATCATTACGTAATGCTGGAGAAGTTGCTGCAAAAGAAGAATGAATTCGATCTTATTCACTTTCATATCGATTACCTGCATTTTCCCATCAGCGCACGCGAGCGTTACACGCATGTGACTACCCTGCACGGGCGTCTCGACGTTCCCGACTTGCTGCCGTTGTATGACAATTATCCTGACCTGCCGGTAGTTTCGATTTCGGACGCGCAGCGAGATCCCTTTCCAAATCTGAACTGGCAAGGAACGGTGCATCACGGGTTTCCCCCAGATGCGTACAAAACCTCGACCAAGCCGGGGAAGTATCTGGCCTTTCTCGGCCGCACGTCTCCGGAAAAGGGTTTGGATCGCGCGATCGATATCGCCAACAAGGCAGGTATGCCCTTGAAGATTGCGGCTAAGATCGACAGAGCGGATCAGGAATATTTCGATACCTGCATCAAGCCTTCGTTGAACTCTGCCAATCTCGAGTTTCTGGGCGAGATCGGCTATCCCGAAAAAAATAAATTTCTGGCCGATGCTGCAGCGCTGTTATTCCCCATTTCATGGCCGGAGCCATTCGGGATCGTGATGATCGAAGCTCTGGCGTGCGGCACACCGGTAGTTGCCTATCCTTTTGGTTCGGTTCCGGAGGTGATACAAGATGGCGTGAACGGCTACCTGGTTTCGGATGTCGAAAGCGCCGTGCGAGCGGTACAGGACATTGGAACTCTCGATCGCAGGAAGGTGCGGAAATCTTTCGAACAACGATTCACAGCCAGCCGGATGACCCAAGACTATCTCAAGATTTACAACCGGCTCTTAAGCCGGAAGAAGGCACCTCTCACGGTGGCCGACGGAGTTTTGAATTGGATGAAGTTAACGTCTCCCAGCAGTACTACATAGCGACAAAGTCGTCTCCTTCCGAAGAACACGCGAGGGTGCTGAAGTATGGCGCGATGTTCGCAATATTCGATCGCCTGGGCGATGTGCGTCACCAGGGCATGGGCGAGCAAGGGGTTTTTTTCAACGGCACCCGTTATATCTCCGAAATGCACGTGCGACTCTGGAACGAGCATCCCTTGCTGCTGAGTTCCACCATTGAACCTAACAATTTTCTATTCAGCGTCGATCTGACGAATCTCGATGTGTCGCGCGGCGAGGACGTAGTTATACATCGCGGCACGCTGCATGTTTTGCGGTCAACATTCCTGTGGCGCGGAGTGGTGTACGAGGAGTTTCGTTTTGCAAACTACGGGCTGGAAAAGCTCTCCTTTCCGTTAAGGATGCATTTTTCCGCCGACTTTGCCGACATCTTCCAAGTCCGCGGAATGACCCGCGAACAAGCCGGGCGGATGCTCGCTCCCGAGAGCGGTCCCGATTTCCTTCTGCTTGGCTGTGACGGACTCGATGGCATTCAGAGACGCACCCGGATTCAAACGCGTCCCGGTCCTCAGGAGATCGCCGATCAGGAAATGCATTTTCGATTTGATTTGCAACCCAAGGAGGAATCTACGCTGACGGTCTCGATTGCGTGCGAGCAGGATGACCAGCATCCCATCGTGCCGGGATACTCGGAGGCAATGAGACACGCCGAATCGGAGACGAAGTCGGCGTGGCGAGTCACACCACGCGTTTCCAGTCCCAACTCCCGCTTTAATGACTGGATACGGCGTTCTTCGGCTGACGTGCAGATGATGACCATTGGAAATCCTGAGGTGAATTATCCCTACGCCGGTGTTCCGTGGTTCAGCACCGTATTTGGCCGCGATGGAATCATCACCGCGCTGGAAATGCTTTGGGTGGAACCAGCTCTGGCGAGGGGAGTGCTCGAATTCCTGGCGAGCACGCAAGCCATTGAGGTGAATCCTTCGAACGAAGCTGAACCGGGGAAAATCCTGCACGAGTTGCGTCATGGGGAAATGGCCAATCTCAAAGAGATTCCTTTCGCCAAATACTACGGAACGGTTGATGCAACGCCGCTGTTTGTGATGCTCGCCGGGGCCTACTACGACAGGACCGGCGACCGGGGCCTCATCGAGCAGATATGGCCGAATATTCGCGCTGCGCTGGATTGGATTGATAACTACGGAGACCGGGATGGCGACGGTTTTGTGGAGTACGCGGCGCATGGCAATCGCGGGCTGGTGCAGCAAGGCTGGAAAGATTCCAATGATTCAATCTTCCATGCCGACGGCTCGATTGCCGAACCGCCCATCGCGCTTTGCGAGGTACAGGGGTACGTCTATGCGGCGAAATTGGCGGCCGCGCGCCTATGCACATTGCTAGGCGATAGCTCGTCGAGTGCCGCACTGGTGCAACAGGCGGCGAGGTTGCGCAATGACTTCGAGGATGCATTCTGGTGCGAAGACCTCAATGTCTATGCACTGGCATTAGACGGACATAAGCGTCCCTGCCAGGTCCGCGCATCGAATACGGGCCATTGTCTGTTTACCGGGATTGCGCGCCCTGACCGTGGAAATGCCGTCGCACAAACACTGTTCGCGAACGACTTCTATAGCGGTTGGGGCATCCGTACGCTGGCGTCCGGCGAAGCTCGATACAATCCGCTGTCGTACCATAATGGCTCGATCTGGCCACACGATAATGCCCTGATCGCGAGCGGCCTGGCGCAGTATGGTTTTAAGAACCTGGCAGGAAAAATTCTACTGGCGCTGATGGACGTCAGCAGTATGCTCGAACTGCATCGCTTGCCGGAATTATATTGCGGGCTGGAGCGGCGTCCGGGAGAGGGTCCGACGCTTTATCCGGTGGCCTGTGCGCCGCAGGCGTGGGCTGCGGCAGCCTCGTTCCTCCTAATCGAAGCATGCCTCGGTCTTACAATTCGAGGATCTGAAAATCGTGTCATCTTCAACCGGCCCTGCCTGCCGGAAGGAATACCGCAACTTTCCATCCGCGGTCTCCGCGTAGGCGAGGCGACAGTCGATCTGCTCTTCGAACGACAGGTGGATACGGTGCGCGTCCAAGTGCTCGAAAAGCGCGGCGATATTGAAGTCGTAGCCACATTGTGAGCGACCAGCAGCACACCTACGTGAGTTACAGGAAACTCGTTATGTGCTTACGGCAATTACCGGATGGTTTGGTCCAGTTCAGCGGCTTACGCTAGGAGCAAAGGCATTCCGGAGGCCCGCATGACCAGAGCAGGAGTTCTACTTACGGCCGTATTGGCCGCTGCCTCGGTCGGGGTATTTGCGCAAGACTCACCACAGTCGGCAAGTGCGCCACCGCAGGATGGCAATCAGAGTACGCAAGCTCAGAATTCGACGCCGCAGACTGGCGCTCAACCAGCTTCCCCATCGGACTCGAACGCAGCCCAGCCGGCCGCATCGGGTACCCATCAGGTTCAACCTGCGCAGAGCAGGAATAACACGGTTCCGACTGGAACCCAAAGCGTGTCCGAAAATGGCCTGCCGGCCCAGCAGTTGCCACAAACCTCGACGATTCTGCCTTTGCTTGGGCTTATTGGCTTAGGTTCGCTAGTCGCGGGATTGTTTGCGCGTAGATAGATCTTTATGCGCGTCCACAGGGCCACGGTAGTAAAGCCGCGTCACGAGGTCAAAAGCCGTTATAGGTTGGTCCTAAAACCGGGACCGTGGCGGTCGGAAAATCCTTACCGGAAACCAGAGAAGACTGTCAGCAAGCGAAGGAGAGTAATTTCGAATGCGCTGATTGTGGCGGGCGGCGCGCTCTATTTATTCGTCACTGGAACCTACACATGGATGTACGCACGCCAGGGACTCTTACTGCGGCAATGGAATTCACACAATCCGGCTGTAACCCGTACCCTCACCAAACTCTCGATTCCCAGACTTAAGCTGGAAGATGTGGTGCTTGAAGGAATTTCGGAGCATTCTCTGTTGCTTGGGCCGGCGCATTTGTCCGCATCGGCAGAGCCGGGGACGCCAGGGAATGCGGTAATTGCCGGCCATCGCGACAGCTTCTTCCGGCACATCCACAGCCTGCGCTACGGTGATGATATTTTCGTCACCCGTGGCGACCACAGGTTTCGTTATATTGTGCGGTCAAGAAAAATTGTCGATCCTACCGACCTGTCGGTGATACAGCCAAGCTCTGACACTGAGCTGACGCTGATTACCTGCTATCCAACCCATGCTGTCGGGCCCGCGCCACAAAGGCTGATCGTGGTAGCGAAGCTGGCACCGGAACGTAGTACTGCTACGCTAATCGCCCATTGAAACCATCATGGGAGGAATCTGAACTTGGCGAACTCAGGCCGGTTGATGAGTTCCTGCACCAGTTCTCATCCCAACGAAAGGAATGAAAAGTGTCACCCATCTACTGGACGAGTACACCAACTGGCGCAATGTCTAATCCCTCGGTAAAATAGAAACCTCGATCCAGGTTCCCTTCCATTTAGTGTGAAAAATCCTGCATCGAATGTCCAATGGGTGCAATCCAACCAAAAGTGAGTGAGCCGGTTTCTGACGAACTGGCTCTGGTCGAAGCGGCCAAGGGTGGCGACGTCTCAGCTTTTGAAGAGCTGGTTCGGCGCTATGACCGTAACGTCTTCCGTATCGCGCAGCACATTACTCAGAACCGCGAAGATGCCGAAGACGTTGTCCAGGACGCGTTCTTTAAAGCGTACAGCAACCTGAAGCAATTCCAGGGGCAATCGAAGTTCTACACCTGGCTGGTCAGGATTGCGGTGAACGAGGCGCTGATGAAGTTGCGGCGCCGCCGCCCGGAACGCACGGTTTCGCTCGACGAGGAAGTAAAGACCGAAGATGACTCAGTTCCGCGCGAAGTAGCGGATTGGAGCCCGAATCCTGAGCAGCAATACACTCAGGCGGAATTGCGGGAAATTTTGGACAAGACCATTCACGGTTTGCCTGCGACTTTCCGCACGGTTTTTGTTTTGCGCGATGTAGAGGGACTTTCAACGGAAGAAACTGCGGAAGCGCTGGACTTGAGCATTCCGGCGGTAAAGTCGAGACTGTTGCGGGCGCGATTGCAATTGCGTGAACGGTTGAACAAATTTTTTCAAAGACGAGACAAGGCAAATGGGTCCCCAAAAACAACCGGTGGAGATGGCAACCAGTGAAATGCGCTGACTTTCTCCACGAATTAACCGATTATCTGGACGGCGTAATTGACTCTGGCACCAAAGCCGAGCTTGAAGAGCACTTGGCTTGGTGCCACAACTGCTACGTTGTCGCCGATACCACCAAGAAGACCATCGAGATCTATCGCGATTCCAAGCTTTACGAACTCCCCGAAAACCTACGGACCCGGCTGCGGACGGCAATTGTGGCCAAATGCCAGTCGCGAAAAAAATCCGGACCTGAAGGCTCCGCCACCTAAATCGTCTGTTTCCAGCCATTTCGATTCGACCTGAGTGCCCTGCGGCAGTCGAACCCTTTACAGAGAAGATGAATCTAAGTAAGTAGATGCTTGTCCGGTTCCCAGATTCCGGCAGCGTTTGTGGAGGTTGAAAGATGTTGTCCCGGTTCCTGGATTCGCTTTTTGGGTGCTCACACAATCATTACGGGTTTCCGATCACGGTGAAAAAGGGTCGACGCAGTCCTGCGGCCCTGGTAACGGGAACCTATGTTGTATGCCTGGATTGCGGCAAGGAAATGCCGTACGACTGGAAGCAGATGAAGATCGTGCACGCTGAAAGCGCGCGGCGCCCAGTGGCATCTCTGGCTACGAAAGAAGCCGCCTGAAGCCGATTGACGAATTGTAGGATTTGCGAATTGTCGGAACCCGTTTTTTTCAGCTAAGTTCCAATTCGCAAATTTGTAAATTCGACAATTCTGAAATCCAAAAAAGAATGGCGGGCCAATTCAGGTCCCGCCATTTGCTTTCTGAGGAGCAAACTCTACTAATTGTCGTCCGGACGGCGCTTCAGCGTCGGACGGCCATCGTCGTTGGGCGTAGTCTTGTCATCACTTCCATTTTTATCGGTGGATGAAGCGCGCCGCAGGCTCGGCTTCTTGCCGTCCTTTTCGTCATTGATTTTGTGGCGATTCTCGAGGGCCGCCAGCCGTGCCTTGACTTCGTCAAACTCCGAGCTGCTCACGATGTATTCCTGCTTGGCGGGAAGAATGGTAGCAATCTCCTGCTGCGACTCCTTGATTCTTTCCGGTGTCTGGGGATGAGTGGAAAATGCTTTCGAGACGGTCCCAGGCTTCTTCTTCTCCTGCGCTTGAATTTTTTCAAAGAAGGAAACAAATGCTGCCGGATCGTAACCTGCCTTGTACATGTATTCGATTCCGAGATAGTCGGCCTGAGCTTCGAATCCGCGCGAGAACTTCAGGAAAGTCAGCGGTACGGCCAGTCCTGCACCCTCGTAGGCGGCGTACCCGATAGGCCCGCCAATGAAGATCAAGGGAATGGTCATCATCTGCATGAGGTTGCCCCGGGTATTTTCGCGTGCCGCGTGGCATGCCGCCACGTGTCCGATTTCATGCGCCATAACGCCAGCCAGTTCAGCTTCTTCATCTGCCGCCAAAATAAGCCCTGAATTGACGTAAAAGAAGCCTCCCGGCAAAGCAAAGGCGTTGATGTCATCGGAGTCGATGACTTTAATCGTGAAGGGCACCTGCGAATCAGAATTGCGGACCAGGTTCTGCCCCAAGCGGTTAATGTACTCGGATATGACCGGGTCATTTATGACCTTGGACTGCGATTCGACTTGCATCGAGATCTGCTTGCCCATGGCAATCTGCTTTTCCAGGCCGTACCAGTTGCCCATGCCTTTAGCGCAGCCGACATTCCGATTGCCGATGGCGTCAATGTCGTTCATGCCTCCGTCATGCGATACTTTTGTGCCGGCAGGCTCGGCAGTCGCAGCTGGCGCCGGCGGATTCTGTGACGCCTGATCCTTGCTCTTGTCGCTGTTGTCCGCGGCAAAGGCAGACGAGGGTAGGTAAAACGCCCACAGCAACGCTCCCGCTAAGGCTATCGCTCGCAATTTCATAAATTCTCCACGGTCAGACGGACTGGGTTGCCTTGTTTCAATTATATGCTCGCAGGTACGGATCAAACGGAGACACCCATAAAGTTGGACGCATCCCGCAGCCACAAGGTTACCCACGAATTCAGTCAGGTATTCAGATGAGCGGCTCAGGGTGCCGGAGTCTCCATTTAACCCCGGCAAGTTGCAAAAGCTTTGTCAATACGAGAACATACCCGTTTGCCCATATCTTTTGTTTCTAATAAGGGAAGTGCCTGCAATGGCTAAACGCCAGAAATCCGCTTCAGTGAGCTCTGAAACAACCAAAATCCAGCCTGCCCGCGGGAAACTCGGAGTCATGATTCCCGGCATGGGGGCGGTTGCCACCACCTTTGTCGCCGGCGTAGAAGCCATACGCAAAGGCCTCGCCGCACCCATCGGTTCCCTCACCCAGATGGGCACCATTCGGCTGGGCAAGCGTACTGAGGGTCGATTTCCCAAGATCAAGGAATTTGTGCCCCTCGCCGCCCTTGACGACCTAGTTTTCACCGGATGGGACCCGTTCGACGACGACATGTACACGGCCGCCCGGAAAGCAGGCGTGCTCGAACGCGATCTCCTCGACAAGGTCAAGCCGTTCCTCAGCACGGTAAAACCCCGACCGGCAGTTTTCGATCGCAACTACGTAAAGAAGCTCGACGGCCATCATGTAAAGAAGGGCAAGAACAAGATGGAATTGGCCGAGCAGCTCCGCGATGACATTCGCGAATTCAAGAAAAGCTCCGGTGCATCCCGTCTGATCACCATCTGGTGCGGATCGACAGAAATCTTTCTGCAGCCGACCGCGGCCCATCAGTCGTTGAAGTCTTTTGAGAAGGCGATGCAATCGAATGACGAGGCAATTGCGCCATCGATGATTTACGCCTACGCGTCGCTGATGGAAGGCGTCCCCTTCGCCAACGGCGCGCCTAACCTGACGGTCGATCTTCCGGTAATGCACGAACTGTCCCGCAAGAACGAAGCGCCGATCTGCGGAAAGGACTTCAAAACCGGGCAGACGCTGATGAAAACGATTCTGGCTCCCGGCCTTAAAGCGCGACTTCTGGGACTGAACGGGTGGTTCTCAACCAACATCCTGGGCAACCGCGATGGCGAAGTGCTCGATGATCCGGGGTCATTCAAAACCAAAGAGGAGTCGAAGCTCTCGGTGCTTGAGCACATTTTGCAGCCGGACCTCTATCCCGAGCTCTATAGCAAATTCAGCCACGTGGTGCGAATCAATTACTATCCGCCGCGCGGCGACAACAAAGAGGGCTGGGACAACATCGACATTTTCGGATGGCTGAACTACCCAATGCAGATCAAGGTCGATTTCCTGTGCCGCGATTCGATTCTCGCCGCGCCGATTGTGCTCGATCTGATTTTGTTTCTCGATCTGGCGAAACGTACTTCGGAATTGAGCGGGATCGGAATTCAGGAGTGGCTGAGTTTTTACTTCAAGTCTCCGATGACACTGCCGGGTCTGTATCCCGAACACGATCTGTTTATTCAGTTGATGAAGTTGAAAAACACCCTGCGCCACTTGAAAGGCGAGGAACTGATTACGCATTTGGGGTTGGAATATTACGACTGAGGATTTTGTGTGGCGCGGGCACTCTTGCCCGCGTTGGTCGTAGTGCTCACCACCCCGGATACTTCGCCCGAACCTGCTCATACCGCGGCGACGTTGTCCCGTGCTTCTTGTGATAGGTCAGAATCTGCCGCTCACGGCCGCTCGGCCAGTTCTGCCCTGGTTCTAGTTTGTGCGGAAGATAAGCCTCGATTTCACCCAGGTTCTGAATGCGGTCGCGGGACAGCGCAATTTTTCTTCCCGTCGGCGCTACCTGCGCCACAATGTGATTGCACTTGCGGACCAGCGAGTCTCGTTCAGCGGAAAAGTCCCGACTCTGTCCGACAAAATTGACGTAGCGAATCGAAACCGGATGCTCGGGACGAAAATCGCCCTTAGTCGGAACAGCGGTATATCGCCGTACAAAACGGCCTCCATAGGTGAGGCCCGCATCGAAATTCTCGCAACTCTGGTTTTTACAGTGGACCAGTTCGTCGCTGGTCTTAATGGCGCCGGCGGTCCCGCAGTTCGGACAGTCAATCTTTTCTCCGCGGGAAAACAGCCTTCTTATGAAATCGAACAATCCCATAGTCTTTCCCGCCAATTCAGAGCGCTCAAGGGGACGGTTTTCGAAACGACGATCCGCTTTAGCGGCTATCGTATTCCATCACACCCATATACAGGCGGCCACCCTCTCTCACGAGCTTTTGAAGGCCGCTGCTTCTGGGCACGGAGAGAAGTCAGAAGCCGCGCCTGAAGCGCACTTCCGACTGGCAACCGTCCCCTTGAACGCTCTTTCTGCTTTTTGCCGCTGCCAGATAAAAAATGGGCTCTCAATCTTCCGGTGCAGAATCAGCTGTTGCCGGTGCACGAGAGACGGCAACCCATCTTGCCGCAATTCTTCGTAGCTGATCTTTGCGAAGTGGCCTTTCTTGTGTCCGCCGAAGCTCAAGCTGAGAATCTCCTCCGCCAGCCAGCGATCGATCAATTGCAGTTGCGAAGCGTCAGTGACATGCTTCAAGTAATAATCCAGAATTGCGACATTGCGGACGCCGCGCTCGATCGTCTGGCACGCGACCGCAATCAATGTGCGCACGCGTTCACGCGGATCGCCGATTCTTTGCCAGCGACGGCGGCTGCGGCGAAAGGCAAAGCGAAACATATTCTGGATTTTTCGCCGCTTGTCTCGCGAAAGCGAAACTGACCCATCACGCTCAAACTGCAACCCCAGATGCCGAAATGAATTGACAGGCTGAAAACGCGCATCTCCGGCGTCCGGCGTCTCCTTGAGCACAAGATCCGCATGATGACTGGCTTTGGTTGTGAGCCGCAGGCTGTTCAAGGCATCTTGTATCCGCGCGCTTGCGAGCAGAGCCGCTTCCCTGTCTGTCGAGAGCAGCAGAATATCGTCGGCATAGCGGAGATAGTGAACGTTACCAATGCTTTCTATTTCACGATCAAGGCCGGTCAGGTACACATTGGCGAAGACGCACGCGCTGGCGCATCCAAAGGGAACGCCAATTTCGGCGCGATGCGATCCATTCTCGTCCTGGTAATCGAAACGAATACGCTCAGCGATGAGTTCGAATAGGTAATCATTCGAGTCAATGTGGCGTGCGAGTTGTTCCAACAGCAGGTCGTGGTCTATGGAAACAAAATAGTCCGAGATGTCCCGCTTGATCACATAGACGGGAGAATGGGCCGAGCCCAGCACTGCCCTGATTCGCGACTGACAGCGGTCCAAGCCATAGGTGTGGTCGCGGTAGGCGTAAGAGGAAGTTGAAAACGAGTAATGCAGCCGCCGGTTGAGTATGCGATAGAGGAGCAGGTCGACGATCCGCTCTTCCCAGGGAGGGATGTAAAGTGTCCGGCGCTTTCCATTGAAGTTGTATTTAAGTCCAACCGAAGGACGAAAATGAAATCGCTGAGCACGAAGCTGCTCATGGATTTTCGCCAGGCCATTCAATCCGCGCGCGGCGAGATCATACAAGGTACGGCCATCACTGGAAACATTGAGTGCCTTCCGCCAGAAGAACAGCGGCTTGATGTAAACGCGGACCGCAGCCTTGTAGAGTTCGGCTTCGCGGTAAACGTCCCGCCATCGAAGGAGGCGCGTTGGGCGGTTGCTGAGTTGCTTGCGCATCAGTGGGCAGCAATTTACTCCTAAAGCTGTCCCAAGAGCAAGATAAGAATGGCCGGACGCGCCCCAAATCTGCTCGTAACATCGCATGAGGTACAGCAGTAAGTTGTCCCCGCCAGGCGTCCATGCGACTCTCGATGTGAGCATAATCAAGCGGGCCAGTCGGCCTGTTGCAACCGCCTGACCGACGTTTCGCCAGGAGTGCATGACGCCGAATTTTCTTCATCAATTTGCCGGTCAGGTGGGTACTACGCTGATGTGGGGCGTCGCCATCGTCGCGGCAGCCATTCTGGCAACCGTTTTTCTGGCCGAGAGCAACTCGGGAGTGCGACCGCCGGGCGTACGCAAAATTCCGGGCCAGGCGCGCGGCGAGCGGTAAGCATTCATCCGACGTAGCTTTCAAAGGGCCGCCGATAGCGGCCTTTATTTTTTGGGCACAGAGCCGAAAGCACGGGTCATGGCCCAACGCCTGTTGCTCGATTACTTAGGTCATCTTGGGGTGAGTACGATTTCGCGGGATGATAGCGGAGTACCGACTGAAGAGGATAGACGCACCAGTTCCACGATTGTTGATTTCGGGACTCTGTCGTTCCTGCCCAGTCTGAGGAATCCTGCATGAATATTGATGACCTGTTGCGAATTGCGATGGAACGCAAGGCTTCCGACTTGCACCTCAAGGTCGGCAATTATCCTCATCTGCGCATTGACGGCGAACTGGTGCCGCTCACTGATCAGCCGCGCGTAACCGCAGAAGACATGCTGACCATGGCCTTCAGCATGATGTCGGCGCGGCAGAAGCAAAAATTCAAAGAGACCAGCGAAATTGATATGGCGTACGGCGTCGCCGGCCTGGGACGCTTCCGTGTGAACGTTTTCCAGCAGCGCGGAAACGTTGGATTGGTGCTCCGCGTCATCCCCACGAAGATTCGCGCCCTCGACGAACTGTACTTGCCCAAGGTAATCGAACAGATTTGCGAAATGCCACGCGGGTTGG
The DNA here is from genome assembly GCA_963757135.1 of uncultured Acidobacteriota bacterium. Lineage (GTDB taxonomy): Bacteria > Acidobacteriota > Terriglobia > Terriglobales > Acidobacteriaceae > Gp1-AA145. The sequence continues at coordinate 73,581 of CAVWQE010000009.1, forward strand.
TGCTAGTGACGGGCGTGACCGGTTCCGGTAAATCGACCACCCTCGCCGCCATGCTTGATCGCGTAAATTCGACGCGGGCCGAACATATCATCACCATCGAAGACCCAATCGAATTTCTGCATCGAGACAAGAAAGGTTATGTGAACCAGCGTGAGGTGGAAGTCGATACGCCGAGTTTTTCGACGGCACTCCGCGCTTCACTGCGTCAGGATCCGGACGTGATTCTGGTCGGCGAAATGCGAGACATGGAAACCATCGGCACGGCCCTGCACGCGGCGGAAACCGGGCACATGGTTTTCTCGACCCTGCACACCCTCGACGCTGTCGAAACCATCAACCGTATCATCGCAGTGTTTCCGCCACCTGAGCAGAAGCAGATTCGTCTGCAATTGGCGGCGGTGTTGCGCGCGGTTGTCAGTCAACGACTGGTGCGGCGTTCCGATGCTGAGGGTCGAGTGCCAGCAGTCGAGGTCATGATCAATACCGCGTACATCCGCGAATGTATTCTGGTGCCGGAAAAGACCCGCGCTGTTCGCGACGCAATTTCCGCGGGCACATCGCAATACGGCATGCAGACTTTCGATCAGTCACTCTGGGATCTGTTCCAGGCCGGACTGGTGGGATACGAGACTGCGCTTGAAAACGCCTCTAACGCAGACGACTTCAAGCTGCGCATGCAGGGTATTTCGTCAACCAGCGACTTGTCGAAAAATGCCATGCAGGCGACTGGTTTCGGCGCAGGCAAATAACTTCGGACGATGTTGTCGTGCGAAAGGGCAGGAGCACAGTCATGCTCCTGCCCTGTTTGTTTCGGTATCACAATTGTCGGGAACGCAAATCCAACTTTACAAGCGCTGCACTCAGCACGGCGATCAGAGTGATATCCGCCAAAGAACTCAGGCAGAGAATGCACCACGCGTGAATCACATAGCCTTCAAGATAGGTGAGGTAAAGCGCGAAGCATGTTCCGCCACCAGACGCTGCGGCGAGCATGACCGGGGTCTCCGCTTTTTGGCGATAGATAGTGGCGAGAACAAGGATCAGTAAGTAGCCGAGAATTCCTATCCCCGCAACCGGCACGCCGTGAAATGTGGAGTACTCGCTGCGATTCACCAGGTCGCAATTGAAGGACTGGCTGAGATCGCAGAATGACTCTTTCGACTGGCTGAAATGGTGATGCAGAGAAACGGAAGATACCAGGACGCCTGCGACTGCCAACACAGCAATGATCGCGTAAAGACGCTGCGCGCTGTTCGACGGACCGGAGGTCATGGAAGTTGGCATCCGGTGCGCTGGCTCAATTCTGAAAGCGGCAGAGTGCCTTCTTTTCTGGATCCGTCGCCGAATTCCCACGTAGGAAAATTATGAATGCCTGATTGCTTGCACTGCTCATTCTCGCTGTGGCTCTGCCCTTCAATGCCGCACTCCACGTAATTCACATGCTGGAAGGCGAAGCCAAATTGTTCCTTTTGCTCCGCGCAATGCGGGCACCACCACGCGCCGTACATCCGAACGCCCTTTGAAGTCAGGCATTGCGCGAAGCCGTCAAGCGTGCTCACGTGCCGGGAAGAATAGAAGTCGTAGCCGATCCAGGCGGCCACTAAAACGACGAGTACAAGAACGAGCCAGCGCCAACTGGGACCGGACTTTTTGACGCTGGAATTCTCTTCCGTCTGTTCGCTGAACTTGGACATGCGATTGAGTTTTTATACCACGATGTTCAAGGCTCCGGGCAACACGTCCAAGCTCTGGCAATACAAAGTGATAACCTCGCCATCAATCATTACATCCACCGGCGAGTCGAGATGAAAATCCACCCGGCGCACTTTGCGAACCTCCGCCAAGGGATGCTGAATGTGAGTGCCGTCATATAGCGTGGGCAGGTTGCGGATAAGTCCGACGCGACCGATCGGCCCCCATCGCACGAATTCGATCAGGCCGTCGTCCACTTCCGCGGTCGGGGCAATCATCATGGTGCCGCCGGTGAATTTGCTGTTGTTGAAGGTCAGAAAGAGGCACGGGCGGCGGTCAATGTTGCTTTCGCCGTCGACGCTGAGCGGAAACGGCCGGCGCCGAAAACGGGCCAGGCAGAGAAAGATGGCAGTCTGATATCCGACCTCGCCCCAGTTGCTGAAGCGGCGCGCGCGCAGCGTAGCTACGTCGGCGGAAAATCCGATGCTGAGAATATTGATGTAGTGGAGCACGCCGTCTTTGTGGGTGAGACGAAGCACGTCGCATTTACGCGAGCGGCCAGCAATTAGCGATTCAATCGAGTGCTCGACACCGCGGTCGCTGAAGTCGCGGAGAAAAGAATTGCCGGTGCCAAGGGGCAGGAACGCGAGGGTGGGACTTTCGGCCCCGTCGCCCATTGGAAAAAGTCCGTTTACGATTTCGTACGACGTGCCATCGCCGCCAACAGAGACAAATTTGCGGTAGCCTTCGGCCCAAGCGGCGCGAGTCAGTTCAGCGGCATGTCCAGAGGAAGAGGTTTCGCCGACATCGATTTGCAGCCCAGCAGCGCGCAGGCGTTCAAGCGCGGGGCCGAGCAGAGCGCGGGAGCGGCCTCCGCCGGCGGCGGGATTGACGATGGCAAGATAAGTTCCGCGATCCACGACAATCAATCCCTCAGCGGCTGAAGCCGCGTGTTAAGTCTTCCGGCAACTCTGCGGCTCGCCTCTACATTTCCTTAATCGCACTGCGTTTCGTGCTTGCGCGAATCTGGTCCGCCAGCTCATTGCGCTTGATCTTCATAGAGGCGGTACGCGGGAAATCCTTGTCCCAGGCCAGGTATCCGCCGATGCGCTTGAAATCGGGCAAGCCGCGATTTCGCGCAGCAATCTGATCCAGCAGCGATTGCGTGACTTCCTGGTTCAGATCAGGATGGAGCACGAGTACCAACTTCTCGCCCGTCCTCTCTTTCCTCGGCCACAGATAATTCGCCGCGAAGATGCAATGCTCCTTAATTTCAATTCCTTCGAAAGCAGCCTCAATGTCCTCAGGGTAGATATTCTTGCCGCCTTCGGTGACGATCATATTTTTCTTACGGCCGAAGAGTTGAAGGTGCCCTGACGGGTCGAAACGCCCAAGGTCTCCGGTGAGCAGCCAGCCGTCAACGATGGTTTCGGCGGTCAGTTCAGGATCGTCGAGGTAGTGTGACATGATCGTCGGGCTCTTGGCCGCGACTTCGCCAATACCGTCAGCGTCGGGTTTAAGAATGCGGAGTTCTACGCCAGGCAACGGTTTACCGACCGTGTCGGCGCGAAACGGCTTCAGGTCATTGACCGTGAGGACGGTGCAGGCTTCGGTCAACCCGTATCCGTTCGCAACCGGGATGCCGAGATCATAGAAAAACTGTAGAGTCGCCGGCTCCATAAAAGCACCGCCGGTGATCAGGGCCAGCAAGTCACCGCCGAATGCCTTGTGAATACCCGGCATGAGGTTGCGGCTGAGTTTCACGTTCGGCTGTTTGCGGGTGAATAATTTGTTGATGGAGATGGCGTGATCAAGAATAAATCGCTTCCATCCCGGCAGCGCGTCGAGGTTGCCGCGAACGCCGCGCTCGAGATTTTTGATAATCATGGGCACGAGCGTGACGTAGGTGATGCGATACCGGACAAAGGCATCGCGAACGAACTCAGGACGGAGCGTGCGCAGGTGCACGACGCAAGCGCCGCACACAAAAGGTCCGATAAAGCCGACCATGAAATCAATCGCGTGATTCGTAGGCAGAATGCTCAGGTATCGCACGCCGGGCCAGAAGGGATACCACGCCGTCAGCGCCTTGCATTGCTCGAGATAGTTCGCGTGGGTGAGCACACAGCCTTTAGGGCGGCCTCCAGTGCCGGATGAATAGACAATGCACGCGGGATCTTCGCGTTTGCGGGGGACGAAAACAGGATCGCCCTTGCGGCGAAACTCTTCCCATCGAAAGCCGCCCTTGAGGTCGGCAGTGGGCGGCGCCTCGGTAACCAGCACGATGCGAATTTTGTGGTTCTTGAAATCCGCGTGCTGGGTAATAGCCCGCCAAAGGTGATATTCGACAATCAGAAACACGGCCTTCGAATGCGCCAGCAATTGCAGGTGTTCACCCGCGGTGAGCTTGTAGTCGAGGGGCACCAAAACTCCGCCGGCATGGAAGATCGCGTAAGCGGAAATCAGCCACTTCGACTGATTGGTCATGATGATGGCTGCGCGGTCACCGGCGCCGAACTCGGCGTCCTGTAGCGCCCGGGCGAGCGGCTGGGCCAATTGCTTGAAGTCGGAATAGGTGAGCCGCGTGCGCTCACGGTCGCGATCAGATTCGATCAGGCAGGTTTCATTCGGCCAGCGGTCAAGCGCCTCGCGAAGGGCAGCGCCGAGAGATTGGTGTTGGTCGAGATCGAGCATTAAACCTCTATTTCACCACACAGACACCGCGTCAAAGAGAAGAACATCCTTGATTGATCGGATTCCTCGCCGAATTGGCGATGCTCGGGTTCTTTGGCTGCGCTCAGGACGAAAGGAGATTCTACAGCCTGACCTGGATTCGTTCCGCCAGTGCTCTGAAATCGCAGACGCCCTGCAGTTCGTAATCCGGCAGTTCGACGTTAAAATGCTGCTCCAGGCGAGTGAGGAGGCTGAGCGCCTGGAGGCTGTCGATGCCGAGCTTCTTGAAGAAGTCGTCGTCGGGAGAAAGGTTCGCACGCGGCACTTTAAATTGCGCGGCGGCAAGGTCGAGTATTTCGTCAATAGTCTGCTGTTCGGTTCGCATGATTCCTCTAGGGCAGATATGGCTGGGCGTCGGTGCTCTCAACGAATTTTTTCAATGCTTCCTGGACGGCGGGGCGCGCATAAAGATCGCAAACAATTTCGATTTCCTGCCGCAGCTCGTCGTATAGAATCGGCTTAATGAATTTCTTTGCGGTGGCGGTGGTCCGGCGGTCGAACTTGGCGAGTTGCGCCGCGGTCGCCTGGGCGACTCGCAATGATTGTCCTTCTGCGACCACTTGACTGACCAGACCGATCTGCTGCGCCTTGGTCACGTTAAAGCTGCGTCCGGTGAGCACAAGGTCTCGAACCACAGCGTTGCCCAAGTCGCGCTTCAGGCGGGGAATGCCGCCGAACCCTGGAATGATTCCCAGACGCAATTCCGGAAAACAAAAGCGCGCAGTCTTGTCGGCGATTATCATGTCGCAGGTTAACGCGAGTTCCAGTCCTCCGCCGAAAACAATGGCGTGAACAGCCGCAATCGTAGTAAGCGGACAAGCGTCCAGCGTGTTCATCACGTGATGAATACGCTGGTGAAAGTCGCGAATGCCTGCGCGCGCCGCTTTCGGCTCGGTGGTGCGAATCCCCTCGTAAAGCTCACGCAGATCGCCGCCGGCACTGAAACCGCAGGCAAGGCTGCTGTGGAAGATGAGTGCGTGGGCAGTTTCTTCGAGAGACGGCAAAGCCGACGCAAGCTGTTCGAGTTCCGAGAGGCAAAGTGTTCCGATCTCGTTGCAAGGCTTGCGGTGCAGCGTCACCTCAATGACGCCGCTGGTCAATTCCCACGAGAGCGCTTTGCCGGAAAAAGAATTCATAGAGGGAACCGCAAACTCCTCGAACTGACGGCGCCAAAGAATATCTATACTGCCTGCTTTACCGCATACATTTCTTCGATCGCGGCATTGAAATGTTTCGCGATCAAATCGCGTTTTAGTTTGCCGTTAGCGGTCAGCAACCCGCTTTCAATCGTAGGCGGGTCGGCGATTACGCGAAACGTGCGCACCTGCTTGTAATGCGGCAGGGCTGCATTCACCGCATCCAGCGCGGACTGCACCTGTTCCGGCTTCACGCTTCCAGTAACGATAGCAGAAAGAAAGCTGCGTCCGTTGCCCACGATTATTACCTGCTCAGCATTCAGCAGCCGGTTCAGAATTTCATCTTCGATCGGTTCAGGCGCAATGTTGTGGCCGGAGTTGAGAATGATCAGATTCTTGATCCGCCCCACGATCTTCCAGTTCCCTGCTGCATTTACCTCGCCCTGATCACCGGTATAGAACCAGTCGTCACGCAGAACCTTGGCGGTTTCGTCCGGCCGGTTCCAGTACCCTGAGAAAACGTTGGGGCCGCGAACCAGGAGTTCCTCATTTTCGCCAAGCTTCATCTCGATCCCAGGAATCGCGCTGCCCACGCGCCCTGGTTCGACCCGGCGGGGATCATCCATGGTGCAGATTGCAGTTGTCTCGGTGAGTCCGTAGACCTGTAGCACGGGAATTCCGAGCATCATGAAATAGAGTTGGGTTTCGACATTCAGGGGTGCGGAGCCGCAGATAAGCGCCTTGAGATTGGAGCCAATCATCTTTTTGCGAATGGTCGGAAACACGGCCCTGGTGGCAAGCCTCAACCACATTGAGTCAGCGAGCGTCGCCCGATTTTCATATTTGCGCATGTATGCGGCTTTGGCATGGAGATAAACCGCGCGCACAATGCCGCCGGTTTTCCAGAGTTGTTCATCCACCGCGCGCCGCACGCGTTCGAGTAAAGCGGGAACGTTAACAAAATAATCGGGCTGCACGGTGCGAAGTTCTCCGGCAATTTTGGCAAGATCGGTGTTCATGAAGACCGAACTGCCGCGGAGAAGACTTGTCAGCGTGGTGATCCACGCAGCGGCAAAGTTCAACGGCGCCCATTGATAAACCCGATCCTGACCGGGACGCTTGTCCATCAATATATCGAGGCGCTCCGAGGTGCATTGCAGGATATGAGCGACATTCCCGGCCGTGACCATCACGCCTTTGGCTTCGCCCGAGGTGCCGGAGGTGTAGATGATGGAGACTAGGTCGGAATCGGCAAGCTCGTGTGGCGCGGACACTCTTGTCCACGAGCCCTCCGCAGCCGCGAAGATTTCCTGAAACAAAGCCTGTGGCGGAGCATCTGGCCAGTTCTGAATAATCGCGTCACGAAGCTGAACGGCACCACAGCAGATCAGCTCCGGCGAGCAGTCTTTCATCATCGCGACGATTTCAGCCGGCGCCTGTCGCGAATAGAGAGGAACTACGACCAGCCCTTCTGCCATGACCGCGAGGTTGAGGGCAATCCAGTCAACGCCGTTCGCTGCAAGGAGAGCGATACGATCGCCCTTGTGAAGATTGCGGGAAGAAAGGAAAGCGCGGGCTTGGGCGGTTCGGTTCAACAAGCCTGGCCCGGTAATCGGCGCCCGTGCTGGATCGCGGAGTTCGGTCAGAACGGGATCATTCGTCGATTGCAGCTGCGTAAAGATTTGGTCGAGAAAGGACATCGTTAGCTGTACATTCCCGCCAATCGGTGCAGGCCGGCATCCATGGGCGGAAGATAGTCTTCCCAACTCCACTGGCCTTTGCGGGTGGGAAAATCGGGATAGCGGCGCTGGACTTCTTCTTCGAAATAGACGCCCATGCGCGCCATCACTTTTAGATTCTTCACCACGGTCCGCCCGATTCCGTCAGCAATGCGCTCGCCTTCCGTCGCAAGCTTTTCAAGGGCCGCGAGGAGCTTCGGCTCCAGGTCAGGATCATCAACGGTCATCAACAGGTCTTCGTGGCCGCGTTCACGCATCAGGTTGCGAATTCGCTCGTCCATAGTGATGCCCGCGGATGGAACCAGCGCCGGCATTGAGGTCACGATGCCGTGATAACGCGACGAGGCCATCATCTGGCAGGCGCGCAAAATGCTGACCATCTCATACATGGTGTAGTCATCGGAGGTGAGAATTGGCACGCTACCAAGACGCTCCGAAATTTTCTTCGAAGGCCGCGCATCAAGGCGCTCTGTCGCGGCGATCACGATGAAAATGTCGTGGCGCTGCCGGAACGCACCAAGCGCATTGCTGATGGCATTAATGTAATGCTCGTATTTGCGGTCAGCTTCGGGGCCGGAGTTGTGAAAATATGGACCGCGGTAGTGGCTGCTCTTGTAAGCACCTGTGAGCTTGTTGGCGACCAGTTTTCCGATGGACGCCCGCACCGGCCATTCAAATGGATTGATGGGACAGACCACGAGCACGGGCTTGGCGCCGTCCCAGCCGGAATCGCGCAGAACTTGCCGACCATAATCCATCGGCAGGGGTTCGAACGTCCATGCCGTGTCGGTACCGAGTTCAGTGGGAACGCCGAGTTCGCGAAGAATCGTGCGGGATTCTTCGTTACGAGTGATGATCAGCGAATCCCTGCAGAAGCGCCCGCACATTCTACAAATCGGCGGATCCATGTGCCCGGCTTCGCCGCCGTAGCCGACCGAGAGCTTATTCTCCGCCGCTGCGATGCCGAGCGAGCCGATCATCATCGTGGTAAGCGCATTGGCGAACTTACTCTTGAACATCGATCCTTCGCACGCGACTACTCCATGATGCTGCGGAACTTCGTTCGCAAGAAATGGTGGGAAAATATCGGGCAGATGAACCTGGCGTGTGTCTTTGAAATAGCCGTTGGTCAGCCGGAAATTCTGGCTCATCACGCTGAAGTCAACATTGTCTGCGCCGAGAACATGGCGAAGCTGGCGAATCATCTCTTCAACACGCGCATCGGAACCCATGTTGCGCGCGCCGTTGTATCCGGCGAAGAGGAGTTTCAGTTTTTTCCCGGGCTGCCAGCGTTCACCTTTACCCAGCATCCAGGAAACCTTTTTGCGCTGAATGATGGAGCTAACCCAGGCTTGCAGGGTGAAGTCCATCATGCGGCCGAACCTCCGGCTTTCACCGGCCACGCCTGATAGGGATACTCAAAGTTGGTTTCGCGGCTGAATTTGAGCAACGGAAAGCTGTATTGCGAGAACGGCACCGGCTTGCGCCCTAGTTCAGTAGTGACGCGAGTGTTGTCGAAGACCGTGTTGAATGTGAGATACGGCAGGAAAGCCTTCATCAGTGCAGCGCCGTGTCCAACCGGGCTTTTACGATTTGCGAGCAGATTGACTCCACTTCCGAACGACTTTCCGAAAAATGGCAAATATATCGGACCTCGTTTCCCTTGTGCAGCCGCTAGCGATGCGGTGATCTGCTTGAACGTCTGCGATTCGCGCCCCGAGGAAAGATGATAGGTGTCATATTGCGTACGTTCCTTCACGTGCAGAGAGGCGATGGCGTCGGCAACGAAGTCAACGTTGACAATGTCCACACGGTCTTTCGAGCGCAACGGGAGCGCGGGCAATCCTGCGAGGAAAACGAATGCGCGGACCATGTCGAACTGCGTGGTTTCAGCACGGCGGCCGTCACCAAGCACAATGCTGGGTCGAAAGATGGTTTTAGGCGCATCCGGCAGAAGCTGATGAATCATGTACTCAGAAAACTTTTTCGTGCGCGCATATGGGTCGTAGTCGGAACGGTTCCAGTCGATCGAATTTTCTTCCGTGACCACTTCGTCCTGGCGCTTACCCGCAACCGCGACAGTGCTCACATGGCTGAAGCGCCGTAGGCCGTGGTAGTGGTCGACCTGCTGGGCCAGCTTGATGACTTCGAGGGTGCCGCGAAGGTTCACGTTCATGCAGCTTTTTTCAGACTTACGATTCAACGACGCCGCGCAGTGAATCACGGAATCGGTGGTGTGGACCAGTCGGTCGTATTCATCCTGTCCCAGGCCGAAGCGCTCGTCAGTAAGATCTCCGCGGAAGACCCGAATGCGAGACTGCAGATGTTCGTAGAAAGTCTTGAAGTCCAGATGTAGCTGGAACGCGTGCCAGAGGCGCTCTTCGGCCTCCTGCGGAGTGCTGGCGCGCACCAGCAGATTCAGGGGCGCACCAAAGTCTTGCAGCAGATTTACGGCCACGTGTGCGCCGATGTATCCGGTAGATCCTGTCAGGAATATCGCCACGTTGCTCCGTTCGTTCCGGTTTTTGCAGTATCGGCGCCGCTGTCATTTCCATTTTCAATGTCGGTGCCGAGCGTATTTTGCAGGTTGCGCGGCGCTCGAACTTCCAGCGGACGCCCTTCGATTAAAGGATAAGTCCATTTGCGCAGCGCAGGAATGTGAATATTGATCCAGTATTCCCACCAGTCAAGCGCCGCGGTGTCATAGCTGAACTGGCGACGCTCTTCCGGCAGCAGCGCGTATGAGAGTTTTTCGACGTTGTCCGCCACGAAATCGTGCTCGTTCTGCAGGATGAACGGCTCAAAGAGCTCGATGAGCTTCTCCACTTTCTCCAGGTTGCGATCTGCCCGGGCAAGCGGAGCTTTTTTTAACGGCAAAGAAGCGGCGACACGTTGGATCGTCTTAATAATCGCACGCTGAGCAGGGGCAGACATGAGGTTGTAGCGTTCCTTGGAAACCGGAATTGCGTCGAAGCGCAAGCGCAGCCAGTACTCCATACCCTCCTGCGCGCGGTAATGTTTACGGTGGGCCAGCGACGTCAGCTCGATCGAGCGTCGCATGTCGCAGGGATTGGTCACCGATGTGGCGAGTTGATACACGAGGTCATGTCGGCGCTCCATGATGGCCGCGCCTATCAGTGTCATCCCGCGGCAAACGGCGTCAACCGGAATAACGTCCAGCCGCTTGCGCCCGTTAGTGGGCAACTGACGAAAAAAAGTTCCGAGCAGATACGACAATGAGGCCGAGGTATTGATGCCTTCATTCCAACCCTGAAACGGCTGCGCTGTGGAACTTTCTACGATCGCGGGACGAACAATGGCAATGGGAAGACCGGCGCCGCGAGTCGCAAGTAGCGCCTCAGCAATCGCCTTGGTAAGTGTGTACGTATTTGGCCAGCCCAGATCGAGGGCCCGGCGCTTTCCTACTTCGGTCATCTCCTGGCGAAGCCAGCGCGTGCGGTTTTTGCGAATCTGATTTTCCAGCGCGGCGCCGTGCAGATCTTTGGCGGCGTGTTCCTTAACCATCGCCTGACGGCGGAGCTTCTCTGTTACCTCGGGGCTTTCGGCGCGACGATTGGTCTCTTCGATCAACCGATGAAGAGCTTGCCATTCCTGCTCGGCATCAAAGGCAGCCCCGGCAGGGGCGTCCTTGGTGTGGACCGTCTCAGCGATCCGGCCTTCACGTACTCCGGCGACATAACAGGTTGAAAGGTGCAACAGGCCGGCATGATCGGTCTCACGAATAAAATCCAGCAGGTGAACAGCCGCGTCAACGTTGGTGAGAAGCGCATCGCGCAGATCAGGATTGAAATCGGTAAGGCCGGAGCTGTTCACGACTAAATAGAGGCTGCCGCGCAAAGATGCGGAGACTTGTGGATCGAGTCCTAAGCCGGGTTGAGTAACATCGCCTTCGATCACCTGAACCTTGTCGCGGATAAACTGCAACAGTCCTGGCCCGTAACGTTCGTAGAGCGGATCGAACACCGGAGATTCTTCGATCAGCTTTTCGAAGCGTCTCTGTGCGGGATTGGATTTTTGCCTGCGGATAAGAAGGTAGATCCGCCCAATTTCGGGCAGATCCATCAACGTGTTCACCAGCCAGACTTTACCAATGAAGCCTGTGACACCGATCAGCAGAACACTTTTGCCGCGAAAAGCCGAGCGGACAGAGAGTGGGTCCGAGGACCGGTCATCGCCGAAATTAACCAGCGGCCGGTTGAGCACCGGTGTCGAGCGCGCAGCCGGAGCAACGGCAATCTCGAGCTCGTTCGAATCCTTCACGTGGAGGTCGTGCGCAAGCTTCTCGATTGAGCGCTGGCCGTCGGGACCGCTGGAGGAGACGCGAGCAAAAATTCCGCGCGGCGTGACAACTGGATCTAAAAGACGTCCAGTACAGATGCCATCCCGGAATTCCATGCGGTTGGAGAGGATTCTTTCTACCCCGAGGTGGCGGGCAAGCGGCCGCATCACGTGGTCAAGCCCCTGGCTGACCAGAACCACGGATGCGCCGGAGGACACAAGATTCTTGAGTTGATGGACACCGTCGGACTTCAAGTAAGGCTTTAACTTGTACTCGAAATACTCTTCTCCTAAGAGATCAAGCCGGTCGCGGCTAATACCCCGCAGAACAGAATAGACAACACGCGTGGCAAAGGAACGATCCAGGACGTATAGGAAGGGCCGGAGCGCCGCCATCATTAACACCGAGCCCCGGCGAGTCCATCGCTCGGCAAATGTTTGCGCGTTCCAGGTAAAAAAGGCAACCGGACGAACAGCCGTCAGCTCAAGTAAGCTGCCTTCAACACGCCAGTAAACGTACTGGCTGGTGGGTTGGGGGATGGGTTGAATCAACTCTAATCAGCCTGTGACGTGTCTTCTCTTGAACTGCTAAGAAACATTAACCGCAAGACCGCCGAACAAATTGAGCCTGTGCCTTCGAAGTTACTTATTGTAATGGATTGAGGGCGTTAGGCGAAGCGTCCCGCTGCGGATTGCGAACCAGTAGCGATATGATCCCGGCGAGGGCGAGGGTGCCGGCGATCAGCAGCATCCCTCCGCGAAATCCGGCCCCCGAGCTTCGTTTTTGTCCAATGATGTAAGGCCCAAAAAAACCGCCAAGGTTGCCGAGGGAGTTAATCACTGCGATACCGGCAGCCGCCGCCATCCCGCTCATCAGCGAAGTCGCCGTCGCCCAGAAGGGCCCTTGCATGCACAATGTGGCCATCAGGGCGAGGGTCAGGAAAGTTAGCCCCGGAACTATGGACGTCGTGTATGCGGCAATCAGAAGAAAGACCGCGGCTGAGAACGCTGAGCCCACCAGGTGCAAGCGATGTTTCGCAGTCCGGTCAGAACTCATTCCGACCAACACCATCGCGATCGCGCTGGCGATGTATGGAATAACCGAAACGAAGCCGATGCCGCCATTACTCAAAGTTGTGAGGCTGTGGATGTAGCTGGGGAGCCAGAGGATGAGCCCGTACGCCGACGCCGTCAGGCCGAAGTACACGATCGTCAACAGCAGGATTTGCCAGCTCAGTTTGAGGGTTGTGCCCCACAAGTCCGCTCGCGAAACCGCAGCGTGCTCGTCGCGCTCCCGCTGAAGAGTCGCGCGAAGCCAACTCTTCTCCTCGACTGTCAGCCAGGTGACGGTGTCCGGAGTGTCGTGCAAGGTCAGGAGAACGACGCCTGCCAGGACAACCGCGGGCACGCCTTCAATCAGGAACATCCATTGCCAACCGGCGAGCCCGAACTGATGAATGCCAAGCAAGGCACCGGAGATTGGCCCACCGATCATTCCGGCCAAAGGATTGGCCGTCATGAACAATGCAACTGCACGAGCGCGCCCCGTTGCCGGAAACCAGTTCTTCATGTACAAAATGATTCCCGGAAAGAACCCTGCCTCCGCTGCGCCGAGCAGAAAACGCAGTTCGTAAAAGCCCTTTGGAGTGTGGACAAAGATCATCAAACAGGAGATGAGTCCCCATGCAATCATGATGGCCGCCATCCAGCGACGGGCCCCCACTTTAGCCATCAGTAAGTTGCTGGGCAATTGGAGGCATAGATATCCGAGGAAGAAGATTCCAAAGGCAGTACCGAATACCTTATCGCTAAAGCCCAACTGAGTTCGCATTTGCAGCGCGGCGAAGCCGACGTTGATGCGATCCAGGTAATTGACAATGTAGAGCACGAAAAGGAAGGGCATCAGGCGCAGAAGGAGAGCCCTGACAACTTTCGCCTCAAGGCTGGCGCTGACAGTCGAGTTTGCGACATTCGGTCCGGCGGTGATCATTTTTTCGTCGCATCAGGATACGCTACTTGCTTCCCTTTTCACCTGGGCGATAATTTCCGCGACGATTGCGCCTGGGGACTGATCAATCGGCACAGTGATCGCATCCTCCGGCTCTTCCAGGTCCTCCAGTTGGGTATTCAGGATTGATTCAGTCGCGAAGTGACCATGGCGAGCACGTAGACGGCTGAGGATCAGTTCGCGGCTGGCTTTCAGATAAACGAATTTGACTGCGCCTGCGCGCAATTTGTCGCGATAGGCGCGCTTGAGCGCAGAACAGGCGAGGACAACGTTTTCGCGGTGCGCGTTCCACTGAACGATGGCTTCGTGGAGCGCAGCCAGCCAGGGGGCACGGTCAGCGTCGGTGAGCGAAATGCCGTGACGCATCTTCTCAACATTAGTGGCAGGGTGAAAGTCGTCGGCGTCGGCGAAATGGCAGCCGAGTTCTTGCGCGAGCAACTGGCCAACCGTGGTCTTCCCTGCTCCGACAACCCCCATCACGATGACGACCACTCACATACCCTTCGTATTCAGCGGATATGTTACGTGGTGATTGTTTCGCGAATTCCAGACCTCAAACTTGCCGCCTGAGAAGGCGCGCACCCGTATGTCGTGACCCGCATCATTCTTCTCGTCCGGATTGGCGATAAATTTTTCCGGAACGTTGTGCTCCGAGCCACCCTCAACTGAATAATGCAATTGCCAGAAACGCTCAGGTCCCTCGACATGGTTAACCACCGTCCAAACGTCGGGGCTGCCGCCCTTGCGCGCCCCGTTGTTCATGATCGAAGCCTGCGGGTGAATGGCGGAGACGAAGGCATTACTGTCTGACTGGCTCCAACCGTGGTGGGAAACGATGAACAGATCAACCGTGCCGATCAGATTGTTTGGGCACATAAGCTCAAGTTCTTTGTCTTTGGTCAGGTCGCCGAGATCGAGCATGCGGAATTTGCCGTAGGTAATCAGAGTCCCGAGTGAGCGGGCATTTTCTGTCTTGTCGATTGGAGGCTTAGGTTCATCCGCGCAAGCAGGATTCGGTTGCCCCGCGCCCGGAAGGGCTTTCGGGATGTGTTCACCGGCAGCGGTGAGGACAAGCACGTCCAGTCCCTTGACTGGAATATGGTCACCAGGTTTTACGACAAGATGCTTGTGGCCCGGTAAGACCCTCTCGTAAGCGGCGTAATCTTCGCGGGTAACGTCGGAGTCTTCGAGATTCGGCCCGTGGTCAACGAAGGTGCCAATCTTCATCCGCTCGGCGAGCTGCGGAACTCCACCGACATGATCGCGATGGAAGTGAGTAATAAGGACGTAATCGAGATGGTCCAGTCCGGCGGATTTTGCAGCAGCAACAATCCGGTTGGCATCGCGGCCGTTAAAGCCGGGCCAACCGGCGTCAATCAGAAGCGATTGTCCCGAGGGGCTGACGATCAGCGTGGACTGTCCGCCTTCGACATCTATGGAATAAACCTGCAACGGCTTTGAGGCAGCGCTCGCCAGCATAACTGTGAATAACAGGCTGATGGCGGTACCGGAAATACGGGAAAGGCGTTTCGACATTCGTGTCCTCCTGACGAGAACGCACAAAGATGCTAGCTAGAATAAACTCGCTTGCGCGTCGTGCCAACAAGCCGCGGCGAGGTGTTACGATGTCGGGTCACAGGAGGCGAAATGTCTTCGGCTGCAAAAGAAATCGTCAGCGCATTCGATCCATCAAAGCCGCTTGCAAAGGCCCTGACCATCCCGGGCCCGTGGTACACCGATGAACGGATCGCTGAACTTGAGCGCGGGACGGTATTTAGCCGCTCATGGCAAATGGTGGGCCGGGCAGAGCAGGTTGCGACGCCCGGGCAATACATCACTGCACAGGTGGCTGGCGAACCTGTGCTGGTAGTGCGGGGTCAGGATGGCCAACTGCGCGGATTTTTCAACGTTTGCCGCCATCACGCGGCCGCGGTGATGACTGAACCCTGCGGAACCGCGCAGCGGCTGCAATGCCCTTATCACGGCTGGACGTACGGGCTGGATGGATCGCTCAAGGGCGTGCCGGATTTCGAAGGCGTAGAAAATTTCGATCGCAAGCAGAATGGACTGGTTCCGCTGAGCGTAGATGTGTGGGAGAAATTCGTCTTTGTGCATCTAGATCCTGAGCCGATGGCGCTGTCCCAGTTTCTTGGCGGAATGGTCGAGCAGTTCAAGCGCCTGCAATTAGATGGACTGCACTATGCCGGACGGCGGGAGTGGATCATTGACTGCAACTGGAAAGTTTTCGTGGACAACTACCTCGACGGCGGATATCACGTTCCGTATTTGCATAAGGGCCTAAACAGCATACTTAACTATGCGACTTACACGATCACGAATGGCGAACGCTTCTGCCTGCAATCAAGCCCGATCGACGCGGCGGGAGGAGAGGCTATGACGGCCAGCGTACGCCAGGGGCAGGCACTCTACTACTGGCTTTATCCCAACTTCATGTTGAACTGGTACGAGGGGTATCTGGATACGAACCTGGTGTTGCCGCTAGGAATCGACAAGATGAAGGTGATCTTCGAGTTTTATTTCAGTGACGTCGGCGCGGAAGCCTCGGAGCGCAACAGAAAGAGCATGGACGTAAGCGAGCGCATACAGGACGAAGACCACTCCATCTGCGTTTCCGTCCAACGCGGGTTGAACTCGCGGGCTTATGGCGCGGGTAGGCTGTCGGTCCGCCGGGAGGCCGGAGAGAACTTGTTTCACAGGCTGCTGCATGCGGATTTGAGCAAGGGCACCTAGCGTTTTCGCAACCCCCTACAGCGCAGTGCGTACCGCCTTCCGCACGGCTCCTGCTGTGAGTCCGTAAACAATGTGAGAAGCGAGCGCATATAGATGAGACGACGCGGGACTTTCACTGGGCTTCCCTGACAAGCCGAGAGCGGGCACTACAACTTCGTCAGCGCCGGCAAACAAAACACTGCCAAAACCAAGGCCACTGAGCAGCTCGTGGCGGCGCAGATCGCGCGGACCGACTTCCGCCAGAGCACCGTAAAGAGCGCCCATGCCGGTGCCAAATGCATAATGAATGATCGGCCCGGCCTTCTTCTTTTCGTCGCGAGAAAGTCGGTGTTTTGCCAGCGCGGCCAATTCGCCCGCCGCCTTCATGGTCGCGTCTTCTTTTTCAGGTTCGGATTGCTCTGATGATCCGTGGTTGCCATTGTGATTCAGCTTCTCGGAAGCTTTGCTCCACAGGCTCTGAAACTGAGTCATTGCAACCGTGCCCGCCAGTCCCGCTGCCGCGCCCGCCAGTGCACCTTTCCAGACGTTTCCCTTCGCCATTCGCATCTCCCTTCGCCGGAACTTAAGATGCGAGGTTCGAGAAGCGGGAAGGCTCAATAGGATCAAGAAACCCAGAGACAAAGCCACGTTCCGAACAGATCTTCGGCACCCCCGGTTGATCAGCGGGAAAACATTTCCAGAAGAACGGCCGACACTGTCTCCGCGCTGCCGACAGCAACTGAGCCCAATCTGCGTACCAGACGATTGCGGTCCACCGTGCGCATCTGGTCGAGGACGACCTGTCCGGATTTCCCCTGAAAACGGATAGCCACTCTGGTTGGATACGGCCGCGAAATCGTCGTCATGGGAGCGACGATCACGGTTTTCAGATGCTGATTCATTTCGTCGGGCGAGATGATCAAAGAACGTCGAGTCTTCCGAATCTCCGTCCCAATGGCAGGATCGAGCGCGACTAGCCAGATTTCATCGCGGCGCGGTGTGCGCTTTACCACTTCCATTCCTTGCTATCGAACTTATTGGGCGGAGAGCCTAGAAGCGGTTCTTCCGCCTCGTGGGCCGAGACGGAGAATGATTCCGACCATCCTTGGCGCGGCCGCTGCGGAGAAATCACTATGCGGTTTCTTTCAACCGTCAGCTCCACCGTGTCGCCCAAACCAATCTGGTCGATGATCGGCTTGGGAATACGGACGCCGCGGGAATTGCCGATGGGAATCAGGTCTGCTTTCATAGGTATGTACATTGTAATTACTTGCAGACACGATGGGAAGTGGGGGCGCTACGGCAGTACTAGCACCTGCTTCCCTTCGTGCAACGCCGACGTTTTCCCGTTCCAAACAAAATCGCCTGAAACGCCCGCTGGAAGCGTGATCTCAGCCTTCAGGGTGTTACCGTCGCGAGCGTATTCGACTTCAACCGTTCCTTTCGGAGTTGGCATGGCGGCGCTCACAAGCTTCAGATTGCCGAGATGGGGCTCGATCAGGACGGCGCTGAATCCCGGCTTGGCAGGACGAATACCAGCGACGATCGTCAGCAGATCATAGTTCGGGTGGGCGCTCCAGGCATGCGAATCGGAGCGCGTGGGTTCCGGCGACTCCGCCCACGTAGTCAGGCCGAGTGAGATCATTTGCTTCCACGGAGCGAGCAGTTTCAGATATTCGTCTCCCATTCCGGCGTGCTCAACGGCTCGCGCCAGATAGAAACGGAAATAATATGTTGCAGCCGTCATGGGCGGCACTGCGCCACCGACCATGGTGACATCTCCGCTCGCGGCTAGAAGTTGTGCGAGCGCAATCTTCTGCTGATCGCGTGGGATTACATCCAGCCAGATTCCCAGAATGTTCGCATGTTGGCTGAAATGCTTTTTCGCCGGTGTGTCAGCTATCAAGCCGTTCTGGGATCCGCAGAGTTTCAACACTTCCTGGCCAGCGCGATCAGCGGCAGTGCGGTATTTGTCCGCATTCGATGCATCCCCCACTGCCTGTTCGAGATCAGCGGCGTAACGCAGCGCTTCAACAAACTGCAGCGTAATGACAGACGATCCGCCATCCTCGTCCTGCGGCGGCGTTCCGGAATCGAAATCCTTTCCCCAATCAACAAATGGCCACCACGGGATTCTCCCGAGCAGGCCATCGGATCTCTGCCGCTGTAAAAACCAATCGAGCACAGCGCGCGTGCCGTGCAGTTGAGCGCGAACAAAGTCCTCGTCGCCGCGATATATCCAGAAATCATGGACCATCCCGATCCACAGCAAAGAAAAGGTCGGAATCATTTGTATCAGTGAAGACGGATAACGGCTTTGCGTAAGCCCATCGGTGATGCGCGAATCGTTAAACGCTTCAATTGCCTGGCGCGCCAGACGATCGTCGCCGGCGACAGCGTATGAAATCAGCGCCTGGATACGCGTGTCCCCGAGGTATTGCAGCCGCTCCCAATATGGCGTGTCCATGTAGGTATCGTGGGCATCGAGGCGCGCAGTGCGCCAGCCGATGTCCCAGATCGTCCTCAGCGACGGGTCGTCGGATTCGAAGCGTGCACGCTCAGTAAAAGGAAAAGCGGTGAACCAGGCGTGCAGAGACTCAATGTGCAAAGGCTTATCAGCCGTGTGAACATCGAGTTGCAGGTAGCGCCAGGTCCGCCATGTCAGAGGTACGAATTCGCAGGACGAGCACCCGCCGGGCAGAAATTCGTCATGAAGACCGACGATGTGTTTCCCTTCAATCTGGCCACGATTGCCTTTGTCACCGCTGGGGTCCACCAGCGCCTCGGCGTAGGTGAGACGCACCGTCGCGCCCGATCCGCCCGAGACTGTGAGATCCGGATAAGCTGTCGTCAGCTCCGAATTGTCGAAAAGTATGACGGCCGCGGTGTTGGGCGGGACCGTCACTCCTTCGTTCGTAAAATCGGAAGCCACATGAACTCCCACGGAACGCACAACGTGTCCGCCAGGAATGAGTTTCATTTCCATAGGCGGAAGCGGATCGGGAACGAGCCACCAATTGTTGTGAGAATCGGTTTCGCCGCGCAGTGAAGCGGGGCTTAGGGTCTCTGCCTTTGTCCATCTGTCGTTCGAGTCCGAAGTGGAGTTCCAGCTCCAGTCGAATGCGGCCCCATCGAGACGCTCTCCAGGCTCGGCGGCATAATAGCCGGGCACATCGGGAGGCAATGTAGTAACTGCATCTTCCTGTTCGACTTCCCAGGAAGCATCGGTGTCGGCAAGATGTTCGGCTTCACCCTGGCCGTGTACCAGAAACCCAATGCGGTCGCTGATCTGCGCGAGCGCCGCGTGGGTGGCAAAGTTCCAGACTGTCGCTGCGAGAACGTTTCGCCCTGCATGAAGCATCGGCGCAATGTCGTAGGTTTCGTACCGCCAGTGCTTGAGATCACTGCGGCTGGGGCCACTTCCAGCCCGTTTCTGATTCACGAAGAAAATAAATTGGTTGTCCGCGCTCACGTCCACCAGGAAGTGCTCAGGCTTTGCGGGTAGATCGATGACCTTACGGAAATGCAGCACCGCTTCGTCGCGGACGGGCGCCCTTGCCGCGGTGATCCATTGTGCCGTCCACGGCTTAGGGGTTATTTGCGCTAGACCCGGCGAAGCGAGTGCAACAATCAGCGCGGCGAGAAATTCTTTGTTTGGCATGAGGCAGTAAATCTTAGCCGAAAGTCTCGCGCAGTGGACTCACTAATCCCGCGCAGTGCATAATTTCCTGCCATGATCAAACGCAGAGATTTTCTCCGCACCACGGCAGCCGTTTCCGGGTTGGCTTTCGCTCGCAAGTTCTCACCGCTGGCAGCCGCTCAATCAAATTCCGCCGCAACTATTGAAGTTCTCCTCAACGAACATTTGGGAGTTATATCGCCCGAAATCTATGGTCACTTCGTCGAGAATCTAAGCGGCGTGGTTTATGACGGCGTCTGGGTCGGAGAAGATTCGAAAATCCCCAACATCAACGGCATTCGCAAGCGCCTGGTGGACGAGATGCGAAAGATCAAGCCGGCCATCGTGCGCTTTCCGGGCGGCTGTTTTGCAGACAGCTACGACTGGCGCGACGGCGTTGGGCCCGTGGACAAGCGGCCGCGGCGAACGAATTTCTGGTTTGGAGGCGAGAAGCCCGGGGCCATGGATGCTCACCGTTACGATCCGAACCGCTTCGGCACGAATGAATTTGTGCAGTTCTGCCGGTTGATCGGCAGCCAGCCTTATCTGGCGGCGAACCTGCGCAGCCTTCCCGCCGAGCAGTTTTACCGCTGGGTGGAATATTGCAACTCACCCGCAGGCAGCACCACCTTGGCAGATGAACGCGCCGCCGCCGGATTCAAAGATCCGTTCAATGTCCGCTACTGGGGCGTTGGCAATGAGTCCTGGGGATGCGGCGGCAATTTCACCGCGCAGGAATACGCAGTCGAATATCGGCGTTTTACCGCGTGGGTCCCAGGATATCAGGGGCCGTTGTCGTTCATTGCCTCCGGGCCGAACGACGACACCTGGTCGTGGACTCGCGGCTTTCTCGAAGAGATCACGCGTAAAGGAAAGGGCGCAATTCGCGACATCTTCGGATTAGCGCTGCATTATTACGCGTGGAACCTGAGCCGCGGAAAGACGCACGACTGGGTGCAGGGGAAAGGTGATGCCGTCAACTTCGACACAACCGACTGGTACGAACTGCTGCAGCAGGGCGATGTCATGGAATCGCTGATCACCGGACATTGGCAAGTGATGAGCGAGTTCGACCCCGAACATCATGTAAAGCTTGTGGTGGACGAATGGGGGCCCTGGTACAAGGGTGGCAGCGCTCTCACCCCCACCGATCAGCTTGAACAGTTGCCGACTTTGCGCGACGCGGTGTTCAGCGGAATGACGCTGGACACGTTCAACCGGCATCCCGACAAAGTGGCGATTGGTTGCTGCGCGCAGCTGATCAATTGCTTGAACAGCCTCTATCTGGCGCACGAAGACAAGTTCTGCGTGACGCCGGTGGGCCATGTATTCGCCATGTATGCGGCGCACCAGGGTGGCCAGAGTGTGCGCACCGAATTCTTGGCCCCAGAAATTTCTTATGACCGGGACGGGAAACCAGCTTCGTTCTGGGGATTGAAAGGCGCGGCTTCCCTGCACGACAAGATGCTGGTGCTCACCGCGGTGAATCCTGATGCAACGAAAGCGATGCAGGCGCAGATCGGTGTACGCGGCACGAGCGTGAAGTCGGGATCGGCAACAATTCTGACTGCGCAAGACATCCACGCGCGGAATACGTTTGAGCAACCGGATGCGCTGGTGCCGAAGGCCGCAAGCGTCAACGTTCGTGGGGGCGCAGTGAGCTTTGAGTTTCCGGCGGCGTCGGTGGTTAAGTTGGAATTGGAATTAGTTTAAGAAACTCAAGCCCACCCCTGTCGCAAAGAGCGCGACAAGAGTGGGACAATCAGCTCAATCCACGGCTTGCGCGTGGGCTGCAATCTGGCGCCGCTCCGCGGCTATTTCGGCTCCGTCACTTTCAGAATCTGATCGGCGGAGACGTTCTGCAAAGTCTGCACACTGCCTGAGGGCCAACGAATCTCAATGGAATCGGCCTTGGTGTCGGGACCCAGGCCGAAATCAACCGGACCGTCGCTCGACGATGCGTAGCCAACGCTCGTGGTCATGTGGTTGTATTGGGCGCCCACCGTCTTGCTCACGACCTTAATCCTCGCGCCGATACCGTCGCGGTTGCTTTTGGTGCCCAGCAGCGCGATTTCTATCCAGTGGTTGGCATTCTGGCTGAGATTCATCCAGACTTCAGCGTCTTTGCCCAGCGCAGTCACGACGACGTCGATGCGTCCGTCGCCATCGAGGTCGGCGAACGCGCAGCCGCGATGCCGGGCCTTCGGAGATGCCAGGCCTGCTTCGCCGGTGAGCGATTGCCACTTGCCGGATGCGCCGAGGTTGCGAAAAACAAAGTTGCTCTGCTCCGCAGGCTGTCCCGGCATCGAGCGAGACTCCACGTGTCCGCCGGTCACGAATAGGTCTTTCCATCCGTCGTTGTCGAAGTCGTAGAGCGCGGCACCGAAGCCGGACAGTGGGCGGCTCAGGCCGCGCATGCCGCTGGGCGTGGTTACTTCTTTGAAGTCGCCCTTGCCGGTGTTCTGAAAAATTGGGAAAGTCTGATTGGGCAAGGCGACGAACACGATATCAGGAAAGCCGTCGTTGTTGTAGTCGCGAAAATCGAGGCCCATGCCCGACACAAAACTTCCGTCTTCAACCAGCGCAACGCCGGTCTCGAATGCCACCTCTTCAAATTTGTTGCCGACGTTGTGAAATAGCGAATTGTAAGACGCGTCGTTGGTGACGAAGAGATCCGGCTTGCCATCAAGATCGTAATCAGCCATGCCGACGCCCATGCCCTTGCCCACATGCTCGCGCACGCCCCATTCTCTTGAGGCGTCGCGGAACGTGCCGTTGCCATTGTTCAGGAAAAGCTGATTGGGCTGGCCTTTGTAAAACTTAGGATGGCAGTAGTCGGTGACGCCTTCGTAGGCGCAGAGAGCCTTGTCCGAGTACTCCCACTGCATGTAATTCACGACGAAGAGATCGAGCAAGCCATCATTGTTTACGTCCACCCAAATCGCGGTAATTGCCCACAGCGCGCCGTATTGCGGATCCAGACGATTGAGGCTGGCATTGAGGCCCGACTTCACCGTGACGTCTGTAAATGTCCCGTCGCCATTGTTGTGATACAGCGTGCTGTGATGCAGGCCGGCGACGAACAGGTCGGGATAGCCGTCGTTATCGTAATCGGCGGCGGCAACGCCCATGTCGTAGCCTGACCCGGCGAGACCGGCAGCCCCGGTGACATCGGTGAAGACGCCGTTACTGTCGTTGCGGAAAAGCCGATTGCGATATTTGGCTTCGTCTTTTTTCAGAGTGGCGATGTTGGCGCCGTTGGTGAAGAAAATGTCGGGACGCCCGTCGCCGTTGTAGTCGAAGATGGCGACGCCGCCGGGCATTGTCTCAGGCGCATTGCGGGCCTGGGTTTCACTGTTCTCAAGCCGGAACGGGAGTGTTTTCAGTTCAAAGCGGATAGGGGAATCGGCGGGGGCAGCCCGTAGGGTGACGCTAGGGATGACAGCAAGCGCAAGCACGAGTGCCGTCACCTCGGCGGCTAAAGCTGCAAGCGATCTTGCCGACATGCTCCGCGGCAGAAGGCCGAGCCCTTTCAAAGCCTGGACAACGAGCGAGCCACTATCCCACTGGCCGACACAACGCTGAGACTTGGTTAGCATTAAGAAAAAAAGAAGAGGGGTGGTCTCAGCCACCCGTAATTCTAACCGACCGCTTCGCTTGGAAGTAACCGCGCAGCAAAAAAGGGCCGCCGCCTGCCGTTTCGATGTGCACATGCCGATATTCTCACTTCGATTGGACCTCTATCGGATGGGGCAAAAGCAAAGATCGCTGATTCACAATCTCAATTTCCTCGCCTTTTTTCATGTAAGGCGCGATTGATGCCGGTTGTGACCAATCCAGGTCCCATCCATCCTGAATTGCCATAATCGTGTAGGAGCCGGGCACCACTGAGTTCAACTGAAAACTGCCGTCGAGATCCGTTTGATCACGGCGAAACAAATCCGGGTTTAGCGTTGGGTCTTTTGGAACCAGTACGACCATCGCGCCCGCAACCGCCTTCCCTGCCTGCTTTGCGAACCCCGTAACGTTGCCCATTCCAGTAATCAGCGTCAGCGAGGCAGACACCGTTCCGCCCGGCGGAACATTTATAGTGTGGCCTGAAATTTCCGCGTCGCTGGATGAAATCTGCGCGATGGAATAAGCCTTTCCGAAATTCCACACCACAACTTCGTACCGACCGGAAGCAACCTGCTGTAAATGCGCTTCACCCTTGGCGTCGAACATTTGCCAGGCTTTGATGTTTGCGTGCGGCAATCGCAGTCCCACCGCAAGCTGCGGAGGTAACGAATTCTCTCCCGGTACACGCGCGGAAATATTTACGGCACCGAGTGTTTCTGCGCCTGAGGTATCGAGTTCCTGGCCATCGTTCGTTATATCCACTTGCTCGATCTCGGATTGATTTCCACCAGTGCCAGGAATTCGCACGCTGTACCTGCCCGCAGGAATGCCGGTGATTTCCCAGAGACCAGGAGACACCGGTTGAATGCTGGCTTGAACCATCTCTTCGTCGCCACCAAGGCCGGGGCGCACTAACTGGGGAAACTGTACGCCGCGTTGCGGATCATTGGCAGCGTGGAAATATAGATGCAGAGCCTGCACTGGATTTAAGTGAATATCAGCCTGCACGCGGTCGCCGCCGCGAAGCTGAATGGGAGTCGCCGAATCGGCATCGGTCACATCGCCGTAATAGGTTAGTGGATAGGCGATATCGAGTGCGGGATCAACATGACCTGGTGGGGCGTTCCCATTCGCTTCCGATGAAGCCCCATGCACCGCATACCAGGGCTTCGCGCTCGCAGAAACAAAATACGTGCCTGGAGCCTGAGGTCCGACTTCGTAAGCGCCAAGATCGTCGGTGGTCGCGGCTCGTACTCCGACGATGCGGCTGACGCCCTCGTTGTGATTTATCTGATAAAGATTGACGGTTGCGCGGCGAACCGGATCTCCGGACTCATCCAGAACTTTGCCGGTGATGTATGCGGCAGGCGGTAGACGCAGAATGAGGTTTTCAGTGTCTATTCCAGCGCCGGTGACGATCGCGGTCGAATACTGCTCATGCTGATCGTAGGAACCGGGCAGGAAACCGCGCTTGTCACCTTGCAGAAAATATTTTCCCGCGGCGAGCCCTGTGAATTCGAACTTGCCGTCGTCCGACGTAACTACCGAAAAGACTTCCTTCTGATTCTTGACATCGCCAATGCTAACGCGAGCCCGGGCAAGTAGGCGGCCATCGGTTTTGCTGACCACCATTCCGGCGATTCGATATCGTGGCGTGGGCGTGCTGGGGCTCACCTGTGCGGCCAGAGCGATCGCCATATACGCGCCAATCGTCAGACAAAAAAGACGGCGCCGACCGATCCGAGCGCGTGACATTCAATTCCCTCCCGTGATTACTTGCAGCTGAACATTCTGGGTTTGACCCGGAACCATGTGCACGATCTGACCTTGTGCCTCGTAAGCTTGCATGGCTTCCGCATCGCGATAAGGAATTGAGTTCCGCGGCCTATCAAAGGCCATTACCCGATAGGTGCCAGGAGCGACCTCGGTGCTGAACTCCGCTTGTGAACGAAGCCGCGTTTCGCCGAATTGGCCGGAGCTATCCGGAAGAGGTACCCAGTAAATGTAGGCTGTGCGCCCAGGCAATTCCGCGGCTGATTGCTGGTCTTCGCCGATGGCAGTCTTGCGGAGTCCCCCAACTGTCCCAACAAGCTTGGCGAAGTCATCGCGCACAGTTACGTCAATCTGAGCATGGGACCCGGCGGAAATGGTAAGCGGTTCGTGTAGCAGGTCAACGCCGCCGGAACTCAGAGATGCAACATAACCTCGTGCCGTGGTAACGCGCACCCAATAGCGTCCCGGCTCAGCGCCATCGATCACCAGAGCGTTGTCAGTCGGCGACGACGGCGGACGGAGCGACGCTGATCCATGTTCGGCGTGTTCATCCACGGGTTGCAAAGTCACCCCAAGATAAACGCGCGGGCTATTGCGCATAAAAACGGTGTGACCGCGGTCACCGAAGGAAGCACTGCCATTCCAGTCATTCGAGCTAAACTCTTCCCGGACGTTGACCGGAATTTGTAAACCGGAGACGAGAGTCAGTCCCGGATTCTGGTCCGATTTTCCTGTCACTGATAAGTTCACCGAGCCACTGGAGGAAAGTGGCCCAAACGATGTGGCTTCAACCAGGTAATTCCCTTTGGGAAGCAGCCCCTCGATGCTTTGCGTCTGCGGGTTGTACCCCAGCTCGTAACCGGGTCCCGGGTGTCCGTGCGCCTCTACGTAAACATTGACACCGCCTTCCGAATAGTTCGCAACCGGCACGCGCACGCGAAAATATGGCTGCCTGTTGAGCGGCATGTCGGCCTGAAATGTGTCGCCGGCGGCCAACTGAATAGGCGTCCCCGACGCGAAATCTCCCGCACTGGGAAAACAGACCGGAGGAAATCCATAAATCTGCGCGCCGGGAGCTAGCGTGACGGGATCAGTGTCGAGCATTTCGTGCGTCATGATTTTGTATGTGCCGGGCATGAGCTCGGCGAACCGAAATTCGCCGTTGGAGTTGGCGATGGCGTTTTGGGCACGCATCCATCGCGGCGCTCCGTCCTGGACTTGACGCGCAAACAGTTGGATGTTGATGCCGGCAGCGGCTTCGACATCAGAAACCACAACCCTCCCTTTGATGATTGCCTCAGGAATCAAGCGGATGGTGAGAGGGACTCCGTGCTCGACCGTGGCAGCCGGGTACGGGCCTTCGAGAAATTCTGGTTTACGGGCCGAAAGGCCTAAGAATGGGCTGCCCCTCATCATCACTGCGGGCCTTGGACCAAAGACGAACGCCCCATTCGCATCGGAGTTTTCCTTTGGCTTTGGAACGGTGAATTCGAAATGGCCTTGCCCATCCGTCAACGTCGCATAGCGATTGTCAGGTGAGAACACCAGCGCTCGACCGATGCCCTCGCCGGTGACCTGGTTTATGACAGTGCCTTGAATTGTTTGGGTAGCTTCGCTGTCGGGCTGGGGTTGCTGCGGGAAAACTTGAGGGCCGGCAATTATCAGAATGATCGAGACTGCAAGCCTTGTGACATTGATCTCGCCGCCCCATCCGAATATGAGGCGCATGCTTCTCGGACAACTGGCGATGCTCACATTCCGCTCCTCATGGGAGTGTCAAAGTCACGGAAAACTGAAAGAGACTACCTCACCGGAGGTTTCGGGTCGAGAGGAATTCTCAATTGGTTTGATGCTGAAAGCTTGATTTTCTGAAACCCGCTTTTCGAAAATGGCTGGCTCAAGTCATTTAGACACCGCCAAGCCGGCATCTGTGCCGTGCCTTGAAGTGGTAGATTAGCCGGTGCAGCGATTGTGAATGCCTGGAGGATGCCGAAGTGCCAGCTCGATTTTCCCGAAGAGACTTCATGGTTAGTACCGGCGCGTTTGCGGGCGCAGCTGCATATGGAATCAAAGCCTGGGGTGAAGCCTTGCAGTCGCCATTCCGGGTTGCCGTCATCAACGATGAGATTACGCAGGATTTCGAGCGGGCATGCGAAATTGCCGCCCACGACTTCGGCATGCAGTGGATCGAACTCCGCGGTATGTGGAACAAGAACATCGTCAACCTCGACGAGAAGGAAATCGCCGAAGCGCAACGCATCCTGAAAAAGTACAAATTGCGAGTGACCGACATTGCAAGCCCGCTCTTTAAATGTGATTGGCCGGGAGCGCCGAAGTCCAAGTTCAGCCCCAACGCCCCCCAGTTCGGAGCGGATTTCAGTTTCGATCAGCAGGGCGAAGTGCTCGAGCGCAGCATTCGCCTGGCAAAGGCTTTCAACACCGATCGCGTCCGCTGCTTTGATTTCTGGCGGCTCGACGATGCCGCGCCGTTCCGGGCTGCGATGGATGCGAAGCTTCTCGATGCCGCGAAACAGGCTGGCAAACAAGGCATCACACTTGTCCTCGAAAACGAAGGCGCGTGCAATACCGCTACCGGGGCGGAGGCAGCAAAGGTCCTGGCGGCGGTTCAATCTCCAAATCTGATGCTGAACTGGGACCCGGGAAACGCGGCGGCGGCGGGAGAAAAAGCTTATCCCGATGGCTACGCGCCTTTGCCGAAAGGCAGAATCGGGCACTGCCATTGCAAAGACGCGGCCAAAGTTCCGAACAGCAATAAATACGAGTGGGCCGCGATGGGTAAAGGCGTGATTGATTGGGCCGGACAATTTCGCGCATTGAAGAATGACGGCTACCGCTTCGCAATGAGTCTCGAAACGCACTGGCGCGGCGCGGGAACCGCCGAAGCATCCACGCGTCAGAGTTGGGCGGGGATGAAAGAAGCACTGCAAAAAGCGGGGGCGCTGTCATAAGGACAGAGCTTGGGCTTTGGGCTAACTGGCACAGGAGGGATGTGAATGACGAACAACACGCGGCGTGATTTCGTGAGACAGGTGGCCTTGGGATCAGCAGCCTTGATGGCGCTGCCAACCTCCTGCGTTCTGGGCGCGAGTGATCGTGTACGCGTTGGCATGATCGGGGTCGGCGGACGTGGACAAGATTTGCTGAAGCAAATCTTGGCGGTTCCGAATGCCGAACTGGTCGCGATTGCTGATATCTACACGCGAAGGCGCGATGAAGCGAAACAAATGGCGCCCGGCATTCAAACGTTCAATGATCACCGCCGCCTTCTGGAGATGAAAGACATAGATGCCGTAATCGTCGCCAGCCCGTTGCATCTTCACGCGAAGCATTTCCTCGATACGCTCGACGCCGGCAAAGACCTTTACTGTGAGAAGACGATGACGTGGTCTATTCCTGAAGCCGAGCAGTGCCTGGCTGCGGCAAAGAAATCAGATCGCGTAGTACAAATCGGATTGCAACATGAAAGTTCGGGCGCGCTCGCCGACACGAAGAAATGGATTAGCGACGGAATCGTTGGCAAAGTCACGCAAGTGGAATCGTGGATGAGCCGTAACACGCCGCACGGCAAAGGACAGTGGGTGCGCGAAGTGCCTTCAGATTGCACAGCACAGAATGTGAACTGGGACGCATTTCTGAACGGCAGGCCGGAACGAAAATTCGATCCTTATAAGTTCATCAATTGGCGGCTGTTCTGGGAATTTTCAGGCGGAAACGTCACCGAAAATATGGTGCATCAGATTGCCTGGATCATGAGCGCGCTCGATCTTCCTTTGCCGTCCGCGGCATACATGTCCGGCGGCATTTTCTCTGAGAAAGATGGCCGCGAGGTTCCCGATACAATCGCGGTCACGCTGGATTTTCCGGAAACGGCGGTGACGTGGCAATCCACGTTCAGCAATAGCCGCTACGGGTTGGGCGAGCACATACTCGGAAGCAATGGCACCATCGAACACATCGCGGGAGCTACAGACATGATCAGCGGACGGTCGGAGGAAACGACACGTTATCTTCCCGAGAAGCTAAATCGTCCCACAGGCGCTGCGATCAACGGCGAGACCAAAGACCAGAATCACATGGCAAACTGGATTGATTGCATTCGCAGCCGCAAAACTCCGAATGCGCCGGTAGAAATCGGGTTTCGGTCTGCAGTAGCGGCCCACATGGCCAACATGGCTTATCGAGAGAAGAAGCGCGTGACCCTGGAGACGGCCAAGTCAGCAAGCGCCTAAACTGCAACTGCCTGCTCTCGTCTTTTCGCCTGAATTTCTATATAGACGTTTACCAGCGACACCGCCGCGGGGGTCACGCCGGGAATGCGTGAGGCGTGGCCGAGCGTGCGCGGGCGGACCTTCGTCAGCTTCTCTTGCATCTCGCGCGAGAGGCCGCTCACGGACGAGTAGTTAAACCACTCCGGTATAGTGCGCTGCTCGGCTTTCTTCAGGCGCTCGATGGCACGCTGCTGCTGCTGGAGATAGCCTTCGTACTTGATCTCGGTTTCAACCGATTTGAGTTCATTGCGGACGGAAGCCGGTAAGCGGCTGTCTCTCACCGCACCTCGTTGGTCGTTGGCCGAAAAGACGTCGAAAAAATTAGGCGCAAGCTTCCGCAGAACCGGCACGAGACGTTCGATAGTAATTTCCGGCCGCTTGAGAAGTTGAGTGAGAGGCTGGCCGAGTGCGGAGGCTAGGTCTTTTGTCGGATCCAAAGAAGAAAGCTCATCGGGTTCATCCGAATTGGCCGACGACCGACGAGCGTTCTTAGCCTGCCCTGAGCCGAGCGAAGGGACCAATGACTGTTCTTGCTGAATGCTTTCAAGCATCGTTGCCCTCAGTCTTGTTTTTTCCAGCAGCGACTTCATCTGCTCCTGACGCTCTTGCTTGGCAAGGAACTCTGCCCAGGCGCCGTCCGAAATCAGACCAATGCGACGGCCATGCGGCGTCAGTCGGCGGTCAGCGTTATCAATGCGTAGATGCAGCCGGAACTCGGCGCGCGAAGTGAACATCCGGTAAGGCTCATTGGTGCCTTTCGAGATGAGGTCGTCAATCAAGATTGCCGTGTAGCCTTCGGAACGGTCGAGCACCAGCGGCGGTTCGTTCTTTACTTTTAGAGCAGCGTTGATCCCCGCCATCAAACCCTGGCATGCGGCCTCTTCGTAGCCAGACGTTCCGTTGATCTGGCCCGCAAGAAACAAGCCGCCGATTTTTTTTACCTCGAGCGTGCGTTCAAGTTCAGTGGGATCAATAGCGTCGTACTCGATGGCGTATCCGGGGCGCAGCATTTCTGCGGCCTCCAGTCCCGGTACCGACTTCAAAATCTCAAGCTGCACTTCCACCGGCAGCGACGTGCTCATCCCGTTAACGTAAATCTCGTGCGTATTCAGGCCTTCGGGCTCGAGAAAAAGCTGGTGCGTCGTTTTGTCCGGAAACTTGACGATCTTGTCTTCAATCGACGGGCAATACCGCGGCCCGATGGACTGAATCTGGCCGCTATACATGGGCGAGCGGTGCACGTTCTCGCGGATGATGCGATGCGTTTCGGGCGATGTCCAGGCGATGTAGCACGGCACTTGCGCGTCGTGATGCGCAACGCGTTTGGTTCGAAAGCTGAAGGGTGTGGGATCGGCGTCACCGGGCTGGATCTGGAATTTGGACCAGTCGATGGTTCGGCCATCGAGGCGCGGCGGAGTGCCGGTCTTGAGGCGGCAGCCACGAAGGCCGAGGTTCTTGAGCGCTTCGCCGAGAAGAACCGCGTTCGGCTCACCGGAGCGTCCCGCGGGATACTGTTGTTCGCCGCAGTGGATCAGACCGTTGAGAAAAGTACCCGTAGTGATGATGACGGCCTGAGCACCGACGGTGCGGCCATCGCGAAGGCGGATGCCGAGAATGCGTCGTTGGTCGTTTGTCGTTTGTCGCTGGTCCTCAGGTAACTCAAGAGCCCCGCCCTCCGCAAAAGACGGGAAAGGTTGGGGCGCCCGGGCTTCAGGAGTTTCGGCCAACGACTGACGACCAACGACCAACGACGGTTCTTCCAAAATCAAATCCGCCACTTCGGCCTGCTTGATTTGCAGGCTCGGTTGCAACTCGAGCACTTCGCGCATTTTCAGGCGATAGGCTTGCTTGTCGCACTGCGCGCGCGGAGACCAGACCGCGGGGCCGCGTGAGGTATTCAATAGCCGGAACTGAATTCCGACTGCGTCGGTGATTTCGCCCATGATGCCGCCGAGGGCATCCACTTCGCGGACGAGATGTCCCTTCGCGATGCCGCCTATCGCGGGGTTGCAGGACATTTGCGCGATCAGATCGACGTTGAGGGTGTAAAGAGCCGTCTTGAGGCCCATCCGGGCGCAGGCGACCGCGGCTTCACAGCCAGCATGTCCGGCACCAACGACTACCACATCGAATTGTTCGGTGAATCCCACCAGTGGTTCCATTTTACAGGCCGAAAAGCTTTTCACCACAGAGACACGGAGGCACGCAGAATGATCACTTCCGCGGAATATCTGAGAAGATCGCTGTTTGCCACTCGCCGGATGGGAAGTACCAATCGCTTGCGCCGGCCTCATGATTGTTGCCACCGGAGCCGTACTCTATTGTGGCATCGCGCCAGTAATCGAAGCCGACCTGGAGCAGCGCGCCTTTTGAAATCCTGGCTCGGACCTGGACGGCGCACCCTTCAAGATGGCCAGCGGGAATCGCGGCGCGCGGCGAAGCCGCCCAGAAATGCCAGACGCGTTCGGGACTCTTGCCGACGCGGAGAATGACCGCACGGTGGTCTTTCGAGTAAGCCAGCGGCATGGCATCGTGAGCGTCGGTGCCAAACCACGGAAAGCGGCGATAAAGACCGCCCCGTATATCACCAAAGTCGTCGTTCAGAACAATGTCCTTCCCATCCACACGACAGGTCAACTGCGTGTGTTGGATTTCTACCTGCGCCTGTTCGTAGCCGGGAACGCGCGCATCGGCGATGGCGATGCCCCAGAGCATTGCTGACGTGAATTCAGGCGGCTTGGCGGCAAAGTTGACGTAACCGTGCTTGTAGCGGACTTCCGGTGGAATGCGAGAATCGTTTTGCGCGAGGCTAACAATACAAAGCACGAGAAGTGAGACGATGCGCACATACGAATGGTCGCACAAATGCAGCGCCCGTGATGCACTTTTCGAGGAGACGTGCTCAAAGCGTTCCCGAATCGGACAAAGGCCGCCCCTCAGATTCAACAGAAAAACACAAGAAAGCCTTTAACCGCGAAGTACGCGAAGCTCGCAAAGACAATTTCAGCTAATTTCTACTCTGCGTCCTTTGCGAACTTTGCGGTTTAAGATTTTGCTTTTTATCGCCCAGTATCAACACAGAGTCACAGAGACACAGAAAAGCAGGCAAATTCCGCCGTAGGTGCGATGGCCTGCCAATGTTTCTAATTTTTCTGTGACTCTGTGTCCCTGTGGTGAAAAACTTGTACCCGCATGGTGACCACTTTCCACAGTTGCCATCAAGGTTCGTTCTTCGTACTATTGATTCTCAACCGGAGAATCCAATGACGACACAAGAGTTTCTTTGTGAACTGGACGCCCGCATCGCCAAACACGATCTGCTCTGCCATCCGTTTTACAAGGCCTGGACGGCTGGTGAATTGAGCCACGAAGATCTGCGTGAATACGGGCGCGAATACTTCCATCACGTCGATGCGTTCCCTTCTTATCTGAGCGAATTTGCGGAACGAACCGACCAGAGTTCTCTGCGCCGCGCGGTGCTGGCGAATCGCGATGAAGAACTGGGAACTAACGGGGGCCCATCGCACGCCGAACTCTGGCTCGATTTTGTCGAAGGCATGGGCGGCGCCAGGGACGGTGCCCGCGAACTGGCGATTCCTGAGCTCGGGCAGTTGGTAAGTTCATTTCATCGAGTTGCGCGCGAAGGCTCGCCGGAAGAAGCCTTGGCCGCGTTCTATGCGTACGAGTCGCAAGTCCCGCGAGTGGCGGCCGAAAAGGCCCGTGGGTTGAGAGAGATGTATGGAGCGGATGAGAAGACTTGCGGCTACTTTACCCTGCACACGACCGCTGACATCCATCATTCACGCGTGTGGAAAAATCAGCTAGCTAAACTGGTTGAGGAGAATCCCGCTGCTGCCGACCGAGCGTTGATCGCCGGCGAGAACGCGGCTAAAGCATTGTGGAATGCGCTGGACGGGATTGAATCGATGCGGCTGGCAAGGGCTGCGTAGACTGCCCACTGCCTAGTAAGCGCGGGCGAAGAAATAAGCTGTCATCACCGATCCGACGGTGATCACAAATCCACGTATCCATTTCTGAGACAGGCGCAGGGAATAATGCGCGCCGAAGTAGCCGCCCAGTGAGGCTCCAACGATCATCACTATCGCCTGTCGCCAATAAATTGCACGCGACGCAATAAACACAATCACTGCAATGCCATTGGTGGAACTGCTGAGCACGATTTTCAAGGCGTTCATCTCGTGAATATCGGCCATGCCGAATGCGGTCAGCATGGCCAGCATCACGATTCCCATGCCTCCGCCGAAGTAACCGCCGTAAATTGCAACCAGCAATTGGAAAAAGGAAGCCAGCACGATGGACTTGATGCTGAGCTCCTGCACGGCCTGGCTGGTGCCGGGGCGGACCAGCTTACGACCAAAGATAAAGAGCAAGGTTGCCGCGAGCATGAGCCAGGGCAGAACGCGCAGGAAAGTTTGTGCCGGGGTGTGGAGCAATAACACGGCACCTATAGTTCCGCCGACCAGGCTCACGCCCATTAGCGTAAATAAAACCACCCGGCGAACATTGAGATGATGCCGGAACGCTCCGCCGCTGAATGCCAGGCCTGTCCACAGCGCGACCGTATTCGTGGCATTCGCCGGAACTGCAGGGACTCCACTGAAAAGCAAAGTGGGAAAAGAAATGAAGCTGCCGCCGCCGGCGACCGCGTTCATTGTTCCGGCGAATACGGCGGCCACGAACAAAAGAGACGCATTGAGAAAGTTGAGATGTATCTGCAAGAAGTTAACAGATGTGAAACTCTGCTTCCCAGGTTCAGGGAATTCGCGGAACGACTGAGCCGGCGGGAAAGAAAAAAGCGCGGACAAATTCCGCGCTTTACGTTCCAATCGCTGCTTGCTAGGTTCCGTATGCGGTCGAGGAAGACTGGCCTTCGGAAAACTTATCCTTCATCCGGCCACCGAATTCCTGCACTTTGTTAGAGATGGTCCCGCGCGTCTCTTCTCCGCTGGCTGGGGCCAGCAGCATGCCGACACCTACACCGACTCCCACGCCGATCACGAGCGCAGCTACGGTCCCAAGAACGTGGCCGTCGTCACCGCGAATCGCCTCCGACGCGCGGCTTACGCGCCTCGAAGCTTCGCCGTAGGTATCGCGAGCGCGATCGGTCAAATCTTCTGCGCCTTCAGAGAGCCGGCTGCGCAGCGAATCCAGCAGGTATACGCTGGTCCCGAGCAGCACATTCCACAACAGGTTTTCTTTACGCATTCTCATCTTTTATGCCTCCGCCTAAGTTTGTGCACTTATCAAGATGCCGGGGCTTCTGGTGCGGTTGGAAGCTTTTCAACAGAAGCTGTCGATATCGCGCCACGCCTATTTTTTCTTGCCTGTGAGTTCCTGGATCAGCTCTGCTTCGCGCTCACGATAGGGGGTTCCGTCAGCATGAAAGACCTCATGGAACCAGACCGGCGGCGGTTGGAGCACATACGGCTTCTCCCAAGAATCCCACGGGAGGTAAGTCTGTGATTTCCCGGCTACCAGTCCCCAGTTGATAGCTGCAACGTTGTGTTTTTTTGCGATGGGAAGAATGGTGTCAAAGGTGCTGCCCATAGGACGGGCCATGAATTCAGTACAGAGAACCGGGCGTTTGTACTGCTCCAGCCAGACAACATGCTGCTCGAAGTCCTCAGGCCAACTGTAATTGTGGAACGAAATCACATCCGACTGTTCCAGTTGCACACGTCCAATGGGATCCAGCTTCTCGGGAGATGACCAGTCCCCAATCCACAAACCGCTGGTCAGAGGCTGCGTGGGATGGGCCGAGCGCGCCCACGTAAACACCTTTGGCAGCAATACCAAAACACGCTCTTGCTTATCTTTTGGTTCAATCTTGCCGTAGGCCCCACCGTTCGTATTTGAGGGCTCGTTCCAAACATCCCAGGCCAGCACACGGGGATCCTTGGCGAACACGCCGACTACACCTTCGACATACGCGCGCAGCCGTGGTTCCTGCGAAGGATCTTCTAATGCCTTGGCTCCTGGACTTTGTACCCAGCCGGAGTTGTGAACACCGGGAATCGGAGGATGCTGCGGCCCGAGCTTGGGATTGGGGTCCCAGCAGGAGTCGAATAGAACCAGCACCGGACGAATATGGTGGCGCGAGGCGATCCCAAGGAACGTATCGAGCCGCTTTTGAAAACCGGCTGCGTCCTGCTGCCAGAGCAGGTCGTGCAGAAACACCCGCATGGTGTTCATACCGATGCCTTCGGCCCAGCCCAGCTCTTTGTCGATTTCCTGCGGATCGAAAGTCTCGGCCTGCCACATCTCCAGTTCATTGATCGCATTCGCCGGAAGAAAATTGCTGCCCACCAGCCACCCTTGATGCTGATACCACTCGTTAGCCTGGGACTCGCTCCAGCGCGAGTTCCCTTCCCCGAAGGCGGGCACAGCCAGAACCAGCACCAGCAGGAAAGCATATAGGCGCATGTAATTTCTCCTGGACAAGAACGCAATCAAGGTTGTGATTGTATGTCAGGCGGGGTGAGACTGGCTATTGTGCGGCACAGCGTTCTCGGTCAAATACTGTTTCATGCAGCGCACACAGGGGGTGTATCCCTCACGTTCGGCCTCGCGCGCTTCCACGCTTCGGAGATGTGCCTGACTAGGGATGTATGCGCAACCCGCAACGTGAAAGGTTTTTCCCTCGGGATAAATCACCACCATCATATCCGGCGGCACGGCACTCGCCCTCTGCGCGTGTGGAGACCGCAATTGGGGAAGACGCCCCGAAGACCGCGCTACTTCGAATCCTCCGGCAACCAGGACCGTAGCAGCTGCCGCCACCATCCATCCGAAAAATGTTCGGCGGCTGGGGTGCATATTTTCTTCCAGCCGGCGATGCAGGCGATGACTGTAACCCAGCGGCACTGAAACCATGTTCTCGTCGCCATACAACTTGACCACATTGCGCGTGCCTTCCAGAATCGAGGTGCAGCCTTTGCAGCCGCGGAAATGTTCGTCCATGGCGGCGCGCAGTTCAGAGTTCACATCTTCTTCGACATAGTTCGAAACCTCGCGCCACACTTCTTCGCAACTGACTACCATGGTTTCGTCCCCTTTCCGAACGCCTGGCTGAGCCATGCGCCGCCCAATCCCGGAGAAAGTAGATCGCGCAACATAAGCCGTGCGCGCAAAAGGCGCGTCTTTACCGAAGCGGTCGAGATCTTGAGAGCCGCGGCCGTCTCTTCAATGCTGAGGTGCTGCATGTCGCGAAGCACGAAGACGTCGCGATAGATCTGGCCCAGCGAAGCCAGGGCTTCGGCGAGTTTTTCGCGCACTTCTTTTCGCTCCAGAGTCTCTGAGGGGATCTCGCGCCAGTCGGCGAAATCGCGCGGCACGTAGTTGCCGGAATCGTCCTGCCGGTCGGCGATCGGCTCGATCAACTCCGGATGCTGTTTTCGTCTGCGCATACGCGCCTCATTGATCGCGATCTGGATCAGCCAGGTGCTGAATTTAGCCTCCGAACGAAACTGCTTGATATAGCGAAACGCCTTGAGCACGGCTTCCTGGGCTGCGTCCTCGGCGTCGGCTTCGTTCCGCAGGATGGCAAATGCAGCCGCATAAACCCGGCGTTCGTAGGGCTGAATCAGCTCATAGAACAGCTCGCGCTCGCCGTTCTGAATGCGCTCGATCAGCGCCGCTTCGTTCCCGGGTTGCGGCCAACTCGCCGGCAAAGTTGCTGCTTCCTGCATCGGCCCTCGTCAACCACCTGAACTGCAACTCGCCGTTACTCGGCCCGGTAATCCGGATCCTTCTTCCATCCCGTCAGCATGGAAACGAAATTGTTCCAGCCATGCAGGACGACCATGATCAAATGCCCGAACACAAACGCGATCAGCGCCCACATGATGATGAAGTGCCATAGGCGCGCGTAATGAAAGCCGCCCATCAGCCACGCCAGCCAGGAAAATTGTACCGGCTTCCAGATTGCCAAGCCGGTTAATACTGACAGCACTCCGAGCACGATGGCCGAAGTGTAGGCATGCTTCTGCAGCGGGTTATAAGCTTCCTTCGCCGCAGGCTTGGGACCGAAGAAGAAGTAATGACGCACCATCGGCCAGACGCCTGGAACATCGCGCGGGACGAAAAGAATCTGTTTGTAGTTTCCGCTGAAAAGCTGATAGCCAACGTAGACCAGCCCGCTGGCGACGTAGATCCACATGAATGTCAGGTGCCATTGCAGCGCGCCGCCCAGCCATCCGCCGATGGCGAGCGACTTGGGCCAGTTGATCAAATCATTTTGCGGGATCTTTGCGCCGAAGCTGGGGAAGGCGCGGAAGATTTGCAGCCCGCTGCCGATCATGACGAACAGAGCGACCGCGTTGACCCAATGACACAGGCGCACAATGAACGGATGCTCGTACACGGCCGGCGTTACTTCGCCGGTCTTTGGATTATCGATTTCAATTGCTCGCGTCGCCATTCAGCTTCGATCCTTCGACCGGTAAAACTACAGTCCGTAAAAATGCGAATAGCCCTGGTCTTCCCAGTAGCCGACTTTCTCCAGTACGTTCGTGACTTTGAGTTCGGTCAGATATTTCGCCTGCTTGTACCCGATCTTGGTCGGGATTTGCAATCGCAGCGGCGCTCCGTGCTCGCGCGTCAGCGGCTGCCCGTACATCTCATAGCAAAGCAGCGTTTGCGGATGCAAAGCTGTAGCCATGTCCAGCGATTCGTAATATTCGTCGGCGCATTGCACGGTAATGAAGCGCGAAGTCGCGTCAGCACCGATCATCGCCAGAAAATCTGAGAGGCGCGCGCCGCCGAAGTTGCCGATCACGTCCCAGCCTTCGACACAAACATGCCGCGTATTCTGCGTGATCTTCGGCAGCGCCTGAACTTGCGCCAGTGAGTAACTCCCTGCCTTCTGCACCGCGCCGCCAACGCTCAGGTTCCAGCGGTCGAGATCGACTTCGGGATCGTCCACGTCGTAGTCGTTGATGGGAAATTTCTCGAAAGGAGTGAGTTCGGTGGCAGCGAAAGTGGGCGCGAGATGTCCTCCGCGGAACAACAAAGATGATGCCCAGTCGCTGAAGCCGAGTCCTGCTTTCAAGAGTGGAGCCTGAAGTTTGGGAATTGCGAACGCGCCAAGGGCGATCACCGGAGTGAGTTTGAACAGCTCGCGCCGGCTGGCGCGCCTAAACTTTCGGCTGTCGATTCGTGAATCCATAAGCGGTTTCGCACGGACGCGCTAGCCTTTTGAGATTCCGGGCAAAACGGAAAGTTACAGGCTACTACAGGAAGGCGGTGCCAATCTTGCGTTTATTGACGCGGATTGATCATGATCAAGGGTTCTCGAAGTTTTTGGTGACCGGGGATAATTTCCCCGTAGTCAGTAAGCGGGAAAAAGCCATCTTTCTCTACCGTCACGCGATAGGTGCTTCCCGTTTTCGATGCCAGAAGGTCAATATCAGCCTCGCCGTTATCTGCTGTGGTAGTTCTTTGAATCACACCTGTTGCGAGGTCAGTGTACGTCAGCACGGCGCCTGGGACCGTGCCACCATGCGTGTTTCCCACAGTGGCATGGATGTGCACATTACTAACCGCCCGTAGTTCATTGCGGACGCGTTCCCAAGGCTGACTCGATTTCGTATCAAGGGGACCTTCCAACTTGCTAAATAGCGCGTCCGAAATCGCGGGTGGAAACATGATGGTTATGAGCTTGGCAATTCGCTGACGCTGTACCTCGCTTCCACCGTAGATCACCTTGGAGTTTTCTGAAACAAACTTCGTG
The DNA here is from genome assembly GCA_963757135.1 of uncultured Acidobacteriota bacterium. Taxonomy (GTDB): domain Bacteria; phylum Acidobacteriota; class Terriglobia; order Terriglobales; family Acidobacteriaceae; genus Gp1-AA145. Next base: position 113,028 of record CAVWQE010000009.1, read on the forward strand.
ACCTCTAAGTTCCATTCGCGTTCCCTCTGCCCTTGTTGTAACGCGAATTCCCTCTCCCTCTCAGCTTGTTGTTGACCATTCTGGCGCTGAGCTACGGCCAACTCCTTCTCCTTGGAAATGTTCGCGACTCGAACTTGGTTCAAAGATACGAAAATCGCAGCCAAAGACACTACTGCCGTGATAATAGAAGCAGAGTTTTTCTGAAAGAATTTCCTGTCATGCGCAGCCGTTTCCCTTTCAATTTCGAGTCGCTGTTCTTCCACTGCAACTCTTCTCTCCTCGATCTTGAGTCGTTCTTGTTCCAGTTGAATTTTATCGGCTTCTAGGCGGGTCATCTCGATCAGGATTGTACCTGCAAGAACCTCCCAGTCAACGTTCTTGAGATGCGCCAATATTGTAGGAAGCCGGGTGCCCTTCGATAAGAGCGAAGGCTGGAAAATCCCTTCGGTCCAAAAGTGTTACCCATGTGACCGGTACATTCTGTAACCCATGTCTCCGGGCTGGACCCGATTTAACTGGTGAGCGCGGCAGGATTCGAACCTGCGACCCATGCCTTAAAAGGGCATTGCTCTACCAACTGAGCTACGCGCCCAACTTTTAGAATGAAGCACTTGCAGAAACGGTTTCCGAAGCGTGCGTCCAACTACGTCCAATTGCTTCGACAACCTTCCTTTGTGCCTCTCGTTTCACTGGCATGAGTCCCTGAGTGTACGTGTCCAGCGTGACTTTGCTGTCCGCGTGTCGCAATGACTCTTGCACCGTCTTCACATCTTCTCCGTTGGCTTTGAGAAGCGTTGCGAATGAGTGTCTGAATACGTGCCAGCGAACGTGCTTTGTAATCCCAGCCAACTTTGCAGCAGGCCGGATGTGTTTCGACATTGCAGAGCTAGGCCAGAGTGGTTGCTTACCGTCCTTCTCTGTGGATGCAAAGACGTAATCACTGTGTTGATTGTAAGGGCAGCGTCCGCGCCAGTCCAGCAACAGAGCAGACAGTCCTTCCCCCATCGGAACAGGTTTCTGTGATGCCGCTGTCTTGAGTGATCCAACGTGCTGACAAACGATGGCGCGGGTGAGTGTGATTTCTCCCGCTGCAAAGTTCACGTCTTCCCACTTCAAGGCCAGCAATTCACTGACACGAAGGCCAGTCACAGCAGCAAGAAAGGTCATGACATAGTACGGGCCACCCTCAAGCTTCAACAGCAGAGATTTGATTTCCTCTGCCGTCAAAACATCTGGTGTCCGTTCTCGTTTGGCCGACTGGCGAACCAAGCGAATGGGGTTTTTGTCTGCCCACTCATACCGCATCGCATGATTAAACAACGCGGACATGATGTTCCTGATTTTCGCTTTGCTGCCGTTCGACAATGCGAGGGTGCGAAGCCAATCTTCAACTGCGACCGTCCGCACATCTGACAGTGACAACGCACCCCACTTCGGCACAATCCAATTACGCAAATACACAGTGTAGGCTGCACGTGTCGAATAGGACTTGTTGCTTTCTTCTGTCATTTCCTTTTCTTGGTAATGGGTCACCAGTTCCCCCACAGTGCGTGGGGTTTTGGTTTCCCTGTTGATTGTTGAACGTAAGAACTCGCAAGCCTTCCACGCATCGGCCTTGGTTCGGTATTGTTGAACCGTTCCGATAACCATTGAGCGACGTGTGGTGCTTCCATCTGGTTTTGATTCGCGCCAGCGAAGCACCCAAGTTTTTGGGCCTTGGCTGCGTTTCTCACGCCTGATGCTTCCGTGTTGATACCTTGCTCGTGTGGTCATAGTGTCCTTTCGGTTTCCACACAAGCGGGTTGGCCGGATGATTGTAGCTGAATCCACTCGTTCAGAGCACTGGCACGAAAGCGCCAATAGCGCCCAATCCGAATCGCTGGCAGTTCACCATTTCGGGCAAGACGTTGAACGGTTTTAGGATGAAGGCCAAGCAGCTCCCCGGTCTGCACTTCAGACAACAGCGGTTCAAAGAGAAGTTGGTTAATCTGCAAATCACCCATCGGTCTGACCTAGCCTGTTTAAGGCGCGGCTTCGATGGGTTTCATCGAACCGAAATTGGAACCCGGTGTCTTCACCTCAGCCTATACGGTGTGATTTCCGACAACCCGAATCGCGGCTGAGAACTCTTGCGGTACGAAACCCGCAAGCAGTGGGGTTGGGGAAACCCCTTCACCTGTTCAGTTTTTGTTCTCTTACTCTTTACAAAGCAAAACCCCGGCATGAACCGGGGGTTGATCGAAAGTCGGTTAACCAACGTTACCTAGCAATCATTGATGGTGAAGTGTGATCCTCAGACTGGCACGGTTTCGTCGTCTAAAGGCAAAGACACTGAGAAGTGTGGTGTGCTCACTTGGGAGGTGTTGGCACTACACTTCCGCTTTTCAGAGATGTCAGGGTTTGCTGAGGTTCGTGTACAGGCAAGTTCAAATCCCCACCGAAACCCCTGCCAATTTAACAACAACACATGTGAAACGGTAAACAAAAATCTTTATCGTTCATTTTGCAACCTCTGCTGATCCACCAGTAATAGAGTCTCGCGCCTCTTTGCGTTTCTTTTCCACGGCTGCAACGGCTGCAACCATCTTCAATTCTTCGGCAGTCAACGGTAGCCCCTTGCGTTGTTTCTCCAAAGCCGCAACCATATCGTCAAGACCCGGTTCCTTCGCCTTGATGGGCGTTTCTGTTTTACGACTTCCGCGTGGTTGTGTAGCCTTTGGTAAAAACTTTGCGAGTTGATTTGCCAGAGAAGCAATCTCCTTTGGGTCTGTAGATTTTAGGATTGTCTCTTTCAACTTCTTAGCAACTTGGTGGCTAAAACTTTTAGACATTAGTTTTTTCCGTTCCTGTTCTTCACACATCGCGGCCTGCTTCTTTGCAAGAGATGGAGGAATCATGAGGCAACACGCTCCTGTTCAACATTTTGTGTGATTGATGCTGCACCTTTCTTTGGTACATCAAACCCAATTTGCTCAGGGGATGTTGCCAACATCCAAACGGCGTTCTTTGTATTGCCTTCCGTGCGTACCTTACCTGCCTCTTCCAGCTTCTTGAACTCGCGTTTGATGGTGCTCTCAGAACCCAAATCTTGTAGTTCACTACAAACGGTCTTGCGTGCAACACCGCCACTCTTTAAAATTTCGAGCAATGCCTTGCGTATCTTGTTGCCTTTGGATTTGTCCTTCGCTTCCTTCTCCTGCAAATAGCCGTCAGCCGTTTCATCTGACAACCGCTCAAACTTCACCACACCAACATCGTCATGTTTCTTAACACCATCCTCTTCCCAATCAACAGGTGTACTGACGGTGGTGATTTCGTATGATTGAGCAACACGCAGCAGGTTCTTTTTGATGGGTGCTATGAGGGTGTTGCTTTCCTTGTCAGTTTCATCAATTAGAGTGAAACCCCACGCCATTCTGTGTGCCTCAATCAGGCGTTGCGATCCGCCGGTCTTCTCCTTCGCGGAAGCACCCTGCGTCTTGTTGTAGTGCATCAGGTCAATGATGGAGATGTTCAACTCTTCGCAGAGTTTTTTGAGACCGGCCAAGATGTCTTGGCAGTCTTGTGCTTTGTTAAAGCTTTTGTTACCAAAGAACGCAATCAGCGGGTCATTGATTAACAAACCGACCGGGTATAAGGCCGTCTTGTTTGCGTTCACGATTGCCTCATGCAAAACATTCAGGTGAGCGTCAAAACTCAACGGGGTACTCCACTCCACCACCCCATCAGGTGATTCTTTATTGCAGGCAACTTGCAGTTGCAACTTGCCAAGTGCTTTAAGATTTCCACCCGCAGCGACAAAGCGATTGATGACGGTTGAATTGAAACTGTCTTCGGTGCCTGCAAAGATGGTTGAGAAAGGTTCCACTTCAAAGGGTTTGTTGTTAAACCACAACTTACTTTCACCACCACCAATTGAACCTTTTGCAGCAATGTCAATCGCTGTGGTTGACTTGCGAGTGTCCATCTCACCTGAGAAAGCTGTTGCTTCGCAGAGCGGTAGAAACTCAGGGATTAACCACTTGATGGATTCTCTTTTCATGGTGTCAGCCCACTCTATGGTGATGACTTGCTTTACAGTTTCGGGTTGCTTTTTATCAGCAACGTAGATGGGTTTTGGGTAAGGCTCTTTGTCTTCGGCCAACTTCTCAATCACCTGCGATACCTGCCAATCCACGCAACCTGTACTTTGGCAATGGAAACCCAATCCACCATCGGTGCTCAATATGAAGTTGGTTGTGGTGCTATTCTGCCCAACATGCTTTTCACCCTTGATGGGGCATGTGGTCAGCCGGTAGCACGTCCCAAGTTCATTTTTCGTTACGTTGTCAACAGGAAGTGAATAGAACTTCAGGAAGTCTTCAATATCAAAGTCTTTGTGAAGCTTCCGGGTCTTGTGCTTCGCCTTTTCCTTTGTCTGTTCCGCAACAGGCTCACGCTCAACAGGCAGCTTTGCCCACTGTTCGTAATCAACTTCTTTCAGTTCTTCCCTGATCTTTGCGGAGATGTGCCGCGCTGTTGCGAAGATGTAATTGAAATCATCACCAATATCTTTGAGCGTGGTGAATGCCTCACCCACTATGTTGCAGGTCATTGCAAAGAACCGGGGGCTGTTCTTCGGATTCCAATATTGCAGGCAGGTTTCGCTTAGCTGCTTGCCCCGAACTTTACCTTTGAACAAAACATGGATGCCTTGCCCACTGACACTGTATTCAGCCCAACTGCCCAACCTTGAAACAAGCAACATTGCTTCGTTGCAAATCCGACCGGTCTTCGGGTTTCGGCAGTGGTCAATATCAAGGCCGTGAATATCGCCACCATAAAAGCAATAGCCGATTCCTTGTTGATTGTTTTCGATGTTGTCAACGGCATCATAGAAAGTTGACCACGTGGCAGGGTCACTGTGATTGCCAAACGGGATTTTTGCGCTTCCACCCTCAGGCTTTGGTTTGAGGTAATATCTCACCCATCGCTTCTGTTCGAGCATTTCCGATGGGGTGTGTTGTCTAAACTTTCCTTCATCGCCAAAATTGGTCTTGGGTGTTGATTGTTTGAGGTGAGTTCTTGTTCCCTTCCAGTCTGTGCCTCATTTTGCAGCTTCAAGTTCGCTTTTTGTAATGTGGGTCAGCGATAGTCATTGTTGGTCTTTTTCTGACAATCTGACATTAACCTTCGTCGCTAGGTTGTTCGGATTTGCTTGTGGTACGGGGGCTTCTTACTCTGCTGCTATAAGTCTTTCAGCTACGATTACCAACTCATCGGGAGTCAGATCGGCCCATTAGCTGGGACATACTACGGGTCGTATGAAAACCAGTTGTTTTCTGTCAACTGACGCAGTTTTAAAACTTTGTCTATGGTTGTTTCTAGTGGTTCTTTGTTCATGGCTTGATTCTCCTTGGTGCGGGTTGAGGTGCGATTAAAGATTGGTTGTTGATAACGGCTGAATGCTGGCATCGTCGCCATAATGGGTTATTCTCCTTGTTGGTGAAAGTGAAACAACAGGGGTGAGGCAAAACGGAGTTAGAGCGTTGAGTGATTTTTAGGGTGGTAGATTGTGCGGGAGTTGGAATGACAGGTCTGTCAAGGCACACCTCATTTTCAAGATCGAATCTTCTTCTCAAATACAAGAGGCTCCGGTGAGGGAGCCTCTTCACAACGTCAAGTTGCTTCGTGGTTGCGTTGTTACTTCATGAGGGAAGGCAGCCGGACGTTGATTGGGTCAACAAACCTACTCCCCCACACTTTTCTTAAAAGCGAGGTTCAACCAATGAAAAACATTTTAGCCTTAGTGATTTTGCTAACCATCGCTTGGGTATCATTTGAGTTGGTAAACAGTTTTCAAGCTGCCGTTATTTGGTTCCTATTTCTTATTGCTCATCGAAAGAACTTTAAGCAACACAGGAACGGCTGAAGCAGGTAAAGCCCAATCCTTCACTATCTGAAGTGCCTTGGGTGCCATTTCCAACAGTTTGTTTTTTAGAACATCTTCACCAACTTCTGCACCCCCTTGATTCAACAACCCCGGCACCGTTCCAACTAAATGTCTGTATGCAAGATCGTACAAGGCTTCTGCACCTGCATGTATGCCGGTCATTGAGGCAACCCCACCTGCACCAATTACAGGTGCAGCCGCAAGTGTTGTTGCTACCTTGCCCGGTGCCGTTACCATTTCCTTGTTGATTTGATCCTGTGTAACTGTCTTGCCATAAGCAGCCGCACGCCTCATGGTGTCACCGAAGGATTCACCATCCTTAGGCACAATCACGGTGTTGCCAACATCGTTTGTCACTTGGCCGGTCTGCGCAGCAACAGATTCAGGTGAGGCTAAAGCAGGATCATTAAACGGGTTCCCATCAGCAGGTTTTGCTTCTACCGATGGGTGGTTAGTTAGTGAATCATCTTCAAAAGGATTTGCTACCGCGCCTGTGCTCATTACTGACCCCCTGTTGGTTGCTTCTTAGGAAGCATGGCCTTCTCTGCTACGTAATTGAACTCAGCACCAAGAGCAGAACGCAAAGTATCTGCATTCATCTTGCCGGAATCAGCAAGCTTCTGAAATTCTCCCATCATGTCAGACGATCCACGTGAACCAACGTGCGCCTGCATCAACGCTGTTGAAAGCAAATGAGTGTGAACAAACAACGGTGCGTAGTCAGGATCACTACCGGCCTTCTGCAACAGAGCGTCATTGAAACGGGCTTCCATGCTAGACCCCAATTTGCCTTTCGCTTTGAGGTTCAACATGTCCTGCTTGATTTGGGAGAACAGACCATCAGGTGAAATCAGCTGACGTGCGGTGATGACCTTCTTACCACTGTCTGCATCAAGTTTTGAAATACCTGTGGCCCCGGCTGCTGTTAAGTCGTCACTTGTACCGGCAATCTGATTGCCAGTTTTATCGGTACCAACAAACATCTGACCACCAACCGCGTTCTTTGCATTCGTCTCAGCGGTGGTCTTCTGCCCTGCTAAACGTGCAGCAGCCGCTTGGTTGGTTGGTGAGTTTTCAACATCCAACTCAGCCTGCTTCTTACCAGCAGCAGCCGTGGCAGCAGCCGCTTGGTTGGCGGGTGAGTTGGTAACGTCCAATTCAGCTTGCTTGTTCTTGGCCTGCACACCAGAAGCGTGCGAATCCAAATAATCAAGATTGGCCTGATGGATGGCGATCACATTATCAAGTGCCTTCAACCCCTCAGGCGAAGTCTTGGGGTCTTTTGCAAGCTGATCTCTTGTTGCTTTCTCAGCAGCGAGATAACCCGGCAATTCCTGATGGGGGATAACAGCGCCACTTTGTGCTTGACCACGAAGCCTGTACGTCATCCCATTAAGTTGCGTAGGTGTTAAGAAATCCTGACCCGGATTTGATACGAGGCAAATTAAGGGCAGGTGCAAGCAACTGGTACATTTTCATTTGCCCTTCGCGTGTTGCTTGCGAATTATCAGGGATATTAATGGTTTCACCGTCGCCTGAGTGATGGGTGCCATCAGGCACGACACCGCCATTCGCTTTCAGATAACTCTCTACCGTAGGGCCATGACTAGGCAACTTATCGGTACTAATACCAAGGCGAGTTGGCAAGAGCAGTGTTGTCTAAGAACGCTTTATCTTGGGCGTCTTTCTGTTCTTGAGTTTGATTCTGAAGTCGCACATCGTCATTGTGTAACAAAGCAGCTTTGTACTGATCTTGGAATGTTTGAAACTTAATAGCCTTGCTGTATTGCCTGTGCCTGTTGCTCACTTCTCGCACCTTCACCAAGCTCCTGTGACAAATGACAGGTCTGCCACGGTCAGGAATACCGGCCATAGCGGTTTCTCCCACCTTAGCGACCGCCGAAATAATTCTGCGTCAAGCGTGATCCGCCTTGAGTGGGTGCAGGCTGCGATGGGGTTGTGTTTTGTGTAACAGGTTGTGAGGGTGTCACCGCTGCTTCAGCCTGCTGTGCCGCGAGTGGAATTCCCCCCGCTACTGCACCCAGAGTTGATGAAGCCTGAATCGGCTGTGTTTGTGATTGGTCGTCCATAAATGTTGTTTCTCCTAAAATCTCTTAGTTGATGTGCGCAGCGGTTGATTTCGTGGCACAACCAACACTGTGTATTGCTGCTAGTGGAACAGAGCGTGGAATTACTCTCACCCAACGCTCGTCAGGTTGACTTGGGTAGTCAGGTGGACACAACGATCAGGAATCGTGTCATCCCTTCCTGTTGTGCCATATCTTGCAAGAGCACGATCGGCGCTAAATCCCCAGCAACACCTGTTTCAATGATTGTTGCTTCAGGATTGATAAGCTGACTCACCAAAAAGCAAGGTTCGATGGGGCATAGTGCTATTGTCTGCCCAACAGAGTTTTCGACTTGCACAACCTTCATTGAAGGATTGTTGCTGAAGTTCTCCAACGTGAAGCCGGGGCGTGCGATGTCTTGCCGAAACCACTTCTTGATGTTGGCGAGTGTGGGCCACGAGAGATCAGCGAATTTGAAAATGGTTGTCTTCATGCTACTTAGCATTTGATTTCCTTTACCTTTTACCAACCATGCTCGGCAAGCTGCGTGCGTGTGCGACGTTCCAATTCTGCCATTGGGCATCGCTTACATCTCTTCCTCTGATAGGCTCTGGTTTGAGTGCTTCAGCGGCCTCAGCCTTTAACTCTTCATTGTGCTGTTTGTTGAGCGCAACTTGATTAAGACTTAACAACCCACTTGCACGAAGTTGGTGATAGGCTGTCTCGTAATCTGGAATCGTGGCTGCTGATTCGAGCACCCCATTCGTTGCCAACTGCTGTCTCATCAGCTTGGCATTTAATTGTGTATCTTTGTACTCGGGTCTGGTCAAGACCCACGCATCCCCGGCGCGTTGCGACTTGGCACCATCAACTTTGTGCTGTTCGGCGTGCTCACGGCCTTTCGCAATGTCTTTGAGTTGCTCAAGAGGCACCTTTTCAAGTTCAATTTCCTCTTGGCTTACTGGCATTGCTCGAAGAGCTGGCGTGACGCTCGTTAAGAACCAAATCATCAATGGAGTCGAACGTCTTACCACTGAAATGACCCTTGAAGAGTTTTGGTGCGACCACCTTGTCATCAATATCGAGCAGACCCGAATCTTTCAGAGCGTTATAAGCATTCACGACAATCTTCAAAAGCTTGGATTTGTAATACCCCAAGAAGTCAACTGGTGATTCATTATCCGAGTGTTCTTATCAGTGCGTTTAAATTGTGGATTAGCAACTTGGAAGGCGAAGGAATCGGCTCTTGTGAGGGCCTCATCTGTACGCTCTTGATTGCTCTTGGCCGCTTTGTTAACAATGGTGTCCAACTTGTCCTGCGACATCTCATCAAACTTAGTCGGGGTCGTCTGCTGCTGCCTCTTCCGTTGGGTGCCAAAGATAATTACCATAGTTGACTCATAAAATGTTTTATCCTCTTGTTGTTTACTTAATTCTTTCCGAGTCTGATGTCACACTCATACGTGCCAACTCGTGACCGATGCCCTGATAGTTGAATATGTGGCAAGCGTTCAACAGTCGAGCAACAAGCTTGGCCATAGCAGGCACGTCCTTTGCAGTTCGTAACTGTTCAACGAATTCGTTTGTGGTTGGTGTTGTCATTTAGAACTGCCTGAGTAATCGTTGGTCAACGTGCTTGTTTTCCTGAAGCACCCACAACGTCAACTTGGTTTGCCATTTGAACAAGCTCGATGAGGTCAGACACATCAATCATGCCCGGCTTTTCCAGATGGTTTACAAGAATCTCAAGGGCTTCACCTTTTGTTACCAGTTCTTCTGTTGGTTGTATGCTCATGCTGTTTTGTCCTTTTGTTCAAGCATTTCGGCAAGCCTCTAGCAGTTGCTTTTCAAGGTTAGTGATGGGTGCAGGTGCGATTTTCAACCTCTTTGCAACAACACTGAACAATCGCTGTTTGGCTTCCTCTGCTGTTGCGCCAAACGCAAAGTTTGCGCGGCCTCTAAAGCGTGCTTTTACAAACCCACCTGCCTTGCTGATTTGCACGCTATCATCACGCTTGACTCTTATCTTCAGCTTGCGAATATCACGTAGCGAACGAACTAGCATGTTGTTAAACCTTGTGTGTCCACGCACCGACGCTTTAGGGAGCAGCACAGCCTTTAAAGTGCCAGTGGTTACACCAAAGGCTGTGCTGTTTCTGCGCTAATGGACGCAGAACTTAAAGAAACCCCGGCCCACGATGGACTAAGGCATCGTATGATTAAGGGCCGGGGATCATTTCGCGTATGGCAGAACACGCGAAAAGTTTGTTGTTACTCTTTACTTCGTCACCAAATAGTGTTTGAGGGAATCTGCGAGTTGTCTTACCTCATCAGTATTGAGGGTTGCAATGAATGGCCTCTTGTCCTGTGTGAAATGCAAATCAACACCATTCTGATGAACAGCCACAAAGAAAGAAGGTTCAGGCTCTCCTTGTTTATGTTGGTACACAACTTCAATCATATTGATAATGTCCTTTTCAAAAAAGTGCAGGGCACCCAATTGGGCACCCTGTCTGTGTCAGGTTCAAACAAACTCCACAACGTGCGCACGCTGTGATGGTGGGTACTCACTACCCAAGAGTTGCAACACTTGAATAACTCATAACCACCATCCCCAATCTGCTAATGGAGTCCCCTTTGCAGTTGGTGTCTCTTGTTTGCCTGATGAAAACACTTTGTGTTGCTACGCTGTGGAACCACGTTGCAATTGTTCGATGATGATGGGTGTTTCTGGATCACTCGCCATCAATCCCGTTGTTTTGCGGAAGCAGTTCAAGCAGATTCCATTAACCATCTGTTCAGGTATCACCGGCACGAAACCGCAACGCTCACAGTGTTTCATTGTGGTTGCTCACTTGGTGTCCTTCTTTGTTGAGTCCTTCGCGTGTTGCTTTGCCGCGATTACGTCAAGGGATTCCTCAACAAAGGGTTCAACCCCAATCGCCGGTGTTGTTGGTGTGTCAGTAGTCACAACGCGGCCTTCGGGTGTTATTAAAACAGGTAACATTGCGCTGCCTTAAATAGCTGCAATGGTGTTTTTCTCAAACCATTTGTCGATGTCCGACTTGCGGAAACGCAACGAACGCCCGTTAATCTTCAAATGGGGAATGGGTGTGTGGGAATCAAGCTTGCACAGATTCAACACCTGTCGCGTTGATAGCTGCAACACTTCTGCAACTTCTCCAACCTTTAACAACGATCCGTTTTCCATATAACTGTGTCTCCTTCTGAATGTTGCTTTCTAAAACACGAAACCCCACGTCTGCCGTGAGGTGTGTAAACCATCGAAATGTGAGTACCACTACTGCAAACCAATCCACCAACAGCTTATTGCACAGTCTTTAACTCAACAAAGGCGTAACAATGTCTCGCTTGGAGTCGAAGTAAGATACCTATGATGGGTGATCGTGTCAAGCGCAAACGTTCAGCGACATATACCCTCACCTTACGGGGAAAATACCCTCGGTCGTGAGGAACCCTCTCACCCTCTGTCGGAAATACATCCGCTACCGGATGTTGGTGACCGTGGCCCTTCCTTCTTACTTGAAATACATCCGCTACCGGATGTTGGTGACCTTGCCTCTCACCCTCTGTCGGAAATACTCTCGCTAGCGAGAGTTGGTCACATTGCTCTCACCCTCTGTCGGAAATAGTAACGATTACGTGACCGTTGCCTCTCCGTCTTGGTCAAAATACTAACGATTGCGTTAGCTCGTCACCATGCAAGGTCACTGTGCAACAACTAATTACAACAACATGACTGTTTTGCACACCGTCACACATATAAGCTATTTGACCATGTTACAACTACACTAAAGTAATCGTCGCGGCAAGGTTGATACATCACCAATCTCTTCAGCCAACCCGATCATTTGGCCCTCTCTTCTTACTTGAAATACCTTCGATGGTGACAGTCAAACCTAGCTTCACCCACTCACTAAAGGTATAGGTGGATACATAGGGAGAGGTAAGTGACGTTTACCCATCAACTTCCCTCTACAAGCGGGAGAAAATACCCTCGGTAGAGAGGGTACGCCACAACAGCAGACCAAATGTATAGATGTAAAGATGTATAGATACGTTGAGGTACGGTTCGAAACACTTGGCATATCTTTAGCCAAAGGTGCCGATTGAGGCACTAGCGGGGGTTGCAGTGACGAAATGTATAGATGTAAACAAGCGATTTAAGGCGTCCGGCCTGTTGTGGGGTTGGTGAGGGTCACCCCTGATGGGGGAATTCGTTTGTAGCGCGCATAGCCGAGAGGCTCAGAGTTGCGACCATGCCGCCGATCATACAATACACAGGCTACAAGTCGACCGAGTCCCACTATACTTGGTGCACGTCTACCTCGGGCAAGGCTAGGCGGTCAGGTGATATTCGTTGCATGATTCTCAACGATAATGGGTGATCGGAAGTCGCTGTTCACGAAAAGGCTCTTTGATGAATTTTTCACCTTGAAGACGCGCGGCAATGGCCGCCGATCTACATACCGGTTCTTGGGGGCCTCACCCGGCCTCAAATACCCAATAGAAAGCATTCTTACGGCTTACAAGGCTGCGACTCTCCGAGTTCAAGACCCAACCTATCCACATCTGGCCGCACGGGTCTTACGCTTCAAAGGCGCAAGGGCTTCAAAAATTGGCCTCGTGTTGCCCACGGCGTTGCCTATTCGTTGCACTGATCCACTCCAAACGCACCTCAACCCAACGATAATGGGTGAAATCACGGCTCTAAGTCGTTGACTGTTGATGTACACCGGTTTAACTAACCGCCGCTCTTTGAGAAATGGTGAATTTTTCACCTTGAAGACGCGCGGCAAGATCATCAGACTTCGATGGTGATTCGGTTCAAACTACTCTCCATATACCCCTGTGTGACCCAAATGACCCTAAACTATAGATATATATATATTTAATTTGGTTCATGGTTATTAGATATGAACCAAATCAATGAACCAAATGACCCAAATCATGAACCAAATCATGAACCGAATCAACCCCATTAAAATCATACATATAACCCATTTGGGTCATGGTAGGGGTATATAGAGAAGCGATGACCCGAATCAATTTCGCGTCACAATTCGGGTCAAAGACCTTGCGAGTCGGCCCCGCGAACTGGCCCCGGCCCCGGCCCTACGCCCTTCCGAGTCAAAGCCTTCGCTTCACCACCCATTAACCAATAAGCTCGCACGCCATGTAAGTTGGCAACTAACAAGGCTGCACGCCATGTATCTTAGCAACCTAAGCTACTACTTAGTATACACACGCTCACACGTTACCTAACTCGATAACACACGCAATCTGCTCACTAACAGACAGCCCCATCACACACTCTGTGCTTACTTACACGCCTTACATGTTAGTAGGAATGCAACAAGGAACTTAGTACACACTTATAACTCACCTAACTTGTAACGCTTGTTGGTGTCTGGGAGTGTACATTTGGTAACTAGGCGTCGAAACTGACGGCATCTTTCCCCCATCAGAGGTCTTGAGCGATGATGGGTGTGCTGGATGAAGTCAAATCTGAAATCGAAAGAAGGTCACAAGATGAAAAACAACGTAGCAGTTATCGACTTACTGGCGAAGGAACAGAAAGACCTTGCATTTCAGGAAGCGATGGAAGAAACAGAGCAATGGGCCAAGAGCGTGAAGATGACGGAACAGCAAAAGCTTGACTACAAGCTGTACCGCAAGGCGTGCCGGTTTTGCAACGTTGAGCCTACACGTGCAGATTTCCTGTTAGGTGACATCCCATTAGGCGTCACGCGGGAGATGGAGTGGCAACGATATGGCCGCTACCTGCAACCCAAAACGATGGCAGCAGCAGCCGGACGATGAGACGTGGCAACACACAAACAAAATACTCCCCCACTTTTTTCTCACCTTGTTACACTCTGCCTTTGCACCCATTCTTCAACAGCAGCTTTGCTGAAGCGCACCGACTTTCCCAACCTGATGCACGGAATGGGATGTTCTCTCTCATCACCTGACCGGGTTCGTGGCTGTGCCAACTCGTACACGTGCCTTTTGCTGATCTTCAACCACGCTGCGACTTCATCAGTCGTTAGAATCTCCATGAGCACCTCAGATTTTCACCATCGAAATGTAAAATGTCCGTTACGATGCCCCGGCACAAAATTGATCTTGCAAAGATTCGAGCATCGCTCAACACAATTTGTCCACACTGCAATGCCAGCATACCGCCTGAAGATCAGAGCCGCGTGGATAATGAACACATGAAATGCTCGCGTTGTGGTGAGATTTTTGTTCCCAAACAGAGCACCCATTAGAATAAACGTGTTGTTGAAAGTCAGAATTGTTGTTGGTTGATATTTGGAGACTGCTTGCATGGACAATTCAAACCTTCGTGAGGATCAGAAGAAAACCGTTAGAGAAGTTCTCATGCTGGTCAACGTCGCTCGGCGCACGCTCGAAATGGAAGGACACAAGAGTGATAGTTTTGACGTGCTTAATGAGGCAATCAAGAGGTTGGGTGAGTTAAATAAAGCGTGATGCATTGGTTGATTATCGCCGGATGGGGTTGAATTCGATTCAATCTCTCACTGGTACGTGTGGGACAGTGTTGGAAGGCAATACCGATTCATCAGTTTCACAGAGAAGGGGCAAAGATTGTTGGATGGGGCAGAAACTGTTGGATGGTAAAGCTTGTTGGTTTTGGTATTTGTGCGCGGGGAGATTAAGTAATGGTTGCAAACGCATTACCGTTGAGGCAACAGGTTGAATTTCACCATCAGTTGCTTAAGCGGATTGCCAACCCGCTTGTTGTGCGTCCAACTGTACGTCCACTTCTTTTTGATTTCCTTCCAAATCACTGGAAACACGTTCCTGAATATTACTGAGCGTTTCCCGTAACTACTTGAAAGCAATCAATCCTGCTGACTTAAAAGGGCATTGCTCTACCAACTGAGCTACGCGCCCACAATTCAAATTTAACACGTAAAGGCCGCGCTGATGGACCTGCTTCAAGACCGAAACGAAGTGTTTGATTTGCCCACCCTTCGAAAACCGCGAAGAGCCTGCCCTGAGCGAAGTCGAAAGGGTGCGGCACCCTCAGTTGAGGTAGTTCGCGCAGAAAAAGTGGGTCCGCCGCATCCGCCGTAACGTTGTCTCCGCAACGCCGCTAGTAGCTCCCAAATTGTCATCGTCATGCGTTACGTGAGTGACTCCTGGCCCGGAAGGGGGCTGACCTTGCTGGTCTAACGCCATCGGCGGTACGCTTACGCAATGCGACCCCTTCGGTATTCCATCAACATCACATTGGACGGGTGCTGCGATCACCGAGCAATCGTCCCGGACGAAGACTTGCATCGTCACGCAGCCGAGGTCCTCGACCAAGCCGATGCCCTCCTCTTTGGCCGGGTGACTTACGAAATGATGGAGGCAGCGTGGCGGCAGCCGGCGCGGGCTGGAGCGAGGCCTGATTGGATGGAACCCTTCGCCCGGACGATCGACGCGGCAAAGAAGTACGTCGTGTCGAGCACCTTGGAGCGGGTCGATTGGAATGCGGAGCTCCTGCGCGGGGATCTAGGAAATGCCGTTCAGCAGCTCAAGCGAGAATCGGGTAAGGGACTGCTCGTGGGAGGCGTGAAGCTCCCGCTGGCGTTGGTCGAGCTGGGATTGATCGATGAGTACGAGTTCGTGGTGCAGCCCAGACTAGCGGGCCACGAGCCGACATTGTTCGCGGGGCTATCGAAGCATGTCGATTTGAGGTTCGTGAGCCGGCTGGAGTTCGGCTCCGGGGCGGTGGCGATGCGGTATGAGCCGAGAAGATAGCCCTTATTTCTGATACACCGTGGTTCCGCTCACAACCGTGCGCACAATCTCGATGTCTTTAATTCTCTCGGCATCCACAGTGTGCGGATCTTCTGCGAGCATGACGAAGTCTGCCAGTTTGCCAGGGGTGATCGATCCCTTGATCGATTCTTCCTGTGAGTTGTAAGCCCCATTGATGGTGTTGACCTGCAGAGCTTCGTCCACGGTGATTCGCTGATTGGCTCCCCAAATTTCTCCATTCCAGCCCCGGCGCGTCACCATGCCCTGAATCCCCATCAGGGGCGCGAATGGCCCGGGACCGAAGTCCGAACCCGCGGCAACGCGAATTCCATGGTCCAGGAAGGAACGGTAGGCCATGCAGTGCTTCATGCGCTCTTCCCCATAGAAATGAAACTTGTCGGAGTTGTAGTAGGCGTAGGTGGTGAACGGGGCAGGCACAACGTCGAGCGCTTTCATGCGACGCAGGAGGTCGTCGTTGATCAGCGTGCAGTGAGTAATTTTGGGACGAACGTCAGGCCGGGGCGCGACCTTCTGTGCGCGTTCATAGGCAGTAAGCGTCATCGCGATGGCAACGTCACCGTTGGCATGGCAGTTGGGTTGAATGCCGGCGCGCTGCACCCGCTCCACCCAGGTGTTGAGATCATCCTGCGTCTGAGTAATGTTGCCGCTGTAGGGAGGATTGCTTCCGGGATAGGGCTCGCTCAGCGCCATGGTGCGTTCGGAGAAGGAACCATCGACCGTGTGTTCGGCGGTCGCACCGAAACGAATCCAGGCATCGCCGAAGCCGGTGGTAATGCCGTTTTTGATCATTGCTTCCAGGACTTCGTCGTAGGCCTCGTAACTCACCCGGTGCAGCAGCTCGCCCTGCGCCCGCAGCTGTTGTAGCGCAAACAGATCGCCGCCTTCGTGGTGGACGCTGGTCAGGCCGTAACGCACAAACTCTTTGGAGATGTGCGCCAGTCCTGCGCGCTGGCGTTGTTCCTCCTGCTCCGGGGTGAAGCTTTCGCGCTTGCCAACCTTGTCGATCACATCCGTTGCGCGGTCGGTGACTCGCCCGGTGAGTTCGCCGTTCTGATCGCGGTCGTAGGTTCCACCCGCGGGGTTGGGAGTATGTTTATCAATTCCAGCCAGTTCCAGAGCTTTGCTGTTGTAGAAGGACGTGTGCCCGCCGCGATGATGGACACAAACCGGGTGTTCCCGCGAGACCTGGTCGAGGTCATGCAAATTAAGGGCGCGATTGTCTTTTACTTTGGTGTCGTCAAAAAAATGCCCTTCAACCCAAAAGCCCGCGGGAGTTTTGGCGGCTTGGGCGCGGAGCTTATCGATGATGCTGGCGATGGTGACGAACTCGACTTCAAAGGGATTGCCGACGAGGACGCCATAAAGCAGGACGTCGCCTTCGGCGTGATTGTGGCAATCGATGAAGCCTGGCACGACCGTCATCTGCTTGGCGTCGATCGTGTGAGTGCGCTTCCCGATGAATGCTTTCGCCTGCAATGTGCTCCCCACGAAGACGAAGCGGGAACCCTTCACTGCAAAGGCTGCCGCCCTGGGCATACGCGAATCGATGGTGTAAATCCTGGCGTTGAAAACCACCAGGTCGGCGTGTCGCGGATCAAAGTCGGCGATGTCAGTCTGGGCAACCGCATTCGCACTCAACAAACTTTGGGTGGCCAGGCCGAGGGTGCCGGCTGCTGTCAGACCCAGGAATTCCCGGCGGTTAGGACGATTTCTTTTCATGGCTCCTCTGAGCTATCTGTTCTCGTTCAGAATGATTAGTGACACTCGAATAGAGTGTCAAAATGCAAATTCGGAAGGGGAAACCGCCGGGATCGGGCCGGCTGGCCGGAATCGGGGTGGAGCTAAGCCGCGCAGCTCGAGTGCGGCTCTCGTGGATGGATTTCTATCGGCGCTGCAATAACATCGCCCACACCTGCCGTCACTTCGGCATCAGCCGGCAGACGTTTTATCGCTGGCAAGGCCGTTATGATCCGTACGATTTGACTACGCTGGAGGAACGCAGCCATCGCCCTGGCCAGTTGCCGTCAGCCGACGTGGGCTTTTCCCTTAGAAGAAAAGGTGTTGACGTTGCGGTGGCAGTTTCCCCGTTTGGGGGAAAGACAAATTGGCGGTTCTGCTGCGCCGCCAGCAGGTGGGGATTTCGGTTTCCATGGTGGGCCGCATTCTCACTCGGCTCAAGCAGCAAGGCCGACTGGTCGAACCACCGCGTACGGGAGTTCCGGGATCGCGCCGCGCCCTGCGGCCGCGTCCCTACGCCGTGCGCAAACCCAGGCAGTACGCGGTGTTGGCGCCCGGCGACCTGGTCGAAGTCGATACCCTGGACGTGCGTCCCATTCCCGGCGTGGTGTTCAAACAATTCACCGCTCGCGATGTGGTTTCGCGTTGGGATGTGGTGCAGGCGCACACTCGCGCCACCGCTCAAACCGCCACCCAGTTCCTCGAAACTTTGCAGCACCGTATGCCGTTTCCCATCCGCGCCGTGCAGGTGGATGGCGGATCGGAATTTGCCGCTGAGTTCGAACAAGCCTGCCAGCAGCGCGGTTTGCATCTGTTCGTGCTGCCGCCCCGCTCCCCCAAACTGAACGGCGCCGTCGAACGCGCCAACCGCACCCACACCGAGGAGTTTTACCAGGTCACCTCGTGTTCCCTGGAAATGAAAAAACTCAATCGCGAGCTGCGGGCCTGGGAAAGAATCTACAACACCGTCCGCCCTCATCAGGCCCTCGGCTACTTAACTCCGCACCAATTCCTGCACCAGTTCTCATCCCAACGAAAGGAATGAAAAGTGTCACCCATCTACTGGACGAGTACACTATCTGGAAAGTTCCTGCCTGCCGCAGTAAAGTATGTCGAATGTCACATTGCAATCGGTTTGAAGAGCGGGATACCTGCTTGTACGTTTTGCTGCTGCTTGGCTATGTTCTGTTTCTTTCCTCGGTTACAACCAGTGCGCAAACTCTCGCAGACCGGCTGGGATATCCTTCCGGCACGAAGCTGATCATTGTACATGCGGATGATCTGGGTGAGACTCATGCGGTGAACGCGGCGGCGGTGAAAGTCCTGGAGGCGGGCTCGGTCAACTCTGCGAGCATGATGGTAGCCTGCCCGTGGTTCCCCGAAATTGCTGACTACGCCAAATCCCATCCCGACGCAGACCTTGGGCTGCATCTCACGGTAACCAGCGAGCGAGTTTATTACCGCTGGGGTCCGGTTGCTGCCGCCGATAAAGTCCCCAGCCTTCTGGATAAAGACGGCTACTTCCATCACGATTGGGAACATAACCAGCACATAAATGCGAAAGACGTGGAGATCGAATTGCGCGCCCAGATCGAACGCGCATTAGCGATGGGTGTTCGGCCCACGCACCTTGATTCCCACCAGTACCGGCTGATCGTGAATGGCAAAGAACTGTTCGACGCGTTCTTACGGGTGGCTCATGAATACAAGTTGCCCGTCTTCGTCACCAGAGACTGGTTCGCTGATCATCCGTATCTACAGGAAAGTCTCGGCCCTGAAGACATCGTTCTTGATCACACAGTCACGATAGGACCGGAAGTACCGGCGGAAAAGTGGACGGAATTTTATATATCGGCGCTGAAAGACCTGAAACCGGGTGTAACCGAATTCGTCATCCATCCCGGTTTCGACGACGAGGAACTGCGCGCTGCTACGAGAGAGCGTTCCACCTGGGGCGCGGCTTGGAGACAGCGAGATTTCGACTTCTTCACCAGCGATCAATTTCGCCAAATTCTGGTTCAAGAGAATATCAGGCTGATCACCTGGCGCGAACTTGCCAAAGCGGCGGCTCGGAAATAGCTCGCCGAACTGTGCGCGGTTTGGCTAATTTTCTGTTTGAACGGCGCGTGCTTAGAAGTTCTGGTCCACCTCAATCTGCTGCACCATGGCGTCGAGTTTCTGCTGCTCCTGGGATTCCTGTCCTTGCAGGTCGGCAATTTCCTTATTCAAAGCGGTCAGCCGATCTTCCTGCGAATTCAGCTGGCGCGTATAACGCTGCACCAGTTCTTTTTCTTCTGCGCTTCCTTTCAGGGCTTTCATGTTTTCGCGAATGCGGGCCTGGTCTTGATTGATCGCACCCAGCTCTTGCTGATGCGTCCCGGTCTGGGCTTGTAATCCGGCAATCTTATTTTTCTGGTCGAGCACGCGGCGGAATGCATCTTTCAGTTCAGGCGTGACCCGGTTCTCGGCGATGAGCGCCTGCACCTGATCTTCGGTGAGATTGGTGAGCAGAAGCTGTTGCCGTTCCGGGTGGAATTCTTCGACGGCGAGTTCTCCGGTCTTGCCGGGATCGACGGCGAGGCGGAATCGGTAGTGAGTAGCAGACGTTTCCTCGGGCCTGGCTTCGGGGGTCAGCTTCCAGCCCTCGCGCACGGGATGCTCAATCACAACCTGCCGCGCTGCGGTATCGGAGTTGCGAATACTGTAGGTGACCTTGCTGCGCTGCTCGCGGGTGATATACATGAGGCCCTTGGTGAGCACGATGCGGCTGACCGGCTGGTTCTTGAAATCGGATTGCGAAGTAACGCGCACCGCGGTGTCGGCGGCGTAGGAGAGCAGGCGGCGCTCGTCAGGATGCACAGTTTGCAGCAGGCCTTCGCCAGCGAAGGTTCCGCTATCAATGATGTTGAAGGTACCGGAGTCGAGGGTGAGCCCGCTGGCGTTCTTGATCCAGATGGCGCGAAGGGCAGGCTGATTGCTGTTAGCCGTCCATAGCGTGACTTTGTCGGCCTCGATTCGGGACTGCAGGATCGGCACGAGAGCCGACTGGTTCTTGCCAATGGTGACGCTCTGCTTCAGGTTGTACTCGAAGTAGTCGCCAAGGTCTTGCGACTGCGCCGTTTCTCCAGGAGCGAGCGCAACCATTTGCGTGAAATTGCGGCCGTTCAGGCTGACCGGCGGGGGAGCCTGAAGTTGAGCGAATTGCTCGAGACGATCGTATTCCCTGGGCGCGTTTTCGGCCTCAACCTCCACCGTTTCGGTTGCAGCTCCAACATTCAACGTGGCGTTGGCCTGATTCATTAATCCAGGTTTTATATTGAAGTTCGACATCATTCGAGTTTGGAATCCGGGTGATTGAATGGTGACTTTACCTCTACCCGGCGGAACCCACATTTGAAACTGTCCGTTCGAATCCGTCGTGGCGTTCTGGATGGCTCCCGACGCGCCATGGAATTGAACCTGTGCGCCGGCAATAACTGCGCCGGAAGAATCCGTCACCGTGCCTGATAAATTCGCGCTGCCACCAAGTCTTTCAAGGCCGCCGTTGGTTACTTTTCCCATGCCGCCGGCTGAGACCGCGGCGGGCGCCCCGTTTTGTACTTCCTCGTTCATCGTGGCCTCGTGGGTCTGCGGCGTGAGCATCGCCGATTGCGGCAGCGGGACCACCGGCCTGCGAGCGTACAACGGCTGTGAGATGTCCTGAATAAAAGACTGGGGCGCGCCGGCAATGAGCGAGAGCTTCACGTCTTTCCAGTCTTCGCCGATGGTGTTGTCCACGATGGCCCAACCTTGGAGCAGCGGCTTGTCGCCGGGCTTCTCGGGCAGAATGATTCGATAGGTACTCTTCCATACCGGGACTTCGCTGATGTAGCTGACGAAAACGTCGCGCTCACCGGTACCGGAGGCGGAGATGGTCATACGCCGCAGGTCACGCGCTCGAGATGAGCCCACCAGGTTGAGATAGCGTCCGACTTCGTCATTGAGGTCACGCTCGGCCAGACGCACGGAAACCGCGGGGCTGAGCTCGAAATTCTTCATCTCGCCGGAATCGGTCATCACAGAAAAGACAGTCGCCTGATAAGTCGTACCGGAGTCGTTCGTCTTCTGCTCCTGTTCGACGCTCAGTAATCTTCCGGTTGCGCTTTCAGCTTTGCTGCGGACCTCCACACGCGCGCCGCGCAGGGCGGAGAGAAAGTCGGTTCGATTGACTTGTTCGCCGAAGGGCAGGCGCAGGGCCTTAAGTCGCTCATCGAGCGGAGCGGTCGAGTTGTAGCGGACACCGGAGATTCGGCCGTCGCCGAGATCAACCACGGTGAGCGACTTCAGCACGTCGTTCAGTTGCGCGGTGGTGAAGTCGATGCCGAGGTCCTGATTTCCGCGGACCTTGGCGGAGTGTTCGAAATAGCCGACGCCGTTCTTGTACAGAACCACGCGTTTGACCGGCAGGCGGGAGGAGGAATCGCTCCCGGCGTCCGCCGAAATTGTCTTAACGCTCCTGTTAGGTTTGGCAACGGCGGGATGGTTTGGGCTTGAACGATACCACAAAGGAGAACTGCGACGACGAAACAGACACTGCGCATGACGCCTCCCAAAGTGACGGCAATTTAACAGAGATTTACGGACCTGAGTAGATGGATGCAAGGAACGGCCAGCCTCGACCCCCGGTGGCGGTCTTCTCTGCTTTAACGACACCGTCGATAGAACGCCGGTTCTGGCCGATTTATGCGAAGTATTGCCTAAAAGGTTACGGTTACGGCAGTCACGTTGCCGAGGTTGCCACAGTACACCATACTTCGAAGAACGGCCGCGCTGTGCGAAGTGGGCCGGATTTGAGGATTGGCATGCTCGATAACAAGCAAATTAAGAGCTTGGGCCTGCGTTTCGCGCGCGCTCTGCAGACGACGGTCAAGACCGCAGGCGTGTTCACCATCGAGCATAAGAGCTGTGACCGGCCAATCCAACAGAGCTTCTTGCTGCTCAATAACATGCTGAAGGAAGTGGGCCAGTTTACCGTTGGTTTTGTTGACAATCAGATCCTGCTCAACAATCTTCTGACGACCGACACTTCGCTGAAAAATCTGGAAACGGAGTTTCTCAAACGCGGAATTGCCGCGATTACCTTTGAGCCGGGGCTGACGCTTAGCCGTTATAAAAAGGTCATTCACGTCCTGGCGGCGTCCACGGCCGCCATCGACGCAACCGGAGGATTTCTTGCGTTCCTAGATCAGAACGAGGTCGAAGGCGTGCGCATTATTCCTGCGGCCAAGAACCAAAAGAAAAATGAATCCGGAGACACAATTCTCGAGACCGACTCCGAGGCTTACATCCTGTCGAAGCAAGTTGAAGAAGACCGCGGGCCGCGGGACTTTCTGGATTCGATCGACGCATTGCTGGAATCGGGGTGCTTCGATTCGTCCGCCCGAAGCGAGGTGCTCTCTAATTTTGCGACACAAGGAGTGGATGGCACCGGATACGGCGTGCCCATCGAAGTGCCGCAGATGGTGCTGTTGAAGGAAGGCGAGACGATCTCCCCGGCACAAGGGCAAATGATCCTGCCGGGAGAGCACATTGGACCGGGCGGTGGGATGGCGATGTCAGCGGCCGTAGGACAGGGTCCGGGCGGCGGTGGTCCAGGCGTGGGTGGCGCGGGGAGCGGCGATGGCCGGTCATTTTCTGCCGCTGCCGGTAATGGCCCAGGCGGAGGTTCGACGGGAATTGGCGGCGAGTACCCCGGACACGGAATGGGGATGCCGGGTACTGGAGGCGGCGGAATAGCAGGCAGCTTTGGAGGAACTGGCCAGGCTTCTTCAGGCTACGCAGGAACCTCCGGTTCGCCGGGAATGGAATCTGCCGGTACCGGGGGAGGCGGCATGCCCGCGGGCTTGCGTAGCCTGGTGCCGAACAGCGGATCAGGAAGTTTCATCGAACTTGTAGAGGCATCGGTGCAGCGCTCCCTGCTTGAAGAAAGAGGAAATCCGGAAAAGTCATACGCTTCGCTGACGCGCCTGCTGCGCAACACCGGAGTGGACAAAATCCTGGAAAAGTTTTCGCCGGAGCGACGCCAGGAAGTCAGCACATTGCCGCCAGAGCAACTTGCGGCCGAATACTTTCAGGACACCGCCCTGCAGCTTGCCGGTAAGCGACTCAGGTCAGCAAACAAGTCGGCAGCAAACGGGGAGACGCAGAAGATCCAGCTCGAGGAAGAAGTTGTTTACCTGCTGGCGCGCAGCCTGCAAGCCACGCACATGGCTGAGCGGCTTTCGCAAAAGCTGACGAAATTCATTCAGGACTACGCGGTCCCACCGCATATCCAGGAAAAGATCCGGGAAGAACTGACCTGGACTTCGCTGGTCAGCAACAAGAAATATGCCCGCCTCATGGAAATCAAGCGCTATTCGAATATCGAATTTCGCCGCGTGCTGGAGGTGCTTAAAGACCTGATGGCGCAGCGCGACATGGAGCGTGCCACCGCTCTGGCGAGCCATTACTTCGATTTCCTCGACGAGCCGGGCGTACAGATCGAAAACAGCGAACTGAGTCGCGCCCCCGAATTGATACGCGCGATTTCAGTCGCGCATGCGGGATTCGCAGCGAAAACTGCGGAGCGTGTGGGCCGGACCCTGATGCGCGAAGACCTTCCGGAATTCATTCACTTTCAGGCGGCCAGCACAGCAACCGTTCTGGCCCAATCGATCGCTACATTTGAGGATTTTCAGGATGTTCTGGCCATCGGGTTATCCCTGGAGGCGTCCAGTAGCCGTGGCCCTGAGAAACACAAAAAATGCTGCGTACCGTGTCTGGGGCGGCTGCTGTCCGACACGGCAATCGAGCGCGTAACCGAGCTTTACTTAGAGCAGCGTGGAGATTCCGCGTGGAGCAAGACCGCGGGAACACTGCTCCGCTACTCCGCTCCTGCCAGTGTTGAAACCGTTTTCCGGCATCTGATCAGCGAAGAAGATGGCCGCAACCGCCTGGCGCTGGTCCGCTTGGTTAGTCAACTGGGCAAAGGCGGAATCGACGTGGCCTGCCGGTATCTGGAAGATGAGCGCTGGTATGTGGTGAGAAATATGTGTGGCGTCCTGGCCGAACTCAAAGATCCTGATCTGGTTGAGCACGTTGCGCCAGCGCTGCGGCATCCTGATGCTCGCGTGCAGCAGGCCGCGCTCAAAGCATTGATCAAGACCCGTGCACCGGAAACTGCATCTGTCCTCGCGGCTGCGCTACCAAAGCTTGCCCCCAACGTGCTGGATGAAGCAATTGATGAACTGATGTTCCTGAAGAACGCCAGCGCCAGCGCGATCACTGATCTGGAAGAATTTGTCGCCAGCGCCAAAACCAGTCCGGCATCGAAGAGAAAGGCATTGCAGGCCCTGGGCTCGGTTCAGGACGATGGCGCGCTCTACGCTTTGGCGCGATTGTTCCGGATGGAAGAGCTGGAAGCTGGACTGCGGAAGGCCTCATTAATGGCCCTCACCAACCACCGCTCGGCTTTCGCGGACACATTGTTAAAAGAACTTGCCGCGAACTGGGGCCCGCTGGCCGAAGAAGCAAAAACGGCACTAGAGAAACGCAAACCGAGATAGTCAGCTTCCCTCTGCCGCAAGCGCATTCTGCGCAACAGCGGTAGCCTTGAAATCCCGCAACGACAACTCAATTCCGCCAAATTCAGGATGCTCGTTTCGTTCGAGCGTGAATGCTACATCGAGCAAATCGCCGGCGAGCAACTTCGCCTGCGACGTCTGGTCAGCCATGCGCCAACCCATGGCTTTGTAAGTAAGCGATCGGCGCCACCCGGCCGCGTCGCTGCCCGTCGATCCGGGCGTGAGTTTCAGGGCGACGTGCTTTTCTTTCAGAATCTTCGGTTGCGCCGAGAGCCTAACACCACTGGCCCAGAACACGGGCTCGGGATTTCCTACCCCGAAGGGCTGGAGGCAGCACAGGGCATCGAACAAATCGGGAGTAAGCGCGTCCAGTGGAAGTTCAGCATCTATATTCAGCGCGGGCTCGAAATCGGAGAGCGTTAAACGCTCGCGTGCGTAGGCATCCAGTTGCGCGCGCAGCTCTGTCACTCGAGATGAAGGTAGCGAAAAGCCGACGGCGTGGGCGTGGCCGCCGAAACGAGTAAAGAGTGCGGCGGAAGATTCGAGCGCATCCAGCAGATGAAACGATGGGATTGATCTGCCGGACCCGTGGGCTTCATCTCCGTCGAGAGAAATGACCAGCGCAGGCCGTCCGTAGCGCTCCACGACTCGCGTCGCGGTAATTCCGATCACTCCGCGATGCCAGCCCTCGCCGTCGATGACCACGCAAAAGGCTTCGCGCAGACTCGCATCCTCGGTCATTCTCTGCTCAATAGCTTGCACAATCCGGCGCTCTTCTTCCTGGCGCTCGGTGTTGAGCTTGTCCAGCCGCATCGCAATCTCGCGGGCCTGCGCCACATCCTTCACGCTTAACAAGTCGATCACGTCGCGGGCAATGTCCATGCGTCCGGCAGCATTGATTCTGGGCGCAATCCGGAATGCCACCTCACCGGAACTCAGCGGTTTGCCTCCGAGTCGCGCCACTTCAAGCAATGCTTTAAGTCCGGGGTTGACCGCTTTGCGGAGAGCATCGAGACCCAGGCTGGCGATGACGCGGTTTTCCCCGACCAGAGGCACTGAATCCGCAATCGTGGCGATAGCCGCCACCTTCGTGAACGAAAGCAAAAGTTGCTTCTGATCGCGGTGCGGCAGCCGCTTCTCGAGCAGGGCCTGGGCAACTTTGAATGCAATGCCTGCTCCACACAGTGACTTGCACGGATACTCGCAACCCGGCTGATTGGGATTCACCACCGCGAATGCATTCGGCAGGCCCTCCGCTCCAGGAAGGTGATGGTCAGTGATGATGAGATCCACGCCAGCCCGCCGCGCGCTCTCGGCAGCGGCAAAGGCGCGAGTCCCGGCATCGACGCTGATCACCAGGCGAATTCCGGCAGCAGCAGCGCGCTCAATCACGTCCCCGCGAAGGTCGTATCCTTCACGGATGCGATGCGGCACATGGAAGTCAGCCATGCCTCCGCATAGCTCGATCGCCGTTTTCAGGATTACGACTGCAGTAGTGCCGTCCACGTCGTAATCGCCGTAGACCAGAATTCCCTGCTTGCGTTCGATCGCTTCATCCAGACGTTCGACCGCGGCTTTCATGCCGGTCATCAGATAAGGCGAGTGGAGGTGGTCAATGGACGGGAGCAAGAAACTTTTTGCGGCTTCCGGCGTATCAATTTTTCGAAGGAGGAGGAGTTTCGCCAGAACCGGGTATACGCCGGAATCGTGAGTCTTGGATTTTCCCCGAAACAACTCCAGAGAGGAAATTTCTGTTGCTAACGATTGAACTCGTTCGGGGGAGGCCTCTTTAAGTTTCCAATGCACGGCTACAGTTCGTCGTCAGCGCCGGACCCGTCGATCGCGATGCCGCCGAAGTCTTCTGAAACCTCAACCAATCGCTGATAGTGGTCATACCACTCGGTCGCAGCTTCGAACAGCATCATGACGCCTTGAAACGCAAACCCAAGCTGGACAAAGCCGGTCTTACCAAGATAAGTGCGCAGCCAGCGGGCATCTTCGAGGTCTTCGTCACTGGTAAATTCCGCGTTGCTCAGGCGCTGGATGATGCTGTCCAGTTCCTCTTTCTCCAGGGTCCACGAATCCATGGTTATAAAAGGCGTACCGGCGGCTTTGGCCAGTTCGACAAAGTCTTTCCAGCCCTCCGCGGCGTCATCCCCTGGCTTCCACATGACCGTCTGTACTTCTTCGTGATCAACGTAGCCGGGAAAACGGCGGATACCGTGGCCTTCGATGAAAGCCACCATGTCATCTTTCAGCACCGCTAGATTCTCTGGGAGTCCGGACATGCTCAATTGAGCATTGTATGCCAGCTGGGTATCTGGCGTCAGCAAACCCCGGGTAGTGGATTATGTAAGCAGCGACGATGCGCATTTGGGTTGGCCGCGGGTGTCAATCCAGATGTACTGCCTGTAGGAGAGCCCCGGTATTGATGGGCATTCAGATGTTAAGATTTGAGAGGTCAGGCATCGGCCCCGCGCGACGTCTTCCCGCCAACCCCGCCAGGTCCGGAAGGAAGCAACGGTAACGGGCTCTTGCGTGTGCAGTGGGTTCCCGGTGCCTGGCTAAATACGTTTTGTGAAGGGTTGCGTAAAACCAGCTCTGGTACCTTCGCCTCTGATCTGTTCCTTTCAGGCACTCAAATCTTCCAGAGAGGGAAACGATCGCGGCGTAATTAGCGTAGATTCCGGCGCTGCAACTTGTGTCTGCAAGCTTTTTACTAGAATTTCCAGCGCAGTACCGGAGAGCGGAGGCGCGATGACCGTAGCGGTTAACGTTCCGCCTCGAACCCAGGCTTGTCCGGTCTTTGGAACCCCGTCCACGCCAATAAATGGCAGCGTCACCCAACGGTCCCTGCCGCCCCCCTCGCGTGCAAAGTCTTGAAACGCCTTTTTTGCGCCGGAAGCCATGGCATCATTTTGGGCCGCTATCAGGTCAATCTTGGCTTGCTGCGAGGTGCTGAGGCGCAACCAGGAAGTTACCGCTTTGTGGGCACTGGCTTCGGTCCAGTTCCCTTTCATGGTCTTGACCTGGACTGAATCGGGTTTGGTTTCATACATCCCAGCGGTCCGCAGCTTGCAGGCGTCCGTTTCGGCGGGCCCTTGAATATATAGAATCGAACCGCCGGCGGGAAGAAGTGCCGCGAGTTGACGCCCCTGTATGCGTCCGATTTCAAGATTGTCTGAAGTGACCCCAAAAACCGGCACCTGGAAATTGTTCCGCAACTCTTTGATGTAGCCGATTTCGCGGTTCAGGAGTATCCACGCAATTTTCTCCGAGACTGCTGCCCGAGCGACTTGCGGTAACGCCGGCCCGCCGACCGGCTCCAAAATGATGGCGTCGGGGCGCGCTTCGGGATCGGCTTGGACAAACTTCAGGATTTGTTGGCTTTGCTGAATGCTGTCGCTGTCGGCATAAAGAATTTCGACGTCCACTCCGAGTTTGCGAGCGGCGTCCTCCGCGGCGACAGCCTGCTCGACTTGAAAGTCGTTGTCCTGAGTAATCAACGAGACTACGACGCGGAGCCTCTTCATCGTCAGATCATAATCGCGCCTTTGGAAAAAGCAGGTGATAACCAAGGTCACCTTCGGCATTCCCGCCCGAATAAGCAGTTGCGCCAACTGGTTGGAGATTCAGGAGGTGGTGCGTACAATAACGTTTCAATTCCAAAGGAGAACCTAAGCGAGTGAGCCAAATGCGGCGCGCCAAAATCACTGCTCTGGGGACTTACGTTCCGCCCCGGGTCATGACGAATAAGGATTTCGAAAAGATCGTGGAAACCAGCGATGAGTGGATTTTGAGCCGCACCGGAATCCGCGAGCGCCACGTCGTCGATAAGGGGATCGCTACCAGCGACCTGGCGGCCGAGGCCGCGAAAATCGCGTTGGTACGGCGCGGTATTAATCCCCAGGAGATCGAGGCGATCATCGTGGCGACGGTAACGCCGGATATGCTCTTCCCTTCCACCGCTTGTCTGGTGCAGAACAAGCTCGGGATTAAAAGCGTCTGGGGGTTTGACCTTTCGGCTGCGTGCTCGGCTTTCGTTTACGCATTGCAAACCGGCGCGCAATTCGTTATGGCCGGAACGCACAAGAAAGTGGTGGTAATTGGAGCCGACGTCATGTCTTCGATTCTTGACTACACCGATCGCGCAACCTGCATTTTATTCGGCGATGGGGCCGGGGCTGTGATTCTAGAACCATCGGAGAACGACGGCGAAGGCATTATCGACTTCCATCACGAGGTGGATGGCTCCGGCGGCTGTTCGCTTTACATGCCTGCCGGTGGCAGTCTAAATCCTGCAACCCATGAAACCGTGGACAAGAAGATGCACTTCGTTCATCAGGACGGGCAAGCAGTTTTTAAATATGCGGTACGCAAGATGGGCGAAGCCTGCGAAAAGGTGTTGGCGAGAAATGGGATTTCTGCCGGCGACATTGACTGCTTTATCCCGCACCAGGCGAACCAAAGAATCATTAGCGCCACCGCGGAGCGTGTGGGCTTGAAACCGGAGTCGGTAATCATCAACATTGACCGCTACGGAAACACGACTGCCGGAACAATTCCTCTGGCAATGCAAACGGCAGTAGAAGAGGGACGTCTGAAGAAAGGCGATCTTGTCCTACTGGCATCGGTGGGAGCCGGCTTTACGGTAGGAGCGACTCTGCTGCGTTGGACCATCTAACTGCATGCACCTGCGCCGCAAAGGCCGAAATCACGGCAATTCGAAAGATAGCTTAAGTTTTCCATCCAATCGACGCCCGCCTCATCTATCTAAAATAGCCCTGAATGGCATCTCAACACGACGAAGAGGTCCTCGGAAAAGCCTATGACAGCCGCCTGATGAAGCGGCTGCTCCGATATCTGCGTCCCTACAAATGGCAAGTCGGAATTGCGCTGGTTTCCATCGTATTGAAAGCCATTGCGGACGTGCTCGGCCCTGCCCTCACCATGGTTGCGGTTGACCGATACCTGGCTCCGACTCACGGAGCGCCTTCGCTTCTGGGTAAATGGCTGAACCCTAGCCCGCTGCTCGGCATTGCGCAAATCGCGGCCATTTATGTTGGATTGATTCTTTTCAGTTTTCTGCTCGAATATCTGCAGACCTATTTCATGCAGTGGGCCGGGCAGATGGTGATGTTCGACCTGCGCAGCGAGATCTTCCGCCACCTGCAACGCATGCACATCGGGTTTTATGACAAGAACCCTGTGGGCCGTCTGGTAACACGTGTCACCACCGACGTAGATGCGCTCAACGACATGTTCACATCAGGCGTGGTGTCCATTTTTGAGGATATCTTCGTTCTCGCGGGAATTCTGGCGATTATGCTTGCGGTGAACTGGAAGCTCGCCTTGATCACCTTTGCGGTGCTTCCATTCATTTTTTACGCGACAAAACTGTTTCGCGACCGCGTTCGAGACTCCTATCGGCGCATTCGCGTGGCCATTGCGCGCATCAATGCGCACCTACAGGAACACGTCAGCGGGATGGTAGTGCTGCAACTCTTCAACCGCGAGCAGAAAGCCTTCGACACTTTCTCCGAGGTGAACGCGCAACACATGGACGCGTTCAAAGACGCGATCATGGCCCACGCGGTCTACTACCCGGTCGTCGAAATACTTTCGTCTATTGCCATCGCTTGTGTGATCTGGTTCGGCGGCCACGATGTGCTGCAGCAGTTGCATGGGACGCGAATTGCTTTCGGAGGGGGCGCCAGCAAACTGTGGCCCTTTCATCTGGTGAGTGAGGCCATCTCGTTGGGCGTCCTGGTCGCATTCATGCAATACGCCCAGCGGTTTTTCCGTCCGATACAGGACCTCAGCGAGAAATACAACATCCTGCAATCTGCCATGGCGGCAGCCGAGCGAGTGTTCAAGTTGCTCGATACGCCGGTGGAAATCACTGAAGCGGTGGTGACCGCAACACCCGAAGGCCTCGGCAGGATTGAGTTCGATCATGTCTGGTTCGCGTACAGGACAGTATCGGCGGGTGAAAAGGCCGCGGACAAGAGTGTCCGCGCCACACGATCAGAGCCTGACTGGGTGCTGCGCGATGTGAGCTTCACCATCGAACCCGGTGAAACCGTCGCCATCGTTGGCCACACCGGAGCGGGGAAGACAACCATTATTTCCCTGCTGCTGCGTTTCTACGATGTGCAGCGTGGGGCGATTCGGATCGACGGGGTGGACATTAAAGAAATGGCGCTTGCCGATTTGCGACGCCGTTTTGGCGTCGTCTTGCAGGATCCGTTTCTTTTTACAGGCACGATCGAAGGCAATATTCGTCTGGGCACCGACTGGATCGATGACGCCCAGGTCCGGCAAGCCGCCGAGGATGTGAATCTGGCAGATTTCATTCACAATCTGCCCAACACTTACAAGGAAGAGGTTCGCGAGCGCGGATCGACGCTGTCCACTGGTCAAAAGCAGCTGATCTCATTTGCTCGCGCGCTGGCGCATTCACCCAAGATTCTCATCCTTGACGAAGCCACCTCCAGCGTGGACACGGAGACCGAGTTCAAAGTCCGCGACGCTCTGAGCAAGATGGTGGAAGGCCGCACTTCGATCGTGATCGCGCACCGGCTCTCAACGGTTCAACGCGCGGACAAAATCATCGTCATGCACAAAGCGCAATTACGCGAGATGGGAACCCATCAACAATTGCTGGCGCAGCGCGGAATTTACTACAAGCTTTATCAACTGCAATACAAAGATCAGGAAATCGGCGCGACGATCATATCCCACCCAGAAGTTACCGCTGGCGGGGACGACTAGCCACGCTTCATTGGTGGCTATGATGCCGCTCGGCAGTCATCTTGCTGCCGGAATTTTCAGGCGAAAACAGACAATCGGTTTTCTTCAATTACAACTGAAACTTTTCCCTCTATACTGTCGTACTTTGATCCAGCAATTCTTCTACTTCATGTCGAGAGGCGAATCCTGGCACTATGAATATCTCTCTCCGCGGTTTACTGCTCGTCTCACTTTCGCTTTCGGCTGGCGCAGCGTCCGCTCAAAACAAGCATCAGGGCAAAGTCCGTGCCACACCTCAAGCTGAGCCTGCCGTTAGCGAGCCGACTCCAGCGTATCGCAACCCAAAACTGGCCATCGAAGACCGCGTTGCCGACTTGCTGTCGCGCATGACGCTAGAGGATAAAGTCGCGCAGGTCGCGCCCGACCGGGACCGCGATGTGCACGTGATCGACCCAACGGGTACGTTCACCGATGAGACGGCGCGCCAACTTATGGCGCGCTGGTGGGACCAGAACCTCGAATTTCCGCCCAAAAAAGCAGCCATCCTGCGCAACGGAATTCAGCGTTATTTACACGACAAGACTCGGCTCGGAATTCCGCAACTGTTTATGGGAGAGGCCCTGCACGGGTTCATGGAGTATGGCAGCACCAGCTTTCCGCAGGCACTCGGACTGGCCAGCACCTTCGATCCGGCGCTGGTGAAGCAGGTTTTCACCGCCGCGGGCGACGAAGCCGGCGCGACCGGTGCGGGCCAAGTCTTCAGCCCGGTGCTCGATCTTGCGCGCGACCCGCGCTGGGGCCGGACCGAAGAGACCTATGGTGAAGATCCGTACCTGGTATCGCGCATGGCAGTTGCCGCAGTGACGGGATTGCAAGGCGATGAATTTTTCATCGGTCGGCGCCATGTGGTGGCGACGATGAAGCATTTCGCTGCTCACGGCCAGCCGGAAGGCGGCACTAACACTGCACCGGCAAATTTTTCCGAACGCGTCCTCCGTGAAAATTTTCTGGTGCCCTTCGAGGCCGCGGTGAAAGAGGGACATGTCGGCAGCGCGATGGCCTCATACAACGAAATTGATGGCATTCCTTCGCACATCAATCACTGGCTCCTGGATAAAGTCTTGCGGCAGGAATGGGGCTTTCCCGGCTATGTGGTTTCGGATGGAAACGGGTTGCAGATGCTGATCGAAACCCATCACGTCGCGGCCACTAAAGCCGACGCCGCCCGCCTGGCCCTTGCTGCCGGGGTTGATTACGACCTTTCCGACGGCTCGGTCTATCGCACGCTCATCAATCAGGTGAAGCAAGGCGTGGTGCCGCAGAGTGAGCTTGATCGCGCCGTGTCGCGGGTGCTCGCCACCAAGTTCCGGCTGGGGCTTTTTGATAATGCCCTCGTCGATCCTGATTACGCTGAAAAAACGACTAACAGCGCGGAGCATCGCGCCATAGCGCTCAAGGCCGCGCAGGAAACCGTGGTCCTGCTGAAAAACGAAAATAACCTTCTGCCGCTTGATCTGAATAAATTGAAGACCATTGCGGTCATTGGGCCGAATGCCGAAGGTCTTCACCTCGGCGGCTACAGCCGCCTGCCTTCGCATAGCGTCACGATCCTTCAGGGCATTCAACAGCGGGTTGGAGATAAGGCCAACGTCATCTATGCCCAGGGCTGCCAGTTCACCAGCAAGCATCAGGACTGGCAGGGCTGGTTTGATAACGATGTTGAACTGGTCGATCCCAAGACGCAGGCCGGCAAAATCAAAGAAGCGGTCGCGGCGGCTCAGCAATCCGATGTTGCCATTCTGGTCGTGGGCGAGAATGAAAGTTCGAACCGCGAGGCTTGGGCAGAAAATCACCGGGGCGATCGGGATTCTCTCGACCTTCTGGGCGCGCAGAATGATCTAGTCAAGGCTGTCGTGGAAACCGGGAAGCCGGTCGTCGTTTTCCTGATTAACGGACGACCACTTTCCATCAATTACATCGCGGAACATGTTCCCGCAATACTTGAAGGCTGGTATCTGGGGCAGGAAGGCGGAACTGCAGCTGCCAACGTTCTCTTCGGCGATGTGAACCCCGGTGGCAAGCTGCCCATCACTTTCCCGCATTCAGTTGGCGACCTGCCGGATTACTACAATCACAAGCCTTCGGCCAATCGCAGTTACGCCTTCAGCACGCGCGAACCGCTTTATCCGTTTGGTTATGGGCTGAGCTATACGACTTTCAAATTCGAGAATCTGCGAGTCGAACCCAAACAGATCGAAACCGGCGGCACGGCAAAAGTCAGCGTTGACGTGACCAATACGGGATCGCGCGCGGGCGACGAAGTTCCGCAGATGTACATTCATCAGAAAATCGCGTCAGTGACGCGCCCGGTTAAGGAACTGAAAGGGTTCCGGCGCATCACCCTGAAGCCCGGCGAAAAGAAGACGGTTGAGTTCACGATCACGCCTGAGTCGCTCTCCATGCTCAACGTCGATATGCACAAAGTGGTTGAGCTGGGAGCATTTGAAATCATGGTGGGCCCCAACTCGCAGCAGACAAGCACGGTGCTGCTTAACGTTGGTGGCGGTGAAGCGACCGCTCACTATGTGCCGCCGGCGCCAGCCGGATCCGAATCGGGTCTCGTCAGCACGTTCGATGATATGAAGGCAACGGCGAGTTACGGGAAATGGCAAACAACTTCTGATGGCGAGATCGGCGGCAAATCCACTGTTTCAATTCAGCCGGTCGAGGGAGGAGCGAACGGCTCTCGAGGCTCGCTGAAAGTGGCGGGAGAAATTGTTTCCGGCGCTGACTTCACCTGGGCGGGTGCATCTTTCATTCCGGGGGCCTCGCCCGAGGACGCGGTGAACCTGTCCGCCAAGAAGACGATTTCCTTCTGGGCCAAAGGAGACGGCAAGAGATACACTTTGGCGCTGATGACCGAGAGCACACAGGGCGGCATGCCGGGCAGTCAGCCTTTTGTCGCAGGACCGGAGTGGAAGCAGTATTCATTTCTTCTGTCGGCCTTGAATACCGATGGACACGACGTTACCGGCCTGACTTTCGTACACTTTCAGGAGCCTGGCAAGTTTGAGTTTCAGATCGACGATGTCGAAATCAAGTAGGGGCTGCACCGTTACAATGCTCCGGTGCGCATTCTAATCTCGGCGGGTGAAGCTTCGGGCGAGATGTATGGCGCCCAGTTGATGGAAGCACTCCGCCGGGGTGATCCTGCGATCGAGTTCTTCGGGGTCGGCGGCGACAAGATGCGCGCCATCGGATGCGACATTGTCGTCGATGCCAAAGACCTTTCGGTCGTCGGCATCACCGAGATTCTCAGTCATCTGCCGAAAATCTGGGGGCTGTTTCACAAACTGATCGCCGAAGCTGACCGGCACAAGCCCGATCTCGCCATCGTGATCGACTCCCCGGCCTTCAACTGGCGGGTCGCGCGCCAGATGAAAAAACGCGGGATTCCCGTGGTGTACTACGTTTGCCCGCAGTTCTGGGCCTGGCGTCAGGGCCGCGTGCGTTTGCTGCGGAAGTATGTAGACAAAGCTCTGGTCATCTTTCCCTTCGAAGAAAAGTTCTATCGCGATCGCGGCGTGGACGCGGAATTCGTGGGACATCCTCTCGCCGATCTCGCTCGACCGGCAATCACGCGTGAGGAATATGCAGCTGATAACGGGCTGGTTGCCGACGAACAATGGATCACTCTGATGCCGGGAAGCCGAAGCAAAGAAGTGAAGATGAATCTTCCGGGAATGTTACGGGCCGCGAAGTTGCTGGGCGCTGACTACGGCTTCCTGATTCCTGTCGCCCCAACTGTTCCCGAATCGCTGATTTTGGATCTCATGCAACAAAGTGATTGTGCCGGATATCCCATCTCTCTAGTACCGGAAGCTCTCCCTGCACTCTCCCATTCGCGCGTGGGAATCATCGCCAGCGGGACCGCCACAGTCGAAGCGGCCCTGATGGAACTCCCCTTCGTGATGGTCTATCGCGTAACGCCGCTTACTTACCTGCTCGGACGCTGGACGGTAAAGGTCCCTCACTTCGCCATGGTGAACTTGATCGCCAATGAGGAAATAGTGCCTGAACTCGTGCAAAATGATTTCACGCCCGAACGAGTTGCCGCTGAATTGAAGCAATTGATCCCAGACGGCCCCCAGCGCGAGAAGATGCTGGAAGGTTTGCGGCGGGTAAAGCAACGATTGGCGCAGAAGCAGGAGTCGGCGAGCAATCCAGCGCAGCGGGCCGCGAGTGCCATTCTTGAACTTGGGGCTGTCCTAAATTTGTCTCGAAATGGCTAAATGCTTGTGTCTACAGCATCTTTTCGTGTTGAATTCTCATCGTACAATTGGAGAAGCCGTACCAGGAGATCCCGAGAAATGCTACTTGTACATTGGCCACAGCGCCGGCGGAGGCTCGCCGGTCTTATTCTGGCCGTGTTTGTTCTTAGCCTGCCATCTTGGGCCGCGGAAAAGATTCATTTTCATGCAGACAATTACCAGATCGACGCAATATTGAGTCCTCATGATCACAAGCTTACCGCGCTTGCCAGGGTAACGATCACAGCCTTGGAAGACCTGAATATCGCGACCTTTCAGCTACATAATGACTTGCGGCTAAGCAAAGTTACGGACGCTGCCAATAAGTCGCTGCCTGTTGACCGCAATCCGGGTGATTCAAGCGTCCGCGTTTCTTTGAACAAGCCTTTGTCCAAAGGCGACTCCACGGTATTGACCTTCGAATACGAGGGCGTGCTTGACTCCGCCGACGATTCGCCGGTACAGGGGTTGAAACTAACATCCATCAACGACGATACGTCGTACCTGCTATATGCCGGCGACTGGTTTCCGGTGAATGCGTACGGAATTGACCGCTTCACCGCGACCATCAGCATGACCGTTCCCGCGCACATGATTGTGATTGGAAGCGGCGCGGTCACAACGGGTGAGGCGCCGGCGATCAAAGGCGTCCCTGCCTCGCCGGGGCCGACCAAGACTTACGTATTGAAATACGACAAAGCCAGCTTTCCGGGGACGATTATCGCGGGAGCGTTTGACGATTATGCAAGCACGGAAGCCGGAATGGATCTGCACGTCTACTTCAAGCCCACGCACAAGGAACTGGCTTCCGCGTATGCCGAATCTGCAATAAAGGAGTTCACTTACTTCATAACACTGTACGGGGTCCCGGCTTCGAATGTGTTACGGGTGGTTGAGATTCCTGACGACACTGTTCCTTCCGCCTGGGCGCCGGAGTTAGCTGCGATGGCCAGTCGTGGAATTACCCCGCGCACAAACTACAGATTGCTTGCTAATACGATTGCGCACCAGTGGTGGGGAACATCGGTGAGTCCGGCTTCACGCGACGATTGGTGGCTCGAAGATGGATTCGCCCGCTACTCCGAGGCGCGCTACATTGAAACCGCTGCCGGCGTAGGCGGCCTGCAGGAAGCAATTAAGGACATGTCAGTTGGGGCGCTCTCTTATGACACAGTGCCGCTCTCGAGTTCCGGAAAATTGGACCTGTTCTCTCCGGAATTTCAATCGCTGGCAACCGACAAGGGCGCAATGATTCTTCATATGCTGCGCTGGGTGGTCGGAGACCAGAAATTTGATCAGACCATGCGCGATTTCTTCGGGAAGTATGCGGGTAAGCCGGCAACGAGCGACGATTTTCGCAGCATCGCGGAAAAAAATGATGGAGACAAGCTGACTTGGTTCTTCTCGCAGTGGCTGGATTCAACTGGAGCGCCTGAGTTCAAAACCAAGTACACGGTTTATCGGCTTGGGAACAATAAAGGATTCCGCGTGGTTGGACAGGTTGCGCAGGACCTTGATCTTTTCCGCATGCCGGTTGAACTGAAGATCGATACCGATGGAAAAACCGAGACCAAGCGCATCGATGTGACCGGGACGGACTCAGCGTTTAGTGTGGACACATTCGGCCGCCCTCGGCGAATCAGCATCGATCCTGATAACCGCCTGCTAAAGAATTCAGCGGACGTGCGGCTACGCGCCGGGATTCAACGAGGGCAAGCCCTGGTGCAACAGGGTGACTTGACCGGGGCGCTCTCCGAATTCAACAAGGCACTGGACATCAATAAAAACAGTTCGCTGGCGCACTATCGAATTGCCGAAGTTTTCTTCCTGCAGCACAATTACCAGGCATCAGCAAACGCTTATCGCGACAGTCTGAACGGCGACGGGGAGCCGCGATGGACAGAGGTCTGGAGCCATATTCAGTTAGGAAAGATTTTCGACATTACCGGACAACGCGAGCGCGCAACGGCCGAATACCGGCAGGCAATTCAGACCAACGACAACACCCAGGGCGCTCTCGACGAGGCCAGGCGATACCTGCAGAAAGCGTACGAGCAATCAAAGGGATCAACCGCGAGCGGATCGATATAGCGATCGTCCTGTCTTGAATTTTAATAAGGGATTTCGTTGGTTGGCGTGCGCTGTGCCTTTTCGTAATCGTCAGAGGTAACCCGGTAGCAGCGCAGGCGTGCTTGTCGACGGTCCAGGTCGAAGATCGGCGACTCGGCAGAATACTTCCATTCTGAATTCGCCGACGCATCGGGGCTGTGCTGTTCAAACAACCAGCGCATCTGCCACAGGTTCTCATCACAAGTGGCATCGCGCACCGCATGGAAACGATGTACCAGTGAGTAATCAAGCCCATAGCTGGATAGCGGCGACTGGTAGGGCAGGAAGTCGTACACCAGTTTTATAAAGCGCGATTCGTCTCTCGCCAGTTCCTGTTCAGCAACAAAAACCTCGTCGTTGGCGAAGTATGAAGACCGTGGATAGGTCACCGCGAGGGCAATGAGCCGGACCTCCAGCGGTTGCTTCCGTGGCGCAGATCCGCGGAACTCTCCATCGGCGGCAAACACGACTGTGCCGGCAATGAAAGCTAGCCCTGCCGCAATCACGCGAACCCACTTCATTGTGTCGCTACCTGGGACTTCCTTCTGGCAATTAGATGCCCGGCGAAAAGGCCTGGAAAACCTGGAAGTTCAAGCGGGCCGGCGCCGATCGCCGCATTATATACAGCAGACCCCTGTGCAGGGTGTGAAGGGAATGTAAAATTCGGCGTGCTATAATTTCAGTTCGCTTGCGGTTCCAGGCACGGGGGGCGGGAGATAATGTTTCCCTCTGACAGGCGAGTCCTGAGCATCCAAACCAGCGCAATTCAAGTTCACTGAACTGAGGTATTTCCATGTCCGGCCACTCAAAATGGGCCACAATTAAGCACAAAAAGGGCGCGCTCGACGCCAAGCGCGGCAAGATTTTCACCCGGCTTATCAAAGAAATCAGCATTGCTGCGAAAAATGGCGGCGATCCCGACACCAACCCACGCCTGCGTACGGCTATTCTCGCGGCCAAGTCCGAGAACATGCCGGCCGACAATATCAAGCGCGCCATCCAGCGCGGCACCGGCGAATTGCCGGGTGTGAGCTATGAAGAGTTCACTCTGGAAGGTTACGGTCCGGGCGGCGTCGCGGTTTTGCTCGATATCAATACCGATAATCGCAACCGTACTGTCAGCGAAATCCGTCACGCCTTTGGGAAAAATGGCGGCAACATGGCCTCAGCCGGTGCCGTCGCGTATATGTTCCACAAGAAGGGTGACATCATCATTCCCAAGTCGGCAGCGACGGCGGACGATCTCATGAACATCGTCATCGAAGCGAACGGCGAGGATGAACCGATTGATGATGGCGAGAACTGGGAAATACTGACCGCGCCTTCCGCGTATGAAGGCATGCTCGAAGCGTTAAAGAAGGCCGGTATAGAGCCCGCTTCGTCCAGCGTGAACATGATCCCTGATACCTACATCAAGCTCGAAGGTTCGCAGGCGACGACCATGATTCGTCTCATGGAAGCACTCGAAGAGCACGACGACGTGCAGAATGTGCACTCAAACTTCGATATCGATCAGAAATTGCTGGAAGAAGTTGCGGGATAACGTGTCGGCGGGTCTGAGACCTGCCCTGCAAGTTGGGCGCCTACAGCTCAAACATGTCTTTCATCTTGCCGAGAATCGAACGCTGCTGCGGCTTGTTCTCCATGGGCGTTGTGCCCTGTAATTCTTCGAGTAGCTCGCGCTGACGCTTGGTCAGCTTCGAAGGCGTTTGCACGCTTACCTCCACAAACAGATCACCTTTGCCGTGTCCATTCAGTACCGGCACACCCTTGTTGCGGATTTTTAACACGGTGCCCGATTGTGTGCTCTCCGGGACTTTCAGGGCGTGCTCACCTTCCAACGTCGGCACTTTGATTTCTGCTCCAAGCGCCGCCTGGGTAAATGAAACTGGCACCACGCAATGGAGGTCATTCCCTTGGCGCTCAAAGAACGGGTGGTCCTTAACATGAAGCACCA
The DNA here is from genome assembly GCA_963757135.1 of uncultured Acidobacteriota bacterium. Lineage (GTDB taxonomy): Bacteria > Acidobacteriota > Terriglobia > Terriglobales > Acidobacteriaceae > Gp1-AA145. The sequence goes on from CAVWQE010000009.1 coordinate 153,317, forward strand.
CGTACAAATCGCCGGCTGGGCCCCCATGCATTCCTGCTTCTCCCAAGCCGGTAAAGCGGATGCGAGTTTCGTCTTCCACTCCAGCGGGGATTTTCGCTGCCACATTTTTTGATTGCACCACGCGGCCTTCACCTTTGCACTTGGTGCAGGGATCGCTGATGACCGAACCAGCTCCCTGACACGCGGGGCAAGTACGAGCAACACTGAAGAAGCCCTGCTGATAGCGAACCTGGCCGCGTCCGCCGCAGGTGCGGCAGCTCACTGGGGCTTTTCCGGCGGCGCTGCCGGAGCCTTTGCAGGTGTCGCAAAGTTCGTGGCGGCGATAGGAAACCTTTTTCTCGGCCCCGAAAACTGCTTCTTCAAACTCGATCGTGATGTCTTCGCGCAAATCGGCGCCACGTTGTACACGCGAACGGCCGCGCCCACTTCGGCCGCCAAACAGGTCTCCAAAACCGAAGAATTCGCCAAAGATGTCACTGAAATCCTGGAAAACAGTTGGGTCAAATCCAACGCCAGCGCCCGTGTTCCCCACTCCAGCGTGGCCGTAACGGTCATACATGCTGCGTTTTTCCGCATCGGCAAGAATGGCGTAGGCTTCGCTGCACTCTTTAAACTTCTCTTCCGCACCAGGATTGTCCGGGTTGCGATCAGGATGGTACTGCAACGCCAGCTTGCGATAGGCGCTCTTGATTTCCTGCTCGCTCGCGCCCCGCTGGACGCCCAGCACCTCGTAGTAGTCTCGTTTCACATTGGTTGGCAGAGTTTTAATTCCCTCTCAATCAAAAAATTAGTGTTTCGAGTTACGCGCCACGCGTACCATGGCTGGCCGCAGCAGGCGGTCTTTCAGCTTATAACCGCGTTGCAGTTCTTCCAGGACGGCATTGTCCTTCGCATCCTCGGTATCGACCATTTCAATGGCTTCATGATAACGAGGATCGAACGGCTGGCCCTGGGCGGATATCGGTTGAACACCGATCTTCGCTAGCGCGTCCTGCAACTGTTTATGGATGAGTTCCACGCCCAAATGGAACTCTGATTTTTCCGGCGAGCTCTTCAGCGCGCGATCAAAGCTGTCAAGCACTGGGATTAGATTTTTCACGGTATCGGCGAGAGCATAGTCGCGGAAATCTGATTGCTCTTTGGCGGCACGCTTCCGCGCATTATCAAAATCGGCCTGCATACGCGCCAGGCGGTCGATAAGCGCGTCCCGTTCGGCACGAAGTTTTTCCGCCTCAGAAACATGTGTCGGGCGTGATTCGACACTTCCGGTCGCTGATTCTTCGTTCTCGTCTGCCGACGGCAGTTCGTGTTCGGCATCAAGCTGGTCCTCGATTTGGCTCTTCCCATTTGTTCTTGGCATAACAGACTCACTCATTTTCGTTCAGAATTTTGTCAAACAGCCGCGCGATGTAGGAGACGGCAGTAATGGTGTGCTGATAGTCCATGCGGGGCGGGCCCAGGACCGCAAGCGATCCCATCACCTCGTCCCCCACGCGCGCCGGAGTGCCGATCAGCACGAAGTTGCGCAGCGAAGGTTGTGCTTCATCCAGTCCAATAACGACCCGCACCGCTTCCTGCTTGGCATCTAGATATGCGCCCAGCAGACCCACCAGCTTTTGTTTTTCCTCAAGCGCCTGCAAGAGTTCCTGCAAGCGGCTACGGTCCTGTTCGCTGGCCACAAGATTCGAAGCGCCCTCGACAAAAACCACATGATTGGGCTCTTCACCGGCCAGCGCGCCCTGCTTGTAAAGCTGTTCCAAAGATGCCATCAAGCGGTCGTACTCGCTGCGTTCCTGCTCCAAGCGCCGGGCAATTTCGGTGCGAACAGATTCCAGCGTCCAACCGCGAAAATTTTCGTTGATATAACGTGCAGCGGCATCGAGTTCGGATTGCGGCAAGTCCATCCGCAGAACACGGTCGCGAACTAAACCGGATTTTGTGACCACTACCGCCAGCACCTTCTGATCTCCGAGCCGTGAAAAATATACGTGTTCAAGCGCTTTCTTAGGACCACCGGCAGCGACGGCCACGCCTACATTCCGCGAGATCAGTGAGAGCACGTGGGACGTGCGCTCCATGAAATCTTCGACGTCGGTGATGCCGTGCAGCGAGTCCTTGATGATGCCTTCGTCCTCCGCCGACAGCTGCGTCTTGCCGCTCAGTTGTTCGACGTAGTAGCGGTAAGCGTTGGCGCTCGGTACCCGTCCGGCCGACGTATGCGGCTGCTCCAGATAACCGGCGTCGGCAAGATCTGCCATGACATTGCGAACGGTGGCTGGGCTGAGACCCTCGCGGCTGGCGCGCGCCAGGATGCGCGACCCGACCGGTTCGCCCGTGGAGATGAACGTCTCCACAATCGCGGTCAGTATCTCGCGTTCGCGGTCGCCAATGGGTTGACCTGCCGACATAGTTCTATTTTATATGTATCACTTTCGCAGGGATGATCTGCAAGCGAAACTAACGGCTTAGGACACAATAAGTTACCGAGTTCATCCAGACATCGAGAAAGCTCACCGGCCTTTCACAGTTCGCACGGTCGCTCATCGCCCCAGTGTAATTAGATGATCCGGCCGGCTTATTGGATTTGGATGACACTTTCTGGCGCCTCGGATTTGATCTGCTTCACCCGATCCACTACCCGGCGGGCAAAATCGAACAGCGCCCTGGCATGAGGGGAGCTCTCGCCCTCCAGCACCGCCGGCTTGCCTTCGTCTCCCGATTTGCGAATCTCCGGGTCGAGTTGAATGCTGCCGAGGAAATCCACTCCGAACTGGCGCGCCGTCTTCTCCGCCCCGCCACGCGAGAAGATGTCAATCTCATTGTGGCAATGCGGGCAGACGAAGTAACTCATGTTCTCGACCACACCGGCAATGTCCACTTTCATCTGTCTGAACATCTCGATGGCCTTGCGGGCGTCCTGGAGTGAGACGTCGGAAGGAGTTGAGACAATGATCGAGGCAGTCAGGGGAACAGTCTGGATCAGCGACAAAGCGACATCGCCGGTACCGGGAGGCAGGTCTACAATCAAATAATCGAGTGAACCCCACTCTACTGAGCCCAGGAACTGCCGGATAATCGAGTGCAGCATGGGACCGCGCCAGATCAGAGGCTTGTCACCGGGATTGAGAAGGCCGACTGAAATCGTTTTCAGTCCGTGCACGGTGAGGGGCTCGATACGGTTATCTCCCAGTGCGCGTGGCTGCGCGCTGGTTCCAAGCATCAGCGGGACGTTGGGACCGTAAACATCGGCGTCTAACAGACCCGTTCTATGCCCAAGTTTTGCCAGGGCAAGTGCCAGATTCACGGCCAGCGTCGTCTTGCCGACGCCTCCTTTGCCGGACCCCACGGCAATGATGGCATCAACTCCGGGCAGGGGTTGTGGGCCCGGCGGTGTCTGTCCGGGGCGCGGTGGCATATGAGCACTCAAGAGATCACCTGGAAGGAAGAGTCCTAAACTTGATTATACGGGGAGAGGCGTGGCTGCGACTCATGCCACGTAGGGGCGGGTGCCCTCACCCGCCCAGTTCTGAATATGATTCGGAGGACTGCTCAACGTGCATTGGCCTGTCTGCGCTGCCGCTCGGCTTGCCTGATCTGCCGCCGCCTACCTGCATCTTCGTAGCGGCGCTTCTGATCGTCGGTTTCGGGGATCACCGGCGGAACTTTCAAATGGCGGCCGGCAGCATCTACCGCAACGAATGTTAAGTAGGCCGAACTCACCTGGCGGGTTTCGTCGGCAAGGTAATTCTCAACCCACACAGTGACGCCGACTTCCATGGAAGTTGTAAATACACGATTAACCGACGACCGCAGCACAACCAGATCGCCGACGTGAACTGGCGTCCAGAAATCCAGGTGGTCAATCGATGCTGTGACAACATAATTGCGCGAGTGACGATGCGCGGCCAACGCTCCGGCCATGTCAATCCAGTGCATGAGGCGGCCGCCAAGTAGCGCGCCCAGGGGGTTCGCGTCGTTAGGCAGCACAAACTCGTTCATCTCGGAAATCGAATCGCGCACCGGGCGCGGCATCAGGGGATCGTGGGCTACGTTCATGTTTTAGGTCTTCACTCTGTGGATTCCCCTTTACGTGACTCCTTGCCCTCAGTGGTTAAAGCAAAACTTTTAACCACAGAGGACACTGAGGTTCGCACAGGAATTCCACGATCTCTCCGATCAAGGTACGATTGCAAAAAACATTCTGCCATTTTCTGAATACGCGGCTCAGGATAAGTGGAAATCCAGCTGTTTAGAGCACGATCGTATTCTAGTGAACCATCTCCGGCAGGTTGGTGCGCAGTTTCCATAACGTAGCGCAGAGAAATCAAGGTGCCTGCATCGCGAGTCACGCCAAAGCGGACCGCGTCGCAACTGCGTTCCTTCGGGAGACGTTGGCAAGTTTGGGCATATCCCAAATTGCACGATTCAAGCTCGTGATTAGCCGGAGTGCAGGTCTCGTGGCCGGGTGCTTCGCAGGTTCCCCGCCAGGAGGCACCGAGCGGCAGCCTTGCCGGATGCGGCAGAGCGATGTCGTCGGCGCGTTCAGTGGGCGAAAAAAATGGACAGGCCAAATTTTTCCTCTTTCGGTTCACCTGATTCTACCTACTAGTCCCTTGGAAAAGATAAACTGGTTATCCACATGGATCGCATCGCCACCCTCAACGAAGTCCTCTCGCAAGACCCCAACAATGCATTCGCGCGTTATGGCCTGGCGATGGAGTTTGCAAATTCCGGACAGACTGAACCAGCGCTGGCAGAATTCAGTAAGCTGCTTTCGGCTAATCCGGACTATGCGGCCGGATATTTCATGGCAGCTCAAACGTTGGTCAAAGTTGACCGTATCGATGAGGCGAAGACGATGCTCCAAAACGGAATCGCTGCGGCCCAACGCAAGGGCGATTCGCATGCCGCCTCGGAGATGCAGGGAATGCTGGACGAGATCGGCAGATAGCTTTCAGCCATCAGCTTTCAGCTCTCAGCCCTCTCGAATACTGGATTCAACTGGCCAATTAGCCTCACACCCACCCACCGTCAATCACAAGATTCTGTCCTGTAATCGCAGAACTGTCGTCTGAGGCCAGAAACAGAACCAGCCTCGCAACATCGTCCGGCAGCAGTTCGCGTTTCAGGCTCTGGCGCTTCATGATTTCCGCAAGGTACTCCGGCGTCATCCACAGGCGCCGCTGGCGTTCGGTCATAATCGCACCTGGAGAAACTGCATTCACGCGAATATTCGCAGGCCCTAATTCTTTTGCCAGCGTGCGGGTCAACCCAACAATTCCAGCTTTCGCCGTCACGTATGCAGGCAAACCCGTTGACGGAATCATCCAGGCGATGGAGCTCATGTTGATGATCGACCCGCCACCCGCACGCGTCATTCCGGGGACGACTGCCTGCGCCGCAAAGAAATGGTGGCGCAGGTTTACGTCCATACGCTGGTCCCAGTATTCGGGCGTGATTTCGGCAAACCTGTGACGATCATCGTTAGCGGCGTTGTTCACCAGTATCCGAATCGGCCCGAGCTGTGATTCAACTTCCTTCACTGCCACGCGTAGCGCCGCGATATCTCTCAGATCGCAAGGCAGGAAAAGGGGTGAATAAGCTACTCGTGGACTGATTGCCTCTATCAGCTTGCCGGCAGCGGCCTCGTCGACATCGAGTAACGCAACATGCGATCCCTGCACGGCAAAGTGCTCGACCAGGGCCGCGCCAATGCCGGTAGCGCCGCCGGTGATCAGCGTGGCCACATCCTTCAAACTGGGGTACGCAGCGAACCTAGGGCCAGGCTTCATGACACGCTCAATCGGTGTTCTTCGCCATGTTTGTCATCGCCATTTCCACGAGTCCGGGAAATAGTTGGTAAAGCTTCACCACTGGGATCATCGTCCAGGGCACGATCACTTCCCTTTTGTTCTTGAGATATCCATGCAGCACGGCGCGAGCCACGCGCTCTGCGGCGATACCACGCGCTGCCTTCGGGCGCACGCGCTTTGGCTCCACTCCCCTGATGGCGTTAGCCGCGAACTCAGTGCGCACATAGCCGGGACACACGGTCAACACATTGATTCCTGCGGCGGACAACTCGATGCGGGCGGCCTTACCAAGCGCGTTCATCGCAAATTTGGTCGCGCTGTAAACTCCGTGAAAAGGTATGGGAATGTGCCCCGCAACGCTGGAAATATTGATGATTGCGCCTGAGCCTTGTTGTCGCATGATGGGCAGCACCGCCTGCATGGCCTCCATGGCACCGAAAAAATTAGTCTCGAACGTCTCGCGGACGCTGGGCATGCTTACCGCGGCGGCAGCATCGAGAATCCCGTGTCCCGCGTTATTGACCCAAACATCGATGCGTTGAAAATGATGCATAGTAAGTCCGATGGCGCGATCGATTTCTTCACGATTTCGCACGTCGCAGGCGAGCGCCAGGGTTTGATCGAACTTTCCGATGCGAGCGCGAGCTGCTTCTACGCGGCCGGAGTCTCGCGACAGCAGCACCACACGCGCACCCTGCTCGACGAAGAGCTCGGCGATGGCCTCGCCGATTCCCATGGAAGCGCCGGTGATCACTGCCACTTTGCCTGAGAGCGAAGCTGCTGTTGAATCCAAAGATGCCATGCGGGTTTGTAACCTTAACAGCCAATCAAGTCAAGGCGGGGTAGAATCGAATGCAAGCCAACAACGCCAAGACCTTGGTTGGCAGACCTTTCATGAGCGCGCTGCTGCCACTATTTCCTCTCGACCTGGTTCTACTACCGGCAGTGCCGCTGCCTCTGCACATTTTTGAACCGCGATACAAAGAAATGATTAACGAATGCCTGACCCAAAACCGTCATTTTGGAATCGTACGCAGTAAGGAAGAGGCGTTGGCCTCGATTGGCTGCACGGCGGAGATCATCAACGTAATGAAGACTTATCCGGATGGGCGCATGGACATCCTCACTGAGGGCAAGCGGCGGTTTGAAGTGCTTGAACTGAATCAGGAGCGGTCATTTTTGCAGGCGGACGTAATTTATCTCGATGATGAAAACGAGCCTGCGCCTGGTCCGGACCTGGCAACCGCACTACGGCTGCACGGAGAAATTATGGAACTGGCGGGAGCGCAGCCGGAGGATACCCAGAAAACCGATTCGTCGCAGCTCGCCTATCGCCTGGCGGGGTCGCTTCCTTTTGATCCTGATTTTCAGCAAACGCTTCTGGAAATGAACTCTGAGGCAGACCGCATTCGGTCGATCATCACCTTCTTTGAGCGCATCCTGCCCGCGCTGCAGCAAAGCGCCCGCGCCAAGCGCAAAGCGGGCGGAAATGGGCACGTGCATTAAGTTTCCGGCGTACGATTCGTCGCGGTCATCGCGGCGTATAATCGGCCTAGTTGCTGGTTCTGCGGAGTCCTATTCGATGAGTTTCCCTCGAACGCTTGGCGAATTGCGCCGAAGTCCTTTTTCAGAAAACACTTTAAGAACCCGCCGGGTAAAAGACGAGATGCGCGACAACCTGGTTACGCACTTACGTACAAATGGCGAGGCTTCAATTTTTCCGGGGATCGTTGGCTACGACGATTCGGTGGTGCCGCAGATCGTCAACGCAATCCTGTCCCGCCATAACTTTATTCTGCTTGGACTGCGCGGGCAGGCGAAAAGCCGCATTCTCCGCGCACTCACTTCCCTGCTCGATCCGCATATGCCCTATCTTGCCGGATGCGAGATTCACGACCATCCGTACGATCCGATTTGCCGCCGTTGCCGTGACCTGATTGCCGAGTGTGGCGAGAGCAGCCCAATTGCATATCTAACGCCCGAAGAACGGTACGTTGAAAAACTTGCCACGCCCGACGTGACCATCGCCGATCTGATCGGCGACATTGATCCTATCAAGGCCGCGCGAGGCGGACACGAACTCGCCAGCGAACTGACGGTCCACTATGGCCTGCTTCCTCGCGCCAACCGTGGCATTTTCGCTATCAACGAGTTGCCCGACTTGGCGGGGAAGATTCAGGTCGGATTGTTCAACATCATGCAAGAAGGCGACGTGCAGATTAAGGGTTACCCCGTGCGCCTGCCGCTGGACGTAGCCATGGCTTTCAGCGCAAACCCCGAGGATTACACCGCACGGGGAAAGATCATCACGCCGCTCAAAGACCGCATTGGCTCTGAGATTCGCACGCATTATCCTGCGACCGTTGAAGAAGGAATTGCCATCACGGCGCAGGAGGCGTGGTCGGCACGCGACGGAAACAAGGCTGTGATTCCCAAATATGTGCGGGAGGTGATTGAACGTGTCGCATTCGCAGCCCGCGAAGATAAGAAGATTGACAAGCGTTCGGGCGTGAGCCAACGGTTGCCGATTTCCTGCATTGAGAACGTAATTTCAAACGCCGAGCGGCGCGCCATTCGTCATGATGAGAGAGTGGTCGTTCCGAGGATCAGCGACATCTATGCCGCCCTTCCAGCGATCACCGGCAAGCTTGAGCTCGAGTATGAAGGCGAGATGAAGGGCGCCGACTATGTAGGCCGTGAGTTGATTCGAACCGCCATCGCTAAAACTTACGACCAGTACTTCAGCGGCGCGAACATGCAGCAGGTAGTGCAATGGTTTGACCTTGGAGGCGAAATGCAGGTTGCCGAGGGCGCGGCGGCGGCTGATGTATTGCAATCCTTGCGTGGCATCCAGGGCCTGATGGACAAGCTGACGCGTGTAAACGTTGGGCCGAAAGACAGCGGCGAAGTCCAAGTTTCTGCCGCCGAATTCGTGCTCGAAGGCTTGCACGCGCATAAGCGCATTGGCCGTAACGAAGAGCGGGTATTCACTGCCGGAGAAAAGCAACCGCGTGCGCCGGAGAAGCCATTCGAGCGTGAAGACATCCCTTACAGGCCGAGAAGGCCGTTGAACTAAACTCGAGTCGTTGGCCGTGGGTCGTTCGTCGTTGGGCTCAATCCAGAGTCTTCGCGTTCGGCAAGGCCAACGACTGACGACCAACGACCGACGACAGGCTTTATGAAACGCATTCGCTACACCAAATACGTTCCTGATCCGGCCGGCGAAATGAGCATGGAGGACTTGCTCGGCGCACTCTCGGATTTTCTGCTGCAGAGCGGGTTCCAGAATTATTTTTCCTACTACGACCAGCCTGAGGGCGAACAGACTCTGGATGAGTTGCGACGCGCAATCGAAGAGGCGCTGATGAATGGCGACCTGCTTAACGGCGAACTCCGCGAACAGTTAGAGCAGATGCAGGCTGAAGGATCACTGGGAGAACTGATCGAGCAACTGATCGAGCGCATGCAGCAGGAAGACTACATCAGCATTGATCAGCCCCATGATCCGGTGAAGCAGTCGAGCGTCGGCGGGCAGGTGGGCGATGCGCAGCAGCAGGCGCGGTTTGAAATTACCGATAAAAGCCTGGATTTTTTGGGGTTCAAGACGCTGCGCGACCTGCTCGGTTCCCTGGGCAAATCCAGTTTCGGACGCCACGACACCCGTGACCTGGCAACGGGAATCGAGGCCAGTGGATCATCGCGGCAGTATGAATTCGGCGACACGCTGAATTTGGATATCACCGCGACACTGTCGAGCGCGATTCAGCGCGAGGGACTGACACTTCCGCTGAATATCGAGTACAAAGATCTTCAGGTACATCAGTGTGAGTATCAGTCTTCGTGCGCGACGGTGCTAATGCTCGACTGCTCGCATTCGATGATCTTGTACGGCGAAGATCGATTTACGCCAGCCAAGAAAGTCGCTATGGCCCTTTCACATTTATTGCGAACACAGTATCCCGGCGATTCCCTCTCGTTAGTTCTCTTTCATGATTCAGCGGAGGAGATTCCGCTATCGCAACTGGCGCGCGTGAAAGTCGGGCCCTACTACACCAACACCCGCGAGGGGCTCCGCTTGGCGCAACGCATCCTGCAGCGCCAGCGCAAGGACATGAAGCAGATCGTCATGATTACGGACGGCAAGCCATCCGCCCTGACCCTTGAAGACGGGCGAATCTACAAGAACGCTTTCGGGCTAGATCCGCTGGTGGTCAGCCAGACGCTCGAGGAAGTCTCGAAGTGCAAGCGCGCGGGCGTGATGATCAACACATTTATGCTGGCGTCCGACTACGGCCTGGTGCAGTTCGTGCAGAAAGTTACCGAGATGTGCCGCGGCAAAGCATACTTCACCACGCCTTATACGTTGGGCCAGTATCTGCTGATGGATTACATGTCGCGGAAGACGAAAACGATACATTGAAGGCAGAAGGAAGAAATCAGAAAAGTAAATTTTCGAATTGTCGCATTTGCTAAGTGACGAATTTGAGTATTCGGAATCGTAAAGTAAGTGAATTGCAAGTTTCGTATTTGTCAATTCTACAATTCGTAAATTCTGCATTCGTAGATTTCTCAAGTTGTGATCATCTTACTTCTGCATCCTTACATCTAACTTCTTCCTCGATTGAGTTCCTGCACCGCCCGCCAGGCCTGATCCATGGCACCGTCGGTGTAGGCGTATGCGCCCGCATCAGCGTTCGCGATCGCAATCCGCCCGAACGGCTTGCGGGCCACCTCGCATGGGGTTTCGCCACCTTCCAACCAGAACTTGTCCCAGAGCGAGTTGTACTCATAGGCGTAGCCATGAGGCCAGCGATTCACGGTTATTGCAGCGATGTCGCGGGCGGGATCGAAGCCACCGGCGCCTAGTGTGCGTGCCAGTTGATCGCGAATCTTCCGTTCCATGGTTTCAAAATCGGTGGTGAATAATTCGATTCGGCCCATGCGATGCTGATCGCGTGCCGGATATCCTGGGTGGCACGGCGTCTTCATCATGTGAACGACGATCGGCTCGTCAGGCGATTGTGCGCAGTGATAATCGCCGATGCTCACCGGCAGGTCGAGCGTAAACGCGGAGTGATAACAGCCAGGGGAATACACCGAGCTCACGCCCAGCTTTTTGAATGATGTCCAGTCGCGCAGCGCGACGTTGGTGTAGAGCAACGGAACCTTCGCCGCCGAATGCAGCGCTTGCTGCTGCTGTTCAGGCAACTCGGTGCAGATGTACGGAATGACCATGTTCCAGCAGGCGAGGACCGCATGCGGCGCTCGAACGCTATAAAGTTTGCCGAAGCGCGAATATGTGATCTCAACTTCTTTGGCCGTCGCAGCGTCTCCCATGTGTCGAACGCGAACCGCTGTGCTGTTCACACGAATGCGGACGGACGAAGCCGAATCGTCCAGCTTGGCGTAATTGGCTTTTGCAGAAACAACATCTATTGCCGACTGTCCCGGGATCGCATCCGGGATGAGGCTGCGGACCAGCAAACGAGCTATGGAGGCGTTGCCGTCGGGAAAATGAAAAAAGTATTTCTCCGCTTCCTCATTGGGAATGCAGTCGCGGTTCATTCCCTTGCCTGCACCGGGAGCGAGTTTCAATCCAGAGAAGCCCAAAAAACCCAGGCCCCACGCGTCCTGTGCTGAGACTGCATCAATTCCCACGCCGAATAATCCATGCGGGGCTGCCTGATAAAGCTTTACGATCTCCTGGCTCACGCCTAGGGTTTTCGTCAGGTAATCGGCATAGCTGATGGTTGCCAGCTTCGCCTTCTTCTCGTCGGAACTCAGGCTGGGAAAGTAATCTTTGGAATCGTGGCGGAGGCGTTCGAAATCCTGCTTTGCGGCTGGCGAGAGGGGAGCAATTTTCAAAAACCGGTTCCAGGCTTCAGTCGAGTTCGTGAAACTTGACTCGCCAGTCTCGCCCGATTCGAAAGGAGTGGCTCCGGGCGCAAGCACATCGGATCCAAAGGTTTCCTTGTCGAAGAACACACTGGGCAGGAGGCCTTGCGATCGGTAAAGGCCTTTCGCAAAGTATTTCGGATACGAGCTCACATCAATCCCGAGTTCTTGGACTAAGCCTTTGGCCACGACACTGTAAGGTGCAGGGCTCTCGATCGAGAAAGTTCCCCCGAATCCCAGCCGCTTATATGCGCCGACCGTGAATTCGTTGCGCTTGGCGTGTCCGCCAAAGTCGTCGTGGTTGTCGAGGATCAGTACGCGCGCATTTGGATTGGCCTTGCGAAAAAAATGGGCGGCCGAAAGCCCGCTGATGCCGCCTCCGACAATGATCAGGTCAAAGTTTTCTCCCGTGGTGACGGGCTTCGGAGCTTTTTTCCAGAATTCATGATCGCGAATGCTGTGCGCAACTTCAAACGATCCCACATGGCTGCCGCGCAGGCCGGTGAGGGCCGGAGGGTAATATTCAGGTGATTTTTCAGGGTGATTATTGTTCTGCAACGCTGCCAGAACGTGGGGGGGATAACAGCAGCCCCAGCCGTTAGAGCCACGCCGTTGAGAAAATCGCGACGGGTGATGTCGCGGTGCATCCCGAGTTCCTTGTCCTGCGGGTCTCCCATGATTGCCCCCGTCTCAATCTCGTACAGCCTTTATGATTGCGGATTCCCTGTTTCATCCGCTTTGCGGACGGCGGTTTCCGCGCCTTGAAATCCAATCTTGCTATGGGTGCCGTCGCAGAATGGCTTGTTGACGGACCCGCCGCAGCGGCACAGCGAAAACGCCGGCTTTCCAGTCAGATCAAACTTATTTCCGTCGGCGTCAACCAGTTCGACTGAACCTTCGGGAGCTTCGACGCGATAAGGACCATTTTTCCTGACAGTAATCTTGACGGCAGCCATGATGCCTCCGAAACAATATGAGCAACCTAGAAAGATATCAGTTTCAGAGGAGCACGCGCTACGCCTGAAGGAGCACGGTTATGCCGCGGAGGCTTTGCGAGCGAGAACACTGCGATAGAGCTGAATGTAATTGTCGGTCATGCGATGAGCGTTGAAGCACTCGCGCGCCCGCTGAAAGGCGCGGTTGGCGAAATTGCGGCGCATCTGCGCATCGCTGCTTACAATTCGAACTGCATCGGCAAGGCTGGCGGGATCGTTCGCGCGAAAGTAGACGGCGGCATTTTCCCAAAGCTCGCGCAAGGAAGGAATGTCATTGAGGACGAGAGCGCACCGGGAAAGTGCTGCTTCGAGAACGGTCATTCCAAAAGGTTCATAACGGGATGTGCCGGCGTAAATCGCTGCCTTGCTGTAAAGCAGGCGCAATTGTGCTTCAGACTGAGGTCCCCGAAGCGCCACGCCGGTGTTTCCATCGCTGAACCGGACATCGGCACGCAGCGGCAGCTTCGATGCCTGCTCACTCGCGTCGTCACCGACGATGCACACCGGAACCGGGTGAGTCTCCTGAGTAAGCAGGTTGACCTGCTTGGCAGGATCGAGCAGGCGGCCAACGGCCAATACTCCATCCTCCTTCGTCACGTATGGATTAAAAAAAATTGGATTGCGGCCATTGTGGATCACAATCTCCCGCGTTCCCCCGGAATAGGACGAGCGAATGGAGTTCAGCATCCACTCACTGGGCGCGACCACAGCAGATGCTTCGGCGAGCCCTTGTGCGATGGTGCGGCGGTACCAGCGCAACCAGTCACTTTCTTTGGGTTCGCGTCCGTGGACCGCTTTCCACCAAGTGATCAAATCACCTTGCGCCACTACTACACGGGGAATCGCAAGGGTTAATGCCCCATAGCCAATGTGGTTTGAGTGAAGAACGTCTGCCCTGATTTCTCTCGCGAGAGAACAGAGATAGGCGGACGCATCCGTAAAATCGTGGCGGCCGCCTTCCATCCAATCCAACCGAAAGGCGGTGGGATGATAACTGAGCCCGTAAAGCCGATCCATCCACGTAGTTTGTTCGGGCAAAGGTATATCGCCGAAACTGACCAGCGTGACCCGCAGTCCACGAGTGATCAGCCCCGACACCAGTTCCCGGGTGTAAGTCCAGTTGCCGTTCAGCGTGTCGGAGGTGATGAGGATGTGCATGAGCTTCGGTCAGCCCCCAGCCATCAGACGTCAGCCACCGCGGGAGTACCTGACTGCGACATTCTATTTTGGATGCAGAGTTTCGTGAAAGGCTTTTTCTACGGCCCGCGGCAAATCGGCAGATTTCGTGCGAAAAGCCGATTTTCGCGCAATACGTTGCATGATTTCTGCGAAGGTCTGCACATCCGATACAATTCCGGCATGTTTCGACTGATGTGCATTACCGCCCATCCCGATGACGAGGCCGGCGGCTTTGGTGGAACTTTGCTCAGTTATGCCGAGCGCGGCCTGGAAACCAGCGTGGTCTGCCTGACTCCGGGGCAGGCCGCAACCCACCGTGACGGCGCGAAGAGCGATCAGGAATTGGCGGAGATCCGGCGTGCGGAATTTGCGGCCTCCTGCAAACTTCTAAAAGTTTCGCGGCCAGTTGTTCTGAATTATCCCGACGGACAGCTTTATCTGCAGCAATTGAATCGAGTGGTGTATGAGTTGACGATGCAGTTGCGCCAGTTCCGACCGCACGTCGTTCTGACCTTTGGAGCTGATGGGGGAGTTACAGGACATCCCGATCACTCGATGGCCGGCATGTTTTCCACTCTCGCCTTCCAGTGGGCGGGACGCACCAACCGATACGCCGACCAGTTCGATTCAGGGTTAAAGCCGCACCGCGCCCAAAAGCTCTATTACGGGACGGCGGACTTTACCCTGCCCGGCCGCCAACCCGTTGCCTTTGCACCTCTCAGCGCAGTGATCGAGTTCGGCAATGTTCTGGAAACGAAAATCGCCGCCTTTAAAGCGCACACCTCGCAGCGGCCGCTGTGGCCGCTATTTGAGGCAAATGTCCGGCAACGCGGAGCGAAAGAAATGTTTCATCTTGCCGCCACGGTCCATTCGCAACCGATCCAGATGGAAACGGACCTGTTCGCCGGTGTGGAAGCAGATTGAATACATGCCGAGGTTTCAGGGAACAGGCTGTGAATTTCAGTGCGCCCGAACAATATCCGTGAGCAGATCGGGCTTTGAATCCTCACGCACCAGGTGCGGGTACTTTTCTCCGCCATGGTAATCGAGATTGAAGGTGCGGAAATAATCCGTATTGTCGACAATCAACTGTAGCGGCTCCTTGGTATTTTTCTCGGCCGCCAGCGCATCACGCAAGACTTGAATGGTAAATCTGCGCCCATTCACGGCGATGATTTTCATGCCTGGGCCGATTCCAGCGCGGGCCGCGTCCAAGCCTTCGATAGTGTCCTCGATGACGCCATCTTCACCGGCGATGAAACCGACTGAGAAAGACGCATTCACCTCGCGGTGCTCGTCCTCCCAGGCACGCATGTAGTCCGAACGCACGTCATCGTAAACCAGTTTCCATCCACTGCCTTCGATTCCGCCAAGCGGTGCACCGGGGCCATGATTGGCTAACCTTTCGGTCCAGAATCCGCGCCAATCATAGGCGACAACCTGGTTGAGCGTATTCACGACATCGTCGAAGGTGTAGGTCTTGACCAGCGGGGGCGTATGGGGTGCGCCATGAAAGATATGACAGAAATCGTCAATCGATTTTTTACCGTTCGATTGCTGACGGATGATGCTGTCCACCCAAAGCCAGTCAAGCTCCCCCTCGTCGTAGTAGTCGGTGTCGCGGCGCCAGGAATCCCACTGATGCGGTGCGTAATAGAGTTGGGCGGCAGAGTCGGCGGTATCCTGCAGGTTGCGCCAGGTTCTTCCCGGACGGTGGTCCATATAGGCCGCAACGTAAGAGAGATTCTGACGGTACTGGTCCGCGTCCCACAGCCCGCTTCGGGCCGCAAGCACATCGCCCAGATATTCCGTCAGTCCTTCATAAACCCACAGCAGGTCATCTTGCATGGTCTGCTGATAGTCAGATGTAGTCAGATCGGCCGGACGGCGATATTTACCGTTCCACGAATGCACGTACTCATGGGTCAGCAGCGAGGCGTGCAGGAGCCTCAGTTGGGGATCCACCAACGTGCGTTCGTAGGTCCGGCTATCGTTAGATTCGTGATGCTCCAGGCCGAAGTGGGCAACGTAATCGCTCAGGGTGTACAGGAAGTGATAGTCACGATAATGGGTGGCGCCAAATAGAGCGATTGCTTGTTTCGGCACGTTCTGGTAGTGCTCCCACACTTCGGGGGGCGCTAAAAGATCGGCAGGGCTATCGGCCGCAATGTCCATTTCGGCGGGAAATTCCTGACCGGGATTCATGGGAAAAAGCTTGAAATATTCGCCGGTGATGATGGGCGAGTCAACCAGCGTGTAAAGCGATACTGGCTCGAATTGAACTTCGTCCCCCGTGTGCGAGGCGATCTGTAACGCGGTGCCGAATTTCCAGCCGGAAGGAAAACGCACGGACGGAGAATACGTGACCTGATCGGCAGTCCAGCCTTTCGGATAAAGCAGGACCTGGTTCCAACTGATGATGGCGAGCTTATTGGTTGCAGAGGCACCCGAGGAGAACAGTGTCGCGTCCTCAGGGGTCGCGCACACGAAATCGAGGCTTGCGTTGACTTCCGTGACGCCAGCCGGCACTTCTACGTTGACCGTCCAGTTGTCGTCGAGCGCACGCCGCCACTTTAGAATCTGGCCATTACCCGTGAACTTCAGTCCGGTTAAATTAATGACGGGTCCGCTGGGCGCGTGCTCACCGGGAATCCACTTGGGGTAGTAAAGAGTCAGAGTTCCCGGGCTCGCTGGAATCGTCAGGTGCGCGTGGAAAATCCGTCGGGGCGCGTCAGTTGCGTCAACAGCAATGGTCAGGTGCGGGGCAGCGGCAGCCGCCGCCGGAAGAGCGCAGATCAGCAGAATCGAACACACCACACCGTAAACGTAGCGGACGAGGGTCACGAGGTTCTCCTTGGTCGAGAATAAAAGCGGTTCTGATTCAAACGTTTGAATATAGCAGCGGAAATTGGGTTCGTCACCTTTAGCCTCGCTGTGGTAGAGCCTACTCACATCGTATCCCCCTAGCGAAGTTAAAATGCTTGAGCGAGAAACGCGTTAGGGAGCTGGCCGGACGGCTCCGCAAAAGCCGGGAGGCCAGCGACCGGGACTACAATCCGCTGTGTCCACCGCCTACTTCGTCCTGATTCGCGAGATGAGAGACGCCTACAATCATCGCTTGCGTTTGGTGCAGTCGGCTCGACAACGCGGCATCAAACCCACCGCCCGCTTGTTTCAAACCACCGTTCCCACTGTGCGCAAGTGGCTGCGCCGTTATCAGCAGCAAGGACCGCGCGGCCTCATCGAAGTTTCTCGCGCCCCTCATCGCCAGCCCGGCAAGACTCCCGCCGACATCGAACAGCAGGTCGTCGCACTCCGCCAGCAGCTGTTCACCTTCGGAGCTCGTCGTCTTATTCGGGAGTTCGACCTTCCTCTCAGTCATCGTGCCTTGGAACGCATCTGGCGCCATCATGGCCTGCTCAAAAAACGACCGCGCAAGTATCAGCGCAAACAAGACCTCGCCCACATCAAAGCCACCTGGCGCGTCTTTCAGCAGATCTCCGCCGACACCAAGGATCTCGACGATATTCCCCGCTACTGGCCGCAGGCCCAGGCTTTCGATCTGCCGGCCGTCGAATACACCGCCCGCGAAGTGCGCAGCGGCCTGCTGTTCTGGGCTTTTGCCGAGCGCCGTTCTGCGGCTGCCAGTTCCATCTTTGCCGCCCGTATCCAGCAGCACCTCGATCGTTGCGGCATCTCTCTGCGCGATCTGGTCTGGCAGACCGACAACGGCTCCGAGTTCATCGGTGGCCACGATCGTCGCGGTCACCCCACCGGATTCCCCACCGCTTTAGGCGACAGCCAGCACGTTCGCATCCCTCCCGCCGCTCACACCTTCCAGAGCGATGTGGAAACCGTTCACCGCCTCGTCGAAGATGAGTTCTTTGACCTGGAATCGTTCCACAGTCGGGGCGACTTCCTCGCCAAAGCCTTTACCTACCAGCTCTACTTCAACCTGGTCCGTCCCAACTCTCATAAACAAAACCTCAGCCCTTGGCAGATCGTCGAGCAACTCCAACCCCGCTGGCCGCTCCAACTCTGTTTGCTTCCACCTGTTTTCTTGGACTATTACTTGAACCACTCCGGGGGATACGATCTCCCTAGGCACCCCTCCTTTAGCCTCGCTGTCGGCTGCTTGAATCGGGGGCGGAAACAACCGAAATAGCACCAAAGAGCGGGACACAAAGTTGCTGCTATCATCGTTTTCGTGACCCCGCGGCGCGGCACATTCATTACGTTTGAAGGACTGGACGGCTGCGGCAAGAGCACGCAACTGGAGCGCCTCGCAGGCAAGTTACGCGAGGCGAGACTACCCGTCACCGTCACGCGAGAACCCGGTGGCACGGCGACTGGCAACAAGATTCGCCAGCTTTTGCTCGATACCCGAACTACACACCTCAATCCCCTGGCTGAGCTGGCGCTGATGTTCGCTTCGCGCGCCCAGCATCTGTCGGAGATCATTCTGCCGGCGCTTGCACGGGGTGAGATGGTCCTCTGCGACCGCTTTACCGATTCGAGCGAAGCTTATCAGGGCGGAGGGAGAAGACTCGGTAGTGAGCCGGTGCTTGAACTGCATCGCATTCTCTGCGGCGATCTGAAACCCGATCTCACGATCCTGATGGATTCCGACGTCGCCGCTAGCGTGGAGCGGGCGCGGCGACGAAACCAAGCGCGAATCTCGGCGGAAGAAGCTGATGAAAACCGCTTCGAGCGCGAGAACCGGGCGTTCTTCACGCGCGTACACACCGCGTACCTGGACATCGCAAAGCGCGAGCCGGAACGGGTGTTCGTTGTAGACGCGCGCGGAACGCCGGACCAGACACACGCTAAGATTCTGGATATTGTTCGGGGCAGATTAGAGCTGGAGCCCGGGAGAACTCAGGATGTCCGTTAACCGGCGGAAGTTTATAGGCAATGCTGCTCTGACTGCTGGCGCGGTGAAAATGTTGCCGCATATTGGCTTCAGTTTACCGGCCGCCGCAGCCGATCCTGCTAAACCCTACGGCTCGGGTTATTTCGGTCGCTGGATCGAAGATGAATTCGGACTTCCGGCTTTTGCGTACACCTGCGACCAGATCAAAGATCCGAAAGCGGTGACGCAGGTCAACCCAGGAATTCTTTCCTCCACCGAACACATTCACCAGGTCGGAAATGATCGGATTGTTGCGATCGCTTCAAACTACGGGCATGTCCGGGTGCGGCAGGATGAAGGCGCTCCCAAGTTCCTAAATGACCACGCCCCTGAGCGCGGAATTTTTGCCGGAGGCTTTGGATACCTGACGGATGGAAAGGACCTGCTGAGCACGGCGTACCCAGGGAACGCGACGAATTTTGACCGCATTTATGGCGTTGGATATTTTCGCAAGAAGGTCAATGGCACGAAATACGATCTTGATCACGTCATCTTCGCGCCCTTCGGCGACGATCCGGTGCTGATCTCGCAGGTGAAAGTCACGAACTCGAGCGCTACCGAAGTCAACCTGCGCTGGATTGAGTATTGGGGATGCCAAATTTATCAGTTTTCGTTTCGCTCGTTCATGGAAAGTTTCGGCGGCAAAAGCATGCACGAGCTGCGACGGGACTTCAGCACGCGGTTTGAGCATCGCTTTAAGAGCGCGGCAGATGGCGTGGGCCTGATTGAGATCAAAGAGTTTCTTGGAAGGGATCCGGCTGAAGAACATCAGTTCCAGGGCATGGTGGCATCTCTGGAAAAACAACCGAATCCATTTCTCGCCCCGCCTGCCAAAGACGTCCCGAAAAATGCTGGATTTGAAGATCTGAATCCGCCGTCTACTTTCTTGGTTTCGCTCGATGCGCCCGCCGATGGATTGAGCAGCAACGCCAAAGGTTTCTTCGGCGCGGGAGGAATAGATCATCCCAGCGGCCTCGACTATCCCCTCGACGGCAATCTGGATAAATCCGGGCCGGACAGCGGCTTGCTGATCGAACGTAGATTTTCGCTCAAGCCGGGTGAGAGCCGCACCCTGACTTTTCTCTACGGCTACAAGACATCGGGTTTCGACCTCGATGGACTGACCTCAAAATACAGGCAGAGCGCCTCGACCGCGCTTCGCGACTCCAGCGCCCAGTGGAAAAAAAGTGGCTTACATTTCAGTACGGAGAGCGAGCCATGGGTGGAGCGTGAAGTCGCGTGGAACCATTACTACCTTCGCAGCGGGTTCACCTATGATGATTTTTTTCATCAGCACATCATTTCGCAAGCCAGTATTTATCAGTATGTGATGGGTTTTCAGGGCGCGGCGCGCGATCCGTTGCAGCACGCGTTGCCATTCATCTTCAGCGATCCTGAGTTGGTAAAGGGTGTGCTGCGCTATACGCTGAAGGAGGTTCGCCCCGACGGATCAATTCCTTACGGAATTGTCGGGCACGGCATGACCATGCCGACCGTCTCGGACAATACCAGCGACATGCCGCTGTGGCTGATCTGGGCGGTCAGCGAATACGTGCTTGCCACACGCGATGTGCGCTTCCTCGATTCTGAGGTGGTAACCGTGTATGGGTCCAACCCAAATGCTTTGCGTGGCGAGGGAGCGGGGAGGGACACGGTCCGCAATCTTCTTGCGCGCTGCTACAAGCATTTGACCCAGGACGTTAAGACCGGCGAACACGGCCTGATGCGCATGCTGCAAGATGATTGGAATGATGCGTTGGTGACTGCGTGGGTCCCGCCTGCTGACGTAAAGGAATGCGTAGAGAGGGGCGAAAGCGTACTTAATTCGGCGATGGCAGCTTACGTGTTGGATTATTACGCCCACATGCTCGCCTACGCAGGAGATGAGGACCGGGTAACTACACCGATCCGCGCCGCCGCGGAACAACACCGCGCTGCAGTGCGCGGACAGTGGGCCGGCAAGTGGTTTCGCCGCGCATGGCTCGGGCCGGACATCGGTTGGCTCGGCGAGAAGTGCATGTGGATTGAGCCGCAGCCGTGGGCCCTGATCAGCGGCATCGCCAGCGAGGAGCAAAGAAAAACGCTGTTGCAGAGTATCGATCAGGAACTGCGGCGTCCGTCGCCAATCGGCGCGATTCAACTGACTGCCGGACCGGACCAGGAAACGCACGGCGTATGGAAGACGGAGCCGGGAACGTCGGTGAATGGCGGCGTCTGGCCGTCGCTGAATCAGACGCTGATTTGGGCGCTGGCTCGACTGGACGGCGACCTCGCGTGGGATGAATGGAAGAAGAATTCCTTCGCGCGTCACGCGGAGGTCTATCCGGACATTTGGTACAGAGCGTGGAGCGGACCCGATGTGCTGAATTCCATCAACAGCAAGAAGCCGGGCGAGACCACGGGCGGCGCGCCATTCGGATGGACGGACTTCCCTGTCTTCAATATGCACACGCATGCTTGCCCGGTATATTCTCTGGCGAAACTGCTGGGACTCGAGTTCTTTGAAGCGGGCGTAATCTGGGCGCCGAAGATTCCCCTGGCGTCGTTTCGTTTTGAATCGCCTCTGCTGGGGTTAATAAAGTCGGCCAAAGGCTACGAGGGTTGGTACCAGCCAAGCACTCGAAATACCTGGACAGTCAGGCTGAGGCTCACGACTGAAGAACTGAAAAAGTTTGATCGAGTGGAAGCGAATGGCGAGCGGGTTCATCGGGCCAGAGTGATCGATAACGCGATCGAAATGCGTGGGACAGGCGGCAGTGGAACGCCGATGAAATGGTCGGTTAGGCTCTATTGGGCTTTGGGCTTTGGGCTTTGGGCTTTGGGCTTTGGGCTTTGGGCTTTGGGCTTTGGGCTTTGGGCTTTGGGCTTGCTTGTAGGAGACATATGGGCTTCTCTGATTTTCGCGGAAATGCCGAGACGGTGCATCGTATTCGCGAGATGCTGGCGCGCGACCGCTTTCCGCACGGCGTCATCCTCGCCGGGCCATCAGGTTCGGGCAAGTACACGCTGACGACGATGATCGCTCGAGCGATGAATTGCCTCGAGCACGCGACGACGGACGGTCTCCCCGACTTCTGCGGCAAATGCGCGAACTGCGTCCGTATTGCGCAACTGGAAGACTTGGACGCGCGTTGCGCTGAGGCGACCGATGCCCGCGAGGCGCTAAAGGAAACCGAAAAGAAAGAAACCCGCCTCTTCATCCAGACACATCCTGACGTGCTCGTCATTCCTCCCGATCCGCCGCAGATGATGATCAAGGTTGACCAGGTGCGGCGGGTAATCGAGACGATATATTTTCGCCCGTTGGAGGCGCGGGAACGGGTATTCATCTTTACCGACGCGGCCTTTATGAAGGAGGCAGCTAATTCCCTGCTGAAAATCCTCGAAGAGCCGCCGGAGTTTGCCACGATCTTTCTTCTTGCCGAGAATGCCGGAGAATTGCTGCCGACCATCCGCTCGCGCAGCATGGTTCTGCAGTTACAAACCCTGACTACCGCCGAGATCGAAGAATATCTGGCGGAGCACCGCCCGGAATGGAAAGCTCCGCAGCGGGCGCTGGTCTCACGCTTATCAGAGGGTGCCGTCGGCCGTGCACGAAGGTTTGACTTGGCGGCTTATTCCGCCTCCCGCGAGCACGCGCTTACTATCCTAAGAACTGCGCTGCGGTCCGGCGAACATACTGAGTTGTTCAAAATCACAGAAACATATCGTTCGGGGACCGAAGGACGCGAAAAGCTGGAACTCCTGCTGCAGTCCATTTATTCGCTGTTGCAGGACCTTTTATTCCTTGATTCCGGGTCGCGCGAACTGGTGAGGAACACCGATATCGCTTCTGAGCTGCAGAAACTTGGCGAGTCCGCAACGTTCGAGTGGCTCGCCTCAGCGTCTGAACGCCTGGCCGAAGTAGAACGCGGCATGCGCCGAAACCTGCTGCGATCACTTTCGCTGGATGCGATGGCAGCCGCGATGGAAGGCAAAAGTTAAAAAGCAGAAGGGAGAAGGGAGAAGTAAAAACCTCGGAGCGCACGCTGCTTCTGACTTTTGTATTCTGCTATTCGGATGTTCTGGCTCCTGCCTTTTCAATTCTGCATTCTGACTTGTTCATTGATGTCGCCTTCTGATTTTTTCTTCCGATTTCTCCACAGGCCGCGTGGAGTATACTGCGCTCAAGACTTCAATTTTTCTTTCCAGGATGCAGCAATCATGAGTTTAAGGACGGTCGAAGAGGTATCCACGCAGGTTCCCGCTGACGATTTTCAGGCGCTGGAAGACAAGGTTTATCGCACTATTGAGCTATACAAGTCCGCCCGCGAGGCGCGCGCGATTGCCGAACGGGACGCCCAGCGTCTGCGCGAGCAACTCGAGGAGCGTGAAGAGGAAGTTGAAAGCATGCGCCGCGAGATGGTCGGCTTGCGGAAAGAGCGCGAAGAAATTCGCGGGCGTATCGAGAAGATGCTGGCGCAGATCGACCGCATGGCGGAAGAGCCAGCGGCAAGCTAGCCGACAAGGGAGCGACTCTATGGCAACGGCCACGAAACCGCCGCAAGTGCAGGATGCCAGCAACAACAGTGTCCGCGTGGAGATTTTCGACCAGGGTTACAACCTGCGTGGAACCGATCCCGATTACATCTTGCGGCTTGCCGAATACGTGGACACCAAGATGCGGGCCGTCTCCGAGCAGACGCACACGGTCGATACAGCCCGTCTTGCGGTTCTCGCCGCGTTGAATATCGCAGACGAATATCATTTGTTGAAGAGAAAGATGGACGGCGGTAGCACCGATAGTTCCAAACGGGCGCGGCAATTACTCAGTGCACTGGATGAAGTATTGTCAGATAAACGACTGAAAATGTGAAACTTATATTGGCTACTCTGCCCGCCGTAGAAATGACGCTTCCCCGCCGCGTTTTGCTATTGACGTAAGTACAAGCTCCCCTTTTAGTCCACGATCCCTCAATCGGGCTTCAACCTTCGCTTTAGTTTTTTCCACGGGAATTTCTGGATCTAGGAACATCAAGACGGATGGCCCGGCACCGCTAAGAGCCACACCGAGGACTCCGGCACTGGGTGGGAGATTCTGCAATGCAGGCAGCAGCGGACACAGATCAGCGCGATACGGCTGATGAATCCGGTCTTCTAGTGACCCAGCCAGTAATTTTCTGTCGCCCTGAAATAGCGCGGCCAACAGCAGCATCGAATTTTGAATGTTAGCTACCGTGTCAGCGCGCGAATATTCCTGGGGTAGCACGGAGCGGGCTTTCTCGGTGGCCAGCGCTTCCTCAGGAATGGCAAGCATGAGCGGCCACTTGCCTTTCGGAACGAAGCGCATGACCTGAGCCTCAACTGGTCCGAGCATGCGGGCGACAGTGACCCCTCCCATCCAACATGCCGCAGCGTTATCGGGATGATGTTCACGTTGCGACGCTTCGCCGATGATGCGGGCACTGGTCCAGCGCAATCTTCCGAAGTGCACTGCCAGCGCAATACCTGCCAGCCGCGCCGCCGCCGAGGAGCCAAAGCCTTTGCCGATAGGAAAGCCATTGTCGATCGTCAGAGCCAGAGGCGGAGCCGACCTGCGCTCGGATTTCAGGACTTCCTTATAGGTTGTAAGAACAAGATGGCCTTCCACTCGTCCGCAGATATCTGTGTCTCGGCCGCTTGCGGAGATTGAAAATCGTTTGGCCTTCGTCGCCCGAACCCGTAAAGCAAGATCAAGCGCCAGCGCAGCAGCGTCGAATGCCGGCCCCAGATTCGCCGATGTTGCGGGAAGGATGATGTTGAATTCAGTCATGTTTCTGCAAAAAATCGTCAGCCATGAAGGTCATTTATTGTTCTGACGTGCGCAGTAATTCGATCACAGCGTCAACACTCGGTTCCAGAATCAGTGGCGAGCGCTGGTGAGATTTCAACATTCTGCTTTCGGCCTCTTGCGGCATTCCCGTGAATAGGTCTCCCCGGTGGAACTTCAAAGTGAAGTCGGCGTCCTTCAAGACGTGTCCCGTGAGAATTAGCACCACGCTTTCGTTCGCTTTTACGAATCCCTGCTTCACCAGCTTCTTTAATCCTGCCAGCGTGACTGCTGAGGCGGGCTCGCAACCAACTCCCTCCGCGCCGATCTCTGCTTTGGCCAGGGCAATTTCGATTTCGCTCACCTGTTCAACCGTGCCTTCGCTTTCACGGATGACCCGGAGAGCCTTCTTCCAGGAGGCAGGGTTGCCGATTCGAATAGCAGTGGCCATGGTTTCGGCGTGGACGGGGATCAACCTCTCTCCGCCATTCTCGCGTATGGATCGCACCAGCGGGTTCGCGCCCTCGGCTTGAATCACCGAGATTTTTGGTAGCCGTGAAATCAGGCCGACCTGCTTCATCTCGCGCAAGGCTTTGCCAATGGCCGAAGAGTTCGCCAGATTGCCACCGGGAACAATGATGTGGTCGGGCGCTTCCCAGCTGAATTGCTCAAGCAGTTCGAAGGCTGCGGTCTTCTGGCCCTCAACGCGGTATGGATTGACCGAGTTCAACAAGAACACAGGCATGCGCTCGACGACTTCATTGAGCACGCGGACGCAACCGTCGAAGTCAGTCTTGAGCTGGCAGGTGATCGCGCCATAGTCGAGCGACTGCGAAAGCTTACCCCAGGAAATTTTGCCATCGGGAATGAGTACAAGACTATGCAGGCCTCCGCGCGCCGCGTACGCCGCCATGGACGCCGAAGTATTTCCTGTCGAAGCGCATGCGACCCAGCGATATCCAGCTTGCCGCGCGAACGATGCGGCCACTGTCATGCCCGTGTCTTTGAACGAGCCTGTGGGGTTCATGCCCTGGTGTTTGGCATAAAGCTGCTCTACACCGGCCGATTTCGCGCAGTGTTGCAACTGGTAAACGGGTGTATTGCCTTCGCGGATGGTGATGATCTGTTCGGCCGCAATTTCCGGCAGGATTTCGCGAAAGCGCCAAACACCGCTCTGGTCGGCCGCATCAAGCGAAGCACGACGCTCGCGCCACAATTTTTTCAGCGCCGCAGCGTCGAGCCCGGAAGGGCCGGAATCCTCCCATCCGGGAAAGATAATTTCGAGGAGGTCGCGGCAATGTTCGCAGCGAAAGCGATCGGGTAGCGCGATTTTGCCGCAACCAATGCAACGCAGCTGCGACACACTTATCAACGGCTTGATGGCCTGCTCGGGCATGTTATTCGAAGAAGGATTAAGAATAACAGACGAAATTCCGCGGGTTCTCCCGGGATTTCGGTCGGCGCAATTGCGCTGCTATTTTTTTCGCAGATAGCTGTCGGTCTTGTTGAGCCAGTCGGCCCGCGGAGGATGGAATACGTCGATGCCTAACGTATCCTCCAGCGCAATGGCTTCATGCGGCATATCGGGAGGTATGGTCAGCACTTCCCCGGATCGGACCACGATCTCTTTTCCATCGATCAGAAATTTGAGAGCGCCTTCGATAATTGTACTCAACTGCTCGTTTTCATGACTGTGCATCGGGACCACGCACCCTTTCCGGAGAAGAATGCGTGCGAGCATGATTTCCTGTCCAACGATCAGTTGGCGCTCGAAGAGCGGCGTAAGGATCTCACGTTCGACCTGATTCCAAGCCAAGTGTCGCAACTTTGCAGGTGCACGGCGGCGGCTGACGGTTCCTGTGAGAGCGACTCGGGTTTTGTTCTTAGACGAAGAAAGCTTCTTTTTTGCAGTCGTTTTCTTCATGGATCACAATCCTTTGTAGGCTCCGCCATCTACCAGAATGGTTTGTCCGGTGATGTATGAGGCGCGTTCGGACGCAAGCCACACAATTGTATCCGCAACTTCGCGCGGTTCGGCGACTCGCTTCAACGCCGAGTCGGCCGCCCACATTGCAAAAATTTCGTCTTCGCTTTTTCCCTGCGATGATGATCTCGCGCTGGCAAGCTCCTTTAAACGACCGGTCGCAGTGTATCCCGGGCCGACATTATTCACCAGAATGCCGTCCTTGCCGAATTCATTGGACAGGCTCTTCATCAGGCCAACAACCCCAGCCCGCACTGCGTTGGAAAGGACAAGATCAGGAACCGGCTGCTTCGTCGAAATCGAAGTCAGCGTAATGAACCGCCCCCAGCGTTTCCGTTGCATGTGAGGAATTACTTCGCGCGCGAAGTAGACCGTGCTCATGAAGTTCGACTCTATGGCCTTACGCCAGTCTTCAATCGTGGCGGCCAGAAAAGCTTTAGCGGGTGGACCGCCTGCATTCGCGACGCATATATCCACACCGCCGAATTTGTCAGCCACTGTCGAGACAAAACCAGCCACTGCAGCTGCGTCGGTTACGTCAAGGGCTTGGGTGAATACCTCTGCCTTGTATTGGGCACGAATCTTC
Organism: uncultured Acidobacteriota bacterium; assembly: GCA_963757135.1. Lineage (GTDB taxonomy): Bacteria > Acidobacteriota > Terriglobia > Terriglobales > Acidobacteriaceae > Gp1-AA145. The sequence continues at coordinate 180,469 of CAVWQE010000009.1, forward strand.
TCCGCCGCAGCCTCAAGCTTCGCCGCATTGCGGGCGCACATGGCGATCCGAGCCCCCTCGGCCGCAAATGCTTCTGCGGTGGCGAGCCCAATACCCTGGCTGGAACCCGCGACGATTGCCGCTCGCCCTTTCAAACCTAATTCCATAAGCAAGGAATTATAGACGGAGTCTCGGCCATCCTTCGCTTGCCCCGCAGCCGCGAGAAAGTTACCCTTAATAGCAAAAGGAGCGCCAATGAAGCGTCACCGCTTTCATCCGGAAACTGAGTCAGTTCGCGGCGCTTCAAATCTCGATAAACAAAACGCGCCTTTGGCGCAGGCGATTTATCAGACATCCACTTTTCAAGTTACCGACTCTGATCAACAACTCCGCGCCGCCGGCACGGACATGTTCTACACCCGATATGGAAATCCGACACATACCGCAGTTGAGAGTGCGATTGCAGAGCTGGAAGGCACAGATGCCGCGTTGCTTTTCGCGTCTGGGATGAACGCAATTACGAGCAGCATTCTGTCAGTGGTGAGGGCCGGCGATCATATCGTCGCTCAGCACGACATTTACGGTGGAGTTACGAAATTTCTTTCAGCGTGGCTGCCCAAGTTTGGGATTGAAACTACGTTTGTCGATACCACCGACTACGAGCAGCACCGGCGCGCGATTCGTCCGAATACGAAGCTGCTGTATCTGGAGTCTCCAACGAATCCGACGTTGAAAGTGGTCGACCTGGCGAAGGTCGTGGCAATCGCTCGCGAACACAAGCTGACCACTTTCATCGACGCAACTTTCGCCACTCCCATTAACCTGCGGCCAGCTGAGGCAGGTATCGATCTGGTATTGCATTCGGGAACAAAATACCTGAGCGGACACACCGATTTAATCTGTGGTATCGCGGCGGGCCGCCGGGACCTAATTGAAACGATCCGTCAAAATCGGACCACACTTGGGGGCTGCATGGACCCCCACGCCGCGTTCATGTTGCTGCGCGGGATCAAGACGCTGGCCGTCCGTGTGGAAAAGCAGAATGAAAGCGCTCTGAAAATCGCGCAGTTTCTAGCCGCCCATTCCGGTGTGAGATCGGTTAATTATCCCTTTCTGGAAGGGCACCCTCAGCGGGAGCTGGCCATACAACAGATGAAAGGTGGTGGCGGCGTAGTCAGCTTTGAAATTAAAGGCAGCGGCGATGACGCAAAGAGATTGAGCGAGTCGCTGCGCCTGTTCACATTAGCACCAAGCCTGGGCGGAGTAGAGTCTCTGGTTTCGATCCCGGTGCTTACGTCTCACGCAATGATCTCTGCAGAGCACCGCCAAAAGATGGGCGTGACAGATCAACTTATCCGGCTTTCGGTAGGAATCGAAAATACCGACGATTTGATTGCTGACCTGGATCAAGCTTTGAATACCGCGGTTCCAGCGGCATGGCATGCAGAAACTCCGGTGGCTCGCTGAAAGCGCCATACCAAGCAGTTCAGCGTAGAACGCAACGCGCCAATAAACGTCAGATGCGGCGTTTTGTTAGACTTATCGAGTTTTGAGACCACTTCCTGCGAGGTTTTACCATCCGACTGAAGTCATAGTTATAACTAGAGGAGGGGACCCAGCCATGAAGAAAGCTTTAAAATGGATAGGCATTATCGTAGCCGTTCTAATTGTCATTGTGCTCGTTCTTCCATTCCTGATCAATGTCAACGCATTTCGGCCTCGCATCGAATCTGAGCTGACCAACGCTCTAGGCCGCAAAGTGACGGTAGGAAATCTGAGCCTCTCGCTGTGGTCGGGCAGCCTTGCCGCACATAATATCGCCATCGCCGACGATCCCGCATTCGGCAACACGCCTTTCGTAAAGGCCGACGCGCTCAACGTTGGCGTGAATGTTATCCCGCTGATCATGTCGAAGACGCTTGAAGTTCGAGAGATCACACTTACCCGGCCTCAGGTCACGCTTCTACGAACGCCTGCGGGTAAGTGGAATTTCTCTTCGCTCGGTAACCAAGCGGGTGCACCCGGGGCTGCTCCAGCAGCAACGCAGACGGAGGCTTCATCAAAGCCGGCGCCGTCAAACTCCGCCCAGAATAAGCCTGCACCGGAGAAACAGTCGGCACCCGCCTCAGCACCCTCGCCCGAGCAGAAGAGTTCGTCGGAACAGGGTTTGGAGCAAAACCTTTCCGTCGGAAAACTGAACATCCGAAGCGGACAAATCTCCGTTGCCGATACAAACGCGCCGGGAAAGCCGCGAGTCTATAAAAATGTAGATGTCAGCGTGAAGGATTTTTCGTTTTCATCGCAGTTCCCATTCGAGTTGACGGCAGACTTGCCGGGTGGAGGAAACGTAAAGCTGGATGGCACTGGGGGCCCTATTAGTCGCGCCGACGCCTCGCTTACCCCACTGCAAGCAAAGATTTCTGTCAACCAACTCGACTTGGCAAAGTCGGGTTTTGTTGACCCTTCATCTGGATTTTCGGGCCTGGTAAATTTTGCCGGCACGGTGCAATCGGATGGCAATCAGGCCCGGAGTGCGGGTAGCGCAACGGCAGACAAGCTGAAACTCTCTCCCAAGGGCACGCCCGCGCAGCGCGCGATCAGCATGAAATATGCGACTGTCTATGAGCTGCAAAAACAGACGGGTCAGCTCACGCAAGGCGATGCTTCTGTTGGGAAAGCCAGCGCGAACCTGAGTGGGGCGTTCGATCTACACGGGCCGACGCCAGTATTGAATATGAAGCTCAACGCCGACAACATGCCGGTCGATGATCTTCAGACCCTGCTGCCTGCTCTCGGCGTGACCTTGCCATCGGGTTCATCGCTGCAGGGGGGCATGCTCTCGGCAGATCTCACCATAACCGGGCCGGTAGCTCAAGTGGTAATTGCTGGCCCAGTGAAGCTTGCGAACACCAAGCTGGCTGGCTTCGATATGGGAGCGAAAATGTCGGCCATCTCCGCTCTCACTGGCGCCAAGACCGGACCCGATACATCCATTCAGAATTTCAGCTCGAATGTGCGTTATGCTCCAAGCGGAACTCAAATGGAAAACGTAAACCTGGTGCTGCCCGCGCTTGGAACCGTCACCGGAAGCGGCACGGTGAGCCCGCAGAATGCGTTGGACTATACGATGAAGGCGAGTTTGAACGGCAGTGTGGTGAGCGGAGCCTCCAAACTAGCAGGCCTCAGCGGCAATGCAGGCACGATTCCGTTCTTCATCCAGGGAACGGCATCAGACCCGAAGTTCGTTCCCGATGTAAAAGGAATGGTCGGCAGCCAGTTGAGCAATCGCCTGGGATCCCAGGTTCCGGGCGGGCAGAACGCGCAAGGCGCCATCAATGCAATCGGCGGCCTGTTCGGAAAAAAGAAAAAGCAATAGCCGCTACTGCAGCTTAACTATTGCAACGCCATATCCATTCAAGCTCAGTTTGGTAGGAGACGTGGCTGAAATCGTTTGCGGCGCTGGGCCAGTGGCCGGATTGGTCGAAGAGTCAATCAACACCTGAGTGGCGTTGCTGAACGGACCCAGGGCGCTGACGTCAACCGCGACGTTGGCGGTCAGCCCATCTCCGTTATTGTCGGTTGCTGAAGCGACCGCATGGTTCGCGACCATGACAACCACGCTGCCGTCGGTGTTCATGATGGGCAGAACCTCGATCTCCGAGCCGTCGGAATTGGTGGACTGAAGTAATTGCGCGCCACTGCCCGAGGGAAACATCTGCGCTAACCAGTAGTCCACCCAATAGCTGAGCTGCGGGTTCCCGGTGTTGAAATCTACTTCGCCGAATTGCGCGTCGGCGTCAAAGTCCCAGTGATAGAGGGCCTTCGCTCCGGCTCTGCCAACCTGAGAAAACACATACGGCCGCCATGCGGCGAAGAACGCGCTTGATCCTCGCTTATCGGTAACGAACGCAGTGTTGTTGCAAGCGCTGATGCCGCCACCTTTGTCGAAATCGGCATTGACGTTGTTTTCGGTGATCCAGAGGGGAACGTTGCTGAGCGCCGCATTGGTAGAGAGGTCATTGTAGATGGTCTGCACGCTACTGGCGAAACCAGGAACAGTATTGAAGACCTGCTGGTCGGTGTCCCTCTGATTGCAAGATGAATAGTAGTGGCTGGCGACGGCGTCCACCCGGGCATTCACATTGGCAGCGAAAGTCTGCGTCCAGTCCTCGGAGCCGCAGCAGAGTTCAAGGGCAACGTATTTGATGTTTGGATCGGCGGACTGCATCGCGGGAACGACCGCGTTGTACATGGTCGTGTATTCGGTGGCATCGAGACTATTGTTGATGCTGGGCTCGTTGTAAATCCCCCACCACGTAATATGCGTAGCTGACGGCGAAAGGAAGTGCACCCCGGACGAAGTGAATCCGCCGGTGTTGTAGTACTGGACGAGGTTTTTTGAGTATGCGGCGAATTGCGTGAATGTGAGGTCCGTGAAGCTCTGGCTGCTGTCGTTGTTCACGTACATGAACGGCGGCGCCTTGGCGATCTGAAATTCCGGACTGTGATCTCCTACCCCGAGCACCGGTTGTGTGATGCTGTCCAGGACCGTGAAGTCCCAACTCGTAGAGGTCGTACCAGCCGCGCCCTGGGGCACGCCCTGAGAGATTCCCTGCAGGCGAATGTGGTGGGGCTGCAAATTGCCGAGCAGCGTGGTTTTGGCAGCTAGCGAAGTCTGGAAAAAAGTGTAATCCCACTCAGCCGGTTGAAACGACGTGGAGAGCGCAACGTCGAAAGAACCAGCAGTAATGTTATCAACTGCCACGTTCGCGTTCACGACGCGTGGCGGCGGAGGCGGGTTTGTGTTCACGGACATGCTGCCGCCACCGCAAGCGGAAAAAATTGATATCAGGAGAAGGGTGGCGCCCAATGCAGGCTTGTTCATGGCCGAGTATTCTAGCCGATGTGAGCGGTGCAGAATAGCTGGAAAATCGTTTCGATATTGAAAACCCTGCTGCGGCTAGACGTACCCTAATCCCGCCAGACGATCGTGAATCGTCTTTTCGCCTTCACTGTCGCCGGAATCTCCGCCTGCAGATTTCTTTTCGAGGCCAGCGACAAGAGAGCGGCCCTGCATGGAATCAGGAATCTCATAGCCCGCGAGATCAAGCAGAGTGGGTGCGATGTCAAGCAGGCGGGCACCTTCGTATTCGCCGCTCAAAGGGCAGTTCGGCGCCGCGAGAATAAAAGTTCCGTACTGCGCATGATTGCAGCCGTCAGGGCCGGTGTCGTTTTCCTGAACGTGAATCGCGGGGTGACCGACGCTGCCAATGGAGCGCCAGTACAGCCTGCCGAAGTGCACAATGAGATCAGGCGCGACGTTGCGGACATTTTGATAAAGCTCTTTTGGTTTGAAGACAAGCGAATTGAGCGGTTGTTCTTTGTCGTCGGCCAGGGCCTCAAACTTCGCCTTCATTTCGTTCTGGAAGGATTCGTATTCTGCTGCTGGAATCACGCCGTTCGGCTCGCGTCCCTGGACATTGAAGAACACGCGCGCGTAGTAGCCGCCTTCGCTCCAGACACGCGTCTTCGACCAATCCACGTTCAGCTTGTCGAATGGCGTGAGGGTCGTCGGATATTCGTTCAACACCAAAAGGCCTTCGCGAATCAGCCATTCGTTGACGGCTATGCCGCCATCAAGGCGCTGCGCGCCGTGGTCGGAGACCACGAGAACCAGCGTGTCGTCATCGAGCAATTCGAGCGCCTTGCCAATCTGCTCATCCAGCCACAAGTAATATTCCGGGATCGCGTCCTGATAAGGATTGCCCGCCTCAAATTGCACGTGCTTTTCGTCGAAGTAATTCCAGAATCCGTGGTGCATGCGGTCCAGGCCGATATCCACGAAATGAAAGTAGTCCCACTCCTGCTCTTTCAACAGCCAGTGGACGACCTTCCACTGCTTCTCGCTCATTTTGAAGATTTCGTCTTTCAGCCAGTCTTTGCGATCAGTGCGGAAATTCTTTACGTCAACCGGGTACTCGCCTACGAGTTCATTGATCTTCGTCTTGAAGGACGCCGGATGCGTGAAGTCGTTCCTGGCCGTGTCAGGAGTCAGAAAACATCCGATGCTGATGCCGTTGATTTTCCGCGGAGGATAGTTCGGCGGAACCCCAACAATGATGGAGCGCTTCCCTTCCCGCGCCAACTGGTCCCACATGGCAAGAGCCTTGATGGAAGCTGAGTTGGCGAATCCGAGCTTGTCATAAGAATGATCAGTGCGATTGCGGAATCCATACACGCCGAGCGAGCCAGGATCCTGGCTGGTACACATGCACATCCACGCGGGAACGGTGATCGGGGGATACACGCTTTCAAGGCGGCCGTAAACGCCGGCTTCCATGAGGCGGCGAATGTTTACCAGGCGCTCATCGCCAAAGACCACCTCCGGCGCGGCGCAGTCGAGTCCTAGAACGCAGATTTTCATGAGAGCAAGCTCGTACCTTCCATGGATTGAGGAACGGGAACTCCTAAATAATTCAGGATCGTGGGCGCGAGATCAATGATGTTTGCCCCACCCAGGTCCGTGTTTCGGATCACACGGACGGGGGCGCCCGTGTCTCCAATTCCTACGCGGTTCATGAACACGATGCCTGGCACCGCTTCCGGATCGATGATGTGGTCGCCGCCCCACTTGCGCATATTGTCTTCAATCAGCGAATTGGCGAATCCGCCCACTGCGCTCTGCCACGAGACGCGAAATCCGGGATTGAAATTCACCAGCAGATCGGGGGCATTGGCAGCATAGGGGCCAGAATACAAATCCTCGCGGCGTGAAACGCTGCGAATCGCTGGTGCCTGAGGGTGGGAATCAATGATTCTACCGAGCCCGGATTGAATTGCATTGCGCAGCTTCTCCGCTTCCGTTCCTTCCTCAACGATACCGTCGCGCTCACGGCCTTTGAAGTTCAAGTAAATGCCGCCAAGACCAACGGCGTAGGCATAAGTACGCGACCAATCCACAGATGCGAACGCATCGCCCAACTCTTCACTCGGCTTAGAGCCGTTTTTCAGGGCGAGCAGGCCGTTCTGGTGAAGCCAGGTGTTGGTATCGAACGCGCGGCGAAAGGTGTTGAAACCGTGGTCAGAAAGAACAATCAGTAATGTGTTCTCGTCCACTTTGTCGAGCACGGGGGCGAGCAACTTGTCGCAGCGCGAATAATGCTGCTCAATCAGGGTTGAATAATCTTTGGCTCGATCAGGTTCGTAGCCGGGATGCGAGGGATCGCGAAAACGCCACAGCATATGTTGCACGCGATCCGGCGTATCGTAAAGCACGAAGAAAAAACCCTCGTTGAAGCGGTCGAGTTCGAAGCGCATCATGCGCTCGCGTTCTGCAATCACGAGCTCACACTGATCAAGATAGGCGCATTCATCGAAGCGGCCATTGTTCAACCCATTGTGATCTTCGGCCATTCCCAGGGTCGAAAACAGACCAATACCCCCGGCAAGATCTTTGGCGTACGTACCGGGGGATGATACCGGGAACACTGGCGCGGCCGGATCGAAGTTCACGGCCGAAAGGTAAAACTCGAGATGTGGCTCAAGCCGCCGAACGTAGAAACGCGCAATGCCGGTCACCGACTGCAACATGGAAAGCTTGAACTTGAAGCGTACCCAGTCGCTCCAGGTACCTTCTTTAACTTCTATCCACGCCGGAGTGCCGCCGGTCCCGATCAGCAGGCTGCGCGATTCTCTTTTCACCTGCACGCGAATTTCGGCTTTGGTATCGACAGGCGGCGACTGCTTGGTGTTGCGTGGCCCAATGACATAGGTTTTGATATCTGACTCGGCGGCGAGGGTTACTACCTGCTCGCTCTCTCTGGCGATCACCCCGGTGTTCTGCGTGTAGAACGTGCCCTTATTCTGACTGCCACGCAAATCGGGAACGCCAACGCCAGCGAGCAGTCGCCCCTGAAATTCGTCTGGTGGAAAAGTGCAGGGACAACGCAGAACAACACTTGGAATACCTGCTTGCGAAAGCACCTGCCAGAGCGGTACCCCTTTGCGCTGATTCACTACCTGCGGCGGGGCGAAGGCGCTCTTGGGACGCTCGAAGCGGCTGAGAGCTGCGTCGGGAAGATATGTCGCTGGGTTGCGGGAGATGAAATCGAAAATCCCATGGCCGCCAGGATTGGTGCCAGTGGCAAACGACGACCATGCTACCGGCGTCTGTGCCGGGTAGGTTGTTTTGAGGCGTGAGTACGATCCCGACTCGCGGATGCGAGCCAGATTAGGCAGCTCGCCGCGGTCGAGCATCTGCTCGACAATCGTCGGCTCAAGGCCATCGAGGCCAATCACGATAACTTTTTTGCGCAAATGCAATACCTAGGAACTCTGCGGGGGAGTATCTCTCGGGGGAGCCGTCGGGGTTGCGGGAATACCGCGAAAACGGTTAATTATCTTGCCGAAAATCGCCATCACTTTGTGCCAGAAAATCAGCAGGACACCGATAACACTGGCGATGCCGGAAGTTACGGTCATTACCTGATCGGGGCCGGCGTAAGCGAGTAAATCAAGACGCATGGTCCACTCCAATACGAGGTCTTATTTTACGGGAGTTGCAGGTCTATTTGCGATAAAAATCGCACCCTATGAAACCGGCACGAAAACCATAAAAGTGCCGTCAGAAGCGGGATGTGTAGGGTTGGATCTGGCCGGTTGAAAATCCATTGACGCGGGTCCCGTTATCGGGCGGCGCATCGGCGCCGCCGCTTTGCAAGAAATCACCTATTGCACATTCAAGGTGACGACGTTGCTGAGAACGCCGTCAAAACTTGCCTGCACAGTGATCGACAGACCAGCCGAGTTGGCTGAAAGAGTTCCTGTATTGCTGCCGTTAGTGAGCGTCAGGTTTGTCGAATCCGAAACAATCCATGTCACCGAACTGGTGATGTCCTGCGGCGTGCCGCTATTCGGAAAAGTTGCGTTTGCGGTGAAGGTGACGGGACTGTTCGCTTGAGGAGTGGTCGTCGAAGCTGTCAACATAATAGAGCTTGGCGTTCCTTCGGTTACTGTAACGGTCGTAGTTGCTGCGGTGGCAGTGCCGGACGCGGCGTTGATTGTGGTTGTGCAGATGCCAGTTACGGTCTTAACCGGACTCAATAATCCATTTGAATTAATCGTCGCACAGGAGGTCGCGCTCGAGCTCCAATTCACTTTTCCAGTCAGGTCCTGCGTGGATCCGTCACTGTATGTTCCGGTTGCAGACATTTGCAATGTCTGCTGAGTCGTGATGGTCTGGTCCTGCGGGCCAATGGCGAGAGAAGAGAGTGTCGGATTCACGAAAAAACCCGTGCACCCGGCTCCAATTCCTGCAATACACACCACCGTGCAAAGCAAAACTGCCCGCTTCGAACTCCGCATATCTAAGCCTTTTTGTCCTCAGGACTTCGCACCACCAGCTTACGAAATTGTAGCAGAGCAAAACCATGCCCGAACGTACCCTGTACCAACGTGTGACACATCGGCACTCGAGTTTGGAACGGCCTTTGTTGAAGAACTTGCGGGAAATTATGGGTGGCAATGCAGTACCGACAGCCCGAAGCGATTGGGAACTTGGCGGCCAGAGGCTAGTTCGCGCGCTTGGCTTTGCTGATGCGCTCGGTTATCGGCTTGCGGCCGGCAAAGCCTTCGCTGACCCCGTGCCACTGCGTGATCGCGGTTTCCCCCAGCTTCCAGCACAACAGGACAACCTGGCCGTCAACTTCGCAGGGAAAATCGAGCAGACCGATATCGAGATCTTTTACTTGAACACCCATGGCATCAATTTCCGCCATGGCGTCTTTCACGCGCTGGATGGCTTTTTCGCGTTCAGCTTTGCGCCGCGCGATCTGGACGACGTTCAGCGACATGCCACCGTTCATGAAAATGCGATGCGCGAGCAGCTGAGATTCAGCCTCGGCTGCTTCAATCAGCTTTTTGCCATCAATTGCAGCGCGCAGGAGGGACTCCAGGACTGGGACAAGATCTTGAGCTTCGTCAAGGGTAAAGGTGCGGGACATGGGGATGGATTTATTCTACTCCGTCGTACACAAAGAAACGCGCTCTCGGTTCTCGGTCGTCGGCTTCCGCAAAGACCGCATAAGCGAAACTGTCGTTCTAGAACGAAGGAGAATGAAGCAGAGTATGTGTGCCGCTTTGCCGACGACCGAGAGCCGGCGACGATTTATGCAATTTCCAGCATCCGGTCCAGTGCCACGCGTGCCCAGTGCTTTACGTCGGCGGCGACTTTGATCTGGTTGACGATGTTGCCGTCCACGAGATTTTCAAGCGCCCAGCACAAGTGCTGCGGCGAGATCCGGAACATAGTAGTGCAGAGGCAACCGGAGTCATCGAGGGAGACGACCTTCTTCCCTTCCGCTGCGAAGTCTTTGCCCATGCGGTTGACCAGGTGAATCTCGGTCCCCACTGCGAAAGAAGTTCCTGACGGAGCTTCGCGAATCATCTTCAGCAGGCCTTCGGTTGAGCCGATGCCATCGGCTTTCTGACAAACTTCCCAGCGGCATTCGGGATGAACGATCACGCGAATGCCGGGATATTTTGTGCGAACATTGTCCACGTGCTCGGGCAGAAACCGCTGGTGTACCGAGCAATGCCCTTTCCACAGAATCACACGTGCTTTGCTGAGCTGCTCAGGACTCACTCCACCGTTCAGCATGTAGGGATTCCAAACGACCATTTCGTCGAGTGGAATGCCCAGCTTGTATCCAGTGTTGCGGCCGAGGTGCTGGTCGGGGAGGAAGAGTATTTTTTGCTCGTGTGGCGCGGACACTCTTGTCCGCGTGCCGCCAGCAAATGCCCATTGAAATGCGCCCGCTGCGTTCGAAGATGTGCAAACTACGCCGCCGCGCTCGCCGCAAAAAGCTTTAATCGCAGCGGTAGAGTTCATATACGTGACGGGCGTGACGCCATCGCCTTCGTCATTCGTTAGTCCGGCGCGGACCAGGTTCTCCCAGCAGTCTTCAACCTGGGTGATTTCGGCCATGTCGGCCATGGAGCATCCGGCATTGAGATCGGGAAGAATCGTGGCTTGGCCCGGGCGCGCCAGAATGTCGGCGCTTTCTGCCATGAAATGCACGCCGCAAAAGACGATGTACTTGCCGCCGGCAGCAGCGGCTTGCTGCGAAAGCTTATAAGAGTCGCCGCGGAAATCAGCAAAGCGGATCACTTCATCGCGTTGATAATGGTGCCCCAGGATGACCAGGTCGCGGCCAAGTTCACGACGGGCCGCAGCAATGCGGTCGTCCATGGTGTGGTCGGGAAGTGCAAGATAATTTTCCAGACTGCAAACTGCAGTTGCTGTTGCCATTTTGTCTCGCCTTCAGCTCTGAAGCGCGGGGCAGCATAACCTGCTCACCTCACTCGTTCCAGAACGGGGATGTTGAAAGCTATTTCAGCGGCTCCAGCGGGCTCACTGCGCGTCATTGTCCGAACTCACAAACTTCCTAAGCTCGGAAACCGCGCCCAGTCCGCGGGGATGTTGAAGCCGTCTAATGCATCCTTACAACAAATACGATGCTGGCAAGCGGTCAAAAGAGAACTTTAATTTTGCACATTCCGCCAGGGAGCACGCAGAGATATTGTGCACTGTTCATGGGGCAGAGTGCAACTTGAGGCGCTTTGCGGGCGTGAGCGTAGCGGAGCCCCGCAGCCGAAATCCTGAGCGCAGCGAAGGATCTACGCGGCCGGGGGCGCCCGCGTCACACTTCACCTTCCGTCTGATGGATCCGCACTGGTGGCGGTGTTCATATCCACATGCAAATGGCTGGCCGGGTCAATTCCCGGCGGATAGCAGTTGCCGTCAGGATTGTAGTTCCGGCACATGGCGGCAAAATCCCTTCGTCGCGGGGATTGTACAAATTGCCACGCTTCGGCAAACGCCACCCCGCTTTCCCCGGCCTGCAGTGCCTTCGGGACCGCGCATCCGGGCGAGGGGGGACAAACGTCATTCGTGACCCAGTAAGCAATCTTACGGCCTTGCGCATTGGCTCGAAGATCTTCGGCAGTTATGATCGTCGTCTTGCGGTCCTCTCTCGCGGGAATGCCTGAACAATAAACTCCAGCGCGAAATCCTGACGCGTTCACAGCATCAACCCAGCCGTAAACGTAAGCCTTCTGCTCGGGCAGCATACGCCCGCCCTCTTCGACGTCGAGAAAGATGATCGTGTGCGCGGGAAAGCCTTCGCGCCTTGCGGCCACCACCGCAGCCTGCGCATCCGATTGCGCGAGTGTAGTTGCACTGCGTTTTAATTCTTTGTCGAGCCGTCCATTGAACAGCACCAGAAATCCGAAGCCTGCGGATTCCAGCACAGGCCGCTTCCCTGCCCAGCCATTCGATGTCGCGCCAGGAGGATTGTTGAGCCAGTAGCCAGAGTAAGAAAATGTCTGTCGAAGGATTTTCAGGTTCTGGTCGCCGGGATAATCGTTGCGGTCAAAACCCAGATAGCTTTGCTGGGCCCGTGCACCGCAGCAAGCGAGACATACGCCACAGAGGAGAAAGAGTTTCACGGTAATATGCCGCTTCGAGATTCTGAAAGCATAAACCACCAAGGACCCGAGAACACGTAACACCAAAATGAGCGGTAATAGAGGTTCTCTCGGCGACCTTTGCGATCTCGGCGGTTAAACGCTTTTGCTCATGGCTGATTAGCTGATAGCTTAGCTAACCTCCGATATGCACCATCGTCCTCGACGCCGGCACAAAATCAGCTTCGCCTATGTGGTGCCGCTCTTCTTTCCTCCGAACCACCCCGCGAATGAAATCCGCGAGTTCATCGTCAGATGCGCCCCGGCGCATGAGTTCGTAAAGATCGTGGTCCCAGACGGAGAAGAGGCAGGTGCGAATCTTGCCATCCGAGGTGATGCGGATCCGGCTGCAGTGGCCGCAGAAAGGATGCGAAACCGGCGCAATAATGCCAATTTCGCCGATACCGTCATCAAAACGATAACGCCGCGCCGTCTCGCTGCGGGCGTGTGGAATCTCAACCAGCTGGCGGTATTCCGACATGCGCTCGAGAATTTCTTGCAGGGGGACCACGGTCGAGGGCGCCCAAACACGATCTTCTTCCAGCGGCATGAATTCGATGAAGCGCACAATCACGCCTTCCTCGCGGGCGAACATGCCAAACGGAATCACCTGATCTTCGTTGAAGCCGCGCATGAGCACGCAGTTCACTTTCAACGGCCAAAGCCCGGCGCGTCGAGCGCCGCGAATGCCAGCGAGCATGTGATCAAATCCGCCTGGGACGCGGGTGATACGAGTGAAGCGGTCGGGATCAACGGCGTCCATGCTGACCGTGATGCGGTTCAGGCCGGCATCTTTCAGTGACTGAGCCATGTCGGCGAGAAGATGACCATTAGTGGTGATGGCGAGGTCGAGGAGATCCGGGCTCGCGTGGTAGAGCGGCGCTTCCAGCGCCGCGTCAGTCCGGGTAACTGACTGGGGCTTTAGCCCCTGAGGTTTTAATTTTGCCAGCTCACGAACGAAATCGACAATCCCACGCCGCAACAGCGGCTCGCCGCCAGTCAGGCGAATCTTAGTGATCCCAAGCGACACCATGACGCGCGCCATGCGCAGATAATCTTCGAACGGCAATTCTCCGTAGAGCGCACCCTCGTTGCCGGTCCGGCAATACACGCACTTGTAATTACAGCGATCCGTGATCGAAATCCGCAGGTCGGTGATGGCGCGTCCGAATTTGTCGATAAGAGGCATCGTCGTTGGTCGCTGGTCGTTGGTCGTTGGCCAAATCCACAAAAACTATCAGCCCATGGCGAACGACGATCAAGCTGGAGGGAAAACGGCAGGCGGAAACATCCCGACAAGCGTTTCCTTTCCAATGCTTCTTCACAAAACGCAAGAAGCGGGAGGCGCAGGCGTTTCCGCCGGCACCCTCGGAGCGTGTGGCGCGGACACTCTTGTCCGCGAACCGCTCACCGCCGCCTCGGCCTGGGTATGCCCTAAGGCCACTGCGGTCGGAAACTCAATTCAATTATAGATGCGCATCGGGTAGTGCAGGAAACAAGCTCAATCCCAGACGCGGGAAGCCATTGCGGCGATTCATGGCTGGGCTCTTACTGCTGAATGCTGAGAGCTGTCGTTAAGAGCAGCCGCAATCGCCTTCTCTGCCATCGGAGCCATGATCGCAAATCCGGCTTTGTTGGGATGGAGACCGTCGTCAGCCAAGTCGCGTTTGAGCAGGCCCTTGTCATCGATCATGGGGGAAAAATAATCGAGGTAGATGAGATTATTTGCGGCGCAATAATCTTTAAGCCATTTATTTAACGCCAGAATTCTATCCATCGGCCGCTGCGCGAAAAAATCCTGTGAACGCGGCGTGTAATTGTGTACCGGCAGCACTGACGAGAAGATCACGCGAATTTTGTTTGCACGGGCGAGGTCAGCAAGGGACGCAAAGTTGGCTTCGATGTCTTCGTTCGAGATGGGGCCAGAGTTGCCGGCGATGTCGTTGGTTCCGGCAAGAATGACGACAATTTTGGGCTGCAGGTTAATCACGTCCTGGCGGAAGCGAACCAGCATCTGCGATGTGGTCTGGCCACCAATGCCGCGATTGACGTAAGGTTTGCTGGGGAAGGATTCGTCCAGCTTCCAGATGTCGGTGATCGAGTCGCCAAAAAACACTACGCGATTCTCACCGGGCGCGGCCGGCTTGAGAGCGGCGTTGGCGTCACGATATCGCGCAAGCTGGCCGTAGTCATCGGTATAAACAGCGATTCGCGAGGCACGATATTGGTCTAACCCGGCGAATCCGGTGGAAGGGATAGTGAGGGCGGGCGCTTTAGGCTGTTCAGGGGCCGGCGTTTGCGCAAAAGCGGCCACGCAGCAAACAGCAAACAAGCCGGCGGTAACGAGGCTCTTCATTTCTTTTAATCTCCGAGAGATTGACATATTAACCTGAGCCGAGTGATTGAGCCGGGGACTCTCTCGCTATGGCGGGCGAGCTTTCCGCGAGACTCAGCAGCGACTACGGGAGAGAGATCCCTCGCTACGCTCGGGATGAACCCTCAGCGAGGCTTCGCCTCGCCTACGGACTCACATTCCATCGTAGTTCGGCCCGCCGCCGCCCTCGGGCGGGACCCAGGTGATGATCTGGTACGGGTCCTGAATATCGCAGGTCTTACAGTGCACGCAATTCGAGGGGTTCAGGGAGATGCGCTTGCCATTCGGGGCAGCCGCATCGTCAAGCAATTCGTAAACATTGGCCGGACAGAAATGCTGGCAGGGGCTGCCGAATTCCTGCACGCAGCGCGATTCGCAAATGTTGGTATCGTGGATGATCAAGTGGGCGGGCTGGTCTTCTTCATGTTTTGTGCCGGAATGATAGAGGTCGGTGAGTTTGTCGAATGTGAGCTTGCCATCGCCTTTTGCGGGACCGATCAGCCCCGCGTCGGGTCCGCCATCCGCAGGCAGATCGCGCAACTTTTTGATGCGGGTGTAACCGGCTGTGCCAGGATAGCGGCTGCGAACGCCCCTTCCGCCGGTGAACTGCTGAATACCGGCGTGAATCATTCCGCGCCAGAAGCTGTGTTCGAATCCCTGATGGAAGTTGCGGACCTTCCAAAGTTCTTCTTTGATCCAGCTGGATTCGACATTCTGCTGGAAGGACCTGAGCGATGCTGCCGAAAAATCATCCTTTTTCAGAGCTTCGAATGCAGTTTCGGCGGCCAGCATGCCGCTCTTGATCGCGAGATGAATTCCTTTCAGGCGCTGCGAATTCAAAAAGCCGGCAGAATCGCCAAGAATCATCCAGCCGTCTCCCGCCACAGGCGGAATCGCCCACCAGCCGCCATAAGGCATCGATTTTGCTCCATAGCGGACCATCTTGCCACCCTCAAGCAATTTCGCCACGAAAGGATGCCGCTTGAATTCCTGCAACACACGCTGCGGGTCGAGGCGTGGATCGGGATAGTCGAGGCCAGTGACGAAGCCGAGCGACATGATATTGTCGCGGCTACCGTAAATCCAGGCGCCGCCATATTCGCGCGAGGTGAGCGGCCAACCCATGGTATAGATTACTTCGCCAGGTGCGATACGGCCGCCGGGAACTTCCCACAATTCCTTAATTCCCTGGCCGTAGGTCTGCGGATTGCGACCTTTCGCGAGATCGAATTTTTGAATCAGCTGCTTGGTGAGTGATCCGCGCGTTCCTTCGGCGAGGATCGTGACCTTGGCCCGCAAATCGTATCCGGGCTCGAAATTCGATTTCGGTTGATTATTTTTGTCGAGGCCTTTGTCGTCGGTACGGACCCCGGCGACGCGACTCTCGTCGTAAAGAAGTTCCGATCCGGCGAAGCCGGTAAAAACCGTCACTCCGGCAGCTTCGACTTTGCCGCCGAGCCACTTCACAAAGCGATTGAGCGAGATGACGTAGTTTCCGTGATCGCGTAGCGGCGGCGGTGTGATGGGAAACTTCAGTTTGCCTTTTTCAGTCAGGAAGTAAACCGCTTCCTTCGACACAGGTGCATCGAGCGGCGCTTCCTTTTCGAATTCCGGCAGCAACTCGCGCATGGATCGCGGATCGAGAAGCGCGCCGGAGAGGCAATGCTGCCCGATTTCGCGGGCTTTCTCCAGAACGTAAATATTTTCTTTGCTCAGCTGCGAGTCAGGATTCTTCGCATTGTGTTCGTCGATGAGTTGCGAAAGGCGCAGAGCGCAAGCCATCCCCGCTGGCCCACCACCGACGATGACAACATCCGCAGGCATTTTCGGGCGAGAGAGGTTTTGGGGAGGTTTGCGGAAGACAAGCATCGGATTAGCTGCGTGCCTTTTTCACTTCCTCAATCAGCGGCGGGACAATGTCAAACAAATTTCCTACCACCGCCACATCTGCGATCTCAAAGATCGGCGCTTCGTGATCTTTGTTGATCGCGACCACAGAACGCGCCCCTTTCATGCCAACGATGTGCTGAATCGCGCCGCTGATGCCGAGCGCGAGGTAGAGCTTGGGCGCGACGGTCTGGCCCGAGGAACCGATCTGGCGGTCCATGGGAAGCCAACCCGAGTCGCAGATGGGGCGCGACGCCGCAATCTCGCCGCCCAGAGCCTCTGCAAGCTGCTTCGCCAGTTCGATATTCTTCTGCTCTTTTATTCCGCGCCCGACGGAGACGATGATTTCAGCCTGGGTCAGATCGACTGCTTGTTTGGCTTCTTTGAATACTTCCTGGGGCTTGTTGCGAATCTTGTCGGACGGAACATCGACCTGCACGGTTTCAACCGGCGCAGCGCTGGCTCCGGCTTCGACCTTATCTCCACGAAACGCGCCATTCTGAAACGTGACAAACCATGGCGCATCGCAGGCGAAACTCACGTCGGCCGCAAACTTTCCCTGAAACATCTGGCGGGTGAACAGAAGCCTGTCGCCATCTTTTCGATAGGCGATGCAGTCGCTCATCACGGTGCGCTGCATTGATGTGGCGAGTTGGGGGATAAAGTCACGCACCTGGTAGGTGTGCGGCATGAGCACCAGCTTCGGCTTCTTCTCCGAAAGGAATTGCTTCAGCGCGGAGGAGAATGCGTCCGGTGTGTAAGGATTGAGTGCTGCACCCTCGACCGCGTAAACCTTACTGACTTTCTTGCCCGCGATCTCAGAAGCGATCGCGGCCACGCCCGAACCAACAACCGCAGCATCAAGTGTCCAACCGGTTTCAGCGGCAAGAGACTGCCCTGCCCTGAGCGTTTCCCACGACGCGCGGTTCAGTTTTCCTTCGCGCTGCTCTACTACAACCAGAATTGTTTCAGGCATGTCTTTCCGGAGTTACTCGGTCAAAGATCCGCGTTTAATGCGGCCGACTATCAGCAGCGTCAGTCCGGTCAAGCCCTGAATCAGAAACCAGAAGGCATAGAGATAGGACCCGCCTTTGATTCCGCTGTAAATAAATGCCATGAAGATGAGATCAGTCCAGAGCAGCAACTTTCCTGCAGTCATAAGCACAGATCCACGAGTTTCGTCGCCACCCAGTTGGACCTCTTCTTCGCGAATCATTTGTAAGCCCGACATTGACCCTCCTGAAAACAGCCGTCAGTCATCAGCATTCAGCTATCAGCTGAAATCTTCCGCTAAAGCACTCGAATCTCGTTGCGCAACTTGTCCACTAGTTTCTTTGCGATCTCCCCTGCGCTGCCTTCCAGATACTCCGTCTTTTTGGTTTTCTGCGGGATGTATATGCGCTCGATCTTTTGCATGTTAGTGCCAATGTTCGATTGCACGTCGGCCATGGTCACTTTACGCATAGGCTTGTTCTTGGCCTGTTTGATGCCAATTAGTGTCGCATAACGCAGTTTGTTGATTCCGGATTGAATGGTGAGAACGGCGGGTAGCGGTATGTCCACAAACTGAAAGAATCCGGCTTCAAGCTCGCGCTTGACTTTGATTCCGGCATCCGTCTTCTCAATCTGCATGATGATAGTAGCGTGGGGCCAGCCAAGGAGTTGAGCGAGAATCACGCCGGTCTGCGCAAAACCGTAATCGTCAGACTGCAGGCCGGTAAAGATCAGGTCAAACTGCTCGTCTTTGATGGCTAGCGCGAAAGCGCGCGCCGTGTTGAATGCATCGAGACCAACGAAGGCACTGTCCTCAAGTTGAATGGCGCGGTCTGCACCCTTGGCAAGGGCTTCGCGCAATACCTGCTGCGCTCGCGCCGGGCCAGCGGTGATGACTACAACCTCTCCACCGTGCTTCTCTTTCTGCCGCAGCGCTTCTTCCAGCGCGTAGGCATCGGGTTCATTGACTTCGTAGGAGACGTCTTCGCGGATCCAGGTTCCGGCTTCATTCAGCTTGAGCGGCGCATCTTTCTGCGGCACCTGCTTCATGCATACCAGTATGTTCAAACCAGCGCTCCTCGAAAAAGCAAACCCGTCAGTATAAATGAAGAATTGGACCTTGTGATTCAATCAGTGAATACGACGGATTGAAGCCCAGAAATGTCGAAGCGTTTCCGGCAGCGGACGTTCTTGCAGCCCATGACGTCATCTTTTCGCATCATGTAGGAGCGCGCCTTAGCAAAACGGGCGCGGTCCCGTTCGTCCGCACGCCCGGCAAGCTGGCGTTTCTTGGTACGGACCAGCCAGGTCACTTCGTACTCAGCTGCCTGATGACAATGTGGGCAGTTCAGAGTGGCTGGCTTCTTTTCGGGACGCTCATCAAAGAAATCACGTTCATCCATGGGTTTTCCTTGGCTCTTCCTTCTTGGTCTCAGAGTATTCTACAGAGTCTGATGGCCGGAATGCTGTGTACCGCGACAAGCTCAGGAAAACAGAATGACTCGCAAAAAGAAAGTTAAGCCTTTTCGGGCGGTCGCAGCGGTGAAGGCACTGGCTCGCGAGCGGATTGGTGAACCTCGGCCGGCCCAGGTTGTTCCCGACCTCAAAAAAAAGAAGGAGTCCTCCGAGAAGCACAAAGCCACGCTCGGCCAACTATTAAAAGGGGACGATTAGGCCTGCGTTTTCGAAAATCCTGCCGCGGCTCAGGATGATCGTGACTGCTGGCTGCGCGGATGCCTAGGCGGCTTTTAGTTCTTCCAACAGATCAGCCTCTAATTCCTGCTGCTGGACCGGGCCAAGCTTGGCATCGCGCGAGGTGAGGTAAAAAACATCGATCGCCATCTGCCCTTCGGTGTCAATCAAGGCAATTTCGATGTTGCAGTGCTGGTGAGAGAAGCGCGAGCAAATCCGATGCAATAGGCCAAGACGGTCTTGAGCGATTACTTGCACCAGCGTGCTGCCGTCCGAACATTCGTTATCGAACTCGATACGGGTGTCGATCTTGACCTTCGCGCCGTTCTTCGACTCTGAACGGATCCGATCGCGCAACATGCGATCAAGGTCAGCCTCTCCATTCAAGACATCGGCAACACTGCGCTCGAAGCGGGCCCACTCCTGGTGATTAAGTTCCAGGGTACGGAAGCGGTCAGTGAAGAAAAATGTGTCCACGACAATCCCCGCCGCATTGGAAAATGCGTCGGCCTTAACAATATTCATGCCCCAGGCGGCTAAAGCGCCCGCAACATTGGCGAACAGAAACGGACGATCATGCGTGACCAGCGTCAGTTCGAACCAATGCCGGCCACGTTGGAGATCAATTTGAATGGGATCATGGGCCACCGCGCCTGCCATTTCAAGATGGCGAAGCATCTCCTCCGCGCGATAGGTGCGCAAGTATCTTCGCGGAAGCCCTTCGAGGAAGGCCTTGATCTTCTTGCCGGACTCCGGCGCCATGCTCTCGAGTCGGGCCACAGTTTCGTCCTTCTCGGTTTCCGCATGCAAACGTTGATCGGCCGTTCGCGTCATGCAATTGGCGGCAGCCATGTACAACTGCCAGACGTTCTCGGCTTTCCACGGCGTCAAGGCCTCTGGATTCACGGCCTTTATATCCGCGTAGGTAAGAAGGCACAACATCTTCAACCGCTCCGGCGTGCCCATCTTTTCGGTGAAGGCCTGAATTGTGGCGGGGTCGTAAATGTCGCGACGCAGAACAGCTGAAATCTCCAGATGGCTGCCGATCAGGAACTCTATGGTTTCTCGTTCTGCCGGGTCCAGGCCCAGACGCTCCATGCACTTCTGCGCGATTTGCAAACTGGTCACAACATGGTTGGTTCCCGGCACACCCTTGCCAACATCGTGCAGCAGCAAGGCCAGATACAGCAATTCGGGGCGCTCAAGCTCTTCCAGGAGACGACCGTAGCGCTGGTCCCATTCCGATTTAGAGGCGTTCGCACGATGCAGGCATTCAATGGCAAGGAACGAATGCTCATCGACGGTGAAACGATGATAAAAATCCCGGACTACAAGCGAATCTATGAGCTTGAGCTCCGGTAAGAGAATCGTCAGCAGGCCCAAAGAATGCATGGAACGCAGGGCATCAGCCGCGTGAGGTTCAATCAAGACCGATTGCAGATAGCGCCAACTGTCCCGGCCCGAGGGCGGCGATTCGATCAGCGAGGGCAGAACCTGCTGAATCCGTCCTTCAGTGGACATTGCCGGCTTGAGACCGTGATGGGCCGCGAAACTAAATATCCTAAAGAGCAGTTCGGGATCGCGCACCGCGGACGGCTGGTGCAACAGGACCAGGCCATCCACAACTGAAAAGTCCGCGTTCGAAAGACGAGAGCGGAAATTCTGGTAATGCCTATAAAGAGACGAGCGCGAGGCCGGCACAGACTCAAGCAGGCGCAGGCATTCGTAATGCACCGCACGAGCGTGGCGAAAATAAACTCGCATCCAGGCGGCGGCATCGAGCGTTTCCACGCCGGTGACGCCGATATGACGGGCCGCGGCCTCGTCCTGGGACTCCCAGGCCAGCATGTTGTCATCGCGTCCCTGGCGATAGTGTAAAAAGGTGCGCGCTGCACTGAGGAACTGCATAGCGGGGGCAAAGCTCTTCGTGGCTGAATCAGGGAGAAGCGATTCCTCAGCCGGCCACGTGCGTTGCTTGTCTATCGCGGAGAGCAGCGCCAGCCAATAGGCGACGTTATAGTCACGCAGGCCGCCTGGCGCTTCTTTGATATTCGGCTCCAGATGAAAAACGGTGTTGCCGTACTTGGCGTGCCGAGAACGCGTTACTTCGGCAAGCTGCTGGATGATGTAATTCCCTTCCCGTGTGAAGAATTTTGGGAGCACCTTGTCGTGAAGGCGTTGGAACAGATCGCGATCGCCGGCAACATAGCGGGAATCGGTCAATGAAATGGTGAATTCCACATTCTGCTGATCGAACTGATCGCATTCCGCCAGAGTCCGCGTGGTCGGGCCGAGCTTCATGCGCAGGTCCCACAATTCCTGGCAGAAGCTCCGAATCGGATCTCGTAAAGCATCCTCGGTGCTGCGGTCTGCGTGGAGAAAAAGAATGTCCACGTCAGAATGGGGGAAAAGGGCGCGGCGACCGAATCCACCGAGAGCAACCAGAGCAAAGTTCCTGGCTCCGCCTGCCGATGCAATGAGTTCATCCCACAGCCGAAGGAGAATTTTTTCGACCAAAGCAGTGCGCTGCGCGATGGCGGCCGCGCCGTCGCCGCGGGCTGCGAACTCTTGCTGAATGCGTGCGGAGTCGCTAAGGTAGAGGTCCCTCAGTTCGCTGCGTATGGTTGCGGCTGTGCTCATTATCAGGTAGAGCTGGTCCGGCACGCTCAAAACCGGATCGAACCCTAACTTACACTCTACCTGCCTTTAGCCGCAGCCCGGAAATCGAAACAATTTATGGAGGCAATCAGGAATGGTTATTGGAAAGGCAGCTCTCGGCTCTCAGCTCTTAGCCTTTAGCTTGAACGGGAGGTGTCGAAGCAGATTGATGAACCGGGGTTTGATTTTGAATGGCTAAGAGCTAAAGGCTAAAAGCTAACAGCTTGTTTACAACGCATTATCTCCGCGTTCCACGTTGCGAATTCGAATAGCCTCGCTCACCGGGGAAAGAAAAATCTTGCCATCGCCGATCTTGCCGGTTTGCGCCGAAGAAACAATAGCTTCTGTGACCTTTTCCACCATTTCATCCGCCAAAACCATCTCGATCTTGATCTTGGGAATAAGATCGACCGTGTACTCTCGCCCGCGATAGACCTCGGTGTGGCCTTTTTGCCGTCCGTGGCCGCGGACTTCAAGCACCGTCATTCCCTCCACACCAATCTCGTGCAGCGCGTTCTTGACGGCTTCCAGTTTGGCGGTCTGAATGATGGCTTCAACTTTAGTCATGCGGGTTGCATTCTACGCTTGTGGTCTTCTTTGCCCGACTTCGATTCTGGCCTGTGCGCGGTTGATCCTTGCGAGAGCTTGAGCGGAATCGTGCTCCGACTGCGCCGTTTTGAGGGCCTCTTCCGCTTTTGAGAGCGCTTCCTTCGCCCGAGGAACGTCAATATCCTCGGCCCGTTCGACCGTTTCCGCCAGAACAGTGACACGATCGGGCAACACTTCAGCGAAGCCCCAGGCCAGCGAAAAACGGTGCGATTGCCCGCCGAAACGGTAACTGATCTCTCCCGCTCCCAACTCGGTAATCAGCGGAGCGTGGCCCGGAAGTATGCCCAAATAGCCGTTAAGTCCGGGAATCTGCGCCTCTTCAGCTGAGTCGCGGACTACCAGCTTCTCAGGGGTGACAATTTCGAGTTGGAAGACTTCAGCCATTGGTCTTTCGTGGTTGGTCGTAGGCCAAAATTAAAACCTGGATCAATGTCCGGCTCCTGTTCTAAGACTCCAAGCCGTCAAAGTCATTGGCCAACGACGCGCGACCAACGACCAACGACGGTTTTACGCTGCCGCCTTCATCTTTTCCGCCGCCTGCATGACTTCATCGATCGTCCCCTTCATATAGAACGCCTGCTCAGGGATGTCGTCGTATTTGCCTTCCACGATCTCTTTGAAACCCTTTACGGTGTCGGCAATCTTTACGTAACGGCCGGGCGCTCCGGTGAACTGCTCGGCAACGTGGAACGGCTGTGACAAGAAACGCTGGATCTTACGTGCGCGAGCAACGGTCAGCTTCTGATCTTCGCTCAGTTCGTCGATGCCGAGAATCGCAATGATGTCTTGCAGGTCTTTGTAAGTCTGTAGAGTCTTCTTCACTGATTGTGCAACATCGTAGTGTTCCTGTCCGACAATTCGCGGATCGAGAATGCGTGAAGTCGAGGCCAGCGGATCAACCGCCGGATAAATTCCGATTTCCGTCAACGCGCGAGAAAGAACCGTGGTGGCGTCCAGGTGAGCAAAGGTGGTTGCCGGAGCCGGATCTGTAAGGTCATCAGCGGGAACGTAAATCGCCTGGACCGATGTGACAGAGCCTTTCTTGGTCGAAGTGATGCGTTCCTGCAATTCGCCCATCTCGGTTGCAAGATTAGGCTGGTATCCGACGGCGCTGGGCATGCGGCCGAGCAGTGCGGAAACCTCCGAACCTGCCTGGGTGAATCTGAAGATGTTGTCGATGAACAGCAGAGTGTCCGCGCCTTCGGCATCGCGGAAATATTCAGCAACCGTAAGGCCCGTAAGCGCTACTCGTAAGCGCGCACCGGGCGGCTCCGTCATCTGGCCGTAAATCAGGGCAGCTTTCGATTTGTCGGGATCGCCGGGCTTGATTACGCCGGACTCGCTCATTTCCAGCCACAGGTCGTTGCCTTCGCGGGTGCGCTCGCCTACTCCCGCGAACACCGAAAATCCGCCATGCTGTTTGGCAACGTTGTTGATCAGCTCCATGATGATCACAGTCTTGCCAACACCGGCGCCGCCGAAGAGTCCGATTTTCCCACCCTTCAAGAAGGGCTGAATCAGATCGATCACCTTTACGCCGGTCTCGAACATCTCCGCGCTTGTGGCCTGTTCGTCGAACAATGGCGCCGGCCGATGGATCGGCATTCGTTCTTTGAATTGCACCGGGCCAAGGTTATCCACCGGCTCGCCAATGACATTCATTACTCGGCCAAGGGTGCCGTGGCCCACGGGCACGGAGATGGGTCCGCCCTGGTCTATGGCTTTCATGCCGCGCACCATACCATCGGTCGCCTGCATGGCAATCGCGCGCACGCGCCCTTCACCCAAGTGCTGCTGCACTTCAAGGATGACATTGATAGGAGTGGGCACATTGAAACCGTCGCTCACCACGCGAAGGGCCTGGTAAATCGGCGGCATGGCCCGCTCGTTGAACTGCACGTCCACTGCGGGACCGGTAATTTGAATTACTCTTCCGATATTTTCTGCCATAGGTTCAGTTTTCTCGTGGCCAAGTTAGCCGCTAGAGCGCCGCCGCTCCGCTCACAATCTCAATAATCTCTTTCGTGATCTTTGCCTGTCGTGCCCGGTTCATCGCCAGCGTGAGCGAATCGATCATATCGCTGGCGTTGCTGGTCGCTGATTCCATCGCCGTCATGCGGGCCGCGTGCTCAGCCGCAACCGACTCGAGCAAGGCGCGAAAAATCTGTATGCTGACGTATTTCGGCAGGAGCGAACGAAACAACGACGCCGGCGACTGCTCGTAGATGTAGTCCACAGGGGAAGTCGCGAACTGCGCTGCGCGTGCATCCGCCTCCCGGGTGTCGGCTGGACGCAGCCCAACCCCAGCGCCCTTCGCGGCCTCTATCGCGCGCTTCTTTTCTTCTACGCTCATTTCTTTGGCGTCGGTGACGGTAGGAGCGCCGATCTGCTCTATTGGCAGGATCTGTTCAACTACAAGCCGTTGCGCGATCACTGACTTGAATTCGTTGAACACGAGATACACGGAATCAATTTCGGCGCGCTCGTAGCGCTCGATGACCCTCTCAGCGAATTCTGAGGCCATCGCGTACTCGACCTTATTCAAAACGCCGACGTGTTCGCCGACGAGAAAGGTGCCAGAGGTCTGGGAATCAGCCTTGCGCGCTTCAGCACTGGGAAACCTGCGTCGCAGAAAATCACGCCCTTTGCGTCCGATGGCTTCGATCTCAATGTTCTTCCCTGCTTTCGATTCCAGGAACCGCGACGCAGCCTTGAGAATATTGGCATTGAATGCGCCCGCGAGGCCCTTGTCGCCAGTGACAACAATCAGCAATACATTCTTTTCAGGCCGCCGCACCAGAAGGGGATGCAGCAGTTCACCAGTCGCTGGGTCAAAGATGTCGGCACGCGTCACCAGTGATTTCAGAACATTAGTCAGCATCTGCGCATAGGGACGCGCCGCCAGGGCACGTTCCTGCGCACGGCGAAGTCTTGCCGCCGAAACCATCTTCATGGCACGCGTGATCTGTCGCGTGTTGATCACGCTGCGGATACGCCGCCGGATATCGAGAATGTTGGCCATAAAAACAGCTGCTAGCTACTAGCTATTAGCTCTTAGCTTATTGCTTGGAGCTTATTGCTTGGAGCTTATTGCTTGGAGCTCATTGCGCAGGCTGGCTTTTCACCGGCCAAAACCTTACGCTACCGGTTTGGCTAGCAACTAGAAGCTAGCGACTAGTAGCTACCGCCTGCCGTTCCGCAACGAATGTTTCCTTACACTCCTTGATCACCTTGGTCATTTCGCCCTTCAGGGCGTCGTCGAGAACTTTCTTTTCCATGATCGTGTTCAACAGACTGGGGTTCGTAGTATCAACATAGCGGTAGAGTTCCGCTTCGAAATCTTTCACCTGATCAATTGCGAGATCGTCGAGAAGGCCGTTGGTACCCGCGAAAATCACCAGTATCTGCTTGGAAAACGGCAATGGAGAAAACTGCTTCTGCTTGAGAACTTCGACCAGGCGCTGGCCTCGGCTGAGCTGAGCCTGGGTAGCTTTATCGAGGTCGCTGCCAAACTGCGCGAAAGCCGCCAGTTCGCGATACTGCGCAAGATCCAGCTTCAAGCTTCCAGCCACCTGGCGCATGGCTTTGATCTGTGCCGCGCCGCCCACGCGACTGACGGATAGTCCTACGTTGACCGCCGGGCGTACACCTTGATTGAACAAATCGGTTTCAAGATAAATCTGGCCGTCAGTGATCGAGATCACGTTGGTCGGAATGTAAGCGGAAACGTCCCCCGCCTGCGTCTCGATAATGGGCAACGCGGTCAGTGATCCGCCGCCCTTATCGTTGCTCATTTTGGCTGCCCGTTCGAGCAAGCGCGAGTGGAGATAGAACACGTCTCCCGGGTATGCCTCGCGACCCGGCGGACGGCGCAGCAGCAACGAGATCTCGCGGTACGAAGCAGCATGCTTCGACAGATCATCGTAGATTATGAGCGCATGACGCTTGGTGTCGCGGAAGTACTCACCCATCGCGCATGCGGCGTAAGGGGCAATGTACTGCATGGGCGCGGGTTCTGAAGCCGACGCCGCGACCACGATGGTGTAATCCATGGCGCCATAGTCGGAGAGAATCTTGACCACCTGCGCAATCGACGAGCGCTTCTGCCCGATGGCGCAATAGATACAAATCAAATCGCCACCCTTGTTGTTGATGATGGTGTCAATTGCGATGGCAGTCTTGCCGGTCTGGCGATCGCCGATGATCAGTTCGCGCTGTCCGCGGCCAACGGGAATCATGCTGTCGATAGCCTTGAGGCCGGTGGCCATGGGCTCGCGGACCGGTTGACGCTCAATGACGCCAGGAGCAATGCGCTCCACCGGAATGAATTCAGTAGTTGAAATGGGGCCCTTATCGTCAATCGGCCGGCCCAGCGAATCAACCACCCGCCCAATCATGCCGTCGCCTACCGGCACACTGATAATTTGACCCGTGCGTTTCACCTCATCGCCTTCTTTGATTTCGGTGTATTCGCCGAGCACCACCACGCCAACCTGGTCTTCTTCCAGGTTCATGGCAATCCCCGAAACATCGTGTGGAAACTTGAGCAACTCGCCTGCCATGACTTTTTCTAAGCCATGCACTCGCGCAATGCCGTCTCCAAGGGTTATGACGGTGCCGACTTCGTCCACGGCAACTCTGGTTTCGTAGTTCTCAATCTGTTGCCGGATTAATTGAGTAATTTCGTCTGCTTTGATTTGGGCCATAAAATTTCAGCTCTCAGCTGTTAGCCTTTAGTTCTTAACTTCCTTCGCGATGTTTGCGATCTTACTTTGCGATCTCTGCGATTAAAGTCTTTGATCCCGTATTAGATCGTCCTGGGTTCGGTAAAAGCTAAGAGTTAACAGCTAAAAGCTGTCTGAGCCTTTCCAACTGGCCCTGCACGGAACCGTCGTAAACCGTGCTGCCGACGCGGGCAATGGCGCCGCCGAGTATCTCCCGATTCTGTTCGTAACGTGCGCGAATCCGCTTGCCGGTTATCCGAGCCAGGTCTGCTTCAAGGGCATTGCGCTCGTCGGTGCCCAGCTCACGCGCAGTGATGATCTCTGCTTCAGCAAACCCGAGTTGCTGGTTCAGTTCCTGCGCGAACTGTAGGACAATCTCGGAAAGGAACTTGATCCTGCCTTTGTCGATCAAAACCGCAACGAAGTTTCGCACCGGACGCGACATACTCCCGCGTTGCACGATGGCATCCAGAACTCCACGCTTCTGCTCCGAAGAAATTGATGGGTTCTCCCAAACTTCGCGCAAAACCTTGCTCTCGTTGACCAATCCTGAAATCTGCCGGACCTCATCGAGAGTTTTCGCAGGATCAAGATGGTTGGTCATGACCACATCCGCGAAGGCATGGGCATAAGTGTTTACCACAGTCGCCATGCGCTAAGCCTTCTTTCCCTTCGAACCATCGTCCGAGAGCTGGGTCGCGAAGCGGCGCACCAGGACCCGGTCGGTGTTGCCGTCCACATGGATTTGTTTTGCCGCCAAGGAAACGGCCAAGTCTGCCGCGAAGACCGTGAGGTCCCGACGAGCAGCTTTGGCAGCGGCGTCAATCTCCTGCTGGGCGGATTCCAGAATGCGGCGTGCGTCCTCGGCAGTTGCAGCTTTGATTCTCTCTTCTTCCGCAGCCGCTTCTTTTTCTCCAGCCGCATGCATTTCTGCAATTACAATGTCGAGCCGCCCAAGTCGCGATTCGATATCAGAAAGTCGGCGGTTCGCCTCTTCGCTGGCACGGCGCGCTTCTTCGAGCGACTTCTGAATAGTGGCAGTGCGGTTGCGAAATATGGCAGGCAGATTCTTTTGGGACGCCCACGCGATCACACCAACCACAATCGCGAAGTTTATTCCGACAGCGAGCCAGTAGGCTCCGTCCATGCTCAAGCCGGTTATTCTCGCTAGCAACTTAACCGAGGCAGAATGCTTGAATTGGACGGTTTCGTTGTGAGAGTTATCCTCAGGTCCGCTATTGGACTGCACATCTTCCGCCGAAGGCATACTCCCCTGATCCGCCGGATAGTTTCGGGCTCCGAGGGCATATATAAAAAGCAGGCAGCCGACAAACAACAGGGCGAGGACAGCTGATCTTTTGAAGCCGCCATAAATCTTCATCGGCCACCTGCCGGAGCGTGCGCCAACCCAGGCTCAAGCACGATGCGAATGATCTCAGAAGCCAGCCTGCCCGCTTCGCCTTCGAGTGAATTCTTTGCCGCCAGCTTGTCTTGCTCAAGAGCTGCCCGCGCCTGCCCGACCTGCACTTTGGCTTGATCGCGTGCCTGACCTACCGCTTCAGCGCGCCTCTGCGAAGCTTGCGCGCGTCGTGATTCCTGATACTTGAAAAGAGCCAGACGCGCATCGCGTAACCGCTGTTCAAACTCGGCGGTGCGTGTCTCGGCGGCAGCAATATCGGCGCGCGCTTTCTCGACCGCTCCTTGAGTTCTTTCGTACCGTTCCGACAGCACCCGCGTCAGCGGCTTATGAACCAGCACCGTGTAGAAGCCGTAGAGGAGAAGAAAGAAAATGATCGTCGGGACGGAGCCGAGCAGTAATTCCCCTATTTGTCTTAACGTCTCGTCCATTTTTGAAGGGTAAGAACTCGTCGAAAGGAATTCTAGGAACCATTAATATTAGCGTTCTGCGCGAGAGAGTGTCAATCTGCAGAGCTGTCTGGTAGAGCCTACTCACATCGTATCCCCGTAGCGAAGTTAAAATGCTTGAGCGAGAAACGCGTTAGGGAGCTGGCCGGACGGCTCCGCAAAAGCCGGGAGGCCAGCGACCGGGACTACAATCCGCTGTGTCCACCGCCTACTTCGTCCTGATTCGCGAGATGAGAGACGCCTACAATCATCGCTTGCGTTTGGTGCAGTCGGCTCGACAACGCGGCATCAAACCCACCGCCCGCTTGTTTCAAACCACCGTTCCCACTGTGCGCAAGTGGCTGCGCCGTTATCAGCAGCAAGGACCGCGCGGCCTCATCGAAGTTT
Organism: uncultured Acidobacteriota bacterium; assembly: GCA_963757135.1. GTDB lineage: Bacteria > Acidobacteriota > Terriglobia > Terriglobales > Acidobacteriaceae > Gp1-AA145. Next base: position 210,163 of record CAVWQE010000009.1, read on the forward strand.
CTCGCGCCCCTCATCGCCAGCCCGGCAAGACTCCCGCCGACATCGAACAGCAGGTCGTCGCACTCCGCCAGCAGCTGTTCACCTTCGGAGCTCGTCGTCTTATTCGGGAGTTCGACCTTCCTCTCAGTCATCGTGCCTTGGAACGCATCTGGCGCCATCATGGCCTGCTCAAAAAACGACCGCGCAAGTATCAGCGCAAACAAGACCTCGCCCACATCAAAGCCACCTGGCGCGTCTTTCAGCAGATCTCCGCCGACACCAAGGATCTCGACGATATTCCCCGCTACTGGCCGCAGGCCCAGGCTTTCGATCTGCCGGCCGTCGAATACACCGCCCGCGAAGTGCGCAGCGGCCTGCTGTTCTGGGCTTTTGCCGAGCGCCGTTCTGCGGCTGCCAGTTCCATCTTTGCCGCCCGTATCCAGCAGCACCTCGATCGTTGCGGCATCTCTCTGCGCGATCTGGTCTGGCAGACCGACAACGGCTCCGAGTTCATCGGTGGCCACGATCGTCGCGGTCACCCCACCGGATTCCCCACCGCTTTAGGCGACAGCCAGCACGTTCGCATCCCTCCCGCCGCTCACACCTTCCAGAGCGATGTGGAAACCGTTCACCGCCTCGTCGAAGATGAGTTCTTTGACCTGGAATCGTTCCACAGTCGGGGCGACTTCCTCGCCAAAGCCTTTACCTACCAGCTCTACTTCAACCTGGTCCGTCCCAACTCTCATAAACAAAACCTCAGCCCTTGGCAGATCGTCGAGCAACTCCAACCCCGCTGGCCGCTCCAACTCTGTTTGCTTCCACCTGTTTTCTTGGACTATTACTTGAACCACTCCGGGGGATACGATCTCCCTAGGCACCCCTATCTGCAGAGCTGTCAGTGCAGTCCTCAACAGCCTGGATCTAAGCTCACAACCACGGGCCGGAAACCCTACTTTTCTTTGGCTGCAAAATCCACCAATTGCTTCAGCGCATCGTAACTATTCGCGTTCACTCCAACCGGCCGCCCGTTGATGAACAACGTTGGAGTGCCGGTCACATCAAGCGATTGGCCCAGATTCACTGAAGCTTGCACGCGAGATTGCGTTTCCGGCAGAGCCGCGCAGGCAGCGATATCAGATCCTTTGACCCCGGCCTTATCGGCAAGTTCAGTCAGCTTCTGATCGGCATTGTCAGCTGTGATCTGATCCTGCGCCCCATAAACGCTATCAACGAACTTCCAGAAGGCATCGTGGGAAGCTTTGGCGACGCAGTCATCGTAAGCGGCGGCCTTCTCAGCCCAGTTGTGACTTGGTAATGGAAAATTCTGATAAACGAAATGGATGTCAGGGTCTTCGCTAAGCAATTTCTCGATTGTCGGGTTCGCCTCTTTGCAATGGGGACATTGCAGATCGCTGAACTCCACGATCTTCACCGGCGCGTTCGCCGGACCTTTCGCCGGGCCCGTCGCTTTCTTCTCCAGTTCCAGCCTCGCTTTTTCAAATGGCTGGCTGCCAAACGGAAGAATTTCACCCACAATCGCGTGCTTTCCATCCTCGCTGACATAAAATTTCTGGACGCCCTGGCCCTGCGGCCCGCTGATCTGAATCGTGACCTCTGCAAGCCCTTCAGCCTGGCTCGGCTTGATGCTCACAATTTTCCACGTGAGTTGGGGGTCGTATCCAAAAGTCTGGTGCATGAACGCGTTGACGACATCCTCGGATGGGAGGTTAGCCGTAGCATGCGCAGCCTGGGTGGAGGTTGCAGGCTTGGTGGCGGGTCTTTGTTGCGCGATCGAGTAAGTGGCTAGAAATAAAGTAGAGAAGAGAACCAAATAGCGCATGTTCTTCCTTAAGTAGAGAGTCATACCTGATTATCGAGAAGCGAGAATGCTCTTCGCTCGATTACGAATAACTGAGATTACCGAGCTGCTAAAAATCCGCTTTTGCCGCAATGGGAAAGCGCCGGCCGTATCCGAACGCCTTGGGCGAAATCTTGATCCCCGGCGCGGCTTGCTGGCGCTTGTATTCGTTTCGTTCCACCATGCGAATGACGCTCTTCACCAACTCGAGATCGAAACCGCGCTCGCGGGATATCTGCTCCGCTGAGTGCGCGTCTTCAACATAGTCTTCAAGAATAGCATCGAGGACTTCGTAAGGCGGCAAGCTGTCGCTGTCCATTTGGCCGGCTCGCAATTCGGCTGACGGCGGTTTTTCCAGACTGGCGCGCGGAATGATAGGCTTGCACGAATTCACATATCGGCTGAGGCGATAGACCATGGTCTTGGGTACATCGTTGATCACGGCTAGTCCACCCGCCATGTCACCGTAGAGGGTGCAATAGCCCACGCCAAGTTCGCTCTTGTTGCCTGTGCTCAGTACCAGCGCGCCGAATTTATTCGAAAGCGCCATCAGCAGAGAACCACGGACCCGGGACTGAATATTTTCTTCGGTCGCGTCTTCGGGCAGGCCACGGAATACGCCGGACAGCGTTTCCCTGAATCCATTCACGATTTCTGTGATCGGCAGCACTTCGAAACGAATCCCTAAATTGGACGCTAGTTCGCGAGCATCATTAACTGAGCCTTCGGATGAGTAAGGGCCGGGCATCCCCACGCCGATCACATTCGCCGGACCAATAGCGTCCACCGCAATGGCTGCGGTCAAAGCTGAATCAATGCCGCCGCTTAATCCGATGATTGCCTGACGGAATCCGCACTTGCGAATGTAGTCGTGGGTTCCAAGAACCAACGCAGCGTACACGCTGGGCTCTTCGCCTTCGATCTGTTGATGCATGTCGCCGGTCAGCGAATCGGAGTCGAAGAGGACCAAATCCTCCTCAAATGATTTCCCTTGCGCGATCACATGGCCTTCGCGATCAAACACCATGCTGGCGCCGTCAAATACCAGGCTGTCATTGCCTCCAACCTGATTGACGAATGCAACCGGGACACGATCGCTGCGCGCGATGGTGGCCAGCATCTCGCGACGCAGCTCACGCTTATTTGCCCAGAAAGGTGAAGCGGAGATGTTCAGGACGAAATTGCCGCCAGCGTGCACCAGGGCGTCCACCGGATCGACGCTATATAGCCGTCGCGGCCAGAAATGCTTATCGTTCCACGCGTCTTCACAAATGGTCAGGGCCATCTGTTTGCCACAAAATGGAAACAGCACCTGGCTGCGAGCGGGGGCGAAGTTGCGGACTTCATCGAAGACGTCATAGGTTGGCAGCAGCATTTTCGACTGCACAAACTTGATGCGGCCATCCATGAGCAGTGCGGCCGAATTCATCACTGATTTACCTGTGTCCGCCTGGGCCGGCGTAACCAGTCCGCAAATGACCGCGATTCCCCGCGTTTCGGCGGCAATGTGCTCAGTGGCTTCGTGATTGTGCTGGACGAATGAAACTCGCTCGACCAAGTCCCGGGGAGGGTAACCGCAAACCGAAAGCTCGGGAAAGAGAATAAGTCCGGCATCCGCCGCTCGGGCACGCTGTGCAAACTCGATGATCTTCGCCGAATTGCCGGCGAAGTCGCCGACCGTAGGATTGATCTGCCCCAGCGCAATCTTCACATATTCAGTTTAATGGCGGAGGATTGTCACAGCCAAATGGTTCGGCTGAAAGCAGGGTCACTGAGGGGGCGGGGCCGGAGAGGGAATCTGAGGTTGCGGATCAGAGGAAGGCGGCGGCATGCTCGTGTCAGGAAGTGGCATTCGCGCATTGGTGCCAGGCGTTTGTTCTGCATCCTCGCCTGGCCGTCGCAACGTGGGTGCTTTCACCGGATGCTCTTCCTTCTGCGCCGCTGAAGCTACGGCCGGGCCTCCCAGGTCAACCTCTTTTTCTGTACGTACAAGCTTCTCGCCGTCAATCTTCATGGTTTCGACGCGTACAACTTCATCGCCGATTACGCGGACAAAGTCCACGTCCTGTGGAGGCTCGCCATAAATCCAGTCTTCGTATTCAGTTCCGTCGTCTTGCTTTTCGCGAATCTTCTTGCCTGGACGCCCCTTGGCGTAAATCACCATTTCACGGTTCATTCCAACCAGGACATGATGGTCTTTAATCGCCTGCTTAACTTTTGGCGGAACGCTCTCGAGGTAAGCATCCAGCGGCGATTTCGAGTCAAAATCGAAAACCGGCCACAACATCTGCTTGAGCTGCTCTACCGTCAGGTCAGGAATGTGATGGTCGAAAACCAGGTCCACGTAAGAACCCCGCGGATTGTTAATGGGATCAGTCTGGCCACCCGGAGAAGCCATTCCGCCATTCATTCCGACCTGAATGTGTTGATACCACTTTGTTTTTCGCACCGGACCGCCGTTGATTTCGAAATGGATGCGATCGCCATGAATATCAAATTTGGTAATCATCGCCCGATCACCCGGCTTGACCGATGGCCCCCAGAGAGCCAGCAATTCCTGTAGCTTTTCACCGCTGGGCGAGATCTTCCCGTCCTTTAATGTCAGCCCCACTTTACCCATGGGAAACTGAGTGCGGATGTAAACCAAATCGGAATTGAAGGTCCGAATCAGTTCGACCCGATGCTGTTCAGTGATGGCAGCAGTATCTTTGGTATCAGCCCTGCAAAGGGCGACAACCAGGAAAACAACAGGTAGAAGAGCAAAAGTCCGGCGCAACCTCATACAGCACCCATGGCGATTATAGTCCTTGGATGCCTCAGCCGGACCCCGGGTGTTTGGCAAAAAGTATGTCAAAAAAAGCGGCCCGTCAGTTCAGACGCTGCCGCTGGAGGAGGGAGGCTTCCGGCTACTTGGCTGAAAAGGTGAATTTATCGATATACACCGAATAAGGAGTCTTGTATCTGTCGCTGTCGATTTGGTAGTTGACCGTTATCCCATACCAGTTCCTAGACGTCGGGGTGTCATAGCGGTCAAGAACGGATGTGTTGCCGTTCAAAGTGATGGAGTGAAACAGCAAGTGACCATCGGACGTGCGCTGAACCTGGAGAGTTAAATGGTTCCAGGCATTGCTCTTGGGATTACAGGGAATCCCGCTCGCAACCCAGTGCTGACCAGGGTTGCTCCAGGTGTCCCACTCGTGGCCGCCGTCAATTCGGCACTCATGACCCCAGATGTAAGACTTGCCGTTTACGAATTGGTTGATATCGAATTCAAGAGCCTGTGAATCGCTGGCGTTACCGATCCAGAAATAAACGTCATAAGTAAAATAGTGAAGTGAAGGCACGAGGGTTTTGCTGAAGTCCGGCAGTCCTTGCGATGAAAAATCGCCGATCAGGTGATTGTTCCAGAGAATGTCAGCCCACTGAGTTGATCCCCCACCGTAAGTGGTCTTGGTAGATGAACCGTCGAGAGAAGGCGAGCTCACTTTGGGCGTCCACGACCACTTTGCCTGTGATCCGGTCGGACTGCAATTGGAGCAAATGGGGAAATTGGGAGGCAGGAGGGCATAACCGGTCCAGCCGCCGCTCGATTCCAGATTGCTGAAGGCTTTCCCGGAACCAGAACCACCGCCGGAGGATCCGACATTCAACGTGAGTTTGACGCTGGCTGACCAGCCGCAATTGTCCCATTCCTGGACCACGGGATACTGAGTGCCGGAACTCAGGGCGAGAGACGTGTCTAATTTAGTGCCGTTAACGACGTAGGCCAACTTGCCTGGGGCGGTGTAAATGCCGATCGCTGAAACCCCTTTTGAACAGCTGGGCGATGCCGCCGCCGCGATAAAATGAACCGAGGTTCCCACGGTTGAATTGTTAGTTGGGCTGCTTACCGTTACGCCTGCCATAGCCGGCAACGCGAACACAGACAGACACACGAATAGGTTGAGCTTTCCAACTCTCATTCCCAAACTCTCCAGCGGATCTCTTGTATTGGTGGCTCGCGAACTCGAGCCTAAGTTGAAGGGATTCTAGGGAGGCACCTACTTAGGTGCAATTGAAAAAAACTCGTACAGAGACTCAGAGGTACATGGTTTCACTTAAGATGAATCGTCTAATAAACTTGATAAGACGATCTAAGCAAAAAACTGGCCGTCTTCGGGAATCAGCTGAGGTTTGGGGAGGCGGTCGGTCACTTCGGCGAGCGCCGCCAATTTTTCCGCCAGTTCTGATCGCAACCATCCCGGCGAACAGCGCCAGTGATAATTTCCCTTGGTTGTACTCGGAGTGTTGAGGCGTGCTTCGCTGCCCAGACCTAGAACATCTTGAAACGGCACAATGCAGAAATTTGCGGGCGAGCTTTGCGCGAGGCGAATTAAACTCCAGTTCGCGCCGTCATTACACGGGCCTGTCAGCGCCAGCACCGCAGCCCTTTCCTTTTCGCCCAGCGTGGACCACCAACCGACGGTCGTGTCGTTGTCGTGCGTTCCTGAATAGATGACGCGATTAGTTGTCAACCGATGAGGCAAGTAGGCATGAGCGCCAACATCGCCGAAAGCAAATTGCAGCACCGCCATCCCGGGGATGTCATGGCGATCGCGCAGTGCGACCACGTCGGGAGTAATCAGCCCAAGGTCTTCGGCAAAAAAAGGCAGTCCCCCGAGCTCTTGTTTGATCTTGTTGAACAATTCGTCGCTGGGACCATCCACCCAGCGTCCCCGGATCGCGGTCGGTTCGCTGGCGGGAATTTCCCAGAACTGCGCGAATCCGCGAAAGTGGTCGAGGCGAATAAAATCGCATGTCTGCGTCGCCCAGCGGAGGCGCTGCACCCACCATGCGTATCCAGACGAACGAATTGCATCCCAGTTGTAAAGAGGATTGCCCCAGCGCTGTCCGTTGGCGCTGAAGTAATCTGGCGGAACGCCGGACACGACTTCAGGTCGGAGGTCGTCCTCGCGCAAGCGGAACAGGTCGCGATGTGCCCAAACATCGGCGCTGTCGTAGTCAACAAAAATAGCAACGTCGCCGACCACTCGAATGGACTTCTGCGCGCAGTAATAGCGCAAAGCCCGCCATTGCTCCCAGAAGAAAAATTGAGTAACACGACGGAGTTCCAGATCGAGGCTCGCGTTCTGTCGGAACTCGTGAAGGGCTGCTGGTTCGCGCCGCGCTAATTGCTCCGGCCATCGGCTCCAGTCACTCCCATGGCGTTCGCGAAGAGCGTCGAATGCGACGTAGTCGGCCAGCCACCAGGCATTCTGTGCGCAGAAATATTCGAAGCGCTGGCGAGCTTCTGGACTGGCGCGATTTACAAAATTGTCCGCTGCCTGACAGATCAGTGGCAACTTTTCGCGCTTAACCTGATCGTAGTCAATTTGCCCTACGCTGGTCGTCAAAGTTGACAGTTGGGAAGAGTCAAACCAGCCGTGCTCCGCCAGCCGCTCCAGACTGATCAGGAGAGGATTCCCCGCGAAGGCCGAAGTGGAGGAATAAGGAGACGTGCCATTTGCTGGCGGATTGAGCGGCAGGACTTGCCACAAGCCCTGGCGCGCCTCCGACAGAAAATCCAGGAATTCGTACGCGGAAGGACCCAAGTCGCCAATGCCTCCACGGGAAGGCAGGGAAATTGGATGGAGCAGGATGCCGGTCGAGCGGGGAAAGGTCATGTCGGATGTGGCACTCAGCGCTTAGCCGTCGATGATTTAGGTTAACCGCTAGATTCAAGAACAGGGCAGGCGATGACAAGCAATGCTTGAGATGCGAAGCGCCGAGTCATCTATCGCCTAGCCGCCTTCCAGATTCTTTGGCTTCGTGAGTGCGTCGAGCTCTTTTTGGTTGATTTTGATTTTGCCGGATTTTTCCATTGACGCGCGCAGATCAGACAGAAATAACCCAAACGCCTCTGACTGCTTTTGTTGCACGAGACCCTCGCGTATCTGGTCCTTCTTGCTAACGAAGTCCTGATCGGTGGGCGCTTGCCGATCAACTACCGAAAGCACCGCTCCAGTATTTCCATTATCGATAGGACCACTTATTTCGCCGGGCTTGAGAGTAAAGGCAACGGCTGCCGGTCCATTCATCGATCCAATGTCTGGCACCTGCGCATCCGGAAGAACAAAGTCGCTGGTCTTGTACTGAGCGTTCAATTCCTTGGCGGCTTTCTTCAAATCATGCTCGGCTTTTGCACGATCGCTCAACTCTTGTGTCTTCTGCTGCAAGTCTTGAGCTGCACGCTCGTTCTTGAACTCCGATTCCACGCGGCTGCGAATCTCTTCGAACGTTGGGGTTGCCGGCGGCTTGACCGCGGTCACCTGATAGATTGCGTACCCCGAATGCAGCGGCACTTCATCGGCAGGCGCGTTCGCCGACTGGCTGAATGCCGCAGTTGTGAACTGCGGGTCATTACCGATGCCGGGAAGCGCATCCTTGCTGGTGACAAAATCCGTGCTGATTACTTGCAGACCCTTTGCAGCTGCTGCTTTTTCCAGGCTGCTGCCATTGGCGCGGGCCTCAGAAAGAGTCTGGTCGGCCTCGCTCTGTGCCGCCTGTGCGGCTTTCTGCTGTTTGATCAGCGGCTCGATCTGCGATTTCACTTCGTCGAGAGACTTGACATGGGCATCCTGCTTGTCGTCCACGTGCAAGATCACATAGGCGTAGCCCGCGTCGATAACATCGCTGGTCGCGCCCTTGCCTAATGACGCCACCGCCTTCGATACCGACTCAACCGGAAACGCATCAGGCTGGACCCAGCCGAGCGATCCGCCGTTTTTCGCGGTTTCTGTGTCTTCAGAGTTCTTCTTTGCGAGATCGGCGAAATTTCCGCCCGACTTCAACTGCTTCAAAACCTCATCTGCCTTGGCGTGCGCCTGCTCCACCGCTTTCTGATCAACTTTGCCGTCGGCTGCAGGCAGCGGCTTCTTGATCAGAATCTGCCTGACGTTTATCTGCTCCGGCACGCGGTATTGGTCGCGGCGCAGATCGTAATAACTTTGCAGGTCCTGCTGAGTAACCTGAGTTTGGGCCAGGAGCTTTCCAGTATCGAGCACGACATACTTGAGCTGCCGCTTTTCGGGAATCGAGTTTACGTAGGTCTGCTTATTGCGATCGTAATAGGCCTTCAGCTCGGAATCGGCTGGCTTGATCGCCTTCAGAATGTCGTCTTTCTTTATGACCGCGTAATCGAACTTGACCTTTGTATTCTGCTTCTCGAACTGCTTCTTGATTTCGGCGTCGGAAACCGATGCGGTAGAAGCTACGACGGCCCGCAGCTTGTTCGATACGATGTCGTCTTTGACGGCTTGTTCGAGTTGAGGAATTGTGAAACCCAGGCGCGAGGCAAAGTCTTTATAGCCCTCCTGGCCAATGAAGGTTCCGCCCGGAAACAGAGTCTCTCCCAACTGTCCTTGATGCAGAAACTGCCGGACATCATCGTCTGAGGCGCGCAGCCCCATCCGGTTGGCCTCAGCCAGCAACACCTTTTCATTGATCAACTGCTGCGTAGCCGGGTTGGCGAAATATGGCAGCAACATAGAGGCCTGCGCACCCGCCTGCGGATATTGTTGCTCAAGCATGCGTTGCGCCTGGCGTTGGACCTCGACAACCGTGACGTCTTCGCCGGAGACCGTGGCCACGGTCGGAACCGAGCTGACCCCAAGAGTCTGTCCCGTGAAACTCGGCACCAGGTACCAAGCCATGGATATGCAAATGACGACGAGAATTGCGCCCAGGAAATACTTCTTAAACGCGCCAGATTCCTGCAGAAATCGAATCATGTAGTTGAAAACTCCAGATGTGAGCGGAAAAACTAATTATAAAACAGGCGGGAGGACCGTGCGCGTTTAGGCCCGAGACGTTAATTAAATCCACTTAGCCATGTCATCCTGAGGCCGCTGAAAGCGGAAGAGGGACCTTACGTTGGCCGACAAATAGTACCCGTGTCATCGAGAGGATTGCCACACCCGCTTACGACAAAGCCGATGTGACCGCATCGTAAGGTCCCTCTCTCGCCTGCGGCGAACTCGGGATGACACCCTTATGAATCAGTTCGCCGGTTTTGAATACTCGTATGTGTAGCCCCTCGGTTCGTTCCCTGACATAAACCGCGTGTTGTATTTCAGCATGTAGTCAAGATGTTCGGGGTCGGACGGGAATGACTTGCCGGAGTACGGATACTTTCCCATTTTTTGGAATGGCAGAGGTTCGACTGTATTGCCGTCAGCCGCATAAAAATCCATGTCTTTCTCGTAGCCGTTCGCCTGAAAGAAGTAATCGCGTGTCCAGCCTTTTGGAAGCTGCGGCAATTTCGTGGGATCAAAGTCCAATTGAACTTCTTCGCCCGACCCGAAGATGACCAATTTGTCGTCGAAAGATTGGAGCAATGGCAAGACGTCGCCGTAGCGCGTGTACTCTCCGGCTTGGCGAGCGTAAGGCCCGGTGCGGCTAACCTGCTCGTAAACATATTTCACATTCCCCGGCGGCTTGTCTTCGATCTGGCGCGGGTAGCCGTGGAAGTCGAGCGTAGCGTTGGCGAGTGGGATCTCACGCAGAGCGTAGTTGCGATTCTGAGAGCTGCGGTCGATCAGAATGCTATCCCAGTAAATTTGCAGGTTGGTGGTAACGCGAATACGCGTTGTTCCGATCGGCAGTTTTCCGCTGAGATCGGCGGTGATGGTTTTGGGCAAGCCGGCGGGAAAACCGATGTCGTCGGAGATCTTGACCCACTTCCCTACTCGTGTGGGTCGGACATTCTTGTCCGAGTGGTCTTGTGTGGCGCGGACACTCCTGTCCGCGACTTCGGCTTCTACATATGGTGCCGTCGCTTCAACTCCAGCCTGCGACGCCGCATACATCCCGGTCGCGGTGAAGTACTCGATCTCACCATGCATCAGCAGACGCAATGGGCCTCCGCGATAAGGCTCGCCCAGGTCGAGAATCAGGCTGTGCGGCTTGGTGAAGCCTTTGAATGGAAGCAGGTCGAAGTTGCCAACGTATTTGTGCGCGAGCAGGTCGGGAAGAAGATTGTTGCCTTTGTCGTCCCAGGCGCCGGCGGGAGGCTTCGCGTTGTGACTCGTCACGACTTTGAATTCCGGGTAAGGCGGATTGCTTGCAAAATATTCGTTGGGATAGACGTCTTCGTTGGCGGGATGATCCACTGCAAGTAGCTTCGCCGCGTCGAGATAGACAACTTCCTCCATGGGTTCCATGAGGCGGAAGCTGAGGAAACCGTGTGAAGCAGCAGGGTCCGGGTAGGCCCGGAGCCTGCCCTGAGCGACCGACCGGCGGGAGGGAGTCGAACGGGTGCCCTCACCCGGGCGGCCAGCTTCGCTGGCGCGGTTTTCTGCGGAGCTTCGCTCCGCTGGGCGGGTGAGGGCACCCGCCCCTACATGTTCCGTTGTCAGTTCCCGAATCGCATTTCTGTCAATCTTGACCCATTCGGTCGGGCGCGGAATATTCCGTTCGCCCGGCGCGACCCAGTGTCCAATGACTCCGGCGCCTAGAATGTCAGAAACGAGTTGATATCGTTCTCCGTCCCAGACAAACAACGTCGGACAGGAGCTACCTCGTCGATCGATCTCAGTAAAATCCGCCTGCTTGTTCGCCGGCACTTCGATTTCGTCTTGAAGCACGCCTCCGGGCCAGAGCATGCGAACCACGTCAGCTTGCTTGGCTTGGCCCAAGCCGACGGTGAGATATGGCGAGTTCTGCCCGAGATATCCATTCGAGCCGTAGATTTCGTATTTCTGGCGAATCCCGTCGGAGAAAACTTCGACCTTGGTGCCGATGGCGCTCTTGTTGTCGTTCAGTCCCTTGAGCGCGAGCCGCAACCAGTTGTTCTTGTTGCCGCCTTCATTCTTGAGCAGGACGGCGGGGCCGTGGTTCTGGGTGATGAGCAGGTCGGTTGCGCCGTCGTTGTCGTAGTCTCCGGTGATGATGGCGCGGGGGTCTTTGAGCTGAATTTTGTCGAGGCCCACGTCGGTGGTGACGTCTTTCCACCCGTCCGGGCCGAGATTGCGGAACAGCTTGATTTCGCCTTTGCCTTCTTTCGTCTCTCCGACAGCGACGAGGTCCACCCAGCCGTCGTTGTCGTAGTCGAAGGCAGCGATGCCGTAGGCGCGGGCCCAGTGGGTTTCAGGGAGCTTCACCTGTTCGAAACTTTTGCCGTGATCGTTATGCCAGAGGCTAAGGCCAGCACTGTTGCCATCGGGATGAATTCCAGGGGCAGTGTAGTGCGTGAAGGCGAGATCCATCCAGCCGTCATGGTCGAAGTCGATCACGGCGATCCCTGTGCTGCCTCCTGTCACGCCGAACAGGGGTGGAAAGGGTCGGAACTTTCCCTCCCTGGGATTTTGAAAGATGGTTGGCGCCATGACGGCCTTCGATACACGTGTGCCGCTTCCAGCGACAACAACATCCACTGCGCGATCATTGTTGTAGTCCGTTCCGATCGCAGCAACGCTGGACGCGACGCCCGCCAGACCCGCGGACTCCGTTACGTCAGTAAATGTTCCATTGCCATTGTTGCGCCACAAAATATTTTCACCTTGATCACCAAATGGCCCGGAGCTTTGGCGAGTTATATAGAGATCTAAGTCTCCGTCGTGGTCATAGTCGATAAACGTAATTCCCGCGAAAAATCGGATCCCAGCACTTAGAGTTGGATTCTTGATGCCGGCGGCTTCAGACACATCCTTGAAGGTCCCGTTCTTCTCGTTGTGCAGCACACGAAGTCCCGCATTGGAGGCCAGCGCGAGATCCTCAAAACCGTCGTTGTCGTAGTCTCCTGCGGCGCAGCTTACGGCATGAACACTCGGGTCGAGCCCTGATCGTCTTGTTACGTCCTCGAACCTTCCAATTCCTAGATTGTGATAAAGCGTCATGCCGCCGTCTGGTCCCTTGTCAGCGATGAAAAGATCCACCTTTCCATCGTTGTCATAGTCAAGGAAACAAGCTCCAGAACCTGCCTCGAAAAACGGCCTCACGTGATAAATAGGCAGCGTGGGTTGAGAGACAATCCCCGCTTCCTTCGTTACATCCACAAACGTCACCGGAATCGCCGGGCGCACTTTCACTGCGCTCGCTTGCGATTCCTCGGCCAGCGAGTACTTGCCCTGCTCGCCGTAGGCCAGGCTCATAGCCGAGCCGAGCTTGTTTTGCGTGATGTACTGGAAGCGCGCCAGGTGCTCGCGGGCGTGCGGGCTGTCGCCGGACTGCTGGTAGGCGCGCGAGAGTCCGAACTGCGCCGAGGCGTGTAGCGGATTCAGCTTGAGCGCGTGGTCGAAGGCGTCAATCGCCTGAGGAAACTGCTTGAGCTGCGAATAAACCGTGCCGAGGAAATACCAGGTGTCGGCGTCGCTGTCGTCGAGTTCTATCACCCGCTTGAAGGCTTCAACGGCCGCCTCAGCATCGCTGCTGTTTTTGTTCAGCATGCCAAGCGCGTACCAGGCATGAGGATCTTTGGAATCGGCTTTGACGGCTTCGCTAAGAATTGTTCTTGCAGCGTCAACTTTCGCCAGGCTCAACAGCGCGATTCCCTGATTTATTTTCGCGACGCGAAGGTTGGGATCGGCTGCGACGGCATCTTGAAAATACTTCAGCCCCTTCTCGAAGAGCTGCTGGTTCATGTACGCGCAGCCGAGATTGTTCAAGCGTGCAGCGGCAGTGAGATCGGGTTTCTTATCAGGAGACGCGGCAAGCAAAATCACGGCGGCGGCGAGTACCGCGGCGGAACCCAGCAGTAGTTTTGACTTCACCCTAAAGATTTAACCACAGTTGCGCACGTGTGAACTATCACTAAGCTCGAGGGCCAATCGATCCTCGATTGTAGTTATCATTCCGCCTGCTCTGCGCGTTTGGCGGCATTGAGTAAACAACCATGGTGGCATGAAAGGAAGCGCTGGCGAGAGTCCTGGTTACAACGCCGGGAACTTGAATACTCCAGCTTCTCGCTCCAGCACACCTGCGACAGACAGAACTAATTCCTCATCCCAGGGCCGGGCAGCCAGTTGAACACCGATGGGCAGGCCTTCGGAAGAACTCGAAATGGGCACCGACACTGCCGGCATACCCAGCAGATTGAACCATTCGCAATAACTCCACGCGTCGAGATACTTCACATTTTTCCCCTCGATCTGCCATTCGCGCTCACCGTGACGAAACGCGGGAATCGAAGCCACCGGGCATAAGATCACCTGGAATTTTTCCATTTGCTCGAATATCTTCATGCGCACCAGATCGCGCTGAATCCAGGCGTCGAGCAAGCTTTGCGCAGTGTGCGGGGGTTCTGCCGCAACCCAGCTATTGAATTCCTTGAGGATCGGGCTAAGTTCGGATTCGCGACCGCGAGTCATGGGACCGAGAAGCATCCCGCCGGCAGTGCCGAACAATTTCCACCATAGTTCGCGAGCTTCTTCCAGACCCTCAGGGCGAAAGGCCTCCACTTCAAATCCGGCACGACGCAAAGAATCGGCGGCTTTGCGTACTGCGCTGCGGCTTTCAGCAGTGACGAGAGTTCGTCCATCGTCTTCGAAGTAACCGATTTTGATTCGACCTACTGCATCAGGGGACAAATCCGGCCACCGCACAGGAACCGGAACAGCAGACGGGTCGCCGATATCCGGGCCTTGCATTACCTCAAAGAGAATTTTAAGGTCTTCCACGCTTCTCGCCATGGGGCCAACAACACCGAGCAGAGCGAACGGTCCAACAGACTGAGGATAGTGTCCAGTTGCAGGAATCCTGCCGGGTGTCGGCTTCAGTCCGCAAATTCCGCAGAAATGCGCGGGCACGCGGATCGAACCGCCGCCATCGCTGCCCACGCCGCCAGCCGAACATCCGGAAGCGATAGCCGCCGCTTCACCACCACTGGATCCGCCGGCGGTTCGGGAGAGATCCCACGGATTGTTCGTACGCCCATAAAGAAGATTGTCCGTCTCCCATGCCATCAGCAGTTCGGGCGCGTTGGTCACGCCGAGTACGATGGCTCCGGCCTTTCGTAGCCTGGTCACGAGCGGAGCATCGTCTGTTGCAATGTAGCCCTGGCGCAGCTTAGTGCCAGTCTCGCATCGCATCCCGGCCACGTCGATCGAACTTTTTATGCTGATAGGTACGCCGTGGAGTGGCCCCAATTCCTGCTTGTTTCCGATCGCGGCCTCGGCTGCCCGCGCTTGAGCGAGGGCACGCTCAGCATCCACTTGGACGAACGCATTGATTTTGGGGTGAAGGACGTTGATGCGCTCAAGGTGCGCTTCGATCAACTCGACCGGAGAGAGCTGCTTCTTGCGGATGAGCTCTGCCATGCGTACAGCAGGCAGAAACATTAAATCGGAAGAGGGCACGAAAAAGCGAGTTTAGCAGAAACAACCTGCGTTTAAAGCGTGTGCGATGGCGTCAGTGCGCCGCAGCCATGTCCCGCCGACCAGCCCTCATATCGAATATCGCGCGGGCCACATGCGACTTTTTACCGTCTCGCTTTCTGAGCCATGCCTGCAGATCGCGGCGGCAGGCGGCGGGAATATTGGTGAAGAACAATCCCGCGCGTCCCGCTTTGTCGGTCCAGACGAAGTCTCCGGTCGCGTGTACAACATGGGTCGTTTCTGGCAGAACGAAACGCAACGACAACCCTCGCATTGGCGCCAGCGGTTCGGCGGCTTGAATCGAGAGCCCACATTCGGTGAGATCTTGCACCAGCGCCGGAATAGTTGCGCCCGGAAGTTCCAGGTACGCGATAGTCTCGCCCCGCTGACGGGATGTGTCACGACGGTCTTGTTGCATGAAAGCCTGCGCTGCACGGAAAGAATGCAGCACCTGCAGAAAATCAAGCGGTTTGTAGAGAGCAAAATTGCCGCCCGCCTCAAACAAGTCAGCAATCGGCGTTGCCGCTCCGATCATGCCGAACATTACAGGCCGATGCTTGACATTGAGTGCGCGCGCCATCTTCGCAACCTGCGCCGCATGGGGAGAGTCGAAATCAAGAACCAGCGCAGAGTGCCGGCCTTGCGCCAGGATTTCCATCGTCTCCGAAGCGGAAAATGAAGCGCGATACTCAATTCCCAATTCCGCGAACGCGGTCACCAGGGCCTTGATGGCTCCGGTATTGCGGGACATCACCAACGCATTGAGTTTCATTCGGGCAGCTTAGTCTGGCAGCAGAAAGGCGTAAAGGTCACAGCTGTAATCCCGGTGCGGTTACTACTGAGTGGCAGAAAAAGGCCGCAAATAGAGGCCTTCCCGATGTCGAAGAATCTACTAAATACACCTATGCAGCCGACCGCAGTCTCTCGGCTGCACTCCTCTTTTCGGCAAACAGATCGATCATGGCCCGATTGAATGCCGGGATATCCGATGGCTGCCGGCTGCTCAACCAATTGCGGTCACGCACAACTTGCTCGTCCTCCCAGTTGCCTCCGGCATTTCGAACATCATCCTGAATGGTGTGATAGCTGGTTAATGTTCTTCCTTTCAGCAGTCCTGCCGAAACCAGCAACCATGGGGCGTGACAAATCACGGCAATCGGTTTACCGGCCCGGTCCATCTCTCGCACAAACTCCTGTGCTTGCGGTTGCACCCGCAAGGTGTCGGAATTCAAGGCTCCGCCGGGAAGTAGGACTCCGTCGAACTGCTTTGGATCAGCATCTCCGAGCAATGTGTCCACCTTGAACTTATCTTTCTTGTCGAAATGCTGGAACGATTGAATCTTCCCCTGTTTGGGGGCGATGAGGGTCACTTGAGCTCCAGCATTTTTAAGTGCCTCACGCGGCTCTCTCAATTCGGCATCTTCGACGCCGTCCGTTGCAAGTACGGCGACACGATATCCGGTCAGGGAATAGCTGTTCGTCATTATCTCCTCCTGATGAACAGTCTCAGACAAAACCTATGCAGGCTCGATCGGGGCAAACCCGTATTTAGGCCTTAAGGCAAATGCTCAGCGCTCGGCTGTCTTCGGCGAATCCACAAGCTTCTGCAGTTCTTGTAATCTGGCCGATGCAGTGCTTGCATCATTGGCTTTCGGCGAAAGCCGCAGATAGGTTTGCAGATGCTGAATGGCTGCCGGGTATGCTCCGCGGTTGGCCAGGATTATTGCGTAGAGATATTCCAGCTGCGGCACCTGATGTCTCGTATCAAGATTCAAGCCACGTGCCGCACTATTTTCAGCGCGGTGGGTGTCGCCCAAGTTGAAGTGGGCTGCCGAATTCAGAAACCAGGCATCAGCGGAAGCATTCGGCGATAATTCCAAGAGTCGTTCTGTCGAAACCGCAAGCTCCTTCCATTGTTGTTGCTGCAAGGCCAGTCTTGCCGATTCAGAGTAAGCCGCCAGCAAGCGTGAATCTTGAGTAGCTGCCTGTTGAAAAGATTGCTGCGCTTCCCCGAAGTTATTTTGCTTCACCTGGGCCCGTCCCAACTCTAGCCAGGCCACTGCGTATTTTGGATAAACTTGAATCGCCTTTCGGAAATAGTCACAGGCCGCCGCCCATTTTCCTTTCTGTGCCTGCTGTCGTCCTTTGGCGAAAGCCGACTTCGCTTTATCGGGAGCCGCCAGCGTCGTTGCGCTTACAGTGTATCCCTCGGTGGCGGAGCGCGGTCGAAGAACCAGGGTGCCTACCTGGCTGATTCCCTCTTGCGTGTGGCCGAAGAGCCGCAGAGCTGGGGAAATGTACTCGGGGGAGTCCGCAGATATTTCACATCCATTCAGCGTTCCTGCCGTTTGGGCAATGGCAGGGCGGTTCCCCGATGCGTCAGCGTTGGCCCGTTGATTTTCCTGGCTTAGCATCATCGCGAAATCACCGCTTGAATTCGACGACACCCGTGCCCGCTCTTCGCTTCCGCACCGGAGAACCACGTTGACGCGACCGGGCGGAGTCGAGCCGCCTTCGACGACAACTTTGCCGGTTACCCATGCATTTTGCGAACCGACTGCGCCGAAAGCATGGCCCGGCACCGAGGCGGGGCTGATTTCCGTTTGGGCGAGAGTTAGAGAAGAGAAGAGAACCACAGAGAAAAGTACATACTCGAACTTCATGGTTGTACCCTTGCGACTAGCGCTTGATATTGAGATGGCAAGCCGTTGCCGCGGGTGGATGCCTCGCATACGTTACTGGTTCCGGAACGATCTCGTAGGAACCGGAGGGAAAAGTTGTACCCACACATGCGTTGATTTCGTTACTTGCGTGCTGCTGCCACCCTGACAAGAAGCAAGAATTGTTTATACGTATGACAGGGTTGGCCTTAGAATGAGCTCACTTCTTTTGGCGTTGGGGGCAAGCTTCCTCGACAGTCGTGGTGTGAGTTGTCTCGTTCATTGGGGAAAAAATTCGTTCTCGCGCGCGTGCTCGTGGAATCCCGGAGTTGCTGGCCGCACCTCATAGGAATCGCCGGCCTTAGCGTAGTCTCTTTACCGCTGGCTCTGCTGTATCCTTTGCCGCTGAAAATCGTGGTTGATTGTGTACTCGGCAATCAGGCGCTCCCCCGATGGCTGGTTCGTGTTGATCCGCTACTCGCATCGCGTGGCGCTTCTGTGGATGCGGCAATCACAGTTCTGCTCGGAATCGCACTGCTCGCTAGCATCCAGGGACTGGCTTCGTGGTGGCTTCAGACCTATACGGGCGAAAAACTGGTGTGGGATTTCCGCGCTCGCTTGCTGAATCATGTGCAACGGCTGCCACTCACTTTTCATGACCGCTACGGCGCCACTGATTCCGTCTATCGAATACAGCACGACGCGCCGGCAATTCAGTACGTAACCATTCAGGGTCTAATTCCTCTCATGACCGCCGTGGTCACGCTGATTGCGATGATTGTGGTCACGGCGCGAATGGATGTGGCGCTCTCGATCATTGCGCTTTTGATCACGCCAGCACTCTTCGTCCTTTCTCTGGGCTGCAGCCGGATTGTGCGGCTGCGGTCGCAGACTATAAAGGACCTGGACAGTTCGGCGATGTCAGTGATCCAGGAGGTAATCGGCTCGATTCGAGTGATCAAGGCCTTCGGCCAGGAGAATCGCGAGCACGACCGCTTCGTCCGCCGCTCCGCGCAGCGTATGTCGCAGCAGGTGAAACTCTCGCTGCAACAGGCTGTTTTTAATGTGCTCACCGGGCTGACGATCGCACTCGGGACGGCTGGCGCCCTTTACGTTGGCGTCGGACACGTGCGTGCGGGAACTCTAACCATCGGGACCTTATTGATGATCATGGCGTACATAGCCCAGATCTATCAGCCATTGCAAACTCTGACCGGAAAAGCTACCGAGCTGCAGACGTGGCTCACGAGCCTGGAACGCGCGTTTCTGCTGCTCGATCAGGAACCGGAGATCGCGGAAGCTTCCGGCGCGATCAAAATTAAGACGGTTCGCGGTGACTTCGAATTCAAGAACGTCAGCTTCACCTATGACGAATCGGGGCGCGGCTTGGCAGACATCTCTTTCCGGATTCCCGCAGGCGCCCGTGTCGGAATTGTGGGCGCAACCGGCGCGGGAAAAACCACGCTACTGAATCTGCTCATGCGCTTCTACGACCCGACTGCCGGAGAAGTTCTACTCGACGGAAGAAACATTCGCGACTACCGCATTGCTGATCTGCGAAAACAATTTGCAGTGGTGCTGCAGGAACCGGTATTGTTCGCCGCCAGCATCGCCGAAAACATCGCTTATGGCAAGCCGGACGCCAGTGACGCAGAAATCATCAGCGCCGCCATCGCCGCCGCGTCGCACGATTTCATTTCAAACCTGCCCGACGGTTACGAGACACAGACAGGAGAACGTGGATCGCGACTCTCGGGCGGCGAACGCCAGCGTATTTCACTCGCACGGGCTTTCTTGCGCGACAGTCCGATCTTGATCCTCGATGAGCCTACGAGTTCAGTGGACGTCCATACCGAAGCCGCAATCATCGAAGCCACAGAATGCCTGATGTCGGGCCGGACGACGTTCATGATTGCCCACCGGCTGGGCACCCTGAAAAGCTGCGACGTGCTGCTAGTGCTTGATCAGGGCCGCTTGCTGGAGGTTAAGGAAATCTCGCCGGAAGACCAGACGCAAGAACATCCCACTCAGGCAATTTCGGCGCACGCCGGCTGAAGCAGAATCTCACCTTCGGCCTCCAGCTTTGATCCGTCTGCAACTTTAGTTGTAAGTCACGAAAAACATTGGATTTATGTCGGAACTCCGCTATACTTCGGATCACGATTTCCAGTCGTTGGGAGTTTCTATGCGCCGCTTCAGTTTTGCCCTCCTCCTGTGCGTCTCCAGCCTCTTTGCCGGCATTTCCCGCGCTCAGGCCGCTGACGCAGTCAAACCTAAACAACCAGTTGCCACGGTGGATGGCCAGCCTATCTATGAAGAAGAGTTGGCCTCATCGGTCGAAGGACAACTGCAACCGCTCCGCACCCAGGAGTACGAAATTAAACGCAAGGCCCTGGACAGTCTGATTGAGCAGAAAGTGCTCGACTCTGCTGCCAAGAAAAAGGGACTCACCACAGACAAACTACTTGAGCAGGAAGTGAACTCCAAAGTTCCGGAGCCCAGCGATGCCCAGCTCGAGGGATATTATGTGGGGCTGAAGGTGACTCGCCCGTTCGCCGAGGTCAAAACTCAGCTACGAGATAGCTACAAGCAGGCGAAGACGCGGCAGGCGCGCGAGGATTATCTAAAGACACTTCGGACCGACTCCAACGTCGTAGTGTTGCTGTCGGCTCCGAGAGTAGTAGTAGCCTATGATCCTGCCCGCGTGCGTGGAAATCCGCAAGCGCCGGTCATGATCGTTGAGTTTTCAGATTATCAATGTCCCTACTGCCATTCGGTGGAACCCACGGTCAAGGAAGTACTGGCGAAGTACGGAGATAAGGTCAGCTTCTCGTATCGTGACTACCCGCTGACCGCGATTCATTCTCAGGCCATGATTGCGGCAGAGGCATCTCGCTGTGCCTTGGAGCAGGGGAAATTCTGGGAGTATCACGACCAACTATTCGCGTCATCAAAGCTGGAGAAAGACGATTTACTCGGATACGCTCGCGACTTGAAACTTGATAACAAGCAATTCGAGTCCTGCCTGACAAGCGAGAAGTACAAGGCAGACATTGAGAAGGATACTCAGGACGGCAGGAAGGCCGGTGTCAGCGGAACGCCTGGCTTCTTTATTAATGGCGTCGAGATTTCTGGCGCTAAGCCTAAAGAAGAGTTCACCAAAGTTATTGATGACGAGCTAGGAAGAAAGTCGAACGCTGCCAATAGTCATCCGACGGCAAGTATCCAAATTACGCGCGTCGACCGCTAGAAAGTTGTAGTTCGATTCTCACCAGGCACGCCTGCCCAGGCGTGCCTTTTCTCCTTTCATCCGAGTATTTTGGCCGTTCGCTGTCAGACGGACACGATGGTCGCTGTACCTCTGAGATGTCCCTTCGTGATTGGACCGAAGTGATCTCGTGTTCTCGGCTCTTGGCCGTGATCATGGAGAAAACACTAAGGTGGTCCCATGAAAGAAACGATCTGCCCCCGGATCCATGGCCGCGTATTCCTTCTGAGCATTCTGCTGGTGCTGTGCAGCAAATTCGTTCTCGCGCATAGCCCCCAAGCCAGCGATCTCGCTGACGATCCCGCTGTGGCGGCACAACTGCAATCAGGAAAGGGCAAACCGGCCCAGCTCGATGGCCAGTTGGAGATCGTCCACCAGGACTTCCCAGATGGACACGGCAAATTTGTGTTCACCCTGAAGCAAGCCGACGGCACTCGCGTTCCAATGCAGTTCGCCAAGCACCCACCAACGCATCTCCTGACCGGAGACCACATTCGTGCAAATGGACAGATGTTGAACGGCAGTTTACTGCTCTATTCGGGAAGTACCAATCTGACGAAAACCGCGGGGGCGTCCAAACCATCGCCATCGCCGACGCCGACGCCGTCAATTCCCGTGCCGAATACCTTTGGGACACAATCGGTATTGGTCATTCTCGTCAATTTTCAGGATAATCCCACGCAACCATATCCAGCCACGGTTGCGCAGAACGCGTTCTTTGTCACAGCCAATAATTTCATGTTCGAAAACTCCTATCAGCAGACCTCCCTGACTGGTGATGTAGTTGGCTGGTATACGATCCCGGATAGTGTTACAACCTGTAACACCTCTCAAATTGCCACTGACGCGCAAAGTGCAGCCACAGCAGCCGGGGTGAATTTATCGAATTACACTCGCTATGTATATGCCTTTCCTTCCAATAGCGCTTGTGGTTTTGCAGGCGCGTCGTATGTAGGCGGGAGTCCTTCGCAGAGCTGGATCAATGGCACCCTGGATATGCATGTTGTGAACCACGAACTCGGCCACGCCTTCGGCCTTTGGCATTCTCATTCACTTGATTGCGGCACGACTGCCACGATTTGTTCCAGCGGTACTGTTGTTGATTACGGTGACCAGTTGGATACGATGGGCACTCCGCAAACGGCATCCCCCGACTACAACGCTTTCCAGAAGGAGCGCCTGGGGTGGCTGAACTACGCCGCATCACCATCTATCCAGACCGTAACCAACAGCGGTAACTATACGATTTATCCATACGAACTGGCTGGCCCTGGGCCAAACGCTCTTAAAGTCTTGCAGTCCACCAACTCCACGACTGGTGCCAAGACGTGGTACTACCTCGAAGCTCGTCAACCCATTGGCTTTGATGCTTTTCTAGCTAACAGTATTTACTACACGCAAAATGAAGCGAACGGCGTGTTGTTTCATCTCGGCACCGACGGCGATGGCAATAGTAGCGAACTGATCGATATGACTCCGGCAACTCCAATTTCTGGCGCCTGGTTTGATTCGTCATTGGTGGTCGGACAAAGTTTCTCGGATTCGAATGCCGGCGTGACCTTCACGCCGACGGCGGTCAGCAGCAGCGGTGCGACTGTCCAAGTGACAATCAATGGAACGTCGGCTTGCACGGCCGCCAACCCTACCGTCAGCATTTCGCCGTCGCAGAGTCAGTCTGTAACGTCCGGTACGGCTATCAATTTCACCGTTACCGTCGCCGATAACGACAGTTCTTCATGCTCGCCTGCGACTTTCAACCTAGGTAGTGCAGTGCCGTCCGGATGGGCTGCACTGTGGAGCGCGGGAGGGATATCGCTGTCGCCTGGTAAGAGCGGCTCCGCGACTTTGAGTGTGACTTCGCCAGCCGGAACTGCCGACGGCTCTTATAACCTAGGTGTTAGCGCGATCAATGCTTCAGCAGGCTCATATAGCGGATCCGCCACCGCGGCCTACATGATCAACACCTCGCCGCTGAGCGTCAGCCTGACTACGAACCAGTCGAGCTACCTGGCGGGCCAGACGGTCGGTGTGATAGTGACAATGCTATACGGCACCACAGCGGACGCCGGCGCGAGCGTTGCAGTGACGGTCACGTCCCCGAACGGAAGAAAAACCACTCTCAACAGCACCACGGCGGGGAATGGTGTTGCCCTGCTCAATTACAAGTTATCAAGACGAGCGACCCCGGGGACCTATCAAGCGCAGTACGGTACCACGGTAACGGGCGCCGCTTCCACAATGGGCGCGAGCACGAGCTTCACAGTCCAGTAAACCCGTAAGCACCTGGAAGCGCCGCGAACGCGGCGCCTTCTGTGCTTCTCAGAAAGACGTGGAGGAGCGGCCATTTATGGCCGCGTTGAGTCAGGTCTTAGATTCCCGCGCTTTAGCCAGTAAGACTAGGCCCTCAAAGGCGCGATTCATTTCGTATCGTATACACGCGGCTCTAAAAAGCTGCTCATCCACCGCTCCACGCAATCCGGGACGTCCTGCGGAGCCCCGCGCGAAACCATTCGAGCAAAGAAAACGGGCCGGTCAAGTTCGGCCGGCCCTTCAGATCAAGCAATCGTGTTAATGGACCTTGGGGGCCGCCCGCTACGCGAGCGACTCCCGCTCAACATAGCAGGCTACTGCGGCGTACCTACGATGCACTCTTTCAGGTCGAGCGCCCCAGGAGTCAGGCTCACCACATCGCCTGCGCCTTCATCACCCGTCAGACCCGCGGACACCGTGTTGCTGTGCGTGAAGCACCCATTACCATCGAGCCCGCCGCAGATCTGCGCGTCGAACTGGCAGCTGTATACGCCGCCGTTGACGCCAAGCGTCACAGGCAGCACGCCCGCTCCGTTTCCAGTTCCCGCCAGTGTTCCTAGGCCATTCGCAACTCCGCAAGTTGTGCCAAGAACAGTGTCGTGAACCGTGGTGATGGATCCGAATGAACCGTCATTTAACGAGTTCAGGGACAGAGTTTCGTCTGTGCCTGATGCGCTAGTGTTTGTCACCGCCACGTTGTATCTTACAGTTGCGCAGGCAGCGGTGTTGCCACCGAAGCCCTTGGTTATCGTTCCCGAGGTAAGCGCTTCGTTCGAAACAACCGTGACGCTGTTACTGGTGCTCGGGCCGAACGTGCCAGCCGAAACTCCGTGACCAGATACGCTCGCGATGTTGTTCACTGTAATATTCTCGGCTTGCGTAACTGTGAAAGTACACTGTCCGCTCGCGGAGATATTACCTAGCGTCGTCGCATTACAAGTCGTGCTGGTTATGGAGACGCCCGTTTGACTTCCAGCTGCACAAACGGCGAGCGCAGCCGGCGCACTGGCTGACCGATAGACGGTGCCGTAAGCGGTGTCGCAGACCTGGTCAATCACAATGTTGCCAAAATTCGACGTGTTGACCACGTTGACGGTATAGACCACCTGACCGCCTTCGGGATGGATGGTGCAAGAATTCGGCGTCGGCGGGCTCGTAGTGAAATCAGGCGCCGTTGTATTGTCGCTGGTGTTGCACGTCTTTCCGACCGTAACCTGCGGCGACTGGACAGTGATGCCCAGAGGGATGACTCCGCAGTTGCACTTCGACTTAGTGCCCGGTACCGCCGTCGGCGTTCCGCCGGGACCATTGAACGGATACAAACCATCATTCGACACGCACTGAATCGTTCCGCCGGGTATTTGCCAACTTGTGCAGTTTGGCAACACTAGCTGGGTTGAGCCGGCCGGTGCCGTACACGCGAAATTGTCGATTTCAAGAGTGACAATTTCGATTCCAGTACCGTTGCCATCATTACTACTGGTATCGCCGCAGTTGTCAGGCGCGGGATCGGTCTCGTGATAGTTATTCGAACCGCACAAAACACCAGCATCCGCATTGGGGCATTGATGTGGCCGGGTGATGATGTTATCTACGCAACTACCAGTCAATGCCTGTGTGGTGCTGTTCGTGGCAATGTAGAGTCCGATGTTTTCGCGCGCTTGGCTTGAGGTGGTCTTGATTGTGAAGTCGGCGATAAAGCTGAATGGCGAACCGCCTGAGCAAGTATTTAGGGGATTGCCATGAAGGTCCCTGATGTTCGTAACCTGCGCGATGCTCACGTCATTAGCGGTGCAATTGAGCTTGGTGCTCCCGCTCGTGCCGGTTGCAGAGACGCCTTGCGAAAGGTTGTATTCATTCTGTATACAAGTGTTGCCTTGTGCGAATGCTGGCACGGCCAGAATGGACATCACTAACAGCGAGAGAACTACTAAAATCTTCTTATAACAATCTTTTCGACAACTCATACTCATTCCTCCTCAGAAATGGGCTGCGGGTAACGCTGCTTGCGACTACGTGTCTCCCCCTTGAAGTCGGTTTGTCAGACGAAACCTCGCATCGGACATCTTTCGAACCGCGAAACTGCCGAACGCCGGAGAAAAAAGTCCGGAATCCTGGTTCAATTCCCGTTGTAGATGGGAGAATGCCCGCTCTACTCCGGGGTGCCGGGCCCAGCTGAGGGAGACGAAGTGCCGCACAGCGGGGGAGGGCTCAAACGCATGGTGGCGAACTTCGTTCAGCCGTTTCGCTGACCGGAATTAGCCTCTTTTTTCGTGGATGGCTGGTCGAGCTTGCCAAGAACGCGAGACTGAAAGGTACGTCCAGTAATATGTCCAGTCAATTCCGCTAAAGTTGCAATTTAGTTACAACTTTAGGTGTAGCATGCTGCAGTTCGACTGCGACTTTGTATAGGTCTACCGCTTGCGGTTAAACGTCTTGACAAAGCAATTCGCGGTTGAAGATTAAAATCTCGTTCGAGAACTTACTATGAAATTTATGTACTTCACTTTCCTCTTGCTGGCGCTCGTTGCCCCGCCGTTTTCCTATGCGCAGGACCACGCCGCTCCCAGCACGCCAGCGGTTCCGGCAACGCGTCGCGACAACATGCAGGACGTGCTCCATGGAATCACTATCAGCGATCCATATCGCTGGCTCGAAGATCAGAAGAGTCCAGAGACTCGAGCGTGGATCACCGAGCAGAATGCCTATACGCATTCACGGCTGGACGCATTGCCGGGACGAACTGCATTGCAAAGTCGTCTTGCGGAACTGAAAAAAATCGACGGCATTCACTCGCCTTTCGAGCGCAACGGACGTTTCATTTATCGGCATCGGCGCACCGACCAGGAGCAATACGCGATCTGCCTGCGCCAGGGAGAAAACGGCAAGGAGGAAGTGCTAATCGATCCCAATCCCATGAGCGCGGAACACACCACCAATGTGGACATTGCTGATGTCTCGAAGGACGGGAAACTTCTCGCCTATATGCTGCGCGCCGGCGGCAAAGACGAAACTGAAATTCACCTGCTTGATCTCGACATCCGCCACGAGTTGCCGGATGTTTTGCCACTCGCTCTTTATTTCGACGTCGGATTTCTGCCTGACAACAGCGGCTTTTACTACTCGATCATGACGGATGATGGTCCCCGCGTTCGGTTCCACAAACTTGGGACATTGGTGGCTAGCGACGCTGATGTATTCGGCAAAGGCTATAGCAAAGAAGCAATCGTGGTCGGAGATCCTACGCCTGACGGCCGACACCTGGTGATTGTCGCGTGCAACGGTTCGGCCTGCGACAAAGCCGAAATTTGGCTGCAAGACCTCAGCACCCACGGAGCGATCGAGCCGTTGGTGAAGGACATTGATGCGCGCTTCTTTCCTTACCCAGGCGGCGATTATCTGTTCCTGCATACGAACTGGCAAGCGCCTCATGGACGAGTGTTGGCAGTAGATTATGCCCATCCTGAGCGCGAACATTGGCGCGAAATTGTGCCTGAAAGCGATACAGCAATAGACGGCGTCTTCCTGTCAGGGGGCAAAGTTGTCGTCGCCTACGTGAAGAATGCAACTTCCCAGGTAAAAGTTTTCAGTCCTGAGGGCAAGCTTGTCCGCGAACTTGAGTTCCCCGCACTGGGATCGGTCAACGACATTCAGACGCGGTGGGAAAATAAGAACGCATATATCGCCTTCAATTCATTCACTATTCCGCGAACAATTTATCGCTTCGACATGGAAGACGGAAAACGGACGCTGTGGTATCAGACCAAGGTCCCGGTGGACAGCAGCAAGTTTGAAGTAAAGCAGGTCTGGTTCAACTCCAAGGATGGCACTCGCGTTCCTATGTTCCTGGTGTATGCGAAAGGCATGAAACTGGATGGGGCACGCCCAGCTCTGCTGACCGGGTACGGCGGTTTCACCGTCAACCTCACGCCGGAATTCTGGGCAGACGCAATCATTTGGGCGGAACACGGCGGGGTTGCGGCGCAGGTAAATCTGCGCGGCGGTGGCGAGTTCGGCGAAGCGTGGCACAAAGCCGGGATGCTGGCCAATAAGCAAAATGTATTTGACGACTTTATCGCCGCATCGGAATGGCTGGTGAAAAGCAAGTACACGAACCCTTCCAAGCTGGCGATCTTTGGCGGGAGTAACGGCGGACTGTTGGTGGGCGCCGCTCTGACGCAGCGCCCTGATTTATATCAGGCCGTCGTCTGTTGGCACCCGCTGCTCGACATGCTGCGTTACGACCAATTTATGGACGGCAAGTTCTGGGTTTCCGAGTACGGGTCGGCCAGTGATCCGGAGCAGTTTAAGTGGCTGTATGCGTATTCCCCGTACCAGCACGTTAAGCAAGGCACCAAGTATCCCGCGGTCCTATTTATGACTGGTGATGGCGATACCCGGGTCGCTCCGTTACACGCGCGAAAAATGACAGCTCTCTTACAGTCCAGTACCGGATCAAATCGCCCGATCATGTTACGGTACGAATTGGCAGCCGGGCATGCAGGTGGCCGGTCGGTCACGCAAGATATTGGCGATTCTACGGATATTCTGAGTTTTCTGCTTTGGCAGTTGAAAGTCGGCCCGTAATCGGATTGGTATCGTCCGGTCCCTGCCGGGGCGGTTAATGTCAATTTTTTGAACCAATCCAGCAAGTCTCACATCCAACTTTGTAATACCGTGAGTCCCTTATCCAGAGGTGCATTCGCGGAAACATTTTCTTCCTCTGAACCGTACAGACTAACGTTAGCAGAGCTTAAGAGGCACCCATGGTTAAACGATTCATTCTAATGCTGGTTGTAGTACTTGCACTGGTTGCCGGACTGGGCTTCGTGAAATATCGGCAGATTCAGTCTGCAATTGCGCAAGGAGCGAGTTTTGCCCCGCCCCCATCCGCGGTGACGACGGTCGTCGTACAGCGCGACAGCTGGCCGTCCACGATGGATGTGATCGGAACCGCGCAGGCGATTCAGGGGGTAACGGTAAGTGCCGATCTGCCTGGAACTGTGAGCAAAATCAACTTCGAATCGGGCACAGCAGTGCATGCCGGGGACATTTTGGTGGAGTTGGATACCCGTGAAGAAAGAGCCCAGTTGGCTGCGGCCGAATCAGATCGCGATCTGGCAAGGATCAATTACGGCCGTGAACAGCAACTGGTAAATGAAGGAGTAATTCCACGTTCGGAGTATGACAATGCCGCTGCCCAGCAAACGTCAACCGAAGCTAAAGTGGGAGAGATAAAGGCGACGATCGAACGGAAGACGATTCGGGCGCCATTTTCGGGAATTCTGGGTATCCGCCAGATTAATCTTGGCCAGTATTTGGCCGCGGGGCAGGCCATCGTTCCCTTGCAGTCGGTGAATCCAATTTATGTCAATTTCGGTGTGCCGCAGCAATCGGCTCCGCAAATGCGGTCAGGTGGAACGTTGCGAGTAACCAGCGATGATCTGCCCGGGATTGAGTTCAGGGGCCGTGTAAGTGCCGTGGACTCGGTCGTGGATTCATCTACGCGAAATATTCAAGTGCAAGCGACGCTCCCCAATCCGCAAGGAAAGCTCCGTCCTGGAATGTTTGTGCAAGTGCAGGTTCGATTGGGGGCCAGCCGGCAAATCATTCCTTTACCGGCTTCAGCAATCAATTATGCGCCGTATGGAGATTCAGTCTTTGTGGTCACCGATCTTAAGGACCCCAAAGGGAAAACATATAAAGGGGTGCGGCAGCAGGTCGTCAAAGTCGAAGGCTCACGCGGCGACCAGGTCGCCGTGGTCTCGGGCCTGAATCCTGGCGAAGAAGTCGTGACTTCAGGCGTATTCAAATTACGTAACGGGGCAGCCGTCCAAGTCAACAACCAGGTACAACCGTCGAACAATCCCAAGCCCAAGCCTGAGGACAGCTAAGAATGAAGCTCACGGATCTCTTTGTTAAGCGGCCGGTTCTCGCGATTGTTGTCAATCTCGTGATTTTGATTGCGGGATTGCAAGCGATCCGTTCGTTGAGCGTGCGCCAATATCCACGCAGTGATATCGCCGAAGTACAGGTATCCACGGTTTACGTGGGCGCCAACGCCGACCTGGTGCGCGGGTTCATCACGACTCCACTCGAACGGGTTATTGCCAGCGCCGACGGCATCGATTACATGGAGTCAACCAGCGCCCAGGGTCTGAGCACGATTACCGTGCACCTGAAGCTGAACTATGACACCAATGCCGCCCTGACGCAGGTGCAGGCGAAAGTGGCGCAGGTGCGCAACGATCTGCCGCCTGAAGCCGAAGCTCCGGTCATTGACCTGCAAACTGCTGACAATCAGTTTGCCGCGATGTATATCGGTTTCTCGTCCGCCGATCTCGATCAGAATCAAATCACGGACTATCTCACGCGCGTAGTGCAACCCAAGCTCAGTGCCGTCAGCGGAGTGCAGCGTGCCGATATTCTCGGCGACCGTACTTTCGCTATGCGCATCTGGCTAAAGCCCGATCAGATGGCAGCGCGCGGTGTCTCGCCTTCGGATGTTCACGACGCACTGTCCAAGAACAACTACTTGTCTGCGCTGGGCAGCACCAAAGGCTCGATGGTGTCCGTGAATCTGGTCGCCAATACCGACCTGAAGACCGCCGACGAATTCAAGCAGATGGTGGTCAAGCAACAGAACGGAGTGGTTGTCCGGCTGGGCGAGATTGCCGACGTGGTGCTGGGCGCGGAAAACTATGACTCCGACGTCCGTTTCAATGGCGAGTCGGCAACGTTCATGGGAATTTGGGTTCTGCCCACGGCCAACTCTCTCGATGTGATTAAGCAGGTGCGCGCCACAATTCCGGGAATCCGCGAGCAACTGCCAACAGGAATGAAGGTCGGCGTCCCCTACGATTCGACCGCTTACATTCAGGATGCCATTAATGAAGTACTGCACACGCTGACGGAAACGCTGCTCATCGTAGTGGTAGTCATCTTCCTGTTCCTCGGTTCGTTCCGTTCAGTACTGATTCCAATCGTCGCCATTCCGATTTCACTGATTGGCGCAGTATTCCTGATGCTGGCAGCGGGTTTCACTATCAATCTTTTGACTCTGCTGGCGATTGTGTTGTCGGTCGGACTGGTAGTTGACGATGCCATCGTGATGGTCGAAAACGTTGAGCGCCATCTTCAACTCGGAAAGACTCCATTTCGCGCGGCGCTTGACGCTGCCCGCGAACTCGTCGGCCCCATCATCGCGATGACGATCACCCTGGCCGCCGTGTACACGCCGGTCGCGATTCAGGGTGGACTGACGGGCGCGCTGTTCCGTGAATTCGCGTTCACGCTGGCAGGTGCAGTCATCGTATCGGGCATTGTAGCGTTGACGCTCTCGCCGATGATGGGTTCCAAGTTGCTGCGCGCAGGGGACACCGAGCGCGGTTTCGCAGGCCTGATCAATCGCAATTTCGAGAGGATCAGGGAGTTTTATGTTCGTAGCTTGTCTGGCACGTTGCGATATCGCCCGGTCGTTCTCACTCTGTGGGCGATTGTGGTGTTGCTCATCGTGCCGTTCTACATGTTTTCGCAGCGTGAACTTGCGCCTGCGGAAGACCAGGGCGTCGTATTCGGAGTGATCCAATCTTCGGCGAATGCGACACTGGATCAGACAAATCTGTTCTCGCAACAAGTGTACGACGTGTACCACTCGTTTCCGGAAAGCGAGAGCATCTTCCAGATCACGCAACCGAACGGCGGCTTTGGTGGCATGGTAACGAAACCGTGGAGCCAACGCAAAAAGACGGCGCAACAACTGCTGGTCGAATCGACGGGGCCGCTTTCTAAGATTGCCGGCATTCGTGTTATTCCCTTGACCCCGCCGGCATTGCCGGGCGGTGGAAATTTCCCGGTGGACTTCGTCATTGCGGGATCGGCAGAACCTGAGCAACTCACCGAACTTGCCAACCAGATCGTGCAGAAGGCGATGGCGAGCGGCATGTTCATCTTCGCCGACACGGACATGAAGTTTGACCAGCCGCAGACCGAGGTCGTATTCGATCGCGACAAACTTCGTTCTCAAGGCGTGGACCTGAGCCAGGCCGGGCAGGACCTCTCCACTCTCCTCGGTGGAAATTACGTAAACCGCTTCAGCATTCAGGGCCGGAGTTACAAAGTGATTCCACAGGTCAAGCGCGTGGATCGCCTGACGCCGGAACAGCTTTCGCAGGTTTACGTCAAAGGATCGAACGACAAGCTGGTCCCACTCTCGACGTTTGCCAGCCTGAACACGACGACCCAACCGCGTTCGCTGAACAAATTTCAGCAGCTGAACGCGGTCCGCATCCAGGGCGTAATTCCGCCGCCAGTTCCGCTGGACAAGGCCCTCACTTTTCTCGAGGACACCGCCAAGCAGGTTCTGCCGCAGGGTTACACGGTGGATTATGCCGGCGAATCGCGACAGCTACGCGTGGAGGGAAGTAAGTTCCTGGGCACGTTCGCTCTGTCCGGAATTCTTATTTACCTGGTACTGGCGGCGCAATTTGAGAGCTTCCGCGATCCATTCATTATCCTCGCAGGGTCGGTTCCGCTGGCACTGTCTGGCGCGCTGATGTTCTCGTTCCTCGGATTTACGACGCTGAACATATATAGCCAGGTAGGACTCATTACGCTTGTTGGACTCATCGCGAAAAACGGCATCCTTATTGTTCAGTTCGCGAACCACCTACAGGAGACCGGCAAGAGCAAGCTCAACGCAGTCATCGAAGCCTCCGGAACTCGACTGCGCCCCATTCTGATGACCACAGCGGCAACTGTGTTTGGACACCTGCCGCTGGTCTTCGCATCGGGTCCCGGAGCCGGAGCGCGTAATAGCATCGGCATTATGCTGGTTAGCGGAATGATCATTGGCACGGCGTTCACGCTTTTTGTGGTGCCGTCGATTTACGTGCTGGTGGCCAGAACTCACACGGCTGAGACTTTCGAGGTTGAAGAGGAACTACGAATTCCGGCCGAAGTTGCGTAGCTTCGCCCTGGAAGTTCGTCAGTGACAAACCGCTGTGAATGGAATGGATTAATCATGGTGCCGGGAGGGGGAGTTGAACCCCCAAGGTGCTAAGCACCGGCGGATTTTGAGTCCGCTGCGTCTGCCAGTTCCGCCATCCCGGCAAGGGGATGGATTTATAGATTAGTTTAGGCGCGGGGTTTTGTCATCCGACGGGGGTCGGATCTCCGGGGCTAAAGGCCGATGTTGCTGTCTTGCAGACACGGCCTTGAAGGGCCACTCTTCCACGTATTCCCTTCGTTGTTGGTCGGCTACCACGCTCGTTTACTGACGCGGCCCTAGCCTCTCGACTGCGGAAGGTGAGTCGGGCATTCTTATGGATGTCGATTCGGTCTTTCCTCGGAAACCGGATTGCTCGTCACAATCAGCTTCTCTGGTTCCGATCGAATGGACAACGTCTTGACAGATCACAGCCTGGCCCCGTCGCCGGTCCAGCAACCCGTTGTAGCCCTCTTCGACGAAGCGCTCCCGCCACCGCCGCATGTGCCGGTCGCTTATGCCCAGGAACTCCGCCGCCTGCCACCACGTGATCTTCTTCGCCATCGCCTGCAACATTACGTCTTGTACTTTCATTGCCCGCTCCATCGCGGCCCTCGGATAAGCTTCCATGCTCGGCATGGTCTCTCATCCTCACCGCCCGCAAAGCGGACATATCACCTGCTATCTCAACCGGACATATCATGTGCTACCGACAACAATTTCTGGCCGGTTTGATTCTTGGCTGATAAGCACTTAAACTTCTCTCAGACACCCACTTCCCAGTCCAGGTTGGCGGAGGTTTTTGCCTGATTTCAACCCTTAAGTCTGAAACTATTTTTAGGCCTGAACCTGTGTCTCAAACAATCCCTACGCCTGGATTCGAATCTGTATTTGTCTCTAAGCTTCGACCTGAAGCTGCGTCTGGACTCAAGCCCGGAACCATCTTTGCTCTTATTCTGGTCCTGGCAGGGTTGGCGCTCAGCGCACAGCCGTTGTTCGCACAGAACGATCCGGTAACGATCGGTCACGACGAAACCCTGTTTACGGTGCTGGCAGCGATCAACAATTGCGGCTACGACGCGGAACTCGGGGCGTCTGATGGATTGCGCGGAATTATACGCGGCGAGATCGGGCATAACGTGGAGGAGTCCGAAACCGCGAAGAGCGCGGCCAATGCGGTGTGCGGATTTTACCGCGATCACCAGCAGGCAGACGACACTCGGACGCTCTCGCAGTATGTCTCTCTGGCTTTGTACATGAATCCGCCTCCGGCCTTCACAACCAAAGTGAAGGAGTCAGACCTGCCACCGGATGCCAGCGGCGTTCTTGGTCTGATTCCTGTCTTGTCCAAGTTTTACACCGAAGTCGGAGTTCACCAGATTTGGGAAAGTCACGCGGCCGGATATCAGGAACTGGAGAGCCGGTATCACGAAGCACTGACCAAAATGGTGCGCGACGCCGAATTGTATCTGCGTCTTCCGTCGGGGGGCTATCAGGGCCGGACATTCAGGATTTTTGTGGAACCGCTGGGAGCTCCATCGGAAATAAATGCGCGGAATTACGGAACTGAATATTTTGTGGTGGTCTCACCAGGATCAAACTCTACGTTGAAAATGGAGCAGATCCGGCATGCTTATCTCCATTACTTGATTGATCCGGCGGTGGGCAAATTTGCGGCGAACCTGACCAACCTCGACCCGCTGCTCGACGCTCTGAAGCTTGCTCCGATGGATGAGAGCTTTAAGTCGGACGCTTCCCTGCTGGTGACGGAATGCGTGATTCGCTCGATTGAGGCGCGCACCCAGGAGGGTGGCAAGGCGCCGCTTGGGGTGCAGGACCGGATGGTTGAAGACTCCGAGCGGCAGGGGTTTGTCCTGACGCGATATTTCTACGATCGGCTGCTCCAGTATGAAAAGAGCGATGTCGGCTTCAGAAACTTCGTGCCGCAGATGCTTTCACAAATTGATGTGCGAAGAGAACAAAGGCGGGCGTCGCAAATAGAGTTTGCCAGCGATGCCAGTCCGGAGCTTTTACAACTGGCGCGCCCGAAACAGGGGAAACTGCTGGAAACTGCGCAGGAGCGGCTGACCGCAGGCGATTCAGCCGCAGCGGAGAAACTGGCCAAGCAGGCCCTTGCGGAAAAGAGTGAGGACCCCGGGCGGGCGCTGTTTATTCTGGCGCAGGTTTCGCTGCATGGAAACATGAACGGAGCACGCGACTATTTTGAGCAGGCCTTAAAGGCTACGACCGAGCCCAAGGTAGTGGCATGGTCGCATATTTATCTAGGACGAATTTTGGATTTGCGAGACAACGACACTAATGGTCCGTTGCGGGCACAGGCAGTGGCGCACTACAAAGCTGCCGTCGATGCCAGCGACTCGCTGCCAGAGGCCAAGGCTGCCGCAGAACGCGGGCTGGACAAACCCTTTCAGGCGCCGCAGAAGGCGAGCACGGATCAAGGCTCTCCGGATAAGCAATAGGGTATTTCGAAGCGAGGCACGATGAAGCTGAATCGAACAATTGCGATCATCGCGGTGGCGGGTATTTCCCTGCTCTGCGCAGCAGCGCAGTCGGCCCCGTCGAAAGACCAGTCGCCATCCGGAATAGCGCAATCCACAGGCAAAGGCCAGGTGCAAGCCCAGACACAGGCCGAGTACGACGCTTATGAGGCGATAAAGGGCAAGGCGCAAACCCCCGAGGAGTTCGAGAAAGCAGTAGACGATTTCGCGGCAAAGTTTCCCGACAGCAACTTGCGGGTGGTCTTGTACCGTGGGCTGATGAAGAGTTTTCAGCAGGCAGACAATGCCGACAAGATGATGGCAGCCGGACTGAAAGTGCTGACCATTGATAAGGATGATCCGGAGGCGCTGATCGTGGTGGCTGAGATTCAGGAGGAGCACACCAGTTCAATGGACCTGGATCGTGAAGAGCGGATGGACCAGGCGGTGGCGAATGCGCAGCACGCTTTACAGACAATCGACACCAATCTTGCATCTCCCGCGGGTACTCCCCCAGAACGGTTGGAGGCATACAAGAAATATTTGCGCTCGACGGCCCTGGCAATTGTGGGGACGATCCAGTATAAGCGCGCTCAATATCCCGACGCTGAGGGAACGCTGCGCAAGGCGATCGAAGCAGATGCAGCCAATCCCGATGCGGTCGTGGTGCTGCGGTTAGCCTTGGCGCTGGATCAGCAGAAGAAGTATCAGGATGCGCTGCAACAGGCGAATCGAGCGGTGGAGCTTACCAAAGAGGACACGGATGCGGGCAAATCGGCGCGGACCGAGCGAGAGCGGTTGGTCGTCGAAACCGGAGGAAACAATACGCCGGCGAGCAATCCTCCGGTGAATAACGCCCCAGCGAACAGTACGCCGGCGAGCTCCGTAGCTCCTTCTACGGCTGCGCCGGTGAACCTTCCACAAAATACGCCGCCACAAACTTCGGCTTCCCCAAGTCATTGAGGAACGCATAGGACGTATTCCATCGTGAACATGCACACAGAGGTTTCGATGCTCGAACAATCTATCGGGCATGTTTTCGGCAACCGCCAACTGTTACAACAGGCGCTTACCCACAGTTCGCAAGCGCGTGAGATGGAGGCGCAACGTCCGGAGAGCGCCGAGCGCACCGGCGACAACGAGCAGCTTGAGTTTTTGGGAGATGCGGTGCTCGGCCTGGTTACAACGGAAGAGCTTTACCGGAGATTTCCGCAATTCAGCGAAGGCCAACTCTCAAAGCTGCGGGCGCACTTGGTCAGCAAGAGTCATTTGATTAGCGTGGCGGGACGCCTGGAACTGGGAAGATATTTGCGACTAGGGCGCGGCGAAGAAAAGAGCGGCGGAAGAAATAAAGCCGCCCTGTTGGTGGATGCGCTGGAAGCCATATTGGGCGCGGTGTATCTGGATGCAGGATTTGAGACGGCGCGCGGAATTGTTTTGAAACACATTGTTTTGCCAGAGCTGGAACAATTCGTATCGCAGGGGACCGCGGGCAAAATTACGGACTACAAGTCCGCTCTTCAGGAAAGATTGCAAGCTGAGGGACGACCGCAGCCTTTATATCTGCTGGTCAAGGAGTCGGGGCCGGAACATCAGAAGACATTCACGATTGAAGCCCGGCTTACGACGAGTACCGGCGCGACTGAGTTCACGGCGCGGGCTGAGGGATCGACCAAAAAGTACGCCGAACAGGATGCAGCCCGGCGGGTGCTCGATCATCTGGCTGCGCAGATGCCGGTGACCAGCGGAGGCGGATCGTGAACTGGAAACACGTACACGCTACCTCCGGCTGGCCAGAGACGATACAGTCTCTCGGGGCGACCATCGTGATTGCAATCTTCGTGGTCACCTTCATCGTGCAGGCGTTTCAGATTCCTTCGGAATCCATGGAAAACACGCTGCTTACGGGCGACTACCTGCTGGTGGATAAGCTCCATTTCGGACGCGACAGCTTTTGGGGGCAAATCATGCCCTACCGCAAAGTAAACCGCGGCGACATTGTGGTGTTTCATTATCCGGTGCATCCCAGCGATCACTTTGTAAAGCGCGTGGTCGCCGTGCCTGGAGACCGTCTGCGGTTGGTCAATCGAAGACTCTTCGTGAATGGCACGCTGGTACCGGAGCCGTACGTGCATTATTCGCGACCGCACGATACTTTTCGGGACGAATTCCCCAAGCTGGACATGGCAGTGGTGCCTTCACTCACGGGCTCGTGGTGGCTGCAAATGCAGAAGCTGATCGAAGACGGTCAGCTCATCGTACC
The DNA here is from genome assembly GCA_963757135.1 of uncultured Acidobacteriota bacterium. GTDB lineage: Bacteria > Acidobacteriota > Terriglobia > Terriglobales > Acidobacteriaceae > Gp1-AA145. The sequence continues at coordinate 247,334 of CAVWQE010000009.1, forward strand.
CGAGGGAGACTACTTCGTCATGGGTGACAACCGCGACGACAGCTATGACAGCCGTTACTGGGGCTTCGTACCGCAGGAGAACATTGTGGGACGGCCGCTGCTGATTTATTGGTCCATGAGAGCCGAGCAGCCGGAAACGGGCACCGCAACTGCCGGTGATAAACTTTACCGGTTCCTCTACGCGATGGGACACATTGCGCAGATCACGCGATGGGACCGTACCTTGCGACTGGTGAAGTGAATTCCGAAGCGTGCAATCGGGGATTGAGGAAGAACTATTGGTGAAGAAAGACAAAGAGAAGCAGAAGGACGAAAAACCACGCGAAACAACCGTTGAATTTCTGGCGTCGCTGGCAGGCGTGCTGGTGACTGGACTCTTTATCATCACCTTCGTTCTGCAGGCGTTTGAAATCCCATCGTCGTCGATGGTCAAAACCCTGCTTATTGGCGACCACGTTTTTGTGAACCGGGTGCAGTTTTCGCCGCGAACATCGTGGGTGGGGCCGCTGTTGCCGTACTCGCGGCCGAAGCGCGGAGACATTGTGGTGTTCCTCTCCATGGACCCACGAACTCCGGGTCTTTATATAGTGAAGCGCATCATCGGGGTTCCGGGGGACAAGATCCATCTGCGGGATGGGATGGTTTACCGTAATGGCGAAAAACTGAACGAGCCCTACGCGATCCACCAGGGGCCAGTGGCTTACGACCCGTACCGCGACAATTTTCCGGCAGTGCCGCCGACCGACGAGGGCAACGTTATCGATGAGTGGAAGCTGACTATGGGTTCTCACATCGAGAATGGGGATATTGTGGTCCCGCCCGACAGCTATTTCGGCATGGGCGACAATCGTGACGTCAGTCTTGACAGCCGCTACTGGGGCTTTATTGCAAAAGACCACATCATCGGACGGCCGATGTTTATCTATTGGTCTTTTGAAACGCCGGAAGACCAATATCAACAGACGGAAATCAGTCAACGCCTGTCGTTCATGGCACACGTTGTACTGCACTTTTTTGACGAGACCCGTTGGAAGCGAACGCTCAAGGCGGTCCGTTGAAAAAAGTGTTCTCAAGACGCTCAGCGGCGGTGGTGTGCATTTTGCTGCTGGCCTTGTTTGTGGTGCGTCCACGAGCGGGGCGGTTGCGCGGACGAGTGGCGGAATCCATCGCGCAGGCGGTAGGTCGCCACGTTGAGATCGGTTCCCTGCATTTGCGGTTCTTCCCGCGCCCAGGTTTTTCCCTCGACAATCTGGTAGTGCGGGATGACCCCGCCTTCGGCGCGGAGCCTCTTCTACGTGCGCCGGACGTGACTGCCTGGTTGCGGGTAGGCGCTCTCCTGCATGGAAGAATCGAAATTGCCAGTCTGAGCCTCACCGATGCCAGCCTGAACCTGACCAGGAACGATAACGGCAAGTGGAATATTGAAGATCTGATTGAGCGAACTTCGCATACTTCGCTGGCGCCGACGGGCGCGGCCAAGGTTAACGAAGGACCGAGTTTTCCCTATATCGAGGCAGCGCGCGCACGAATCAATTTCAAAGAAGGTGCTGAAAAGATTCATTTCGCGCTCACTGGCGCGGAATTTGGCGTTTGGCAAGAATCGCGAGACACATGGGGCATGCGCCTGAAGGCAGCGCCGATCCGCACAGATGCAAACCTTACCGACACCGGGATCATTAACGTGAGCGGCGTATGGCGAAGAGCAGTGAACGTTCACCAGACGCCGGTGGAATTGTCATTCGAGTGGAAGCAGGCGCAAATCGGGCAGCTTTCGAAACTGATTTATGGCGTGGATAAGGAGTGGAGAGGAGCTGTGACTTTTTCCGGGACGGCAGCTGGCACGCCGGAAAAGCTGAGGGTTGCAGCCGATGGGTCGCTGGAAGATTTTCGAGAACGGAACGTTATCGGCCCCGGGAATCTGCGAGTTTCTGCTCACTGCGGAGCCGAGTTCAACCTTCCGGCGCACGGGGTTTCGAATCTAGACTGCGTAGCTCCGTCGGGTGCAGGATTCGTGGAGCTGAAGGGCGGAGCGGCCGGCCCCCAGTCCGGACATTCACCATTTTCGTCGTACGATTTCTGGCTGGTCGGAACAAAGGTGCCGGCGGAAGCGCTGCTGAAGGTGGCTCGTCAGACCAATGCGGATTTTCCTGATGACCTTTTAGCCGGCGGTGAATTGAATGGCAGCCTGGAAATAACTCGCGACAGTGCAGCTGCGGCGATTCGTTTACAGGGGAATGGTTCGTTGCGACAATTGCAATTCAGTTCAGGCGAAGCCGGCAGCGAGATAACGCTGGGCACGGTGCCGCTTAGTTTGACCTCAGGCGACGGTGCGGACAACGGGAAGCGGAATAGATCTGGGCGAAACCGGCTAGCGGCGACCACTCCATTGAAAAACCAAGCGCATGCGGTTATCGGTCCCGTGAACCTTGCTATGGGGCGACCGGCTGCTTTGCAGGTGCAGGCCGTTGTCACGTCCCAAGGCTACGAAGCATCAGCCAAGGGCGAGGCCGCGCTGAAGCAAGTGTTGCAGCTTGCCCAACTGTTGAGAATTCCCGCGCCCGTGGTTGCGGCTGACGGGGACTCAACAATAGACCTGGCGATTCAAGCCGGGTGGAACGCGGAACGGCCGAGCGTGCGAGGCACTGCCCAACTGCATTTAGTCCGAGCTCAGGTTCATGGATTGAATGGACCGCTGGAGGTGGCAAATGCGAACCTTACCATCAGCCAGGACGCAGTGCGGGTTGCGAATCTGGATGCAAAAGCCGCAGGCGCGAGTTGGCATGGTTCATTAAAAATTCCGCGGCCATGCAGTTCGCCAAGCACTTGCGTTTTCGAATTCAATGTGCGGACCTCCGAACTAAATGCGACCGCATTGAACGCTCTGGTCAATCCGGCCTTGGCGAAGAAATCCTGGTACAAGATACTTTCGCTCGGGCAGAGTCCGAAACCTTATCTGCTGCAGGCAAATGCAAATGGAAAGGTGGCAATCGACAAACTGACACTCGGAAAGACGGTGTGTTCCCGGTTTTCTGCTGACTTGTCGCTTGACAGGGGCCAAATAACGCTGACGAATCTGCAAGGCGACGTCCTGGACGGTCATGCAAGTGGCGAGCTGAAGGCTAACTTTTCGAGAAAACCCCCGGAATATCAGGGGAGCGGAACCTTGGAAGGAGTAGAACTGGCACACATTGCGGAGTTAATGCATGACAAGTGGGTTGAGGGAATGGGCACCGCGAAATACGATTTTTCGGCGACTGGCTGGGGGGTGCAGGACCTGCTCGATTCTGCCGAACTGAAAGCTAGTTTTGCCATAAGTGACGGTGCGTTTCCGCACATTGTGTTTACCAGCCGTTCGGGATCGCTTCGCGTTGCGGAATTCTCCGGCGAACTGCGCTTGCACGAGGGCACATTTTTATTCAACGATGCGAACCTTGAGAGTACGGCCGGGGTTTACAGAGTCAGCGGCAGTGCATCATTGAAGGGATCCCTGGACCTGAAGATATCCAGCGAAAGCGCGGCCGGTTATAACGTGACTGGAACGCTGGTGAAGACGCGAGTTACATCCATCCCGACTGCGGAAGCTGAACTGAAACCGTGAAGCGTGTCTTTTTCCTTGCAAGCATAAACGCGTCCATTCCGAGCGCAATCCTGATATTTTCGGTGGCGTTGCTGGCCGCGTCGAACCCCAGCAAAGCCACTCCAGCCTCTTCCATGAAACAGAAACTTGCGCACATCGAAGCGAACGGCCGAATGGCGCATCCAGATCCAATCCCTACGGTCATCACAGAAGACGAAGCGAATGCATATCTGGCGTCGAATGAAGTGCAATTGCCGGCTGGGGTTCAAGCGGTGAAACTGCATGGCCAACCCGGGATCATCAACGGTTCGGCCCAGATTGATTTTGACAAGGTGCGGGAAGGCACGCATTCGTCGAATCCGCTGCTTTCAGTTTTCAGCGGCTTGCACGAAGTTGAGGTCGCGACGCATGCTTATGGAAAGGCCGGACGGGGCTATGTGCATGTAGATTCCGTCTCGATCGATGGAGTGGAAGTGCCGCAATTCGTGCTGCAACTGTTCGTCGAAAAATATCTTGCACCGAGATATCCACAAATAGGGTTGGACTCGCAGTTCAAGCTCGCTGACCGGATTGATTCCGCTACCGTGGGTGAGCACCGAGTGACGATGGTGCAGAAGTAAATTAGTTCTTAGTAGCTACTTGTTAGTCGCTTGTGGGCAAAGGGGGAGCATGCCGCATATCGATTATCGCAAGGTTGGACCGAAGCCAGAGGCGGAGAAGGCTTTCCTGGAGTGGATACAGCAGTTGGATTCTGAGTTCGCGAATCCTGATCCGGAGCACCGCAGCGATGTGGTGCGCGATGCGTTATACGGATTGTATGGCGATGGGCCCGGCGATGGTTCGCCGCCATATCAGGCGATGGTGCATTCGCTTGACCCACGCAATGCAACGCTCGAGCCTGAATACTACGGCGACGTGGATGCCGGGAAATACGCTGAACGTAAGCCGCTGATATGGTTCTGGATGATGTATGACCGCTCGCCGGTCGGCCTGAATCACTGGCTAGGATTCAGGATGCGGGCGATGCTGGCTAAACACGTGTTCAAGCATTGTGGAAAGAACGTGAAGATCTTTCATGGCGTAGAGGTTTCGTTCGGCTACAACCTGACCATCGAAGATAACTGCACCATCCACAAATATGTGCTGCTGGATGATCGCGGAGAGTTGATCATTCGTGAGGGCAGTTCGATTTCGGATTACGCGAATGTGTACACGCACTCTCACGATCTGAATGATGGAATGATCATTACGAATCACAAGACGGAACTGGGACCGAAAGCGCGAGTGACGTATCACGCGACCGTCCTGAGCGGCGTGCGCGTGGCTGAGCACGGGATGGTGGGGTCAATGGGAGTGGCGTCGAAAGACGTGCCGCCATTTAACGTGGTGGCCGGCATTCCGGCCAAGACAATCAAGGTGAAGACGATTGCTCCGGAGCAGAGCAAGTAGATTCTTGCGGAGCATTGCTCCGCATGGACGGGCAGGAATGCCCGCCCCCACACGAGCTAGCGTCGCCCGTCCGACACGGGCTGCATGGTAGTATCGAATCCAAGTTGGAATGAACCTCGAACACGTTGTCATCGTCTTCCAGATCATTGCATTCCTGTTCGCGATCAGCGTGCACGAGTCGGCGCACGCCTGGATGGCGAATTTGCGCGGCGACCCAACGGCGCGAATGTTGGGGCGAATCACGCTCAATCCGATCAAGCACATTGATCCGGTAGGAACGGTTTTACTGCCGCTGATTGCGGCCCTCACACATCTCCCCATGCTGGGCTGGGCGAAGCCGACGCCGGTGAATCCACGGAATTTTGCGAATCCGGTGCTGGATGACATTCTGACGTCGGTGGTGGGGCCGATCAGCAATTTCATTGTGGCGACAGGCGCAACGATTGTTCTGCTGGGCCTGAAGCTGAGTCCATCCGGCCGCGATGTGGTTGAAGGATTGCTCGGGCAGCATCGCATTCATAACGATTCGCTGATGGTCCCGTTGTGCGTGCTTTTCTACATGCTTTTGGAGATCAACGTTCTGCTCGCGGTCTTTAACCTGATTCCGATTCCGCCGCTGGATGGCAGCCATGTGCTGCGCCATTTTCTGCCGGAGTCGATTCTGCGGGTGTACGACATGCTCGGCCTGATCGCGCTCATGGCGCTGGTTTATTTCGGGGGAAGGTTCCTGAGCCTTCTGCTCGCGCCGGTGATGGGTCTTTTCGACTGGGTGCTGATCAAAATATGACCGCGATGCAAAATCAACGCAAGCGGGTGTTGAGCGGGATGCGCTCGACCGGCAAGCTGCACCTGGGTAACTACGTCGGAGCGCTCGAGAACTGGGTTGCAATGCAGGATGAGTACGACTGCTATTTTTTTATCGCCGACTGGCACGCACTCACCACTGATTATGCGGACACGTCGCAGGTGAAGCAGAACTCGCTCGAAGTCTGCCTGGATTGGCTGGCGGCGGGCCTCGATCCCGAGCGGTCGGTTATCTTCATACAATCGCATGTGCCGCAGCATGCGGAACTACACTTGCTGCTCTCGATGATCACGCCGCTGGGCTGGCTGGAGCGGGTGCCGACGTACAAAGAGCAGCGTGAAAATATTGCGGAGAAGGATCTAGGAACATACGGATTCCTGGGCTATCCGGTGCTGCAATCGGCGGACATTTTAATTTATAAGGGCGATTTGGTCCCGGTTGGAGAAGATCAGGTAGCGCACGTGGAATTGACGCGTGAGATCGCGCGAAGGTTCAACCAGTTCTACTCGACTGGGAGAGGCGTAGTTTTTCCTGAGCCGCAGGCATTAAAAACTAAGGCCGCCAAGCTTCCCGGGACCGACGGCCGCAAGATGTCGAAGTCATACGGGAACACGATTCTGCTCACGGATCCGGAGCCGGTGGTCCGGCAAAAGCTGAAGACGATGGTGACAGATCCAGCGCGGGTGCGGCGCACAGATCCGGGGAATCCGGATGTATGCCCGGTCGGTGACCTGCATAAGATTTTCAGCGACGCCGAAGTCAATGCGAAGGTCAATGTCGGGTGCCGCTCGGCGGGTATCGGGTGTATCGAGTGCAAAAGCTGGGCGGCGGATTCGCTGGTGAAAATCCTGAACCCGATGCAGGGACGACGGAAAAAATATGAGCAGAATCCGCGGCTGGCCTGGGATATCCTTGAAGCTGGTTCAGAGCGGGCGCGGAAAGTGGCGTCCGGAACCATGAACGAAGTGCGCGAGGCGATGAAGATGTCGCTGGATTTTGAAGGGCTGGGAGCGAGATAGAAATGGCGCAGGATGCGCGAGTTCGGATGGACGAGACTCACAATCCCCGCCCGGTCTCGCACAAAACGCGGGACAAGGATGGCGCACCGGTTTCGTCTGGGGGGCCTTCCGCAGGAGCGCTCGAAAACACGCCTAAAGGTGCTGCAACAAGAAAAGAGAGCGACTTCCCTTTTGCGGTCAGCGTGACGGACGTATATGAAGGGCCGCTCGACCTGCTGCTGGATCTGATTCGCAAACAGGACATCGACATCTACGATATCCCGATCGCCAAAATCACGGCGCAATATCTGACGTATGTGGAACGATTGCGCGAGCTGGATGTGAACGTCGCGGCTGATTTTATCTACATGGCTGCGGTACTGATTCACATCAAATCGAAAATGCTGCTGCCGCGCGATCCGGCGGCGAGTTCCGAAGAGCAGGACGATCCGCGAGCGGAGCTGGTGAGCCGGCTGATTGAGCACGAGAAGTTCAAGTCAGCGGCGCAGATGCTGATGCAGAAGCAACAGATCGAAGACGCGGTGCGGTCGAATCCGGCGATTCGCGAGTTCATGGAAGACGAGGGCGCAGAGCCGGAGATCGCAGCCGATGTGATCGACCTGGTGAAGACGTTTCAGCAGATGCTGGAGCGGGTGCGCTCGCGACCCATCATTGAGGTGGACGAAGACACGGTGTCTGTGAGCCAGATGATTGGATATCTGCGGCGGCGGCTGTCCCTCGAAGACCGTCCGATTCGACTGAAGCAGATGCTTGCGACGGTGCAGTCACGGCAGGCGCTGGTGTGCTTGTTTCTGGCTCTGCTGGAACTGGTGCGACTGCAGGCGATTCAGTTGCGTCAGGACAAATTGTTTGGCGAGATTCTGGTACGCAAGCACGAACAGTTTGACGAAGTGATGAAGCAAGAGGCGGCGGTGAGGGATGACTGGCGGTAGGCAGTGGCTAGATGTCAGTTGTCAGTGGCTAGTTGTGAGTTCTAAGATTCAACCTTGGTGGAACACCCACAGCCTGTGCAGTTGAACTGACAACTTATCACTGACAACTAAAAACTGACGAACTGACAACCAGCCACTGACGACCGACAACTTTCTTTTATGAGTCTTAAAGCGAAAATCGAAGCAATCATCTACGCGGCGGAGACGCCGATTACGCTGGACCAGATCGTTCAACTAGTGAAGGACTCCAGCGACGGCGGCGATGCTAACGAGCTGCGCGCGCAGGTGCGCACGGCCATCGACCAACTGACGGCGGAGTATGCGGCGGAAGGTCGCGGGATCGAGATTCGGCAGATTGCAGGCGGATACCGCATGTCCACGAAGCCCGAGCAGCACGACGTGGTGCGCGCGTTCGCCAAGAGCCTGAAGCCGCCGATCCGGCTGTCGCTGCCAGCGCTCGAAACGCTGGCGGTCATCGCCTACAAACAGCCGGTTACGGTGCCGGAGATCAGCGAGATTCGCGGCGTCGATTCGAGCGGTGTGATTGCGACCTTGCTCGACCGCAAGCTGATCACGACGTGCGGACGCAAGGACGTAATCGGCCGACCGATTCTGTACAAGACGACGAAGGAATTTCTGCTGCGTTTCGGATTGAAAGATGTTAACGAACTTCCGAGCATGGAAGAGTTCGAAAAGCTGGTGGCGGAATCGTTCCAGAGCGATTTGCTGCCGACAGAAGAGGCGCAGGCGCCAGATTGGCAACCGGAAGCTGCTGCGGTTGAGGCGGAGAAGAGCGCGTAAATGCGGCTTTTAACTATCCGTCAAATTCCTTAGAATTCCGTAATGCATGCTGCAGTCCGCTCGAAGTTCGAAACGATGCCTTTGACAAAGCTCCGGAAATTGCATTCGGAGCTTTCTCAGCTCATTCAACACCTCGAAAAACATCCCCTACGTGAGATCGATGTGGCGCACGAATACCGTGGCCTTCCCGGCCGGAGCTGCCAGGTCCTGGACGTTAAACAAATTAGCGGAAGAAAGTGGCAACAATTAGAGAAAGTCTATTGCTCTGAGCAACGCTGCGATCACTGCCCGCACGGGCCATACTGGTTCGAGTATCGAGCCAGCACTGATCGAAAACATTTGGCCATAACCTTCAAACGGGCGCCCGCGTTCGACTACGACCTACTGCAGGAATTAAAGAGCAGCGCACGTCCCGGCAAACCGTACATCATTCAACGTACTGAGGGAGACTAGTGGATGGGCCTCAACGGGTAATTTGTGAATGAGGGTGCCTTAATGACAATAGTTGCGTCTGTTCTGGTTCTAATCCTCGCCGCAGCAGCTTCGCTGGGCCTGCTCTGGCTTGTGATCAGAGTGGCGCGCCACGCATGGAACGGGACGGCAAAGGAGACCTACGCCGCAGAATGTGCTCTTCAACAAATCCAAAAAGCGCTCACGGATCTCCGTAAGAATTACCCCGGCGTGGCTGACAACTTTTCTAACGGTCTAGCCTCTGGGGTCTTTGAAGCACTCGGCTTGAATAAAGCTCTCAACCTTGCAATTCAGAAACTTGACTCCGGAGATTTGCAGGGAGCGAGGGAAGAAATATCGCGCGTTCAAGAATGGCACGAGGGCGTCGAAGACATGATTCGGACGGAGCGAAACCGGATGACAGTCTAATGTTGCCGGTGTCGTAGACATCCGTCGGACTGCGGTTAGCGGTTCGAAAATCCCCACCACAGAGAACACAGAGTCACACGGAGAACAATCCACAGCGGAACTGCAAATCTGCGAAGCTTCGCTCCGCACGGACGGCCAGGAATGCCCGTCCCCACACGACCAACAATACCCCTCCCCACGAGCAAGCGGACCATCCCTACATGTTCAGTCGTTGCCCCTCTGATAAGCGATTTCAAGCATGTCCTCTGGACGCCTTCAAACAAACAATTGTCGCTGCTCCCGGAATTGCCTCACCATCCCCGAATCATCACCCAGATCAACCGCTCTCCAGACACAACCTGAATACAATTTTCAACATCAGTAGTGTCGGATCAGTTTCTGATAACATGTGATGGATCTCCGAGGATTTGTAAGACTTAGTCTTCCGGTTACGTCTTTCTGCTCATTGCTCCTGCTGGCTGGGTGCGGGGGAACAACCTCCGTTCCTCTTCCCGACGCGACGATTTCCCCCACCAAGAACCCCCTCGTGGCTCGATATTCCCTGTCCAGCAATTGCCGCGGCCCGGCCATGGTCGAGTTCGGCACAGACGCCTCCTATGGGCGGGAAACCGGCTGGCAACAGGTGCCGCAGTTCCAGAAGACAGATTTTCTGGTGGCAGGAATGAAAGCCTCCACGACCTATCACATGCGGGCAACGTTGAATTGCTTTGGCAACGACTTGACGACCGAAGACCAAACTTTTACTACAGGGCCGCTTCCGTCAACGCCGTTTCCCACTCTCTCAGTCAGTAGGCCGAGCTCAGGCGGGACAGAGAACGACGGAATTGAACTGCTGAACATATTCGCTCCCGGAGCCAACACAATTCAGGGTTTTTATACCGACAGGGATGGCAACCCGATCTGGTACTACGATGTTGGCGCAGCTCAAGGCAACGCTCCATACACTATGAAGCTGCTGCCGAATGGGCACATGATTTTCAGCATCACCCGATCCGTAACCGCGGGAACCGTACTTCGCGAAGTCGATCTGGCGGGAAACACAGTTCGCGAAATGGACACGGGCGAGCTCAACCAAAAAATGCAGCAAGCCGGATTCTCGTTCACCCCAACCGGCTATCACCATGACGTGCTACCGCTTGAAAATGGGCACGTGATCGTGCTGGTGAACTTCTTCCAGAATGTGAATAACGTCTCGGGTTATTCAGGAACCACGCAAGTCCTTGGCGACGGACTGGTTGATCTTGACCAGGATTGGAACCCTGTCTGGGCGTGGTCGGCGTTTGATCATCTGGACATCAATCGGCACCCGAACGGCCTGCCGGATTGGACACACGCGAATGCCGTGATCTATTCGCCCGCGGACGGAAATCTGCTGCTTTCGATGAGGCATCAGTCCTGGATCATAAAAATTGACTACAACAATGGCTCCGGATCAGGAAATGTGCTGTGGAAGCTGGGAAATGAGGGTGACTTCGCTCTGCGGCAAGGTGGTGATCCGAGCCTATGGTTTTACTACCAGCATTTTCCGTCTCTGGTTTCACAAGATGGGGCTTTTACGAAATTGGCAATCTGGGACAACGGGGACAATCGACTGAACAGCAGCGGTATTTGTGATTCATCTTCCGGCAACGGTGGATGTTTCTCACGTGCGACGGTTTTCCAGGTGGATGAGAGTACCCGCGTTGCCGACCTGCTCTGGCAGGACTCGCCAGGACTGTTCTCATTCTGGGGAGGCAGCGTCAATCAACTTCCAAACGGGAATGTGGAATTCGATGCAAATGCGCCACTGGCATCCCTTGGAACTGGGCTCGCCTCCGAAGTGCAGGAAGTAACTCAGACGGCAAATCCAGAGATAATTTGGAAGATGGATGTATTCAACGTGCCGCTCTACGCGTATCGAGCCTACCGCGTGCCGAGCTTGTATCCGGGCGTTAATTGGAAATACTGAACAGCACTATTTCGTCAAATTCGCCGCCGCCGAGAGGCTCGCTCGTTCCTGATAGTCTTAGCTGGTATGCCTTCCGAGCGCTTACAGAAAATCATTGCCGCTGCCGGAATTGCCTCGCGGCGCAAAGCCGAAGATATGATCACGGCCGGCCTGGTCGAAATCAACGGAAAGATCGTAACCGAACTCGGCACCAAGGCCGACCCTGAAACCGATCACATCCGCGTGAACGGAAAACTGCTGCATGGAGCGGAGCGGCACGTTTATCTGCTGATGAACAAGCCCAGGGGATACGTCACGACGGCGCACGATCCTGAGGGCAGGCCGACGGTGATGGACCTGCTGCGCGGGATTCACGCGCGGGTGTATCCCGTGGGAAGGCTGGATTATGCGAGCGAAGGGCTGCTGATCTTATCCAATGATGGAGATCTGGCGTATCGGTTGATGAAGGCGGCATCGCACGTGCCCAAGGTGTATGTGGTGAAAGTGGCTGGGAATCCGGATACGGCGGGAATTGAAAAGCTACGGCGCGGGCTGATGATTTCGGGAGAAAAGTCTCGGGGACATGGGCGCGAGCACATTAAAGGCAGGTTCCTCGACTCTGGAGACGAATCAACAAACCGATTCGTCTCCTCTGCTCGGAATGACAAGTTCGGAAAGAAACAGGCTCAGCGGGTGAAGACCGCACCAGCGAAGGTCCGTATTGTCCGTGAAGGTGACAATCCGTGGTATGAAGTTACGCTGATGGAAGGCAAGAACCGGCAGATCCGGCGCATGTTCGAGGAGATTGGGCATCACGTAGAGAAGATCAAGCGGGTGCGTTATGGGCCGCTGAGTTTGGATGTGCCTCCAGGGGAATTCCGGCGATTGAGTGTGGAAGAAGTAGAGAAGTTGAGGACGTCCGGGTCGGGCGGGGCGCTGGTTTCAGGTGGGCGTTCTGAGAAGAAGGCGAGAGCGCTTAGCGCCAACGCAACTTCAAAAGCTTTTAACCCCAGACGCAAAGAGCGCAAAGAAAAGCCTTGAGAAAAGCCCCAGAGAGGCTTGGACGGCACGGCAGCATTTACGAAAAGAGCGCGCACGGGCGACGATAACGTACCTCCACAACAACGCTATCGGCAGGTTCAAGAGCCTTTAACCACCAAGATCGCACAGGTAGCGAATTGGTCGGACAAGAATGTCCGACCCACACGAGCAATAACACACGAGCAATGACCGATTTCAGCCAATTCGTGCCCGAGCATGTTCGTAAGCTGGCGGAAGCCGGGACGTCCAGACCCCTCAAGCAAAGCGGCGACTCCTCTTCGAGCAGCAGAGGACCGGATGCTGGCAACAAAGCCGAACCCATCGCTCTGAACCTGAACGAAAATCCTTTTGGTCCCTCCCCGCGAGCGATAGAGGCGTTGCGCGTCGCGCTCGGAAAAGTCCATCGCTACCCGGAAATCCAGGCGGATGAGTTGCACGACGAAATCGCCGCGTTTCACAAGGTGAGACGCGAGCAGGTGCTGGTCGCTGCGGGAGCAACTGAGATCCTATGCATGATGGCGCGGGCGCTGCTTGGGCCGGGATTGAACGCAGTCACCAGCGCCAAGTCGTTCATCGTTTACAAACTCGCGACCCAGGTTACTGAAGGCCGCCTGACCGAAGTCCCGACGCGAGAGAACGGATATGACCTCGAAGCGATTGCAAGGGCAATTGATGCAAATACACGAATCGTATTCATTGCGAATCCGAATAATCCAACCGGGACATTGCTGACGGCAGATGAAATTGATGCATTCATCGAACGCTTGCCGGAGCATGTGCTGCTGGTGCTGGATGAGGCTTACGGAGATTTTGCGGAAGCGTTCGCGGCGCAGCGCGGCGCCGAGTATTCGAATGCCGCCGATTACATTCGCGCCGACAAGAACATCATACTTCTAAAGACCTTCTCGAAGGCGCACGGACTGGCGGGACTGCGCGTTGGCTATGGCATTGGGCCGGTGCGGTTGATGTCGCTATTGTCGCCGATGCGCGTGATCTTTTCTGTTTCTTCTGCGGCGCAAGCGGCAGCAGGCGCCGCGTTGTGGGATGCGGAGCACGTCGAAAGGGCAGTTGTGAACAATACGGAGCAGGCGGAAATACTTTCTGCGGGTTTGCAGGAGCTTGGATTCCCCGTCCCGCAAACCTGGGCGAATTTTTTTTGTTGCGAACTAAGGCAGGATGCGGCGCAATTTGCGGAGCGACTGCGAGAGCGGGGCGTCATCGTGCAACCTCTGGGAATGTGGGGTGCGCCGAGTGCCATACGCGCGAGCATTGGGACGCCGGAGCAGAACGCGCGATTCCTTGCGGTATTGAGAAACATGCGGCAGTGAACTGTCTTACGACCCACGCCGCTCTCGGGATGCAACCTTGACCAAAATATCGCGCAACCATAGGCTTGATTCCTGGTGTTTACGATTCGAAATGTTGTGAGCGGAAGCGGCGCGAGATGCATTCAGGTTCTGCTGATCGTGGCCTCAGTGTTGCTTTTGATCGCTGCTCGATCGAGCAGGCATCCGTCCTCGCAAAATCATGCTGGCGGCGAAGCCTCGGTGCCAACTGAAATTCGGGTCGAATCGGAGCCGTGGTGGCCGACTGCAGGTCACCCAAAGCGCAACGAGTATGTGGGCAGCCAGGCTTGCGCGCCCTGCCACGCGGAAAAATTCACGTCGCAGATCAAGACATCGATGGGACGGGCGGCGGCGCGGGCGGCTGATTCGGAACAACTCAAAAATCATCCCGATCTGAGAGCCAACTTTGGCGGATACGGCTACGAGTTTACGATCAAGGATGGCCAGTCGAGACTTTCGGTAAACGACGGAACTCAGAGCACGACCAAGGATTTGCTATGGGCGGTTGGCGATGGGCACTTCGGACAGACCTATCTTTATCGCGACAAGGCCGGATTTTATGAGAGCCAGTTGAGCTTCTACAGCCGCGAGAAGGCGCTGGCGACGACGACCGGGCATATGGAGCCGCGAACGCTGGAGACGGCGGCGGGCGGGCTGACAACATCGACGATGATCCGGCAGTGCTTCGGATGCCACTTCACCGCGTCAACGACCGAAGATCAGTTTCATCCGGATGAGGCGACGCCGGGGATCGGGTGCGAGGCGTGTCATGGGCCGGGATTGCAGCACGTTGCTCTGCATACCGCGCAAGAGGACGACATGCGAGGCGGCGATCAGTTGGTGATGAATCCGGCGCGGCTGAGTCCTGCGGAATCTGTTGACTTCTGCGGAGCGTGCCACCGAACGACCGCTGACGCCGAGTTGCAAGGCTTGGCAAAGGCCGGCATAAACAACGTACGGCTGCAGCCTTATCGTCTGCAGAAAAGCAAGTGCTGGGGCAAAGGCGATGCGCGCATCACCTGCATGGCATGCCACGATCCGCATGTGCAAGTGTCAGAAGATGGGGCTTCTTATGATTCAAAATGCCTGGCGTGCCATGCGACGAAAGCGGACGGAAAGGCGGGCGTCGCCCACGCAGCGCCGGCGTGCCGGGTCGGGACAAATAATTGCGTGAGTTGTCACATGGAGAAGCTTGAGGTGCCGGGAACGCACGCGATATTCACCGATCACTGGATACGGGTGGTGAAGGCAGGGGCCAAATATCCGGAATAGCCCCGGAGGAATCAAGAGCTTCACCACAGAGGACACCGAGCCATACTGAGAAATGCCGCGGAAGTCCGGGTAATCGATCCCCACGCCAGTCGTCTTGGTATCCCTACAGCTGGCTCATTTTGGCCAGGAACTCGCTATTCGCGGTCGTCTTGGCTAGACGTTCAATCAGCAGTTCCATAGCTTCGACCGGCGACAGCGGGTTCAGGACTTTGCGCAGTACCCAAATACGCGCCAGGTCGTCTTTAGGGATCAGCAGCTCTTCTTTTCGGGTGCCCGAGCGTTGAATGTCGATGGCCGGGAATGTACGCTTATCGACCAACTTGCGGTCAAGAATGATTTCCGAGTTGCCGGTGCCTTTGAACTCTTCAAAGATCACATCGTCCATGCGGGAACCGGTGTCGATCAATGCTGTGGCAATGATGGTTAGCGAGCCACCCTCTTCAATGTTGCGTGCCGATCCAAAAAAGCGCTTCGGACGTTGAAGAGCGTTGGAATCCACGCCGCCGGAGAGCACTTTACCGGAAGGCGGAACAATGGTGTTGTAGGCGCGGGCAAGACGAGTGATGGAGTCGAGAAGGATGACTACGTCGCGCTTGTGTTCCACCAGACGCTTGGCTTTTTCGATGACCATTTCGGCGACTTGCACGTGACGCGCGGCAGGTTCGTCGAAGGTCGAGGAGATGACTTCGCCCTTAACTGAGCGTTGCATGTCGGTGACTTCTTCCGGGCGCTCGTCGATCAGCAGCACCATCAGCACAACTTCCGGATGATTTGTGGTGATGGAATTGGCCACGTTTTGAAGCAGCATGGTTTTGCCAGCCCGTGGCGGAGAAACAATCAATCCACGTTGGCCCTTGCCGAGCGGCGTCAGCAAGTCCATGACGCGGGCGCTGAGGTTTTCGCGAACCGTTTCAAGCTTGATGCGCTCCTGCGGGTAAAGAGGCGTGAGATTGTCGAAGAGAATCTTGTTGCGCGCTTCTTCCGGGGACTCGAAATTAACCGCTTCGATCTTCACCAGTGCGAAGTATTTTTCGCCTTCATGCGGTGGCCGCACCTGGCCGCTGATGGTATCGCCAGTCTTGAGGTCGAATTTGCGGATCTGCGAAGGCGAGACGTAAATGTCGTCGGGACCGGGAAGATAGTTGTAATCGGGCGAGCGGAGAAAACCGTAGCCATCGGGAAGGATTTCAAGGACGCCTTCAGCGAAAATGTGGCCTTCCTTTTCGCTCTGCGCCTGCAGGATCTTAAAGATAAGGTCCTGCTTGCGCATGCCGCTGGCACCGGGGAGATCGAGGGTCCGGGCAATCTTAGTCAATTCGGTTATGTTTTTTTCTTTGAGTTCTGCAATGGTCATTCGCTCACCTGCGAGGAGATATGGATCAAGGCGGGTAATTCTAAGTATTTAAAGGGGATTTCGATCGAAGGCAGGAAAGGCGGGACTGAGTTAAGCAGCCCGCCGCTGTGCCTCAACAAAATGTTCCGGCTCTGACAAAACCGTCTGCCGTTCAGAGCTTGCAATGCGATCCAGCACTTCGTTCATGGTTTCCTGGATTCTGGTATTAGGCTTATGAAACTTGCGGGTCGCCTTGGATGCGAGCTGGCAAAGCATATAACGGTTCCGCAAAGTATGTAAAGCGTCGAAAACGCGGTCTGAACGCATATGTAATGTCCTTCCCTTCTTAAGAAATGTGGCAATAACTGCGTTGGGCTCGCCCTGTAAGCCGAATTCAGGCCTCCGTAAGCCTTCTAAGTAACTGATAATGGACAAGTTTTACGGGAAGCAAGCTCTGCTACTTTGTATAGATGCGCCGAGGGGGCTGAAAGTTTCTCTCTTACGATGTGCAAGCCCAGTCGAGCGGAGGTTCTTCAGGAACTAACTCGGTGTCCTACGCCTTCGGAACGCTTTAAAGTACAAGGAAAGCGTGGTGGCGTCAAGAACTTTGATGCCTATCAATTGAGGATTGACGCCGCGAGATAACCATTTTGGCACCTATTTCAGGCTAGAAAGCGCAGGGCTGAGTTCATTCTCGTCAAAATAGGCCGTGACCCCACGAATTGGAGAGCCAGAAATCCGGGAAAGGGCCTGGCGGCGTTGATAGCGGGGGGATCAAGCCCAAAAGGTGCGATCCAATGTGCGGTACTGAATGGCTTCAGCAATGTGCTTCGGATGGATAGCCTGCTCACCTTCCAAATCAGCAACGGTCCGTGCCACCTTTAGTATGCGATCGTGGGCGCGGGCGGTGAGTCCCTGCTGAGTCATAGCGCGTTCCAGCAGATGCTCGCAGTCGGCCGAGAGTTCACAGAAAGTCCGAATGTGACGCGGTGTCATTTGCGCATTGGAAAACACTTTTCCCGGGGGCATACCGGCAAAACGATTCAGTTGAGTCTCACGGGCACGGATCACTCTGTCGCGAATCTGATGTGAGCCTTCCGGCTCCAATGCGGAGCGCATCTCCTTGTAATTCACCGCGGGAACATCAATGTGAATATCGATTCGGTCCATCAAGGGCCCGGAAATCTTCTGCATGTAACGCTGGATCATAGGGCGGGTGCAATGGCACTCGCGGGAGCGGTCGTTGAAGAAGCCGCAGGGACAAGGGTTCATCGCGGCGGCGAGCATGAATCTCGCGGGGAAAGTGAGCGACATGGAAGCACGGGCGATGCAAACGGTACCGTCCTCGAGAGGTTGGCGCATGACTTCAAGAACGTTGCGCGGAAATTCCGGAAGCTCGTCAAGAAACAAAACACCGTTGTGCGATAGGGAAACTTCTCCGGGCCGAGGAATGATGCCGCCGCCGATCAATCCGGCGTCGGAAATGGTGTGGTGGGGAGAACGAAACGGGCGAATTCCGACCAGTCCCGCGCCGTGATCGAGCACCCCGGCGACGCTGTGGATCTTTGTGGTCTCCAGCGCCTCTTCGAAAGTGAATGGAGGCAGGATAGTGGGAATGCGCTTGGCCAGCATGGTCTTGCCGGAGCCGGGAGGGCCGATCATCAGGATGTTGTGGCCCCCGGCGCAAGCAACTTCGAGAGCACGCTTGGCGGTTTGTTGGCCGCGAACGTCTTTGAAATCGAAAGGAAACTGCTACGCCTCACCGAGAAGTGCCTGCTGGTCAATTGCAACGGGCAGTATTCCGTTTCCGTTATTGACAAAATGCACGACGTCGATGAATGACTTGACGGGATAGACCGAGATGCCGGCCACCATGGCAGCTTCTTTGGCATTCACTTCGGGAACAACGATGCGGGAAATCTTGCGTCCGCGGGCCTCGATGGCGATGGGAAGCGCGCCACGAACGCTGCGGATGCCGCCGTCCAGAGATAACTCACCTACGAACAAACAATCAGAAAGCTCTTTTTTGTTGAGGCCTCCGTATGCGCCAAGGATACCCAGCGCCATAGGCAGGTCGAACCCGGAACCTTCTTTTTTAATGTCGGCTGGAGCGAGGTTGATGGTGATGTGAGTCAGCGGAATGTCGTATCCGCAATTCCGCAGGGCGGCGCGGACACGATCGCGGCTTTCGCGAACCGCAGCATCGGGAAGGCCGACGGTGTGGAAGTGGTCTTCGTCACACTTGACGCCCGAGACATCCACTTCGACTTCAATGATGCTGGCGTCGATGCCAAAAACCGCGGCGCTGAGGGTCTTATATAGCATTCCGATAAAGGCCGAATAGGCGAGCCGGGACGCAGCTTCGCCCAGCCAATTTACCTGACGGGACTGAGGAAAGTTTGTGACGGCCGTCACACTCGGAGTGTGACGGATGAACTTGTGCCTGAGGAAAGCTTGGTGCATTATTCGAAGTCGAACGAAGCTTTTGGAGATAAATGTGAGAAAAACGCCGGTGGCAATCACCAAACACGTCAATGCACAAATTCGGCTGCTTCGCGGTAAAAAAGTCATACTCGACTCGGACTTGGCGAAGTTGTACGGGGTTGAAGTAAGAGAGCTGAATCAGCAATTTAAGCGCAATCGCAAGCGATTTCCTGAGGATTTTGTTTTTCAATTGGCACAGAGAGAGATTGAAATCTTGAGATCACAAATTGTGATCTCAAGTGAGAGGCATGGCGGCAGGCGTTATTTGCCATACGCTTTTACCGAACATGGAGCGATCATGGCGGCGACGGTGCTGAACTCGAAACGTGCAGTGCAGATGAGCATTTTCGTGGTACGCGCGTTTGTGCAAATGCGCGAAACCCTGGCTGCAAATCACGAGATACGAGTGAAATTTGCGGAACTGGAAAGACGGCTGGGAAATCACGATGTGAGGGATTCAAGATATCGTGCAAGCCATTCGCCAGCTCATGGCGCCGCCGGCGGCCAATCGGCGGAGAATTGGATTTGAAGCGCCGTCTGGGGCGCGTAACCCGGGAAATAGGCGCGCCTTGGCGTTAGTGGCGCAAGCGTAATCGGAATTTTCACTGCATCATCACGCGCCACGCCAGATAGCACCACAGCACCGGAGCGGCGAAGAGCAGTGCGTCAATGCGGTCGAACATGCCGCCGTGACCGGGAAGGATTGCCCCCGAATCTTTCATCCCGGCACCGCGCTTGATCAGTGATTCGAGCAAGTCACCGAGTTGGGCTGCAACGTTCAAGATAATTGAGAGCAAGATGACCGGCATCAGTGAGGATTCTGGGCTGAAGATGCCATCTTTGCGTTCGATAAGGTGAGCCTTCAACAACGCGCTGCTGATCGGAACGGCGTAGTGGAACATCAGAACGCCGACGCCAACGCTGGCGACGACCGACGCCAGCGCCCCTTCCCAGGTCTTGTTCGGACTCACCCTCGGGGACATGCGATGCCTTCCAAACGGCTTGCCGATGAAGTAGGCGAAGATGTCTCCCGCCCACACTAGAAGCAGTAAGTACAGCAGGAAAAAGCCACCGCGCCACTGCTCACGAGTTGAGACCAGAGACGCCATCGGCAAGGCCACATACACGAACGCAAAAGCCGAAACCATGGCGGCAGGAAATCCTGAGGCGAGTTCCTTCGAGCGCATGCCCAAGGCGAGGAAGAGAAACGGCGCGAGGGCTGCAGTGCACAATGCCAGGTATGCGAATCCCGCAGTTGAAAGCGCATCCGTCGCCCCGGGAAATATTGCAATCAGGAGAAAAAATGCGCCGCAGAAAATCAATGTCGCCGCGCGAAACGGGCGGATACTGTAGCCTTCAGAAAGCTTGAGCAGTTCACGAATCGCGAGCAGCGCCACCACGCCCGCAACAAATGCCAGCACCGGCACCGGCGCCCGGAGAATCAGGACTAGAATTACAGGAATGAGAACTGCGGCGGTGAGTACTCGCTTGACGAGTTCCAATCGGGATCAGCTCCGCGAGGCGCGAGGTCCGCCACGCCCTGCCGCTCCCGGCCGATCGGACGATGCCGTATGCGATTCGTTCAGCCCACCATATCTCCGGTCGCGCTTCTGGTAATCGGCGATGCCTTCGAGCAGGTGGACGCCGCGAAACTCCGGCCATAGCGTCGGCGTGACGTAAATCTCGGCATAGGCCAGTTGCCAGAGCAGAAAATTGCTGAGACGCATTTCGCCGCTGGTGCGAATTACCAGATCAGGATCAGGAAGATGCGAGGTGTAAAGATGCCGAGAAATCGTCTCTTCATCAATGTTCAGGTGCTCGATTCCACCATTGCTGGTGGCTGCCCGAACAACAGATTTAAATGCGTCCACCAGTTCCGATCGCGCGCTGTAATTGAGGGCGAGCGTCAGCACCATGCCGGTGTTGCTCGAAAGCTCTTTGCGCGCCCACTCCATTTTTTCCTGCACCCCGCCCGGGAGTTCATGCAAACGCCCGATATATTGCAGCCGAACATTGTTTTTGTTCAGCGTTGGGACCTCTTGCTTCAAATAGCGTCCCAATAACTGCATCAGGAAATCGACTTCCGCCTTGGGACGCCGCTTCCAGTTCTCCTCAGAAAATGCATAGAGCGTGAGCGACGGGATGCCGATTCCCGATGCACACTCGACCACATACCGCACCGACGTAACCCCGGCGCGATGTCCGGCTACACGCGGCAGATGACGCTTGCGCGCCCAGCGGCCGTTGCCGTCCATGATGATGGCGATGTGGTGTGGGAGCCGTTCCGGATCGAGCCGCCGGTATATTTCCGCTTCTTTTCGGTCCAGTCCGGCAGGAACTGTTGCCTGCAAGGGAAATCCTTCCGTTTGAGAAGCTAACATAGGCAAAACGGAGTTGCAACGAAGGGGAACGGCTCGGTTAATGTGCTATCGTGCCGAGGGGTGGACAGTGCCCCCGCCTTCAAATCTAAATCTATTGATATATGCTTTCATCTGAGGACATTTCGGAAAGATGAGCGAGAGCGGCCAGACCATAAGCGCTAATTGGTGGAAAACGCGGCTAGTAAATAGTTTGAGCAAGTTGCAGCAACGTGAGGATCAGGTTTTTTTGGTTCTGACGTTAGTCATCGGCGCCTTAACAGGCCTAGCGGTTGTCGCATTCATTTTGGTTACAGAGCGCATGGGAATGCGGCTCTACCCGGTGGGCGGCGCACCATGGCGACGGCTGCTATTCCCGGTTGCAGGTTCCCTCTTTATCGGCTACCTTCTGTTCCGCTACTTTCCTAACGCGCGCGGCAGTGGAGTACCACAGACCAAAGCTGCGCTGTATGCGCGCGATGGGTACATCAGCCTGCGCACGGTGCTGGGAAAGTTCTTTTGCACCTCGGCAACGCTGGCTAGTGGAATCCCCCTCGGACGCGAAGGGCCGTCCGTCCAAGTCGGCGGAGGTATTGCTTCGATACTCGGGCGTGCCCTGGGATTGCGCCCCGAAAAAGTAAAAGCGCTGATTCCGGTAGGCGCGTCCGCGGCCATCGCTGCCGCCTTTAATACCCCGATGGCGGCGGTCGTCTTCGCGCTGGAAGAAATTGTAGGTGACCTTCATGCGCCGGTGCTGGGTTCGGTGGTGCTGGCGTCGGCTATCTCTTGGGGTATGCTCCACCTTTTTCTTGGCAACAGCCCTCTGTTCAAGGTTCCGCAATACCAATTGGTCCATCCTGTCGAATTTGCTGTCTATGCCGTTCTCGGAGTGGCCGGAGGTTTCGTCTCAGCCGCCTTCTCAAGGCTTCTTCTGGGAATGCGCGCATGGTTCCTCCGGTTGCCGCCGCGAACATTCTGGTTTCACCCTTTAGCGGGAGGTTTACTAGTAGGTTTGGTGGGTTGGTTTGTGCCCCAGGTCATGGGCGTCGGTTATTCGTATGTCAGTTTGGCGCTGAATGGAAACATGGCCCTAAAACTCATGGCTCTGCTGGTGGTTCTGAAACTCATAACAGTAACCACGAGCTACGCTTCTGGCAATGCCGGCGGCATTTTCGGCCCCGCCCTGTTTATCGGCGCCATGCTCGGAGGTTCTCTGGGAACGGTGGCCCATCATTTATTTCCCACGTACACGGCAACGCCAGGGGCGTACGCGCTAGTCGGTATGGGCGCAGCCTTCGCCGGCATCGTGCGGGCGCCTATGACATCGGTGCTCATGATTTTCGAGATGACTCAGGACTATGCGGTCATCGTGCCTCTCATGATCGCAAACCTTGTGAGCCTTTTTATTTCGTCACGGTTGCAGAGACAGCCAATCTACGAAGCTCTGGCAATCCAGGATGGCATCCACCTTCCTACGGCGGAAGCACGCCGGCACGGACAGCGCCTGGTGTTGCGAGTGATGCGGGCCGCAACCGAGTTGCTATCAGGCGACATCAGCGTTCGCGAGGCTTTGGACCAGGTGCAATTAAGTCAACTCCGCGCGTGGATAGTGAAGGATTCTCGCGGTGTCATTGGTGTCATTAATCGTTCCACCTTGAACCGTGAATCAACGGAAGGCGCTGACAAAAAGCTTAGCGAACTCGTAGACGTGATTCATTTTCCTCACGTCCACTCAGACCAAGGACTCGATGTCGCACTCGAGCGCATGGGCACAAATCAGATTGATATTTTGCCAGTGGTTAGCCGTGCAGATATTCACAAACTACAAGGAGTTGTGACCCTGCCCGACGTGCTGGATTCTTACGGTGTGGGCCGGGATTAGAACGATCTCATAGCTTCCGTTAACATGACCCGCCGCCGCTGGATTGCCGACGAAGTGTCAGGGAGCCAGGCTGCGCTCACGGGAGAACATGCGCGACATCTTGCCCAGGTGCTGCGGGCGAGAGTGGGCCAGCGAT
This sequence comes from uncultured Acidobacteriota bacterium, assembly GCA_963757135.1. Classification (GTDB taxonomy): domain Bacteria; phylum Acidobacteriota; class Terriglobia; order Terriglobales; family Acidobacteriaceae; genus Gp1-AA145. Next base: position 270,574 of record CAVWQE010000009.1, read on the forward strand.
TTGAAATCTCGACTGGAAGCGAGATTCGGCTGGGAAAGATCAGCAGCGTCAGCCCGGAGCGGGTGGAGTTCGTGCTGGGAGACATCGTGTCCCAATCCGAGCGATCGGTCATCAACGTCGCGCTCTCGATTTTTAAATTCGATCGCATGGAATGGGCCATCGAGAAGTGCACTGAACTCGGGGTTGCTCGCATCCTGCCCATTATCGCGGCCCGCACCGAATCACACCTCGCTGCGGCGGCACCGAATCGGGTTGAACGGTGGCAGCGCATTGCACAAGCGGCGTCGCAACAATCGCGCCGAGTCTCAGTTCCTGAAATTTCGGAGCCGGTTAAGGTGAAGGAGTTGACCGCGAGCGTTGCAGGCCACAACGTGGTCCTCTCTGAGGTTGAAGATGAGCTCATGCTCAAAGATGCGATTCCATCGAATAGTTCATCCTTAACGCTCGCTTTCGGTCCGGAGGGCGGTTGGAAGCAGGAGGAACTAGACGCGTTTCGGGGCGCGGGATGGACGGCCGCTTCTCTGGGCGCAACCATCCTGCGCGCGGAAACTGCCGCGATCGCCGCGGTGGCAATCGCGGCATCGGTACTTCAGAAGTGAGATGTCGCGCGATCTCGCTCTTCAGGCATTTAGGATCGGTTTTCCTCCGCCAAACTCTGCTATTCTCCACCTGAATGGCTGTATCGCGCAGGGCTTCCGAATTTCAACCTGATCCCAACCAGCAACAGGCTATCGAGCACGTCGGCGGGCCCATGCTGGTTGTGGCCGGCGCCGGCACCGGCAAAACCACAGTTCTTACTCGCCGCATCGCGCGCTTGATCGAGGAAGGCCATGCCCGCGCCGACGAGATCCTTGCCGTCACCTATACCATCAACGCCGCTAACCAGATGCGGCAACGGGTTCAGTCAGCGCTCGGAGCTGCGAAGTCTAAGGGCTTGCAGGTCGAAACCTTCCACGCCTATTGCAACAACCTGCTGATCGCAACCGGACAGGATTTCGACGTCCTCGATGACAAGCAGCTTTGGGTTTTTCTGCGACGAAATATTCGCGAACTGCACCTGAAGTATTACGTTCACGCCGCTAATACCGCTCAATTCCTCGATCATCTGCTCGAATTCATCCGCCGCTGCCACGATGAACTGGTCGGGCCCGCTCAATACGCGGAGTACGTTCGCCGGCTGGAGCGTGGTGAGTTACCCCTGCCTCGCGTCAGCAGATCGAAGGACGCGAAAGAACTCAGCGACGAAGAGTCGCTAGGCCGTTGCCGAGAAATTGCTTTTGTTTTCGAGACTGTCGAGCGCATGCTGCGCGACCGAAACTTCGGCACCTTCAGCCACCAGATTCTCCGGGCCAATGACCTGCTCACTCGGGATGCTGCCCTACTCGAGCGCACTCGCGCCCGTGCGCGTTTCATTCTGGTTGACGAATTTCAAGACGCCAATTTCGCCCAGGTCAAGGTTCTGGAAAAACTGGCAGGAGCAGATCGCAACATCGTAGCCGTTGGCGATCCCGATCAAGGCATCTATCGTTTCCGCGGCGCGTCCAGCGGCGCCTTCGAGCTTTTTCAGAATACGTTTCCAGACTCGAAGCTGGTCGCTTTGTCCAAGAACAGACGCTCGACCACTGCCGTTCTCAGATGCGCACACGCCATCATCGCCGAAAACCCGCAGTTTTCTCTGCAATACGGAGCGGAGCAATATCGCCGTGTACCTCTGGTATCGGCTCGGGACGAACAGGATCCGGTAAAAACCGCGGCGCGTGCACCTGTGCAGGCCGTGCTTGTGACCAATCCCTTCATGGAAGCCACCGACCTGGTTTCCACGCTGCTGGAGCGCCGTCGCTCTTCTCGTTGTGATTGGAAGGACATCGGCATTCTCTATCGCATCCATTTTCACCGGGACGAAGTTGCCGCTGAGCTCGCGCGCAACGGCGTCCCCTTTATCATCGAAGGTCTGGATGTCATCGATTCGCCTGAAGTCCGCGATCTGCTGTCCTGCCTGGGAGCGGTGGTTTCAACCAGTGATAGCGCTGCATGGCTGAGGGTTGCCGCCCTGCGGCAATTCTTAGTGGATCCTGATGAACTCCGCAGTGCGCTGAAGGCATTGCCGCGCGATTCCGCCACCAGCATCGCCACAATTCTCGTTAAGGTTAAAGGGGGAGCAGCCGTGATCGAAGTTGCGGAACAGGCGCGGGCCGAGATCACAGGCCGCAAAGTTCATGCCAGCCTGCTTGCGCTGATCCGGCACTTCCAGATTTCAAAAAGTGCAGCCACTAGTGCGCTCCTGCAGTTCGCGAACCAGTGGGAGCAATATCCCACCACAGAAAACGGCAACCCGTCCGAGTTTCTCGAGTATCTGGAATATTTCCGCGAGGCTCGCGGCGCTATCACTCTTGCTTCGAGCGACGACGAAAATGCGGTCCGGCTCATGTCCGCGCACTCGGCCAAGGGTCTGGAATTCGATCACGTTTTCATTCTGCGCGCGGTCAGCGGCAGTTTCCCGTCCACATATCGTGAGCCGCTGATTGAAATCCCGGCAGAGCTTCGGAATTCAGGATTGGCGGCTGAGAACGATCAAAAAGAGATTCACAAGCAGGAAGAGCGCCGCCTGTTTTATGTAGCCATGACCCGCGCTCGCGACACGCTGACCATTTACGGCCAGTTCGGGCGCGGCAAGACCGAAAGAACACCCGCGGGGTATTTACGCGAACTGATGAAGCACCGCGAACTGAGGGCATGGCTCACGGAAAAGAAATGCCGTGAATTTCAGACCGATATATTCGGCGAAGCCGAGACCCCATCGCTCTCGCGCATTGGCGAATGGGTTGCCCAATCTCCGGCCTCAGACCTCGCAAGCACATTGAGCGCGAGCGCCCTGCAGAGTTACAAAATATGCCCGCTGCGCTTCAAGCTGGAGCGTGAATGGCGCATTCCGTCCGATCCTTCTGCCGCCCTGCAGTACGGCGCTTCGATTCATCGCGTGCTGCACACCTATTTTGAATCGGTGCGTTTGGACAGAAAGCTGTCTGAAGCCGAGGTGCTGGAGCAGTTCCGGACCGACTTGGCGGGGGCCGGCATTGCGGACCGCTATCAGCATGATCTGTACGAACAACAGGGGATTGCGCAACTGAAAGAGTTCCTGGCCGCCGCAGTGGTTACTGAAATCCTGCACACGGAAGAACGCTTCAGCGTGAAGATCGGCGCCACTTCGCTGGTCGGGCGAATCGATCGCATGGATCGCGCTGGAGACCGCCGAGTTACGGTGGTTGACTACAAGACGGGCAAGCCGAAGTCCCAGGAAGACGCGGATGAGAGCCTGCAGCTTTCAATCTATGCGCTGGCGGCGCGGGAAAAATGGGGATACGTGGTGGAGCGGCTGGTGCTGCACAATCTCGATGGGAACACCGCTATCGAGACCTATCGAAACAATGCGCAACTCGACGAGGCGAAGCTGGAAGTTGAATCCATTGCCGAACAGATTGCCGCCGGAAAATTGATGCCGAGAAGCGGCTTGCATTGCGCCTCGTGCACTTACCGCATGTTGTGCCCGAAAACCGAGAAGCGTATTCCGCAAGCGCTGGCGCAACTCGCGGCCGGCCCCGCCAACTGATATTGCTCATCCAAAAACTTAGGGGACGCTTTCGCGTCCCCGAGGTTTACGTTGCGATTGGCCGAAGTTAGTGCTTTTTCTTGGTGGCCTTTTTCGCCTTTTTCTTGGTTGCCATGTTAACTATTCTCCCTTCCATTGTTCATGGATGATGCAACGGTCTTTTGTTGCGACTGTCTGAATGTATAGAGTCAATAAAAACCGAAGTCAAGCAAAAAATGATGATCGATGGCGAACCAAGCGGAGTACGAAAGTCATTCGATGATGTAACGGATGAGATTTCAGGAAACGATTTCCGTTTTCGCGTTCGAAAACCGAGTCCGGGTTTAAAAACTTTCGGAGTTTAACGCGACTCATGAGCCGTTCACAACCTTGAATACTTTGCAGCCTCGAAAGTTTCGAACGCCTGTTCCCTCATCGTCCTCACGCGCAAAGACTATAATTTTGAGAGACCAAAACACTCAGGAGCACACGAATGTCCGCTGAAAATGAAGTCGTAATCATCTCCGGATGCCGCACTCCGGTCGGAAAATTTCAGGGAAGCCTCTCCGATCTCAGCGCAACTCAACTCGGCGCTGTTGTTGTTCGCGAAGCGGTCAAGCGCGCCGGTATCGAACCCGCGCAGGTTGACGAGTGCATTATGGGTAATGTGATTTCCGCGGGACTTGGCCAGAATCCCGCGCGGCAAGCCGCAATCTACGGCGGACTCACTCCGGAGGTGAGTGCCATGACGGTAAACAAAGTTTGCGGTTCCGGACTCAAAGCCGTGGCCCTGGCGGCGCAGGCGATCCAGACCGGCAATAGCACCATAGTTGTAGCCGGCGGTATGGAATCCATGACTAACGCTCCTTATCTTCTACCGCAGGCGCGCAAGGGATATCGCCTCGGCGATGCGCAGATTATCGACTCTATGGTCCGCGACGGGCTTTGGGATGTTTACAACGACTACCACATGGGCATCACCGGCGAGAACGTCGCGGAAAAATACGGCATCACGCGCGAAGAGCAGGATGAGTTTGCGGTGAACTCGCATCGCAAGGCTGTGTCGGCGATCAAAGAGTGCCGCTTCAAATCGCAAGTGGTTCCGGTCGAACTGCCGGCAAAGAAAAAAGGCGCGGCTCCGGTCATCTTTGACAAGGACGAGTCTCCGCGCGAAGACACGACCATTGAAATCCTGCGCTCACTGAAACCGGCATTCAAGAAAGACGGTACGGTCACCGCTGGAAATGCTCCGGGAGTGAACGACGGCGCGTCGGCGGTTGTGGTTACCAGCGCAGCGACAGCGAAAAGGCTCGGCGCGAAACCGATGGTGCGGATTGTTGCCCAGGCCAGCAGCGGTGTCGAACCCAAGTGGGTGATGATGGCTCCTGTCACAGCCGTTCGAAAACTTTGGGAGAAGACGGGTTGGAAGAATGAGGATGTCGATCTCTACGAACTCAATGAAGCCTTCTCGGTTCAGGCGCTTGGGGTGATGCGCGAACTGGGCCTCAATCCGGACAAGGTCAATGTTAATGGCGGAGCAGTCGCCATCGGACATCCGATTGGCGCCAGCGGCGCGCGCGTTTTGGTGACTCTCATTTACGAGATGATCCGCCGGGATGTGAATCGCGGAATCGCTGCGCTTTGTCTCGGAGGTGGTAACGCGGTCGCGATGGCTGTCGAAAGGTAAACCCGGCTGAGTGGAACTGAGGCCCGCAAAGTTTCGTAATAGAGATTGAGCAGCTTATGAACGCAATGCGGATTTGTGCGATTTTGTGGGAGCTTCTGTGGCTGGTCTGGCTGATCGCCTGGCTCAGAACCAAACCTACACAGGAACGGGCCGGCTTCGCCTCGCGCCTGCTATATGGGCTGCCCGTGTTCCTGGCGTTTTATTTGATATTTGGCGACAACATTCGCCTACGCTGGTTGGCGGCGACGATTCTTTCCCGAAGTCCGTTCATGAACGCGGTGGCTGTCACGCTGACCGGGGTCGGAATAGCCTTCGCGATCTGGGCCAGGTTCTATATCGGACAGAACTGGAGCAGCGCAGTCAGCATTAAGGTTGGACATCAACTGATCCGCACAGGGCCTTACGCGTGGGTGCGACATCCTATTTACTCCGGCTTATTGTTGGCCATGATCGGGACAGCAATCGCCCGGCGCGAGCCTCGAGGCTTTGTCGCTTTCGCGCTGCTTTGGCTGGCATTTGTCATTAAGAGCCGAATGGAAGAGGGATTCATGCGCAGGACGTTCGGCTCAGAATATGACGAATACAGCCGAGTGACGGGAGCGCTGGTACCGCGGGTGCGGAGTTCGTAGAGATGCTTCGCTGGCACTTACGTGCCGGGCTGTTTTTTTTGTACCGCCGCAGCGCGGCTGGCGTCATCTGCTCGTGTGGGTCGGACATTCTTGTCCGACAATCTGGCATCGGCAGCATATCAGAGATGGCTCCGCCAGTCGCTACGCCCAAAGCCCGAAGCCGCTCTTCTAGTACCATATTCCTATCCATGAAGCGCATTGCAATTTTGGGATCGACCGGAAGCATCGGCCGCAGCACCCTCAGCGTGGTTGAATCATTCCCCGACCGATTTCAAGTTGTAACGCTGGCGGCGGGACGGAATCTGGATGTCGCTTATGAGCAGGTGGTGCGCTGGCGGCCGAAATTGGTTTCGGTGGCGCTGGAATCACACGCAGAAAATCTCAAGACGCGGCTGAAGTCGGCCGGCGTCACAGGGATAGAGATTGTTCACGGCGCAGCGGGGACCGTGAAAGTCGCAACGCATCCGAAAGTCGATTTTGTGGTCAGCGCGATTGTGGGGGTGGCCGGTCTCGAAGCAACTTACGAGGCTGTTAAAGCCGGCAAAACTGTTGGGCTCGCCAACAAGGAGTGCCTGGTCGCCGCCGGCGAATTGATCACCGCCGAAGCCTGGCGGCAAGGCAAGCCGCTGCTGCCGATTGATAGCGAACACAATGCGGTTCACCAGTGCCTGCGCGGGGGCCGGATGGACGAGGTCCGGCGGATATGGCTCACGGCTTCGGGCGGCCCGTTCTTGAATACGCCGAAGTCCAAGTTCGCGGAAATTACCGTTGACCAGGCGCTGAACCATCCCACCTGGAAGATGGGCAATCGCATCACGATCGATTCGGCTACTTTGATGAACAAAGGGTTCGAGGTCATTGAAGCCTGCCGTTTGTTCAACATGCCGCCGGAACAGGTTTCGGTCATTATTCATCCACAGTCCACGATTCACTCTTTGGTCGAGTTTGTGGATGGCAGCATTCTTGCTCAACTTTCTGTGACCGATATGCGGCTGCCGATCCTGTACGCGCTGACTTGGCCGGACAGAATCGCTTCCGACCTGAACTTTAGTCTGAATGACTTAAGGCACCTCGATTTCAGCCCTCCGGACGTGGAAAAATTCCCTTGTCTGCGGCTGGCGTATGAAACGGCAAAGGCCGGGGGCGGCAAGACGGTAGCATTGAACGCTGCGGACGAAGTGGCAGTTTCGGCGTTTCTGGACGGCAGCATCCGGTTTGAGGAAATACCCGTATTAATAGAAGACGTGGTTTCTGAAACGCCGGTGGGCAAACTGGAATCTATTAAGAAGGTGCTTTCCGTGGACCAGAACGCCCGGCAAAGCGCCCGCGAGAAAGTAGCTGCGTTGGGACGGAAGAACCCCGCCGCAGTTGGAATGGAAACGAACTAACCGGAGTTTATGAGTCAACTTTTCTTTTACATTGTTCCCGTCGCCGTTGTCCTTGGCTTCATGATCTTGATCCACGAATTTGGCCACTATGCCGTGGCCAAGCTGCTGGGCGTCCGCGTCGAGCAGTTCGCGATTGGGTTTGGCAAGCGGCTGATCGGCTTCCGCAAGGGCGAGACTGACTACCGCATTAACGCCATTCCCCTGGGCGGCTACGTCAAGATGAGCGGCGAGAACCCCATGGACCATCACACCGATGATCCGCGGGAGTTCGTCAATCATCCCCGCTGGCATCGATTTCTGATTGCGATTGCCGGGCCGTTCATGAACATTGCGCTGGCGATCGTGCTGCTGACCGGCGTGTACATGTTCCATTCAGAGTACGCGTCGTTCATGGACGATCCCGCCGTCGTTGGTGGAGTTGAGCCGAACTCTCCGGCGGCGAAGATCGGAGTGGAGCGCGGCGACCGAATCGTAAAGATTGAAGACGTGGATAATCCGACGTGGAAGCAGGTGACGGCGAAGGAATCGTTGAGTCCGAACCAGCCGCTTGCGGTGGTGATTCAGCGCGGTGACCAGCGTTTCACAAAGCAAGTAGTGCCTGAGGCGGTGACCGCGAATGAAGTGGGATCGGCCGGATGGTACCCCGATGCGCCGATTATTGTGGCCAGCGTTGAGGCAAATATGCCAGCGGCCAAGGCGGGGATTAAGAAAAGTGACAAGATCGTGGCGATGGACGGCGAGGCGTTGCCTTCTATCCAGACCATGATTGAGAAGCTGCAGGAGACAAAGGAAAAGCCGGTCAAGTTCACAGTGGAGAGGGGCAGCGATAGATTTGATGTTTCCATTCAGGCGGTTCTTGCAGAAAAGCCGAATCAGGAACATCAGACGGGATGGTTCGATTCCCTGCTCCGGCGGCTGGGGCTGCGCCGCACCGCAAAGCCTGTCTACCGGATTGGGTTTACTGGCAGCGCGGACGTCAAGGTCGGTAAGCTGCCGATCGGAGAGGCATTCAAGCAATCAGTGTCTGAGAACCGCAGCAACTCGGTGATGCTGCTTGACCTGGTCGGGAAACTGCTGCAGGGCAAAGCATCTCCGAAAATGATTTCGGGGCCGATCGGTATTGCGCAGGTCACCGGCGACGCCGCGCAAGAAAACGGCTGGGCGCCACTGGCAGCGATCACTTCTATGATCAGCCTGAACCTGGGCATCTTCAATTTGCTGCCAATTCCGATTATGGATGGCGGCGTCATTCTGCTGCTCTTCATCGAAGGGATCATGCGGCGGGACATCAGCATGGCCATCAAAGAACGGATCTATCAGGCGGCGTTCGTTTTCCTGGTGCTGTTCGCAGCGATGGTCATCTACAACGACATCGCCAAGACGATTGCGCAAAGGCTGCCGTAAGAAGCTTCTTAGCTCTTAGCTTCAGCTTTTTTTCCGCGGATGAACGCTGATATTCGCGGATCGGTTTTTTTATTCGAACCGTCAAAGATTTTAACCGCAGAGGACGCCAAGAACTTCCGCAGAGTCCGCTGAGAAATACTAACTTACCGCGCAATCTCCCCTCACTGGTCCCAATTTTAGAAAGCGCTGAATGTGATACGCGCGCGTCTTGCCGAAGGGATATCCTTTTCGGATGCGCTTTGCATTCTTCATCATTCTTTCTGCAGCGACCGCTCTTGCCCAATGGCAAACGCAGGAGAGCCATACCAAGGAATCGTTGCGCGGAGTGAGCGCAGTTGATGAGAACGTGGTTTGGGCAAGTGGAACTCACGGCACATACCTGCTCACAACCGATGGCGGGAAGAACTGGGCTGCACACCGGGTTTCAGGCGCGGAGGATCTCGATTTCCGTGGAGTGAAGGCGTTTGGAGCAGAAGCATTCTTGCTGGCCTCGGGACCGGGAGACAAATCACGCATCTATCACACGGCTGATTTCGGTAAGCATTGGGAGTTGCAGTTCACAAATTCTGAACCGAAGGGATTTCTGGATTGCATGGCCTTTTCGGATCCGAAGCATGGCGTGATTGTCGGAGATCCGGTGAATGGCAAGTTTCAGATTTTGCGCACAACGGACGGCGGCAAGAATTGGCGTTACGCTGATTCGAAGGGGATGCCGGCAGCGATCGAAGGTGAAGGCGCATTTGCGGCCAGCAACTCGTGCATCGCAACCAGTGGTCGGACAAAAGCCTGGTTCGTGACGGGCGGAACCGCAGCGCGGGTGTTCCATTCGACCGATGGTGGCGAGAACTGGAGCGTTGCTGAAACACCGATGGCCCATGGCGCGGCGTCGCAAGGAATTTTTTCCGTCGCATTTAAGGACGACCTCCACGGCGTAATCGCCGGCGGTGATTACGCTCACCCGGAGCAGGGTGGAAACAACCTTGCGGTTACGGAAGACGGCGGAAAGACATGGGAGTCGGCAGCAATCCAGCCGCAGAAATACTTCTCAGCGGTGGCCTTTGTTCGCGGCGGATCGCCTGATTCGGTTGCCGCGGTTGGTACTTCAATCAGCGCGCTCTCTAAAGATGAGTTTCATACGTGGGATTCTTCTCTGTCCACGGGATTCAGCGCCATCGATTCGGCGAATGGCAAGGTCTATGCAGCCGGAGCAAATGGGGTGGTGGGGAAGTTTAACGCAAGGTGATTCAGCGTCTCATACAAATGGATTGACTACACGCACTCGACCGTATGTCTGTCCATGCTGAAGGCCTTCGCTGTAAAGTGTTTCGGCCCCGCCGCCCTCTGCGGCCGAGATGATCAATCCATCCCAGAACGAAATTTTGTAACGATCTGCGATTTCAAGCGCAGAGATCACCGACTCGGGAGAGTTAGTCACAACCTCCCATGCCAAATAGGCGAAAACGATTCCGCGAATATCGTTAAGCGAGGGCGGACGAAGGACTTTGCACCGCACCGTGAAACAGAACTCCTGCAAAACCTGCGTGCTTAACACGCCGCTCCCAGCCTGCCACAGGCGGTCGAGCAACGTGCATGCCTTAATATGCTTGTTTCCAGCGGACGAGTCGTGAGCGTAAATCAGAATGTTCGTATCAACAAAGCATTTAGCGCTCATGTAACTCATCCCGCGAAGCCGGCCGCTTGTAGCCGAGATTAAAGCCTTTCTTCATCGCCGCGAGAGCATGCTTTTTGGCTTGTTCATATCCCTCGCGTTCGCGGACGGCTTTTTCGAGTTGCTCGGTCACCAGCGCGCTGACAGAAGTGTCTTTCTCTGCGGCGAGGACTCGCGCCCGGCGCAACAGATCACGGTCGACCTTTAACGTTATGTTTGTTTTCATAGCACCCGTTTACGTGCTGCACGTCAGGCACGATTCTACGTGCCTGCGAAATTCGCGTCAAATCAGAGCCAATGCTTCGACTGCCGTATTTGCGGCTCATGGTCGATGGCTGACGGTCGAAACTTGACCTGCTAAACTAGTGTTTCCATGGCATCACTTCAAAGACGTAACAGCATAACTTGCACGATCGGGAATGTTCGGGTGGGCTCGGATGCACCGGTTGTGGTGCAGTCTATGACCAACACCGACACGGCAGACGTGGTTTCCACGGTCGAGCAGGTAGCGGCGCTGGCGCGGTCAGGGTCAGAACTGGTGCGCGTGACCGTCAACAATGAAGATGCCGCCGCCGCCGTGCCGCACATTTTCGAGCACCTGGACAAGCGCGGCGTTCACGTCCCCATCATCGGCGACTTTCATTACAACGGCCATCTGCTGCTGAAGAAGTATCCGGCATGCGCTCGGGCGCTGGCGAAGTATAGGATTAATCCGGGCAACGTGGGAATTGGCCGCAAGGATGATTCGAATTTCCGCACCATGGTTGAAGTCGCGGTCGAAAATCAAAAGCCGGTGCGCATTGGCGTGAACTGGGGATCGCTGGACCAGTCTCTGCTCACCCGCATGATGGATGAGAACTCCCGCTCTTCGGAACCGAAGGATGCCCGCGACGTGACCATGGAAGCCATGGTGGTGAGCGCGCTGAACTCGGCGGCGTTGGCGGAAAAGTATGGGCTGCGCGCGGACCAGATCATTCTGAGTGCGAAAGTCAGCGGCGTGCAGGACCTGGTGGATGTTTACCGGTCGCTGGCGTCGCGGTGTAGCTATCCATTGCATCTGGGATTGACCGAGGCTGGCATGGGAGCGAAAGGTATTGTCGCTTCGAGCGCTGGGCTTTCGATTTTATTGCAGGAAGGAATCGGCGACACTATTCGGGTTTCGCTCACACCTGCGCCCGGCGGAGACCGCGCGGAAGAAGTACGCGTGGCGCAGCAAATATTGCAATCGCTCGGAATCCGCAGCTTCACGCCGCAGGTGACCGCGTGCCCGGGATGCGGACGCACCACCAGTACATTCTTCCAGGAGATGGCAGAGCAGATTCAAACCTATCTGCGCGAACAGATGCCGGTGTGGAAGGAAGAGCGCGCGGGCGTTGAAGAAATGAAGGTCGCGGTCATGGGATGCGTGGTGAATGGCCCGGGCGAGTCGAAGCATGCGAATCTGGGGATTTCATTGCCCGGGACCTTCGAAGAGCCGAAAGCTCCCGTGTACGTCGACGGCCGGCTGATGACTACATTGCGCGGCGACAAAATCGTGGAAGAGTTTATTACGATTCTCGACGAATATGTCGACTCGCATTATGCCAGCAGGTCCGAGTTGGAAGTGAAAGTCTAGTTTCCCAGAAGGCTCTTAACCGAAAAGCTTCCAACCGCAAAGGACGCAAGTTTCGCGAAGAAACCACGCTTGCGCTGCAAAGACCTTTTAACCGCAGAGTTCGCGGGGCCACAAGTTGCGTTGGGCCTTCCGAAAAGCTTCCAACCGCAAAGGACGCAAAGTTCGCAAAGAGCTGCGTTCGAAGCCCAACGGTTTCTACAAAAGCAGCCAAAAATCGCCCACCTCGTCAGGGGCGGCGATATAATGTCTAGTTTTTGCGGTTCGGTTCCGATTCGCGTTGGAGGCCGTTTTGCGCCTGTCGCTCGACACCCGTGAAGTTGGGCATGTAACTATTGTTCGCTGCAATGGCCGCATAACGGCAGGCAGCGAGTGCGATTCTCTCCGCACACACGTCGCGTGGCTGTTGCGCGACCGTCGCGCCATAGTTTTGGACCTGGGTCAGGTCGGATTTATCGACAGTTGCGGCCTCGGAACTATGGTTCGCAGCCTGACCAGCACCCGCCAGGCACACGGAGATCTCAAACTCTGCAACATCTCGGAAACCGTTCGCAAAATTTTGACTTTGTCGCATCTCGCGACCGTGTTCGATACGCACGAATCCGAGGAGAAAGCGATCGCGGCGTTTTACGGTCCCAGGACAAAGATTGTCAGTCCGGCGCGCGGCGGGCGCAGCATTCTCTGCGTGGAACAGAATGCCGACGTGCTTTCCTATTTGCGCGCTATATTGCATCGCGCGGGCTACGACGTGCAGAGCACGAACCATCTCGGGGACGCGCTGATGCTTTTGCGGGTCACACGTTTCGATCTCGTACTGGTAGGGCCGGACAGCGCGTCGGGCACGCACCAGGTTTTTCAATCGGCGTGTGCAAGCTTGCCAGTAGTAGAACTGAGCCGCGATTTTTCAACCCTTGACGCCGGCGAAGCGGCCGCCGGAGTCCTGCAACAGATTGAATCGCGGCTCAACCCTACGAGCGCATAGTCTTCAAGCTTCTTACCCTACGGACTGGTTACATAAACCACGGATTTTACCCAGGCTCCGGTGGTCAAGTCATGGGTTTGAACGGCAACGCGGTGCACCCCCGGCTGCGAAAGATGCACTTGAGTGCCCGCCGGCAGGCTATTGACGTTCAAATAGTCAGCGTACTTTGTTCCATCAATGTAGATCTGCATATTGTTGGCTTTGTCGGGGCCGTTGGAGGCCGCAGAAATCGAAAAATTGGAGGGGACGTGGCTGCCATCGAGAGGAGCGGTGATCTGCGTGATCTCCTGGTCGGGCCCTCCGAAGGTATTCGGAAAGTTGGCAGTGAACTGGTTGTATGGGTCGCTCTTATATGCCGGCAGACCCGCAGGAAAATTGCCATGGTTTGCGGCAACGGAAGGTGAGTAGGTGAAGACGTTCACGGTTTTGTGTGATGGGCTGACGGTGAGAATGCGCAGATAACCGTAGCCGAAATAGCCGCCATTTCCCTGCCCTTGGAAATCAGACAGGATTTGGATCGGACGGTATGGGTTCGAGCATAAGGTCGTCCACGATTGCACATTGCAATCGACGTGACCGACGCCGTTGAAAGCCGGGACATTCGGGAAGTCTCCGGGACTGGGCAGACGGATGTGCCCGCTCAGCGCCATGAAGACGTTGGGATGTGCGCCGATAAGGTTGTACCAAAGGCCGATTCCGTCGGTTCCGCCGCCGGCAGGACGGTACGACGCGACGGAATCATTCAGGCAGTTGTAAACGCCGCCCGGAAAGCCGGAACAGAGCGGATACGCAGATCCCGGCTGCATATTTTTGCCGAAGGTTGGGCCAGAACCGTCATTGGAAAGATACGCGTGCGTAACCACGATAACCGGGCCATTGAAATTTGAAATCAGTTTGTTGGCCGCGGTGACTACCCAGGGACGCGGAAACAGTTCGAGTGAAAGGACCATGTACTTGGTCGATCCCATGTGCATGATCTTGTAAAAGTTCGGAGTTCGATTTCCCGCTGAATCCAGAATGTAAGCAGTGGGCGTAATCGACAGATTGCCGAAGTGACGGAAATAATTGGTGGTGCTGCGCGGTTCGGGACGGTCGCCTTCGCAATCGTAGTCGTGATTACCGATGGTCGGCTGATAGTAGATTCCGTGGCTGTTGAGAATGTTGATCGCCGCCTGCGCGTTCTGCCATTGAGACTGCCAGGTTGCCGCCGGGGCGGTTCCACAAAGGCCGGTGACATTGCCGTTGTTGTCCACGGGATAGCCGCCACCATCAATGATGTCGCCGAGACCGATCACCATCTTGATATTGAGCGCGGCCTGGTGACTGACCACCCAACTCGCCTGGTCCTGGAAAACTTGCGCGTTCTGACCGTTGTAGTACTGTGTGTCGGGAAAAAGAACGATAGAGAAGTCGGCGTCAGCCTTCGAAATGTAAGGCTGCGCCGCTTGGGCGCTGGTTGAAAACGGTGCGATCGTCCACAAGGCGCCGCTTACGAAAAGCAGCACCAAAGCCAGATACTTCATGCATCCTCCAATCCTGGGCACGCCCAAGCACACGACCGCCTGGGTACGCGCTGTTCATCTTTGAATTTCCAGGAATGTAGGAGCCCCTAGCGCCAAACTACTGTCGTCCTCGTACATGAACAATAGGGCGAACACCTTATAAACAGTGGCAAAATAGGTCACAAAAGGACATGCCCAAGTGGTGCGGAAATATATGAAAACAAGCTAGTAATTGTTAATGGACGATGAATGCCAGGGGCGAAACTCAGGCGTAGAGCGGGTTTCAGCCTAAAACGCACCTTGATCGTCAATTTTGTCGAGCGATAGGCGCGTGCGTTACCATGAATTTGCACTTATACGGCTGAGGTCCCCAGCCCATCAAGCATGAGGCACTCGACTCCGCCCAGGGAGATCGCATGGCAACCATCACACAAGCAAGTTCCGCAATACCTCTGACAAAAAATCAGCACCTGCTGCGCTGGGTGGAGAAGATGGCCGAGCTCACCCAGCCCGCGGCCATCCATTGGGTCGACGGTTCGCAGGAAGAGAACGAACAGCTCTGCGAAGAGATGGTGGCGAGCGGAACACTTATCCGATTGAATCAGGGTTTGTGGCCCGGCTGCTATCTCGCGCGTTCGGACAAGAGCGACGTGGCGCGCGTGGAAGACCGCACATTCATCTGTTCGCTCTCGAAAGACAGCGCCGGCCCGACGAATAACTGGGAAAATCCATATGAGATGAAACGCAAGCTCCGTGGCCTTTTCCGCAACTCTATGAACGGGCGGACGATGTATGTGCTGCCGTTCAGCATGGGACCAGTGGGCGCCGCTGTTTCGCAGATCGGAGTGCAGCTGACCGATTCGCCTTATGTGGTGGTGAATATGCGAATCATGGCGCGCATCGGTCTGCTGGTGTTTAAGGAGATTGATAAAGATTACAAGCGCGTGGTGCCGTGCCTGCACAGCGTAGGAGCGCCGCTTATGCCGGGGCAGAAAGACGTGCCCTGGCCCTGCAATCCGGAAAAATACATTGTGCATTTTCCGGAGAGCCGCGAGATTTGGTCTTACGGTTCGGGATACGGTGGCAACGCGCTGGTGGGTAAGAAATGTTTTGCGCTGCGCATCGCCTCAAACATGGCGCGCGACGAAGGCTGGATGGCGGAGCACATGCTGATCGTGGGCGTCGAAGACCCGAATGGCCAAAAGACCTATGTGGCAGCCGCATTCCCGAGCGCATGCGGCAAAACCAACTTCGCCATGATGGTGCCGCCGGATGTGTTCAAGGGATGGAAAGTTACAACCGTTGGTGACGACATCGCATGGATCACTCCGGATGAACAAGGGCGGCTTCGGGCAATCAATCCGGAAGCCGGATTCTTTGGGGTGGCGCCGGGGACCTCTGTAAAGACAAATCCAAACGCGATGGCCACGCTTTCCAAGAATACGATCTTCACCAATGTTGCACTCACACCGGAGGGTGGCGTTTGGTGGGAAGGGATGACGGACGATCCGCCGACCGAGTGCATTGATTGGCAAGGGAACCGCTGGACTCCTGAGATCGCTAAAAAGACAGGCGCCAAGGCGGCGCATCCGAATGCGCGTTTCACGGCTCCGGCGAGACAATGTCCGACGATTGATCCCGATTGGGAGGCACCCAATGGAGTGCCGATCAGCGCGATTATTTTCGGGGGACGCCGGGCGCATACGATCCCTCTGATTTACCAGGCGTTCAACTGGAGCTCAGGGGTTTACGCGGGCGCGACCATGGGGTCGGAGACAACGGCTGCGGCCGCGGGCGAGGTCGGAAAAGTCCGACGCGATCCTATGGCGATGCTTCCCTTCTGCGGATATCACATGGGTGATTATTTCCGGCACTGGATCAAGATGCAGCGGTCGTTGAGCATGACGCCGAGAATTTTTCATGTGAACTGGTTCCGCAAAGGCGAAAACGGAGAATTCCTGTGGCCTGGTTTCCGTGATAATTTCCGCGTGCTGAAATGGATTGTCGATCGGGTGCACGGAAGAACCCGAACCAAGGAAACACCAATCGGCTGGACACCTTTCTACGAGGATATGGACTGGCGAGGATTGAATCTCTCTCCTGAAAGGTTTGAGGAGTTACAAAAGGTCGATCGGCCGGCGTGGAAGCGCGAGGTCATTGATCACGAAGAGCTATTTATCCTGCTACACGCGCACCTGCCACCCGAACTCGTGTATGAGCGGGAATTGCTGATCTGCAGGCTGTGAGTCTTCGCTCTACGAAGAAAAGCTTTGGACCCCGAAGGGCGCAAAGATAGTGGGGGATTTTTCGCTTTGCACGGGCGGGAGCGCCCGTGCTTACAAGTCCCGTTATTGATGCGATCTTATAGCCGCGTTATATCAGAATCCGAGTTGCAGCTTCGCTGCTTCGGACATGCGGCTCATGTCCCAGGGCGGGTCGAGAACGACTTCTACGTTCACCTGTTTGACCGACGGCAGGCGTGAGAGCTTGCCCTCGACGTCAGCTTTCAGAACGTTTCCCATGCCACACCCCGGAGCGGTCATCGACATTTGAATGTCGATGCGCTTCCCGTCGGCTGGTTGATTCTCAGCACTTCCGCCTGAGGTACCCGGGTACGCAGCCGCGCTCTGATCGGGCAAGCTCGAAGCGAGGGGCTCGATCTTGCAGGAGTAGACCAATCCAAGGTCCACAATATTGACGGGGATTTCGGGATCATAGACTGATTTGAGAATGTCCCAAACCATCTGCTCGTTGAATTCGACCAACTCTGGCGCCGAAGTCGCGCCGTCGCTGGTCTTCATCCCGAGCGCGTCCGCATCTTTGCCTTCGATGCGGTACATCTGCCCGTAGTCGGTCCAGACGGTGTAACTATCGCCACGTGACTGCATGATGCGCACGGACATGTTTTCGGGCAGCGTGCTGACGCGGCCGCTGGGAATTTCGATGACTTCGGTAGTGCGGGTCAATTTGACGGTCTGATTCATCGCTGCAAATCCTATTCGGTTGACACAGCTTCTTGCTTGCCTTCGAGCGCGGCCTTCATGGTGTGCCAGGCCAAAGTGGCGCACTTCACGCGCACAGGAAATTCGGAGACGCCGGAAAATACAGCAAGCTTTCCGAGATCGGTTTTGTCACCGTTCGCGCTGCCCTCGGTGACCAGTTTGTGAAAGGTCGCGAAAAGTCTTTCCGCTTCGGCTTTGCTCTTGCCTTTGATTGCCTGCGTCATCATGGAGGCCGAAGCCTTCGAAATCGCGCAACCGGAGCCCTGAAAAGTGACATCCTGGACCATATCGTTTTCAAGTTTCATGAAAACGGTGAAGTGGTCGCCGCAAAGTGGGTTGAAGCCTTCCACCCGCCGACCGCCAGAAAGCTCGCGATAATTGCGCGGAGCTTTACTGTGCTCGAGAATCACTTCCTGGTACAGATCGCGGAGATCGCCCATCAGGAGAATACCTCTTGTACTTTTAAGATGCCCTGAACGAGCGCATCGACTTCTTCTTTACTGTTGTACAGAGCAAAGGAGGCGCGAGCGGTGGCCGGAATGCCGAAGCACTGCATTACCGGCTGCGCGCAGTGATGTCCGGTCCGGATGGCAATGCCTTCCTGATCGAGGATGGTGCCAATGTCGTGCGGGTGGATCCCTTCCATCACGAATGAAAGTACGCTGGCCTTTTCTTTTGCGGTGCCGATCAGGCGAAGGCCCGGAATTGCCGAAACTTTTTCGGTGGCGTAGGCGAGCAGGTCATGTTCGTGCTGCGCGACTCTGTCCATCCCGATTTCGCTAAGGTATTCGATTGCTGCGCCCAGGCCGATCGCGCCTGCGACGTCAGGCGTGCCCGCCTCAAATTTGAAGGGCAGCTTGTTATAGATCGTCTTTTCGAAGGTGACGGAGCTGATCATGTCGCCGCCACCCTGGTATGGCGGCATGGCTTCGAGAAGCTCACTCTTGCCGTACAGGACGCCGATGCCCATGGGTCCGAACATCTTGTGACTGGAGAATGCGTAGAAGTCGCAGCCAAGCGCCTGCACGTCAATCTGCATATGCGGAGCCGCCTGGGCACCGTCCACCACCACCGGGATGTTTCGCGAGTGAGCGAGTTCGACAATCTTTCTTACGGGGTTCACGGTTCCAAGGGCATTTGAAACATGGGGGATCGCGATGATCTTCGTGCGTGGACCGATTAACCTCTCCAACTCTTCGAGCCGCAGGTCGCCGGCGTCGTTGATTGGGGCAACGCGCAACTTAGCGCCTTTTTCGTCACGCAGAATCTGCCAGGGAACGATGTTGGAGTGGTGCTCCATAGCGGTGATCAATACTTCGTCCCCGTGGCCAACGTGTTTGCGCCCGTACGTCTGTGCCACAAGATTGATGGCTTCGGTTGCACCGCGAACGAAGATCAATTCGTGGACGTGAGCGGCATTGATGAATTTCTGCACCCACTGGCGCGCGCGGTCATGCTTTGAGGTAGCTAATTCGGACAGGAAATGAACCCCGCGATGAATGTTGGCGTTCTCCTGTTCGTAATAGCGAACGATGGCGTCAATCACAACCTGAGGCTTTTGTGACGTGGCCGCGTTGTCCAGGTACACGAGCTTCTTGCCCCGGACATCACGGGCGAGAATCGGAAAGTCGCGGCGAATCTTCTGCAGGTCGAACGCCATTTTTACGGGCTGCACATTTGCGGAAGCGGCTGGCAGATTAGTTGTTGTCGTCATCCGATCTCCTCCCAGTTTCGACGGCTGTCGCCGCCGGTGAGTTTGGCGAGGTTTTTCGTCGAGTTCGCGATGGTAAGCAAATGTTCGTTGATCAACTTCTCCACATGCTCGCGGGCTGGATTGGCAGCCATGCGGTCGAGGCATTCATTGGCAAAAGCAAGCAGAAGCAGCTTGCGGGCCGAGATTTCATCGATCCCGCGCGAGCGCAGGTAAAACAGCGCGTTCTCTTCAATCTGACCGATGGTCGCGCCGTGCGTGCATTTCACGTCGTCGGCGTAGATTTCGAGTTGCGGCTTGGTGTCGATACGGGCGTCGTCTGAAAGCAGCAGATTACGATTGGTCTGCTTGGCGTCAGTTTTTTGCGCGTCTTTGTGAACGATGATGCGGCCGTGAAAAACGCCGTGCGCCTGGTCGTCAAGAATTCCGTTGTAGAACTGGCGGCTGGCGCAATGCGGGCTGGCGTGCTCGACGAGCATGTAATTGTCGAGATGCTGCTGGCGGTTGCCGATGAACAGACCGTTGATCAGACACTCGGAACCTTCGCCGGCGAGCACGGGATGGACATTGTTCCGCACCAGGCCGCCCCCAAGAAGTACCGAGTGAGAGGCAACGTTGGCGCTTCTTGCCTGCTGGATTCGCAAAGTGGAAATGTTGAATGCCTGCCGGTGCTCGCGTTCGGCCATGTAGTGCGAGATCGCGGCGTTATCTCCGGCAACCAGTTCGGTCGCGGTGTTACAGAAGGCCGGACTGTCGCCGAAAGAAATGTAGTCTTCGACGACGGTGGCCTGCGTTTCATTTTCCGCGACGATCAAATTTCGCGGGTGCGACATCAGTGCCTTTTCACTGGAAGTCGAGATATATAAGAAACAAATTGGATTGTGGATGACGGTGCCGCGACGAATGTGAACAAAGGCGCCGTCTTCGAGAAATGCAGTATTCAGTGCGGAAAAGGCATCACGCTCGATGTTGAGGTAGCGGCCGAGATGCGACTCCAGAGCGGCAGGCTCGCGATTGATCTCGTCCGCAAGGCTGCTCACCCGCACTCCCGGCGGCAAACTGCCAATCAACGAGAGCGGCTTGGCAAACTTCCCGTTCACGAAAACCAACTGGCAGGCTGCACCGTGAACGAAAAACGGTTCTACTTGCTCGAAGCTCGGCAACTTCTCGTCAGCCGCAAGCTGAAACGCGCTCTTCGCGATGGCCGAAACGTTGGTAAAACGCCAGTCTTCGTCATGTGTCGTAGGAAATCCGGTTTCACAGAAGCGCGCGAAGGCCCTTTCGCGGAGTTCGCGCAGCCAGGGCAGGTTTTGTCCAGGCGCGTGCTTGTGGAATCCCGTGAAGTTCTCGAGATACGTCCCTATTTGTTCGGTCGCTGCAATCACAATCTTTTCCTTAGGCGGTCACGGGCTGGCGCGTTTCGCTGTCGATATCAACATAGCCCTTCTCTTCGAGTTCGAGTGCGAGTTCCGGGCCGCCGGAGCGCACAATGCGCCCATTCGCAAGCACGTGAACGAAGTCGGGAACAATTTCATTGAGCAGACGCTGGTAATGTGTGACCACGATCATGGCGCGGTCGGGGCTGCGCATGGCGTTCACGCCTTTAGAAACGATTTTCAGCGCGTCAATGTCGAGGCCGGAATCGGTTTCGTCGAGAACCGCAAGCTTAGGCTGAAGAACTGCCATCTGCAAAATTTCGTTGCGCTTCTTTTCGCCTCCGGAGAACCCTTCGTTGACGGAGCGGTTCATCAGCTTCTCGTCCATTTCAAGGAGCTTCAGCTTCTCCTTGTAGAGTGGCAGGAAGTCCATGGCGTCCATCTCGTCCTGGCTGTGGTACTTGCGAATCGCGTTCAAGGCCGAGCGCAAGAAGTAAGCGTTGCCAATGCCAGGTATTTCGACCGGATATTGAAATGCGAGAAAAATGCCTTCGCAGGCCGCGTCTTCGGCCTTCATCGCGAGCAGATCTTTGCCGTTGAACAGTACCTCGCCTCCCGTGACCTCATAGGCTTCACGACGCGCTAATACCTGGGCGAGCGTGCTCTTGCCGGAGCCATTGGGCCCCATGATCGAATGCACTTCGCCAGGGTTCACGGTGAGATTGATACCCTTGAGAATGTCGTGGTTATCCACGCGGACTTTCAAGTCTTTGATTTCGAGTAAGCTCATTTATTCCTCAGAATTAGGCTTTCGGAGCTCGAGGCTCCAGGGCCAACCCACCCTCTCGCAAAAGACGCGAGAAGGGTGGGGCAACCACAATGTTTTTATCCGACGCTGCCTTCGAGGCTCACGCCCAGAAGCTTTTGCGCTTCGACGGCGAACTCCATCGGGAGCTCGCGGAAGACGCGCTTGCAAAATCCGTTGACGATCATGGAGACGGCGTCTTCAGTCTTCAAGCCGCGCTGACGCAGGTAAAACAACTGATCATCGCCGATCTTTGACGTTGAAGCTTCGTGTTCCATGCGGGCGCTGCCATTTCGCACGTCAATGTATGGAAAGGTGTGCGCGCCGCACTTGTCGCCGATCAACAATGAATCGCATTGCGTATAGTTGCGCGCGCCAGTTGCGCCTTTCATGATCTTCACCTGGCCGCGATAGGTGTTCTGGCCATGACCGGCAGAGATGCCCTTCGAGACAATGGTGCTGCGGGTGTTCTTACCAAGGTGGATCATCTTGGTGCCGGTATCGGCCTGCTGATAGTTATTGGTCAGCGCGACGGAATAGAACTCACCCACCGAGTTGTCACCCTGCAGAATACAGCTGGGATATTTCCAGGTAATGGCCGATCCGGTCTCAACCTGCGTCCAGGAAATTTTCGAATTCACGCCACGGCAACTGCCCCGCTTCGTGACAAAGTTATAGATCCCGCCCTTGCCCTGCTTGTCCCCGGGATACCAGTTCTGTACGGTCGAGTACTTAATCTGAGCGTTGTCGAGCGCGACGAGTTCAACCACCGCTGCGTGCAATTGATTTTCGTCGCGGATCGGTGCGGTGCAGCCTTCGAGATAGCTGACGTACGCGCCTTCGTCGGCAACGATCAGGGTGCGCTCGAACTGGCCGGTTTCAGCGGCATTGATGCGGAAGTAAGTGGAAAGTTCCAGCGGGCAGCGCACGCCCTTAGGCACATAGACGAACGAGCCGTCAGTGAATACCGCCGAGTTCAGTGTGGCGAAAAAGTTGTCGGTATAAGGAACCACCGAACCCAGGTACTTCTGCACCAGTTCGGGATGATTGCGCACGGCTTCAGAGAACGAGCAGAAAATGATGCCCATTTCAGCCAGCTTGCCTTTGAAAGTAGTAGCGACGGAAACGCTGTCAAAAACCGCGTCTACAGCAACTCCGGCGAGCATCTTTTGCTCCTGCAGCGGAATGCCAAGCTTGTCGTAAGTGCGCAGAAGCTCGGGATCAACCTCGTCGAGATTGGCCAGGCTGGGTTTCTGCTTGGGGGCAGAGTAGTACACGATGTCCTGATAGTTGATAGGCGGATACTTCACATTCGCCCACTTGGGCTCGGCGTGCGAGGCTTCGAGCGTCATCCAGTGCCGAAACGCTTTCAGTCGCCAGTCAAGCATGAACTCGGGCTCGCCCTTTTTGGCGGAGATCAGGCGAATGGTGTCTTCGTTCAGGCCTTTGGGGACACGGTCTTCCTCGATGTCACTGATGAATCCCCATTTGTACTCGCGCTCAGCGAGGTCACGAATTGTGTCAACGTTTGTGCTCATGGTTTGCTCATTGCGTTCTGCCGGAAGTCAGGGTGAAGCTGGGAACAAAATTTCCGTTGCTTGTTTTGATGGCGGTCACGCGCAACGGATGCACGAGATCGGAAAGAGTAAGCTGCTCAAGCGCACCGCGCACGACCTGGTTGATGATGCGCTGATTGTGCTTGGCGGGACAGCCGCGTTCGATTTCGCAAAGCCCTGTGATCTCGGTGCTACAATCCGTCAACGCGATAGGACCTTCCAGAGCGGCGATCATCTCTGCCACTGAGATTTCCCGCGCATCGCGCGCCAAAATATACCCGCCCTTGGTCCCCCGCTGGGAAGTCAGGAAACCGCTATGAAGAAGCAGCTTCAACAACTTGCTCACCGTTGGAACCGGGAGAGCGGACTCGAGCGCCAATCCGCGAGCAGTGTGCAGCGTACCTAAACGTTTGCGGCCCACATGCGTCATGATGACCAGGCCGTAGTCAGCGAGTTTGCTAAGACGGATCATGGTTAAACGTACTGTGAGCTTCCACCCGCAAATAGGACTAAATCAGTACAGTATTATTTTACAGGCAATTCGCTGGGGATTGCAAGGCTATGTACTCGTCCAGTAGATGGGTGACACTTTTCATTCCTTTCGTTGGGATGAGAACTGGTGCAGGAACTGGTGCGGAGTTAAGTAGCCGAGGGCCTGATGAGGGCGGACGGTGTTGTAGATTCTTTCCCAGGCCCGCAGCTCGCGATTGAGTTTTTTCATTTCCAGGGAACACGAGGTGACCTGGTAAAACTCCTCGGTGTGGGTGCGGTTGGCGCGTTCGACGGCTCCGTTCAGTTTGGGGGAGCGGGGCGGCAGCACGAACAGATGCAAACCGCGCTGCTGGCAGGCTTGTTCGAACTCAGCGGCAAATTCCGATCCGCCATCCACCTGCACGGCGCGGATGGGAAAGGGCATACGGTGCTGCAAAGTTTCGAGGAACTGGGTGGCGGTTTGAGCGGTGGCGCGAGTGTGCGCCTGCACCACATCCCAACGCGAAACCACATCGCGAGCGGTGAATTGTTTGAAGACCACGCCGGGAATGGGACGCACGTCCAGGGTATCGACTTCGACCAGGTCGCCGGGCGCCAACACCGCGTACTGCCTGGGTTTGCGCACGGCGTAGGGACGCGCCCGCAGGGCGCGGCGCGATCCCGGAACTCCCGTACGCGGTGGTTCGACGAGTCGGCCTTGCTGCTTGAGCCGAGTGAGAATGCGGCCCACCATGGAAACCGAAATCCCCACCTGCTGGCGGCGCAGCAGAACCGCCAATTTGTCTTTCCCCCAACGGGGAAACTGCCACCGCAACGTCAACACCTTTTCTTCTAAGGGAAAAGCCCACGTCGGCTGACGGCACTGGCCAGGGCGATGGCTGCGTTCCTCCAGCGTAGTCAAATCGTACGGATCATAACGGCCTTGCCAGCGATAAAACGTCTGCCGGCTGATGCCGAAGTGACGGCAGGTGTGGGCGATGTTATCGCAGCGCCGATAGAAATCCATCCACGAGAGCCGCACTCGAGCTGCGCGGCTCAGCTCACCCCGATTCCGGCCAGCCGGCCCGATCCCGGCGGTTTCCCCTTCCGAATTTGCATTTTGACACTCTATTCGAGTGTCACTAATCATTCTGAACGAGAACAGGCTACGGGCGTGACAACTTGCCCGAGTTCCGAAGATGAAGGCCGGTGGGTCCGGCGGCAAGGCAGATGAATGCATCCTATAATTCGCTACCGTGAGTTCGGCCCAGGCATCGGTGATCGGTTGGTTGTTCGACAGCAGACAAGGATTTCGTAACCGCCTGCTGCCACGCTGGCTATTTCTGCGCGCGCTGGGATTGATCTATTTCTCCGCCTTCTTCTCACTGATTTTTCAAATTCGCGGATTGATCGGGCCTGACGGGATTCTTCCCGCCGGCCCCTATCTGCAGCAGGTCGCGCAGTCGTTAGGACATCTGCAACGCTTTTGGTACGCGCCAACTCTGCTGTGGCTTTCCAGCAATTCGCACCTGCTGATGGCGCTATGCTGGGTGGGAATGGCGGCATCGCTGCTGCTCGTCGCTGACATCTGGCCGCGAGGCATGCTGGTCATCTGTTTCATCTGCTTTCTATCATTCATCGGCGCAGCCCAGGATTTTTCGAGTTACCAGTCGGATGGAATGCTGCTCGAAGCAGGAATTATTTCTCTGTTCTTTGCCCCTCCGGGATTGAGGCCCGGTTTTGGCGCCGAACATCCGCCTTCGCGAGCCAGCCTATTCTTGCTCCAGTGGGAGTGGTTCCGTATTTATTTCGAATCGGGCGCGGTAAAACTTCTCAGCCATGACGTCCAGTGGCGCAACTTCACTGCCATGGACGAGTACTACCAGAACGGACCTCTGCCCACGTGGATCGGCTGGTACGCGCAGCATCTGCCACACTGGTTTCACGCTGGCTCAGTAGTCGCAACGTTTGTGCTGGAACTTGGCATTGTGTGGATGATGTTTCTGCCGCGCCGCTGGCGGATTGTGTGCTTCTTCATCGCCACCATCTGGCAAATCGGAGTCATTGCGACCGCGAACTATGCTTTTCTGAATTACATTGTGCTGGCGCTGGGCGTGCTGCTGCTGGACGACAAATTTGTTTCATCTATTCTGCCGGTGCGGTGGACAGCGAGCTCTGCCCTGTCCGCAGAAACGCAGAGGTCGCTGGCTGTAGCCGAGCGCAGCGTACCGGCCGCGACAGAGCCCGCAAGAACGAGGATTCGAAGACACTGGCAAGCGATCAAGCTGGCCGTCAGCGCCGTCCTGCTGACCTGGGTTCTTTACGCGACGACAGCCGAGTTGATATGGATGTTCGCGAGGATACCACTGCCGACTTCGCCGGTGGTTGCACTGGAGCCATTCCGTATTGCGAATCAGTACGGATTGTTCGCCGTGATGACACGTGGACGTTATGAAATCGAATTTCAGGGCTCAGACGATGGCATAAGCTGGACTCCGTATATTTTCCGGTACAAGCCGCAGGCGCTGAATGAAGCGCCACGGATCTATGCGCCGTACCAGCCACGCTTCGACTGGAACTTGTGGTTTGCGTCCCTCGGCTCGTGGCGGGAGTATCCGCTGGTGACGAACACGGAAGAGCGACTGCTCACGAATGACAAAGACGTGCTCGCGTTGTTTGCAGGCAATCCGTTTCCGAACAAACCTCCACGGCAGGTGCGAGCGGTGTTGTGGCAGTACTGGTTTACGTCGATGCCGGAAAAGCGCGCGACCGGAAACTGGTGGCGGCGGCAACTGCTTGGCTTGTACGCACCGGCGCTGGAGCGTGCTCCGGACGGCAGCATCCAAGTAACGGAGTGGCCGACGTTGGGACCGCGGGAGTGAAGCAAAGATTTGGGGAATTGGGGAATTCAGGATCGGCTGTCGAAATGAAGGCACAGTCCAAACGCGCATGCGTAATCGGTGCGGGGCCAAATGGGTTGGCGGCGGCCATCGTGCTGGCGCAAGCCGGCGTGCGTGTGGATGTGCTCGAAGCTGAGGCAACCGCGGGCGGCGGCGTGCGGACCATGGAGCTCACGCTGCCAGGATTTCATCACGATTTCGGATCGGCGGTATATCCCTTGGGCGTTGGTTCGCCATTCTTCTCTTCTCTGCCGCTTCGCGATCACGGGCTCGAATGGATTCATTCGCCTGCGCCGTTGGCTCATCCGCTCGACGACGGAACAGCAGTAGTTCTGGAACAGAATCTTGCAAGCGCGAGAACCGTGCTGGGGGTGGACGGCAAGGCCTGGTGCAATATGGTGCAGCCGTTTGTCGAACATTGGGATGAATTTGCACCCGGGGTATTGCGTGCAATCGTTTCAATGCCGAAGCATCCACTGCTGCTGGCGCGGTTCGGTTTGAAAGCGCTCTTCCCTGCGAGTGCGATCGTGAAGAGGTTCAATAGCGAACGAACACGAGCGCTGTTTGCCGGTATGGCGGCACATTCATTTCTCAAGCTTACTGACCTGTTGTCTGGAGCGTTCGGCATGATGATGGTGATTCCCGCGCACGCCGTGGGCTGGCCCATCGCACGCGGCGGCGCGCAGTCGCTGGCGAACGCGTTATGCGGATATCTTTCCTCGCTGGGCGGAGTGGTGAAAACTTCTGTTCGGGTGCAGAGCCTGAGTCAGCTTGACGAGTATGATCTTAAAATTTTCGATGTAACGCCGCTGCAGTTGCTAAAGATCGCTGGATCGCGTCTGTCCGAGAGCTACAAGCGCAAGCTCGGGGACTTCCAATACGGCCCCGCGGCGTTCAAAGTCGACTATGCATTGAGCGAGCCGATTCCCTGGAAAGCGAAGGACTGTGCGCGGGCCGCGACCGTGCATGTTGCGGGAAGTTACGAAGAAATTGCGGCGTCAGAGGCTGCAATGCGAGATGGGCAGAATGCAGAGAAGCCATTCGTGTTGCTGGTGCAGCCGAGTTTGTTTGACGCTACGCGCGCGCCCGAAGGCAAGCACACGGCTTGGGCTTACTGCCATGTGCCGAACAGGTCGAAGGTGGATATGCTGGGGCGAATTGAAAATCAGATCGAGCGCTTCGCACCTGGATTTCGCGAATGTGTAATCGCGCGTCGGGTTTTCGCACCCGGTGACCTCGAGAACCTAGACGCGAACTTGGTCGGCGGCGACATCAGCGGGGGAGCGATGGGGATGCAGCAATTTCTGTTTCGTCCAACCTGGCGCGGTTACGCGACCTCGGCCAAAGACATCTACATATGTTCGTCATCAACTCCTCCCGGCGGCGGCGTGCATGGCATGTGCGGATATCATGCGGCGAAGTTGGCGCTGAGAAGAATGGAGTAAGACAATGGCGCGGGGATGGGAAAGCAAATCCGTCGAGCAGCAGCAGGAAGAGGCTAGTTCGAATACAGCAAGAGGCCCGCGCCTGACTCCGGAGCAAACTGCTGAGCAGCAGCGGCGGCGTGGTCTGGAGCTCTCACGAATTCGTATCGCGCAACAGTTAGAAACAGCGACGAACCCGAGGCATCGCCAGATGCTGGAAGCAGCGCTGAAGGAATTGGAAAAGCAGCTTTCCCATATCCAACCCGATCCTAAAAGCCTTTAACCGCGAAGGACGCAAAGTTCGCAGAGCAGAGCAGGGCCGGGCCGGACGGGAAATGTCGCGCAATAGGAAGTGGAATCGAAAGAAAGTAAAATGAGTTGCATGAAGAAGTTTTGGGACAATGCGGGGGCGGGGCGGAGCGAAGGCTCGCCGGACGGGAGTGTCCGATCCCCACCCGCCGTTATTCCTTCGTCTGTGCATATCGGATCGGTGACCATATCTCCGGCCACGGTGCTCGCGCCCATGGCGGGCGTCACGGACACGGTTTTCCGGAGATTCATCCGCAATCTCGGCGGATGCGGGCTGATCATGACCGAGTTCACCTCGGCCGACGGAGTGCTTCGCGCCAAAGATCAGAAGGCGAAGCGGTATCTCCATTTTTACGAAGACGAGCATCCGATTTCGGCGCAGCTATTTGGCAGCGATCCGCAGGTGATGGCGGAGGCTGCGCGCATCGTTGAGGGTCTTGGATTCGATCTGGTCGATTTAAACCTGGGATGTCCGGCGAAGAAAGTTGTGAAGTGCAACGGCGGATCGGGATTGTTGCGCGATCTGCCACGCATCGGCGGAATTTTCGAGGCGGTACGGAAAGCTGTCACGATTCCCTTCACCGTGAAATTTCGCGCGGGATGGAATGACGAGGAAATCGTCTGCGTGGAACTGGCCAGGATGGCAGAAGACTGCGGCTTGTCGGCGGTGGCGCTTCATGCACGCACGCGCGAGCAGGGTTATAGCGGCAATGCCCGCTGGGAATGGATCGCGGCGGTGAAGGATGCCGTGAAGATTCCGGTGATCGGCAACGGCGACATTCGCAGTCCGGAAGACGCGTGCGCGATGGTTGCGGCGACGGGATGTGATGCGGTAATGATCGGACGGACCGCGCCGGCCAATCCCTGGATCTTCAGGCAGATTGGGCAGTATTGTGAAATGTCAACATCCCCACCCTCTCCAAAGAACGCAGAAGGGCGGGGCACCCCGGATTATGTGGAAACGGGCGTTCTTGCTTGTGTGGGGACGGGCATTCTTGCCGGTCCGGTCGAGCGAAGCTCGACAATTGCCTTTTATGATGAGCCCTCAGAAGTAGACCGCTACCAGATGATCCGAACGTATTTTCGGATGCTGATTGAAGAAGAATTGCCAGATGCCACGGGCAAAATGAAGCAGTTCGCGTCATGGTTTACGCATGGAGTGCCGGGCGGGGCGGCGTTGCGGAAGGCTATCTACGATTCGAAAACGGCGCCCGACATTCTGACTCGAGTGGAAGAGTTTTTCGAGGCAAGGCTGGCTGCCACTGTCACTGCATAGAGTTATGTCGCTTTCGCGACAATTTTCCCGCGTTCATCTTTTTCCAGATGCGTCCACGAGATTTTCGGATCGTGGGTAAACATGGTTAGCCAGTTCTCAGGAACGGCGCGAGCGTAATAACGCTTCCGGCTTTCGACGCTTTCGACGGGATAAAGATCGAAGGCCATCACCCAGTTCAGGTCGAGATGCGCTGACGTCGGGATAAGGTCAGAGATGTAGCAGGCGGTCTGGCCTCCGCTCTGAACAACGATCGCCTGAAGGTCGCGTGTGTGTCCGGGAAAGACTTCGACGCGGATGCCCGGCAAAATCTCCTGATTGCCGCGCAGCAGCTTCATCTGCCCGCTCTCGACCAGTGGATCGTAATTCTCGTTGAAGTAGCTGACGCTGTCACGCTGGTTTTCGTGTGCGTGCTTCCACTCTCCTTCCTGGGCGTAATAAGTGGCCCGAGGAAATGCCGGCTTGATGATGCCGTTTTCCCGAATCGTGTTCCAGCCACAGTGGTCGAAGTGCAGGTGAGAGTTGATAACGATATCGATCTGGTCGGGAGCGAGGCCGGCAGCGCTCAGATTATCGAGCAACTCAGCGGGCTGGCCAAAGATCTGCGCCATCTTTTCAGGAAGCTTGTTGCCGATTCCAGTTTCAATCAGGATGTTCTTGTCGCCGGACTGCACCAGGACCGAATTCAGGCCGGTAGGAACGAGATTCTTCTCGTTGGGCGTCACCTTCCTGGACCACAGTGTTTTGGGAATAACTCCAAAAAAGGCTCCGCCGTCGAGGTAATAGATGCCGTCAGAAAGGACGGTAAGTTCGAAGTCGCCGATGGTGGCGCGTTGCATTCTCTTCCGATTGTAGCGGTTGCGGGGCGAAGTCCAAGGCGAGAAAAGCTTTTAACCGCGAAGGACGCAAAGGTCGCGAAGGAAACACGCCGTTGTCGGTCGATTTGATTTTCTCCGCTCTTAGCGGTTAAAAGCTTTGGGGCCGTTTTTCACATGCTAAAATCAAAATACAACCCACGATGTCTCCAGAAATAGAGCACCTAATCTCACTGCAGGGCACCGACCGCGAAATCCAGCGGCTGCGTGCGGAAATCGCCGAACTTCCCAAACGAGTAGCCGTAATCGAAGAAAAGCTGGCCGGCACGAAGGCTGCGCTGGAAAAGGCAAAGGCGACTGCCAAAGCTGACGACGCGGCGAAGAAGAAATATGAGACGGCAATTACCGATCTGCGCGGCAAAATTTCAAAGTACCGCGACCAGTCTCTGGAAGTGAAAACCAACGACCAGTATAAGGCGCTGATGCACGAGATCCAGTTCGCGGAAAAGGAAATTGGCGCAAACGAAGACAAGATTCTCGAGCTGATGTTGAACTCGGAAGCGCGCGAGAAAGAAGTCAAGGCTGCCGAAGCCGAACTCAAAGAAGAAACGGCTGAAATCGAAAAAGAGAAGGCCTCCGCGCGCGAACGCACGGCGAAAGACGAAAAAGAATTGGCGGAGTGGACGGCAAAGCGGGATACAGCGCGAGGAGCGCTGGATGAAAACTTGTTGCGGCACTATGATCGCGTGTCGAAATTCCGGGGATCAGGGCTGGCCGAGGTACGGGACCAGAAATGCACAGGATGCTCGGTGATGATGCGTCCGCAGATTTATAACGAAGTCCGCGGCGGCAAGCTGATTTTTTGCGATTCGTGCCAGCGCATTCTTTATTACGATCCTTCCAAAGAGGTTGCGGAAGAAGTCGCAGCCGAAAAGGTGTCGCGGCGGCGGGCGCATCCCAAGATTGACGCTAGCCATGCCTGGTATTACCGTGCCGAATTCAGCGAAATCGGCGAAGTTTTTCTTAACTTCTCTAACACTGACGGGATGGCTACCCGACACGTGTACGACGCCGCTACCGGACGCAAACTCGGCGACACGCTGGTGCGCGAAGGCGGCTACCGGCAGGCGTTTCCCGAAGACATCACTGACGCCATTCGCCTGAATGGCAACTGGAGCGATGACGAAGTGGAAGAGTGGGGCGAGGAGTTGCCGAGCGCCGTCCTGGACCTTCTGCAACGCGACCTGCAACTGGCGCGGGTCGAGATGGCCGCCCACCACGGAAAAGAAGGGGCGCATGCTCCGAGCAGCGTGGCCAGCTGAGAGACTTCCGCTAGCTGGATCCACTTTCCCATCGAAATCGCATGCGACGCCACCAAGCTTCCGCCTTTCTCGACACTTTCGGAAAGCGGTCGCGAAGCTTGGTCATCAGTCGCCTCGCCCAGACATATTCTCGCGACAGAACGATCAAACCCAGCACCAGCAGCGGTGTTCCCGGCAGCAGCGGCAGAAACAGGCCTGCCGCTCCTAGCACGACCAACACCCACCCGATCAGTTGAGAGGCGAGTTTCTTCACGGTTTATGTATTGGATGCAGAGGCGCCTCATCTGCGCCGCTCGTCACCGGGTGCAGTGAGTTCGGCCGCTATAACATGTTTACCATGACACGAAGCGAGAGAATTGCATTGCCGGTGATTGTGGTCTCCCGGCGCGGGGCGGAACGGCTTCGCGCCGGCCATGTTTGGGTCTATCGGTCGGATGTGGTAGAGGCCGAGGGCGCAGGGCCCGGAGCTTTAGTGCTAGTGCAAGAAGCGTCGGACAAGAATGTCCGACCCACACAACCACGGGCGTCACAACCAAGGGCGATACAACCTAAGGCCACACGGGCGCGGCCGCTAGGCACGGCCCTCTACAGCTCTTCGTCGGAGATTGCGTTGCGCATGATTTCGCCGAAGCCGGTGGAAGACATCGAGCCAATTGTGCGCCAGCGGATTCGGGCGGCGATTGGCTATCGCGAGAGATTCGTGCGCGACACCAATGCCTATCGCCTCATTTTCAGCGAAGGCGATTTTCTGCCCGGCTTGATTGTGGACAAGTACAACGACGTGCTTTCACTTCAGATACTCACGCAAGCGATGGATTCAGAACTGCTACGGAGGATTTTCGTTTCTGAGCTGCGGGACGCGCTGCAGCCCAGAGTGATCTTCGAGCGTGTGGATGCGAGGGTGAGAAAGCTCGAGCATCTCGCGGAGAAGGATAGCGGAGTTATTTTCGATAGAAGTGAGCAGAATTTTCCCGGGTCTGGAGACGCGGGGCTACACGACCAAACCACCACCGAATTCCAGATGAACGGCGTGCGCTTTCTTTACCACGCTCTTGGCGGGCAGAAGACCGGTGCCTTCCTCGATCAGAGGGAAAATTATGCGGCAGCGGCGCAATATGCCCGGGGAGAGGCGCTCGATGTCTTCTGCTACCAGGGAGGCTTTGCTCTGCATCTGGCACGAAGCTGCGAAAAGGTCACGGGCGTTGACAGCTCGCGTCCGGCGCTGGAAGCGGCTGAGCAGAATGCGGCACTTAATGGTCGTGAAATTGAATGGATCGAGGCCAATGCCTTCGACCTGCTGCGGGACTACTCCGATGCCGGGCATCAGTACGATTCAATCGTTCTGGACCCGCCGGCTTTTGCCAAATCCAAGCGTGACCTGCCCACCGCGCTGCGCGGCTACAAGGAGCTAAACCTCCGAGCGTTGAAGATGCTGCGTCCGGGTGGGATTCTCCTGGCCTGCTCGTGTTCCTACCACGTTAGCAATGCGGAGTTGCTGGAAACGGTAGCCTCAGCAGCAGCAGATTCGCACAGGATAATTCGCGTTCTGGAAAACCGTGGACAGTCCAAGGACCATCCGAACGTACTGGGAGTCCCCGAAACCAGCTACTTGAAGTGCCTAATATTGCTTGTAAGTTGAAGCAAAATAGGCAAATACATTAGTTGACAATAACACGCTCATATTTTATGCTTGGTTCGATATAAGACAAGTGGTTGACCGTGACCAAGCCCCCAAACACCAACATCTAAAGCCTTTCGATCAAGGAGGATTGTTATGACAGTTCTTACTCGCTGGGATCCCTTCCGCGAATTCAGTACCTTGCAAGACCGGATGAACCGCCTGTTCCGGGACAATTATGGCGATGGCCGGGAGGAGGCGTTGACCACTTCCAGTTTCGCGCCACCGGTGGATGTTTACGAAGATGAGCACAGCATCACCTTGAAGATTGAGGTTCCGGGCATCGACGAAAAAGACATCGATGTCCGGGTGGAAAACCAGACTTTGACCGTGCACGGTGAGCGCAAGTTCGAGAAGGAAGAGAAAGAAGAAAACTTCCGCCGGGTTGAGCAGCAGTATGGCAGCTTCACCCGCTCGTTCACGCTGCCCCCCACGGTTGACGCAGAGAACATCCAAGCCAATTACGATAAGGGGATATTGAAGATCCATCTGGCTAAGAAAACCGAGGCGAAGCCGAAGCAGATCAAAGTTAACGTCGGCAGTAGCAAAACGCTCGAAGCCAAAGAAGTAAAGAGCACCGGCCGAGCTGCCTGAGCACAAGTCGTAGAATAAGATTTCGAGGGAGGCGGCCGAAACCAGGTGCCTCCCTTTTTACTTGATTCGGTTGATTGCGAAATCTGGTAATCGGGTAAACGAAGACTCACAGAGTCCCTGATACCGAATACACCACTATCAAATTACACAATTTCGAACGAGGTTCACCATGGCAATCCGCTGGGACAAACTAACCCTGAAGGCACAGCAAGCAGTACAGCGTGCAAACGAACTCGCCTCAGAGCACGGGAATCCCGAGGTTTTGCCCCTGCACGTTTTAGCGGGGCTGCTCGAAGATAGCGAAGGCATTGTGCCGCCGATCCTCGAGAAGATTGGGATCGGGCCGCAGGGCGTGCTGAACGAGATTTATCAGGAAGTTGAGCGCTTGCCCAAGGTGTCAGGCGGAGCGGCACAGCCGTCACTCTCGCAGGCTGCAAATCAGCTCCTTGATCGCGCCTTCAAGGAAGCCGACAACTTTAAAGATGAATACGTTTCGACCGAGCATCTGTTGATTGCGATCACACAATTGAAGCGCGATCCCGCGCAGGAAATCCTTGCGCGTCACGGTGCGACTCATGACGCGATTCTTAAGGCGCTGACCGCAGTGCGCGGATCGCAGCGCATCACAGATCAAAATCCCGAAGCCAAATATCAGGCGCTGGAGCGTTATGCGAAAGATCTGACCGAACTGGCGCGGCGCGGAAAACTAGACCCAGTCATTGGGCGCGACGAAGAAATTCGCCGCGTGGTGCAAGTGCTCTCGCGGCGTACGAAAAATAATCCGGTGCTCATTGGAGAGCCTGGAGTCGGGAAGACTGCCATCGTTGAAGGATTGGCGCAGCGCATAGTTTCGGGCGATGTACCCGAGATTCTGAAGAACAAGCGCGTGGTCGCGCTCGATTTGGGGTCGATGCTGGCTGGCGCGAAATATCGCGGCGAATTTGAGGATCGGCTGAAGGCAGTATTGAAGGAGATCGAAGATTCCCAGGGTAAAATCGTCCTCTTTATTGACGAACTGCACACCCTGGTAGGCGCAGGCGCTGCGGAAGGCGCAATTGATGCTTCGAATATGTTGAAACCGGCGCTGGCGCGCGGCGAACTGCGAGCCATTGGCGCAACCACTCTGGCTGAATATCGGAAACACATTGAGAAAGATGCCGCTCTGGAGCGGCGCTTCCAGATCGTTTTTGTCGGCGAGCCGAATGTCGAAGACACGATTGCTATTCTGCGCGGCCTGAAAGAACGATATGAAGTTCATCATGGTGTGCGGATCAAAGACTCGGCGATCGTTGCCGCGGCAACTCTGTCGCATCGCTACATCTCCGACCGATTCTTGCCTGATAAAGCAATCGACCTGATTGATGAAGCGGCGGCATCCCTGCGCATCCAGATCGATTCAATGCCGACGGAGATTGATCAACTGGAGCGCCGCGCGACCCAACTCGAAATCGAAAAGCAGGCACTCAAGAAAGAGGACGATGTTAATTCGAAGGAAAGACTGGCAGCGATTGACAAAGAGCTGGCGGGAATTCGTGAAAAATCCAACGCGCTCAAGGCGAGGTGGAAGCAGGAAAAGGACTTGATCGCTCGCCAGAGGCAGTTGAAGGAAAGGATCGAGCAGCTTCGGATCGAAGAGCAGGCTGCGGAAAGAAAGGGAGACCTGCAGCGGGTGGCGGAAATCCGCTACAGCCTCATTCGGCAAGCGGAGGAAGAACTGGCCAAGGTAAGTTCGCAACTGGAGAGCTCGAGCGGCCAGCGCATGTTGAAAGAGGAAGTGGACGAGGAAGACGTTGCCAAGATCGTCTCCAAATGGACGGGCATTCCGCTTTCGAAGATGCTCGAAGGCGAAGTCAAGAAACTGGTCACCATGGAAGACCGGCTGCGCCAGCGGGTAGTTGGGCAGGATGTTGCCCTTGAGCGCGTGTCCAATGCGATTCGGCGATCACGCGCTGGGCTTAGCGATCCCAAGCGGCCGATAGGGTCGTTTATCTTTCTCGGGCCAACCGGCGTTGGGAAGACTGAACTCGCCCGCGCTCTGGCCGAATTTCTGTTCGATGACGAGCACGCTCTGGTGCGCATCGACATGTCGGAGTACATGGAGCGGCATGCGGTCTCCCGGCTTATTGGCGCGCCTCCGGGATACGTCGGCTATGAGGAAGGCGGGCAACTGACGGAGCAGGTGCGGCGGCGTCCATATTCGGTTGTGCTGTTCGATGAAATCGAAAAAGCACACCAGGACGTGTTCAATATCCTGCTGCAGATCATGGACGACGGTCGCCTCACCGATGGTCAGGGCCGAATCGTGGACTTCAAGAACACGATCATCATCATGACCTCAAACATCGGTTCCACTTATTTGCAGGCGGAGAGTATGCGCACTGCCGACGATTTCGCGCACGCCACCGATCTGGTGATGAACGCGCTGCACGGGCACTTCAAGCCGGAGTTCTTGAACCGGGTTGATGACATCATTGTGTTCACGCCGCTGGGAAGAGAACAACTGGTTAAGATCATCGAGTTGCGGCTTGAGGATCTGCGACGCCTGCTGGCGGAGCGAAAGATTTCCATCGAATTGACTGACGCCGCCAAGGAGCTGATCTTTACCGAAGGTTTCGATCCCAACTTCGGTGCGCGTCCGCTGAAGCGAGCGATCCAGAAGTTTATTCAGGATCCGCTGGCGCTGAAGATTCTGGACGGCGAGGTCCTCCATGGCGACCACATCGTAGTGGATGCGGAGGGTGGCAAGATAGCATTCCGGACCTCGCGAAGCGCGAGGGAACCTGTCGCGGTCCGGCGTTAAGCGCTACTTCAGCGAATTGCGCAGGCCCGGAACCCATGCGCTTTGCATTTCCGAATGTACCGTCGTGGCCTGGGCAAGCGCTTGCTGGAATGCCTGGCGAGCTTCGTCCGGACGATTAACCTTCATGAGCAGGTGGCCTAGTTCAGCCTGCGTCTGCACAGAATCCGGCTCAAGTGCTACTGCTGTTTGCGCTTCTCCAAGCGCCTGATCAAGATGTCCGCTTTGGTCGAGCAACTGCGCCTGGGTCACGTGGTTCAGGGCCGAGGCCAGAGGAATCTCGAAGTGTCCGTTAAAGACAAAAACACCGTTTTCGATGACCGCAGCAGGCGAGAGTCTTTGAAATTGATCGTAGGGATTCAAGGAACCGGGGCCGAACTCGTATCCAGAAAGCACTCCTGCGCTGATCAATACCGGGCCGTCAATACTTGCCGGGACGTCAATCGAAGGCTGCAACCACACGGTAGAAATCGTAGTCAGGGGCTGACACGGAATGCCGTAGTAGTGCGGGTCAATAACAACCTCGCCAAAATATGCAAACCAGCAATTCTTCGCATGCCGCTGATCGAGGTACGTCTTAATCGACTTCAGTTGCTGTCCCCAGTCAACGTTCGAGTCGCTCAAATATTTGTATGTATTCGCCGGGCCACCCCACAACTCGTTTGCATAGGCAATGTAAGTCGGGAAGGTGCGCAGAGATGAAACAACACCGAATGCCATAACGACGGCGACCATCCATGCCCAGCGACGGCGATGGCTGATAAACTGCGCTGCGGCCCATCCTGCGAGGACCATGAGAAAGGGATAAATCGGGAGAATGTGCCGAACCCCAATATTCATTCCGGAGGAAATCGCAACCGCGAAATAGATGGCGGGGGGAATCGCCAGGAACCAGAGCTCGCGTCGGTGTTGCGCGCCCCTGAGGACAATGGCAAACGGCGCCAGCAACAGAAGAATGATCAGGGTAACTGTGCTCTTGATGAGAAAGGCAGCCGGAAAGTACAACCATTGTCCGTGGGGATAGACTTTGCCGAATAAATAAGTGTGGCTGAATCCGGCGGTGATGCCGACGTCGGCAAGGCCGTATAAGTATGACTCAGGCAGCACATGCCAGTGGGCGAACTGCGTGATCAGGTTCTTCTGCAATGGCGAATTCAAACCGGCCGCGTAATCGGCGACGCGATTTTCGGCGTCAACTCCGGGCCGGGGATGAAAGTGAAATCCATACGAAGCCCACAAAATGAGAACAGCCATCAGGGCGACAAACACAAGTGCCCCAACCAGGCGCATTGAATTAGAGGGCCGGCTAGAGGCCGAAGATGCGGTTGGCCGTGGCATGCGCCACCGCTCACATATGGCAAGTGCGATGAGGATCGGAAAAACCAGAATTCCTGAATGCTTGGCGGCGAGCGAAAGACCTGCCGCCAATCCGACGAGCGAAAGACTCGCGCCGGACGGCTTTTTCAAATAACGGTAAAACGCATACACGGTTGCAAATAAAGAACAGCTAAGCCCCATGTCGGTGGTGACGAGCGCGCCGTGGGCCAGGATGTTGGGCTCAAATACGAAAAGCGTCAGAGCCAAGAATGCAGATGACAATCCAAACATTTGCCGCGCGGCTAGAAAGAGCAAGGCCGCCAGCGCCAGCGTCAGTACTGCCGCCATTATGCGCGCGCGGAACATGATCCTTTCCGCATCATTCGAATACACGAATTGTTTGGCGCTGATGAAATCCTCTTCTTTGGAAAAAACCTTTTCGCGTGGAGGGGCCTTCAGCGTCATCGAAAGTAGAGGGAGAGTAGCAAGCAGTTTTACAAACGGCGGGTGCTCGGGGTTCATGGCAAAGTCGCCGCGCGTCCAGTAACTGTAGCCAGCGAAGATGTGGCAGGCTTCGTCCCAGGTTTGGGTTTCACGCCGGATAGAGAGAGAAAGTTCCGCAGCGAGAACGATCAGGAGCAGGACCACTGCGCCGGTGGAAAGGCTTTTGCGCGTACTTGCAGAGAATCTCACGTTGTCGCGGAAGTGTACTGAGAATGGACGATTGTGTCCAGAATGGGGGGAGCGGGGGAGCGTCGCGAAAAAGATGGGTTTTTCGATTGCGGCGGGCCACTCGGGCGGAGAGTTATCCGCCCGCGCTCGGTGACAACCAATTTGAAGTGCCGGGGACTATTTCGCTTCGAGTGGTTCGACCAAAACGAACTTGCCCATCGAGCCGCGGTCTTTGAATACGATCCTGCCGCTGATTTTCGCGAAGAGCGTGTCGTCTTTGCCGCGGCCGACGTTCAAGCCGGGCTTCACCCGCGTGCCGCGTTGGCGGACGATGATGGTGCCCCCGGGGACGATTTGTCCGCCAAAAGCTTTGAATCCCAGCCGCTGCGCGTTGGAATCGCGCCCGTTACGTGAACTGCCTAATCCCTTTTTGTGTGCCATATTCTAGCCCTCAGCTCTCAGCCATCAGCAAATTCAAAATTACTTCTTTTTTGGTGTGCTCTTCTTCGCGGCACTCTTCTTGGGAGCAGCCGCTTTTTTCTTCGCAGCAGGTTTGGCCGATTTCGCCTCAGGCTTAGGAGCCTCCTCAGAAACCGGCGCAGCTTTCTTCGGTTTGGGTTCTTTCTTGCTAAGTTCGGGGGCGGTGAACTTCTGGCCGTCGAATGCGATCTCGGTGATTCGCACCGAACTGAAGGGCTGCCGGTGTCCAGCAAGCTTCTTGTATTGCTTTTTGCGCTTGTAGTGGAAGACCAGGATTTTCTTGGCGCGATCATCGCCGAGAATATGACCGGTCACCAGCGCGCCCGACTCGGGCCGCACGATCTCTCCTGCATTGGCCGACACCGCCAATACGTCGCCAAACTCGACCTTGCCATTCTTGTCGCCCGACTGGGTTTCCAGGCGAACTATGTCACCGGGCGCTACCCGATACTGCTTGCCACCAGCGCGGATCACCGCGTACATAATTTCTCTCCATTGTCCGCGGACCGCACGTTGGTGTAAGCAGGCACTCGGCCGCCAGACCGCAGGACTTTCCTGAATCTTAATTACTTCGGAACTTGATTCTTTGCGCTTGCTGTTTCCCGCGCGGTGCTTTCGGCAACGATTGCGGGCGGCCGCGGATTATCGTGGTTCCTAACGCCTTCCTACGACGCCGGAATAGAAGACCGCCGCAAGTACAGGCAAACATAGCTATTCTAGCGTGAGCGGAAGAAGACGGTCAAACGAATCATTTACCTGGTAGAGCCTACTCACATCGTATCCCCGTAGCGAAGTTAAAATGCTTGAGCGAGAAACGCGTTAGGGAGCTGGCCGGACGGCTCCGCAAAAGCCGGGAGGCCAGCGACCGGGACTACAATCCGCTGTGTCCACCGCCTACTTCGTCCTGATTCGCGAGATGAGAGACGCCTACAATCATCGCTTGCGTTTGGTGCAGTCGGCTCGACAACGCGGCATCAAACCCACCGCCCGCTTGTTTCAAACCACCGTTCCCACTGTGCGCAAGTGGCTGCGCCGTTATCAGCAGCAAGGACCGCGCGGCCTCATCGAAGTTTCTCGCGCCCCTCATCGCCAGCCCGGCAAGACTCCCGCCGACATCGAACAGCAGGTCGTCGCACTCCGCCAGCAGCTGTTCACCTTCGGAGCTCGTCGTCTTATTCGGGAGTTCGACCTTCCTCTCAGTCATCGTGCCTTGGAACGCATCTGGCGCCATCATGGCCTGCTCAAAAAACGACCGCGCAAGTATCAGCGCAAACAAGACCTCGCCCACATCAAAGCCACCTGGCGCGTCTTTCAGCAGATCTCCGCCGACACCAAGGATCTCGACGATATTCCCCGCTACTGGCCGCAGGCCCAGGCTTTCGATCTGCCGGCCGTCGAATACACCGCCCGCGAAGTGCGCAGCGGCCTGCTGTTCTGGGCTTTTGCCGAGCGCCGTTCTGCGGCTGCCAGTTCCATCTTTGCCGCCCGTATCCAGCAGCACCTCGATCGTTGCGGCATCTCTCTGCGCGATCTGGTCTGGCAGACCGACAACGGCTCCGAGTTCATCGGTGGCCACGATCGTCGCGGTCACCCCACCGGATTCCCCACCGCTTTAGGCGACAGCCAGCACGTTCGCATCCCTCCCGCCGCTCACACCTTCCAGAGCGATGTGGAAACCGTTCACCGCCTCGTCGAAGATGAGTTCTTTGACCTGGAATCGTTCCACAGTCGGGGCGACTTCCTCGCCAAAGCCTTTACCTACCAGCTCTACTTCAACCTGGTCCGTCCCAACTCTCATAAACAAAACCTCAGCCCTTGGCAGATCGTCGAGCAACTCCAACCCCGCTGGCCGCTCCAACTCTGTTTGCTTCCACCTGTTTTCTTGGACTATTACTTGAACCACTCCGGGGGATACGATCTCCCTAGGCACCCCTAACGAATCATTTACCAAATCACCCTTAAGAGGACGCCCGCCGCTGCACTACCTCAGGCTGCCTGGCCGGTTTTCAGCGCCTCTGGTCCGTTGGTTCGCGCCCAGGTGTACTGAATTCTATGGATCACGGTGATGGTGGAGAGAACGGCAATCACCCAGAGAACCGGCGCCATTCGATTGAAGAGCGCGCCGATGATGACTAGCACCAGGCGCTCTGGACGTTCCATAAACCCGACGCGGCAGGAACCGATGAGGGATTCGGCTCGGGCGCGGCTATAGCTGACCATGATGGCGCTGACGAT
Source organism: uncultured Acidobacteriota bacterium (assembly GCA_963757135.1). Lineage (GTDB taxonomy): Bacteria > Acidobacteriota > Terriglobia > Terriglobales > Acidobacteriaceae > Gp1-AA145. The sequence continues at coordinate 311,770 of CAVWQE010000009.1, forward strand.
CACATAAGCAGTGAGGACCACATAGAAGAATCGGTCCGCGCGGGCATAGTAAACAAGCAGACCAAAAAACTGCGAAGCGTCGCTGTAGCGGTCCACAACGGAATCAAAAAATGCGCCGAAGCGGGTTACCCGGTTTTGCGCGCGCGCGACTTCACCGTCCACTAAGTCAAAGAAACCAGAGCCGATGATGATGAGGCCGGCATAGACGAACATTCGCCGCTGGTTGTCAGAGTTGGCGTAGCCGAAGAAGAACGCAGCCCAGGCGTTCACGACCAGTCCCATGAAGGTCAGGACGTTAGGATTGATGCGGGTGAGAGCCAGCCAGCGAACGATGGTTCGAAGTAAAACGGCGCAGGCGCGGCCAAATGCGCTAGTCCAGGTCATAGGTTACTAATCGCAAACTTTCATCGTGACTGCTTCTCGGAAAAGAATGTCCAACCAACACGGTCATTCTGCTGCAGCCACATCGTGAATCGTGCTTAACGTCAGAATCTCCAACTCGCGCTTTCCATTTGGAGTCACGACGACGGCCGTATCGCCAACTTTTTTGTTCAACAACGAACGGCCGATAGGAGAAGTGGTGGAAATCTTCCCTGCCGTTACGTCCGACTCTTCGCTGGTAACCAGGTTGTACTCAACTTCTTCTTCTTTGGTGCTGTCGTAAACCTTAACCGTGGAACCCAAGCCAACTCTATCCTTGGGAATGTTATTCATGTTAACCATGGAGAGATCGGCCAGTCGTCTGCCCAACTGGCGAACCCGGGCCTTGACGAACTCCTGGCGCTGCTTGGCCATGTGATATTCGGCGTTTTCGCTCAAATCGCCGAGAGCAGCAGCTTTCTTGATCTCTTTTGGGAGTTCGTGGACGAGTTCGTGTTCGAGAGCGTTGATCTCGTCTTGTAACTTTCTTCTTATCTGCTCGGTCATGCTGGGTCGAATTATAAACCGAATGGCGGAAAAGGCTTGGCTATCGATAAGGAAATGGCGGTGGAGGGCCCAAGGAGGTTCGGGGAATTTCAACTAGGCCGGAGGCATGTCTCACAGCCGCATAAGTGCTTGAAAATACAAACTCCCTCAGTGACAAATTGTGCAAACGCTGCCTGATCAGGTAGTATTAAGCGTGTTATCTCGCGGCAGTGGGCTGTTCCCAGTATGAGCAGCAACGGAAATGGCGATTTCCACATTGGTGACCGGGTGGTTTATCCGAATCATGGAGTGGGAATCATCGAGCAAATCGGAAGCCGCACGCTTGGCGCCCAAGCCGAGCGCTATTACCTGCTAAATATAAAATCCAGCAATCTAAAGGTTACGGTCCCCTTCCACAGCGTGGGAGCAGTTGGCCTTCGCCGGGTGGTTCGGAACGGTGAGATTAAGAAAATTCTGGATTTCCTCTCTGATGGCGGAGGCGAGAGTGCCGCCGACTGGAAAGACCGTTTCAAAGAGAACTCTGACCGAATGCGCACCGGTTCCCTTCTGGAAGTTGCCGCAGTATTGAAGAACCTGCTTGTGCTCAAGGAATCGAAAAGCCTGTCTTTTCGCGAGAAGAAGATGCTGGAGCGGGCGCGCTATTTGTTGGTTAGCGAACTGGCGCTGGCGCGCAGTTGTGAAGAGGGCCAAATCGAAACGCTGTTGAACGAAACCCTGGCAAAGACCAACCTGAGATTTCCTGAAGCCGGCGAACTGGAAGCCTAGCGGTTCCCATTTGCATGGGCGCCATTCTCCATGGGCCCATCTTCTCCCAGCCATACCCCGAATGGTTTCAGCGTTGCAACGTTATCGAAAACAATCTTCATGGCAGCGGTAATCGGAACCGCCAGCACCAATCCGACTGCTCCCCACACCCAAGCCCAGAAAAGCAGAGCGATAGTTACAGCCAACGGATTCAGGCGCAAGCGACTGCCCAGCAACTTGGGATAAAGAATGTTCATTGCGGTCAGGTGCAAAGTAAATACGGTGAGGAAAATCCAGCCCACTCCGGCTAGAGTGAGCTTGCCCACTCCCAGAAAAAGCGGGGGCAAGACAGCCAGGACAGCGCCGAAATAAGGCACCAAGCTGAGAATCCCGCTTAGCAGTCCCGTGAAATAAGAGAAGGGTATGCCGAGCAGAGCAAAAACGAGCATGCTCACGCCCCCGATGAGCAGCGCGATCATGAGATTGCCAAGGATGAAATTTCGCACCATCGCCGAAATCATTCCCAAAGTGGTATAAGCCTCGCGACGCCTTTCTAAGGAAAACAGGCCGACGGTGGCGTTGCGGGCATGCTCCTGCCATGTGAGCATGAAAAACACCAGCACTGGTACAAAAGACGCGGTAAGAAGTCCTTCACTAACTGAGCCGAAACCACGGGTCAACAGGTCCGTCCAATTCGTAGTTTCATGAACTTTGATCTCGCCTTTCTCTTCGAATTGACCAATTGCCTCGAGGCTTTGAGTCCTATGGAGAACATCGGCGACTTTGGCGTGAAGCCTTTGTGAGTACTTCGGAAGCTCGTGCAGAAAATCAGTTGCTTTATTCAGCCCCAAATAGGCGGTACCGCCAATCACGGTAAGCAAAAGAAAGACTGCAAGGAGCGCAGCTACCCATTGCGGCACTTTCAGTTTGGCCAGGAAGGTGACAATGGGCGCAAGGACGAATGCCAGCAGGATCGAGACGAGAATCGTTACCAAAAGCTGCTCGGCGAAGTAGCACATGGCAAGAATCGTGCCTAGTCCCATGGCCGTCAAGGCCCAATCCTTACGGCGGGGGCGAGGGCGGTGCACAGCCACCTCGGGAGGAGGCAGGTTGGGAGTGGGGGACTGCAGTTCCGGGGGACGTTTCTCGCCGATGTTGGTAACCGACTGGGCCATATAATCCGAAAATGCACTCCAGCACCGAGGGGATCAACGCGCTCCGTCCCAGAGTCTTGGGCTTAGATGTTGGTTCGAGGACTATCGGTATGGCTGTTTCTGATCCCCTGGGCATAACTGCCCAGGGACTCCCCACTGTTCGACGGACGAATAAGAGGGGAGATTTCGAGCGGCTGGCCAGCGTGCTTCGTGAATATTCGGTTTCAGAGATTGTTGTCGGATACCCTTTGCGCCTGAGCGGGCTTGAGGGAACTCAGTCCGAGAAAATGCAGCTTTTTGCTGAGGAGCTGCGAAAGAAGTTCAAGCTACCAGTGCATCTGTGGGACGAACGGCTGACCTCGAGCCAGGCAAATCGCATTTTGCGGGATGCGGATCTGTCCATAAAGAAGCGTGGCGAGGCGGTGGATCGTATGGCGGCAGTACTAATTCTTCAAAGCTGGATGGAAGCGCGGGACGGCCAGCATTCGCTTTGATCCCACTTCTCGCAAAAACAGCGAGAATTGGGTAGTGGTGGAGTTCGAAGCACTACTCCCGAGAATTGCGGCACCAAGCGCACCTTCTTACTCGGTCTGCATGGCTTCGATCATCTGGAACAACTGGCTGGTGTCGGTGACTTCGACAAACGGACGCGATGGATTGCGGTTGCTGACGATGTAAATCGTCGGCGTGTGGCCGATTTTCAACTGGTTGCCGAGGTCTTTGTCGGCGTTGACCTGAGCGGCAAATTTACCCTGCGGATCGATCACAAACGGCAAATCAACCTTGTGGTCGGCAGCGAATTTCTGAGCGAAGGTCTGAAGATTGTCGGGAAGAATTTCCGGCTGGTGCTGAAAAATGTAGTCCCGAAATTGATCTCCCAGTTCTTTGGAGCGACTGTCGAAGTAGCGTGCAATGATCGCGGCTTTGTACGACCAGTTGTGCATTGGCAATGGAAAATCATGTCTGACCAATGGAATCTTGTGGGCCTTGGCGGCCTGCTCTTCGAGAGGCGAATCAACCCGGCACTTGGGACACTGTAAGTCCTCAAAGACAATCAGTGCAGTTGTGGCGCCTTTGGGGGGCCGAAGAAGAGAGGGGTCCTGCGCCAGCGCAAGAGAACTCAGAAGCAATAGGCCAATACAAAACAGTTTCTGGATCATAGAGATTTGGATGCGGGCAGCTGCCCTGAAATATGGTAACTGAAGTGGCCAGTTTAGCGGAATGCTGGCAGCTACAGCAGGGGTAACTGGCGGCGCTCCAGGGCAAGCAGCTTTTCTTTGATGGGGAGGCCACCACCGTATCCGGTGAGCTTGCCATTGGAACCGATGACGCGGTGGCAAGGGATGATGATGGGAATAGGATTCGATCCATTGGCCAGACCGACCGCCCGGCTGGCGTTCGGGTTGCCGATACGCTTGGCGAGTTCGCCATAGGATATGGTTTCGCCATATGGAATTCGGCAAAGCTCGCCCCAGGCTTTTTGCTGAAATGGAGTGCCCTGTGGCACCAGAGCGAGGTCAAAGGTCTTGAGTTCTCCAGCGAAGTAGGCGCGCAACTGGCGGATAGTTTCCTGAAACGGTGACCCATCTTCCCGCCATGCAGGATCGGGGGCCGCAGGCCGGCCGTTCTTCGAGAATAAAACTGACTGCAATCCAGAATCAGTCGCGGTCAGAAGGAGCGAGCCAATCGATGTTTCCAGATAGGTGTAACTGATCGCCCCAGAGAGGGGGCTTGCTTGCGACCAACGAGCCGTTCGGGAAACTGCGGCATTGCTCAACGTCGAAATTCCTCGCCAACAGCCAGTTTAACTCGAAACGTTTGCCTAAGAAGCACCAAAGGATGCGGTCGCGGCGTCAGTGTCAGTGAAGACCTCGAACAGATTCAGCAGTCCCACAAGTTTCAGGGTCTGGACCACAAATTTTGATGGGTTCACCAGCTTGAGCGACCCCCCGCCCTGCTTGGTTGAGGTCAGGAAGCGGCTAAAAAGTCCGATGCCGCTCGAGTCCACGGTTTGGAGCTCGCCTAGATCGAAGACTAAACGATTTTCCCCACTACCCAGCAGGTCCTCGATAGTGGCACGGAGGCGGTCAACCGGTTCGCCGAGATTCAGCCGGCCGCGGAGTTTCACAATTTTCACTTGCCCCTGGCTGCGAACGTCAATGTCCACTAAGCCCCCTTCGCCCGAATGCGGCGGCTAGCAATGCGTTGACAGTCGAATGCCCGTTTGCTAGAGTCACTCAACTTAGAAGAAGCCCCTTGAATTTGCAAGTGGGGCGCGCGCCAGGCTTCTGAGTTTTTCGGTATTGGATAGTCACTTCGGGGCCAACGCCATGGCAACCCAGGGTTCGGCAGTGGCGGTAGATATTTCCGCCTTTTCGGCCCAATTATTCGAGCAACGAGAGGTCTTCCCGCGGGCCCGCATTGCGGCTCAAGCCGTCGCTGACTTCCTTCCCGGAAGCGCGGTCACGGTTTACATGCTCGCTGCGTCAGATGAAGGACAGATATGGGTGCCGCAGGCCACGGTTGGCGATGTGTCCATTCCCGACGCATCGGCTTCGACCGGTGACGGTACGCTTGGCATGCTCGCCGAGAAAGGCGAGGCCCTGGTCTTTTCGGGAAAGGAATTGTCACGCGAGCATTACGCCCACCTGCATACGCGGCGAACGCTTACATCACTCGCATATCTGCCGCTGAGAAACCAGACTGAACTTTTTGGCGCAATCGAGATCGTGAGTTTTGAAGGCGAGCTGAGCGAGGGCAATCTTTCGGCGCTGCAGCCCATGTCTGAGGTTACGGCCGGGGCCTTGGCAAATGCGGCAGCTTATGAGCAAGAGCGGAACAGCACGCTGTCGTCGATCACGCGGATCACGCAGCTTTACGATCTGGAAAAGGTTTTCGGCTCCACGCTAGAGCTCGACCAGTTGCTGCCGATCATCGCTTCCAAATTTCGCGAAGTTCTGGAATGCCAGGCGGTGAACGTGTGGCTGCTGCAAGGCGATGAATCGCTGGAACTGATGCAGCAGTCGGGAGTCGATCCTACAGTCGCCGAAGGCATGACCCAGAAACCGGGCGAGGGCGTCGCCGGCGATGTTTCCGACGACGGCGAGCCGGTGCTGATCGAATCGCCCGATGATGAGCGCCTGGTAAAGCGAAACGAAGGTGTGCATTCTGAGGAAGGCGCAATCTTTTCGCTGATGGTAGCGCCGCTGATCGATAAGGGCGCACTGGTCGGAGTCATTGAAGCTGCGAACCGGTTGGACGGTGCGCCATTTGATGAAGATGAACTTTTTGCGTTGAGTACCCTTACCGAAACTGCTGTCGGCGCATTGCACAATGCCAGCCTGCTCATGGCGGAGCGCAAGGTCGAAATTCTGGAAGCCCTGGTGAAAACCAGCGGCGAGATTACTTCCACGCTGGATCTCGATCGAGTACTACAAGCCATCGTTAACGGACCCTCGTCGGTAATCGCGTATGAACGGGCCGGAATCGCTCTCGATGAACGCGGTGGTATTGACCTTAAGGCGGTCTCGGGCGTGACGCAACTCAATATTGATGACCCGCAATATCGTGGGCTGCGCGACATCCTGCGCTGGGGCGTAATTCTGAAAGAACCGCTCCTGGTGACGCAGCGGGGGGAGGAAATTGATTCTGACCGCGAGGAGACCCGGGCCAAGTTTCGGCATTACTTTGAAGAAACCGGAATGCGTGCTTGTCAGATCATCCCGCTCATCGACGAAGAAGGCCGAGTCGGGATCCTCGGCTTTGAGAGCAGCGATCCGGATTTTCTTTCCGAAGCGCATCTGGAGATGATCAAGGTGCTCGCCAGCCAGGCGACCGTAGCGCTGCGCAATGCCTCGCTCTACAAGGAAGTGCCTTTCATCGGCGTTCTGCAACCGTTGGTAGAGAGAAGAAAGCGGTTCATGGCGCTGGAAAAGCATCGCCGGGCGGCGCTGGTAGCAGGGGCGGCGGCAGCGGTGTTGTTCTTGCTCGTGTTTCCCTTGCCGCTGCGAGTCGATGGCACAGCCGTGGTCGCGCCCGCGCACATGGCACATATTGGCGCAGAGTTCGAAGGCGTGATCAAAGAGGTGGATGTTCACGAGGGCACTCGCGTGTCGAAAGGCTCGGTAATCGCCAAACTGGAAGACTGGGAGTACCGGTCGGCGCTTTCCGCTGCACGGGCGAAGTATGAGACCGCCAGAGCACAGATGGACCGCGCACTGTCGAGTAATGACGGGACAGAAGCGGGCATTCAGCGCGCGCAAGCGGATTATTGGAAGTCAGATATCGATCGCGCCCAGGAGCGGCTGGACAGGACAGTCATCCGGTCGCCCATCAGCGGCGTAGTTGCGACCCCGCAAATCGAGAACTTCACCGGACACAAATTGAAAGATGGAGAAAGCTTCGCCGACATTGTCGATAACTCGCAGGCGCTGGTAGATGTGGCCATCGACGGCGGGGACATCGGGCTCATGCGCACCGGAGAGAAAGCCCGGCTGAAGCTCGATGGCTTCCCGGAGCGGACATTTCAGGGTGAAGTTGCGGTAGTCAGTCCGCAAGGCGTTTTGCAGAATGCCGAGCCGGTATTCTTTGCTCGAGTGACCGTCGAGAATCCCGATGGATTGCTGCGCGCCGGAATGCAGGGGCGCGGAAAAATTACCACAGAATGGCGGTCGGCGGGAGTAGTCTTCTTTCGTCGCATCGGGATGTGGATGTGGAGCAAGCTGTGGAACTGGTTCGGATGGTAACGATTAGGAGCGGTTTCCATGATGTGTAGGGTCAAGACGGGACTGTTGCTGGTCTGCCTGGCAATTTGTGTTGCGTGCAGTAGCTCTACGGCGGCGCCTCCGGCAACGGTTTCCGCTGCGGAAGCAACGTCTGTGCCGGACCATGCGCCGGCAGCGAGCGTGGCGGCGAAGGAGGCAGAGTTTCTCGCATCCGGGCCGATCGTGGTCGAAAACCAGGTGGACGTGGCGGCGCAACGTGATGGAGTCATCGCAAAAGTGCTGGCCGAGCCGGGAACGCAGGTAAAGAAGGGACAGCTTCTCGCCGTGCTCGATGACCGTCAGGTTATGGCTGATCTGGAAGCAGCCCGCGCCAAGACCCGCAGCACAGAAGACGATTTAAAGAACTGGGAGGCGGAAGCGAAGGTGCTCGACTCCGACTACGCGCGCGCCGAAAAAATGTGGGAGGCGCAGATCATCCCTAAAGAACAGCTGGAGCACGCAAAGTACAAAGCAGAGTCAGATCAATGGGATGTGAAGCGCGTTTCCGAGTTACTGGTCAACGCCAAACAAACCGAGCACTCACTTGAACTTGAGTTGGAAAAAACGCAAATTACCGCCCCGTTCGGCGGTGTGGTGGCGCGGCGCTATGTGCGTGCGGGGCAATCCGTAGTCAAGAACGACCGCTTGTTCTGGGTCACAGCGGTCGCGCCCCTACGGGTGCGGGTCACTCTGCCGGAAAGGTTTATGGGGCGGATCAAGCCGGGGGCTGCATTGGCGGTGACCTCGGCTGAAGGCGGCGAATCGGGCAAAAGATATCGCGCCAAAGTGATTCAGGTCAGCCCAGTGGTTGATCCGTCGAGCGACACAATTGAGATCCTGGCGGAACTGAATGGTGACACTTCGAGCCTGCGTCCTGGGATGCGCGCCGATGTCCACTTCCCCGCCGCGCCATGAATATCGTCCGCGCCTTAGATGTTGCGCTGCCGGAGATGCCGGAGCAGGTGGTCCGGCGCACCCCGCCGCGGCTTGACCCGCGAGTCATTTCTAAAGAGCACATCGAACAGGGACAGCAGGTCGTGCTGGTGAAGATGCCCGGGACGGACTTGGTGTTTCGTTTCGCTCCGATTCAATGGAAGCTGGTGCAGTTGTTCGACGGCAAGCGTTCGTTCGCAGAAATCGCCGAGCAGTTCGTGGCCGATACGGGCACCACGGTTTCTGAAGACGACGTGAAGGAGCTGGCCAGCTTCCTGCAGAGCGATACGCAACTCCTCTATAAGACCGCGATCGAACGCAACATTACTCTCCAGCAGGAACTGCGCAGTTCCCGAAGCAAGCGCAAAAAAAATCACGGCCTCGACTTTTCCGACATCGTCATCAAGACTTGGAACAACGCCGACGACTACATCAGTTGGCTTTACCCACGATTGCGGTTTTTGTTTACGCCGTGGTTCGTGTGGACCAGCATCGCCATGTTCGTCCTGATGGGATGGATGTGGTGGGACCGTTTCGGCGAAGTCTGGAACGACAGTTTTGCCTTCTACAACTTCACGCAGAAATCGGGGACGGATCTGCTGGAGTTCTGGTTTCTGTTCGGCGCCATGGCAGCGATTCACGAGACGGCGCACGGGCTGGTGGGCAAACACTTTGGCGCGACCATCGAAAAGATGGGGTTTTCCCTGATGTATTTTGCGCCGAGTTTTTTCTGCGATGCAACCCAGGTTTGGGTAATCGGCGGAAAATGGGCACGAGTAGCGACCTCGATTGCCGGCATCTGGCTCGATCTGGTCGTTTGCTTCTTCGCGACCGTGGTCTGGTGGGGCACTGCGACCGGTATGGCGGCGCATGACTGGGCTTACAAGATAATGATGGTCACCGGAATCGGAGTGTCGATCCTGAATCTGAATCCACTGATCAAGCTGGATGGCTACCTTATTTTCTCGGAGTTTGTTCATGAACCCGCGCTGAAGGAAGCCAGCACAGCATATCTGTCCGGGTGGGCGCGAAAACACATATTCCGGCTTCCATCTGAGGTGCCGTATGTTCCACGACGCAAGCGAATGTTCTTCGTGATCTACGGAATTCTGTCCGGACTCTACAGCTATAGCCTGCTTTCGTTTCTGATGGTGATCACATACCACATTCTGCGGTCGTTCAATCCGGAGTGGGCATTCGCACCTTCCCTGGCGATCGGGCTGTGGGTGTTTCGTTCCCGAGTGAAACTTCTGGTGAATTTTATGAAGATGCTTTACCTGGATAAGAAAGAGCGGGTGCTGGCCTGGTTCACGCCAGTTCGCACCGTCGCGGTGGGAGCCGCGGCGGCGCTGATCCTATTCGTTCCTATTTGGCCGGACTTCGACCATGCAGAGTTCGTCCTCGCTCCTACCAGGGCGGCAACGCTACACGCTACGGTTCCCGCAACGGTGGCCAGCGTTTCGGTGCGAGAAGGAGAGTGGGTCGGGGCAGGGACAGAAGTGGCGCGGTTGCGCAATCTGGATATCGAGTCGCAAGCAGCGCGCGCGGGACAAGAGTTACGGCAGGCGACCTCCAGGGCCACGCTCGCGGCTTTGCGCTACACCGACTTCGGAGCCGCAGAGCAGGAGCGGCAGCACCGGGCAGCCGACAATCGCGTGATCGCAAACCAGCTTGCGGAACTCAGGATTGTCAGCCCGATTTCTGGAGTGATTGTTACCCCACATGTTTCAGACCTGGTCGGAAAATCACTCGATGAGGGTGATCTGCTCTTTCAGGTATGCGACACCACTGAACTCAAGGCGCTGCTTTATATCCCAGAGTTCGCGATGCACGAAGTACGAGTCGGCGCCCAGGTGCGTCTTCTGGTTGACGGCCGAGTCAGCCCGATCTCTGGGGCATTGGCTCAGCTTGCTCCGGTTTCGGCGCCGCTCGACAACGGGCTTGCCACCAAGGACCAGTTGCAGGGGATTAATCCTCCGCGGTTTTATGTGGCAACGGTGTTGGTGAAGAACGATAGCGGACTCATGCCGGGCATGACAGGATCAGCCAAGGTGCTGACGGGAAGGCGCAGCCTTGCGGGTTTGAGCTACAGGTTCAGCAAAGACTTTGTGGGACGAAAGGTTTGGTAGGCGAGAGTCGCAAAAATTTACAGGCTGGGCGCCAAGGCCCAGCCTGAAACTTCTTACATGCCCCAACGGCATCTCTAAAAATCGGGCTCCAAGCCCAAGGCTTGGTTCGACAAACGCTCCGCCCTATAACGGCTTTGCGAGACGTGGCCTAGCTCCGATGACAGCGGTCGGTTTGACCAAACGAGGACGGGCGGTTACACGATGCAGTGGCGCCGCGGTCATTTGTTTGGCGAGCTTGGTTGCGGATACTTTGGTCGCGGATACCTTGGTCGCCCCCGGCTTGCTCACGGTGGCTTTCTTAATGCTGCGATTGCTGATGAGAGATTTCTTTTCCATTGCCGGCTCCTTGTGAGTTTTCTCGACCAGACAGTTGGCTTATTGCAGGAGAAGGGCCAAAACCGCAAGCCAAAGAAGAGACGCTGCAAGCACTTGCGATTCATTAACTTACATCGGCGTCCGCCTATCGGTAGATTTTGGCAGGAATGGTTCGCGGTTAATAATTAAACCTGCAGCGGTAATTTTTCAACTGTCCGTTCCCAGCTTGTGTTTGCGGCAGAGATATTTCATACGCTGCGGGTCAACGCGAAGCAGGGCGGCGGCAGTGGTTTTCTTCCCTTTGGTGCGGTTCAGCGCGGCAGTGACGTAAGCAACCTCTATACGCTCCATTTCAGCATCGAAGTCCACTCCTTCTTCCGGGATCAGGATCGCTTCCTGGCTGGACGCACTCGAATAAAGCAACTGTTGGGGCAGGTGCTCCGCCTTAATGACCGGCGAATCATTCATCAGTACCAGCCGCTGGACCACATTCTCGAGTTCGCGCACGTTGCCGGGCCACGCGTACTCCTCCATGATTTCGAGGGCGTCGGGTTGTAGTTGCTTGAGTGGCTTGTTGTTCGCTGTACAGTAAACCCGTAGAAAATGGTCAACGAGTATGGCGACATCGCCGTCGCGGTCGCGCAGTGGCGGCACAAAGATCGGCACGACGTTTATGCGGTAATAGAGGTCCTCGCGGAAGCGCCCCTGTTTTACCAGTTCTTCCAGATCATCGTTGCTGGCAGCAATCAGACGGAAATCAATTTTCTTGGCGGTTCGGGCGCCGACGCGCTGGACGACGCGTTCCTGCAGCACCCGAAGAAGCTTGCTCTGCAGACTGTGGTCGAGGGTGGTGATCTCGTCCATGAACAGAGTGCCGCCGTGGGCGGATTCGATCAGCCCGGGCTTCGCCATATCGGCACCGGTGAACGCACCTCGTTCATGGCCGAAAAGTTCTGATTCGATCAAGCTTTCAGGAATGGCAGAGCAATTCAGGCAGATATAGGGTTTGTTGCGGCGGCTGCCGGTTTGCACGATGGCGCCCGCAATAAGCTCTTTGCCCGTCCCGCTCTCGCCGCGGAGTACGACTGTGGTGTTGCTGTCCGCCACAGCGCGCACCGCCTGATAAACGCGCTGCATGGCCTCGCTGCCACCGATCAGGCCGCAAAACGCGCTTTTACTTTCCGCTTGCTCGACAATCCTCCGGCCTTCAACCTGCAAGCCGCGTTTTTCGATGGCGCGTGCCAGGACAATCTGCAGTTCCTGAAAATCAAGTGGGGCAAGAAAGAATTCGTCCGCTCCGAGTTCGCTGGATTTCAGCGGCAGGCTGCGGCTGTTGGACCGGGTGATCGCGACCAGCACGAGATCGTCGCGGACCTGGCGGATCTCACCCAGAAGGCGGAGCGCGTCGGACGAGTCGTCGCCCACGCTGTCGAGATCGAGCAGGACCGCGCGAATGCCGGGATCATCAATCGCCGCCTGGATCTGCCTCTCATTCTGGGCCAAGGCCGCGGTAAAGCGGGGTGCCAAAAAATGCTGCATGTCCGGAAACGCTGAGGTCTCGGCGGTGATGATGGCTACCCGGTATTCCGAACTGGCGTAAGAGGCTTCAGCGTCGCGCACGAGATCCCCAAGCTTAAATCTAAGTAGCCGGAAATTATAGAGAAGCGACGTTCGATTGAAAAGCCGGAATAGGCGGGAAACCAGCTCTGGCAACTCATCCAGTCGCTCTGCCATCCATCCGGTGATTCAGGAGAAACGATTGAGCAATGAGAAAAAGACGGTGCCGGCCCGTCCGATCCAGCGGCGGCTGAGCATTCGGAGTTTGCTGCGCCCTCACCTCGGCGAGTTGGCGCTCGGGTTCCTCGCCATAGCGGGAGAGAGTATCGCAAACCTACTCGGGCCCTGGCCGTTGAAGATCGTTCTGGATGATGTCTTGCGCTCGCGCCCAAGCAGTGCCTGGGCGATGCGAATTGTCCATACGTTTCTCGGATCCGACAAGTTGGCTCTGCTGAAGTTCGCCTGCGCGGCCGTGCTGGCGATTGCCGTATTCGACGCCATCTGCACCTACGGCGAGAAATACCTCACAACGAGCGTCGGCCAGTGGGTGAGCTACGACTTGCGGCTCAGCATTTACGCGCATATTCAAAGGCTGTCGCTGGCATTTCACGATCAAAAGCGCACAGGAGACTTGATCAGTCGGGTGACTGACGATATTGAAGCAATACAAAGCTTCATCATGAATGGGTTACTGGGCGTGCTGATCAATGTAATGACCCTGGTCGGCATGATCGGCGTGATGTTCTACCTGAATTGGCAATTCACATTGATTGCATTGTCGGTCGTGCCCGTGCTGTTTGTAATGGTTTACAGCTACACCCGGCGCATAAAGAAGGCGTCGAGGGAGGTGCGCAAGAAGGAGGGCGAGATCACCTCGGTTGTCGAAGAGGTGCTTTCATCTATCCGCGTGGTAAAGGCGTTTGCTCGAGAAGATTACGAGGTGCGCCGCCTGGAGGAGGAGAGCCTGGAGGCGGTGGATGTTGCGTTGCGCGCCCGCAGCCTGAAGGCCAAGCTAACGCCGCTGGTGGGGATCGTGGTTGCGGTTGGGACCGGGCTGGTGTTGTGGTTCGGCACCAAGCTGGTATTGACGGGAGCGCTGTCTGCTGGGGGCCTGGTGGTGTTCATCCTGTATCTCGGAAAAATGTACAAGCCGATGCAGGAAATTTCCAAGATGACCGATACCTACTCGAAGGCAGCGGTCGGGTATGAGCGCATTCAGGAGATTTTGCAAACGACTGTGGACGTGAAAGATGCTCCGAGAGCGCTCCGCGCGCCGAAGTTGCACGGGGATATCACGTTTGAAAGCGTCTCATTTTCATACAACGACGAATCGCCTATCCTGAATGACGTCAGCTTTGAGATCAAAGCGGGACAGGTATCTGCGTTGGTGGGACCGACGGGCGCCGGCAAGACCAGCATCATCAGTCTGGTACCTCGATTTTACGATCCAAGCAGTGGGGTCATAAAGATTGACGGAGTCGATATCAAGCAATATCAGCAGCGATCCTTGCGTAACCAGATGAGCTTTGTCTTGCAGGAGACGGTGCTTTTTCACGCGCCGCTGTGGCAAAACATCGCCTACGGAAAACCGAACTGCACCCGCGACGAAATCATAAAAGCAGCTGAACTTGCCAATGCCAGTGAATTCATCGACAGGATGCCGGATGGTTACGACACCATGATTGGCGAGCGAGGGATGACGCTCTCAGGTGGCCAGCGGCAGCGGATCGCCATCGCTCGTGCGGTGATTCGCAATACGCCCATCCTGATCCTGGATGAGCCGACGTCTGGGCTCGACTCGGCGTCCGAAAAGCTGGTCTTTGAAGCACTGGATCGCTTAATGGAAGGCAAGACCGTAGTCGTAATTGCCCATCGTCTCTCGACCATCCAAAAGGCCGATGTCATTTTCGTGGTCAAAGACGGACAAATCGTCGAGCGCGGCAAGCATGAAGAATTGATGGACCTGAACGGCGTATATGCCGAGTTGCACAATCTCCAGTTTCAGGAAGTGGGCGAACTGGAAGCTTCATAGATCATTCAACTCTTTAATGCGCGCTAGCACGGCCTGACTGTAGGCGTCGATGTCATCCGGCGAATAGCCGGCAGCGCGGAAGGCGTCATGGATCTGATCGGGCGTCAACTGCGCCAGCAGTGAACCGATCCATTTGGCGTCCGATCGCGGGATGTGCTTGCCCACCCAGCCCATGCGTATTTGATGGCAGAAGAAAATCCACTGAAACTCAAATAGCTCTGTGATCGGAGGACGTTTCGGGAAATTCAGGTCAATGTAGTCTGAATGAATGTGCTTGATCAGCCGGGCACGTTGGTAGGCTGGAAGGTTTTTTTTGGAGATTTTGTTGGTGTAGCTCTTGCCCACCGTTCCGAAAGCTGTCCCTACGTCAGTAACTTCGTAAACCCTTGGCGATGACTTCTTTTCATTCTCAAGAATGGCATTGTTGTCGTCCTTCAGGTCCCAGTTGGCGATCAGCCCCATCATGATTCGCAAACCGTTGAACTCGCGAGTGCCGTAAAAGGGATTGTGGCGCCAGTTCCAGTCATCAGTTTTCTTGTAACCGTAGGGTGGACGCTGCAGCCTTACGCCTGAGACCAGCCCCCCCTTGCTGACGAGTTGCTGGCCTCGACGAAGCGTAGCCGGCATATTCTTTACCTCTAGTTCGTGTAGGAAATAGTTCTCATTGGCGGTGTACCCGACTGCCCACAATATCCGCGCGGCCGCGGTCTCGGGCTTCGCTTCAAGGCCGAGTTTGGCTTTCCATTTGTGTTCAGCGCTGTCGCGAACGTCAAATTTTGGGTTGGTGCCGCCCTTGTCTTCCTTGACGAATTCGACGGGCAATCGGGGTTGACGCTCTTCGCCGCCGGGCCCCCAATACAAATTTCGAGCGTGAATGTTGCAGGGGTCAGTCCAGAGAACTGCGTCCGCCGGGGACTTTGGAGAGGCCTCTTGCGCTTGAGCAACATGAGCCATTAGCAAGATCACGACCAAACCGCGGGTCCAAATTCGCATTGAATCTCCTAGAGCGTCGACGAGCAAAAGCAGAATCCAAAGTTGCCGGATAGGGAGTTGAGGTTGTACGGAGGCAACTAAATACAGTCTTCCGGGTACTCGGCGCGGCAAACGCGCCAAGCCGCAACTCTGCATCTAAGGCTGCGGAGGCGCGCACCAGAGTGAAACTTCTCATTCAGCCGGGCGATGGGGTCGAGAGGCTAGTTAAAGGCATCCGCAAGGCCAAAAAGAGTGTGGAGATCATGATCTTCCGCTTCGACCGCCCGGAAATCGAGCGCGCACTCGTTGACGCGGTAGAGCGCGGGTTGTTTGTGCATACGCTGATTGCTTTCACCAACCGCGGCGGCGAAGAGGTCCTGCGCAAGCTGGAAATGCGCTTTCTGGAAAGCGGGATCACGGTGGCGCGCACTGCAGGCGATCTGGTGCGGTATCACGGAAAGATGCTGGTGGTAGACCGAAAGGAGTTGTACGTTCTGTCGTTCAATTTCACTCACCTGGATATCGATCGCAGCCGCGGATTCGGAATTATCACGCGGAACCAGAAGCTGGTCGCCGAAGCCGTAAAGTTGTTCGAGGCCGACACCAAGCGGCAGTCGTACACGGCTGGATACAACAAGTTCCTCGTCAGCCCGGTGAATGCACGGAAAGAGCTCGCCCACTTCATTAAGGGGGCGAAGAAAGAACTGCTTATTTACGATCCCAAAATCAGTGACCGGGTGATGCTGCGGCTGCTGGAAGAACGTAAGAAAGCCGGTGTGGAAGTTCGAGTAATCGGGTCGGCAAGCGGCAAGCGGCTGGGCGCATGCGAACTCAAGCGCATGCGGCTGCACACTCGAACCATTATTCGCGATCGTTCCAGCGCATTCGTAGGCAGCCAAAGCCTGCGCCAACTGGAGCTTGATGCGCGACGCGAGATTGGGTTGATACTTCGCGATGCTGGAACCGTGAAGCAACTGGTGCGGACCTTTGAAGAAGACTGGAGTTCGTCAGCCGCAGAACAGATTGAAGACCAAATGCGCAGAGCAGAAACGACCCCTAAAAAGATGGCGAAACAAATTGCAAAGTCAATGGCAAAGAAAAGCCGTCTTACGCCCGTGGCGAAGAAAATGGCAAAGGCGCTGGCTGCCGCGGATGTGGATCTCAACAAGAAGATCCATGAAACCGTTAGGGAAATTGTCAAGGACGTCGTGGAAGAGACCGCAGAGGATGCAGCAAAACAAACCGTCAAAGCGGTGGCGGAAGCAGGCTAATGCTTTTTATGAGACAGAATCGACGAGTGCCGATGTGGGTCGCGTTTCTGTGTTGCACGATTGCCACGATCGTTGCGCAGACTGCGAGCGGTAATGGCCCCTCTGACGCTCAAACGTCGCTGGACCTGCAGGCGCGGGCTAAAGCGTACCTCGATTTGCGCAGGAAAGTCGCTGGAGACGCGCTCAAACAGGGCGATTCCCCCAGTGTTATTGCAGCGGCGCAAAGCGAACTTGCAAATAAGATCCGGGTGGCGCGAGCCGGAGTGAAACAGGGTGAAATTTTTACTCCGCGGATCGCCGCGTACGTGCGCAGACAAATATCCAAAACTCTCAACGGGCCTCATGGCCGCGACATCCGTGCCAGCCTGTTTCGCTCGGAACCGGTGAACATTCAACTGCAAATCAATCAAAGTTATCCGGAGAATGTTCCTCTGCAATCGACGCCCGCCAGCCTGTTGCTCACTTTGCCGGAACTGCCGAAGGGGCTGGAGTACCGGTTGTTGGGAAGTGAACTGGTGCTTCGCGACGCGGATGCGAATATTGTGGTTGACTACATTCCCCGCGCTCTGCCTTCGTAATAATCGATGATCACGCCACCAAAACCTATATTCAGTCTGCTGTTGACTGTGGCCCTGTTGCAGGCTGTGGCGGCGCAAAAGCCGGCGGACCTCGACGTCAAGCTGCCGCTGCAAGACAAGTCAGTGCGGTTTGCGATAATTGGCGACAGCGGTACCGGCGATCATCAGCAGTACGAAGTAGCGAAAGAAATGGAAATTTACCGCAAGGCGGTCGGCTTCGATTTTGTCATCATGCTTGGCGACAACATCTATGGAGGACACCAGCCCCGGGATTTGGCGCAGAAATTTGAGATCCCATACAAGCCCTTACTCGATGCAGGTGTCAAGTTTTATGCGTCACTTGGAAATCACGATGATCCTGATATTGAGCGCCTTTATAAGCCGTTCAACATGGGAGGCCAGCGTTATTACTTTTTCAAGAAGGGCGACGTTCAGTTTTTCGCTCTCGACAGCGCGTACATGGACACGCGGCAGCTAGCGTGGGTGGAACAGAACCTGAAGTCGTCAAGCACGCGCTGGAAAATTTGCTACATGCATCATCCTCTATATAACGACGGGAAGATGCACGGCGCGGACCTCGACTTGCGCAGCCAACTCGGTCCGCTTTTGAAGGACTATGGGGTAAACGTAGTCTTCTCCGGACATGAGCACGCGTACGAGCGTATCAAGCCCGAGGAGGGAATCTATTACTTCATTCTGGGGAGCTCAGGCAAGCTGGTGCGGAACGACTTTCATCGCTCCGAGCAGATGGCGAAGAGCTTCGACCGGGATCGCGCTTTCATGCTGGTAGAGATTGCGGGGGACAATCTCTATTTTCAGACCATTGCCCGTTCAGGCGAGACCGTGGATTCAGGCCAGATCACGCGGCAACAGGCGAACACCAAGGCGCAAGCCGCTGGACATTGACCATCGACTCAGTGTTCAGGAAGCCCGCACATAGGTGCTGTAGCTTTCATCGTCGATACTGAGAAAAGGTCGCATGACGACGGTGGTTCCCTGCGCCGAAGTTGCCAGCCAATCACCCTTGGGATTGTTCGCCGCCTGGGCCTGGAGCAAGTCAGCCCGCTTGAAGTCAGGCTGCGAATCTGCCAACGCAAAAAGGACCAGGGGTCCGCGCATAAGCGCAACCAGATTCGGATGTTGCGGATCGACGGCTTCAAGGCGCAATGACATCGGTAATTCCAGTCGGATGCGATCGCCAGTTTTCCAGGTACGGCGCACGGCAGCGAATTCGCCGGGCTTGACCGGTGCGGAAATGCGTTCGCCGTTCACCGAGAGCACCGGATCATTCGCGACCCATCCGGGAATGCGCAAGTATATGGTGTGCTCTTTGGACTGGGTCGCAGTCAGGCGAATTTCGACCTGATCGGAAAACGGGTATGCGGTTTGCTGTTCCAGAGTGAAGCGCGCGCCTCCGAATTCATAGTTCAAAGCGGATGGCGCGAATAGATTGACGTAAATGCCATCATTGGCGCGCAGGTAAATGCTGATGTGATAGTCGGCAGCGAGTTGTGGTAGTGTCCCGGAGCAGCACGGCCATTTATCACGGTGATAACCCTTCTTCCCGGTCGTTCCGTAATCGGAGTAATAAAAAGACCAGCCCTCCGGCTGAATAGCTTTGGCGCCAAGGATGGTGTTGTAAAGAACGCGCTCCATGCTGTCGCCATAACGTGCATTTTTTGTGACGCGCAGAAGATAGCGTGTGATCTTAAATTGCGCGTAGGCGCCGCAGGGAGTTTCGAAGCTGGCATGAGTTTTGGCGAGGCTCTCGCCGAGCAACCCTTTATCCGGTTCGACGAAGGCTTCATTTGGCCCCCAGCCCCCGGTGGCAAAGCTCTGCGCTGAAACCATATCGAAGCCGTTCCTGGCCGCGACCAAGTGCTTCTGGCTACCCATGTTCAGATACGCCTGCATGGCGGAACTGAAAGCGTTCATGTGACTGTATGCATGTTCACCGGGAAGCACGTTCTTGCCTTCGGACAGCGGATCGAAATAGGAATCGTCCTCAAGGAAGCGGATTGCCAGGTCTCGGTAGAAAGTCTTCCCACTGCGCTGATAGGCCAGAAAAAGATTCTCCGGCAACGTGTAGCTTTCATCCCAGGCGAAGGACTCATCTTTGTGAGGTCGCTGCCGCATCTCAGCGCGCGAAAGAGCTTTCTCCGGTAAATGGGTCATGGCGCCGCGCGTGAGCTTTTCGTGGACTGCCATCGCCATGGGATCGCGGGCAAATTCGTGGGCGTCGATCAGACCGCAAGAGAGCTTGTCGTAGGTGTACGCGGGCAGACGATAGCCGGCAAGAAACGAGGCCTTGTTGTCCAGAGTCTCGGCATAACCTTTCACCAGGCGGTTGACTTTGTCGCGAGTTGGCTCAGAACCAGTGACGGCATAGGCCCGCGCCAGACCGGAAACATATTGCCCGAAGCTGTGTCCCGGAACGAATCCGTGAAAGTCGTTCTTGGCAAGATCGAATCCCTCGAGGTCATACCAGCCGCCCATGTCTTCACCCGGAGCGGGAAAGCCGGCCTTCTGGCGAAAGACTTTCAGCAGGCGATCATCGTCGAGATGAAGAAAGAGAGAATGATGATCGTCGAACTGGCGCTTCATGGGCCCATCAAGCAGGCGGGTGTTGCCGTAAGGAAAGGGTGCTAGTGGAGCGCTGCCGCCCTCGCTGGCTGTTTGCTCGCCCCAGACCGGTAAAGCTGATCTTGCGCCGACTAGAACTGCCGATGAGGTGACTTTGACGAAGGATCTACGGGTAAGATGGCGAGGCATGATAATCTCCACGCGAGATGGATCGGCGAATGTAGCGCCTATTTTAATCCCTTAGCCACGTAGGCCTGTGACAGCGTTCTGACGTAAACGTATGCATATGCGCTTCCATCGCGAGAGAAGCGAGGCGCCGACACTCCGCTGATTCCGCCCGACAATCCAGTTCCAAATTCCTTCCAGAACTCGGCTTTGCCCGTCGTCGTATTCACCTTAAGAAGCTTGGCGCTTTTTTGGCCGAACTGGTTCATCACCGCATAGACGAAAGAGCCATCCGGCGCCCAGCCCGTAACAGTGAGTTTTGGATCGAGCCCAGGAATCAACTGCAATGTGTTGCCATCAAGCGACCAGATCCCCATCCGGCCATCGGGTCCGCGCATAATCGCTTTTCGTCCGTCGGGTGAAATCACCGTGCCAGTCGTGCCTTCCGGCGTGAGCGGCTTGGACTCTCCGGTGCTGGTGTCAATCAAATAGTCGCGGCCGCCATGACCAGGTTCGATGCCTGCGGCGAGCAGGTGCTTCCCGTCGGGCATGAACTTAGCGCCAGTGTAGGTGATCGAGTCGTGAGTCAACTGCCGAGCCTGTCCCGCTCCTGCCGGCACCAGGCTAAGCGGGCCGCCACGCGAGGACTGAGTCAGAACCCATTTGTCATCCGGTGAAACCGCGAGACCCTGCCCGTCGCTGATGCGCACCGGCGGGGAACCATCCGTATCGCGCAAAAAGACAGTGTAATTAGGGCCGCCGCCGTCTGCTTCCTCAGTGAAGAGAACCTTCTTGCCGTCGTCACTGATGCTCATGTCAGTTGACCACCCAAGCCAACCCAGTTCACGTTCGTCTTTCGATCCCGGTGGGACACCGGAGATGCTAATCCGCTGCTGCTGAGAAACAACCAGCATCAGGCCATCGCGAATATCTTCAGTCCACATACCGCCAGGGACATTAGCGATCGTGCGTACATGGCCCTCCAGGGTCGCGCCGCGGAGATTGTCCGAGGCGCCCGTGTTCGATGCGGAGAACCAGACTTCATTACCGGAGGGCGACCAAACGATGCCCTCGACCGATGTCCAGCCGGATGACAGCTTTCGTTCGTGCCCGTCCATGCCAATGACCGCCACAGAGCCCTGGTCGTCACCGTTTGGGTTTTCGTGGTCGGCAATCGCGACCCACTTGCCGTCCGGCGAGATTTTCGGCGTGCTGATCCAGTTAATGCTGTCGAACAATATCTTGCCGATCGGGTACTCCAGACGCCAGTGACGAGTCTCAGGGACGAACACGGTTGCAGCCATCTTGTCGCCATCGGCCGTCCAATCGACGTCGCCGACATTTTCCAGTACTTCGCGGGGCGTGCCTCCGCTGAGCGGCAGGCGGGCTAGCGTGCCCATGCGAGCATATCCGCCCATGTTGACGGTGCTCAACCGGATTGCCAGCTCACCGTTTTTTGACACTGCCAATAGATCGGCGTCGCTGATCCCGAGAGGCCGCGAACCATTGTCGTCGGTACGGGCGAGGTAAAGTTGATTCTTGTTGTTCTCCCAGACAGCGTTGTAAACGATAGTGCCATCCGGCGCGAAACGCGCGTTCGTGATTAGCCCGGTGCGGAACGTAACCTGCTGATATTCAGCGGGAGGTCCGGCTGATGGGCTGTGCCCGAGCCACCACCCGATTCCCAGCAGCGCCGACGCGAGCGCGACCGCGCCGGCAATCTGCAGGATCTTACGCCGGGAGTCGGCTCGAATTTCCTCACGGACCGCCGACGGCAATGAGCCTGACTTTGGCGTGACCGACACCTCGGTGAGAACTTCGAGATCAAACGCCAGATCGCGAGCGGACTGAAAGCGCTGTCCAGGACTTTTTTCGAGACAATGGTGAACAATTCTTTCGAGGCCCGGCGGTACATTGCGCGCGGTTTCGGAAAGCTCCGGCGGGTCTTCCTTGAGGATTGCGCTCATGGTGTCAGCGGCGGTTTCGCCGTGAAAAGCGCGTTTGCCGGAAATCATCTCGTAGAGGATCGCGCCGAAAGCAAACAGGTCGGAGCGGGCATCGGCTGTTTTACCACGTACCTGTTCAGGAGACATGTAGCCTACTGTGCCCATCACGAGGCCGGGTTCGGTAACGGCTTGGACGGTCGCGGCGTCTGCACCGCCGCTTTCACCCTCAGGCCGGGTCAGCTTGGCCAGTCCGAAATCGAGGATCTTTACATGGCCGTCATTGGTGAGAAATATGTTTTCGGGCTTCAGGTCGCGGTGAACAATTCCCTTTTCATGCGCTGCGGCCAAACCTCGGGCGGCTTGCAGAGCAAAATCAACTGCTTTACGAACCGGAATCGCACCGATGCGCAGCCGGTCGCGCAGCGTTTCGCCCTCGAGTAACTCGGAGACGATGTACGGCGCCCCCCGGTCTTCACCAATGTCGTAAATGGAAAGAATGTTGGGGTGGTTCAAACCGGCAGCGGCGCGTGCTTCCTGAGCGAAACGCTGCAGACGGTCCCGGTCAGCCGAAAAGGAGGCCGGCAAAACCTTGATGGCTACTGTACGGTCGAGTCTGCCGTCGCGGGCACTGTACACCTCGCCCATGCCGCCGGCGCCAAGCGAAGATTGGATTTCATACGGCCCGAGTTTCAAACCTGTGGTAAGCAAGGCGAGTAGGCGAGATTATACCGGAAGCTCTGGCTTTTAATAAGGAATTGGATTAAACAAGGGACGGGCGGCGAGGCCCATCCCTTTAGCTAATTTTAAAAATCTTACTTCAGCACTATCTGGGTTGTCAGATTGGTGTAGATGTTCTGTGACGGCATCGTATTAGCCGTGTTGTTCGTCAGGAAGACGACCGTAAGGCTATAGGTTCCCTTTGGGCAAATCGTTGGTGCACCACCCCCTGGCAGAATGCAGCTGCCCGTGTCCCAATTGAACAAGTACTGCTGATTGGTGTCAGATTTGAACAGCGGCTGACCCAATCCCGAGCTCCCATTCGATATAAGACCCATTGGCACAAACGTCGGCCCCTGCTTGGTGGCAATTAGCGCCACTGAAAGTAACGCCTGAGCATCGGTGATATAGGGTGCGGATTGGCAGCTGTTAGGTCCACTCGGCGCCATTTTGAATTTTACAGGTACCGATTTCCCAGCAGAAAACGTTGCCGGCGTTCCGCTTGGAAATGTGTTCGCCAGGGGCGATTGGAAACCACAAAAGGTCCCGTTCTCTTCCGGAGCTACCCCGGTTGGTAAGGATTGGATCATATAGACGTTGCACTTCAGCGTCTTTTTGCCGCCTGTAGTGATGTCGTCAGGGAGGTAACCATTGACCGGCCAGGTACCAAGCTGCTTCACTTGACGCTCGCCCACGTCAACGCTGCACCCAGTGTTGTCGTCATCGCAGACCATAACTTTTGGATCGGTTACAGAATGCGCAAGTTGGTGCGCAACCTGGAAGTTCATTGTCAATCCGTCAGCCGCGGTGCAGCCGGCATTAGAATTGGGATCCGGATTGTTGGGATCATTAACAACGTTCGCTGTATTCACAACCGCTTGAAATCCATCCAGCGCAAGGTTCACGGCGGGAACACCTAATCCCACATTTTGGTTGCTGATCAAGCCGGCCACGAAGGCCGGATCCACTAAGCTGACGGTTACCGATCCCGTGCACCCGACGCTCGGTGCGATGTCACCGACCTGAAATCCGGCAAAGCCGAAATTGAGCAGGAAGTTACCATTCGCCGACGCATTGTTGGGGACGTTCAGAGTAACTGATGTCGGAGGCAGAGCGACTCCGACTGCTGGAGCTGAGAGTGCGTAGGTCTGCGTAAGCTTGGAGTCGCAGATTGCTTTTGCTCCGGGCACAAGGCTTGCATTAAGGCTTTGAATGACTCCCTTGGTTCCGTTGGCGACCGCCACGTAGAGCGTATCGTCCAGCGAAATCTGCATGTGGGCTGGAACACCCTTATTGTGCTGACTAAATACCTCGCAGCTCGATACTCCCGTCGCATTGTTGTTGGGCCCAATACCGAAAAATGTGATATTTGGAGTGCTCCCCTGGTTAGAGACAAATATCTCTCCATGGCTCTGTCGCGCAATGCCCAACGGTTGCGACAACGTAAGACCAGAAATTGTTGGTGGCGGGGGAGGGGGTGAAGCAAAATCCGGAGCCGGAGCTGCCGTACGCACGATCACGTTTCCTGCGGTATTCACCGCCAGTAAGTCACCGCTATTTTTCTGGGCGATTCCTCCGGACTTTGTGTCCGGATAGGTGGACGTCGGAGTGAACCCAGTGCCTGCCGAGTTCAACGCAGTGTATGTAATCCCGGGAAACACCAGCAGTCCCGAATTGGTCGAAACGACAAGATCACCGTTCTTGCCCGGAACCACGATATTGTTATTGATAACTGTCGCCGGTCCGCTGGCGGTTATGCGTCCGCAGCGCACTTGAGGTGCCAAGGCGCCCGCGTAGACAGTCTCGACGTTCGCACCGGGAGGGTTGGTGGGATCGAATCGAATAATGGTTCCGCTGACACGATCACAGGCGTATAGCATTATTGCGCTTGGACTTTGAGCCGAATTGTCCGGCCCTATCACGAGCGTGTACTCGGCGCCAGGTTTTGAGTACAGCGTTTGCGCTGCACCGGCGTTTGACAATCCGCTCGGGGTATTAATCTTCAGGATATTCCCGTCGGTGGTTGACACGACTACATACGGGGCACCTTGCGCCAACGCTCCCACGGTGAGCAAACATACAACGGCCAGAGACGCACGACGAAGCTGACACATTTCTTACCTCCTGGGAATTTCTGATGGGCGAAGAAGGCGGACGCATAGACGTCGTCCGCAACAATTAGCTCCCTAAAAGGTACGCCCGGACAGCATTGGCGGTCAATGACGCTAAAGTTGCAAGCCGTTGTACAACTTTTGTTGTAGGTGGCTGGGGATAGACCGCGGGTTTTAGTCGTTCATCCGTTTTTTGGGTACGTGCCGCAGGCTCCGTCCCTGAATCAAACGGAACAATTCTTCAGCAAGATTGGTGGCGTGGTCGCCGGCGCGCTCGAGCGCCTGGGCCATCAGCAGGACGTCGGCGCTATGTTGCAGATTCGCGTTGCTTTCATTCTGAAGATGACGGCGGAAAAGCGATTTGTACACCTGATCGATCTCGCGGTCTTCGCGCAACACATCGCTTGCCGGATCCAATTGACGATCGCTGAATCCTTCTCGGACCTGGTGCAGCATTCGCTCTAGAATCGCGACCATTTCAATCAGTTGATGAGCGTCTGCTTTGGGAAGTTCGCCGTGCAGGTTGTTGACGCGCTGCCCGACGCCCCACAGCAGATCGCCGATTCTTTCCAGGTCGGTGCTGAAGCGCAGACAGGCAAGCAACTCGCGGGCCTCCATCTCGGTGACTTGCGCAATCGCGGCGGGGATCTGCTGATCGATCTGCTGCTCGATTCGATCCAATTCCTTTTCGCAGTCCCTCACGGTAAGCAAAGCTACCCGCGAGGAACTTGCCAGGAAGTCTTTGATGTTGAAAGCGGCATCGCTAGCGACCAGGCATGCACGCAAAGCCAATTCGGTCATGGGATGGATCTCGCGAGCCTGGGCAGGTTTGGTTTTTCGAGCAGTCATTTTAGCTGGGCTTGAGTTGGCCGTTGCTTCGATACTAAACGTCAGTTTAGATGAAATGAAGCCGGGCATATGTTAAAGAAAGATGAACCTGAAAGCGGTCTATGCCGCGCGAGTTGAGCCCTCAGTCGCTGGTAAAATGAGGATCGGACGGCGGCAGGCGAGTTCGAGCAGATGGCGCGCGGCAGCGAGATGTTCCGCGAGGGGACCGGCTTCATCGTACCCCGCGGCACGAAGAGTGCAGATCGGTGTCAATGATTCCAACTCGAAACGGCTGATTCGACCGTCGCGCCGGCGGTCAAAGGCGCAAGCCAGACGCAAGATACCCGCAAGAAATTGCACCAGTCGCTGCTTTGCCGGAGACAGAGCTGCAAACCGGGGCTGCGTCTCTCTGGGCAAAGCTCCGCGATGATAACGGGCGATCAGCGCCATCAATTGTAATTCGTTCGCACTAATCCCCAGAGGAGGATCTAGCTTTCGAATTAGCCGCGCTGAAACCTTGTGGTGGCCTTTGCTGGCCCGAGACCGGCCGATGTTGTGCATGAGCGCTGAACCATGCAGAACCCTCAGATAATCATTCCGGCTGGAGATATTCAAACCCGGATCTACAGACAAATGTTCATAAAGTTGGACGGCTAAATCTGCCACATGCCGCGCGTGGTCGAAATCTGCATCCAGCAAAGACGCCCAAATCCCCAATCGCCTTAGCGCCAACTGCCGCAGATCATCGGCGGCAGGCAGTTCCATTCGCCACTTCATCCACAGAGAATCCTTGCCAGCCATTTTTGTGCGATAGACATTTAGCCTGGAATTCCTCTCTTCAATCAGGCGCGAGCGCCAGTGTGCACGCGATGTCGTATCAGGAAAAGCCTTGATGCGGAGCGCTGTCTCCCACAAGACGTCGAGGTCGTGCACGTCGCCCAGTAAATCCTGAAGCTCTTTAAGATCGTCTGCCCAGCGGGCATGCAGATTCGGCAGAAAGTTTTCGACGGTGTAACGAAACCGCTTTAGGCCGATGCGAAGCTCGTGGAACGCGCAATTCGTGCGATTGCGCATTGCGCGTTTATGCAGATCATGAGCGTCGCGCCATCGCTCGAGCGCGAGATGCGCGAAGAGCGGAGAGTCCACTGCGACTCGATTCGCCCGGCTCGGCAACTTCTCCGCCCAGCCTTCCCATCGCTTGCGATCGAATTGATCGAGCGCGGCAGCTGCAAATTTCTTTTCCTGTGTCTCCCGATCATTCAGGAAATTCAAAAGCGTTTCACGAGTAGGGTCATGGGGAACTGCGATTGTTTCGACCCACTCCGCAATCACATGGGTATCGCGGAGCGCACCCAGGCCAGTGAAGAGTTCCTTGCCCGCTCGCTTCATCTTTTTCCATCCAGAATCGGGGTCGAATACGCGAATACCTTCAGCCAGGGAGCGGCAGCGGCGCAACGCGGTACGCAGGTCGTGCACCGGACCTGAGCTGAAGTCTCTGGCCGCTTCGTCACAGCGGACGAGCACCTCGTGCATCCAGTGCTCAAAGCCGGTTCGCGCCACGATAGCGGTAGGAGTTCCCATCAATCGAAGTTGATCGATTGTCGGAATGGAATCGGTCACGGCGGGAGCAAAACTGGCATTACTAGAACTCAAGGAAGCCACCTGCTGCCCGTCGCGAGGATTCAGCATTGCCATTTTCCGGCAATATCGAGGCGATATCCTGCAGATCGCGCCACGCCGCCTCAGTAAGAGCGGGATCGGCACCCACAATCTCGCGAATCATCTGCCATGCCGACATGTTCAGCGCCCCCTCTGGCGGAGGTCCCATCGCCAGTGAGACACAGCACTGCGCGCAAAAACAGATTCGCTTTGCGGACGATTTCTGACGTGGCCGGACTCCTACTGTCTGCGCAAACATATACACCGCAACCGACTTCACGCCCGCTTCCAACTCGCGCTCGCAGCGCAGGCAATACAAGTTTTCGGAAATCAAGACAGGCAGCCCCTCTACAAAATGCTGCATTGCTCTGGCAGTCGCAAGTATGTACAAGGATTCACTTGTTATCGTGAGGCCAGCCCCGAGAGAACCAAGCTGTGGTCTAGTCATCTCACCGAAGAGTCGTGCAATCTGAATTCATGTCCAGGGTAAAGCTGCAGTTAGTTGTACCGGCGTCGCCGAGGCGTGCGGCGACCAAAACGGCTTGGCAAGTCAGTTTGCCAAAACCGCCCGGACGAAAACAAGTGGCCGCAGTCTGTTATCGCGTGCAGGAAGGCGAGATTGAGTTCCTGCTGGTCCGCACACGTAAGGGACGGTGGATTTTCCCGAAGGGCGGAGTCGAAGCTGGGCTGACGCATGCGGAATCTGCGGCCCTGGAAGCGCTGGAGGAAGCCGGGGCGCACGGACGGATAGAAGAGGCGCCGTTCACCTCATACAGGCTCAAGAAAATGCAGACGGCGGGATCAGACTTGACTCCGGTGCGTGCTTATCTTTGCGCGGTGACGCGACTTGAAGCGGCGCAGGAATTCTATCGAGATCCAACATGGCATTCTCAAACGAAAGCGAAGCAGCGCCTGCGTGAAGGCCGCCCGCAGCAAGACGCGGCGGAGTTTGCGAGAGTAGTTGATGCCGCCGCCTCACGAGTCAAGAGGCTCCGTAATCGCGCAGAATCGAAGGACGATCGGTTGCAGCGAGTGGCTTTTGAATCCGCAGGTTCGTCTGGTTCAATGGATCCGCAGGTGCTGCTTCGTTACTTTGGAAGACGCCGTGGCGGAAACGACGAACTCAGGATTCCGATTAAGACGGCGCGTCCGAAGTTGTTACGACTTGGCCGTGGCCAGCCGGACAGCTAGCTTTACTCGCGAACAGTGCCAGCATTCTCGCGGATGCGTATGTACTGATTGGCGGGCAGGTCTTTCAGTCGCTCGATCTGCTTACTGGGTGCGGGCCAGTGGATTTCCAGTTCGTCAATTTTGGCCGCTTTGCCGATGCCCAACACTTCGCGCGGATCGTGCGAAGAAAGATAACTTCCACCGTTGTTTTTCAGGCGCGTTCGTTTCGTGCCGGCCGCCGTCCAAATGAGTTTGGCGCCGATCGCGTCGCGATTACACGTTGAGCCTTCGAGCTTCAGCCCAAGCCAGTTGTTCCCTTTTGCGGCGTTGTTCTTAAGCAGCACCGGAGCGCCGCCATTCACTCCGATCAGAACATCAACCGCGCCGTCGTTATCGAAGTCGCCGACGGCAAGGCCACGCGCGGCCCAGTATTCATGAAATGCCGGGCCCGCCTGATCGCTGACGTCATGAAGCTGATGATCCTCGCCTTGATGAAACAGCAGCAGCGGCTCTTTGTACTTCACCTGCATGGAGTAGCTGTCGATCATGTCGTCGGGATGGCCGTTGGCAAGAAACAGATCCACCGCGCCGTCGTTGTCATAGTCGAAATACTTCAGTCCCCAGCCGCTGAGCAGGCGGGTGGCGTGTGCGACTCCGTCGGACTGAGCTATGTCGCGGAAAGTTTCGTCTTTGTTGTTTTGATAGACAGAAAAGAATTCGTGGTCAACATTGGCAACAAAGAGGTCCTGCCATCCACGATTGGAGAGATCAGCGGCATCTACGCCCATACCGGACCGAGGCCGGCCGCTCTCACTGAACCCCACGCCGGATTGCAACGCAATCTCGTCCCAGTTCCATCCACCCTTCGCCGTCGGACCTCGATTTACGAACAGAAAATTCTGCACGGTGTCGTTGGCGACAAAAAGATCCATGCGTCCGTCATTGTTAATGTCGGTTGCGACCACGCCCAGGCCTTTGCCTAAGGCCGCAGCGATGGCAGTGCCTTTGCTGACTTCGGTAAAAGTGCCGTCGCCATTGTTGTGGTAGAGAAGACTTGCGCTTGGCTTGAATACGCGTGGCACGCAATAGTAATTTCGCCCGATCTGATTGTTGCCGCACTCCAGCTTCTTGACGCCGCTGTAATCCACAAAACTGCAGACAAAAAGGTCGAGCTTGCCGTCGTTGTCGTAGTCGAACCAGGCGGCGCTGGTGGTCCAGCCGGATGCCGCTAAGCCGGCTTTTTCAGTGACGTCGGTGAAAGTGCCGTCATGATTATTTTTATAAAGAGTGCACCGGCCATACGCGGTAACGAAAATGTCCGGCCAGCCGTCGTTATCGTAGTCGCCCACCGCGACTCCCATACCGAAGTAGGCGCCGCTGACACCAGCTTTTTCGGTGACGTCGGTGAAAGTTCCGTCACGATTGTTTTTGTACAGGGCATTGCGGACCGGCTTCGGCGGTTTCCAGAAATCGCTGGGCCCGCTGTTGACGAGGAAAATATCCATCCAGCCGTCATTGTCATAGTCGAGAAAAGCGCAGCCGGGTCCGAGCGCCTCCGGCAGGTAGCGCTGCGGAGACATGGCATTCTCGTGCACCCACTGGATGCCGCTCGTGGCGGGAGGAATTTCGGCGAAGAGAGGCGCAGGCTCCGCCCAAGCGTGTTTGCTGCCGACTAAAGTTGCAGCGCCGAGGGAGGACGCCATCCACATCCATTGTCGCCGGGTGAATTTCATCAGTTATTCAGTGGGATGCGTTGAGTGCTTTCAACTATTGTGCCTTAGCTCCGGGCTGCTTGGCTTGGGCTTCGGCCGTGAGCTTTTGCACGATATCGCGTTCGCGCTTGCCATCTTCTGGCCGCTTCAGACGGTAATAGACGATCGAAAGCGAGACGTGGGCCTCGGTGAACTGCGGCGATTCCTTCACCAGCGATTCCAGTCCGCGCCGGGCATCATCGGCCTTGCCTTGATCGAGCGCGATGAGCGCAAGTTGGTAGCGCACGCCTGGATCGCCAGGGCGGGTTTCCAATGCCCGCGAAAAATATTTCTGCGCCTCGTCAAAGTTTCGCTCTTCCCTGGCCTCCGCACCTAATTGCAGGTTGGCTTCAAAGTTGTAGGGATCGATTGCAAGCTCGGACTTGAATTCCTTGTTCGATTGATCGGTGTCCCCAGTGAGGTGTAACGCCTGCGCGTACATGACATGCACGTCCGGCAGGTTGGGATTCAGTGCGACCGCTTTGGCAAATTCGTCGCGAGCGCCGGAAAAGTCGGAGACGTTCATTTTGGCGCTGCCGAGCATAAGGTGGGCTTCGGCGGAGTCGCCGTTGCGAAGAATCTGGTCCACCAAGACCTGGCCCTTTTCAACCTGCCCGTCGCGAATCAGCGCAGTGCCGAGCATGTAAGCGATGGCCATGTCGTCAGGATGCTTCTTTTCTTCCGGCTGAAGCACACGAATGACGTCCTTATTCTGGCCCATGCGCAGGTAGCAGTCGCCGAGGAGCAACGCCGCCTGCAGGTTCGCGGGATCTTCGGCGTGGACTCTTACCAGTTGATCGGCTGCGTCGGAGACGCGTCCCATCTTGTAATAGGCGAGAGCAAGGTTGAGCCTTGCGCCAGGCATGCGAGGCGACTGCCTGAGCGCGATCTTATACTCGGGGATTGCTTCTTCGAAGCGCCCCAAGCCGGCCAGCGCCGCGCCAAGGTTGGAGTGGATGGCGGTCGCCTCAGGATGCAGCTTGAGAAATTCGCGGTACTCCGGGACGGCACCTTCAAGATCGCCGGCTTGCTGTTTGGCCATGGCGTCCTGCACGAGCGCCTGTGGGTTTTGGGCGCTCATGTGAGCCGCAAGCACCAAAGAGCAGGGCAGAAGCATAAAGAGCGAAGGGATGGGCTTGTACATAGAACAGCTGGGTCTTTGGTTCAGTTTACAAGAAAAAATAATGGGATGGCCAGAGCCATCCCATGTTTTAAACGAAGCCCTCCGCTTAGAAGTAGAACTTCACCGCAAATTCGACCACGCGGGAGCCCTGTTTTACTGTGGTCTTCCCGAAGTCAGGGTTGTTCTGTGTAATCGCACCCGTGCCCGGATCCTGAACAAACTTAAGAGTCAGGTTTTGGGCATCCGGAAATGAATACAACGGATGGTTCAGGAAGTTGTATCCATTGATCCGGAACTGAACGTTTTTGGACTCGCTGATCTTGAAGTTCTTGAAGATCGCCATGTCCCAATCAAAGTACGCGGGTCCGTAAGAAACAGGGATCAGCGTCGGTCCGTTCTGGCCAACAGCGGTTGGAGCCGCAAAGCAGTTCGGATTTACGAATTGGTGCGAACTCAACCCCGAGTTCGGATTGCAAGTCACAATCGGGTTGAGCTGCACTGCGTTCGTTCCCAAAATGGACTGGTTGTTGATCGCGATCCCGTTCGGAGTTGCCCCGGTGTCCGAACCTGGGATAATCGCTCCGCCCTGCGGACACGTTGCGGTGGTGGTATCGACGCAAGTTAGCGACATGTGGTAGTTGGTGCTGTTGTTGTAGCCGCCACCGTAGGTGATGTTGGCGCCACTCTGCAATTGGGTAATGCCGGAAAGCTGCCATCCGTTGACCGCCCCACCCAGGAACTTGTTGTCGTGGATCGGGCTTCCGAGGTCGATTGAATAGGCAAAATTGAAGAGCTGCCGACGATCGGTGGGCTGCACTCCGTAGTTGCTGGCGAGATTGAATGGATTGATCGAAATAGAGCCGCCCGGCTGATTGTTAGCGTTGTTCAGGACAATGCCAAGCGCTTTCTGCCAAGTGTAATTTGCTTGCATGGTGTAACGACCGGCGTGACGGCCCCAAGCTATCTGCAGCGAGTTGTAATTGGAGTATGCATTGTTGGTAGCTTGGTTCAGGTCACCATAGCCCTGTAAAGGTCTCCAATGGTCCGCGTTTGCCAAGCTGGTGTCGTTGTTGGGATTCCCAGTTACCGGGTCAGTGGGAGAGAGCATCGCCCCGACTGGAACCAGGTTGAGATTGCTTCCGAACCCACCGGCGTTCGGCAGATCGCGGCTACGATTTCCCACGTAGGCGGCTTCAAGCCGACTCTGCCATGGAGTTCTTTGAGAAATCGTGAAACTCCAACTGTCGGTATAGGGCTGCTTGTCATCTTTAGAATCCACTGCCGACGGTGACGCCGGCGAAGCGGCCACATTGATGCAGGACAGATTACTAGCGAGCAGCGGTCCGCTTGGATTGCTGCAAGTCGAACCTGGCGTGAACCAGTTTGTTGGCCCGATATTTGCTCCGGCTACGCCAGCGGAGGCATCCAAACCGTTGGTGAATTGACCGGAGTGGTAATAGAACCGTCCCCAACCGCCACGAAGAACGGTATTACCGGTGCCGAAGATGTCATACGCAGCACCAAGTCGGGGCTGGTAGAACATCTTCCTGGTTGGAAATCCTCCGAGCGGAACCGAACTATCCTTGGCTTTCCACTCGAAACCGCAGAAAGTGGGTGAACTGGCGCAAGCGCTTCCCCCTCCGGCGGTATATACAGAAGGATCGAAGATGGAATAACCGAAGTTCTCGTCGTCAACCCACGGAGTGAAGTGGGTGAACCGCATTCCGAACTCAAGAGTCAGTCTTCGGGTCGCCTTCCATGAATCCTGACCGAAGAATTCGTAGGTGTTATACGAAATGTCGTTCAACCGATTGAAATTCTGATCCTGATATTGATTGAGATTGCCAGTTAGAAGATCGGCGTACTCGTTGCCGTAGGTAAAAGTATTGCCTACAGAGACCAACGCTTCGCCGTTGGTAAAGCCGTTGGCGGGTTGAGCGTTTCTAATCCACTCGTAGAAGAACCCAGCCTTGAATGTGTGCGTACCTATGACTTTCGTCAACGTGTCACTTACGCTCGGCATCCACTTATTGGCATACAGACCCTGTGACGGACCACCGGCTTCAAATCCACCCGGATTGAAAACCAGCGCTGCTTCACTCGGACCGAAATTACCGAAAGATGGAATTTGTTTCACGCCGTTGTTGAATAGACCGGTATATCCGTAACCGACGGTACTGCGATCCACTTTACTGGGATCAGCAAAGACATTCGGGAATCCAACGAAGGTGTAGGCCATGACGGTTTCATTCGTCATCGAGGGACTAAATACGTGGGTGATGGTTCCCGCCCACGAATTTGATTTGTTCTTGCCCTGAATTGGGGTTGGATACGGAACCTGGTCACCATTGCGCCACCAGAGTCCGACTGGGAACTGCTGAACCTCACGCTGATAATTGTAACGAACGAAAATTTTCGTGTTATCGCTGAGGCTGTAGTCGCCGCGAACAACCCACTGACGGTTGTTCTGATTGAAAATCTCTGACTGCACATAGTTGTATCCGCCATTGCTGCTCGGATCAGCATTCGAGGCGGGAAATAACTTCGCCAACGCCAGCATGTTGGGATCGATGCACGTACCGTCTGGAGTTCCCGAGCACATTGGGATTGTTGTGCCACCGAAAGCGGTAAGCCCACGTGTGTTCAACTGCCCAGGAGCAATACCCGCGGCTGTTTTCGGACCTTCCCCGCTGAGGATGGAGGCTGAAGAAAAATCCCCGCCCAACTCACCCGCGCTCGGAACTGTTGCCCTGAGCAACCCGGTGTCTAGTGTTTGATGGAAATACTCAAATCCGGTCCAGAAGAAAAGCTTACTGCGGCTCTTATTGAAGTTGGTTCCCGGAATCAGAACCGGGCCACCAAAGCTGCCACCGGGATAATAGTAGGAGTTCGCCGGCTGCTGAATTCCACTGAAATTATTGAGCCAGTCATTTGCATTCAGCGAGTGATTTCTGGCTGAGAAGAATGCGCTGCCGTGGTAGGTGTTTCCGCCTGACTTAGTCACCGACGTAATAACGACAGGCCCCTTCTGCTCTTCAGCGCTGAAGTTCGAGGTTAGAACCTTGAACTCTTGCAGGAAGTCGGAGTTCGGATTCACCGGAGTGTCGCAATTGCAACCGGGATCAGAGACGTGAGCACCGTCGGACACGATATCGAGAGAGTTTGTCGGCAGACCGTTATAGGAGAACGCGTTGTTCAGCGGGCTCTGACTGCCTGAATCGCCGTTAGCGTTGATGCCGATCGTCTGCCCATTGTAATTCGATTTGTTCTGTGTGCCATTGGCAATTCCGAATCCCGGAACGATCTTGATGTACTCAGCGGCGTTGCTGCCCACCTGAGTGAAGTTCTGGAGTTCTTTGGTTTCCAGCGTGAACGACTTTTCGCCGGTGTCCACCGCGGCGACCGTGAAGTCCTGAACCCCGCTGACTTCGACGGTCTCCGTGCTGCCGCCGACCGCCAACGGAATGTTCACGTTGCGCTGATCGCCGCCACCCAATCGGATCGCGTCTTCTTTATGTGTCTTAAAGCCAGGGGCTTCAACGGTCACCGAGTACGTTCCCACTGGAACTGACGCAAAGGTGAAGTATCCGTCTCCATTCGAGGCGGTTTCACGGGTTGTGCCTGATTCGATGTTACGCAGCGTGACTTTCGCACCGGCGACGACAGATTGAGACGGATCGGTAATCACACCCGTCAATGTTGCGAAAATGCCCTGCGCCCAGGCGGCGCTGGCGACCATAGCGAAGAGAGAAACACAAAACAGTAGCCTCACCATTTTGGACATGGGTGGCCTCCTCCGGCAAAAACGATTTTCTAAAACGAAGTGTCCGGAGTGTGCCCGTATTTGTAAACCCTTGTCAAGCAAATTTCTTAAGCACTCCCAAAAAAAAATGTCCATCAATTTTGGAAATGTAGGGAATGGAGCAGCACGCTCGGAGGGCAGAAATCTTACGCGAACACGACCGTTGAGGCTGGGCTGGGCCTTCCGACAGGGAGAACATCCAGAGAGCAAGTCTTTTACTTTCTGTGCCCTGTTAAACATTTGGGGTCAACGAGGATGCTGGCCGGAATGTCGGGTGAGCCTGGTGGAATTGCTGCTAACTCGAAGCCTCTGAAAGAGGTAGCCACACCTGAAA
Source organism: uncultured Acidobacteriota bacterium (assembly GCA_963757135.1). Lineage (GTDB taxonomy): Bacteria > Acidobacteriota > Terriglobia > Terriglobales > Acidobacteriaceae > Gp1-AA145. The sequence continues at coordinate 347,334 of CAVWQE010000009.1, forward strand.
GCGGGTGTCCCCGGGTTGCGAGGTAACCTGAATGGTGCCCCGGTGCTTTTTGACGATGCGCTGGACAGTGTCTAATCCGAGGCCGGTACCTTGGCCGACTTCCTTGGTAGTGAAAAATGGTTCGAACATATGGGCCTCGACCTCGGAGGGAATTCCCGGACCGTTGTCGCCGATCTCGACCACAACGCAGGCATCGTCGCGATAGGTGCGCACCCGAAGTTCTCCCTTACCGCCCATGGCATCGATAGCATTGTCAATAATGTTGGTCCAGACCTGATTCAGTTCACTGCCAAATGAATTCACCAGCAGTGGGACGCGCTCATACTCGCGCTTGACCACCACTCCCCGTTTAAGTTTGTGATTGAGAATCGTCAGCGTGTTTTCCAGGCTCTTAATGATGTCCACATTTTGAACTGGGGCCTGGTCCATGTACGTGTATTCCTTGATCGCCAGCACGAGATCGGAAATTCGCGATGTGCTGCTTTCAACTTCGTTCAGCAGGTTTGCGATTTCGACGGAAGCCGCCAGTCGGATGAGCGCCGCACGAGCGGTATCTGGGTCAAGGGCGGCAAACAATGACTCGAGGGCCGCCGGCTTGATTCCGCGCTGAGCCAAGTCTGCCGACAATTGCCACAAATCATTCTGTCCATGGCTGCGCAACAAGGAATCAATTTGTTCTTCGATGTCGCTGGCGGCGAGGGCGTCGGGCGGGGCCTCGTCCGCACGGAGAAACGAAGCCTCAAGACTTTCAATTTCAGACTTCTGCGAGGGAGTGAGATCGCGGCGGCCGAGTTCGTGGCTGGCATCCTTGATTTTCTTCAGAACCTGCCGCAACTGAGTAGCGGCCCGCTTGGCGGCGGATGCAGGGTTGTTGAGTTCATGGGCGAGACCGGCGGAGAGCTTTCCCAGCGCGGCCAGACGATCGCGTTGCTGTTCGACGCGTGTGGTTTCGCGAATCCTGTCCGACATCAATCCCACCAGGCGGGTAGCCAGTTCAGGCATTCGTTGAACGAGTTCGGGAAATTTTGTTGAAGGAAAGCGCAACAGGCGGGCATTCTTGACGGCCCGCCCGGTGAGAGGCGCCCGCTTCATCCGGGAAAAGGGGAGAAGCCCGGTCACATCGCCTGCAGTAACCGGAAATGCAAAGGTCTCACCGTTGAGTTCGCCGCGGGCCAGAAATTCTCCTTCAAGGATTACGAACATGGTCTCGGCGGAATCGCCCTGCCGGATGTAAGTGTCGCCCGGTTTCAAGATCCTTTCCTCGGACTGACTGAGGAACCAGTCAAGCTGGTCGTCGGGCAAGTCGGCGAACACCGGAACGCGACGTAAGTCTGATTTTTGAATCATTAGACCTTGCTCAAATATTGATGGATAAATTGCACTGCGACCGAGCCTTCACCGACGCCGGAAGCCACCCGCTTCACCGAGCCGTGACGAACATCGCCGACCGCGAAAATCCCAGGAATATTGGTTTCGAGCAGGAATGGGTCTCGGGTAAGCGCCCACCCCTTGGGACGCTGCCCATCACGAATGAGATCGGGACCGGTCAGCAGGAAGCCGCGCTCGTCGCGTTCAACCAGGCTGGTAAGCCAATCCGTCTGCGGCAATGCTCCGATGAAGATGAACATTGCGCTGGCCGGGACTCTTTCAACCTTATTAGTATCCGAACAGAGGATGGAGATTTCCTCCAGGTGCGATTCGCCGTGCACTTCGGCCACGTTGGCGTGCGTCCATAGCTGGATGTTGGGGGTTCGCTCAATCTGGTCGATCAGATACTGCGACATGGTACTGGCAAGCGAAGTTCCGCGCACGAGTATGACTACTCGTTCGGCATACTTTGCAAAGTTCATGGCGGCCTGTCCCGCAGAATTGGCGCCGCCAACTATATAGATGACTTCGCCCTTGCACGACAAAGCCTCAGTCGCGCCGCCTCCGTAATAAACACCCGCGCCTTGAAGCCGATCGATGCCTGGCGCTTCGAGCCGGCGCCATTGAACTCCGGTCGCGATCATCAAGGCGTGACAGGAGAGTTCGCTGTCATCGGCTAATTTGAGAATTCGGTAAGGCCCCTCTAGTCGAGCAGAAACAACTTCCTGGGGAGCAAGGATTTCGACTCCAAAGCGCTTCGCCTGTACCACCGCGCGACGGGCGAGATCGCCGCCGCTCAAACCGGTCGGAAAACCAAGATAGTTTTCGATTCGCGAACTCATGCCAGCCTGACCGCCAGGGGCTTCGCGCTCAATGATGACCGTGTGCAGACCTTCAGAAGCTCCATACACGGCAGCCGCCAGGCCCGCAGGCCCGCCGCCGACGATTGCAAGATCGTAAAACGAGGTCTGCGCACGGGTAACGAAACCAACTTTTGCCGCAACTTGCGCGGGAAGGCTTTCGAGCAACTTGGTGCCATCAGGAAACAGCACAACAGGAAGGCTGGATGCCTCTGGGCCCAAAACTTCCAATAGTCTCTTGGTCTCCGGATCATTCGCGCTGAATTCAACGTCGATCCATTGATACGGAACGTGATTGCGCGCGAGGAAGTCGCGCAACTCGTAGGAACGCGGCGACCAGCGTGTTCCCAGGACTCTAATACCCTCGAAAGAAGGCTTGTATGAAGCCTGCCAATCATCGAGCAAGTCGTCCAATTGCGGGTATAGGCGCTCAGTAGGAGGATCCCACGGTTTCAAGAAAAAGTAGTTAATGCCGGCGTCATTGATTGCACTGATGGCAGCGGAAGTGTCAGCATATGCAGTCAGAAGTGCACGCTTGGCATCGGGATAAATACGTGTGGCCTCCTGTAGGAATTCGACTCCATCCATGCGCGGCATGCGCTGGTCGGCAAGCAAAAGGGCAACGGCGTCGTTCCGCACTTTAAGCTGCTTAAGGATATCGAGCGCGCCTTCGGGAGAATCGCTGCCCATTACCCGATATTCGCCGCCGTAGTGCGAACGCAGGTCGCGTTCGATGGCGCGCAAAACATCAGAATCATCATCAACACTCAGCAATATGGGTTTCGGCATGACTGCTCTCGCGTATCGTTTTTAAAGAGTAAAACAAAACGAATTTACTTCACTGTGGAGGCACGGCTGACATTCGGAGTAAGCACGGTCAACTCACCATAGGTTTCCTTCTTCACCGGACCACGCAGTTGGACGGTGTGGTCCATCATCCACAACTCGGGAATGATTTCTCCGACCAGCTTTCCGTGACAGAAGAGCCGCACCACCGAACTTTCAGAAACCACGATACTCACGGCATTAGTTACAGCACTCATGTTCGCACCGGCAATGTGCCTGCTGCCGAGTCCCAGGGGCATATCGACTTCGGAGGTGACCGCATCGAGATAACGGCACGCCGACATGACTACTCCGTCACGGCTGACGACAAACGCGCCATCGAGTTGCGCCAGTTCCTTTATGGTTCCACGCAGGCTGGCATTGTTAAGGGTGCGCAGCGACTCCGGGTGTCCAAACAAAGGATCTAAAATAAGAGGGCGCGATTTGGCTAGCACGGCCTGTTCATCTCCAAGCGTAAACAGAGTGCCGATACGCCGGCCCTCGCGACCTTCACGGGCTATCTCGACGGCCAACTCAATGAGAGTTTCAAGCACGTCGGCATCGTACTCGGTGACTTGGCAGAGAATGCTCTCAAACATGAACCGTTCTCAACATCCAGCGAATCACGAAAGTTACGTATTACCTTTGTTGCGGCAGAATTAAATGTGCTCGGAGCCTGACAGTCCTTTTCTCAAAGTCGCCTGCTACCAAAAGATGCCTCGATCTTGCCCGGAGATTCAAAACGTAGGCAATTCGCGATTGTAAAACAATAATGACCAGGGCCGAGGAGGATGACGAATCAAGTCAGACTCGGAGCGCTCGAACCGCAACACCTGCCACCGCGAGTCGTTCCCTGATGGCGCGCGCGATTGCCGCAGAGCCGGGAGTATCTGAATGAACGCAAACGGTGTCAGCAGAGACCGCAAGTTCAGAACCGGAAGTGGCAAGCACCCTTCCTTGCGTTGCCAGGTAGACTGCTTGCTCGGAAGCGCGATCTGCGGAATCAAGCAGGGCTCCGGCGAGATCGCGATTACGCAAGCTGCCGTCGGCTTCATAGGCGCGGTCTGCGAAGGCCTCCGCCGCAGTGCGCAGGCCCATTTCGCGGTAGATGCCGAGGCATGCTGCCCCTGCCTGCCCTATGAGGATCATACGGGAATCAATCGCCAGCGTCGCGCGTCCGAGTGCGCGAGCAATCTCTTCATCGCGGTTGCAAGAGTGATATAGAGCCCCATGCGGCTTGACGTGAACGATTGTCATTCTCAGGCGGCGAGCAACTGCAACAAGCTCGTTGATTTGATCGGTAATCGAATTCTGAAGGTCCGCAACCGGAATGTTAAGCGCAATCCGTCCAAAGTTATTGCGGTCAGGATAACTTGGATGGGCGCCCACTGCGACACTGTTCTGCCGCGCCAGTTCGAGAGTTTGCTGCATGGTCAGGGCGTCGCCGGCGTGTCCCCCGCATGCGACACTGGCGGATGTAACATAGCGCATCAATTGGGCATCGCTGCCATCGGCGAGACGCTCGGGAGATTCCCCGAGATCGGCGTTGAGATCGATGGTCAGCGGAGGCATGCGAATTCCCTTCCCTCACTCCTCCACGAAAAGATTTTGCTCATCAGGAAACCGCCTCACTCAACGCGCTTTCCTGCTCACGCAACAGCTCTGCCGCCTGCGCCAGGCTCACAGATTGGAATTTTACTTCGTCGCGCGGGCGGAGCTGCCCGATGCGGGGAATATCCGCCGAGATGACATTGGCAATCTTGGGATAACCACCGGTGGTTTGCTGATCAACAAAAAGTATGATTGGCTGACCGTCGGGCGGGACCTGAACGGCCCCGAGCGCAATGCCTTCGGTAAGCAGTTCGCCACCTTTGGCGGATAAAATCGGCTCACCGGCGAGCCTCAATCCCGAGCGATTCGATTGATCAGTGATAGTAAATGGCTGTTGATAGAAACGATCAGTGGCTTCCTGGTCGAAGCAATCCGTTTGCAGGGAGGGCGTAACGCGGATGGGAAGGCCATGCGAGAGTAGTTTTCCGTAAAAAGATGACGAGAGTCTGCGAGGGCCACCTTGGATTCGATCGCCGATCGCGAGTTTGTCTCCCGACCTCAACGCCCGGCCTTCAAATCCGCCAATCTTTGCTGGAAGAAAAGTCGAGCAACTGCCCATTACTTCGGCAATCTCGAACCCGCCACGAACTGCGAGATAAGCTCGCGCGCCGGCCGCAAGCGATCCGACAACGAGCCTGGTTCCGGCATCAACCTCGAGAGCCTTATTGATCGGCAAGGACTCACTGGTTCCATAACCCGAAATCGCGATCGTTGCCGCAATTTCGAACTCGAGTGTCGGACCGAGCAGGGTGATCTCCAATGCAGGAGCGTTTGCGTAGTTTCCGACTAATCGATTTGCGATTTGAAAAGAAACGGAATCGGCAGCCCCGGCAGGCGACAGGCCAAGATGCGTGTAGTGCCGGCGTCCGAGGTCCTGAATCGTGGTTAGCAGCCCTGGCTTGATGATATGAATCATCGGCCTTATTCCTGCTCCAGGCGGACGCGATCAAATTCGTCGTGGTCAATGCGATGGAAGCGCACCCGGTCTCCGGGCTGCAATCGAGAAGGCGGATCGGCGCGGGGATCGAACATTCGCCACGGCGTCCGTCCGATCAGTTGCCAACCTGCAGGAGAATCGTTGGGATAGACTCCGGTCTGGGCGCCGGCAATCCCGACCGACCCGGCCCGAACCTGCCGTCTCGGTGTGACCAGGCGAGGAACATACAACTGACTTGCGAGTCCGCCCAGATAACCGAAGCCTGGCGAAAATCCAAGAAAGTAAACAAAGTAGTTGCCTCCCGTGTGCATGGCGATGACTTGCTCTTCAGTGAGGTGGCAATGCTCCGAAACCGTCACAAGATCGGGAGCAAACTCTGGATCGTAGCAAACGGGAACCTCGACCTGGCGGGCACCCGCAAGGCTCGGCTGATTAGATTCGGCAAGCAATGGTGCCAGAAGATTTTCGAGTTCCTCATGGGTAAGGCAAAGGGGATCAAAGTCGATGAGCAGCGAGCTGTACGCCGGATGAAGATTCCAGATGCGGGGATCCCGCAGCCCCTGAATCGCATTAAATAAAGAGAGCACAGAGCGATGGGCTTCCATTGAAATGGAATCCCCGAAGCTGATGAACAACGCAGAATCGCTTGCGGGCTGAACGCGCATGCGCGTTCGAGTTTACTGCAACCCGTAATCTGGGGGCACCTTCCACGACAAAACCATCGTGGTCACTGGCTGCGGCCGCATCTGTCTGGGCAACAAAAAGATCAACTTCAGCCAGGTCTTTGCCGGCCAGGCGGTCGGCATCAAGGAAGTCCACGACGATATCTGGCTGGTCAGCTTTATGGATTATGATCTGAATTACTTTGACTTGGAGACCAGAGTTCTGGAACCTCTGGAAAATCCCTTCGGCCCAAAAGTGTTACCTATGTGACCGGTACATTCTGTCACCCCTGTCTCCGGGCTGGACCGAATCGATATTGGACAGCCAATGGACAGGTGGCCATGCGATGCGTATAAGTTCGCTCCATCGTTAGCTAGTGACGTCTGCCGTGAAAGAGTGTCTTTTGAACACAACTAACTAAACTTCTACGGCACTGATAGCCGAGTTTAGAGCCGCAAGGAACATTCAGATACTGCTAATGGATCCTAATTGGACCCAGATTTGAGCAGCAGGGAGAAGCATTGCGTTACCAACAATTAGCGAATTCTGTTCGATCAACAAGGGCCGACTATTCGGCGCGATAACACAGACCGTCCGTGCCAACCCTGGACGCCTATCCCAGGTGATCTCGATCTGCGCCATTCTGTCGGTATTCACGAGGTGCGACACCAACGACTCTCTTAAAGGCTTTGCTCAAAGCAGCATCTGATTCGCACCCGACAGAGCGCGCGATCTCAACCAGCTTCTTATCTCGATTTTGTAGCAATGGCATCGCCATCCGCATTCTCCACTCGGTTACTTAGTTACGCCACGCCTACATTCGCAGCGTGCAATTCGAGCTACACCACTTGAATAGGCCTCGCAATTCAAAACATTTCTCTACAACCAGTGGCTTATTCTCAACACCCAGGCCGCCTGCTGACGAAGATCCTCAGGCAAGTCTGGAAGTTGGATCGAGAGCCCACTCTTTGACGCTCTGAACTTTATCGGCGTGTTTGAGCCGAGCAAGTTAACGGACTTCGCGGAGCGTATGTCTCTAATAACCAGACTCTGCCCCGACCACTGAGGCACGATCGCATAAACATCGCTGCCCTTCGAGGTGAAGAACGCCTCAATCGATGCTTTTCCGTTCGAAGGTTTTTCGATTAGCTTGGTCACATCGTACGCGGAGGAGTACTCCTTGTTGTATTCGATCTTAGGGACCTCCCCGGCGGTCCACTGACGCGCGTTCTTCCATGGCCTAGTGCCGTAGATTGCCTCGCCGTTTGTCCTGAGCCAATTCCCCATTTGTGTGAGCCGCTCTTCCATGACGACTGGGATTTTGCCATCGGCCTTTGGACCTATATCGAGTAACAGGTTGCCGCCTCGGCTGACGGTGTCGACAAGGATGAACACCAGTTCGCGGCCGGTATGATAAATGTTGAGATCTTCGGCGCGGTTATAGCCATAACTCACGCCCATACCTCTGCTTTCTTCCCACGGATGCTCAACACCACTCATTCCAGCGGTGTATTCGGTCGTCCAATAACCACCGTGTTTGTGGCGGGTGTCACTGCCCCAGCGATCGTCCACCACCACCTCATCCTTCACCGGTGAGTCGTTATAAAGCCAAGCCAACAATTCAGCGCTGTGCCAGTCGGCTGAAGGCAGCTCCCATTCACCATCGCTGAAGATAATGGATGGTTTGTAGTGCGTGACCAGATCCTTGAACTGCGGAAACATGTGCTCGCGAACATAGCGCGGTTTGTCGTACAGCCAGAGCGGGTTGTACCACTCGTAGAGCGAGTAGTAATAACCCATTCGCAGGCCTTTGCGACGGACAGCCTGCGAGAGATCGCCAAGCAAATCGCGCTTCGGACCGATCTCTACGGCATTCCACGGGCGCCCCCACGTTGCGGATGCTTCTTTGCTGGGCCAGAGCGCGAAACCTTCGTGATGCTTCGACGTCAGCACGACGTACTTCGCCCCTGAATTCGCAAAGACCTCAGCCCAGTGGTCGGGATTAAACAACTCAGCCTTAAACTGTGACGCAAAGTTTTGGTATGGAAAATCCGCACCATATACCTTTTGATGAAATGCCCAGGTTCCTTTTTGCAATTCGTCGGCGTTCGGATTGCTCTTGCCATTGGTCATTGCATTCCAGTACCACTCGGCGTAAGCCAGTTTGCCGGGAATTACGGGAGCATAAGAGGGCACCGAATACGTTCCCCAGTGAATGAAAATTCCGAACTTCGCGTCGCTGAACCAGGCAGGTATGGGGCGCTTATCGACCGAGTCCCAGGTCGGCTCGTAAGTTTGCGCGTTGAGCGGTGCCAGCAATGAAAGAACAAGCAGCAACAAATTGATCATGCCTCTCATGAAATCTCCCGTCGCCATCTAGGTAAAGCGGCTAACAAACAGAATCCTCGTTCATGGGCTGCGGGGTTTGTGACAAAAGCGGAACTGCTCCCATGAGTACGGCATGGTTGCCAAGTTCGGCGGCACGGACTTGAACCTTGCCCCAGGGCGTCCACGCATACTTGTGCACATAGGATTCGACGTAAGGAATGACAACGTCTGCGCTCTTCATTACACCACCGCCGATCACAAGCATCTCCGGATCGTACGCATGGACCAGCCCAACGGCAGTGGCCGCCCAGATGTTCAAACAGCGGTCCAGGATCGCAACCGCCACCTTGTCCCCACTTGCAGCTTCTTCAAAAAGTTCCTTGAATCCGACGTTCGAATATCTCGACAACACGCTGTCTGTAGCTCCGGGCCAATCCCCTAGTATCAAGGGAAGCGACCAGCCACTCGCTTCAGCTTCTGCACAGCCGACCGCCCCACAAGCGCATCGCCGTCCATTGAATACTGCCGGAATGTGCCCGCCCAAACAGCCTGCTTGCGCATGCTTTCCGTGAAGCAACTTCCCCTCGATCATTGCGACCCCGCCAATGCCAGTGCCTAACGTCATCATTACGACATCACTAAAGCCACGCGCCGCGCCAGCGTAGGATTCTCCCAACAGGGCCATGCGTGCATCGTTCTCAATCCGTGCTGGCAATCCAACATTTTCGTGGATCCATTTTGCAAGATCGATGTCTTTGACGTCCTCATACTTACCGTCCGTTGAGAGGACTCGGTTCACGCGGGAATCAACAAGTGCGGCAAATCCGATTGCGACGCCTGCAATGTCACCGGGTGAAAGTCCTCCCCGTTGCATGAGTCCGCGGCACGTATCACAAATCCGCGGTAGCACCGCCTGGATACTCTTTGCGGAATTAGTATCAATCGTCTCGTGCCCGAGGAGAACACGATCTTCGACTAAACCGCAGGTTGCGTGTGTTCCCCCAAAATCAATGGCTAAGGCTTTCACCTGAAGATGACTCCTTGAATTATTCCCCATTCGAAAACAATCCAGCTCTACCTGCTCCACGCCTGTTGAATCTGCTCGAGTGTACGACCCTTCGTTTCAGGAACCATCTTCCAAACGAAAATAAGGCAAGCAAAGGAAAGCGCGCCATAGATCGCGAATGTTCCCCAGAGGTTCAGGACCTTCACCAAGCTGAGAAATGTAAGCGTGACCAGAAGTGTGCCCGACCAGAGAGTCGACGTCGCGATCGAGGCGGCTCGACCTCGTACCTTTGTAGGAAAGATCTCGGAGATAATCAGCCAAGGACCGGGGCCCATGCCGAGGGCAAAAAAGGCAACATAAAGTAGGATGCACGCCAGCATCAGTAAAGGCGAGATTCCCGGAACATTCAAGCCGATCACTAGAAACGTGAGCGCGATTCCCATCCCTCCGCTCGCGATCATCAAGATCGCGCGTCTGCCCCAGCGGTCGAGAAACACCATGGCGACAATGGTAAACAAGAAATTGACTGTTCCGATAATTACGTTTGCGATCAGCGCCATGCTCGTCGATTGTCCGGGGAAGTGCTCGCTTGCGATGATTGAGCCGTAGTAGAGCACGGTGTTGATGCCGGTAATTTGCGAGAAAAGCGCAAGCAACATTCCAACTTCAAGACGCTTGCGTATCTTCGGCGAAAGCAGTTCATGCCACGAACCCTCCTCGCCCGCTGCCGCTTGTTCAACAGCCTTGACCTGTTCCTTTGCGGTCTGCTCGCCGAAGATTCGGGACAGAACACGCTCGCCCTCGTCGCGGCGGCCTCTGGTGACCAGCCAGCGCGGACTCTCAGGAATCAGAAGCAATCCAAACAGAAACGCGAGCGATGGAATCGCTGCGACGGCCAACATCCACCGCCAGCTGCTCGCTCCGAGTCGAGCGATTTGCCACTTGCCTGTAACCTTATGATTGCGTTGGTTGCGGGGAATGGATTTCACAGTCTCGTCGAGCTGATTTCCAGGTACGAAAGCGACCAGGCCTCAAAGAATGCCGCGCTAGAAAGCGCAATTTCCTTGCGGCGACTCGACCTTGTTGAACTGCTGGTTGAAAACGGAGCGCAGATCACTTCGGTACCATTTGCCCACGTCTTGCTAACTTGGGAGCCGAGGCTCATCCGCTTTTTCTTGGACCATGGGGCCCGATCCAGTTAAAGATTCTCCTTTTGCAGTTGCTTTTGGCGCCAAGGTGCGGACTGCCTTGCGTGCATTTCTGGACTGTAAGCAAATTCATCCTGAGCAAGCCGATGCGTTGCAAGAGCAGGCGAACATTGCCCTACGCTACTTTTGTTCCAACGGCGACATGAAGTGGATCAGTCTTATGCTTTGGGCAAAAGCAGACGCTCGGTCGATGGGACCAAGCCTTGAAGAGGAGTACACAAATGATCCAGAGTGTTATACGTCCGGCCTACAACAGGCGTCTTACGCCGGGAATGTCGAAGTCCTGAAGAAGCTCAAACCTGAAGCGGGACGCGATAATCTCGAAGACTTGCTTCATTGCGCTGCCATTTCGGGTCGGAAAGATGCTCTTCAATATTTGCTAGAGATCGGGGCAAAAACAGACGACAGGGCGAATGGCGGATCTTCGGCGCTAGACATGTGCTTATGGCGCCTGAGCTTTAAGCGCTTTGATCCTTACGGCGGCAAGCGACTCGCATCGAAGTACGAGGCCTCCGGCGCTCTGGAATGCGTACAGGAACTCCTTGCCCACGGCGCTGTGTGGAATCCGACTGAACCGAGCCATGTGACATCGCTTCGCGGTACGCTTTGTGAATGTGAGCCTGCGGTAACTATCGAACTACTTCAACTATTCCACAAATACAACGCATGTCCTGCTGAGCAAATTCATAAGCTTCTGGGTACACCTCGGATAAGGGAGCATCTCGCGCCGGCGAGCCATCACATTTCACGACTTGGAATTAGTCTCAACGGAGTGCCGTCGATGGCCCGCCAGTCGCGCGCTCCTGCATATAAACGGCTGTGATCGAATCCACGCGGAAGTCCGTAATCCTTACGCTGACGATTATCTCCAGGGAGGGGGAGTCAATCATGTCACTGCAATACGATCGCAAAGAGCTTTATCAGAAGGTCTGGGAGAAACCACTGTTAAAAGTGGCTGAGCAATATGGCGTATCCGCCGTTGCTCTGGGGAAGGCGTGCGGTAAATTGTCAGTACCCGTGTCAGGCCGCGGGCATTGGGCTAAGCTGGCTCACGGTAAAGCCGGTGTCGCCAAGCCAGCCCTGCCGATACTACATAGGGTCCCGATTGTTTATCGGTCTGCACGGGCCCAACTCAAGCAGAACACCCCTGATCAGAACAATCCCGAGCTTGTCGTGATAGACCAACTGCTGTCGTCCGGGTCGTTAAATCCCCCGCGCGAAAACGCTGCCCAGGCCCATGATCTGATTCGGCGCACTGCAAGTCAACTTCGCAGTCGCAGCCGCAAAAACGAGCACGGAATATTGCTGCCGCGGGAGATGGGCGGGCTCAACGTTCAGGTCACTGAAGGGACGCTTGATCGGGCCTTGTAGGTCATACCGCAAGTATTGTCTGTTTTGGAGATGCAGAATTTCAGCGTGGAGATATCAGAGCAGGGCGACACTACCGCTCTTATCCAAGGGCAGCGCATTTCTTTCAGTATAGAAGAGCCGATCAGAAAGGTTGCGGGTGCCGAATCCTACGGATCGTTGGGATTACGATCAGGCCGTTACATACGAACCCTCGGGAATGTTGGCTTTGGTCATCCACTCGGGAACGTGGGATACCCGTGCGTTGCGGACGAGATGGAGTGATGCCAAAGTCCAAAGGATTGAGAGCCGAATCCCCGATTTTGTCGCCGGTCTGATACGCACTGCCGTCGTCCTTAGGCAAAAAGAAGAGGAAACGAAAGCGGCACGAACTGGAGCAGCAGAAACGAGCGCAGGAGCTAGCGCAGCTACAGAAGGATATTGAGGAAGAGGAGAAAAGGCTGACGGAATTTAATGACTGGCTTGAAGACTGGGAACGCGCGGAACGAATGCGACAATTCATAGCGGTATACACGGAGAAATCACGATTATGGCCTGCTGAGAAACAACCGAAATACCGCGAGTGGATTGAGTGGGCTACACGGGCAGCGGACCGGCTCGACCCGTTCGTGCTTGAAAGACCAGCCTCAGTCGTGGACCGAAAGCACGAACTGGGACGGCGGTAATATCAGAGTCGGTTCTCCAAGGTTCTTACGTGACCTTGGCAAGCGAGTAACTCGTGCTGCGCCCACCTTCGGGATTTCGCACCAGGATACCGCGTTCAACAAGTGCGGCGATGTCACGCAATGCAGTGTCGTGTGAACATTTCGCGAGCTTACCGTACTTCATCGTAGTGAGCTTTCCCTCGAAACCATCGAGCAAGCGATTAACGACAAGACGCTGTCGTTCATTTAGCAGAGCGTCCCCAAAGGTCTCCCAAAAACGCGCTTTGGAGAGCACGGTTCCCAGGGTAGCTTCTGCTCCGTCGATGGCGCGCCCCAGACATTGCAAGAACCAATCCATCCATGGCGTGATGTCCATGGTCGCTTTCTGCGTCCGCTCCAGAATGTCGTAGTAGTCCGCACGCTCTTCGCGTATTTGGGCCGACATGCTGTAGAACCGTTGTGAACTTTGTTCGGATCGCGCGAGGGCCATATCGGCGATGGCTCGGGCGATACGACCGTTGCCGTCCTCGAAGGGATGGATCGTGACGAACCATAGATGCGCGAGCCCTGCCTTTACTACCCAATCGCCCTCCGTGTTTCCGTTGAACCAATCGAGGAAAGTCCCCATCTCGGGGTCCAGTCTTTTCGCGATTGGTGCCTCGAAGTGAACACGTTCTTTGCCCATCGGCCCGGAGACCACCTGCATTGGATCTCCGTTGTCATCTCGCCACGCTCCGACCCTAATCCGCCTCATGCCACTGCGTCCGGTCGGGAACAAGGATGCATGCCACGCGAACAACCGTTCTGCAGTAAGCGGCTGATCAAAGTGACGCGTGGCGTCCAGCATCATTTCAACAACTCCCTCCACGTTCCGATCCACAGCTTTAAGGCCACCAATGTCCATACCGAGACGACGCGCAATCGAGGAACGGACCTGCTCCGCGTCCAACTTTTCCCCCTCGATTTCGCTGCTCTTGAGCACGTCTTCCGTGAGGGTGCGGAGCACAGCTTCCTGACGTAGCTTGAAACCTAGTGCTTCCATGCGTCCCAGCAAGCGGCCTTGCTCGTGCCGTACACGCGCTAGCCGCTCTGACAAGCCCTCGCGGTTCCAACGAAACAGGGGCCAGTCTTCTTGAGCGTGGATATACCCAGCCATTCTACGCACCTCTTGCGTAGATTATACAAGACATTCGACGCGAGTGGCAAAATTAAACGCAAGTTATGCGTTGAATACTGCCGTCATTCGACGCATGGCCCTTGAATCCTCAAAAGACCCCTGCCCAGGTCGTCTGGGCGACCGAGAGGTTCGGGATCGGTTATCACAAGCACAATCGGTTCCCGCGCCAATCGCGATTCCGAGATTTGGAGATGGGGCTGTAGTCTCTGGCCTTCGTTTTTCCGCGAATGGTGCAGACGGCCAAGGAACCCGTCAAGGCTTCCCGTCGGCTCGCTTCGCTCGACCTGTGACTGAACCCTTGCCCGTCTACCTAAGACTCCTCCGCTAGAAAACGAAGTCACACAATCGAAGCCCAAACCCAAAAACTTCGGCTAACACTACAGCGCCTTCTCATGGAAGGAAGAAATAGAATGAAGGGTCGTGGCCGGTATCGTAGTAGCACGCGACATCTGAAAAAACCTTGAAGACCTGCAGGAATCTCGCCCGAGCCCCAGGGCAGAATCGTTAATTGCTAGTGCTGCGGTGCGATGGGCGGAGCGGATCATGCGAAGGATTGAGGGCGTGTATCGTTAATTTCTTGTTAGCCATCCTCGGCGTGTTGTGCGTCGTCGGACATTCGCACGTATTGAGCGGCTGGAATGAGAACGGAAGGAACAGGGATCGCATACCAGCGGAGTGTATTCGAGGAGCAAGGCAGAATCAAGCAAGCAGCCGCCTCATGTGTGGGCGCTTAGACTATGGGGACGCTACGATGCGCGTTCTGCTGACGAGATGCAGCCGAATGCGGTGCTTTTCTCTCATTTGTTCTGTCGAAACAACTTTGCGACCAAGCTCTCCGAGTCGAACAAGCTCATGCTGGATGGCTTGCAGGCGTCCATTTCCTTTGTCCGTGAGCGACTTGAGCCTCTGCTCCATTCCCGCCCTCACGCCGAAACTCCTCATTTAATCGTTGAATGTCACTAATCTCTTCTCGAAGATGCCCAATCTTGTCCCGAAGAACTGAAAGATGATCCATATCATCAGAATAACTTATCTGGACAATTCCCAGCGATCCGAAGGTCTGGTCAATTTTGACCAGTCTTTCTTCCCCAATAACCTGATACTAAAGATGGAAGATTACTGTCCGCGAGAAAGAATTTCTACACAGATGGGCGAAATGAACGGATATTGCCCACCTTGATTCGACCCTGACGAGTGCTACTCGTTCTCGAAACCACCTTCGCAACGCAGCTCCGCGCAATCCTGGGACAAGTGATGTCACAAATTGAAACAGTGCCCTCGACCGGAATCCGCGAATTGGTTAAGAAGCACCCTATGGTGTCGCACAAAGTGCCTGCAGCGCCGATTCAGCCGCGCTCTGGCGCCGGGCTGCCGAGTCGGATCGCCGTAGTTGGCAACTACCTTCCCCGCCAGTGCGGGATCGCCACCTTTACCACTGATTTGTGTGAAGCAATTTCTGCGGAGTATGGCGCAGCACGACTGTTCGCAGTCCCAGTCAATGATACGGAATCGGGCTATGCATACCCGGCGCGGGTGAGACTCGCACTTCAGCAGGACGATCTGTCGTCTTACGAACAAGCGGCTGACTTCCTGAATTTCACCAATTTCGATTTGGTATGCCTGCAGCACGAGTACGGAATCTTCGGGGGGCCCGCTGGTAGTCACATCTTGAGTCTGCTTCGTCGCCTCAAGATGCCCGTCATAACTACCCTTCATACGGTGCTTCGCGAACCGAATCCCGATCAACGACTGGTGATGGAAGAAATCGCTTCAATATCAGATCGTCTGATCGTCATGAGTCAGCTCTCATCCCAATTTCTGCAAGAGATCTTCAAAGTGCCTGGCAACAAGATCGACATGGTTCCGCATGGCGTTCCCGATTTGCCATTCCTGGATCCGAATTTCTACAAGGACCGCTTTGGAGTCGAGGGAAAGGCCGTTCTGCTCACGTTCGGCCTGCTTTCTCCAAATAAGGGAATCGAAAATGTGATACAGGCCTTGCCGCAAATCCTGGCGAAGCACAAGAACGTGGTTTACATAGTCGCAGGCGCGACCCACCCTCATATTCTTCGCCGCGAGGGCGATCGCTACCGATCGTACTTGCAGGCTTTGGCGAAGGAAGTCGGAGTGGAGGCGAACGTGATCTTCCATGACCGCTTCGTAAGCCCTGAGGAGATGGTTGCATTCATCGGCGCAGCGGACATCTATATCACTCCGTATCGCCATGAGGCCCAAGTTGTTTCGGGGACGCTTGCTTATGCGTTAGGTGCGGGCAAGGCGATCATCTCGACTCCTTATTGGCATGCGATCGAGTTATTGGACGATCACCGAGGCGCGCTGGTTCCTTTTCAGGACTCGGACGCGATCGCGCGAAAGGCCGTCGAATTGTTGGATACTCCGGCAATACGGCACGCTATGCGAAAACGTGCATACCTCTATGCACGGGACATGGTCTGGAAAAGTGTGGCGCAGGGGTACATGGCAAGTTTTGAGCAAGCTCGCGTTGACCGCTCGCGACAGCCGCGCGCGATGTTCGCGGATGGGTCGCCGGACAAATGCCTTGACCAGTTGCCAGCGCTGAAACTCGACCACTTGCATCGGCTGACCGACGATACCGGCATGCTCCAGCACGCAACCTTCTCTGTACCGAATTACAGCGAAGGATATGCCACCGACGATAATGCACGCGCGCTCCTTCTAGCCGTCCTGATCGAGCAACTTGGAGGAACCGAGTCGGAGGGAATTGAAAAACTTGCTTCGCGGTACCTGGCGTTTCTGGGCCTTGCGTTCAATCCGGAAAACGGAAGGTTCAGAAATTTCCTTACCTATGAACGCAAATGGACGGAAGCCGCCGGCTCAGAGGATAGTCATGGCCGCGCGCTGTGGGCGTTAGGAACGGTTCTGGGACGCTCTAAAAATCAGGCGCTCCGAGGTGCGGCGGGACGTCTTTTCGAAACTGCTGTGCCGGCGGTCGTTGCCTTCACCAGCCCCCGTGCATGGGCGTTCGCCCTGCTCGGGATACAGGAGTACCTCGACTCCTTTCCAGGCGATCGCGATGCGCAACAGATGAGATCAGTCCTGGCAACTCGGCTGCTTGAACTCTACGGTTCGAACCAGTGTCCGGACTGGAACTGGTTTGAGGATGTTCTGGCTTATTCCAACGCCAGACTGCCACAAGCGGTTTTAATTGCCGGCCATCGCAGCTCGGATAGCCTGATGATATCGGCCGCTCTCGGAGCGCTGAATTGGCTGACCGAAATACAGCGTTCCCAGGAGCATGATCATTTTGTGCCCGTCGGCTCACAAGGGTTCTATCGCAAGGGACACGAGAAAGCGCGCTTCGACCAACAACCGGTGGAAGCCGGGGGAGCCGTTTCCGCATGCCTGGAGGCTTATCGCGCGACCGGAGAGGATCGATGGCTCAAAGAGGCCTGGTCCGCATTCAACTGGTTCCTGGGGAACAATGATTTGCAAATTGCCCTGTATGATCCCATCACTGGTGGTTGCCGAGACGGTCTGCACCCAGAGCGCGTAAATGAAAACCAGGGAGCAGAGTCGACATTGGCATTCCTGATGGCATTGGTCGAAATGTGCTCGCTGCGAGAAGCTAATCATCCACAATCACCGCGTGATCTATTCATCGCCTGCAATAACAGTCGTGAAACTGCAAATGTACTGTGAATTTGGTCGTGAAATCTTATGAGCGTTGCCATAACAACTCGTTACGAACCTCTTCTGCTTCGGCATCCCAGTAATCCGATCCTAACCGCAAAAGATTGGCCTTACTCGATCAACAGCGTCTTTAACGCAGGTGCGACATTGTTGGCCGATGGATCGACCCTGCTGTTGTGCCGGGTAGAGGATCGACGCGGTATATCCCACCTTTGTGCCGCCCGCTCTCGAAACGGCGTCGATAGCTGGGCGATTGATAGTGAGCCAACATTGCTGTCGAGTCCGAAAGAATATCCCGAAGAACTCTGGGGGATTGAAGACCCTCGCATCACCTTCGTCCCTGAACTGCAGCAGTACGCAATCACTTACACGTCGTATTCGCGCGGCGGTCCCGGAGTATCGTTGGCCTTGACCAAGGACTTTCGCAGCTTCGAGCGATACGGCGTTATCATGCCACCGGACGACAAGGATTCCGCGCTCTTGCCACGGAGAATCGACGGGTATTGGGCACTCATTCATCGACCCATGACTCCACTCGGCTCGCATATGTGGATCTCCTATTCTCCCGACTTGCGTCATTGGGGTAGGCATAGGTTGATATTGGAAGCGCGTCGGGGCGCCTGGTGGGATGCGAATAAGATTGGTTTGTCGCCGCCACCGATCGAGACCGCTAGAGGATCGCTCGTGCTCTATCACGGAGTACGGCACACGCCTTCCGGCTGCTTGTACAGGTTGGGCCTGGCTTTGTTCGAGCTTGAGAATCCGGAAAAGTGTCTGCTGCGCGGCGATTCGTGGATCTTTGGGCCGGAGGCCGACTACGAGCGTCACGGCGACGTGGACGACGTCGTGTTCCCGTGCGGGTACACGATGGACGCCGATGGCGACGCCATCAATATTTATTACGGAGCTGCGGACTGCTCGATCGCCCTGGCTCGTAGCAGCGTTCGCACCCTGCTGAATTGGTTGGACGCCAATGGAAGCAGCGAGCGGAGGCGAGATCAGGACCGATGAAACTGCTATTCCGCATGTTTCAGTTCGCGTTTTGCTGTCACCACGGTCACTTGAGCCGCGTGTTCACAATCCAGAAACGGACGTACAAGGTCTGCCTCGATTGTGGGCAAGAATTTGTATTGCCAGATCCCTATCGCACGCTGTCGCCCATCGTCAATGGTTACGACCCCGCACCGCTGAAGCGATTAGGCACGCTGACGTTTCGTTGATTTGACATGAGGCATGCAGTTTTGTGTTCCCTGCATTCTTCTACATGTGAGCTATCTTGCTCAGACACGAGAGCCTGCACCTGTCATTCTTTAATCTCCTGAGTGTGTAAACAGAGCCCGCGACCGCTGATTCGTAGCTCTCATTCTTAGGCCGCTGCAGGCCGGCTCCGATCAACGGCCGCCAACGACCACATCCAGCTAATCGGCATTCTTCATCCGTGTGCTGCGGCCGTGTGCTGCCGCGACCTCTCCGGCAAACATGATTCGGACAGCGTGGAAACCAGTCTTAAAGTTGAATGTACCAACCAAGATCGATAACGAGGTAACACGGCAGACATCTGCCTGAAGGAGCACCATGAAAACAAAGCTTTTGTTAGCAGCCGGACTTACTCTCAGTTTGAGCGCATTTGCTCAAACCAATTCTCAAACAAACCTGGTCGTTGAGCCCATGACTCACACGCCGACGTTCCGGGTCACTGTAATCAGCCGCAGCGTGCAGGCGGTCAATTACAAGCATCGCGGCGGAGCCACCAAGCTGGATTTCGTCGGCACAGATCTGATGCCCACAGCCAACGGCCAGGCCAAAGTAGAAAGCAAGAAAGGCTACATTGAAATCGAGGTCGAGTTCGGCGATCTGCAAAAGCCTACGACTTTCGGCAACGAATATCTGACTTACATTCTTTGGGCAATCTCGCCCGAGGGCCGTGCAGTGAACCTTGGCGAAGTCTTAGTTGGCGACAACCACCGCAGTAAGCTCGATGTCACGACCGACCTTCAGGCCTTCGCTTTAGTGGTCACCGCGGAGCCTTATTACGCCGTGCGTCAGCCCAGCAATGTGGTCGTGCTCGAAAACGTGGTTCGCGAGGACACCAAGGGGACTACCGAGGCGATGCATACAAAATATGAACTGCTGGAGCGCGGTGGGTACATTCCGACTGGTTATAAGTTCGATCCGGTAATTCTGAACACCGAGTTGCCATTGGAGTTCTTCGAAGCACGCAACGCCGTGCGCATTGCAGAATCCGAGGGCGCAGAACAATATGCCAGCGACAGCTATCAGCACGCCGTGCGGTTGATGGACAAAGTCGACGGATTTGCGACTAGCAAGCACATTGATAGAAAAGTCATGATCGCGGTGGCCCGTGAGGCAGTACAGACAGCGGAAGATGCTCGCGAAATCACAGTGCGAAAAATAGATGAGGAGCGCCTGGACAACGAACGTCAAGCTGCCGCCAACGCGCAAGCCCAGACCCGAGCGGAAGCAGACGACGCAATCCGCAGTAAGGAGCAGGCCGAATCTGACCAGGCCCGAGCGGAGATCGCCAAGACTCAGGCTGAGTCGGACACAGCAAATGCTCAAGCAGCGACGCTTGAGGCACAAACCGCTACAGCAAACGCCCAAACTGCAAAGGCGCAGGCTGAATCTGAAACCGTAAGAGCTCAGTCCGACGCTGCCAATGCCAAGTCGGACTCCGACAAAGCCCTGGCGGACAGTCAGGCGTCATCAGCCAGCGCGCTCTCCGCAGCCCAGGCTGATGCCGAACAATCTCGATTAAATGCGCTGAAATCAGAGCAGAGCGCGCAACAAGCGGAAGCCGAAAAAGTCGCCATGCGCACACGATTGTCCGAGCAATTGAACACAATCCTTCAGACGCACGACAGTGCCCGCGGTCTGATCGTCAGCATGTCCGATGTTCTGTTTGATAGCGGGAAATATTCGTTGAAGCCGGGCGCGCGCGAGAAGCTGGCAAAAGTCGCCGGTATTCTGCTCGCCTACCCTGGACTGGACATTGCAGTCGGCGGCTATACGGATAATGTCGGTGGCGACGCGATGAATCAAAAACTGTCCGAGAATCGTGCCGGCTCGGTTCGTGATTACCTGGTGCAACAAGGAGTCGCGACCAACTCGGTTACGGCCAGAGGTTTCGGCAACAGCCTGGCAGTAGCCTCGAACGATAACGCCGCTGGACGGCAGCAGAACCGAAGAGTTGAGCTTGTCGTATCCGGCGAAGCCATCGGACACCCGGCCAATGCGACTACAGGAAGCTTGCAGTAAGCGATTGCACTAAAGACCGTAATGGAGATGACAACTATGAGAATAACCAGAATCATCAGTACAGCTTCTTTGTCGTTGCTTCTTAGCATCGCTTCAGCAGCTTATGCTCAGGAACAACAAGACGAAAAGCACCACGCCGATAAACAAGACAGCAAGCCAGAGCAAGCCAAGCCCTCGCCGCAGCAGCATGAGCACGCGCAACAGCGACAGGCGCAAGACAAACAACAGCACGCCCAGCAACCACAGCGGAACGACGAGAACAAACAGCAACAACATGCCCAGCAACAACAGCGGCAGGACCACGCCAAGCAGCAACAGCACGCTCAGCAACAGCAGAGAAACGACGAGAACAAGCAGCACGCCCAGCAACAACAGCACGCTCAGCAACAGCAGAGAAACGACGAGAACAAGCAGCAACAGCACGCCCAGCAGGAACGCCGTGACCAGAACAACCGCGAAGAGCACGCCCAGCAGCAGCGGAGCAACGACCGCCCACAGCGCACCGAGCAGCAGCACCGCGTTCAGCAAAGCGCATGGCAGGAGCATCGCTCACAACATTGGGACTCCGATCACCGCTCGTGGCAACAACGCGGCGGCTACCACGGTTACCGCGTTCCTGATGACCGTTACCGTGGATACTTTGGACCAGACCATGGCTTCCGGATCGGGGTCTTACCCTTCGAAGTTGTCAGCGGATATCCCCGCTTCCAATACGACGGCTACTGGATCAGTGCTGTTGACCCGTGGCCCGAATACTGGGGGGACAATTGGTACGACAACGACGATGTCTATGTCGCATACGTGGACAACGGGTATTACATGTACAACCGCAGGTATCCCGACGCCGGGGTGGCGATCAGTATCTCGTTCTAGCTGGCCCAACTGGGAGCAGCGTCAATACAGGCTGCTCCCAGAAGGCGAGTGTCGCATCTGAATAAGCAAACGAGGAGGCAACATGTTCGGAACCATAGTGATCGTAATTCTGGTTCTTTCTTATGGGTCTGTAGTGCGACCTGAGTCATTTGCGGAATCAGACGACTGATGGCGAAACGATACGATCCCACGGCCAGGTCTTCGTGCGTGAGCACTTCTTTCAATTCAACGCCATATACGACGGGGAAGACGCGCTCGAGCAGAGGTGTGGAAACTTGAAATCCAATGAAGTCATGGTACTGCTGCGAGGCATAGCGGTTTTTCGCGACCTGCACGGTGTCGAACCCAAATTCGGTTTTCAGATGCGCTGTCTTGTCGTCTGCATAACGTACCGATTTCCCAAACTTCGCTCGCAGCTTGGGATACTCAATCGCAACCGCCTGATTGACCGCGGGATGACCGGAAATGTCAGAGGCATAGTGCGACAGGGCGCCGAGCGCGAATGCGTATTCGTTGACGTCTTGACTCTCTAGGATCAGTTCGCGAACGAAGTCTCCACTTCGAACGTAATGCACCAGGTTGCTGAAATCCTTGCTGCCGAATGGATAGTACCCGAGATCCTGGATGACAGCACCCCCATAAGCGTAAGCATGCGCCTCTTTGATCTGGTCGTCTGTAAGTCCCGGATACCTCTTAAGCAGCAGGGGGCGGATTTCGTCAGCCCACGCCAGGTCCACGATCTCCTCGTGAGTCAGAACGGAGTAGGCGGACAAACCGCTGCAGCATAGAAGCAACACCGCAATCAGCGCTGCGAAGTGTGCAGAGATCCGGCGCCACCGACAACGATGCGCATGACCGGGCGATGAAGGCGGTGGTTGCATGACCCTAAATCCGTCCAGTCGCCCACAGAAGCACAACGATGAGCAGGACCAGCCCAACTCCCCCGGTGGGATAGTAGCCCCAGTTTCGACTATGTGACCATCTGGGCAGCGCGCCAAAAAGTGCTAGTACTTGATGCGAGAGACTCCGAATTTCGCAAAACGCAAGTTCCTATATCGTCTTTCGCGTTCCGGTTACGAAAAGGAGTGGGGCAAGGACTACGTTAAGCCGGGCGTGGGCACGCGCATCTTATCAACCTTACTTCGCTACATGCCAAAGGTAGGTCCGTTCAAAGGGCTGGCATTCAATAACCCGACCCCGCAAACCGAAGATCTATACATCAAGAGCATCAATACGACGGTCGATAAGTACCGGGCCTTCCTCGAACAAGTGCGCACTGACACGCTCGTGCTGCCCAACTACGATTTGGATAGTGGGCTGCCGACCAAGGCAGGGGAATACTCGCTCGCGGATCAAGCTTATGCCGGCTTGCTGGCGGGCTTATCGGAGCGAAAATTGGACCTCACGTCTCCGGAGCTGCGCGATGATGTTCTGCGGTTTTATTCCGACCACTCGGTTTCAATCGATACCAAAGGTACGCCCGACGATTGGCAAACAGTGTTGACTGAGTTAGAGCAACTGAAGACGATGACCCCGATCACAAAGGCGACGAGTGAACCTGCGCAGTGATTCCGGTCACAACGGCGGTCCCAATAGCTTCACCGGGGCGCGGTTTCACGGAGGAACCATGGCAGACGAATGGATCGTAAAAGATTTGATTGAAGCGCTGAAACGGTTTCCCTTGGAGGCAAAGGTCTATTACGAGATGGGCCCAAATGGCCCAGGAGCGATAGGCAAAGCGCAGTACGTGAAGGTTTGGGGGGACGACGAGATGGGCGTTCTACTCGACCGATAGCGTAGGAACGGCTCAGGTAACAAAACCCAAGTTGCAACACTCGCAAGATAGGCTCAAACAACAGCTCTACAACGGAACCCTCAAAGTTTAGGATCGGAGGTTAGCAATTAGGGCGCGATGCCCAGAGCTGAAGTTTCTGCCCTGCAGCGTTGGGGTGCCGCTTCTGAAGCCACATTAATCGGCGGTCAGTGACAGTTAATTTCCAACTGGACGCCACCGGATCCATCTTCGACTGCTGCGTACTTTCTAAACCTGCTGTCATAGGAGACCTCTTAAGTTTATTGGGTCAGGCTGCCGAGCGGTTTACCAGGTTTGACAGGCCGGACTTGTTCTGCGGTGAACCTGCCTCCGCAAGTGCTGCACCGCCAATAAGTGGAGGGCCGCGCTTCGATCGGCGCTCCCGGCTGGTTATCAGGATGCCTGGCTAGAACTAACTCACTGCCGCACTCTGGACACTGTCGTCGAGTCATGTCGGTTTACTTAGTATCCTCACCTTTCCGTTGGACGGAATAGGTTTCATCCACGGACAGTCGGGAAGGATCGCAATAACCTGAACCACGCAGGCAGGCTGTGTAATTGCGCTTGTGCTCGACATCTGCCAGGGACTTGGCCTCTGCGGAAGTGAGCGTCGAATAGTCACAGATGTCCTCTGCGGCCACGCAAGCGGCCACATTACGCTCGTGCTCATTTGCCGCGATGTTGGCTGTTTCCTTCGTGGTGAGCTTAGAACGATCGCACTGGCCCCATCCGTTCCCGCAATTTCTCAAGTTGCTCTGATGTTCTGCTGCCAGCACATCGAGTGCTTCGGAAGGACTCAGGCTGGAGCGATCACATACTCCAGTACTGTCCCTGCAATCAGAGAGGTTACGCTGGCGCAGCGATACTTCGACCTTGCCGAGTTCAGCTTGCGTCAGCGCGGAACGGTCGCAGTTGTTATACCCGTTCTGGCAGTATTCTAAGTTGCGTTGCCGCTGCGCACCAGCCGTTTCGCGAGCCTCAGACTGCGTCAGTCGTGAATGGTCGCAGGAGCCGATGCCGTCCATGCAGTTCCCCACATTCTGCTTGTGATCGGCCAATGCCAGGGCTATTACTTCCTGCGGCGTGAGTTTCGAACGATCGCAGGATTGAAAGCTGTCTCTGCAATTCGAAATGTCGCGTCGGTGTACGGCAAAGGCCACTTGCTCAGATTCCAACTGGCTCAAACTGGATCGGTCGCAGCTTTCCCATCCGTTCTTGCAGTCAGCCAGGTTTTGAGCACGATCAGTGCTTTGACCACAGAGAAGAATGGGTCCGAAAGCCAAAAGCGTAACTTGAACACACTGCCATATCCGTGTACTGATCTTCATTGTTGCCGCCTTTCGGGCCGCAGACACATACGCGACCGAAACCCCAGGTGGGCTCCGATCGGCGCTGTGAGAGCCTTCTGCCTGCTTACTTCTTGTCTTCAGTCGCTTCTGCAAGGTGGGCCTGTTGGCCGGCATCGGTTACGGCCTTGATGAAAGCGTCGGCACTTCTCGGGGTCGCTGCCTTGCCCGAAAGAATATTGCGGAACATCATGTGCTTGCCATAGATGGCGCGGGTGGAATCGTTGTCCTGTTCCACGACTGCGCCTTCGAGTGTCAGGCCTGCGAACGCACCCCTAGAACGCGAATACGTCAGTACCTGAGTATTCATTTTCCAGTCGGTTCCAGCGGACGCGTGACGACCAACCGGGCCGGCAGCTGCTGATCCTTCGCCAGATATTTGGAACTTGCTCGAGAGCAGATGCTGGAAGCCATCGTCGTTCATGATTAGCATGACAAGGTCAACGCCTTCGACTCCGATCTGCAATCCCCAGCTGCCGCCGCCAACTGAGACGAACGCTGGCGCACTCCAGCCATCAGAAGTGCGGCAAGAAGCGACGCCACGGCCATGCTTGCCGCCGAAAATGAATCCACCCTTAATTAAGTCGGGTACTACCAGAATGCACTTTGCATTGCTTAACACTTCTTCCGGGATACCTTTATCCGGAGTCGCCATAATTGCCTGTAGAACATCGACTGACGATTGCAAGCGCGCATCGGTATCGTGTCGCGCTGAGCCTGCCCACGCCGAAGTTCCAACGATGGTCATACAGCTCATCACGAGCACTGACATTGTTCGTTTCATAAGTTGTTCCTTTCAGAACGTCGAACTAAGGGAAGACGACTTCAGATAGCTGACTTAGTTCAGAGGACCTGAAAGAGAGGAGAAGAAAAGCTTCTCTCTACCATTACGATGGCCTCTTTCCAAAGAAATAGCTGGTCTGAATTGCTCACTTCCGCGGTCACAAAAGGCCCATATGGCAAATGCAGGCCGTTGCGAACCTGCAAGCGTGTGAAGAATCTGAGCAATTCGGCACAGAATCGTACTGCTGCCGCTGTCAGACTGAACTTGCCGGAGATGCCAAGCGAGAAGCTACTCTCGCCAGGCCCGTTGGAGGCAATTCCGGCGCTCACAGAAGAAGCGTAGGGTAGACCAATGGCACTCAATTTTCGTCGGCTCCGCGATCGCTTGCGTAGAAGGATCGCCATTATCACTGATTCATTCGGGAACCTATCTTCCAAGCCAGGAGGCCGGGGCTTCATGTCGCAACGGATGTGCCCGTTTTGCGGATTGATTACGGCTCGCCAGAAGAGATGCTGCCTGGAATGCGGCAGGGCTCTCAAACCGGCTTAGACGCTGTCGCATCGATAGCAAAGGCATTCGGTCCGAGCGTCAATTGGGTGGAGACTTCTGGTTCCTCCAGCTATTTTAGTCATACTCATGCGAACTGTGGCGCTCAGATATGCGTACAATAGAGTATGCAGATTGAAGCACACCTCGACGCGGAAACAATCGAACGCTTGGAGGAACAGAGCGAATTACTGCTAAGGTTGTACCAGGCAGAATTTGCTAAAGACCCAACCAGCCTGGCCACTGAATCCTCGCGCAGTAATATGATTGCTTTGCGTCACAGTATTGACCAGATTTATGGTGCCGCCGCAGGGCTTGACGTAGCTAATGCCATAGGCTTTCCCAATGATGCAGGTGCATAGTCTAGTAGGCCGCCTTCGCAAGACTCTTTTTGACAAGTAAGACTGGGAAGCCTACGGTGGTCAGTGAGCGTACTTTCTTCCACTCTTTCAGGTCCTCTGAACTAAGTCAGCCCATCTGAAGTTTCCCCACCTTAGTCACCAACGACGTGAAAGGATCACATCACATGAAAAGAATCATGCTTACGCTTCTTGCTTCAATCGTGGTATCGGCTGTTCTGAGCCCGCTTGCGGCAGCAAAAAAACAACCTACAAATGATCAGGCGGTTGCAGCCATCACCCAGTTTGAGAACGATGCTGTAAAAGCTAATCTTGCTGGAGACTCATCTTTCGTCGAGAAGAACTACGCCGACGATTGGACCGGCGGCTTCAGCGGTGGAATCTGGACCACAAAGCAATCGATATTGGCCGATGCGAAAGACACTGCGAACAATAAAATGACCAGCGAAGAAATCAGCGATCTAAAAGTTCGATTCTACGACAACAACACCGCGATCGCGACCTACACGGACAAGTATGAAGGAATGGTCCGCGGCGAACACCGTTCCAAGACTGTCCTTAGCACTGACACATTTGTGCGTCAGGACGGAATGTGGAAAGAAGTCGCCGGCCACAGTTCGGTTGCTAAGTAGGGGCGAAGCCAAAAGACCTGATTGCCCGAAAGCCCCACTTTCTTCGCGTGTCGCGGAGAGTGGGGTTCTTTTTTGTTCGCAATATCATTTACTGCCATTTGTCGAACTCCGCACATCCCGACGCAGGCAGAAGCCGCGCCCACAGCCACAGTTACGTCGATTGGCGAGAGAAATAGGTGGCAGGTGTGCAAATGTGAGCAGAATTCCTCTTCGTTAGATGGCAGAATCCATGCAGTCGAGATCTGAATATTTCCTGTTCAGAAGCTTCTATTTTCTTCCATCTCTGGGGAGGTGCTATGAGTACGTTTCGCATATTGTTGGCTGATGATCATCCGGTTTTTCGCCTTGGCTTACGTTCGCTGATTGGATCTCACGAAGGGTGGGAGGTCTGCGGAGAGGCTCTTGACGGGCGCGAAGCAGTAGAGAAGTGCGCGCAGTTGAAACCCGACCTTCTAATCCTGGACATCGGCATGCCGGAACTCAATGGCGTGGATGCTGCGCGGCGTATTTTGAGCGACAATCCACTACAAAGAATTCTAGTGCTTACAGACGTCCGATCGGAACAAGTGATCCGGGACTGTCTAGAAGCGGGCGTTCGTGGGTGGATTTATAAGTCCGACCAAAGCGTTGACCTAGTGGCCGCTGTGGAAGCACTAGAGAAACACCGGTCCACGTTCAGTTCACAAGTTTGCGACCTGATTCTTGACGGGTACCTGCGTCCGCGCCTCGGTGTGGTCCCGGTCATTGCCCCACGATTGTCGGTTCGGGAGCGCGAGGTTGTGCAACTTGTGGGCGAGGGCAAGACTTCCAAAGAAGTTGCAACGATTCTTGGCGTATCGTTAAAAACCGCTGAAACCCATCGCAGTAACATATTGCTCAAGCTCAATCTTCATTCCACAGTCGAGCTGGTGCTCTACGCAGTCAGGAACGAGATTATCCAGGTACACCTTCCGACGGTTATACCGAGTGGCCCCCATAACGGTAATGGCCACTTCCACGCTGCCTGAGCGAAAAAAACATATGAGAAAACAATATCTTCACGTCAGCGCTTATCCATGTGACAAATGCAGAGGTCCGGTTATTTCTGGCTCGACCGGAGTGCGCGAAAACGAAATTTGCAGAGAAACTGACATCAGAGAAGTAGGAGCGATTTGCCTCTCGTGCGGGCACCGGCAAGGCAAAGCAACCGAGCCGGGCTTCACCCGTGACTTTCCCCCGGTTCAATGGGATGTAGAGAAGAGTATCAGCCCGGAATCTGGTGGGCGCCTGCTTCGAGAGCTTCAATCGTGAAGAACCACATTGAGCAGCGAGCTGTGGACCTGTAGGCCACCGTTGTAGTGAATGAACCCCAACTTCCTGAAACGGTTCATAAAAAAACTGACCCGCGAACGAGTGGTGCCGACCATCTCCGCCAGGGTTTCCTTACTGATCTTAGGGACCACGAGTTCCTGGCGTACGAGTTCGTCGGAGTCTTCACCCGCTGACTTATTTCAAGCCCAGCTGGCCATTGTATTGTTGGGTAACCCCGTAGCACTCGCAGGCGGAGACCTCGAGTTTATTGCGGTTCACGATCTTCACTGCGCCACGGGTGTACTCGATCAGCCGCTCGCTTTGCAAAATGCCGGCCGCCGAGCTTACGCTAGGCCTATCTGTCCCTAGCATGGTTGCGAGAAAATCATGGGTGATGGGCAGCGACTTTGAATCCACTCTGTCCTGAGTCATGAGCAGCCACCGGGCGAGGCGCTGCTTAATATCGTGCAGACGATTACACGCGGCCGTTTGTGCAACCTGCATTCCCTGAACTATTGCATAGCGGCTCAACATCAATTGCAAGTGTGGGGTGAATTCCAAAGTGCTTTGCAACGCTCCGACTTCGACCCGAAACCCATCCCCGGTGATTTGTACTATCGATTGAAGCGGGCTGATGCTCAGGCCAACCGCTGCTGGTGTTCCTGTAAAGCCCTCATTGCCGACTATGCCGGCTTCGGCGGTCCTTCCATCTTTCATTACGACTACAAGAGAAACCAAACCTCGGTTCGGGAAATACGCAAATTCCAGTTTTCCACCTCCATCGTGAAGAACTAGATGGCTTGGCAAGCTGACATATTCGAGATGAGGACGAAGTGAGTTGTAGTCGCTATCGGAGGTGGACAGGAGAATTATATTGCTGACTGGTTTCCCATTAGCATTAGTCCGCTCTCCAGACTGCACCGTTTGCTGGCCTTTGCCTTCCACAGAAACCGTCCTTAAAAACTAGGATCGCAGCCAAAAACGGCGGCGCACGAGCAAAAATCTTCCGCCTGTGTAGGATGCCCGACAGACCGTCCAAATTGGCACAGGTAAACTCCATCCCTTTACGGACCCTTTATCCACGCCCGAATTGGTGACAGGTTTCTATTGCAATCAGGCAGTACGCGGCTATGAAAGGAGAATGCTTCGTCCCCTGACGGCAAGCGGGTTCCAGAGCATGCAGTTAGACGGCGTGGGGGCGCAGCGACATAGGCAGCCATGAACCGAAAGCTGGTGTGGATTGAGCAAGAGCGTTTTCGGGGTTTTGGTTGCTCCGAATGTGGCTGGCGATTCAAATCTCCTGGAGCGCTCACGGGCACATCTTTCGATGAAATGATGCGCAACTTCGAGTTGCAGCGCGACGAAGAGTTTACGTTCCATGTTTGCGCCGATCACCCAAGAGCCAAGAGCACATAATTCAAACCGCACCACTATCAGCGGTTCCGGATACGCTGCCTTAGCCGGAAGGTATCCAAATTCAACAAGGCGCGGAAAATATCTCTTGCGGCGTGGGTTCCCGGGTTTTCATCACCACATAATGCAACGTTCCACAGCTTGAAGAATGTTCAATAATGCTCATCGTCAACAAATTGCCAAGCGGCAGCTTTGTTGGTAGCCACTCCCGCGCTGTTATTCCAAATCCCAGCTTCGAGGACAGCGATGAGCCAAATCAGGCACTTGCTGGATCTAATCCGGCGAACGGCTCGATCTTCGTCGCGACCAGCACTTCCAGCAGAGTCGCCGTGTTGCGAACGCTTCCTGAAATGCCGATGAGAGCGTCTGAGAAGACAGAAAGTCGCCCCGCCAAGGAGTCAAGCCGGTCACTTACGTTGTGGAGTTGCTGAGCTTCGTGCAGGATCGCAGTTGAATGCATGGAGGAACCCGCTTTCCTGAGAGCCTAAGGACAGAGAACTTCAGATGGGCTGACTTAGTTCAGGAAACCTGAAAGAGGAGAAGGTGGTAACCACCTCAAGCACATTCTATCACGTGAACAGTTTGAGAAGTCGCAGCACTGGCTTTACTCGATTTGATATGGAAAAAGCGCCCTGCTGGAGAGGAGAGCGCTTTTCTTGAAAGAAGGTTTGAGAACCTCCTTCGCAATTGAGCTGACGATAATGCAGACGACAGTTTCAGGGATGCTCAATATTGCACAGACGGAGATCCAAATTCGAAGTAGCTTGGTACCTGTTGTGGGAGGTCCACCTTGTCCAACCAATCGAACTGGCGCGAACTCGCCGAAAGAGCTTCAAAAGAGCAAGACCCCGAAACTCTAATCGCCATTGTTGAAGAACTCACCGGAGCTCTGTCGCAGCACGAAGCTGCTGCTCAGCAGTACAGAAGCTCGAAAGGCTGATTGGACTCCGGCGGGAACTCAATCGTGCAGAACTATATTGAGCAGTGAGCTGTGAACTTGCAGTCCGCCGTTGTAGTGAATGAAACCCAATTTCCTGAACCGGTTCATGAAAAAGCTGACTCGCGAACGAGTGGTGCCGACCATCTCGGCTAGGGTTTCCTGACTGATCTTGGGGACCACGGTCTCGGGAACTCCTTCCTTGCCAAAATGAGCCAGCATGAGGAGCACGCGCGCCAGACGCTTTTCGCTGGAATTGAACAGTTGGTCAACTAAGTCCTCTTCATACCGGATATTACGCGCCAGCAAATAGGTCACGAACATATCGGAAAATGCGTGTTCGCGATGAAGCACCGCCATCATCGCTTTCTTGTCCACATGCAAAAGCTCACAAGATGTCAAAGCAGCCGCGGATCCCATTCGACGAATTTGACCTGCCAACGAGCCTTCGCCAAAGAAGTTCCCCTCACCCACTATGCCAATAGTCGCTTCTTTGCCGGTCTGGGATACGACCGTCAATCTCACCTTGCCTTTTTGAATATAGAAGACCGCATCTGCGTCGTCCCCTTGTACGTAAATCGTTTGTTTTTTTGAAACAGAAAGAATCTTCCTGCCATCGCCGATAGTTGCTAGGAAGGTTTTAGCGTCGAACTCGCGATTCTTCTTGCTCGTCGCAATGGGAGACATGGTCGGACCGCCCTTTTGAGAGTTCCATGGAATTCCGAAGCGCCATTCTTTGAAAGTCTTTCGGTTGCCACTGGTTCCAAAGTAGCGCGGTTCCACTCATTCGGGTGAACTCTCAGCAGGTCTTAGCGCAACGCAGGCCGTGCATCTCCTTGACAATACTTAACTTAAGTTCAGCCATACGCAGCAGGATCGCTAGGCGGACCGGGTATCTTCTCAAAATTCTGGAACTGAGTTTAAGCATACGTAGAAGATCGCTGGGATCTGGTAGCGAATCATCGCAACGCCAGATTTCCCGTAAGATTTTGGTTGCAGTGTACGATTCGTTGCAGTACGATTTCTCGCGTACGGGTACGATACCCGATGAAGGGAGGTCCGCTAATGAAACGTAACGGCAAGGGTAATGGAAACGGAAACGACACGCATTATGCGTCGATGAATCGGTCCGATGTTCCGCAGGGCCGCAAAGGAAAACATCGGAAGGCAGTGGCGGACATCCTGGCCGACCTTACAAAGCTGAACGCCCAGCAGGCGGTCAAGATTCCGCTCAGCGGCCTGAACGGCGAAAAGATGCAGAATCTGCGCTCGGCTCTGAACCGCGTAACCCGCGAGAAAAACATTCCCGTGGTAACGTCGAGCGACGAGAAATACTTATACGTGTGGCGCTCTGACTCACCCACAAATACGGGAGCAGCCGAGTAGCAGGTTAGGGGAATCCAAGATTTACGGCGCGTTCGCCGGAGCGCTCAATCGTGAAGAACTACATTGAGCAAAGAACTGTGGACTTGCAGACCGCCGTCTTCGCCTCCGGCGTAGTTGATGAAGCCCATCTTCCTGAACCGGTTCATGAAAAAGCTGACCCGTGAACGAGTAGTGCCGACCATCTCGG
Organism: uncultured Acidobacteriota bacterium; assembly: GCA_963757135.1. Taxonomy (GTDB): domain Bacteria; phylum Acidobacteriota; class Terriglobia; order Terriglobales; family Acidobacteriaceae; genus Gp1-AA145. Next base: position 379,843 of record CAVWQE010000009.1, read on the forward strand.
CCAGGGTTTCCTGACTGATCTTGGGGACCACGGTCTCGGGAACTCCTTCCTTGCCAAAATGAGCCAGCATGAGGAGAACGCGCGCCAGACGCTTTTCGCTGGAATTAAAAAGCTGGTCAACCAGATCCTCTTCATAGCGAATATTGCGCGCCAGCAAATAGGCCACGAACATATCGGAAAGTGTCTGCTCCCGGTGAAGAGCTTCCATCATGGCTTTCTTTTCAATTCGCATGACGCAGCAATCCGTCATCGCAGTCGCAGTGCCCATGCGCAGGCCCTGTCCGGCAAGCGAGCCTTCGCCAAAGAAACTCCTCTCACTCAATATTCCGATGGTCGCTTCTTTGCCAGTCTTGGAAACAACCGCGAGTTTAACCTTTCCGGTCTGAAGATAGAAGACAGCATCGGCGCCATCTCCCTGTGCAAAGATGGTCTGCCTCTTCGCAAAGAGCATGGCTTTCCGACCCTCACCAATGATGGCGAGCAGCGCCTCGGGGTCGAACGCGCGGCTTTTCTTGGCAACTGCCCCAGGACTCATCATCTCCAATTCTAGTCTCAGAGTGGCACAAGGTCGGTAATAATCGTGTCGGAAGCTCGACTTTACCTGTTTCGCGAAGTGAGCCATTCTGCACAGTATCTTTTAGGGAAATGAGCGAATCTAGGGGATGGCTCAAGAGAGCAGTTTCCGCCAAACCAGACGGTCTAACTACCTCTTGAGCCAGTGGTTTCTCCAGACAAGTGGTGTCGCGCAATCACATCGAGGTGGAAACATGCATCCGGAAGAGTTAATGAAACCCGACCTGCTCAGCGAAGTCGTGCTTTTGGCCTTTGGCACGCTGGTGCTCACGTCATTGGTGCTATGCGTAATGACCATGTTGGCTCGATCGTAACTGCGCAGCCAATTCCCTAAGGAACAAATTATGCCGCCAACTATTCAAGTGGGTACAGTTCTGATCGAAGATTCGCCTTTGATAACGCGATTGCTGGGCTTGGAGTGCGAGGCATGCTCAGGAAGCTGGAGCGTGGTCAAGCTGGACGGCTTTGCCCTTGACCGCAAGATTCATGCCGCGGGGTGGAACTTCTTTTTCATGGCGGGCGAAATTAAGGCGGTGTTCTTTGGCGCTCTTGGAGCACGGAATATCCGGAATGCAATGACGCGGATTCTAGCGAAGGTAAAACGGCGACACTTCAATGGCCTGGAGGTGACGGGAATCGTCGCCAAGCATTTTCTGGGCGTTCCGTATGGCGTTGTTTTGGCACATTCGCGCCATATCCAACAAGGCGGCCGATTGGATGGCGCCGAGGCGCGACGATTGTCCCACCGTGACGACGAGTGGGCCAGAGGTTGAGTGCATCCCGCAAACGCGGTTCCGTCCGAGGCAAGAACATCCAGGAGGCACTGTGACAGCGCAAGCTGATTTATATCTCGCAGCAATCGTAACCGTGATGTTCCTCGCGGGCTGTGTCCTCGTGATTTTGAACGGGCGTGAGCGATCACAGGCCGGCAAACGTGGAAATAGCGCACCCGGCGTTTAGGAAACGTCGGCTTCTTGCCATGTTCACCTGCGAGCCACCTCATTGCATTCGCAGACAACTGTTGAAGAAACTGATGGCGCCCGCCGAAGATAGTCAATCATTCCCAGTCTGTTCTCACACAAAAGAATATCGGTAGTGATGCAGTTGCACCACTACCGGAATATCTCACTCTCTGCAGAAAGATCTACTTATCCGAAGCCGCCAGGCGCCGATCTCGATGGGGATCGGTGCGCGGCAAGCCGGTGCTAAGCTCACATTTCTCTCCCGGCCGAGCCCCGCAGGTAGGGCAGCGAACCGACAGCGCTTTTTTCTCGCTGACTTTCATGGACAGATAATGCGCCGCCTACTCCAGTAAAAGATGGTCAATTGTGACCAGTCACTGAACCCGATTCCCCTCGACAAGGCACCACTCGGCTGTTCGCTTCTCAATACTCCTGTAACGAGCCGCGCCCCTGATATTTTACGCGGCCAGGTAAAACCAGGCCGTGGTAGCTTAAGCCGCCGTGCCCTTCAGGGTGATGACGGGCGCGGCCTTCAGCTTTGTCGGAGAGAACACTGAAAGAGAAAAGTCGATAATGTATTTGACAGCGTTCGAACAAAATAGACATTGTGTTTCCAATACTTCCGGGTTCTCTTCCGTGGTCACATTCAGCGGAAACGACCGCAGACATTCAGTGCAGGTAATCACAATGTAAGGTATTCCGTTCGAGTCTTTCCCGTTGCGCGGAATCCAAACTGGCGCAGAGCTGTCTTGATGTGACATTGCCTGTGTGGCCGAAGTCTGAATCAGCGCAGCCACGCTGCTCAGCAGCGTTTCAATACGACCTTCTCCTTTGGCGTAAAAGGCGTCGGCAAGCACCCCGCTAGGAACGACCTTGCTTGAGTAGGCTCCGCTGCTGGCGATCACTGAAATCTTAGGAAAGCGACGGCGCACCACCGACAGGAACTCAAACCCCGACATTTCCGGCATATTCAAGTCAGAGATGATTACTTCAGGGGCCATCTCTTTTAGCTTGAGAAGCGCGTCAAAACCGTTGTTGGCGGTGGTTACCTGGTAACCCTCTTTTTGCAGAATCCGCGAAAACACTTCACGGACGCTCTCATCGTCGTCCACCACAAGCAGGTGGTGTCTTTCGGGGGTGGGCATATCACACTCCTATTTCACCCATTTGCTTTCCGGGATGTAAGGATTATTCCATCTTGGCAACTCACAAGGCTGGTCACAATTGAACAAAGAGCATCGTAATCGCAGTACCTCGATACTCGCAGCGCGACACAGAGAAGGGCGTTCGAGGCGCGGAGAGGAGTTGTATCCGGCGTAGAACAGGCTGACGATGCCGACGAAAGAGAGGTTCGAACGCGCCAAGTACCCGAGGATGACGTGCCCGAAAAATATCTCGAGGAAGATTAGCGCCAGGAAACCGGCGCTGATTAGATTCGCGGCTCCAGCGCCGATGCTCGTCACTTCTACTTCAGCTTTCGGCTTCAGTCCGAGCTTGCGGAATTCGCGACTCTCCCCTGAAGATTGTTTTCTTAAATCGCCAACGGTAGCCGACTGCCCATGCAGACTCGTCGTTAGAGTGCGTTCAAGCACCATACCCAAGGTAAGTAAAAGAGCCGGAGATGTATCGGTTGCCGGGTCAGCGACGTTTCCAACTTTCTCCCCGTGTGGCACATTTTGGCGCATCCATCCGCAGTAATAACAGGGCACACTTTCGTAGCACGCTCCCCCGAGCGGGGCCGGGAACGCTCCGCCCTCAAGCAAAGCGGCTTTCCGGCCTTCTTATTCTAGGACAGTGAAAGACCAGAATCCTATATTGGTCATAGACGCGTCCCGCAAAATACAGGAACGCTCAAGGGAGTTGGTGCACGATTCCTCCATCCTGATCGCAACCGCAATTCAACTAATTGACGATGCGCGTCTCGCCAGTGCACAGAGGAAAGCCCGGAAATCTAGCTCCGTGGCTACGCGGCGTTAATCGTCCTCGGCCTTCGTGGCGTACGTTGGCGCTTCTACCCTTGCTGACTGGGGCGGCTATCCCGCTCACACTTTTGTAATACGCGAAGAGGCCCTGCTGTTTCCCTTTGACCGGATATGTGCGGGCTTTTCACTTCTGCGAGGAGAAAGAATGGACTTCGCGGTACCAATGTGCACTTCAAAGACTGGCCTCAGCCTAACGCAATCTAGCCTACGATCTTGAAGGTAGCGTTACAATCATTTCGGGCGACGGATGTCGGGTTGTACATGAGACGGCCTCGCGGAAGTTTTGCCCGATTGATACTGGGATATGCGCTTTGTGTCCACGAAATGGACTTGCTCGCGGTTGGTCGGCAATCCGGAAACTAGATCCTTCACCAAAACAACCTCGAACTCCAGTGCGTCTCTCAGAAAATTAACAGCTTGATGCATTGAGGTTTTGCTACCTACCGGCCTCTTTCCTTATAAGCGGCCAACTGAAAGAAATGGCAGCCGCGGCTAAATGGAGGTCATTCAATGCAAAATTCCCCAATTCAGCAGGTCTAAGCAGACCTCAAAGCGCTTCCTCAAAAAAGGTTTCCTGACAGTCGCAACCTATATGGCGGTGGCCGACGAAGTGTTTGCCCAATCCACGACCTCGCCCTGGACGCAGGCTGTGCAAGCGTTGCAATCGGCCCTCACTGGCCGTACACCCATGCCGCCCAACTTGCACCCCGAGGAGCTTCAGTAATGTCCCGCTACAATCTCGACCACGATCCGGATGAGCTGCGCTCTGAAAGCGTTCGCAAACCGCAGGAATCCTCAGGCGACCCCGAAGTGTTCAGTCTCCGAGGGCAAGGCAGCAGCAGCGGTAGCGCCCAGGAGCCACCGAAACAGCACACTCGGCATGAAAACCTGCGCGATTCCTCGAAAGTGCGTCGCTCAAAAGATGTGGAACTGGAACGCCAGCCCACCTATAACCTGCTCGACTCCGAGCTTCACACGCTTTCCGATCTCGGAGCCTTTCGCGCCATCAACTTCGGCGACTTGGTTCAGTACCGATACAACGGGAACCAAGACGTGACACGAAGGGAACTCAATCGGCTTGCCCGCGCCGGGTTCATCCGTCGCCAGATCATTTCCCGTACTCACTCGGAGCAGTACACACTCACCCGCTTGGGGCGTCAGCAGTCGAAAGCCATCGCGACAAGGAATCTACACAAACCCTGTATCACGGCTTCGTCAAATGGCGCGAAGCCGAGCATGATGCAGCCGTTTACAAGCTCTACCAAAAAGCTGGCGACGACATCGCTCGCTCCGGAGGACAAGTCACGCGCGTCCTGCTTGATTTTGAGCTCAAGCGGTCTCTGAATCGCCAACTTGCCAGGACTGCTGGCATGTCCCCGGAAGAGCAAGCCCGGCGTAAACAGGAAATTGCCGAAGAGCACGGACTGAAGGTCATCGACGGACATGTCGTCATTCCCGACCTGCGACTCGAATACGAAACTCCCGATCACGAGCAATCTAGGGTCGATCTGGAGGTTGTGACTGGCAATTATCGGAGCGGCGGTCTGTCCTCGAAGGCCCGTGCTGGATTCCGCCTGTATGCCTCGGCAGCCGATCGAGCCCGGTTGCGAGCGGCGATGACCGACCCCGAAATCATGCAGGAGATTTTCTCGTTATGAACATCTCCGGAGAGTATCTACGACCACTCCAATACATGGGGTACAACCATAGCGAAGCTCGGTTTCTTTACCTGGTGGCCACTCACTCCGGCCACTTCACGGCCCGTCAATTCCTCGCCTTCACCGGCCAGCAGAAGGGCTGTATGCTTGACCGTTTTATAGCGCACGTGCTCGACTCAGGTCATGCTCGTGCCATTCAATACGGCCGCAATACGCGGGTCTTCAATCTGTTCTCGCGTCAAATCTACGGCGCGCTCGACAAAGACAATCTGCGGAATCGCCGCCGTCTCTCCGATGAACTCATCCACACCCGCCTGCTCATCCTCGATTTTGTTCTTGCCCAACCCGATCTTGACTACCTCGAAACCGAATCCTGCAAACTCGGCTATTTCCATGACCAGCTAGGCATTCCACTTTCGATTCTCCCCGGTCATACTTATGCTGGCATCAAGTCTCTTTCGGCCACGAAGAGGTTCTTTGTGGACCGCTTCCCCATCTTCCTGATCCCCACCAGCGCGGCTCATAACGGATGCGACAACATTCCGACATTCACCTACTGCGATTCTTACGGCCACAATCTCAAGCCCTTCCGGGAACACCTTCGCAGCTATGAAGCCCTTTTGCGGCAATTGCCCGCCTTCGACTTCATCTATGCCGTGCCTGACCCTCGGAAATTCGCCCGTGCGCGGCGAATGTTCCAGCGCTGCTTCGGCACTCGACCGGCTGACTCACCAGATCTCATTGACTACTTCAAAGTCCGCAAACTCTGGGAAGAAAAGAAGCACAACTCGCTAACCCGACAGGACCGCGATCTGCTTCGCGCCGGGGACGCTCGCTATGCAGCAGCACGATTTCAGCTCGCCTACAAAAAATGGCTTGCGGGTGGAGCTACAGATGGAAATCGGGGTGCTGTTCTTGGATCCGATTCAAGATTCCGCGGATTGGGTTCCACACCCAACTGCTTCCCAATCGGTGTGACATTTTCGTACGGCAGGCCGGCCCAGATTATAGAACCGCCGCCCGCAACCGAAGTTCTAGATCGAGTTCTATGTCGGCCACGTCGTCCCTAGCGGAAGGCAGCTTATGAACCAGGAGTTTACGTGCCCGTACCAGAAACGAATCGCGCGGCAAAAAACCGGACCGTGGCCGGGTGCGACCCCATTTTGGCCGACAGGTTCCCGGCCAAAATCGCTTCGGGCTTCGGAGGTCGCACCCGGCCACGGCTTCTCTGCCCCGCTCACATTTTTAGCTGGCCAATCCGCCATACAGCCTGCCAGCCGACTTGGCGGCAGACCTGCTGGCAATGGTGCTGCCAGCAGTTACGACTTGAGATACGGAGGGCAGTGGACATGCCTCTAATTCAGTCACCCAACCCGAAACCGCGCCGCACGAAAATCACAGTACGCCTGGATGAACCGCTTGCGCGTACCGTGCATCGCTACGCTGAATTCATCCGCGCCACAAACGAATACGTAATCGCCCACGCACTGAATTACTTCTTCGAACGCGACCAGGACTTCAAGCAATGGCTTGCAGCCAATCCCAACGGAGTTTCGCGTTCCCGCTCACGCGCAAGCAATAAAATACCAGGAGATCTTGATGAGGATCATCGCGCCGAACTCCCAACTCCTATCAATGGAGGCCAGCGATGATCCAGCGTGCCCTTACCTCAAAAGGAATCGTGGCCTATGTGCTTGCCTGTGCTACAGCCATCACGCTCTACTTCCGCTGGCCCCTTCCCCGAGAACGACCTAATGCTGCATCTGATCTCGATCCGTGCCCCCCTTGAACTTGGCGACATTTGAGTCGTGAGCACTCTCACAGTACAGCGATCAGTTCGAATCGGTGTAATCGCCACGGACACAGAGTTGGGATGAGCAATGATTGAGCTGCGTCTGTCTCCAATGACACCGGACACGAACCGAGGGGAACGCTAACTCGCATGGACACGCCCGCGACGAGGCTGTCGGAGCGTGAGCACAGTCTTTGAGTGGAGCAGTATCGTGAATCCAGCGGACGACCAGGAACCATTCGTAACGCCTGAAGAAGCAGCTAGTTTTCTCAGGATGAGCCCCGTGACAGTGAAGAAAATGGCACGGGGAGGGTACCTCCCTGCGCACCCGATAGGCAACGGCGTTCGCAAGCGCTGGCGCTTTCGAATTTCTGAGCTAGTTTCCCACATGCGTTGTCCTGTACAGTCGGAATCGTCATCCGTGCGCGCTTTAAGGAGGAAAGCTTCTTGAAACGCACACAGCAAGACGTGGGAACTATTGTCCGCAAGAGCAGAACGCGAGGCCCGGATGCGTGGGTTTGGCGCTTTTACGAAATGGACGAGATGGGCATTACGCGAAAGCGCAGCGTAATGTTAGCGGGAGATGCGGAAGGATGGCCAACGGAAGCTCATGCATGGCAGGGATCGAGGGAATTTCGATACCAGCGAATGGAGCAGTCTTGCGGCCAATCGTTCGGAGCATTGGTAAAGCGATATATGAACGAAGCAATGCCCGAGCGGTATTCAACCAAGAAGTCCTATGTATCCATTTTGCAGGCACACATTTTGCCTCAGTGGGGCAACGCTCCGCTGGCCGAGGTGAAAAAGCCCCTCAAGGTGGAACAATGGCTGAAAGAGTTGAAACATTCTCCCAAAACGAAATCCAACATAAAGGGCCTCCTGCATCGCATTTTTGAGTACGCGATGAAATGGGAGGTCTTGGAGACTCAACGGAACCCGATGCAGTTGGTTGAAATCAAGGGGGTCACGAAGCGCATTCGCAAGAAGATTGTTCTCACGGTGGACCAATATCACACTCTTCTCGCTGAGCTTCCGTACCACATTCAGGTGATGGTCATGATTGCTATGTGTCTGGGTTTGCGCATTAGTGAAATCAGAGCATTGCAGTGGCAAGACTTTGACTTGAAGGGGCGGATGCTGACTTTGGCGCGATCCATCGTGGGCCGGTACGTCTGGAACGGCGGAAAAACCGAAGCTTCAGAAGACGAAGTGGCACTGGATTCCAAGCTAGTCTCCGTTCTGAAAGATTGGCGGAAAGGGTGTGTACAAACACCCGAGGGATGGCTATTTGCGAATGTGGACACGAAACGGCCAGTTCATGGTGACGCGATCCAGAAGGATTACTTGCGACCAGCGGGTGAGAAACTTGGGTTGCACGGCGTAGGCTGGCACACGTTTCGACACACCTATCGGACGCTCATTGACGATATGGGCACGCCCCTTGGGGTGCAGCAGCGCCTCATGCGGCACGCCGACATCAAGACCACCATGAACACCTATGGCTCAGCATTTGAGAAAAGCAAGCGCCGAGCCAATAGCCGGGTAGCGGCTCTAATTCTGCCACCCGCGATCAAAAACCAACTGAAGGATAGGGCTAAAGACGTTTCCCTGCAGAATTTGAGGCCCGAAACAACCGCGATCCAGTGATTTGAGAATTGGGGACTATGCCGACAGTCCCTCAAATCTGTAAGTGGTTGCGGGGGGTGGATTTGAACCCCGGTCCCGCATTCATTCGATGCAACTTATTGATTCTACAATTCGCTAGAATGGCAAAAGCGGCACAAACGGCAATTCTTTCTTACATTTTTCTTACACTTTCCACTTTCAAGTGCGCACGCCATCCCGCGTTTTCACCCGCCTGAAGAACGAGACAAGATTATCACGAAATCACAACCTGTCCGGTGTAAAGATCTGACGATGGAAGAGAATTTTGTACAGCAACTAAGATCAGTAGGAAAGGTTCGACGAGAGAAGGAGTTCACACGCCGACCGCAAAAGCGCATTGTAGCTGGTGAATGTCCAGGTAGTTTCGCAAAACTGCAGTCAAATACCATCCGAGAATACAAGCTCCACTTATAATGAAGTCGTATTAGGCCTACTGTGCCTCCCGTCAGCGCTGCTGCAAAAGCAGGGTATGGCCGCCTTCGAAAGCGGGTGAAAAATTCCAACGCCAACGAAAATAAACAACTTATCTCGCCGAGTATAGCCGAAAATGCCGTATGCGCGGCGAATTTTGCACCCTTCCTGCACTTTTTTTTAGCGCGATTCGGCTGCGCAGCATCGCGCCGAAGATTTCGCGCGACTCTTTCTCGTTCGTGCGGACCCGCTGCTCCAGTTGGATCTGGCCCGCTTCATTCACCACGCAGTACCAGCTGTTGCGATCTCCCAGATCCAATCCGATCGTTAGTTTCTGCTGCGAAATATTTCTGCCCTGCCTGGCTGCTACGGTGCTAACCCCATATGGAAGAAGGGAGTGAGTTTCGACCCCAAACAGTTGCAACGACAAGCAGCTTGAGCATCGGCTGGTGAAGGGCCTTCCATTCTGAGTGTTCACTCCGATAGTGGTCGGTCGGGTTCTCGAGATGCTCGGTTCGAGGGAAGTATCAGTCAATGAGATCTGACCCCTCGTGCCTTGGCGCCGAGTCACTCATATCACGTTATGCCCCCTCGGATAACCAGAAATAGCTATAGGCCACGAGCCTCGAATAGAACCATGGTTGACTTTGAGTCGCCATTCGCTTGTCGCTTCTCGCAAACTCGACGGCGCCGCTAACTCACCTGAGAAGACTTATCAGAATGGCAAATCAAACTTCTCTAGCGAAGCCAAATCACAGTGGGCTGGATCTCGAGAAAACATCTCCCCTCCGGCTGTGGGCGGAGTTTTTTCTTGACATCCCTTTTAATAGAACTCATTGATCTTCCAAGGCTCTTGTTCTGATTTCCTAACAATTCAAAGATTAACGAGTCACGCTGGAAATTTGTGTCGCCATTGAGCAGGTTCAGCGTTTTCGAGGGATGCTGCTCAATGGCCTCGTCTTGGCCTGGTCAGCAGAGGTCTCTTCGCTCACTGGATGCGACTGGAGGGTAAATCCGGGCGTCGGTCGGGGTCGGCGTTCTCTGCTGCTCGTTTGGCCAACTTTTCGGCCAACATGGCTACGAGTTCGTCGGCATTTGAAGGTTTCACGATGTAATCATCGATCCCCAAGCGGATCCCCTCGATCGCGCTATTCACATCCGGATATGCCGTAAGAACGATGGCGACACAGCTTGGGCACGCCTCCCGCATCGCACGAATCACCGTGTAGCCGTCCGCTTCCTTTTCAATGTTCAGGTCACAAAGCAGCAGGTCGAATGTGCCGCTCTTAATTTGTTGCAACGCTTCGCTAACGGTTGCAGCTAAAGCAACCGAAAAACCATAGCGCCGCAAAATGACAGGCAGGGTCTTGCGGATTGCTGGTTCGTCATCTACGAAAAGAATCCGTTTATTGATGAAATTCATGACCTTTACGGCTCAACAGACGATTCTTTCGGAAAGGTCTGTTCCAGGATGGAACGGGTGTACTCCTTCAATCTAGAGAACTGCCGAGGTTTGTTCGATACAGTACAACCTGTATTTACCTTTCGGGTAATACTCCGCGGAGTTTAACCTCTGGATCGCCCATTCCCGTTTGGCTCTCAACCGAAACTGTGAATGTGCCAACAATTCCCCTGAACTCGCCCGCTGCGTTATGCATGGGAGTTCTTTGCACCTCCACCCAAAGCCGAGCCGTCGGTTTGGCGCAACTTGAAGTGAAATGGTTTTGCATCGTCGCGAATCTTTGCTTCGAACACGCGTTGGGCTGCGTCAAGGTCTTCAGGAAATACGAAATCGAATGACGAACGGCCGTCCATCTCGGACGGAAAGGTCCCGAGAATTTCAGCCATTTGTATATTTTCGTAGGCAGTTATGGCATCCGCGTCGATGATCCAGATGCCTTCTTCATGCTTTTGCATTGCAATTACCTTTCAGTTACACCCTGCTGCCGCACTGAACTCCTGAGGAAATTAGCAAGAATCCTTAACCTTAGAGGCGGCAGGCAGAGTGTGCGTTGCTGTATTCGGTTGCGCGGGAACTTCACCCCAGTGCTTTGATGGGCAGTTTGAGCCGCACTAATCCACTACTACACCTGGTATTTTGACTCATCGCCGTAACCACAAGAAGTGAAACCCCGCTGATTCAGGCACGCCCCTAACTACGCGCCATTCAGCGAGGTTTTAATTCGACCCGCTGGAGCGAGGCCGAAGTGAGACTTAAGATGCTCCTGCAGCTGTGAACTCGCTTTTAAATTTCCCCGTATGTAGCGCCAGAAAAGCCGGGTGAGACAGCCCCTCGGCCGCCCAGACCCGGCAATGTTCCCCTCGAAACTGACGCCAGCGTGATCGGTTCCGGTCCCTCAAAAAATCCGTCAGCAGCTCTTCCAGCAACCGCTACAGTGCGGGCCTCCAGAACACTTGCTGCCGCAATTCGTCTTATTGCAGTAATAGCTATCGCAGCCGTGGCAGCATTTCGTTCTGGCAGCGTCGCCGTTTCCGGTGAAAAAAAATGAAGCGGCAACCACCAGTGTTATCAGAACCGCTCTTTTCATAAATCCTCTGCGACGGTACTACTCTCGCACGAATTTAGTTTGCCGCTGTTAACTAACTTCATCTTGTTACGAAAACGGAACAGAGCGCCGTAAAAAGAGTTTTTTGTCTCATCGGTGCCTATAATTCGGCCCAAAGGAGGACTACCAATAATGGCTAAGGTCCCTAACTACTATTCGGTGACTGAAGCGAGTAAACCCGCTGCAAATCGCGTTTATCACGATAACAACGACTGCCGTGCGGGCCGCGATATTCCGTTGCACCAGAGGCGCATCGGGGATGGCGGTTATCGTCACTGTGAAGATTGTGACAGCTAGCCTGCGGTTGCAATCAAGAATAACGCCGCGCCAGACAAAGGGGGCACAATGCCTGGCGCGGTTGCGTCACAGTGTTTGGGTCTTAATTAGTATGCGCTTCTCGGCCTGTTCCCAGGCGTTTTCTTTCAAACGTCGGTTCACCGACGTTCTATACCGATCTACCGAAGCTCGGCGTGTCCGCAGCGACGATCTGTAGGCGGGCACGAAACGTGTAATGTCACGCAGTGCGAACCTTGCAGCCCGTGTGGAGGCATTTTGAGCGCTATAGCGATTTATCAGCAACTGACGTGAGATGCTCATGCAGAGTGGCCGCACCGTCTTGTTCCGATTTCGTAACAAAAGCGAACTAGTGAATGGGTTGACGATTTCCTATGGCAGACTCTCGTGAAAGGGGAGCAGTTTTCCGAGCCCTCAAAGGAAAGCTGCCCACACGACCGCCGCCCAACGCGCTTGGATGGCGGTTTTGGTAGAGTCCGCAAATGGAACTCCTGAAACAGAATCGGGGAGTTTTGCTCTCCTTCCCAGTGGGGGAAAATACTACGCGACCGCTACCCATAAGGGCTGCCAAGAATGCGACCGTTTGGAAGCTGCCTACCAAGCTGCAATCGAGGGAATCCAACAGGCAATTCGCGGTCCTGAAACGCTGGGCGATAAATTAGCCAAAATGCATCTGAAACAAGATGAGCGCGACGGCATTCTCCGAGAACTGTATGCCCACAAATCGAAAGCGCATTCTCATAACGCGGTATGAGTCTCGAAAAATGAGTGATATAGCGATGTATCGTCAACTGACCAAAAAGCCCGCTGCTCAGGGTTGGCTCTCAGCGTCCGACCCAATCAGCAGGAGCCAGTCTTATCCAGCAGAGGCTGGAGTCGAAGCATGATGGAGCGCTGTAGCAGCACCGGGTAGAGATGAACGACTACACCCGGCAGCAGCATCCATAGTGCGGCGCTCCACGGGTGCCTGGTGAAAAGTGCGAGGACGGCCAATAGTACGTGGATGGCAAAGCAGGTTCCGTGGGCGCTGACATTGCCTCGCACACCCTGTTCCAGGGAGGGTAAGCCGGCCCTTTTGCCCGAGAATCCACGCATAGGTTCGGCCACAAGGCGGTTCCATCCGGAGACATCGAGCAGCCAACCGAAAACTCCGACGCCGAGGATGCGGTGGAGTACGCGCTCGGCCATAGGCACGCGGAACCATTGGCGAGGCACACGTCGCATAACAGGGGCGGCCACTGCGGGCCCGAGGGCGAATGTTATCCCCGACCACCCCCACCGCGTACCACGGATTGCTCGGCCCGAGGACGAACCAGAACACAGTTTGATACACGGCGAAGAACAGCAATATGAGCCGGTACCAGACGCTCTGAAAGGCGTCCATGGGATTTGCTTTCGGTGTCGGTTTACCGCTCACAAGACGTTCCTGGGGCCAAACTTATTGTCAGTCCGATATGCAATAGAACAATATACGGAGGGTGAATCAACGCAATTCCTCAGCTCCTGCGATCATTGGCTTTTCCCAT
>CAVWQE010000010.1:0-352564 GCA_963757135.1 uncultured Acidobacteriota bacterium
TTGGCGTCCCCGACGGGATTTGAACCCGTGTTACCGCCGTGAAAGGGCGATGTCCTAGGCCAGGCTAGACGACGGGGACGCGGGCTTGGCACGCATCTAAACGGTTGCTGCGAGCTGTCCTACGCAGCGCAGCCGTTTTTCACTGCTCTAGTTGGGCTGTGCGCGACAACTGGATTCGCAGAAGGTGAGTGCTTATGCGATTGCGAAATTGATGTTAGCAGCGCGTATTCGGCGTGTCAAAGACGTGTACTCGTCCAGTAGATGGGTGACACTTTTCATTCCTTTCGTTGGGATGAGAACTGGTGCAGGAACTGGTGCGGAGTTAAGTAGCCGAGGGCCTGATGAGGGCGGACGGTGTTGTAGATTCTTTCCCAGGCCCGCAGCTCGCGATTGAGTTTTTTCATTTCCAGGGAACACGAGGTGACCTGGTAAAACTCCTCGGTGTGGGTACGGTTGGCGCGTTCGACGGCGCCGTTCAGTTTGGGGGAGCGGGGCGGCAGCACGAACAGATGCAGGCCCCGCTGCTGGCAGGCCTGTTCGAACTGGGCGGCGAACTCGCTTCCGCCGTCGACCTGCACCGCGCGAATGGGAAAGGGCATGCGGTGCTGCAAGGTGTCGAGGAACTGGGTGGCGGTTTGAGCGGTGGCGCGAGTGTGCGCCTGCACCACATCCCAACGCGAAACCACATCGCGAGCGGTGAATTGTTTGAAGACCACGCCGGGAATGGGACGCACGTCCAGGGTATCGACTTCGACCAGGTCGCCGGGCGCCAACACCGCGTACTGCCTGGGTTTGCGCACGGCGTAGGGACGCGGCCGCAGGGCGCGGCGCGATCCCGGAACTCCCGTACGCGGTGGTTCGACCAGTCGGCCTTGCTGCTTGAGCCGAGTGAGAATGCGGCCCACCATGGAAACCGAAATCGCCACCTGCTGGCGGCGCAGCAGAACCGCCAATTTGTCTTTCCCCCAACGGGGAAACTGCCACCGCAACGTCAACACCTTTTCTTCTAAGGGAAAAGCCCACGTCGGCTGACGGCACTGGCGAGGGCGATGGCTGCGTTCCTCCAGTGTAGTCAAATCGTACGGATCATAACGGCCTTGCCAGCGATAAAACGTCTGCCGGCTGATGCCGAAGTGACGGCAGGTGTGGGCGATGTTATCGCAGCGCCGATAGAAATCCATCCACGAGAGCCGCACTCGAGCTGCGCGGCTCAGCTCCACCCCGATTCCGGCCAGCCGGCCCGATCCCGGCGGTTTCCCCTTCCGAATTTGCATTTTGACACTCTATTCGAGTGTCACTAATCATTCTGAACGAGAACAGCCGCCAAACGATCCGCCTCTCCGGCCAAATTTCTGAGAGAGGGTTCTGGTTTGACGCTCTTTCTTAAGATTCCCCAAAAAGGCAAATATAAGTTGCTCAGTGAACGGGGCTTTGACTCCGGCTCTTCGAGGATGATCCCTCAAGCAGCCTTTCTTGCCGATTGAGCCACTACCGTCGGCTCAACCCGGAACCGCTTTGCGGCAAGATAGGTCAGCACCGCAAATACAACCAACACTGTGAGCTGCGCGGCCGCAAAGGGAGCTTCTTTTTGCGTGGGCGCTGCGGCCTTAAGGGCAGGTACCTTTTCAAACGATTGCACTACCAGGACAAAAACATTCAAATAAAGCGCGATGCAAGCGGAGATGACATAGGTTTTACGCCATGCGCCCGACATGTGCATCGGGTAGCGTGCGACGATCGCGGCCGCCAGTACGACGAGCGAGATGATTCCGAGTTTAATCGCAGGTGTAACGCCGTTAAACGGAAACCCAAATCCCGTAACACTGGTTAGAACCGTCGTTGCAAGAAAAAGGCCCGTCCACCCATCGAGGCGTTTGCTCTTGAGCAGTCCGTACAGCACCAACAATCCCGAGGCAATTCCAATCAGACTGATGATTACGTGAATGATCGTGTAAGTAGCGAGCGACATTCCTAGAACCATGGGATATTCCTCTCTTGCTCTGTCGAATAAAAAATTGGTGCGATGATACGCCGCAGCCGTGGAAATTGCCAGAGCGGGATTGGCTACGGATTCGACTGGCCCTATTGAGGATGCGCCAATTGGTTCCGAACCTCCCCGGCAAGCGAGAGAGCCACATTTTGACCCTCCGGAGTCCTGGCAAGGTTCGTCTTTTCGTCGGGATCGCCCGCCCAATCGAAGAGCTCGGTCCCGAATTTATCGTGAAACATGTAGTGATACTGACGCGTGACCAGCGAGTTCATGGCTCCGTAACGGGACGGGTTGTTCACGGACTCGTCCTCGAAGCGAGCGAGTTCAGACAGCGGGTGGGGCCAGGATTGCACTGTAGGTTTTGCCACCCAGAACGAACTGAGAGAACGGCCTGGGAATACGTCGAATTCCTTGAGCCCCAGGACATCAGTGATCGTCTCAGCTATCGATATATTACTGACCGGCGTCGGAATTCTTGTGCCGGATGGCACCCGGCCCGGTCCCCAAAAAATGAGCGGCACCTGAATCAAGGGCCGATAAAGGGAGTTCCTGTGGGAGTACAGCCCGTGCTCGCCCAAGAGATCGCCGTGATCGGAGGTGATAACTAGCAACGTATTTTCGCTCAAACCGCGCTGTTTGAGTTGGTCGAGAAAGTGTTGGACCTGATTATCGACATAACCAATGCACTCGTCGTAATCGATCGTCCGTCCCTCTGGCGTGGGTGAATCGATCTCGCGTAGCCACTGAGCATGAGCGTCCACCTTGACGAACTTTCGTGGATATCCTGGCGGAGTGGTGTACGGCCGGTGAACGTCGAAATAGTTCATGAAAACAAAAAACGGCCTCTTAGAGTCGCGATCAATCCAGTTCAGGGCTTCACGATTGACCTCAGAAGCTCGCTTGCGCAGCATCCAACTCGAACTGCCGAGAGGTTGTAGCTCGTCAATCGAGGGAAATCCCATCCTAATGATGAGACGCCGGACCTTTTCTCTCTTGAGGACCAATCGGGAGATTTCTCGGCCGTAGAGCGTGCGCGTAAATCCGTCGAAGGCCGAGTGGAAGTAGTCTTCGAAGCGGATGAAGCCCCGCTTGAAACCCAGGTTGCCGGAAAAATAAAGATAGTTTCCGGAAAAAGCGCCGGTACGGTAGCCGTGTTTCGCCAGAACCTCGGGTAGCGTGGGGTAACGATCGTCGAAAGCCGTGGCACCCTGCTTTACATCGGTAGCGCCGTGTTCGTAGGAGTAGCGCCCGGAAAGTAATGAGGCGTGGCTGGGCAGCGTCCACGAGGAAGAAGAGATGGCATTTTCGAAGAGCACGCCTTGCTGCGCGAGGCGGTCGATATTTGGACTTGTGGTCCGCGTATAGCCCTGTGCCGAGAGATGGTCGGCACGCAGCGTATCAATGACGATTACGGCGACGTTCGGAGCGCCTGGCGCCGCTGCCGGCAGGCGCTTCAGAGCAATTTCTTCGCGTAGCCTTCCCTCGCCTTGAATTCCCGCCCATGCCAGGACGATAGCCGCCGCAAGCCAGGGCAAACTTGCCCGAGCGAATTTCAAGGCGCGAGCTTCATGCTTTCCGAACATGCGCATTACAACCGTTGCCAGCCCGACCGCAAGAATCAGGGCACTACGATGGACAAGGCGTTCCGGAAGCGCCAGCCAGTCGTAGAACATCAGCAGTGCAAGCACAAAGATAACGACTCGCTCTATGGGCAGCCTGGGGACGAACCTCCCGAACAGGATCAAGACTGCCGCGAGCGGCAAGAAAAGCGCCAGATCCCACAGGGGCGCGAGCCAGAATATTTTGGGTGAAACGTGCGCAGTGTGACCCCAGTTCGCCCAGTTGATTCTCTGGAAAAGTTCCAAGCCCGCGGCTTCAACAAATCCTGTGATGATGGCGAACCATGCGGTGAGGGCAAGAATCGTTCGAAACCGGTGCGGTTTAGTTGGCGAAGGCAGCGCAAGCGGTGGAATGTTTGTGGACAATGTTTCCGGAAAAGAGTTCACGTCGAACATTATCAGGCATAAAGGTGAAATTGGGAGCTAGAAGGGTGATGCGGGTTCTCATCTGGCACAGGGTAACCTGGAGAGCCCGAATATACTTTAGAATCGGACTCGTGGGAGGGGGCGAATGGCCACTGTTTTCGTAGTCGGAGCTGGGCCCGCGGGCATGTTTGCCGCCCAAAAGCTGGCTCTGGCGGGGCACGAAACCATTATTTTGAACCGCGACATCAAGCCTGGCGGCCTGGCGGAGTACGGCATTTATCCGCTGAAAGACAAGATGAAGATCGGTTTGCGGAAACAGTTCACCAAAGTTTTGGCTCTCCCGAATGTGCACTATTTCGGGCACGTGGCAGTCGGTTCTAATTCGCCGGTGACGATCGATGCTCTCCGCGAATTCTGCCCCGGCGCGCTGGTTTTTGCGGTGGGGGCCCAAGGCACAAAAAAGCTGGGCCTGCCGGGAGAAGAGCTGCGCGGCGTCTATTCAGCGAAGGATTTCGTTTACTTCTACAACCAATTGCCGCCGTTTGCCAGCCAGGACTTTTCCGTCGGCAAGCGAGTGGCAATCGTCGGCATGGGTAATGTAATGGTGGACATTGCGCGCTGGCTCATGGTGGATTCGCCCAAGCGTTCAGTTGATGAGGTGATCGTGATCGCCCGCCGGGGGCCGCTGGAGGCCAAGTTTGACGACAAAGAGTTTGCGAACATCCAAATTCATCTCGATCGCAGAAAGTTCCAGGACGAGCTGCGCCGGGTTGAGCCTGCTATGAACGCAGTCGGACAGGACATCGCGAAGGTGGCGGAGGAAACTTTTCCGGTACTGGCTAGACTTCCGGATGAGCAGACAATTCCCCCGCATCTGACGTTCCGCTTTCTGAGTTCGCCGTCGGCTATTACTGCCGGGCCTGATGGACGGATCGCAAAACTGACGGTGACGGAAAACATATTAGTAGCGCGCGATGGCGGCCTTGCAGCCAAAGCCACGCATCAAACGGCCGACATTGATGTCGATACACTGATTTTTGCTATCGGTGATCAGCATGATCCGGCGCTCGGTCTGCCGTATGCCGGCGGTTATGTGACGAGTTCGGATGCGGCTGACCCGGTTGCGAAATATCAGGTGTTCGATCCCGGCCTGAGTAAAGTGTGTGCTTGCGATTTTGTCGTCGGATGGGCGCGAAAACCGAGCGATGGCCTGGTTGGAATTGCGCGTCACGACGGCGAAGTGGGAGCCGCAGCCGTGCTGCAATTTCTGGAGAACGCTGCCACTCGAGGCGCCGCTTCTGCCCAAGACATCGGCCGCTTTCTCACGCAAAAGGGAGTGCAGGCCGTCCCTAAGGCCGATT
Organism: uncultured Acidobacteriota bacterium; assembly: GCA_963757135.1. Lineage (GTDB taxonomy): Bacteria > Acidobacteriota > Terriglobia > Terriglobales > Acidobacteriaceae > Gp1-AA145. The sequence goes on from CAVWQE010000010.1 coordinate 5,337, forward strand.
TGCCATGGTTGACGACAGCCGAGGAGCGGGAAGCGCGTCTGCGCGGCATGGCTTACTACTTCTTTCCGGATGATGATGAGATGCTTGCTGAGATTGAGCGGGAAAAGTCAGGTTCGGCGGCGGCTTCGGCTCTGTAACCTCGCAATCAGGATCGGCAAAATTGACCGCGTTGCCTTTTGACTCTAGACTGAGTCGCTATTCCGAACAAAATCATGGCCTACATAAAGCTCACAATTGAATCAGAACTTCCCGCACCCGGCGAAGCCAAGGAATTTGAATGCGCCGGAAAAACAATTTGTGTAGCTAACGTAGACGGCATCATCACCGCGATGGAAAATGTCTGTCTGCACATGGGTGGGCCGCTCGGCCAGGGTTACGTCGAAGGCGGGAAGGTCGTTTGTCCTTGGCACGGGTGGGAATACGAGCCGCAGACGGGAGAGTTGGTCGGCGATCCGAAATCGAAACTCGACGTTTACCCGATTAAGGTTGAGAACGGCGATGTGATGGTGGAGATGTAACGGCGCTATTTTTTCGGCCGGTATAAGTCTGTGCTCGTCCCGAAGAACACTTCTGCCGATTGCATGACCGTCTCTGACAAAGTTGGATGAGGATGAATGGTCAGCGCCATGTCTTTTGCCAAAGCTGCCATCTCGATGGCCAGCGTTCCTTCAGCAATCAATTCTCCTGCACCCGCTCCGACAATTCCAACACCCAGCACGCGCTCGGTTGCGGGATCGATGACCAACTTGGTCATGCCCTCGGTGCGATCGACAGTCATGGCGCGACCTGACGCCGCCCAGGGAAACTTTGCGATCTTGACCTCGCGATTTTCGTTTTGCGCTTGAGTTTCGGTGAGTCCGGTCCATGCAATTTCGGGATCGGTGAAGACGACGGCAGGAATGGCGTTCGGCTCGAATGCAACTTTGTGTCCTGCGATGTGCTCGACTGCAGTGCGGCCTTCGTGCGAGGCTTTGTGCGCCAGCATGGGCTCGCCGACCACGTCTCCGACGGCGTAGATTACGGGATCGTCGGTCTGCAAATGGTTGTTAACCTCAATAAATCCGCGCTGGCCGGTCCGAACCTGTGTGCGGTCGAGGCCGGGAATCTCTGAGTTCGGCTTCCGACCGACGGAAACGAGGACTTTGTCGAAAACTTTCTCGCGATCTTTCACGTCTTTGCCATCAAACGAGACACGAATACCAGTCGCCTCTTCTTTTACGGAGGTCACGGTGGTGTTCAACATGATCGCGCCGAACATTTTTTCGAGACGCTTGTGCAGCGGGAGTACAAGATCGCGGTCAGCGCCGGGAAGAAGGCCGGCAGTCATTTCGACAACGGCAACTTTTGATCCGAGCGCAGCGTAAACCGTACCGAGTTCCAAGCCAATATATCCGCCGCCGATAACCAGCAGCGTGGCGGGGATGTCTTGCAGATCCAGCGCTGAGGTGGAATCCAGCATGCGGGGGCTGTCGAGTTTGAGCGAGGGAATAACCGCCGGCCGCGATCCGGTCGCGATAATGATGCGGTCGAAGGTCAGGGATTCCTCGCTGCCGTCACTCTTCTTCACACGAACCGTCGTGGAATCTTCGAAGCTGGCATCGCCGCGAATGTACTGGACCTTTCTCAGCTTCGAAATCTGTCCTAAACCTCCGGTGAGCTTGTTGACTACGCCTTCTTTAAACGACCGCAGGCGCGCGATGTCGATTTTTGGTTCGCCAAACTCAATGCCCCAGTTCTTCGCGTGGCGCGACTCGCCGATCAACTTAGCGACATGCAGCAAGGCTTTCGAAGGAATGCATCCGCGATACAGACAGACGCCCCCCGGATTCTGCTCACGGTCAATAAGCGTGACTTTCATGCCGAGATCGGCGGCGAGAAAAGCGGCGGCGTATCCACCGGGGCCGCCGCCGATGACGGCAATATTCAGATTTATATTTTCCGACATTGGTTTGCAGTGAGGCGACGCCCTGTTACGCCAGCTTTGACTAGTTCACTCGCGCATATCCATGCGCTGAATAAGACCATTTTCAATTTGATAGACGTGCTGCACCATGCGGTCGAGGAGCAATGCTCCGTCCAAATCTCGTACTATCTGGTGAACATGCACGATGACGCGACCGTCGGGTTCATTTTCAAATCCCTTCGGTTCGACGTGCGGATCGATCATTTTCCACTGCCGCGTCCAGTAGGCGCGAACGCCTTCACGCCCTTGGACCCAACCACCTTCCATCCCATTTGGCCATTCGACTTCAGGCTGCATGAGCGGAAGGATTGCATCTATTTCGCGCCGATTGAAAGCGTCATAAACATGAATCAATAAGTCGCGATCCTGAGTGAAAGATGGAATAGTGAAAGCGGTCATCACTTGCCTTTATCCCTGCACGCTCAGCAAGAACGGCTGTTCAAACGCTTCCGCGATCCAGCGCAGGAAACGGGCGGCGTCGGCGCCATCGATCAAACGATGATCGTAGGAGAGCGACACCGGAAGCACCTGGCGTGGCTCGAATTTGCCGTTCATCCAAACCGGTTCCATGTTGGAGCGCGAAAGTCCTAGAATTGCCACCTCGGGATAATTCACGATGGGTGAGAATCCGGTGCCGCCGATGCCGCCAAGATTCGTGATCGTAAACGTTCCGCCTTCCATGTCGGCAGGCGCGAGTTTTTTGTCACGAGCCTTTTTCGAAAGTTGGGTGAGTTCGGCGGCGAGCTCGACGATGTTTTTCTTGTCCACATCGCGGAGGACCGGCACCAGCAGGCCGCGATCGGTGTCCACGGCAACGCCGATGTTGATGAACTGCTTGTAGATAATCTCCTCGCATTCCATGTCTATGCTGGCGTTGAACTGCGGAAAGATTTTCAGCGCGGATGCGCAGACTTTCAGAGCAATTGCCGTCACCGTCATTTTGCCGCCGGCTTCCGCGGCCTTGGGGCCGAAACGCGCACGCAACTGCTCGAGCTCGGTGATGTCAGCTTTGTCGTTCTGGGTGACGTGGGGAATCGAACTCCACGCCTCCCACATGTGCTCGGCAGTTTTGCGACGTACTCCGCGCATGGAGACGCGCTCGATTTTTCCCCATTTGCTGAAATCGGGAAGCTTGGGCTGGCGGGTGTGAGTTGCGGTTGCGGCGCCGGCAGCCACCGTTGCCAGAAGGCTCTTCGCAAACGCCTTCACATCATCTTCACTGATGCGGCCGCCGGGACCGTTTCCGGGCACGTTGTGGATGTCCACACCAAGTTCACGCGCCAAGCGACGCACATGCGGCGCCGCCGGAACAGGCTCGCGATGGTCGACTCCGGCGGAGCGGTCGAGATGCAATGGCATGCTGAAAGTGGCGACAGCGGGCACGCGCGGCTGCTCCGGAGGCAGCGCCTGCTCCTCGGTGCGGCCTTCAGACTGGATGGCGGCCTGAAACGCTTCGCGGGCGCCTTCTTCGTGTGACTCGTCAGCACGGGCGGGTTGCTGAGCTGTGCTGGTCGCGCCCGGCTGGAGAGTGAAAATCACCTGACCGACCTTGATCTTTTCGCCTTGCTTCACCTTTACGTCATTCACCGTGCCGGTGACGGAGGAAGGAACTTCAACAACGGCTTTGTCGGTTTCGAGTTCCATGACCGGCTGACCGGCCGAGATCCTGGTTCCGGGCGAAACCATCAGGCGGACCAGATCTCCCTGATGAACATTTTCGCCAAGTTCGGGGAGCTTGAATTCTGCAACTTCGGCGGTTTCACTCGGGACTGCGGATACCGCAGGTCTGGATGCCGGAGCCGGAATGGGCTGTTCAGCGGCTAGCGCCGAGGCAGTCCCGGTGTTTTCCGATTTTCCTTCCTTAACTGGCTTCGCGGGCGAGGGCCCCGTTCGGCTTTGCTCTGGGCTGGTCCGCGCCACACGGCTGTTGCCATTATCGAGCGTAAAGATCACCTGGCCGACTTTGATCTTTTCTCCCTGTTTCACCAGAACGTCTTTCACCGTGCCGCTTACTGACGAGGGAACCTCAACGACAGCTTTGTCGGTTTCGAGTTCCATTACCGCCTGACCTTCGGCGACGGTAGCGCCAGGCGCAATCATCAGGCGAACCAAGTCGCCTTGATGGACATTTTCGCCGAGTTCGGGAAGCTTGAATTCAGTCACTCTGAAAAGTCTCCAGTAGTCAGTTGTCAGTTGCCAGTCCGAAGGCCAGCGTTTCAGACAACTGGCAACTGATAACTGACAACCGGCAACTGCTTAGCTAATCGCCGGGTTGGCTTTGTCGGGGTTGATCCCCAGTTCTTTGATTGCCTGATTGACGACTTTGGCTTCGACCTTTTTGTCACGCGCTAGCGCGTGTAGGGTCGCCAGAACAATGTGCTTGGCGTCAACTTCAAAAAAGTCGCGCAGAGCAGTACGGCCTTCGCTGCGTCCGAAGCCATCTGTGCCCAGAGCGACCAGCGGCCGAGGCATCCACTGCGTAATCGATTCCGGCAGTACCTTCATGTAATCCGACGCGGCGACCAGCACGCCCTGAGTATCCTTCAGTCTTTCGGTGATGAACGGTATCTTCGGCTTGTCTCCGGGATGCAGCATGTTCCAGCGCTCGCAATCGTTGCCGTCGCGATAGAGTTCTTTGTAGCTGGTTACGCTCCAAACGTCACATGCGACTCCGTACTTGTTCTGCAGAATCTCCTGCGCTTTGAGCACTTCGAACATGATCGCGCCGCTTCCGAAAAGTTGCGCGCGTAATTTTGCGTCTTTCTTTTGTGAGGGCTTGAATAGATACAGGCCTCTTAGAATGCCGTCGCGGACCTCTGGTCCTGTTGGCATCGCAGGCATCGGCAGAGGCTCGTTACCGACAGTTAAGTAATAAAAGATGGATTCGCCATTTACGTACATGCGGCGAATGCCATCCTGAATGATGATGGCGATTTCAAACGCGAACGCCGGATCGTAAGCCATCAGGTTGGGGACAGGGAGCGCAAGGACGTGGCTGTGGCCATCCTGATGCTGCAAGCCTTCGCCGGCGAGTGTCGTCCGTCCGGCAGTGCCGCCTAGCAGGAACCCGCGGGTGCGCATGTCGGCTGCGGCCCAGATCAGATCGCCGATGCGTTGGAATCCGAACATCGAGTAGTAAATAAAAAACGGGATGGTGTTGATCCCGTGATTTGAGTAAGCGGTTCCGGCAGCGATAAACGAGCTGATAGATCCGGCTTCAGTGATCCCTTCTTCGAGAATCTGTCCGTCCTTCGCTTCTTTGTAATAGAGAAGCGTGTCCATGTCGACAGGTTCGTAGAGTTGGCCCACGCTGGAATAGATTCCGACCTGGCGGAATAGGGCTTCCATGCCGAAGGTGCGGGCTTCGTCCGGAATGATGGGCACGATGAACTTGCCGATTTCCGGATCGCGCAATAGCTTCGCCAGCATTCTGACGAAGACCATAGTGGTTGAAACTTCACGGCCTTCAGTACCTTTGTAAAACTCCTCGAAGTGGCTCTCGGAAACTTGTGCGATCGGCTTCGAGCGGACTTTGCGCTCCGGCATGTAGCCGCCGAGCTGCTTGCGCCGCTCCTGCATGTAGCGAATTTCAACGCTGTCGTCTGCGGGGCGGTAGAAGGGAGCTTCGTGCAACTGCTCGTCCGGGATAGGAATTCCGAATCGCGAGCGGAACATGCGCAGTTCGTCTTCGTTTAACTTTTTCTGCTGATGGGTGATGTTCTTGCCTTCGCCGGCTTCGCCGAGGCCGTAACCCTTGATCGTCTTTGCCAAGATGACGGTCGGCGCACCCGTGTGTTCGACCGCCGACTTGTAGGCTGCATGCACCTTGATCGGGTCGTGACCACCGAGCCGCATCCGCGACAGCTGTTCGTCTGAGAAGCGTTCCACCATGCGCAGAAGGCGCGGGTCGGTTCCGAAGAGATTTTGTCGGAAATAAGCGCCGCTCTCGACGAAGAATTTCTGAAACTGGCCGTCAGTGATTTCGCCCAAGCGCCGCACCAGCAAACCATCGCGATCGTTCTGGAAGAGGCTGTCCCAATCTGTTCCCCAGATGACTTTAATGACGTTCCATCCGGCGCCACGGAAGATGGCCTCGAGCTCCTGAATGATCTTGCCATTGCCCCGGACCGGGCCATCCAGGCGCTGCAGGTTGCAATTGATGACCCAGATGAGATTGTCAAGCCGTTCACGCGAAGCGAGGGTGATCGAACCAAGCGATTCCGGTTCGTCCATCTCGCCGTCGCCGAGAAATGCCCAAACCTTGCCGCCGGTGGTGGTTTTTAGCCCGCGATTTTCAAGGTACTTAATGAACCGCGCGTGATAGATGGATTGCAGCGGCCCGAGACCCATGCTGACAGTCGGGAACTCCCAGAAATCGGGCATCAGCCACGGATGCGGATAAGAGGAAAGGCCGCCGCCGGGATTCAGTTCGCGGCGAAAATTGTCGAGCTTCTCTTTGGGAAGGCGTCCTTCGAGGAAGGCACGGGCATACATTCCCGGGGCGGCATGGCCCTGGAAATAAACTACGTCTCGATCGCCGCCTTCAGTGCGGGCATGTAGAAAATGATTAAAGGCCACCTCGTAGAGTGTGGCGGCGGAGGCATATGTTGAAATGTGGCCGCCGATTCCACTTTCAACTCGATTGGCGCGGACCACCATGGCCATGGCGTTCCAGCGGACGAGGCTCTTAATGCGGCGTTCCATCTCCTGGCTGCCCGGGAAAGCCGCCTGGGCTCGGACAGAAATGGTGTTCTGGTAAGGAGTGGTGGCAGTAAACGGAAGGTTTACTCCGGCTACGCGCCGCGCGTGAAGTTGAAGCTGTTGCAGGAGCCGGCCCGCCCGCTCGGGTCCGCCCTTGGCAAGCACATAATCGAGCGAATCAAGCCACTCACGGGTCTCCAGCACTTCCAGTCCGTCGCCGTTCCTGGATTCTGTGGTAGCTTTCCGGAGTTCTTCTACAAGGGGAGTTTGTGCCAAGTCTGCCTTCTCCAAGCTATGGATGGGAACCTCTCATCATAAAAGATTATGGAAAATTTTGCTGTGCACGGCGTAGGCTATTGGCGGATTCAGGTGGCCCAAAAAAGACTGCGGCACATTGGTACTGAAAATCATCCAAGAATTGTTATGAGGCCCATGGTTTCAACCGGGCCTTTTCGCAAGAGATCGAATCCGAGTCAACTTCGTTCGCCAGCCATCCCGAGTTCTACGTAGAGAAACAACAACGAGGAGGAATTTCCGATGCCAAAAAAAGTTCATTCTGGGAATCACACCAGCTCTGCCGAACCGAGAGTCCACCAGCGCGGCAGCGAAATTCAATCATATGGGACGGTTACACACGCCTTTCATCTGGAACTGGAAGAACCTGTCCGCCTTGAAATGACCGAGAAGCTGAATCAGTTGCTGGCTGACAGCATGACCTTACGCGACCTTTATAAGAAAGCGCATTGGCAAGTTGCCGGGCCTACCTTTTATCAACTTCATTTGCTGTACGACAAGCATTTCGGTGAACAGGTTGAGATCGTGGATACGATCGCCGAACGCATTCAGTTGCTGGGCGGACTGGCGATTGCTATGGCCGCCGACGTTGCGGAAACTACTCAGATTGAGCGCCCGCCGCGAGGCAGGGAAGAAGTGCCGGTCGTGATTTCCCGGCTGCTCGATGCGCACCAGGTCATCATCCGGCAATGTCGCGAGATAGCAGACCGGGCGGCCAAATTAGGCGATCATGGGACTAACGACATGGTCGTTAGCGATGTGCTTCGTGGCAATGAACTCGAATCATGGTTCCTGAGCGAGCATCTGGTGAATACTCCTCTGGTACACGCCGGCGGAGAGGTTTCGCAGGCTGCCGACTAGATCTGTTGTTACCCAACTTTCGACCCCAGGCCGCACAGGCCGGCCTGGGTTTTTCCAACCTAGTCCTATCCAAATTAGGCAGTTCTGTTTTTGCGTCTCCTACGCGTAGCCGCAAGTTAGATTGACGCCATCCAACAAAAGACAGGATATGGTGCGTACCATGGCCGATCCGATCCCCGTTTATCCTCAGGTCGAATCAAAGCCGGAAGCCGGCTCTCAGGTTATGGCCTTCAGCCCTTACACCGGGTCGTCCTCCGAGAACGGACGGAGCTTTTTCGATCGAGCATCCTCCCAGGCGGGACGTTCCTTGCAGCACGTGCGGGACACAGCTCTAACTGCACTGGACGGGATAAATCGAGCCGCGACCCACATGGCAGAAGAGCGGCCCATCCATCTGGTGGTGGGGGTTGCTATTGCCGCGTTCGTGGCCGGTTCCGGGCTCAGAATTTGGAGAAGCCATCATGAATGAAGCTCGCAGCACAGGATCCGCGGCCGGTGTGGAGAACCATCAACGCAGCTTGCGCGAGTTGGTCCGAGAGATTCTCGATGAATTGAAGGAGTTCACAACTACCCGCGTGCAGATAATGAAGTCCGAACTGCAAGAGACGATGGCGTCGATTAAACTCGCCATCCCGCTTTCGCTGGTCGCGGTCGCATTCATGTTTACCGGATTTCTGCTGCTCACAGCGGCTGCGGTCGCCATCGTGGCGCGCGCTTTCGCCGGGAGCGCATATGCATGGTTCTTTGCTTTAATCATCATTGGTGTTGCTTGGACATCTGCGGGCGCAATTGCTGCATTTCTTGCCTACAACGAATTTCGCTCAAAGGGACGGTTTCCGAAGACAGTCGAGGTCATTAAGGCGGATAGAGCCTGGTTGCGAAGCGAAGCCCGAGGCTGACGTATTAGAGGTAGCACATGGATCAGCTAACGAAGTACGATCTGGAAAAGAAGGCAGCAGAGGAGCGCCGGCGGCTGCATTCGTCAGTCACAGAGTTACGATCGAGCTTCAGCGACGCGATTGACGTCCGCAGAAACACCCGGGCTCACCTGGGCTGGGCCTGCGGGGTAGCAACTGTTGTGGGACTCACGATGGGTTATTCCTTCACCGGCATTTTCGTGCGAGAACCTAAGCGGAATGTACGATGGCCTTATTGAGTAGCGCTACGGATGCTGTCACACGCCGGCTTCCCAAACTCGTCTCTCCTGAAATGCACCGCAGCGCAGACTACTTGATTTCAGGGGTGTTGATCGCCGGCGGCCTCGCTTTGTTACGTAAGAATCGCCGAGCAGCGTACGGATCTCTGGCGTGCGGTGGGTCGTTGCTCGGTTTGAGTCTCGCAACCATATATCCGGGACAAAGGCGGAAGTTCGTGAGTTTTTCGCGTCACGGCAAGGCTGAGATAGGCGTGGCTTTTGTGCTGGCGGCACTTCCTGAGATGTTGCGTTTGCAAAACGGGACAAGACAATTCTTCGCAGTGAACGCCGCTGCGCTGACGGCGTTGTCTAATCTGACACATTTCCACAGACAGAATCACAAGGTTCGCGCTCGCTAACTGCGAAAACCATCTTGTTTTCCTGAATTTAGAGGAAATGCTTGAAACTCGCGGTTGCCTGTGTTACGAAATCAGAACAAGGGGAGGTTCCGATCACTCGGCCAGGAAACCTCAAGGGTTTGGCTTTTTTTATCGAATTCGGGAAAAACCAGATACTGCCTTAGGGCAGGCCTGATCTAGATTTGTATTTTTGCGTCCATGGGATGGTGCTTATGGGGGGACATAGCCTCCGTATCTTACGCGAAAAACTGGGACTCACAATGCGTGATATTGAGACCTCCAGTGAGCAGATTGCGCGCAAGCGCAGCAATGAAGAGTACTTCATTCCGATCAGCCGCCTTTCAGACTTTGAAACCAAGGGAGTTATCCCCAGCATTTATCGGCTTTACTCATTAGCGGTGATATATCACAAAGATATGAGAGAGTTGCTGGCCTGGTACGGAGTGGACTTGAATATTCCGATCTCGGACCTGGAGCTTTCGTCCCCGCCGAAATCTCATTTATCAGATGCGCTGGCGAACACGCGGGCGGTCCAGATACCCGTTCGTCTCGATCCGGCGTTCGACCCGCGCAGGACATTGAACTTTGGGCGAATGGTCGAACAGTGGGGAACAGTTCCGCTGATGTACCTGGAACAATATTCCAAGGTCGATTTCACCTACGGATACGTTGGCAGTGAAGACTTGACTATGTACCCGATTCTGCCTCCCGGCAGCTTTATTCAAGTGGATGAAGGGCGTAACAAGGTCGCTGACGGCGGCTGGCGCTCAGAGTATGAACGTCCTATCTACTTTGTGGAGACACGAGATGGTTATGTGTGCTGTTGGTGCACGGTGGGGCGCGAAGACATGATTTTGCAATCGCACCCGCTGTCGCCGGTGCCACCAAGGGTTGTCCGGGTCTCGCAGGCGGAAGTGGTCGGGCAAATCGTAGGCGCGGCTATGAGGCTCGGCGAGTGGCGTTCCGTTCCCGATTCCGCACCAGGCCCAAAAGAGCGTGTAGCACTGAACTAAGATGTCTGGTGGATCCCGCGCCCGGCTGTTCGGGGAGCAGAGCATCGCCACGTTGGGCCAACTTCAAAAGATACTCTTCGATCTCGACCCCAGCAGCACGGCTCGAATCTTCCACATCCTGCAATAGCCTTCCAAGCGGCATAGAGAGCACTTCCGAAACGGCTTCGTGATGGGCCGTCCCTAGTGCCTTATTGGCCGCGGCGTGGCCATGAACCTTCCCGAAACCCCAGTGAGCGTAATCGCCTTCGTGCGCACGTAGCCCTGCAAGATATTCGAGCTTTCCCAAACAGCCAAAAACCGCCCGCAGGGTAGTTCGGGAGAGGTCTTCGAATGCCGACTTCAGGGTCATGTTAAGTACGTCTTCATTAGCTCTTCAGTTACGTTTCTCGGAACTTTAACAAAAGTGCGGTTTCCGTGCAGGGGCACTTCACCGGCCACATTATCACGGTGCAACTTCCACTTCAATAAGGAGTTTCGCCGTGAAGAAAACACTGCTGTTTCTCGCTGCTGTGCTGACGCTTATGACCGCTCTGTCGGCTCCACCCCTCGTTCGAGCCGACAGCCCTTACTGCCCGGTTGGAGTTCCTTGCACCTAACCTGAATAAATTCATTTGTGGGTTGCCGAGTCCAACACATATGATTCTTGGCAACCCATGGTTTTCCTGCAACTGTATTTCTGGATCGCTCCTCACCTCTTGCTGGCTTTTTGTCTGGTAAAGATGTTGCGGATGAGGTTGCACAGCCGGTTCCCAATTTTTGTCAGCTATACATTCTTCCAGGAACTGCATTTTGTCCTTCTGTTGGTCGTTAATCTGCTGATTCTGCATTCCCATGCGTCTGTTCTGACCTATCGTTGGCTGTTGGTCATTGGAATCGTTATAAGCGGGTTGCTGCAACTTGCAAGCTTGTACGAGATTTCCGCAGCGCTGGTGATGCGTCATTCACCACTAGCCCGAGCTTTGTGGCCATTGCTGCGCTGGGCAGCCGCGCTGTTTGTTCTGGTGGCTGCGGCCGTTTCGGGCACAATTTCCCAACCTGGGATTCAGCGCGTTACAGATGCATTTGAGGTGTTGAATTTTTCGGCTGGTGTGATAAATATCGGAGTGTTGATTGTTCTGCTAGCATTCACCAGAGCTTTTCATCTGCCCTGGAGAAGCTTGGCGGCTGGCTTGGTTCTGGGCTTCGGGGTAAATTCCAGTGTTGAAATGGCCGCGACGGTGTTGATGTCAACGATTGGCTCGCGAGGCTACATCGCAATGGACTTGGTCCGGATGGCTGGGTTCCATGTTTGTGTGCTGGTCTGGATGATTTACACTTTTCGCCCTGAGAAATCGGCGCAGATGGTCGGGCAGGGCTTGCGCAAGATTGACCTCGAATCCTGGAATGAAGAGCTACAGCGGTTGGTGGAGTAATGACAGTCGTTGCCTGGATTATCGTTTCGGCAAGTATCATTGCACTGCTTGCAATCCTCTGGATGCTCAGAGGCCCGTCGTCGGCCGCGGTCAATCTTGACCAACTCAGATCTCAGCTTCGCCCGATGGATGTGGATGCCTTTCGCAACCTGATAGATTGCCGAGAGAGAGAGTACCTGCGCGATCGCCTTCCGGCATCAGATTTCCGAAGGATTCATCGCGAGCGCATGCTGGCTGCTGCGGAGTATGTTTGGTGTGCAGCGCGTAATGCCGGAATTCTGATCAGGCTGGGAGAAGCCGGTAAGAACGCATCTGACTCGTCGTTAGTGGAAGCAGCTTTCACCCTGCAAGAGAACGCCTTTCGCTTGCGATTGCAGGCCCTGGAAGCGATTCCTCGGCTGTATCTCAGCATCGCTGTGCCGGGTTGGGACCTGGCGCCGCAGGGTCTGGCTGAGAGGTGCGACCGGTTGACTCGTCAAGCAGTAATCCTGGGATGCCTGCAGGCGCCTTCTCGCGGCGCCTAAAGCTTACCCTTCAGCAGAGTTACTTCTTTCCCTCGCCCTCTTTATACAGATACTTGATTGAAGGCTTATAGATCATGAGGTTTGGAGCGCCGTTCCGGTTCACCTTGATGCACGTCTTGTCATACCACTCAACCGTGCCATGAATTTCCTCGCCGTCCGATAGAACGATCACCATCGGCGTCTTCGATTGCATTTGCTTTTGATAGTAGAAATTCTCGGCGTTGGTCTGGTCTGGAGGGGGAGCCTTGCGGGCGCCATTTGAGCGCTCCGACTTCTCCCGCCCTGCAGAGGCGGACGCCCCGTGGTTCGGAGCGGAATGGTTAGAGTGGTTGAGGGCGGGACGGATCAGTCTGCGATTGGCGAATTCTTGTTCGTTGTGGCGTTCGGCTGGCATGGACGGCAGAATCTCTTTCATGGGAAACCACCTATCGAACACGCTCAATTTGCGGCCAATTCAAAAACGGCGCGCGATTGGGGAACGGAAAGGCGTGAGTTGCATTTAACCTAGCACAGGGATGGAACCATGACAATCCCGTCCTGACGTTACTGTCGGAATCGAATCGTAAACCAGCGCCGGAAGAGGTGCCGGCAGTTCTCAGGTTTGCAATACGCCGACCCTAAACGGCGCAACGTCGGGATTGAGCGCCGCAGCTTCCAGAGCAATAGTAATGGCGTCCCTGGTTTCAACTGGGTCGATAATGCGATCAATCCAGAGCCGGGCCGCTCCGTATCGCGGATCCATTTGTTCGTCGTAGGTCTGTTTGACCGATTCATACAACTGCTTCTTGTCCTCTTCGCTGAGCACTTTGCCGCTGCGCTCGAGTTGCCGAATCTTGATTTCGACCAGAGTTCCGGCAGCTGCGTCTCCACCCATGACCGCGTATTTTGCAGTCGGCCAGGCGAATACGAAACGGGGATCATAGGCCTTGCCGCACATGGCATAGTGGCCGGCTCCGAAGGAACCACCAAGAATCACGGTAATTTTCGGCACCACAGAATTTGAAACCGCATTTACCATTTTCGCGCCGGCTTTAATGATGCCGCTCCATTCCGCATCGCGCCCGACCATGAATCCATTAACGTCGTGCAGAAAAACCAGTGGCACCAGGTTCTGATTGCAATCCATGATGAAGCGGGCAGCTTTCTCGGCCGACTCGGTATAAATGACGCCCCCGAATTCCATGCGCTTGCGGCCTTCGTGGTCTATGGCCTGCGCGTGCAGTTTCTGGTTGGCCACGATGCCAACGGCAAATCCCCCAATTCGGGCATACCCGCATACCAGTGTTTTTCCGTATTCGGGCTTGTACTCGTCAAACTTACTGGCGTCGGTTATGCGGGCGATGACTTCCTTTACGTCGTAGGGGCGGGAAGGCGACGAATCATAGATGCCATAAATTTCTTCAGCCGCGAGCGCAGGCAGAACCGGTTTTTTGCGGTCCCAGGGGGACTGCCGCCGATAACCCCATTTTTCGATGATTGACCGGATTCGCGCCAGACAGGATTCCTCAGTTGGCTCGTGGAAATCTACGGTGCCGCTAATGGTGGAATGCATGGCGGCGCCGCCCAGTTCTTCGGCCGAAGTTTTCTGGCCGATGGCCGCTTGCACCAGTGCCGGCCCGGCCAAAAAAAGTCCGCTGCCGTCGGTCATGAGAACGTGATCGCACATGACGGGCAAATATCCGCCTCCGGCGACACACATACCCATGATTGCGGCTATCTGTGGAATGCCCATTGCCGACATCACGGCGTTGTTGCGGAAAACGCGGCCGAAATCGTCAGTGTCCGGAAACACGTCCTCTTGCAGAGGAAGGAAAACGCCGGCAGAATCCACCAGGTAAATGGTCGGAATGCGATTCTCAATGGCCATGTTTTGAGCGCGGATGACCTTCTTTGCCGTCATCGGGAAGAAGGCCCCGGCTTTCACCGTGGCGTCGTTGGCGATGATCATTACCAGGCGTGTCTCAATCCGGGCCAGTCCAGTGACGACGCCGGCGCCGGGCGCGCCACCCCACTCCTCGTACATCCGATAGGCGGCATAAATGCCCAGCTCGTAAAAGCTGCCGGGGTCGACCAGCATTTGAATGCGTTCTCGTGCCGTTTTCCGGCCCTTGCTGTGCTGGTTTTCAATCGCCTTGGCGCCGCCACCCTCGCGGATCTGCTCTTCTTCGTTGCGAACCGCCGAGACCAGATCGGCCAAGAACCGCATGTTGGCCTCAAAGCGCGCGGAGGTCGCGTCAACACGCGTGGTGAGGATCGAGTTTGTGGTTTCAGTGGCCATGAGCGATTGCTACGTTAACCCAGCTTTATACGAAGGCGCAAATCCTGGGACGGATCCCCGCGGCAATCGCTCTCATCGATGCACGCGATCTTAAGCCCGGACTGAAGGTCTTAAAAGTTGGGGGCAAACTGCCCGGCGAGGAAGGATACCCTCTGTACTGAGCGGAAGAGCGTCAGGTCTCCGCGGTGACTCCGCGCGAAGAAGCGTTAGCGCGGATGAACTGGACGATGTTGTCCATGGCAGTGCCGGGTTGGAAAATGGCAGCGACGCCCCCCTTTTTCAGGTTCTCAATATCTTGATCGGGAATGATTCCGCCCAGCACCACCAGCACGTCATCCATTCTATTTTGTCTTAATAAATCCATCACCCGTGGGACGATGGCATTGTGGGCGCCGGAGAGAATCGACAATCCGATGACGTGAACGTCCTCCTGCAATGCGGCATTCACGATCATTTCGGGAGTCTGGCGCAGGCCGGTGTAAATGACCTCCATGCCGGCATCGCGAAGCGCACGCGCAATCACCTTAGCGCCGCGATCGTGTCCGTCGAGGCCGGGCTTGGCAACGAGAACGCGGATTTTAGGATCGGCCATTACTTTCATTTAAGCATAATCGGAAGCCCGATGGTCTGGCGCATCACCGATCCTCGGGCTTAGCCCATTGTCTTGATGTCCAGGCTCCGCCAGAGATACCAACTCGCAACGCTACGGTAGGGCTCCCATGCTTTAGCGATCTTTTCCATCTGCTCCGGATTCGGCAAGATGATTTTCACCGGCTTAGCTTTGCGAGCAGACGCCTTGGCAGTTTTGCCATTCTTCTTGGTTTTGGCGGCGGCGGCTCGCGCTGCCTTCTTTTCAAGATAATTCTTGTACATCGCCATGCGAATGCCGAAGTCGCCAACCGGCAGGACATTTTGTCTGCGTAGTGTGAACATCAGGAACATGTGTGCAGTCCATACACCCACGCCCTTCACCTGGATCAGATGCTTGATGACTTCATCGTCAGTCATATCAGGTAAGCGCGTGAAGTCGAGTTCGCCATGATGAGCGCGTTCCGCCATGTCCAGGAGGTAAGAAGACTTTTGTTTCGACAGGCCGACCGAACGCATCTGCTCGGGAGTCAGCTTCAAAATTCCTTCCGGCGTGAGCGGATTGCCCGCAAGCGCCGCAAAGCGATTGAAGATGGTCAAAGCCGCCTTGCCATTCAGTTGCTGATAGATGATGGCCTCGGCGAGGCTGTGGAAGACCGGTTCTCCGAATTCAATCCGGTATGGGCCGATGCGTTCAATGATCGTCCGCATGACCGGGTCAGACTTCTTCAGGTGTAAAAGCGCCTTCCGCATTTCTCGCTCCCCAAAACCTTCATCCCTAATTCCGAGTCGGATCGGCGAACAACTTCCAATGAAATTCCACGGTCTCATGCAGATGCGAGAGGAAGTATTCCGCATCGTGGCCACCCGGATAGAGATGAAACTCGTGCCGAATGCCCTCGGAGAGCAACTGCTGGTGCAGTTTACTCGCGCCCTCCGCGAAGCCGAACTCATCCTGCTCGCCGCAATTGAAGTAGATGGCTTGGGTCTTGATGGCGATGCGATTTTTGCGGGCCAGATCGAATGGGCTGTTCGCCGCCCAGTGTGCGGGTTCAATGGGGTTGCCGAAAACGTTGCCGAGTAATCGCGCCAACGGACCGGCATCGCGCAAGTCGGCGTTGATTTGTTTCGGAGTGTCGGTGATCAAAGCCGGACTCTGCGCGCTCACCGAGCCAAACAGTTCAGGATGTGCAAACGCAAGGCGCAAAGCCCCGTATCCGCCCATGGAAAGCCCGGTCACGCCCCGGTGCCGGCGGTCACGAAGCACGCGAAAGTGGGCTTCGATGTAGGGCAGGAATTCAGAGAGAAAGAAGTTGCTATAGCGATCTCCTGTGCCGGCGGCGTTGATGAAAAAGCTGCCGCGGCCCTCGGGCGCGATCATGAGGAAGTCCCCGATTTTGTGTTGTTGACGAAGGTCTTCGATCAGGCCCCAGCCGCCGCTGCGGAGAAGCGTCTGCTCGTTTTCGCCTAATCCGTGCAGAAAATACAGTACGGGATATTTCTTGTCTTTGTCGGATTCGTAACTGGGCGGCAGCATAACGCAGTAGCGCACAGCGCGATGCAGGATCTTGCTGTTCACGCTGCTGCAGTCGATTCGGCCTTGGGCCGCGCTATGTGGGCAGAGGGCGGAGACTGCCGCCAACGTGAGCAGAAAACAATTTCCGTAACCACCAAGGACACGAAGTATCACGAAGGAACCATCACGAGATCAGACTAAGTTTTTGTTAAAGATTTTGTTCTCTGCACCGACATTGGGAAGCCATAGGCCACAGCCGCTCACTTACTCGTATCGCAGGGCCTGCACGGGGTCAAGTTTCGCTGCGCGCGATGCCGGATATAGTCCCGAGACCAGGCTGATCAGAAATGCAAAACCCAGCGCGAATATCACCAGCCACCACGGCACAGCCCAGAAATGCTCGGGAGGGAAGCCTTGGCGATGCATGTAAACGTTGGTTCCAAAGTTGATTACGCGGCCAATGATCCAGCCCATGATGACGCCGAACACACCGCCGAAAATTCCCATGGCGCCTGCTTCAGCAAAAAACAGTCCACGAACGTCATTGTCGCTCGCGCCGATAGCCTTCATGATGCCGATCTCACGACGCCGCTCGAGAATCGCCATGACCAGGGTGTTGATGATCCCGATCGACGCCACCGTCAAGGCAAGGCTGCCGAAGATTCCGAGAAAGAGGTCGAGGATAGCGAAGAATCGTCGCATGCTCTTGCTGGCGTCCAGAATCGAAAAGGTATTGAAGCCGAGTTTCTTGATTGCCTGTTCGACGGAATCGACTTTGCCGGCGCCATTCACGCGGGCGATCACAGTGGTGTACGTCGGCTCATTCGAGGGCGTACCGGTGGAATCGCGAAAGTTGTAAGCCTGCATCGCATGGAGCCCCAGGAGCAGCTTTTCGGGAAGGAATAGTCGAGCGCGGGCTGCACCCCGCATGCTGTCGGGATCGAGATCAGTTACACCAACGATAGTCAAAGGTAGTTCACGAGAGATGACCGAGTATGATGACGCGTCCGTACTTGCGCCTGACCTATCGCGCTCGCCATAACGCATCACAATCTGCTTGCCCAGCAACGGCTTGGCCAATTCTGCAACCGTCTGGGTGTCCTCCCCCCGTGGCGGAGCTTTCCCCAGTAGTTCGGCGGCGAAGTTTTTTTGAATAACGACTTCGTGCGCATCGTCCGAGGAAAAGAACCGGCCCTGCATACCCTCGAAACCGTCGCTGTCTTTGGACGAGAACGCAAGCCCCGCGACCATGGTCAAATGCGGTTTGTCGTCGAACCGGAACTCCGTGATGAAGCGGATATCGGGATATGCTTCGGCAACGTCTGGAAGTTTCTCGATTTTGGCGCGGGCGGCTTCGTCGAGTTCAGGGCTCTCAGCCGGCGATGGGCCATTTGTTTCCTGTTCGCGGTTGAAGCTCCGCATATCGCGGCGTGAGGTGACCACGACGGTGTCGAACAGCCCCGAAGTTCGCAAATGGCGCGAGGCCAGTCGCTGAAGGCCGACGCCAAGTGAAAGCATGGCCACCAAAGAAGCCACGCCAACAGCGATACCAAGAGTCGTGAGGGAGTTGCGGAGCACGGATTCGCGCAAATTCCGTGCGGCGAGATCGATGGAGTCGTAAAGCTTCATGCTTCACCTCCCACTGCGATCTTCACGTTCTTCTGATCTGAGATCAACTTTCCATCGGCGAGTGAGATGAGCCGGTCCGCATATTTTGCAGCGAGTGCCTGCTCGTGTGTGACCAGCACAACGGTCATGCCTAACGACTGGTTCAAGCTGCGGATCAAATCCATAACCTCGGTGCCGGTGTTGCTGTCGAGGTTGCCGGTCGGTTCGTCAGCGAGCAGGATTTTGGGGCCGTTTACTAAGGCACGAGCCATAGCAACCCGCTGCTGCTCGCCGCCGGAGAGTTCGATCGGGCGATGCCTGAGTCTGCCCGCCAGTCCCACTCGCTCAAGAGATCGCGTTGCGAGTTCGGCGCGTTTTCCGCGTTCGACTTCGGCAAACCGCAAGGGGAGTTCGACATTTTCCAGCACACTCATCCGCGGCACCAGATTGAATGACTGAAAAACCATGCCGACAACATGGCGGCGAAACTGCGCCAGTTCATCGCGAGACAGGCGTCCCAAGTTTTTGCCATCAACCACGACGCTGCCCGAGTTCGGCGAATCGAGGCCTGCAATTAGATTCAGCAGCGATGATTTTCCTGATCCGGAAGCCCCGAGCAGAGCCACGAACTCGCCCTCCGGAACGTCGATTGTAATTCCGTCAACAGCGCGAATAGTCGCGCTTCCCATCTGGTAATGGCGGCGGAGTTCCTGAGTATGAATGGCTGGAGTCAAAGAGAAAGTTTAGCAGGAGTGAAACAAGGTCGTTCGTCCTGGGTCGTTGATCGTCGGCCAAGACCGTCGTGAGTCGCGACGTAGCCGCATAAGTGCCTGCTTATTCGCCCGCAGATTTCGGTAGCGTCAAAGTAGTGGGCGTTTCTCCGGCGCTGAACTGGATCAGCTTCTGCATCGCCGGCGCGACCATTAAGATGACCTGTCCTCGGGGCTGAAATGCCGCCTGCATCAGCGCAAGCTGCTGAGCTTTCCAATCGGGGGGAGCTTTTTCTCCGCGATCGAGGTAGTCGAGAGCCTTCAATCCGCTCGCGGAAACAGCTGAAAGGTTTTGCGAAAGCGGCGCTACTTCCTGCACCAGAGAAGAGCGCGCTGCCATTGCCTGCAGGTTTTCGTCGTTGTCTCTCCAGCGGGTCAGTTGGGCGCGGATCCCGGCTTCCATCCCTGGTTTGATTGTTCCGGAAACAAAACCATCGACCAGTTCTGAGAATTCACGTGCCGCTTCGCTCTCTGGACGGGCTGCGTCCACGACTCGATTGAGCGGGGTGAGCGCAGTGGGTTCAGAAGCTGCGAGCGCTTCTCGGGCATATCCCTTTACCGGTTCAACCAGGTCAACCAAAGTCTTGAGCGCGGAGATGTCATCAGTTCCGGCGATACGCTGCAGCATGGGAATGTATTGGGTGTTGTGGTTCAATCCGTACGCGTCAAGCCAATCACTGACCTGAGCCATGCGTGCATACATCGAATTCACATCAGTAACGCTTTGCGGAGACCACAAGCGCTCAGCAATGGGAGCCATGCGCGGCCAGATGCGTGAGTCAATGTTTTCCGGCGAAACATACTCTGCCCACATGCAGGCTTCGCCGCCGAGTATTTTCTCCTTTTCGGAGTCAGTAAGATTCGCGGCGTCTCCAGACATTGGATCGACGGTGTAGTGCGACGTTGTCGAATAGTTCAGATCGAGGTAGTAGCCGGAAGAAAGCAATCCGCGATAGCCCTGCTTCGCGGCATCGGCCAACGATTTTTGGCCTCGCCACGATTGAATGACAATGCTGCTGGGCATATTGGGACGGAGAATCTCGTCCCAGCCCTCCATAGTTTTCCCATGCTTGGCCACAATCTTTTGCACTCGCTCAACAAAATAGCCTTGCAGATCGGCGTTGGTTTTCAAGCCGTGCGAATGCATGAACTCCTGGATCTTTGGATTTGCGTCCCATTGCTTGCCGTTTACTTCATCGCCGCCGATATGGAAAAACTGGTCGGGAAAAAGCGCGGCCATTTCACCAATGAAACCGTCGAGAAATTTGTAAGTACTTTCCCTGGTCGGATCCATTGCGGGATCGAATACTCCCCACTTGCGCTCGATGGAATAAGGCCCCGGCGCGCTCGCTAGATCTGGATAACCGACAAACCACGATGTGCTGTGCCCCGGCATGTCGAACTCCGGCACCACGCGAATGCCGCGATCGTGCGCATAAGAAATGACATCGCGAACTTCAGCTTGCGTGTAGTAAAGACCGTCCGAACCCATCTCCTGCAGCTTGGGAAATTTCTTGCTCTCGATCCTGAAGCCCTGGTTCTCGGATAGATGCCAGTGAAATACGTTCAGCTTGACTGCTGCCATCGCGTCGATATTGCGCTTGATCACATCAAGCGGCATGAAATGGCGGCCGGAGTCGATCATCAATCCGCGCCAGGGAAAACGCGGCTTGTCTTCGATCACCACCGAGGGAATGGCAAAGCCCTGCGGCGTAATCTCAATCAATTGCAGAAAGGTCTGCAAGCCTCGCACAACGCCGAGCGTGGTAGGCGCGCTGAGTTCTGCCGAAGAGGAAGTGACTTCGAGCCTGTAAGACTCGTCTTCGCCCAATTCCTGTACTTCTTTGCTGGCGTGCTGGCTATTGATGCGCAGCTGGGCCTGGCCGGGTTGATCGGTGATGGCGAAATCCAGCGGCAACGATCCGGTGTGCCGCCGTAGATCGCTAAGGAAAATTTCCGCGGTCTTGCGCAGACGCGGGTCATTGTTATGCAGACCGACAGAAAATGAATTCTGAATGACCAACTCTGGGCCCGGCGTCGTTTTCATGTTTGACGGCCAAGGCATGAGCCCAACAGACCGAGTTTCCTGCGCTACAAGCAGCGCTGCGAACATCAACACTTCAGGAACGATTAAGGCAAGACGCATGCGGGTCCTCCGGAACGGAAGTCGCAGGATATAGAAAAGTCGCTGGCGAGTAAACAGCGGAGTGGAAATCTAAGACTTAAAGCTGTCAGCAGGCAGCTGCGGCTTGTGCGCAGTGCAACAGAACAGCTTTGGGCAGGAACGTCTCGGCGGTTAGACTTTGCAACCCCAAGTCGCCGGTAGCGCCAATCCAGATCACGCGAAACTGGGCATTGCAATTTTCCATGCGGACGTCGAGCAGTTCGCCGATGCGAATTCGCCTATTCACGCCACGCAAGACGATGCCGCCGGAACTCATATTTACGACCAGAGCGGAATCAGTGAACGCCTGCCCGGACGCGTTCAGGCCCCAGACCAGCGCAGGCAGTTGAACCGAAACGCGAGCATTGTGACGGCGATCCATGTACGCTCCCTCTTAACAGTAAGGATTGTGAGGGAGCGCAAAGGTTTTGAAAACTTACGCGGGTTCTCTGAGCAGGGTACCGGAGTTACCATCACAATCACCGCTGGGCAAAGCACTTAGTCCATGTCGGGCAAAGAGCACGAGCCGGGTCCGCGGGGATCGCCACAACTTCCACAAGCACCTGGTGCCGAAATGGTCGTTGAGCCGCGCTTGGCAGAAACAGCAAAGACTGAGAGTTGGGGCGCCAGATCTTTACTTTTGCACTTGGGGCAGGCTGCTTTGTCACGGCCAAACACCAAGGTTTCGAACCCGTGGTGACACTGATTGCAGACGTATTCGAAAATGGGCATAAGATTTGTGTACTCCAGCGAACAATTTCTTCCCACAGAATAAATGAGAAAGGCTGAGTTGTCCTACAGTGAGAACCCGATTTTGGGGATGCCGGGAATCGTTTAGTATTTAACTACATCAAGAATTTGAGCTTCCCAACAAAAGCTCGTAAAAAAGGCGCCTTTCTCCAGCAAGGCGCCCTTTGTTTACCGATTTTGAGATCGCGCTACCACATGGTGAAGTTCACCTTGTCGAGCCAAATCGCGTAATCATACATCTTGCTATTGCCATCCTGTTGGTAATTGATTGTGATGCCATTCCAGCCTGTTTTGCCAGGCGGACGGTTAATGTTGAGCGTGTGGGTGACCCCATTCAGAGTGATGGACTTAAACAGCAGGTTCCCGCCGGATGTTCTCTGCACTTGAATGATGAGATGATTCCAGGCGTTGTTCTTCGGGTAACACGGCACTCCGGTCCCAACCCATTTCTTGTTGACGTTGTCGTATGTATCCCACTCATGGCCACCCGCTATCCGGCATTCATGTCCCCAGATGTAGCCTTTGCCGCTCTTTGAACCCATGAACTGGTTGATGTCGAATTCAAGAGCTTGTGAATACGACAAGTTCTTGGCGTAGAAGTAAGCTTCGTAGATGAAGTTATGAGCGTTGTTAGTCAGCGTGTGTGAGTAGTCCGGCAACCCCTGAGTGGAGAAAGATCCCACTAGGTGGTCGTTCCAAAGAATATCGGCATAAGGATGCGTGCCGCCGATGAGGTGTTTGGTGGCACTGCCGCTAACGGAAGGGGACGAAATGTATCGGTTGCGATTCCAATTCACCGAGCTTGAAGTGGGCGAACAACTACTGCAAATTCCCCAACTCGGGGCAAGCAAGGCATAACCGGGCCCCCAGCCGTTTTTCTGGAGATTCGTGAACTTGTGGTAATAGGGGCTAGTGGTTTGTGCGAACGCAGCGGAACACACGGTGGCCGCTACTAGGCAGAGGATCAGTCGGTACCGTCTCATTTTTAAGGTTTCTCCAGCAAATACTGTATTGCGTTTCAAGAGAGACTAGGCAGGGATCAACTTAGGTTCAACCAAAATCGTGAGAACCAGGTAAGAGTTTTGGAATGGGAGGTACATGCGAACAAACGACGAAGCCAGGGAAGCGGCGTCGAAGAGGGCTTTACTCTGACATCTGAGGCCTCGGGATTTCGGGGTTAGCCGGTGTTGTGCAGTCCGGCGGCAATTCCGTTGATAGTGGCGCCCAGCGCGTAATTCAGGTCATCGGAATGATCTCCAAGTTGTTTGCGTCGGAGCAATTCCACCTGGATCAAGCTCATCGCGTCCACGTAAGGGTTGCGTAGCCGGATGGAGCGGGACAACACTGCATTCTTTTCCAACAGGTGCTGCTGTTTCTTGACCAGGAGCAGCATGCGCCGCGTACGCTCGAACTCATCCACGATCATGTTCCATACGCGCCGGCGCAGAGGCTCGTTTTTTACCAGAGACGCATACAGTTGCGCGATCGAGATGTCTGCTTTGGCCATTGCCAATTCAACGTTGCGTATGAGGTCAGAAAACAAGGGAAACTTTGACATCATGTTTTGTAGGAGTGCCTCGCACTCATGGCCGTTCGCTGCAAACCTCTCCAGGGCGTAACCAATACCAAACCACGCTGGCAATGCATGGCGGCTTTGCATCCAGCCAAACACCCAGGGGATGGCGCGCAGGTCCTCCAGCTTCCTTCCCTTCGAGCGGCGAGATGGGCGCGAGCCGATTTGCGCATGCTCGAGTTCATTGACCGGAGTTGCCTGCTCAAAGTAAGTCAGGACGTCTTCACTTTCGGCGATGTTACGGCGATAAAAGCCGTACGCATCCTCCGACATCCGCTCCATGATCTCACTCCAGGGTTCGTCGGCTCCGGGTTGGGGGCCGTCGGCGCGAGTGAGGGCCTCGAGGCAAGCAGCGATCAGAATTTCCAGGTTCCACTCTGCCAAAACCGGATCTGAATATTTCCAGTTCAGGACTTCGCCTTGCTCAGTAATACGGATC
The DNA here is from genome assembly GCA_963757135.1 of uncultured Acidobacteriota bacterium. Lineage (GTDB taxonomy): Bacteria > Acidobacteriota > Terriglobia > Terriglobales > Acidobacteriaceae > Gp1-AA145. Next base: position 29,345 of record CAVWQE010000010.1, read on the forward strand.
TCACCCGAAAAGTCTCCCGGCGGCTGCGCCAGGATAGCGGCATGAGTTGGACCGCCGCCCCGTCCCACGGTGCCGCCGCGACCATGAAACAGTCTGAGTTTGACGTTGTGCTCGCGCGCGGCTGCATGCAAACTCCTGTGGGCCTTATACAGTTCCCATATGCTGGTCAGCATGCCTCCGTCTTTGTTGGAATCCGAGTAACCGATCATCACCTCCTGCCAGCCTGACCAGGAATCGAGCAACTTGCGGTACAGGGGGTCGCTCCACACACGCGCCATAATTGTTGCCGAATTGCGCAGCGAATGAATGGATTCGAACAGTGGGACCGGCATCAGGCCGGGATCGCCTGCCGAGCCTGCAACCTGAACTCCAGCGCGGTTAGCGAGATCGAGGACAGCTTGAATGTCGTTTTCTGATTCGGAGCCACTGATAACGTAATTGCGAATACATACCGCCGGGAAAGTTTTTTTCCATTCTGTCAGGCAGTGAAAAACCTGCAGCGCGTTGGTTGTGGTCTCAGAAAGTGAAACGCTATGTGGCGCATGAGACTTCTTTGGAGCAGCCGACCCCCCAGGATTGCCGCCTTTGCTTTGCAATTCCACCAGTACCTTGTGATGAACGGCGGCATGCTGACGAATGTCGAGCGTAGCCAAGTGAAATCCGAACGTTCGCGCTTTGCGTAATAAGGGATCCAGCAGGAGCTCCGCCATGCGCTGCCCGCGATTCTGTTCAAGGCTCTCGCGGACGCATACGAGATCAGACTCAAATTCACGGGCTGATTTGTACGCGTGCTCCCCGGCAGAACTGACACCCCGCAATCGCAGGACCATGAAGCTCAAGAATTTGCGATAGAGTTCGGTGTCTGAGATGCGCGCCAGGCGGGCCGGTTCATCGCCCATCATCTGCGCGTATTCAGAAAGCCGCTGTCTGAAAGCGTCTGAAACGGAAACCTGTTTTGCGGAAGAACTTAGTTGCTCGCTGACACTCCCTAGTTCTGCGATGTAGTGCCCCAAAATGGTGTTTTGCGCGCGCTGCAAAGCCTCGCGCGTACTCTCCACGGTCACGAATGGATTGCCGTCGCGGTCGCCACCGATCCAGGATCCGAAGGACAACGGTTGCGGCAACTGGTCGAAGGGGATGCGCAGCCCATAGACATTTTCGAATGCGTCGCGAATCTCCGCGTAGATACGCGGAAGGCTCTCGAAAATAGACATGGGGTAGTGGTCGAGTCCCATGCGGATTTCGTCGGTGACCAGCGGTTTCTGTACGCGGACTTCGTCGGTCTCCCACAGAGCCGTGATCTCAGTCATGATCGCGGCTTCAAGGGCAAGAGCGTCGGCTTCCGGCAGCGGTAATTGGTCGAGTGATTCGAGGTGGCGTGCGATTCGGCGGCGCTTTTGCAATACCGTCCGCCGCGCAACCTCAGTGGGATGAGCCGTGAATACCGGCAGGACCTTTACGTGTCGTAGCGCCTCAAGCGCCTGCTGGCCGCTCATTCCAGCGTCGCGCATTCGCAACAGCGTCCCACGAAAGGATCCGGGAAGCGGAGGTTGCCCTGAATACAGTTTTCCGGCGCGCCGCCGTCGCTTGCGATGATTGGTTTCGGCGAGATTGGTGAGCTCGAAATAAATTGAGAAAGCTTTTGTGACCCAATAGGCTTCTTGTACTCGCAACTCCTGAACAATGGCGCGGGCTTGTGCCATCTCTTTATTGGGCCCGGGTTCATGGGACGGCCCTGGAGGAGGCGTTTCCGAATTGACGCGTGCCTGGATCAACAGGCGGCGTAGGTGCTCGACCTGCTGAAACAGGGCTTCGCCGGCCTGTTCGACCAGGACTCGGCCCAATAGAATGCCGAGCGAGCGTACGTCACGACGCAGGGGATGTTCTTTCGCGCGATCATCGGTGCTGGCGGTCAGTTCCGCCAATCGCGCGGCCTGGTCTTTAGCTCCCCACAAAGCCTCGAGCATGACTTTTATGCATCCATAGTAACTGATGATGAAAAGCGCTACACGCCCTTAAAATCAGCAATTTCCGGAGCAGCTTGCGGTGAAGGCGAACAGCCTGAATAATGAATAACAAATGAGCCAAGGCAGAGTGTTGATCGTAGAGGACGAAGAGAACGAGCGTACCGGACTCGGTGAAATTATTTCCTCGTGGGGGTATTCCGCTGAAACCGCGGCGGACGGCCAGGAGGGATATGACAAGGTCGGGGTATGGTCGCCGTCCATCGTGATAACCGATCTGAAGATGCCCCGTATGGGCGGACTGGAACTGCTCGAGAAAATTTCCGGTGACAGTCAGACCATTGCGGTGATCGTAGTGACGGCGCAGGGAACCATAGATAGCGCAGTCCAGGCGATGCGCATGGGCGCTTACGACTACATCACCAAGCCCATTGACACGAATCGGCTGCGCGCAATTCTGCAAAACGCTTCCGCCTTGCTGGGCGCTCGCGCCGAACTTGAAGTTACCCGCCGCAAACTGCGAGACACGGGATCTCTGGGATCATTGGTCGGACCTTCACGAAAGATGCAGGAGATATTCCGGCTCATCGAAATGGTCGCTCCCAGCACTGCTTCGGTTCTGATCACTGGAGCGAGCGGCACGGGCAAAGAGTTGGTTGCGCGCACGATACACGAGCTGAGCCCGCGCCGAACGAAGCCATTCATTGCCATCAATTGCGCGGCGATTCCCGAAACCCTGATCGAAAGCGAAGTTTTCGGGCACGAGAAAGGTGCGTTTACCGGCGCTCTGGAGCGACGCACCGGATGCTTCGAATTGGCTGAAGGCGGCACGTTGCTACTGGACGAGATCGGCGAGATGCCAATCGCGACCCAAGCCAAGCTTCTGCGCGTGTTGGAAGACCGCAAGCTGCGAAGATTGGGCAGCAAGGTCGAAACCACAGTGGACGTTCGCGTGCTCGCCGCGACCAATAAAGTTCCCGAGGATGCAGTCGCGCGCGGTGAGTTGCGCAATGATCTTTACTACCGGCTGAACGTTTTTAACATTCACATGCTGCCGCTGCGCGACCACCGCGAAGACGTGCCCGATCTCGTGCAGTCGCTTTTGGCGGACATGAGCGCTAAGCACGGCCGCCGCATTGCGACTGTCAGTGAAGCGGTGCTGAATGCGTTTCGGGCATACGGATGGCCAGGCAATGTCCGTGAGTTGCGTAATACGCTGGAACGCGCGGTGATCGTGTGCGAAGGTCCGGTTATTGAGACCAAACACTTGCCTCCAGGATTTGGTCATACTCCGTTGCGTCCATCTCTCGACGATGCTGACTCGATTCGGGTGGGGGTTGGAACTACGGTAGGCGAAGCCGAGCGCCTGCTGATTTTGAAAACACTGGAATCGACCAACAACAACAAGACGCGGGCCGCGGACATTCTCGGCATAAGCCTGAAAACCCTGCATAACAAGCTCAAAGAATACGGCAGCGCCAACGCCGATTCAGGCCGGGTGGACAGAGAAGAACCGGAAGAAGTGAAAGATTTATAGCGGGGCTCATGCTGCCCGACTAACCGCAGACGACTGACAACTTTTTCATGCGCCGCAGGACCCAAATCGTACTGGCCATCACCTTTATGGTGGCTGCGCTGGTTTCAGGGGCGTCATACATCTACATCTCACAGATTCTTCACCAGCGGATTTCCACCGCGCACGATACGGGCATGTATCTGACTTCGCAGTTGGCGTATCTCGCGACGAATGCCGCTCCCGATCTGAGTAGTACCCGCGTGGATACGAACAATCCCGAGGCGATGCGGCGGGGGGTTGCGTATTACCTCGGCACTGACCGGGATCTCAATACCATGCTTGATTCCGTGGTGGGAAGCTGGCCCACGATTTACGACGCCTCCATTCTCGACTCCGATGGAAGAGCAATCCTCGACACCGACCCGAACATGGTGGGGAAAAAGATTGGTGAACGTCCGGATTTTTCTGCTCTCCAAACAGCTGGTTTCAGGCGTCAGCTGCGGCTGATTTACAACCCGCCTACAGTCTATGAAGTCAGCATGCCCATGCTGTTAAATGGAACGGTATTCGGCAGCATCCGCGTGGGTGTCTCCACGATTTTTCTCCGCAATGAGCTCACTCCGCGGTTGCAGCATGCGCTGGTATTGTCCGGAATTGCAGTTTTGTGTTCGCTCATTCTTGCCGCCCTGCTATCGCATGTGGCTCTCGGGCCGCTCGAGCACATCAACCGCAGTCTGGACAGTATGACCGATGGGCACGGTGCAGACTCCCCCGCAGGAGAAGTTGACGAGTACGGCCAAGTCAGCCAGAAGATAGCCAACCTCGGGCGTCAAATGCGCGACGCCCGCGAAATTTTCTCGGCATTAAAGAACAACGTTGATCAGATCATGACGAGCCTGCAGGACGGGCTTATGCTTTTCACGCACGACTCGCGCGTGGTCCTGGTCAGCGCGTCGGTGGAACGTTTCTTGGGGCGCTCGCGGCGCGAGCTCTTAGGGCGTAGCGTGAAGGAAATATTTTCGGCGGAATCGAGTTTGGGGGCCGTGATGCTCGATGCATTCCAGTTGCATCACAACGTGGGCCAGCAGGAAATTGAAACCCCGAATGGCCGCCGGGTGCAGATTTCCGTGGATTTCATTCACGAAAAGGGGACTCAGATCGGCGCGCTGTTGACGATGCGCGACGCCGAATCAGCACGGCGCATCGAGGACGAGATCGAGCTTTCGCGCCGGATTTCGGCGAGTGGCCGAGTCACACGTGGGGTTGCGCACGAGGTCAAGAATCCGATCAATGCGATTGTGTTGCATCTGCAACTCTTACGCAATAAGCTGCAGGTGGTTGACCCGAACACCAGCCGGCACGTGGACATCATAGACAGCGAAATTCACCGGCTCGACCGTGTGGTGCAAATTCTGGTGGATTTCACGCGCCCCCGCGACCTCCACATAGAAGACGCAGATTTGCGCATCATTCTGGACGAAGTTTCGCTGCTGGCAGCGCCCGATGCGGCGCAGCATGGAGTGAAGCTGAAGCGCGAGCTGCCGCAGGAGCCGATTCCAGTCAAGGTCGATATTGACCTAATCAAGCAGGCAATACTGAATGTCGTGCTGAATGGTGTGCAAGCTATGCCGAAGGGCGGGTCGCTCGCAATCACGGTTCATCGCGACGAAGATACTGTGGTGACTGAAATCCGCGACGAGGGGACCGGGATTGCGCAATCGGTACAGGACAAAGTGTTTGAGCTTTACTTCACCACCAAGAAATCAGGTAGCGGCATCGGCCTGGCGCAGACCTATCAAATCATGCAGTGGCACTACGGTTCCGTGGATTTCGAATCTGTGGAAGGTAAGGGAACCACTTTCAGATTGCAACTGCCTCTCGCGGAGAATCGCGCGTCTCTCGAAGAAGCCAGGAACGGAGAAGTGGCACTTTCACGCAAAAGCTGATCATGAGGAGATGGACACATTTCGTTTTGCCGGCGATGCTGTGCGTCGCTATTTGCACGGGCTCTCATGCACAACAGGATCAGCCTGCGCCCGAAAATCCGCCGCAAAGGGATCAGAACGCGCCCCAGAGTCCGTCGGGCGATCAGACGCAGCCGCCGGCTCCGGCGCCGCAAGCTGGGGCGCAACCGCAAACCGAAACGCAACCGCAAACTGAAGCACAGCAGCAACCTCCCGTCCCAAAAAAAGCAAAGGCTGCCGCAAAGAAGCGCCAGCCGGCGAAGAAGCATAGGCCTTCAACTCAATCGGGAAAGGTGGTTGTTCGAAATGGCGGAGCAAAGGACAATTCCGGGCAACTGACACCCGCTTTGAGCCCCGAGCAGGAACTGCACAACCGCGAAAACACTACGCGACTGCTGGCTACGACGGACTCAAACCTAAGGAAGGTAGCCGACCGGCAGCTTTCGGCTCCGCAACAAAGCATGCTTGATCAGATTCATGCCTATGTTCGCCAGGCTAAGGCCGCGTCGGATTCCGGTGACTTGACTCGCGCTCACACGCTTGCCTACAAAGCTCACTTGCTGTCCGATGAACTAGCCGGCAAGTAATTATTTTCCGGCAGCGCGCGCAGTGTTCACCTTAGTAAGCAGCTCCTTCGCCGGTCCTTGAACTGCTCCCGGAATCACGACGACTTCGCTCAGCACGGATCGAGCCTCGGTCAGCCTGCTCAGCTTGGCATAGTCCCAGCCAAGGTAATAAGCGGCCACCGCGAACTGTTGCTCGTCTTGACCTTTCAGAAGCGCGGTGGCGGACTTAAGTTCAGAGATCGACGGCAGCGTCTTGCCCTGGTTGGCATATATGCGCCCCAATACAGAATGTGCTGATCCCGCCGAAACCTTTCGTGCGCGATCGGCGTCAGGCGCATCAGCCTTTGCCACCAGGATTGCCTTCTGTGCGTAGGGGACGGCTTTCACTGATTCATTGGCATCGGCATAAGTGTTGGCTAGCATTACGAGCGCCGGAAGATTGTCAGGGTTCGCCGCCAGCGCCTTCTCGCCATAAGCCACGAGCCGCTTGTTGTCTCTCAGCTCAGAAAGCGAAAGCATCGCAAGCGAGGCAAGTTGGTCATCCATCTCTGACTTCGGAAACGTAACGGTGAACTTGTCAATATTATCCATTCGCGTCTTAGCGTCGTGCTCAGTAGCGATTGCGTTGAATGCTGCAGTTTGAAAAAAATCGTAAGAATCCTTGTTGGATGATTTTTCTGTTTCCTGGTCTGATGCAAACTGGTCGGCGGTCACGTCAGCGGGTTTGGTTTCCTTGTCAATCGAGTTATAGACTTCGCCACCGGCGATCGCATACTTGAACATGGCGGCACTATTCTTAAGTTGTTCAGCGATCGTGACCTGCGAAACCAGGATGTCGAGGTTGTGCGGCGCTGCAGTTGTAGCTTTGTCTCCGGCTTCCAGCGCCTTCTGCAGGTCTCCGCTGCTCTGATACACCTGCGCCAATTGCCAATTGGCATACGCCACCGCGGTCAGGTTGGCGGAATATTTCTGAAGATAGTCCTGGTACATAGATATCTTTTTCTGATTGTCCTGCTCACTCGTTATGGCGGTCAGATCTTTGTCTTCGGGCGATCCCGCAGGGATGGTGAGCGTTTCAATTTGACCGAGGGCGGGAATTGCTGACAGAACCACTGCGAAGATCAAAACGCGTGCGCGTTTCATGGGCGACCTCCTGCATGCGTCGAAATCCTAACTCCGAAAGGGCCAGGCAGCAAGCGGGATTTGTCGTTAGTTTGCGGGTCGATGGCGAAAAATCAAGGCCGTGCTGTACTCTGGCGAAGTGAACCGCCCAGACTCTGTCCAGATCGGCGATGTCGTTTCGGCTTGTCGACCGGGCTCGCAGCGAAAATTCTGGCGCTCGGTGTGGTTCATTGTGTTGGTCGCGCTGTTATTGCGCCTTGCGGTTATCACCGTCGGCCACACGTACCGGATCACTCCTCGGCGAGACCACTTTCAGTTTGGCTGGGAGATGGGGCGCCTGGCGCGATCGATCGCTCAGGGCCACGGATTCAGCTCTCCGACCGATCTCGATTCCGGCCCAAGCGCCTGGACCGCGCCGGTATATCCATACATTCTCGCGGGCGTGTTCAAGGTTTTCGGGATATACACTGCGGCGTCGGCATGGATGATTCTGGCATTCAACAGCGTGTTCGCGGCGCTGACTTGCTGGACGATTTTTCTAATCTCCGAACGTATCTATGGAAACGCAGTCGCGCTGTGGGCGGCATGGACGTGGGCCGTGTTTCCGTATCTGATTTATTGGCCGGTGCGGGTGGTGTGGGAAGCCAGCTTCACGACATTTCTGCTGACTCTGGCGCTCTGGCTCGCGATTCGTATGGTGGATTCTGAACTGCCGAAGCGGCGCGATTGGATTGTGTTCGGGCTACTCTGGGGATTGATCGCGCTAACCAATACGGCACTGATCATCTTGCTGCCGTTTTTTCTTGCCTGGATGCTGCTTCAACTTCCGCCAAGTTCTCAGCGACTGTCCGGCACGGCGATTTGCCTGGGCGTATTTGCGCTCTGCCTGGTTCCCTGGACGGTCAGGAACTACGAAGCGTTTGGGCGCTTCATTCTGATCCGCGACAATCTGGCGCTGGAACTTCATGAGGCGAACAATAACGCGTCGTCTGGACTTTGGACTCGCCGCGAGCACCCCGGAAACGATCCCGCTATGATGCGGCGCTTTCAAGAACTCGGCGAGATTGGTTTTATGGACGAGAAAAAACGAGAGTTGCAGGAGTTTGTGCGCCAGCATCCGGGAAAATTATTGTTGTTCACGATAGAACGCGTCTGGTATTTCTGGGCGGCGCCGCCGCAAGCTACGGTGGTGGCCGGTTATGACTTTCGCATCGTACGTCACGCGCAGTTTTTTCTGGCGGCGATTTTTGCCTTCGCCGGATTAGTTCTTACTTTTCGGCGACGGAACCGTTACAGGTGGCTCGTGTTACCGTTTCTGCTGATCTACCCACTGCCTTACTATCTCGTTAATCCATTCCCTCGTTACAAACATCCTATTGAACCAATCATGCTGATTCTGATCGTGTGTGTGATGTGGGAAGCAAGAACGGTCACATTCAATTCAAAGTTTCCTGCCGCAATCACTAAAAGCCTTTAACTGCAAAGATCGCGAAGGACGCAAAGAAACAACTGGACGTGAAGTCAAGTGGGATTGATCACGCACTCATCCGAATGATTTAAAGTGGTTCATGCGTTCGATTTTGCAGAAGAAGGGTTTGCGTTTTATTTTCGGCGCGAACCTGGTGTCGATGATCGGCAGCGGCATGAATTCCGCTGCGGTGGCCTGGTACATTCTGCAAGCCACCCATTCTGAAATTGCATTGGGAACGTTTGCAGTTGTTCAGACGATTCCCGCCCTCCTGCTGCTCCCATTCACCGGCGTGATTATTGACCGCGAAGACCGCCGTCGCCTGGTGATGATGCTCGATGCGGTTCGCGCTGTGATCATCCTCGCCGTTTCATTGCTGGCCTTCGCCGGCAAGGCAAGAATCTGGGAACTCTACGCGATGAACATGCTGGTTGCCGCCGGTTTCTGGATGTTCTGGCCGACGATCACTGCATTGATTCAGGAATTGACTCCCGGAGATGAATTCGTGCACGCAAACACATTCCTCCTCGCGGGGGTGCAGGGTGGCTGGCTGATTGCGGGATCGATCGTCGGCTTCGTGTACAACAAGATCGGGCTGGGTGGCGTCCTGCTGATTGACGTCAGCACCTACGTGGTGTCGTTTCTTTGTTATTTCGCGGTGCGCAAAGGGCGGCACGTAGTTCCGCGTCCGGACGAGCTGCATGCTGAGATTGTGGCCGCTGAATCGGCGTTTGCAAGATTCTTTCGCGAGATGCGCGAAGGCGTGCAGTTTCTGCGTGGTCATCGCGAGTTGGTGATGTTAGGCCTGAGTTGGGCGCTATTTCTCTCTGCCATGATGACTGGCGTGGTGGTGACGCCGCCGCTCAGTGAGCACTTCCACGCGGGCGCGGTTGGCTATGGCTGGCTGAATGGCGGCTGGGGTGTGGGCGCCTTTGTGAGCGCATTTTACGCGCCGTTCTTTATCAGCAAGTTCGGCGCGCGGCGGTCGATTGCGATCTCGCTCGGCGTTCTGACCGTGCTGATGATCTCCGCTCCGACGATGCCTGTGCTTGCTCTAGCAGTTCTGGTGTATGGCCTGATGGGATCCGGCCGCGGCATCACCGGCGTTGCCATGAACACAAGCCTGATGGAACATATTCCGCAGTGTTTTATGGGCCGGGTGCAGAATATTTTTTACGCCGCCGGGACTGCACTTCAGGTACTGCAATCGTACCTGGTAGGCGCGGTTGCGCAAAGAAATCTGGTTGCAGGATTCTCGGTAATTGGATTTGTGTATGCGCTGGGATTCGTGAGCGCGACTTGGCCGATTCGCGTGCAGAAGCCGATTGAAGCGACGCCGGCCGGGTAGTGCTCTTCAAGGCTTCAAGATATTGCCGCGTATAATTGAGTTCTAGCTGATCGTGAGGATCGTAAGTCATGCCTTCTGTCAACGGACAAAACGCCAACGAAAAAAACGGGAACGGAAATAATGGAAGTGGGCGAGCCGGATACGAAGTGCCGCGCCCGCGCGCCGAATGGATTGACAAGCGCAGGGCGGAGAATGGCGACGGCAATTTTTCGCAGATGCACTATGCGCGGCGTGGTGTGACCACTGAGGAGATGAACTACGTCGCCGCTAAGGAAAAGATTGCGCCAGAGCTGGTGCGCGACGAAGTTGCACGCGGCCGCATGATCATTCCTGCCAACGTCAATCACCCTGAACTGGAACCGATGGCGATCGGGGTGGCGTCGCTGTGCAAGATCAACGCAAACATCGGGAACAGCGCGGTTACATCCAACATCGGCGATGAATTGAACAAGCTGCACACGGCCGTCCATTACGGCGCCGACACCGTCATGGATCTTTCGACCGGTGGTGACATTCATAATATTCGCGAGGCCATTCTGAGGCATTCGCCGGTGCCGATTGGGACCGTGCCGATTTACGAGGCAGTGTCGCGCGTAAAGCGGATTGAGGACTTGAATGCCGACGTGATGCTCGAAGTCATTGAAGAGCAAGCGGAGCAGGGCGTGGATTACATGACCATCCACGCCGGGGTGTTGATTCAGTATCTGCCGATGGTGGCAAAGCGGATCACCGGCATTGTGAGCCGTGGCGGAGCCATCCTTGGGCAGTGGATGGCTCACCATCGTCAGCAGAATTTTCTTTACGAGCGCTTTGACGATGTCTGCAAAATATTTGCCAAACATGACGTTTCATTTTCACTTGGCGACGGCTTGCGACCCGGTTGCATTGCCGACGCCAGCGACGAAGCTCAGTTTTCTGAGCTCAAGACGCTGGGGGAACTGACGAAGGCAGCTTGGGAACACGACGTGCAAGTGATGATTGAAGGGCCGGGTCACGTGCCGCTGGACAAAATTAAGGAGCAGGTAGATAAGGAGCGCGAGCTTTGCTACGAAGCGCCGTTCTACACGCTGGGCCCGCTGGTCACTGATATTGCGCCGGGATATGACCACATCACGTCTGCGATTGGGGCGGCGATGATCGGATGGCATGGTGCAGCGATGCTCTGTTATGTGACGCCGAAAGAGCATCTCGGCTTGCCAAACGAAAAGGACGTGAAAGACGGAATCATCGCGTATAAGATCGCGGCGCATGCAGCGGACTTGGCGCGGCATCGTCCGGGCGCGCAGGACCGCGACAACGCTCTCAGTTATGCGCGCTACAAATTCGATTGGGAAAAGCAGTTTGCGCTCTCGCTCGACCCGGAAACCGCTCGCGCCATGCACGATGAAACTCTGCCGGACGATTATTACAAAGAGGCGGCCTTCTGCTCGATGTGCGGGCCGAAGTTCTGTTCGATGAATTATTCGTCGAAAGTGGATGAGTACAACCGCGATGTTCACGGTTTGCAAAAGCAAGATCACTCAGATTTGGTTGACCGCTTGACGGTAGCAAAGTAAGGCCTGCAGAAGACCGCAAGGTTCGAATTTATCATTTCGGATCGGACTTTCCATGAGCGCGCGGTCGTCGGCAGTCCCAGCAGTTCCTGATAACCGGGTTCAGCTGCGAATCGTTTCCCGCACTCCCGCCAACCTACGCTGGGTGCGCTTCACATTTTGGACATTAGGCATCGTGCTAGCCTTCGCCCAAGCCTGGGTCTATCGTTATCAGACTTCCGCCGATTCCATCTCCTACCTCGACATGAGTGACGGCGTGATGCCGAGTGGCGACTGGCATCGCCTCATCAATCGGACCTGGAACCCGCTCTATCCTTTTCTGCTGGGATGTTTTCGGCGTGTTTTCGGCATCTCCCCGAATAACGAAATCGGCGCTGCGCACCTGCTGAACATCGGCTTTTTTATTCTGGCGTTTGTCTGCTTCGAGATATTTTTTGCTTCCCTCATAAAACGCACATCGGCCCGACATTCCGAAAACGCCACCTCGGTGCCGCTTCCATCGTGGGTGCAAGCCTCGCTAGCCTATTCACTTTTCTTGTGGGGCGCGATCTCAGGCATTTCGCTCGAGTTCCTGCGGCCTGACATGCTGCTGTCGAGTTTCTTCTATCTGGCGGCGGCGATGTTGCTCAACATGTCCGGAAAGAATGCCCGCTGGAACGACTACTTGATCTTGGGTGCGATCATGGGCGTGGGCTTTCTGGCGAAGGTGGCTATGTGGCCGATTGCCGCTCTGATACTCATTATCAGCCTGTTTGTCGTGACAGATTGGCGTCCTGCAGTCAAGATGGCGGTGAGCGCCTTCGCTCTGGTTTTCCTGATCGGCAGTCTGTATTTTTTTCCCCTGTCACGTTCCGTGGGCAAGATCACGCTGGGCGAGACGGGTGCATACAACTACCTGGTGCATGTGGATCGCGCTGGACCGGGGCAAGGTTGGTATTTGGAGAATCCCGGGAAAGGCTCGGGAACATTCGCACATCCGCCGTTGAGAATTTTTTCCTCGCCGCCAGCATACGCATTCGGACAAGAGTCATTAGTCACGCATCCATTGCGGTTTGATCCTGCATGGTGGATGGAGGGCGTCCGACCCCGAATTGCCTTGAAGCGTCAGATTGGTGAGAGCTATGCCAGCTTGATTGATTTATGCCGATCTCTACGCTGGCTGTTGCCGATCGCGGCTTTTGTGTTGTTTGTGGGTTTCACCGGGCCAAAAGACAAGCGAGTGCAAGCGGTTCGGCTAGTGTGGCCGATTTTTCTGCTCGCGGTTGCAGGCTGCGGAATGTACTCACTTGTGCATGTTGAGGCCCGCTACGTTGCTGCGTTTCTGGTGATGTCCTGCAGTGCGGCGCTGGCAGCACTGCAGGGATGGCCTCGAAGTATCGGCCCGCGAATCCTGACTGCGGTTACGGCCGCGATTGTGGCGTCGTTGCTTTTGCCATCCACGTTGAATGTCTATTCCAGATATTCTGAATTCGGCCGCAGCCGAAATACTGACGCACTGGCCGCAGCCGAACTCCAAACACTGGGGATTCAGCCCGGTGACCACGTTGGACGGATCAGTTCGCGACTCACTGACCTGGCGATCGAAAGGATTGCTCGTGTAGGGGTAGCCGTAGAAGTAGATTTCATGTTTGCGAACCGTTTCTGGAGTTCTCCGGTTGAAACGCAGCGCCAGATACTCAATCTGTTTGCCGCGAATGGAGCCAAGGCGGTGATTGCGACTAGGCCCCAATTGACAGAGGCGAATCGGGCAGAGTGGGAACAGCTCGCTTCAAGCCAGTACTGGGTCTGGTTGCCCTCTCGCGGTGTGCGCTAACGCTTGTTCCCGTAGTAAACGTACGTGTCAGGCGCAACATAATCTTCATCTTCGTTGTGATGTGGACGGCGTACTGTTTTCGCAGCTGAGGAATTCGCTGGTGTGCGCAGCGACGTGTTTACGACCGGCGACCGCTTTGTGGCTGCGCGGTGTACGCCACTGACTGGCGACGGCTTTGCCGTATCGGTGTTCGCTGGAACGGTTGTGGTGCCTTGCGACGGAGTGGAAATCGCAGCCGGAGCCTCAGCACTGGCCGACGGCTGGTAGTGGCCTATCACCAGGATCAATCCCAACGCGAGCAAAGCGGATAACGCGGCCATCGCCAACGAAGTCGCGAGTCGAGAATTTTGCTGCAGCATGCTGAGCGATTTCCTCTGCGCATGTTGAAATCGAGTCACATATGAACTGAGCTGCGACCCAGAAGCAAACCTGATTCGTACCTGACGATGCCTCAGCCGGCGCACTGAATTAAACGAATTTGCAATCGAAGCTACGGACTTGCCCTGGATGCGTACTGCGGTGTTACGCGCAACTGCGAGTCTGGCCTGTATCTTCGAGGGGCCGTTGTTCTCAGGAATAGCTGCAACTGCTGGCTTTTGCGCTACGGCTTTCGCCAGGCATGCCTGGGCCCGTTCGCGAGTTTGGCGGAGATTCTTTTGGATTTCCCAACCAGCATATGCATGCCGCGCATTGGCACACAATTCAGCAACCGCGTGCGTGAACTCGGACCTCGCCGCGCGTAATTCCTGTTCGCGTTCCGCCAAAAATTGTTTAAAAACGATTTCTCGGGTCGCAGACCGATTAGACCCGGCATCTCCAGCCGGCAGGGCTGCGAGCTCTGGTTTTACCGCTGCGGAAGATGCCGATTTCCAATCACCAGCGTTCGGAGTGGGCACGGCTGACGGGGTCTTTAGCCCGGCAGCTCTGTCCCAGAACGGAGGCGGACGTTTTACAGCATCCTTCACGTTCATTGATGCCCAAGGCAGGGGATCAGAGACGGCGCCCATTTTTGGCGCACTGTCGTCAGCAGCTTTGCACTGGTCCTGCGGTGGAGGGACACGCATCAGCGGCACTGAGATGGGAGAATTGGTTCCCTGCACTAGACCAGGATCAATTCTCTCCGCCTTGGCGGGCATCGGGTCCTCGGTGGCCTGCCAGATCAATCCATGAGGAACCAGGGGTTCGTCATCTTGGGGCTTGGGTTTGCGCCAGGCAAACATGCAGCCCTTTGGATGCTGGCAGTGTATGTAGAAGCTACCTGGGAAGCCTACTTAATCTTGGGGCAGCAAGCAAGAGGTACCAGCCGAGATTGGGCTTAAAGTCCCCTGTCAGCGCCAGTTTCAGACGGGCACTGCGATGTCGCGCTGCATTTTGTAGGCATTGGTGACGTATTGCAAGACCATCCGTTGTGTGTTGAAAAACGAACCATTTAGCGCGATTGCGAAGCGCATCACTTCGGTGTAGCGGTTGGGACGCCCGTAGAACATGGGGACAATTTCGCGCTCGAGCTTGTCATAAAGGGCAGCAATCTCCAAAGATGGGTCTTCGGCCAGTTCGCTGTTTCCAATGGACCACCCGGTGACGCCCTCGATGTGGCCTTCAGCCCACCAACCGTCTACTACGCTGAAACTGGGAACACCGTTCAGCGTAGCCTTCATGCCGCTGGTGCCAGAGGCCTCCTGCGGACGGAGGGGATTATTGAGCCACAGGTCAACCCCTGAGGTGATCAGTCTGCCCCACCGCATGTCATAGTTCTGGACGTAAACCGTGCGGATCACATCCGAAAGTCCGGCCGAACTGCCCACTACTCGACGGATGAGGTTCTTGCCGCCCTCATCGTGGGGATGAGCTTTGCCGCCGTATACCAGTTGTATAGGGCCCACTTCGCGGGCAATTTTTCGCAACCGCTCTGGATCCTGAAAAAGAAGATCTGCTCGTTTATAGGTGCTGGCTCGGCGTGCAAAACCGATGGTGAAGAGTTTGGGATCGAGTTGCACGCCAAATGAATGCCCAATGGCTTCGAATAGTTCGGACTTGGCCTCGGCATGCGCCTGTCGGATTGCGGGCAGGGGAATGCTGATCGCATAGCGCAGATAGTTGTTGTCGGTGCGCCAGCCCGGAATGTAGGAATCGAACAGCTCACTAAACGGGGCTGAAGTCCACGTGGTCGCGTGCACGCCGTTGGTGATGGCGCTGATTTCATAACTGGGGAACATGCCGCGCGAAACTTCGCCGTGGCGCATGGCAACGCCGTTTACGTATCCAGAAAAGCGGAGCGCCAGATAAGTCATATTGAGGGCGTCGCCTTCCCAAGCTTCCGCTTCATCCAGCAGGGCGACGTGATCGCGCGCCAGCACCTGGACCGTCAGGCTTCGGGGGAATTGATCATGACCTGCCGGCACCGGAGTGTGCGTGGTGAAAATACACATGTCGCGAATGCCGTCGATATCGAGCTGCTTTAGGCGTCCGGCGAAACTCTGATCGAGTCGTCGTTCCAACAGACCCAGGGAGAGCAGCGCCGAGTGGCCTTCGTTCATGTGATAAGTCTCGATCTGGCCAGGATAGAGCTTATCCAGCAGACGGAAGCCTCCGAATCCGAGAACAATCTCCTGCGCCAGCCGGTAACGCTGGTCGCCGCCATAGAGAGAATCCGTCAAGTGGCGATCGTAATCTGAGTTTTGGGGCAGATCGGTATCGAGCAAATAAACGGGTACGACATCGCCATTGACTCCAGTAACCGAGTACTTCCACGCGCGCACCACGACCGGGCGGCCTTCGACTTCCACCACCACCTGGGATTTAGCCTCAGTCAACTGATCCTCGGGTAACCACTCTTGCGGTTGCTCGAACTGATTGCCGGCCTCGTCGAGGATTTGGCGGAAGTATCCCTTGCGATAGGCAAGTGTGACCGCCACCAGCGGCACGCCCAGATCTGCGGCTGAGCGAAGCGTGTCGCCTGCCAGGATTCCCAGGCCACCGCTATAGGTGGGGATATCGGGTTCCAGTGCGATTTCCATCGAAAAATAGGAAATCCGTGGAGAATTGCTCTTCTTCATTGATCTTCTTTCAAAATTGCCGCGAGATGGACTTCTTAGGCGCGCTTCTGAGGAACTTGGGCCTAAGTATAACGTTTCAGTGCCGTGAGTTCCAAGAATTGAAATGCCTATGTTGCCATCGGCGAAAGAGTGCACAACAATTAGGTGCAGTTTTGCGGCCCGTCGAACCTCGATCCTATAAGGGGACGGCGCGTCAGTTACTTCGCTCAATCAGAAATTGCGCGAGGTCCTTGAGAACTGCTCCGCGGCGGCCAAAAATTTCAAGGGCTTCGGAGGCTGATTCCAGCAGACGCGCGGCCTTCCGGCGCGACTCATCAAGGCCGAACAGCGCCGGGTAAGTGGCTTTTTCGGACGCTACATCTTTGCCGGCAGTTTTGCCCAGCTGCGCGGATGTCTGCGTGACATCCAGGATGTCGTCCACGATCTGGAACGCCAGCCCGATGGGTTGCCCGTAGCTGCGTAGCCGGTCCACCTGTTCTGCCGAGGCGCCTGCGTAGATGCCGCCGCTTACAACGCTTGCAGTAATCAGCGCGGCAGTTTTCGAGCGGTGGATGTATTCGAGCGTCTCGGCATCGGGCTTGCTATGTTCGGCTTCGAGATCGACTACCTGTCCGCCGATCATGCCGTTGACAGTGCCGGTGCCGCGTGAAATTTCCTCAATGATACGGACACGGGCCTCGGCCGGGCATTTCAACCGGGATAGGGTTTCATACGCCTGGGTTTGCAATGCATCGCCGGCAAGAATGGCGATCGCTTCTCCGAAAACTTTGTGGCAGGTCGGGCGGCCGCGCCGCAAGTCATCATTGTCGAGGGCAGGCAGGTCGTCGTGAATTAGCGAGTAGGTGTGCAACATTTCGAGGGCTGCTCCTGCGTCTTCAATGCCCTCCGGAATTTTTTCTGCGACGGCGCGCCCGGCCTCCATGCACAGAATCGGACGAATGCGTTTGCCTCCAGCAAAGACACTGTGCCGCATGGCTTGGTGAATAGATGAGGGACGCGCATTGGGTGGGGGAAGTAGCCGCTCGAGAGCCGAATCGGCGAGCTTGCGTCCTTCTTCCAGCATCTGCGCCAGCATGAAAGTGAGTATAACAAGCGGGTATTGCGAAGCTGGCCTCGAGCTAGAAACAAAAAAGACGCCGCAGAGGCGTCTTTAGGAAAAGATCTCGAGATAAATCATGCAACCATGACACGCGCCATCTTGAGGTCCGAATCTTGCACCGCGGCGGAGAGAATCGCGCGCGTATCGGAGGACGGACAGCAATCGTCTGCACCGGCGGTCAGAGTGCGAGTCCACATCTCTTCGTCAGGAACGCGATGGTTGCAAATGATGCGGATGCCATCGAATTCGCGTTTAAGCTCCTCGACGTCCGCCAGGCTGGCAGATTCAAGATCGAGAATGATGGTGCGAGGACGGTGCTTGGCGGCAGCATGCCGCAGGTCGTCCACGGACTGCGCCACGTGGACGCCGTGAAATGAGTTAGTGAGTGAAGACGAGAGCGCTTGAGCGATATGGGGGTCGCTCTGCAGGAGGACGATGTGGGTAGGCTGCATAACTCCTCAATTGCCGCTTGACCACGGCCGATAAGTCTTGCGGGATCCGCAAGAGCGAAATACTTCTTGCCGATAGCCGTTATTTCGCGTTAGCGCTCGAACGGTTCGGCCTGCAATTTTCCGTTTTGCTTAAGAAGAATCTCCACCTTGCCTTCGGCATCTTCGAGTTCCTTACGGCAGGAAGAAGAAAGCTGCATGCCTTCTTCAAATAGCGTCAGTGACTTTTCGAGGGGCACTTCCCCCTGTTCCAGCTCCTGAACGATCTTTTCGAGCCGCTGAATGCACTCTTCAAATTTTGGCAAAGGGGAAAACTCCCAATATGTAGAAGTTTACACACATTGTACTTAGAGGCTATCGGGGAAAAACTGTAGCGAAAACGTTTTCCGGTCTAAGGTGGCTTTGGTCGGTCGTGGCTTAAATACTGAGATATCCCCCTCGCTTATTCAGCGCTGGCGGCTTCAGCACCCGAACTGCCCAAGGCCTCGAGCACATCCACTGCCGAAGAATAGCGAGCTTGCGGAGCGCTGATCTGTGCGCCCTGCACCATGCCGCGCACAGCGATCAACATTTCGCGTGCGATGGCGACACCTTCGTGACGGGCAGCCTCCGGATTGGCCGCTCGATTCATGCGGTCGAGAATTGAGTCCGGCACAGAAACCCGCAATTCGTTCTTCATGAATTCGGCGTTGCGAGCACTGACCAGCGGCCAAATGCCGGCGACGACAGGAATTTTGGAAGACTCAATCCGGCGCAGGAATTTTTCGAGCAGTGACAAATCAAATACCGGCTGCGTGACTGCGTATTCGGCCCCAGCTTCGACTTTGTATTCGAAGCGGCGGATTTCCTCGTCGAGATTTAGGACGCCGGGATTTGCGCCAATGCCGATTACGAAGCTGGTTCCATTTCCGATAGGGTTGCCACCGATATCGAGACCGCGATTCAGGTTATGCACGATGTTGACCAGCCCGATCGCGTCCACATCGAAGACAGCGGTGGCGTCGGGATAGCCGCCCATTTTCGGGGGATCGCCAGTGATGCAGATCAGGTTGCGAATGCCAACAGCCGCTGCGCCCAGCAGGTCCGACTGAATGCAGAGCACATTGCGGTCGCGACAGGTGTAATGCAGGATTGCTTCGATCCCGGCCTGCTGCTGCAATAGTGTTGACAATGCCTGATTGCTCATGCGGGCAGATGCGCGCGGACTGTCAGGAATGTTGATTCCATCCACCCCAACAGACTTCAGGAAGCGCGCGCCATCGAGCTCCTTCTGAATGTCGGTCCCCTTAGGGGGAACGATTTCGACCATGGTCACAAACTCGCCGCGAGCAATCTTGGCGCCCAGACGAGAGCGTTCGTGGAGCGGGAAGGCGGGCACCGCTCGCGGAGCACTTTCAGCTTTCACCTGACTGTCAAGGGTTCGCGCGCGAGCGTGTGCCGCACGCAACCCCGACTTCATCACGCGGATGTGCTCGGGCGTAGTTCCGCAGCAGCCGCCGACGAGTTGGACTCCGGCAGCGACAAATTTACGGGCGTAGCTGGCCATGTACTCAGGCGAGCACAGATAAATATTTCGGCCCTCAACGGAACGCGGGATGCCGGCATTTGGCTGCGCAGAAATCGGCTTGGAGGTTGCGCTTCGTACCCGCTCAATCGCCTCCAGCATGGCAACCGGTCCGACGCTGCAATTACAGCCAATCACATCTGCTCCCCAGTCTTCGAGGCGAGGGGCAAAAGTCTCTGGAGTCGAACCGTCAAGGCAATTAGATTCTTCGTCAACCGTAACCTGGGCGACTATGGGTATTTTCGAATCAAGCTCGCGTGCAGCGAGAAATGCCTGATGCATCTCCTCTACGTAGCCAAAGGTCTCGAGGATCAGGATATCCACGCCGCCTTCGAGGAGGGCCGCTATTTGGTCGCGGAACGCGGTGCGGGCTTCCTCAAACGATGTCTTGCCCAGTGGTTCGATACGGATTCCGAGCGGCCCGACCGAGCCGGCGACCCAGGCGTCGAAGCTCTTAGCCGCCTCCTTGGCCAAACGTGCGCCATGAAAATTGATTTCGCGAACTTTGTCGGTCAGACCGTGATGGGCCAAGCGGACACTGTTGCCGCCAAACGTGTTGGTTTCAATGACCTCGGCACCAGCCTGCAGGTATTCGTGGTGGATGCCTCGAATCAGGTCGGGTTGGGAGAGATTCAATTCGTCGTAGCAACGGTTGATGAAGATGCCCTTGGAGTACAGCAGAGTACCCATGGCGCCATCGCAGAGGACGGCGGCTTCCTTCAACCGGGCAAGGAAATCACGAGGCATATTCATGAGAATACAGCAGGAATAATCATCTTGCAGCGGCGCTGTGGCACCGGACTGAACAAAATCCGATCCAGATGCTCTGATATAATCCGCTCTTCGCATCTAACTCTCTATCCTTCTCTGTTCTGCGGAGTCTCAGGTTTGAAAAAAACCTTAAGTGGTTGTGTTGTCTGTGTTTTGCTCGTGTTCGGGCTGACATCGTGCAGCCAAAATAACTACGGATACACAGGGGCCACTCCTATTGTTGCTGGTGACTTTCGGGCTTTCGTTTCCAACCCGCTTTATCCGAACTCCGTCGGCGGGGGTAGTGCGGCGTTGCAAGTTATGGACGCTACACGGGACCTTCTTTCGGTTTCGGTGATCGGACTAAGTTCGATCGGTAACAGCATGAGCAGCGCGGGTATGATGGTTGTGAGTCCCAAGAAAGACCGCACGCTTGTTTACAGCCCCCCGGACAACAAGTTAGGCGTTGTCAGCAACTCGGGCGAATCGCTGTCGAGCACCATAAGCTTGCCGGGTTCCACTGAGAGCTTCCTTTTTGCCGATAACGGCACACTCTTCGTTGCCGTCCCCAACGCTCCCGTCTCAGGATCGTCGGCCGGGGTGGTGCAGAGGATTGATGTTGCGACTGGAACGGTGACTGCGACTCTGCCCATCCCAGCGGCGCATTATCTGGCGGCGGCCCCGAACAGCAATCAGATACTGGTTTTCTCGGACAATTCCGATTCCGCGACCCTGATTATCCCGAGCCTCATAGACGTCAGTTCGGGATCGAGTATCCTGCCTTGCACTTCGAATCAGGCGGCGGTATGCACAATTCCCGCCGCTTTCGACCGTCCTGTAGGAGCTGTTTTCAACACAAGTGGAACCACGGCCTACGTCATGAACTGCGGTCCGCAGTGCGGGGGAGCCGGGGTTGGGCCCTGCCTGACGTTCAGCTTGTGTACCGCAGTCGCGGTTCTTGATATGACGCAGAACCCACCGATCGTAATGAATTCCGTGCCGGTTCCTGCCGCTACCATCGGTCTGCTGAAAGGCAACGGCCTGTATGTGGCAGGCACGCCCAAGTTGGCTGCCGACAACGACTGCAGCGGGGCGACGCCCGCAACGGCGGCGACCACATGCGGACGGTTAAGCGTCATCAACATCGGTACGTTGTTGGCCGCCTCGGTCACGATTACTGACGGCTACCACGACCGCATGCAGATGTCGTTCAATAATCAGCTATTCGTGGGGTCCCGCAATTGCACGAACATCAATCAACCGCTCATCCCTAACGGTGGCGCCGAGATTCGCGGTTGCCTGACTGTCGTCGATGCCGCCTCTGGCAGTGTTGCTCAATCTGCCGTCATTGTGCCTCCTGATCAGGGCGATGTCACTGGCATCGAGCCTATTACAAACCGCAATGTAGTTTATGTGTGTGAAGGCGGGAGGTTGAGAATCTATGACACCACTACGGACAAGCTGGAAACCACTCCGCAGCAGCCTAACGTGATCGGCCAGGCTGTGGACGTGAAGCAAGTGGACTTCTAAGACTCTTCAGCAGTCGGGGCTAACGAAGGTTTCGTCGCAATCCAGTACTATTATTTCGGCTCCAGGAGCAACCGGTGCGCGGCGGTACTCACAACCGCAGTCTTCGAAAACGGAAGGGCGAATGTGTATCCCGTGTACCAGGCCTGCCATTGATCCATGTAATAAGGGCTCAGAAAATTTCCGGATTGTCCGGTGACTGTGTTCAAAGTAGAGGTGTCCCAATTCGAGAGGTCGGCTGTAAACCTCTCTGACGGGCCATGGGCATGGCCAACAGCTTTTACCGTGTAAACGCTACCCGATTGCGGGTTCGTCCCGGTGCCGCTCCATCGCCGCAGAACCGGTATCTGACCGAGAATCGGATTCTGAATTGTGAGTGAATTTTGGGTTCCCCAGCGCCAGTAATCCACTTCCTGCGGGGCCTTTTTGAGTGCCTGTTCCGTCGCTGCCAATATCAATTCGTTGTAATTGGGGAAATTCTGCGGAAGCCAGCGCGCGGGCAGAGTTGTAAGCACATTCTCCAGCCAGACTGTTTCTTGCATCCATTTATAACTCTTCCAACTGAGTTGCGAATCATCGTCGGCGGTGCTCAATTTAGGCTCCAACAACAGTCGTTTCAGTTCATCTCTGGTCTCTGAGGCGATAGTCGGAGCGGCGGACTCCGCGCTCATCTGCCCATTCCATTGCCGCAGGATATCGGCCGCTTTGCGTGCCTGCGGCGAAGGATTGCCGGCGTGATCGATCGCATACACAATTTTGTCCGCCATAAATCGATCAAGCTCTGAATAAACGTCAGTTTGAAGCGAAAGCATGTCGGCCGGGGAGAACTTCTTTCCAGACTGAAGAACACGATAGATTCTGTCAGTACGCCAGGGCGCTTCCCACTCGACACTGATCGAATGAGGATAGCCATCAGGCGTAATCCGCGAGTTAGCCGTTCCGATAATTCCAGAAGAAGGATTGAATACGCTGGGAAGCTTATCGAAGGGAACGTAGCCAGTCCATTCGTGAGCGTTGTCGCTGCCGTCCACTGGAACACTTCCGTCGCCTGAGGCTCGAATAGGAATCTTGCCGGTCGTTTGATAGCCGATGTTGCCATCCACGTCGGCATAAACAACATTCTGGCCGGGAGCGTCGAACTCAGAGAATGCGCGCCGGAACTCCTGCCAGTTCTGTGATGAGTCGATATGGAAGAAGGGGTTGCGAATGCCATCATAGAGAGTCCAGCGAAGTGCAATTTTTCGCGACTCTCCCGGTTCCAGTTCGGTCACAATCGGCCCGTGGCGAGTGGATTGAACATCGAGGGCGACATCCGGCTTTCCTTTTACCTTGATGATTTCGTGTCGCATATCCGATTGCTTCCAGCCCTGGGGGGTTAAATATTGCCCGAGTTCGTTGAATTTCTCGATGTACGCATCTTCGACGGTCGGACCGACATTGGTGAATCCCCAAGCCACCCGCTGGTTGTGACCGACAATCACGTAAGGATAGCCCGGCAGCGTGACCCCTGCGACGTCGAAGCTTCCAGAGCGCAGGTGCGCTTCGTACCACAAGTTTGGCATTTGACGGCCGAGGTGCATGTCATTCGAGAGCAGTGGCTTTCCAGAAACTGTGTGGGCGCCAGAAATCACCCAATTATTGGAACCGATTGGAAAATTCCCATCGCGAAAGAACGGTTCCAGCCAGGGCTGCCACAATGAATCAGTTACTCTGTGCGGAAACGCAAATGTGACAGCCGTCGGCGAAGACTTATCTGGGGCGGGCGGAACAGCTTCCGGCGTTGAAGGAGCGGCGCCAGGCGGATGATCGCGCCAGGAGCTATTTACGTAAAGGTCGGCGGTCAATTCAGGCCCCAGTTTGGCTAAGACTCGTTCGCGGATTAATGCATCACGCGGCGATGTGCTCAACGTCTGCACCATCTGATAGGCAATCATCAGTGAATCCTCCACGCTCCAAGGACGAGGCGTGTAGTGCAGAAGGCGGAATTCGAGCGGCAGCCGTTCACGGTGCCACTTGATAAATGCGTTCACACCCTGCGCGTAGGCATTGAACTGCTGGCGATCTTCGGGAGTTGTTGCTGCCAGTCCTTTTTCCGCAGCAGCGCGAATGCCGAGAATCCGTTGCTGGCGGTCGTGTTTCAGCGCAACGTCACCCACCACTTCTGAAAGCTCGCCGGCTGCCGCCCGGCGCATCAGATCCATCTGGAACAGGCGGTCCTGAGCGGTGAGGTACCCCTGGGCAAAAAAAAGATCATCGAGATTGGCAGCTTCAATCGTGGGAACACCCTGGCTATCGCGAGTGACACTGACTGGCGCCGACAATCCAGGTACTGAAACGGAACCATCCAGTTCCGGCAGTGCGGCACGAGCGATGCTCATAAACCACGCGAGTAATACGAGCAGAACGATCGCCACACCGAGCGCCCACAATCCTAAAATGCGCCAAAAGTTGGAGCGCGAACTCGGCGAGACAGTATCTGAGAACGTATAAGAGCTCATGAAAGACAGTAGATTGTAGGTCTCCGGCTCACATATGACAATGGACAGCATTGAACCATCAACATCGGGCCATGAAAGGCTCTGGATGCCGGAGAGAGTTAGTTCAATGATTCATTTCTTCCAGCCCTCGATTTGGCATGCGCGGCGTTCCCAAGTATCATTCCGAAAGCCTGCATGATCTGCCCGCACTGCTCCTCTGAAATGCCCGACATTAGCGCGTTTTGTCCTGGTTGCGGTCGTTCGGTACACGGCAACGACGAGGGAGCGCTCGCGTCTGGATGGAGGGCCAGCAGGCGCGAAGCTTTGCTGGGGGCTTTGGCCTACGTCGGTTTGGTGCCGGCTATTCTTTTGCTGGCATTGCCTTCCCTGCAGGCCAGCCGATTTGTGAGATTTCATTCCTGGCAGTCGGTCTTTTTTGCGATCGTGACTGTTATTCTTGCTGGGCTCATGCGAGGCTTATTTGCTCTTTTCTCAGTTTTTGCTGGAATTGGCTTTCTCTTGGCGACGCTCACCGTGGGGTTGGTGTTCCTTGCGGTCGTTTTCCTGTGGTTGGTTCTGGTGATAAAGGCCGTGCAGGGCCAGGGTTACGAACTGCCGTGGTTGGGACGG
Organism: uncultured Acidobacteriota bacterium; assembly: GCA_963757135.1. Lineage (GTDB taxonomy): Bacteria > Acidobacteriota > Terriglobia > Terriglobales > Acidobacteriaceae > Gp1-AA145. Next base: position 54,211 of record CAVWQE010000010.1, read on the forward strand.
ATCGCGGCTGGCTTGGCCAACTAAGGAACACTTTTTCGAGACCGGTGTGCAACACTGTTACGCAGCGTCGCTTGACACAATGGCCTCGGGAATGTCATTCCTATTTCCTTTTATCCCTTAGTCGGATTGCACCGATTGGGAATGTGACGCATCAGAAGGGAAGCTCTTGAAGGTAAAAGTTTTCTACCATGACCGCTGTTTCGACGGGGCCTCGTCCGCGGCCCTATTTTCCCGTTTTTACGGCGAGCGGATTCGCAGCGATTGCGAGTTCATTTATTCCGGCTTGCTGCATCGCGCCGGGGCCCTGTTCAATGAGGCTGATTTTGACGGCGATGAGAACGCCATCGTGGATTTCAAGTACTCGAGCTCGCCAAAAATTACCTGGTGGTTCGATCATCACGAGAGCGCATTCTTGAGCCCCGCGGATGCCGCCCACTTCGAGCAGGACCAGAGCAATTGCAAGTTTTACGATCCGAGTTTCAAGTCCTGTACAAGTTTCATCGCCATGACGGCGGAACAGCGGTTTGGCTTTAACACCGCACCGGTGGCCGAGCTGGTGCACTGGACCGACATCATCGATGGAGCTTTGTATCCGGACGCGCAAACGGCGGTGGAAATGAAAGCGCCGGCTATGCAGCTCACAATGGTCATCGAATCCACGCAAGACCCGGAATTTCTACCGCAATTGATCCCTTTATTGGCGACCAAGCCGCTGGCCGAAGTTGTCAGCACGCCATTGGTCGCGTCTTTGTTGCCGCCGTTACTGGCCCGGCACCGGGAGTCGATAGGCTTGTTGCGCGAACGCACAGAATGCAAGGACGGAACGCTTTTCTTTGACGTGACCGACCGCGAACTGGAGGGCTATAACAAATTTGTGCCGTATTATCTGCATCCCGAGTCGATCTACAGCGTGGGCTTGAGCAAGAGCAGCTTCCGGGTGAAGGTCTCGGTTGGCTCAAATCCTTGGGCGCCTTCGCCACCGCTGGTGAACCTCGCTAAAGTCTGTGAACGCTACGGAGGTGGAGGGCATGCGCGCGTGGGGGCAATCTCTTTCGATGTAACCCAGCAAGCGGCTGCGCGCAAAGCTGCGCAGGAGGTGGTTGATGAACTGCGTGCCAGCGTGCGCGATTCCGTGAAGAACGCTTAATGTTCTCAAGCAAAATCAGCCTGGTTCCCGGCAGCACAGAGCACCGCGCCCGCCTGCAAGCCCTGCGCAGCGTGGCGTTGCTGGAATTTGCTAAAGGCGCAGTGGTCCTGGCGGCGGCCGTGAGCCTGTACTGGATCGATCCTTCGGACGTAGCCGGGGCATTCCTTGATTTTCTCCACATCAGCCCCGACCATCAATTCGCCCGCCTGCTTTTTAGTCTGGCAGACAAGTTAAGTGACATAACCCTGTGGCACGTGATCGCGCTGGCTTGCGCATATTCTGGACTACGTTTTGCCGAGGCATTCGGGCTCTGGCGGGCTCGTCCGTGGGCGGAATGGGTCGCCCTGATATCGGGAGCACTTTATTTGCCCATCGAAATCAGGCTGCTGGCGCACAGGCCGTCGCTGTTTCATGCCGGAGTGTTCCTGGTGAATGTCGCAATCGTGCTTTTCATGTTGTATTTGCGAATATATTCTCCCGCTAAAGAGAGGCGAAACGCGGCTGACACAGGATTACAGTAAAATTGTTGCAGTCGTTTTTGTCATTAATCCTTGCCAACTTTCAGCCGCAGAAAATTCTTACTTACCGGAGCCGCGGCCGCTGCCGGTGCCGCTACCCTGGGCGCGGACGGTTTCGTGCAATCGAACCATCCGCATCTGGTAGAGATCGAGATATCGCTTGCCCGGCTTCCTGAAGCATTTGACGGTTTTCGCCTCGTTCAGTTGAGCGATTTTCATTACGAGGAACATTTCTCGGCGATTCCTATCCGCAAATCGGTTGCGATGGTGAATGGCCTTCGCCCCGACTTTATAGTTCTGACTGGCGACTTTGTGACGGTTCCGATTTTGGAGCGGCCAGCAACACTGCGTGCAGCGGCCGCGACGGTTGAACCGTGCGCCGCTCTCCTGCACGAACTGCAAGCGCCCAAGTACGCAATCCTCGGAAATCATGACGCAGTAGCGTCCCCCGATCGCATCGTCCGGGCGCTTGAAAGTGCGAATATCGGGGTGCTGCGGAATCAATCAGTTGCCATCGAACGCGGACGCGATCGGATGTGGCTGGCGGGAATCGACGACCTGCTGCGAGGAATGCCCGACATGAGTGCGACTCTGGCAAACATTCCAGAGAAAGAGATGACGATCCTGCTGGCGCACGAACCGGACTTTGCCGACGACGCGGCCTTGAGTCCGGTTGATTTGCAACTCTCAGGACATTCTCATGGCGGCCAGATCTGGATTCCCGGAATTGGCGCGCCCTGGTTGCCGCCGATGGCGCGCAGATATCCCCGCGGCTTGCATCAGGTGGGCAATTTGACTCTGTACACAAATATCGGGATTGGGACGATTCGCGCCCCCATCCGCATTAACTGTCAGCCGGAGATTACGTTGATTACTTTGCGGAAGGCCTGAGATTTCAGGCGACGAGAAAAGAGCCAAACAAGCTGTACAGAAGCACCGCGAGCACGATCAGCGTAAAAATGACGTACATGCGGTCGCCCTCGATGGCGAAAGCAAAAACAGAAAAGATAACCCGCGCGATTGGGGTGGCGATGAGCAGCAGCAATCCCAGTTGCATGATGCTGCGGGCCTGACCGGCAAATGCCGAACGCACAATTCCGTGCACAGACTTCAAGTGTTCAGGTTCACCCTGGAAGGTGCGATAGCTTACACGTGTGAGCGGCGATGAACCCAGGTACAGGACGGCGCCGACGATCACCACGATTGCGGCCAGCAGCACGCCGCCCCGCAGAAGTTGCGCAATGGTGTTCTCTACCTGCTCCTCGTACCACTCCATTTCGCTGGACGAGAGTTTGTGAGTATCTGGAGAATTCATCAGAATTTACCGCCGATTCCCTTGATCAACATTTCTATGCCCAAGAGGACGATCACAATACTGAAAACAAGCCGCAGACTCTTGGTTTTTGTCTTTACCAGAACGCGTGTTCCCATCAGTGAGCCAATCAGAACCCCCAGCATCACCGGCATAGCAAGAGAGGGGTCAATGTACCCGCGGCTCAGATACACACCCGCACTGGCGGCGGCTGTAACTCCGATCATAAAGTTGCTGGTGGTGGTGGAAACTTTGAACGGGATCTTCATCGACTGATCCATCGCGACTACTTTGAGCGCGCCTGAACCGATGCCGAGCAATCCTGACAGCGCGCCAGCGCCAAACATGATGCCAAAGCCCTGGGGGACGCGATAAACGTTGTAATGCCGCAGGCCCGAAGTGTCGGGAAAACTACTGTTCATTCTTAGCTTGGTGGCGATGGGGTCGGGTGCCTGGGGCGCTTCTTCGCGAGGGCGAGTCCGTCGCGCCACGAACGCCGAGTAGAGCAGCACGACGCCGAAAATGATGGCAATCACGCTGGCTGGCACTTTCGCGGTGAGATACGCGCCCAGCAGCGCGCCCAGCGTGGTGGCGATTTCGAGGAACATGCCGATGCGAATGTTGGAGAAGCCCTCTTTCAAATACGCAGCTGCTGATCCTGAAGAGGTTGCGATCACAGAGACCAATGAGGCACCGATGGCATAGCGCAGGTCCACGTGGAAGAAGATGGTGAGCAACGGCACCAATACTACGCCGCCACCCAACCCGGTAAGGGCGCCAAGGAATCCGGCGAACAGAGAGCCGATCCACAGCAGGAATGTGAATGCGAGGACGTTCAACCTACCAGTGTGACAAGGTTGCCGGAATATCGCAATTGGCATTTAGATTGGGCGACGAGCGGCGGCATCTGCCGTAGGGACACCTCGAAGTTACTTTGCCTCGTCAGCTCGACAGGCGAACCTAATTGGATGAGGCACGAGAAGTTGGTTGCCAGGGCAGTGAGTTGGTTGCGCAGCTATGGCTGCGGTGTTGTACTGTCGGAACAAAGCTGCGTGAGCGGCGAGACCCCAGACGCTATCGGATGGAAACGCGGATGCCATTCGGTGGTCGTGGAATGCAAGATTTCGCGGGCGGATTTTTTAGCGGACCGAGACAAGGCTTTCCGGCAAAAGCCTGCAATCGCTATGGGATGCGAACGTTTCTATCTGGCTCCGGCAGGCTTGCTGAAGCCGGGCGAATTGCCGCCAGGGTGGGGATTGCTGGAATTGCGCGGCAGGGAAGTGGTCGGCGTATCGGCGTCGGCGGGAAAGCTGCGTTCGGCGAGAGGCTTCCGCTACGAAATGAATCTGTTGCTAGCGAGCCTGCGGCGCGTGGAGGTACGAATCGAGCCACAGTCCATCACTGATTTCCTGAAGTGGAAAAATCGCATGGCAGAATATAACCGGGGAAGTTTGCCCAAGGGGATTGTGGCGGCGGCGGAAGAGGCGAACGGATTTCTGGTAAGTAGCCCGGATGGCGATTGAACGTTGCTTTTTTGCGCGCGGGTTGGGTTCTTCCGAGGTTGAAGGTTTTTTAAGATTCCATCTTTCTTTTTACCGCAACGGCCCCGTCGAAATCTTCATCTCAAGAGCCAGGAGAATCCGATGAAGCGCCGGGAATTTTTCAAGACCGCTGCAATTTGCGGTGCGGCCGGAACTCTGCCGGCAGCGTTTACCAGGAACAATCTAAAGCTATGGGGAAAGACTCCATGAAGCATGAGAACGACTATACGAAACAGATTCCGCTGACAACATCGGCGGGCACTCGCAAAGGCGACATGTTATATCGCACCCTCGGGAGCACGGGTGAGCAGGTGTCTGCGATCGGCATGGGGGGCTTTCACCTCGGCCAGCCTGGACTCACGGACGAACAGAGCCTTCGGTTGATACGGTCGGCCATCGATCGCGGAATCACCTTCATGGACAACAGTTGGGACTACAACGAAGGCCAGAGTGAAGTGCGGATGGGTAAGGCGCTGAAAGATGGATATCGCCAGAAAGTCTTTCTGATGACGAAAATTGACGGCAGAACTAAAGAGTCAGCGGCGCAGCAATTCGAAACTTCTCTGAAGAGGTTACAGACCGACCGCATCGACCTGGTGCAGCATCACGAAGTAATTCGCTTCGACGATCCCGACCGCATCTTTGCTGAAGGGGGCGCCAACGAGGCCCTTATCGAGGCACGGGAAGCCGGGAAAATTCGCTACATTGGATTCACCGGCCACAAAGACCCGCATATTCATCTGTACACGCTGAAAGTTGCGGCCGAACACGGTTTCCATTTCGACACTGTGCAGATGCCCTTAAATGTCATGGATGCGCATTTTCGAAGTTTCGCGCACATGGTACTACCGGAATTGGTAAAGCAGGGAATCGGCGTGCTGGGCATGAAGTCGATGGGAGATAGTGTCATCCTCAAGAGTCGGGTCGTCACGCCAGTGGAATGTTTGCACTATGCACTGAATTTGCCGACGTCAGTCGTGATCACGGGGATCGACAAGCCGGAGATTCTTGACCAGGCGTTTGAGGCCGCGAAGACGTTTAGTCTGATGACTCAGGAGCAGATGGCGCAACTGCTGGCCAAGACGAAACAGGTTGCGATGGCGGGGAAGTACGAGCTGTTTAAGACGTCATCCCACTTCGACTCGACGGCGAAGCATCCGGATTGGTTGGGTGGTGAGTCACCGACAGTCCAGCAGTTGGCGCCACCGGCGTAGGCTGGACGGCGACAGGCGTTTCATCTACAACTCTCTCCGGCCTTCCATCGCCTTCAGCATCGTGATCTCATCTGCGTATTCAATGTCGCTGCCGGCAGGAATGCCGGTGGCGATGCGGGTCACTTTGAGTCCGGCTCGACGCAACTGGCCGGAAAGATAAGTCGCAGTCGCCTCGCCTTCGACTGTGGGATTGGTGGCGAGAATCACTTCGTCGGCCTGGCCGTCTTCCACGCGTTTCATCAAATTGGAGATGCGCAATTGCTCCGGGCCGACGCCGTGAATGGGCGAAATCGCGCCGTGGAGTACGTGATATACGCCGTTGTAGTGACGGGTTTTTTCTACCGATGCAATGTTGGTCGGTTCTTCGACCACACAAATCAGGCGCTGGTTGCGGGTCGCGCTGGAGCAGTAAACGCAGGGGTCGATGTCGGTGATGTTGTTGCAGACCGAGCACAAGCGAAGGCTGGCCTTGACGTCGTGGATGGCGCCGGCGAGAGCGTCGGCATCGTCTTCGCTGGAGCGAAGAATATGGAATGCCAGCCGCTGGGCAGACTTGCTGCCGACGCCGGGAAGTTTTTTGAGCTCGTCGATGAGACGGGCCATGGGTTCAGCGAAGCGAGACATTTTTGATCGGGTGATCTGGTCATCGGACGAAGTTGAACATTTCAGATCGCCCGATCACCAGATGGCCGGATCATCCGATTCCCGGCAGGTTCATTCCTCCCAACATGCCGCCCATCGCGGATTGCATTGAGTCGTCAACCTTCTTGGCAGCGCCATTGAAAGCGGCGGTGATCAGGTCCTGTAGCATTTCTATGTCGCCGGATTTGACGGCTTCGGGATCAATTTTGAGACCGAGCACTTGTTTGCGGCCGTCCATCTTGACGGTCACGGTGCCGCCGCCGGACGAGCTTTCGACCACCGTCTCCTGCATCTTCTTCTGCAGTTGTTCGTACTGCTTCTTGGCCTGCGACATCAATTCCTGAATATTGAATCCGCTCATGGGCTGGTGCCTTTACCTTTTCTGCTTGTAGTCAATCACGGTTCTGATCTCTGCGCCGAACTTCTCGCGCAACCGCTGGATTACTGGTTCCTGCTCTGCGCGTCCCCGGCTACTACCGTTCGGGGCTGATGGCGCCGGCTTCGACACGACCGCTTGTGGAGACCCGCCCGGCTGTATTTGCAATTTCATGGGCCGGCCCATCGATCCACTGGCCGAGGCCATCACAATCTTCCTGCCTTCGTTGCTGACTGACATCTCGATCAGCGAGGACGACGCTGCAACTCGAATGCTCAATTCATTTCCCTCAATCTTCCACTCACCGGCTTCCAGCATCGACGAGAGCATGTTCAGTCCGGCGGATGCCAGCGCGTTCAATACAGCGGCGCGCACGTCTTCGATAGTTGCCGAAACAGCGTTGGCAATCGGCTCGCGAGCGCGTTCAAATGCTGCGGCAGGAGCGGCCGATCCCATGACCACCGACGGACTGGAAATTGCTGCCGGGGATGGCCGCGGCGTGGAGGCAGGCGTTTCGTTTGTGGACTCCATCCGTGGCGTGCCTTTGCGGGCTGAATCGGCAGCGAACGGCGAGACAAACGGCTTGGGCGCGGCGGAAGAGTCTGACGCTCTCTTTGGCTCCGGCACAGCGGCCAACTTGCGATCGGCAACGGGAGGGACTTCCACACCGCTGAGCAACTGCTCAAGCGGCAGCAAACGTTGTGCGTGCGCCATCTTCAAAAGGCCGAGCTCAAGATGAAATCTTTGCTCCTGGCGATATCCGAGCTCTGCATGCGTGCGCAACGTGATTTGCAAATAGCGCGCTAGGTCCTCTTCGCTGAACAACTCCGCGACGCGGGCCACGCGATTGCGCTCGTCGGAAGAAATTTGCAGCAGGGAAGAATCGCTCCCGGCAACCTTAGCGACAATTGCATTTCGCAGAAAGCGGACCAGTTGCTTCGCAAAATGAGCAGGGTTCTGGCCTTCACTGAGCAGACGGTCCGTCGTTTGCAGAATTTCCTGGCTGGCGCTGCGCGAAACGGCTTGCATGATTTCTTCGAGCACGCCCGAAGGTGCGACTCCGACCAACTGTCGGACGGACTCTGCGCTGAGGCGGCCGTCACTCGACGCAATCGCCTGATCGAGTAAGGACAGAGCGTCTCGCACGGAACCGTCGCCCGCCTCCGCCAGCAGGGCCAGCGCGTCCTCGTCTGCAGGAATGTTTTCTTTGTTGATCAACTCGCGAAGCTGGCCGACGATCTGCTCAAACTTGACAGCGCGAAAACTGAAATGCTGGCAGCGTGAACGAATCGTTTGCGGAATATCCTCCGGCTGGGTCGTAGCCATCATGAAAACGACGTGCCCGGGCGGCTCTTCAAGCGTTTTCAAGAGAGCGTTGAAGGCAGCATCCGTGATCTGGTGGGCCTCATCAAGAATGTAAATCTTGAAGCGGTCGCGCGCCGGGCGGTAACGCGCGGCTTCGCGCAGTTCACGAATCTCGTCAATACCGCGATTGGTGGCGGCGTCGATTTCAATTACGTCAACCGAATTTCCGGCGCGGACCTCCACGCACGAATCGCAAACTCCGCACGGCTCAGTCACCGGCTTATCCGATGAGCGGCAGTTGAGCGCCATCGCTAAAATACGCGCAATCGTGGTTTTTCCGATCCCCCGATGACCGCTGAAAATGTAGCCGTGCGCAGTGCGTCCCTGTTCGATCGCGTTCTTGAGCGTGCGGGTGACGTGGTCCTGGCCGATGACATCGGAGAACTTTTGCGGACGATATTTGCGGGCAAGAACCTGGTAGCTCATGGGCAGGAGATGACGTGATTATACGTGATGAGCACCGGTTCCCGGCGCCTGAAAACGTTCGAAAACCGGGTTGCAGCGCGGCATTTTTAGGTTTACCCTTTTGCTGGCTCGGTTACCAGTCAGGAGTACGCCATGCAACTGAAAATCGGAGTTCGGGTCCTGAGCGATGGGATTTTTATTGTGGATTGCGCGGGGCGGCTTATATTCGGCGAAGAAACTGCGCTGCTGCGGGATCAGGTAAAAGGCCTCATCTCTGAAAGCGGCCGCATTGTTTTAAATCTCGCCGACGTTACTTACATTGATAGCGGCGGCCTGGGAACGCTGGTGGCGCTCTATACCACTGCGCGTAACGCAGGCGGAGCGGTGAAGCTCTCGCGACTTACACAGCGGGTTGGCGACCTGTTGCAGGTGACCAAGTTGCTCACGGTGTTCGAGGTTTACAACAGCGAAGACGAAGCGGTGCTGTCGTTCCGCAAAGGCGCGGCGGCGTAGAAGTTGAGTCCGCAGAAACGCCGTGGAAAGACGCCGAGAGTGACGGCGTCGAACGTCACGCGGCCAACCGGGACACGACGAACCGTACCTTCACCTGAAGCTCGCATTCGCACGGTCATCCAGAAGATTTCACGCGGAAAAGTATCAACCTATGGCGCGGTCGCCGCTGCGGCCGGACTTCGCGGCCACGCCCGCCAGGTCGCGCGCGCACTACATCGATCATTTGGATTGCCCTGGCAGCGGGTGCTCGGAGCGGGCGGAGAAATAAAGCTGCGGGGCGATTCAGCCATCGAGCAACGATTTCGTCTGGAGGCAGAAGGGGTGCGTTTTCGCGGCAAGCGGGTGGACATGAAGGCCCATGAGTTTAAGTTCCTCGGGCGCGGATGAGACTTTGGAGATCTCAGATTTAAGACTTGGACGCGACGAGTGCAAATCTGAAATCTAAAATCGCAAATCTGCAACCCCTCACCTCTGGCTCGCCTCTCCCGCCAGAACTTTGCGATTGAAGTCGCCCGACTTGTTCCGCGGCACTGAAAGAGACTTCCAGTCGCTCCCCTTGAAATGCTTCGCCAGAAATACGATCTGGCCGACATGATACGAATAGTGTGCGATCTGGCGGTTAACCGCTTGCATCACCGAGTGTGGCTCACCACGGATCGTAATCTTGCGCTCGAGATCAGCCTCTGAGAGGGGTTCCAGTGCGCCGAAAACGCGGTCCCAGCCTTCATTCCACGACTGCATGAGTTCTGCGCGGGTGGCCGGCGGCGCGGCAAATTCCGCGTCGCGGTTGCGGTCCGGCTTTTCCCCGTCGCTGGTCAGAAAGTCCGTCCAGCGCGAGCGCATGTTGCCAGCCATGTGCTTGACTACGATTGCGATCGAATTCATCTCTTCATCCAGCGATGAAAACAGTTGCTCATCCGAAACCTGTTCCATCGCTCCCCCGGCGAGCTTCTTGTAATAACGAAACAGTGAGATCGAGTCTTCGAGATAGGATGTAGAAAATTTGTGCGCCATGAGTGCCTCAGGGTCTAAGTCTTGAATTGCGGATCAACTTCGATCTGATAACCGGCGGCCAGCCGGTTGGTTTCGTTAGCCATGCCAACCACCGCCATTAACTCGCGAAACATGTCATCGCTCATGCCTTTATTTTTCGCAGACGCGGTGTGCGAGGCGATGCAATATCCGCACTGGTTGGTCACGCTGACGGCGACGTAAATCATTTCTTTGGTCAGCGGATCCAGCGCTCCTGGCGCCATGATCTGCTTGATATCCTGCCAAGTTCGCTTTAAGGTCGCGGGATCGTTGGCCAGAGCCTTCCAGAAATTATTAATCCAGTTCGTCTTACGGGTTGTCATGATGTCGTCATAAACCGACCGCACTTCAGCAGAAGCATCTTCGTATTCGATAAGGCCCAGGGTTGCCATTGTTCTCCGATGTCCAAGGTTCGTTTAGGGTTCGGAAGGTACGGGCGAAAATCTTTACCAGAGAGGCACAGAGGATCACGGGGAATATCTTTCTTTTTTGCCTCAGTGATCCTCAGTGTCCTCTGTGGTAAAAGTTTTTTCTTTTGGAAGTTCCGCGTCCACGTCGGTCGGCCCGCCTCTCCGCGTATGGAACCAGCTCATGTGCGGCAGGGGTCGTTCCACTCGGCGGCGGCCTGCGATCAGTTCGGCGGTTATGGCCACTGCGATTTCTTCAGGCGTGATCGCCCCAATATCGAAGCCAATGGGGGCGTGTACGCGATCGAAAAGATGCTCCTGCAGGCCTTCCTTCACCAGTTCACGGAAGATGGTGATGGTCTTGCGCTTCGAGCCAATCATTCCGATATAACGCGCCTGGGTCTGTACCGCCCAGCGCAACACCCGCATGTCGTCGCGATGACCGCGGGTCACGATGACGATGTAGGACGTTTCCGTCGGAGAAACTTTCTCCATCGCCAAGTCGAAGTCTTCGCAAATCACATGGCGTGCGCCCGGAAAACGTTCGCGATTCGCATAGCTGTCACGATCGTCAACCACGGTTACATCGAAGCCCGCATTTGCCGCAACCCCGCAAAGGCTGCGCGCAACGTGTCCTGCGCCGAAAATATAAAGTAACGCTGGAGGCAGGACTGGCTCAATGAAAATGTCGAGCGTGCCGCCGCAAACCAGGCCGGTATCGTATTTAGGATTTTGGTTGAGGTTGAAAGTTAATGTCCGCGGCTTTTCGCTCTCCATCACTTCGCGCGCTGCCTGCCAGACTTCCGCCTCGACGCATCCGCCGCCGACCGTTCCGACAATCGACCCATCATCGCGAATGAGCATCTTCGCCGTCTCAAAGGATGGAACCGATCCGCGCACATTGACGATGGTCGCCACCGCGCCGCGCCGGCCAGCCTGGCGCAGGCAGACAATTTCTTCGTAGATGTCCACTGTGTCATTATTTGATTGAAAAGAAGGGAAGTCAACCAAACCATGAAAGCCGTACGCATTCACGAATTCGGGGGGCCTGAAGTTCTTCGCTACGAAGACGCGCCTGATCCGCAGCCGCGCAAGGACCAGGTGCTCGTCCGCGTTCGCGCCTGCGCCATGAACCATCTCGATATCTGGGTGCGCAAGGGCTTGCCCGGAGTGAAGCTGCCGCACATCCTCGGGAGCGATATCGCGGGCGAGATCGTCGAAATTGGCGAGTATGTCTCGGGATTTCAATCCGGCCAGCGGGTTCTGCTTGCGCCCATGCACTTCTGCAATCACTGCGCCAAGTGTGTCGCCGGATTGCAGAATCAGTGCCGTGAATTTACGGTGTTGGGCAACGCCGTCGATGGCGGAAATTGCGAACTGATCGCCGTTCCGGCGGTGAACGTCATTCCCATTCCCGAATCTTCGAACCTGGATTTCAACCAGGCCGCGAGTGTGCCCTTGGTCTTTCTTACCGCCTGGCACATGCTGACGGGCCGCGCTGCGATTCATCCGGGGCAGACAGTGCTGGTGCTGGGAGCGAATTCTGGGGTTGGCATCGCCGGAATTCAGATTGCGAAATTCTTCCAATGCTGCGTGATCACGACCGCAGGTGATGACAACAAAATGGCCAAGGCTCGCGGGCTTGGTGCCGACTACGTCATCAATCATTATCAGCAGAAGATTTCCGAAGAAGTGCGCAGAATTACGAACAAAGAAGGTGTGGATATCGTTCTCGAGCACGTCGGACCGGCTACCTGGGACGACAGTCTGCGCTCGCTCAAGCCAGCTGGAACGCTGGTGACCTGCGGAGCGACAACCGGGCCACAAGTTGGAATTGATCTGCGCTTCGTGTATTCGCGTCAGTTGTCGATTCTCGGCTCGTATATGGGGACGATGGGTGAACTGCACGAAGTGTTGAAGCACGTTTTCAGCGGCCGCCTGAAACCTGTTGTTGACCGCACGTTTCCGCTCGCAGAGGCGCGCGCCGCGCACGAGTATATGGAAAAAAGCCAGATGTTTGGCAAGATCGTGCTGAACCCGTGATGGGAATTTAGGAGGGACGGCACTAACAGCACTTTACTCGTGGTGCCTTTGACTCCCGCAGAAACCGCGCATACGCTTCGCGAGAACGGACGACGCCCTCGCGCGCGCAATATCGTTCAAACGCCGTCTCGTCAAATATCTCGCGTAGCATCGCACGCACAGTTCGCCAGATCTTCATCCCCGCCCCTCCGCCAACCGCGTCGCCACAAACGGCGATTCCGTGCTTCGCACCTCATGTTCGCCGCCCAGCACACCCACCCATCGCCGCACTGACTCAATCAGAAGCAGCGTCACCATCGCGATCAAGATTCCGGTCACAGCGGCGTCAAGACGGTTATTGAAGATCAACCGCGCATTTCCGCCCGCCGCAGCGATCTGCCGCGCCTGCGCTAGAAACCCAATACGCGGGTCGGGATCGAAAATCTTGTGCCATGAGGCGTCAAATGTCACCGTGACCAGCCACGCCAACGGCGCGAGCGTGACCAGCGCGTATTTTGCCCGGTGCATTTTGATGATGATGGTCGTTGCCAGGCACAACGCGACCGCGGCGAGCAACTGGTTGGCGATTCCGAACAGTGGCCAGAGCGAATTAATTCCGCCCAAAGGATCACGTACCCCCTGCCATAAGAAATACCCCCAGGCGACACAGATCAGCGCACTCGTCCCCAGCACCGACGGATACCAACTGGTCCTGCCGAGCGGCTTCCATGCGTGGCCGAGCGCGTCCTGCACCATGAAACGCCCGACCCGCGTGCCGGCATCGAGCACGGTGAGAATGAACAGCGCCTCGAACATCAGCGCGAAGTGGTACCAAATCGCCATCACTGCCTGCCCGCCCAGGCTGCCGGAAAAAATGTGTGCCATGCCGACGGCGAACGCGGGAGCGCCGCCGGTGCGATTGAACAATGTAAGCTCGCCAACGCTCTGGGCCAGGGAGTGCATCGCGCCCGCAGTCACCGGAAATCCCCAGCCCGTAATCGTGGCCGCAGCTTGTTCCGGCAAGGCTCCAGCGATTCCGGCGGGGCTGTTGATTGCGAAATAAGTGCCGGGTTCCAACACGCAGGCGGCCACCGTCGCCAAGATCGCAACCATCGACTCGCACAGCATCGCCCCGTAACCCACCATGCGAACTTCGGTTTCGCGCCGGATCAGTTTGGGCGTGGTGCCACTGGAGATCAGCGAGTGGAATCCCGAGATCGCGCCGCAGGCAATGGTGATGAACGCGAAAGGGAAGAGCTTGCCGGCAAACACCGGGCCGGTGCCGTCAATGAATCGTGTGAGCGGTGGCATGTGCAGAGTGGGGTGCATCAGCACGATTCCGACGCCGAGCAGTCCGATGGTCCCGAGTTTGACGAATGTGCTCAGGTAATCGCGGGGAGCAAGCAGTAGCCACACCGGCAGCGCCGAGGCGGCGAATCCGTAAACGATGATTGCGATTGCGAGTGCCGGGAGCAGTGAGCGTGAAATATTTCGCGACCGTGGGCGTTTGCGAAGCCCATTGTCCTCCCCAGATCGCGGCGAGAACCAGGAAAAACCCGATTGCCGATGTTTCCAGGACGCGGCCGGGACGCAGACGCCGAAGGTAAACCCCCATCAGCAACGCGATAGGAATCGTCATCGCAATAGTGAAGGTTCCCCACGGGCTCTGCTTCAGAGCGTTCACCACGATCAGTGCGCACACAGCAAGCAGAATTACGAGAATAGAAATCACCGATGCATAGGCGACCAGACCGCCTACGCGGCCGATTTCTTCTTTCGCCATCTCAGTTAGCGATTTGCCGTCGCGCCGCACAGAAAAGAGAAGGATGACGAAATCCTGGACGCAGCCGCCGAATACCGCGCCGACCAGAATCCATAATGTGCCCGGCAAATATCCAAACTGCGCAGCCAGAACCGGTCCCACCAGAGGTCCCGGCCCGGCGATAGCGGCAAAATGATGTCCGAAGACGACCCACTTATTGGTTGGCAGAAAGTCGCGGCCATTTTCCAGGCGCTCGGCAGGCGTGGCACGCTGCGGATTAAGTGCGAGAACTTTCGCCGCGATGAATTTGCTGTAGAAGCGATATCCGAGCGCGTAAGTGCAGACGGCGGCGGTCACCAGCCACAGTGCGTTGATCTGCTCGCCGCGATGAAACGCGATGGTCGCGAAGGCAAGCGTGCCGAGAAGGGCAATGAAAATCCAGATGAGAGGATCGAAGTTTAAATGCATGAGGGGGGAATATTGTGGATGGGTTTTTACGCCACTGCAATGGTTGTATCAGGGCACGTCTTGAGGCGTGCCGAAAAGAGGGGCTAAAGAGACAAGGCGGCTTCAGACGCAGATTGAATGCTGACGAAGTGCCTCAGGGGCTAAAGCCCCGAACCTCTGGTCGTCTCCATCGGCACGTCTGAAAGACAATGCCATGAGGCAAGCTCACGTACCCTGGACATTCTTGATCCGACAAAATTCGAGATCGAGATGACATCCAGGGGCTTAGAGAAGCCGCGGTCGGACAGGAATGTCCGACCCACACGAGCATCACTTACCCCTGCTCATTGCCCACCGCCCACTGGTTTCGTCCACTGGTCGACCCAATCATTCACCGTCTTATACCAAAGCTGGGAATTCTGCGGCTTGAGCACCCAATGGCCTTCGTCGGGGAAGTAGAGCATCTTCGACGGCACGCCCTGCCGCTGTAAGGTCGTGAACAGAGTCGAATCCCTGCGAGACGTCCAGTCGGTAATCGCAGCTGGCTGTGGATCACCAGCGTCGGCGTCTTGAAGTTGGTCGCCAAACAGAATGCGGAGACCATTTCCGGTACATCTCGCGATTAGTGTACGGCGTGCCCTTGAACTCCCACTCGTGGAACCACAACTCTTCGGTGTCGCCCCAGAAGCCGACTCGGTGTCGAACATGCCGTCGTGGGTCACGATGCATTTGAAGCGGTTAGTGTGGCCGAGCATCCAGTTGGCCATCCATCCGCCATAGCTGGCGCCCAGCGCGCACTCGCGTTCCTTATCTATGAACGCATAATGCTGCTCGGCGTAGTCGAGGCCCTTCATTAGGTCTTCGTAAGGCGCCCCGCCCCAGTCGCCGTTGATCGCGTCGATGAACTTCTGCCCGTATCCAGGCGAACCGTGAAAATTGATGAAGATGACAACGTATCCATTAGCAGCAAAGAATTCGAAGTTCCAGCGATAACTCCACTCATCGCCCATCGGAACTTCCGGTCCGCCATGAATGATGAACTTCACGGGATATTTCTTGTTGGGATCAAAGTTGGGAGGCTTGATTAGCCAGCCTTGGACTTTGTCGCCCTGCGCGCCTGTGAACCAGAAGGATCTCGAGAGGGGACATGGAGACTTGCGACAGAACGGAATCATTGGCATGGCTAACCGACTGGG
Source organism: uncultured Acidobacteriota bacterium (assembly GCA_963757135.1). Classification (GTDB taxonomy): domain Bacteria; phylum Acidobacteriota; class Terriglobia; order Terriglobales; family Acidobacteriaceae; genus Gp1-AA145. The sequence continues at coordinate 70,110 of CAVWQE010000010.1, forward strand.
GATCTTGGAAACAGTTCAGCAAAGGGTTCTTTAAGCCAGCCTGAGATATGCAATTTACGGACGTATACTTCGCAGTGCTCGCTTTGTAGATCTCTATGGGAGCCTGGACACTCATCTTTGTAAGGAGAATCTGTCGGCCGTCGGGAGTGACGGTCAGGTCGTCGTTATAACCACGAGCCAAACCCATTAATCCGCCCGAGAGGGAAACCGAGTAAATGGGCGACGAGCCGGCGTTCTCGGCCGAAAAGTCAATTGTCTTAGAATCCGTCTCCCAGACATGCGATCCCACCCAGAAATCAAAATCCTCCGTCAGGGTTTTCTTCTCGTTCGTCTTCCGGTCGTACAGCATGAGTCGCCAGCGGTCGCTCTCGTATCCCGGACGCTGCTGCGCGCGATAGGCGATGTACTTTCCATCCGGCGAATAGAGCGGAGTGTTGTCCGCCGCCTTGTTGTCGGCGGTGATGTCCTTCGTCGCCGCGACAACATCTTTCGAAGTCGCGTCCGCCGGAAAATTCACCGGGACGGTGAACAGATCATTGTTAGTCGAAATTGCCGGCACGGGATCATGGTTCGAGGCATAACAAATCTCCTGCCCATCCGGCGAGAACGCATAATCATCCTGCCCACCAAGCGAGAACACTGGCGCATCGTAATCGCCGGGGGTGAGGTCGCGAGCAATGGAGCACAGACCCTGACCCTCCTCGGCTTGCGTAGGCCCGGAGCTTGCCTTGAACGACTGACTAACAGGAAGGAGTCGAATGGGTGCCCCCGCCCGGGCGGGCGAGCCTTGCTCGCCGGAGACTGCGGAGCTTCGCTCCGCTGGGCGGGTGAGGGCAGCCGCCCCTACGTGATCGGTAGTGGTACACCCATCGACCGCGATAACAAACAAGTGCGTTCGCTTGCCTTCTTTGTATGCGTTCCAATGCCGGTAGAGCAGGTGAGTAAAGATCAGCGCCTTAACTTTTGAATTTCTCTTCTCCTCTACCTTCTTCGCATTGCAATCAGCTTCTGATGCTCGGCGTTCCATCGCACTCCGGCCACACATCCGACTTGAACAAAATATACTTCCCATCTGGAGACCACAACTCGCCGTCGGCCTCGGTCGCAATATTCGTCAACCGATGTTTAGCAGTCACAGTTCCGCTCGCGCCATCAAAATCCGCAATCCAGATTTGCGATCCATTTTCTTTGGTCGAAACAAATGCAAAGCGGTTCCCATCTGGCGCCCAACGCGGCCGGTCCGCATCCTGATCGGAAATAATTTCCCTCTCTTTACTCTCTGTCATTCCGACCGAAGCAGGATCATTCCCTGGCGAATGATCCTGCTGAGTGGAGGAACCTGGTTTTTCCTTCCCTTGATTACCCACGCTAGCCAAAGTCGGGCTAGCATGGGCCACCCCGACAGTTTTTAAATCGGAAGAAAGTGGCACCACCCACATATGCGGCGTCTTGGTATTGGCCTTCAAATCCACATCCACCGCCGCGAACAGCACCCACTTTCCATCCGGCGACACCGCCGGTTCCTCAACCCGCTTGAGCGCCATCATGTCTTCGAAGGTGAAAGGATGTTTCTGTCCGGGGGTTTCTTGGGGAGAAGAGAGTAGAACGAGAGGACAGAGGACAGCCGTAGCGAGCAATATGAGAAGGAGATGACGCAGCATAAAGCCTCCGAAGCGAAACCCAATAGTCTAATGGAATGACGGCCCATTTTCTCGGACAAACAGAGCTATAATCCCCAGCCAGGCCATGCCTTCGCTTACACGACGCGAATTTGTGGGACGAATATCAGCGGCAGCCGCTGCGACATGGTTTGCAACCGGCGGCATCGCGGCAACTGAGCCAGCGCCGCACATCTCATTTCCAACCAAGCCGCGCGATCGAATCTCCGTTGCCTCGTATCCGTTTCGCGCTTATATAGACGCTCCTGGAAATCGCGACCGCGATCCTAAATTTCCCGGCATGGATCTGAAAGATTTTGCGGCGGAAGTTGTGAAGAAATTCAGCGTTCACAATATTGAGCCGCACAGCCGCCATTTTCATTCTCTGGACTCGACATATCTGTCCAGCTTCCGCGAGGCGCTGCAGACGGCCAAGGTGAAGGCCGTGAATATCGCGGTTGATGGCCCAGACAGCTTCTATGACGCCGATTCGACCGTCCGCGACAAGGCGATCGCATATGCGAACAAGTTTATTGATGTCGCGGTTCAGATTGGATCGCCTAGCGTGCGGGTGCACGTCAGCAAAGCGAAAAATTCGCAGCCGGACGTGCAGCGGACCGCAAAGAGCCTTGGCGAAGTGGTGGCTTATGCCAGCGGAAAGAACGTAGTCGTGAACTTGGAAAACGACGACCTGCTCAGCGAAGATGCGTTTTTCATTGTGAAGGTCATCGAGGCGGTGAATCGGCCATTTCCTGCATGCCTTGCCGGATTTTGCCAACTCCATGCTGAGCGGCGACGCCGATTTCAATTACCGCGCCCTCGACGCCATGTTTCGTCACGCCTATAACATCTGCCACGTCAAGAGCGGAGAAGTGGATGACGGAAAGCAGTTCACTGTTGATATGAAGCGCTCATTCGCAATCCTGAAGGCGAGCGGATATCGCGGCTACTGCTCGATGGAGTTCGATGCACCCGGCGATCCCTACGCGCCAACGACGCAGCTGATCGCGCAAACACTTCAATTCCTCAGCTGACGACTGACGCCGCGGGCGCTTGCTCGACGATCCTCTCGTTTTTCGCGTCCCAGCACTGTTTTTTGCCTGACCAGTAAGCCTCGGTGGACATTATGCATGCCACCGAATGCGCGAACCCGTTATGCACGGTGCAATGCGGCTGCTGGCGCGAGCGCAGGCACTCAAACCAGTTGGTCATGTGTTCGAGAGTGAGATCGTCAATGCCCATCGGCGGAACTTTCGTCTCGCCCGGTGGCAGAACGTAGCGGGAGTTCCGGCTATCGTCAATGTCAGGATTGTCCTCGTGCGTTCCTTTCTCTTCGATCAATTGATAGCGCGGGCTGCCCTCACCGCCGATGTTGGTGAGTGTAGCCTTCTTGCCCATGTACCGTGTGAATCCCGGAGCATCGTTGCCGAAGCTGGTGGAGTAGCTGACGAGAAACCCCTTGGGATATTCGAGGAGCGTCTGAAAGGTGTCGGCGTTCTCGCGGCCGTCGTGCCAGGCAAATACGCCGCCACTAGAAACAGCCGACCGGGGAAAGCTGTCATTCATAAACCAGTGCACGAGATCGATGGCGTGGCTCATCCATTGATCAGGAATGCCGCTGGAAAACTCGCGATAGAGCCGGAACTCGCAATAGACTTTCGGATCGAATGGCCGGTATGGCTTGTTCAAAAGGAATTTCCGCCAATCGACGTCTTCTTCGCGGACCAACTTCGTGACATCACGCCCGCGCCAGCGCGGCCCATGATAGTTCCACACGATCTCAATTTTGCTCACATCGCCAAGGGCGCCGGTCTGGACCAGATCGTGAGCGGCAATCTGGAAAGGTTCGCTGCGGTGCTGGGTCCCGACCTGCACGATGAGTTTATTTCGCAGCACGGCGTCGCGCGCCACTTTCGCTTCTTCGAGCACATTGCCCATCGGCTTTTCAACGTAGGCGTCTTTGCCGGCATCGGCCGTCATCTTCAGCAGCGGAGAATGGGAATGATCCGGGGTGGAGAGAATAACGGCGTCAATTTCCTTATCGGCGAGGACATCCTCGATGTGCTGAAACGCGCGGGGAGCGCGGCCATAGTACTTGGTGTTGGTCGCAACCGCCTTCTCGCGGTTAACTCGCCAGAGGTCACAAACGGCGTTCATTTCGACATTGTGGCTGGAGGCAAGCTTCGAGATGATCAAATCGAGTTCGCTGCCTCGGCCGCCGATTCCCGTGTGGCAGAGTTGAATGCGATCGTTGGCGCCGAGTACTTTCCCGTATGAAAGAGCCGTGCGGGCAAGGGAAGAACCGCCGGCGACGATTGCGGCAGATCTCGACAGGAAGCTACGGCGATCAATGTTGTCTTTAGAATTTTCCATCACTCACCTCCGGAGATGCAGGCGCGCCTTCGCGCAGAACTGCGGGTACTCACATACTCCGCTCGATCCGTCACTGGTTTAGAATCGCGCTGAAGTGGCCGGCTTCGATCACCCCGGCGATCTTAGCGAAATCCTTGTACATGACGCGATCCTTTTCCATGGCTGGAGAAACCGCGCGGATCGCCCGGTGTGCGCTTTGTCCGCGCGGGCCAGTCTTCAGCGGAGCGACAAAATCCAGCGCCTGTGCCGCCGCCATGGCCTCGATGGCCAGCACGTTGCGAGCGTTTTCGACGACGCGGCGCAGTTTGATCGCCGCCGTCATGCCCATGGAAACGTAGTCTTCTTTATTGCCCGAGGTGGTGATCGAATCGACCGAAGCGGGATGCGCCAACACCTTGTTCTCGCTTACCAGTGCGGCAGCGGTGACCTGCGGCATCATGAAACCGGAGTTGAGGCCGGCGCCAGGGGCGAGAAATGGCGGCAATCCTTCGTTTAGCGCGGGATTCACCAGGCGCTCGATGCGGCGTTCTGAAATGCCAGCCAGGGCGCTGAGAGCAATAGCAATAAAATCGAGGGCGAAGGCGATTGGCTCCCCGTGAAAGTTACCGCCGGAGAGAACAGCCTTGTCCGAAACGAATACCAGCGGGTTGTCAACTGCAGAGTTGGCTTCGATCTCGAACACTTCGCGGCAGTGGGCCAGCGTGTCACGCACCGCGCCGTGTACCTGCGGAATGCAGCGCAGGGAATACGCGTCCTGTACACGTCCGCACTCGCGATGCGACTCGCGAATCTGGCTGCCTTCGAGCATGCGGCGCAGATTGGCTGCCGACTTGAGTTGACCCGCATGCGGGCGTGCGCGATGAATGCGTTCATCGAAGGCGACATCGGTGCCGCGCAATGCGTCGAGCGTGAGCGATCCGATTACGTCGGCGGAATCGACGAGAGTTTCTGCCGCAAGAAGCGTTAGTGTTCCAATGGCGAGCATAGCCTGCGTGCCATTGATCAGGGACACCGCTTCTTTGGCTTCGAGAACCAGCGGCGAAATCTCAGCCTTGCGGAGAGCCTCACTCGCCGGAATGCATGCGCCTTTTTCGTCCAGGCATTCGCCTTCGCCGATCAACACGAGCGCGAGATGCGCAAGTGGGGCGAGATCTCCGCTGGCACCCACGCTGCCTTGGGACGGCACAAATGGCGTCACCCTGCGATTCAGCAACTCGCAGATCTTGTCTATGACAACTGCGCGAATGCCGGAATGGCCTTTGGAAAGGGAATTGGCGCGGAGCAGCATCATGGCACGAGTCTCGGCCACGGGAAGACGTTCGCCAACACCGACCGCGTGCGAGCGGACAAGATTCACCTGCAGTTCGCGAATCTGCTCACCGGCGATGCGGACGTCGCTTAGCTTTCCCACCCCTGTTGTAATTGCGTAAGAAATTTGGTTGTTAGCCACTAGCGCGTCCACAACCGCGCGAGCACGGTCAACGCCTTCGCGAGCATCCGGTGCCAGCAGCACGGGACGGCCTGCGTTCGCAACCTCGCGGACTGCTTCCAGCGTGAGGTCATTGCCGTTGATGTGGAGGGCGTCCATAAGAAGCAGTTGTTAGTGATTAGTTGTTAGTCTCTAACTTTCATCTTCGCTCAGGATTTTCCCGCGGCATCACGAAACGCTTGCATAGTATTTTTCCGGAATGGTGCGCCGCTTCATGTCCGCGTCTGTAACAACATGGGTGGTTTCGCCTTCGGCAAGCAGGGTACCGTCGCCTACCCGCACCAGTTCATACCCAAAGTGGATCACTGACTCGCGGACGTTCTTCAGGGCCGTGCGCACAGTAATCTCATCGTCGTAGTGCGCGGGCGCTTTGTAGCGGCAGCGCGCATCAACCACGGCAATGTAACACGCGTCATTTTCTTCCATTTCGCGATAGGAAAAACCCATCGCTCGCAGGAATTCGACCCGTCCTACCTCGAACCAGACGAAATAGTTGGCGTGATAAACCACGCCCATTTGATCGGTTTCGGCATAGCGGACGCGAATTATCACCTCGCCAACGTGCGGGTTCACTGACCACTCCAGCGTGGCTTCCGCTTTCCGAGGAATGAGTTCACGCCCTCGCGGAAGTCGGCGGTCTGGCGAATGGCGGCGTTTTCTTCGACGGCCTGCTGCATCTGATCGTCGAGCGCCTGATTGATGAAACCGTTGATCAGTTTTTTCGTAAGCTGCACAGATGTCGGACTATTTTCCATAATCTGCCCGGCCAGTTCTCGTGATCTGCCGGTTAAATTTTCAGGGGCGACAACTTCGTTCACCAAGCCGACCCGGTGTGCTTCTTTGGCATCGAATATCCGTCCCGTCAGCAGCAGATCGCGCGCAATCTTGTGACCGACTTGCCAGACAAGAATTGAAGACACAATTGCGGGAACAAAACCAATGCGGACTTCGGTGTAGCCGAACTTGGCTTCTGGTGCGGCAAGAGTGAAGTCGCACATGGTAGCGATTCCCGTACCGCCCGCGATGGCCGCGCCGTTCACGGCGGCGATGGTGGGCTTGGGGAAATCGTAAAGGCGCCTGAAAAGCTTGGCCATTCGTCGTGAGTCCTCGACGTTTTCGGCATGTGTTTTGCCGGTCAGTGATTTCAGTTCGTCGAGATCCATGCCCGCGCAGAACGCTTTACCGGCTCCGGTGAATATGGCAACCAGCGCCTCTGACTTCTCGATCTCGTCGAATGCTGCGAGTACTTCGCCGATCATCTGAAAACTGAGCGCGTTGCGCTTCTCAGGACGATTGAAGGTGACAGTCGCGATTCGGGCGTCGTAAGCGAGTTCGAGCGTCTGGAATGACATGCGGAAGGAAACAGAAGATTATACGCAGGATTGGGTCCTTGAATCATCGGATCATTCAGTCATCAAAGAAGTCGATCTGATGTTCAATCAGCTGGGGTCCTGTGAGCTCGGATTCAATGAGTCAATCGCTTCACATCAGCTTCCTTCTCACCATGTCCAGGGCTTGCTGTGATGCGAACCAGCGAATGCGGGCGCGGTCGCCGGGGAAGTTGCGCTTAATGATTTCGGTTCCGTTTTCGCTGGCGAGAGCGTGAAAAACAAGCCCGACCGGTTTTTCAGCCGTGCCGCCAGTTGGCCCGGCCACTCCGGTGATTCCGAGTCCCAACGTGGTTCTGCAACGCTTGCGGATTCCCTCCGCAAGCGCTTTTGCGATCTGCTCGCTCACCGCGCCGAAATCCTCAAGCAAATCCTGTGGCACGTCCGCGAGTTGCACCTTTAGCTCGTTCGAATAAACGACAGCGCCGCCGATGAAGTATCGCGAGCTGCCGCTCACCGAAGTCAGCCGTTCGGCCACCAATCCGCCGGTGCACGACTCCGCGACCGCCAGCGTCGAATTGCGCATTTGCAGGTAATAACTGACAATCTGTTCGAGAGAGTCGCCATTGTCGGAGTAAACGCAATCGCCAAGCTCATCTTCAATCTTCTCCACCAGATCATCGACCCGCTTCTGCGCGGCTTCGGGCGACGCTGCCTGCACGCGCAAATGCAATTGGATTTCTCCCGGTCCGGCGAGAATCGTTGTATTTACATCGGTAAATCGCTTGTAGATTGGCGCCACCCTGGCATCGCACGCGGACTCACCCATCCCGATGATTTTGATCACGCGCGTAGCAATGAACCGTTGCGGAACGCGGGCGCGTAGTCGTTCCAGGACCGCCGACTCGAAAAGGGCCTTCATCTCATGCGGCGGCCCGGGCAGCAGCACAACTATCTTTTCTTTGCCGTCTGATTTCCCGCTGATCCACTGGCCGGGAGCGGTCCCGTTCGCATTGGCAAGAACGGTTGCTCCCGGAATTACATCCGCCTGCTTCGCATTATTTGCCGACATCTTCCAGCCGTGTTCGGCAAAGCGGCGCTCAATGGCTTGGAGAATCTCAGGATCGCGGCGCAATTGCAGGTTTAGGGTCTGGGCGACGGCTTCGCGGGTCAGGTCGTCTTCGGTTGGTCCGAGTCCACCGCTGAAAATCAGGATGTCGGCGCGCGCCAGCGCCACCGTGGCGGCCTGGACGAGATGTTTGCGGTTGTCGCCTACGATCGTTTTGAATCCGACCTCCAATCCCAGGTCGTTGAGTTGCGCCGTCAGGTAGAGTGAATTCGTATCTTGGCGGTAAGGAGTGAGCAACTCCGAACCCACGGCAATAATCTCCGCAATCACGATTGCAGTGTAAATGAATGGTTATGAGGGGGCGAGCAGGGGCAGGCCTACGACGTCCCACGCCAGGTGGTGCAATGCATTATTGCTGGAGAGGATCGCCGAACGCCCGGAGGCAAAGGCCAGACCAACCAAGCCCGGGCCGGCGACGGCCAGTGACGCATTGCCATCCGGACTGACCTTCACGATACCGCGCTTGCCGCCCAGTGACGCCGCGGCGTAAAGATTGCCATCGCGGTCGAAGGCAAGACCCTGCGGGCGCCCGAGGCCGCGATAAAACACCGAAACTGCTCCGTGGGGATCGACCTTGTAGATCGCGTCGAAGCTGGATTGCGTCGGACCGGTGACGAACAAGTCTCCATGCGGGCCGAACGCGAGGTGATAAGCAGAGACGCTCGGTTCCAGGGTTGCGAAAACAAAAATCTGGCGGTCGCGCGCAATTTTGAAAATGGTGCCGCTACGGTCGCCGACATACAAATTTTCTTCGCGATCGAACGCAATCCCGGTTGCTACTCCCATGCCTTCGGCATAGGAAGACATGGTGCCATTCGGCGCCACGCGATACACGGTTCCGTCATAGCGCGATGAAACGTACATCTGTCCCGCACGATCGAAGGCGATTGCCGTGGCATTCATTAACTCAACCACGAACGGCTTGATGCTGTAGTTTGTGTCGATCTTGAAAATTGCGACCGGGACCTTCTGGCCGCGAGATCCGGAGAAGGTGACATAAATGTTCCCTTCGGCGTCGATAGCCGGGTTCGTGACCGGGTGCAGATTTTCGGCAATAAGTCCCGCGACTTTGACCTGGTGGGCGTTGCTGGCGTGTCCATTGGTTGAAATCACCACCGGACCCGAAGCTGCGCCTTGCGGAACACGCGCTACCACAAAGTCATCGGAGCTGATAATGACCGGCGCTTCCATGTCGCCAAACAGAACGCTGGGGCGGCGCAGTTCCGGCGGACGTAGACCCGTGCCGATAATCTTTACCTCGCCTCCGGGCAGCGCGGCAGCCGGCGCAACCGCCTCGATGTGCGGATGGCCGTTGACATTCTTCTTACCTAGGAGACGGTCGGAAATTGACATACGCGAAATCGAACCCGGAAATGCGCCTATCTTGAAAGAAGCCCAAAGTGCAACAGAAGTTGCATAACTAACAGCGCATACAGTCCTGCTGCAATGTCATCGACAACGATCCCACTGCCTTCTGGAAGTCTTTCCAGTTGCCGTACCGGAGGCGGCTTCACGATATCGAAGCCCCTAAAAAGTATAAACGCCGCCAGCAGGGTTTTCCACGTCACCGGAGCAAACAATAAAGTGATCCACTGGCCTGCGACTTCATCGATGACGACAAACCCAGGATCTTTTTTCCCTGATGCTCGCGCAACGTGAGTTGCTGCGGGGATGCCAATCGCGATCGCAATCGCTGCCATGGCGGCGAGCACAAGGGGCTGCCCGGCAGGGGACAGGGCAGAGGCGATTGCTGCCCAAATCAAGACCGCGACGGCTGATCCCCAGGTTCCCGGTGCTGGCCCCAGCGTTCCGATGCCAAAGAACGTCGCGGTGAGGAATGCCCACAACGGCGGCCTCCCCAGCTCAATTCCGGCAACTTCTACAGCAGCATTGTCAGTCTTCATCGTCGGCATGGCGACCGGTGTTTTCCTCGAGTTCATCGGAGATATCGTCAACCGGAGAAGACACTACGTACTGCCCGCTGGCCCACTTACCAAGATCAATCGTCCTGCAGCGTTCGCTGCAAAAAGGCAGGTCGGCGCCGGTGCTCGAGACCAGCTTCTTGCAGATCGGACACCTCGCTCTAGGTTCACGCTTCGTGGACACAACACAATTGTAGTTGGAATCCCATGCACAGTTGCGCCGAGTGTAAATCCTCGGGCGGTTATGATGAGATTGTGACCCACTCCGATCGGCCTGCGCGCTGGAAGGTTCTGCTGGCGTTCTCCATGATCTACTTCGTCTGGGGATCGACCTACCTGGCGATTCGTGTCGGCGTGCGCGAAATGCCGCCGTTCCTGATGGCGGGCCTGCGCTTCACCGCAGCCGGTCTGGCAATGTACGTGTGGATGCGAATCAGCGGAACACCCTCTCCGTCGTGGACGGAGTGGAAAGGCGTCACGCTGCTGGGCACGCTGATGTTTCTCATCGATTATGCCTGCCTGTTCTGGGCCGAGCAGCGGATCCCGTCGGGAATTGCCGCCGTCATTCTGGCGATGATTCCGGTCTGCATTACTCTCCTGGAAATTATCTTTTTGCGAACCCAGGCGGTAAGCGCTCGCCTGGTGATTGGCCTGGTCGTCGGACTGGTTGGGGTGGGCGTGCTGGCAAATCCCTGGGCGTCGCTTGGTGAAGCGCCACTCGACCACCGCGGAGTGATTGCGCTGCTGGTGGCGTGCTGTGGTTGGTCGGTGGGGACGATCGTGACCAAGCGCCTTGTACTGCCGGCATCGAAGCCGATGAGCGCCGCGACTCAAATGCTGACCGGCGGCGTACAGCTTCTGATCCTGGCGGCGCTGAGCGGAGAAATCGCACATTTTCAGTGGAGTGCAGTTTCCGGCAAAGCCTGGTTCTCGCTCATATATCTGATAATCGCGGGGTCAATCGTCGCGTTCACGGCGTATGTGTGGCTGCTGCATTACGAGTCGCCGACTCGCGTAGGAACTTATGCATACGTCAACCCGATAGTTGCTGTAATTCTAGGCGGACTGCTCGGAGGTGAGACGATCGGCGTGCGAACCATTCTGGCGACCATTCTGGTTCTGCTCAGTGTCGCGGCAATCACTACCGCAAAACGCGGAATTGGCGCGAAACTTGGCAGGCAAGATCAGGCGAGGGCGGCAGCGGACTAGCTATTCCCTTTTCTACAAACCAGGCATTTCATTGCGGAGCAAGTCTGCAATGGTTTCACGCTTGCGAATGATTTTTACGGTTTTGCCGGAGACCAGCACCTCGGCGGCACGAGGCCGCGTGTTGTAATTGGACGCGAGCGCCATGCCATAAGCGCCTGCGTCGAGGATGGCGAGAAGTTCGCCTTCAGCTGCCGTCGGCATCGGGCGATCACGCGCGAAGAAATCGCCGGATTCGCAAACTGGGCCGACGATGTCAAACGCTTCGAGTGGCGAATTCGAGATTTCAACCGGCACAATCTGATGCTCCGCCTGATAAAGCGATGGCCGGATCAGATCATTCATGGCCGCGTCAACGATCACAAATTTTTTTTCGCCGTTGGTCTTCCGGTACAGAACGCGGGTCAATAAAACGCCTGCGGGGCCAACGATGGAGCGACCGGGCTCGAGCAAGAGCCTGATATTCAGGTTCTTGAGCGGGATTTCTATTGCCCGCGCATAAGCTGCGACCGACTCCTTGAAATCGCCCTGTCCATTTCGGTAGTCGATACCCAGCCCTCCGCCGGCGTCAACGAATCGAATATCGTGATCATCAGTGCGCAGTTGCCGAACCAGATCAGCCACTCGCTCCATCGCCGCGGAGAAAGGCGCGTAATCGGTGATCTGCGAACCGATGTGCACACTCACCCCTACGACTTGCAGATACTTCGCTTTCGCGGCTTGCGCGTAGAGGCCGCGAGCTTCTTTGAGCGGAACCCCGAACTTATGTTTCTGCAACCCGGTTGAAATGTAGGGATGCGTGTCAGCGGGGACATCGGGATTTACGCGAAACGCGACCCGCGCGGTGCGTTTCAATTTCGCGGCGCTGCGGGCAATGACTTCCAGTTCGGAGGCGCTCTCGAGGTTGAACAACAGAATCCCGGCCTTGAGTGCTGCTTCGATCTCATCAGAGGTCTTGCCGACTCCTGAAAAGACGACATGCTTTACCGATTTTCGGCTCGCTCGCAGCACTCGCTCCAGTTCGCCGCCGGAAACCACATCGAAGCCGCAGCCTAGCTTCGCCAGCAGACGCAGTATCGAGAGATTCGAATTTGCTTTTACTGAATAGCAGACCGCGTCGTCAGCGTTGCGGAAGGCGTTCTTGAAGGCATTCACGCGGTCGCGAATCGCCGCGGTTGAATATACGTAGAGTGGGGTTCCAAATCGTGCCGCAAGCCGTTCAAGTGAAGTTTGCTCGCAACAGAGCGAGCGTGGAGAGTTTTTCTTGTTCGATGTGTAAACGAATCCAGGAGGGCGCTGAAGAAGTTCGCTCAATTTCGCTTCGACGCACTGCCTTTCACTTTGATGGCAACCACGGTTTCATCGTCGAAGGTCTCAACGCCGGAGGCATGGTCGGCTGCAGCCTTGAAAATGGATTTCACCATGGACTCAGCCGAATTTCCGGAACACTCGGCGATGATCGCTTCCAGCCGAGTACGCCCAAAAAGATCGCCTGCCTTGTTAGTGGCATCAAGAATGCCGTCGCTGAAGAAAACGAAAATGTCATCGGGTTCCGCTTGAAACGTGAACTCATCGTATTCCGCGTCGTCGAATAAGCCGAGAGGCAAGCCGGTGGCTTCGATCAACTGCGTCTTGCCGTTGTGGCAGTACACCGGACGCGGCAAACCGGAGTTCGAGACCTGTAGCGTGCTGTTCACGTCGTCCCATACGGCATAAATCAGCGAGACGAACTGGCCTTCGATCCGCCGCTCGGCCAGCGAGTAGTTCACAGCCGCCAGCATTTCCGCGGGAGCTGGCTCCATGGGCGCATGCGAACGCAGAATTCCGCTGACCAGCGCCGCATAGATTGCCGCCGGAGCGCCTTTGCCGCTGATGTCACCGATAGCAATTGCCGTCCGCGAATTTGAGTAGCTCAGGAAATCGTACAGATCGCCGCCAATGGCACGCGCGGGAGAGAACTTTGCCGCTATTTCCAGATTTTCGAGCTTCGGCCGCGACTGCGGAAGCAGCCGGAACTGCAGTTCGCGCGCCATTGCCAGATCGCGTTCCAAGCGGCGTTCCTGGCGGGCGATTTGTTCATAAAGCCTCGCGTTTTCGATTGCAATGGCGATCTGCGCCGCCAGCGTCGTCATTGTGCGTTGATGGTCATCGGTGAAGAAGCCCCGCTTGGTGTGCTCAAGATCGAGAACGCCGATCACGCTGTCTTTGTAAATTAGCGGGACAGCCAGCTCCGATCTGGTCTCAGGGTTGGTTTCAATGTACCGTGGATCCTTCTTCACGTCGCGCACGAGCACCGCCTGCTTCTGTTCCGCCGCGAAACCGACGATCCCTTTGCCGGCGGGGATGTCATTCTTCAAGTGAATATTCTCCTGAAAGCGCAACGAGAAACGGTGTTGCAATGTTTCTCCGGCGGGGTCAAGCAACAAAATGCTGAACATCTGGAAGTCAATTAACCGGCTGAGTAGTTCGCCGACGCGTTTGAGCAGTTCGTCCAAATTCAAGATAGACGTCAGCTCGCGGGCGATTTCATTCAGCAGCAGCAATGTTTTCGCTTGCCTGGTGATGCGCGTGTAGAGCCGCGCATTCTCAATCCCGACTGCCATGCGCGAGCCGATAAGCGTGAGCAGTTGTTTATGCTCTTCCGTAAAGTGATGAGGCTGCGGAGATTCAATGTCAATGACGCCAATCACTCGATTCTTGATGATCAGCGGCACAGCGATCTCCGAGCGAACGCCGGGCACGGCGGAGATGTAACGCGGATCTGCTGACACATCGCCCACCAGGACCGCTTCGCGCCGCTGCGCAGCAGTGCCGGTAACCCCTTCACCAACTTTGATCCGAATCCGCTCTGCAACCTCGCGAGAATGCCCGAGACTGAACCGGAAATAGAGTTCCTGGGTTTTCTCGTTCAGCAACAAAATCCCAAAAATCTCGTAATCGATGACTTTGCGCACCAGTTCCGCCACCCGGCGCAGCGTGGTATCGAGGTCGAGCGTGGTGTTGACCACGTCGGCGACTTCCAGCAACAACGGTTCTATACGCGATTGCAATTCAGTTTGCACTGCGGCGGTTTCCACTCTTCAATGATATCAGCCGGAGTTGCCGGAGTTTGAGCGCAGAACGCGGCTCGCTTCACGGAGCCGTTACGTTCGGAACAACCCGAATGTCCGGCAGATTACGGTATTGCTCGGCATAATCCAACCCGTAACCTACGACGAATTCGTCGGCGATGGTGAAGCCCACGTAATCCGCCTGCACCGGCAGTTTTCGCCGTGAAGGTTTGTCTAAAAGAACGGCGACACGAAGACTTTTTGGCTCGTGGCCGAGCAAGAGGCGTTTGAGAAACGTAAGAGTGAGCCCCGTATCCAGAATATCCTCTACCAGTACGACATTCTTGCCACGCAAAGATTGATCCACATCTTTTGTCAGGCGCACTTCTCCGGTTGAGTCCCAGACTCTTTCTTGCTTTGGGCCCGGCGGATTGCCGTAACTGGATACGCCAATAAAATCGAAGCTTGCATCGAGTTGAACCTGCCGCACCAAGTCGCTTAGAAACATCGCCGCGCCCTTCAGAACTCCAATGAACATGACCGGCCCCTCGCAATCAGCTGCGATTTGCCTGCCCATTTCGGCGACTCGTTGCGAGATCTGCTCATGCGAGAGCAGGAGTTTAAGCTTCTCCATCCGACGAACATCTTACTCTACGCCAGTGCAGCTACATTGAAGCCGCTGCGGGCCGCCCACTAGAATGTCTGGAGCACGGGAGAGCAATACGCAATGAATTTAAACGGAGTCAAACTCACGTGGTTAGGTCACGCAACCTTTCGCATGCAAACACCAAAAGGCAAGACCATCCTTGTCGATCCCTGGGTAATGGGGAACCCGGCCTGCCCGGACTGGGAAAAGAATTTGAAATCACTCGACGTTATGCTCATTACGCATGGCCACGGCGACCACATCGGGGATGCCGTGGAAATCGCTAAAAAGCACAATCCTAAAATTGTGGGGATTCCTGAGCTTTGCAGCTGGTTGAAGAAAAAAGGCGTCGCGGAAACGTCTGAAATGAATAAAGGCGGGACGCAGCAAGTGGGAGACATTAAAGTCACCATGGTGCATGCGGACCACTCCTGCGGAATCCTCGATGGCGACACGTTTGTGTATGGCGGCGAGGCCTGCGGCTACGTGATCGAGTTCGAAAACGGGGTGAAGATCTATCACGCGGGTGATACCAATGTTTTTGGCGATATGGCCATTATTCGCGACTTGTACGGTCCGCAGATTGCGATGCTCCCGATTGGCGATCACTACACCATGAGCCCGCGCGAAGCGGCGTATGCTTGTAATCTGCTGAAACCCGCGACCGTGATTCCTATGCACTTCGCGACTTTTCCGGTCTTGACCGGACGCCCGAGCGAGCTGGCGAAGCTGGCCAAGAACGTTGAAGTATTCGAGATGAAGCCTGGACAGACCGCTTCGTAATTCGAGGCAATTGGAGCGCAAATGGCAACAGCAGACAGCAAGCCGGCCTGGATGATGCACGGCATTACTTCAGCACCGGTCGAGACTTATCTCTATTCGCTACTCCCACCACGCGATGAAGTTCTCACGACGATGGAATCTGAGGCAGCGAGGCGCGATATTCCGATTGTCGGTCCGGCGGTCGGGAGGGTGCTCTATCAACTCGCTGTGATGTCGGGGGCGAAGACAGTATTCGAGTTGGGTTCGGCGATTGGCTACTCCACGATCTGGTGGGCGCGAGCAGTCGGAGAGGGTGGCCGCGTAATCTACACCGATGGTGATCGAAAAAACGCAGACGAGGCGCGCGGTTATTTCGAACGGGCCAGTGTGAGCGATCGGATCACGATCAAGGTAGGCGACGCGCTTGAATTTTTATCTGAAGAAAAACAGGAATTCGACATTATTTTTTGCGACGTGGACAAAGAGGATTATCCGCGGGCGTTCCGTCTGGCCCTACCCCGATTGCGCAAAGGCGGCTTGTTCGTTGCCGATAACGTTTTATGGAGCGGCAAAGTCGCGCAGCCAAATCCGACTGAAGAGTCGACCAAGGCGATTCTGGAATTCAATCGCCTGCTTTATGACTCCGGCGACCTCTTGACGACTATTCTGCCCATTAGGGATGGCCTGGCAGTAGCGGTCAAGCTATAACTCTGGAACGTCCTTTTTAGATGGACTTCACAGGGATCGCAGTAACGTCCTCCACCAGCCCCACTTCCTTTTGCAGAAATGGCTCGGCATACGTTACTCCGGCGAATGAGCCGTAGAACCTCGCCATCGATTCAACTCGAGCGCGAATTTCAGCGCGTGCAGGGAAGATGTCTTTCCCGGCCGCTTGATCACTGAATTGCGATTTGTAGGCCATTAGCGATTCGAACCGTGATTCGAATTGTTCCGTGATGTCCACGACGAAGGTCGGGCGTATGTCGTGGTAAAGCGTCGCGTAGATGATCTTGAACGGCCGGTGGGGGGCAGGCATTGAGTTGCCGGGAGTTGGAACCTGCTTTTCTCCGGCGGCCAAGCTCGCCACCGCGGACGCGACCTGGCTGAATGCAGAACGGTGGGCGCTAAGTGCGCGGTCAACATCCAGCTTGGCCAATCCTGCCAAGAAACACGCTTCATATCCAAGTTTCGATGCCGTGTAGTGGTCTGGATGACGCCCCTCCCAGTAAGGCAGGATTACGACTCGTGGCCGCGTCTGCCGGATAACCCGCGCCACCTTCAGGCGATTTTCCCAGGTGTTCTCAACCCGTCCATCGGGGATGTCGAGCGCCTCGCGCCAGCAAGCGCGCAGAATTCGAGCCGCTTCGGCGGCTTCGCGGGCGCGCTCTTCCGCCGACCCGCGAGTACCCATCTCCCCTTTAGTAAGATCGAGTATTCCGGTCCGATGGCCGAGTTGCGCCATTTTCAGTAGCGTTCCCCCGCAGGTCTGCTCCACATCGTCGCGGTGTGCGGCAATAGCTAGAATGTCGAGAACATTCATTAGGAAGTCAGTATCCAACTATACCCAATCTGAGTAGGCCCATATTGGGCCATACATGAAGTTCTGTATGGGAGAGCCTTTCATACTCTGCTAGTCTCGTAACGATTTGGCTCAAGCAAGCAACGCCGGACTTCTACCCTTCTCTTCCCAAGTTGAAATGAGCTTGGCGGAAGCAAGCAGGACTGTTGCGACTAGTAACTTCCGTCCCCATGCCGTCCAGTTCTATTCGAACGATGAGTACTTGATCGCACAGGTGGCCCGTTCGATTGGCGCGGCTCTCATGTCTGGTGAAGCCGCGATCGTGATCGGCACTCCTTCGCATCGAGACAGTCTGGCGAAGAGGTTGATCACAGAGGTGCCGGGATTTCACGATGCGGTCACGGATGGCCGCTACGTGACAATGGACGCTGCCGAAACATTGGCACAGTTCATGATTGACGGTCGCCCCGATCCCGAACGCTTTATGCGGGTTGTCGGCAGTGCGGTGGCGAATGCTTCCCGTTCAACCAAGAAAAAGAATGGCGGTATTGCAGCTTTTGGAGAAATGGTCGCAATTTTGTGGGATCAGGGCAACAAGAATGCGACCATTCGCCTTGAACAGTTGTGGAATGCCCTCTTAGAAAAGTATCCTGTGTCGCTCCTCTGTGGCTATCCCATGCAATCTTTTTCGAGCCTGCAGGATGAGGATAATTTCTTAAGCATTTGTGGAGAGCATTCACGAGTGATGCCTGACAATCCCCGCGGTTCCGGGTCGATCAACGAAGACGCGCAAATGCGGGACATCGCGCATTTGCAGCAGAGAACTGCTGCTCTGGAAAAAGAATTGGAATGGCGAAGCCATGAAGAACGATTTCGCCGTTTTGTGGAAGCGGTTCAGGACTATGCCATTTTCATGCTGGATGTCAAAGGCAATGTCAGCACTTGGAATCCGGGTGCCGAACGCATGAAGGGTTATAAGGCCGATGAGATCATAGGTAAGCATTTTTCGGTTTTCTACCCAGAACAAGACATTCAGTCGGGCAAGCCCCCAATGGAACTGGAGGTGGCGGCGCGTGAAGGCCGGTTTGAAGACGAAGGATGGAGGCTCCGCAAAGACGGCTCTAGATTCTGGGCGAATGTCCTAATCACCGCGGTGCGGGGAGGGGACGGAGAATTACTGGGGTTTGGCAAGGTCACGCGCGATTTCACAGAAAGAATGGAGGCGCAACGAGCGCTTGATCGTGCAAACCAGGAGTTGCGGAGGGAAATTGTTGACCGGAAATTGGCGGAGCAAAAGCTCGCTGAATCGGAAAGATCTTTGCGCAGCCTTTCACTCCATCTATTGCGTTCCCAGGACGAGGAACGAAGGCGTATCGGACGGGATCTGCATGACAGCTTGGGACAGATTCTTACCGCTATCAAAATGAATCTTCAATCGCTCGCGCCCGGACGATCTGATGGCGACCGAATCGCGCGATGTGCGAGCTTGGCCGACAATTGCATTAAAGAAATTCGAACGATGTCGTACCTGCTGTATCCGCCCATGCTGGAGGAGTTGGGGCTGTGTTCGGCTGTCCCCTGGTACCTTGACGGTTTTGCCGCTCGAAGCGGGATCCGGGTGAATCTCGAGGTTTCCGACAAATTCGGCCGACTTCCGCGGGATACAGAGCTTGCGTTGTTTCGGGTGCTGCAGGAAGCTCTCACCAACGTTCACCGGCATTCCGGCAGTCAGATCGCTCACGTCAAACTTTTGACGGAGGACGGCTGTTACATCCTTGAGGTTCGGGATGAAGGCCGGGGGCTCCCCGATAAGCTCGCATCCGGTTCCGCAGCCGGCAATCATCTCTCGAGCGGCGTAGGACTTCGCGGAATGGATGAGCGCATGAGGCAGTTGCAAGGCCGTCTGGATTTAACATCCGCGCAAAGCGGAACGGTTCTAAGGGCATCCGTTCCAGTCGATAGCCCCAAGAACCTGTCGGAGCGGGGCTAGGGTGCTGCACTAACCGTCATTGCGCTCTCGGCTAGGCTACTGCACCTTTTGCAGACGTCCGATCAATTTCTGGGCGAGATTTTCTCCCGACTCGGACCAGAGCAGACGAGTTGCCGTTCCGGCATTGTTTTCCACGCGATGGATGAAGTCCACCAGCATTTGGACATTTGCGCGCACTCGCGATTCCAGTTCCTCCGTGAGATGAAGCTCTTCGTGGAGAAATGGAGTGTCGAGGCCGAAGTCTACTTGAATCTCGCCTTGAGTCTGAGCCTCTCCTTCTTCGAATTCCTCGCCGCGCACGATAAAGCGCACCGGGGTTGGCTGCCGGGTCCATTCACCGCTCGGTTGCGGAGTCCACAAATCCCAATTCGATTCGTAGACGTAAGCGTAGTCCTCGTGCAGAAGCTCGGCGGCGACTACAATGGCCGCTTCCGGCGAAATGCCGGGTCTGTAGCGCTGTTCAAGGATGGTGGGTTCATTCCACGAAATCGGATGCACTTCAACCTGGGTTATCCCGGGCAACGCTTTTGAAGGCACGAATTGCTGCAGCGCACGCAGCGCGTGCGGAAGCATTTCGATCATCTCGAAATCGGTGTACCAGAGACTGTAGTAGAGGATGTCAGCCATGTGCGGATCCGCCGAAGCACCTATCTATTCTAAAGCGACCTGGTCGCTCTGGTGCGGCGCGTGAGCCGAGCGCTCCGACGCCTAAGACTCAGGCGGCCTGCCCTTTGACTTGGACTCCGGCCCATTTCTCCAGCAACAGGAGCGTGGCTGCATAGTCCAGATCGGCGTGGCCGTCTTCAATGGCCATTTCGTAGATTTCTTCGACAGTTTCCAGACCGGGGAGTTTGACTCGCGCTTCTTTGGCGGCATCGAGGGCCAGGCGAATATCCTTGCTCATCAGCCGCAACGGAAAATTCGCGGTGAAGTCGCGACCCAGCACAAACGGCGCTTTGTATTCCACCACTCCGGATTTCACCATCGACGCCTGTACCAGCGGCATCAGCGTTTCAGCATCAACGCCGAGTTTGGCGCCGAGCGTCAGCGCCTCTGCGAAGCCTTCAAAAATGAGTGCTATTTGCAAATTCATGACCAGCTTGGCGGATTGTCCCTTTCCGGTCTCGCCCATGCGGAACATCTTCTTGCCCATGGCGGCGTAAAGCGGTTTCAGTTTTTCGATTGCCTGTTCCTCTCCACCGATGATGAAAAGGAGAGTCCCGCTTTCTGCGCCAGCTTTCGACCCGGTTACTGGAGAATCCACATATTGGACACCCCGCCGCGCCACCCGTTCAGCGAACTTGCGTGTGGCCGAGGGAGAAATGGTACTGGAATCGGCGATAATCATGCCCTCAGTCAGGGACTGCTCGACGCCATTCTCGCCAAACAAGACGTTTTCAACTGCCGCCGTGTCTGAAACACAAAGCCATACTACCTCCGCGCCCTGAGCAGCCTCTGCCGGAGTATTGGTGGCCCGTGCTCCTTCGATTTGTTTTCCCGGCGTGCGATTCCAAACCGTGACTTCGTGGCCTGCCTTGGCCAGGTTGGCTGCCATCGCTCCGCCCATGATTCCTAAACCTAAGAAAGCAACTCGCATTATGAGCTCCTGATCTAATAAGGACTTTAAGATTAGAAATGACTCGCATGAACGGGTCAAGCTAATGATGCGCTGTTGATAGAATGCGATTAGTTTGGGAACTTAGGCTGCGGTGATCTTGCCGCAAAAGGCTAAAAGCTAATAGCTAATAGCCTGGTACTCAATCCATGCTCAAACAGGCCCTGCAAAATCCGGCGCTGCGCAAACGTGCTCGGCAGTTCGGGCATTTGATACGCCATTCTGCCGTCACCCCTCGCATTGGTCAGTCGCACAAGCCGGTGCTGGTCTCAAACGGCCAGATGGGCGTGACGTTCATTGGCCACGCAACCTTTTTTTTGCAGGTGGGCGGGGAGAATGTTGTTATTGACCCGAACTTTGCGCGCTGGCTATTTGTACTCAAGCGCCTGCGCCAGCCGGGAGTAAGAATCAACGACCTGCCACCAGTCGATCTGGTCCTGATCACCCATGCCCACTTCGATCATTTGCACCGGCCGTCACTGCGTGCACTGGTGCAACACACGAAGCGCCATCGTGGATCGGCGCCGACAATCGTGGTGCCCGCGCAAGTTTTTGATCTCGTTTCCGATCTGGGTTTTCGCGACGTTGTCGAGTTGAACTGGTGGAGCAGTTATCGCCACCGTGATCTCACAATCACTCATGTGCCGTCGCGCCATTGGGGTGCACGCATTTTGCGCGACGCGCACCGCGGCTACGGCGGGTACGTGCTCCGCGATGGTAAACACTCCGTCTATCATGCCGGCGATACCGCATATTTCTCGGGCTTCCGTGAAATTGGCATGAGGCTCGCTCCGCAGCTTGCTTTGCTTCCCATCGGCGCCTACAACCCCGAATCATTTCGCAACGTGCACACCAATCCCGCAGATGCAACTCGTGCATTCCTGGACCTGAAGTCCCGATGGATGGTGCCCATGCACTACGGTACATTTCGCCTGTCGCACGAACCCATCGATGAGCCTCTGCAATTGCTTGAAAAGGAAGCTATTGCCGCCGGAATCAGAGACCGCGTACTGGTTCTCGACGAAGGTATTACAAAAATCTTCTGACATTTTTCACAATCGGCTGGACTAAAATCTCCTGCCGAGGAGGTTTTATGTCAACCAAAGTACAATCAGTTCCTCAAGGATTCCACACTCTTACCCCCCACATGGTCGTCCGCGGAGCGGAAAAGGCAATCGAGTTTTACAAGAAAGCATTCGGCGCGGAACTTTTGGGCGACGTCGCGAAGATGCCAGACGGAAAAGTCATGCATGCGATGCTGCGCATTGGTGATTCGTTCCTTATGCTGAACGACGAGATGCCGGAGTATGGAGCATTGTCTCCGCAGTCGGGCGGGAGTTCTTCAGTCACCATTCACATTTATACCGATAACGTAGATACGGCCTTCGACCGGGCGACATCAGCCGGGGCCAAGGTAAAAATGCCCTTGATGGACCAGTTCTGGGGTGATCGTTACGGCGTCGTTACCGATCCGTTCGGACACCAATGGTCGCTGGCGACGCATGTAAAGGACCTCTCTCCGGAGGAGATGAAGCAGGGCATGGATGAAGCCATCGCTAAGATGCCGCCGAAGCAGGTGGAGAGAAAGACTGCTTAGGCTGCGAGCAAAATCCTGAGGTCGCGCAGATTATTGCCCGTGGGCCCGGTCACGATGGAATCATCTAATGCTTCGAACAGCGGTTGAGCGTTGAATGAAGTTAGACGGTTCTCGAGATCGAACCCGCGGGCTTTTGCACGTTCAGCAGTCGTCCCGTCTACAATCGCGCCGGCCGCAGCGCTGTTGCCATCGATTCCGTCTGAGCCCGCGCTAAGCACGCAGATGTTTTCGTCAGAAATCTTCCTTGCACAGTAAAGCGCGAACTGCTGATTGCGTCCGCCGACTCCGCCATCGATTACCCGGACCGTGACTTCTCCGCCGGAGAGCAAGCAAACGCGTTCGTTTTTTTGCCGTAGATCGCGGACGCGATCAAGCAGGTAGTCCGCGGCCTTGCTGTATTCCCAATCGTCGCAGCTGTTATCGATGCAGCTGGCGAATCCCTGACGCTCAGCTTCTTTTTTGGCCGCTTCGAGCAGTTTGGAATTGGAGAGCACGGTCCACCAGCGCGCGCGAATGAATGCAGGGTCGTCTGACTTGGGCGTTTCTTCGAGTGCGTGCCGCTCAAACAGTTCTCGCACCGAGGCCGGAAATTCCTGCAGCAGTCTGTACTTCGCGGCGATTGAGCGGCAGTCTTCGATGGTGGACGAATCAGGCATCGTCGGTCCGGACGCCAGCGCGTCGGGTGTGTTGTCGGGAACGTCTGAGACCAGAATTGAAACCTGCTGTGCCGGGTAGGCTGCCTGCGCCAGACGCCCACCTTTTATTGCGGAAAGATGTTTGCGGATGGCGTTGATTTCGCGAATAGTGCCACCGGATAGAACCAGCGCACGATATGTCTGGATGAGATCGTCCAGCGAAATCTCGTCATCGATCGGTTTTTCTGCACACGCGGATCCCCCGCCGCTGATCAGATAAATCACCAGCGAGGATTCATTCAAGGTATTCAGCGACTTGAGCATCGCTTCTCCGGCGCGAAGCGACTCGGCGTTCGGCAGCGGATGTCCGCCGTGAAAATATCGAAGACCCCGAACGTGGAATTCCGGTTGTACTGGGCTGGAGACGATACCTTCAAATCTCTGCCCGGTCTGCTCGTGCAGGGCGTTGAGCATGGAATGCGCGGCCTTGCCGATCGCGATCACGAAAACGCGGTCGTACGAATTCAAGTCATACAAGTCCTCGCAAATCCGCAGGACGCCGCGTTCGGAACTGACATGCCGCTGAAAGGCCGCGCCGATACTCGACTCGCGCATGGCGTGATCGAAAATGTGGAGGGCGATCTGCTTCATCGAATCGTTTCTTTCACCCAGGCCTCGATTGTTTCCCGCATTTCTTTTAATCTACCTTCGAAAAAATGGTCGGCACTCTCAATGATTACCAACTTCTTCGGCTCCGATGCGGTTTTCACCATTTCTTCAAGCTGTGTGCGCGGACCAAACTGGTCGCGGCGGCCACTGACAAAGAGCTTGGGCTTCTCGCATGATTGCAGGAATTCAAGACCGTAGCTTCGATCATCCACAGGACGCACTGGGAGGCCAAGCCCGATCACGGCTTTTACCCGATCATCCGGACATGCCGCGCGCAAGCCAATAGCCGCGCCGAATGAAAAGCCGGCGAAGATCAGAGGCAAGTGGAACTCGCGATCCAGCCAGTCGAGAGCCGCGCGAACGTCATCTACTTCGCCAACGCCGTGGTCGTGTTGCCCCTCGCTCAATCCGGTGCCGCGAAAATTGAAGCGCAGGGCAGGGAAGCCGAAGCTGTTCAGGGCTTTCATCGCATGGAAGGCAACCTTGTTGTGCATGGTGCCGCCATAGCTCGGATGCGGGTGGCAGATGAGTGCGGCGTGGCTTGGATCATTGGAGCCAGTGTTGAGCAACGCTTCGAGCCGTCCTGCAGGTCCATCGAGAAAAAGCGAGCGAATTGCGCTGGGCTGAACGTGCATTGCGAAAGTATATCGGGAGCCGTAGAAAGAAGACTGTGCGACCACGAAAGGATGAGAATGGAGGAACTAATATGATCGGAAATGACAGCCTTGGGACTCAGCTCCGGACTCGGCTCCCTTTGCGATCTTTTGCGGGCTTTGCGATTAAAAGCTTTTGGGAGCGCGCCAGTCTCTGCAAGATTGATGCCCTCCTTCGTGTACCTTCGCGTCCTTCGTGGTTTATCCTTCCTTTTCACCTATGGACGTCTTCTCTTTAACTCGCCGCCTTGTTGATATTGAATCCATCACCGGAAATGAAGGACCGGTCGGGGATTTCCTCGTGAAACAGCTTTCAGATTTCAGCTACCACGTTCAGCACACGACGGTCGAAGGCGAGCGAGCCAATGTGTATGCCACATCCGCGGAGGACCCGAGTCCTGCGATTGTCTTTTCCACGCACATGGACACGGTGCCGCCCTACATTCCTTCGTCCGAAGATGAAACTCGCATTTACGGCCGCGGTTCCTGTGACGCAAAAGGAATCATTGCCGCGCAGATCGCCGCGGCTGAGCGGCTGAAAGCGGAGGGGATCTACGTTGGTCTGCTGTTCCTGGTCGGTGAAGAGCGCGACAGCCTGGGCGCGAAAGTCGCGAACCAGCAGCCGAACAGCTGCAAATTTCTCATTAACGGGGAGCCCACAGAGAACCGCATCGCACTCGCATCTAAAGGTGCCCTCCGCGTTGAACTCACGGCCAGCGGACGG
Organism: uncultured Acidobacteriota bacterium; assembly: GCA_963757135.1. Classification (GTDB taxonomy): domain Bacteria; phylum Acidobacteriota; class Terriglobia; order Terriglobales; family Acidobacteriaceae; genus Gp1-AA145. The sequence goes on from CAVWQE010000010.1 coordinate 95,075, forward strand.
ATGGCGCACTCGGCGTATCCCGAACTCGGCGAATCGGCGATTGACAAGCTGATCGAGGCTTTGCACCGGCTGCGCGCAATGAAGTTGCCGTCAGATCCCGATGTTGGACCGTGCACAATGAACATTGGCCACATCGAAGGCGGTCGCGCGCCCAACGTGATTCCGGACAAAGCCCGCGCACTTTTGTTGTACCGGTTAATCGGCCCGTCAGAACAGCTTCGCCGCGAGATCGTCGATACCGTTGGAAATCTGGCCCAGGTTGAGTTCACTCTCGAAATTCCATTCGTTCGCTTGCGGAGCTTTGAAGACATGCCCACCATGGTTGCTGCGTTTACTACCGACGTTCCGGCCTTAAGCAACTGGGGGCAACCGCTGCTGGTTGGTCCAGGGTCAATTCATGTGGCCCATACCGAAGGCGAGTACGTAGAGAAAAAGCAGTTGGTGGAGGCGGTTGAGCTGTATTGTATGATCGCGAGAAAACTAGTGAAGATGTAGGAGTTTGTCGGCGCAGGTCTTTCCTCAGACGTTCAGGTTGGTAGGAAAGAGCGAGGGCGGGTGAGGGCACCCGCCCCTACGTGATCAGTGCCGACGACCGACGACGTACGACCAACGACGGTTCTCCTACTTCGTTCTTCCGCCTTCGACGCCCAGCTTTTCGGTGGCAGCGGCTTGCGCTGCTGCTAAGCGCGCCGTCAGCACGCGGAATGGTGAACAGGAAACATAGTTGAGGCCCACCTTGTGGCAGAACTCCACCGATGATGGTTCTCCGCCGTGCTCGCCGCAGATGCCAACCTTCAGGTTGGAGCGGGTCTTGCGCCCGCGCTCGGTGGCAATCTTTACCAGTTGTCCAACACCTTCCTGATCGAGTGCGTTGAACGGATCCTGCTTGATGATTCCCTCGGCGAGGTACGTCGGCAGAATCTTGTTGACGTCGTCACGCGAGAAGCCCCACGTGGTCTGGGTAAGATCGTTGGTGCCGAAAGAGAAGAATTGTGCCTCTTTCGCGATCTCATCGGCAACCAGCGCGGCGCGCGGCAACTCAATCATGGTGCCGACCATGTAATCGACCGTGCGCCCCTTATCGGCGAAAACTTCTTTTGCCACACGGTTAACAATGCTCGCCTGATTTTCCAACTCTTTCAAGGTTGCAACCAGCGGAATCATGATCTCGGGAAAGACTTTTACGCCGTCTTTAGCTACCGCAACTGCGGCTTCGAAAATGGCGCGTGCCTGCATTTCAGTGATCTCTGGATAGGTGATCCCGAGACGGCAGCCACGGTGTCCGAGCATGGGATTAAACTCGTGCAACTGCTCGACGCGCGCGAGCAAGGTGGGCAGCAGCTTCTTCAGATCGCCGACAGCCTTTGCGCCGTAATCGCTGTACTTGGCGACCAGAGCCTTCTTTGCCTTAGCATCGCGAATAGGGAGAGTTTCGATATCGACCATCAACTCTTCGCGTCGCGGCAGGAATTCATGCAGTGGCGGATCGAGCGTCCGGATGGTGACCGGGAAACCGTTCATGGCGCGGAAGACGCCGACGAAATCGTTGCGTTGCATGGGAAGCAATTTCTTCAGCGCGGCGCGGCGGTCCTTCTCGTTGTTGGCGAGAATCATGGCGCGCATATGCGGGATTTTTTCCGCGCCGAAGAACATATGCTCAGTGCGGCAAAGCCCGATTCCTTCCGCGCCGAACGCACGCGCCTGGATGGCGTCGCGTGGTATGTCGGCATTGGCACGCACCTTCAACACGCGGTACGGATCGGCCCAAGCCATGAACTTCTGCAACTCGGGATCGTCCGGGGACGGATCTAGCGTCTTCAGTTTGCCCCTGATCACACGGCCGGTGGTTCCGTCGAGCGAGATCCAGTCGCCCGCCTTGAACACCTGACCCTTCACTCGCATCTCCTGGGCCTTTTCATCCACATCGATGTCACCCGCTCCCGCCACGCAGCACTTGCCCATGCCGCGCGTGACCACAGCTGCGTGACTGGTCATGCCGCCACGTGACGTCAGAATGCCCTTTGCCACTTCCATGCCGTGAATGTCTTCGGGCGTGGTTTCGGCGCGAACCAGAATGACCGGAACTTTTGCTCCGTGTCCGGCACGCTCGACCGCCGCATCCGCGGTGAAAACGATTTCGCCGACAGCCGCCCCCGGCGATGCCGGCAGTCCCTTTGCCAGCACCTCAATCTTCTGACCCTTCTCGTCAAGCCGAGGCACCAGGAAGTCGTAAAGCTGGTTCGGCTCTACGCGGAAAATCGCTTCTTCTTTTGTGATTAGCCCTTCTTCCACCATCTGCAACGCGACGCGAACCGCGGCGAGCCCGGTGCGCTTGCCATTGCGTGTTTGCAGCATGTACAGCTTGCGGTCCTGGATGGTGAACTCGAAGTCCTGCATGTCTTTGTAGTGCTTTTCCAGGCGCGTTGTGATTTCGCGCAACTGGTTGTAAACATCGGGCATGACCTTCTCGAGTTCGAGGATTGGAACCGGCGTGCGCACACCCGAAACAACGTCCTCACCCTGCGCGTTCATCAGGAATTCGCCGTAAAATTCTTTGGTTCCGATCGCGGGATTGCGGGTGAAACCGACGCCGGTACCGCTGGTCTCGCCCAGGTTGCCGAACACCATGGCCTGCACGTTCACCGCGGTGCCAAGCATGTCATCGATGTTGTTGATGCGGCGATAGTGTTTCGCGCGGTCGTTCTGCCAGGAGCGGAACACTGCGTCTCGCGCCATGGTGAGCTGTTCGTGCGCATCCTGCGGGAAGTCGCGCTTGGTGTGCTTCCTGACGACCTTCTTGTACTCGGCGATTACTTCCTTCAGCGCCTTGGCATCGAGCTCGGTGTCGAGCTTCACTTTGCGTTGCTTCTTCTTGCCATCGAAGACCTCGTCGAATTCATGTTTCTCGATGTCCAGCACAACGTTGCCGAACATCTGAATCAGGCGGCGATAGGAATCGTAAGCGAACCGCGGATTGTTGCTCAGTTTTGCCAGAGCTTCGACGCTTTCGTCATTCAAGCCGAGGTTCAGAATGGTGTCCATCATGCCGGGCATGGAAAACTTCGCGCCCGAGCGCACACTGACCAGCAACGGATTTTGTCCCTTGCCGAGTTTCTGCCCTTGTAGTTCTTCCAGCTTGCGCAGCGCTTCATCCATCTGGCGATCGACATCTTGCGACACGCCGCCTTTGCGCATGTACTCGCGGCAGGCTTCGGTCGCGATAGTGAAGCCGGGAGGGACAGGCAATCCGGCATTGGTCATTTCGGCGAGACCAGCGCCTTTGCCGCCGAGATCGTCTTTCATCTTGCCGTTGCCGTCGGCCTTGCCGCCGCCGAAGGAGTAAACATACTTGGTGGCTGGTTTCGCGCTCTTTGCTGGAGCTTCTGCTTCTGGAACCGTCATTGTGGCCATGATTGCGTTTTCCTTTGCGTAGAATTTTCCTAAATTCTCTATTCCCAAACTCTGTCATTCCGACCGGAAAAGATCGTTCGCTCGCGAATGATCTTCGAAGTGGAGGAACCTGCTTTTCGTCAAGCCGAGCAATGTGCCGTCCCTTCGGGACTCGCCCACTGCGTTCGCCTACCCAGCGCTTACGCGCTGGGCTAACCTATGCCGCTCCTTCGGAGCTGGAATCGTGAAGGCCAAACCTGCTCGGGCATTCACAAACGGCGAGGCACCCCATGTTGCGCCTTTGGGTGGCTTCAGCCCTGCATTCCGACAGTAAACAAAGCGGCTTCAGTCGCGGAGGTCTTAAGCTTTTCCCTCTGTCACGATCTCTGAGAAATCGGCGATCGTCGAAAATTCCTTCAATAACGTCTGCAGCAGCGCCAGGCGATTTGCCCGGAGCGGTTCATCCTCGACCATTACCATTACTTTATCGAAAAACGCGTCCACTGCGGGGCGGATGCGCGATATCTCGCCCAAAGCACGCGAATACTCCTTCGCTTGTCCAAACTGAGCCGCGGCGCGACCGATCTCGGCAATCTGCGTTGCCAAATTCTTCTCCGCATCATCGCGCAGCAGGCCCGGGTCAATCTCCGATGCGATTCGCTTTCCGCCTTCAGTCGCCTGCCGCAAAATATTCTTGATCCGCTTGCACGCAATTGAAATTGAGGCGAAGTCGGCCGACCCGCGAACTTCGGAAACGGCTGCGGCGCGCGCAACCGCGTCCACGATCTCGTCCAATCCTCCGGCCAGTACGGCATTGACCACGTCGTATGCGTAGCCAAGCTGATCTCGAAGATAGAACTCCAGTCGCTCCCGAAAGAAAGCCCGAACCGCTTCTCGGTAATCGAGGCCCGGCTTAAACTTTGCCTCTGCGTCCGAGCCTTTAAAGGTCTCTCGCGCGAGTTCGAACAGTTGCGCGAGGCCGATTGGCAGCTTGTGTTCGGCGATGGTTCTGACGATTCCGTTGGCCTGACGGCGCAACGCAAACGGGTCTTTCGATCCGGTCGGCTGCAGGCCGAGCGCGAACATAGCGGCAATCGTATCCGCCTTGTCGCAGATCGAGAGTACTGCGCCTTCAACAGTGCGCGGTACGTCGTCGTCAGCTGATTCCGGCTTGTACTGATCGTAGATTGTTTGCGCGATCAGTTGCCGGGTTGCGTTCGGCATACCGCGATCGAGGTCCTGCACTCCGGCATACAGTCCGCCTACAATGCCCTGTAGTTCGGTGAACTCTTTCACGAGTTCGGTGGTGAGGTCGGCCTTTGCCAGGCAGGCGGCTTTATGCACCACGCCCGGCCTTACAGCGATTCCGCTCTGCCGCAAGGTTTCCGTCACCCAACTGCAAAGGCGCTGCACTCGCAAAGTCTTCTCGTAATAGGTTCCGAGGTCTTTCTGGAATGTCACATTCCTTAGCCAGGAAACCCGCTCGCGCAGCGGATGTTTCTGGTCGGTCTGCCAGAAGAATCGCGCATCGTTGAAGCGGGCGCGCAGGACGCGCTCATTGCCGTGCCGGATCAGACCTTGCGGATCGCCGTCGGTGTTCAGCACCGCGAGAAAATGCGGCAGCAGCTTGCCCTTGGCATCTTCAATCGCAAAATATTTCTGGTGGTCTCGCATGACGGTGACCAGGACTTCTTCCGGCAATTCAAGGAACTCGCGCTCAAAGCTGCCCAGGATCGCCGAAGGCCATTCCGTCAGGTTCACGACGGTGTCGAGAAGCGTCGCGTCTTCGCGCCAGCGCGCCCCGGGGATCGTTCTCGTGGCGGCATCGAGCGCCTTGCGAATCTGTTGCTCGCGCTCCGCGCGGTTCAAAACCTTGGCCGCGCGCAAGGCCTCAACGTAGGGTGCGCCCGCACTCGATACGCTCACCGCGCCTGAAGCCAAAATTCTGTGCCCCCGCGATTGATTGCCGGCGCGAATTCCACCGAATTCAAGCGGCAAGATCTGGTCATCGAGCATTGCCACCAGCCACCGCACTGGACGCACGAATCGTTCGTTCGGCTTGCGCCAGTACATATTCTTTGGCCAGTAGAGCGAGGAAATTTCTTTCGGCAGCGACTCAGAAAGGATCTCCGCGGCGGAACGTCCCTTTTTTGTGACCTTCGCGGAAAGATACTCGCCTTTTGCTGTGGTTACTCGTTCAAGCTGTGCGAGATCAACTCCCGCTTTCTTCGCGAAAGCATGCGCCGCCGGCGTCGGCTGGCCATCTTTGAATGCAACCGTCGCAGCGGGGCCGTTCAACTGTTCGACCACATCCGGTTGCGCCATAGGAACGCCGCTCACAAGGACGGCAAGCCGGCGCGGCGTATCAAAGCCTGACACCTCTCCGGACGCTGCCAGGCGTTCGCGGGCCAGCAGTTCGCTCACGCGGCGATGCAATTCAACCTGCGCGGCGGGGATCATCCGTGCGGGAATTTCTTCAGTCCCAATCTCCAGGAGAAAATCAGCCATTTCGAGAAACATCTATTCTCTCAAATATTGCGGCGCGGCGCAGATTGCAGATTTTGGCGGTTCTCTTCGCGCCGGCTGCGGACTTTTGATTGCTGCAACCCAGCGAAAGTCAATTCGCGCCTTGCACATTAGCTGCAAATGAAAAATAATTGCGGTTCGCTGCACGCGGCGCTTACCGGCCGTATCGCGGCCAGGAGGCGTTATCGAATGAGACGCGTTTGCGCGCATCTGCTCGCCACATTCATCGCTTTAACTTTTACCGTTACTGCTATCTCGCAGTCTGTGCCAGCGCAATCAACGTCGCAGAAAATTGAAGTTGTTGTTCAGCATGATGTTCCCATGAAGACGCGCGATGGCGTCACCCTCTATGCCGATATCTACCGGCCCGATTCGCCGGAAAAGTTTCCCGTCATTCTGATGCGCACGCCTTACGACAAAAATGTCGGCTGGGCGGTGTCACCGGCGTATCAGATGGTGCGGCGCGGGTACGTCGTTGTAATCCAGGACGTTCGAGGTCGATACACGTCCGAAGGCGAGTGGTATCCGTTCCGCCACGAAGAGGCCGACGGATACGATACCGTCGAGTGGGCCGCCGCTCTACCGTATTCCAATGGCAAAGTTGGAATGATAGGCGCGTCGTATGTTGGAGCGACCCAAATGCTGGCGGCGATCGCTCAACCGCCGCATCTGACAGCAATCGCACCCAACATGACCGCCAGCAACTATCACAGCAACTGGACTTACCAGGGCGGCGCATTTGAGCAATGGTTCGATCAGAACTGGACCTCGCAGCTGGCGCAGAACACTTTGCAACGATTGATTGAGGAAAACACGGATGCGCGCAAGGGTGCTCCGGTCCTTCCAATTGCCGACTATCCGGTATTCAATTTCGGCCAATTGCCCGCCGACGCCCAGCTCACTTCATTGGTCGCGCCTTATTACGGAGATTGGCTTGCACATCCTGATTACGACGATTATTGGAAGCAGTGGTCCATCGAAGAAAATTTTTCAAAGATTTCCATCCCTATGCTCCAGGTGGGCGGCTGGTATGACATCTTCAACGCCGGAACTCTGCGCAATTACATGGGCGCGAAGGCGCACGGGGCAACTGAAGCGGCGCGCACCCAGCAGCACCTTCTGATAGAAATCGGCGGCCACGCCGGTTTCGGACGCCGTATCGGAGACGTCGATTTCGGCCCTCACGCGATTGAGAATGTTTACACCAACGTGATTCTCGACTGGTACGACTTCACTTTAAAAGGCATTAAGAACGAATATGCCACCGACAAGCCGGTGAAGCTTTTCGTGATGGGCGCCAACGAATACCGCCAAGAGGATGACTGGCCGCCGCCTCAGGCTCAATTCACCAAGTATTTTCTACATTCGGGCGGTAAAGCGAACTCTCTGCGCGGCGACGGATCACTTTCGGCATCTGCCGCCAAGTCAGAGCCTTCCGATTCGTATGTTTACAATCCCACAAATCCGACGCCTACGTTTGGCGGCCCGCTCTGTTGCGACGAGCACCACATGGAGCCTGGTCCCCGAGATCAGCGCGGCGTGGAGAACCGAGACGACGTGCTGGTTTACTCGACCGAACCATTAGCAAAAGATATGGAAGTGACGGGACCGGTGACGGCTACACTCTTCGTGAAATCTTCTGCCGTCGATACTGATTTCACCGCGAAGTTAGTCGATGTCGGACCTGACGGGTTCGCGCAAGATCTGACTGAAGGCATTCTTCGCATGCGCTACCGCGACACTCAGGAACACGCCAACCTAATGAACCCGGGACAGGTTTATCAGATCACGGTTGATCTCTGGGCCACCAGCAATGTCTTTCTTAAAGGCCATTCGATCCGGCTGGAGATCGCGAGCAGCAATTTTCCCCGATTTGATCGCAATCTGAATGCCGGGGAGGAGATCAAGTTTGCCCATACTTCGGTGCCTGCCACTAACGCGATCCTTCATGACGCGCAGCATCCGTCCGCGCTGGTGCTGCCCGTTATGCCGTAGCCGTAGCTAATGGCTGGGATTCAGCTTCGGGGTCCGCTCTTTGCTGATCAACCCACGCCTTAGCCACGCCGACTGCCAAGGCCCGCACACGCGCGATCACGCCGACACGCTCGGTCACAGAGATTGCGCCGCGAGCGTCCAGAATATTGAAGAGATGCGAACACTTCAGGCATAGCTCGTAGGCTGCTAATAGAGGAAAGCGGCTCTTGTCACAGGACTTGACCTCAGAATCGGAGTGCCCCTCTTCTTCCGGTTGCCCCACCCTTGTCGCGTTCTGTGCGACAGGGTGGGCACTCCCCCAATAAAGGTCAATCAGGGTTTTACACTCCGCCTCACATAATTCGAAGTGCTTCCATGCGCTGGCGACGTCTGCCATTTCAAAGTTGTAAACCGAAAGCTGTAGTTCATCGACGAGGCGCACGTCACCGTATTTGGTTTCGCGTCCCGTCTCCGGATCGCGTGCCCACACAATGTCGTAAATCGAATCCACATCCTGCAAGAACGCAGCGATGCGTTCCAGCCCATAGGTCAATTCTGAGGAAATTGGAAAAAGATCGACTCCACCGCATTGTTGAAAGTAAGTAAACTGCGTGATCTCCAAACCATCGAGCATCACCTGCCAGCCGATGCCCCATGCGCCCAGCGTCGGCGACTCCCAGTTGTCCTCTTCGAATTTTATGTCGTGCTGGCGCAAATCAATCCCCATCGCGCCCAGCGATTCGAGATAAAGCTCCTGCACATTCTCCGGCGGGGGCTTCAAAATGACCTGCAACTGCATGTGCTTGTAAAGCCGGTTGGGATTCTCGCCATAACGCCCATCCGCCGGACGCCGCGAAGGCTGGACATAGGCGACCTTGTACGGCTTGGGCCCGAGGACGCGCAAGAATGTCTCCGGCGCCATCGTGCCGGCGCCGACTTCGAGATCATAAGGCTGCTGGAGCACACATCCGCGTTCCGCCCAGAAAGTCTGCAAACGGAGAATCAGTTCCTGGAAAGTCGGCGGATTGGGCTTGGGTGAATGCATTCCGTTGCGAAACAGGGTACTCCTAGCTGCTAGCTTCCAATAATTCGGCCACGGTGAGGTGGGTAAAGACTGCTACGCAGAAGGAGAATTAACGAACGATTGTAAAGGAATGCGAGCGGCGGCGTCAGCTAGCAGGTGAATTCGCAATACCCTGCGAGGCAAACGTTGGATTTTAGGCTCGATTTCGTTCGCAGCCGGGGCGGCGTGACTTTCGCGAAATCTGAAATCTACTTGCCTTCGTAGCTGACGCGCCAAATGGTGCCGGAACCGTCGTCGCTGACCAGAAGCGAGCCGTCCTTTGCGACCGCGACGCCCACCGGCCTGCCCCAGACATTTCCTTCGGGCGTGACGAGTCCGGTCAGGAAGTCCTCATATTCGCCGGAAGCTTTGCCCGTCTGGTGAAGCGGAACGCGGACCAGTTCGTAGCCGGTTCGAGGCTGCCGATTCCACGAACCGTGCAGAGACAGGAACATGTCTCCGCGGTATTCGGCAGGGAACTGGTCTCCGGTGTAGAAAGCGAACCCTAACGGCGCGCTGTGCGGCTGGATAAGGACGTCGGGCGTGATCATGCGGGCGCGCAGATCGGGATGGCTGTCCTTCAAGCGCGGGTCTTGATGTCCGCCCATGTAGTACCACGGCCAACCGTAAAAGCCGCCATCCTGAACGTGCGTGGTGTAGTCAGGGACAAGATTATCGCCGAGTTCGTCGCGCTCGTTCACGGCAGTCCAGATTTCGCCGGTCTTTGGATTAAACACCAATCCCACAGGATTGCGCAGGCCGGAGGCGTACACGCGCAAGCCTGAACCGTCTGGGTTGTATTCCAGAATGTTCGCGCGATGAAATTCGGATTTGTGAGTATCAGGATCGTCCACATTCGATCCTGACCCGACTGAAACATACATCTTCTTTCCATCGGGAGAAAAGGCAACGTCCCGTGTGTTGTGGCCGTGAGCGTGGCTGGCTCCGGGGAAGATTTCCGGAATGATTGATTCAGCTGCTCCTCTGGCCTTCAGATCACCGCTGCGATACGGGAAACGCTTAACCGAATCGGTGTCGCCGACGTAAACCCACTGCGGATTTTCTCCCGGCGGATAGAAGGCGATGCCGAAAGGTTCGTGCAGGCCGGTGGCGAAGGTTGAAGTCTGCTCTGCCTTGCCATCTTTGCCAATCCCACGAAAAACGGTGATTTCGCCTTTGCTGGTTTCGGCCAGGAAAATGTCGCCATTGGGCGCTGCCCGAAGTTCGCGCGGTTCATCGAGCCCGGTCGCATACATGTTGACCTTAAAGCCGGGCAGCGTTTTGGGCATAGCGTCGGCGGGACGCGGGCTCATTTCCGGTGGGTTCACCGCCGACTTCGTCGCGCGTGGTTGGGGTAGATCGGCAACGGTGATCTTGTGAACCTTGCCAGGCGCTTCGGCGCTGAAGTCGTAGAAAACGCTGCCGCCGTTCTCAGCAAATAATGCTGTGAGTAATGAACCCAGAAGAAAGGCACGAAACAGAATGGACCAGCTCTTGTGTCTATTCATCTTTCACCTGTTTATTTGTGATGTTAGCCTAAACACCCACCGCTTGAATTTGGCGCGTCTGATATAAGCTCACTTTGTCCGTCTGGTCCGTCGGCAAACCTGCCGGCACCAGCGGCATTGAGCGGAGCCGAATACCGGTTGCGCTAAAGATCGCGTTGGCTACTGCTGGCGCAATCCCAACCAGCGGCGTCTCCCCGGCGCCCATCGAAGGTTGGTCCTTACGGTCGATCAATACAACCTCAACTTGCGGCGCATCGCTGAAGCGAGGTACACGGTAATCTGCCAAGTGAGGGTTAAGGATCCGGCCATTTTCGAAGTGGATAGCTTCGAACAGCGCGCCTCCGAGCCCTTGCATGACCGCCCCGGAGACTTGATTTTTCAGGCCCTCCGGGTTTACCACCGCTCCGCAATCGAATGCTTCCACGACGCGTTTGACTCTGACATCGCCGTGCTCAATGGAAACCTCGGCGCATGTGGCGACGTAGCCGCCCTTCTCGAAGCCGCCCGCGATTCCGAAGCCTCGCGCGGGCGTAGATGATTGTTGTTTCCAATCGAATTTCCCGGCGGCAGCCTCGAACGCAGCACGAAGGTGCTCATCTTTCAAGTTCTTCAGACGAAACTCCAAAGGATCAATTTTCAATTCATGCGCCAGTTCGTCCATGTGGGATTCGCGGGCAAAGTGGTTTGCTGCCGCGGCCAGCGAGCGATACGAGCCCTGACGCAAGGGAGTTTCAGATTCGTGAAAGGCGATTCGTTGATTTGGAACTTCGTACGGTGTGCGCATCGCCGACGGGCCGGAATTGTAGTTGTCGTGTTCCCAATACAGCAGGCTGCCGTCCGCCTTGGCTCCGCTACTTATGTCGATTACTCCGGCGGGACGGAAGTATGCCCAGGTGAATTCTTCTTCGCGTGTCCAAACGAGCTTCACTGGTTTTCCGGCCGCCTTCGCGAGACGCGCCGCTTCGACCGCGGCTTCGCCAGTATGCTTGCCACCGTATGCAGATCCAGTATCCGGAACAATCACGCGGACGTGGTCTTGAGGAAGACGGAACGTTGAAGCCAGTTCCTCACGAACACCAAAGGGACGTTGCGTTCCCGTCCACACGGTGAGCTTACCTTCTTTCCACTCAGCCACCGCCGCTCGCGGCTCAAGAGGAACATGCGCGATGTAGCTGACCGTATAGGTTTCCTTCAAAGATTTTGCGGCCGCGTCACGAACCTGCTCGACTGATCCGGTAACGTAGTGTTCATTGTCGCCATCGCTGGAATCGACAACATGGGCTCGCAAGTACGCGAACAACTCGGTTTCGGAAGTTTGCGCGGGAGCGTCCCATTGGCTCCTTACGGCTGCAGCGGCGCGCTCCGCCGTGTTCTTATCGGGCGCAACGACGCCAACAAAATCACCATCACGGACCGCAGTTACGCCATCAAGCTTTTCCGCCTGAGCTGTGTCACAGGAAACAAGTTTTGCGTGAAAGGCACTGGGACGGATGACGCGCCCATGCAGCACTCCCGGCAAGGCAATGTCCGAGGTGTATTTGTGTGCACCCGTCACGAAGTCGCGGCCGTTCGACTTGGGTGCAGGGCGGCTCGCGATTTTCCAGTGCTCAGGCGGGGTCAGCGGAGGAGCGGCCAGAATAATCTCAGTCAATTGTTTGCCGTGCATCAGCTCCGCATATGTGACTTCACGGGCCGAGCCGGCATGTCGAATGCGACCATTGTCGGCGGCAAGATCAGATTCCGGCACCTGCCACTTTTGGCTGGCCATGCGAATCAGCACTGCCCGTGCGCTTGCGGCGGCTTTGCGGAGCTGCATTCCCATTTGCGGCGTGGTGCGACTGCCGAAGGTGCCCATGTCATAGGGGGTCAGCTCGGTGTCTCCCATGGTCAGTTGCACAGACGAGAGTGGTGCCCGCAATTCTTCTGCGACCTGCTGGGCCAGAGAGGTCCGCACGTTTTGGCCGACTTCTACTTTTCCGGTAAAAACGCTGATCTGGCCGTTCTCGCCGATGTGCAGCCAGGAGTCAAGAGTTTGTGGCGTCTCTGGCCGAGATTGAGTTCTGTCGCCGGATTCCTGCGCCGGCGCGCGAACGGTAGCTATGCCGACTACCAAACCTCCCCCCAGCAGCTTGAAGAAATCGCGACGCTTGAGCTCGAAGCCATGCCGCAAGCGCGAGACTGCTTCGTGTTGCTGCAGTTCAGAATCAGCCAGCGGATGCATTTTGCGTCCTCTTGTTGATGGAACTCGCTGCCCGCTGCACTGCCTCGACAATCCGTTGATAAATGCCGCAGCGGCACACATTGCCATTCATATGAACAATGATCTGTTTTTCGGTGGGATGCGGCGTCTGTTCGAGCAGCGCTACAGCGGACAGAATCATTCCGGGAGTGCAGTATCCGCATTGAAAGGCTTCAACCTCGAGAAAGGCTTGCTGCAGCGGGTGCAGTGTGTCGCCCCGTGCGAGGCCCTCGATGGTGGTAACCCTTTTGCCGTTCACTGCGCCTACTTTCATCCGGCAGGAACGCACTGATAGTCCTTCGACAAGGACAGTGCAGGCGCCACACTGGCCTTCGCCGCAGCCGTACTTCGTGCCGGTGAGTCCCAGGTGATCGCGGAGGACGTTAAGCAGACTTTCGTCAGGCGAAACCTCCGCAATCCGCTCCACGCCGTTGACCAATAAACTGGACGCCATTGGTTTCTGAAAAGTCTATCGCAAACCTGCGCTAAGCGGCGCTGTCCTCATCTTCAGGATCAGGAATTGATGAGGGCGGGTCGCTCGCGGGGAAACTGTCCTCGATCGTTTTGTCGAGGTTCTCCTCGCGCTCCTCTCTTTCCTCGATTTCAGACTTATGGCGTTCTGGGTGGGGCTGGTTCGAAGCGCGGGAGTTTGTCATAAGCTTGACCTCGCAAGTTTTCAGATTCACCGGATTAGATGGGAACAGACGACGCCGGGTCACCTGCGATGAAGAAGGAAATTTAGAGCTAGACCTGATTGCCTAACTCTTGACGTCGGTCGAATTGCCTGGAGGGTTCGGTGCCGGGGTTGAAGCTTGCTCCGCCGGCTTGTCTTTCATGCCGTCTTTCAAGGCGCGGAAGCCTTCGCCGATTCCTTTACCCAGTTCAGGCAGCTTTTTCGGCCCGAATATCAAAAGGGCAACCGCAAATATCAGCAAAAGGTGCATGGGGGACAACAGTTCCATAGGAGCCTCCGCAAACTGCTCTATTCAAACCTTACTGTACCCGTTTCCGCGCGTCAAACGGGCGTTCGGTTTGTCCAGATGGACTAGCCTGACTGAAGCCTATCTCGGGTCGTGCCTATTACCTCGGTGACCTAGCCCAGATTACCCAATCGCTCTATGTTGCAGGAAGCAGTTGAGTTAGACCTTGGAGTTTATCTGTGCGCTTTAAGTCCGGGACTTTCGCTCTCTTCCTGATCACGATTCATGCGCCTCTGAGCTTTGGCAGAACTCCCGTCGACTGCACTCATCTGATGGCCTGGACGGAAGCCGGCGTGTCCGAATCCAAGTTGATTGCCTCCTCTAGAGTCCAGGGTATTGCCTTCAGCCTCAACACTGAAACCGACAAGAACCTCACCTCCGCTGGCGCAAGCAAGGAACTGGTCTTGCAAGTGCATCGCCTGACTCCGGTTGGCGCCGGAGCGTGTCCGGCGGGGCTATCACGCACGGCGTCGCTTTTGCATGAAAAGAAGTATGAGGAAGCAGCCGACGTCGTGAGCAGGCTGATCTCGAAAGATGCCTCCAACGGTTCGCTTCACTTCCTGCTGGGATACATCGAGCAACAGCGCGGCGACTGGGACTCTGCTTTTGACCAGTACAGCGATTCCAAGCGCTTAGAACCGGGGTTCGCTGAGGTCCATAACCGGCTGGCATTGACGTTCTACGAGGCCGATGACGGCGACAATGCTATCGGCGAGGCGCGCACCGCGCTCAGCATGGATTTCGAGGACGCAGATGCATACCGAATGCTCGGCCTCGGCCATTATGCAAACCGGCAGTATCCGGCGGCGGTCAATGCTTTTCAGGAATCGCTCAACCGAGACCCAAAAAATGCCGATGTCTATTACGAGATGGCAGTTGCGGTTCGTGACCAGGGATCGGTAGATGATGCAATCGGACTTCTTCGCAAAGCTATCGTGTTGAAGCCGCAGCACTGGCAGGCGCACAGCACGTTAGGAGCCTTACTGGGAGAGCAGAAGCGATTCGCAGATGCTATCGCCGAATTAGGTATAGCCAAGAAGCTGGCGCCGAATGATCCCTCAGTCCGCGAGAACCTTGCCGGCGTTTATTACAGCAAGGGCGACTACGACCTTGCGATCGGCGAATACAGCCAGTTGTTCCAGACGCGTCCCGATTGGCGTCGCGGACATGATTCACTGGCGCGGGCTTACATGGCCAAGAACGAATACTCGCAGGCCGCCAATCAATTGAAATTGGCGGTACAGCAGAATCCGAGCAATGCCGGCGAACACCGGGCCCTGGGGCAGTTGTTACTTCTTTCCGATCAGTTGAAGGAAGCCGAGCGCGAACTGCGGATTGCGGTGGAACTGGATCCGAATTCAGCATCATCACACTATTACCTGGGCACAGCGCTGATCGACTTGCAACAGATGCCGAACGCCCTAAAGGAATTTCAGGAGGCTGTGCGCATTGAGCCTACGGCTGAGCATCACTTCGCGCTGGCAGCATGCCTGATGAGCCTCGGCCGTGACAGCGAAGCGTTGGCGGAGATGGATACCGCCACGCGGCTCGATCCTGACAAGCAGCTCTATAACGCGCGCAAAGAAGAATTGCGGCGCCTGATGAAATCGAACAGTACTCGTTAAATTATTAAGCGTCTGGTCTGGCAGGCGGTTCGAACCCGAATTAGTTCGCAGGGGGCAATATGAATTCATCGAATGGCTCAGTTAGCGGATATGGCGTGGCACCGGCACGAGAGCGTGACAGCCGGATGGCGGAACAGCGCGGCATACTGACCGACCCTTCGCTCACACCAAAACAAATTGGCTATGGCTTACCCTGCGCGCACTGCAAGACTTACTATGCGGCCGACCTCGCGGCCTGCCCGGTGTGCAAGTCGCCGCAGCGTGTGTCTCCAGTCGAGCCGCTAGCTCAGGTCGCTCCCGCGGAGCAACTGCCCGATCCAAAGCAACTTGAAGCGGAGCGGGAACGCTTTCTGCAGGAATTCAACGCACAGATGAATGCGTCACCGCTGCCCCCGGACCTTGCGGCTCCGGCGATGCACTGTAGTCACGTTGAAAACCACGCCAGCTCTCCCGAGCCTGCTACCGTTTGTCAGGATTGCTACGACCGTTTGCAGGAGCGCGTGGATGTCCTTGAAGCTGCAATGCACATGGATATCACTGAAGCCGCGCAGGTGGTTTATGACGCGGTGTGGGCCGACCCTACCGACCCGAGCAAGACCTATCAGAACGCCGCGCAGGCATTACTGGGAGAGTTGCGACGGAGGTCAGGAATTCCGCAGGTGTTCGGGCCGCTGCAGACGCCCATGAACTAAGGCTCAAATTTTAAGACTCCAAACGCCTCTGGCACATGGAAGTCCGGCTTAGGTGTCTGTGTCGGCCGCCACGCCATGTAAGTCCGCGGCTCAAGCTTTCCTTCCACTCGGAAAAAGTTAGCTCGCCACTCAGCATTCGGATTAAAATTCGCGGTGAGCGCATTCATCGGAATCGCAAGTTCCGCCGCCCAGGTTTTGTTTGCCTCATCAATTTGAACTGAGCGCGTCAAGGCGCTTTTCAAATTAACAAGCCCCGAGGGTGAGATATCGAGGTCAATCCACATGCCGTTGGGCGCGATTTCGAACTCTTTGTAGAAAGATCGATAACGCGAAGTCGAGAGAGCAATGTCAGATTTACCGGCCAAATCTGGGGGCTGCAGGAAGGCTTCCACCACGTCGCGCTCCCAGAGTCGGTCCCGTCGGCCGTTCAAGTCGGAGTCGCCGAAGACAAAGAGCTCGCGATAGCGGCAGACAAAACGTAAGTAAAAAGTTGACGGCGACCACAACAGTCGGACTTCCGTCTCGAGCTCCGGATCTGGTCTCTGACCCTGCCAGTCGGTCGAAAAGCGAATGGGCGCAGTAGATAGCCATTCCGGCGCGGGATCGTGCGCGCTCAGCCTGATAGGAGAGGAGACGCGGCGGGCGACAATTGTGCTTTGGATTTTCACTTTTTTCGGTCCTAAGCTATCCACGAAATCCTCAACGATTCAAAGCCCGAATTGCTTTGCGCACTTTGCCTTCTTTGCGGTTAAAGGCCCTTTTCGGCTCCGCCGGATTGCACCCATAACCGTGTGTGATCAGAAAATCACTTTGACCGCAAGATACGGATAGCACAGATTCAAGCTCGCGCATAATCTTTGCTCATGAACAGTGCGATACTGAGCTTCCGAAACCACGACCTAACAGATTCAAGGCAGTTCGAGATGCCCACCATAACTGAAAACTCACGCTGGCAGGCGGTGTTGGCCCGCGACGGTGCAAGCGACGGCAAATTTGTGTTTGCCGTATCCTCGACTGGAGTTTATTGCCGGCCGTCGTGTCCGTCGCGAAGGCCGCGCCGGGAGAACGTCACGTTCTTTCCGCGTCCCCAGGATGCGGAGAACGCCGGGTTTCGCGCTTGCCTGCGCTGCCGTCCGAAAGCTGTTGCCGGAAATCAGCGGCAAGCGATGGTGAAGGCGATCTGCCGTTACATCGAGCAGCATCTGGATGAGGCGGTTACGTTGGCCCAACTGGGCACAGAATTTCGGCAGAGCCCGTTTCACTTGCAGCGCACATTCAAGGCGGAGTTGGGCATTACACCGAAACAGTATGCGGACTCCTGCCGCATGCGCGGGTTCCGGCAGAAACTTAAAGCCGGACAATCTGTCACCCGCGCCATGCACGAAGCTGGATACAGCTCCACCAGTCGCTTGTATGCGCGCACCGCTTCAGAACTGGGTATGGAGCCCGCCAAGTATCGGCGCGGCGCCATTGCGGCACCGATTAGATACACATGTGCCGACTCACCGCTGGGGCGAATTCTCATTGCCAGAACCGACAAAGGAATTTGCAGCATTCAGTTTTCCGCTTCGGATGAAGAACTTGAACAAGGGCTCAGGCAAGAATTCCCATTCGCTATTCGTCATCGCGACGATGAGGCGCTTGCTCCTACCATCCGGACTCTCATGCGTCACATGAGCGGTCTTGAAGTCGCAACTGCTCTGCCGCTCGATATTCAGGCGACTGCGTTTCAGCGGCGGGTGTGGTCGTATCTGCAATCCATCGAGTTCGGAGGGACCCGTTCCTATTCCGACGTGGCCAGAGCGATCAAGCAGCCAACCGCGGTACGCGCGGTCGCACGCGCGTGCGCGACCAATCCGGTGGCGATTGCGATCCCGTGTCATCGCATTGTCAGATCGAACGGCGAGATGGGCGGATATCGGTGGGGCGTCAGGCGAAAGCAGAGGCTGCTCGAAATGGAAGCCGCAACATCGAGATAGCGTTAACCAATTTTTACTCGCTTTCGAAATCGATCCCTTCGATTTTGACCCAGGCATTTCTCCCGCAGTGGATTTGTCAGGAATCACTTCGCAGCTTTACCCTGATTTGACAATTCTTTACGCGTTCCGCTTTCAAGCGCGTGTTTGAATTGAAAAGGGAATGTATGCGTGGAAACCCTCACAATCTGCGGCGGGGAACCGTGGCGCAAGTATTTCCGGGCCTGTTTCTTGCGCATCTGCTGTTGGCCGTTTCAGTTTTCGCGCAAGCTCCCCCGGCAAAAGTCGTCGGGACTGTGAAGTCGGTCACGGCAAATTCTGTGGTGTTGACGTCTGACAGCGGCACCGATACGACGCTGACCTTTGCCGAATCCGCCCGCATTGTTCGCGCCACCCCGGGGCAGAATGATCTGAAGTCTGCCACTCCTATTCAAATATCAGACATCCAGGTTGGAGATCGAGTTGCCGCGCGGGGCCAGACTGGTGATGCCGGCGCATTGGTCGCCGCAGTCGCGGTTGTGATGAAACAAGGCGATATTGCGCAGCGGCAGCAGTCGGAGCGCGATGAATGGCGAAAAGGCGTCGGCGGGATCGTCAAGGAAGTGAATGCGCCTGCGGGAACGATCACGGTCGCAAATTCGCTTTTGGCAGGCGGCAAGCCGGTCATTGTGCACGCGGCCTCCGGCATAGAGATCAAGCGATACTCGCTAGACTCAGTCAAGTTCGATGACGCCAAGCCCGGAACTCTGGACCAGATCAAGCCGGGCGATCAGTTGCGCGCGCGTGGCACCAAGAATGCCGACGGGACCGAATTCACCGCGCAAGCCATCGTTTCGGGAACGTTCAAGGACATAGCCGGGACGGTGATTTCGACCGATGCCGCCAACAACAGCCTCACGCTTACCGACCTGGCGACCAAAAAGCCTGTGACGGTAAAAGTCGGCCCAGACTCGCTACTGCGCAAGCTGCCTCAATTTGCTGCCATGGGAATCGCGATGAGGCTAAAGGGCGGTGCAGCCGGAGCCGCTCAGGGCGGAGGTCTTGGTGCAGCGGCACAAGAAGCTGGGCAGAAGCCGGGTGGTGGCGGTCGCGGAAGCTGGCGAGGCGCCGACGCGGCCTCGAGTGGAAATGAGCCAGACGCAAGCGCCGCGGGCGCGCGTGGCGGCGCGGGGATGCGCGGGCAAGGCAGCGGTTGGCGTGGGAATGGCGGTGGCCCCCCGGATTTTCAGCAGATGCTGGCCCGCATGCCCGCACTGTCCATCTCGGAATTGAACAAAGGCGATGCGGTCATGCTGGTGGCAACGCAAGGAAGCGCGAACTCTCAGCCGACGGCGATCACCCTGCTGTCGGGCGTCGAGCCAATTCTGAGCGCCGCTCCCGCGGGCACCAGTGCAGCCACAATTCTTTCTCCGTGGAACCTGGGTGAACCTGGCGGCGCTGGAGGAGAGGGTTCAGCGCAGTAGCCCTTTCGGGAGCTGCAAATTAAAAATGAAAATGCTTTGTAATATCGTGGCCCTGGTTCTGCTTTCAGGGTTGGCCCTGGCGCAGTCTCAGACCGCTACCCTGAGCGGGAAAGTGACTGATCAGACGGGCGCTGTTATTCCGCAGGCGACGGTGACGCTCAGTGGCGCTGGCGGTAAGCGCGCGACGGCGACAACTGACCAGTTCGGCGGCTATCAGATTCAATCCTTGCCTGCGGGACCGTACAACGTATCTGCCAGCGCAAAGGGCTTCGCCAACTTCAGCAAGTCCAACGTTGCGCTTGCGGAAGGGCAGACACAGACTCTCGACGTTACTCTTCAGATCAAGGCACAGGAAGAAAAGGTCAACGTCAACGGTGAAGAAGGGCAGCCGCAACTCGACGTCAGCTCAGACTCGAACGCCGGTGCGCTGATCATCAAGGGGAAGGACCTCGATGCACTGTCGGATGATCCCGACGAACTGCAGTCAGAATTGCAGGCGCTCGCCGGACCCTCAGCCGGGCCCAACGGCGGCCAGATTTATATCGACGGATTCACTGGCGGACAGATTCCTCCCAAGTCGGCGATCCGAGAAATACGGATCAATCAAAATCCTTTCTCAGCGCAATACGACAAGCTCGGCTATGGCCGCATCGAAATATTTACCAAGCCGGGCAGCGATAAATTTCACGGCCAGTTTTTCTTTAACGACAACAATTCGGTACTGAATTCCAGAAATCCTTATGTTCCCGTAAAGCCGGATTACAACTCCGAGATTTTCGACGGCAACTTCGGCGGTCCTATCGGTAAGAAGGCATCTTTCTTCATCGATGCGTCTCGCCGAAATATGCATGACTTCTCCGCCATCGCGGCCTATGATCCGACGCAGCTTCCTTACCCTTTGCCTCCTGGATTTCAGCCTGCTCTGTTGAACGAGTCAATCCCCAATCCGCGAACCCGCACCAGCATCAGTCCGCGTTTCGACCTGCAACTGAGTCCCACCAACACGCTCACCGCGCGTTACCAGCTTACGCACGACAGCGAGGACAATTCGGGCCTCGGTTCATTTTCTCTACCGTCCGTCGCGTATAACTTGAACGAAACTGAGCACACGCTTCAAATCAGTGATACCCAGATTTTCGGGCCGCACATAGTCAACGAAACCCGCTTTCAGTTCCAGCGCGAAACCAACCATCAGCTGCCTTTGGGCTCGGGACCTTTCATCAACGTGCAGTCTTCGTTTACCACCGGGGAAAATACGGAAGGGCTGGTGCGCACGACTCAGAATAATTACGAACTCCAGAATTACACCTCCATAACCCGCGGCAAACACCTGATCAAGTTTGGAGCACGCCTGCGGGGGATTACTTCGTCCGAATCCACCGACGCGAATTTTAACGGCACGTTTGTATTTTCGTCATTTGGTACCGACCCCTTGGCGGCGCTGCAGGCTTATCAGAACGCCTCCCATGGACTTTGCCAGTCCGGAGCGAACTACAATCCGCTGAACTGTCCGTCGCAGTTTTCGATTTCTACCGGCTCGCCGCAAGTCAGCGTTGGTTGGTTTGACGCCGGACTTTACGCCGAAGACGAATGGCGTGCGAAGCCGAATTTGTCCGTGACATATGGGCTGCGATTCGAATCGCAGAATAACATTCACGACCATGCAGACTTCGCGCCGCGGATCGGCATTGCCTGGGGGCTGGGAAGCAATGGAAAGTCGGCGCCGAAGACGGTATTGCGTGGAGGATTCGGAATCTTTTACGACCGTTTCGGCTACAACCTGGTCGAGCAAGCCGATCTGCTGGACGGAGTGACCCAGCAAAGGGCAGTGGTTGCGGCGCCTCAATTTTTTTCTGCAAACGGAAGTGGAATACCAAGCTTCAGCCAGCTTGCAGCACTAGGATCGCCGACGATCTACCAGATATCCCCGAGCATGCGCGCGCCCTACACCATTCAGAGCGCGGCGAGCATTGAACGCCAGATCACCAAGGCTGCGACAGTTTCTGTGACGTACTTGAATTCGCGGGGCGAGCACGCCTTCTATATCGACAACGTAAACGCGCCAGCCCCCTGGCTGGGCGGTGCCAGGCCGCAGGCGACGTTGTACAACAACGACAACATCTACCAGTACGGTTCGGGCGGAATTTTTCGCCAGAACCAGCTGATTGCAAATATTCGGGTGAACACCGGTAAAAGGCTATCGCTGTTCGGTTTTTACACCCTGAATTACGCCAACAGCAACGCCAGTTCCGGAGGCAGCGCCGGCGGCTTTTTCAGTAGCGGTGGTACCAGTTCGGCAAGTTTCCTGTCTAATCAATACGATCCGCTGGCTGACTATGGCCGCGCGGCGTTCGATGTGCGCCATCGCGCTTTCATCGGCGGCAACATTACGTTGCCGTATGCGTTTTCGCTGAGCCCATTCATCATTATCAACTCTGGTCAGCCGTACAATCTCACGACCGGTCAGGACAATAATGGCGACTCCATTTTCAATGATCGCCCCTCGTTCGTGAGTGCAAACGAAAATGCTGTTTGCACCACGAGGGCAGACTTCGCGACGAGCGTCAATACCTTTGGAGAAGTGCCGGTGAACTACTGCACCGGCCCATCGAATACAACATTTAATTTGCGATTGAGCAAGACGATCGGTTTCGGTCCGGAAACCAAAGGCAGTTCTGGCGGAGGTGGTCGTGACGGCGGACCGCGAGGAGGTCATGGAGGCGGGCTAGGGCCGGGTGGGCTCAGCGGGAACGGGGGCAACATATTCAGGGGGCCCGGTGGCGCAGTCAATCGGCGCTACAGTCTGACATTCAGTATTTCGGCGCGTAATCTCTTCAATACCTTCAATCCTGGAAACCCAATCGGCAACCTGAGTTCGCCGAAATTTGGGGAAGCAATCAGCGTAGGCGGCGGACCTTTCGCCTCGGCTTCGGCCAACCGGCGAGTCGATCTACAGGTCAGGTTTTCGTTCTAACAAATTGGCGAGAAATCAGCCGGTTGATGCCGAAGTCAGCGGCACTTCATACGCTGGGAAGCCGAGAGAGATGTGAGCACATTCTCGTCGGGATAGCTGTACGCGCCTCCTATCGCCGTCGAGGGCGATTGAAACTCAAACCACTGCAAGAGAGCCGCATTTTGCGGGTGATAAGTCGTTCCCCCGCTCTTGATGGCAACGGTTGCATCCGGTAGGCCTTCGATCACGTCGCCGACTTCCAGATCATTCTGGCAATTCCCATTGATCGAGAGCCACCACGGCGTAATGCCATGCACGCCATCGCTTCCGACGAAGGGATCGTTCAGGCTTTCGACGATTTCATGGCTCAGCGCGGTCACATCTTCGAATCCGGGGCCGAACAGGCCGGGGCTGATCCAGCTTGCAAAATTAAGAACGTACCGCTTCTCTCGGAAGCCATTTTCAGCGTTCCCCGGTTCAAAATCGTAGGTGTGGAACCCAAGAACGCAGCAATGGTTCGGATTCTTGTTCAGATAAAGATAAGTATTCGGAAACAAGAACGTCGAAATTGATTGCGGCGTAATTTCTCCAGAATGTTCTGCGGCGCCGACCGGACTGGTGGTGTCGCTTGCCGTCGCTGGAAAAAGCAGCTTGGAGAAAACATTCATGTCCACCAGAACGAAGGCGCAGCACGTACCGTCATTTTTGAGCGCGAAGAAATAGGAGCCCCGCGGGATGGCGATCGTACGCCCAGTTTTTACCGAGGGGCGAAGCAGGGTGTGCCAGTCCGATTGCATGACGTTGTAGAACTCTGCTCGCTGGATGGCATCGCCGAATTGTGTGAGGACATCGCTGCTGGAATACTCAGTATTCTGAAAAATCGGGGAATTGATGACCCCGTTTACGAACGGCTGCGCGGAATAGTGTAGCGTGTGACCATTTACTACGCGAACCGACCCGTCATAGTCGAGCAGATCGAGTGACACCGGCACGATAGGCGCATCGAAAGAAGATGTTCGACCGCTTTCGGGCTGCGCGCCTGCCATGGTGTAGAACCACTTGTGCTGTGGAGTTCCAGTGGGGCTGATGCCGTTTACGCGAAACTCTCCGGAAAATGTGGGAATGGAGTCGATCGCGCGTGAACCGGTCGCATCCACCAGGGCAGAATGGCCGCGGGGCGCGAACACCGAAAATGCACGGTGCGCGCTGGAAAGTGTCGGGGCAAGCTGGTCCTTGCTTTGCGCGCGCAAGACTGTGCCGCAAAGGCAGAAGATCATGAATGCGGACACAAGCCCGCTAAGTGACAGAATCCTACCCACAGAACCGGTAACCTACCTCAGCTCACCTTACTTGGATGCGCACGGGCTTGTAAACCGGTTTTGGTAAATAAACGGTAAATACGAAGGGCACGCGCAAGCGTGCCCTTCAGCGCTGAAGCTGGAAAGCTATCTGTGTGTCGCGTGCGGTCGTGTGACCGCGCCTTCAGACGCTGACGCCACCAGCGAAGCATACTTTCCGAAAACACCTGTCGGATAGGCTGGCTTGCGGGGCTTCCATTGCGACATCCTTTGTTTGATTTCGGCGTCGCTGATCTCGACTTCGAGCAGCCGCTGATTGACGTCGATTCGGACGACATCGCCCTCGCGAATCGCAGCAATCGGACCGCCCAAGGCGGCTTCAGGAGAAACGTGCCCGATCATCAGGCCACGCGTCGCTCCGCTGAACCGGCCATCCGTCAAAAGGGCAACCGATCCCCCCAAACCTTCGCCTACGATCGCGCTGGTCACGGCCAACATTTCGCGCATTCCTGGTCCGCCCTTCGGTCCTTCGTTGCGAATCACCACGACATCGCCGTCCTTGACTCGCTTGCCCTTGACTGCGCCCATCGCATCCTCTTCGGACTCGAATACTCGAGCAGGTCCGCGATGGCTCAGGCGTTCGTGTCCGCTGATTTTCGCCACGCATCCTTCGGGGGCAAGGTTTCCATGCAGGATCACCAAGCCGCCAGTGGCCTTCAAAGGTCTGTCGAGCGGAGCGATGACTTCCTGGTCCGGGGTTTCAACCGCGGCCGCAGCTTCTTCGCCGATAGTCTTGCCGGTTACAGTCATCGCCGATTCGTTCAGCTTCTTGCCGTGAAGCAACCGGTTTGCCAGCAGGCGTATGCCCCCTGCGCGGTGCATGTCCGCCGCGACGTAACGGCCAAACGGTTTCAGGTCGCACAGCAAGGGTGTGCGTTCGCTGATTTTCTGAAAGTCCTCAATATCGAGGCGCACCTCCGCTTCGCGGGCAATCGCAAGCAGGTGCAGAACTGAATTGGTTGAACCGCCGCTGGCTGCGACTCCCGCAATCGCGTTTTCGAGAGCCGGTCGGGTCAAAATGTCGCGTGCTTTGGTTCCTTTCTTTAACAACTCCATAACGATTGCGCCGCAGCGGAACGAAACGTCGTCCTTCTGCGGGTCGACCGCCGGTACGCTGTTGAACCCCATAGGGGAGATGCCCAGCATCTCCATTACCGTGGACATAGTGTTCGCGGTGTATTGGCCGCCGCATGCGCCTGCGCCGGGGCAGGCGGCATTCTCAAGTTCAGTGAGATCGGCGTCGCTCATCTTTCCAGCCAGGTTCGCGCCAATGGCCTCGTAAACATCCTGGATGGTCACATCTTTTCCGCGGAAACTGCCGGCGGCAATCGTGCCCCCGTAAAGAATCAGTCCCGGCAGATCCAGTCGGGCAAGCGCCATTGCAGCTGCCGGTATCGTCTTATCGCATCCGACCACACAAACCACTGCGTCGAACAATTGGCCCCGGCAGACCAGTTCAATCGAGTCCGCAATTACTTCGCGGCTTACGAGCGACGCCTTCATGCCCTCGGTACCCATCGTTTCGCCGTCACTGATGGCGATGGTGTTGAATTCCATGGGCGTTCCGCCAGCCGCACGTATGCCCTCCTTCACTTTGGCCGCGAGTCGCCGCAAATGGAAGTTGCACGGCATAGTTTCAATCCAGGTATTAGCAACCCCGATCAAGGGCTTGTTCAGATCGTCGCCGGTGAAACCGACCGCTTTGAACATTGAGCGCGCGCCGGCACGCTCGCGTCCCTCAGTAATTAGACGGCTGCGATGTTTGAGATCCATAGGCATAAAAGATTACGACAGAGTTGCGCAAAGCGAAAGCAAGGTACTGGAGAGCCCGAACCGGAGAGTGTCGAGGGTTCGCCTCAAAGGTTTACCCATGTACTACTGAGTTATAAAATTGGAATAATGCATTGTGAAACTGAGCAACTCTCATTGCTTCAGGCACATCGAAGTCGTGCTTTACTTTGGGAGCAAAGAATGAACCAGTCTGCCTTAAAGAGAGCGGTAGTTTTTGCCTTCTGCGTGATTCTCTGGGGTTGTGGCGGCGGCAGCTCTGCTCCAGGTAGTGGCACCCAGCCTCCCCCAGTCCAGTCGGCCCAGGTTCCTCGCTCGGCGATCAAGCACCTGATGATCGTGGTAATGCAGAATGGTTCGTTTGATCACCTTTTCGGAAAATTCCCCGCGGCTAACGGTCTAGACTCGTCACTCCCCAGCTATCAGCAGAAGGATCAAGCGGGCAACACGATCTCCCCGAAGTTGCTGACTGATCTGAGTCCCGCCGACCTTAACCACACCGCAACCAGCTACCAAATCGCCTACGATTCCGGAACGATGGACAAGTATGCCTTTGAGAACGGCGATACGTCCATGGATTACTACGACAACACCAGCATCGGCACCACCGCCGACGGGCAGCAATTCGGAGTGGATACCTTATGGAGTTACGCGCAGCAGTATGCACTTGCCGATAATTTCTTTGCGGCGGCAATGGCGAGTGAACCCAGCAACATGCTTTACATGACGGCAGCCGATACCGGCACCGGGTCCGATCCCTACGGTTATCCGCAGCTTGACGCGTGCACGGCAGGTTTGTTCCAGCAAAACCAGGGAAGCGGCGCGAATATAACGCCGCCGCTCACCTTCATGAATGTCGGCGATCAGCTCTCGGCGAGAAATATCTCGTGGAGCTTCTACCAGGAATTTTTTTCTAACGAACAGAACGGAACTTGTACTCACTACGTGCCGCAGGAAAATCCCTTTCAATATTTTCAGACTACGGCTAATTCAGCCAATGTCCAGAGTTTCACCATGGCTGGTTTCAATACCATGCTCTCGTCGGGAACGCTGCCCTCGGTGATGTGGGTTCAGCCATCGCCTAGTCACAGCATGCACCCTGGTCAGGGCAGCATCGCAGATAGTATTGAATGGCTGGACAACTTCGTCCAGGCAGTCAAGAGCTCAAACATCTGGGCCAGCACGGCCATTGTCGTGGTGTGGGATGAAAGCGGCGGATGGTACGACCATGTCGCGCCTCCGCAGTTAAACGGGACTTTAGGACTCGGAGCCAGGGTGCCGGTGATCATCATCTCGCCGTTCGCAAAAGCCGGCTACGTTTCATCACAACAGATGGATTTCGTTTCCATTCTGCGCTTCATTCAGTGGAATTGGGCGCTCGGACCGCTGACCGGAGCGGCCCAGGCCGCGCGTGAAGCTCAAAGCGGGAATATTTGCGATCTGCTGACTTCGACCTGCGGTAATCCGTAAGCTACGCGGCCGCTCTACGCGGCCTTCTTTTCTCCGGGAGCTTTGGCCTCTGGATGTCCCCGCAGTGCGGCTGCGTGCTCGATCTGTGCGTTGATTTCTCCTCCGACCAGCAATGCAAGTCCAGTGATGTACAGCCACATTAGTAAGATCATGGCGGCGCCGAGTGAGCCGTAGGTTTTGCTGTAATTATTGAAAAAATCCAAGTAGAGGCGAAACCCGAAAGACGCGGCCACCCACAGCAGTACCCCTACAATTGACCCCGGTGTGATCCAGTACCAGTGCTGTTCTTCGAGGTCAGGGCCGAAGTAGTAAATGAGCGAAAAGGAAATTGCAACGAACGCTAGGGCAACTGCAATTCCGCCGATTCTCCAGGCCGCAATTGCGGCCCCGCTGGATCCCAGATACGCTCCGATCACGTTAGCCAGGTAGCTGCCAGCCAAAACTACCACCAGTGCGGAAATAATCAGCACCGTGATGGCCATGGTCAAAGCCAGGGCAATCAACCGAACCTTCAACCAGGAGCGCCTCTCGCGTATTTCGTAAGCGCCATCCAAGGCGGAGATCATAGAACTCATGCCTCCGGAGGCAAACCAAAGAGTCAGCACGATCCCGAAAGTTATTTTTCCTCCTCCGGTGTTTCTAGTTACTTCTGTGAGGGTGTGGCTGACAACCTGAAAGGCTGCCGGCGGGAGCGCTTGCATTAGATACTGCATCAGGTTTGTCTGCAGGGCGGAAGCATGGGATGCGAATACACCCATGAGGGAAAGGAGGAAAAGAAGCAAGGGAAAGAGCGCCAAGATAAAGCTGAAAGCCAAAGCGGAAGCTCGGTCGAGCAGGTAGTTATCGTTGACAGACTGCCAGATCCTTTTAACCAGTTCACGGATGCTCAGCCCGCCTAAGTTCCACAAAGTTGTGATCTGCTCGGAGGCCGTCAGTTTCGATTGCGACACGCGGTCCGCCATAAGACAGCCATTTGATTCGCAGACGAAAAAAGGCTGTTGCCCTGCTGATAGCGTTTTGGCTAATAACGTGAGAGGCTGGGCTGAGATTCTGGAGCGGAAGTTAAGCCGCGTCGTCTTCTATCTTGATCCGCAGCGATTTCAGGAACTTGAGGTCCTGGTCGCTGATTTTCAGCTCGGGGTTACTGGTCAGAGTGGTTACAAGAGAACTCTTGTCGGTGCCCTTTTCACCGGGACGGCTCACCCCAATTGTGGCTTCGAGAACGAGGAAGATATCGTAACCGCCTTCTTTGATTCGGGATACAACTTCCGCAATCTGGTCGGAGTCGGCCAGCGATTCATTGATTGCTTCGCCTAATTCCTTCATCAACTGCTTCAGTTGCTGGTCCACGAATTCCCCCGGGCAGTCCCGTCATTTTTAGATGCAGACCGTTACCCGGCGTCTGCAAAAGACTGGCACCCTCGATTCATTTTAACCCGTGAGGTTGGTAAAATCGAGAACAATGGCGAACCTCTCCACTTCGCGAAAATTGGGTATCGCGGCCCGAGTTGCGGGCCAACAGGTTAAACGCACCCGGACTTATGGTGCAGTGCTAAACGCCGCCAGAGCCACCACGAGCCACTTCTTCAGCATTCTGCGGCAACTTTGGCTCGAAGTAACCGGCTTTGTTTTCGTTATTTTTGCGGGACTTGGGCTCGTTGCCGCTGTACGTGAATATGTGGCTTATCATGCCGGACGGGGAACCTCTGGTCACCTTGCTGCTGCCACGGGCTTTTGCCTGATGTTCAGTTGGTTCGGAGTAACCTCATTCTGGAGAGCGCGAAAGCGACCATAATCTCCCCTTGCCGGAAAAAAACAAAACAAGCGACGTTGGCGATCCACTGACCTCCTCCAAAATTCCAGTTCGTCCACTGTACACACCGGCGGAACTAGGCGACTGGAACTATGAACAGCAAGCCGGGTATCCGGGAGAGTTTCCCTACACCCGCGGCGTGCAGCCAACCATGTACCGGGGCCGACTGTGGACCATGCGCCAATATGCCGGCATGGGAGATGCGGACGAGTCGAACAAGCGTTATCGCTATCTGCTTGCCCACGGCACGACCGGATTATCGGTTGCATTCGACCTTCCGACGCAGATTGGACTCGATTCCGATCATCCGCTGGCGGCCGGCGAAGTTGGAAAAGTGGGGGTGGCAATCGATTCCATCGAAGACATGGAACGCCTTTTTGCCGGAATCGACCTTACAGGAATTTCAACTTCAATGACCATCAACGCAACCGCCTCAATTCTGCTGGCCTTGTATGTGGCGGTCGCGCGACGGAAAGGCGCTGACATTGTCGGGCTTTCCGGCACTGTGCAGAACGATATTTTGAAGGAATATATCGCGCGCGGAACCTACATTTACCCCGTTCCCACGGCCATGCGAATCGTGACCGACCTGTTTGCTTGGGCCAACCAGAACCTGCCTGAGTGGAATACCATTTCGATCTCCGGGTACCACATGCGCGAGGCGGGGGCGACCGCGGCGCAGGAAGTCGCGTTCACTCTCGCCAATGGCGCTGCCTATGTGCAGGCGGCGATGGATGCCGGGTTGGACGTGGATGTATTTGCTCCCCGTATTTCGTTCTTCTTTAACGCCCACAACAACTTTTTGGAAGAAGTAGCCAAGTTCCGCGCGGCACGCCGAATGTGGGCCCACATCATGCGCGAGAAGTTCACCGCGAAGAACCCGCGGTCCTGGATGTTACGCTTTCACGCCCAGACTGCCGGATCTACGCTCACCGCGCAGCAACCGGAGAACAACATCGTCCGCACCGCGATCCAGGCGATGGCAGCAGTACTTGGTGGCAGCCAGTCTCTGCATACAAATTCTTTCGATGAGGCATTGTCTTTACCTACTGAACAAGCAGCGCGTATCGCGCTGCGGACGCAGCAGGTGGTGGCCTACGAATCGGGGGTCCCGAACACGGTCGATCCGCTCGCAGGCTCGTATTTCATTGAGTCGCTTACCGACGAAATAGAAAAACACGCCAACGCATATCTGGCGAAGACCGATGCTCTGGGCGGAATGCTCAAAGCGATCGAGCGCGGATTTGTGCAGCAAGAGATCCAAAATGCTGCATACGAGTATCAACGCGCGGTGGACGCCGGCGATGCCGTCGTCGTGGGAGTTAACCGCTTTGAGCAGGAGCAGGAAAGGGAAGTCCCAATCCAGCGCATTGACGAAGATTTGGAACGGCAGCAAGTCGAGCGTGTGCGGGCATTGCGCGCGAGGCGTAATGAGAGTTCATGGAAACAGGCGATCACCGCGATTCAGGGTGCTGCGCGTTCCGGCGACAATCTGATGCCGAGAATCCTTGCTGCCGTCGAAGCGAACGCGACCGTGGGCGAGATTTCAGACGCTCTGCGCCGCGTGTTCGGTGAATACAAGGAGACTGTCGTGGTATGAGGTCGCCGGTTCGTGCGAAACAGAATCTAGTCGGAAACTTTGTAGTCGCAGGCTTCCCGACACGGCGGGCAGTAGTAGAGCCCATCGTGGCATAAGCGCACATCGATCTGGCTTTGGCAGAAGCAACAGTATTTTTCACAAGAGCACTTGGCTTCGATCATCTCGCACTGCATGCAAGTGTATTTTTTGGCAGTTCCAGCACTGGCGCTCATGAGATGAGCTTACCCCTGGTTGGCGGCTGGGCGAAGATTCCCGAGGTAACCAGCAGTCCCTGTCGTTCACCAGTGCAGCCTCTACACTTGAGTTAAGCTCTCTTGTGCTGTATCGCCTCGAAAGCAGAGGGGACGTTCTTGAATGTTAAAATCGAAGGATTGCATGTCCTTGAAACCTCTATCCGTATTGGCCCCCGATAAACCCAAATCCACCGCTCCCAAGGTAGGTTTTGTCAGCCTGGGCTGTCCCAAAAACTTGGTGGACAGTGAAGTCATGATGGGCATGCTCTCGCAGTCCGGGGCTGAACTCGTACCCAATGCCGAAGACGCTGATGTCATTGTGGTAAACACCTGTTCATTCATCGAAAGCGCGCAGCAGGAATCGGTCAACACGATTCTGGAAATGGCAAAGCACAAAACGGGACGGGCGAAGAAGTTGGTTGTCGCCGGATGCCTGGTCGAGCGCTTTCGCGAAGAGATTCAGAAGAACATCCCTGAAGTAGACGCGGTAGTCGGAACTGGTGAGCTCGAAAATATTCTTGCCGCAGCCGGAATCTCGCCGGCTGTCAGCGCTGATTCGCCTTTCCGCATTCTCAGTTCACGTCCTGAAGGCGACCGGCGAGCCAGCCAGGGCCGCTTTTCGCGGGAAACCTGGGACGGCGCCATTGCGGACTTGCCGAATTATCTCTACGACGAGGCCACGCCGCGCGTTCTCGCGACGCCGCGGTCAACTGCATACATCAAGATCGCTGAGGGCTGCGATCATCCCTGCGGCTTCTGCATCATTCCGCAGTTGCGCGGCAAATTTCGTTCAAGAAGATTCGAGTCAGTGGTTGCCGAAGCTGAGCGCCTGGCGACATCCGGCGTGCGCGAGATTACGCTTATCGGCCAGGACACAACCTGTTACGGCGAAGATTTTGGGCTCAAGGACGGGCTCGCGCTCCTGCTTGAAAAATTGGCGGCAATCCAAGATCTGCGCTGGGTGCGGTTCCTGTATGCGTATCCCAACAAGATTACCAGCCGCTTGCTCGAAACGATTGCGGCGAATGAAAAGATCTGCTCCTACCTCGATGTTCCTTTACAGCACGCGTCGGCTGCGACGCTGAAGCGCATGAAACGCGGTGGCAGCCCTGACATTTTTCTGCGTACGATTGAAAAAGCCAGGCAAACCATCCCCGGCGTGACATTGAGAACATCGTTCATTGTCGGCTTTCCCGGCGAGACGGAAGCAGAATTTGAAGAGCTGTGTGAGTTTGTCCGCGTCGCGGAATTCGACTGGATGGGGAGTTTTGCGTATTCCGATCAGCAAGGCGCGACAGCATTCGCCCTCGACGGCAAATTGCCGCTTCGTGAAATCGAGCGCCGCCGCAAGCACCTGATGCAGATTCAGAAGCAGATCAGCAAACGGAAAAAGAAAGCATTACGCGGCAAAGAGTTTGATGTCCTGCTGGAAGGCCCATCGGAAGAAAGCGACTTACTGCTCGAAGGCCGCACCGCGATGCATGCCCCCGAGATTGATGGAAAGCTTTACGTCTCCGATGTTCCCGACGGCCTCGAACCCCTTCCGGGCGAATTCTATCGCTGCCAGATTACGGAAACCCACGACTACGATCTGGTCGGCAGGATTGTTTAGAGCACTCTAAGGCACTTCAGTACAGCCGTTTCGAGCTTCTTTACTTAACCGTTCCGCTTGTGGACCCTCGACGTGTTCAGTCAGAAACTTCAACAGTGGCTCAGCGTTGTGGAGGTTCCCGTCTCCTCCATAGAAGCCAGGAAATTGAGGATGATCGAACGCCGTGGACAGCACGAGTTGCTGATTTCCCTCAGGCCGGGAGATTGAAAGTTCGAGCATGTTCCCCATCATGGGCACAACCCGACCTCCGCGATGCTCGCGATGATTCATGTTTGCCAGGTTCGGGTCGTCGAGGATCTGGCGCAGTTGCTGTAGTTGGCCGGAGTTGAAGCGCCCGGAGAAGACTGCGGTCTCGACCGGTTTCGCGCCTTTCTGTATCCGTTCTTCGAACCTGTATGTTCCGCTTTCTGCCACCAGGGCACAACGATCGTGCGCACTTCCATTCTTAATTTCCAAAAGATGAAGTCGGAGGATGGTTGCGCTTGCTGAGGGATCGCCTTCCGAATTTGGACCGGCTCGCGCGGCCGAAGTTGTGGACTGTAGCCCTGGAGTCGATGGAAGTACATCCGCCCTGGTTTTGGCGGTGACTTCATGGTGTGGTGGCGCTCCGCGTATTTGGAGGACTATCGGAGTCCGCGGTAGGCAATTGTTTTTGCCTGCGTCTTCGGAAAGTTCGCGATGAGGAAGTTTGTGCAGATCGTCCAGCCAATGAACGAGTGGCTGGAGCGACTGCTTGAATGCCCGCTGGCTGTCACTGCTACGAAAAAAGAGATCCTGCCAGCTGTCGCCTCGAAAGGCCGTAACCTGTAATTTGTCATACTGGCCGCTACGTACTATTGGTTCCTCGATCTCCTGCTGTGAAAGGTTTAAGAGAGGGTCACTGTTGAGGTCGCTCTTAATTTCACCAAGTTGGTGGGAGTCAATCGTGCCCTCAAAGACCTTGACCCGATCGCCATGATCAATTTCGAGATGGAACTCTCCGGATGTCTGCAGCAGGGCACAGGAATGATCTTCGAAGGTGTAGTGATCCAGCCGCAGCAGGTAAGGATAGTCCGCGGGATAGGCTTGGCCAAGAGCGGATGAAGCCAATACAAGGGTTGCGAGCAGACCGCGCATTAAGCGAAGTTAATCACAAACGCGAAAAACAGACCAGCCGGATGCTTATGCCGTCTTTTTCAGCACGAGCGCCGAATTCTTGGATCCGAACCCCACACAATTGCAAACTGCGTGCTCGATCTGTGCCTTGCGGCCGGTGTCGGTGACGTAGTCAAGATCGCATTCCGGGTCAGGCTGGTCAAGGTTGATGGTTGGGGGCACCTGGCCATGCTCCATCGCAATCAGAGTTGCCGCCAGGCTGGCTGAACCGCAGGCGCCTTGCGCGTGTCCGATTTGCGATTTCAACCCTGACATTGGAATTTTGTAAGCGTGCTCCCCGAGTGCTTGCTTCAGGGCTTTGGTCTCGACGCGGTCATTCATTTCCGTGGAGGTGCCGTGCAGCGAGACATATTGAATGTCCTCCGCCGCAATGCCGGCTTCGTCCAGCGCCAGCGTGATCGCGCGCGCCGGTTCATCGGGAGAGTCGCTCATGCGTACCCGATGAAAAGCTTCGCAGGTCGCGCCGTAACCGGTAATTTCGGCATAAATTTTCGCCCCGCGCGCCTTCGCGTGCTCATATTCTTCGAGCACAAACATCCACGAACCTTCGGCCAGAACGAATCCGTCGCGATCGGCTGAAAATGGCCGCGATGCCCGCTCAGGCTGATCGTTCCATGATTGCGTGAGCGCTCGAATCATGGTGTAGCCCTTGATGATGCCCTCGGTAATTGGTGAATCCACGCCGCCCGCAAGGAACATCGGCTGCACGCCCGCCTGAATGTGCTGGTAGGCATATCCAATAGCATCAGTCGAAGAAGTGCAACCAGCGGTGACGACATGGCTGTAACCCCGGAATCCGAAGCGCATGCTGATTTCGCTGGGAATGGTCCCCATAGTGCCACTGGGAATGCAGAACAGGCTGACCTGCTTTTCTTTTCCGCTGTGCCACAGACGATACATCTGCTCAGAGAATTCCTGCGCGCCGCCGCCGGTGCCGAGAATAATTCCGACCTGGCGTTTCTCCTCAACGGACATCGATTTGAAGTCGAGACCCGCGTCGTTCACCGCCTCCGTGGTTGCGGCAATGCAAAGCGGCACCACGCGCGACACATGCTTGCGCTCGCGCGCGTCCACCCACGCCAGTTCATCGAAGTCGGGAATCTCGCCGCCGATGTGAACGGAAAGCATCGATGAATCGAAGCGCGAAATGCGCTTCACGCCGGATTTGCCGGCAAGCACCGCGCGGCAGAACTCTTCTTTGCCGGTTCCGTTCGGGCTGACGACGCCCATTCCAGTGATCACGACACGAGGTAGCATTATTTGGGCTCTAGGTTTTTGGCTTCAGGCTCCGCGCAACAGCCTAAACGATTCTGACTCGCTACAGACCTGGTTTTCCTAGAAGCCCAAAGCCTGACGCCCGAAGCCTGCGATAATCATACAGATGCCGCTGGGATTGTACATTTCTGTGCCCTTTTGCCGGACCAAGTGCACCTACTGCAATTTCGCTTCTGACGTGTTTTCACGAGCAGTTTTTCAAAAATACGTTGACCGTTTGTGCGCCGAAATCGGAACCGCGTCTCAGACTGCCCATCAAATGGGCGGTTCGTTCGATCGCACAGTGGATTCCGTCTATTTCGGCGGCGGCACGCCCACTCTTCTGGAAATAACACAGCTCGAAGGCATTTTTGTCTCTATTCGGCAAAATTTCTATCTGCCGAGTGATGCAGAGATCACCATGGAGTGCGCGCCTGGCACGCTTTCCCCGGAGAAGATTGAAGCACTCGCCCGATGCGGAGTGAACCGCGTGAGTCTGGGAGTGCAATCGTTTGTTGATGGTGAAGCCGCTTCTGTCGGACGGTTGCATAAACGCGACGGCGTTCTGGACGACATCTCGCGCCTGTGCGCAGCGGGAATTTCTAACCTCAACCTGGATCTGATTGCTGGTCTCCCTCACCAGACGCGCGACAGTTGGGGGCAGTCTCTGAACGAACTAATTGCAACCGGTGTTCGCCATGCCAGTGTGTACATGCTCGAAGTAGACGAAGATTCGCGCCTCGGACGTGAGCTCATAGCAGGCGGTCAGAAATATCATGCGCACTTCGTGCCGGACGAAGATCTAACGGCCGATCTCTACGAAATTGCATGCGACCGGTTGAACTCCGCCGGAATTCAGCAGTACGAAATCTCAAACTTCGCGGGTGCGGGATTTGAGTCGAAACACAACCTCAAATATTGGACCCGCCAACCGTATCTCGGCTTCGGTGTAGATGCGCATTCGATGCTTCAATCAGAAAACGGTGCTGTTCGATTCTCCAATCCGGATGCGCTGGAAGCTTACGTCGCCGGCGGACATTGCGAGTCCACCATTGTTTCGCAAGACTTGGCTTTACAGGAAGAGTTCTTTCTGGGGTTGCGGCTGAACCATGGAGTGAATTTGGCGGATCTGACTGCTCGCTACGGAGGAGCGAGCGCTGCATTTCACCACAGCATTTGGGAACTTCTCGCTGACGGACTGCTTGAGAAAAGCGACGATTTCATTCGTCTGACTCAGCGTGGCCGATTGCTTTCCAATGAAGTATTTCAGCAATTCATATCCGTTCCGACCGCGGTATGATCCGCCGCGCTATAATCCTCCGCAACTCGCGAGGTGACACCATGGGCCTCTACTCGCATTACGATGGCGCGCACAATCATCCGGTAAATCGAGCCCTGCACCTGATCGCCATTCCTGTTGGATTTTCTTCTCTCATTGTCGTGTGGTTCCACTGGGTCATCGCGTTGCTGCTTATCCCCACGGCGTTTGCTCTGGCCTGGCTGGGACATCTCATCGAAGGCAACAAGCCAGCATTTCTTACAAATCCCACGCATGTATTCATCGCACCAGTCTGGATGGTCAGGCGCATTTTTGGCCGCGGCAAACAGGGATCGACTCCGACCGCTGATTGAACACGCTAACCTGCTAGCCTAACCAACCGGTCGGTGTCACCATTTCCGCTCCTCGCACTCCATATGATGTAATGAAATTTGAACCTCTTAACCACAGAGGGCACGGAGTTACACAGGGCACGCACAGAAATTTCTCTGTGATTCCTTTGTGTACCTTCGTGCCCTCTGTGGTTAATGGCCTTTGTTGTTTAGGAGAAAGCCTTGGATTTCCAGCTTAATGATGAACAGTTGCAACTGAAAAAAAACGTTCGCGATTTCGCCGAGCGCGAGATCGCTCCCAACGTCCGCAAGTGGGACGAAGCGGGCGAATTTCCGCTGGCGACGATTAAAGAGCTTGGAAAACTTGGGTTGCTAGGCGTGGTGTTCCCATCTGAGCTTGGCGGCGCGGGCATGGGGTATGTGGAATACGTTACGGCGATCGAGGAACTCTCGCGTGTGGATGGTTCGGTCGGAATCATCGTCGCAGCGCATACGTCGCTGTGCTCGAATCATATTTTTCTCGCCGGGAATGACACGCAGAAAAGGAAATACATTCCGAAAGTTGCCAGCGGTGAATTCATCGGCGCCTGGGGGTTGACTGAACCGTCTTCTGGATCCGACGCAGGCAGCGCGCGCATGACTGCGGTGCGGCGAGGCAAAGACTGGGTACTGAATGGCTCCAAAACGTTTATCACCAATGGCCACTATGCCGACGTACTGGTCGTGATCGCTGTTACGGATCGCGCAGCACACACGCACGGGCTCTCTGCTTTCATCGTTGAGAAAGATACAAAAGGATTTCGACCGGGAAAGAAAGAAGACAAGCTTGGCCTGCGAGCCAGCGATACAGCGGAATTGATTTTTGAAGATTGCATTCTTCCAGGAGAAAACCTGCTCGGCACTGAGGGCCAGGGCTTTGTGGATGCGATGCGTGTGCTCGATGGCGGCCGTATTTCGATTGCGGCATTGTCGCTTGGCATGGCCGAGGGCGCGTACGACGCCGCACTGGATTATTCCAAGCAGCGCAAGCAGTTTGGCCGTGCGATCAGCGATTTTCAGGCGATCCAGTGGAAGCTGGCCGATATGGCCACCGAAATCGAAGCCGCGAAACTGCTGACGCTACGCGCCGCAGCAATGAAAGACGCAGGCATGAAGACCACGCTTGAATCTTCCATGGCCAAGCTCTTCGCCAGCGAGGTCGCCGTC
The DNA here is from genome assembly GCA_963757135.1 of uncultured Acidobacteriota bacterium. Taxonomy (GTDB): domain Bacteria; phylum Acidobacteriota; class Terriglobia; order Terriglobales; family Acidobacteriaceae; genus Gp1-AA145. The sequence continues at coordinate 132,564 of CAVWQE010000010.1, forward strand.
AAATGCGCCAATGAAGGCGTGCAGATTCACGGTGGCTACGGGTTCATCAAGGACTATCCCGCGGAAAAATTTTATCGCGATGTGAAGCTGTGCACCATCGGTGAAGGCACGAGCGAGATTCAGCGGCTGGTGATTGCCAGGCAGTTGTTGAAGGATTGAATGACGCACGCTGATTGGATGATCTTGGTGCGATCCCTGCTTGCGACGGCGTTGATCTTTTACCTCGGTGTCTCCGTTCTTGAAACGCGAGGGTGGACTGTATGGGGTGTGAAGGAGGGACAGAAAAGACTTTGGAAGAAACCGACAAAGCTCCAACTCACCATCTTTGGCATCTTATGCGGTCTTGTAACCTTCCTGATCCTACACGCCATCCTTTCCTCTCGATGAGTTTCCTGCAGTTACACAACGTGCTTTACACTTGACGACTTGCGTCCTCAATTTCAGATTTTGGCCCACGATCTTCGCTTAGGCGATCCCCGCGCTCTTGCCCGCGCCATCTCCATTGTCGAGAACCACGTGTCCGGATGGGTGGACCTGCTCAAAGAACTTTTTCCGCACACCGGCAAAGCAGTGACGATCGGCATTACTGGCTCGCCAGGAGCGGGGAAGAGCACGCTGGTAGATCAACTTGCGAAGCTCTATCGAAAAACGAAGAATACCCACCCTGTCTCGCAAGAGACGCGAGACAAGGGTGGGGCAACCGACGATGGGTACAGTGTCGGAATCATAGCTGTCGACCCCACAAGCCCGTACACCGGGGGCGCGATTCTCGGCGACCGCATTCGTATGCAGTCGCATTTCGCCGACCCCGGCATTTATATCCGCAGCATGGCAACGCGTGGCTCGCTCGGAGGCTTGGCCCGCGCGACGGCGGACGTTTCTTTAGTTCTCGATGCCGCCGGACGCGACGTCGTTATGATTGAAACTGTTGGCGTCGGTCAGGACGAAGTGGATATAGTTCGCGTCGCCGACATCACAGTGGTCATTCTTGTCCCCGGCATGGGCGACGACGTGCAGAGCATCAAGGCCGGCATCATGGAGATCGCGGATATTTTTGTGATCAACAAGAGCGACTACGACGGCGCTGAGCGCGTAGAGAAGGAAATCCGGGCCCTTCAGTCGCTTGCTACACGTGATGACAAATGGACACCGCCAATCGTGAAGACTGTCGCAACGGAGGGCGCCGGCGTCGTCGAGCTTAAAGGAGCGATCGGCGAGTACCAGTCTTTCCTGACCGCCCAGAATCTGCTCACCCGCCGGCGCAAGCACAACTGGGAACGGCGCCTACTGGAGATGCTGCGGGACAGTTTGCTGGAAAAGGCGAGAGCCGCGATGTCCGACGGCGACCTGGCGCGCTATGCGTCTGAAATTGCAGAGCACAAGCGCGATCCGTATTCTGTGATAGAGGAGATTGCAGGGAAGATGTGAATGTGTGGCGCGGACCCCTCGCCCGCGTCGGTGAATGGAACAAGCGATCGACCAGAAGCAACCTTTGGCGGGCTAGGGCGCCCACCCCACACTGTCAAGACAGACTATGCCCTTTGCACTCGACCATCTCGGCATCGCGGTGAAGTCGCTGGAATCAGCGAAAGCGATTTACGAGAAGCTGGGGCTCACTGTCTCAGCCGAAGAGAGTGTGTCCGCGGAGAAAGTTCGGCTGGTCATGGTCCCGATCGGCGACACGCATCTGGAGCTTCTCGAAGCTACCAGCGACGATTCCGCGATCGCAAAGTTTATCGCCAAGCGCGGCGAGGGATTGCACCACGTCTGCCTTCGCGTTCCTGACTTGACAGCGGCTGTGCGGAAACTGAAAGCCGACGGCGTCCGGCTCATTTCAGACGACATCAAGACCGGTGCCGGTGGGCATCGCTATGTGTTCGTTCACCCTTCCAGCGCCGGCGGAGTGTTGCTCGAACTCGTCGAGTCTGGGCACTGAGCATGCTCATTCTCGGCGTTGACACATCGGGTAAGAATGGCAGCCTTGCGCTAGTGCGATTCGAGAACGGCGCCCCGCAAACTCTCGATGTTGTTGACCTCTCAGGCGGAGCATTCTCTGCGCAACTCATCCCACAACTCTCTGCCATGCTTGCGCAGCATGGCCTCTCGAAGCATGACATCGATGGGTTCGCGGTGACATCCGGGCCGGGATCGTTTACCGGACTGCGAGTCGGTCTCGCTGCCTTCAAAGCGCTTGCCGAAGTTCTTCAAAAGCCGATTGCGGCAGTGTCTATGCTGGAAGCGTTGGTCAGCTCGCCAGAACTCGATACGAGAAATGGAGACCGCGTAATTGCGGTGCTCGACGCCGGGCGGGGTGAAATATACTCCGGCATTTTCGACTGTTCGGACCATCAAGCAATCGGCGCTGGCCAAAAATTGGTAACACTTGACGAATTGACGGCCAACGCCGCCGGAACACAAGTTGCCACGTCCGACTCAAAATTGTGCGAACTGCTTCGTGCTGCGAAATTGAAAGTGACCCTCGTCCCTCGGCCGACAGCCGACGCGATTGCCAGGCTTGGATTCGAAAAGATTCAAGCCGGCGAGGTCGTGTCGCCCGAGGACCTCGATGCGTTGTATATCCGACGGAGCGACGCCGAGATCAAGTTTGCGAAATGAGTGCGGAGGCAAATCCAAAGCCGCGGCCCGGATTAATTATTGTCTGGGAGTTTCGTCCCCGGCCTGAAAAGCGGCGCGAGTTTGAAGAAGCGTACGGGCCCGAGGGAATCTGGGCCCAGTTCTTCCGCCAAGGCGAGGGATACATCAGAACGGAACTGCACGTCGACCCGAAATCTCCGGGACGATATTTCACTCTGGATTTTTGGGAGTCATCCGCCGGATTTGAAGACTTTAAGCAGAAATATCCTGCAGAGTACAGAGCAATCGATGCGAAGTGCGAATCCTTGACGACGGAAGAAAAATTCCTGGGCTCTTGCGAGACGCCGGAACACCTGCGGACGCTGCTCTCGGAGCACGGGGCGGAAATAAACGCAGTGTCACCGCAGATCGTAGTTCGTGCAGCCACCGCAGCTGATGTCGGAGCGATGTTGCTTCTAGAGCAAGCTGCAACCAGGGCTGCGCACTGGTCCGAAAAAACTTATCAGGACATGTTTGATACGGCTGCGCCGGTCAGAGTCGCCCTCGTGGCCCAGGGGGAGTCTGGAATTTTGGCCGGATTTATTAATGCGCGCCTGTCTGGCGACGACTGTGAGATTGAAAACATCGTGGTCACGCCACCACAACAGCGTTGCGGCATCGGACGCAGACTTCTGCGCGCGTTGCTCGATGCAGCCCGAGAAAAAAGAGCTGCTCGCATCTTTCTAGAGGTCCGCGAATCGAATTTCGCGGCGCGTGCCCTCTATGAACGGTCGGGCTTCGCAACCTCCGGCCGGCGCCATTCCTATTACAGAGACCCTGATGAAGATGCTCTCCTGTATCGGATTGAACTCTGAACGGGCAGCTTCGCAGCTATAGACTGCCCTGGTTCGTGTGCACAAAATCGTTAAGTTTCCATGATTTACGCATGAACTTCTGTTGAAAATTCTTCGTTGAACCAGTGCTGGTACTGTGCTAGTTTTTAGACACAATTTTAATATTCAGGAGGTCTGCAGGATGCTTGCCTCTAGAGACCATCTCCTGGCCACGCATGATGAATTCCGCAAATTGGCCCAGGAGCACACGCAATACGAGCAACGGCTCTCCTCTCTCACCCACAAGCGCTATCTCACAGACGACGAAAAACTCGAAGAAGTCAGGCTGAAAAAGCTGAAACTGCGGCTCAAAGATCAGATGGAAGGCATCGAGCGGCAGTACCGTGAGCACGTACAGCGCGGCCAAGTCGCCTAATCAGAATTGTCCAAACCATCCGCCGCGAAAACAGCACAGGATAGCTGCATTTGTGCCAGTGCAGTAGTCTTTTCGATCCCCACTCTCGGTTGCGTCGTTTGTGTGCAATATAATTCCCTGTGATGGTTCGTGACGGCTATTACTATGGCGCGGTGTTGTCCGGCGCCGCGGTGCTGATTGGATGGTTGGCAAGTCCGTTCTGGGCCATAGTTCCCACTCTGCTCGCTGCGTTCTTCTTATGGTTTTTCCGCGACCCGGAACGCGCCATTCCTGCCGAACCAGGCGCGGTAGTTTCTCCCGCCGACGGCAAAGTCACTCAGGTGGCAAACCTTGACATGAGCGGGAAGTCGCTCCTGCGCGTCAGCATTTTTCTGAATGTGTTCGACGTGCATGTGAACCGCTCACCGATCGCCGGAGTGATCCGAGCGGCTCATTACCAGACGGGGAAGTTTCTGAACGCCATGAATCCCGCGTCCGCGAAGTTTAACGAGCAGAACACGGTCACAGTTGAAGGCGACGGACATGCGTTGGTGTTCAAGCAGATTGCCGGCCTGCTGGCGCGGAGAATCGTATTCACCAAACAGATCGGGCAGAAGGTTGAACGCGGCGAACGAGTCGGCATGATGAAATTCGGGTCTCGCATGGATGTGTTGCTCGATCCCGGGGCGACGATTCTGGTGAAGGTCGGCGACCGCGTAAAGGGCGGCTCCAGCATCCTGGCGTTTTTGAACGCCAATTCGAAAGAACTTGCGGCAGTAGGGTCCAGTCGTGCGGCCAAGGACAGTCGCTGATGGATCCACAAACAGACATGTACCCGCGGCGACGCATGGAAGACCGGCCTCCACGCCGGTTCCGCAAAGGCATGTACATTCTGCCTTCAGTTTTTACCGCGGCCAACGTTTTGCTCGGGTACTACGCGATTCTCCAGGTCATTCACGGAACTATTCAGTACGCCATCGCGCATGCCACTCAAACCCCGGTGCAGGAAGCCTGGCATTTTAATAATGCCGCCAAGGCGATTGGGTTCGCAGTGTTATTTGACGGCTTGGATGGCCGCATTGCGCGCATGACGAACACTACCAGTGATTTCGGGCGCGAACTCGATTCGTTAGCAGACGTGATCACCTTCGGGCTGGCGCCGGCGATCCTGGCGTACGCCTGGGGTTTTCGTCAAATTTCGGACGTGTCGCGCCAGGATTTAACCACGCTGTTGCCGCGACTGGGAGCCATTGCTAGTTTTCTGTTTCTGATCGCAGGCGCAAGCCGGTTGGCGCGCTTCAATATCACCGTAAACCCGCAGCCGTCAAATCCGGGGCGTCCGGACCGCAAATATTTTGTCGGCATGCCTATCCCCGCAGGTGCCGGAGTTATCGCTGCAGTGGTGCACTTCAATGTTGGCCATGCATTGACGTGGTGGGTGAGCAGCGTTGCCTGGCTCGTACTTCTGGTCGTCGCGTCGTATTTAATGGTGTGTACCTGGCGCTTTTATAGCTTCAAAGATATTAACTTCCGCGCCCGGCAGCCCTTCCAGGTCATCATCCTGCTTTGTTTGTTGGTGGCGGCGATCTGGTTTTTCTCAGAGAAGGTGTTGTTTGTAATTGCGCTTACGTACATGTTTTCGGGAATTTTTTGGCGGTTACAGTGGATATTTCGCCGGAAACGCAATCCTCCTCCGCCCAGCTATAGTGAGGTATCGCAGACCTCATGAGTTCGAATGGCAAAACCGTCGGCGTAGCGCACGCAGATGCATCGCGTGGCTTCTACCGCGTGGCCATCGTTGGAGCTGCGTCACTCAAGGGTAAGGAAATTGCGGAGATGTTGGAGCAGAAGAATTTTCCCTCTGCGGAAGTGAAGCTGCTTGACGATGATGAAACCCTGGGCCAGTTGGAAGCATTGAAAGACGAGATTACGTTCATTCAGGGCATTCGCGCTGAGCAGTTCGAAGGCATGGATTTTACCTTCTTCGCTTCGGATGCCGAATCCACGTTGAAGAACTGGAAGCAAGCACGGGATGCCGGCAGTGCAGTTGTGGATTTGACATACGCACTCGCAGAAGAACCTGGCGCAAGTGTGAGAGCTCCTTGGTTGGAGCGCCAATTAGGGTTGGTTTCAACTCTGGAGCTGCAACCTGGCCCGGCGGTAATCGCCCATCCGGCTTCGGTTGTGCTGGCGATGCTTTTCAGCCGAGCTCAGGCCGCTGGCACGATTGCGCATGCATCCGCGGTGGTTTTCGAACCTGCGTCAGAATACGCTCAGAAGGGCATGGACGAGTTGCATCAGCAGACAGTCAACCTGCTCTCCTTCCAGCCGCTTCCTAAAAAGATTTTTGATGTGCAGGTCGCATTCAATATGATTTCGCGGTTCGGAGAAGAATCGCGGGAGTCGGTTTCCGCAGTGTCTGAGCGGATCGTAAAGCACTATCGGAAAATTGCGGGGACCGCCAAAGGCCCCGTCCCATCCGTGTTCACCCTGCAAGCACCGGTTTTTCACAGTCATGCGATTGCGGTCAATTTGTACTTTGAGCAAGATGCGGATGCCGATGCAATTGCGCTCGCGGTCGCGGGCGAGCATGTTTCGGTGGTGCCCTCGTCGCAGGAAGCCCCCAACAACGTTAACGCCGCCGGGCAAAATGATGTTCTGGTTGCAGTGAAGGCAGATGACTTCAACCGCAAGTCGATTTGGCTGTGGGCGGCTTTCGACAATCTTCGCGTGGCAGCCGCGACAGCTGTGGAGTGCGCGGAGGCAATGGCCGCAACCCGTCCGCGAGGGGGGATTCAGTGATGCGGGCAGCGCTGGCGCTGGCGGCCTGCTTGATTTCCGGCGCCTGCGGATATCACACCGCGGGACACGCGAATTTGCTGCCCTCCGATTTGCGGACGATCGCGGTTCCTGCTTTCGTGAATCAGACGCAGACTTACAAGATCGAGCAGACACTGACAGCGGCCGTGGTCCAGGAATTTGCCACGCGCACGAAATATCGCATCACGCCGGATGCGTCAGCCTCGGACGCTGTTCTGCACGGCACGGTCCTTTCCACGCACACTACCCCGCTCACTTATGACACCCAGACTGGCCGGGCGTCGAGCGTGCTGGTGATCGTGAGCATGAGCGTTTCCTTGAATGATCGACAGGGAAGAGTGCTGTACCAGAACCCCGCATACACTTTTCGCGAGCAGTACCAAGTGTCGCAGGAGCTGAGCAGCTTCTTCGAAGAGGACTCTCCCGCCCTGCAGCGTCTCTCGCATGAGTTCGCGCGTACTCTGGTCTCCAACATTCTGGAGGCCTTTTAGTGCGCGCCTTCGCCCAGGCCGAGCGCTTCGTTTCAGAGGTCGAATCACGCAAGCTCCGGCCGGTGTATGTATTCGTTGGCGATGAGGTTTTCTTTCGCAAAAAGTGTCGTGACGCCGTTCTTCAATACCTGGTGCCCAGCGATTTGCGTGAGTTTAGCTTCTTTGATTTCGATTTGGCAGAGACGGAACTCGCCGAGGTGCTGGATCGCGCGCGGACGCCATCGCTGATGGCTCCCTTCCAGATATTTTTCGTTCGCGGCGTGAAAACTTTGTTTGGGCGTGGCTCCAATGAAGAAAAACTGAAGGCGATCGAGGAATACGCCAAAGACCCCAATCCCGATGCAGTCTTGATATTCGTAGCCGACCACATCAGCATTCCCGCCGACGCACGCCGCATGGACCTGACCGACAAAGATCGCTATGAGCGCATCCGTGAAACCATGGGACGTTATTGCGCGATCGTGGAGCTTGGCCGCGTCGAAGAGAGCGATGCCGTCCGCTGGATTCAGGAATACTGCGTCACTCGCGACGTGAAGATTGACGCTGACGCCTCCCGTGAACTGGTGGATTCGCTGGGCGGCGACATGATGTTGATCTCCAACGAACTCGAAAAACTGATTTTGTATGTCGGCGAGAAAAAACGAATCACGCTGGGCGATGTGGAAACCATGGTGCTTGCCGCCAAGCAGCGATCGCTCTATGAACTCACCGACGCGATCTCGGCCCGCGACCGCACCCGTGCCCTCGAAACCCTGGACGCCATTCTCTCCACCGGGGAGGGCGAGGAGGCCGCCATCGGCCACCTGTACATGCTGGCCAAGACTTTTCGCCAGATGCTGGTCATTCTCGAGCGCAATGTCCGCGATCAGCGTATGTTGTGGGCCGCGCTCTGGCAAGGCTTCCGCGTGCCGCCGTTTGCAGCTGACGACATCATTCGCCAGGCGCGTCGCTACAAGTCAAAACGCGAACTCACTCGGGCAATCCGATTGATAGCCAAAACCGACCTGGCACTGCGTTCCAACCCGCCCAGCAAACGCCTTGTGCTGGAAAAACTAATCCTCGACCTGACCGCCGAACCCAAGCCCGAACCCGAGTGGATGCAGGAAGAGTTACCGGTTTAACTCGCGAATTACCATACCTTGCAGACCTTGTCCGCCGGTTTGGACATCGGCTGACTTTCTTTGCATGAGAAGGCCTGAGTGAACTCCGGCATATTGACCACGACCCCGTTAATCCTGTGCTGCGCGGGAGAGTGAGGGTCGGTCGCTGCGCGGACCCGCAAGTCCTCAGGACGTTCATTAGCGCAATCCCACTGCGCAAAGCCAATAAAGAACCGCTGCTCGGGAGTTAGTCCGTCAATTGGCTGAAGATTTTTATCTTTGGTCGCATCCTTCCATGCCATGTAAGCCAGGAGTTCGCCGCCCAGGTCGGCGACGTCCTCACCCAGAGTCAGCGCACTGTTGATGTGTACGTCATCGACAACAACGTACTGCGCGTACTGGTCCTGCACACACTTGGTGCGGGATTCGAACTGCTTGCGGTCGTCCTCGGTCCACCAGTTACGCAGATTGCCTTTGGCGTCGAATTGGCTGCCTTCATCGTCGAACCCGTGGGTGAGTTCATGGCCGATGGTGCCACCGGTATCGCCGTAGTTCGGAGCGTCGTCCAACTTTGCGTCATAGAGAGGCGGCTGCAAAACGCCGGCAGGGAAATTGATGTCATTCATCTGGGGATCGTAGTAGGCGTCAACTGTCGGCGGCGAGATTTCCCACTCGCCATGGTCAACGGGCTTGCCAATCTTGTTGATGTCGCGGCGGTTCTCGAATTGCTGGGCGCGCTCCACGTCACCGGCAAAATCGTCGCGAACAATTTTCACCGAACTGTAGTCGCGCCACTTATCGGGATAGCCAATCTTGTTGCGAATGCCGTGGAGCTTGGTCAGCGCCTGGGCTTTGGTCTCGGCGCTCATCCAGTCGAGTTGGCCGATGCGGATCTCCATCGCGGCTTCGATACGGTTGACCATATCGAGCGTGCTGGCTTTGAGCTCGGGTGAAAATACCTGCGCTACATAAGCCTGACCCAGGGCTTCGTCCAGATTGCGGTCGGTATAAGAGACGCACCGTTTCCAGCGCGGCTGTTGTTCTTTGGCTCCACGAAGGTACTTGCGATAGAACTCGAAATTCTCGTCAACAAATTTGGACGACAGATATGGCGAAGCCGAGTTGACCACGTGGAAGCGCAGGTACGTTTTCCAGTTTGCCACCGGCTCGGAAGCCAGCAGACTGCTTATTTCTTTGAAGAACTCGGGAGTGCTGACATTCAGAATTTCAATTTGTGGATAGTTGGCTTCGCGGTAGTAGGCAGACCAGTCGAGATTTGGAGCCAACTGGTTTAGGTCGGCAAGTTTCATTTTGTGTTTCAGATTGTAGGGATTTCGCCTGTCCACCCTGGTCAGAGATGCCTTTGCCAGCAGGGTTTCCAGCCGCATTACCGTGTCTGCGTTTGCTTTCGCTGATGCGCTGTTATCGCCGGCCAATTCGAAGATCCGCTGCACATGCTGGACGTAGCGGTCACGCGTCTCCTTGGATTTGGCGTCATCTTTCAGGTAGTAATCGCGGTCGGGAAGACCGAGCCCGCCCTGATCGAGCTGCGCGATCTGCTCTTCAGAGTTGTCGGGATCAAGCGACGAACCCGCGTTGAAGACTATCGATCCCCCATAGGTAAGCTGCAGGCGTGCGAGCAGTGCAGCAATCTCCTTCGTGGATTTTAGCTTTGCGATGGAGTCGATCTCGGATTGCAGCGGTGAGATCCCGCGTTTTTCTGCGCCGCTTTCATCCATGCAGGCAGCATAGAAATCGCCGATTTTCTGGGTCACTGGCGTGCGCGTTCCGGAGCCGGCCGCCGCCTGCTCCAGGATGGTTCGCAGGAAGTTCAAATTATCCTGGTAAAGCTTGCCGTAAACCGACCACGAAGTTTGGTCGGCCGGAATGGGATTCTTCTTCTGCCAACCGCCGCATGAGTAGTGATAGAGATCGACGCACGGATCAACTGAGCGGTCCATGGAGCTAACGTCCAAACTGGGAGAGTAAGGCAGAGTCTCTGGTGTTTTAACGGGTGCGGATTGTGAAAGCGCTGTCGTTGCCACCAGCAGAATGGCAAAGCTCAGTGGAGCAGGAGATATTCTTTTCATATGGGTTAAAGTCCGCCGGACATAGTACTCCCTCGGCGCAATCCAACGCTAATAGACGAGAAGGTTGTACAAACGATAGCGACCCCGGTTGAAAAGTCTCCGCCCAGGCCGTATTGTTACGAATGTTGTACAAGAATCCGTATGGCGTGATTGGGGCTGAAGCCAGATACGGTCAATCAGTACACAGGAGATCGGCATGGAAAACAAGCCGGCGACGCAGAACATTCAAGACACCTTCCTCAACACCGCTCGCAAGGAACGCAGTACGATCACGATTTATCTGATGAGCGGAGTAAAACTGACCGGACGTATTCGCTCGTTCGACAAATATTCAGTTGTGCTTGAAACCAATAATCAGGAGCAGCTGATTTTTAAGCATGCGATTTCGACGGTAGCGGTCGGCCGAGCGCACGGCTTTTCGGAAAAGCCCCGGATGGTGGCGAGCCAGCCATCTGACACCGGAGATACCGCTCCGGCGTCCGGCACTGAGGGATGAGGCCGCCCAATCTTGCGCAGTACTGAATCAAGATTGTCGGGTGCGCTTGCGGCTGCGGCCGAAAAGTCCAAAGGCAGGCGTTCGGTGCCCGCCGGCATGCGCAAGGAGCGGGCATTCCTCGTCGGTCTGGATTATCGTGCCAGAAGAAAAAAGCTGAAATCGCCCACCAGCGTAGCCCAGGCTGCACGCGATGCGGCTACCGCCCCCCGCCAGAACTCGCAACCACAATTCAGCGCTGAGGAATCACTGGGCGAATTACGCGATTTGGCAATGAGCGCCGGGGCCGAGATTGTCGGTGCCATTCTCCAGCATCGCGACAGTCCCGATCCGGCCACGCTGATCGGCAAGGGAAAACTGGAGGAAATCGCCGGCGCGGCAGCGTCAACCTCCGCCGACTTGATTCTCTTCGATCACGATCTTACGGCTTCGCAGCAGCGCAATATCGAAAAGCTGGTGAACGCGCGGGTGATCGATCGGACGCAGCTCATTCTCGACATTTTCGCCACGCATGCTCGAACTCGCGAAGGCCAGTTGCAGGTCGAACTCGCGCAGCTCGAATATATGCTCCCGAGGCTTACCGGGCGGGGCGCTGAGATGTCGCAGCTTGGGGGCGGAATCGGCACCCGAGGACCTGGCGAAACTCAGCTCGAAACCGATCGCCGCAAAATTCATCGCCGCATCCGGCATCTGCATGAGCAGATCGAGAATGTGCGCCGCATTCGCGCGCAGCAGCGGCAGAGAAGGGAATCGGTTCCGGTGGCGACCGTGGCCCTGGTCGGCTACACCAATGCAGGCAAGTCAACGCTGTTCAACGCCCTCACCAAGGCGGCGGTGTTGGAATCGCCGCGCATGTTCGCCACGCTGGATCCCACCTTGCGATCGGTCAGTCTGCCATCGAAGCGCAAAGTTTTGTTGTCTGACACCGTAGGTTTCATTCGCAATCTGCCGCATACGCTGGTTTCGTCGTTCCGCGCAACGCTCGAAGAGGTGCAACGGGCATCGCTGGTACTGCATGTCTCAGACGCCAGCAGCCCACTTTCTGCCGAGCAGGACGCGCAGGTCGAGGAAGTCCTAAAGGAACTCGAGGCGGGTGACAAACCAACTTTGCACGTAAAAAACAAGATCGATGTGTTGCCGCCAAAGCAGCGCGACAGCCTGATTGACGACGCTGACTCCGTGCACGTTTCTGCCACCAAGGGGATCGGTTTGACCACATTGCTCGACCGAATCGATCAAATGCTCTCCGAGGACGCCACGAGCCGCGTACGGCTGCGAGTGCCGCAGAAGGAAGGCAAAGCTTTGGCTATGATCGCGGCCCGCTCGCGAATCTACTCGCGCCAGTATGCGGACGGAGTCGTGGAACTCGAGGCGGAGTTGCCGGAATCGGTGGCGCGGAGGATGCGGGAGTGGGTGGTTAGCTAATCTCGATCAAGCGTGTAAAACCTGAAAACCAGTTCGTTTAATTTAAATGGGCCGACGACCAAGAAGCGGTGACATTTCTTGGCTACCGGCCCATTCGATCCTGAAGTGGATCGGAGGTGATACTTATATGCTAGACCCCTTTCGGGGGAAGTCAAGGTCAAATCCAGAGAAAATGGGCCAAAACGGGCCATTCTGGATGGTGCCCAAGATCGAACTTTTGGTCCGTTTTTCAGCCTGAGTTTGGCCTGAAACTCGCACCAAAGTAATACCCTGTTTACCCGCTATCTTTCTTCGTTTCTGGTGTGCGACTCTGGCTTTGGAGCAGGGTTAGATCCTCCCAGGAGCCTAAATGAACCCGCACAGCGATCGTGCTTTTCCGAACTCCTCAGAACCTCTCAACCAGAGTGGCTTGCCTTCTCGATTCGCCGATGGAGAGCAGCCGTCAGGGCCCGAGTTAGAGCTGTGGGAGCCGCCTTTTGAGCGCTGGTTGCGGCTCGCAGACGATCTGCTGCGGGATTGGCCACACAGCCCCCTTCCCGAGCACCGAGCCTAGTTACTCTTTTCCCGATCCCGCACCTTCAGCAACTGCATTCCCGAAAAATTACGCGCGTAACTATTTCGCCTCCCTATTACACAAGTATTACAGCCATGACTGGAATCTCGCTGCTACGTTTAAAAGTGGCATTATGGGAGCGCGCGCAGACATGGAATTGAGACTGGAAACTTTGGAACGCAAACGGGAAGATGGCAAGATCAACTGGGTCACCGCCGGTTTTATGATGGCATTCCACGTGGGCGCCATTGCGGCGCTGTTTTTCTTCACCTGGAAAGCATTGGTTGCGGCCATCGTAATGTGGTGGATTTCAGGCAGCCTGGGCATCGGAATGGGTTATCACCGACTTCTCACGCACCGTGGTTATAAGACGCCAAAGTGGATTGAATACTTCCTTACGGTGTGCGCCACTCTCGCGCTCGAAGGTGGGCCGATTTTCTGGGTGGCCACTCATCGCATCCATCATCAGTTCTCAGACAAAGAAGGCGATCCACATTCTCCGATCGACGGCAAATGGTGGGCGCACATGGGATGGATTCTGATGGGCAAAAGCCTCCATCAGGATACGCAAACGCTATCGCGCTATGTTCCCGATCTCGCGAAATCAAAATTCCACGTCTGGATCACCAAATACCACTATGTTCCCGTTATCCTGGTGGGAGTCGCACTGTTTGCGATTGGCGGGGCGCCGTTTCTGTTTTGGGGACTGTTCGTCCGCACCGTATTCGGATTGCATTCCACCTGGCTGGTCAACTCGGCGACGCATAGCTGGGGAACCCGCCGCTTCGCGACCCGCGATCTTTCCACCAACAGTTGGTGGGTTGCGCTGGTGACGTTCGGCGAAGGCTGGCACAACAATCACCATGCGCATCCGGTTTCTGCACGCCATGGTTTGAAGTGGTATGAGATTGATTTGAACTGGTATGGTATTTGGACCTTGAAGAAGCTGGGCCTCGCCCGTCACGTCTATCGCGTAAAGCTTGATGAGTTGCGCGATCAGGGACGGGAAAAAATGGCTGCCGACGAATCAGGTACCGTGGCTGCTCAGCCTGAGCTGGCCTCGACCTAATACTTCGCCATCTTCCTTTTAGCGGTCAGCACCGCCTCGCGCTAAAATCGCTAAATGCGGATAAGCCGGCGCGGCAAAGTCGCGTTTTTCCTCTCGGTCGGAGTGTTGCTGGCTTCGGCCTCTGTCGCGGTCGGTTTTGGCTGGATCATCCTCAATTGGCAACAGGACGTCAAAGTCCTGCTCGGAATTCTTTTCTTCGGTGCTATCGTCACCGGCTTGATCCTGAACACCAGCTTCCTGGTTCGCGAAATCCGCAAAAATGAGCAGCACGACAGTTTTATCAACGCCGTAACTCACGAACTTAAAACTCCTATCGCCTCCCTGCGCTTGTATTTGCAGACTCTGCAACGCCGGGAGCTTCAGGATGGTCAGCGGCGGGAGTTTTACGGTCTCATGCTCGAAGATACCGACCGATTGATGAACACAGTTGAACAGGTGCTAAAAGCCGGCAAAGGACCTGGACGCAAGAAACACCTCATTGAAGTGGATTTCAACGCGCTCGTGGAGCGATGTGTGGAAATTGCCCGCAACAGTCACCATCTTCAGCCTGGCGCTATACGATACGACTCATCGCTCAATGGCAGCGGCTCAGAAGTGAGCGGCGATCCGGAAGACCTCCGCACAGCTGTTTCGAACATCCTCGACAATGCGGTGAAGTACTCGGGCAGCAATGTGGACGTTTCGGTGCAGCTCAATCTGGAAGAACAGAAACGGCTGGTGCTGCGGGTGAAGGATCGCGGCGTCGGAATTCCCCCGGCAGAGCTGAAAAGCATTTTCAAACGCTTCTATCGGGTCCCCGGTCGTGCCTTGCCTCAAATACGGGGAACAGGCCTGGGACTTTTCCTGGTGCGAACGATTGCCAAGCGCCATGGCGGCCGGGTCTCCGCGGAAAGCGCGGGGGAAGGAAAGGGTGCGACCATAGTTTTCGAGCTGCCTAGGAGAGCTTCTTGAGCCGCGTCCTCATTGTGGAGGATGAAGCGCACATTGCGCACGGCCTGCGATTCAATCTGGAGGCTGAGGGGCATTCTGTGCAAATTGCGCCGGACGGAGAAACCGCGCTCGATTTGCTCTTACAAAAGGACGAATCCTTCGATGCGATGGTGCTCGACGTAATGCTGCCAGGGAAAGACGGATTTGCGGTTGCGTGTGAGTTGCGCGAGGCACGAAATTTCATCCCCATCCTGATGCTCACGGCGCGCGGCCGACCTGAAGACGTACTCAAGGGCTTTGCTTCTGGCGCGGATGATTACCTGCCCAAGCCTTTCGAACTGGCAATATTACTTGCCCGGTTGCAGGGACTGCTACGCCGTCACCAGTGGATGCAGCATCTTCCTGCTTCCGAACAGAACGCCACCGCGGTCGAGCTCCCATTGAATTCGCAAGACAGTTCCGTCCAGGAATTCGGAGAATACAGCTTTGATGGGCGCACTATCGATTTCGGAAACCTCGAACTTCGTGCCAAGGGGACGACAATTCACTTGACGGTTATGGAGTCAGAGTTGCTCCGGCACTTAGTTCGAAATCGGGGCCGAGTAGTATCGCGAAAATCTATTCTTGAAGAAGTGTGGGGCTTGCGCGATGACACTGATACCCGGGCTATCGACAACTTCGTCGTGCGCTTGCGGCGGTATCTCGAAGACAATCCTACGCGGCCCAAGCACCTGCTTACAGTGCGCGGAGTTGGTTACAGATTTGAAACGGAGAAGAAGAGGTGATATGACTCGCTTATTGGCGAGAAGCTGACGATCCTGCTGCAAGGTCCCGCAGCACACTCAGAAACGACGCCGTCGTCTCTTCGTCTGAAAGCGCTTCCAGCGGAATAGTAGCTGACAGATTAGGAGAATCAGGACGGAACCTGACGGTCAACAGATTATGTCCTCGTGAGGTCATGAGGGTGTTCACCAGAGGTGTGAGCTCATGCGCCCATTCAGTGCGCGTAGTGAGTACTACCGGGCCGGGCCGAGAGACTGTCCAATTACGTTTAGGGTCTGAAATTTCCTTCGGTTTCTGGGTGAGCCAACGATGACGGGAAATATCCAAGCGGAAATTTGGCCCGTCGTCCAGGTCAGCCTCAAAAGTGACAATTTCCTTCTGGTGACGCCACAGGCAAACGATCCATTGAATCAGCAACGGTCGTGGCAGGAGTTTGATCGTAACCTTTGCGTTTTCAAACCAGTGGGAGGCAAAGCTCAGGTGGGCCTGTAGACAGCTTCGGCCCAGCCATTGGCTGTCGATTACGCGTCCGCGAGTGGAGCAGGCGGCTTCTACCCACCGCAATACCAGCGCGCCTTTACGGCGGTTGTAGCGGGAAAAGAGCAGGAACCACAGCACATCAACAGTGGTCGCGCACAGAGCGGCGATGGCGATCAGACGCACCACAAGACCCTCAGATGCGAATGTTACGACTTGAGGTGTTAAACGAGCAAGACTTTCGTCGCAGATTTTTAAAAAATTACAGAGCTGCTCTAAGTACCTGCATAGTCAAATGTTTGCAGCGCTTCTTTTCGGGCAAGTCTAGAATAGGCAAGTGGAATTCACAGTCCGCAGCTACCGGCCCGGCGATTTCCTGACTTTATGGAGGATCGACCAGAGCTGTTTTGAGCAGGGAATCGCCTATTCTCGACAAGAGTTAAAGCGATACATACGTTGGGCCACCGCATTCACTCTCATAGCTGAGCGTAAAACTGCCGACAATCGGCTGGCCGATGAACCCGGAAATAACTCCAGCATTATCGGATTTCTGATAGCCGACCGTGGCATGACCGCAGGACACATCATTACGATTGACGTTCGAACTGAGGCCCGTGGCAATCGGGTTGGATCCGCGTTGCTCAACTCCGCTGAGAACCATCTCCGTACAGCCGCAAGCCGGACGGTTCGCCTTGAAACTGCTGTGAACAATCTTGCGGCGCTCGATTTTTACAAGAAGCACGGCTATTCCGTTGTGAAAACCGTGCCCCGTTATTATTCAACCGGAGTTGACGCTCTTGTGCTGGAGAAAGATTTGCATTCGCCATTGCCCTCCGATAACTTGCATAAGTGAAAATTGCCATTCAGGGAGAGCTTGGTTCTTTCAGCCACGAAGCCGCGCGACGAATGGTACCCGGTTGCACGGTGGTACCGTGTGCGCGCTCGGTAGAGGTCTTTGATCAGCTCGAATCAGGCAAGGTCCCGGCCGTAGTCATTCCCATCGAAAACACGCTTGCGGGGACAGTGACTGAACATGCGGATCTACTGCTCGCGCGGGAAATTTTTATTCAGCGCGAGTTCCGTTTGCGGATCGTTCACAACCTGATCGCGCCGCGCGGGACAAAAACGATCAATTTGAGGCGCGCTCTATCACATCCGGTGGCCCTCGATCAGTGCCGCGATTTTTTTCGCAAGAACCCGCGAATTCAAGCTACCCCGTTTTACGACACTGCAGGCTCAGTGAAACACGTGATCGAAAACGACATGCGCGATGCTGCCGGGATCGCCAGCAGACATGCGGCTGCGGTGTACAAAGGCCGGATTCTGGCAACCGGCATTGAAGACGATAAGCGCAACTTCACGAGGTTTTTTCTGGTGCGCAAAAAGGGTCGCATACTTCCGCGATCCAACAAGACTTCGATTGCTTTCGGACTCAAGAACCTTCCCGGGGCCCTACACAAAGCGTTGCGAGTATTTGCGGACCGGGATATCAGCCTGAGCAAGATTGAATCGAGGCCTATGCGCGGACGTCCCTGGGAGTATGTCTTCTACGCCGATTTTATGAGGGGTGACGACAAGCTGGCGCGCGGGGCTTTGCTGCAATTGAGAGCGGTGGCCGACATGGTGAAGGTATTGGGAATTTATCCGGCAGTGTAGATGGACTTAAACACAGGATTGATAACCCTGAAGGCATTGTCGATCCAGGCCGATGTTCCGCAAAATAGCTGTTCTTGAGGTTCAGGAAACCGGGAATGCTCCATTTTAGGTAGAACCTGATCCCGCAACGTCCCTTTGGGCTCAAACTCGATAGCGAGGTTTAGAATCCAAATGATTTCGGAACCACTTGCAGAACGCAGGATGAATCTTCCCCCGGCTTGGAATCATCAAAAGTTGAGTGCGATACACTCAACTACGAAAATTTTAGCGCAGCGCGGGGCGTAAACCGCGCACTGAGAAGCAAATGCCAACTGATAATAGATCTCTTCCGGTACTCCCAGTTCGTGACACCGTGCTCTTCCCCCACGCCGTTCTGCCTTTGACCGTGGGACGCGAGAGCTCGGTGCAATTGATCAATTCGCTCGGCGAGGACAAGACCATTGTGGTTGTCGCCCAGCGCGAAGCTCGCGTGGATACCCCGCAGCCGACCGACTTGTACACCATGGGTGCCTTGGCGGTTGTTCACAAAGTCGTGAAGATGCCGAACCAGAGCCTGTTCGTTTTTGCCGAAGGTCTGGAACGCGTTCGACTAACTGAATTTACTCAGCTCACGCCGTTTATGCAGGCGCGGGTTGAGACTGTGCCCGAGTCGATTCCGCCAAAGTCTTCTGAGGTGGAGGCGTTGCAGCGCAACGTGCTTACACTCTTTCAGCAGATCGTGGCTGGCTCCCCGACGCTTTCCGACGAGCTCTCCACCGTGGCTATGAACATTGACGAGCCCGGACGGCTGGTGGACTTCATCGCGTCTTCGCTCCCCTCTCTATCAACGCCGGATAAACAGGACACGCTCGAAACCACCGACGTGCGAATTCGCCTCGAAAAGGTGAACCAGCATCTGGCGAAAGAACTCGAAGTACAGCAACTGCGCAACAAAATCCAGTCCGAAGTGCAGGATCGCGTGCAACAGAGCCAGCGCGAGTACTACTTGCGCGAGCAGATGAAGGCGATTCAGAAGGAATTGGGGGAGCAGGACGAAGGCCAACGTGACACCGAAGAATTGCGGCAGAAGATTGAATCCGCCGGAATGCCGGACGAAGTGAAAAAGGAAGCGTTGAAAGAGTTGGGCAGGCTGGCGCGGATGTCGCCGATGGCGGCTGACTATGGCGTCACCAGAAATTACGTTGAATGGCTGGCGGTGCTGCCATGGTCGAAAACCTCCGGCGGTGAAGTGGATATTCCAAAGGCCAAAGAGATTCTCGACACCGATCACTACGACCTGCAGAAGGTGAAGGATCGCATTCTTGATTTCTTGTCAGTGAGGAGGCTGAAGCCCACGATGAAGGGCCCAATTTTGTGTTTCGTCGGACCTCCCGGAGTGGGCAAGACCTCGCTGGGCCGTTCGATCGCCCGCGCTCTTGGAAGAAAATTCGTCCGCATTTCACTTGGCGGCGTTCACGATGAGGCGGAGATCCGCGGTCATCGCCGAACTTACATTGGCGCATTGCCCGGTCAGATTATCCAGGGAATTCGTCGCGCCGAAACCAAAGATCCCGTCTTCATGCTGGACGAGATCGACAAGGTTGGGCGTGATTTTCGTGGGGACCCCGGCTCTGCTCTGCTTGAAGCTCTGGATCCCGAGCAGAATTCAACCTTCCGCGATAACTATCTGGATGTGCCTTTCGATCTTTCGAAGGTGCTATTCATCACCACCGCTAACATGCTCGACCCGATCCCTGAGCCGCTTCGCGACCGCATGGAAATCATCGAACTTCAGGGCTACACCGAAGAGGAAAAAGTCCACATTGCGTTTCAATATCTGGTGCCGCGCCAGATTGAAGAGAACGGAATCTCATCCGACTCGATCGCATTTCCTCCTGACTCGATGAGCTATTTGATCCGGCATTACACGCGCGAGGCTGGGGTGCGCAACCTCGAGCGTAACATCGGCACTATTTGCCGCAAACAGGCGCGCCGCATAGCGGAGGGAAAAAACGACAAGCTGGTGGTTACGCCTGAAGTAATTCAGGAATTCCTCGGCGGAATCAAAGTTCGGAGCGAAGGCGAAATCGCCGAGCGCACCAAGCGCGCCGGAGTTGCCGTAGGCCTTGCCTGGACTCCGACCGGCGGAGACGTTCTCTTCGTCGAAGCCAACGTGATGAAGGGCAAAGGCGGCTTCACCATGACCGGGCAAATCGGCCAGGTGATGCAGGAATCCATGCAGGCTGCGCTGACGTGGGTTCGGTCCAACGCCATACAGCTCGGCATCAGCGAAAGCTTCTTTGCCGACCACGATGTTCACATTCACGTCCCCGCAGGCGCGATCCCCAAAGATGGTCCTTCAGCGGGCGTGACTATGGCGACTGTGCTGGTCTCGCTGTTAAAAGAGCGACCTGTGCGTCCTCTGACTGCCATGACGGGTGAAATTACGCTCAGCGGAAATGTGCTTCCGGTGGGCGGGATCAAAGAGAAGGTTCTTGCGGCCAAACGTGCCGGAGTTCACGATGTGATCCTACCGGCGGAAAATAAGATGAACGTGGACGAAGATCTCACGCCTGAGCAGCTAGAGAATCTTAGCGTCCACTACGTGAAGACTATTCGCGAAGTGCTCGACCTGGCCCTTCCGACCTCCTTGGGCGAGGAGCAAAGTGACGCGGAAGAGCGCGAAAAAGTGTTGGCAGAGCAACCCGTCAGTTAAGCCTGACGGGTTGCAACCCTCTATTTACAAACTTTTACTTAGGTTCCCTAAGTATAGTAAATTCAATCTATTGCAATACCGTACCTTTGTCTTATGGCTACCCTCTCCACCTGATAGAACTTGTGTTAATCGGAAGTGTTTAATCACTTAAGAATTGGATTAGTCCGCAATTTTGCTTCGCTTTGCGGGAAGGGACCCAAATGGCCAAACGACACACAAGATTCGCGCTTGCCACACTGACAGCAGTGCTGTTGATATTTCAGGCTGTGCCCAGAATTCTTGCGCAAGATCAGGGTGATTACGATCAGGACCCGCCGGGACGCGCTGGGCGAATCGGATACGTACAAGGCGCAGTCTCGTTTCAGCCCGGCGGCGAAGGCGATTGGCTGGATGCAGTTCCCAACCGTCCACTAACGACTGGTGACAACCTTTGGGCAGACAGAGACGCCCGTGCCGAAGTCCAGATGGGTTCAACTTCGGTGCGGCTGGCCCCGGAAACAAGTCTGACACTCCTCGATCTCGAAGACAACGTCACGCAACTCAGAGTGTCCGTCGGATCGGTATTCTTCCGGGTACGACACCTCGATCAAAACGATACTTTTGAAGTTGACACCCCCAACCTGGCGTTCAACGTTTATCAGCCCGGCGAGTACCGCGTCGATGTAAATGAAAACGGAGACCAGACTATCGCCAAGGTGTTTCGCGGCGACGCTGAAATTACAGGCGGAGGAAACTCTTACCGCCTGACAGAAGGACAAGAAGGCCGGTTTTCGGGGACTGATCAGCTTTCCTACGATGTAGCTGGAATCGACCAACCAGATGATTTCGAGCGCTGGGCTATGGATCGCGACCGTCGGCAGGACAACTTCCGTAGCTCGAAATACGTTTCGACCGAAATGACCGGTTACGAAGACCTCGACGAATACGGCGATTGGCATAACGTGGATGGCTACGGTGACGTCTGGAGCCCAAGGGGAGTTGCTGGTGACTGGGCTCCTTATCGGAATGGACACTGGGCTTATGTCGGACCCTGGGGATGGACTTGGGTTGAAGATGAGCCGTGGGGTTTTGCTCCGTTCCACTATGGACGCTGGGCTTATGCCGGCGGGGGGTGGTGCTGGGTTCCCGGACCGGTTGCGGTAAGGCCGGTTTACTCGCCTGCGTTGGTGGCATTTGTCGGCGGCGGAGGTTTCAGCATAGGAGTGGGAGTTGGCGGCGGAGTTGGCTGGTTCCCGCTCGGGCCTGGGGAAGTTTACGTCCCCTGGTATCGGACCAGTCCGCGCTATGTTCAGAACGTTAACGTCACAAACACACGCGTGACGGTCGTACAAGTCACGAATGTGTACAACAACGTGAGTGTAAATCACGTCAACAACGTCACTTATGTCAACCAGCGCGCTGGACGCGGCATTACTGTGGTAAATCACGACACCTTTGTGAATGCCCGCCCAGTTAACCGGAACATCGAGCGTGTGGATACGCGCCGGTTTGCTTCGGCTCCCGTTACCCACGAAGTTGTCAGGAATATCCAGCCATCGCGGGAGAGCGTGATCGGCGCAGCGCACACTGTGCGACAGGCCCCCCCGCGGCAGGTCATGACTCGGCAAGTGGTTGCCACTCGTGAGCCTCGGGCAATGAACCGTCCGGCAGTTCAGGGAATGACGCGAACCGCGCCTCCGCCGATCCGAACCGTGCAACGGGCGCCCGCTAATCAAGTTGAGACTTTGAACAAAGGCGCACGCGGGCAGACGCGAGGCGGTGGTGGACCTGCTGCCGGTGGCGCTGGATCGCCAAATCGCCCGGGAGCACCGGAGAATCGCCCAGGAGGAGCGGAGAACCGGCCCGGAAGCCCAGGAAACCAGCCGGGGACGGGGAACGACCATCCAGGTGCTGCCGGCAATAATCGGCCTGGCGGGCCGGAAGATAATCGGCCGGGATCGGCTGACAAGAATCGCCCGGAAAATAACAACGCTCCGCGCCCCGGAGCAGGTCCACGCCCTGGCGCTGGGGCCAACAACCAACCCGATCGCGGTGAAGCGGCACCACGACCGAATCCGAATGCAGCTGGAGAACCACAACGTGGTGAAGCGCCACGCCCCGGAGCGCCGGATAACCGTCCGAATGTTTCGGATAATAACAATGCAGGTAAGGCGAACGGTCGAGACAATAATCCCGGTCGTAATAACAATCCTGAAGGGCGCGGAGTTCCGCGACCCCCGTCCAACAGGCCGGATCAAGGCCAGCCCGATCGCAGTACAAACGCACCCGGCGGGAATGCGCACCCAGATAATACACCGGCGCCAGAGTCACGGGCACCCCGACCCACGGCTCCGGACACCCGTCCGGCTCCGCCAGAAAATCGGCCGAGCCCTCCTGACAATCGGCGGGAGACAGCGGCACCTGATAACCGACCGGCTCCGCCTTCAGAAAACCGTCACCAGGCGGCCCCTCCAGAGACCCGGCAAGCTCCGGCCCCTCGGCCTGATCGAGCTGAACCTGCTCCTCAGCGAGAGTCGCGGCCTGCACCGCCGCCGCAAAGCGAGTCTCGGCCGCAAGCCCGTCCTTCAGGCAATGGGCAGGAGCGTCCCTCTCGCGCCGAGCAATCTCGACCCGAGAAGAGCAACAATGACGGAAACAAGGACAACAAGGACAACAAGGATAGGCCGAAAAACTAACCCCGTTCGAACTTTGGCAATCAACGATAGCCTGACTAACTGTCAGGCTATTTTTTGCATTGCGGGCATTCCCTGCCAATCTGGCCTTTCGCGATAAACTGTATGCAGTTCAATGAAGGTCCGCGTCCTATTCTTCGGCGTTGTCAAAGACCTTGCTGGCTGCAGCTTTGAAGAAATCAATGTTCCGGAAGAGGCCATTGCGGCCGATGTTATCGAGCACTACCGGGGGCGGATTGCCGGCCTTCGTGAAATGGCGCACGCCCTAGCCATTTCGATCAATCAGGAATATTGCGCTATCGACGCGCCGCTCCACCCAGGCGACGAAATAGCTTTGCTGCCGCCAGTGAGCGGCGGTTCGGCCCCGGACCTAAGTTCCAATGAATCGCGCGTTCGAATAACACACGATCGCATCGAAACAACCTCCATTCTTGAACAACTGAAGCAGCCGCCAGATGGCGCTGCCGTGGTTTTTGAGGGGATTGTCCGAAATCATTCGCGCGGACGTAAAACGCTGTTTTTGCAATACGAAGCCTACGAAGAAATGGCGCTCAAGCAGTTGGAAGACCTTGCCAAAGAATCCCGCGCAAAGTTTGAAATCAGTAATGTCGCGATCATTCATCGCCTGGGTCATCTTGAGATTGGCGAGACCAGCGTTCTCATCGTGGTTGCCTCGGCCCATCGCGGGGCCTCCTTTGCGGCATGCCGCTGGTTGATAGACACCCTCAAGAAGACGGTACCCATCTGGAAGAAAGAACACTTTGCGGACGGCGCCGTGTGGGCGGACGGTGAGCCCTTTCCCGAGCAACTCACGGCAGGCACGATTTCGAAGATGCCTGCATCCAAGTGAGTAGCCCCGCATGAAAATACTGCTTTCGTCCCTGATTTTAGCTGCCACGATTGTGTGCCAGGCGCAGTCTTCCGGCACGGTGCCGAAACCGCCATGGGCGGGCAGTCCCAATCAGTCTTCGCCAAAGTCCGACAGTCCCGCCGGGACCAACGACTCTACTTTCAAGGTGGACGTAAAGCTGGTCAACATCTTCGTGACCGTCACCGACGATCGCGGCGCACCGGTGGGGAATCTCAGCAAGGACAACTTTCAGATCCTTGAAGACGATCATCCGCAAAAGATATCAGTCTTCGGTAAGGAGTCGGAGCTTCCGCTCTCGATCGTGCTGGCAATTGACACCAGCCTGAGTACTCGCAAGGACCTGGCGCTGGAGCTGAACTCGGCGCGTCGTTTTGCGCACGCAATACTACGTCCCGTGGATGCGCTCTCGATTTACGGATTCAGTGAAGTGGTCGATCAGACAGTTCCGTTTACCTCGGACTTAAGAACAATCGACCGCGGAGTGGATCATCTTCAATTGGGCTCAGCCACCGCTCTTTACGACGCGGTCTTTGTGGGATCGGAGGCGCTTGAAAGCCGCGAGGGGCGCAAGGTGATGGTGATCATTACCGACGGTGGCGATACCGTAAGCAAGACAGACTACCAGGAGGCGTTGCGGGCGGCCCAAATCTCGGAAGCGATTGTGTATAGCATTATCGTCGTGCCGATCGAGGCCAGCGCCGGCAGGGATACTGGCGGAGAACATGCGCTGATCCAACTTTCATCAGATACCGGGGGTAAGTACTTCTACGCGACCACCATGTCGCAACTCGACGAAGCCTTCCGCACCATCAGCGACGAGCTACGCACACAGTATTTGCTGGCTTACTACCCGGTGCAACGGCTGGCGGATTCCGATTTCCGCCGGATAGAAGTCAAACTGAATGGAGTCTCAGACGCAAGCGATTACAAAACTCGACATCGCGCCGGATACTACACATCGAAGATACACTAGGGATGCTGGCAACCATCCGCGGCAGACGCCACATCTGTACGGCCAGGGGGAGAGTTCCTTCAGCGTTTCTTCGGGCCTCTTGCTTGACCAGATGTAAAGAGGTTTAACGGAGCGCGATCAGAACCTTGTGTCCAACGGCCCCACGGTTCCAGCAGTTTGCAATTTGCGGTAAGCGCAGAGACAATTGTCAGGCGCCGAAAATTTCAATCCTCAGGTGAATCAGAAATTGCCCATGAGAATGGTGTCAGGAAACTTGTGTTTAATGCGGCCATTACTGTGGGGCCTTGGTTTCTTTTGCGTGGTTTTCGCCTGCTTTCTGGCTATCGCCGTCGCTCAGGACGCAGGAACTGCGACCATCAGCGGTACCGTCTCTTCCAGCAAAGGCGGCCCGATCAGCGGCGCAAAGGTTTTCATCACCAACAAAACCACCGGACAAACCACCAGTGTTACCACCGATGCGGACGGAAAGTATACTTCAGCCACGCTGGCTGTGACCGACTTTGCTCTGCGAGTCGAAGCTCGTTCCTTCGTTTCCGCCACCACCATTCTGACGACCCGCGCAGACGCTCCCACGACGATTGAAATCAAGTTGGACCCATTGCCGGTTCCAGGTGTGGTGGAACCCGGCAGGCACGGAGAATTGCCGTTTGATGGTCTCAACTTTTTACAATCTGGGGAGCTTGAGCCGGGCATTCAGCTCGATGACGCCGGCGCTTTTGATCCAACGAAAAATGGCTTGTTATCCTTGTCGTTCGCAGGTGGAATCGGGCGTACGTCTCCGCGTGTAGATGTTGACGGGGTGGCTGCCGCTGATGAATCAGTCGGATTTGTAACCCAAAATATTCCTCTCAACGCGGTGCAGGAGTTCAGGTTTGGCGGAGTACTGGCGCCAATTTCAGATCAGTTGCTCACGCCCGGCTCAGTAAACATCGTAACCCGCTCCGGCGGCGACGACCTGCATGGGAACCTCTTTGGCTTCTATCGCAATGGCGACGTGCTCTCTGCCAGCTTGCCTGGGGGCCACAGCAACGACTGGGGGCGGCAACAATACGGTGGAAATCTGGGTGGCGCAATCATTCCCGACAAGCTTTTCTTTTTTGCTGACGTGCAACGCAACAAGCAGGACCTGGCGAACCCTGTGCTCTTCGCAGGACCATTCAGTTCGTTAGTGCCGGCCGCGACGACAATCGAAGAGCCGTTTCGAGAATTTGAAACGACGGACCGAGTGGACTACAACTTGTCCGAGAATGCGCGTGCCTTTTACCGCTTCAGTTACGATCGCAGCAGCAACGTGGCTCCATTTGGCCAAGGGCCGAGCCTGCAGGCGTATCAGACGAAAAACAATACTCCATCGAATGCTTTAGGCGTCGATTTCAATTCAGGCGACTTTGTTCATTCGCTCCGCTTCGAGTATCTGAAATTCAAGAACGTCATCAGCCAGCCGAGTACTGGAGTGGCGATCACTGCGCCCCTGCTCCCAACCGTGAACATCGGCGGCGGAACACAAGGCCAGTGTGAGCCAGGTTCTCTTTACTGCGCCGGGCCAAGTCCATTCGCATCGCAACAGACCCAGCAGTCCGACCTGCAATTCAGATATGACGGCAGCCGGGTCTGGAACAACCATATCTTTCATGTAGGCGCGAGTTTCAACCGCATTACGGTCGGCGGATTCGACGCGCGTTATTCACTCGCGCCCTCGCTTTCAGACCCCAGTAGCGTAGTGCTTCCTGCGGGCGTTTTCGGTTCGACGGGCGATCCCGCAGACCCCTTGAGCTACCCCGTGCAATGGGCGTTTCTAGGCAATGGGCAAGGTTTTGCGACCGAGAAGTCTGCGTTCGGATTTCCAGGCGGCGGACTTACCGATAACCAGATCGACCTTTATGGCGGAGATACCTGGAAAATCAAGCCAAGTGTCACCTTGACCTATGGACTTCACTGGCTTCGCGATACGGGCCGAGGCGACAGCGATCTGGGCGCGATTCCTGCGCTGAATTCCTGGGGGCCTGGGCTAGGAGCCAAAGTTCGGCAGCCGAATTTGAACTTTGCACCCCAGGTTGGCGTTTCCTGGGACGCGAGTTCCAGCGGGAAAACGATCGTCCGGGCCGGTGCCGGACTCTTCTACGACAATTCAGTATTCGGGAACGCCGCTCTCGATCGGCCTTTACGGCTGGCGCAAGGCACTTTGGTGAGCACTCCGGCAGCCTGCATTGGCGGCGCTCCGGGAGAGATACAGTGGCCGAATGCCGGGGTTGCAGGGAGTACTTTGGCGGGCGGCGCCGGACTCGTTAACGTAAATGGCACAGTATCTCCGACCTGGTGTGGCGAATCTATCGGTTTGGCCGGGCCGCAGGCGATTGCGTTACAGCAGGCTTATCAGGCAGCCACGACGGCAGCCGCCGGAACCAATGCGAGCTACATCGGGAACCCCGGCGCGTATGCCGGACCCTACGTCAACGGACTGAGCCTGCTCGCGCCCAATTACCAGACACCGCGTACCGCGCAGTTCGATGTCGGAGTGCAGCATGAACTCTGGCCAGGGCTGGTCTTGACGCTGGATTATGTCCGCGATGTCAGCACACGGACGCTACTGGGCCTTGATGTGAATCAGGGCGGCTCAGCCAACACATTCGATGCTACGAACGCAGCCTCTGATCGCGACGCAGCACAGACCGCGAACGCGTGCCTTGCGGGTCCAGGTCAGGTCAGCTGCATGGTGGCAAAGCTTGGTCCGGCAGGTGCGCTGGCGGCCTATGGCAATGCCGGCATTGGCGGCCCGGCGCAGGTTACCGGTGGCGCGCCTTGCCCATTCTGCGCGTTTCCCGGACTCCATCCGAATCTGGGCGTCAACGTGATGAACTTTCCCGAGGGGAGATCGGTCTATAGCGGGGAGATCGTGAGCCTGAAGCAGCAGATCACGAACTTTAGCCGCGGCGTTCAACGGGCAAGCTTTCAATTTTCGTATTCGCATTCCCGCTATGTAAGCCAATCGGACGATGACTCGCTCGCGCATCCGGCGACCGACTACGCCAATCCTGACCGTTTCACCGGGCCCAGTGCGCTCGATCGTACGCATCAGTTCTCGATCGGCGCACACTTTGATCTGCAGAAGTCCCTGCAGGTGAGTTTCATTAGCCACCTTCTGAGCCCATTGCCGGCGACGCTGAGGTTCCAGCAGACTTCGGGCGCGGCAGAAGTTCTGGTCACCGACTGGAATGGCGATGGCACTACGGGCGACATCATTCCCGGCAGCAATGTCGGTTCTTACATGCGAAGCATCAAGGCGAGTGGACTGCAGAGTTTCATCAACACATATAACTCAAACACTGCCGGCGGGACCAATCCGCAAACGCCTGCGGGGCAGCAGTTGATCACGGCCGGCGTTTTCTCCTTACAGGATCTGGAGCAACTGGGCGGAGTCATGCAGCCGCTGGCGGCTGCAGTTCCGGATCCCGCTGGCATGGGCTGGCTGAAGACCTTCGACATTCGCCTGGGATGGGAACATAGACTTGGAGAGCGCGTCACAATTGTGCCGAGCATCGCTCTGTTTAATGCGTTGAACTTCGCCAATTTTGATTTGCCCGGCAACACGCAAAACGGCGTTCTAAATTTCGGCGCAGGTAGCTTGTCGCCCTGGGCGACCGCGCTTCAGCCGCAGAACACAGTCGGCGGAACTTCGGTCTCCGGAGTTACCGGACGATCAAATCGCGCCTCACTGCAATCGGGAATGAGCGCTGCCGGTGCGCCGCGCTCGGTGGAGTGGGGATTGAAGATTTCGTTCTAGGTTGGCCCGTAGTGAAAGGAATAGAATCGACGGATGCCGTTCTCTGACAGCGGTCCGCGAAAATCGAAAAGCGCTCCTCCAGAATCTACGAACGAAGAAGCGGCTTATCTCAAGCAACTCACCGAGAAGCAAAGCTCCGTTTTGATCAAGCTGGTGACTGGAGAGAAGCTGCGCGGGTGGATCGAATACTATGATCGCAACATGCTGCGGCTGACGCGGAAAGACCAGCCCAATCTGTTCATCTACAAGCAGCAAATTGCATACGTGGCGGAAGAAAGATAAATAAATTTCGTGGCCGCGGATTAACGCGATCACCGTCATCTCCTCGGATGAACGCGGATTTCACGGATTCAAGAATCTCAAAAAGAAATCCGTGTTAATCAGTGTTGATCCGTGGAAATGAAGTTTGCTTATCTCTGCAGGAACTCGTCAGAATGAACGACGAACTCGGGGTAGGCGTCGGCTCCGAGCTCGTGCAGATCAAGCCCCTGGCGCTCGCCATCGGGTGAGACACGATACGGAATAAAGCGGTTCAGCAGCCAGTTCAGGCCGTAAGTCATCGGGAAAACGAAGCCGACCAGAGTGGCGATACCGACAATTTGTGCCATGAACTGGCCCGGAATTCCCGACAATATTCCCACCGCCATCAGTCCCCAAAGGCCGCAGACCGCGTGTACTGAAATTGATCCGCAGGGATCGTCAACTTTCAATCCGAGTTCGAACCACTCGACTGAGAAGACAACTAACGCTCCAGCGACAAGTCCCACCAGAATCGCGATCGCTGGTTTGAACGTGGCGCAGCCGGCACTGCTGGCGACTAGTCCCGCCATCCAGCCGTTGGCAATGAGCGACGCGTCCGGTCGGCGATAGCGGATACGGGTTACGGCAGCTGCGGCCAGTGCGGCTGCGGCGGCGGAGAACGTGGTGTTCAGTATCACCAGAACAGACTGCTCTGGTTTGCCTCCGGTATAGAGCATCGCCCCGGCGGCGTTAAGTCCGAGCCATCCTACCCAGGCCAGCATGCAGCCAAACAGGACGAACACGGCGTTGTGCGCGGGGATCGCCGCCGGCACCCCGTTTGAGGAATATTTCCCATGGCGGGGGCCAAGAAGCCATGTGATAGAGAGAGCGGTGAGCCCGCCAGCGACGTTGATGAATCCGGAACCGCCGGCGTCCACGGTGCCTGGGAGCCGCGGAACTCCAGAGACGTCATATAGGGTAGCGAGAAGTCGGAATAGAATAGGAAAAGTGCACCCTGCGAGAAGAACGGCTGAGACGGAGGCAGAACCTATCCGCCATCTGTCTCCAGAGGCGCCCATGGGAATCACGGAACAGAGTGCAACGCTGACCAGCATCAGCAAAGCCGGCAAAGATGCGGCTGTTCCCCACGGCATACTACGGAAGAAGATACCGGTAGGTTGCAAGGGTCCCTTCGGTTCCGTCAAGGCCCACACGGGAACGGAATACAGCCCCTCCTTGATCGCGCCGCCCGCCGCGAAGTAGATCAGTGCTGCGACGGCGACCAGGCATAGGGACGCGGTCATGAAATGCGCTGCGCTGCGCGATCGGCCCAGCGCGGCGTTGATCAGGCTAAGCCCCGCGATGGCGAACGGAACTAACAAAATAAAGACCAGGCAGAGGGTGAACGAAATCTCGACGCTCATCCGTTGTCCTCAGACGCGGGCAGATGAGCTCGCATCACGAGCGCCAGGCCGATAATTTCAACGCCGAATCCGGCCAAAATGAATGCAGAAACAGCGCCGCCGTGCAGCAGCGCGAGCGCCGCGACGACAATGCCCCATCCCGAAAGCAGCAATAGAAATCCGCCGAGTTTCATGGGTTATTAAGTCTGAGAGTTGTTGAGTTATGAGAATACAAGTTCGCGAATTGAGCAAGAGTATATTCGTCGGTGGCAGGTTCGGCACAGGCCGTGTGGGTCGGACATTCTTGTCCGACTGAAACTGTGATCAAAAGTTAACGCCCGGTGGAAGTCACAACCAAAATCGTCGAACAGGAATGTCCGACCCACACGATTCGTTGTGTTACGCTGGCCTTTCTCATGGCCACTGCCGACCTGCCCAAGCGCGAAGCGCCGGACTCGCTGATGCTAACCGGCTTCTGGTACCGCGCGCTGTCCTCGGAAAACGTGAAGTCGGGAAGTCTGCATAAGGCCTCGCTGCTTGAAGTTCCTCTCGTGATCGGCCGCGATCAGGCGGGCAAGCCTTTTGCGCTGCGTGATGCCTGTCCCCACCGGGGCATGCCGCTCTCGTGCGGGCAATTCGATGGCGGGCAGGTTGAATGCAGTTATCACGGCTGGCGATTTGATGCGCACAGCGGCCAGTGCCAAGTCATTCCTTCGCTGACCGCGGATCAGAATTTTAAAGTTGACCGCATTTACGCCGGGAATTTCTCCTGCGAGGAGCACGAAAGCTTTCTCTGGGTGTTCATTCCGGATCCCGGGCCAGCCGGCGCCGGGTTCACTGTGCGTGCGGCGCCGGACCTGGAATGCCCCCGCGTTCCTATGTTCACGGAGAAATTCAAGACGGCATACCTCACCGCCGATCTGCCCTGCAGTGTCGATCACGGCATCATCGGCCTGATGGATCCGGCGCACGGGCCGTTTGTGCATCAGGCATGGTGGTGGCGCAGCCGCCACAGCATTCACGAAAAGCAGAAGCAGTTTGAGCCGATTCCGAACGGCTTCCGCATGAGCGCGCACACGCCTAGTTCGAACAGCGCGCCGTATAAGTTATTACGGATGTACGCCGATACGGATTCGATTACAACAACCATCGACTTCGTTTTGCCCAATTTGCGATACGAGACCATCCGGGCAGGGAAGTATTGGTTTTCATCGCTGACGACGGTCACGCCGATCACGCGCGATCGGTGCCGCATTGATGTTGTCGCCTGCTGGAATCTCTTCCGCTGGTTTCCGTTTGCGCCATCGCTGCTGAAATTCGTCTTTGCGAAATTTGTGGAGCAGGACCGCTGGACGATGGAACTGCAGAGCGAAGGGCTGAAAACCAATCCGCACTTGATGTTAATCGACGATGCCGACCGCCCGGCGAAATGGTATTTCGGATTGAAAGCAGCGCATTTGGAAGCCAAAAGCAGCGGGAGCGAGATGAAGCATCCGATCGCGGGGCCTGTGACGCTGAGGTGGCGAAGCTGAAAAACAGTTGTCAGTGGCTAGTAGTCAGTTGGCAGTGATCGACTCTCAGTTAATCTTTTTCGCAAATCGCAGGCGTCAATAGCCAAACAAAAATGACGCTCATATCAGGCGGCCGCCCACTGCCCACTCACAACTGACAACTGACAACTAACAACTAGCCACTGCTTCTACTGTCCGCTGGCCATCTTATCTTCCGACACCAGCCAGTCCAAGGCCTGTTCGCGGGTCTGGAACGTAGGCAAATCGCGCTGCGAGAAAGCTTTGAGATTTTCATAGAACACCTTGGGCATACCCTCTACACCAACCCAAGCTGAGCGCTTTATATGAGGACGGTCAAAGACCGTGGCTTGTTTCAGCGTTTCGACTGCGGCTTTGTCAAATTTCGATCCGCTGAAATCCGCGAGCAGAAGAACTGAGCCGCGCGGCTCCGATGAGACATAACTTGGGACCAGGCGGCCCAATTCAATCATTTCCGCCGTCGTACAGTTCGTGACATCAACCAGAAGGACCTGCTGGCCGCGGTGGGTGATAAAGCGGATTCGCTCTTCCATGTTGAGCACTCCTTCGTACGGGGGAAGGCGGTCGCAAACGGAAAAGGCCCGTGAGCAGGCCCGGCAGACTACATCTTCATGCCTTTTTTCATGGGAGCTTTCATTTTGCTCTTCAGCGCCTCATCGGGGGAAATCTCCTTGCCATCCTTGTCCACATAGTGAATATCAAATGCTCCTGAAGGGGCGATAAACAGAGTGCAGGCAGCAGCCACACAAGTGAACTGGTGAGGATGCTTCGCGGGAAGAAACACATAGTCGCCGCTGTGGACCGACGCGGCTGGATTATCCTTCATTTCCACCTTGCCGCTGCCGCTGACGATCATAAGTTGCTCATCGGCAGTGTGCCAGTGCCAGGGGACAGCGCAGCCTTTTGCGAATTTCGCAAGAATGACTGACGGGCCGTTTGAAGGATCACCGCGCTGCACCGACAGAGTCAGGCAAGTTGGCAGCCCGGGGAAATTCACGAATTTGCTGGTAGACATTGCGGCGTGGACCATCTGGTCTTCTGCGCCAGCATTCTGAAGTGCCAATCCCATTGCGATGGCGGTGGAAAGCAAGCAATACGCTCGAAAACGCATGCGCATCCTCCTGAGTTGGACTTGCGCAGGGAGTATAGCAGAGGAGCAGCGGGCAGGGGCAGTTGTCAGTTGCTAGTGGTCAGTTGTCAGTGAGCAGTTCCTAACGACCAGTTGCAAGGCGATCCCGGGTGAAGACGCTGAGCCCCACTGCGGGAACTAAGAACTGGCAACTGGCAACTGCTTTTAGACTCCAACCGGCTGTTTGCTGCTCACAGGCACAGGCGTCAGCCAGTTGAATCGGTCAGCTTTTTCGCCGCGCACGATGGCGAAAAACTCACGCTGCAACTGGCGCGTGATGGGACCTACCGAACCATCGCCGACAGTGATTCGATCGACTGAGCGGATGGGCGTGATTTCTGCAGCCGTGCCGGTGAAGAAAACTTCGTCAGCGATGTAAAGCATTTCGCGCGGTATGCCGGCTTCAGCCACCGGAATTCCCAGGTCACGCGCCAGCTTCAACACAGAGTCACGGGTAATTCCTGGCAGCACGGAGTTGCCAAGGGGGGCGGTCTGCAACTGACCATTGCGCACAAGAAAAATATTCTCGCCGGATCCCTCGCTTACGTAACCGTGGGTATCGAGCGCAATGCCTTCGACATAGCCGTTGGCCATGGCTTCCATCCGAATAAGCTGCGAGTTCATGTAATTCGCGCCGGATTTTGCAAGTGCCGGCAATGTGTTGGGCGCGATTCGCGTCCACGAGGAGACGCAGACATCCACACCGGAGTCATCCTGCGTGAGGTATTTGCCCCAGGGGTAGTTGACGATGTATGCCTCAACCGGGCAATTGTTAGGCGAAACTCCGGCGTCACCATATCCGCGGAAGAGTATCGGACGCAGGTAGCAGGGCCACACCCCGTTAATCTTGATCAACTCCACCATCGCCGCGATCAGTTCATCGCGGGTGAACGCGACGTCCATGCGATAGATCTTTGCAGAATCGAGCAGTCGCTGGATGTGCTCTTCGGCGCGGAAAATCGCCGGACCGGAGGAAGGCGTATAGCAGCGCACGCCCTCAAATACCGAAGACCCGTAATGGACCACGTGAGACATCACGTGAATGTTCGCGTCTTCCCAGCGGATGAACTTGCCGTTATGCCAGATATTGTCAGTCTTCTGCAACGCCATGGACACTCCTGATGAGCCTTTTCGGACGAATGCCCGGATAAGCGAGGCTCTACCCAGATTATAACGTGCCGCAGAAACCGGTTTGTCGTTTCAATGTCTCTTAAGCTTTATTTCGGCCATAGCCAGCCGAATGTGCCGGCGGTCAGCAGTCCGTAAACAAGGCCGTCCAAGACGTGTTTGAAAGTGACGCCCCAGTTTTCGCCCTTCCAGATGGCGTCCTGAATGAACGCGAGAGAGTAAGCCGCGAACGCGAAAGTGCCGGCTACGCGAAACACTTCCAGGTATTCGGTACCCGGAGTGCGGGTGCGGCTGGTCAGGTATGCGGTGAAGAAGCTGATTACGATGCAGTAGATGAACCATTGGCCGAGGGATTTGCCCATGGCCGGCGGACCGCTTGGCCTGACGGTGAGCATGCCGACAGGGCCGCGCTTGAATTTTTCGACCACCTCCGGCGATTTCATGTTCTTGTGATCGCAAAAAGGCATGATGTAGCCCCGACCCGCGGTCACCCCGGTGGAGCGCAGCACATCTAGCACCTTGTCTTCGTCGGGCAGCTTGCGGTAATCGTTCTTGTGGATGGGAATCGCCATGTGGATGATCGAACTGGCGATAAAAACAATCACAGCCGAAAGCAGAATGGGAAGCCACAACGCGGTCAGTGGAACCATGTGTTACCTCCAGCGCGAATTGATTAAGGCGTCCGAAAGGGCGCGCCACAGCGTACGCTAGCTGGCGAGAGTCGTCAACAATTAGCCGCTGTGCGTCTCGATCTGTTCCCTGGCCCACTTGGCCGCGTCAGAGACGTTTACATCTGGGTCGTTGATGGCGCGATCCAACACCGGGAGCAGCGATCGGTCTTTGGCATTGCCGATGGCGATCAGGGCATTTCTGCGAAGCCCGTTGCGTTTGGTACGTTTGACCGGAGAGTTGCGGAACGTTTGCCTGAAGTCTTCTTCGGATATCTCTGCCAGCCAATCAAGCGCCGGATTTACCAAACCCTCGCGCGGCTGAAACTCAGGTTTGTCAGTCGCAGGAGCTTTACGATTCCAGGGGCAAACATCCTGACAGATATCGCAGCCGAATACGTGATGTCCCATGCCGGTGCGCAGCTCTTCGGGGATCGAGCCGCGCTTTTCGATCGTTAGATATGAAATGCATTTGTTCGAGTCGAGTTGATGAGGTGCGATGAAGGCCTGAGTCGGACAGGCGTCAATGCAGCGGGTGCAAGTTCCGCATCGATCGGCGGCAGGCAGATCAGGTGTGAGTTCGAGCGAGGTGACGATGACACCCAGAAAAAGCCAAGACCCGATCTTCTGATTGATGACGCAGGTGTTCTTGCCCAGCCAGCCCACGCCTGCATATTTTGCGTAAACGCGTTCGACGATAGGACCGGTGTCAACGTAGGAGCGGGTTTCGATTGAATTGTCGCCGGCGGGTGCCCCACTTTTCGCCGAATTTGCGAGAGGTGGGCTGGCCTCCCTTATCTTTCTTTCCACGTCGCGCAAGCGACCCAGCACTGAGTCGTGATAATCCTCGCGGCTCCATGCGTAACGCGATATCCAGCCGCGACCCGGCGTGTTCAGCTGAGTGGAGTACGGCTGTGCCGTGTTGTAGTTGATGGCGCAAACGATCACGCTGCGCGCCCAGGGAAATGCTGATTGCAGGGAAGCCCGCCGCAGTTCGCCAGCTTCGTTGCGCGATTCGAGATACTTCATCTCACCGGCATGGCCGTTCGCGATCCACTCGGGGAAGCGGGCAAGTTCGGGGAACTCGCGGACGGGCGCGATGCCGCATAGGTCGAAGCCGGCGATTACGGCGGCAGATTTGATGAAGTCCGAAAGTGCGGGGCGATCCACGCCTTATTATCTATCTCGCGAGGACGGAGTCGTAATTGCGTTGTCCGTGGAATCTAGTCAATGAGTGTTATCGGGATTTCACAACGATGTCGGCTCCCAGCTCCGAGTAAAGTTGGTGGCGCTAATTCAACCAACAGGCTCGGGAGAAAGGAGCCGAACGATGATCATTATAGGAGTCGATTACCACCCCGAGTTTCAGCAACTAGCGTCAGTAGATACAGAGACAGGCGAATTCAGAGAAGCACGTCTGCAGAACCGGGAACAGGCGGAGCAGTTCTACCGCGAGCTTGCGGGCCACGGTGCGCAGGTGCGAATCGGAATGGAAGCTAGGGCTGCGGCGGTTAAACATTCGTCGGAGAATCCATTTGGGTCTCTTGCTTGAATCCTCTCACATTGCTCGAATGCGGCTGCTCAAGCTCAAGACGGACCGGGACGCTGCACAGCTGATCTGCAGTTGCTGGTGGAAGACCGGTTTCCTCGTATCTGGGTGCCGAGTTCGGAGAACAGGGATCTGAGACAACTGCTCTGGCATCGTCACCGAATTGTTAGGACGAGGACAAGTAGATAAATTTCTCAGTTCCCAAGCGTGGCTTTAACGAAGGGCTGCGTTGTAAGAAGAGGTTGTGGCGAGAGCGCGGACGACAGCAACTGGAGTCGTTTGAACTGGGCCGATGGGCAAGCCGGCGGCGCCACGATCTACTTCAGTTGATGGATCAACTCAACCCAACCATTCTGGAACTGACGCGGGCGGTCGAGTGCGAAGCCGAGAAGTGCCCGGAAGCCCAACGCCTGAGGACACATCCTGGTGTGGGCGCTTTGACCGCGCTCGCCTTCGTTTTGCTGATCGGAGATGCGGAACGCTTTCATTGCGGCAAGCAGGTTGCGAGTTACCTGGGGCTGGTGCCGCTGGAAAAGTCCAGTGGAAACCGCAGGCGCTTAGGTCACATCACCAAACAAGGAAGTTCTATGCTGCGTTTTCTTTTGGTCGAGGCCGCGCAGGCAACGGTCCGTAGTGTGCCCGAGTGGCGTAGTAAATATTTCCACCTGATGCAGCGGCGTGGACGAAACACGGCAAAGGTCGCGATGGCACGCAGGCTGGCGGTTCGTTTGTACTGGATGTGGCGTCGGGGTTGGGATTACCAGCAGTTGCAAAGGTTCGGTTCGCACGCGGGAGAGCCCGGAAATCGCTATGGTGTGCAGTAGAACACCGAGATATTGATTGGGTATCCCGCTCCTCCTCAGGAGGAGTCTGAACTAGTAATCATGATCGCAGTCCGAGACCGAAGAGATGCATGGGTCGAACCGATGTTCTGACCCGAAGAGATTACGTGGCGGAGCCCGATGTTGGATTATGTTTTGTTCCACTAGAGCCGAAAAGGCACTACTTGCGAGTCCATGCTGTGGTTTGGTGGAAAACGCTTGACACCGCCGACATCGTCAGAGAGGCGATTTATCAAGAGATTGAGTGAATTCCTTCGGACGGGTAGCGCGTCAATTCGAGATAAATACGTTTGATTGGACGTTGTAGCTAAGGAGCTTAAGGCCACCACCTGCTGCCTTCCGCCATGTAAATGTCTCGGTCGCGTTCCCTTTCTTGAATGTGCTCTGGTAGGTGACCTTGATAGATGTTCCGTTGGGACTGACAGTCACGGAGATATTCGTGCGAGTTGAGCCACGTGAGACGCCCAGTTTTGAGTGGATACCAGCGAGCATTTTCAGAAACTCTTTATCGCTCTCGGAGTTCAGGAAATCATCGTCAGACTCCCGCAACACTTCATCGTAGGCTCCCGAATCCACTTGCGAATGAAAGCGCCGCACGGCGTCGTCGGAAAGCCGCGCACCCGCGATGAAGCCGGAACCAAACTGCCACATGAAATAAGTAAGCAACAGAGCAGTCGTAAAGAGCGACCACTTCAAGAGCATCCGCTTGCGTTTTGGCTTGGGCTGGGCCTCTACGAGAACGCCACTTGTGAGAGCTTGTTCCACGTATTTCTCCGTTTGGGTGCTCCAGTTTACCCTTACAAGGTCGGTTTCCCCAATAACTAATGAAATCGCATTATAAGAGGGCGCCCCTTTTGGAGTAGGTTGTCATCGTTCGGGATGATCACCTACGAAAGGAGCACCCTCAATGAGCGGTGAAAAGTATATTGGGCTGGATGTTCATCAAGCAACGATCTCAATAGCCGTGGTGGATTCCCAGGGCAAGGTCATCATGGAATCCATTCTGGAAACAAAAGCCTCTACACTTCTGGAGTTCTTGGCTGGACTGCGCGGCAGCCTATTCGTAACCTTCGAAGAAGGCACCTGGGCAGCCTGGATTTACGAGTTACTCAAGCTCGCATGTAACTGAGGTCCTGGTGTGCAATCCGCGACGATCCACGCTCAAACATGGAAACAAAAGTAACAAGGTCGAGGATGGGAAACTCGCGAACGGCATGCGCCTCAAGGACCTCAAGCCCGTGTACCACGGCGAAACCGGCGTACGCATGCTGCGCGAACTAGCCCGAAGTTATCTGACCATCGTTAAAGATCTTTCCGGGGTCATGAATCGCCTGAAAGCTATCTAGCGTCATTGTGCGATCCCGAGTGCCGGCGGACGTTTACTATACGCCACATCCAGCCAAGGCTGGAAAAAATCCCCGAAGCCGGAACTCGCCGGCGAGCCGAGCAACTCTATCAGCAATTGGACATGCTGCAGCACTTGCGCCAGCAAGCTCGGCGAGAACTGCTGACGGAGAGTCGCGAACATGCCATCACTGCCAAGCTACGGAAGATTCCCTCCTTGGGACCGATTCGTTCCGCTTTGGCGGTGGCATTGATTCAGACTCCACATCGTTTTCGCAGCAAGCGCCAACTGTGGACCTATAGCGGACTGGGGCTGGAAACCCGCGACAGCGGGGAATATCACTACGTAAAAGGGCAAGTACGGCGGCGCAAAAAACAGGCGACGATTCGCGGCTTGAACAAGGATTACAACCATGATCTGAAAGGCCTGTTTAAAGGCGCGGCCACCCGGGCCAGTGTGCAGCCCGGACCGTTCCAGGAGTTTTACCAGCGCTCGCTCGCCAAAGGCATCAAGCCGACCATGGTGCGCCTCACCCTGGCACGCAAGATTGCAGCTATTACGCTGACACTGTGGAAGAAGGGAGAGGACTTCGACATCAACAAACTGAACTCGCAAGCCGCTTGAGCGTCTCGGGTAAGAGCCTTTTCCATCTCCGGTGATTTTTCCTCGGAGAGTGGCGGATCGGTTCTCGAGACGCTCGGGTTCGAGAGTGAGTATTCTTAACGCCTGTAGGCGTGAAGCGCCCAGCGGGCACTTTAGCCTCCGTGTAATCCCTATACCCTCTCGGACAACCCGAAAAAGCTCTAGGCCACGAGCCTCAGATAGATCTATGTGTTGCCAACCAAGCAACCGCCGCGGCTTGCCAGCTCCAGAAACCGATCAACGTCGTCGCTACTCAATAAGGATGCAACCGAGATGGAACCATGCAAGTTCCGCGGGGCACCACCCAACGCCTTCCCTCACGCATAGGGGCTGGAAGGCAAGGAAATATTTTCTCCTTCCAGTCGAGGGAGAAAAATGCCCTTGACACCCCCAGTGATTGTCGAAATCAGGCGCGATTTCACTCATCATTCCTAGAATGCGTTCGAGAATTGAAGGATGTGTCGTGGCGGCCGAGATGTTTGCGGACTCCTCGCGTTTCTTGAGGACTTTAAGCCCTGTGCAGATATGCAGATATAAGCTCGACCCTAATTTTTGCGCCTGGAACCGCGACGTGCGACGCGCGACGGGATTTTTGAGGCACAGCCAGCTCTACACGCCCAGCTTCTTCACTTCCTCGTTGTAATACTTGCGGTAAAGGATGTCCCACTCCTGGCTGCCTTCGAGGATGGTACGTTTCTGGCTTTCAATTTTTTGACGGGCGGATTGATCTATCTTGGCTTCCTGATTCAGCAGATCTTCAAGTATCTTGCGAACTTCCAGGCGGATGGTGTTCCGGTCTTCGACG
Organism: uncultured Acidobacteriota bacterium; assembly: GCA_963757135.1. Classification (GTDB taxonomy): domain Bacteria; phylum Acidobacteriota; class Terriglobia; order Terriglobales; family Acidobacteriaceae; genus Gp1-AA145. The sequence continues at coordinate 172,566 of CAVWQE010000010.1, forward strand.
AAGTCCAGTTCGTCGATTCCGGCGAGGGCGTCGGTCACGACGTGCGCCACCTTGTTGACTTTGTCGCGGCTGATCCTCAATCGATTCGTCCCTCAGGGGCTAAAGCCCACATTAATTTAAACCAGCTTACGCAGCGCTGAAGCGCCGCTCTACCACTTAAACCAGCTAGGCGGCGCCGAAGCGCCGCTCTACCACCTGGGCCTTCCGAGAGCTGCTGCGCTGGCCACGCTTTCACAGCACCGCCTTGTATTTGCGGACGAGTTCGTTCTTCACCTTGCGAAACATTTCCTGGTAGTTTGCGCCGGTGTTGCGCATCTCGTCGGAGTAGGCTTCGAGAATAACTCGGACTTCGTCGTTAATCCGGTCCTCGAGCGAAAGTTCGTCCAGCATGGCGGCATGAACTCTCTCCGTAACTACAGGCAAAGACTTGGTTTCGATGAATTCTGAGGCAGCCAGTCTTTTGACGGTTTCGCGGGCCAAGTAGCCCACATATTCTTTCGAAAGAAGCATGTGCGATTAGGATTGTGGAGTGAAAAAATTAGTTTAGCACAGACGAAGGGTGGTTCAGCCACGCGGCAATTCCCCTTTCTCGCGACGTTCCTATGTTAGATTTCGTGCCTTCGGTACCCTTTACCTTTGGGGCCAGAATCTTGAAAATACTTGTCTAATTACATGTCAGGAAACCAGCAGGCCGGAGAGCTAACGTTGGCGGCGGCGATCCGCCGTTACTTCGATGTCGGGCTTTATCTGCTGATCTTCACCGGGTTCGGCACCCTGGCCTCGACCGGGCGTTTAGATTTTCCGAGCGTGTTACTCGTTACCGGCGCATTGCTTTTCCGCGGGTACGTTCTTGCGCGACGCCGGCAGGTGCTTCTCTCCGAGCGTTGGACAAATCTTCTCACTATCGGTTGCGTCGCGTTTTATCTCGCAGACGAATTTGGTATCAGCAAGACATTTCTCGGAGCGCTGGTTCACCTGGTGCTCTTCGTCATGCTGATCAGGCTTTTCTCGGCTCAACGCGATCGTGATCACTACTTGCTGGCGGCGCTGGCGTTTGTGATGGTGCTGGCCGCTGCCATACTGACCGTGGACAGTACATTTTTGCTGGCGCTGGCAGGCTTCATCCTGGTTGGAGTCGCGACGTTCGTTTTGATGGAAATGCTTCACGCCGCCCAGCACTCGCCGGTGCAGGCCCGCGAACCTTCGGTACACCATGCGTATCGTAAGTTGTCATTTGCCATAGCAGGAATCGCACCATTGTTGCTGGTTTTCATATTCGCAGGCGCCGGCGTAATTTTCTTTCTCCTGCCCCGCGTTTCCGCTGGGTACATGAGTGCCGCTACCGGCGGAAATGACCTGGCCAGCGGCTTTTCTGATCGCGTGGAACTCGGCAGCATCGGCGAAATACAACGCTCCAAAACCGTCGTAATGCACGTCGCCGTGGACGGCGATACCGCCGGCGCGTATCAGTTCAAATTGCGGGGTGTAACCCTTGATCAGTTTGACGGAAGGAACTGGGCGAGCACGCGCGAAAAGAAAACTCTAACCCGCGGCGCGGACGGAAGGTTCAATTTACAGGGTCCGGAGACCCACCCCAAGGGCCACCTGCTCCACTACCGTGTTGCGATGGAGCCATTGCTGAGCAATGTCTTCTTCCTGCTCGCGACCCCAAGAACGCTGCAGGGCAATTACAGCGCGGTTGAGCAAGACGCCGAAGAAGATGTGTTCAATCTTGATAACGAACACCCGGTTAGTCGCTATGAGGCAGATTCGATCCTGCGTGGTGCGATGGGCAAGGGATCACGCGGTCTGGATGCGAAATACGTGCCCGACATTCCGAAGCGATATTTGCAATTGCCCGCGCTCGATCCGCGCGTTCAGAAGCTGACGGAACAGATTACGGCATCGCTTTCAAGTCCGCTGGATAAGGCCTCGGCTGTCGAAAACCATTTACGCATGCATTACGGTTACACGCTGCAACTCCCCGACCGCACGCCGAAGGACCCGATCAGCAATTTTCTGTTTGAGCGCAAGCAGGGGCATTGCGAGTACTTCGCTTCGGCGATGGCGGTGATGCTGCGATCGATCGGTATTCCATCACGCCTGGTAAACGGTTTTTCGGGTGGCGAATTCAACGATCTGACTTCGCAATATGTCATTCGCGAAAGCGACGCGCACTCCTGGGTTGAGGCGTACATTCCGGGAGAGGGTTGGATGGAGTTTGACCCCACGCCGGCGGCGGACGCAAAAGCGCAGACAAAATGGGGACGATTTCTGTTGTATATCGATGCCATGAACTCGTTTTGGCGCGACTGGATTGTCAACTATGACCTGGGCCATCAGCTTCGGTTGACTCAGGATGCGAGCAGTGGAAGCCGCGAACTGGTTAGTCACGCGCAGTCCTGGGCGGTGGGAAAGTACGAGGCTACGCTGGGGTGGGCGCGGAAGGTTCAGGAGCGCGTCGGACCATCCGCGGTGAAATGGGTGTTGCGGGCTTTCGCAGCTTTTCTGTTACTGATCCTCGTCGTGAACGTCCCACGATTACTTGCGGTTTTGCGCAAATTCAGGCTGGCACGGCGTCCGGAAAGGGCCCCACAGATGGCCGCCAGCATCTGGTACCAAAGAATGCTGAGGATTCTGGCCCGGCGCGGCTGGCAAAAATTAGCGGCGCAAACGCCTGAAGAATTTGCCGCCGCTATTCGTGATGAGCAACTGAAACAACGAGTGACCAACTTCACCGAACATTACGAGAATGCTCGATTTGGCGGGTCGGCGGAGGAAGCCTCAAGGCTCTCGGAGATCTACGATGAGATCAAGCACGCCCGTTAAGCCCTAGAAATGAAAAACTGCGCCGCCGCCGACGAAATAATTGTGCTGGCGGGTGTGTCCTGTATCCACGTTGATCGGTGGTTCGCCAGTCCAAAAGTCACGCGCCTCGAAGCGAAACTGGAAGAGATCAAGCCTTGGGATCTTAACGTCGAACCCGATGCCAGCCTCGAGCGCGCCGCTATTATCCACCCGATGGCCGGGGTTGGTGCCAAAAAAGACCAGGTCCTTGCTGGCAGTGTAGTGCGCCAGGCCTCCGCCAAAGCTGACCCAGGGAGAGAATGCGAAGTCCTGCAGGAAGTTGACCCTTGCCGCCGGAGTTACGAAAATTGAGCTGTAATCTTTGGGAACCTGATTTAACCCGTAGTTCAGATCTTCGTCCGGATTGATGACGACGGGAACTTCAACCGAAAGCGTTCCCCAGCGGTAGTTCTGCAGCCTCCGCGCATAATCGCCTTCGAAAGACAAGCCTTTGCCGGAATGTACGGTGTTATCGAAGAAGTTCGTGTTGGGCACGCCCTGGTCGCTGATGAACATGCGTCCGACCGTTATTGCGATTTCGTTCTTCGTGCCTTCCTGGCCAGTGGCCAGGACACTCGCGGCAAATAACAAGATAACCGCCGCGAAAAAATTCCGCATGTTTCCTCCAACGCAAAAGTGTTTCTCACGAGCCTAGCATGATACGAACCGCGCACAGTTGGCTTGAGTGGTGCCGATGGGCGGTGAACCAGCGTGTAATGCCGGCGAGGCTTTGTGGATTTTTGGCTTAGCAGCCAGCACTAATTTGAAGCCCGAGCAACATGCATGTTAGGCTCATAAGTTTCCTACCGGCAGCCCAGCTACTGCCGGTAATCAGAGGCCTTTTGTCCCCTGTCGAGACCACTCCCGCAATTCGCAAAACTGCGCTCAACGGCGTTCATCGCCAACTGGGCGCGAAAATGGTCGAGTTCAACGGCTGGGATATGCCGGTCGAGTATTCCGGCATCATCGCCGAGCATATGGCGGTGCGCGCCGGTGTTGGCATCTTCGACGTAAGCCATATGGGCGACATTCGCCTGGCTGGCCGCGAGGCCCTCGCTGCGGTCCAGCACGTCTCGATGAACGACGCTTCGCGGCTGGCGATAGGTCAGGCGCAATATTCGGCCCTGCTGTATCCGCAGGGAACATTTGTGGATGACGTGATTGTTCATCGCCTGGGAGAAGAAGAGTATCTGCTGGTCATTAACGCCGGCACGCGGGAGAAAGATTTCAACTGGGTGCGCGACAACACCCGGCAATTCGACTGCAAGGTCGAGAATCTATCGGACGATTACACCCAGATCGCGATCCAAGGGCCTAAGGCCGTGGACGTCCTACAGAAGCTGACCGACGCTGACTTATCGGCAGTGAAGTTTTACTGGGTGACGCGGGGCACAGTCTGCGGTTTGAAAGATATCTTGATTGCGCGCACCGGCTATACGGGCGAGGACGGATTTGAGATTTACGTTCCCAGCGACGAGGCAACCAGCGCCCGCGTATGGAACGAAGTGCTCGCTGCAGGAAAGGAATTCGGCGCGACACCTTGTGGGCTGGGGGCTCGCAATACGCTCCGATTGGAGTCGAAGCTTCCGCTCTACGGCCACGAAATTTCCGATACCATAAATGTTTGGGAATCCGGCCTCGATCGTTTTTGCAAGATGGAAAAGCCGGAGTTTCTGGGGCGCGACGCTTTGGAGCAAGCGCGGGCGGCGGCGGGCATCAGACGAACCCTGGTTGGACTGGAGATGGTCGAGCGCGGAATCGCTCGCGACGGTTACCGCATCTTGAATGATGAGGATAGACAAGTCGGATACGTGACCAGTGGTTCTTACGCGCCTTTCCTAAAGAAAAATATTGCGCTGGCATATGTGCCGGTGGAGATGAGCGAAACCGGAAGGGAACTGCAGGTCGAGATTCGCGGACAGGGTGTTCGGGGCAAAATCGTAGCGACACCGTTCTACAAGAAACCGAAAAAGGTGTGATTACGAGTCGGAAAGATCATGGCCGAAGCACACAGAGTCCACGAGAATCATGAAAAGAAACACTCGCGATTCGAGTGGCAGGAACCCAGCCCCGAAGGGGCGGAACATAGATAGCCCAGGACGTAAGTCCTGGGAAGCAGGAATGAATGAGATTGAGTCCCTTCAGGGACGGCACACGGAGAACGAATGTCCTATCCCGCAGACTTCAAGTACACCAAGGAACATGAATGGATCAAGAGCGACGGCGGCACCGCGACGATCGGCATCACCACGTATGCCCAGGACTCACTCGGTGACATTGTGTTTGTTGAACTGCCTAAAGTCGGGGCGGAGTTGACCGCCGGCAAGACTTTTGGCAGCGTCGAATCAGTCAAGGCCGTTTCTGACCTGTACGCTCCGGCTTCCGGCATCGTAACCGAAGTCAATTCCGATCTTGCCACGGCTCCGGAAAAAATCAATCAGGACGCGCACTCGGCATGGATGCTGAAAATGACGCTGAAAAATCCCGGCGATCTGAATGCGTTGCTCTCTTCCGGCGACTACGAACAATTCATTTCTGAGGAAGGCGGACACTAGAAACAGCTATTAGCTCTTAGCTTTTAGCCCGAATCAAGTTGAGCTAGCTAAGAGCTAACAGCTAGAAGCTGATTTTTATGCGCTATCTTCCTAAATCTCCGGCTGACCGTAAAGCCATGCTTAAAACCATCGGCGTCAGTTCGATCGATGACTTGTTTGCGCCGATTCCCGTCGAGTATCGCCTGAATCGCGACTTGAAAGTTCCGCGTCAGATGGCAGAATCGGAAATTGTTGACTGGTTTCGCGAGCGCTCGCGCGAAAACGGCGACGGGCACTCCACTTTCCTTGGAGCTGGCGCCTACTATCACTATCGTCCGGTGATCATCGATTCGCTCATTTCGCGCGGCGAATTTTTGACCGCATATACCCCCTATCAGGCTGAGATTTCGCAAGGCACGCTGCAATCCATCTTCGAATTTCAGACCATGATTTGCGAACTGACCGGTATGGAGGTAGCCAACGCCTCCATGTATGACGGTTCAACCGCCGCCGCCGAAGCCGTGATGATGGCTGTCCGCCTCACCGGTCGTCGCACGGTCGCGGTGGCGCGCAGTGTCCATCCGGAGTATCGTGAAGTTCTTGCGACCTATGCTTTCCACCAAGGGATGCCGCTCGCAACCGTAGCTTTCGGCGACAGTGGCCGCATTGACCTGAAGGAACTTGAGGCCGCAATCACGGCTGATACTGCGTGCATTCTGGTGCAGTCGCCGAACTTCTTCGGCACCATCGAGGACATTGAAGCGGTTGCCGAGATCGCGCACCGCAAAGGCGCGATGCTGGTGGTTGCAATCGCGGAGGCAATTTCGCTTGGAATTGTTGAGCCGCCGCGCTCCGCTGACATCATTGCCATGGAAGCGCAGTCGTTCGGCGTACCTCTCGGCTTTGGCGGTCCCTACTGCGGCGTGATCGCTACCCGCGAATCGAATGTCCGGCAGATGCCCGGCCGCCTTGTCGGCCAGACTACAGACCGCAACGGCAAACGCGGCTTTGTGCTGACGCTGGCCACGCGCGAGCAACACATTCGCCGCGAAAAGGCCACATCGAACATTTGCACTAACCAGGCTCTGATTGCGCTCATGGCCAACATCTTCATGACTGTGTATGGCAAGGTTGGCCTGAGAGAGCTCGCGCGTCAAAATCTCGCGAAGACTGCTTACGCCGCAGACCAGTTTGGAAAGCATGCGAGCGTTTTGTTTTCAGAAGCCCCGCGCTTCAATGAATTTGTTGTGCAAACCAGCGAAGATCCCTACGCCATCAATTCACGTTTGCTTGGGCACAAGATCGTGGGTGGGCTGCCGCTGAAGAAGTTCTATCCGGAACTCGGCAACGCCTCGCTGTGGTGCTGCACTGAATTGACCTCGCGTTCGTTGATCGATACTGCAGCCGGACTCGTTGCCGAGAGTGAGCGCTCGGTGAGAAGTTCAAAGGAAGAAGCGACTGAAGAGGTGGCGCAGTGAAGCACATGACCCGCAAAGCCACGCGTCACGTCAACCAGAACGAAGGCCTGATCTTCGAAAAGTCCTCAGCTGGCAAAGCTGCATGGAGGCTTGCTCCGCTTGACGTTCCTGAAGTGGACACTGAGAAGCTTCTGGGTTCATCTGAAAGAAAAGATCTCGGAAATATGCCCGAGGTCAGTGAGATCGAAATCATTCGCCATTTCACGCGGCTTTCCACGTGGAATTACGCCATCGATCTTGGCATGTATCCACTGGGCTCGTGCACGATGAAATACAACCCTCGCGTCAATGAAGTCGTGTCTCGGCTTGAGGGCATTGCCAATGGCCATCCTTATCAGCCAGAGAAGATTTCTCAGGGCGCGATGCGGATCATTAAGACGCTGAGCGACTGCCTGCTCGAAATCACCGGCATGGAAGCGATCACGCTGCAGCCCGCGGCCGGCGCGCACGGCGAACTCACGGGCTTGCTGCTGATTCGTGCCTACCACGATTCCAAAGGCGCTCCGCGCAAGAAAGTATTGATTCCGGATTCGGCCCACGGCACTAACCCTGCAACGGCTGCGATGGTCGGCTACGCCGTCGAGAATCTGAAATCAAATGGCAGCGGCATGGTTGACGTCGCAGCCCTCGAAGCGCAGATGAATGAGGACGTTGCCGCTCTGATGCTCACCAATCCCAACACGCTGGGCGTGTTCGAGCAGGAGATCCACAAGATCGCCGACATCCTTCACGCCAAAGGTGGCCTGCTTTACATGGACGGCGCCAATATGAATGCGCTGGTCGGCAAGGTTCGTCCCGGTGATTTCGGCGTGGACGTAATGCACCTGAACCTGCACAAGACTTTTTCCACGCCGCACGGCGGCGGTGGCCCGGGCTCAGGACCCGTGGCAATCAAGAAGCAGCTTGAGCCATTTCTGCCGCGCCCCGTCCTGATTTCGAAGGCCGATGGCACACTCGGTTTCGACTACGACCGGCCGCAGTCGATCGGTCGCGTGCGCTCCTTCTACGGAAATTTCGGAATGTTTGTGCGAGCGCTGGCTTACATCCTCGCGAACGGCCCTGACGGCCTTCGGCAAACCACCGAAGACGCCGTGCTTAATGCCAATTACATTCGCAAAGGGCTTGAAGGCGTTTACGATCTGCCCTACTCAAGCGCCAGCATGCATGAGGTCGTATTCAGCGACAAGCTGCAAGCAAAGAAAGGCGCTCGGACCATGGACATCGCTAAGCGCCTGATTGACTACGGATTCCATCCCTACACCACTGCATTTCCCCTGATTGTCCCGGGCGCTCTAATGATCGAACCAACCGAGAGCGAGCCCAAAGAAGAGCTCGATCTGTTTATTGAGGCCATGCGCGCCATCGCGCAGGAAGTCGAAGAGGACCCTGAAGTGGTGCGCACTGCCCCCCACTCGACGCGGGTTTCAAGGCTCGACGAAACGGCCGCAGCCCGAAAGCCGATATTGCGTTGGAAGCCGGCGTAATGCTGAGTTAGAACGTTGCGTTCGGAGGACAAGCGACATGAACTCGAAGACGCTGCGCGTTGTGACTCTTATAAGCGTGGTTGTCATCGGAGTAATCGTGCTCCTACTTGTAGGAAAGCCGCTCAGCCATAATCTTGTGGTCAATGCCTACTTCAAGGATGGTATGGGGCTCCGGGAAGGCGCCAAAGTACGCTTGGCGGGAATCGATATAGGTACCGTAAAAACCATACGACTTCGACCGGAGGCGAAAGAAGCACCGGTCGAGGTCGTCATGGTGCTCGCACCTGCATACGAACTAAAAATCCCCAACGATTCGACAGCATCACTCGCGACTGCAGGTTTGCTTGGGGAAGCCTATGTTCAAGTCGATGCGTCGCGCGCTTCTGGCCCGCCACTCGAACCATATGGCGTCCTCAAGACAGTGCCCACTGTGGAACTAAGCACGCAAGAGATGATTGAGAAACTCGCCGGAGTCATTACCAAGGCGCGCGATTGTCCACCCGTTTCGAGCGCCCCGAAGAACTCGCGGCAAGCGCCTTTGTCCCCGAATCCAAAACATTAACGATCATTTCTTTTCTGCGAGCGTCACCGACGCTTGCGTGTTCTCCCAGCTCATCTGTAGCCCGCAAGTCGTGCCGCCCTGGTTGAAGGCAATCGTAAAGTTCTCCACCGGGCCCGACGTTGACGAAGCCTGCATGGGCGCGCGCGCCAATTCCTCGGATTGATATTTGTAAGGAATGCCCCACTCGCCGGTGTGCTTGTTGACGATCAGCGTCCACTTGTCTTGCTCCGGGATAGTGAAGATTGTGTAGCTGCCGGCAGGAATGTCCTTTCCTTCCACGCTGAGATTCGCGGTCGTTACGAAGGTCGTGGCGTCGTTAGCGCCGGTGCGCCAGACTTCGCCGTAAGGAACGAGTCCACCGAAAATCTTACGGCCCTTTGCGCGCGGGCTGGAATAGTCAACGGTAATGGTCTTGCCGTCGGAAAACTTGCACTGCGCTTGCGCCGGCGGGCTCGGACGCTGGCTTTTGTCCTGCTGCGCGGATGCGATCAGACAAAGGGAAAAGGCGAATAGAATTGCGACGGCGGTTTTCTTCAGCATAAATTCTCCTTGGGGAAATCGTTGGCGGTTCATGGCCGGGTAAGCATATCCTGCGCTTAGACTATCTCTGATCTGCGATGGTTAGCAATTCGGGGTCCGAAGGACCTCTTCTACGCACCCATTTTTGTTGCAAATGCCAGCACCAGTGCTCCGACAATGATTCGATAAGCGGCGAACGGCGCGAAACCGCGTTTGCGTACCCATGCCATGAACCATGCGACAGCGGCGTAGGCGACGATAAACGAAACCGCAAATCCAATGGCCAGTACGATCCAGCCATGTGCATCGATCTGCGAAACGCCGATCGGGTTCGCGCCTTTGCCGCGCAGAGATTTGAGCAAGTCGTAGCAGGTGGCGACTACCATCGTGGGGATGGACAGGAAAAACGAAAATTCCAGCGCCGAGGCCCGCGACATCCCGGCGGTCTGCCCAGCGGCGATGGTGGACATCGATCGCGAGGTCCCGGGAAAAACCGCCGATAAAATCTGGCAGGCGCCTATCCAGATGGCCTGCGGGAGTGTCATTTCTTCCATATGCCAGGTATGGATGCGGCTGCCAGGAGCGCCGGGGCCGAGTTTTTCCGAACGCGCGTTCATCGCATCGACGATCCACATCACGATGCCGCCGATCAGAAGAGACATTCCCATGATGTAGAGACTCTCGAGATGTTTACCAATAATTTTCGTTAAAAGGAACGCGGGAATCGCCGTGACCACGAACGCGATCAGCGTCAGGCTAAGCGGATGCGTGAGTACTGTGCGATCTCCACGCTCGCCCTGCGGGAACGTGTTTAAAAATTCCGTGATACGTGCGCGGAAGTAAATTGGCAGACACAGAATCGCTCCCAACTGGATCACGATGGTGTACATCTTCCAGTAGCCGTCGCCCAAGCTGATGTGGAACAGCGACTCGGCAATGCGCAGGTGCGCGGTCGAACTGACGGGAAGAAACTCTGTCAGGCCCTCGATGACTCCGAGCACCAGGGAAAGCAGGTAATCGTTCAAAATTCCTCCGAAGTCCTAAATGGCAATAGCTCGACGCTCACGCCGTTTCTCCGCGTGCACTGGCGGCAGATGCCGGTACTGCCCGCTGCTTCGCCCATTCGCGCATCTCGTTGATTTCCTCGGATCGAGTGACCGAAAGCGGTATGGTGTGAGCGAGCACGTCGAGAAATGTTTCTGTACTCAATGCCTGCTTGGAACTGTACGCGGCGTAGAGTGCGCTTTGCACGGCGGCATCGATTTCCGCCCCGGAGAATCCCTGTGCCGCTTCCGCAATTCTTTCGGTATCGAAATCGGCCGCGTTTCGCTTTCGCTTGGATAACTGGATCGCGAATATCTGTTTTCGCTCGGCCTGACCGGGCAGATCAACGAAGAACAATTCATCGAATCGTCCTTTGCGGATCAATTCGGGAGGCAGAGCGCTCACGTTGTTGCAAGTGGCAGCCACGAAGACTGGCGCCTTGCGGTCCTGCATCCATGAGAGAAATGATGCAAGAATCCGCGACGAAACTCCGGCATCAACCGAGGCCGAGTCCGGCCCGCTGCCGGCGAATACTTTTTCGAGTTCGTCAATCCACAAGACGCAAGGAGCCAACCCCTCCGCCACTTTGAAAACCTTTTGAATACGCTTTTCAGTTTCACCAATGTACTTGTCGAAAACCGCGGAAGTATCGAACTTAACCAGCGGTAGATGCCACTCACCCGCAATCGCGCGGGCGCAGAGCGATTTTCCGCAGCCCTGAACGCCCAGGATAATCACGCCTTTCGCGGGATCTAATCCGAACTGCTGCGCTGAGGCTTCCCATGAACCCTGCCGTTGTGCCAGCCAGTTCTTCAGGTTTTCGAGGCCGCCCACACCCGCCATGTTCTCAGACGCTTCCACAAATTCCAGCATGCCCGAATGCCGCAGCAGAGACTTTTTCGCTTCGAGAACATCGCTGACGGTCTCCGGAACCAGACCATAGCGTGTAACGATGGCCTGAGAAATTGCGCGGTCAGCTTCTTCTTCAGTTAATCCGCGGAGATTGCTCACCATGCGGTCAATTCCAGCAGAATCGATCGTGCGCTTCAGCGTGCGGGTCTGCCCCATCCGCATCACGGATTCATCAATGAGTTGGCGGAGGCGTATGTTGTCGGGTAACGGCAGTTCCAAAAATTCCACCAAACTCCCCAACTCCGCCGGAATAGTGACGATGGGGCCAGTGATAACGACAGTTCTGCGGTTCGCGGAGAACTTTTGGCCAACGTCACGCAGTCGTCGCACCACGACGGGATCATCCATGTGCCGGTGAAAATCTTTGAGAATGAATACTGCCTCGACGGAAATAGCCTCGAGATTGCTGAGCGCCTGCGCGGGTTCCTGGCTGTGATAGATAGCAGGAGCACTCAGATCCCCCGTGCCTTGCAATGTCGCGCGTGCAGCTCCGGGAAATTTCGCTTCAGCTGCGGACGCAGCCTCCGCGCCACACCGCACCAGTCCGCTGGCAATGCTCCATTCGAATACCGCGAGCCGCAAAGGAGACGCGGCTTCACGCACCAGGCGTACGGCGCGCATCTCTTCAACGGTTTCCATCACCACGATGGGCGTCGAAGAGTCGATCAGAATTTTAAGGCGTTCAAGAACGTCGGCCATTTCGTGATTACAACGAGGCTGTAGGTACGAAAATAAACTATTGCGGGTTAATCGGGGAAAAACAGCAGGCCTATGAACCAGCGTGGAAACTAGGTCAGATACATGCGTCCGTTAGATACCTTGTGTTGCAGCATGGCTGCAAGATGATCAACGTCGGTCGGCGCCAGATTTCCGGCGGAGCGGTCTTCGAGGAAAGGCATACGGTTGCCGCCGACCGAATCTCGACGAATCTGGACTAGCAGCGCCTGCACTGCGCTCGGATCGAGCTTCTGCGGAGTGATGCGCACAATCTCATGCAGTGTCGCTCCGAGAGAAATGGGCTCGCGATATGGTCGCGGGCTGATCATTGCATCGAGAGTATCGGCGAGGCCAACGATTCGCACCTGCATTGGAACATCTTCGTTCAATAGTCCGTCAGGATAGCCGGAACCGTCCGCACGCTCATGGTGCCAGCGCACGATTTCCGGAATGCGCGGCCAGGGGAACTGCACGCCGGTCACAATCTGAAAGCCGACGGTAGTGTGATCGGCCATCTCACGAAATTCCTCGGGATCGAGACTGCTGGGCTTTCCAAAAAGCCGTTTATCGACGGAAACCTTTCCAATGTCATGGAGATAACCGGCCGACCGCAGCGCTGCGACGTCGTTGGTGTCCATGCCCATGGCGTCGCCGATCGCGGCGGCATACCGGCCTACGCGCAAGGAATGGCCGTGAATATTTACGTGCTTTACATCAATGGCGGCGGCGAAAGCTTCCAGCGCGTTGTCATAAAAACCGTGCAGGGAAGCCATCAACCGCAAATTTTCGGCGACCCGTTGAGCCAGCGTCTGCGTAAGCGCGTGGTTCTGAACGGCCAAAGCCACGTAGTGACACAGCAGATCGAGCGACTGCAGTCCTTCTTCGTCGTAAAGCGAATCTTCTTCACGTCGGCCCAAAGCGACTGCCCCTACCAGTTTTCCCGCAACCCGAAGTGGAGACAGGCACCTGAACAACTCGGGGGCGACGTTTCCATTTGCGCTGAGAAAAGTGTCGTAAGAAGACTTCGATAGCAGGACAGCGCCTTGGGTGGTGCTGAGGGCGTGAACGTGGCGCGGCAGAAGCGGAATAATGGACGGCTCCGGAATGAGCGCGAAACCCTCGGCCGCGACTGAGTTCAGCATGGACGGCTTTTCGATGAACACAAACAGCACGCCTTCGCTTGCGCCGGCAGAATGCATCAGCGCCGAAAGCATGGTGTGCGCAGTTTGGGAAAAGTCGCGCTCCGCCGTCATCTCAGGGCCGAGATCAGAGAGCGTCTCTACCGTGCGCAACAGCCGTCGAAAATTCTCTTTTTGGTCGGTCACCCCTTCGCGGGAGCAACACACACCAGAGCATTTTGAGAGTACCATGCGTCGTAGTAATCACATGCCGGAGGTTTGTTGGTTACTTTGGTGCATGAAATCTGTGTAACCGCCAGTGCTTACGCGACTTATGTAGCACGTGCGCTTGCAAATCTGTTTGAGTTTCCATCCACATGAGAACCAATTTTCTTCTCCAGCCATTCGTTCACGCTGCGTTCCGCAGACCACAGTTAAAATCTTTCTGTGATGCTGCGACATCTCGCGATTTGCGTCGCGCTCCTGGCGCTTTCCATACCTTCATTGGCCTGGGGACCTGAAGGGCACCGCGTAGTTGCGGACGTTGCAGCGAATCACCTGACCGCAGCGGCTAGACGGCAAATTCGTGACCTACTTGGCAACGACGATCTCGCCGCAATTTCGACCTGGGCGGATGAGATCAAAAGCCAGCGCCGCGAAACTTATTCCTGGCACTTTGTGGATATTCCCTGGAGCGCCAATGGTTTCTCGGAGTCGCGCGATTGCTGCCGCTCCGCTGATACGCGCTCCGCTCAAATTCAAGATCGGCACAATTGCGTAGTTGATGAGATTCTTGTGTCTCAACGAGTCCTCTCAGCCCACAACTCCAGCCGGTCAGAACGGACAGAAGCGCTGAAATTCCTGGTGCACTTTGTTGCCGATATCCATCAGCCCCTGCACGCGATTGGCGAAGCCCGCGGTGGAAACGATATTCACATTTCCGAATTCGGCCAGAGTGAATGCGGAGGTCGCCCCTGCAATCTGCACTTCGCGTGGGACATCGGCCTTATAGAACACGCCCACCGATCAGAACCGGAATACGTCACCCATATCGAGAGGTTGAGTGTTCAAGCCAAGCTGCAAGACCAAGCCGACGGAACTCCGGAGGATTGGGCCAATGAATCCTTCAAAATCGCGCACCAGGTTTGGTTGAATGATGGCGAGTCAGTCGATGAGCGTTACTATCGGCAGAACATCGGGATTCTTGACAAGAGGCTGGCTTTGGCTGGGCTTCGACTGGCCAAGCTGCTGAATCAGGCACTGACGAAATGATCTTCGGTGGCGGCCAGCTATCTGGTGAAGATGCGGTACAGCATGAAGTAAATCACCACACCTGTAACGGAAACGTACAGCCACAAGGGATAGGTCCAGCGGGCAATGGCGCGATGGCGGTCATAGCGCTCGCGTAATGCGCGGCTGAGGGTAATGATGACCAGCGGTACGATGGCAACAGCCAGAATCGTATGAGAAATCAAAATACTGAAGTACAGTGGCCGCGCCCACCCGTGCCCACGAAAATGGTACGACCCGACATGCCAGTGGTAATACAGATAGGAAACCAGAAACAGAGTTGAGGTCGCGACGGCGGCGAGCATCAGCCATCGGTGCGCAGCCATACGACCGCGTTTGATCATCCCGTGCGCGGTCACGAGCAACACCGCGCTGGTTCCATTGAGGGTGGCGTTGATGGCGGGGAAAATGGTGTAGTCGGTAGGCATTTGAAAAGCTTTCACCACAGAGACACAGGGCACAGAGAAAAACAAATCGCTTAAATTTCAATTTTCAACAAGTCAACACTGAGAGCTTCTTGAAATCGATGTCCCCTGTGTCCCTGTGGTGAAAGAATTTATGCAGCCGGCTTTGTCGTTCTCCGGTTCACCATCAAGAAGGCAAGCGCGAACATGAACAGAGAAAACAGGACCAGTGTTGCCATCGAGGCCAGCAGCGAAAACTCTCCCTGGCTTGCCGGATAAAGCAGGTCGCGCAATGCATCCACTCCATAGGTCAGCGGGTTGACTCGCATCAATACCCGCAGCCATATTGAAGCTCCGGCCAGAGGGAACAATGCGCCCGACAAGAGCCAGAGGGGAATCAGAAAAAGATTGATGATGGCGTGAAACGCCTGCGTCGAATCCATAGGCCAGGCAATGGCGAAACCGAGGCCGGTGAGCGCGAAAGAGACCAGAAAAACCGTGAGCACGACCAGTAGAAATCCGCTGAGAGTCATGTGGACTCCGACCAGCGGGGCGAAAATCAGGAAAATAAGTCCCTGCAGAGTCGCCAGAGTAGTTCCACCCAGGACCTTACCCAGCACGATTGCAGATCGCGAAACCGGGGCGACTAAAACTGAAAGCAGAAATCCTTCCTTGCGATCTTCAATTACCGACATCATCGTAAAGATCGAAGTGAACAACACAATCATGATCAGCGCACCGGGATAGATGTATTGGATGTAGGGCTGTCCTCCACGCGCTGAACCCGAGCGGAATGAAGTGCCAAACCCTGACCCGATCACTGCCCAGAAGACAACTGGAGAGGCAATAACTCCGACCACGCGGGCTCTTTGCCGGTAAAAGCGCACGACTTCGCGCAACCATAAAGTGTAGGCGGGAAGAAATAGTTCGTCTTTAGTAGTCGCAGCTTGCGGAAGAGAGGTTGTGATTGCGCTCATTAGATTGTTTGTCCCTGCTACTTCGATTTCTCCCTGGGACTCCCTGCCTCTGCGGCGAATTGGTTCGATCCCTCTTGCTCAGTCCAGAACCGGTGCCCAGTGCGCCGTATGAATACATCCTCCAGGCTGGGTTTGGCGACGGAGACCGCATCGATCTCTCCCGGAAATCCTTCGACCAGGTCAGTCACAAAACGGTGCCCCTGATTTTTCTCAATGCGTAGCTGGGATCCGACCACTCGCACTTCAATGTTGAAGCGCCCGCGGATTCTGGTCGCCAGCGCTTCCGGTTCGCGGGCTTCGAGCACAATCACGTCACCGCCGATTTCCTGTTTCAATTCCGCCGGCGTGCCCAGCGCCACCAGTTTCCCTTCGCTCAGAATTGCCAGCCGGTCACAGCGCTCCGCTTCCTCCATCAGGTGCGTGGTCACGAGCACTGTGACGTGTTCTTCGTCACGTAAAACTCGCAAGTACTGCCAGAGGTCACGGCGGGCGCCGGGGTCAAGACCTGTAGTCGGCTCGTCGAGCAGTAGCACGCGGGGCCCGTGCAAAAGGCCTTTTGCCAGCTCCAGGCGCCGCTGCATGCCGCCCGAAAAAGTTTCCGCTTTGTCCTTGGCTCGATCCGCCAATCCCACTCGCTCAAGAATCTCCTTAATCCTGCGGTCCAGGGCCGATCCGTGCAGCCCGTAAAGATGTCCCTGATGGCGAAGGTTCTCCGCGGCCGTCAGCTTGAGGTCGATACTTTGCGCCTGAAAAACGACGCCGATTTCGCGGCGCAACTGACTCGGGTCTTTGGCGCCGTCGTGGCCCAAAATGATTGCCTGGCCCCCGGCCGGGACCATCAGGGTCGAAAGAATGCGGAACATCGTGGTTTTGCCGCTGCCATTCGGCCCCAGCAGGCCGAACAGTTCGGCGGCGCGCACGTCAAAGCTAACGCTGTTCAGGGCAGTGCGATCGCCGTACCGGTGCACCAGTTCGTGTACTGCAATTGCGGCAGTGTTGCTCAGATCGGCGGGTGACGGCGAATCGGCTAGAGCGGTGGCAGACATTTCAGGGGTCAAACTCTATTTTACGATGATTGTATGACTCAAGAGTGCCGGTTTTTTTAATTGAGGAATGCTTCCCCGGTCGTTGTTGTCACGATTCGGATTCTACGGAACTTTCGGTGGCAAAATGACGTATATAAAAGAGACGAGGGCACTCCGATGATCGCCTTTTTGCTTTGGTGCATTCTGTTTGTGATGTGCTGGCCGCTGGCGCTTTTGGCGCTCGTGCTCTACCCGTTTATCTGGCTTCTTCTGCTTCCGTTCAGGATCGCCGGAATCGCCGTAGCGGGAGTGTTGGCATTAGTTTGGGGAATCGCGATGTTGCCGTTCCGGTTGCTGAGCGCGCCCTTTCGGCTGGCGTGATTGTCGGGGAATGCCGATTCAGATGTCCATAGGTTTTAGGTCGGGGCTTGGAATCAGCTTTGCCTCGGTCGCTCGCTGAACGTCTTCAACGGTTAATCCCGGCGCAATTTCCTCGATCACCAGTCCTGCCGGCGTAACCCGTATGTAGGCCATCTCTGTGACGATGGTGTCCACCACGCGGGTACCGGTCAGCGGCAGTGTGCATTTTTTCAGGATCTTCGCCTGGCCGTCGCGTGTAGCGTGCTCCATTGCTACGACTACCCGACGCGCGCTGGCCACCAGATCCATTGCTCCGCCCATGCCCTTGACCATTTTTCCGGGAATCATCCAGTTGGCAATGCTGCCTTCCTCATCAACTTCCATCGCCCCGAGGACGCTCAGATCAATGTGACCGCCGCGAATCATGGCAAAGGAGTCGGCGCTCGAGAAATATGAAGTGCCCGGCATCTCGCTCACAGTTTCCTTGCCCGCATTGATCAAGTCGGGGTCCTCCTGCCCATCAACTGGGTAAGGCCCCATTCCCAGCATGCCGTTCTCGCTTTGCAGCACGACTTGAATTCCAGCAGGCACGTGATTTGCGACCAGGGTCGGCATGCCGATGCCGAGGTTCACGTAGAATCCGTCGCGCAGCTCGCGGGCAATGCGTTTCACGATGCGTTCGCGTTTGTCGTGGTCCTTGGCGGGTTTGGTGGGAGCCTGCATATTCGAATTTCCAGTAGTTAGTGGCTAGTTGTTAGTAAGTCCATTTATAAACGGCCTACTCTCAACTAGCCGCTACTCATTGCTTTGTTACTGTCTTCCTCTCAATTCTTCGCTCATACTCTTCGCCTTGAAAAATTCGTTTCACGTAAATGCTTGGAGTGTGAATGGAGTCAGGTTCGAGTTCGCCGACCTCGACCAGGTGCTCGACTTCTGCAATCGTGATTTTAGCTGCGGTGGCCATCATAGGGTTGAAGTTGCGCGCCGTTTTGCGATAAATCAAGTTCCCCGATTTGTCGCCCTTCCAGGCTTTCACGAATGCAAAATCGGCTTGGATAGCGCGCTCCAACACATACTTGCGGCCGTTAAATTCGCGCGTTTCTTTATTCTCGGCAACCAGGGTGCCGAAACCAGTAGGGGTGAAAAAAGCAGGAATGCCTGCCCCGCCCGCGCGTATGCGCTCCGAAAATGTGCCCTGCGGCGCGAGTTCCAAGTCAATTTTCTTTTCCAGTACCATCTGCTCCAGCAGTCGGTTTTCGCCGACATAGCTTCCAATGTGGCGGGAGATCTGTCCCGCCGCCAGTAGCAGGCCCATGCCGAAGCCGTCCACGCCAACGTTGTTGCTGATGGTTTTGAGATTCTTCGTGCCTTTACGCGCGAGCGCTCGGATCAGGTTTTCCGGAATTCCGCACAGGCCAAAGCCGCCGATCATGATGGTCGCGCCGTCGAAAACGTCGCGAATGGCCTCGTCCGAATTGGAAACAACTTTATTCATCGCGAAAATTGTAACGGAAATCTCACCACGGAGACACGGAGCCACGAAGAAAACGAATCCCCGAGATGCATGCGGACGCCGCAAGGCTTATTCGCCTAACTCCCCCGATAGCAGGAACCAGGTCGTCTACAATCCACGGCCGCAAAATTATTTCTTCTCCGTGCCTCCGTGTCTCCGTGGTGAATGACTTTTCAGTTTATGCGCGCGTTCGAACTCCTCTTCCAATCCCCGCGTGTTCAGGTTCTCGCGGATGTGTGCCAGTTCCTGCTCGAGCTTCAGCAGCGCGTCCGAGATCTGTTTCTTGTTGGTGATGGCGATATCCCGCCACATCGAATAGGGACTCGATGCGATCCGCGTCATCTCCCGTAACGCTCGGCCTCCGGCTTCGAGCAGAGAAGCGTTCTCGCCGTATTCTTCAACCAAAGCCGACGCCAACGCCGTCGAGATCATCTGCGGAACATGGCTGATCCACGCGCACAGGCGATCGTGCTCAGCGGCATCGAGCGAAATAATCTTGACGCCCAATTTGCGTATCAACGCGGAGAAATCGGCGATCCTGCTGCCGGCCTTTGGCTGCCCTTTTAGCGGAGTCAGGAACCACACCGCACCTTTGAACAAGTCTGCATCTGCAAACTCGATGCCGGAATTTTCTTTACCCGCCACCGGATGTCCACCGAGGAACCTGCGCGCAACCTGATTGGCGAAAATCTCCTGCGCAGCACGGACGACTGCCGATTTCGTGCTGCCCACATCAGTCAGCAGCGTTTCCGGGGAAAGGTGCGGTCCAAGTTTCTCGATCAGTCCAATGATTCCCGCTACCGGCGTTGCCAGCAGGACCAAGTCGCTGTTCTTGCACGCCGCAATCGGGTCCGCGATTGCTATATCAATCGCACCGATTCTTTTTGCCTTGGTGAGTACCGGGTTTCGGTCGCAGCCGACAATCTTCCCGCGAAACCCATTGGCTTTCGTCGCCAGGGCAAACGAACCGCCGATCAAACCCGTCCCGATGACCGTGATTTGGCGAAATGGTTTGGATTGAGCCATTGAATCATCGGATCATTGAATCATTGAATACCGGCACAACACTGGATGAAATGATCTCAATCCCCAATGATTCAATGATTAAATTTACTATGCGATTTTCCGCCCCACGGCGGGCGCAATCATCCGCAGCGTGTCCATCAGATCACTGAATTGTTTTGGGTACAGCGATTGCGCTCCATCGGAGAGTGCTTTGTCGGGATCGTGATGGACTTCGATGAGCAGGACGTCGGCGCCGGCGGCCACCGAGGCGCGTGCCATAGGCGCTACCTTGTCGCGGATTCCAGTACCATGCGATGGGTCAGAGGCCATGGGCAAATGCGACAGCTTGTGGATGATTGGAATCGCGCAGATGTCGAGAGTATTGCGGGTGTAGGTCTCGAAAGTGCGGATGCCGCGTTCGCACAGAATAACGTCGTAGTTTCCGCCCGACATAATGTACTCGGCGGAAAGCAATAACTCTTCGATGGTGGCGGCGATACCGCGCTTCAGCAGCACCGGCTTCTTAACCTTGCCCAGTTCGCGCAACAGATTGAAATTCTGCATGTTGCGCGCGCCTACCTGGAAGATATCAACGTACGGCAGCATTACCGCGATCTGCGAGATCTCCATGACTTCGCTGATCACCAGCAGGTTGAACTTATCCCCGGCTTCGCGCAGCAGCTTCAAGGCCTCAATGCCGAGTCCCTGGAATGAATATGGCGACGATCGCGGCTTGAATGCGCCGCCGCGTAATGCGCGGGCGCCGGCTTTGGCCACCAACTCGGCCACGGTGAATAATTGCTCGCGAGATTCGACTGAGCAAGGCCCGGCCATCACCACGACCTCGTCGCCGCCGACCTTCACTCCATTGGCAAATTGAACGATGGTGCCTTCGGGACGGAACGCCTTTCCCGAAAGCTTGTAGGGTGCGCTGATGCGGTGCACATGCTCGACGCCGCTGAGCACCTCAAGGTTGCGGGTATCAAAGTCGGCGCGTGCGCCCACGGCGGCCAGAATGCTTTGCCGCTCACCCGTTGTCCGGTGAACGGAGAAGCCCATATGCATCAGGTGCTCGATAACCACCTGAATCTGCTCTTCGGTTGCGGTTTCCTGCATTGCGACAATCATAATTTGCTTTTAGCCGTTAGCTCTTAGTAATTAGCCCACCGACCGAAACCTTAAGCTAATGGCTAGAAGCTAAGAGCCGACTTTCAGTCGTTGACCTCCGGATCAATTTCTGTGTCACCCAAACCATCGTGCGGCTGCGGCTTTCTTGCCCCCATCTCCATTTCGCTCTGCCGCATCACGTCAACGATGCGTTCATAGATCCGAAGCAGGTCGCGGTCGGGAAGCGGCCCTGCGTTGGCGCTGCGTGCGTTCTCGAACACCTTCTTTTCGCGATCCGGTTCGTACACCGGCAGTCCGGCCACCGATTTCAATTTCCCAATCTCATGGACGGCTTGTGCGCGCTGGCAAAGCAGATCGACGATCCTGCGGTCGAGGTCATCTATTTTCTGTCGCCAATCTGCGATGTCCATATGATCGTCTTTGGTCGTGGTCTTTGGTCGTTGGCAAATACACTAGCCCCTCGTAAGACTCGGTACCGTTAGCAGTCTGGATGACGAAAACCGCGTTGGGGCTTAGGGGCTGACCGCCGACGACCTGCGGCCGACAACTCGCTCTATAAATTCTGCCACAGCTTGCGCTTCTTTGCCCGGGCTGCGCTCGATTGTCTGGACAATGGCGCTGCCGATGACTGCGGCATCAGCGTATTGCCCGACGGAGGCGAACTGGTCGGAAGCTGAAATGCCGAAGCCGACCGCGACCGGAAGCTTTGTGACCTTGCGTAGCCGCTGGACCAGCGTTTGCGCATCTTCAGTCAATTCCTTGCGGGCCCCAGTCACTCCGGTTCGCGAAACCGCGTAGACAAAGCCGGTTGAAGCTTGGGCTATCGCTTTAAGTCGAGCGTCGGTGCTGGTAGGCGCCGCTAAAAAAATGGTCGCAAGTGCGCGCTTTCGCATTTGGTCGAGATATTCGTCCGCTTCTTCGACGGGCAGATCTGTGACCAGGGCCCCGTCGATTCCGGCGTCTGCCGAAGCCTCGGCAAATTTGCCGACTCCCATGCGCATGATGGGATTGAGATACGAGAAGACGATCAGCCCGGCATCGCTCTCGCGCCGAATCTCTTTCGCCAGTTTCAGCACATCCTTCAGCGAGACGCCGTTATGCAGCGCACGTTCGCTGGCTCGCTGAATTACGGGTCCGTCGGCAACCGGGTCGCTGAACGGGACGCCCAGTTCGATGTCCTCTGCTCCGGCTGAGATCGCGGCCAGTGCAACCTCGCGCGTGGTGCGCAGGTCGGGATCGCCGCACGTCAGATAAGCAACCAGCGCCGGCCGGTTTCGAAAACCCAGAGACATCTCTGAATGATAGCTCAGCGCGCGTTACCGTCCATGCTCAACTACGGAATTCGCGAATCAACGGCCGGCAACGAGGGAAACGCTGCGTGTGGTTCAGTCTGATACCAGTAAGCCACGGAATAGAAGCTGTCGCCGCGGTCGTTGGCATGGCCGTGTTCGATTGTCGCCCGCAGAGACTTCGTAAATGGAATCGGCGAATCAAGATGAAAGCGGTAGAGAGACCATTTCGAGCCTTTCTTCTCCGGCCCCACGACCGGGGCTCCGAACAGCGAATAGAAGAACGGCTTCCCGCCAAAGTCCCAGGCGCCGAGAAAATAGTCCTCCGTTCCTGTGCCGTTAATCGACGGCAGTTTCTCGCCGTCGATGAAAAACATGTCATCGCCCTCGCCCCACCAGCCGTCTGCATTTTCGATTACCGACATGGTGACGCCGACAAATTGGCCGTGGCCCTTTGCTTCCATCCAGACGTAATTGTTTTTGCCGTCGAGATTGACCTTTGCGTCGGGTACGGCGGTGTTTGGAGTTGCCTGCCGGTACTGAGCATGAAAGTAAGCCTTCATCTCCGGGCGCGGAGCCGCGAACTTGCGCCAGTCAATATTCCAGTAGAGCGCGTCAATTCGTTCCTTTCCCTCATTTGTGACTGTG
Source organism: uncultured Acidobacteriota bacterium (assembly GCA_963757135.1). Classification (GTDB taxonomy): domain Bacteria; phylum Acidobacteriota; class Terriglobia; order Terriglobales; family Acidobacteriaceae; genus Gp1-AA145. The sequence goes on from CAVWQE010000010.1 coordinate 195,420, forward strand.
ATGCGTGCGTGCTTCCGAAACGGCATGGGGAAGAAGCAGTTCAGCGCTTTATCGGCCCCGACAGCCAACGGTTCAGATTGATATAAAAAGTAATCGCCCGTCCCCAGACCGAAGAAGTCACCAATCGGCGCTTCGACGCTGGGAGTGCTCTCGCCGTCCCAGTACATGCGCAGCACGATCTTCTTAAGGTGCTCTTCTTCTTTATCGGCGATGGTGAACCAGATATGCGAAACCTGACCTGGACCATCCTCGTCTAGCACCGCGATGGTTTCCCCGGCGGCCACTTGGCGCGCGTCGGCATTGCCGCCTGTTCGGTCGTAGCTGGAGGAGCGTTTCAGCGTGTAATCGCGGAGTTGGGGCAGAGTCGAGAGATCCGACGGCACTTGAGCTGAAGCAGCGCCTGCGGCCGCAAGCAGTATCACCCAAAGCGATTTGCGCATGAGACCTCCAAACAAGAACGTCGCATCATAGCAAACCAAGCTGCTTTTTCGGGCCCCGGCCGCATCGTACTTTCTTTACCAGCATTTTCCTGTCATTATTCCAGCTTTGGAGGTTCGCCATGCGCCTTCTCATCGGGTTGCTTCTTTTTGCGACTGTCGCTTTCGCCCAGCAGGGGTCTGAGACTGCTGCGTCTCCAGCTGCGGCTCCGCCGACAGCGCATCCAGCGCTAACGACGGAACGTGAGGTGAGTCGCCAGGTAATGATTCCGGCTGGTACGCATGTACCGGTTTCATTGCGCAACGCCATTTCGACCAAGAGCAGCCATGTAGGCGATCAGGTCTATGCGCAAACGACATTTCCCGTGGTCATCAATGACCACATTGTGATCCCTGCTGGAACCTATGTGCAGGGCAAGATCAGCTCCATCAAGCCGGCGGGCCGAATCAAGGGAAGCGCGGAAGTCCTCATGCATTTCACTTCGCTTATTTATCCCAGCGGCTACACCGTAATGTTGCCCGGATCCATTGAGAGTGCGCCGGGGGTAGATAAGGCGCAAGTGAAAGACAAGGAAGGAACGATCAAGGCGGACAGCAACGCCGGGAAAATCGCAAAGACTGTTGGTGAACCTGCGGCGACCGGCGCGGTAGTCGGCGGGCTTGGACCGCGGCGTGCGAAGGCGGGTTAATCGGCGCGGGATCGGCGGCGCAATAGGAACCGCAATCGCGGCCTTCGGCCGCGGGAACGAAGTCAAGCTTGGACCCGGAACAACGCTTGAAGTCATCCTCCAGCGCGATGTTGCCGTTGATTCTTCGCGCATTCGGTCCCGCGCCTTCGAACGTCAAAGCGCGGAGTATTAGTCTGCGGTCGAAGGATCGATGATGGTTCTTATCTGTGAAATCCGGTTCGCCGGGAAGCCGCCTTCTTTGGCGTGCTGCCGGATCAGCTCCTCGCTTGGCGCGCGATAAATGCAATAGATCTTGTCGTCGGTGACATAGCTTTCAATCCATTGAATCTGCGGTCCAAGATGGTTGATAACGCCGCAGCTTTTTTGCGAGATGGCCTGCAGTTGGTCTGGAGTGAGCTTTCCCGCGCCGGGCAGCTCGCGTTCGATGACATATTTTGGCATTAGAAGACTCCGGGCAAATTTGCGTTGAAAAGACTAGCAGCGGATGGCTGTAACGTGCAACTCGACTTAGGTCTTTCCGCCGGAATAGGCGGCAAAACGGTGGATCTGTTCGTCAATCCCTTTGCGTAAATCGTCCCAGATGTTCTCGGGCATTTCGAGGAATACCTTAACGACTTGAGGGTCAAACTGGCGGCCGGCCCACTTATCGATTTCTGCTCGAGCCGCGGACAAAGGCTGCGCCGCCCGGTAGGGACGGTTGGAGGTCATCGCGTCCAGCGTGTCGGCGACTGAAAATATGCGAGCCCCGAGCGGTATCTGCTCGCCTTTCAGGCCCCGGGGATATCCGGTTCCATCAAACTTTTCCTGATGGGCATAAACGATCTCGGATGCTTCAGTCAGGAACGGAATGCGGCGCAATATCTGGTAGCCGCGATAGCAGTGCTCGCGCATGATCGCCACTTCTTCTGGATCGAGTGCCCCGGGCTTGCGCAGGATGGCATCGGGGATTGCCATTTTGCCTATATCATGCAGAAACGCGCCGCGAGCGATGACCCGAATTTGATCGCCGGAGATGCCCATGGCGCGAGCGATGGCAATGGTGAAGGCAGTGACTCGTTTCGAATGGCCTTCGGTTTCAGCATCCTTCAAATCAAGCGCATTGCCCAGTGCTTCGAGCGTGATGTCATAGGAGCGCTCAAGCGAGGCGAGGGCCTGCCGGACTTGTTCAGTGCGGGCAGTGACCAGGCTTTCCAGTTCTGTCTGATACTTGCGGTTTTCCAATTTCAGCCGTCGGTTTTCAAGCGCGCGCCGAACAGTGGCCAAAAGTTGTTCGCGGTCGAATGGCTTAAGCAAGTAATCGTAAGCGCCGTTTCGTATGGCATTGAGGGCGATGGAGATATCGTGCATGGCGGTGACCATGACGACCGGGATATCTGGAAACCGCTCCTTGGTGGCAGCGAGCAGGGCCTCGCCGTCCATAACCGGCATCATCATGTCCGACAACATGAGTTCGTACTCTTCCCCGGATTGAAGCAGCGCCAGCGCCTCCCGGCCAGATTGCGCCTGCGTGCACGCAAAGCCGGAAGAACTCAGCATCGAAGACACAACTTCACGGATGGAGTCTTCGTCGTCAACGATAAGAATGCGATCGGCGGGCATGGCTGGTTAACGAGTTCGGGACTAAGTGTACGGCGATTGTACCTGAAATGCTCGGTATCGAAAGTAACCAAACGGGTGTGAAACCCCGCTGGTTGCAGGATTGTACGTGCTAAAACCTAGAAAGTCCGGCTTAGGTCTGCAATTGTATGAATACCGTCCTCTGGCACGCTGGGGACATCCTCGGCGAACTCGCCGTGCCCAAACTCGTCAGCCGCGAGACGTCTGTGCTGTTGATCCTGGCGGCGAGCCTGCTCGTATTTCGCACGCTGCGGGAACGCTGCCTCATGGTCTGGATCGTGGGCTGGATCGCCTACTTCGTTTCTCATCACGTAGTGGCATCTTCGGCGTACCCATTCGCGGTACCGGTTGCCCAAGCTGAATTCATTCTGGCGGTCACGCTTTTTGTTGCCGGCGCCCTTATCTATGCCAATGCCCGTTTTCTGCTGGCGCCGCTGCTTGCGATCAGCCTGGGGCTGGTTGCATTCGCGGCTCTACGCAGCGTCTATTGGCCAAGCTCGGTTCCCCTGCATTTCGCGCTTGAGCTTTCGTATCACCTGCTGACCTTGAGCGCGGCGGTCCTTATCCTGCGCTTTCGGCGCGCCCGGAGAGAGATCGGCTCCTGGATTCTTGTCGCAGGGCTGCTGCTCCTGCATCTGGACTGGTGGCCCGCCAGCATCCCCCTTCCAACCGATGCCGGAACCCTCTCGGATATGGTGCTCGGCCTGGGAATGCTGCTGGTGGTGTTTGACGAGTCCCGGCTGCACACCCGCAGGCTCGCAACCTTGAATGCGCTTACAACCAGCATTGCCCGTGTCAGTCAGGACGGCTCCATGGCAACCACGGCGCTCAAGGAATTGAAAGACCTGATGGGCGCCGACGCCGCCTGGTTTCGCCTGTTGCAAGAGAATCGCCTCACCATCCATCAGCAGTTTGGCCTTTCACCGGAATTCCTGAGCAAACGGAGTTCAGTTGCGGCGAATGATGAGGTCGAGCACATCCCGGAGCGGGCTCGCCCGGCTGTGATTTCAGGGCAGGCACTGAACGATGCTTTTCGCCTCGAAAAATTGAAGCAGGTCGTGGTCGCGAGTGTGCCCGGACGCAAGGCGCTGGTGGGGGATTTGATCCTCGGTAATCGCAGGCCGAAAAGTTATGCTCCAGACGAAATGGATTTTCTGATTTCTTGCGCCCAGCAATTCGGCCTGGCGCTGGAAAATATCCATCTTGTGGAAGAGATTCTGCGCTCGCACCGTCAGTGGAGTAATACCTTCGAATCGATTCAAGACCTGGTCTTGCTTCACGACTCGGAGTTCCGAATTCTGAAAGCAAATCCGTCGCTGCTGGGCCGCGTCGGGAAATCGCAGTCCGAGGTCGTGGGTCAGGTATGCGGCGCGGTGTTGCCAAAAGATGACCTTGACTGGGTGAATTGTCCGTATTGCCGTGGAACCGAAGACGGCTTTTACGAAGGTCTGGATCCCTTTGGCGGGTTCTCCGTTGCTTCGACTTCAACCTACGTAGATCAGGGGACCAAGCAACGCGCGACCATCCACGTGGTTCGCGATATCACAGAGCGCCGTGCCGCGGAGCAGAAGTACCGGTCGCTTTTTGAGCAGGTACAGGAAGGCGTTTTCGTGACTACGCCCGACGGCAATCTGCTGGACTGCAACGATGCGTTCATGCGAATGCTGGGCCATTCCAGCCGGGAGTCACTCCTCGGCCGCAACGTGGATGTGGATTTTTACACCTCGCGCGAGCAGCGCGTCACTTTCCGGCGAGAAGTTGAAGCGCATAATTTCGTGCGCGACTTCGAAGTCAGCCTGCGCCGTAAAGATGGTTCGGAGTTGACTGCGGTCGAGAGCAGCTTTGCCATCCGCGACGAAGATGGCAAGATTGAGCGCTACCAGGGCTTCCTTCTCGACATCACGGCCAAGAAGCAAGCGGAGGATGAAATCCGCCGGCGCAATCGCGAACTAAACGCGCTGAATGCCATGGCGGTAATCGCGACGCAAAGCTTTGATCTCGACGAAATCCTTAACCTCACTCTGCGCCAGGTGATTTCACTGTTGGGCGCTGAGGCGGGCTCGGTTTATCTTGCCGAACCGGAGAACCGTTTCCGCAGGCGTGCCGATTGGGGGCAGCGCGTCAGTGACCGCAAGCGTCTCGCGGAGGTCCATTTTCCGGAGAGTCTGGGCGAACTGGTAATGCGTTCGCGCGCGGAGGTCCTGACCGCCGAATACCTTCCCCACCTGCCCGAGGCAGTCAAGGAATTCGTAGGCAGCGCCAATGTGAGTTCGTCGATATGGGTGGTGCTCTGGGGTAAGGACGATCCCATCGGCCTGATGGGCATCAGCCGGGGCTTGGCTCGGGAATACTCCAGTAATGACGAAAATCTGCTGGTCGCCATTGGGCGACAACTTTCGACCACGATTGAAAAAGTACGACTATACGAAGAGACATGCAAAGCTTACGACGACTTGCGGCGCACCCAGGAGCAGTTGTTGCAGAGCGAGAAAATGTCGGCTGTGGGACAGCTGATCGCCGGGGTTGCGCATGAGTTGAACAACCCTCTGACCGCGATACTTGGCTACGCGCAACTGCTTGAGTCAGAAAAGCTCGACACGAAAGCGATGGAGTACGTGGGCAAAATATTCAAGCAGGGACAGCGCACCCATCGCGTCGTCCAGAATCTGCTCTCGTTTGCACGCCAGCGCAAGCCGCAAAAAGAAGAATTCGATGTAATCAAGGTGCTCGAAGAGGCGCTCCTACTGCGCGATTACGACATGAAGGTCGGCAACATTCAGATAGAGCGGGATTTCCAATCGAACATTCCGGCGGTGTATGGTGATCCTCATCAACTTGAACAGGTATTCCTGAACATCATCAACAACGGCCTCGACGCCATGACTGGAGACGCGCCAGTCGAGGGCGCTAAGTCCGAGTACCTCTTCCGCGTACGCGTGTCGGCCGCTGAAAACTCGGTCAGCATCGAGTTTCACGATTCAGGCCCGGGGATTCAAGAGCCCCATCGCATCTTCGAACCCTTCTACACCACGAAGAATGTGGGCAAAGGGACCGGCCTCGGCCTCAGCATTTGCTATGGAATTGTTAAGGAACACAATGGAGAGATTGCGGCCCGTAATGGCGATGACGGAGGCGCCATCATTGAAGTGAAGCTGCCTTCGGCAGGCCGGGCCGCGGCTCCGCAACCGGAGCCCGAAGCGCCTCGTCGCGATACCGCGCTGAAAGGAATGATTCTGCTGGTGGAAGACGAGGAGAGCGTGCTGGAGTTTGAGCGCGATGTGCTCTCCGGCGCCGGAGCCGAGGTGACCACGGTTAACAGCGTTGAGACGATGAAGTCAGCGCTGGCCGACCGCGCATTCGACGCGCTCATTATTAACGGCAAGATGCCCGGCGCAAGCAGCGTACAAGAAACTCATAGCTGGCTCCTCAACTCGCATCCTCAACTCAGCGGACACTTCTTGTTCACCTTTTCCAGTCTGGCTGAACCGGACGTCCGCAGCTTCCTGGAACAGAACAGCGTGCGATTTTTGGTGAAGCCTTTTGAAGTCAGCGACCTGATCACCAGCACCCGTCGCCTGCTTGCGAAAACGAAAGCGGCTGGCGCGGGAAAGTAACAGCCCTGCCCCCGCTGCTTGCAGCGGCATTTCCCTCCAGATATCCTTCTCGCTTATGCAGACGCTGGTCGAATGCGTTCCCAACTTCTCCGAAGGACGCGACAGAGCCAAAGTTGATGCCATCGTGGAAGCGATGAAACTTGATGGCGTATACCTGCTCGATCGCGAAATGGACGCCGATCACAATCGTTGCGTGATCACTTTGGCAGGAGAGCGCGAAGCGGTGCAGGAAGCGGCAATTCGAGGCGTGGGCAAGGCCGCCGAGCTGATTGACTTGAACCGGCATCAGGGAGCGCACCCGCGATTAGGCGCCGCCGATGTGGTTCCGTTCATTCCAATAGAAGGCGTCAGCATTGAAGACTGTGTCGCGATGGCGCGGCTCGCCGGCGAGCAGATATGGAAGCGGTACCATATACCTGTATATCTCTACGAGGCGGCTGCGACTTCTCCCGAGCGGCAGAACCTGGAAAACATTCGGCGCGGACAATTTGAAGGAATTCGCTCAGAGATCGCGACCAATCCAGCGCGAAGGCCGGATTTTGGCGACGCACAATTGCATTCCACTGCGGGAGCTTGCGTCGTTGGCGCGCGCAAGTTTCTGGTCGCCTACAACATTTTTTTGAACACGACAGACGTTTCCATCTCCAAGAGGATCGCCAAGGCAGTCCGCTTTTCAACTGGCGGGTTGCGGTTTGTAAAGGCCGCCGGGTTTCTGGTGCGAGGACAGGCGCAGGTTTCCATGAACCTGACCGACTTCGAGCAGACACCGATGCATCGCGTGTTCGAAATGGTGCGCGCGGAAGCCGCCAGATACGGCGTAGCGCCGTCCAGCAGCGAGATAGTTGGACTGGTCCCGAAGAAAGCACTGGAGCAGGCTGCGGAGTGGTATCTGCAAGTCGAGAACTTCGATTCGTCGCTGATCCTTGAGAACCGGCTTGCGGCGGTGATGGGCGGCAAAATGGCCGTCGGAGGGATCCGCGCCGGGGTGGAACCTTTCATCGAGCAACTGGCGGCACCGATCGCGGCCCCAGGCGGCGGCAGCGCGGCGGCGGCGAGCGCGGCCATGGCAGCGGGACTGGCCACCATGGTGGCAACCATGTCTCGCGGGAAGAAAGCCTACGCGCAATACGAGAACCAGCTGACCGATGCCATCTCTCGCTTATCGCAATTGCGGGAGGAACTTAAGGCTTCTATTGACGCCGACGCGGACGCCTTCAATTCGGTAATGGCGGCTTACAAGAAGGCGAAAGAATCCTCTGAAGGCAATGAATTGATCGGCGCCGCATTAAAGCACGCTACCAGTGTCCCGCTGGGCGTGGCCGAACGGGCGCGAGAACTGGTCCGGATTACGGAATCGTTGGAGCCAATTACGAGCCCGAACATGAAATCCGACCTGGTCACGGCTGCCGCACTGGCGCGAGCCGCGATCGAAGGCGCTATGGCCAATGTGGAGATCAATCTGGAGTCGCTAAAGGACGCAGAGTTTCCCGCGCCCGTGCGTGCAAAAGTTTCAGCCCTGAAATACTGACCCGTTGTCTCGAAGGTTCGAGACAGCGTCTCCACGAACTGGAAATCTTTATTTCAAGCCCACGCTAACTGAATGTAACCGTGACCGTCCTGTTGGTGAGCAGTATCACAGTGCAAGTGTTGCCATTCATGGAATCGCATCCCACCCAACTAGCAGTGGTCGCGCTCCCTGTGGGGGTCGCGGTGAGAGTAACGGTTGACCCCGAAAGGAAGCTACCCACACAATTGAAAGAACATCCGAGACCCGGCGGCGTACTACTAACCGTTCCTGAGCCGGTAATACCCACGGTCAGATTCAGATCCGAATTGGATCCGCCGCTCGATCCCAGACACACCACATTCGCTTTCATACTTCCTGTGACGAGTGCGCCCGATGAGCCTAACCCCCCGGCGCTCTTATTGGTCTGAACGGTGGCGAAAACTAGTGCGTTTCCGCAGGCCAGACCGGTAGCAGTCAACACGCCAGTCGAGTCAACGGTGACCATTTGCGGGGTATTTGAAGTCCACGTAACAAGACTCGTAATGTCTTTGGTTACTGGAGGATGATTGTATGTCCCGAGCGCCCTCAAGTTCACGCTCAAGCCGGCATCAGCGCTTACAGGAGTGTTGGAGTCCCCAAAGGTCTCCGTGCCGGGTTGAACCGAGATCGACACCAGTTGCTGGTCGCGGGCGCAGCTCAGCCCGGCCAAGAGGCAGCTCAAACCGATCACCGTTCCAAGGCTGCGGAACAAAAGACCTTTCATCAGAACGTCCTCCCCTATGAGGCAGGAATTTTAGCATTCCTGCTCCGTCCAGCAACACTCAAAAATGGAACGGGCTATTGGCTTACGAACCACTGATTACGTCCAACATGCATGCAGCATTCCATTCACATTGTGGCAATCGGTTGATTTGGCGTGGGTTGCAGGCGCTCGGAGGAGTGGCCGAACGAATTGAATGCACTTTGTTTACGTTGTGCGAAGAATGACTGGCTACGGTTGTACTCACAGGCAGAAGAGAGGCCTCGAATCAGGTCCATTCGAGGCCCGCGCTTCCGCTTTTGCCGCTTAGGATTTCAACTGTGCCAACTGCTTCTTCACGTCCGCAGCGTCGCTATAATTCGGGTTGATTTTGAGCACCCGCTCTAAATGCTGTTTGGCCAAAGCCGGTTTCGAGGCCCTCTCATAAGCCAGTCCCAGATGGTAGTGGTAGGTGGCGTTGTCCGGCTCCTTGTGCTTTTCAGAAAGGTTGATGGCCTCCTGGAACATATTGATCGCGGATTCGTACACGCCCTTCTGATAAAAAGCCCAACCCAGGGTATCGGCAACGTTCGAAAGCTCCGGCATTGCGCGACGCGCAGTCTGAGCAAGATGCAAAGCAAGGTCAGGGTTACTGTTGGTTTCAAGTAAAACGTATGCCAGGTTGTTCGATGCAAGCGGATCATCAGGTTTCATTTCGAGGGCCTTCTGATACACCGCTTTGGCCTGGTCCAGATTGCTCTTCTTTTCGTAAACGCTGCCCAGCAAGAGGTAGAATCGGTATTCCTTCGGATTGTCACGAATTCCGCTATTGCAAGTGGTCAGAGCGTCATCCAAGGCTCCCGCGCCTAATTGTGCACGTCCCAGATTTAGATACGCATCAACGTCATTTTTGTTTAGCTCCACAGCTTTCTTCAGCGCGACTTGTGCCCCGGCATAATCTTTTTTCCCGAGAAGCACAGTCCCTAGTAATCCATGGAAGGCAGCATTATTCGGTTCCAGCGCAATCTGCTGGTTCACAGCAGCGATGGCTTTATCGGGCTGCTTCTGAACCAGGTAAATGCTGAGCAGGCCGCTGAGCACGTCTGCGGAATTCGGATCATGACTCAGCGCCTGCTTGTACCAGCTTTCGGAATCGTTGAACCGTCCCTGAAGCTTGAGAATGTTACCCATCTGCATGTAGCCGGCGGACGACTGGGGCGCTACCTGGATGGCTTTTCGCGCATCCTGTTCAGCTGCACCAAAATTCTTTCTCGACATCATCGAGATCGCACGATACGCATAACCGTCAGGGGCGACGGGTCGAAGGCCGATGATTTTCGTGGCCACGCCTTCTAGCCCTGCCATGTCGTTCTTTTGCATGGTGTATCTCGCGAGCAGGATGTCAGCGTCCAGCATGCTGGGGTTCAGCCGTGCTGCTTCCCGCCACTCTGTGCTGGCGCGGTCGAGGTCTCCAGTCTGGGCGAGCGCGATGCCGAGCTGGTAATGTGCAATTGCCATTCCCGGGCTGCTGGTCACGACCGCTTGCAGGGTTTGTGCAGCCTGACTTGCTTTGCCCTGCTGCAACTGGATTTCACCGCGATAGGCAAGACACTCATCGTCTTTCGGACGCGATTTCAGCAATGCCTCGTTCAGCTTATTGGCTTCATCGACCCGGTTGTTCCGGATCAGCAACTCGATGTAATTTTTCTCGACTTGAAGGTCTTTGGGATGGTCTTTGTACAAGGATTGGTACTCGGCCACGGCTTTGTCCAGATCGCCGGTTTCGAGGTAATAATCGCCGAGCATGCGATAACCGACCGAGTTGTCCGGGAACTCCTGCTTGACTTGCTTCAGGAAGGCTTCTGCTTCAGCCCGTTTGCCCTCTGACAAGTAAATCTTGGCCAGGGCGATGCGTGAATCAATGTCCTTGGGGTCGCTGGCGATCACCTGTTTAATTTCCTGCTCGGCTTCGGCATATCGCGAACGCGATTGGTAAAACGCGGCCAGAGCCAGGCGCGGGTTGGCGCCGGGCGCGTTCAATTCGATGGCCTTCTTGTAATTTGCTTCGGCGGCGTCGGGGAGGTTTGCCTCTCCCTGTAGCACGGCCAAGTCTAAATAAGCGTCGCCCCGATCTGGGCCAAGCGAGACTGCCTTTTGCATCTCAGATATAGCTTGTGCAGTTTTCTGCTGCCGGTTCAGAAGATTGGCAACCGCGATGTGCGTGTCGGTACTGTTCGGCTGCTTCTGCAGGAGAAGGTCGGTGTGCACCTGCGCTTCTTTTAACTGGTCGGGCTCGCCGTACGCGGCCAACAGATTGGCAATATCCGCATGGGCTTTATAGTTGTCAGGCTGCAGGTCGATGGTGCGCCCCAACTCGTAGTAAACGTGCGGCCAATCCTGCAGCTTGGAGTAAGTTTGCGCAAGCTGGTAATGCGCTGCTGCGAACGTTTGGTCCACGTCGGTAGCGTTGCGGAATTGAATCACCGCTTCGCGGTACTTGCCCTTTTCGTAATAACGCTGCCCGCTTTCAAAATACTTCTGCTTGCGGACGTTGGGGTCCCTCGAACACCCAGTCAGGAAGACGGCAATAATGCCAAGCGCGATAGCCAAACGCAACGACGATGAGTGCTTCATTGAAGAAATCTCCACAATTTCATCTAACTAATTACGGTAATGCGCGGCGATGTGACCCGAAAGTTACCGCGGTCACCTTTCCGGCAACGGCGCCATCAAAAAACTCATCGCGGGACATACGTATTAATTATCGGAACAATATCTCCCGCGAATGACAGCAGAACTTGCTGGGCTGTTTCGATGCTCTCGCCCTGAGCTAATGGCGTGCTCAGCCGGATCAAAGAACCGTCCGAGCGATGCATGCGAATAGAGTCGGTCACCAGATAAAACTTGGCGGCGTATTCCCCGGCTACCGCGCGATCATGCGCCCAATACCAGTACAGTACCAGTTGCCGTTGTTCGCCCTGGGCAATTACATAACGGTTCGCAACAAACGGTGTATGGCCGGCAGTATTGACCACAATTCGGTCCGACTGGATCGGGACCCATCCGGCGCCCGGCAGGCAATTCTTAGGAGAATGAATCGTGTCGCCGGCCCGCTGACTCGGGAAATATGCGATGAATAATGCGATGCCTTTGTCCAGCGCATTGTTATAGTAGTCCCGAACCAGAAAGTCTCCCGGACCGAGGACATCGAGAACGTCTTTCTGCAGCGGTATGTCGGTGGAAGTCCAGCTCTGAATGGTGCGCGGAAACGAGCCCAGTGGAGTTCGCGCCGGGATGATTTCGGACCCGTTACGCGCATGCAACACCAGTCCGGCGCCCGCGAGTAACATCACAGCAAGGACGAATCTCCAATGCATTTTCATGCCTGGGCCTCATTTTTCCTGCCCATCCCGCCTATGAAGCGGTGAAAAACGAACAACATCAGCAGTGACACGACAAAAATGAGCCATCCAGAGAATGCATGAAAAAACCCCTCGGCTTTATCCGGGTCCCAGTACTGAACCAGCAATCCGGTCCCCACGATGCGGAGCCCGTTGGCTGCGACTGCGATGGGAATAGAGGCCAGCCCAAGCAACACACGAATGCCGATCCGATTCTCCAATAAATAGCCGTACATGATAGCCAGCGTCGTAAGCGAAAGCAGCGATCGAATTCCACTGCACGCCTCCGCAACCTCAAGCGGCATCGCCGGTAAGTTGATCACGTTGCCTTCGCGAAACACCGGCACACCAAGAAACGGCAGCAGCCAAGCGGAGAGCTTGGACGCAAGAATCTGCAATGGAAAGGTGATCTGGCCGAAAACGATTGCCGGAACGGGAATCATCAACACTAGAAAAATCAGGGGGAATAGAACCGCGCGAAGGGTCATCCAACCGCGCAGAAAAATAATCATTCCTGCGGCCAATAGCAAAAGGGACGTTCGGGAAAGGAATAATTCAGCCCCAAAAACACCTAAAATCAATGTGAGGAGCGACATGAGAATGAGCGGAAGCCCCCAGATAGAGGGTGCCGGCTTTATCGCGGATAGGCGTGCCCGGTCTTGCCAAAGGACGTAGCCAGCAAATACAGGCACAAAAAATCCGTGGGAAAAATTGGGGTCGGACCACCACTGGCCTACCAGTCGCCCCAGGATGGAAGCATACAGCCACCCGGTCAGAGCCAAGAGAGCGGCAATTCGCCAGACAACCGGCTTTTTCCACCACGGCATGAACTCGTCCGTAGACAGCGAAACTGCATGTGCGAGCTCGGCCATTAGATTTAAACGACCTCCCTAGCCCATGAGGTCGGTCTGTTTCATGCAATTCAACAGCCGATTTTTAGCTTCAATTCCTGGGGTGAGGCGATTGAAAAGCTTGAGCTTACTGAGCTCCCGAGCATGCCGCTCCCGGATTTTACCTAGCCGGTCGTTGGGGAAAAGGACAATAAGTTTCCACTTGAGGATTGCCGTGTTTCCATTTGTTTATCCTAACTGTATCTTTATTTATCAATAATTTAGGAGAGAGCTGCAGCAAAAAGGACAAAAGTTACCTATCTTTGGTTACTCCAGAATGAGAAAAGATTTTCTCTTTTGTGAGACACGGGCGTAAGTTGGTGGTGGCCGATTCTCACTGTGGTTATCACGTAACTAATTGAAATTGTTAGGAGTGTGGCTTGTTTTTGTCAGGATGAGGAGAGACCGGGCTTGTGGCACAAACCGTGCAATCTAGACTGCTTCACCTGATCGCGAATCCTCGGTTCCCCCCAACCGGGTCGCCAGAATCAATCATGGTACAGAATTTTTTCCAGCCAGGCCAAACTGCGGCCACACCGGGGGGAAGTGAATTTCCCAATCTCCCGCTGCTTGAGGCGACGAGCCCGAGCATGCGCGCCGTGGTGACCGTGATTCGAGAATTGGCGCATAACTCTGTCCCCGTCCTCCTGATCGGGGAGCACGGTACTGGAAAGCAAGCGATCGCTCAGCAGATACACCTGAACTCCGGCGGTCTCGATGAAAACTTCCAGGTCAAAAGCTGTCGCGAACTGATGGCCGAAACTCTGGCGCCAGCCCAGGCGTCGCCGAAAACCACGTTGTACCTGGACGAAATAGGCGATCTTAATCTCGACTGCCAGAAGAGACTTTCGGAATTGCTGGCAAGACAGGGCAGTAACGGATCCGGCCGCACGGCAGCAAGAATCATCTGCGGAAGTTCGCGTGACCTGGAACCCGAGGTGCGTGCGGGCAGCTTTCAAGAGGACCTCTACTACCGCTTGAGCGGGGTCTGTCTTCGGATTCCGCCGCTGCGCCAGCGACGCGAAGATATTCCTCAACTGATTACATTTTTCCTGGAGCGCTATTCGTCAACCTACCACTTCCAGGTTCCGGAGTTGACGGCACCGACGCTGCAGCTTTTTGCCGACTACAACTGGCCTGGAAATCTTCCGCAACTTGAAGCGGCCGTGCGCGCCATTGTTGCGATGGGCAATGAATCTGTGGCGATGGCGGGCCTGCGTTCGATGCTCACTCGCACGGAAACCGGATCGAATGGTGGGAAGGTTTCGCTAAAAGAAGCTTCCCGCGCGGCTTCGCGAGAAGCGGAAAAAGAATTGATCCTGAAGGTACTGAACCGCACGCGCTGGAACCGACGCCGCGCCGCCCAGGAATTACAGATCAGTTACAAAGCTTTGCTCTACAAACTCAAACAGATTGGTTATGGCGAATATGGAGCGTCATAGCCGCGGAGAGAACATGAAGCGCAACCTGATGGTCCTGACAACATTGTTGTTATACGGATTGCTCGCCGGGGCCCAGAATTCCGGAGACAAAGACGCGCCAGCCAAAGAGCCGCTTCCACAGACCAATGCCAGTTACATCATCGGAGCCGATGATCAATTGCACGTGTCCGTTTGGAAGGAACCTGATTTAACCAACACGATGCCGGTTCGCGCCGATGGAATGATTTCCTTGCCGCTGTTGAACGACGTTCAGGCGGCGGGGCTTACGCCGATGCAACTGGCGGCATCGATTAGTGACAAGCTGAAAAAGTACATCACTGATCCTCACGTGACAGTTGAAGTCACTCAGATGAATAGTCAGAGAATTTATGTGATGGGTGAGGTACTTCATCCGGGCGCGATGAATCGCACACCGGACATGACCGTGCTCCAGGCACTGGCGTCGGCGGGGTTTACGCAATTTGCCAACACCAAAGGCATTTACGTTCTTCGGACCGAGAGCAGCAAGCAGTCGAAACTTCCTGTGAACTATAAAAAATTGGTTAAAGGCGAAGACATGCAGCAAAACTACGTTCTGAAGCCGGGAGACACCATTGTCGTCCCGTAGGATTTCTATGCCAGCCACCGACCCAAGAATTCGAGCCGCTCTGCTGCTGATGTCCCTCGCCGCATTCCTCTCCACGACAGCGTGGGCGCAGAACGATTCATCGGATCAGTCCGGCGGCGCTCCGCCGGCGGCCAGCACGCCGGCCGAAATCAATGCCGAGAATCCCCCGCTTTCCGGGCTTGATGCGCCATCGGCTGAGCCCGCGTATGGCGGCCGCAGCTACCTGGTGCCGGGAATTCAACTGACCGAGTCGGCAGACTCAAACTTCAACGGCAACACCGGTGCCAACGTACACGTTGCTGAAGTCAGCCGTGGTCTGGGATCCCTCGATCTGCAAAAAATCTGGAAGAGCAACCAGTTGGGCTTGGATTACATTGCCGGTGGCGTTTTCTATTTCGGGCCGCATTCTCCAGGGCAGACGCGTTCCTATCAAGTCCACACCTTCGCCGCGGACGACCGCTTTTTGTGGCGCACCGGGCAACTGGCGATACGAGACTCCTTTGATTACCTTCCCGAAGGCACATTCGGTTTTAGTTCCTTCGGCGGAGCCGGCACTTTCGGATCGGCGCTGGGCGGATCGCTTACCGGCGTTGGGGCCGGAACCGGCTTGGGTGGTGGTCTCAGCGGGGGCACCCCGGGTGGCCTGGTCGGGAGCACTGGAAGTTTCGGCTCGGTCGGACTTCAGCCTCGAATCGACAATTCTTCTGTGCTGGATGTTGTGCAGCAGCTTTCGCCGCGCAGTTCATTCACAATCGCAGGCGGATACGATTTCACCAACTTCCTCGATAAGTCGCAGTCAACTTTTGCTCTGGTCAACAGCCAGCAGTTCAATGGACAAATCGGGTTCAATCACCTGCTCAACAAAAAGGATCAAATCGGTTTCCTGTACGCGTTTCAGGATTTTCACTTCCCAACCTCCGGAAGCGGGACCATTACAGCTCATATCTGGCACGTTATTTATGGACACCGCATTAATGGGCGACTCAACTTTACCGCTGGCGGCGGCCCCCAGTTGCTGATAATTCACAGCCCCATTTTTGGGGAAAACAAGCGCATCTCTGGCAACGGGTCGGTCGCATTGCACTATATTTTTTCCTCACGCACCAATGGGCAGATTCTTTACCAGCGCTTCGTCACCCCGGGATCGGGTTTTTATGCCGGCTCCAATACCGACGCAGCAAGGGTCTCTGTCAGTCATTTGTTTGGCCGTCACTGGAATGCGCTAGCCGACGGCGGTTATTCGCATAACAGCTCGCTGCAAAAAAACTTGCTCACTGCTGGACTCAACTCCAGCAGCTACGCCTATTGGTATGCGGGCGGTTCGCTGCGGCGGCAGATTGGGCAGCACTTCGGCGCCTTCAT
The DNA here is from genome assembly GCA_963757135.1 of uncultured Acidobacteriota bacterium. Taxonomy (GTDB): domain Bacteria; phylum Acidobacteriota; class Terriglobia; order Terriglobales; family Acidobacteriaceae; genus Gp1-AA145. Next base: position 211,725 of record CAVWQE010000010.1, read on the forward strand.
GAGCTACCAATTCAACAATTTTGGCTCGGGCGGATGCCCCAACGGGACGGGTTCGACGACGCTATGCGGTCAGACGGTGCAACAACACGTGGGAAGCATAGGTGTTGACTGGCATCCGCGGCCGATTCGGCTCGATTAATTTTTTTGGCTGGCCCAAGGCTGGCGGAACGGGAACAATCATGATTGAAAATCGCGAACTAACGATGGACGATTACCAGGCGATGCTGCGGCGGCGCCTCAAGATTATCTTGATACCGGCGCTGCTGGCTCCAATCGTAGGGTTTGCTGTCTCGTTTGTTTTTTCCCCTAAGTTCACATCGCAATCGACCATCCTCATTGAGCCGCAGAAGGTGCCGGAAGGTTATGTCGCCTCGGTCGTGACCTCGGACTTGAGCAATCGGATAGCGACTTTGGAGCAGCGCGCTCTCAGCGCGGAGCGGCTGCGACCTCTTATTGAAAATCTCAAGCTGGCGCAGGGAAATGCTGCTGAATCAAAGATCGACGAAATTCGCCTCAACCTCTCCATTGATCCGGTGCAGGCGGTCAGCATTTCTCCCAATGGCGGCCCCAAGCGGAAGGACGGAGACGTCCCGGGCTTTCTGTTGAAGTACACCGCGAATAATGCCCGCGAAGCCCAAGCTATCTGCTCGGGTTTGTCCGACATCATGATCCGGGAAAATTTGAACGATCGGGCACAGGTCGCGCAGAACACCACTGATTTCCTCGGCCGCCAGGTGGAAGAGGACAAGCGCAAGCTCGATGAACAGGACAGTAAGCTCGCCGACTTCAAAAAGCGATTCATGGGGCAGCTGCCGGTTGACGCCGACACCAATATGAAATATTTGATGGGCCTGAATTCGCAGCTGGATGCGAATACGCAGACCCTGAATCGGGCGCAGCAGGACAAGGCGTATGCCGAGTCCATGCTGGCGCAACAGCTCGCAGCCTGGAAATCTTCTCAGAACAGTTCGAATCCGCAAACGCTTCAGACCCAATTGTCTTCTTTGCAGTCGCAACTCGTGACCTTGCAGTCCCGCTATACCGATGATTACCCCGAAGTAGTAAAGACGAAGCGCGACATCGCGGAAGTGCAGAAGCAGCTGAATGACATCAATAATGCACCCGCCGCCACCAGCACGACTTCCGACAAAGGCAACTTGCAGGAGCCGCCGGAGATTCGCCAGTTGCGCCTGCAAATTCATCAACTGCAGGACCAGATCACCACATCCACGCGCGACCAGCAAAGAATCCAGGAATCGATCAAGGTATTCCAGGGCCGGGTCGCTCTCAGTCCTGCTGTTGAAGAGCAATACAAGCAGCTGACTCGCGACAACGAAACTTTGCAGAAGCTTTACGACGATGATCTCGCGAAAAAGCGGGCGTCGGAAAAGCAGACGGCCATGGAACTTGAGCAGCAAGGCGAACAGATGCGGGTGCTGAACCCGGCTGACATGCCTTCGTCTCCCAGCTTTCCGAATCGCTTGTTGTTCGCCGGTGGCGGAGTGGCCGCAGGCTTGGGAATTGGCTTGGGCTTGGCCTTCTGGCTTGAGTTCCGCGATACCTCGGTCCGCACTGAGCAGGATGTGCTTGCCATCCTCGAGTTGCCGGTGCTGTCACAGGTTCCCTGGGTAGGCGTCGAACCGGAAGAGAAAAACGAGAACGGGAAATATAAACCCCAGAAGAAGTCCAGCGAAGAAAAGAAAGAAACGGTCGAGGTTTAGTCTCGCATGTATAAAGAATTTTTCGGCCTTCGGGCGAACCCGTTCAACGTAAATCCGGATCCGCGCTATTTGTTTCTGACGCGGCACACGGAGGAGGCGCTTGCCTGCCTCACCTATGGCATTCAGAGCCGCAAAGGCTTTGTATTGCTGACTGGCGAAGTGGGCACGGGCAAGACCACGCTGATCAATAAATTGCTCGAATGGCTGCGAGCGCAGCAAGTGCCGACCGCCTTCATTTTTAATTCGCGGATGAATGTTCCGCAGTTCCTCGACTACATGATGGCTGACTTTGGAATTCCTTGCGACACCCGTTCCAAAAGCCAGATCCTGATGCGGCTTTATAACTGGTTATTGGAGCGATACCGCGCGGGAGAAACTGCGGTCCTGATTGTTGATGAGGCGCAAAACCTCGCGGACGAGGTGCTCGAAGAAATTCGGATGTTAACGAACCTTGAGACCTTTACCGAAAAGCTTCTGCAGATTGTTCTCGTCGGTCAGACCGAACTGGAACAGAAACTCAAGCAGCCCAATCTACGTCAGCTGCGTCAGCGGCTTACACTGCGGTCGAAGACGCACCCCCTAACCCTTGACGAAACCCGGTCATACATCCAGCAGCGTCTTCGGATCGCGGGATCGAACGGTCAAGCGATCTTCGATGGCGAAGCTCTGACCGCGATTCACCGTTATTCAAGTGGCATTCCTCGCGTGGTGAATCTGATTTGCGAACACTGTCTGGTGAGTGCTTTTGTCGACCAGCAGAAAATGGTCAGCGCCGGCATCGTTGATGCCGTCGCTCGTGATTTTGATCTTGGGGACAACCACATCGGGCCGGCAGTCGTGCCACCACCCGCGCCTGAAAAATTCGATTTGGTGGACGCTCTGAAAACACTCTCAAATTTGGCGGAACGGCTGAAAGAACCGGAACGCGAGTCCAAGGAAGGTAAATTATGAGCCGCATTCACGAAGCGCTGAAGAAAGCAGAAGAAGAACGGGCAATGTTGCAACCCAATTCGCGGGTGGAAATGCCCGCAATGCTCGACACCCCGGAAATGCCCGCAGGAGTTGCTGCTGGTGTTGGCCGCGCCATTCCTGGAATGGCGACTGGGTTAGAGTCCCTGATGGCTCGCAGCCGCCAGGTTCTTTGGCACCCGGATCCCAAGAAGATGCTTTTCTTCAGCGGCGAGGAACACGCATCGGGGATGGAAGAATTTCGGACTCTGCGCAGCCGTCTCTATCAGGCGCGGGAAAAACAGCCGCTTTCAAAACTCCTGATCACCAGTGCGCTTCCCAAGGAAGGGAAGTCATTCACTACCGCCAATCTAGGCCAAGTTATTGTGCGCCAACACGGTCGGCGGGCATTACTGATTGACGCCGATCTGCGCAATCCGCAGCTTCATAACCACCTGGGCGCAGAAATTGGTCCCGGGTTGGGCGATTACCTGCGCGAAGAGGCCGACGAGTACTCCATCGTGCAACGCGGACCGATGGAGAATCTGTTTTTGATTCCCGCCGGTCGTACCGCGTCAAATCCGGCGGAGTTGCTCTCTAACGGTCGACTCAAGACGCTCTTGCACCGCCTCGAGCCGCTGTTTGACTGGATCATCATTGATTCACCGCCGGCGGTGCCGGTGTCAGATGCTGCCATGTTGGCCAATTTCTGCGATGGCGTTCTCCTGGTGGTGCGCTCGAACAGCACCCCGGTCGATGCGGCCCGCAGAGCAAAGGCTGAGTTCACAGGGCGCAATGTTATCGGCGTTGTCCTGAACGGAATCACATCGGAGCAATCCCCGTACATGCAGTATTACTACTCGGCCTATCCAACAAACGTTAGAACTGAGGACAAGAATTAAGGAGAAAGCTTGATCCGCCTGTTCAATGTTTACTACCCGATCCGCACCCTGGTGCTATTCGGCGGTGAGGCCTTGCTGGTACTCACCTCATTTTTGATTGCTGCAGTGTGGCAGCATCCCTACGACAGCTATGTCGTCCTCAACTATGAGGGCGGATATTTCAAGATCATCGGCGCGACCGTGGCGGTGCTGATCTTCTCGCACCTGTTCGACCTGTACGAGCCGGCGCGCATGAATGCCCGGGGCGAGCTGTACTTCCGGCTTCTCCTGGTTCCTGGCCTCTTGGCTCTTGCAATCGCAGCTCTGGCGTACGTTTTCCCTAACGTTCTGTTAGGCAATAATTCCGTGGTCTTAGGGTTATTGCTGGTCACCGCTGCTCTGTTTGGCTGGCGCATGATGTATGCGTGGATGGCACAGAAGCCTTACCTCCGCGAGCGGGTTTACGTTTTGGGAATGGGAGAGCGGGCGCAGCGGCTCGTCAACGGCTTGCGCACGCGCTCGGAATTAGGAATCGAAGTCATTGGATGGAGCGGCAACGTAGAAGGCGCCATGACCCGCGAAGCCATCGCCGCGCACCTGATGGAATTAATCCATTCGCATCGAGTACACAGGGTCATTGTTGCCATGTCCGACCGCCGTGGCACGCTGCCCGTTATGGAGATGTTGCAGCTTCGCCTGAATGGAATCAAAATTGAAGAGGCTACTACCTGGCTGGAGAAGATCTCTGGCCGCATCGAAGTCGATAATCTTTATCCCAGCTGGCTCATCTTTGTGGACGGGTTCCGATTCAGCGCCAGTTTCCTGTTGCTGCGGCGTATTCTCGCGATCCTGGCATCTGGGATCATCCTGCTGGTTGTTCTGCCGATTATCCCCTTTGTGATTCTGGCCATCAAACTCGATTCGCGCGGGCCCGTGTTATACCGGCAAAAGAGGGTCGGACTAGGCAGTAAAGTTTTCTACTGTTACAAGTTCCGTACCATGCGGCAGGATGCCGAAGCTGATACTGGGGCGACCTGGGCTCTGGATGACGATCCGCGCATTACCAAGGTAGGGCAGTTCCTGCGCACCGCGCGCCTCGATGAAATTCCGCAGCTCTGGTGCGTGCTCAAGGGTGATATGAGTTTTGTCGGACCTCGGCCCGAGCGCCCTGAGTTCGTCGAGATGCTGGCGCGCGAAATCCCCTTTTACGAAGTTCGCAACGCCGTGAGGCCCGGGATCACGGGCTGGGCGCAGGTGCGCTACAAGTATGGCAACACCGTCGAAGACTCTAAAGAAAAACTGCAATACGATCTCTACTACATCAAAAACATGTCGCTGGGCCTGGACCTGATGATCATGTTCCAGACCATCAAGATCGTGCTGCTTGGCCGGGGAGCACAGTGAACGGGTGCTCACAATGAAGTGGATTTTCTGGAGTTCGGTGAGCATCCTGGCCTATACCTATGCCGGATATCCAGCGTGGCTTTGGCTGCGCTGCCGATTTCGGGCTCACCCGGTCAAAGCATCAGCCGGCACTCCATCTATTTCAATCGTCATGGTTGTGCGAAACGAGGCCGGTGTTCTTGAAGAGAAATTGCGTAATTTGCTGGCACTTGACTATCCCGTAGAGCTTATCGAGGTCATTGTCGTATCGGATGGATCCTCTGACGGCACCAACAACATTATTCGGCAGCACACGCAGAATCCCCGCCTGCAAGTCGTACTGAGCGCTGAGTCGCGCGGCAAAGCCGCTGGGCTAAACGATGCAGTTGCGCTTGCGCACGGCGATGTCATTTTATTTACCGACGCGCGGCAGAAGATCGAGCGTGGCGCCCTGAGGCTGCTGGCGGCCCAGTTTGCCGACCCCGCTATAGGCTGCGCCAGCGGTGAACTGATGCTGGGAAATCCAGATTCAGGCGAAGTGGTGCGTGGCATGGGACTTTATTGGCGCATCGAGAAAACCATCCGCGAGATGGAGTCGGCGTCCGGATCAGTTGTTGGCGCAACCGGCGCACTGTATGCCGTCAGGCGGCAGTTGCTGGTTCCGGTGCCTGCGGGCACGATTCTGGACGATGTTTATATTCCCATGCATGTCGTCCGGCAGGGATTTCGCGTCATTTTCGTCCCCAGTGCTCACGCCTGGGATGTGGTTGACCAGGGCACGGAACGCGAGTTTTCCCGAAAGGTGCGTACTCTGACCGGTAATTATCAACTGGTGCAACTCGCGCCCTGGCTGCTAGGTTCATCGAATCCGCTGCGATTTGAATTTGTCAGTCACAAACTGCTACGGCTGTTTGCTCCTTTCGCATTAGCGGCAGCATTGATCGCGGCGCTGGCTTTGCCGCAGCCTATCTATCGTGCTGCGCTTTTATTGCAGATCGCATTCTATGCCCTAGGCTTAGTTGCGATGACTAAGTGGCTCAGAGGGCCATTGGCGCGCGTCGCTGATGCAGCACGCACGTTCGTGGTCCTCAATTCTGCCGCCGTAGTTGCATTCATCAAATTCGTGACCGCCCGCCGCGTGGCCTGGGTCAGGTGAGTGGAGTAGCCTTGAGAATTCTGTGGGTCAAAGCGAACAAGTTGCTGCCTGTGCACAGTGGCGGCGATATCCGTTCTTACAATATCGCCCGGCAACTAGCGCGCCGACATGAGCTGACGTTTTTTTCGTACTACGACGGAACGAAGGACCCGGATTATGAGCGACAGCTTTGCGACTGCTTCCCGGGTGCGATCTGCATTGCGACAGAAAAATCCGAGGGGTCATTCCTTAATCGTGGCATCGACTATGTGGGTCGCCTGGCGTCGCCCCTGCCATATGCCGTCGGTCGATTTGCTTGCAGGGCCGTCCAGCAGAAACTTCAGGAACTCTTTGACGAGCACAGCTTCGACCTCGCTATCTGCGACTTCCTAGACGCCGCCGTCAATTTTCCCTTGCGCCTTTCCACTAGAAGTGTTTTGTTCCAGCACAATGTGGAATCGGAAATCTGGAGGCGCCACGCGGCCACGGAATCCAATCCCGTGAAACGCCGGATGTACGGCGTCGAGTTCAAGAAGATGGAGCGCTTTGAGAGCCGGGCGGTGAGGAAGTTTCATCACGTAATCGCAGTTTCGGAGCATGACCGAAGCCTTATGGAAGCATGGGTGGAAGGCTTGCGCATTACCGTGGTCCCAACCGGAGTTGATCTGGAACACTACAAGCCCGACTTCAACAACAATCCGGTGTCGCCGATCGTGATGTTCGTGGGCGCGATGGACTGGGAGCCGAACATAGATGCGATGGAATATTTCTGTCGCCAGATTTGGCCGGTGGTGCTCGCACGCATGCCCGACGCGAGGCTGCGCATCGTAGGCAGAAATCCCGGAGAGCGGGTACATGCCTTGTCAGCGCCTTCGGTGGAAATCACTGGCCGCGTTTCCTCAGTTGCTGAGCACCTGCATGATGCTGCGGTCGTAGTAGTGCCGCTCCGTATCGGCGGCGGTACTCGTCTGAAAATTTATGAAGCAATGGCGGCCGGCAAAGCCGTGGTCTCAACTTCTGTCGGCGCTGAGGGGTTGGATGTGCATCATGGCCGCGACATCGTGCTGGCTGACGGTCCTGACTCTTTTTCCGATGCGGTCTCGACTTTATTGCAAGACGATCTCAGGCGCCAGCAATATGAACGTGCCGCAGCAGAATTGGCCGCACACTACGATTGGGCCGTGATCGGCGACCAGTTCGGCCGCACTTTGGAAATGCTGGACGGCGACCAAGCATTGGATGGGTCGGAAAGGGCGCACGCTGGCGTGCAGGTTTGGTGATGACGTGCCGACGATAGTGGCAGAAATTCCGGGCAAGTCCAAGCCGAGCAAGTCGCTGGGCATGGCATTTTTCTGGTTGAGCGGGTTTTACTTCGTCTATTGCATACGCCCGGAAGACTGGATTCATCCGCTGGCTACAATCCCGCTTGCCAAAATCACCGGGATTTGCGCCTTTTTGGCTTTTCTGCTGGGATCAAGCCGAGGCAATCGCCGAATCAGCCAGCTTCCGGTCGAAGCGCACTACCTGTTGGCGATGATTGCCATCCTCATGATCTCGTCGCTGGTCTCGCCAGTTTGGAAAGGCGGTGCGATCTCACACACCTTGGATTTTTCGAAGGTGTATATCGTTTGGATCCTGACGTTCCTGTTGGTCACGGATGTTCGCAAGTTACGCCGTATTATCTTCATTCAGGCGGGCTCTGTTCCGGTTGTTTGCCTGATCTCGCTTGTCAAAGGCCGCGGTGTTGCCCGCCTGGACGGCGTGTTAGGCGGCATTTACTCTAACCCGAACGACCTGGCGTTTGCCATCGTGCTCTCATTGCCGTTTTGCCTGATGTTCCTGCTGACCAGTCGCAAAGTCATTTATAAGCTGCTGTGGGCTGGTGGCATGTTCGTCATGCTAACGGCTCTGTTCAGAACCGGGTCGCGAGGAGGGTTCATCACCTTGGTCGCGGCCGGAGTTGTCTGCCTTTGGCACTTCGGAGTGAAAGGGAAGCGGCTTTATTTGATCGTGGTTTCTGGAGTGGCGGTCATCGTTCTTCTCTTCACTTCAGGCGGAGTCATGCGGCAGCGATTTTCCAGCCTGTGGGACGATGAATTGGACACGCACCAGGAGAAAGTCGCGTACGAATCCTATGAGCAGCGCTCTTTCCTGATGCAGAGGGCACTTGAGGGTATTCAACATTATCCGATTCTGGGCATAGGCACCCAGAATTTCGAAACCTATTCCACTGTCTGGCGCGAAGTCCACATGACTTACCTGCAGATTGCGGTCGAGGGCGGAATTCCGTCGTTAATCCTCTATCTTTTGTTCTTCTGGCGCGGTTTCCGCAATTTGAAATGTTTGCTCAAACGCAAAGACCTGGATCCTGACCTGAAGCTGTTTACCGGTGCGCTGCACGCTTCTTTGATCGGCTTCGGATGTGGCGCGTTGTTCTCGCCGGAGGCCTATCAGTTCTTTCCGTATTTTGCGGTTGCTTACACGTCGGCTTTGCTGGCTTTCGTAAGCGAGAACGACAAAAGGCTGAAGCGCGCCCAGGCGGAGCATCAGGTGCAACGCACCGAACTGGTTCGTCCGCCGCGAATTCCGGTGCACATCTAGCGCGCGGCAACGAGCAATAGCATTCATGGAAAAGCCGCAAACCACCCCCGCCACGAAGGGCAGCAAGCTGAAGCGCAGGGTGACGTATGCCTTCAAGACCGTGCCCCCCTATCTCTGGCAGCAGCTTACGCGGCATCCGCCGACGGGATCGGTGCACCTGATCATCGCGATTGCCGATCACTTTGAGCCGAGCAGCATGCCCGGCAATTTCGCAGGCTATGCTCCACGTGAAATTCAAGAACAGCGGGTAGAAAACTGGTGCGCACGGTATCCTCAAAACTTTCGCGAATTTCGCGATAGCGAGGGTCGTCCGTTCACGCATACTTACTTTTATCCGGCGGAACAGTATGACCGCTCACAAGTTGAGCAGATTGCCGATTTATGCCATGCCGGATGGGGCGAGGTCGAAATCCATCTGCATCACGGCCTGACGGAACCCGCGACCACTGAAAGCACGCACGAGCAACTGGTAAGCTTTCGTAATGCGCTGTCGCGGGATCACGGGTGTCTATCGTATAAAGACGGCGACAGCTCTCCCCAATACGCTTTTGTCCACGGGAATTTCGCGCTGGCTAATTCTGCCGCCGGGTTTGCCTGTGGCGTAGATGACGAGATGCGGATCCTCGCCGAAACCGGTTGCTATGTGGACATGACTTATCCCACGTCAGCTTTTCATCCCGCGCAGATTTCGAAGCTGAATTCGATTTACGAATGCGGATCGTCGTTGCAAGAAAGAGCGTCACACCGCCGCGGGCATGATTTGAGAGCGGGACGTCCCGTCGCGGCTCTTCCGTTTCTCATTCAGGGGCCGTGGGCGCTGGATTTCGATCGGCAATCCCGGAATGGCATAGGACGCATAGAAAACGGAGCTTTGACTGCTGCCAACCCGCCCTCGATCCGCCGCTTGCAATTATGGAAGAAAGCAGCAATTGCCGTTACCGGTAGGCCCGACTGGGTTTTCATCAAGCTCGACGCCCATGGGATGTACCCTACCGATACCGAAACGGTTCTCGGAATCCCCACTCAGAATTTTATGAAAGAGCTCATCTCGGGCGCCGTCGAACGACGAGAGACACTTCACTTTGTTTCGGCGCGCGAGATGGCAAACATCGCCTTTGCCGCATGCGATGGCCGCGACGGCAATCCGGGCGATTATCGCGACTACCGCTATCGTTTGCAGAAAAACAGCTCGCCGCATGACACCAAATTTGATCAACCGGTGGCGGTGAAGGCATAGCCTATGTGCGGGATTGCCGGCATCGTCAGCGCAAATCGTAGTGACAGGATTGAGGAAGCCGTCGTCCGCCGTATGTGCAATGCCATCGTGCACCGCGGCCCGGATGACGAAGGTCTTCTCGCCCGGCAGAATACCGGCCTCGGCATGCGCCGTCTGAGCATCATTGATCTGGCTGGTGGCCATCAGCCCATCTTTAACGAAGATCGCTCGGCCTGGATCGTATTTAACGGAGAAATCTATAACTTCCCCGAATTGAGGCCCGAACTCGAAGCCAAAGGCCATCGTTTCACAACGCATAGCGACACCGAAACCATTGTTCATCTGTACGAAGAATTCGGCGCGGACTGTGTGCAGAAGCTGCGCGGAATGTTCGCCTTCGCTCTGTGGGATGAAAAGCGACAGAAACTGCTGATTGCGCGGGACCGGCTTGGCAAGAAGCCGCTGCACTACGCGCTCCATCGCGAAAAGCTCTATTTTGCTTCTGAAATCAAATCCATTCTCGCGGTCGCGCCGGAACTGGCCGAGATCAATCGCGCGGCGCTGCTGCAGTACATGTATTTGGGATACATACCTGATCCGGCCACGGCATTTGTCGGGATTCACAAGTTGCCCCCTGGACACCTGCTTGAATTCGAACGCGGGGAAGTGCGCATTCGCAAATACTGGGATTTGCCGCAGTACGGAACGCATCAGCCATCGAGCGAAGAGGAGTGTCTCGAAGAGTTAGAACGCCGACTAGCCGAGGCCGTGCGAATCCGCCTGATCTCAGACGTGCCACTGGGCGCAATGTTGAGCGGCGGCACTGATTCCTCCACCGTGGTTGCCCTTATGGCGCGTGCGAGTGCGAAGCCGGTCAAGACCTTTGCCATCGGCTTCAAGCAGTCGGATTTCGACGAATCAAAATACGCACGTATTGTGGCAGATAAGTTCGGCACCGACCACCACGAATTGATTCTTGAGCCTGACGTAGTCGGCACGGTGGAGAAGTTGACGCGCTCTCTGGAAGAACCCTTTGCGGATTCTTCCATGCTGCCCACGTATTTTGTCTCCTGCCTGGCGCGGCAGCATGTCACGGTGGCTCTTTCCGGGGACGGAGGTGACGAACTGTTCGCGGGATACGAGCGCTACGGAATCCAACAGGGACGGGAAAAATTCGCCAGGATTCCCGCCAGCCTGTCACGGCTGTATCGCAATCACTTGTTTCCGCTGGTCCCGAAGGGAACACGCGGCCGCCAGCTTTCCTACAATCTCTCGCTGCCGTGGCGCGAGCGCTATGCAGACGAGATGTGTTTCGTCCCGTCGTTCGAGCGTGAGTTCCCGCTGCTATCGCCGGAGTTCCGCGCCACCATTGCCGAGAGCGGCGATCCCCAAGAAATCCTTCTCAGGTATTTCGAACAGGCGCCTGCGAAAGACCCCGTCAGCCAGATGCTTTACGTGGACACGAAAACTTATCTGGTCGAAGACATCCTCACCAAAGTCGACCGCATGAGCATGCTCACTTCGTTGGAAGTGCGCGTGCCCATTCTGGACCATCTCTTCGTGGAGTGGGTCACCGGGCTCGGGCCTGAGTGGAAGATGCGTGACGGCCAGCAGAAATACATCTTCCGCAAGCTGGCTGAGCGGGTTGGAGTGCCGAAAGAAGTGCTCTATCGTCCAAAACAAGGATTCGCGCTGCCTCTCGTACATTGGATGCGGAACGAATTGCGCGAGATCATTCTCACCACCTTACTCGAACCGCGCACCCTGCAGCGCGGCTACTTCGACCCGGTCGGGGTCCGCCGCTTGCTTGACGAACACTTCAGCGGCCGGCGCGACCGCTCGTCGGCGATTTGGCGGCTGCTCATTTTCGAACTCTGGCATCGGAATTTCCTCGAAGGCTTCAACCATGCTGAATCGAGCGTACCGCATGCTCTAAGCGTCTCTGGCGGAGAGCCGGTGTAATGGCGGTAGCACAGGAACAACGAGAGCAGGACAGTAGGTTGGCGCAGCCCACGGCAACTTCAGAACTGCGTCGTGTGTTCCTGATGCTCAACAGTTTTGAAACTGGTGGTAGCGAACGCCAGTTTGTTTCGCTCGCCAAATCTCTCGATCCGCAGCAATTTTCGCTCCGCCTGGGATGCATTCAGACCAAAGGCCCGCTGCGCGATCTCTTCGGCGACGTTCCGAGATTTAAGCTAGGGGGCAGCGTTTACGGGTGGAAATCCTGGCATAGTCGCTGGCGATTGGCCCGCCACCTTCGAAAAAACCACATTCAGATTGCGCATGCCTTTGATTTCTACACCAACCTGACCCTTGTGCCTGCTGCTCTTGCGGCTCGGGTGCCCGTTATCATTGGCAGCCAACGCCAGCTTGGAGACCTGCTCACGCCGGCGCAGCGCCAATTGCAGCTCGCGGCATTCCGGATGTGTGATGCGGTTGTTTGTAACTCTCGTGCGGCGGGCGAGAGATTGATTTCCGGCGGGCTGCCTGAAGCGAAGATTCGATTCATCGGCAATGCGCTTGCTCCTGAGGCCTTTTCGCACGCTGAACCGTTAATCTCGCGGCTTGACGGCATTATGCGGGTAGGCATGGTCGCCCGCATGAATTCGGAGGCGAAGAACCACCGGGTGTTTCTTCAAGCGGCTGCGAATCTTGCAAGCCGATTTCCTTCTGTTGAGTTCGTACTCGCCGGCGACGGGCCGCTGCGAGCTCAACTTGAGGCAGAAGCAGCGGCCCTCGGGATCGGCGATCGCACAATCTTTCTTGGCGACCGTCGCGACATCCCTGCAGTCATGGCTTCTCTGGACATAACCGTCGTTCCCTCAGATTCGGAAAGCCTATCGAATGTGATTTTGGAATCTATGGCGGCCGGAGTGCCCGTCATTGCTACTAACGTCGGAGGAAATCCCGAACTGGTCAGCGACGATCGCGGCATTCTGGTGCCGGTGCGAGATGTGGACGCTTTGGCTGCTGCGACTGCGCAATTGCTGAGCGACGCGGACCATCGCGGCCGTCTAGGGGAAAACGCAGAACGATTCGCGGTCGAGCACTTCTCTGCCGATAGCATTACGCGCGAATACGAGACGCTTTACGAGGAAATGCTGCATCGGAAGACTATAAACTCGGCTTCTTTACGCGCCCCTAAAACGGTTTCGAAACAACTGAAAGTTGCGGTTGTTGGGCCGTCCCTGAACTACGTAGGAGGCCAATCAGTCCAACTGGACCTCTTGCTCAGATACTGGTCTGGGAATCCTGATGTCGACGCAGCCTTCATTCCTGTTGATCCAGAGTTTCCGCCAGGCCTTCGCTGGATACGGCGCGTGCCCGGGCTACGAACGATCATTCGCACTCCGTTCTATCTGGCTGGCCTATGGCGCGGCTTGCGCGACGCTGATATTGCGCACATCTTCTCCGCATCCTATTCGTCATTCCTGGTTGCGCCTACTCCTGCCTGGCTGGTCGCCAGGCTCCGCGGGAAAAGGGCGATCATCCACTACCACAGCGGAGAAGCTCGCGATCACCTGCGCACTTCGCCAATTGCGCGATACGTTCTGCGCCGGGTGGATAGAATCGTGACGCCGTCGGCCTATCTTGTGGATGTATTTCGAGAATTTGGACTGAGGGCAGTTCCGATTCCTAACGTTGTAGATCTCTCACAATTCAGGTATCGCGAGCGCGAGCCGCTTCGGCCACGCCTGGTCTGCACACGCGGCTTTCATCCCTACTATTGCGTGGATGTCGTGGTGAAGGCATTCGCGGCAATAGGAAACGAGTTTCCCGAAGCGACGCTCGACCTGGTCGGCGGCGGTCCGCTTGAAGGCGACATTCGAAAGCTGGTCTCGGATCTGAATCTCAGTGGCGTGAACTTCTGCGGTATCGCATCGAGAAACGAAATCGGCAGGTACTACGACCGGGCCGATATTTTCGTCAACGCATCGCGGCTCGACAATATGCCCGTCTCAGTGCTCGAGGCCTATGCGTCAGGCACTCCGGTTGTGAGCACGTCGCCGCAAGGAATGAATTATCTCGTCCAACATGAGGGAACCGGACTGCTTTCGCCGGTCGGGGATGCGGAAGCGCTCGCGGCAAATGTCATACGCGTGCTGCGCGACCCGCAACTTGCCTCGTCCCTGATTGCTGGGGGCCTGAAACAACTGGAACAGTATCGGTGGGATGTTGTCGAGGGGCAATGGCTGGATATTTATAGATCGCTCTTGACTGGGAATTCAGAAAACTGATCGAACGCCCAATTACCGGGCAGGCGATGCCAGCGCCGTTCTTTCATGCCTCAAGAACTTGTCCGACTCGCCTTCCAGGCAGACCCGATGCCATAGTTCCAGGTTCAGCAATCTCCATATGCGATCGTAATTATCGCGATACTTGGCTCGATGTTCGGAAAACAAGCGGCTAATTGCTTCCGGCCTGAAATATCCGCGCTGCATGCTGCGGGGCTCAAGCAGCAGTTTCTCGATTGAATCAAGGCGTGGCCCAGCCAGCCAACCGCTCCACGGAGTCGGGAACCCAAGCTTGGGGCGATAAAGAATGGAGTGCGGCAGCAGGTCTTCCATCGCCTTCTTCAATACGTTTTTTCCGGCTAATCCCTTCAACTGCACTTCACGTGGAATGCGCGTAGCGAACTCTACGAGAACATGGTCTAGAAAGGGCACACGGCTCTCGATGGATGCGGCCATGCTCATGTTGTCTTGCTTCATCAAAAGCTCAACCAGATAGGTCTTAATATCGGTGTAAAGCAACCGCTGCAGCATCTCTCCCTTGGAGTTTTCCCAGTACGACAGCACCCGTTCGTATGCAGATCCACGAGGAAACTTTTGCCGCATTTCCTCAGTCAGTAGTCCTGCCTGCTCAGCTTCACTGAACGCGGAAAAGAAATTATCGAAATAGAAAGAGGACCATGAAGCTGCATCGAGACCAAGGAACGTGTGTCCGAGCTTGCGACGAAGGGTAGCGCCCAGCACCGGAGACTTGGCGATGAGTTCGCGAATCGACTTGCGCAAAAAGTCCGGCGTCACCCGCCGATACACTTGATCGAACGCCTGGTTCTTGAGCGTGAACGCGTAGCGCGAGTAGCCTCCCAAGGTTTCGTCACTGCCTTCGCCAGTCAGAACGACAGTCACGCGCTCTCGCGCCAGGCGCGCTACAAAATACAGAGACACACTCGACGGCCACACCACCGGCTCGTCTTCGTGCCAGATCAATTGGGGAAGAGCATCGAAGAATTCGCCTTCGCTGACCATCACCTCGTGATGTATGGAATTTAAATGCTGGGCCACGATCCGTGCATAGGGCAGTTCGCTGTAGCTCTGTTCGGTGTAACCAACCGAAAAAGTCTCGATCGGCGATTTTCGAATCTTAGTCATCAGGGCGGCTACTGCGCTGGAATCCACGCCCCCACTCAGGAAAACGCCGAGCGGAACGTCGCTCATCAGATGGCTGCTGACAGCCTGCTCCAGCATTTCGCGATAGGTCTGGACGTAATAAGACTCGTCGCGAACCGGACCGCTGGTCGAAGTATCGAGCTCCCAATACTGCTGGATTTCTGAGTGGCCGTAGGAATCGACCACCATACGCTCACCCGGCATCAGCTTGCGAATGCCGTTATAAAACGTCTCTGCGCCGGAGAGATAGCCAAAGGCCAGATATTCCGGCAGTCCTGAAAAGTTGAATTCAGGGCGCACTCCGCCGTGTGCAAGAATGACTTTTATTTCTGAACCGAACAGTAACGACCCCGGCGTCAGTCGAAAATAAAGTGGCTTGATGCCAAGACGGTCGCGGGCGATGAACAGGGTTTCTTTTTCGCGGTCCCAGATCGCAAATGCGAACATTCCGCGCAGGTGATGAACGCAATCGCGCCCGTACTCTTCGTAAAGATGGACAATGGTTTCGGTGTCGCTGTTGGTGCGGTAGCGATGGCCCCGCGGCTCCAGTTGCTGACGCAGTTCGGCGTGGTTATAGATCTCGCCGTTGAATACGATCCAGATTGTGCCGGTTTCGTTGCTGATGGGCTGATGTCCGCCGGCTACGTCAATAATGCTAAGGCGGCGCATGCCAATACTGACACGGCCATCAGTATAGACACCCTCGTCATCGGGTCCCCGGTGCGTCATTGCGGCACACATCTGACGCACGGTCGCGGCTTCTGCGCGTCCGTTCTCCCCGAACTTCATCACTCCCGCGATGCCGCACATCGTAAATCTCCGGGCTGACTAGCTGCCTCTGTTTAGCGTACAGGAGTTCCCGTCCGGATTAACTCCCCATGAAAGTACTTTAGTGACTCCGCATCAGAGGATGCACCTGTCCCGGACGTCCATTCAAAACGCCGTACCCGATCGGGCGCAGAAAACACTCGCTGGCCTTCCACTTCGACAAACGTTGCGAAGCAGAAAACCAACGATGAAATCTCGCGGTTGTGTCTGCGAATGAACAGGAACTCAGCGTCGCTGGCGAGTGACGCCATCGTCCAATTCACGCCTGCGCTGCCAAATATGACTTGGTCCGTAGTTCCGTCGCGCTCATAGACGTAACTTGTAACTCCCCCAGAGGCCGTACCAGACGCCGCAAAGCGGCCCGGCTGTTCTGACGCGCCCATGGGTACAATCAGCGTGCAGTGCTCGGCAGGCAGCTTACGCCGCGTCTTGAACACGCCAACCGGAGCGGGCGATTTCTCGCCGTATGCCGGAGAAATGAATGCCTCTTCAATGGAGGCATCCCACGAATGTGCGCTTAGCAAGACAAGTCGCTCGTCTTCGCGGTCACCGGCAAGAGAGCCGTCACGAATCTCAAGGTCGATGCCTGGAGCGAAATGCCAGAAGATTTCAAGATCGTGCTCTGTTTCGCCAAGCTTACAAGAATCGCGGATCAGCCAATATTCACCGTGCAAGTGAAAGATGGCGCGGCGGTGAAGAACCGGATCCACAAGCCGGCGATAACCAGCGTGACTTCCACAGAAGTATGTAAAGCGGTCGCCCTGCTCCCACAGCTCCGCCATGACCTCCGGAAGCGAACTCCAGGAAAATGCGTTCTCAGGTACAGCTTGATCGCACGCGTCAACTCGAAGTGTATTGTGGGCCGCGGTTCCGCGGAACCCATTGCGATCGTCCCCGGGCGAGATGTAAACATAGGTTCCGGGATCGATCAGCCATGGGCGATCATTCATCGATAGCCGAACGCTAAGCGCGTCGGCATGGCCATGGCCCCCGTGCCCAATGCCATGCGGTCCGGCGTCCACCAGCATCAGGCTCCGGCGCGGGGCGTCGCTGGCGATGACGTAGAGTCCACCGTCTTCAAATGCGCACGAGGATACGTCGTCTGGTTGGTTGCTGGTGTCGCAGGCGGCAATCGCCTCCTGTCCGAACATCCAAATTGCTTCCTCGGTCGGCTTCGCAGAAAGCGACGTATTTCGGAACAGGCAGGCGCCGACCGCGAGGGGATCGGACATGTGTTCTGCTCGATTACGACGAGGATTGAATAATCGCCCGCCATCGTCATCGCCGAAGCCCTGTGATTCTCCGTTTCTGCAAAGCACGCTCACGAGGTGCAACATCCGTTGAAGCGTGGGATCGAACGATTCGGGCATTTGGATGCTGCTTCTTGCGGCCAACGCCTTTGCGTGCAGGAAGAAATCCAACGCATAGATGTGGTAATACAGCGACTGCTCAAAGTAAACGCCGTCTGAGCGCACCTGGCGCTGAATCTCCGCCAACAAGATGTTGAACCCTTGTTGCTGCCATTCTTTCGCAGCAAAGATTTCCGGACAAAGTGTGCCGATAAAAAAGAGAGCAAGCGCCTCGCCAAGAAGATGTGTGTTGGGCGAGAAGTATGTCGAAAGATATCGCTCAATGTAACGGCCGTTTCGCGCAAGCGCTCGAACCAGATCGCGATCAAATGAGGTGGACATAACAGTGCTGCCCGCCAATAGATTGCGTACCCAAATCCACGACAGGCTACGGAAGGCAACTTCGAGGCTACTGCCCCAATTGATCCCCATGGGATAAGGATTCGCGGCCTGCCATGAATAAAACTGGCGCTCGATCTCCTGTGCGTATTCAGTTCTGTTGGTGAATGCCCACGCCTTGGCCAGCGTGACCAGATGCTGGTGCCGGTTCAATTCCCACGTGACTTTGTGATCGCCAACTTCGCCGAAGTCGAGAAAGCGAATCTTGTACCAGGGCTTCAGCGGAGCGCGCTTGCCGTGGACCGCGTCCAGATGCCAATCGATATCGCGGCCATAATCGAGATCACGGTAACCCAGCAAGCGGAAACGATGCTGAAGGATCTCCTCTGCTTCGGTGATCGTCTCGGTCACCACTCCGGGCAAGTGTTGGCAAATCAGATCGACCCGGTTCCGGACATCAACCGCGCCGAAAAAGAATCTTCCAGTGCTGCCAGCGTTGCGGTGAAACTCGGGGTCGGCGCGCAGCAATCCGGCCCGATAACCGGCGTACTCGGCGCGCTTGCCGAACTCCTGCCCGACGCGCGTGCGGAACTCGTCCCAACTCATGCGCGACAGTTTCGTCCAAATTTTGCGGACAGGAAGGCTCACCTCCTGATCGTATCGTGACGTTTATTGCAGGACAAATTACTTCCAGCGGCAGCAGAACTCAGTTGGGCCGCCGCTTGAGTACAGGTGACTGAGGTAAGTCGCTGTGGGGCGCCTTTGGCCGCTAGAATTTGGTTTCTGGTCTTGGGGTTCCTCGCCTGTCCGAGTTTTGGGTGTGGGAGAAACTGCATAAGTACTAAAGGGCGACGTCGGTCAGTTGCCGTGAGGTTAGTAAAGTGCTTGTATGCAATAGTTTAGCATGTGGTTTCCCGGTTAAATTGAGAACGAAAAGTGGGGCACAATTGAGTTATTCTGCTTGAGCAACTGGTCTGAAATTTCGTTCCGGATGAGGGAGAATTCGTGAGTTCGTCGATCAGCCTTTTTGGCCTTGGTTACGTGGGATCCGTGAGCGCGGCTTGCTTTGCGCACATGGGGCATAAAGTCACAGGCGTTGACGTCAGCGAGACCAAGGTCGAGATGCTCGATTCCGGCCGCACCCCGATCATCGAAGCACGCATGGAGGCTCTGGTCGCGGAAGCTAACAAGTCCTGCAGGCTGCACGCGACCACCGATTCCATCGCCGCCGTGCTCGCATCCGATATTTCCTTCGTTTGTGTCGGCACTCCGAGTCTGCGCAGCGGCAAGCTCGATCTCAGCCACGTCGAAAAAGTTTCGCGCGAAATCGGGAGCGCACTGAAGCAGAAGAGTACGTTTCATACGGTTGTATTGCGGAGCACCGTGCTGCCCGGGACGACTGAGACCTTAATGATTCCTGCCATCGAGCAGGCTAGCGGGAAAAAGTGTGGGGTTGATTTTGTAGTCTGCTACAACCCCGAGTTTATGCGTGAAGGAAGCGCCGTCGCCGACTTCTTGCAGCCGCCCTACACAATCTTCGGTTCCCAAAATCCTGAGCATCTTGCCCCGCTGCGTGAACTGTACAAGGATGTTCCGGCCACTGTGTTTGAAACCTCGATTCGCGTGGCGGAAATGGTGAAGTACGTTTCGAACCTCTATCACGCTGTGAAGGTCGGTTTCGCCAATGAAGTCGGAACACTGTGCAAGCACCTGGGCGTTGAAAGCGACCAGGTCACAAAGATCTTCATGTCGGATACGAAGCTGAATATTTCATCCGCTTATCTCGCGCCGGGCTTTGCATTTGGCGGTTCGTGTCTGCCCAAGGACCTGCGGGCGATTACACATCGCGCCAAAGAACTTGATCTCGATTTGCCGATGCTCGAGTCGCTGATGCCGAGCAACGCTCAACACATCGACCGCGGCGTTGAAGCCGTCCTGCGCACCGGCAAACGTAAAATCGCGATGCTGGGACTAAGCTTTAAGGCCGGCACCGACGACCTGCGCGAGAGCCCGCAAGTGCAGCTGATCAAGCGATTGCTCGGCGAAGGTTGCCAGATAAAAATTTGGGACCGGGATGTTTCTCTAGCGCGACTTGCCGGTTCGAATCGCCAGTACATTGAAGAGGTAATTCCTCACATCGGCTCGCTACTTTCTGCGGACATGCCGGAAGTGGTTCGCGATTCCGAGGTCGTGATTGTCGGCACGAAAATTGAAAAGGGCGATCTCGCCCGCTTGCTCACACCGGCCCAAATCGTGATCGATCTGGTGAACCTCGACCCCGCGCGCCGACCACAAGCGGCTTCTTACGAGGGGATCTGCTGGTAAGCATGAAGCCTCCAGTATTTATCGTAGGTTGCCCGCGCTCCGGCACGAGCTACCTTTATCACCTGTTTCTCTCTGCCGGCGGTTTCGCGGAATTCCACACCCAAATGAACGTGTTCGACGTGCTGGAGCCCATCTATGGCGAACTCGGCTCCAACCTCGAACAAACAGCGCATGATGAAAGACTGGCTCGAAAGCAAGGCATTTCGGGTCTCGGGACTACAGGCTGCGGACATCGAAAAGAAGGTCATGTCCGAATGCCACGGCGCCGGCGACTTTCTACGCATCGTGATGGATGAAGTTGCGCGCAGTCAGGGCGTGGATCGCTGGGTGGACTCAACCCCGACCAACGTTCCCCACATGTTGCGGATCAATCGCGACTTTCCGCAGGCGAAGTTCATTCACATCATTCGCGATCCCCGCGACTCTGGCGCTGTCGCTGGATAAGAAGGGCTGGAGCCGTCCCTTGCCTTGGGACAAGCGCAACAGCCTGCTGGCCGCAGGAGTCTACTGGGAGTGGATTGTGCGCAAGGGCCGGAAGTATGGCGAACATCTGGGCGCCGATTACATGGAAACGCGCTATGAAGATCTGGTGCAATCGCCAGCACCCGAGCTCGCTAGGATCGGCAAATTTCTCGACTGCGATCTTGACTATGAGCGGATCAAAGCGCGAAGCGTAGGTTCCATCAAGAATCCGCTGACCTCATTCAAAGAAGACCTCAATCAGGGCACGTTCAGCCCCGTGGGGCGCTGGAAAGACAAATTTCCGGCAGAGCAGCTCACAAGATTCGAAGCGCTCATCGGCGGCTACATGCAAGAGCTCGGATATAGGCTGTCACAGACGAGTAAAAACGGTTCTTTGGGAACTAAAACTATGCGCGGAGTATATGAGGCCTTCTACGGGCTGAAGCAGTGGGCCAAAATCAATACTCCGCTGTCGCGCATGATGGTTGATTATTCTGACATTCTGATCGACAAGTAGGACAAAGGATTTCATGAAGTGCGAGATTGTTGATTTCGAGAAAGCAGATTTTCGGCAGCTCGACTCCTTTGCCGACCGTACCGTATTTCAGACGCGCGAGTGGGTGCGTTTTGTGGCTGAAACTCAGGGTGCGACCCCGGTTCTCGCCCGACTAACAGATTCAGGAAAAACCCTCGGATATTTCACCGGGCTCACGTTCACTCGTCTGGGAGTGAAAGTTCTAGGCAGTTCGTTTCCCGGATGGGCAACTCCTTACATGGGTTTCAATCTCGTGCCTGGGGCGTCCCGCGGGGAAGCCCTGGCTGCGGTTGAACAACTGGCGTGGAACGATCTGAAATGCTTGCACATCGAAGTCTCCGATCCGCATTTCGATCCGCAGGATGGCGAGGCACTCGGCTTCAAGACCAGCTATTACATTTCTTACCGCACCGACCTCTCGAAAACAGAAGATGAGCTGTTTCAGAGCATGGACAGCGCTTGCCGCCGCTGCGTTCGCAAGGCAGAGAAGAGTGGCGTGATCATCGAAGAGGCACACGACCTGGCGTTCGCGGATGAGTATTACGAGCAGTTGAAAGATGTCTTCGCCAAGCAGGGCCTGGTACCCACCTATGACGTCGAACGCGTGAGGTCGCTGGTTCGCCACCTGGAACCGTCAGGCAACGTGCTGCTGTTGCGAGCGCGCGATCCTGAAGGGAAGTGCATTGCGAGCGGAATCTTTCCCGGTTTTAACCAGATTGTAGAGTTCTGGGGAAACGCCAGCTTCCGCGCCTATCAAGGCTTTCGGCCTAATGAGTTCATTCAGTGGTACGTGATGCGCTACTGGAAAAATCGAGGAGCCAAGATTTACGACTGGGGCGGCGAGGGTACGTATAAAGAGAAATACGGTTGTGTCCCGCATCGCGTGCCCTGGTTCATCAAGTCGCGCTACGAGTTCGTCAGTAAACTACGGGACGGCGCCAAAAAAGCGTATCGCGGTAAGCAGCGGGTTATGGGATGGTTGCAGGGCGATCGCGCCACAGTCGCCGGCGAGTGAGTCGCTTATTCGACGTTAGCTAACTTCTGCTGCAAGCGTCTCAAGGTCAACCCCAAGGTCCTTGCCGTCGGTCCCGGCTCGCCGCGCGGGAGATCCTTTTTTGCAGTCTTTACTGCTCTTCTCGGCGCAGAGTTCATAGGGCTTACCGGGCGTCGAGCTCTCGATGATCCCGGCCGCATGAGCGTCTTTCACGGACCAATTATCCTTAGGCCAGCCTCCGTCACCGATGAAGAGGTTGTGAGTGAATGACGAGTTTTCGAAGCAGCTCTTGAAGACTCCCGAGGGCCCTTGCATTTGCGGTTGATCGGCGCAACTTTTGACTCCGCCCCCGCTTGAAACAATTGAGTACTGCCCGGTCGAAAGCAGATTATTTTCAATCTTGAAATTCGCCAACTTTGTTTCCCTGGTCATGATGGCGAAAGTGGCGCGTGGCACAAATGCGGTTGAGTGCTCGATTTGCACATCGCGCAGCGGCGGCGAAATCGAAATCAATTGCGCGAACAGTCCTGCGCCCTCGAATTGATTCTGATTGCCCTGCACCTTTTCCGCCAGGAGATCATGAATGCTGTAACGCTCGCCAGCCGTAGCGAAGCCCCCGGTATCGTCGGCTACATTGGCGATCTGCAAGACGGATCCCACGTTTGACACGCGGTTATACCGAATCGTCACGTCGGTCACGCGGCATAGCGGACAGTGGTTTGACTGATTTTTGGGCGTAAGAAGGATGGCATAGCCGTTCTGGCTGAATCCGCCCCAGCAATTTTCCAGGACGTTGCCCTCAAATAACACGCGCTGAGCATTTTTCAGTTCAAACAAGTTTTTAACGATAAACGGCCGTCCGGACGCGCCTCCCACAAAGCCCGGTTCGCCCGGCTTCCAAGTCATCGGCTTGAAAAGATGATTACCCCGAATCTCAATGTCAGCGGCGGTCGCGCTCGCGCCGCCCCCGCCGAACAGAATGCTCTGGCCCGAAGCCTCCAAAAAGTTATTCACGATCTTGATCACACCGCTGGGAGTACGGCCGCCGTTGTCGCTGATTACCTGCGCGTCGGTGCAGGTACCGGTCACGGCAATGCAATGGAAGTCAGTAAAAAAAGAATCGACGACGGCTACGTTAGACATCCCGAGCATTGCAATTGCGCGCGTGGTTTCGTCGGTGGGGGTACCGTGCATCCATACGCGGTCGAAGATCAGATGATTGGCCTGAGCGCCTTCGGCGACGCTGGTCAACGCGTAGTCCACACTATTGCCAGCTGCGCGCGTGATCTCGAGACCAATGAAACGGTAGTGGTTGGCTCCGGAAAGAAAAATGATCGGCCCGACGCCGTTGTTCTTGTTGAACTCCAACTTGGCGAGCACGTTCTCAGTGGCCGAGCAATGAAAATCGGGCCGTGCCGGCAGCGAAGCGATTCCGGCGAAGCATGGTTTCAACCGCGTTCCTTCGGGCGGCAGGCTAGAGTCCGGAGCGCTGGTGCGGACCGTAATCCAATGGGCGTCGTCGCAAGGCTTTTCAGGAAAACGTAGGTTGCCTGAGAACACAGCTCCGGCCTCAAGTTCGAGGCGATCGCCGCAGCTTGCGCTTTCAATTGCGGCCTGAAGGTTGTCCCCGGCGTGCACGGGGATTGCTTTTCCGGGGCTGGGGGTCGCAGAAAGCGCGCTGGTCACATAGAGCCGCGGCAATTCAGCGGGTCCATCAAACTGCCCCTGTTGCGCCGAACACTCGACCAGGGAGACGGAACATAAGAGGAGGAAACAGGCGAATTTCAACGGGGCCGCCACGCTGTTTGGAATGAGTGATCCTGCTGCCAGAATAGCATGCGGGGAATTTAGGAGGCAGATTGGCGGTTGGCGACAGGGAGTCAAAGCGCTCTCCGAATGCTATGTTGCGGAGAGCGCTCGTTTTTTAGTACACGCCTGCGATGGCTGACTGAATGGCTGCGATGTCGGCGCCCAGATCTTTGCCGTCGCTACCTGCATTCGCGTAGGGGCTGCCCGAGAGCAGTGTGTAGTTGCCGCCATTGCCGTTACTGAAGTTGGTGAACTGCACAGCGCTGGCGCTTGCGGGGAAGTAGTTTCCGGTCGGCCACTGTGAGGTGCTATAGGTTGTGGCGATGACCGCATTGTGATTAAAGGCCCAGCTGGTGAAGCATGCATTCAAGCTGGTCGCCGGCAAATTAGCGGCAGCGCAACTCGAGCTCCCACCGGCAGACCACACCGGATACAGCGCCTGGCCAACGATACTGTTGGTCAGGTTGAAGGCGTACATCCAGGGATAAGCGGTGCTATTCGCGAGAGAGATGATCTTGCTCTTTGGATCGCCGAATCCGGTGACGTGGTTGATGGTGATGGAATTCAACGCGCTGGTCGGCCAGCCGCTGAGCACCTGGAATAATGTGCCACTGCTCGATCCAGGCAGGGCAGCATAGAAGGTTGAGTTGATGTCATCGAGAGTTATGTCGTGAATGCTGTAACGCTCGCCGGCGTATCCAATCGCGCCGTTATCGTCGGGCACGTTCGCCATTGAGATTCCAGCGCCGCTGTGACTGAAAGTGTTATAGCGGATGGTAACGTCTGTGACTTCGCAGATCGGGCATCCGCTGGCCTGGTTCTTTGGCGTCAGCAGCAAAGCGTATCCAGCCTGGCTGAAGCCGCCCCAGCTGTACTCGAAAATGTTTCCTTCGATCAATACTCGTTGAGCGTTCTTCAGCTCAAGCAGGTTCTTAACCATGAAGGGATTTCCGGCAGCGCCACCAACAAAATTAGGCTGTCCTGGCATCCACATCAAGGGCTTAAAGAAGTGGTTATGCCGGATTTCGATGTCTGCCGGGGTCGTGCTGGCAGAACCGCCGCCGAACAGAATGCCTTCGGTGGAAGCTTCGAGGAAGTTGTTGGTGATTTTGTACGGGCCGCCGGGCAGATTGCTATTGCCCCCGCCAACTACCTTGGCGTCGGTGCAGGCGCCGACCGTCGAGATGCAGTGGAAGTCATTAGCATAGGAATCAATCAGAGCTCCATAGGTGATTCCGCTCATGTTGATTCCGTTTTTGTTTTCGTCCTGCGGAGTTCCGGCGAGCCACACCCGATCGAGATAGATGTGGTCTGCCGCGCCCGTCGGGATGGAAACGTATTGATAGTTAATTCCGGTGCCCGCAGCTCGGGTGATTTTGAGTCCCAGCAAACGGTAGTGGTTCGCCCCGCTGGCCAGAATGATTGGGCCGCTGACGTTGCCTTGCGGTTCAGAGACGATCGCCAGAACGTTCTTAGTCCCATTGCAGTTGAATGCCGGACGGCCGGGAAGCGAGGCAACACCCGCATAGCATGGCTGCATGCGCGTTCCTTCGGCAGGCAGGCTACTATCCGGGGCGCTGGTGCGCACGATGATCCAGTGCTGGTCGTCGCACGATTTCGCCGGGAAGGTGAACTGGCCGGAGAAAGTCGCGCCTGCGGCTAATTCAATGGTGTCTCCGCAGTTGGCATTGTTCAGGGCCGTCTGCAAGCTTCCACCAGAGGGCACTTGGATAGTCGAACCGGTTGCGGGAGTATCGGTCGTTGCGGTTTGCAAGTAGGTGCGCGGTAATTCAGCCGGACCGTCAAAGCCGGCCGTCGGGGTCGGCGTATTCGGAGTTGACGTCGCCGCCACCGAGAAAGAGAAACTGTGGCTGGCGGTGTTATTCGATGCGTCGGTCACTTTCGCGACAAAAGAAAACTGGCCACTTTGTGTGGTTGAGCCGCTCAGTTGTCCGCCGCTGCTGAAACTGAAACCGGAAGGCAGGGAGCCTGACGCGACTGACCACTGATAAGGCGTTGTGCCCCCTGTCGCCGCCAGGGGATACGAATATGAGGTGCTGACCTGGGTGCTGGGGACTGAAGTCGTTGTGATCGCCAGTGTGCTCGGCGTCGGAGTGGATGCGGGGCTTACAGAGACACTCGCGCTGGCTTTCTTCGTGGTATCGGCTGCGCTGGTCGCAGTGATGGTCACGCTTGTGCTCGTCGCGACGCTGGGGGCAGTGAACATTCCGCCGGATGAAATTGAACCTGCGCTCGCTGACCAGCCCACGGACGTGTTGGTCGTACCCTGGACAGTGGCTGCAAACTGCTGTGTTTTGCCGGAACCGATGCTCGCTGACGATGGCGACACTGAAACACTGACCGTCGTAGTAGCCGGATCGACCGTTACAACCGCGCTGGCGGCCTTTGTTGGGTCGGCCTTGCTGGTCGCGCGCACGGTCACATTCATTGCGTTGCTTACGCTCGGGGCAGTGAACTTTCCGCCATCGGTGACCGAACCGGCGCTGGTGGACCAAGTCACGCCGGTGTTGCTGGTTCCCTGGACGTTAGCTGTGAATTGTTGGCCGGCGCCGGAGGTCATCGTGGTAGAGGATGGCGAGACGGCCACGCTGACGCTGGATCCCGCAGCCACCGAAACGACCGCGCTCGCGGTCTTGGTCGTGTCCGCAGCACTGGTTGCACGGATGGTAACCGTAGTGGCGGCGGAAACCTTGGGGGCCGTAAAACTTCCGATGCTGGTTATCGATCCGGCGCTCGCCGACCAGGTCACACCGGTGTTGCTGGTTCCCTGGACGCTCGCGGAAAATTGTTGTGTTGCTCCTGATGCGACACTGGCGCTTGTCGGCGAAACTGAGATGCTTACACCAGATGCTGTCGCTGGAGCGACCGCGATGTGAATGCGCAGCTTGGCTGAGACTCCGTGTTGATCGGTAACCCTGACCCATGCATATTTAAGGACCGCCACAGTCGGCTTGCCTGTCACCGCACCTGTGCTGGCATTAAGCGACAATCCCGAGGGCAGGGCTCCGTCGGCAACCGAAAAAACATACGGCGTCGTGCCTCCGGTCGCCATAATGTTCCCGGAATAACTCACGCCGACCATGCCTAAAGGCAGATTCGCCGCCATCACGATGTTAGTTGCAACATTCACCTGCCAATGTTCTGGACGAGCAGTTGTCTGCATCTCCCGCGCACTGCTGGTCATGACGGTGCCAACCAGCGCCATTAATAGAAAGAATGCGAATCGAAATGCGCGTCTGCTGGATGCCGTGTTTTGTGCGGAGCTGCCTTCACCAACGAGTCGGAGTGCCATTAGGTGACCTCATACTGAATTTCGGGGGGATATTGCTCCCCAAGGCTCTAATCGGCACTGTAACCAAAGTTTGCAACGATGCAGAGATCACGAGAGGACAACTTGGAAGTACTTCACCTTTGGTGTACTTATACGGCAAATTCCCGTTGGTACCATGAACCTCAGGTTTAGCGCGGGTTTTGACGGTTCTGTGCGAAATCCACAGGCTTTTGCCGCAATCGTCGCAACACTTCCGTAACTCGAAGGGAAAATCGGAAAGCGAAACGAATACTTAGGGCAGGTTGGATGGGATCAGGTCGAAAGGCGCATCAAAGCGAGCACAAATCAACGCCATCATTTCTTGAGCAGCGCCGAACGCAAACGATCGTAGACGGCGTTTCCGAGAAGACGTTTCACGCTGTTTCGCACTTCACCGCGCATGTTCATTTTCCACAGAGACTCGCCGCTACACAATCGCTGAAACTCTTCCGTCTTTACCCCGCGTATTATTGCCACGCGACCAAGAGCAAACTTGTCAGTCTCGGCCGTGTTCGCGCGCGGAACGCTGGTCGAAACCGTAACAAAGCCTGCATCTCTTGCAACCTGCATGGCCCGCGAATCGTAGCGGCCGCCCGGGCAGGAAAAATGTTCCACGGATTTGCCGAGTATCTGCTCCAGCACGGTCTTTGCATCCGCGATCTCGTGATGCAGTCCGGGGTCGTCGAGATCGGGAAGATAGGGATGCGTCATCGAATGGCAGCCGATCTCGAATCCAAGCGCCGCCAATTCGCGTACTTGTAACTGCGAGAGGTACCCCGGCTTTCCTATGAATCCTGATACCACGAAGAATGTTGCCCCAAAATTATGTTGTTTGAGAATCGGCGCCGCGCTCAACAGATCAGTTTCGCAACCGTCATCGAAGGTAATGGCTACCGCAGGTCCGGTAAACTTCAGCGCATCGCTCACGCTCACACCGCGCAGGCCCAGCGCACCGATCTGCTGCATCTGGACGGTAAATTCGCCGACCGGCAGAATGTAGCGGACATATCCCGGCTCGGACTGACATAACGCACGGCCTGGCAGTTCCAGTTCGTGGTACATCAGAAACACGGCAGCGTCAGTGGATGCCATTACTTCTCCGCCACCGGCTGAAGATAAGAATTCAGAAAGTTCATCAACTCCGGTTTCAGTGGCGCGCCAGAAGCAATCAGCCCAGAAATCAGGGGATCTTTTCGATTGCAAACCAAATCAGAATCTTCAAGCGTACGCACCGATCCTCCGGCACTTTGAACCAATGCTGCACCGGCCCCGACGTCCCATTCATGTTTCGGCGTGAGCGTGAAGGTAGCGTCCGCCAGGCCGGCCGAAACGCGCGCAAGTTTGTACGCCACCGAGCCCATGGGAACAACCTTGAAGGGAGCATTCTCGAACGACTTCCATTCACCACGCTTGGTTTCGCTGCGGCTGGCAAGGATCACAGCTCCATCAAGGTTGCGCCGTTCGCTCGCGTGAGTTGCCATTCCGTTGTAAGTAAGGCCTGAACCAATAGATCCGAGGAAAATTTCCCCACTGGCAGGGTTGCAGATTCCCCCGGCAACCGGACGGCCACGCTCTACCATGGCGATCGAGACGCAAAACTCCGGAATGCCTTCGACAAATTCCCGAGTGCCATCGAGCGGATCGACGACCCATACGCGTTCGCGCTCCAGTCGCGAAAGATCGTCGGCGCTCTCTTCCGAGAGCCAGCCTTCGCCCGGGCGCAGCAGATGCTTCCGCAGCACCGCGTCCAGCGCGTGGTCGGCTTCGGTGACAGGGTCGTGCCCGGCTTTATATTCGGCCTGAATTTCTCCGGGTGTGAAACGCGCAAAAACTCGCTGCGCCTCCTCGATGGCGCTCGCGATTCTTTCAAGAACATCGGAGTAGGGGTTGTTCTTCATGCGGGTCAAGCCCATAACATTCTGGCGCCAGTGGTGAGAAGGATTACGCACAAAATCCGGCGCAGCCACAGAACCGGAACACGGGTGCTTAGGTGCGAGCCAATAAGTCCGCCGGGTATCGAACCGATCAACAGATATCCAACCAGCGACGGATCAACATTGCCCAGGCGAAAGTGCAGCAGGCTGGTACAGCCGGTCAGTAAGACCGCATGCACGATGTCGGTGCCCACCATCACCTTTGGCGGGTAACTGTAAAACAAAAGAAGCAACATCATGATGATGCTGCCCGAACCCACCGACGTCAGGCCGACAAGAAATCCGGCAACCAGCCCGATAATCGCCATCCCGGCAAACGACTTTGCAGTCGGAGGCCGGTTTGCGACCTGTTCTTCGATCCTGCGCTGCATCAGCAGAAGCGTGGAAACCAAAATCAGCAGAATTCCGACCGCTGCTTTGATGAAGTCGTTGACCCCTGCGCCATGTAGCATGCGCAGATGTTGCAGAAACCTCACGCCCACGATCGAGCCTGGAATGCTGCCCGACGCCAGCGCCAGCACAACCTTGCGCCGGACTGTGCCTTTGCGCAGGTGAACCACGCTCGATGGAATCTTGGTAAGAAAGTTGAACGCCGCGTCGGATCCGACCGCAATGATCGCGGGCACTCGCAAGCCGAAAATCAGCAGCGGCAACAGCAGCACGCCACCGCCGAGTCCGGTCAAGCCGATCAGCGTGCCTACGATCAAGCCAATAAGGATCTTGAGCGCGATTGGTTCCATCGTCCTTGCGCCGGCTTATGCTCCCGCTGGAGCCGCAGGGTCCGGACTCACCCCGATGAAGCCCTGCTGTTCGAGATGCAGAATGATTTCCTGCGCCGCCTCCTCCGCGCTTAACTCTGCGGTGTTGATCACGACTTCCGCGTTGGAGGGTACTTCGTACGGATCAGAAATACCGGTGAACTCTTTTACGATTCCCGCTCGTGCTTTGGCATACAGGCCTTTGCGGTCGCGTGCTTCGCATGTTTCTATCGGTGTTGCGACGTGCACCAGGATGAAGCCGCCGTAAGGTTCGATCATTTGCCGCACATGTTTGCGGGTCGCATCATACGGAGCGATGGGAGCGCAGATGGCAATGCCGCCGTTCTTGGTGATTTCAGACGCAACGTATCCAATGCGGCGGATGTTGATGTCGCGATGTTCTTTCGAGAATCCCAGCTCCGAAGAAAGATGCTTGCGCACCAGGTCGCCGTCGAGAATAGTTACTGGACGCCCGCCCATTTCCAGAAATTTGGTGAGTAGCACGTTGGCGATGGTTGATTTCCCCGAACCCGATAGTCCGGTGAAGAAAATCGTCACTCCCTGCTTGTGCCGTGGAGGATAACTCTTCCGCAGCTCGCGAACAACTTCGGGATAGGTGAACCACGAGGGAATGTCGCGGCCTTCGTTCAAACGGTCGCGCAAGTCGGTCCCGGAAAGATTCAATACCCGCGCACCCTCCGGAACTTCGTTGTCTGGAACATAGACATCCTGATTTTCCAGGTAAACCATCATGCTGAACGGCACCATGGTTACGCCGATATCTTTCTCGTGCTTCTTGAACAGTTCCTGGGCTTCGTAGGGCCCGTAGAACGGCTTGCCGTCCGTATCTTTGCCCGGACCGGCATGATCGCGGCCAACAATGAAGTGAGTAACACCATGGTTCTTGCGGATCAGCGCATGCCAAATTGCTTCGCGCGGGCCGCCCATGCGCATCGCCAGCGGCAATAACGAGAGTTTGACCGTGCCCGGAGGATATCTCGACAGCAGCAGTTGATAGCAGCGCACGCGGGTGAAATAATCCACATCGCCCGGCTTGGTCATGCCCACAGAAGGATGAATCAGCAGATTCGCCTCCACCACTTTTGCGGCCCGGAAGGTCAGTTCGACGTGTGCCCGGTGCATAGGATTTCGCGTCTGAAAGGCGACCACGCGTCGCCAGCCCATGCGCGCGAATTCGTTGCGCAACTCGGCCGGCGTCAGCCGCAGAGCTTTGAAGTCGTAATGCGAAGGCTCTTGCACGCCTTCGAGCGTTCCGCCGACATACCATGGATGCGCCCGGTTCAACAGATAATCCACGCCCGGATGCGCCGCGCTGGTTGTGCCGAAAACATATTTCGCTTCAGCCTGACGGTCAGCCTGCCATACTTCTTCGACATGGAGAACCGCGAGCATGACGCCCTCGGGGTCACGCAGCGCCACTTTACTGCTCCCCGGTTGGAGCTTCTTGGCGAATTCTTCGCTGACGTCGAGAGTGATCGGCATCGGCCAGATCAGCCCGCTTGCCATGCGCATGTTGTGACAAACGCCATCGTAATCGGCACGGTTCATGAAACCGCGGAGAGGAGAGAAGCCTCCGCTCAGCAATAATTCCAGATCGCAAAGTTGCCGGCCGGTAAGGTCCCATGAGGGCCATTCGCGCGAATGCGATTTCAGTTCCGCAGAGCGGTCCGCGGGAGCGATCAGTTGTACCAATTCGCCGCCATGGGCAGGGATAAGATGGCTAGTAGAAGTCAAAACGCAAAACCTCCTGAAAGTCTTCGAAAAATTTTCTGGCAAGTTTCAACCAGACACAGCCAAACATGAGGGACTAAATGCGGTAACTCTGTCAGTTACATCTACTTTAACAGCAAGGGCTTGTGCTCTGAGTTTACCAAAAGTAACCTTGGTGACCGGTACCGTAGAGCATGCTGATGGTTCGATCTGAGGAAGTCATGAGGCTTGAGTCACTGCAGCGCCAGGTGCCTGCAAATCACCAACCTTTAAGGCTCGCTTCGACTTGAAAGCCCAGAGCATTGCCAGGGCATACACCAGTCCGGCGGCTCCCAAATGTGCAAGAAGGCCAAGATAGTTGTGCGGGATGAACCAACGCTTCATGAGTAACAACACAATTGTCAAAGGCGCAGAGATGATCACCGGCAAAAGATAAGCCTCACGCAAATACGTGATCAGGCGAATGTGCAACTGCCTGCACAAATGCCCGGGCAAAAAGAAAATCATGGTTATGGCCAGCGGAATCGCGGTACCGAGCGCGTCTCCCACGATACCGTAAGGCCTAACCAGCGCAATGCTGAGTGCGATGTTCACCACGCCTTCGATCAAGGTCACGATCGCCCAGGTCCGATGCTTGTTCATGCCGAAAAGAACACGAGGCGACGCAGCTTGGGCGAGCATAAGGGTTGTGGACAACAGCAGAATGAGCAGCACCGGATAGCACCTATCTACGTATCGTGCACCGACCCACACCCGGATCACGGATTTTCCCAGAACAATCAGCATTGCACAGATGGGAAAAATGGTGAACGCGCAAAATCTGTTTCCGGCGACGAAGATTTTGCGCAACCGGTCCATGTTGCCCTGGGCATCGGAATGGCTGGACATGGGCATGAATACCTGCGCCAGGTTCTCCACCACTTCACCTGCGTAGTCAACAATGCGTGCTCCGATATTGAAATAGGTTATCGCCGCGGCAGAAAGAAATGTCCCGATTATTATCGAATCACTCTTGAATCGCAATCGCGCAGAGATGATGATGATGAGAGTCGTTCCGCCATAAGTCGCCATCTCGCGAAAAGTCGAACGATCTACGTACGCCATGCCGAGAGGCACAGGTAGCATCCGGGCGGCGATCAGGCTGCGCACGGCGGAAGCTGCCAGAGGAAGTGCCACGGTGATAAAAGCGGCCATCAGCAGCCCGTATCCATGGCGCAGAGCGGCGACGATCAGGATGGCGCGGAGTAGAGCAGAAGCGACGCTGGTAAGGTTCTGCACGTCAAATCGTTGCAGGCCCTCCAGCACACCTCCTGAGACTCCCAACGGAAAGCCCAGCGAGACTGCAGTTCCCACCATCAGCAGGAGCCAGCGTGCAGTGGTGCGAAACTCCGGGCGGATACTATGAAAATCCACAACATAAAAACTGACCAATAACGTAATCAGCAGGGTGGCCGCCCCGATGCATGAATAGCTAAACAGGCTGGTACTGATCAGACGGCTGGCCTGCGCAGGATCGTTCGTGGCTCTTGCCTGGGCAACGTAGCGAATAACCGACGAGCGAATTCCCAGATCAAAGATCCCGTAATAGCCGGTGATGGAAAAAATCAGCACCCAAATTCCGGCGGCGTCTTCACCCAGGCGATGCAGGATAAATGGCCACAGAAAAAAGCCGACCACCACATTCGTCCCCAGCGCAAACCAACTGGAGCTGACGTTCTTGATGATCTGGAGTTTTTCCAGTTTGTGCATAAAACCAAGAATAGCGTTTGTTTAGCAGCAGGAGAATGTCGAATCGTGGTCGTGAATGGGAGAAGCGGTCACCGGTGCTGCACTTCAGCGGAGGGAGTTGCCAACTCTTCAACTTCGACCCGCTTCTCTACAGCCGGGAAGATGCTGAAGATCACGTTCATGCCATGGGGTTCCAGATCAAACTCTTGCGGGCAAGTATGCGAAATGGTGTCGTAAAGGGCAATATGACTGGGCTTCTCACCCATGCCATCGCGGAAAACGTTGCGTACCCAGAGCAAGTTTTCGCGAAACTTCGTCTTTCGTACGCGGGTGAAGCCGATCCAGAATCTATCCTTGTCAACCGGCAGCAACCCTCGGCACCACCCTAGCAGCGCCTTCTCGCCGTTGATGGATTTCAGGTCCACGACCTGCTCGATCCTCAGCGAACGCTTGCCGACGATGACGATATGTCCATCCACGGTCGTGAAATAGATGTTTTCACCGCGGACCAATCCGTCGTGTGGCGCTTGCACCCCAATCTCAATTCGCTTGTCTGGATCGGTCAGGCAAACAGCGTCGCGCTGAAAAAAACGCGTGGCCCAGATCTCCCCATCAAGTTCAAATGTGAAGTTGGGATGAGAGCGGTGGGGCTTGGTGCTGTCCACCTTGCGGTAATCTACCTTCGGAGAAAACCTTGCCCAGAGATCTTCACCCAGGACGTTCCATTGACGAAGCACTGTTCCGTCAGGGGTGATCTTCACTACCATTTCCAAGCCGGTGCTGGTTACGAGCAGGTTTCCGTCAGCGTCTGGGACCACATGGTGCAAGTCGTTGAAGCAGGGAAGCGAAATGTAGTTGGAAATTTTGAATTCGGGGAGGTCAAAAACCAGTACTTCGGTTGAAGTGCAAGTGTAGAGTTTATTTCCTGCAATTGTCCCTGACTTGAACATGCTGGAAGAATGTCCCGTAGCTCGTGCTTCTGGGGGGCTCTTGTACTCGGCTCTGACCTGCGCCGCGCCGCTTTCAATGTCAATCTCGAGAATAAGCGCCGACTCGTAGAGGTGCCACTCTTCCTCGCGCTTTAACAGCGTATTTCGCTGCCTGGCCCCGAGCACGTAAAGGCGAGAAGGCGGTGTGGGCTTCGAATTGTTCCCGCTGTTTAGGATGGTATTGGCCCCGCGTTTTCGGATTCGACTGCCAGGGCTGCTTTGAAACCAGGAAAACAGTTTAACGACAGCAACGTCCAGCGATCGGCCTCGGAATTGTCAGGCCGGGTTGCAAGGCTTACGGTTTCTTCATCCGGCATCACAGAAACGTCGAAGCTGTCTAGGGGGCGACTTAACCCCTCGCCTCGGGCTTTCACGAATGCTTCCTTGCGCGTCCAGCAGGAGAAAAAAGCGTCGTGCTGTAAAGTATCGGGCAGAGCTTGAATGGCCTGTCTTTCTGCGCTCGAGAAAAACCGCTGGGCTATCTCAAGCACATCCAGATCGCGATTTAGGAACTCGATGTCCACGCCGACTTTCCGCCCTAACGTTATCGCGACCAAAAAGTTCCCATTGCTATGGGACAGATTGAATTCCAAGCTGCCGGATGAAGAGGCCAGAGTGGGCTTCCCGTGGGCTGAGTACGCGAAACACAGTTCCGCGGGGGGATCACCCAGGTACGACGCTAGCAATATTCTTAACATACTCCGGCAAAAAAGGAAATTCTGCCGGTCTTTCTCAAAATGGAATCGCATCATGCGGGCGCTTTCATTCTCGGACAACCATGCATGCTGAGCAAATTCGTACAGCTCGGTCGCCGAGACTTCTGCATGCCAGAGATGGATTTCGTTCCTTCTTACGGTGTGTGTTTCTCTTGCCGAGCTGACCGGAGCGCATTCGCGCACAATCATGCGCAGATTGGTCTCAGGCCGTAGGAAGCTCGCTTCTGGGCAACCCACGGCTAGTTTTTCATGGTTGAGCAAAGCGACGAAAGTCTCCATTCTCGAGATTTACTGTTGCTACCGCGATAAAGCGGCTGTATCCGCCGCTTCCCGCTCGCTGGCCAGACCAGCTGGTCGAGAAAAGTCCGGCTGAATTCGCTTCAAGATCTTCGAGAGTGCCGCCGCCAACTCGCGCACGTATGGCTCGCGAAGAAGCAGCAGATGTTTCCCATGGGGAACCAATTCTGTGGTAACGCCTGAGGTAGTTCGCGATCCCCATCCCAGCAACGGATCGAGACGATAGTAGAAGGGCTGCTTCGGTATTTTAAAAACTGTGATTCTGCTGCTAACCTGCCCCGGTACAAAGCCCTCGCCCGGCCAGTAGGTCTCGATCCATTCGCTTTTGCGTGGGGCAGATTTGGCACGCGTCCACCACCGCAGGCGGTTACTTAAGGCTTTCTGCACGACCGCCAGGCGGGAACGGATTGGCTGCCGGGACAGGCGTCGCATTTGATCGTAGTAGTAATAAATCTTCCACAACCAGCGGTTCTGTGTGTTCTCTACCACCCAGGTGTCAATAATTGCCAGCAGTTCAACCGCTTCACTTTCGGATTCCAAAATTCGCGTCATCTCGAATGCAATGCGCGCTCCTTCGCAGGTGCCACCGATGTAGTAGGGGCCACGCGGCTGTACGCTGCGCATGGCGCGGACATACTCAGCGGCAACCGCTTCGTACTCCTGAATTGTGTATGGTCTGCCGCTCGCCTGCGGACCCGGGCCCGGGCTTTGCAGCGTGTAAAACGGCTGGTCCGATCCGAGGTGCTTGGCAAGCGGAACATATCCCAACGAGTTCAAGCCCGCCAGCACAGCGGCAAAAAACGGAGGCCGGTCAGTGCCCGGCTGGATTTGATGAACAATGGCCTGAGGAACACTGGCGGTGCCGCGTATCAGATTCGCCAAGCGCTCGATCGTCGCTCCCTGAAATAATGCCGTGAGCGGTATTTCCACCCCGGCCGTCTTCCTGATCTCGTTTATCAGCCGAACCGCCATTAACGAGTGGCCGCCAAGATCGAAGAAGTTGTCTGTAACATTGACGGACTGGACGCCGATGATCTCCTGCCAGATCATTGCCAACTTGGTCTCGAGTTCATCGCGCGGCGGCGCGACAAGCCCGGAGGCCGCTTGGGCAATGTCCGGTTTCGGCAAAGCCTTCCGGTCAACCTTTCCGTTCGGCGTCAGCGGCAATTCCCCCAGCGCGACCAATCCGGTTGGCAACATGTAATCAGGAAGCGTCTGCTTGAGATAGGCTCGGATATCAATGAGGTTCAGTTGCTGCCCCGGACGGAGGACAATGTATGCCACTAGCCGCTTGTCGCCAGGAGAGTCTTCACGTGCGGCCACAACTGCCTGCCGTATCGCAGGATGTTTCGCCAGTACGCTTTCGATCTCGCCGAGTTCAATGCGGAAACCGCGGACCTTTACCTGGAAATCCGTTCGTCCCAGATATTGCACATTGCCGTCGGGAAGATATTTGGCGAGGTCACCTGTGCGGTAGAGATTCGCGCCCGGCCTGCGATCGAAGGGGCTGGGAACAAATCTTGCTTCGGTTAGTTCGGGCCGACGGAGATACCCTCGGGCAACGCCATCACCACCGATGTAAAGCTCGCCCGATACGCCGATGGGAACCGGTTGCATGTGAGCATCAAGGATGTAGAAAGTGGTG
Source organism: uncultured Acidobacteriota bacterium (assembly GCA_963757135.1). Lineage (GTDB taxonomy): Bacteria > Acidobacteriota > Terriglobia > Terriglobales > Acidobacteriaceae > Gp1-AA145. The sequence continues at coordinate 248,776 of CAVWQE010000010.1, forward strand.
TTTGCAATGGGCCGGCCAATTGGTGCAGTGGCCGTGGCAGATAAAACCCGATAAACCGAAGACCAGATCGTCGTCTCGGTTGGTCCATACATGTTCCAAAGTTCAGAACAGCGTGACAGTAACTGCGCTGTGAGATTGCCAGGCAGTGCCTCGCCGCCGCAAAGGACTTTGAGATCAGCCGATCCTTCCCAGCCTGCTTCAACCAGCATGCGCCAGGTTGCGGGGGTGGCTTGCATGATCGTCGGTTTGCGGTTGCGAACAAGATCCAGCAGGCGTTGTCCGTCGGCTGCTTCAGCCCGTGACGCCAGAATTATCCTCGCTCCTGTAATCAGGGGAAGATAAATCTCCAGGCCGGCGATATCGAAGGAAAGAGTTGTCACAGCGAGCAGGGTATCGCTGGAAGTCATTCCGGGTTCCGCCCGCATGCTGAAAAGGAAATTCACCAGATTGGCGTGTGTGATCTGGACGCCCTTCGGTTTTCCCGTGGACCCCGAAGTGTAGAGCACGTACGCCAGGTTCTGGGGCGTAAGCTTTGCGATCGGCGATTTCTTGCTTTCCTTCGCAATCCGGCCCTGCACCGAATCCATGGTGATCACGACGGCGCTCCCGGAAGGTAAAACGCTGACCAGGTCTTGCTGCGTAAGGAGAACTTTCGCGCCGGCGTCCTCTAGAATGAATGCGATTCTTTCGGACGGGTGTGCAGGGTCAAGCGGAATGTAAGCGCCCCCGGCTTTGAGCACACCCAGAAGTGCGACCACCATATCGATCGAACGTTCCAGAAAAACTCCAACCAGCGTTTCCGGGCCCACGCCGCGTTGCTGCAGATAATGTGCGAACTGGTTCGCTTTCTCGTCGAGCGCGCGGTAGCTGATTTGTTCCTTACCCATCACTAGGGCAATCGCGTCAGGGGTTTGTGCCGCCTGGGCCTCGATGAGTTGGTTCAGACACATCGTCTCCGGATACTCCAAGTTCGTGGAGTTCCATCCGTCGAGGATCAAAGTGCTCTCCTCGCTGGTCAGAAGCGGAAGCTTGGACACTGGTATATGCGGATGTTCCATCGCTGCCGCCAGGAGCGTTTCGTAATGCCCGATCATCCGCTGGATTGTCTCAGAGTCGAAAAGGTCAGTGTTGAATTCAAAGCGCCCGCGGATACCGTCTGGGCTTTCCGCAAGAAACGCGGAAATATCGAACTTGGATGTGGTTTCGCCCAGATCCATTAACCCCAGGGTCAAACCGGAAAGCTCAAACGCCTGTCTTGGGGTGTTCTGCAGCGAGAAAAGCACTTGGAAAAGCGGGTTCTGACTCAGGTTCCTGTCCGGATGAAGTTCCTCAACCAGCTTTTCAAACGGGACATCCTGGTGCGCATAGGCTTCCAGCGACGTTTCCCTGACTTGGGCGACCAGTTCTTCGAAGCTTGTCCCGTCGGATAACTTCGCACGCATGATCAGAGTGTTCGCGAAAAACCCGATCATTTCTTCCAGTTCCGCCCGATTGCGGTTGGCAATGGGAGTGCCCACCGCGATGTCGTCCTGAAGGCTGTACCTCGAAAGCAGGGCTTGAAAGCCGGCCAGCAGGGTCATGAACAAGGTGGCGCCATTTTGTCGGGAGAATGTGTTCAGCCTTTCCGTCAGGCTCTTGGAAAATGCGACTGGCAGCTTGGCGCCGTTGAATGTCTGTACGGCAGGCCGCGGTCGATCCACCGGGAGATCAAGAGATGCAGGCACGCCGGCGAGTTGCTTCCGCCAATATGAGAGCTGTTTTTCCAGTTTCGGTCCCTGAAGTTGCTCGCGTTGCCATACCGCGTAGTCGGCATACTGAAGATTCGGAGGTGGCAGCGGCGAGGGCCGTCCTGCGCAGAATGCGTCGTAAAGCGCGGAAAGCTCCTGAATCAGAATGCGGCGTGACCAGCCATCAAAAATGATGTGGTGCATGGTCAGTAGCAGAATATGCAATTGAGAATTCAGCCGCAGTAACTGGCCGCGCAATAAAGGGCCTCGTTCCAAATCAAGTGGAATGCGCGCTTCCGCGCGGCCCATTTCGGCGGCCTTGTCCTCCGGCCGATCCAGCCCGGAAATGTTCAGTACCGGCAAAGTAAATGCCGGAGAGCCGACCACCTGCATCGGCATCTCATCTCTCCAGGAAAAAGTAGTGCGCAGGATTTCGTGGCGGCGAATAATCTCGCCCAGGCTTTTTTCGAGGGCGGACACGTTCAGCTCGCCTTCAATGCGCAGCGACCACGGAATAAGATATGAGGTGCTTCCCGGCTGAAGCTGTTCTAGAAACCACAGGCGTTGCTGAGCGAACGTGGTCGGAAACACGAACTGAGAAGCGTTCGCTGGCGCTGTCGCCGCAGAATTGTGACTGTTTCGGTCCACCTTCACCCTTGCAGAATGATGCAACCCCCGCATGCTATTGCATGTTTGCGGGGCAAGTTGTAATCGATTTGATAAAAACCGCCATTTTTGTTCTAAAGTAATCTCCGCACCTTATTAATGGCCCACAGGTGCTATTTACTTGCACGATACGCCTGTCGGGGCGCCCTGGTGATACCAGTCTCATCTGTCTCGATAGGCTGTGCCCGTTCTACGGCCTCGGCAAGGCCGGAAACACTTGGTCGGTCGAAAATTGCACGCATTGGTATTTCGACCAGAAAACGTTGCCGCAGGCGACTGACGACCTGGGTGGCGAGCAGGGAATGGCCGCCGAGATCGAAAAAGTTGTCCTCGGCGCTGATCTTGCTTTTGTCCCGCCGCAGCACTTCCGCCCAGACTTCGGCAATGGCCTGCTCGGTCGCTGTGCGTGGCGCAATGTAAGCTTTCTGTGATGCTGCCTGCTCGGGCTCGGGCAGCGCTTGCCGGTCGAGCTTGCCATTGGCATTCAGTGGCAGCTTCGCCAGCAGCATCACTGCTTGCGGCACCATGTAGTCCGGCACATGCTGCTGCAAGTGCTGGCGCAGGCTTTCAGAGGTAACGGCGTTATGGCCGTTGTTGGAAGCGGCCGCTTCACGATGCAGGACGACGTAGGCCAGCAGGCGCTTGTCTTCGTTATTCGAATCGGTGGCCCGCGCCAGCACCACGGCCTGCTTCACCGCCGGATGCTGCGCCAGCACTGCTTCGATTTCGCCCAGTTCAATGCGGAAGCCGCGAATTTTCACCTGATCGTCGCCGCGTCCGAGGAACTCGATGTTGCCGTCTGCGCCGTAACGCGCCAGGTCGCCGGTGCGGTACATCTTTGAATCTGCGTTAGGGTCGTCAGAGAAGGGATTCTTCACGAAACGTTCGGCGGTCCTCTCCGGCTGGCCCAGATATCCGGCGGTCACGCCCGCGCCCGCAATGTAGAGTTCGCCCGTCACTCCCACCGGCACCGGTTCAAGATTCTGGTCGAGGATGTAAGCCTGCGTGTTCTGGATGGGCCGTCCGATGGGAATCGTCGCCAACCCGGCGTTTTTCCAGTCGTAGCTTTTCAGTTCAAGCGTCAGCGAGCCCACCGTAGTTTCGGTCGGACCGTAGTGGTTCAGAATCTCGCAGCTCGGGTTGAGCGATGTGATCTTTTCGAGCAGCTTCGGGGTCAGCGCCTCGCCGCCGGTGACCAGACATTTGCGCGGAAGGAGTTTTCCGGCTTCGTCGGACGCCGACTGCAACAGCGCTGAAAGATGCGAAGGCACGATCTTCAAGACGTCAATCGGGTACTGAGAGGTGTAGCTGGCGAACTGCTGCGGATCGGTCGCGGTTTCGTGCGGAAGTATATGCAGGCTGCCGCCCGAGATCAGCGCCGGGTAAATGCAGGTGTTGCCGAGGTCTGCGCCCAGGGTTGAAACCGTGGCAAACTGCAAGCCTTCGGGATATTTATTCAGGCTAAGTTTTTTGCTGATGAAATCCGAGTAGTTGACCAGGTTGCGATGCCGTACGGCCACGCCCTTGGGCACTCCGGTCGAGCCCGAGGTAAAGATCACATACACCAGGTTCTCGGGGTTCGTGTTGACGGCCGGATCTGATTTGGGCTCGCTGGCCCAGAGTTTCTCGTCGCGATCGATGACGATCGTATGGGACGGACACTCTTGTCCGCCTAAATCGGGCAGATTAGGCAGCAGCTTCGACTCCGTGATCAGCGCCTTCGCGCCTTCGAGTTGCTGCTTCAGCCGTGCCGGAGGATTATCGGCATTGAGCGGCACATACGCTCCACCGGCTTTCAAAATCCCGAGCACTGCGATCATCAACGATGTCGAGCGATCGAGACAAAGCCCGACGCGCGCATCCGGCCCGACCCCCTGCTTCCGCAGATAATGCGCCAGTTGATTGGCGCGCTCATTCAATTCGCGATAGGTGAGCGCCTGCTCGGCGCAGCGGACGGCAATGCGATCCGGCGCCCGCGCCGCTTGCTGCTGGAAGAGTTCGTGCAGAGAGCTGTTAGCGGGATAAGCGGCTGCCGTCTGGTTCCACTCGACCAGCAGTTGCCGCCGCTCAGCTTCCGAAAGCAAAGGCAAATGTGACACCGGAGTCGCAGGGTTCGCCAGTGCCGCCTTCAGCAAATTCTGGTAATACCCGGCAAGACGTTCGACCGCGCTGCGTTCGAAACGCGCAGCATCGTAATGAAACTCCAGCGTCAGTTCCGATCCGCGACGCACTACATGCAGCCGCAGCTTGAAACGCTCGCTTACCACCTGCACTCGTTCCAGCGTGAAGTGCACCCCGGCAGCGCCTCGAGAGGCACCCAGGTCGTGATACCCGAAGCTAGTCAAATCGTCCCCGAGTCCGATAGCTTCCGGCACAAAATATTCCTGCACGGCTACCGCGTCGCGTACCGCGTCTTCCGTCCGCCGCAGCACGTCAGCAAAGGTGAATGTGCTCTCAATACGTACCACAAGCGGGAGCGTGCGTCCGAAGCACCCAATCGAGGTTTGCAGCTCTTCGTATTCGCGATTGTCCGCAAAGAAGCCCGCCGTGAACGGGTTTTGCCCGGAGAGGCGATACAGCAATGATTGCCACGCCGCGAATAAAACGCTACGTGGTTCAGAGTGGTTAAGAACCAGTCCCGCCAACTCCTTGCTCAAGGGCAGGGCAAAACGCTGTGCCTGGAACTGCGCGTCGCGGCTTTTCTTTTCCGACGGCAAGGGGAGTGCCGGAAGCGAATTTGCGATCTGCTTTGTCCAGAACTCGCGACCCTGCTTCGCATCAACTTCGTCAGATTCGAGCAGGTCCGCTTGCCACTGCGCAAACTGGACGTAGCGAAATGCTTCGGGCAGGTCATGCTGGGAGCCATGGTAAATAGCCGCCAACTCATTCATAAGCACTTGCAGGGAACCAGCATCGGCGCACAACGTCGAAAGACTAAATAGCAGAACAGAACGCTCCTGATCGAGTTCGAAAAAAAACGCCCGAAGAACCGGACCAGATTCCGAATTGCCCTCGAAACTTTGTTCCGTTTCAAACAGCGCCCCAATTTCTCGCTGCCGGTCAGCAGGGCTCATGGCTGATAACTTGCGGTGTTCCCACTCAATCTCCGCCGCATCGACCACGATCTGAAGCGGCATTTTCATTCCAGCAGGACGGCGAAATACCGTGCGGAGGGCCTCGTGGCGGAAGACAACTTCGATCAGCGCAGAGCGCAAGCGAGTCGCATCCACCTTGCCTTCGAGCGACACCAAGCCTACCGCGCGCGCGGGGAGGCCGATCGTTTCCTGCACTCTCCAGGCAAATTGTTGTTGTGGCGAAAGCCAGAAGCCAGACTGTTCCTGCATCCCCTCGCTCCGTCCTCTACGTGCTACCTAGTTTAAGCATGCGCAATGATTCATACGGTTCGATGGGGAACAAGGCCGCCAACGTTACTCTGCGGAAGCTCGATCAAGGTCTGCGCCTTGGACCAGGTCGCCGAGTGCAACCACAATCTTTCGCGGCCCGACGAACGGATCGCGAGCATGCGCCGTGATCATATTGTCGAGCGTGACCATGTCGCCCTCGCGCCATTTGAAGCGTACCGCGTTTTTCTCATAGATTTCGCCGATATGGTCCATGACCGAATCTTCAAGGGGAGATTCGTCGCCGTAGTAGACGTGGCGCGGCAGGTCTTCCCGCTTGAAAATCGAAAGCAGAGAATCACGCACCTCGGGGTCGAGACAATGCACATGATGCAACTGCACCTGATTGAAAAAGGAAATCTCTCCCGTCACCGGATGCCGGAGTACGCCGCGGCAGCGTTGCTTCACCCGCAGGTTGTCCTTGCCATACCACTCAGCGATGAAGCCCTGCTTGGCGCATGCATCTTCAACCACGCCACGATCTTCCGTATGGAAAAAACGCTGCCAGCTCACATCCAGGCCGTCAGAGAAGTTTCGCACGTACATTAGTCCGAGGTTCTCGAACTTCTCCCGCACCGACGGATCCAGCTGCTGATAAACCTTTCGACAATCAACAATGGGCGAGCAGCCGCCTTCCTTCGCCGCCACCACGCAGAAAAAGCTGATGCGCGTCGGCCACGCGTTCATGTGCGAGCTTTCGTTGTGGTAGAGAATGGCCTTGTCTTCGGGATACGGGGTTGAGGTATAGATTTTCCCAGCCACGCCCTCGCGCGGCAGATCGCCGTATTCGGCGTAAATCTCTTTGTAGATCGACCCGGCGACCCGTTCGAAATCCTGGGGCGTCGAAAGCGCGAATCCGCGGAACAGGATTCCGCCGTGCTGATGCAGTTTGCCATTGATATAGTCGCGGTTATTGCGCGCCCAGTCGGCAAGGTCAACCTGCTCGGCCGCCGGCTCTATGACCAAAGGCAATGGTTGATCGTCGCTGATCAGGCTTTCGCGGACTGGATTGAAGTGGGCAAGATCAACGGCTTTGCGCCGAATTGTTCCTATAGATTTCTTTGCCGTAATGGTGTTTTCCACGATTATTCCCCCTGAACCGTTCCCACCAGTGTCTGACCGCAGAATCGCACACTCGCGCGCGTGCTTAACCTCAAAGATGCACTTCTGATGCCAAAAATCTGCACTATCTACCCTTTTGACAAAATCTGCGTCTTAAACAACCGCCTTTATTATCTGTAGGTTATCGTCCTACGTTTGGTCGAAAAATGGATCACAGAGCCGAGATGCAAGAATTTGCACAAATCGTCGCGGATAATCCAACAGCTGTTTGGGGGAGGGGAACTGCACGATTATAGACCAACCGAGGCGTCCACAAAGGATTTTAAGTTACGGCTGTCACTTTAGAGGAGCCTCAAGACCGGTGCCGCTCCGATGGCGTCAGAGTGACCGCCTTTGGTTCAGCCGCTATCAGCTTCTTCCGCTGTGACTGTTTGCGCTCGTTCTTTTCGCTCTCAATTATTCGCTTTTCCTTTTCACCGTGTATTTCGAGACTGCTCAACCGAAGTTCGGGGCGGGAAATCGCGTTTCGCAGCAGGTTCTCAAAATTCGTGGCCATTCGAAGTACCGTGCCGCGATCAAACAGTTCCGTGCTGTAAAGCCAATCCTGGAATGTTCCATCCTTGTTTTCACGTATGAAGACAGCAATGTCGAACTTCGATCGCGTGATGGAAGCCGGGAAGGAAGCGACTTCAAGACCGGGCAACTCGCGTCGTTGCACCGGAATGTTCTGCATCACGAACAAGGCCTGCACGATCGGGTTGTGGCTCAGACTTCGTTCCGGCTGCAAGTCTTCCACCAGTTTGTCGAATGGCATGTCCTGGTGCGCATAGGCGCCGAGCGCAACTTCCCTGACCCGCAGCACCAGTTCGCGGAACGTCGGATCGCCCGAAAGATCAGTGTGCAGCGGCAACAAATTGATGAAAAACCCGATGAGCCGTTCAGTCTCGGCAGTGGTGCGATTTGCGATGTCGGTGCCGAGAACAATGTGCTGCTCGCCCGAGTAGCGCGACAGCAGAGCGTTGAAAGCCGCCAGCATGGTCATAAACGGGGTGACGCCGTGCTGTACGCTGAATGTCTTTATTCCCTCAGCGACATCTTTTGCAAGCGGGACCGGTTGGTAGTCGCCATGGAATCTCCGCAGCTCCGGGCGCGACCGGTCCGATGGAAGGTTGAGCAGTGGCGGAGCGCCATTCAGGTGTTCCCGCCAATAGCTCAATTGACTTTCAAGGACCTTCCCCTGAAGAAAATTTCTTTGCCACGCGGCGTAATCCGCGTACTGAATCGGCAGTTCCGGCAGGGGCGAAGGTTTGCCTTCCAGAAACGCCGTGTATAGCTCACCCAGTTCGCGGAAGAATATCCCACTCGACCAGGCATCGCTGACGATGTGGTGCATGGTCAGGAGCAACACATGGTCGCTGGTGCCCAGTTTCAAGATGGTGGCGCGCAGTAATGGTCCCTTGGAGAGATCGAACGGCGTCCGCGCCTCCTCCGCGGCCATGTCCAGGGCGCGGCTTTCTCCATCGGGCGTAGACAAATTGCTCAGGTCTTTGATCTCGACGTGCAGGTCACGCCACTCGCTGATGACTTGCATCGGCTGACCGTCAGAGCCTGTACCGAATGTGGTCCGCTGCGATTCGTGCCGGCGGACGATTTCATTGAGCGCACCGATCAGCGCGTTGCTGTTTAAGTTTCCCTTCAGGCGAATTGCGCGAGGAATGTTGTACAGGGGATTATTGGGCTCGATTCGATCGAGCACCCAGAGCCGCTGCTGCGCGAACGATAACGGTACAGGCTTATCACGCGGCACTCGAACAATAGGCGGAACTTCAGGCTGGCTCGATGCCGCCAGTCTCTCAGCTTGTTGCGCGAGCGCAGCGACCGTCGGACATTCAAACAGAGTTCGTAGGGGAAGTTCGATACTTAGCGCACGCCGCAGGCGACTGACGACCTGGGTGGCGAGCAGGGAGTGGCCGCCGAGGTCGAAGAAGTTGTCCTCGGCGCTGATCTTGCTTTTGTCCCGCCGCAGCACTTCCGCCCAGACTTCGGCAATGGCCTGCTCGGTCGCTGTGCGTGGCGCAATGTAAGCTTTCTGTGATGCTGCCTGCTCGGGCTCGGGCAGCGCTTGCCGGTCGAGCTTGCCATTGGCATTCAGTGGCAGCTTCGCCAGCAGCATCACTGCTTGCGGCACCATGTAGTCCGGCACATGCTGCTGCAAGTGCTGGCGCAGGCTTTCAGAGGTAACGGCGTTATGGCCGTTGTTGGAAGCGGCCGCTTCACGATGCAGGACGACGTAGGCCAGCAGGCGCTTGTCTTCGTTATTCGAATCGGTGGCCCGCGCCAGCACCACGGCCTGCTTCACCGCCGGATGCTGCGCCAGCACTGCTTCGATTTCGCCCAGTTCAATGCGGAAGCCGCGAATTTTCACCTGATCGTCGCCGCGTCCGAGGAACTCGATGTTGCCGTCTGCGCCGTAACGCGCCAGGTCGCCGGTGCGGTACATCTTTGAATCTGCGTTAGGGTCGTCAGAGAAGGGATTCTTCACGAAACGTTCGGCGGTCCTCTCCGGCTGGCCCAGATATCCGGCGGTCACGCCCGCGCCCGCAATGTAGAGTTCGCCCGTCACTCCCACCGGCACCGGTTCAAGATTCTGGTCGAGGATGTAAGCCTGCGTGTTCTGGATGGGCCGTCCGATGGGAATCGTCGCCAACCCGGCGTTTTTCCAGTCGTAGCTTTTCAGTTCAAGCGTCAGCGAGCCCACCGTAGTTTCGGTCGGACCGTAGTGGTTCAGAATCTCGCAGCTCGGGTTGAGCGATGTGATCTTTTCGAGCAGCTTCGGGGTCAGCGCCTCGCCGCCGGTGACCAGACATTTGCGCGGAAGGAGTTTTCCGGCTTCGTCGGACGCCGACTGCAACAGCGCTGAAAGATGCGAAGGCACGATCTTCAAGACGTCAATCGGGTACTGAGAGGTGTAGCTGGCGAACTGCTGCGGATCGGTCGCGGTTTCGTGCGGAAGTATATGCAGGCTGCCGCCCGAGATCAGCGCCGGGTAAATGCAGGTGTTGCCGAGGTCTGCGCCCAGGGTTGAAACCGTGGCAAACTGCAAGCCTTCGGGATATTTATTCAGGCTAAGTCTTTTGCTGATGAAATCGGCGTAGTTGACCAGGTTACGATGCCGTACGGCCACGCCCTTGGGCACTCCGGTCGAGCCCGAGGTAAAGATCACATACACCAGGTTCTTGGGGTTCGTGTTGACGGCCGGATCTGATTTGGGCTCGCTGGCCCAGAGCTTCTCGTCGCGATCGAGCACGACGGTTGGGCCGGAAAACTCTGGCATCTGACCGGCCAGCTTCGACTCCGTGATCAGCGCCTTCGCGCCTTCGAGTTGCTGCTTCAGCCGTGCCGGAGGATTATCGGCATTGAGCGGCACATACGCTCCACCGGCTTTCAAAATCCCGAGCACCGCAACCAGCATCGACGTCGAGCGATCAAGACAAAGCCCGACGCGCGCATCCGGCCCGACCCCCTGCTTCCGCAGATAATGCGCCAGTTGATTGGCGCGCTCATTCAATTCGCGATAGGCGAGCGCCTGCTCGCCGCAGCGCACCGCCATGCTGATCGGGAACCCGCGCCGCCTGCTGCTCGAAAAGTTCATGCAGAGCATTTGTCGGCGGGATAAGCGGCCGCCGTCTGGTTCCACTCGACCAGCAGTTGCCGCCGCTCAGCTTCCGAAAGCAAAGGCAAATGTGACACCGGAGTCGCAGGGTTCGCCAGTGCCGCCTTCAGCAAATTCTGGTAATACCCGGCAAGACGTTCGACCGCGCTGCGTTCGAAACGCGCAGCATCGTAATGAAACTCCAGCGTCAGTTCCGCTCCGCGCCGCACTACATGCAGCCGCAGCTTGAAACGCTCGCTTACCACCTGCACTCGTTCCAGCGTGAAGTGAATGCCGGCAGCATCTTCTCCGGCGCTTAGATCAAAAAAGGAGAACGCAAAGAGAATAATCGTGTTCTCAGTTTCGGTGACGTTGCTCCAAGCAAAACTTTCCTGCCAGTTCCGAGCTTCGTTCAGTGCCGAACCGACTGACTGAACCAGATGGCTGAATGGCATTTGCGGATTGACGTCGATTCGCAAGGGAAGCGAACGCGCGAGCGGACCGAGCGCTGGTGCTAGTTCCTCATATCTCCGTCCATCTGACTCGCAAGCGGTCGTGATGTCGGGCGCACCTGTAAGCCGCATCAGGAGCACATTCCACGCCGCCAGCAACAGAGCTTCCGAAGAAGCCTTGAGCTTGGTCGCAAGCTCGTCGAGGCGCGCTGAAGATACATGGCCCGTGGCCAAGGCGAATTCAAACGGCTCGGGTTGCTTCTTTTCGAGCGGCAAAGTTTGCGATTCGAGGGAAGCGAAATCAATCCTTCGGTACAACTCCCGCCAAAAATCCCGCCCAGGCTTCGATTCGTCGCTGGCGAGCAACTCGTTCTGCCATTCGACCAGGTCTGCATATTGCATTACATCGTCAGACTCAGAATTTCCCCCGCTGTACCCCTGCGCGATTTCGCCGAAAAGATTCTTAAGCGTGGAGCTATCCGCAGAAAAAGCAGGAAATGTAAGCGCAAGAATGTGCCCGTTTCCACTCGGAACCAGTAGCGCGTGCAGCGCAGACTCGGCGCCGGCGAGCGATACCCGCTCCTTGTTCAGCAGTTCGTGCAAATTCGCGTCGGAGGTTGCATAAGACCAGGCGAATGCCGCTTTGTCCTGGATAATTTGAAACGGAAGTTTGACCCCTGTTTGGCGCCGCAGAACCGTGCGCAGGATCTCGTATTTCTCGACAACAGATTGCAAAACGGCTCTCAGGCGATCAACATCAAGTGCGCCTTCAATTTTGATCAAACATTGCGCAAATTGCGCCAAGCCGCGTTCGTGCTCGAGCCACGCGCGCTCCTGCTGAGAAGAAATTCGAAATGCTGCCGTTGCCAATGTAGGGTTCGATGACATCCTTCCGGTCCTTAACTAAACATCGTCACTTCTTTGCCACTCCGAGCAGCGGAGCTACGGTCGCGGCCTGCTCCAGGCGCCAGCGATGTTTCAAGACAAACGTTCCATTCCACGGCACTTTTCCCGTGCCATAGTAGTCAGAATCAAGCACCCGCATTTTGACGGCGTCCTCGATCGCATCTGCTTCCGAGCTGTTTACATCCAGCCACACTTTGACGGCATATTCACCCGGCATGAGCGTGAAGCTCGGAATGTCGCACGATAGAACTTGCGGGCCCACACATTCCGTTTCCCAGCGGTCCGGTTCGAACATGCTAGCCGCGGTAAAGATGCGCTGCCCATAGGTGTTGTTGAAACCGATGCCGACGTTGAAATTCGATGTCAATTTAGGAAGATCGAAGTAAACTTTGATTTTCAGCCCCGAACCGATCGGCAAACCTTCATTCAGCGGTTCGTCGTCGCCGGTCAGGAATTCCATCCGTTTCAGCAGGGCAGCGAGGCGCGAGGTGCGCTCGCCGACATCGTCAAGTTCGACCACGTGACCGGTACCGCTGCGCGTCGAAAGGCTATTCAGGTAGTACTGGATAGCGTCCTTGGCGCCGCCGTCGAATTCCAACTCACCGCAATGAAGAACGACGCCACGCGAGCACAAATTTTCAACCGCGGCCATGTTGTGCGAAACAAATAAAACCGTGCGCCCGCCGCGGCTGACTTCGCCCATCTTGCCGAGGCATTTCTTCTGGAATGCCAGATCGCCAACAGCCAGGACTTCGTCCACAACCAGAATTTCCGGATTCAAGTGTGCAGCCACCGCGAATGCCAGGCGTACGTACATTCCACTCGAGTAGTGCTTGACGGGAGTGTCCAGGAATTTTTCCACTTCGGCGAAGGCCACGATTTCATCGAAGTGCCGCCGGATTTCGGCTTTACGCATTCCCAGAATCGCGCCATTCAGAAAAATATTTTCCCGTCCGGTCAGTTCCGGATGAAATCCGGTCCCGACTTCGAGCAGGCTAGCCAGCCGACCGCGAACCGTCACTTGCCCCGAGGTTGGACTGGTAATTCGCGAGAGTATCTTAAGAAGCGTGCTCTTGCCTGCGCCGTTGCGGCCGATGACGCCGAGGACCTGGCCTTGCTGTATGTCGAAGCTAACGTTCTTCAACGCCCAGAAAGACTGCAGTTCGACTCGGTCGTTGCTTTCACCATTCTTGCCCATCAGTGCGGAGAATGGCGCACTGATTCCGCGCTGCAGGAGTTCGCGCAGATTGTCCATCTTGGGGCCGCTACGAGCGCCAAGATGGTACTGTTTCGAGAGCCCCCGAATTTCAAGAATCGGTTTCATCAGATGATGTCCGCGAACTTCGCCTCCATGCGGCGGAAGATCAGTAACCCTGCGACGAACAGAACCACGCTCGTGGACAGCGACACTGCAATCACCTGCCATGATGCTGCGCTCCCCAGCAATGCATGCCGGAATCCGATCACCACGCCCGCCATTGGGTTCAATCCCATCAACGCTTGCCACTTTGCGGGAACATAGCGCACTGGGTAGATCACAGGCGTAACAAACAATCCCATCTGCACCATGAACGGGACTGCATATTTCACGTCGCGAAAGCTAACATTCAGCGCCGAGAGAATGAGACCCGTTCCCGATGCCGCTAAAATCGCGCCCAGAAGGAAAACCGGAAGCCAGAGGGCGGCAGGCGTCAGCGGCCAACGGTAGTAAATCATCATGGCCGCAAACAAGCACAACGAAAGGGCCAGATCGAGCAACAGCGCCAACACCGAGCCTAGCGGAATAAAGATTCGCGGGAAGTAAACCTTGGAAACAAGCTGGTGATTGGCAATCAGGCTATTACTCGACTGCGTGACTGCAGCGGAAAAAAATGTCCATGGAACCAGGCCGGCAAAAGCAAAAAGTTTGTAAGGGGGGCCGTCGCTCTGTACATGCGCCAGGCGATTAAAGATGAATGAGAAGATCAGCATGGCGATAAACGGCTGCAACAGCGCCCATGCCCCACCAAGCAGAGTTTGCCGGTAGCGGATTTTTACGTCCCGCCAGACCAGGAAGGCGAGCAGCTCCCAATACAGGTAGATCTCTCTCAGATCAATGGGCTGCCAGCCTTTTCTCGGCCGAATAGTTAACTCAAACGTGGTGGACATTTCTCTCCCGGAGCAGACGAAAGGTTATATTCGAACTTGAGGGGAGGGTGCGCGGACGACTTGCTCTCTCTAACGGAGAGCTCGGGTCCGGGGAACTCTGAAGGCCATCTGAGCTAAGACCATTCTTGCTTCCCTTTGAAGTTTGCACAATTAAGCTCATTCTGTCCAGATTACCTGGAGTTACCGCCCATTCGCAGCTCTTCTCTGAATCCGGCATGCCCCTGCAAAGGCGCCGCTTACCTGCGAGAGCTATCGCTGTCTTTCTGCGCTTCCGCGGTCAGCAGTCGTTCGGCCTCCTCGTCAGAAATGCCCTCGAGCTCCTGCAACAACCGCTCCATTTCCTCTTGCTCGCTTTCAATTGCCGGACAGCTGCCAATTTGCCCCGCCAAGGATGCGATCGTCGGGTTTTGCAAGAAACTATGCAGTGGCATTTGAACGCGAAACGTATTCCGGATCCGCGAAATGATCTGGGTAGCCAGCAGCGAGTGTCCGCCGAGCTCGAAGAAGTTGTCAGTCACTCCGACGGCATCGCGCTTGAGCACCTCTTGCCATATCAGGGCAAGCTTTTCTTCTTCGGCGTTCCGTGGCGCGACCCTTTCGCGGACAGCCGCCTGTTGTTCCGGTTTGGGCAATGCGCGCAAGTCAAGCTTCCCGTTAGGTGTCAGCGGCAGCGAATCAACCAGGACGAACGCCGAAGGCACCATATACTCCGGCAATTCCTCCGCTAAAAACGCGCGCAGATCTTCCGTCCGGGTTTGAGATCGAGGGACGACATAGGCCGCCAATTTCTTTTCTCCGGGTTCGCTCTCATACGACACAATGGCCGCCTGATCGACCGCAGGATGAAGCCGCAGGACGGACTCGACTTCTGCCGGCTCAACCCGAAACCCGCGAATCTTGACTTGCGCGTCAATTCGGCCCATGAATTCAATGTTGCCGTCCGGCAGAAAGCGCCCCAAATCACCGGTGCGGTACAGCCGCGCCTGTGGATCGGAGGAGAATGGATTGCGCACGAAACGTTCAGCGGTCTGTTGCGGTTGATTCAAATATCCCTGTGCCAGGCCGGTGCCGCCGATACAAAGCTCGCCCGCCACCCCGATTGGGGTCGGCTGCATGTGGCCATCCACAATGTAAATTTCGTCATTCGCGATGGGTTGCCCTATTGGCAAAGTTGCTGGTTCCCACTCGCGAATATCGGAGTTCGCGCTGAAGGTACAGCATCCGACGGTTGCTTCGGTCGGCCCGTAATGGTTAAGCAGCGCGCACTTGTTAGCCCGCTGAATGCGCTCGACCAGATCCCAGCGTGTCGCCTCGCCGCCGACAATCAAATATTTTCGCGGCAACAACGCATCGCCGTTCTCCGCATTGAGCAGCGAAGAAAGATGGGAGGGTGTGATCTTCAGCACGTCAATTGGGTGATCCGCAACGTAGGCGCCGAATAACGCGGCAGACATTGCGGTCTCGAATCCAATCACGTGCAGGCAGCCGCCGGAAATCAAGGACGGGAAGATGCAGGTGTTTCCCAGGTCCGCACTGATAGTAGAAACGGTCGCGAAATTCAGTCCAACCGAATGCTCCTCGAGTTTCAGCAGATGGCTGATGAAATGGCTGTAGTTCACCAGGTTGAAATGCCGGACAGCAACACCCTTCGGCGTTCCCGTCGAGCCCGAGGTGTAGATAACATATACAAGGTCCTGCGGCGAAGCTTTTGCATCAGGATTCGAATCCGGCGATTTGGCAAGCAAATCGCGGTCCCGGTCCAGACAGATAATTTTGCCGCTAAATTCGGGCAAGCTACCCAGATGCTTTTCCGCGGTGAGAACCACCGGAGCGCCGGTCTCCTTCAATTGGTGCGCCAATCGCAGCTTCGGATTATCTGGGACCAATGGTACGTAGCAGCCGCCTGCTTTCAAAATTCCGAGAAGAGCCGTGATCATCGATGCAGAGCGCTCCACGCACAGAGCGACCGGGACATTCGGGCCGACCCCGTGGTTGCGAAGCACGTGTGCGATGCGATTGGCCTCGCCATTGAGCTCTGCGTATGTAAGTTCGCGCTCGCCAAAGCGCAAAGCCGGCCGCCCCGGATGCTGGGCGACGCGTTCTTCGAACAGTTCGTGAATGCACTTGCCTTTCGGATACTCCGGAGCGGTCTGATTGAACTCAACGAGCACCCTGCGCCGCTCGCCTTCACTCATGATCGGCAATACAGAAACCAGCGACGTGGGCTTAACCTGCGCGGCATTGATGAAGATTGCGAACCTCTCCACGAGTTGGACCACCGTTTCCCGTCGAAAACAGGTCGGATCGTAGTCCAGAACTGCGGCAACGGCCGCAGAGCTGACCGTACAGCGCAGCCGCAACCGAAACGCCGCCGAGGGCACAATCCGGGCTAATTCTGAAATTAGGACATCGTGTGCATTCGCATTCCTTGGTGCCTCCTGAAATGAAAATCCAACAGGCACGTGATCTGCAATTCGATCGGCGGAAAAATGATCCTGCAGATCGAGAGCTGCCGAAATCGATGTCCGAACCATTTGCCGATGTTCACTGAATGGGGCGCTGGCTCTCAGATTTGCCCGTATTGGAATCGGCCGCGAGAACAAACCAATCGCATCCGCAAATTCCTCGTGATTTCGGCCGTCACTTAGGAATCCAAGAGCAAATTCGTATCGGCCCGATATTCGTCCTAAAAACGCCTGCCAGACGGCAAATAAAAAGTCGCGTGCTTCGGTCTCCGAGGCCAAATTCAGTGGCACTGCAACTGAATGATGTGAAGCGGCGCCTGGCGAACCTCCTTGTTCAAACGGGACACTCAGCGCAGGAAGGGAATCAAACTCGGTTTGTGCCCAGAAGTCAGCGGCCCGCCTGGACTCGTCGTCTCGATTGGCCAGGAACTCGCTTTGCCACTCGGAGTAGTCAGCGTACTGCAAAGCATCGTCAGAAAGCGCCTCGCCCACATAGAGCGTCCGGAATTCTGCTATCAGCTGGTTCAAACTCGCATCATCCACGCACAACGCAGAGAACGTAAGTGCCAGGGCCCTGCGGCCGGTTGCGAGCTTCAGCAGATGGCTGTGAACCATCGGCCCTTTTTCAATATCGACCTGCGACGAGTTGCTAATAAACCTGGAAATTCGCGACTGCTGCTCGTCTTCGGGGACGGCCGTCAAATCAGTCTCTTCCCAATTGAATCTGGCTGCCCCATTTACCACCTGGAAGGGGAACTTCATTCCACTGCGACGCTGGAAAGTTGTCCGCAAAATCTCATGCCGCTGAATGAGGGACTGCAAGGCGGCGCGAATCTTGCCGGAATCGAAAATTCCGTCAAGCGAAATCGCAATCCGGACTGTTGCCATCTCCTTACCCTGGGCAAACAGCAACTTCTGTTGAGGAGAAAGTTCGTACCCTGCGTTCATTGCGGATGACATGCCTACGGTTTACTCCCGGCAGTTTGGTTCTTCTTGCCCCAGGGGAGGAGCGGCGGGGAATTATTGATTATACTTCGCTCTCGAACTGTTCGCGCGGAACTATTACTTTCGTTTACCCTACCGTGCACACTTGGTTTCTTCGATCCCATAAGCTCACTCCAGATAGGGTAGATTAGCTTTCGTGGAGAGTTGTGCCAGGACGAGGCCCGGTTTAAGGGTCGAACGCCGCCCCGCAGAGGAGCCGCGGGTGCTTTCCTTTGGTCAGGAACGGCTGTGGTACCTGGATCAGCTATCGCCTGCCAACGCCGTTTACAACACCCCCCTACTTCTTCACCTGAATGGGCCGCTTGATGCCTGGGCTCTTCATCGAGCTTTGCAGTCGGTCGTGCAGCGGCACGAGGTTCTCCGTACTGCATTCCTGGCCAGTGGCGGTCGCCCAGTCCCTTTGGTGCCGAAAAAGCGTTCAGTCGAATTAAGGCAGGTTGACTTGCGCGATTTGCCCGACGATTCCAGAGAGAAAGAGAGCGCGCGCTTGATCGCCGAAGACGCAGCCCGTCCGTTTAATCTGGCCCGCGATCCAATGCTGCGTGGTTTGCTGCTTCGAGTCAGCGATGAGGAATATCTCTTTCTCTGCGTGGTTCACCACATCGTATTCGAAGGCGGATCGGTTGAGATTCTGTTTCGCGATCTCGCCGCATTCTACAACGCCGAGGTGACAGGGAAATCCCCGGACCAGCCCGAACTCAAAGTTGACTATTTTGATTTCGCCGCGTGGCAGCGGCGATCACTCGACGACGAACGACTCCATGCTCTGACCGCTTATTGGAAACGTCAACTCTCCGGCGCACCGCTGGTTGATCTCCCGCTCGATTATCCTCGTCCCGCGGTGCACACGATGCGCGGGGCTAAGTTTTACTTTAACTTTTCTGCGGAGCTATTTAATTCGGCAGAAAAATTCTTCTACGAGGGTGGGACGACGTCCTACCGCTCCTTGTGTTCAGCTTTCATCGTTTTATTGCACTGCTACACCGGCTTGTATGACGTCTCTCTCGGAACTCCGGTCACGCCGCGCTGCCGCGGTATCGAAGACTTGATTGGTTTTTTTGTGAACACGGTCGTGTTGCGGGTCAAATTCAACGACGGAATGAGTTTCCGCGAACTCATCCGCAAGGTAGACGTTGCATTGTTCGGGGCAATTACACACTCGGATTTGCCGCTGCACATGGTCGTGGACGCGGTGCAACCGCCGCGCGACCCCAGCCGCACGCCGCTTTTTCAAGTCAATTTCCGTGCGCCTCAGACCCCCTATCCTCGTCTCGAATTAGACGGAATCACGGCCGGTCCTGTGGACGTGCTGGACAATGGAACATCAAAATTTGACCTGGCACTCGAGGTCGGGGCGTTCGTCGAAGGAACCAGTTACTTTGAGTATTGCTCTGACCTGTTTAAGCCAGAAACGGTTTCGCAGATGGCAACCGATTTTCAGAATGTGTTGCAGAACCTGATCGCACAGCCAAACGAAGCATTCTCCAGGTTGTCGGCGGTCGCGGAGTTGACGAAACGTTCGCGGGCGCAAACGGCAGTTTCGCCGTAGAGTTTCAGGCGATGGCTGATCTCGTAATCTACACTTTAAGTCGTTGAAAGGGGAGGTCAATGCGCGAAGACATTTTAGCCCTGGTATATTCCGCCGTCGATGAAATCGATCCCATGACCGCTGACGGAGCTGCCTTGGCGAAGTCTCCTGATGCGCGCCTGCTCGGCAGCGATTCCGGCGTAGATTCACTGACGTTTGTGAATCTCGTGGTCGCGCTGGAAGAGCAGATACAGAGGAAGCTCGGGAAATCTGTCGTGCTGGTGGATGAGGACAACATGGCAACCGAAGAGCATCCGTTTCGCACCATCGGAACGTTGGCCGAGTATGTAGAGAGGGTGCTCAGCAAAACCTAGCTTGAAACCAGGTGCCACAATTCTGATCGCAGGAAGCAGGCAAGGTGTTGGTCGAGCCTTGTCCGAGCACTATGCGCATGCGGGACATACGGTCTTCGGGCTGAGCAGAAATCCGTCCGAATTCGTTCACGATCGCTATCGCCATATCTGCGGGGACGTGACCAAAGAAGAATCGCTGAAGCCTGCATTCGAGCAGGTCGCGCAATCGGGTTCGCTCGACGTCTTAATCTATTCAGCGGCGGTGTACACTCCTGCGCATTCCCTGCTGCTGAGCGGCAGCAAAGCCGAAGAAATGTTGCGTACTAACCTGCTGGGTGCATTTCTGGTGAGCCGGCATGCTCTGCGCCTGATGAAGCGCGGCGGCTTCGGCCGACTGATCTATTTTTCGTCCATCGCGGTCCCTTTAGGCAGCGCCGGCAGCGCGGTTTATGGAGCAACCAAAGCAGGGGTGGAGCAATTGGCCTTCTCGATGTCGCGCGATTTTGCCGCCGACAACATTACATTTAACGCCATCGGCATTTCGACGTTCGCATCACCTATGCTCGATCGCCTGAGCGAAAAAGCATTGAACGAAGCGAAAGCTTCGCTGGTGAAACCCGCTGCAGTCGAACTTGAAGAGTTGGTGGCTGCGGTTGATTTTTTCGCCTCTGACGCCGCCCGCCAGATCACAGGCCAAAGCATTTACTTTGGTGGCGTACGGTGAGTCTTCGGGTGACGACGTTCGTCAACGGGCGGTGGAAGCAGAACTGTTATATCGTCTCCGCCAACGATGGCGATGCTATCGTGATAGATCCTGGCAGCCAGGCGGATGAGTTGATCGCTTTGGTCGAAAAGAGTAGCTGGCGTATTCATGGCATCATTAATACACATGGACATTTCGATCACATTGGTGCGGTCGCGCCACTCCAGGAGCGCTATCCGGCTCCCTTCTATTTGCACAAGTCGGACGAGCGTTTGATGCAGCGGGCCAATCTTTTTCGTATGGTGTTCGAGGCGCCCGACGCGGTGAAGATCCCCACAATCACGCAAGACATTTCCACTCTTCCACAAAAGTTCAATGTCGGCCCCTTTACCATTTCGTGGATGTCAACCCCCGGTCACACCGAAGGCAGCGTTTGCCTGCAACTTGAGAACATGCTTTTTTCTGGCGATACCCTGATGCAGAACGCCGTTGGTCGCACGGATTTGCCGGGCGGCAATCGTGATCAACTGCTGGCTTCGGTGAAGAAGCTTTCTTCTCTGCCAGGAGATACCATCGTCTACAGCGGTCATGGCGCGCCGACTTCGATCGACGCCGAGTTCGCACCGGGTGCACGCGTCTGGAGCCTTGTTCAATGATGGCAACGAGGGCCCCCGCGAAAACGAGTATCGAAGCCATCGCCTACACGTTGCCCACAAAGGCGGTGAGCAATGACGACTTGAGGCGAGAGCACCCCGACTGGGAGTTCGACCGGCTTGAAAAGCGGACAGGTGTTTTTACGCGCTATATTGCAGCCGAGAATGAAACTGCGCTCGATTTTGCGGTTCGTGCTTGCGATCAACTGGAGGCGCAAGGCGAGCTGCGAAAAGATGAAATCGACGGGTTGATTTTCTGCACCCAGAGTCCCGACTACATCATGCCGCCGAACTCCTGCATTCTGCATGGCAGGCTCGGATTATCGGCGCACGTGATGGCACTCGACATCACCCTGGCTTGTTCGGGATACATCTATGGCCTTCAACTGGCTGATAGCCTGATTCGCAGCGGCAGCGCGCGCCGCGTCTTGCTGGCCACAGCCGATACCTATTCGCGATACATCCATCCGGGAGACAGGGCCACCCGCTGCCTGTTTGGTGATGGCGGAGCCGTCAGCATTATTTCTGAATCAACCAAGGGGCGTGGCATCAGCGATATTCGTTGCGGAACCGCCGGCCGGCATCACGAAAAATTCATCATTCCCGCCGGAGCGATGCGTCAGCCGAGGTCGAAAGATAGTTCGTGCGCCAAGGTTGACCGCAGCGGAAACGTTCGCAGCGCCGAACACATAAAGATGGATGGTATCGGCGTGCTTTCGTTTTTCAATGCGACTGTGCCATGCGCAGTTAAAGAAATCTTGGCCGGAAACAACCTTTCTCTTGCCGATGTGGATCTTTTTGTATTCCATCAGGCAAGCCAGATCGTGCTTGACACTCTGCGCGGGGCGCTTCAGATTCCGCAGGAGAAAATGGTCTACGATCTCGCCGAAGTAGGGAACCTGGTGTCCGCATCCATTCCGGTCGCCCTGAAGCGCGCCTTCGATGCGGGACGCGCCCAGCCTGGTCAACTGGCGCTTCTCTGCGGATTCGGTGTCGGTCTCTCTTGGGGCAACGCGCTCGTCGAACTGTGATCCATATGCCCGCTAGCAACTTCATTCTCGAACGCATCGCCGCCAACAAAGACGCGCCTGCGCTTTTCTGGCGCGGGCAAACCTATGACGGTAACTGGCTAGCGCAGCAGGTTTCGCGAGATATTGAGTGGCTGCAACGGGAAGGAATCCAAGGCGGCTCAGTCGTAATCCTGACGGGCGATTACTCGCCGCGGAATGTGGCGCTCCTCCTCGCACTGATTGAACTCAATGCGGTCATGGCGCCGTTACTGCCATTGAGCCTTGCCAAGACCCCGGCACTGGTCGATCTGGTGAACCCATCCTTTCAGATCGAGGGAACTCACGACGGCGAGGCAGTCGTTCATCGGCACCCGCAGGCAGAACTTCATCCGTTAATTCGCACTTTGCAGGATCGGGGCGGTCCTGGTTTGATTCTCTTCACTTCAGGCTCAACCGGGATGCCGAAGGGTGTCGTGCACGATTTCGGCCGTCTGTTGCAGAAATTTCAGAAGCCGCGTCCTGCCATGCGCACATTAAATTTTCTCCTTTTCGACCACTGGGGCGGCCTGAACACTCTGCTGCATTGCCTATCCAACAACAGTTCAGTGGTTTTGCCTGAGAATCGCACTCCCGAGCACATCTGCAAATTGCTCGAACAGCACCAGGTGGAACTCCTTCCGGCGTCCCCGACGTTCTTAAATTTGCTTCTGTTGAGCCGCGCATACGAAGGACGCGACCTGAGTTCGCTTCGCCTGATTACCTACGGTTCCGAGCCCATGCCGAGCACGACGCTGGCAGCGCTGAGGCATGTGTTTCCCAACGTAGAACTGCGGCAGACTTATGGGCTGATTGAACTCGGCGTCCTTCGCGCTAAATCCATGTCGAGCGATTCTCTCTTCGTCAAAGTCGGTGGCGAAGGTTACGACTTGCGTGTAGTGGATGGCGTTCTGCAGATCAAGGCCGACGCGGCCATGCTCGGTTATTTGAATGCACCCAGCCCATTCACAGAAGACGGTTACTTCATTACCGGTGATCGCGTCGAGCAGGAGGGAGACTATCTTCGCTTTCTTGGCCGCGACTCAGAACTGATCAACGTCGGCGGACAGAAGGTCTTTCCGGCGGAAGTTGAAGCAGTGCTTCTGGAGTGTGACGTGGTCGGCGAAGTTGTCGTTTACGGACAGCCGAACCCAATCACGGGCAAGATTGTCTGTGCCGACGTGCAACTGCGCGGCGCCCACGACGAATCCGAAGCCCGCCGGGCGCTTAAGAAATTCTGCGCCCAGCGCCTGGAGCCATTCAAAGTGCCGGTAAAAATCCGTTTCGTGGAAAGCGGGCTCACCAGCGATCGCATGAAGCGGCTCCGCATAGGACGCGAAGCATCTGAAACTGAACAAGCATAAACTTTGCTGTCGGGATTACGCCGCGTCCTTCGGTCTCTCGGCTTCGGCCTGAACTCGCTTGCCGAGTTCCGCGGCGGCAGGTCGGGGTTTTTCAACCGTAATGCGGGCCTCGTCGATGAATCGCATCAACTGAGCGGCGACACTCTCAACCAGTGGCTCATTCAGGATGTCGCGACGAGTCCTCTGCTCGGAAGCACTTCCAACTACGATATCTTCCACTTCGCTGGCCAGCTTCGACCACCCCATGCCAGGATCGTGATCGTACAGCCCCCCACCGCGAAAAATAGCCAGCTTGCCATGCAGGAATCGCGGACGGTACTCCTTCTCGGCGGCAGTAAGCGAACGCACGATGTACAGCTCACGCCATTTCTGCGGAACCGGAACGCCGGCGGCGTTCATCACGCGGCAACCGATTTTATGCACCACCGTTCTGCCGCGATAGAACAGTTTCTCTGCCCGCCAACGCACCGCGCCCTGGAGCTTTCCGATGGCGGTTTTCTTCATGGCGGGCTTGGCAACTTGGTGCGTGCGTTCAGGTGCGTAGGCCCGTTCTCCAGCAGGACGGTTAAAACGCAGCGGCGCGCTAAACATTGCGACCAGCCCGGTCGCATTGCCTTGTTGCTGAAGCTGCTGCGCCATTTCGAAGGCCACATTTCCCCCGAAACAATAGCCGCCGACAAAGTACGGACCCTGAGGCTGAACCTTTCTCATTTCGGAAATGTAATGCGAAGCCATGGCCTCGATGGTCGTTCGCTCGATTCGCCCTCCATCTACCCCCTGCGGCTGGAACGCATAGAAAGGCTGGTCGTTGCCCATCGCCTGAGCGAGCCGATGCAGGAACAGAGTTCCTCCAGTTCCGCCATGCACACAGAAAAATGGTGGCCGCGATCCCGATGGATGAATTTCAACGACAGTGTGAAACTCGAAGTCAGACTTCTCGTCGCGAAGCTTTTTGGCGAGTTGCTCAATCGTGGGAGTCTCAAACAGCGCCGCCAGCGGAACATCTTCACCAAACATTCGCGAGATTTGCATGAACAATTTGGCGGCCAGAATTGACCGCCCTCCCAAGTCGAAGAAGCTGGTGCGAACACCAATTGGCCTGATACTGAGAATTTGTTCCCACATCGCAGTCAGCTTGCGCTCAACGTCATTCCGCGGCGCAACGTATTCATTGCGGTCGCTGAAGTCTGCGGCTTGGGGGGCGGGCAGCGCCTTACGGTCCACCTTCGCGTTCGGCGTCATGGGGAAGTTTTGTAACTCGACAAATGCCGATGGGACCATATAGTCGGGCAACTGCTGTGACAGATGCTCGCGCAAATCTGAAATGCCCGGCTCTTTGCCCGCGCCAAACACGAGGTAAGCCGCGAGAAACTTTTCTCCCGGACGGTCCTCGCGGGCCACGACTACGGCTTGCTTTACATTCGCATGCTGCTCAAGTACTGCTTCAACTTCGCCAAGTTCAATCCGAAAGCCGCGAATCTTGACCTGATTATCAATGCGCCCGAGGTACTCGACATTTCCATCGGGGCGGAGCCGAGCCATGTCCCCGGTGCGATACATCCGTGCACCGCGAATATTCGAGAAGGGATCGGAGACAAATCTTTCCGCAGTCAATCCCGGACGATCGAAATAGCCGCGTGCCAGGCCATCGCCACCGATGTAGAGTTCGCCTTCAGTTTCCGCCGTGAGTAATTGGCGGTCACTGCCCAGCACATAAAGCGTTGTATTCGCGATCGGATGGCCGATAGGTATGGACCGCTCTTCATCGCCACGCACCCGATAAACGCTCGACCAGATGGTGGTTTCAGTGGGCCCATACAAATTCCAGACCGACTGAGCGCGCCTCACCAGTTCGCGCGCCAGTTCGGGTGAGAGAGCTTCTCCGCCGCAAAATATCCGCAGATCGGGTTTGCCACTCCAGCCGGATTCAACCAGCAGGCGCCAGGTTGCCGGAGTCGCCTGCATCACGGTCGCGCCCGATTCGCCGAGCAAGCTTGCCAAAGCACGCCCGTCCTGAGTTGATTCGCGCGTGGCCACAACCAGGCCCGCTCCGGTGATCAGAGGCAGATATATTTCGAGTCCAGCGATATCGAAGCTCAGGGTTGTGACCGCGACGAGCACATCTTCCTTGCTCAGACCCGGCTCCCGCTGCATCGACAAAAGAAAGTTCACAACACTGCGATGCTCGATCTGAACTCCTTTTGGCCGTCCCGTTGAACCCGAGGTGTAAATCACGTATGCGAGATTAGAGGGATTCGGTAATGTTGGGGCCTCAACGCTCGCCTTCACTGTAGCCAGTTCGGCGTTCAAGACGACCAGTTCCGGGGCGGTTGCGGAAAGCGAATCACGAAGCCCTTCTTCGGTCACCAACAACTGCACACGAGCGTCTTCGAGAATGTATTGAATCCGGTCGCGCGGATAGGCCGGATCAAGCGGAACGTAGGCGCCGCCTGCTTTCAAAATTCCGAGCAGACCAACTACCATTTCCGCCGACCTTTCGACGCACAGCCCGACCAGAACGTCCGGCTTAACGCCCTTTTCCCGCAACAACTCCGCAAGTTGACTTGAGCGGGCGTCGAGCTCTGCGTAAGTCAGGCTCACGTCCCCACAAATCACGGCCGTGGACTGCGGAACACGGCGTGCGGTCTCCTCAAAAAGCTGGTGAACGCAAAGCTTGGGTACGGAGTCAGTCGAAGCCGATCGGGAAGAGGAACCTGAAACGCCCACAACAGTGGATGGAGAACTCAAGGGGAACACTCCTTAGCGCAAATGTTTGTTGCGTTGCTGGGCAGCTCTGGTTATCTAAGAAAACGTTTAAATGTCAGCTAAAACCCGGATGCTACTGCCCGATTAGCCGGATAGCCGGGGTAATCTCACGTTCAAACAAGGAAAGTTGAGGGAAACTCCTGAAAATGCACTGTGATACGTGCAATTACCCGCGACGACTCGGCCAAATGCCGCTCTGAGAGCCGGATTCGTCGGTTCTGCAAGGGCGTCTCACTGCATTTGTTTCGAAGATTTGTTGACCGGAAAATGGTGCAGAACCAACAAAGTCTGTCCTCGACTAAAAGCGTTTTTCCTGTCCCTTTAGTGGGGTAACTCGTTCTGGTTCCGTGGTACGATTCGGCCGTGGGCAGGGTACTTCTTATTGTTCCGCATTTCGGGGGCCCGGTTTGCGTCCCACTCGGCATAGGTTCGTCGGCTGGAGGTTCCGCCACCGCTGAGTCGGAACGCGGTTCGCGTACCCGCTATTCTGATGACATCAACCAAATCTTGCGGTGGCCCCTTATATCGTTGATCGCGATATGTCTGCAGGTGACCGTTTCGATCGCTTCGAAAGGTTTGTCAACACCACACGTGAACCGGACATACCCAACCCGTACAGCGTTTATGAATGGATTGGAGCCGAGGGCTGCTGGAAAACCATGGGACACTCGATCCATTGGGACATTGAAACCAGTATGATGGCGCTGAACGCATAAAACCTCAAACGTGAGAGGCGTATGAGCACCGGCGTTACCCAATCCCCTTCCGCAGCACTCAATATCCGGATTGCGGCCAATTTCACCATTGAGCCGATCGAAGAGTTCCTTGCCTACTGGATGAAGACTCTCGGGATCCGGTTCGAGTTGCGGATCGCTCCCTACAATCAGGTTTTCCAGCAATTGCTTGAAGGGGGCCTGCTCCGCACTAATCGCGGTGGGGTCAATCTAGTCGCTTTAGATATGGACGCCTGGTTGCCGGAAGGCCCCATCGGCGGTGCTCAATCAAAGCTTGATCGCGCCGTCGCCGACCTGCTGTCAGTTCTTCGCACAGCGGGGAGCGATGGCGCGGGCGGTGCAGTTCTGTTGTTTCCCCAGGCGCCTTCTGACGATGAACGTTCCGCAGTCATTAACTCGGCGAAAGCTGAAATCGTGAAAGAGTGCGAGTCAATTCCAGGCTGGAGCGCGGTTGATCTCTCCGATGCGGTTACGCAGTATGCCGTCTCCGAGGCGCGTGATCCGTTTACGGACGAGTTGGGCAATATTCCATTCACCGAAGAGATGTATGTGGCCGCGGCGAGCGCAGCCGCGCGCTGGATTCGCGCGGCCTGCACCAAACCGCGCAAAGTTATCGTGCTCGACTGCGATCAGACATTGTGGCAGGGAGTTTATGGCGAAGGCACGATGGCGGTAACGCCGCCTTACCACAAGCTCCAGGAATTCATGCTTCGTCAGCGCGAGCAAGGGATGCTCCTGGCTCTGGTAAGCAAGAACAACGAGGCTGATGTGCTGGAAGCTCTCGATTCCGGTTCCTGTGCGTTGCGCTCGGAGCACTGTGCCGCATGGCAGATCAACTGGCAATCCAAGTCAGAGAATCTTCAGACCCTGTCCGATGATCTCGGCCTGGCGCTCAACAGCTTCATTTTCGTAGATGACAATCCGCTCGAGTGCATGGAAGTACGCAATCGGTGTCCAGAAGTGCTAACGATTCAGTTGCCGTCCGCTCCCAGTTCCATTCCTGCGTTTCTCGATCACATGTGGATATTCGACCGGATCGGAACAACCGAGGAGGACCGCAGCCGCGCTGTAATGTACGCCGCGGAGCGGCAGCGCAACGAGCTGAGTAAGAAGACGCTGACCACAGAGGAGTTTCTCGCCAGCCTGCAAATCGAAATTCAATTTGCGCGCTGCGCCGAGAGTGACTTCGGTCGCGTCGCCCAGCTTACCCATCGGACGACACAACTCAACATGACCGGCGCATTGCACACAGAACAGAGTCTGTCCTCACTATTGACTGATGGCCACCACGAATGTTGGACGGTCCGCGTTAAAGATGTATTCGGAGATTATGGACTGGTCGGAGTCACGCTGTTCGAAGTGAAGGACTCTGCTCTGCGAATGGAAGTTTTTTTGATGAGCTGTCGCGCACTCGGCCGGCGTGTTGAACATTCCATCATTGAGAAACTCAAGCAACTCGCGATCGAGCGTGGTGCAGATCGCATCGTCATCCCGGTTGTGCCGACTGCCAGGAACCGCCCAGCGCGCGAGTTCCTTGCGAGCCTGTGCGGCGTTTCGGCTGATGCGCAAGATCCATTTGAATGCGTTCTTTCTGCGGCCGGTGATACCTCCGAGTGGCGGCCGACAGGGCAGAGCATTTCGGAACCATCGATGAAGCCGCCTGCTTCCGCCAAACTCCCGGTTGTAACCGACGAAGAAGGCATCCTGGGGCAGATAGCGAACGAGATGCAGAGCGTAGCATCTGTTATCGCGGCCATCCGTGAGCGTAAGAAGGCTCGGCCCGTGACGGCTGGTGCGCTGGTTCCGCCTGGCAATCCTGTAGAGGAGACGCTGGTCACTATCTGGTCGGATGTTTTGGAGATCGAGCCGATCGGGATTCGAGATAATTTCTTCGACTTCGGCGGCCAATCGCTTCGAGCGACCAGAGTTCTAACCCGCGTGCGGGCTGAATTGGGAGTCGAACTAAGCCTGACGGCCCTGTTCAAAACTCCGACGATTGAAGCCATGGCGGCAGAGATCGCGGAGATGCAGCCGATGCGTTCTTAACTTCCTTAGCTGGTTTTGTTGCAAACTGATTCAGTGAGCGCTGTGCGCCGTTTTCTCCGACTCTGCCACGGTCAGCTTCCACACCCCGGGGCTTACAGCCTTGGCGTTAATTCGCGTCTCGGCTTCATCCACCGCAAGAACGAATCGTGTATCCGAATCGCGTTCCGCAACTGATTGCAGAAATGCGTGGATGGGTTGATTGCGCGCACTGGGTCGATATTCAAAAATCACTCGAGAGCAGCCGCGCTCTTTCGCCATTCGCGCCAATTCCAGAACGATGGCATATTCCACCTGCTTGCCCAGCACCGGACAACTGAGCGACATCCAATCCACAACCAACGCGGTGTCAGATTTGTGATAAACGATCACGCCCGAGGGCCCATGATCTGCCAATCGGTCCGAGGCCGAAACCACCACGCAGCACTGAGACGCGACCACGGCATTCACCTCGCTGTCAGAAATATTTGGTTGCTCGCCGGTCAGCGAGAATGAAGCCGAGCTTCTGATGACGTGGTCCACATGATGCCGGTCCGTAGCCTGCGCCGCCCTGAGTTCGATCCGAACTTGCAATCCAGCGAGGTAGGCGGCCAGTTCCGGCGATGCGCCAGATGTGGCGGGCGCAGAACCCGAGTGGCTGGCAAGTGTGCGCGCTACCTCGCTCCCTACTGATTCTCCAACGCTCTCGAAAGCGTCCTTCGTGAACGGGATGGTATGGGCTTGATCTGACGCGCGGTCTTCGAAACTTGGCGAGAGCAGAGCCGGCCAATTCATGCTGTTGATTTGTGCCACATTCCCAACACGTGCGGAAAGCAGATTGGTATAGGTTCTGCAGAGTGCGGTCAGTTTGTAGTGTTCGGCCACCCACCCGGTTGAGGGACAGCACAGAAACCACACCGGGTTTCCGCGGTGGGCAAGAATTGAGAGCTCGCTGGCAAATTCTTTCACTTTGACTTTCAGTTCTTCGCGTGCCCAAGCGTCTCCCGATTTTTCCGAGAGCAAACCGTCGCGCAGCCAATCTTCAACGCGAACCAGCACAATTGTTCCTGAAATATGCTCCGTATCAGAGCCGGGCGCCACCATGTACCGGCTCATCTCTGCCCGTTCAGTAAACCCGATACTAGCCTCGACTCCCACGCTCGAAAGTGCGCGCATCAGCGCAGGCTTAATAGGATTGGCATCGAAGCTTGACAGCAGCTGCAGATGAATTGCGGATTCCATCACTCTCCCTGGCCGTCGGCGTTCGCCGGTGCCATGGCGACCCTCCGCTTGGCGCCCTTGAGTTTCCGCAAGCTGGTTTCATGAAACGATTTCTGTTCGGCTTCGCGCAACCGCTGTTCTGCCTCGCTCAGCGCCTCATAAATTCGACCGAGCGGGACGTTTGATTCTAAGGACACAGTTCGCAGCAGCGTTTCGTACAGCGTTGCCATGCGGGCGATGGTTGAGGAGTCGAACAAGTCAGGGTTGTACACCCACCGCCCGACAACCTCGCCTTCATTGTCGCCGATGAAAACCGCCATATCGAACTTGGAGGGCACATCCAGCCAAAAGCGTTCCATTTTTATTCCCGGCATGCTCCCTGCGCTTCGGGGCGTGTTTTGCTGCACGAACAGCACCTGGACCAACGGACTATGCGTCAGATTGCGCTCTGGGCGGAGCTCTTCGACCAGTTTGTCGAAAGGCAAGTCCTGGTGCGCATATGCTCGCAGCGTAACTTCGCGCACCCGCTTTATCAGTTCTTCGAATGTTGGATTGCCCGAAACGTCTGTACGTACGACGAGCAAATTTACAAAGAATCCTATCAGCGCCTCGGTCTGCACCGTCATGCGATTCGCCAGATCAGTTCCGAGCACGAGATCAGTTTGACCGGTGTAGTGATAAACCAGTGCTTCGAACCCGGCGAGCAGGGTCATGAATAGAGTAGATCCCTGCTGGCGTCCGAGGAGCCTCAGACTTTCGACCAGGTTCTTTGGCAGTGTGCTCTCGTGCACCGCTCCGCGGAAAGTCTGTACCGCCGGGCGCGGACGATCAGTTGGAAGCGACAGCAGCGGCGGTGCGCCCACGAGTTCTGACTTCCAATACGCGAGCTGTTTTGCGAGCACCTCGCCCTGAAGCCAGTTCCTCTGCCAAACGGCGTAATCCGCATATTGGATTTCGAGCGGCGGCAACTCAGCCGCTCTATTCTCGATTTCAGCCCGATAAAACGTCGATAGATCATTGAGCATTACGCCGGAAGACCAGCCGTCGCTAGCGATGTGATGCGTGTTCAAGAACAGAACATGATCTTCGTCAGCCAGCTTGATCACCATCCCGCGCAGAATTGCATCGGCGGCAAGATCAAAGCCTTTTTCGGATTCCGCCTGGACCAGTTGTGCAGCTTGCTGTTCGCGCTGACTCGGCGAGAGTGAAGAGAAATCGACTACCGGCAATGTGATCTCAAGCCGCGACGCAATCTTCTGCACTGGATGATCGTTTACCACTCCGTAGGTAGTGCGCAGAATTTCATGGCGGGCGATGAGTTTGTTGAGGGATCGCTCCAGCGCGCCAACGTTCAGCGCTCCTGCCATGCGAATTGCGCGTGGAACGTTGTACAGGTGCTTGCCTGGGTCCATCTGGTCCAGGAACCAGAGCCGCTGCTGCGCGAATGAAAGTGGCAGATGCTGATCACGCGGCACGGGCAAGATCTCGGGGGCATCTGAAGCGCGGTCACTGCGCTGCAGGCCTTCAATAGTTCTTGCCAGACCTTCAACTGTAGGAGTTTCGAACAAGGCGCGGAGCGGCAACTCAACTCGGAAAGCGTCGCGCACACGCGAAACGACTTGCGTTGCGTTCAGCGAATGTCCGCCCAGTTCGAAGAAGTCGTCGCGAACCCCAACCCGCTCAAGTCGCAGGACGTCTGCCCAAATAGCAGCAACCATTTCTTCAGCCGGCGTGCGTGGCGCGAGGTAGCCTTGCTCCACGTCGCGTCGTGACTGGTCGGGTGCAGGCAGAGCCTTGCGGTCCACTTTGCCGTTTTCCGTCAGCGGCAGCTTGTCGAGCACAACGAATGCCGACGGAATCATGTATTCAGGCAGCTTGGCGCCTGCTACGCGCCTCAGTTGAGGAATAAGATTGCGGCTGATGGCCACCGCCATCGGATTATTCGCGTAGGCATCCACCGGGCGATACATTTTCGGCTCGCCGGGCGCCAGCGGAATAGTCCAGTCGTGCTTGTGTTTCTCACCAGGCGAACGCCGCCGAAATGCCACGTTAACGGTGCCGTCACCGCAACCCGTTGTCCAGGTCGCCTTCACGTCATAATCGAGCTCGTCGCCGAGTACCCAAAGGTCTTCAGGTTCAATGGCATTGCGAACGTTCGCTTCCATACTTGCCTTCAACTCGCCCACTGTCGCCGGGCACTCTCGCTCATGAATCACGCGTAACGTCTCCACTGCGGCAGCAACTCTAGCGTTGGGAACCCGGGCGATAAGCAATGTCTCCGAACTGCCGTCTCTCAATCGTTGCCGGAGTGCAGGCAACGACAGCTGTTCTCTCTGCCAGTCGAGCCAGGCGCCATCCGGCTGCTGCAATGAACTCTCGCCGATGTGCAGAACCACGTCATAGCGGAACTCGCTCATTTCGTTCCGGTGGCGTCCTCGCTTTACTTGTATTTCCACACGACTGATCTTCGGGATGCGTTGTTTCAACGCTTGAAAAAAGCCGGGATCGATGACCAGTTCTTCGTCTTGAGAAACTCTCTTCTGCACGCGTTGCGCAAACTGCTCGCGCGGCAGGGAATCCGGCGACTGGTAGAGCACAACTGACGTGTGAAAGGCCTCGAGCAGCGGCAGGCTGCGATTGTCCCCAATAAAAATCTGTCCGCCTGGAGCGACCGACTCAACCGCGCCTTCGAGCACGTTCACCAGATAATCGATGCTGGGAAAATATTGCGCGACCGAGTTGATGATCACGGTATCGAAACTGTCGCGAGCGATGCCTTCGAAATTGTCGCCGGGCCGCTGCGAGAGCTTGACTTGGGAAAGCCCGCGCTGCTGCGAGATCCGCGCGAGCCGGCTGATGGCTTTGTGCGAAAAATCGGTTGCAACATAGCTTTCGCACTCCGGCGCAATGGGTAGCAAGAGCAGTCCAGTCCCGCATCCGATTTCGAGCACGCGCCGGGGCGAAAGCGCGCGGATTCTTGCCAGCGTATGGTCCACCCATTCGCGCATGTGTTCGGCCGGAATGGGCTGACCGGTATAACTGCTGTTCCAGCCAGTAATGTTGAACGCAGGGTCATCTTCGCTGGCTTGCGTGTAGGTTTCGTCGAAAGTAGTTTCCCATTGCGAAACCTGCTGCGCTTCCGCGCCCGAGTCCTGTTCTTCCGCAATGCGCGCCTGCTTGTCGGCAACGATGTAGGCCACCAGTTGTTTGTTGCCTGGCTCGTCCTCTCGCGCGATCACCACGCTGTGCCGAACTGCGGGATGGCTGGCAAGAACTGATTCGATCTCTCCCAGCTCGATGCGGAATCCGCGAATCTTCACTTGATGATCAATCCGGCCGAGGTACTCGACATCTCCGCTCGGGAGAAACCGAGCCAGATCGCCCGTCTTGTAGAGCCGAGCGCCAGGCTGCGCGCTGAAGGAATCCGGAATAAATCTCTCGTTCGTCAGCTCCGGCCGGTTCAGATATCCGCGCGCCACGCCTGCGCCGCCAACGTACATTTCTCCGGCCACACCAATGGGCACAGGTTGGCGATTCTGGTCGAGAATGTAAAGCTGCAGGTCCGGTATCGGCCGCCCGATGACGCTGCCGCCACTGGTATCGCTCAAGGACAACGGCCGGTAGGTCACGTGCACAGTGGTTTCGGTAATGCCGTACATATTGACGAGCAGCGGCTTCCGGTCGTCGTGGCGCTCGTACCAGGGCTTGAGACTCTGCATGTCGAGAGCCTCGCCGCCGAAGATCACGTAACGCAGCGCGAGGTCGTGGATTCCGACTGACTCTTCCGCTTGGATGAGTTGCTTGAACGACGACGGAGTCTGGTTCAAAACCGTGACGCGTTCTTTATGCAGCAAGCGGTAGAACTCTTCCGGCGAGCGGCTCACCAGATACGGAACCACTACGATCTTTCCGCCGTAAAACAACGCGCCCCATATTTCCCAGACGGAAAAGTCGAAGGCGTAAGAGTGGAACATCGTCCACGCGTCGCGCTCGTCGAATTTGTACCAATCCCATGTGGCCTGAAACAGGCGGACGACGTTGAAGTGCGTGACCAGGCATCCTTTGGGTTTGCCGGTCGAGCCGGATGTGTAAATTACATAGGCAAGATTTTCGGGCCCAGCCCCGCTCTCGAAATTCTCTGTACTCTCGGCTGCAATCATGCTCCAGTCATGGTCCAGGCAGATGATTTGCGACCCGTGTTCCGGCAATTTCTCCTTTAACTTTTCCTGCGTGAGCACCACCGGCGGTTTCGCATCTGCGAGCATGAACGCAAGCCGATCAGCAGGATAAGCGAGATCCAGCGGAAGATACGCTCCGCCAGCTTTCAGAATTCCCAGGATACCGACGATCATTTCCAGCGAACGGTCTATGCAAATCGCGACCAGCGTTTCCGGACCGACGCCTCGTTTCCGCAAATAATGAGCTAACTGATTCGCGCGCGCGTTCAGTTCGCGGTAAGTGAGCGATTCACCTTCGAAAGCAACGGCAATATTATTCGGAGTGCGCGCAGCCTGCGCTTCTACCCATTGATGTATGCACTTTTCCGGCGCGGGTGTGACATCTGCATGATTGAATTCCACCAGCAGCTTCTGTCTTTCAGTTGTCGTGAGTATCGGCAGGGAAGCAATGTGCTGATCGGGATGAGCTGTCGCGGCTTCCAGCAGGGTTTTGAAATGGCCGAGCATTCGCAGGATCGTGCTGGAGTCAAACAAGTCGGTGTTGAATTCCATCATGCAGGCGAGCCCAGCCTGCGTTTCTGCAATGTGGAGTGCAAGGTCGAATTTGGCCGTCCCGTTGTAAACGTAAAGCCACTCCAGCTCCAGTCCGGGAAGCGCGAGCCCGTATTTCGGTGCGTTTTGCAGTACCAGCAGCACCTGGAACAGCGGATTGTGTCCCAGGCTTCGTTCCGGATCAAATTCTTCAACCAGCCGTTCAAAGGGAAGATCCTGGTGCGCATAGGCGCCCAGCGCGACTTCCCGCACTCGTGCGAGCAATTCGCGGTAGGTCAGATTGCCCGAAAGCTTTGTGCGCATGGTGAGCGCATTCACGAAAAAGCCGATCAGGTTCTCCGTCTCGGCATAGTTGCGGTTCGCGATCGGCGATCCAACGACGATGTCATCCTGCGCGGTGTAACGGAACAGAAGTGTCTGAAACGTCGCCAGCATCGCCATGTACAACGTTACGCCCTCGCGCTGGCAGAGCTCCCGAATCGCATCCGCCGACTCTTTGAGCAGCACGATTGTCTTCTTTTCTCCGCGGAAGCTTTGGACCGCCGGACGGGGACGGTCCGCCGGTAACTCGATCGCTCCCGGTGCGCCTTGAAGTTGTTTCCTCCAGTATTCGAGATGCTGGTTGAGTACGTCGCCGCTGATCCAATTCCGCTGCCACACCGCAAAGTCAATGTATTGCGCAGGCAATTCAGCAAGCGGCGAAGGCTTACCTTGGACGAACGCCGTGTAAAGCTCGGTGAGTTCGCGGACGAAAATTCCCATCGACCAGCCGTCACTGGCGATGTGGTGGGTATTCAGCACCAGAATGTATTCATCCGATGCGAGGCTCAACAGGCTGGCGCGGATGACCGGGCCTTTCTCCAGATCAAAAGGTCGGCGCGCTTCCTGGTCGATGAATGCCTGCGCCGTGCCATCGCGTTCGCCATCTGCAATTGCAGTCAGGTCAACCCGCACGAGCGCGACCGGCTGTGCCGGCAGAATAGTCTGCGAGATCTGCCCCTGTATGACCCGATACGTAGTCCGCAGGATTTCATGTCGGCGCACAATCTCATGGAGACTCTTCTCCAGCGCAGCTACGTCGAGATTGCCCCGCATCCGCAGTCCCTGCGGAATGTTGTAGAACGGATTGTCCGGTTCGAGCTGGTTCAGGAACCACAGCCGCTGTTGCGCAAATGAGAGCGGCAGGTCCTGTGTACGGGGCACTCGCATCATCGGCGGCGCCTGCGGCGTTTCGATCGAGGGTTTGTGCTGCTCGATCAGTCGGGCCAACCTGGCCACCGTCGGAGCCTCGAACAGCGCGCGCAACGGGATGTCTGCGTTAAACGCCTTGCGAATGCGCGAGATCACCTGGGTGGCAAGCAGGGAATGTCCGCCTAACGAGAAGAACTCGTCGTAAATGCCGACTTTCTCCACATGCAAAACTTCTGCCCAGATTCCAGCGACCCGTTCCTCAGTTGCATTTCGAGGGGGGGCGTATTCTGCGGTCGTGCCGGTAAACTCGGGCGCGGGCAGTGCCTTGCGATTGACTTTCCCGTTCGGGGTGAGAGGGAATGCCTCCAGAAAAACGAACGCCGAAGGCAGCATGAACTCGGGAACGCTCTGCTTCAGGTGCGCGCGCAAAGAATCTTCAGTCGGTTGCTCACCCGGTGCAGACACAACGTAGGCGACAAGTCTCGTAAGTCCCGGTTGATCTTCCCGCGCCATGACCAGGCATTGCCGAACGCCTGCGTGCTTCCCGAGGACCGCCTCAATCTCACCAAGCTCAATGCGGAACCCGCGCAGCTTGACCTGGTGATCAAGGCGTCCGAGATATTCGAGTTCGCCAGTCGGAAGCCAGCGGCAAAGATCGCCGGTCCGATACATTCGCGAAGGAGGTTCGCTGAACGGGTTTGCCACGAACCTCTCGGCCGTCAGATCAGGTCGTCCAAAGTAGCCGCGTGCAAGGCCGGCGCCCGCAAGATAAAGTTCGCCGGGAGCCCCCACTGGCTGCGGGTTGCCGTGCGGATCGAGCACGTATGCCTGACTGTTCGGAAGCGGGCGGCCGATGGTTACCGGCTGATCCGCTCGCGTGAGAGTGTACGTCGAATATGTCGTGTCTTCGGTTGGGCCGTACAGGTTGTAAACCTTCTCAGCCGACGTCGAGGAGTAAATTTCGTTGACCAGAGTCTCCGCCAGTGCCTCGCCGGCAAGATTGATCGTTTTCACCGACTCCGGCACGGCCTGCATCCGGACGAGTTCGGCCATCGCAGATGGCACCGTGTTGATCAACGTAACTTCGTCGCGGGCTTCCGCCGAAGGCAGGAACAACGCGTTCTGCACAATAATGATCTTTCCACCCACGCTTAACGGCGCGAACATTTCGAAGACGGAAAGGTCAAAGCAGACCGAAGTCGAAAATAGAACGCCTGCCAGCTCTGCGGGAGTAAAGACAGTCTTTGCCCATCGAACAAAAGTTGCCGCGCTGCGATGCTCGAGGGCGACGCCTTTCGGCCTTCCGGTCGAACCCGAGGTGAACAAGACATAGGCGAGATTTTTCGGATCAACCGTTGAAGACGGTTTCGTACTCGACTCGCGGGATATCTTTTCCCAATCGCCATCCAGGCAGACCGCATTGCCTGCAAAATTCGGTAGCTCCTTCAGAAGCGCCGTTTGCGTCAATGCGATTGGAGCTTTGGCATCTTCGAGAATGT
Source organism: uncultured Acidobacteriota bacterium (assembly GCA_963757135.1). GTDB lineage: Bacteria > Acidobacteriota > Terriglobia > Terriglobales > Acidobacteriaceae > Gp1-AA145. The sequence continues at coordinate 286,070 of CAVWQE010000010.1, forward strand.
GCGCGATGCGCTCTTTGGGATATGCAGGATCAATGGGCACGTAGGCGCTGCCGGATTTCAAAATTCCCAGAATGCCGATCAGCAAATCAGGCGTACGCTCGCAAAAAATTCCAACAGGCACGTCCGGTCCGGCGCCGCGGTCTTGAAGATAGTGCGCCAGTTGGTTCGACTTTACGTCGAGTTCGCGATAGCTAAGGCGAGTGTTTCCGCAGATTAAAGCAGTGGCGTCGGGCGTCTGCTCAGCCTGTTGCGCAAAGAAGTCGTGCAGTCGCAGATCGGTGCGATAGTCGGCTGGCGGTGTCGTTGAACTCCACCAAAACCTGCTGCCGTTCCTCCGGCGTGAGCAATGCAACTTCAGAAAGCCGCTTTTCCGGATAAGCAACGACGCCCTCCAGAACCTGCTCAAAGTGCCCAATCGCCCGGCCAATGGTCGACATCTTCGAAAAGGTCGGTGTCGTACTCGATCCGCAGCAGCAAACCCTCCGGCATTTCAAACGCAAACCACGACATGTCGAAAAGCGAGGTTGCCGGATGCACCGGTTCGCGTTGCACCTTGAGACCGGACGCCTCGAATGTGGCTCGCGGAATGTTCTGAAGACCGAACAACACCTGGAAAATCGGGTTGTAGCTCAAACTGCGTTCAGGCTGGAGCTCTTCAACCAGCTTTTCAAATGGGATTTCCTGGTGCGCGTATCCATCGAGCGCGACTTGTTTGACCCGTGCTAGTAATTCGCGGAAGGTGGGTTCGCCCGAAAGGTCGGTGCGCATCGCCAGCGTGTTGATGAAAAATCCGATAAGCGGCTCGACCTCGGAGTAATTGCGTCCTGCAACTGTTGAGCCGACGACGACGTCCTCTTGCCCCGAATAACGCGAGAGCAGCATCTGGAATGAGGCGAGCAGAGTCATGAACAGGGTCACGCCTTCCGTCTGGCTCATTGATTTGAGGCGTTCCAGCAAATCCTTCGCGATCACGTGAGTGCGAATCGCGCCATGATGAGCTTGCACCGCCGGGCGGTGACGGTCGGTCGGCAATTCAAGGACGGGCGGCGCTCCCGCTAGTTGTTTTTTCCAATACGCAATCTGCCCGTCGAGAATCTCGCCCTGCATCCACTGCCGCTGCCAGATGGCAAAATCGGCATACTGAACCGCCAACTCCGGCAACGGCGACGGTTGGTTTCGTGAGAATGCCTCGTAAAGAGCCGCCATTTCCTTCGCCAGCAAACTGCCCGACCAGCCGTCACCGACGATGTGGTGCAAGATGACGACGAGTACATGCTCTTCTTCGCCCAGCTTAAGCAGGCTCAACCGCAGCAGCGGTCCTGTCGAGAGATCGAACGGCCGCAAAGCCTGTTCGCGTGCGAAACGCTTGATTTCGAGTTCACGATCGAGGTCAGCCAGTCCGCTGCGAACCGAAACCGGAATCTGTATCCGCAGACGAGGCGCGATCACCTGCACCGGCTGGCCATCTTCGCTGCGGAAAGTTGTACGCAGCGATTCGTGTCGTCGCACTATTTCGTTGATTGTCTGCTCGAGTGCGCCGAGGTCCAACGGACCCCACATCCGGTACATTGCCGAAATGTTGTAGAGCGAATTACCCGGCTCAAGTTGATCGATGAACCACAAGCGCTGCTGGGCATAAGAAAGCGGTATCCGTCCATCGCGTGCTGCCGGCCTGAGTGCCGGAATTGCACGTGTCTGACTGCTTCGTCGGGCATCCTCCGCGCGTTCGGCGAATTGAGCGATCGTCGGCGCGTCGAACATTGCGCGGAGCGGCATTTCAACATCCAGCGTTTCCCGTACCCGCGCGACCACCTGCACTGCAAGCAATGAATGACCACCTAGCGCGAAAAAGTTGTCGTCGATCCCAGGTTGCTCCACCCGCAGTACTTGCGCCCAGATGCCGGCGAGCATTTCCTCTACCGCGTTGCGTGGGGGCGCAAACTCGGAACGCCCTCCCCCACTATGTCGCGCCCGCTCCGGTTCAACAGCGCGCGCGATCGCCTCAACCGTTGAAAGGCGCTCTGCAATGTCCGCGAACTGCTCGATCTGTGGATGCCGGAGCGGTGTCGATCCGACACCTGCCGGCCGGGAATCGAAAACCCAAAAGTGCTTCAGAAAACGTGGAATTTGTGTCGCGTCGGCAGGCAATTGTGCGACGGTGGCAGTTTCGCAATTCCTCCGCACTTCAGCGCACTCCGCCGGGTTCGCACTTACGAAAATAAATCCGCCCAGATCGATGCCAAATTCCTCGGACAGTTCTTGCAGCTTCATTGACGACGCGCGCTCATCGATGCGAACGTCCGCAAGGTCCTGCGGTCCCAATCGCATGCTCGCGTTAGACTCCAGGACGCTGTCGATGAAATGCTTCTGCCCTTTTCCAACCAGGCAGAGAATCTTTCCCGCTTTCTGCTGCGCGATCAGGAAATCCTGCAAGAGGACACGCGGTCCATCTACTTCCACCGCAGCCGGCCCGAGTTGAGCGTTTCCCGTCCAGAGCGTTTGGTCGCAATCGGCGACGATGACTTGATATGGCGCGCTCCGGAGCGCAAGCATTCTGCGGGCAAGCATGGTTCCGAGCGCAGTAAAGAACGTTGTGGTGTATGGAATCTTGCCCACGCGCCAGGCGTAGTCATCGTGGTAACGGGCGACCGGATAATGTGCGAACAACTCAGGCGGAGTCAGGACCGCGACGTTCGGCATACCGGCCAATCGGGACGCGATCGAAGATTGCACTCGATCGCAAGCCGGTGCCAACAGAGGTTCAGCCTGGACCGCCGCCGAAGGCGGGCAGACGCAGATGACATACGGGACAGCGGAGCGTTGCGCCGCCGCCTGCACCGACTTCACGAACTCGCCGGCTGAGGCTGCCAGTTTCTTCGCTATGTCAGAGTCATTGAATGCCCCTGCCGGGAGCAGGTCCTGGATCCGCAAAAAGATCACGTTGCAGCCATGCTTGTTGCCTGACAAAAGACTGGCCGGATCCAGCAGTTGTTGGAATATCTGGTTGAACGGTGCAAATTTGAATTTTGCGGGTACGCCCAGCCGCTTCATCCAGAAGCTCAAGGCTGGTTTCACCACTTCCGCCGTAAAGCTCGCTGCCACCGCAATGGTCTGTGTTGTTTGGTCTGATCGGGACTGCGCCTGTTTAATCAGAGCATCCGGAATCCGAATCTCGCCCAGCTTCCGGGCCGGCTCACCGACCATTTGCTCCAGCACGTCGCGAAACCCGGCCAACAACAGATCGGCCGTTGACAGCTCGAACAACTCCGCGTTCGCTTCGCATTCCAGAACAATCGAACCAGCACTTTCTGTCACCACAAAGCGAAGATCGAGAAACGCCACTTTTGTATCCAGCGGCATGAATCGCGCTTCGACCTGGTCGTCGCGGAACGCGAACGCCGGGTAGTTCTGCACCAGCAGCGCTACGTTGTAAATCGGGTTCACATTCGCGGCTCGCTCGGGATTCACCGCCTCGACCACTTTTTCGAAAGGACAATCCTGGTTGGCGAACGCGTCCAAAACCGTTCTCTTGTCTTTCGCAAGTAACGCCAGAGCGTCTTCGGATCCGTCAACGCGCGCGCGCAAGGCCAGGAAATTCAGAAAACAGCCGATCAGTTTTTCCAGTTCCGCCGTATTGCGATTCGCGTTCACCGTTCCCAGCACTAGATCGGATTGTCCGGTCCAGCGGAACATCAAGACCTGCAAAGCGGCGAGAATGATCGGAAATAGCGTTGTGCCTTGGGTCCGCGAAAATGTGCTCACTTGCTGTGCCAGCTCGGGAGACAATTCCAATGAGACAAGGTGTCCGCGAAAACCAGCACTCTGCGGGCGCTCACGATCAGTCGGTAGTTCCAGCGTCGGCGGAGCTCCGGCGAGCTTCTCCTTCCAGTAGCCGACCTGCTTATCGAGTATCCGATCCATCCACTCGCGTTGCCACACGGCGAAGTCGGGATACTGGATGGATAATTCAGGAAGAGGAGAACTTTGTCCCAGAGCAAAGGCTGCGTAAAGTTTTCCGAGTTCATCAAACAAGACGCCGCCCGACCAGCCATCGCTCACGATGTGGTGCATCACGATCAGCAGTAGATGATCGTCCACACCTAAGTTCCATAGGTGCGCGCGCAACAGCGGGCCGGTGGCCAGATTGAACGGGCGGCGATATTCCTCCAGGGCCGATTCCAAGGCCGCGTCGAGTGGCGAGGCGCTCTTCGGCGCGATCTCAGTCACCGGCAACCCAATCCGCAGTTCCGGTGCAACCACCTGTACCGGCTGACCGGACTCCGTTCGGAAGGTGGTTCGCAGGGCTTCGTGACGCCTGATGACCTCGTTCAGAGCTGGATTCAAGGGCCGCGCGGTCCAGGTTGCCGGTCAGGCGCACTGCACGGGGAACGTTATACAGATAGCTGGTGGGATCAAGTTCGTGAATCAGCCAGAAGCGCTGTTGCGCGAATGAGAGTGGAATGCCGTCGCGATTCTCGATGCGCCGAAGCACCGGAGCTGCGCCGGATTCGCGCCGCTTCCGCTCCAGCAATGCTTTCTTTGCCGGGCTAAGATTTGCCAGTTGCTTCTCGAGATCAGACGATGCCATGGTCCCCGGCTACTCCTCCCCAAGCATGTTGGGGTCAGCGCTTTCATTCACATTGTGACAGGTTGTTCGCGAGAACAACCGTGAGTCGCCCGCAGTCATACAAAAACCTGAAACAACCGCTGTTTTCAATTCAATTGCGGAACCAGGCATACTGGAGGCAAACTAAACAACGGGGAGCACAAATGATGGGTTTGCCTTGGGGAGGAAGCCCGAACAGTTCATATTTTCGCCAGATTCTCTGGGCGAGTCAAGACGTTTCAGGCCCTTTCCTTACCCTTGATTAACGTGGATTGACGAGTTTCTTCGGGAGCGAAAAATCGAGAGTAACCTTCAAGCTGGTTACCTTAATCCGATCCCCTCTGGGCGTCTGCAACCGGGGTCGAAGTGTTCTGTTCGACAGCTAACGGAGTTGTCGGTTCTTTGACCGAATACTTCAACAAGCACCACAAAGCGCGTACGCCGTCCTTCCAGCCGATTTTCTTTCCTTCTTCGTAGGTTCGTCCCCAATAGCCGATGCCCACTTCATAGATTCTCAAGCGCCGCTTCGCAATCTTGACCGTGATTTCCGGCTCGAAGCCAAAACGGTTTTCTTCGATCGGAATAGACTGAATGATCTCGCGGCGGAACACTTTGTAACAGGTCTCCATATCGCTCAAATTGATGTTGGTTAGACAATTGGAGATGAGGGTAAGAATCGAATTCCCGACTGAATGCCAGAAGTAAAGCACGCGGTGCGGCCCGGCGCCGAGAAAGCGCGACCCGTAAACCACGTCGGCCTTCCCCTGAAGAAGAGGTTCGAGAAGAGTCGGATATTCGGACGGATCATATTCCAGGTCGGCATCCTGGATGATGACGAAATCGCCGCTGGCTTGCTGAATGCCGCGGCGCAAGGCTGCACCCTTGCCCATATTCTGCGGCTGCAAATAGACCCGCAGCTGCGGGTGCTCAGCCTGCAATTGGGCAAGAATTTCGCGCGATCCATCTATCGACCCGTCGTCCACGCACAGCAGTTCGATCTCCAGCGAAGTCGCCAGCACCCGCTCGACTACCGCGCGCAGGGTCGCGCGTTCGTTGTACACCGGCATTACCACGGATAGTTTCATGCAGTTTTGCAACAGTGTAAGGCACTGCGGAGATTCCTGCATGATTTGAAGCGCCGTTTTGCCGACGTCTCCTCCGAGTCCAGTTAATGTAAACAAACTTTTACCGACGCGACTATTGGGAATACATCCTTCGCTGCTGTACCCTGAATCTATTGGTACAAGCCGTTTCGGTTCCAAAATTTGAAGCGAAATGATCAAGGTGCAATTGATGAAGACAAGAGCCTTCGCGTATGTGTGCGCCGCTGCGGTGTTGATCTCCGGCGGCGGAACCGGAAGCAGCCAGGTCACTTCCAGGAACCGAATTCTGCGCCCGGTGGATGCCGCGCAAGTTGCTTCCGTCAGAGGCACCGCCCACCCCATGGCGCGCGCGCAATTCGACCGAGGCCGCACCGATACTACGAAGGCGCTAAGCGCCAGCCTCACGTTTCGCCTTTCGGCCACCCAGCAGGCCGACATGGATCTCTTATTGCGCCAGCAGCAGGACCGCACCTCGCCCAACTATCACAAGTGGGTCACGCCCGAGCAATATGCTGCACGCTTCGGAATGACCTCGGCTGATCTCGCGAAAGTGACGTCGTGGCTCCAGTCCCAGGGGTTGACGGTCGATAACATCTCGCGCAGCCGCAACGAAATTAATTTCAGCGGCAGTGCGGGGCAGGTTGAATACGCGTTTAAGACTGAGATTCACAATTACTCGATCAATGGAGAACAGCATTTTGCGAACGCCACCGATCTGGCCTTTCCGGCGGCTTTCTCATCGCAGGTGCTCGGAGTGCGCGGGCTGGATGACTTTCATCCCAAGCCGCGAATTCGTCCGCAACCACGCTTTACCTCGAATATCAGCGGAAACCATTTCCTTATTCCCGGCGACTTCGCGACCATATATAACTTACCGGCGAACTTAGATGGTAGTGGCGTCACCATTGCGGTCGTCGGGCAAACGATTGTCGACCACACCGATCTGGCCGCCTTCCGAACGGCGGCAGGCCTGCCCGCAGCTTCTGCCTCGAATTTCATAACCACAAACGTCCCTGGAACCGGCACGATTCCGACATGCACGGGCGATGAAACTGAGGCTGACTTGGATTTGGAATGGTCAGAAGGCGTAGCAAAAAACGCGACCATTAATTATGTAGTTGCCGGCCTCGGAACCGGAACCACCTGCAACAATCGGACAAAGAATGTGTTCGATGCGCTGAAGTATGCGATCGACAATAATATCGGGCGAGTGATCAGCATCAGCTACGGAAACTGCGAAGCGAATCTGGGAACCAGCTTCGTTCTTACAATGCAGCAATGGGCGCAGAAGGCCAATGCCCAAGGACAAACCATCAGTGGCCCCGCCGGAGATCAGGGCGCCGCCGACTGTGAGTCCGCCACCGCGACCAGCGCCAGTCACGGCTTAGCGGTGGACGTGCCGGCCGCCATTCCGGAAGTTACGGGTCTAGGCGGGACCGAATTCAGCGGCGACGCGGGTGTATGCGCCAACAACGCGTGTACCGGAGGCACTGCGCCCGCAGACAATCCGTATTGGAGCGGCTCGTCCAGCGCTACCAGCGGCGCGAGTGCTTTGCAATATATCCCCGAAGTCACTTGGAACGACACCAACAGTTCTCAGATCTCTTCGAGTGGCGGAGGCGCCAGCACGATTTTCGGAAAGCCATCATGGCAGACGGGGACGGGAGTTCCAGCTGACGGAAAACGCGATGTTCCAGACGTCGCGCTCAGCGGTTCAAACGGGCATGATCCGTATCTGATTTGCTCCCAGGATTTCTTTTCAGGAGTAACCCCGCCTCCTACAAGTTGCACGTCTGGATTCCGGGCCAGCGATCAGACGCTGGCTGCCATCGGCGGAACTTCCGCCGGCGCTCCGACGTTTGCCGGAATCGTTGCTCTACTCAATCAGGCCACTGGCTCGAACGGTCTGGGGAATGTGAACCCCATGCTGTACGGCCTCTTTGCCAATAATTCCTCAACAAATGTTTTCCACGACGTCACTTCAGGGACAAATAAAGTACCGTGTACTTCCGGCACCACGAACTGTCCCGCGGGCACTGCCAGCATCGGGTTTAGTGCAGGGGCGGGATACGATCAGGTGACGGGCCTCGGCTCTCTCGATGTGACGAACCTTGTCACTGCCTGGCTCGCGGCGTCGCCAACTGCTGATTTCTCTCTTGACGGCCTGGTATCGAAAGTTTCTGCTGGGCAAACTGGAGCCTCCACCGTCACTGTCACGGCGGTGAACGGCTTTAACGGTACAGTGGATCTTACCTGCGCCCCCAGCAACGCGAGCGTACACATCTCCTGCACGCTGACACCAACGAGCGTTGATCTCAGCAGCAACCAGACCGGTACTGCGCAATTGAGCATCGCAACCGTCGCCGACGCGCGCTCGCCTTTCGGTCCGCGCTCTCGCGGCCTGTGGTTCGCCGCCAGCGGAGGCCTATTCGCCGTCGTCTTGTTAGGCGGCTTGCCATCGCGCAGGCGTTGGCTTACGCTCTCTTCGCTGATCGTGCTCGGAGCCCTCTTCACTGCCGTGGGTTGCGGAGGAAGCAGCAGTAGCACGCAAAAGCAGCAAAGCCAGGGCACACCTGCCGGAACATACACGATCACGGTTACAGGAACAAGCGGCGCCCTTTCACATAGTGCGACCGTCAGTCTGACTGTGCAATAGAAGTAGCCGGCTTTCTAAAGCGAACGTGGACTTCTGCCGATAGGCAGAAGGTGAATGCGACGACCACCGCCCTAGCGGGCAGCGCACGGCCTGACTCAGAGCAAAATCTCTATAGCTACGTGGCTCGCCAGCCCATTTTCACCACCGACGAAAAAGTCTTCGGGTATGAACTTCTGTTCCGCGACGGGGTGGAAGACTACTTCCGCGAGAAAGACTGCGACGCCGCCTCCCGCAAGACGCTCGACAATTCTTTGCAAATGGGATTGCAGATGCTGTGCGACGGGAAGCGCGCTTTCGTAAATTGCACTCGCGAGGTCCTGCTCAAGGACTATGTCACTCTGTTCCCCTCAACTCACACTGTGGTTGAAGTGTTGGAATCGGTTCCAGCTGACGATCTGGTCAAAGCCGCCCTCCAGCGTCTCAAGCAGGCTGGCTACATGATTGCTCTGGACGATTTTCTGCCGGACGACTCCCGTACCGAGCTGGTTGATTTTGCTGACATCCTGAAAGTGGACCTGCAAACTACGACTATCGAAGATCGCGCCACTCTGATCAGGCGTTATGGCCCCTGGCGCTGCCGCATGCTGATCGAGAGAGTTGAGACCCGTGAGCACTTTGCCGAAGCCAGGGCCGCCGGCTTTATTTACTTCCAGGGATTTTTCTTCCGTAAACCGGAGTTGATGCATGCCCGGGAAATACCTGCAAACCGTATGAACTACCTGCGGCTCTTGCAGGCGGTTTCCAAAACCGACCTCGAAGTTCGCGAACTTGAAACTCTGATCAAGAACGAAGCCGCGGTTTGTTATCGGCTTCTACAGTATTTAAATTCGGCCGCAGTCGGCGTTCGCAACGAAGTTCATTCCATTCGCCACGCCATTGCGCTGTTGGGTGAACGCGAAGTCCGGCGCTGGGTACGGCTGATAGCGACGCTTACCGTAGGCCAGAATAAATCCAGCGAACTGGTGAACAGCGCCATGGTGAGGGCCCGGTTCTGTGAAATCATCGCCGAACAGGTTCCGCATGGAAGCTCCGATCTCTTTCTCATGGGGCTGCTGTCGATGATCGACGTCATCCTCGATGTTCCCATGGTTTCCGTCCTTGAGAACATCCCGGTGGACCACGAAACCAAAGCCGTGCTTCTCGGCGGAGCCAGCAGTCTTCGTCCGCTTTACCAGTTGATGTTGGCTCGCGAAACCGGCGATTGGCAAAACACGACGGACCAGGCGGAACGTCTGGGCCTGAGTGAAAGCGGAGTCGCCGCGGCCTATTGGCAGGCGATGCAGTGGGTACGGCAGCTTAATTCGGTGTAACTAGCGCGTCAGGGCCGTGCTGTTGCGCTCTGCAACTACTTTCTTTGCGTTGTCCGCCAGTTGCCGCGCCTGCGGTAACATATCGAGGCCTTTCAGGACTTCAGGGTCGGTTTCCGCTTTTACCTTCAACCCTTCCTCCTGCCCGAACGCATCCACAAAAATTTCACTCTTGATGTTGGAACGCACCCAGTCGTTGTTCTGCACCAGATCAGCTTCCGTGTAGGGAATTTTATCGGCGTCAAGAGACTTGCGAAATTCCTGCAACACGTTCTCATCCACTTCGAAGCTCTTGGTTATGTGGTGGCCATTGGCATAGTGCTTGGCAAAGTTGAAGAAAGCGTAGTGCTGCAAGAGCGTGTCTTGAAAGTGATTGCTCTTGATCGGGTCAATTTTCACGTCCGGTGTAATGCCGCCGCCCCCATACACCGTACGACCGCTGTCAGTGAGCTTCACTTCTTTGTTGGCGATATTGCTGCTGTCGTCCCGTTCAAAGTAATAGTCGTACAGCGAAACATTGCTGTAGTCGCGCTGAATAAGCCGTCCGCTTGGCGTGTAGTACTTGGCCGTGGTCAGCGCCAAACCCGTGTCATTCGACAACGGATATACCGTTTGCACCAGGCCTTTGCCGAATGTCGTCTCGCCAATGATCAATCCGCGGTCGTGGTCTTGAATTGCTCCGGCAACGATTTCTGCTGCAGACGCTGTTCCACGATTAACCAGCACGACCAGCGGGTAGTCTCGCCCGCTGTTTCCGTGCGTGGCGACATAGCGACGCTCGGGTGAAGAGCGTCCGTGGTGCGAAACGATGAGCTGTCCTTTGTGCAAGAACTTGTCGGCAACGCCCACACCTTCATTCAGCAAGCCGCCGGGATTCTGGCGAAGATCCAGGATGAGTCCCTTCAAATCGCCTTGCTGATTGAAAGACTCAAGCGCGTCCTGAACTTCCTTTTCAGTCGTTTCGTTAAAGCCTGAGACATGCATGTAGCCGATCCCGGGACGAATCAGGAAATGCAGATCAACGCTATACCGTGGAATCTCGTCGCGAACCACGGCGAACTCCAGCGGCTTATCTGTGCCTTCACGCAAGATAGTGATGTGAACCGTCGTGCCCTTCGGTCCTTTTAACAGATCGGCTACATCGCTGGTGTTCAAGTTATCAGTGGGCTTCCCGTCAACCGCAATAATGATGTCGCCCGGGTGAATGCCGGCTCGATATGCTGGAGTGCCCACGAACGGAGCAATCACAATGACCTTGTTATTGCGCGGGCCGACGGTCATTCCAACGCCATAATATTTACCGCGCTGGTCTTCGCGCAGAAGCGAATATGACTTCGGATCGAAAAAATTCGAGTGCGGATCGAGCACGTGCAACATGCCCGGTATAGCGCCATTGTAGATGGCCTTGTCGGGATTCACCGGTTCGGCGTAATTCTGCTCGACGACGTCATAGACCTGGGTGAACTGCTTCAGGCTGTCGCTGACGTCGGAGTCGCCGTCATGCGCCGTTGCCGGGTTCTTCTGGGCAAAAACCATCCCCAAAAATCCGCAAAGCGCCAGGAATGAAACTATCAATATGGAAGCACGGTGAGAACTGCGGGCCATCTTTAATTTTCCTTCGGCCTGGGCAACGAAGGCGCCCAGGCAGGCTGATTTCGTGAGTATAACATGCACAGCAACAAAGGCTTACAGCCAAAGCTTTGAACCGAAGTCACCGCTGGGTCACCTTTAATCTTTAAGATGCGGGAAGCCGCAGAGATGATGCGTTTAATGGTGATCGTAGGGACGAATGGCCTAGCTGGCCAACTTCTTCAGGAATTCCTGCTCATCGAGGCGGTACTTAAAAGCTTTGCGTCCGTCGATGAATACGACGGGAACTTCGTCGGTAAATTGACGGCGCAGCATTTCGTCGGTTTCGACGTCAATTTCACGCCAGCGGAAGCCCCCTCTGCGCTCCAGTTTCGTGAGCTTCTCTTTCACGATTTCGCAGAGATGGCATCCTTTACGTGAATAGACGATCACTTCTCGCAGGAACGACATCGGCGGGAGTCTAGCAAAATGGACAACCACTTTTCCACTTAAACTTTTACGCCAAAGTGCGCCTTTTAGGGCAGTGGCGGCACTACAGGGTAGAATCCATTCTTTAATGGCCAGCAATATCAAGCCTCTGTCGGGCAGGGTGGCCCTCATTACCGGGGGGGCCAGACGATTGGGCAGAGCTTCAGCTCTGGTTTTGGCCGAGGCCGGAGCCGATATCGCGATCACTTACATGCGTTCTGCGCAGGAGGCCCGGGAGACAGCCAAAGACGTGGAGAGATTGGGAGTGCGGGCGCGGGCGCTTCGCTGTGACGTCACCGACGAAAAGAGTGTCCGGACCGCATTAAGAGAAGTAGGGCGGACATTTGGCGGGCTTGATGTGCTGGTCAATAATGCAGGCAATTATGAAACCGTAGACTTTGAATCATTGACCCTGAAGCAGTGGGATGCGATCTTCGCGAGCAATGTCCGCGGGCCGTTTCTGGTTTCCAAGATGGCTTTGCCCGATTTGCGAAAAAGAGAGGGCCGAATAATTAACCTGGGTTCGCTTGGTGGTCTTCGTCCCTGGGCTGACCACGCTCATTATTGTTCTTCCAAGGCCGCGCTGCACATGCTCACTAAAGTTATGGCAAAGGCGCTGGCCCCGGAGATCGCCGTGAATTGTGTGGCGCCGGGCATGATCGACCTTGGTGAAAAAGCCGCAGCCTCTTTCATGCGGCGAATGGCCACGCAAACTCCTATGCGGCGCAACGGAAAAGGGAATGATGTCGCAGCTGCGGTATTGTTCTTCGCTAACGCTCCACAATTCATAACCGGTCAAATTCTGTATGTGGATGGCGGATTGGGGCTATAGGTCAAGATTTATATGATGGAGAGAAAGGACGCGATGAGATACGGAATCCTGATCGCCATGCTGTTTGCGAGCGCGGTGAGTGAAGCTCAGTTCATCGAGCAGGGCGCAAATGAAGTGCAGGTATGGACTTCAGGAGGCCATTCCGTTTCCGGCGGTCGCGGCGACACCGGAATCTGGAACGCCGGACTTCGTTACGGCTGGGTACTGACTGAACCTCACGGCCCTGGATTTCTCGCGGGCAGATTCGAATACGCCGTCGATGCGGTCCCCGCGTATCTAATTTTTCAGCCGTCGAGCACGGCGTACGGAGTCGGTCTTAACCCGCTGAATTTAAAATGGAATTTTGCCAGCCGCGGTCACCTCCGGCCTTATCTCGAATTAAGCGGCGGCGTTCTATTCACGACCGAAAAAGTACCACGCGCAACTTCTAAAGTTAATTTCACCCCTTCAGCGGCCTTTGGAACTCATTTTTTAGGCGAGAAATACGCATGGACCATCGAGGCCCGTTATCTGCATATTTCCAATGCCGGGCTTGGCGATTTCAATCCGGGGATAAATACGTTTGAGGTTCGCCTCGGAGTCGGGCGGTTCAGAAAGCCTAGATAGCTTAAACTCCCTCTTCGACATCCGGCAAAGCGCGTTCATTGGCCCCACGGATTTATTAACGGGATGGAAGCGTCGATGAAGTGTTCGACGTTGCGGGTTGCGAAGGTGGCGCGCCGGGCAATCGCAATGCCCGCGATCATGGTGTCGCGGAGTTCACCAGGACGTCCTTTCTTCTTTCGCGATGCCATCAAGTCCGCGGCTTCTGAAGCCGCAGCCTCGTCGAATGATGCGATCCGGTGCTCGATCGTCTCAAGGATCGCCTCGAATGCGTCCATGAGAAGCGATCGTCGCTTCCCAGTGGCAAGAATCTGAATTCCAAACCGGATCTCGAGGACGGTGATTGAAGTAGTCCACACCGAAGTACGAGGCTGCTCGTTTAGCCAGCCAACAACGGCTGCTTCGGGCGTATTTCGCATTAGAGCAGAAAGTACGTTCGTATCCAGGATGATCATTCTTCAAAGAACGGCGGTTTGATATCGTGGCCGCGGAACTCAGGAATATCGGAATCAATTCCTACCTTGGCGAACAAGCCTGCAATCTGGGAGCCGAGTCCTTGTGGTTCTTCTTCCCGGTTTACGACGTCGCGCAAGATGTCTCTTACCTCGGCCTCCATGCTATGGCCGTGGCGGCGCGCTCGTTTCTGCAGCCGCGATTTGACCGCGCTCTCGATATTTCTCACGACTAGTTGCGCCATCGGCATCCTTTCAATGCAAATGATATCACGATAGCATAAAGTCGTAAATTATACCAATGGGACGCACGTCCAGGGTATCGACTTCGACCAGGTCGCCGGGCGCCAACACCGCGTACTGCCTGGGTTTGCGCACGGCGTAGGGACGCGGCCGCAGGGCGCGGCGCGATCCCGGAACTCCCGTACGCGGTGGTTCGACCAGTCGGCCTTGCTGCTTGAGCCGAGTGAGAATGCGGCCCACCATGGAAACCGAAATCGCCACCTGCTGGCGGCGCAGCAGAACCGCCAATTTGTCTTTCCCCCAACGGGGAAACTGCCACCGCAACGTCAACACCTTTTCTTCTAAGGGAAAAGCCCACGTCGGCTGACGGCACTGACGAGGGCGATGGCTGCGTTCCTCCAGCGTAGTCAAATCGTACGGATCATAACGGCCTTGCCAGCGATAAAACGTCTGCCGGCTGATGCCGAAGTGACGGCAGGTGTGGGCGATGTTATCGCAGCGCCGATAGAAATCCATCCACGAGAGCCGCACTCGATCTGCGCGGCTCAGCTCCACCCCGATTCCGGCCAGCCGGCCCGATCCCGGCGGTTTCCCCTTCCGAATTTGCATTTTGACACTCTATTCGAGTGTCACTAATCATTCTGAACGAGAACAATGACATTAGAGCACGACAGCTTAGCGGCCCACCCAATGTGTTACATTCAGGATTCTTGTGGATGCGGCGATTCTCACTGAAGGTCTCACCCGCCGTTTCGGCGACTTCGCCGCCGTGGACGGAGTAAATCTCTCTGTCGCCTCGGGGCAGTTTTATGGGTTCCTGGGCCCGAACGGGGCAGGGAAGTCCACCACTATAAAAATGTTGACGGGGCTCATGGCACCCACGTCCGGGCGCATGCAGATTCTTGGGCTCGATCTCTCTACACACCTCGTCGAGGTCAAACGGCAAATTGGAGTGGTGCCTGAGGGAATGGCGCTTTTCGGCAGGCTTACTGGGTCCGAGTATCTGAATTTCGCCGGACGCATGTACGGCCTCGGACGCAGTACTGCGGCCCAGCGAGCGGCGGAACTCCTCGACTTCATGGAACTCGCCGACAAACCCAAGACTCTGATCACGGATTACTCACACGGAATGCAAAAGAAGCTGGCGCTGGCCGCGGCCGTTATTCACGGGCCCAAAGTCCTTTTCCTGGACGAGCCGTTTGAAGGTGTCGATGCAATCGCATCCGGTACCCTGAAAGCGATGCTGCAGCGGATGATCTCCCGCGGCGTCACCATCTTCTTGACTTCGCACGTTCTGGAAATCGTGGAACGCCTCTGCACGCACGTGGGAATTATCAACAACGGCCGTCTCGTCGCTCAGGGACCGCTCGACGAGCTTCGTTCCCACGTTACTGCTGGAGGTGGAGAGCAGACTGGCGAAAAGACCACCCTTGAGCAATTCTTTTTGCAGACCGTTGGAGGATCGCGGCGCGAAAATCCGGAGCTCTCGTGGCTTGGCTGAACTCCACCGCGCGCGAGCAGTTGCGCGCCATCGCGATTCTGCGCTGGCGGCTCTCTCTCAATTCTTTGCGCTCTGTCCGCGGCCGCCTGAATCTGGTATCTCGCGGATTCGCCGGCCTTCTGGTCGTGGGGGCCGGAATCGGCGGCGGGATTGCCATCGGTGCAGCTGCGTGGGGGATCACTGCGGAGCACAAGGTCCTCTGGCTGGCCCTGCCTTTCTGGCTGATCTCAATTTTTTGGCAGATTTTTCCGGTAATGGCCTCGGCATTTACCCAAAACGTTGACACTTCGTCACTGCTTCGCTTTCCATTGAGCTACACCTCTTACTTCCTCGTTCGCATGGCTTATGGCGGGTTCGATATTGCTACGGCTCTCGGGGTGTGCTGGTCGGTCGGGCTATTCGTCGGAATATGCGTCGCCAGGGTCACTCTTCTGCCTTGGGCGCTGGCCGCCGTCGGCGGAACCGTCATCTTTAATCTTCTGCTGGCGCGGATGATATTTGTCTGGATCGAGCACTGGCTTTCATTACGCCGCAGCCGTGAAGTCATCTCGCTTCTTTTTGTCATGCTGATGGTGTGTTTTCAACTCATTGGTCCGATGCTGGGACGCTACAGCCGTCTTCCCACGATGCAGAGATTCCATGTTCTGGCGCGATTCATTCCGCTGGCGCGCGCGTTGCCCCCGGGAGTAGCTGCTGGCGCGATCGAAAATGCCTCTGACGGCCGGATACCTTCAGCCCTTCTCTCTTTGTTTGCACTGACTGGCTATGCCGGCGCCGTGTTGTTGCCGTTACACCTTCGCCTTCGCAGCCAATATGCCGGAGAGATAATATCCAGCGGCGACAAGAGGGCACAGCCAGCGCCGCGACAAACTGCAGCATTGCGCCGCGGCTGGAAACTGCCGCTTGTGTCCGGGCCGGTGTCGGCTATCTTCCAGAAGGAATTGCATTACTTTCTGCGCAGCGGCCCCATGCTGTTCACCATGATCATGCCTGTCGTGATGATCATCATCCTGTGGGGAGGACGAAAGGGATTCCTCAATCATCAGTCTGGTTTTCTTTTTCCCATTGGCGCGGCCTACTGCCTGCTGGTGATGAACAACATCCTTTACAACAGCTTTGGGGGCGATGGCGGCGGAATCCAATTTTTTCTGCTTTGTCCTGTTCCGTTCCGCATGGTTCTCGCGGCGAAAAACATTGCCCAATTCGCCGTGCTGATTACGGAACTGTGCGTCCTATGGCTGGGAGTCAGCCTCATCTATCAGCGCCCCAACCTGAATTCTTTGGGCCTTACCTTCGCGTGGTATCTAGTCGCTGCGCCACTGAACTTCAGCGCGGGCAATCTGCTTTCAATTTATTCACCGAAGCGGATCGACTACTCCACATTTGGCCGCCAGCGGGCTTCGGAATCGGCGATTTTTGTCAGTCTCGCTGTACAGTTAACCGGCATGGGCCTTGGAGCATTGGCCATCTTTGTCGGATACCATTACAAAAACTTGTGGATATCGACTTTAATCCTCGCCGTTCTGGGCGTGCCTTCCATCGTCGCGTATTTCATTTTTCTTTCCCGAATCGACCGCATCGTCATGTCTCGCCGCGAAGTGCTGGCGTCAGAGCTTTGCCGCGTCCAGGCACAGTAGGTTTCCAGAGTTAACCTGGGAACTACAAGGAACTTTTATAATCTTTCTCACGTATGTCCAATGACTGCTTTAGAATGATCCGCCGGGGAGGGGATTATGCGCCGTATCGGATTCATAGCCTTCGTCTTGCTGGGTGCCGTCGCACTTTGCTCCGCCCAGGCCAAGCCCGATTCTCTGGTCGTGGTTCTCAAGGACGGTCATCAGAGAAGCTTTCCCATGTCCGAAGTCAGTCGAATTGATTTCAGGAATGGCTCAATGCTTCTTACTCGCGCCGGTCGCCAGGAGACCATCAATATGGCCGAGGTGGTCCGAATCGATTTTGGATCCAGCGAACCTTTTTCTGCAGGGCGTAACCGTTTTGTAGGAAAGTGGGAAGTTGGGGTCGGCGTCGGGAACAGGAAGTTTTTTATTACCTTGAAACCCGATGGTCAGGCCCGAAAAAGCATGGGAGGGAGTCACGGAACTTGGGTAGTCGTGAATGGAGAAGCCCGAATATCGTGGGATGACGGGTGGCACGATATTATCCGCAAAGTAGGGGAAAAACACGAGAAACTTGCCTTTGAACCCGGAAGGTCCCTGGATGCGGAGCCATCGAATGTGACGGATGCGAAGAATACAACCGCGCAACCAATCTAGCCGGTCAATCGAGACCGATGCGAAACCCTCTGACTAATTCCGGTTCATGAAGAGGATCATTTTTCTGTTCGTGATCGGCGTGTGCGTGTTGGCGTTATTCGCTTTTGCCGCAGACTTGTGCGTGTTTCGCTATCGCATCTTCCGCCACAGCAATCCTTTCGGCAGCGTCACCGTGCAGGTGTACTACGCGATCCAGGAAAAGAATGGCCGCACTGAATATGTTTACAAATCTGCCGATCAGCAGACCTGCACCAATTCCTTGTTTCCGCACTCCGGATTTCCGCCTTGCTGGTACTCGCGCGGTCACACCGAAAAAGCAGTGCCCATCTAATCAGGGACGCTTCCTTTTTATAAAATCAATCGCCCCGACTTTCCCGAGCGGATGTTCACTGGGCCAAAGGCGTCCGAAGTCCGTACCTGCTATATAGCTGCGATGGGTGTGAGAAAAATTTCCTGGCGAATCCGCATTCGCATCGGAATTAGCGATTGAGCGAATCGAAATTTTCTTTCCTCCCACAATGCCTTTACATTTCTATTCTCATCAGCTATATAGCAGATATGACCAGGTCCGTCGCCTCCGTGGATGCTAATTCACGAGCAGAACTCCTCAAAGCCAGCGGTTTTCCACATTTCATGCTCAAGGAAATCTTCGACCAGCCGCAGGCGTTGCGGGATACGATTGCACCACGCGTATCTCTGAGTTCAGGAGAGATTCGAATTGCTGAGGAAGTGCGGATCGGAGTGGATGAACTGCGTAGCTTGCGCCGGATCAACGTAGTCGCATCCGGAACCAGTCGTCACGCGGGTTTGACAGGGCAATACATGTTTCAGCAGCTTGCGAATCTGCCCGCCGAAGTTGATTACGCCAGCGAGTTTGAGTACCGGAATCCGCAAATTGGCCCTTCCGAGATCACGATCGTGATCACCCAATCGGGCGAAACTGCGGATACCATGTCAGCGCAGCGAATGGCGAAACAAAAAGGTTCAAGGACCATTGCCATCTCCAACGTCGTCGATTCGACCATCGCCCGTGAAGCCGACGGAGTCCTATACACTCACGCTGGGCCTGAGATCAGCATCGCCTCCACAAAGGCGTTCACCGCACAGATTGCCGTGCTGTTCCTGCTGGCTGGCTATTTAGCAGAAGTGAGAGAAGAGATTTCGCGCGACTCGCTTCGAGACTGGATTAAGGAACTGCTGACTCTTCCCGAAAAAGCCCGGTCAGTTTTGAAGTGCGTGCAGCAATGTGAACAACTCGCCGATCGTTTTCGGCAGTACGAAGATTTTCTGTTTCTGGGGAGGGCGATTCATTATCCCGTGGCCATGGACGGCGCCTTGAAGCTGAAAGAAGTTTCGTACGTTCACGCCGAAGGATATCCGGCGGGAGAAGCCAAGCACGGGCCGACAGCTTTGATTGATGAGGATCTTCCGGTTGTAATAATCGCCACTTGCGATCAGAACGACGCTGGATCGGTCTCGCGCTATGAGAAAAGTGTCGCCGATATTCGGGGATTCAAAAAGCAGTCGGCGAAAGTAATCGCCCTCGCGTCTGAAGGAGACAGGCTCATTCCATCCATCGCGGACCATGCAATTTTTATTCCGCAGACCCCGGAACTGCTTGCGCCTGTTCTGGAGATGATTCCGTTACAGATATTTGCCTACTATACCGCTGTCGGTCGCGGGTTGGATGTGGACCGGCCGCGCAATCTCTCGAAATCGGTGATGACGGAGTAAAGCGGATTCCCTTGGCCTCAGCGCGCGCTCGCAGTTTCGGGCGCGGCTTTCGTTTCACTTCCAGAGAATGTCTGCCAGCCTCGGCGTGAGAGGTCCCAAAAGATCAGATAACCGGAAATTCCCGCCATCGCCAGCAGCAGCAAGCCCCAGGTCCACTCGCCAAAAATGATTTTGCCAATTCCGAAAAGACATCCATAAACCAGTAACACCCCCATCAGCCAGTTGAAGGCATTGCCGGCCACGTCGCGAACCTCGGGCAATTCTGGGACTAACTTGGCGACACCCTTCCAACCGTAAACGGTCGGATGTACCCGGCGATAAAAAGTGGTCAGCGTGGTTTCCGATTCCGCTGGAGTTAAAAATGTGACGGCGAGCCAGGCCACCGTTGCGACAGCTCCAGTGATCAGGCTTCGCTTCGCATAGATAACGGCGTCACTGCCCGCGAATGAAACTTCCCTCAAACCGAAGGTCACAACGGCGGCAGCGATCATCGCCGAGATTTCGCTCCAGGCGTTAATGCGCGACCAGTACCAGCGCAGAATGTAGACTGCGCCGGTTCCAAATCCGACCTCCAGTACCAGTCCCCAACCTGCGCCGATCGATGAGAGTTGCGATGCTGTATAGCCGCTGACCAGTACCAACAGAACGGTGAAGAGGCGGCTCATCATGACGTAATGTTGCTCGGGCTTGTCCCGCACCATAAAACGCTTATAGAGATCGTTTACCAGATACGAGCAACCCCAGTTCAACTGCGTGCCGACAGTGGACATGAAAGCCGCGAGAAACGCTGCCACCATCAGCCCGCGTAAAGCAGGAGGCAGATAGTCGCGAAGAACCATTACGTATCCCTGCTCCGGATTCTGTGCGAACGCCGCGCTGGGATGAATGCCGCCATTCGGCGAATAGACCGCAATCGCTACCAGAGCAGTAACGATCCACGGCCACGGACGCAATGCATAGTGAGCAACGTTGAACCACAAAGTGGCGCCGAGAGAATTCTTTTCATCTTTTGCGCTGAACATGCGCTGCGCGACGTAACCACCGCCACCCGGCTCCGCGCCCGGATACCACGCCAGCCACCATTGCATTCCCAGATAAACAACAAATGTCAGGACGGGAAGCGTCCACAGTGCCTCTCCGGTGAGCCCAAAGTGGAAGTCAGGCAGGAATGCAGTCGGATCCGACGTCGTCACGCCGGTGGCGCGAACGTTGTTCTGAATGGTCTGCAAATGCATTTCGAGTCCATGCATGCCACCCAATTTCGCTACTGCGACCCAGGCAAGCACGATGATCATCGCCATTTTCAGCGCAAACTGAAACAAGTCAGTCACCAGCACACCCCACAAGCCGCCGATGAATGTGTAAAGTCCAGTGAAGGGAATCAAAATAAATACGCAAATTGCCAGGGCCGTATTCTGCGGATCGCCCAATACGTATTGGTGTGTGTGTCCGAAAAGGCCAATATCGAGGACGCGCCCTTGCGCAATCGCGGGACCCAGCAGCACCGTGATGATGCTCACCATGGCCTTCGTGACCCACCCCAGAATGAAGCAGTTCATGAACAGCCCGAGATAGACCGCTTTGAATCCGCGTAAGAACGCCGCCGGTTTGCCGCCGTAGCGCAGCTCTACGAATTGCACGTCAGTGAGGATTTCTGCCCGGCGCCAGTAGCGCGCGAAGAAAAACACCGTCAGCATTCCCCCGACGCAGAAGGCCCACCAGATCCAGTTTCCCGCGATCCCTTGCTTTGCGACCACCCCGCACACGAACAGCGGGGTGTCGGCGGCAAACGTCGTTGCGACCATCGAAGTTCCGGCCAGCCACCATGAAACGTCTCTGCCCGATACGAAAAATTCCTCGGTATTTCCGCTGGCACGCCGGCGGTAGTAAATCCCGATCGCCAAATTTACGAGTAGATATCCGACGATGACCAGCCAGTCGGTCGAGGTGAGAGGCATTGTTCCTCCGGTTAAACTTCGAGTCTGCGAACTTGCGGCCGTGAGTTCGCAATTCGGCCTGGAATCTCAGCGGAAGCGGCGTATGAAAAGCGAGTGCCGTTCTGCGCGATAGAAACCCACAACGTAAATCACAGGCTTGGCATTCGATGAATAAATGACTTGGCGGATGCGCATGACCGGGGCGCCGCGCGGCACCTGAAGCATTTGCGCGACCCGCGACTCGGCCGCGGTCGCATCCACTTCTTCATCAGCGTAAGTCAGTTGCACTTCGTAGTCACGCTCGAGAGTCGAGAATAGCGAGCCACGCGCCAGCGGTTCAAGCACCAATCGTGGAAATTTGTCAGCGGGAAGATAACAGGTCTCGAGCGCAAACGGTTCGTCAGAGGTATGCCGCAGGCGCTCAATCTTGATCATCTTGGTCGTTGCCGGAAGCATGAGGCGAGCGGCAATTTCATCTTCGCCATCGATCACCTTCGAAGTAATAACCTTCGAAGCCGCCGCCAGTCCGCGGCTGGCCATCTGCTCCGTGTAGCTCATAAGCTTATTAAAATGAATTCGCGGAGGCGCTACAAAGGTTCCGGCGCCGCGGCGTCGCTCGACCACTCCTTCCTGCTCCAGTCCCGCCAACGCATGTCGCGCGGTCATCAGGCTGACACTGTGCAGACGCGCCAGCTCTCTTTCGGAAGCCACTGAGTCCCCGGGTTTTAGCTCCCCATTACTGATGCGGCCACGAATGGCGGTCTGAATTCTTTGGTAGGCTGGAAGGCCGTTATGACCGTTAGACGGCATCGTTGGTTATCTTCCTCGAGGCCGTAAGTTCCAAAATACAGAGCTCTGCGAAACTGTCTGCTATATAGCGAATATTCGTGTAAAAGTAAAGCCACATCTGCATTCAGCGTTCGAAAATCGGACAAATTGACTTACGCAGAGGCATACGAAGCGGGATGCAATATCGTTCTCCTGTGGACTCTGAGTGCAATACCGAAAGCCCCTTCAAAACCTGAAAGTTACGCCACGGTGCACTATATCGATAACGCCCGTCACCCGGCTGCCAACCCCTCCCGAAACCGTTATAGAGCACTTTTTTATGGGGTTAATTGTAATTTTTGGTTCTTTTTTCATTTTTTGCTTGACGGTCTTCGCTGGGCTGCTATATAGCATTGCACATCCGAAATTGTGGGCACCAAATTTTACGGACACCAAAGAGTTCTCCCGGAGGTTTCAGATGAGCACACGCAGACTGCTGGCGATGGCCGTTTTGCTATGCGTGGCTGGCGCTCTATTGCTAGCCAATACCGCATGGGCACAGGAAGTGACAGCATCAATTGTCGGAACCATTACCGACCCCAGCGGTTCCGCGATCAAAGGCGCGAGTGTGACCGCGACCTCCACAGAACGCGGCACGGTGTGGACGGCCGAGACGAACGATACAGGGGCTTATACTCTCACTCGCTTGCCCGTGGGAAATTACAAGGTAAAGGTCGAGGCGCAAGGTTTTCAAACCTCGCTGTATCCGGCTTTCACCCTCGTGCTCAATCAAACTGCGCGTGTTGACGTTGCGATGAAAGTCGGCCAGGTCAGCGAGACCGTCGAAGTGACCGGGGAGGCACCGGTGTTGAAAACGGAGGCGACGCAGGTTGACACGATTATCAATGCAGCGACCAATGACAACCTCCCGCTAGCCGCGCGCAATTACGTCCAACTTACTCTGCTTTCCCCCGGAGCGGTAACAACGAATCCGAAGGGCTTCAGCACCGGCAACAACACAGCAGACTTCAGTTCGGCGCGTCCTCTGATCAATGGCAACCGCGAGCAAGCAAATAATTTCCTGCTCGACGGCATGGACAATAACCAGGTTTCGGACAACTTGCTCGGCTACACGCCGGCGCCAGATGCGATCGAGGAATTCAATCTAATCACCAGCAATGCACCGGCTGAATTCGGCAATTTCGAAGGCGGGATTGTCAGTGCAACGATCAAGTCAGGAACTAACAGCTTTCATGGCGATGTTTGGGAGTACTTCCGGAACGACAAGCTCAATGCGAACAGCTGGTCGAACAATCTCCACGTTGATCAAGCGACAGGGGCGTGGGATCCGTTGCCGAAAGCAAAAGTGCGGTGGAATATGTTCGGAGGGACCTTTGGCGGTCCAATCATCAAGAACAAGCTTTTCTTTTTTGCTGATTATCAGGGCCAGCGTTTTACTATTCCTAGCTCGGCGGGTGCAAACACCGTCTTTACAGCCGCGGAACGCACTGGAGATTTCGGCGATCTTTGACTCGAGACGGCGGTTCACTGCAGGAATATGCAACCCAACGCCACGCTACTGCGAACTTGAAGTCCGTGCAGTTGTACAATCCGTGCGCATCGTTTACAGCGCCGTGCACGCCTACTTCCAGCCCCGCAGGCACTCGCCAGCCGTTTCTGCAATAACCAAATTCCGGGCGTCATGATCAGTCCGGTAGCCAGCGCGTTGTTTGCTTCCAATCTGTACCCCACTGCGACCGGCAATGGGATACAAAACAATGCTGTTAACGTCACCGCTTCCGCTTTTAACGTGAACCAGGGGGACCTGAAGCTCGATTACAAGGCCACCCAAAAAGACAATATTTCTTATCGTTTCACGAGAGAGTATCAGGAGAACCCGGGCACGAACTCGCAGGTGCTGTTGTCAAACTCTTTGTCCTCGACCCCCATTTACAACACGGTTGGCGACTGGACGCGAACGATCACCAGCAACCTTGTGAATGATGCCCGCATCGGTTGGAGCCACGTTACCGTGAATACCGGCAGCGCCTGGGATTCCAGTGTGGGACAATTTGGCAATACCCTCGGAATCGGAAACGGTAACCCTGCAAATCTCGATGGATTGTTAGGCCTGAACTTTACGAGGACAAACATTAGCAATCTTGGAACTCAGGAAAGCACCGCCAGCTTTGACGACCACGTTTGGCAGTTCGAAGATAGCTTGTCCTGGACCCGCGGACGGCACAACCTCAAATTTGGGGGCCAAGTTTGGCGCAATATCATCAAGACCTTCTACGCTGGCAACAATGGCCAGCTAGGGCATATGGATTTCGATGGCCGCTTTACAGAATCGTCGAGTTCAGGTGCCAACACTGGCGATGGCGGCGCCGATTTTGTTTTGGGTCTCCCATTTCAGTATGGCCGTGGTGTTAGCACGGGCAAGACTTGGGAACAAAGCAGCAACGTCATCGGCATCTATGCCCAGGACAACTGGCGCGTGACAGATCGTTTAACCTTGAATCTTGGGCTGCGCTACGATGCGCATACGCCGTGGGTTGAAACTCATAATCAGCAGGCAAATTACAATTTCGCAACGGGCAACATCGATCTTGGCTGGCCAGAATGGAGCCAGTCGTGCTCTTTACAAAGGCTTCTACGGTGGCAGAGACTTCCAACCGCGTATCGGTTTTGCTTGGACTCCGGAAATGCTCGGTGGCAAAACCGTCGTCCGTGGCGCCTTCACCAGTCTCGTCATATCTGGAAGGTACCGGCACAAACCTCCGCCTGACATTAAACCCGCCGTTTACTCCGGCGGAAATCAACAAAGTTTATAACAGTTCCCAACTACCCGGAACAGACACAACCGACGGTATTGTAGGTTCGGCGGCAGCGGCGCCCTGCGACGCACCTGCCTATCTTTGCTACGTGAATACTCTTTTGCGGGTGTGGGATCCCAACGTGCAGCCCGCGATTGCTGAGCAGTGGAACTTTACAATTCAGCACCAGTTGACACGCGACACAACTGTCCAGATCGGATATGTGGGCCAGAAGGGTACGCACTTGATGGTGCCTTTTGACTACGCGCAGCGAGTGTCGCTTCCCAATTCCGCTTGCAGCACGCCACCGTGTAGTGCCGCGAGTCCGTTGTTTTCCCAGAACACCGCGCTGTATGACGCGCTGGGCGGCGGCGGCCCCGGTGCGACAGTTTCGGGTACGAGATCGAATGGCAACATGGAGTACAACTCCCTGCAGGCTGTGCTTCAGAAACAGATGACCCACGGTTTGCAGTATCAAGTCTCCTACACGTTCTCCAAGTGCATGTCTGACAGTACTGGGTATTACGGTGCTTGGGATAATGCTCTTAGCGCATCGGCATACTGGCAGAACATCTATGATCCCAGAGCGGAATGGGCGCCGTGTTATTACGACGCTACACACGTTATATCCGCTTATGCGATTTATGACCTTCCATTTGGCCGTGGCAGGACATTCGGCCACGATATGAACAAGGCCGTCGATGCCGTGGTTGGCGGATGGCAGGTTAGCCCTCTCGTGTCGTTCCGCACCGGTTGGCCATTGCCCGTCTTTGGTGGCCAGGATAATACTGGTACCTTCTCACGCGGCTTTAGGCCAGACTGCAACTCACTTCCGTCGATCACGAATACGGGGATCCCTGGAGTAGGTACTCAGTGGTTCACCAACAATGGAAACTTTACTCAACCTGCACAAGGGAGTTTCGGAAACTGTGCACCTCAGCTCGGTGGCTTACGTGGGCCACATTACGCAGATCTGGACTTCAGCCTGCACAAGGACTTTCAGATGACGGAGCGATTCAAGCTTCAATTCCGTACTGACTTCGTCAATGCCTTCAACCATGTTAACTACGAGGCGCCGAATACAACAATTGGCCCCACCATGGGTCAAATTACAAACGCCGAGCCGCCGAGGAATATACAGCTGGCGCTTAAGCTCTACTTCTGAGAAACGAAACTCGTATAATTGACGATGCAGGCGGATTCCCCGCCTGCATCATTTTGTTTGATGTGTAGAGTCTTCGGGAAAGCCGTCTCTCCATTGTGCAATTTTCGTAAGTGGATGTTTGCTGTTCGGAGTAAATGTGGTTGCTCAAAATGCTGGTGTACCCCGGTCTCAAGTCGTCCCCGGAAAAGGCAATCGCTCTGGCAGAACAAGGCCACTGCCGGGAGACCATTGCCGCACTCAGGCGTGGAATGGCGCGCAGGTTCCCGCCGAGACGCGAAAACAGGCTGGCGTGGTAGGAGTGCGTTGCGCTTTGGCGGTGGATGATCGAGATGCGACGCTAGACTTCCTCCGGATTGCTCAACAAACAGTTTCCACAAGATCCAGACGTTCTTTTTGTTGTGGTGCATGCTTATTCTGATCTATCGACACGCGCTGCCCAGGACCTTGGCCGCACTGCGCCGAAATCGATCGCCGCGCACAAGCTCAACGCTGAGGCCCTGGAGATGCAGGGCAAATGGGAGCCCGCGCAGCTTGAGTATGAAGGAATACTGAAGAAGGAGCCGAATGCTCGTGGCATTCATTTTTTGCTCGGCCGGTTGCTGCTGTCGCGTCCTGACGCTGGGCCGGACGCGACAGCGCGCGCCAAGCAGGAATTCCTGAAGGAACTCGCAGATCGACCCGAACAATAGCGGCGCTGAGTACATCCTGGGAGAACTCGCGCGGCGTGAACAGAATTGGGACGAGGCTGTTTTGCGTTTTTCTGCCGCAGCCAAGCTGGACCCAAATTTTGCTGAGGCTTATTTGGGATGGGGAGCGTCTCTTATTGACCAGAAAAAATATCCAGAGGCGATCTCTCGCCTTACGCACTGCCGAGCGGCTGACGCCGGCGAATCCAGATATCCATCACGCGCTGGCCACAGCTTTGGTGAGATCTGGTCACAAGGATGAAGCAGAGAAAGAATTTGCCATTCATCGCAGCCTGAGCTCTGGCAACCGGAGGCATCCGCGCCTGACAAGCCGGAATAGTCCTCGTCGATTTAGTTCTGTAGGCGAACGGCGGTAAACTGAGTGAAGATGCGAGGCCGCACCGCCTTAGAGCGATTTACACGCCGCGATTTCTCTCGTCTGCTTGCCGGAGCTTTCTTCGTTCCACGCCTGCCGCTCCTTGCTTCGCCCGAAGCGGCCCAGTTTCCTTTCGAGGAAATTCCTTCTGAGAAGAGCGGAATTCAATGGATGCACACGAGCGGGCAGTCCCCCGAAAAATACCTCCCGGAAAGCTCGGGCCCCGGCTGTGCATTTCTAGACTACGATAACGATGGCTGGATGGACATTTACCTCGTGAACAGCGGTAAGTGCGATTTCTTCACGCCGAGTTCACCGCTACGCAACGCACTCTATAAGAACAACAGAGATGGAACCTTCACCGACGTAACCGAAAAGGCAGGGGTGGGCGCGGGCGGTTATGGACAAGGCGTGGCCGTTGGCGACTACGACGGCGACGGCCTCCCTGACTTATACGTAACTCAATACGGCCGCAGCATTTTGTATCACAACAATGGCGACGGCACGTTTACGGATGTGACCGAGAAAGCCGGTGTTGCGGCTCCGGGATGGTCTTCGAGTGCAGTGTGGTTTGACTACGACAATGATGGGCGACTTGACCTCTTCGTCGGCCGTTTCGTCGATTTCAGCAAAGAACTAAACAAACCCTGCGGCATACATGAGGACGGTCAGCGTCACTATTGCATCCCTAAAGTTTATTCCCCGATGCCAAGTTGGCTGTTTCACAACAACGGTGATGGCACATTCACCGACGTCAGCAAGGAATCGGGGATCGCCAGTCACCCGGGGAAGGTATGGGGCGTGGTCGCGACCGATATCAACAATGACGGGCTCATGGATCTATTCGTCGCCAATGACACGGTCGCGAATTTTCTGTTCGTGAATCGCGGAAAAGGGAAATTCGAAGAGATAGGAGAACTTGCAGGGATAGCTTATAGCTCGGAGGGTAGGGCGCGATCTGGAATGGGAGTGGACGCAGCCGATTATGATCAGGACGGCTTCATGGATCTTTTCGTAGCCAATCTCGATCGTGAGCTGTTTTCGCTGTACCGAAACAATCACGACGAAACCTTCGATGATCAGGCCCGGTCAACCGAGATCGGAAGCGCGACTCGATTAATGAGTGGCTGGGGGCTGAAATTCTTTGATTTCGATAACGACGGCGAACTCGACTTACTTCTTGCCAACGGCAATCCTGATGATTTGGTCGAAAAACTCCATTCGCAGGTAAAGTATCAGGAACCTATGTTATTGTTTCACGGTACCGGCAAGGGTTTTGACAACCTAACTTCCCAGAGCGGACCGCTGTTCGCAAAGCCGCTCTCGGCACGTGGTCTGGCTCTCGGCGACTTCAACAACGATGGCGCCGTGGATGTTCTTGTATCAGTGAACAACGGCGCGCCGCTTCTTCTCAGAAACAACGTTGGAGCGCGAAATCACTGGCTAGGAATCAAGTTGGTCGGGAAGAAATCGAATCCCGATGCTGTAGGCGCTCGGATCACCTATCTGGCGCAGGACTTGAAGCGGACACGGATGAAGGTGGGTGGCGGAAGTTTTCTTTCCGATCACGATCCTCGAATCGTGCTCGGGGTCGGAAAACGGTCGAAAATCGACTGGGTCGAAGTGAAGTGGCCTTTGCCCGGCGCGACTGAACGTTTCACTGATTTACCGATTGACCGCTATATCACAATCATCGAGGGGCAAGGCAAGTGGCGGTAGTTTATCTTCCCGCGATGGCCAGCGCCTCATAGGCTGCGCCGATCACTGGCGCCTCTTCGTTGAGAATCACGTAAATCGGAATTTTGGCGAGCGCCGTGCTGAGTTTCATCTTGTCGCTGAAAGCGCGCACAAAGCCTCCCTCTTTCAGTTTGGGCAAGATTTTCAATGCGATACCTCCGGCCACATAGACACCCCCGAAGGGCAAGATGCGCAGGGCCATATTTCCCGCTTCCGCGCCGTACGCTTCCGTCCAAATCTGGAGCGTCTCTATGCAGGCAGTGCATGAACCCGCGAACGCCTGTTGGGTGATCGTGGCTGCGGCCTCGACGCCCGGCTCATCAAAAAATGCGTGTTGCACTCCGGGAAAGATAATCTGGTGAATCGCGCGAAAGCCCCGGCCGGAGACAATCTCTTCCGTCACCACCCGCGGCATGCGATGGCGCAATGATTGCAGCAACAGAAACTCGCGATCGTTGCGCGGAGCAAAATCGGTCAGTGACGCTTCCGAGGGAGAGATCTGATACCGTTGGCCGTCCCAAAACAATAGTGCTTCGCCCAAGCCCGTCCCCGCCGCGATCAATGCCATAGGCGCACGTTCTACGCGCGTGCCGTCGTTCAACTTCAGCAGGTCTTCATTCTTTAGATGGGCAAGGCTGGCTGCTGCCGCCACCAAGTCATTCAGCAGAATCACTTTCTCCGGCGGAAGATGCAGCACGGCGGCTACGGCCTGCTTCTCCACTGGCCAGGGAAGATTGCTACTCAGCACGCGATCCCCAACTACGGCGCCGGCAACTCCGAATGCGGCCGCGGTCAATTCGAGGGCCTGTCCCTGACGCTGAGCCTCCGCACGAAACTGATCGAGTAAAGATTCAAGGCTCGCGCCGCTCTTGGTAGGCAGCGTGTGCCTGAACTTCGGATGCAGTACTCCTTCGGCGTCTTCGAAAAGTGTGAAGTTGCACTTGGTGCCGCCAATATCCCCAGCGAGAATCATCCGCGTTCAGCGTAGCCGTTTTGCGCGAAACCATCAAGGCTCTTCGAAGGCCGCCTGCGCGCGAATCGAAAACGCTGCTCCAAGCATCTAGACCACTATTCCTGCAGTTGCCGGAGGCCATAATGTCCGTTCGACCAGTGAAGCGTCTAATCAAGTCGAAGCCCACCCTCGAAGGTGCCGGCGTGCACCTTCGGCGCGCATTCGGATTTGGAAATACGAAGGACTTTGATCCATTCCTTCTGCTCGACGACTTCCGCAACGACGTGCCTGAAGACTACCTCGCCGGATTTCCGTGGCATCCTCATCGCGGCATTGAGACCATCACCTATGTCCTGGCTGGTACCGTGGAGCACGGTGATAGCATGGGCAATCGCGGGGTAATTTCATCCGGTGACGTGCAGTGGATGACGGCCGGGAGCGGAATTATTCACCAGGAAATGCCGAAGGGTGACAACTCCGGCAGGATGCATGGCTTTCAGCTGTGGGCAAATCTGCCGTCGTCGCTGAAAATGACCGCGCCTCGTTATCAGGAGGTGAAGGCGCTCGACATTCCCCAGATTACCGACGACGATGGCACACACGTGCGCGTCGTATGCGGCGAGTTTTGGGGAAAGAAGGGGCCTGTCGAGGACGTGGCTGCTGACCCCACCTATCTTGATGTTTCAGTTTCGCCGGGCAGAAGAAAGACGTTGCCCGTGCCGACTACTCGTCACGCCTTTGCGTATGTTTTTGCGGGCAGTGGGAAATTCTGCAACGCCTCTGGGCCTTTGGCCGTTCCGACCGAAGCGATCAAATGGGCGGACACGACTCCTCCGGTCGAGGCTGACAATCGGTCTCTGATTTTGTTTGACCGTGGAGACGAGGTCACCGTGCAGGCTGGCGACGATGGCATCCGTTTTCTTCTAGTGTCAGGCAAGCCATTGGAAGAGCCTGTCGCATGGTACGGGCCCATTGTTATGAACACGCAGGAACAATTGCGTGAGGCCTTCAGCGAATTGCAGGAAAGTACATTTCTGAAAGACGGCCAGCGCAAGTAAAACGCCCTTAGCTGGTTCTTCCGCTCACGATTCGCAGCGCGTCCGCCACATCGATATCCTCCGCATCCTTCGCGGAGTGGCGGCCGCTGCTTCAGCGCCGTCGGCTTCTCCCGGCGCGAGAAAGAGATTACTTTCGACGCCGTGCTGTTTGGTGTAAAGCTCGTAGTACCTTCCTTGGGCTGCATACAGCTGTTCGTGATTGCCGCGTTCCACGATCCGTCCCTGTTCGATGACAAGAATCTGATCGGCGCGCCGGATGGTAGAGAGCCGGTGCGCAATCACGAACGTCGTGCGACCACGCATTAGATAGGAAAGCCCTTCTTGGATCATCTGTTCTGACTCCGAGTCCAGGCTGGAAGTCGCTTCATCGAGAATCAGAATACGAGGCTCGGCCAGAATTGCGCGGGCGATCGAAATGCGCTGTCGCTGCCCGCCGGAAAGTTTGACTCCTCTTTCTCCAACAATGGTGTCGTATTTGTCTGCAAAGCTCTCGGCGAACTCATCTACTCGCGCAATCCTGCAAGCCCGCATAACAGCTTCTTCACTCGCGCCCGGCCGTGAGAATGCCACATTCTCGCGTATCGTTCCATCGAACAAAAAGCTCTCTTGCAACACCACACCCAATTGGGTTCGGTACGAATCGAGTCGCACGGTGCTGAGATCGATGCCGTCCACCAGCACCGCGCCTCTCGTAGGAACATAGAAAGCCGAGATCAGTCCGATCATGGTTGATTTGCCTGATCCCGAGGATCCAACCAGCGCCGTGACCGTACCCGGGGCTGCGTGAAATGAAATGTCGTTCAGCACTGTGCGCGCGCCGTCATAACTGAAGCTAACGTCAGCGAAGTCAACATCGCCCTTGATCTCCGGCAAAGTGACCGTGCGCCTCGGATCGTTGTCTTCGGCTGATTCCTTCAATATCTCCTGCGTGCGCTCCAGGCCCGCGAGCGCCTCCGTCAACTGCGTCCCGATCTGCACAATCTGCATGACCGGCGCGATCAGAAAGCCCATAAATAAGGTGTAGGTGAAGAAGCCGCCGATGGTCAAAGATCCTGCCAATATTTGGTGGGCGCCAACATACATAATGACCGCGCCTACAATTCCCAAAAGCACGCTTGCCGAAAGCCCCATCACCGAAGTTGCGGTGAGGGTTCGCATGACGTTGTTCAGCAGGCGCGTCACTCCACCCGAAAATACCTGCTCCTCGCGGTCCTCGGCGTGGTATCCCTTCACCACGCGCACGCCTCCGAGAGATTCCGCCAGACGTCCGGTGACTTCCGCGTTAATCTTGCCGCGTTCTCGAAATATGGGACGGATTGTCTGGAAAGCTTTTTTCAGGGCAAAGGCAAAGCAAGTCAAGAATCCGAACGCCAGCACCGTCATCAGCGAGCTGATTCTGAACAAAACCACCAGCGCGATCATCGCCGTGAGCAAACCTCCGACAAGATCTACCAGTCCGGTGCCGATCAAATTCCGCACGCCTTCCACGTCGCTCATGATGCGCGAAACCAGCACACCGCTTTTGGTGGAATCGTGAAATGAAACCGATAACCGGCCAACATGTGCTTGCACCTTTTGCCGCAGTTCCGCAATCAGCCGCTGCGCCGCTTTAGAGAGAAGCTGTGTCAGCGAGAAAGACGTTATTCCCTGGATGATCGTTGCGACAAGTACGGCAAGGACAAGGGCTTCAGCATTGCAACGTGCCGTTTAATAATGACATTGTCGATCAGAAAGCGGGTGGAGTAGGGAAGTACCAGGGCTGCAACCCGATTCACCGCCATCAGCAAAAATCCAAGGGCAAGCAATTTCTTGCGGGCGGATGAATTCTTTGATCAGCGGCAGACGGCACTTAGTTCGGTCCGTTGGTTAGAAGAGGACACAGTCCTGATCGGAGTTGAAGGCATTGACTATAAGATAACGGCTTGGCCGGCAAGGGTTCATTTTGTCTGGAGACGAGCCGTTTCGGCAATCGTTTGCCCAGAAACAAGTGAGATCTTAAGTCAACCCGGCACCCAGGCTGCACGGCCGTTGCATGCCTTTAATGTGCTGTAGATAACGTATTCTCGCTGTGCTAGCATGCTTTCGGGGTTCCTCCTCGTTCGATGGACATCCGTGAAATAGCCAAGCGCGCCAAGGTTTCCACCGCTACAGTTTCGCGTGCCATTAACCACGTTCCCACAGTTGATCCGCAACTGGCAAAGCGGGTATGGAAGGTCGTCGACGAGCTCGGCTACTACCCTAACACTCAGGCCCGCGCCCTGGTTTCAGGTAAGAGCCGCATCTTTGGAATCGTAGTCTCTGAAATCACAAATCCTTTTTTTCCCGAGATCGTACACACCTTCGAGGACCTGGCGGTTCAAAGCGGGTATGAAATCCTTCTGGCTTCAACCGTACACGACAGCAAGCGCATGCGAACGTCGGTTCGTCGCATGATCGAGCAAAGAGTGGATGGCGTCGCAATCTTTACCTTCGGACTGGAAGACCTTCTTCTCGATGACCTTCGTCTGCGGAAGGTCCCGCTGGTCTTCGTCGATGTTGGCCGCGACGCTCCGCATGTCAGCAATATTCGCATTGATTATCAACACGGCATCCGTCAGGCCGTTCAACACCTGGCTGCTCTCCGGCACAACCGCATCGCATTCGTATCCGGGCCACTCCATTTGCCTTCGGCACTGGCTCGCAAGCGCGCCTTCGAAGAATCCATGGCGGAGATCGGTCTGACCGTCGACCAGGAGATTCTGGTTGAGCAGGACCACACCATGGAAGGCGGCATGCGCGCGTTTCGCAAACTGATTGCCTTAACTAATCGCCCCACCGCGGTCCTGTGCTCCAACGACATGACCGCTATCGGTGTTATGCGCGAGGCCTACGACCAGGGAATCGGCGTGCCTGAAGAGTTGTCGGTAGTAGGTTTCGACAACATTCGGCTCTCGGAATTTATGATCCCGCCGTTGACGACCATCGACATGTCGCAAGCCGAATTGGCGCGTATCGCGTTCAAGGCGCTTGTGAGCGACATCGGCCGCGAAACTCCGGCGGAGCATGGAGTCGAATATGCCTTGAGTACGAACCTCGTGCTCAGGCGTTCGACCGCGTTGGCCGAGCCGGTCCAGCCGCGCGCCAAGTCATGAAACGCTAGTTCTTACGTCGAGCCGTTCCTTTCGAACATTCACTTCGATGGCTTGCCCAGCTTTCCACGCAGAACCACAATCGAAGCGGCGGGAACGTCGTACGTCGCATTCGACGACGCCGCTTTCGTGCTGTGTACAATCGGGCCGTCTGGATCCGCAAACCCTTTCGTATTCTCGATTACCGAGTCGGCTGCCGCGTTCGCCGAGTGCGCCATAAACACTGTGCTCGCAGGATGCCACTGATACTGATCGCGGCCGAATGTCGATACGGCCACATCTCCGATGAAAGTGCTCTGGCTGCGCGTCGCATCGTCGCGGAAATTCACTCGTACCGAGTGCGCGTTGAACTGGTCGCGATTCACAATCATCACCGACCACTGATCGTCCGGCCGGTGCAAGCTGTACGCCGTAATCAACGCGTGCCCGGCACCATCGGTCAGATCGCTTTTCGCTGGAAACACATGTTGTTCGCCGCTTCCGGGCTGCACCCATTCCAAATTGATCAATTGCGAAGCGAAATATTGCGAAAGATATTGCTGCACCTGATAGTTCTTGTCGATCGTAAACATCCCGAATGCTCCGGGAGAATCGTTGCAGCCATGCTCCATTTGCAGCGGCAGATAATGGAAGTAGTAAAGCCCTTTGCCGCCGCTGTTCAGAAAGGATCCCGCATAATCGGCCAGCCATAGCGCGGAAAAAATATCCATGTATGTCTCGCTCGCCGCCGACGAAAGGTTCGACTCGGTGATGAACATCGGACATTGTCAGGCACGCCGTCTTCCCGCCATACCTGCATGATGTGGCTGACCAGTTCCGGTTCGTCGTACAGGCTGCCCCACGGAATCCGGCAGGGGTCGTATGGGTAATGCTCGAAGGAGAAGAACGCCAGGTCATCCAGGTGATGGTGCGCTTTCAGATAATCGACGAAACGTCCCGTCCAGGAAACTTTGCCGTTGTCGTCCGGCCAGGTTTCTATGTCTTGATTTTCGCCGGTGAACGATGGGCCGCCCAGTTTGAGTGACGGATCGACTGTGTGAATTGCCTTTGCGGCCTGAATATATAACTCCGCATAATCTTCCGGCAAAGTAAATTGCCCGTCAGCTTCCTCGCCCATCTCAACGTAAGAGATCGGATATCCACGGTTTTTCAGGTATCCAATCTCAGCCGCAGCACTCTCAGGGGTGTCATAAAGTATAGCGACCGGCATCATCGCAGGCAAGCCGCGGGTGACCCCACTGGTGTAGAACAAATCAAATCCAACCTGCGCTTGTTTGGTCGAGCCGATGTCGGAGGGTTCGTGCCAGAGATCAACGGTCGAGCAATACGTCGGCGTCTGTTCCTGATCAGGCGTGTGCCGCATGATGTCGTGGAATGCGCCGTCTGATGTGACGGTACCCAAATAGATTTCACGAATTGCATAGCCGACGCAATTGCGAGGGTCGCTCGACCCGTGGGTGTCGCAGGTATCAGACGACGCTGTCATCCAGATACGCACGAAACGGACTGCCGTTGGGGCCGTGCTGAGCCGGAGAGTCTGGGTTCCGCCCTTTGCATCACGAAGCTCGCCGAACGGAAATGTCTTCCAGACTCCGTGCGTGGGATAGTGCATTGGTTCTTCCATGCCAGTCCAGTACTGAACCAGAAAATTGGTGGCGAATGGGTCGGCCCACGCGATGCGAATGGAGTCCACCTGCTGCACCTGGGTTAAGTCAAACACAATCCACTGCGGATGTTTTTCGTCGCTTTCCCCGGTGTAGCGTCGCGTCAAGTAAGGATTGCTTTTCCAGTAGGTATTGAGGTCGCCGTCGGTAAGCCTGGAAAAGCCGGAGTTGCCGGTGCCGTCATTACGGGTGTCGCCGCGATGCGGCAAATCGTAGCCATACGAATAGCGAATATTTTCCGTAGGAGTAGATGAGCCGGTGAAGTATCCTTTACCGCTTGGATCGCTCCACGTGCCCTTCGGGTTCCAATGCCAGGCTTGGACAAACAATTCCGTGTTCTGACGATAAGTCACTGGCTGCCAGCCCGCGGTAAACACCTTTTCCAGTGCGGCAGGCACGAGGTCTTTGTCGATGGCCTCGGTCGAAATGCGGTCGATGCCCGCGCCCAGCGTTTGATTTGGCACAAAATGGTTCGTTTCGTGGGACGGGGTAATGTCCACGTCTACGGTTTGTGCCAATGTATGGCTGGCGAGGAGGCTAAACATTATGAACTGGAAACAGAAGGTGCGTTTCATGCATAATGCCTCAAGTCTAAAGTTAAAACGTTTCAATACTACGGACAATCGGTTCCTTTCTCAAGCCATGAAACACAAGTTAAATCTGGCCAGCTGGGGCGCTTCCGCTGGACTCTGTGATTGCGTTGCGCCGTCCGGCTACGTTTTGAATAATAGGGAACTTCTGCCGTGGTGACCATTCGCGAAGTGGCTAAAGAGAGCGGCTTCTCATCGACCACGGTGTCGATCGTACTAAATAGCGCTCCGCTGGCCCGCTATATTCCCGAGACCACAAAGAAGAAAATTGAACGGGCCGCAAAGAAACTCGGCTACCGTCCGAATCTATTCGCGCGTACTCTGCGCAATCAGCGGACCCACACCGTCGGAGTCATGGTCTTTGACATGACCGATCCCTATTGCACGCCCATCTTGCGCGGCATCGAAAATGCCCTATATCAAGCGTCGTTCTTACCGATTCTCACGGACGTACACAACGAACGCAGCCGCTTTGAGCGGTATCTCGAGATGCTTCTGGACCGCAAGGTGGAGGCGCTGATCGTGGTCGCCAACTGGCTGTTTGTGGACATCGACGTTCTCGGCGACCTGGAGAAGAGCAATGTTCCCACCGCGATGATCGGGCGCGAGCCACAGACGCAATCCATCGGATCAGTCATGGTGGACAACGAACAGGGCGCACAAATGGCGATTCAACATTTGTTTGCGTTAGGACATCGGCGCATTGCGTTCCTTCGCGGCCCGAAGCACATTACTGATAGCGCGCCCAGATGGAAGGGCGTCGTCGATTTCGGCAAACTGCACGGCCTCGAAATTGACAAGAAATTAGTACTCGATCTGCCTGAATCACGTGATCCGTTGTCACCTTTTGACGCCGGCTACAAATTGACAATGGATTTGATTGCCTCCAAACGGCCGTTCACGGCGCTTATGGCATTCGATGACATGACGGCATTCGGTGCCATCCGCGCGCTGACGCGTTCCGGGATAAGAGTTCCCGAGCAATGTTCTGTCGTCGGCTTCGACGACGTTGCGCACTCGCGCATCCTTACCCCTGGGCTAACAACCGTACGTCAACCGATGCCTGAAATGGGGAAGATGGCCGTGAGCCTGGTGTCGGAAGGGATTGCTGCGGTCCAGGAGAAGCGCAAGATAACATCCAGCCACAGAAAGTTATCACCAGAGCTTATCGTCCGCGAATCAACTGCGGCCGTGTAAGTTGCGTGCGGAATCTTTTACGAGCGCTGCTGCGTGGGCAGAGCTCTGGTCGCGCCGGTTGAAATTCCACCGTCCACCAGCAAAGTTTGCCCGGTCACGTAGCGGCTGGATTCCGAAGCCAGAAATACAACGGCACCGTCCAGATCACTCGGCTGTCCGGGCCGCTTGAGTGAAATGCGGTCGCAGAGGTATTCGACCCACTCCAAGTTTTCATAAAGCACTTTGTTTTGCTCCGTCTGAAACCACCCCGGCGCAAGACAGTTGACCGTAATGCCGTGCTTGCCCCAGTCATCGGCGAGACTCATGGTGAGCTGGCGAATGCCGCCCCGGCTTGCGCCGTAGGGGCCAAGGCCGGCGCACCCGGCAACGCTTGTGACCGACCCTATATTGATAATGCGGCCATAACCCTTCCGAATCATATGTCGCGCAATTGCTTGGGCGACAAAGAAGCTTCCGCGTAGATTGGTGTCGAGAATGAGGTTCCAGTCGTCCCAGGTCACATCGAGTGCGGGCTTGCGGACGTTACATCCTGCATTGTTCACCAGAATTTCTATATGGCCGAAGGCTTCCTGCGCCGCGGCCGTCATCCGCTCAATGCTGGCTTGATCTCGAACATCCAGTTCCAGGGAGACGGCGCGCCGTCCCAGGTTCTTGATCTCGGATTCAAACGCCAACAGAGAATTGCGGCTGCGACTGGTCAGAATAAGATCCGCGCCCGCGTTCGCCAACGCACGCGCGAAGTATTGACCCAGGCCGCGGCTGGTTCCGGTGACGAGAGCCACTTGGCCGGTGAGATCGAAGAGTCCCATCACACTTGTCCCGGCGTGAGCACAACTTTCAGTAAGTTGGGCTCCCGCGCATGCAATCGTTCGAACCATTGCGGCCCGTGGGCCAGGGGAGCCACGGCGCTGATGAGCGGCCTCACCTGAATCTCTCCATGGCTGACAAGTTCAATCGCACGCGGATATTCGCCGGCGGAGGCGCACGATCCTTGCAGCCGAATCTGTCGCGACACGACTCTTTGAAGATGAATGTTCACTTCCGGCGTGATATTGCCGACCAGAACCACGCTGCCGCCTTTTTTCACCGAGTCAATCGCCAGCGCGATGGTCTGAGTAGCG
This sequence comes from uncultured Acidobacteriota bacterium, assembly GCA_963757135.1. GTDB lineage: Bacteria > Acidobacteriota > Terriglobia > Terriglobales > Acidobacteriaceae > Gp1-AA145. Next base: position 324,633 of record CAVWQE010000010.1, read on the forward strand.
CCGACTGCCTCAACCACAACATCAACTCCGACGCCGTCAGTCAAGTCGGCGACTCGCTTCGACAGATCGGGCCCGGATAGCAAGGTTGTAGTCGCGCCGAGACGCTCGCTCAAACTGAGCCGGGATGCGTCCACATCCGTCACAAACACCCGTTTGCATCCCGCAGCACGTAATGCTTGCTGCACCAAGAGGCCAATGGTTCCGGCGCCGATCACTAACGCGGTGCCGCGAAGCGGAAGCGGCACCAGCGACACGGCATGGATCGCCACTGCAACTGCCTCCAGCAGCGCAGCTTCTTCAAAGCCGAGATTGTCTGGCAGATGGTAAGAGATACGCGCTGGAACCGTAACAAATTCCGCAAACGCGCCTGAGCGCCGGTACTCGCCACACGAAACCCCTAGTACCTGGCGGCGATCGCACAGGTTCACATCGCCGCGCCGGCAATGAGCACATTCGCCGCAGTAAATCGTCGAATCGAAGGTCACGCGATCGCCCGCTTCAAATCCTTCAACGCCATCGCCGACGGACGCAACCACTCCCGCAGCTTCATGTCCCATAATGATGGGCGGAATGCGGCGTCCAGAAGAGCCATCATATCCATGAACATCGCTACCGCAAATTCCACATGCCGCGATGCGAACCAGCAACTCGCCAGGGCCGGCGTCAGGCACAGGAACATCTGTCAATTCAAGCTGGTTGTATTTCGAAAGGAGTAGCGCTTTCATGATTCCGATTGCAGGTGGCGGTTAAAGCATTTCACTCTAACACGATTGCCGGGTATTCGGAGGACACACTAGCCGTCAGGCCGACAACCTCTCTGCTATATAGACATAACGCAGCAGCCTGCGCTCGCGGGTGAGCTTATGCACGCACGAAAGAAACTTTTGCAGTCCCTGGAAGTTGGGTTCGCCTTCGATTGCGATCAGTTGATCTTTGCTGTTAGCGCGCGCTTCATGCCAGCGGGCCGAAATTGCGGCTGCATTGCCAGTCGTATCCGTCGCGCTCAGTACAGAAAATCCGGCTTCAATCAACAGGCGCTCATTCTCACCGGGAGGACTGAAGATGTAATACCCGATAGAACTGCGTGCCGCAATTTCCTGGTGCGAGATCGTGCCTCCGATGACTAGCGCGTCGCTGAACAGCAGCTTTCCTCCACGCTTGAGAACACGAAATAACTCGCGGAGCAACGAGAGCCGTCCCGGAATGTGGCAGATTACGTCATTCGAGAACGCCGCATCGAACCTCGCATTTTCGAAAGGCAGGGCCTTGGAAACATCACAGGTCTGAAACCGCGCCCGATCCGCCAGTCCCGCCTCGGCCGACAAACGGTTCGCATTCTCCACACCGAATTCGTTTACATCGACGCCGAGAACATGGCATCCCATTGTTTCGGCGAGATGCAGCGCATATCGCCCTGACCCGGAGCCAATCTCGAGCACACTTGATCCGGATGAAAGATCCAAGAGGCCGGGAATCTCACGCGATTCTTCCGTCGTTACCCAACTGGTCTGGCCGAAGTCCTCACCGTACGTAGCAGTGCGAATTCGCCGATAGACGTCGGCTTCATAGCTGCCGTATGCGCTGTTGTAGAGATCAACCTTGGCGGCCATGGGAATCCTCAACGACTCAAGCGTGCTTCATTGGACGATCGTTGGTCAAGCGTGGCAAAAAAAAAAAAAAAAAAAAAAAAAAAAAAAAAAAAAAAAAAAAAAAAAAAAAAAAAAAAAAAAAAAAAAAAAAAAAAAAAAAAAAAAAAAAAAAAAAAAAAAAAAAAAAAAAAAAAAAAAAAAAAAAAAAAAAAAAAAAAAAAAAAAAAAAAAAAAAAAAAAAAAAAAAAAAAAAAAAAAAAAAAAAAAAAAAAAAAAAAAAAAAAAAAAAAAAAAAAAAAAAAAAAAAAAAAAAAAAAAAAAAAAAAAAAAAAAAAAAAAAAAAAAAAAAAAAAAAAAAAAAAAAAAAAAAAAAAAAAAAAAAAAAAAAAAAAAAAAAAAAAAAAAAAAAAAAAAAAAAAAAAAAATGAGAACAAAAAGGAAGGAAGAAGAGGGAGAAGAAAAGAAGGGGAGAAAGAAGAGGGGGAAGGGAGGGAAGAGAGAGGGGAAGAGAGAGGGAAGGAGGGGGGGGAGAGCAGGGGAGCAGAAAGAGGGGGAGAAAGAGGGAAAAGAGGAAGAGAGGAGAGCGGGCGCAGAAGGAGAGCAGAAGAGGAGAGGGGAAAAGAAAGGCAAAGAGAAAAAACGAAGGGAAAAGAGAAGAGGGAGGGAGGAGAGAGGAGGACAGAGAGAGGAAGAGGCGGACAAAAGAGAGGGGAGAGAGAGAGAAGCGGAGAAGGGGCGAGAAAAGGAAGGCGGCAGGGAGGGAACGCCGGCGCGAAGAACCAAAAGAAAAGGAGGAAAAGCGAGAAAGGCAAAGAAACAAAAAGAAAGACGATAAAAGAGAAGAAAGGGGAGGCAAAAAGAAAAAAGGAAGAAAGAAGAAAAAAAAAAAGAAAGAGAAAAAAATGATTCAGAGCGGCAGAGCGAGCTCAAAAGGTCAGAAAGTCACACCCAACAAAAACTCCGCAGAGCCACGTGCCCTGCGGAGTAATTAAACGTGCTCACACGCGGCTAGAACGAATACCGGGCACCGATCTGCATCGCGCGGGGTTGACCTTGAATCTGAGTAAAGTTCGCCCAATCCGGAGGCGCGCTCAACTGATTCAGTCCGGGGTCTTGTTCGACCGAGAAATCGGCAATTCCCGTCAACCGCTGGGTATTGGTGACGTTAAAAACATCCCAGCGCACCTGCAATTGATGGCCTTCGTTCCAGGGCATTTTCCACGCCTTAGCTAGACCCATGTCAAGGTCGACATAGCCGGGCAAGCGCAAATAATTTCGCGGTCCGATCTCACCAGGGTAGGCATTACGAAAGCTTTGGTAAATCTGGTCTACGCCGCAGGAGCCGAAAAGCTTCGGGGCGGAGTCCTTTGGCTTGTTAGGACAAGAGCTGATAGATCTGGTTGGAGTAGCGTTAGACTGGACCTCCCAATTGGTCGCCCATTGTGACTGATCAAATGGTGAGATTCCCGTAGGCAATCCCGTGTTCCAGCGAAAAATGCCCGAAAGTTGCCAACCCCCCAAGAGTGCATCGACGAGGTGACTGCTGTTTACCCATGAGTGCTCGCCCCTTGCCGAAAGGCAGATCCCAAACTGCATCAGCATTGATGTTATGACGAACATCGAAGTCCGAATTGGCATAGTTCTGGCCTTGTTGGAAAGCATTAGGAACAAAGGCCCCATTCGTTTGCCAATTACCGAATCCGGCTTCCGCCTGCAGGCCAGACGCATCATCGAGAGAGTGTGACCATGTGTAATTGAAATCGAGGGTCAAACTTTTAATGCGTTGACGGAATGAAAACGCCAGTGCGTTGTAATTTGAATTGCCGGCTGTTGCCCACGTGGATAGTGCGCCATACTGTGGCTGCATGAAACGCGCAGGGAAACCCGCTGCCTACCAAACCATTGTCAACCTCGGCTTGCACATCGGTCCAGTCATTGCCTGAAAAAAAGCCAACGCTACTCGTTTGGTAGCCGAGAAAAGCTTGAGCATTGGTCCAATTGCAATCGAACCCGCCCTGAGTCTGTGTGGGATCGCACGCGCCTGTTCCGAATTCGTAATTGTTCAGGATCAAAGCCAATTGTGGCGGAAACATGTCGTCAAAGTATTGGTTGATCTTCGCAGGTAAAGCGGCCGGTATCTGCGAGATGTCAGTGCCTTTCTGGCGGAGCTTTTCCAGTGCCGTTCCGGCTGTGTACCAATCCACTCCAGTCTTGGGATCTTTCAGGTCGGTAAATTGAGCGACATCATGGCGTAATAGTAAGCTTCGCCCCGCCCGCCCGATGTACGAAAGGGAAAGCACCCCACCTTTTGGCAACTCACGCTCCACCGTAAAATTCCAAACGTACTGAGTGGGCGAATGTAGCTTGGAATCCAGTGATTGCTGAATCTGTTCTCCGAAGGTGTTGATGCCGTCAAACACCGGTGCCGTGGCAGGTAACTGTAAACTGGTTGGCACACTCGATGCTGGAATGAGCGATCGAATGTCTTGCCCAAAAGCGGTGAATTGAGGCCCTAGGGGTTTGCTGGAACCTTGCTCACCAATGTCGTACGTATTGGCATGGTCCTCGAAGAACTGGCTAAATCCAAGGGAGTTGTTTAAATCAAAGTCGACCGCAAGCGCTTCGCCATAATAATCGTTCGTTAGGCCGAAACCACCGCGAATAGAAGTCTTTCCATTATCTGGCGACCACGCCACCGCAAATCGGGGCTGGAAGTTATTTTTATCCCAGTTATAAAGTGGTTTGCCGCCATTGGCGGGTCCGGAGAGGTTGATCGTGATCGGAACAAAATAATTTTGTCCCTGTTCACCGGCAGCTGCGCGGCTCGCTAAGTAGTCGCCCAGCGGTACCGTAGGCTGAGTTTCAAAGCCATTCCTTTCGTAGACAGGGCGTTCCAGGCCGTAGCGCAGGCCCATGGTCAGGGTGAGGTTTGGACGTACTTTCCAGGTGTCCTGAACGTATCCGTCATAGGCTTGGGTCGCGAAGTCTCGGTTTAGAGAGTTGCCTGGTGCAAGCAAATCGCCATTCTTCGCGAATGTGAAGTTTGCGTGGTCTTCCGTATATCTTCCAATCAGCGCTCCAGCGGCGTTGAGCACTTCGTTTTGAGATGAAAGTGATTGTCCCGACATCCCGCCAGGTAAGGTGTTAGTGTCTAGATAGTTTTGGAAAGCATCTGTGATCGCTGTCCCGCCTCCCGCATAGAAGAACGGGTTCTCTTGCGCAAAGTCGAACGCATTCGCGAAGTCAATCCGGGTGTTGCTAATCAGCCGCACATTGCCACCAAACTGCACGATGTGATTACCGTGACTCCAGGAAAGATCATCGGTAAAGTTATGTACCGGGACAGTTTGAGACAGAGTATGAGTTTCGCCGTTGGGCTGAAAGACGTTCCTGAAATCGGTGTCATTAGTGTTGCTGTCTCCGCCTTTCGTAAAAGCCTGCCGCGTTAAGCCATATCGAAAATTGTTCACAAGGTTATTGGAGATTGTCCAGGTGTGACCTGCGGCCAAACCCCAACTGTGTTCCCAAACGCCTGGCGAAATCGTGTCGGGGAACCACTGTGGCAGTGTCTGATGATCATTTTGGATTTGAAATCGCACGAACGCAGTTTGAGTACTGGTTGGATTGAAGTCCAATTTCAAAACGTGAGAGTTCAAACGAACTGGTGTTGGAGCGTTGAAGCGGAACCCGCCTGTGTTCAACTGGTCCCCTGTGGTCAAATCGTTGTCCGGGTATTTCGCTGCTGCCTGCTGAAAAGCGGCGATAGCCGCAGGATTAAGTCCGACTGCAGAAAAACCGGGTTGATTATAAACTTGCTGCACCGCATTGATATCGAGTGAGTTCTTCTGCGTGTTGCTGCACGCTGGGTCCGTACAATACAAGTAGTAGATTGTGCCTTGGCCAAGCGTCGCCAGCGGCACAGTTCTGCTGACGCTTTGGCTGCTTGCGTCTCGTCGCCCCGCATAGTCATAAAAAAAGAAAACCTTGTTCTTTACTACTGGGCCGCCGACTGCTCCCTCAAATGTGTTCCGCTGAAGAGGCGGTCGAGGGACCTGCGGCGTCGCGTGATTGTTAAACCAATCATTCGCGGTGAAGCCTCTCGATCGGTAAAATTCGGAAGCAGCACCGTGCCAATCATTTGTGCCGGTTTTAGTAACGATATTGATTTGAGCACCCGATGACCGGCCCTGATTCGCATTTCCATTTGCCGTCGTGACACGGAATTCCTCAGTGGACTCCGCGTTAAGCCGCAGAATCGGACCGGTTGTAATGTCCCCACGATCATTGTCTAGTTGCCCGACCAACAACCCATTTGTGCTGCGAGGAATTTCGGAATTCCCCGTTTGGGCATTGTTTATATCTACTCCATCCAGTGTCACGTTTGACTGATCGGAGCGCGCGCCGGTCACATAGCCCTCGCGGGTTGCACCAGGCTGTAAACTGAGTAGATCGACCACGCTGCGTGCCTCCAAAGGAAGCTGGGTGATCTGGAGGGAACTAAAATTGTTGCCCAGGGTTGCATCTTGGGTATTGATCAAGGCCTCTTGCGCCGTTGACCTGACTTCCACAACTTCGTTGGCGGCGCCAACCTCGAGCGTCATGTCCGCTGTGGTTGGCTTCCCAATCAGGGCCTGAACGTTTTCCAGTACCTTCTTCTTAAAGCCCGTCACCTCGACCGACACCCTATATGTTGATGGTGTGATGAGGTCGAAAACGTAACTCCCGGTATCACCGGAGGTGACGGTTCGCACTGCGTTCGTCTGGGTGTTGGTCAAGGTGACCGTTGCACCCGAGATCACGCCTCCGGTAGGGTCAGTAATGGTTCCACGAATAGTGGATGTGCCGGTTTGCGCAGCCAAAAAGATGTTGATCGAGAGAAAAAGGGAGAGAACCACAAAATTTTTCAGGTTGCGCATAGGCTCCTCGAATGCCATTCATGCTTTGACGTGGCACGAATTGGACGTAACCAGCTAAGAATGCTGGACTTTGGGCAATCCAGCAGTGCTGGTCTTTTATCACTGACGAATTACGACTGTCAACCAGATTGGGACGAATGGCGGCATATCCAGCGACCAGACGCAGACCGGCGCTGCTAGTCATGTGCTTTAATAACTCCTCCCATGCGCGCCATTTCTTCTGCATTAACGTTCTTCGCCCTCAGCCTGAGTGGGCCCGCGACCCGCTCCCGCTACAGGACATGAACCTGCTCCCCTCTTTTCCCGCACAAAGGTAAATAGGGTTTTTGCGTTGGGCTCCACGCCTTGATTCAGGTTCTCGGTATACTGTCACTTCTGTGAAACCGCGCCACATTCGTGAGCGGCGAATTGTTAACATTACGGTTAACGAAAGGGTCCGCTACTAGACAACCAAGTCGACCGAACTTCGTCCCTGATGCCCACTTCCTTCGAGAGCGCAAAGCGGCCAGCCGTAAAGGTTTTCGTCGCCACCACTGTACTGCTCAGCTTCATCTCCTTTTGGCGGGCGGCAGCGATTGTTCTTTCCGATCTGGGATCGTCTGCCTACTACGTAGGTGGCGATGCTGAAAAGGTGATCGGCAAGAGCGCGCCCTGGTTCATCCTTGCGGTCATGCTGTTCGCTAACTGTGTAAGGGCTCTGTATATAGAGTCCACCAGCATGTTCGTGCGCGGAGGCGTATACCGGGTTGTCAGGCGCGCGATGGGAGGAACCCTCGCCAAATTTTCGGTTTCTGCGCTTCTCTTCGACTACGTGCTGACCGGACCGCTCAGTTCAGTCGTAGCGGGACAGTATCTCGCCGGTTTTATTCAAGATATTTTCCGTTACTCGGGCCACGCATTAAAGCATTTTCCTGACAATGCTTTCTCCGCAACTGTCGGAATCCTGGTCACTATCTACTTCTGGTGGAAGAACACCCAGGGCATTCACGAATCGAGCCAGCGTGCACTGCAGATCATGATCATCACCACGGTCATGGTCGTGATCATGATCATCTGGTGTACCGTCACTATCCTGCACGGTCCATTCCAGCTACCTCCCAATCCGTTGAAGTCCGGAATCATTCTGAATCATGAGTCGCTGGGATGGTTAAGTTCGCTCAAGGATAGTTGGCTGAGCCACTTGACCATGTTCATCGTATTTGTCGGCTTTGGGCATTCGGTGCTCGCCATGAGCGGCGAAGAAACTCTCGCCCAGGTGAACCGCGAGATTGCGCACCCCAAACTGCTGAACCTCAAGAAGGCCGCGGTTGTAATCGGCGTTTACGCGCTGCTGTTCACCGCCCTCACATCTTTCTTCGCGGTCATGATCATCCCTGATTCAGTGCGCCACGAATATTTCGGCAACCTGATTGGCGGAATCGCCATGCACTTGTGGGGGCCGCAATGGGCCCGGCTGATATTTCATGGCTTCGTGGTTCTAGTTGGAGTGTTGATTCTTGCCGGCGCGCAAAACACCTCCATCGTAGGAGCGAATGGCGTGCTGAACCGCGTGGCTGAGGACGGCGTGCTGACCGACGCTTTCCAAAAGCCACATCCAAGATACGGGACGAGCTATCGGCTGATCAATCTGGTCGTCGGCATGCAGTTGTTCACCATCGTTATCACCGGCGGAAACGTCTTCACCCTTGCTGGCCTGTACGCTTTCGGCGTGGTGTGGAGCTTCGCATTGATGGCGCTCGCTGTCCTGGTTTTGCGATACACCGAGCCTGAAAAGCGCGAATGGAAAGTGCCGCTCAACATTCCCCTCGGCGGCGGACGAGAACTGCCGCTGGGAGTGATTCTTATAGCGACTGTCCTTTTCATCACTGCGATAGTTAACTTCTTTACCAAGTATCAGGCGACCGTGGGCGGGGTCACCTTTAGCCTGATTTTCTTTGCCATATTCACCTACTCCGAGCGCCGCGTCGCGAAACAACGGGCCGGGAAGCCCCAGAGCCTCGATCAATTCCGCGTCTATGGCGATGAGGAACCGGCAAGCGATACCTTGGGCGTGCGACCAGGCAACATTGTGGTGGCGGTGCGTGATCCAAAGAATTTGTATTACCTGCGAGAGGTGCTGCGTCGGACGGACACCACCAAGCAGGACGTCATAGTTATGACCGCACGCCTTTACCATCGCGAGCATTCCTTTGGCGGCAACACCATGTTTGAGGCGAGCCAGGTCTTTGATCATTACGAACAAGAGCTGTTCACCGCCGCGGTTGCGGCAGCAGAAAAGGAAGGGAAGCCAATTTCGCTGCTGGTCGTTCCGGCAGCGGATGTTTTCGATTCCATTGTGGTAACCGCGCAGCGACTTGAGTCCAGCCGCATCGTATGCGGGCTTTCCAACAAATTGAGCCCCGATGAACAAGCGAAGCTCACGGGTGATGCTTGGGAACGTCTGCCCGAGCCCAAACCGCGCTTGGTGATGGAAGTAAGAATGCCGAATGGCGTGGCCCGAGAATATTATCTCGGACCACACCTCCCCCGGCTGCGGGACCAGGATCTCGATCTGCTGCACCATCTTTGGCTGGAGGTCACATCCGATCCTCGATTTGCCGGTGCCCATCACTATCACATCATTGCGGTCGCACTCGAGGAACTTGGCCGCGAATTGCATGGCCCGAGACGGCAAGAAATCCTTGACCAGTTGTGGCAGCAGATTCAAAAAGCACCGGACAACAAAGACGAATGACTTGCATTCCTCAGCATTTCAATCCTGCTTAGATACCTTATTTGTATGAGTGAGACGATGCGGACGTTAACCGTGGACGATGTCCCCGCTGCATTTCAGCTATCTACTCTCGCCGGATGGAACCAGACCACCCCGGATTGGCGGCTGTTGTTGGATATTTCGCCCGCCGGCTGTTTTGCCGTCGAGGCCGGGGACCGAGTCGTCGCCACCGCCAGTTTGTTGTGCTACGGCAATCGCCTGGGCTGGATCGGAATGGTGCTCACCCACCCCGAATACCGCCATCGCGGATTCGCAAAACGGTTATTTGTCCGCGTGCTCGATCACGCCGACAGCCGTGGAATTAAAACCCTCAAACTGGATGCCACCGATCAAGGCCAACCGCTTTATGAAAGATACGGCTTCAAAGCCGAGCAACAGGTGGAACGCTGGTTTCGGCCGGCGAGCAAAAAGCGTGAGCATTCGGGCGTCAGCACTGAGCTCTCAGGTTGGCACGATCTTGACACAATAGCCTTCGGCGCGGATCGCACCCAGTTGGTTGAGGTGCTCAGGCTGCGAGGACAACGCTTCGCGAATCCCGATGCATATTTGCTTACTCGCCCTGGTCGGGTTTCTGAATACGTGGGCCCATGCGTTGCAAAAAGTCGCGATGCAGCGCGCGATGTGTTGGTGCAGGCAACTAGCGGTTCTGGCGCTAGCGGAACCTTTTGGGACCTGCTGCCTTCAAACCGGGACGCAGTCGAACTCGCGGGCGAATTGGGGTTTTCACTGCAGCGGCGCCTCATGAGAATGTTTCGCGGAGATGCATTGCGTGGTCGTGAGGAACTCATTTATGCAATTGCGGGATTCGAACTCGGCTGATTTGCCGTAACCTCCAGCCCCGCCAACTCAACCCAACCACAGGTCAAGGTTTTCGCGAATGAGTTGATCATCCGCTTCACACAGTCGCGAATAGCTTTTACATACCCGATCAATTTCCTTACCCTGTCCAGGCGAAAGATCTTCGTGCGGGTCAAGACACCAACGCCCTTGGAGCAGGCCTTGGCGCGATAGCACCTCATTGATGCCGGGAATACAGCCGTGAAATTGATGCTGTGGGTCGAAAATAGCCGCGTTCATATCCGTGACTTGCTGTGCTGTGGTCAGCAGTTCCGCGTGTACCGAGTCGCTGACCTCTTTAACCCGCGCCAGCAGCGACACTGCACTCTTAGTCCACACTGCCCACTGGCCCAACAGTCCACCGACGATGCGTGCGCTCTTGCCTCCGAAATCGAATTCCGTGAGCAGATCACAAACGATGTTATCGTCGTTCCCGGTGTATAGAGAGATATCGTCACTCCTCCCACTCTCGACGACAGCGCGAACCACGTCGAGAGTCTGATAGCGGTTAAAGGGCGCGATCTTGATGGCGACAGCGTCAGGAATTTCGGCAAACTCCCGCCAGAAATCGTACGGCAGTACACGCCCGCCAACGGCTGGCTGCAGATAAAAACCGATCACGGGAATGATTGCAGCGATCTCGTATGAATGTGCGATCAAGTCTTCGATTGAACGCTCTCCAAGTGCGGCCAGGCTTAACAGAACGGCGTCGTAGCCTAGAGATTTCGCTAGTTCGGCTTCGGCTACGGCTTGCCGGGTTTTACCGCAGACCCCCGCGATCTTCACCATCTCTCGAACCCGCATTTCCTCAACCGCCAGTTCGAGAACAGGTTTAAGAAGGTTGAACTTTCGATCCCGAATCGCAAATTGCGTGGTGTGAACGCCGACTGCAATTCCGCCCGCTCCAGCCGCCAGGTAATACCGCGTCAGCGCCCGTTGATGCCGTTCATCAAGCCTCCGATCGCTATTGAGCGCGAGCGGGTGCGCTGGAATTACCAGTCCTTTGCGCAACTCCCGGCGGACATCCATCAGAACTTTCCGTCCTGGACTTCAAAATGAGTCGGCTTGTGGTGGTGCGTTCCGCCTTGACTGATCCAGTGCGCCACCCATTTGATCAATTGATCGGGCGGAACAGTAGGACGTCCAAACATGGCACTCGCTTTGGCAGCATTGCTGAGAATAGCTGCTTCCGATTCGCACCCCTTGAATATCGGCTCGATGCCAAATCGTCGCCCGAATTCCTCGGCGATGTGACGCACCGAAAGAATTTCCGGGCCGGTAATATTCAAAACCAGAGGCGGCGACTGGCACAGCGCCAACGAACGCAAGCAGGCGGAATTCGCGTCACGCTGCCAGATCACATTGACGTACCCCATCTGCAAATCAATCGGGCGACCATTAAATACGGCCAGCCCAATATCGACTAGCACGCCATAACGCAATTCGACTGCATAGTTCAGCCGAAGCAGTACGGCTGGCGTTCCCCACTGGTTCGAGCCGTACTCGAACATGCGCTCGCGACCTAGAGCAGATAGCGCGTATTCGCCGGAGGGTGCGACCGGGGTGGCTTCAGTTGCGCCGCCCTCGGAAATGGGTTGCAGTCCGTACACGTTTCCGGTAGAGAACGCGACGATACGTGACGAGCGAAAGCGTTCGGCCACCAACCCGGGCAGAAAAGTGTTCATGGCCCAAGTCAGATACTCGAAGCCACTAGTCCCAAATTTGCGTGCCGCCATGAATATGACATTTTCACTTGCTGGCAACGCAGCCAGTGCGCCCGGCTTGAGTAGATCGCAGGTAATGGTTTCAATGCCTGATTTCTCAAGGTCGCGGCGCACCTGAGCATCGGAAAACCGCGCCACTGCGATTACGCGCTTGTTGACCCCGGACTTCGCGATCGACCGCCGCGTCAGCTTGGCCAGACTCGGCCCCATTTTCCCGGCTGCGCCCAGAATTAGGACGTCGCCTTTAAGGGTGGAGACACTCATAACATCTTCGGCGGACGGCAAGGACAGCCGGTCTTCGAGTTCTTCAACAGTGTTGATCAGCATCAGAAGGTCTGAATCGCCGCTAGAAATTGATGCCGTCCAAAGCGACGTGATAGTCTATCGCGTCATCGCTTTCGTTTGGTTGTGAATATTTGCGTTTTCTGATTACACGCAGGCAAGCCCCACGGCTGCTTATTAGCTTTCAGGAGGTCAAGGCTCCATGAAGATTGCAGTATTCCAGGATAAGAAATCGCTCGCCCAGTCCGCCGCAACCGACGCCGCCGACGCACTACGCAAAACCATTCAGAAACAGGGGTCTGCGCGCATCATAGCGGCCACCGGAGCCGCGCAGTTTGATTTTCTGGAATTACTGACGCAGTCCGCCGAGATAGATTGGTCCAAAGTCGAGATGTTTCATCTGGACGAATACATTGGTCTAGCGGCTGATCATCCCGCCAGCTTCCGAAAATTCTTGCTGGAGCGGCTGATCAACAAGACTGGAATCACGCGTTATCATCTGCTCGATGGCGATCAAGATCCGCAGCAAGTGATTCGGGCACTAACTCCGAAATCCGGAAGGCTCCAATTGATATCGCATTCGTCGGCATCGGGGAGAACGGACACTTGGCATTCAATGATCCGCCCGCGGATTTCGCCACCGAAGAAGCTTACATAGTCGTCGAACTTGATGACGCTTGCCGGCGTCAGCAACTAGGCGAAGGCTGGTTCAAGAGCATGGACGAGGTTCCGCGCCGTGCCATTTCGATGACCGTGCGGCAGGTCCTGAAAGCCGAACAGATTTTCGCTATCGTTCCGGACACCCGCAAGGCCCCGGCTATTGCAAAATGTTTCGGAGGCGAAATCAGCCCGATGGCGCCTGCGTCCATTTTGCGGACCCACCCAAACACCGTGCTTTATCTCGACAAAAACTCGGCGGCGTTGCTGAACCCTGAGACCATCACCACGTTGAGCGCCTAAAGCTGATGCACCAGCCCTTGCCTGGTGGCCTTCGTGTTCCTGATCAGCAGCAAGACCAGAATCATTCCCAAGAATGGAATCAGCCCGGCGACAACGACGATCGGATCGAAAACATGTGTCGTCATTCCCTGACGTAGATCGGAGTAGTGTCCTACTAACAGGAATGCAATGATCGTGCCTATCCCCGAGCCGGTGCCGCCTAATCCACTCACAGTTGCGACCGATTCGCTGTCATACAAGTCTGCGGGTAGCACGTTTGCGATGGTGCTGAAGGCCGCATATGAAAAGGTCGCTAAGGCGAAGAGCGAGGTGATCACGAAAAGACTATTGCTGAAGATAGTCGGGATCAGGAGCGTGACACCGACTCCGCCAAAAATCACTACCGCTTTCCTGGCTGTACCTAAAGACCAGCCGCGCTTGATTAACCAGCCGGAAGCGATGCCTCCCGAAAAATTTCCGAGATCGGCGGCGACAAACGGCACCCAAACAGCGACTACGCTGCTCCTCAATTCAAAACCCTTGGCCACGAGATAGATCGGAAACCAATCGGTTACAAAAAACCAGACTGGATCGGTCAGAGTGCGGGCGATGATCGCGCCCCATGTTTGCGGCAATCTCAAAAGGTCTTGCAGTCGCGGCCGGGTTGAATTACCGGTCTGCTGTTCATGCTTCTCTTCTGCGATGAGCTTACGCTCGGAATCGGAAATGAGCGGGTGCGAGTCTGGGGGTTGATAGACCTTTCGCCACAAGAGAATCCAGAGCAAACCAAGCAGTCCTGGAACCACCACTGCCGGCCGCCATCCCCAACGGAAATAGATTGAGAGCACGATGACGGGTGCTATGGCTCCGCCGACCGATGATCCACTGTCGAAGAACGCTGTGGCCAGGCCGCGCTCCTGTTTCGGAAACCATTCGGAAACTGCCTTGGTCGCCGCCGGCCAGTTCGCAGATTCGCTCGCGCCCAACAGGAACCGAAATAAGCCAAAACTGTACAGTCCGCTGGCGAGAGGGGTGAGCAACGACACCAATGAATACGATGCGACAGTCAGCGTCAGGCCGCGCCGGGTGCCGATTCTGTCCATTAACCGTCCAAACAAGGTCTGGCCGATGGCATACGCCAGGCGAAACGCGATCGCAATGTAGGCATAGTCAGTGTTAGTCCAGTGATATTGAACTTTGAGAAATGGCGAGAGCAGAGAGAGCGTCTGGCGATCGAGATAATTGATAACTGTAGAAAGAAAGAGAACCGCCGCGATCCACCATCGCAGATGAGAGACGCTGCGATGCGAAGGAATCGAAGGAGCATTGATGTTCATGACGCGCGTGCAGCCAGAGTCGAGGCTCCGCAGTTAGACAGTAAACGCAATCCAGATTCCTTTGATTGTGCTGCGGCCAGTGGCGCCGCCGTCAGCGCAGCACTCCCTGAAAAATGTTCTACGATTCATATCAACTCGGCAGCGACGTCCAACAAATTCTCGATTGACAAATCCAAACCGGTTGTCGCAAAGTGTAAACGAAAGATATCGAAAGTAAACGAAAGAATCAAATGGTGAAGATCGCAACCGTCGTCCTTGCTTTGACACTGACAACTGCCGCCTTCGGTTCCCAGCGCCCAGGCGGATTCACCGTTATCGGCCCAGGTGGTGGCGGCGCTATGTTTCATCCGACAATCAGCCCGCACGACGCAAATACGGTACTGGTAGCGTGCGACATGACCGGCGCCTATATCACGCATGACGGCGGTCACAGCTGGCGCATGTTCAACCTGCGCGACGTGGTTCGCTTCTTTGCCTTCGATCCTCAGGACCCGAAAACAATCTACGCCGGTACCCGAAATCTTTGGCGCAGCACAGATGCCGGCGAAACCTGGAAACTGGTTTATCCCAAGCCCGCGGCTATCCGAAGCGTCCGAATGAACTCCGACCATTCTGACGAAACCATCATAGCCACGCCCGATCCTCTCGGCGCAATTTACGCGTTGGCGATTGACCCTGCAAATAATCACATGCTCTTCGTTGCGGCCGGAGATGGCAAGACCGTAAGTTTGTTTTCTTCGCAAGACAGGGGCGAGACCTGGCGGCAGCTCAATAGCCTTCCTGAGGAGCCGCATCATCTTTGGATCGATCCCAACTCCCCGCGGGAATCGCGAACCCTGTTTGCTGCAGGCCCGCACTTCGTTGCCATCAGAAATTCTTCCGGATTGCAGAACAAGACCACGCCCTCCGAGTTAACCGACGTTTCGCTCGGATTCGACGAACACGGCACGTCGATAATTTACGGGGTCTCCAAGCAAGGACTATTTACCTCTACCGATTCGGCGGTTACATGGCAAAAAGCCGACTTCCCGGGCAACGGTGCGCAATTTAGGGCGGTGGCTACGAGTCTGCATCATCCGCAGGTTGCTTACGTTTCATACAGCTATCTTGAGGGAAGTCAGTGGCTGAACAGTCTTCGCAAGAATAAGGGAGCCTGGTCGGGCGTGGCGAAGACGACTGACGGCGGAAAAAGTTGGCAACTCGTTTGGAAAGAAGGGAACACAGTCGCGGCTAACATTCACGACGCTTGGATCAGCGAACGCTTTGGGCCGCGCTGGGGCGAAAATCCACTACAGCTCGGAGTCGCCGATCAGGATCCTAATCTTGCTTACGGCACCGATTTCGGGCGAAATATGCAAACTACCGACGGCGGCGCAAACTGGACCGCGGTTTATTCACGTAGAGTCCCCGGCGCCGAATGGACATCAACCGGACTTGATGTCACTACTAACTATGGTGTTTTTTGGGACCCATTTGATTCGAAACGGCAGTTCATCGCTTATACCGACATCGGCCTTTTCCGCAGCGAAGATGGTGGAAACTCGTGGCAAAGTTCTACCGCTGGGGTGCCGCAAGAATGGTTGAATACGACTTATTGGATGGTGTTCGATCCCAAAGTTCGCGGGCGCGTATGGAGCGTGAATAGTTGGACGCACGATTTACCGCGTCCGAAAATGTGGCGCAAACGCGGAGTATTGGACTACAGAGGCGGCGTATGCCGCAGCGACGATGGAGGAAAGACCTGGACTAAGTCGAATAGCGGGATGGATGAGACTGCGCCCACTCACATTTTGCTGGATGAATCCAGCCCACCCGACGCCCGCGTTCTGTATGTCGCCGCAATGGGACGGGGCGTTTACAAAAGTGCGGACGGAGGAAAGACCTGGACTCTGAAGAACAATGGCATCACGCAGTCTCAGCCGTTCGCATGGAGGCTGGCGATGGATTCGACCAGGACGCTGTACCTTGTCGTTGCGCGCCGCTCCGAGGACGGCAGCATCGGCAATGATGGTGACGGAGCACTGTATCGTTCGCGGGACGGAGCAGACAGCTGGAAAAAAATCCCGCTTCCAGCAGGTGTGAACGGGCCGAATGGGCTCGCGATCGATTCTCAGTCTCCGAACCGCCTTTATCTCGCTGCTTGGGCAAGAGCCACAGGCATGCACGGGGAGGGCGGCGGAATTTTTATTTCCGATAACGCCGGCCAGAGTTGGCGTCAAGTACTTGATCGCGACCGGCACGTTTACGATGTGACCATCGATCAGCGAAATCCGAAGATTCTCTATGCTTCAGGATTTGAGTCCTCCGCATGGCGGTCCGTTGACCGCGGGGAGCATTGGACGCGTATCCCTGGCTTCAATTTTAAATGGGGGCACCGCGTAATTCCCGATCCTGCAGATCCAAACTCTATTTATGTGACTACCTTTGGCGGTAGCGTCTGGCACGGGAATGTAAATGGGAAACCAGCGGTTTTGGACATCGCCACCCCGGCAATGGAACCCGGACACTAAGGCGTGGGTCCTCAAAAAATGTTTCTGATAATTTCTTTTTCTTGCTATAGTTTGTGTTTGCTTCTGATCTGACTTTCTTTTGCGAAAGGGTTTGGAGTCTCGGATGTTGGCTACGCTGCTAGCTGATCAGAGCTGGCTGGAACAGCTCGCGATTTCTCACCCTGGGGCCGCTGAAATTCTCTCCAAGTCTCCCGAACAGCAGCACAGCGCCGGATATTTCCACACGCTTCGTGAAATTTGCCAGCAACCCGCTACTTGGATAAAGACTGCTGAACAGATGATCGCTTCTGCAGCAGAGCTGCGAGACTGCGTGGAGGGAATTCAAGCGCTCGTGCTCACCGGTTCGGGCAGTTCTGAGTTCGCGGGCGACTGTGTTCTGCCTGCGATCAAGCGCGAACGGCGGACCGTCGCAGAGGTCATTGGAGGCGGCACCCTGCTCACCTATGGCGCTGATGCATTGCCTCCCGGACGTCCAGCACTCGTCGTCTCTCTGGCGCGGTCGGGCGATAGTCCAGAGAGTGTCGGCGCAGTTTCACGCCTTATGGATGAGAACCGCAACATTCGCCATCTGGTCCTCACCTGCAACCGCGACGGCCGCCTAGCGGACGTTTATCGCGAGGAGGCGGGAGTTCATGTGATTGCCCTCGACGATGCCACCAACGACCGCAGCCTGGTAATGACTAGCAGCTTTTCGAATCTGGTATTGGCGGCGCGTTCTTTGGGACTAATTGATTTCGCATCGCAGTACCGAAGTACCTGTGAGGCGCTGAGCGCAATTGCATCTCAACTATTGCGCGTACACTTCGGAACAATCGCGTCTCTGGCCTCGGCAAATTTCAGGAGAGCCGTGTATCTGGGGACAGGCCCGGGCATGGGTGCAGCTCGCGAATCCGCTCTTAAGATGCTGGAGATGACAGCGGGTTCGGTCGCAACGCTTTGCGATTCCTATCTTGGATTTCGCCATGGCCCGATGAGTTTCGCCCATCAGGACACGCTGATAGTTTGTTTTCTTTCTTCAGATCCTCTGTTGCGGGCCTATGAAGCAGACTTGTTGCAGGAATTGAACGACAAGGAACTCGGATTGCTCAAAGTGATCGTCGGCGAGAATGTTCCTCGGGACCTTGTGCGAAGCAACGATGTAGTGATTGAGTGCCCAGGATTGTCTGCAGTCGGCGATTACGACTCTTCTGTGATCCACGTGATGGTCGGGCAGTTGCTCGCCTTCTTTCGCTGTTTGGAAGAAGGACTTCATCCGGACTCTCCGTCGGAAGACGGCGTAATAAACCGTGTGGTTCAGAGCTTTAAATTGCACGTGCCCGTGAACGCCGGCGATAATACCCGGCGATAATACATTGTTCGGCAATGGGAGGAAGAGTGATTAATCGGCGTCAATGGCTCTACAGCGCTGGCTTGGTGTCTGCCGCGGCGAGGTTGGCGAACGCCGAGGTGACAGACGCGGTCGCATCCCAGGATGAAAAAACAAACGGTTCGGCTAAACCGGAACCGCTGCCGCTTTCCGAATACGAACCCAAAAGCATGCTCCACGTTCGCGAAACTCACATCGAACGGCCGCATTTTCCTTGTATCGACATACACACCCACATCACCGTCGCAAAAAAGTCAGAGAACGGGGTTGAGCTCTCCGCCGAACGTCAATTCCTGGGCTCTCCGCAGGAGCTTCTCGCGATCATGGATCGCAAGAACATTCGAGCAATGGTCAACCTGACCGGCGGGTACGATTCTGGATTAGTCGAAACCGTGGAGAAATATGACAAGGCACATCCCGGCCGCTTCTACACTTTCACTGAGCCGATTTACGAGAAGTTCAAGGAAGCAAATTATCCGCAGATGCAGGCCGATGCCATTGTGCGCGCACACCGCGACGGTGCGCGCGGCCTGAAAATACTGAAGACCCTCGGGCTTTATTTGCGTGAGAACATCACCTCAGGGACGCTCGTCAAAATTGATGACCACCGCTTCGATCCCATGTGGGATGCGTGCGGTCAGTTGAATATCCCGGTCGCGATCCATATATCCGATCCGATTGCGTTTTTCACCCCGACCGACCGCTTCAATGAACGCTACGAAGAATTGAGTAACCATCCGGATTGGTCTTTCTACGACCACGATTTTCCCAGCAATGCCGAGCTGATTGAAGCGCGCAACCGCATGTTTGCCCGCCATCCTAAGACGCAGTTCATCGTTCTGCATGTGGGAAATTTTTCCGAGGATCTTGCCAACGTGTCGGAAAATCTCGACCGTTTCCCGAACATGACTGTCGATATTGCCGCGAGAATCGGAGAGTTAGGCCGGCAGCCGCGCACCGCCCGAAAATTTTTCGATAAGTATCAGGACAGGATTTTGTTCGGAACTGACGCGACTCCGCACGGTGACGAATTTCCGCAGCAGGTGTTTAACGATAAGCTCTACGAAATTTACTATCGCTTTCTCGAAACTGATGACGAATACTTCGACTACGCGCCTGCCAAGGTTCCTCCGCAGGGGCGATGGAAGATTTACGGCATCGGACTGCCCGAGCCAGTCTTGAAGAAAGTTTATTTCGAGAATGCGGCCCGTCAGCTGCATCTCTCCGCCTAATGAAAAAGTCGGCGCGACATTTATTGGCATGGGCGCTTATTGCCGGTGGGGCAATATCAGGCGTTGCGCAAGTACGGGTGTGGCAGGGCACTCTGATGCTGCCCACATATGAGGAAGGCCCGCCAGATCCTAACCCACCCTTCGATCAGCTCACTACCAATCGTTTCAACTATCCGTACACGCTGCGAACAAACCTCACGGACAAACGTACAGAACACAAGTGGCGTGCGCTTTTTCTGGAAAACGAATACCTGAAGTGTTCCATTCTGCCCGACCTCGGCGGCCACTTATATACCTGTTTTGACAAGATCGATGGCAGGCCGATGTTCTACGCCAATCCTTCGATAAAGAAAGCGAACATCGGATACCGGGGCGCCTGGGCAGCGTTTGGGGACGAGTTCAATTTCCCGGTTTCGCATAACTGGATGTCGCTTTCGCCGATCGATTTTTCATTTGCACAAAATAGCGATGGCAGTGCGTCGGTGACGGTCGGCAACATCGATCGCGTGTACGGCATGCAGTGGAGCGTTGAAATGGTGCTGCGGCCGAAATCCACCGTCCTTGAACAACGCGTCAAGTTATACAACCGGAGTAATGTCCGCCATCGGTTCTACTGGTGGAACAACGCCGGGGTGCAAGTTTGGGACGATTCGCACATCGAGTATCCGATGCGTTTTGCTGCGAGCCACGGATTTACTGAGGTCCAGCCATGGCCGGTTGATTCCGCCGGACGCGATTTGAGTATCATTCGCAACCAGACCGATGGCCCGGTGTCGCTCTTTGTTCACGGCAGCCGCGAGCGCTTCATGGGGATTTGGAATCCGCACACAAATTCCGGCACGGTCCATTTTGCCGATTACGATGCTCTCCCCGGGAAGAAAACTTGGTCATGGGGAGTCGATGCCGACGGCCTCGACTGGCGCAAAGCGCTTTCCGACAATGACAGCGCGTACGTGGAAGTGCAGGGAGGCCTGTTTCGCAATCAGGAAACCTATGCCTTCCTCGAACCGCGGCGTACGATCGAATTTTCTGAGTACTGGATGCCTGTGCGCGAGATTGGCGGCATCACGCGCGCAAATCTGAGTGGGGTTCTGGCGCTGAACAGAGACGGAAGCAATCTGGTTGTTGGGTTCAACTCAAATCAGCCGGTTCCATCCGCGACCATTGCAGTGCTAGCGGGAGAGAAACCGGTTTGGAGCGGCCGCGCGGATCTGATTCCCGAGCAGACATTCTCGCAGCGTATACCCATCCCCGACGTTCAAGAGAAATACACGCTTGAGATACGAGATCGATCCGGAAATGTCCTGATGCGGCAGACGGAAGATCACTACGACTGGACTCCTCTCAGCGACGTCAAAGTGGGCCCGCAAACGTCATACAAGATTCCGGCGCCTGAAAATCGGACGCCGGCTGATTGGCTTCAAGTCGGCGAGCGGCAGGAATTGAACGGAGAGCTGCTTCTTGCATGGCAAACCTTTTCCGACCTGTTGAAGAAGAGTCCTGACAACTACGCAGGCCTGAAGGCTGCGGGCCGGCTCGCGGTCACGCTGCTTCATTATGGAGATGCCGCAAAATACCTGGAGCAAGTCCGCGGCCGGAATATGACCGATGGCGAAACCGCCTACTATCTGGGCCTCGCCTATGAAGGGCTTGAACTAAACGACAAGGCGCGAAATGCTCTGGAGGCCGCCTATCGCTTGCCGCAGTGGAGGGCGGCTGCCGCTGTGCGGCTGGCGGAATTGTCGGCGCGTGAAAAAGATCTGGCGCAGGCTGACCGATATCTGAACGAATCAGTGAAATCAGATCCGAATGACGCGCGTGCCGCAGAGGAATTGGCCGCGGTCGAAAACGCTTTGCGCAAGAATGATGCGCGCTCTCTCTCCCAGCACTTCCTGCTTAGTTTTCCGCTCAGCTACGTTCTGCGGGAAGAGACTGGTAATGCCGACTTGCAGCAGCTTGCAAATGACAGTAGCCGCATCTTAAATGTCGCCGCAACGTACATGCGTTTGGGACTCGATAGCAAGGCGCTCGAACGTGCTTTCGCGATCCTATCCTCAGCCGGTTGCCGATCAAAGCGAACCCGGTACGCCGGCTGCCGCGAGTAATCCGATGCTCGGGTATTATCGCGCGTACTGCCGGGAAAGACTCGGCGAAAGTCCGGCCGCTGATTACAAAGCCACATCGTCATTGGCGATGGACTACATTTTTCCGAGCAGCGCGCAAGACCTCGCAGCGTTGCGTGCGGCTGTCAAGACAAATCCTGCCGATGCTCACGCACACTATCTTCTCGGCACGCTCTATTTTTCTAAAGGCTTTACGGATGAAGCGTTGTCCGAGTGGAAGGCGGCGCATAACGCAAATGTGAATATTCCAGTGCTCGATGCGAGCATGGGAATCGCCTTGCTGCATGTGAAAGATAATCCTGAAGCTGCACTCGAAGCATTCACCCACGGAATTCACTCTGATCCGCGAAACGAAGCCGTCTATACCGGCGCGGATCAGGCCCTCAGCATTCTGAAGAAACCCAGTTCGGAGCGCGTGCACGCGCTGGAACAGTACCCAGACCAGGCGAAGATGCCCTCCAGCATGGTGTTCGAGCTCGCGTTAAATCTGGCAGAGTCCGGCGATTACGATCGGTCGACTGCGTTATTTCATGATCGCTTTTTCCCACGCGAAGAAGGCGGTACCAATGTCCGCCAGGTCTGGGTTGAGGTGCAATTGCTGAGCGCACTCGATAAGGCGCGGCACAGGCAGTGCGATCAGGCAAGCGCCATTGCGCATGAACTCGGATCGCCGGTCTCGGGTGTTTCTTTCACATCCGATGGCATGCAACCGTTCATCAACTCGGCTCGAACCAACTATTTATTGGGCGAAATGGCAATGCAGTGCAACATGCCCGATCAGGCTAGACAACATTTCACGAGTGCAGCAGGGAAGCCGGGTTCAGGTGAAATCGCATGGGCTTGGCTCGCAGCCAAGCAACTTCCCGGATTTGATTCATCGAAGTGGGCAGGACGTCTGGAATCAGCATTGCAGCAGGCCCGCGGCATGGCAGAGAGCAGTTCGTTCGCTGGGTGGTGGGTTTACAACCACGGCATGCTCAATCGAGCGTTGGGCCAGGAAAAGGAAGCGCAGCAGGATTTTCTGAAGGTGTTTCTGATGCCCGACCGATTGCTTTCATATCACTTGGCGCGCGAAGCAATGGCTACCCAATGAGAACCTCGACCCCTTTTTTGCGAAGCGCATTTGTAAATTCCGCAGGCGCGCGATTGTCCGTAATCAGGCGGTTAATTTTTTCGAGCGGGCCGATGCGCGAAACGCTCCGCCTTCCCAGTTTGCTCGAATCCGCGACGATGTTCACTTCTTTCGAAACCTGCATCATCATTCCATTGAGCTGCGCCTCGAACACGTCGGGAGTTGACGCGCCGATGGTCAGATCGAAACCATCAACTCCAAGGAAAAGTCTGTCCGCATGAAATTCTTTCAGCATCATTTCCGACTGCGGTCCAACGAATGAACACGAAACCGGCCTGAGCAAGCCGCCAATCACGATCACTGAGACTCCGGCCGCGTCCATCAATTCGGACGCAATATTCAACGCATTAGTGATGATGGTGACGGGCTGAATCTTGCGCGCCTTCAACTGACGCGCTACTTCCGCCGTCGTGGTACCCGAGTCAAGAATCACAACTTCATGCGGCCTGATCAACTCCGCCGCCGCCCGGCCAATCTTAATCTTCTCGCCGCGGTTGAGAGTCTCTTTAAATCGAAGCGGGTAATCCTGGCTGGCTTCCAACTGGCGAACCGCGCCGCCATGAGAGCGGACTGCGGAACCGGTTGCAGCAAGGGCGTCCAAGTCTCCGCGAGCTGTGACCGCGCTGACGCCGAAACGGTCCACCAGATCGCGCACCGTTACCTGTCCTTTTTGTTCAAGTAAGTCGATGATTTTTCTGCGTCGCTGCTCGGCTAATAATCTGAAATCAGTCTCTTGAGCCATTGAAGTAGCCATAAATCTATAATTTCGAGCAGTTTCCGGTCAATCAACTCGCTTCGGTCCGATTTTCTGCCCCCTAATTATACTTACGTTTACTTTTTTCTTGACAACAATATACTTGTTTTTATTTACTTTTACTTTCCGTATCGCTGCTGGCAGTCTTTACAGGAGTGTCTTTATGAAATTTAGACTCGTCGTTTTCGCTTTGGCCGTCTCTTGTTTCTTCTTCGTTCCCTTGGGATTCGGACAAGGGACCGACCTTGGCACCATTCGTGGAACCGTGAAAGATTCGACCGGTGCCGTGGTTGTCAATGCCAGTGTGACCATTCTCGACATGCAAACCGGAGCGACCCGGCAAACCAAGACCAACTCGGGTGGCGATTACCAGATGTTCGGCTTGCCTTCCGGGAACTACAGAGTGAAGATTGCGGCGCCCGGCATGAGCACCGAGGACATCACCGGCGTAGTGCTGAACGGAAGCGACGTCATGACTGCCAATGCAGTTCTCAAGGTCTCGACCGCTACCGAAAATGTGGAGGTCACGGCTGAAGCGCCCATCATCGACACTTCCGACCAGACCATCAGCAACACCATCGCCAGCAGCGCAATAATTGATCTCCCGCGCGACAGCCGCAATGTTTACGACTTTCTGTACCTGAATCCCAATATTACCCAGGGAGTTGATTCAGGCGAGTTCAAGTTTCTTGGCTTCCAAAGTTACGGTGCAACCTTCACGATCGATGGGCAACGTGCAACCAACACCATTTTTGGTTCTCCAACTACCAGCGAGCCTTCTCTCGAAGCGGTCAGCGAAGTCAATGTGATGTCCAATGATTTCAGCGCCGAATACTCGGGAATCGCAAATATCCGCATCAGCACCAAGCGCGGACAAAATCAGTTCCACGGGTCTATTTTTTACAACAATAAAAACTCCGCGCTAGCTGCTTGGGAGACACAGGACAAGATCGCTCAAAGCGGTTTCGTGCCCACCCAATTCGTCACTAAATTCCCGACACCATACTTCAACTTCAACGACCTTGGCGCCTCTTTCGGTGGACCAATTCCTAAGCTGAAGAAAACCTGGTTTTTCATGGCGTACGAGCGGAATTACGATCGCGAACCGGTTAGCTTCTCCAGTAACAAGCTGCCGCACCCGTCGTTGTGGACCGGGGATTTTTCGCAGCTAGACCCCGCCGCGCTGCCGGCCATCCCCGCCGATATTCAAAGCCAGCTAACTTCTACCGAAAAGGCGAACGACACCTATCAAGGAAATGGCACTCAATTTCTGACCATTCCTTCACGCTTCCTGAACCCCAACGTGCAGCAACTGATTCAGAATTATTTTCCCAAAATTAGTACTCAAGTTGCCATCAATCCCAGTAATGGCCGGATCGCAGATCTGTTCCAAACTCTTGTCCCCGGGGGGTCAACTCGCGACCTGGGCACGCTTCGCATCGATCACGATCTATCGGACAACGATCACATTTACGGCGTTTACAACGGCCAAGGCTCAGTGGGAAGTACTGCGCCTGTGTTCCAGCCCATGACAGGCCTCGGTCTCCAGCAGAGAGACATTCGTGACAATACTTTGTCCGGTTCTTACGTACACATGTTCAGCGGTACGCTGATTAACGAAGCGCGCGGCGGGTTCAATCGCGAAAACAGCTTCACGCAAGCCAACACGACGCTGCAGGGTTTCCTTTCCAGCATAGGGTTTGACCAGAATGCAATTGATGCTTATGCGGCCGTCGTGGGCACGTCGCAGCTTTCGACGCACGGATATCCCTTCATCAATCTCGGGTCCAATTTTGTGACCTTTGGCCGCAACGCAGACCGCAATACGGATCGCCAGACCAGCCAGTATCTCGCGACATTCGGCGACACCCTGACTTGGGTGGTCAACAAGCACAACTTCAAAATGGGGGCTGATTTCGTTCGCAACGTGGGTCAGGACGGCTTCGTGGCAGGGCGTGGCAATCCACGTGGCTCGATCGTTTACACCGGCAGTGGCGTGAACCCGTTCACGAACTTCCTCCTCGGAGAACCTGCCACAAGAGTCACGTCTATTCCCAGCGCCCGCCCCATCATGGACGCCCATAACTGGGAGCAAGGGTATTTCTTCCAGGACGATTGGAAGTTCAGTTCGAGGCTGACCTTGAATCTCGGTCTACGCTATGAAGTTGTCAGCCCGTGGGTTGACAAGCATGACATCATGCTGAACTTCGACCCAACATTCAATAACAATACCGGGCGGTTCATCGTTCCATCCAGCCAAACACTCCAGTATATCGATCCAATCATTCCGGCTACGCTGCCCGTTGTAACCGCGGCCCAGTCTGGATTAGGGATTGGCCGCGGCCTGGTCCGGACCGACAAGAACAACTTTGCGCCTCGCGTTGGTGCCGCCTTCAGGTTAACGGACAAATCTGTAATCCGCGGTGGATATGGGCTCTATTTCCCAACCAGCGCAGCCCAGGGAATTCGCGACCCACTGGCTACAAACTCCTTCAATTTTGCACATACAAAGCAGGACTTAGGCACTCCCTTGCAGCCCTGGCCCCTACCTTTGACCGGTGGAGACGACCAATCTTTGGTCGGTGCTTTCGCATTCTCCAGCAACTCCGTGCCAGTTGGTCTTCGCGCACCCACCGTCCAGCAGTACAACGCGACCTATGAGCAAGAGCTCGGGTTCAAGACGTCCGTTCGCTTGTCTTACCTGGGGGTTACGGCGCACGGCCTTATTGGCGGTGTGGACCTGAATGAAATTGCTCCTAGTAATACGCCATGGGGCACCACCACCGGCGACGGAGCAACTGCATGCGATGTTGATGCAGGAGATTGTCTGCCTTCGGCCGCTGACTTTGCCCGCTTGCCCTATCCCACGCTCGGAGATTTCGCTCTGGCCTATGGAAACTACGGCCATAGCCAATCGAACTCTTACCAAATCCAGTTCGAGCGCCGCTATGCCGGTGGCCTGATGTTTAGTGCGTCGTACACGTATGCCGACCAGAAATCAACCGGCGTTGACGGCGGGAACTCCAGCCTCGGTGGCGTTCCTTATGACCCATTCAATCCTGAGAGTGACTACACGCAGGACGCCTGGATCTCCCGCCACCGTTTCGTTCTCTACGGCCTCTATGATTTGCCGGTGGGCCGCGGCAAAGCTTTTGGAAGCGGAATGTCTGGCTGGGCAGACGCGGTCATCGGCGGCTGGCAGACGACGTTTCAGATGTTTGCCAAGAGCGGCACCGCATTCACCCCGTACTGGCTATGCGAGAACTGCGAAAACACCGCACGTTTTGTAGGTCCAGGGAATATTGCGTCGACATCGGTAAGTGCCTTGGGCGATTTTGATGATTTTATCGGTTACAGACCACTCGTTGTCGGAAATTACAAGCAGCACGTTGGAGATGCATTGTTCAACGCGGATGCATTTCTGCCCCCAACCATGGGAGCCGATGTTTTTACAAATCCCGGAGTTGCCAGAAAGAACTTTCTCTGGGGACCGGGAGCTTGGGGAGCGAATTTTGGCCTCCACAAAGACTTTAAGCTAGGTGAGCGGGTGACGGCCCAGCTCGGCGCGGACTTCAACAACATCTTCAACCACCCCATACGCATGCCTAACCTGGATTTCGCCGACAGCAGTTTCTCCTATGTTGGCGGGTTCAACATTCAAATAGATCCGAACACGCTTCGACCGATGCTAGCGCGTGATCCCAGCGACCCCACAGGCCAAACGCTCGCTGCATTCGACCGAAACCCGGATTTCGGTCGCGCCTTCTCAACGTTCTCTCAGGAAGGGGTGGACAGCCGCCGCACCACGCGCCTGCGGCTGCGGATCACCTTCTAGGTTTTCAAACTGCCTCACTTCGTCGCCGCCAAATCATGAGGGCTCCTCTTAACAGAGGAGTCCCCGAACTTCCAACCACCAGCCGAGGGCGAGTCGTTGTGCCTTGCCAAGCTGTGCGGCTCGCGCTCAGAGGAGCCGTTATGCGAAGAGCGATGTTCGCAGTTGCAGTCGCCGTAGTGTTGACATTTTCAGCGGCCTCGTTCGCTCAGGCCGGAACCTGCAGCGGCATGACCGTAGGGCAACTCACCAGCCTGAACGGGTTTGTACCATTCCCCGCCGACAACCTCTGGAACACAGACATCTCTGCGCTTCCTGTCGATCCCAACTCCACCAACATCATCAACTTCATCGGTTCAACCGTAACGCTTCATCCTGATTTCGGCTCAGGGCAGATCCGGAATCAGACCATCGGCATTCCGTATCAGGTTGTCGCGGGCACGCAGGCGAAAGTGAACGTGACGTTGGGTCTATATGCCGACGAAAGTGATCCTGGTCCGGAACCAATCGCTGCGAACGCATTGATCGAAGGCTATCCCAAGCCCGGCAACGGCGACCGCCACGTGTTAGTGCTCGACAAAGACGG
>CAVWQE010000011.1:0-258893 GCA_963757135.1 uncultured Acidobacteriota bacterium
TTGCTGGCTATACGAACTGTTTAACGCCAGCGTGAAGAACGGAAAATGGAGCGCCGACCAAGCCAGCATTTGGGACATGACCATCGACGACCAACGTCCCTATACCTGGACGTCAGCGGATGCAGCGGGCCTGCCGGTATTCGTCGGACTTGCTCGCTACGACGAAGTGGCGGCGGGAGCAATCAATCACGCTTTGCGCTTCACCGTGCCTGCATCGCAAAGGGCGTTTGTTCTGCCGGCGACCCATTGGGCTTCTACCAATACCAGCACCAGCGCCCCGCCGATGGGTACTCGTTTGCGCCTGAAGGCCAGTTTCGACATTTCCGGGTTTCCGGCCGATGATCAGGTAATTCTGACCGCCCTGAAAAAGTACGGGATGATTCTCGCCGACAACGGCAGCGCTATCTTCATCAGCGGCGCGCCTGACGATCGCTGGAATAACACAAATCTGAACTTGCTGAAATCAATTACCGCGGCCAATTTTGACGTGGTGCAGCAGGGAACCATCTACACTCCCGGAAACGTACCCACAGGCTCGGCGCCCACTATCTCGAGCTTCACCGCGAATCCGACCAGCGTGACTGCAGGACAACCAGTGACTTTAAGTTGGAGCGTTTCCAGCAGCACCTATAACATCATCGCGCCACAGGTTGGCCCGGTCCGCGGGACGAGTACCGTCATCGTTCCGGCCGCCACCACAACCTACACCTTAAATGCCACCAACCAGTTTGACAGGAGCACGGCAACGGTAACGGTCACGGTCCACTGATAACAAACCGAGCCTGTCATTCCGAACCGCGCTAGCGGTGAGGAACTCTTTTCGTTGAAGCAGCGAAGAAAACCAGGTTCCTCAGACTTGAGGGTCTCCGGAATGACAGACTCAAATATCAGCAAACTGCGATCAACCTAGCCTGCGCTTTCGACCTTAGCAGCAATTGTGGAAGACGCCGAACTGTGCTTTCCATGAACGCTCTTCAATAGAAGGCTTAACAGCAACGTGATTGCCGCAAAACAAAATACCGTTGCGCGATCGCGCCCGGATGCCGTGAACAACAGAAGAAGGCTGAGCCCGCCGATCACCGCGATGGTTCGACTGAGAAAACGGAATACTTCGGCTGTGTAATCCGGAGAGTCCTTCAACTCCCGCTCCACGTCAATTGGGGTATTCAGTGCCTGGAACAGCTGCGCCCGCCCAGGACTATCACCGCGGTCAAATAACATGCTGAGAAAAAATATTCCGAACGACGAAGGAATGATGATCGCGACCTGCTGAATCAGCGTCCAGTGATAAACAAACGATCCCAGAACTCCCAGTACGATGCCGACTGCAAACGATGCCAGCCCTGACCACGCAGGCGCCTTGCGAATGACAAGTCCGAGCAGCGCTGGCGGTCCGTACGCAAGGGAAATGAGCGCGTTGAATGTCATCATCACTGAAAATACGCTCTGCCCGGTCGAAGCCATGATCGCTGCCACGGTAACGGCGAAGCTGCCCACCAGGAATGTCGTCACCCAGCCGACGATCAGCAATTCGCGGTCGCTTGCGTTTTTGCGGAAGAGAGCCTGATAGATGTCCTTGGTCAAGATAGCTGACTTGACATTGAAATTCGCACCGACGTTCGCCATGGTCGAACTAAACATGGCGGCGATCATAATTCCGATCAGTCCATGCGGAAGCAGCGTCAGGCTGGCAACAGCATACGCAGCTTCACTTACATTATTCAGTCCCGGCCAGACGCTGTGTAGGTCGGGATATACGATCCGCATGGCCATCGGCGGAATAAACCACAGAAAGGCGCCCACAACGAATAACCCGGCGCACAATAGTGCGACCTTGCGGGCTGAGCGTTCGTTGTCCACGCTGAAATAACGCTGCGCCATGGCGCTGGTGTTGTAGCCGAACGAAACCATGACCGTCCAGCTGAGTATGTAGATCCAGCCAAACTCCCCCGCCACATGAATGGTTTTCATTTGCGGCGGCAACGAATGCACAAATCCGCCGATCCCGCCCACGCGAATGAGCGCGGTAATGAGCAGCACCATGCAGAACGGCATCAGGATGGAGGCTTGTAGAAAATCAGTGACCACCACTGCCCACAATCCGCCAATCACGCAATAGAACATGATAATCGCCCCGGCGCCGATCACCGTCCAGAGCACGGGCAGGCCGCAGGCGGATGAAACGAATAGACTGAGCCCATACAGCACGCTGGCGCTCATGAAGAGTTGAACGACAACCGTTGTCCACGAAAAAGTCTGGCGTGTGGTCTCGTTGAAACGAGATGAGAGATACTCCATTACCGTGGTGATCCGGCTGCGACGCCACCGCGCCGCAAAAATGAAATATCCAAGCATGAAGCTCAAGGCGTTGCCCACGTATAAACCGATGACCGCGATGCCCGCGCGATAAGCGACTCCAGCCGCTCCGGTGAATGTCCAGGCGCTGAATCCCGCCATGAAGGAGCTGAGCCCGGCAACCAGCCAGGGAATGCGATTTCCTCCGCGGAAATACTCGGCCGCGCCGCGATTGAACCGGGCCACATAAAGTCCAACCAGCACCATCAGCACCGCGTAACAGCCGATTACCACATAGTCGATAGCATTGGCGGTTTGCATTTGGAGCCTCTTTTATACTGCTTCGTCCAGGCAAAATGGAAGGTAAAAACAAACAAACGACAGAAAAAGAAATACATAGTAAAATTTCGCTTCATGGCGAAGCGGTTTCTGGTCATTTCCGCGCCGGATGTGCTTTTCCGGTCGTTTTTCACTGCGGCGCACCAGCGGCGCTTGGCCCGTAGATTCCGTTTGAAGCGCAACTCCGCTCGCTGGCTGACTCTGGGACTGAAACGCGACCTTGCTGCCGCCGACGCGCTGATCACCACATGGGACAGCCCAGGTTTTGGCGACGAACTGCTCCGGCTTGCGCCGAACCTTCGCGTGATCGCACATTGCGGCGGTGAGGTGAGGAATCGCTTTGGCGGGTCATTGCTCGACCGGCTTACGATCACGACCGCTCCTGAGCCCATGGCGCGTGCGACCGCTGAACTCGGCGCCGCGCTCATTCTTTACTGTGGCAGGGGAGTTGACTACTACCGCGAGGCATTGCGAACGCCGAGCAATAGAATTTATGACCAGGTGCATTTGCACGGCACTCCCGAATCTTTAATTGGCCGCGGATTGGGCATGATCGGCTTTGGCAGAATTGGGCGCACCATCGTCGATCTTTTGCGCGGATTCGATTTCCACTGGCGAGTTTATGACCCCTTCGCCTCGCGCGAGTTGGCTAAAACTTACCCGATACGATTCGCCGGCCTGCAATCCGTGCTGAGCCGTTCTACCCTGCTGGTGTTGACGGCAGCGCTGACCGATCAGACTCGCGGCATTCTCGATCGCAACAACCTGTCGCGGCTACCCGACGGCGCAACCTTAGTCAACGTTGCTCGAGGAGGTCTGATCGACCTCAACGCGCTTACCCGCGAAGTTCGCAGCGGGCGACTGCGATGCGCCATCGACGTCACGGATCCGGTCGAACCGCTCCCGCCGAAGCACCCGCTTCGCCGCGTGCCGGGAGCGATTCTCACACCGCACATTGGCGGCGGATCTGAAAATGCCCGTCACGAGATGGCCGACGATCTGATCGACGACCTGGAGCGATTTTTCCGTGGAGAGTCAGTAAAGCACAGAGTCACGACCGCTATGCTTTCGCGAATGACATAAGTATCGGACGGAATGATTGAAGATCAGTTTCTCCACACTCGGCTGTCCTGATTGGACGCTGTCACAAGCGCTCGATATCGGAGTACGCGCCGGTTATAACGGAGTTGAACTGCGCTTTCTCGAAGGCGAAGCATCTCTGTGGAAGCTTCCGAGCTTCCAAGCCACAGGGCTGCAGGAAACGCGCGCAACGATTGCAGATTCCGGGCTGGTGGTCTGCTGTCTCGATACGAGTTGCCGCTTTGATTCCCCTCAGAAATCTGAGCGCGAGCGCTGGATTGACGAGGGCGTGCGCATGGCGGAACTCGCCGCCGAATTGGATTCGCCCGGGAATTCGGGTTTTTGGCGACAGAATCGATTCCGTATCCACACGCGCCGCCACGGAGGGCTGGCTGGCAGATTCCCTCAACACGCTCCTCGAAAACACCAAGCAGTCAGGCGTGAGCGTTTGGCTTGAGACCCACGGTGATTTCTCGTCCGCGTCGCAGGTGCAATCGCTTCTTTCTGCCTGCCCCGGCCTGGGCCTGGTTTGGGATTCGGCGTCCGCCTTCATAGAGTGCGGAGAGCGTCCGCTTGAGCACGGCCTCGCACTGCAGTCTGCGGTTTGCCATGTGCACATCAAAGACCTGCGCAAGATGAGCAACAAGTGGTTACCCGTATTGACCGGCGAAGGTCAATTTCCCATAGCTGAAATTCGCGCCGTCCTTGACGCTATTAGTTACAACGCTTTTGTTTCGTTCGAATGGGAAAAGAAGTGGCATCCGGAAATCGAATCTCCGGAAAGAGCCATTCCTCATTTCGCAAACTGGTTTCGGGGCGAGTGGGAAAACTTGCCTTTCAATCATGTCGCCGGAGTTCGCCGATGAAAATCCTGTTACTGATCACTATGTGTCTCGCGCTGGCAGCCTCCGCGCGAGCTCAAGACAAACCCGTCATCCAAAGTGTTCAAGCTGTCGCCAACGTTCCGCTCGATGCCAATCCCGCCTCGCCGTTCTGGCGCCCAGCCAAGCCCGTCTATGCGCAATCGGACAAGCAGGGGCGGCCGCTTCCTGAATATCGCACCGAGGTTCGTTCCCGTTGGACCAGGACCGACATCTATTTCCTGTTTGTTTGTCCCTACAAGAATCTCTACTTAAAACCCTCGCCGGACACCGAGCACGAAACCTACGAGCTGTGGAACTGGAATGTCGCCGAAGTATTTATCGGTTCAGATTTCAAGGACATTAAGCGCTACAAAGAATTTGAGCTTTCCCCTCATAACGAATGGATCGACCTTGACATCGACCTCAACGCACCGCACCACGAAGACGGCTGGAAATGGAACTCTGGTTTCGAGCACGTCACCCGCATCGACGAACAGAATCATGTCTGGTACGCGGCCATGAGAATTCCTTTCAAGGCTCTCGACACGCGTCCGGCGAAAGCAGGAAATACGTTCCGCGTTAACTTCTATCGCACCGAAGCCGGGCCGCACGACTCGAAGGAAATCATGTGGCAGCCGGTCATGAGCGATTCATTTCATGTGCCCGAGCGCTTCGGGCTGCTGCGGCTTTCCAGGTGACGATTTACCCCACTTCCTTGTACATTCTTTTCAGGAGAGTGGATGCGCCGCTTCGATGTCACCATCGCGGGTGAACTAAATCTGGACCTGATTCTCTACGGCACTCCCGACGAAATTCCGCGGGAGCGCGAGCTTCTGGTTTCCGACTTCAATGTGACGCTTGGTGGTTCGTCGTCCATCGTCGCGCACAACCTGGCATCGCTCGGCAGCCGCGTAGGGTTCGTCTCCTGCGTTGGCGACGATCAGTTTGGCGAACTCGCGCTGGCTCGCCTGGCATCTGCTGGAGCCGATGTCAGCAAAGTTGCGATTCTGCCCGGACGCAAAACCGGCCTCACGGTCATCATGCAGCGTGATTCCTGGCGCAACATGCTGACCTATGCCGGCACCATCTTCGATTTGCAAATGAAGAATATTGATCTCGACTATCTGTCGTCGGCAAGACACTTCCATCTCTCTTCTTATTACTTGCAGCGCGGGCTGCAGGCGGATGTGCCTGAGTTATTCAAAAAGTTGAAATCCGCCGGACTTACCATTTCTTTCGATTGCAACGACGATCCCGACGACGGTTGGGACGGCGGCATCCGCGAGGCTCTGCAATATGTAGACGTATCTTTTACCCAATGCGCGCGAGGCAATGCGTCTCAACCGGAGCAGCAAATTCAGGCAGCCGCCGAGCAACTTGCTCGCGTGGTTCCGCTGGTTGCGATCAAGTTGGGCGCGGAAGGCGCAATCGCTCGGCGAGGACACGAACAGTGGGCGAGTCCGGCCTTGAAGGTTGAAGCCGTCGATCCCGTCGGCGCCGGCGACAGCTTCGACGCCGGCTTTCTTCACGAGTATCTTCGCGGCTGACAGATATAAAGTCATGTCTCGCGGCCGGAAATCGAGCGGGCGCGCTTTCGGTTACACGCGCCGGAGGAACTGAAGCCTTCCGCGACACCGCCCACCGCGAACAATTTTTTCGCGAACACGCTGGATAGCCCCGCTACGGTCGTTTTGATAATTGTCATTCCGAGCGGAGCAGGGATGATTCGCTTGCGAATCGTCCTGCGCAGTCGAGGAACCTGATTTTCGCACTGGCGGAATCCAGCCGACACAGACCAGAATGTAACTTAGCGGCTAAAGCCGAAACGTCTTTCTTAATGGCTCCGGCTCGGCCGGAAAGCTTGCCCTGAGCGAAGTCGAATGGGCCGAGCCCTTTCAAAAGCTAGAAAAATACTTCCGGCGAAACGTGAAACCGCTGGCTGAGCCTCTTGATGTGCTCAATCGTCAAACCACGCTTGCCATTCAGCACCTCGGAAACAATGCTGGGAGTTCCGAACACATCAACCAGATCTTTCTGCTTCAGACCATTCGCTTCTATCAGTTCGTTCAATATCTCGATTGGCTTGGCGGGTTTCAGGGCGTACGCTTTTTCCTCGAAATCCTCGATCAGCAACGTCAACAGTTCGGCCAGGCGCTGTTCTGCCGGAGACAGTTTGCCCTTCTGGTCCAATTCCTCCAGCATCGCCAAATAGCGTTCATTCTCTTTCTCGCTGTGGATCACAGACGGCAAAGCCTTGGCCAGGAGGTCGGCATATTCAGGACGGCTGGTTGCGGTGCTCATCGTTTCCATTTCTCCTGATCGTATTCAGCGTGCGTCAGCACATGGCGGATGTACAGACGCTGATACCTGTAATTGATCTCCGCAATCAGCCGGTACTTGTTGCCTTTGATATTGAACACGGTCCACTTGTCCATCGCGTCGGCGTTTGCGAATGTCTTACGCACATCTATCAAATTCTGCCACGACGCCTTCTTCGCAATCCGAAACCAAGCATCCAGCGCCGATTCCAGCTCAGGATGGCGCAATGCCGCTTCTTTGAGCCGTTTGCGGCTGATGATGTGCACTCAGGCCTCGAAGGCGAAGTTCGCAATCTGCGAATATGGTAGTTCGCAAAATGCGAATTGTCAAGAACCGTGCCCCCCAGAGCGCCCTTGCTAGAAGCAAGGAAAAAGGGCGCCACCAGTCTGGCGCGAAAAGATGAGCTGAAGCCGACATCCGCGTCATTAGACAGAGGAAAGGAGATGACGGACTGTCGAACACCACTGATTGAAATGCAGATGACCGTAGATCGCAGGAATCAATCCACCGAAACCGACGAGAGCAAACGCCGTGAAGACAAGATTGAAGCAGTCCGAATAACTTAAATGCAGACGCCAGAACAGTAACTTGCCAATTCCACGTACGCGCGCGCGTCTTTCGTCAGTTTCGGTTTTTTCCTTCGTAAATACCTTGGTTTCAACGTCGCCCGAAACGGTTCGTTCGAAGAATCGGAGCGCGCGTTCTGAATTCTTGATCAAGACCTTGTTGCGTTCATCGAGTTTCCAAAAAATGAACGAAAAGAAAAGAAGCAGAAGCGCTAGAATCGGTCTGGCTGACTGAAGATTAGAATCGTTCTTGAAGCTCGCAAAGTAGGTGGCGGTGACGACCGATGAAAGAGCAATGTAGAAATTGAAGATCGACATTCTCTGAGAAGCGTGAGTAGCGAAATAATCCCAGGCCAGTTTTCGAAGAAAGGCATCGTCCTTTGGTTTCGTGTCAGGGAGTTCCTGATCTAAGGCCGCGTTGGGATCACCGTTAGCCACGTGGTCATTCTATCCCAAGGGTCTGGCCCGTCCTCAGCCTCTGGCTACCCGGACTTCATTCACAAAACTTCCATAGCGGAGGCCACCATCATGGCCAAAAGCGCAGTGGTGACTGGGGTCTCGCGATACTCATTGGGCGAGGCCTTCGTCCGGGTGTATACGACTCGGGCGCCCGACGCGCGGGTGATCACTATTGACAAGGCCATCAACCCAGCTTTCACCGAGATCACCAACATTCAGCAGATAGCTGTCGACCTGAACCCGTTGCGTTGCCCTGGGGGCCTAAGAAGCTTCGAGGCGATGCTAAGCGAGAAGTTGTCGTCGAAAATAAAGGAGTCAAAGAGCAAGGCGTTGGGTACCTGATTCATTGCGCCGGAGTGTACGACTTCGGAACGTTCCTAGAACATGACGTGATTCGCAGAGAGCGGGTACTGGGGCTGAATGTACTGGGAACAACTGAGGTACTGCACGCAGTAATGTCAACAAATGCGAAATTGCAAGTCAGAAGTGACGTTGAGCTGACCTATGTCCTCGTCGGATCATTTCAGGGCCTTCACGCGAGGGGCAGGAGGCCTCTTTATGCTCCTTCGAAAGCCTATGGCATCGATTTCTGCATGTCATTATTCGACGGCAAAGAACTTGCAAAATGCACATACATAGCAACCGGGCCAATTGATACGCCTATGCTACACAGGAATCATTGGGTAACGAAGGCTCGGGGTTCAGAAAAGTTCTTCATCAAGGTATTGAATTCGCCGTCGGAACAGTATCAATCCATTTTCATCGAGTGCGATGCAGCGGCGCTGGAAGAAACAGCAGGAACGGAATTCACTGGCGAGTTAGAGGATATTCGCGCATCGATGGTGCTTTATAAAGAGCTTAGAGGCCGCGCATTTTCTGGAGACATGGGTGTGTTAGCTCCACAAGTCTGTGCTGCCGCTCTACTGGATATAGCGACTTCGCTTGGGTCAGAATCCGGGCTTTACATGCTTTCACGGGACAGCGGTGGCTCAGCGGCCATCAACTTTGCGCCGTTTTCGAGTTTCGATCGGAGGCGGGCGTTCAAGCCGTTGGATCCGTCCTAGTCTCGCGTCGGCCAACCCTGTCCCTCAAAACGCGTCAATCCCGGTCACGCTCTGGCCAATGATCAGCGTGTGGATGTCGTGGGTGCCCTCGTAGGTTTTGACTGACTCCAGGTTCATCATGTGGCGCATGATCGGGTACTCGTCGGCTACGCCGTTTGCGCCGAGGATGTCGCGCGACAGGCGGGCGCATTCGAGCGCCATCCAGACGTTGTTTCGCTTCGCCATCGAAATGTGCTGGTGCTTAACTTTTTCCTGATCTTTGAGCCTGCCGACTTGCAGCACCAGTAGCTGTGCTTTCGTGATCTCGCTGATCATCCACGCCAGCTTCTCCTGAACCAATTGTCGCGAGGCGATCGGCTCATTGTGGAACTGCTTGCGGAATTGCGAATATTGCAGCGCGCAATCGTAGCAAGCCATGGCCGCGCCAATCGCTCCCCATGCAATTCCATAGCGTGCTTGATTCAGGCACATCAAGGGCGACTTGAGTCCGCCGCTCTTCGGCAGCAGATTCGACGCAGGCACATGTACATCCTGCAGGGAAAGGGAAGACGTCACTGAGGCCCGCAACGACCACTTACCGTGAATATCTTCGGCGCGAAATCCCGGGCGGTCAGTCTCGACCAGGAATCCCCGAATGGAATCGCCGTCGTTTGAATCGTCAGTTTTTGCCCAGATCACCGCAACGTCAGCGATCGATCCGCACGTGATCCACATCTTCTCACCGTTCAGCACATATTCATTGCCGGACTTGCGGGCGCGGGTTCTCATGCCGCCGGGGTTGGAGCCGAAGTCGGGCTCGGTCAATCCGAAGCAGCCAAGTTTTTCGCCTTTCTGCATCGCAGGAAGCCATGTTTGCTTTTGTTCGTCGCTGCCGAACGCATATATGGGATACATCACTAGCGCCGACTGCACGCTTACAAACGAGCGAACGCCGGAGTCGCCGCGTTCCAGTTCCTGAGTGACCAGGCCATATTCCACATTCGACATCCCCGCGCAGCCGTAGCCCTTCAGGCTGGCGCCGAAGAATCCAAGCTCGCCCATCGGCTTGACCAGTTCGCGAGGAAATCGGCCGGCGCGGTTGCACTCTTCGATGATGGGAATGAGGTTGTCTTCGATGAACCTGCGTGCCGTGTCGCGGACCAGGCGTTCGTCGTCGTTGAGAAGAGTATCGAATTCAATGAAATCCACACCGCGGAATTTAAGGGCCATAAATAAAGACTCGATTCTGTTCCTGCACGGACCGTGTGGGGCGGACACTCCCTTCGACTTCGCTCAGGGCAGGCTTTGTCCGCGTTGCGGGCAACAAACTCTGGACCTAACTGTCAAACTTTGGTCGGACAAGAATGTCCGACCCACACGAGCATCACAAGAAACGTTTGACCTTAGCAGAGGGGCAAGAACGCGGTCAAACCACTACTTCAGTCCATCGCTCACATACAGCTGATCCAAGTTCGTTGCCGTAGGCATATGCCATCCATTTGCCATCCGGAGTTATTGCCGCCGGATTATTGTTCCCTCTTAATCCGACCTGGTCTTTTGGCCTGATTACTTGCCATGGCTCGATCTTGCCGGTTTTCAGATCCAGCTTTCCGATACGAATCTCACCCTGCTGCTTCTCCTGCATGAAGACATGCTCTGCGTCGGTGCCCCAGGCTATCGGCACTGCTGTGGCTGTAATATTCGGTAGTTCCTTCGGTTCGCCGCCGATCTTTTGCAGCAGGAATTTGCCGTCCTTCTGATAGACAACCCATGCACCGTCGGGGGACGCACCGGCTCGACCAAAACCACCCTCCCCAATCAGTTTCGGCGGCGTTCCCTTACGATCGGTTTCATACAGCGAGATGGGATGGCCCGGAGGGATGCTGGCCACCAGCAGAATGTGTTCTCCGTCGCGAAACCATTGTGCCCAGATCGGTTGTACGCCGTCCCAATGTAATACGCTCTTCTCGCCCGGTCCTACCGGAACGATCTGCACGCGGCATTTGCGGGTCATCGGCTTTCACCAGCAGCGCGAATCGTCCGTCCGCGGTAATGTCTGAGCCGAATCCGTTTTCCCCGATTCGCACCGCCGGCGAGCCGTCCCTCTTTCTGACATAGACGTTGTACTGGGAACCGCTCTGCCCGGTCTGGTCGGTAAAAAGTATTTCGCTGCCATCGGCTGACAATCGCGGGTTGTAGGCGAAATCCAGCCAGGTCAGGTCCTTTTCTTCATTCGACCCGTGCTCGATGACCGCCATCGACACTCTGTGATTGTTCTGCCATCACCAGCGCCCGCCCGCTCGCGGAGAAATCCTGAATGACCGTGGGTGCAGCTCCGCAATGAGCCGTGCGCTCTTTTCCGCTGAGGTCAACCGCGTGGATGCAGTATTGCTGCCCGGTTCCCGATGCTGAAAACCAAATATCCTTTCCCGATGGGCTCCACGCCAAGCCAGCCAGCGATTCCCAATCGCTGGAGAGCGTCGCGCGGCTTCCCGCCGCCCTCAATGACCATGACATCGCCGCGATCATCTATATTAGGCGGATGCCTGAAATATGCGACCTTACTTCCATCCGGGGAAACGCGCACGTCACTGATCCAGTTCTCGCCCTGCCACAAAGTCTTGCCGATCGGGTACTGCAGTTGCCACCCTCCGTTAACGTCACCAAGAGGATGAATGATCACCGCCATCTGAGCTTCCGTCCGGAGCCCAATCCGCTTCGGAGACGTTCTCCATGATTTCGCGAGGAGCGCTGCCTCCCATGGGCGTCGTGGCCAGGATTCCCAACCACGACTTGTGGGCGAAATATTGCGGGTTTACCAGCACTGCCATTTGGCCCTGGCGCGAAACCGCTTCGACGATTGCGCCCTGCAATCCCGCCGCCACCGGTTCGGGATAGTCCTCCCGCAACACATACGTGTCCACCGGGCCGCCATTCAACTTCGCCGAATACACCAAGGTCTTGCCATCAGGCGCAAATCGCGCGCGAATAACCTCTCCGCGATGGAAAGATGCCTGTCTGAAAGGTGCGACCACGGAGGGCGCGGTCCGCATAAGCCAGCCGATACCGGCTCCTATGATTAATGCGAGCGGGATTCCCGCAACAGGTATTGCCCATCTTTTCCACGAACCAGACTTCTCCGCATCCACAATTGCGTGGCTGGCGGCCGATTTCGTGCCGGTTCCTGTGATTGCCTCCAGCGCGAAGGCCAGGTCCTTCGCCGATTGAAATCTCTGCTCCGGTTTTTTCTCCAGGCATCGCGAAATGATTCGTTGGATTCCCGGCGAGACCGGCTGTGTGGCTTCGTCAAGTTCGGGCGGATCTTCTTTCAGGATTGCCGTCATGGTCTCTGCCGCCGTGTCTCGCTTGAACGCCTGTCGTCCCGAAACCATTTCGTACAGCACTGCGCCCAATGAAAAAATATCCGTCCTCGTGTCCACATTGGCCCCGCGTACCTGCTCGGGCGCCATGTAGCCGACCGTTCCCATGACCTTTCCCGGCTCAGTCACGGCGCTGGTCAGTGTCGCCGATTCCGGCAACTCTCCAGCGGACGTGAGTTTGGCCAGACCAAAATCCAGAATTTTTACCCGGCCATCTCTGGTGATGAAAATGTTGTCAGGCTTCAAATCCCGGTGGACGATAGTTTTCTCGTGAGCCGCCGCCAGTCCCTGTGCAATCTGCACCGCGTAATCGACGGCTTTTCTCGAGCCGAGATGCCCCTGCTCCAACTCCACCCGCAGGCTGTCGCCTTCGAGCAATTCCGACACCAGATACGGCGAGCTGTTCTGCTCCCCGATGTCATGAATTGCGAGTATGTTGGGATGATTGAGCGCTGCTACCGCTCGCGCCTCTTGCTGGAACCGCAGAAGTCGGTCGCTGTCGCGCGCAAATGATTCCGGCAGCACCTTGATGGCGACATTTCTTCCAAGCCGCGTGTCTTTGGCGCGATACACTTCACCCATTCCGCCTGCGCCGATAGCCGAAACGACTTCATAAGGACCGAGCTTGGTTCCTGGGATGAGAGGCATTGAGAGGTGGCGAAATTATACGTGCTGAACTGGCTTTGGCCCATAGCACTTGGCGTACAGCTCTTGACTCCATCAGTAACGAAATGGCCCTGGCCTATCGACACTGTCCGCATTGCACCAGGGGTTACAACTCTTTGACAGGAATTCAACGTTATGCCTGAACAGAACGCATCTATACTTGTACGGCCCCGGAACTCGAGGCTGATTGATGCGGATCGGATTCCAAATGCGGCGAAAGATGATGACCTTCGGGTTCGCAGTCTTACTGCTGTCATCAGCATCCTTTGCAGCCGATGCTTCCGATCTTGCTTTCTCGCTGCCTCCGCTCGATCACGGTTTCCAACTCTTATATAACCTTGACTTTGCTCAGGCGCACGGAATTTTTGCCGAGTGGGAGAAGAGCCATCCCGACGATCCCATGGGCCCAACTGCAGACGCTGCGGGACTGTTGTTTTCTGAGTTCCACCGCCTGGGCGTGCTGGAATCGCAGTTCTTTGAGCTTGATAAGCGTTTTGAAAACCGGCCCAAATTGAACCCGGACCCTGCTACTCGTGCTCAATTTCAGGCCGCTCTTGATCGAGCCGAGAAAATTGCCCGGGCGCGCCTCTCAAAAAACTCAAGAGACGAGGAAGCCCTTTTTTCACTCACGCTGGTCAATGGCCTTCAGGCGGATTACGCGGCGTTGATCGACAAACGCAACCTGGCATCGTTGCACTACACCAAAGAGGCGGCTGGGTGGGCGGACCAGACACTGGCCGTCGATCCCACCAACTACGATGCTCACATTGCCGGCGGCATCAGCAAATATCTCATTGGGAGCATGGCCGCTCCGGTGCGATGGCTGGTGCGGCTGGGCGGCATCTCCGGAGACAAGCAGGAAGGCGTCAAAGAATTGAAACTGGTCGCCGATCGTGGGCACTATCTAGCGCCGTTTGCCAACATTCTGCTCGCGATCGCGTATGTTCGCGATCATGATATGAAGCATGCACGCGAGTTGCTTGCCTCCTTGCGTGACGAATTCCCGGCCAATCCTCTATTTGCGCAAGAAATCGCCAGGCTGGATGCTCGCTGAATCGTGGCTCGAGCCTTGTACAGTTGACTACTGACATCAACCCGGCAGTGAGTCGTTTCGCACGGATTATCCAAGCAGGTCTTTTCGCTGCCTGTGCGGCCACTCTGATTTCCGGCATTTATGTCTATTTCCTCTGGGGTTTTGGACCTAGGCACCCTCTGGGTCGCGTGTATGACATCCCCGCTGGTGTGTTCATCGGTTGTGCTGAAACATTAATTCCTGCGGGATCGTTTGGGTTTGCGTGTGGAGTTGTCGGGGCCTCACTGCTCCAGTTTCTGGCGATATGGGTGAGGTCTCTGCTTCTGTTGGTTTCGGCTTCCGTGATTCTTGGTACTCTGCTAAGCCTCACTTTCCCGTTCATCGCGGTTGTTATTTTGGGCTTCCAATCGCGTTTTGACGCGCTGACAAATTGGAGCTGGTTTCTGTTCGCTGCAGGCGTCGGAGTACCGATATCCTTTTTGTACGCGATATTGTTCCGTAGAACTCTTCTGGGTTGCGTGTCTCGTCCTGATCAGAAAACCACTTAGTGCTCATGCTGAAATTCATCTTCCTTTAACATTTCACGGCTACATTCACTCTGAGATTCGTAGCGGGACTT
Source organism: uncultured Acidobacteriota bacterium (assembly GCA_963757135.1). Taxonomy (GTDB): domain Bacteria; phylum Acidobacteriota; class Terriglobia; order Terriglobales; family Acidobacteriaceae; genus Gp1-AA145. The sequence goes on from CAVWQE010000011.1 coordinate 14,663, forward strand.
CTGTTTTATACTGGTGTCCGGCAGAGCCGTTCGAGTGCTCTGAAGGCCTGCCTCAATCTGCCGTCTCTCCTTTGATTCCAGCATGGCACGCGCCACAGTTGACAACCCGGCTTTCTACATCAACCGCGAGCTTTCCTGGCTGCAGTTCAATCGTCGCGTGCTTGAAGAAGCGCAGGACGAAAACAATCCGGCGCTCGAACGCCTGAAGTTCCTTTCCATCAGTGCCAGCAATCTCGATGAATTCTTTGAAGTGCGGATCGCCGGTCTGGTTCAGCAGATTGAAGACGGCTACACCGAAGCTGGCCCTGACGGTTTGACGCTCGTCGAAGAACGCGACCTCATCTCGGACGAACTGCACCAGTTCGTCGCCGACCAGTATCAGTGCTGGAACGAACAGATTCGGGCACAACTTTCGGAGAAGGGAATTCGCGTTCTCGGCCTGCACGAATTGGACGACAATGCCCGCGCCTTCGTCGAAGACTACTGCGAACGCGAACTTGATCTGTTGCTGACGCCGGTGACGGTGGACCCGGCTCATCCGTTTCCTCGCGTCATTAACAAAGCGTTGTGCGTGGCGTTCTTGCTCCGCCGGCGTCGGCGCTCCTCGCTGACCTATACCGGAGTCGTCACCGTCCCGCGCTCTTTGCCGCGGCTGGTGCGCCTGCCGTCAGAAGGAACTGCTGATTTCATCTTCCTTGCTGACCTGGTCGCCTTTCACGCTTCGCGCATGTACAACGGCTACGAAATTATTTCCTCTGCCGCCTTTCGCGTCACCCGCAACAGCAACCTGTATCTGGCGGAAGAGGAATCGCGCAATTTGCTCGAATCGGTTCGCACCGAGTTGCACAATCGCCGCAAAGGCGACGCCGTGCGCATGGAAATCGAAGCTGACGCTGATCCCGAAATCACTGAACGCCTGCGCAGCAATTTTGGTCTGGAGCCCTGGCAAGTCTTCCGCATGGACGGTCCGGTTAATCTTTCCCGGCTGTTCAACATCTACGAGCAGACCGATCGTCCTGACCTGAAGTACAAGCCGTTTGTTCCGCGGGAGCTGCGCCTGACTGCCAAGTCACAAGATTTATTCGAAGAGCTTCGCCGCCACGATGTTCTGCTGCATCATCCCTTTGATTCTTTCGACGCGGTGGTCTCATTCATCGAGTCAGCGGGAGAAGATCCTAATGTGCTTTCGATCAAGCAGACGCTCTATCGCACCAGTGAGAATTCTGCGATCGTGCGTGCATTAATCGCCGCAGCCGCAAAAAAGGAAGTCACCGCGGTGGTGGAACTCAAGGCGCGGTTCGATGAAGCCTCGAACATCCGCTGGGCGCGGGCCCTCGAGGATGCCGGGGTGCAGGTGTTCCATGGCTTGGTAGGGTTGAAGACGCACTGCAAACTTTCACTTCTGGTGCGAAGGGATCCTGACGGCGTTTCCCGGCGCTATGCACACCTGGGCACGGGCAATTACAACTCCTCCACCGCTCGTTTTTACACCGATCTGAGCCTGATGACAGTGGATCCGAAAATCACAGGCGCCGTGCACGATGTATTCAGTTTCCTTACCGCCTATGCCGAGCACTCCAGCTACGGACCGCTCATGGTTTCCCCGGTGAATATCGCCGAGCATAGCCTGGACCTGATTGCCCGTGAGGCCGATCATGCGCACTTGGGCCGCCCAGCTCATATCATCGCAAAGATGAACGCCTTGCTCGACAAGAATGTAATCGCCGCTCTTTATCGCGCGTCACAGGCCGGGGTTGAAATCGATCTGCTGGTTCGCGGCATGTGTGCTCTGCGACCGGGCATTCGTGGCGTCAGTGATCACATTCGTGTTCGCAGCATTGTGGGAAGGTTTCTGGAACACAGCCGCGTGTTTTACTTCGCTAATGGTGGAGAAGAAGAGGTTTACCTGTCGAGCGCCGACTGGATGCCCCGCAATCTATACGAGCGCGTCGAGGTCATGTTTCCGGTCAAAGACCCGATGCTGCGAAACCGTGTACGGCACGAAATATTGGACGCGTATCTCGCGGACACCATCAAAGCCCGGGTGCTGCGCAAAGACGGCTCTTACGTTCGAGCGTGGCAGGCGGCCGGAAAGCGCAAGCCGCCAGTCCCAGGTTTCAGCGCTCAGGATTTTCTGGTATCCCTGGCGGAAGGAAAACAAACGATTGGGGCGATCCCGACGGTGTCTGATGCCAAGCCGCGTCGCGCAGCGCCGCGAAAGGAACGTAGGGTCTCATGATTATCTATTTTGTCCGCCATGCCAGCGCCGGAGAGACCCTCAGCAATCCCAAGAAAGATGAGAAGCGCCCTCTGGATGCGGATGGCATTGAGCAATGCGGAACTATGGGGCGTGCACTGGCCGCCCTTAACGTGCAGCCGGAGGTGATTATTTCCAGCCCGCTAAAGCGCGCTACGCAAACCGCTTCGCTGATTGGAAACGAGCTGGGCTATGAAGGGAAACTTCAGCTTGAGGCGGCCATGCGCCCGGAAGGTTCCTTTGCAGACTTTCGCCGCATGCTTGAAAAGTACGCCAAACAGGAAGCTGTCATGGTGGTCGGGCATAATCCCAGCATCACAGAATTTCTGGGTCGGATCATTACGAAATCAGGCAGCGAAGCATTAGTTGAATTCAAGAAAGGCGGGGCAGCCCGGGTCGAAACTGTGCGGCATGCCGCGCGGCTGAACTGGTTTCTTACTCCCAAGATGGCGCGTGCCATTCAGGCAGCTGCCGCGACGGCTGCCGAAAGATCACAGCCGAAGACCGCACGGAAATAAGCTTGTTCTTTTTCCACTGCCCACAATTCCAAATCCACGCTCATCGGAGGTTTCGGAACGAGAGTCAGGGCCACAGAAGCTTCATGAGTTCGGACGCGAACGGTCTTCAGGGAGCCACTGCGTCCCAAGTTTAACGACCACGCAAGCCGTAGAAGTAGGGAAGCCTTCGCAATATGCTTCTGATCGGAAGGAGGCAGAGTCTTGATCGGCCCGTCATTTAGGGAGGGGCGCGATTTTCCCAGGTAGCGTGCGATCGCCGCGATTACTTTTCTCTGCTGCAGCGTGTATCCCAGAATCTCTGAGTGGGAAATGATGTAGTAGGTGTGACGGTGTCGCCCAGTACGGTTTACGTAATCTCCTACCTCGCAGAGCATGGCGGCGGCGGCGATCCACTCTTTGTATTCCGGAGGAAGGCGATGGATGCGCCGTAGCTCCGAGAATAGGTGCATTGCGGAATCGCGTACCCGGGTTGCGTGGTCAAGATTGACGCGGTAGTGCTCTACGGCAGACAGGATGGAGTCCTGTCGCTCCGATTCGATCTGACGCCCCGATCTCGTGGCCCGATCGGACTCTGCCGACATTTGCTCGAGCAGTCCGTCGCGAAGTCCCAGTGGCGAATAGCGAAACCCGCCGAGTTTGCAGCGGTCAAGCAATCCGGCAAATACTGCCGCTCCGGCAATGACGATCTCCGCCCGTCGCGGTCCAATTCCCGTTACCTTCTTCCGGTCATCGAGTGCCAGACGGCTGAGCATCTTGTCGATCCGCCGCATCTGCGCATGCGTGACCGTCATTGCGCGCTGGCTCTTGGTGCGGTACAGCGCATGGCAAACGGCTGCCAGCGCCTCTGCTGTCCCTGACGTGGCGATCACCACTTTCGGGCGCGCCCGGCTGATGCGCTCTGCGATTCTTCCGATTTCCCGTGCCACCAGGCTGCGCAGTTGCCGCAACTCAGATTTTCGTGGCGGATCATGATGCAAGAAATCATTCGTAAGCCGGACCGCGCCCAGCGGCAGGCTCACAGTTTCTTGAATATGCCCCTTTTTCGAAACCGTGAGTTCGCAGCTTCCGCCGCCGAGATCAATCATCAACACGGGAGAGGAATTCACCCGCAGTGCCGACGTCAGCCCGAGATGTATGAGACGAGCTTCTTCCACGCCGGAGATGATTTCGACCGTCCACCCGGTAGCTGATCGAACCCATTCCAGGAATGCGCGGGAGTTGCGGGCGTCACGCAGTGCGCTGGTGGCGACCACGCGAGCCGAATCGGCTCCGGCCCGTTGTGCAGCTCGATGAAAACGCCGCAGAACCTTGACCGTTAGAGCAATAGCTTCGGGAGAAAGGAATCCGCTGCGAAACACCGACTCGCCAAGACGCGTGACTTCGCGGTCTTCATGAATTTCAACCAGCCGGTGCGCGACCAAGCGGGAAATCTTCAGCCGGACGGAGTTCGATCCAATGTCAACGGCAGCGAAGGTTGGCATTCAGCAACAGTGTACAGCGAAGAGTGAGAATAGGGCGCAGCCTCGCTTACGCGGCAACGCGCATGCTGGCCCGCGCGGGCTGTGGCCTGGATTCGGCAGATGGCCGAATGTGTTGCTCAAGTTCAGACACGGTCCGTAAAGCAGTCTGCAGCACGCTGCTGGCGCGACGAAATCGGGCACGACCGATGTTTTGCAATGCCGAGACCAGAGAGGACTGGCGAACTCCGCCAAACAATTTTTCCGCGCGTTCCGTCAACTTCAAGACGTCGTGCCAGTGGCCGATCTCGTCCTGCGCCTTCTTCAATTCTGCGACAAAATCTTTTGCCGTTGGAGATTCCGAATCAAGCTCAGCAAGATAACGCGCATGCTTTGCTGAGATTCGGCATGCATGAAGACCTTTTTCGGTCAGGGGCGCATTGCCCGGATTAGGCAAGTGGTTGAAGGCCAGCTTCAGCGGATCAATCCTGTTCAGACTCATTTCCTGCTGGGCTTTGCGCAACCGTTTGCGCAATTTCTGTACGTCTTCTGCGTCGAAGCTTTTGCCCAGTCTCTTTGATCGCCTCTCCTGCTCTTTCGCCAGCGCATTCATGAAGTTGCGCGCGATGGTTCTGCCGATCAGGAACTTTCAATTCTTTCAGGAACGCAATCTGCACATCCAAGTCACGCACCTTGCCGGCTTTCCTTCTCAGCTTAGAAAGTCGGTTGAGCAGCTTCCGCTTGTTTCCGTTCTCCGCAGACAATTGGTCAACCAGCACTTCTACCCGCCGGCTGTTGGTCCGAAAGCGGTGTACGTTCTCCGGCTTCTTGTCCTTGGCTACACGGCCGATCTGCCGGTTCATTCGATCAAAAACCAGCCTGACCTGCTGGTTAACAGCGTCAGCGGTAGTCGTAGCTTGCGTATCAGTGGTTCCCATTCAGAGTGGAGACAGCAGTTAAGCGACGTGCAGCGCTCGTTCTCGAGCCACGGTGATTGTAACACTCCGTTAACAATTCATCGAGAAACACTTTGATTCGTTTATCGATTTTGATATTTACCTTTGACATCAATAAATTAGAAAGAATTGTTAATGTGTGACATTTGCCGCTTGCGACTCGCCCGCGTCGGCAAAAGAGAACGCCAGAGAAACATTCGAATACTGCTTGCCGCCGATTTCAACATAGGGATAGACAAAATAATTGAGGGGTTCGCCCTGTTGTGAGGGACTCAATTTCAGGTCACGTCCCACGCTGAATTGGATCCGATCGGCATCGTGAGCGCCGAAGAAGTAGTCCTTCTTGACCGGATTCTTCCAGGCTTCTGAGATGTCAACCGGAATCCAACCCCGCTGGGGATCAAAAAATTCCGCCCAGCAGTGATATCCGGCAATATCCGCCGATGCCTTGTTCGCCGGCAGTGGGAAACCGATTTCAAATCGAGCCGGAATCCCTTGCGAACGCGCCATCGAAATGAACAAAGAATGGAAATCTGTGCAGTTTCCTTTCTTCGCGTCGCAGGCATAGAGAACGTCGCCTCGCCCCCACCCGGTGCCGGTTTTGTCATATTTCATGTTGTCGAAAACATAGTCGTAGATGGCTCGCGCTTTCTCGATTTGCGATGTCTTCCCCGCGGTCACCTTCGCCGCTAATTCGGCGGGCAATCCGGTGATCGGGACCAGTTTGTCGGACCCGAGAAATTCTTTGGTTTCTTTTCCGCTCAACGATGCATTCTCCAGTCGCGGCCGGTTGAGTCCGATTGTCAGATGCTCATGCCGCACCACGTCGTACACAACCTCGAAATGCAGATCGCCGGATTTCGATTTGCCGGCCTCCGCGTAGTACATCTCATTACCAAAGCGCGATTCATGGTTCTTCTTAAGTTCGAGATCGCCTTTAGCAGAAACTACGCGTACGTCCTGATAGGAGTCTGAATGCGCTTCGGGAAACCACACTCGCACGTGTTCTCCCGCTGGAACATCCTTTACAGCGAACGCATAATGAAAGGTGAAATGGCGAGTTGCCTGGGCCAGCCCTAAAGGTCCGAAGTAAAGGGAAACAGTGAAAACAAGGACAATCTTGCGCAGCATTGTCGTTCTCCTCTGAGCGACTGAGAGCGGTGACCAGGCACCGAGCTTCAATCAAAGCCGCGCAGAATCTTTTGGATTTGCGATCTAGATTACCGCGTTGCAGCTCAACATGCCAGCAGCAGGTCGCGGTGATTTGGGAGTTGCCGATCACCTCCAGCCACGGCAAATCGACGTTGCGACGCGCTCCGTCGTGACCTGCGTGGTTGATAGTTTTTCAGCCGCTGTCGTCCAGTAGAATGACGCAATGTCCGCCGTCATCGAGTGCCGTGACCTGCGCAAGACTTACCCCGGTAAGGTGAAGGTCGAAGCCGTGCGCGGGCTAAGTCTCGAAATTCAAGCCGGAGAATGCTTCGGCCTGCTGGGTCCCAACGGTGCCGGCAAGACCACGACCATTGAGATCCTCGAAGGACTGCTGCAACCAACATCAGGCCAAGTGACAATCCTGGGCCGGAGTTGGAAATCGCAAGCGCGCGAGATCCGTGAGCAGATTGGCATTTCTCTTCAGGAAACGCGACTTTCTGAAAAACTGACCGTCCGTGAAACGATTGACCTGTTTGCCAGTTTCTATCGCGCGCCGCGTCCTGCTGAAGAAGTTCTTACCGCACTACAGTTGAACGAAAAAGCCGATGCTCAGGTCGGAGATCTTTCTGGCGGACAAAAACAGCGCCTCGCGGTCGCAACCGCGCTGGTCGCATCCCCGAAGATTTTGTTTCTTGATGAGCCGACAACGGGGCTTGACCCGCAGAGCCGGCGACAGCTATGGGACATCATCCGTAACTTTCAGCACGGTGGCGGTACAGTTTTGTTGACCACGCATTACATGGACGAGGCTGAACGCCTCTGTGATCGCATCGCAATCGTTGATCACGGTCAGATAATTGCCGAGGGGACCCCTGCGGAGCTGATCGCCAAACTTGGTGGCCATCATGTAGTTGAATTTGCGCTTTCCGGTGCTTCCGGGGGAAACGCTTCTGATTGGCAGTCTCTTCCGGGCGTGGAATCGGTGAGAGATGACGATGGCATGCTGAGTCTGAGCGTGCGCGAACCGCACCGCACCATTCCCGCGCTGCTCGAAAGAGTTGACCAGTGCTCGGCAGAACTTCAGCACTTGACCACACGCCAGGCCAGTCTTGAAGACGTGTTCGTGAAACTGACGGGCAGGCATTTGAGGGAGGAATAACGCCTAATCGTGAGCATCGCGCAACAAAATCTGCCGACGGATGCGCTTCAGACGAAGCCATCGCCCGTTCCCCGCAACGGCCGATGGGCTGGATTCCGTCACCTGCTGCGCGCGCGCATGCTGGAATTGGCTCGCGAAAGGGAAGTCGCCTTTTGGATATTCGTGTTTCCTCTGCTTCTAGCGTTGGGACTTGGCTTTGCTTTCCGCAACAAGCCGGCGGACAAGACCACGATCGCCATCGTTGCCGGACTTGAAGCCCAGAATGTTTTGACATTGGTTCAGAATTCTGCCGGACACGCGTCTATTCATGCTGAAATCCTTGATGAAGCGCGGGCGAAAAACGGACTTCGACTAGGCAAATACGATCTCGTTGTAGAGCCGCTCGCCCCCGGGCAAGTTCAGTATGACTTTGATCCCGCGCGGCCCGAGAGCGTGCTCTCACACGCCGAGGTGGATCAGTCGTTGCAATCCGCCGCCGGGCGTAAAGACGTGCTGACCACGCGAACGTTTACTTCGAGCGAGCCCGGCTCGCGCTACATCGACTTTCTTATTCCCGGGTTGCTCGGCATGAACCTGATGAATTCGGGGATGTGGGGAATCGGCTTTGCGCTGGTGGACATGCGTCAGCGGAAATTGTTGAAGCGGTTCGTCGCCACCCCGCTGCGCCGCGGCGATTTTCTGCTGGCTCTAGCCAGCAGCCGCCTGATCCTGATGGTGATCGAAGTCTGCCTGCTGTTGGGGTTCGGCGTACTGATGTTTCATATCCGCGTCATGGGCGCTTTACTGACTATTTTATTGATCGGCGCAATCGGAGCGATTGCGTTCGGCGGTCTCGGGCTTCTGACCGCGAGTCGCGCACGCAAGATCGAAAGCGTAAGCGGCTTGATCAATCTGGTGATGATGCCGATGTGGATTTTTTCCGGTGTATTTTTTTCTTACGAACGGTTCCCAGCCGCCGTCCAGCCTTTCATTAAAGCGCTTCCTCTTACCGCCTTGAACGACGCGCTGCGCGCAACCATCCTCGAAGGCTCCACTCTGACCTCGCAGGGTGGGCGCTTGCTCGTGCTTGCCTTGTGGGGAGGCATTTCATTCTTTCTTGCTCTCCGCTGGTTCCGTTGGACTTAATCGGGCAACCAGAACCGCCAGGATGGCAACCAAGCTTCGCTGCTGGCTTCGCCTGATCTGCGCCAAGCCATGAACGAAAGGCGCCAATATTCCTTATTTGGTGCGGCGATGTGCAAGAGCCAGGCGATAGGTTGCGGCCGCGAAATGATGCACGAGTTTGAATGTACTTTCAACTGACTTTTCCTCGTGCTCACATGCTAGACTCCGAGGCGTGATCATGGCGCGGGTTGGCGCTGGGTCAGTTAGCAGCGCTCTTAGCATTTACCCGCCCTTCGTCTGGCTCGGCGCTGCAAGTGGCAGGTTCGCGAAGCTGGCTGCTGCTTCGGATGAGAACCTCATCGGTCGCCTGGTTGTAACCGGATTGAACGCCCGCATTTTTTTTTGGACAAAAGAGCCAGTTTTGGTCAAAGCTGCCGAACATTTCGACGTGTGTGCGCCGTTCTTCGACCAGCTTCGGCGAGCGAAGACACGTGTGCTCATGCTCGATTATGACGGTACTCTGGCGCCCTTCACGGCTGATCGCACCCGCGCATTTCCCTATCGCGAGATTCCGGACGCGGTCTCAAAAATCATGGGCTGCAAGACGCGTGTTGTCCTGATTAGCGGCCGGGCCGCCACCGAACTTCTGTTTTTGAGCGGCATTCATCCTCATCCCGAGATCTGGGGAAGCCATGGTGCGGAGCGGCTTTATCCCGACGGCTCTTACGAAGTCGAATCGCCTGAGCCAAGGCAGCGAGTGGGCTTACAGGTTGCAAATCGCAGCCTTCGTTCCGCTGGCCTCACGGCACGCATGGAGTCGAAGCCCGGCGGAATTGCGGTTCACTGGCGTGGCCTCGCTGACGAGGAACAAGCGAGCGTAGAGAAAAAGGTACGCAGCCTGGGTGGTCCGTTGGTAGATGAATATGGCCTCCAACTGCTGCCCTTCGACGGGGGTCTCGAGATCCGCTCAGCCTCTAAGAATAAAGGCGACGCTGTCAGTGCCATCCTCGCCGAAGCGGGTGCCGGAGTAGCTGCCGCGTATTTAGGTGACGATCACACCGACGAAAATGCCTTTCGCGCCATCAAAGGTCATGGACTTGGGGTTCTGGTGCGTACCGAACCCCGACCAACTATGGCTGACGTGTGGTTGCGTCCGCCGGAAGAACTCGGACATTTCTTGCGTGAGTGGCTTGCTGCCTGCGGAGCAGAAAAATGAAAGTTCTGGAAGGCCGGCTGATCACAATCTCTAACCGCTTGCCGGTTGAAATAAAAAACCGCGCAGGCAATCCTCGCCTGTCTCGCAGCGCGGGCGGACTTGCCACCGCTCTCGACAGTATCTGGCGTTATAGCCATGGTGTTTGGATCGGATGGGGTGGGGCCGCAGATTCTCCCGCTGCCAACGGCGTATTGCAAAAGGCTGCTCGAGGCCATTCCTACAGCTTCAAGCCTGTTCCGCTCTCCCGCGAGGAGATCTCAAAGTTCTATTCCGGGTTCGCCAACGAGATCATCTGGCCCTTGTTCCACGACATGCCTTCCCGTTGCAATTTTGACCCTGAATATTGGGAAGTTTACCAGCGCGTGAACCGCAGGTTCGCGCAAGCTGCCGCTGAAGCCGCTAATGGCAAAGACCTGGTCTGGGCCCACGACTATCACCTGATGCTCATGGGGCGTTATTTGCGCGAGGCGAGCAGCACCGGCCGGGCCAGTTTCTTTTTGCACATCCCGTTTCCGGCACCTGACATTTTCGAAAAACTGCCCTGGCGCAAACAGATTCTTCGGGCTTTGCTGCAATACGACCTACTCGGCTTTCAAACCGACCGCGATCGTTTTAACTTTGTGAGCTGTCTGGAACGAATTCTCCCGGAGGCTGTCAGTTCTCGCGACGATCCCTTTAATACCATCGAATTGGAGGATCGGCACACACGAGTGGGTACATTTCCCATCAGCATTGCCTTTGAGGAATTTGCCAATCACGCTGCCAGTCGGGAGGTCGAACTTGCGGCGAACCAGTTCCGTCATGAACTGGGAAACAAGTTTCTTGTGCTCGGTGTGGACCGCCTGGATTACACCAAAGGCATTCCCGAGCGCTTGAAAGCGTTCAGGATTCTGCTACGCCGCTTTCCCGAACTGCGTCATCGGGTCACCCTGCTCCAGGTGGTCGTACCCAGCCGCGAGGAGATTCCCAACTACAAAGAATTGCGCCGGGAGGTTGAGTTACTGGTTAGTCAGATTAACGGCGAATTCACCGAAAGCGGTTGGGTACCGATCCACTACATGCACCGTAATCTCACTCGCAAGCAGTTGGTCACCTATTACCGCGCCGCCGATATCGCGCTTGTGACTTCACTGAAAGACGGCATGAACCTGGTTGCGAAAGAATTCTGCGCCGCCCAGGTCGAGGAAACAGGCGTAGTGGTAATCAGTGAATTCACCGGCGCCGCTGCTGAGTTGCAGCATGGTGCACTGGTGGTAAATCCGAACGACTTGGCTGCGGTGGCAGAAGCCATTCACCGCGCTTGCATCATGCCGGTCGAGGAGAAGCGCTCCCGCATGCGCCTGTTGCGCGACATCGTGCGCACCCACAACGTTCAAGTCTGGGCCGAATCTTTCCTGAATGCTGCGCTCACCGTGCAACCGTCGGCCAAAACTGGTCAACAAGTTCGCAGAGATTCCCATGGAGAAGATACCGACCTCACCTTGATTGCCTCATCCGGCGCTTCTGACCAGAGGATCGCTTAGCTAGACTCCAGCTTTGGCCTTCTTTCGTGTCAGCTTTTTTCTGCGCGCCAATTCCTTGGGCGCATACATGCTGCTCCGGCAGCGTTTCGCTCCGCAAAGGCAAATGGCTGGGTCGTCCAGATCGCCGTCGTAGAGGTTGTAGTCATAGGCGAGTTCCTCTCCGGCGACGATGGGGCGGATCGCCCGTAGGATCACGCGCCCGCGAACCTCGTCAGCTTCGCAATTTGGATTGCACGAATGGTTAATGAAGGCGGCGATTCCATCGCCGTCAATCACGTGCTCCCCGTCCACAAGCCCAAACAGATAGGTTCGAGGGGAGTGCTCGTAAATCGAATCCGCGCCGTCATTCGTCAATCGCGGGCCAGTGTATTCCGCAACTAAGGCGCGTTTCTTGATTGGCTCAGTTGTGTAAACACCGTCAGCATGAATGCCTGATCTACGGATCACCAGCGCCATAGCTTCGAGAGTAGCATTCCTTCTCGACTGGCGTGCATGTGCACACTTTGGAAAATAGAAGTTAAAAAAGCCCTGCCTGAGCTGTTCGTTCAGGCAGGGCTTCCATCATCATTTAATTTACTGCTACTTCGAATCTAAAAAGGTCCGACATCACTCTCACGCTCTCGTCGCAAGCGTGATTCAGGCATGGCAGCTCGAATCCACCTTCGACTGTCTTCAGCAGTGAGAAGTGATTGTAGAGTTGTGAGCTCGAAATCCCGTGCGGCCCGAAGTTCGTGTCCACGATCGCCAGGTACCTGGTTTACGTTAGGTACGAAGCTGTAATCGTTTTCATCCCACACCACGATGATGGCATTTCGGCCCTCTTTCCATGCCGGCGAAGCGTGAATGGCTTTGACGATGTTCCGTAATGCCAGATCGCCCAGGTAGATTGAAGCCGGATTCAGTCCGGCCTGAACGCCTGTGTCGCTGGGATCAAAATCGCACTGTGGACCGGCATTTCCGCGCCCGTGTTGATCGTTGCACTGATTGGGCGCAATAAGAGAGAAATTCGGCACGTGCCCGGACTCGAGATCTTCGAACAGTCCGCCTTCGCCTTCAAATCCTTTTACATTCTTCAGACTCGAGTTTGGATTTTCCCCTTCCTGGACGCTGCGGAAATAAACGAAAGGGTTGTGTTTGGCAGCATAGAGCTTCACCAGGCTTGAAGATGTGGGCGCCTGGTCGGGCAAAACTGAAGGAATATCGCTCGCATCGGTGAAGAATCCGTCGCTGTAATTCACGTTGTCGGCGCCTTGCTGCGGCAGGCTTTCCTGATAGCTCTTCCATGTGCGATTGTGCTCGGCGAGTTGATCGGCAATGGTCTTGCCGACGGTGCCGGGGGCAGCCTTGATTGAGATCACGCCGTCAATGTCAATCAGGCCCGGCGGGCAGGGATCGGTTGTGTCGGGGCTAGGGCATTCGTTGGTGAGGTCGATCGCCGGAGTCTCGGCGTCGGTGCCCGTGCCAGCGATCGGACAAACATTGGGGCTCGACGGGAAATCGGTCACCACCATCCCGGTCGAAAGATTGGTCATGCATGTGGCGTTATGCCAATCAGGGTCGTTATCGCTGCGCACGCCGAAGTTGGAGCCGCCGACGATTTCCAGATAATTGGTCGAGCTGGGATGTCCAATGGCGAAATAATTCAGCGCGGAATTTGCTTGCTTTGAATATAGGTTTGCGAACGGAGCATTCGGATTTCCGATGATTTGTGAATAGCCGTGATTCTCCATCACGATCACAAATACGTGGTCCAGGTGTCGCACGCCCTTGGGTACGGGGCCTTCTGCTGCAAAAACGGTGGCGGTCAGTAGTGCTAAAGCCAGACAAGGCAATGCTTTGTTCTTCATGGTAGTCACCTTTTCTTTTTAATGGACTTCCAAATCGGACTTCAGAATCGCGGGCATTTTGTGGCGCGCCCGACCAGGGAAGCTAGCAGCAGAGCCATTTCTAGGTGGTTAGCAGGAAATTAAGGGTTGGTGAATACTGGGTGAACGCACCTGGGATAAAGGAAGGGATGGAGCGACGAAACGATAAATTGGCGCTGGCGTCCGGCCCGACCTTGGTTTAGAATAGTAGCGAACAAAAGACGAATAGGTTCCCAGACTGGTTTTCGATGAAGGCGAATTCGACTATGGCCGATGAGAAAATTCTGCAGTTCCCGGTCCGTAACCCTGCTCTGTTCTCACCAGAGATCAATTACCAGGTGTTAAGCAATAGCGAATTCACCAGCGTTCTTTGTGCGGCCATACGTGCTCTCCCCCACGTGAAAGATTCGGAGTGTCGTGAAGAACTGAAGCGAACGCTATGCGAACTGTTGCTACAGGAAACCGCCTAGGGCGCATTAAGCAGGTTCTTCCGAGAATGAGTCCAGTCGAAAACTTATGGAGCGGGAGACGGGGATCGAACCCGTGACATCCAGCTTGGGAAGCTGGCGTTCTACCGCTGAACTACTCCCGCTCGAAGACACACTGATTTTAGCAGCCGTCGCGAAACCTGCAACCTCAGGAAGTTCAGAAGAAGGAAAAGCGGCCGAGCGCGTGATTCTCTGTCGGATAAGCGTCTCGAGGGGTCAACGCTTCCAATATCGCGCCCGGCAGTCTGCAAGTGAGTCAATCTTCGCCTGCTAATCAACTTTCATTACGGGAATCGTGCTCTTGTTACGAAAACGGAACAAGAGCCATCCCCGGAGCAGGGAAAGCTTTTACAAAGAACAAGGCCTCTCGCCAAGCAGGAACTCGGAACTACTTTGCGCGCGCTGGATCCAATTCGCCCAGAATTGCCCTTTGCTTTACTAACAAGGAATCCAATCCCTTCCGAGCCAGCCCCATCATGGTTTGCAGTTGGGCGTCGTCAAACACTTGTCGCTCGGCGCTGGCCTGCACCTCAACGAAACGGCTGCTGCCAGTCATCACCAGGTTCATGTCCACGTCGGCACGAGAATCTTCTTCGTAACAAAGATCGAGAAGCGCTTCGCCCTCGACCACACCTACGCTGATAGCGCAAACGAAATCTCTCAATGGAAGCGCAGTGAGCGTTCCCGCCTGCACCAGTTTCTCCGCAGCGAGTCCCAGCGCAACAAAACCCCCGGTGATTGACGCTGTGCGGGTGCCGCCGTCCGCTTGAATTACGTCGCAATCGATCAGAATCGTGCGCTCACCCAACTGCTCCATGTCCGTCACAGCTCGCAGCGATCTTCCGATCAGCCGCTGAATTTCATGCGTGCGGCCGCCAACTTTCCCGCGCGCGGCTTCCCTGGGACTTCGCGTCAGCGTGGCGCGGGGCAGCATTCCGTACTCAGCGCTCACCCATCCCCGGCCGCTGTTACGCAAGAATGGTGGCACGCTCTCCTCGACCGATGCCGTGCAGATCACGCGTGTGTTTCCGATTTCGATGAGCGCGGAACCTTCCGCAGTTGAAATGTAGTCGGGAACAATATTGACCGCACGCATCTGGTCCGGCGCGCGATTATCCGAGCGATAGAACATGAAGGGATTCTAGCAGCGTGATAGACAGTGCTTGCGTGAGTACTTCCGTTAGGCAGTTCAGGCAGACCGTTTCCGCGCAGCCAGCGTGAACAAGGCGTGCTGTGCACGATCCAACTGTTCGCGTTCGCGGCTAGTATCCGTGTCGCGAATCTCATCCAGGCGACGACGGATCGCCCGTTGGGCAATTTCGATTTTGATGTTTAGTCTTTTGGGATCGGACTCAGCGAGCGCGGCAGTATAGAGTGCCTGCCAGTTCAAATCGGACATACAACAACCTCCGGGGGAGGACGAAGGCGGCGCAAGGATTATAACAACCCTGAGCAATCCAATTGCACAGGAGTTCCACAGGAATTACACCATAACACGTTGATCCTATTGTGAAGACAGCTGTTTCGCCAGCTCGGTGACTTGGCCAACGTCATAGAACCCAGAAAGATCCGCGTGTCCGGCAAGCGTTTCGCGTTGCTTGCCATCAACCACAATTTTGACCTTGGTCAGCCCGGGAATGTTAGCAGCCAGGGTCTGGATCATGGAGCAGATCGTAAGTTCCTCCGCCAGAACGCCCGAGATCTGTCCATCTACGAATGCAGAGTTGACGTCAATTACTGCCAGCCCAGGATCGACCAGGAAAACATCGTGGATCTCGGCGCCGGCTTGCAGTGGATGAGGAGAGTCTTTGGCGGTGTAGAGTTCCACCAGGCCACGCAGGAGTTCCTCAGCACGCCCCTGACGTGCCGACGAAATTGGAATTGAAATAGCTTGGGCACGCAAAGTGCCCGAGCTATCATACGCAACCCAAACCGTAACCTGTTCAACGGAACCTCCGGGCGGTGCAACATGTTGTGGCACGACCGGAGTTTTCTGGCTTTGAACTTCCGAGGATCGCAATCGCCATAGATAAACGGACATTCCGATGGCTACGAGCAGCAACACGGTGGTTGCAATAAACAGTTGGCGGGGTATCACGGTACTGCTACCTTCGGTCGAAGCGACGGTGCTATTGCGGCGATCGCATTTGCCAGAGCTGCGCAGACCATTTGCTGATAATCCGTGGATGCGAGCTGGGACACGCTTCCATTCGTTGGCGCAATCTCAATCGCTATCGCCGGAGCTGTAATGTTGTTCAATGGACGTAGAGGCGCCGGGAGGCTGCGAACTGGAAATCGGTTATTTCGTATTGCCGCAGTGATCTGCTGCTGAATCCACAGACTCCGGCTTTTGGCAGCGTTTTGGGCCGTTGTCCAGTTTACGAACGGTCCTCGATTGTCCCCGGACGAGGGAATCATGGCGGTATAAATGCGAATCCCCGTGCCCAGAGAGCTTGCGTGCAAGCAGACGTACAGCGCAGGTCGTGCAGCGTTGGCAATCTCTGCCCGCTGGTCTGTGGTCAGGTTGGCATCGTTGTCGCGGATGATTGTAGAAGAAACTCCACGGGCCGCGAGTTCTTGCCGCAATCGGCGCGCGAATGTGAGAGTCACATCTTTTTCGGGGATCGCCGGATTAAGCAGAGCCCCGGGCTCGCTTCCGCCGTGAGCCGCGTCAATCATGACCAGAGCCGGAGCGGGTGCGGCGGGTTGCAAGGGCGCCGCCGGGGTCACCGTTTGATTAGGAGCGATCTGTGCGGAAGGGTTTTGTCCCAAACACAACGAAAGGCTGGCAAACAGAGCTAAAACGTAATACGCGTTGCGGGCTGCATCCCTATTCCAGCGCATAAATCGTCAGCCCGCTCAGTAGCTTCGGGAAGAAGTCGGTCGATTTCTGCGGAAGAACCTCGCCTCCAAATGCGATGTCCCTTACCTGCTGTATACGCGCGGGATTCATCAGAAAGGCAACATTGGCGTTACCTTCGCGGACCAGTGCCATCGCCTCGCCGGTGTCGCGAACATAGGTGACGTTGGTCTGGTCTCGTATTGCTTCTCCCGAAATTCCGAGCGCGGCCTCGAGCAAACACTTATGCAACTGGACAACATCCAGCCCTTGCTGCCGCAATGAAACTCCTTCAAAGGCGGATGCCGGAGATTTCGGGCGGCTCAGCAAAAACGCTCGATCACGTGTTACAGCCAGGAATGAAGTCCCGGTATGCGCGGCTTCCCGCAGGATCGCGGTCGCTCGCCTTGCGTCCAGCGACGGATCTACTTCGTCTGCGGTGAAGAACTGGGTGGCATTCTCGCGGAAATTCTCCATCGAAAACGACGGCAGGCCATGAACCACTCGATGTGTCGGCAGGATGACTAGACCGAGAGCGTCCATGTTCACGAAGGTCATCATTACAAATTCATGAGGAGCCGAGACATCCCTGGCCGATGCCGCTGCTGCTCGCCGCTCATTACGGTAGGTCAACGCTGTCTCGTAGCGATGGTGGCCATCTGCAATAATCAGCTTCTTTTCCTTCATGGCACTCTGAACAAGGCCGATTGTTTCACGGTTCGATATTCGCCACACTCGATGCAAGACGCCGTATTCATCGGTCAATTCCATGATGGGCGCTTCGTCGGTCACCCAAGCCTTGTCGATATCCCCCTGCGGGTCTGAATAAAGCATGAATATCTGCCCAAAATGGGCGCGAGTGGCCCGCAGCAGGTCCAGTCGGTCGGCTTTGGGCTTAGCCAGGGTCTGTTCGTGCCGGAAAACTACGCCTGCCGAGTAGTCCTCGACCTTTCCGAGAGCGATAAATCCCTGCCGTTCGACCTGCGCACTCCCCCCCGGAACGGGGAAAGTCTGGCAATAGTGATAGATGGACGGGTGCGCATCTTGCTTTAGTATTCCTTGTTGCCGCCAGCCGGCGAAGAACTCTGCCGCACGCGTATAAGGGTTATTCCCCGGCCCGTCAGTGGCAAGCCGCTTGCCCAGAATTATGCGGACCAGATTGTAGGGACTTGCGGCGTAGTAGGCCTCCTGCATCTGGGGTGTGATCTTGTCGTAGGGCTGAGTAGCAGCCTGTGAGATCGCAACCCGAGCGGGATCATAGCGTAGGGCGCGGAAGGGCTCTATATGTGCCATGCCAGGGAACAGCAGATTGTACCAAGCCTCGGGAATCAGCTTCGAACCGGTCTTGAAACGAAGTTGAACCCGCTCTCCTTATTGGGAGCAAACTTTTGCACAGGCCGGGAATCAAAAGACATTGAGTATGCCGCAGTGTCGGGAATACGTTACAAAGTTTTGACGCTTTCAGTTCCGGCCTGTGCTACCATGCAATCAATTTCGCGGGACCCTATGACGCGCCAGCACCAGCGCGGGTTTCAGAACACCTTGATCAGGATATTCCCTCCTGCGCCCCTACCTTACCCGGTTCGGATACTCAGCAAAATTTCGTGCTTTGCGGTTGCCGTCCTCGCGCTTTTGACTGCTCCCGCTCTGCTCGGTCAGACCTCTGACGTGGACGATATCCATGTCAGGCCTCGACTTAGCGCCGAGGATATTGCCAAGACAACAGTGGACGGCGCGCTGGCAGACACAGTCCGGCCGCACGCGCCGATGATTAAGTCCAAAGTCGATCTGGTGCTGGTTCCCGTTACCGTCACCGACCCTGCAAATCGACTCGTTACCGGGCTGGACAAGGAGAATTTCGAGGTTTACGAGGGCAAAGACCGCCAGGAACTGCGTAACTTCTCCAGTGAGGATGCCCCCATTTCGCTCGGCGTGATATTCGATATGAGCGGTAGCATGGCCAGCAAGATTGAGCGTGCGCGCGAAGCCGTCATCCAGTTCTTCAAAACCGCCAATCCCCAGGACGAATTCTTCCTGGTTACGTTCGCCGACCGTCCAGAAGAAATTTCGGATTTCACGCAATCGATCGACGATCTGCAGGGAAAGCTTGTCTTTACCGTGCCGAAAGGCCGTACCGCCCTGCTCGACGCAATTTATCTGGGCGTCAGCAAGATGCGCGAAGCCAGGTATCCAAAGAAATCTCTTCTGATCATCTCTGATGGCGGCGACAATCACAGTCGATATACCGAGGGCGAGATCAAGTCTTTGGTGAAAGAAGCCGACGTAATGATCTATTCCATAGGGATCTATGATCATTACTTTCAAACCGAAGAAGAGCGCTTGGGCCCGCAGTTGTTGGGTGATATTTCCGAGCTCAGCGGCGGCCGGGCCTTTACCATAGATAATCCCAACGATTTAGCAGATGTCGCTACAAAAATTGGTATTGAGCTACGCAACCAATATGTGCTCGGATACCGTCCAAAGAACCCAGGGCACGACGGCAAATGGCATAAAATAAAGGTTAAGCTTCTTCCTCCTAAAGGATTGCCGCCGCTACATGTATATGCCAAAACTGGGTACTATGCGTCTTCACAATAGACGACTCCGCAAAATACTGAGCAGGTTGCCTTTAACCTTCATGGCAGGCATGTGTCTGATCGCCGCCGCGGCCCAGACCACCCAGACTCCAGCGCCGCCGCCGAACTCGACTGCCCCCGGAGCTGCGCAGCAAACGCCACCGCCGGCGACTGGTACGGCACCCGCACAGACGCCAGCGAATCAAGCTCCCGCGACGGCCAACCCACCCGCTGGACAAGCGCCTGCAGATCAGGGCCAAGGGCCCAGCGCGACCGATAACGGGACTTTTGTTTTCCGGACGGAGGCTCGCGAAGTGGTGCTGCACGCTACGGTGGTGGACGACAGAAACCGCCTGGTCACGAGTCTGGTGAAGCCCGACTTTACCGTGTTTGAAAACGGCCAGCCGCAGCAGATTCGTCAATTCAAGCTGGAAGACTATCCCGTTGCCATGGGCATCGTTATCGATAACTCGGGCTCGATGCGCGAAAAACGTGACGAGGTAAACAAGGCGGCGCTCAACTTAGTGCGTTCTAGCAATCCTGACGATCAGGTCTTCGTAGTCAATTTCAGCGACGAATATTTCCTGGACCAAGATTTCACCTCCGACGTAAAGAAGCTCCAGGCTGCTCTCGAGCATGTTGAGTCACGCGGCGGGACGGCTCTTTACGATGCGGTTGTTGCGTCGGCTGATCAGTTAGCCAAATCGCCCCTGCAACGGAAAGTTCTTTTCGTAGTAACCGATGGAGAAGATGACGCGAGTCAGGAAAACCTGGAAGAGGCAGTACATCGCCTGCAGCAGGAGAGCGGGCCCGTCGTTTACGCCATAGGCCTTCTCGGGGACGACAAAACTCGTCACGCCAAGCGTGCGCTTGAAATGATCGCGGACCGGACGGGCGGCATCGCATTCTTTCCGCCGACTTTGGGGGATGTAGATCAGATCAGTACGACCATCGCTCACGACATCCGCAACCAGTACACAATTTCTTATCAGCCAACGACGCCTAAATCTATCGGCGGTTTCCGCAGCATCCACGTAGATGCCCACGCCCGGCCCTATAAGAAGCTCACTGTTCGCACCCGGAGCGGCTATTATCCTGGCCAGGAAAGTGTGGCACGATAGGGCAATTACGAGTCGCTCACCACATAGACACAGAGCCACAGAGAAACCAAAGAAACGAGGTTTTTTCGAACGGTTAGAATCAGTTTTGTGCCCCGGCCTCGCTCCGGTTTCAATATGCGTTCCTCCGTGTCTCTGTGCCTCTGTGGTGAAGGGGTTTGAATTCTTTGTGCGCGGATAACTGCATTGACCTGCTAACGGCCCTTCCGTAACCTGTAGGGTGCCCGTTTCTTCCAACACTCGCCTGCGCGTTGCCGAAAATATCACTGACCTGGTCGGCGAGACGCCCATGCTTCACCTCCGCCGTCTGGCCCCCACCACATCTGCCGATATTTTTGCGAAGCTCGAATATCTGAATCCCGGCGGAAGTGTTAAAGACCGCGCGGCAATCGGAATCATTCAAAGTGCAGAGCGCGATGGCGCGCTTCGTCCCGGTGGAGTGATTGTCGAGGCTACTGCAGGAAACACGGGCATTGGCCTGGCCCTGATCGGCGTCAATCGCGGATACAAGATCGCTCTGTTTGTTCCCGAGCGTTTCTCGGAAGAAAAAGTCATCATCATGCGTGCGCTCGGGGCAGAAGTGGTTCGCACTCCCGACGACGAAGGTATGCTGGGAGCCATTCGCCGGGCACAGGAATACGCGGCAAAAACCCCCGGTTCCTACATGGCCAATCAATTCGATAATCCGTCTAACCCTGATTATCATTTCCAAACAACCGCCGCAGAGATTTTTGAGCAAATGGAAGGCAATCTCGATGCGATTGTCATCGGCTCCGGTACGGCCGGCACTTTCACCGGCGTTGCGCGATACATGAAAAAGAAATTGCCGCGCGTACTTACAGTCGCGGTTGAGACCCAGGGCTCGATCCTGGGAGGCGGCCCGCCGGGCAAGCACAAAGTCGAGGGCATCGGCGCAAGCTTTATTCCCAAGAATTTCGATCGCTCGGTGTGCGATGAAATTCTCATGGTCAGCGACGAGAACGCATTCAATACCGTGAGCGAGCTTGCCGCGAAGGAGGGTGTATTTTCTGGGTCGAGCGGCGGTGCAAACGTGTTCGCATCATTGCAAGTTGCGAAGCGCTTGGGAGAAGGGAAGCGGGTGGTGACGGTCATCCCGGATTCGGCTGAACGCTACTTATCGAAGAAAATTTTTGAGGGCGGAATTTAAGAACCGTCGTTGGTCGTCGGTCGTTGGCGCTCAGTCGTCAGAGTTCCACCCAAAGTGAAATTTGCTGTCAGGCACGACGGATGAAAATGAAAAAACCTACGCTCGGGCTGGCTGCTCTGTGTTTGCTGTGCGCAATCTTGGTCTGGACGTACGGATCCGATCTTGAGGGCACAGAGTTTAGCGGAGGAAGCATTACCGGCCGTCTCCTCGACATGAAGGATGTTGGAACATTCATGTTTATCCCCGCACTGCTGCTAACATTTTTTTATCGACGAATAGCTGCGGCAATTGCGATTGCTGCTTCTCTACTCTGTTTGCCTCTCTACCTATATTTCACGGCTCCGGGGCCGTTCCGTTGGGTATTCAGGGGTGAATACTCGGTTCCTGAACCTACGAACTTCGTCTGGAGATGGCCCGGAATAGTGGCGATAATCGCTCTTGTGATGGCAGCATCTTTCGGCGTCTGGAATTTGATGATCCCGCCCCCAACTCCGGGTGCGCCATAGTCGAGGTCTATAGAAAGGAATTTGGGAACTAACCAGAACATCAGATGAAGAAAGTACCTGACCAACGACGAACGACCAACGACCAACGACGTTCTCCCCAGCGCCCGAAGCCCAACGCCCAGGCCCCCGGCTTCTCCACGCGCGCCATCCACGACGGCCAGGAACCCGATCCCGCCACCGGGGCAGTCTCCGTCCCGATATATGCGACTTCAACATACGTCCAAGACGAACTCGGGAAACCGCGCAAAGGCTACGAATACGCGCGCGTTTCGAATCCTACCCGCGACCGGCTGGAGACTAACCTGGCCTCCCTCGAGGGCGGAGTCGCATCGCGCGTGTTCGCCAGCGGAATGGCTGCGATCAACGCCATTTGTACCATGTACAAGTCGGGCGATCATGTGGTTTGTGGCCACAATCTATACGGCGGCGTGCCTCGACTTTTCGATCAGGTTCTTTCCGGATACGGCTTCGAGTTCACCTACGTTGACACATCCGACGCAAAAAACGTCGAGCGTGCTCTCCGCGAAACCACACGCATGGTCTATGTCGAGACGCCGACCAATCCTCTGATGGCGCTCAGTGACATCTCCGCAATTGCGAAAATTTGCCGTAGCCAAAAAGTCGAACTGGTCGTGGACAACACCTTCATGTCGCCTTACTTCCAGCAGCCAATTGCGCTTGGCGCGGACATGGTCGTTCACTCAACCACAAAATTTCTCAACGGCCACAGCGACGGCTTGGGAGGGGTGGTGGTTTGCACCAGAAAAGAACAGGCCGAGCAGCTTGGATTCGTGCAGAAAGCAGCCGGGGCGATTCTTTCTCCTTTTGAATGCTGGCTGGTGTTGCGCGGAACAAAGACACTCGCCGTTCGTATGGTGCAGCACGACTGCAATGGCCGTAAAGTCGCTGACTTTCTCGCCGGCCACAAAAAAATAAAAAAAGTTTTCTACCCCGGACTCAAAGATCATCCTCAGTACGAACTCGCTAAGAAACAGATGTCAGGTTTCGGTTCGATGATCACCATCGAAACCGGATCGCTCGTCAACGCCGCCAGAATGCTGAAGCGAGTGCGCGTGTGTACTCTCGGCGAATCACTAGGCGGAGTCGAAACTCTCATCTCCCATCCTGCGACCATGACCCATGCCGCCCTCGGCGAAAAGGGAAGAGCTACCATCGGCATCACTGACGGCATGGTGCGAATCTCCGTTGGCATCGAAGACGCGGACGACATCATCGCCGACCTCAATCAGGCACTCGCCTGACCTGTGTGGGTCGGACATTCCTGTCCGACACTGTTTTGCTCTCCTGCTACAATCCGCGCTGATGAAACGTGTATTCCTTCTCGGATACTGCGGCATTCTCCTGCTCGCCGCCATCGCCGCTACTGCCCAACAGCTTCAATTTGCGGATCTCGGCGACTTCAAACTCGAAAGCGGCGAAACCCTTCGGGACTGCCGCATTGGCTACCGTGTTTTCGGCCAAATGAATTCAGAGCGCTCGAACGTCATTGTTCTTCCCACCTGGGCAGGTGGAACCACCGAGCAGTTAATGGGAAGCGTCGGTCCCGGGAAACTAGCCGACAGTTCGAAGTACTACGTCATTCTCGTGGATGCGCTCAGTAACGGCGTGTCCTCATCACCCTCGAACAGCGCCCACCAGCCGCGGATGCATTTTCCGAAGATTACGATCGGCGACATGGTGCGTACGCAACATGAACTGCTTACAAAAGTCCTTCACATCGAGCACATAAAAGCCGTCATGGGCGTTTCAATGGGTGGCATACAGACTTTTCAGTGGATGCTCGAATACCCGGATTTCATGGGCAAAGCAATCCCCATAGTTGGTTCTCCACGCCTGGCTGCCTATGATCTGGTGCATTGGCAGGCGCAGCTTGATGCCATTGAAAATGATCCTGCCTGGAATGGCGGCGATTACACAAGAAATCCAGCCCGTGCTGCCGAATATGAGTTCGGCGCAATTCTCTTAGGCACGCCCGAGCACTTCAACCAGACACACACGCGACAGCAGGCGCTCGATGGACTCGCACACGCCAGAACCGCCAACGAAGGCTCCGATGCTGATAACAAAATACATCAGGTCGAGGCCATGATGGCTCTAAACCTGGCCGCGCCATATAGCGACTCGCTCGAAAAAGCTGCCGCTGCTGTAAAAGCCAAAGCTCTGATCATTGTCGGCAAAGAGGATCACACGGTCACGCCCGGTCCGGCAATCGAGTTTGCGCATCTGCTTCATGCCAATCTGGTTGAACTTGACGATGGCTGCGGCCACCAATTCTGCGACTATGCGCAAGTCGGCAAAGCAGTGGCAGAATTTCTGGAGAAATAAGTCAGAGTCAAAACATGAGAAAACCCTCGCTCAAGGCGCTCCTCTTCGCGGCCATTCCATTCGTCGCGATGTGTTTCACTGTGCCCCTTTGGGACCGGATTTACCCCATGGTTCTGGGCTTGCCCTTCAACCTTTTCTGGCTTATGTTGTGGACCCTACTGACTCCTGTTTGCCTGTGGAGCGCCTACCGGGTCGAGGTTTCACGAAACGCAAAGCTCTCTGATCTCCAGAATCGAGGCGGTGAGCAATGACCGCGGGCATGGTCGCAATGCTTATCATTTGCGCGATCGTTGGAGTCGGTTCGCTCGCCGGCTTCTATGCTGGCTCGCGCCACAAAATGGATCTCGAGCAGTGGGCCGTGGCCGGCCGTGGCTTCGGAGTGGTGTTCGTCTGGCTGCTCATGGCTGGTGAAATCTACACCACCTTCACTTTTCTAGGCGCCAGCGGCTGGGCGTACTCCAGAGGCGGGCCTGCGTTATACGTCATCGCCTACATGCCGCTTGCATACGCTATTTCTTTTTTTATCCTTCCGCCGATCTGGGAAATTGGAAGAAAATACCACCTGCAAACCCAGCCAGATTTCTTTCAGTTGCGCTACGGCAGTAAGAGACTGTCCGCGCTCGTTGCCCTGATCGGCGTGATATTCATCATCCCTTACTTGCAACTTCAGTTGGTTGGATTGGGAATCATCGTTGAAATCGCGAGCTTCGACAAAATTCATCGCGCTCCCGCAATGATAGGGGCTTCAATCCTGGTGGCAGGATTCGTTTTGTTGAGCGGAGTGCGTGGCGTTGCCTGGGTCAGCGTGATAAAAGACTTTTTGCTGTTGTTTGCCGCTCTTTTCATAGCGTTCGCCATTCCGCACATTTACTTCGGAGGCTTCGGTCCCATGTTTACCGAGCTCGCTCATGCCAAGCCTAGCCACCTGGTTATGCCCGGCGCCACCACAAATCTCGGGCATTCCTGGTATGCGTCTTCGGTTCTTCTAAGCGCTTTGGGTTTTTTCATGTGGCCGCAATCGTTTGGCGCAAGCTTTACGGCGCGCAACTCTGACATCCTGAGACGGAACGCAATTGTCCTTCCTATTTACAACATAACTCTGCCGTTGATGTTTATTGTCGGATACGCCGCCCTGCTGGTTGTGCCTGGATTGCGCGATGGCGATTTGTCATTGTTGACGGTTGTGCGGAAGACCTTTCCTCCGTGGTTTCTGGGCATCATCGGCGGAGCGGGCGCACTCACTGCCATGGTCCCAGCCTCCATTCAAATTTTGACTGCAGCGACATTGCTGGCTAAGAACTTGATCCGGCCGGTCATCGCTCCAGGCATGAATGATGCGCAAGTCGCGCGAGTAGCCAAAATTACGGTGATTTTCATAACTACGGCGGCGGTCATCTCTGCCGTGTTTTCTCACACCACGCTGGTTTCGTTGCTACTGTTGGGATACTCGGGAGTTACCCAATTCCTGCCCGGCGTTGTTCTGGGTTTGTTCTCGAAGAAGGTGGCAACCTCCGGTGTTTTCGTCGGACTGGTAGCAGGCATCACCCTTGTCGCGATCCTGAGTCTCAGTGGTCACGATCCTTTTATGGGTGTGAATGCCGGTTTTATCGCACTCTGCTGCAACTGTGTTGTAGTGATAACAGTAAGCAAACTTTTTCCTTCGCCGCCCTTCTCATTCGATCTGGATCCGGCAACGTCATCGCCGAATGCCCCCCTTGCTGCGAAGTAGAACCCACGTACTTTCTTGGTTTTGTAGAAATCGCGGGAGTCTGCAACTTTGCCCGGCGCCGTGGGTTTGAACTCACCACGAGGCCAAAGAGCCTTGGGAAAACGAGAGAGGCGATATGCGACGACGAATTATTGCTTTGCTGTGTTTCGCAGTATTAGGATCAGCCTTTGCCCTGGGTTCGGACCGGTCCGGCGACCGTCGCGACCTTCGGCATGACCGAATCGATCGCCGTGCCGACCGGCGCGATAGGCGCGGTGACCGGCGCGACATTGCTCGCGATCGCCATCAACTAAGGCGCGACCTTCGACATGGAAATTATCGTGCGGCCCGTAACGAACGCCGCGATATCCGCCGCGATAAAGGCGATCTGCGAGGTAACCGCCGCGACCTGCGTTCCGACCGTCGCGACATCCGGCACGACCGCAGAGATCTTCGAGACAGTTTCCGGTAAGGAATTCGACCGGTCGTATTTCGAAGAGCGGGCTAACGGCGGCAGCAACCACTGCCGCCGTCTGTGCCTTGTTACCTACTGAGGGGCTTGCTCGCCTACTCCGGCCTCTTCGCGACCTTTGCGCGTTTTGCGGTTAAAGTCTTTTCCCGCCGGCCAAAAGCTCATGCCAACGAAATGCCCTACTTCACCGAATTCGTAATCCACTCCAGGTATTCCGTGCTTCCACCATCAACTGCAATGGCCACGCATTCCGGCAGTTCGTAAGAATGCAACTCGCGAATCGCCGATTGCACCTGGCTCTGCTGTGCCTTCACGGTTTTGATGATCAGCAGGAACTCCTCTGCCGCTTCCACTTTGTCCTGCCATCTGTAGACCGATTGAATTTTCTGAATAATATTCACGCACGCCGCCAGCCTGCGTTCCACCAGTGCTGTTGCGATCTTCCTGGCTTCTGAATCCGATCCCACTGTAGTCAAAATCAGCAACTTGTCAGTCATATAGAATCAGCCTTTGGCGTTCTCAGGTGGCAACTCGAAACTCAGCATCGAGCGCTCTTCGGGATAGCCTCGCTAAGTGCTCACAGGGAACTCACATGCCTGCACAAATCAAGTTTGGCACATCCGGATGGCGCGCCGTCATGGCGGAGGAATTTACCTTCGACAATGTTCGCCGGGCCGTCACCGGAATCGCGCGCCATGTGCATTCACAAAAGCCTGACGGTGCACGCGTGATCGTCGGCCGCGATCCCCGTTTTTTAGGCGAGGCCTTCTGCTCCATGGCCACCCAGATATTGTCCAGCTACGGCATTACTCCGCTCGTGATCGCCGATGCTGCTCCGACGCCAGCCATTTCTTATGCGGTCATTCGCGAGAAGGCGGACGGGGCGATTAACTTTACTGCTTCGCACAATCCCCCGGAATATAACGGAATCAAATTTTCCACCCCTGACGGCGCGCCCGCCCTGCCAGAGGTGACTAAGCAAATCGAAGCCGAGATCGTCTCTGGCGATGGGCAGCCGGGAACTGGCAAAGCTAAATCCGAACCGCTCGATCCAAAGCCCGCCTACCGGGTCCGTCTAAGCGAAGTCGTTGATCTCTCCGCCATTCAGAAAGCTGGACTGCGCGTGGTTTTCGATCCCTTGTGGGGCGCTGCGCGCGGATACTCAGATTCACTTCTGCGCGACGCTGGTGTCGAAGTCGCAACTGTGCACGACTACCGCGACGTTCTCTTCGGCGGCCACGCGCCCGAGCCAGACGATCATTTGCTTGAGCCCATGAAGGAAAAGATGCGTCAGATCAAAGCGCATATCGGAATCGCCACCGACGGCGACGCCGACCGCTTCGGCATCGTGGACGAAGACGGGACTTTCCTTCAGCCCAACTACATTATCGCGCTGCTGTTTGATTATCTAGTCGAAAGCCGTGGCTGGAAAAATGGTGTCGGTAAGTCCGTCGCCACCACCAACTTCATCAATGCCTTGGCGGCCTTCCACAAAGTCGAGCTTCACGAGACTCCGGTTGGCTTTAAATACATCGGTGAATTGATTAAGGAGGACAGAATTGCCATCGGTGGCGAGGAGAGCGCTGGCCTTTCCGTCCGCTACCACGTTCCGGAGAAAGATGGCATTATTGCCGGCCTGCTTTGCTGCGAAATGGTGGCGAAACGAGGCAAGTCTCTCGGCCAACAATTGAGGGACCTGTTTGCCAAAGTTGGTTCCTTCTACCCGATTAGGGAAAACTTCCGATTGACGCCGGAGGTAAAAGCCAAGTTTACTGAGAAGTTACGTGTCGATCCCGAGACTTTCTCCGGACAGCGGGTTGCGGAGTCGGTCCGCAAGGATGGTTTGAAACTGGTTCTCGAAGATGGTTCATGGGTCTGCTACCGGCTTTCGGGAACCGAGCCGGTGGTCAGAGTCTATTCGGAAGCTTCAAGTGAGATGGCGTTGCAAAAGTTGAGCGTGGCTGCCAGGCAATGGATTTTCGACTAGGTTTCACCAAAATTCGAGTTCTGCCGTCGCCTGAGGCCCGGATGCGTTCACTCGCCGACGGTGCAGATCATGCTGAAGCCTGGGCCGACAGCCTCCGGAGCAAGACCGAGCCGGTTGTCGAAAAATTATTTACTCTTCGCACTCGACTCGCCACAGTTGCTGTCGGACTTCTCGCCGTTTGGCTGTTCATGCATGTGACCTTCGCCGCGAATGGCATGGTGGTTTACCGAGCCAAACGAGCTGAGTATCAGGCCCTGCAAAAAGATATTGATCGATTACACAAAGAAAACGCCCAGTACACTCAGGAAGTGAATGAATTAAAAACTGATCCCAAACGGATCGAAAAAGAAGCCCGCGAGCAGTTTCACTACGCTCGTCCCGGGGAGGTGATCTATGTATCGCCGGATCGTCCCGCCGTGCCCGCGCCCTCGAACCGCACCGCCCACAAGTAGTCCCTGATTAACAACCTGAAGCGACGGTTGTGATATAGTTTCGCCCATCGTGGCATATGCCTGTGCGGCAGACCACGCGAATCAGGAGGAATTGGTTTATGAGAAAGCTACTGCTGATCTGTCTCGCTCTTTGTGTTCTATTTCATGTTCGTTGGCGTCACGTTTGCCGCTGATTCGTCTACCGTTAACGGCTGGGTTTCGGACTCCAAGTGCGGAGCCAAAGGCGCGAATGCCAGCGCCGCCGCATGCACCAAGAAGTGCCTGGCTGCAGGCGCCAAGGTGGTCGTTGTAACCGATACTGACCAGAAAGTGCTGACGGTTGACAATCCCGACAAGCTGACCGGACATGAGGGCCATCACGTTGCTGTTACCGGCACAGTGAGCGGCGACTCCATTCACGTAGATAGCGTCAAGATGTTGTGAAGCTTCGGTTTGTGCGAGGAATTAAGGGACGGCTGCGGCCGTCCTTTTTGTTTTTGCACTCTACCGAACCACCCCTTCAAGCGGCGAACTCGCCGTCGCATAAAGTTTTTTCTCCATGCGCCCCGCCAGATAGGCCTGACGCCCCGCCATCACTGCATGCTTCATGGCTTCCGCCATGAGCACGGGGTCTTGCGCGCCTGCTATGCCGGTATTCATCAGCACCGCGTCGGCTCCAAGTTCCATTGCCAGTGTTGCATCTGAAGCTGTGCCGACCCCAGCGTCAATGATCAGCGGAACACCGGTAATCATTTCGCGAAGAATCTGAAGATTTGCACGATTCTGGATTCCCAGCCCGCTTCCGATCGGGGCACCCAGCGGCATAATCGTGGCCGCACCGGCATCGAGCAATCGCTTGGCAAATACCACGTCATCCGACGTGTACGGCAAAACCGTGAAGCCTTCCTTTACCAGTACTCGCGTCGCCTCCAGGGTGGCCTGGACGTCGGGATACAGAGTCGCCTGATCGCCAATGACTTCGATCTTCACCCAGTCGGAAATACCAACCTCGCGGCCAAGCCGCGCGGCGCGAATGGCTTCGTCGGCTGTGTAGCATCCTGCGGTATTGGGCAACAGAAAGTATTTTTTGGGATCAATGTAGTCGAGTAGCGATTCCTTGCTGCGGTCCAGATTTACCCGCCGGACCGCGACGGTGACGATCTCCGCTCCGCTGGCTTCAAGCGCGCGCGCCGTCTCCTGAAATGACTTGTATTTTCCCGTGCCGACAATCAGCCGCGAATGAAACTCGCGCCCAGCGATAACAAGAGCATCAGACATACGTTTATTGTAAATCGCCGCATCGGCCTTGTGGGTCGAACACTCCGATCCGACCGGCTCACGCATGGTGTTCGCCGTATATCTCATCAATCTTGTTCTGAAATCGCTCCTCGATCGCACGGCGGCGTATTTTCATACTGGCGGTCATGGTGTTCGTGATCGCAGACAGTTCCTCTACAATCAGCCGGAACTCTTTAAGCTTCTCAAATTGCGCCAAGGTCCGGTTTAATTCCTCGACAATTTCCTCATACCATTTGCGCACCGGTGTGAGCGCGATCAATTCCTCGCGCGATGCATATCGCAAGTTCTCTCTTTTTGCGGTCGATTCCAAAGCCGCGAAATCCGGAAAGATCAGCACCGCCGGGAACTTGCGCTTATCGCCAACCACCACCGCCTCGGCAATCAACGGATTGTGCTTTAACGCATTCTCGATCGGCTGCGGCGCGATAAACTTTCCGCCTGAAGTCTTGATCAGATCCTTCTTGCGGTCGGTCACATAAAGGAAGCCGTCTTCATCCAGCCTTCCGATGTCGCCCGTCTTGAACCAGTCATCGACAAACGCCTCGCGAGTTTCGTCCGGCTTGTTCCAATAAGCATGAAACACCGATGGCCCGCGCACCAGGATCTCACCGTCATCAGCAATACGGACCTCGACATTTGCGAGCGGCTTGCCGACACTTCCAATCCGGTGCGCTGCAGGAGTGTTTACGGCAATCACTGGTGACGTTTCGGTCAGACCATAACCTTCATGGATTCTGATACCCACATCGGCATACCACTCGGCCAACTGACGACCCAGAGGCGCGCCCCCAGAAATAAAGATGCTCACGCGTCCGCCGATTCCTTCTCGAATCTTCGAGAACACGAGCCGGTCCGCCAGCTTCCATGAGGCTGAACCTGGCGTCTCCCCGGCAAGAATCTGCTCCCGGCACGAGCAGCCCGTACTCAGTGCCCACCGGTAGATTTGTTTCTTCGGAAATGAATGTGCGCGAAGCTCCACTTGGGCATGAACTTTTTCATAGACGCGCGGCACACTGAGCAGAATGTCCGGCTTTATTTCGAGCAATGACTGGGCGACCTGATCGACAGCCGGCACGTGCGCCAGCGTTACGCCGCGATAGAGCAGCCCCATATCCACTGAGCGCGCGGTCACATGCGACAGCGGCAGGAATGATACGCATCTCATGCCCATGCGAAACGCAAAAGGAGAAAGGAACGCATCGATATTTGAGGCCATGTTGCCGTGCGTGAGCATCACGCCCTTCGGAACTCCCGTCGTGCCCGAGGTGTAAATGATGGTTGCCAGGTCGTTGGGCTGCATCACCCTGGCAATCGATTCGGCGGCCGAGCCGCTCGAAGACTGCACCATGGCCGACATCCTGATGGCCCGCTCCGAGACAACCTGATCCATAACTACAATCTTTTCGAGACCTGTCTGTTCACGGATCGACAGCACCTTGGCCAGGTGCTGTTCCGCCGAAACGAAGATCACTCTTGGTCTGGAGTCGCGCAGCAGATAAGCAATCTGTTCGGCTGTCAGGGTGGTGTAAACGGGAACCACAACCGCCCCCAGAAGAAGGGAGGCGAAGTCCGCAACTACCCACTCGTAGCGATTTTCGCTCAGGATGGCGATGCGGTCGCCGGAGCCAATTCCCCAGGAACGCAGCTCGCGTGCTACTCCGGCAACTTTGGCGGCGAATTGTTGCGAGGAGACCGGCACCCATCCTGCGTCAGTCTTGCGCAGCACGAACTCAGACTGATTCCGGGCGGCAATCGCGAAAAAGATGTCGTTCAGGGTCTGAAGGCTCATGCCAAGTGTTCGTGAGACTGTAATGCTTTCGCGTCCCGGGCGCAACGTTACGTTAGCGACCTTCCGCCAACCAGCACGGACCAATCCCAGTTGCTGCTTCGATTCTGTTGACCCGTTCAGTGATTCGCCCTAACATCTGGCAGCGAGGAAACCTTTCATAGCTTGGAGAACAAAATAACAATTAAGAATATCGGAGCCGTTTTAAAACTCTGTCCGCGAATTGCGCGGTCTGGCGCAATCGTCTTTCTGGCGCTTATACACTCCCTTATTGCCGAAACCATCTATCTCAAGAGCGGTCTTTCCATTTCCGTAACCCGCACCCAGCAAAAAGACGGCGAGATTCTCTATTGGGTGGGCGACGATCAATACAGCATTGATAAAAACGAAGTTCTAAGGATCGAATCTGGAGACGCTCCGGTCACTACGGGAAGCTTTCGTGGGTCCATTATTTCCGGAAGCGGCGTCCAGGATCTGACCCGGCGTGATTCTTCGTCCGGCCCTCAACATGACAAAGTGAAGCTCCCGGCTCCGGTTGGGCCCAAACAAAACGATGCTTACTGGACTGGACTCCGCAACCGCATCATGGTACGCGACACCATCGACGATCAGCGCCTGGCTGAAATTGAAATTCAACACAACGACCGCACTACCGCCGACGCCTTCTACCTCGCCGCCACGACAGAGATGCAAAGCGGAAACGCCGACAAGGCCGCAGGATATTTTGAACATGCCGTTCGCGCCATGCCCGCTCGCGTAGATCTTCTGCAGTGGCACGCCATTGCGCTGGCTGCTGAGGGCCGTTACCCAGATGCCGTAAATGAACTGGAACGCGCCAACTCTTTGAAGCCCGATTCCGTCGAAGTGCTTCGCATCCTGGGTTCGGCGCGTTACGACGCCGATCAGACAAGTGCTGCGATCGCTGCATGGAAACGCGCTCAGGAACTCTCGCCAGATCCGACCGTTGCCGCGTTGCTGCACAAGGCCGAAAGGGAACTCGAAGTTGAGGAGAAATCTCGGAGCAAAGAAAGCCGTCACTTCACTCTGCACTACCAAGGCGACAAAACCTCACCCGAGCTTCAGCAGCAAATTCTGGCGACGCTGGAAACAGCCTATCGGGACATTTCTCGCCAGCTCAGCTTCGAGCCCGGCGAGAACATCATTGTAATCCTCTATACGAAGACCGAATTCGTGGACATCACCCAGGCGCCAACCTGGGCGGGCGCCCTGAACGACGGCAAGCTGCGGATTCCAATTGGCGGCATCAGTGCAATGGATCCCGAACTCGAACGAAATCTTCGCCACGAACTGACGCACTCATTTGTCCACTGGTTGTCCTCAGGACGCTGTCCTACATGGCTGAATGAAGGACTGGCACAGCTAATGGAGCCTCGCAGCGCCGCGATGTATGCGCGACAGCTCGGTCCAATGTTCCTCGACCGCAAGGCAATTCCGTTTTCGGCGTTGCAGTATTCCTTTACCCGCCTTAATCCATTGCAGGCTGAAATGGCCTATGCCGAGTCACTTTCAGCAGTCGAATATTTGCAGGGACGCTACGGCATGTCCGAAATTGTCCGCATGCTGCGAAACATCGGCTCCGGCGTTGAGCCAGAAACGGCGCTGACCAACAGCACGGGAATGGATTACTCGGTGCTGGCCCAAAGAATTGGCGAGCAGATGGCCAGACAATGAGGCTTCTGACTTTCTGATTGTCAATTTTACGTCGCGAACGTTGACCACTCCAATAAGTCGGAGCTAGACTTCTTGCGTCGAGGAATACACATGAAAAAACTGTTCGTAGCGATGGTGTTGGCAGCCGCAATCCTTTTGCAGCCAATTTCCAAAGCCGCCCCCAAGGAGGACGCATCAGCCATGCCGAAAGTTGGCGACCTCGCTCCTGACTTCAAAATGCAATACTTCGATGGCCATGACCTTAAAGAGGTCAACCTAAGCGAGTATCGCGGTAAGAAGCAAGTGGTGCTGGCGTTCTATGTATTCGCCTTTACTGGTGGTTGAACCCAGCAAATGAAAAACTTCCAGCAGAATTTGAAAAAGCTGGAAGCTACCGACACCCAGGTTCTGGGTGTGAGCATGGATAGCCCGTTCGCGAACCACGCCTTTGCCGATTCCATCGGCGTCACCTTCCCGCTTTTGAGCGACTGGGGTGGAGAAACCACTCGCAACTACGGCGTTTACGTTGATAAGTACAAGGCAGCGCGCCGCGTGAACTTCCTGATCGGCAAAGACGGTCACATTCTGGAAGAACAATTGGACAGCGCTGCCATCGATCCCTCCAAGATCGTCGATGCATGCGAACGTCCGAAGATGAAACAGTAGGCTTGCTTTTCCTTCGATCAGGCCTCCGCCTGAGCGGAGGCCTTTTGTTTTATCCTGTTAACTCGAACCTTACTTTTTCATTGGAGCTTATCGGATGGATGCCTCGTCTCCGCAGTTTGCGCAACTGAAGTCGGCCATGAAATCAACCTGGATGGCGGGCGACTTCGGCGAGATCGCGAAATATGCTGCACGCGAGGGCGAGAATTTCGTTGCTCGCCTTCAACTGAAGCCGGGACAGCGCGTGCTTGACGTTGCCTGCGGCACCGGCAACACCGCCATTCCCGCCGCTCGAACCGGCACTGACGTTATTGGGGTGGACATCGCCACAAATCTCCTCGAACAGGCACGGCGGCGTGCTGGAGTCGAAAACCTGTCGGTGAAATTTCAGGAAGGCGACGCCGAAGACCTGCCGTTTGGCGACGGAGAGTTCGATGTCGTCATTACAATGTTCGGCGCCATGTTCGCTCCGCGGCCTGAGCGCGCCGCCGCCGAACTGCTGCGCGTGTGTAAGCCTGGGGGGGTGGTCGCCATGGCCAACTGGACTCCCGAAGGCTTCATCGGAAAAACATTTCGTGCGACCGCCCAGCTGGCTCCCCCACCGCCGGGTGTTCTTCCGCCGGTCCTGTGGGGAGATGAGAACGTCGTAAAGCAGCGATTTTCATCAGGCGTCGCCGACCTCAAAACCAAAAAATACACCGTGAATTTCAAGTATCCATTTCCACCCGAAAAAGTGGTAGCGCTTTTCCGTCAGTATTTCGGACCTACCATGACGACCTACTCGCGGCTCGATCCGGCTGGCCAATCTCAACTGACCACGGTTTTGGAATCTTTGTGGCGCGAGCACAACCTGGCTTCCGATGGAAACACCAGCGTCGAAGGCGAATATCTCGAAGTCCGAGTTGTTCCCGCGTAATCGGGCACGGGGCAGTTTTTTGTCAGGACTTTTCGAGACGCGCTATTTTTGCCCTGGCACGTCCTTCTCGCGGTGAAATATCGCGTGAATATTGTGCGCGCGCGTTTGACGCTCCCCACCACGGTTGTTATCATCAAATCGCGGGGTGGAGCAGTCTGGTAGCTCGTTGGGCTCATAACCCAAAGGTCGGTGGTTCAAATCCACCCCCCGCAACCAACCACAAGTCATTGATTCCGCAAGTTGTTTCCTCCTGACAGCTGAAAAGTGTAAGAAAAATGTAAGAAAACTCACGCCGTTTTCGGCCGTTTTCGCCTTACTTCGCGCCCGTTTGTGCGAAATCTGGGCCGATGCTAGATTGCCGCAAAAAATCGCCCACCAAGGACTTGAAGATGTCGTCAGAAGGAATCAGCGCTGAACATCCGGGAAATGTCGCCGTCGCGTCTGACGCTGAGCGAATCCCTGACAGTACGCTGATCACGGTAAAGGTGTACACGCGACACAACCGCAACTGCCCAAAACGAGACCGCTCAGATTGGGCGAGATGCAATTGCGTGAAGTGGCTGTACATCTACCGCGATGGCAAGTACAAACTCGTCAGTGGCAAGACGCGCAGTTGGGAAAAAGCAGAGCAAAAGGCGCGCGAACTCCGAGACTCCTTTGATCCTGTCAGGCAGCTGCAGCGTCAGCTCGAAGCGAAGGCGCAGAAACGGCAAGTGGAGATAGCTTCCGCAGTTGAAAATTTCCTGCAGGAAATCACACGGCTCAATCGGGCAGAAGCCACTCGCGCCAAGTACACACTGACACTGAACCGATTGTCGGAGTGGTGTGCCGCCCAGGACGCCCCAATTACGTTGCTGTCACAACTCGACATCGCTACCTTGCGCCGCTGGATTCAAACATGGGACGGTGCGCCTACGACGCGGCACAACCAGCACCAACGGGTCATCACATTCTTTTTCTTCTGCATCGAACAGGGTTGGATCAAAGAAAACCCTGCAAAAAAAATCAAGAAAGTCACCCCTGAACAAGATGAGACACTGCCTTTCAGCCGAGAGCAGTTTGATGCGTTGATCGAGGCAACTAATTTTTACGACAGCCGCGATCCCAGGAAGGCTGGCGACACCGTAAATTCGCGCCGTGCTCGAGCATACCTGAAGCTTCTGCGCTGGAGCGGCCTTCGCGCTGGCGATGCCGCGTGCCTTTCACGGGACAAACTGAGGGACGATAATTCCATCTTTCTCTATCAACGGAAGGTCAAAGGTAAAGCAAGTTCACCAGTGTACGGGCTGCTGCCGCACGATGTGGCCGAGGAGTTGCGCACCGTGCCGGCGAGTTCTCACACACATCCTGATTACTTCTTCTGGAGTGGGCACAGCAAGCGCAAGAGCGAGGTGTCGAACTGGATCAAGATTTTCGGGAAGATCCTCGCGACCGCCACCGAAAAGCGTCCTGAACTCTTCAAAGAAAGTGATGGAAATCCCAAGCCGGCTCATCTTCACATGCTCAGGGACACCTTCGCGGTGGAGTACCTGCTGGCGGGAATGCCCCTCGATGAGGTCTCCCGGTTGCTGGGGCATTCAAGCGTTTTGATCACACAGAAACACTACGCACCCTGGGGGCTGGAACGGCAGCAGAAATTAGCGACAAGCGTACGGAACGCGTGGTCGGCAATGGGAATAAATGCCAAGAGTAGCATCGATAAAGGTTCCCATGCGCCCTCAACTAGGCTGGTGAGGCATGCTGCTGGTCGCTAAAACCGGCAGCAAACTTGCACTGACTCACTGCCGCTTTTCGCGATCCGTTTGCAACCCCGCCGCGGACGTGAAGGAATCCATCCCCGATGAGTGGGTCCGTTTGACGAATTTTCAAACCTGACCTACATACAGGAAGCAATGGTGTGCCATGAATTCACAATCTTCTGCCCAGCCCAGCCTTGTACGCTCAAATGGTTCTTCCTCCCCAGCTAGTGCTGCCTTCGAGAGGCACTACTCGGTCGGCGAGTTGGCCCAGCTGTGGGGCCTTAGCGAGCGGACTATCCGCCGGATCTTTAACAGTGAGCCGGGGGTATTCAGGTGGGAAAGCACCGAGACTCGGTTTAAGCGGGGATATACCACTCTGCGAATACCCGAAAGCGTTGTGCAACGTGTCCACCGAAAACTAAGAAAAGCCGGATAAGGAGCCGACGTTATGGAACGACACATTTCCGTCGATCATCAAGATTCGAGGCAATCCGCCGGGTTTGTCACGGCAAATATTGACTTCTTCACCCAGACCCACCGCAAGAAGCGCACTTATCTCTCCTACCGCTATACCCTCGATGCGCTGCTTCGCACCACATGCCGTAAGCCCTTCGTAGACCAGGTTACGCGGGAGGACATCCTGGAATTCATGAGCCATTGCTACAAGCTGGGGCTGGGCAAGCGAACTGTGTACGACAAGCTGGTTGTCGTCCTGTAGTTCTTCAAACGAAGTGGCATGACCAATCTCATTCAGCGTGGCGACTGGCCAGATTACGTGGATGCGATTCGCCCCATCTACGAAGCCGACGAAGTGGAGGCCATGCTGAAAGGTTCGAGCGGGCGCGAAACAATCGTCATTAAGTTTCTGCTCTGCTCCGGCTTTCGAGATCAGGAAGCCACGTTTGTCGAATGGCGGGACATTGACTTCCGCAACAACGTGGTTCGCGTGACCGCGAAACCACGATGGGGGTTCACGCCCAAAAACTGGGAGGAACGAGTTGTCCCGGTGCCCGCGAACTTGATGGAGTGCCTGCGGAAACTCAAAAACCAGAATGACGCTACACCCGGTCAGTTGGTATTCCCCAGCACTCGGGGCAATCCGGACAGCGAGATGAATACGCTCATTAAGCGGGTCGCCGAGCGCGCCAAGCTCAACTGCGGTCGCTGTGTGACGGAACACCGAAATAAGTGTGGCACCGGACCGTATTGCCAGAATTATTTCCTTCACAAATTCCGTCACACTTTTGCTACCGAGCATTTGCGAAGCGGAATCGATATCCGAACCCTGCAGGGGTTGGATGGGGAACCGGGACATCAAATCGACTATGGTCTATTTGAAGGGTGTTCAATCAAAAGATGCGTTAGCTAAGGTTAACGCCGGCACGCTTGCAAAGTACGCATCCTAAGCTGAAGCTTGCTTCACCGAACCCGATTTCGGCTCGGCGCGTTTGACCAATCATTAAGAATCAAAGTAGATGTACAACGAGACGCTGCGGGGATCCACGCTGAACTCCGCGGCCTGGTGTGCTGAGAAAGGCATTCCCTATGACTCTCGTCGAAAGCTTAGAACGGCGAACCAACGTGCTCCGTGCCCGAGAGGTGGCCGCGCTGTTTCAGGTTACACCGCAGCATATCTATAAGACGGCAGCCAAGGGAACCATCCCTTGCTTCAGGGTAGCCGGCGCTATTCGGTTTGACCCTAAGGCGTTGGCGATTTGGCTGCGCCATCGCATGCCAATGGTCGAGGCAAGGGCTCGAACCTGCTGACGAGAAGTGCATAAACCCAGCGGAAAGAATCGCGCTGGGAAATTCTGGGCAGAGCTTGTGGCAGCAAGATCATGCATTCACGACCCGATGCGCGTCAGGTGAGGTCTATCGTCAGACAAAATGTGATCGGTTTAAAGAGTCCGCTTACGCCCCAGCCACAATATACTAATTTGCTGTCGTCGTAACGGGAGTGTACTCGTCCACATGATTGGTGACACTTTTTGGAAAACCGGTTCTTTGGGTAACGCCAGAGGAATCGAGCCTTTGCAGAGCAGTTTGCACCGTGGAAATGGCGCGCGCCGCCTTTCTGTGCTCGAACCCTTAAGCTCTGGCCTGCGTAAAACTTGGCGGCCTGGTCGCGCTTGGGAAAGCTGCCAAATCCGCAGCTTTCCCACATTTCCACCGTGCCTGCAGCTGCGGTCTGGAATTCCCCAGTTTCTAACACCCCTGGAGTGTCACTAATCATTCCGAACGAGAACAGTGAGCAGGAACTCGATTCAGCAGCTTTTCAATTGCCCGCTCCATGGTTCCGTTCATCGCAGATACAACCGTCGGCACGTCGCGTTGGCTGGGGGCAGGCCAGTTGCGGTCGTGCCGCCGTCAAGAAGCCGCGCAATGTTGAGATGTTGCAGCCGCGCCAGCGTCTGTCGTTCGCGACGGAACCGGGCCAGCACGAACTCCGTGTCCATGCCCGGCCTGACCAGTTTGCTTGCTACTGTGGATTTGTACTGCTCGTCGTCTCGTTCTGCGAGGAACACCGTGCCCATTCCACCGCGTCCAAGCTCTCGAATCAGGCGGTAAGGTCCTACATGGATCTTTTCAGTGACTTTCAATTCATGAAAAGAAAGGACCGCGCTTTTGATCTTCTCCTGCACTAAACTGCCGCCCGCAGCCTTGTGGCTAGCGATGAGCGACATCACTCCGCGGCGCAACTCGTCGTCATTACTGCTCTCGCGTTCGACGCAGG
Source organism: uncultured Acidobacteriota bacterium (assembly GCA_963757135.1). Taxonomy (GTDB): domain Bacteria; phylum Acidobacteriota; class Terriglobia; order Terriglobales; family Acidobacteriaceae; genus Gp1-AA145. The sequence continues at coordinate 54,317 of CAVWQE010000011.1, forward strand.
CGGTGCGCCCACCCGCAGGCAGGGCGAGAGCCCTGTCGAAGAGCCCACTAACAGCTTGCCATTGCTCTGGATTCATGTGCGTGCTATCTCGCGATGCAGCCAGGCTTCCGCCGGGCGCTGCTCACGACCGACGGTAGCAACCGAGCTACGTAGTGTTTGCGGTCTCTTCAATGCTCAGTCCAGCGAAATAGCGTAGTTCGATGACTTTGGCTTTGCGCTCATCCGTTGCGGCGAGCGCGGTTAATGGGTCGTCGAGCGCAATCACTTCATTACTTTTTCCGACGGAAACGGCCAGGCTTTCATCCAGCGTGATCATCGCAGCCCCGTCGCGGGCGCTTCGCGCTGCGATGACGGCGCGCATGATCCACGAGAATCTGCCGCATTACCTACAAGAGTGACGTTCCTACTCAAGGGCGATGGGTTGATGGTGTTCGAGCCGCACTTGATTCATGGCAAGCCAACAAAAGAACGTTTTTAGATTTTTCTAAGTCTGCCTAAAGGACTGCTGCGCAGCTATTTGATTTATCGTTAGGTACTTTGGACCGTTTAGTTGCGGATTGGCCAGAGCCTTTAATGAAACCACAATTTTTGAAGGCTTGGGGCCAAAAAGGGCAAGGGAACCGGAGAATTCAACATCCCGCCCTCGATCGTACTGGATTCATGCGGCCACCTTTATGTTGCCGATCGAAAAAGCGATCAATACAGGTCTTTGATTCTAAGGGAGCTTTTTGTTAAGAAATGGAGTCATGTGGGCCAACCTTGGGCCCTTGTGTTTACTTCCGGATTTGGACAAGCAATTCTCATGACGAGTGGGCATACCGATCACGTCCTGAGCTTGGACTTGAAGGACAAGATTTTGGGACCTCTTGTCAATGGGGAAAACAACCCGGCTAATTCTACTTTGCACATAGGGTTGCGGTCGGCACAAAGCATGAACCGTATGTCGCCGAGGCTTGGAACTGGCGAGTGCAGAAGTTACTGCCCCGAGGAATCAGCAGGGTATTGATCATGAAAATAGTTTTGGGATTGCCCTTGTGACGATTTCACTGATTGGATTGGCGAAAGCACAGCAGCGTGCGGAGTCCACCACCGATTCCAGAGTCCGACAGGACAGCTGCCAAATCCCTACGGCTCTTCGATTACTCTGGAAAATTCGCGAAAAGTGGCTGCCCTAGCAATGGCTGAGGCGCACAAGAACAATTGGACCATGGCGATCGCGATCGCGGACACTAGCGGCAAACTTGGTCCACTTCGAGAAAATGGGCGAAACCCAAACGGCCAGTGTAAACATCTCCATAGACAAGGTGCGATCTGCGGTTCTATACAAGCGTCCGACCAAAGCACTTGCAAAACATGTTGGCGGCAGGCGGTGCAGGTCTTCGTGTCCTTGACCTTGAAGGAGCAGTGCCCGTGGAAGGTGGTGTTCCCCTCCTCGTCGATGGCAAGATCGTCGGCGCAATCGGGTGTCGGGAGACACCAGTGATCACGACGGTCAATGTGCCCAGGCAGGTGCGGCTGGCTTGAAATAGTTAAGCACCCTCGCCCAAAACCAAACAGAAAGGAATTGTTGCCATGCGACGAAAACAGATTGCGCTCTTAGGCACCATCATTGCCCTGGTGGGCCTGGTGGCAAGTAGTGATGAGAATGCCGCGGAAAGACAAGTCATAAGACTTCAAAATCAATGGTACGAAGCAGAACGAGCGCACAACACCGAATTCATTCAACAACACATGGCAGATGATTTTGTAATTGGCACCAGCCAAGGCGACGTTCTAAACAAGACACAAATTCTTTCAAGGCTGAGCTCTCTGGATCACAAGATAGATGAGCTCAGCACGGATCAAGTACAAGTTCGCTTCTACGGTGACGTTGCGATCTTGACCAACCACACGACCATCAGAGGAACTGACAAGGGCCGCCCCTTCGGCGGCGAATTCAGGTACGTTCGTATCTGGGTAAAGCAGAGCGGAGAATGGCAGGCTGTATTGGTGCAGGCCACGCCGATCTTTGGCTTAGATGTAAGGCAGAAGTGAGAATGAGGAACGTCAACCGGGCTGCGCTTTCGCTGTTGCGAGTAGAGACACGTGTATATTAGCCACTCAATCCATTGGACTCCATCTTGTTGGCATCCATCATCGCGACAGCCATCTGCTCGGAGTGAGTTCGTTTCTGCTCGCCGCAACTAATTCGTCGGCACCGTCGTATCGTAAGCATTCGCCGATGCTCGCCCGACAAAAACTCTGAGGTGTGACGAGTCGGCATACTCGAGAACGGCGCTGCTGGGCGCAACCTAGACCGAGGTATCCATCGGTTTGTCCTCTTCGACAAAGTCGGGCCACACGGCCTTGAAAGCTCGTCCTTTTGCACAAGGTACTCTGAACGTTGGGCGAGCTGCAAAGGTCTCAAAGGCATTTGGCGTCACCGGCACGAGCTGCTGATCTGGCAGTGGAACTTGCCCTTCGATGCTCAACCGGAAAGAGCTGAATTCGTTTAAGCTCTTACCCACCATCTGTAAAAATAACTCTTTTAGATTTTTCTAAGCCTGTCTAAAGGACTCCACAAAGGCAGCTTAAGTAAATTTGGCTCAGTGTGGTGAAGAAATCCACCCCCCGGCAACGGCTAACTTTCGGGCAGGATCGTACATCCACCCGATCACGGTATCAATGAGCTTTCGGCAACGTCGGAGTCGAGTCGGAGGCGTGGGATCGTCTTGACAATAAATGACGGCTTGGCAGGGTTCCGTCGCTTCGTATCTCTAGCTAAGTTTGACGCGAAGTGGCCGAGAACTAATTTTAGGAGGGGTTGATGAATCGGAAACTTGGCCAGAGTAATTCTGTCGCTGTTGCCTTGTTCGCAGCTTTGACGCTCGGTCTTGCCGTCCCCATCCCAGTTTATGCGCAGGTAACGGGGGCAACACTCGCCGGCGCGATAACCGATTCCAGCGGCGCGGTAATTCCCAACGCCAAAGTATCAATTAAGAACACGGCGACGGGAGTTGTCACAAACGGGACAACAAACACTGCAGGTTTCTACACCGTTCCTAATCTGCTTCCCGGGCCCTATGAAGTAACCACATCAGCGATGGGATTCCAGACCAATTTTCACAGCGGCATCACGCTGACCGTTGGTGCAGAGCAGCTCCTCAACGTAGCATTGCGGATCGGCCAGGCGTTGGAGACCGTCAGTGTAACCGGCGCGGCTCCAGGCGTACAGTTGGCCTCATCGAGTATGACTACTGAGGTCAATGAGACGACGGTGCGTGACTTGCCTCTGAACGGCCGCGATTGGACACTATTGGCGGCTCTTGAGCCGGGCACCAGTGCGCTCGTGAATCAGCGGCCCACCGCTGCTGTAACTGGGTCCCGATCAAACCGCGGGAACGGGCAGCAATTGACCATTTCCGGCACCCGGCCGCAACTCAATAACTATCGCATCGATGGGATTAGCGTCGTGGATTACGCAGGCGGGTCACCGGGCGGGGTACAGGGCTCTGCTCTGGGAGTGGACGCCATTCAGGAGTTTTCCGTCATAACGGCCAATCAATCCGCCGAGTACGGACGAACTGCCGGCGGTGTGGTCAATGCCGTTACCAAATCTGGGACGGATCAGTTCCATGGAGACGCTTACGAATTCCTTCGCAATAGCGCTCTAGACGCCCGAAACTTTTTCGACGTCAAGATTCCTCCTTTTCGCCGGAACCAATTCGGCGCGTCGGTGGGAGGCCCGATCCAGAAGGGTAAGATGTTCTTCTTTGCTGATTACGAAGGGGTGCGTCAGAGTTTGGGCGCTACAAATGTCTATAATGTGCCTTCGGCGGAGGCGCGCAATGGGATAATACACAACGCCGACGGCACGACGACCACCGTTACCGTCGACCCCCTGGTCAAGCCCTTCCTTGGTTTATGGCCTCTCCCGAACGCCGGCCTGACCGGACTTGGTAACACAGGGCTCTTCGACATTGCCACCAACACAGTCACTCGCGAGAACTTCGTGACCGCAAGGATAGACGGGACGATCTCGGACAAGGACAGCATTTCCGGAACCTGGTACTACGACCCGGCTAACATTCGCGCTCCGGGGGCTCTTGACGCTGTGCTTCTTTTCGACAGCTCGTCAAGGCAGATGATGACCGTGGAGGAGACTCACATCTTCAGCCCCTCGCTGGTCAATTCTGTGCGGGTTGGCTACAACCGAGTGGTGGTAATTCCCAATTTATCCTTGAACGCGATCAACCCACTTGCGGCGGATCCCTCCTTAGGCACTTTTGCTGGACGCGACGCCCCCACGATTTCCGTTTCGGGGCTTACCACCTTCGGCGGGGGAGTAGGTGTGGTTTCTACTCGGCACTATTGGAACTCCTTCCAGGGCTACGACGATGGGTTCCTGACCAAGGGTAAGCACTCGCTAAAGTTTGGCGTCGCCGTCGAGCATATCCAACACAACCAGAAAAATTACACCTCAGCCAACGGGAAATTCGCCTTTGGATCGCTGTCATCCTTTCTGACCGATGCCCCGAAGAATTTCACAGGAACTCCGCCAGGTTTTGGCGTAGAGGTCGGAGCACGGCAAACCCTTATTGGTGGCTATCTCCAGGACGATTGGCGGTTGCGTCCTAACTTGACTCTCAACCTAGGTCTACGGTACGAGATGGTCACAGTCCCGACAGAGGTTCACAACCATTTTTCCAACTTTCGCACTATTTTCGCCGACGCACCTAGTTTGGGTTCCCCCTATTTTAACAACCCAACCCTGCGCAACTTCGAACCCCGGATTGGTTTCTCCTGGGACCCGTTCCACAATGGCAAGACTGCGGTCCGCGGGGGGTTCGGCATTTTCGACGCGCTGCCGCTCAATTATGAATTCATGGATCCAGAGTCCGGGTCATTTCCATACACGGTCATTTTCACGGCAGCAAACTTGGCGCCGGGTTCGTTCCCGACGGGAGTAGTAGGACCTTTACTTGCCAGTCCTCCCACGAGTTCGGATTCGCAGAATGCCTCCATTCAATTCAACCCTCCTCGCAATTATGTGATGATTTGGAATCTAAACGTACAGCGCCAACTTACTCCAAGCACTACGCTGATGGTCGGTTATGTGGGAAATCACGGTGTTCACATGCTCTTCCGCGCTGACGACGCTAATGTCGTCCTCCCGACGGCTACGCCGCAGGGATATCTCTGGCCGTACCCGGCGGGCAGCGGGAACGTGCTCAATCCTAGTGCGGGCGACCTTCGCTTGGTAAATTTCGGTGCTGACTCCAAGTATGACGCTCTTGAAGTGCAGGTGACGAAAAGGATGAGCCACAGCTTTCAGGTTCAGGGCTCCTTCACCTGGGCCAAGAACATTGACGATGGTTCTTCCAGCATTCTCGGCGACACTTTTGTGAACTCGATCTCAAGTCTGTTGTGGTTTTGCAATTCATGCAGGACCGGGCTGTCGGACTACAACATAGGTAAGAACCTCACAGTTAATTACCTCTGGGATGTGCCGACTCCGAACAATTGGGGGCGCCTCGGTTCGCATGTTCTGGGGGGATGGGAGCTGGGGGGGATCATCACGGCCGAGAGCGGCATCCCGATTACACCTCTGATTGGCGGGGATCCGCTCGGCGTCAACAGTACCGATCCGTTTGCTTATCCGAATCGTCTCACTGGCCCAGGGTGCAGTTCCCTCGTCAATCCCGGGAATCCCTATAATTACATCAAGCTCAATTGTTTTGCTGTCCCAATGGCCACCCCTGCGATAGCGGCGCGGTGCACGCCTTTCAGCACGGTGCCAGGGAGTTGCGCCAACCTTCTGGGTGATGCGGGTCGAAATGTGGTGGTGGGACCTGGGCTCGTGGACTTTGATCTCTCTTTGATGAAGAACATCCCTCTTAGGGAGAACTTCAGGCTGCAATTTCGGGCAGAGTTTTTCAATATTCTCAATCGCGCCAACTTTGCAGCTCCAGTTAACAACTCAACGCTATTCGATGAAACAGGAGCCCCGGTCGGAGGCGCCGGTTCAATTGACCAAACATCGACTCCATCGAGAGAGATCCAGTTTGGGCTGAAACTGATCTGGTAATCGGCAACGTTCCCGATAGTCTGACGGGTGCTCGATCGAGCGAAGGGATGAAGTCTTCCGAGCGAGGACGTAGAAATCGGGGCAAGGGGAGTATCCACTTGACTCAGGCAAGCACGATAGTTGTGGTTTCACAACGGGCCGATCTGGGCTGAGCTGACGGTGATTAGTGCTTGGTTAGGAAAATGAAATGTGCAAAAAAGGAATTTTACAATGACGCGACGAGTTCTTTTCCTTTCAGCCCCCTTTCTTTTAGTCCCCTTGTTGGCACTCGTTTTGGTCGGTTTTGCTAAAGGCCAAAGCGCCGACGAGCACCAGGGGGACGCTCGAGCAAATCCACAACCTTCAAAAGCGGAGCTGCCATCTTTACCGTGCCTAGATCCCATATTCAGTGCCTTTGAGTACGGGGGGGTTGGGGGGGACCCTGGAAAAGATCCACAACTTTCAAAAACGGAGGTGCTCGATTTACGTGCGCATATGAATAAAGCTATGTGGGAGCACGACCGGGCGCAAATGGCCCCTTGCGTGGCCGACGGCTACACCAAAATCACCGAGAGATTCGGAATAGGATACGTCGAGAACAACGAAGCCAAGCCTGGGGCGGCCAGCCCCCATCTGGATGTCGTTCAGTTCGAGCACTACATTCACCTGTATGTCTTTGGAGACCACAACGACACAGTTATCTTGACTGATTTCAGCAAGTCAGCCCTGCGTTTCGAGGGCAAAATGTCATACGGTCCTAGAATGAATGCGAGTGTCTTTGTTAGGCAGCATGGCCGGTGGCTGATGGTCGCCAACCAGACGTCCGATGTTCCGAAGGGCAACGCGCCTTGGAATACTTGGTAGCGACGCGAAATGGAATTGGTTCACAAGGCTGATCATGCGTGTCGCAAACTGGCTTAGGGAAAATGAAATGTGCGGAAAAGGAATTTTACCAATGACGCGACGAGTTCTTTTCCTTTCAGCCCCCTCTCTTTTAGTCGCCTTGTTGGTAGTCGTTTTGGTCGGTTTTGCTAAAGGCCAAAGTGCCGACGAGCACCAGGGGGACGCTGGAGCAAATCCACAACCTGCAAAAGCGGAGGTGCCATATTTACACACGTACGTGCTCAACGACTGGGAGCACGGCGTGGGCGGGGACTCTGAAAAGAATCCAGAAATTTCAATATGGCAGGCGCTAGATTTACATGCGCATTTCAATAAAGGTATTTGGGACCTCAACCCGGCGGAAATGGCCCCTTGCATGGCCGACGGCTACACCAAAATCGCCGAGAGATTCGGAATAGGAGGCATGCTCAACAAGGCCCAGCGTCTCGAAAATTTAACGCACAGACAGGGGGCTGTGGTGCGGCGTGAGCAGGTCGTTCAGTTCGAGCACTACATTGACCTGCATGTGTTTGGAGACCACAACGACACAGTTGTCTTGACTGGATTCAGCAAATCAATCCTGCATTTCGAGGGCAAACTGTCATCCGGTCCTAGATTGTATGCGTTCGTCTATGTTAAGCAGCATGGCCAGTGGCTGATTGTGGCCGAAATGACCTCTGACATTCCGAAGGGCAAGGAGCCTTGGAATACTTGGTAGCCACGCGGAATGGAATAGGTTGCGGTTTCACAACGGGTTCGATCTGGGCTGAGCTGACGATGGTGCGTTGGCAAAGAAGGCGGCGAGGAATGGAAGCTGGAGGGCGGTTTCCGGTGATTAGTGCTTGGTTAGGGAAATGAAATCTGCAGAAAAGGAGTTTTACAATGACGCGACGAGTTCTTTTCCTTTCAGCCCCCTTTCTTTTAGTCCCCTTGTTGGCAGTCGTTTTGGTCGGTTTTGCTAGGGGCCAGGGCGCCGACGAGCACCAGGGGGACGCTGGAGCAAATCCACAACCTGCAAAAGCGGAGGTGCCATATTTACACACGTATGTGCTCGACGACTGGGAGCACGGGGTGGGGGGGGACGCTGAAAAGAATCCAGAAATTTCAATATGGCAGGCGCTGGATTTACATGCGCATTACAACAAGGGTCTTTGGGATGGCGACCCGGCGGAAATAGCCCCTTGTGTGGCCGACGGCTTCGTCAAAGTCGCCGAGAGATTTGGAATCGGATACTACCAGCCCAGCAGCCAGGTACCCCGACTCTGGTCGCGCGGGGGGGATTATAAGGTCATTCAGTTCGAGCACTACATTCACCTGCATGTCTTTGGAGACCACAACGACACAGTTGTCTTGACTGGATTAAGCAAGTCACTCCTGCATGTCAAGGGCGAAATGTCATCCGGTCCTAGATTATATTCGTTCGTCTTTGTTAAGCAGCATGGCCGGTGGCTAATTGTGGCCGAAATGACCTCTGACATTCCGAAGGGCAACGCGCCTTGGGATACTTGGTAGCGACGCGGAATGGAATTGGTTCACAAGGCCCATCATGTGTGTCGCAAACTGGCTTAGGGAAAATAAAATGTGCAGAAAAGGAATGTTACCAATGACGCGACGAGTTCTTTTCCTTTCAGCTCCCTTTCTTTTAGTCCCGTTGTTGGCGGTCGTCCTGGTCGGTTTTGCTAAAGGCCAAAGCGCCGACGAGCACCAGGGGGACGCTGGAGCAAATCCACAACCTTCAAAAGCGGAGCTGCCATCTTTACCGTGCCAAGATCCCGCACTCGGCGCCTTTGAGTACGGGGGGGTTGGGGGGGACCCTGGAAAAGATCCACAAACTTCAAAAACGGAGGTGCTAGTTTTACATGCGCATTTCAATAAAGGTCTTTGGGATGGCGACCCGGTGGGAAGTAGCCCCTTGCATGGCCGACGGCTACACCAAAATCACCGAGAGATTCGGAATAGGAGGCATGCTCAACAAGGCCCAGAGTCTCGAGAACCTAACGCCCAGACAGGGGTCTGTGGTGCAGCGTGAAGAGGTCGTTCAGTTCGAGCACCACATTCACCTGCATGTCTTTGGGGATCACAGCGACACAGTTGTCTTGACTGGATTAAGCAAGTCAATCCTACGTGTCGAGGGCAAACTGTCATCCGGTCCTAGATTGTATGCGTTTGTCTATGTTAAGCAACATGGCCAGTGGCAGATTGTGGCCGAAATGACCTCTGACGTTCCGAAGGGCAACGCGCCTTGGAATACTTGGTAGCGACGCGCAAATGGATGGTGCGCGTTGGCAAAAGAAGGCGGCGAGGAAATGGAAGCTGGAGGTTTGGGTGATTAGTGCTTGGTTTGGGAAATAAAATCTCTGCAGAAAAGGAGTTTTACAATGACGCGACGAGTGCTTTTTATTTTGGTCTCCTTGTTGGGAGTCGCTTTGGTCGGTTTTGCTCAAGTCGGATGGGAGACTGCATCTGAAGCAGATCAAGAAGTTGCAAAAAAGGGAGTAGAAGATTTACGAGCACAGATCGTTAAAGCTATTTATGCACGTGACAAGAACGCGCTCGCCCCTTTCTTTGCCGACGACTTCACCTACACCACCGAGAGATTTGAAGGAAGAGGAGAATTCTTCGACAAAGCCCAGTTTCTGGACCTTTGGACATCTGACAGAAAGGCGGCTGTGCTCATTAAGAGCGTCGATCACGCAGATGGCCTCCAGGTTTTTGGAAACACAGTTGTCATGACTGGACACAGCCTGTCAGTCCTGCAGTACAAGGGCAAACTCTCAAAAGGTCCTAGACTGTTTACAGAGGTCTATGTTAAGCAGCAAGGCCGGTGGCAGGCTGTGGCCTGGCTGAGCTCTGACGTTAACTCCATGGGCGCGCCGGTCCCCGCTTGGGATCTTTATAAATAATGCAACTCGCCGAGCGATGGGGAGCAGGAGATTTGCACAACGAAGCCCAGACTCTGAACCTTCGCGCAGAGCCCACGGAGCAGATTGTGTTCTCTAACGTGGACCATGAAGACATGAAGATACATGTCTCTTTGGGAACACCGTTGTCTTGACTGGACTAAGCTACTCATCCTGCGTTATGGCTAAAATTCTTTAGATTGTTTTCGTTCTGCCTCGCAAGCACAGCTCCTCAGCTGTGGTAATCAATGATTACTCTGAAAGCATGGTAAGGAGCAAAGGCATGAGCGAACATGGACCGGCAGGCAAGAAAACGGGATTAACGCGGCGTGAATTGCTGGGCGCGGCATCACTGACCGCTGCCGGAATGGCGGCTGGATCGCTGGCTGGAGCGCAAGAGGCGAAAGCGAGTCCTGCCGGCGGAAAAGAATCTCCGCCGTTAACGGTTGCGGCGCCTCCGGAGGCGCCACCGTCTCAGGTTGTGGCAGTCCGTGCCGGACACTTGTTCGACCCCAAGTCGGACCGGCTGTTGAGCAACCAATTGATCGTCATTCAAGGTGATCTGATCGTCGAGGTTGGGCCGGCCGGGAGCGTCAAGGTTCCTGCCAGCGCGGAGGAAATCGATCTGGGAAAGGCCACGGTGTTACCGGGGCTGATTGACGGTCACGCACATATGTTTAAGTGGGCAGGACTGCCATTTGACGAGCAGACGGTCTTAGAAAATTCGTGGCAATACCGCACGATCTTGGCCGTCCTGAATGTGAAAACAGACCTCAATGCAGGCTTTACCACGCAACGCGACATGATGAGCATGGGCACCATGTACAGCGACACAGATGTTCGCCGCGCCATCAACGAAGGCATGATTCAGGGCCCGCGGTTGCAGGTGGCTACGATACCGCTTATGGGAACGGCCTGGCTTCCTACGCCTCGACTGTTCTCTCCGTACATTACACTCCCCCAGGACGCAGTCTTAGTGGACTCACCCTCGGCAGGGCGAAAGGCCGTGCGGGAGAACATTAAGTACGGCGCTGACCTTATCAAGATCTTTGCTAACACATACCGTGGTAGCGAGCAGATTGAGCCCGACGGCAGGCTGACGATCTGGCCTACGATGACACTGGAAGAAGAGACGGCGATTGTGGATGAAGCGCACCGGCAAGGGGTTAAGGCAGCCGGCAACGCCCACGCTGGTCTGCCCTTGCGGGAATCGATTGAAGCGGGCTGCGATTCCATTGAGGAAGTCATCGACATAGACGCAGAGGCGATCAGCAAGATGGCCAAGAAGGGAACCTTCCTGGGAATGTCGTTAAGTGTGGTGAAAGCCAAAGAGCCGACAGAGTTCAGAATTACGCACGGTAAGTACAGCCAAGCAGCGATGCAGAAAGCGAGCTTTCAGAGAGCGCTCAAGGCTGGCGTCAAGATCCTGTTCTGTCCGAACACGGGCAGTTCTGGGGCGGCCCATGGAGAACAAGCCAAGGAGCTCGAATACATGGTTGATTACGGAATGGCACCTGTACAAGCCTTGCGTGCGGCAACCTCGGTGAACGCGGAAATGATGGGCTGGCAAGACCGAGTGGGGTCTATTGAAAAAGGCATGTATGCGGATATCATCGCGGTTTCCGGCAACCCCTTGGATGACATCACAGAGCTCCGGCGAGTGAAATTCGTGATGAAGGGCGGAGCGGTGATCCGCAACGACTTTATAACGATCCAAACGCCTCTAGCCCAACGGCGCTCTCCCCTCCGCGGGTAACGGGGTGAAAAATGGATAGGAGAGAAAGATTATGAGAAGATGGTTCAACTCTCCACTGGAACATCTCCACCTTTCGCCGGGAGGCCCGTCAAATACCCACGGCAAGACCTTTTCTCCAGGTCCAGGCCGCCATTGCCAAGCTCCAGCCGATCATCTGAACGATTTTGCAATTGCTAATTGCGTTTTGCCGAAAGGACTGGAGAATTAGCCATTCGTAGAAACAATTAGCCGTTTTTCAAGATTTGAAAGCAATAAGAACCCTATGCCCTTCGGACGGTACTTTGAGGAATTCAATGTGGGAGAAACCATTAAACACTGGCCTGGACGAACCATAACGGAATTCGATAACACTTGGTTCAGCTTAATGACCATGAACCACCACCCGCTCCATCTCGACGAGAATTATGCCCGCACCACGCAACACCGGCAACGGCTTGTCAACGGCACCCTGGTTTTCAGTCTGGTAGTGGGGATGAGCGTCGCGGACATCAGCGGGCGGGCCATCGCTAACCTGGAATATGAAGAGGTCAAGCATTTGGGTCCCGTGTTTCACGGGGATAGCATCTATGCGGAAAGCTTGGTGCTGGACAAGCGCGAGTCAAAAAACAAGCCGGATCGCGGCATCGTTTACATCCAAACCAAGGGCTACAACCAAAAAGAGGAAGTAGTCCTGACCCTCAAGCGGAAAGTTCTCATTCCCAGGAAGCCTGTCGAAACCTTAAACGCTTCCAAGTAGGAAAGGATCCGCCCGCATGTCCCTGCCACTCGAAGGAATCAGCGTTCTGACCGTCTCGCAATTCGGCGCCGGTCCTTATGCCACGATGATCCTGGCGGAGCTGGGAGCGGAGGTCATCAAGATCGAGGACCCCTCGGTGGGAGGCGACATCTCGCGCTCCGTGCCTCCCTACACCATCGAACATGACAGCCTCTATTTTCAATCCTTCAACCGGAACAAGAAGAGCATCACCCTGAATTTGAAATCGTCGGAGGGGAAATCGATCTTTCATCGTTTGGTGAAGGTCTCCGACGCGGTGTTCAACAATCTCCGCGGCGATCAAGCGCATAAATTAGGCTTGGATTACGCTTCCTTGGTGGGGGTCAATCCCAAGGTTGTCTGCTGCTCGCTTGTAGGCTTTGGAACCAGCGGATCACGCGCCAGCGAGCCGGGATATGACTACCTGATGCAAGCCTATGCAGGATACATGAGCATCACCGGAGATCCCGCCGGGCCGCCGGCGGCCTGCGGCGTGTCTGTAATTGATCACGCAGCGGGATTCGCAGCCGCATTAGGTTTGGTGGCTGCCCTCCATAGCGCTGCGCGCACGGGGCAAGGGAGGGACGTTGAAGTCAGCCTCCTCGACACGGCAGTTTCAATGCTGACCTACCTGGCGATCTGGAATCTCAACACGGACTTCGATCCCGTCCGGCGTTCGGGTTCCGCCCATCAAACGCTGGCCCCCGTCCAGACCTTCAAGACTTCTGACAGCTACATTGTCATCTTCTGCGCGAAAGAAAAGTTTTGGCAAAATCTCTGCGAGGGCCTAGGAATTCCTGAATTCGCGAACGACGAGAGGTTTCGCAATTTCGCCCAGCGCCATAAGAATCGGGACCTGACCGTTTCCAAGCTGCAGACCATCTTTTTAACCAAGAGCACTCAGCAGTGGCTGGAGCTCTTGCGCGGGAAGGTCCCATGCGCCCCGGTCAATAATCTAGGGGAAGCGCTTTCCAACCCTTTGCTACTGGAGCGAAAAATGATCGTTGAGACGGAACATCCGGTCTTTGAAAAGGTCAAGCAAGTGGCCAGTCCGATCCGGGTTTCCGAAACAAGCTTTAAGCACCACCGGGCTCCCCACCTTGGCGAGCACACGGAAGAAATCCTGAGAGATCGCCTGGGGTTGACGGACACTGAGCTCGGCGCCCTCAAAGGAAGAGGCGTTTTATAAGTTGGTCTCGATATGCGCTGGCCGCTAGTGGCCGAGCGACACTCGCTGAACTGGCAATCGAAGCAGGAGCTCTGATCGACATCTTGAAACTTCAGAGGGTACCATGAGCGTGATATTCGCAGTTATTCTTAGCATTGCAGGTACATTCTTTCCAGGTGTACCGTCTACGATTCCGGGCCCGGATGTGAGGCCGGTCATCGACAACGATCGGGTAAGGGTTTGGGATGTGACCACGCTCAAAAGCAACTCCAGTCCCGTCCAGGCACGCCCATACGATTCCGTCACGATTTATCTGATTGGCGGAGCGGTTAAGAGAACGTTACCCGACGGCACGTCCAGCCTGGTGATGCGAAAGAAAGGCGACGTCCTATTCGAGCAGAAAAGCTCCGCACATAGCGAAGAAGGGGTTTCGGAAGTACATCCCACACGATCGATCGTGATTGATCTGAAGGATCATCAGGTTGAGCCGCTCAAAAATACATCCGGCTTTCCTGATGCATTTCTGCGCCCAGGTATTAAGAAGGTGCTCGAAAACGATCGCATTAATGTTTGGGACTACACTTGGTTGCCCGGAAGATCTACACCAATGCATTTCCACTCCACCGATGTTCTCGTAATCTATCTAGAAAACGGCGCTATAAAATCCACCACACCCGACGGCAAGAGTGTAATCAACGAGCATTCGTTCGGCTTGGTCAAGTTTGGTACTCGGAATCGCGTGCATACCGAAGAGCTTGTTAAGGGAAAAGCCCGCGCCATTATGGTGGAGCTGAAGTAATCCCTGTCCTTTGCCAGAATCGCGTTGCTCCCTTTTCATCGCTAGGGGAGCGGCTTGGAGGCAATTCGGAGATTTTGCGAACTCCATTCATGAAGAACCTTGTCAGCATTGCTGTCATCGGCTGGGGACTGTTTCCGGTGCGCACTCGCAAAGCGTCGACAGCCGGCCCTCGGGGGTAATTTGGATTGTCGTATCTGGGCCTCGACATCATTGATGGATCTAAATCGCTTCTGCTTTTACTGGTTCCCGCAAGAAACTCTTGCCTTTATTTTCAGGTCCCAGGGTAAAAACGATCATTAGGGCGATAACCGTGACGCCCTCGAAAAACGTCAGCGCCAACCCATAGCCGAATCGATCTCGTAGGGCATACTCGATGGTACTGGCGGGCGAACCAAAAAGAACTCCGAGTTGGTAGACTAAACCTGGAAACAGGCTGCGCACCGAATCAGGGGACAGCTCATTCAGATGAATCGGGATAACTCCCCATGCGCCCTGGACCCCAACCTGCATCAGGAACGCTCCCACCGCCAGCATGGCAAGAGAGTGTCCGAACGCCCAGGCTGGAATTACCAGAAGACAGAGCGTCAAGGCTGCCACGATGCCTCCGCGCCTTCCCAGCCACTCAGAGGTATGACCAACCGAGATGGTGCCCAGGATCGCTCCGACGTTATAAATCATCGCCAGGTAGGCGACTACATTGGGAGCGATGTGGTGGGCGTTTTTTAGAAAATCGGGATAGAGATCCTGCGTTCCATGTGCAAGAAATACCATCAGGGTGATTGCCAGCACCTGATAAATGAAACTCCTTCGATGCGCCCAAACGATCTGTAGAATAGCGCTCGAACTGGAGACGAGATGTTGCTTCCAGGCTTCCGACTCCGGAGACTTGTAGGCAACGTACATGGTAACGATTGCAGGCAGCAGACCGGCCCAGAACATCGGCCTCCAGCCCCACAGGGGCAAAATCAGGCGTGCAGCCACGGCCGCTAGCAAGTAGCCGAGGGGATATCCGCCCTGCAATAATCCCGAGAGAAATCCGCGCCACCGTTTCGGAGCGCCTTCCAGAGTCAATGAGGCTCCGACACCCCAGAATCCGCCCATGCCAATTCCATAGAGGGCGCGGAGAAAGAAAAAGATGGGAAAGCTTGTTGCAAAACCGCTCAGCAATTCGATTAAGGAGAAGTAAGCCACCACAGCCATGAGGGGCCTGCGCCGTCCATGCCGGTCAGCGAGCATGCCGAACAAAAGTGCCCCCACCGGCCGCATAGCCAGAGTTATTCCAATGGTCAGAATCACTGCGCTCTTGTTTACCGCGAAATGTTCTGCCAGCATGTCCACCATGAACACGACAACGAAAAAGTCGAACGCGTCCAGGGTCCAGCCGAGTATGCCCGCGGTAATGGCGTAGCGATGGCCTTCCGCAAAGGCGAACTTGTCTTCTGGGTTTGGGCCGGCGGACCCGGAGGTCAACATAGCTTGGCTCTCACTTCGCGGGTTGGAAGTCGCAATGCCGAAACAGTTTATTCTGAGAAACTGGGCGCCGAAAATCTGGCTTCCCTCAGGCGTGAATCATTATTGTTCGAAGCGAGGGCAGCAGCAGGCGCTGCGAGCGTCTGTTGCACGGTCGCCGGTAGTTTATCAAAGTTAGCCAGAAAAAGGGTAACCCGGCCGAGTTGCTGGTCCGAAAGAGCCTTCCTTATGCCCCATCCCTGTCACGCTCTCTTCCCGAGCGGTTTGCAGGGGATGCGGACGACGTGATCGTTCTCGCCTATTTTCCGATTTCCAGAACTACGAGCGAACTGAAAACCTGCTTTGGTCCGGGATGAGGATTGGCAGCCGTGGGCGACGGTGGCGGGTCAGTTTGTTTAGTGCCTATTGTAAAGACGTGATGAGTCTTTGGATCGAGCGCGATAGTGCGCGTGCCGTAGACCGTTTCAACGTCTTGAACCTTGCTGTATTTATCGGGTGCGTCCTCGTGGAAGATACTGATTACGCCGTTTTTGCCGTTTCCATCCTCGTCTCGGCACGCGACGAACACATTTTGGGTGCTCCGATCAAACACAATCCCGTCCGTCCCGACTCCGATGGGAATCGTGGTAAGCACCTTGCCGTCGTCTGCGTTCATGACCACCAAAAGATCGGTAGCGCGGGTGGTGCCTCGGCAGCCGATGAACAGCAAGCGGTGTCCGATGTCCATCGCAAGGGGAACACCCCTCTCGCAGGGCGCGCTAGACCACGTGTTCTTGATGGCCAACGTTTTCGTGTCATATTCGACCATTAGACTCTTGTCCACGATATTCACGAACATGCTCCCCTTACCATCGGGCATCGCTTGTTCGGGCTTTCCGGGGAGCGTGACGGTGCCAACGATTTTTCCGGTACTGGGGTCGACCGCTTGTGCGTTATTGGTCTGTGCCGTATTGATGAACATGTGCTTGCTCGCGGGGTCGTACTCAACTGAGTCTGAACCTTTGGCGCCAGTCAGCGTCAGCTTCGACGCGACCTTAAGCTTTTTCAGGATGAGAAAGTAGACTTCGGCGTCTGGGTCATTGCCGGTCACGAATCCGCGGTTCAGTTTGGGCATGAACCGAACGCCATGCAGTCCTTTTAAGTCGGGGATATCAGCGATGACCTTGCCTGTGCCCTCGTCGAGAACTTGAAGATGGGTGACGCGAGGTACGTAGAGGCGCCGAGCGTCGGGATCAACCGATATGTAGTCATAGCCGCCGTCGCTGCCGGGAGAAATTTGTCGGATCACGTGATACTCTGAGCCTTGCGCCGCGGCCTGGAACGCGGTCGGGGAAAGACACAAGAGTAAAGAAGCAACACGGGCCCAGCGAACCCGCCCTTGAAATTGTCGTGACATGAGAAACCCCTCCATTAACACCACGAGTGTACTTCGAAGCCTACTCTTTGTCCCTGCAGATAGCCCGAAGAAATTAGCAAAAGCGCAAACATTTCGGCCGGATGCTTTCATTCTTGATCTCGAAGACGCTGTAGCAATGGCTAGGAAGTCTTGTGCTCGCGCGACGCTGGCCTGCGAACTGGCGAGCCTCAAAAGTCTCGAAGTCAGAGTTTTTGTACGCGTGAACGGCATTAGCACTGAATTCTTTGCGGGCGACCTGGCCGTCGCAGTGGATCCGGGGGTGGACGGAATCGTCGTGCCCAAATGCGAAAACAAGGCAGAAATAACACACATTGAAAATGAAATAACACGAATAGAAATCCAAAAAGGGATGGATCGAGGAAGAACCAAATTGCTCCCTATCCTGGAAACCGCACTGGGGATCGTTCATGCGTATGAAATCGGGTGCTCCACTGAAAGAGTTAGTGCGCTTTTTTTTGGGCCCGAAGATTACTGTGCCGATATGGGTATTTCACGAACCAGATTGGGGGAAGAAGTAGCGATTCCGCGAATGCTCGTATCGCAAGCCGCGCACGCGGCCGGTGTATTGGCCATCGATGGCGTATTCACTGATTTCCGTGATGAGGCGGGATTAATCGAGGACACCCGGCGTGGCAAGGAAATGGGCTATAGAGGAAAGGCATTGATTCATCCCAGCCAAATTCTACCGGTGCATCGGGCGTTCGCGCCTGCCGATGAAGATGTGGGATGGGCCGTGGAAGTGATTGAGGCCTCCGAGAAGGCCAAAACAAAAGGCTCTGGGGTCGTCGTGGTCCGCGGCAAGATGATCGATGAACCCGTCGTCGACCAGGCCAGAAGGATTCTGCAAGAGCGAAATGCGGACAACAATGGAAATGATTTCTGAAAGCGGAAAGTGTCGCTGGAAGGGCTTCTTGGGCAGGGCATCGGGCGATATGGCTCTTCAGGACTGCCGGATGCCAGTTTGAATGCGACAACCGGGAAGCTGCGCCCATTAAGAGAAGCTAGGATCAATGAGCTCCGATTCGTCGAGTCAGTCCTCAGCCAAATGCCTGGCCTGCTCTGGGCCGTACAGTTTCGTCACTGCGCTGATGAAGCCGGAGAGTTCGCGTTCGGCCTGGAGCGTCTGCTCCTCATAAATCGAATCAGAAAATATTTCGTGCTCGTTCACGGCTTCCTTTTCTTCCCGCCCTGCCTTCTCAGCGACGCGGAAGACCGCACCTTGGCCATGTGCCACCCAGCGCTGTCGCGTATCAAATCTATCGGCATAAAGCAGCACAAATCGCGCCTGTGAGCTCATCGGTTGTATTGCTGCCGCCCAGATCCTTAGTTCGAACGCTCTTCTTACGCAATACTGCCTCGATCGCGTGCATCAGACGAGTTGATAGCTCCTCTTCTCCGAGAAAATCCAACATCAACTGTGCTGACCAAATACTTGCAACGGGGTTAGCGAGATTCTTGCCGGCAATATCGAAAGCGGATCCGTGAATTGCCTGGAACAGACTGGGATATTTCCGCTCCGGATTGATGTTAGCGCTCGGCGCGAGACCCAGGCTTCCGGTGATTGCGGCTCCCAAATCCGTGAGGATGTCGCCGAACAGATTCGAGGTCACAAAAACATCCAAAGAATCTGGATGGTCGATCATGCGCACAGTCATCGAATCGACTAGCTGATGATCAGACTCAACATTCGGATACTCAGCTGATATTTCTCGAAATACGTCGTCCCAGAAGACCATGTTGTACTGCATGCTGTTTGACTTGGTGACACTGGTGACGAGATTACGGTTGTGTTTCAATGCCCAGTCAAACGCAAATCGCATCAAGCGCTCTGTAATAGAACGAGTAAAGACGATTGACTGAATCGCGACCTCGTTATCTTTTCCATAGTGGACTCGACCTCCCACGCCGGAGTACTCACCTTCTGAGTTTTCCCGGATGCACACCATATCGAGATCCTGAAGTGTCCGATTCTTAAGAGGCGTGTCCACACCTTCAAGCAAACGCATCGGGCGAAGATTGACATACTGGTCTAGTCCTTGCCTGATAGGAAGTAGAAGACCCCAGAGCGTCACGTGATCCGGAATGCGCGGATCGCCTACTGGTCCCAGCAGAATCGCGTCAAAACCTTGTTTTTCTAGCTGCTGGATGCCGTCGTCCGGCATCATTTTCCCGCTTTTCAGATATCTTTCAGAGCCCCAGTCAAACTCCCGAAAGTCAAACTTTATGCCTCCATCGGACTGGGCCAGCGATTCCAAGACGGTTCTACTTGAGCGGAGAACCTCCGGTCCAATACCGTCCGCCGGCAAAACTGCCAAATGCAGAGTTTTCATTGTCGCTGTACTCCGGGCTACCTGTGAACGTGACAAAGGGAAAGCGACAACAACGGAGACGGTGTGATCAACGACCGGCCGCCGAATACACCTCGCTATTTGCTGCCTGGCTCGGGTTTAATTGACCTCGATGTGAATCTGTCACATGACTTCGCGCTGTCAAGAATGAAGGAACACGCGAAGATTCTAACCGTGTCGGCAAATTCGTTTTAACGTTCTGAATTACGTCAACAACCCGACCTATATCGGAGTCATTACCTCGCCATTTTTCGGACAGGCCAATTCCGCCCAGCCGCCCCGGAGCATGCAATTGGACCTCAAAATTCAAATTCTAAGGCGGCTGTGGCATTATCCGCCGATTACTGTTGCCGCTCTACCACCAGCACGTTAAACTTTCCTGGCTTTGGCCTCATACGGGCGTGTTCCCCATTTGCGGCAGGCGCGCTCTCCATCTCGGCAGATGAGAGATAGAGATTCTTGGTCTTGGGATCCATTGTCATTGTCTTCGCGCTCTTCTGCGTCTGAATATCACCAACAGATTCGTATTCATCTGCACTCTTCTGGCGAATCACCGAAATCGTTCCACCTCCGTTGGAGGCAAAGATTAGTTTGTTGTCCGGATCGTAAGCAACAGCATCGACCCGTTCACCGATTGGAAGTGTCGTGAGCACTTTTCCGTTAGTAGCATCCATAATGGCCAAAACCTTGCTACGGCAGCCGATGAACAAACGCTCGCTGGCGCCGTCCATGGCCAAGCCGGTTGGAGTTTTACATCCAGTGATCGGCCACTTTTGCTTGACAGAAAGCGCCTTTGGATCGAAGTTGAGCACCTCAGCAGTCTCTTCAAGATTCACGTAGCCGTTGCCTTTTCCGTCCAAGACTGCAGCTTCGGCACCGCTTCCAAGCGGAATTTTGCCGACGACTTGCTCCTTGTCAGGATCGATGGCCGAGATTTCGCCAGCGTCGCCGTGACAGACAAATACGCGCCTCGTCTTCGGGTCATAAAAGATGAAATCGGGATCTTGATCCACAGCGATCGTCTTTCGAGTCTTAAGGCTTTGGGTATCGAACACTGTGACCGTCGCGTTCCGACCGTCGGTGATGAATCCGCGATGCAAGTCCGGTACAACTGCGATGCCATGTACACCGGGGGTGTTTTCGATCTTGCCAATCACCTTACCGGAGTTCGCGTCCAGAATATCGACCTTGGTTCCGTGCGAAATGTAGAGCCGGTTTGACGAACTGTCGAAAACGATATAGTCGAAACTGTCGTCGCCGGGTACAGGAAATCGTTTGCTTACTTTAAAGCCGGGCGCATCGTCTGCGATGCACATCCCACTAACAGCAAAAAGCATGAAGATTCCCAAAAGCTTTTTCAAGTTTCCTCCTTACGTGTTTGGTGCAAATGCGGCAAATCGCTTTTCTTTATTAACCAGGAAATGCTCGCTTGTGTTTTCCAAAGCCACTTCCGCATAATCCGAGCTCACATCGATATCCGAAAAACTCTTCGAAGTATTCTTTTCACGCCGCCCGGGACAGGACGAGTTATACGTTTCGAACAACAGTCCTTTGAACCACGCCTCGTTGACGAACGAAAGCTGGTACTGGTCGGGATGCATCTTCAAGAATCGACGGACGGCAGTTTCCGACGTTCGCCCATAGCAGCCAAAAGCCAGCCACCTCAGGCGTTCCCACCGGCGCACTGAGGTTGGGCTGACGCCCAACAACTCGACCAAATCCGTGCGACTGTACCCTTCGGTGACCCTCGCAGACAGCATAAGTCGCTTCAGAGCAGCCTTTACTGAATACTCCGAACGACCGAGGCACTTTGCCAAAGTCTTTCGCCCACAGGTTCCTGCCAACTCGCGTAATTGGGAAAACTCTGATGCAGTCCACGGCTGCTTCCTTATCCTGGTTAGGCCCAACGCCGATGCGCGACTCGTGATTGCGGACCGGGGAAATCCGGTTAGGCGCTGAATGTAGGTAAGATTGCGAATGAGCTCGTTCCGGTCGCGAGCGGTCCGATACGAGCGCTTCAGGATCGAATCAAGGCCATCTGTCCAGTTGAATTTCTTAGAGCTCAATCGCTTACACCTTGCCAGTGCGCCAGCAAGGACAATCGTAAGAGTCCAACCTGAAAATCACCTGAAAGTTGGTGGCTAATTTATCAGCGGTAACCACACCCGGAAAGATGAGCCTTGCCCCAAGGTACTTTTGACAGTGATCGTACCTTGATGCGCTTTTGCGATCCACTGTCCGATAGAAAGTCCAAGGCCGAAACCGCCAGAGTCACGCGATCGCGCAAAATCAGCACGGTAGAAACGGTCGAAAATGCGAGGAAGGTCGGCATCAGCAATGCCGATTCCATTGTCCATTACCTCAAAATATGCTTTGGCATCTGAATTCCCCACCCGGACGCCGACGGTACCATGCTCAGGGGTGTATTTAATGGCGTTATCAATAAGGATCAGGAACAAACGCCGCAAAGCGTCGGCATCGCCTCCGACCCACAAACGGGACTCCGGAAACGATTGCGCCCACTTAATGTGACGAGATTCGGCCAACGTTTTCCCGTGAACCACAGCCTCGCGAACGATGTCGCAGAGGTCAGTTTTTCGAAAGGTCAGACCCTGCGTACCGTTGTCTGCCCGCGCAAGGAGCAAAAGACTGTTAATTAGTCCGGACAGACGCTGTGTTTCACCGAAAATTTCGTGCAATGCTTCACGATAGTCGTCGTCCGTCCGGGGCTTTCGCAGAGCAATCTCCGCACGAGTTTGAATAAATGCGATTGGCGTCCGCAAGTCGTGACTTGCGTCCGCGGTGAATTGCTTCATCTGTTCGAACGCAGACTGAATGCGTTGTAGCATTGCATTCAGAGTCTTGGCCAGACGTTCTATTTGGTCTCTTGTTCTCGGCACCGCCAGCCTCGCCGTTAAGTCATCGGGGCTGATCTCTTGCGCTGCGCGCGTGATCTCGTCCACGGGGGTAAGCGCCTGCCCGCTCATCCAGTAACCGCCCGCAGTGGCAGCAATAAGTAACACTGGAATTCCAATCCACAAAAGCAGACGGTAACGATCGAGCGCGTCTATATAATCGTCCATGTCTTCAGCAACCTGAATAGTGAAGGTACGACCGTTGCTGAGAGTCCTGACAGCGTACGCTCGCAATGGACTGCCCCTGACCTTGAGGGTCACAAATTTTTTCTTTTGAGGGTAAGTAATCGGAAAATTGAGAGCCCTCAAGCGGGCAGAACGATAGACAAATTCGCCGCTTTCGTCGGCTACCTGAATAAGCGACGACCCCGCTTGGATCTCGGCGTGTGCGCGGACTTGATCACGTAATCCCGAGGTATTGGCGCCACTAACCAGTGCCTGCACTGCTTTGGCTTCATCGACAAGCTGCTCGTCAACGGTTATGTTAATGCTGTGTCGCATCATCCAGATTGCGACGACCGTGAAAAGGACCAGCGCGGCGGCCAAAAAAAGCGAGTACCAGACAGTCAGCCGAATCCGAATTGGAATACGGCTCATCATTATGAGCCGCCGCGCAGGCAGTAACCGAAGCCGCGAATGGTATGAATCAGCTGCCGATCGGAGTTCTTGTTGATTTTTGCGCGAAGTAATGAGACGAACGCATCGAGGGTGTTCTCCTCAATTTCCTCTCCGAGGCCCCAAACCGCGATCAGAATCGCCGAACGCGAAACACCTCGGCCCGGATGCCGCATAAGCAATTCAAGCAGACGGTATTCGGTGGCCGTGAGTTTGATTTCACGATTTCTGCGTCGTACTTCTCGAGTAGAAGGGTCAAGTGTCAATTCGCCAACCTTCAGCACTGTGGGAAGGTGGGTCGGTCCGCGGCGAGCCAGCGCGCGAATTCGTGCCAGAAGTTCGGCGAAAACGAACGGCTTCGTAAGGTAATCATCAGCACCCGCGTCCAATCCCGTGGTTATGTCCGGAACCGCATCTTTGGCTGTCAGCATGAGAATTGGCGTTTGTATATGACGCTGACGCACCCGGCGTGCAACTTCGAAACCATCGAGCCCGGGAAGCATTACATCCAGAACAATGACGTCGAAATCACAATCTTCAACGATTTCCGTTGCGGATGCACCGTCCTGCGCAACAGTCACCCGATGATTTTCCTCCTCGAGGCCACGCTTGAGGAGATTGACCATTTTGTTGTCGTCCTCGACCAGTAGCAAGTGCATGTGAGAAAGTGGAACAACTAGATATTATCCCCCTGTTTTCTGAACGTCTCCTGAAAAGCCTCACCGCAGATGCTTTTCCAAAACTCGGGGTCGTCTACGGGCGAACAGCGCCGCAATTGTTGCGAGCCATGTATAGGCCGCCGTTCAGAATCGCGGTCGCAGGGGACGCCACACAAAATTTAGTCAGAGGCTGAGTTATCGTGCGCCAAGGCAGGCAGCGGCCCGAGTACACGAAGGCAGGATTAGGTCCGGCGAAGTCTTGAGGTGGCGCGAGGTAGTAAACATCTCGCGGGAGAGTCCCAAGTCTCGGACCGCATCCTGAACTGCCCACCGCGCTTCGTGTTTTAGAGATTTTGACGAGGTGCGACGGCAGAATTGTCATCAATACGACGGTAACCTGTGCGGCGCTGGTGCGACGCAATATTCTTGCGTGCCTCGGCAAACGCCGCGTCCGCAGCTTTCTTCGCGCCATCCAGCTTCACAGGCTCGCCGTACGGAATATTCGATTGGTCCAGTGGATCGAAGTTCGCTGCAGTCGCGGTCGGCCCACACGCCACCGGATCCAAAGCGGTCTCCTTGATCGCCGGACACGCCTGAGCCGAGGCGAGGAATTGGATGAGCGAACGCGCTGCGCCTTTCGACGTGCTGCGCGTCACTACGCCGGCCGAGAACATCGTGATCTGTTGCAACGCTTCGGGAATAGGTCCCACGATCGTGACGCCCGGGATCGGTTGCAGCTCGCTCATCTGCTGAAATCCGATCTCCGCCTCGCCACGAGCAACGACTTGCGCCACCGGTTCCGCCGGAATCTGCCGGCTCTTCGTCACCATCTCTTTTTCGATGCCGAGCTTCTTGTAGAGCTGCGACGCGATATATACGCCACTCGCGCTGTCGGAGTATGCTACCGACTTTGCGTTCAGGAGTGCGCGACGGAAAGCCTCGACTGTGCTGATGTCCGGAACTAGAGCGCCAGTCTTCACCGCCATGCCGATACGCGAGCGCGCAAGATCGACCTGGCTTCCTTCAACGACTTCACCTTTCTTCGCCAGCTCATCCAGCGACGAGCGCACCATGATCAGTACATCCGCGGCTTCGCCTTTCGCCAGCCGCACCGGGATCGCGCCTGGTGTGTTGCCCATCGACGGGCCCCACACAGTGTCAATATGTACGCCCGTTGACCTCTCGAACTCGGGCGCCAGTATCTTGTACGCCGCGGAGAATCCGCCCGAACTCATCACCGTCAGATTTTGCGCATGAACGCCGGCCGCTACGACCAGCAGGACCGCGACACGTTGCGGAAGCTTTCTTCCAATCTTTACGAACATGTATTCCGTTTTCATTTAGACCGCTGTAGCGGGCCTTCCCTGCATCGCTACTTCCGCGCGCTGATGCCGCTTGCGTGCCAGCAGCGTCGCGATAAGACCGCTGGCCGCTGCCATCGACAGCCACAAGCCCGGTACCGCTCGGTTCCCGGTCCGATGGATCAGGTACGTGCTGATCGCCGGCGTAAATCCGCCAAAGATCGCCGTCGCGAAACTATACGCCAGCGAGAAGCCGAGCGTCCGCACCGTGATCGGTATAATCTCGGTCATAAATACGATCGCGGCTCCGTTATAGCTGCCATAGATAAAAGACAGCCACAACTCGACTGCCAGCAGCTTCGTGAATGACGGCGCACCCACGAGCCAGACCATCGTGGGGTATGCCGTCGCCAGCATCAGCACGGTACAGCCGATCAGCAGTGGTATCCGCCCAATGCGGTCCGAAAACGCACCCATCAGTGGAATCCACAGCAGGTTCGACGCACCGACGCAGAACGTCACAATCAGACTGTCCATGTTTGAGAGGTGCAGTACGGCGCTGCCGAACGTAGGTGTGTAAGCCGTGATCATGTAGAACGACACCGTCGTCATTGTGAACAGCATCATCCCGATCGCCACCAGGCTCGCATTCGATGCCAGCGATCGCATGATCTCACCCAGACCTGGGTGGTGCTTGCGGGCGCTGAATTCGTCGGACTCCTCCAACGAACTCCGCAGCCGAAGCAAAAAAGGAATGATGATGCAGCCGACCACCAGCGGGATCCGCCAGCCCCACTGCGTCAACTTTGCCGGCGACAAAACCGAACTCAGCACCATGCCAAGGATCGCGGCGAACATCACCGCCACCTGCTGGCTTGCCGATTGCCACGCGACGTAGAAACCCCTGTGCCCCGGTGTCGCGATCTCTGACAAATACACCGACACTCCCCCCAACTCCATGCCCGCGGAGAACCCCTGCAACAGTCGCCCGACCACCACCAACAGCGGCGCCAACAACCCGACCTTCGCGTAGCCCGGGACGAAGGCGATCGAGATGATTCCAACCGACATGAGGCCGAGTGTCAGGAGCAGCCCAGCGCGACGGCCGTGTTTGTCGGCGTAGGCCCCGAGCACCACGGCGCCTATGGGTCGCATCAAGAACCCAGCGCCGAACGTCATCAGCGACAGCATCAGCGAGACGAAAGGATTTCCGTTCGGAAAGAATGCCTTGCCGATCGCCGTGGCGTAATAGCCGAAGACCATGAAGTCGTACATCTCGAGAAAATTTCCGCTCGAGACGCGTACGACGGCCCAGATCTTCGATTTCCTGTTTGAGAGCTCGCTCACAGATCTGCCTTCACACTCCCACGACCGAACTGCGTCGCTGTCTTCACGGTCTCGCGTCGACGAGTGTCAAAGGCACTGCACGCGTTGTTCATTTTTCTCAATTAGTCTCGGGTAAACTTTTCAGCGGCAGCGAACCGCATTGAGTCGGCTGCCCGGACTTTTACATAGGCGCGAGCAATTGGGAAGCGCGATTCGCTGGTTTTCCCAATGGGGCGTCCAAAGACGACACGCTCCCTTCCTCGATCAACAAACCAATAACCATATACCTTAGGTGATTAGTTGTAAGAAGGGACCACATTTGATCGGCGGCCACATCTGAGTTCAGAATGGCGGGCAGTTCTGAAAAATGTCCTTTGATAAATTTAAAAAAAATCTAAAAACGCTTCGGGTTGGCAAAATTTTCGCAGTAAGAGTAACCCCTAGCTGGTGCCGGGCTTGAGAAAGAACCCTTCCAGACAAATTCTTGCACTCGCGCCCGTCGTCGGCCCCGAACGATAGAGATTTCCTAGTTTGATACCGAGAGCGACACAGCGGTCGCGAGCATCCGCTGCGTTAACAACTCAGACGATCTCTATCACGATGCTGAGCGTAAACGATTCGCGACGGCTCCATCCCTTTTTTCGCTCGAGCTCAATTTAATTTATTCACACTCAGGGGATACTGCCTCATTAGTCGACATTGCGTGGCTACCTGCGGTCTTAGATTTTCATTTACGTTGGCTGTCAAACCTGAAAGCTCCTTTTGAAAAAATCGACTTTCGATCACATCAAAGGAGCCATATCGTCGGGCAAGATCGCACAAAGGTGAGATGTCAGGGAATTGGGGGAACTCTTAGAAATTTACAAGTCTGGAAATTTCGACGAAGCGCGGATCGGAACGGAGCCCCCCCAGTTCAGGATCCGTTCGCAAGAAGACCATCGAGGTCGACCGATCTTCGACTGCCTTTTGCAGCCAGCGGAAGGCTTGATCCCGTTCCCCGAGTCCAGCATATACCAGCGCGATAGAGTACGGCGGAACATATTGGCGGGCCGAACGTTCTTGGAGTTTCTCAACAATCGCGAGGGCCTTAGTGGCGGCTCCGGAAGCGCCATATGCGTGCCCCAGCGAGCCCTCGTAGTACGGGTCATCTCCCTCCAGGCGCACTGCTTCTTCGAACTCATGAATTGCCGCCGCATACTGGCCGCGTTGCTCGTAGACTTGCCCGAGGCGGAAGTGTGTGCGGGGAAAATTTGGGTCGATTTCAATTGCCTTTTGCAATGTTTCCAAGGCCTGATCGTATTGACCAGCGAGAGCGTAAGTCCAACCGGCATTGCTGCCAACGATCAGCGAAACAGGATCGTCCCGCAATGCCCGTTGTGCTTCCCCGACTGCCTCGGCGTATTTTCCCTGTGCGGCCAAGCTCTCGGCATACCAGGAGTGTGCCATGGCATAGTGAGGGTTCTCCTCGAGAGCGCTGCGGAACTCATCCGCGCACGCTGATGGATTCCACCCGTAGTAAAAGGAAATGAAACCCAAGGTTGCATGCGCGGCAGCAAGGCTGTCATCCATCTGCAGGGCCCGCGTGCCGGCATTCTTGGCGGCTGGAAAGGCTTCCTTTGGCGGCAATACTGCATAAAGGCCGAGCGTAGCGTAAGAGTCCGCCAGGCCCGCGTAGGCCTCTGCAAAGCCAGGATCTAGCTTGATCGCCTCGCGGAAGTAGTCGAGTCCTTTTTTCAGCCCGGTCTCGGTTCGCTTGTTCCAGAAGTACCGTCCCTTCGCGTATGCCTCGTAGGCGGAGGGATTTTCTGTCGAGCGCTTGGTGAATCTCCGGTTCTCCTCACCTGTGAGTTGGAGGCGAATCGATCGCGCGGCCGCTTCGGATAAGGAATCTTCCAATGCAAAAATATCGGTGGACCGCTTGTCGAAGTTGTCAGCCCATAGCTGAACGCCGTCCTTAACGCGAATCAATTGCACTGTCACCCGCGCGCGAGTGCCGTCGAACTGGATCCTTCCTTCCAGAACTGCATCGACCCGTTGTTCACGACCCACAGTCTGGGGTGTCGGACGATTTCCTGCATATTGTTGGATCGCGCTGGTCGGTCGAACAATGATCTTTCCGGTGTTTGCCAGCTTGGTAATCACAGCATCGGCGATGTCGATCCCGAGATTGTTGTCCTGGCTGTAGGTACCCAGCGTTTGGAAAGGCAGAACCGCAAGTGAGCGGATACCTAGATCGATAGGTTGGGAAGCCGCAGCGCGATACCGAGTGATCGCGATCGCGATCAACATCAACAGGCCAATCAAAACGCTGGCCACCAGGATGGACCGATTAAGATTTAAATTCCGGTGCAACAAAACAGTGCCAGGGTGACCAACTGGCGCCTTTTGGGAGGTGGATTCGGGTGCGATCTGGGCAGGGATGGCTGCGCCGGCCGTCAGCAGTTCGTGATCGTCGAGCCGCTTTACGTCGGCCACAAATCGGTAGCCCTTCTTCGAGACCGTTTCGATGTAACGGTGGTGTCCGCGATCGTCGTTGAGCACCTTCCGCAACAGCGAAACGGTAACTGCCAGATTTCCCTCCTCCACGAACGAATCCCGCCACACGATCCGTAACAACTCCTCTTTTTCGATGAGGTGCCCCGATCGTTCCACAAGGGTCAGCAGTAAATCGAACGCTTTTGGAGTGAGGGCTACCGGTTGGCCGTCGCAGCGGAGCAGTCGTTCTGGAGGGTCTAGCTGAAAAGCCCCGAACTCATACAAAACATTGACCGAAGTCGCCATGACTCTCCAAAATAAATTCTTAAGATTTCTTTTGCCATTCTCATAGGACGCTCTGCCGCGAAATCGCTAGCATCCTCACTTGCATAAGGCAGCTCCGTCTCAAAAGGCTGCCATTATAGCTTAGTTGCTCGGAGCCCAGTCAACCAGGAAACTCGGAGGGATTCACAACCGGTTCTTTTGGTCGGCAATAGTGGCATTACGGAGCACCGGCAGACATGGGTCCCGACAATGAATTCGGTCGTAAACTCTGCGCAGTTACAGTTGACCCCGGCGATCTCGAACGTGCTGCCCCCGACTCGGAAATCTGTTCGAGCTCATCCTGGCAGTGCACATGATCATCACGCGTTCGTTCACACTGGCCGTCTATTATTCGCCCGCGAGGTAGATGCTTGAGCACACGAAGCTCAACCTCGGTTGCCGCACCTTCAGATCCGGCCCGTGACCGGGCCCCTATTCGCAACCGGAAAACGCCTTTTTACGCAACTCTCTGGGTGCAGGTAGTAGTTGGCATCGCGATAGCTGTACTCCTAGGATATTTCAGCCCTACCAAGGCTGTTGCCATGAAGCCACTAGGTGATGCTTTCATTCGCTTGATCACTATGATCATTTCGATCGTTATTTTTTGCACGGTCGTGACGGGTATCGCAGGCATGCAAGACATGCGGAGGCTGGCTCGCGTAGGGGGAAAGGCCATTCTCTACTTTGAAACCGTTTCTACGCTCGCGCTACTGGTCGGTTTGATTGTTGGCAGCCTGGTCAAAACCGGAGAAGGTTTCAATGCCGAACCCACCACCCTGAATGCACAAGAAGTTACCGCCTACGCCAGCCAGGCCAAAGCTCAAAGCGTGTCTGACTTCCTGATGCATGTCATTCCCAACACGCTGGTCGACGCCTTCGCCAAAGGGGACATCCTGCAAGTACTAGTGGTCGCGCTGTTTTTCGGCTTCGCGATGTCAGCGGCCCATGAGCGGTGTAGGCCGCTACTGAACCTCATCGAGTCTCTCACCCATGTCGTCTTTGGAATCGTCAAAATAATCATGCGATTTGCCCCGATCGGCGCTTTCGGCGCGATGGCGTTCACGGTAGGAAAGTACGGCATAGCATCTCTGGGTCCGCTCGCTAGACTGATTACAACTTTCTACGTAACGGGGGCGTGCTTCGTCGTTCTGGTCATGGGCTCGATTGCGTACATTGCGGGGTTCGATATCTTTCGTTTTCTGCTTTACATCAAAGAAGAAATTCTTCTCGTGCTTGCGACCAGCTCGTCTGAGACCGCCCTACCTACACTGATGTCGAAGCTCGAAAAACTGGGATGCTCCAAATCGCTTGTAGGCCTCGTGGTGCCTACCGGGTATACCTTTAACACAGACGGCACCAGCATCTACATGACCTTGGCTGCCCTCTTCGTGGCGCAGGCCACGAACACGCATCTGCGCTTCGAACAGGTAATGGTCATCCTTGGAGTCGCGATTCTAACTTCTAAGGGCGCTAGCGGCGTGCAAGGCGCCGCCTTCATTGCGCTGGTCGGTACCCTGATGGTCGTTCCGACAATTCCGGTAGCCGGCATGGCTCTGATTCTGGGCATCGACCGCTTTATGAGCATGTTTCGCGCGCTGATCAATATGATCGGAAACGGAGTTGCTACGCTGGTCGTGGCGCGGTGGGAGAATGAATTAGATCGCGCAACACTGCGGCAAAATCTTGGCTAAGGCGCTTGGACGCCGGGCAGATGGAAACGAATAGACCGCCGGAAAACAGAATACTACGAGTTCCATGACCTACGTGGCAACGCTAAATGTAATTCGTTCGTGCTGACTGAGGAGAACATGAGGGAAACTCCAAAGACCGCAGCAGGTCAACGTGCGTTTGAGATTGCGGAAATCGTCAGATTCATCACGCGAGCCCTGACCTCCGTCGGTATTCCACAGGATGACGCCACTCAAGTGGCTTTTTTGATGGCCGAATCCGACGCGCGCGGCGGCGAGGCGCACGGCGTCTTCCGGTTGCCTCAATATGTAAAACAGATCCAACAAGGTGCAATCAATCGCCGACCGAACATTCGAATCGTAAGCGAAAACTCCGCCGTGGCGCTCATCGATGGTGGCAATGGCTTGGGCCACCTGGTTATGAAACGCGCCACAGAACTGGCGATTGAAAAGGCCCGTCTGTACGGCGTCGGTTGGGTAGGAACTCGGCGCAGCAATCATGCGGGGCCGGCGCAGCTTTATCCGCGGATGGCCGCGGTTCAGAACATGATCGGATTGTTTTTCTGCGTAGGGAACACAAATCTTGTGCCCCCATGGGGCGGCAGCGAGGCGCTGCTGAGCACCAATCCTATTGCTATCGCCATCCCCGCATCGCGACATCCGTCAATCGTCCTGGACATGGCAACCACGAACACCGCATTTGGCAAAATCCGGTTCAAGGCGCAATGCAATGAGCCAATGCCGGTAGGCTGGATGATCGATCGCGAAGGTCAGCCCCTCACCGACCCGAGGCGCGCAAGTGAGGGCTTCCTCGTTCCCATCGGAGGGGCTAAAGGGTACGGATTGGCGCTGATGTTCGGTTTGCTTGCCGGAACATTGAATGGAGCTGCATTTGGCAGAGATGTGGTCGATTACACCCTCGATTCTAAAACTCCTAGCAACACGGGCCAAACCATCATGGTGCTGGATGTTGCGTCGTTCACAGATGTGGAAGCGTTTGGACGGAAAGTGGACGAAATGTGGGATGTCATGAAGTCCTCACCGACACTACCAAGTGTGGACGAAGTGCGGCTTCCCGGGGAGCGCTCCGCACAGCTTTACGAAGAGCGGATGGCTCATGGTGTCCCGTTAAATGCCCAACTGCACAAGGCCTTGGACGAACTCGCTGATCGGCTGAGCATTCCGCATCTATAGTTGCTTTTACTGTGCCAGACATAAGTTGCTTTTAGTGTGCCAGACATACTAGAAGTGAAACCAATCCTCTAGGTGTGTTCAGTGGTGTCGATTAGCGTTCGATAACATTGAGGAGACTACTAACGATGCAGCACGATGGTACGACGATAGGCCCCACCGATATTCACGCCCATTTTTTTCCTCAAGCTTATCTGGATGTGCTCGCCGAAGAGGGACCGCGCTTCAATGTGGAATATCGTGCGGCGGAGGAAGGATTCTACATTAAGACCGAGGCGCGTTTTCAGGGGCCGCTTCCCTACCGGATCGTCGATTTGGAGAAGAGAATCGCCGACATGGACGCTCAGGGCACCGCCGTGCAAGCGATGTCACTCACCGGCCCGATGGCGCATTGGGGTGACGAAGAAGTCTCGCACAAACTTGCGCGCATGTGGAACGATGCGGCTAATGCCGCACATAGGCAATATCCAAAGCGTCTTTTCGGGCTGCTAACCCTTCCGATGCTTTTTCCGGATCGCGCCATTGACGAGTTGAACCGAGCGAGCAAATTGCAGGGATTGAAGGGCGTTTATATGGGAACGAACATCAATAATCGCGATCTCGATGACCCTCTGTTTGAGCCGATTTTTGGGCGTATCGAGGAACTGGATCTCCCCGTCTTCCTGCACCCGCTGCAGGTCGCTGGAGGACAGCGCATAGCGCCATTCTCTCTCTCAACCCTGTTAGGCTTTCCTTTTGACACGGCCATTGCAGCTTGCCACCTCATTTTCGGCGGCGTTCTCGACCGCCATCCCAAGCTTCAGTTCACCCTTCCCCACGGTGGCGGCGTGTTGCTGATGCTGATGGGACGTATCGATCACGGTTCGATGGTGCGACCGGACATCCAGAAGCTGCGCTTGCCGCAGCCTCCGAGCCACTATTTGCAGCGGTTCATGTACGATACGGTTGTACATTCGAAATCCGTGATGGAATTCATGATCCGTGAAGTAGGCGCCGAGCGCATCATGATTGGCAGTGACTACTGCTTGGAAATGGGCTACGAAAGGCCGATCGAGTTTCTCGATCGAGTAGATCTAACTCATGAGCAACGAAGGATGATTTTAGCTGACAACGCTACACGACTTCTCAAACTCTAGCCAACTGTCCACGGTAAGGGCCCGCTGGTTCCCGTCGTGCCCGCAATATCTTTCAAGTTCTTGCAGGACTGAGATCGTCAACAGAAAAAGAAATGCGACGGGCCGACCTTCCGCAGTTTTTTTCACTCCCAGTTGAACGAATGTCCGGTTTCGGCGGCTTGCGTTCGCAATCGGCTTCATCAATGCGAGCATTTACCCATGAGTCTTCTTCCAGCACATCGGCAAACAATTGAGCTGTCCGGCAGTACGCTTGAGCTCTCCTTGCAAACGCGGCACCGGCACGCCAGTTTCAAGGTGCGGACGTTGTACGATGGCTGAGCCTTCTGCCGTGAGCTGATCAACAATGCGGCGCAAAAAGGCGGCGCGGTCGCCCCCGCTAACATTGCAGAAAGTTTTGAAAGCATCAGCTGCAAGATTGGCAGCCTGATAGATATCCTCAGTTGTGGCGGAGTAGAACTCAGGCTCCAACCTGATCCCAGTCGTAGGTTCACTGGGTGAAAACCGGTCCCTTCAACCTCGCTCGCATGTCTGCCGATGAGAGAGCGACCAAAATACTCTGAGTCCGGTCGTTTCTATGATTTGATATTAGTCGTGAATCATCGCCACGGTGTGAACTTTATGTTCTATTCCGTGTTGATGCAGCCGGCGGTACAATCCGTCGAATGTTCTTCAACCATGAATGTGGATTGCCACCGTGGACCACGCGGCGCAGGAATCCCAAGCGCTCCGCTACGTTCTCATCATTTCGCTGAATGCACGATTTCGTGGTTCTTGTGTACACGGCTAAGAATGTGTCCATGTTTCTAGGTTTCGCGAAAATGTAGGTTGCATGACCGAGTTGCGGTGTTTCAGCTATTACCGCCGTTTCGAGTTCAAATATGTACTCGTCTCGGAAAAGGTACATGCGACGTGCGGCCCGTGAGAGCTCCGCATAAAAGAATGGATCGTAGTCCGGACGCCAATTGATCTGAGCGATGTCGAAGTCAGGCGGGATGCCGAGGTCAGAGCACATTTTCTCCAGGTCTTTTCGCTCAATCGCTTTGTGCTCCAGGCACAGGTGGATTTGATCCAGTGCGCGAGAGTGCCGGCCGAAGCGACAGTAGGTATTTCGCGCTTTCTCCAGATCCTCCCGAAACTCAGCAGCGAACTGGACTGAAAGTCTGCTAGGCAATGCAGTCTCCCAATCGACAAGCTCCCAGTCACCGCTTCGCTTTTTGTATTTGCCGGTTCGAACAAAAACGCCGTCAACCTCGATCCTGCTGCGAAGCAGGTGCTTCCATCGGTTCCAGCTTGGATCCCACGGGATGGGCACAAGTGCAGGATCTAGCCAAAACTGAAGCTTCCGTCGCGGGTCGCGGCAGAATGCTTTGTCTCGATAGAACTCGCAATTTCTAAAGAGCACTTCAAACCTTCGACGCGCTTGCGTCGGCACAAACGCCAGAACGGACCTGGCAAAGAAAACTTCTCCATCATTGGGGCGATCTCCACTCACCAGCAGTGCTCCATGACCGCCGTATGGGAAAATCGCGGGAAGCTCCGCATTGGACAAGAGCTCGTCGTAGTGCTTCCGCAGTTCGGGATGTCCGAGGATATTAAGGCCTCGTTCCAGGCTCACTTGCTCGAAGCGTGGCGCTTCGAGTTCTTTCAATTCGAGCGCGCGCAGTTTGTAGGCAACGCGTATCTCCGCAAGGGAGGAAGTGCTTGTGATCCGCAGAACGTCGTAAAAGGTCTTGGCGGGGCGAGTGTCTTCGCGAACCTCGAAAAAATATTGGCGAAGCGCGGGGCAGGGAATAAAGACCCGGGAGAGACCAAGGCCTCCGTTCCTTATATGCACGGGCACAAAGCTTTGTCCGTTCCTGTCCACCCGTGGTTGCGCGGCATATTCGATAGGCACCAGGTAGAGGCTGGCTCTTCTTTCAGCCTTTCCATTTTTCGTGACATATGCTTCCGCCCCCGATCCATTCTCGTTTGGAATTGGGAACGTGATTTCATCACCAATCGCGATGTGACTGGCACAGAACGGCGGCAATAGCAACGGTGTGTGGTTCGCGAGTATGCAGGACACTGCGTTTTGTCGGGAGAGAATCGCTATGATGCGAGCGCTGAAAAGTTGAGCACTCGAGTTCGCAGGATCCAAACCCTTGTTCTCGGACTGCGCATGGTAGGGCGCCATCAAAATCAAGTTCTTGCCTGAGGCGGGCAGGGAAGCGCTGGCTCACTCCCAGCTACATCCGCAATCCGCATACTGATAGCCGTAACTCTTCCAACGATAGTCACGTCGTTTGGATAACGAACATGGCGCGCCTGGCGGCCGGATTCGCGAGAGGGCACCAGGATCAAGTCGTTGTCGTGCAGTTCGCACCAGCTGCATACGTACGAATCGCGAAGCTCGAAGAAATATACCGGCCGATCATGATCGCCATGCCAGCCGAGCGGCAGGAGTCTCTTCTGCCGGGGGTCGATCTGGACAAAAGACCCTGGGCGCACATGCGGGAAGAGTGTCTGGTCCTGCATTCCGACATAGCCGTAGAGATTCTTCTCCCAATCAAGGTATTGCAGAAGGGTTGGGGGAAAGTTTCCCTTCCACGCGTCCAGCATCCGGGGAACCAGGTTCGTGGGCTCGGCTTGCAGTTTCTGCCTGAGCTCAGAGGCGGTCAAAATGACGCGGGCGGCATCCTCGGGCGCTGAGCCCAGCAAGTAGGTCCGAGGAAAGGCAAGGGCTCTATGCTCTTTCTCCGCATCTGCGATGGGGACTCCGCACCAGCCGGCGAGTTCATCAAAGCGGCGGCGATAGATGACGCTCAGGCTGTAGAGCTTACAGATGCTGGGCATCTGCTTCCCGTTTTCGATATCGGCAAGCGTCGAGTGGGCAATGTAGTAATCGATGTTGTTTCTCTGCTTTGCGATGTCGCGGGTCATGAGCGAGACATCGCGGACCGATAAGGACAGTCGTTCCCGTTCAGCTTTGAGCCGCGAACTACGTGCCAGGCTCGATAACAGCGCCACCACCGACAACCACCGTAAAAAAATTGGACTATAGTACCGCGAATTTCTGCTGTGCGCATGAAAGAAAAGAGTTTGTTCTGAAAACACAAAAAAGTGACCAGGAAGTGGTCGGTATGGCGACCATGCCGTCCCGACGCCATCTCGGCGTCGGTTTACCGTAACCACCGTTGGTGGTGCTTTCTCGTTCTCACCGTTCGCGCTTAGGGACAGGCCAGCAATCTCCATATCCCTGGGCTGAAGCGGTTTGGTATGAGAGAACGTGCCTTCGCGTTCCGGACTGTCCTCCTCAACGACCGTCGAGTTGACGGAAAGACTTCACGCAATTCTTGCGAGCAAAGGGTTGTCCCTCTATCAAGCTTCGCAACAATCGATGGCACTTTACGGCAGGTCTTCGCCGTACTTCCTTCCGCACAATCTCTACTATGACCTGCGGCATGCGCCGTTCACGCCCAGTATCTATCAGATGTTTGCCCTGAGCCGTATTTCGGGATACCGAATCTCGGACTGGCTCCGGGTATTTGGGATCGATCTCGAGAATGTCCCGCGATTGCAGGCCATTCTGCCGCGCAAGCGAACGGCGCTGGTCGATAACACTTTGACGGACGACCAAGCCTGGGTCCAATGGTTCCGCAGTCGAGCCGGCCATGGCTCAATCCCGGCCATCGCCCCCTTAGTGCAGTTACTCGAACCGATTGGTCTCAGGAAAATCTTGTCATTGCCCGGCGCGGATGGCGGCAGGTTCCTGTACGCCAAGATCGGTTTTCAGGATGCCCTGGCGTTTCCGGACCTGCTTCCTGACAGCATCGTTCGCGCAGATCCAGAGCTAATAGGCAAATCGCTCCCGGCAATCGATGGCCACGTTTCTGAACGGATATTCCTCCTCGAACACAGTAAGGGCTTATTCTGCTGCCGAGTGAGGCGCGTTCGCGAGAACGTCATTGTGCCGGTTGGCACAAAACTCTCATACGCACAGCTGGAATTCCGGCTTGCGGATGAGGCAAAGCTTCTGGGGGTGGTGGATTTTGAGATTCGATCTCTGGCTACGATCCAGCACCCGGAAGTTCCAAATGAGTTGGCAAAACTGTGGAAACCGAAGCCGCTGTTCGAGGGCGAGACAATCCGTCAGCTGCTCAGAAGGGGGCGCACGACTGCAGGGCTCTCGTTTCGGGAAGCGGCCGATGCTACTCGAATTGTTTCGGACGTGCTTGCCGATGGACGGTATCGGGTATCGACAAGCTCTATCTGCGATTACGAAGTGCAGGGCACGCCCCCGCGTGCCCTGCATAAAATTGCGGCGCTGTGTTGTATATACGGGCTCGCCTTTCAGCGTTTTCTTCGCTCGATTGGTATTCCTGTCGAGCAGGGTGGAGCTGAAGTGATGGCGGACCACCTGGCTGGGCGCTCTTCGCCAGAAGACTCGAGGTCAGAAGAGTCGAGAGCCCAGATAAGTGTTCGTCCCGGTTTACTCGAACACATGCTTGACCTCTGCGGGGAACCGCCATTGTTTCTACGAAATGCGATCGCTCCGCTGGTAGCGCTGCGAGAGATTTCGATGGGAGACTTGTTCTGGATCGGAGGTGCTCGGCAGCCGCTTTATCCCTATTTCGCGAACGCAGTATTAGCCGTTGTAAACCACCGGAGGAAGACTCCATTGCACTATCCCTCAAAGCCGGTTTGGAAACAGCCAGTCTACTTGCTCTTAAAACGCGACGGCTCCTATCTGTGCGCCTGCTGTGATGTTGAAAACAGCACGCTAGTGGTTCATCCGTACACCGAACGTATCCATGGCGCTTTACAGTTCCGTTACCGGAAAGATATTGAAGTGATCGGGCAGATTGTTGCAATTGCCCGAAGCACGATTAAAGATGTCTAGTTATCGAACAATACAGCCCGCCACCTTTCAGTAAATTGTGTTCAGAATTATCAGAAGTTATAGCGAATTGATCGAATAGCGAACGCGTCGCTGCTTTTCTAGACAATGGACTCCGTCGTCTTTAATCTTGACCCTCGTGGATGCCAGCTTCTCAATGGAAAGAGCGAATGCGGTCACCGTGGCTCCCCAATGAAATACGGTGGCTGAGTCACCAAATTAGACCCTTGCTGCGGTGGCATTTCGCTAGTTTTGTATTGATCACGATAGGAAGTCTTCTTACGCTTCTCACCCCGTTGATTCTCAAGTGGATCATCGACGTAATAATTCCTCAGAGGCGGGTCGGGTTACTAGGCTGCGCAGTCATCCTGATCTTTCTGACATATGAAGGCAGAGCGGCGATGAACAGCGTCAGTGGGTACCTAACTTTGAGTGCTGCCCAGAAAATGGCGCTCGCGTTGAGGGTTAGGTTATTGCAGCATTTGGATACGCTCTCGGCCGATTATTACGAAAACACACCCGTAGCCGCAGTTATGTATCCCTTCAAGGAACCTGTCGAGGAGATTTCGTATTTTGGGTCTGACCTGCTTCCCGCGATTCTACGTATCTCCCTAACGACAAGTTTCACACTAGCAGCCATGTTCGCCTTGAGTCCGCCGCTGACATTGATCATCGCTCCACTGATCCCGGTGTTCTTAATAAGCAAGGAACTCTTCCGAACGAGGATTGCAGTGGAAGCAGATGCTGTACAAGCCAATCGCTTGCAGTGGAGTGATTTCCTACAAGAACACCTGTCTTCTGCGATATCAGTTCAGTTAATGGGGCAGCCAACTCGGCAGGAACGAAGGCTGTTTCTCCTGTTGGCGCGCGCATTTCGATCGCAACAGCGGCTATACAGAACTGGCACAGGCTTTACGGTTTGCAGCTCAATAGCTGTTGCCCTGGCCATGAGCACGGTTATTGCGTGGGGCGGCTTCCGCGTTATTGCAGGAACTTTGAGCATAGGAGCGTTAGTGGCATTCTATGGTTTTATTACTCAATTGTTCGAGCCGCTCAACGGGGCATCTGATCTGTACGCACGAGCACAAAGAACTTTCGCCAGTATCCGCCAAGTGCAATCCACGTTTGCATTGAGCCCCACAGTTGTAAATGGCTACGACAGAAGCTTCATTTCCAAAGGATTTTCTCTCAAGATTGATTTTTGTGACGTCAAATTCCGCTATGCCAGGCAAGACGAACTACTTCAGATCCCATGTCTTCGGATTTCGCCTGGCGAGCGGGTGTCGATCATCGGAGAGAACGGTTCGGGCAAGAGTACGTTTGCGAAGCTCATCGCCAGGTTCTACGATGCTGACTCCGGAGTCATTTGCCTCAATGGGAAGAACATCCGGAGCATCGAGTTAAAAGACCTGCACAAGGCTGTTTGTTATTTGCCGCGCGACCCCGTCCTATTCGATGGCACTATCGCTTCGAACCTGCGATTTGTGCGGCCCTCTGCCTCAGAGTATGAACTGCAAGCAGTAATCCGGTGCGTTCAGCTCGAAGACCTTGTTGCGTTGCTAGCTCGGGGCTTCCAGCAA
Source organism: uncultured Acidobacteriota bacterium (assembly GCA_963757135.1). Taxonomy (GTDB): domain Bacteria; phylum Acidobacteriota; class Terriglobia; order Terriglobales; family Acidobacteriaceae; genus Gp1-AA145. The sequence continues at coordinate 93,943 of CAVWQE010000011.1, forward strand.
CGGATCGGCCCGAGTGCGTGTCAGCTCTCCGGCGGCGAACGCCAGCGACTTGCCCTCGCCAGGGCCCTCTTGCAAAGGCCTGAGCTGCTAATCCTCGATGAGGCGACATCGTGCGTTGACCCTTTGGCAGAAGCTCTACTTCTTGAAAACCTGAAGCGCGCGCTTCCCGGTTCGACACTCATTTTCATTTCGCATCGTTTTTCGAGTTGTTCGCAATTCGACCGAGTTCTTGTTGTCAGTCGAGGCCGAATCGTCAAAGATGGCGATTCTTCCATGCTGCCCATTCCACTGGTCCCTATCACCAAATCACCAGTTTCAGAAGTGTAGCTCTGCACCGAAGAGCAAGGTGAAACCGACCTCCTTCTCAGATCCACCAGCGTGGTAATTCTTGCAATGTTCTCAATCGATTTAAACGAAGGACAGAAATTTAGGACCGAAAAACGAACACTGTTGTGTTTCGAACCACTTCTTGATGTCTCTGCATGTTGCTAACCGGCCAGCGTTTTAGTTGAGCATAGGTTCTTTTGCCGAAAGTTTGCGTTTTTTTGTCGCTTTCGCCAAAACCCAGTGAGAAAGTGCAATCAGGATTCCGATGTACAGCGTTTCAGAGGACGTCCGCAGCACCTACAGCGAGGATGGCGCAGTGCTGCTGACGCTACGTCGCGGCAAAGTATTGAAACTCAATGCAACCGGTGCTTTGGTTTTTCGGCGCCTGGAAGCAGGAGTCAGCGAAACGCAAATCGTCGCGGAAATGTGCAAGCGCTTTGGAATAGTTTCGAGAGCTGCTGAAGAAGACGTTTCAGCATTACTGAATGCCGCTGAACAACTAGGGCTCGTGTACCGGACGCTTTCAGATGCGAACCGACAGTTAAACGGAGTGCGTTAAGCGTGAACTTTTTGATCTTTAAAGCACTCGTCGGCCTCCTCGTATTTGACCTGCGTGGGTTTGATCGCGATTTTCTAAAAATGCACGCCTTCGTACGCAAGTGGCCGGTAGCGCAACGAAATCCTCAAGACCGGAGAGTAGGCCGCATCTCGGAGGCCGTAAATTACGCATGTGTCTGGTATCCGAAGCGAGTTCGTTGCCTGCAGCGTGCTGCCGTGACTACCTGTCTGCTTCGCAGCTGTGGAGTCTCGGCCAAGATGGTAATGGGCGCGCAGGTTCTTCCGCTCAAAGCGCACGCCTGGACTGAAGTGAACGGACGTGCCATTAACGAGAGAAGAGATGTACAGCGGGTTTACGAAGTTTGGGAGCGCTGTTAAGGCGGGCAATCTATGAGTATTCAAGCGGGCATTCTATTTTTCGATGGCACTCGTGCAGACCGGGAACTGTTGCCCAGGACGCTTACTGGTCTCTCGATTCTCGGCGGGGAGAGCGAAACGACCTACCTCCAGAACTCCATCGGAATGCTGTATCGCTCTTTTCACACCACATCAGAATCGCGCTTGGAGAATCAGCCCTTCATATCGCAGGAGGGTTTGATTATTACCTGGGACGGCCGGCTTGATAATCGCGACGAATTCGTCCGAGAACTGGGTGAATCGTTTCGAAGTAAACCTGATGTTTCGATCATTGCAGCCGGGTTAGATCGTTGGGGCGAGCACTGCTTCTCAAAGATTGTTGGAGACTGGGCATTGGCGATCTGGAATCCGCACCAACGAATGTTGTTGCTCGGTCGTGATTTTGCCGGAATTCGACCACTTTATTATTCACAACAAGCAACTTCGATCTCGTGGTCCACCGATCTCGCTTCTTTGGTGTTGGGCCGCAGAAATCTTACGCTATCAAGCGAGTACATCGCCGGTTACCTCACAATGTGGCCGGCTAGCGATCTGACGCCTTATCGAGAAGTAAATTCCGTTCCCGCGGGCCATCTTGTGCGGGTCTCGAAAGACGGCATCAGCCAATATGGATACTGGAATTTCGATCACGCCTCGACAATTCGTTACAAATCCGACGGCCAGTACGAGGAGCATTTTCGATTTCTTTTCCGACAGTCGGTTCGCCGAAGGGTGCGAACCGACTGTCCTCTTCTCGCAGAATTAAGCGGTGGACTCGACTCCTCGGCAATTGTGTGCATGGCAGACGATCTCATTGCGAGGCAAGAGATCGCGCCGCTACGGTTGGATACGTTCTCGTACTACGACCGTGCTGAGCCCGACGAAGATGATTTTCATTACTTCACCAAAGTGGAAGACCAAAGAGGTCGAACGGGACATCGCGCGGAGCTACGCAGCTGTGGCGATAGTCTTCGTTTGAAATATGAGGATTTCCTGCCCACACCAGGGTTTGGAGCAAGACAGGAGATTCAGGCCGCCTTAACCAACGTAGTGACACGCCACAACTACCGGGTCATGTTATCGGGAGTTGGAGGAGATGAACTCCTCGGCCAGGCGTTCGATCCGAGAGTGCAAATGGCGGATTTACTGGTTCGAGGACGTCTCCAGGCACTAGCCAAGCAGGTTATTTCATGGAGTGTCTTGATGAGAAGGCCATGGTACCTAGTCTTATGGGAAACCATGATGTTGCTATTGCCGGTGCGTATGCGGACCAAGCTGGCGGGAGGAAAAAGTGAGCAGCCCTGGATCGAAGAAAACTTTTATACAACTCACAAGCTCCCCTACCGACTGCTCCTAGCCGCCGAGGGCCATTGGTTTTGGCTACCAAGCAGGCGCGATTCATTTCAAACACTTGCGACACTTTCACGCCAAGCAACTTTCACCAAACCTTTTATAGCTGAGCGCCGATACCCGTATCTCGATCAAAATCTGGCGGAATTTCTTTCAAGAATTCCAGTCGAGCAACTGATACGGCCAGCTGATCGAAGATCTCTGATGCGCCGCTCCCTTAAAAGCATCGTGCCACCGGAAATATTGGCCCGCAAAACGAAGAGCGCGGAAGGACGCTGCTACTCGATAACTCTAAATAAGCATTGGTCAGAAATCGAACAACTCCTGAAATCCCCATTAATTTCTGAGGCTGGGTATATCAAGCGAGACGAGTTTAGACAGGCGCTCGTCGACATGAGGGCTGGCAATTTATCTCCGCATTACGTGCGACTTCTTCGCGCTCTTTCCTTGGAGGTCTGGTTGCGCGACGTAGTCGAACGCGGTGTTATCTCTCGACCAGGCTCACCAGAGATTTCACCGGAGGAATACGCTCGAGAATGCCAAGCCATAGCCTGACCTTCACGTATTAAATGGACTTCTGCTAGCAGGAAATCTCGGAGAAAGGAGGTAGAAGCCGATGACTTACGAAAAGCCAGAAGTGACCGAACTGGGTGATGCATCTCGCCTGATTGAAGGCAGCAAATCAATCAAGGGAGAGAACGACACCCTGCAAGTGCCAGCCGACTGTGAATTCGGCGACTAGTGGTTGAAAATCTGAATGGACTTCTCCTGACGCGCGCTGTCGGGAGAAGTCCTTTTTGATCTAAAAAGCCTCACAACGGATCTAGGGATTTTGGTCCCCAGGTGGAGAGAGGCAGTCGTCGAAAAAAACGTTCTCACGTTTCCAAAAATCAATAAGTGCCTTGCCGCTGAACCCGTGTCCCTGCCGAGGGTATCGCAACAAAGTTACGGATCGGCGAAACCATCGCAAGCCGTTGTACATTTCGATGTTGTCAAGGAGAAATTCACCATCGTTGTCACCATCCGCGAGGAGCATGGGCGTGTTCACTTGCTCAAGGTGAAAAACCGCAGACAATTGAATATATGTTTCCGGGTTGCTCCATGGCGTTGCTCCGCCTGCCCATCTTGGAACTGGCGAATCCGTGTGAAGAAAAACTGGTCTGATCCAGTCCGCAAGCGCGCCCGCTACAGATACCGCACATTTGAAGCGGTCGGTCTTACTGACAAGATAGTTGACTATTCCTCCTCCGTTGCTGAAACCGTAAAGGCCGATCTTTGTTGGATCGATGATCCCGAGCCGGATTAGTTCGTCCATGCCCGAGGCCACGTCAGCAACCGTGACATCCCAACCCTTCGCGCCCTTTGCAGCCTGGTCAAATGTTTCCGATTTAAAAAAATTGTTGTACACGTGCGGGGCGCGTGCGTTCGGAAAAAATACGGCGAAACCTCTCGATGCCCATGCCTGGTTGCCTAGCATGGGATCACCTTTAAAACTGTCCGAAATATGTGGGTAAGCATCCACAATTACCGGATACGTTTTGCCTGCGCTGTATTTAGCGGGCAAGATAAGAATGCCCTCCATTGCTTCATTTGTCGGGTTTTTCCAACGAATTATTTTCTGACGACCTAATTTCCAACTCTCGATTTGTGGGTTCAAGTTGAGAAGAACATACTCCGTGGGTGACTGCGGTGGTCGGATCTTTAGAAGGCCGGTTCTCGATGCGTTGCTCTCCTCCCAGGCCAGCGTTCCCATTCGTGAAATCGTGAGCAGCGACCGAGACCCGTTGGCATCCTTGCTGAGATCCTTTGGCTCACGATCGTTCAAACCCATCTGAATTATTCGCCATGAGACTCCATCGGCACAGATGACGATAATTGATCTGCTGTCACCGGACCAGTCGTACTCCATGACATTTCGATCGAGCTTTGCTGTCAAGCTTACCGGCGCTCCGCCGTGGCTCTGAATTACGAATACGGATTGAGTCCCGAATCCCAGGCGGCCAAAAAACGCGATCCAATGGCCATCCGGAGACCATACAGGTAGCCGTTTCGTGACGGACGTATTTGTGAGAGCAATCCTGGTCCGTGTTACAAGATCAAGCGTGTAAACGTTCGAAGGTGCGGTTCCGTCCTGAGAAACCGATTGGCCTTCGGTTGAGACGTAGACGATGCTGCGTCCATCAGGAGACCAGTTGGGGTGAAAGTCTCCTGCTCCGTCATGGGTGATCTGTTCGACTCTTCGAGAGCGAACATCAACGACAAACAATTCGCTGAATGCCGGTTCAGGTTTGGAGGCGGCGCGTTGAGCAAGGGGCGTCTGGTTGTTGAAGACACCCTTCAAGGTCCACTGGGGTGGTGTGTCATTGTTAAGTACAAGCGGCAAGTCTGGGTCGGAGCGAAATATCCCCGGGAAGGACGAACTTGTCCGTTTTTGGCCTGCAGTCACCTCAGAAGCGAAAACCAGCCTTGTACTGTCGGGTGACCAGCTGTAGCACAGCGAATCGTACCACCAGAGAGAGAGGGCGGGATCGGAACGGATTCCCGCTGCGAAATGAGTCAGCTGGATCTTGTGTCCTGATGCAAGTTCCAATTTCCATAATTGCAATGCACCCGAGCTTGTGGAGTAAAAGGCCAAATGCCGGCCATCCGGAGACCAATGCGGGACTTTTCCCAATCCGACTCTCCGGGGCTGACTCCCCGGCTTGGTATTCGCGAGCCAAAGGCTTCCATCCTGCGTCGTGTACGCGAGAATTTCTCCATCCGGCGAGATCTGAAGATAAGTTGCCTCTCGTAACGTTAGGAGATCGTCGAGCGTGACGGTGTGCTTCGTTACTGCGAAGCTGCGGGCGGAAGAAAGCATCAGCAGCATGCATACAGGCAGGCTAACCCGCCATCCGATACTCAACCAGCTCATCGTTGTTCGCACAAGTCTCGGAAACGGCTCCTTTAGAGCCTTTGTTAGAAGGTCCGTTGCGGCAGAAAGCGCCTCACCTCGAATGCGCGACCGTGGTTCGCGCGAATTAGAAGATCAACTTGAGCGCTAACTGAATGGATCGAGGTCCACCCAACTGATACAGAGGATTGAAGCCCCCCCCACCCATGCCTTGCTGATTGAGACTTTGCGACAGGACCGCAGTGGAGACGCCGAATTCCGGACTGGCGATGTCAGATATTTGCGGCCCGAAATTCGGGTGATTGAGCACATTGAACAGCTCAGCGCGGAATTGCAGTTGTAGCCGTTCGCGAATGGGAAAATTGCGATGCAGTGCGAGGTCCCATTGCCATGCGCCAAATCCGCGCAACGCGTTTCTCGATAAATCTCCCTGACGAAGTGCGTTTCCACTCGAGTCTACCGGAGGCGGCACAAACGCAGCTGCGTTGAATGCCTTTCCACCTGGAAACTGCGAGCCATAAAGATAGAAAGCGGTCCCGGCAACGACATCCGGACGAACCTCAGTCAGAGCGTTGAAGAGGCCGGAGAATGTGGAATCGTAGAGATTTATCGGTGGCGCGGAACGGATCTGAAAAATCTGTTCGAGAGACCAGCCACGCAGGAAAGCCGTCGCCAGTTTGGGCGCACCCGGAGTTGGGATGTCGTAGGTGATCGCAACGGAGGCGGTGTTTCGGATATCAAAATCGGATGGTCCTCGATTGGCATTGGAGTTCACGGTTGGTATTGATGTGTTAGACCCATTGCCGTAGGCGCCAGATGAAGCTGTATCAATCGAGTGTGACCAACTGTAAGAGGCCAATGCTTGGAGGCCTAGCGACAGCCTGCGTCGAAATTGCAACTGTAGGGCGTCATAGTCGGCGGTCGCAGTATTCCCTATCAAGTATGCATTGGCAAAGTTTGCGTTTGGGGAGGAAACAAATTCTGACTGAATAAGTCGCCTCCCACTGGAACCGATATACGTAGCGGACAGGCTTTGCAGATCACCCAAAGCCTGCTCAATCGCGACGCTCCACTGAAGTGAGTACGGGAGTTGCAGACGAGGATCGAAAGCTGACACTGTTCCCGATCCGTTCCCAGGTGGCACAATTGCCAGCGGGGAGGCGGTAGACGAATCCAGAGGGAACGTGCCATTAGAACAGCAGTTGAACGTGCTGCCGAAAAAAGGATAAGCGCTCTGCCCAATGACGTTGCCGACCTCCTGAGTGGCAAGATCATAAAAGACGCCAAACCCGCTGCGCAGCACAGTGCTCCATTTTTTGGATTGAGAAATCTGGTAAGCAATACCAAGTCGCGGGGCTACATTCCCGTATCTGGTTTTAAAAGGCGGAGTTCCGCCGGGGACGAGGGCGAGTTGCGAGAGATTGTTCAGGTTGAAACCAGTCACTGCGGGAAGTGACGGTCCACCCGCGGAATCAGGTGCGAAATCTACATCCCACCGCAGTCCATAGGTTAGAGTCAATTTCGGACCGATTCGCCACGTGTCCTGGGCGAACGCTCCGAGATTATGAAACAACAAAGTGCCGTGCGCGCCAGACGCGATAAAACTGAGAAACAGATTTCCCGTTTCGAACGAAGGCACATCTGCAAAGTAGACTTGTTGCTGATAGGCGGGTGGCGAATACGTAGGAGACAGACGACGATAATCCACGCCAAATTTCAGGCTGTGTGAACCCCGCTGCACTGACAGGTTATCAACGAGATTGAACTGTTGCTGAAGTAGCCTCTGATTCATTCCTTCGACCAAGAAACCGTCAAGCAATGAAAAATTACCCATGACAAATTGAGCATCTTGGTTCGTGAAAGAAGCGGGATATGGCGGCGTACTGAATGGAACGGCTCCCCCGAAATTATCTAGCGAGAAGGTGGTCGAGGCGTCTGCTCTGCTGTAATTCAGCCGGAATTCATCAGCGATCGTGCTGATCGGAGTCCACGTGAATCCTGCGGTTGCGGTTTGCGTATTAATCCGGGACAACAGAGAAGTGTTTAAAGAGTTTGAGCCGCGTTCGTCAAACGATGATGGAGAGTACACATAGCGTCCGAAAACTGAAATCCGATCGCTGAACCGATCATCGACTCGGAGGCTATAAGCATCAAGATTTGAGATGTTCGAGAAGCTGGAATTGAATTGTGCCGATCCGGTCGGCTGTCCTTGACTCAAGATCTCTGGCCCGTTGGGTAAAGGATAAGCGTTCAGATACGGCTGCATCGAAGGTATGGCATTCTGTCTCGCAACCAGGTCGGGTACCGTTGAGAGAACAGTTTTGGGTAATCGAAGCCGCAGTCCCTCGTAAGAGAAAAAAAAGAATGCTCTGTCCTTTCGTATAGGCCCGCTGACCGTTCCGCCGAAATCATTCTGCCGCTCCTCCGGCTTGGCCAAATTCTTGTTATCAGCGAACCAATCGTTAGCATCAAGAACGTCATTTCGCAAATAATCGAACGCTGTTCCATGAAATTGATTTGTTCCAGAGCGCGTGAGAATTGAAATCTGCGCGCCTGGAGTCCTACCGAACTCGGGAGCGTAGGTCGAAGTTTGGATTCGGAACTCCTGCAGCGCGTCCACTGAGACCAGGCTGTTCGTACCACCTAAAGCGCTGAATGCTCCTAGTGAGCCGGCGACCCCGCCGGTATAGCCTGCACTCACCCCGAAATTTGCGCTGACTCCATCGAGCATCCAGTAGTTGGAACTGGTGCGCTGCCCGTTAACACTGAACTGGCCAGGATCAAATGCCTGGCTGGGAGTCACAACCACACCGGGAGTCAACTCAATCAGCGTTTGAAAACTCCTGCCATTCATGGGCAGGTTCTCAGCGAACTGCCGATCCACTACGGTGCTTACTGTGGCATTCTCCGTGTTGACAACCGATGCTCCTCCCTCGACCGTCACTATTTCGTGTAACGCACCAACTGGCAACTTGAAATTAATCGATAGCGCGTCTTGAACATTGAGAATGATGTCGGGTTTGATGATTGTCTTGAATCCGACTTTTGAGACCTGAAGCCGATATGGCCCAGGAGGCAGACTTGGCAGCACGTAAATCCCCTCGCTGTTTGTCTTGGTTGTGTACTGCACGCCAGTCACATCGTTGACCGCGACCACTTCGGCACCAACGATTGCGCCGGTGGCGGGATCTGAAACTAGGCCATTGATATTTCCATTCGGGGACTGTGCCCAGAGTGGAACGGCAGTAGCTACAAGGCAGAGAAACAAACGAGCGAGACGGCAAAAACGCATATCGGGTCTCCAGCAAAGAACAGTTTTTTTGTCACTCCTCTGTTCATTCGCAGGTTTTCCCCTCGAGGCTTCATAGAATTCTAAAAGAAAGCGAGAAAATGAGACTCTCGTTCTGAGAATGCTGTCGGTGATTTAATTCCCTCAGGCGGGCAGAGGAGTGACTCTACTAACAATTGGCTTCCTCGCAGCCGGGGTTTTCTCCGTTCGCGGCAAAGAATGCGCAGGCATTTTGAGGAAAAGGGCTCCGCCCGCAAAATAAGACGAAAATGCACGAAACGCTTACTTGATGAGGCGCACTACCAGAGTAGCACTTGGCGCACTTTTGGCGCGGCGGCGTGTGGACCAAACGTCGACCAGATCGCATTGCGCTTCCATCTCCGCGTCATGGACTTGTACGCCATTGGCGTCCTCATCGATGATCTTTGCGTCCTCGCGGCACTCAACGCCAGCAGTCGCTTTGGCGTGATGATCCAGGGAGGCAGGGCGTTCGCCGTAGCTCTTCGCCAGCCCGCGTGCGGCGTTCACTAGCGCCGTGCGCGCTCGCACCAGGCCCGCTCGTGCCCGGATCACAGTCAGATCCGCTTGCGCTTTCACGCTGCGATGTTTCACCGGACACAGCAACTCGGGATCGATGCGCGCCAGCCGCGCCAGAGTTTGCGCATCCAGCCGATCGTCTTTGCGCCGGCTCTCCCCGATCAGCCGCACGTTGCGCGCATGCGCCACGATCACTTCATGCCCGAGCTTACTCAGAAGCCGACTTACCCACGGCGAATGCGTCCCGGTTTCCAGCGCGATCCGGCTGCGCGCCATCGCCCCGAACACCGTCCTCATCGCATTGGGGCTCGTGGAAACTTTGCTCTCTAGGAGGATTCGACCCGCTTCCTCCAGAACGCAGTAGTGACTGGAGCGATCGCCCAGATCCAAACCGATCGTCAACCTCTGGTTAGAAAAATCACTGCTCTGCTTCGCCGCTACGGTGCTAACCTTCTTCATTGCCGGTCTCCTTTATCTCTTGTGCTTAAAGCACGTCGATAACTTGGGAGCGTACAGCATCCCGTCGGAGACCGGCCTTCTCATCCCATCTGATAACGTCAATCGACAGCATTCTCCGCTGGAAGGTGCCGCCCTGTCGCGATAAAGTGTTGGCTGTGAAGAAGAAAATCCTCGGAACATTTTTGATCTTCGTGGCAGCGGCAGCCATCGGACAAGTCACGTCCCACCCGCTACCCGGTGGAATTAATGGTGTCGTCCGACTCTCGGACGGCGCGCCTCTTGAAGGAGGGACTGTAACTGCAAAAACTGATTGCAAAGAAATGGGCATGGAGTTTGGTCAGGAGGTGAAGACATCCGCGAATGGCTCGTTCTACGTTCCTCCGTTTGCGACTGGAGACTGCAACCGAATTCGACTGTTTGCGAAAAAAGCTGAAGACCTCTGGTTGGAAACCGGACATGGTGTTTTTTACGGGGAAGACAATGGGACTGCGCCAGTAGTTATCATCCCTTCATCCACTACAACCGAAATCACAATGGGCAGTCAGGGCGCGTCGGTTTCCTTTCGGGTACGAGACAAAGCGACCGACCGATTCATACGGGCAGAGCTTTACATCAAGCGGATGCCTATTCCGGGCAAAAAGTTCGGATCGGTTCAGACCGCCACCGGACGGGATGGCTCTCCCGTTACTTTGCTTTTACCCGCCGGTGATTACGAGGTTGCGGTGAAACAGTATTCGTGTGGGGCAGTGGACTATTTCGCACTGAAGCCACCACGGGAACGGTTCGCAGTGCAAGCTGGGCAGGTGACGGCTAAAGATATTTCAGTAGATGTGCGCCTGATCAAGCCCGCAAAGTCATACGCCAATCCACAAGCGAGGCTGTGCAAGCCATAAAACACAGCCCATTCGGTTAAGTGGTGAAACATCTCCATATCACTCAAAATCAAGACACCCAGCCCTATAATTGCAACCTATGCCTGGTGGCAGCAGATATTATCCGCCTCGTAGCTGGTCAACGATTTTGCTACTGGTAACGCTGATTGTGCTCATCGTCATCCTCGTCGCTGCTGTGCTTTCGCGGTTTCGCTGAATTCGTAGTTGTTGCAAAATCTCCATAGCGCTCATTGACCAGCGGTCAAAACGTGAAATCGCCTGATCTATAACGGCTATGTTCGCCCATTGACCCACTCGCTTGTTCGACAGTAGCTGAACGCTGCTCTACACTACAGGGCAAATTGCAATCGGGAAGGAACAGGATGGCTACCGTCGCGACGGGTCTCAAGGTTGTCGCTATTGCGTATTTCTTGCTACCTGATCTCGGAGAAGCTTTCTTCAAACAATGGACTGAAAAGCATCTTCAGAAGTTCAAACTCGTTTGTTGGGCCGCATTGTTTATTTTGCTAATTCTCTACAGGTAAGGAGCGTTGGCGAAAAACCCCCATCTCTAACAATGTCGGCGGTGTCAAACATTTTTTTGAGCGCACAACGGCATGCACTCAAAGAAGAGCGCCATTTCGCTCTCGTAGTTCGTTGCGCTTTCCAACCTGGGCTCGCTTCTAATCGTTAGGGGCAGGAACTCGGTCCGACCCAGCCATCTCTTCGATCACGGACTGCGATCATGATTACATGTTCGAACTCCCCTGTTTTGGGGAGCGGGATGCCCAATCATTACGTCGGTGATTTACTGCACACCATAGGGATTTCCAGGCTCTCCCGCGTGCGAACCGAACTTATGCAACAGGCCGTAATCGCAGCCTTGCCGCCACATCCAGTACAGATGCACCGCCAGCTTGCGGGCCATGGCAACCTTGGCGATCTTCCGCCCTCGCCGCATGGCGAGGTGGAAAAACGTACTGCGCCACTCGGGCTGGCTCCGTACTGTGACCTGTGCCGCTTCCACTAGCAGAAAGCGCAGCAGAGCGTTGCCTTGTTTGCTGATGTGTCCCAGTCGACGCCGATCGCCACTGGACTCTTCTGATGGAACCAGTCCCACGTAACTGGCGATCTGCTTCCCGCAGTGAAAACGTTCCGGCGTTCCAATCACCAACTCGAAGGCCAGGGCGGTCAGCGGACCGACTCCGGGATGCGTCGCCAACCGTCGCGTCACCGGACGCTTCTCCACTTCCTCTTCCAGCGCACGCGTCAGCTCTTGGATCTTCGGCGTGAGTTGATCGAGTAAGTGAAGCAAGTCCTGGCGTCGGCGCGTGGCCCAAGGCGCCAATGCGATCGACTCCAGTTCCTTGCGGCCGGCGGCTCGCCACAACGCCTTCTTGCGACGCAGACCTTCGTTGAGCGCCACCACATGCAACTGATTCATCACCCGCGTGCGCATCTGCACCAGCCGATGCCGATGCCACAACAGTTGCCGCAGATCGCGATTCTCCGCATCGGGTACCCAGATTCGCGGGAAGCGGTCTTCGATCATCAGTCGTAGCAACAACTGCGCATCCTGGCGGTCGGTCTTCTGCTTGCGTACCCGTTTCGTGCGGATCTCGGCTGCGTCCCCGATCCACAACTCGAACTGCAGGCCTGTCAGCAAACGCTCGAACCAGCGCGAGTGCCCGCTGGCTTCCATTCCCACCCGCACCCTCCGCGCCTCGAGCACGCCGTAAAACTGCTCGGCTTCTTCGCGATGACTCAGCCGCCGTTCGCCGCACTCTCCAGTGTCTGTATCCACCCATGCAATTTGCTGGAAGCCCGGATGATAGTCACAACCTATAATCAGCATGTTCGGCTCCTTTCCTCCGAGCCCTTTGGTTGGTTTGCGCCTCCAAAGTCTACTCGGGCCAGGGAGCCGACATTGTTATGGAATCATTACACTAAAATCTTAAAACTCCCGTCTTTGGTTCTCAGGAACGTTCCTGCTGCCAGCAGGGCGCGTGCATACTAAGGTCAGGTCAGTTACTGCGGTTTTGTGACACACCCCCCAGATCACCTTATTTTGCATAGCCTCATCCAACTGCTTAGAAGTCATGTTTCGGGGTTTGATTGCGATCCTGATCTCTGCCTTTGCCCTTGCAATGATTAGCTGCGGTGCAGGCGTCCGTGGAACTCCTGCGCCCAGTTCGACTCACGTTCTTATCGTGATGGAAGAGAACCACAGTTTCTCGGAAGTGATCGGGAATGCTGCGATGCCCTACCTGAATGGTCTCGCCTCGAAGTACGCCTTGGCGACTCAGTACTATGCCGACACGCACCCCTCAATCGGGAACTACTTCATGCTGACTGCCGGACAGATCGAGACGAATAATGACGCCTTTACTGGAACGGTCTCGGACGACAATATCGTTCGTGAACTGGTCAACGCTAAGCGGACGTGGCGCGCCTATGCGGAGAATTTGCCGAACGCAGGATACACCGGTGGTGACAGCTACCCGTACTTCAAACATCACAATCCGTTCGTCTATTTTTCCGACGTGATCGGTTCAGCTCAAGCGAGCAATGTTGTGCCGTTTTCGCAATTCTTTTCAGATCTCGGGAGTGATCGGCTTCCCGACTTTTCATTTGTTGTCCCAAACGTTCTGAACGACGCGCATGACGGATCACTGGGAACGGCTGATCAGTGGCTCAAAACCAACGTCGATCCACTTGTCCAGAGCAACACGTTCAAGAACAACGGGCTGCTGATCGTCGTTTTTGATGAGAGCGTTCAAAGTGACTCGGCCCATGGTGGTGGTCATATTGCTCTCGTGATGATCGGCCCAAAGGCGAAAAACGGTTATAAGAGCACGTCGTTATATCAGCATGAAAGCACATTACGTCTCATACTCTCCACTCTTGGTGTGAACTCGTTTCCGGGACATGCTGCGTCTGCCCCCGACATGGGCGAGTTCTTCCAATAACCTCTGGCCATGTTTCCGGAGTCATGGAGAGCAGGGTCCTCTGCGACGTTGAAAGGGTAAGCGCGCCGGGTCGGCGAGGTTTCGTTGTCCGCCAAAATATCGAAGCCCCGCGCACCTGGAACGATTTAGTGCCAAAAGGCTTTCAGGGACCTGCCAGCAACCCAATGTAGTGCTACTATTCCAGCCATGAAAACCCGGATCTGTCTGTCGCTGATTTTCATAGTAGGCCTAGGTGCACTGGCCATTAGTTTGCATGCTGCCAACAACTCAGGCGCGACCTACACAATACGCACTCTTGCCCTTCCCGATCATGGCAAGGGAAATATCACCATGGATTACATCGCCTATGATCCCAAAACAGGATATGTCTGGGTCCCCGCCATAAACATAGGTTCGGTGGATGTCGTAAACACGAGTGACGGCTCCGTGCGTGAGATCTCGGGCTTTGCCACAAAAGAGGTCGAGTTCGGCGGGCGAAAGCGCGTTCAGGGCCCCAGCGGAGTATCGGTCGGAGACGGAGTGGTTTATATAGGCGACCGAGCCGACTCCAGCGTGTGCGCGGTTGATGAGAAGAGCCTTGAGCGCAAGACATGTGGACACCTCGATTCCACGCCCGACGGTGTAGTTTATGTGGCGCCTACTAAGGAAGTCTGGGTCACCACGCCGCGCGACAAGTCTGTGCGCATCTTGGACAGCGAGACTTTGAGCCAGAAAGAAAAACTAACATTCGAAGGGCAGCCCGAAGGATACGCAGTTGACGCAAAGCGCGGCCGTTTCTACATGAATTACGAAGACAAAGACCTAACGACCGCCATTGACTTTAAGACGCACAAGACCGTGGCTAAGTGGCCGTCATCATGTGGTGAGGACGGCCCACATGGTATATCGCTAGATCAAAATACCGGGTTCCTGTTCGTTGCCTGCAGCACGAGTGCGGAGGTCCTGGATGTGGGACACAACGGAGAGAAGTTATCGTCAATCGACACCGGCGATGGTGTGGACGACCTCAACTACTCGCCTGCCACTCACATGTTGTATGTGGGCGCTGCGAAGGCCGCGCAGCTCACAGTCGCCCGAGTTGACATTGCCGGCAAGCTCACCTTAATTGCACAAGTACCTACGCACGAGGGTGCTCGCAATGGAGTGGTCACGAAGAATGGCGCCGTTTATCTTGCACACTCGCAATTGGGTCAACTGGCCGGACTGATCGTGGCATCACCCCGCGGGAAATAACCTGCAACAACGGAAAATGGGTAGGCGGTCCGGCCCGCTGGTGATAAATCTCTATAGCGCTCAAAATGCCTCCACATGGGGTTTTGGGTCAAATCGCCCGTTCACAACAGTCCTGCCCTTAGACCAGTTAGATATCAAGTTTGCGCGTGCTCAACCGCTCTACCCATTCGGGATCGCGATGATCGAAGAAAGCACTTGTTTTCCTGTCCAGAGCCCTCATATCGCTCATGTCTTCGTCGCTTAGTTCGAAGTCAAAGACCGAGAAATTCTCGATCATCCTCTGTTTCTTCACCGATTTCGGGATCACCACGATCTGTCTTTCGATATGCCAACGAAGGATGACCTGCGCGACCGACTTTCCGTACTTTGCCCCGATAGACGCTAGTGTTTCGTTTTCAAAGATGCGGTGCTGGCCTTCTGCAAAAGGAGCCCAGCCTTCAATTTGGATCTTGTATCGCTCATGCAGCTTTTGTGACTCGATCCGCTGATTGAATGGATTTACCTCGATTTGATTTACCGCGGGCGCAATCTTGTTATGGAGAACAAAATCGACGACTCGATCCCGATAAAAGTTGCTCACACCGATGGCTTTGAGCGCCCCATCTGCATTTAGCTCCTCCATGGCCCGCCACGCTCCATAAACGTCACCGTAGGGTTGATGAATCAGGTAGAGGTCTAGGTAGTCAAGCTGGAGCCGTTTAAGCGAATTCTTAACGGCGCGCTTTGCACCTTCATAGCTTGCGTCCTGCACCCACAGCTTCGTCGTGACGAAGAGCTGCTCGCGCGGTATGCCGCTATTTTTAAGCCCTCGCCCAACGGCCTCTTCGTTGAGGTAGGAGGCGGCTGTATCAATCAGGCGATAGCCAACTTCGATGGCATCCGTGACAGCCCGTTCGCACTCCGCGAGATCATGCATTTGAAACACGCCGAAGCCGAGAGCGGGCATTTGTACGCCGTTGTTGAGAGTGAGTTTATTCATGCCTTTCTCCGTGCATTTACGTCCCGACGGAAGCCCGAAAGCGGTTCCCGCGCTTAACGTTTTCTCTTCTTTTCTTGCTCGCGGGCACGATGCTAAGAATACGCGAATACGTGTCGCGATAAATCTCCATAACACTCAAATCCTATGGCTTTCCGCCGATCACACAAATCCATCCCTGCCCGCGTTCCTCGAACAGTTCAATCTCCGAGTAGCCTGCTTTGGCAAAAAGTTCGCGGTGACCATCGACATCCAAGAGCGTCATGCCGGTTTGTGAAGCGTATTTCTCGCATAGCTTTGCCATTTTCGTATTCGCCCCTCTGTATACTTCCGCAACGATGATGAGCTTTCCGCCGGGTTTCAGCACTCTAAAGATTTCCCGCATATCCGTGGGCAGGTTGGGCCACCAAAAGTGCGTCTCCACGGCTGTCACGAGATCGAACATCGTCTCCAGAAAAGGTAGCTGAGACACGGAGCCATGCAGGACTTCAGCGCGCCCCATTTCGACCCAGCGTGCATTCATTCTCTTGCTCGCCGCGACGCTCTCCTCCGAGTAATCAACACCATATGCCTTCCCCTGGGTGGCGCGTTCGGCTAGCTTGCTGAGCGTTTTGCCGCCGCCACAGCCCACATCGAGAATCACGTATTGCTTCTCGATCAAGGCGTGTCCCAAGCCCCAATCCGTCACTTTGGAGTGCCGAGAGTTCATGTTCCTGAGAACCAGCCGTCCCAGCAATCCTCGCGGCTTTTTGCATTGGCTCACACGTTGTTTTTTGACCACGATTGTTTTCATGCGCACAGTCTAACGCCGAGAGCAGGGCCAGTGAAGGAAGCCTGTTAACAGAGACAAGTCAGCAGCAGTTGGCGATAAATCTCCATAGCACTCAAAATGTCCTGCGCCTGAGTATGCAATTGAGACCTTTTCAATTCTGGCTCAGTAGCACCTTTGTCCTATTTACGACTGCTTGGCAGCCATAGCATCGTATTCTTGTGCGCCAGTGTCTTTGGGGTAAGGCCCTACCGCGTGGGACTGTCCAAAGGCTATTTTTCGGACGCCTTTTTTGGGAGCAAACTCTTGCGGATGTTCGCGGTTTTACTAGAGAAATTTCAGACGAACGTGTTTCATAAGCGCATTGGCCTCGCTAATACGTATGGCGGTAGCATAACGATGACCACGCTCATCCTGCTCTTCGGCTATAGCACTCCTCGACTACTCAGATGGATCGGCAAACGGCTGGCATACGTTGCCGGATAGTGCCCTACCCAGTTGGCAACAAATCCCATAGCACTCAAAACCCATCCATGAGTGGCGTGGCGATCACACGCACAGAAGTACATGAGTACACCTTTCGAGGGATTGTCAAAAGGAAAGCGCGAGTAAAGAATTGAAAAAGCTTGAGTCTCCACAGAGATTCCAGCGCTTTATTTCGCCGTCTGGTGTTTCGTCTCACGCCCGACGGCGCTTTTTATTCTCGTCCCAGTTGCCAGGCCATTAGCCTCCGGGTCCCGCCAGTACTCAAACTGGCGTAACATCTCTATAGCGTAGCGAGTGGTCGGATTCTGTGACGGAGCTAGTTTGACATTGTATTCACAATTCTCTTCGCTATAATGTCGCTACCAGTTCTCCCCAGCCCTCCCCCAATAGGTCTGCAAGGAGACGGAGTCCAATGAGTACCCGATTTCCCCCGCTTATTGATGTGCCCCTTATGGAAGTTCCGCTTATTCATGTGCCAGTCAAAAAGGAAATGCATTTCGCGAAGACCGACTGGAAATTACTCAAGTCGAGGCTTTTGGATGCGGTATTTGTCGGAATGATCGTGGTTTCTATACTGGGGCTCGCCCATGCCTGGCTGCGCTAAACCATGGGAAGACAACACTAGGTCACGACATCCCCGGATGTCTCAATGGCGATAAATCTCTATATCGCTCATTTGCCTGCCTCTACATCAGCCGACTCATTCTGCTTCCGCCTGAGGCAAGACCTGAGCGGCTGGGGCCGACCTAGTTTGCAGTGTTATAGCAGGGCTGAAAAAAGGCGCGATCTGGAACTATTGATCAGGTACGAATCTAATGGATTTCCATGCCCGCCTTCTCAAGGTGCTTGCGTAGATCGCCAAAGCCCTGATCCCCGTCGAAGGCGCTATTAATTGCCCCGTTCGGATCGATCACGATGTAGGTGGGAAACGCGCTGAGTTGATAGGCGCGTGGCATCTCGTTTTCGGTTGTTAACACGATGGGAAAACTATGTGAATGTTTATGAAGGAAGTCTTCAACGGTTTCGCGGTCCTCATTTACCGAGATGCCTACGATCATTAAATTCTTGTCGGCATATTTGCGATATAAATCGTCCAAAGCGGGCGCGTCCGCAAGGCACGGCGGGCACCATGTCGTCCAAAAATCTAAGAGCACAGTTTTGCCCTTGAAAGATGACAGTGAAACGGGAGCGCCTTTCATATCGGTCACTTCAAGTTCCGGTGCGGACTTGCCTACAAGTTGCTTTCGAATTCGACTTGCATCCCACTTGCTGAATTCTTTTACTTCGTGCGCGTTTGTGGGTATTGCAAGGAGCACAGGATCGAGGGCTTTGCCGTATCGCACTCCCCTCACGATGAATGTACGGCTTACTGTATATCCGCCCTTTTGATCGTCAACGGACTCTTCTGTGTACGACTGAACAACCAAGCCACTTTCACTATCCATGGCGAACCGGCTTTTGCCCGCAGTCATGCGTATGATGTGTGATCCTTGACCGATGTGAGCCCACGATTTCACTGGTACATCGAAGACGATGCAGGTGTGATCGTTGCTGGAAAAGCCACAGGGCTGCCGACCAAGCTCTTTTGCTTTTGACCATTCCAAGTCGAACGGCGCATAGGGCGCAGGCATCAGATTCATGTCTTTAGCTTTGCGCACGCGCTCGTATTCGTTATCGTCTTCTTCAATCAGGAAGAGGTCATTACCGTCGAAAAGCCGCGTCCGATTGCCCGCTCCACTCGTCGTTTTCTCACGCCATTTGGTGCCACTGAAATCAAGAATGATTTGATGGTGTGAGGTCTGACTGCCGTGCGGCGTTTTGAAAGTGCGGCTGGAATCGAACTCCTGATGCACACCGGGGAGAGCTTCCCGCGTGGCTTTGAGGTCGTCCAGTAATTTGGCGGCTGACTGTTCCGCGCTCGCATTCGAGGCGATGACAAATAGTAATGCTACCGCGATGCGGCCGCGGTCTATGTTCACCCTTCGAAGGAACACGTGCAGGATTCTAGCAAACGGAGCTGCTTTGACAATTGGCGGCGAGGAGACGGTCAGCGCTTGAGTCGAGACCTCAGCGGCTGAAGCGAGTCACATTTGCAGCTTTACGGCATCGGCTGAAGCCGTGCCCTTAGCGCGATGGGTTGTGGAAAGGGTGTCGGCGCGGTCTGGCCTGTCCTTTTTGCGCTTGTCCTTCCGAGGCACCTGGATTAGGTTGAAAAACTCATCCGGTAGCGAGGAATCTTAGGTGGCTTTCCAGTGACCCACTCACCTTGCAGCCGATGGTTTTTGATAAATCCTATATCATTCATTTTTCGAGACTCATACCGCGTTATGAGAATGCGCTTTCGATTTGTGGGCATACAGTTCTCGGAGAATGCCGTCGCGCTCATCTTGTTTCAGATGCATTTTGGCTAATTTATCGCCCAGCGTTTCAGGTCCGCGAATTGCCTGTTGGATTCCCTCGATTGCAGCTTGGTAGGCAGCTTCCAAACGGTCGCATTCTTGGCAGCCCTTATGGGTAGCGCGTCGCGTAGTATTTTCCTCCACTGGGAAGGAGAGCAAAACTCCCCGATTCTGTTTCAGGAGTTCCATTTGCGGACTCTACCAAAACCGCCGTCCAAGCGCGTTGGGCGGCGGTCGTGTGGGCAGCTTTCCTTTGAGGGGCTCGGAAAACTGCTCCCCTTTCACGAGAGTCTGCCATAGGAAATCGTCAACCCATTCACTAGTTCGCTTTTGTTACGAAATCGGAACAAGACGGTGCGGCCACTCTGCATGAGCATCTCACGTCAGTTGATGATAAATCGCTATTTCGCTCATTGAGCCGTGGCCGGATTTTGAGCGCAAACGCCTGCTTTACATCAACCATCAATGCCCAGCTTGCCGCACCGAAAAGCTTCCGTCGTTGTTGACAGTGTTCGAGGAATCATCCGTCGCCTAAGGTTAATCGAAACTTTGGGAGGCAAGAAATGCACACGGAAACAATCGCAACGCTTGCCAACGCCGACGTGCAAACCGCGCCGAAGATGAAGATGACAACTGACACGCCAGGGGCGATCACCACGCCGGACAAAGTCGAGACCCGGCTTGGTACCCTCAAGTTTTTCGACGGGCTGCCGGACAAAGAGACCGCCCAGAAGGTCTACGACAACCTCGATTTCCAGCGCGGCGTCGCGGCGGTCCTCAACACCATGCCAGTTGCGGGGCTCTATGCCACACGCGAAGGCTTCGCGACTATGGGGCCAGCCAATCAGACCGTCTGCGTCGTTGAGTCGCTGCTGGACTCGAAGTCACTCATTCTCACGGCGAACAGCGAGACCATTTATACCCTAGTCTGGCTAGATACAAAGAACGGTCCGCTCGTGGTGGAGCTACCGCCGAATGTTCTGGGCATGGTGGATGACTTCTGGCAACGTCCGGTCGTAGATGTTGGCAGGACTGGGCCCGACAAAGGCAAGGGCGGAAAATATCTGTTCCTGCCTCCGGGCTACAAGGGCAAAGTACCAGAGGGCTACTTCGTGGTGTCCTCGCCCACCTTCGGCAATTTTTTCTTCTTTCGTGGCTTCATGGTCGATGGCGAGATTAAGCCCGCCCTCGATGCCATCAAGAAACAGACACGCGTCTATTCGCTGGCGCAGGCCGCCCAGCCGCCGGAAATGAAATTTGTGAACATCTCCGGCAGAGCGTTCAACACCATCCATGCCTCCGATTTCAGCTTTTTCGAGGAAGTGAACCAGGTGGTGCAGGAAGAACCGACCGAGGCGATAGATGCTGACACGCTCGGACTGCTCGCCTCAATCGGCATTCAAAAAGGCAAGCCGTTCGCACCCGATGCGCGGATGAAGAAAATCCTCAGCGAGGCGGCGGCGGTCGGCAACGCGACCGCGCGTGCGCTGTCTTTTCAGCCCCGCGACCCACGGTATTACCCGTATCCGAACAGCAGATGGATTAACCCGTTCATCAGCGGTGTCTACTTCCTCGACGATGGGGCTCGCAACCTCGATGCCCGCACGTTCTACTACTTCCTCGCCCTGGGTATCTCGCCAGCGCAGTCTATCAAGATGGTCGGAGCCGGGTCGCAATACACAGCGGCATTCGCGGACGCCACGGGCAACCCACTTGACGGCTGCAAGACCTACAAGATCCACCTACCGCCCAACATCCCGGCCAAAGATTTCTGGTCATTTGTCATCTATGACAACCAGACGCGCTCCATGCTCCAGACGGACCAGCGATTCCCAAGCATCGGCAGTCAAAAGAAGGATGTCATTGTCAATCCCGACACGTCGGTGGAAGTTTGGTTCGGCCCGACCGCGCCGACGGGTCATGAGGCGAATTGGGTTCAGACCGTTCCGGGGAAAGGCTGGTTCGTCATCTTGCGTCTCTATGGCCCGCTTGAGTCGTGGTTCGACAAGACGTGGAAACCGGGCGAGGTCGAACTGGTGAATTGAGCGCGAATAGCAGAGCTACCCAGCTTCGAAGCCCTGAACATACAGCATAGCTGTCGAAACATCCCCATAGCGCTCAAGTGCCTTGCGCAGGGGTTTTGAGCGCAAACGCCTGTGCCTGTTGAAAAACTCTTTCCTACGAAATTCGCAAAAATAAAATCGCGTCAGGATGCGTTATAAACGATCTTCTCGAATCGCAAGACATTTTGTATCCCCAAAATTTGAGCAGTTTGCGCCTAAAAGTGAGTTTTTCAACAGGCACGCCTGTTTTCGTCAACTGAGACTCGGTTTTCGCATCCGTCGTAAAATGCTTGTTGGCTGCTCACATCGAGGACTCGATGCCTGTGAGGGTTCCCGTCGTTAAAGGAAAGGTCACTCTATTACCCGAACTCTCCGACGGGCGTCGGGGTCTGAACACGGGACACTATCGACCACATATCGTCATTGGGCCCCAGTCACAGCGAGTGGCAATTCGTGAGGGGGATCGTTACACAGAGAATTATCGCGGTGTCATGTTCGTCGGAGGGCCCGATTCCATGGAGCCGGGCGAAACAGCAGAGGTAAGTTTGGCGCTGATGTTTTTCCCCGAAGATCCCTACTCTGAAGTCCAGCCAGGTGCGACATTCACTATTCGCGAGGGGTCGCTCTTTGTGGGTTTCGGAGTCATTCTGTCTCGGGGATTGGAGACGTTTCCCGGCTATCTTGGTCGTCAATGCATGTAATCGCCTGCTAGCACCAATTGTCTGAAACTGTAGAAACTAACTTCACATGTTCAGTGTCAGTAACAATCAGCGTCAAATGGTGCGTTACAAGACAGCCCTCTTGGTTGGATTCTTGCTTGCCCAACTTGTGGCCGGGGTAGGCATCGGCTTCGCTCAGACTTCTCGATCTTTGCAAGATCGAATCCCGAAACCTGACCCGAAGAAGTACCACTTAGTGCGAGATGCCACGGACTGGAAAAATCCTTATCTGATTGTTCGGCCCGGCGGTATAGAAATCGTTGGAATGACTCCTGTTGAGCGAGCCATCCCTGTCGAGTCAGTTCAGGGGGTGTTGGAGAGATTGCCGGACTCGGCATGGCCCTATGGCTTGATCGTGGCCGTGCAGGACGTTGGGATATCGTCAGGAAAAACAGATTTACCGCGAATAGAGGCCAACCGAACAAAATTACTGACAATACTAAGAGAGCTTGGCATCGCCGTGGATCGGTGGCCCTCAGCTTAAGTGTTGCAACATCCCGATTACGCTCAAAATGGTCGATTCACGAATACGCCTGTTTCCGTCAATCAGAGTCCCTACACATTGAAATCGGTTTCCATCACGACGGGTTCCGGTTGGAGCTCAGGACCGTCCACCATCACACTGCGTCCGGGCTTTCCCGGTTTGTAGCGGACGCTGACTTGTTTTCCCACGGGCAGCTCTTTTTCCAACCACTCATTCAGCGCCTCTAAGTTTCGCAATGTCGGTGTAAGCCAGGCTCCTGAATATTCACGGTCATCAACCGAATAGCTGTACCGCACCTGAGTAAAACACGTGCCCTTGCGAGTATCGCCCATATACGTTGGATTGTCGTATCTCTCGACCCTGCCCGACGTGAGCGTCCACGAATCGTTGCCCCAGTATCTGATTATTCTGCTTATCCAATAGATCACGAGGCCTGTCAGGGTGATCGCCGTGATCCACGGCACGACCTTCGTCACGATGTGCCCCGCAGTCACCATCGGACTATTCTACTTCGCCGTGGTTGGCGATAAATCGCCATCTCTGACAATGTCGGCGGTGTCAAGCAGTTTTGAAGCACACTCCAGCGAGCACTCGGAGAAGAGCGCCATTTCGCTCTAGCGGATGGTTTGCCTCGTCCAACCCAGGCTCGCTTGTAATCGTCTCAGGTCAGGAACTCGGTCCGACCCATGCATCTCATCGATCTCTTACTGCGATCATGATTACTACTTCGAACTCCTCCATAAGAGGAGCGGGATGCCCAATCAATAACTCGGTGTTCTACAGCACACCATGGCGATTTCCGGGCTCTCCCGCGTGCGAACCGAACTTTTTCAACTGCTGGTAATTCCATTCCTTACGCATCATCCAGAACAGCTGAACGGCAAGCCGGCGGGCCATGGCCACCTTCGCAATCTTCCGTCCCCGCCGCAGCACCAGGTGTAAATATTTACTGCGCCATTCCGGCAGACTGCGCACCGTGACTTGTGCCGCCTCCACCAGCAGGAAACGCATCATCGAACTGCCTTGCTTGGTGATGTGTCCCAACCGCCGCCGGTTTCCGCTGGACTCCTCCAGCGGCACCAGTCCCAGATAGCTGGCCACCTGCTTGCCGCAGGGAAAGCGATTTACGCTCTCCGATGATCAGCACGAAGGCCAGCGCCGTCAGCGAGCCCACGCCAGGATGCGTCCGCAAGCGCTGCGCCGCTGGACACCTCTCCACTTCCTGCTCAACCGCCTGGCTCAGCTCCGCGATTGTCGGCGTCAGTCGGTCCAGCAAATCTAGCAGATCACGCCGCCGCCGAGCGGCCCACGGAGCTAGGCGGAACGACTCCAGTTGCTGCCGTCCCTGTTCGCGCCACAACTTCTTCTTACAGCGCAGACCCTCGTTGAGGGCCACCGCCTGCAACTGGTTCATGATTCGCGTGCGCGCCTGCACCATGCGATGCCGGTGCCACAGCAGTTGCCGCAGATCACGGTTCTCCCAACTCGGTACCCAGATCTGCGGGAAGCGATCTTCCAGCAGCAAGCGCAGAATCAGTTGCGCATCCTGTCGATCCGTCTTCTGCTTGCGCACGCGCTTGGTGCGAATCTCGGCTGCGTCTCCGATCCGCAACTCAAACTGCAACTCGGCCACAAGGCGCTCGAACCAGCGAGCGTGTCCGCTGGCTTCCATGCCCACGCGCACCTTCTGGCCGACTAGAGCACGCCGTAGAACTTCTCCGCCTCGGCGGGATGCGCGAGCCGCTTTTCCTGAAACTCTCCGGTCTCGGTATCCACCGAAGCTATTTGTTGAAACTCGGGATGGAAATCTACTCCTATAATCATCATTGTTCGGCTCCTTTCTCCCGAGCCTGTTGGTTGGTTTTGGCACCACCAACTTACTCGGGCATGGGAGCCGACATTGTCATGGAATCAATTACACTCAGAACGCGCCTACCGTGAGGCACGCCTGAACTCCCAAAGAAAGCCAGCCGAAACGCCCTCCGTGCGAGAACTCTAACCTTCGTCTTGGTATGCTCTGGTGATGGAGACGGTGCTCAATCGGCAAGGTGCGGCGCAGCGTGGAAAACGCTTGGAGTATTTCACGATTGGGTGGAACACTCTGGAGGGAGTGGTCGCGGTCGTCGCTGGGGCACTTGCAGGGAGCATCTCTCTATTGGGATTCGGAATTGACAGCTTCATAGAAGTTACGTCTGGTACAGTGCTGCTCTGGAGAATGTCAGTTGACGCTGACGCGCTGAATCGGGAGCGGAACGAGATGCTCAGTTTGCGGGTTGTTGGCGTCTGCTTCTTGGCACTAGCCCTTTATGTCGGTTACGAGTCTGTTTCCGATCTCGTCAGAAGAACAGCTCCCGAGGACAGCATTCCGGGAATCATCTTGGCTTGTGTTTCGCTGGTGGTGATGCCAGTTCTATCGAGGGCAAAGAAAAGAGTGGCCACCGATCTCGGGAGCTCGGCCATGCATGCCGACGCCAAGCAGACTGATTTCTGCGTGTACTTGTCCGCCATTCTATTGGTTGGGTTGCTTCTTAACGCGATGCTCGGCTGGTACTGGGCTGACCCACTTGCGGGGCTGATCATGGTCCCCATCATTGCCAAAGAAGGATTTGATGGAATCAGGGCGAGAGCTTGCTGCGACTAGCAATCACGACCTCCTCGGCCTGCGCAATCGTTGGAATCGGATCTGTATAGTCGCCCAAGTGCCCTTCGAAAAAGAGCCGAAAGTATTCTGGAAACTTCCAAGTATCGGATATCAAGAACTTCCAATATCGGTTGGTAAACCGCTCTGGTATTTCGTCGAGGCGCATTGTCGTCTTCCCGAATGAGTTTTCCCGCGCCGTGAGACCGGAAGGCGCGGGAATGCAGCCGCGTATCAGTTCGAGGGAATCAGCTTGGGGGCTAAGGAAGTCTCCGGCGGGCAAGATACTCTGATAGGGAGCTATGGATAGCGTTCGCGTCGACAAGTGGGTGTGGGCGGCACGATTTTTCAAAACGCGCAGTTTGGCGGCGCGAGCTTGTGAACTCGGCCGCATTCTCTGCAATAAGCAGCTAGTCAAACCTGCTCGCGCCATTCACGTTGGCGAGTTGTTGCAGATCCGAACTGAGCGCGATGAGTTCGAGGTGGAAGTTCTGTTTCTCAGTGAAGTTCGTGGCCCCGCGTCTGTCGCGCAGACTCTTTATCGAGAAACCGAATCCAGTCGCGAGAAAAGACTGATCCTTGCTCAAGATCGGCGCGAAGGAATGCTTCTTAGTCCTGCTCCCGAGAGCAGACCCTCCAAGCGCGATCGGCGAAGGATCCGACAGTTCAGGCAAGAATGACGAAAAATCGAGGTCGGCAGCACCTTGAGCATGAGTCTCGCGTCAATCGATTGACGCGGACGCGGGCGAAGATCGGCGAACTGCTACCATAATTTACTGCATGTGTGGGCGTTACCGATTGTCGCGGCGGAAACAGATCATCGAGGAATACTTCGAGACTGCCTACTGGCAAGACGAGTGGTCACCGCGTTACAACATTGCGCCGACGCAACCGATCCTCGTTGTCCAACAGCGCCCGAAAGAACCCGTCCGTAAACTGTCGCTGATGAAGTGGGGATTGATTCCTTCGTGGTCAAAAGACCCTTCTGCCGCTGCCCGGATGATCAATGCAAGATCGGAAACAGCGAGCAACTTGCCCGCATTCCGCGATACGTTGAAATTTCCCAGATGCCTGATCCCTGCTGACGGATTCTATGACTGGCAGAGGTCGGGGAAGACTAAGCAACCATTTTGTTTTGAAGTAAGGGATGGGGAATTATTCGCGTTCGCTGGCATCTGGGATCGCTGGCAGGGTGGCGGCATCGCGATCGAGACCTGCTCGATTCTCACCACAACGCCAAATGCCGTGACCTCGCCAGTCCACGATCGGATGCCAGTCATCCTTCACCCAGACATCTACGATTTGTGGCTAGATCCGGGGATGACGGATGTGGCTACGGCATCCGATCTGTTGAAGCCCTACGACGGCCGGCTGATGCGGTGCTATCCCGTGAGCACGCGGGTCAATCAGGTCGCAAACGACGATGAAGAATGTTCGCGACCCGGCGGGGACTCTTCCTGCAGACTTCGCCCTCTCCACACATTTAGCCTGGGGACACAGACATTGACACTCGCAAGAACTCGTTTCCTGTCTTGGCTGGCAGCATTTTTGTTTTTGATTCCTCCTTTCGCCTTTACGCAGCAAACCGCTGCTCCCAGTCCCGCTTCATCCAGCCCTAATAGTGCCCCTCCCAAGCCAACCGCTGCGCCCGAGAGCGTTATTGTCACCGGTACTTTCGAGCCCATTCCATTATCAGAGTCCAATCGTTCGGTGGTGTCTTTTGATACCCAAACCCAACCGCTCCTCTACCACTCTTTTATCGATTACCTCGCAGTCGATCCCTCGATTGACCTACAGCAACGGGAAGTCGATGGAGTGCAGGCGGATCTTTCAATCCGCGGCTCGTCGTTTGAGCAGTCGCTGGTTCTGGTCAACGGATTTAGGGTGAACGATGCCCAGACCGGCCATCATGATTTAGACATTCCCTTACCGCTCGAATCTATTGCGCGCATCGAGGTTCTGCACGGCGTGGGTTCGACGTTATATGGGGCCGATGCCGTGGGCGGAGCAGTGAATTTCATCACCAGCGAACCGACAGCCGCTGAGTTTCGCGTGCGTATTGGATTTGGCAATTTCGGATTTGACCAGCAGCACCTGTCAGGGTCGTTGGCACGGGGCAACTTGTCGGAGCAGATTTCGGTCGCCCGCGATGCTTCCTCGGGTTTTCGGACGGACCGCGATTACACGAATGAGTCGCTCTCCTCGGAGACACGATTCAAAAGCGGCTGGGGTGAAACCGACGTTCTTCTCGCCGGGAGCGATCGTCCTTTCGGAGCCGATCAATTCTATGGCGACTTTCCCTCTTGGGAGCGAACCAAGAGCTGGTTCGCTTCGATCGATCAGACGGCCGGGGAGAACACCGACCTCGCGTTTGGCTATCGCCGGCACGCGGACGAGTTTGTGCTGGTGCGCGACGAGCCATCTCTCTACGAGAACAATCACGTCAGTCAAAACTGGCAGGCAGCGGTCCGGCGTCGCTCGACGATTCGCGAAAGTGACACGGTAGCGTATGGATTCGAAGCCGACGGCGACGTGATCGACAGCAACAACTTGGGCCATCATGCGCGTAATCGCGAAGCCGGGTATCTCAATTTCGATCTGCGGTTTTGGCAGCGGGTATTTCTCTCGGCGGGTGCGCGCGAAGAAGGCTTCAGCGGCGGACGCACGGAATTTTCTCCGACGCTTGCGGGAGGAATCTGGCTTCGAGACGGCTTGCGGCTGCGCGGGAGCGTGAGCCGCGGGTTCCGTCTTCCAACGTACACCGACCTCTACTACAGCGACCCGGCGAATCTCGGCAATCCTTTGCTCCAGCCGGAGTCGGCGTGGGGCTTTGAAGCGGGACCCGAATGGAATCCTGGTGGTAGGTTCTCCGCCCAGCTGACTGGTTTTTATCGTCGTGAACGTAACGACATCGATTACGTGAAATCGAGCGCCTCGGCTCCGTGGCAGGCAACGAATATCGGGAAGCTCAACTTCGCAGGTCTCGAAACCCTGGTTCGCGCCAAGGTTCGCAAGGGGCAGGAGCTCGAATTCGCCTACACTGCGTTACACGGAAGCGAGCCGCCGCAGCCGGGCTTGATCTCGAAATACGTCTTCAACTATCCCAGGCACAACGCCACCTTTGCCTGGCTGGGCGAATTCAAGCATGCGATCGCCGTGCGTAATCGCGTCGGCGTCACCCAGCGGTTCGGGCAAGACGCCTATCCTCTCTGGGACATCGCTGCCACGCGCGCTCGCGGCCGAGTGCGACCGTATATTCAGCTTTCGAACCTCAGTAATACGGGTTACGAAGAAATTTCCGGAGTATCGATGCCGGGAAGAAGTGTGATCGGCGGGGTGGAAATCGTATTCGGACGAGATGCATTGCATTAAGTAGCCAGTGTCGGTTTGTGGCTGCAGCCTCCGCTGCCGTAGCAGCAATTGCGAGAAAGGGATCGGCACTGTGTTCGCAGAGGGGGCAATCAATAATTGACCTCGCCGCTGAAGGCCAAGAGAGCAGAAAGAGCTTTTCGCCTTCCAGCACGAACCAGAAGGGATCGAGATTGTTTTCCACGGACTTCCTGGGGATGACGCTGATTTTGATCTGGCGGTGGCGGGTGAGGCGTTTTTCAGATCGTTGTTTGGGTTTGGCGTTTGCATACCGCACTGGGTAAGAAAAGAGCGGGAGCAGAGCCCGCTCTCGAATGGAAAAGACCGAACCTAGCGTTTTAACTCTACGGCGATCACTTCGAATGGCGTCTTGCCGAGGTTTTCTGGCAGGTGGGTAAAGGCGTCCATGTACTGCACCGTCCCGGCATTCGCATTGATGTCTTCCGTCCGCCCGTCTGGGTAGGTGAACTTGTGATGGGCGTCTGTCAGGAACACGGCAATGGATTCTGGGTGGCTGTGCATCACCGATTTTTCGCCCGGCCCATACTTGATGCGCAGCACGCGGATACGCTCGTTCTCGAACTCGACTTTGTAATGCTGAGGGTCAACTTTCACTGGGTCTTCGGCGGGTAGTTGGGGCATTCTTGCTGTTGCCATGTATCCTCCTTAAGATTTGATGAGATCGGCATAACGGGAATCCGCCTCACTGGATGCGGCCCAAGGGGCCATTTGCTGCCGGAAATTGACTGGTGTTTAGCACTTGTATGCCCGCGTTGTGGTCGCCGTCGAAAGGCGTCACCGTGCCCGGGCATCCGGCATTGACCGCTTGTGCCGGATCGGCAAACCATAATCCAAGGTGGTGCAGTTCGACCGGCACTGCAGGCATGCCGGGGTTAAGGATGAAGGTCTCATCGCTGAAGATCCCAGTTACGTCCAATACACCGCTGCCGTTTGCGTTGGTGGTCAGGTCGCCCTGGTACCACGCCGGAACGAAGGGTGCGGTCGGGGTATTGATCACAAAGAGAGTGAAATCGGTGTTGGGTGGAAGATCGACCACTTCCACGTGCATGTTCTGAACCGGTCCCAGGTCACTGATCGTGACCCGTCCACGTGCTCCAGTCCTGAGGCAGGATACCGCGCCCGCGGATTTGACTAAATTGAAAACAGTGCTGTCGTTGGCGGCTGCATTCGCGAGCGGAACTGTTGCAATTGAACCGATGGCGACTGCAAGGGCAACGCTTATTGC
Source organism: uncultured Acidobacteriota bacterium (assembly GCA_963757135.1). Lineage (GTDB taxonomy): Bacteria > Acidobacteriota > Terriglobia > Terriglobales > Acidobacteriaceae > Gp1-AA145. Next base: position 123,975 of record CAVWQE010000011.1, read on the forward strand.
GACGGTGTTTTTCTTCATTGAAGTTACTCCTTATCTCCTTATCTCCTTATCTTGCGGTTGGTTCCTTAGGGAGTGATGTTGCAGAACGAAATATCGTTTGTTCCTGCCCCACACGGAACTGTCGAAAATGACAGGTACCCTCATAACCCAGCGCCGAACAGCATGCCCGCATCCTTGCGACTGAGACCCACGTGCGAAGGGAGCAACTGCCGGCTGGTCTGCAAACCGGAAGTCATTCGAGCCTCCAACTGGTAGTTCATCGTCTCAGTTGACGTAACATTCCTATGGCACTCATTAACTCGGACGGCGTAATCTTGACCCCGGCTCCGGCATCAACGGATCGTCATGCCATCATCTATTTCAAACGAGAAACGCACAGCGGTTCACGGCCTCGGCGAGATTGCGCTCCGCGTCAACAACTTAGACAGCAGCCAGAAATTCTACGAAGAAGTCATCGGTCTCACCTTGATGACCCGATTTCCAAACGCCGCATTCTTCAAGATCGCGGACGGCTACGGAGGACACACCCAAGTGCTCGCGCTGTTCGACCGCTCGCACCTCCCCGGCTACAAAGGTATAGACGCAGGGACATCCACGATCGACCACATAGCGTTCGAGATACCACTTGCTGATTTCACAGCCGAAGTTAGGAGACTGAAGGGGCTAGGACTGGCAATCGAAACTGCTGAGCATACGTGGGTGCATTGGCGATCCCTCTATGTGAATGATCCTGAGGGCAATCAGGTGGAACTGGTCGCTTACGACCCAAGCGTTTAAAGGGCAAGATTATCTATGTCAATTGGCGAAATATCTCGATATCACTTTTTGTCACGGGAAAAGCAATGATCACAGGAGGCTGAGGAACTGCGTTGATTCACCCTCCGTATATTGTTCTATTGCATATCGGACTGACAATAAGTTTGGCCCCTAGGAACGTCTGGTGAGCGCTAAACCGACATCGAAAGCAAATTCCATGGACGTCTTTCAGAGCGTCTGGTACCGGCTCGTGTTGCTTTTCCTTGCCCTCTATCTAACCGTGTTCTGGTTTGTCCTCGGGCCGAGCAATCCGTGGTACGCCGTGGGGGTGGTCGGGGAAACATTCGGCCTCGGCCCCGCAGTGGCCGCCCCCGTTATGCGAATTGTGCCTCGCCAATGGTTCCGCGTGCCTATGGGCGAGCGTGTACTCCACCGCATCCTCGGCGTCGGAATTTTCTGCTGGCTGCTCGATGTCTCCGGATGGAACCGCCGTGTAGCCGAATCTATGCGAGGATTCTCGGGCAAAAGAGCCGGCTTATCCTCCCTGGAACAGTCTGTGCGAGGAAATGTCAGCGCCCACGGAACCTGCTTTGCCATCCACGTGCTATTGGCCGTCCTCGCGCTTTCCACCAGGCACCCGTGGAGCGCCACGCTATGGATGCTGCTGCCGGGTGTAGTCGTTCATCTTTACCCGGTGCTGCTACAGCGCTCCATCATGCTTCGACTCCAACCTCTGCTGGATGAGACTAGCTCCTGCTGATTGGGTCGGACGCTGAGAGCCAACCCTGAGCAGCGGGCTTTTTGGTCAGTTGACGATACATCCCCATATCACTCATTGGCGGTGTTAAAGCCAGGTCTTGGTACCACTTCAATTTCGCTTATGGCTGGAACAGCAAAAATTCACTGCACTCGCCGCCGTGTTGCGATCTTCGCCCTCTGTTCTTTGAGCGCTTGCGTTGACCGCTGCATGCGCACCTGTTTCGCCAACTCCTGCTCGAATTTATCCACGAGTGAATCGCAAGAGCTAATCGTCTCACCAGGGCTATTGTGAATGCAGAGCGATTTCGCAGCGTCATTCACCAGCTTTCCTACCGACAGCAAGAAGGAAATCCCCGGAACAAGAAACCAGAAGTCACGCCATTCGCTTTTGGCTGTTTCAAACGGATCAATTAGAACTACTTGTGCGCGCTCCGGGCGTGCCATGGTTACAGACAAATAGACGTGCTTCGGAAAATCACTATCGTTCAAGAGCCAAGTTCTGATCGCGTCGCTGTATGGCCCAAGCTCTATCCTCGGCTCACTCTCGGTTGCACCCCACGAGTGTACTGATGCTTTCCAAAAAATCCCCATGGCGAAATGCTTCAACTTTTGGACATTGATGTCGGGGATTGTCGCTGCGGAATAGAGCCTTGTACCGTCTTCGTCAAAGTACGGCGCTTGCTTGGTTAAACTTCTGTGAAGTGGAAAACTTCGCTCCCGAGTGGCGAGTTTGTCTGCAATCCACGACTCTCCTCCATCACTCAAAACGCGCTCACAGTCTAGGCAAAGAAGGTAGGCCCACGTTTGGCGATCAGTCGGTAACAGAAAACCACGTCCAACTCTGATCGGACTGTATCCATCCTTGCGACAGTAATCATATAAGGATGCAGGCATGAAGTGACTCTTGGCGAGCTTTCGTTCTCGAAGGCACATTTTGCATATTCCGAGCTGCACGAGATAGTGTAATCACGCCAGGACGCCCCGCCGCAAGCTCGATCTTGAGAAGTTTCGCGCACCAGCGAAGTGAGATGCGAAAATTCCGAACATGAACCACGAAGAATTGACGGACCATCATGGTAGTCGTCTCACACCGCCCACGACCCAACGACAACACATTGTTATCATCATCGTCCACGTCAGCGAGCGCGCGACAGCGCGCGAGCACCCGCGCCTCACCTGTGTACATCTCAGCAACACATACACACTATCCCGTCAAACACACAGGGGGATAGGAGATAGAGACTTTGAAATGAACGTTCAATGTTAACTAATTAATAACGAGATAATGAAGATGAAGTGAAGATGATGCTGATTTCGTGCTGGAGATAGAGTGGGCGCAGTTCGAGCATCGGAACTTCTATATCACTCTTGACCTCACAACTCCGCACGATGAGGGCGAATACAAGCTCGTCAAGGATTATGTGAGCACGGTATGTCGCTTACAAGACTTGTTCGTATCCGCACAAAATGTCGATGTCGCAAGCCTCGGCCAGCCCGTCCCAGGGACATTCATGCTGAATCGTTGCATCCGCTTTCCCTTGTGACCACAAGGGAGGTCTGCATTCTCAACCCACTCCAACGCGCAGATTACTTTCCGCCGCCGCTCTCACCGTCTCCGATGTGAGATGTTCCGCCATTTGAAACTTCGGTAGCGAGTCGGGTACGTCCAACGGAACATAACGTCTCGCCTCAATAGCGGAACCCACGTCTACACCCTCTAGTCTTAGTCTCTGAAGAATACTGGCGCGGCGCGATTCGGTTGCGAGAACGACGACTGCATCCCCATTTCTCAAAGTAGTTCCTATGAAGCTGGCAAAGCCCTCCGCGAACGCGGCATCGTCCGGGTAACATTTGACGTCGTGGTCATTTTTGGCTGTCTCCTTGTGGGCATGATTGCGAGCCTGCTCAGCCTTCGCGTCACTGAGGGTGGAACCAGCCAGGCTGGTGCTTGTAAACCGCTTGCCTTGGAGAACAGCTCTGATAGCAGGCAACAAGTCGCTCGCCGCATCGGACTTCAAGACATAACCTCCGGCGCCCGTGTTCAAGGCTTCTTCTGCGATTTCCGGAGAGCGGGTTTCGCTCACGAAGAGGATTTTCGAAGCGGGGGAAACTTCTCGGATTCGTCTCGCAGCTTCAATTCCGTTTATTGTCGGAAGCCCGATATCCAGCAGGATCAGGTCTGGCTGCAGTTCTTGGGCTTGCCGAACTGCTTCCTCTCCGTCAGGCACTTCGCCGATCGCGTGCAAGTTCGACAGTTTCTGCAGCTCCGACGAAATGAATCGAAGCCAGGGCTTGTAGTCTTCTACTACGAGAACCCGGATTGAGGGTGCACCCATATGAGGCCTCCGCTGACGCCAGACTGACAGCGCCGAACTACGACGCCCGTTGGGAAGCTTGCTGTGACTTAAGTGGCACACGAACGTCGATTGTCGTTCCACCCATGGGCTTCGATTCAATGGCAATGGTTCCATTCACCAATCGGACGCGTTCCCGCATGCTGGTGAGACCTAAACCTTTGCCTTGCATTGCTGATTCGACGTTGAACCCTTTCCCTGAATCACTCACCCTGAGATGAATTTGATTTGAGTGCTCTGTCAGTTGCACATCGACACGTTTCACGCCGCTATGCTTGACGATGTTGTGCAGGGCTTCCTGTAGAACTCGAAAGAGGCAAATTCCAATTTCAAATGGCAGGACGGTGGCAACATCAGTCCTGAAGTCGATCTCCATATTCTGCCGCTGGGCAAATTCCTTGCACCAGCTTCTGATACCGGCAACGACGCCCAGATACTCCAGTTTTGAAGAGTGCAATTCATGCGACAGGGCTTCCACGTCGTTCGAAAGTTCATCAATCTCTTGTCGGAGTTGTCGTAGACGATCGGGAACCGCGGAAGGATCGTGTTGAAGTTCCTCAAGCGCAATCGACAACAGTGCGAGGCGCTGGTTGACATCGTCGTGAAGCTCTCTCCCGATCCGGGTACGCTCCTGCTCTTGCGCTTCAATAAGCCTACGGTTGATGTTAGAAAGAGCCGTCTCTGCCTCTTTACGATTCGTGACATCCAATACTTCCCCGATGAAGTATTGAGGATTCCCCGATGAGTCGCAAACCAACGAGACGGTGCTCTCCGTGTAGACGATAGTCCCACTCTTATGTAGGCAGCGTTTCTCCAATCTCTGGAAACAGCGCCCTTGGGTGAGGGCTTCACTCAATTTTTGTGAAAAGCCAGGCCAATCTTCCGCGACAGTAACCGACTGAACGGATCTTCCCAGGAGTTCTTCCTCCTCATAGCCAAGGTACTCGCAAAATCTGCCGTTTACCGCGAGAAAGTGTCCTTCTGGTGAAACGATGACCATGCCCACTCCAGCATTCCGAAAAACGTTGTGGAACTTTTCTTCACTTTGTCGCAGCGTTTCATCCGCTCGCTTACGTTCTGTGACATCCGTCACCATGCCGACCATCCGTACCATTCTGCCCTGCTCGTCGAAAAAAGCATGCGCGGTTTTTTCAAGCCATGCGACCGATCCGTCGGGACGCAGCAAGCGATAGCTCATTTGAACATCGGAATTTTCAGGAGATGTCTCCCTCATGGAAGTGGTGAACTGTCCCCAGTCATCTGGATGGATACTCTCACGCAATTGCTGACGCTTTAGCTCGGTCTCGCCTGTGGGGCCGAGTACAGCAGCAACGTCACCGCTGCGGACGATTGTGTCGCTTGCAACATTCCATTCGAAGGCGTACATTTTGCCGGCCTGTGTTGCCAGGCGAAATCGTTGTTCGCTTTCACTGAGGGCATGCTCTGCTTGCTTGCGATCAGTAATATCCAGCAAAAGACAAGCGACTCGATCAATCCCGTCTGGGCTCTCGATAGGATAGTAGGAGATAGATAAGTCTCGTTCGCCAAGCTGAGGATAGGTGTATTTCAGTTCGAATTTGACGACGTTGCCTCGGAAACATTCATCCAGTTTTGGCTTAAAAACATCCTCAAACATTCTCTGGTCCACAAGTTCGTAGGCAAAATGCCCCACAACCTGCTCCCTCGTCGCATTGCGCCTGTTTAAGTATTCACGATTTGCCATTAAACAGCGATATTCTCGATCTATCACCGTGATCATCTCTCCCGACGCTTCAACGGCTCTTTCGTATTCTCGCAATCGCTGTTCTGCCAGCTTGCGCTCGGTGATATCACCGTTCACGCCAATCATTCGTGAAGGTTTCCCATACGGATCCATGAATACCTGCCAGCTTCCAGAGATCCAATGGAAGCTTCCGTCAGGCCAGACCACGCGCCATTCTCCCCTCGTCGGCAGCCCCGTTTTCAATCCGTAGTCAACCAACTTGATGACATCTGCCCGATCATCGGGGTGAACCAGATTCTCGAAAGCGGTCTGTGTTCGGCCAAAGCCGCCAAGTGGCAAGCCATATATTGCTTCTAGTTCCGGCGCCCATGTATTCACTCCCGTGTGAATGTTCCATTCGAAAGTTCCAATGCTGGCGGCCTGCTGTGCCAATCGCAGTCGCTCCTCGCTGGTGCGTAGCGCCATTTCATAGCCTTTTCGTTTGGTAATGTCACGTTCGATGCCAGCATAGCCGACCGTTTTGCCGGTTGAATCCTTGATTGGGGAAATGCTCAGGGATACGTCGATTCTTTTTCCCGTTTTGGAAACACGAACCGTTTCAAACTGCTCGATGCGACCTCCCGCCCTCAACGTTTCAAAAATCGTGTTCTCCTCATCCGGTAGCTCAGGCGGGACAATAATGGTAACGGACTTTCCAACCGCTTCATTCTCGGTGTACCCGAAAATGCGCTGCGCACCTATGTTCCAACTTACGATAACGCCGTCCAGAGTTACGGAAAGAATCGCATCCTCAGACGATTCGACAATTGCAGCATGTCGAAACCGGGCTTCTTCTGCCTTCTTTTTCTCCGTGATGTCCTCCACCCTCGCAACTACCAGCGGAAACGGACGGCCTTTCAACAAAGAAATGCTTGAGCGACCCCAGAACATCGAGCCGTCGCGTCGAAAATAGCGTTTTTCCAGCTGGTAGTAATCTATTGAACCTGCTCGCAATTGCTGAAACAGAGCCCGGTCCTTCTGTGCGTCTTCAGGATGAGAGAACTGAAGAAAGTGCTTGTTACACATCTCCTCTTCGCTGAAACCAAACATCGAGCAAAGGGTTGGATTGACGAAGAGAAGCTGCCCTTCTAAGTTCTCGACCGCGATGCCGACGGGACTTGCGGTGAAAATATCACGGAAGAGCTGGGTGTCGGGAGGCAGTGTTTGAGCTTTCTCTGCCATAGCACAAGCTGTATAGCACTGTTGATTTCGAATGGCAACGACAAAGGAACACGATAAAGGAACCGCCAAGAAACGACACGCTTACAAGTCTTCAGGTAATGGTTCGTCGAGCACCGTAGTGGTTGGAGGCTGAGCGTCTTCAGGTAATGGTTCGTCGAGCACCGTAGTGGTTGGAGGCTGCATGCGAATCGGTCGTCCAATCGTAGTTGACGCTATCAGGCGATAAGCACAAGTGTGCGCCTTCTCTTCGCCCCTTTTTTTGAGTCAATGAGCGATCCAGGGCCTATTAACAGATCGACTGTTCGGTTCTCGTAACAAGATTGAGATTCTTATTTGTCCACCGGGTTCGTGCATTAGAGTGCCGCGACAGCGGGTCTGAACCCCTGGCGGGGAGACGTTGGTGCCAAGGGCGACGAGGGTCAACCGGGCGTTTACACGAAAAACGCGTGAAAGGGAATCCGTCAGATGCGACCCTTGGTCAATGGTTGGCGTATTTTACAGCGGAGTGTGCAGGATGTCTTGTAGAGTATGCGCCTCCGAAAGCCAGAGCTGCTTCCCCACTGAGATTGCTATCCACTTGCCCGGCCTAAGCACGCCGCATGTTTTCCTGTTTCCGCAAGTCGTGGTCTGCATGGTGTCGTTCGAGCACCCTCTTGCGCGGCTGGCTTTATTCGCCTGGGTACGAAGAAGCCCCAGTTCGCTTTCATCGCGAGAATCCGCATTCCAAGCAAACCAATACCTGCGGGAATACCAAAACGCTTGTTTTGTCGAGATTCTCCAGGCCGGAGAAATGAAGGTTTATCTCAGCAGAAAATTCAGAAACATTACCCGAGCCACACAACAAACAGGACATAATGCACCTTTCAGACTATGTCCACTCACAATCAATCAATCCGATCGCTCGAAGAACAGCGTACTCTTGAAAACGCGGGGTTGTCGATACATCAGATGGTGCCAATATAAATGTGTTCGTTACAGGTACTGTGATCGCCGTCATATCCTGCCGTGACAGGTCGCACCGCTGCAGCCACAGAAGCTGAAGTTTAAGGTTTTTCTAATACCCTAGTTCCCGTCCAACGACGGCTGAGTGTTCCGCGCAGATTCTCTCGAAGATTGGGATGCTTTCCTTGCGCGGAAAAGTGCTCCATAAATAACCACAAAGAGTATCTGCGTTATAGTTTCTGGTGATCTCGTTCCAAAGGTGTTCGAGCCTAATCGCCGCCTCCACATTGCCTTCTGCCAGCAGTGTGGGTGAACACTCTCCGCAAATTGCAACCCGAGGATGCTCTCCCGATGCCGCTTTAGACGCTTTCAGAATGAGATCTCCAACCATCGTCGCGCAGCGATCGGGATCCGGCAGATCATTGACCATAAGGGTTGACAACGTGTCGATGACATCCAACTGAATGAAGCTCCCCTGTTTGAGCGCGGCATCGATGTCCATACCAGTTCCTCTTAATGTGTTGAGAACACCAGCGCGGTGCGGTTCTGCTGCGACCGCGATGACGGCATTGCCCACCTTCAAAGCGGATTCCACCAGACGAGCAAATCCATGCACGAAGGCTGCATCGTCTTGGTAAAACGCAACCTCGTGTCGAATGGCCACTTTTTGTGGAGGGAGCGGCGCGATTACGTTCTTGAGTTGGGGATGATCGTTAGTGTGCTGATCCTTAAAACCAGACAAACTGGAACTGACGAACTGCTCACCCCTAAGAATGGTGTTGACTGATATCAGCAGTTCTTTTCCGGCATCGATCTTATGAACGTAGCCTTTTGCCCCTGTGGCAAGAGCTCCATGCACAACCTCGCCCGAATTTTCTTGGCTTACGAAAAGAATCCTGGATCGAGGGCAGAGATTGCAAACTTGTCGAGCGACTTCTATTCCATTCAGTTTCGGCAGTCCGATGTCGAGCACTATCAAATCGGGCTGCAGTTCTTCGGCTCTCTGAACTGCTTCTAACCCGTCTGAAGCCTCACCAATGACCTGCAGTCCCGGTCCGGCTTGCAGTGTCGAACGCACGAAGCGTCTAAACGGTTCGAAATCATCGACCACAAGAATTCGCGCGACACCGGAGAACTTACGCACTTTCGCCCCCCGACTCTTTGGGATGAAAGACTGCGCCTTTTTAAACCACGAGTCAATTAAGAAACGAAGCTAACGGCCCAAAAAAGCAAACCACGATTGATGGTAAAAAAAATGTGGGCCGTGGGCCGCGACACCTTCATCTGGCGAACGCGGTTGAAGGAAACTCTGCCACAAAACGTGCACGTTCCGGTAATCAGAATGCCCTTCCGAGATACAGACAATGCTGTATGGCGGTGTTCCGCTCTGTCCTGTAGCGTACAGTTCTCATGCCAGAGCTCTCCCCATGCGAACGGAAGATAATCGAGCTCTGCGGCAAGGTCGTCGCCCTGCAAAATACAGACGAACTTAAGGCGGCTGCGGATGAATTGAAAGCCGCGATTCACCAACACCTCGAAGATGCGAAGGGGAAAATGGCCGCTTTGGCGGTTATTGTTTCACTGGCAGACGAACGCTCGAAGGCCGCCGACTAGCTGGCCCGTTCAGAAGCCGAAGCTACGGACACCAAAATCATTCCGCTGAAGAGCGCGTCCGGCCAAGCGAAGCGGCCATCTCTCTTGAAAATTCTCATGATGTTCCAGACCGGAGCCGCGCCTGTTTCTCGTCTAGCAACTGTGTGAGCTCAAGGATAAGCGTCTGTAATTTCTTCGGGTCCTTTTCGTCAGCCGCCTGTTGGCATAGTTCCATCCATCTTTCTTGGTTTTCTCGCAGTCAATACCTGATTTCCTCGTGAGCCTTAACCATACTCCCCTTTTTGCTGACAATAGACACAGTAAAGCCGGTCCTCGCGGGCCAGGATTTCTTTTGATTAGGAGAAGGCGCCACGAGGACCGTTTTCTGAGGTAACGTCAGTCTGCGCCAAGCCGTTGGGATTTGATAGTTGTCAATGATGACAGGTCTCAAAGCGTCGGCGTGTGACTCGAAAAGTCTCGCGGCACTTGTCCGACTCGAAAAAATAGAGGTTTCGAGAACTGAGCGCCGCGAGGAACTCCCCCTTTCATTGAGGAGCAAATAATGGTCGCAGTCAGATTGACACCGCACCAGATTACTAATGTCACAACGGAAGAAAGAAACTGAGCCGAGCGGTACATCTTTCGAGGGATTGTGAAAACCGTCAGGTGATTAGAGGATAGTTGGAGTTAGTCTCCGAACTTATGGGTTGGCCCATTTCTCCTGAACAGGAAATGGGCCGATTTTTTGTCCGCGCCACGAACTATGCCGCTGAATGAGGTGGGCGTTTCGCGACAGTTTCGCGGTAGTCGTTCAATACTCGACCGGGTAGGATTTCTCGCAACGCCCACTCGATTCGACTAATGGAAATTTGGAGCTCATTCAACTCTTTGTCGCGTCCGTGAACATAGACAGAAGCGACGATGACGTTGAGCGCATTGCGGACGTGATGGTTCATTAACTCGATGGTCTTCAATCTCTCGTTCAAGTATTTTGCGCGGCCGCGCTCGTAGCGATAAATTAGTAATCCCACGATCAAGCCGCCACAAAAATCATCGAATATTCGCTCTTGTTCCGTTAGTCCGAAGCTTATCGAGAGTTGCTCAATGGCGAACAAGAACACGAAAACAACCGAGCCAAATATCGCGGCGCTAATGGCTGGCGGAATGCTGTGATTCATATGCGCTCCTTCGACAGGCGTTCGGAAGCATCAGGAACGGACGGAGCTAGATCACCACAATTAAAAGTTTACTGCTTTTGGGAAGCGTCAATATACGCCAGAGCTGGATTTGTGGCCGAAACAGTTGGAGAGCGCAAAAATACAATTTAAACCCGCACCGGGCGAGCTTGAGAACTCATCCCGGCGCAGGTGTCTGAAGTACAGTATTAACCTACAAAAAAAGCGTATGCGTACTTCTGACAGATGTGACCTGTCCAATTTTTAACAGGCGGCTTGTTGGAGCATTAGAGTTAATTCTCGTCGAGTTCATCTCCGACCTGAAGCCCTCGTGCTGGCTTAGTTGAAAGCTGCCCCCACGGCGCGAGGGTCTTTTTACTTCTCATTCATCGGTGAACACCTAAATCAAGCCGAGCAACGATGCGAGAACCATCGCGCCTAACAAGACATCCTGCCAAGCCCGGACCCAATTCCTGAAGCGGCTACCCGGCGCGTCTTTCTTGAAAGCCATCATCTTGCCTCACGCACGTACGCGCAGATTTTCTAGCTTTCCTCCGTGCACTGGCGAGACGCGAATCGTCAACGAGCGCAATCGCGGTTGCGATCAGGATAGAGGATTCTCCCGCCAGCGTCCTTGCGTGTTCCACTATTCTGCGGGAGGTTTCTATGGTCAGTTGGACGTTCTGGTCTTTCATTGCCGTTCATGAAGGGCCGGGAAGCCGCGTTCAATCTTGGGGGCGGAGCATCTCGGCCCTTGGTCCCAGAGGAGGACCCTACAAATTGTGCAATGCGGTTAGTGCGGAGAAGTGCGCCAACATGCGCCATAAAGAGAAAAGGCCCGCCGGAAAACTCACAGGGGTTAGAAGCTAGGCGGTGGTGCGTCTATCTGACGGAGTGACCGGCTGCCCCTGCTGGAGCTGTGCTTGAGCGGCACGCAAATCCTGACAATAGACGCAATTCGGGTCAGAGCAATACGGAGAGCCAACATCAGGCTTGTGCTGCAACGGAACCGGATTTTGATTCAGAAGTGTCATTTTCCTAACTCCCTAAGCCTTGCATCCAGGTAAGTATCTCGTTGGGATATTTATGCCATAAGAGACCCGGCGAATCAACAAAAGACTCGGTACGCGGCATGGCCCGAAAGTGCCAAATGCGCGACGCCGACCAATTCTTGAGTAAAGCTCAGTGGACCGGCTGCGGTCTTTGAGGCGATCAGTGCGGATCTAAACCGGAGCGATTAACCGCGCCGGACACGACCAGGAGTGTCGCGGTGTTTGCCCGGCGCGGCTCGCGTTGGGGCTTAACAGTGGGAATTATGCGCCGTTCGGGGCGGGCTGAATGCAGAGATTTGTAAAGTAAAAGCCGCACCGGGCGAGCTTGAGAACTCATCCCGGCGCAGACCGCCCAATTTGAAAACTGACAATACACACAGTAAAGCCGGTCCTCGCGAGCCAGGATTTCTATTGATTAGGAGAAGGCGCCACGAGGACTGTTTTCTGAGGTAACGTCAGTCTGCGCCAAGCCGTCGGGAATTGATAGTTGTCAATGGCCTGCATTCTCGGCCGCGACGTTAGCACAGGAATTCCACACATACCCCAAACTCTCGTACCCCAAAGTCCGTATGGCATCGAACAAACGATTATTGAAAAATTGCAATCCATGTTCAGACGCGACTTCCGCCAAATAGAACAAGACCTAGAGCACACTATTTCAAAACTCAAGGAAGCGGGAGATACCGAGGTTCGGCGGTACTTGATCCTGAAATTGAGACTACTGTCAGTGGAAGCTGACTACCTTCTTCTCGAAATGCAACGGGTTCGATATGGAGTACCCGAAAAAAGTGCGGCCTAAGAGACGCCCCCGCCGTTCCAATTGTCAAAGCCGCCTTCCAGGATGCGAGGGGCACACAAGAGAAGGCGGCCTTCATTGTTGCAGACTACCTTGCTGGAATCGTGGCACGCTTCAAAGACAAACTAAGATTTAGTTTGATCTTGTTACGAAATCAGAACAGAGATTTTCTTACCGCGCCGGACACGAACATGGAGTTTCGCGGTGTTTGCCGGCGCGGTTTGGTAAGGGGTTTACCACGAAGGATTATGCGTCGTTTGGGGCGAGCTGGATGCAGAGATTTGTAAAGTAAAAGCCCGAGACGTTGCTAAGGGGAAGCGAAGCGACTCTCCGTCTCTGTTATTCGTTTGGGGAATGTTTGAACGCACTGTAACACGAGTCTGCCTGAGCAGTGGATTTCCGTTGGAGATGCCGACGCAAGGGAGTGAATGTCTTCGCTCCGTTTTTGAGGATCACACAGTGTGTTCTGATCGGTTATGAAAATTTTCTACCAAATCTGATTCTCTAATCGCTTACGAACATTCTGTTCTGATCCGTTCTGATCCCAGTTGATCCGTTCTGCGCATGGGACTATCACGTTTTTATCAAGTTTTAAAAAGAGGTCGTCCCACGCGAATGAGCAACTAACACCAGATTGCAATACTCATCAACGCGGGTCGAAACAGCATAAGCCCAAAGCAGTGGGGAGTGCGACACGTTCCGGTTATTGCACGTTCAACGAAACTGACGCTGTCTTGATATCGGCTCCAGATGTGGCTTGAATTGTCAGGGAATAAGTGCCTGACGGAGTACCGGTCGAACCTCCTCCGCCGGTGCCCCCACCAGCTCCGCCACCGGCCCCACCACCGCTACCGGCGCCACCACCACAGGAAGGCAAAAGGGCAAGCGCGAAAAACAAATTCGAAAAAAGCAAGAAGCGTCTTCGCTGTCGCCGACAAAAAGGAATGCCCAGTATTGAAAAGACCGGCAACGATATCCAATAGAGCGCGCTGATATGCATTGCTGCGGAATTCAGGGAGCGAGCGGTCGTAGTTACCGTCACGTTGGGCCAAGCAGATCGTGCCAGTGATGATGGACAGCGTTTCGGAAGCGGTAGATTATGAGCTCGACTGGATTCTGGGAGCTTCAGCGACTTGCAAGCATTATCGACTGCAAACCCGACTTACGATTGCCGCGAACCAAATGGATGACACAAGTCCAGAGAATCTTACCAATCTGAAGCAAGAGGCGAAAACCTTTCTCGAAGAAAATGCCGACTCTATGCGGCAGATACGTGAAATTCTGCGGCCAGGTCGCGGTTCGAACATGCCTGGAATCGGTCTCGCCGGGAAAACTAAGGCTAGCGCTCAGGTCGCTAGCAGTCCGAAATAGAATTCTTGGGCGAAACCCGGGAGACGGAATTCTATTTCTTTTTCGCGGCTTTCACCCTCGCCCAGCGTGCCTTAGCAGCTGCTCGGATCCTTGCAATACCGGCTGGGGAGATCTTTCGCTTCGGAGAGATTCCAAGGGTGCTTTTAGCGGCGCTCTTTTGCTTCGCCCACCGCGCGCGCTGAGCAGCAGCAATCCGCCGTCGTGCCGACGCTGACATCGTCCGGCGTGGAGATGACTTAGGAGCAGTTCCGTTCAGCGAGACTAAGACCTCTATAGCTTTGTCGATGCGCTGCCGCTGTTCTTGGAGTTCCTTTACGATCATGTCGATATTTGTCATCCACAAATATTAGCAGAGACTGCATGGCGGTACGGGCAGCCCTGGACGGACCACATTTGGCACACTGCGAGCCTGTCATGCTATTGGGAAAAGCTTGGTGGTCGAGTGACCGACCGTCAGCCGAGTGTTCTATCGCCATCGCCCATACTGCCGGATGAACTCCTGCACACAAATGGCACACAGAGTTGTTGCACGATGCCCAGTCGGACCGGCAACATTCCCTTCACTTCCCACAAGCCCATTTCTGGATAACTTCCGAATTGCCGACAAACCGCTCGGAACCGCGCGGTCGCTGACTTCCCAGAAGTCCGTTTTGGGCCAACTTCCGAATTGCCGACAACCCGGGAACTAACTCGTCTACCCTGCTAACGTATCGGCGCTGATTGAACGGAGCGTTGCTTTCTGATCACTCGTTCCGCAGGGCCACCATGGGTTCTACACCTGCAGCACGCCGCGCCGGCACTGCTGATGCCAGTAGTGCAGCCAAGGCGAGCGTCAGCACTGCTAGCGTAAGCATGACAGGATCCCATGGCTTCACGCCGAAGAGTTGATCCTTCATCAATTTGCCGGCTCCAATCGCTGCTGGAATGCCGAGTGCCAGCCCGATTCCTATTTGTGAGAAAGCCGCGCGCAGAACCATCTTCATGACGTTTCCGCGGTCCGCACCCATGGCCATGCGAACGCCTATCTCGCTGGTTCGCTGTTCTACGGTGTATGCCATCACTCCATAAAGCCCGACCGCAGCAAGCAACAGACCAAGCACACCGAAGAGTGTGGTAAGAGTTGCGATCATATTTTCCTGCTGAAAATCGGCGGCGACCACTTTGCCATATGGATCAACGCCGTAAAGAACAAAATTTGGATCGATGCTAGCCAGCACCTTCCGCACCTTGTCTTCCATGCCCGGCGGACTTCCCGGCGCCCAGATCACGATGTTGTAAAGATAATGCCCCCAGATTTCGCCACCTTGGTACTCCGGCTCGTCATACTTAAAGGTCTGCGACTCCGGCAGCCAGTACATCGGCCGAATCGGATCCTTATAGTCGTAAGTCATGTAGCGCATGTCTTTCACGACTCCAACGATTTCGAAGTTTGCTGAGTACTTGATCTTGCCAGGCCCGAAATGCTGCCCGATCGGGTTCTGGTCCTTGAAAAATCTCTTCGCAAACGCTTCGTTGACTACGGCTACATGTCGTGTCGTCTCCGTGTCTTCTTCCGCAATGGGTCGGCCCAGCACCATCTTGGTGCCGATGCTCTCGAAGAAGTCCGGCATCACTCGGACAAATCCAGCTCCCGTGTCCTCCTTTGGTGGAGGCTCAGGCCGGCCTTCAATGCGAATGCCGTTGTTCCAACTATCGCCGGTCATCGGCGCATAGAGCGCGGGAGCCACCATGCGCACACCGGGAATCTGTCGCAGTTGATCATTGATCCGGCGAAACAATGGCAGCAGTTCTTCCTGCTCGTAGTTGCCCAGGATGGGATTGATCCAGGCGATGAAGCGCCCCTCAGTTTCGAATCCGAAATTCTGGTGCTGAAGGTTGCGCAAACTTTGGCCGAGCAGCGCCGCCGCAGAGAGCAGCACCAAAGACATTGCTGCTTGCGTGATCACCAGGGATTTTTGCGCCCACGAGCGACCGCTCCCCACCGAACGGTTAGCCCCGCGCAGCGCCTCGACTGGATCAGCGTGGGAAGTCATCCACGCTGGTGCGATCCCGAAAATGACTCCTGTCAGGACGGAGATACCAAGCGTGAACAGCAACACCGTCAAGGAAGGTTTCGCGCTGATCGGCACGTAGTTATCGGGGCCGCCAGTCTGAAAAGCAAGATGCAAAATCAACCTGGTTGCAGCGTATGCCACCGCGATGCCCAACGCGCCACCGATACCTGCCAGCATGACGGATTCAACCAGCGACTTGCGGACCAGCCGCCCCCGCGAAGCGCCCAATGCCACTCGCACCGAAGTTTGCGCGCGGTCTCTCAATCCGCGCGCCAGCATCAGATTCGCCAGATTTCCGCACGCCACTAACAGCACACATGCGGAAGCCACCAGAAGCAGTTTGAGTCCATCCTGATACTCAGATCTCATGGCGGTCACGCCAGCGTCACCGGCAGTCAGGTGAAGCGTCTGCTGCTGCCAGAGTTGCTTTTCGCCCGGATCCATATCAGGAACGTGGCTGGCCAGCCAGTTATTGAATTCCACTCTCAGCTTTGCTTCGAGCGACTTGGGATCCGTTCCCGGACGCACTCTTCCAATCAGGTCGAGGAAATTTGTGTTTGGTTTTTTCAGCCGCTCTGTTGCTCCATCGATCAGCGGCTCGGTCGTCAGCGGCAACCAGAAGTCCGGCATACCCGACCCAGCTAGCTTGGCTCCGAAAAATCCAGGCGGGGCGACGCCGATCACCGTGAACGCATGGCCATTGATCTGGTAGCCGGCACCGACAACCGAGCGGTCAGATCCATACTTGTCCTGCCATATGCGGTAGCTCATCACCGCGATCGGGGGCGCACCCTCCTGATCATCGTCGTCAGTCATCAAGCGGCCGACCCACGGCTGCACGCCAAAGGTCCTGAAGAAATTGCCGGATACATATTCCCCATTGCGTGTGTCCACGGGGGCCTGTGATCCCGCTCTGCGCACGCCCAGAGGCGCATTGCCGGCCTGCAGTGCCGCCAGGTCTGTGAACTCCGGCGTTTGCGCCCGAAAATGCTTGTATGCTTCCCACGAGAACAGCGTGAAGTCCCCTTCTTCGTCCTGGGTATACCCGCCCCAGTTGCAGCAACGATCTTTATCTCCGATCCGCCACAGTTCCTCCGGCTTGGTTACAGGCAGGGACTTCAGCATCACCTGATGCACTAGGGTAAAGATCGCTGTAGTCGCTCCGATCCCGAGTGCCAGTGTGATCAGTCCTGTTGCTGTAAAGCTAGGCGCCTTCCTCAACTGCCGCACAGCGTCGCGCAAATCGGTCAGCATTCGTCCCTCGTATTGAGTTTTGACGTAGCTCAAGCAAATCGGTTATTAGCAAGTTTGATCGTCAAATTGCTTAAAATGCCGATCTGGATCCCGATCGAGTCATGTCGAAAACAGTTCTTCACGGAACACTAGCCCGGAAAGCGTCGTCGAACGTTACTTCCGAGGTACGAGCAAACCTGAGTTATCCGAAGGCGGACATTGCATCGCATGGGTGGTTTTCGGCGAACGAGACGTGAAGTTGTCCAGAAGTCGGCATCTGGGAAGTCATCTCAGAAGTCAGCCCGCTGCCGACTGACCGACAGTCAGTGGATGCGAATTCGTTGGGTGCTACAAACTGACAATGAGCACACCAACAGATCGCATGTCGCGCAACCAAGAATTTCCGCAGTTTTGGCACACATCGGGCCCGCCGCTAGAAAATTCGCAGCTACTTACTCTTCAAAGGCGGAAATTTCTACACTGTTCTGATAGGGCCCGGGTACTGCGACACCAGAGAATCAATGGTTAGAAGCGTTATGCCCTCGACAGTCGCCTGTGCCACTAGAATTCTGTCGAAAGGGTCCTTGTGAATCAAGGGCAGGCTTTCGGTGGCGACGACATGATCGCTGATGATTGACAATTCGGTATACCCATTGTCCAACAAACCGCGGCGCAACAGACGCGCATCGACCTTAAAGTCGTCCCTGCCCAGACCGCGTTTAATCGCCACCTCCCATAGACTGGCCGCGCTGAACAGGAGCTCATTGTCCGGATTCTCGATGAGAGCTCGGGCTTGTTTTGAGAGTCGGCGGGGTTCACCGGCAGCCCAAAGGAGGAGATGCGTATCCAACAGAAGCTTCATGCACCACCGCCGAAGATGCCTTCGATCTCCTCCTTGCCCATTCGGTCGAAATCGTCCGGCACAGAGATCTGCCCCACCAGGAAACCGAGCCGCCGTACTTGCGTACCGGTTGGAGCGCTAATGGCAATGACCTTGACGACTGGTTTGCCAGCCTTAGCAATCACAAATCCGTCGCCTTTGGACGCCTCTTCGATCAGTTTCGAAAGCTGAGTTTTCGCTTCGTGGATGTTCACTGTTTTCATAATCTCTCATTTAAACTTAGTTTAACTAGTCTAGTTTATCACGTATTCTCGCTGACCCGCGAGCCACTGATGCGCCGTCAGGCTTACGCGACCAGGGGTACCCGCGGGCTGCTCTCGATGCGAACGATCTCTGGATACGCGGTCTGGGTGCGCAGCACCCAGTAGAGTCGTACGGCTAATTTTCTGGCCGCTGCCACTTTGGCCACGCCCTTGGGCTTGGAGTGACAGCGATGCAGATACTGCTTCCTGAACTGCGGATCGTAGCGCACTGCGATCTGTGCCGCTTCCACCAGCAACATGCGCAGCATGCGATTGCCTTGTTTGGTGATCGCGCCCAGCTTCTGCCGCCCGCCCGAAGAGTGCTCGCGCGGAGTCAGTCCCAGATAACTGGCCACCTGTTTGCCGCGCGGGAAACGCTGCACGTCGCCCATGGTTAGCACATAGGCCAGGGCCGTGATCGCACCCACGCCGGGTTGGGTTTGCAGCAGCAGCGCCATTTTGTCTCGCTGGGCTTCGGCTTTCACCGCCTGGTCGAGCGGCGCGATCTGTTCATCCAGCATCGCCAGCAATCGCAGCAAATCTTCGCGGCGGCGCGCGGCCCACGGTCTTAACGCAAGCTCGCGCAACAACTGCTGTCCCGCCTTACTCCACAGCTTGCGCTTTCTCTGCATTCCTTTATTCAGAGAAAGGTGTTGCAGTTCGTTTTTAACCCGCGTCCGGATCAGCACCAGCTTGTAGCGATGCAACAGCAGCTGCCGCAGGTCGCGTACTTCCGATGACGGCATCCACATGCGCGGAAACCGTCCTTCCACCAGCAGCTTCCGAATGTGCTCGGCATCGCGCTTGTCCGTCTTCTGCTGCCGCACATAGCTGGCCCGGATCTGCGCCGCGTCTCCCACCCACAACTCGTGGCCCAGCTCCGCCAGCATGTCCACCAGCCAGTGACAGTTCCCGGTCGCTTCCATCCCGATCAGCGCCGGCGCCGGAACCTGCCCATAGAAGCGTTCCGCATCTCCCGCCGCCGTCACCAGCTTCTGTTCCCCGGTCTCTCCCGTCTCCGTATCCAGCCAGCTCACTTGTTGCCAGCTGGGATGAAAATCACACCCTATAATCATCATCTGAGGCTCCTTCTTTCCCCAGCGTCTTTGGTCCTCAACCGAAAGACTAACTCGGGAATCAGTTGGAGCCTTCGCTCTTATCCAATCAATACCAGGTCATGAGCATGATGGGATGGTCCGCGGCAACGGCAATTCGCATAAGGTACTGGATGCGTGGCGCTTGTACATCAACCATCTGAATACGCACACGGGAGACGGCGAAGCGCTCAATCGCTGAGTGGATAAGAAGAGCGGCCTGTTGATTGACCTGCTGTACGAAATGGCACGGCGTCTCAACTACGATA
Source organism: uncultured Acidobacteriota bacterium (assembly GCA_963757135.1). GTDB lineage: Bacteria > Acidobacteriota > Terriglobia > Terriglobales > Acidobacteriaceae > Gp1-AA145. The sequence goes on from CAVWQE010000011.1 coordinate 143,510, forward strand.
TTGATAAGGTCACGATGCAGAAGAATGTTTATCATCCGCAGGGATTCGTGGAACTCGAATTTGAGCAACATGCCTTGCGTAAATCCGCGCTTGCGGTCTTCTCTGGAGAACGTCCGATACAAGCAACCGTTGTTGGTCGGGTCCAAACAGCGCCCCCGTTGTCCTTGGCGGAAGAAATCGGAACGGGTCAATCTTTTGACAGGGAACCTGCCCTTGGGTCCCGGAGGCCCGAAATTGCGCGGACTACGCTACCAACACTCCGAGCTGAAATAGTTACCCGGCCTGAAGAAAAGCGGTAGGCACGCAAAAGCCCGCTGGACTCTTCACAGCGGGCACGTGTTTCTGAAGCAGGTTAGAAGCTAGGCTGTGGTGCGTCTATCTGACGGCGTGACCGGCTGCCCCTGCTGGAGCTGTGCTTGGGCGGCACGCAAATCCTGACAGTACATGCAATTCGGGTCAGAGCAATACGGAGAGCCAACATCAGGCTTGTGCGGCAACGGAACCGGATTTTGATTCAGAAGTGTCATTTTCCTAACTCCCTAAGCCTTGCATCCAGGTAAGTACCTCGCCGGGATATTTATGCCATAGGAAACCCAAGGAAGCAAGAAAAGACTCGGTACGCGGCATGGCCCGAAAGTGCCAAGAGGTCATGAAAGCGAAAAGCCCGCTGGATTCTTCACAGCGGGCCGCGTAGTAGCGTGGCAGGAAAGGCCGGAACGCGGACAACAAGCCCCGGCTGTCGTCCCGGCCATCACCTCCGATATGGGTTGGTTATATGCCGATAGCTCTGCCGGACGATCTAACCGGCTTCCCGTCCCGTACTTGTGCTTGAAGCTCCCGCAGGTCTTGGCAATAGACGCATTTCGGGTCCGAGCAATATGGAGATGATCCAATTTCTACCTTGTGCGGAGGATGGGACGGGCTTCTCAGAAGTGACATGCTGCCTCCCATGACGCGAGCTGGTTGATTATTCTCCCGGCATCAGCAGGGCAGAAGCGCCAACATACGCCATAAAGCCGCGTGGTAGTCAGGCCGCGCCCTGCTTCTTTGCGCGGTCCCCGTTTCGTTCATCAAGAGCGCGAGTCAGCGCGGCAATAATCTCCATCAGTTTTCGCGGGTCTTTTTCTTGTGCGGCTTCCTCGGCCAGAATTCGCCACTGCTCATCCTGCCCCATGTGGGTCCCTCATTGCGAACGCGATAACATACTCTGGTTTTAGAATTTAACGCCAGCTATCTGGAGGGTTAAAGCGCCAATATGCGCCAAATCTAGGCGGCCGCGATTAAGGCCGCGTGGTTAGTGAAAGGCCGGAACGCGGACAACAAGCCCCGGCTGTCGTCCCGGCCATCACCTCCGAATATGAGCGGGGTTACAAGCCGACAGATTTGCCGGACGATGTAATCGGCTTTCCATCCCGCATTTGTGCTTGAGCCGTACGCAGGTCTTGGCAATAGATGCATTTCGGGTCCGAACAATAGGGGGACGCCACTTTTAGCTTGTGTGGAGAGGTGGACGTATTCGACAGAAGTACCAAGATGCCTCCAATGGCGCAAGAGAACTTGCCAGATTATTCCCCCGGCACCGGCAGAGCAGAAGCGCCAACATACGCCAGACGCTACCCCGCTACCGAGGAGCTTTCTTCTTATTCCTGAAGAATAGTGTGACAGCGACGGCAACCGCCAGAAATCCTGCCACAACCCGAATCAGAGTAACGTTGTCCATTCTTTCTCCTCGCCAAAAATGAAAAGCCCCGCCGATACCCCAGGCTAAGGTCAAAGGGCAACAACAGGGCCTCTTCGCGTTTTACGGTGTGAGCAGCCTAGTACCCCGGCAGTAAGGGCAGAAGCGCCAACATACGCCACGAAGGCCGAGGACGATTAACGCCGCATAGCCACGGAGCTAGATTTTCTGGCTTTCCTCTGTGCACTGCCGAGACGTGCCTCGTCAATTAGTTGAATTGCGGTTGCGATCAGGATGGTGGACTCGTGCACCAACTCCCTTGAGCGTTCCTGTATTTTGCGGGACGCCTCTATCGCCAATCTAAGATGCTGGTCTTTCACTGTCCTGGAAATAAGAAGGCCGGGAAGCCGCTTTGCTTGGGGGCGGAGCGTCCCCGGCCCCGCTCGGAGGAGCGTGCTTACGAATTGTGCGCTGTTATTACCACGAGTGGATGCGCCAAAATGCGCCACAAAGGGTATCGCCTGATGGGATAAGGAAGTCGACGCCTCCCCAGTTTTCAGGTACAGAAATGACGTTAAAGCCCCGTCCATCTCTCGGACACTTGTGTCTCAGGGGACGGGCGGGGCTAGCTCACCAGATTCAACGCTACGCTCTTAAAGAAGGGTCGGAAGCGCCAACATGCGCCATTCGGGATAAAAACAAAAGCCGGAAACGTCGCTAAGGGAAGTAAGCGAATCTCCGGCTGTCTTTCTTGTTTTGGAGTAATTGGTGCTTAAACGCAACTCTAACAGGAGCGCCCGAGCAGCCGTTGACTATTTGAGTCTTGTTACGAAAACGGAACAGCCGGGAAGCAAAAAACCCAAGCTATCGAAACGTCCAGGGAGGTTTCTAAGTCCCGAAACATTCCAAACGTGGAGGCGGTAGCGAAAGAGAGTAAAGTCCCCGAAAGAAAAGTCCGCGCCGGACACGACCAGGAGTGTCGCGGTGTTTGCCCGGCGCGGTTCGCGTTGGGGCTTAACAGTGGGAATTATGCGCCGTTCGGGGCGGGCTGAATGCAGAGATTTGTAAAGTTAAAGCCCGCGCCGAGTTCCTTTGGGGGGCAATTCCAGCGCGGGCCAGCGTGGTCGTACTTTAGGGTGTGAAAACCTTACGAGTGCGTGCGACGTATGTAGCCTGTCAATTCTGACAGGAGGCTCCAGGAAACGTTGGAGCTAATTTTGTTGAGTTAAATCCTCTGTTGACTGAGCCCTCGTGCTGGGTTTGCCTCTCCACGGCGCGAGGGCCTTTTTACTTCTCCGGCTTCGCTGGAATGAACGTCCTTTCGCATCGCGGCTAGGCGTCACAGAGCTGCAAGAATTGCTCCCAATCAAACGGCGGCCCCTGCCTTTCAACTCCCGGTACCATCCACTCCATTTTCACGGCTGCCATCGCCCTGACAAGATTTTCCTCGCTCACATCGGGCACTGGCAATAGGTCTTTCGCGCATCCCGTGATTAGTCCCAACATCCGCGCCCGACAACACACCGCAAGTACGTGGTCCAGGGGTTTGCCCAACATGTGCTCATAGATGCTGACGCCAATTGCCGTGTTCGGGCGTTCTTTCGCAACTTCACGCGCGTAGTTAAACACTTTTTGAAGGTCTTGCGGGTCCACCTGGAGCACGGGTGTGCCCGGCTCGCCTCCGAAGCGGGGAGGTTGGTTATTTTCCATGCCCGCCTTTGTAGTCCCCGAAGGTACAAGCCGCAATGTGACGGAAGGACATGTGCCTCCGTCATGTTGCTCTCGTCCCATTTCGGAATCAAATGGACTACCTCATCCAGGCAGGTCGGAAATGGGAAATCGTTACTTCGTCGCAGTACACACAGATAGCGGCTGTATTCTCGGCTGCGAACACAAACACAAGAATGTCACCACGGCAACCGCTTGCATTTCGCAACCGGGCGGGTACGTTGTGGCCGTTCGACGGCGCAAATATCTGCCGCTCACCGAGTGTGAGGAAACCGAGTTTCAGAGGGCAATGTTTGGCCGCGAACACCTGAAGCCAAGTGCCCCGGATCTCGCGCTATTCCAGCCTGCTGAATAAGAACTCGCCCTAGATAAGGCCGCGCGGTGCCAGCTCAAGAATAAATAGCGGCGCTATAGGATTCGAATCAACATTCAAACGTAGTTTCAACAGCATGCGGGTCAGCGGATGACACCTAAGACCATAGAAAGCAGTAGTAAACCAACAAAACAGAGCGCAAATAGAACGCAGAAACCCCGAACTAATGGGCAGACCTCGAAATAAAACTGCACTGAACGTCGTAGAGGATTGCGGGTTGTTAAGGTAACGGATAGGTTAGGTGCGTCGGGCTCGGCCTTGGTTTCGCGCGGTCGCGGTCGGCGCTTCTGCCTGCTCTGCCCTAGCTGAGGTGGCAGAGCCTTCAAACTCTATCGGCCAGTTCACCTGTACGCATTTGCCTGTAGAGCCTGCCATAATCTTGGCTACACCAGCGTACAAAAGCACGATGCACGTCTTTACCAGCTCTTGAAGATTCCTAAACCCGAGCTCGTTAAACTGATGGATCAGGACAAGAATATGGTCTGGAAACTCCTAGCCCTTCGAGCTGGCTTGATTCGTGTTGGCCTAATTCGCAAATATTGACAGTCTGACATGTCTTCCTAAAAAGTAATCTGGTGCGCACGGGGCAAGGCCATCGCCCACCTCAATCATGGAATCGCTGCCAATAGCTCAGGATTCCACGCCGTCGGGCCTCCGAGGAACAGGTGACTTGCATCATAGGTCTGGGACTCAAGTGATACAACGTCCACATTAGTATTGCGTGACAGCCAGATCACGCCAGGTCGAGTTTGGAACCCCAGCGATCAATTCTGAGGAGGAGCCGGATGAAGGCTGGAGGACTTATCGTTCTCATTTCTGCGCTGATGTCAACGCTGAGTGCACAGACTACCGAGCCTAGCGAGAATCTGCCGCCGCGTGTATTGAGAACGGCGGAAATGATTGGGGTGCGTTCGCAAGTTGAAGAATTGGTACAGCTTCGCTCCGCGCCGAAACGAGATGACATCAGGGAATTGCGGCTTGCCCAGCGTATGCAGGGAGTTGTCATTGCATCCGCCCTGGATGTGGAGAGCGTGAACGCGCGTATTGACTACGAAACGGCTCACTTGCAGGAGGTCCAGGTTTACCTATCCGCTCGTCGCGACCGAAGAGTGGACTTGCTCAACTTGGGCAACTTATTTATCGGCGGTGGAGTGGGCGCGGTTGGCAGTGGGCTGCAATTGATTTCATCGGCGGCGCATGCCGGAAATGTTGTTAGCACCTCCGCTGGTTTCGGAGGGACAGTACTCTCCGTGATTGGACTGCAACAGCAAAAAGGACAATTGCGCTCACCTGAGTACACGCCGGCGATGTTGGCAAAGCTCCTCGGGAACTCCCCTCCGGACTCGAGCGACTATCCTCAAGAAGTGTGGGTATACCTGACGACGCCGGATCCAACTTTGCCTCACGGCAGCACCGGGCAAGAACACCTGGTGTCGGAATGGACAAGGTTTGGTCACCTGAAGGAGAAGCCCGATCCTAAGACAATGGCGGCACTGACCACCACCGGTAAGGACGGCACTAAGCTGAATATTGAAATGATTGGTGAGCGCACAGCTATGCTGACGGATGTGCGGGCACACGTCGGTACGATGCTGGTAGATTTGGCAGAGTTGATGATGTTTGTGGCCCAGCAAAACTGAGAGAAAAAGGAGGCCTCCTGCTTGAGGTTGGCAGGATCCACAACAGACCTTCGTGGGAGTTCGCAACTGCTGGGTGCGAAGGTCTCGCAGGGAATCCTGGAGCAGTTCTGGCTGTGGAGCATGCAGGCCGGCCTCAAGAATGCCTACGACAGCATCAAGGCATTTTCCGAGACCGACTTCACCGAGGACCTCAAGAAGTTCGATGTGCCCACGCTGGTCATGCATGGTGAGGACGACCAGATCGTGCCTCTCAAAGATTCAGCGGAGAAATCGGCTAAGCTGATCAAAGGGGCGCAGGAAATTTACTATCCGGGCAGGTCGCACGGCCTGACATCTACGCACCAAGATGAAGTCAACACCGACCTGCTGAAGCTTCTGAGGTCGGTCCAACAAACTCGCAAGGTAGCCTAAGGTCTTGCGCCCGGCAGATCGCATTCCTTCGCCGGCGTGCCGGGCGTGAAGAAGTAAAGTCAGACTGTCGCACGGGGAGCTTGCTCTCTCGAAACTCGGCATCGTCCGAGGCGTCAAAAGTATAGTGCTCGTCCTATAAACGTGTTTCGCCAAGGAGACTGGGATCATGGCCCCTCGTGTGGTGATTGTTGGTGGCGGCTTCGGCGGGCTGTACGCAGCCCGTGCCCTACGCAGCGCAGCGGTCGATGTTACGTTGATCGACAAGCGAAATTATCATCTTTTCCGCCCGATGCTTTACCAGGTTGCGACGGGGCTGCTTTCAGCCGACGAGATCGCCGGTCCTCTGCGTTCAATCCTCAGCCAGCAAACAAATGTTGACGTCCTGCTGGACGAAGTCACGGGTATCAACCCGGATCAACGGTTCGTTCATCTCCAGCAACGGGAACTGCCGTACGACTTCCTCATCCTCGCCACCGGCATTAAGTACAACTATTTTGGTCATGACGAATGGAGGCAGTTTGCCCCAGGTCTCGAATCCCTTGATGACGCCGACATGATTCGGAGCAAAATTTTGCTCGCCTTCGAGCGAGCAGAAGAAATGGCTTCGAGCGGGCAGGCAGGAACTGAGGAGATTCAAAGGCTGCTGACGTTCGCACTTGTCGGAGCAGGCACGGTCGGGGTAGAGATGGCCAGCACGCTTGCCGAGATGTCGCAGATGGCATTAGCACAAGATTTTCGGCATATCGATCCGAACTCGGCGCGCATTCTCCTATATGAGGCAGGGCCTCGCATTCTGCCCGCATACCCGGAGGATCTTTCGACCAGAGCGCAGCGCCACCTTGAAAGTTTAGGCGTCCAGGTGCATACCAGTGCCCGGGTTACTAAGGTCGATTTGGAAGGAATCGTGGTTGGTGGAGAGCGAGTTCCTGCCGCTACTGTGCTGTGGGGCGCCGGGGTCGTTGCATCGCCCGCGGGACGCTGGTTGAACGTTGCCACGGACAAGTCCGGGAAGATCATCGTCGGGCCCGATCTGTCGGTACCAGGTCATCCGGAAGTTTTCGCGATTGGCGACACTGCTTATGTCATTGCGCCAGCGCGCAATCTATTAGGCATGAAATCACGGACCCCGATGCTGCTGCCCGGAGTGGCCCAGCCTGCGATCCAGGAGGGCAAGTACGTCGCCAACGTCATTCGCCGCCGTGTGGAGGGGCGCCGAGCACCGGCGCCGTTCTGGTACTGGGACAAGGGCGATCTCGCAATAGTAGGGCGGACTTATGCCGTTGCCGACTTGAGAGTCGCGCGCTTTGCGGGTTTCCCCGCGTGGTTTATCTGGGCGACGGTACATATTTATTTTCTCATCGGATTCGCAAATCGCTTGTTCGTCTTGCTGCAATGGGGACTTGATTTCATCACGAAACGTCGACGGGTGCGAGTATTGACCACGGAAGGAAATCGGCAGCAAGAATTCATGAATCCGGCGGCTTAATCCCGAACTGATCCCGATGACCCCACCATGGTTGGCGAGTGCGCGAAAGATCCCCAGGCGGTTTACAAGCCAAGGTAACGGTGACCTACCGTCGTGAAGAGGAGTTTTATGGCCTTACCCCAGGCATCAGGCGCTAGCCACAGCACTCGCAGGTCAGCAAGTCGATGTCACCGATGATGACGCAGTGCACCGGCTCGTCAAGACCATGATTTCCCAACACGGCCAGCTCGATGTGCTGATCAATGCTGTAGGCGGCTACGCGGGCGGCACACCATTGTGGGATGTCGATCCCAAAGTGTTTGACCAGTGTTGGCTTTGAACCTCCGCTCTGGGTACGTGTTATCGCGGGCTGTCGCGGCATCGATGCTCAAACAAGGCAATGGTGTGATCATCAACGTCTCGTCGCAGGCTGCCTTGAACCATGCTGCTGGAGCGGCGGCTTATGCCGCCTCGAAGGCTGTCAAAGGCAAGTTATCGCAAGATGATCCAGAACCTCGCATGGGCGACCGGATACAACGTGATTGCAATTCCGCTTGCCGCTGGGATCTTGGCAACGTGGGGCATTATTCTTTCACCGGCAATTGGAGCGGTACTGATGTCGGCCAGCACGTTCATCGTTGCAGCCAACGCCCAACTGCTGCGCCGCGCGTACCTAGGCAGGGTGTTCTAATGCGGGTCAGAGTTTTGCCCCACCTCGACCGGAATGCGCGCCAGGGATCCATCCCCAGCATCTGACGCCAGGAACGCGAAGATCTCCCTAACGTGTTCTAGCATGCCGATTTGTTTCGACACCTGCATGCCAAGAGAGGCCTCCTGGGACATGCCAGTGCAGTCGATCGGAATCATCTTTCTGGTGCGCTTCACTCATGCCGCAGTTCTTGGTACTGTTGCATCGGCCACCTCATGCACCGATGCTACGGATGAGAACAGCGGAATAAGCTCCTCGACCAACGTCCCCTCGGTCAATGTGGGGTGAGTCAGGACGGCGTCGCGCCACCGAGAACCACCAGATCAAATTCTTCCGGCTGCGTTGTCTTAAGCGCCTGGGCGGAGAAGGGTTTTCCGTGCTGTTCATGGGACTTTTCCTTTCCGAGCGAAGTGTTCACTCTTGGCTTTCGAGAATCTGAACACCGTCATCGTGCACTTGGCTCCAAACAGCCGGGTCGGCGACATTGCTGAACGACGAAAAATCGATGCCCGGGATGAACTCCCCGCCTGTTCCGCTGAAGATCACGATCTTGTTCGCACGATCCTCCGCAATCCGGAAAAACTGTCGACAAACTCGGTATGATCTTGCGCTGTGAAGATCAGCGGCCCGCCTTTGGTGTGGAACTCAACCAGCAGCACTCCCTGGGCGTCTCGCCTGAGCTTGCGACTTTGGTAAGCAGCGAAAAAAGTGGGGCTCGTTACTTGGCTCACGTACATGCGCTCGTCCCTTTGCACTTGTCCCGTGTGGACAGTCAGCCACGTTTTTGGTGCCCTTCCATTTCGAATTCTCAGTGCTGGAGTTGTGATGTATCGAGGCTCAAATATGTCATGCCACGCACATCCAGCAACACGCGTTGATGAACATTTACAAGACGAAGGAGTACATGTTCGCAGGCGGCGCACCGCGCCACCACGCCGGGACACTGCATGTATAAATGCGCTTCAGCAAAACGCTTGGTTGCGCCACAATGCGCACACTGTCCCTGTGCAGCCGTAACATCCATGGCGAATATCTTGCTCAATTCGCCCGCGGCAGCGTTACCGTCAAGGTAGTCGTAGGTATGTGAACTCATTTTCGTTCTCCCGTGGGGCCAAAACGCTCTGTCCTGATCTTATCCGGGCTGTTGCCGGAGGCGCTGAGGAAGCCAGCAGCAATTTCAACGAACGGTGTGGGGCCGCAAACGTAGCAGGTTGGCGAAAGCGTTGGAGGCAAGGTGGCATTCGCGATGAGAGCCGCGTCGATGCGGCCCGGCGGTCGCGGCCAATTTGTTGGAACAGCTCGTGTGTATGCGTAAGTAAGGGTCATAGAATCGCCGTGATCTGAGAATGCCTGCAGTTCATCACGGTAAAAAATGGCCGCCGGTTCACGCACGGAATACAACAATCGAAACGGCGAAGTTCTTCCCGCCGCCCAGCGCGCGCGAATCATAGCTATGAGCGGAACGATGCCGGATCCCCCTGCTATCAGTTGGGTCGGCTCAGTTTGTTGGTTGCGCCACACGAACCACCCCCCGATGGGACCTCGCAACTCCAGACGATCGCCGATCGCGAGTTCTTGCGTAAGGTACGGTGAGACTTCTCCCTTAGGCAGTCGCTCGACGGTTAGTTCAACGCGCTTTTCAGAGTTCGGCGCAGATGCGATCGAGTATGACCTGACCGCCGAGTATCCATCCGAGGCGGTCAAGCGAATGTCAACGTGCTGGCCTGCGACGTGACCCGGCCAATCTGGAACTTCGAGAGTGATCGTCCGTGCCGTCGCCGTTTCGTCGTGAAGAGCAACGACGTTCCCGACACGCCACATCACTGGTCACCTGAATAGCGCTGTTCCCGCCACGGGTCCCCATAAATATGGTAGCCCAGGCTTTCCCAAAATCCAGGTTTGTCCTCATGCATCAACGTAATGCCTCGCACCCATTTGGCGCTCTTCCATAAATAAAGGTGGGGGACGAGAAATCGTGCAGGGCCACCGTGTTCAGGCGCAAGATCCTCGTCGTCGAATCGAAACGCGATCCAGGCTTTTTTATTAAGGAGATCATCAAGAGGCAGATTTGTGGTGTAGTCACCGTATGAATGCACGAGGGCATACTCAGCATCGGTTTTTAGATCTGCAAACAACGTATCGAGGGAAACACCTTCCCAATATGTGCCGAGTTTCGACCATCGCGTAACGCAGTGCAAGTCAACTGTGACGTTCTCGGTGGACAAGGTGCGAAAGGATTTCCAATCCCATCTTTGCAGGACGTTCGTGCCGTCGTCGAGCACAAATTCCCAGCGGTCGAGCGGAACATGTGGTGTCGGCCCGGCGGATAAGACGGGGAAGTCAGTGGTCAGGTACTGCCCTGGCGGTAGCTTTACATCTGCCGAGCTGCGTCGACCGGAAAAACCTCGCGAAATGATACTCATCCCCAGAATCTCCAATAAGCGAAGTATTGTTCAAAAAGAACCAGGTTAAAAAGCTAGCCCCACTTTTTGACGCGGCATTCTGTCAGTTTTGACAGATAACAGCTGTGCCCCACATGCGTAACATAAAGCCGCTTATTGATTCGAACTGCTTCGAGTCGGAATTGTTCAAACTGGCGATTGACCGCAACCCAGGAGACTTCCCGATTCCAGTCCTCGGGCAGGATTTACTGCTAACGTTGCAATCGCCTTAAGGTCAATGTAAGCGGTGTTAGCTGCCGTCCCTAAGGGAAACTAGCTCGCGAGTTTCAACTAAGACGACCCAAAACACCTTGCAGCCGCTCAAAGGAGCAGAAGCAGTCGCTCAGGATTTTTTCGAGCTTCCTTCGCAACTCATCCGATGATCCGCGCAACTAAAAAAGGATAACCGGCGATGAGCGGAGCAAAGCTGCAAGGATTCGACAGAACTCTACAGCAGCCAATTAGAACGACCTGCAACAACGCCGAGCACCGTCTGCTGATTGCACTGCCAAAGATCGCCCAAAGGCTGCCTCATCGGGGGTTGCCCGACTGCTAGCTGGTCAACCGGTCGTGAACCACCACCCTAATATTGGAGGACTTCCATGCCTGAAAATAAAATTGACGAGCGAGACATTTTGAACTTCGCACTCAACCTGGAATATCTGGAAGCTGAGTTTTACACCTACGCTACCACTGGCAAATCGATCACGAGCTTCGGTATCGGGACCAAAGGCCGCGCTGGTGGGTCGAATCCGACGACCGGCGGCACTAGCGTCGGAGGAAGCAAGGTCAACTTCCCTGACAATGAGGCCTTCACACGTGACGTTGCAACACAGATCGGCGCGGATGAACGCGCCCACGTAGTCCTGCTCCGTGGCGCATTAGGCTCGGCTGCATGTGCCATGCCCAACATCGATTTGAGCGCTCTTGGATTTGGCTTCGGTAATATGAATGACTTTCTCCGAGCAGCACGCATCCTGGAGGACATCGGCGTGACGGCATACTCGGGCGCGGCCGGTTTCCTTAAGACTCCGGAAATCATCACAGCGGCTGCATGCCTCCTTGGGGCCGAGGCGGAGCATGCTGCCGCTATACGAACACAAATTGCGCGATTAAAGATACAGACGACAGCTTTGGACGGCGAGGACTTGATTCCTCCGCCGAGCGGACAGCCCAAGCAGGTCCTCTCCATCAAAATCAGCGATGGGCTGATCGCAACGAGGACGGCCGGACAGGTGCTTTTCCTCGCGTTTGGTGGGAAGACAGGTGTGAAACAAGGAGGCTTCTTCCCGAGTGGTCTTAACGGTAACATCACCACGAGCACGGAGGCAGCGACACAGCCTGTAGCCGCGTAGCACCTTGCCCGCGCATTTCCAGTCGAGCAACTGGCCGAATCGCAAATAGCGTTCTGGGGACCCAGCGTTGTTGAAACAGGCTCAAACGTCGAAGAAATTTCTTGAGCGCGGTTAGCCGGTATTGCGGGCAGTATAAGTGGCCGGCTAGCCGCGCACAAATTGTTGGGAGAACGTATGCCTAAGGTTTCTTTCGCAGCCGACATCAAGCCGTTGTTTCGGGCCATCGATATTTCGCACATGAAGTCGTTCGACGTGAAGTTAGACGATTACACCTACATGTCGGATTCGACCAACGCTGAGAGTGTGCTCGCCAACCTATCGCCGCACAACGGCGAGCCGCCTTCCATGCCGCCCGGCGGACCATATTGGACGAAGGACCAGCTCGCGTTGTTCGCCAAATGGCAAGAGGAAGGATACCAGCCATAAGTTTTGAGCATGGAGAATTTCACATGGGCAGCCATTAAGATGCTGGATTCTAAGCTGACCCAACGTGCGCCCTCACTGAAAGAAAAACTGCGGCTTGCGCTTACAGGCAAGAACTTGACACAGGGAGGTGACCGATGAAGGCGATTGTGGTGACGGATCAGGCTGCGGGAACGGCCGGGATGAAGCTGGTGGAGCGGCCCGAGCCGCAGGGGGCGGCGCTCGCCAGCCTCTCGGGCGCGAACTACGGCGATGTCGTTGTTCAGGTTCATGCGTCGGGATTCACCGGGGATGAGCTGTCGTGGCCCTCGACCTGGATCGATCGCCTCGGCCGTGACCGGACGCCTTCGATCCCCGGCCACGAGCTGGCCGGAGTGGTCACCGCCCTCAGCTATGGAACGACGGGGCTGTCGGTGGGACAGCGGGTGTTCGGCCTCACGGACTGGACTCGCGACGGCACGCTGGCAGAGTATGTAGCCGTCGAGGCACGCAACCTCGCACCGCTGCCGGGCGACGTTGACTTCACCGTGGGTGCCGCCGTCGTGATGCCGGGCCTGACCGCGTGGCAGGGGCTGTTCGAGCACGGCCGCCTTCGTGCGGGGCAGAGCGTCCTCGTGCACGGTGCGGCCGGCGTAGTCGGTTCGATGGCGACCCAGCTCGCACGTGAGGCCGGCGCGTACGTCATCGGCACCGGGCGCGCTGCCGGCCGTCAGACGGCGCTCGACTTCGGCGCGCAGGAGTTCGTCGATCTCGATAACGACGCCCTAGAAGATGTCTGCGGGGTCGATCTAGTTTTCGATGTCCTCGGCGGCGACATCGCGAAGCGGTCTGCGGGCGTGATTCGCGCCGGAGGAACGCTGGTGACCATCGGCGGCCCGACCGAGGCGCGGCCCTCTGGCGGCCTGACCATCGACTTCGTCGTCGTACCCGATCGCGCCCAATTGAGTGAGCTCGTCCAGCGGGTCCGGAATGGTCGGCTACGGACAAACATCGGCAACGTGGCTGTCCTCGATGATGCGGTTGCCGCCTTCAACCAGACCGAGCGGATCAAGGGAAAGACGATCATCCGCGTTCATCAGTGAGGACTCGGGGATTGCCTAACGCCCACGAAGGCGCAATTCACGCGCCGAAGGCGAGTTTAGATGTCGAACACGATTACGCCGACCGTTTTCTATCGCACGCTTAATGTAGAGGGGCTGGGAAATCTTCTATCGCGAATCCGGTCCCCGGGATGCTCCCACCGTTCTGCTCTTGCACGGCTTTCCGTCGTCTTCTCATATGTTCTGCAATCTGATTCCCATACTTGCGGACAAATATCATGTCGTTGCCCCAGACTTCCCTGGATATGGCGAAAGCTCAGCACCGTCGGTCAACGATTTCGACTATTCCTACGAACGGTTAGCGACTGTGACCGAAAAGTTCACCGAAAAGCTGAATCTTTCTTCATATGCGCTATACCTCTCGGACATAGGTTCATCGGTTGGCTTCCGGTTAGCTGTCATGCATCCCGAACGAGTGACCGCTATGATCGTCCAAAACGGGGACGCCCATGTTGAAGCCATAAATAAGGAGTTCTCAAAGGGATTATTTGACTATTGGGAAGATCGGAGCGAAAAGAATGCTCAAGTTCTACTCGACTGGCTTCTGACGATTGAAGGAACCAAGTGGCATTATCTGCATGGTGTCAGCGATCCGTCGAAGATCAGCCCTGACAATTGGGTGATCGACCAGGCTTATCAGGACCGACCGGGGAACGAGGAAATCCAACTTTCAATCCTCTACAACGCAAAAAGGAATCTGGATGTCTATGCCGATTGGCAGGAGTATTTCCGTAAACAAGAGCCCCCACGCTGATCACTTGGGGCAAAAACGATGGAATCTTTACGGTGGAGGGTGCTGAACTCTTTAAAAGAGATATTCCCAGTGCACAGCTCCATCTTCTCGACACGGGCCATTTCGCGTTGGAAGAAGAAGTGGATCGGATTGGGTCGTTGATGCATGAGTTTCTCGACCGAACAATAAACAAGAAATAAGTATTGAAAGGGCGTTGCCAAGAGATCTCTTTTGATTTTGGGTCCTCTCCATCGGATATGCAATGGAAGGACCCGGAATTGCAAGTTAGACGTTTGACGAAGTCGGACCTTAGGTGTGTCCGTCGGAAAGAACAGACCTTTTCGTCCAACGCGTAACCTCCTCTTCTCTTCGATCTAAAGGGTTGGAGGCGCTGTGAGTATCAGCCACACAAGATCGACTAAGCCGGTTATCGCAGCACTTCACCGAAAGGACAGAAGCGATGCATAACATGAAGAAGCTCATCCTCTCTGTATTTATCTTTACCTTCGGATTTGCCACGGCAACGCATGCCCAGCAAGTGAATACGCTCCTTACGAAATAGCTTCCGGAAGCACCGGGTAAAGAGATTGAAGTCATTACTGTCAATTACGCCCCAGGAGCCGTCGACGCGATCCAGCGGCATGATGCGCACACGGTTGTCTATGTTCTCGACGGGGAAGTTGAGATGCAAGTTCGTAGAGGCACGCTTCGCCGGCTTGGTCCCGGGCGGCTATTTCACAAATCTCCTGAACACGTTCATACCGTAAGCCGTAACGCGAGTAAGACGAAACCAGCGAAGTTCGTCGTATTTTTTAACAAAAATGAAGGAGCACCGATTCTCACTCCCGTTCACTAGCTTCGCACGCGAGCATTGTATTTCCCCGATGAAACCATTTGGCCTAAAGCAATATTCCTTACGTGGAGGCACGTATGAATTCAAAAACTTTGCGGTCCGCCGAGACTTGGACAGAGATTGCCCGTTTGTTCGCACGGTTGGCATTGGGAGCTTCCTTTCTGTCTGCTGTGGCAGATCGTTTTGGCTTTTGGGACCCTACGGGGCAAAGAACGTATCCTGGGGAAATTTTGCTCATTTTCTGGAGTACACGCGCTCCGTGACGGCCCTTTTCCCCAGTTCACTAACAGAATCGCTTGCATGGGCTTCTACCATCGGGGAGACGCTTTTTGGGGTATTGCTAATCGTCGGCTTCAAAATACGCGTTACCTCCGTCCTCTCTGGTTTTCTGCTCTTGTTATTTGCTATAGGCATGATTACAGGTCTCGGCATCAAGACGCCATTCGACTATTCGGTCTTCTCGGCGGCCGCTGCAGCATTCTTACTGGCGTTCTGGGAGCCTGACCGATTCACGTTGGACAAGCTTCTGAATCGATTACGAAGCTGAGCGGGAGATCCAAATGAAAACGCAAAAGCGTCGACTTATGTGGCTTGGCATGTTGCTCTTTCTCCTCGGACTGATCACGGGATTACTTGAGCAACGTTTCACCAACGTGCGCATGGGCCTTTCGGCACACCTGGAGGGTGTGATGAATGGCATCCTCCTCCTTGCGGCGAAGCGCAATGGGCGGAATTCGAGAAACGTCTGTTTTATTTTGCCGGGGATCCGTTGGCGACGGATCGTTCCAGTTTTGTTTACGGCAGAAAACTTGCCGTCGACGGAGGGGGCACCGCCGTTTAGCTGTGCCCAAGGACAAACTCGCTGGTCACTCTTCGCAAGTTGAAGGGCATCAACAGCGAACGGTGATTAGTGCCACTAATCTGATTAGCATAAAAAACTTCCCAGTTTTAGGTTGAGTCATGGTGATTGGCCCCTGATCCGCCACGAGCAGATGACTCCGCCTGCTTATTCCTCCGAACCAATTCGTCGAGGCTGAACCGGAAATTTGCAGATGTTGCCAGGAGCAGCGCGCCGCCGGCAGCTGAAAAGACCGACAAATCGAGGGGCGCTTTCACTCCCAAAGTCATCGTCATCGTCAGTGCAAAGGTGGTCAGAAGAACTCCACTTAACAAAACAATGGTGCGAGTTTTCCAACCGAGAACGAGGAGAAGCCCGAAGAGAATTTCAGCAGCCGTGGTGTGTTCATCATTGCTCACTTACTTGGCGGGCTCCGTTATCGGAGCGCCTTTGTTTTTCACGAAAAACGCGACAAATTTCGCCGGTTTGGTTTTACTTGCATTCCGCCCAACGACGTGGACATCATCCGGGCCTTCGTAGAAGGTCTGACCAGGCGTCAGAGTCACTTCCTTTCCGCCTCTGACCTGCATCACGACCGAGCCTTCCAGCACATAAACAAACGCATATTCGCAAACTACTGAAAGATTGGCTCCTCAGGTAGGACTCGAATCCGCGTGAAAACGTAAATACAACAACATAGAGCGCAGCAGATGGCACTTTAGGCGATGTTTTCGATGTAATGCAGTGCGAACGGCACGGAAACAGCAGGGAGCAATCTCGTGGGAAACGCACCGTCAAAAGCGCAGATTGGTGAGAACCACGTGGCCTCTGCCGTGACAGCACCCATTTTGCTCGTAACTAACTGAAACTACGCGACACGGGTGGCTCCCAAAAGCGTATTTGGCGCATTCAGAAACAATTACTGGACCATAAATGGACCATGAAAATCCAAGCTAACCACCGAACTTTTTAAATCGGACAACTTCCAGTTCATCAACAGACGTAAAGCACCACACTCGCAAAACATATTAGCGGCCTCGCGTCGTATCGGTTTTAATCTCTTGCGCCATTGTATCTTTGCCTCCTTCCCACGCAAGTCTGGGGACTAAGGAGCCATTTGCGGCGCAGCTGTGAGTTCTCTCGATACAACCCGGCGATCTTCGCGCTAACATCCCGAACCTTGCGCTTAAGGATCGCTTGCACTTCAGATAATGCTGCGTATAACTATGCACCCTAAGAATTGCTCTGAGGATTTGCAGATTCTCAGTAAAGTGCGGTCATGCCGATGGAAAAAATCGGTCCGGTTTGCTGACCGATGTAGAAGCCGAAAGTACTACTAACAGGGGAGTGATCTACATTAATCAACTGGGTGTTCAGCCGGATGTTCCGTGTGTCCCAGGGATAGTAATTCGTTCCGACGATAAACTCTTTGGAGTTTCCATACTGACCGAAGATATACGAAGTAGCCCCATAGAGTTCGAATCTCTTGGGCACAATCATGCCTGCAACCTGAACGTAGAACCCAGAATCTCGGACTTCGGTCACCGGCAGCTTCCCATTTGCAATGAGATGATCGAGCAGCCTTCCGTAGCCTTCACCCTGAATCCACAAACCGTGATATTTCATCCCTGCGGCTGCAGAAACCATCTGGTAATGCGCTCTTTCGACTGTCACACCCGGAGCGAGAGCACCCGTTTCGAATACGTTGAGGCTGTCACTCAGGCGAAGGGTTGTGTTGAGGCCCGATGAAGTGCCGACTGGCGACTGGCGCTCCTCAGGGCTGTAGGTATAAGCCAGATTGAAGCGGGTGGCAAGATTCTGATGACTCTCGTAGTCTCCGAAAGCTCCCCGTGGGCCAAATTCACCAGTCGTTGGGTACCACGTTAAAGCACCACCAAAGGAAAGATCACGATCAAGCTTGACGGCGGGTGTGTCCAGATTGCTGTTGTTATTTCCAAACATCCATCTGTACTCAAGCTTCGGCAGCAGGTTCCCCTTAGCGAACAGACCTTGCGAGAAGTAGGGCCGGAAAAATTCATCCGCCATTACGCGATCATAGGATTCCCAATAGGGGTGAGAGCCCTGTAATGATAGTGTGCCAGGATAAGCGTTCCATCCCAATCCGAGCTTCATGTATTTGCCGAAGTCGTAGAATAGGGCACCGCCTACGGCCACCTGATTCGTGTCCTGCACCGTCCAAAGGAACGTATAATATTGAAATTTGGGACTGAACAGCCATCCTTGAGAAAACAACAAGACCCGATGAAACTGGAAATCTTTGCGAGGAGTCACCTGGATCGGGCGGCCCAAATGATCGAAGGCAGTTTGGTTGGCTGGCATCTGGTCTAGAAATCTTGCAGCCATATAACCACTGAGATTCAGCTTCCCGTACTCACCCTGGGCCACAGTAAATCCGCGGCCCGGATTGAATTCTCCGAAAATCGCGGGATTTCCTTCAGAGCCTTGCGGGAGCTGAGTCTTGTCATCATCATCGCTCTGATTTTGGCTTGAGGACTGCGCCGTCTGGTTTTGGGTTGACGATTGCGTGCTCTTCTTTTGGCCGGAGGATTGCCCCGTCTGTTCCACGTTTACGTCAGCAGTGGCTTGAGCGGAACCAGCTTCATCGGCTTGCTTGCTCACATTTGCATCCTGAGCCACAGTACCGCGTAGAACTTTGATCTGTTCCATCAATTGCTGGTTCTGCTTTTCTAGTTGCTGGTTTTGTTTCTCTAATTGCTGATTTTGTTCAATGAGCTTATCGACAGCTTGGATTACGTTCTGAGTGTCTTTCGGCTCCGAGGTGCCCTTAACAGATTCTTGAGCAATGGCAATGACACCGTTGGTGGTGAGTGCGATACCCAGCGCAAGCGTAAAACGAAGATGTGTGGTCATCTCAGGCCCCACGAACGCTCGCAATCAGCCACGCCGAAAATACACTGCACAATCAACACAGGAATCTCTCCCAACCACCCAAGGATGAATTGACAGTGGCAGAACTAACAACTGTAACTTTTGGCAGTGATGATCCCTCTTCCCTGGGCCATCACGTGGTCGTCCGCACCCAAAGGAGGGAAATCGCGCGGTTCTTAAGGAGCATCCTTGGAGACGTGGTAGGCGCTAGTGAGAAGCGAG
The DNA here is from genome assembly GCA_963757135.1 of uncultured Acidobacteriota bacterium. Lineage (GTDB taxonomy): Bacteria > Acidobacteriota > Terriglobia > Terriglobales > Acidobacteriaceae > Gp1-AA145. The sequence continues at coordinate 162,389 of CAVWQE010000011.1, forward strand.
CGTCAATTGGCGAAAAAGCGGCCGTGAAAAGGCGCTGGACTTCAGCGGGTGCAACTCCCGCCCAGGGAACTGGTTCGCTCCACCCGGTAGCAATCGAAACGGCACCGGAGGCAACAAAGCTGTCGGAGCCTTCGATGTAGAGGGTCGCTTGGCGACTCGGCGAGCGTGCAGGCCATAACGTGCTACCTGGGGCCTAAGAGGCCCGCGAAAGCTCATGAAAATTACTACGAGCATCGGGCAGAATAATGGCCGGTGGGAGTGGTAAGGTCCATCACTCACTGGGTAAGCCGAAGCTGTTAACGTGTCTGACCCGGAGCGTGCGTAGTGGAGCGAATAAATGGGAGTCGCACTCCCCTGGTGGGGAGCAGCGATAGCCCGCGACCGTGGTTCACGTAAGTAGCGGCACACTCTCTACTCCCGCCAGGAGGAACGCATGTATAGGATAGCGGGAATCGACGTACATAAGAAGAAGCTGGCGGTAGCAGTAACCGATGTCGAAGTGTATGGCGAGTACCATGATCCAGACGGGCTCGCTTACGGAGAGGACGCCCAATTCAACAAGGCCCTAGAACTACTCGGATAAGCTGGAAGTGAATCGCCCTAAACTCTTGTACGGCTGTGGTTCGTACCGGCAATCGGCGTCTCTAGACGTGAGAATGACGGCGCGCCGAGGATGACTAACAGAAATTCAGGCCGATAACTACCGGGTTGCGCGTAATCCGTTCTGAACCGACATTCGGGTAGGCCCTCGCTGAATCTTCCGGTGGGCAGCCGCGAAACGCGACCGGCGGTGTTTTGCGCCCTGCGGCCCACGAGCATCACGTCTTCGGCCTTTTCGGATATAGGAATGCGATTTGGAATTTCAACTGCCACGTTGGAGATGGCAAGTCGTTCGGCCGTATCGCGTAGTAGTAGGCTTGCACACTAGCATTCACCGGCTGCGAGCCCAGTTTGAAAATTCTAGCGATTCCGCCGCCAAAGGGGACGAGCCAAACGTTGCCGTTCGAAGCATTCCAGTTTGTGGAGATAATCGGCTGCGACGTGAGAAAGTATCCCTTCTTCAGGTTGTAGTTCAGAAAATATTGCAGAGTCATGGAGTTGACATCCGCACGATCCGATGGCCCGGCAACCGAAAAAAGGTTATTGACGAGAGCTCCAAGCGTCCACTTACCTGGCTGAACCAGAGCCACAACCGTTGGTCCAACGGAGAATTTCCCGCTGCCCAGCACATCGTCCGTGGCTGTCGGAATCAAAAAGGTCGGTCCAACGCCCCAGATCAATTTTCCCGGTTTTGTGGGAGAGAGGAAGAACGATGGATTGGTGTCACCCACGCCAAAAGTGCCGAGGTGTTGTTGCGAAATAGCTGGTTGATAAAGCAGGGGAACGATCACACGGGTGATCAAGTTCCAGTTCTCACTGATCCGAGCAGGAATGACAGGCTGAAACTGGAGAACGGTGTTTTTATCACGACCAAATGGTCCGATGTTGAAGTCGGTGAAGTTCTGCAACGGGACGCTGATCAAGCTGGCGATGGGGTTCTGAACGGCTTTCGCGAGATCTCCAGCAGAGGCTTTGGCGTCAGGCTTTTGCGCTTCCTCTTTGGTCTGCTCGGGCGTCTCCTGATCCGGTTCCTTATTGAAGTTTCGATTGGGATCCAGAGCGCACGCCGCGAGTGGCATTGAGAGCAATGCTAGAAACAGCAGAACAAACTTCGCGATTTTCTGCACACTTCCTCTTTAAGGTCGGACTCGATGGTATGTAGCGCAGCAGATTGCGGGAACACGCCGCAGAAGCTGCCGGCGTCACCAACGCGGATGTCAGGCGTGAATACGTTCCGGCCCGAATTCCTCGTCATTTGCCACGCCGGTGAAATTCAGGCAACACGCGCCTCTCTTTCGGCGGACGCTAGGCGGCGCAAGCCATCGAACGCCGCGTACTTGTAGGCATAGCTGTAAGTCGGTGTGTTCATGGACATGTTCGCAATAGTGTTCATCGTCCCGCCGCAGCGAATGACCATCTGTCCGATGCCTACGATCTCCGAGGCGAGATCGCCGATGCAATGAATGCCGACCAACTTCCGGTCGGCTTTAAGAAAGATCAGCTTCAGGAGTCCGCCGCGGCCAGCGATGGCGCCGCGCGAAGTGAGACCGAGGTCCGCTCGGCCAACCTCGTAGTCGAGGCCCTTGTCACGGCACTGTTCCTCGGTCAGGCCTGCGCCGGAGACTTCCGGCATGCCGTAGACTGCAGAGACCGGACTCGGATCGACGGTTCCCTCGAACGGGATCCCGAAGGCATGACAGACCGCCGCGCGCCCTTGCTCCATTGCGACCGATGCCAGAGTGGGTCCCAGGACGTCGCCAGCGGCGTAAACCCCTTCGACCGAAGTACGAAATTTTCCGTCCACAACGATCCGACCGCGTGAATCTAGGACAACGCCGGCCGCTTCAAGTCCAAGATCTTCGACATTCGAAACCCGGCCCGCTGCGAAGAGTACTGTGTCTGGGAAGAGCTTCTCTCCCGTGGAAAGTTCTACCTCCAGTCCATCGTCCTTCGCGGCAACGCTTTCTACCATCGAACCGAACGAGACCGTGATGCCCCAACTCTTGAAGAGCTCGTCTATGCAGCCCGAGAGCTCGCTATCCATTACGGCCATAAGGCGAGTCCCGCGATCTAGAAGTGTGACCTTCGCACCTAGCGCGTAGCAGATGGTCGCAAATTCGACGCCTACTGGACCAGCGCCAACGATGACGATGTTTTTCGGCACCCGCCCGCGATTTAGGATGGTATCCGTGTCGCAGACTCCCGGTACCTCGAAGGAAATATCTGCCGGACGAAACGGCCGGGAGCCAGATGCGATCAGGATCGCTTTCGCGCGCAGCTTGCGCTTCTGCCCATCATCTCCAGTGACCATCACGCTGCCGGTTTGGTCGAGCCGCGCTGTGCCCTGGAAGTAGTCCACGTTGTTTTTTGCAATGTTTTCCACTGTCAACTTTTGTAGTAGCTCGCACACGCTCCGCGTGCGCTTGCGGATAATGTCGATAGCGATCTCCGGAGGCGTTGACATCCGCACGCCGTACACGTCGCCTTCACATAAGCCAGAAAAGTAGAGGGCCGCTTCGCGAAGCGTTTTCGTTGGTGCTCCGCCGGTCGTCGTCACAGTTCCACCTGGCCGGGCCTTCTCGATCACGGCTGAGCGGTGGCCAAAGAACGCGGCCAACTCGGTAGCACTTTCTCCCGCTGGACCCGCTCCGATCGCGACAAGATCGTATGTATCGGTCATTGCAAGATCCCTCACTCTCCGGACACCACCGCGGCCCTGCGTGAAATTCGCGCGTCATGCTCTATCGCCATCACGCTGCGGGATTAGCGGCCCGGGCACCATCAGCCGCAAGCATGGCACGAGAAAGGAGCTCGCGGGCCCGTGGTGTCTGACGGAGCTCGAGATTCTTTCTCGCAAGCCACAGCGCCCGATGCGGATCGGCGCCCGCCTCGAGCCAGAATTCCGCCGCGTGGTCGGCGAAGGCCTCGAGATGCCGCGCAGCCAGTTCGTCGTAGCGCGCCGCCGCACGGGCGCGCCACCCCTGGGCCTCATCCACGCGGCCGACCTCGCTCAGGATGCGGGCGAGCTGCGCTGCGTAATCGGGATCGTCGGAGGAGATCGTCAGCGGGCGCAGCCGGGCGACCGCGGAGTCGGTCTCGCCCAGGGCAGCCTCGACCTCGGCCAGATGGCCCTGTGCCGGAGCGTAGGCGGGCAGATGGCACTGCGCGACGCCAAGCCAGATGCGCGCGCGACGGAGATCGCCCTGCGCCAGCCACATCACGCCGCGCCGGAAATCGAGCAGCGCCACGGGAAACGGCGAGACCCCACGGTAGCGTTCCCGACTCTCGTCGAAGAAGCGCTCCGCGGCGGCGGTTTCTCCGCGCTCGGCATGAAGCGTAGCCAGCGCCCCGGAGGAAGCGAAATCGGCTCGACGTTCTACAGCCTCCCGGAAGAATGTGAGGGCCTCGTCGTAGCGTCCGACCGCCTGGAAGATTGCGGCGCGTTCCGCCCCTACAACCGCTGGATCCGCTCCGAGCCGTTGTGCCCGCTCAAGGTCGGTCAGGGTGTCCGTGAAGCGATGGAATGTGGCCCGCGTCCGAGCGCGGGCGAGGAAGGCCACGCCGTCAGCCGGGGCATCGCGAGTTAACTGCTCGGCGCGCTCTTCAGCCCATTCGTAGTCGGCGATGCAACCCAGGACGTGCCCCCGCAAGACAACCAGCTCAATGAGCTCGGCTTGATCGCTGATGGTGAGAAGACCCGTCCTGGCCCGTCGCTCCTGCCCTTCGATTTGCGCTTGCAGATTCACCAGTGCGAGAACCCCCGCCGTCGTGAGGAACTCGCCGTCGATCAACCCGCCGGTTGCCGCCACTGCATCGCTGCGCCTCGTCATCACCTGCCTCTTCACGCGGCCTTGTCAAGCGAAAGCTCTATCTTGGCCGGGGGGTTCGGGTCCGGACGAACAAGATACGGGAAGGCGCGGGTGGCCCGAACGGCCTGCCCCTCGACACCGTCGCTGATTCGTGGGCCGTTGCCGGCATTGATCAGGATGGTCAGCAACGTGTCTGCGATGTCATCATTGGGTGATCGGCCGCCGCAGGTTCCATGGCTGGCGCCCTTCAGCAACGCCCGTTCGATCTCCAAGTAGCTATCCTCGGCGTACTGCTTCGAGACATCCACCACCATGAAATCCGCCAGCAGCAGCTCGGTCAGGGGGTGGGTGCCGTGCGCGTCCAGCGGCCAGTCAGTCTTCTGGTCGAGGCCATCCCAGAAGCCGAGATTCGCGTTCATCCGCGCGCGATAGGCGCCAAGGTATGTCGGCCCCAGCTTGAATGCGTCCTCCTGGTTATACAGATCGCGAATATCCAGATCCCGGTTAACCTTATCGAGGTGCTTCGCGCCGAGGACGACGCTTTTGATCAGGGGGCGGCCGAAGCGCTCCAGACGGACGGTGATCGGCCCAACCATCGCCGTTTCGCCGACGACGGCGAACAACGGCCCAGCATGCGCCCCGAAGATGGTGGCGACGTCGACTTCGACGACGATGCTCAGGCAGTTCTGGCGATACTGCCTACTGTTGCCGGGGCTCACAAACGCGAGCTGCCCAGTCACTATGGCTTGTGCCGCTCTTACGCCGTCGAAAAAAAACGGATCCAGCCGCCGGCCGGCAAAGACGCGCAGACCCTGAGCCCTCCCACCCTCTTCGTCATTCACGCGGAAGGAGACGGCCTGACCGGTCGAGGCGGTACAGGCGCCTTCCTGCACGAGCGCCCCGCTACTCTGGCGCTCGACTGGAGCCGCGAAACGGCAGCTAAAGGTGTACTCCTTCTCGCTGACGGCGAACGCGGCTCCGGCTGCGCGCGGGATCTTGACCGGACGCACCCGGAATCGGTAGTCGACTGCATCCGAAAAGAGCGCGGTCGGTTCTGCGTTCGGAAACACGTCTAGCACCAGAACAAGAGAGCCGGGCCGTTCCGGATTGGGAAATACGAATAGGTCCGTGATGTCCACGACTGGATCTGCTAAGGCCCGAGGCCCGGAATTATGGTCAGACATTTTTAATCGCTCCTTGCTCTTCAGGTCTCCAGATTCGCCAACCAGCGCAAGGCGCGCAGGCCAGGCGCGAAGAAATACTCGCCGCCCCGTGTGACGACGAAAGCTGGCAGACCCTGCAGCCGCCGGCGGATCGGCTGTTGCGGGATGGTGAAGTGATCGCTTCCGTTGTTCGCACCCACGATAGGGTCCCTATCGCTGGGAGGGCCATGAAAGAACTGCCCCTTGTTCACCCACTCCGACTGGACGAACTCGAATTGCCGCTTCAGGTTCGCTCCGACAAAGACGAACGCCAACCCTCGTTCGGCGCCGTCGTCTTCGAGGACCCCGGGCGGAAGCATCGGTCCGTAGCTGGTGCCGCGCCGGATCATGCGGTGTATCCGCGTGACGCCGCTGATCTCTGAGTCGCGCGGATTCATGCGTCGAATGTGTGAGCCGGGGGGCGTCTTCAAGCCCTTCGGATCGTCATCGTTGAAGAGGAAAACGTTATTGCGCTTCGGGTCAGCTCCCAGTTCGGGGTCATCCCGCATTGGACACAGCGCGAGCGGCGCGCCGCTCTGCCAGCGTCCGATCATCTTTGCCCCCAAAAGGTCTTCCTCTTCGGGGCTCGAGGAGTTCGCCTTCAGATACTGGCGCAACGCCGCCACGCGTTGGTGCAACTTGCGAAAGACGACGTAGGTGCCGTTTTTACCCAGGACCTCAGGCCGTGGCATCGGAGGTAGTTCTCCCAGCTCGTTTGGGTAGCCCAGGAGGAACTCGCCCGCCTTGATGGGCTGCTCCATGGGGTTCGATCCGGGAATGCCGCTCCCTTCGACTGCGGGATGGCTGATGCCATCCCTGAACCCGAAGGCTTCCTTCTCAGTAGGTAGCGCGTGGCAGTCCAGACGCCAGATGGCGCTGACCCCTGACAGTTCCTCATACCCTTTCCGAGCGCGCGCAAGGACGCGCTCGAGCCGCGCCGCGTCCGGCGAGAGCGCGCTTAGGGCGACATGGACGTCCGGGGTCCCGAACGGCTTCTCCCAGTTTTCGGGGGCGCTCTCACCGATATCCCCCAGTTCTGCGGCGCGCGCGGCCATGCCCTGCTGGAACGGCAGCGGGAAGCTGTCGAGCGAGTCCTGCGGAACACCCAGCGCCTTGAGGCCCTGGAACGTGAGTTGGGCGCTAAGCCATGCCTGGTGGCTTGGATCCGCGGGGCTCGTGGCGTCGGCGAGGGCCGGAACCAGCCGCCGTAGCAACTCGCGACCGGCGCGCCGGTCGTCGATGCGGAGCAGGATATAGACCCCGACGTACGGCGAGGGCCGAGGCCGCAAAGCTCCGCTCTGGATATCGTCTAATTCAAGCGCGACACGTTCAAGCACGACATGCGCTTCTCCTGATGGCATGGACCCATTCCCCCTCCATCGCCAACGGCATGATCAGCATGCCCGGTGTCCAAGCGGACACCGCGGGCAGCCGCAAACCGTTGTGCTCCGGATCAGGCCGCCGCTTCCTCGAGCAACGGCTTCAACGCCGGGTGCTTGAGCGCCTGCGCGGCCTCGGGGTGGTCGAGCACCTGTTGAAACGCCTTCTGCAGCCGCAGCGCTTTCCGGATTGCCTGAACCGACGCGTCGTCGGTATTCGCGAAGATGTTCGCTTGTGTCTGCGTCGTAGCCAGCCAATTCTTGACTTCCTCCCAGGTCAGGGAGCGGTACCCGCCTTCCGGGAATCCCTCAAGATTCTCGAGCCAGTCAAAGCCGGCTTTGGCCGGGTCGCCGCCAGTGAGGTATGCCAAGGCATCGTCGAAATACTTGTCAAAGTCATTGTCGAAGCTGATCGTGATGAGAAGCCATGTGTCGTTCTCGAGCAACACATACCTGGCGTCGTGAACGCCGATATTCGCATACGTCTCCCTTGCCCCTCCCGGTCGACTCCCAAGGCCCGCCGCGATCCGATCGACAGTCGCCTTGCCGCGCCCCGGTTTCACCTTCCAGAGGCAGCAGAACTCGGTCACCGGCCCGCTCATCAGGCCCTTTCTTGTCACTTTAGCTGGCATTGCCTGTTTGTTAAGCACGGCCATAGTTAATCCCCCCGTCATAAAATTGTTTGTGGCCATTACCGGGACCTGAGATCCGGTCATTCATACGCGCTTGAGTATTTCGTCCACCTTCGATTTTTGGCCCTCCGTGGTAGATGTATTCTCAGTCGTTAATTGGTGATATTTGCACTGTCAGTTCTTGCAGGGGTGAGCACTTTCTGCGTCATTCGAAACGTACATGTTTACCCCGTATGTGCGCGGTGAGTTTTCTATGACGGCGCCGCGCTGGCCTGCACGAAAGGAACTCAAACCGACTTAGCTTAAGCGCGGAACGACGGCTTTCCGAGCAGTGGTCGCTGCATCCTATGGCTGCTACATCGTCGTCCAGGTCACCATGTAGCGAAGAACGACATTGTCCTACCGAGGGGAGTTCCGAGGAAATTGGCGGGAGCGACGGGACTCGAACCCGCGGCCTCCTGCGTGACAGGCAGGCGTTCTAACCAGCTGAACTACGCCCGCGCATGGGACCCATCCTTTATTAACGGCACGGAAAACAGCACGGAAGGACTCGTAACCTACTGGAAAATTGGCTCCTCAGGTAGGACTCGAACCTCCCGCTTCTGGTTCCACACTAGGGGTGATTAGCAGTTAGCTTGAGATACGCAAATAGGAGAGTCTTATCGCTTGGCTTGTGGCTGCCGCCGTTTGGCTCAACCGTTACGAAAACTCCATCAATCTGAGCCAGGCTTCTGGGGTCAGCACATTTCATGACCCACCGCTTTTTTGAGGCATTGTCTTCATAGAAGATGCCAAGATTGACTGCGTGCTGGCGGTCCGGGCCTCGTCTTCCCCAGGCTTGAAAAGTATTGGCGCGTTTCAATTCGGCCTGCTGATCGAGATCGTAAGCGTAGAAGATTAGCGACCTCCCGCGCGTGTAAAACACGCGGCCGTAGGGCTTTTTCGTCTCGCCGCCGTCGCCCACATCATAGACCTCGGCAATATAGAGATCACGAGCGCCCATGAGTTCTCTGATGTCGCGGTCGTGGGCGAGCATCTGCTCTTGTTGCTCGAGAGCTGTTTCGCGATCCTGAAGCAATTTTGTGAGTTCGTTTACTTTGGCTTCGGAGGTCTCAGCTCGGGTCGCGTCCTGGGCAGATTGCTGAGCCAGAGAATCAAGTTTGACTTGCAGCACATGCGAGTTACTTTCCGCCGTTTGGAGTTTCTGCGTTAAATCGGCCTGCCGCATTGCTACCTCGGCCCTGCTCTGATCATCGCTCTGCAACTTCGCTTGGAGCTGCTCCTGACTAGTCCTCAGCTGATTAATTTCGTCAGATTGCCGCGCCAGCTGGCTCCTCAAATCAGCGATCGTTCTGTCCCGTTGGGCGATTTGGTTGCGAGCAATGGCGCGCTCATGGCTGGCATCGCTCAGTTGCGCTTCGAGAGCCTGATCCGCTCGAGTCGTTTGGGCGGGAGGCGGAGGAGTAATTTCGGCTACGGAGCCTCCGCGGTGAAGGCCAACCCGGTACATGAACAGACCCAGAGCAGCAAACAGGAGAATGCCAGCCGCATAAAGCATCCACACGTGGTTCCAGGCAGACTCGCTCGGGAGAGGAATGGGGTGAAGGCCAAATCGAGACCCTCCATTACCATCCCCAGTAGCGGCCGGAACGCCCCCGCTCGACTCACGTTCCAGACGATCAAAGAGACGCTTCTCGGCTTTTTTCTGCGACCATCCCGGCCCGGGGTCTACCTCTTTATGGTTTTCAGCGGCAGCAATGGAAGGGATTGCCTGATCTACGACTGCTTCGTATTGCTTGAGGGCCTCGCGGCAGGAGGCGCAGATAACAAGATGATCGTTGAGCTTTTTCTGCTCTTCTTCGGTCAGCTCGCCCGAGGCGGAAATGGCGCAGAGCTCTAGGAACTCGTCATGGGGTTGGTGTTGCGGCAACGCCCCTGCTCCGAGATGGACAAAATCACCCTTCATAGTGCTCTTTTGCCGGTTAATTTGCCACTGAAAAGGTGCTTGCGCAATTTTTCCAGGCCGCGGAAGTAGTGGTTCTTGACGTTGGCCCGGGACTGGCCGAGCTTTTCAGCGATCTCTGCGACCGTGTACCCCTCCACGAAACGTAAAAGAAGTGCCTGACGCTGATCGTCCGAGAGCTCCTGCAATATCTCCCCGAAGTCTCCTTTGCCGAATCTTCCCTCGACCGTGTTTTCAAACGGAGGGGCGGCATCTGGGCCAGCGGCTCTCGTCGCAACATCATCGAGTTCCTGATGACTGTAGAAATGGCGGGAGGTCAGAAAACGGCGGCGGGAGATTGCCCGGCGGTAGGTCATCTGGAGTATCCAGGTCCGCGCCGAGCCCTTCGCAGGATCGAAGTTCACGGAAAGCCGGTGAATTAATAGAAAGATGTCTTGAAGGAGGTCGTCTGCCTCAGATGCGTCTCGAAGAATTCGGTACCCAATCCCGCGAACTATTCGAGCGTGTCGCCGAAAGAGACTAGCCAGTGCTTCGTTGTTTCCTTGGCAAATTTGGGAGATGAGGCTTTCGTCGGACGCACGCCCCTCCGTGTTGTGTTCTTCTCCTCCTGAGGTTTCCTCGTCGGGAATGGCAAGGGGAGGGAATCGGAATGTCGTTGAGGCGTCCATAGATGCCGATTAGGGAAGGGAATTGGCGTGGTTCAGGCCGAGCCTCAATTCAGGGTAATTAGGCCGTATCCTTTATTGATAGCGCCTATTAATAGCGCCCAATCGCCTCCAGATTAGTATTTGCACAGCTTTAAGCACATGTAAATGGCGCAAAATCAAGTACTTAGGGCAGATTGCTCCTGGGAGCGGACTCAGTCTTACCTTGCACCGTTGATTTCCTCAACGAATCATGGGCAACGCCCTTCGCCATCGGTGAGCGCAAACCGGAATACAAAGCCTCTACCCATAATCTCATCACGACCCGTAATCTCATTCGGTGGTTAGAAAGTTAAGTATGAGCGACATTCGGCCCACAGGTGCAATCCTTGTCGGCCCTTCGCGAAAAATTCGGCAACCGCCTTAAGACCATCCGGTTGGCTCGGAGCATGAGCCAAGAGCAATTCGCGGAGCTGCTAGAGATCTCTGTCGATTTTCTTAGCCTCATCGAACGCGGAATCAACGCTCCATCCTTTGAGAATCTAGAAGTTTTCTCCACCCAACTAGGCATCCCTGTTCATGAGCTCTTTGTGTTCGGGGACAACGCGGCACGTCAAATAGTTAATTCAGCGGACCCGTAATCTCATTCGGTGGTACCCGGAATCACATTACGCCAGACTTTCGGAACGTTGCAAGCTAATTTTGAACAGCCTCCGAAAGCAATTCGGCCTTCGACTCCTCCAGATCAGGCATGATCTCGGGAAGAGCCAGGAAGACTTTGCCGAGATGATAGGGATGTCTGTGGATTTTCTTAGCTTGATTGAGCGGGGAAGGAATGCTCCGTCTTTTGAAAAGCTCCAGCGCATGGCTACTGCTCTCAAGGTGCCAGTCGCTAGTCTATTCACTTTCGACAAACAATCTTCCCGAACTCGCAGTAGGGCACACTGACAGTAACGGGTACCGCTGATAGCATCTTGTCCAAGACTAAAAACTTCCTGATTCGATCGGTTAAAAGCTTCTCCGCTCCAGCTTGTTAAAAGCTTCCCATTAGAGCAGCTTCCACTTTTGCAGCGGCGTCGTCTTGCATGTGAGGCAGGACGTGTGAATATACATCTAGAGTGAACGCTGCACTCGTGTGTCCCAGTTGCTCTGATACAACCTTTGGTGAAACGCCTACCGGTGCAATCAACTTCTTAAAGACGCAATCAAACCACTTGGCAGGCAACGTAGCGGGGTTCAACGGATCGATCCGACGAGAGGCGGAGAGCGTTTTCGGAGTCCGAAAGCAGGAACTCCTAAAGAGGTCCGATACTCTAGCGAAGCTTGGCGTGCGTGTGCGAAAAGCAACTGACGTTCCAAAAACGTTTGCCGTACCGGCAGCACGAAAGCAAGTCGCAACGAAACCGAAGCCAGCAGGCACAGCTGCTAAATCGCCAGACCCAACAGTCGATGAAGGGATTTACCAGGAAATTCTGACGACCATCTACGAAACTGGAAAGGTTTTCGAGAGACTCCCATCGACGTATGCCGACAAAGATGAGGAGTCGCTGCGAGATCACTTGATCCTACAGTTGGAGCCCAGGTTCGAATACTCCACCACGGGCGAGACATTCAACAAAACAGGAAAAACCGATATTCTTATTCGCCACGAGAAAAGCAATCTCTTCGTCTCAGAGTGCAAATTTTGGGGCGGTGCGAAAAAACACTTCGAGACCATCGATCAAATCCTTTCGTATCTGACGTGGCGCGACTCGAAAACAGCGATTGTGTACTTCGTCGATACGAAGGAAATGTCCGCCCCGCTGAAAGCGATTGATGAATCGACTCCACAACATGCATGTTTTGTGAAATCCAATGACAAAAAGAACGAATCGTGGTTTGACTACACTTTCCATCTGCCACACGACACGGGGGTTTTCATTCGCCTTAGCATTCTTTGCTTTCATCTGCCGAAATCTGCGAAGAATTCCTGAGACGGACAAAGACCCCACCACGTCATCAAACACCAGGTGCATTTTTGTTTAGTGAGGAACTCTTCGGAGTAATTTCAAAGCGGCGAGCCGCCGCAGGAGCGGGTGCGTGAGTGGAGTCCCAGCCTTCGACCAAACGACGGTAAGAGCTTGAAATTTGTTGCCTTCCTGCTATGCTCGCCAATCCGACACACAACTGGCACACCGAGAACCGAGTAGCGGCTGATTCTATGTGGGTTTGAATGAGGGGTCCCCTGATCGGACGTCAGCCAGATTTTGTGGCTTGTGAATGTCATGGCCATTCCGGGGATCTGGCACACCGTCCGCACACAAACCCACCTCCCGTTGGTTGCAGGACTCGACGTTAAAGCGTCGAATCTGGCCGACTGGTTAGGGTGATGATACGTAGGGTCTTTTATCGAGAACGTGAGCGTCGCTTACCCACTGCCTTTTGTTTGTGGGAGGCAGACGCTTTGGGTATGAAGACATCAGCGGGAAGTTTAAAACGATCGCCCAATTTTCGTACTTGTTCTAAGGTGAGATTCCGTTCTCCGGACAGGAACATTGAAACCGCACTCTCCGAACCAAATTCAGTAATCAAGTCACGTTGGGCGAGATTCTGGCGTTCCAGAAGAAGGCGCACAACTGAAACTGGGTCGGCTTCAGTAATGGGATAACGCTCTTGCTCGTACCGCTCGACAAGCAACGTTAAAAGTTCAATCGCTTCAACTTCGGAACGAGAAGGATTTTCCAGGGACGTGAGTTGGAAGAGAGCCTCCGTATATGCTTCAAGTTCCGCATCATTGTGTATGACGTGCGGAGCGCCATGGGCTATCATTTCGGCTGCATTGGCGATAACTGTGCTCATTTTTTTCCGTACCTCTTATCCCAGTTAGTGCGGTTGTTGTATTCCTTATGTGTCAAAAAAGATCGAATATAAATGTGTCCTTTAGTTTGCATTTTGCTCGTAGTCTTAGCGTAGTGGATCACCGTTATGAGCCTGTATCGGTTGTGCCGGACATTGAAAACCACGTAGCCATCTACGGGGTCTGCGTCTTTGAATATGCCGCGAACTTCCGCGATGCTGTGCCAGCGAACCGCTTCAACAACGGCTTTCCACGCTCTAATCTCGTTAGCTGCATCGGGGTACTTTTCTATGGCTTCCTTCAGATGCTTAAGTGTAACGATATGCACCAAGGCAATAGTACTTCACAATACGTGAAGTTGTCAAGTCTTTGTACTCGTCCAGTGGATTAGTGACACTTTCATTCCTTTCGTTGGGATGAGTTCTGGCGTAGAAACTGGTGGGGAGTTAGGTAGCCGAGAGCTTGATGAGGCCGGACGGTGTTGTAGATTCTTTCCCACTGGCGGAGCTCACGATTGAGCTTTTTCATTTCGAGCGAGCAAACCGTGACTTGGTAAAACTCCTCGGTGTGAGTGCGGTTGGCGCGCTCCACCGCGCCGTTGAGTTTGGGCGAGCGCGGAGGCAGCACGAACAGGTGCAGGCCCCGCTGCTGGCAGGCCTGTTCGAACTGGGCGGCGAACTCGCTTCCGCCGTCGACCTGCACCGCGCGAATGGGAAAGGGCATGCGGTGCTCAAGGTGTCGAGGAACTCGGTGGCGGCCGCGGCGGTGGCCTTGCTGTGGGCCTGAATCACGTCCCAGCGGGACACCACATCGCGCGCGGTGAACTGTTTGAACACCACCCCAGGCACCGGACGCACGTCCAGGGTATCGACTTGAACCAGATCGCCGGGCTCAGACACCGCATACTGCTTGGGTTTGCGCACGGCGTAGGGACGAGATCGCAGGGGACGACGCGATCCGGGCACGGCCAGGCGGGGCGGCTCCAGCAGCTGGCCGCTTCGTTTCAGCCGGCTGAGAATGCGGCCCACCATAAAGGTCGAGACGGGAGCTTTTGTTCCCGCAGCAGCACTGCCAGCTTGTCCTTGCCCCAGCGGGGAAACTGCAACCGCAAAGTCAAAACCTTCCTTTCTAAGGGAAAAGACCAAGTGGGCTGGCGGCGATGTTGAGGACAGTGACTGCGGTCTTCCAGGCTGGTCAAATCCAGCGGTTGATAGCGCCCCCGCCAGCGGTAGAAGGTCTGGCGCGAAATCCCGAAATGGCGGCAGGTGAGGGCCACGTTCTCGGTCCTGCGATAGAAATCCATCCAGCCTAGGCGGACCAGCGCCGCCCGGGGTGGCTTTCCGCTCTTCGGTTGCATGCTGACACTCTACTTGAAAGTGTCACTAATCATTCTGAACGAGAACAGTCTTTGGAGAACGCAAGTAATGGGCGAATGCAAGTCGAAATATAGTGATGACTTTCGGTAGGCTCGCTGATCGGCCGTAAGGCGATAGTAGTCGGTGAGAGCGACTGCCTTGGTCACAAATGTGGCACACATCTTGGCACACGAAGCGTTCGGGGCAATTCCGAATTACACTTTCCGAGTTGCCGACCAACTGGGCGGAATTGAGTCAATCACATCCATCCTTTGGTTTATTCAACTTGCGCCGCCTCCACCACAGTTGTTACTGCCCGCGAACCGGTTGGCGCCACGTCTTGTTGCTGGTGTAACCACTACTGATGTCAATCGCACTCTGATTCTCGAAATCAGTGTGATACGCGTAGATTGGCGAAATGCGCGATCGTTTCGGTTCCAACCCATAAGGCAATCTTGCCTTGCGTTTGTTTGAGGTCGTTGACGACCAGGGCCGGTTGCGGCGAGCCCTGCACGTACAAGCGCGCCTTGTCACCATGCACTTCGATCTTCAGCTTGGTCCATTCTCCGGGGACGAGGTCTGCATAGCTCTCGTATTTCGCCGGGAACTCCTTACGCAATCGAAACCAGGGGAAGTCCGGGTAAGAAATGTATTGGGTCGAATGGTTGCGTCGCACCTGGTCGTCGGCGCGCCCATTCGTCGGACGCAGGTAGAAGCAGTCGTACTTGGCGGCGTCAAGATTGACGCGGAAGGCCACACCAACGAATCCTCGCGGGGCCGAGCTCTTCGCCGTCGAGCTGGGTTCACCCGTCAACTCGATTTCAATCGTGCCGTCCCGAAATTCAATCTTATTTAAGATGACAAGTTGAATCCCGTCGGCTACATCCGGCGGTGCGGCGTCAATCACGCGCAGCGCTTTTCGCCCCTTGTACCTTACCCATTCCGTTTTCACATTGCGAGGCTGCTGTTCATCCAGTCTGTCCAGCGGGATGGTCGTAGTCTCGACCGCAGCCTTGGGGCCGGGCGTTTGGCCTAGAGCATCTATCGCGAGGTATGCCAGCACTGCAATGGCTGCGAGGAGAAACTTCATGGTAAACACTTGCCTCTAGGCTTCACAGGTTGCAATAATTTTGATTTCTGCATCCCGTTCATCCGCCTTACTCTGACCGTATCGCCTTCATCGGATCGATGCGCGATGCGCGCCAAGCAGGGACAAGACACGCAGTAATGGAAGACAGCAGCAAAGTTACAATGACCAAGAGGAACACGGTCGCATCGAGCGGACTGGTTCCGTAAAGTACAGAACGAATCAGTCGTGTGACGACAACGCTAGCGGCCATTCCCAAGACAAGCCCGACCAACGCCGGTCGCAGTCCGTCCAACAGCATCAAGCGCAGCACCCGCTCTCGCTCGGCACCTAGCGCAATGCGAATGCCGATCTCCGGCGTTCGCTGGGTAACTAGATACGACAGCACACCATAGAGTCCAACCGCGGCCAACAGCAGAGACAATCCCGCAAAACTCAACACCAGCGTTGCAGTGAAACTGGAATTTGCGGTTGATTCACCCACAATTTGCTCCATCGTCAGTATGTTCTTGACTGGAAGGTCGGGGTCCAGAGAGGCAATCACCTTCTGGACCGGAGTTGCGAATGACATTACGTTTTTTGCAGAGCGCACAACTAATACGGAATCTCCGGAATTGCCGGGAATACCAGCCAAGATCGGAAACCACATCATAGGGCGGACGGAGCGATCGATTTGATAGGCCGTATCACCGACCACGCCGATGATCTCGTAGTTCTCTCCTGGCTGAGTCCGCCACGCCACACGCAGGTGCTTTCCAATGGGATCCTCGGCAGGAAAAGATTGCCGAACAAATTCCTGGTTTACGATGACGAATTTGTCATGCTCCAGTCGCTCATTCTCGGAAAAGGAACGCCCTCGGACCGTGGGAATTTGAAGCGTTGAGAAATAGCCGGGATCGGCTGTGCGGTATGCGGCGAAGTGATGCTCTCCAGGCGGCTGAGGCGGATGCTCAGTAATCCAGAATTCGTGATCGCCATAGTAGCCATCACCCGGCACAACGTTCGTGAGTCCAGCCGCCTTCACGCCTTGAATATGACGGACCGTTTCCAGTAATTCTGTGTCAAAGTTTACGATCTGTTCGGGTTTTGAGTATTTGTCCCCACGCAGGAAATAGTTCATGGTCAGCACGTTCTTTGTTGTGCAGCCTAAGTCGACAGCTCGAAGGCGGAGAAAACTCCTGAAGAGCAAACCCGCAGCAGCGAGCAGGACAACCGTCAAGGCAACCTCGCCAGTTAGCAAAGCTTTGCGCATTGACGTGCGAGATGCACTTCCGCCAATTCCTCGCGAGTTCTCCTGCAGAGCCGAGACAACACTACCGCTGCTAGCAGAGATGGCAGGCAGCAGGCCGGCCAGAACTCCCGTCGTCACAGTGATCCCAAGTGCAAATGCAACGGCCATGCTGTCCAAGTGAACGCTATAGGCGCGCGGCAGCCCTTCCCAATGAGTCGTCAGCCAGCGAGTTCCCGCATTTGCGAACAATAGGCCGACAATTCCTCCCCCTAGGCAAATCAGCAGGCTTTCGGTGAGTTGCTGCCGAATCAGGCAAAAGCGACTGCTTCCGAGGGCTGAGCGGATCGCCATTTGTCTCCGACGAGTTGCCGACCGGGCGACGAGCAGGTTAGAGAGATTGAGGCACGCGATCAAGAGTAGGCAGACCACCGCTGATAACAACACATACAAAGGCGTTTTTACTTCTCCGACCATGTCCTCCAACAGCGGTGCTGCAACGGCACCCTGCTTAACTGGTCCGGTACCGTTGAGCCGAAGGTAAATCTGATGCTGGACAGCGCTGAGCTCCTGAATCGCAATAGTTGACTGGATGCCCGGCTTGAGGCGCCCCACAACGTAACCGATGTGATCGTAGTGGCTCCACTGGATCGCGCGAGGTATTTCAAGTTGCCAGGGCACCCACAACTGAATTTTCGGATTCGGATATCGGAACCAGTCCGGAAGGACCCCAACCACCGTGTACAGCTGACCATTGAGTCGAACGGTATTCCCCAGGACCGCGGGACTGTGGTTGAAGCGGCGTTCAAATAAGCTCCAGGAGAGAATCGCCGTGCGCGCAGCGCCAGGATTGTCGTCAGCTGACGTAAACGAACGTCCCAGCACTGGACTGATTCCAAGAGTGGAGAACAAATTCCACGAACAGGTGCCCGCGTTGAGGAACTCGGGAAGTAGTCCGTCGCTGCGGGACATGTTGAATCCTGTCCAGCGCCAGATAGCCATCTGCTCATAACCGTGCGAGGCGTTCTGCCAATCGTAGAAATCGCCCGGAGCCACCGTATTGTGGGACCAGAGAGCGTCCTCACTGTAGATTGCCAGAAGGCGATCCGGGTGCGAAAACGGCAATGGACGCAACAGGACGGAGTGAATGACGGTGAATAAAGAAACGCTTGCGCCAATGCCGATTGCCATTACTAGCATTGCCACTGCGGCGAATCCCGGCGTCCGCAACAAGGTACGTGCCGCATATCGCAGATCACGCCCAAATACCTCCAGCCATGGCAGTCCTCTGCGGTCGCGCGCGATTTGCTGCACCTGTTCCACACCGCCCAATCTGATGCTAGCCTGTCGACGTGCTTCCTCTGGCGTCATACCGCGACGCAAATTATCGTCAACATGCATTTGGAGAATGCTCTCTAGCTCATCGCCAAAATCACGGTCGCAATGGCCTGAGCCTATTGTGGCGCGCAATCGCATCCATAATCTCCGGAGCTTCGGCATTAGCCCTCCTCGGAAGGTGATAAGAAGCGGGCCACGATCGCAGTCGCCTGTTGCCAGTCGTGCGTTTGACGTTCGAGTTGGCGGCGCCCGGTTCTAGTCAGGCGATAGAACTTGGCCTTGCGATTATTATCGGAAACACCCCATTCGAAAGTGATGGCTCCTTCTTGTTCGAGCTTGAGTAACGCGGGATAAAGAGTGCCGTAATTGAGGGACAGCTGATCGCCGCTGATCTGCTCGATGCGCCTCGCAAGGCCGTACCCATGCTGCGGCCCCATCGTCGCCAATGTTCGTAAGACCATCAATGCGAGGGTGCCCAGCCAGACCTCAGCCTTATCTGCCATGGTAATTCCTATTGGATACCCATATATAGCAGGGTTTCTATGGGACTGCAATATGTCTTGAGCATTTTCGGAAACCTTATCTGATAAGCCGCTGTCGTCCGCTTGGCGTTTGACTGGCAATCCGGAAAGATCCAAGGGTCGACTGATGGGCCGCAAGTCAGATTAGCCGCTTTTCAGAATCTGAATGTCCTCGGAATCTGGCACACAGTTAGCGCACAGATTCGTACCGCCCCACTCGTCGGCAATTCGGACCGGGGACAACTTTCGGTCCCTAGACTCAGGTATCGAGATGCATGCGCCCAGGGTTGGACGGGTACCTTGCTGAGGTTGGCTAGTTGTCACCGCAACGCACACTCATGGGGTTCTCGGTCCTGTACTGATTGAGCTGGGTCACGGTATTGCGGATGTGTGACTGGAGTTGAGCGACAGCGCGAAGGTACTGTTCCGCGTTCTGATTCATCTGCTCGATCTGCTTGGACGCCAACCATTCACTATAGATGTCATAGCCGGAATCAATGATGGAGGCGGAATACTTGATGTAGTCAGCGCCATCCGGGGAAAGATGTAACGCCTGTTTCACCGCATCGTCCGCCAGCAGATGGTCGGCGAGCTGGCGCACTCCTTCCATGAAGCCGGGAAGATCAGCGTTGCCTTCTTTTATCCAGCTGTGAAGATCGCGCTCGCCCGCCAGTTCGTCGAGATGCTTGTAGTATTTCTCGGAGCGTTGCAGCGCATCCTGGAGATT
The DNA here is from genome assembly GCA_963757135.1 of uncultured Acidobacteriota bacterium. GTDB lineage: Bacteria > Acidobacteriota > Terriglobia > Terriglobales > Acidobacteriaceae > Gp1-AA145. The sequence goes on from CAVWQE010000011.1 coordinate 181,710, forward strand.
GGCTTTCTTCACGTCAAGTTCTTGCCAGCGCTTTTGCATTGCCCCAACCTTGACCGGGTCCTTCTCGGCGGAAATCTCGCGATAAAGGGTCTCGATCTCTGCGTCGTCTTTCTTGATGAGGTTCTTCACCCTGTCCTGGAATGCTCCGCCCATAACCTCACGAGTCATATCGAGGCCGCGCGTCAGGGCGTCGTCGGATGCGGCGTCAACCGTCTTCTCCCAGTCCTCGCGAGTTTCGTTCTGAACCTTCTGGGTTTCTATCAAGCGGCGCAGGGCATCCTGAGTGCCGGCGAGCCGAGAACAGAGTTCGGGAATCGATGGGCGCGGAGCGGGAGCGGAGGCCATTGCCGGGTTCAGTCGAGCGGATGCAATGATTGGTTTTTCGGGCGCGGTGCCGGGATTGGGCGAACTGGTGCGTACAAGCTCAGGTGCCGAATGAGTGCTGTGGCTCAGGTCCACGACGGACGGCCCTGTAGAGGACCGCGCGAGTGTGGCGAGCGTTCCTGCCGCTTGCGTGCGGGTCAAAGCGGCATGGGCCTGTGTGCCCTCGAACATCTTGCGCGCTGCTTCTGCAGCCGCCTCGTCGGACTTGGATTCGGAGAGCATCTTGTTCATTGCTTCCTGTTGGGATGAAGTCAGGGTGGCGGTATCGAGCTTGGTATGCGCCACGGCCAAAGCTTCGTGATCCCCTTCGGCGCGTGATTCCGCATCTTTCCACTGCTGCTCGGCTGTCTTCTCCTCTGCAACAGCAGTGGCGTATTGATGCGCGTCCTGCTGAAAGGCCTGAACATTCGGGTCCTGCGTCGTCCCGGTTAATGTGGGATTCTGCTGCGCCGCTTGCAGCGCGGCATCTTGAGCAAGAACCTGGTCGGCGCCGGTGAGATGGGTTGCCGCTTCAGCCACCTGGGGCGCCTGGTCGGGCTGAATCCGGTCGAGATAGATGCCGGGGAGACCGGGGATCCCGGGACCCGTCTCGCCGGTGCCCGGACCAGAAGCGAGGTTGGGGTTACTTGTCGGCTGAGAATTGCTCTGACCGGAGTTGCCGGCAGTCGAAGCTGCGTCGGAAGATCCGGCAGGCCCTCCCACGTACACGCCAGGTAATCCCTTCAGCCCGTAACTGGTCGGGCTGGTATTGCCGAGCTTCAGGGACAACGACTCTGGGCCGGAGGTATTCATCGGCTTCAATTCAAGGTTCGTGTTGACGCCAACAGGCTTTGGCGTCAGGTCGAAAGGCAGGCCTTCCAGCTTGAGTTCGCCCTTCAAGCGCGCGAACATTGCATCCAGGCGCTGTTGCTCGGCAATGCGGCGCTGTTCTGCTTCCTGTCGCCGGCGGGCCTCAATCTGCTGCTGAATGATCTGTTGCTGGCGCTGAGCCTCGGCCTGGTTGTCAAATATGTTCTGCAGAAACGTATTGGTGAACCCATTCATGAATGCTCGGCTGGTCGAGTTCTGGATGTTCGAGATCATCATGTTGGCGCCGTAGCTGACCATGGTTTGCTGCAAGTTGTGACCTTGCGCCATCGGCGTGGAGCCGTTAGGATTGCCGCTGCTGGCCGCGCTGGAACCGTCCGACGTACAGGTGCAGACGGAAGAGCCACCGGGAATCGCGGCTTTGCGAGCTGCTTCACACTGGTCGAAGGTGACGCCGGATTGACTCCTGGTGCCGCTCCAGCCACCCATTAATTCTGCGCAGCCAGAGCTCCCGCATCGGTACGTATAGCTGCAAGTCTGGCCCCAGACGGCCGCTCCCCAGCCGAGGAACAGAATTCCCCAGATCGCGGGATATCTGAATGTCGATTTGAGGAACTGTCGCAAGCCGCACATGCCGTACTCTCCGGACTCAAAGCGAGTTTTTCGGGAAAGATTTCTAAACAAGAGGAGGTGAATTTGGAGTATGGGAGCTGCGAGCAGTCTGATCAAGTTACCTGGGGCACATCTCGTCGGAGCGAAGTGCAGTTGATTGTTACGAAAGGCACGGCGGAGCGCGCTATTCCATTGCATCCCGCGGGTGTGAGACGCGAAGCTAACGCGGGGTACATCTTGCTTTCAGCAAGGGGAGTGAATCACATGCGTTGCCAGCAACCGGGAGTCCGCATTGTCCGCAATGGTGCTTTGCTGCTATTGCTGTTAGTTCCTATCGCAGCGTTTGCCAAGAAGGACCGCGTGCCGGCCGACCGCGCTGAAGCGGAAAAGTGGATCTCTGAAGCAACTCATCGGCAGTATCGCGTCGATCGGCTGGACGACCAGTATCTGATTTACAGCTCCTGGAATGGGAGCGTCCACTACGGCATCGCGCTAGCGCGTATCAGCTCGATTCATACCGACTTCGACAGGCAGGTTGGTTTCGAAGTTGTGTGGCGTGACTATACCCGTGACGGCAATGAAACCGCCCCCCTTTACACCAAGGGGCGGTCGGAATCCTTTGCTGCCGCGCTGGAGTATCTTGCCAATGCCGCTCGTGAACACCTCAAGGCTCAAGACGATGCCACCGTGCAACAGTTCATACCGCGGGCGAAAGCCTGGCGCGAGGCGAATCCCAAGCCGCAAATGGTAGAGAGTGCGCGCGAGCACCAGGTGCTTGCCGAATATGCCTTCAAGAACCGGGAGACGGAGAAGGCAATCAAAGAATACGCGGCCGCAGTGGCCATCTTTCCGACCTGGCCAGAAGGACAGTTCAATCTGGCGACTCTGGCCGGCGAACAGAAAGACTACGATACAGCGATTTTGCACATGAAGCAGTATCTCGAGCTGGTCCCGGACTCCCCGGATGCGCAGAACGCAAAAGACAGCATCATCGTGTGGAAAGACCGGCTGAATTCGGCGTTTGAGGCCGACAACTCGCAGGAACAGTCCAACGGTTTGAAAAACGCTTCCTATCGCAGAGGCGGCTTTGGGCGGCACTCGAAGTAATCCAGGACCTGGTTTCTAGTGACGTTGTATCCGCCAGAAATGACAGCATGGCACATGGGAGGAACAGTTGAGGAACCCAATGCGTCGGTTCGCAAGAAACTCAGTTCTATTAGCAGTCCTGTGTTTTTCCGCCCAGGCGGTGTTCGCACACAAGGATGTCGAACCCAAGGATGCGACGGAGGCTACCAACTGGATTGAAGAGGCGCTGCACAGCTTCTCAAATGTGAAGGTTACCGGAAGCTTTATCGTCTATCAGCAAGGTGATCACAGCTACTCGATCGTCCTGCCACGAATCGCTAACATCTCCTACACGGAGGAGAAGAGGAGTTCTTACCCGTACTGTGTATTCTGGCGCGATTACGCAAGCGACGCACCGACACATATCTGCTGGGGTATCCGAGGGCACAAGAACTCTGAACGATTTGGCGCAGCGCTGGAGTACCTCTCCGGCGAAGCTCAGCAGACAACTCAGGCTGAAATCGATCAGGACTGGGCCCATTTTGAAGTGCAATTCAAAGCGTGGCGCGAGTCCACAACTAAGTCATTGATGCCGGAATCTGCTCGCGAACATCAAGTGCTGGCCGAATACGCCTTCAAAGAGAAGAACACCGACAAGGCGATGCTTGAATACACCGAGGCTCTGAAGGTTTTTTCCACTTGGCCGGAAGGTCAGTTCAACCTGGCTACTCTGTGCGGGGAAGCTAAGCACTACCAATGCGCGGTTCTGCACATGAAGGAATATCTGGAGCTGGCGCCGGACTCACCGGATGCGCAGGCCGCCAAGGACAGCATCATTATCTGGAACGACAAGCTCTCCGCGTTCCGTGCCGCTATTGCGCAGGAGAATCCAACTGCACAGCCAGGAAAGAGCCTACGCTAGGCCGCCGGAATCTGGCACCATAACACCTCCAGTGTAGGTAATTTCTGAAGCGATCGGGTCGCGAAGCATTCGTCCAGTTTCTCATTCGAAATACTCCTCTGATCCCGCGGGTATCTTGCCGTCAGTTTTGCGCCAAAACGGAAGTTGAAAGGGAAACGGCTGATCGGCCGTAAGTTCTTTGCCCTAAGCTGTTTGGAGCTTCATTCGCTATTCGCGAATCGCGAATGTAGAATAAGGGCATGCCTTTAAAATCTCAAGACGTAATGGTCGTTCTGAAACTCTGCACCTACGAACGCAAGCGGCCACCCATGTCCATCATCGCGGCAGATCTCAACATGAGCCCCTCTGAGATTCATGCTGCCATCAAGCGTCTTCGGCAGGCGCGGCTGTTGCATGGCCCGGAGATGCAAGAGAAACCAAATCTCTCAGCTCTCGAAGAATTCCTTCTACATGGAGTGAAGTATGCATTTCCCGCAGAACACGGCGAGGTGACTCGCGGACTGCCAACTTCGTTCGCCGCTCCCCCGCTGAAGGATGAAATTGCCTCAGGCGATGAGCTTCCTCCCGTATGGCCATGGCGGGACGGCGAAACTCGCGGCATGGCTCTCGAACCTTTATATAAGACCGCTCCCGCGGCGGCCCTCCGCGATACCACCCTGTACGAACTGCTTGCCTTGGTCGATGCCATTAGAGATGGGCGAGCACGCGAACGTAAAATCGCAGAGAAAGAGCTAATAAGCAGACTGCGCACAGCAAATGTCAAAACACAATCTCGAACTGCTCGTTGAGGCCGCTCGCCTTCTCAAGCCACTCCTGGGCGAATTGGTCTTTGTCGGCGGAAGTACGACTGCGCTTCTCGTCACCGACAAAGCAGCCGCAGAGGTCCGTCCTACCTACGATGTGGATGCTATTGCCGAGATCAGCTCATACGCCGCTTACGCTGATTTCTCGGAGCGGCTCCGGCGGTGCGGCTTTACGGAGGATGTTAGTGAAGGAGCTCCGATTTGCCGATGGCGGCATAAGAAGACAATTCTGGACGTCATGCCGCTCGACGAGAAGATCCTGGGGTTTTCCAACCGCTGGTACAAGTCCGCTACGGATTCCGCCGTCATACATGAACTTGAACCAGAGCTGCGCGTTCGCGTTGTGACTGCAGTTTACTTCTGCGCGACGAAGTTGGAGGCATTTGCGGGTAGAGGTAAGCGTGACTATGAATCGAGTCATGATCTTGAAGATCTTATGGCCGTCGTGGATGGACGGCCGGAACTAGCCGAAGAAATCCACGCTGGGCCGGAGGAAGTTCGCGCGTACATTGCAGCAAAATTCAGGGAGTTGCTTGCCACCCCGAAGTTTTTCGATGCATTACCCGGCTACCTGCTCCCCGACCAAGCGAGCCAGGGTCGCGTCTCGATATTGCTTGAGCGATTGAAAACGATAGCGGCTCTTTAATCGGATAGTAGTTCGAGATTTGGGCACACCGTTGGCATACTGATCTCGGAAAACAGCCGGTCTGGCGCGTTAAACGGCTGTTGGAATGTCAGTCGGTTTCGCACACCCCGCTACTTTCCGGTTTGCCCGTCATCCAGTAATTTCTGAAATGGATTGCCTACAGCCGACTTGTCAGTACCAATCCGGCCAACTTCCTCGAAGCCCGTTTCTGGATAGTTTCCGGTTTGCCGACCACCCCAAACTGGCTCGCAGACTGTTGGCGGGTGCAAGGGAAGGACAAAATGCGGCGGGAAGAAGGCAAACACCAAAACAAACATTCACTTCCAATCGACGCACAATCTTAGGATTCGACGAGGAGGTACGAAACCGCCCCGCCGAATCCTGTTATGGTACCTACATCCCTTAGTCGGCCGCGGCGCTCGTTCCCCCTTTTTCTTTCTCTGCCGCCAAAGCACCTTTCGCTGCCGCTTCAATGATGTGAGCGACTGCTTGTGGTTGTGAAACGTAGATGGCATGGCTGCCTTTGACTTCGACGACAGTGGTACCCGCCCGCTTGGACATGCTCCGCTGGGCGTCAGGTGGAATCATCCTGTCCTCGGCGGTGACCAGGTACCAACTCGGCCTTGTCTTCCACGCGGGCTCGGTGATTGTCCCGCTGATTGCAGCCAAGCCCCACGGAACTTGCGAATCAGCCATGAAGGCTGCTTCCTCCGGGCTTACATCTCCGGCGAACGACGCAGGAAACTTCGCCTTGTCGAGCATGAGGAACCCGTCTACTGGTGGGAGAATCGGCGGCTGGGGCCCGCCAGCCGGGAAACCCTTGATCAGCGATCCCACCGATTCGCCCTTGTCCGGGGCAAAGGCGGCGATGTACACCAATCCGGCTACCTTCGGATCGGTTCCCGCTTCGGTGATCACTGCGCCACCATATGAGTGACCGACGAGAATCGCGGGCCCGTTGAGCGTCGCAAGTGCGCGCTTCGTTGTGGCTACGTCGTCCGCCAAGGACGTGGTCGAATTCTGAACGATGGTTACTTCGTATCCGTTTTTCTTCAATGCGTTGTATACGCTTTGCCAACCCGATCCGTCTACGAAGCCGCCGTGGACGAGAACGACGTTCTTTACATGTGTCATTGGACTGTTTTGTGCCATGGTTTTTTCTCCTATGCAAAAAATGGATGTCATGACCGCCCGAACACTGTAGAGAATTCGTGCTCTCACGGCCGTTGCTGTTAGGTTGTTCTTCATCGGAATCTCCTTCTGCCGCATATCGCCTTCGTGTGATCGTCGATTCTTATCGACAGCAACCAAGGTAGTTGGATCGCGGATTTTGAGAAACCTTGGAATCTACAGAAACGAGCCCGTGTTTTTCTTCAGGTTCAGAACTGTTGTTTGGCTTTCGTAGTCATACCGAGATGCGGTTTATCTTGGTACTCGAAATACTGAAGCAATCTTCTGGATCGGGTTCTTATCAGGACGAAGGAAGACAATGTGCCCTGGAATAACGAGCGCGATCTCAGTTCCAGAATTCGCGGAGCTGGTGACCTTCAGCTTTCCGCCGATACGGTCAGCCCGCTCGCGCATTCCTTGCAGCCCATAGTGTCCGTTTTTTCCTTGGCTGATGAGCAGTTGCGGGATCCCAATCCCGTTGTCGCTCACTGAGTGTTGTCTTATTCATCCCGCAGCGCCGCCATCGGATCCAGGTTCGCCGCTCGCCGCGCCGGCACTACGCTTGCTGCAACGGCTACCAACCCCAATCCCACCACCGCCGCCGCCAACGTTTTCGGATCGTACGGCTTAAGTCCAAACAGCAGCGACGCCGCCCACCTTCCCGCCGCGACCGTTAGCACCACGCCCACAGCGACTCCGATCGCCAGCAATCGTCCCGCCTCGCTGAGCACCATCGCCAGGATTTGTCGCGGCGCCGCGCCCAGCGCCATGCGGATTCCGATCTCGTTCGTCCGCCGCGCTACCATGTACGCAATCACCCCATAGAGTCCGACCGTCGCCAGCACCGCCGCCAGGAGGCCAAAGAAACTCGACAGCGTAGCAAGCAGGCGCTCGCGCAAAAGTCCGTCTTTGATGATCTGCTGGTCATACGCATGGAAATCGACAGAAATGCCGCTGTCCACCTGCGCGATCGCCGCCTTAACTTCGTTGATCACCGCGACCAGATCCAGGTCGGAACGAACCATCATCTGCGTCTCGGCATCCGGATTGTCGTCTTGTGCTTCCGGATAAAACGCGATCGGCTGGAAATTCTCGCGCAGATCGTAGTACTTCGTATTCCGGACGACCCCCACGATCTGAAAGTTGTACCGCTTCTCACCCCGATCGGCCGCGATCTGGAACGTTTTCCCCAGTGCGTCACCGCCAAACAGTTTTTTTGCCGTCTCCTCGTTCACGATCGCTACTTTGGGGGATTGCCGGTTGTCTCGTTCATCAAAGTCGCGCCCCAGCAGGATCGGTGTTCCCGTGGTGCGGAAGTATCCGGGGCTTATGTTCGACTCCAAGACAAAGGTGTCGCTTTCTTTTCCGCCAACCACGACGTTGTTTTGCCAGCCGAAGCCCCTGACCGGTACGATCGACGTATCGGCCGCGCCGGTCACTCCGGGCAGCGCTCGTACCCGCTCCAGCAACAGTTCGCGGAACGCGACTCGCCGCTCCGGTAGGAGATTGAGCCCCGCGTAACCGATGTCCACCACGACCATGCCGTCGCGTTGAAACCCGGCATCGAGCGTCAGGATGTTGCGCAAGCTGCGCACGAATAGCACCGCGCCCACCAGCAACACCAGCGATAGCGAAACTTGTATGACCACCAGCCCACGTCGCAGGCTGAATCGTTCTCTGGTCGCAGTCAGCCCGCGGCCCGCCAAACTAACGATCGCGGCCGGTGCCGCGCTCGTAGCTTTCAATGCCGGCGCTAGCCCGAACAAGACGCACGTCAGCACCGCTAATCCGGCCGTGAAGCCCAGCACGCGCCAGTCCATGCCTAATTCAAGGAACATAGTCCCCGACTGCGTGGTCAGATACCGGACCAGCGCTGCGCTCAACACGCGCGCCAATACAATTCCCAGCGCAGCCCCCGCTATTGCCACGAGCAGGCTTTCCGTCAGCAGTTGCCGCACCACCCGTCCGCGCGCCGCTCCCAACGCCAATCGCACGGCGATCTCTTTCTCCCGGGCGCTCGCCCGCGCCAGCAGCAGGTTCGCCAGGTTTGCGCACGCGATGACCAGCACCAGCCCCGCGATTCCCAGCAGCAGCCACAGGGGAGACTCATATTGACGGCGCAGGTTCGACAACCCCGTTGCCCCTGGATACGCGTCCAACTTCTGGCTCAAGTATTTTTTGCGGTTGTCCTCCTGGTATGCCGGCGGGAGCGTCTCCTCCATGATGCCGGCCGAGATCGACTCTAGTTGGGCGCTGGCTCTCTCCAACGTCCATCCCGGCTTCAACCGGCCCATGACGGCCAGCCACCAGCCCTGCGGCAGCGTGTACAGCGACGGCGCCGGCTCGAATACCGGCTCGGAGCACACGAGCAGCGCTACATCGAATCCGTGCCCGGGCGTGATTCCAGTAAAACTGGCGGGCGTGACCCCGACAATCGGCACTGCGTGTCCTTCGAGGGTGACGGTTTTACCGACGACGTTCGCCTCGCCACCGTATTCGCGCTGCCAGAAGCGGTAGATCAATACCGCGCCCGGCGTTCCGCATCCGGCGTGATCGTCTTCCCGGTGAAACACCCGCCCCAGGACCGGCTGGACTCCCAGCACGTCGAAGAACTCTCCGCTTACCCACATCGCGTGTGCGTCCCGTTCTTGTCCGCCGGTCGCCAGGTTCAAGCTCTCGTAGCCGAATGCGAACACGCCCGTGAATCCCTGTTGTCGCGCCCGGATCTGCTCCCACATCGCGTTCGTGACCAGCGGCAGATATCCGTGTACGCGACCCGCTCGCGCGTTCACGTCTGGGCGGATGACCGCCAACTCTTGTGGGTCCTTCACCGGCAGCGTCCGCATGCGCACTGCGTCGATGAGCTGGAAGATCGCGGTATTCGCTCCCACTCCTAACGCTAGCGACAGCACGCACACCGCTGCGAACGCCGGATTCATCCGCAGCACTCGCGCGCCGTAGCGCAAGTCCTGCCACACCCCCGGCCAGAAGCCTTCGCCCTTGTCGGAACCCAGCGTCACTTGCTCGACCCAGCGCCGTTCCACGTTTCGGACCTCCTTCGCGAGATCACGCTCGTTGAGCTCCGCCGTGACCGCCCGCTCCGCCTCTGCTTCCGTCATGCCGCCGCGGAGATGGAGCTCATACTTGTCGCGCATGTGCTGCGAGATCTCGTCCACGATCGTCGCCTCACGCGTAGGCTCGAGGTTGCAACTCCGCACCTTCTCGCGAACCATCTCTGGAAAATCAGTCATGATGCCATCCCCACCGTGTAAGCAGGTGTCATCCCAAGTGGGTCCTCAGAGCGTGTCACCCGAGCGGCCTTGCGTACCTCTGCGTCCTCTGCGCTGCTCTTCCTTTGCCCCCGTAGCCTGCCCTGAGCGAAGTCGAAGGGCGTCCTTTCGGTTAGCTTTTCCCGCGCCCCCGCGCCCCGCGTTACGCGTGCTTCACTCCAGTGATCCTCGCCATCGCTGTCACGAACTCCGCCCACGTCCGTCGCTGCTCTTTGAGCATCGCCTTGCCCGAGGCAGTCAGGTTGTAATACCGCCGCCGCCGCTGGCCCTCCTTCTCCACCCACGTACCCTCGATCCAGCCACGCTTCTCCAGGCGATACAGCAGCGGATAAAACGACGCCACGTTGAACGTCAGCGTTCCCTCAGACAGCTGCTCGATCTGCTGGCTGATCTCGTATCCATGCCGCGGCCGCGCCTCCAGCAGCGAGAGGATCAGTAACTCCGCGCTGCCCTTCTTCAGTTCCTTGTCGAACGGCGATTTTGATGTCCCCATATATAGTTACACCATATATACTGACGTCAGGCCTTGTCAAAGGTTAGCACGTTTTTTTTCGGAACTCGGAACTGCCATGCCCAGAAATCCTTAACCGGGCAAACTCATCCGTGCCGTGTCCGAATCCGCCTCAAACAGGACAACGGTGTGGCACTCTTTCAGCGTTCGTCCGACAAGATCAGTGGGATTAGGCACACAAAGATTCGAATAGCGCCCCGCGCTCCGTGGCAGGCAATCAGAAATTCCGGCACACAGCTGGCACACAGCGGATTAACAAGAGTGAGGTTTTATGCGGGTCCTCCCTGCATGAAGACTGATCGGCCGTTAGCCGGGGCTATCCTTAGTAGTTATGGGGGGCGATGCCCATGTCGCTCTGGGCGTACACACGCCCGTGCCTGATCCTGAGACTACCGTGCCCAGGGCTGTCGCTGGAAAACCTCCGTGGATCTTGTGGGTCGGCTAAAACGGTCGATGTGTTGGCCTTTTCATCGTGTCTACATTCCGTCTTGACGCTGTTCGACACTTCAGTGTCGATCCTGCTGTAGTAACAAGAACTCTGCAGGTCTCCAATTTTTTGGGCGTAAGCGGTGTGCGGGGCTGGTCCTGTGGGTGGGCGAGATCACTCCGGATCGGGCACGGATCACTCAGGCCCTCGTACCTGACCAAAGATCCGCAAAAGGAGAAGTTTTACCGTAAAGAGCGGAGCGAAGCCAGCCTCGAATGAGGCTTGCTTCAGCCACGCGGTGGGCGAAGCAAAAGAGCGCCGCTATTTGTAAAGGTCGTACCAAACGGCGACATCCTTCCAATCAGGAGCAAGTACAGCGCGGCCAGCAACGATTGGCAGCTTGGCACAAATCATGTTTACGCCGCAAAAGAAGACGCACTCTGGTTTTCAATTCCAGATGTCGCCGCTTCAATGCTGCTGACTGGCCGTATGCCGCAAATTGTCGATGCGTTCCTCATCACGGCTTCGGGCAAAATTCCTACCCTGAGGTCCACGAAACTGCTGGGAATGGTTGACATCGACCCGAAGCGCGACGACTTCTTTCGGGTCATAGTTGAGGAACGCCAGCGTTTGGCTTCACGTACCGACCTTTCCGAAAATGAACGCAAGAGACTAAATAAGGCGCTCAAGATTCTAGCCAGTGCAACGAGCTATGGCATTTGGGCGCAGATGGACCGCCTAGAAGGGAAAGAAAAGATCGAGACTACGTGCTACGGCCTCGATCCCGAACCGTTCCCATGCCAGGTCGCAAACCCAGACGTGCCGGGTGAATTCTGCTTTCCTCCTCTTGCATCGTTAATCACGGGAGGAGCGCGACTCATGCTGGCAATGCTTGAACACTGCATCTCGGATTTGGGAGGGGAGTATGCGATGGAAGATACGGACAGCATGGCAATTGTCGCAACTGAGCATGGTGGCTTAGTGCCCTGTTTCGGTGGGCCATTCGAAATGAAGGATGGCCGTCGTGCAATCAAGGCTTTGTCATGGCAGCAAGTAAATGAATTGCAGAGCGATTCCGCAGGCTTAGTCCCTACCGCGACAAATCGCGCTCCATCCTCAAAATTGAACGCGACAACTACTATCCAGCTACCGGTACGCAACGCCAGATTTACTGCTTGGCAATTTCGGCAAAGTGTTACGCACTATTTTTGCAGGATGAGAACGGTAATCCTGTCCTGCTGCAGAAGGGCGTCAACAATCACGAAGACCGGTGGTCTGAACATGGCCTTGGCCATCTGCGAAACCCGCTCGATTCCGAGAGTGAAGATCGCAACTGGATTCGGCAAGCTTGGCTCAACATTGTTCGCACATCGCTGCGTCTCCCGACCGAACCTCTCGACTTTGAGAAATTGCCTGCGGTAGGATGTGTCACGATTACCAGCGCCAAAGATATGCGCTCATTGGCGAAGCTGAATCGCGGAAAAAAGTACAGTGAGCGGTTCAAATCAGTTGCACGAATACTTGTGGATCGCTGGACGACCCTCACACGACTGGCGCAACTTGCAAGGAGCGAGGGCGCATTTCAGCGTTTCTAAGCCTTGCTGCCCATGTGATCTCCCAAACAGGACCCGACGGTTTGCCGCCGGGTCTGTTCGACTTTATCGACGTTTTTGAAAGTTTGAGGGCCGCACGTCCCGGAGATACACTTTTTTCCGGAAAGTGCGGCCCTAAACCCCTGGTTATTTCCCGATCTTGCTTTTCACGCTCCCGATTCCAGTGCAAAGGTCCCAGCCTAACTTGGTCGAGAAGCCTGCGGTGGGGCCGCAAACGCCGCTGCCGATGTCGTTGAAATCGGTAGTAATCGCGAGATTGTTGTAGATGAGATTCAATTCCGCGTGGCTGGAGCCGGCCCTATTTCCAGCTGCGTTCACGATTCCTGCAAGCGCGGGCGAAGCGAGACTGGTTCCCCCCACGATGAACCACCCGCTGCCCGCGCCCTGGACCGGCGTGCTATCAAAAACCCAAGCGCCGGTAACCGGATTGGAATCGAACGACAAGTCTGGAACTCCACGCCGAGTTCCCACAATCGACTGAATGACATCCTGATAGACAGGGCGTGGTTCAAAAGCGCTGATACCGCTGCCCGCAAGCTCCCAGGACCGCTCGGACAAAAAATTCGCGGTGAAAGGATTGCGTGCAGTGGTCGTACCCCCTGCGGCCACCACGTTAGGAGAGGCTGCTGGATACTGCACGCCCGGCTGATCTCCAGACGACGCGAAATAAACCACTGCGGCAGTTGTGAAATTAGAGTCGAATGAAGTTTCGCCGGAGAATTCGTTACTGCCCCAACTGTTAGAAACTTCGCCACCGCCGGCACTCGCCACCAGATTGCCGGCAACTCTCTCCGCAGCCAGCAGGTCGGTGAAACTGTTTGACCTAGCCTCCACCAGAAAGAGTCTGGCATCGGGTGCCATGGCATGGGCCCACTCGAGATCAAGCGCTGATTCCAATTCCCAGCCTCCGGTGGGATCCTGCACCGGTTTCACACCACTTGCGAAAACCACTGTCAAATTCGGAACCTTCAAGCCGAACTGAGCGGAGAAAGTCTGCAGGTCCGTCGATGCCGTCGGATAATGAAAGGCATCGACCAGGGCTATCGCACCAAATCCACCGGTGGGATTCGCGAAGACCAGGTTCGGATTGCATGAATTGGTCCTGGGCACGAGCGAATACACGCAGGCGAGCGATGCCGGAGTCTCAAAACCCAGACCAGCAAAGGGAGGTCCAGAGAACGGCGTCACGGCCTGTTCGGGGACGAAAACCTGCAAGTGAGTGTGGGCACGCACTCCTGTGTCGCCCGCACGGGCAATGCTCGATCCAGGGGACATGACCCTGCCATGCGGAGACCTATTTTGTGCGCCGGCAGGCGCTGCCGCGCCTGTCTGGGTTTGGGCTGGACAAATGGTTGACCAGACAATGGCCAAAGACATCAGGGTGGAAAAGACACGAAACCTTTGAACGCGCATGACGGAATTCTCCTGCTATGGGGTTGAGATTTGTGCGGCGAGATACGCTTGTGAGCGTGATCGCCGTCACCAGACATCACGAGATTTCGAATGAAATTACTTTTTTGTGAGGAGCAGATTTGCAGGTTTGGGAAAGAGGTCTTCTCAAGATCGCACGAAACGCGCGCATTTCTGATTTACGAAACGCATAGGCGCAATGCGCGGACTTACTATTGGGGGATCGGCGCAACTGCGCCTCTATCAGGAGGCAAGGGAGTCGGCGTTTGACTTAGGTCGCGGTCTCTTATTTCGGAATGGCAAACCATACAGGACCGCTGCGTGTCGTTGGACTCCTGCGAAACCAGAGCGTAAGTAAGGCCATGCAGCGTCCAGGTGACTACCTTATAGCCGTTTACCGTAGCGTAATGGAAACTCACTTTTTTGAAGTCAAGCTCAACGCCTCCGGAAGCTACGGCTGCCGAATCTGGGGTAACGAGCAAGCTCGCAGCCACAGTCTGCAACTTTGGAGTCTGTACCTCGTAGGCTATGAAGGCGGCTGGCTTGCCTGCCACCTGTACTAGGCGTGCGCCTTCCAGACGGTAGGGCCGCACTTTCCCGGCGGAGGCTGGGGAAGTCGGCAAAGCCACAGCAAGCTGCGCGTGCGCTCTAAACCACTCGTTGATCTTCTGCTGCGAGTCCGCGCGAACGTCGAGCGCGAGCCTCCCCTCAACGTGCTCCTTATGAGTAATGACAGCCAACTCGGCAAACTTCGGCCCAGAGAGCACCATCGATGAGGTGCGCGGTTTACTGACCAGTATTGCGACAATCACCAGCACAGCCATCGCCGGTATTACCATCTTCCACTGGGTAAATCGTCTCCAGCGAGAAGCAGCAGCCCGCTCTGACGAAATTGGTTGTGGCGCTGCCGTCGCATCAGGCCGCGCCGGCGCCTCTAATTGCGCCAGCAGTATCTCTTCTTCTGGAGTTGCCGCGTCCTCAGATGCAGCAGCGCGAAGCAACGGGCCACAATGGTCGCAGAGCGCAGCATGCATAATCAACTGCTTTGCCTTCAGCTCCGGCCACAACCCCGCGGCCACTTCATACCAGTCAACATCTTCATCTCTGGGACATGCGGGTCCCAGGGCTTGTGACCAGATCACATTCGACGGAGCACTGAGGAATTGGTGGTATTTAGTGACCTTCATCTTGCAATCGCCGCACGCTTCAAGGTGTTGTTCCGCTGCCCGAAGTGCGGCAGGAGAAATTCCGTGCGCGTCTTGCGCGGATTCGCCTGACTCCGGCGCAAGAGCGGCCAACTCATTGGGATCGAGGTGCCTATCCAATGGACGTTCCAATTTCTGGCCCCCCATAGATACCAATACGCGGTTCTGAAGAAATTTGCTTTTTGTACTTCTCCGCGCTGGCAGGCACTGCACCCGTTCCACCGATTAACTCGCGGATGCGATGCTTCAGCCGTTCAATCACGCTGCCCACACCCTTGGCTCCCAATCCGATGCTCGGGAGGGAGGCAATCTCTTTGGTGCTCATTCCTTGCCGGAAATAGAGCCAAAAAATCATGCGATCGCGTTCCTGATCGGACCCGGTCAAGTCGCGCTTGAGGTGCTCATCGATCTCTTTTAAGAAGACTCCAAAAGCGATTTTCTCTTGGCTGCCATGGACCTCCTTACGTACTTCAGGTTCAACGTCGGTGGTGGAGACGTGGGGTCTATCACCTCCGGAAGTCTGACTGTGACGATGTTTGAAGTGATCGTGAGTGGCATTAGCGGCAATCCTCTTTATGTATCCCAAAATAGCCTCAGGATGCCGGACGGCGAAGTCCCGCAGGAGCCGGCAGCCGTCTTCCCAGAGTTTGAGATAGGTCACCTGTGTGAGGTCTTGCACCAAGGCTGGCGACTTCTCGCCCCAGAGGGAAGTTGTGCGCATAATGGTGAGGCTAATGGGTTTTCCCACTCGGGCAATGAACTCCTTCCATGCCGCGTCATCAACGGATCCCGCGCACAAACACACGACGTCTTTCAGCGACAAAGACGAGTAGCACGTCGTTTTAGGTGCGTTCGGCATTCAGTTGTTTTTAGATCAGTGTCGTGGGTGACAAGGGCTAACGCCCCTGTCGGAGAAGGGAAACGCTTCGGTGACGCACCGCGATTTGAAACATGCCTCCCCGCCCCTGTCGATTGGATGAACCTGAGTACCCCTCTGCTTGTAAACAACGTGTCATTTTTTTGTGCCCAGGTTGGCGCTTGCACTAAATGATGGAGCCGACAGCCGCGCGGCGTCGTTCCTGGATCACGTAAGTGCTTTAGCGGACGGGCGCAGTCCACTGAATGGGTCGAAATGAGTGCTGCGGCGCGCGTTCGATAAGGCCGTCAGAAGGAGGCCGCTCGCGTCTGCGGCGGACGCAGGTCTATGAAAATTGAATATGTAAGTGAAGGAAAACAGGAGTTCGCACCGCTGGCCGTGGACTTACAAGATATGTGTTGCCGTTTTAAGAGTCTCGGCTTGTTCTTCCGTGAGTCTGTCGATCTCTTCTTTAACGCGATGAACAACAGACACCGTTGCTGATTGTTGGCTGACGGTCATAATTTTTCTCTTTCATTACGCCACTTTCTAAGCTGCTCGGCTTGCTTCGTCTTCGGCTGCAACGATGAAGCCAAATCCGCCACCTTATCCCGCATGGCAGCAAGGTGTTGATGGATCGCCACTCTCAAGTCTGCCAGTGCTTCCTCAATCGATCAGTATCTTGCAAGTCGATCGCCTTGGCACACAACTGCGCGATTGCCTGCTCGTTGGGGGAGAGCGGCGACACGCTAATTACGATACAAGGCGATAAGAGGAATGTTCGATACAGGGACATTCCCAAACTTGCGGGAATTAAAGCCGAACTGCCTCTCTAAGGGCCAGCGTCGGCGCTTCTCACGTTCGCTTTACGAACGGAAATCAATTGCGTGATGCAGAGGGCGATTGGTACTGATTCGCAGCCTCCTACCACCAATCGCCCGCCTCAAAAGAAGTCGGGGTACA
Source organism: uncultured Acidobacteriota bacterium (assembly GCA_963757135.1). Classification (GTDB taxonomy): domain Bacteria; phylum Acidobacteriota; class Terriglobia; order Terriglobales; family Acidobacteriaceae; genus Gp1-AA145. The sequence continues at coordinate 198,394 of CAVWQE010000011.1, forward strand.
TGGTCGTGAATGCGAGTGTTAAGAAGTTGAGCGGGGGCAAGGTACAGGTGTGCCTTAGAAATAGCCAACATGATCCCGATCACTCACAAGACTATGATTCGATTGCAGAGGCGCGTGCGGTCCTGTCGCAACTGGGCGTTCCCCAGGAAGCACTCAATTTCTATTTCGTGCAGTTGCTTCCGTGGTTGGAACCTAATCACAAACTAGAGTTCCCATCTATGAACATTCCAGTGCGTGAACTCTGGAGGCGTGGATTTCGATTCGAAAAGACCGGGTAAATTGCGAAGGAACAGGAGACAAGAGAAAATGCAAGAGCCAGTCTGATCGAAAACGCCACCGTGGCTGAGCCGGAATGTAGGACTATATATTCCTCTATTCGAAAGCTGACACCCCGCAAAGATAAAACTGCTGATTTCACAATGCGCCGGCGACCTGCTGCGTGTTTCGTAGTCGTCGCTCATTTTTTCAAGGTTTTTCTGGACGGAAGGCGGCGCGCAATCGAATTGAACTAACTCAAGCTCCGCGTCTTCCTTGTTTACGTGATCCGAAGCACGAAGGCATTTAATACAAAACCACTCCGCTCTCGCGGCGTTCCGTTCGATTTGATGCTTGTTCATGTGAAGCCCGAGACAAAATCTCACCAGAACGCCAATCCCGAGGCGAACACCAACCCTTGAAGACTTAAGATCACTCAGTTCTGAACTACATATACAAAGCAGGAACTCAGGCAGCGCGCCGGTCTGGTGCGTTCTCCGCTTCCTCAGGATGGTACAAATTCTGCTCAGCGACGCATGCTCGAAGTAATGGGCGCCATCCCATCCGGCGTTTCAGCCACTGAGCGACCACAGTGTTGCGGTTGACATGCTCCTTCAGCTCCTCAGCTGTGAGCCGATACCAAACACGATCTTCCTCGGCGGGATACTGCAGCTGGCGAACCTCAATGTCTCCGTTGCGAATGCGATACTCTTCGATTCCATCCGAAGTTTCGAGGCGAAGGTGCATCAGTAAGGTAGCCATTGGTCCGAGAACCTCGTTTCTCGGCCAGAGAACACATTCATCTCACTTCGCGAGAGTGCAGGTAATCAGGCAAATCATTTAGATCGGCGGTTCAGAAGGTGTATGTGCCGATCGAGGCTACCGAGCCCAGGTAGTCGCTCTCGGTAATGCCAAAGCAGTTTAGGCGGAGCGTCTCTCAGGAAAACCTTCTTCGTGTTCCACGAGGTTCAAGACTGCCGTTTGTTTCATTCGTTCGGTGTGCTTACTTAGTGCTGATCTCAGTTCTGCAAGGACTAGCTCGCGCTCATCATCGTGGCGCACGACGACCGCGAGCGCACACAAATCGCGGATTTGATCTTCCAGACGCCGATTCACGTCAGACAACCTAGCCACTTCGATCCTATCCTGAGACAAACGCGTCATTCGATACCGCACATACCGTAGAATCCAGTCTGACAATGTCTCTGTCTCGGTAAGTGTCCGGTTTCTGGCAACGCGTCGCCCGAGTCTGCACAGGAAACGAGAGGGGCTGTTGCGGATAGGAAAGGCTGCTCGGCGTTAGCGAGGAGCTTTCTTTTTCATCCTGAAGATCAGAATCACAGCCACAACACCGGCCAGGATCCCAGCCACGACCCGAATCAAAGTAACGTTGTTCATAGGTCGCTAGAGAATAGGCGAAAGCGACTCCGAGCGCAATTCACATTGGTAACTCTCAAAAGGTGACCTAAGGATGACCTCAAGACGGTGCGCGACGCGATAGAATCCTAAATCATGCCGACCAAACAATTGACCGGAGATGAACTGATCGCGTGGGTTAGAAAGAATGTCGTCAAATGGGACAAGCCTGTCCAAGAAGCGATCGAGAGCGTCGCCAGTCTTCAGTCATTACGTGAGGAAATAAAAGCCGCGAAGCCCGAGCGCGATTAGCCTACTCGGGTTGACTGCACGGCAGGGGCGTCGTCGACCCGTTGAAGAATTCGAAGCTCACCGCGTCGCTGAATTCAGCTGCTTTGACTGCGCGTTGGGCGCTACAGCTGAGAGTGGAATAGTTCCTTTAGACAATCTTCAAGTGCAATCAAATTCCGGCGGCTTATCCCGAGAAATTTCATGCCCATTCCGGCACCTGGGTGACTGCTAATGACAATTCCATCTACACAGATTTTTGTTTGCTCGTTTAGCCTGACCGCGATGCTCACGTTCGACTCTACGGGAAACGGAAACGTCATTGCGACATAACAACCGCCCAGGCTGAGATCTCGAACGAACGCCAATGCCTTCTGCCCTACGCCCTCGCACACTACCTCTGCCGAAAGAAAACATCTTACACGGTTGACGAGGCGACGTTCCGATTCCGGCGGCTGCGAATAGATGTCAACATCTTCAGCAGGCAGATTTAGCTCTTCCCAAATCCATTCTCCAGACTCCAGGCTTTGAAGCCCCATACTTCCAGCTTCCGAAGTACCAGCCGTTCCGATCCACACCACTCGGAACCTGTACTTCCTCTCATTGCAGTTGAGATCGATTACATCGCCAACGCCGAGTTTGGTCGGGACGTCACAAAGCCTCATGCCGCTGGGGCTGACATTTACCGTCTTCGAGGCTTCGATGAAAGGTCGCCCGTTCGCGTCCACGCCCCACAAACGAATTGGGAAGACGGCTGCAATTCTTTTTTCGGGTCGACTGCTAGAGTTTTGGGGCATTCTAATAGTCTGGCTTGTATCCAGGTCCGGTCACAAGTTACCGCCGTAATGAATCGCCAATTGTCTCCAGCTCCAGAATGAATTCAGCTCCATCATCATTCAAACCGGCTCAGCTCATCATTTACTTCATCTTCATTATCTCGTTATTATTTCGTTAACATTGAACGTTCATTTCAAAGTCTCTATCTCCTATCCCCTCAAGCATCTGATGGGTTAGTGTGTATGTGCTGCTGAGATGTACACAGGTGAGGCGCGGTGCTCGCGCGCTGTCGCGCGCTCGCTGACGTGGACGTTGACGTGATGTGAGCGTTGAGGATGGAGGTGTAAGACGAGGATTGATCGTGAGAATGATACAGGTCAATGAGTGATATAGGGATTTTGCAACAACTGAATTGCGTGAGCTATTCGGTAAGATGGTTGCCGTTATGAAACATGGGCTTGGAAGCGCATTAAGAGCTGTAGCCGGAATCGCTGGCGTCGTGTTTTTACTAGCTCCCATCACCTCTATGGGAATCTTGGTATCCGTCATCGCTCTCATGGTGGCCGTCATCACAGGCGTGCTGGGTAGTCAACTAAGTGATGACGAAGACGACCACAGCGGCTACTGGCCAAAGGATCCGGGTTCACCTACCGCACTTTAATGTACGTCATTTAACAACGATTGAGATTTCGGGTTTCGCTGGATTAACCCGGACAGGTATGTCAGCGCCAGCAGGAAACTGGCCAGCGTATTCCTCGGCTGAGCTTCGCAACATGAATGCCTTCGTGTCTACGCCGGAGTAGTATTCGCCCTTGTGAATATAGGTATAGTGAAACTCAGCGACTGGACCTCCCAACGGTGTTGGCGGGCAGGTTGTACGTAAGAGCTTGCCTTTTTCCACGGGCCATGTTTCGCTTCGACGCACCTTGCCGAATCGAACAAGAGTCCGAATCAGATACCCAATGACGATATCAAAGTACCAGCCGATCATCGGTCAACGATGGTATCAGTTGACGTAACCAGGCGTGGGTGTTGAAAAACTCACCTTTCGTCTCAAACGGCCAAAATTTAGGGGATACAAAATGTCTTGCGATTCGAGAAGATCGCTTATATCGCATTCTGACGCAATTTCATTTTTGCGAATTTAGTGAGAAAGAGTTTTTCAACAGCCACAGGCGTTATCACTCATTTACCCTCGCGGCTTGTGGGTCGAGTACGCACGAAGCCGAATACGATGACGCCATGAGCGACCATAAGAGTCGCAAATGCCACGTAGTCGGCAGCCGTCCAGCGATAAGGCAAGATTCGAAATCCATCCCCCTCATTGACGACGTGCAGCACATCTGGGCCATGCAACACAAACTCAACGGCACGAATGTCCAGAATCAAGAGTAGGAGCGCCCCAACCATGAGCAGCACGCGAAGTGGTTTCATTTGCCCTCGCGCCCTAATTATGCTCCCGCTCAGTTGTTGAGAAGACGCTGCAAAACGACCGTGCAAGACCAAATGATCCAACGGCCAGAGCAATCAGTCCGCCAGACATTATCAAGAGGGTAATTGTGTTCGGCCCCGGCCAAGAGGATGCCCAGCCGACAAACAAGCAGCCGAGTCCGACAAAACCAATGGAACCCCAGCGAATGCGCTTCCTCAGCAGGGTTCGGGCAGGAAGGATGATGAGAGCCAGAGCGACTGGCAGGCAGATCAAGAACGCAAGCCCCAAGAGTCGATAAACATGTATCTCAGTTTCCACGAGTTCGCCTTCGCTCTATTATTGCCCTTCCCGTCAAGTTCTGATAACAGGCGTTATCGTAACTTTGCGCCGTTTGTTCGCCCAGAACGGGGCATTTTGAGTGCTATGGAGATGTAACGTCAATTTGCGGCTGGTGGTCTGTTCGCAGAGATGCACGTGCCATCTCGAACCCACGACCCCAGTTCCTGAACACTCCTGGCTGGTGCTCTACAATAACCCCTCCAAACGGGTTGAATTCTTTCCTTTAGCGGAACCTCGAATAGGGCTAGGACATCCGAAAGTCCAATGCCGCCCTGCTCGTAATGCACAAAAACCTTTTCGCCGGATACTCCGGCCAGAATAAGACGCTTGGAGGGCACTGTAGCGTCATCAACGACGTCTGTTGCTCTGAACTTCTCGCCGGGATTAGCTATTACCAACCTCGAACCACCTCGCTCAGTGAAGGCGGCAAGAACGGGGCCTGGCAGGTTTCGCACATCAGTGATCAAGGAGAAATTCCCATCCAAGAACTCTTCCGCTTGAGCAGCGCTGGTTGACGGAAACTCGAAAGATGGAGCTTGACCAAGCGCAGGCAATCTACTCTTTCGCCAAACGAACGCACCGAGAGCGATGACGATCACGGCGAAACATACGAGAGCACCCTTGATGAACGAGCGCAGCTTCATAGCGCAATGTTATGCCAGCGTGTGATTCGCAGCCAAGTAGAAGCGGTGATTCGGAATGTACTCTCAATTCCTGATAACAGGCGATTGCACAAGCATGCGCTTTTTCTTCGCCAAAATCCGGGTCAATAAGTGCTATGGAGATTTATGTGCGCCGGGCTAAACCGGCATGAAAGTAGAGGATGAAAGAGCCTTACAAGAAAGGAGTAGCGATCCACTTGGCCTCGAGTCTTGCGCTGCTACCGCGAGGGACCCAGCGAAGCGTAGATAGAGGATAGGCGGGGTGGCCATTGAGCCGCGAAAACATACAACCCGGACGCCGACGCGGTATAAATGCGCGGAAGGCAACATGAACAGGAGCGATCGCGCGAGTTTCTGTTCAGTCCGGCGTGGTCGAAGACCCCACGGCACGCCTAGAAACTTCATGCACGAGAACCGGGAGACCTCGGAGACACCTGCCGTCAAACCAGACGGAAGGTCGGCGGGCGAAGGCCCAGGCCGCACGGCCCGCGTGTACGTCTGCGAGGAGTCACACAGCGGTGTAGTACCTATGAATCATTCGAACAAAGACATGAGATCGTCGGCGGAGAGTGAGGAGGGAAGACCGCTGATCAAGGAGAACGCTGGTCAATCCAACACGTGCCCGACACAGAGCGGAAAAGGCGTGTCCCAAGGGTTGGCAGGCGTGCGGAAAGCAGCACGGGAACATAAGGAGATGAAGTTCACCGCCTTGCTCCACCATCTGACGGTTGATCTACTCCGGGAAAGCTTTTACGCGCTGAAGCGGAAAGCCGCACCGGGAGTGGACGGAGTGACGTGGCAGGAGTATGAGTCCGGCTTGGAGAATCGGCTCGTCGATCTCCATGGACGGGTTCATCGCGGAGCGTATCGAGCGTTACCTTCGAGAAGAGTGTACATACAGAAAGAGGATGGACGGCAACGTCCATTGGGGGTCGCGGCCCTGGAAGACAAGATCGTCCAACAGGCCATGGTCACCATCCTCAACCAGATTTACGAGGAAGACTTTCTGGGTTTCTCGTATGGCTTCCGCCCGGGGCGCAGCCAGCATGACGCGCTGGATGCGTTGTCGTATGCGCTTCTGAAGAAGAAGGTGAACTACATTCTGGACGCTGACATCCGCGGCTTTTTCGATAACCTCGACAAAAGCTGGATGATCAAGTTCATGGAGCATCGCGTGGCCGATCCTCGCATCCTGCGGCTCATTCGAAAATGGTTGAAGGCCGGAGTGATGGAGGAAGGCCAATGGTCGGAACCGAGGACGGGTACGCCTCAGGGCTCGGTGGTTTCACCGTTGCTCGCGAATGTGTACCTGCACTACAGCTTCGATCTATGGGTGAACGTCTGGCGCAAGAAATCGGCGCAAGGCGAAGTGGTGGTCATTAGATATGCCGACGACACCATTGCAGGATTCCAGTACCAGACGGATGCCGATCGTTTCCTGGAGAACTTACAGGAACGGCTGGCCAAGTTTGGGCTGGAGTTACACCCGGACAAGACGCGCCGGATCGAATTCGGGCGATTTGCCGAAGAGAACCGGAAACGTAGAGGTGAAGGAAAACCCGAGACGTTCGACTTTCTGGGCTTCACGCATATCAGCGGGAAGAACAGTCTAGGGCGCTTCATGGTACGGCGCACGACGATCCGCAAACGCATGCGAGGCAAGTTGCGACAGATCAAGCAGCGGCTTCGGATGCGCATGCACGACCCGCTGCCCCAAACCGGAAGATGGCTGCAGTCGGTCGTCCAAGGCCACTTCAACTACTACGCGGTACCTGGAAACCTCGCAAGTCTGGGGGCGTTCCGCGACCGGGTGCTTGCGCTATGGTGGCGTACTCTTCGCCGCCGGAGCCAGAAACACCGACTGTCGTGGACACGTATCCTCACATTGGCTTCACGTTGGCTTCCTCAACCGAGCACGCTTCATCCCTTTCCGGATGCACGCTTTGCCGCCATTCATCTGAGATACGAACCGGATGCGCTAACGAGCGCTCGTCCGGGTCCGAGGAGGGGGTCGTGAGTAATCACGATCCCTACTCCGATCGACAGTTACGTTGTGCCGCGTCAGAGTGATTGCTAGACTGCACCTGTTATGGGATTCGGGATGGTTCTCTTCGCTGCGGCGGTAGTGGGAACAGTCTTTGCGACTGTTGGGGCGATGTTATTTGCTGGGACAACGACTCTTCTCACACGCCGAGTTCCTGTAGGACGCCGTAGAGCAATCTTCGCCGCTGCTATCTTCCCCTTCATTTGCTTAGGTTGGGGAGCGTGCGTCTTCGTTTTTCAGGCGGTCGTAAACGAGCTTCTGCTAGACCGCGACTTAGGAATCGGCGATACGTGGCACACTCGCGTCCCGAATGGCTATCAGATCATGATGATCGATGTGACCGATCAAGGCTGGGTTTACAACCCAAAAACACAGCCGATGCCGTCGGAGAACAAGAGGACGCCGTGGCTGGAGTTCGCAAGGTACAGGTTGCAGGTCAATACATTCTTGGAGGCGTGGATAGCAGGTCGTTCGATCACATGGGTAACGACAACGCTAATATGGATTCCTTCTTCATCCTCGATACAAGTACCGGGCGGCAAACAAAGTTCCAGACCTACGATGGACTGCGTAGCCAAGCACAGGAACGACAGATAAGCGTGAACCTTGAGCCTATCAATATCGTTTACGGCAGATTTCGATCCACGTGGTTCGATGTGTTTGCCGCAGTCCTATTTTTCGTCCCTCCACCTGTTGGCTTCGTTCTGCTGGCTTGGTGGGTGTGGTACCTGAGGCGAACCAGAGTCGACCCATCTTTGGCACAACCGCTGAGGGAAGCAGTCTTCTAGTTGAAGCAAACAATTTTGTCTCCTTCGCTCATAAAAATGTTGCAGACAGGCGATTTGACTCAAAACTCCATGTGGAGGCATCTTGAGCCGCTATGGAGATGTATCAACAGTTATGTGAACTCGGACGTTCCGCAACCAGTCAAGGCTCCATAAAAGAGCCCGCTTGCGTGTATGATCATCGCGGGTTTTCCTGCTGGCCTGATTGTTAATCCTCGCAAGGGGAATGTGGGACATCCTCTATCGCAAGGAAGGAAGCCATGGAGTTTTTCAGCGGCTTCGCCCGTGTGTGCATCGGGAAGACTCTTCTTCCGATCCTGGCAATTTTTCTGTACTGCGGATTGTCGGCTGCGCAGACCCAGCCCCCCAAGTATGACTTCGCGACTGAAACCAAGATGACAGGCATAGTGGAAGAACTAAGGCTGCCTCCGAAGGGCCAAGAAAAAGACGCCGTTCATCTGCTAATCAAGAACGGCGACGACATGATTGACATCTACTTATGCCCGAAATCTTTCATGGACGATATGGGAGTCACGTTCAGCAAGGGCGATGCCATCTCCGTCACCGGATCAAAGGTCAAACAAGAGGGAGCGGACCTAATTCTGGCGCGCGAAGTAGGGAAAGGCCAAGAAACCCTGGTTCTGCGCGATGATAAAGGAAACCCGGTGTGGATCTGGGGTCGCCACTAAGCTGTGGTTTTGAGTGTAATGGGGATGTTGCGCCAGTTACAGAATTGCTAGAATTCCATTCCACAAATGCGAACTTCTGCAACTGCAATCTTGCTGCTCACGTTCTTACCCTTCGCCCTTGGGGAGAAGCCCGGTGTTGGCGTAGATCGCGTTGTTGTCTACAAACATGAGCGGAAGCTGGTTCTCCTGTCACAGGGGAAGGAATTGAAGTCATACCGGGTTGCGCTAGGTGGTGAACCCAATGGGCCCAAGGAGAGGCAGGGAGACCATCGAACTCCGGAGGGTTCTTACGTACTCGATTCACGAAACGCCAACAGCCATTTCTACAAAGCATTTCACATTTCGTATCCAAACCCAAGAGACATAGCGGCTGCGAGGAGATTGGGCGTCAGTCCGGGTGGTGACATCATGCTGCACGGCCTCCCTAAGGAGTACGCTTTCGTGGGAAAGGCTCAAGCTCTGCATGACTGGACCGATGGCTGCGTTGCGGTCTCGAACGAGGAGATGGACGAAATTTGGAAATTGGTTCGGGTCGGCACTCCGATTGAAATCAAACCTTGAACGGGACCGCTGAAGCAAACAAGGGTTATCTCTAAAAACCCATTCGCACAATCACTGAGTGATATGGGGATATTTCGCCAACGCTTATGACGCTGTATCCTCGTAATCAAAAGACATGCGAATGCTGACGCAAAGCGACGTTGCGGCCTTTGTGGCGGAAAAACCAGCCGCCGCGATTCACTTCTATGCCAAGTGGGATGCTCACCGCTCCCGTACGCGCAGCAACATGGCGTCTGCGGAAGAATCTCTGGCAGACGCTGCAAACTTCGGTGAGGTGGATTGTGACCTTGAGCCCGAACTGGCAAAATCCATTCCGATTCTGAACGTTCCTTCGGTCGCATACTACCGAGGCGGCAAACTCGTTGGCACAGTCATCGGCGAGACGCAGGATGTCTGCCTCTACTTGGAACGTGTGCTGCGCGGGGAGAATCCCATTCCGTAGGTGAAGCGTAATGGGGATGTTTCGCCAGTTGGTTGAGCCTCGCGCAATCCGGCAAGTTCGCGTCACAGTCTTATGCGAACCGTACTCCCAAGAACGACAGCTGCTGAATGCACGTTCTCTGTGACTGCCGCGACCTGCTCTTTTGTCAGCGGAAGCGCGGAGGGCCTATCCCACTGCCGGATTAGCGCCGTTCCGATTGCATAATCCGCCGTTTTACCCTGTAGGAAATCAAGCTTCATGGTTCCATTAATTGGGGGCGACAGGTCATCGATTTCTCTGCTCACCGAAGGCACAACCTACATGATTTTATCGATGCGGCAAGTGAGCTACGGTTCTCTGATCGATACAGGGTCGTGGAAGCATTCCCGATGTACCAAATGCCAAAAGATGGAGCACTGGTGTTCCCCGCACTATCTATTCCAGTGGTGAATAAGGACGAGTTCTCGCTTACTTTTGTGCAGAGTAATCGCAGGAATTCTGCTTCCGTTGCGCGCCAGCCAACTGTGATCATCTTTGTGACCTTGGTCAACGCCGTTTCTAAGAATGCGACGTGGTCCCTCGGACACGGGAAAACAATCCAAAATTAATGATCGTTTCTGATAACGCGGAGAATGCCACGGAAACTTACAATAACCTGACTGGCCACTTCTCCACCGCGATAGCGGATCCATTCAGAAAATTGCCAGACACGGGGCTTGATCCTGGAACCTGGGACAAGGTAACCGGCGGCTTCAGTGGTATGACTAACAGCCTCGATCAATTGGATGCGTTCCTTCGTAGTTAAGGGATCGCCTCCTACGTCGTCAACTAGGGCTTTTCTGTGTCCCACCCAGTTAACGACCAAACAGCCTCGTGAATGACGCCAGCACGGCGATCAATAAACGTTTCAAAATCGTCCTGGAGGGCAGCTTCAAAACATTCTTTATTGATGAGATTTGATGCTAACCACGTATCGAGTTCTACACCAGCCGCAGCCGTCACTTGCTTCAGGTAATTCGACGGGGGGCGATCTGAGATATCTTTATTGCTCGCTGCTGTGAGCATAACGAAATTAGCAAGACAGTTGATCTTCTGTTGTTTTTCCCCTTTCCCTTCGAGATAAGCCCTCGGGAAAAAATGATGAAACTCCTTCACGTTAATGGTAGCAAGGGCTTTCGATGTGTCGACCCGTTGCCCGGTAAGAAGATCGATTGGTGCATGATGCGCGAGCACAATCGCGAGGAGCTTCGCGTGCGCATTGTTGAGCCGGAAAGTTCGCGTTAGCCAGATATCTGCTTTCGGTTTCGGCACCGAAATCGCGATTTCTTTTTCCTTTCCTGTCGAAAATCTGTGAATCGCGTCCAAGTCTGATGCCATATTCCCCGTATTCCAGCCGCTAAAATATCCGGAGAGTGCCGTTCGCCAAAACCAGTGATTAATTGACGCGTATTGTTCTGCCGTTGGCTTCGGCAGGCGTCGAAACATTTCTGCTAAAACCGTAAATTGATTGATATAAGGCAGAACTCCAGCACCTTGAACTCCGATCTGGGTAGCCAAAAAGTCGACAGCTCGTCGGTATGCTTGCTCTGTTGCCGCCGCCGCATCCTTTAGCTTGTCCGGCCCGTACTTGCGAAGGGAGTCAATGCTTTCAGCCGAGAACCCTCCTCCCGCTGAGGCTGAGATGTTACGCAACACAACTTTCTTGTCAAGTTGACCAAATCCCTTTTCTCCGAGGTCCTTGAGGATCGCTTCAATCGTATCTATCAGATCAAAGTCTGGACTCCATGTAGCCGCGCGCATCAAGTCAACAATTGTGAGTTGGGTTCCGCTGCTGTTGATACGCTCGAAAATTGGGGCAACATCCTGAATCGACATATCTCCAAGGGTAACTACCGCAATTTTGTAGTCCTTGAATCTGTTGAAAAGCAGCTCCGCACGTTCCCGGAGTGTTCCCTTGTCGGAAGAGGTCAATGTCTCAAGGCTTGCCACATGTTTGAAGAAGAGTGCAGCGTCTGCCATTTTGTTGACCCGAATCTGATACAGTGGCGGATCGTCTAAAGTATCTAGGTGAAGGAACTCCTGTTTTCTAAGGTCATATGCAATGTTCCACCTGCTATCTAAATCACCTCCTGGCCAGAACATGGCACCGCAGATTGTGGAGAGTCGTTGTTGACCATCCAGTAGGTAATTCACTGGATAGTCCGGCTTCGGAAGTTTGATCTTCAGGTCCGCAATTCGGTTTTCGCTCCTTAATTCCTGACGGCTTTGCCAAAGCAAAACACTGCCGATTGGAAACCCTCGGGCGACTGAATCCAATAGGCGTAGAATTTGCTTTCCACCCCACACAAAATCCCGTTGGAACTTGGGTAAGAGAATATCTCCGGTCAAGATACGACGCGCAAGTTCGTCTATTCGGTCGACACTGGGCTGTGGGTCTTTAGGCAGCGTCGCAGTTGGACCCGAATCGATCACATCATCGGAGCTGTCATCATCGGTTAAAAAGCTATTCGTTTTCGCCATGTCGCTTTATCCTACACGTACCTTTACACAGATGAGGTGCGAGACTTTTGTGAGGTTAAGGTTCCTGGAAATGTTCGCTGACTGAAAAATGCTGATCGTACCAGCGGCTCGCGTCAAATTCGCGGCTATAAAGTTTTGTTCTGTTTTCGTAACATCGCACGCCTGCGATCCAGCAAGTTTCCAGGCTGGCGTTTAATCCGCTACTTTTAGAGCGGATTTGGAACGCTCGCCAGTTTCGCCAGCGCCAGCCAGTGCCTTGGATGTGGGCGATGACCTTGGCGAATCCGCCCTGCATACCAACATGAGACGCCTATTTGTGATCGAATCGCAGAATTCGAAACTTTCGTTAGCATGGGCTGGATTCTCTGGGCAAATAAATCGTTAGTGAGCCAAGCCGGCTGACTGGCCGCATCCCAAGACGAGCGAGCGAGTGCGTGTCGACGTTCGGATTCTGCATGCTTCTTTCGAGCTTCGGGCGTTTGCGCTGCTAAACGTCCAATTCGGGCGGCATTCACAAGGCGTTCAGTTGCAGTCGCGACAGCACAATGGGCACAGTGCGATCTTGCTTCCTTTATCTTCTTCCCGCAACCTCGACAGAGATGATCGTTTTTCGCTGGTTCAACGGCTGCTATCCACACGTTGCCCTTGGCTTCAATACGGCGCTGCTGGGTAAGTCGTGTCGGAGGGCTTGAAGTCCGAGTGCCGCCAGACCTCGCTTCCTTCCAGAGTGTCCGCGCGACATATTCAGCCCATGGAGCAACCAGTTTCCCCCAAGTAGGAACCGTCTGGCTGAGTTTCGCGCATATCTGGGACATGAGGCGACAATTGCCTTTTGCAGTTTCGAAGAAGTCGCCTTTGCGCAAGGGCTCTCTCGCAATCCAATCAAGCAACCACGTCTCTACCTGGGGTCGCACCGGTTCGAGAATGTCGAAAGCGAGAGAGTCACGGTTGGCGGTGTCCGTATGCAACCCCAATCCCAGGCCGGCGTCCAGACCGAGGGCGGAGATCGCCAATCTGGCTTCGGCTTCAAGCAAAGAGAAACAATAGTTAAGGATGGCATGGACAGGCGTCACAGCGAGTCGGGGTCCGCCAGTTAGTGGGGACTGTCTACTCCCAACAGATCGCCAGTGGTCAGGAATTTTGTGCAGATCAGCCTTCGGCCACGCCACGGGAAGATCCCGCCATTCCCGAAAGTACGATGCAGCTGCGTTTCCTTCAAGATTACGAATTGCGTCAAGGCTCTCAGCCTCCCCTAGCTTGTTCCGAAAGCGAGCGATTGCATCCGCCGTCGACTGACAATTAAGACGCTCTCGTAACACGCGTTCTTGACCCTGTAACTTGGCGTCGATCAGTGTGCGGCAAATCTCAAGCCCTACACCATTACTGGCAGCTAAAGCTTGGGCGCGCCTCAGTTTTGATTCTGACGATGCAACTGGACTGGTGACACAAAGTGCCTTGCCACTTCTTTCGAGAAAAACAAGCGAGGCATCTTGGTCCTTCAACCATTTCAAGGCGGCCAATGTCACTAGGCCATCGGAACCGACGATTACGAGTCGTTTGAGGCGATGACCGACTCTGGGAAGCCGGTAGTGATGACGTTCAGTCCCAATCCCGTCCGCAACAACCAAATGTCCGCGCTCGACACATACGCGAATGCCGTAGCCGACCAGGGTCAGAACGCCGTGACGCGGAACTGAATTGAGGGATTGTGCAGATTGATATACGGTTTTCGTAGCTGCCATTGGAGCTTCCTCTCCTGTGGTGGTTAGGGCTTGTCGGCTGCTAGAACAGTCGCCAGGCCCGTTTCGTTTGAAAAGCTAGCTTGCGCGGCGCGATTTGTATTTTCCCCGCGTCCGTTTCCGAATGGGTTTACCATCCCGCGATTCCGCGAAAATCTCTTCAGGCCTGAGCGAACCAACCAAATTTACGGCTGTTCGTGTCTTGACCCCAAGAAGCGCTCCCGCCAGAGCTCGTGATACAAACCAGAATTGCTTCAATCGAGTCGATGGGCGGGCGGAGACATCACAACGTGGAAAACGGGGGTCTTGGATGGCCTCAACATGCTGATCAGCGTACTGAGACAAGTAGGCGGGTAGCATACTGTCAGTGGAGATAGGCCAAGCTGACACGTGCACGTCTTTCATTACACCCGGCTGGATTTCGAAGCTTCGAGTCATAACCGACTCTTTACAAATCTCGCGCACCCGCTCGGGAGTTACATTCGGGTCAAGTAACGCGTCAATTACCTCTGGCTCACTGCGGAACCTAAACTCCTCCCTCGCGTCATCAGCAATGCAGCGTCGCAACCAATCGCGCACGACCGGAATGTTCGCGTTTTCTAACTCTCTGAGCCGGTCCACCCGCTGTTCCTCTGTCAGCACACCCTCGCGAATCTCGTACTGAACGTCCCGCTCGCGCTTCTGTCGCATTTCGGTCTGAAGTTCAGCATCAGTCTTCCTGTCCAGTTCTGCCTCAAGCAGTTCCTGCTTTGCCTTATTCACTCGCCAACGAGGTGTCCCTTCGGCAATTCTCCGAAAATCCCAGTAGAAATGATGTGCTAACGCGTAGAGCGCTCCGGGGTCTGCTATTTTCGGCCTTCCTGCAGTGGTCATAATTAAAGGGCAAAATCTATCAGTTTTCCGCAGCAAAAAGCCACAATGTGCTCATTAACACTGGATAATTATAACCTACAAGAGCGACATTAAAAAGAGTCAAAAAGTGAGCATTAGGCTCATGCCAGTATGGAGGATTATGAGGCGAAAAACAAGGCCGCAACGGAATAAAGCGAGGGCACGGAAGCGTGACTCTCTCGGGACGAAGCCCATATTGCTAACCACCGCCGACGAGTTCTTCGCCATGCCAGAGAGCATGCAGGAGCTTTACTTCGGTGTTCTGGACTTAGTTGGGCGGGTTCGACAAGGGTTTTCGCGCAGACGAGCCATGCAGGAACTACACCTCACACGCGCTCAAGTGGATCGTTTCGCCAGCAGTGCCTTCCGGAAGCTTAAGAACGGTCGCTACGTCGCCAAAGCATATGACCGCCTGTTGCGTGTCGTGACTGTGATCTCCGAAGACGGTTTGCGCGAAGTGGCAACGCTGGATTCCCGACAGGCAAGCAAAGCAGGTAAACATTCAGCCGCTGTGAACCGGTACCTCCAGACCGGAGATGCTTCAAGACTCGCACAATTCGAAGGCAAGTACATCATCGACGCAAAGGGAGAAAAAGTCCCACTGCTGACCGACCTCGAGGAATTGGAAGAGATGGGGTCTGCTGGTGTATTGAGTTTCGAAAGTTTGTACGCGAGGAGTTTGTGATGCGCCAGAAACTCCTACCCCGCGATTCGATCGGAGCTCATCGCCGAAAAGCTGTGGCGGCCAGACGTTCAGGCGTGGGTGCCGCCTGCGCCTGTGGCGAACAACGACCAGAGGCGCTCATTCCTGGCAGGAATCCCGTCATCTGCGCTGCATGTCAACGCAGGGCTAACGGGCGAGCCACGACCGACGAACATCATCCCGCTGGCAAGACGAATAGTCCGATAACAATTTCTGTTCCAGTAAATGATCACCGCGCCCAGCTGAGCGTGGCCCAAGCAGATTGGCCGAAGGCGACCCTGCTCAATGCCCAAGGTAGCCCGCTACTCGCTGCTGCCGCTTCCATTCGCGGATTTGTCGATACCGTGCTCTATCTGATTGAGCAAGGTCTGCTCTGGATCGCTGGCATGCTCGAAAGTCTGGACGAGTATCTAGCGAAAGAGCTGGGGCACCGATGGTGGCGCGGAACTGATATTGAGCAGTTTGCACCAAAAAGGAAGACCAATGGCAAGTCAACAAGTTAGTACGCTACCCATCGCTGTGCGTGTGTTTCCTGAGCATGCAGGAACAGAACGGGACTACCGTTCGGCAAAATTCTGGCAGCAGCCTGAAGGAACTCTGATCATTCACACTGAAACGTGTGGTCGACGCCGAGGGTTCATTGGAAGTTATTCCCTCCTTGTCAGCGGTGAATCTGTCGAAGAAGGCCTATTCCATCACCAGCTGTCGAAAGCTAACGTCAAGGCATTGAAGAACTACGTTGAGAGCCATCGAGTGGACGCAGAAGGACGTTCCAAACGGGTAGAGTTACTGACCCGGCACGAATTCCTCAAACTCTTTTACGACCTTGCCTACAAGGCTCGATGTTTGGTCGTCGGGTTTAATCTCCCGGTCCACCTGTTTCGGCTCGCCTTTAACGCTGCACCCGCACGCGGTTTCTTTGCCGGAGGCTTCTCGCTAGGCCTGTGGTCATACGTCGATAAGAAGGGCCGCGAACGTCCGAATAACTTTAGGCCGCGGGTCTGCGTGAAGTACGTGGACAAAAAACGCTCTCTGATCGGCTTCACTGCGCGAAACTCTCCCGACCAAGAAGACTTGATACCGGAAGGCTCCGTATCTGGCGAACCAAGGCCGGGGTATAGGTTCCCCGGTCATTTCCTTGATGTACGAACACTGGCATTTGCTTTAGCTGACGAACTCTATTCTCTCGAAACCGCAACCGAAGCATTTGGATTGAAACATGGGAAGCCGCGCATCGCGTCGTAGCCTCATATCGGAAGAGCACATAGACGATGTTCGCGACAATCTGTCGACGGTATCGGAGTTGACACGGAAACTGCTTCAGGAATTGTCCGAGTACCGCATCTCGGTGCCGCCCACGCAGGCGTACTCGACGGCGTCAATCGGCAAGGGCCACTTGAGAGCGATGGGCATCGAACCCATTCTTCAGCGGCAGCCAAACTTCCCAAAAGAGTACCTCGGCCATGCCCAGAGTGCGTTTTTTGGTGGCCGCACCAGCGTGCATATCCGAAAAATAATCTGCCCTGTCGTGTACACCGATTTTTTGTCAATGTATTGCACGATCAACTGCCTAATGGGAATGTGGCGTTTTGTGATCGCCCGTCAAATTCGGGTTAGGGAGCACTGCAAACGTAAAGTCGAGAGATTCCTTCAAAGACTCACTCTTGATGCGCTGTTCAAACAGAAAACCTGGAAACAGATGTCGGGTTTTGTCCTAATCGTCCCGAACGGCGACATCCTGCCAATCCGAAGCCGATTCAGCGCGGCAAGTAATGATTGGCAAGTCGGTACGAATCACGTCTACGCGAAACGAGAAGACGCACTTTGGTTTTCTATTCCCGATGTTGTCGCTTCTGTGCTCCTTACGGGCCGTGTTCCTGAGATCATCGATGCCTTCATGATCGAGCCTATCGGCAAATTGCCCAACCTCAGGGCTACGAGGTTGCTTGGAATAGTTGACATCGATCCGGAGCGCGAGGATTTCTTTCAGATCATCGTGGAAGAGCGGCTCCGGTCGTCTTCACGCAACGATCTCTCGGAAAGTGAACGTAAGAGACTCGAAAAGGCATTAAAGATTCTTGCCAGCGCAACCAGCTACGGAATTTGGGCGCAGATGGATCGTCTGGAAGACAACGACAAAGTTGAGATTACCTGCCACGGTATTGAGCCTCAGCCGTTTACGTGCGCGGTTTCGAATCCCGATGTGCCAGGTGAGTTCTGCCTTCCGCCGCTTGCGTCGTTGATCACAGGAGGAGCACGACTCATGCTTGCGCTGCTGGAGCGCTGCGTGTCGGACTTGGGAGGCGTTTATGTAATGGAGGACACAGACAGCATGGCGATTGTGGCGACCGAAGACGGTGGACTGGTGCCCTGTCCGGGAGGTCCATATGAATTGAGTGATGGCCGTCGCGCGATGCTGGCGTTGTCATGGCAACAGCTAGACGATCTTTCAGCGCGGTTTCGAAAACTCAGTCCATACCGCAACAAGTCCCGCTCAATTCTCAAGATCGAACGTGACAATTACGATCCAGAAACTGGCGAGCAACGGCAGATTTTCTGCTTGGCAATTTCGGCAAAGCGCTATGCCTTGTTCATGCCCGATGCGAACGGAGACCCTGTTTTGCTGCAGAAGGGCGTCAATAATCATGAAAACCGCTGGTCAGAACACGGCCTCGGTCATCTTAGAAATCCTTTCGATTTCGAAAATGAAGATCGTGATTGGATCCGGCAAGCTTGGCTCAACATCGTTCGCAGGGAGCTCGGCATGCGAACAGAAGCTCTGAGCTTCGAGCATCTCCCCGCCATCGGCCGAGTGACGATTACCAGCCCAAAGGTGGTACGCTCACTGGCAAAACTGAACGCCGCGAAAAACCATGCTGACAGGCTCAAACCTTTCGATTACCTGCTGTCCTGTCATGTAAAGCATTTCGGGCATCCGCTCGGAGTCGACCCGGAGCGATTTCATCTGGTCGCGTTTTACGAAGTCAACCCCAGTCGTTGGCTGAAGATGTCCTGGACGGATCAATACACTGGGAAACCATACCGAATTACAACCCAGGGTTTCCACGGCAGCCGGAACACCGCGAGAGTTAAGACCTACGGCGACGTGCTCCGTGAATATGAATTTCATCCTGGCTCTAAGAGCGCCGACACCCACGGAAAACCTAGCGGCAAGCAGACCATCGGGCTCCTACGGCGACGACACATTCGAGTAGGTCAAATCATTTACATCGGCAGAGAATCGAACAAACTCCAAGAAATGGAATCGGGTCTGGTCCATTCCGCGCAGAGTGTCTATACGGAATATCCGGATCCTCGCCGTGATGAATGGGAAACCAAAATACTGCCCGCATTGCGAAGGTTCCCCATGCGCGTTCTAATGAGGCTTACCAACAAATCCCCTTCAATGTTGACAAGAACACTGGCCGGCCGCAGCCGACCACGTGGAAGAAATCGGGTGTTGCTGAAGTCGGCACTACGGAAAATCGGGATGCTCTGAACGCAAGACAGTCTTAATCGTTGTCCTTTGGATGTGAACGCTTGGCACACTGTTGCGAAATCATCGGGGTCTCACAAATTGAGGAGGTATTTAGGGGTATGCGCGGAGTCTTGGCTGAGTCCGGCTTGTCCACAAACACCAAACGATGAGCAAGGCGATTGCAATTGAGAAGCCAAGAACTCGGTGAGGAACACCTTACAAGTGCCGAATCTGTACGCTGCCACGTCGCTGAGATCGAGTTCCTCGTCTCCAGCCACTGAAGAAATATATTGATCATCGGTCAGTTGCCTCGAAACTGACTTGGATCGTTCCCTGGATTTCCCAATCGGACCAGCAGCCAAACGGGTTCGCCTCAACGTGCAGAACGCCACTGCCCTTGGTGTACTTGATCGGAATGTCGTATGCGATGAAAGTGGTGATCTCGCGTGAACCAGCACCCGTATTGCTGTTCAGTTTTTGAATGATGGGTGCGAAATGTTTACCATCGATGCTTAAGAATCCTAGCGCTTCGCCCGGCTGCGGACAGACATTCTGGGTCGGTCCCCAGGGGAATGCAAAGCTTACTGTGGCCTGAACTTTCAAGATTGTGCCGTTCGGCGGCAGCGAGAAATGCAAATCGGCATCGGTGACCTGGGTCCCAGCGTTCGGAGGAGCCAGAACGGTTTCTGCTCCAATCCCCCACGTGTTAGCGTCCAATTTGTAAACCCGGCTGCTGGGTGTGAACGAGGTGTGCGAATGCTGAGCAGGTGCGAGCGGTGTTAACGCAAGCGCGGCAATGGCAATGGCGAATGCGTCGGCGACAAGTAATCGCATGCTTGATTCTCCGATATGGAATTATCTAATTATATTCGCCTCAAAGATCGCTTCGCCCGCCGTACGAAGCCGTTTGTATAGAAGCCCAATTGACGATAGTCATAGTTCCTCGTAGGTGAGTTGCCAAATCGCAGGTCCACACATTTTTCACTTGACAGATTGAGGTACTTACCTTATTTTTTTCCTCTCGTCGTAAGTAGATCCTCTCTACCCGAGGGGGCTCAGTAAGAGGACCTTCAAGCGACTCCCTTCTTCCCCAGGCACGCGCCTGTTTGCAGTCAAGCTGTTGAAGACAACTGGAGGCCGCCGTTATGCGCCGATGCAGCTCATTGCTGACTGTAATTCTTGTGACTCTTTTCACCACTACAGCATTTTGCCAAGTACCTGGCACTGGAACTACAGTAATCCCAAGCCCTGGCTCAGGTCACGATTACATCAAAGCGATTTCCGAAACAGTGGATCCAGCCAGTGGTTCTGTAAGCCTACGAATTGCCGTGCCAATCCCCAAGGGCCGGGGATTAAATCTCCCTTTCAGCTTCGCGTACGATACGAATGGTATGTTTACTCCGGGCAATGGAGTGTGGAACCCCTACCTAGCTGGGCTTATGAGCAGCGGTGGTTGGTCGTACACGCTTCCAGCGATTGGTTCAAACAACGTTTCTTATCAACCAGGTGGAACAAATGTTACCTGTTCTTACAATACAAACCTAAGATTTTCAGACTCGTCGGGAGCGCGGCGCGGGTTGGGTTTATTTGTGATGATAACCACGAATCCGGCATGTGCACAAAGCTACAACGACTTCGTGGGAGGTGATCTAGCTGTTAGCGCCTCTTATTCTACGAGCGATAGTAGCGTCAGAGTTGCGGAGGCCGACGGCACAGTCTACAAATTTGGTGGGTCGTACGGGACGATCGCAAATCTAATTGAAGATCGCAATGGCAATCAAGTCACAATTAACTACTCACCAACGACCAAGGCCTTTACAGAGACCGACACATTGGGGCGGACTGTGTTGTCATCAAACGGCTTTGGTGCAACAGGCAACACGATTACCATTCCCGGGGAGTCACCATACCAACTGACGTGGGAGTCTCAGTCGCCCAGTTTTGCCATTGATACGAACCTGGTTTACAACGGAAATACGTCTGGTTGCAGTTTACCGAGCAGCAACGGCGGCAACCTCTCAGTTGTCAAATCAATTCAGCTGCCAAATGGAAAGTTGTATAACCTTAAATACGGCACCGATGATCCAAACAACAGTAATCCGTTTGGTTTAATTAGCCAGATCACCTACCCTTCCGGTGGTTGGATCAAATATACCTGGGCCATAAATCATCAGTCTGCAGGCGGTGTATTTCCGAATCTGCAAGGTCAAGTTGGCCAATGCCTTTGGCGCTGGGGTAAACCTGCCCTGACAAGTCGCGCTATTAGCTTCGATGGTGTAACTGCCGCTCTGACGCAGACGTATCAATACTCGACAACGTGGGGTCCGACCGGGAATACCTCATCTTATCTTTGGAATACAAAACAAACGACAATTACGACTCAGGACCTAGTGCGCGGGACTTCATTTGTCACTACCTATTTGTACTCTCCCAACGCTAGCAGCGGCGAACCCAACCCAATTTACATAGGTCCACAGTGGAATGCCGACCCTCAGATTCCGGTAGAGCAGACGATTACGTATAAGGATACAAATGGCGCAACTCTGGAGACTGTGAGCAAGACCTGGTACAACGCACAGCAGCTCCAAACCGAGCAACACACGTTCGGTTCGCAAACTTCACAGAAGTCTTACACTTACGGATCTGGTGGTCAAATAACGGAGGTTGACGAATTCGACTTTGGACAGAGCGCAGCGACGAGAAAGACGGTTAACACGTACCAAAGCTTCGCAGCCACGCCGACATTTCCGACTGTGGCAACAATCTTCGATAGGCCTTGTAAAACCGTGGTATCTGACGGCAGCGGCAACCGCGCTTCTGAAACAGACTACTTGTATGACGGTGGCACCTCTGTTTGTGGAACTCCGCCTACGTCCTCTCTGTCGGGAACGGGTAGCTATGCAAGTCATGATGAAACGAATTATGGCACAACCTCGGCGGTTCCACGGGCGAATCTAACGACTGAAATTAAACAATGCTTTGTTGGCACGACAGCGTGTACAAACGCAACCACGACGTATACGTACGACGAAACGGGCCAGCTGTTGTCATCCGTTGACCCATGCGGAAATGCGAGCTGCACAGATATGACCGGCTCAGGGCATACGACAACCTACATCTACGCAGACAGCTATACCGTGCTGTCAGGCGGCACAAATGTGAGTTACACACCTACTGTCAATACGAACGCTCTGCTGACCAAGATTACCGACCCTCTCGGCCATATCAACATGTTTAAATATGATTTCAACAACAGTCAGCTTACTGGCTCGACAGACCCGAACGGCGCGACAACGACCTACATTTATAATGACTCGCTGGCGCGTCCTACGCAAATAGTTTATCCAGACTTGGGCCAAACCTCGTTCATATACAACGATTCTAGTTACAGTTCTACAGCTAATACCCCGAACGTCACAACAACCAAGAAGATAGCCTCAACAACAAACGAAGTAACTGTGGCCGCCTCCGATGGCATCGGGCATCCCGCACGTACTCTCTTAACATCAGATCCGAACGGAACGGTTTACACTGATACTACTTACGATGGAACGGGCCGAGTTCGCACTGTGTCAAATCCATACTACACAACGAGTGATCAGACCTACGGCGTTACTACCTATACGTATGATCCGTTAGGACGAACTACTCAAGTTCAGCACCCGGACGGATCTAGTATCTCGACTACCTACTCAGGTCGTGCTATATTGACTGCCGATGAAGGCAATGGAACACGAAGCGTCCAGCGCATATCGCAGATTGACGGGCTAGGTCGTCTCAAAAGCGTGTGTGAGGTTACGAGCGTTACTCTGCCGGTGGGAAGCAATCCGGCCCCAATTGCATGCGGATTGGACATTGCTGGCACCGGATTCCTCACGACATATTCGTACGATACACTCAACAATCTTATTTCCGTCACTCAAGGAAACCTAAACGGTCGCACGTCCGCTTACAATTCACTTTCTCGCCTCTTGTGCTCAGCCAACCCTGAGGTGTCCACCGCGACCTGCCCAAATCCCGATACCGGTAGCTATACGGCCGGCACTATTCGGTTCACGTATGATGCCATTGGAAATCTTTCCAGTCGCAAAGCGCCACTGCCAAACCAGGCAAGTACCTCCATGACAGTTACGGCCTCACATACCTACGATGTACTCAATCGAACAACATCGACTTCTTACAGCGATGGGAGTACCCCCTCCAGTTACTTTGCCTATGATCAGAGCTCAGTGTGGGGGTATACGCTTGCGAACAGCATTGGCCGAATGACCTCGGAGAGCAGAACCGTCGCAGGGCAAAACTCGCAATACATTTTCAGCTACGATTCCATGGGCCGTACTGCCTTCGAAAGAAGATGTATACCTTTAAACTGTGGGGGGTCGCCCGGCAGCTTTCCTCTCTCTTACACATACGACTACGCCGGCAATATGACCTCGGAAAGCAACGGGTTCGGCACCACGGTCAGCTACGGACCATATAACGGCGCGAATGAACCGACAGCGGTTACCAGTAGCCTTTCGGACGCAAACCATCCTGGAACACTGATGTCCAGTATGCAGTACACCGCTCTCGGAACGCTTGCCAGCGCCACCGTAGGAAGCAATGCCGCTTATGAACATTACGGCTATTCTAATCGTGGATGGCTGTATAGCTACTGGGTCTGCCAGATTCAGGGAAGCTGCGATTCATCCCATATGATTTACACATTCAATATGCAGAACTCCAATTACCCAAATGGCCTTTCCTTTGCGCCGAATGGAGATATTCTGTATGCCGGTGATTGGATAAACGGAAACTGGACTTATAGCTACGACGACTTTAATCGTTTGCTGAACGCGGTTGGCACTACGGGGCAGGGCTGTAGTTGGGACTACGACCGCTTCGGGAATCGCTGGCATCAGAAAACCTACAACGGTAGCTGTACCACCCCAACCTTTTCCTTTACGGGCAACAATAATCGCTTGGACGGGTACAGCTACGACGCTGCTGGCAATTTATTGAACGATGGCGTCCACAGTTACACCTATGACGCAGAAAATCGGATATGGAAAGTCGATGGCGGCAGTACTGCAACGTATGTTTACGATGCAGAGGGGGTACGCATCCAGAAGACGACTGGCTCAACCACCATCGCCTATCTCTACGATATAATTGGTCATCAGACCTCAGAAGTGAACTCTAGCCTAGGGTGGAACAGGGGCGAGGTCTATGAGCCAAATGGTCGGCATGTGGCGACGTATGGTAACGGCACCACTTACTTCAACTTTTCCGACTGGCTTGGTACCGAACGCGTCAGGACCACACTCGCGGGGGTTGCATGCGAGACCATCACTAGCCTTCCGTTCGGCGACAATCAGGCGATGAGTGGCAGCTGCAGCGACAGCAGCCCTATGCACTTCACCGGCAAACAGCTTGACAGTGAATCCGGATTGAATAACTTCGAAGCAAGATACCTCGAGGCGAGTCTAGGTCGGTTTATGCAGCCGGACGACGATTCGAATGACCAGAGTGCCGATCCGCAAAGTTGGAACCGCTACAGCTACGTGGAAAATGGACCGATGAATCGCCTAGACCCAAACGGTCACGACTGTCTCTATTGGAATAACCAGGCGGCAAAAATGCTGATAGTTACAATCGAACGGGGATACTGTTCGAAGAAGAGCGGGGCTTATGTAAGCGGAACGGTAGATGAAAGCTCTTTGACGTATAACGGAAGTGAGTTAGGCTATCAGTTTTCAGATTCTTCTGGTGAAACGGCAGGTAGCGGGACGATTCTTATCGCACCTCACTACGGGGACGGTCAGCTTACCCCGGAACAACTGCAGATTCTTTCCCAAGCTGGGGAGATGGGGTGGGCTGGCGTGAAGTGGGGTGCCATTGAAATGGGCCAACAGGCTCTCGGCATCGGCCTAGGCCGACTCGCGGCTGCCGGAGTCGAAGCAGTTCTAGCAGGTCGGGCCGCAAAAGCAGCCGAGGAAGCGGTCGACATAAACAATCTCAGCAACAAAATCACACGTCAGATGACGAGTCGAGGCTGGACGAAGCAGGAGATTCTGGACACGATCCGAGAGGGCGATGCATACCCAGTAACGAACAAGGCCACAGGTGGCCCGGCGACAGAATACGTCAGCCGTTCAACGGGCAAGTTCGTAGTGATCGACAACAACACAGGTCAGGTGCTCCAGGTGTCCAGGGGTGATATGGCACCGAATCATTGGATAAAATGACAGGCGATCTGAGCAATTTCGGAGATTTCGAAGCGATTCCTGAGGTCGTCGAAAAGTCCGCCGGGGGCTTCGGCGACAATGAACTGAGTTTCGCCTTTCCGGAGGTGTTGGAGGTAATCCAACTCTGCTCCGTTAACCAGATTGCAGTGCTCGGGATCGAACTCTTCAAGGTGCGCGAGGACGGACTCTATCAGACCGAGAAGCTGACAGACTATGACCTTCGGATGAAGGAAGATCCCTCAACGCAACGAGAGTGGCCTGCGTACGTCAGGGCCAACAATGCACGTGCAGAGGAGTTTGTTAGACAGAGCCCAGCAGGCGACGATCACGTGTACGTCCTCACTACTTCTTCCTGGCGCGAGTTGGGCCGAATAAAAGAACTCAAAAAAAACATAAAATTTGAGGGTCAAAACTGAAGGCCGTCTCCCGGCGGCCTCTATTCTGACTGACAACAACTAGCAACTAGTCCCCCACGGTCAGCGGTGATGCCATTGTGAGGGGGAATAGGGCGCTGATTCTCCGAACTGATTACTCATCCTCTATCACCACAATCACGTCCAACTCCAGCATGAAATCATTCACTTCATCTTCATTATCTCGTTATCAATTAGTTAACATTGATGCGTCATTTTGACCTGCCCCCTGCTTTCGTTCACGTAAGAATACGACAACTTGGTTCAACTTCCTTTCCGGTTTGAGCCGGGATGGGGGAGCGCGAGGGGCAAGGGACGGCGTTTGAGTCCCTTGCCCCTCGCCCAGCGCTGTAGAGGCCCGCGACCTGGGCAGCGGCAAACTCTTTCGGAGTTTGGTATCCCAGGCTGCTATGCGGACGCTCCTCGTTGTACTCGATCTTCCACCCCGCGATCTTTCTCTTCGCATCGAACAGGTTTTGAAACCAGCTCACGTTCAGACACTCATCCCGCAATCGTCCGTGGAAACTTTCGACCCGCGCATTCTGCGTCGGCTTGCCCGGCTGAATGTGCAGCAACTCGATCTTTCGTTCCATACACCACGCCAGAAAATGCCGACTGGTCAGCTCCGGCCCGTTGTCGCAACGGATCGTGAGCGGCTGCCCGCGCTCGGTTACGATCGCCTCTAGCACCCGCGTTACTCTCCGGCTGGCAAAACTGGTATCCACTTCCAATGCCAAACACTCCCGCGTATACGCATCCACCACGCTCAACACTCGGATGGCCCGCCCGCACTCGACTGCGTCATGCACAAAATCCAAAGCCCACTCCTGGTTCGCCGCCGTCCGCGCCAGCAGCGGCGTTCCCTCGCGCACGCAATGCTTACGCTTCTTCCGCCGGATCATCAGTCCCGCCTCGCGATAAATCCGATGCAGCCGCTTGTGGTTCACCCGTTCTCCGGTTCGCCCGAGCAGCACCTGCAATCGCCGATACCCGAAGCGCGGCTTCTCTCGCGCCAGCTCCACCAGCCGCGTCCGCAACGGCTCATCCGAACGCCGCGTACGATAGCGGTACGTCGTCGCCGCCACCATCACCAAACCGCAGGCCCGCCGCTCGCTGAAGGCGTAGTCTCCTCGCATCTGCCCGATAGCCGCCTTCAGCGCTACGAGCTCCAGCCGTTTTTTCGGATCACCGACTGCAGTGCTTCTTTGTCCAGGCTCAGGTCCGCCACCAGCTTCCGCAGTTTCGTGTTTTCATCCCGCAACTGCTTCGCCTCTTGCGCCTGGCTCACGTCCATCCCGCCGTACTTCGCCTTCCAGGCGTAGATCGTGTGCTTCGACACGCCCACTTCCCGCGCCACGTCTTCCGCCTTGCGTCCCGCTTCCAGCTGTTTCAGCGCCCCAATCATCTGCGCCTCGGTGTGATTGCTCCTTGACATGCCCGTTCCCCTTCCTTTCGCTGAAAATCATACTCAGCTTTGTTCCGAAAGAGGGGAGCAGGTCAATTTCAAAGTCTCTATCTCCTATCCCCTCAAGCATCTGATCCGAGTTTTCACCCGTCCGTAAGATCGCCCAGCTTGCTGTCAAGCCGGAAGCAGGGCTTTGGAAGAGGCGACATGAAACGAATCCGTTGACATAGCTCCGAAAACGCTGCCTGCTTTATATGTGGCACAAAATTGGCACACTGTTTCTTTGAAATAACAGATTTCATGCGGCATTGCACAATCAGCCGGCTGATGGGCCGTCAGGCGACTAAGTCGAGTACCGGCTGTGCCAGGTTTCGAGGTTCATCCAGTTCTCGCACACTTCCGGCACACAATCGAAAACTCTCAGGGATCACCACGCCTTTCGGATCGCCGCAAGTCCTTGGAGATAATCCGCATCCTCGATCCTGCTCTGCACCCCGAACTCCGACAAGAGCGTCATCATCTGTCCGACCGGGACCCCCGCAAGTTCCGCCGCCCTACCAAGCGAAGCCTCGCCTTTCTTATATCGTTCCATCGCGAATGAGACTCTGCCCCGGGTGACCATTTCCCGCACCGCTTTGGAAAAATCACTCCTTTGTTCTTTTGTGAGCTCGTTCAGGAATTCAAAGTTCTCACGATCCATTCGTATGCTCATCGTCTTCGTCATGTCGCTGTCTCCAGTTGACGCCTTGCGCCTTCAAGAATGGATGTCTTGTAACGCCCATGCCTTGCCAGCCCATCAAGTTTCGCGAGAGTTTCGCTCTTTGTGAGCAATCGCTTTTCGCACACTCGCACCAAGATGCCTATCGCCGTCGTAAACGCTACCCCGAGCAGCTTGCAGGCATTGATCCCATTCTTTTCATCGATGCCCAAGATCCGTGCTTTCGCCGCAACGGCTAGCGCAATAGCCTCGGCTTCACCCCTGCCAAGGCCAAAGTCTTCCCCCACTTTCGTAACGAGCTTCCTATCCTTAACTGCGATGACTCTGATTCTCGATTCATTGGGGCTATGCGGCCGGTGTAGCTGTTTTTTTGCCGTTGTGCTGACATGGAAACTGGCAACGCGCTAAATATTCCTAAGACGGTCGGAAAAGGAAAGCGTTCGCGTCCGTGACTCCGATGACTTCAAGATTTTGGACGATATCGAATCACAAGTCATGACCATTCCTCGCACCTAAGAACATCCCATCGTAGAAAATCCTTTCGGTAGCAGTTTCAAAAACGGGTTTAGAAACGGGACTCCAGCGCTGCGGCTGAGAAGCGAATTCGCGCGGCGTGCACTTTGCATATTTCTTGAACACAGAAGCGAAGTATGCTGGGTTGCAAAATCCGCAGCGCTCGGCGACTTCTGCGACGTTGAGCCGCGGGTCTAAGAGAGCCTTCATGGCGAGCTCCACGCGTTGTTGGATCAAAAATCTTTCGAGCGTTATCCCAGTGGTGCGCCGGAAGACGCGGCTCAAGTGGCCGGTCGAAAGATGCAGCGCATTGGCGAGGTCTTGAATAGTCGTGGTCGCCGGTCCCCGTTCCTGGACTACCTGGCCCACTATGAGGACAATCTTATTTTTCCGCTGGCTGAACATCGAGGCCAGCTTCTGCGAAAGGAACTCCGCGAAGCGTCGAAACGCGGCGCGCGCCCCAAACGGCGTGGGCGCATGCAACACCCCGGAAATCGCCTGCTCCTTGGCTTCGTTCACCTGACTCTGCTCCGCGCCCATGCTGACGCTTTCGAGCGCGAGATGCTCGATCCCCCACGTCAGCAAGGCCTGCGATTGCCGCAACTTCGAAGGAGACTGATTGGAAGGCGACGCGATCGCAAAAAACTCGCTCAACACCGCGCTCAAACCGTTGCCCTGCTGGATTGCCCGAACCAAGCGATCGAGCGCTTCCATGGGCTTGCTGGCGCGCGCTTGCGGATGATCGAAGAAACAGATGTTGTCGCCGCTCGATTCGAGCGCGGCGCAGGCCTCTTCGTGAGCCTGTACCAGTTCGCTGCAGCGACCATGCGATTCGCTGATCCCGATCCGCGCCGATGCGCCACACTGGGTATTGATCGCGCTGACGATCGATTGGGCCATCTCCTGCAGAGAAATTCGTTCATGGCTGCGGTTCCGCACTTCGTGGCTGGAAAAAACGCAGAGCTCTCCCGGGCGCACAATGGTAGCAAGAGTTCCTGGCCAGCTTTGGCACAGGTCTTCGACCATATGCGACAGGCGATGCAAACTTGCCTGATTGGAAACATTGGGACGCGAACCAGCGTCGGGATACTTCACCTGCAAGGCCATTACGCGATTGGGAAGACGCTGCAATCCGGCACGTCGCGCAAGCTCGTTCAATTCATCTTTGCCCCCGGTTTCACCCGAAAGCAGAGTCGCCGCCAGCTCTTTCCGGTCAAGCATCAGCTCACGATCATGCCGCTTCTGAAACTCCGCCATGATCTGCATGCGCTTCCATGAGTTCGCAATGTATCGGGCGAACAACTCCAGCACCCGGACCATTTCCGCGACCTGCGCGGGCTCGACCACGGGCACGCGATAGTAGGCGTTCTCCAGCTTTTCAAAGTTGATGTGCGGCTGACCCTTCAAAGTCTCGCCCACCAGGCTGAAGCCTTCAGGCGTCGGGGGATGAGTAAGCACCTGCCCGGAAAACAGAGTGCCCAAGTATTGGTTGTCGCACATCACGGGTACGGCAATGTCGGTGAGCCCGACGTGACACGCGTATACCTGCGTGCAGCCGGTTGCGCGGCAGCGCTGTTGGGCCGGGACATCGGAGCGGGCGCAGGTTTCTTCCTCGTGTTCGCCGAAACCATGCACCAGGTCGCAAAACATGGTGCTCGGAGAATTGCGGCTGGCGGAATCGCCCGTGACCGGTTGCAACTGTACCAGGGCATCTTCCGTGCCCATGCGGTTCTTGAACTTGGGCTTCATCGGGTCGAGTTCCTCGGTCCACATCAGCTCGACGTTGCGGATCGGCCCGGTGTTGTTTAAAAGCAATAGGAAGTGTTTAAAGAGCTCAAGGTCCTTTTGAAATTCCCGCTTAAGCGCCCCGCTCAATGCCGCCTGCGATTTCTTCACGATGTATGCCCCTGTTGGATTGCCAGCGCGGGGATTGTATTACATCGTGAGCACCTTGCGAATGCAAAATCGTTTGTTCCGTCTTTTATCCAGTGATGGAATTCAGGCATGGGGTCGAACCGTCAGCCCCCCATCCACGACCAGATTCGCGCCCGTAATAAAGGATGCGCCCTCGCTGGCCAGAAAAACCGCAGCTTCGGCGACATCGGCCGGAATTCCACGGCGCCCCAGTGGATGCAGGGCGGCCACTTCGCTGGCCAGAGCGCCCGGATCCGGCGACTGGCGCACGTATTCTTCCCACAACCTTGTGTCGATATAGCCGGGACAAATCGAGTTTACCCGGATGTGACGCGGCGCAAGTTCCAGCGCAAGGTTGCGAGTCAATGCGATCAATCCCGCTTTCGAGCAGGCATAAGGAACCGAATCCGGAAAAGCATGGGTCGCGTGAATGGAACTTATATTGACGATGGCGCCGCCGGTGGCCGGAAACAATGGCAACAACGCTTGAGACAAAAGAAACGCAGCCCGCAGGTTCACATTGGTGACAGTGTCCCATTCGTCGGCCGAGATGATCGCAAAGGGCTTTCCCAGTTCAATGCCGGCGTTGTTTACTAAAATGCCGACGCGGCCGTGGGTTTGTTTGATGTGCTCGGCGGCGCGATGAATCTGGCCGGGGTCGGCTAAATCGACTTCAACAAACGACACCGGCGACGCTGGCGGACACCCGCTGAGGGCCTTGGCAGTGGCTTGGGCTGTTTCGGCTTCGCGGTCGAGCAAGACCACGGAAGCGCCCTCGCGATGGAAGCACTCGGCGATCGCCCGGCCAATTCCCTGCGCGCCTCCCGTCACAACTGCGACCTGACCTTCCAGTTTGCCGCTTCGTTTCTCGAGCGCGCTCATGCGGGCCGTCTGCTCCTATCGGTATCGGGCCGGTTCATCGGCCACCCTTGGTAATGAAGACCAGCTCTGAACTCTGTGCAACTGCCAAGGCTACATTTAAACCCTCTTTCATCAAACTGCGACCGCTGACGGCGCGATCGGAAGAGTTATGGTCATGGAAGCTCAGCTGGTAGGTCGCGTCTGGATCGAGCCCTTGCAACAGGAACGTATGGTTCGGCTCATTTTGCGCCGAGCCGCGAAATATGAAGATGACCCCATTGCCGTTGCGCAGGTCGAAATATTCGTGCGCATCCCAGTGAACTCCGTCGGGCCGCGGCGAGATGTGGTACAACTCCGCGTCGCGAATCAGTTCACGCAGTTTGGTTTTGTAAAGATCGATCTCGGATTTCGCCACAGCGTGCTGCTCCGGCGTCCAGGCGTTCGTATCCTGCATGATGGTAAGCCAACCCATCATGCCACTGCGAAGCATGTACTTGAAATTTTCGATCCGCGGCGTCGGCCACTTCTCGACATAGCTTTCGAGCATAGCGCTGGGCAGCACATGGCTGGTGTCATAGAAAGCGCGCCGGTTCGAGAGCGGGTCGTAGGTATCCGTAATGGAGAAATAATCGGCATGAGCGGCGCTGCCAAAGTCCACCATGCGCCCGCCGTCATTGCACACTTCGAGCAGGATTCCCGGATGGTCCTCACGCAGCTTTGAGTAAATGTCGTAATAGGCGCGGACCGCGCGATAGCTGACATCGCTCGAGTTGGAGCTCTCCACCCAATAGGAACTCGCATTTTTCTGCACACACTTGTTCCAATTGTCGGGCGGAGCGTGAGGATGGTCGGTACGGTCGCATCCTTGCGCGACCAGGTAACCATCGTGCTCAAGCATGTCGAGATGATAATCGTCCACGATGCGGTCGACTTCTTTTTGCGCCCACGCCTTTGCTTCGGGAACTCCAAGGTCGATCGTCTGGCCTTTGAATTCCTCGGGCTGCCAGTCAGGAGGCAGGTCGGTGACCATCCAGTCGCGAACCTTGGGATCACGCGCGTTCAGCGCGCCAGGTTGCGTGTCAAGTGCAGCTTGTGTCCAATCCACCCACAAGCCGAACTTCAACCCATGCTGATGCGCATCATCGGCGATTGCAGCCAGGCCCTGGGGAAACTTCTGCGGATTTGGATACCAGTCGCCGACGCCGCGAAACCATCCGGCATCGATATGAAACATCTCCAGGCCGAGTTCAGCGGAATCCTGAATCATGCGCCGTGCGATTTCGTCGGTGACGTTCATTCCTCCGCCCCAGCTGTTGTTGGTAGTAACCGGGTAATTTGGGTCTTTCCATGCGACCGGATTACCCAGCGTAGAGCGTACCCACGACTTCAAGGAATTTCCTGCTGCATCAACGCCGCCCTGCGTGCCTGCGAGAAAAATCGTCGGCGTTTCAAAACTCTCTCCGGCAGCTAGCCGCGTCCGAAAAGGTCCGGGCTCAGGATTCAATCCCGCCGATCCTTTCAGCGACCTGCCGTCGCGTTCTATCGACAGCTGCGTGCGTCCGCTGAATTCTATCCCGACGTACCAGCCATTTTGCGTGCCTGCGTTTTCCTGCACCAGAAACCACGGGATGATTTCGCGCGGCTCGTTGTCCTTGGGATGCGCATAAGTGCTGGAAGTCCCACGCCATTTGTATCCGGATTCGACCGGAACCAGATGGGTTCCGACTGCGGACGGCGTGCCCGCGCCCTTTTCGATATAGAGCTGCTCGACTGCAGAGTGCCCCGTCAGGTCCCATTCGAATTGAAAACTGTCCTGCAGCGGGATCCACAATTCCTTGTCGCCCAGATTTTCAATTCGGGTCGTGTGCTCGACCGGGCCGGAGTCTGACCGCACCTGCCACTCCCAGGTCAGCCTCAGCGCTGGCGAAACGCAGCGATAGACAAAAGAAACGTGCCGTCCATCCGCCTCGCCCGCATCGCGCGCAAGTTCCCAATGCAGCGGCACGGCCTCGCCGTTGAAGTAAGCGGTATCAATCAGGCGCTCGGGCGTCAGATTTTTCCATACGGATTCGCCTAATCTCAGGCTAACCAAGCGCGGCGCGTCTGATCCGGCCTGCAATTCGATTGCAGTGTCGGAGTTCTGGAGATGGGCATTGGCCTGCCCGCAAAGATGGACCGCTGTGGCGAGCCAGAAGAAAACAATCCATTGAGTCCGGGATAGAGAGTTCATATGCAACTCTAAAGAGCAAGGGCCAACCGGCAAATGACTAGCCCTTGCGAGGTGAGACTCAGAAAAACAAACGCAGGCCGATCTGCATAGTGCGTGGCGGATTGTTCAGATTGAATCCCTGTTGCTGATTGATGCCCTTCCCCTGCACCGCACCAAATGTGGCGGAGTCCGGATTGTTATCGATCGGGCCGTAGTTCGCGTGGTTTAAAATGTTGATGGCTTCGACTCGCGCTTCAAGATAACGCTCCCCGTCGCCTGAGAGATAGAACTTCTTTAACAGGGTCGCGTCGGTGAAAAAGCTTCCCGGATTGCGCAGATTGGGGAACACAAACGGAGCATTGCTCAGGCCGTAGTCGGGCGTTGTTATGAAAGCAGCCGGATTGAGAACTCCCTGCGGCGAGGAATTCACGAACCCGCCGTTAAACGCCAGCGCCTGCGAATAGCTCGCACCGGATCGGCGCGGATTGACATTAGGAGCAAGCGTGTACCGCAACGCTGCGCCCGGCACAGTAGTGCCGGTCCCCACGTCGGGCACAAGCACGGGAGTGCCTTTCGGATTGTAGGTGCTGATGCCGGCTACCGCCCATCCGCCCGCGACTGCATTGAAAACCTTGTACCCAATACCATCGCCGTGGTTCAGGAACGTGCGGCCCTTGCCAAACGGCAAATCATAGTTGTAGTTCAGTAATAAGGTCTGCGGCATTTCGTACAAGGCGACACCGTAGGCTTCCATCAGGTTGTGCGGGTCTTGCAGCAGTCCGCGTCCCGCGGGGCCGTTGTGCTGAATGTCTTTCCCGGCTGTGTTGGTTAAGGTCTTGCGGATGGAATACGAGGCTAGCAGACTCAACCCATGATAACTCCGGCCCTGCACCTGCATGTTCAGGAAGTTTGAAAACGACCTGCCCCAGGTGACCTGCCCCGGAGAAACCTGCGAATATTGCGGAGCCAGACCGAGCAACTGCGACAACGCCACGGTCGGCTCGCTGGCGAAGGTTTGAGATTGACCGTAGAACGGATTCGGGACCTGAGTCGAGAGATTATTTCCCAGCTGGTAATACTGCAGCGGAATGTTGTTCTCGCTCCAGTTCCAGACCGGCATCAGCAGGTGGATGCCGCGAATACCAGTGTAGTCAACGGTGGCGACCCAACTCTTGTTCAACTGGCGCTGCACACTGAAGTCCCAACTATATTCTTCGGGACTCTGAAAGTGGCTGATCGTTGTGCCGGCCTGATCGAGGCTGGCCGCAGCCCCAAAGGTCTGGAATCCGTATTCCTGGTTGGTTTTGATCGGCGGATAATAACCGAGATTCGTACCGCCGGACTGCAGCGGGAAAGTTCCGAGGCCGTGGTCTCGGCCAAATTCACTAACCCAATTCTGTCCGTTGAGTGTTGCAATCTGATTGAACGTGACCGAGTTGTAATAGAAGCTGAACCAATCTGTCGAGAGACCACCCAATCCCTGATAAATGATTCCGCCGCTAGCGTGGAGGACCGTGTCTTTGTTCAACGCGTAGGAAATTCCAAGACGCGGCTGGAAGTTCAACTTCTCCGTGCTGTACAGATTCTTTTGCGGATATTCCGGCGTCCCAAGCAGCGCGACACGTCCGGTCGCTCCCTGGCTCAGCCACGCGGGCTGCGGCAGATTGGCCAACCCCGGAATGGCAGATTCAACCTGACTCCAATCCCAGCCGGTGTTCGGCGTCAGGACGTTTTTCGCATTCATGTCGTACATGATGGGCGTGCTGGCATTGGTATTCTGAGGTTTACGAGCGCCATCGTGGTCCCAACGCAGGCCCATCTGCACGGTCAGCCTGTCGTTGACCTTCCAGTCGTCCATCACGTAGGCGGCCTGATTCCAACCATACGGCGTGATATTCCAGTTGCCCCACTGGAAGAAGTTAGACGACCCCATCATCAACTCAGCCAAGGGGCTACCCGTCAAGCCATCGTTGTTATTCCAAAACTCGTTGGAACCGCCGCCGGGATTCACCCATGCGACACCGGTGTGATCGCCACCTTTTTCCCGGAAGCGCAGGAAGTAGAGTTCAAAGCCGGTTTTGATGGTGTGGCGATGAAGCACTTTGGTGTAGGCGATGCTGCCGTTCGCATTCTGATTGATGAACGAATCGAACTCCGACCCGCCGACACTAGTGTAACCATTTTGACCATTGAAGCCACCGATACTGAGGCCAGGTGGGATGTTGACCGTGCTCTTTGCGGGGTTGTTGATGATGAGCGGATCAAATGGCCACTGGCTGGTATTGATATTCGGATCCGGACTGGCTCCCCATCCCGAAACGCCGTTGCTAACCAGGTTTGCCACTCCGAAGCCGAGATGCGCATCAACGATCGATGTGGGCGAAAGCGTGTAGCTGTATTGCAGACTACCGGTCCAGTCCAAATCTGTCGTGACCGATCCCGAACCATGGAAATAAGGCGCGGGAATGTTGTTGGTCATGTTCGAGCGACTGATGCTGAAGTTGATCCTCTGATTATTGGCGAGATTCTCGTCCATTCGCAGGAAAAATCGATCGGTTGGACGCGTGGTGGCGATTGTTGAATAGTAGTTATCAGTGTGATCGCTATCGACGGCGGGGGCGTGATTCGGCAACGGCCATAGAGCCATGTAATCCTGGAACAGAGCGCTCTGCAATGACAGAGCGGCATTGCCCGCGGGACATGTGCCGCCGGTTACGTCTGCCTGTGAACAAATCTTCGACTGCGCATACTGTGGACGGACCCAATTGCCGCCACTATTGAATCCATGAAAAGGATCGTAAAGAGTGGCATATACAGGGTTACCGTTTTGGAAGTTAATAACCGTCTGCGAAAAATCGCCCTGCCGGTTCAGCAGTGTTGGAACGCTGCTGATAACGTTCTGGCTCTGATTGAAGCGCTCGCCTTCCCATCCGAAGAAGAAGAATGTCTTATCTTTACCGGAATAAACGCGCGGGATATTTACCGGACCGCCGAAGGTGAGCCCGTAATTGTTCTGATGAAAAGCCTGCCGTGGCACATTGAGCGCGTTTTGCCCCCACTGGTTGGCGTTCAGAATCTGATTGCGGAAATACTCGAAAAGGCGGCCATGATATTTATTCGTCCCGCTCTGCGTGTTCACGGAAATGATGCCGCCAGAATAGCGCCCATGGTCTGCAGTTAGCACTCCGTTTTCTACACGGAATTCGCCGACTTCATCCGGCGTCGGCACGGAACGATTTGTGGCATTGAATTCCTGGTCCTGCACCTGATTGCCATCAACGGAAATGTTCGTTCCGTTTACCTGCCCGCCGCCAATTGAATAAGAGTTGCCGGAGTTGGCGATGAAATAAGTCGCATTGCCCAGAGTTGAAATCTGGTCGGCTGGCGGGCCTTGTCCCTGAATCGCGGGGGTGACGCCGGCTAAATCGAGCGTGTTGCGACTCAGTTGTGGCAACTCGGTGATCATTTTATTGTCGAGCACCTGCGCGCTGGCGGACTGGTCCGCGTTGAGCAGCGCCGTAGCGGTCACGGTCACTGTCTCCTGGACCGCACCTGGCTTCAGGTTGAAATTGAGAGCGAGCTTGTCGCCGGTGCGGAGGATGAGGTCGGTGTGATTCGTGGTGCCGAAACCCTGCTTAGCCACTGTGATTGTGTAGGTGCCGGGCAATAATTGGGGAAGCATGTACACGCCGGACCCATTCGTTTTGGTCGTAATGACAACGCCGGTCTTGGAATTCACCGCCATCACATCGGCGTCGACGAGGGCCGCCCCGCTCGAATCAGCGACAAGGCCGCTGATTTGTCCATTGGTGGACTGCGCTGCCGCAATCCGCAAACCGCCCGCCAAAAGCGACACCAAGACCAGTGCAAGCGAGCCTTTTTGACCCAACGGTCCCCGCCCCCGCCATAGATTCATCATTATTTCTCCTCATTTTTCGCGAAGGAGTATGTAGCGCCACGAGACTACATACACGATATTGCCGACACATTATTGAATGGGCTCTGCCGTTTATCCATCCAGGATCAGGATTTTTCTTGTGTTTAATTGACCAGCTATTGCCCGTGTTGAGGCAAAGAAGGAGAGGTTTTCGGCTCGGTGACGTGCAGGATTTGATCGGCCGCAACCTCGGTCATGGTTTGAACCATGCCCGAAGGCCAGTGAATTTCGAGCACCACTTTACGGTCGTTCCCGAGGCCGAAATGAACTCTGAGGTCGCTGGCCGACGCATATCCAACACTGCTTGTGACCATCGAAGTTTGTTTCCGGCTGCCCCGGCAAATGACTCGCGCGCCGATCGCGGAACGGTTGCTCTTTGTTCCGGTTAATTTGATTTGCAGCCAATGTTGGAGCGGGCTGCGGTTCACCCACAATTCGGTGGGCCCATTGATGGCCGTCACCGCGATATCGAGACGGCCATCGTTGTCGAAGTCGGCGAATGCGCAACCGCGGTGCAAACCAACTTGGGAGAAGTCCGCACCGACCTGCGCAGAGACATCGGAAAATTTGCCGTTCTGATTTCTGAAGATCCGGTTGGGCTGCGGCTCGCTTGCATCCAGACCTCCGTTTGCGACAAAAAGATCGAGCCAGCCGTCGTTATCCAGATCGACCAGACCGCATCCCCATCCGTTCCAACCGCGGCTCAGATCCAGCAGCCCGCTGAAGGCGCTCGCGTCCTCGAACGTACCGTCGCCGCGGTTGCGAAAAAGTTCGAAGGTTTCGCCGCGCAGGCCGGTCATGACGATATCGGGATTCCCGTCGCCGTCAAAGTCGCGCGCGTCAGCTCCCATCCCGGAAATCTGCCGGCCGTCGCCGTTGTATGCGATACCTGCTTCCATCCCGGCTTCTTGAAATTTTCCGTTGCCGCGATTGCGTAGAAGCAAGTTGCGATCGTTGTCGTTGGCTATGAAGGCGTCCAGCTTCCCGTTCCCATCGAAATCGGCAAGCGCCACGCCCATCCCTTTGCCCAGGATTTTTTGCAACCCGGCTTCGCGCGAGACTTCCGTAAATGTGCCGTTGCCATTGTTGTGATACAGCAGCACGGGCTCAGCACGATACATGTCAGGATGGCAGTAGGTCCGGCTCGATGGTTGCAGGCCGCCGCAAATGGGATCTGTGCCGGCCGTCCAGTCACAATAATTTGAGACCAGCAGATCGAGGAAGCCGTCGTTGTCGTAGTCAATCCACGCAGCAGCCACGGACCAGAGCAGCTTGACGGCCGGGTCAGTTCCGCCAACGCCCGCAGCTTGTGTGACGTCGGTGAAGGTGCCGTCGCCGTTGTTGCGATAAAGCGTGTTTCCATGCACCCCGACCACAAACAGATCTTCCAACCCGTCGTTGTTGTAATCACCGACTGCGACTCCCATTTCGTAGCCGCGTCCCTGGACTCCGGCTTTTTCGGTGATGTCGGTGAAAGTTCCGTTGCGGTTATTGCGGTACAGGCGATTGAAGAATCGAGGATCGCTCTTTTGCAGCGATGGAAGCCACGCGCCATTCACGCAGTAGAGGTCGGGCCAGCCGTCGTTGTCGAAATCAATCACGCCTAAGCCGCCGAGAACGGTTTCGACCTGGTATTTGCGGCCCGCGGCGTCATTGCGCAAAACGAAATCAAGACCACAAGCGGGTGCGACGTTTTGCAGTTGTATCGGCGCGAAAGCTTCTGCGGCGAAGGCCTTCAACAGTGGATTGGCAAGGCCCGTGCCCATGGCCAAGAGCCGGGCAAAGTCGCGACGATTCAGACCCAGCCGGCTGTTATTCATCATGTTTGGACTGACGGGACTCCTGCTGGAAGCGGTCCGATATCTCGCGCGCGGCCTGAAATGCCTGCTCGGCCTCGTTGTCCTTTCCCATCTTGCGCAGCACCATGCCCAGAAGATAATGCAGGCTGCCTTTTTCGTCCGGATAACCCTGCTGCAGCGCCGGAGCAAGATTCTCCAGCGCTTCCTGTAGGGCGCCGGTTTGCGCGCAAGCCGTCCCCAGTTCCACGCGAGTGGTAACGTCGCGGGGATCGTGCGCAACGAGTTCCCGAAGATACGCGAGCGCCATTGGATAGTCACGCCGCTGCATGGCGGTTTTGGCCAGCACCCGCTTCGCAGGAAGACACCGGGCTTCGAATTTCAGCGCAGCCTGTGCGCTCTGCTCGGCGGACTCGAGCTGCTCTGCGCCGAGCTGCGATTCAGCGAGCCGCGCCCAGAGAGACGCGTCATTGGTTCTTCGCGACAGCGCTGCCTGGTATTCCTGAATTGCAGCTTTTGCGTTGCCTTGAAGCCGCAGCAGAACATCGCCACGGATGATGTGCGAGGCGACGTCGTCGCCGCTCGCCTTTTGCACGCGTTCGGCCGCAACAGCCGCCTCGCGAGAGTAGCAAGCGGAAAGCCAGAACGAGGCTTCCGCCGATGCAGAATCCTGGATGCTGTGTTCCAGCACCGGAATCGCGTCGGCGCAGCGGTCGATATGAGCGAACGCTATGCCGCGCCAGAGTGCGTGATAATTCGACTCCGGAACGGCGAGCTCGGCCAGTTTTTCCCATCTCTGCTCGCGATAGAGCTGCTCCGCAGGAATGGATGGATGCTGCGGCCTGCTTGACGCCGAGTTCGAGGACGCAGACTTCGACGATGCGGACTTCGACAAAGAATTCGGATCGCAGTGCGGCCCTTTCAAGCATTTCAAGAACTGAACAGCCGCGCCTTTCGCTGCGGAGGGGTCCGGGATGTGCAAGCCGGCAGGCCAGTCACGCAGGGTCTGGGCCAATGCGAACGACGAGCGTCCAGCGATTGCGTTTATATGATCTACGACTGCCGTCGCGTCGCTGTCCTTCGCGGCAATGAAGGTTTGCACTTCCCATGCACGCAGATCACTCGGATCTTTCTTCAAAACACGGTCGACCGATTCGCGAGCGGCGACGGTGTCGCCGGAGGTGCATTGAACAAATGCGATTTCGCTCCAGATGCCGGGGGAATCGTCATCCAGTCCTGCCGCACGAAGAAGAAGTTCGAGCTTATAGGCATCGTTCGCTGAGGTCGAAAGCGCCTGGAGACGATACTCGGCAGCAAGCCCAGCTTGCGAACTGCGCAGCTCGGCCGCGAGCTGCGCGAACCGATCAAGGCTGAAGTCGGTCAGGGTAATTGCAGCCTGCGTCGACTCAGGGCTTGCTTGCTGGGCCGCCAAGTAGGCGCGGGCCGCTTCGCTGTAATTCCCGAGTCCCGCCTGGGCTTCGCCCAGATACTCGAGCGGAAATTCTTCCTGGGGACGCAGCTTGGCCGCCGCCTTAAGAAACAGGACGGCACGCAGAGACTTCCCGGTCCGAAGCAGGTCGATGCCGAGCAACAAATTGACGAAGTAGTCCCCGGGCCGGATTTTGTACGCGCTTTCGAGCAGGGGAATTGCTTCCGCATATTGGTCCTGCTTATGAAGCTCGAAAGCGTTATGCAAGATCGATTCAAACTGCTGCTGTGCAGGCGTGGCCCCACGTCTTTGCGACCAGGCGGACGACGAGAACGACGCCAGGAAAACAAGCAGGCAGCATGAACGACGCAGATTTACGCCAAGCGGATACATGGGAACCAAAGCCTCAGCATACGACAGTCGTCCTGGCTCATGCGGGCAGCTGATCAAATTTCGAAAGGAATATTAGATAATTAACGTCCTTTCTGAATAGTAATTCGTTATTCTTGCGCGGCAACGAAGTTGACGGCACCCATGAACCTACTTGCTCTCATCTCTCTGGCCACACTGTTGGCGGGCTCCGCTCCTGGCGCTCGACCGCTGCCGACCTTGCACGGCGGAGTTGTGGTCGAGGGCCCCGGAACATTTCAGCAGGACACAAAACTTAGTATCACCGGGCATGTGATTCTGCGAAAGCTCACGCTCCAATTGAATGCGCCGGTTGAGATTGCCGAAGGCGCGACCCTGGAGCTTCGTGACGTTAAGCTCATCGTTTCCGATCCGCCGAACTCGGCGAACGGCACCAGCAACCTGCACTGCCAGGGGCCGGCCAATCTGGTGATTCACAATTCCAGCATACGGCCTGTGGGGAGCGCACATCCGATCTGGGTCTTAAAGGGCAAGCTCGAGGTGGACGGATTCGACACCATGAACTCCGAGTTTCATCTCGATCATGTTGATGCGAAGCTCAATCACTTCAAAATATTCGAACTTGAAATCTCGAAAGCGAGCACGGTTTCCGCGAGCCATCTGGACCTGGTGTTTCTCTCCACTCACACTGGCGATGGCGACCGCCTCACCTTTTCCGACATCCCGACCGAAAAGCCCTTCGATAAGGAACTCGCGCTTGGCTCTGGCGCCAAGGCACGTTTGACCGACACCCGCATCCAGATTTTTCTGTTGTACGTTCACGGAAGCAGCCAGGCAACGCTTAGCCAGATGGCCCGCGTGCAGCTGGCCATGTTTCCCGACTGCCACGGAAGCTTGCGCTTGCCGCACGGCCAGACGGGAACGGAGAACGCGCCTGCGGTTTTTCCACAAGCCGGCGCTTCCGATTGTCCCTTTCAACTCACGCTCAAGAGCGTGAACGTTGACACCTGGGATGTCTACGCGGGGGGCCGCGCGGATCTCACCTTCGATCACAGCGTCATTGATGAGTTGGTCGCCAACGATCACGCAAAGCTCACCGTCCGCGACTCGAATGTTTACGCCGACTGGCTCGCAGGTGCCGGCGACTCTGTCATACGAATCGAGAATTCCACCGTCGGAGCATTGCGCCTTGCCGCAGAGCGTCCTGATTTAGCCACCAGCGAGGCGCGCTTCTCAGGACGAAGCTCGGCCGAATTTTCCAAAGTTCGATTTGATTGCGGGCTGGTGGCGAGTGGAGAAGCTAAGGTCGAAATCGACCAGGCGTCTACGCCGCCGAAGTACATTCACCGAAGCGGAAACGCCACCGTACACGCTGGCGCTACTCCCAAGCCGTGAACTAGTTTGTCGAAGGAAAGGATTGATGTGCCGGAATTGTCTGTGAACGCAGATTGGAGCTATCGCGGCCTGCGCGTCGTGATGATCGAGAACCGATTCCTGCGGGTGGCGATTCTGCCCGAGGCCGGAGCCAAGATTTGGCAGATTACTTACAAGCCCCTCGATGCCGATCTGCTCTGGAACAATTCGCGCAGTGGCCCCGCCCGTCTTCCGCTAAATTCTCGCTACGATGACGTGTGGAGCGGCGGCTGGGACGAGCTGTTTCCCAACGATGAAGTCGCCATGATTGACGGCGAAAGCTACCCGGACCACGGGGAGCTGTGGACCGGCGAATGGAGCGCGGAAACATTCGCCCACGCGGACGATGTCGGGGTGCGATTGCGATATGTCACCCCAATCAGCGCGATTGAGATTGAAAAGACGATCCGAATCAGCCGGAAACGCGCGTGCATCGATTTTCACCATCGCTTCGTGAACCGCTCAAGAAACTGCTTCCCTTTCCTGTGGAAGCTGCATCCGGCAATGGCAGTTTCGACGCAACATCGAATTGATTTTCCAGCGATGAAAGTGGCGCTTGAACCGGCGTTTCCAGGTACGCTGGCCGGCTCACCTGAGATCAGCAACTGGCCCATTGTTCGCGGGCCACAAGGGGACATCGACCTGCGCCGTATCCCGCCCGAGGACGCGAAGCAACTTTATTTCTTTTACGGCACGGAAATGCAAGGGAATTGGTGCGCTCTCACCAATACAGCAAACAAACTTTCTTGCGCCCTGCAGTTCGACGCCACAATCTTCCCGTGCTGCTGGCTGTTCGCGGCCTATGGCGGCTGGCGCAACCATAATGTGGCGGTTCTGGAACCGTGCACCGGCTATCCTCTGAACTTTGAGGCCATGAAGGCTTCGGGGCGGCACCGCAGCTTGCGGCCGGGGGAAACGCTTGAGACCGATGTTCGTTTCCTTGTTCAGGAGGGGCTGAGTTCGGTCGGAGAGATTGATGTGGCTGGCATCATGAAAGAAGCTGCTTAGAACCTCACTTCGACTCTGACGCCGCCTTGGGTTCGAGTGACAGCAAAATCGCGGCCGCGATCGCCAGGACGACACCAAATCCCTGAGTCGGCGTGACGCGTTCGTGCAGCAGCGCGACGGCGAGAAATACCGTCACCAGCGGATATAACGAAATCAACGAAATGACGACCGATGCCTTGCCTCCCGATTCGAGCGCGGTAAAGCTGGTAAGCGCGCCCAGTCCGTTCAGAACCCCTCCCGCAATCGCCGCCACGGCGATTCCAGTGCGCAAGTGCCATTGAATCGGAACCGAGACCGCAAGGATCGCCGAGATGGCGAGGATCGCGTACGCGAACCAGACGAATGACAGTGTGCTGGAAATCCTGTTGGTCGCGAGCTTTTGCGTAACGCCGGTGATCCCCCAGAAAACCAGGGCCACTGCGGCAAACGACATCCATGCAGGGAAAGAATGCATACGTTTATGCGTTTACATGCTAAGTAAGTAGATCGCAACCAATGCCAACAGCAG
This sequence comes from uncultured Acidobacteriota bacterium, assembly GCA_963757135.1. Lineage (GTDB taxonomy): Bacteria > Acidobacteriota > Terriglobia > Terriglobales > Acidobacteriaceae > Gp1-AA145. The sequence goes on from CAVWQE010000011.1 coordinate 242,054, forward strand.
GCCTGCCTTCTGCGCAGTCCCAATGCGCTCGTGCAGCAGGGTGACGGCGAGAATCACCGTGACCAGCGGAAACAGAGCGGTCACCGGCGAAACAATGGAGGCCGGTCCACCGATATTCAGCGCATGAAAGAAAGCAATATTTCCAGCGCCTCCGAGAATTCCGGTGAAAAAAGCCCACGCGATTCCAATCTTGTGACCTTCTTGCGGTTTGCGCGAACGTGACGCGCGCCAGACTACAAGGATCAGCGGCGCCAGTCCAAAAGCAAAAAATACCTGGTTGGTATTGGCCTCGACGCCGTCGGATGCGATCTTGGACACGGCGCCCCATGCGCCCCACACCAGAATCGTGAGCAGCGAGAACGCGAGCCAGCGCGACATCCCCAAAACTTTGGGGACAACGCGCTCTGCCGAGCTCTCCGCGGTTGTGGTCAATCCGGGGACTGTCATGGTTAGGCGCCCGGCGCAACTTCGAGCATCATTTTGAGCGCGTCGCCCGGATTGCCGCTCATGCGTTCGAACGCTTCTTGTCCGCGCTCGAGAGTCATACGGGCGGTCCAGCGGCTCAAGTCGATTTCGCCGGCGATCAAAAGATCCAGCGAACGCCGAAAATCCGCCGGCGTGTAAGCAAATGACATCACTACGCGATGTTCCTTGCGAATGCTGGTGATGAAATTTATTTCGCTGCGCTGTGTGGCCATGCCCAGCAGCACCACCTGGCCGCCAGGACGGCAAAGATCGAATGCCGTCTGACGCGCCGCCGGCGTACCGCTCGCGTCAAGGACAACATCAAAACCCGGCCCGGCAAGCCGCAACGCTTCCTTCAACCCGTCCACGCCAGAGACGTTGCGCGTGGCTGATGCCCCGAGCGTCTTCATCACCTGCAATCGTTGGTCGTTGACGTCCAGTGCGAGAACATCCCGCGCACCAATGCGAAGACCGGCGAGCAGCGCCAAAGCGCCCATGGTGCCAGCACCCACCAGAGCCAAGCGGAAAAACGGGGCGGGCGACACCAAGCGGAACAGGTGCACGATGTTGGCGAGGGGCTCTGCCAGAATTGCTAGACCGTCGGAAAGAGAATCGGGAATTTCGTAAACCTGTGTGCCCGGCAGCGTCACGTATTCGGTAAACGTGCCGGAAGTCGAGCCGAGTCCCAGCAGGGTCCACGACGAACACAGGTTCTGCTGGCCGGAATTGCAGGCATGGCAACGGCTGCAACTCACAAGCGGATTTGCCACTACACGACATCCGTCCGGCAGCCGGCCGACCAGTTCATGACCCAACACGAGCGGCGGACGGCGCAGCGCGCTGTGGCCCAGAAAGCCGGAGATGTCGGAGCCGCAAATTCCCGCGACCTTGACCGCGATCTCAGTTTCTCCTTTCTTTGGGGTCGGGCGTGGACGCTCTTCGATCTCCACTTTTCCCGGCGCGGTATAAACCAATGCACGCATGGGCTGAAGTATAAGGCAGTGGCTTTCCTCGTGGCATCGGATTAGCGATATTTTTAACCAGTTTTCGCCTCGCAACAGAGGAACGGCGTGTGTACAGTAAGCGATGCCGCTCAGCATTCAACATTCAGCAGCACGGGAGACTCGCGTGAGGAGAATCGACTCTGTAGATTTTTTCTACCTTTCCATGCCGGAAGTGACGACAGAGGGGGACGGCAGCCAGGATGCGCTTTTGGTTCGCGTTTCTTCGGGCGGCATGGTCGGATGGGGCGAATGTGAGGCGTCTCCGCTGGTTTCGATCGCCGCTTTCGTGTGCCCAATGTCGCATGGCGCATGCCGGCCGGTGAGCGCCTCGGTGCTTGGTCAGGAACTCGAAACTCCCGAGGACATCCAACGGATCGCGGCGCAAATTGAACTCGACAGCATGGATCTGCTGCAAGCTCCCCATACGTGGTCAGGTGTGGAGATAGCCCTCTGGGATTTGCTCGGAAAATTGCGCGGCGAGCCCGTCTGGAAGTTGCTCCGCTATAACCAGTGCTTTCGAAAACTACCCTATGCGTCACAGCTCTTCGGCGACACCCCCGAACAAACCTACGAGCGAGCAGTCACAGCGCGGAAGAATGATTTTCGCGCGGTGAAGTTTGGTTGGGGACCGGTGGGAAGAGGAGAGCTTAAAACTGACGTCGAGCATTTTTCAGCTGCTCGTGAAGGCTTGGGCCAGGACTCCTACCTCATGATCGACGTTGGACAAGTTTTCGGCACCAGCGTCGAAGCCGCAGCGGAAAGGCTGCCCTCCCTGCAGGAAATCGGTGCGTTATGGCTCGAGGAGCCGTTTCACACCAGCGCGCTCGCCGAGTATGCCGCCCTGAGCGCGAAGAGCGGCCGGGTAAAACTTGCTGGAGGGGAAGCCGCGCATAACTTCTATATGGCCCGACACCTCATCGATTACGCGAAAGTCGGCTATATCCAGGTGGACTGTGGGAGAATAGGCGGCATTGGACCCGCAAAGGAAGTTGCCGATTACGCTGTTGCGAAAGGCGTCACATTTGTAAACCACACGTTCACTTCACATCTTGCGTTGAGCGCGTCGCTGCAACCCTATGCCGGCCTGCGTGACCACGAAATTTGTGAGTATCCGTTTGCGCCGAAATCCCTGGCCGTGGATCTGACTTCGAATCGTCTGCAGCGCGACCGCGACGGGTATCTTGCCGTACCCGATTCTCCCGGGCTAGGGATAAGCATTAATTCAGAAGCTGTGCGATCGTATCTTGTGAAGGTCGAGATTCGAGTACAAGGCAAGAATTTGTTCTCATCCTCTGAGAATTTGTGATCTCAGCTTTTCGACGTTCTTCGCGAGCACTCTTGGGGGATTTGGTTCACGAGTCCACTCGTGAGTTCAATGAACAAAGGGCTCTTGCTGTTGTCTCGAGACCGTACTACCAACAAACCTGGAGTCGATGATTTCCGCTGCAATTCGGGACATGGATGGTCGGTGATGCTGCTTATTGTGGAAGACGACATTGCAAGCCTTGAGGTGATGATTGAGCTACTTTCGAGACTAGTAACCTTGGGAAGAGTATCGGCCAGCTCCAGCCACCCAATTGAATATTCATAGCTGCTTTCAAGAGCCTTCCCCACGAGAACCTGTGCTCCATGCGGGTAGTCATCACTCCGTAAATTCGAGAGCGAGTTCCATAAACGGACCATACAGGTGGACCTCTTCATCCGGCTGTTTCCCCTTCCAAGCTTGACCATCGCCTCCAACTTTTCTGCGATTACGGTTTCCCTCGGGTCAGCGCGAATCTCGGGTGCGGGTAAATCGAGCAGCGTCGGATATAGAATCGTTTCCGGTGCGAGAGTAACCGCGTCGCCAAAGACGCGGAGACCCTCTCTAAACGGCTGGCGGATCAAAACACTTTGAACCAGAAAGCCGTGATCGCGAAGCTGAATGGGCAATTGAAAGATGTTTGAACGAGCACGGCGACTTGGTCGAGTCCTAGTCAGGATCTCTTTCCCAGCCTACGTTGCCCACAACGTATTAACCGGGATGGGATCTGAGCACTTTTTCCTTGGAACGGCGGATGGGCCGTAAGCCGCGATCACATTCTCGTTGATCCTTTTTCTTCGTTGCACCACCAATGTGCCGCTTGGATATTTTCTGGGTGGTCGTCTCTCCAGGCTCCACCCATTCCCTTTGGTTCTTTGTGATCTGGTACAACGTCGTGGTAATCAGTGAAAGCCTCATCGCAGATTGCGCATATTCCGTTCTGCTCGGCAATCTTACGGTGCAATAGCTTTTTCATTTCCGCCGGTGATCGGAGTTCGCGATACCCTCGCGGGTGATGCAGATCTTCAATATGTTGCACTCCAATTCTGATCAGCGTTACTCGTTGCATGGGCTCCCGGCCACAACAGGAAACAGATCGGTGAATCGGGCACACTTCGTTGGCACGGAGTCTCATGGAATTGCTCCTGGATTGCGGTGTGAAGTCTTGTTTCTTTAAAAAGGCGTGTGGTGATGCGCGGAACGGAATCTTTACTGCGGTGTCTTGCTACACTAACTTTCCATGTGTGGACGCTATAGGCTCACCGCTAAAGAACGGTACCTGCGGGATCATTTCGGCATTGACGAGGATTTCTCATGGGAGCCGCGCTGGAACGTCGCACCCACGCAGCAAGTGCTGATCATCAGGCAGAACACCGCCAAAGGGCGCTCGTTTAAATTGGTGCGCTGGGGGTTAATTCCATCCTGGGCCAAGAACGCATCCATCGCCACCGGAACGATCAATGCCATGTCAGAAACCGCCGCGGAGAAGCCGGCATTTCGGGATGCACTGAAGTCGCGACGCTGTCTGGTTCCTGCCGACGGCTTTTACGAATGGAAATCAATCGGATCCAAGCAGAAACAGCCGTTCAGCATTGGCATGATCGACGACTCTGTTTTTGCGTTCGCCGGACTGTGGGATTGTTGGCGCGATTCGAGCAGCCAACTGATCGAAACCTGCACCATCCTGACCACGCGACCGAACGCGCTGGTGACCGAGGTGCACAATCGCATGCCGGTGATCCTGCACCCAGAATCGTATGACCTCTGGCTTGATCCCAACGTGAAGGATCATTCCTTAGTTGCGCCTCTCCTGAATCCATTGGATGCCAGCCGAATGAAGAAATATCCGGTCAGCACTCGAGTGAACCGCCCCGAAAACGATGATCCCGAGTGCGCGCATGAAGTTTCAATCTCACTCGCTCAACCGACGCTGTTCTGATCTGTGCTCTTCAGCTCACCTTGGAACTCGCTACGCCGATACCATTCAGAATCCAGACCGACTCTCAATGAGTTGACTCGAACGGAAAACCACATTAAACGATGATTTCACGGAATTAAGGGCTAAAACTTCGAATTCGTGCGATTTTGTGTCGAATTTTAGCTTGCTCAAACGACTACATGATAGACAACAGATGGCCGAGTCGATTCGAGGTAGTTTTTCAGATTTGTCGCAAACGATACGTACTCAGCAGCTTGGTCCGAAGTGACAGTTGTCATCCGATAAACGTGATCATCTGTACTGGCATGGGGCCGCAAAATCGGTGAGGATGCTCTCATCGCGATGATAGCCAACATTTTGGCGTGGCAAGACACAGAAGGTCAGATCCCGAGATGGCTCAGATTGGTCATTTCGGCCTAAAGGAGTAACTAATGCTCAATCTCAGAATTCAGCAGCTAGGAGACGTTATGATCGTCCACTGTGCGGGGCGAATCGCTTTTCCAGACGCCCGCGCATTGCGAGTTGCCTTGTTGCAACAGCTCCGCGCCCGAACTTTGGTTCTTGATCTGGTGGACACGGTCGCAATCGATGCCGCGGGTTTGGGAGTGCTCGTTTCGGTGCGCGCTTGGGCCAAGCAAACCAATAGGGGACTGAAGTTGATGAACGTGCCCCCCAGGGTGGAACAATTGCTTCAACTGACAAATTTAAAGTCTTCCTTTGAAGTTTGTTCAGCAGAAGAGATGCTTGATCTGTTGTGTTGTGCAATTCACGAAGGTGAATCGTCGCGGCTGCAACCAGTTCTTCGAGATGGGAATGCGGTGGACCAGACATTAGGCGAGCGCACAGCCGTCAGCGCGTAATGCACGCCCCTCCGGAGAGGCTAGTTCCCTAACTCGCGCAGCCGGATGCCGATGGTACAGTTGGAAGATAATTCTGGGCGGCCCGCGAGCAACTAGGAGGCAGTTGCGGAAATCTGGAGCTCGTACGAAACGTCAGCAGGCGGCGGTCGCTCAAGACCTTATTTTCCACAATTCCATTCACAGATATTTCGTTTTCACGCTGACTATTACGTTGACTTCGGTGAAGCAACTGTTTAGTTTTGCTTGCGTCGACGGCTGAAAGGATTGGCGAAATAAAACTTGCCAACCCGAAGTAGGCTGGGTGATCTGCTCAACAGAGCAACCTGGAGAGCATCCAGACCCGAAAAAACCGACTGGTCCTGCGAGGGACAGCCGGGGTAGGGAACTGCGAAAGCAGTGATTACATCAAGGGCTGCGACGGTACATGCATCCACGCTGGTAGCTTCCTCGCAGGAGCCGACGGCTAGAGCATAACCACAGTCGCAGCCTTTCCTATTTCCTTCCAGACAACCGCAGAAATCGCCCTCGCGTGGCGTGTTTTCGTCACGCAACTGCTTGGCTTCCTGCGCCTGGCTCACGTCCATGCCGCCGTACTTCGCCTTCCAGGCGTAGATCGTGTGCTTCGATACCCCCATTTCCCGCGCCACGTCCTCCGCCTTCCGCCCGGCTTCTAGTTGTTTCAGCGCCCCGATCATCTGCGCCTCGGTGTGATTGCTCTTCGACATGTCCGTTCCCCTTCCTTTCGCTGAAAATCATACTCAGCTTTGTTCCGAAAGAGGGGATCAGGTCAGAATCATTCGCCAAGTCGGGTCGATCCGTTCTCTTCATTACGCCAGTGTGTTGACCCAGCTCTGACATCGGTCACCATCCGTATAATCTGCGGCCAACAACAAAGGAACGAAAGTGCCGCGCGCCGGAAGGCTCGGTTCTCCCCCTCTTAGCCTTGGTCTCTTGTGGAGCACATGACAGTAGTAACGTCGGCTTATCCATTTTGTGTTCAGTTACGGAATAGGATGCTGTGAAATGGAGGAGGCTCTTTTGGAGACGACACTCGTTTGCGTCTGAATAGAAAATCCATCGCCGCACGGCAAGCCAACGAAAACTTGTGGCTTAATGGTTAGCCTCAGTATTCAGAGAGTCTGACATGAATACCACACAGGAGATCGAATCGTGGCGGGCGAAGCCTGGACTCCGATGGGATCTCATCGGGATGGCCCTCGCCGCCATTTTTGGAACTCTGCTGGTATTTCTTCTAGATACCGGCCACTTGGCGGAGTGGGTCGCAAAGCACAAACACACCAAGCTCGACGAAGTCGTCTTTGCCGGCATCGGTTTGTTGGTCGTGGTCGGCTTATTTTCGGCCCGAAGGTGGCTCGACCTCTCTCGCCTTCTTGTTCGGTATGAAGAATCCCAAGAACAGGTGCGCCTTCCGGAAATAGACCGAACAAGAGAAGCCCAACAGCGTGATCTTTTTGCTGTTGGGTTGGCCCTAATCGTTTCCTTCGTTTTTGTCACCTTCTTCGATACTGGCTCAATTGCTGATTGGATCGCGAAGCACAAGGACACCAAGGTTGACGAGGCCATCGTAAGCGGAGTCATACTGCTTTTGGGGCTACTTTTTTTCTCCATCCGGCGATGGCTTGAGCTCACCGAACAGGTCGTCCGATACAAGGCTTTGCACACAAGAACAACCAAACTGAACCGAGAGATCATGCTGCTGGGGGAATTAAGTGAGTCGTTACAATCCTGTCTCTCAGGCGAAGAAGCGTATTCCCTCATTATCGCAAGCGCGCAGGTGCTGTTTCCCGGATCGTCGGGCGCGGTCTGCATCACCGCGAGCTCCCGTGACATGGTGGACGTGGTAGCCACCTGGGGGGATGCGGCTTTGTCCGAACGACACTTTGAACCAAAAGATTGTTGGGCCCTGCGACGGGGCCGGCTTTACCGATTTCAGGCCGACCCAGCGTCCCTGCCTTGTGTTCATTTTGGAGACAGGCGTCCAGCGGGAGCCATGTGTGTACCCATGATGGCCCATGGAGAGGCTCTTGGACTCCTCTACCTCGATACCCGTTCCGATGGTGAGTCTGATGCCGCTGCGGCTCCGGGCGAGTCCTTCAGCTCCGAGGAGCGTTTGGCGCGGACCCTCGCAGAACAATCAGCTCTCGCCCTGGCGAATCTGAGAATGCGTGACGTTCTGAAGGTGCAGTCGATCCGCGATCCACTGACTGGTCTCTTTAATCGCCGCTACATGGAGGAGTCGCTGGATCGTGAATTGCGCCGAACTATCCGAAAGGGCTCTTCACTGGGTATCCTGATGATCGACGTCGATCATTTTAAGAGTTTGAATGACACTTTTGGCCACGAAGCCGGCGACGTAGTGCTGCGCTCGCTGGGAGTGCTTCTCAAAGCTCATTTCCGAGGCGAAGACATTGTGTGCCGTTACGGCGGGGAAGAGTTTACCGTAATTCTGCCGGAAGCGTCCCAGGAAATAGCGCAGCAGCGCTCCTCTGCGTTGTGTGAAGCCACAAAGCAGATGTTAGTGCAACATCGAGGGCAGCCGCTACGCGCGATAAGCCTGTCCATTGGTATTGCGATCTTTGGCGAGCACGGCACTACCGCCGAGGCCCTGATCCGCGCCGCCGATTCGGCGCTGTACATGGCCAAAGCGCGGGGGCGGGACCAAGTTGTGGTTGTCGATGGCAGAGTCGAACAAATGAGAGAGCCTTCTAGTGTAAGCGAACCCCCTTCTTAACTGTTTCTCACCCGCAACAAATCATCGCGCTGCGACTCCTCATTGTGTGGCCCTTGGCCAAGCGCTGCTACCAGCTCATGCATTCCCTCCGCTTTGCCAGACGGCGAAAAGGTATGCATGCGAAGCACCTGAAATTACACCCGCGAATATTTGGAATCTCGCGCGCACAATGGACTCCGTTCGTGTACGCGCGGCGTCAATGTCGCAAGTCAAAGTGGACATCAAGAAATCGAATAAGTTAGGCCAGTAAGCGTTCGGAAAGCCCTTGGCAAGCGAAATGGCATTCGGAGTTGTATAAACCGCTTTACTTGTGAGTGCCACGATCGTGTAGCGATCGTCGTCAGATTGTGCAACTGCAAGACCGCTGATAGCAATTACTGCGGTCATTGTCAGCGTTGCCAGAAGTCGCTCAGATGCCGGGAAAAATTACCAAGCTTGCGATCTCAGGTGTCGCTTTCACTCCATTGCGCTGAGCGTTTATGGCATTTTTTATGTTCATAGAAGGCCTCGATCGCATCGGTTCGAATGTCTTGCCACTTGTGTACTTGCCGCAGTTTGATGTTTAAGCTGTCAAACCTGGTTTCTGCAATAGCGTAGATTTGCTGCACTGCGTTCTGGTACGTCTGCTCCAGGAAGTGGCAGACCTGGCACTCGATATCGCTCCTCGGTGAAGGAACCGTTAACATGAGACCCAAATTGATAGTGCCGCGGATATGAAAACCGAGAGCTTCAGGGTATAACGAGCTGAGCTGAGGTCTTAAAAAAGTTTGGCCTTGTTCTGATTTCGTAACAGAATTCACTGACGTTCGTTGGCAGCATCCGGGACGGAGCTGCCGGTAGGCCAATCGGCATCTCTCCCGACTTAGCGCGGAAGCAGGTTTCCCCCCCGCATCCGGAGTGTCGCGCCCATCCTGGTGAACTTCCATCAGGCTTCGATCAGACCACTAGTAGGCAAATCCTATGGTAATCATAGGAAAGCAACTGCAGCGGAGCTTGCTCATGTATCAACCTGAGACGTATCTGATCTCTCTGTCGTTCATGATTCTCACCATGCTGTGCTGGGGTTCGTGGGCCAACACCATGAAACTCGCACCTGGTTACGCGTTCCAGTTGTTCTACTGGGACTATGTGGTCGGTATTGTTGTCGGCAGCCTCGGTTGGGGATTGACCTTAGGCAATTGGGGCGGTGGTGAACTTTCATTTTTCAGCAACATCCACCAGGCTGATACTCGGCACATACTATTTGCGGTCGCCGGCGGAGCCGTTTTCAATGTAGCTAACTTGCTTTTGGTAGCAGCCATTGACATTGCCGGGCTGGCGGTAGCGTTTCCAGTTGGAATCGGCTTGGCACTGGTGGTTGGTGTTATTTTGAATTACGCGATCGCCCCGAAAGGCCATCCCGGATTGATCTTCGGAGGTATGGCGCTCGTTGTTTTGGCGATTGTTGTTGATGCCCTCGCCTACCGTCGTCGAGAGAGCCAGCGACGTTCCGTAAGTGTGCGCGGAATCTGGGTCAGCGTCGCTTGTGGATTGCTCATGGGCATCTTCTATCCCTTGGTGACCAAAGCCGTGACGGGAGAGCATTCGTTGGGCCCTTACTCAGTAGCTTTCTTCTTTGCCATCGGAACCGCTCTGTGCGCGATCCCGCTGAACTACCTGTTCATGAGGAAACCTTTGACCGGGACTCCTCCCGTCAATATGTCTCAATACCTTCAGGCGAAGCCGAGATGGCATTTCTGGGGTTTTGTTGGCGGATTCATATGGTGCTCGGGAACGGTGTTCAACTTCGTGGCATCGCATGCGCAGATGATCGGTCCGGCGGTCTCCTACGCCATCGGTCAGGGAGCCACGATGGTTTCGGCCGTATGGGGCGTTTTCATCTGGAAGGAATTCGCCAGCGCTCCACCGGAATCCCGCAAACTGATTCCCGCCATGTTCATTTTTTTCCTGCTTGGGCTGGGCATGATCGCGATTGCGCCCATGGTGAACAATAGGTAAACGGGATTTTATGCAGAGACCCATCGTTGTTGTTGGCAGCATCAATCTTGATTTGGTAGTCGGATCCGACCGTATTCCGCAGGTAGGGGAGACGATCATTGGCAGCACCTTCAATACGTTCTATGGCGGAAAGGGCGCGAACCAGGCAGTCGCAGTTGCGAAGCTCGGATATCCGGTTTCGATGGTGGGAAATGTCGGCAGTGATGCTTTTGGCGGGCAATTGCGCAAGGGGTTGGAAGCCGTAGGTGTGGATACGACCTACGTAAATACCGTGGAAGGGCCATCTGGCATCGCGCTAATCACAACTGGGGGGAGGGGCGAGAACAGCATAGTGGTCGTGCCCGGTGCGAACAACCAGCTCACACCAGCGATGCTGGAGAAAGCGAGGCCCGTTCTCGATCTTGCTGGATTCATCCTCGCGCAACTGGAGATTCCCCTTGAGACCGTCGAGTACCTGTCTAAGTTCGCTGTGGCACGCGATATCCCGCTTATGCTAGACCCCGCGCCAGCGCGCAGACTTTCGAACAACCTGCTTCGCAGCGTGTCATGGCTCACGCCGAACGAAACGGAGGCTCAAGAGCTGCTGAACAGCAATATCGACTTCGCCGACGGCGGTACTCATTCAGCGACAGATCTCCTGTTGCATTCTGGCGTAAAAAACGTCCTGCTAAAGTTGGGGTCTGCCGGCTGTGTAATTGCGCGAGGGACCATGCCCAAGCAAGCAGTCCCTGCATTTTCAGTAGATGCTGTGGATACGACTGGTGCAGGAGACGCCTTCAATGCTGGATTTTCAGTGGGGTTGATGCGCGGTTATACGGTCGAAGAGAGCGCCGTGTTCGCCTCCGCCGTGGCGGCGATCTCGGTCACGCGGCCCGGTGCGCAAGCCTCCATGCCTGATGGGAATGAGGTCGATCTTTTCTTGTTACAACATTCCAAGCCATTACCCTGTTGTGTTGAACCGGGCGAAAAATGTTGATCCGAGATGATGAAATGTGTAATGCGGAGACTGCTCGGCACGGCTCTCACACTCGCGATTACTAAGCACCGAATCGTCAAGTTTGGCAGCAGGGAGCAGGGTTAAGGGAATCTACATCATCCACACGTATCGATTCAGCCGCACGCCTTGTCCAAACCAAACCAGTTCACAGATGGTCGGCAATACGGAAGTCGTCGGTCTCGCCGTATAACGTCAGTGCCGTAATGGTTGCGTCGCACCCAACGTACACCCAACAATTCCACCCAGGTCGGTGTACACCCGAGAAAAGAACTCGCATGAATTCTCCCTTCCCGATCAGCTGAACCTGCTGGGCGGCAGCGTTTAAGTCACCTTGATCGTCACAAGCGAGGACACGCACTACAATGTTCCACAATGGTGAAACGCGCAGCACCGAAAAAGCGACCACGCAAAGCAAAGGCGGGCACGAAGGGATTGACTCCCGCGGAATGTCGATTAACCGAGCCTTCAGGTGCTGCCGCCGAAATTGGGAACACAATCGAAAAGGCCGGCGGCTGCGTGGTGGGTTCGTATAAGGAACCGCTAGGCGGCCATCCTGTTTTCATCGCAATTCTCCCGATTGATGCTGTTGAACCGACACCTTTTCAGCGGGACTTGTCCGATGCGCATCACAAACGGTTGGCAGACGTTATCAATAAGACTGGCCGTTTTCTTGACCCAATCATTGCTGTTGTCGCACCGCGTGAAGGTTTCTGGACTCCGAATGGTCGGCACCGGCTTGAGGCCATGCGCCGGCTTGGAGCCAAGTCGATTGCTGCTCTGGTGGTATCGGACCGCGAGGTGGCGTGGCAGATCCTGGCTCTGAATACCGAAAAAGCCCATAACCTCAAAGAACGTGCGCTGGAAGTAATACGCATCTACCGCGGCTTAGTAGACGAAGACGCATCCCGACCGGAATCGCAGTTTGCCTTTTATCTGGATGAAGCCGCGCTGGTCACGCTTGGTGTTTGCTATGAACGCAGGCCACGCTTTGGTGGTGGCGTGTATCACCCCATATTGCGCCGGCTGGAAATATTCTCGGACGAGCCAGTCCGCCGCTCTATTAAGGATCACGAGAAGCGGGCCGGAATCGTGCTCGATTTGGAAGAGAAGGTGGCGGAAGTGGTGAAGAAGCTTAAAGAGCGCGGTCTGGTGAGCCCGTATCTGCGCTCATTTGTAATAGCCCGAATCAATCCTCTGCGCTGGATCAAAGGCGAACCGCCAATACTCGAAGAAGTGTTCAAGACCATGCGCGAACGAGCGGGCAGGTTTAATGTAGAAAAAATCCGGCCACAGGATCTCGCCGGTGCTGGAGGACAGATGGACGAAGAGACATAGAGTTTTCTGCCGAGCTGGGGGTGCGTCATGGCAAAAAAAGGCCGCTAAAGTTCCGCCCAAACTTACCGAAGCGGAGCAAGACTTGATTCGTCACATGGAGCATGGATACCAGTTAGAAACGGATTCGGTCGGGAGTGACCAGTGCTGCGCCGGTTGAAGGATGTGAGGAGATGCGGACGGCGTCCGCCAATCGAAATACAGTGAAGGCCCTGGAAGAGCGCCGTCTGATCATTCAGGGCAAGGACAGCGACCCGCTCAGGATTGAGTGGCACCACCCGTAGCCGAAACCTCAACCTAGGTGTTCTGCGTGATAGTTTGGAGCTTTTTCCATGCCGCGGTGCGTCACTCGTCATTTTTCCCCAAGGTGAACTGTCTAATAAGTTGTGCGAGACCCTGACAGAACGTTACAGAGTTTGTAGTCCCATACGAGTTACGTCCGCTTGCCGGGAACGATTTAGGGGACTTGCATCGAGTCTCCCTGGTGATTCTCCAACAGCAGAACTACAAGCAAGCGAATCACAAACGGATCATTGTCGGTGAACTTCGGTCACCTGCTCATCATTGAACGGACTCAATTTAGGTCTTTCCGGGGATAGATGAAGGAAAGCTTGGTTGCGCGGGCAGGATTTGCACCTGCGTTTAGAGGTTATGAGCCTCTCGTATTGTCCTACGCTACTACCGCGCCACAAATCCAACGTGAAAAGAAAATGGTCCGGGTGGCAGGAGTTGAACCTGCGTGAACATGTGCCCAAGACATGTGGGTGGCCGCTACCCTACACCCGGATCGTGTTTGTCGAAACAGGAGAGGGCGTTTTCAGCCCTCTCCTGTTTAGCCCTTCACGCAGACCACCTGGCGCAACGTATGAACCACGTCGACCAGATCGCGCTGCGCTTCCATCACCGCATCGATGGACTTGTAGGCCATCGGCGTTTCGTCGATGACGTCCGCGTCCTTACGGCACTCGACGCCGGCGGTTGCCTTGGCATGGTCGTCCAGCGTGAAGCGACGCTTCGCTTCTGTACGCGACATGGCGCGACCGGCTCCATGACTACAACTCATGAAGCTTTCCGGATTGCCCTTGCCGCGCACGATATACGAACGCGCACCCATGCTGCCGGGAATAATTCCCATGTCACCTTCACGCGCACGTACTGCCCCCTTGCGCGTGATGAGAACGTTTTCGCCGTAGTGGTGCTCCCACGTCACGTAATTGTGATGGCAGCTGACAATCTCCACATTGCCTTCGAACGTCGGAACTTCTCCCGAGCTCTTCACGGCAGCGATGATGTTGTCCATCATCAGCTCGCGGTTCGCCAGCGCGTAGTCTTGAGCCCAGTGCACTGCGCGGACGTAGTCCTCGAAGTGCTCCGTCCCCTGCGGCAGATACGCAAGGTCCTTATCCGGCAGGTTGATCATCCACTGGCGCATGTCGTTCTTTGCCAGCTCGATGAAGAAAGTGCCGAAACGATTGCCCACGCCGCGCGATCCCGAGTGCAGCAGGAACCAGACGTTCTCGTTCTCATCGAGGCAGACCTCGATGAAGTGGTTCCCGGTACCAAGCGTTCCCAGATGATTCACGCGCTGCACGTGATTCAGCTTGGGATACTTCTCGACGATCGCCTTGTACGCCGGCTCCATCTTCGCCCACACTTCCAGCGTGATGCGCCGGAGCGTCCGCCCACGCGCCACGATCGTTCTTGCCGCCGTTGTCGGTGCGCCCGTGCGGCACCGCCTTCTCAATCGCTGTCCGGATGCCGTGCAGATCGTCGGGCAGATGGTTCGCGTGCAGAGAAGTCTGCACGGCAATCATCCCGCAGCCAATATCGACGCCAACAGCCGCCGGAATGATTGCGCCGCGCGTGGGAATCACGCTGCCCACAGTCGCGCCGATACCCCAATGCACGTCTGGCATCGCCGCGACCCACTTGTAGATGAACGGCAACTGCGCAACATTCAAAAGCTGCTGGCGTGCGGCGTCCTCAAGAGGGACACCCTTGGTCCAGGCCTTAATGGGTACGCCGTTCTCCGGCTTCATTATGTTGTAGGTTGAATCAGCCATCGTATTTTCCTTTCTTGCGATCCAACACTCGCCGTCACGAATCTGGTGGCTCGTCACGGAATTGAACCGTATCCACTGGCTTTTCAGACCAGCACTCTGCCGTCGAGTTCCCGAGCCAAACTTGGTGGACGGTGCGAGAATTGAACTCGCATTTCACGGTTGCAGGCCGTGGGTAATCCCCTTATACGAACCGCCCAATCTGGGGCGAGATGAGAGAATCGAACTCTCGTGACTGGAGCCACAATCCAGTGCCTAAGCCATTCGGCCAATCCCGCCATCGAAATCTGGAGCTGGTCGAGTGAATCGAACACTCGTCGGAGAGGTACAAGCTCTCTGCACTTCCACTGTGCTAGACCAGCCAAACTTTGGAGCTGGCACGCAGCCTCGAACTGCGGTCTGGCGCTTACCATGCGCCTGCTCTTCCCGTTGAGCTATACCAGCGGAGCTGGCGCGGCGATTCGAACGCCGATCACGGACTTACGAGGCCCGCGCTCTTCCTACTGAGCTACACCAGCGCAAAACTCTGGAGGTGGCGGGGAGAATTGCACTTCCGATGATCTGCTTTGCAGGCAGATGCCTTGCTGTCTTGGCTACGCCACCTCACAACTTTGGAGCGGAAGGCGGGACTCGAACCCGCGCTCTCGACGTTGGCAACGTCGCGTCTTGGCCACTAGACGACTTCCGCTTGGAGCGAGCAGCGAGAGTTGAACTCGCGTCATCGGGTTGGAGGCCCGAGGCACCAGCCGCTATACCATGCTCGCTCTTGGCGGGAGATGAAGGACTCGAACCCTCGTACCTGGATTTGGAGACCAGTGTCCTAGCCGCTGGACGAATCTCCCGCAATTTGGCGGAGCTAACGGGAATTGAACCCGTCCCTGCTGATAGACGGTCAGCCATCCTGCCGATAGACCATAGCTCCGGCTCCCTCCCGTGGACTCGAACCACGATTTCCGCGTTCAGAGCGCAGCGTCCTGCCATTGGACGAAGAGGGAATTTCAAAATTGTCAAAGAACTGGTTGCCGGGGAGCGATTCGAACGCCCGTACCCGGATTCAAAGTCCAGAGTCCTGCCACTAGACGACCCGGCATCACGCTTTCAGCGGTATCGCTTTCATGCACCGCACTCACAACACGGCCGATTCATCGACGTTGTGTCCTAAGTGCGCCTGTCATCTGTACGCGCAATATCCACCAATTCGCTGTGATCGCCACCGCGCTCGCAATACAGCTCCGATGCGACCTCGATTTCAAAGCCTTCAAGTTCAATCGTTTGTGTCCTCATAAGTTGGTAGCAGCGAGGAGAATCGAACTCCTATCTCAGCCTTGAAAGAGCCGCATCCTGGCCGTTAGACGACACTGCCTCCTATCTGCGCATTGCGAAAATGCGCCATAAAAACCAAAAGCCCCCGATTTGTATCGGAGGCTCAGAAAACTCACGCGTATGGATGCGCCCCCGTTACATGACCGTACCTTCTCCCGCACCTTGCCACACAAAGGTGGCTGGTGTCGGGTGGCAATCGGTATGGGGTTTGCGCATCATTGCTTGTAGCTCAGTATTCACTGTTACATCATTCCTCTAATTCGTCAATACCCCCGAGTGTTGGAACCCACATGGTCTGTAATGTAGTTCAGCTCGTTCGAATTTCTAAATTAATCGTGGCGCAGCGCAGCCATCGGATCGATTCTCGACGCACGCAGCGCGGGAACCCAACAAGCGAGCGCAGCCGTCACTGAGACCACGCCCACAGCGATCAACATTTCAGCTAACTTTTCAGATTCAAGTCCTACCAGCATTCCACGAAGCACCCGCATAAGGGCCAGTGTCGCACCGAGACCAATCGCCAGCCCGATTGCTGTCAGTCAACGGGCTTGGCGAAATACCAAGAGTTGAACGTTACCAGGAGTAGCACCGAGTGCCATGCGAACGCCGATCTCCTGTGTTCTGCGGGACGCAGTGTAGGACGTTACGCCGTAAACACCGGCTACCGACATCGCAAGTGCGATGCACGCTGTGATCGCAAGTAAGCTCATTATGAATCGCCTACTCGCGAGGGAATCTGCGACAAGACTCCGCATGGATGCACTGAGAAAAACCGGCTGGTCGGGGTCAACGCCAGCAATTGCCCGA
>CAVWQE010000012.1:0-309728 GCA_963757135.1 uncultured Acidobacteriota bacterium
GGGATGGAGCAGCTCGGCTTCTGGAACAAAATCCTCGCGCATCCCGCCTATGACGAGTTCTGGCGCGATCAGGCGCTGGATAAGATCCTAGGCGCGCAGCCGCTGAAGGTGCCGGTTATGCTGGTGCACAGTCTGTGGGACCAGGAAGACATCTACGGCGCGATTGCGGTTTATAAGGCGATCAAGCCGAAGGACACGAGCAACGACAAGGTATTCCTGGTGATCGGCCCCTGGCATCACGGTCAGGAAATCGAAGATGGCAGTTCGCTGGGTGCGATGAAATTTGACAGCGACACCGGACTGTACTTCCGTCAGCACATCCTGCGGCCGTTCCTGGACCACTATTTGAAAGATGACGCGCCCAAATCGGATGTTCCCCCGGTGTCGGCGTTTGAAACTGGAAGCAACCATTGGGAAAAGCTGCCCTCGTGGCCTGCCGGGTGCGACTCGGGCTGCTCAATCAAACCGACCCACGCTTACTTGAATGCAGGTCTCAAGCTAAGTTTCACCGCGTCTAAAGCTGGGGATAGCGAGTTCGAAGAGTACGTTTCCGATCCGGCCAAGCCGGTTCCTTTTCGCAAGCGCCCCATTCAGCCTATCGGATACAGCAACGGCCTGAACTGGCCGGAGTGGCTGGTGGACGATCAACGAGAACAGTCGGGGCGGCCTGACGTTCTGTCGTTTACGTCCGACGTTCTGACTTCGCCGGTGAAGATCAGCGGACAGCCAATCGCAAATCTGATGGCCTCAACCAGCGGCACAGATTCCGACTGGGTGGTTAAAGTAATTGATCTATATCCGGACGAGGTTGCCGGCGATGCGCGCATGGGCGGGTATCAACTGATGGTTTCGGCTGATATTTTCCGCGGGCGATACCGCGAGAGCCTGCAGAATCCCAAGCCGATCGAATCCGGAAAGCCGCTGCTCTATCAACTTGCGTTGCCCACGGCGAACCACGTTTTCCTGGCAGGACACCGGATCATGATTCAAGTGCAATCCAGTTGGTTCCCCTTGTATGACCGCAATCCGCAGACGTTTGTGCCGAACATTTTCTGGGCGAAGCCGGGGGATTATCAGAAGGCGACGCAGCGGATATACCACTCAAGCTTCGTGGAGCTGCCGGTGGTAGAGACGAAGTAGGCTGAATTTGCGAATTGTCGGATTTACAAATTGTCGAATTGGAGATCGGAACTGCAGGGGTGTGTTCCGAGATTCGGCAATTCTGAAATTCGACAATCCGCAAATTTTAAGTAAATGCGACTCGTCAGCCAGCGCCTTCCCGCCTGCTATCCTAACCACAATCCGCAATGAAAGCAGTTCTGGATGAAATAGCGCCGCCTGCCCCGGCGGGACAGAAACTCGTTCGCCGTTTTGTGTTTGCGTTACTGGTTTTTCTTGCGGCCCTGGTCGGCGCATTGACTGGCCTTCTGCTGGTGTATTCCACAGATCTTCCCCAGGTTGAACAACTCGAAAGTTACCGGCCAAGTTCGAGTACCGACCTTTACGACATCCACGGTCGCGTCATTGGCTCTTTCGCACTGCAGCGGCGCGTGGTGGCTTCATACAATGATTTTCCAAAGCCGCTGCTGGACGCCCTGATTTCAATCGAGGACAAGGATTTTTACCGGCACTGGGGCATTAACGTCTGGCGGATCGCCGGCGCGGCATATCGCGACATCGAGTCCGGTGGAAAAGTGCAGGGCGCATCCACGCTGACCATGCAATTAGCGCGCAATCTGTTCCTGTCGCCCGACCGGTCATTTCATCGCAAAATCGAAGAAGCGCTACTGGCCATCCAGATCGAGCGGCGCTTCACCAAACAACAAATTCTGACGCTATATGCGAATCAGATTTATCTCGGCCACGGGGTTTATGGATTCGAGGCGGCTTCTGAGTTCTACTTCAGCAAGCCGGCAAAGCAACTCACATTGCCGCAAGCGGCGTTAATCGCAGGCTTGCCGAAATCTCCGGCGCTTTACTCGCCCATCAATCATGCTGATCGGGCGCTGCACCGCCGCAATCTGGTCATCAATGCCATGCTCGAAGACGGTAAAATCACCACCCGCGAAGCCGAGGATGCGCGGAACGCACCGCTTGGGCTCAATCTGGCGCGCGATCCCAATTCCCAGGCTCCGTATTTTGTCGAGGAACTGCGCCGTTATCTGGAAAGCAAGTACGGCACCGACCAGGTGCATGAGGGCGGCTTGCGCGTTTACACAACCCTCGACATGGAAATGCAACGCGCCGCGAACTCCGCGGTGCTCGGCGCGCTCGCCGCATATGAACGCCGTCACGGGTGGCGAGGTCACTTGGACAACGTTTTGCTTGGGGGCCAAACCCTTGCGGGATATCAACACCCTGACTGGGATGAGATCGAACCCGGCGGCTATGCGCATGCTCTGGTGACGGCAGTATCGCCCACCAGCGCCAGTTTGAAGCTCGGGGCTTATCGTGCGGCATTGGCGCAATCCGATGTGGCGTGGACGCAGCAGAAACCGGCGCGGCTCTTTTCTGTCGGGGACATTGCGTTCGTCAAAGTGGTGTCACTGGATCATGACAGCCGAGCCGTCGTCAGCCTGGAGCAGGATTCCGGAGCGCAGGGAGCGCTGGTCGCGATCGACAACGCGACTGGGGATATTCGCGCCATGGTCGGAGGACGCGATTTCAATCTATCGAAATTCAATCGCGCGACCCAGGCTTTACGCCAGGTGGGGTCATCGTTCAAGCCGTACGTTTATACCGCCGCTATCGATCAGGGCGCCCGGCCTGACGATCCGATTTCCGATACACCGGTTACGTTTCAAACCGCGTCGGGCCCATATTCGCCGCACAACTACGATGAAAAATACGAAGGCATGATCACGTTGCAGCGCGCGCTAGCGCAGTCCCGAAACATTCCGGCATTGAAACTGGCCGACCACATCGGTATCCGAACGGTTGAAGACTACGCTCGCAAGTTTGGCATTACATCTCCGCTGCCGCCGTACTTGCCGGTTGCGCTGGGTGCGGCGGAGGTGACGCTGCTGGAACAAACCTCCGCCTATAGCGTGTTTCCTAACGACGGCATCCGGGTAGTGCCGCGAATGATCACAAAGGTTGAAGACTACGACGGGCGCGTTCTCGAAGAGGGTTACCCCGAAGTGAAGGATGTAATCAGCTCACGAACCGCGCGGCTGATGACGGCGATGCTGGAAGCTGTAGTACGGCACGGCACCGGAATCGCAGCCAGCAAGATGAACGTCCCGCTCGGGGGGAAGACGGGAACCACGAACGATTTTACAGACGCTTGGTTTGTGGGATTCTCGCCGACGATGACGGCGGGGGTGTGGATCGGCTACGACGAAAAAAAATCTCTGGGCGCGAAAGAAACTGGCGCTCGTGCCGCGTTGCCTGCCTGGATGCAGTTCATGAGCGCCGCGCTCGCGGGCAAAGACCCGGGACAATTTTCACCCACGCCCGAACTCCCACCGCGAGAAGGCCAGCAATCGCTGGATACGTCGGATCTGGCGCCAGCGGCAGATGAAAGCCATTAGAACTGACAGAGCAAACTTCAAGGAAATTCCCTCAACAAAAAAACGCGCCGCCCGAAGGCGACGCGCGGTTAGAGTCAAATCAATTTTAGTGGCGTCCTCCATGCGAATCACCCCCGCCGGAGTGTCCTCCACCACCGCCACTCGATGCACGGCCACCGCCGCCTCCGCCTCCCGAGTGACTGCCACCACCGCCACCACTTGGCGCTCTGCCTCCGCCACCCCCGCCGTACGAAGGCCCGGATCGGCCGCCACCGTACGAAGCCGCTGGACGACCATAAGAGCTACCTCTGGAAGCAGGTGCAGGACGGCCGTAGGAGCGGCCGCGATCATTCGCGGGTCCGGATGGACGACCATAGGCTGCTCCGCCACCGTACGCACGTTGCGGTGCCGAGTATCCCCGCGACATTGACCCCGGAGGATGCGGTACGTTCATGTTGCCGCGTGGAGTTGCGCGATCGCTGAAGCCGCCGTTGTTGCGGGTTACTCCGGCGTTGCCGGAACCTGGCCGTCCCGAATACGCCGTATTCGCACGATTCATAGTAGGTCGCGCAAAGCTTCGCGACGGAGGCGTCACGGCGGCGCGCTGCCCGCCAACGATTGCTGTCCTGCCGGGCCGCACGTCCACAGAACGAACAGCGGTCATTCTGCCGAGTTCGCTGGGCGAAACGCGGATGTTGTTACGCGCCACCTGTTGCGAATTGACCAGCGTACTTCGCGAAACCGCGGTGAATCCGTTGGGCGCGTGCATGTTCGCGTAACGGATATTGTTGTGCGGGCCATAAGCGCCGCCACCCGAGCCGCGACCGTTGCGTACGTAAGTATTGTTGTACACATTCGTTATATGCACGTTGGTGATGCGCGTGTTCGTGATGTTCACGCGATTGAAGTAGCCGCGGCTCACGTGATACCAGGGAACGTACGCTTCACCAAATCCGAGCGGGCACCAGCCGTAGCCAAACCCACCGCCAAAGCCGACGCCTACACCGAACCCGCCACCGCCGAACCACGCCACCAGCGCGGGTGCATAGTAAGGACGCGCATAAATCGGTCCTGGCGCCCATCCCCAGGCTCCGCCCCAATAGACCCAGCGTCCATAGTGGAACGGAGCATAGCCCCAAGGCTCATCTTCAACCCAGGTCCATCCCCAGGGAGAAACCCAAATCCAGTGCCCGTAGCGATAAGGCGCCCAGCCCACGCCGACCCCGCGCGGCACCCAGACTGCGCCATAATCAGGCGTTTCGCTCCAGGTTCCATATTCGTCCAGGTCTTCCGATCCCGGGACGTCGGGAGAAACGTAGCGCGCTGATTGCGAATGGTCCATGCCCTGATCGCGCGAACTTGCCCAGCGATCGAAGTCGTCCAGAGCAGGCGCCGCGTGGACCTGTCCGGAAATCACGTTTCCGGTAAAACGTACTTGCTCGTTGGCATGCAGAACTACGGAGGTGCTGTTTGACGACGACTTGCCTTCACCGCCCCACACCGTAATAACAGTGGTGTCGGCGTTCGGATCAACGTCAAAACGATAATCGCCAGGCTTCGACACGGTGAACGCCTGGTCCGGCGTATCCACTTCCCAGACTTCGTTGTCGTAAAGGCGGCGCACGTGCACGATAAGCGCCCCCTGATGCAGCTGCAACTGAACTGAGTTTTCGTCGATATTGGTTAGCGTGAGGCTGCTTTCGGAATCAATGCGGATGAGGCCGGTGCCGACACTGAGTTCGGCGCGAGAATTTTTGTCAGCCCAGACGTTGTCGCCATTGGTTAGCGGGCGATTCAGTTCGCCGCTGGCCCAGTCGCCTTCGCCTTTGGGCTGGATCGAGACTGAACCGGTCATATACTGCAGGCGCGCAGCGCGCGCTGGAGCGTCGGGAGCATTGTCTCCGGCGTTCGCGCTCAGAGTCGGCTGATTGGGACCGGGGCCGGGTTGGCCTTGTTCCACTGCACCCTGGTTCTGGCGAGGACCAGTCATTTCAGGCCGATTGGATGGCGGAGGAGGAACATCTTGCCCTTCGGCCTCCTGCTCGTCGTTGGTGCCGTACTGATCGTCAGGGCCGTATTGATCGTCTTTGTTGGATCGCGAGCGATCGTCTGCCCGAGGCTGATCGTATAAAGGCGCGGCGTCATCTCCCGCCTGATCGTCGTTGGCAGATTGATCAGTCGCGACACCGGGTTGGTCGCCTTGCCTCATATCAGATTGCCCACGCGCGTTCACCTTGAACGGTGAAAAAGAAATCAGCCAGACCAGCACGAAAAGTGGAACATGGCGCTTTAAAGTGTTCATCGGAACCCCTTTGCGGGTCCTACCTCCCGCCCTAACCGAACTGTTCAGCGCAGCAAAAACGCCCGCTATCCCAGCCGACACTAGATATTAACCCGTAGATGTAGAAAGAGTTGCGCCTGGATAGCTACAGAAAGAGCCGTGAAATCTGGTAGTTAGAGTAAACTAGCATGGCTGGTCCTGCGGAGAGTTGGCCGAGTGGTTGATGGCACCGGTCTTGAAAACCACTGAACCGCAACACTGCCCTCGTGTAATCGGTTGGAAACAAAAGAGCCAAGTGCACACAAAGCACGGAAAATCCGGGCACTGTAGTAAAACTGTAGTAGCTGGAGAGGTGGCCGAGCGGTTGATGGCACCGGTCTTGAAAACCGGCATACCTTAACGGGTATCGGGGGTTCGAATCCCTCCCTCTCCGCCAGTTTTGGCGAATGCCCTAGGCTTGCTTGACTCGTGGCCAAATATCCTCGATGGTTTCACATGCCGCATCAATATCTTGTTTTAAGCGTTTGTTCAATTTCTTTCCGGTGAACTGCTGCTGTCGAGAAACATCGAGATAAACCACATCCGACGGTTTGACTCCCAGTTGCTCGACCATCGCGGCCTCGTGCATGACTTTCAGAATGATGCTAACGACCTCCTCTTTCGGTGCGGTTGAACTGAAATCCAGCTTGATGAGCTTCTTCGTGCCCTTTTCGTCCACATACAGATCCGGCGTAGCGGACACGAAAACATCTCCGTGAACATACTTCGGTCGCGGGTTATCCAAAACAGTAAACTTGTTATCCTGAAAATGTTTCATGTAGGCGTTAATGGCTCGTATGTTGTCCTCGATCCTGTGCTGATCTTTGTCGGGATTGTCCGAGGCTTTCTTCTTCAAAGCCTCAACCGCTTCAAGGAGCACGGTAACGTCGTTGTCGCTCTGATGATATTTCTGAATCGTGGCCCTCGCCTCGCTATATCTAACGATCTGTGGCTTTTTTGTGCCATCCTTGTTGAATGGGAATTTGTAGTCTCGCAGTAATCGCCGCTGGCGGAAGGATGTGGCATTCATGAATTGGGCAAGTCCTGAGACTGAAATTCTGATTGGCATCGGTTAATCTCTCTCAAGATTCATCTCAGCTCACTTCCCGTTGTGCAGTGATACTGATTGGATTAGTGCCAGCCTGTTCCTCGCTGACAATGCGAAATGTGCCATGGTGTCCCCACACCCTTATTGCACGGTAAAAGGTGACTTCACCTGAGTGCGCGTCCTTGGCTTTCACGAAATCACCAGGTCTGAGGACGTGTCCTTTGAAAAGAAGTTTTTTTTCGGCCATAACGATTGTCCTCCGCGCGCGGGCCGCGCCCATTAGAGCAACGTAAGCTTGATCCACGGCGACGCAATTGCCCTTAAAACTTCGGGTGGCAATCACGCGTGTGCAGTTTTCATCTTCGGCAGCTTTTTCGGCAGGGATAAACATAGAGGCACAATTACCCGTGCAATACCCGCTGCGCTCTGCTGAACGCGTTCTCGACAGTCCGCTTCATTGCTGGCCCACTCGGGCGTTTTCTTCATCGCATCGAGCAATCCCATCGCGGTCAGTGCGAGACCATATTTAAAAATGAATTCCACAGCGACTGCCTCTTCTGGTGGACGCAGAGCCTTTGCTTCCGCCAGCAATCGTGATCCCCTGTTTACTAAAAGTTTGAGACGCTGAGAGCCGGGTTCCTTTTCAATCGTGATTGGCGGATCATCCGGCCCTCCGTCAATTTCGGTGACGTTCGGACGGCTCGGCCCAGCTTGCACCTTCGGGTCAGGTTTTGGCTTCGGTGGATGATCGGTAGGTTCAGTCTTTTCTCGTGGAGCAACAACATGCCCAATCAAAGTGAGTGTGAATGGCAGCACCGGCTGAAACGAGAACACCCAACTTGCACCGGGCGCAAAGCGCTCACGAAGAGTGCGGATGGAAGGGTGGCAACAGTGGCGACTCGGCAGGAGAAAACCTTGTCCAATGAAAAAACAATAGAACCCACTTGACTCCGACCGGCCTTCTCATGGAAGGCGTTATCGCAACTTTGCGCTTTTGCTTCGCCGTGAGATCGCTCAACTCAGCGATGTTTAGATTAAGCGAACCGTCGTCTATTGGCCCCCGCAATCTGTTTTGCGAATCCGAAGCAAACCAGTTTGCTTTTTTCCGCACAACCATCCCGGCCAGCAGCGATGATCAGACCATTCCTTCAACTTACCTTTGAATTCCCCCGTGCTTGACGCCTTTAGACTCCCGGCGAAACCACCCATAAATCCGAACGTCAACTTCATTCTCTTGGGTTCAGCAACCCAAGAACCCCGTGGAAAATCTTCGCTGGGAATAGCGTTTATGTGACCATCGGTTGCCAATCTGAAACGTTGGCGGGATCAATTTGATGTTCTCGTCTGGCGGCCTCCACGATAACGAGATGACTTCATAGCAGCCGTCGAGTTTTGATCTCGTTGAAAGTTCTACCTGTGCGTGGGCCGAGAGAGTGCAACACAGAAACGCAAGTGGGAGGATTAAGCGTCTCATTGGGCAAGTCCATTGCACAGGCCCGCGTCTATCCTGTCAATTCCTGATACCAGGCGTTATCATAACTTTGCGCTTTTTCTTCGCTTTTGGGGTGTCATTGACCGACATGGGGGTGCAACTTTTGAAACGCTCTAGCGCTAATCCACGGTTGCGTTGTCCGAGCGTGCGACGTGGTGCGGCCCTCTTCGAGTCGCAAAAGGGCGAACTGCCACTCAGCTAAACCAGCTGTTGCAGCCGCCAGGAGCGGTGCAGGAAGCGACGTTGAAGAGCAGGTGCGGGATTAGGACGGATTGCCATCGCGAACGGGAGAAATCGGACCGAGAGCGATTTTCTCGGTAAACCACTCAAATTAGAGGGTGAGATCTTGTCTGGCAACGCGATCCCGCGCTTCCATCGGGCCATTTTTCAACTGTAGTAAAACTGTAGTAGTTCCATGCTCAGAACTGAGCATTTCGGGTCAAAACCGATCAAGACATTCGCCTTGTAACCTATTGAATAATCGAATAGAGTAGAGAATTTTCCAAACGGTTCAGAACTCGCCCGTGAACTTGAAAACCGGCATACCTTAACGGGTATCGGGGGTTCGAATCCCTCACTCTCCGCCAGTCCTTAAAATCAGTACCGAGCGCAAAGTCAAATGGTCGGTCAGGTAGCGGCGCGCTGGGCGGAGAGGTCGGTGCGTTGGTCGCTGATTGACTTGAGCCCGCGACCTCCTCGTGGCACCGATGGCGGCACACAGCGTCGCAGGTGGAGTGGGTTCTGTCGCTCGGAGAGGTGCTTGCCGGGGTCGAAACGTACTGTCTCGCCAGCAAGCTAAGCGCAAGGCGCAGGAACTTCGGACGCTACAGATGACTCCCGATCCGGCGCAGCCTAACGTGTTTATTCCAGCTCCGAACAGTTCGCGTTCACAAATTTGGCTTACGATCGCGCTCGTCGACGCGGAGGGCCGTCCAATAGAATCGACCAAGAATTACCGGCTCCGGATGCCGAAAGACTTTCCTGGTCGGCGTTCGCCTATGACGCCCGCACACGCACCTTCATCGCCAACAGCATGAAAGGCCGTGAGCTTTCATCCCTCGACAAACTGGTGAAGTACCCCGATGGGTCCATAGACATTTATATCGGTCCCACCGCGCCCAAGGGTTTGGAATCGAACTGGATTGAAACCATCCCTGGAATTGATGTTTTCATGGGCCTCCGGACCTATGGCCCCGAGAAGGCCGTGTTGGATGGAACGTACAAAATTCCGCGCTTCGAGCTGATGAAATAGGTCGAGGTCGGCAGAATAGACAAAGCACTGCGTATGCTGTTTTCTGCCCAAGTCAACGCAGCGATTCGTCAATTGTTGCAATAACGTTAGCCGATTCCGCTGAAACCAGGACACCCGTCGAACGCCGGACGCTCTACAGGATGAGAAGTCGTGCGGTTCGAATGTATGCTCTGCGACGCGCCGCCGGTAAATGCGAAGGGTGTGGCTTGCCTGCTCCATTCACCACGAAAGAAGTCAATCTGAATCGGGTCGCTCATATCTATTCTCCACGCTGCAAAGTAGGCAATAGCTAGTAAGGGCCACCTACGCGGACGTTCATGCGGCCCCCTTGTATTGGAAACTAAAAGGGGCCCCCTTGGTATTGGAAACTAAAAGAAGAAGAGGAGCTCTTGTGAGCCCCTCCTACGGTACTTTAAAGCACGTCCATCCTTACCACAGTACTTTGACCCCCAGCATCATCTGGCGATTCCCGCCAGTGAATTGCCTGTCATTTAGGAACAGGGGGGAGGTAACGTTCGAGTACGTCGTGCTCAGGGCGTTGTTTACTGTACCAATCAGCACACCTGTCTGAAAAACGGTGGGCTGAGCCAGAGAGTAATTGCGATGGTTGAAGGTATTGAAGGTATCTACACGGAGCTGCAAGGTGGCCCTCTCCGTCAGCTTTGTATTCTTGAACAACCCGAGGTTCCACACATTCACCCCCGGAGACTCGAACGTATTGCGTCCGACAGTGGGGAATGCTCCCAGTTCGGCCTGCACATAGCGCGCGTTCGGGTTTTGCGCGATGTAACCTGCCACATTTGCGCTGCCACCAGCACAACCGGTTGCGATCGATGCAACGCTGGTTACGCCGCCGATGCCAGCACAGACATAATCCACGCCCGTGCCAAGCCTGGCGATTCCATTGGGATTA
Source organism: uncultured Acidobacteriota bacterium (assembly GCA_963757135.1). Lineage (GTDB taxonomy): Bacteria > Acidobacteriota > Terriglobia > Terriglobales > Acidobacteriaceae > Gp1-AA145. Next base: position 10,538 of record CAVWQE010000012.1, read on the forward strand.
AGGATGGCACGATCGCCGGCCGTGTCTGCGTTAGCGTTCGCGTCGGCATTGGCGAGAGCGGAAATCGGCTGCCCCGTTTGCACGAGATACGTCCCATTCCACTGCCAGCCATGTGCCAGCGTTTTGAGAAGCCCGCTATCGGTGCTGATATTAGGGAGCTCATAGATCCAGGACAACGCGAACTTGTGCCGGATGTCGAGGACGGATCGGCCACGGTCCAATCGCAGGTTCTGCCAGTCGAACGGACGCCGCGGATTCACTACGCTACTGAACAACTCATTGGTGGAATCATCAATGTTGTGTGCGTAGGTGTAGTTGGCACGCAGCATAAGCCCGTGCGTGAAACGCCGGTTCAGGTCCACAGAGCCCGCGTGATAGGTGCTGGATCCGATTGGTGGAAACGTGGTCACCAGACTGAACTCGGGATGGATAAACGGATCGAAGCTCTCGAAGTCCGAAAGGCGTGATCCGCCCGGTATGGTGGCCGGTATTTGGCTTTGGTCCAAGTATGTTGGCAAAGACTGCAAACCCGCGGTGAAGGCACTCATCGTGTTACTCCGGGCCTGTACCAGCAATTGCGTTGCTCGTGTACCCAGGTAGCGAACTTCGAGGCTGGTGTCTTTCATGAGCTCGCGCTGCACGCCCAGTGTCCAGGTCAAGACCTTCGGCTGGACCTGATCAAGAATGATGCCCTGGGTTGCAAGCCGCGCGTCCGCCTGAGTGGCCGGGGGGACGTTGACCTGTCGCAGGCCTCCTCCAGCGAGGAAGCCCGAACCTGACGCGCACCAAGCAGGCGCACTCGGCAGCCCGCAAGTGATATCGGGGTTCTGCTCCGTCTGCAATTGCGGAGGCAGCGACAATAGCGGGAAGTTTTGCGGAGTTACGTCAAAGGAGACGCCGAATCCGCCGCGTACCGCCCATCTACCACTACCGGTCGGATCCAAGGCAAAACCAACGCGCGGCATGAGATTGTTCGTGTCGGTTGTTGGCTCCCGGAAGTCGTACACTCCAGGCAGCGTGGAGATCGCATTCAAAGTTTGCTTCTTCACATCCGCCGGGTTGCTCGTCCACTCATAACGCAAGCCGAGGTTCAAGGTGAGGCGAGGCGTGACCTTCCAGTCATCCTGCACGAAGCCGTAGAGCGCGGTTTGATTGCCGTTGAAGAGTCCCGTACCGGCTCCGCGCAGTGCCTGATTGAAGCCATTCGGAATCTGGTCATTGATGAGCGTTTGGAGATCGGCATAGTCCCATTCGCCACGTGATCGAGGCAAAAAATCCGATGGCGCGATCCAGCGGCGGTATTCAGGACCGAACTTGAACGTGTGTGCACCCTTCACAATGCTGATGTTGTTCAAGACCTGGTAATTGTTCTGAACATAGCTCTGTGGCGAGTTCCCCTCTGGGCCGATGTTCAGACCAAGCACGTCAACTTTAGCGTTGGGAAAGTTGGCAAATTCCGTGGGCACTGTGAATGCCTGCACAAACCTTGAGTACGACACCCGGAAATCATTGATCATGTGATCGGTGACAGTCCAGGCATCGGTGATGATAATCTTGCGGTTATCCGCGGCGACAGATCCGGTGAACTGCGCCTGCGGCGTATCCGGGTTCACGTTAGGTTGTCGCTGCCTGTCGTAGAGAAAGCGGCCGCGAACAGAATGGCGACCCAGATTCAGATCACCGTTAATGTTAAAGTCGTGCTGGTTAAGGTAGCTGGGCGCTGCCGGTTGAAATGTTCCGATCGGGATCGGCACCCCATTCACCGTCTCTGACGGAGCATTGGCGACTGGTGCCGTTGGAAACTGGCTGAGAATGCTACGTACCGTGTCATTCGCCGCCATGTTGTTCAACTGCACCAGACCCGCCGGCGTGGGAGCGAGCTGCTGCACTGCTGCTGCGGACAGACCAATGCCAGAGAATTGGTAAGCGCCGTAAATGAACAGCTTGTCCTTGATGAGCGGGCCGCCGATGTCAGCTCCCACTCGATTGCGATCAACGCGGCGTGGAGCAGTCAAACCTGAGTCCTTTTCCAAATTGTCCATCGCGTTAAAGTCGCGGTTGTTGTTGAATTCCCACGCTGAACCATGCCAGTTGTTGGTGCCCGACTTGGTGACAATATTGAACTGGCCACCGGCCGAGTGACCCATTTCCGCGCTGAACATGTTGGTCACGAGATTAAAGTCGGAGACCGCTTCGGGGATGACTTCCGACGTGTGGCCGGTGACATCCACGCGGTTGTCATCGACTCCGTCGATGTTGAAGCTGTTTAGCCGAGGCCGAGCTCCTCCAATCGAGCCGCCTTCACCTAACACACCGGCACCTTGAGTTGTGGTATTAGGCGCTAATAGAGCCAGATTCAACGGCCCTCCGCCCAGACCTGGGCTAGGCAGATCGGATACGGCTCGCGCGCCAAAATCGTTGCTCAATTGGGACGTCGTGGTCTGTACTGCCTCAGCTCCGCCGGTGACTTCCACAATAGTGGTTGTTGGGCCTACAGCAAGCTTGGCGTCAGCGGTGATCACCTGGTTTGGCAATACTTCGATATCTTTCCGTGCGTGTTTCGCGAATCCCGGCGAATCGATCTCGACCGTGTACGTACCAACCAATAAATTTGGAAATACATATTCTCCAGTTGAAGTTGTTTTCGTGCTCTCCTTCACACCGGTAACTTGATTAGTAATGTTGACGTTCGCTCCCGCAATGACCGCTCTTGCCGGATCCTGCACGGTACCGCGTAAAGTGCCATCCAGCCGTTGGGCGGAAGCTGTTGCTGAAAGCAACAGAGCGAGCAGATACGACCCTATAATTTGCCGATTCATTGGACCTCCTTACATGGCAGGAACACTCCTGGTTGAGGCGCCGCGAACGGATACCATGCCGCTAGCAGCGCGGCTTTAGTCAAAAACCATTAGGGAAAATGTCGCGAAGGTGCGGGAAGAGGTCTAGCAGAGACGTGCGCAAGTGATGTCTATTATTGACAAATTGCGCGCAGAATGCGCGTGAGTAGCAGCGGGCACGTCAACGGGACGCTTAGTGGTAGGGGATTTGGCTTGATCATTCGAGACCGGTAATTCGGCGATAGCTTCTTCAAGAACAGTCGCTTCAGTGAGGGCAGGAATTTCCTCTGAATCGGCATCGTAAGGCGCTAAGAAGGCCGTTACCATGCCGAGCAACAGAATGATTTTCAGCCAGCGTTTCACGTTAATTTTTGTGAAGCAATTCGTGGGCCAAGCCCGTCAGCCATAGAATAAATGTGATACCGAATCCTAGACTCGATCAATCAGGTAAAGCATGTAGGATGCGTAAGCAGAAGCGAAGCCCTTCTCCGGCATTTGCGAAGCAGTCGAGCGGTTGAAACCCTTTTGCCGCGTACTCCTAAGCCTTTGTCCAACGCGGATACAAATCGGTTGATTGTGACTGTCCCCAAGCAATACAGGGCAGCGCAAGCAACAAAACTGAAAGCCAAAGGAAGCATCTCATGTGAGCCGCCTGTTTGCGCATCGCGTTCCAGATGGCTGTCGTGAACAGGTGTGATCGTTGTCTGCAGAGCCTTGACCGCGCGGTCCGGCGATTCCATTGGGCCATTTTTCAACTGTAGAAAAACTGTAGTAGTTCCATGCTCAGAACCGAGCATTCATGGTCAAAACCGATCAACACGCTCGTCTTGTAACCGGTTGAAAAACCGAATAGAGTAGAAAATTCTCACAACCAATCACATCCGGCCTGTGAACTTGAAAACCGGCATACCTTAACGGGTATCGGGGGTTCGAATCCCTCCCTCTCCGCCATCTAGATGCAGGTCCTTCGACTCGGTGCGCTCGCTCAGGATTTCGCCTGCGTGCTCGCGCTTGCGCTCACGCCCGCAAAGCGGCTCAAGTTCGAATCACCACTCTCCGTCAATTCTCGTTAGACATCCAGGTTCTGTTGCTGAGGCAAATGCTGTTGCCGTGTGAAATTCGTCAGCGGCCCCTCCACAGCTAAATGTCTTGAAAGTGGCAGTCGGTTTGGAATATTAAAACGATTCATGAACTCGAATTGTCCAGTTCGAACTTCTCGAGAGACTTTGCATGAAAACGTCCCGTTGATCGTTGTTGCTCCCGCCACGACGAGTTTGGCCCAGTTCTTTGATGGATTTGACAATTCATTCTGAGGAGTTTCCTTAGTAGCGTGGGCGGCGATCAAAATTCCCTTGAAGAATACTGGATATTATGTCATCGAATGGGTCGCGTCAATTTTGTAGCCGTACTGGCGGTATTATCATTCGACTCGCTTCGTGTACTCAGAGCCTTTTTGGGTGGATTCGATGAGAATTCGGCAGCTACAGCTTAGGCTTTGCGTCTTCGTGGCTGTATTGCTGGCCTTATCGTTCCCAGGCCGCGCGCGAACCGAAGACGCACAGTCCCACGCTGATATGGGCATTCAGTTCGCTCGGTCAGGAGACATGGCACGCGCTGCGGAAGAACTGCGCAGGGCCGTGATGCTCGCTCCAACGAACGCAGAATTCCTAAGCACGCTCGGCACTGTCCTCGCGATGGACAACAAATTAGAAGAATCCACTCGTGCGTTTCGTAAGGCTCTCCAATTCGCACCACAGGATTCCACTTCTCGGCGATACCTGGCGGCAAACCTTTGGCAATTACATCGCTATCCTGATGCAAAGCGCGAGCTACAAATCATTTTGCGAGAGCATCCGAACGACGCACCGTCTCGGCTGTTGCTTGGAATGGTATCGGAGAACTCGGGTGATTACGCCACCGCAGCAAGAATGTTGAGCTCGGTTCCCCAGGAGATCGAGAAGCAACCGGAGTCCATCGCCGCCCTTGCAAGTTCTTACTACCATCTTAAGGAGCGGGAAAAAGCACGCGCCACGATCGAGAAGCTCTCGTCACTGCGCGCCATCAAACCGGTATTGCTTGGAGCCCAAATCGCCGATCAGGCGGGCGACTTCGAAGAGTCGGAGCGATTACTGAATTCCATCACTGGCGTTGCAGGTGATTCGCCAGATATTCAATTCCGAAAAGCCAACGTCCAGTATCACGCCGGCCATTTCGCCCAATGCCAAACCACATTAGAGCCGCTTCTGACAGGATCTGGCGGTACCGCTCAGATGTACAACCTGATGGGCTGGTGCTACCACCAGCTCAAAAAGCCAAAGGAAGCCACCGAGGCGTTTGAGCACGCAATCGCGCTGACGCCGGCCGATGAGTCGAATTACGTTGATCTCATCAAGGTGCTTGAGGCCCACTATTTCCTGCAAGTCGCGCTTGACGCGGCTAACCGAGCGGCAGCCTTATTTCCAAACTCTGTCGCAATTCTCAATCTGAAAGGCTCGATCGAAAGCCGGATGTTCCATTTCAATGATGCGGTCATATCGTACAGACAAGCCATCCAGTTGCAAGATACCAACATTGAAGGCTGGCTCGGGCTGGTCCGGGCGCAAGTCTCCGCGGAATCAATCACTGAGGCAACTTCCACGCTCAAGTTGGCACTCGAGCGTTTCCCGAACGAAGCACGCCTCAAGATCATCTACGCGCGAATGCTGCTGACTCACGCCGATGCCGGCGACCGTGCCACCACCAGTCGAGCCGAGCAGATGCTACGGCAGGCGATCAAAAACGACCCTACCAATCCGGAAGGTTTCTTTGAATTAGGCAAAATCGAGATCAGCGATGGGAGACTGACTCAGGCTTGCCAACATCTCGAACGGGCAACAAAACTTTCTCCAGAAATCAGCGAACCCCACTTTGTGCTCTGGCGTGCCTATCAGCGTCTGAATCGCACAGCTGATGCCGCTCGCGAGTTGAAGACCTTCCGGCGCTTGAAACAAAATCGACCTGGAGAACGCCAGGAGGGTTTACCGAGCACTGAAGCGCAACCGTGATTGGGACTTCGGGTGAGTACCTGGAGCATCAGATTTGTCTTGACAACCGTATTCAAGACGGTTAATAAATCCAAGCTAATTAAACGTTTTAATAGTGGGGATAGGTGCGTCTCCTTTCTCCACCACTGACCAACTCGAACATCGCCGAACACGGAGCGTCGTATGAAAATGAATTTCATCGCACGGCACCGCCTGCAATCAATTGTCAAAACCACTACCGAGCGTCTCGTGGCCGCGGCTCTCGCAATTTGCGCTCTGCTGTGCCTCCCTGCTGCTCACGCCCAGCTCTATACCGGCTCGATTGCTGGTACCGTAAAGGACCCTTCCGGCGCCATCGTAGCCGGCGCCCAGATCAAGGCCATAGATGCAGACAAAGGTTTTGAGTTTAGCGCGACCAGCGATTCCAGTGGGCGATATGTCATTCGAGAGCTCTCTCCCTCGAATTACACGGTGACGGCAAGCGCAGCTGGATTCAAGACTCAGCGCCAGGACAAAGTCAGAATCGACGTTAATCAGAACGCCTCGGTGGACTTTTCGATGGCCGTGGGCGCTGTTGCCGAAGTCGTAGATGTTCGCGCCGGTGCTGTGGAGCTACAGACTGAGGACGCGGAAACCGGGCAGGTGGTGAACCGCCGTTTCATTAACGATCTGCCTTTGCTTGACCGCAATATCTTGGCCTTAACATCTTTGGCGCCCGGCGTCACCGAGATGAATGATTTCTGTGGGCAGACGGACTGCCTTAGTACAAACTTTGTTTCCAACGGCAGCCGCGGAGCTTCTGCCGACTTTCTATTGGATGGCGCTTCCGCCACTAACTCCGAGCCCAATGGGGGAATCACGTCCGTGACTTATCTGCCCTCGCCAGAGGCAGTGGAAGAATTCAAGGTTCAGCAGACCAACTTCAGCGCGGAATACGGGTTTTCCGGTGCTTCGGTGGTCAATATAGTCTCGCGCTCTGGCACCAACAAGTTTCACGGTAGCGTTTATGAGTTTTTCCGCGACGACAGTCTCGATGCGAACAACTGGTTCGCCAACCGGAATGGAGAACCCATTCCGCCGCTGCGCCGCAATAACGTCGGGGGTACCATCGGCGGCCCGATCTTCAAAAACAAAACCTTTTTCTTTTTTGATTATGACTACACACGCACATCCGGGTTGAGTACAGCTAATGCAGGCGTTCCCAGCGACGCCATGCGGGCAGGTGATTTTGGCGAACTGTGCGCGGCAAACGGAGGAACGTTCGATGGCGCAGGTCGGTGCAGTGCGGACGCTGGTCAGATTTGGGACCCTTACTCCGGAACATTCAGTGGCGTTATAACGCGCAGCACCTTTATTCCCTTCAATAACATTGCCACCTACGCGACCCCGGGCGGCCCCAACCCTAATGTCGCCGGCAATCTGATTGACCCTGTGGCGCAGAAAATGATGAGCTACTTTCCAGAGCCCAACGTCACCGGCGGGAGCCTTTTACAAAACTGGTTCGCATCGGGTGCGAGCCGCAGCTCCAGTAAACAGTTTGACATTAAGATCGACCATCGCTTCACCAACAACAATTTGATGAGCGCGAAATTCTCATATCAGTACAACCCCACAGGCGGGGGCCTTGATTGCTTCAAGAACTTTACCGATCCCTGTGCGGGCGGTCAGGGTTGGGATAATGCCCACGCATTCGCGATCAACGACACACATACTTTTAGTCCAACGTTATTGATGACTGCGACGTTGGGGTTCACACGTGGAGTTTGGCACACCGATGCCTACAATCCGCATGGGGAAAATGATCCTCTCGGAACTTTGGGATTCCCGGCCTATCTGGAGGCCAATGGATTCAAGGGAGTGCCAGCAATCTTTATTGACTCGTACACTCCTGCTAGCCCCAGCGGCGGCCCTAACATCGGTACCGATCCTTACGGCAACTACCGATTGGGCCAGGACACCGGCCAGCTATCGGTCAACCTCGACAAGATACACGGCCTGCACGATATCAAGTTTGGGTTTGATAGCCGGATCCATCAGATCAACTACATTCAGACCAACGCTCCCGTCGGTTTCTTCAGCTTTAACACCGATGCCACCAATGCCTGCCCCGACGGGCAGGACGTCTGCGGCGGAGACTCCATGGCGAGCTTCCTGATGGGCCAGATGACGCAAGGCTGCGCCAGCAATGGTTGTGGGTCCTACGAAGAAATCCAATTCCGTCCCGCCACCACGAATTACCAATTCGGCTTTTTTGCCCAAGATAACTGGAAAATAACGCCGAAACTGACCTTAAATCTGGGCTTGCGCTACGACGTTACGTTGCCTCGCACAGACCGGTACAACCATCAGGATTATTTTGATCCGAACGCCGCGAGCCCGCTAAATGGTGGAAGCGTTACCTACACCAACCCCGTAACCGGGCAGCCCGTGGATCTTGCCTTGAAGGGCGGTGAGGTGTTCGCCTCATCGAAACAGCGTACTAATTACGTAACCGATTGGAGCGACTTCCAGCCGCGCTTCGGATTCGCCTATCAGGTCGTTCCGAACACAGTCGTGCGCGGAGGCTATGGCATCTACTACGGGCAGTCGCGCTCCGGGGTCACCGGTGTGGTCCCGTACGGCAGCGCAGGGTTCAATCAATATACAAATGTGACCGCCGTCAATCCAAATGACCTTGCAACTCCTTTTGTGAACCTGAACAATCCGTTTAAGTTTGGGTTGACTCAACCGGCAGGGAGTTCGCTCGGGCTGTTGAACGATGTGGGTTCCGGTGCCAATGGTCCCATTCGTACGCCGGGCTGGAACCAGACACCCTATGAGCAGAGCTGGAGCTTTGGCATTGAGCGTGAGCTACCGAGCCATATTTTGATCAACGCGGAATATGTCGGCAAGAAGGGCACTCACCTGCCGTTCACCGGCTCAACGGATCGGAACCATCTAGGGTCCTGGGTCGAAAATCTGCCCGTTGGAGATTTCTCCTCAAACACCCCTTGCCAGACTGGTCTGTCAATCGCGTGTCTCAGTTCCGCTGTAACCAATCCATTCGCTGGACTTATCAGCGACCCGAACGCCGGCCTAGGCAGCAGCCATCCGCAGATTCAGTACTATCAGTTGTTGCGTCCGTTTCCTCAGTTTACTGGCGTTTCTACAGAACCGCAGTTGATCGCGAATTCCACTTACCACGGTCTGCAGTTCACCGCCGAGAAGAAGTACTCTAACGGCTTGCAATTGCTGGCAACCTTCGCCTGGTCGAAGTCGATCGACGACGCATCCTCGGGTGATACCAATGTGTCGTGGGCGCAACAAGGCTTCGACAGCTTGCAGGATCCTAACAAGCCGGAGCTGGAACGGAGTCTGTCAACCTTCGACATTCCCTACGTAATACAGTTCAGCTACAGCTACGATTTGCCGATTGGCCATGGGCGGGCCTTCCTGGGGAATATGCCGCGCTGGGCGGATCTCATTATCGGTGGATGGAAGACCAACGGCATCTGGCGCATCGCTGATGGACGGCCGCTGTCCTTCTTCCTCAACGATGGCGGACAGCCGCTCCCCACCTACGGCTCACAACGACCCAATCTCGTGGGAACACCCAAGCGTAACCACGGTTCGGATTGGTTGGACAACTACTTTGCAGGCAACACCGCTCAGGTCCATCCCAATTTCGTACGTCCCGCAGACTACACATTAGGTGATGCTCCGCGGGCGCTGGGCAGCGTTCGTACACCGTGGTCGTTCACAACCGATCTATCGGTGGGTAAGCAATTCCGTATACGTGAGGAGATGAACTTCGAGTTCCGGGTTGAGGCGAAGAATGCCTTAAATCATCCGGTATTCGGGACGCCGGATACCAATCTCGGCGATGATACGTTCGGGCAAATAAATTACACGGCAATCGGCCCGCGCGAGGTGCAACTGGGATTCAAGTTCAATTTTTAGGTAGTTAAACCAGAGCGCGCCGCACGGTTTCGGCCAGGCGGCGCTGTTTTCCTGCCGTGTTGGGAAAATCCCTCAATTTTCCGCCGGCGCGCCTCCGTACTTCTCTAACCATTTCAATTCTTCCCGGACTTTGATCTTCCCGTGCCAGGGATTCTTGTCGAGCGAGTGGCCTTCGCCCGGGAAGACTAGAAGCTTGTTTGGGATGCCCAATGAGTAAAGCGCGTGTTCTAACAAGTAATCCTCGAGCACGGCGACGCGAATGTCATCAGCGCCGGCGACCATGTGCGTTGGCGTGCGGACTTTGTCGATCTGGAAAATGGCCGCTTCGTCGTGATAGCGCTGGGGGGCCTCCCAGGGGCGTCCGCCGAGGAAGTAAGCGTCGTCGAACGTGGTGTCATCGTTGCCCCAGTTGGCTACGTGCTCAACTGCGCCCGCGCCAGTGACCGCAGCTTTCCAGCGCGTGCTTTGCGTGATGAGCCAGTTGGTCATGTAACCCCCATAGCTGTAGCCACCGATGGTGAGATGATCAGCATCGGCGATACCGTCTTTCACCAGTGCGTCCACGCCTTCGAGAATGTCTTTGCCGGGGCGGGAGACAATCTGAGGAACGATTTGCATCAGGAATTTATCACCGTATCCGGATGAGCCACGATAATTGGGCTCAAAGACGAGCCATCCCCTGGTTGCCGCAAGAATGCCCCATTGATACCAGTCAGCTTCGAAGTGATTGCCGTCAGCGTCGGCTGGTCCTCCATGAATGAAGGTGAACATGGGCAAGTCTTTGGCCTCAAATCTTCCAGGTGGATAGATCAACATGCCTTCGACGCTGGTGCCGTCGTCTGCTTTCCAGCGATAGGGCTTCCCACGCGGTAGCTCGCGTTCAGTGAAAAGCGCATTGAAAGAAGTGATCGGACGCGCATTTTTTAATTCGGTTGCGTTGTCAGCCAGATAAACTTCGACCGGCTGGTTAAGAGATGAATAGACGAATGCGACTTGCGGCGTGTGACGCCCCACCGAAACCAAGTCATAGGTCCCCTGCCAGTCGCCTACGCTGCGCAACGGTTGGGCGGCCATCGAAGCCGAGTACATTTGCACTTCAGTGCCAATGCGCGCGGACGCCAAAATATCATGTGCGGCCACGCCGTATTGGTTCACAGGCCCAGCAAAATCTTTTCCCCATTGCTCAACGGCACCAGACATAACATCGACGGAATAAAGGTGGGGCTGAAGATCACGGTAAGGGCCGCTTACGTCGCCAACTTCGATGGTAAAGAAAATGTGACGGCTGTCGTTGGCCCACTGCAAATCTTTTTCGACGGCTTTATTGTGGGTGATTCGTTGGGCCGGAGTAGTCTCGTCCGAACCTGCTGACCGCGCGGCTGTCGCGCCGTCCACAGTGATCGCGTATATCTCATAATCGTCGAACTTCTCTTCGCGTTTATTGACCGGATTGGTCATCAAAGCGACCCTGGTCCCATCCGGTGAGGTCAAGAGCTCACTGACCCTCCACGGCGAGGTGGCGATGGCGCGAGCGCCCGGAGTCACGTCCGATTGCCGTTCTGCTTTGGTCCGCTTCTTCAGAAGAGCCGAAGTGTGGTTCGAAGCGGCAGTAGAGAGATCAAGCGCGAAAATAGTATCGCCACGTTCGGCAGTCCGGTATTGCACAACGTCTTTCCATTGTTCGCGGTATTCATCTTTCTGGGCCTTGCTCCAAGGATTGCGGGTGGCGTAATACAAAGTCTTTGAATCTGGAGACCAGCTGAATGCGTGGACCTCTTCGGCTCCCTGTGTAACCGCAAAAGCCTCCCCGCCGGACGGGGAGATTATGTAGATCTGGCCGACACCGTCTTTGTCAGAGCCACTGTCATCGTCGTCACTGCCGGAATCATCGTCGGGAGATTTTCGTTCCGATAGGAATGCGATCCATCGTCCATCCGGCGACCACTTGGGATCAGTGTCGTGGCCGGATTCCGTCAACTGCGTCAGGGCTTTGTCGTTGCTGCGGTACAGCCACAGGTCTTTGCGAAAAATCTGCTGGTCCCAGTCAGCACGTTCGGTACCGATCACCACCGAGTTGCCGTCGGGAGACAGTTCGAGTGAAGAAAAGCTGACGGAATTAAAAAACTCGTCTAATGTAACTTTGGGTTTGTTCTCGGCTGCGGTGCAGCCCATAGATAGGAACGAAATCAGAGCAAAATGAACAATTCGCATGGGGAAATCATAATAGCCTGAGACTCAGGCACTGTGCCCGTCAAATCTCAATTGGGGACGCACTCACGCAATGACGATGTGAATGGCAGAAAGTCTTGCAGACTAATCAATCCCTAAATGCTGCTCACTGGCCAGCACCGCGAGCTCAAGGCGACTCGAAACTCCCAATTTTCCATAAATGTTGCTGAGATGGCGCTTGACAGTTTCTTCGCTAATGGCCAGCTTGCTGGCGATTTCCCGGTTGCTGCTACCCTCTTTTATGGCAGAGATGATTTCGATTTCACGGGAAGTCAGGCCAAAGCCGCTGGTCGAGGTCTGCCCGGATCGCGCCCAAGCCGCCACTGGCTCGCTTCCAACCCAGAACTGCCCTTCACATACCGAACGAATGCTACTTAGAAGCATCTCCGGCGGAGATGCTTTGAGAACGATGCCACGCGCTCCCAATTGCAACGCGCTGGTGACCGCGAACGGCTGAATGGCCGCCGTCAGCAGGATCGTACGAACCGCGGCCTGCTGGTGCGCCAGTTCACGGAGGACCTCCATCCCTGGCACGCGCGGCATGGCGAGATCTAACAATAAGACGTCGGGCCGCAAGTCCTTCGCCAGTGCAATCGCCTCTTTGCCATCGGAGGCTTCGGCGAGGACTTGAAAGTCTTCCTGAGTTGCGAGCAAACGGCGCAGGCCGTCACGAAAAATAGCGTGGTCGTCGGCGATAACGATGCGGATTGGATTCGGTACCATAATTTTTTCAGGCAATGCTGGCGCGTGCAAAATCGGGAACCTTGATTTCCAGGCGCGCGCCCTGCCCGGCTCTGGAAATGATCGTAAGCTCTCCTTCGATTGCCCGCACTCGCTGTTTAATCACCAGCGGCCCGCGGCGGTCTTCTTCCAGTTGCGCGTGCGTGAAACGTCCGCTAAAGGAGAAGCCGCGACCATCATCCTCGATGGCCAGTACCCAGCCGCCTTGCTGATGCGCCAATCGTACCAGCACGTGTTGTGCACCGCTGTGCCGTCGCACGTTTGCCAGGGCCTCACGCACAATACCCGCGAGCTCACGGCACGTGGCCGGCGGCAAGTTCACTTGAGGAGTATCGCAGACAAACTGGGCGCCTATCCCGGTATCCTGACGATAGCGTGTGACCATGCCGGAGAGAAAATCGACCAGATGTCGCGGATCGAAATCGAGCGGCTCGAGTTGATGAATCAAATTGCGCACGTTGGCGGCTTCGTTCTGGACCAATTGCTGAACTTCCAGCAACTCTGTTTCTCGGTCTTCCAAAGAAGCTGCGGCACGTGTGCGGAGAGCGTAGAGGCGAAAAGCAATTGCATGCAGGGACTGGACCACGCCATCGTGCAGTTCGCGGGACACGCGCGCGCGCTCAACGGCTGCGGCCCGCGAACGGAGGCGGCGCAGCAGATAGACGTTATAGACCGATGGGGCTACGAGATTGGCAACGTCTTGAAGAAACCGCAGCTGAGTCTCTGCGCGGCCTCCGAATGTAGGATCGACTAACAGCAGTCGCGCCGAAACTTCGGGGGCCGCAGAAATTGCGCATGCCAGTAAAAGCCTGAATGGGTGCTGCTTTACGAACTTGGCCGCGAGACAGCAGTCGTGTCCGCGTGTCCTAACTCCGTTCTTATCCAGTGTGAAAGCGCTGGATGTGTTCCGGTTGTGCCACGCCGCTCCAGCGGAATCTTCTCCCATCAGGCACAGGTATTCCTGCTGCTCGGCTTCATCCAGTTGCATCCAGGTAAACACGACATTGCCCGTCGGGGCCAGCTTTTCCGCGCGCCAGAGCATCACCAGGTGAGCTTCTGATTCGCGGGTGACGACGAGAAGTTCACGTCCTCCAAATAAGGCAAGCAATTCCTGCATCACGATTTGAACCGTGCCTTTAAGTCCGGACTCAATCCGCACCGTGGCTGAAATTCGGGAGATGCTCAGCGCCTCGGCGACCCGACGCTTTTCCGATTCGGCGATGTAGCCGATCAGAAAGGAGAAGATCACCAGGTTGATGGAACGCATGATAAAGCCTGCCACAGAGGGATGCCCGAGATGGGCAGCGAGTGGAGCACGGGCGCGTGCAATGGAATCGACGGCCATGGTTGCAACTACGGCGACCGTCGTCATCGCAGTTTCACGCATCCCCCAGCGAAACGCGGCAGCCAAAAGGGCGAAAATGAAATACAGAAAGAACCAGTTTTCGGCTGCGCTGCCGAACAGGCTGATCACCGCCGCCCACAAGATATCTCCCGAATGCACCAGGAAGGAGAACCGCGGTGAAATCTCGCCTCGCAGATAGACAATTGCAAGCAGGCCAATCGCGTGAGCCAGATAGATGTACACCAGGACTATGGCAAGATCCCGCGGATAAGCCACCGCAGGATTAAGCCAGAGAAGAAGCAGGGAGCTGAATGCGAGAACGGTGCGAACAGAGGCAAGCACCCGTTCCACACCAATTAAGGTGCTGCGTCCACGGGGGATAGCAAGCCGGCGACTGATGATATCCAGCACTGAGGGGACCGGCGGCATCGCGGCGATTATAGACTGAATCGGCTTCTACTCATGCGCTTTTCATTCTTCGTATTCTTCGCAAACTGAAAGACTCAAAAGCTCTCTGGCGATCGACCCAAGGTACGGAAAATTCATCTGCGAAGTTTGACATTTCGCGGCTCAAAACTGCAACGAAAGTTGTATTCCGGGCTGCAACTTTCGCGGAATTGACCGCAGCAAAGATCAGACTCTACGTTTAACTCAGGGCGCGGGGATTTGCGCATGCGCAAGACTCCGTGGCGCTGCTCCTTCGTCGCATTTGCGGGCTGATCTCTATAGTCTCCAGATCAGCCCGTTTTGTTTTTCGTTCGGCATGTACGGGGTTTTCTGTATGCCGTCCCTAGGAAGCTGTGAATAAGCTGTTTGTCTTGTGGAACTTACCAGTCAGGCAATGTTTGCAATCCCTCGACTCTAGCCTGAAGCTCGGCTGCGATCTGCTCGGTTGGCCTATCCGGCGAGAAATGCACCGGTGCGCCGATTTTGACATTGATCTGGTACGGCCGTGCCGTCCTCTCGCCCGCTTGTTTCAATTCGAATAACCCGTCGATCCGCATAGGGACAACCGGAATACCGAGGTTCTTTACTAAAAGTCCGACACCGCCGCGAAAAGGATTCATCTTGCCGGTGGTGGTATGGCGTCCTTCGGGAAAAACCAGGATGCTGCAGCCTCGATCGACCGATTCACCCGCGAAGGCGAAGCTCTCGCGGAAACCAGCCTCGCGCGGAAGCGGAAACAGATTGAGCAGCGAAACGCCCAAAAACCACTCCGCCCGGTCAAATACCCGCAGGAACAAGTTTCGACTTGGAGGCGGCATACGCAGGGCCTCAAGGGCCTCACCCCCAGTCGCGGTGGCAAGTTTGTGTCGGATGCGAGCCGGTAGCGCCGTAAGAATGAATCCGACATCGACGTCGCCGATGTGATTGCACACAACCAGCACCGGACCGTTCACTCCCTGCAAATTTTCGCGTCCCTGAATTTTCGGCCAGCCCAGGATGAACACCGACGGACGCAGCAATAAATAATGGACAACAAAGCGGAGCCACGTGACTGGCCAGCGCTGGACCCATGCCGGATAGTGATATGCCGCGTGCGCAGGGGATCCGTCCTTAAGCAGTCGCTCCAGGTCCCCGACAGTACTCAGTGCCGAGAAGCGGCTTTCACCCAAGTCAACCTGATAGCGGTCTTCGAGGGCGCTCATCAACTCGACGCGATCGAGTGAACTCAGACTCAGGTCGGAATCGAGACGCGCAGAGTTTGAAAAATTTTGCGGAGTTCTACCGGTAATTCGAGAGATCAATTCCGCCAGGCCGCTGCCCGGCGCGGCCGCAGTCAAATCTTTCGCCAGCATGCTTTGAGCCACGGCGGCAATCTCCGCCCGGCGGGGCTTTTGCGTGGATGTCCGAGGAAAATCTTCGTCCGGCCAAGTCATCCATTGCCGAATGCGCTGGTACGCTGCAAGCTGCCGGTTCGCAGAATCCACAACTGCAACCGCATCACAGTCTTCATTTTTGAGAATCATGACCGCGCAAGCTTCTGCATTTCCGCCTACGGCCAGCGGCACCACCGCGCAATCTTTTACTTCTGGCTGAGCTCGAACCGCCGCTTCAAGGTCCTCGGGATAAACATTCATCCCGGCGGGTGTAACGATGACGTCCTTCTTGCGTCCTTTGAAAAACAGATTGCCCTCCGAGTCGAGTTCGCCGATGTCGCCGGTGCGATACCAGCCTTCTTCGGCGGCCACCGGGCGAAGTTCTCCCGCGCTCCAATATCCTGAGGCGACCCCGCCACCGCGCACCAGGATCTCACCATCTGCGGCAAGTTTGACTTCGCGGCCTGCCAGGACTTTCCCAATCGAACCTTTCCCAACCTTGAATGGATGATTAACGCTGATGAGCGAAGTCGTCTCGGTAAGCCCATAGCCCTGGATGATGGCGAAACCCAGCCTCCGCCAGAACTCTTCGGTATCGCGGTCGAGGGCCGCCCCTCCGCAGATCAAGGCCCAGAATTTCCAGCCGAACTGGCGGTGAGTCCGGCGGAAGATCCACCAGCGGCGCAGGAAATGCCTGCCTTCGGCTCCCCGAAATTCTCTTTGGAATTCTCCCAACCGGCCGGCACCTTCGAGATCACGCTCTATCTTGGATTTAAGCGACTGAAGTACGCGCGGGACAGAAACCAACACGGATATGCGCTCACGACGTATGGTGGCCAGCATTTCAGCCGGCTTAAGGTTGTTTTGAAAGAAAACCGTTCCCTTCAATATCGGAGGAAGATATATGCCGAGGAACTGGCCGAACACGTGACTCAAAGGAAGGAGGTTCAGGAAGCGAATGGGATGGACAATCCGTTCATACTTGAGATAAGGCATCATCTGTTCTTCGAGCGGAGCCACATTCGAGAGCACGTTGCCATGTGAGATAACGACTCCTTTGGGCTCGGCGGTCGTGCCGGAGGTGAAGACGATCTCAAGTGCATCCTCTGCGCGTACCTTTTCCGCTTCGAGTGGCGCAGAGGAATGCCGGTTAACGGCGTCCCTCAATTCTTCAAACAAGACGATTGGCGGGTTCAGCTGCGCGTGCTCGCGTGAACAGACCAGCAATCGGGCCGAAACCTGACTAAACACCCGCAGCGCAAAGTCAGGTGAACCCGCGTCATCAATCGGAACTACAATGACGCCGCGGTTGGCGCAGGCGAAAAAGGCGCTCACCCATGCCGCCGAGTTCGGTCCCCAGAGCAGGACCCGATCGCCTTTGCGGATCCCGCGGGCGTTCAGTTCACGTGCAAACTGGTAGGCTGTTTGCGCAACCTGACGATATGTCCAGGACACTGTACGGTAGCCAATGTGCTCCGCATAGGCCGGTTTCTGCCCGAGGCGCTCAAACTCCGCCAAGTAATCCGCGATGCTGGTTCGTAGCACGATTCAAGCGTAAATCATTTCCGTGGATAGACATTGCTCGCCTCTTGATAGCCCTGCGCCTTCTAACAAGTCGGTATTGAAAAATCGAAACAGAGCGGCTTTGTCTTCAGATCTCCCGATGTCAAGGTTTTACCCACTCGTACAGTCCCTTCCGGTAACCCTTGGTAACCATACGATTCTGGCTGTCCAGCCGTAGAATGACCATGTCCGAACGGCCATATCAGGATTGTCTCTGGTATCGCCGCCATGATGGTCATTCGTTCTGCCGGTAAGTCCGGGAGAAGCACGGAGCTGGAGTCCGCAATCTTATGGCGTTTGGTTTCGGTTTCAATAAGCAGAAAGTCCTCAGCGCTGCGGAGAAGTTTGTCCAGCAGGGCAAGCTACAGAATGCCATCTCCGAGTACGAGAAAGTTCTTAAGCACGATGCCAAGGACCTGACCGTGTTGAACACTGTCGGTGATTTGCACTCGCGCCTCGGAGAGACTGATAAAGCTGCGGAGTGTTTCAAGAACGTTGGCGACGCCTATGCTTCACAAGGTTTCACGGTGAAGGCCATTGCCATGTACAAGAAGCTCAGCAAGCTGAAAGCTTCGATGGAGTGCGTGCTGCGACTGGCAGAGCTCTACACCCAGCAGGGCCTGTTCAACGATGCGCGCGCGCAGTATTTGCAGGTAGCGGAAGAATTTCTAAAAACTAACCAGTTAGACCAGGCTGTCAAGATTTTCGAGAAGACGCTGGAGATGGATCCCGAGAATGTAGCCATGCGCACAAAGCTGGCGGAAGTCTACATTCGTCTGGGGAAGAAACCGGAAGCCTGGCAAATTCTCACTGCTGCAGCCGAGACTCTCAGATCCAAAGGACAACTTGCGGCGGCCGACGAGATCCTGCAACGCATGCTCAAGCTGGAGCCGGGTAGCAGCTATGCCCTTTTGCTTCGCGGAAAAGCTGCGCTTGATGCGGGTGACGCCAAGGCCGCGATCGAAGCTCTGAAGCAGATCGCCGATCTGGACAGCAATCCCGAAGGACTGCGGGCGCTTTTTCAGGCGTACCTGCGTGCGAAGAATTTCGACGAAGCTGGAACGCTGGCCGCGAAGCTCGCCAATGTGCACGACGATGGGGACGCCATCGTTGAATACGCGAACGGCCTGATGGGAGCGCAACAATACCGTCAAGCGTTGCAGGTTTACGAACAGCATGCCGACCGCTTGTTGCGGAATGATCCAGCCAAGCTGATCGAGGCGTTGCGGCCGATCATCGGTCATGTAAAAGACGATACGGAAGCGCTCGAGGGTGTGCTGGCGTTGCAACAAAAGGCCGGCGAGAACACCCACGTAACCGAAATCTACGAATTGCTGGCGCACGCTTACGTACAGTCGGATGATCTCGAAAAAGCTCGCGATTATTATCTCAAACTCATGCAACTGGAACCGGCGAACCAGATGCATACACGCAATTACCAGCAGGTGCTCGAAAAGCAGGGTACTTCGAGCACTCCACACCTGATCACCGCCGAGGAGGGCGCGGTTCTGGTGGACGAGCTCGAAGCCACCGCTCCCTTCATTGATCAACGCTACGACGACGAAATTGCGCTTGCCGTTCGGTCGGCCATGACCGACGCCGAACTCTTCATCTCGTACAACATGCCTGCAAAAGCTCTGGCGCCTCTGCTCTCCGCGCTGGCAGCGGCACCGCGCGATCTGCGTCTGAACCAGAAGCTTGTGGCTCTGCATACTCGATCGGGAAGGTTTGCCGAAGCCGGCGTGTGCTGCCGCACACTGCAGAGTGTGTATCACGACGGTGGATATTCAGAGGAGGCCGCCCGTTACGGAGATCTGGCCGCCAAGTATGAAGAGCGCAGCAGAGGAACTCCGTCCGGGGTCGCAGCAGCAGAGCAGAACCTGGCTGGACGGACTGCGACTTTCGAAGAACCACCCACGCCGGCTGCCTCCGTTGGATTTGAGATCGCCGCGCCGCAGACTGCTGATCCTATCGAGGAAGCAGTCAATGCGCCACCTGCTGCCGAAGTTGTGGAGCATGCAAAGCCTTCCGTTCCCGCACAAAAGTCTGGCGCGCGAACTGGATTGTTCTTCCATGCACCCGCAGTGCCGGTGCAGGCGGCGAATCTATCTTCTCCTCCGGAAGCGACAACGCAGGCGGCTGCTGATTTTTCCGTGGCTACCAGACCGCAGGGAACAGGTGAGATCGACCTTTCCAATGAGTGGGAACAGGATCTGACGATCGAACTTCCTCAGCAGGGCGAAGTTCCCGCGGAAATGGCTGCGCCCGAGACTGCGCTGCCACGAGAGGTCGCGGACCATAACGAAGTATCACCAGCAGCTGCCGGAAATCCAAACCTCGGCGAGGCTATGGAGGAGGTTCGTTTCTACCTTGGCCAGGGTATGACCGAGCAGGCTGACCAGGTACTAAGCAAGCTTGAGGCTTCTGCTCCCGGATCGCCGGAACTGGCAGTATTGCGTCTGGGCGTAGATTCCGCCAAGCAGAGCGTACAGCAACAGGAATTGGAAGTTTCGGTCGAGGCACCCCAGGCAGTCGAAGTCGCTGGCCAAACAAGTGCGCCTGTGCACGAACAGCAGCCGTGGCCGCAACAGCCTCCTGTATTGCAGGAGATGGTGTCTGAGATCGAAGCGTCACTGGGGAATAATTTTCTTGCACCGTCGCCGGCTGAAGCGGCAATTACCGAACCGGTTGCCGCGGTGGCCAGCGTTGCAGGGCATGAATTCCGCTCTGGAACACTTGATGACTTCGTTTCCGATCTGGAAGCCTCTCTCGGCAGCGACTTTCTGCCGGAAACTCCGGCTGTATCGTCTGTTGAAGTCACGCCCGTACCACGCGCGCCGGAATCAATTCACGTTGAAGTTCCTTCAGCTCCCATAACCATGGCAGCGGCTGCGTCGGCCACGGGCGCGGTCCCGACTATGACGCCTTCCATGATGCCCTCTGTTCCCATTAGCACGCCGCCGCACGCGGATTTCGGCACGCATCACCCGGCGGTAAACGTGCCCTCAGCGCCGACGAAGATGGAGTCGGCTCCGGGAGTCGATCTTGCCGACATGTTCGGCGAACTCAAACAGGAACTGGAAGAAGGCGGCGCCAGCGCGGATGAGGATCCGGAAACACATTACAACCTCGGCGTCGCGTTCCGCGAAATGGGCCTGCTGGATGAGGCCATCGGGGAATTCCAAAAGGTTTGCCAGGCCAGCGAACACGGTCACGCCTTCTCGCAACTCATGCAGACCTACACCTGGCTGGCACAATGCTTTCTCGATAAGGGCGTTCCTGAAGCGGCGGTGCGGTGGTACGAGCGCGCGCTCAAGCTTCCGAATCTGGACGCCGAAACACGCACTGCACTGCACTATGAACTTGGATCATCCTTCGAAAACGCGGGAAACCTGCCGGCCGCCCTTAGCAATTTCCTCGAAGTTTACGGCAACAACATTGATTATCGGGACGTGGCGGAGCGGATCAAGGCGCTGAGGACGTAAAATATCCTGATGGGGTTGAATCCTGCCGGCTGTGTTTGCAGCCTGCCATTGTGGAGCGCTGCCTGACCGCCGATCCAAAGATTGTCCCGTCGCTTTCTGACGACCCGCAGTTGCCTACTCTCGGTCCTCAAGATTCGCAGCCGCCGAGCCCGAACATGGTGGATAAAGCCGAGGGCTCAAAGTGGAAGATCTGGTTGTGGCGGCTGCGCGCGTTGTTATTGGTAACCGCTTACGCCACCTTCGGTGTGCTGCTGGTCATCCTGCCATGGACGCCCAAGTGGACTGATAATCCATTGCTGCTCAGTTCGCCCGAGCTGCGTACGTTCGTCACCAATGGGTTCGTGCGCGGATTGGCAAGCGGGCTGGGCTTGCTTGACCTGTGGCTCGGATTCTGGGAAGCCATTCATTATCATGAACAATAGTGGGCGATCAGCATCTACTCCGGACCACTAGACGCACAAGGACACAATGAGCACTACGCACGAGAAAAGCGCGCCGCTGGCGTACGAAAACCAGCAATTCCTCAACAGTCCTGACGGGCGAATCCTCCGCATGATGTCCGAGTACGCGGAGCCGCTGGCGCGTTTCCGCCGTGAGCAGATACAGGACACCGTCGTGTTCTTCGGCTCGGCTCGTTTTTTGAGTTCCGAGGAAGCAAATCGGGCGAGACAAAGTGTCTCGCCGTCGGCCGACGGATCTGCGCTCAAGTCTGCACAGGCTGCGCTTAGTATGGCCCGCTATTACGAAGACGCGCGCCGGATGGCGTTCCTGCTGAGTGAATGGGCAGGAAACATTCCGGCGCGGCGCAAGCGCTTCGTCGTCACCACCGGGGGCGGGCCGGGGATCATGGAAGCGGCCAACCGGGGAGCGCGCGAGGCCGGGGCAAAAACGATCGGACTCAATATCCATCTGCCATTTGAGCAGTATCCGAATCCCTATATCACGCCCTCGCTCAACTTCGACTTCCATTATTTTTTCATGCGCAAGTTCTGGTTCGCCTACCTGGCCAAGGCGCTGGTAATTTTTCCGGGCGGTTTCGGCACCTTGGATGAACTATTCGAGATTCTCACCCTGGCGCAGACGCAGAAGTTGGCGAAGAAGATTTTGGTTGTAATCTATGGCCGCGAATATTGGGAAAGCCTGATTAATTTCCAGGCCATGATTGACGCCGGCGCAATCGCAGCCTCCGATCTGGAGCTGTTTAAAATGGTGGATACTCCCGAAGAAGGTTTCGAATATCTGAAGCAAGGGCTTACCGAGTACCACCTGGGAGCGGACCGGCCACGGCGGTCAGGAGAAACCGTACCCGAGATTGCGAAAACGAATCCGTAAGGGCAGTTGTCAGTTGCTAGTGGTCAGTTGCCAAGCAACTATTCTGAGATTCAGCTATCACAGTACACAACCGACAATTTAACGATCGACAATTTAACGATCGGCAATTCACTGCTCGCAACTGACAACTAACCACTAGCAACTACTTGCTCCTCTACTACATCACAGATCGAGCGCAATACGCCGGAACCGAAACGGACCGCCGCGCGGAGCTGTTGCAGACAATCGGAGAAGCCGCGCGATTGGGAGTGGACTTCATTCAACTGCGCGAGAAAGATCTGCCTTCACAGCAACTGGAAAGACTGGCACGCGATGCAATGAAAACCATCGCCGCGTCCTCACGCAATACCAAGCTCCTGATCAACTCCCGCACTGACATTGCCCTTGCGGTTGCGGCAGACGGTGTACACCTGCGGTCTGCCGATATTTCCGCCGAAGACGTGTATCACATCTGGCGCAAAGCGGGCCCGGAACGAAAACCGGTGATTGGCGTGTCGTGCCATACCGAAGGTGAAGTTGCTCGCGCTGCCCGGAGCGGCACCGACTTCGCAGTTTTTGGTCCGGTCTTTGAAAAAAAGGACGCCTCAGGCACGCCTACCGGCATTGCTCTCCTGCGTTCAGCCTGCCGGAATAACATTCCAGTGATCGCCCTGGGTGGTGTTACGGAAGCGAATGCCGCGATGTGCGTGCAAGCCGGGGCCGCGGGCATTGCAGGAATTCGTTTATTTCAGGAACGCAACCTGGAGCAATCAGTGGAGGCCTTGCGAGCCCTCGGCCGTCTAAGAATTGACACAAAATTTTAAACCGCAAAGTATGCAAAGGCCGCCAAGAAAGATATGAATCTTAGCGTTGGAAATTGAGAATCGGACCTCTTAACGCGGCGAAAGCATGGTCAATATTTCTTCGAGGCCATGCCTTATGCGGCGAAGATCTGCCGCGGAATGGGCAGGAAAGGGCAATGGCACCTGATTTTTCGCGTTCATCGCTTCCATCCGTAACTGCTGTCGCGCACCGGCGATGGTGAAGCCTTCTTCGTACAGCAACGTCTTGATCCGAATGAGTGTCTCAACATCCTTACGCCGGTACATGCGTTGTCCGGTGCTGCTCTTGACCGGTTTCAGTTGCGTAAACTCTGTTTCCCAGAAACGCAAAACGTATGCTGGCAGCTTGCACAGAGTAGAAACTTCGCCGATTCGGAAATAAAGTTTTTCCGGAATGACGATTTCATTCTTCAATGCAAGCTTGGATTTCGGCTTCGATTGATTGCTCATTCGTATCCTGGGGAGAAGACCCTGACTATAACTGCGTTTTTAGCACGATACCGCACGCGGAACAATAGCGGGCAATAAAAAACCTCTCGAGAGAGACTCTTCGAGAGGCCTTGCAAAAACCTTAGCGAGATTCTGTCTCGCTATCACTTGTTAGTGCTTTTTCTTTTTGGCAGCCTTTTTCTTCGCTGGCATCTATTTTCCCTCCTGGACGATTTTTCCTCTCGAACATCGCTACAAAGGGTCCCGTACTGCAGATGGATACCGACATTTTGTGTCAGTAACATCTCTGACTCAAGATATTGCGGTGTCTTAACCCTATTGTCAACAAAATTCTTGCATTCTAAAGGAGTTAGCTTCTGGGAACTGCAAAGTGCGAAGGCGCAGGAGGAATTCGGAATGCCAACGACATCGGCTGCGGTTCAGTTCTCAAGCGAAAAGCTTCGCCCTCGGTCTTCTACTTCTGCCTTCCGACTTCTTCATTGTGACTGCTTCCGCGCAAAACGCATCTGTTCGTAGAGTGCTAGAATCTTGAGTTTTGTTCCGGGAGTCGGGATGCCAAACATGATGCAAGCGGTAATGAAAGCAACCCCAGCCCCCGGCGCGGAGGTCCGGGAAGTTAAAGTCCCCCAGTTTGGCCGTTCGGACGTTCTGGTCAAAGTCAAAGTCGCCTCCATCTGCGGCACCGATCTCCATATTTACGAGTGGGACCGATGGGCGCAGCGCCGCATCCATCCTCCCCTGATTCCTGGTCACGAGTTTTGCGGCGAAGTCGTCGCCTATGGCGATGAAGTCACGAGCGTAAAAGAAGGCGATTTCGTCTCTGCCGAGATGCACGTGGCCTGCGGCAAGTGCCTGCAGTGCCGCACGGGAGAAGCTCACATCTGCCAGAACGTGCGCATTATCGGCGTGGATACCGACGGCGCCTTCGCCGAGTATGTGGTCATCCCCGAGTCGAATATCTGGAAGCTCGATCCGGCGATACCGCAGGAATACGCCAGCATTCTTGATCCGTTGGGAAATGCTGTTCACTCGGTGCTCGCGGGCGAAATCGCCGCAAAAACTGTCGCCGTGACCGGCTGCGGACCCATCGGACTGTTCTCAATTGCGGTAGCGCGGGCGGTGGGCGCGGCCCAGGTCTTCGCTATCGAAGTAAACCAGCACCGGCGCAAAATCGCTGCGCAGATGAAAGCCGATGTAGTGCTCGACCCCACATCCCAGAAGGTGCAGAACGAGATTCTGGAACACACCGGCGGCTTGGGCGTGGACGTGGTGCTGGAAATGGCCGGCCACCCTCAATCAATTCGGACGGCTTTTGATATTGTGCGGCGCGGCGGACGGATTTCGCTCCTGGGGCTCACCTCGAAGCCCATCTCGCTGAACTTTTCGGAAGACATTATTTTTAAGGGCATCACGGTTCAAGGCATCAACGGCCGCCGCATGTACCAGACCTGGTATCAGATGACAGCGCTGCTGAAGGCAGGAAAGCTGGATTTGCATCCCGTGATCACTGACCGGATTGCGATGAAAGATTTCTCGCGGGCGATGGAAAGGTTGAAGACCGGCGAGGCCAGCAAGATACTGGTTTATCCGAACGGGGCAAGGTGATCGTCGTCGTGCCGCCCGTACGGGGCTTGGTCTACTTCGCATGGCGTCCCAGCGCTGACGCGATGGGCTAACGAATTTCGCTCCTCCGGAGCTGTAAGCGAAACCTGGTACGCATGACTTGTCGGGAGCGTCTTTCCACAGGTGAAATACCGTTTGCCAAACAAGATCCGTAACATTCGTCACAAACAGAAGCGAATCAATCCTGCGACAATTCCCTCCTACGCCCAGATTCGGGAAACTTCGTCTTCGATAATGAACCTAGTTCAAGAACCCCGAAGGGGTGAGATTCGTTAGCCCAGCGCGTGAGCGCTGGGTACGCGTCAGAACGAGGCGAGTCCCGTCAGGGACGGCACGCATGTCACACTCCTACTCGAGCAATTTCATCCATCTCGTGTTCAGCACAAAGAACCGCGCCGATTTAATCGGCAAATCAGAGCAGGAACCGCTCTACGCCTATCTGTTCGGGATCGGCAAGAATCTTGAAATCGAGTTCCTGGCCATCGGAGGAGTCGCGAACCACGTACATATATTGTTTGCGTTACCAGGCAAAAAGAATCTATCCGACGCTGTTCGTGATCTGAAGGCAAATTCATCGCGCTGGATGAAAGGGAGGGTTGACGATTTTGCCTGGCAGAGCGGCTTCGGAGCTTTCAGCGTGAGTGCATCGCAGATTCCGGTCGTGAAAGCATATATTCGGGACCAGGAAACGCATCATCGCAAGCGGAGTTTTGAGGACGAGTTCGTGACGTTGCTCCGGAAATCGGGAATTGCATTCGATCCGAAGTGGGTGTTTGGGTAGTTGGGCGGTCTTAGTGCCGCCCCTCCGGGGCTGTGTTCTTCTGCATGGCGTCCCAGCGCTGACGCGCTGGGCTAACGAATCACGCCTCCTCCGGAGCTCGTGAAATCAGCATCGGTCTTTCCAATCGTGCCGCCCTTACAGGGTTCGGTCGATTTCGCATCGATGTCCCCGCGCTGGGCTAATGAATCATGCTCTTCCGGAGCTGCCCTCACGCTCCTGCCGGCATCTTCACAATCTTCTTCTGAATCGCATAAGTGACCAGCTGGGCTTTGTTATGGATGTTCAGCTTGCGCATGAGATTAAACTTGTGCGCTTCAACGGTCTTCACGCTTAGACCTAGAATTCCGGCGATCTGGCGCACGGAATTCCCTTCCGCCAACATCTTGATCACTTCACGCTCGCGCGGGGTAAGCGTCGAACCGCGGGCCACACCTGAGGTTGAACGAGAACGGAAATCGTCAACCAGCTTGCCCAGAACCTGCGGGCTGAGATATTTCCTTCCGGCACTGACGTCGCGTACCGCCCCGATCAAACGGGGCGCAGGCGCGTCTTTCAAGATATATCCGGAGGCACCGGCATCCAGGCACTGCAAGAGATATTCCTCGTCTTCGTACATGGTCAGAAAGATCACGCGCCGGCCGGGCAGCTCGCGCGTAATGCGGCGAGAGGCCTCGAAACTCGAGAGCCCCGGCATCCCGATATCCATCAGGATGACGTCGGGTTTCAGGAAATGCGCGCGTTCAATCGCCTCTGAAGCGTCGCGGGCCTCGCCGACAACTTCAATGCCCGTCTCGCTTTCAAGGAGCCGGCGCAGCCCTTCACGGAACAACGTATGGTCGTCAACAATCAGACATCGAATGGCCATGATTGTGTATCCCCGGTTCAGGCAGCTGAAGCACGTCTCAGGGGCTTGCCTGTTCCCGAGCGACTTCCTTCTTGTTCCTCAAGATGAAAAGAAATTCGAATTCGGGTTCCCTTCCCTGGCTGCGAGCGGATTTTCATGGATCCGCCCAATGCAGAAGCGCGCTCGCGCATGCCCTTGAGCCCGAATCCGCGGTCCGCAGCGTTGCGGGTTGAAAAGCCGGCGCCATCATCCTCAATTTCGAGCGACAATTTCCCGCCGGAAACCGTGATCTTCACCTTCGCATTCCGCGCCCGCGAGTGCTTGGCAACGTTGTGCAGAGCCTCCTGCACCGATCGGTAAACTGCCACTTGGATATCCTGGTCCAAATCTTCCATCTCTTCCGGCAATTCTTCGTGCGCGCGAACGGCGGTGTGCCTGGCCAGAAGTTGCAGCTGCTTGCGAATGGCGACCACTAGACCCAGTTCCTCCAGCACGCGTGGGGATAGGCGGGCAATCGTTCTTCGCAGGCCATCGATCGTACGATCCAGCAACACCAGCGATTCCTGAATTCGCGATTTCTGGCCATCGTCGATGGCTTCGGCTGCCAGCATCTCCAGTTGAAAGCGCAACACCATCAGCGCTTGCCCGGTTTCGTCGTGCAGTTCCCGCGTAATCCTCCGGCGCTCTTCCTCCTGGGCCTGCAGCAACTGCCGCGAAAGATCTGAACCCTCAGCCGGCTCACCCGCGTGCGACTTGGCCGCCGTTTTGGACGACACTCCTCACCTCAATAATCCCGATAAAATCACCACAATCGGCTGATGCTCCACCGTTATGGCAGCCACAGCGTGCACACATCACCGCCGCGTGTTTGATGTGCGCCGGAGTTCCGGGTTTGCCCGGCTTATCGGCTACAATCCTGTAAAGTGCTCAAATACTTCACGTCTGGGGAGTCTCATGGGGAGGCTCTGGTTGCGTTTCTATCCGGCTTGCCCGCCGGACTGAGGGTTTCGCTGGAGTTCGTGAATCACGAGCTTTGGCGCCGACAGCAGGGCTATGGACGCGGCGGCCGCATGAAGATCGAGCGCGACGCGGCTAGGATTTTGTCAGGGGTGAGGCATGGAAAGACGATTGCGTCACCGATTTCGGTGCTCATCGAAAATCGTGACTGGAAGAATTGGCAGGAGCAATTGCCGGTTGAAACGGGCAATCCAGAGTTGCACAAGCGCGTTGCTTCTCCCCGCCCTGGACACGCCGACCTGGCAGGTGCGCTGAAGTACAACTTTCCCGAAGCAAGATACGTTTTGGAGCGGGCATCGGCGCGAGAGTCGGCGGCACGGGTAGCGATTGGGGCGCTCGCTAAGCTGTTACTGCGGGAACTGGACATCGAGGTATTGAGCCACGTGATCGCAGTTGGTGCCGCGCAACTGCATGAGGAAGCCCCCTGGGAAAAGATTCAGCAGAGTTGCGCGCGCGAGGAAGTCCTGCTGAATTGTGCCGATCCCGAATTCGAACTCAAGATGAAGGAAGAAGTGGATAAGGTGCTGCGCACGGGAGATTCCGTCGGCGGGGTTTTCGAGGTGGTCGCACACAATGTTCCACCGGGCCTGGGTACTTACGTCCAATGGGACGAACGGCTCGACGCCCAACTCGCGGCAGCTGTCATGTCGCTTCAGGCTGTGAAAGCAGTAGAGATCGGATCGGGAGTGACCGCAGCATACAGTCCAGGGTCGAAAGTGCATGACGAGATCGGATACGAGGGAACGACAGGGCCCACAAAGTTTTCCCGCACTCGCAATAACGCCGGTGGAATCGAGGGCGGCGTGTCGAACGGCCAGGAAATTCGCGTGCGCGGATATCTGAAGCCGATTTCCACCTTGCGGCGTCCGTTACAATCGGTGGACTTCGCAACGCGCGAGCCGGTGAAGGCCGCGTATGAACGGTCGGACGTTTGCGTGGTGCCGGCGGCCGGGGTTGCGGGAGAAGCCATGGTCGCTCTCACGCTGGCGAAATGCGCGCTGGAAAAATTTGGCGGCGATTCGATGACGGAGACGCGCCGAAACTTCCAAGGATACTTGGAGCAGCTGAAAAACTTCTAAGGCTTGAAAGCCAACGACGAACGACTAACGACCGAATCAATGATCTATCCCATCGTGAAGTTTGGAAATCCTGTCCTCGAAAAGCCTGCTGCGCCGGTCACCGAATTTGGCGCCGATCTGAAGAAACTGGTCGAGGACATGTTCGAATCGATGTACGAAGCCAAGGGAGTCGGGCTGGCGGCGCCGCAGATCGGCATCTCGAAGCGGCTGGCGGTGATCGACGTGAGTTTCAAGGAAGAGCCCAACGCCAAACTGGTGCTGGCAAATCCCGAAATCATTCACAAGGAAGGCAAGCAGACACAGAGCGAAGGCTGCCTCAGTATTCCCGAATTTCGCGAATCCGTGACTCGCCCGAAAATAGTGACCGTCCGCGCACAGGACGTGAACGGCAAGTGGTATGAGCAGACCGGACAAGACCTGCTGGCACGCGCCTTCCTGCACGAAACCGATCATCTGAACGGAAAGCTCTACATCAGCCATATCAGCGCACTGAAACGTGACTTGATCAAACGCAAGATCAGGAAGCTGATTAAGGCGGGAGAGTGGTAAAGATTCAGCGACGACCGGATCTTTTTTGGTTCTCATGATTTAGGTCTTTTAAAGCTTTTAACCGCGAAGGGCGCGAAGTTCGCCAAAGAATCTGGCCGCGGTTCAAGAACTCGTAACTGATGTTTGACCGTTTTCTACCCCCTGATTTTCTCTTCGCGAGCTTCGCGGTAAAAGCTTTTAAGCTCTTACACCGCGAGCCACCCGAACAGCGCAAAAGTTTCAGCTGTGATTCAATGGCTGCGTGGCCTCGCCTCTAAATCTCGTGTTCTGCGGAACACCGTGTTTCGCCGTTCCGACGCTGGAGCGACTGGTCGAGTCGGGATTTGCTGTGCGCCTTGTGCTTACTCAGCCTGACCGCCCAAAAGGACGCGGGCTGGAAGTGGTTGCTTCACCAGTGAAGGAGAGTGCGCTGCGGCTTGCCCTTTCTGTCTATCAGCCGGACAAGATAAAAAACAACGAAGAACTCCAGGCGCGATTACGCGAAATCGCGCCCGACGCCATTATCGTAGTCGGCTACGGCCGGATTATTCCCAAGTGGATGCTTGGTTTGCCGCGTTTCGGCAATATCAATCTGCATGCGTCGTTGCTGCCGAAATATCGCGGGGCCGCGCCTATCCAGTGGGCAATCGCAAATGGCGAATCCGTGACCGGCGTGACCACCATGCGCATCGACGAGGGCCTCGATACAGGTGACATTCTGCTTCAGCAAGGTTTGGCGATTGCGGATAACGATACGGCCGAAACTTTGTCTCCGAAGCTGGCCGCGATCGGCGCCGACCTCATGATTGACACGTTGCGCGGGCTTAAGGCCGGCACCATCAAGTCTTACCCGCAGAATAATGCCGAGGCAACCCTGGCACCTATTTTAAAAAAAGAAGATGGCCGAATTGATTTCAGCCGCAGTGCTCATGAGATCTATAACCGCTTTCGCGGTTTCCAACCCTGGCCAGGCGCTTTCACCACTTTTCGAGGAAAAGGGCTGAACCTCACTGGTATGAAGCCCGCTTCGGAGCAAGTTCCGCAGGCGGCATTGCTCGTAAGACACGGCCAGCTGTTCGTGGGCTGCGGGCACGATAGCGCGATCGAACTGCTGGAAGTCCAGCCCGAGGGCAAGAAGCGGATGGCAGCGAAGGATTTCATTCACGGATATCGTCCGGAGACCGGGGAGAGAGTCGGGGAGCAGTTGGCGATTTCATCGCAGGCGCAAGCCAAGTTGCAACCTAAGGTGCCCCGGGAGGAAAAATCATGAGCAAATCAAGTAATGTAATTCTTGCGATCTTATTTGGGGTCGCATATCTCGCGCCGCCGATACTGCTCATATGGGGTTGGCTACGTTGGGCCGCCAAGCCGAGACTTTGGAACACATCTTCCGCGTTGTCCCTGACTGGCTTTGCTCTTGCGACTCTCTCTGCTTTGTTGGCCATTTCAACCATCGTGTACGCTCAAGTTCATCACTTTCCTTACTATGATCCTCTGCTGTTGCGCATTTTTCGTTCAGGGGCGCTGCTTTCTCTTGGCGCATTCGTGTTTGGAGTCGGCGGCGTGTGGCGACCGAGCCCATTGCGATGGCATGCTACCGCCTCGGCATTGGCGATGCTGTGGTATTGGATCGTAGTGGCATCGGGTGAATAGTAACTCCGATCTCAGCGCGCCACTAAAATAGCTCCTCATGCCCGTTTCTCCAGCGCGTACGGCAGCCTTCGAAATCCTGATGCGGATTGAGACGACCGACGCCTACGCGTCGGAGCTGCTGCATTCTTCCCGCTTTGCGAAGTTTTCTCCGGCCGATCATGGATTATTGACTGAACTGGTCATGGGAGTGATGCGCTGGCGTGGGCTGCTCGATGAACTGATCGCGGAGCGCTCGAGTCAAGCAATCACGAAGCTGGATATGGAAGTACTCACCGCGCTGCGATTGGGCGCTTATCAGATTCTTTTTCTGGATCGGGTACCGAAGCACTCTGCGGTCAACGAGAGCGTGGAACTGGTCAAGAGAGCACATAAGCGTTCGGCGACCGGGCTGGTGAATGCGGTGCTGCGGAAGATCGACCGGAATAGCGCTCAAACTGTACACTTCTCCGAAAAACACGAGCAGTCCGAGGGTAAAGCCCATAAGAGTTCCCACCCTTTCGCAGAAACCGCGAAAAGGGTGGGGCAACCGGCTTTCATCTCTGCCCACCCTACCTGGCTGATACAAAGATGGGAGCGGCGCTACGGTGCAGATGCTGCGACGAAGATTTCTGAGTATGACCAATCCACGCCCAAGTCCGCCGTCCGCATCAAAGGTTCCCGCGCTTCGAACATCGCGCAGGATAAGTCACCCTCAAATGTGTTCAGCGCCGTTCCCGAGAGGACGCCACTCGGCGCCGACGGTATGCAACTTGAACCGGGAAAGCTGCTTACCAGTGCGTTTACTGTAACCGGCGGAGACATCACCCGATCCACGGCATTTCGTGAGCGGCGAATTGCAGTTCAGGACGAGGCTTCGCAACTCGTCGCATTGCTCGTTGGCAAAGGCACAACAATCCTGGATTGTTGTGCGGCACCGGGCGGCAAGACGCGCATTCTTGCGGAGCAGAACCCGAAATCAACCGTCCTCGCGATTGAACTCCATCCGCGGCGAGCGGCTCTTCTGAAGAAACTTGCCGCTGCGCCCAACGTCCGAATTGTCTCCGCCGACGTCCGCGCAATGCCGCTTAGCAGGCAATTTGACCGCATTCTGGTAGACGCACCCTGCTCAGGCACCGGCACCCTAGCCCGAAATCCCGAGATCAAGTGGCGGCTCAAGCCAGAAGACCTGCTCAGATTGCAGGTTTATCAGTTGGAGATTCTGGGATCGGCAATGAAGCACGTCGCGACTGGCGGGCGGATCTTTTATTCGACCTGCTCACTCGAACCGGAAGAGAACGAACAGGTAATCGAAAAGGTGCTGGTTGAGAATTCGGGATTTCGTGTAATGGACGCGCGTAGCCGGTTGCTCGAACTGCAAAGCAGCGGGGAGCTGGCGTGGAAGGACATTGACTCGCTGCTCTCCGGGCCCTACCTCCGCACGATTCCCGGCGTGCATCCGTGTGACGGCTTCTTCGCCGCGATCCTGGAACGCAAGTAAGCCCGTCTATCGCACCACGAAGTTAATCGCCGAACCCGCAAGAATTTTCTGCCCCGGGCCTGGATCCTGCGACACGACGATTGACGCCGTTGTCGGAGCGTTGGAAGCTACTGGCGATGAGGGACCACCAGTAGGCGGCACAGCGTTGCTCTGGGGGGAACCGGCTTGCCCCGATGTAGGCGCAGGAGCTCCGGGTCCGGGTGCACCGTTCTCCGGCGTCGATAATTGTGTCACTTGAACCATCGTTACCCTGCCCACCGAAAATCCGGAGTCTTTCAAGCTGCTGGTCACACTCCCGAGCGGTTGTCCGACGAAGCTCGGCGTGACGTAGTCGTCCGGCGTAACTTCCTGCGCAATCAGAAGGCTGATCCGCGGCGCGGAGGCGTCGGTCGCATCCGGCGGAGGGTCTTGCCCGATCACCTGGCCTGCGGTCATGCCCGGAATCTCCGCGGTCGCGGTGGAGCCTAGATCAATCGCGCGTTGTTCGAGTGTGATAGTCGCTGCGCGCTGGCTCTGTCCAATGACTTCAGGAATTGCAATACGTTGCGGTCCCAGGCTTAGCGCCATGCGAACGTCCCAACCGCGGCGCACGAGCGTTCCGGGCGTAGGCATTTGCGACAGTACCCGGCCCGCGGGAACAGTTGGGCTGTAATATTGGCGCTCGATTTGCGAGTTCAGCCCGCTAACGTCCGTTAGTTGCCGCGCTTCAGAAGGCGTCTTGCCGCGAACATCCGGTACTTGTACCTCGCGCCCATGGATGGCGAGTCGCATGGCGACGAGTGCAGAAGTAAGCGCCACGATCGTGAGAAGCAACACACTCAGTAGTGCACGGAACAGGCTGCGCATGTCAGGATTATAATTTGCGCTTCTCGCTATTCAGAATCGCCGGCACTTCGGCACAGGAGAAATCTGCGTGAGGATCTTTTTGGCTGGCATCGCATTCGGCGTTGTTCTAGTCGGACTTGGAGCTTACTTATATTTCAGCACCGGGGTTGCCCCGGTTGCCACTTCGGATCATCCAATGCCGCTTGAGAAGAGACTCGCCAACAAGGCTTTGCACGCCCGCATCGAAAGGGAAATGCCGAAGACCGTACCGATCGCCGCGGATGAGCAGACTTTCATAGCCGGTGCGCAGATCTATCGTGACAACTGCGCGGTCTGCCACGGATTGCCGGGAATGGAACAGAGCGCGATTGCAAAAGGCATGTTCCCCCAGCCGCCGCATCTTTTCCGGGGAAAGGGCGTCACCGACGACGAACCCGGCGAGACCTACTGGAAGGTGGCCAACGGAATCCGCCTGACCGGAATGCCTGCGTTCAAGCCGCCTCTCAGCGACACCCAAGCGTGGCAGGTTAGTCTGCTGCTGGCAAATGCAGACAAGATTTCCGATGCGGTGAAGGAGCAACTGAAGCCGCCTCCGCTCCCTGGCGCTTTGCAACCGACCGCCCCAGCGCCGAAAGCGCATTGAACTTAGACATCGGCAGAAATGCTGAGCACGATCTCGCGCTCGCGTGGCCCATCCAGTTCGATCAGCACTACGCGCTGCCACGTGCCCAGCACAAGTTTCTTCCTTTCAAACGGCAGTGAAACCGACGTTCCCATCAGTGCGGACATAATGTGATCGCCGACGTGTGCCGGATTGTGCGGATGGCGGTAACGCAGCTTGGGAATCATGGCTTCGAAAGCATCTAGCATGTCGAGGTCGGTGCCAGGATCGAGGTCGGCGGTGGTGAGGGCTGCAGTTGTGTGCAGCACCAGAAGGTTACAAATGCCGCTCGAGATCGAACTGCTTGCGAGGTGCCCTTCGACGAAATCGGTTATGTCGAGGACTTCGCGTTTCTTGCGGGTTTTGACGGTGACGCGCTGCATCAGGGCTTCCAGGCATTAGGGACTGGATGCGCAGATTCGTATCGCGTAATTTCAGCTTCGTGTGTCAGCGTGAGACCGATGTCATCGAGGCCCTCGAGCAGGCAATGCCGCGTAAATTGGTCAATCTGAAAACGGGCGGAGAAACCTTGATTGTCGTTCACAGCGCATTTCTCGAGATCGACGGTCAACTGATAATCCGGGATTGCCGAAGCGCGGCGTGCAATCTCGGCAGCTTCGTCTTCGGTAAGAACCACGGTGAGCACGCCATTCTTTACGCAGTTATTGGCGAAGATGTCGGCAAATGATGATGCGATCACGGCGCGGAAGCCAAAATCGGCTAGGGCCCAGACCGCGTGCTCGCGCGATGAGCCGCAGCCGAAATTCTTGCCGGCGACCAGAATGCTGGCGCCGGAGTAGCGTGAATCGTTGAGGGAAAAGTTTGGATCGGGCTTGCCATCAGCGGAGCGACGCCAGTCGTTGAAAAGAAACTCGCCGAAGCCGGTTTTCTCAATCCGCTTCAGAAACTGCTTTGGAATGATCTGGTCGGTATCGATGTTCGCGCGATAGAGCGGAGCAACTTTACCGGTGTAAGTATGGAAAGGCTGCATGATTTTGTCTCGTCCCTTTGGGGCTGGTTCTTCAAAATGCGTTTCCCACCGCTTACGCGGTGGGCTGCATTCTTGCGCCGCTTCGCGGCTGGACTCGCGCTCCTTTGGAAGCTAATTAAAATGCCAGTTTCTGATGTCGGTAAAGTGCCCCGCAATCGCTGCCGCTGCAGCCATCATGGGACTGACCAAATGCGTACGCCCACCCCGCCCCTGCCGTCCTTCAAAATTGCGGTTACTGGTTGAGGCGCAACGTTCCCCGGGATTCAGGATGTCCGGATTCATGCCCAGACACATCGAGCAACCCGATTCACGCCACTCAAAACCGGCTTCCTGGAAGATCTTGTGCAATCCTTGCTGCTCGGCGGCCTCTTTGACCTTCTGCGACCCCGGCACCACCATGGCGCGCACGCCAGGAGCGACCTTATGCCCTTTAGCGACGCGAGCAGCTGCGACGAGGTCTTCCAACCGCGAGTTTGTACACGAACCGATGAAGACGCGGTCTACGCTGATCCTCTCCATCGGTGTACCTGGCTCGAGTCCCATGTACTCGAGCATGCGCTCTGCGCTGGCGCGGTCAGAACCATTTGCCGGCAGTTCGGGAACGCGACTGGTAATGGGCACGACCATTCCGGGATTCGTTCCCCAGGTGACGAATGGCGCCAGTTCGGCGGCGTCGATTTCGACGACGCTGTCATACTTCGCGCCGCGGTCTGAAGCGAGTTCACGCCAGCGCGCAACCGCGGCATCCCAATCTTTGCCTTGGGGAGCGTAACGCCGGCCTTTTATGTAGGCGAAGGTCGTTTCATCAGGCGCGATCATGCCGGCACGAGCGCCCGCCTCAATGCTCATATTGCAGACCGTCATCCGGCCTTCCATCGAGAGCGCGCGCACCGCCTCGCCGGCATATTCGATGACATGGCCGGTGGCGCCGTCGGTTCCGATCTTGCCGATGATCGCCAGCACCAGGTCTTTTGCAGATACGCCTTCCGGAAGTTTGCCACTGACCTGCATCAGCATGGTCTTGGGCTTGCGTTGGGGCAGAGTTTGGGTCGCGAGCACGTGCTCAACCTCTGACGTGCCAATGCCGAATGCCAGAGCGCCAAACGCGCCATGAGTGCTGGTATGGCTATCACCGCAGACGATGGTCATTCCCGGTTGAGTGAATCCCAGTTCCGGCCCGATCACGTGGACAATCCCCTGTTCCGGAGAATCCATGTCGAACAGCCGCACGTCAAAGTCGCGGCAATTCTTCTGCAACGCTTCAATCTGCTTTCTTGCGATGGGATCAAAGATCGGGGTGCCACGAGGTTCGGTCGGGATGTTGTGGTCTACGGTCGCGATGGTGCGCAGCGGCCCGCGGAGCTTGCGTCCGGCGGCGCGCAAGCCATCAAAAGCCTGCGGAGAAGTGACCTCATGCACCAGATGCAGGTCCACATAGAGCAGCGGCGACTGGCCTGCGGCCGCGGCAACTACGTGCTCATCCCAGACCTTTTCAAAAAGAGTTCGCGGCATGGTTGAAGTTTTTATTTTATCAACACTTGTCCGGGGACGACTGGCAGATGGATGCCTGCCCAGGCTCTCAGGACATTGTGGACTGGGTGGTTACGGCTCGCAGTTTGCGCCCCGCAATTTCCTGGGAAAGGTAAAAAACGAGCAACGCTGACACCGCGATCAGAGGAATAAAAAATCCCAGGCGTAAACTGCCAGAGTGAGTTGAGATCACGCCTACAAGCCAGGGCAGCACTGCGCCGCCCATGTTGCCGCTGGCGAAAACGGGGCCGCTGGCGCGACGGGCAGAATCGCGAAACCACCGCGGAAATAGAGAAACACTGATCGGGAAAATCGAGGCCAGCCCAAACCCGGCAAGAAGAGATCCGACCATGATCCAGCTAAGACCGCGTGCTCCGAGCACGGCGAGTCCGCCAAAAAAAGCAAGGGTGAGTCCTGTGGCCGCGACTGTCGTTTCCGGAGCAAACCGCAACGCGAACGGAGCTAACATTCTCCCTGCGAGCAACGCTCCATAAAAGAAAGACGGCATCACGGTCCACAGAGTTCGTCCTGGTTCCAGACGGTGAGCATAAGTGGCGACCCATTGTCCGAATGCGGTTTCGGCACCGACATAGAGAAAGAAGACCGCAGCAACAATCATCAACATTGAAGCGTTCGGCCATTTGCCGACTCGGCGAACGCCGGATTGTATTGCTGGAACATTCGAATCAGGCACGAAGGGGAACACGGCAAACGCCAGCAACAATAGGACCAGCGCAATCGCTGTTCCGTACAAGAACCAGGCCGGATGATGCAGTTTGCGTGCGATATCCATGAGGAACGAAGGACTCATCGCGCCGATTCCCCACACCGCATTGATCACATTCAACGCCGATGCGCTCCGCTGCGGATTCACTTCCGCAGTGCGGAGATTGCCGGCCGGTGTGGTAATTCCGTGCCCCGCGCCCAGGATGCCGACCGCGACAACGCCGATCCAATAGGACGCTCCTCCCAGAACGGTCATACCTGTCGCCATTAGGATCAACCCGATAATGAAAGTGGTC
Organism: uncultured Acidobacteriota bacterium; assembly: GCA_963757135.1. Taxonomy (GTDB): domain Bacteria; phylum Acidobacteriota; class Terriglobia; order Terriglobales; family Acidobacteriaceae; genus Gp1-AA145. The sequence continues at coordinate 48,154 of CAVWQE010000012.1, forward strand.
CGGTACCCGTAGCGCTGGACCGTAGGCGCGGAACAGAACATTCCAAGCATGGAGCTGACGAATTGCACTAAAAACAGCCGGCCCGCCAGGGCGTCGTTGATTCCCCACCGGACTGAAAGAAGCGGCAGCATGGGCCCGAGAAAGGTCATCACGATTCCGGTGAGGAGAAAGTTGATGTGGACCAGCAGCGTCGCAGGAGAGGAGGAACCCGCTTGGTCAGAGAGGACGCTGGAATTCATGATTTATGATGAGTGTAAATCAGCAGCAACTCAGTTCCTGCTCTCATCATGCTCAATGGGAAAAAAATTGCCGTGGTTATGCCGGCGTACAACGCTGAAAAAACACTCCGCGTGACCGTGGACGAATTGCCTGAAATCGTTGACATGCGCATCCTGGTGGACGACTTCAGTTCGGATCGCACCGTGGAAGTCGCACGTGAACTCGGGCTGGTGCATTTCGTACACGATCGTAACTACGGATATGGCCGCAATCAACAGACCTGCTACACCGAGGCCTTGGCGGAAGGCGCAGACGTGGTGATCATGCTGCATCCCGATTATCAGTACACGCCTCTGCTGGTAACCGCGATGGCAAGCATGGTTGCGTATGGCGTATACGATGTGGTGCTGGGATCAAGGATTATCGGCGGGCAGGCACTGCACGGCGGCATGCCCCTGTACAAATACATCGCCAATCGTCTTTTGACGGCGTTCGAGAACCTGTTTCTACGGATCAAGGTGTCCGAGTATCACACTGGGTATCGCGCCTTCAGCCGCGAAGTTCTTACAAAGCTGCCTCTGCTTGAAAATTCCGACGATTTTGTCTTTGACAATCAGATGCTGGCGCAATGCGCCTACTTCGGCTTTCGTATTGGTGAAGTGTCGTGCCCGACCAAGTATTTTCCGGAAGCATCCTCCATCAACTTTCGGCGCAGCGTGAAATATGGCCTTGAAGTGCTCTCAACGACCATGAAGTTCGCGTTGCAAAAATGGGGTCTGGCGCACTATTCGATCTTCAATTCCGGGGGGCGCAGGCTGGAAACGGGTAACGCAGAATATTACGAACGAGGCGCTGTACCGGGAACCGGAACGACATCTTGATCGCTGCCGACCCGGCAGACAATGACTGCGGAATTTCGGTAGGGGCAGGTTAGTCCAGGAGCGCCGGGGGCTTGCAGCGCCACCCAGTTCACTCCATAACGATCCCTTAGTTTTAAAAAATCTGCTGCGCTGAAGTTAGTCCAGTTTTTCTCTGCCTGAAACTGTTCCCACCAGAGGTCGGCCAGCGGCGGAAACATCGAGACCGTGCCGCTGTCTTTGTAGCCATCCGCGATACTGCTTCGCTCCGCGACCGGACGGAAGGCTACCGTATCTTCGCCCGGAATTCTGATATACACGGGATCGATGGCGAAAACGGCATCGTTTGGAGTGTTGTTCCTGATCCAAAGAAAAGCCTGCTCCCATTGATTTTTCGGCTTGGCCCAGGGCCATTCGACGTGATCGCTTGCCGGGAACAGACTTCTCTGCGCAATAAACATTCCCGCGCACAAAGGCAAGAACAAAACCAGCCAGCGCCAGACGCGGTCTTTCAGAATGTATTCCGAGGCAAAACCACCGCCGATGATGATCAACATCACGTAAAGCAGCAGCAAGCTGCGCAAGGGCTGCATGCGCGCCAGACCCTCGAATCGCTGGGGAATTGAGATGGCGAGCGCGGCGCCGAAATACACGAGGTCGTAAATAATCAGGGCGCGACAAGCACGCGCCGTGTCCATCATCCGGCGACTCGTGGCTATTCGTCCCAGCCACCAGAAGATGACCAGGGGCGCAATAGCTCCGAGCCACTCGTACCATTGCCACTGCAAAATGTAATGATTTTCGTGAAAACGGATGGCTTCGTGATACGCAGGCGAGGTTGGGTAGAAAATGTTCGGCAGAAAAAGCGTGACAGCTGCCAAAACGCTGGGAAGGGAGCGCGACTGGTTTTCAAACCTGACCATGACCAGCCACAACAGACAAAACGACAAGGAAAACCACACCATTAAGGGATGGACCACAACGGCGAACGCTAGCCAAAGTCCTGCGCGAGCCAACTTTCCTTCGATGGTTCTGACCACGGCAAATAATCCGGCGAAAGCGGCGAGATTTCGTGGATTTACATACTGATCCATGATGTAGAGCGCGGTTCCGGCGAGAGGAAGTGTCAGCAGCGCGGCCAGCAGCGCGACCGCTCCCCAACGCGCGGTTGCGGTTTGAAAGAACCGGCTCGCCAATTCCCATGCCGCCAGTAAGAGTAGAAATATCGAGAGCAGATGCCAAATAAACAATACGTAATCGAACGGCAGGTGGCTCACGCGCACAGAAGCCGCAATCAATCGCGAAAACAGCGTCAGATTTCCTTGGGTCTGAAAAAACTCTGTGTGCACCGGAAACAGTTCCGGATGAAGGATTTTTTCTACGCCGGGCAAATAAATCTCGGCGTCTTCGGCATAGGGATGGTAGCCATGCACCGCCAGCGCTCCTAAGGTCAAGAGCAGCAGGCGGGCCGTGATTCTCCAATTAGCCAAGTTATCGAAGAGGAGAACTTACCGTAAAAGCGCGGGTTTGATTTGTCAAATTCTAAGACCCCTTACGGAAAGTGCGAGTCGCCGAGCGGTCCCGGGGGAAGCACAGTAGAATATTGTATTCGCTCGAATACGATCTCGACGACAAGGCAGGGTACGCTGAACTATGAAGTTGCTTCGACCGGTCGCCATTGCGGTATTGTTGGTGGGCTTTTTCTTCTATTTCACAACCTATCGTTCAAGAACGTTTCACCTGGGAAACTCGCCCGCCGAGAAGATTGACGTCACCGAAGCGGCGAGCAACGAACCGCTCGACGGAGAAGAGCAGAACAACATTAATGTTTACCGCAAAAACATTGGCTCGGTCGTGAATGTAACTTCGAAAGCTGTCGCGTTTGACTTCTTTTACGGACTGGTCCCGCAGGAAGGCCAAGGATCGGGATTCATCATCGATCACGACGGGCATATTCTTACCAACTATCATGTGATCGCAGAAGCTCGGCAGGTGGAAGTAACACTACATAACCGCAAGAAATACCGTGCGACTGTAGTAGGGACCGACCGCTCGCACGATCTCGCGATTATCCAGATCAAGGCGCCTGAGCTTGCGCCGATGGTACTGGGTGATTCGAAAAATCTTCAGGTGGGGCAGAAAGTTTATGCTATCGGGAATCCCTTTGGGCTTTCAGGCACACTGACTAGCGGCCTGGTAAGTTCGATTCGCTCGGTGCAGGAGCCAGAGGGCGCGACCATCGATGAAGCCATCCAGACCGATGCTGCTATCAATCCAGGCAATTCCGGCGGGCCGCTGTTGAATTCGCGCGGCGAGGTAATCGGTATCAATACCATGATTGCATCGAATTCAGGCCAGAACGCTGGCATCGGATTCGCCATTCCGATCAATACTGCAAAAGCTGTGTTGAATGACCTGGTAACGCTCGGCCGAGTGCGGCGTCCGGCGTTGGGCATCGTGACGATTCCAATCAGCCCGGACATTGCCGATCAACTGGGCCTCGCAGCCGACAACGGCTTGCTGATTGTACGAGCAGTGCCGGGCGGGGCTGCCGATCGCGCCGGGCTTCGAGGCGGCAGCGAGCGCGCTTATCTCGGAAACCAGCCCATCATGATTGGGGGAGACCTGATTACGGCCATTGACGGGCAAGATGTGCAAGATCAACAGGAATTGTCACGGGTCATGAATGGGCACCGCGCCGGCGATACAATTCGGGTCACGATTTACCGCGGGAAGCGCAAGATGGAAGTGCAGGTCACGCTGGGTGAGGCACGGGAGCAGGTCTGAGATCGCGTTGAATATTGACTCCGCCGACGCGCTCAGCTAGCCTCAGAAGTCCGTTGCGAGCACCTCCCCACGGCTCGCACGAACCGACTCATCGCGAGTAAGAATATGCAGAAAGCAATCTCAACTTATATTTTCGTGAAGGAACGCCTGCATCCGGGGCTGCTGGACAAACTGGTCAGCGGAGGCGCTCAGGCCATTGAAGTCTTCGGCGCGCGTCAGCATTTGGATTATGCCAACCGCAAGCAGCACGTCCGCGAGATTGCCGATTGGTTCAAGACCAGCGGGGTGCCGCTGCATTCAGTCCATGCCCCGCTGTATGCCGACTACGACTGGGGTCGGACCGGCGGGGCGCCGGTCAATATTGCTTCGACCGATCGCGCCACACGAATCGAGGCCATGGACGAGATCAAGCGGGCTATTGAGGTGGCGGAACAGATTCCATTTCGTTTTCTGATCCAACATATCGGCCTGCCTAACGAGGCTTACAACGAGCGTAAGTTCGAAGCAGCAATGACGTCGGTAGAACATTTGCGCGCCTTCGCCAAGCCATTGGGCGTTCGGGTGCTTGTCGAGAACATTCCTAACGAGCTTTCCACACCCGACCGCCTGGTTGAATTCATTCGCACAACGCATTTTGATGATGTGGGCGTGTGCTTTGATACCGGCCACGCACACATGATGAGCGACGTGCCGCAGGCCTTTGAGACGCTGAAGGGATTGATCCATTCGACGCACGTACACGACAACACCAAAGACAAAGATTCTCATTTGTGGCCGGGATCAGGCAGCATCGATTGGAAACAGGCACTGGAGCTGCTCGGCCAGGCCCCGCACAAGCCGCCGTTGCTCCTGGAAATTGAGGAGAACGAGAAGATCAATCCGGTGGAAAAGATGAACGAGATCTTTGGAAACCTGGTGCCGGCGTAAAAGCACTCTACCGCCCAAAATACGCTGAGATCGCAGAGAAATCCTGGAATAGTTTTCTCGGCGAACTCTGCGTGCTCGGTAAAACGGTTTAAGAATGTCATCACCTATAACTACAATCGCCGAAATCGGCAAACACGAGGGCCAGACCGTGACAATCCGCGGCTGGCTTTACAACCTGCGCGAGAGCGGGAAACTGCTCTTTCCCATTTTTCGTGACGGCAGCGGGACCATTCAAGGCGTGGTCCCAAAAAACGCCGTTGCTCCTGAAGTTTTCGACGCGCTCAAGGGTTTGACGCAGGAATCCAGTGTCATTGTCGAAGGGAAAGTTCGCGCTGATAAACGCGCGCCGGGCGGATATGAACTCGATGTATTCAATTTCCAGGTGCTACAACGTGTGTCCGAGAATGATCCTTTTCCGATTTCGCTCAAAGAGCACGGCGTCGATTTTCTGATGGAGCATCGGCACCTATGGGTGCGGACCCCCCGGCAGGCAGCGATTCTGCGCGTGCGGGCGGAGATTATCAAAGCGGTCCGCGATTTCTTTGATGATCGGGGGTTTACTTTGACTGACCCGCCGATTTTGACGCCCGCCGCATGCGAGGGCACCAGCACGCTGTTCCCCGTGGACTACTTCGACGAGCAGGCTTACCTGACCCAGTCTGGCCAGCTATATATCGAGGCCACCGCGATGGCGCTCGGCAAAGTCTATTCCTTCGGGCCGACGTTCCGCGCGGAGAAGTCGAAAACGCGCCGGCATCTGACCGAGTTCTGGATGGTCGAGCCTGAAGTCGCTTACGCAACTCTCAGCGATCTGATGGATTTGGCAGAAGCTTTGATCAGTTCGGTCGTGCAACGCTGCCTGGAAAAGCGTCGTACCGACTTGCTGACCATTGGCCGCGACATCGTTCATCTGGAGAAAATCACGGCGCCATTTCCGCGTGTAACATACGACGACGCCGTGAAGATGTTGCAGGAAGGTCACGCAAAAGGCGCACTGGAAAACAAATTTGAGTGGGGAGGAGATTTAGGGTCTCCAGATGAGACGTATCTTTCAGCGCAGTTCGATAAGCCGGTGATGGTGCATCGCTATCCGGCGCAGGTAAAGGCGTTCTATATGGAACCGGATCCGCAGCGTCCGGACCTGGCGCTATGCGTGGACGTACTCGCACCGGAGGGTTATGGCGAGATTGTCGGCGGCTCGCAACGCATGGCGTCCTATGACCTGCTGCTGCAACGCATTCGCGAGCACAACCTGCCGGAAGAGGCGTTCAAGTGGTATCTCGATCTCCGCAAATACGGTAGCGTGCCGCACGGCGGGTTTGGCATGGGAATCGAGCGCGTGGTGGCGTGGGTGTGCGGCCTGGAACACGTGAGGGAGACGATACCGTTTGCACGAACGTTGCACAGGCTTTATCCGTGAGGGCTTTTTCAGGTAGTACGGATGCAAAATCGGTCTGTTGATCAATTTTCATGTTGGCATGTTGAAACATGGGATCCGCCGAGTCGTTAACCACTTCCCCAACTCTGCGATCTCTGCGAACTCTGCGGTTTAGATTTTTATGACGCCATCACCCTCGGCTCTCGCCCCCAAGAAACTCCGCGTGATCGGCGTTCCTCTTGATCTGGGCCAATCGCGGCGCGGCGTGGACATGGGGCCCTCTGCGGTCCGTGTGGCGGGGCTTGAGGCGCGCCTGGAAGAACTGGGGCATGTGGTCGAAGATGCGGGCAACATCACGGTCGCAATCGCCGAACAGAAAAAAACTGGCGATCCCCACGCAAAATATCTGAAAGAAATTACGGCAACATGCACCAAGGAAGCCGAGCTTGTGATCAAGACGTTGGAAGCGGGTAAGGTGCCGATCGTGCTCGGTGGCGATCACTCCGTCGGGGCGGGCACTGTTTCTGGTGTGGCGGAATTCTACCGACAGCGCGGGCAAAAAGTCGGTTTGATCTGGATTGACGCACACACCGATATCAACACACCCGACAGTTCTCCCAGTGGAAACGTGCATGGCATGCCGCTGGCTGCGATTATGGGACTCGGCCCTCCGGAACTCTCGAACATTTTCAATTTCTCTCCGAAAGTAGCGCCGGAAAATTGCGTACTCGTCGGAGTGCGCGACATTGATGCGATTGAGAAAGAAAATGTCCGCCGGGCTGGAATTGGCGTTTTCACCATGCGCGACATTGACGAGCGCGGGATGAGAACAGTCATGGAAGAGGCGTTGCGCATGGCTGGTAACGGAACTGCGGGATATCACGTTTCGCTCGACATGGATTGGGTCGATCCCGAAGATGCGCCCGGTGTGGGCACTCCTGTCCGGGGCGGCGCCACTTACCGCGAGGCACACCTGGCGATGGAAATTATCGCCGACCACGGCCGCATGCTGAGCTTCGAGATTGTCGAGGTCAATCCGGTAATTGACGAACACAATCGGACGGCGGACTTGGCAGTGGAGCTGGCGCTGTCGGCGTTTGGGAAAAAGATCTTGTAATCATTTCACCGCAGAGCACATCGAGTTGACTCACGCAAGCTGCACCTGTGATACAAACGTCAAAAGGCCTTTAACCGCGAAGATCGCGAAGAACGCAAAGAAGGTCTTCTGCAAGTCTTTGCGTCCTTTGCGATCTTCGCGGTTAAGAGCTCTTTGAATTCTCTTGAGAAGCCACATGCTTCGTCCCGACTACCAGGAATTTTCGCGGCTGGCCCGCGAGGCTACGCTCGTGCCGGTGGTGAAGTCCGTGATGGCAGACCTGCTCACGCCGGTATCTGCGTTTCTCGCCGTCGCCCGCGATGAAAAAGATGCGTTCCTGCTTGAGTCAGTGGAGCGAGGCGAACAGATCGGCCGATACACATTCCTGGGTTCGCGCCCTTACATGCAATTGCACGCGCGCGGCGACCAGATTGTAATCGAGCGCGGACAGGGCAAGAATAAAAAGCGCGAGATGCGCAAGGGTAACGTCTTTGAGACCGCGAAGTTACTTCTACAACAGCATCGGCCTGCGGCGGTTCCTGGATTGCCGCCGTTTACCGCAGGCGCAGTTGGGTTCTGTTCATACGACATTGTTCGGCAGCTAGAAAATATAGGCGAGTGGGCCAAAGATGATTTGGATGTCCCCGACTGCGGACTGATGTTTTTCGACCGCCTGCTGGCTTTCGATCACCTGCGTCATCAGATTCACATTATTGCGGCGGCAGACGTTTCCAACCAGAGCCCACGCCGAGCTTATGACCGCGCTATCCGCGACATCGCGGCCATCGAGAAGAAGCTCTCAGCTGGGTTGAGCGCGCGAACCTGGCAGAAGGAACGACTCAGGCGGAAGAGCAAACTCAGTGTCCGTAGCAGGACTGAACGCAAAACCTTCGAGCAGTCGGTCAGCAAGGCAAAAGAATACATCGCGGCAGGGGATATTTTTCAGGTGGTGCTTTCGCAGCGGTTCGACTTCCAGCCGGATGTCTTGCCTTTCGATATTTATCGTTCGCTGCGCGCAGTTAATCCTTCGCCTTATATGTACTTTCTGAAAATGAGCGACACGCATGTGGTGGGGTCGTCGCCGGAGATGCTGGTGCGCGTCACTGGTCGCAAGCTCGAATATCGGCCGCTTGCGGGCACGCGCCCACGAGGAAAAGACGAGGCCGAAGACAAACGGCTCGAAGAAGAGATGTTGGCCGACGAAAAAGAACGTGCCGAACATGTGATGCTGGTCGATCTGGGGCGCAATGACCTTGGGCGGGTGAGTGAATATGGGTCGGTAAAAGTTAAAGAGCTCATGTACGTCGAGCGTTACTCGCACGTGATGCACATTGTCTCTGCGCTCGAAGGTACGCTTCGGCCTGAACTGCACGCGCTTGACGCATTTGCTGCCTGTTTTCCCGCCGGCACGCTAAGCGGGGCGCCCAAAGTCCGCGCCATGCAAATTATTGAAGAGCTCGAACCGACACGCCGCGGGATTTACGGCGGCTCCGTGCTGTACGCGGACTTCGCAGGAAACCTTGATTCATGTATCGCAATTCGCACTATGCTTATGCAAGGCAAAAAGGCGTATTTGCAGGCGGGAGCGGGAATCGTCGCCGACTCCGATCCGGCTAGCGAATATCAGGAATCACTAAATAAAGCGCAGGCGGTGATCAGGGCGGTGGAGGCGGCGAGGGGTGCGTAGTTGCTAGTTTTCAGTTGCTAGTTGTCAGAACGCACCAAAGCTCCCAATTCGGGAATTCCTGGTCAGATTTCTGAGTTCATTGTGGCATTCAGGAACGTTCATGAGTGACAATTCCACCGATGGCAACCCACAACACCTCTGGATTGTCCTACAGAGATCTAGTGGCGTGGAAACGCGCGGTTGAGCTAGTGACTGACGTTTACAGAGTCACGAAGGCATTTCCAAAGACGAGAGATTTGGGCTTACGTCACAGCTGCGTCGCGCCGCGGTTTCTGTCCCAAGCAACATCGCTGAAGGGCAAGGCCGGTTTTCTAGAGGAGAATTCAAGCAATTCCTGGGTCACGCCCGCGGATCATTGCTCGAGCTTGAAACCCAGATCACAATTGCGACAAATCTGGGGTATTTGGATGTGCGCGAGAGTCAATTCCTCATGGAGCGCTCGTCAGAATTGGGCAAGATACTTAACGGTCTGATCGCCTCGTTGAAGTCCTGTTGAGAACTGACAACTGCCAACTAGATCGCAAGAAAATTACCAATCAGCTTCTTCCCCTCGGCCGTCAGCACGCTCTCCGGATGGAATTGCACGCCTTCGACCGGATACTTCTTATGGCGCAGGCCCATGATAGTTCGTGAACCGTCGGCCTCGGTTGTCCAGGCGCTGATTTCAAGTTCTGGGGGCAGGTCTTTTTCCTCGACGATCAACGAATGGTAGCGAGTGGCGGTGAAGGGTTGTTTGAGATCTTTGAACACGGTCCGGCCGTCGTGAGTCACTTGGCTGGTCTTCCCATGCATGAGATGCGGTGCGCGCACGACCTTTCCGGCAAAAGCCGCTCCCAGGGCTTGATGCCCGAGACAGACGCCCAGGATGGGAAATTTGCCGGTGAAATGCCGAAAAATATCCATACTGATGCCCGCTTCTTGTGGTGTGCAGGGCCCCGGAGAAACCACAATGCGCTCCGGTTGCAGAGCTTCGATCTCGCCAACCGTGACCTGATCATTGCGCCGGACAACCACCTCAGAACCCAGTTCTCCGAGGTACTGGACCAGGTTGTAGGTGAAGGAATCGTAATTGTCTAAGACGAAAACCATCTTGGTAATTCTCTAATTTCGAAACCAGGCGTGACAACAGGCCGCTTCGAATCTCGTAATCCAGTATTTCACAATGTAAGAAGCTCGACCTTTTTAATGGTCCGAAATAACAGAGTTACAAGGACTTATCGCAATACGCGCGTCCCATGGCAAGGGACTATGAAATAGGATTTCCGGCCAATGCCGCCCACTGCCCTAAGTTCAGCTTGACAGGCAGCAAGGGAAGTCTGATTCTTACTATGGTTTTTAGGAGACTCCCCCATGGTCGTCGAAGTTCAGCAGGCCGAAAAACGTACGACCCGGCGATTTGCGCTGCGGCTGCCGGTTTCCGTGAATTACAGCGGGAACACTGGCGCCGCCATCTCCGCACAAACACGCGACGTGAGTGCGCGCGGAATCTGTTTCTATCTCGAGGCCCCGCTTTCGGTGGGCTCTGACATTGATTTCACCCTCACCCTCCCCCCTGAAATAACCCTGACCGAGAGCATTCGCGTCCGCTGCAAGGGCAAAGTCGTCCGCGTGGAAAACAATTTGGCCGATGCGAAGGTGCCCGTAGCAGCCGTGATCGACGAGTACGAGTTCCTGTCGGAAGCGTAGAGCCATCCATCCTCCATCCAATATGTTGCTCGGCGGACCGTCACAGTACAGGCAGACAGTTAGGCTGGCGCTAGCTGCAATCTTGGCAGGTTTCATCTTGTTCGGCCTCGTTGAGCTGGGCCGAGCCTATTGGACGTTGAGAACACCCGGCTGGCACGAATGGGCTGATTTCACCGTTCCTGCCGACACCGTACCGCTTAATGCCGATGTGAGGATTTACCCTGGGAAGGTCGCTATCTGTAATTTGGGAGCCATCCCGTGGAAGCACACTCTCGTACAGATCACCGGCGGCTATTTAGCTGAAGTCGAAATTTTGGCTCCCAAGAAATGCAAAGAGCTTCAGTTCCGCGATTTCCAAACAAACTCGTGGAAGAGAATGCCACCTTCCCCAAACTTCGTGATTGGCAGTGTTGAAATTCTGACGAACGTGAGTGCGAAAGGCTATATCAAATGGCCTCCTGTCAGTCACGAATCGGATCGGCCGAAGTGAAACGGGCGCCTGATCTGCCCTTTATTAATCAGTAAAGTAGTGCTACTCTCAACCCAAGTTCTTCCCCAAAATCAGGAACCCTCTTGTCGAGTGCTCGGGCACATTGGTGCGTGATTTCGGCAGCTTTGGCCGTGCTGTTGGCTGCTGTCCCATTTATCGCCGCCCAGGAAACCGACTCGCCGGCACAAGCTCCGGCCACCCAAACCAAAGCTCCTAAAGGACCGCGCGCCGAAGTGCGGTCGGTCACCGTAACTTCTGACGACTTCGGCCCTGTTCTCGAAATCTCAGCCACTCGTCCGATCACACCTCAGATTCAGACCGTCGAGAATCCGCTCCGGCTGGTAATCGATCTTCCCAACTCGAACCTAGGCACGCCCAAGCGCCGCATTCCATTTCGCAATGAGCAGATCAAGAGCATCCGCCTGAATCAGTATCAAACCGAGCCGGCGGTCAGCCGGATCGTTGTCGATCTCGCTGGGCCTGTCCGCTACACCTGGGACGCTTCGGGCTCGCGGCTGCGAATTCGCATTCGCGGAAACCAGAGTGCCATAGCCAAGCCGCCGTCGGTTCCGGCGCTGACTGCGGGGGTGCAGCCGGCCGCAGTTCCGGTGGCCGTGGGGAGTTCGGGCTCGCTGGTTGAAACCGGCAGCCGGGTCGCATCGGGATCGTCCATTACCGCGGGAGCCGAAACCGCCATCATGCGGCTCACACGCGGCGGCGAAGTGCGCGTGTGCCCCGGCACCACGGTTTCTTTCACGACATCTTCAAACGGAAATGACCTCATGCTAGGCATGAGCCAGGGCGCAATCGAAACCAATTATTTGCTACAGGAGTCGGTTGATTCGGTGCTAACGCCTGACTTCAGAATCGTGCTTCCCGGGCCGGGCGAGTTCAATCTTGCGATTCGGGCGGACAATCACGGCAATACCTGCGTGGGTTCGTTGCCGGGCAGCACTTCTTCGGCGGTGGTCGCCGAACTCCTCGGAAGTGGCACCTACGAAATCAAGCCGGAACAGCAGGTTTTGTTTCGGCAGGGACGCCTGGATTCAATCGAAACGCCCGCTTCATCCTGTGGATGTCCCGCCCCGCAGGAACCGGTTATGCGAACGGAAAACGATCCGACCGCGGTCGTTCCGGACACTAAAGCGCCAGAGAAATTGGAGCTGGCAAATGCGGAGTCAAGCAAGGGCGCGACAACTGGAAGCGGAGAAGCATCCCGCGATCCGGACACAAAGCCAGCGGGCAAGCGGCAGGAAGAAAACGAAGCCGACGCTCCGCTGGTATTTAGCGGATTGGAACGCGCAAAGGCGCGGCACAACTCCCCGCCACCACCAGTGGACGAGGTAGCAGCCTTGCACCTGACGACAAAGCCTCCTGACCCTCCGGCGGCGGTGGTTGTGCTTCCTCCGGCGCCGGATCCGAAGACCGCCAAAAAGGGTTTCTTCGGGAAGGTGAAGGGATTTTTCGGATCAATTTTCCACTAACGGCGGATGCCTCGTGCCAGCGGACGCACGCGCTCCTTGATGTCATCCGCGAGGTCGGTGCCGCGGTCTATTGCATCTTCGGCAAAATCGCGGGCGGTTTCCTTCCAGTCGTCGAAGGTCACACGCGCAGAGTCGTAGCCCTTGCGCAGATCGCGCCGTAGCTGCCGTCCAGTCTTTGGGGCCAGAAGCATGCCAACAACGGTGCCGGCGCCGAGTCCGATCAGCAGGAATGTTATTGCGGTTCCAACTGTGCTGCCGCGGTCATGCTCGTACTTGCCTTCTCGCATAGTGCACCTCTGATCAATGATTTTACACTTGGATTCCGGGGCGCACGTTTTAGCTGTCTAAATGCCGGCCCGCTCCGTAACAAAAATTCCCGAATGCGGATTTCTCAAATTGCGCAGTCCTTCCTGTTGCCGCCGCGAATTCCCAAAATCAGCCAAACCGTCTAAAATCAGAGATTAAGCCACAACGGTCATTGGGCCTGTCGTTTCCCAAAGCCCTTCGGCTTTCGCTCAAAGCCTGCCCTGAGCTTGTCGATGGGCGCGTAAATCCTGTAAGGAGCACCTTCAGTAATGTCGATTCCAGCAACCCAGCTTCGCCCGGGCATGATAATCAAGCACAATAATGACCTGCACTCGGTCTTCAGCGTCGAGCACCGCACACCGGGTAATCTGCGCGCGTTTATCCAGGCAAAGCTGCGCAACTTGCGTACTGGCGCAATGTTCGAGCACCGCTTCCGCTCACCTGACCCGATTGACAAGATCAACGTGGACGAAGTGAAGATGGAGTATCTCTATCAGGATGGCGACGACTACTACTTCATGAACACCGAGAACTATGAGCAGCTTCACCTGAATAAAGACATTCTCGGCGAGGCCGTGAATTACCTTACTGCCAATCTGCAGATCCAGGTTGAATTCTTCGATGGCAAGGCGGTAGGGATCGAGTTGCCTCAAACGGTCGAATTGAAGGTGATCGAAACCGAACCAGGACTGAAGAGCGCGACGGCTTCAAGCGTGACGAAACCCGCGAAGACCGAAACCGGGCTGGTAGTCTATGTGCCGCCTTTTATCAACGAGGGCGAGACCATTCGCGTGGATACGGCTGAGGGAGCGTATCTGTCGAGAGCGTAATGATCTGATGATCTGGCCATCGGGTGATCTAGAACTGATGCACACCTGAAGCTCAGGTACTAGAAAAGCAACTGCTCCGGTCGGGCACGTCGGTAGGAGCAAATTATCGTGCGGCTGGTCGGGGACGGTCAGCAGCGGAATTCTCCGCTAAAATCGGGGTGGTTCTGGAAGAAGCTGATGAGACGGTTTTCTGGCTGGAATGCCTGATCGAGTCAGCGATAGTGAAGAAAGAGCTTCTGGAGGACTTGTTGAAAGAAGCTAACGAATTGGTCGCGATCTTTGCAGCTTCTTATCGCACAGCTCGCAATTGAGCTTAGATCAGCCGATGACCCGATCATCCGATCACCCGATTACTGAGGCCCGCCATTTTGTTGTGCGCGGCCGTGTGCAAGGCGTGGGCTTCCGGTGGTTCGTAGAGCGCGAAGCGCACATGCTGGGCGTTGCCGGATGGGTCCGGAACAACTCTGACGGCAGTGTTGAAGTATTAGCCATTGGAAGCCGGGATCAACTATCAGGCTTGCGCTCGCGGCTACGACAGGGACCTCGGGCCGCGCGAGTGGACGACGTGGAAGAATCCGAATCGAAGCCAATCGAGGGCTTGAAGACATTTCGCATTGAAGGAGCGTGGTGAATGGGAAATCCAGCGTCGGGTAATGGCGAAGCAAACTGCGATCATTTAAAGAAGCTGATCCGCGAAGTTCCCGATTTCCCCAAACAGGGCATTTTGTTTTATGACATCACCACGCTGCTAAAGGACAAGACTGGCTTCGCCACTCTGATTGACGCACTTTCGGAACATTTCATCTCCGACAAGATTGACCTCGTGCTGGGGATGGAAGCCCGCGGCTTCATCTTCGGGCCGGCGGTCGCGTATCGGCTGAATGCCGGCTTCATTCCGGTGCGCAAACCCGGGAAATTGCCTGCCGCAACTCAGAAATTCGACTACGCTCTCGAATACGGCACCAACACTCTCGAAATCCACCAGGACGCAATCGTCAAGGGTCAGCGGGTGATCATTGTGGACGACCTGCTTGCCACCGGGGGTACTGCGGAAGCGACCGCGAAACTGGCGGAATCACTGGGTGCAGATATCGCTGGAATGGGTTTCGTCGTAGAGCTCGACTTCTTGAATCCGCGAAAGAAGTTAGGACAGTACGAGATTTTCTCGCTGCTTCATTACGACAAATAGCGCTTTCTGTATCTGGCCGATAAGGCACTAAGTCTTCACCTAAAACCCTCTTTCGCTTGATCGTTCTACTCTGTTTTCATTACCAGTCACGGCATCTGCTTACAACCCGCTCTCCCCGCAGATACATCGAATTTCAGTTTGCTGGGACGAAAAGGAGAGCAACCATGAAACAAATTATGCTGTTTTTGGTGTTGACTTGCGTCAGTTCAGTTTGGGTGATGGCGCAGGATTCCGACACGAAAGGCAAGTCGGACACACGCACCGTAACCGGATGCTTGCAGAAGACGAGTCATAAGAATCAATTTCTACTGGTGGCCAACGATGGCAGCAGTTGGAAGGTCCATAGTGAAACCGCTTCGTTGGCTGAACACGTTGGCCACACCGTTACCGCGACCGGAACAGTTGCCAACACAACCGCTCACAATATGAAAGAAGACACCAAGGACATGGCGCACGACACCGGCATGAAGAAAGACAATTCTGAGCACGGGACTCTGAAAGTCACCGATGTGCAAATGGTCAGTGACTCTTGCCAAAAGTAAGGTCTGTGTTGACTGGGGGCGGCGCATATGCCGTCCCCAAAATTTTGCGCGCAATCCTATAAACTAACGCCGCAAAGTCATGCGGCGATTCTCTGCCATTCTCGGATCATTTCTCTTTCTCCTCATTGCACCAGGATTCGTTGCCGGAATTGTGCCTTACTGGATCGGCCGCTGGCATGTTGGACCAGCCTACGCGGGAAGTTCAGCGGTTCGAATTCTCGGGATACTGCTAATAATATTCGGCGTACCACTTATACTCGATTCCTTCACGCGATTCGCTTTGCAGGGGTTGGGAACCCCGGCGCCGGTCTTTCCTACCAAACATCTCGTCGTGACCGGTTTCTATCGCTACGTCCGCAATCCGATGTACGTGGGAGTAGCCTCGGTCATCTTCGGCCAAGCTCTTTGGTTCCGCAATGTCGGCGTCCTGGAGTATGGCATCGTCATATCTCTGGCATTCCATTTGTTCATCTTGTTGTACGAGGAACCGACGCTGCGGCGGACTTTCGATCAAGAGTATGAAGAATTCTGTGAAAACGTCCCGCGCTGGATTCCTCGGCTCACGCCCTGGACGCGGCGCGTCTGAGCCGCTCCCGCGACTCGAATCAGTTGTCGTCTCGCGGTCCGCCCGATTTGATTCCGGCCCGAGCCAGCAGCCGGCGCAAAGCTCTGTCTCCCGCGGCTCCGCGCTGCTCACCGGCGATGGTTCCGTCGCGATCAACCACAACATAGATGGGATACGAATTCGCCTGGTACATGGCCGCGAGATTGGTGTCTTCGGTAAGTACGATCCGGCATGAGCGCGGATGCTGTTCGAGATATTTTTTCACCGTTTTTTTGATTCGGCGACATCAATCGCGAGCACGATCAGTCCCTGGTCCGAGAATTCCTTATTGATCTGCTCGATCAAGGCCTCTTCCTGATGGCAGTACTGGCACCATGTGGTCCAGAACTCGAATAGAACGACTTTGCCCTTGGTGCTCTCGTTGTTGAAGGATTCCCCGGACATGGTGCGGGCGCGAAAGTGTGGAGCAGGTTCGTTGTCGTCGTCTCCGGCAAATATAGGGAGCGCCGACAAGAGCAGAATGAGCACCGAAAAGCGGGTGGCCAGCTTCATGGCGCGGAATCATAGCACAGCGGGAAGTGGTAGAGGCAAGTTTTGCAATCTTGTTTGCGAACGAAAATCAGGCCTGGCTGCGCCCTATTTTCGTCCCAAAAAGCGGATTCTCGCAGTAAACGCTCGCCGGTCGAAATTGCTGAAGGTGAGGAATTGCGGCGAGTTGATGTTGTTATTTACGGTGAACGGATTCTGGTGGTTGGTGATGTTATCAAAGCCCCCGCGCAAGGCCCAGAAAAAGCCGAGAGCGTGAAAGCGCTTTTCCAAATGAAGATTCAGCGCGATGTATGTCGGAAACCGGTACGCGCCCGGAGGCCGCACGATCTGCTGCTGATCGTTGACCGCCGCGAAAGGAAAGCCGGTGCGGGCATCGAACGAGTAGCCCGCGTCGAATCCCTTGACCAGCGGAAACCACCCCCATGAAATGAAGCGGTTGGGCACGTCCCAGGCAAATGGCCCTGCAACTTGCGGGCTGAGGACGAGATTGTCTAAGGAATAATCAAGCACCTGGTTGGAGCGAGAACTCGAACGCGTGTACGAGCCGGTGAGCATGTATCGCTTTTTGAAAGTGCGACGAAGATCGACCCGGAAGGCGTAATACTCGTCGCTGCGGCTGTTCTGCAAGATGTAGGTTGTTCCGGGACTGCCGACCGGAGTGTTGTAAACAAAATCGTTAATGCCGGTGCGCCTCATGAATTCTGTTTTCAGGAAGAGTTGCGCGGGAAGTTTCTGTTCGAGCGCGACACTCCAATTGATGAAGCGGGGGGCGAGCAACTGGTTTCGATTAACTGAAAACGTTGTCGAGAAAGAGGCGGCGTTCCCCTGCTCGTCGAAGAACGTGTCTTGTCTCGACCCTTGAAAAGGTTGTGCAACCAGCGCCAGGCTGGTCGACTGGTACACCACGCCAATGCCCGCTGAAATCTTCGTATTCCCGGACTCATTCAGGACATAGGTCCCGGCGAGGCGTGGGGAAATTAACGGCCGGCGAACGACTTCGTCCCAGTCGAAGCGGACTCCGGGTTCGATAAGAAGTCGCGATCCTGGAGACCAGCGGTCCTGAATGTAGACGCTGGTTTCAGTGTTGTAAATAGTGGCTGGAAGGCCTCCCGAAAATGTTGAGTGAAGTGCAACCGGATCACAAGTGTTGCTGGAACTTGCCGGGCAAACGCGCAACGACGACAGCGGCGATCTCTGGAACAGCTGCTCGTAGCTCAGTCGGTCGAAGTCGGTTCCGAGAAATAAATCGTGCTTGCCGTGCCAATGCTTGGGCAAGTACCAGTTCGCGAGGCCCTGCGAGCGTCGAGCGATACTGTGTGCGCGCAAATAGTAGTTGCCGAGGGCGCCGTTGGGCGTAAGAACGTAAGGAGCCTGACCCAGCGGGGTCTGGTCCAGCCCATATCGGCTAAACGCAAGTCCCACCTCCACCAGAGATTCCTCAGAGAATGCATGCTGCTCTTTGAGCGAAGCGAAGTAAAGATTCTCCGAATCCTCGGGGCGCGTGGTGGCCGGGGCCAAAGTCGAAAACCCCTGATGATCATCGTGCAACCAGTTCACCAGGAAACTGGCGGTCACGATGTCGCGGTTGGTCACATTAACTTGCGCCTTCGCCAGATTGCTGGTGCGCCAAACGGCATCCGTGTTCTCGCCCGCAGGCAGCTCCGGAATAATCACATTGTCGTACTCACCGTCCACGCCATCAAAAAACCACGCCTTGCCATGTTTGATCGGCCCCGATACTACAAAGCGGGGATCAACTTTGTCGAGCGTCCAACTCCCGTTCTTGTGCTGAAACGATGGCAGGAAATTGGTCGCAGCGAAACGATAGTGATCGTCTCCAATGCCGGTCTGCAGATTGAGAACTCCGGCCGCTCCTTTACCGTATTGCGCCGAGATGCGGCTGCTCTGGACCTCGACATTTCTTAGGGCGTCGGTGCTTACGCGCACCAGCAATTGGCCCGTGGCGGGCTGGGTTACATTGAAGCCGTCCAGAATGGTCAGAGCCTGAGACGTTTCCCCGCCCTCAATATGGGGTTGGGCGCTCAGATCGAGCACGACTCCCGGAATGTAGCTCAGAACATAACGATAGTCCCGGGTTGTGGGATAGGGGATGTTGACGATATCGAGACCGCTGAGTTGTTCTTGCGCGGAAACCTGCTGCGGATCGATAGCGGGCGCCGACTCGATCACATTCACCGTCTCGCGCACCTCTTGTTGATGGCTCAGCGCGATTTCGAGGGTGCCGGAGCGTTGGACTGCGGGCGAAGTGAATACATAGTAAGTTTCCTTTTCGATGCGAAGCTGCCAGGGCTGTCCTTCGAGATGAGAGAAAGTGCAGTGACCCGCCAGATCGGTTTCACAATGCACCAGGCCAGCCGGCCCCTGTAGCGTGACCCGGGCATTCGCCACCGGCACCCCGTTTTCATCCACAACAACAATGGCGAGCTCGCCTGCCAAGCTTGGTGGCGGTGCGGATGCAGTGGTCTGCGCCGATGTACCGAGAGACCACGCCTGCAGGATCACCACAATTGAGATCAGAAGCTTCATCGAATGAACACTACCAATAGAAGCAGGATTTAGATGCGCGATCAGAGACTCTGTTTCCAGCACCACGGTGTCTGTCAATAATGCACGTTGCAATCTGTGGCTGGGAAGAAATTCTTCAGAATTCCTTCGGCTCGCGGGGCATGGATATTACTCCGCTGGTGCGGAGGCATTGTGATTTTCTTGGACCAGCAGTCACAATCACATACGCAAGTATTTCCGGCGGCAGGTCAATTCCGGAAGCGATCACTGCCCGCAATGAGAACATGAGAACGAACACACCAGGCTCTCCTGCAACCCGGCGATTCCCGCGCTACACGCTGGACATTCGTGTCTCAGCGCGAGTATTCCGCGCGGACTCCCAAGTCGCGCTATGGGGACGATCCATCGAGTTCGGCCAGGATGGAATTGGAGTCACTCTGACCGGAGAACTGGAGCCGGGTGAAGTCGCCACCCTGGAACTCACTTTGCCAGCTAATTCGCTTCCGATGAAGTTGCGGGCCCTCGTGCGTTATCGGGACGGCCTTCGCCATGGCTTTGAATTTCTTGCGCGCGACGAAGTGCAGCGGGAAACCATTCGGCGCACCTGTGAACTGCTTTCCGCTGGCACCTGAAATTTCTTCTGCTTTCTTATCAGCGGCAACCCACTCGATTTGTAACTTTTGCCAGGCTTCGCCATCTCAAGCATCTAGAATGCGCTTTAAGGCGTATATGTAGATGGAGACTCCACAGCCATGCTGATCAAAAAAGAGGATGACGTTCGCCCTTCAGAGATTACCCCTCGCGACCTCTATTTGAACCGCCGCAAGTTCCTCGCGGGACTGGGGATCGCGGGCGCGGCAGCCGCGGGCGGCTTAGAGATCCGAAACGCCATCTCCGGCCCTGCGCAGGCGTTCGCGGACGCCAAAATTCCCGGTTTGCAGAAGAGTCCGTTCTCCACCACAGAAAAAATCACTCCCATGACGGACGTGACTCACTACAACAATTATTACGAATTTTCGACCGACAAGGAAGGTCCGGCGGAGCTGGCGAAGAATTTCAAGACTCATCCTTGGAACGTGACTATCGATGGAGCAGTCCAGAAGAAGCAGAAGTGGGACATCGATTCCATCTTAAAGTTCTCTGCTCCGGAAGAACGCATTTACCGGCACCGTTGTGTTGAAGGTTGGTCCATTGTTGTGCCCTGGATCGGGTTCTCCCTCAGTGAATTGATCAAGCGCGCGCAACCCACCAGCAAGGCGAATTTCGTGCAGTTCACCACGATCTACGATCCCGGGCAGATGCCGGGACAACAGCGCCAGGTGCTCGATTGGCCCTACGTTGAGGCTTTGCGCATGGACGAAGCCATGCATCCACTGACCCTGCTCTGCTTCGGCATGTATGGGCAGAATCTGGCAAATCAGGACGGAGCGCCGCTGCGCCTGATTGTGCCGTGGAAATACGGATTCAAGAGCGCTAAGGCGATAGTGAAGATCAGCTTTGTTGAGCACGAGCCGGAAACCACTTGGAACAAGGCAAATCCACATGATTTTGGCTTCTATTCGAACGTGAATCCGAATGTGGATCGCTATCACAGCCAGGCGTACGAGCGCCGGCTCGGCGAATTCCGTCCCCGGCCAACGTTGATGTTCAACGGATACGATCAGGTCGCAGGGTTGTACTCTGGCCTGGATCTTGCGAAGAATTACTAACCGTCGATTACCGCAGAACGCTAACCTCAACCATGATTCGAGCCACTAAGATCTTGATATTTCTCGCGGCGTTGGTCCCTTTTGAACTGCTGCTTTGGAGATTTTTTGGGGACGCTCCTTTCGACATGACGACCTGGGGAGCTGGTCTGGGCGCGAATCCCATCGAGAAGATAACGCACGTCACTGGTGATTGGACGCTGCGGTTCCTGCTGATCACACTGGCCATAACCCCGTTAAGGAAATTGCTCAACGTTCCCTCTCTCATAAAGTTTCGCCGCATGCTGGGCTTATTCGCGTTCTTCTACGCAACCTTGCATTTCCTCACCTACATTTGGCTCGACAAGTTTTTCAACCTGCATGAAATTCTGGCTGATGTCGCCAAGCGCAAATTCATCACCATCGGATTCACTGCCTTGGTGTTGCTGACTCCCCTCGCAATTACTTCGACCGCAGGTTGGATTAGACGCCTGGGAGGCAAGCGCTGGCAGGCACTGCACCGGCTCATTTATGTTGCCGCAATTGCCGGAGTCATTCATTACCTCTGGCTCGTGAAGGCGGACATTCGGCGGCCGGTGCAGTACGGAATTGTGCTGGCAATGCTGCTCCTGTATCGCGCGGCAGTATGGTTTATCCCGTCATTCCAGAAGCGACGCTCGGTCACCTCGCCGAACAAAGTTACTGCCGTAACCCAATGAACCTGCTCTCCCGCTAATGTGCCTTTTACAAATCTTGTTGATCTTTTACGTTCCCTCAACAACTTTGCTCCAACGCGAGGGTTAAAATCCGGAGTACATCCTCGCTTTTTTAGACTACGTGAAGGAGTCAGTCACCGTGCCAACGTTCAGATCTGCCGTGAGATTTCTGTGCTTTGCAGCTGGCAGCTTTTCCCTGGTCGGAGCCGTAGGATGCGGGACCGGGGGTGGCACGGCGTTCTTGAATAACACCGAGAATTTTTCTAGCGCTAACCTGAGGGGC
The DNA here is from genome assembly GCA_963757135.1 of uncultured Acidobacteriota bacterium. Lineage (GTDB taxonomy): Bacteria > Acidobacteriota > Terriglobia > Terriglobales > Acidobacteriaceae > Gp1-AA145. The sequence goes on from CAVWQE010000012.1 coordinate 69,956, forward strand.
TCCTATGTTTATCAGATTCGGGGGGGCGACGCTGGCAGTTTCAGTCCTTATCGGGAAGTCGGAGTTTTCACCGCGGACGGGGCCGGCAATATATCGGGTGGCAGCGATGACACCAGCTTCACGGCGACGACTCCGGCAGCGGTCACGGGATCCTACCAAATTGCCTCGGATGGCACCGGATCCATCGCCATGACCAGCCAGTTCGGCACGATCAACCTCGCGGTGACGATGGTGAGTAATTCCAAGGTTTACCTTATGGAGGCTGACAATCTGAACTCCACCGGCTTGGGAGTGGATGCTACAGGGATTGCAGAATTGCAGGATAGTTCGGCAATTGCAACTACTCCGGCGGGCTCATTTGCGTTCCGAATTCACGATGACATCAGCGGATTGTCGCAAGTGCCTGCCGCGCAAGTCGGAGCGTTCACGCTACCGGGTAGCGGCGTCAATGGAGCCATGGACCAGAATGCCGGCGGAAACTTCACTTCTCCTAATCTGACCTGGACATTCGCTGCTCCGGGAGCGCTGGGCCGGGGCACCGGCACATTCCTCAATGCATCGACGAATGTGACTTCAAATTTTGTTTATTACATCGTGAACGGCAGCAAACTTGATCTGCTCATGAGCGACACCGGCGTGGTCGGGGCGGGCAGCGCTGAAGCCCAGAGCGGCGCGATCGCCAATGGGCTTTCAGGAAACTACGCCTTCGGCAGCAGCGGGGACGACACCAATTACCAGAGCGGTCTCTATGGCACGGTCGCGAGTGTCGGAGAATTCGCTGCGAGTAGCGGAAGCATCTCCGGCGCCGAAGACACCAATGTGGATGGAACTGTGACCGCGAGCGCAGCTACTAACAACTGCTACAGCGCGAGCGCAAACGGCCGCGTCACGGTTACCAACCTTTCTGGAAGCACATGTTCGAGCACTGTAACGCAGGTCTTCTGGATGGTTAATCCCAGCCGCGCATTTTTTCTCGACGTTAGCGCAGGCATTTTCGACGATGGGACCGCTGACCTTCAGACGGTTACCAACTTCTCAGCATCTACGATGAAAGGGCAATTTGCGCTGGTAATGGGCGGCCTGGATGGGACGACGCCACAGTTGCTTTCCCGCGTCGGAGTGGTGCAGTTGGATGGCGTCAGCAAGGTCACGATCAACGAACTGGCAAATGCCTCGGACCCGAACATCGGCGGTATCAATGCGCCTGGAATTCTTTCAGGGACCTACACGGTTTCGTCGAATGGGCGAATCGTCGCGGGAGCTTCCAATGCCAACGGCGGGTTTGACTTCGTGATGTACGGGGTTTCGGGCTCCCAGGCGTATGCCTTGCAGAGCGATCCAGGAGTGATTACGTCAGGAACTTTCGAGCGGCAGCCGTAATTCAAGACGACGACTGTCGATGCGAATAAAACTCGGCTAGTTCCAGATCGCCGGGCGTGGTGATCTTGATGTTCTGCGCGGAGCCCATTACGACGGCGACTGGATGTCCCGAGCGCTCGATAAGTGAAGCTTCGTCAGTACCGACAAAACCATCCGCCGCGGCTTCATCGAAAGCTTTCCTCAGGAGAGAGTAACGAAAACCCTGCGGGGTTTGGGCCATGACCACCTTTTCGCGAGGAATCGTCGCTTTGATAAGCGCGCCCTCAGCCGTGCGTTCCACCTGCTTGATGGTATCCACCGCCGGCACACCCACGATAGCTGCACCATATTTCTTTGCGGCCTCAATCACGTCGTGAATCATCTGGCCGCTTACGAATGGCCGAACCGCATCATGCACCAGAATGATGTCGTCGGCCTCTGCGCCAACTCCCGTCAGTGCGTTTGCCACCGACTGCTGACGATTCTCACCGCCCTCAAGTAATACAGTCTTCTTTACCCAATCCTCAGGTGTTTCCCTCCGCAACCGCTCCTCGAACGGAGAAATTTCTGATTGCCGCAAGGCGATCCGGATCTGACTGATTTCGGGATTTTCGGCGAACCTCGACAACGTGCGAACCAGGATGGGCGTTCCCTGCAAGTCTGCAAACTGCTTGCTTGCCACGGGTTTGCGGCCAGACTTCGCGGCTGACGCCATGCGAGTCCCCAGGCCGGCCGCCGGAATGATTACGATTACCTTCATTACGGGCGATCAGTATATATGAGTTTGTGACCCCGGACCGACGCCGGAACGTGCAACCCAGCTTTCGCAAACCTGCAACAAAACAAGGCGACTGTATAGCTCCCGTCGCGGAGGCAGCCTTGAAAACACGACGTTCGTTGCTCTCACTCCTTATATTCTGCGTACTTACGGTTGGGGGCTCAGCTCTGGCCTTCGCAGTAGTCATTGCGGGGGCATCGGTAGCGTTGGCCAGTCACCAGAGCACGAGCACGCAAGTTGAGGAGGCGCAGACTCTGGAGCCCGCAACTCGCGCACAGACAGGCGGCAAAACCTTTAGTGGAATGATTACCGATTCGCATTGCGGCGCACGCCACATGCGAAACACTCGCCAGAACTCCACGGATTGCGCTCGCGCTTGCGTACGCAAAGGAGCGACCTTTGTTTTGGTGGATGGCGGCCGTCGCTACACGCTGATTGGCGGCGATACAGTTCTCGCCGAACTGGCTGGACAACGCGCTAATGTAACCGGCACCCGGCAGGGCGATACCATTATCGTAGACGCTGCAGCGCCGATTTTCTAAAGCTTCACTCCTCCGAGATATTCATTCTGCCGGCTGTTCGGCGGCGATTACCTGCTTCTTTGTGTCCAGCGCAGGGCCGTTGGCTACACTCACTGGCGGTCTCGGTTCACCACGCGATCCGAAACGCTCGTCCCATTTGCCGAAGATCATCTTGCCTGCCGTGGTTTGCAGGACCGAAGTAACGGAAATGTCGATGGTCTTGCCAATCATTTTTCGGGCATTGTCCACCACCACCATGGTTCCGTCGTCGAGATAAGCCACACCCTGGTTGTACTCTTTGCCTTCCTTCAAAATGAAAACGCGCATGGCCTCGCCAGGAAGCACAATCGGTTTAAGAGCATTAGCGAGCTCGTTAATATTGAGGACCTGCACACCCTGAAGCTGGGCGACTTTATTCAAATTGAAATCGTTGGTGATGATCTTGCCTTCATACAACTTGGCCAGTTCAATGAGCTTGAGGTCGACTTCGCGGACGGTTGGAAAATCGTCTTCGACAATCTGAATCTGCAGTGAGGCGACTTTCTGCAGCTTCTGCAAAATGTCGAGCCCGCGGCGTCCGCGATTGCGCTTGAGCGGGTCAGCCGAGTCTGCGACCAACTGCAGTTCGCGTAGGACAAACTGTGGGGTGACCACGACGCCGTCGAGAAAACCGGTTTCTGCTATGTCGGAGATGCGCCCGTCAATGATGACGCTCGTGTCGAGGATCTTGTAACTCTTTTTGTGCTGCTTCTCGCCCCCGAAGACTCCTCCGAGCGCCGACAGGTTCAAGAGGTCGCCTTTGTTTGCCCCCACGATCAGCCCGACATAGGCCATGAGCAGCATGACCATGATCTCGAGGAAGCTGCGGAAATGTCCCTCGGCAAAGCTGTTGTGAATGATCAGTGCAAAAAGATATGCCCCAAAAATCCCGAGAATGCTGCCGATAGCCGCACCAATCAGCCGCTTCAGGCTGATGCGGTGCAACCGCCACTCGAAGATAACGATGCCCACTCCGAGCAGCGTGCCGATGGCCACGTTGAGCCTTTCATCAGGGCCAAAAGGACGAAGCCAGTAACAGGTAAAAGTTACGAAAATTACGAGAAATAAACGAACCAGAACCATGTCCACAACACACCTCCCCAGGGACAACTGTCAGCCACACAGTCATCCCGCCGGCTTGCGACAACCTGTTAAGCAGCCGGCATATATTCGAGGCCGTTATATGAGTATGAGGTGGCCTCGTTGCCCCTGGTGTTCAAGAGCGAAACTCTTTACGCGAAGCAGTATATACCGCGGGAAAGGGGAAGGCGCTATGCCACTCAAATCCAGACATCAGTCCGATGCCTGTCAATCGTTCATTGCTAAACTGTCTTTATGAAAGCAGCTGTCATCACTCGCCATGGTGGACCTGAGGCGCTCGCGATTCAGGATATGCCCGCACCGGTTCCTTCTGCTACCGAAGAATTGGTGCGCGTCGCAGTCTCGGGGGTGAACTTTGCAGACAACATGGCGGCAAGCGGCGGCTATCCCGGCACGCCCAAGCCTCCGTTGATTGCCGGACGAGAATTTTGTGGAACGCGCCAGAGTGACGGCGTTCGCGTCATGGGATATACGCAGTGGGGAGCGTTTGCTGAAGTGGTCGCGGCCCGTTCTGCGCTGTTGTGGCCGGTCCCTCAACAGTGGAGTACGGAAGAGAGCGCGGCATTCCCCGTCAACTTTTTCACCGCCTACTTCGCCTACTGGAAGGCTGGCCTGCTTGAGAAGCCGGCAGGGTCGCGCGTGCTCATCCATGCGGTGGCCGGTGGAGTGGGAACCGCGGCCGTCCAGATCGGAAAAATCCTGGGCGTTGAAATGTACGGAACTTCCTCTTCGGACGAAAAACTTGAGCGAGTGGGACAGTTGGGCCTGCAGCACGCAATCAACTACAAGCAACGGGATTACGCCGAGGCCATTCATGAACTCACTTACGGCAAAGGCGTGGACGCGGTTTTTGAAATGCTTGGCGGCGAGCATACCGCCAAGAGCGTCGGGTGCCTGGGCGACTTCGGCCGTCTGATCGCCTATGGCAGCGCCACCGGTCAACGCGGAGTGATCGATGTGGGAACTCTTTACGCCAAAGGCACCAGCGTGCATGGACTCTGGCTGACCTATCTTTCTGCGAACCCCGCCCTGATGCAGCAAGCCTGGCAGCAATTGTCAGTCTGGATTTCGCAGAATAAGCTGCGCCCGGTCATCGGCGCTATATTGCCGCTCGAGAAAGTCGCCGACGCTTACCACCTGATGCTGGAACGCAAGAACTTCGGCAAAATAGTTTTGAAGATCGTGTAGCCGCTGCTGCGCTTCTAGCCACGCCTGGTTTTACCGGCTTTTGCCGGTTCTCTCCCCAACTGATCACCTTTCCACCCTGAGTACAGCGACCTATGTACCCTAGCTTCGCCCAAAGTTCGGAGAGACGATAGTTAAACCACGCCAGGAGTTCCGCCGCAAAGTGGAATAGCCTGCCTGAATTTCAGACTTGGCGTTGCGATTACGTTTATGAACGCGCACGAATTTATGTCGGAAGAGGAGCCGGTTTGCGGAGCCTGGCAGCGCTTCGTCCAAGCGATCATTATTCTGTTCCTTGCCCTCACGGCGGTGGTTCTAGCGCATTATCTTCTACCTTCGAACGCCGGGAAACTGCAACAGCAGGTCCGTCAGCTCAGCCAGCAGGTGGAAGAATTGCAGCAGCAGCAGGCGATGCCTGCGCTGGTGTTGAATCGCTATCGGAATTCAATCTGTTACATTTTCGGAATTTATGACGTTGGATTTCCGAATCAGCATCCTATTCAGCGGACGCGGATCTCCGGCTCAGGTTTTCTGGTTGCTGATGGATTGATCGCAACCAATCGCCACGTGGCCGAGCCCTGGTACGGCGATCCGGATACCGATACTCTGGTCGAACGCGGCGCGACTCCTCGCCTGGAAAAGCTAGTCGCGTATTTCCCCGGATCTCCGGAACCAATCACTCTGAGAACAGCCGCGCTTTCGTCTGACGGCGACTTGGCGCTGGTTCACTTTGACGGAGCCACGAACCTTGCTGTCAAGCCGCTTCCGTTGGCATCGCAAAGTCCAACTGCCGGCGAACTGGTGGCGGTGGTCGGCTATCCGATGGGTGTACTTGGCATGATGGCTAAGGCCCCGACACCGGTATATGCGCGTCTCGCCTATCGCCATGACGATCAGGGCACAGCCAGCGAACTGGCGGCGCTTTCGTTAATCCGGCCTTCCGCGACATGCGGACACCTGGGCGATGTGGTCGGCGACAAGCTGATCTACGACGCACCGACGGCGCACGGCGCCAGTGGCGGTCCGGTCTTCAATTCGCGTGGCGAAGTGATCGGGGTAAACGCCGCCTATATTGACGGCTTCTCGGGCGGCACGCTCGGCATTTCTTCCCAGGCCCTCAAGCCCTTGATCGAACAGGCGCACAAAAAGGGCTTCTGAGAAGTTGCCGCTCTGCTTGGCACTCGTTAGTTTTTCACCGGACTGCTCCGAAACCCTTGAACCAACCGGGTTCGCGTACATGCTCTTCATCATGGCGGCGCAGGCGCGCAGCCATGACCCCAGGCCTGCCCAGATATCCCAGCACGCGGCGTTCATCGGCGTGATCGACAACCGGGAGCCGTCCGACGTTGTACCGCAGCATTTTGTTCGCGGCATCATGCAGCGTTTCGTCGGGGTAGGTGACGACGATGTTTCGTGAGCTCGCTTCCAGCACGGTCACCGGGCAGTTTTCTTCCAGCGCTCTCATCACATCGCCACGCGTGATTATTCCCGCCAGTTCTCCACGTCCATCTAGAACCAGCATACCTTGATGACGGTTTACGCTCGGTTCGCCACGCGCAATGCGGTCAGCGAGATCGCTCAATCGCATGTCGCCGGCAATCGTAGGTGCCTCACGGTCCATGGTTTCTGATACCAGCGTGTGTTGCAAAACGTCCGCCTCATAGTCCTGATGAATGCGGAGGCCGCGCCGCGCCAGCTTCTCCGTCATGATGGACGCCTTGGGCATGAGCAGCATGGAAATTCCATCTGCGATCACGCTGACCAACATCAGGGGCAGCACTGCGTTGTAGTCGCGCGTGATTTCAAAGGCGAAAATGATGAACGAAAACGTCGCGCGTGAGGCCGAGCCGAAGACCGCTCCCATCGCAACCAGCGCGAACGCGCCAGCAGAAAGATGGGCAGAGGGAATGAGCAAATTGAGCACAACGGCCAGCGCTCCGCCCATTGCCGCGCTGGACATGAACATCGGAGCCAGCAACCCGCCCGAGGTTCCGGAGCCAAGCGAAATCACCAGCGCGATTGCCTTTGCGAGCATGACTACGAGGAGCAACTTAAGCCCGAGGTTCGCATTCAGGATGTCACCGATAGTGTCGTAACCGACGCCCAGCACTCTGGGAACGAAATAGCCGATGATGCCAAGCCCGAGCGCACCGATTGCGGGCCACCACAATTCATCGACTGGCAATTTTTCGAACAGATCTTCCGTCCAGTAAAGCAGCCGGGTAAAACCGACTGCGGCCAGACCGCAAATCACGCCCAACAGCAGATAGAACGGCAAAGCCCGTGGTATCGCAAAGTCCATGGCGGCGACGTTGAACATTGGCCCTGCGCCCAGCAATTGCATGTGCACAGCCGTCGCTAGTGTGCTCGCTATTACCAAAGGAATGAATGACCGCGACTTGAACTCGAACAGCAGCAACTCGATCGCGAGAATTACTCCGGCAATCGGCGTGTTGAATGTCGCGGACATTCCGGCCGCCGCGCCGCAGGCGAGCAACACTTTCCGCTCCGCCGCGGTCACGTGCATCAACTGGCCGACCAGCGAACCGATGGCGCCGCCGGTTTGGATGATCGGCCCTTCCGCGCCGAACGGGCCGCCGGTTCCGATCGCGATTGCCGCTGAGATCGGCTTCAGAATCGCCACCCGCGGTTGAATGCGGCTGCGGTTGACGAGCACCGCTTCCATCGCCTCGGGAATTCCGTGACCTTTGATTTTAGGGCTGCCGTATTTGGCCATGATTCCGACGATCAATCCACCGATCACAGGAATGGGAATCACCCACCATCCGAGATGATTATGTCTCGCGCTGACGAATCCGAAGCTGAAGTGTTGGTAAAACGCAAGGTTGGTAAAAAGACCGATCAGCTTATACAGGAGGAATGCAATGCCTCCGGCAATAAGGCCTATTCCGGCGGCTAAAAACGAAACCAGAACAATGCGGAAGCCCGCCGGCTCGAGCGCTGGCCGCTCTGCAGTGATACCCACACTGACTGAAATGCTGGCTTTTTCATCGGGTACCTTGCTGACAATTTCCGGTCCCAAATTCTCGTTCGACATTCCTGGCTACTTCCTTTTCGGGTTTACGTTCCTGGTTTCATTGAGCAGGTGCTGCAGCGATTCCAGCAAAGCCGGCCCTTGCGAGCGAAGCTCCTCGCGGTGGCCGAGCGAAAGCTGCTGCAGAACCTTCTCCCCATGAGCGGTCAGGAACAGCAGCACCTCGCGACGATCTTCCGCTCCACGCTGCCGCCGGACGAAGCCGGCTGACTCCAGGCGATTCACCAACTCAACTGCGCTGTGGTGCTGGATCTGCAGCCTTTCCGCCACTTCCGCGATGCGCGGACGCACATCGGCGGCCAGCCCTTTGAGGGCCAGCAGCAATTGATGCTGTTTCGGTTCAAGTCCGGCCGCGCGCGCAGCTTGTTCGCTGAAGCGCAGAAACCGGCGAATCAGGTGCCGGAATTCCGCCAAAGACTGGTAATCGCGGTTGGTAAGTTTTCTTTCCATGGCTTATCCGCAAAACTCATTATATCGTAACACGACATAGATTTGAGGCGAGCAGACCCGCAGCGACTCGCCAGACTGCATATTCGCCGTTTAGAATCCGTGGTTCCCTGTTTGCGAAGCTCGAAAGGAGCCCGGTCTTGATCCCTCGCTATACCCGCCCTGAGATGGGCCGCATCTGGTCGGAGGAGAACCGCTTTCGCACCTGGCTGAAAGTCGAACTGGCAGCTACAGAAACGCTGGCCGAGGCCGGAATTGTTCCACGCACTGCTGCTAAAGCGATTCGGCAGAAGGCTGACTTCAAGCTGGAGCGAATCAACGAGATCGAAGCCGAAGTGCGCCACGACGTGATCGCTTTCACCACGGCAGTCGCCGAATTTGTTGGCCCGGAATCAAGGTGGTTCCACTACGGACTTACATCCAACGACGTGGTTGATACTTCACAGTCGTTGCTGGTCAAGGACGCGTCTGCAATCATCGCCGCCGATCTGCAAAACCTGTCAGAGGCACTGAAGGCCCGCGCCTGGGAATTCAAGGACACGCCCATGATCGGGCGAACTCATGGCATTCATGCCGAGCCGATCACCTTTGGTTTCAAGCTGGCCAACTGGTATTCCGAGGTACAGCGCGATATCGCGAGGTTCGATCGTGCCGCAGAAAATATGCGGGTTGGCAAATTTTCCGGCGCGGTGGGGACATTCGCGCATCTGAGCCCGGAGCTCGAAGAAAAGATGTGCGCCCGTCTGGGACTCTCGGCGGCAGCGATCTCGTCGCAAGTCATCCAGCGCGACCGCCACGCCGATTATCTTGCAACCCTCGCGGTCATCGCCTGCACCCTCGACAAGATCGCCACAGAAATCCGCCACCTGCAGCGCACCGAAGTCCGAGAAGTCGAAGAGTACTTCAGCGAAAAGCAGAAAGGCTCATCGGCGATGCCCCATAAACGCAATCCGGTCACCTGCGAGCAGATCAGCGGACTGGCCCGGGTTGTACGCTCCAACGCACAGGCCGGCTTTGAAAATGTCGCACTCTGGCATGAACGCGATATCTCCCATTCCTCGGTCGAGCGGGTCATCCTGCCCGACTCCACCACGTTGGTTGATTACATGTTGCAGAAGACAACCAACCTCCTGACCACAATGTTCGTCTATCCAGAGCGGATGAAAGTGAACCTGGAGAGCACTGGCGGCCTGGTGTTCAGCGGGCAGCTGCTGCTCGACCTGGTTGAGAGCGGAATTTCCCGCGAGGATGCCTACCGTCTGGTGCAGGCCCATGCCATGCGGGCCTGGAAGGAAGGCAGGAATTTTCGTGAGCTGGTAATGGCTGACGATAACGTTACAGGTCGCGTCCCGGCCAGAACCATCCAGCGCGCATTTGATCTGAAGCGGCAATTGCGGAACATCGACGCAATCTTCGCAAGAGTCTTCGGATCGAAAGCAACTTCAGGCAAACGCTCTCGAAAGCAATAAGGCAAAGGTCGCCCGTCCGCACGATTTCAGGAGGATTCATGCGCTTCCGGGTACGTGTGGGTGCGCGACTCATCTCATTGCTGCTGGTTTGCGCAGCTTGTCTTGCAGCGGATGCTCCAGACCCAGTCAGCCCACGAGACCAAGCGTGGCGGGTGTTACGCGAGGGACTTGCGGATGCAAAGGTCTCGAGGCGCAAGGAAGCCGTGCAGGCGCTCTCTGTGGTGACCGGGAATCACACAGCCCAACGGTTGGCGATTCATGCACTAAGCGACGCTCATCCGAGCGTTCGCACCGCGGCGGCCGCGACACTTGGGCTTCACGCGACCGCTGCCATTCCTGACCTGAAAGAGGCTCTCTCCGACAAAGAGATTTCCGTGGTGCTGGCCGCGACTTACTCGTTGTTTCTTATGAAGGACAAGTCTGCTTATGGGATCTACTACGCCATTTTGATGCGCGACAAAAAGTCTAGTGAGGGAATGGTACAGGCCCAACTCGATCGCCTGAAGGATCCAAAGCAGATGGCCGAATTAGGTGTTCAGCAGGGGCTGGGCTTTGTACCGTTCGGTGGAATGGGGTTTGAAGCGTACCAGCAATTTTCCAAGCGAAATGCATCCCCGGCCCGGGTGGCCGCCGCGCGATTTCTCGCCCACGATCCCGATCCCATTTCTGAGGACGCTCTGCTGCAGTCCGCGCTCGCCGATGACAGCGACGCTGTAAGAGCCGCTGCCCTGGATGCCCTGGCCGAACGCGGCAATTCCAGATGCATAGAGCGCCTGCTCAAGAATCTGAACGACAGCAAATCGGATGTGCGCTACCGGACTGCAGCCGTGATCATTCATCTGAGTTCAGTGAAAAAACCGAGCGGCAAGAAGTAGCTTTCCGAGGGCTGTCCGGTCAGAGACTCTTCAGCGACAGCGCACCGCCGCCGGCAAGCAGAAGACAGATGCAAGCACCCAGCAAAGTGAGCGGGTGCTCATATCCCATAGGCCCCGAGAACCCGTTTTTCAAGTGGACCACCAGGATTGCGACTGTCATGTCTATCGCATTCAGGCCGGCGGCAACCCGGGTCGCCAATCCCGTAATCAGCAAAAGTCCACCTACAAATTCCACCAGCGTGACAATTACCGCAGCCACGGCCGGCAGGGGAATCCCCAAGTGTCCGAAAAATCCCGTCACTCCATGAATACCCATATGAAAAAGCTTCTGATAACCGTGAACGAAGAACACAATCCCGGTCACTACGCGCAGGATAGTCAATCCCCACGCCTGAGATGAACTACTCATGAGTCTCTCCTATCAGATCTTCGATTCCGAGCACTCTGGATTGCACCGGACAGAGGAAGGGTTAAAGATGTGGATGCCGATCCAGCCGCTTCAACTTATTTTGGCAGCCTGGTTGAGTCTAGCGGTACCCAATTCTGTCACAACTATTTCGCCCATGGCTTGCGTGCTGATCGATGGCTGTCCTTTGCCAGCTAGATCGCGCGTGCGCTGGCCCCCGGCCAAAACAGCTCGCACCGCGGATTCAATCGCCGCGGCTTCAGTTTCAAGTTGAAATGAGTGCCGCAGCAGCATGGCGCCGGAAAGTATCGCGCCCAGCGGATTGGCGATTCCCTGGCCAGCGATATCCGGGGCTGAACCGTGGATTGGCTCGTAAAGGCCGACCTTGCCGCCGACGCTGGCAGAAGGCAGGAGTCCAAGCGATCCGACAACTGCGCCCGCCTGATCGGACAAAATATCGCCGAACATGTTCTCCGTGAGTATTACATCGAAGTCAGCAGGTCGGGAAACCAGCGCCATGGCGGCCGAGTCAACATACATGTGCGCCAGCTGAATCTTCGGGAAGTCTTTGGCTATTCGATTGACCACGTCGCGCCACAGCCGGGACGAGTCGAGCACGTTAGCCTTATCGACCGATAACAACTTCTTACGCCGCTTGGCCGCAAGTTCGAATGCAACACGGGCAATACGCTCGATTTCAGACTCGGAGTAAGCCATCGTATCCATTGCGCGGCGAGAGCCTGGCTCGCCTTCGGTTGATCGCGCGCCGAAGTAAACTCCGCCTAGCAGTTCGCGCACAATCATCACGTCAGTGCCGCGAACGATCTCCGGACGAAGCGGCGAAAGATTTTCCAAACCAGGCAGGCAGATCGCCGGCCGCAGGTTGGCAAAGACGCCCAGTTCTTTGCGCAGCCGCAGCAGGCCGGCTTCAGGACGAAGCTTTGCCGGGTAAGAGTCGAATACCGGACCGCCGACAGCCCCCAGCAATACCGCGCCGGATGCCAAGCAACTCTCAATGCTGTCCTGTGGCAGTGGATCATTGCCGGCGACGAGAGCTGCGCCCCCAACTTTCTTTTCGGTAACCTGAAGCTGATGACCAAACGCATCAGCCGTAACGCGCAGGACCTTAACTGCCTGTTCTGTGACCTCAGGCCCGATTCCATCACCCGGAAGAGTTGTGATTTTTATGAGCATTCGATTCGTGAGCTGGCGGATCGTGCGAACGAAAATTGTACCTAATTCCTGGAGCCGCTGAGATCAGGTTGATTTCAAATAAAAACGACGGGCTATATGCCCGTCGCTCCACTTAGATTTTCTGAAGCCTCAGGTATCTCACACGCCCCAGAGATAGTCTTCCTGCTCGGGTTGGTGCTCGGGATTCGCCGGCAAACTGGCTGCGCTGAATTCTGCGGGAACGCCTGCAGGGAACATCCGGCGCGATTCTTCCGCCCCAGCGGCCACCGCGGCCGCCTGCGGTGTCTCGACCCGGCCCGGAGGAATACGCTGACCCTCCGCTCCGGTTTCGCGGATCAGTTCCAGCAGATGATGATCGTGTACGTGCTTGATTTCATCCGCAAGGACCACAAACTTGCGATAGATCTCATCCAGTTCACGGCGCTCAAAGCGATATCCCAGTTGCTCGCAACGAAGACTCAGCGCGTGACGGCCAGAATGTTTGCCCAGAACCAGCTTCGAATCCGGAACGCCGACTGAGCGCGGCGTCATGATTTCATAGGTCAGAGGATTCTTCAGCATGCCGTCCTGGTGAATGCCGGCTTCGTGGGCAAATGCATTGCGTCCGATGATGGCCTTGTTCGGCTGCACTGGAATTCCAGTGATCTCTTCCAGCATTTGGCTGGTTGGATAGAGATGCTCGCTGGCGATAGCGGTTTCAAACGCATATTTGTCGGCACGCACTCGAAGCGCCATCACGATCTCCTCCAGCGAGGCATTGCCGGCCCGTTCGCCGATTCCATTGATGGTGCACTCCACCTGACGTGCTCCTGCTTCGACCGCCGCAAGCGAATTGGCTACTGCGAGTCCAAGATCATTGTGGCAGTGCGTAGAGATGATCACGCTCTCAGGCACACGTTGCCGAATGCTCCGAATGAGCGCGCCGAACTCCGCGGGGACAGTGTAGCCAACAGTATCGGGGATATTGAGGGTTGTGGCTCCGGCCTCGACTACCGCTTGCAGCACTTGGAACAGGAACTCGGGATCGGTACGGGTGGCATCTTCGGGTGAAAATTCAACGTCGTCGCAGAACCTGCAGGCGAGGCGGACGGAGTCGTGCGCCTGTTCCAGACACTGCTGCCGCGAAATTCGCAGTTTGTGCTGTAGGTGAATGTCGGAGGTCGCCAAAAATACGTGAATCCGAGGCCGAACTGCGGCCTCAAGGGCCCTGGCGGCTCTCTCAATATCGTGCTTTGCAGCCCGGGCTAGCGCGGCAATGACAGGCCGGGGAACGGCAGCAGCTACGGCCTGCACTGCGGCGAAGTCGCCATCCGAGGCGATGGGAAAGCCGGCCTCAATCACATCCACGCCCAAGCGATCAAGTTGGCGCGCCAGACGGGCCTTTTCGTGCACATTCATGCTGCAGCCGGGCGACTGCTCGCCGTCGCGCAAGGTGGTATCAAAAACAGTTATTCTGGCTTTTTCCATAACTTCTCCCGCATCGATTTTCTAAATCTTATGCTCCCGTGCATTAAAACAAAAGCTTATTATATTTCTGTATCTATGCTATTTTGCTTATAGAAGTAGAATCTTTACTAAAATCAAAGTATTTTCTAATTAAGATGGATGTGTCTCAAATGGAGGTGTTCCTGGCGGTAGCGCGAGAAGGCGGCTTCTCGCGTGCGGCAGGCAAGCTTCATCGTACGCAATCTGCGGTCAGCCAGGCCGTCCGGAAACTGGAACTGGAGATTGGAGAGCCGCTATTCGACCGCTCGTCGCGGGAGGGACTACTCACCGATGCGGGCCGCGTCTTGCAGGGGTATGCAGAGCGGTTGTTAAACCTGCGGGACAATGCGCGCGAGGCCCTGGTTGAACTGCGAGAGCTGCAGCAGGGGAAACTGGTCATTGGCGCCAACGAGTTCACCGCGCTCTATCTTCTGCGCCTGCTGGCTGAATTTGGCCGGCTGCATCCAGCCATTCGAATCATGGTGCAGCGCTCGCTGGGCAGCCGCATCCCCGACGATGTCTTGCGCCACAACTGCGAATTCGGCGTGCTGACCTATGATCCGCAAGACCCGGAACTCGCCTCAGCCGTGGTCTATTCAGATGAGCTTATTCTGGTCGTTCCTCCCACTCACCCGCTGGCCCGGGAAAGCCGGGTAAGCATTCGCCAGCTCGGGGCCGAATCCTTCGTCGCACACATTGTCTCCTCTCCATATCGTGAAAAGGTGATTCAGGCCTTCAAAAAATACAAAACCCCACTCCACATGGGAATTGAGCTGCCGACGCTACAGGCGATCAAGAGATTCGTCGCCATGGGCAGCGGAGTGGCTTTCCTGCCCGAAATCAGCGTGGAGGACGAAATTGCCCGTGGCGAATTGGTGCGCATTCCGGTACAAGAACTCAAGGTGCATCGCCAGCTTCGGCTCATACATCGCAAATCAGGCAGCCTCTCTCATGCCGGCCAGGCCTTTCTGAAAGTTGCGGAATCGGTTGCGCATACCCAGGGTGGCCGTTATCGATTCGAAAGAGCGTAAAAGTGCGCAAAGGTGCAATTTCTGGTAAATCCGGTTGGCTGCTTCGTTGTGAATCGTGTACTCTCCTAATACTTTAGTCGGATTTTTTCGCAAGCTCTGCTGGCCTTCATTTGCGCCGCCCACCTTTCGGACTTGGCCCCGGAGCAGACAGTCGGAAGCTCGCGTTATGGGGACGTTCACTACAAGCTTCTCTGGTGCCTGGTTTCGATTCGCCGCCAACGCAGGGATACTCTTCCTGACGTGTGCACTTTGTCCGTGGCTGCACGCCCAGGTGGTCACGCTCACAGGCACCGTTCGCGACTCCAGCACCGCGGCGATCGCCGGAGCTGAAGTCACAGTTCGAACTGCTCACTCATCGTTATCAGCAAAGACTGGTTCGGATGGCCGGTTTGCTTTCAACTCGGTGCCCGACTCGTCCGGAACGGTCCGTGTAGTCGCTCCGGGGTTCGCTCCGGTAGAACAAACCTGGTCGGCAGAAACGTCCGCGGTTGAAATCGAATTAACCTTGCAGCCTGCCACCGTCAGCGAACGAGTTGTGGTCTCCGCGACTCGTACAGAGATGAAGCTGTCGGAAGTTCCAGGTGGGGCGGTACAACTCTCGGCGGAAGATATCGCCGCCAACCCTGCTCAGAATACTGACGACATCTTGCGGCAGGTTCCGGGCTTCTCTTTGTTCCGGCGATCGTCCAGCCGGGTGGCAAATCCGACCAGCCAGGGAGTCTCGCTGCGCGGAGTCGGTCCCAGCGGCCCCAGTCGCGCGTTGATCTTATTCGATGGCGTGCCCTTTGTTGATCCGTTCGGGGGCTGGGTTTACTGGGACCGAATGCCGCGTGCCGAACTTTCATCCGTCGAAGTCGTACGGGGCGGGGCGTCCAGCCTTTATGGCAGTGATGCCATGGGCGGAGTGGTTCAATTCCTGACTCGCGTTCCCGAACAGTCTTCGGTGTCAATGGACATCTCGTACGGAACGGAGGATACGCCCGACCTTTCGCTGTGGGCGGGGACCGCTATTTCCCGATGGGACATGTCAGGCGCGGTTGATATGTCCCGAAGCGACGGATACATTCTGGTCCCCACTTCGCAGCGCGGTCTGGTCGACACAAATGCGAATTCGAAGCATGCGACGGTGGATGCATCACTTGGTTATCGGATATCCGATACCTCACGTGCGTTTCTGCGCGGCAGTTTTTTTGAAGAATCGCGCAACAACGGCACGCCAGTCCAGGTGAACAGCACCGGAACTGGATTTGGCGTCGCGGGAATCAATACAGGTATCGGACCGCATGACTGGATCAGCGCGCGTGTGTTCGGCCAGGCGCAGGGATACGACCAGAGTTTTTCCGCTATTGCCGCCGATCGCAATAGCGAACATCTGACCAATTTGCAACACGTGCCGTCGCAAGAGGTTGGTGGCGGAGTGCAGTGGAATCACCTGCTCAAGAACCACACGGTGATCGCGGGCGCGGACTTGCAAGAGACCATAGGAGCCAGCGACGAAAACCTGTTCTCATCGACAACCGGAGCGCAGTTCGCCACCAACATCGCCGGCGGACGCCAGCGCGCGGGAGGAATTTTCGGACAGGACATCTTCCGAATCGGCAATAAATGGACGATCATTGCCGGGTTGCGATGGGACGACTGGAGCAACTTCGACGCAAGCAACGTCCGCATCGCTGTCCCTTCGGGCTTGCCGACGGGCACGCTATTCACCGATCGCAGCGCGACCGCTTTCAGCCCCCGAATTTCAATTCTGCATCAATTGGGCAGCAATCTTTCAGCCTCGATTTCCGCTTATCGCGCTTTTCGCGCTCCCACTCTGAATGAGCTGTACCGCAGCTTTCGCCAGGGTTCGGTGACGACTAACAGCAACCCACTGCTCACCGCCGAGCGATCTACGGGAGCTGAAGCCAGCCTGCGGCAAACGTCGTTCAATAAGCGACTCGAAGCCCGGGGAACCATCTTTTGGACCGACATCGTCAATCCGGTGACAAACGTCACCATCAACGCGACCACGCGTGAGCGCGAAAACCTGGGCCGCACTCGCTCGCTAGGTGCGGAACTTGACGCCAGCATTCACGCAAGCAACTCCCTTCAGTTTTCTGCGGGTTATCAGTACACCCATGCGACCGTCGTAGAGTCTGTATCCACACTGATCGGACTGAATGTCCCTGAGGTTCCCAGGCATTCTTTGACCTGGGAAGCGCGCTACTGGAATCCGGCGCGCGTCATGTTGAGCGTTCAGGGACGTTATTCCAGCCTGCAATACGATGACGATCTCAACACTCTGCCGCTCCATCAGTATTTCGTGCTGGATTTTTTTGCCGGACGAACGCTGAGGAGGGGATTGGTGGCTTACGTTGCGGCTGAGAATCTGCTCAATCAACGCTACGATGTGACGCTTGCGCCGCCGATCGCCCCAGGCGCTCAACCGTTACGAAATCTTGGGCCTCCGATTTTGGCCCGGATAGGTCTTCGTATTGATTTTCCATCTTCGCGGTGACTTGCGATCGTGACAAAGCTCAGCCCTGGGAAACTGGGAAGACGAGTTTGAAGGTCGTTCCTCGGCCGGGCGCGCTGCGGACCTGGATTCTTCCACTGTGACTTTCGACAATTCCTTTCACAATCCAAAGGCCGAGCCCAGTCCCTTTCTCACCTTTGGTGGTAATGAACGGTTCGAACATGGTTGTACGAATCTCGCTGGGGATGCCGCAGCCCGTGTCGGACACCACGATGCTGGCCCGGCCGTATCCTTCCCGAACAGATTTGGCGTAGTGAGTTCGAATGCAAAGCCTCCCGCCTGCGGGCATGCTGTCCTTCGCATTAACTACAAGGTTTGAGAGTAACTGCCTGAACTGGTCGGCTGATCCCTTGATAGGAGGCACCCGGCCGAGTTTTTTCTCGACCACGATCCGTCCCTTTTCCAGAGGCCGCGAAAACAGTGTCAAGGTGTCCTCAACAATCGAATTCAGGTCGAAGCTGCCGAAGTGTCCCGCATTGCGGTACAGTCCCAACATCTGGCGCAAGATGCGCGTGACCCGGTCGGTCTCGCTCTTCAATGCCTCATAAATCGGCTGAGACTCGGGACTCAGGCGGTCCTTCAGCAGGTAAATGGCGTTCTTGATGGCCTCCATCGGATTGTTGATTTCATGGGCGATGGTGCCGGCAAGCTTTCCGGTAGCTGCGAACTTCTCCATCTCCAGCATGCGCCGCTCAATCTGCAAGCGTTCGATCTTTTTCCAGGTTGAGAAGTCACGCAACACGGTGATGGTATAAGCAACCCGGCCGTGATCGTCGTATATCTTCCCCGAACGCGCTGCATATTCAACTTCACTCCGAGATTTGGGATTGTAAAAAACGATAGTCTTGTGCTGCCGCTCCAGAAATGAAAACGTAAACGCAGTCAGATGAGCATCAAGCCTCGCCTGGTTCGCGGCGATCTGAGAATCGGGGGAGGACGCCGTCGACTCAAACAAGCCTCTCGCCAGAGAGTCCAGCAGTGTGATCTTGGCAACATTGTCTGCGACGATGATGGGGTCGCCGACATTTTCAATGACCAGGTTTAATCGGTCGCGGTCCTGCCTCACCAGTTCTTCGGCGGTGCGTAACTTCTCCAAGGTTCGTTCAACATCTTCCTGCGGGTCGCGCAGGACCGTGACTGTGCCCGTCCGCATTTCATTCTCAAAAGTCGGTGTACATACCGCTTCAAACCGCACTTCTGAGCCATCACCGATGTTCGTTAAAGCAAGATCGCGCAGGCATCGCGACTCGTTCGCCGTTGCAGAAGCAAGAATCTGCGCGAGGCGCAGATGGTTGAACTCCACCCTCTGGCGCGCCTTCTCGTCCGCCCCCTCATTAATCTGAAAGAATCGTTCGGCAGCATGATTTTGTGAGAGCACTCCTCCCTTCTCATCGCAGACGATGACCGGTTCGCGCACACCCTCAATGACCGCGGTCAAGGGTGACAATGCGGGGCTTTGTCTAGGGTTAATCAGTTGGCTTGCCATTATGACCGCACCTAATACCGGCTACCGGCTAGTAATGCCGCATGCGCTTATCGCAATCGTCGCGGCGGAAACTAACTGTGGCCACGACTAGTTCGCGTCGTGAGAGATACTAAACAACTTCGATTCCGCAATGACGATACTTGTTGGCCCAGCGTGAATCTTCGAGGTTCGCTTCGCGAGGAAAGGAAGCATCGAACCAGTTGCTTGAAGTCGGACAAGACAGCCCGCGTTTTCTGGAAACCGGGGAAATGAGGCAATGAAGCGAATTCTAGGCCCGCTGCGTAGCTGCCGGACGATTCTTCAGAAGTTCCTCCAGGCAGGCCAATAGGAACTGAGGATCTTCCTCGCCTTTACGGATCCAAAGGTCGGCGACACCCAAGCTCTCATCCAGCAATTCGCCATAAGCGGACAGAATGATAATCGGTACTTTGGGACTGAGCTTGCGGATTTCGCGTGCCACCTGCATGCCGTTCATATCCGCCATCCAATAGTCGAGTACGACGGCTTGCACTGGCTCGGACTGGAATACCTGCATGCCGCGCACGCCGGACTTTGCGGTTAATACGTGGTATCCAGCTGATTGCAATACGCTTTGGCGCAATTGCAACGCGGTTTGCTCGTCGTCTATGCAGAGTACTGTGGCGGCCTTGTTTTCCATTTCGTGGCGAGCGCTTCCGTAGCAATTGTCTTCCCAGACTCTTACAAATAAAGAGTCTTTTCAATACAGTGGTTGCTGTAGGCTTCTGCTCCGACTGTCCATGTCCCGATGGGTAACTATGATCGAGCCGGGCCGGTCGATTCACGGACCACGATCTCTGGTTGCACCGCGATTTCGCGCTGCCAGTTCCGCTCTCCCTCAATGCGGCCAATCAATATTTCGACCGCGATCTCGCCCATTTTTTGGAGCGGCTGGCGCACGGTCGTCAGGCTGGGATAGTGAAATGCGGCGCCGGGAATATCATCAAAACCCACCACCGAAATATCCTTGGGCACTTGTAATCCAGCCTCTTGAAACGCTCTGATTGCACCGATAGCCGAAATATCGTTGTAGGCAAAAAGCGCGGTAAACGGCCGCTTAGTCGCCAGCAGTTGCTTGCCAAAAGGATAGCCCAGATGCGGAGTGGAGTCGTTGGAATCGAGCTGAATGATCAGCTCCGGGTCCAACTCGATGTTCATCTCCTTCGCAACCTGCTGCACACCGTTCCAGCGATAAGCGGAGTCCGCGCTTTTCGTATCGCCTCGAAAAATAGCAATCTTTGTGTGCCCGAGGTCGGTGAGATGTCTTAGAGCCAGCTCGGCAGCATGCCGATGATCCAGCACAATATTGGTCACGCCCTCATTGTCCACATGCCCGGGAACAGCCACTGCGGGCAGCGGCAGGGAATGCGCCAGGTTGAAATCAACGGTGATAATTCCTTCGGCGCCGCGTTGCATCAGCAGGCGCGAGTAGCGTTCGAATAAGTCGCGGTCATGACGGTGAATACCGGTCACAAAAAAATAATCCCGCTGTCTCGCGCCGCTCTCGATTCCCGCAATGATGCTGGAACTATAGCCATCGCCGATCTCATGGGCGATGACGCCAATAGTCATCGTGCGGCGTTTGCGCAGAGATCGCGCGAAGTAATTCGGGCGGTAGTCCAGCTTGCGTGCAGCGGCGACTATGCGATCGCGGGTCTGTTTGGGAATGTGCTTCGCCGACGGAGCATCGTTGAGCACCGCCGAAACCGTGCCTGCGGACAGTCCTACATGCGCAGCAACGGCTTTTAGCGTAACAACATTTCCATTCCCAGCTTCGGCTTTCTTGCCTTGGGTCATTTGCAAAAACGTATTTCTAGCGGCCCCTGTCTGGTGGCGGGCAGGGCGCCCCATTAATATACAACCCGGAATGCAACTCCGGACTTTTGTCCCAGAAATTGTATCGAGGAGGATGTGGATCGACCCTTAACTGGAAGGGGACTGCCAGCTCCCCAGCTTTGCTGCCCCCGGTCCACGCCGGAACAAGTACGCTTCGGAGCCACTAAGCAACCTCCAATCTGGCCCTCATGGAAGCGAAGCCTGGCTGCATTTTCACTTTGAAGCCCAGCGCCTTCGTAATCACCTGCATGGCCAGATTGTCAGGCAGCATTTCCGCAGATAGGGTAGTAATGCCTTCCTCGCGAGCAACGCGGATTGCGCGCCGTAGGAGTTCTGCGCCCACCCCGCGATTCTGATATTCGTCAGTTACCAAGATTGCGACTTCTGCCTCTTTGGTCCCAATGATGCGGCTCAATCGCCCAACTCCGATGATTTCTGGGGCTTTGGGACCTGCTTTTTCAACCACCAGTACCAGTTCGCGGTCGTAATCGCCGAAGCAGATGCGGACCAGCCGTTCGTGGGAAACACGGGTTTTGCGACTCAAGGAGCCAAAGTAACGCAGGTATACGCTGCGGTCTGAGAGCTTCTCGTGAAAGTTGACCATCAGCGGCTCGTCTTCGGGGCGAATCGGACGGATGGTGACCGGATTACCGTCCTTCATTGCCCAATCCCATAGGTATTGCACCGGATAAGGCCGGATCGCTGGACGCGGCAGCTTCTCTTCCGCTACTTCTTTGCCGTGCAGAACGACGCGTGCATCGAGTGCCAGCAGCCGCTCCGAAGATGCGAGCAGCGGATTAATATCAATCTCCGAAATCCAGGGCTGGTCGATCATCAACTGGCTGAATCGGACCAATAATATTTCCAGTTCGGCCATGTTCACTGGTTTGCGTCCGCGAACTCCCTTGAGCGCTTTGAAGATGTTTGTTTGCTCCATCAAGCGTTGAGCCAGGGTCGTGTTGAGAGGGGCGAGAGCCAACGCACGATCGCGATATATTTCCACCAATTGACCGCCGGAGCCGAATAAAACGACTGGACCGAATTGCGAATCCACGCTGCCGCCGAGAATCAATTCGTATCCGTCCAGTTGGACCATCGGTTGAACCGTGACGCCGCCGAAGTGTTCACCGCCGGCTTTTTGCGTAACCGAATCACGAATTTCGCCATACGCTTCGCGAACATCGGCTTCGCCTTTGAGATTGAGCTTGACTCCACCGACATCGGTTTTGTGCGTAATGGTCTCGGAGAATAGCTTTAGGACGACGGGATAGCCGATTTCCTTCGCCTCTCTGACCGCATCCTCTTCGCTGTGCGCGACGCGAGTCTCCACTGTGGGAATTCCATATGCTGAGAGCAATTGCTTGGATTCGAACTCGTTAAGCAAATACCTGCCTTGCCGGCGTGCCTGGCTGATCAAAGCGCTCACATGGTCTTTTGCCTGGCCATCCGAGTCGCGCGTGGCCAGCATGGGAGTCTCGTATAGCCCACGCAGGTTATAGCTGTAACGCCACATATTGCAGAAAACCTTGGCTGCCGTATCCGGGTAAGAGAAAAGCGGAATTCCAGCGCCGTTCAGTACGGGCTTGGCGTCTTCGACACTTTCGCCGCCCATGAAGCTGGCGAGAATCGGCTTTTCTCCATTCGCATAGGGCTTCAATTTCCCTGCCACTTCGGCAGGATTGGTCATTCCCTGCGGCGCCAGAACCACGAGCATGCCATCGCTATTCGGGTCCTTCGCGGCAACTTCAATTGCCTTCGCATAACGGTCAGCTTCCGCATCGCCCAGAATGTCAATTGGATTGTTGTGGCTCCAGTGCGCCGGAAGAAACTCATTCAGAGCCTCGATTGTTGATTCTGACAACGGGGCAAGTTCGCCGTTACGTGCATCCAGTGCGTCTGTTGCCAGCACCGCCGGACCTCCGGCATTTGTGACAATGGTCAGCCGCGGTCCTTTCGGTCGCGGCTGCTTGCTCAGGACATCCGCCATGTAGAAGAGATCTGCGATGTTTTGCACCCGCAAAACTCCGCAGCGGCGAAAAGCGGCATCGAGCACTTCATCGCTGCCAGTAAGTGCCCCGGTGTGTGAGGCAGCCGCCCGGGACGCAGCTTCAGACTTGCCCGCCTTGATCACGATGATTGGTTTCCTCAATGCGATCTCTCGCGCCGCAGAGAGAAAGGAGCGCGCGTCACCTACAGATTCCATGTATAGAAGAACGCTGTGGGTGTTCGGATCGTCTCCGAAGTGGCTGATCAGATCGCCCCATCCAACGTCGAGCATAGAACCCGCCGATACGATACCGCTGAAGCCCACTTCCTGCGGAATAGCCCAATCGAGAATCGCCGTGAGCAACGCCCCGCTCTGGCTGATGAAAGCGACGTTACCGGGCTTCGGCATGCGTTTGGCAAAGGTCGCATCGAGCCCGACAACGGGATTCATTATCCCGAGGCAGTTGGGGCCGATTAGCCGCATGGATCCATGCTTAAGTTGTTGGTGGATACTTTCTTCCAGCGCTGCGCCCTCAGGGCCTCGCTCGCGAAAGCCGGCGGAGATCACAACCGCCGCCTTTACACCCGCATCAACGCATTGGCCAACGACGCCCGGTACGCTAACCGACGGCGTCACAATGATGGCGAGGTCAGTTTCCTGGGGCAACTCACGCGCGCTGGGGAAAGACGGCACTCCCAGGACTTGGTTGCGCTTCGGATTGACAGCGAAAACCTTGCCGGCCAAAGGCCCCTTTAGCAGGTTCAGCAGGACCGTGCGCCCGACGCTGCCTGGCTTGTCGGTGGCGCCGATAACGGCAACACTTTGCGGGGAAAAAAATGGATCCAGGGCTCTTGCCACTTTTACCTTTCTCGGCTTTGAAATGCCTTACTCATGCGGGCTGAGGGTTCCGGCTGCCACCATAAGCTCTCGATGAAGGGCGATCCGCTTCCAGTTTGATTCTCCACCCTTTCCGAAAAGATTCTCCATCTCATCGATCACTGTGCAATGTGACTCCGATCACATCGGGAGGAAAGATCAAAACCTTGATCGGACGATGGCAGGTGTCCGGCCTGCATCAGCATTTGTACTTCACAAAAAACTTCTTGGTCACCACAAGCACCCATGCCACATTGCTGAATAACACACTCTGCTGGGCGCGGACCGCGCCAATAATAAGCAGACATCTGCGCCCGAGTTCGAATCCCTTCTTCGATCGCGCCGTTTACTGCTCGGCTCGGGGACAGCTGAGCCGTGGCCACGCCCTTGCATCTTCGCATCCCAGAAGGCATCTACTACTATGGGGCTTTATTATGGGAAACACCTTTAAGACCGCATTTCTTCTTACCGCACTCACTCTTCTGCTGATGTTCATTGGCCGCGCTTTCGGCGGACAAAACGGCATGTTGCTTGCCCTCATCATCGCCGCCGTGATGAACTTCGTTTCCTATTTCTACTCAGACAAGATTGCACTGGCGATGTACCGCGCGCAGCCAGTCACCCGCGAGCAACTGCCGCGTGCCTACCAG
This sequence comes from uncultured Acidobacteriota bacterium, assembly GCA_963757135.1. Taxonomy (GTDB): domain Bacteria; phylum Acidobacteriota; class Terriglobia; order Terriglobales; family Acidobacteriaceae; genus Gp1-AA145. The sequence continues at coordinate 94,272 of CAVWQE010000012.1, forward strand.
ATCGTCGAGCGCCTCACGCAAAAGATCGGCATCCCCACGCCCAAGATCTACGTAATCCCAACCGAGTCGCCGAATGCTTTTGCCACCGGACGCAATCCAAACCATGCTTCAGTGGCAGTGACCCAAGGGATACTGAGTCTGTTGAATGATGAAGAGCTTGAAGGCGTACTTGCGCATGAACTCGGCCATGTTCGCAATCGCGATATTCTGATCAGCTCGATTGCGGCAACCATTGCCGGCGCGATAACTTTCATGGCCCGTTTCGGAATGTTTTTCGGCGTCGGCGGCCGTGATGACCGGCGCGAAGGCGGCGGATTTGGAGCGCTGTTGATGCTTATTCTGGCTCCCATCGCCGCAGTTTTGATCCAGCTTGCGGTTTCGCGTTCGCGTGAATACCAAGCCGACGAAACCGGAGCCCACTTCACCGGCAATCCCTATGCCCTGGCGAGTGCCCTGGCCAAGCTCGACGCTTACTCGAAACGCGTGCCGCTTCAAGCCACTCCATCTACTGCGCATCTTTTCATCATTCAGCCGTTCTTAGGAGTGAGCCTGATGAGCTTATTCCAGACGCATCCCCCGATCGCCAAGCGGATCGAGCGACTGACTGGCAGGCCGGCCGAGTACACAATGCAGTGAGCAGTTGTCAGTTGTTAGTTGCCAGCGCAGGTCGTGTGGTTTAGCGAGCAGCGGAACAGATGTGCGCCACTGACAACTGGTCACTGACACAACTGCTCGGTCACCAAGGTAACCGCTGTCGTTCACACTGCGCATAGTAGAATCGGCTCCATGCCGCTTGAAACCGTGATTACTGCCTCACACAACGCGATACGCCTGGAAAACGAGCTAAAGAAAGTCATTCGCGGCAAAGATGAGGTCGTCCGGTTGGTGCTGGTTTCAGTGCTGGCGCGCGGCCACCTGCTTATCGAAGGCGTCCCCGGGGTCGGCAAAACTACGCTTTCGGCGGCGCTTGCTCGCGCCCTGGGATGTAGTTTTCAGCGTGTCCAGTTCACCAGCGACATGCTTCCATCCGATATTTTAGGCATCTCGGTGTATTCAGCAACGGAGCGGAAGTTCGAATTCAAACGCGGACCGGTTTTTACTAACATCTTGCTTGCGGACGAGATCAACCGCACCACTCCTAAAACGCAATCGGCTTTGCTTGAAGCCATGAACGAAGGCCAGGTGACGGTCGATGCCGTCTGCCACAAGCTGCCGGACCCATTTCTGGTGATTGCGACGCAAAATCCAGTTGAGCACCATGGAACCTATCCGCTGCCGGAGTCCCAACTTGACCGCTTTCTCATGCGCGTGCACATGGGATATCCCGACAGCCATGCCGAGCGCGAGATTTTGCGTGCGGAAGCCGGTGCCGCCCAACTCGATAGCGTCAACCCAGTTCTGAGCGGCCCCGATGTGCTCGAAATGCAGCGGGTGGTCACGCAGGTAGAAGTTGACGATTCGCTGGTGAACTACGCCCTCGAAATCGTCCGCCGGACCCGACAACACGACAAACTGACGCTAGGGGTTTCGCCACGCGGATCGCAGATGCTCTATCGCGCCGCTCAGGCGATGGCCTTCCTCGACGGACGTAGCTTCTGCGTGCCAGAAGACATCAAGCCGCTCGCCGTGCCGGTATTTGCGCACCGTGTGGCAATTCACGGAATGCACTCGTCCGGCATGAAAAAATCCGTGCGCGCCGAAGAAGTGATTCAGGACATCGTGGAGTCGGTGCCGGTGCCGGTGTAATTTCCGATTGCAGAATTCAGATTGATGATTGCGGATTTAGCTGTTGTCACTCCGAATCGCTTCAGCGATGAGTAATCTGGCGTTACTTCCAGATCCGATCCAAAACGAAGTCATTCCGAACCGCTATGTGTAGGAACCTGTTTTCGTTTTATCCACTAACGCTGTAGCGAACGATCACGATCGGGGCGGGCACGACTTCTTGCGGGGCTAGCCGGTCTCCGGGAGGGCACGGGTTCAGCCGTGCCGGTGGCGAACATTAATGAGAGCGGATTCAGCCGCTGAGGTCGTCGTTTACTATTCTGAGATGTCAGTCCTGCGTTTCCTGATGCTGCTTGCATTGTCCCTCTGGCTGGGAGCACTCATCTTCTTCCCAGTTGTCGCGCAGACCTCGTTCTCTTCGCTTCCCTCATCCCATCTCGCCGGACTGGTAGTTCGAGGTTCTCTGATTAAGCTGCACTGGATCGGACTGCTCTGCGGAATTGCTTTTCTCGCTTGTTCGTGGATTTACAACCAGATGACGTCCGGACACGGTCGGGCATTTAGCGTGGCCCATGTGGCAGTCGTCTTCATGCTGGGCCTGACTGCGATTTCTCAGTTCAGCATCATCCCGCGAATGGATGTATTGCGCGCTCAAGCCGGCGAGATGGCGACCCTCGCTTCCGACAATCCCATTCGGCAGAGCTTCGACTCACTGCATGCGTGGTCCACACGCATCGAAGGGGCTGTGATGATGCTGGGGCTGATCGCGCTTTATGTCACTTCGCGGCGGCTGGCCTCTTCCCGCTCATAGCCTCGGAACACATAGCTCGCAAAAAATGATTTATTCTGAAAACAGGCCACTGCCGAGCCGCGCTCGACATGAACGGGCGGGGCGCCCGTTCCCACACGGTCCGTGCTTGCAGCCTCATTGGCACGCGTCTTCATTCATGCCACATTCAAGCCAAGAGCTATGAGCTAGAAGCTTTCTCATGAAAACTGGAATCATTGGTCTGCCGCAGGTAGGCAAGTCATCTCTGTTTCGGATACTCACCAAGGCGCACTTATCGGCGTCGGCGAATCCACGCGACGCGCATATCGGCGTCGCCAAAGTCCCCGACGACCGTCTGGATCGTCTGGCAGCGCAGTACAACCCTAAGAAACTTACGCATGCTTCAGTCGAATATGTCGATCTCGGCGCGATTGGGCAGGAAGCGCTGAAAGAATCCGCGTACCTCGGGCATCTTCGCCAGGTGGATGCCATCATTCACGTGGTGCGGGCGTTTGAAGACGATTCCATTCCGCACGTCGGGACAATTGATCCACTGCGCGACATCAAGAACGTGGAGTTCGACTTGATGGTCAGTGATCTCGGCCAGATCGAAAAGCGCATGGAGCGCGTAGAAAAAGACTTGAAGAAGATGCGCTCGGCCGATCTCGAAAAAGAATTCGACTTGCTCAAGCGCGCCAAGGCCCACCTTGAAACCGAGCGACCATTGCGCGAACTCGAAATGACGCCCGAGGACAAGAAGCGTTTTCGCGGCTTCATGTTCCTGAGCGAGAAACCAGTTCTGTATGTGCTGAACATTACCGAGAGCACGGAACTGGGCAAAGATCTGGAAAGCGCGGTAGGGAAATTCAATTTGAGTGAAGTCGCTTCGCGGCCAAATTCTGGCGCCACGGCCATCTGCGGCAAGGTCGAAGCCGAGCTTGCGGAGATGTCCGACGCCGACGCCGCCGAATTCCTTTCCAGCTACGGCCTGACGGAGAGCGGTCTTACCCGCCTGATCCGCAAAAGTTACGAACTGCTTGGCCTGATTTCTTTTTTCACCATCGGCGAAGACGAATGCCGCGCCTGGACCATTCCCGTAAACATGCGCGCCGCCCAGGCAGCCGGGGCGATCCACTCCGATCTTGAAAAGCATTTCATCCGCGCTGAAACCATTCGCTGGGACCAACTGCTCGAAGCCGGCTCCGAGGCCAATGCCCGCGCCAAAGGCATCTTGCGTCTCGAGGGCAAAGAATACATCGTGCAGGACGGCGACGTGCTTCACATCAGGCATTCGGGGTAAGGTTCGTTCCCCGACTCGGCTATCTCGCGTGAATGGGCCCCCAGTCGCGTAGCGACGAAACATGATTAGCCCAGCACGTAAGTGCTGGGAAAGCTGACCCCGTGACCCAGTCCCGCAGGGGACGGCACAATTCCCAAATCGAAACGCGCCCGTGCATATTCTTGAAATTTCGGTTGCAAACGCGCACTGCGTGCGCACAATAGAGACGTGTCGCACACGTACACGGCGAACTATTCCCATTGCGTCTTCTCTACGAAAGAACGTCAAAGCACAATTCCGGAAGAATTGAAACCCAAACTCTGGGCGTATCTCGCGGGCATTGCCAAGAATCTTGGGATCCTCCCAATTGCGGTTGGTGGAACCTCAAATCACGTACACATCCTCATGGCGCTAAAACCTAACCAAACGATTGCCGAAGCCGTTCAGAAAATCAAGGCCGACTCTTCGCGCTGGATGGGAGAGCAAGGCGTGTCGTTCGAATGGCAGAAAGGATACGCGGCTCTGACCGTGAGCCCGTCCTTGATCGCAAGCATAAAAGCCTATGTTCTCAACCAGGAGGAACACCACCGCAAGCGCAGCTTCGAGGAAGAGATTCTTGCGCTCTTGAAGAAAGCCGGAATTCGCCACGAGAAGGAAGACGTTGTCGCGGCGTGATATGCCGTCCCCTGCGGGACTCGGGTCTCGGCGCACAGCATTCCCAGCACTGACGTGCTGGGCTAGTTATGTTTCGTCGCTTCGCGACTGGAACTGGAGGGTTGCTAAGTCTGAACCACGGATGAGACGGCTTCCAACTTTTCCAGCACCATCGGCGCGAGTTGCGACACCGATCCCGCGCCCAGCGTCAGAATCATGTCGCCATCACGCGCCATTGCCGTCGCCGCGGTCACCGCATCCTCAAACGATCCGACATAGCCAACCGCCGAAGAACCAGCGGCAGCCGTTTCTGCAATCCTCGTCGCCAGCACTTCTCCCGTAATGCCCTCGATCGGCTGCTCACTGGCGGGATAAATATCCAGCACCTGAAGCGAATCGGCGTCGCCAAACGCAGTTGCAAATTCATCCATCAGGTCGCGGGTGCGGGTGTAGCGGTGCGGCTGGAAGATGACGTGGATCTTGCGGTATCCGCATTGTCGGGCGGCCGCTAGCGTCGCCCGAATCTCGGTGGGATGATGGCCGTAGTCGTCAATGACCGTGATGCCCCCGGTCTCGCCGCGAATCTGAAACCGGCGGTCCACGCCGCGAAAGTTCTCCAAGGCCTCGCGGATACGATCGACCGGGATGTCCAGGCCGATGCCGACGGCGATCGCGGCAGTTGCGTTCAGGACGTTGTGAAGTCCGGGAACGTGCAGGCGAAATTCACCGAGATCACCCCCTCGATAATCAGCCACGAAACACGTAGGGGCGGGTGCCCTCACCCGCCCACCCCAGACGAGAGCGTCCGGGGCTACGTGAGCCGAGACTGCTTCGAAACTGCGCCTATCCGTAGCCTTCATCGTTATCCGAAAATCCGAACCTTTGCGCGTCCCGTAAGTCAACATGCGCCGGCGGATTTTGGGAAACAGCCGACGCAGAATCGGATCGTCATTGCACGCAACAATCATGCCGTAGAACGGCACCCGATCCATAAAGCCCAGGAACGCACGTTTGATGTCGTGCATGTTGCGGTAGCAATCCATGTGCTCGCGATCAATATTGGTAACGACCGCAAGGATCGGCGAGAGCTTCAGAAACGAGCGGTCGCTCTCATCGGCTTCGGCAACCAGATATTGTGAGCGCCCCAGACGTGCATTCGAGCCCATCGCGTCCACACGGCCTCCGACGACCACGGTAGGATCGAGGCCGCCGGCACCGAGCACCGCTGCAACCATCGAAGTTGTCGTCGTTTTGCCGTGCATCCCGGCGATGGCAATGCCGTATTTCAGGCGCATCAACTCCGCCAGCATTTCCGCGCGGGGAATCACGGGAACGTGAAGACGCAGCGCTTCAACCACTTCAGGATTGCCGGCATTGATCGCGGAACTGGTGACGACGACTTCAGCGGCAGCGACGTTCTCGGCAGCATGTCCCTCGAAGATGATCGCACCGAGAGACCTGAGGCGATCGGTGACGCCGGAACGCTTAAGGTCGGATCCGGAAATTTTGTAGCCGAGGTTCAGCATGATCTCGGCGATACCACTCATGCCGATTCCGCCGATGCCTACAAAATGAATACGTTGAATTTTTGCGAACATAACTTCTTTACCGCGGATGAACACGGACAAACGCGGATCAAAGCCATAGAAAAATCCGTGGTGATCCGTGTTAATCCGAGGGATGAATTTGAATTCCTGCCACCTTTGCTGCCAGCTCTGCAATATCTTTCGCTGCGTTCGGATGCGCCATCGCCCGCGCAGCCTGGCCCATACTGGCAAGGCGATTGGGATCTTCGAGCAAAGCGGAGATTGTATCCACCAGCCAGACTTCGTCGAGCTTTGTTTCCTCCAGCACCACTGCGGCGCCAGCGTTTTCCAGCGCTTCCGCGTTACGTCGCTGATGATCGTCCGCAGCCAAGGGAAAGGGCACAAAGATTGCCGGCTTGCCCGCGGCTGCGATTTCCGCCACCGTGCTCGCGCCCGAGCGGCACAGGATCAGATCAGCCCGCGCGAAAAATCCCGGCATGTCGTCAATGAACTTGTGCACTTCCGCCGGAATGCCCACCTCCGCGTAGGCGGACTGAACGTCATTATAGTCACGCTCTCCGGTCTGATGGATGACGCGCACTCCCGGCATTCGCTTAATCAGCTCCGGCATCGCTCGTGGAACGGTTTTGTTGATCGCCCGGGCACCCTGACTGCCGCCGAAAACCAGCAGAGTCGGTGAGGATGAAACATACGGCTTCGCCGGAATCTGGAAAAACGCCGGGCGCACCGGAACTCCGGTGACTACTGCATTCCGAAAATGTTCAGCGGTGCGCTCGAAATGAACGGCCGCGGCGGAGACGAAACGCGCAACAACGCGATTAGCGAATCCGGGGACAAAGTTGGGTTCGAATGCGACTCTGGGAATGTGCTTGAAAATGGCAGCGACCATTGCCGGCCCGGAGGCGTATCCGCCAACCCCGATGACAACGTCGGGATGAAAGTCGTTCAGGATGCCCGCGGCGGAGAAAACTGCGCGCGGAAGATCGAGCATCGTCTTTAGCCGGGTAGCCAAGCTGACACGATTCAGAGCACCGATCTTCACGAGTTGCAGCGGAAACCCTGCGGCTGGAACCATGCGGTTCTCCAGACCGCGCGCCGTCCCGATGAAGAGCACTTCCGCGCTGTAGCGCGTCTGCAACTCCTGGGCAATGGCAAGTGCGGGGATCACGTGTCCGCCGGTGCCCCCGCCTGCCAGGATGGCTCTCATGAATTGAAATATATATGAGCCGATTGCAAGGATGTCTATTCCGCCTGCTTGGTGACGTTCAGCAGAACCCCGACACATGCCAACGTAATAAATAGAGACGATCCACCGTAAGAGATCAGCGGCAAGGGGATGCCCTTCGTGGGCATCAAACCAAGGACCACGCTGATGTTGATGAAAGCCTGTACCACGACCATGCTGGTAATTCCCACGGCCAGGAAGCGGCCAAAAATATCCTGAGTTCGAAGGGCGGTGCGAATTCCTCGCCAGCAGAAAACAGCGAACAGTAGTACTACTGCCAAGCACCCGACCAAGCCAAGTTCTTCACCCAGCACTGAGAAGATGAAATCAGTATGCGGCTCAGGCAGATAGAACAGCTTCTCTTTGCCTTCCATCAACCCGACACCGGTCAGGCCTCCAGTGGAAATCGCGATCAGGGACTGGATAATGTGGAATCCGCGCCCTTGCGGATCAGAATAGGGATTCAGGAAAGCCAGAATGCGGTCACGACGGTAAGCGACGTGAAAAATCAGGAAATAAAGAGGCAAGAGAGAGCCGACGAACCCATAGGCGAGATACTTCACTTCCAAGCCGGCGACGAAAAGAATGCAAACCGTGATGGCGCCACAGGCAATTGCAGTGCCGAGGTCGGGCTGAAAGACGATCAATCCGATGAAAACCAGCGTCGGAATCACGGCCGGAATCAGGGTGTTGCGCCAGTCGTCCATCGACTTAGTACGGTGCTCGAGAAAAAACGCCAGAAAGAGAATTAAGACTGGCTTGGCCAGCTCTGATGGCTGGAACGAGAAGCCCGCAAGATGTATCCAGCGATGGGTGTTGTGGGCGCGGTCGAGAAAGAAAACCGAGATCAACATCAGAGTGGTGACTCCAAGCAGCGAGAACACGACCGCCGGATGCTTCAGCCGCCTGTAGTCAATCCTCATGCCGACCATCATGGCGATGAAGCCGGCCACCGCCCATCCCATCTGGCGCAGAAGGAAAAAATAACCGGAGTGGTAACGCTCCTTGGCAATTACCGCCGACGCGCTGAAAACCATCACCAGCCCTACAAAGACCAGAACGAGCGTAACGATAAACAGCCAGCGGTCCACACTGATGCGCTTTGCCATGGAAGATTTATTTCACCACGGAGCAGCGACGGGCGGAGAATTCTTCTTGTGAGTTGACCACGAGTGACGTTAACCAGCTTGATTACCGTGAGTGGTGTCCTCAGGACCAATTACGCGAACCCGGAAGCTCTTCCAGTCGCGCAGCGACGAAATATATCTAGCCCAGCACGTGAGTGCTGGGAACGTGAGGGGAAGAGTCCGAGTCCTCGAAGAGGACGACACATTAGGCAGCAAACACGTCTTTATCTTGGTGCAAATTCCGGATGCCCTCAACAACGTGAAAGCGCTTAGTCCTCAACTGTGCTCGTGATGGTGCTTAGTTATGGTGCTTAGTTAGAGTGGGACGATGTGCCATCCCCTGCGGATGCAAGTGCCAGCACTAATTCTTTGAACACTCTGCCGCGGTGCTCATAATTCTGGAACTGGTCGAAGCTGGCGCAAGCGGGCGCCAGCAGTACGACATCGCCGGGTGTCGCCGATGCTGCGGCCTGCTTGACCGCTGATTCGATCCTCCCGGATGGAACGACCGTGGCCGCTCCCCGAATATGTGATTCGATCTTCTCTGCCGCGTCACCTATGGTGTACACGCATTTAACGCGCTCTCGCAGCAGGTCATTCAGGGCCGTATAGTCACTATCTTTGTCTTTGCCGCCGAGAATCAGATGGATGTTGCCTGGAAAAGATTCCAACGCTTTGACCGTCGCGTCAACGTTGGTGGCTTTGGAGTCGTTGTAGTACTCAACCCCTCGCATCGTCGCTACATACTCCAGGCGATGCTCAACGGCCTTGAATTCGCGGACAGCGTCGCGGATTCGCTCCGGATCGCAGCCCATCAGGGCCGCCGCACAGATCGAGGCCAACACATTTTCGATGTTGTGCGCACCTTTGAGCGGGACTTCCGCGACGGGAATGACTTCAGTGTCCGTGTTGCCGCGCCGGAATGTGATCTGAGCCTGGCGCACGAAGGCGCCCTGTTCCGGTTCGCGCTTGCGGCTAAACCAGAAGACCTGGGCGCCAGTGCGTCCAGCGAGTTCGACACATGTGGGATCGTCGGCATTGAGAACCGCAAAATCCTCGGATGTCTGATTCTCGAAAATACGGGCTTTCGCATCCACATACGCCGCCAATGTGCGATGCCGATCCAGGTGGTCGGGAGTGATGTTGAGCACCACTGCAATTTTCGGCCGAAAGGTTTGAATGGTTTCGAGCTGGAAGCTCGAAACTTCGAGTACGACAGCGGTTTCGGCCGTCACCTGGGACACAAGTGAAATTGCAGGCGTGCCAATGTTTCCGCCGACCGCGGTCTTTAGTCCTGACTTGGCGAGGATCTCGCCTACCAGTGCCGTCGTCGTAGTTTTACCATTGGAACCCGTAATAGCTATGATCGGGCCAGGCAGAAATTGGGCAGCGAGTTCGATCTCCCCTATCACGGGGGCGCCCAGCGTCCGCGCCTGATTGAGTGCCTGCGAATCCACGGGTACGCCAGGACTCACGACGATCAGGTCCTGATTCTGAAAGGTGCGCTCGCCGTGGCCGCCTGTCTCGACGGCGATGCCCTGATCGAGTAAAGCCGGGATTTCCTCCCGCAATTGGTCTTCGGATTTGGCATCAGAAACGGTGACACGGGCGCCGCGCGACTTCAGGAACAGCGCCGACGCCACCCCCGAGCGTCCAAGTCCGACTACCAGAACGCATTTGTTGTTTAGATCCAAAGCGAAGCTCTTCCCTCCGGCTCTCAGCCTTTAGCCTTGATGCACCCTTCTAGAACGTAAAAAGCTAGAGGCTAATAGCTAGAAGCTAGCGGCTGGTTTTGGAATTATCGCAGCTTCAGCGTGGTCAGCGCGAACAGGGCAAATACCAGCGACGCGATCCAGAAGCGGACAATGATTTTCGACTCCGACCATCCCATCAACTCAAAATGATGATGAATGGGGGCCATCTTGAAGATGCGTTTCTTGCGAAGCTTGTAGGATGCAACCTGCAAAATCACCGATAGCGCCTCGATCACAAACACGCCACCGATAAAGGGAAGCAGCAGTTCCTGCTTGATAACGACGGCAATGGTGCCGATTGCGCCCCCGAGAGCCAGCGAGCCTACGTCGCCCATAAAGACTTCAGCAGGATGAGCGTTGTACCAAAGGAAGCCAATGGACGCGCCGACCATAGCCCCACAAAAAATGGTCAATTCGCCGACCTGCGGCATACGCGGCAGTTCAAGATACGTTGAAAAAGTCGCATGGCCGCTGACGTACGTGAGCACAGTCAGCGCTCCGGCGGCAATCACCGTGCATCCGATCGCCAGGCCATCCAGGCCGTCGGTCAGGTTCACGGCATTGCTCGCCCCAACAATCATTAGGACGACAAAGATAATGAAGGGCAGGAAAGCGATAGGCCACAATTCAGGATTGTGCAACAACCGGTCAACTACCAGGTCCGGATGAAACTGCTTGATGAAGGGCACCACCAGCCGTGTCGAATACATGGTGCGGTTCTGCATGGCAATGAGCGCCACCGCAATCAGGAAGCTGGTAAGAATCTGCAGTCCAAGTTTCGCGCGCGCAGTCAGCCCGAGATTTCGTTTGTGGACAGTCTTGGTGTAGTCATCGGTAAATCCGATGGCAGCAAAGGCCATGGTGGAAAGCACAGCAATCCAGATGAATGGGTTGGTGAGGTCAGCCCACAGCAGAGTAGGAACAACTATGGAAATCACGATGAGCACGCCCCCCATTGTGGGGGTGCCGGCTTTCTTCTGGTGATTTTTGGGGCCTTCTTCTCGGATGTACTGGCCGATCTGAAACTCACGCAAACGATTGATCACCAGCGGCCCGATGATCAATCCGGTGAACAGGGCGGTCAGGCTGGCAAAGGCCGTGCGAAACGTGAGATATCGAAAAATGCGGAACGGCGGAAAATAATGAAAGAGTTTTAGATAGAGCAGCCAGTAAAGCACTCCGCCTCCGGGAAACCGTCGTTGGTCGTTCGTCTTTGGCCGTTGGCCATAAGTGCAGAACGATGTCCTTACTTCTTCTCACTGAGTGCGAATGCGGTCCAAAGTTCCAGCGCCTTTTCCAGCTTCACGCCGCGCGACGCTTTGAGCAAAATAACATCACCGTCGCTGGCGTTATCCCGCAGCCACTCGCCCGCTTCTTCGGGAGTTGCTACGAATTCGGCGCGCCCGCCCCTTTCCTGCACCCCGTCTACCATCAACCGGGCCAGGCCCCGCACACCGAGCACAAAATCAATCTTCTGCTCCGCGATGTGCCGCCCGGCCTCACGATGCATCTCCTCGCCTTGCGGCCCGAGTTCAAGCATCTCGCCAGCAACGACAATCCGGCGTTTGGCGGGCATGGCGGCCAGCGCATCCACCATCGCGGCCAACGCCTTCGGATTGGAATTGTAGCAATCGTTGATAACGGTGATGTTGCCGAAGCGGACAACCTCTCCGCGTTTGTCGGTGGGCGCAAGGCTGGTGAGCGCCGACGCGGCTTCCTTCAAGGTAAGGCCCTGCTCCAGCGCCACTGCCACGGCAGCTAGAGCGTTGCTGACATTGTGTTTTCCGAGAAGCGGCAGCGACACGCGCTCGCGAAAGCTACCTGCAAGGATATCGAAGGCCGAACCCTGCTCTCCACGAGTCTCGAAATGTTCGGCTCGCACGATGGCGGCGGGGCTCATTCCATAGGTCACGACCTTACCGCGAAAGTCGCGCCCGAATTGCGACACGTATTCGTCATCGGCATTGAGGACTGCCGTACCATTGGCGGGCAACGATTCTACGAGTTCGTATTTCGCTCGGGCGATATCGGCGATCGAGTTGAAAAACTCGAGATGCACTGGCGCGACATTGGTTACAACCCCGACGTTTGGCCGTGCGATTTTCGCCAGGGCCGAAATTTCTCCGGCATGCGACATCCCCAATTCAACGACAGCGACTTCGTGCTCAGGCTCAAGTTTCAGAAGCATGAGCGGCAGACCGAAATGATTATTGAAGTTGCCCGCAGACTTGTAGACGTTGAATTTCGTTGCCAGAACATGAGCGATGGCTTCCTTCGTAGTTGTCTTGCCGGCCGACCCTGTAACCGCGATCAACGGCTTTCCCCAGAGGCGGCGGACAGCGGTGGCGAGAGTTTGAAGGGCGACGAGCGTATCTTCCACGGGAATGCAAACCGCCGCTGATGGTGCTTGCGTAGGGGCGGGTGCCCCCACCCGCCCGCTCCGGACGGGGTCGTCCGCGGCTACGTGCGCCGTGATGGTACCGAGTTTCTCTTTGGAAACGACCGCCGCAATTGCGCCTCTTTCGAGAGCCTGCGGTACGAAACTGTGGCCGTCCATTTTTTCGCCTTTGACGGCGAAGAAAAGCTCCCCTGGACGAACAGTACGGGAGTCGATGGAATATCCCATCACAATGGCTGACGGATCAACTTCGCCGACTACCCTGGCGGAAATCAATTCGGCCACACGCGATAGCAGCAGCTTCATGCTGTCTTCCCCGCGATATGCCGGCTGCAGTCGTATCCCAGCTCACGAAGGGTCTCAGCGACGACTTGGCGGTCGTCGAACGCGGCTGTGCCCGACCTTGAAATCTGCACTTTCTCGTGCCCCTTTCCCGCAATGAGAACAATGTCATTCTTGCGGGCTTCGCTGATTGCCAGGGCAATCGCTGCGCGCCTATCCGGATCGGTCCGAAAGGGAGTGCCGGAGCGCTGAAGTCCGACGATGGCATCATTGATGATGGCCAGCGGATCCTCGCTGCGTGGATTGTCCGACGTAAGAAAAACGAAATCGCTCCCTTTGCCGGCCGCTTCGCCCATCAGCGGCCGCTTGCTGCGATCACGGTCGCCTCCGCAACCAAAAACAGTTATCACTCGGCCGCCGGTTGGCTTCGCCAGTTCGCGGGCAAGTGAGGTCAGATTGCGTAGAGCATCGTCGGTATGCGCGTAATCGACGGCAACCGTAAAGGGCTGACCGCAATCCACACGTTCGAAGCGGCCAGGAACGCGGGCGAGGTTCTTTACTCCTTCGGCAACTGCCTCGCTTTGGCAGCCTCGGGCGTATGCTGCCGCTGCCGCGGCAAGGATGTTATAGGCATTCACGCGACCGATCAGCGTCGAACTGATGGAAATTGTCTCGTCGGGCGTGATTAGATCGAAGCGCGTCCCGCGAGTGCTGACGTCCAGCTTCGACGCGTGAAAGTCGGCTTTGGTGAGGCCGTAGGTGATGACTTCGGAGCCCTGGCTCCGGCAGAATCTTACAAGCTGCGAACCTGACTCATCGTCCACATTCAGCACGGCCACGCGCGGCGGCGCTGCGCCGGAGCCGGCGAACAGAATCCGTTTGGCAGAGAAATATTCTTCCATGGTTCCGTGATAGTCGAGATGGTCGCGGGTCAGGTTGGTAAAGATTGCGACGTCAAAATGGATTCCATACGTACGCTGCTGGGCTAATGCGTGTGACGAAACCTCCATCACGATTTCGGTTTCGCCGCTATCTACCGCCGTCCGAAACATGCGCTGCAATTCGAGGGATTCAGGGGTGGTATGGGGCGCGGGCAAAACTTTAGCGCCGACGTGATATTCAATTGTTCCGACCAAAGCGCTCTTGCGCCCTGCGGCTCTCAGGATTGATTCGAATAGGAACGCGCTTGTACTTTTGCCATTCGTCCCGGTGATACCCGTGATTGCAAGCTTTTCCGCTGGACGCAGATAAAAATTCTCGCTCACCCGGGCCAGCGCCCGCCGGCCATGCGGGACTCGAGCCCATGCGACTCCGCTGGGCTTTTGGTCCGAATCAGTGACCACGACGACTGCGCCCGCGGCGATCGCCGCTTCAACAAAATCATTGCCGTCGCTCGATTCACCACGCATGGCGACAAAGACGTCTCCGGGCTTCACCCGGCGCGAGTCGTATTCAACTCCGGTCACCTGTGGGTTGCCGCTGTGGGCAATGATTTCCACGCCATCCAAAACGTCGAGCAACGTCATTGGAGTGATTGTATTGTAAGTTGGTAAACAGCAGGGTTACGAATCGGGTGATCTTGTCGTTCGCGTGATCGCATCATGAAGCTATCGGGTGATCTGGCCTTCTCAGATGATTGAAGGATCTCCCGATGATCCGGTCTCCGGATGTAACATGACTTCCCATGCAGCTCTGGTTCTCGCGGCGCAGCGATGTCAGCCTGCGCGACCAACTCGTGACTCAGATCATTCTCGGGATCCTGGGCCGTGAACTTGCTCCCGGCGAACGCCTGCCCAGCACTCGCCAGCTTGCGCGGCGATTCCGGCTACATCCAAATACGGTTCTCTTCTTCCAGCCGGCGATAGGCGGCGCTGACCGGTAGAAGGGTGTGGATGGGACGATTGCGGTTCAGCTTTTAACGCTAGCGGGAGGCAGTCTCAGTTTGGCCGCGTCTGACGTAAACTCCGCTACCGCGAGCTGCCGCCGTCTGCAAAGGCTAACGCCCGAACCTTACCGTGATTCGCGAGCCGTTCACAACATGCGATCCGGCCGGGGGATTCTGCTCCCGACCGAGGCCGCTGCCGACCACATCGAGGTCCAGCCCGCTGGACTCAGCCAATTCAATTGCTGACCGCACCGACTTGCCCTGAAACGATGGCACGGTGATTCCATTCTGCTCGACATCAAGAACCACGGTTCCGTTGGCGGGCAGCATAGGGGAAGACACGCCGGCGGTTTGATTCACAGACGCTGCATTTGGCTGAGTTTCGAGCTGAGACGGAATTCGTTCACGCATCGCCGCGGGAATCATCCCAGAACCGCTCTTGGAGAATTTCTCCCCACCTGGCGAGTTGGTCCCAACCGAGGATGAGGAAGTCCCGGCAGCCCTCTCTCCGCTCGAAACTGAGGAACTCGTGTCTGCAGTTTCGATCTCTTCACCGGGATGATCGGGAGAGCCTTCTTCGAGATCTTTATCTTGCTCTTGCGTCTTGGCGCTCGCCAGCAAACTCTGGCGGCTGGCAGGAATTTCGAGATCGTGCGGCGTGTGCAGATACTCCAGCACCTGCTGAGTGATTCGATGAAAGACCGGCGCCGCCACCCACCCGCCTTCACGCTGATATACCGCTGGCGCTATTGGCGTATCAAGGACAACCACCACGCTAACTTCCGGATTGTTGATCGGAGCAAATCCGGCAAACGAAGCCACATATTTTGTGTGGGAATATCTGTGTGTGGCGGGGTCGAATTTCTGCGCGGTGCCGGTTTTTCCGCCGGCGCTATAGCCCACAAGGGCGGCCTTTCGACCGGTGCCTTCCAGCACAACCCCTTGCATCATCTGCCGCATGATCGCTGCGGTCATGGTCGTGACTACACGGCCTTGTTCAACCGGGTGGAACGCAATCTTCTGCGGAGCGACCTGCGAAGACACTTTGCCCGCAACGATGCGCGGATTGACCAGCACCCCATCATTGGCGATGCTCGATACCATGCCGGCGAGCTGTAAAGGAGTGATTCCGATCTCTTGTCCCATGGAGATCGCGCCGATCGAAACCTTCGACCAGCGGCTGACAGGCTTCGTAAGTCCACGGGTTTCGCCGGGTAGTTCAATTCCAGTCTGCTGCCCGAATCCAAAGGCGCGAATGTATTTGTAAAAGCGCTCTTCGCCCAGCCGCAACGCAATCTTGATTGCTCCCACGTCGCTGGAATGGGCGAGAATCTTTGACACCGGCAGTAATCCGAAGGCCTTATGATCATGAATTCTCAAGCCGTTGACGACGATTGATCCCATCTGACAATCGATCAGCTCGTCGGGCCGCGTTAGACCCTGATCAATTGCCGCCGAGATCGTTACCAGCTTGAAGGTTGACCCGGGTTCGTACACGTCGCTTACGGCGTGATTCTTCAGCTTCTCCGGCGTGATTTCCTTCGAAAGGTTGGGATTGAAGGTCGGCCGGTTCGCCAGAGCCAGAATTTCACCGGTGTGCGGATTCTCCACGATGACGGTACCCGCGATCGCCTTGGTTTGCTCCATCGCCGTCTCCAGTTCCCGCTCGGCGATGTATTGAATTTTTTCATCAATGGTCAGAACGATGTTCTCGCCCGGCTCGGGCTGCTTCTCCACGCTCCCAAACCACTTCTTGCGGGCGTCCACCGAGATGAGCATCTGTCCGGGGCGCCCATGCAACTCATCTTCATACTCACGTTCAACCCCGCTCAAACCGGTATCGTCCATGCCGACGTAACCCAGCACCTGAGCGGCAAGATCATTCTTCGGGTAGTAGCGCTTCGATTCCTTCTGAAAATAAATTCCCCGAAGATTCAAGGATCGAATTCGCGCTGAGATTTCGGGATCAGGTTTCCGCGCCACCCAGCAAAAGGTTTTGGAAGCCTCACACCTTGCCAGCAGCTCGCGCGGATCTTGTTTGGTGATGCGTGCGACCAGGGAGATGGTGCTGGCGGCATTCGGCATCTCCGAGGGTACGGCGAAAACCGAGTCCACGTTGATAGACATGGCCAACTGCTGTCCGTTCCGGTCGAAGATGATGCCGCGCCGGGCGGAGACTTCCTCGGTCCGCTGTTGCTGATGTTGGGCGCGCTGCTGGAAGCTGCCGTAGCGGAAGATTTGCAGATAGACCAGGCGCAGGCAGATTCCCAGGCACCAGAAAACGAAAACAGCGGTAAGGATGTAGAGGCGAAGATGGGTGCGATTGCGGACTGTGCTGGCGGCAGCCACCGATTTTCCCTCAGAAAGATATGGCGGCCGGTTAGCCGCCAAGCTCAAAACATACAATTAACAATTGTCATTTCGAGCACTAGCAGCAATATAAAACTCGCCAATATTGCTGCGAAGTCGAAAAGCCTATCGCGCCGAAATCACTTCCACCGGCAGCACACTGGCGACCACCTGGCCTGAGGATTCAGGCACGGCTACGTCCATGCGCACAACCTGCCCGGCTTGCGGCGACTGAAGCCCCAAGGTGCGCGCGATGCGGTCGATGCGGCCGGGATCGCGCAACGTCGCTTCCTCAAGTCCGAGTGCACGGTTCATTTCGGTCAGGCTGTCGCGTTGCGACTTCAGCGCTTCGATCTTGTATCCGTATTCAATCGCCTTGAAATGCTGGAAGGCATATGCCATTACGAACAGGAACAGGCAACCGAGCGCAATTCCGAACTGCCGCAATTCGCGGGCGTGCCGGGGATCCTCAACTTTCACCAGCCGCGAATTATCGATGGACTTGGAAAAATAAACTTCCGGCGTGCCCGACCAGCAGCGCTGGCGTGGAGCAGGCACGTTGCCGTAGGAGACGGTCTGAATCGCCGCGGCCGCCATGATTAAGCCACCCCTGCGAGATCGCAGCCCAGGTTCGCGATTTCGTTTTGCGCCACCGCGTACCAGTAGGCGAGTTTCGATTCCTGCTCCGGGTCGAGTCGGAAGCTGGTTTCCGCGCGCTCAACCGTCGCAATCAATTCGTCAATCAGGTTCCCGTTGTACATCGTCTTTCTCCCTTGGGTCGTATTCCTACCTGCAGAACTTTCACGTGTGGGGCGGGCACTCTTGCCCGCCTCCGGCTTGCTGCTGAATGTGTTGCGGTACTGCTTTTCCCTAAACTCTCTCTGCCGCTCTTAACTTCGCGCTTCTCGCTCGCGGATTTGAAGCGATCTCTTCATCACTTGCCGTCACAGGCTTTTTCGTCAGCACCCTGTACTGTCCTGCTTTCGCGCCCTCCCGTATCGCGTCTTTCACGATCCGGTCTTCCAACGAGTGGAAGCTGATCACCACTAGCCTTCCACCCGGTTTCAGCAACTGCGGCGCTGTTTCGAGCAATTTCCGCAGGTCGTCCAGTTCACGGTTTACGAATATTCGGAGAGCTTGAAAGGTCCTCGTCGCGGGATGAATTCTTCGTTCAGCCTGATTCATTGGCCGGGCCGCGGCTGAAACGACCGCTGCAAGCTGCGCAGTGGTGCGTATCGGCCGCGACCGGACAATGGCTCTGGCGATTCTCCGCGACCTCCTTTCCTCACCGAATTCGTAAATCAGGTCGGCAAGCTCGCGCTCGTCGAACTGGTTTACCACTTGTTCGGCAGTGGGCTCGGACATCGGATTCATCCGCATGTCAAGCGGTCCCTCCGCCTGAAAACTAAAGCCGCGCCCGGGATCATCGAATTGCAGGCTGCTGACCCCAAGGTCGGCGAGAATTCCGTCAACGCCCTCGGTCGTCGGTCGTTGGTCGTCGGCTAAACGCGCGAACGATCCGTGAACCAGCTCAATCTTCGGCCACTCAATTTCGTGGCCGACGACCGAAGACCGAGAGCCGACGACGGTTTGAGCAATTTCCAGCGCCTTCGGGTCCTTATCGAAGCCAATCAAACGACCCGGTGCGCCGAGGCGTTTTGCGATTTCTAAGCTGTGCCCGCCCAAGCCCACCGTTGCGTCGATATAGGTTCCGCCACGCTGTACGGCTAAAAAGTCGATCGCTTCTTTTAAAAGAACCGGAACGTGTCCAATTTCCCCACGTCCAACCCCCTGAGGGGTTTCTGTTGAACCCTCGTCCACTAAATGCCCAATTCGTCGAGCGTCTTCTCATCCTCAGGCGTGAACTTGTCTTCCTCGATCTCGCGGCGATACTGCTCCAGGTTGCGAACCACTAGATATGTCAAATTCCCGGTTACAGCCACTTCGCCCTTGATCTGTCCCGATTCGCGCAGCAACTGCGGCATCAGCAATCGGCCCTGGCCGTCCATCTCTACCTGCTGGCCCCAGTAGTTCGTGCGATCGAGAAACTTTTTCTTCGTGGGATTGAAAGTGGAGAGCCCTGCCAGCTTCTGCTCGATCCGCTCCCATTCCTCGAAGGGATACACTTGAGCAACCTTCCCGTCGAAGCTGGTGATATAGAATTGCTGCCCGTACTTCTCGTCGATCACACGCTTGAATTCCGCCGGGACTTTGAGCCGCCCTTTTTCGTCCACGCGAGTTGGGTGATTGCCGCGAAACATGATTGGCTATGACCAGAGAGGCAAAAACGGTGACGAGTTGGGCTGTTTCGATCTCATTTGCATTCGTTTTGGAGGATTCAGCCTTGAAATCCACTGTCACTCCGCTTCTTCTCACTGCTTCCCACGCTGACTACTACTCTATCCACTTTCTACCACTTTTGACCACATCTTATCGCTAAATGCTTGAGTGTCAACAGCAAAGTTGCAGGTCATGACCTACCTCGTGGATGGGCCTGCAAAACTCCAACAAATTGCGGATTACTGCTTAGGCGACCACTAGGAATGGTGTTTAAAGACTTGGTTCAGGCGAATGTAACCTCAATCAGGTGAGTTGCTCAGGCTGTGGAAATCTAGGATTACTTGAGAGGCTGCAGCTTCTTGGCTTGGATCGAGCACTCATTCGTGCTGAACCTGCCCGTAATTCAAGACACTGACAATCCCTACCCCCGCCGACGATATTGCCAGCGTAGCGGCAACAGCGGGTGCGCCGGACAAAACGGCTCACCGCTAAGACCGCCGCAAGAATACTCGCGGCTGCTCAGCTTGTTTTGTTTCCTCGCCTCGGGAAAGCTTCTTCGGCAATGACGTTAGAATAGAAGTGTGAGCACAGTAGCAGCGCCGGTTTCAGCCAACGTTGACAAGCCTTGGCGAAAGTTCTCGCTACGAGAACGGGCACTGCTGGGGCTGATTACCTGGAGCGCTTACATTGCGGTGCGCCTTATTGGGCCGACGATCCGTATGGCGGTGTCGTGGGAGCAAGATTCTCCCAAGAGCTTGGCGGAGCGCCCTTACGTTTATTCGTTCTGGCACAACTGCATGATCAGCGCCATGTACTGGTGCCGCCATCTGCAGGTTCGTGTGATGAGCAGCGACAGCTTTGACGGCGAATATACAGGTCGAATCATGCAAAAATTCGGCTTTGTGAAAGTGCGGGGCTCGAGTTCGAAAGGGGCGGTGCGGGCGCTGCTCGGAATGCGGCGGGCTTTAGAAGAGGGATATACGGTCGCCTTCACGATTGACGGACCAAAGGGGCCGCGCTACGTGGCGAAGCCTGGGCCGGTAAGCCTGTCCCGGAGCACGGGCGCGCCTATGGTCGTGTTTCATATCGCGCACGAGCGCGCCTGGGTGCTGAAGACCTGGGACGGCTGCATGATTCCGAAGCCGTTCACCCGGGCGTTTATGAGAATCAGCGGTCCGATTCGCGTGCCGCCCAATGGCGACTTGGAGAAGTATCAGAGCGAATTGCAGGCAGCCCTCGACCGGGTACGGATATTTGCCGAGGCGAACCTCGGCAAGGCAGGCACAGCCGAATTTCCATTCGGGCACAGCAACGAGGATGAACACTGAAACGTGCTTATGATCGTCTTGAGTTGAGGCATTAAACTGGTTAGAAGCAGTCCGTGATTTCGCCGTGCGCCATTCGGTGACTTTGCCCCGAGGTGGACCGTGACGGCGCATGGAGTCAGCCCGCAACGCGGGCGGAATTTGAATAGCCCAGCGCGTAAGCGCTGGGCAAGCAGTGGAACGGCGGCGAGTCCCGAAGGGACGGCACACGAACAGCAGGTTTCTCGATTCGGCTCGGAAACGACAGCATTCTGAATTACATCAGGCACGGCCAATGCCGTGCCATTTCAAACTAACGAAGGATTCTTCAGATGACGGAACTCGCTCAGGCTCCATCAGGCCAGATAACTCTGGCCGAAATCAAAAAACAATACGCGGCGTTCAAGGCACGAGGCCTGAAACTGAACCTTACTCGCGGCAAGCCGGCGGCGGCACAACTGGATCTCTCGTCCGAACTGCTCTCGTTTCCCGGCGCAAGCGACTTCACCGCCGAAGACGGCACCGATTGCCGCAACTATGGCGGTTTGCAGGGATTGCTCGAAGCGCGACAGCTTTTCTCCGGAATTATGGGTGCACCGCCGGAACAGATCGTTGTCGCAAGCAACGCCAGCCTCGCAATGATGCATGACTGCATCGTGTACTCGCTGCTCAAGGGCACGTGCAACAGCGCGCAGCCCTGGTCAAAAGAAGGCGAAATCGCTTTCCTGTGCGCGGTTCCGGGCTATGACCGGCACTTCAAAATCTGCGAAGACTACGGCATTCGCATGATCACAGTGTCAATGAATGATGACGGTCCCGACATGGACGAAGTCGAGCGACTGGTCGCGCAGGACGCCTTGATCAAGGGCATGTGGTGCGTTCCGAAATACAGTAATCCGACGGGAACGGTTTATTCGGACGAAGTCATCGAACGTCTTGCGGCAATGAAAACCGCAGCGCCGGATTTTCGTTTGTACTGGGACAATGCCTACGCGGTGCATCACCTGACCGACGAAAGGGTTGAGATCGCGAACATTCTGGAGTTGTGCGCCAAACATGGCCACCCGAACCGGGCGTTTGTGTTCGCCTCGACTTCCAAGGTCACGTTTGCAGGCGCGGGCCTGGCATTGTTCGCCGCCTCGAAGGACAACGTGAAGTGGCTGTTAGCGCGCCTGACCCCGCGCACCATCGGCCCCGACAAAGTTAACCAATTGCGGCATGTTCGCATGCTGAAGAATGAAGCGGGGATTTTGGCGTTAATGGACAAGCATCGGGCGGTCATCACGCCAAAATTCGAGAAAGTGCTGCAGGTTTTCGAAGAAGAGTTGGGCGACGTCGCCGGCGTGGGATGGACCAAGCCGAAGGGTGGATACTTCATTACTTTGACCGTTCCCCACGGCTGCGCGAAGCGCGTGGTTGGATTGGCCAAGGACGCAGGCTTAGAACTTACGCCAGCGGGAGCAACACACCCATATGGCAAAGACCCTGAGGACAGAACTATTCGCATTGCACCGTCTTTCCCCCATTTGAAGGAAGTTGCCCAGGCAGCCGAGGGTGTGGCGCTGTGCGTGAAGCTGGCGGTTGCCGAAAGGAAAATTGCGTAGGGACGGGCGCCATCGCCCGTCCAGCGGTGCGAGGCTCCGCACGCTAACAATCAGCGGATGTTAAAATTTCCCTTCACGCCCAATCTCATGCCAGCTACCATTCTCGACGGGAACAAAATAGCCGCTGAAATTCGCGCTGAAGCCGCTACGGCAGTGAAAGCCATGTCCGCTGCGGGTTTGCAGCCGGGCCTGGCGGTCATTCTGGCGGGACATAATCCTGCTTCCGAAGTTTATGTACGCGGCAAGGTGAAGGCCAGCGAAGAGACGGGAATCTACAGCGAGAAGCACACGCCTTCGACGGACACCACGACCGAAGAACTGCTGGCGTTGGTGGCCGATCTCAACCGGCGCGACGAAATTGACGGGATATTAGTGCAGCTTCCACTCCCGCCGCAGGTAGATTCGAAAAAGGTTCTGCTGGCGGTCGATCCCGCAAAAGACGTTGACGGCTTCCATCCCATGAACGTCGGCTTTCTCTCGACACAGCGGCCGGGGCTGGTTCCATGCACGCCGGCCGGAATTATGGAAATGCTTCAGCGCTACGGTATCAGTATCGCCGGACAGGAGGTTGTCGTGATTGGCCGCAGCGACATCGTCGGCAAACCCATGGCTATGCTGATGCTGAACGCGAATGCTACCGTCACTGTTTGTCATTCCAAGACACGCGATCTCCCGGAAGTATGCCGCCGCGCAGATATTCTGGTCGCCGCGATCGGGCGCGCAGGGATGGTAACAAGAGATTTTGTGCGTCCGGGTGCAACGGTAATTGATGTTGGCATGAACCGCGTCAGTGAGGCCCAAGAATTCAACCGGCTGTTTCCGAGCAATCCGAAGCGCGAAGAGACATTTCGAACCAAGGGCTCGGTGCTCGTGGGTGATGTGCATCCCGAAGTGATGGAAGTCGCGGGCGCGATGACGCCTGTGCCAGGTGGCGTGGGTCCGCTGACAATTGCCATGCTGATGTCGAATACGGTCAAGGCAGCAAAGATGCGACGCGGCAGCAGAGTTCCAGAGTTGTCGCAGGTTTAGAAGCATTTCACCACAGAGACACAGAGTCACAGAGAAACCGAAACGCGAATCACTACTGATTGCGATAACAGCAGGGTCACCGTCAATGCAACTGTGGATTTACAGGTATTAGATTTTGCGTTCTCTGTGACTCTGTGACTTTGTGGTGAAATGGTTTTTTGCCGGTGGTGAAATGATTTTCGGGAGGATCCATGCTCAAAGTCGGACTCACAGGCGGTATCGCTTCCGGAAAGTCGCTGGTCAGCCAGACCTTCACCGAACTTGGCGCACATACCATTGACGCCGACGAAATCGCGCACGAACTGATGCGGCCCGGGGAGCCGGTCTACGACGAGATCATAAGAAGTTTCGGCGAGGAAATCCTTAATCCCGACAAAACCGTCAATCGCGCCAAACTCGCCGAGCTCGCCTTCGACAAGCGCAAGCCGCGAATCTACGAACTTAATCGTCTGATTCATCCCGGAGTCATCGAGCGTTACGAGCGCTGGATGGACGACATCGGCAGCCGCGAGCCCGATGCGATCGTCATACTCGAAGCTGCGCTGCTGCTCGAGGCCGGCCTGCGCCGCCGCTTCGACCAGATCATCGTGGTGACGTGCAAGCCGCAGCAGCGCATTGACCGCTGGGCGGCGCGCCACAACCTCGATCCCGAAACAGCCAAAACGGAAGTCACTCGCCGCATGATGGCTCAAGCGCCGGTAGAAGCGAAAATTCAGGCTGCGGATTTTGTCATCGACAACAGCGGCACGGTCGAGGAAACGCGCAAGCAAGTCAAGGACATCTATCGGCAGTTGACCTCGAAAGCGACCGCGCGGACTGCCTAGTTTTTTTGCTCGGGCGAGGCGCCCGTGCCTCCATCCCGCCACTTTGCGGTGCCTGCGCACTGCGCGTAGCATCTAATTCGGATGCAGGTGTCTAGCCAAGTCTCAACCGCAGTATCGCAGTTAACCCCGAAGCTCGCTTTCAGCGAGATCATGAGCTTCGCCTACGATACCTTCTGCAGCAACAAAGTCCGCTTCATGCTCACCGCGCTCGGCATGGTCATTGGCACCGCGTCGCTAATTCTCGTCGTCACTATCGGCCTCACCGGCAAACAGTACGTTCTTAATCAAATCCAGGGCATTGGCGCCAATCTTATTTATGCGGAGTACGAAGGCGGAGCGCAACGCATCACCAACACGGCGCCTGATCCGCTGACGGTAGATGATATGAAGGCGGCCGACGAGCAGGTCTCAGAAATCGTGAGCGCCTCGCCGGTGGTCACCCTGAGCGAACGTATAGCCGTGGGCGATGGCAAGGAACGTGATATCCAGATTCTCGGTGTGTATCCGCAATACCGCAACGTCCGCAATCTCGTAGTAGCGTCGGGAAGGTTTTTCGATCAGCAGGATGAGCAATCGCACACCAAGGCCGGACTGGTCACTGAGAAATGGGCGCAGGAAATTTACGGCTCGGCGCAAGCCGCGGTTGGCAAGGTGATCAAGCTGAGCGGGTTACCGTTCACCATCATCGGGACCTTTCACGAGCGCGTGGATACGTTTGGGCAATCGGAGGTGACCACTAACACTCTTCTGATCCCCTACAGCGTGGCGCGGTATTTTACCGACACACCCACGGTCAAATTGATCTACTTTTCGGTGGCGGACCCCTCGATGGTGGCCACTGCCACTGAACAGGTCAGGCGTGTCATCCAGTCGCGTCACCGGGCTGAATCCGTTTATAACGTCACTAACCTGGTGCAACTGGTATCCGTCGCCGAGAAGACAGCCAATGCCTTGACCATGGTCCTGCTCGCGGTTGCAGCAGTGGTGTTGCTGGTCAGCGGCATCGGAATCATGAACATTATGCTGGCAACCGTAAGCGCAAGAATTCGTGAGATTGGGATCCGCAAGGCGCTCGGCGCTACGAATCGCGAAATTCGATTTCAATTTCTGTCGGAAGCGGTCCTGATTTCGGTGGGAGGAGGGTTGATCGGAGTCGTAATCGGGCTGGCGGTCCCCTACTCGGTCCGTTTCCTAACCGAGTATCGGCTTCCTGTCTCGGGACTGTCGGCCATTGTAGCTATCGTCGTCTCGTCTTTGGTCGGTATTCTATTCGGAACCGTGCCCGCCGCCCGGGCCGCAAAGCTCGATCCCGTGGAAAGCCTACGCTACGAATGATTTTTTACACAGTGGCCGACCGGCGATAGAACGCACGTCCTTGGACCTTACCGCAAAAACAAGAACGCCGGGCTGGTTGGCCCGGCTCTTTCCTTGTTCATTCATCTGTGGGGAGCGACTGGTTACGTCTCTTGTCCCCGCGGATCTCTTAAATTTGCTGTCACCGCTTACGTTGAAGATCCTCACATCACCAGGGCAAGGTTCTCCAGCTCCTTTTGCAGCACCGGCAGCGCGCAACCTGCGATTTCAACTCGGCTTACCGCATCGCGCGCCGCTTCCGGCGAAACTCCATATCCACGCCCCATCAGAAATACCTGGACCAACTCCGCAGCTTCGCGAGAATCGGCCAATCCCCCTTGCATCAGGTCGTTCCGCAGAGCGGTCAACTCGGTGTTAGAAAATCTTTCTCTCATCGGTTCACCTCCGACCCTGACCTTCTAACCATTAGACTCAACTGCAACCCATTTTGTTGCATGCAATTTCTCTGCCGAAGCGCAGGGTCTTACCGTATATCCGGCAAGGAAACCACATACTCCTTAAACCCTTGAATATCAGTGAAGTTGCTGGATAGATCGGCAAGAACGGGCAAAGTCTGAATGTCCGTTAGCAAAGCGGTCGTCTCACGACCGACACAATTTGTCATTTCGGCACAGCCGACCCCTCTGTTTTGAGACGAATCCCGTGCCGGTCGGAGAATCAGAGGGTCAGGCTGCTTCGATCACTGCTTCATCCACCAGTAGGATCGGAATACCGTCCCGCACGGGGTAAACGCGACGGCATTCGCCGCATTTGAGGCTCTCGCCCGTTTCCTTCTGGACCAAGGGTTTCTTGCAAACCGGGCACACCAGAATGTCGAGAAGTTCCTGGGGAATCATCCGGGTATTCTACGCCGTTGCTCAATTTTTGACTTCAGCTTGTTGACTTCGTAGTTCAAGAACAATTACATTCGCTGTGCTTTTGAAACAGGTCGCGCGTCCTCCTCTCTCGGGGAGGACTGGGAAGCGGGTGAAAATCCCGCGCTGCCGCGCAACTGTAAGCGAGGACATCGCAGCGAGCCACTGGAGTTAGCTCCGGGAAGGCACGAGGCAAGTTATGGATTGTGGAGCGACGGGCGCCCTTGCCCGTCGAAATCAATCCTTACTCGCGAGCCAGGAGACCGGCGCGAACTGACAACACCAACCCCTTTCGCGAGATAAAGGAGGAGTGATGCGGTTCTACTTGCGGCTTCTGGCCGTGGCTTTTCTGTCCCTTTCTGCTTTTGCTTCCGACCTCACCATCAAAGTTGTTGATCCCCAGTCTGCCGCAGTTTCCGGCGCCCAGGTTGAATTGTTCGCCGGACGGTCGACTCGCCCAATCGCCGTGCAACAGACTTCTGCTCAGGGAGTCGCGTTTTTTCGCAATGTCGCTTCCGGAGATCTTCGTGTCCACGTTCTTGCTGCAGGGTTTGCCGAGCGATGGAAAAACCTTGAGTTCAGCGACGGCGAAGCACCGGTGACCGTCGCTTTACAAGTAGCGGTCGCCCAGGAAACAGTGGTGGTCACAGCAACTGGTAAGCCTGCGCCCAATGACGAATCCGGAGCGGCGATCAACATCCTTAGCGGCGCTCAACTGGACACTATGCACCCGGCTGACGCCAGCGACGCAATCCGTTTCTTGCCCGGCGCAATCGTCGATTCCGCCGGCCAGCGCGGCGGCCTGGCTTCTCTCTTCGTCCGCGGCGGCGATTCGCGCTACAACAAAGTGATCGTCGATGGAGTCAGCATCACCGACCCGGGCGGCACCTTCGATTTCGGCACGCTGCCTCTGGCCGAAGCCGACCGCGTTGAATTCATGCGCGGCACGCAAAGCACGCTTTACGGTTCCGACGCGATGACCAGCGTTGTTCAAGTCTGGAGCCGAACCGGCAACACTCCGACTCCTGAACTTCGCTTCGGAGCTGATGCCGGCAACTATGGAACCGAGAATGGCTACGCATCGTTTTCAGGGTCAACGGACCGGTTCGACTACAACCTCTTTGGCAGCCAGTTCAATACCTCGGGTTCCGGCCCGAATGATGACTATTCGAATTCGCTGGAAGGAGTGAATGCCGGCGCCAAGCTCAACGACTGGGCATGGCTGCGGCTCCGCGCACGTCACGATCACAGCGTCACCGGGGTGCAGAATGAATGGAATTTCAACGGCGATCCGCTCCTGCCCCCGGACCTCGATCAACGCGCTCGCCAGAACAATTTTCTCGGTAGCATTGAGCTGGCAATCACTGGCCCGTCCCGCTGGCAGCATCGCTTTGTCGGATACGACTACACCCTCCATCGCACCAATCAGGACGGCATCGACCAGGGAAACCGGATCACGCCTTTCGGAGACCAGGATTTTCAGTTCGACAACGTGAACCTGTTCAATCGTGCCGGCTTCGAGTACCAGGGAACTTATCAGGAAGAAAGCTGGGCCAACAGCACCGTGGGTTACGAATTCGAAGACGAGACCGGAACCACGGGGAACCTGCCGTTCCCCAGCCATGGCCTTCGCCGAAATCACGCCGTCTATGGCCAGCAGATTTTCAATTTCGAAAGGCTCTCGTTCATTGCCGGCGGGCGTTTTGTGCACAACGAGAGCTTCGGGAGCAAGTTCGTCCCGCGAGGTTCGCTAACTCTGCTCGCGTTGAAGGGAGGGCAGTTCTTCTCGGGCACGCGGCTGATTTTTTCCTATGCGACTGGGATAAAAGAGCCGTCATTTGCCGAGTCGTTTGGAAACGGGGGCGGTTTCCCCACTTTGCCCAATCCGCAGTTGAAACCGGAGGAAACTCGCGCCTTCGAAGCCGGATTCAATCAGACATTCCGCGCGAACTATGCTTTTTCGGCGGTGTACTTCAACGACCTATTTCGCAACAAAATCGACTTCAATTTCGACCAGACCTGCTTCTGTCAAGGGCAATACATCAACATTAATGAAGCCTTAGCTCACGGTGCCGAAGTCCAGTTTAATGCACGACCCGCGTCACGGATTTCGGTCAACGCGGCCTACACTTATACGTCAACCCAGGTTCTGAAAGAACCTCTGGCGTTCGATCCCATTCTTTCCGCGGGACAGCCATTGATTCGGCGTCCGAAACATTCGGCCACGGTGCTTACCAACTATCTGGGCAATCGCTGGGGGGCTGATCTTGCGGGCAGCTTTGTCGGACGCCGCGCCGACTCCGACTTCTTCGGCTACAACGTCAACCATACGCCGGGCTATGTGCTGGTGAATGCGGGCGGTTGGTATGCCATTCATCCGCGGGTCACGGCATACGTGAACGTGGAGAACCTGCTGGACCGCTCGTATCAGGAGGTCACGGGATATCCGGCGCTGAAAATTAATTTCCGAGCGGGGATGCGGTTTCGTGTGGGCGGAGACTAGAGCGCTGCGGCTTGTTGCGGGTGGAAGTTCGCATGTGCATGGATGAAACTTCGGTATTTTCGGAGAACACCGGCATGGGCGCAGCGGAATTTACGCCCTGGTAACGGCTGCGCGCTTCCACCAACTTTTCCAGGTTCGTGCAATCAAGCGGCTGTTGCTGCCCTAACATCCGTGTCACCAATGTAATTTCGGCAAAGTGCTCTACGGTTTCCATCTTCATATATGCGCACATGAGATCGGAGCCGTAAGTCACAACACCGTGATTCGCCATGAGAATGGCATCGTAGTCGGGAATAAGCGGACGCAGGGTTTCCGCCAGTTCGGGTGTTCCCGGAGTTCCATACGGAGCGAGAGGAATTTGCCCGAGCCCGATGACGACTTCGCACACCAACGGTTGATTCAATGCAATTCCAGCCGCTGCAAACCCAGTAGCAGTTCGTGGGTGAGCGTGCACTACAGCGTGAACGTCGGGACGCATGCTGTAAATCAGCAGGTGCATGCCGATTTCGCTGGTAACCATCCGACGACCCTTGATCTGACGCCCATCCATATCCACAATGACCATGTCAGCCGTCTTCATCGCGCCTTTGGACATGCCGGTGGGAGTTACGAGCACCCGATCCTCGTCAAGGCGCACCGACAAATTGCCGTCGGTGGCGGCAATGTAACGGCGCTGATGCAACAGCTTTCCCACTTTTACGATTTCGCGCCGATATGTGTGGTCCGTGGTCACTCCCTAGTACTCCTAAGGCGCGTATGGTACCGCAGGTTCAAAATGGAAACAATCGAAAATTCGTGCCAGAACATCAGGTTACTGCTTCAAGCCTATGTTTTTGCTGGCTTTCCGCAATTAATACCAAGATTTTACAATGCAAAGCGTGCTTGTTTCGGACTTCAACTACTCGCTTCCTGACGACCTGATCGCGCAGCAACCGCTGGGAGAGCGGACGGCTTCACGATTGCTCCGGCTGGATCGCGAAACGGGTCGGATCGAGGATCGGCAATTCATAGACTTCCCTGCCCTGCTCCAGCGTGGAGACCTGGTCGTATTCAACAACACGCGGGTGTTTCCGGCACGGCTGTATGGACACAGAAGCGGATTTAAAGCCTCCCAGCCCTTGAGTGACCATAATCCGGCCTCGCGAGACTTTTTGAAGGGTCGAGTCGAGGTGCTCCTGACGCGGAAGGTGTGCCAGGATCCGAACGAGTGGGAGTGCCTGGTGCGGCCGGGACGGAAGATCGGAGTTGGTGAGCGGCTGTTTTTTGGTGGAAGTCCTCAAGACCGTGTGGGTCGGACATTCCTGTCCGACGAACTTATGGCCGAAGTGGTTGCAAGGGGGAGCTTTGGTGAGCGTCGCATCAGGTTTTCCCCTGTTCCTGATTTCTTCGAACGCGTCGAACGGATTGGACACGTTCCATTGCCGCCGTATATTTCGCGTCATGATCGCATCGAGGATCGCGAGCGGTACCAGACGGTTTACGCCCGAAAGCGCGGATCGGTCGCCGCCCCCACTGCCGGCTTGCACTTCACTCCCGAAATTCTCGATCAGATGAAAGAACGTGGCGTTGAGAGTGCAGAGATCACACTGCACGTAGGTTTGGGAACTTTTCAACCGGTGCGCGTCGAGAAGGTGGAGGAGCATAGGCTGCATCGTGAAGATTATGAGGTCTCTGGTGAAACCGCCGAGAAGATCAACCGCGCGCTGGATGAGAAGAGACGAGTGGTTGCGATCGGGACAACAACCGTCAGGACTCTTGAATATTCAGCCCGCGATTCGGGGCGGGTGCAGGAAGGCCGGGGAGAGGCAGACCTGTTCATCTACCCGGGATTTCGATTCCGTGTCGTCGGCGCGATGCTGACCAATTTTCATTTGCCACAATCTACATTGTTGATGCTGGTATGTGCCTTTGGCGGAAAAGAGAACGTTCTTGCCGGCTATCGCCATGCAGTCGAGCAGAAATACAGGTTCTACTCATACGGCGATTGTATGTTCGTGGAGTGAATTCTTGGGGCTTATACTGAAATAGCCGGGGTTATTTCCTCGGTGACTCTGTATCCCTGTGGTGGGAAAAAGAGGTACCATGGCTACCCAAGTCGTCCCTAAACAGCTTTCCATTCAGGATTTTGTGGGAGAGCTCCGCAAGTTTCCTCAGCCAGCGTTCGATAAAACCCATGAATTGTTATCGTTTTTGCAGCACACCACCGTCGCACCGGAAACTCTCGGACCCTATCTGACATGGGACCGCCAGCACTACACCCGAAATCTGATCGACAAGACGCCGCTCTACGAACTCATCGCCATCTGCTGGGAAGTGGGGCAGATTAGCTCAGTGCATAATCACCGCGACCAGAATTGCTGGATGTCTGTACCCCTGGGTCGCCTCTTGGTTGAAAATTTTCACTTGGTTTCACAAGATCTCGAGCACGGGAAATCTCAGCTCACGCCGACCGACACGGTCGAGATGAATGCGACCCATCCTTGTGCCGTAGATCCGGCAGATCCCGTGCATCGGGTCGTCAATCCGAAGCATTTCGGCGAGCGCGCCGTGAGCCTCCACATCTATTCGCGTCCGTTTGACACCTGCGTTGTCTATTCACCGGAACAGAGCACCTGCGGCGTGATCAAGCTGCACTACACAACTGTGTTCGGGAAGCCGGCATAGACAGCACTCAGCAATCAGCAATCAGTGTTCAGGAAGGCATGGGGCCTCGAGGCCCTCTTATCGCATTTTTTGGAAAGGGACGTGGAATTTTCTCCACTACACGATCCGAAGCACCCGCGCCAAAGCCTTCCGTACTAATTGCTGAGTGCTGAGTGCTAATTGCTTGTTAGACTTATTTCTTGCCTCCAAAAAGAAAACCTCTCGATGAATCGGATGCGGCATCGTCCTCTCCCAATCCCGCCCTGGTGCATCGCGACGACCCCAACCGCATCTTCCTGATCGATGCGATGTCATTCATCTTTCGCGCTTATCACGCCATGGCGCGGCAGCGCGGAATGTCCACGCGAAAAGGCTTGCCCACGGCGGCAATTTACGTTTTCGTGAACATGCTGCGCAAGCTGCGCGACGATTTCTCGCCGCAGTATCTTGCCGCAGTATTCGACGTAGCCGCGCCCACATTCCGTGATCAGCAATACAAGGAATACAAAGCCAACCGCTCGGAAATGCCGGGCGATCTGGCACAACAGATTCCGTACATCCGCCGCGCGCTTGAGGCATATCGCATACCCATCCTCGAAATGCCCGGTTTCGAGGCCGATGATGTAATCGGCACTCTGGCGACGAAAGCGGTTGCGCAGCGGCGCACTGTGTACGTGGTTTCCAGTGACAAGGACATGCTGCAACTGGTCAACGATCACGTGCTGGTGCTGAATCCTCCTAAAGACAACCTGATAGCCGACGCCGCCAAGGTGGAGGAAATCTTAGGCGTTCCGCCGTCGCGCGTTGTGGATGTAATGGCGCTTCGTGGCGATTCGATTGACAACATTCCCGGCGCACCCGGAATCGGCGACAAAGGTTCGGTCGAACTCATACAGCGGTTCGGCAGCCTCGAAGGCGCGCTCGATCATGCAAGTGAAGTTGAACGAAAAACCTATCGCGAGTCTTTGCAAAACAACCGCGAGCAGATTTTGATGAGCAAACAACTGGTCACGATCAAGTGCGATGTGGATATCGCGCTGGATGTTGAGAAGATGCACGCTGGCGAACCTGACATCGATGCTCTGCGCGAACTGTTTACCGAACTTGAATTTACCTCGCTATTAAAAGAGCTGCTGCCAGTGATAGAAGCGGCAGAGGGAAATTATCGCGATGCAGAATCGACCGCGGACGTGGAGACGGCTCTCAAAAATCTGGCGCCAGGCGCGCCCTTGGCAATCTCCATAGAAACAAGAACTGAATTGAAAGACGTTTTGCACGAAGACGAAGACGCTGATCCCGTGGAAGCTGAATCCCAGAGCGGATTTCTGCCGCTCACGTCCGAAGAACCCAGCGCAGACAACAATAATGCTGCTCCGAAAGCGACGATGGCCAAACTCGCGATATCGACGAAAGCTGGTTCCGCGATCACCGTGGCGCCGGAGTCGCAGGCCGCTCCGGCCTTGAATACGGCACTCTCAAATCCAACAATTCCTAAAGCCATTCACGATTGGAAGCTGGCTTTGCACGAATTGGAGCCAGAACGCATCGCCGGAGTTCAGCATGACACCCGGCTTTATTCGTATCTGCTCGACCCGACTTATTCTTCACATTCTTTGCCCGAGCTAGCGCTGCGGCGATTCAACCTGAAGCTGGGCGGGTCACTGGCCGAAGCAGCGGACATGACGGGCCGCCTTGCCACCAGTCTGCAAAAAGACCTGGAACAGTTGGAATTGCAAAAACTCTATAAGGAAATCGACCTGCCATTGGTCCCCGTGCTCGCTCGCATGGAGCAGGCCGGAGTCTCCATCGACCGGGCCGCGCTGGCCAACATGTCGAAGCGGCTGGAACAGGAAATTGACGCGAAGGCGAAGGAAATCTACGAGTGCTGCGGCTCAGAATTCAACATCAATTCGCCCAAGCAGCTCGGTGACGTCCTGTTTAATCAGCTGAATCTTCCCAAGCCGGTGAAGTATGGCAAGGGGCGAATGATTTCGACAGCGGTAGATGTACTCGAAGAACTCGCGGACAGCCACGCGGCGCCGAAACTGGTCCTCGAGTATCGCCAGCTTTCGAAGCTGAAATCCACTTACGTGGACGCGCTCCCGCTTTTGCTGAGCCGCACAACCGGGCGGCTGCATACTACTTTCGATCAGACTGGGACTGCCACAGGACGGCTGTCATCCGCCAATCCTAACCTGCAGAATATTCCCATCCGCACCGAGCTTGGCCGCGAGATTCGCGCAGCTTTCACCGCCGCACCCGGGCATCTGTTGCTCGCTGCAGACTATTCGCAGATTGAGCTTCGGCTCCTGGCGCACTATTCCAAAGACCCGCTTCTTGTCGAGGCTTTCCGGCGGGGCGATGACGTGCACACCCTCACCGCTTCGCAAGTATTCGGAGTTCCACCGCTGATGGTGACGGCTGACCATCGCCGTCAGGCCAAGGTCGTGAACTTCGGAATTGTGTATGGACTCTCGGCGTTCGGGCTATCGCAGAATCTCGGCATCGAAACTTCCGAGGCCAAGAAATTCATCGAAGCTTATTTCGAAAAATACAAAGGCGTGCGCGCCTTCATTGACCGCACCCTGGATGAAACCCGCCGCGACGGCCGGGTCAAGACGCTTTTCGGCCGCATCCGCCCCATCCCCGACATCAACAGCAAGAACTACAATCTGCGCGGATTCGCTGAGCGCACCGCGGTGAACACACCGTTGCAAGGCACCGCCGCCGATCTGATCAAATTGGCGATGATCCGCATTGATGCCGCGATTCTGGAACGGGGACTGAAGTCACGAATGACGTTGCAAGTACACGACGAATTAGTGTTTGAAGTACCCGAAGCAGAGCTCGACATTATGCGCAGTCTGGTGCGCGAGGAGATGGAGAACGTACATCCGATCGCCGTGCCCTTAATGGTGGAGATGGGTGTGGGAAAGAACTGGAGAGATTTGGAGTAAACCGAAGGCCTTGTTAGCGGCTAAGCCATCCGTTTGCTGTACGATCCTCTCCCGCGCTGCATATGCGTCTTTACTTCCTTCTAACTGGCGTCCAAGTGTGCTGGTTCTTCGAGGATTTCGAGTAGCGCATTCGCGCAATATACTCTGTCGCGTTTCGCAAGACCAACAGGTTTGAGTATGCCGGCCCGCTGCAAACGCTCAATTGCGCGCTGAGCTGTAGTAAATGCAACCCCTAACGTCTCCGCGGCAGTTTTCGTCGTTATAAAAGGATTTGCTCCTATCAGCTCAAGGACGCGCAATGGATTGTTGCTGGACTCTCCGGAGAGTTTCTTCTGCCATCGCGCAAGCAGGCGATTAATGTGAGTAGCACGGTTCAGGGCGTCCTCGGACATGCGCGCGACTCCAAGCAAAAAATATTCCAGCCAATCATTCCACGCCCCGCGTTCGCTTATGCCACGTAGGCCTTCGTAGTAATCGCGACGAGATGCCTCGAAAAATGCAGACAAATACAGGAGTGGTGTCGGGAGGATATTGCGCTCGATCAGAAACAAGGTTATAAGCAAGCGCCCGACTCGGCCATTTCCGTCCAGAAATGGGTGAATGGCTTCGAACTGGTAATGGGCCAAAGCAATGGTGATGAGGGGCGGCAGTTTCGATTCATGCAAGAATTTCTCCCAAGCTGCAAGACACGGCGCAACCTCCCGCGGAGGCGGCGGAATGTACGACGCTGTCGCCACGGTGCTACCCGGTTTGCCAATCCAATTCTGGACGATTCGAAAGCGGCCAGGCGTGGCATGGTGCGCTCTCACCCCAGTCATTAATTTTTCATGCAGTTCGCGCGTGAGCCTCACGCACAGTGGAAGTTTCTTGAGGCGCGAAATACCGTGCTCAAGAGCCGCGACGTAGTTACCAACTTCCCGAAGATCCTCAGGACTTCGATCTACGACTGCTCCGGCTTCTGCCGCCAAAAGCTCACCCAGCGTGGCCTGCGTGCCCTCGATCTTGCTCGACAGAACAGCCTCACGCCGGACAAATGGCCGAATTAAAAGGTGAGGATTAGGCAATTGTCCGCCCTCACCTGCTAATCTTCCGACGAGCCGGTCTGCATCCGAAAGCGCACCGATCAGCGTCGCTTTCCAATCAATCTCAGGAGGTAGGGGGGCGGGCACAAAAGCAGAGTAGCTTCCGTGGGCGACACTTTTTCCGGGAATTACAGCGATTCTGCGCATGCCGTGGTTTTACCCCCGAAAATAGGCTCCGGTGCTATTTTCATAATCAATGATAATCGAAAATAGCGTAATTTGCTATTTTCACAGCAGACCGCAGCCACCAGCATGATCCGTAAATACGGGGATTCACCCCGAATACTGTTACTCACTGTTGAGCAGCGACTTCATGGGTCATTATCTGATAGCTTCCCCTGCTCGGCTTTAGATCAGGCACCGGCGAACGAGGAAAAGAAATTGCTGATTCCAGTTGATCGTAAGCGCCGAGTGTTAATGCTGTTAATCAGTGGCTACGTTCATTCTGGTGGGTCTTGCTTTGGTAAGCGAAAAACAGGTCCTCCCCGCCAAAGCAGTTCGGAATGGATATCACTCACGGCTGTTTGTTTGCCCAATCGGCAACGGCCTCGCAAAAATCGTTTAGGTCGTTAAATGTTTTCCAAAGCCCCGTTGCTTTAATCGACTCAGTTGGGCCGCCTACAACAGTAGTATTGGGAGCGATCCTTAACCAGGCGAATCGTAACATCTCCCCGCGTCAAGTCCGCGTACCAGTTGCCGAAGGCTTCGGAATCATAGTAACAATCGTTCACCATCCACCCCGCAACGCGAAAGACAGAAATCAGCGGGCCGATTTCGTCCTTAATTTGCTGCGGCAAGTCGGAACTTCTCTGCGTCTCATTTCTGCGTGCCATTTATATTCCCAGCGCCGCCTTAATCGCTCCCGCAATTCCATCCGTCAGCGCATTCATCTTCTCCTCTGATTCGGCTTCGACCATGACGCGCGCCAACGCCTCGGTCCCGGAGTAGCGGACAACAATGCGTCCGTTGCCGTCTAGCTCTTTCTGCGCAGCTTCAATTGCTTTCTTGATTTCAGGAACCTGATCCAAGGGGACCTTCTCGCGCACGCGCACGTTCTGAATTCGCTGAGGAAAGACTCTCAGATCAGCGATCAACTCGGCCAACGAACGGCCGCTCCGGACCATCACGTCCATGACGCGGAGAGCCGTGAGCAGGCCGTCACCGGTTGTGGCTTCACCGTCGCGGAAGATGATGTGCCCGGACTGTTCGCCACCCAAGGTCGCACCTATCTTTATCATTTGATCGAGAACGTATTTATCGCCGACGTTGGCGCGCAGCATGCGAATTCCGGTGCGGCCCAATGCGATCTCCAGCCCCATGTTCGACATAGTCGTTGCCACGACGATGTCGCCAGCCAGCAGACCACGCGCACGCATATCTCGCGCGATCAGGAGCAGCACCGCGTCTCCGTTGACCACAGTACCGGCCGCATCGCTGAACAGAACGCGATCGGCATCCCCATCAAATGTGATTCCGAGATCGAATGCGCCGTTCGACTCCGCAATTATTTGCGCAACAGTTCCCGGATGAAGCGCGCCGCATCCTTCGTTGATGTTTTTCCCATCCGGCGATGAATGAACAAAGGTCGCCTGCACCCGGCACGCGCGAAACAGTTCCGGCGCCTCGGCTGTGGCAGCGCCATTCGCACAATCAACCAGCACGCGCAGGCCACTGAAGTCAGTCTTGATTTCACCCGCCAGCCACTGGATGTAGGCCGACCGCAACCCGTGTTCGCCAGGAACCGACGAAATACCAGCGCCTTCCTGCTCCGGTCCGGTGGGAGTTTGCAACAGCGAAAAAATTTCCTTCTCTATCATCAATTCCCGTGCATCGGGCAATTTGAACCCATCGCCGGAAAAAACTTTGATTCCGTTGTCTGTCCATGGATTGTGCGATGCCGAGACCACCACGCCAGCATCAAACTTGCGCGACCGCGCCAGATACGCCACTCCGGGCGTCGTAATAACCCCCGCGCTGTGGACCTCAACCCCGCACGAAGCCAGTCCCGCGGAAACGCTGTCGGCAATCCATCGACTGGACTCGCGCGTATCCTGGCCGGTCACCACCCGCGGCTTCGGGTTCGCGCGCAGCAGATCATGGCCTAGCGCCCGTCCAATAGAAAATGTGCTTTCGCGCGTGAGCGGGAACTCACCCGCGACCCCGCGGATACCGTCGGTCCCAAACAATTGTCGGATTTCAGATTTCATTCGGATTTGGTCTTCGGAGCAGCTTCGTCTTTTTGTATGGTAATCGTGACTCGCACCGGATGTGGATCGGTCACTTGAATGAGAGGGTCGGAAACATAAGCGGGCCGCATCACGGTAATCGTATCGAGGACGCCGGTTACATCGATGGGATCGGTAATGGCGCTCTCCACTGCATCAATTTCTTTCTTCGGTCCGATGATTTCGACCTTATCTGGATCAGTCCGTGCATTGGCAAGATGATAGCCGGCCGGAAAGGTCCCGACCACACGCGGTTGCACCGGAATCCAACGAGTGGCGCGCGCGTCGAATTCCACATGGACCTCACTAGGCACAACCTGCGCCACCTCAAGTTTATCGGGCACGGTAACGGCTTTGGTCAAATCAAAAGTGTGTTCACCAGATTTCATTCCGCTCAGATCGACTTCTGCCCGAACATCAGACCCTTGCAAACGCCGGACAAGTCTCTCCGGCCCGCGCACGCGGATTTCAACGGTCGGGATATGTTCGGAACTGATTTCGAGATCGGAAGGTATATTACGAAAAATTATCGGAGCGCTTATTGCGACCTCGGACGGCGGGCTGCTTGCAACCGCCAGCCACAGCCCGGTAGCGAGAGCTACCGACGTGATCTTCAATGTCAGATTATGAAAAACGTGTCGCCGAACAAAATCGCGCGCGCTCACAGGCCGCCTCCCGGCTTGGAGCGAGATTCCGAGGCGCGCACCGGAATATCGTCCGCATCCTCCAGCATTCCGGCACCGTCCGTCATCGACGTCGGTAGCGGTGTTGGTGGAACATATCGCCGCAGCAGCACTTCCATGCGTTCACGCAGCCGTTCGACTGTCAGGTCGCGTTCAATAGCCCCCCCCACCGCCAGGCTGATACTGCCGGTTTCCTCCGACACAATAATCGCAATCGCATCCGTTTCTTCGGTGATACCGATTCCCGCGCGGTGGCGTGTTCCAAGTTGGGTCGAGAGCACAGGGTTCATCGACAGGGGCAGGAAGCACGCGGCAGCAGAAATGCGATCTCCTCGAATGATTACTGCACCGTCGTGTAAGGGGGCGCTCGGACGGAAAATTGTAGCCAGCAGGTCATACGATAGCTGCGCATCAATCGCAACTCCGCTTTCAACATAAGTTCGAAGCCCGATTTCGCGCTCAATCACCATCAAGGCCCCGGTCTGATTCTGAGAGAAAAGATTGGCCGCCATGACAATATCGTCATAGATGTCGGCCTGGTCGCCGGAATTGCGAGCGAACGTCAGGCGCCGTCCCATGCGCGCCAGCGCCTGCCGAATTTCGGGTGCAAAGATGACGATCAGTGCAAATACCGCATAGGGAAGCACGCGCGATATCAGCCAATTGAGCGTAGCCAACTGGCCAACTCGAGAAAAATAGAAGGCCAGGATCACAATCGAAACCCCGACCAGGCTCAGGGCCGCTCGCGTGCCGCGAATCAGCGCGAGGAACTCATAGATGATGACCGCCACAACCAGTATATCGATGACCGAAATCACCGATAGATGGGGCCAGTTTGCAGCGGCGAGAATCAATCCGGCTTCTGCTCCAGGCGGCACGCACACATTGTAAAGCAGTTGCCCGTGGCTCCGTTCACAGCGCACCGTTAAATGACAACTGGCAATTACTTCTTCTCTACTCTCGCCGTCAACGTGCCCTGCGCCAGGCGAGCAGAAATTTCATCGCCTTTCTCGACCTGCTCAGAACTCTTCACCAACTTCCCGGACGAATCGAATACCAGGGCGTATCCGCGTTCCAGAATCGCCATCGGCGACAACGCCTTCAACTGGCGCTCGCTTTGCTCAATTCGCGCCCGGTAGCGCAGCAACGAAGTTTTCATCGCGACGCTCATGGCCGCATTGCGGGAAGCCAGGTCGCGGCGAATTCCGCTGAGCACGCGTCGGGCGTCATAGTGACGGACAGCCGCAGAGGCGCGCTCCCATCTGCGGCGATTTTGCTCGATAAGCTTGCCCTCGGCCTTCTCTAACCTGAAGCCCAGGTCATCCAATCTTTGCTGGCGCTGGTTGATGCCATCCATCATGCGGGCAAACGCGCCGTGCTGTGCGGCTTCGGTCAGCGTCTGCCTGGCCATGAGCAGCCGATAGCGCATGCCACGCGCCAACCTCATCCATAGTGACTCAGCCTGATCTTCAATCTCCTGACGCGACCGAATTACAAGTTCTGCCGCAGCCGAAGGGGTTGGCGCGCGCAGGTCGGCCACGAAATCAATAATGGTAAAGTCGGTTTCATGCCCGATGGCGGAAATGATTGGGATTTCAGAAGCTGCAACCACTCGCGCCAGTCCTTCGTGATTGAACGCTGCAAGATCTTCCGCAGATCCGCCGCCGCGCGCGACGATGATCACATCAACTCTCTTCGCGCGATTGAAATATTTCACTCCCGCGCTCACTTCCTGAGGAGCTAAATCCCCCTGCACTTGCGCGGGATAAATGAGCACACTGGCGCTGTGATGGCGGCGGCGAAGAATATTCAGAATATCGCGCAGCGCGGCTGCTTGCGGTGAGGTCACAATGCCGATGCAACGCGGAAGCGGAGGCAGAGGCTTTTTCCGTGCAGCGTCGAAGAGTCCTTCAGCCTCAAGCTTGGCTTTGAGTTGCTCGAACGCAACCTGCAGCGCGCCGGCGCCTTTAGGCTCCAGATATTCAGCGGAAAGCTGGAGATCGCCGCCCTTCTCGAAAACCGTCACACGCCCGCGCAGTGTAATCTGCATCCCGTTTTCGGGACGAAAACGCAAGAGCCGCGCCTGCGAGCGGAACATCACGGCGCGAATCTGGGACTCTTTGTCTTTCAGCGTGAAATAAAGGTGGCCGGAATCGTGGGCGCGAAAGTTGGAAATCTCGCCTTCGACCCACACGTCGCTGTATTCGCGCTCCAGTTGCGTGCGGACAGCCGCCACCAGGTCGCGCACTGCCCAAACCCGGCGGTCCGGAGCCTTGAAGGTGAATCCGAGCTGATCGGCGAAGGACACTTCGACGAGTGTACCGTGACGGCGCGAGGAAGATAAATTCCGAGTGAGGACGGGCAGACGAACCTCACCTGCTTCAGGCGAGGTGGACGGGCATTTCAATGATCTTGCCGCGGGCCTCAGGGTCTTCGCCGGCAGAAGCCTTTTGTTTCAGTAACTTGCCAACGAGGCGCAGGGCCTCGACTTCCTCTTGCAGTCTTTCGAGTTCAGCTTCCTTACGGCGCAGCACTTCGACAGGGTCCTTCATGGGCTCCTCGGGGACTGCAAGAACTCTAAGGGGGCAGGCCGTTTGCGGAAACATCACCAGAGTACAAGGCCAGAATCCCAGTTTCAGTGTCCAAGGTGATACGGATGCCCCTTCAGGATGGTGAACGCCCGATACACCTGCTCGAGTAGCACGACCCGTGCAAGCTCATGAGCCAGCGTCATTTTGCCAAGGGAGAGTGTCAAATCCGACTGACCGAGACTCTCGGCGGTGAAGCCGTCTGCGGCTCCTACGGCAAACACCAGCGGCAGGGGGTTACGGTCCAGGTGTTCCCGTAAGAATTGAGCCAGTTCCTCTGACGAGAGCTGCTTACCTCTCGAATCGAGCAGCACCAACCGGCGTCTCGCCGCGCGGCCATCGCGTCCGCAAAGCTTGAGAAGGGCGGTTTCGTCTTTGAGTGAGACGCCCTCGGTTTCAGCATACTGGCGCAATCGCTTGATGTACTCGTCCGTGAGGGATTGGATTGCGGCGCTTTTGGTCTTGCCGATCCATGCAATGGTGAGCTTCACGTAATATGAGCCATCTTCCCACGCCAAACCGTGGGTCCAGCATTCAGGTCACTCCAACTGTGAGCCGTGATCCAGACAATTCTCACCCGAGCCTTCGGCGTCAGATCGAATAACGGCCGATTCGTCAGTGCAGAACGCCCGCCTGCCCGATGTGTTCGGCACTTTCGGAACGGCAGTGATTTGGAATTTAGAAATTGGGCCGCCTTCTTTTTCTGCAGTGCAGCTTTGCAAAAAGAATGTATATCCATGCTTAAAGCCGGCAGCGAGATGCGAATCAAGTTGTCCCGAAAGGTCAGAAAAACTGCAGGTAAAGCCCGCATCCTGGTGTGTCGCTTGATAACTGATCTCGGCGCTCACTAGTTCTCGCACCGAGGCGGCCGCCGAAGCCTCGTTGGCGGCGATTCTTGCTCGCAGCAGATTCGGAATGGCAATCGCCGCGACGATAAGAATAATCGGAATGAATATGATCCCGAGATATCCCAAAATCAAGCCGGCGAGAGCTAAGCCTTCGCCCTTCAGTCTCCCAGAGCTTTTCTTGATCTCCGAAAGAGACATATGCCCGAGAATGATAGCGATAATGAACAACGGGAATATGTGAAGAATGCCGCACACCAGGCTGGCGATAGCTTTGCCGCTGGTTTGTGGAGGCCCAGCCGGCGAGAGCTGGCCCTGCACGAAAGAGTTCCCACAGTTCGAGCAGAACTGGCTATTGTCGGCGACTGCTGTACCACATTTAGGGCAGATCAAATGCTGTACCTCGCGAAGTGATTGCGCTTCCCGCGTGCAAATTGGACGAAACACTACTCCGCTACCGCACTTCGGTCAAGCGATTCTCTACCCACTCTTAATGAACTTCTCCGCCGTCCAACTCTGCCACAAGTACCAGACGATCATCACTCGCACCATGATTGCGGCAGCCGCGAGAAAAAAGCGAGGTGAAAAGTCGCTAGTCTCAGCCGAAACTTTGGGAATAAGCAAGACCATGCCGGCAACGGTAACCACGATCGCCGCCCGGCGAGCGATATTCTTCAGTCGCAGCAAGCCGGTTGCGATGGCGGCGCTGGCCGCAGCGGCTATCAGGAACATGTAGGGGCCCCACAGTTCCAGTCCATGCAAAAACTGGGCTCCGAGTGACAATGAAATCGCCTCTGGCCATCCCAGCTTCACAACTCCGATCGTTGCCAGATACGCCGCTACTCCAAAGAACAAGCCCGCGATGGTGACTACTCCCAGTGGACGCTCCACGCTGATGTTCTAGCAGAAACCAGCCAACAGTGCAGATCACAGGCTTGTCCTGCTGCCGACCGCCCGGAACACTTCTGGTTATATCGCCCGGCCACCGCCCTGCCGATAATTCATGGCAAGAGGCCATCCGGCAACCCATGGGCAAAAAGGCCACCGGTTTATTGCTGAGCGTTCTTCTCATGACGGCCTGCGGCGGCCGCCCCACTGATTCCACTCCGAACGCGAGTTTCATCAACAACACTCAGCACTCTACCGCGCAACTGCAGGCATTGTGGAATGCGGCGCAGCAAACTTTAAGCCAGCAGATTGACCTGAACCCGTTGCAGCGCGAGTTGTACAACTCAGCGCCGAACATCGTCCCGGGCGACGCTCGTGTCTGGAGTGTTTCGCCAAAGCAGTTGGTGGTCGCATCGCAGGCCGACGTCTCATCGCCCACGCTGCTCGCGGCGACCGGCATGGTTCGTCCGGACCCCACCGGACTCATCGCCTGTCCGCAACCCTGCAACGTACACTTCGCGCCGGCCTATTCCTTGTTCACGAAGCCTGCCACCCATTACGCGGCATCCTGGGAGTCGTCGGACAGTAATTCGGACGGTAACTTCGATGCGCTGCTGCAGTACGAATTCCAGAATCAGATACTGCATGCGCTCGGATATGACACCACATGGAGATGAATGCGGCTGAAAGAATTCGCAGAACCAGCGTCCATCAAGACTTTGCCCGCGATTTTCACAAATGGAATAGCCATACTTGCGGCGGTACGTTTCCCAAATTCCGCCTGGAACTCCGAAAAACCGGCTGAATTTTGAATGTAGGTTGACGCAGCTGCACAATCTCCGCTGCACACCCCTGTGAACGAGCTGCACTCGATTGAAAACGCAGAACTTAAAAATTCATTTTTTCCATTGACCAAAAGAATACAGGGTGTAAAACACAATTGTTCTTTGACAGTTTCTGAAGTTTTTCCGGTTGGTGCGGCGTCCGGGGGTCAAGCGAAGTCACCCTAAGCAACGTGCCAAGAGCGTTCATAAGAAACAGTCGGGCAACCGACAGTTACAAGTGGGCCGACTCTAGGCAAGATGACTGAGGGAGGGCTAGTGAGGCTCTATAGCAAAGCGCTGGTCGAGGAGAACAAGAAACCCAGTTAAAGGCAGGATAGAGTCCCGAGGCGTTGAACTGGTTTATCCGGTTGGCGGTGAGCCCGGAGCCCGAGTATAGATCGCTAGACGCGGTCCGCAAGGATAGCGAAACAGCAGGTCGGCGAGGGTCTAAAGCGAGCTACTGGCCGAGACGAATGAGATCAACATCACTTCGGGACTCTTATATTTTTTCACCAGCGCTTGGCGCGGTGCTTCTGCGAGTTCGCAGCGTTATTCGCCGACTTGGGAACGGCCGGTCTCCATCTGCTCCTCCCCCTTGCAGAGCGGCCCTTTTCAGCTTCCCCCGCGCGGAATGACGCTGCGATTTCTGCTTGGTCCCTCACATAAAAAGGCTGTAGCCTAGGGCCCTTGGGTCACCGCTTCTTTTCCTGTCACCAGCCTTGACCTGAATATCATATTTGACTGCGGCTCTTCACCCACCACGTCAACATTCACCGCGTAGTTTCCCCGGGAAAGTGTATCCCCGAAGGGGAGCTCCTGGTCACGCGTGCTCGCCCTCAACGAAAAACGTTGATATCCAATTGCTGTAGCGCGGCCAATCTCATTAACGGCAAGCACGACAAATGTCAGGTCGAAGTCGCGGCCGGTGGTATTTGAAACCTTGATCGAACCGTCAATTCTCTGGCCATTTACTTGCGCTTTTCGCGACCAGGCGGTGCTGAGCGGAGTTTCAATCGAAAGCGTGTAACTCTGTTGTTGAGCCTTCCCCGTTTGGTCAATAACGGCAACCGTGAAATCCTGTTGCTCCTGCTCCTCGACCGTGCCGATGATCTGGCCATCTTCTTGCAGCGAAAGTCCGCGAGGAAGTGAACCGCGCAACAGACGCCAGTGGTAAGGCGGTACTCCGCCACCGGCTTGAAATTGAAACGAATAGTGGTTCCAAAACGAGGCCTTCGGAAGTTTCGCTGGCGCAATCGAAAACGAACCGGGCGGTTGTGCCTGTTGCGCGCACACGCACAGCGCGCTCAGGACCAAGCCGGCGAGTACAACCTTACGAAATG
This sequence comes from uncultured Acidobacteriota bacterium, assembly GCA_963757135.1. GTDB lineage: Bacteria > Acidobacteriota > Terriglobia > Terriglobales > Acidobacteriaceae > Gp1-AA145. The sequence continues at coordinate 139,113 of CAVWQE010000012.1, forward strand.
ACGCCATCCCGAAATTATAGGCGCGTGTAATCTTCTTCACGTAAACTGTCTCCCATGCGAATCGGCTATGGATGGGACTCGCACGAATTTAAGAGCGGCATTCCGCTACGAATTGGCGGCGTCGAGATCGAATATCCGGAAGGTCTCGGCGGCCATTCCGACGGCGACGTTCTGCTCCACGCCATTACCGATGCTCTTCTCGGCGCAATCGCCGCTCCTGACATAGGAACGTTGTTTTCTCCCGGAGATGCACGCTGGAAAGGCGCTGACTCGTCTTTGTTTTTAGAGGAGGCATTGCGCCGAATGAAAGCTGCCGGGTATGCCATCACAAATGTCGATTCCACGCTTATCCTGGCGCAGCCGAAGATCGGGCCGCATGCCGAAGCGATTCGCGAAAAGCTCACCACGCTCCTGGATATCCCTGCGAACTGCATCGGCATTAAAGCTAAAACTCCTGAAGGCATGGGAACAGACAACGCTGCCATCGCTCATGCGGCGGTTCTGCTGGAGAAGAAAAAATCTTCCCCTTCCAAACGATCGACATCGAAACCCAGCCGTTCACAATTCAAAACCCGGCGCTGATACCTAATCTCGCTCGCCTGGTAACTTCCTTGCTAACGCCCGCCGCGCCGTTCCGTCCAATCGCTAACGCCTCAGAACGTGGAACCTCCGGCCGAGCGTCTTCGTATTGAGGTAGAGAATACGCGCGCAGGAATGCGCGCCCAAGCCACTGGAAATTAAGCAGGGGTAAGGGACTGCCTCACTCACGGTTTGGCGGCCAGGTGAGAACAATCCCTCTCGCGGACCAGTACGCCCGATGGGCAAACTTGTCTCGAAAACCCCGGAGCAGAATTGTAGGCTTTGCGAAACGAAACGCAAGCTTTTTCGCAAGCACACGCGGCCGCCACAGACCTTTCCCGCGCAGCCGGGAAGCAGGAGGAGGAACTGTGAACGCTACAAATAATAGTTTCGTAAAGGGTGTTTTTTTGACAGCAGTAGTTCTGCTCGCTGGAAGCGCCCTTGCAGTCAGTAAGGGATCGATGGAGTTACTTAAACCGGCAACAGTCGCAGGAACGCAACTGGCAGCTGGAAATTACACCGTCCAATGGGACGGGCAGGGCGATCAGGTTCAACTGCAGATTTTCCAGGGCAAGAAAGCAATCACTTCGGCGAGCGCTCATGTCGTGAAACTGGAACATCCGCTACCCGAAAATTCGGTCGTGGTCACGCCGAACACGGATGGATCAAGGACTATCTCCCGCATCAACTTTGGCAAGAAAGACTTTGCGCTCGAGTTGAGCAACGAAGGCGCGGGATCGGGAGCGTCCGCAGGGGCTGCAAAGTAGGCGATCATGATGGACGCCTGCAGCGGATGAAGGGCAGACCGTTCGCCCCTGTTAAAATAGCAGAGCGATGGTCTTGCCTTTCGTCCGCGATTTTTTTGCGGACGTAGAAAAACTGCCCGCTTTCTCGCGTGTTGTCTCCCACCTCCGAGCGAACACGGGGCGGATTCGTGTTTCTGGACTCAACCCGTCGGCCAAGTCACTCATCATTGCGGAACTGCAAAAAGCCACTCAGCGCGCGCTCATCGTCGTGGTACGCAATAACGAAGAACTGGAAGAGACCCTACCTGTCCTGCAGGCATTTTGTGAACTGATCGGCGGCGCCGCTTCGGAAAGGATCGTGGCTCTGCCCACACGCGATGTGCTGCCTTTCCAGAATCTGTCACCCCATCCGGAGATTCAAGAGCAACGCGCGATTGCGCTCTGGAAGATTGCCACTGGCGAAGCCTCGATCGTGCTCGTCCCGATCATGGCAGCAGCTTCCATGCTGCGTCCCGCCGAGTTTTATTCCGGCCTTGCACGTACCATCCGGCGCGGCGAGTCCGTGGACGCGGCTGATCTGACCGCGCATTTGAACTCCGTCGGATACACATCCACCGATGTCGTCGAAATGCCGGGTGAATACGCGCTGCGCGGCGGGATTCTGGATGTATATTCGCCAGAATCCGAGCGTCCGGTGCGCATTGAACTCTTCGGCGACGAAGTTGAATCCATGCGCAAGTTCGATCCCGCCACCCAGCGCTCTTCTTCACCGGCTGACGAAATCACTTTGCTGCCACTCTCGGAGACTCCGGTCAGTGAAAGTGTACTCAGCGCGATTCATGCGCGGCTCTCTGGTAAGCGCATCAGCGGCTCTGAGGAGATCATCGAGCAATCGGTTCGATCCGGCGGCGTGACGTTGTTTCCCGGATGGGAATTCTATGCTCCGGTCGCAGGTGCGGCGGGCACGATTCTCGATCTAATGCCAAGTGCGTCGCTCATTTGCGACGAACCTGACGCTCTACGAAACGAGCTGGAATCCGCGTGGGCAAAGATCGAAGACGTGCACGAGCGCAGCGGCATTGGAAACCTGGTGCGGCCATCAGATCTTTACGTTCCGACAGATGAGTGGTGGAACAGAACTCAGACCGTCCCGGGCGCTGATCTCGAACATCTCGGCCTGATGACTGAAGGCGTAGAGACTGTGGAGTTGCACTCGCAGCCCAGTCCTCGCTTTCACGGATCCATTCCTGCAATGCTCGAAGAAGTGAAGAAGCACGTGGCCGAAAACCGGCGCGTCATGGTAGTTGCGCCGAATATGGGCGAACTCGAACGACTGGCTGACTTCTTCACCGAATACGGAGTCTCCTTCCGCCTGGGCACACGCACTCGCGGAAGTGAAAGTTATGCCGACGAAACTTCTTATTTTGCCGGCGAGGTGCTGACTGCAACTCTGGTCCGGGCATACGTTCCGGACGGAATGATCTTGCCTGATGCCGGATTAGCGATTTTCGGCACGCGCGATCTATTCGACGAATCCGAGTCTGTGACGTCGCGGCCGCAGCGGCAGAGATCGAAAACGGCCGCATTCCTTTCCGATTTTCGCGATCTGCAGGTCGGCGACTATGTCGTCCACGTAGAACACGGCATCGGCCAGTATCAGGGGTTGAAAGAAATTAACCAGGGCGACGGCAACGCCGAATTTATGGTTTTGGAGTATGCCGACGCGGCCAAACTTTATGTGCCGCTGACGCGGCTCGACCTCGTTCAGAAGTACCGTTCCTCAGAAGGAGCCAAACCGGTACTGAATCATCTTGGCAGTGCGACCTGGGCAAAGACCAAAGCCCGGGTGCGCACGGCCATGAAGGACATGACCGAGGAGTTGCTCAAGCTCTACGCGCAGCGCCGCGCAGCGCAGGGCCACAGCTTCCCCGCGGACAACGAATGGATGCGCGAGTTTGAAGACGCATTTGAATACAGCGAGACTGAAGATCAGGGACAGGCAATCAAGGACATGAAGCGCGATATGGAATCCTCGCAGCCCATGGATCGTCTCCTCTGCGGTGATGTGGGTTACGGCAAGACGGAAGTGGCGATGCGCGGCGCTTTCAAAGCAATCAATGACAATAAGCAGGTCGCTGTGCTCGCACCCACGACGGTTCTCGCCTTCCAGCATTTCGAAACCTTCAAGCAGCGTTTCGCCGCATTCCCCGTCACGATTGAGATGATCAGCCGCTTTCGCTCCGCCAAGCAACAGAAGGAAATCCTGCAGCGGGTGGAAGCGGGTAAAGTTGACATCCTGATCGGAACGCACCGCCTGCTCTCCAAAGACGTCAAGTTCACGGATCTCGGCCTTCTGATCGTGGACGAAGAGCAGCGCTTCGGAGTTCGCCACAAAGAGCGGCTCAAGCAGATGCGCAAAGAAGTGGACGTGCTCACCATGTCGGCCACGCCGATTCCGCGCACGTTACACATGTCTCTCGTAGGTCTGCGCGACATGAGCGTAATCGAGACGCCTCCGAAAGATCGCATCGCGATCCAAACTGTCGTTGCCAGTTGGGATGAGAAGCTGATTCGCTCATCCATCGAGCAGGAACTAGATCGCGGCGGTCAGGTTTATTTCGTGCACAATCGCGTGGACACGATCTGGGAGATTGCGGCCAAGCTGCAGGTGCTCGCGCCAAAAGCCCGGGTCCTCGTCGGCCATGGGCAGATGTCAGAAGGCGAACTCGAAAAAGTGATGCTCAAGTTCATGCATCACGAGGCCGACATTCTCGTCGCTACGACAATCATCGAGAATGGACTCGATATCCCGCTTTGCAACACGATTCTGATTAACCGCGCCGAACGGCTTGGACTCTCGGAGCTATACCAGCTTCGTGGCCGCGTAGGCCGATCGAATCGCCGCGCTTACGCTTATCTTTTGGTTCCTGCCGACATCGAACTCACTCCAATCGCGCGCCGCCGGCTGGCTGCGCTGAAAGAATTTTCTGATCTCGGCGCAGGTTTCAAAATCGCCGCTCTTGATCTCGAGCTCCGCGGTGCGGGCAATCTGCTCGGCGGCGAGCAAAGTGGCCACATCGAAGCCGTGGGTTTCGATCTTTACACGCAGATGCTTGAGCAGGCCATGCGCGAAATGAAAGGTGAAACTGAACCGCAGCCGCAAGCTCAGCTCAACCTTGGACTCAACATCCGCATTCCCGCCGACTACATCCTCGAAGAAAATCAGCGCCTGCGTATGTATAAGCGAATCGCCGGGGTTGAAACCGAGCGGCAGCTTGCCGACGTCGAAGCCGAGTTGCGCGATCGCTACGGCGACCCACCCGTCGCTGTACAGCAACTGCTTCGCTACGCCGCATTGCGGCTGCAGGCCTTGGACGCGGGCGTGACCGGAATTGAGCGCAAGCGTGACCTGGTCAGCGTGAAGTTTCGTCAGGATGCTCCGGTCGATCCGGTTCGTCTGGCGAAGTTTGTTTCTTCGCACCGCGGCGCGCAATTCCTTCCCGACGGCACGCTGAAGTTCATTGCCAAGGGGCTTAACGCCCAAGAATTATTGGAGCAATTGCAACAACTGCTAGAAACTCTCACCGAACAGAAATCACCTTCCATCGCGTAAGCGTGCGCGCCACCATCGTTATTTTCCAGCGTTCTATGGCATTGATAGATTTTTTGAATTGGACTTCCACAGCAGCATTTGAAAGAGTATGGAAAGTAGCTGCCGCCATGATGCCGCGCAGTTGACCTCTGCTCTGTTGCTTCCGACCTCGTTGTCCCAGAAGCCAAATTCTGAAATGAAGGGACACGTATGGAAAACGAAAAATTTGCCGCCAAGTCCGGCAGAGTCACTTTGAAAACGGTCGCTGACCATCTCGGCTTAACAGCCGGTACAATCTCCGCCGTCCTGAACAACACTCGCGCAGCCGACCGCATTCCTCAAGGAACTCGTGACCGCATTGTTGCAGCGGCGCGCGAGCTCAACTATCAACCCAACCCGCTGGCGCGTGCATTACGCATCGGCACCGCTTTCGCACCGCACATGGTAGCTCGGGAAATCAACACAACGCGGGGTGCAATTGTAATCCTGGGAGCACATCAGTTTGATCGCGCCATCACGGCGATACAGCAGGCCGGTCTGCGGGTGCACGACGATTTTTCCGTGCTTGATCTGAACGACGTTCCGGCAGCATGGGACTATTCGGCGTTCGAATCGGCGCCCGAGTATCCCGCTTACGACGCCGCGGCCAAACCCAGCTGACTGGGCTGGAGAATGTCGCGCAAATTGCTGGATTAAATATTGATCCTCCGCCCGGGGCTGCTTTGCTTTCATATGCGGCCCCTTCTTTGCTTGTATGCCATTCTGTGCATTGCAAGGCGACCGCTTAGCCCTTTCCTCGATATACTGGATATATACAGGTTCCGCGCGGTTTCTCGCCGCTGCTGCCCAGTCTGGAGTTGAATCGGATCCAGCCCAAAACATGTTCATAGATGAGGCGATAATTCGTGTGAAGGCCGGCGACGGCGGCAACGGCTGCCTCGCATTCCGCCGCGAAAAATTCGTTCCGCGGGGCGGTCCTTCGGGCGGCGATGGCGGCAAGGGCGGCGACGTGATCATGGAATCGAGCGAGCGCCACAACACCCTGGTCCATTTTCGCTTTAATCCTGAATACAAGGCTGAACGCGGCCGTCATGGCGAGGGTTCAAATCGCACCGGACGCGAAGGCATAGATGTTCTGCTTAAGGTCCCGGTCGGCACCATCGTTTACGACGTGGAAACCGGCGGGAAGGTGCACGACTTCTCTAATCCTGACGACCGCATCGTGATCGCGCGTGGCGGACGCGGCGGACGCGGCAACGCGCAATTCAAAACATCAACTCATCAGGCCCCGCGCGAGCATGAAGACGGACGCCCCGGTGAAGAACGGGCGCTGCGCCTCGAACTGAAACTGCTTGCGGATGTCGGGCTGGTCGGCTATCCGAATGTTGGGAAGTCCACGCTGATTTCGCGCATCTCGGCCGCACGTCCGAAGATTGCGGACTATCCGTTCACCACATTGCAACCAAACCTGGGCGTGGTCGCCGTCGGGGAGCCGCCGAACGAAATCAGCTTCGTCGTCGCCGACATTCCCGGCCTGATCGAAGGCGCGCACACCGGGGCCGGCCTGGGAACGCAATTCCTGCGTCATATCGAACGCACCCGGGTACTAGTTCACTTGGTCGATGTCTCTGACGCCAGCGGCCGACCTGATCCGGTGAAGGATTACGAAGTCATCATGGACGAACTCGCCAGCTTCGGCGCGGGTCTTGAGACTAAACCACTGATCCTTGCTGCATCGAAGTGCGATGTCGCCAACAAGACCAAGCTCGCAAAACTGAAACGCTACGCCAAAGCGCACGACTTGGAATTCTTTCCGATTTCGGCCGTGACCGGTGAAGGCATTGAAAAGCTGAACTATGCGATAGCCGAGAGAGTCGAAGAAATACGGCATTCCCCAGCCGCGGAGATCGTGGCTTCATGACGCTCGTAGCAGATAACCTCTGAGAAGATAGCAAGCTGCATGAATATTGGCCTTTTTGGCGGCACATTCGACCCCATTCACAAAGGGCACCTCGCGCTGGCACAAGCGGCGCGCGAGCGGTGTCAACTTGGAAGTATCAACTTCGTGACCGCAAATATTTCCCCGCACAAAACTTCCCAGCCGGCAGCGTCTTACTTTCATCGCTATGCCATGACCTCGCTTGCGACCCAGGGCGAGAAGGCCTTTCTCCCGTCGTTGCTTGAAGCGCCTGGCGAATTCGTGCTCCATGACAAAAAGAATACTCGCGCGAGTGTGGCCTCGGCGCCAAGCTACAGTATCGATACGGTTCGGAAGCTGAAAAGCACACTACGAAAGAACGATCGCTTATTTTTTCTGATTGGAATCGACGCCTTCAAGGACATCGCGAAATGGCGGGAGCCTGAGGCTCTGTTTGCTGCGTGTGAATTCATTATCGCCAGCCGCCCCGGATATTCGCTGGCCGACGTGGCCACGGCCCTTCCGGAAAAACTGCGGCCGCGATCGGAGGTTACAAAGCCTTTTGCCAGGCAGCCCGCGAAAGGAGATCTTGTGCTCCCCGGAGTGACGCTGCATTTGCTCGACGACATCAATCAGAACGTTTCCGCTACGGCCGTGCGAGCGGCCGTTGCAGCCAAGCGCCCTATCAGGAAATTTGTTTCCGAAAGTGTGGAAGAATACATAAAGAAGGAAGGGCTGTACGCTAGGTGAATGCGGCTACCGTGTGCAGTCAACACCCCGCAACCAACGACTTTTCCTAAATGAAAAAAAACGAATTGAAGTCCCAGATTTCCGAAGCCATCAGCGCCTGCAACGAGAAGAAAGCCGAAGAGCTCACGATTTTGGAGCTTGAAAAGGATTCCGGCGCTTTCACCGATTACTTTCTTATTTGTAATGGGACGAACCCTCGGCAGATTCAAGCCATCTCTGACGAAGTCGAACTGCGCTTAAAACGCAACGGCGTCTATCCGAACAGCATTGAGGGACACAGGCAGGCCGAGTGGGTGCTTATCGACTACGTCGATTTTGTAGTGCACATCTTTTCCGCATCGGCTCGCAAGTACTACGATCTGGAAAGATTGTGGCGCTCGGCCAAGAAGATCGAGCTCTCGGACCTGACTGCCAAGCCGCGACGGAAAATGGCGGCCAAGCCTGTGCGCAAGCGGGCCTGAACTCCCGACCGAATCAAATCAGTGTTGCCCCGTCTTTTTGGCGCTCGACGCATCAACGATTTCGCGAATCGGATGTCCAACAACGTTCTTCATCTCTAGCCCCAACAGCGCCGCAATGGTCGGAGCCACATCAAGATTTGAAATGCTGCCCAGCCGAATCCCCTTGGGAATACCCGCTCCCCAAGCCATAAAAATGGCCTGCATATTCGGATCGGTATTGATGTAGCCATGCGTGCCGCCTTCCGCGCTTGTTACGAATTCCCCCTCTGACTCGCCGCTGAACATGTAATCCGGTTTGGCTGCGAGGACGAGGTCGGGGGCCTGGTCGCTCGCGGTCGGCAGCGGGAAACCAATTTCCCCAAATTGATCGGATCCGTACACCTTGTCGATCCCTTCGGCATCGGTAAACATCCGGCGGAGCATCGGAACCAGCTCGGCCTTGCGATCAAGGTTGGTGACGTAGACTCCGGCCGTGCCGCCCTCAGGCAAGACCCATGCGTCTCCCTTTGAGTGCTCTGGCTCCTCGGTGAGCAGGCCTTTCTGTTTCAAAATCACATTCGGATGAACCTTATATCTGTAGCTTCGAAAACCGTGGTCAGAAACGACGATCAGAGTTGTGTTCTTCGCTCGCCCGCTGCGCTCGATGACATCAACAATCTGCTTCACTTTCGTATCCAGAAAGGCCATTGCAGTAAAGCTGGCGGGGCTCATTGCGCCATATTCGTGGTTCGTGTCATCAAGCGTGAGCAAATGAAACAGCAGGAGATTCGGCTTGTGTCGTTGCAAGATATCGACCGCCGCGGCAGTCCAGATTTCATCTTGCCAGGCCTGACTGCTGTCTTCGAATGTGCGCAGTTGCTCCGGCGTGACCAGCCCGGCATCGATCAGTTCGTGCTCGATCTTGCCGTTCGGATCAGGTAATTCTGGAAATTGCCAGGTGATCGTTTTCGCGCCGTAAATTGCTACCCAATCGACTTGCGCGGTGCTGAGGCCGGCGTTATACGCGAGATCATAAATAGTCGGCGCGTGTACCAGTTGTTCCTTGTCGCGCCACGGCTCAATCGTCGGCTTCACTCGGTCCTTAGGACGAATAAGCAAGCCATTAAATAGGACCTGATGTTGCGAGGCGTTCACTCCCGTGACCATCGCGGTATGGTTTGGCCACGTGACCGTCGGATTGATTGGCCGCATGGAAGCCGCGATAACGCCTTCGCGGGCCAGCTTGCGCAGAGTTGGAATCGGGAGCCGGGGATCGTCGAGAGCATACGCAGGGAAACCATCCAGGCTGATGACGACAACGGTGCGGTTTTTGTGTGGCTTGGTTGCGCCGTGCAAAGTGCTTGCCGCAGCGCCGATCATGAGAGCAATGGCGCCTAGCGAGCACAAAACCTTGAATCGAATTCTCAACGATTCCCTTCGCGGAAGCGTTTCAATCGCCGGCGGGTCACTTCCACGTCAAAGTTGCGATTGAATTTTCTTCTAATGCAACGCTGGCTGAATGCAGGCCCTGATTCACTTGAACGGTCCTGGCAGGCCCCAGGTTGGTGATGATCAGCGCCTTTTGTCCGTCGAGATTTTCTACGGCTATGTGGGCAAGATTGGCCGCCTGGCTCTGCGTCTCAAAACGTCGTGCCCCGCGCCGCATCGCGCGCGAGAAGTGTTCCAGCGCCCAATACTGTCCGCTGCGAATGACCTCTTGTGTATGAATATTAATGTTCACAATTCCGCCACACGGATAAGGTCCGATGTTCGGCCCTCCATGTTCATCGGTGGCCACGTTCCAGGCGAGCGCGGCGCGGCACCAGTTCCCGAGGACATCGGTATAAGTCTTGCTCCACTTGGTCCAGTCGTCCTGATAATGAGGATCGTTGTAATCAGTGCTGCCTTCGGTGTAATACATCTCGGCTTCAGGATGAGCAGCGTGCACCTTGCTCATCATGCCCGGCTCGCCGGTATACCCGTGCCACGCAACTGAGTTTGTGTACCGGCGAAAATCGGGATCGTCGAGTTCAGAAATCACCCGTCCCCAATAAACATAGTTGTGATCGAGGATCCAGATTTTCGTGGTAGTGTTCGCTTTCTCGAACAGCGGCCCGAGGTGCTCGATAATAAATTCGGTCTCGCACTCCTGCGCCCAGATGCAAGCGGGCATTTGTCCATGCTGGTCGGTGTCAATTTCATTTTGAATCGAGATCGCCTGGACAGGGACGCCTTCCGCGGCGTACGCCTGTACAAACCTCAAAAGATATTGAGCATAGGAAGCAAGATATTGACGGCTCATGGCGCCGCCCAGCATCGACTTGTTCCACTTCATCCAGCCCGGTGGACTCCACGGAGATGAAAAGTAATAAACCTCAGGATTGATCTGGCGCACCTGGCGCAGCAGCGGCAGAATGTATGCCCGATCATGTTCGATGGTGAAGCGTTTGAGATCAGGATCCGGAGCGTCACCGTCGTCGTAGCTGTAGAGCGTCGCTGCCGAATCAGCGGAGCCAATGCAGGTGCGATTGACGCTAAGCCCCATCTCCGATGGATGGAACATCCCATGCAGTAACTCGTCACGCAAAGGCTGGCGCAACTGGCTGATCAGATAGCAAGACGCATCCGTGAAGCAGCCGCCGAAGCCAAGGATGTCCTGAAATTTGTTCGCCGGGGCGAGTTGAACCGACTCCGGCGATGTCGGTGCGGTGGCTGCCTGCCAATGAATCGGCTGCCCAGCCGCGAAGCGCTGCTTCACGTTGGTGTACCAGACCGCGATGTCTGAATCCGGAGCAGCCATGCTTGACGGCACCGCGGCAGCCGATGCGTAGGACTTCGGAGCAGCAGAGGCCATTCCGAGCGCACCAACTCCTAGTGCGGAATTCTTGATGAACGCTCGTCTGGAACTGCGGTTAGTCGGTTTCATGATGCGATTGTTCTGCCAGAGCATTCTCTACCAGTTGCGGAAAAAGCACCATTCAACTGGCCGCCATGGCTGTGGCAGACCAGCTGCATGGCTGGAGAGAAATCGATGCCAGTCGCGCCTAAAACAGCAGCTTGAGCGAGAGCTGCATAATTCGCGGCGGATTGGCGGTGCTGACTATCCCAAATCCGGTGAGTTGCCCATCCGGTTGAAGGGTCAAGGGATCATTCACATTCCCGTCAGGCTGGCCAAACTGCGCGTGATTAAAAGCGTTGAACAGTTCCACGCGGAATTCGGCGTTCACGCGCTCCGTCACCGCCGTGTCTTTCAGAAGCGCGATGTCCCAGTTATTGAGCCCAGGCCCGGAGAAGAACCGCCGTCTGGCTGTTCCCAGTGTGCCCAATGCCTCCGGCGAAAACAGAGTGGTGTTGAAGTATGGCTGTCGGGAACGAGGGTCGGCGATAGCGAGCGAACCGGGAGTATAGTTCGGCGTATCCACCGGCAAGCCGATCGCACCTGCGCTGCTGGTACCAAGCAACGAATTGTCGTCGGTTTCCACCAGGGTTACCGGTTGACCGGTCGAGAACCGCGTGATGCCACTCAAACGCCATCCTTTCACCAGCCGGCTCGGGCCGTGAAGAAGATCAATAGGTAGCCGGTAGTCGTAGCTCACGACGAAGTTATGCCGCACGTCGAAGGACGATAACGACTTCTGATTCAGATCGAGCGGATTGATCTGCTCGCCATATCCGGAACCATTGTCCAGCGACTTGCCATAGGTGTAGCCCGCGAGAAATTCCAGCCGTGAGATCCGCTGCCGCAGGCTCAATTGCAGCGAGTTGTAATTGGACTGCCCAATGGTGATGAAGTAGCCGTCACTGCTGAATGACCCGCCAAACGGACCGCGCGTGCTGCTGATCGTCCCCCCGCCGATTGGAAAGTATGTCCCGTTCTCTCCGCCTGGGCCACAATGATTGCCGTTGGCGCCACCAACAATCTGACTATCGTCATGAACGCTCAAGCACAGGGCAGGATTGCCCGGGTTGGCCTCCAAGGACGACAACAAGTGGTGCCCCTGCGTTCCCACGTAGCTGGCCGTGAGGAGTGTCCCTGGCCCTAGTTGCCGCTCGATTGAGAGTTGATACTCCTCGGTGTAAGGCACGACATTCTTGTAGTAAAACGCCGGCGAGGTTCCAATAGGTAAGAAGTTTGCCCAGTTGATCGGCGTGCCGGTGGTCGGCAGAGCCACCGGAAAGCGTTGGCCTTCAATGTTGCCCGTGCCGCGATCAACAAAGGGCGTCACAAATTGCGGAGGGACCGGGCTTCCGTAGAATGCGCCAAAGGGAGCGTCGCCGATTTCATTGAAGTTGGTGGCGCCTTCGAACGTGCTGTAGAACTTGCCCCACCCAGCACGGATGCTGGTCTTGCCGGGTCCGCCCGTCAACGACTTTATGATTCCGCTATCCGAGGACGGTGAGTAAGCGAGCCCGATGCGCGGAGCAAAGTTGTTGTAACGAGTCGGCGCAAGCGTGCTGGGAATTCCGGGATCGCCGGGGAAAACCCATCCCGTGGGGGAGCCGGGGAAACGGGTGGAGTCCAGGCCGAGTACGAGAGTTTCGAGCTGGCCATTCTTCTCCGACCACGGCCTGCTCACGTCCCAACGCAACCCGTAATTCAGAGTCAAATTCGGCCGTACCCGCCAACTGTCCTGGCCAAAGAGACCGATATAGCGCGAGCGGCCGTAGGATGGAAATCCCTGGCCCTGCGAGTAGCCCGATGGTGCGCCGATCAGAAAATCGGCGAAATCAATTCCGGTTTCGCCGTTGGCGCCGTTGTTGAAGAAAAAATCTCCGTTGGAGCCGCCGTTGTACTCGGTGAGTTGGTTATAGCGGAACTGCCCGCCGACGGTGATCGTATGGGTCCGCACCACGCGCGTGAAGTTGTCCATGACCTGGTAAGTGGTTTCCGTAACTCCGAGCGGGCCGCCGGAAGCCCCGAAGGAAAACCCACTCAAGTGAATGTTCGGAACATGAGCGTACTGCGGAAGCGATGGTGAAATTCCAAGTGTGCCCGCGCCCTCAACAAAGCCCAGGGATGCCGGCGTAGTATTGTCGCCTCCGGTTGGCTTGTGAATCAGATAACGAATACGAGTAAATCCGGCGCGAAGCTCATTCACCGAGGCCGAACCCAGCGCTTTGGAATCTCCGATGTTCACTACCTGCGAACGCCCCGTGAAGTCGCTCCCAAAGCCCGGCAGGAAGACGTTGGGTACGCTCTGGCGATAGCTATCGTAGAAGTAATAGCCGGACAGTTGCCCGAGGTGCGAATTGAAGTCAACTCGGCCGCTGGCCTTGTCATCGTTAAGACGAGTTGGAGCCGCCTGCGGCGAAAATATGCCGTCCCCAGCATTACCCGGTGGAACGAACTGCAGCAGGTTGTTGGACGGCGTTGTGAAGATTGTGGAAGGAATCTGGGCGTTCGGGAAAACGCAAGCGGCATTGCTCGTGCAGTTCACCCCATATGGCGTCCCTAGACCGGTACTGGGGTTGATCGTAGCGGGATTGATAGTTGTTGCCGTGAAGTAGTATGGCTCGCCAGCATTGACCGAGTACCCGAGACTAGTTGCCAAATCGTTCGCCCAATTGCCTCCCTTGACCAACGCCGCGATTGGGAGGTTCTGTGGCTGCGGAGTGAAGCCCGAGTTGAACGAACTGCCGATCGCGGAAAAATCGCCGCTACGCTCGGCAGCCGTGGGCACTGGCACAAATCCAAAGTTCCCACTCTGGCCGATGACCACACGATTGCCTTGGTAGTCGCCGAAGAAAAACAGTTTGTCCTTCTTAATCGGTCCGCCGAGGGTAACGCCAAACTGATTCTGTTTGTGATCGTCTTTGGTCGTAGTGAAATAGCGAGTCGCATCGAACGATCGGTTGCGCAGAAATTCGAAGGCGCTTCCGTGCAAGCTGTTCGTACCACCCTTGGTGATAACGTTCACTTGACCGCCGGGATAGTTTCCATACTCGGCGTCGAAGTTGTTGGTCACGATGCGGAACTCGGCGATCGAGTCAAGGTTCGGAATGATCGCTGTTCCTGAGAAGGCGAATTCCTGCACCGTGGTTCCGTTCAGCAGAAATCCATTGGCAGACTCGCGCTGGCCATTAACCGATAAATTGCCGGCGTTCAGGTCGCCTGAAACGTTGTTGAATTGAAATCCGGTCGCGCTGAACTGGCCGCCCTGGCCGCCGGCCAGACCTGATGACACCGGCGCAACGCCCGGCTGCAGCGCAAGCAAATCTGTGTAACTGCGCGTCACTAACGGTACAGAGACGATGGTTCGCTCGGTTATGACTTCACCGTTCTGCGTGCTGGCCGTATCTATTTGCACTGCCTCGCTGGACACCTCAACCTTTTCCGTGACTTGGCCAACGCTCAACGACACGTTGAGGACCTTGGCCGAATCGACATCCAACACGATGCCGGTTTGGCGATACGTGGTGAATCCCGATTGGCCCACTTCCAGGTCGTACCGTCCGGGCTGCAAATCAATAAACGCGTAAAAGCCTTCAGAGTTCGCCTGCCGCGTCTCCACGACTCCAGTGGCGAGGTCTTTCATCTGGATGGTCGCGCCGGAGACAACCGCGCCACTGCTATCGGTGACGATTCCAGAAACACCGGCGGCGACTTTGGCATGCGCAGCCCCGTTCAGGACACACACCAGAGCCAGTACAATCCAGGCCAAGGAGAGTTGCTGACGTATCCACTTACCTGGATCGCACACTTCCTCGAGCCTGTAGGCCTTTTGTTGATGCGAACTCATAATCCCCTCCCGAGGGCTGCTCCAGCTTTGGGCTTTCTGTTGCAGTAATTTGATATTTTCAAAACGTTTATAATTTGCGCTTATATCAACGAATGAATGCCAGAGTCAAGTCTAATTTTAAAATTTAACAAAAAAATATCAGACGCCGGAACTGGCTGCCATCAGCACAAATGCATTGTTAATGCTGCATGAATGCTTTTTGGTGGTTTTGGAAGTTGTAAATCAAGTTGGGGATAGGGGAGCAGCGCCGCCATTAACGAGAAAGTGTCCTATTTGCAATAGTGTCGAAACGTTTAGAACCACAACCCCATCGCCGGGACCAAGGGGGGCTTTCGCCAAAACGCTTCCCTTAACCCCGGCGGCGCTCGGCTGCCGCGAGTTGCCCCTATGGCCGCCCCTCCGTAAATTTCACCGATATCGTTTTGATTTCGTACGGTTTGGTGTGAACGGTGACGCTGTCGTTCGCCACCTGCAATTCACCCGATGGCTGCTCGATCAAATTTGTCTCCCAGGCACGCTGTGCGCCCGCCGGCAAATGAACCTTTACGTCTGATTCTTTGCCCGCCCATTCGTAAAACCGCAGGACCATCGCGTTTTCGTCCTCCGCCCACTTCATGGCAGTAAGCACAACATTGTCGACGTCGATTTTGACAAACGAGTGCACTGGCGGAAGCGCCCCGGTGTGGTCCCGAACCTGTACTGCCCGCAGCTTGTAGTTAAGTTCGTAACCGCGGCGCACGGTTTCCGCGTCGCGCCAAGTTCCACTGTGCGGGTAAAGCGAATAGGTGAATTCGTGATGCCCTTCATCCGCGTGCGGATCAGGCCAGGTTGGCGAGCGTAGCAGCGTTAGCCGTAAAACGTTGCCCTTTGCGTCGTATCCGTACTTGCTGTCGTTCAAAATGCTGAGACCTTGCTGCGCATCGGAAAGATCCGCCCAATGCAGGGCCGGGACTTCGAACTGCGCCTTTTCCTCCGGCGTGTTACGCGTAGTAGGCCGCTCAATCGAACCAAATGGCACCTCGTAAGTGGCCTTATCAGCATGCACGGTGACGGGAAATCCGACTTTAAGGAGAATGTGTTTTTCCTCCCAGTCAGCCTGCATCTTTACATCCACGCGCGTGGATGCTGGGTACAAAGTAATGTTCTGCGTGAATGACGAATTTTGAAAGTGATGTTTGACCTGAATGACCGCGCGCAATGGTCCTGACTCCATCAGTTTGACTTCATCGGCCTTATCCAGGTTCCAATACTTGTCTTCAAAATCGGAATCGATGTTCCAGGCGTCATATTCTTTGGGTTTATCCACGAAGGTCTGCAACAAATTGCCGCAGGGACGGTCCTTCGGGCCGCCGGTGTCGGTTTCGGCCTTCGCGATCGACTCTTGATTCGTACGTTTGTCGAAAAGGCTGGTAATGCATCCGCTTTGCGGATCAACTTTGACCCGAAGAAATTCGTTTTCGAGTTGTGTCTGAGAGGATTTAAGTGAAGAGATAGGCGTAACAGCCTTTGCTGCCGGTTGCACATAGTAAGTCGCGTATCCGAGCGCAGGAGCGCTGGCATGCAACAGGAAGCGAACCCGGTGTGTCTGCGAATCATTCGTTAGAACCTGGAACGGCACAGGCTTGTTCGTTGAATCGAAGACTGCAACGTTGGCGGTGGCCTGCGGCAGCTGAGCTTCCACCTCAATGACTTCGCTTCGATCCCAAGACATCGAGTTATAAACCACGATCGGAGTACCGGTCTGGTGGGTATCAATACGGGCTGAAACTTCGTCAACTGAGTTATTGAGGATATCGCCGCTCACTCGGCCAACTTCTTCCAGATTCCTTTTCGCGTCCAGATAATTCACGGCGATGCCGGAACCCGGCATAATATCGTGAAAATCGTCGAATAGAAGCCCTTTCCATGCGTCCGTGAACTGCGCTCGCGGATACGGCCGCTGGTAAATCTGGGCCAGTGACGCATACTTCTCTGCGTCCAGCAGCTTCTCTTCGGTTTGACGAATCAGTTTTTTTGTTTCCGACTGGGTGGTAAACACGCCGCGGTGGTACTGAAAATACAACTCATTTTTCCAGACCGGAATCTCGATATCGTTCCGCTTTGAGATATCGTCAAGAAAGCTGCTCGCTGTGCTGAATTCAAGTTTCGGAAATACCACGTCAGGCGACATCAACTGGGCGGCGCTATCGAGCATGGTACGCGTAGGCCCTCCGCCATGGTCGCCCACGCCATAGAGGTACATCATTTCGGGGTCTTTCAAATTCTGGTGGTAAATCGAGGGCATCCAGACGGAAACGTCTTCTGCCATCGAGACCGGCTCCATCATGCTTCCATAGTCGTGCGGGAAATAGGTAAGCAGGCGGCTGCCGTCGGGGCTCTCCCACCAGAAAAGCTTGTAAGGAAACGTGGTGAATTCGTGCGCCCACAAGAGTTTCTGAGTGACAAAATAGTCAATCCCGGACTTTTTATAAATCTGCGGCAGTTGCCAGGTGTATCCAAATGAATCCGGGTTCCAGCCGACTTTTACATCGACGCCAAACTTTCTTTTGAAATACTGCTTGCCCACCAGAACCTGCCGCGTGAGCGACTCTCCGCCCGGCATATTCAGGTCAGGTTCCACCCACATGCCGCCGACGATCTCCCACCTGCCTTCCTTTACACGCTGCTGGATTTCCTGAAACAGTTCCGGATATTTTTCCTCCATCCATTCGTAAGTTCGTGCGGATGAGCCTGCAAAGGTGAAGCCCGGGTATTCATCCATCATGTTGAGCGCACTGCGATAGGTGTTGCGCACAATTTCGACAGTCTCGGTCCAGGGCCACAACCAGGCCATGTCGATATGCGAATTGCCTACCGCGCGAATGCGGAATTGCTTTATCCATGGCTGCAGGGCTTGCAGCTTTTCCTGCGCTGACCTTAGCGAGTTGTCGAAACCAGGTTGGTCGCCGCCGTCTAACTTGGAAAAGTCGATTGCCTTTACGGCAGAGTCGAACTGTTGCCGGCGATCCGCGTCGGGATAGGCGTTGAGAATCGGCTGCAGCGAGAGAATTTCTATCCGCAGCAGTTCGGGGTCGGGACGGCTGACAGGAGCAGTCAGAAGAATTTCGCTTCTCGAAAGCCTTCTCGGCTGATCTCCAACTTCCAGCCGCATCGCCACCAGAAAGCGCTCGCCGGGTCGCGCTTTGCTGGTCAGGAGAATCGGTTCAAGCGTGTCCGACGTTCCCCGATAAATGCTGGTGTTGTTGGAAAACACCGACAACATGGTCATGCCGTCCCCTTCCAGTTCAAAGGCGACTTTCAAACTGGCATCGCGAGTTTCATATCCGTTCAACTTTTCTGGGACCGTGTACCAGCAACGGAAGACCTGCACGCCGCTGGTAAACGTCGCGCCAAGTTTGATCGGCTTCCACGTTGAATCGTCCACGGCGGCATCCTCCGGATGCGGCACATCGCTGTGGGAGCGGCAGTCGGAGAGCGGCACCTTAACGATCGATTGCAGCCGATCGGTCACGGCTTTGTAAGGACTGGGGGCACGTGCTGTCTCCTGTGCGTCGAACGTTGGAGCAGCAATCAGGCAAATGAGAAGTACTCCGGCAACAGTCCTGACCAATTCAGCCTCCTCCTAAAATAATGGGCCCTATAAAAACGTTTATAAGGTGCCTTATATCAATCGTTACCCGCTCTAGTCAAGATTCAATAAAAATCATTGTTGACAACGGCCTGTGCTTTTTGTCATATTTTCATAACGCTTAGATTCATTGGCGTTACCAGTTCGGAGACAACTTGAGCGAACCATCCATCGTATTCTCTTCCTCCAACCTGCCGCCTCACGCCGCAGGAAGGCTCCTTGATCTGCCGCGCCAGAAAGCTGGATGGGAGTGGATGAGTTTTTTTGTTACCCGCTTGCAACCCGGTGAGGTTCTTCGCGCCGCAACCGACGGCGAAGAAGCAGCCTTCGTGCTCCTGGGTGGAACTTGCGTAGCCGACTGGGGAAAAGGAAAGCACAATATTGGCAAGCGGAAGAACGTTTTCGATGGACTGCCATACACTTTATACCTGCCACCGCATAATGCGGCCTCATTCACTGCGGAAACAATGTGCGAAATCGCGGAATGCCGCGTACCTTCACGGGCCACCCTGCAGCCGCGCTTGATCACGCCAGAAGATGTCGCCAGCAGCCTCCGAGGCGGCGGAAATGCCTCCCGCCAAATCGTGGACGTGCTTCCGCCATCTTTTCCCGCCGACAAACTGGTTGTCATCGAGGTCTATACGCCGGGCGGAAACTGGTCGAGTTATCCTCCACACAAACACGACACCCATAATCCGCCCAAGGAAGTCGATCAAGACGAGATCTACTATTACCGCACGGCGCGGCCCGAAGGCTTCGCTTTTCAATATCTATATTCGGACAAGGATATCAACGGGCAAACGCTGAGGGCCCGCGACGGCGATGCCGTCCTGGTGCATAGCGGGTATCATGCAGTTGTTGCTGGGCCAGGGTACGACGTGTATTACCTGAATTTTCTGGCAGGAACTTCGCGCGCCCTGGCCGTGACTGAGGACCAGGACCATGCCTGGATTCGTTCGGCATGGAATTCACCGGATCCGCGGCTGCCTCTCGTCCGGAAATAATTATTTCTGGAGCAGCCTTCGCCTTCGGCGCTTCGCTCTCACGGCAAATCAGCTGGCAGGTATTCTGGATAGGCCTATGACAAAACGGCTGACCGTCGCTCAAGCCATCATCGCCTTTCTCCAGAATCAATTCGTCGAACGCGACGGCCGGGAGTGTCGGTTCTTTGAGGGGTGTCTGGGAATCTTTGGCCATGGCAACGTGGCCGGGATCGGGCAGGCGCTTGAGCAGGACGCCGGCCTCCGCTACTACCTGTTCCGCAATGAGCAAGCTATGGTGCACGCGGCCGCGGCTTTTGCCAAAACAAGTCTCCGCCTGCGGACTCTGGTCTGCACCAGTTCAATCGGCCCCGGCGCCACCAACATGGTCACTGGCGCGGCCTTGGCAACCATCAATCGCCTGCCAGTGTTGTTGCTCCCCGGAGACATTTTTGCGCGGCGAAATGTGGCGCCGGTTCTACAGCAACTCGAATCGCCACTTACCCAGGACATCTCGGTCAACGATTGTTTCAAGCCCGTCTCGCGGTATTGGGACCGCATCGAACGCGCCGAGCAAATATTGACTTCCCTTCCCGAAGCGGTCCGCGTGCTGACCTCGCCATCGGAAACTGGAACCGTGACAGTCTGCCTTCCCCAGGATGTGCAGGCCGAGGCTTTCGACTTTCCCGAAGAATTCCTGGGCAAGCGGGTGTGGCACATTCCGCGGAACCGGTGCGATTCGGCATCTTTGAGCCGCGCCGCGGAATGGATTCGCGCCGCCAAACGTCCTCTGATCATCGCCGGCGGCGGCGTGTTCTACTCCGAGGCGTCGGAAGCCTTATCAAAGTTTGCGCAGGTCACGGCCATTCCCCTGTGCGAGACTCAAGCCGGCAAGGGATCGCTGCCGTTCGATCACCCTCAGCAATTGGGTGCCGTTGGAGTCACGGGAACTCCCGGCGCAAACATACTCGCCCGCGAGGCCGACCTGATTATCGGCATCGGAACTCGCTATAGCGATTTCACTACCGCATCGAAGACCGCGTTTCAAGACCCAGCGGTTAGGTTCATCAATATCAACGTTTCGGAGTTTGACGCTTTCAAGCATTCCGCCGTCGCGCTGATTGCCGACGCCCGCGTCACAATCGAGGAGCTGCAGCAGGCCGTCTCCGGCTACAAAGTCACCACAGACTATGCAGCCAGGATTTCGGATTTTCGCTCGGCTTGGGAAAAAGAAGTCGATCGCATTCACGCCATCCGCAAAGACCCTCCGATCACACAAGGCGAAGTCATCGGCATCGTCAACCAGTTCACCGAAGCTTCTGACGTGATGGTTTGCGCTGCGGGCAGCATGCCGGGAAACCTGCACAAGTTGTGGCGTACGCGCCAGCCAGGCGGCTATCACATGGAGTACGGCTACTCCTGCATGGGCTATGAAATTGCCGGCGGCTTGGGTGTAAAGATGGCAGACCCGAATCGCGAAGTGTACGTGCTGGTGGGTGATGGATCCTATTTGATGATGGCACAGGAGATTGTCACTTCGCTGCAAGAAGGCTACAAGCTCAACATTATTCTGCTCGACAACCACGGTTTCTCCAGCATCGGCGGACTCAGCCAGAGCTGCGGCAATGACGGAATGGGCACGCAATACCGCTACCGCAAAGGAGATCAATATAAAGGCGATCTCCTGCCTGTCGATTTCGCGGCTAACGCGGCCAGCCTTGGCGCGTGTGCCACTCGGGTGCGCACGGGCGAAGAACTAAAGGCCGCTCTGGTTTCCGCGCGAGAACACCCGCGCACTTCTGTAATTGTGATTGAAACCGCTTTCGACCAGCGAGTTCCCGGATATGAATCCTGGTGGGATGTTCCCATCGCCGAAGTCTCCGAGCGAGAGTCCGTCAAGGCGGCCCGCAAGAAATACGACGAAGCGCGCAAGAAGGAACGCTACTTCTTTTAGACAACGCTCAACAAAGGGGCAGTGTGCAGACAGCCACCGCAGTTTCGGCGACGGAAACGCCTCACCTCAAGCGCGTGCTGAGCCTGTGGGACCTGGTTTACTACGGCATCATCCTCACCTCGCCGATCGCCGCTGTCCCCCTGTTCGGCGAAGCGCAAGTTCTGTCTCATGGCCACGCCGTCACCACGCTTGTGCTGGCGATGATCGCGATGTCGGTCACTGCTGTCAGCTTTGGACGCATGGCGAATGTTTACCCGGCGTCAGGCTCGGTCTATTCCTACATCAGCCGCACGTTGAATCCGCACATCGGATTCATTCTGGGCTGGGCGATGTTTCTGGAATACTTATTTCAGCCCATACAGAATGCCCTTTATTCGGTGCTGACCATCCATCGTCTGGTCCCCCAAATCCCATTTGCAGTACTCTCGGCAGCAATCGTGGCATTCATCACCGTACTGGCTACGCGAGGAATCAAGTTCAACGCCCGCACCAATGAAATACTGCTGGGCTTCATGATGCTGGTTACGGCCGGATTTCTAGTTCAGGCATTTCGCCACATTGTGTTCCACCAGAGCTTCAGCGCACTATTCTCTACACAGCCGGCTTACAATCCGGCAACATTCAATCTGCGCGCGTTGGCAGCGGGCACGTCTTTTGCCGCACTCGTATTCATAGGCTTTGACGGCGTCTCCATCCTTGCCGAAGAAGTAAAGAATCCCAAACGCAACGTCATGCTGGCCGCGGTGCTGGTCTGCGTTTTTACCGGACTTTTCAGCGGTTTACAGGTTTATCTTGCGCAGCGCGTCTGGCCCGACTACACCAACTTAGTAAATCACGAAACGGCTTTCATGGATGTTGCGCGGATTGTCGGTGGCCCAGTCTTGTTCGCTCTTTATGGAGTCATGCTGCTGGTATCGAGCCTGGCCTGTGGGTTGGCCGGCCACATCGGCGCTGCACGACTGCTATACAGCATGGGGCGCGACGACGTAATCCCGCGGAGGATTTTCGGCCACCTCAGCCTGCGACGTGGCAACCCCGTCTACAACGAGTGGATTGTTGGACTGGTCGCATATGTTGCCGTGCTTACGGTTCCCTGGGAGCGGTCCGCCGAGATCGTGACCTTCGGCGCGCTGCTGGCCTTTACCGCAGTGAATTTCGCGGCTCTGATGCACTTCTGGTTTCTTCCGGCAGCGGAGACGAAAAAGAGCTTTCTGCGGGACGCATTCGTCCCTGGATTCGGCTGCGTCTTCTGTTTTGCCCTGCTTCTTGGTTTGCAGCCGTGGACCAAATATGCCGGGCTTGCCTGGCTGATCGTCGGCCTGATCTATGCTGCCTATCGCACGCGGATGTTTACACTTCGTGCCAAGCTCATCGATTTCAGCGAAACTTGAAACGTTCGGCTATGCCTCGGAGGAGTATTGACATGGTAGCAAGCTTCCAGATTATAATCGTTTAGAATTTTGCGTACGTGGACCATGACTGACATGAATCAGCGCTTTTTGTTTGCTTCGGCGCCCGATAGTTGGGGTGTACTGGATTATCCCGGACCATCGTGGCAGCAGTCTTACGAGAACATGCTCGACGAAATGATGGAAGCGGGATATGCCGGGACTGAGCTCGGGCCCTACGGATTCTTCCCTACCGATCCCGAAGTTCTTGCGCCGCAACTCGCAAAGCGCGGCATGAAACTCCTGGGTTCATTTGTACCGGTAAAGATGGGCGACCCAGCTTCAGGCGCCGCCGTCATTGAACGGATCCGCAAGGTGGGCAAGCTGCTTGCGACCCTGGGTGCGCCCTTCCTGGTGATGGCGGATGATCAATCTGACGAGCGGAACCGGTTTTCAGGCCGTGCCCACGATAAAGACTGCCCGACACTCACCGCGGATCAATGGAAGCATGTGGGCAAGATCGTCGCCGACGCGGAAATAGCAGCTAACGAATTCGGACTGGATCTTGTCTTTCATCCTCACGTTGCGACATACGTTGAGACCCCGGAAGAATGCGAGAAATTCTTCGATGCGACTTCCCACACCAATATCGGGCTGTGTCTCGACACCGGCCATTGTGTTTACGGCGAAGGCGATTCCGTCAAGGAAGCTGAAAAGTATAAAAGCAAATTGCGTTTCGTCCACATAAAAGACTGCGACGCCAAGGTTCTCGACGAGGCGCGTCGCAACAAGTGGACCTTCGAAGAGGCGATCGAACACCAGGTGTTCACAGTGATTGGACAAGGTGATATTGATTTCCCCGCTTTTTTCCACACTCTGACCAAAAATGGCTACTCAGGCTGGTCGGTAGTAGAGCAGGACGTAAAATTTGGCGAAACTAAAATTCCGCCAGCCGAGAGTGTTGCGGCGAGTTTGAAATATCTTCATGGCGTGGTGGGCAAATTAAACGGTGCGAGTTCGTAATACCGAAAGCCATAGTTAAGAGGTCCGATGCGGAAACTTGGAGTAGGCGTGCTGGGAGTCGGCGAGATGGGGCGACGACACGCCGAGAATCTGCGCCGTCTGGTGCCGCGCGCGCAGCTGGTTGCGGTCGCCGATGTGAATGCCGACCGCGCTCGCCAGACTGCGGCTGAACTCGAGATCGAAAACTCTTGCAGCAGCATTGACGCTTTGCTGGATTGCAAGGGAGTAGATGCGGTCATCATCGCCACTCCCGACAAGTTCCATGCACCAGCCGTAAAGGCCATAGCTGCCGCCGGCAAAGACATGCTCTGCGAAAAGCCGCTGGCTCTAAATATTTCCGACGCGCAGGAATGTTTAGACGCCGTTTCCAAAGCCGGTGTGCGAATGCAGGTTGGATTCATGCGGCGTTACGATCCCGCATATAGGGCCGCGATGAAACGCATCGAAGCCGGCGAGATCGGAACGCCAGTTATCTTCAAATCTTTGGGCCGCGACAAAGACGGCCCCCCGCTTTCCGCCTATCAACCGAACATCAATGGAATGCTTTTTTATACCAACAGCATTCATGACTTTGACCTCGCCCGCTGGCTGATGCGGGACGAGGTTTCCGAGGTCCATGCCTACACAACTGTCGCAATCCGTCCAGAAGTGGCCGAGTTCGGCGACGTGGTCGCGAGCGTCGTCAATTTGAAATTTTCGCAGGGAGCCATCGGCAATATCGAATCTCATGCGCAAGCAGTCTATGGATACGACGTTCGCACCGAAGTTGTCGGTTCGAAAGGCTCGATTTTGATCGGCAATATGAACCGCACCGCGGTCACATTCTTGGCCGCACATGGCAGTTCACAGCCTATCGCCGATCACTTTCTCGCTACCTTCGCGGATGCGTACTTGGCGGAGATTCGCGACTTTACCGATCGCATTCTCAACGACCAGCCGCTTCGTGTAACCGGAGAAGATGGCCTTCAGGCATTAGCAATCGCCGCCGCCTCCGAAAAGTCTCATCTCGAATCGAAGCCCGTGAAAGTATCGATTGGGAGTTCAACCCACGCCTGAACGGTCTGAGGAAGGGATCTGTGGCCCACGCAGTCGCATCGTCCTACAAAAGCCCGCTGCACCAGATGACGCAGACCACGCCAACCTGCCTGTGGAACGATTCCGCCTCGATGCAGGAACTCGCGTATTCGATCGAGCACGGCGCCGTGGGAGCAACCTGCAATCCGGTAATCGTCGTCGGCGTTTTAAAAAAGGAAATCGCCTCGTGGAAGCCGCGGATGCTGCAACTGATTCAAGAATTCCCCACCGCCACTGAAGAAGTCATCGCCTGGCAACTTGTCCGCGAGATCTCAGTCAAGGCCGCGTCTTTGCTGAATCCGATCTTCGACGTGCAACGCGGCAAGAACGGCCGGCTTTCCATACAGACGGACCCTCGGCTGTTTCGCGACAGCCAGGCCATTGTCAAACAGGCGATCGAGTTCGACGCGCTCGCGCCCAACATGATCGTAAAGATTCCCGTAACGCGCGCCGGAATTGCTGCGATTGAAGAAGCAACCTACCGCGGCATCAGCATCAACGCCACCGTGTGCTTTACGCTGCCACAATGCGTAGCAGTCGCTGAAGCGGTGGAGCGCGGCCTCAAGCGTCGCGAGCGGGAAGGAAAAGACATTGCCACCATGGGTCCGGTGTGCACCATCATGGTCGGACGACTCGACGATTGGCTCAAAGTCCTGCTGGAAAAAAACAATATTTCCGTTGATCCGGGCTATCTGGAATGGGCCGGGGTAGCAGTGTTCAAGAAGACCTATCAACTTTTCCAGGAGCGCGGCTACCGGCTCCGTCTTCTGTCGGCAGCCTTTCGAAACCACATGCACTGGAGCGAGTTCATCGGAGGAGATGTCGTGATTTCGCCTCCTTATTCGTGGCAGGCTCGTTTTAACGGCGGCGACATCCAAGTACACCCGCGCATCGACAATCCAGTCTCGACGGAAATCGTGGAGACGTTGCTGGCGAAATTCCCCGACTTTGGCCGCGCTTACAATGAAAACGGTCTGACGCTAGAAGAATTCGATGCTTTCGGTCCCACCCGCCGAACGCTGAGGCAATTCATCCATGCCTGTTACGAACTTGACGCTTTAGTGCTGGATCTGCTGGTGCCCAAACCGGACTAGCCCCGCATTCTCACATTGCTAAACGTTTTGAATATCTCGGTCAATTCTGTTATGTTGCCGTTCAGAATCTTATATGGCGCCCCGAAGTAACAAAAAGCGAACCAAGAAAGCTGCCAGCATCTCCGACGTTGCGCGCGAATCCGGCGTATCCATCTTCACTGTGTCCGCGGTCATCAACAACAAAGCTCATGTGGGCAAAGCGCGACGGCAGCGAGTCGAAGAGGCAATCCGCAAGCTCAACTACCGGCCCAACCTTATCGCGCGCAGTCTGATTAAACAAAAAACCCAAACCATCGGCATGATCGTGACCGACATAGCCAACCCATTTTTCCCCATGGTGGTTCGCGGCGCCGAAGACGCGGCCCAGAAGCACGGCTACAATCTGCTGCTCTGCAACAGCGACGACATTCTGGAAAAAGAAGAACGAGAACTGGAGCTATTGCTTTCGAAGCGCGTGGACGGAATTCTGCTGACCAAAGCCGCCGGAGATTTGCGGCCGTCCTTGCGGCAGATGATCAAAGAGGTCAACATTCCATTCGTTCTGGTCATGCGCACATATCCCGAACTGACCAAAGACGCTGTGATCACCGACGATTATCAAGGCGCCTATGAAGCCGTGAGGCACCTGGCTCGCTCGGGCCGCCGCCGCATTGGCCTGATCAGCGGCCCCATGAAAGTCAGCAACGCCAAAGAACGCTGGCGCGGTTTTCGCGACGCGCTGGAGGCCGAGAAACTTGCCTACGAGCCCGAACTCGTGGTTGAAGGCGATTACCGCATCGAGTCCGGATTCCGCGCCGGGCATTCCATGCTGTCTTATCGCCCTGATGGAATTTACGTTGCCAATCACCTCATGACCATCGGACTGCTGAAAGCGGCTGAGGAAATGGGGTTGAGGTGTCCTGAAGACTTCGGCCTGGTCAGCTTCGACGATTACCCCTGGCTGGGAGTTTTTCGCCCGCGCCTGACAACGGTTGAATTGCCCAAGCACCAATTGGGCAGCGAGGCAGCGGAACTTCTTATCCAGCGGATTGAAGGCGACACCAGCAGCCCCGTTCTCAAAAAGCTGCAACCGGAACTCCGCATTCGTGAATCCTGCGGTTTCGGCCTATTCGTTTCCGGCGAGCAACGTAATTCCAGGACGCCGGAGTCGGTCGCCGCTCAGGAATAGAACGCGTGCCGTGACTGAAGCCGTAATCAGGCCGCGCCGCGTTGGCGTTGCTGGCTTCTCTGCTGGTCTCGAACCTCAAGAGCGCGAGTCAACGCTTCAATAATTTCTATCAATTTCTCGGGATCTTGCTCCTGTATCGCCTCTTCCGCGAGAATCTGCCATTCTTCGACTTGCCCCATACACATCTCTTCCCCTGACATACGAAAGTTACGCTTAACCGAGGGCGATAAACTGTCAGGTGTAATACACAGCGAGAGATTCGGAAGCGCCAAGATGCGCCACAGCGTTCAGGCGATGCGCCTTTCTGGGGGAGCGTTCTCTTCTTGCGTGACCAGCTTCTGCACAGCCATTTTCTTCAGTCGCTCGGCATGCTCATGCAGTGCAGCCTTGAGTTCCACCAGAATCAATTCGCGTTCATCATCATGGCGGGCAATTACAGCAAGAGCACACAGTTCGCGAATTCGATCTTCTAACCGCCTATTCACAACATGGACCCAATACGCCAGATACTACTTAAGCCCAGCGTATGGTTCGATACCGAACATGCTGTAGAACTACTCGTGCGATGTTTGTCTGGAACTAGGTGTGCGCCAAAGACGCTACTGCCTAGGGGGAGGGTGTTTTGTGGAAATAAAAATACTCAATCGCGGCTAGTTCTTGCGGCCTTGGCCATTGGCTCCTTCTACTTATTCAGTCGCCTGTCCGCTCATGAGAGTTGATTACTATCGGACATGTACTAAGGTCACTTACGCTGGGTAACCATTACACAGGTTACGGTGCTACTGTTTCAGGCCTCTGGCATGCAAGACACACCGGTAAGGCCATCAGACCCAACGCCAAACGTATACAAGTGCAGGTACGGTGCCAAAGATTGTGGCAGGGATGCGAAGTACTGCCAACAGTGCGACGAAGATTATGAATGGTTTTTACATATTCTTAACGATGACAGATAGTACGGTTTTTTAGTGTGGCATGGGAAACGGCATGGAGCCGGAGTCAAGTAATTGAAAAAATGGTGGGCGCTATAGGATTCGAACTTGAGGCGTTTTGCGGGCGTGAGCGCAGCGGGAGCCCGCAGCCGAAATCCCGAGCTCCGCGAGGGACCCTGAAAAAATGGTGGGCGCTGTAGGATTTGAACCTACGACTTCCACCGTGTGAGGATGGCACTCTACCGCTGAGTTAAGCGCCCAACTGTGATGGGTGGGTTGCGGCAACGATGAATCTCCCACCGTTCAGAGCGTATCAAACTTTTTAAGTTTCCCGCCAGTCGCGAAGCACCTTGTGCTCGAAATCTGTTGCCCTGATGTTCGCCAGCATCCGAATGTTCCAGTATCCTTCAAAGACACCGCATGATAAAAGCACCGTTCCCGCGTCAGCTGATGTTTACCAGTTTCGCGCTGCTGGCATTTTTTCCCGTGCTATTCGCTCAAAACCCGCAACTGCACACCCAAAGCGGGTCTCGTTTCCCGACTGTGATCTTCACTTCCGTGCTGTGGGCGGCAGACCCGTCGTACTACTCTATCGCCATTGACGCGACCGGCACTGCCACGTATCAATCCGCGCCCAATTCCATCGGGAAAACCGGCGTTCCCTACACGCTTGAATTTCAGGTCAGCGACCGTACCCGGAGGGTCACGTTTAACGTCGCTCGGCAATTGGATTACTTTGGCGACAAGGCGCAGCAATCTGTTACTTCGCCGCAGGCCAGCAGCGTGCGGACGCTTGCTTACCACGACTCAACTATTCGTCACCAGATAACCTACAGCTCCTCGTCGAATTCTGAGATCGATGAACTGACGTCGGTGTTTGAGGAAATCTCGGCAACCTTGGAGTTTGGACGGCGGCTCGCCTATTTCCAGCAACACGACCGCAACCGCCTCGACGGGGAAGTGGATCGACTGCAGGCCAACGCCTCGCGGCGCAGTGTGCGGGAGTTACAGGTCATTGCTCCGGTTTTGCGCAGCATTGCGTCGGACGCTCGTCTTGAAACCGGGCTTCGCCAGAAAGCTGAAGCGCTCCTGGTTCCGCAAACTCGGCCTTAGTTCACAAATTTTTGCGGATCGCGGGAAAATGCCAGTAGGTTCTTCGTTTTCATGATGGCGACGCGGCTCTCCTCCAGCAGTCGGTGGGAGTTCTGAATCAATGCGCGGCTGGACTCACGCGTGTTAGTGAATGGTTGGTAATTCAATAATTTCCTGGCGTACCAGCGGGGCCCTTTTACGAATGCAGAAGCAGAAATTCGCTCGCGCTTGTCCATCGCGCTGCGTCCCTGGTAGCCGCGCGCGTCACTTCGTGCTGGGGAGTGCCACGCATTGACGTGGCCGCTCAGCCGTTCAGTACGCTCTCGGCCCAGGTTCCTCTGGTTTTCCATCTCGGTTTGGATGTAAGAACTCGGACGCGCGGCGGACATTATTGCGCTTTATTATCAAACTTTTCGCCTCCTTTTTACCATAGACCTGAAACCTGCTCCAGTTGCTGCTTCAGGCCAAACCCATCGCATGTTGTTACAGAATGAAAAAAGGCTCGCGCGAGGCTATACTGCGTTTGTCTGCAAGCTGGGACTTTACCGGAGTTGTGCGCAAATCGAGGTGCGCCACCATGCGCCAGACTGCTGTCAATGGCCCAGTAATGTTAAATTCGTGGAAGGAGATCGCTTCTTACTTGGACCGAGGGGTCCGCACTGTGCAGCGGTGGGAGCGCGAACTCCAACTGCCCGTCCACCGCATCGGCAAAGGCAAGCGGAGTCCGGTTTACGCAATTACCACCGAGCTGAAATTATGGCTCCGTACCGCTGAAATTCCGCACGCACAAAAGGCAGCCGCTGGGCCTATTGCCGCCTCTAGGTCGGGCAGACCCATCGACGATTCGATTCGTCTGCTGACCAGTGTGCGCTCACTGGCGCAAACCGTCGTGCAAAATAGCATTCTTCAGGCAAAGCAGGCGGAAATTCTTCGCACCAGGATGGTCCAAATCCGGCAATTGCATGAACGCATGAAACGACAGGGGTAACATCCGTGCCGCTCTTAATTTCAATTCTTTTTTTGAGCAGCCTTCGGTACGCCGCCGACGGGTTCAAACATCATCAGCACATTTTTGGTCCGATCTTCCCGTGGGATCACGCTGAAGTGGATATCCGCGACCGAGTTGAGTTGATCTCCGAGAAACTGCTTTCGCGCGATACTGGGTTCTTCATTTTGGAGCAATTGGCGGTGCCTGCGGATCAGTAACGTCTTCAGGCTCTTGGACAATGGAAGCTGTTCCACCGTGAGATCCATTGGAGGCTTGTTTTTGAAGCCAAACAGCCGCAGGGCCCGGCTATTCCAGAACTCGATGCGGCGTTCCTGGTTCACCAGCATGACCGGCAGACGTATCTTCTCCAGCGTCTGCGCGTAAACACTGTTTACCTGGTCGAGTTCCTTGGTGCGTTCCTCAAGCTCTTGATTGGTCGTCTCCAACTCTTCGTTCAACGATTGCAATTCTTCGTTCGTCGTTTCTAGTTCCTCGTTGGTGGACTGCAGCTCTTCGTTGGTGGTTTCCAGCTCTTCATTGGTTGATTGCAGCTCTTCGTTAGTGGTTTCAAGCTCCTCATTTGCCGACTGCAACTCCTCACTGGTGGATTCGAGCTCTTGAACCGTGGCCTCGAGTTTTTCCTGAATACTCTGGTCCTCCAGATAGATCAGGGTCCCGCTTCGCCCGCCTTTCTCGTCCAGCAACGGACGTAGGGTTATCTCCACCAGTTTGTCGTCAGCACCCGCTTTGACACGGGTAGTAAAGCGAGACGCTTCGTTATTCAAGCGCGTCGCCGAGAGCCGTGGTCCGAGATCAGCGATTCGAGAATAAAAATCAGTGTCAGCCAGCCGGCAGTCAACCATGTTGAGCGGAGGCAGCCCGCAAAGCGTCTGCACAAACGTGTTGTGCTGCACGATAACGTCATCCCGGCCCAGGGCAATGATGCCCACCCGCAGGGTTTCCATCAGATGGCGTTGATGTTGTCTCAGGCTGTCGAGTTCCTGTCCGGATCGAGCCGACTCGGTGGTTAGCGGCGAGCCGATTTCGTCGGCAAAGTCGGTACGGTCATTCATCCCGGAGGTGGTGATTCGTTGAAAGATGCGCCAGCGCGGGTTCAAACGCTGGAACTGCTGCGAGTTGGTCAGCTGCGATTCTGATTTGCCCAAAAACAGAATCCCAGCCGGCTCCAGCGCGTAGTGCAAGCGAGTCAATATCTGCTTCTGCAGGTCCGAATCGAAATAAATCAGCAGATTGCGGCAGACCAGCAGGTTTACATGTGAGATGGGGGCATCCTGAGCCAGATTACTTTTTCCGAAAATTACCAGGCGCCGGATTTCGCGGTTTACCCGCAGCAGATCTTTGCCGCGAAAATATTTCTCCCGCCATTCCGGGCGGACCCTGCGGACTGCATCCTGCGAATACTCTCCGCGTCGCGCTGAGTTCAGTTCCTCATCGTCAATATCTGTAGCATAGATTTTGACGTCATAGTCGCGAATGCGCGGCCCAAAGTATTCCGCCAGCAGCATAGCGATGGAATAGGCCTCCTCTCCGCTGGCGCACCCCGCGCTCCAGGCGCGAAAAGAGTGGCCCGGCTTGACTCGCTTCAAAAGCGGCGGCAACAGTTCGTGGCGCAATATCTCCCAGGCAGGTGGATCGCGAAAAAACTCGGTGACATTGATCAGGATGGTGTTCAGCAGCCGGTTAAGTTCTTCGGGATGTTGACGTACGTACTTGCCGTATTCCGCGTAACCGGCCATATTGAGCTGAAACATTCGGCGGCGGAAACGCCTCTCCAGCGTGGTCTTTTTGTAACCGCGGAAATCAAAATTGCGCTGCTCAGCGAATTCCTGCAGCAAATCTCTTAGCGTGACGTCAGTGGCCATTCTTCAGCTTTTGCCTCTTTGCTCAACCAACGCCGAGATGGTTTCACCCAGCTTTTCGAGGGTGACAATCAGGTCCACACAGCCGGTTTCAATGGCCGCCTGGGGCATGATGCGGTATTCCGCGGTTGCAGGGTCCTGCGCGATCGTGATCCCGCCCGCACGCTTAATGGCCGCAATACCGTCCGCTCCGTCGCGGTTTGAGCCGCTCAGAATAACACCGATGCAGCGCTTTCCGTAGGTGGCCGCCACCGCGCCAAACATCATGTCAATCGAAGGGCGCGAAAAGCGGATCAATCGGGAATGCGCCAGCTGAACTCTGCCTTTCGAGACCAGAAGATGTTCGTCCGGCGGGCCGATGTAAACCGTATTACGTGACAGAAGCTCGCCGTCTTGCGCTTCTTTGACTGTCTTGCGTGTTTTGCGCGCAAGCAGGGCAGCCAGATGGCTCTTGTGCGAGGGGTCGAGGTGCTGCACTACCAAAATCGGAGGAAAGTCAGCTCTCAATCCGGCAAGAACCTGGCTGAGCGAACTTAGTCCTCCCGCCGATGCTCCGATGGTGACCAAGTCGCACCTCGAATTGGTTCTTACAATGCGTTTCCCAGATTTTTTCGCCACCGCGGCCTCGGGCGTAATTGTAGACTCAACGCTCAAGTAATTGCGCTTCCGCGGCCTACAAGCTTCGCTTTTCCCGTTCCGCGCGCGTTTTCCGGATGAGTGTCCGAAGGCGTGCCGCCTCTTCCCTCAGGTCACGCGACTGGTCTCGCAACAGCTCTGATTGCTGCTGCAAATTGCGCGCGGTTAGTTCCAACTCCTTAGCCACATCAACCTGTATCGGCATGCGTCAAATACCCTTTCCATTTTTGGGCGTTGCAACTGGCTTCAAGGTTGGCCGCCGCGAGCCTTTCAGCTTCTTTCTCGTCGCCCGAACCCGCTCACGAGTGGCGATCGTCGCCATGTGCAGCTTCTCCATTTTTCTGTGGAGTTTGTCAGCCATTGCATGGATTTTGTGGGCCTTCTGCTCTGACCTTTTTGCCCGTGCAGCCACCGGTCTCTGAAGTGCGTTCGATTTTCGCCATGCTTCTGCTCCCGATACATCTCTTCAGAACTTCGAACATCTCATCCGACAGCCTTTGATGCCTTGCTTGAAGACGAAGAATTGCAAATTGAATAGCGTAGATGGATTTCGAACAGCAGCGACAAGGCATGGCAAGAGATGAAATCGAAAAGAAACGGTCCAGATCCGGACGGAAGCTCTGGACCTCTGCTTCTAGTCACTTGCGGACTGCCTTACTATTAGGAGCACGCGCTGCCTGACCGGCACGTAAACAGGCTCCAGCAAGACAGCGCGCGGGTACGTGGTGCCTCCATGATCTTCGTCTGGCTGATAAATGGAAGCGCCAACATGCGCCACTTGAAAGGGCAATTCGGAGGGAATCGACGGCGGCGTCTCAGCATTTCGCGAACTGGACCGCTCGATGTGAACTTTCACGCATCAAGCGACCAGTTCGTGCTCACTGCTGTCTTACCGATGAGCACCTTAAGAATGCTCCATGCGGGAATAGATTAAAAGCGTCATCATGCGCCACTCTGGTTTCCGGCGCCTTCATAGCCCGATCTGCACTCAAAACTGGACCAACTCTGGTGCAGTGGCCCGGATTGCCGTGTTAGCCTACTCCCGGCAATTGGTGTTCGGGCTTTAAGCGCCAGCCCCGAGAGCCACCTTTAACATCGAGATGTGGAAGAAACCAAAAACCGCCGAGCACGATGTAAATCCTTCTGAAACAAAGGGATCCGAGCCGGATTCTACTGCCGATGACCCGCAACTTTCGGCTGAGGATGGGGTTAACTCTGATGTGAGCAGCGTCGCCCTATCTCGAGGGTTGCTCGCAGTCGGCATGCAAGCGCCGGCGGCAGAGGGAGCACTGTCCGATGCCGAGATGATGCTGCGGGTAAAGGCTGGGGATGATTCCGCCTTCAACTATCTGGTGCAGAAGTACCGCCGTCCGATGATCGGCTTCATGTATCGGATGGCGCATAATTCGGCGGTTGCTGAGGATCTGGCACAGGAAGTTTTTCTTCGGGTTTATCGCTCGCGTACCAACTATGAACCGAGCGCGAAGTTCAGCACCTGGCTCTATCGGATTGCGACCAACCTGGGTGTGAATTATGCGCGCGACACTCGGCACGAGCGTCCGGAGAACATTACAAATTTAGACGAGCCGGATGCCGAAAGCGGACAAACCCCGGATCTGGCGGACAAGGCGCCCAACATCGAAGAGGAAATTCTGCGACGTGAGCGGCTGGCCGCAATTCGAAAAAAAGTTGATGCATTGCCGGAAAGGCAGAAAATGGCAGTGCTGATGCATAAGTACCAGCAGATGGATTACAAGCAGATTTCGGAAATTTTAAAACTGAGTGAGTCTGCCACCAAGTCGCTGCTGTTTCGCGCTTATGAAACCTTGCGAACGCAGCTGAAGGAATTTATTTAACCGCGGGTTCATGCCTGCGCCACACGTTTAATTGAAGGAATGATTATGAAGTGCAATGAAATTCGCGAATTGCTTCCGGACCTGGCCGCCGGATTCACCGCTCCGGGTATTGAGGTCAACGATCATCTGCGTACTTGCACCGACTGTGCAGGAACGCTGAATGAGTTGCGCAAGACCATGGCGCTGCTCGATGAGTGGCAGGTGCCGGAGCCTTCGCCCTACTTTGATACCAGGCTGCAGGCGCGGCTTCGCGAGGAAGCCGCCAAGCAGCCGGTCAGTTGGGTGGCGTGGCTGCGACGCCCTGTATTTGCAGTTTCAATGGCAATTGCTTTGGTCGCCGGAACCACGCTGTTCCTAGAGCATAAGAGTGCAGTTCCTCTGCCTGGCCCGGTCACGCCAGGCACGGCCGTGAGCGACTTGCAAGTCTTGGACGTTAATCACGATGTACTTTCGGATTCTGATCCAGATTCTGCAGCTAGCTTGCTCGATGACTTGCAAGTGCAGAACGATGTGAATGCAAATCCGTAAGATTGATCGATTGACACTAAATCGCGTTTGAGTTTTCTGGGGAGAACATGAGGGTGTGGGCACAAATCGAAAGGTTGGGCTGCATCACCATGCTGATGGTGACGATCGGCGCAGTTCCCTCTCTCGCCCAGAACCAGAATCGTCCGCACTCTTCGCCGCCGCCCAGATCACAAGCAACTCGTCCGCCTTCGCATTCGGAATCGCCTCCTCCGCACTCGCAGTCGCGCCCGCCACAGCGCTCTGAAGGGCGTCCACCATCGCGGGTCGAGCCCCGTCCGCAATTTCAGCGTGAGCAGCCCCGCCCGCAGTTTCAACCGGCCCCGCAACGGGAATACCGCCCCTATCAACCCCCGAACCAGGGACATCATTCCGGACAATGGCTCAATCACTATCGCGGTCTCCCGCCTGACCAGCAGAGGCGCGCGCTCCAGAATGATCCTCAATTTCGCCGGCTTCCGCCGGAACGCCAGCAGCGCCTTGAACAGCGCCTGCAACGCTTCGATACCATGCCTCCTGAGCGTCAGCAACAGGTGTTGCGACGCATGGAAACCTGGGAACACCTGACCCCGCAACAGAAGCAGGAATTCCGTGGAGTCGGAGCTCAATTCAATAATCTCCCCCCGGATCGGCGGCAAGCTGTCCGGAATGCAATCGAATCATTGCGCGCCATGCCGCCAGGGGCCCGGGAGCGGGAGATTCAGTCGGGACGCTTCAGCCAGTTTTCTCCGCAGGAAAGACAAATACTGGACGGCGCGTCGCGCCTGCCACTGGCGCCGGCTGAGAGTGCCCCGCAACCTGAGCAGCCGGGACAGCAGCGCTACATACCGCGCCCGCCGCACTAGTCGGGACGACCGCAGAGAAACGTTGCACGCCTGAATGGCTCATGGCATCCTTACAGCTACTTACCTGGCCCCGATGACGCGGGACACCGTGCGACGCAGGGCAGGCTAAGCCGGGTCCAGAACGACATGTCTGGTTTGATGAAAGCCCGCATCGCCTTTGTAATCGCAATCGGCCTGCTTGTCGCCTGTGCGCTGGTCGTTTATGGCACTCTGCGGGGCTTAAACGAGAGCGAGGCCCTGGTTCAGCACACGCAGCATGTCCAGGTTCTATTAGGCGAAACGGAATCGTCCATCGCTTCTGCCGCGCGGGCCCGCCTCACCTATGTGTTCAGCGGCAATGATGAGGCCTTGCATCAATATCAGACCGCAGTCTCGCGGATTCCTGAAAAATTGGCCGAGCTTCGCCACGGCGTTATGGACAACCCGGTCCAGCTCGCGCAGTGCGACCGGCTCGAACAGCTGATCACCACCCGTGTAGACCTCTGGCAAAAATCGATCGCGTTGAAGCAGAGCGGAACTCCAGATGCCGCAGGCCAGCCTGATCTGACCCGTCAGAGTGTGCTCTTTGCAGAGGAAATCATTTCTGTAACCCAAGCCATGCGGGACGAAGAGTCGCACCTCCTCGCGGGTAGGCAAACCGCTGCGGGACTCAGCTTTTTCCTTATTAACGCAATCCTGGTGACAAGCTTCATCGCTGCGGTCTGGTTACTGTTCTGGCATTATCGGCTGCAACGAGCGGAACTCGTCGCCCGCCAAGAAGCCGAAACTAAGACTCTTCAAGCTGCGGAAGTTGCACACGCCGCGGAGAATAAAGCTAGAGACGCGGAAAAACTAGCAGTGGCAAGCAATGAGGCTGCTCGTCACCTCAGTGCCCGGCTGCTGCATCTCCAGGACGAAGAGCGGCGCAGGCTATCGCGCGAACTGCACGATAGCACCGGTCAACACCTCGCTGCGGCGAAAATGGTACTGGCCGCACTTACCACTGGGCACATGGAGGACCGCCGCTATGGCGAATGCATGGAGCTGCTTGATCGTTCCTTACAGGAAATCAGGACGATTTCGCATTTGCTGCATCCCTCCGGCCTCGAGGAGGCGGGATTTTCCACTGCCGCTCGCTGGTACGCGGCGGAATTCGGTAAGAGAAGCGGTATCAGCATCAAAGTCGAGATCGCCGATCTCTCTGAGCGCCTGCCTCGCGAAGTCGAACTGGCCCTGTTCCGCGTGCTTCAGGAAGGATTGACGAATATTCATCGCCATTCCAAGAGTCCCTCGGCGGAAGTCGACTTCCAGAGTAAAGGCCCGCGTTTGACCCTCGCCATACGAGATCATGGTGTGGGGATGTCGCCAGAGATGCTGGAGCAATTCCGCTCGGCTGGGGTATTTGGAGTTGGCCTGGCCGGAATTCGAGAACGAGTACGCGAACTCGGCGGGACTTTCGACCTCGAATCAAACGGTGACGGCACTTCCCTGCGGGTGACGATCCCGGTCTCCCAGATGGCGAGCAGTGGGGAATCGCAGCCGATGCAGTCTCTCAGCAAAGGTTCGAGCCCCGGCCTCTAGCGCCTGAAAAGGTTTTTTGCCACGAAAACCGCGTTGGCTGGCCGCTCGGCCAGTCTCCTCATCAGGTACGGATACCACTCAGTCCCGAATGGAACGTAAACCCGCATCCGCCAACCTTCACGGATCAGCGACTTCTGCAAGTCTCGTCGAATTCCATAGAGCATTTGAAATTCGAACGAGTCGGGCGAGATCCGCTCGTTGGTCGCAAATGCCTTTGCTTCGTTGATCATCTTTTCGTCGTGCGTCGCCAGTCCGTGATAGATTCCGCTCTTCAACAGGACCTTCATGAGCCGGACATAGTTAGCGTCAACTTCTTCTTTCGCTTGAAAGGCTAGGTCGGCCGGTTCCTGATAAGCGCCCTTGCAAAGCCGAATGCGGATCCCTTCACTGAGCAATTTCGCCACGTCAGATTCTGTCCGCCGCAGATAGCTCTGTATCACAGCCCCCACACAGCCACGGTTCGCCGGAAGGCTGTGCAACTCACTGACGAAATCCAAGGTGCGCTGCGTGTAGGGCGAGCCTTCCATATCAACGCGCACGAAATTCTTAGGCTGCATGGCGGCTGCCTGCGAAACCAAGGCGCTGACGTGTTGGCGCGCAAGTTGCGCATCAATGTCCAATCCCATGTGGGTGAGTTTCAGGCTGACGTTCGCATTCAGCTTTCGCGCGGAAATCTGGTCGAGCAACTGGCGATATAGGTCTGCGCTGTGGCGCGCCTCTTCGGCGGTGTTCACGTTTTCGCCAAGGTTATCGATCGAAACGCTAAGTCCGGCAGAGTTGAGACTTTCGGTAACGCGAAGAGCATCTTCAAGCTGGGTGCCCGCAACGAACCGGCCAGAGATCCGTTGCCCGAGTGAAGAGCGTTCTGCCAGCGCCCTCAATGAGCGGCTTTCGGAAAGGGAGATAAAAAATGCCCTCAGCACGACTCTCCAGCCGGGGCATAGGTTTGCCGTTGGCGCGCAAGCCCTGCGAGGAAGATCACAGAAAGTTGTATCACAAAGGAAGAAGCGAGTTCATGATCGGCCGGCTTGCGTCGGGTATCAGGGAGTGAAGCGGATTTCCAGCAATTCGGTGGTTTCGTGGTCCAGCTTCTCCCACTTCCACTCGCGTACCGTGAACTGTGCAGTCTGCGCCAAAAGTGGGTTGCCACCCTTTATGTCAACTGACTTAACCGAACCGTTCGGCGCGACCGTAGCTTCCAGTCTAACCGTTCCGGAAAGGTTCATGCTGCGAGCCAACGCGGGATAGGGCGGCTTTGGGTCTTTCACCCGTTTGCGCCCGGCGTCCTGCGCGAGAGCACCCAACGACAATGTCATTACGATCGCCAGCAGACAGAGGCCTGATTTCGAGGAGACCTTCATGCAGGCAGAGTACCCACATTTCCGGTTACGGGAAAGATTACCGGGGTGAAACTAAGGTGGAACTAAGGTAATCCGCCGCAGGGAAATGGCTGAAGGTCAATGTCCTTGATCTTCCAGGAATTTCTCCACTTCCAGGGCTGCCATGCACCCCGACCCGGCGGCCGTGATGGCCTGGCGATAGCGTCGGTCCTGAACGTCACCACACGCATAAACTCCAGGGACCTTGGTGAAAACGTTGTTCGTTGTTTTCAGATACCCGTCCTGATCCATGTCGAGCTGCCCCACGAACACCTTGGTGTTCGGTATGTGCCCGATCCCAAGAAACATCGCGCTCGTTGGATGGTCCCATATCCGACCATCTCGCACGTCACGCAGCTTCAGCGCTGTCACTTCTTTTTTGCCCGGATCATACACATCTTCGACCACAGCGTTGGTGATGAACTGGATCTTGTCGTGTTTCTGGGCGCGATCAAGCATGATCTTGGAAGCACGAAAATCATCTCGGCGATGAATCAAGCTCACTTTAGACGCGAAGCGGGTAAGAAACAGCGCCTCTTCCATGGCTGAATCGCCGCCTCCAATGACAGAAATATCTTTGCCTGAAAAGAAAAATCCATCGCAGGTCGCACAGGAAGAAACACCGTGACCGATCAATGCCTGCTCGTTGGGTAGTCCTAGCCAGCGTGCGCTCGCGCCACTGGCAATAATCAGCGTACGAGTACGAATAGTTTCATGCGCCGCCTTCAATGTAATAGGAGAACTGCTCAGGTCAACCGAACTGACTTGTGCCAGCTTGTACTCCGCACCAAAGCGTTCCGCCTGATATCTCATGTTGGCGATCAGTTCAGGCCCCTGAATTCCATCCGGAAACCCAGGAAAGTTCTCGACCAGGGTTGTGAGCGAAAGCTGCCCGCCGGGCTCATGGCCTTCGAGCACCAGCGGCTTCAGATTGGCGCGGCCCGTATAAAGGGCTGCAGTATGCCCGGCGCATCCCGAGCCCATGATTACAACATCGCGGATGTCTTCCATAGAATTGTTTAGATTACGGAACTTAAATTCGGTTTCACCAGCGACTCACGGGTGCTTCGCCGTGCCTGACCTCTTTTTTGGTACTGCCGCCGTTGACGAAGCCCCGAACCGCCGGATCCGGCTCAATTCCTCCGGAACCAATGTAGCTGCTCCTACCAGCGTCCGATAGCCCGCTAATACCGAGGACGCTGAAGCAAATAACGGCTCGTATGCGCTCTGATCTGCCGGCGGTGAGTCGGCCGTGCCTGAACAACGCGCCAGCACTACAGATGACTTCCCGAAGCGTTCGAGCTTGATTCGGCTGGGCGGAGTCGCCGAGGCCAGCATCGCGGCCGGAGTCGTCACCGAAGAAGCGCTGTCCTCGATCGAGAGCTGCAGCAAATCCTTCGGGTCCCGCACCCGAAACACCAGCGTTTCCACCATCTGTTCGCTGTCACGGCTGAACGAATACTGCACAGTGGAATAGGTCGCGGAGCCGGTGATGTCACGGCGCACCCTGACGAAATCCGCTATGTTTTTTTCCGCCGGCGATGCCGCCGCCGGATTTACCGCGCTCAACGGATTCGCGCTTTGGTCGAGCACCGAGCGGCCATGGTCTACTTCAAAGTCTTCGCTGAACGCTGGCTTTTTCGGCACATGCGCCAGCGCCGCCGCAATTTCCTGCTGTTCCTCAGCTGACGGCGAGCACACATTCAGCATGTGGACTTTAACTTCCGGTTTTTGCTGGCCTGACTTGGCTTCCTGCGCCAACCCGTTCAAGGACAACATCAATAATAATATTGCGATGAGGACTCTATCTCTGAACACAGCGGCATTGTAGCAGCAGCAAAAGCTCGTCCGGATTGATGATTTCCTCATCAGGCCTGCGTCTAATCTTCATGTTCGACTTCCATCTATAATTCAGGCGTTCTCCCATGCGTCCACGTTTTCTACGTCTGCGATTGTGGCTCGAAAAGAATGGCCTGTTTCCGCGAGGGAGGCTGGCCGTCATCACCTGCTATCTGTTCGCATTCGATGTGCTTCTGTTTGGTGTGCAGAAGATCGCGGCCTTGTTTCACCGGCATTTCGGAGAATACCTCGGCGCCTGGGTAACTTTCCTCAGCCTGATCACGATCGCTCTTTTGTTCGTTCTCGCGGTACGCCGCATCTCCTCTCAGCTGCTCTGGCGCATGCGCAACCGGCTGATAGTCACCTATGTCTTTATCGGAGTTGTGCCGCTGCTCCTCCTGGTCAGTCTGGGCGGCCTCGCACTCTACCTGTTCGCCGGCCAGTTTTCCACATATATCGTGACCTCCAGGCTTGATTCGGAATTGCAGCAGTTGCGCGCCAGCAATGCCGTCGTTGCCGCGGAACTTGCAGGCGGGTTGAATGCCGGCCAGAGCACGCAAACTCTCGAAAGCGTGGTAAAAACTGCAAACGGGATCGGAGTCACGGCCTGGCTGGATGGCAAGGTTTTCTTCAACGAACCTTTCAATTCCCCTACCCTTTCTCTGCCGCAAAAAGTCCAGCCTAACCTGACTGCAATCGTGCGCGACAATGGCGGGCTATTCCTTCGATCCTTGGCCGAATCGCAAACTGCAAAGGGCAAGCTCATCGTGATCTCCAGTTCGCCGCTCGGCGAGCGCGTTTTGCTTCATATTGCCTCCGGCCTTGGAGAAGTTACGCTTGAAGAACCGGCGGACCTTGGCACAGGTGGCATATCGCAAGCCGAAACCAGCGTCGGATCCTTCAGACCCACAGTGACCGTGGGTAGTATTCCACCTTACCGTCGTCTCCCCGACATAGTCCCAGTGGCTTTATCCACGTCCATTTCAGTCGTGAACTGGAACAACGACGGCGATTCCAGGGCCGCCATTGACGTACAAACCCGCGCTTCTGCTTTGTACGATCACCTATTCGCCGCCCCCGGAGAGTTCGCACGTGACCTCGAGGCCGTGCTCCTGGCGGCAGCGCTGGTCTTCGCCACCATCGAACTCATTGCTCTTTGGATTGGCACTCGCCTCACCCGCACCGTCACCGGGACCGTTTCCAATCTTTATCTCGCCACCACCCACGTCAACCGTGGCGATTTCAGCCACCGCATCCCCATCACCTCGAACGATCAGCTTGCCGCTCTCGCTGGATCGTTCAACCTGATGACCGAATCCATCGAAAAGTTGGTGCTTGAGCAGAAGGAAAAACAGCGCC
This sequence comes from uncultured Acidobacteriota bacterium, assembly GCA_963757135.1. Classification (GTDB taxonomy): domain Bacteria; phylum Acidobacteriota; class Terriglobia; order Terriglobales; family Acidobacteriaceae; genus Gp1-AA145. Next base: position 181,075 of record CAVWQE010000012.1, read on the forward strand.
TGGAAAACGAAATCACCATCGCCCAGGAAGTGCAGGCACAACTTTTTCCACGCCGTATCTCGCAGCTTGCCAGCCTTGAGGTGCATGGTTTCTGTCGCCCCGCGCGCAGCGTCAGCGGCGATTATTACGACTTTCTTTCCCTGGGCTCTGATCGCATGGTGCTTGCGGTTGGTGACGTCAGTGGCAAAGGCATCTCCGCGGCTCTACTGATGGCGACCATTCATTCGGCCGTGCGCGCCTACTCGATCGAAGGCATCCCCGTTTTTCGCCAGGCCGAAGCGGTTGGCGGCGGTCCGGTGCTCACGTCAAGATACGACCCCATCGTTCCCGGAGCCGAGGCTTCGCCCTCGACGCTGCTGTCATTGCTGAATCATCAGCTTTACCACAGCACTCCAATGGAAAAATATGCCACGTTGTTCCTCGCCACCTACGATGGCGATACCCGCCGCTTGACGTTCAGCAACGCCGGACATCTGCCACCGCTTCTTCTTGGCGCGTCCGGCTCGATCCGTCGCCTTGAACATGGCGGAACAGTAGTCGGCTTGTTCGACAATCTCAGCTATGACGAGGGGTCAGTGCAGATGCGCGCAGGGGACATTTTTCTCGCCTACAGCGACGGCGTCACCGAGCCGGAAAACGAATTCGGCGAATTCGGCGAGTCGCGGCTGATTGAACTAGTCCAGGAAAACCGCGATCGCCCACTCCAACAGATCACCGAAATCGTGACTGCCGCCGTCGATGATTGGATTGGCGGCGCCGAGCAGCCGGACGACGTCACACTGGTGCTGGCGCGCGCCCGATGAGAAACCTACTTGCCCTTGGGGAGCAGTGAAACTCCAGCCGACACCTTCTGTTCCTTCCCCATTCCTCCCACCACGATAAGACCGTCCGATGTGACGACCAGGCCGCGATGATCCATGCTCGCGGGAGCATCTTTCACGGGAATTGTTTCCCACGAATTGCTTTCGAGATTGAAGTCGAACACGACGGGTGATGGCTCGGCCGGCGTTCCATCCAGCCCAACACCGCTATAGTCGTAAACGCTCGCGCTTCCGCCCGCAAAGTATGCGCGGCGGTCCTTGTCGGAACTGCCGGCGGCTATCCGATACCGCGCCTCGCCAGGATGCGGCGGCAGTTTGCTCCATGCAATCTTCTCAGGATGACGGCGGTCGATCTTGCCGATCCAGCACTCGTCACTCGCGATGTAACCAGGCTTGCTGCCGGCAGCGCCCGCCTTGGCGCCGTCCACGTAAATGATCGCGTCGTCCACCACAGTTCCGGCGAGCCCGAACACTGGGGCCCCCGGTGACGGTGTCGCCTGCTGCCAGCGCTGTGCCTCAACGTCGTACATTTGCACTTCGTTGGTCGGCCCTTTCTTTGAAAAGCCCCCTACAACATAGATATATCGGTCCCGATAAACCCCGACCGCCGCATCCCGCACTGCCGTCAGCAAGTCGGGGCCGCGGTACCAGCGTAAGCCGATGGGATCGTAAACTGAAACGTCGCCAACAACGACCTGCAGCCCGGTCTTGTCAGGGACGAATCCTCCCAGCACGAAAATTTGCAGTCGTGCCGACGCTGCGGATGCGCCTAATCGGCCCGAACCCGGGACGGAACGGATCGTCGTCCATTTGTTGTACTTGACGTTGAACGCATTCGCGGTATTGGTGATAGAGTTCCACGTCTTCTCCGGCCCAAGCCCCATGAGCGAATAAATCAGATCCTGCCCTTCCACATGTACCGAAGCGACTGCGTTGTTGGTCACTGGCGTTGGCAGCGGCTGCAGTTCTTCAGGACTGGAGAGGACAGAAGCGGCCAAAACGATGACCGCATAGAACGGAATGAAGAAGAACCTTTTTTTCATGAACTCCCAAAATACCATGATGCCGGCGGTGACGGTGGGGGGTAGGGTCCGTGTGGGTTGAGATAAACCGTGTGGGTCGGACATTCCTGTCCGACAAGTGCTAGCTCTGAAGCTGCCCCACTTACAATTTCAGCCGCATCTCATTGGTCGGCGCAAACCCCATCGCGTCATAAAGGCTCCGCCCTTCAGGCCTGGCATGCAGAACAATCGTATCAATGCCATTCTCTCGGCACCAGGCGATTACTGTTTCCATAAGCTGACGCGCCAAACCCCGGCGGCGGAATCTTTCCGCCGTATAAACATTGAGGATATTGCCGCGCCGCGTGTCCTGGCCGATCATGTGCGGAGGCCAATCCATCAGCCAAAGGCCTGCGCCCGCCGCGATCGAACCATCAGGAGCAGACGCCAGCCACGCCAGATAGTCTCCCGCATTCATATGCTCTAGCAGCCACCCGCGAAACTTTACCGCCATCGAGTCGAGCGCTGCCTCATCGCTGTACCCCATGGCGCGAAACATGGCTGCGCGATGTTCGACCAATGTCTCCAGATCGGCGGTTGAGGCGCGGCGAATTTCGAATCCTTCCGGCAGAGACATAGGAATAAATATCTTAAACTCTGCGCATTAGGTGTTGCTTGCGTGGGTCGACAACGAACCGTGTGGGTCGACAACTAACCGTGCGCTTCGGACATTCTTGTCCGACGCATTTGACTTTGATCGTGCGTCCGCCTCCTTGCAGGCGAACATTCTGAAGATAACTTTCTAATCCTGGGTTCATCTGGGCTTGAGCGGTGCTCCATGACCGGGACAAACGTCGCCGCGCTCGCCTACCAGCGATAAGACGAACGACAATTGTTATAATTTCCTATCGCAGGCGGCGCTATCGTCTAGGGGTTAGGACGGAAGATTCTCAATCTTCAAACCCGGGTTCGATTCCCGGTAGCGCTACCAACGCATATCCGCTACGACCCGCCCAAATGAGCGGGGTCCGTTTTTGGTCGAAACTCTTCTTGCAGTCCGATAGCGGTCACTGGCGCGGTTCATGGCACGCAGAATGGTATACCACTCGGTTGAACCTGAACTCTGTCCGGATTACGACACCCTAATGGTCACGCTGACAAAATTCGAGAAGAACAAGTCCTACAGAAATCTCTCTAGCGCGAGGGCAGATTTTTCGAATCCCCTACGCCCGACACCATACTCGCGGCCTTGGGAACAGTGTTATCCGTTTAAGATACAGGCAACCAGAGGTTCAAACGAAAAGGTGTGCGTATGAGTAGAGCCCGCACGATGATCGTGCTGGTGATGTTGATTGTGCTGGCCGTCACTGTCATAGGTGCGTTTCTGACCCGCGGGGTGATGGCGGATCTGCCCTTCCTGCAAGCCAGGAAGGGCAGTTGGACGGGGGCCTATGTGCCTCTCGGAATTGTGGATCAGCGGCCTTGGCAAACCGCGGCGACTCTGGCGGCGCTGGCACAGTCAGCGGAGGAAAAGAAGCTTGCCAGGGACGCCGAGCGTCTTGCGGATCACGAAGTCGACCAGGCCTTCTCGCAATCACTAAGGCAGGCAAGCCTTGCACAACCAAAGCTAAGCGACAAAGCGCTCGCACTGCAAAAAAGGGTCAGTGAGCTTCAGCAGACTGTCAAAAACGATGAGGCTCGGATCGCTGCGCTCGGTGCAGCTGACGGCGCGAAACCCGCGGGCACAATCTCCAATAGCAGCGAACTGGAGATTGCGAAGGCGCAACTTGGCCTCGACCAGACCGAGCTGGCTGATTCGATCGAGGACCTCGCCCGCGAAAGCGGAGATCAGAGGCCCAAGCTTCAACAGGAACTAGCGGCGCGCCAAGCCGCGATGAAGCAGTACAAGGATCGCGCTTCTGAGGACGACGGCCAGACTGCTGTCGCCACCGCCGAACAGTACCGCACCTTAGCCCAGCAGCTATCAACATGGCGCTCTCTTCGCAACCGGCGGTTATTGATCGCGCAGGCTGAGCAACTGGCGAAGGACGACCTGGCGGCGCTCACAGCCGATCGGGAAACACTGAGGGCAGAAACCGCCAGTCTTGCTGCCAGGCCGGTTGGAGAATCAGGCTCCGAACGAATCGATCGGCTGCAAAGCATAAGCGCTCAGCAAAACATCCTCAGCATCCTCAATGATCGTCTGGGAGCGCAACAACAGCTCGCGGCGCTCTACGGGCGATGGGGACAGCAGGCTGAGTTACAGCAAAAGATCGCGATTCACCTGGTATTGCAATCACTGGCATTCATCGCGGCGATCTGCGTTGTGGTAATTCTGGCGGGCTGGGCTCTCCAATTGGCATTGGAGAAGATCGTTCACGATCCTCGCCAGAAGCAGACGTTGAAAACAGTTTTAAACCTGGGAACGCAACTGGTCGGCCTGATTCTAATTCTGCTGATCATTTTCGGTGTACCGCAGCAGATGCCGACGATCCTCGGCCTGGTAACTGCAGGACTGACGGTGGTATTCCAGGATTTCATTCTGGCGTTCTGCGGTTGGTTTGTTTTGATGGGGCCAAACGGGGTGAGGGTCAGGGACTGGGTGGAAATTGATGGTGTCGGCGGCGAGGTGGTACAGCTCGGACTGTTCCGGACTTGGCTGCTGGAGACGGGAAACTGGACCGCCCATGGCCATCCCACGGGCAGAAGGGTCTCGTTCTTGAACGGCTATGCAATACGCGGCAAGTATTTCAACTTCTCAACTGTAGGGCAGTGGATGTGGGACGAGATTAAGATCAGCGTTCCTCCGGATAAGAGTATCCACCCTCTTCTCAAATCGATTTATGAATCGACGGTGAAGATAACGGAAGCGGACGCAATAATGGCCGAAGCGGAATGGAAGAGGGTGACGCACGAAGAAGGATCGCCACAGTTCAGCGCCATGCCGTCGGTGAATCTTAGGCCGGCGGGAGCTGGTGTCGACATCTTGATCCGCTATATCACTCGTGCCGGAGTCAGAGTTGAGACCCGCAACCGTCTGTTCGCGGTGATCGTTGAGCTGATGCAGGGCGAGGCCAAAGAGGATCGGGATCCTGTCCCACTTCCCGCTCCCGGGACCTCAAAAGGCTGACGATCCGACGTGGACGACTCAAGATTTAGCCAACCTTGAAAACCCAATAGTGCAATCCGAAGTCCTCAAAACCCACTTCCCCTATAATTTTAAAATCATGGCCACATCCGTAGAGAACTCGGTATCTGCGCGGTCGAAATATGAGCCGGTCATCGGCCTGGAAGTGCACGTCCAGTTGCTAACAGCGAGCAAGATTTTCTGCTCCTGCTCGACTCGTTTTGGAGCCACTCCCAATTCCAACGTGTGCCCAGTCTGTCTCGGCCTGCCTGGGGGTTTGCCGGTTCTGAATCGCAAAGCCGTCGAGTTCGCCACGCTCGCGGCCATGGCCTTGAATTGCCAGATTCGCGAAACATCGATTTTTGCTCGCAAGAATTATTTCTATCCCGATCTGCCCAAGGGATACCAGATTTCGCAGTACGACAAGCCGCTGGCAGAGCACGGGTTCATTGAAATCGAGACCGCATCAGGCTTGAAGCGGATCGGTATCACGCGGGTTCATCTTGAAGAAGATGCTGGCAAGAGCCTGCACGAGGGCTTTGCCGGCGCCAGTGACACGACGGCCATCGACCTGAACCGCAGCGGCGTGCCATTGATCGAGATCGTCAGCGAGCCTGACATCGCGACTCCCGACGAAGCTTACGAATATCTGACCCGCCTGAAAGAAATCATCCTCTATACCGGCGTCAGCGACTGCAATATGGAAGAAGGCTCTCTGCGTTGCGACGCCAATGTCAGCGTGCGTCCGCGCGGCGAGAAGAAGTTTGGAACCAAAACTGAAGTCAAGAACGTAAATTCATTCCGCTTCATTCGCGAAGCAATCGAGTACGAGATTGAACGGCAGATTGAAGTGATCGAGTCCGGCGGGAAAATTACGCAGGAGACCCGTCTTTACAACTCCGCCGAGGGCAAAACCTATGGTATGCGCTCGAAAGAACAGGCGCACGATTACCGCTATTTCCCCGAGCCTGATCTGCTGCCGTTGGTTGTCGATGAAAAATGGCGCGAGGAAATCAAGCGCACCTTGCCGGAACTGCCCGAAGCCCGCCGCAAGCGGATGATGACCGACTACGGCATTACGGCCGGAGATGCTCACACGCTCACCATGACCAAGTTTCTCGCGGATCAGTTTGAGTCCGCGGCGAAAGCGGCGAAAAATCCTAAGCGCGTAGCCAACCTCGTCCAGGGCGAATTGCTCGGCCGCTTGAAAGCCAAGGGACTGGAAATCGAGCAGTCGCCGATTTCAATGAAGGGCCTCGCAATCGCCGCCGACCTGGTTGAAAACGGCGCAATCTCGGGAAAGATGTTGAAGGACCTTTTCGACCTGTGCTTCGAGCGCGGCAAAGACTTCCCTGAGGTTTACGAAGAAGAAGGGCGACCCGAGCAGTCGCGCGATACTTCCGCACTGGAAAAAATCATTGACGAAGTCATCGCCGCAAATCCTAAACAAGTCGAACAGTACCGCGCGGGCAAGAAAACGGTCGCCGCATTCTTTGTAGGCCAAGTGATGAGACTCTCCAAGGGCCAGGCCAATCCGCAGTTGGTGAACGAACTGGTGGCGAAGAAGCTGGGGTAGAATTGGTAGGCGGAGGTTCGAATGGCAATTACCGTGGATCCGGCGCTTGAGACCAAACTTCGTGCCAACGCCGCCGCCGAAGGGATTTCCGTCGAGCAATATCTTGAGCGGCTCGTCAAAACGGACAAGCAAGCGCTCACTGAACTTGAATCACTCGCAATCGAAGGCATCGATTCCGGAGATCCGATCGAACCAGGCCCAGATTATTGGGAAGAGAAGCACCGTAAGCTGCATGAGTTTCTCAACAGCGGCAGATGAAGGCTCGATATCTGATCCGGCCCAAGGCGGATCAAGACATTCAGGATCAAGCAATTTATCTCGCGGCTCATAGTGGCTCTCACGTTGGCCATCGCTTTCTAGTCGCCGCACACCACACGTTCAATCTCTTAGCAGGTCAGCCGCGGATCGGGTGGCAGTTTACGCTACGGTCCACAGAACTAAGCTCAGTTCGAGTCTTTACGGTTTCAGGGTTCAAGAAATGGGTAATCATTTATCGGGTGAGAGATGAAGCAGTGGAAATTCCGCGTGTAGTTCACGGGTCTAGGGACTTACTCGCGCTCTTGTCACGGGAAGGTCTCGAATAATTACGCCACACTCGATTACTGCTTCAACCCCAGTGCCTTCACCGTAACCTCGTCCGCCGTGTTCGGCCCTTCCTTCGGGCCGTTCACCACGCCGAAGCCGCTGCCGTTATCGCGGGCGCCGAAGTCCCACATATTCCACCCAATCCCGTCGTGCTCGAGCGTAGTCCGGACATCGTGCAGCCATCGCGCCCGGTCCTGCGGATCAGAAACGCGGCGATACACGCCAAATTCATTGCAGGTCAGCGGCACGTTCCAGTGCTTGGCCCACTCAGCAGCCTGTCCGATTTCGACATCGATCCGGTGCGCATCCCAATGGTCGAGTCCATAACGCAGAATGGTTAAGCGGTTCACCGGATCGGGCTCCGCGGCTGCTACTTTCTCTGCCGTTTCCATGCTCGCCGGATAGCCCAACTTATTTTCAAAATGCCAGTAGTTCACTCCCCAGGTGGCACCCTGGTGCGTGAATGTGTGCGGATCATAAAAATGGAAGTTATAAATTACGTTCGAATCAGGTAACGGCGTCATCGCCAGCAGGTCTTGCACGTCTGACCAGTTCGCGCCCGCGGCGATGATCGTGTGCTGCGGCGCGCCTTCGCGAATCGAGTTCGCCAGCTTCGCCTGCACCCCGGCCCACCGGTAGGGATCGCGGAACTCAGGCTCATTCAGAACTTCGAAATAAACCTTTTCCGGATCGTAGATGGAATAGTGTCGTGCAATCGCGCGCCAATAATCTGAAAATTGCTCGACGAAGCTGTCCTCCTTCACGAGACGTGCCTTGAACTCGCTCTCGGGATGCATATCAATGATCACTGCCAGCCCCTGATTGAGAATCATCTTGACCGCATCGTCCATATAGCCGACATAATCCGGCGGCAGGTGATCCGCCATGTTATGCCGCATCATCGGTTCAGGATTAATGCTCAGCCGCACGTGATCGAAGCCCATCGACTTGATCAGGGCGATGTCGTCAGCGGTCACCCAGCCTACGAGATGTTCTTTCGTGTAGCCCTTGGGATCGTAGACCTGCGCAAACCACTCACTCAGGTTGATGCCATGCCGAAGATGTGCAGCCCGGCGCTGGGCAATAGAGACATTGGTTTGTGCGAAACACGAGAAAGACACAACCATAGCGAAGAAGAAAAATATTTTGCGCATAGAGATTTGATGATCGATCAGACCTCCCTGTGAACCTCCGTGCCCTCTGTGGTTAAAGCTTTTGTTTTTGCCACCGAGAAACACAGAGGGAGCGCGTCAATTCAACTCATGATCGGGAGTGCCCGAATTCTTTTTTTGGTCGCCGCGTAAATCGCACCGCACAGCGCCGGCGCAAGCGGGGGTATGGGAGGCTCGCCTGCACCCGTGGGTGCCTCAGTGCTGGGCACATAGTACCCTTCGACGATCGGCGCCTGATTCATGCGAATGGGTTCATAAGTGTCAAAGTTTCCCTGCACCACGCGGCCCTTATCAATCGTGATCTGCGCCCGCAGAACATTCGCCAGGCCGAACACAACCGCGCCCTGTATCTGCTGTTCCAGAATGTTGGGATTAACAACCTGGCCGCAGTCGAGCGCAACCACGACTCGGTGAACCTTCGGCTCATCGCCCACCATAGAAATCTCGACAACCTGCGCGGCGTACGTGCTGAAACATCCGAAGCACGCGATTCCCCGATAGCGCCCTTTGGGCAGAGGCTTGGCCCAGCCTGCCTTCTCGGCTGCCAGTTTCAAAACATTGCGCATGCGTTGAGTGCGCCATACCGCGTCGAAGAACTTAATGTCCTGATCAGTCGAAAGCAGGTGCAGCCGGTATTCCAGCGGGTCTTTTCCTGCTGCCTCCGCCAGTTCATCAATAAAACTCTCGCTGGCAAATCCCATTTGCAATGCATACACGGAGCGCATCCAGCCCAGCGGGACCGGAGTTTCGGTCGGGACAAAGTCAAGGGTGACGTTTGGAATCGGGTACAGGAACGAAGTCTCGTCAGGAAAGTCGGCGTCCACCCCATTCACCGGTTGCGAACCTTTCTGTCCATTAATTGACGGGCCGATAATGCGATGGCTGAAGGCGATCGGCCAGCCGTGCTGATCGAGCGTCGCCGACAATTTATGCAAACTTACCGGCCGGTACGTCGAGCAACGCATGTCGTCTTCGCGCGTCCAGACAACCTTTACTGGGCCATTGATCGCTTTCGAAACCAGCGCCGCTTCTACGGCGTAGTCGTGCTCAAGCCGCCGCCCGAAGCCTCCGCCCAACAGCGTGATATTTACCTTCACCTGCTCCGGCTTTAACCCAATCAGCGGTGCGATCGTATCGCGGCAATCCTGCGGCACCTGCGTCGGTCCCCAGATTTCGCACTCGTCTTCGCGAAAATGAGCAACGCAGTTCCCCGGCTCCATGGGAGCATGCGCCATGAAGGGCAAATGATATTCGGCCTCCACCTTTTTACCCGTGGCTTTTGTCACATCGCCCGCCGCGAAGAACTTGGCCGCCTTGCTTTCGTCAGCATGCTTCAACGCATCGAGAATTCCCGCCGAAGTCAGCTCCTTATTCGGACCTTCGTCCCATGTGACTTTCAGCGCCCGCCTCGCCTTGAATGCGTTCCAGGTACTGTCAGCGACTACAGCAACCGCCGAGTCGCTGATCTTGTCCACGAAACTGACACCCGGCATCTGCTTCGCCGCGCTCGCATCAAAACTCGCGACTTTTCCGCCGACGGTTTCGCAACGCGCCAGTGCGGCGTATTTCATTCCGGGCACGCGGAAATCGATGCCGTATACCGCCGATCCATCAACTTTGGACGGCGTATCCAGACGTGGCAATGGTTTGCCAACAATCTTGTAATTGCCTGCCTTCAGAGGCGGATCGTCTGGCACCGGCAACTTGCCCGCCGCCGTCGCGAGCGATCCGAAACTCAATTTGCGTCCAGATGTCGCGTGAATCACGAAGCTGTCTTCGGCTTTGCAACTTTCGCGTTTCACATTCCATTGTTGCGACGCCGCGCTGATCAGCATCTCGCGCGCCTGGGCTCCCGCTTTGCGCATCGGGTCCCAGCAAGTGCGCACGCTGGCGCTGCCGCCGGTCGTCTGATCGCCAAACAACGTGCTGGCGCCCGCCTGCTCGATCGCAATCTGTTTCCAGTCGGCCTCAAGCTCTTCGGCAAGAATCATGGGCAGTGACGTGCGAACACCCTGGCCCATCTCTGATCTCGCTACCACGATCGTGATTTTGCCGTCGGGCGCAATACTCACGTACGCATTCGGCCCAAAAGCATTCTGCCCGTCGGCCTGCGCGCCGGAAGGCAGATACAGTCCGATCACCAGCCCGGTTCCGGCTACCGTCGAAGTCTTAAGAAAAGCCCGGCGTGACAGTGCGCTCATTTCGCGCCTCCGCCGTTTGCTACCCTGCGAATGGCCCGCTGAATTCGCGCATAAGTTCCGCAGCGGCAGATGTTCGCCGCCATGAACTCGGTAATTTCGGAATCGGAAGGATGCACGGTCTTCGCTAATAACGCCGCAGCCGCCATGATCTGCCCGCTCTGGCAGTAGCCACATTGCGGCACGTCTTCCGCAATCCACGCCTTCTGCAGCGGATGCAGACCATTCGCACTCAGACCTTCAATAGTCGTGACGTTTTTGCCTGCCGCCTGCGTCACCGTCGTAGTGCAGGAATGCGTCAGTTTCCCGTCAACATGCACGCTGCACGCCCCGCAGAATCCCGCGCCGCAACCATATTTCGTACCAGTCAGTTCAAGCGAGTCGCGAAGTACCCAGAGCAATGGGGTGTCCGGTTGGACATCCACTGTCTTCTCAGCGCCGTTAACTCGAAGAGTAAAGTTCGGCATGGGGAGGAACGAAACATCCTATGCCGAAACGCCGGAAAAAGAAAATCGACTGCCCAGAGTAGCGCTAAAGGCATCGTGGTACCTTACACAAACAGTCTGAGCAAATCTGTCAAACGTGAAAACCACCCTCGAAATCGTAAACCGCATGCAGGCAGCGGGAATGGTAGGCAAGTACGCGATCGGTGGTGCAGTCGGCGCCACGTTCTACCTTGAGCCGTCGGCCACCTTTGATGTGGACATTTTCGTGGTTCTTCCTACCGGCGCGGCTAGCTCATTAACGAGCCTCGCTCCGATTTATGAATATCTGAAGAGGCACGGCTGCCGAGAACAAGGCGAACACATTGTGATCGGAGACTGGCCGGTGCAGTTCCTCCCTGCCAGCAATCCTCTTGAGGAAGAAGCTCTCGAACATGCGGTACAGGCTGATGTGGAAGGGATTCCAACTTTTGTCTTGAGCGCAGAACATCTAGTTGCCATCGCCCTGCGCACTGGTCGCGCTAAAGATTACAACCGCGTTCTCCAGTTTCTTGATCAAGCAAACTTGAACCAGACAAAGCTAAAGGCAATCTTGGATCGCCATCAGTTAGAATCCAAGTGGGATGAGTTTAGACGCAAATACCTGGCTGACACATGAGTAAATCCGAAACTCGCAAACGCTTAGCTGCGCTCACCTTTGCGGAGAAATTGAAACTATTGGAGAAATTACGCGACCGAAGTTTGTTACTGGCGCGGGCAGGCCTTAGAAAAGGTTCTACAGAAAAGCCCACTTCTACAACTCCTCCGGACAAGGACTGAAAACCCGTTGCGGTTTTCCAAATCCAGCAAAACCTACTTCAGCTCCTGCAGCTTTGACGCCGCAAACTGTCCAACATCACCCTGCGGATTTTCCTTCTGAAGCTGCTCGTATAGCTTTTTCGCCTCAGCAGTATTCCCCGCGTCCTGATAGGTTTCTGCGAGCTGAACCTCTGTGGCCGTCTTTCCCACCGTGCTGGTCGGTGACTGCATGAGCTGCTTGTAGAGGTTGATCGCGTCTTGTGAACGATTGATGTTGCGATACAGGGAAGCTAACGCCATCTTGGCAAGCGAAGACAGCTCGGCGTTGTGGTATCCGGCAACTTCCTTTAATTCCCGCTCCGCCGCAACATTGTCGCCCAGACTGGCGGAAGTCACTCCCAGAAAATAGTGGCCGAAATCCGCCGACCGCGTGTGTGGATATTTATTTACCAGCGCCTGGAATTGTTTGTGCGCTTCGGTCGCCCGGTCCGTTACCGACGCAAAGCTCGGATCGTTTGGCTGGGCCGGCATTCCCGCAGGCCGAACCGGAGTATTCAAGGTCTGCACTGCCCGCGAGAAGTCCACGCTGGCTTTCTCGTCCTGCTGCTCAAGGTAGTACCATGCGCCGAGGACCGCCGAAACCACAACCACCGCCACGATGGCGCCGGTGATTACTTTGCCTTTGTGTTCTACGCTCCAGTGAACGGTCTGCTCCGCTACCTGGATCGTGGTGCGGCTGAATTTATCTTGCTTAAGTTGACGACGGGTGTCTGCGCGCACAAACTTCCCTTCTGCCTGGAATCGGAAGATTCAGTCTATCAAATTGGGGGCTTCGACACTGGTTTCAGAGTTGCAACCAACACGGTTAGACACTGGATTCGATCGACATAGCCAGAAACTTTCGATGCTCTGAGACCTATCTTGAGGCTTCTTCCAGGATGCCCTTTTCGAGCTTTTCCTGGCACTCGATGCAGTGGCGAGTCCACGGCACCGCTTCCAGCCGCTTGGGATTGATCTCATTGCCGCAGGAAATGCACTCCCCGAAGCTGCCTTCACGGATGCGGGCCAGAGCACCTTCCACCATCATCAGTAGCTGGCGGTCGGCATTGCTCTGGTGAAACAGGAATTCCTTGTTATACGAACTCGCGGCTTTGTCGGCGATGTCCTGCGCCGTGTCATCGTCGGCACTGCGGCCATCCTGTTGCGTGCGCGAAACCATGCGCCGCAAGTCCTGCTGCCGCGTCTCTAATTTCTTTTTAAAGCCTTCTAACTTCTTTTTGTCCATCTGACTTCCAAACTGCATCTCCCAGTTTTCAACTAAGGGGACGCAAAAACCAAACCGGAATCATATGCGCGTCAATTAAGATGCGTCAACTCGCCCAAAGGCTTCAGGTTCATGCGCAGTGGCTCTGCACGCCTTATTTTTGGGGCTTTGGCCTTTGGACCGATTTGGAACGAGGCCCCGATTTATTTCAATCGAAGCTTGGCGTCGGACCGCTCAGAGTCTATCTTGAAAGTCACAGAAACAGAGATGAGCGGCACATTCAGAGACTTGGAAGTCTGGCAGAAAGCATTCAACCTTACATTAACCGTTTATTCGCCACACGGAATTTTCCGAAGTCCTCGCAAGTCAGCTACGCAGGGCCGCAGTCTCTGTTGTGAGCAACATCGCGGAAGGGAAAGGCCGATCGTCCGACAAAGAGCTGCTGCATTTTCTCTCAAATGCGAAAGGTTTTTTATTCGAACTTGAAACACAACTCAAGTTGGCCAAAGAACTCTCGTATGTGGACGAGACACAAGCCGACGAGTTGATATCGAGAACGAATGAGGCTGGACGATTGCTGAGCGGCTTGATGAGATCTTTCAAAAGATCAGCCTGACTCCCGAAGGTAGTCAGAGCCTAGAGCCCAAAGCCCAGAGCCCAAAGCCCAGAGCCCAGAGCCCAAAGCCCAATTCCTATTTCGCCAGCGGCCCCGCCATCTCCGCCAACGCATAGCCCATTACCGCCATGCATGCGGCGTTCTCGCGCAACTCTTCCGGAACGACTTTGTCCAGAGTGTCAGCCGCAGTGTGATGGTAGGTGAAGTATTTCAATGCATTCTGCCAGACCGCAATAGCTGGAACTCCTTTGTTCGCGAGCGGCTCGATGTCGGTGGCGGGAGATTCCGACACCAACTGAATCAGATTCGCTCCAATCGGACGCAGCGCATCCTGCACCGGTGAGAGCTCCTGCTGCGCTGCCGGGCTGAGCTTCGCCTTAAAGCCGAGCGGGTGTTCCGCTCCCTCATCGCTTTCAATTGCTGCGAAATGATTCGTCACCTCTCCCGCCTGTTCCTTCGCGTAAGTGTCAGCCCCGGTGGCTCCTGCCTCTTCGTTCATCCACGCAATCACCCGGATGGTCCGCTTGGGATGCAGGTTCAGCTTGTGAATCAGTTCCGCAGTTTCCATTGCCTGAACCAGTCCGGCGCCATCATCAATGGCCCCCGTACCCAAGTCCCATGAGTCGATGTGCCCGGAAACGATGACCACCTGCTCGGGATGTTCCGATCCCTTCAGATCCGCAATCACGTTGTAGCTCTGCACCTCCGGGCCTACGCGTGTGGGCAAAGAGAGATGGATTTTTACCGGGCCTTTCTCTGCCAGCCGCGCAATCAGATCTGCATCGTCAGCCGTTAACGCCGCGGCCGGAATGTTCGCATCCACGCTCCACCCCGTATGCGGCAGACGATAGGCGCCGTCTCCTGCAGACCGCACAAGACACGCAACGGCTCCCGCGTTCGCGGCGGCTTGGGCACCCACACTGCGATATTCAACCGCATCCCCGTAAGCATCCCCCGAGCGCCCCGCCAAAGCCTGGCGCGAGTCGAAGCGGACCTCGAAAAGAACAATCTTGCCCGCGACCTTCCCCCTCCCGAGGGCCTTGAGTTGGTCGAAACTGTGTACGACGACCACATCACCGGTCACGCCGCCTTCCGGGGTCGGCGCATTTCCATAAAGTGCTGTGAGCACGATTTTCTGTTTCGCTCCAGCCACTTGTCCCGGATACTGGACCAGTTCCGCAGTATCCTCGCCGCGCAGAAACTGCCGCACCGGAACCGGTTGCAGATGAACCTCCAACCCCAGCTTTCTCAATTCGTCCGCAACGTAATGTACGGCGGCGTCCGCCTGCGCTGAACCTTGCGTACGCGGCCCGATGCTGTCGGTGATGTGCTCCAGTTCTTTGTAAGCGTAATCGTCCTGCATGGCGGCGTCGCGAATCTGCGCGAGTTCGCTCCTCAACTGCGGAGAAAAGGCGCGCGTCGCCGACTCCGCCTCCTCTGGCACCTTCGCCCATGCCGGCGGAGACGCCCCTTGCTGAGCAGAACCAACGGATGCGAGCCGAAACAATAAAAACAGCAGTGCGGGTGTATGGCGCATTCCCACCTCTGGACAATTTGCGAATGGTCGAGATTGTGAATTGTCGAACTTACCAGTTTGAAAATTTACGAATTGCCGAATTTAGGGATTTACGAATTGCGAACCAATGCAACCGTCTCCCGGAGTTCGACAATTCTTCAATCCGTCAATTCTTCAATTCGTCAATCGGGCTAAAGAACACAGGATTCACTTATCCCACTCTCGGATTCAATTCGCAAAAAAAAGCGGCCCCATTCCTGGGGCCACAGTTTCGAAAGAGGCGATTGGCGGGAAATCAGGGTTGGCAAAAAAAGGTGCCGCTCTTGCTGAAGGAGCGGCTCAGGTCGGGTCGAGAATCACGAAAGAAGAGGGTCGAAATCACTGGTTTTACGGCCTCTTTGCTTGCCTTCGAAATTGCACTTGCCCGGCCAAAGTCGATCAGAATTCCGGAAGTCAGCGCAACGATGGTAAGTTGCTGAAAATAGGATGCTTGGAATGGCTACTCCGCCGACGACGAACTACAGGGTAACCATTCCGCAGAGTGCACAATTCTGCACATTCGATGCAGTGTTGGGGTGCCCGTGGGGAACCTTCCGATCCACTCTCGTGTCCTAACCCGCAGGAACAACTCTGGTACGCTTCCAACGGTCGTTCCGGGAGGTGCATATGCGCCCACTCTTTCTCGCCTTTGTCTTGATTGTTTCTTCACGCTTTGCCGCGCCCCAAGCCCCTCCCCCGCCCCAGTCCGCGCGCCAGGCGCTCATCGAAATGTTCTTTGGCAATGCACCTAATCACTTCGAAAAACACCTGCCTGACGTGACTCGCAGCACTCTGAAGAAAATGGGCACCGGCAACGGTATGAACGCGCTTGACGAGTTCAGCATGTTCGCCGCACAAGCAAAAGCCGGCGGAGGGAAGTTTGAAACCTTCGAAACCGGCCCGATTCTCCTCAGCACCTCAGATCCGCATGACGAAACTGAAGCTGAACTCACCGTCGAGGGCGACGACTTGACCGGAGACGAAGACCAGATTGAGCTTGCGGTGCACATTACTAAGAACGCCAAAGAAGAGGTGCTGCCCTTCATCCCGCGCTTCACATTTCTTATGGTCCAGCAGTCCGATGTCTGGCGCTTGAACGAAGTTGACGTGACCGTGAAACTCCCGCTTGCTGATCCCGCATTCCTCAAGAGCATTGAAGATCGTCAACGCAGCCAAAACGAGCAGATGACGATCTATGCGGTGCAATCAATCGTCGGTGCGGAGAAACAGTACTCGGGCGCTCAAGGCGGTTATGCTTGCTCCCTCTCCGCGTTGGCCGATGCGAATAAGACTCCCGATCATCGAATTTACTTGTATGACCGGCAGCTTATGGAAGGAAAAAAGAACGGCTACATCTTCGCCATCTCCGGTTGCGATTCCACGCACTACAAAGTTGCCGCAGAACCGGAGGTCCCGAACTCCGGCCAGCGAGCGTTTTGTTCCGACGAGGGCGGCGCGATCCGCGCTGCCGCCGACGGCAAGGCGACCACCTGCCTGAGCCGGGGAGAAACAATACAAAAACCTCTGGGAGGAGTTGCTGGGGGCATTTCGCCAGCATATGCTCAGCCAGGAACAACTCAGTTGGCTGCACCCGCCGCGCAGAACGGCCCGGCCAACTTGGGAAGTTCTACGCGCCGGCAAAGGGTGCGTGTTTCAGCCAGCGTTACGCAGGGCCTTCTGCTGAGCAAGGTTCAACCTGAATATCCACAGATGGCCAAAGTGGCAAGAGTACAAGGTTTGGTGGTTATGCATGCTGTGATTGGGACGGATGGCAATATTCAAACTCTGGACGTGATTGACAGTCCCTCGCCACTCTTGAACCAGGCGGCACTCGATGCCGTCAAACAATGGAAATACAAGCCATACTTGCTTAACGGCAATCCGGTCGAGGTAGACACGCAAATCACCGTTAATTTTTCGCTGGTGCCACGGTGAGTGGCCGCTGAGCTAAAGCGGTTTGAATCAACGCATCATTTCGGGCACCCACCCGCATCCTATTTCCTGAATTCCCGGATTTCTGATAAACAAAAGCTTGCACCGGAGGCCGATTTTGGGAAGATGTATCGCAGTCGCGGCGATTTTTTTGGCAATGATTTTTGCAGTTGGCTGTGGTAGCAGCAGTAGCGATACTGGTGAACTGCGCTTCGTTCAAGCTTCACCATCGGCTCCTCACGTTGACATGCTGATCGACGGCATCACCGAGACTTCCAACATGGCCTACGGCAATTCGAGCGGATACATCAGCGTGAAAGCCGGTTCCCGGCACCTTCAGGCTGTGCCGGTGAATTCCACCTCGCCGCTTCTCGACCTGTCGGTCCCGATCACGAGCAGCGGCAATACCACGGTTTTGCTGACCGGCCCAGGCTCTGGCGTAAAGTCTCTGGTTCTGACCGATGGCGGCACCACTTCATCCACCGGTAACGGATACATCCGCGTAGTCAACGCATCGGTGAGCATGGGCCCAGCAGACGTTTACATTGTTGCTGCCGGCAACGGTATCAACGGCGCCACCCCGGCCGCCACGAATCTCGGCCTCAACCAGGACGGCGGCTATACTCTCACTCCCGCCGGGAACTACGAAGTATTCATGACTTCACCCGGAACCAAGAGCATTCTGCTCGACACCGGTCCCATCAATCTCACTTCTCTTCAGAACGCGACATTAATCGCGCTCGACGGCGCTTCCGGCGGGTTTACTTTTGAGCTGCTCCAGGACCAGTAACGCCATTTTCAGGACCACCAGGGATGCGCCTGAAAAATCTCCGAATTTAAAATTCTAGAAATCGGAGTTGAATGACTCGCGACAAACGCCCTGCATACAGAGTGATGGGTGGTCGGTTGTTTACTAAGTAGGCCGGGTAAATCCTCTCTACCTAACTAGGGCACGGTCACGCCGCCAGCCATTGCCAATTGAGACAGCAGAAGAGAAACGAGAAGGGCACCGACGCGCATATCGGCCTCCGCAGCACAACGCTGCCGGGCACCTTAGAATCTGCTGCCGATTTCGGAGTTGCCCCTGAATAAATTGCATCAGGCGATGAGCTTGCGGTCTCCCGCGAACCATACCCGCCTAGCCCGCAAACCGGAACCCATGCGGCTGTTGGCGCAACATCGCGATATTACTTTGACCAGTTTCGGGACGACTCTCTCGATGCACGAATTTCGAACCGAAAGCCTTTCATCCTCAAAGCCTCTTCGCAATTCTTTCGCCTGAACTTCTCATTTAGCAATCTCGTCTGATTTGAAGGATTTCAGCCAACCTAAGTAGGTCGCCGTCTAATCTCTACGCAACGTTCATACATTGCTTGCTGGAGAAAGCTTAGATGAAACGGTATCGACCGATCCTGTGCCTCGTGGCGGCGACCGTGTGCTCCACCGCGCTCTGCCAATCCACTAGCCCCTACTATCACAAGTTTTACAACATCGAAAAAGCGAAAGGCTGGTCTGGGTATGCACTACTTTCTCCCAGTTGGTCAATCTGCAGCTCCTGTTCACCGACAGGAAGCACCATAAATTGGTCACGCACGACGGGAATTTGGTCGCCTGCACTCAGTGGAACCAGTTCCGTAAGGCACAGTATCGGAGGCACGAGGCCTTATTCAGATATCCTCTGGAACAATCACCTTGTGGGATCATTCTCCTCGCAAGGGCTGCCTGATTACAGCAACACTTTGACCAACAATGCCCACAACTTCATCTACGACGCTTATTTCTATGCCCAGAATATTTCCTATTCCCAGGCTCTTGAATTTGATATCAATCAGTTCACCCAGGGGAAGGGCTTCATTTGGGGACACGAGTGCAGAATTGCTGGCGGACACGAGTGGGACATATATGACAATGTGAATAAGAAATGGGTGCCGACTGGTGCTTCCTGCTACCCGAAGAACAATGCCTGGAATCATGTTGTAATCCAGGTGCAGAGAACGTCTGACGGACGCCTCCTGTACCAGTCCATCGCTTTGAATGGAACAACTCACACTTTGAACATTTACAAGGCTCCGGGCAGCACGAACTGGAGTGGCATAACCATCAACTACCAGCAGGACGGCAACAGCGGCATGTACGATTATTCGATCTGGCTCGACAAACTTAATTTCACCCTTTGGTAGGTGATGTTCCACCGGTCGCTCAAGAAAGAACGTCGTAGCTTGCACCAGCCGCTTTAATTGAATGCAATCGCTGATTACGAAAAACGACCACCGCCGGGTTAAGGAGCGTCTGTAGCTTCGGTAGATGACCGGCGCAAAGTCGCATCAGAGCAGTTCTTGCTCCGCCATTCACAACACTTTCCCGCCCTCGCGCGTCTAACTACAGAAGCCTTATTGACTCCTGTCTGTTCGTCTCTTAACAGCGGTATAATCAGTGGTTTGGAAAGTCGGAGGCATTTCACATGCAAGAGCGCGCCAAGAAGCTTTGGGCCCGTTTCAAAGCCAACCAGCCAGCATCTACACTGGCCATCCTGTTGACCCTGACAGTCGGCATTCTAATCGGCACCGTCGTCTCTGGCCATGTAAGAGGGCAGGAAAAGCGGTCCTCCGACGCCACCCCCCTCAGCGTGCCTGCGCCCCGCCAGCTCTCCAGTCAGTTTTCGCAAATCGCCAAGACGCTCGAGCCTGCCGTCGTCAACATCAACACCGAATCCACAATCAAACCTTCCGTGCGCCGCCGTGGCGGCCAGAATCCAGGTGGCGGTCAAGGCGGCCCCAACGACGATCAGGAAAATCCCTTCGGCGACTTCTTCGACAAATTTTTCGGCAATCAGGACAACGCTGGCCCCATCCGTGAGCGCTCACTTGGCTCCGGCGTCCTCGTCGATCCCAAAGGATTCATCGTCACCAATCGCCACGTGATCGAAAAGGCCGACCGCATTCGCGTCCGGCTGCAGGATGATCCTCCCGGAATTCAGCACGACGCAAAAGTCATCGGCAGCGACCAGGAAACCGATCTCGCCGTTATCAAAATTGAACTTGATAAGACTCTCCCCATCGCAAAACTTGGCAACTCTGACAGCATGCAGGTCGGCGACTGGGTGCTCGCCGTAGGCAGTCCCTTCGGATTGCAGGCAACTGTCACTGCCGGTATCGTCTCTGCCAAAGGCCGCAACATCGTTCCCAATCGGCAGTTTCAATCTTTCATTCAGACCGACGCGGCAATTAATCCCGGCAACTCCGGTGGCCCGTTGGTCAACATGGATGGTGAAGTCATCGGCATCAACACCGCTATTTTGACCGACACCAATGCCTATGCTGGCGTCGGTTTCGCGCTTCCCTCGAACACTGTTGTTCAGGTCTATAACCAGCTAACCGGGCCGGAACACCGCGTACAGCGCGGTTCCATCGGAATCGAATTCAATGCGCAGGAAAACCCGGCCATCTCGCGCGTGTATGGCGTGCAGTCCGGTATTACAGTTTCAAGCGTGGTGGCAGGCAGCCCGGCTGATCGTGCGGGGTTGAAGGTTGGCGATACCATCGTCTCCGTCGATGGCAAGCCGATCAAGAATGGCGATGAACTCGTCGCCGATATCGCCAGCCGAAAGCCCGGTCAGAAAGTGAACCTCGGCTACATTCGCAACGGTCAGAAGCAGGAAGCAGCCGTGACGGTTGCCGATCGCGCCAAGCTGTTTGCATCCCGTCTCGGCGAGGAAGAAGAAAACGGAGAAGAATCCACGCCCAAACAGAGTAAGCTGGGCGCGACGGTTCGCGCACTGACACCGGAAATGGCCGACCGATTGAACGTACCTTCCGGAAAAGGCGTCGTCGTTCAGGAAGTAAAACCGGGCTCGTTCGCCGATGACGTTGGCCTCTCCCGCGGGGACGTTGTCCTCGAGATCAATAAGCAACCGGTAAACAGCGAAGAGGATTTCGACCGCATCCAAACTGGCTTGAAGAGCGGGCAGGATGTCGTGTTCCTGGTGCGGCAGCGTGGCGGCGGGAGCAACAGCGGTACCATTTTCCTCGCCGGGACACTTCCGTAACTATTACCTGCACTAGCGACACTGGCGCGGGAGTCGGGTTTAAGAGATCATGAGTGACGCTGGCCGGCCGTAATAAGTAGACCGGCTTTCTGGATTTGGCTATTTTCGGATGGAGATTTGTTGATGATTTTTTCGCGACAAACCGGGTTGGTAACCGTGGCAACATTGCTTCTCGCCGGCTCTTCTTTGACGTCAGCCGCCACAACCAAGAAGCATCCCAAGCCCATACACCCGGAGGCCGTACATCCCAAAGCCGTGCATCCGACGCCACAAAAAGGGACCAAGCACTCCGCCCCCAAAGCCACGCGTCATACAGCCAAAAAAGTAAAAGGCCACAAACGCGGCCAGGCTGCCATTGATAACCAGCGGGCACAACAGATCCAGGAAGCGTTGGTCCGCGACCACTACCTGAGCGGGAGTCCTTCAGGCACCTGGGACGCTCCGACACAGGAAGCTATGCGCCGCTATCAGGCCGACCAGGGCTGGCAGACCAAACAGGTTCCTGATTCTCGCGCGCTGATTCGTTTGGGATTGGGCCCTGCTCACGACCGCCTGCTGAATCCTGAGAGCGCCATGACCACTGGCCCCAAGCTGCCGCAAAGCGCCTCAAATACACAGCCTGCGGCCCCCGCATTTTCCAAAGCTCCGGCCTCTCACAACTTATCTCCGATCAATTCACCGGCTACGGCTGTTCCGGGAATTTCGCCTTCCCACTAACCCTCACCACTTACGAATTGGTTCGTTCCTGATTACGGCTCCGGGGTTCCCCTCGACCAGCGCCTCCGCCATCTCTTCTCCATAATTCTTGGCGACTACTTTGCGCGCTTCTGAGAGATTCGGCGGCCGGCGGGTAATGTCATGCGCATCCGTCGCCAAAAAATGCACCGCCTTGTTCTTCAACAGCCACTGCGCCGATTCGCCGGCACGGTCTCCCCATGAGCCGGTCAGCACTGACGCGGTTATCTGCGCCGCGCACCCCGTTTCCACCCAGCGCAGAACGCGCTCCAGGCTCTTCTGCAAGATCGGGTTGCGCTCAGGATGCGTAATGATCGGCGTTATTTCCCGCTCGCACATTTGCCCCAGCCACTCGTCCATTTGCGGCGGAATATTGAAATTGTTGAATTCGACCAGCAGGTATCGGGTCCGATCAATGCAATATTTTTCCGGCGTTTGCATCGCGCTCTGCATGTTCTCGAACGAGAGATGAAAGTCGCATCCCAGACCAAGCTTTGGTCTTTCGCCAATTCGCTGCTGCAGTTTTCCCAGCAGGTTCGTCAGATACGCGCGATCATAAAAGTAGCGCTCGTTCGCATGCGGCGTCGCGACCATGTACTCGATCCCATCCTGTGCCGCCATCCGGCACATGGCTTCGGCGGTCTCCCAAGACTTGGGACCGTCATCTACCTCAGGCAGGATATGGGAGTGGATATCAATCACGTATTGCCGATTTGAGTGATTTACAAAAGAAAGAACGTGGGTTTTCCCTTCGTGTACCTTCGTACCCTTCGTGGTTAAGCGGTTTGAACGCTAGTAACGGGCCCGCACGAAGTCCCCAATCTCCGCGTAAGCCTTTTTCAACACGTCTTCCTGCGGCAGGAACACGATCCGAAAGTGCTTGCTGCCGGGCTTCTGTCCGAATCCCGATCCGTGCACCACGAGGATGTGCTTCTGCAACAGCAATTCCTTCACGAACACGTCGTCGCCTTCCGGGATATCAATTCGCGGAAACGCATAGAACGCTCCCAGCGGCGGCACGCAACTCACGTGCGGAATCGCGTTACATGCTTCTACGGTTAGATCGCGCCGGGACTTTAATTTCGCGTTGACTTCGATCAAATGGTCCTGCGGTCCTTCGAGTGCCGTCTTAATCGCGTACTGCTCCGGATGATTCGCCGACAGCCGCGCCCGCAGTAGCTTATGCACGCCCTCGATATACGGCTTAATTGCCGGGCCTTCTCCGCTCGCAATCACCCATCCGATGCGCCATCCCGGCGCCAGATAATTCTTCGACAGGCCGCCAATCGTCACCACCGGCACATCGGGCGCGACTGCGGCAAGCGAAGTCAGCTCGCCGCCATCAAGAATCAGCTTGTCGTAAATCTCGTCGGCAATGATCAGCAAATTATTTTGCCGCGCGATCTCCGCAATATCTTCCAGCATCTTCCGCGTGCAGATCGCGCCGGTAGGATTGTTGGGATTGATGAGCACGATGCCGCGCGTGCGCGGATTGATCTTGCGCCGGATGTCATCAAGCTCCGGCTGCCAGCCATCTTCTTCATTCAGGTAGTAGCTGTTTAGTTCGGCTCCGGTTTTACAGAGCACCGCCGAATACAGCGGATAATCCGGCGCAGGCGTCAGCACATTCTCGCCCGGGTTCAGCAACGCCGTCAGGCACGCATCAACCGCTTCGCTCGCGCCGGTGGTCACGAATACATCCTGGACCGTAGTGATGCCTTTGCGTGCCGCCTCGCCCCGAATCGCTTCCAACGCTTGCGGAATTCCCGGCGACGGTGCGTATCCGTTCCTGTTGTCCCGCATCGCTTTCACCACCGCCTCGACTACATGTTCAGGCGTGGCAAAATCAAATATGTTGGGGTCGCCGACGTTGAGATATAGGACCTTGTGTCCTTGCTTTACAACAGCTTCAGCCGCGGATGCCAGGTCGCGAATGGCATATCGCAGATTCGCCAGACGTTGCGCTGGAGTGATTTCACGGGTTTGGGTTGCGGGCATAGGCAATTTTAGCGCAACGGCTCTATTTATCTTCGAATACCGCCCAGAGGCCGTTCCGTCTCCCTTCAATTTGACAATCAGGCACTCGGCAGTTCCTCCTGATCGCGCATCCTACATCTGTGGCGCGGATTGCGTTCTACCTTTAGAATAAACATTCTTCTGATCTGGATGATTTCCTGAATGATGACTTCTGACCCTCGGAAGCAGCGTGTTGGTATGCAATGCAGCCGGTCGCAAGCGCTTCGTCTTGGCGCTGCCACCATTCTTTTCCTCATATGCATCGCCTGTGGTGATACTTACCGCCCAGTTGCCCAGCCTATCGTCGGACCTTCACCCAACCCCTCCGCTGTCCACTTTGTGTACGCCATCAGCACCAATGGGAATGACGTTCTGTCTTCTTCCGGATCGTGCTCACCCTCCGGTTCACAGCCTCCCTGCGTTGCCGACCCCGGAGCATTCAGCCGTATTGACGTCTCCGGCGACTCGGTCTCAAGTGCAGTCACGACAGGCGTGTTTCCGGTCCATGCCGCCTTGACTCCAGACGGCAGCAGATACTACGTCGCCAGCAGCGACGGCACCATCTCAGCCGGCATCGCAACCTCTGGCGCACAAGCGACTACCATCAACCTCGCTCAACTTTGTGCCAGTGGATGCTCCCCGTCCCCGGTTTTCGTGCACAGTACCGAAACGGGGAAAATGTACGTCGCCGATGCCGCTAATGGCACCGTCTCCATGATCAATACCACTTCCAACGTTGTGGTGCAGACCATTCCGGTAGATCCCGCATTCGCCGGGAATCCGCTGCCTGCGCCGGATTCCACTTCGCGCCCGGTTGCGCTCGCCGAACTGCCGAATGGCTCGCAGATTTTCGCTGCCAATCAGGGCACGAACAAAGTGACCGCTATCAACACTGTGGATGGCAGCATTGCCGCCCTGATTCCGGTTTCAGGCTCACCCGTCTGGGCTGTCGCAGGAGCTGACAACATTCATGTCTATGTCCTGGCCAGCAACGGAACCATATCGGTCATCTCTTCGCTATCCAATGCCGTGACCAGTTCCTCGGCTTCCGCGGGCGCCGGCGCGAACTTCGTGTTTTACGACAAATTTTCAAATTTTCTTTACGTGACGAACCCGGCAGCTGGCTCGGTCAGCGTATTCGACGTTTCCAGCGATCCGCCAGCGCTTCGCAGCGGAGCAGCAGTCGGCATTCCTGCGGTCGCCGGTTCGGGATGTACTTCCGCAGTTCACCCCAGCTCGGTTACGGTGCTCGGGGACGGCAGCCGCGCTTACGTTGCCAGCTATCAGGCGGACGCAAACGGTACCATC
The DNA here is from genome assembly GCA_963757135.1 of uncultured Acidobacteriota bacterium. Classification (GTDB taxonomy): domain Bacteria; phylum Acidobacteriota; class Terriglobia; order Terriglobales; family Acidobacteriaceae; genus Gp1-AA145. Next base: position 206,267 of record CAVWQE010000012.1, read on the forward strand.
TGCGCGCAGGCTTCAGTGATTGATCCAGGCACCACCACTGTCACCAAGACTATCGCGCTGCCGCAAAGTTCGAACACAGTTCAGACCGGCTGTTCCTCCGCACGCTTCCGGGTCTTCGCCGCTACTTCGGGCGGCGGAAAGAACAGCCCGTTCAAGGTTTACGTTTCGCAATGTGACGCCGGAAGCGTCTCCGTCATTGATACGTTCCCCTCCAACGTCGGCCCCGATCCTCATCCCGCCGACGTACTCATGGCTACCGTCCCCTCGCCTGTGAGTTCATTCCCGGTCGTATCGGGCGCCATCCCACCGTTCGAGAATCCCGTATTCCTCGTTGCCGGCCCATAGAGGTGCGACTATACGATGTCCTGATTCCTCCTGTGCTGGCAACTCCGGCACAGCACCCAGGTCGGCAAAAGGTTGGCGTAATTACTCCGGTTTGCCGACTGACCAGGAGTGGCGATACAAAGCGATCAAGAACCGGTTCAATTACGCATCAACTGATGAAATGCCCTGTTTTCGCCAACTGACTTCCGAGGCTCCTATAGCCGATATCGACTTTTTTATTCAGTCCTCAGTGCCTGCATGGGGTCGACAGACGCTGCCCGGCGCGCGGGCAGCCATGCCGCTAATGACGAGCAGATGAAGAGCAGGATGATCGTGCCGATCATGACAAGGGCATCCAGTGGCTTCACGTCGTAGAGCAGACTGGAGAGCAGGCGGGTCAATCCCAGCGATGCGGCTACTCCTATAACTACGCCGATTGTCGTCAGTGAAAATGCGTATCGTAACGTTCGCAACAAGACGGTACCTCGCGTCGCACCGAGTGCCATCCGGATCGCGATCTCACGCGTCCTCTCCGAAACAGAATATGCCATGACCCCATAAATGCCGAGGAGCGAAAGCAAGAGCGCAATTCCAGCAAAGCTTGTCAAAATTATGGTGTTGAAGCGCCGCGAAGACTCAGTTGCAGCCACGATTTCATCCATCGTGTTGACGTTGGCAACAGCCAGCAATGGATCAACCTCGTGGACGGTCTTGTGCAGGGCGTTTTCGACCGCTAGTGGATCGGCTGCCGTGCGGATGATGATATCCATATCGCCAGCTACGCCGATCATTGCTCCATACGGCCCCAGATCGGCCACGGCTTGGGCCAGAGGCTCATACATCTGTGGCACGGTTGCTTCATCGCGGGCCCCTTGTTTGATATCGCCGACGACCCCAACCACGGTCATCGCCGGCATGGACGAAGCAAAGGCTGGTCCTACTTTGATCCTCATTCCAATCGGATCCTTGCCCGAAAAATAACGGCTTGCCAAGGATTGACTGATGATGGTTACGAGCGGCGCGCCCGGCTGGTCATCAGACGGAGTAAAGTAGCGGCCCCGTACCAAGGGAATCCGTGTGGCGTCGAAATATTTGCCCTGAGTGAGGTAGTTCGACGCGATGATCCAGCCTTCGCCTGGGGATTTGACGTAGCCTTCCGGCGCAATTAATCGCCCCGATCTTTGGCCGACGATGGGAATATTCGAGGCAAATCCAACCGATTTCACACCCGGTTCCGCTTCAAGCCTCTGTTGCAGGTTCGCGAAGAATGCGTTTACCTTCTGCTGCGTCGGATAATCGTGAGTCGGCAGAGAAAGCGAGGCGGTCAATACATGGGAGGGTTCAAACCCTGGGTCGACCTCCAACATCTTCGCGAAGCTTCGCAGGAGAAGACCAGAGGATACAAGCAGAACCATAGCCAAACCGACTTCTAACATGACCAGACCGCTTCTCAGGCGAGTGTGCCGTATACCCTGCCCCGCGTCCCGCCCGGCTGCTCGAAGCGAGTCCAACACCTCTCCACGCATACTTTCAACAGCCGGCGCGAATCCACAAATTAAGCCGGTCGCCGCCGTAAGAACGATCGCGGCCAGGAATAGCGGCCAGCTTACTTCGATATCCGACAGCCTGGGTAACGAGTCAGGAAGTTTGGCGCCGGCCGCCCTCACTAGAATGATTGCCACCCCTGCGCCTGCGACACCTCCGATGCAACTCAACACCAGACTCTCCGTCAACAATTGTCTGAATATCGTTGTTCGGGCAGCACCCAACGCCAGTCGGACTCCGAATTCACGTCTCCGCCCAGCAGCCCTCACCAGCAGCAGGTTTGCCAGATTTACGCACGCGATGAGCAGGATTAGAGCGACTGCTCCGAGCAGGATGTCCAGCAGAGGCCGCGCATTGTGGACCACTTCCTCCCGGAGAGGAAGAAAATAAGCGTGCAGCTTCAAGCCGCTTGCTGCCGAATATTGCGCCTGAATTCCCTTCACGACGCGATCTACGTCGTGCTGTGCTTGCGCCATCGTGATCCCAGGCTTCACGCGGGCGATCGCGCTATAGTCGAAATTATTGCCTTCACTTTTCTTCTCGACGGGCGTGAAACTCATTGGCACCCATAAATCACGGTGACTGAGCCGTCCCGCATCCAACGGGAACTCAAACCCGCGCGGCATGACTCCAATGATGGTGTATGGCCTTCGGTCGAGGTCGATAGTAGTCCCCAGAACATCGGCGCGGGAATGCAAGCGTTCTTTCCACAACGCATAGCTGATCACCGTCACGGCAGCAGCGGTGTCATCCTCCTGTTGTGTAAATTCGTGCCCGAGCAAAGGTTCAATCCCAAGCAACGGAAACAGGGATGAAGTCACTCGTTCTGCCCGCGCCTTGAATGGAGCACCAGCGCCGGTCAGTTCGTAGGCCGATGCGATGAAGCCACCTACACCAGAGAAAACCTTGCTCTCGCGCTGGAAGGTCAGAACGTCCGGTGCCGACATGCGCAGTTCATGCGATTCCTGCTCGAACCTCTCATGCAGACTAATCAGTCTTCCCGAGTCCTTGAATGGCAGCGGTCGCAACATCACGCCTTCCATGATCGAGAATACCGCCGTCACTCCACCAATACCGACTGCCAGTGTGAGAACAGCCGTGACCGTAAAGCCCAGTGATTTACGGAGCTGGCGCAACGTGTAACAAAGGTCCTGAACTAACGCGCGCATGTTCCCTCCCGAACGCAGCAATACGGATGTGTTAAGGGCACTTTCGGCACCAAACCGTTCCGTTCATAAGCAGCTCATTTGCAAGGGAATGCCCAAAATATATGGGCTCTCTCCACTATGGGTTTTGTCCGAAATCGTCAACCATCGTCCGCAAACGAACAGGCTAAGACCGTTTCCTAAGCCTGGAGGCGGGCCAAATACTCGCTTTAAAACGGCTGTGATGACTTGGGAACGTGATGGTCGCCGATTGCGAGTCGGACGGAAATAACCAGCCGCGAATTCGATTCGTGAATCTCCCGAGCGACGAGTGAACCGGAAGCTATGCCGGAGTGTGGGCAAACCGGGTGAAATTGATTTATGAGATAGGTTCTGGCTCGATGAATCGCGGCCGCTATCCCCGCGTTCCCGTCGCGGCCTTAGCGCTGGCATGGTACCGCAGCGCGATGTTCATGAACACGCTGCCGCTGGTGGTATCGAAACAGAGCACCAGGGCTTCAGTGTCCTCGGTGCTTTTTGGACCGTGTTCGGATGTATGCGCCTCAGGTGGATGGACCCGAAAATGAAATCCTTGGTCGTTAAGAGTAGCAACCGCATTGCCGATAACCTGATTGGCGAGTTCGCACACTGCTTCCCGCACCAGGCTATCGCTCTCGGGCAGTTCGGTCCCCGCAAAAAGACTGGCCACACGCGCCGCGGTTTTCGGATCCAGATCGAAAATGATGCGTCCCTCAATATCTCCCGTCAGGCGCACCATGGCCGCGATACCCTTGCGGCGATAGGCTTCTTCTTCCATGGTGAGATTTCCTATTTCCATGGGGGACTGCAGGCCTTGCGACAAGACCGCATCGGCCGCGTTGATGAACGGCTGGATCAACTCCATCTTCATGATTACGCCCCTGCGCCGGCTGCGCTGGCCACCGCGCCGTCTTCTCCCAACACGTACTTGATTACTTCGTACAGCACTTCCGGCTTGACCGGCTTCTGCACAAAGTGTCGCGCCCCCCGCTGCAGTGCCGCTACGATGTTTTCCTGATATCCCACGGATGAGACCATCACGACTCGCGCCTCAGGGTCCTTCTGCACGATCTTTTCCGCCGCCTCGATTCCTTCCATCTGCGGCATGGTGATATCCATGAGCACGATATCGGGTTTGAGTCGGTCGTATTCGCTGATAGCGGTGACGCCGTCTCCCGCCTCGCCCGCGATCTGTCCGCCAAAGCTCTCAATGATGCGGCCCAGATTTTTGCGCGCGAAAACGGAGTCGTCCACGATCAGGTATTGGACTGGCTGACCGTCTTTGCTTCGCTTTACTGCTGCAAACTGCTCCATACATCCTCCTGTTGCATCCGATCAAATCGCTCCGAACCATAATCAACGTGCGCGCGCGAAAAGCAATTAACGCCCCACCGCAGCCCGGCCGCTTGCTGCTGCGCCTCTGCCGCACTGTGCTTGCAGGGTGCTGGACATGGCATCAAGTTCGACCACCCGCATTGCATATCCGCGTTCGATGGCAGCCTTGGGCATACCGAAGACCACGCATGATTGCTCGCCTTGCGCAATAGTCAGCCCTCCCGCCGCCTTGATTAGCCCCAATCCGTGGGCGCCATCCTCTCCCATGCCGGTCATCAGCACTCCGATCGCGCGTGGGCCGAATTCCTCCGCCACACTCTTGAACAACACATCGGCTGACGGCCGATGTCCGTTGACTTGGGGATCGTCACTTAGAATCGTGACGTCTCCCAGCGGCATATGCTTTACCTTCAAGTGGCGGTTACCCGGGCAAATCAAGACCCGGCCTGCCAGTAGCAGATCGCCGGATCGCGCTTCCTTCACGTTCAGCGCACAGCACTCATCCAGCCTCCGTGCGAACATTTCAGTGAAGCCTTCGGGCATATGTTGCACCACTACAATGCTTCCCGGAAAATCAGCGGGAAGATGCGACAGCATGAAGTGCAAGGACTGCGGCCCGCCCGTTGAAATACCGATGGCAACGATCCGGGTTGGTTGCTTGGCTGCTGCCGCCTTGTTTTTCTCCCGTATTGCGGGCGTCGGAAACTCCGACTCGGGCCGAATCTGGATTCCCCGGCTCTGCGCCGCCGCTTTGATCTTTGAAATCAGCTCCCGCCCGACTTCCTGCATCCGCGCTGAAACGTCCGTCGGTTTGGCAACAAAATCAAAAGCCCCCAATGACAGCGCCTTTAACGTAACTGTGGCCCCGCTGGTGCTGTGCGAGCTGACCACGATCACCGGCACCCGGTGCCGCCGCATGATCTCCTTCAGCATGTCGAGTCCGCCCATCCCCGGCATCTCAAGGTCGAGGGTCACCACCTGGGGCTTGAGTTCTTCGATTTTCTTCAGTCCGAAGTTTCCGTCGATTGCTGTGCCTATGACTTCGATGGAATTGTCGGTGGCGAGGATCTGCGGAATCAGCTTCCGCATCAGCGCGGAATCATCCACTACCAGGACACGCACCGGTTTCGCGCTCATTGCCGCACCTCCAGCGCCTTTGCGACCGCCTTGGTATGAAACAGCCCCACCGGAGCCCGTTCCCGGCCCGGAGCGGTAAAGCGCGATACCACCGCGGCCAGATTCATGATCAGCACCACACGGCCATCGCCCAGAATGGACGCGCCGCTCACCAGGTCAGTAGCAATGGTTTGATCGTCCAAGGCTTTGATCACCAATTCCTCTTCACCTTCGAGAGCGTCCACAATGAGCCCCCACTTACGTCCCCCAAAATGAATGACCAGCACAAAGATCTTGCCTCGCCTGTTCTCCAGGTCCTCGGATGGCACATCGCCCAACCGCATCAGTGGCAATACCTCGCCGCGAAGCTGAAGAACATTCCAACTTTCAACCTGGTGAAGGTCGGACTCGTGTGCCCGCGCAATCTCCGCCACCGTATTCAAAGGGATCGCATACAGCCGGTTTGATACCCGGAACAGCAGGGCCTTGATGATTGCCAGCGTCAACGGCAACTTCAGACGGAATTTCGTCCCCTCACCCGGACGCGTTTCCAATTCGACGGTGCCTTTCAGGCGATGCAGAATCGTGCGAACTACGTCAAGTCCGACCCCCCGTCCAGAGACCTCGGTGATTTCATCGGCAGTGCTGAAACCTGGCCGAAATACCAGCTCAAGTATTTCCGGAGGCGTCATCCGCTCCGATTCCGAGGCTGAAATTACTCCCGTCTTGATCGCCTTGGCCTTCACCTTTTCTGCATCTACTCCGCGGCCGTCATCGCTGACTTCGACGATCAACTGATTGGCCTGGTGATAAGCATTCAGCACAATCTTTCCGCCGGCCGGCTTGCCCGCCTGCTTGCGTTCTGCTGCGCTCTCCAATCCGTGGCTCACGGCGTTGCGGACAATGTGGGTCAGCGGCTCCGCAATTGCATCCAGCAGACCCTTATCAAGGTCAGTATCTTGTCCGGTCAGCTCCAGTGACACATCCTTCCCGCAGCGTTGCGCCGTATCGCGCACAATTCGCGGAAACCGGCGGAAGAGTTGCTCCACCGGCACCATACGGATTTTCATCACCGAGCGCTGCAGGTCGTTCAGCACGCGAGACTGAAAAGCCATCGCATCAGAGAGCCGCGGCCGTAGCGGGTCTTTCGGATACCGCGCCGCAAGTTCCTGCATTAGTTGTTGCAGCATGGATTTGCCGATGATCAGCTCCCCCACCAGATTCAGCACGTTATCAATGCGTTCCGCGTCTACGCGCAAAATGCTCTCGCCGGCAACAGAGCGGGGCTCTTTTGCAGATGCCTCGAAAGGGGCCGCCTCCAAAAACTTGCCGTTGCCGTCAGCTTCCGCAGGCTCGGCTTCCATGCGGGCTGGAAAACTAGCCGGCGCGGACCCGTTGAACTCGACGCATTCAACTCGTTTGATTACCGTAGGGATCTCACACCGGCCAATCAGCAACTTGTCCGATTGGGAAGTGCCCACCAGCAAATCAATCTGTTTGGTTTCGGCCGTGGCGCCCGACTCCGGTCGCGCCCCCAGTATCTGCGCCACCGACGCCAGCGCATTCGTTACCAGCTGACGCGCCGCAATCGGCATGGCGCACAACGGATCGATGTGCGCGACAATATGAAATACCCTTTTCCCCTCAGCCCGCGCCGCTTCCGCGGAAAGCTTTTCGTACTCCGTCCAGGCCACTTCGACATCCGCCGATTTTTTTGCTTTCCGGCCTTTTGGTTTGCTCGGACCCGAGGCCAACTGCTGCACTAGACGCTTCAGCGGCCCCGCATCAGGTAATGCAGTCTTTTCTCGATACGCGACCAGCATCGCACCGAATGTGTCAGCCGCCGTGAATCCCAGCTCTGCCAGCGATACCTCACCCGAAGCAGCATCCCCGGCCAATGCGTCTTCAATCGCGTGCGCCAGTTCGCTCAGTTCGCGAAAACCGACTGCCGCAGCATCGCCCTTCAACGTGTGCACCGTCCGTCGAATACTGCGGATAATCTCGCTGTCCTGCGGCGCCTTTTCCAGCTTCAGGGCATCCTCATTCAACGATTGGAGAAGCTCCTGCGCGGTTTCGAAGAACAGCCCGCGCAGTTCGCCTCCGCGTTCATCGAACGAGTGGGTCACTGCGCCACCTCGATCCGCTTATAGGCGGTGCCGCTGTTGCGGTAAATCATCGTGAATTTGTCAGTCAGCCCCAAGAGGCTCTCGGCATGCCCGACCAGGAGATATCCGCCCGGATTCAAGCAGCGATAAAACTTTTCGATCAACCGCCGTTGCTCCGCCTCATCGAAATACATCATCACGTTACGGCAGAAAATGACGTCGTTTGTCTGCGGCAAAAATTCTGTCTTCAGATTGTGAAAATCGAAGTGCACCAATTCCTTGATCGTTGCTTTAACTGCGTATCGATCGCCGACCTTGTCGAAATAACGCAACCGGTAGGCATAATCAACCGACGCCATCTGGTGCTCGTTGTAGAGTCCTTCCTGCCCCGCCCGCAAAACTGAGTAATTGATGTCACTAGCTGGAATTTCAACTTTCCACGGTGGAGGAACCAGCGGCTTCGGCCACTGCACCTCGCCCGACGGCGGCATCCGCAACTGGTGATACGCGAGCGAATCGGCCACCAGCATCGCAATCGTATAGGCCTCCTGCCCCGTCGAACAGCCGGCACTCCAGATTCGAATCTGGTGCTCACGCTTGTCATGTTTTTGGCGGATAACTTCTTCCAGAATCTGTTTGTGAAAAAGGTCCAGTTGCGCCTTGTTGCGGAAGAAACTGGTTTCGTTCACCGTCAGGTTTTGCAGCAGCGACATCAATTCTTCACGGCCGGAGTCGCTGATCAGCAAGCGGTAATAGCTGTAAAACGAATCCAGACGGCACTCGCGCAGCCGCCGCTGCAGACGGTCCTGCAGGAAGTGCGTTCGCCGCGCGTCAAAGTACATGCCGCACTCCTGATACACGAGCGCCTGTAACAACCGCATTTCAGCGTCGCTGAGTTGTATCGCTAGTGCTGGAGTACTCATCCGTTTCCCTTGCTTTCCTACTTCGCGGCGGCCGCACGCCGTGCTTCGCCCGCCGTTCCTGCAGGGCCCCCATTTTTCTGCGCGGTGCCAAGGTCGAGCAACCGGGCCATATCCAGCAGCACTATCAATCTTCCGTGGTATTTGCCCAACCCGGTGACACAGTTGCTGCGCCCTTCTTCAAATGATGTCGGGGATGTTTCCACGTCCGCTGCGGGAATCTTCAATACCTCAGAAGCCGAATCGACAATCAATCCAGAAAGTCTGCCCCTATGCTCCACCACCAGAATTCGATTGCGCCGTGTCGAATTAATTTTCTTTTCGCCCAGACGCTTACGCAGGTCGATCACCGACACGATCTTCCCCCGCAGATTGATTACGCCTTCCATGTATTCCGGAGCGTCAGGCACTGCAGTTATTTCCGGAACGCGGACAATCTCGTGCAACGAAGTAATGGGGACGCCATAGGTCTCGCGTCCCACCTGAAACCCGACGATGTGCAACTCCCGGCTCACCGCCACTCCTCCGGTCATCCACGTCCTCCGGCGGCGGCACGGGCGGTCTTATGTCCGCGCTCCTCGCCTTCGTACTGCCCATCCTGCCCCACGCTGAAGTTGTCCATCGAATTGAGCAGGCCTCGCGACATCTTGGACATCTGCTCGGCTGATGCCGCTAGTTCCGTCGAACCCGACGTTGTCTGCTGCACCAGTTCCCGCATGCGTTCCATTGCCTTCACCACCGCATGCGCGCCTGAGGCTTGTTCTTCCACCGCCGAGTTGATCTCGTGCGTAATCTCGTTCAGCCGCGTCGTTGCCCGCGCAATCTGCGTGGACCCATGCGACTGTTCGTTGGTTGCCGCACCGATTTCCTGCGCAAATTTGTAAACCTCGGTGACCACGTTCGAAATTTTGCGCAGCGCAGTGTTGAGTTCCTGCCCCAGGTCCAGACCCTCATTGACAATCGAAGTGCTCTGGTCCATGTTCTCGACCGCCTTGCGCGCTTCTTTCTGGATGCTCTGGATCAGTTCGGAAATTTCCTTGGTGGATTGCGCCGACTTCTCCGCCAGCTTGCGGACTTCATCCGCAACCACGGCAAAGCCGAGACCATGCTCGCCTGCGCGAGCCGCTTCGATGGCTGCATTCAGCGCCAGAAGGTTCGTCTGCTCCGCCAGATCATCGATGACTTCGATAATCTTGCCGATATCATCTGCCCGCTGTCCCAGCGCTCCGATGATCTGCCCCGAAGCCCCAATGGTGGTATTGATCTTATTCAAGCCATTGGTCGCTTTTTCCATGGTGGTGATACCGCTGTGCACCTCCTCACGCGACCGGTTAGAGATATCAAGCAGCACTTTGGCAGTGTCCGCGACCCGCTGAATCGAAGCCACCATCTCGTCGATCGATGCCGAAGTCTCGCTCACGCTTGATGCCTGCACCTGCGTGCTCTTCACCATGTTCTGCACATTCACGCTCATCTCGTGCATGGTGCTGGTGACCTCATCGATGGCCGAAGAAGTCTGGAGGCTGATTTTTGCCGATTCGTCAGACGCGCCCGCAACCTGCGAGGAAGCGCTGGCCACCTGCGAAGCCGCGTCACGCACATTCCGCACCAGTCCGCGCAAGCCTACAGTCATCCTCATGAATGCGCTGCCCAGGGTGTCATTGGCCGAGCGCGGTTTCACGTCCACGGCCAAATCGCCGCCAGCTATCGCTTCTGATAGCGAGGCCATCTCCTTCAAGTAGGTGACCATGCTTGCAAAGGTGCGCCCTAATTGGCCTATCTCGTCGTCTCTGCGGAACTCGATCTGATGCTCCAGATCTCCGGTCTCCCCAATCTGCCTTGCAACTTTGATCATCGCGGACAGTGGGTTCGTAATCGAGTGCGCTGTCCGGTAAGCAATTACGATTCCCAGCACCACCGCCACCAAAGTCGCGACTAGCGCGGTCCAAATGGTCAATTTACCTGCGCTTTCGTCGTCCTTGCGCCGCTGTTCCAGGAGGTTGTGTGTTTCTCGGTCGGCCACATCGAGAGAATCGGTTGAGTTCTTCACCCAGGTAGCTGCGTCTTTTTGCAGATAGAAAATCTGGAGGTCGGCAACCGTTGCATTTCCCGCATCCACTTCCTTGCGCTTCTGCAACATGGGTTGCGCAAATTCGGCGAACCACGCGTTCTCATTGTTCTTGACCGTCTCCAGCGCCGATCGCTGCTGGTCGGAACTGGCCATCTTCTGTCCGCTCTCCAGCGCATTACTCAAGTCCTGAACGCCTGCGATCATGCGCTCGATCTCCCGGCTGTCGCCGCTCAGCAGGTAGTTGCTAAGGTAGAGCCGGTTTTGCATGATCTGAAAGCCAATGTGGTCAGTCGTGTCGGCCATCTTCAATGCCTGGTCAGCGGCCGTCTTGGCGCTCTGTTCTCGGTTCACGGCATACCAGGTCACGAAGAACAGCACCACGACCATGCCCAGAATGATGCCGAAGTTGATGTATAACTTTTTGCCGATTGACATTTGGCTCTCCACTCACCAGACTTCTGCCGAAATTACTGCTCCGGCTGGAACTTGAATTCAAGCGTATTAATGCTTTCCGCACTGGCTGATTCGTATTTCCATCTTTTCACCGCATCGACCGCAGCATTGACAAGAATCGGGTGACCACCGATTACTTTCGTTTCCTTCACGTTTCCGTTGGGTGCGACTACGATCTCGAGCCTCACCACTCCCGACAATCCAATTTTTCGCGCGATCTCCGGGTATCGCGGCTCAATCTTGAACTTCACCTTGCGTTCACTCTCCTGGGACTGTGCTCGAGGTGCTGCCAAAATTCCGAGTGCGCCGCTCAGAGCTGCCACGATGAGAGTTGAATTCACGATGCTTCGAACCCGCTTAGAAACGGACACAATTCCCCCTCTGAATCAGAACCAAATTGCTTCAATTGCAAGGCCGCTACCAAGCCGTAGTGTTCTTCCGCATGCAGCTACTGCCTCCTCTTTTTCAGTGACTTACGTTGATTTCAGGCCCCCTGATGACCATCGGCAAACACTTGGTTTTGTCTCAGGCCGGATGATTTGGTCTCAGATTGATACGAATTTGTGTTTGCCGAAGCAGGTTCCCGTTTCGAAGCCGACCCGCTTTCCCCTTGACTCAAATTGAGATTGCACGATAGAGTCCAAGTAATTCAATGACTTGGCCCGGTATGGGCTTCCATCATCTGCCGAAGGGGGACCTCTGACGATTGGGTCCGAGCAGCTGTTGCAGTCGCATCCCGCCGGAACTAAGGACGACTCATTTCAGAGGCTTCTGCTCGAGTTTTCTGACGTGGCCGCGAAGACGGTTTCGTCGTCCGAACTGCTCAGGCTCTTTTGTCGGGAAACGCGCCAGTTCTTTCAAGCGAGCGGCAGCTACGTATGGCACTTTCTCCCTCCCGACCAGTTGCTCGGCGCCGAAGCCGACGGTTGGATGGCTGAACATTTCCGCAACGCCCGGCTAAAAACTTCCGAAAGCGCCATCGCCGAAGAAGCTATTCACAAAAAGAAGCCTGTGCTTCGCAACGCGCTCGACACTGCGACCTATCCACTAGCCGCGGAGTTCAGCGCTAAAGCGGTCATGGCCGTCCCGCTCATCGTCTCGAATGAGGTCCTGGGCGCTGCGGTCTTTCTCCATAATTCCGACCCGCAATTCTTCAGCCCAGACCATCTTGCAAAAGCCAGCATCTTCGCCGCGCAACTCGGCGGTTATCTCGAGGCAATGCGTCTTTCAGAACGCTCGCGCGAAGAAAAACGCCGCGCCGGCATTTTGGCCGAGGTCGCGCTCGCTCTGCATTCTGAAGCCGATTTGGGAGTGCTGGTTGAGGCCATCGGCGACCGTCTCCGGGCCCTGTTGCGCACGTCTCTGGTTTGCGTTCTGGTCCGCGAAGCCACCGGCTACGAATTGTGGGCAGTGGCAACGGAAAATCCAGCGTTAGCCGTATCCGTCCGCGCACGCTATGACCGCCGCGATTTGAAGTTCGCCTCTGACCTTGCCCATCGTTCGATTCGGGCCGGCGAGCCCATCAGCGTGGCTATTGATCCGCGCGCGCATTCGCTCGGCGATATTGTCCCTCCCGGCACGCTGCTTGTGGCGCCGTTTCGCACCTCCAATCGTGAGGGTGCGATCCTGGTGTACCCCCGGCGTGAAGGGCCCTTTAGTGCGGAAGAAAAATCGCTGCTGCCGGTGGTCACCAGCTTTGCCGCGGTTGCGATTTCGAATGCGGAACTATATTCCAAGGCCCGGGCGCAAGCCCACGAGCTTCATCAGATCGTCAGCATTGCTTCTGAACTAGGCTCCATCTCCGACCTCAACCAGTTCATGCAGAAGTTCGTCCTCCGCGCCGGAGATTTTCTCGGCTTCGGGCGCGCTTTCGTTGGATTGATGGAAAACGACGAGCTCTACATCCGTTGGAGCCAGCAGGATGGAAAACCCGGTCCCAGCGGCTTTATCTTCCCGGAAGGAATTCTTACTCGGGCCATTCGCAAGAAAGAGGTCTTTCACGCTGAAGACGCTTCGCAATTGCCGGGCGCAAACCAGCAATTGCTGTCAGAGTTTGGGGTAAAGCAGTTGCTGGCCGTGCCGCTGCTTGGAACCAGCGGCCAGTTGCTCGGCGTGTTCGGCGCTCTGGATCGCGCCGACGGAAATGCTATCTCAGCGGAGGATATCCGACGCGCCCAGGCTCTCGCCGCCCAGGTGACCGTCGCTCTCGAGGTCAGCCGCAATCTATTGCTCTCCGAGCAGCACCGCCGCAAGGCAGAAGCGCTCACCGTCCTCGCTCTTGAAGTTCACTCGCTGGTACGCGGACCTGAGTTTGCACGAAAATTTCTGCAACGCGCGGCTGAGATGATGGGCGTTCCCGCGGCCGCACTGGTCATCGAGAATGGCGAAGCCTCTTCGGCTGCGCTGTACTCAGCGTCAGGACAGCCCGGGAAGCAGGCCGAGATTCCGCTTGCCCGCATCATTCTCCGCTGGATGTCCACTCACCCCGAGCCCGTCGCCAGCCTCCCGGCCGCGGACTTGCTGGGCGCCGATCTGGCCTCGCAGTTGAAATGGACTGACCTCACCATCGCTCGCCTGCAAGGCAGCAGCAAAGAATTGCTCGGCGCACTGTGTCTTGCAGACCGCCTTCACCCGATCAGTCCAGATGACCGCCAGCTGTTGCAGGCCATCGCAGGACAGGCCTCAGTCACACTGGAAAATGGCCGGTTCTTTACGCGCATGGAGCAGGCCAACCGCCACTGGATTGAAATCTTCGATGCGATTCCCGATTTTGTCGTCGCCCACGATCAGTCCGGAAATGTGTTGCGTGTTAACCGCTCGCTTGCCGACTTTATCGGGGTTCAGCCTCAGCAGCTAATCGGCATCAACATGGGCGCGCTGCTCGCAGTCGGCGGCAATCCGCCCCTCCGTTCGTGCCCATTTTGCCGGATCTCCGCCGGCCTCGCCGATGAATACGTGCACCCCGGCCTCGATCGCACTTATCTGGTTTCGACGTCTGAAGTCCACGCCGCCAGTAGTGAAGGACTCCAGACCATTCACGTTCTGAAGGACATTACTGACCGCCGTGAGGCCGAGCGCCGCTATCGCGAACTCTTCGACAACATTCAAGAAGGCTTGTTTTTCTGCAGCCCCGAGGGAAGATTTGTCGAAGTCAACGACGCGTTGGTCCGCATGCTCGGACACGAAAGCCGAGACGAACTGCTGCACTGCGATCCCCGCCAAGATGTTTTTCCCACGCCCGAACGCCATGCAGAGCTTTTTGCGCTCATGGAGAATGAGAGCGCTCTGCGTAATCGCGAAGAAGTACTGAGGCGCAAAAATGGGAGTGCCGTTCATGTCTTGATCAATGCCTTCGCCGTCCGCGACGCTCACGGCAGGATTCTTCAGTTCCGCGGCCTGATGCTCGACATCAGCGGACTGAAGGCTTATCAGTCGGAGCTGCAGCGTGAACGCGATTTTTCCGGCAAGATTCTCAACAACACTCAGAGTCTCATCCTGGTCGCGGACACCGCCGGCCTGGTCAGTTATGCCAATCGCCGCTGGCAGGTCCTTGGATATGCGCAGGAATCGATTCTCGGACGGTCGCTCGAATCATTCATTTCTTCCTCGAAGCGCGATGCCATTCGCGATGCCTATATGGCTGTCCTCTCCGGCAACCAGGTGGATAACCTGGAGCTTCAAGTACTGAACGCTGACGGCCGTGTAGGCCAGTTCTCCGTCAACCTAAGCCCCATGCGCGACGATCAAGGCCACGTCAGCAGCGTGGTCGTTGTCATGAGTGACATTACCGACGCCGCTTCCCTACAGGCCAAGCTCATGCATGCGGAAAAAATGGCCGCCGTCGGACAGCTCGTCTCCGGCGTCGCGCATGAAGTAAACAATCCCCTTACCGCAATCCTTGGCTTCGCCGATCTGCTGATGGAAAATCAGGAACTCCCCGAGAGCGCCCGCAAAGATTTGCGCGTTATTCTTCAGGAAGCGCAGCGCACCAAGCAGATCGTTCAAAACCTTCTCAGCTTTGCCCGGCAGATGCCTCCGCAACGCAAGCCGGTACAGCTGAATGCAATCCTGAAGCGTACCATCCAACTCCGCGCCTACGACTTTCACAGCCGCGGCGTCTCCGTCACCGAGCGCTATGACGACGATCTGCCATTTGTGATCGGAGATTCGCAGCAGCTGCAGCAGGTCTTCTTGAATATTCTCAATAACGCCTACGACGCCGTCCGCGAATCCGTTCCCGGCGCGCGCATCGACATTTCCACGCACCGTAATGACAACTACGTCGAAGTGGCATTTTGCGATAACGGCCACGGCATCACCCATCCCGACCGCATCTTCGACCCATTTTTCACTACCAAGCAAGTCGGCGAAGGGACCGGCCTCGGCCTCAGCATCTGTTACGGAATCGTGAAAGAACACGGTGGTGAGATTCTTTGCTCGAACAACGCAGGCAAGCAGGGCGCGACCTTCACCGTCCGCCTGCCCTCCGTGAATGAGCTGGCATCGCTTTCCGCTGCCGCTGGAGTTGCCAAACCATGAGTACATCCGCTATCAAACCCGAGCACCTGCCCGTCTTGCTCATTGAAGATGAGCCGGCAGTGATGAGCTATGTCCGCGCCGTGCTGGAACGCAGTGGTTATGCCGTCATCTGCAGTGATTCCGGCGCCGATGGCCTGCGCCAGCTGGAAAGCGGCGACTTCCTGGGAATCATCTCGGACATGCGTACGCCGGGCGGCGTAAACGGCGCAGACGTCTATGACTGGATCGTCAGCCATCGCCCGGAACTAGCGTCGCGGCTGGTGTTTATCACCGGAGACATCGCCAATGAAGACACCGCGGAAACATTGCGCCGCACCGGCACGCCTTGCGTCGAAAAACCCTTCCGCGTCCAGCAGTTCATCTCCGTTGTAGAGCAGACCATGGGGAAAGCACAGTGAGCGATCGTTTGGGAATCCGTTTTCTGGTTGTCGATGACGAAGAAAGCATTCGTCGTCTTTGCAGCACCGTCGCCGAAGCTATGGGCTTTACCTGTATGGAGGCCGCCACCGGTGAAGATGCTCTCGCGCTCCTTGAAGAGCAGCCGGCGCACATCATTCTGACTGATCTCGTCATGCCGCGCATGTCAGGACTGGAATTCCTGGAGCGGGTGAAGCGCATCCTGCCCCGCGCCGAAGTCGCGGTCATGACCGGGCACGGATCCGTGGAGACTGCCGTCCAGGCCATGAAGCTCGGCGCCTATGATTACATTTCGAAACCTTTTTCGCCGCTCGAAGAACTCAGGCTTTTCTTGCGCCGCATGGCTGACAAGATCGAGCTCGTCGAAGAAAATCTGTTCCTCCGCGAGCGCATGAACACCGAAACCGGCCTGCACGGAATTGTCGGTTCCAGTCCCAAAATTCAGGATGTCCTGCGCGTAGTTGCGCGCCTGAAAGATACCCGCACTCCGGTTTTGATCATCGGCGAAAGCGGTACCGGCAAGGAACTCGTCGCTCGCGCCATTCATTTTCGCGGCGCCTTCGCCAACCGCCCGTTCGTTGCCGTGGATTGCGGCTCACTCGTTCCTACACTGATCGAAAGTGAACTCTTTGGCTACGAGAAAGGCGCATTCACCGGCGCCATGCGCTCCAAGCCGGGCCTCTTTCAATCCGCCAACGGGGGCACAATTTTTCTCGACGAGATTGGCGAGCTACCCTTGGAGATGCAGGCCAAACTACTTCGCGTGTTGCAGGAAAAAGAAGTTCGCCCCGTCGGCAGCAACCAGCGCATCAAAGTTGACGTCCGCGTTATCGCTGCTACCAATCGCGATCTCGAAACCGAATACCGCGCCGGACGCTTTCGCAAAGATCTTTACTTCCGCCTTGATGTCGTCACCATTCGCCTGCCTTCGCTGCGCGAGCGCCGTTCCGATATCCCTATGCTCGTGCACTGGTTCCTCGACCGCCACGCCAAGGGCTCAGGCACGCAGGTGACCGGCACCGCGATGAAATCGCTGCTGCAATACGAATGGCCGGGTAACGTTCGCGAACTGGAAAACTGCATTGAGCGCGCTACCGCGCTCGGCGACGGCAAGCTGATCGATGTGTCCGATCTACCGCCATCTATCTCGTCATACGCCCCGGGGATTGATGCCGGGGGCATGGTTCCCGCACCCACCACGCTCTCCTCCAACGACCTCGAGGACATCGAGCGCGCCACCATCCAACGCGTCTTCGAACAGGTAAACGGCGACAAAGTCATGGCTGGGAAAATGCTTGGGATCAGCCGCGCTACGCTTTATCGCAAGCTGAAGCGCTACAACATTGGCCCAACGGCGGAACTCTCCTCCGGTAGCCCGCGTCTGCAATAGGGTGAGACGCCGGCTCATTCTGAGACGCTTGAGGCCGGCTCATGTCCTTCTCAAACCTCACTCCCAGGCAATTCAACCACTTAGGTAGTGCGCGGTTTGGCTGCGTTCGTGCACTTGAATCTTGTCCTGACGAGTCGGCGGACCGGTTTAAAAAGTATGACTTCACCTCGCACATTGGAACCCACATCTTTGTGGCCGGTCTGGCGCAGGCTTTATCCCCTCTATTCGGTTATGGCTCGCGAATTCGTGCTCGACGCTCCACCTTGCAGCGAATTGGAACAGGAACTGGTCACTCCGACAGCAGAATGTATCCAAGCTGCGGAGGCTTGGTTTTCCAGGCTGGACCAACTCATCCAGGTCCATCACCTGCGGCAATACGGACAGACTTCTGCGCAGATGAACGAAGACGCCCTGCGCGACTTCATTACTCACCACCTGAACAAAGAGCAGCGAACCGAACCAGATCGCGACAAAGTCGATTTCCTCCTGGTACAGTTTTTTTCCCAGGTGGTTCCGCAGGAGATGGCCGCGGCCGATCTCACGGTCCCGCTTGTGGGCAAGACGCTCGCCGGAGTGCTGGGTCCAGATGAATCGGAAGTGCCAGATTCCCTCCGATCCCTCGATGATCTCCTGCAGGAGGCAGGCCAGGTTCAAAGTCTTAACGCCATGTTCACGGCGCGTGTTATCGAACGCGGTCGCGAAATCAAGGCTTCCGCTGGAGACCATTTCTTCGAGCCCATCTCTCTGGCGGCTTTCACTCGCTTCGGTTTTCTCATCCGCCGTGCCTTCTTCCGCCTGATGCAGCAGGACTTGAACGTGATATTCGATGGCCTGCGCGAGCTCGAATCTCGCGGCGTGACCACGCTCGACTGTCGCAAAGCGCAGTTCGCCGCCGACGAACCCATAGCTCGCCTTCGCATGATCTGCCAGTCCTGGCGCGTGATGTTTCATGCTGAATATTCTTCCGGCCAGCCGCTCTGTATTCTGGTTGATTTACGGACCGCAGTGGAGCACGCTCTCGCACAATCCGCCGCTGCTACTACTGACGAAAAGCCTAAGGCGATGGCCGCGGTGGCAGGAGCATCAGCCGCCACCTCATCCAGTGCGGGCATGGAGTTCGAAGTCTCGGCAGCGCCGGCGGAATCTGAGTTCGAGCACTAACCATGGAACCCGTCGTGGAGTTATGGCAGTGAATCGTCCAACCGTTGTGATCGTCTCTGATGTCCCCGAGTTCGCGGCCGCAGCCACGCGGCGTTGGCTCGCGGAACGCAGCGTTCCCTCATTCGTGTTGGCCGACAGTAGCTCTCCCTCAGAATTCAGCGAAGGGAATTTTGACCTTGCCGTGGTTGGAGGCGTTTCCGCAGACACGCTCATTCCGGTTCTTTGTGCATTGAAAGCTACAGCAAAGCCCCTCATCCACGTTTCGCGGTTGAATGGCAACGCTCCTCAGGGTCCGATTACCATTCCGGAGGCGCCCGGCTGGCCCGATCTTCTGATCGCCATCGCCGAACAAATTCTTGAGCGTGAGCGCATCCACGCCGAATTGTCAAAGACCCTGGAGACCCTGGCCAAGGTCGAGCAGCAGGCTTCCCTCGGGCGCTTCATGCTCGACGCACGTCATAATTTGAACAACGCATTGACGTCAATCCTTGGCAATTCCGATCTGATCCTGCTCGATTCTTCCGCCTTGCCCCCCGCACAACGATCACAAGTCGAAACCATCCGCAACATGGCCATGCGCTTGAACGAAATCATGCGGCGCTTCTCGTCTTTGCAGAAAGAAATGCAGTTAATCGAGCAGGGCCAGAAAAAACCCGCCCGGAAGAGCGCGGCGGCAGGCGCGTAGAAAAGACAAGCCACCCACCTTCGACTTCCCTCTCTCGCCAAGATCGTTACTGGCTTAGGGCACCCTGCAGTTGTGTAGAAATCCACAGGTCGTTTGTGACGCGCGTCACAACGAATTCATCAGGTGAGTCAGTAATCTTAACCAATGCTTTCTGGGCGACTTACACAGGCTGTCATTCGGGCAATTGACCGGATGGTTCCAAGCCACGATCGCGAACGCCCGGCCCACCTTCGCATTGGCCGTCGTGGAGAGGAAGACGCGTATTTCTATTTGCGGAAGCGCGGTTATGTAATGGTCGCGCGCAACTACCGGACGGCGAGGCATCCCGGGGAGATTGACCTGATCGGCTGGGACAAAGATGTTTTCTGCTTCATCGAAGTCAAGACCCGTACGACGCGCGATGTAAAGCCGGCGGAAGCAGCGGTAGATAGAAAGAAGCGCCGCGACCTGCGTGCCGTAATTCGTGACTACCTGCGAACGCTTCCACGGCAGCAGTTTCCAGAAGCACCGGCGTGGCGGTTCGACGTTTTAACCGTGCACTACGACCAGGCCGCCAACTCAACCGGGCCTGCAACCATGAACGGTCCGGCGAGCGGGGGCGGGGACGCTCAAAATCAGCGAAAACCTACCTACCCTGTCGTAAAAGGCGCGACAGATGCGCGGCGCCCGGTATCCGACCAGCGTGCTGCGCCACCGACCTTCGAACTGTTTCAGAATGCCGCCCTCTCATCGTAGAATGTAACGAACCCGGGTGGCAGCGGGCCGGAGGAAACGTTTACTTTGCCCGAACTCAGAAAAGATCCTATCGTCGGCCGCTGGGTCATTATTTCGACCGACCGCGCCAAGCGGCCCACCGACTTTACCCGCGAATCAGTGAAGATGAGGGGGGGATTCTGCCCCTTTTGCTACGGAAACGAAAGCAAGACCCCTCCGGAGATTCAGGCTTACCGGCCTCAGAACGGGGGGCCACCGCCGCAAAAAGATACGCCCGGATGGACGGTACGGGTGGTGCCGAACAAATTTCCGGCCCTGGGCATTGAGGGTAATCTGAATCGACAGGCCGAAGGCATGTTCGACAAAATGAACGGTATCGGCGCTCACGAAGTGATCATTGAAACCAACGATCACAATGCCACGCTAGCGACACTGTCCTCGAAAAAGATTGAAGACGTGCTGTGGGCCTTTCGTGACCGCATTCTCGACCTGAAAAAAGACAAGCGTTTTAAGTACATTCTGATCTTTAAGAACCACGGTGAAGCCGCCGGGGCAACCATGGAGCACGCGCACTCGCAGTTGATTGCGCTCCCCATTGTCCCGATCTACGTGTCTGAAGAGATTGAAGGCGCCAAGCAGTACTACATATATAAAGAGCGCTGCGTCTTTTGCGACATTGTGCAGCAGGAGACAGAAGCCGACGCCCGCGTGGTCGCTGAGAACGAAGACTTTCTGACGATTGCGCCTTATGCGCCACGCTTCCCATTCGAAACCTGGATACTCCCTAAGCAGCACGAGTCGGCATTCGAAAATTCGTCGTCGCACATGTTTGAGAACCTGGCCAAAGCAATTCGTGTGCTGCTGAACAAAGCCGATCAGGTACTCGACAATCCTGCCTATAACCTGGTCATTCACAGCTCGCCGACCCAGGATTCGGCGAACGACCACTATCACTGGCACATAGAGTACGTCCCGAAGCTGACGCGCACCGGCGGTTTCGAATGGGGGACCGGCTTTTACATCAATCCCACTCCTCCGGAAGAAGCCGCGAGGTTTTTGCGAGCGGCGAGTGTGGAAGAACCGGCGGCGGTTGCCGGATAGTTTGGACCTGCGGAAACTTTCCCTCTTGATCGTGAGTTGGCTGTGTACTATTCTGCAACTACACCGGAAAGGAGGTGGTCGGATGACAAGTTCTGATAGTGGCAGTAGATGTACCCATAGACCAGGTAAGGTGGCTGAGACTTAGGGCGGTTGCTCTGAGTGCTTCGCAACTCGATGAGTTTGGATTTCCGCCCGGCATTGGTCGTGCCGGGATCCCGGAGTTCGCAGAAGTGGCGCTTCATGAGAGTCCCTCGGAGGGACACTTAGAGTGACCACCTCTTGGTCAAACCCAAACAGTCCACCGGGCGGCCCGCAGGTTTAAAACTTGCGGGCCGTTCTGTTTTTGCAGTCCTTCTTTGTGCGTGACTTATTTCGCGCGTATCATCTTTGGCAATGAACGAGACTGATGGCGAGCAGGGGGGTTTTGCAGGGCGGTACGAGCGAATGACCGACGGGGAACTGCTAAGGCTTGCCGCGCAGCCCTGGGCGTTGAGCGATACTGCGTGGGACGCGCTTGAGGATGAACTAGACAACCGGGGCCTCGATATTCCCGAGCCAGAATCGCCGTCAAACTCAGAATTTCCGGACAAGAGAAAGCTGGTCATGCTGCGACGCTTCCGCGACCTTCCCGAGGCGATGCTTGCCAAAGGCAAGCTGGATTCCGAAGGGCTGGAATCGTTTCTGGCAGACGACAACACCGTGCGGATGGATTGGCTGTGGTCGAATCTGCTGGGCGGAGTCAAGCTGTTGGTGAATCCTGAAGACGCAGCCGCGGCGACTCGAAGCCTCGACGAGCCAATCCCCGAACAGATCGATTTCGAAGGCGCTTCGGATTATCAGCAGCCTCGCTGTCCAAGATGTCAGTCACTCGATATCAATTTCGAGGAGCTATATAGACCGATCGCATACGGAAGTCTTTTTGTAAACTTTCCTCTTCCTATGCAGCGAAAAGGCTGGATTTGCCAGACGTGTCGCAATACCTGGGAAGATGCTGCACCGGACCCCGGTCAGGAAATTACGCCGCCGACTTCATGAAGGCGAGCCTGATCACACCGGCCGTATCTTCAGGGAGTGGCAACACGGAGACTTCCTCAGGCGTGAACCATCCGGCATCGCTGGCGTCGCCGCCGGCACGCATTTCTCCGGATACAACCTCGCAGAGAAAATCAATCAGAACGTAGTGGTAAGACGTTCGCTGGTCGGCGTCAGGCACAATGCGTTCGAACACTCCCAGCAATTCGGTCGCGCGCACAATCAATCCCGTTTCCTCGACCGCTTCTCGTTCGGCGCCTTGGCGCAGAGTTTCGCCGAGTTCGAGCATGCCGCCGGGAATGGACCATTCGCCGAGCAGCGGCGCCTTTCCGCGCTTGATCAACGCGACCCGGTCGTCTGCAATGATAACTGCACCAACACCGATTAGCGGCTGTTCTGGATATTCACGTTGCATAGCTTCGCGTGGGCATGCGTGCCCAGATTCTATCCTGAAGCCATCGGCCAGCTTCAGCTACAACCTTGCTATAATCCCGCAAGGTTTTTCCATGATAAGAATTCGGCTTGCACTCATACTCTGTCTGGCGACTTTCGACGCTTCCTGCGGAAAGAAGACTCCCACGCTCAATCTGCTCGTATGGGAGGGCTACGCTGACCCGTCGTTCGTGAAGGCGTTCGAAGATCAGAACCACTGCAAGGTTTCCGCATCGTACATGGGTTCGAGCGACGAACTGGTTGCCAAACTTCGCGGCGGCAGCGCGGGAAACTACGACGTGATCTCGCCATCGAGCGACGTGGCCACGATGATTTCGGAGGCTGAATTAGCGGCACCGCTCGACTTATCGAAATTACCCGGCTACGAGCAGCTAGCCCCGAAGTTGCGCGGAATGCCGCTGGTCCGAGTAAACGGGAAGGTTTATGGCGTGCCCTTCATGTGGGGACCGAACCCGCTGATCTATGACACGACTGCGTTTCTGAAGCCGCCTGAAAGCTGGGCGGCAATGTGGGACCCGAAGTTTCGCGCCAAGATTTCGGTCTGGGACGACCTCTCGACCCTGTACATGGCAGCTCAGGTCATAGGCTACGACAAGCCCGATCCTGATCATCTATATAACCTGAGCGACGCCGAACTGGAAGCAGTAAAAAACAAGCTGCTGGCGCTGAAGCCTAACATTCGCAAGATATGGTCCACTGGTGGCGAGCTGACAAACCTTTTCGAAAATCACGAAGTGGTCGCCGCCATGGGCTGGCCGTTGATGACGAATCAATTGCGCGCGGCGAAATTCCCCGTAGGCGAAACTATTCCTAAAGAAAACACTACCGGCTGGATCGATCACCTGATGATCACTGCCGGCAGCGAAAACAAAGAACTGGCGTACAAATTTCTGGAATACATGATCGAAGCACAAACGCAGAAGAAAGTGATAGATGTGACGGGATATGCGCCGGCCAATCCGCAAGCTGCTCAGTTCATGAGCGCAGAGCAGCAGAAGAATCTACACCTCGACAATGTAGACGAATATCAGAAGCGAATTTACTTCTGGCAAAACGTGCCGCGCCGCGCCAAGTACAACGAAATCTGGAACGAAGTAAAAGCAGCGCAGTAGCAATATCCATGCAGTGGCAATGCCTGTGTGGCGCGGACATTCTTGTCCGCGGCTCTTGTTAGCCGCATCAGTGACCGGCCTTTCTGTGCATGAATCGCACTTCCCAACCCGCCGAGGCTCAGCAGCAAAACGAAAACTCGCCCCTGCTTTCCATTCGCTCGGTGGCCAAGACTTTCGGTAAGCATAAAGTCCTCCACGACATCTCGCTCGATGTCGCTGAAGGTGAATTCCTGACCATTCTCGGCGAGAGCGGTTCAGGAAAAACTACTTTGCTTCGCATCGTCGCCGGATTCGAAGAGGCGAGTTCCGGCGAGGTCTGGATGGGCGGAGAGCGCCTCGACCTATTGCCACCCTATAAACGCCGCGTGAACACTGTGTTTCAGAGCTACGCGCTCTTTCCACATTTAACTGTTGAAGAAAACGTTGCGTACGGACCGCGGGTGGCGAAGCTACCGCCTGAAGAAATCAAAGCACGAGTCGCCGAAGCGTTGGCCAAAGTTCGCATGGACGCCTTCGCGAAATACAAACCGTCGAAAATCAGCGGCGGACAACAGCAGCGAGTCGCACTCGCGCGCGCGTTAGTCAACCGGCCCCGGCT
The DNA here is from genome assembly GCA_963757135.1 of uncultured Acidobacteriota bacterium. GTDB lineage: Bacteria > Acidobacteriota > Terriglobia > Terriglobales > Acidobacteriaceae > Gp1-AA145. Next base: position 230,522 of record CAVWQE010000012.1, read on the forward strand.
GCTTCTTCTCGATGAACCGCTTTCTGCGCTGGACGCCAATCTTCGCCGCCAGATGCAGATTGAACTCAAGACCCTGCAGCGCGAGGTTGGCATCACTTTTATTTTTGTGACTCACGATCAGGAAGAAGCCATGGTGATGAGTGACCGCATTGCGCTGCTGCACGCGGGGGAACTAGAGCAAGTTGCACCGCCTGATGAGATATACAGTCGTCCGGCGACTCCGTATGCCGCGCAGTTCATCGGGCATACCAATTTGCTGGAAGCGAACATTCAAGGCGGCATTGCGCAGTCCGGAGAACTCAACTGGCCGGTGCAACTGCCCAACGGGCGGACTTCGTTTTCTTTGCGCCCAGAATGCATTCGGCGGGAACAAAGCTCCCACTCCAGTAACGTCGCTCGCTTTCGCGCGCGCGTTCTCGATCATGCGTTTCATGGCGCAAGTGAATTGGTGCGTGTTCAAGTTGGCGAGTCGCAAATCCTGACCGTCCGCACCTCTGATCGCGGAACGTTGCGGGGAGAAGTTGAACTCGAATTCGATTCTGCCGACGCGGTGCCCGTACGAGGGCCAAAAAAATAGACCATGTTCTCTCGCGCCTACAAGCTTGCCGTCTCACTGCCGCCGCTGCTCTGGGTCGCCACATTCCTGCTGGTTCCTTACGCGCTGATGTTCGCCTACAGCTTCTGGTCGGTTTCTGAATCACAAACCATCGTGCATTCCTGGAGCTTCGCCAACTACGGCAACCTTTTGTCCCGCCCGCTTTATCACCAGACGCTGCTTCGTTCCGCGTGGATCGCTGCCCGCGTAACACTGTTGTCTCTACTGCTAGGTTATCCGCTGGCGTACCTGCTCAGCTTTCACGCTGGGACAAAGAAAAACCTCCTGTACCAGCTCGTGATCATTCCGCTGTGGGTCAGTTATCTGGTGCGGGCTTACGCGTGGAAGACGATTCTGGGCACCGACGGTGTCCTCAATACTGTCCTGCAATATTTCCATTTCGCCGGCCATCCGCTGGGATTTCTGCTGTACAGCCCCTTCGCCGTAGTGCTTACGCTCACACATATCTACACGCCGTTCACCTTTCTGCCGATCTTCGCGTCGCTTGAGCACATACCGCGAAACCTGGTCGAAGCCTCAAATGATCTGGGCGCGTCGCGGCTTGAGACATTCCGCCGCGTGATTCTGCCCTTGTCGGCGCCGGGAGTTCTCGCCGGCGCGACTTTTGCTTTTGTTCTCAGTTTCGGAGATTTTCTGGCGCCGCTGCTTCTGGGCGGCCCGAGCGGCATCATGATCTCAAACATCGTGGTGAACCTGTTCGGTGCTTCGTATCAATGGCCGCTGGGAGCGGCGATTTCCTTTTGCATGCTGGCATTGGTGGTTGCCCTGCTATGGATATCCGAGCGCCTGGAAAGAAAGTGGGCCTATTCGTGAGCGCGAACTCGGAGCAGCGCACACCCAAACTTCTGGTGATTTATGCTGCGCTGGTCTTCGCATTTTTATATCTGCCGATTGTTGTCCTGATCGTGTACTCGTTCAACGGGCAAGGAGTCGGCGGCTTTCCTCCGCGCGATCTCACGCTGAACTGGTATCGCATGTTATTTCAGGACGAAGCTATCTGGGCGTCGGTAGTGAACAGCCTGACGGTGGCGCTTGCTTCTGTGTGCATCGCGTTGGCATTAGGAATTCCCGCCGGGCTTGCCCTCGATCGCGCCAGTTTCCCTGGAAAAGGAATCTTCCGGCGACTGGTGCTGCTGCCGCTGGTACTTCCTGGGATCATTACGGGGCTTTCGCTGCTCATGCTCTTCCGCGAAGTGGACCTGAAGCTCAGTCTGGCCACCGTGATTCTCGGGCACGGGACAGCGCTGATCTCGGTCGCCACCACCGAAGTGTTCGCGGGATTGCAGAAGCTTGATCGCTCGCAGGAAGAGGCATCGCTCGACCTGGGCGCGACTTACTGGCAAACGTTCTGGCGCGTGACTCTGCCGAATCTCAAGCTCTCAATCATCAGTGCTGCCCTTTTAATATTCACGCTCTCCATGGACGAGATCGCCGTGAGCTTTTTCCTGATCGGCCGCGACAACACTCTGCCGCTCGAAATCTGGGGCCGCCTGCGTCGCGGCATCACACCGGAGATCAACGCTATCTCGACGCTGATCTTCTGCTTCTCGCTTTTCGCGATCGTGTTCTGGTACCGCTTACGTACTCGTGCTGAGAACAGCGTGGCGCCAGCGGAATTGCTGGAAGCTGCCGAACACAGTTAAGCCCTTCCACCTTCAATAGTCCTGAATGTTACGATTCAATTTCCTCGCTCATCATGGCCGAATTCTGCGACGTAGCCGTGCCCGTGCCGCTCGATATGACGTTTACCTATCGCGTGCCGGAAGGGCTGCGCCCATCGGCCGGTTCGAGAGTCATGGTCCCGTTCCGGCGGCAGCGGACGGTCGGTGTCATCACGGAGTTGCACGACCGAGCGCCCAGCGTGTCCGCCAAGAATGTCTTGCAGTCGCTCGATCACGAAGATCTGCCAGCGCTGTCACCGGAACTGTTGCGGCTGGGCAAATGGATCAGTGAATACTATCTGGCGCCGCTCGGCGAAGTCTTCCGCAGCATGCTGCCGCTGAATGCGGAGTTTCGTCGAGCCGTCGTTTATCGCATCGCGGATGAGGGCCATAGGGCGCTGTACCTGGCGGGGAGCGCGGGATCTCCGGGCAGATCGAAGCGAACGCCGGACGAGCAGGACGCGGAGTTTCGCGTGCTCAATTATCTCTCCGCACGGGAGCAGGCGCGTGAGGAGGCGCTGAAAACTTCGTTAAGAGTTTCGCGCGAACTGCTCGTCGGCATGGTTCGCAAGAAGTGGATCATGCGCGAAGATGCGTCGCATGTTGCCGATGCCGTGCGCGTCCGTGAGGTGGCAATACTTAAACACGCTGAAGGAAAGCTCAACGCGAATCAGAAGTTACTTATCGACACGCTCGCGGCCGGCGGCGGAAGAATTGCGGTCGAGCATTTGCGCGAGCTCGACGTCCCGCGAAGCACGCTTGCAACGTTGGTGAAACGCGGCCTGGTCGAGCTGATCAAAGAACCGGTTGAACTGGCGAAGTCGGGAATCGCTGCAAGGCGGGTTGATTTCGATTTGAGCGCAGCGCAGCAGGCGGCGCTCGAAAGAATCCGCTCCGCCGTTGACGCCAAAGCTTTTGGCGGCATTCTGCTGCACGGGGTGACGGGGTCGGGGAAAACCGCCGTGTATCTTGCGGCGATGAAATCTGTGCTCGATGCCGGACGCTCAGCCATTCTTTTGGTCCCCGAGATTGGCCTCACACCCGCCGTCGCTGCGGACGTTCACAACGTCTTCGGAGACGAAGTTGCAATTCTTCATTCCGGGTTGTCCGATAAAGAACGCGCCGAGCACTGGCATCGCATTCGCCGCGGCGAGGCGCGGGCGGTGGTGGGGACGCGGTCGGCGGTGTTCGCCCCGGTCTCGAATCTCGCGCTCATTATCGTTGATGAAGAGCAGGATTCTTCTTACAAACAAGAGGAGACGCCGCGCTACCATGCGCGCAACGTCGCGGTGATGCGGGCAAAGTTTTCAGAAGCTACAGTGGTGTTGGGGTCAGCGACGCCATCGCTGGAGTCGTATTACAACGCGAAGAAACATCGCTATGCGTTGCTGGAAATGCCCGACCGCGTGGAGAAGCGCCCGCTGCCGGAAGTCGAACTGGTGGACATGCGGCAGGAGTTCCAGGAAACCGGCCAGGAGCAGGTGGTTTCACGCAAGTTGATCGAAGAAATCCGGCTGCGCCTGGAGCGCAACGAGCAGGCTATGGTTTTGCTCAACCGCCGCGGATATTCGCCGGTTGCGTTGTGCCGGGCCTGTGGCACAAAGCTCGAGTGCCGCAATTGCGCCATTGCGATGACTCATCACAAGCAGAGCCGCCGCATGGCGTGCCACTACTGCGGCTTTATGGCTCCAGTGCCGAAGGCGTGTGCCGAGTGTGGAAGCGAATATGTATATTTCCTCGGAACAGGATCTGAAAAGCTAGAGGAGTTGCTGCACGGATATTTTCCGCAGGCGCGGATGGCACGGCTCGACCGCGATACGGTGCGTAGTCATGCCGATTTCGAACGCGCACTGAGCGCGCTGAATGCGGGCGAACTCGATCTGCTGGTGGGAACGCAGATGATCGCCAAAGGTCACGACATTCACGGCGTGACATTGGTGGGCGTGGTCGGCGCAGACATGGCGCTGGGGCTGCCTGACTTCCGCGCCGCAGAGAGAACATTTCAATTGCTCACGCAGGTCGCGGGGCGGGCCGGCCGAGGCTATGTTCCGGGGAAAGTCATCCTGCAAACTTATTTTCCTGATCACTATGCCGTTCAATTTGCGAAGCAACATGATTTCATCGGCTTCTACGAAAAAGAGTTGCGCTTCCGCAGTTGGATGCACTATCCGCCGTACAGCTCTCTGGTCAACGTAATCCTGCGCAGCGACCGATTGGATGACGTGCTCAAGTGGGCGGGTGTGGTCGGGAGATGGTTCGAGAAGGAGCGCCACGAAGGCGTACGCGTGCTGGGCCCCGCCGCCGCGCCGATTGAGCGTTTGAAGCGCGATTATCGCTATCACTTCATTTTGAAGTCGGCCAGCCGCCAGAAACTGAACGCGCTGCTGCGAACGATGCTGGGACATGCGGAAAAAGAAAAAATTCCGCGAACGAATATCGTCGTAGATGTGGACGCGCTGTGGCTGATGTAAGGCCGGGCCAACGCCTAAGCATTAGCCGGCGCGATAAATGATTTTCCCGCCAACAATTGTCGCGACGACCTTGCCTGTCAGCGGACGGCCATCGAACGGGGTGTTGTGCGACTTGGAGCGGGACTTCGAGGCGTCGAATGTCCACTTCTTTTTTGGATCGAAAATAGTCACGTCAGCGTGACTGCCGCGCAGCAGCGTTCCGCGGCCGCGCAAGTCGAGAACCCGCGCCGGACCCGAAGTGAGCAGCTCAATAATTCTGTTGAGCGGAATTTTGTGCTCGCCTGCCAGAACAGAAATCACCAATCCCAGTGCGGTTTCAAGGCCGGTGATCCCAAAGGACGCGCGCTCGAATTCAATGATCTTTTCATGCTGCGCGTGCGGGGCATGATCGGTGGCGATTGCGTCCACAGTACCATCAGATATCGCCGCAACCAGCGCCTCGCGATCTTCGGCTGAGCGCAGCGGAGGATTCATCTTAAAATTGGTGTCATAGTCGCGCACGTCGGCGTCGGTTAGCGCCAGGTGATGCGGCGTGACTTCGCAGGTCACGCGAGCGCGATTTTTCTTTCCGCGGCGGACAGCGGTCAGCGCTGCAGCAGTCGAAAGATGCGCCACATGCAGGCGCGCGCCGTTGAACTGCTGTGCGAGTTGCACATCGCGATCAACAATCGCGCCTTCGGCATTGACGCTCATTCCGCGCAGGCCGAGCCGGAATGACGTCGGGCCCTCGTTCATGGAGCAGTTCTGGGTAATCCGCGTGTCTTCCGCGTGCTGGACCACGGGGAAATTGATTTCAGCCGATGCCCGCAGCGCGTCGCGCATCGTAGTTTCACTCAGGATCGGCTTGCCGTCATCGGTGACGGCGACCGCGCCGGCGCGCTGCAGAGCGCGGAAATCCGTGAGCACAGCGCCTTTGCTGGCCTGGGTAGCGGCCGCAATGGGGAAGACATTCACGACTGCGCCGCGTTGCGGCTGCCGAACCCACGTCACCCATTCAGGCGAATCAAGCACTGGCGTGGTATTCGGCATGCAGCAGACGGAAGTAAAGCCGCCAACCGCTGCAGCTGCCGTTCCCGATGAGATCGTCTCCTTGTAGCCCTGTCCGGGCTCACGCAGGTGAACGTGCAGATCAATAAATCCGGGAGCGACCACCAACCCCTGCGCGTCGAACTTTTCATCCGAGCTCGCGCGTATCTTGTTGCGCGGCGCGATTTCTGCCACTTGGCCGTCGCGCAGCAGCACGTCCATCACGGCGTCAATCCGCGCCAGCGGATCAATCACCCGGCCGCCACGGATTAATAAAGAATGTGTCGCTTGCTTCAAGGCAATTCTTCTCCACTGACTAACACGGATTTGCGCGGATTCTTTTTGGAATTGTCGGGCCGTCGAGACGAAGTCAGCCTGTTCATGCCGCCTTCCCCATCGCCCGCGCCAGTACAGCCATGCGCAGCGGCACGCCGTTATGTACTTCCTCGACAATCACGGATTGCGGACAGTCGGCCACGTCCCAGGTCAATTCCAGCCCGCGAATAATTGGTCCAGGATGCATGAACAGCGCATCTGGTTTCGCCATCCGCAGCCGCGGCATGGTGATCTGATACCGCGAAATATAATCGGGCAAGCTGACTTTAAGTCCCGCCAGGCGCTCGCGCTGCACCCGCAGGACCATCACAACATCTGCTCCGCGCACCGCTTCCTCGCAGCTGCGCGAGATGCGCAAGCCTTTAACTAACGTGGTCGCCATTTCCGGCAAAAGCTCGGGCGGACCACACAACGTTATTTTTGCGCCAACCTTGCTCAGAAGATGAATCGCCGATCTTGCTACCCGGCTGTGATAAACGTCGCCGACAATCGTGACCTGAAGTCCCGTCAGCTTTTTCTTGTGCTTGATGATGGTGTAGGCGTCGAGCAGCGCCTGCGTGGGGTGCTCGTGCATGCCGTCTCCGGCATTAATCACAGGAATATCCAGATAGCCGGCCATCAGGTGCGGAGCCCCGGCGTTCGGATGCCGGACGACGATTGCGTCGGCACCGACGGCACGCAGAGTGTACGCGGTATCCAGGAGCGACTCGCCCTTTTCGATGCTGGAGCCGCTGGAAATTACCAGCGTGGTCTCGGCGCCGAGCGCCTGCGCTGCCACTTCGAACGAGGTCCGTGTACGGGTGGAAGCCTCATAAAAAAGCAGTAGCACTCGCTTGCCACGCAGCAATGGGCGCGCCTTCGCCGGATTCATGGTGCGTGCGAATTGCAGCAGCCGGCTAATTTCAGAAACCGGAAGGCCCTCGATTCCCAGGAGCGATCCCCGGGCCGCGCTCTTCTGTTCAAGTTGTGGCCTGGTTGCAGACATTCCGATTATGTAAGTCCTACTTCTCTACCAGCAAAACCTTTTCCGAGTCATCCACTTCGCGCAGAAGAAGTTCGATTCTTTCCTGCTGAGTAGTCTGAACTTTGCGGCCGACGAAGCCCGCCTCAATGGGCAGTTCCCGATGGCCGCGATCAATGAGCACGCAGAGCTGCACCTGCTTGGGACGGCCGTGCCGAAACAGAGCGTCCATAGCGGCGCGCGTAGTCCGCCCGGTGTATAGAATGTCATCCACCAGGACAATCTTCTTCCCGGTAATGGAAAAGCCAATGTCACCCTTTTGCACCACAGGTTTGTCCAGCGGAGACAGATCGTCGCGATAAGCGGTGATGTCCAGGGTGCCGACCGGGACCGGCGTCTTCTCAATCCGCTCGATCATCTTTCCGATGCGCTGAGCCAGAAAAACGCCACGCCGCCGAATTCCGACCAGCCCCAAATCCGCCGCACCGTCATTCTTTTCAATGATTTCGTGCACCAGACGCACCAATGTCCGCTCGATTTCAGAGGCTGACATCAGTTGGGCTTTCTGGCGGAGACCAGGTTCGCGCGCCGGGTTATTAGAAGTCATGAACGGTGCATCATACGCGGGCGGGGCATCTGGGAGCAAGAAGCTGCACGTCCGGAAAATCAGCTTCGCGGCCCCTTGCGGCGCAATATCGAGGCTGAGACCGCGCCACCTACGCCCGACAGCACCACGAAAATGACGCCCATGACGACTACGCCGGCGATCAGACCGACGATCAGTCCCTGAGGTGTCATGAAGTATTCCAAGACACGCAGTTGTTGCGGATCGGAATAACCGGCATGCGCTCTCTGCAGTGCTTCAAGCGACTGCCGGCGAAACTCGTCCTGGTCGCCTGTCGCCACAACCAGGATCGCAGCCAGCACCACAGAGATCACAAAACCAAAAATGCCGGCCAACACCCCCAGCTTGAAGCCGCTACGGCGCGAAGGTTCCGCCCTCCAGCTCTGGCGTCCGTAGAACAGTACCGCCAGGAATCCGGCCAGAGGCATGGCCAGTATGAAACCCATGGGAAACAGGCAGAGAGCAGCGGCAATTGCCCCGCCTTTGAGAGCGGATCTCAGAGCGATGCTACGCTCGCGGTTGCTGACTCGGCGGTCAGTTTCGATGTGAGCATCCGGCTGCGCAGTTTCCGGAGTAGGAAATGTGCCTGCCGGCAGGGAGACACTAACCGATTCGTCGACCGTTTCCGTTCTGGAAAAACGCACCTGAGGCGCGCCACAATCGGAGCAGAACGGAGAGCTATCCTGAACGGAAGAACCGCAACGATGGCAGGGGTGTTCCACGCTTGCTGAAAATTATCTCATCTGCGAATCCGTGAGTGGCGACTGCAGACCACGGCGCCAAGGGCGATTCAGATGGTGTCGTCTTTGCCGTGGGTATGCACATAGACCAGTGTGAAGTCTGACCCTTTGCCTTCAGGCTCAATGGCCACAATGTGCTGGTTGCTCTCGGTGCCGACTTTGAGCTCGACGACGTTGCCGCTATTGTCCCCCTCACATTTCAATCGATCGGAATCGTGGCCATCCCCGGAATTGACGCCAAAATCACCGTGGTGGGTAGTGTGACACTGCAAAACGCTGCCAAATTTCTTTAATTCGTTCTGATAAAAGGAGATCAGTTTGGCAGGCGGGTCGTCGCTTTCATATTTGAGCACAACAACTTTCAGGCCGAAACCGAAGGCCGAAAGGTTAACGTTCGCGCTGTTGTCATCATTCCCAGTCTTAGGCTTGAGGCGTGCCCCAGGATAGCTTGCCAGCCCGGTGTCGCGGGCGTCAGCTTTTTTTTCGACGTGAATGTCCGTGAAAGGCGTCTTGATGTCAACGTTCTTATCATCGCCGCCATCACTGCCTTTTTTCACGTTGACGCTGCATGCTGCAGAAACAAAGACGACGATCAAAAGCAGAATTGTCTGTTTTCTCGTTTGCATGAATAAGCCTCCTTACCTCGAAGCCGTTGTAGCGGCTCCGGCGCCACGGGCAGCAATGCCCGGAATGGTTACGGGCAGACGCCCCCGCCATGGAATCTCGCCAAACAATGCTTTCGCCGCGCTGATCTCCGAAACCGCAGCCGCAGAAAACGTGCACAGATAATTCTGCACCTCGGGGAAATCTTTTGCGAGATATGGATTCCCCATCGCCAGCACCACCGTTTTTGCCTGTCCCGCGTTTAGGATTGCACGCATCAAGTCGGCGCTGTCCGGCGGCATGGAAACTGAGTTCTGTGCTGCTCCGTTCCCTTTTACGACCTTTCCAGCCGTTGGCGAAACATATACGGCAACCACTACCTTCTCCGCAGACTTTACGCTGGCGAGAGCCGGCACCGAAATCGCCTCTGCCAGCCGCGGGTCAACGTACATCACATTGACATCAGGCACCCGCGACCGAATCTGCCGCTCGAGAACGTGTCCGCTCTCCAGACGCACATCATCGGAAAAAATGATGACGGCGAGGTGATTACGCACCTCGGTCATATTCTGATACGGAAGCCCGGCTGGCGCAGTTCCCGATTTCTTAAGAGGCAAAACCGATCCGCTCTGACGGACCAGGGTCACCGAGTCATCGGCCATCTGTTGGCCCTCGGCGACGTTTTCCGGCTTTCCAATCGCGGAATCCAGGGTAGTCAGATCGACGAGGCGAGCTTTGTTCAGTCCGAGTGATGCCTTCACTTTTAGTATCTTCAGCACTGATTCATCCAAGCGGGCTTGTGAAATCTCGCCGCTCTGCACCGCCGCAATCATCGCTCGGTAGGCGGCGTCAAGGTCAGGGGGGATCAGCAGCATGTCATTTCCGGCTTTGAACGCATCCACCGCTTCGCGCCCGATGTTTCCGGCGTACAGTCGCGTGAGGCCCGCCATGTCGAGCGCGTCCGTAATTATGACGCCGGAAAATTGAAGTTTGTTACGCAACAGGCCGGTCACAATCGCGGGGGAGACCGTCGCAACGGAATTCGGCGCCGGGTCGAGCGCCGGCGCGTTCACGTGCGCCACCATGATTGCATCCACGCCGGATGCGATTGCTTTCTTGAATGGCGGCAGTTCGACTGATTCCAGCCGCGCCAGATTTCCATCAACCTTGGCCAATCCCAGATGAGAATCGCTGGCTGTATCTCCGTGTCCGGGAAAATGTTTGGCTGTGACCAGCATGCCTGCCGAATGTGCTCCGCGAGTGTAGGCGGCGACGAAATCGCCGACCTGCTGCGGATCTTCCCCGAATGAGCGGGTGTTGATGATGGGGTTTTCAGGATTGGAATTGACATCTGCAACCGGAAAGAAGTTCCAGTGCACGCCAATGGCTCGCGCCTCTTCGCCTGAAATCCGGCCGAAGGCCTCGGCGTAATCCAACTTGCCGGTCGCGCCGATGGCCATGGCGGCAGGAAATCCGGTTGCGCCGTTGATCCGGTTGCCGGCCCCCACTTCAAAATCGGCCGCAATCAACAGCGGCAACTTCGAATCGCTCTGCAGCCGATTCAGCAGGCTGGCGGCCTCATACGGGCCGCTCTTGTACAGAAACGGCGGCTCGTAAGGCACGCTCATTGCGAATGACCCGATGTGATAGCGGCTGATCTCGTCGCGCAGCTTGAGATACTCAGGGCTGCCGGTGTTTAGAAATTCCGCCCGCACCCAAATCATGAAGAGTTGTCCGACCTTTTCTTCCACCGACATCTTGCGAAGAGTTTTCTCCGCCCACTTTTCGCCATCACGATTCAGGTGCAAAGGCATCGGTTGATATTTTGTTTTAGGAACGGCAGCGGTGGTGAGAAGAAGAAGGGCCAACACGATGAGTGTGCGACGCGGCATGAGGGGAGCTTACCACGTAAAAACTATCTATTCGGCTGACGTTGTTGGAACATCGTTCGGCAATTCAATCTTTAGTCAGCGGATAATTCTTTTCCCGCCATTCGCGGATACCGCCGTCCATCGAGATGACGTTGGTGTAGCCCATCTTTTGCAGGTTGTCGGCTGCCAGGGCGGAACGAAATCCGCCGCCGCAATATAGGACCATGGGAGCATTCAGGTCGGGCACACGCGCTTCGATGTCGCGTTCAATCACGCCTCTGCCCAGATGAATCGCCCCCGGAAGATGATCGTTGGCAAACTCGCTTTCTTCGCGAACATCAACGAGTATGAACTTCTCACTTTGATCGAGCCGATTTTTGACCTCGTCAACCGTCGCTTGTTTAACTCGCAATTTGGCGTCATCCACAATTTTCAGGAAACGCGCTGAATGCTGCATGGGGCCTCGCTTCAGTTGCTAGTGGTTAGTTGCTAGTTGGCAGCGGGCGACGGTCAGTTGCTGTGGTTAGTACTTGCATCGGCCCGGCACTGCGAACAGAAGACGGGCTGCCTGACACCGATTCGACTCCGACCTTAGCAACTGACAACTAGCAACTAACCACTAATCACTAGCTACTAGCCACTGCTTGCTCAAACGTGCAATCTTCGGGATCTTTGTCCTCGCGCAGGCCCATGAACACCGGTGCCCGCAACTTCAGGCCGCCCTCCGATGTCTCGTGCGTCCATTCTGAAAATTTGACTTCAGCCACGCGCTCGGGCTCTACCCAATGCACTCTTTTCGCCTCCACTGGGCCGGTGAACGGATTGGCCTTAGTCTCGCTCCCCTTCAATACTCCGAAAATCTGCTTCAGCAGTGCTTGATCGAAGCCGGTTCCCGCCTGCCCCACGTGAATTAATTTCTTTTTCTTGTCATACAGCCCTAATACCAACGATCCAAAATACTGTCGCGACCCCTCGGGTTCGGTGTAGCCGCCAATCACGCAGTCCACGGTCTGCGTGATCTTGATCTTGAGCCACTCGCGGGTCCGCCGCTCCTCGTAGCAACTGTTCCGCTTTTTGGCGAGGATGCCTTCCAGTCCCTTCTGCTTCGCAACTTCGAACAAGGCGACGCCTTGCCCTGGATAGTGATCTGAGAAACGCACCAGTTCGCCAGGCTTCAGCACTTCCTGCAGTACCCGCTTGCGCTCTTCGAGCGTCACCCGCCGAAGATCGTAGCCATCGAGATATAGAAGATCGAATGCGTAATAGAGGATCGGCAGCTCGCGGTTCGCCGCAGCCTGCCGGCCGTGGGCGCGAATGCCGGTACGCTGCTGCATCAGGCTGAATGATGGGCGGCCTTGTTCATCGAGCACGACCACTTCGCCATCCAGAATCGCGTTTTTTGCGTGGATTTGATCACCTAGAACTTTTAATTCCGGATAGCGCGGGGTGAGATCGTTCTGATTACGCGACACCAGGCGCACGCTGCCATCTTCGATAAATGCCACTGCGCGGTACCCGTCCCACTTGATTTCAAAGAACCAGTTGGGGTCGTCGAATGGCTTCTCGATCACCGAAGCCAGCATGGGATGAATCACAGTCGGCATCGGGCGTTTGACCGCGCCCTTTAAGTCCTTGACCGCCGAGGGCGAAGACGGCTCGCTATCAGGGGCGCTTACTGCTTTGGCTGCGCTGGAGTTTTTTTTTACCGCAGGCTTTTTTTTCGCTGCGCTCTCGACTGCTTTCTTTTTCCTATCAACGCGCGCCAGCGTATCCGCCAGCCACGCCGCCTTCGTACTGCCGCCTCGCGACGCCTTCTTGCTGCTCTGCCACTCGGCAGAATCCTCATCGCCAGCGATCTGCGCCATAGTCTTGCCGCTGAGGACCGACGTGTCGTACTTGCCGATGTCGAAACCTTCGACCACATCGTCATCATGCTTCTTGATCAGCAGCCATTCCGTGCCCTTGCTTCCAGGCCGCCGGGCCTTGATATGAATCAAAGCATAGTCTCCATTAAGACGTTTGCCGTGCAGCCGAAATTTGAAGTCGCCTTTCTTCAGCATGGCCTGGGCTTCGGCTTCGGTGGCCGGGAGATACTTGCCATTTTTTGCTTCAGGCGAAAGCGGCTCCCACGTGCCGACGTCCCACACCATCACTGTGCCTGCGCCGTAGTTGCCTTCAGGAATGATGCCTTCGAAATCGAAATACGAAACCGGGTGATCTTCTACTTGCATGGCCAGGCGTTTATCGGCAGGGTCGAGCGAGGGCCCTTTCGGCACCGCCCACGACTTGAGCACGCCATCCATCTCCAGGCGGAAGTCGTAATGCAGGCGGGTCGCGCGGTGACGCTGCACCACAAAGCGATGGCCTTTGTTCTTGGCGAGCTTAGGAGGGGGCTCCGGCGTTTCCGAAAAGCGCCGCTTGCGTTGATACTCTTCAAGGGCCACGGGAACATTCTAAAAGAAAGCTGGGCAGAGAAGCAGAATGCGGCAGGTTTTCGGTGCTCAAAGCAAGCCTTTAACTGCTAAGGTCCCAAAGGACGCGAAGAAAACTTTAACTCTCGGCGTGCTCGGCGATCTCGGCGGTGAAGGAATTTCTGGTTATGCCACAACCGGCTCGCGAACGTCCAAAGTGTTACTGAACAGCTTCTCGAACTCCGCCAACTTTGCCGGAATCGGCTGCTCGGCCTGGTATTCGCCAGTAAGCACATCAGTAGTCTTAAGGCCGTTGCCCGTGATGCAGAGCACAGTTGTTTCGTGCGGAAGAATGCGATCGCTCTTATATAGCTTGCGCGCGCAGCCCAGGGTGACGCCGCCCGCAGTCTCGGTAAAGATGCCTTCGGTTTCGGCGAGCAACTGAATCGAATCCACAATCTCCGGATCGGACACATCTTCCGACCATCCACCGCTGCCGGTGATGCACTTGATCGCGTAATGACCATCGGCGGGATTGCCGATGGCAAGCGACCGCGCAATGGTCGAAGGCTTCTGTGGATCGATTTCCGTGTTGCCGAGCTTGACCGCGGTCGAGATCGGCGAGCATCCCGTGGCTTGCGCGCCAAAGAACTTCACCGGCTTTGGCTCGACCAGGCCGAGCTTGATCAGTTCGTCGAAGGCTTTCTTGATTTTGATAATTAATGATCCGCCAGCCATGGGACAGACGACGTTGTCGGGCAAGCGCCAGCCGAGTTGCTCCGCGATTTCATAACCAAACGTCTTCGAGCCTTCCGAGTAATACGGGCGCAGGTTGACGTTCACAAATCCCCAATTATGCTCGTCAGCTATCTGCGAACAGAGCCGGTTCACCTGGTCGTAACTGCCGGAAACACGCACGAGTTTGGCGCCGAAAACCTGTGTTCCGAGAATCTTCGCCTGTTCGAGATCGGCGGGAATGAAGATCCAACATTTAAATCCATGCCGCGCGGCTTGTGCTGCGGTGGCGTTGGCGAGATTACCGGTCGAAGAGCAGGAGACGGTATCGAAGCCGAAGGCGCGGGCATTGGCCAGCGCGACCGCGACCACACGGTCTTTGAAACTGAGTGTGGGCGTGCAGACCGCATCATTCTTGATGAAGACGCTTTTCGCGCCGAGCCTGCGCCCGAGTTCAGATGACTTGATCAGCGGGGTAAAGCCGACCGGCAGGGTCGGTTCATGGTTCTCGGGAAGCGGCAGCAGCGCTGAATAGCGCCAGATGTTGGGAGGACCGGCAGCAATCTTTTCGCGGGTAAAGTCATTACGAACAGAATCGTAATCGAAGAAGACTTCGAGGGGCGAGAAGCACTCTTCGCAAACCGACTTAGGGACGTTTCCCCAGCTCTTGTGACACTCCCGACAGCGCAATTCGTAACGCATGGCTCGCTCGATCCGAGGGGCTGAGGTGTTCTTCGCGTTCTCTGCGCGCTTTGCGGTTAAAAGCTCTTGACCGCAAAGATCGCTAAGAATTCGCGAAGTTCGCAAAGAAATTGAGCCTAAAAGACGAAATCCTCTTTTCCACGGGAATGGGAAAAGAGGCTCAGGAGTGCTGGAATAAAATGTGCGCATCCCGAATCTCATGTCCCCCGTTCCCGGGTCGAGAGTTGGCACCTGGCGGCCGCGATGTATGATCCCGGTCCGGTTGCCGTGGCGTCTCAGGGCTCGTCCCTCAGCCACTCTGCATGAAATCCAAGGTCAGCTCCGAAGAGCCGACTGGTGAAGTAATGATATGAATTCAGAGTGGTCCCGTCAAGGTGAAATTGCCGGTCACCCCAGGCTTCTCAAGGGGCCCACACCGTCGTCCACATCCCGATTGAGGGGAGAGTTGCTGGTCAAAACATCACCCGGATACTATACGGACTGATGCGAAGAGCAGGGCTTGTCTTGCTGTGTTTAATCGCGCTGGGAGCAGTCTGCGACGCTCAGACCATTACGTTGACCCTTCAGGAAGACCTGAGCTCGAAGTTGCCCACAGGAACGATATTCACGGCCAGGGATGTTGCGGGGAAAATTTATCATGGGCATATCGTCACACATCCGGCACGACGTTTGCTGCGTCGCGGTTCAATGAGATTGGTGTTCGATGATCCGGTTGCGCCTTCAAAAGACGAAGGCGTATTTCGCGCGGGAAACAAAATGCGCCTGCTCAAGCTAGGCAGCTCACTCGCGTTAGGGAAATTGGCGGACGATTCCGTGGACGGGGCGATTGGCGCGGGCAAAGCCCGTTATGTAGCCGCCGCTGTGGGCGCGACGTTAATTGTTTTGCAGAAAGGTGGCGAAGCCAGGCTCCACCAGGGCGACACCATTGATGTCGAACCCAGACGACAATTTATTTTGAAATCAAACTAATCCCACTTGCCAGTGCGTGTCGCGGACTGCGCGGTTCGATGAGCCCTTACCCTGCTGTTGCCGCACTGCCAACGAGATCAAGGGCAGGGCCACTCGCCCAAGATGGTCGGAGCCAAGTATGCCTCGGCATTGCGGTTTGCCTCAACGTAGCCGAGCGTGCAGAATGGCTCAACCATGCTGGTCACTTTTCGCGCTACCCTCGCCGTAATATCCGCCTGCGCCACAGTGGCAAGCGTCGCCTACTGCCTTCTGTGTACTTGGGCAGGAATAAGATTTGCACGGCGGAGGAAGCGCGCAACTCTTGAATCAGTTGATCTTCCGCCGGTCTCCATCCTGAAGCCGCTGAAGGGGGCCGACCCGGAGATGTACGAAGCTCTGCGGTCACACTGCCTGCAGGACTATCCCGAGTACGAAATTCTGTTCGGGGTTACGAGTGCTGATGACGCTGGCGCTCCAGCGGTCCAAAGGCTGATCGCGGAGTTTCCGCAGCGCAAGATTCGCGTAGTGCCTTGCGCTGATCGTTTGAGTGCGAACGGCAAGGTCAGCGCACTGGCGCAGCTTGTCCCGCAGGCGGCGCATGAGTTTTTGCTGGTCAACGACAGCGACATTCGCGTGCAGAGCGATTATCTGCGTACGGTCGTCGGGCAACTTATCCAGCCCGGAGTTGGTTTAGTAACCTGCCTTTACCGCGGAGTTCCCGGCCGCTCGATTGCCTCGAAGCTGGAAGCGCTGGGAATCAACACAGACTTCATGGCGGGAGTCCTGGCGGCGCGAATGATTGAGCGCGGCTTGCATTTTGGATTGGGATCGACGCTGGCGTTCCGGCGAAGCTCGCTGGCAAAGATCGGTGGATTCGAGGCGATCGTTGACTATCTGGCGGACGACTACGAGTTGGGGCACAGGATTTCTAAGCAAGGTGAAGGAGTTGTGCTGTCGCACTCAGTCGTCCAAACGAATTTGCCTGCCTACGATTTCGCGGGATTTTGGGCGCACCAGTTGCGTTGGGCCAGAACCATTCGAGCGTCGCGGCTGAATGGTTATGCGGGATTGATGCTGACATTTACGTTGCCATGGGCAGTAGCGGCTTTCGTGCTGCAGCCGACCTCGTGGACGGGATGGTTGCTGGCGGGCGCCTTCCTGGCGCGTCTGGCAATGGCGGTCGTGAGTGCGGTATTTGTATTGCAAGATCGTGGCGCGCTGCGTCTGTGGTGGCTGCTGCCGGCGCGAGATTTTGTTGCCGTCGCGGTCTGGCTGGGAGGGTTGTTCGGGAAAAAGATCGTTTGGCGTGGTGAACAGTTCGAACTGGAAGATGGAAAGTTGAAGTCGGTTTGACGCCCTTGTGTTGTCCCTGAAGGGACTCGGATTCATCGCCGGCTTCAATAGCAGCGGCGGGCTGCGTCAGCCGAGTCAGGCCTGAGCTTGCCGGCTTTGCGCAATGATTCTGCCGTCGTCGGTGAACCGATAAGTTTCGCCGCGCCAGTAAAAACTATGGCTGGCGAAACTCGCTGCCCATACGCAAAATCCTTGCAGGTCGCGCAAGGGATAGAGCCAGCACAGACGCAAGGCGCGCGGATCTTTGAGCAGTCCCCATCCGACCGCCACTGCCTGGATCAGTCGATTCAAGAACGCAGCCGTGAACAAAGCGAGGCCGAGTTTCGCATGCCCCAAAGCCGCGCCAGAAATAAACCCTAGAATTCCGAACGGCATTGCGAACGTCAGCCCCGAGCCGATGTGTCCCCAGGGACGCGAGTGACGCGTGCTTTTCATCCAGCGCAACTGATCGCCGAGTGTTCTGAGCAGCGGGCGTGGCGTCAGCACGTGATAAATGACATAGTGCGAAAAAATGACTTTGTATCCGGCCGCCCAGATTTTGTTGCCGAGCACATAGTCGTCGGAGTAGTAGTCGGCGGTGGATGCAATGCCGCCGATCGCGTCCAGAGCGTCGCGGCGGAACGCGACTGCCGGGCCCAGCGCGAAGCGAATTCCTTCAAGCATGTCGGCAACGACCACGCCCGAGGGCATCTCGACCGACATGCCGATAGCTTCGAGCATTGACCAGAAGTCACCCGCGGGATCTCCGCGATAGAGGCAGCTGACCAAGCCGAGTCTGCGATCGAAAAGTGGAGGAACCACGTTGCGCAGGAAGTCAGGCCCGACGCGCACGTCACTGTCGCTGATGACGAAATAATCGTTGCGCGAGAGCGCGATCATTTTGTCGAGCGTGTACACCTTGGCGTTCGGCCAGAGCGGCGGCCCGGACGTAACAACACGGCTCCTGATCTGCGGATAACGCTGCCGCAATTTTTCCGCAACGACGATGGCGGGATCGTCTGCACTGCGCGCGCCAATGATGACTTCGAAGTCGGGGTAGTCCTGTTGAAAAAAGCTTTCGAGATTTTCTTCGAGCCGCGCCTCCATGCCGTGTGCGGGCTTGAAGATGGTGACGGGGGGAAGTTTGTCTGACGAAGTAGCAATCACCATCTTCCGGTGTCGTTCCGACTGCTTCTTAAAGCGCGCGACAGCAAGGAGAACCAGGAATAGAAAAATTGAAGAACTAACAATCCCAAACGCCGAAACTCCAAGCAACACACGCCAGATCAAAGCGGGTATCCGTTCGGACCGATGCCGAGTATTTTTTCGCGCTCGCGTTTTGTGAGTTTCTTGCCTCGCATTTCTCGTGGAATGTGGGGCCAGACCTCTCGCTCCAGGTACTCTCTGATTGCCTGAACTCGCTTAGTGGTTTCAGCTGCAGTTTTTTTCTTTCCGCTGGCTTTAGACATTCGCATTTTGGACATCCTAATACACTCACGGTCTTAACTCACGATTCGTAAAAACACTTTTCCCCCCGCTCCTCGCTAAAAAGTAGTGCGGCAGCCCGACAAGCTCTTTGGGATTGTCCTGGTCAGTCCACAGAAAGACCGTGGTGGGACTGCTCCAGAGTTGTGCGAACGAAGACGCAGTTTCAAAAACGTGCGGCGCGTCAGGAAATTTCGATCCATACCAGAGATTGCCGCTGGGTTCGTGCAGAACGCGAACCCGAGTCTGTAAATAGAAGTTTAGGGTTGAGGCCTGGTGGTACTGGCCATCAATTACGATTACATCGCCGGGTTGGTAGTGCCTTTGGATCGCCGTGGCCAGCGGCTTGGACGAAAGAATCGGCGAGAAAATCACGAAGGCGGAGTGAACGCAGGCGAGCAGCGCTACCATCATTGCTGCAAGAAGCATGTTGCCGTATTCGGGCTTGCGCTTGTAGCGCAGCCACAAATTCATTCCTGCTCCGATAAACAACGATGCCACGGCCCCAAACAATTGCCAGCGGAACATGCCCAGCGCCTCGGGCGTCAAGTCGAGAAAATGCCCGAGCGAGAAGTCGTAATCCTGTGGGTTTTTGCGCAACAGCTCAGCGAGATCCGCGCCGGGCGCGGGCGGCTTTGAGGAAAACAGCAGCACGATTCCAACCATGGATCCCGCCACAACCACTGCAAATAAAGCCCACGACGAGATTCTCCCCGGCCGCCCTTCGGCTTCCGGCTCAGCAGCCTCTTTCGCCAGCCATCCTCCAATGAGCATGGCCAGCGCGGGAATGGCGGGAATAGTGTAGTACTCCTGACGGGTGGAGAAGGTGAAGAAACCCACGATTACTACCGCCCAGATCACAAACAATAAATTCGCCTGCTGAACCGGCGAAAGTTCTCCGCGTAACTGCTGCATGCGCCAAGGCACAGTTTTCAGGCTCTGCGGCAGAAACGCGAGCCAGGGCGCGACCCAGAGCAGAGTCAGACCCCAAAAAATCAAAAGCGGCACCGTGTCATATCCAGCCGGCACGCGTTTACCGAGATAACGATTGAGCTGTTCGTTGATGAAATAGAACCAGAGGAAGCCCTTCACATTTCCCTGGCTCGGATTCGCCAGCGCCGCCAGAATGTGCCACGGTGCGGCGATCGCAAGGAAAACAAAAGTGCTTGAAATCGGACGCAGCTTCTTCAGGTGGCCGAGATTTCGTGTAAATAACAAATACAAGATGGCGATGCCTAGCGGAAAAACCAAGCCGATCAGGCTTTTGGTCATTACGTTCAGTGCGCAGGAAGCAGCGAACCCCCAGCAGACGACGCGTGAAGGCGTTTGCTGGCGCAGCGAGAGCAGGAAGAACGTAACACTCAGCGTTACCCAAAGCCCGACCATCGCGTCCGGAATCTCGAAACGAGTGAAGATGTAAGGGCCCAGCGAGGTACCCAACACAACTGCAGAGTAGAAGCCGGCACGCTCTCCGTATGCCAGTTTCCCCAGCCAGTAAGTCGATACTAAGAGCGCCAGGATCCCGAGCACGAGCGGAAGGCGCGTGCTCCAATCTTTGACGCCCAATATTTCGTAGCTGGCGGCGACGCCCCAATACATGAGCGGAGCCTTTTCGAGGTAGCGGATTCCGTCGGTGTAAAGCGTGACCCAATCGTGCCGCAGGACCATTTCGCGCGCGGCTTCGGCGTGAATGGTGTCGACGTCATCGAGTAGCGGCGGGGTAAATATTGCAGCGAAATAGATGGCAAGCCAGAGAAGCAGGATCACGGCCAGCGAACCGTAACGAAAACGGGGCGCTCGCGATGCGGAAATCAAAAAGGGCGCCTCAACGGCTGTGGCATCGTCGCGCGATGCTGAAGTTGCCATGCTGGAAGGCAATTATACGGGACGGGCTTTACAATCCGGCAGCCGCGGCAGCGTGTGCCTTCTTAGGTGGATCGAGGACACCGCCGACTTTCTCCGCCAACACGGGAAGCGAGAACGGCTTTTGCAGGAATGCACGATTCAGCCCTGGGACATCGCGGTGGAACACCGCAGACTGAGAGTAGCCGGATACAAAGAGCACCTTCATTTCCGGAAAAGCAGTCGTTAGCTTCCCAGCGAGTTGCTGGCCGCTCATCTGCGGCAACACCACATCCGTGATGACGAGGTCGATTTCGGAGTGGGACTTGCTGGTCTCCAAAGCTTCTTCAGCGCTGCCGGCAGAAAGAACCTTGTAGCCCGAGCGCGACAAGAATTCCGTCATAGACTCGCGCATCAAGCTTTCGTCTTCAACTATCAACAGGGTAGCGGGCCCGGTGCGATGGCGCTCGCAAGATGTGGAAGATAGAACTTCGGCCACTGCGGCAGCGTGATGGCCGAAAACCGGCGAAAGTGGATCCCATGCGGTCGCGCTGAGGGAGGACATCATGTCTCTGGGCAGGCGGGCGAGGTCTAATTGCTCGCGAACCAGGTCAGATGCCCGACGGGTACCGCTTTTGATGACTCTCAAGCGTGAACGGAGAGGACTGTCCGCGGGCAACGCCTCAAGTGTCAGTTCCGCGTTGGCCAGGACGGGCAGCAGGAAATTGTGCAGCGCCTCTGCAAGCTCGGTTATTCCTCGGCGCTCGGGAGTTGGCGCAATGGCGGCTTCAGGTGCGGATCGGAAGGCTTGTCCACTTCGTTGGGCGCAGTTGCATACCAACCCGGTGATCTGGCCGCGATTATCCAGCACAGGAGATGCGACGAGATCCACGCGGCAGGCAGCGCCCGATTGCGGCTGTAGCTCCACCTCTCCGGCGAAAGGGCGGTGAGAGAATATCCGGCCCCATATCTGTCGGTAGCCTTCGGCCTGAGGTCCGCCGGCAATCAGCGAACTCAAGTCTTTTCCGACGGCCTGAAGCGAAGAATACCCGGTCAGTTTTTCGAACGCCGGGTTGACCCGGGAAACGATGCCCGCAGCATCCGTCATGAAGATCGCGTCATGAGATTGAGTTACCGCGTGCTGCAAATTGCGCAACGCCTGCGCCATCCGGGTCGAGGCTTCGGCGCTGAGGACGTCGCGTGGTGGAACGGTTGTTTCTGCCATAGCGTCTGATTTTTCATCGGGTCTTGGCTGCATTCGGGTCGCGATCAAGCGAAGAAAATGTGATTTATGGCGATTGGCAGTGTTCCGGTTTGGGAGCAGGTCGTTTGAGGAATATGGATTCGCCATCCCCTCCGAGATTGGTCAGCGCTCCTGCGTGATTCAATGTAACTGGCTGATTCTGCTACGATGAAATCGCTTCAAACCGCTAGCAATGCCACAACTTCCCCCGACTTTCTTATCTGATGCGAGCGTTGTCGCAGCCTACGTGATTTTCCTGGCTAGTTATGTCGTGTTCGCACTGGGAAAATTTCCCGGGTTGAAGATCGACCGTCCCGGGGCCGCCATTATCGGGGCAGTGGCGATGGTAGCTTTCCGCATCGTTCCGGCGCGAGGAGCGCTCGGTATGATCGACTTCCCCGCCATCGTTCTGCTGTTTTCAATGATGGTGATCGTCGGCAGCCTGCATCTGTGCGGCTTCTTCGAGTGGGCGGCGGAACTGGTCTGGAAGCATTTGCATCCCGGCTGGTTACTTCCAGCAGTCATTTTCACTACCGGAATTCTCTCCGCGTTTTTGGTGAACGACATTATCTGCCTGGTGATGGTTCCGTTGGTTCTAAATCTCACCCGGCGAATGCAACTGCCGGCATTGCCCTTCTTGCTGGCGGTTGCGACCGCCTCGAACATCGGCAGCGTGGCCACAATCACGGGAAATCCCCAGAACATGTTGATCGGTTCTTACTCTGCCATACAGTATCGCGATTTCCTCCTCCACCTTGGCCCAGTCGCGCTGGCGGGCCTTTTTTTTGACTGGCTTGTCCTATGGCGAATCTTTCTTGGAGAACTTTCAGCCGTCAGCGCGGCGGCTGTATCTTCTGTCGAAACCTTTCACCCTTCAAATCTTTCAGCTTCGAATCTGGCGAAACCCGGACTCGTGGTGGTATGCGTCGTGCTTGGATTTTTTCTGGGCGTGCCGCCCGCACTCGCATCCGCACTGGGAGCAGCCGTGCTCCTGATCAGCCGCACTACCGACTCGCACACCCTCTACGGTGAAGTGGACTGGGGACTTCTCGTCCTTTTCATCGGACTCTTCCTCATTGTTGGCGGTGCGGAGAACGCAGGGATAATCGGTCAGTTTCTAAAAATTGGTGATCACCTCAATCTTCACTCGTCCGGCGTGTTCATGCTGATAATCGTCGGGTTGGGCAATCTGGTCAGCAATGTGCCCGCCGTGATGCTGCTGAAATCGCTGGTGCCTGGATTCCCCGATCCTCACCGTGCCTGGCTGTTGCTGGCCATGGCATCCACGCTGGCTGGAAACCTGACGATCACCGGAAGTGTGGCGAACATTATTGTGGTCGAGACCGCGAAGCCGGATATGCACATCGGATTCCGGCAATACTTCAGGGTTGGGCTGCCAGTCACGGCGGGAACGCTGCTCATCGGATGGGCATGGCTGAGGCTGTTTCCCTAAACCGTGGCATGGTGACTTTCGGTTCCACGCCGCGCCATTAATCGTTGACACACGCGAACGCTGCGGGGGACGCTTGATGTGGAATGGAATTCCAACCCGCATCCACGCTGCTTCTCGACGATCCATCACAATCGCTAGCGGATTCCTCATACCCGTCATTGTGCGCATCGGCGCGTATGGAATTTCAGGCGTCTCTGCAATTGTTAGCCGAACGTGCGTCATTTCTGACCGCCGCAACTGGCGTGGCCGTTGCACTCGCTGAGGGATCGTCCCTGAATTATTGCGCTGCCATTGGCGGCGATGTTTCCTTGCCTGGCAATGCGGTCGAAACCAGCGAACCAGCCATTACGGACTGTATTCAGAAACGACGTGTGGTCCGCCTGGCAGCCGGTAGCGACTTCAAATTGCTGGTGCCGATTTCAACCGGGGGAAAGACCGTCGGCTTTTTCGAACTGGTGAGCAAATACGAGTGGACGGACCAGGATGTTGACGCCGTCTCGCGACTGGCGGACCTGGTCGCGGTTGCGTTCGAGCATCGGGTCGCGGCGGAAACAGCGGAAGCACAGGCATGGCATGCGTTGCCGGAACACTCGAGTCCGGTGGCATGGCATGCGCCCGAGAAACCTGATCTCGCACCTGTCAAAGAGTCAGAAACAGAGTCGTCGAAAATCACTGTTGTAAGCGTATGCGGAGTGTGCGGTTTTCCGGTTTCGCCGGGACGCAATCTGTGCGTGGAATGCGAGCAGCAATCCGATACTCCCATGCCTCCGGCGCCGGAATTATTCAGCACACAAAATCAAGAAAGCTGGATCAGTGAGCACGGGTACACCGTCGCGAGTCTGATTGTCAGCGCGCTGGCAGCAGCAATTATTTTTTGGCTGCGGCGGTAGGCACCGTTTCGCTTCTGAATTTCTTTGCGGCCTTCGCGTCCTTTGCGGTTACAAGGTTTGCAGCCGAGGTTCACGGTACTAAGCGAAGGCTCTAACCGCGAAGCGCGCTAAGTACGCAAAGAACTACTTCGACCTGACTTCACTTGGGTTCGGCGTCCCTCGGGAAAGATGTTAGTTCGACCTGGCGCGCCTGGGAGGTTGGTTTGTTATCTGCGCCGGCGCCGAAGCGGGTCAGCGTTCCGCGTAGGACATAATAGCCCTCATCCTCAGATTTCTTGCCGGTACCGCGACTGAATACGCCATCGAAGGTGAACCACACTCCGTGCACGCTCTCTGTCGTGAAGTTCAGTTTCGGTCCGTCGCTTTTGCCTGATTTGAGAAACTGATCGAGAAACGTTCCCTTATCCGTGCCGGAATCTCCGAACCGCGAGATGAAGCCGCTCACTTTGCCATTTTCCTCGATCGTGATCTGCACGAATTCACCGTCTTTCAGGAATGAATACATTCCCGAATAGTCGGAGCCGGTCGTCGAGGCGGATTGCGGCGCTGGAGCGGCGGCATCTTGCGGAGCCGCGAGAATTGTGTTTAGAAGCAGAAAAAGCACGGCGAGCAAGAACGTAAATCTCATCACAACGAGAGTACACCATCCACGGACGTGAAACCCGCGCGCGTCGTGGTTATAAAAACTGTTCACAGGCGCGGTTTTCCACGTCAAAAGCGTGCTTCTTCCTTGACAAAATCGTCCTAGGTGCATAAAGTTCGGATGAAGTTGGTACTCACGAATTTTGCTCTCCTACAGGTGCCGAGTATGAAGAATGTGTACGAGGTGTTGAGACAGAAAGAGCTGGAGATGGCGCGTTTGGAAAAGGAAGTGGAAGCATTGCGCGTGGCCGCCCCGCTGCTTTCCGATGACAAAGATCTGGCATCTGATGCCGCGGCTTCGAAGCCCACACTAACTGCGGCATCATCGCCGGCGCCGCAGCAACCGATCCGCATTCCGCAGCCTGCCGTCAACCAGGGGCCGACCGCTCGCGCCGCCGGTTGGGAAGATAGCGGCAAACGCTGGCCGTAAGCGCTGAATCCTGAGAAGATTTTTGCAAGCGATCCGCCCCGGTATTCAACTGGGGCGGACTTATTTTTGCGATAATGTGTGCCCCCAGAGGATGATCCTGATGTTGACTCCGAACGGGCGAATCTGGCGGACGGTCCAGTCAAATCCGGCAAAGCGAAAAGCCTGGCCTACTATCTGCCGCCGAACCCGGTGCAGGATGCCAAGAATGCAAGCGGTGGCGGCTATCACTCAGACGGTCGGCTGCTGGTTGTGTTTCTGAAATAGGCTTGAGTAGCCTACTCTGTTTCGATCCGAAGTCTTAGACATGCCCCGCAGGTTGCGGTTCGTCAATACCATTGTGCCGTCCGTTCCGGACTAGCCGAGGCACAATTACCGAGTTCCCAGCACTTGCGTGCTGGGCTATTCAAATTTCGTCGCTTCGCGACTGAGGTGGCCAGGCGATATTTGGTTGGGATTGACGCGACGTGATCTGGATCAAATCTAGTTCCCGAAGGGAACGCTACATAATTAGCCCAGCACGTAAGTGCTGGGAAAAGATACATGGAAATTGGGAGTCCTTCAGGACGGCACCTATTCCCGATTCAGGAAATTCACAGGTAGGTTTGTGACAGATGTCGCAGACACCCGAATCCTGAACTTCTATCCTTTGCGGTGATGACCCATACCTACACAGCGAATCACCTACATTTCGTTTTCTCAACGAAGGAGCGACGAGACATCATCTTGCCCGAGTTGCAGCCAAAGCTATGGGCGTATATAGCTGGAACGGCCAGAAAGCTCGACATCATCCCAATCGCGGTCGGGGGAATGTCGAACCATGTGCACGTGCTTTTGACACTGAAACCAACGATGAGGCCCGCCGAAGCTATTCAAAAACTCAAGGCCAATTCCTCCCGATGGATGGGAGAACACAATCGCAACTTTGAATGGCAGAAGGGATATGCGGCATTCAGCGTCAGTCCATCCCAGGTGAGCGCTGTCAAGAGCTACGTGCTACGTCAAGAGGAGCAGCACCGCCACCGAAGCTTCGAAGAAGAGTTTTGGGCATTACTTAAGAAGTCGGGAATCACCCACGATCCTGACGATGTGTTCACAGCATCGTTCAGGCTTCCCACCAAAGTTACTTCGGAATCAAGCACGTTGGGCGGCGCATCCTTTATCCTATAAGGGTCGTTATGGCCAGCCCACGATCGAAAACTGCTAATCTTGGAAATACCGCGTTAATGGAAGCTCCAAACGGTGAAAGGGAGCGCGTTTTTGCCGCGTTCCGCCAGTGGGGATTCCTCGAAGCCGATCTCGACCCGCTCGGTTTTTTGCAACCCGTTCCGCATCCCGACCTGCAACTTGAAGGCGAGTACGCCCAGGAAGCACGCCAAGTCTATTGCGGCACAATTGGCGCGGAATTCATGCACATTGCCGATCCGGCCTGCCGCCGCTGGATTCAGGAAAAGCTGGAAGGACCGCAGGAGCCAGTTGACCAGCAGCGCGCGCTTGATCTGTTGACTCGTGCCCAGTTCTTTGAACTGGTCCTGCAGCAGCGGTATCTGGGCAGCAAGCGATTTTCACTCGAAGGCGTCACGGCGCTGATACCGCTGGTTGACGAAATCCTCGATGGCGCCGGGCAGCATGGCGCGGTTGAGTTGGTCATGGGCATGAGCCATCGCGGCCGGCTGAACGCTATTGCCCATATTGCGCGGCGGCCACCGGAAGAAGTCTTCGCGGGGTTTGAAGACGTGGACCCGCGCAGCGTCCTCGGCGGCGGCGATGTGAAATATCACATGGGCGCGACCGGCGAGTACGAAACTCGTAGCGGTGCCAAGATACACGTTCACCTGGTGTCGAACCCGAGCCACCTCGAAGCCGTGGACCCGGTCACGGTCGGCCGGACCCGCGCCAAGCAAGATCGCGCCGGCGAGGGCGGAAATGAAAAATTTCTTCCCCTGTTGGTTCACGGCGACGGTGCATTCGCCGGGCAAGGCGTATTTGCCGAGACTCTGAACCTTGCCGACATTCCTGCTTACAGCGTTGGCGGAACGCTGCATGTGATCGTGAATAACCTGATCGGATTCACCACGGTCGCGCAGGAGCTGCATTCCTCGCGCTTTGCAGCGCAGTTGGCGCGGCGGCAAAGCATTCCGATTTTCCATGTGAACGCCGAAGACGTGGACGCGGTGATTCGCGTGGCGCGAATTGCGCTCGAGTTTCGTTACAAGTTTCGCAGCGACGTCGTGATTGACATGATCGGGTACCGGCGTCACGGGCACAGCGAGGTGGATGATCCCACCATTACGCAGCCGTTGTTGTACAAGGCGATCAAAGATCATCCGCCGTTGTGGGAGATCTATGGCGAGGACACGGGAATTTCCGATGCCAAATCGCGTGCCGATGCGGTGAAGTCAGAACTCGAGGCGGCGCAAAAGCGCGCATCAAGTTTGCGGAAGAAGCCGCTGATGCGATCGCTGCCGGGATACTGGGAGCGGTTTAGCGGTGGACGGTATAAATCGCAATATGACGCAGAGACTGCGATTCCTGCGGACGAACTGCTGCAACTCACCGAGCGGCTTACAACCTATCCACCGGATTTTCACATTCATCCCAAAGTTAAGAAGTTGCTCGAGCAGCGTGCCGAGATGGGCTCGGGCAAGCGTCCGGTGGACTATGGCATGGCGGAGGCGCTGGCATTTGCCGGACTGGTGAAGAGCGGAATCCCGGTGCGGCTCAGCGGGCAGGACAGCCGCCGCGGCACCTTCAACCAGCGCCATTCGGTGTTGCTCGATATCGAGAACGAACAGGAATTTGTACCGCTCGAGCATGTGTCGGAAGGCCAGGCGCATTGCCGCATTTATAATTCGACGCTTTCAGAAGCCGGCGTGCTTGGCTTTGAGTACGGCTACAGCCGCGATTTTCCTGAGACGCTGGTTTTGTGGGAAGCTCAGTTCGGCGACTTCGCCAACGTCGCACAAGCCATCATCGATCAATTCATTGTTGCCGGTGAAGCGAAATGGAATTTGCTCTCCGGCCTGGTGCTGCTATTGCCCCACGGATACGAAGGCCAGGGACCGGAGCATTCAAGCGCGCGCATTGAGAGATTCCTGCAACTCGCCGCTCAGGACAACTTCCAGGTCTGCCAGCCTTCAACCGCCGCGCAATATTTTCATCTACTTCGGCGGCAGGCGTTGCGTCCGTGGCGGAAGCCGCTGGTGGTGTTCACGCCCAAAAGCATGCTGCGGCATCCGGAAGCATCGTCGCCGATCGAAGAGTTCTCAAGCGGCACCTTCCTGCGAGTGCGGCCCGACACTGAAGTCAGCGACGCGCGGCGCATCCTGCTGTGCACGGGAAAAATCGGCCACGAGCTGAAGCTGGAGCGCAAGAAAAAGAAAATCGCAGACATCGCGATTACCTTTGTCGAACAGATGTATCCGTTCCCTGAGGCGGAGATTGCGGCGGAACTTGCCAGGCATCCGAACGCACGCGAAATCGTGTGGGTGCAGGAAGAGCCCGCCAACATGGGTGCCCTCAACTACATGCTTCCGCGATTGCGGCATCTGGCAGGGGAAAGGCCGGTCATGTCGGTGAAGCGCTCGGCCAGTCCCAGCCCCGCTACCGGCTCGGCAAAGGCCCATGACGTTGAGCAGAAGGCCTTGCTATCTTTGGCCCTGACCACCAATGGCCACTGAAGCCCAGGCGCAACCTATGGCTAGCGCGCCGCCAAAGCGGACCAGCCGGTTACGTGTGTTCGTCCTGCTTTTCATCCCTTTCCTGGTCCTGACAGCGGCTGCGGCCTTTGCCACCATTTACTCCACTGAAAGTTTCTGGCAAACCGCGCTGCGCGATCAGACCACTCGCGACCTCACCCAGAAAGCGCAAATGTTCGCCGCGCGGGTGAATACCGATCGAACCACAAAAATCGCCGATCTTACATCGCAAGCGGCCCAGCAGGCGGGTGCGCGCGCTACGGTAGTGGACGGCAACGGCAAAGTCGTGGCTGATTCACAGATTCCAGTGGGATCGCTGGAGAACGAAGGCGCGCGGCCGGAGTTTTCGGCGGCATTGCGCGGGGAAACCGGCGTCGAGACTCGTGGCCGCGGAGCTTTCGCAGTCCCTGTGCTGTACGTGGCGGTGCCGGTTTCGGGCGGTGCGGTGCGATTGGCATACTCATTGACTGATATCGAAACTGCGGTATTGCAGGAGCGAAGAATGCTCGTGCTCGGCTGCATCGTCGCCGTTCTGGCCGGTCTCATCATTTCTGCGCTGACCGCACACATGGTCTCCGCCTCTTAACGCGATTCCCCGACAGTCGCCTGCTGGGAGAGACGCGGCGCATTTAGGGGTGCCTAGGGAGATCGTATCCCCCGGAGTGGTTCAAGTAATAGTCCAAGAAAACAGGTGGAAGCAAACAGAGTTGGAGCGGCCAGCGGGGTTGGAGTTGCTCGACGATCTGCCAAGGGCTGAGGTTTTGTTTATGAGAGTTGGGACGGACCAGGTTGAAGTAGAGCTGGTAGGTAAAGGCTTTGGCGAGGAAGTCGCCCCGACTGTGGAACGATTCCAGGTCAAAGAACTCATCTTCGACGAGGCGGTGAACGGTTTCCACATCGCTCTGGAAGGTGTGAGCGGCGGGAGGGATGCGAACGTGCTGGCTGTCGCCTAAAGCGGTGGGGAATCCGGTGGGGTGACCGCGACGATCGTGGCCACCGATGAACTCGGAGCCGTTGTCGGTCTGCCAGACCAGATCGCGCAGAGAGATGCCGCAACGATCGAGGTGCTGCTGGATACGGGCGGCAAAGATGGAACTGGCAGCCGCAGAACGGCGCTCGGCAAAAGCCCAGAACAGCAGGCCGCTGCGCACTTCGCGGGCGGTGTATTCGACGGCCGGCAGATCGAAAGCCTGGGCCTGCGGCCAGTAGCGGGGAATATCGTCGAGATCCTTGGTGTCGGCGGAGATCTGCTGAAAGACGCGCCAGGTGGCTTTGATGTGGGCGAGGTCTTGTTTGCGCTGATACTTGCGCGGTCGTTTTTTGAGCAGGCCATGATGGCGCCAGATGCGTTCCAAGGCACGATGACTGAGAGGAAGGTCGAACTCCCGAATAAGACGACGAGCTCCGAAGGTGAACAGCTGCTGGCGGAGTGCGACGACCTGCTGTTCGATGTCGGCGGGAGTCTTGCCGGGCTGGCGATGAGGGGCGCGAGAAACTTCGATGAGGCCGCGCGGTCCTTGCTGCTGATAACGGCGCAGCCACTTGCGCACAGTGGGAACGGTGGTTTGAAACAAGCGGGCGGTGGGTTTGATGCCGCGTTGTCGAGCCGACTGCACCAAACGCAAGCGATGATTGTAGGCGTCTCTCATCTCGCGAATCAGGACGAAGTAGGCGGTGGACACAGCGGATTGTAGTCCCGGTCGCTGGCCTCCCGGCTTTTGCGGAGCCGTCCGGCCAGCTCCCTAACGCGTTTCTCGCTCAAGCATTTTAACTTCGCTAGGGGGATACGATGTGAGTAGGCTCTACCAAGACGCGGCGCATTTTGCCCGCTTCCTGCGCGCGGGAGTAGGATTATTAGTTCGTGCTGACATGAAAAAGAAAACGAAAACGACTCGGGCGGCGGTTTCGAACGGCAAGAACGGAGCTCGACGGGCAATCAACGGCCCCCAGAACGGTTCCCGTCAAACGGCGCTCCCGCAGCAACGCACCTACTCAATCCCCGATTTCAGGCTGGAGAAGCCGAGCTTCACCGTGCGGCAGTCGCGTAAAGGCGACGAAGTTCACTACGAAATCTCCGGCGATCTAAGCGCGCCTGCACCGCCGATTCGCGATTCGAAATACCTGACGAAGCAGCAGTGCATCGAGATCTATCGCTGGATGGTGCTCAATCGCAAGATGGAGCAGGCGCTGGAGAATCTCTACAAGCAGGGCAAAGTCGTCGGCGGAGTTTATTTCGGGCTTGGCCAGGAATCATGCTCGTGCGCTTCCGCATACGCGCTCGAGAAAGACGATTGGGTCGCGCCCATGATCCGCAACCAGGGTTCGCTGCTGGTGCGCGGATTCGAGCCTCGCGACATGATGATGCAGTACATGGCCAAGGCCGATTCGCCGACAAAAGGCCGCGACGGGACCTCGCACTTCGGGGATATTTATCAACGCAACGTGGTCTCGCCGATTTCAATGCTGGGCGATCTCATTCCCGTGATGGCGGGCGTGGCACTGGGTGCTCGGCTCCAGGGGCGGAATATCGCGGTGATGACTTACATCGGCGATGGCGGGCAATCGACGGGCGTCACCTACGAAGGCATCAATTTCGCGGCGGTACAAAAGCTCGGCCTGGTGCTGCTGGTTGAGAGCAACTTGTGGGCTTACTCGACCCCGTCGGAGATGCAGTACTGCGTGCAAGACCTCGCCGAGCGCGCCATCGGCTACGGAATTCCGGGCGTGATCATTGATGGCACTGACGCCTGCCAGGTTTACGATGCCGCGCGAGATGCGGTGGAACGCGCACGTCGCGGCGAAGGGCCTACGCTGATCGAGGCCAAGATGATGCGCATGAAGGGCCACGCCATTCACGATGCGGCTGACTACGTCCCCAAGCCGATGTTTGAATACTGGCGCCGTCGCGATCCCATTGCGCGCTTTGAGAATTACCTGGTGAACGTGAAGAAATGGCTCACGCCGCAGGAGCATCAGAAGCTGATTACGGAAGTTGAATCGTATTTAGAGCACGAACGCGAGATCGCGGTCAATTCTCCGATGCCGAAGCCGGAGTCAGCCGAAGGCGGCGTGTACTGCGACGAAGGCTGCCACGAGATCAAACCGAAGTACGGAATACCGAAGGCTGGTGTGGGGCGGGATCCCCGCCCGCCAAAAGCAGGTCAGCGTAAGGAAGCGGCGATCCATTTCAAATAGCTTGGGCGCGTCCGTCGGCTAAGGACATATGGCCTGATTTCGCACTTCTTCCGCGCTCTTTCCGGCCTCCCGCAATCTTCTGATGCTGAGCGCATCATGCCGCTTCGCCAGGCGTCTTCCTGCTTCATCTCTGACTAAATCGCAGTGGTAAAACTCCGGCGCCTCACAACCGAGCGCTCGATGGAGCAATAACTGCCTGGCGGTGGATCTCAGCAAGTCCGCTCCGCGAACCACTTCCGTGATCTTCATTGCATGGTCGTCCGCGACAACCGCGAGTTGATACGCAGGAACGTCGTCACGCCGCCAGATAACGAAGTCGCCGAAGTCGCGTCCGGCAATGTAAGCCTGCGGTCCGAGATGCTGGTCAACGAATGTGACCTCCTCGCCATCAGGGACGCGAAAACGCCAGTTCACGCCCTCGGGCGTTTCGAAATCGCGGGCGTCGGTTCGCGTGCGGCATTTGCCGGGATAGATTGGCTCGTCGTCGGAATCGCTGGGAGCGGTGGCGGATTGAGCGAGATCTTTGCGCGAGCACGTGCACGGGTAGATGAAGCCGCGGTCGCGAAGCTGCTTCCACGCCGCGAGATAGAAATCGCGGCGCTGGCTTTGCGAATACGGCGCATAAAGGCCGCCGCAGTCTGGGCCTTCCTGCCATTCGATACCGAGCCAACGCAGATCTTCGATCACGGCGTTCGCGAATTCCGGACGGCAGCGATCGGGATCGAGGTCCTCATTGCGAAGAATCAGAGTACATCGAGCCGCGCGTTCAGCTGCGATCAGAAAAGTGCGCGCATGTCCGAGATGAAGGTAGCCCGTCGGAGAGGGAGCGAGGCGGCCGCGATAGAAGGACACATGCTAATTGTAATAACGGCTTCGGGCTTTAGGCTTTAGGCTTTAGCCGCTTGGCCAGACCATAGGCTTTGAATCTTGGGATTACCGGTTCTTCTGTTACAGATTTACCGAAAGCCCCGAAGGGGGCGAACGAGCTTAGCCCAGGGCGGTAGCCCTGGGTACGCTGCGCAAAACAGACACAAGTCCCGTCGGGACGGCCGATTCTGGAGATTACCTAAAGCCCAATGCCCGAACCCTAACGCCCGGAGCCCGAAGCCTGACGCCCAGCCCAGAGCCCAGCTATCACGCCGCCGCGATTCTTCGTATCAAATCTTCCTGCTCGTTGCGATTCTCCGCGCCGATGGTGAATGCATCGAGCACACCGAGTGACAACGCGTATTTAAGCGCTTCATCCTGGCGATTGCGCATGTCGCCCGCACCCAGGATTTTCATCCCAACTACGGCTTTGCCCGACGCTTTCATTTGTTTGAGGACCCCAAGAACAGTCGCGGGATCGGCGTCCATGTTCGATTGAATCGGATTGATACGCGCCAGATCGACTTCGACCCAGGGCGAAGCGGCCGCAGCACGCAGCGCCTCAATCGAATGGCACGAGCAACCGTGGGCGCGGATAATCCCCTTCTGCTTGGCCTCAGAGAGTACGTCCATCACGCCTTTGTAGCGCTCGGTCCAGTTGCCTTCGGTGAGGCAGTGCATGAGGAACACGTCAATGTAGTCAGTGCCGAGCTCTTTGCGGAAACGGTCGAGGTCCGCGCGCATGGTGGCAGGATCGCGTGCCCACGATTTTGAAAGCACCGTCACCTTGTCGCGCTGAACGTGCTTCAGCGCTTCGGCTACATGGGGATGACTTCCGTACGAATCGGCGGAGTCGAAGAATCGCAGGCCGTGATCGTAACCATTCAGAAGGAGGTCGGAAAGGCCCTTCATTCCGAGCGCAGTCTGGTGGGAGTGATGTCCAACACCGACGGTGCCGGTTCCCATTGCCAGGCGGCTGGTGCGAATGCCGGTGTTGCCGAGCACGACCGTGTCTGCGGCGGTGAACTTGCGAGTGAGTTCCGGAAGGGCGAATGCGCGAGTCGTCAGGTTAGTACTTAGCCATGCGGCGCCCATTCCGTAAGCGGTGCCGGTGAGAAAATCGCGGCGTTTCATGTCTCGGGTCTTCATCAGGGGACCTCCTGCGGATATTTCTTTAGACGTGCGAGGGCCGCCGTGGGATCGTTTCTCGGACGAGAAAAGTATAGTCCTGTTAAAGGGATGGTGAGTTATCTGCACGGGGAGGGCACCAGGCCTACAAACCCAGAGTTTCGCCGAGACGCTGATAAACTTTTTCTACCATGCCTGCGCCTGAGCTGAATCTTTGTGAGACCGAAGTCCGCGTACTCGGGGCGTTGATCGAGAAGGACATCACGACGCCTGATTACTATCCTCTGTCGTTGAATGCGCTGGTGAATGCGTGCAATCAGAAGAACAATCGCGATCCGGTGATGGCGCTCAACGAGGACTCGGTCCGGCAGGCGCTGAGTTCATTGCAAGAGAGGCGGATGGCAGGTCCGGCGGGTGGGGCCGACAGCCGGGTTACGAAATATGAACATCGTCTGCAGGAAGTCTTCAATTTCGACCGTCGCGAGATTGCGCTGATTTGCGTACTGCTACTGCGCGGACCGCAGACGCCCGGAGAGCTAAGAGGCCGCAGCGACCGCATGTATCGCTTTGAGACTCTCGACGACGTGCAGTCGGCCATCCAGCGGTTGATGGAACGCCAGCCGCCGCTGGTCAGGGTTCTTCCTCGTCAGGCCGGAACGAAGGAATCGCGCTACATGCACCTGTTCGCGGGAGACGCTGGCATACCGGCGGAAACTGACGCCTCGACTGCCTCTCCGGCAAGAAGCGAGAGGCCGCTCGACAGCTCCAGACTAAGCCTTCTTGAAAATGAAGTTTCGGAGCTGAAACGGGAAGTCGGCGAACTCAGGCACCAGTTGGCCGAGTTCCGCGATCAATTCAAATAATCCGCTTTTCGCAACCGAGTATCCGCGTGGTAAATCCTCAGTCGAAAGCAGCCCTGCTAAATAATTACCAAAGTCTTTTCAAAGGCCCTCGAAACCATCGCAGCCGAGCTGGGTTTAAGTAAAATGTGGGCAGGATGTGCGTGTTGTCAAAAGTAGTCAAGTTATTTGTTTTCTGTGGGATACTGATTTCCATCTGTTCCCCTCAGCACCTCTCCGCTCAAGCGACGCTCCTGCTCGAAGAACCCTACAGCTATGACGGCACATTCGCCGGAACCGGGCACGCCGCGGTCTATCTTTCACGCGTTTGCGCTGAGACACCTACCGAGTTGCGCCACTGCCGCCCGGGCGAAACCGGGGTTGTCATTAGCCGATACCACGGCGTGGCTGGGCGCGATTGGCTCGCGGTGCCACTCATGGGCTATCTATACGCCGTCAACCATCCTGATGACGTCCCGCTTTACGCCGACTCGAAACTGGTTGCTCTGCTGCGCGAGCGATATCTGGGAGCAATGCTGCTGCCTGCGGAGAAGCAGGCGGGCGATGAGCCGCGCTATCAGCTTGCCGGATCGGCTTACGATCGCACGCTCTATGGCTTTCGCTTCGCAACCCGGCCCGAGCAGGATGATCAACTGATCCGCTGGCTGAATTCATCGCCGAATTCCGAAACGTACGCCCTGCTCAAGCGCAACTGCGCTGACTTTGTGAAGCAGATCGTTAACTTTTATTACCCGCATGCCGTGCATCGCAGCGTCATCGCCGACCTGGGCGTGATGACGCCGAAGCAGGCGGCCAAGTCCTTGGTCCACAGCGGCAAGCGCCATCCCGAGATGCATCTGACCACGTTCATCATTCCGCAGGTGCCGGGGCTGAAGCGCAGCAAGCCGGTGCACGGGGTGATTGAGTCGGTCGTTCTGGCAAAGAAATATGTCACGCCTGTGCTGCTGTTCCATCCCTTTGTCGTCGGGACCGTGGAAGCGGCGTACTGGGCTGGATGGCGGTTTAATCCGGCGAAGGGCGCATACATCTTCGATCCCGATTCTCCTGATCTCGGCCGTTCTATCGAGCGTCCACTGACAGCTGAGCAGCGGCGCGCCTATGAAGACATGGTGGCCGCGGCGCGGAAGGCAGCGAGTGAATCCGAGGACGTGCCCAGCTGGAAAACAGTCGCAACTGAAGCGCGGCCGAAATTGGACGCTGAAGGGCATCCGTACCTGGAGGTCGCACTGGAGGGGGAAACGATTCCGGTTGGCCTTTGCCGGGCCAACGCGCTGCGCTTCTCCGGCTCGCCGGAACTGGTGCAGGAACTGGCCCTCACCCGGATGGAACTGGAACTGAAATCGAAAAAGCCCGCGCGAATCTCTGAAAAGGAATTGAAGCGCGACTGGCAACTGTACCGCGATGCGCGCGGGGTACGAGAAGCCTTGCTCGGCACACCGTAGCAAATCAACCACGAACGACACGAAGTTACACAAAGGAAATCAGTCCGCCAGGGGTGCATTCCTTCGTGGACCTTCGTGTCCTTCGTGGTTAATGCTTTGGTCCGTTATTGCTGCACGGCCGAAGTCTCGGGGTTGTTGCCGATGGCGTCTCCCGAGAGCACCAGCTCTACTCGCCGGTTCTGCTGGCGGCCTTCAGCGGTCTCGTTCGATGCGATCGGCACAGTCTTGCCGAATCCTTTGGCTTCGATCGAGCCCGCCGAAATTCCCTGCTGAACGAAGTAGTCGCGCACGGCATCCGCGCGCTTTTCCGAAAGAGTCTGGTTATATTCGTCGGTGCCAACGCTGTCGGTGTGTCCTTCGATCTGAACGTGCAGCGTGGGATAGGCCAGCAGGATTCCGGAAACTTTAGCCAGACGCTCGCGGGCCCCCGGAGCAAGTTCGAAGCTGCCCGTCTTGAACAACACGTCGGACATGTTGGCGATCAGTCCGCGAGCGGTATCTCGAGTGGAAAGAATAGTGTTGAGCTGCTGCAACAGGCGGGCGCGCAACTCCTGCTTCTCTTTCTCTGCCTGCTGGCGCAGCTGATCGGATTGCGCTGCGGCTTGCTGAGCTTTCGCGGTTTCGGCGGCCAGTTGCTGTTGCTGTGCGATGGCTTCGGCTTTGGCCTTCTCGGCTTCTTCCTTTTGGCGGGCAGCTTCTTGCGCGGCCTGTTGGGCTTCGGCTTTTGCCGCTTCGGCTTCGGCCTTTGCGCTCTCCGCCGCCTTCTGTGCCTGTTCAGCATCAGCGCGGCGCTTCGCTTCAGCTTCGGCATCGGCTCGGGCTGCGGCTTCGCGCTGTTCCGCTGCAAGCTTGTCGGCGGCAGCTTTGGACTGCGATTCGTCTTCAGCCCGCTGCTTTACGGCCATCACCCGCGCTTCTTCGGCAGTCTGGGTGGTCTCGCGGGCGGCGGATTCTATCGCCGACTTGCCCTGCTTCTGCCGATAAGCGGTTTCCGCCAGCATCAACTGATGGTCCGCCTTCGTGAGAATGGACGTCGCATACTTATCGCCGGCTGCAATGTGCGCAATGCGTAAAGCGTTACGGGCCTCGAACAGTTCTAATGGCGTGCTGCGGTCAACTCCGAAAATCGCATTCTGGATTTTCTCGTTGGCGGAGGAATACGTGCCGCGGCCGAGCAGTTCGTACTTGGTCTCAATGTTTTCGCCCTGACCCACACCGTCCGGCAGAACGCTTTCAAAGACCACGGTATTGTCCGGCTGCGTGACCGCAAAGTACGGCTCGGCGGTAAGGACCAGGCCGAAAGTCTGCATGTCGGTTGAGGCCTTGATGTGTGCGTTGCCGTGCTCGATAGTCACTTCACCAAGGCTGTCGGCACGGCCTTCGGGAGAGACTGCCCAGAGCACGTAGGTCAGATATTCGAGCCCGAACTTGGTCGCCTCTTCCATGTTCTGGAATTTCGCGTCGATCGAGATGGTTGCCTTCTTGCCTTCGATCTTGGCCTCGCCGGTAGCATTTGGCATCAGGTCGGTCGCGTGAAAAGCAATCTTCACCGAGCTGCCCGGGCGATAGTGCATGGCTTTGACGGTGCGTGAAACGACAGTGGCGGAGGCCGCAGCCGAAGCCGGCGCGGGTGAAGTCTGAGCGGCGGCAATTGTTGCGACACAAACAAGCCAGGCAAGACGCAGAAATATTTTCACAGTGGTCCCTCAACGCAGATGATTTGGGGTGTTTTGCCTATGATCTTCGCAATTGCGCGCAAATGAAAGGTCACTTTGGTTACTGAGAGGGTGCAGTGGCGGCAGTTTTGGGCTTGATCCCCTCGAACACGTCTTCGGCCCGGCCTAGGGCCTCGCCCACGTTGGCGCATATGTTTTCCCGTCCGACGACCTCTTCGAATTCGGCTTGCCGCATCAGTTGCGCCGGTTGCTCGCGGGCGCCGCACAAAATGAGGGTGCGACCGGAGGCGTGCAGCTGTTTGGCTACATCTTCCAAAGCGTATAAGCCAGTGGCATCGATGGCAGTCATGTTGCGCAGACGGATAATGACCACGGGCGGCAAGCGATGCAGGTTTTCAGTGACGGACGCGATCTTGTCGGTGGCGCCGAACAGAAACGGTCCGTGAATGCGAAAGATGGTCGCGTAATAAGGAATGTCTTTGTCCTGCAGAATGTGCATACGCCCGTCTTCCACATAGTCGTCTGTCACTTCGGAGACGGTAGTCGTATCGGACACGCGCGTAATAAAGAGCAAGGCCGCGAGAATCATGCCGGCCTCGACTGCCACAGTCAGATCGGCAAAGACCGTGAGTGCAAACGTGACCATCCATACGCTGATGTCGGTGTTGGTCAATTTCAGCAGCTGCGGAATCTCGCGCCACTCGCCCATGTTGTAGGCGACGATCATCAGGATTCCCGCGAGCGCTGCCATGGGAATGTAACTTGCCAACGGAGCCGCAAAAAGCAGCACGCAAAGCAATGTGAACGCGTGAATCATTCCGGCCACCGGAGACTGCGCTCCGGCACGAATGTTGGTGGCAGTGCGGGCAATAGCCCCGGTTGCGGGGAGGCCTCCGAACATTGGCGAAACAATGTTGGCCACGCCCTGGCCCATCAATTCGACATTAGGATTGTGGTGGTCGTTGCTCATGCGGTCGGAAACGACGGCTGACATGAGAGATTCAATCGCCCCCAGCATCGCCACCGTAAACGCCGGTCCAAGTAGTCCAGGCACGAGCCGGGCATGCCAATGAGGGATTGCCAGGTGCGGCAACCCGCTGGGAATTCCACCGAAGCGCGTTCCAATAGTTTCCACTGGAAGTTTCAGCATCCAGGCTGCGACGGTCGCGCCCAGCATGGCGACAATGGGCCCGGGAATGCGGCCGGAGAGGGCGCGGCAGGCAAGCATCACGGCGACGGTACAAACGGCCAGCAAGGTTGCGTGCCATGACCACGTTGGCGCGGCGGCGGCCAGGGCCTTCATTCGAAGCCAGAAGTCGCCGGGAGTTTTTTCCAGGCTGAGGCCGAAGAAATCTTTGATCTGCGTGCTGGCGATCAGGACCGCAATGCCGTTAGTAAAGCCAATCACCACCGGGCGCGGGATGAACTTTACCGCCGAGCCCATGCCGGTGGCGCCCAGCACGACGAGCAGAATGCCCGCCATCACCGTGCACATAAACAGGCCGTCAATACCGTGAACCGTGATGATTCCGGCTACAACGACCACGAATGCTCCCGTTGGGCCACCAATCTGGGTCTTGGAGCCGCCCAGCAGCGAGATCAAGAATCCGGTAACGATGGCGCAATAGATGCCAGCCTGCGGAGTTAGCCCGGAGGCGATGCTGAAAGCCATCGCAAGCGGCAGCGCAACCAATCCAACAGTGATGCCGGCGACTACATCGAGAACAAATTTGTTAAAGCTGTAATTCCGCAGGCAAAGAATAGATTTCGGCAGCCAGCGGTCGTTAATATGAAAAGAGACAACGCGAGAAGACATACTTTGAGCTGCATTATGACAGGTTGACTCGCGAAAACAATCACCCTTGATACCACGGTAACTAACCCCGCGTCCGCCAAACGCTTTCAGTAAGATAGGTATTTCCATTTGCGATATGGATCCTGTGTCCAAAAGTGAAGATCGTGTGACCGAGGCGCCTGTCGATATCGGGAATGCCCACGGCGGCCACGTATCGCTCGAAGGCTTGCACAACACCGTCGAGGTGCCGCACCACCGCGCCGGATTCTGGCAGCAGTGGCGGGCGTTCATCGGGCCAGCCATTCTGGTCAGCGTCGGCTACATGGACCCCGGAAACTGGGGTACCGATCTTGCCGGCGGCGCGCAATT
Source organism: uncultured Acidobacteriota bacterium (assembly GCA_963757135.1). Classification (GTDB taxonomy): domain Bacteria; phylum Acidobacteriota; class Terriglobia; order Terriglobales; family Acidobacteriaceae; genus Gp1-AA145. Next base: position 270,572 of record CAVWQE010000012.1, read on the forward strand.
CAAATATGGATTGCTTTGGGTGGTGGCACTTGCCAGCCTGATGGCGATTTTTATGCAGGTGATCGCCGCCCGGCTGGGCGTGGTCACCGGCAAGGATCTGGCACAGTGCTGCCGCGACTGGTATCCAGGCTGGACGCGATGGCCAAGCTGGCTGTTTTGTGAAGTGGCGATCGGCGCTTGCGATCTCGCCGAAGTGCTGGGTAGCGCGGTCGCGATCAACTTGATGTTCCACATCCCGCTGCTATGGGCGGTGATCATCACCGGCGCGGATGTCCTGTTGCTGCTGGCCTTGCAGCGTGTCGGCATGCGCACGATCGAGGCGGTGGTGTTATTGCTGATCGTGACTATCAGCGTCTGCTATCTGATCGAAATCTTTGTCCTGCCGCAGACGCGGCCGAACTTTCTGGAGATGGGAAGCGCACTGATGCACCCGGGTTTTCGCGAAGCGGGAATGATTTATGTGGCTATCGGTATCATCGGAGCGACGGTGATGCCGCACAATCTGTATCTGCACTCTGCGCTGGTGCAGAGCCGCAAGTTGCAGAAGGATGAAGCCTCCATCCGCAGCGCCATTCGCTTCAATACCATTGATTCGACGACCGCGCTGACGATTGCGTTTCTGGTCAATGCCGCCATCCTGGTTCTCGCGGCGTTGGTCTTCTACGGAAAGACGAGCGTTGTGGTCGAGGGCGGGAAGGTGATCACCTTCAGTCCCGACAGCGACTGGATCCGGATTGCTTATCTGACGCTGGCGCCGCTGCTGGGAACGGCCCTGGCTAGCACTTTGTTCGTTGTAGCATTATTGGCCAGCGGCCAAAGCAGCACTATTACCGGCACGCTTGCAGGCCAGGTAGTCATGGAAGGCTTCATGCACTGGCGCATCCAGCCGTGGGTGCGGCGGTTGATCACCCGGACGCTGGCGATTTTGCCCGCCGTGCTGGTAATTGGGATACGCGGCGACGCCAGCATCAATGATCTGCTCACATTGAGTCAGGTGGTGCTGGCATTGCAATTGCCGTTTGCCATGTTTCCGCTGCTGCATTTCACCAGTTCGCGCAAGCGCATGGGGGTTTGGAGAAGCGGAATATTTCTGCTGATTGCAGGCTGGGGCAGCGCGATACTCATCACCGCGCTCGACCTTTGGGGATTGCCGGATTCCCTGCGCTCGGCATGGCACGTGATTGTGGGCAGTTAGGGAAACAGATCGGAGGGTCGGCTTAAGCTTCAAAGAGAGCCTGCCCTGAGCGACCGAGCGGAGCGAGGAAGTCGAACGGGCCCTCGCCCGTGCGGTTCGGTTAAGAGCGGACCAAAATGTATAAAACCATCCTTGTGACCGTGGACGGAACGCCGAGCGATCGCGCGATCATTGAACACGTCAAACCGCTGGCCAAGCTGGCGGGAAGCCGTGTGGTGCTGCTGCATGTTGCCGACGGATGGGCCGCACGAACCTATGGCGCCGACGCGGTGAGCCGTGAGATCGCTGAGGATACGGCGTATCTGAAACAAGTTCGAGAGGAGTTGCAGGCAGCGGGAATTCCCACCGATTCCGAGCTGGCGTATGGAGATCCTGTCAAAGAAATTGTGAAGTGGGTCGAGCAGAAGGGCTGCGACCTGGTGGCCATGAGCACGCACGGCCACCGCTTCCTGGCCGATATTTTCCTTGGGACGACGGCAAGCCGTGTGCAGCACAGCATCAGTGTGCCGGTACTGCTCCTCAGGGCGAAGTGATGGGACGATTATTGCCAGCATGCGTTTGCGTTCTTTCTCTGGCGCTGTGCGTTGACGCACAACAAACCACCAAAGATGCCGGCAACGAAGCGGCGACAGAGGACGCCCCCGTCGCTAACCCCGGCCGGCCGACCGTTTCCACGCCGGCGACGCTTACTCCCGATGGATATGTGCAATTCGAAACTGGAGTGCTGAGCGTCCGGACGTCTCCGGAAGTTTCGTCGCAAACGAACCTTAACGAAGTTGTGAAGTTTACGGTCTTGCCGCGGATTGAGTTCCTTGCGGGATTGGAACCGGTCGCGCACAGCCGTCTGGGCCGGGTTTCGAGCAATGATGCCGGTGGTGTGTCACTCGGCGTGCAGACGGTGCTCTATCCGGGCGAAGGGACGAAGCCGACGATTTCAGCTAGCTACTTCCACAGCGTGTACGGTGGGAACGCGCCCGATCTCGATATTGGAAGCTCGACGAACTCTGCCCTCCTGCTCGCCAGCGCCGACGTGAAGAAGTTTCACTACGACGCGAACGCATACTTCAACGAAGTCGTGAGCGATCCGGTGAGGCGCGCGCAATTTGGTCAATCGCTTTCGGTATCGCATCCGCTGAATGCGAGGTTTGGATTGTCCGGGGAGATCTGGCATTTTACGCAGCCGTTCATTCGGGGCAATGCCGTTGGTGGTCTTTGGGCGTTGAGCTATGCTGCGAGTAAAAACTTGGTATTTGACGGCGGCTTCGATCATGGGCTCACGAGCACTTCGACGCGCTGGGAGGTGTTTGCCGGGTTTACGTGTCTGCTACCGCATAGAATCCTGCGGTGATGATTATGAACGGCCGTGTGCCACAGAGCCAATTACTATGGAGTCTTTATCGGGAAGCAAAAGGGCAGCCAAGTCGGGCTGCCCTGTTCAAACTGGGCTGACGAAGTTACTCCTTTGCGGCGGCCAGGGTGTATTCGCCGGTGCAGTTGTAGTTCAAGCCACCGCCTTCACCGGGAGTAAGTTTGCAGCCACCCGTACCTTTGATGCCCTTCATCTTTCCGGTCCCGCCTGCTAACCGCCAAGTATTACTACCGGTCACCAGTGCGCCATCTTTCGTTGTTGAGGAGCCTTGATAGTCGTAGAAGACCTTATCGCCGTTGTCGTACGTTTCGACATAAACGCCCCAGGCCTTCAGGTGGTTTCCCATCACTTCATCGTGCTCGGAATAAACTCCGTCCTTGCTCTTGACCTCCCCGAGTGCTCCTTTATCGGTTGTGCATTTTCCCTGCTGAACCATGAACACATGGCCGTCTTTGTCTCCCGCCGGAATGCTCTGAGGATTGTCGGCCTTCGCGCATTTGCCGGAAAAAGTGTATTTGGTCTGCGCCGAACCCATCGACGCCGCAACTGTAAACAAAGCGCACGCGAACAAAATCCTGTATTTCATAATTTTTCTCCTGAGTTGGAAACTCGAGTCCGCCGCTCGCTTGCATGTTCGGATATTGACGAGCATGCCCCTAACGTGAATTTCCGTGTTTGATTTTCGGGTGCCCAACCTTATACGCGCGAGTGTCCGGCAATGCAATACGCGCAGGCAGTTTCCTCGGCAAATTCGTTGACGCTGACGCAAACTCCATCGCAAACGACTAAACTAATCTGTTGATCCCAACGATAGAAACTTAGCAGGAAGGCCGCTCATGGATAGCTTTCAGTCCCGTTCCACGCTCATGGTTGGCGCGAAAGAATACGAAATCTTCCGCCTGGACGTGCTCGATAAGCAGGGCATCTCGACCATGCACCTGCCGTTTTCGCTGCGTATTCTGCTCGAAAATCTCCTGCGCACCGAAGACGGCCGCAACGTGAAGGCCGACGACATTCGTGCTCTGGCGTCGTGGAGCAGCAAGACAAAATCCGAGAAAGAGATTGCGTTCACTCCCAGCCGCGTGCTGATGCAGGATTTCACCGGCGTTCCCGCCGTGGTTGATCTGGCCGCGATGCGGGATGCCATGACTAAGCTGGGCGGCGACCCGGCGCTGATCAATCCGTTACAGCCAGCCGAACTGGTGATCGACCACTCCGTGCAAGTGGACGAATTCGGCAAGCCGCAGGCGTTTGCCATGAATGCAGAACTCGAGTTTCTGCGCAACAAAGAACGTTATGCATTCCTGCGTTGGGGCCAGACGGCATTTCGCAACACCGCGATCGTTCCACCGGACACAGGAATCGTGCATCAGGTGAATCTCGAATTTCTGGCCCGGGTAGTTTTCATAAAAGAGACGGACGGTAAGCGGCAAGCCTATCCGGACACGCTGGTCGGCACGGATTCGCACACCACAATGATTAACGGGCTCGGCGTGCTGGGATGGGGCGTTGGCGGAATCGAAGCCGAAGCCGCCATGCTGGGGCAACCGGTTTCCATGCTGATCCCGCAAGTCGTTGGCGTGAAGCTGACCGGACGTTTGCGCGAGGGTGCGACGGCCACCGACCTGGTTCTAACCATCACAGAAATGCTGCGCAAGCACGGTGTCGTGGGAAAATTCGTGGAATATTTCGGTCCCGGCCTGCGTGATCTGCCGCTGGCTGATCGCGCAACCATCGGCAATATGTCTCCAGAGTACGGGGCGACCTGCGGAATTTTTCCCATCGACCAGGAAACGCTCAACTATCTTCGTCTGACGGGACGGTCGGAAGAGCAGATTGCGCTGGTCGAAGCATATTGCCGTGAACAGGGAATGTTCCACGACGAGAAGACGCCGGAGGCGGAATACTCGGAGCTGCTCGCGCTTGATCTCGCAACCGTCGAGCCTAGCCTGGCCGGGCCGAAGCGTCCGCAGGACCGCGTCGCGCTTTCGAGCGCAAGAGACTCGTTCGAGAAGGCGCTGCCATCGCTGATTAAAGCTTCGAAGGCCGCCGCGGCAAATGGCAACGGCAACTTGCATCACGGCAGCGTTGTCATCGCGGCTATCACCAGTTGCACCAATACTTCGAATCCGTCGGTAATGCTTGCTGCCGGGCTTCTAGCCAAGAAGGCAGTCGAGCGCGGATTGCAGGTGCCCGACTGGGTGAAGACGTCGCTCGCTCCGGGGTCGAAAGTTGTTCGCGACTATCTCGAGAACGCGGGGCTGACTCCGTATCTGGAGAAATTAAAGTTCCACATCGTGGGATACGGCTGCACCACCTGCATCGGCAACTCCGGGCCACTGCCGGAAGAAATCTCTGCCGAGATTGACCGCAAGAATCTTGTTGTCGCATCCGTGCTCTCTGGCAATCGAAACTTTGAAGGCCGCATTAATCCCGATGTGCGCGCCAATTACTTGATGTCGCCACCGCTGGTGGTGGCCTTTGCGCTGGCCGGCAGAATTGACGTCGATCTCCGCAAGGACGCGCTGGGTACGGCCCGTGACGGCACGCCGGTTTATCTTGCGGACATCTGGCCAACGCAGCGCGAGATCGAAGAGGCCGTGCGTTCGATTTCCTCCGACATGTTCCGCAACAGCTACAACGATGTTTTCGCCGGAGATGAGCACTGGCGCGGGCTTCCGGTGCCGAAGGGCGACACCTACGCCTGGGACAAGAGTTCGACCTATATACGGCAGGCGCCGTACTTCGACGACATGCCGGCCAAGCCCAATCCAGTGAGCGACGTTACGAACGCGCGCGTGCTGGCCGTGCTCGGCGACAGCGTGACCACGGACCACATTTCTCCGGCGGGCGCGATTAAGAAAGACAGTCCAGCGGGAAAATATCTGCAAGAACACGACGTGAAGCCCGCAAACTTCAATTCCTATGGCTCACGCCGCGGCAATCACGAAGTCATGGTTCGAGGCACGTTCGCCAACGTTCGCCTGCGCAACAAAATGGTCCCGAACATCGAAGGCGGTTTTACCCGGCATCTGCCTGACGGCGCCGAGATGACGATCTTCGAGGCGTCTGAAAAATATATTGCTGACGGCGTGCCGCTCGTGATTCTCGCGGGAAAAGAATATGGCTCGGGATCATCGCGTGACTGGGCGGCGAAAGGGCCGCTGCTGCTGGGTGTTCGCGTCGTCATCGCCGAAAGCTACGAGCGCATTCACCGCTCAAACCTGGTCGGCATGGGGGTTCTGCCGCTCCAGTTCATGCCCGTCGAAAACGCTGAATCGCTCGGCCTGACTGGAGATGAGGTATTCGAAGTTACCGGCATCCGCCCTCTGATCGAGAAATTCTCGTCGGGAAGCCGAGTGAAGGTGCACGCTGGCACGAAAGAATTCGAAGCACTGGTGCGGATCGACACACCTCAGGAAGCTCTCTATTATGCCAACGGCGGGATTTTGCAGTATGTGCTCAGGCAGTTGATGGCGGGCAAGCCAAGTCAACAGCCGCTGCATGTGTAAGTTTGAGGTGAAATATGACAGAGGCTGAGTTGGACGCCTGTTTCGCAGAGGTGGTGAATGACGCTGAGTATCAGGCAGATGCTATCGCGCTGGCCGCGGAATTTGAGCGTAGCGACTGGGAAGCCTTCAGATGCTCAGAAATCATGGACTCCAAACCGGATAGAATCCACCGGTCGGGAGACCAAAAGGCGTGCCATCAATGACTTGAGATGGAATGCCTGGAGTGCTGATTGCTGGGCTAGTAGCGCTTTTCCCCTCCACGTGTGCAAGCGGCCAAAGTGTTCGATCCATCGATCGGTGCTACCACGTTTACCACTGAGTACGAACCGGTTCTCGATGCGTATTTCAAGGAGGCCCGGGGCAGCGAAGGGCCGGGTGTTGTGCTGCGCGTGTACGGTGGAAGATTGCCCGAGTATGAAATCGTAGTAAATACTCAGATTTCGCGTCATTCCATTTTTCGTTATTACCCCCGAGCGATCGATTTGGGGGAACGTTTACAGCCTCGCGAAACCACATCTAAGTCTGAATCAGTACAAAATGGAGGCGCTCAAAATTCCTTTCTCGAAAACGGAAGTCGAAGTGCCGAAAGGCGAATTGCAAGAACTTATTGCGCGAGCGAGCAGGATCGATACTTCAATCTGCGAGCATCTCCCGCTCAAGGATTCCGAGGGTCACGAATTTCTGCCACAGACGGGCTGTCGTTCGAAATCATCACCATCGGGGGCGAAAGTCGTGCAAGAGTAACGGACACAGACGGCTCCCGCATAATCAGCCAAAATCCTGCCCTGCTGCAGTGGGCACTCGATTTGCAAAAAGCGTCCGGGACGCCATGATCCTGCTCCCTAAATCGTTGCTCGGCCGCTGTTATAATAAAAAATTGTCCTCATGCCTTCTAAGCGCCTGATTCGATCCACTACAGTTCTATGTGTCCGCCGGAACGGCAGCGTGGTGATGGCCGGCGACGGCCAAGTCACGCTCGGCGAAAGCGTAATCAAGCATTCGGCGAAGAAGATCCGCAGGCTCTATCAGGACAAGATTCTCGCCGGGTTCGCGGGCTCGACTGCCGATGCCTTTTCTTTGTTTAGCCGTTTTGAGGCCAAGCTCGAGCAGTATCATGGCAATGTCGGCCGCAGCGCTGTCGAGCTTGCGAAAGACTGGCGCACCGACAAATATCTGCGGCATCTCCAGGCGTTGCTGCTGGTATCTGATAAAGAGCAGACATTTATGCTGAGCGGTCAAGGCGACGTGATCGAGCCCGACGGTGGCATCGCAGCCATTGGCAGCGGCGGCCCTTATGCGCAATCGGCGGCGCAGGCTTTGATAGACCACACCGAGCTTTCCGCGCGGCAGATCGCCGAAGAAGCAATGAAGATCGCGAGCAAAATCTGCATCTATACCAATGAGAAGGTGACGATAGAAGAACTTTAAAGTTGCTAGTGGTCAGTTGTCAGTTGCCAGTAAAAACTGTTGGCAGTCTGACAACTAGCAACTAACAACTAGCAACTGTTTTTTATGGCCATATATCTCCCTGCTACCGCTGAAGAAGAACATCTGGCGCTGGATGAGTTGACTCCGCGCGAGATCGTTACCGAGCTCGACAAGCACGTTGTCGGACAGAAGGACGCCAAGCGCGCCGTGGCTATCGCTCTGCGCAATCGCATGCGCCGCCAGAAGCTACCGCCTGAGATGGCGGACGAAGTCATCCCCAAGAACATCATCATGATTGGGCCGACGGGCGTCGGAAAGACCGAAATTGCGCGCCGTCTGGCAAAGCTTGCGAACTCGCCATTCCTGAAAGTCGAAGCGTCGAAGTTTACTGAAGTTGGTTACGTCGGCCGCGATGTCGAATCCATGATTCGCGATCTGGTTGAGATTGCCATCGACAACATTCGTGCCGAAAAGCTCGAAGACGTTGCCGACAAGGCCGAACTGAACGCCGAGGAGCGGCTGCTCGATATCCTTCTGCCCCCTGCTGCGCCGTCGCATCCTGAGCCGGCGGGCTTCGCGCTTGAAGCTTCTACCGGCGATTCTTATCCGCGCACGCGAGAAAAGTTGCGCCAGCAATTGCGCGAAGGCAAGCTCGACGACCGTACCGTAGAAATTGATGTGCGCGAGCGGAATTTTCCGTCCTTTGAAATCATCTCCAACCAGGGCGTTGAGGAGATGGACGTCAATATCAAAGACATGCTTCCCAACATCTTCGGCCAGCGCACCAAGAAGCGGAAGATGAAGGTGAACGAAGCCTTCGAATATCTGATACAGGAAGAAGAGCAGCGCCTGGTGGACATGGACCAGGTTACGCGCATGGCGATTGACCGCGTGGAAGATGCCGGAATTATTTTCCTCGACGAGATCGACAAGATTGCCGGCCGCGAGGGGGGCCACGGGCCCGATGTTTCACGCGAAGGCGTGCAGCGCGACATTCTGCCGATCGTCGAAGGCACGACCGTGAATACGCGTTACGGCATGGTCAAGACCGACCACATCCTTTTTATCGCAGCCGGAGCGTTCCACGTTTCAAAGCCCAGCGACTTGATTCCCGAGTTGCAAGGCCGATTTCCGATTCGCGTCGAGTTGCAGTCGCTCACCATGGACGACTTCATACGCATTCTTACCGAACCGAAGTCTTCGCTGGTCAAGCAATACATCGCCCTGCTGGAAACTGAAGGGGTGAAGCTGGATTTCACCAAAGACGCGCTGGAAGAGATTGCGCGCTTTGCTTTTCGTGTAAACGAGGGCACAGAGAATATTGGCGCGCGTCGCCTGCATACGATCATGGAGCGCGTGCTGGATGAAATCAGCTTTTCAGCACCGGATAAAAAGGGCGAGCAGGTGTCCGTGGACGCTGCTTATGTCGGCAAAATGCTGTCGGACATTGTGAAAGATCAGGATCTGAGTCGGTACATTCTCTAACGTCTAATTTTCTTCGGCCTTCTAGATCTCCGATTCCTTGCCCCACCATTCCTTCATCTGCTTCTGCATCTCGTCTTTGTGGCGGAGCATGTCTTTCTGCATGCTTTCCATCTGCTTTTTCAACTCGCCTTGCTGGCCCTGCATTTTCAGGCGGTATTCCTTTTGCAGTTTTTCCAGCTCGGGTTTCAGGCGTAGCATCTGGGCGTCGATGTTGCTTTTGTTCAGGACCGCGAGTTGCGCCTTTAGTGAGGAAAGTTCGGTGCCTGGACCAATCAGATCGGCGCAGTCTTCGGCGTCAACGTCGTTGTCCGGCGCGATTACTGCTCCGGTGCGTTTAGGTTCCGGCAAAGTCAGCGTAAGGTTCTGCTCTCTCTTATCTCGCAACACTGTGACCGATGCCTTGTTTTCAGGGCCTTTCCGCAATAGACGGGTGAAGTCGCTGCAATCGTTCACCGCAGAACCATTGATTTTCACGATCACATCGCCGGCATGAAATCCGGCGGTTTCGCCGCGGCTGCCACGTTCCACCGAACGTACTAGAACGCCGTTGCCGCTTTTCACCCCGAAGAACTCGCCAAGTTGCGGAGTAAGGTTCTCGATCATCAGGCCGCTGCGAACCGGCGAATGGATGACAACTACGTTGGCGACGTCCATTTCCGGCATGTTGATTGGGGGAATATGGATGGCCGGGATATTGATGGGTGGAACAGGCGGAACGGTGAAGTTGAATGCATGATCCATGTTTCCCATCTTGCTCCGTTCAGCCAGTTGCGCCTTCACCGTCATAGGCTGGCCATTGCGGCTGATGCCGATAGAGATGGTTCGACCGGCAGGGATCTCACGAATCAACCGGCGCAGTTGCTCAACACTTTCCACCTGCTGATCATTGATTGTCAGAATGACGTCGTGCTCTTTGAGCCCGGCCTTGGCCGCAGGAGCGTCCTGGTCAACCATCGTGACCTCAACCCCGCGTTCTTCCTTGAGATGAAGTGCGCCTAGCCGGTCAGAGGTGATGTCATCCGTGTCCACGCCGAGATAGGAGCCGCCCCACGGCTCTTCGCTATAGAAGGCGTATGACTGGGTTCCCGGCTGGGCGATCAGAACTGACGGAATCGCGAGTAACGCCGCAACAAATGCCAGAACTCCGGTCACGAAAATTGTCTGCTTCATAAGCCCTCCCTACTGCGCGCGGCGGAAGTAGATATTGCCCATGGTGGTGCGGACTTTCAGCACCGGGCCGCCGCCATTCAAGCTTCCTTCGGCCGAAACCAGCTTCGGCCCCCACTGACCGCCGCCTTCCGACGCAATCTTAATTTCCGGAAAGTCAGAGACGATCTGCTGTCCGTTCGCCGCCTCAATGCTGGCGCGAATGGTCAGATTGACGTTCGAGACCAGATAGACCGTGATATCTCCAACTCCGGTTTCCAGTTCAGAACCGCTCGTCCCATTGCCTCCGCGAATAAACTTCGCAGTGATGGCCCCCGAGCCGGTCTCGACATGCGCTGACGGTACGCCCCACAATTCGATGTTGCCACTGCCAGTCTCACCTTTGACCGGTCCGCTGGCAGATGAAATTTTCAAAGTTCCGCCGCCCGTTTCCATAGTGGCGCCACCGCTGATCTCTCCCAGATCGATGCTGCCGCCGCCGGTTTCAGCCTTCACTTCACCAGTGCACTTGTCCACATGGATGCTGCCGCCGCCGGTCTGCAGCGAAGCGCCTGCCGATCCGGAGACCAGCACCAGGTTTCCGCCGCCGCTTTCGGCGACAACCTTGCCTTTGGCGGATCCGATATGGATGGTTCCACCGCCGGTCCGGACGGTCAGGTCAGAACCTACATTGCCTACGTCAATTGAACCGCCGCCGGTTTCGGCGCTGATCGCCCCGCCAATATCGTCCAGATGAATGGGGCCGCCGCCGCTCTCGGCTTCCAATCGGCCAGAAATTCCAGTGGTAGAAATTTCACCACCGTCAGTTTCGATCTTTACCAGATCCAGATCGCGGGGAACATTGACCGTGACCTCTGAATTGAACTTGTGTGGCTTACCGTTTTCCCATTCGCCGGTAATGAATGCCGTGTCGCCACGTACGTAGGTGCTGATCTTGTAGGCTTCGAATTGTTTACGCGCGCGGTCTTCTGAAGACTCGTAAGACCGGTTGCGGATGACGTAGTTAATGCCCTCAGCCGATCCGCCCTGAATCCGCACCGCGCCGATTTCCACCTGGATATGAAGGTTGCGCACGCCTGACAGCGAACCGGTCGCCACGCTGATCCAGTTGCTGCCTTCTTTTTGAACGGCAGTCTGCTGCGCTGCGCACAGGGTCGTGATCAGTGCAGCCAGCAGCCCGAGTTTGGTTATGGTTTTTTGCATTTCAGTTTATGTTTTGCCTCTCCCCTTTATTCCGCTAAGCCCTAATTCATCTCCGGCAATTGCCCGACAATCGAGCGCGCCTGCGCGCGGATGTACCGGTTTTCGTCTTTCGCCGCCAGTCGCTGTAGAACGATGCGTACGCTGCTATCGGCCGCGCAGGGTTGCAGCAATCGCAGCGCCTCGACTCTCACCCCCGGATTCGAATCTGACATCAGCGACTCCAGCATGGCGTCGCGTACCTGAACATCGTTCTTCACATAAGGCCCGACTGCATCCAGCGCCTTGAGCCGGACGCCCGTGTTCGAGTCATAACGCAGCGCGTAAAGCAGTGCCTCGCGCACGTGCGGATTATTCGGTTGCTGGGTCAATAGATCCACTGAATTTATGCGCACGCCGGCATTGAAGTTATTGCGGGCGGCGTACAGCAGAAGCTGCTGGATATCGGGGTCGCCGAGGGACCCGGTGCGCTCCTGTGGAGACAGGGTGTCGTATTTAACTGTGACCTGATTGGAATCGGGCTGCTGTTGAATGGAACTGATGGTGCCGATAGAAGCCAGGCTGGTGGTCGTCGCTGGATTGTTCGTACTGCCCTGATCTGTCGTCCCGCGATTCACCAGTTTGTATGTCGCCCCAATACCGCCCGCGAATCCAACGATGAAGATTGCTGCGGCCAGCGCCGGAGCAAAGCGGACCTGATTCAGCCATTGCACCGGATCGAAAACTAAACGATGAAACCAGCCGCCCTGTTCCGTGGACTCAAGCGCTTCCTGCAGCTTCATTCGAGAAGCCGCCAGAAAGCTCGGGTTTGGCTCCCGCACCGGGAATTGCGCGAACTCACCGCGGAAAGTCCTCGCGGATTCCAGTTCGTCCGCGCACTCTTTGCACCGCGCGGTGTGTTGTTCCAGTTCGTGACGGGCGTCGTCCGCCAGTTCGTCATAAACGTAGAAGACAATGTTCTGTTGTACCCATTCGCACTTCATAGTTTCCTCTTCACCACTGGCCATGTGGGGACAAGCGCCCTCGCCCGTCCAGCCGAGCGAAGCTCGGCAAACCTCATCTCATCTCCGCCAGCGCGCCCCGCAATTTTTGTGTAGCGCGAAACAATGTGTTCTTGGCGGTTTCTTCGGTCGTGTTCAACATTTCGCCGACCGTCCTCAGCTTCAATCCCTGGTAATGCTTCAGCTCAAAAACCATCCGCTCGCGCGGGGTGAGCTTGTCGAGCGCTTTCTTGATCCTGCCGCCCAGTTCGCGCCGCATCAGGTCGCGCTCAGGATTCGCGCCGGCCCGAATATCTGCGACCTGCGCCAGCACGTCATACTGCTCTCCCTGCGAATCCGTGGCGACCGGAGCGTCTTCCTTCCGCACTTGTTTCTTGCGGATGCTATCCAGGCACAAGTTCGTAACGATCCGGTAAATCCAGGTATAAAACGAACACTCGAAGCGGAAGCGACCGATGTTCTTGTACGCCTTTAGAAAAGCTTCCTGATAAATGTCCTGCGCCTCGTGGTCTGACCCGGTCAGGTGCATGGCCAGACGCAAAACCGCCTGATCGTAGTGGCGCACCAGTTCTTCGAAGGCGGCGCGGTCTCCGCGCTGCGCCTCCCTTACTAAAAGCGTGTCGTCGATACGGCTCTGACTCAACATGTGGTTCCGAGGCCGCAATCCGGTCTCCGTTTCACCGGAAGGGGATTGTGACTGGGGAGTCGGCATGCCACCATTCGTTTCCATTCGGCTTCTCGCCGCCGGATGAGAACACTTGCCAACCGGAAATTGTACTGCCCACGCGTCGGCCGGCATCGCTGTAGTCCTCGTTTTTGTTGAGCTGTCTTAACTTGAGCGGCGGGGACTTCGACCTCTCACTCGACCTTCCCGCTTGGCTCCGGCTGGGGGCGCTTATCATCCCAGCTTCAAGAAGATAGACGAGGGTCAGGGCGGTTGGTTAGCAAGGAACTGACCACTTTCGGACAGGAATAGTCAATTCCGGACAGTCATCCCTGACTCCCCTTGAGGTCGAAAGACGGGTGGCTCGGCGTTTGATCTCGTTGGCGTCAGGCGGGTGGCTCGGCGTTTGATCTCGTTGGCGTCAGGCGGGTGGCCCAGTCTTTGATCTTCGTTTGCCGGGTGCCCCATCGATAAGAGCGAAGGCATTGTCAAGAGCGCACTTGTCCTGGCGGTGCGCAGCACCGGTGATTTTTGCCAGAGAGGTTGAGGACCAGGACTCTGGAAATCTCACGCTGAATCACTTTTCGGTGGAAGCTCGTTCCACCAACCATCGATTCGGCCTAAACAGCAACCATGATTCTTCTATGCGAACATCCCGTCTGTAGGGGATGCGAGAGCGCCCAATCAACGTCACGGTCTAGCTCGCGCCGACCAGGGGCACCCGCGGGCTGCTCTCGATGCGAACGATCTCTGGATACGGCGTCTGCGTGCGCAGCATCCAGTAGAGTCGTACGGCTAATTTTCGGGCCGCTGCCACTTTGGCCACGGCTTTCGCTTTCTGGTGGCAGCGGTGTAAATACGCTTTGCGAAACTGGGGATCATAGCGCACCGCAATCTGTGCCGCCTCCACCAGCAGCGAGCGCAGCATGCGATTGCCTTGTTTGGTGATGGCACCCAGTTTTTGTCTTCCACCCGAACTTTCTTCGCGCGGAATCAGTCCCAGATAACTGGCTACCTGCTTGCCACGCGGGAATCGTTTCACATCGCCGATGGTCAACACGAACGCCAGCGCTGTGTTCGGACCCACTCCCGGTTGCGTCAGCAACAGCTTGGACTGCGGATTTTCTTCCGCCGCATGCGCGACCGCGGCATCGAGTTTTCCCACCTGCTCGTCCAACATCGCCAGCAGCCCGAGCAAGTCTTCCCGCCGGCACGCCGCCCAGGGCTTTAACTGCAGTTCGCGCAGCAACTGCATTCCCGCTGCACTCCACAACCGGCGCTTCCGCTGCATTCCTTTATTCAGAGAAAGGTGTTGTAGTTCGTTTTTCACTCGCGCCCGGATCAGCACTAGCTTGTGCCGGTGCAGCACCAGCTGCCGCAGGTCGCGCTGCTCCCGGTCAGGCGCCCACAGACGTGGGAACCGCCCCTCCAGCAGCAGTTTCAGAATGTGGGCCGCATCCCGCTTGTCAGTTTTCTGCTTGCGCACATAACTGGCTCGGATTTGCGCCGCGTCCCCGATCCAGATCTCGTGTCCCAGGTCTTCCACCAGTTCGATAAACCACTGGCTGTTGCCCGTGGCCTCCATGCCGATCAGCACCGGCGCCGACAGCCGTTGGTAAAACTGCTGCGCATCGCCGCTGGCATGCACCAGCTTGTGCTCGCCCGTTTCTCCCGTTTCCGTTTCCAGCCAGGCGATCTGTTGCCAGCTGGGATGAAAATCACAGCCTATAATCTTCATTTGCGAAGGCTCCTTCTGCCCAGACGTTTTGGTCCTCAACCAAAAGCTAGCTGAGTATGCATCGAGCCTTCGCTCTTATCCAATCAATGTCTCGCGGTGTTCGAGACATGGGTACCACGGACCCATTCAGTTCCGATGTTCACTCGTCACAGACTTCTGGGACGGGTGGCCCGGCCTTTGATCTCGTTGGCGTCAGCAAAAAAGTGGGGTGCCCGTTCTTCGCGTACTTTGCGAAGGAGCGGGAACCACAAGCCCATAAATCAGGGGCATCACGCGGCAGACGTTCGGAACGAAATCCCGGAACAGGGCTGCTAGGGTTGGGAGGCCAGCGTCGGCAGCACCGCCGTATTCACCGTTCCAGGGTCGTCGCGCAGCTTGATGTATAAGGTCTTGTTCTTGGGCGTGGGCACGGTCAGCGCTGCGTCGATAAAACCGTCGGGCACGGTGACGGCGTTGGTGAAGTCCGGATCTGCACTGACCGCATCGATCAGGAAGAGCTTATCCCCGCTTAGGGTGCAATCTTTGTCAGACGATTTTTCCGCTGTACTCTTGTCCTCAGCCGAAGGCTTTTCCACTGCCGCAGTCGTCACAGCACAACGAATGCCCTTCAGTTCCGGAATACGCACGAGGTTTACTAGCGGTTGCCAATCGCCTTCGGCGCCTTCTTCAGCTACGGCCCGGAACTTTAACGGACCGAAGGCCGAAGGCCCGAGCAGCTTCATGGGATCGAGCACAGCGTACACGGTTTTCGCATCCTGCAGGGTCAGGTTGCCGTCTTTCACACTGAGCAGCACATGAAAAGATTCGTCCGCGGTCGCAACTTCAACTCTTTCCCCCGGCGCGAATGATTCCGGAACTTGCGTCTTGAGGAAGAAGTTCAGGCGGGCGTCCTGCGGAAGTTCATCCGCATTGCCCAGTTTGATTAGCTGCGCATCTTCGTCATCGAGCTGCACGCTCTTGCTGAGAAGATTCAGTTTGGGACGCGGAGCAGCGACCGTCGAACTGAGTTCAAGGGTGCGGCCATCTTTAAGGCTGGCCCGAACGACGATCGCGGCCCCTGTCTGTAGCTTCGCAGCCGCCGAACTGTCGGTGGTACTCAGCTTGAGTTCGTCATGTTGGTTGGCGCGCGATACATTTCCCGGTTCGAAAGCGATGCCGTTAACGTCGATCTTCGCCACCTGATCGAGCCGGGTTCCGCGAAGCACGCCATCAACATCGCCAGCGTTAATGCTGAACGAATCCAGCCGTCCCGCTTCGTAATAGGTATGCAATAAAATCTCATCAGGATCGTGCAGGCCGAACTTTTTCACCATCAGTCTAAGCGGCCCCGAAGCGGCGTTTTGCAGCGGAACTTTCACTTCGAGTTCGTCGGGCTTGTCGGCTTTCGAGGCCTTCCACTCCAGTGGCGTCGTCTTGCCATTTTCATCGCGGACCAATACTTCGCTGACGCAACAAGTCTCCGCTGATTGCAGATGCAGGGTGTCCTCACGTCCGACGATCAGCGCGCTGGCGTCCTTCGAAGCCACCACCCACTGCGCCGGCTGGGATGCGCGCAGACGAAAATGCGGCCCTTCGAAGGCGTGAAATCCCCAGGTGCCGCGAATCGTTCCGATCGATTCCCCCTGCCAGGTGTGTGCGCTTGCCGTATCAATGACAAAGCCGCCGCGCGAAGGATCAGGCTTGGCGGGAAGATCGGTTGCTCCGGATTTGGTTTCGAGATGAAGCACAAAGTTGTGGGCCAGCTCGGTGGCGAAAACCAGCGGCGCCCCTTCCACCGGCAGCACCAAATCGGGTTTGTTAGCGCAGAAAACCTGAGTGGCATCGAGGGCGCGTAGTGGAGGCGCGACCGCCGCCCGCACTGGCGGCAGCGCGACTACGATCACCGACTTCGGATTTCGAAATGACGGAGGATTGTTCAGCCGCAGATTCAGAGCATCTTTTTTCGGAAGCGCCAGGGCTGGAATGTACTGATACTGCGCGGAATGTGTCGTGCCCAGAATGCGGACCACGTCCACGACCGCGCCTATATAAGGACTGTAATATCCGCCCCTTGCGGTTGGGGTGGAACTGATCTGCGACAAAAGGTCCGTGGGCGCTCCCGTGGTCAGGCTGGCCACCATGTTCTGGCTGTGAGCGTCGTCCAGAACCAACGCCTCGTTATTCTGTGTGAGACACGGGACCTGCTCAGCGGTCGGCTTATCGAAACACTGCTTGTCGAGTTTGATGTTCAGGCTCCGCGTCAGCAACGCAGTCCGCGTCTGCAGATCGGCGGGGTCAATAACGGACGTCACCTTCACGGCTTCCAGATAAACCTCAAGCCGGGAACGATCCAGGCTGGCCTGCTCCAGGTCTTGTGCGGCGCGAACAAATGCTCCGGGCTTTCCGCGGACAGCGTTGCGCAGTGTCGAAAATGCTCCGCCTGTTTCCGGAGCCAAAAAGACCAACGCCTCTTCAGCCTCCGCCGGGACGGTGACGAAGATTCCCTCCTCGTGTACCGATTTGTTCCATGTTTCTGCGTGGGTGAACCAGTTGTCGGGGGGAGGATTGGTAGCGCCCCTCAAAAACGCCACCACCATTAAATAATGAACGGACTGGCTGTCAGGCAGGTCGGGATGGATCCATAGCCGGTCGCCCGCCTGAAGATTCGGCACTTCAGCGATTGGCCGGGTAGTTCCCGCGCGCTCCACGCGGATACCAATCTTCGGCCCGACCAGATCGAAGGCGGCATTTTCCGCTGACACCGATCCCGGCGAGAAAAAAAATGCTGCCGCCAGCAGGAAACTGATCTTGGAATACAAATAACGAGACAGCGGAGGACTCCCCACATGTGGACTGTGTAGCTGAACTACATGCTAACCAGTCTCACAGACAGGAGCAACCCTGGTTGTGCACTCGTAAGTAACGTTTGTAGAACAAAAAATAGACCCGTCCCCTCCCCCGAGAGCAACGGGCCAAAAAACAACAGAAGTCGCATGAAGCTGACGGCGGAAATGGCGCGACTGGCGGGCGTTTCCGAAATCTGCCGGCTTCGCGGAACTGGCGTGTGACTATCTAAGGAGAGTGGCGGATCAAACGCAATCAGGATGATTGCTGAGAAGGCCTAAGTACAACGGGCCAGATTTTGTCTTGACAACCTACACCGCGATCAGTTCGATGCGATTGCCGAAGCAGTCGTGAATGTGGCAGCGGCGTACGCCAGGAATGTCGTTAGGTTCCTGGACGTGAATGCCTCCGGCGATCAATCGCGAAAGCAAAGCGTCATATTCCGCGCAGCGCAATGCCGGGTGCGCCTTTTTTGCCGGGCGAAAATCCTGTTCGACTCCCAGGTGAATCTGCACGCCGCCACTTTCAAACCAGCATCCGCCGCGTGCCGAGAGTTCCGCCGGCTTCGGGATCTCGCGCATTCCCAAAATCTCGGCATAAAAAATACGTGCAGCTTGTTCCTGCCCAGGAGGCATGGCTAGCTGCACGTGATCGATCGCGGTAAACGGCCAGGCTGCGGGATTCGCAATGTTCATTCTTACGGTATCTTTTTCTCCGGCTGCGCGCTAGGCGGCAATAATCCATTCAGCCGAAGATAAATTGCCGCCATCCCGTAATGATCGGCCCAACTAGCAGCCAATCCCAGGAATGCCCAGGCGCGCGGCTTGGGCTTGCCGTCGAACCATTTGATGTCCTCGCCCATTTTTGAATCGTCAGCAGAAGCCAGCGCCTTGTGGCAAAACTCGAATGAGGCCTTCACCGCTGCCGTCAATTTCTCTTTGCCCTCGGTCCCTTTCAGTTCATCGACTTTGGGCTCAGGCACCCCCCCGGTATTGGCGCAGAAATAATAGTTACCCTCGGCGATGTGGGCGGCCAGATGACCGAATGTCATCTGCTCGGGCGTAGGTTTGTAATCGAATTTGTCCGCCGGCATTTCCTCAAAGGCGGCGACCGTGTTTTTTTCGCGCCCTCCCAGCATCTGGCGCAGCGCGTCGGAAGCGGGTCCTTTTCCTTGGGCCATACACACACATGGCGACAAGGCCAGGCAAATCACGAGCAGTCGTTTCATTTATATCCTCCGGAACTCGCCAGCAAGGATATATGGACGGGCGTGAATGTCAAAGGCGGGCGTCGGAGGGTGCCCGGCATGGCCAGTCATGCGGACACGGGTTGAGGGGACCCCGCAATTGTGATTCTGATCACATCGGCATGGGTAGGCCGTCACAGACCCGACCCCGCCGGAATGGGAAACTGGCGGCAGTATGAGTTGAAAGAAACAGATCAAGGGTTGAATTGACGTCATTTCGCGCTGATTCAACTGCCTTAAATGATCTGAGTTCACCACTCTATTGCTGGCCGGATCGCACGCGATAGTAGCAAATAGCTCAACCTTGAGTACGGATAGCATTTGGGAAAACGTACTCCGGAATCTCTAACCGAAGGCCGGATCAGCCGAGCGCCAGAAGGGGAGCGGATCGAATGAGAGCTCAACCGGGCCGGGTACTGGATTATTTCCATCTGTTAGCCGCTGCTGCATTATTCCTGCATGCCGGCATTGCACTCTGCCAGAAGATGCCCGAGTCCATCAAGGGCCCCTCGGTTGCGCCCACGGCCATCCTGGGTAACCCAAATGACTATGCGGGGCTAGAGCGCTGCCGGTCCTGTCACAAGCCCGAGTACCGGGAGTACGAAAAAACTGCGCACGCCAAGGTTTCGGTTCCTGGCAAAGACTACGTCTCCGGGTGCGAAGTCTGTCATGGTCCGGGCAAGGCGCATGCCGACGCGATCGAAGCCGCCGAAGGCGACGAAGGCAAAGAAAAGCGGGCGCTGCAAGAGCATCCTATTTTCTCTTTTGCTGTGAATGCCAGGATCACAGCGGCTTTGCAGCAAACCGCGATCTTTCATTTCCGCTCGAATTCCAAGGAAAACGCGGCGCGTTGCCTGCTATGCCATGTCAGCAGCAAGCAGCAGGAGTTCTTTGAGCACTCCGCCCACGTCGCCCACGGAATGTCCTGCGATCAATGTCACACCTCGCATTTGGTCACCGAGGTCAAGGACCAGAGCAAGGGCGATTTAAGTTCGCCGCAGGGGCATTTCTTCCAGGTGCCGCAGCTTCCGGACGAAGTGCGCTGGCTGCACAGCAGTCTTCTGAAGCAGTCCGAGCCGACCCTGTGTTTTAGCTGTCACGGCAATGTGCAGGCACAGTTTGCTCTGCCCATGCACCATCGCGTGCCTGAGGGATTGGTTAAGTGCAGCGATTGCCATAACCCGCACGGATCTTTAAACCATGCCAGCTTGAACAAGCTGAATTCAGAAACCTGTGTGAACTGCCACGCGGAAAAGCGCGGTCCTTATATCTACGAACATCCGGCAGCGAAGGTGGAAGGCTGCACTTCCTGCCACACGCCGCACGGCAGCACTAACCGGATGTTGCTTATTCGGCGAGAGGGCAGGCAGCTTTGCCTGCAATGTCACACCGGATTCCATGATCAGGCTGGCGTACCCCATGGCCGTCTCGGTTTCCAGACCAGCGGCGAATGCACTCGCTGTCACGTTGCCATCCACGGCTCGAATCTCGATCCGAGTCTGCTGCGATGAAGACCGGAGGCGCTATGAAATCAATTCGCCAGATCCTAACGTTCGCCGCCGGGCTTCTGCTGTTGTCGTGCGTGAGCTTTGCGCAGAATTCGCAGGATGGTTACGAAGCTCCCCCCATCGATTTCGGCGGGTTCCACACACAAGGTTCGGCCAGCGTTGGCTACCGCTTTACTGATGTCAAAGGTTATCAGCCGATGTACCGGCAGTTAATCGGACTCGAAAGCGGCCCTCGCCTTTTGGACTTCAATATGTTCGGCGAAGCCAAGGAAGGCGAGCATCCGTTTGTAGATGATTACTCGCTGTCTATGAGCGGGTTGGGCGGCGATCCCTTTCCCACAGCGCAGCTCGCTGTGACCAAGCACAGGCTTTTCGACTTCCGCGCCAACTGGCGCCAGTCATATTACTTCTGGAACCAGAATGACAATGTAGTGCTGCCCATCACCGCAGCCGCGCCGGCGCTCTCAACCGGATTGACCGACCACCACAACTGGGACACGGTCCGCAAATTCGGCTCGGTTGACCTCACCGTTCATGCCACCGACCGGCTGCGCTTTAATTTCAACTATTACCGCACCACCGATAGCGGCCCCACATTTACTACCATCTCCCCTGACTTCCTGGGATCGCCGGGATTCTGGGGCGGTTATGCTCGCGGAAATCCATATCCTCTGTTCGCTCCAATCAGCGACGAAACCAACCGCTTCACCGGCAGCGTGGATTACACCTATCACACCTGGACATTCCACTATGCGGTTGGTTATCAAAGCTCGACCGCGAACATGGACGTCAACAATGTGAGTTCGCCCGAATTCAGCATCGATCCCGCGACGGCTTCTACTCACGAGCCGCTTTCGAACTTCACCTGGTCGCAGTACCGGCGCCTGACTACTCCGATCAGTGAATTTTCTTTCCTGGGCAAACCGCTCAAGCGCCTGCAATGGCGCGGCAGCTATCTCTTCTATCGATATGAGGGACCGGTCAGTTTCGATCAATCCTTCAACGGAGTCGCGCCCAACAGCACCAACGTGCAAACGCCCTACGCTGTCAGTCAAAGCGTGCGCGGAAATCTGGCTGAGCCGGACCACATCATCAGCCAAGGTTTTACCTACGACATCAACAGTTGGTGGAGTGTGAGCGCCGATTATCGCTATTCGCACCAGAGCAGCGAAGGCACAGGAACCTTCAACAGCCTGTTTAACGGAACCACACCCGCGACCAACGCCGAAGACATTGTCTGGCGAAACAGCCTGAGCGACCTGCATATCAGCATGGACTTCACCCCGATTGCCACTCTGGTAATTCGCCCCGGCGTCCACTTCATCAAGTACGACGTGGCCACGTTTTCCGCAGGCGTCGAGGATGACGGCCTGAGCCACACCATCAAAAGCGCTTCGCCCGAAATCAGTTTTGGTTACGAACCTTCAAAATTGTTCAGCATTCGTGGCGACCTGCACAGCACCGACACCGGTTTTTCTTACACCGCGATCACGCCGCATACCCAGGTCGGCGGACATGCCGTAGTAAAGATCCATCCCATCGCGAAATTTTCCATCGAGGACGAACTCAACGTCAGCAGCAGCAAACTGCTCGACTCGTCTTATCAGAACAACGTTCGCGCGAATTCGCTTACCCTTTCCTACGCATTGAACGACCGCTTCTCCATTTTTACCGGGTTCAGTTATGAGAGCTTTTATGCCCAGGGCGAGATTGTTTATGTGCGCGGCACGCCTCCACTGAACGACTTCCTGCGCGATCAGGAAATCAACCGGGTGTGGCAGGGCGGGGTCGAAGTCAAGCCGGTGAAGCGTTTCGCGGCACGCCTGAGCGGCAACTACGACAATTCGAGCGGCGTGGGCCAGATCAGCGGCGAGCCGCCGGCATACGGGCCGGTGACCTGGCCGCTGGTGACCGGGACCGTCTCTTACGACTTCCCCCGCGCGGGCAAGCTCTCCATTGATCTGCAACGGACTTACTATGCCCAGCAGATCGTCACGGTAAACAATTTTTCCGCCAACTTATTAACCGTTCGCTGGACGCGGGATTTCTGACATAATCGCAGGCGGTTTGACTACGAGCACGAGATGATCCAGGAGGATAATGATGGGCCGGGTGCATAAAAGATTGCTGCGAATGTTGGCGCTAAGCGCGCTGACGATTGCAATGTTTGCCAGCTTCTCGGTCTCGCTTTTTGCCCAGCAGAGCGCCGAAGATAACTACAACAAGAAATGCGCTGTCTGCCACGGCAAGGACGGCCTGGGGAATACCGCCAAAGGGAAAAAAGTGCATGTCAAAGACGTGCACGCGAACATGAAAGATTCCGAGGCAGTCATGATCAAGGCTGTCACTGACGGCACGGGCGACGACATGGATTCGTACAAGAACGAGTTCAACGCCGACCAGATCAAGGCCCTGGTCGAGTATTACCGGAGTTTGGGGAAGTAAGCGGCCAGCACTCGCCATACAGCAGCCAGTGTTGGTGCCCAGTTTCGAGTTCTGCTTGATGGCGACAGCCATTCAGACGGGCAGTTCAATGCCAGTTGCTAAATGCTAATTGCCAAATGCTAATTGCCGTTGCTAATTGCCAGTTGCTAATTGCTAGATGCTAATTGCTGAATGCTTGACAAATGCGATTCCTCTCTCCAACCGTTCTCGAGATCCTGTTCATTGCGATCGCGCTCGCCCTGGCGGCGCTGATCGGTCTGCGGGTTGAACTGACGCGCGTCCGCGGCGGAAAAATCCTGGCGTTCGTAACTCTGTTTATCCTGCCCGTGCTGGCCGCCGGACTTGGCTTCTCCGAGCACATGGAGCGCGCCGAGAGCACGCAGTTCTGCCTCTCCTGCCACGTGATGCACGACTTCGGCCAGAGCCTTCACGTGGACGATCCCAGCTATATTCCGGCCAAGCATTTTCAGAACAACCTGGTGCCCCGCGGCCGCGCCTGCTACACCTGCCACACCGACTATGCTATGTTCGGCACCGTGCATGCCAAGCTGCGCGGCCTGCGCCATCTGTATGTCCAATATCTGGGCAACACCCCGAAGCCGGAAGAGATCAAGCTCTACACGCCCTTCAACAATCGCGAGTGCCTGCACTGCCACCTGGGCATGCGAGTCTTCGAAGAGCAGGCCAAACACAATAAGACCCCGGACATGATGCGGCAGATTGTGGCGAACCAGATGTCCTGCATGACCAGCAAGTGCCACGATACCGTTCACGATGTGGCAACGCTGAAAGACGCAACCTTCTGGAAGGGAGTGCAGTGATGCCCGAGACCGCTGCTGTTGCGACGGCCGCTTCCGGTGCACCAACCGAAAGGCGCATCCGTCTGGCATCTGTGCTCGTCTGCCTGGGCCTGCTGGTTCTGCTGCTGACCCTGGTGCGGATTCATCCTCTGGCGTTCGTTGCTTTCACCGTGATCGGCTGTCCCCTGCTCGCGGCGGGAATCCTGCTGTTCCTGTATTCCATCGTCTCCCACTCGCCGGGGGCGTGAGTCGCCTTGTACGGACCGAGGCTGCTGTTCAGTGCTCTCGTTGTCTAAAAATCAGGAAGCGAACGGGTTTATCTTTGCGCACTTTGCGTTCTTTGCGGTTAAACGCTTTGGGGCCTGTGGCGGCTTATCACTGCGTGCTTGTGGGCTAAAAACTTTTAGCCGCAAAGTGCGCAGAACGCGCTAGGGGGATACGATGTGAGTAGGCTCTACCACAAGCGTAACCGCGGTTGCGGCCAATGCTCACGGCCAATAGAATCGAAACTGGCGTTGCTGGGCACCCATTTCTCGCCGGCTTTGGGAGAAGTAGGCATAGAGCGCTTCCCATCCAGTGTCCGGAGAGATGGCCGAGTGGCTGAAGGCGCACGCTTGGAAAGCGTGTTTAGGGGAAACTCTAACGTGGGTTCGAATCCCACTCTCTCCGCCATTACTTTTGTTATCTGGCACTTGCAACTTGGTGATACCTACACTGATACCAGAATCAGGAAGGATCACCGATGGCAAATCGCGAAGTCAACCTCACCAAAAGAATTCAAACGCCGCATGGCTGGCGGTATTGTCGCGTTCTGGTGTCTCCGAATGGACGGGTAAAGCCAGACATCGTAGTCGTGAGCGGCAAGGAGGAACGACACGTCGAAGGCGCTTACTACCTTGAATGGAGAGACGGGGCGAAGCGAGTGCGCTTGTCAGTGGGCAAGGACCCTCAGGACGCGGCTGCCAGGCGACTGAGGAAGGAAGCTGAGCTAAACGCGGTCAACAATGGCGTCGTGGTTGTGAGTGACAACGGCCAGAACGGGCACAGATCTCTCGCAGCAGCGGTCACCGAGTACCTTGAAGAAACGACCCTAACGAAAAAGCCGAAGACACTAGCAGCCTACGCCACGGCTCTGAGATATTTCACAGAATCCTGCCCCAAGCTCTCTCTCGAAGACATCGACCGAAAAGACCTCCTCAAATTCTCAGCGTTTCTGCGTGACGACAAGGAGCAATCGCCGCGCAGCTGCTGGAACAAGTTTGCCAACGTGATGTCATTTCTCAAGGCGAACGGCATTCGTGGGTTGGCGAAGAAAAACGACTGGCCGCGCTATACCGAAGAGGAACCAGAGGTTTACGAGCAGGCGGAACTTGAGAAACTGTTCAAGGTCTGCGACGCAAAAGAGCGATTGTGGTTCGAGTTCTTCTTGATGACCGGCATGAGGGAGCAGGAAGTAATGTACATCTACTGGTCGGATGTGAACTTCACGGCCAGCACAGTTAGGGTCAGCCACAAGCCGGACCGAGCATGGACGCCGAAGGCGTACAAAGAGCGCGAGATTCCAATTCCTGAGAAGCTGGTGACGAGCCTAAGGGCATGGAAAGCCAAAGCAGACAAAACATGTGGTCTGGTGTTCCCTACTGCCGGTTGCAAACCGAAACTCGATTTCCTGGACTGCCTGAAGGCCGTCGCACAGCGTGCGAAGCTCGAGCAAGACAACTTCTGGCTTCACAAGTTTCGAGCAACCTTCGCGACGCGGTGTCTTTGGGCAGGTGTCGATCTCCGTACGGTTCAGCAGTGGCTTGGCCATTCAGACATGGAATCCACGATGCGATATTTGAAACCCTCTCGCAGTCAGCAGGTACGAGAGAAGGTGAACGGGATCTTCGCGTGAGCGCGTTTTGTTGGCGAGTATGATGGTGGCCGGAGGTCGACGTATGTCCAGTTATCAAACCGCCAAACTGCAGCAATATGAACCCCGATTTTTAGAGATCGCAGAGGACGTTTTCGAGCGTGTGCGCAGACATGTTCCTGAACAGCAGGTTGAGCGACACGAAGGTAGTTTCAGCGTCTATGGTCGTACGGTGAAAGATACTGCTGCCAAGATTGTCATTTACGACCCTCAATTAGGACGCGCCAACAACTGGCCGCGAATGAGAGATGGTGTTTACGTTTGGGTGCGGGAAACGGCCCTATCGGTGCCGTTATTTGGGGGGACACGCTACCCGTTGAGATGCCTTGGATGTTTGAGAGAATGTGGAGAGATATAACTGTTCAGATTGCCGCCAATCCACAAGCAAAGTTCGCGTATTTTCCAATAATGGCTGGAGACGATCTCGACGACATAGCAGCTCTAATTGTCGCGTGCTCCCGGGTTTGAGGCTTACCGGAACAGACAAGAAAAGGAAGACTAACTAATGATAGCGGCGGCAGATGATGCTGGCAGGATGGTGAACGCTATTCTGTCTGCCCCTTCTTATGCCATTTACTGTCCATGGGGTAAGGTCCTATTGCGCTCGCAACCACTGCGCTACGGTCCTCGGGTCAAATCGGACGCAGGTGCCTACTCGAAATGACGGGATACGACCGGCTGCTGCGTGCTTGAAGATCGTTATCTCCGAGACGGAAAGGAAACTCGCAAGTTCCTTGGCCGTTAAAGCCCGACCGATCCTCTCGATTTTCTCTGCGAGCGTCATCAGCCTGTACTAGTCCTATATGCGTAAAAATTCTCTCAACGTGTCAACTGGGCTGTCCTCCGTAACGGGATAAGGGGGACAAAATCTCTAGAACGATTTCGCTACAGGCCCGCAGTATGGAAAATCTACATACACGAC
Source organism: uncultured Acidobacteriota bacterium (assembly GCA_963757135.1). Lineage (GTDB taxonomy): Bacteria > Acidobacteriota > Terriglobia > Terriglobales > Acidobacteriaceae > Gp1-AA145. The sequence continues at coordinate 296,987 of CAVWQE010000012.1, forward strand.
ATATTTTCGATTTTGGAAATTTGGCGTACTGTTCACGGCTCTACCTTGTGCCCCTTGCCGCCCGGATTGTATTGCCGTTGTGTCATCATCCGCTGAAACTCTTTGCTTCGTTGCGGCCAAATGCTGTGCTTGCGCTTCGCCTCTTTTGCCGTAGCATACACACCTAGAAGCGTCTCGCCGGAGTACACGCACCACACGTACCCGCCCCGCGTAGTGATCGAATCGCCGTAGGGCACGCTATCGGCCGGTTGCTTGCAGACTGTGAGCTTAGGCTGCATTAGACCGCATCCTTTTCAGGCTTGGCACGGCGGAGATGTATAGCCTTCAGTCCCGCATGAAAGGCCGTGCAGAAGTGGTCCCCTGCCGTCACCTTCCCCGCCTGTCTTAGCGCTGCTTCAATCTCCCGCGCGGGCCCGCATTGTCCAAGTCTCGCCTGGAGGCGATGTACTCGGCCAAGTTATCCAGCGTCCCATTTGTCAACTGCGTATCCGGGTTGCGTTTCATATGCTCCATTCTGCGGGAATGATAGTCATTCCCACGTACCCCTATACCTATTTCCCTAACTTCAGAATCGTAGAAGCCAACACGGATTCCGCCTCTGCATCGGCTTGTTTGCCCATTAGCTGCAGAGATCTACATGCCCTATCCCCGCACATGCTCTCCTGCGATGCTGTCTCATATGCTGTCTCAAAGGCTGTCTCACGGCTCATTTCGGGTCGTCAAACTGCCGTCCGTGGCGGCCCCGAGACAGCATTTGAGACGGCATTTGAGACAGCACAGCTTTCTTTGTTTTGTTGAGCTTAGCCCTCCATTCTCATGCCAACGGCAGTATGTGTGTGCATATGTTGTATATAGGGTTTCGACACGCTAAGGGCGAGACTGCGGATAGGCTCTATATAGGTTGATCTTCCCTCCTCCGTTGGGGTTCTCCACCTGGTGCGCAGACGCCTCGCCGGTCGAAGCTAACGACTGCAAAGCGCGGTACACGGTAGCCCGCGACAGCGTCCCATCGAGGAGTTCCACAATGCGTTTCGGCCGAAGAGCCTTCGGGAGCACATTACGTAGAAGATCCAGGACGCGATTCTCGGCGATCGCTGTCTTCTCTTCGCCTTTGGCAACTACGAACATCGCCCGGACGCTTGCAAGATATTCGGCGAGCTTTAGCGCGCGGTGTATAACCTCCGCCGTGATCGTCGGTAGCCCGAGCGACCAAGCTATGTGCAACGCCTTGCGCCCTGCGATGACGTTAACGCGGTTGTAGAAGTCGAGCTTACCTTTATCGCCCCACCATTCAGATAACACCCGCGCGGCTGCTGGCTCGATCGGGATCGTCGTGAAGCCCTCTGCGTCCAACCTCGAAAATAGGTACTCGAACTTCGCGGTGATCAGGCTAAAGTCCGGTTTACCGAGTATTGCGGCGGTCTTGACCTCCCCGCTGGCCACTAAGTTGAACCTGCCACCCAATCCAGTGCCGTAGGAGTCCGCGCCCTCAAGCGATCGCCTCCAGATTTGCGGAGTCATGCCACCAATCACAGACAAGTAACCGACTTCCGCGACGACCGGCCGCGTCTTACCCGCCTTGGTGAGCCCAGGCGAGTTACCGTCGAAGCACGATCGTATTACCGACATCATGCTCTTGCCGCTACCCTTGATCCCGGTCTTCTCCATCATGGCGTCCATTTCCTCAAAGTCGGATAGGACACTCGGGTATTCAAGGAAGGAGTCATTCAAGCCGTTCTCAGACGCGGCGCGACTCAGCAGGACCCGGCACTTTGCGTCTAACTGTTCCTTATTGATTGCTCGAACTACTCTCTCAGGTGGGAAGAGACTGATCGTACGGCGTTGACTCGTGCCTTTCCCTGTGCCGGGAGGGGCGATGATAACCGTATAAAGTCTTGGGTTAACTTCCTCAGACGTGCAACCAAGATGCCGAGCCGCGATCGCGCCAGCAAAGGTAACCGCGGTTTCGAGGAAGATTTCGGGAGGAACAAAATTATCGGAGCCGGCCTTTAGCGCAAACTCAAGATAGGGCGTGCCCTCCCAAGCCTCTAATGGATACTTCGGGTAGAGCGAGGCTTCGGATTCCGTAAATTCTTCGATCTCTTCCTGGGATTGCTTTGTGTCTACGGTGCCGATGTAAACTTCGGGTGCCGGCTTAGGCAGAGACCACTTAGATGCCGAGTCTGCCATATGCTCCAGATCCGCATACGGTAGAGGTACCTCGCACATAGATTCATTCAGCGGAACAAGAGCCGCGAGAATCGCCGGACCATCCAGCCCAGAAGCACGCAGCTTTCCCGCTACCGATATGAGCGCGGCATGTCGGCCCGCGCCTTCCGGGATCTTCTCCATCGGGCCATCTGTCTTTACCTGCAGCCGGAAGGTTTTGAGCTCGCGGACTTTGTTCGGGATCGCAACGATGGGCAGATCATATAAGACTTGATAAACCTCTTTTGAATCAGGGTGGATACTCCCAGCCGCCATGACATAGCCGCCTGAGCTTTTAATTTGCCCCTCGCAACCCTCAAGCTGCCACAATCCAACGTCCGGGATAGCATGAGCGAAATACATCTGCACGCCGAACTCGGGACGCCTCCCCGTCCTAACGGTGAACGTCGGAGGCAGCCCGGTTTTCTCTAGCCATGCTTTGAACTCCTCTTCATTGGCTAGGCCATGATCCGAATCCATCACGGCAAGATTGCTCGCTCCGCACGCTATCGCGACGTTAGCCTCGGGCCATCGCGTCCACCATTCCCGTATCTGCGGTTCGTCTGTGCTCGCGTCTTTGAAGCCGTGAGCGGTGAGCGGCCGTTTCCCCTTACACGGGAATACAAACCAACCCCGAGCTGTGCATCCGATCGCTATTTCAAGAAAGCCGCTCATTGCCTCACCAGAAGTTCTCTAGCAATTTCCAGAGCGCACCATAGGCAGAATTTTCTAGCGCCGATGTGGATAGGAGCCGGTTTGCGTGGCGGGTCAGTATCACAAGATGAGCACGGCTCGGAGCTGTCAGAAACCTGAAATGCGCAGAATTCCGCAATGGTGAAGTTGGGACGTTGGTTATCATATGATCCTCCGGCCTCAGAGGTAAGAACCGCTAAGCAACTTTCCGTTTTCATCGTTTTGCTCCATTCCCGGCCCTCGTCGCGGGCCGAGTTGTATCTTCACTTAGTCTTGCGGCGTCGGGGATCGCGCCCATTCGCTGTATTCAGCGCGACTCCAATCGCTCCAATCCCTTGCGCTTCACCTCCTCGTGCATAACGCGGATTAGTTCCGATTTGATTTCCTGACTCGTCAATTCCAACTTTTCGATGATCTCGGTTCCCTTCTTTAGTGGCCGGTAATAGATGGCAAGTGTCTTCTTAGTCGGTAAAAGCAAGATTCCACAAAAGCCAATAGCACCACCGACCTCTTTCAGCCTGCGGAGGATTTTGTGATCTGGAAGAGTGTGTCGGATCGTCCGTCCATCCGCGCCGACAATGCAGAAATAGAGCCAGTCCTGGCTCTTTGCACCCACTCGAAACCTATCCAACACATCCTTGTCAGTTTCCTCGATGTCTTTGAGTAGTGGCCGCCTGTGCGCCGCCAGCGTAGCGACAAATGCTCTTTCCCAATCCGGCTGAGTTTCAAGACGACGCTTTCCGCCTCGGCTAAGTCCATCTGGTGTCAACGGGGTCATGAAGTCCTTTCTAGCAGCCAACTAGTTAGCTGCTATATATACAATATATTTGTTTTAGATCCAGTAGGCAATGGCTTTCTTCCCGAAGAAAGGACGCGCGAATGTGAGGATTTGGCGGGTATGCCTTGTTCAGAGGACGGATATTGAACTGGCCGGGCTGGTAAATGGTTAATCACTGAACGACGCTACCGGCTGCGTCACTGACGGCCTATCAGCCCGCTTGCAGGGACATCCGCATGAACACTGGTTCTTCGTGACTTGGGGTGGGCGACATGTGCGCCGGAATGCAGGGTACGAGCAGGAAGGCGAGGAGCGTTTGCTCTTGACAACAGATTTTATCTGGGGTCGGGCAAGTCAAGAGAGAAAACGAAAAGCTGCAACGAGAATTCGTAGCGCGAGATCGACGACACAACCGCCCCGTCGCCGCCGAAATGTTGTGAACGGTGACCCAGTACAAACGATGCTCGATGCGGCATTGAATCTGGGGAAACGAAAACCGGAAGCGAAACAATTATCAGAGCCGGAATCAGCAGCAACACCAACACTGAAAAGAGATGGCAAAAGCGAACAGGTTTCGGCTGTTTTGCCATTATTATTGCGCGCCGATTAGACGCACATTACGGATTGGGCGCGAGAGTGGGAACCGGACCTTCGGGAACGACAGCACCAAAAACCAATTGCTCTATTGACCTACTGATTCGAGCGCGTAATCACATTCCTCTGCTGGTTTATCATGGGAAAGAGAGGAATGAGAACAGTGCACGTTATGCATGTGGTCGGGGCTCGGCCCAACTTTATGAAAGCAGCGCCGGTTTTTCGCGCTTTCGCGCGCGAAACCGGGGTGTTGCAAACCCTTGTTCACACCGGGCAACACTATGATGTCACCATGTCGGACGTTTTCTTCCAAGAGCTAGATGTTCCGGAGCCGGACGTAAACCTCCGCGTCGGTTCCGGCTCTCACGCGCAGCAAACAGGCGAGGTCATGATTCGACTGGAGCCAGTCATCATCGAGCGCAACCCGGACTGGGTGTTTGTCTACGGCGATGTTAATTCAACGGCGGCGGCCGCTATGGTTTGTTCCAAACTCCTGGTCAAGGTTGCTCACGTCGAGGCCGGATTGCGTTCATTTGACCGAACCATGCCGGAAGAAATTAACCGGCTTGTGACCGATCAGCTCTCGGATTTGCTGTTCACGCCATCGCAAGATGGCAATGACAATCTGCTCCGGGAAGGAGTAGCAGAAGAGCGGATTCGGTTAGTCGGAAATGTAATGATTGACACTCTTGTGCGATTGCTCCCAAAGTCTCGCAGTTACACCCGGATGGATTTGCCGGAAAGGTACGCACTGATAACAATGCATCGGCCGTCAAATGTGGATGACCCAGCTTTTCTCCAAGATTTGTTCGATACACTCCGTGAACTGAGCCGGGAGCTTCCAATGATATTTCCCGTACACCCTCGCACTCGCCAGCGTATCGCTACATTGAGTCTGGACCTAGGGATGCCCAGCAGACTACAGCTCACAGATCCGCTTTCGTATCTCGAATTCCTCTCGTTGCAAGCCAAAGCTACGGTCGTCATCACCGATTCGGGGGGAATTCAGGAAGAGACAACTTTTCTAAACATTCCGTGTATTACGATGCGCGAGAACACAGAACGACCGATTACGACAACCTTGGGTACGAATGTTCTGGTTGGACGCGATATGCGCCGCTTACGCGAAGAAATAGGACGGATTTGGGAGGGACATCGCTCGCAAGGAGGGGTTCCGCCGCTGTGGGATGGTTGCGCCGGACCTCGGATTGTTCAAGAACTTTTCAATCAGCACAATGCCGCTAGCGCCGCTCGGGCGTAAGTTCCGATCGGACAATCACCATAGGCTGGAGACAAATATTCCGATCTCTTTTATGTAAGGGATAGTAGTGGCAGACCGAATTGCGAACTTGAGCTGCATCCTCTGTTATCGAGCACGCGATTGAACCTGATGCATGGCAGTGACACAGCAAATACATTATTGTCCTGAGATAAGCTGTGCAGTTTTTCGGCCGAGGACAAGAAACACAACCTCACTACCTGTGCACAAACCCCACTGGTCCGGCCTCAACTGATGCATACGGCCTATGCAGGCTAAACTGGCAAGAATGACGAAGACCTTGAGTGCGCACGGTGACGACTACACCAGCAGGTAGTCGTGTTGACAGGAAGGAATTGCGCATTGAATCACACTTCTCCTGGTTCACCGTTGACCGTGCATAGTGGTGGTTCATCGATGAGTCGGACACGACGAATACCCGCAAGTTGAAGCCCGAGATACCAAAGGAACATCGAGTTATTGATTAAGTATCTTTTCCAGAGTCGTCTCGGCTCCTGACATAACCGGTGCATCCACTGCAATCCGATATTTTTTATCCACAGTGGCGCGTCATTGACTCTATTCGTATGAATATCAAATGCAGCTCCGACCCCAATCATCAATTTGCAGTCAATTCGCCCAACCATATCCGCCATGAACCGCTCTTGCTTAGGAGTACTCAATCCTACCCAGACTATATCTGGCTTAAGTCTGGCAATAGTATCAACCAAGCCATTCTGCTCGCGAGTGTTGAGCGGCCGGAATGGAGGGGTAAACGTTCCAACGATGTTGATTTCCGGATATTTTTTCTCAAGACAGCGTTGCAGATCCTCAGCAACGCCTGGCTTACCTCCATACAAAAAATGCGAGTACCTGTTTTTTGCGGAACGGGAACACACTTCACTCATAAAGTCAGGGCCGAATACACGTTTCATCTCGCGATGTTTCTGGCACCGCCCGACCCAGATGGTCGGCATGCCGTCGGGTAGCACTAACAAAGCCGAATCGAGAATACTACGGAACTCCAGATCTCGGTTCGCCTCCATGACACCATGCACGCCAGTAACGCACACGTACCCGCTTGATTGGGAACCGATACTGTTCTCTACAAACTCAATTGCGGTGTGTAAATTTACAGCGTGGATACCGACACCAAGAACATTGGCCCGTGCGGGTTTAATCGGCGCTTTGAGCGACATATTTGAGGGGGATACGATTGGATTTTTCGAGTTCACCTTCAATCCACTTATATGTAATGTCCAAGCCTGTTTCGAGTGCAATCCCAGGTGTCCAGCCCAGCACCTCTGATAGTCTTGTATTGTCGCTGTTTCTGCCCCGCACGCCTTGAGGTTTGCTGAGATCGTGTTGTTTGAAAAGACGCTTTCCGGCGATCCGCGAGACCAGATCAACTAATTCATTGATGGAGATCAGTCGATCATTGCCTAAGTTAAGCGGCTCACGGTAATTGGATGCCATCAGGCGGAGCAGTCCCTCAACACAGTCATCAATGTACATAAATGAACGAGTCTGCTCGCCATCTCCCCACACCTGAATCTCGTTCCCATTCGGAGTCAGGGCAACTTTCCTGGATATCGCTGCCGGCGCCTTTTCTTTACCTCCTTCATAGGTACCGAGAGGACCATAAACATTATGGAATCGGACAATACGGGTTTCAAGTTTATAGTCGTGCCAATAATAGCGGCACAATTCTTCGGCAAACAGCTTTTCCCAGCCGTAGCCCGGCTCGGGATCGGCTGGGTAAGCATCCTCTTCGCGCAAGGCCACCACGTTCGGGTCTTTCTGCTTGTATCCAGCATAGACACATGCAGATGAGGAAAAAAGGAAGCGACCTATGCCATTCAGCCGGCTTGCCTCCAGCATATGAGTATTTATAAGTATGTTATTCCTGGAAATATCGGCCAGGGAAGCGGTGATGTAGCCGATACCCCCCATATCCGCGGCCAGGTTGTAGACCCGGTCTATACCTCCGCGAGTGGCTTGCAGGCAGTTGTCGTATTTACGAAGGTCGAGCACCTCGAACTCGTCCGCTGCGCTGTCTTCGTATTCCGGCATTTTGATGTCTGCTCCGCGAACCCAGCAACCCTCCGCTTTCAGCCGATTCACTAGATGATGTCCGATGAAGCCGCCTGCTCCCGTCACCAATACCCGTGCATTCATGTCAGTTATATCCCCTTCCTTAGAGAATTTACTTTTGAGGTTTAGCAACATCAACTCTCGAAACAGCCAATAACGATCGGTTGCTTCAACAAACCAGAACTTATTAATTCAGGAAGTTGGTTGGTCCATTAACAGCATTGTTTAGGACGCAGCCGTGGCATTGGCAACTCTGCCTTTTGAAACGGACGTCGCAGAGCAATAAATCTGCATCAATTGCTTATAGTTGTGCTCGGCCGTGTACTTGCTTTCAAACTCACGACGAGCCTCAGCCGACATGAGACGGAGCTCGTCGGAATGCGTAAATAACCACTCGGCTTTGTTTGCGAGATCGGGGACATCCCCAGGCCGAAAGAGAACGCCTGTCCGGCCATCATCGATAAGTTCTTCCGTGGAGCCTAGACGGCTACCAAGGACCGGCACGCCCTTGGCAAAAGCTTCCACAATTACTCGCGGAAAGTTCTCATAACACTCTGAGGGGACAACCAGAAATGCAGCCGCTCCGATTAAGCCCATTACTGCTTCGCTCGATTGCGGCCCAATAAATTCCAAGTTTGGAATGTCTGTCTGCTCCACTACATCTCGCAGGGGACCATCTCCCACAATTTTCAGCCTTCTCGCCGGAAGGTGAGCCCAGGCAGCAAGCAGCGTCTTAATGCCCTTCTCCGGAGAAAGTCGGCCAACAAATAACGCATAATCACTCGACCTCGCGCACATGCCCGGATCCGGCATGAGACAATTTGGCTTAACAAACAAATGACTGGAAGGTACTCCGCCGGCGATAAGTTTCCGGCGAGCGAACTCTGACAGAGCAATATACGCATCCACTACCTGCCAAGTTCCCCAAAGCCGATGCGTAGTGAGCATCGTAGCAACAACTGCCGTACCCACATGACTATCGCGATAACAAGCGTTTTTAATTCCGGGCCATGGAATCAATCGGCCGACGCAGTCCTCGCAGGGCGCGCCGTCCCTGAACAGCAATGCGTTGGGACAGATCAAGCGAAAATTGTGCAGAGTCTGGATCACCGGTATTTTGGCCTTTGTGCAGGCGTAATAAACAGACGGGGACAATTGCGGAAAGAAGTTATGCACGTGCACAATATCAGGTTTCGAGTCGGTGATTCTTTCTTCGACCTGCACACGTGAGCGTCGCGAATAAATGCTGCTAAGGGCGACCCCCGCCTGACTCTTTATGCCAATAATCCGACTGTTATCTGCCGTCAGTAAATCAACGCTGTGCCCATGAGCCTCGAGCAGCGCTTTCTCTTGTTGAACGACAGCGTCTTCCCCGCCTGGCTGCTGGTAGTAGTTATGAAGTAAAAGGATTTTCATTTCCCAACAGCAACATGCGACAAAGTGGCTGCATCGGCGCGTAAAGCCAATTTATTCCCGGCGCCAAAAGAATAAATATGCCTCGTAGGCTGCATCAGACGCGCACATGCGGCTCCGAATCTCCCATCCATATCGAATTCTTGGCAAAAAGGATAATATTCGAATTCGACGATTCCGGCGGCTGCAAGCAGCGATTCTGCCGATTTTCTTGAGTAACTCTTGTTTGAGATGAAGTTTTCCTTGAGCAGCCCCATCCTTCGCAAAGGGTTATGCCACCAATTGTGGAAGTCGACTATCGCTTTGCCGTCAGGGGTCAAGGTCCCGACTATAGAGTTCAACAACAAACGATCGTGTTCGCTGCCTCTGATAATAGTGTCCAAACACAGAGTGAGATCTACGCTATGCCGAAACGGCGGGTGAAAATAATCGATCCGCAAAAAGACAATGTTTTCTATATTTCGCTGGCGAGCTTTGTGGCGGGCGTAATTCAAATTTTGTATCGATAAATCGCAATGCAACACCCGATGAAACTGTTGTGCATACGCGAAAGTGTAAGCCCTGCGCCAGCGGCAATGTCACATAGCACCGGCCGCACCGACTCAATTCTTTCCGTCACGAGTGGACATACAGCTCGCACTTGTCGACGCCTTCTCTGCATCCACGAATAAACGGCCGATTCCTCTGCGCCCCAGGCCATATCCGTTTTGTTATCCCTAAATGTCTCGCCAAACAGTGTTAGGTAATTCTTGCGGTACTCGTCGCCTAGAGCCACTGGAAGTGGCGTGGGAGCGCTAGGCAGCAATTCGACACAGTTATCGTCGTAGATGGGAAAATGTCGGCCGCATTCATTGCAATGTAGTCCCGTTGTCGTGCACCTTAAGGATTCCCCGTCATCGGGACACGAGAGTAGGTGTACAAGATCTGCTAATTTGTTCGACATTTCCAGAGAACTCGATATTTATTAAAAGCGTAAGATATGGAAGCTAACATGCAGTAAATTGACTTATCTGTGAGATAGGGTCAGCCTAGAATCAAGCTTGTCCGGCGTTGCATAAGTCACCGTTTGTGAGGTAAGTGCCGTGGTGTCGGTATTCCGCCGCAGCGCGAAACACTTCTTCGAGTTGAGGCCAAAGTCCCTGTTGTTCAATCTCCCAGGCATGGCCCCACAAGTGAAACACACCCCCCTCACGATGAACACGACTCAGTAGAGAACGGGCCTGGGACGTCCAACTCTTGAGGCCCGCAACTGGTAAATAATTACGAACATTTCTGAGCTTTCTTCTAGAGATGATATTTCGTAAATAACCCGAATAAGTGTGCGGGAAGCATTGCACGGTGGTTGGCATTAATCGTATGCCGGCAACGAACACTGGGGGCTGCAACGACATTAATTCCACGGTTCGCGCCCCCGTAAAGCCGGCATGTTTGACCATGTTTAAATGCTGCTTGTGAAATTTGCCTCGAGGAAAGCAAAACATCTGGCAAGGACCACCCGTAACCTGCTCAATCCACCATTTCGACCCCGAATCTCATCAGAGACCAATCCCTTGTCAGCGGTGCTCAGCACAACATGGTTCAGGGTGTGCGCACCAATCTCGAAGTGTTGCCCCAATTCCGCAATGTATTTCTCCTGCAAAAATCCGTATTCATGTTTTTGCGCAATATAAAACGTTGCCGGAAGATTGTATTTCGTTAGCAACTCCGCTAGGCGCAGGTCGTGGATAGTGCCGTCGTCCCAGCTGGTGGTGAACTGGAAACACTTTTTAATATCCACATTTGTGCTGTTTGAATGAACCGACACGTCTAGAATCCCAGGAAGCTCTGGCCAGTCATGAATGAGCATGCTTGGTTCATCAGTCCACTAACTATCTTTTACCTTAGGCACTGTTGACGACCGCACGGCAGTTCCAAGGCACTGGCGATTCCCAACTCGAAATTCGCGACCATATTCTCAATCGTGTATTTTGTGCCCGATTCCCGTGCCCCACATTGCAATCGGGCCAAAGCCTCACGATTCGATAGAAGGGACGAAACCATGTTTGCAAATGCAGAGACGTCGGGTTCGGACAACAATCCATTGGTTCCATCGTCCAAGTATTCCATCTCCGGGCCGTGGATTTTGAGGCGTGCTCAAGAGCGGCAGGCCGGCGGCGAAAGCATCAAGAATGACCAGTCCAACACGACCAGGCATAAGGAAGACGTCAGACACCGCAATAAGCCTGGATTTTTCTTCCGCAAAGCGTGGGCCCATGAAATGTATCCATGGAATATTCTGAACAGCTGTCTGAATGTATTTCTGCTTCAGACCTCCTCCAACTACGATCAAATGAGACTCTGGCACCCGAAGCTGGATCTCTTGGACGCTTCAAGAAGGAAAGGAAGACCCTTGACTTTGCTGAGCATGCCACAGAATATTTCCACCGAGGCGGTGGAGGATATGCCCAAAGCTTCGCGTAGCGAAAGCCGCTGTTCGGGAGAGACGAATCCAACCTGTTTACGCAATTGAGTTGTATCAACGGCATTATCTACTGCAGTGATTTTTGAGTTCGGAACTCCGTTTTCGATTAGGTATCTTGCTGTTCCTTTGGTATACGCAAACCACCATGAAACCCAATTGAGTGTCTTACGGCGATACCACTCGGGAAGCGGCGACCGACCATCCTGGCGATTTTCCCCGAGCCCCCAAAACGCCACCCGCTTTATCCCTCCACGCGATAGCGAAGCGACATGTGATTTAGCACAAATTTGTTTCCCTCATCTACTATGACAAGATCTGCTCTTACGCCCGGAAACTCAAAGGTTGAAACAAGAGCTTCTCTCGAAGCAACCAATAGCCCTTGTTTTTTGTTCCATACCACTCAGGAAGATCACAGTTGTCTTTCTTGCTTGCTTCCGCCGCAGATGGGTCGCTGTACGCCACTTGAAGCTCAATAATCTTCACGCAAGCGCTCTACCAACAGTTCATAAAATGGAAGGCGGTATTGCTTGATTTGCGCCTCGATGATGAGAACTCGGTTCATTGTTGGTGTGCCACACCTTCGCGAATCAAGGTCATAACCTCCAGCCGCGGGCATAAATAGCAAATCTTCATGCCGTAATCATTTAACAAAGAGAAGATTTCCCTGCTTTTCTGGATGCCAAAAGAGAATCCCTGAAAGACGGTGATGGAACTCTATAACTATCTGCCGTACCTCAATCTTTTCCCTAAGAAAATCCGGGAGAACAGCGAACTCCGCCCCCTCTATATCCATTTTCAACAGATCGAGACGAGTATGTCCTAGCTTCGCCATCACGGTAGATACTTTCGCGACAGGAACTCGGATTGAGCTTCCGCTGTATTGCTGGGCCTGAATGAGCGAGTGAGATATGAAGTCAGGCCTAGGAGGCAAGTAAAATTGGCTTCGCCATCAAAGTCAGCAATTCCAACTGGCTGAAAGCGAAATTTATCGGGCACGGATTGCTAATTGATCCATGTCTTTACCTTTGGAGTAGGGTCGAATGCGTCAACGGTAAGTCCGTATTGCTCAATTAAGCAAAGGTCAAACGAGATATCTTCTCCTGAATTTTTTAGCCAGTATATGACCGGATCAGGAGGCATCTCCGACAAATCTATGAAGTACCCACCATAGTCAGAGCCGAATCCTGCTTATTTTCGAATTCGTTCCTATGCGCGGCGGATTGAAGTGCCACTGCGGATATGA
>CAVWQE010000013.1:0-119898 GCA_963757135.1 uncultured Acidobacteriota bacterium
GCAGGTCAGCGGTTCAAGTCCGCTCGTCGGCTCCAACTAACCCCTTCGACAGATCTCAGTTTACCCACTTGGGACAGCCAAACTGTCCGATGACTGTCCAACACTTCACAGTCCAACATTGAACGACACGATTTCAGCCCGGTATTCTGCTCAAGATTAAGATATAAAAGAGCCACAAAATCCCCTCGAGGTGTGTGCGATGAAATATTGTCTCGTGCTCGGGCTGTTTCTTGGAAGCATGGTTGGCGCACAGGAGCATTCGGCTCACATGCAAGCGAAGCCGGCGGCTCTCATGCAGGGTTATGGCGACCTGCATCACCCCGTATCGACCAACAGCGCGCAAGCGCAGCAATTTTTTGATCAGGGATTGCGTCAGATTTACGCTTTCAACCACGACGAAGCCGCGCGGTCGTTTCAGCGTGCCGCCGAACTGGATCCGAAATTGGCTATGGCTTATTGGGGAGTCGCCGAAGCCGTTGGGCCCAACTACAACGATCCCGCCAGCGACGACCGTTTCGCGGCAGCCCACGCCGCCATTCAGAAGGCGGTCGATCTTTCAGGCGGCGCTTCGCCGGCTGAGCAGGCATACATCAAAGCCATGGCGCTACGTTTTCCGGCCGATCCCAAAGCCGACCGCCGGCAGGCCGCCGAGGCTTATCACGATGCCATGCGCGAATTGGTCAGACAGTTTCCAGATGATCTGGACGCGGCCACGCTGTTCGCCGAATCCGGCATGAACCTGCATCCCTGGGGTCTTTGGAAGTTGGATGGAACCCCCAATGAAGGGACCGAAGAAATCGTCGCGACCTTGGAGTCGGTAATCAAGCGAGATCCCAATCATTTAGGCGCGATTCATTACTACATCCACTCCGTAGAGGCTTCGAAATCTCCTGAGCGCGCGCTCGCCGGCGCCAATCGACTCGCCTCTCTGGCGCCAGCTGCGGGACACATTGTTCACATGCCCGCGCATGTTTACATCCGCACTGGCGACTACGCCGCGGCGGTTAAGACCAACCAGGAAGCGGCGCAGGTGGATCGGGCTTACATCAAGGCGAGCGGCGCACAGGGCATCTATCCCCTGATGTACTACAGCCACAATCTTCACTTCATCGCGATGTGTTCAGCGATGGATGGCGACTACCCGGAAGCAAGCAGGAATGCCAGCCTGTTGGCTGCCCACGTGGCGCCATACGTTAAGGACATGCCACCGGCGGAAGGCTTCATGACCATCCCCATCGCGGTGGATGTGCGTTTCCACAAGTGGGACCAGATCCTCAAGATGCCTCAGCCCGCCCCGGAAATGAAGATCACGACTGTGTTCTGGCACTTTGCGCGCGGTATGGCGCTGGCCGCGAAAGGTAAAGTGAACGACGCCGAGGCGGAATATCAGTTCGTCTCGGAGGCGGAGAAAAATACTCCGGAAGACGTGGTCTTTGCCATGCCGGTAAACAACAAAGCAAAAGACGTTCTAAAAATCGCGAAGGACGTGCTGGGCGCAAAGATCGCTCTGGCGAAGAAAGACAACGCGCGCGCCATTGATCTGCTGCAAAGTGCTGTGGCTACTCAGGACGGCCTCAAGTACAACGAACCGGAGGATTGGTTTTTCCCGGTGCGCGAGCCCCTGGGTGCAGCCCTGCTTATGAATGGAGACAATGCCGGTGCGGAGAAAGTCTTCCGCGAAGACTTAAACCGTCATCCGCGCAACCCACGTTCCTTGTTCGGATTGCAGCAGGCGCTCAAGGCGCAGGGTAAGGAATACGATGCCGCATTTGTGCAAAAGCAATTGCAATCCTCGTGGAAAGGCGGGGCTGTGCAATTGAAGTTGGATGACCTGGTATGAGGTAGCCGCTTTGTATTCGTGTTCACCCAATATTGAATAATCGATCGCGATAGCTCGGTTCAGGTCCGATCAGCGGACTCCATCCGGAACCCCTAGTGCCCGGTCCCAGGATTTACTTGGAATCGGCAAGCCCTCACTGCGCATCCAGATTGTGCATGAAGCAGCCATGCGATGAGGCGGTGCTCCGGTCAAGTGCGTCCGGAGATCCGTGTGCCGACAAGTCGAGACCGTGGGTGCTGGCGGCGACAATTCTCGGTTCGAGCATGGCATTCATTGACGGCACCGTCGTCAATGTGGCGCTACCAGCGCTTCAATCAAGTCTCCACGCAACCGTAGTCGATGTTCAGTGGGTTGTCGAGTCTTATGGCTTATTTCTGTCAGCGTTGATTCTGGTCGGCGGCGCGATGGGCGACTTATTTGGACGCCGCGCGATGTTCCTGGCCGGTGTGGCATTGTTCGCGGTGGCTTCGATCGGCTGTGGATTCTCATCAACTACTACAAGCCTAATCATTTGGCGCTGCATTCAGGGAATCGCTGCGGCATTCCTGGTGCCCGGTAGTCTTTCCATTATCAGCGCATCGTTTGATGAGAAGTTTCGGGGGCAGGCCATCGGGACCTGGTCGGGATTCACCGCTATCACTACCGCTCTCGGCCCAGTGCTGGGCGGATGGTTGATCGAACACGTGTCATGGCATTGGATCTTCTTTATTAATGTGCCGCTGGCAGCTGCGGTGATCGCAATTTCGTTGCGACACATTCCCGAATCACGCAGCGTGAATCCGCAACGGCTTGATTGGGTTGGAGCGCTGACAGCCACGCTGGGCCTGGCAGGCGTGGTATATGGCTTTCTGGAGTCATCAACTCTGGGGTGGAAAAACCCACGCGTATTTGGATGTCTGGCCGCGGGAATAGCTTGCCTTGTACTGTTCGTTCTCACTGAGAGGCGCGTAGCTTCGCCCATGGTCCCGCTCCAGCTGTTTCGATCACGGAGCTTCAGTGGCGCGAATCTGCTGACGCTCTTTCTTTATGCCGCGCTGGGAATTTTCTTTTTTCTGTTTCCGCTCAATTTGATTCAGGTCCAGGGATATTCGGCCACGGCCACGGGCGCTGCCGCCCTGCCGATGATATTGCTGCTGTTCTTTTTGTCGCGCTGGTCGGGCGGACTGGTGGCGCATTATGGGCCGAAAAAGCCGCTCATGATCGGGCCACTCACGGCCGCGGCCGGGTTTCTGCTTTTCGCTGTACCGTCAATAAGCGCAAATTATTGGACCAGCTTTTTCCCAGCGTTCATTATCCTCGGGCTTGGAATGGCGGTCGCCGTCGCTCCGTTGACTACGGTTGTGATGAACTCGGTACAGCAGAATCACGTGGGCACGGCATCGGGCATCAATAATGCTGTCGCCAGAGTCGCCGGTGTGCTGGCGATTGCTGTGCTGGGAATTGTGATGGTTATGGCTTTTGGCCACGCGCTGCAACGGTCGCTCGCTAGCCTTGCTTTGCCGGCCAATGTTAGTCGTGATGTTCAATCGAACGCAGCCAGGATGGGCGGGATCAGTGTGCCATCGAATCTTGATCCGCAGACTACGGCCATGATCCGACGGGCGGTCGCCGCGTCATTCATCTCCGGATTTCGAATCATCATGGTGATCTGTGCGGCGCTTGCCGCCGGAAGCGCGGCGATTGCATGGCGCATGATTTCTTCCAGGAGTGCTGAATGATTTCACGTGACGATCGGGGCAAGATTTGGCTTTCGTATAACAGTCCAGAGTATCTGTAGAAGCGACATAGCTTGCCGGAGGATCTGCTAGCAAACTTCTCGGTTGTCGAGGCCCTAGCGATGAAGGCGGGGGAATAAGCAACGTCGCCGTAGTTGTCCCAAGCGAATGTGCTAGTGTCTCAAGCTACCGATAATTCTGCGAGGAAAACCGGCAATGAGATTCCGATTTATGTGCAGCGTGTGCGTCTCGATCGTTGTGGCCGTTGCGGTGGTGGGGCAGAGCAGCGCTCAAAGGGACGAGATTGCGTCGCGAATGGCTCAGGCCGAGGGTGTCAAGCTGCACTATCTGACTGCCGGTCGCGGACCCTCAGTCATCCTGATTCACGGCTACGCCGAAACTTCGCGCATGTGGAAGCCGATAATTCCGCTTCTCGCGAAGAAGTTCACTGTCATCGCGCCCGATCTGCCGGGTATCGGCGACTCGGAAATCCCCAAGGATGGACTCGACATGAAGACGGCAGCAATCCGCATTCATGCTCTGGCGAAGTCGCTCGGCGTCGAAAGGGCCAGAATTGTCGGACACGACATAGGCCTGATGGTCGCGTACGCTTATGCCGCGCAATTTCCGGCAGAGACGGAAAAGCTGGTCGTGATGGATGCTTTTCTTCCAGGAGTAGCGGGGTGGGAGGACGTGTACAACAATCCTCACATCTGGCATTTCCGCTTCAACGGACCCACGCCCGAAGCTTTGGTGCGCGGGCGCGAGCGGACATACTTCGAACATTTCTGGAATGACTTCGCGGCGGACAAGAATCATTCGATCCCGGAGGCCGATCGGGTTGCATATACGGCGGCTTATGCGCGTCCGCGGCGAATGCGCGCTGGGTGGGCATATTTCGTCTCCTTCCAGCAAGCGGCAAAGGATTTCGAACAGCTTTCTCGAACCAAGCTCACTATGCCGGTGCTGGCGATTGGCGGCGAGAAAGCGAACGGAGAAGTGCTCGGGAACCAAATGAAGATTGTTGCCACCGATGCCACGATGGTTGTTCTGAAAAATACAGGGCACTGGGTGCTGGAAGAGAACCCGAAAGAAACCACTGACGCGCTGATGAAGTTTCTGTGATACCCAATAGAATCGTTGAGTGTTCCAAACAGGATGGGCCTGCCCTCATTGCAGTGGAAGGAATAGTTCATGAAGTTTGTGAGAGAATCTTGATGAATCCTGACGTGGACCCCGTTGCCGACAACCTAGTCTTCCGGAATACCAATGCAAAGACGGGCAGACACCTTGCCGTAAGTCCCGATAACAGCTCCATGCGCCACCTTTGCTATGGGCGGATTATTCTCGAAGGCGCGAAACGGAGCGAATCATTTTCGACCGGAGACCGGGAGACTGGTTTGATCTGTCTCTCTGGAGAGGCAACGCTCACCATCGGCTCGGAAAAGGTGTCTCTCGTCCAGTTCGATTCGATTTACATTCCCCGCGATTCGATGGTTGAAGTGACGACAGAGTCCTCAGTGGACCTGGCGGAGTTTTCCTCGGACATATCCGGAAAATATCCGTTGCAGGTGGTGCGGTATGCCGATGTATCGAAGGACCCAGGATTGAACTTTACCACCGGCGGCCCAGGATCGCGGCGGCACTTGAACATGCTGCTGGCCAAGAATATCGAAGCCGGCAGGCTGGTGGCGGGCTTTACCGACTCAGATCCGGGCAATTGGACAAGCTGGCCTCCGCATGAGCACGCCACGATGTTGGAGGAGATCTATGTATTCTTCAACATGCCTCATCCGGCGTTCGGCATTCAACTGGTTTACAACAACACGGAGTATCCGGAACTGGTGACGGTGGTGCGCGACGGCGATGCGGTGCTGATGCCCCGGGGTTTTCATCCGAATGTCTCGGTTCCCGGCCATCGAATTTCCTTTCTGTGGGCGATGGCGGCGCATCGCGAGGTCGAAGACCGGCAATTCGGCGTGGTCAACGTACAGCAGGGGTTCGATCACGGAAGCTCAGGATTAGAAGCGGGACAAAAAAAGTAAGTAGTATCGGCTTATGCCCTCCACTGTTGAGCCTCGTCCTTCGGCGTCCGACTCAAGACTTCCCAGCGACTCCCCAATCATCTCGAGGCCTGCCGGCAACTTCCGGTGGGTGATTTGCACGCTCCTTCTGATCGGAGTCACTAAGAACTACATGGACCGTCAGGTCCTTGGAGTTCTGAAGACCACGCTCCAACATGATCTCGGTTGGAACGAAATTGATTACAGCAATCTGGTGTTTGCCTTTCAGGCTGCTTATGCCGCTGGCATGGTGCTGGTGGGCCGTCTGATTGACCGGCTTGGAACGCGGCTTGGCTATGCACTCTCAATGATCTTCTGGAGTGTGGCTTCAATGGCCCACGCTGGCTGCGGATCGCTTCTGAGCTTTGTCGTCGCCCGTTCAGCGCTCGGACTTGGCGAGTCGGGCGTCTTCCCGGCCAGCATCAAGACTGTGGCCGAGTGGTTTCCACAAAAAGAGCGGGCGCTGGCCACGGGGATTTTCAACGCCGGCACAAACGTCGGCGCGATTCTTACTCCTTTTATAGTTCCGTGGATCACGAAACAGTACGGCTGGCGTGCGGCATTCATCGCTACCGGCGCACTCGGCTTTGTCTGGCTCATATTCTGGCTGCTGCTTTATCGAAGTCCGGAAGAACATCCGCGTCTTTCTAAGGCCGAACTGGAATACATTAAGGCCAATCGGCCGCCACCGATTCCTCAGGTCAAGTGGATCAAGATCATTCCTCACCGGCAAACCTGGGCCTTTGTGCTGGGCAAGTTTACGACCGATCCGATCTGGTGGTTCCTGCTGTTTTGGATTCCGGACTTTCTGCAACGCAATCACGGGCTCAAACTCACTCAACTCGGGTTACCAATTATGGTGATTTACGTTTTGGCTGATGTCGGTTCCGTGGCCGGAGGATGGCTATCCTCTTCGATGATTCATCGCGGTAAAAGCGTCAACCTGGCACGTAAGACTGCAATGCTGATCTGCGCATTGAGCGTGGTGCCGATTGTCTTCGCTTATCGAGTTGAAAGTTTATGGGGAGCAGTGCTGCTGATTGGCTTGGCTGCGGCTGCGCATCAGGGTTATTCCGCGAATCTTTTCACGCTAACGTCGGACATCTTTCCCGCGCAGGCGGTCGGGTCGGTGGTAGGCTTCGGCGGAATGGCGGGCGCAATCGGCGGCATGTTCATGGCCAAGATCGTCGGGTATGTATTGCAGTGGACGGGAAGCTACATGATTCCGTTCCTGATTGCGGGGCTGGCTTATGTCGTGTCACTGGCGATCATCCATGCACTGACGCCGCGTCTGGAGCGAGCGGAAATCGGGTGATCCACAATATGGTCCTCGAATCATTTAAGGTTACGGGCAAAAATGCACTCGTCACCGGGTCGAGTCGCGGGCTGGGCGCCGCGATCGCGCTTGCGCTCGCGGAGGCGGGAGCTAATGTCGGATTGCACGGTAGGTCGCCTGCGGGTGAAGCGGGCTGCGAAAAAATCCGGCAATTCGGCCGCAAAAGCTTTTATCAGGCGGGAGATGTTTCTGATCGGGAGGTCTGTTCGACGCTGATCAAACGGACCGTCGATGAATTCGGTTCCATCGATATTCTCATCAACAATGCGGGCATAATCCGGCGCGCGCCCGCTGCCGAATATCCGCAAGCGCACTGGGACGAGCTAATTGCGACGAATTTATCGGCAGTGTTCTGCTTATCCCAGCTTGCCGGACAACGGATGCTGGAGCGCAAACAGGGCGGCAAGATTGTGAACATCGCGTCGTTGCTGTCGTTTCAAGGCGGAATTCTGGTCCCCGCGTACGCAGCTGCCAAAGGCGGCGTGGCGCAATTGACCAAGGCGCTCGCCAACGAATGGGCGCGGTTCGGAATTAACGTCAACGCCATCGCACCGGGATACATGGCCACGGACAACACCGAAGCTTTGCGCAATGATCCTGAGCGCAGCCGTCAAATCATGGAGCGCATTCCGGCGGGAAGATGGGGCACGCCGCAGGACGTGGCCGGGGCCGCAGTGTTCCTTTGTTCGCCCGCCGCTGACTATGTTCACGGCCACGTGCTCGTTGTGGATGGCGGCTGGCTGGCACGATGAAGCATTCCCCGGCAGCCCCGCACAGCTGAAAGTGATCAATATTGATCCGCTGCGGAGCAGACTTGAACAAAACTCACGTGTCAATATCCCTTAACTTTGATGACGAAATAAGTGAACTCCTTCGACCCATCGAGCAGGATCTGATGAGGGGTCTTGGGTGGAATGCGGATGACGTCTCCCGGGGAAAGCTTGTGGCGAACGCCGCCTTCGATTCTTCCGTTACGCTTTTCGTGAGGCTCGGTGGTTTCGGCGCCGACCATGTTGCCGCCGACGACGAGGGTTGCCGATCCGGATTGAACGAAGAAGACATCAGCCTGAGTTTCGTGCCATTCCGCCACGCCATCTGCTTCCCGGTGCGCGAGCATGAACAAATCATTATGAAAATCGGCCAGCTTGCGGGTGCCAAGGTGCTGCGGGCTGGCGGCTGCTTCGGTTTTTAGTTCCTGTGCCATATGCGTAATCGAGTCGCCGGTCCACAATTCAAATCCATCGGAGGCAGTCTCCTGTGCCGAAACAACGATCAGGGCAAAAACTATAAGACAGCAGAGCTTCGCAATCATGATTCACCTCAGGAAGGCATGCTATGCATTCCGGGGTCCGTGCGCAAATTGCTCTGTTATCATTTCGCATTTGACGGAATCGGACGGAGGTAAGAGACGTGCACAAGTTGCGAAAGCCCCGGCTGCTCTTAGGAATCGTTGTCGTGTGTTCGCTGGTGGCGCGAGCCGAGAAGCAACCAAACGCATTCAAGAACTGGCCGGCGGGAACCTCGCCGCGTGAAGTAGGAAAACGGGTTGCGGAGCACTTTGTCACTACCTCGCACACAAACTCGGGGAAACCCGATCCCGCGGTGCCATACATTGCATATCCGGAGTCGGTTGCATGGTACGGTGCGTTAACATTCGCACAAGTGAGCGGCGACAACGAACTGACATCGAAGCTCATCCACCGCTTCGAGCCGCTGTTCGGAGATGAAGCGAATCTCATTCCCGAGCCGAAGCACGTTGACCTCACCGTTTTCGGCGTGGTACCGCTCCAGATTTACATGGAGACCAGGCAACAGAAATACCTGGACCTGGGCAAACGCCTGGCCGACGCGCAGTGGGTGAACCCGCAGCCGGATGGCCTCACGTCACAAACGCGCTACTGGATCGATGACATGTACATGATCACGATGATTCAGTTGCAAGCTTATCGCGCGACCGGAGACACAAAGTATCTCGACCGTGCGGCGGCGGAAATGACAAGTTATCTCGACAAACTCCAGCAACCCGGCGGCTTGTTTTACCACGCCCCAGATGTCCCTTTTTATTGGGGCCGAGGCGATGGCTGGGTAGCAGCAGGAATGGCGGAAATGTTGCGTTCGCTGCCGCCGAAACATCCCCAGCGCAAGCGCATTATGGATGGTTATCTCAGAATGATGAAAGCGCTGGTGCAGTATCAGGACAAGGACGGCATGTGGCATCAATTGATTGACCAGCCGGACGCCTGGCCGGAGACGTCGAGCACAGCCATGTTTACCTTTGCCATGATCACGGGCGTGAAGCACGGCTGGCTCGACGCGAAAATTTACGCCCCGGCCGCCCGCAAAGGATGGCTGGGACTTGTGAGCTATCTAGATTCGAACGCTGATCTGCGAAACATCTGCGAGGGAACAGGCAAGAAGAACGATAAGCAGTATTACTACGATCGCAAGAAGCTGACCGGCGATTTGCATGGCCAGGCGCCGGTGATGTGGTGCGCTACGGCTGTGCTGCGCTGAGGCTGGTAGGTCATTTGAACTTTTCCGAAATGACTTTTAAAATCAAAGTGGCCGGATTGTGAAGTCCGGCCGCACCTGCGCGAACGCATTTTTCCGGACAGTTTCCTCTTCGCGTTCCCTTACAGTTTGCACGTGGCGGTGTAGCTCAGGTGGTTAGAGCGACGGTCTCATAATCCGTAGGTCGGAGGTTCGAGTCCTCCCGCCGCCACCAATGGTTTCAGGTCCCTGGGCTACGCTCGGGATTTCGGCACGCGGCTCAAACGCCGCGTAGGCGCCTCAAGTTCGAGTCCTCCCGCCGCCACCAAATCAAAATATTCCCCCCAAAAGCCAAGCGCCTTCACGCAATGTCCGCTGGTGAACTATTGGCGCATCGTGTTTCCTCTTGACGGACGGGTTAAAGTAGATCATCCATGTCTGGCGGGCAGGACGAATTGCGCAAAATAATAATAGAGCTTGAATTCATAAGGCAGTATCGGAGTGTCGCGAATGGAGTGTTTTGTCTGCATTCATTGTCATTTTTATCAACCGCCCCGGGAAAATCCCTGGCTGGAAACGGTTGAGTCGCAGGATTCTGCAAGTCCTTATCACGATTGGAACCAACGAATAGCGAGGGAGTGCTATCTTCCGAATGGCGCCTCGCGCATACTTGATTCCGACCACCGCATTGCGAAGATCTTCAACAACTACTCCAGGATCAGCTTCAATTTCGGGCCGACCCTGCTCTCGTGGATGGAAGAGCGCGCGCTCGAAGGCTATCAACGAATTCTCGATGGCGATCGTGAGAGCCAAAAACTGTTCTCAGGACATGGGTCTGCTTTAGCCCAGGCCTATAACCACACAATCCTTCCGCTCTCGAACTCACGAGATAAGCGCACGCAGATTCTTTGGGGCATCAAGGATTTTCAGCACCGTTTTGCGCGTGATCCCGAAGGAATGTGGCTCCCGGAAACGGCAGTCGATTTAGACACGCTGGAGATTCTTTCCGGCGAGGGCATTAAGTTCACGATTCTGGCTCCGCGCCAGGCAGCGCAGCTACGCGTTGAGCAGGACTCACCGTGGATAAATCTCGAGTACGGCGCAGACTCGCGTCGTGGCTACGTGTGCGCCTTGCCGTCGGGTCGAACGCTTGGCTTGTTTTTCTATGACGGCGCGCTGGCAACCAGCGTCGCGTTTGAGAAACTATTGTTCAGCGGCGAAAATTTCGCGCGGCGTCTTCTCAGCCGCTTCGACCCCGATGGCGATTCCGCCCAATTGATGCACGTTGCGACCGACGGCGAGACCTACGGGCATCACCATCCTCACGGCGATATGGCGCTCGCCTATGCTCTGCAATACATTGAGGAACACAAGCTCGCCCGCGTGACGAATTACGGCGAATACTTCGCCATGCATCCGCCTACACAGGAAATTCGAATAAAAGAAAAAACTTCCTGGAGTTGTGCCCACGGCGTTGGCAGATGGGAAAGCAATTGTGGTTGCAATGCTGGAGGCGGTCCCGGCTGGAACCAGGAGTGGCGGCGCCCATTGCGCGAAGCTTTCAATTGGTTACGCGACGATCTTCTTGCGGATTACGAACAGAATGCGAACCAACTTCTGAAAGACCCTTGGTCCGCAAGAGATGATTACATTGCGGCCGTTCTTGACAGGTCTGCAGCGAGTGTAGATGCCTTTTTGAACAAGCATTCGACGCATGTATTGTCGTCGTCCGAAGAAGTCCGCGCTTTACGCTTGCTTGAGCTGCAGCGGCATTTGATGCTGATGTACACCAGCTGCGGCTGGTTTTTTGACGAGCCTACCGGGCCTGAGACGGTTCAGGTCCTCCAGTACGCGGCCCGGGCGGTGCAGTTGAGTCAGCAACTATTCGGAGGCAATCGCGAAGAACAATTCCTGGAGCGCCTTGAACTGGTTCGCAGCAATATCCCAGAATTCGGAGACGGTTGCGAAATTTATGAGCGCTTCGTACGTCCTGCGATGTTGGATCTGCCCGGGGTTGCGGCCCACTATGCCATCAGTTCTTTCTTCGAAGGCTACGAACAATCGGGTTCCATTTACTCCTATCAGGCACGGTTGCGTGACGTGAATGTTGTCGACCAGGAGAGGGTGAAGCTCGCAGCGGGTACGGTCGAGATCCAATCGCACGTAACTCGCGCGCAACTGGCTTTTGACTTTGCCGTGCTCCACGGCGGAGGCCATAACCTGCGAGCCGGTGTTTGTGAAGCTCATGATGAATTTGTCCAATTCGCGAAGGATGCCTGTGCGCGCTTATCGGAATCGGGATTTGTTGGTTGCTCGCGCGCGCTTGATGACTATTTTGGCCCGGAAGTTTACTCACTTAAATCGTTGTTTCGGGATGAACGAAGGCGCATTGTTACTAAGATTGTTGACGGCACGCTTGCTGATATCGAGAACCTCTATGGTGACGTTTACGAGCACAATGTGCATCTGATTGGGTTTCTTCGCGACTTGTCAATGCCTTTGCCGCCGATATTGCAAGTCTCCTCTGAGTGTGTGCTCAACAACGCGATCCGGCGCTCTCTGGCCGGCGAAAATATCGACGCCGAACATTTGCGGTTGCTGATTCAGACGGCCAAGCGAAATGGGATCGCTCTGGATCATTCCGTCAAGTTGGCTTTGAGTGAACGTCTGAGGCGCGCGATGGCTCGCTGGTCGATGGAGCCTCTGGAAGTTGGAAGCCTGAGTGAAGCGGAATCGCTGATATCGCTTGTGCGCGATGCGCCATTCGAGACTGACCTCTGGGACATCCAAAACACTTATTACGAATTGATGAGGACGATTACAGATTTGAAACCTGGGACCACGAGCGCCACATGGCTTCGCCTCTTCCGTACCATGGGAGACAGTATCGGAATCGCTGTGCCGCAGATAATTCCTCCAGCCGCCGAAAGGAGGTTGGCGGTTGTGGCTTTGCCGCAACCACAGCTCAGCGTTCCGGCAGAATGCTGAGGTCCGAATCGTGGTCACTTCTGTGAAAGTTCAGGTCCTCACAAGGTTCCTCCGCAACTGATTTACGTCTGTCTTCGCGATTGACGGTATGAGTGAAGGTAGATTGGTTTGCGTAACGGTCGGCTGCGTAACCGGTACGTTCGGCACTCCCGCGACTCGCGCGATCGTCGCCAGCAACACGGCCTCATCGGTGCTGAAGTCGCCGTGATGTTTGGCGGCGGCAGCATCTTTCGATCCCTTCGGATTCTCATTTGGCGACTTCACCCAGTCACAGCCGTGCTGAGAGAGCCATTGCGCAATCGAGGCTGCCGTTCCGTTCATAGCGCCATTTTTAGAGACGAAGTGGTCCATTCCCAACAACGGCTCGCCGTCGGGATGGATCAACGGAACGCGAGACTGTGCTTCAAATGCGTCCGAAACCAGATAGAGCAAAGACTTGTGGTAAATCTCCGCGCAGCTATCTGCTCTCTCGGTAGTGTCGTCGAGGGTGAAGAGAGTGAATTTCTTGATGGTTGAACCGATTACCGGGACATAGAACTGTGTAAAAACATCAACCGTGCATGCCGGTGCCCATAAAGTGCAGGTCTGAATAGGCACGCGCAAGGTGGCAAAGTACTGGATCAGCGGAGCAAGAAAAATGCTGCCGGCGCTGTGGCCAACGAGGTGAATCTCGAAATTTGCCCGCTCCGCCGCGCTCAGGCTATCGAAGTAGGCCTTAATTCCGTTGGCGGCGATTCGCGCTCCGCCATTCTGCCCTTGCGTCGAGTCCATGGCATTGGACTTCATCTTGTCCCATTCCATCTTGCCGGAAGCCACACGGGCAATCGGCTCCAGGGTGTCGTCGAGGCGGTCAAGCAAAAAATCTTTCGCCGTGCCGAAAGCACCCTCTGGCCTAATTTGCGTAATCACATCGTGAAGGATTTCCTCAAGTGTGCTCAGGTAATCGGTGTGCCACACGAACCCGACCAGATACATTTCCCGCCATTTCAGGTTTGACCAGTACCACCCAATTCGGTTCACCGCGGTGTCTTCGCTGACCAAGCCGCCATGGGCATACAAAACCAGACGCTTCTTGGTCCAAGTGGATGTTGCTGCGGGAAATTCGGTCGTGAAAATATCCTGGACTTGGCCGGCAGTTTTGGCCCACTGCCCGTTTGTCTTCAAAATTCCGTTATCGCCAATGCTGATGACGTGCGGAGCGAGTTCCGGCACGGCGTACCCGGAGGACTGAACCTGCAAATTGCGGGTATTGATGGTCGCCGAAGACGCGGCTTTCTGTAGTTCAACCGGCACTCCCAAACGCGCAACCCATGCGTCGGTGCCGTTTTCGAGCCAATCGTCATAGGAGAGATATCCGAAGCCCTTCGCCCCCCAAGCGGTTCCCCATGAGTTCTGGATCCAGAAGCCGGCTTTGTCGTAACCGACGATAGCGAAGGCATGCCCGCCTGAAACGCCGGGTACATAGGGTATCTTTCCGTCTTTTGCTGTGGCGAACCAGCCCTCGTGAATCAGGGCAGAAACATAGAGAATGCCAGCCTCCTGAAGGGCCGTATGTATGGCAACCAGATCTTTGTGATTGACCCGAAAATAAGCGCCGAGCGGCCGGAGTCGGGCATCAATCACGATCTGAGCGGTCGGCTCGCAGGCCCCGGACTGAGTGAAGTAGTTGGCTTGGCATACGCCGTTCTGGTTCCATCCCTTCATGGCCGAACGGCAACTGGCGCCCACGTCCGGATTAACCGCCTGTCCGTACGCGGCAGATTCGTCGTGCGGATCCGAGACCTGCGCCATCGCGTAAAGCATCCATGGACTCACACCCGTCTTGTCAGGCCATTTTTGCCGGACGCGAAGCAAGTAATTGGCCACGGTGGCCAAGCCAAAGCCGGCGCACGCCCCCGCCGTACCCTGGTTCAGGATGGGCACGCCGATTTTCTTGTAGTCCGTCAGCGGCCTTTCAGTCGGCACTTCGGTGAGGGTTGCGACGTACATCTGATCGCGAAAATCGATGGTGTCGGGCCGCGCGTCCAGCTTTGGTCGATTCGAGTGGGTCCGGGGAGGTTGCTGATTCCGCCTCCCTTTTGTGCTCGGCTTTGCGGTTGATCTGGTCTTTGGCATAAAGGCGTCTCATTTCCGGATAGGGTCCGCATCCTACGGAGAAAAGGCGAGGGCATTTTATGCCCGATGATGAACTTCTCAATGACAATTCGCACGATGTTACAAAAATGGAACGTGGGTTACAGGAACGTCTGGGCCTTCATACGTCTTAACCTAAGTAGCTGAACTGCGTCTGCTCAGGTCAGACACCCCGGACAACGGAGCTTGACCGCTTGCCATCCAACAACATCCAACCGAACCGAGACTGTGCCCGGTCAAGGTTGGGTTCCGGCTCAAGTTACTGGGTTGCGAAGCAATTGGTTGGATTCTGCTACGTGGCTATCTCACGGGCGCCCTGTAAGTGAGAGAGCGAAGCTGTGGCTGGAAGAAACAAGTTGAGTCCCCCGAACAATCCCGTTCGCACGGTTGAGCGTCCTGCCGGTGCTGACCCTGAGAATGGCCGGATTTTGCCCATCGCAGCAACCGACAGCAGGAGGATTGAATGGATGCGTCTGCTGTGGGAGGAGAGACGTTTTCTGGGGCGAGCGGTAATTGCCGGCCTTGTTCTTTCTCTCCTAATCGCGATTGTTTTGCCTTCGCGGTACGAATCGAAAACACGGCTCATGCCTCCCGATCAGCAGTCGGGATCGGGTCTGGCTATGATCGCTGCTCTCGCGGGTAGAGGGTCAAGCAGCAGCACTTCAGCCGGCGGTGTGGCTGGATCTTTGGGCGGCAGCCTGGGGAGCGTTGCCGGCGATCTGCTGGGCCTGAAGAGTTCCGGGGCGTTGTTTGTGGATATGCTGGGCGGCGCCACCATTCAGGATGATCTCATCAGGAAATTTGATCTGCGCAGGGTTTATCACGACAAATACTGGGAGCAGGCGCGAAAAGATCTGGCCAAGCGTACCGAGGTGAAAGAGGACCGCAAAAGCGGCGTCATTACAATCACCGTGACCGATCATGATCCCCATCGCGCACAGGCGATGGCGCAGGCGTATGTGGACGCGCTGAATGGGTTGGTGGCGCAGGTATCAACATCCTCGGCTCGGCGGGAACGCATGTTCGTGGAAGGCCGGCTCCAGACGGTCAAACACAATCTCGATGACGCGTTGCAGGCTTTCAGTGAATATGCCAGCAAAAACGGCACTTTCGATGTGCCTTCGCAGACCAAAGCCATGGTTGAGAGCGAAGCGGGCCTGCAAGGCCAGCTTATCGCGGCACAGGCGGAACTTGAGGGCCTGAAGCAGATCTATACGGACAACAACATTCGCGTTCGTTCGCTCGAGGCACGGGTCGGCGCTCTCAAGCATCAGGTCGAAACCATGAGCGGCAATAAGTCCGATCTCAGCTCCGACGACTCGCAAATCACCGGAGATTTTCCCTCCATCCGTAAACTGCCGTTGGTCGGTGTGCGCTGGGCGAACCTGTATCGCGAAACGAGGATTCAGGAGACTGTATACGAGATGCTGACGCAGGAATACGAAATCGCCAAGATTCAGGAGGCCAAGGAAATTCCCAGCGTAAACGTGTTGGACGCGCCATTATTGCCGGAAAGAAACTCATTTCCACCGCGAATCGCAATTACGCTGTTGGGCGCGACGCTCGCGTTTGCACTGGGCGCAGTTTTTCTGATCGGCTCGGCTGCATGGAGACGCAGCAGTTCTCCCGAAAAACAATTGGCAGCCGAAATATGGGAACACATTACCGCTAGCGAGTATGCTGGCGGCTCAGCCCTCCGGAGTTTCCTCGGCAAACTCAACGGACATAACGGATCCAACGGTAGAGCCGCATAGCGCGAATTCTGATCCGCCCATTTCGTTTTCCTCGATAATCCCTCGCCGCCTGTTTCTTGCCAGTGCAACTCTCAGCGCCAATTCGAAATATAAGCACCGATGCGGTAACCCTGACAGTAGGCGCTCTTGGCGCCACGTTAGCAGCTTCGATCTTCTACACTCCTCTGGTTCTGGTGTTTGTTGTTGCTGTACCTGCTTGCGTTTACTTCGCGAGCCGGCCCTACGAACTGCTTCTGGTCATGGTTTTTTTCATTCCATTCAATTTTGTTTTTAAGGTCGGTCCGCTGCCGGTTGCTTTCGAGGTTGTAAAAGTGCTCGCCTGGGTCCCCTTCATCCTTACCCGCAGTGAGCGGCCCCGCTTTATTGGTAGCCGGTTCAATAAATGGTTAGCAATTCTGGCAGGGATTATTTTTCTGTCATTGGTTCGTACCACTGACTTTCCTTTCACTTTGAAGGAATGCGTCCGCTTGGGGTCGAATTTGGGACTGATCTATCTTTGTGTAAATTTGCTCGATACGCCGGAAAAGATCCTGCAGGTAATGCGCGTCATCGCGGTCTCAACCTTCCTGGTGGCGTGCTACGGGTTCTATCAGTGGAGCATTCATGATTATGGGGCTTTGTTCTGGCTCGTAAATCCGCGTTTGGATACCAGCCTCGCCCACTACAGGGACACGTTCTGGCCCTGGAGGAATCGCATCATCTCCGTGTTGACCTCGGAGATGGAACTGGGCCACTACTTCAACATGTGTTTGCCATTTGCCGTCGCACTCTGGCTGATGGAGGGGCGCAGGCGCCTGAGTTCTAAATGGCTGGTTTTCACATTCGCAATGCTGGCCGGACTGTTGCTCACCTTTACCTTTGGGTCGTGGCTGGCGTTAGCCGCCGCGCTGGGCGTGTTTGTGTTTTTTTTAGACCGGAAGCGCCGCTGGAAACTGGTTGCGGGATTTCTGATCGTTCTTCTGGTGAGCGTTCTGCTGCTGGCTGGCCCGTTGCTACCCGTCGTGGAAACCAAGTACTCCGGCGAGCAGATCGGC
The DNA here is from genome assembly GCA_963757135.1 of uncultured Acidobacteriota bacterium. Lineage (GTDB taxonomy): Bacteria > Acidobacteriota > Terriglobia > Terriglobales > Acidobacteriaceae > Gp1-AA145. The sequence continues at coordinate 17,354 of CAVWQE010000013.1, forward strand.
AGCTTTGCGTGGGACGTGTTCACCCGCCTGAAAGCATGGGCATTCGCCTTCAATACCTGGCGCTCTCATCCTTTGTTGGGTGTAGGAATCGGAAGCTACCAAGTCCTGTCTGCAGACAGTGACTGGATTGGTGTCGGCCCAATTGGAGCGGGCAGTACGCCACATGAAACTTTTTTGTATCTGCTGGCGGAGTCCGGACTCGTCGGATTTGTCAGCACAATGGCCGTACTGATTGGAACGATCAGAAACAATTTACGGTTGAGACATATCCCGCAATTCGCACTTATTGGCTTAGCGCTCGCCTTTTCTGTGGCCGTAAATCTTGTCGGCGGGTTCAGCGACGATTCGCCTTTTGTCGGCCCGCATACCAGCTATCTGCTGTGGCTGGTCGTTGGTATGAGCGAAGCGCTTCTCAATCTCTCTGCGACAACCCCTGCCTTACCCCAACAACTTGGAAGGTCCTGAATATGGGAAGTCACTCAGCACATGTTACGAAAGCTGTTCTCGCAGGTCGCACCATACTGGATACGAGCTTCAGCAGTTGGCGAATGGCACACAGTGCTTGCCATAACGCCGCGAACCAAAAGTGGTCGGAGCTGAGCAGATTACTTCATCTTTTGCGGCCCCTTCGGCCGCTTTGGCTCATGGAGATCGGCGTGCACTCGGGCGGGACGCTAACTCTGTGGGCGCGAGTGGCCCACCCCGCCGCGAACCTCATCGGAATTGATGTTCGTATTTCTTCTAAAGCAGAAGAATGTACTCAGGCGAAGATAAAAAATTCCCAAACCGTGCACTTGATCGAAGCGGACTCGCACAGTGATTCAGGAATGGAAAAGGTGCGGGCGTGTCTCGGGGCCAATAAATTGGATTTCCTGTTCATCGACGGCGACCACGAGTATCACGGAGTTAAACGGGACTGGGAAATGTATTCGTCCTTCGTGCGTACGGGAGGGATTGTGGCCTTTCACGATATCGTCCCGGATCACGGTTCGCGATTCGGCATCAAGACGAATCACGACGCCGGCGGCGTGCACCAGTTGTGGGATGAAATCAAACACCGATTTCCCCATAAGGAGTTCATTGAAAGTCGGGCGCAGAACGGGTACGGGATTGGCGTGTTGACCTTCTAACGAGCTTGAGATCTTTCACGATTCTTCCGCGGATCAGCTCAAATCCATGCCAAAAGCAGCTGTAATAACGGTCACATACAACAGCAGACATGTAATCGATGGATTTTTGACAAGTCTGCTGCGACAGACGCACGATGATTTCATCTTGTACCTCGTGGACAATGCGTCCAGCGATGGCACCTTGAACCGAGTTGGGGAGTACAAAGACCCCAGGATCAAAGTGATCGCTAATGAAAAAAACACGGGAGCAGCTGAGGGGAATAACCAGGGGATACGTGCCGCTCTGGCCGGCAACACCGACCTCATCTTGCTGATGAACAACGATACGGAATTCGATCCACGCCTGATCGAGAACCTGGCCGCGGGCCTGGAAGAGTACTCGTGCGACATGATCGCTCCTAAAATACTCCTGCATTCCGACCCGAGCGTCATCTGGAGCGCAGGTGGTAGCTTCTATCCCGCAAGAGGGTATGCGAGTTACCTCTACGGACACGGCAAGGTCGATGAGGGGCAGTTCGATGTGGCGCGTCTCGTAGAGAATGCTCCCACAACGTGTTTGCTGGTACGGAGGCGGGTATTCGATCATATTGGGTTCCTGGATCCACGTTATTTTGCCTACGTTGAAGACACTGATTTTTGCTATCGCGCGAAACTGGCGGGACTGAAGTTGATGTACCTCCCTAACATAAGAATGCTCCACAAGGAGCACAGTCTGACCGGCGGCCTTTTCTCGGACTTCATGATGCGCTACACAACCCGCAACCGAACCTACTTCATGTTGAAACATTTCGGACGGTGGCGCGGCTCCTGTTACGTATGCGCCTACCAGGTGTATTTGATTCTGCAACTACTATCGCGGCGGGTTAAGCCGTCGATGTTCTGGTTACGAGAGAAGGCCTTCTTTGAAGGGCTCAGAGTCTGGCGGGAAAGCCTGGCCTAAGTACCCCCTGAAGCCCTATCGTCAATTTCTGCAGACGCCGCCTTTAAACGAGGCTAAAAATTTGACGCCGCCTCCCCTCCATCTCCCGCAGTCCGCCCCTGATCTGTCGGACAGGCAGAGCTTGAGTCGCATTGTCGCGAAGAATGCTGCCGTAAACCTTGTGCGGCTTGCCGGGAGTGGAATTGTCGCGCTCCTGCTGCCACCGCTGCTGGTCCGCGAAATGTCGAAGGCTGAGTACGGCGCTTGGGCCTTGCTACTTCAGTTGACCTTGTATGTGAGTTACTTCGATTTCGGTATTCAAACCGCGTTGGCAAGATTTGTTGCGCATGCGGACGCGCTCAATGATGCGGAACAGCGCGACGGAATCGCCAGCACGGCGTTAGCAATGCTGGCCGGCGCAGCCTTCCTCGGCTTCTGTTTTGTCATGGTTCTGACCTGGCGATTGCCAGGGATGTTTCCGCAGATGCCCGGCCGCCTTTACCACCCCGCACAGATTGCGTTGCTCCTTATGGGAGGCTCATTTGCCTTCGGGCTGCCGGCATCAGTGGTCTCGGCCTTCTTCACAGGAATGCAACGAAACGAGATACCTGCGGTCATTGCTGTTGCCAACAAGTTCGCGATTGGCATCCTTGTTATCGGCGTCGCTATGGTGCATGGGGGATTGGCCGCTATGGGTGCTGCCGTAGCTGTAGCCAATCTCGCGACCTACGGCGGGGCATTTGGCGCATGGCGCATTTATGCGAGACAAGTGACGTTGAGGTTGGCGCTCGTTTCAAAGGAATACCTTCGCAATATCAGCGCCTATTCGGGCAGCGTGGTCGTGTGGATGGCTGCGATGTTGATGGTTAGCGGCCTCGATTTGGTTATTGTCGGGATATTCGACTACAAAGCCACTGCCTACTATGCGATCGCGGCAACTCTGACCAATTTTGTGGCCCAGGTACAAGGCGCAATTTTTACGGCACTTCTACCGGCATCAGCTGTTCTGGAAGCACGCGGTGACGGCCGCGAACTGGGGCGACTCCTGATCTCCTCCACGCGATATGGAATGTTGAGTCTTCTTGCCATGGCTTTGCCTTTGCTCTTGGCTGGACGCGTCATTCTTCAGGTGTGGGCCGGTCCCGACTATGCCACTCACAGCACACTGATTCTGCAAGTTCTCGTCCTTGCGAACGTGATAAGGCTGTGCGGATTGCCCTATGCGACGCTGCTTTTAGGTACCGGACAGCAAGGCAAAGTTATCATCTCTCCACTGGCAGAAGGTGTCACTAACTTGGCCTCAAGTATTGTAGGGGCTTACTATTTCGGCGCCATTGGAGTAGCTCTGGGGACGCTCATTGGCGCATTTGTAAGCGTCGGGTCACATCTGCTCTATAACATGCCACGGACGGCCCTGATCTCGATTGACCGCCCTCGCTTTGTCAAAGACGGCCTGCTGCGGCCGCTCATGTGTGTCGCGCCTTTTGTTTTGTTGCTTCCTATCCGCAGTGCAAGTTTGTCGGTGCAGATGTCCTTCGCGGGCATCACCACCCTATGTGCACTTTTAATGGTCTGGAATTATGGGCTCATCAATCCCGAACGCGAAAGACTGGCGCACGTGGTGCGCTCGCTGACCTGATTACCGTCGTTCTACTGCTCACCGTTGATCAATCGAGACAGAAATCACAAAGCTGGGCTCGAGGCGTAACGACCTGGGGAACAAGTGTTTCCGCCTTGCCAGCCTGCCACGATGAAAAATCTTAAGCTGGCATTTATCGGCGGTTTTGCTTTCAGTCCTAAGGGGACGATGCAGGCGCGGGCGCATCCGCTGGCGGGGGAACTGGTCAAGCTGGGGCACGAGGTCACAATCTTTCTTCCTCCCTATGACAACGCAGCAGATCTCGGACGCGAGTGGGAGCAGGAAGGGGTGCGGGTATGGAATGCGGGAACGCCTTCGGCCAATTCTCGAAATCGAACGGACGGAACTCCCGCTTCTAAAGTCCACGGGGAAGCGCGCTGGCGGAGCTATCCCGGGCTGTTGCTGCAACTGCTCGCTGCTGTGAATCACTACAAGCCTGATCTGATTCATGTGTTCAAGCCCAAAGGTTTCGCGGGAGCCGCTGGAAGTTATTTGCTGGTGAAAGGCGACCGGGTCGTGCTCGATTGCGACGACTGGGAAGGCTGGGGCGGTTGGAACGAGGTGAAGCGGTATCCGTGGATCGTGAGGGAGTATATCGATCGCCAAGAACGCTGGATGATCCGGCGCGCGCACGCAGTCACGACGGCCAGCCGAGCGCTCGAAGGTCGCGCAGCGTCCCTTAGAGGACAAGGCGGAGGCGTGTACTACCTCCCGAACTGCGGTGCATCGCCGGCAAATGACGAAATTCAAAGATCGGTCCGATCGCTTTCTCCTGCGGAGACGAGAAGGGAACTCGGATTGCCCGAGGGGCCGTTGGTCTTGTACAGCGGCCACTTTGGCGAGCAACGGGGAGTGGCAATATTCTGCCGTTCGGTGGCCCGGGTAGCGAAGGAAATGCCGATATCAGTGGTGCTGGTAGGGGATGGCCTTGACTCTATGCAGATTCAGCGAGAATTCCAATCCCTGAAGGCGAGCATATATTTCTTCCCGCGACTCGCTTATCAAGACTTTCTGCGGGTCGTTTGGGCCAGCGACGTTGCGGCATTTCCTTATCCCGACGACAGTGTGCATCACGCAAAATGTTCCGCAAGAATTGTTGATTACATGGCAATGGGGAAGCCGGTGCTTACCTCTCGCGTTGGTCAGAATCTCGAATACATCGCGGATGGAATAAGCGGCATTCTTGCCGCGCCCGGGGACGAAGAGGCCTTCGTGAACGGCCTCGAGTTGTTGTTGCGGAATCCTGGACTCCGCGCGCGACTGGGCCAGAATGCCGAAACCAGAATCCGCACCAAGTTTCAGTGGAATGGCGAAGCTTTGCAAAGCTGCCTGGCGGCTTACGAGCATGTCTTTCAACCATCCACGCGTTTGCGTCTTCATCCGGCAGCGAAAGCTCAATAACCATTTACCAAGAAAGTATCGCGCCCCGATTCTCGTATGCCGAAGATTCTATTTTTAACCGCTTATCCTATCGAGGACGCATCGTGCCGTTACCGCGTATATCAGTTCCTGCCATATTTTGAGCGTGCAGGGTACGAGTGCGCGGTTTCCGCGTTCTGTTCCGCGGAATTGTTTAGCGCACTCAAGTTCAGCGGAAGGATTCGGAAAAAGATTGCGGAAACGCTTCGCTGCGCTGTGCAGAGGCTTCCCCAGCTTTGTGATATTTCTAAATTTGACTTCATCGTTATTCACCGCGAGGCTTTTCCGTTCCTTACGCCGCTGGTAGAAAACTGGGTGTTGCGTCGGCATCAGAAAGTAATCTTCAGTTTCGACGATGCCATTTACGCCGGACACAGCGAAGTGGCGCATCTGAATCACCCTACCCTGTATCGCTGGAAGCATGGTCGCAGGTATGACGAAGTGATTCGGCGCTGCACGCATGTCGTCGCTGGAAACCGCATCTTGGCGGAGTACGCACGACGCTTCAATTCAAGCGTCAGCGTGATTCCAACGGTGGTTGATTGCCGGCAATACCCACTGCGAGCAGGCGCGGAGGGCGCGCAAAGTTCGCGGCCCATGACTATCGGATGGATGGGTAGCCGCTCAACTGCACCATATCTCTCATTGGTCGAGTCTGCGTTGCGGCGGCTGGCGCACGCTTATCCCGGCGGAGTTTGTTTCCGCTTCATCGGCCATCCGGCATATGCGCCTAATATTCCGTATTCGCACTCGCTGCCTTTCGAGCTTGAAAGAGAAATCCAAGACCTGCACTCGATTGATATCGGGCTGATGCCTTTACCAGATACCGAATGGACCCGCGGCAAATGCGCCTTCAAAGCGATCCAATACATGGCGAGTGGCATTCCAGTTGTGGCGTCGCCTGTGGGAATAACTCCCGACCTGATCCAGCACGGCGTGAATGGACTACTCGCATCTTCGTCTGACGACTGGTTCCGTGAGCTCGAACGCCTGATCTGCGACCGTGAGCTCAGAGCGAGGATCGCATTCGCAGGCCGGAAAACCGTCGAACAGTCTTACTCACTGGGAAAATGGGGGCCACGATTTGTGAGTTTGTTCGATCAACTTAATAGCGGCGATGGCATCTTACAAACCGAGCAGGTGGCGGCGTGAGTCGTAACATGCAACTTCTTCAGGCGAATTCGAGCGCGCTCCCGCTCGACAGTTCCCCTCGAGGTCGATTGTCCCATTCGATGAAGCGGGTGGTCGATGCGGTCGGTGCGGTCAGCCTTATTGTCGTTCTAGCTCCTCTGCTCGTGGTCATTACTGTGCTGGTGCTTGCGGCAGATGGCGCTCCGGTGCTGTACCGAAGACGCGTTGTAGGTCCTGGAGGAGCATTTGACGCCTTTAAATTCCGCACTATGCGTCGCGATGCCGACCGGATTCTTGAGCGCGATCAGGGAATGCGTACTGCGTTTCGCCAGAATTTCAAATTGAAGAGGGATCCGCGCGTCACCAGGCTGGGGTCAGTGCTGCGAAAGTTCAGCCTCGACGAGTTGCCGCAGCTGTTCAACGTGCTCGTCGGGCAGATGAGTCTGGTCGGGCCCCGAATGATTACCGCACCCGAACTGGAAAAATATGGAGAGCACAAGACGTTACTGCTTACCGTCAAACCCGGGCTCACGGGCTATTGGCAGGTGCACGGCCGGCAGGAAGTTTCGTACGCCGAGCGCGTGCGGATGGACGTTGATTACATTAAAAACTGGAGCCTTCGCATGGACCTGGAACTATTGATGCTGACGCCGTTGCGTGTAATCCGCGGACGAGGAGCGTACTGATCGTGGCAAGCATCCTGGTCACCGGCGGAGCGGGTTACGTGGGTTCGGTGTGTTGTCGGCGGCTCCTGGATGAGGGACATAAGGTCACCGTTATCGACGATCTTTCCAGTGGACGCGCTGCTGCTGTACCTGGCAGAGCTTCTCTCTACATCCTCGATTACGGCGATCGAGCCAACATCTCACGCCTGCTCGGGCACACACGCATTGATGCTGTCTTCCATTTTGCCGCCAAGGCGCTCATTCCGGAGTCAGTGTCGAATCCCGGAGTGTTCTTTGATGTGAACGTTTCTTCCGCCATTGCATTCCTGGAAGTGCTGCGCCGGTTTGGAGTGAAGCGATTTGTGTTTTCGTCTTCGGCGGCGGTGTATGGAAATCCGCAGTCGGCCTTCATCGATGAGGATGATTCTAAGCAGCCGGTAAATTCCTATGGTGAAAGCAAACTGATGCTCGAACGTGCGCTGCAATGGTACGCTGCGGCTTACGGATGGACAGTGGCGGCTTTCAGGTATTTCAACGCATCGGGGGCGACGCGGGAGGCAGGCGAGGACCATCAGCCGGAGACGCACATCATCCCCTTGTTGCTCGATGTCGCGGCTGGCGAGCGGCCGGCATTTGAAATCTATGGGGACGATTACGACACGCCGGACGGAACCTGCGTTCGCGATTACGTTCACGTTTCCGATATCGCGGCTGCGCATATGTTGGCGTTGAACATGCCTCAACGTGCGGGAATGAGGATCTACAACATCGGATGCGGTAAAGGGTATTCAGTACGCGAAGTGGTTGCTGCCGTGCAGCAGGTGACTGGAAGAAAAATACCGGTACACATCTCGGCACGCCGGCCTGGAGATCCGCCCGCCTTGTGCGCCAGTCCAGCGAGAATCGAGCGCGAAATGCGATGGAAGCCACTGTGTTCCGACCTGCACCATACCATTCGCAGCGCTTGGGAGTGGAAAACCAACTCCAGAACGCGACGTGCGGTATATGAGCAGAAACTAGCGTGATCCAGTTGGCTGGATTAGCTTTCTTCTTCGCGCCGCTCTTTACGGATGTCAATTCCAAGCTGCTCGGCCTTCTTGTAAAGATGGCTGCGCTCCAGGCCGAGTGTTTTTGCGGCATTGGTCATGTGGAAGCCGGCATGCTTCAGTTCCGCCAGAATCACTTCACGCTCGAAGCCTTCCACGCGTTCAGCTAATGTGCCGGTGTGAACGGTGCGGGCATTCGCCTCCGGCGCTGCTCGAAAAACAGAACCCACAGTTTCGAGTCCTACCTCATCGCCGGTGTTGAGCAACATCAGGCGCTCCACCACATTCCTTAGTTCGCGAACGTTACCCGGCCAGGAATATTCTTGCAATTCCTGGATTGTGGCCTCGCTGAACTTCACCGGCTTCCAGTTATTTTGTGCGCATACCAGTGCGGCAAAGTGCGTTATCAGGGCTGGGATATCTTCCCGGCGCTCCCGCAGCGGCGGAATCAGGAGCGGAAAAACAAAGACGCGGTGAAACAAGTCCTGCCGAAATTTGCCGTCGTGAACCAGCGCTTCGAGGTTACGGTGAGTTGCCACGATAACGCGAACGTCCACACGAGTCGGCTTCGTGGTGCCGATGCGCTCGACCTCACCCTCTTCCAGCACGCGCAACAACTTGGCCTGCATCATCAGTGGCATGTCGCCGATTTCGTCGAGAAACAGCGTCCCGTGATCCGCTTGCTCGAACTTACCGACGTGACGCATGGCCGCGCCGGTAAAGGATCCTTTTTCGTGCCCGAACAACTCGGACTCGATGAGTTCAGCCGGTACCGCAGCACAATTTAGGGCGACAAACGGCCCGGATGCGCGCGGACTTTTTTCATGCAGGGTACGCGCGACCAGCTCTTTGCCGGTCCCAGTCTCGCCCAGAATGCATACCCGCGTCTCAGTGGCGGCGACGCGTTCCACCTGCGCCATAACTTTCTTCATGGCGACGCCAGTCCATACGATTTCGTGATGACCCAGCCGCTGCCGAAGCTGGCGGTTCTCGGTTTCGAGCCGCTGCAGTTTGAGCGCATTTTCAACCGTAAGCAGCAGTTTGTCGGTGGAGATGGGTTTTTCCAGAAAATCTATTGCGCCAAGTTTTGTCGCACGCACCGCCATCTCGATTTGTGCCTGCCCTGACATCATTACGACTGGCGTGTTGACACCCTGAGCGCGCAAGCCTTCGAGCAGAGCAAGCCCGTCTTTCCCGGGCATGACTACGTCCGAGAAAATCAGATCAAACGTCTCCGACTTCGCAAGCTCGATGGCTTTCGCCGCGTTATCGCAAACTGTGGCTTCGTGTCCCGCCAGGCGAAAGGCGCGGGACAGCGACGCCAGGGTGCTGGCTTCGTCATCCACGATCAACAGATTTGCCTTGCGCGGCAAGGTTTCTCCTAAGCGTCGCGAGCGCCGGAAACCTTGTCGTCGTTTCGCGGCAGCTCGATGATAAATGTTGTGCCTCGTCCGGGCTCGCTGCTTACGCTGATTCTTCCCCCGTGATCGCTGACGATTGATTGCACAATCGCCAAGCCAAGCCCGGTTCCGTGCGGCTTGCTGGTGTAATAGGGAGTGAACAGGCGAGCCGAGTCTTCCGCAGCGAGCCCGCATCCCGTGTCTGCAACTTCAATGCGCGCGGACCTGGCGGTTTGGCTGGTTCGTAAGGTGAGCATTCCGCCGTGCGGCATGGCCTCGATTGCATTTGAAATCAGATTTGAAAGCGCGCGATGCAAAAGATCGGGATCGCCGGCGATGTTGTCCGGCGCGGAGAGTTCAGCATGGCAGGTAATTCCACCCTGAGCCAATTGCGCCTGAAAAACCTTGGCGAGGTTTTGTACTAGATCATCCAGCCACACCGCCTGAAATTGCGGCTGCGGCATCTTGGAGAATTCGCTGAACCTCCCGACGATATTTTTCAGGTTCGCAATCTCAGCCAGCAGGGTTGCAGAGCTCTCGCGAAAAATTTCGTTGAACTGATCTTCGCCTTGTTCGCGCGAGCGTAAAAGATTCTCCACCGTGAGTTGCAGAGGGAACAGCGGGTTCTTGAGTTCATGGGCTAGCCGTCGAGCCAGTTCGCGCCAGGCTGCCACACGTTCCGTTTGGACCAGCCTTTCGCGCTGATCGAGCAGATCGCGGGTCATGCGATTGAACGATTCGGCCAGTTGACCAATTTCGTCAGTTGATGTGGCCGTGACGCGCGCGCTCCAATCGCCGTTCGCCACCGAATGCGCCGCGCGCGCCAATTGTTCGACGGGGCGGGTCACGCGGGCGGCCGCCCAACTGCTCAGAATGATGGCGAGCAGCAATCCTGCACCCGCAGCCAGCAACGCTGCCGAGCGAATCTGATTGCGAAAATCGGTATAGATCTGTCGCGAGTTCCCGACCAGGAGAATGCCGAGAAGTTGACCGCGTTCGCCCGCAAGAGGGAATGCGTGAATCAGTTCGCTTTCCCCGGAGCCCCATTGGATCGTCACGCTCTCTGGCCGGCCGCTGTTCTGAACACTGCGAACTAACGACTCAAGCCGTGACGGATCGTTGAGCACAGCTCCCGATGTCACAAGGTGATTGGCGGCGAAAGCCTCACCGCCATGATCGACATTCTCATACATCATCACGCGCATACCGGATGGCAATTTCAGCGAGGAAAGAAAACTGCGGTCGAGACGAATGCCGCCGATGAGATAAAGCTTCCGGTCTCCAGTCGAAATTGTGCGGATGGAAAACAGACCCAGAGCGTGGCCCGATGGTGTTTCTTCGTCCTTGAGAAACGGTGTCGTCGAAGGAGAGCCCGCCGCCAATGGTTCCTGGTACCCAAATTTCGCCGGCCACTGCGCCGAAGAAATGATAGTGCCATGGTCGTCGGCAAATTCTAGAAAGTCCAGTTGCTCGATCTGCGCAATGGCCTGCGCGTCATCAACGAACGCGGTATACCTTGACGGTGTTTGGGCCGCCGCGACCGCGATGTGAGAGGCTTCGGGCGTTGAAGCGGCAGCTTGCAGGCGTTTGCTTAGTTCATCCCCGCGTCGGCTGAATTCTTGCGTGAACTGCGCGACTAGAGCGGAAGTTTGGTCATCGTTGGCGCGATCGAAAGCGCGCCGCGCCGTAAGCAAGACTATGGCCGAAACCGCTGCTACCGAGACGATTACCGTCAATGCAAAGAGCAGCAACAGTCTTCGCCGGAAAGTCATTGCTTCTCCGGAGAAAGCCAGACATCGCCCAATTGCCAGGTGCCATCCGGAAGCATGCTGAAATCGCGAAGGTTCGCGCGGATCGCCACGGCACTGCGCAAGTGTAGCAGTGGTATCACGCGACGCGACTGTAGCAGGCCTTTCTCCGCGGTGTAAAGATCCCCAACTGAATCGCTGTTGAACTTTGGCGGCGTTAAGTGAAGTGCCGCAGCAAATTGAGTTAACGCGAGATGGGCATCTGAAGAGGCAATCGGCATTCGCGCGAGCCTCATATCTGCAGCCCCCGAGCTGATAAGTTGTATTGAAACCCCGGCGTCTCTCGCATTCAGCAAAACACGGTCCGCGATAACGTGTGCCACTGGGTCATTGGAGTCGTATACAAGCGTCCAGGAGAGAAGGCGCCGTGATTGCGAAGGTTGCTGTTGTCCTTGATCGGCATGCCGCCCGGAAGCAAACACAAATGCGTAACCCGAGAGCCAGTTTGGAAGTAAAGCCGCAGTCGGATCACCACCGCCCTGCATAACAAAATCGCCGAGCGCGGTCGTGTCCAGACTGGCAACCAGTGCATTGCGCGCATGCGTCTCGTCTTCATTGCGAGCATCGTTGGTGAATTCGAGCGCCAGTAACTGCGCGGGCTCTGAGCTGAAGACCGTGCGGCCGTCCGCTCTTGCGCGACGGATATTCTCGGGCGCAATTTCCACCATGTCGGCTTTCCCCAGATCAAGGGCAAGAAGTTGCTCACGGTCGGCAACTCCAAATGTGATCTCGATCGAGTCTACGAACGGACGCCCACGCCAATAGTCATCGTTAGCTGGAAGAGAAAGGTGCTTGCCCGCCGTCCAGTCAGCTGCGGAGAACGGACCGGTGCCGGAAAGTTTTTCGCCGCTGCGATGGACGATGGCGTTGACAGGCAGAGCTAACTCGGCGGGCAGATCCGGCTCGGGCGACGCAGTTTCAATGATCACCATTTCCCCCACGGCTGCCACTTTCCAGTCCGGATTGCTACCCCGCAGCGAAGCCACGACCGACGCCGCATCCAGAGGGTAGCCGTCACTGAAAGAGACACCGTCGCGAAGAGAAATTCGCCAGCGCTGATTGCCGGGTTCCGACTGCCAGGAGCCGGCAAGCAGGGGTTGTGGCCGCCCGGTTTCATCCAGGTGAACCAGGGTTTCGAATATCAGCCGCGATACATTTGCCGACCCAGAGGCGCCGAGCGATGCTGGATCAAGAGCTTGTGGGGTTTCGCGCACTGCAAGGCGCAGGGTGCCGCCATAATGGGGGCGCTGCTCTGCCGACGACAGCGACGCCAGCCAAAGCAGGCTACTGGCCACAAGTAAGATTGATTTGCAACGCATCATATTTTCCGGTGTCTGAATTCCTGACCACTGCCGTTACCGCATCACCGGCCTGGGCCGTCCACAAAGCAGTCACCGTTCCTTGCAACGGCAGCTTCTGGCTCACTGCAAGCGGCTCGCGATCGGGAAATTCGAAAGCCTGCAATGAGTCCTGCGAACCTTCTCCCGGCGCGGTCGCGATGACCTGTGCGTTCTGCCTGCACGCCGTGCGGATGCCCGCGATGTCGCTGCCCCAACGGACTTTTCCCGCGACTTGATCGTTGATCCCATCGAGCAAGTGCAACTGGCCATCCAACCCGGCGAAGAGCCAAAGGGTGTAGTTCTGGCGGGGAACGGCTGCTGCCGAATAAAATGCGGGAGCCGATTTCTGCTTTCCAATACCGGGCACGAGCGCGCCCGTAAAGAAATTTCGGACGGGCGAGAAGAATCCTGATACGCCGAGGTCTTCGGTTTCCAACGGCCAGGGATCATCGCTGCGCTGACAATTCAATCCCAGCGGGGCTGAGCCAGTGCTACGGCATACGAGGCCGGGGAGAAAGACGTCAAACAGATGATCCTTGCGCAGAAATATTCGACCGCGCAGATCGCGTGGCAGAGCAACCGGAGTTTTGATAGCCAGTGACTGACCCGGCACCCACCGGCCATCTTTGAATTCATGAATGTTGACGCCCGCCGTGCCGAGGACCAGGATGCGGCGCGGACTTCCTTCGATGACCGCCATATCGAGGATCGGTTCAGATTGAGAGACTACTGGCATGACGTGCAATGTGAGCGGCGGCACGCTCTGTGCGGACGAAATGGACGCAGGCCTGGCCACCGCCACAATGGCGACATTGGTTTCATTGGTGGCCTGCTGAATTTGCGCCACCCAGACGTAGTCTTGGAGATTCTCTGAAAGCGTAAGCTTCACCGTGGCCGCGGCCTGATCGGGCTGCCACACGCGAATGCCCGATCCTGCGAGAAGGGAAGTAAGTTCGCGCCGGACCTGTTCGGCATCGGCCGAAGTTATCGAAGACCGGTTTAGAACTTCGAGTGCGATTACCCCCGGCCCGGTGACGGCGGCGATCTTCTCGGCGAGCTGGGCTTCGGGCGCGCGCCAATCCGAGGCGTAGGCGATTTGAGAAACGATGATCAGAGCGCAACAGGCGCCACAAACGCGTGTGGAGAAGGACATTTTCCGCTTTCGCGAATTATAAGCTGCCACTCGGCTACATTGGGCGCCCTGTTCCTTGATGTGCACCTTGCGGCTCCTGTAAGCAGTCGGCAACTCAGCATTCAGCACTCTAGAAGTACGAGTCTCGTTCCCTACAAAGCCCGGCCGTTACTACTGAGTGCTGACTGCTGAGTGCTGGTTGCTACTTTTCCCCCTCGGCCTGCTCCGATTGGCTGCCCTGGTTCGCCATATTCATGCTTTTGAGCACGTCATTGGCGAAGAAGAACTTGCCATCAGAAGGCACCATCATGATCTGCAACTTGTCCGAAAGTTTTTCTGCGATGATCTTATTAATCAGCAGCGGATTCTGCTTCAATACGACGCCTTCGTTCCTCATTCGCTCGGTGTCGGCTACGGAGGTTACGCGGATGCGGTCAGCCTCGGCTTCCGCCAGCATCTTGCGGCGTTCCATCTCGGCCTTGCTGTCGATGACCTTGGCCTGCGCCTGTGCTTCCGCAGTCTTGACGGTGGCTTGCGCGTTCGCTTCCGCATTTTCTACGGTCGCCTCTTTGCGTGCTTGAGCCTCGAGCCTGCTCTGCTCGATCTGTTTCTGTTTCAGCGGCAGCGTGTATTGCATGGCATCGGCTTCGGCTTTGGCTTGCAGAACGCGGACCTGCGCCTCTCCTTCAGCTGCTTTTACCTGCTGAGCCTTGGTGGCTTCGGCTTCAAGTTCTGAAATTCGGACCTGCTTTTCCTGAATCGAGGTTTGCACTTCCATCTGGTCGTTCTGCTGCTCTTTCAAAAGAAGGTCTTCCAACCCTTTCGCGTATTCCGGGGGCAACTGAATATCGCGCAGCATGACTTCTTTTACGACGATGCCGTCCGCGGCTAGTTTTGCGGTAATTGCGTCAGAGGCCTTCTTGCGGATCTCCTCGCGCCGGGTCGCGAACACATCGCGAACGGTGTAGTTGGGTACGAGTTCGCGCCAGACACTGGCGACCACTGGAGGCACGATTTCTTTTTCGACCGGCTGGGGCAAGTTGGCTTGAATGTAGTCGAGATGTTTCGGATCGAGGCGATATCGGACTGTGATTGCCAAGCCGAGCGTCAGGCCTTCTTTTGCCTGAACGCCGAGCAACTCTCCATCTACGTGCTTTGACGTCTTCTTGCCGTCCTCCACCGCTCCTGTCGTAAATAATTGGTCACGAGTGTCGAACAGAACGATGCTCTCGGTGAGAGGCGTCACGAAGTGGGCGCCGGAATAAAGCGTTCCCGGCAAAGTCCCGCTGGTTTGGCTAATTCGAACTGCAGCCATTCCAGTGGGGACAACGACGATCGCCATCGCCAGAATGATCGGCGCCCACGCCAAGAGCGCTAGCGCAAGAGTTGCTCGCCAGTGGACGATGGGAGCTTCCGGAACCGGCTTGTCTCCAGGGGTTGCCAACAATTGCCTGTGCCTGGTGATGAGATAAATATCGCGCGCAAGCAGGCCTACCGCCGCCGCAATCATTCCTGCACCGCCCCATAGCAGCAAGTACCTGAGAAAAATCATACGACTCTCCTTCTAGATTTAGCGCTGTTGTCCTGATTTGACCCGCACGGGCTGCGGCGTGAAGAAAATTCTGAATACCTGGCCGAAGATGAGCTCTTCCACGACCAGCGCGACAGCTATTGAAAAAACGAGTCCCGCGACTACCGCCATGAATGTGATTGCCAGTTGCATATGCATTCTCCCTCCTACGTCCGATAGAATGGCAATCGTGCACCCAAAAGTATGTTGTTGAAATGGAAGGCGAAATTGGCCATAAAAACAGTAAATTCGTGGTTGGCTGGACACAGTGTGTGCGGAAAGCAACGGTGGCGAGAGACGATCTGAGAAGTCCGCTATCGCGGATGCGAGTACCCCGTTTTCATGACAAGCGGGCGGCCTCAACAGCAATGATTTTCGGGGAATAACAATTGGCATCGCAAGATTCGCTTTGGTACAAAGACGCCGTCATCTACCAAGCGCATGTACGCGCTCTTTACGACAGTAGCGGTGATGGCAACGGAGATTTCCGCGGCTTGGCGCAGAAGCTCGATTATCTGCAAGAGCTTGGCATCAATACGATTTGGCTGATGCCTTTCTTTCCGTCGCCTCTGCGTGACGACGGCTATGACATCTCCGACTATCGATCCGTTCATTCCAACTACGGGACCCTCGATGATTTCAAAGTCTTTCTCGAAGCCGCGCACAAGCGGAACATCCGCGTCATTATCGAGATGGTGCTGAACCACACGTCGAATCAGCATCCGTGGTTTCAGGAATCGCGCAGCTCGCGGGAGAATCCCCGACGCGACTGGTACGTCTGGAGTGACACTGACACTCTCTACAAAGGCACGCGCATCATTTTTCTCGATACCGAGCTTTCTAACTGGGCGTGGGACCCAGTCTCAAAGCAGTATTACTGGCACCGATTCTTCAGCCATCAACCGGATTTGAACTGGGACAATCCGGCAGTGCGCGAAGAGATGTGGGACATAATGAAATTTTGGTTAGACATAGGCGTGGATGCGTTCCGCCTGGACGCGGTCCCATATCTGGTAGAACGCGAAGGCACAAATTGCGAGAATCTCCCGGAAACACATTCCATTATCAAAGACCTCCGGGCCAGATTAGACAAAGAATTTCCCGGACGAATGCTGCTGGCGGAAGCGAATCAGTGGCCTACTGAATTGCGTGCATACTTTGGCGTCGGCGACGAGTTCCACATGGCGTTCCATTTTCCGCTGATGCCGCGAATGTTCATGGCGGTAAAGCTTGAGGACCGCAAGCCACTGACAGAAATTCTGAAACAAACGCCGGAGATTCCGGAATCGTGCCAGTGGTGCCTGTTCCTGCGCAACCATGATGAGCTCACGCTCGAAATGGTCACCGACATGGAACGCGATTACATGTACGACGAGTACGCAAAGGACAAGGCCATGCGGCTGAACCTGGGTATTCGTCGCCGCCTTGCTCCGCTGCTGGACAATGACCGCCGTCGAATTGAGCTGATGAACGGAATGATGATGTCCCTGCCGGGTACGCCGATCATCTATTACGGCGACGAAATCGGTATGGGAGATAACGTAAACCTGGGTGACCGGAATGGGGTGCGAACTCCCATGCAGTGGGATGGCGGCTGGAACGGCGGTTTCTCGTCCGCTGATCCTGAAATGCTTTATTCCCCGTTGATGCTGAACCCGGTTTACGGATACCAGGCAATCAATGTGCAATCGCAGAAGCGGTTTGATCATTCGCTGCTATCGTGGATGAAGCGTCTGATCCGCACCAGGAAGTCGAATACAGTGTTTGGGCGTGGTTCAATAGAGTTTTTGTATCCGGCGAACCATCGCGTGCTGGCCTATGTGCGAAAGCTCGGGAACGAGACGATCCTTGTCGTCAATAATCTATCGAGTGCCGCACAGGCGGTGGAGCTCGATCTGAAGGCATATCGCGGCAATATCCTGGTAGAAATGTTTGGCAGAAATATTTTTCCTCGCGCCGGAGAGTTGCCGTATTTGCTGACGCTCGGCCCATATCAGTTCTACTGGTTTAGATTGAGGAGAGTGTGAAAAAAGTGACGTATTATCGAAGTTGCGGATTGACGAATTCGAAATTCGTAAATTTGTAAATTCTTCAATTTTGAAAATTAGATCCAGCCTACACCCGATGCTCTTGGAGCTTGCTCTTGCCCGAAATATCCATTCTGTCGGACGATTTTATCCGCGAGCTGATCAACGTCGGCGAAGTGGATCTGGTAGTCGGCGTGCCCACTTACAACGACGCGGGCACCGTCGGACAAGTCGTGCAAGCCGTCCGTGCTGGATTGCTGCGGTATTTCCCGCGCGCCCGCGCTGTCATCATCAATGCTGACGGGGGATCTCGCGACGGGACGCAAGAGTTGGTCCGTGCGGCATCCATTAGTGACGTAAACGTCAGCGCGGACGTCCATGCGCTGCGAACTTTGCACAGCATCAGCACGCAATATGAAAACGGGCCGGCAAACGGCGTAGCGCTGCACACGATACTGGCCGCTGCCGATTTACTTCAGGCGAAAGCGTGCGCCGTCGTTTCTCCTGAGTCCACCATGCTCGAACCTGAGTGGATCGAGCGTTTACTGGGTCCAGTAGTGCGTGACGGCACGGAGATGGTGCTGCCGGTATATCGGCGCCACAAGTTCGACGGACTGTTGGTTAGGAATCTGATTTATCCGCTGACCCGCGCCGTTTATGGCTGCACGGTGCGCGAGCCGTATCCTTCCGACTTTGCCTTTTCTGGAGGGCTGGGCAGCAATTTTCTGGCCCAGGATATCTGGACGCAGGAACAGGGACGCAGCGGAACCGAGCTTTGGCTCGCCATTTCCGCGGTCGCGGCGCGATCGAGAATTACGCAGTCATTCCTTGGAACTAAAGCCCGGCCGGAAAATGCACCAACCGATCTGGTGAAGGCCATGCGCGAATCCGCAGGAACTTTGTTCGGCTCGATGGAGGCGTTTGCCGCTTCATGGAGCGCGGCGCATGAGCCGCTCGAAACTCCATGCAAAGGATGCAAGGAGGTAGTCAGTCTGGAGCCGCTTCGCCTGAATCGCAAGCGGCTCTATCAGATGTTCACCTTCGGCATGTCCGAACTGGAGCCGGTGTTTCTGTCGATTCTTACGCCGGAAACTCACAGCGAATTAAGGCGCCTGGCCGCGCTTCCGGAAGACAAGTTTGCATATCCTGCAGATGTCTGGGCCCGCACAGTTTACGAATTTGCCGCCGCCTATCATCGTGCGGTGATTGGCCGTGATCACGTTGTGCAGGCATTGGTGCCCCTGTTTCGCGGCCGCGCCGTCACGTTCCTAACCGAAAACCGTGAAGCCTCAGCGGAACAGGTTGAAAGCAACATCGAGTCTTTATGTCAGACATTCGAGCGTGAAAGGCCGTATCTGATTGAATCCTGGAACGGCAGGAAGTGAGGTCTTATGTGGCAAAACTTCATTAATGAATTGGCGCGCACTATGGACGAGATCGTCGGCAGCCTCGGCCGATTTCTACCGCGGTTTCTGGAAATGCTGGCAATCGTGGTAGCCGGTTGGATCGTTGCGTTCGTGCTGAAGGTGACTGTGCGAAGCCTGCTCAGGATTGCGCGCTTCGACCGGCTCTCAGAGCACACCGGCACGACTCAACTGCTGCGAGGCGCGGCCCTGCCCTCGCTCACCGAACTGGTGAGCCGGTTCGTGTTCTGGGTGGCATGGTTTGGATTCATTCTGCTTGGCATCAGCGTGCTGGGGGTCATTGGGATTGAGCAGCACGTTGCCAGTTTTTTTGGCTTCCTGCCAAGGCTGTTTGCTGCCCTCTTCATTCTGTTTTTTGGGCTTTTAGGCGCGAGCTTCTTTTCGCGCGCCACGCTGTTGAGCGCGGTGAACGCGGACTTGCCGTCACCGCGGCTGATCAGTTGGGCCGTCCGCACCATGATCATTCTTTTCATGGTTTCAATGGCATTTGAGGAACTTGGAGTGGGCTCACGTACCGTGATTGTCGCGTTTACACTCACGTTCGGATCCCTCATGCTGGGATTGGCCCTGGCCTTTGGACTTGGCGGGAAAGATCTTGCCAGGAAATACCTGGAGCGCCGGTTTGGCCGTCAAAGCGGAGAAAGCACCCGCGAACGGGAAGATGAGCTCTCTCCGCTGTGAGTTTTCTCTGGGCGGCCGACAGCATCAGCTCTTAATGGTCTTAGAGCCTTCGTCCCAGGTGACGGCGCTGTTGCGGAAATACGACTCGTTCGCCATGTGGCACGCTAACGCCGCATGATGTCCAAATACAGCGTTCTCGGTCACCGGTTGCCGGCTCTTCACCGCCTGAAAGAAGGTCCAAAGGTGTGGCTTCAATTCGTCGAACTGAGTGCCGCGGTAGATGATGCTCTGTTCGATGGGTTCATGCCCAACGACGGGATCATGCTGCCGATGCCATTCTTTGTAGTAGGCATCGCGCAACGGACGCGGAAAGCTTCCCGCGTACCAGCTGGGCTCTTCATCCTTTCCTGACTGTGGAGTGAACTCGATTTGGCTCCCGTTGATGTCCATGATCCCCTTGGATCCCATAAATCGATAGGACTCGGGCACGCTGGTGCCCAGGTTCAGACGCATCACGACGGGAATTTTACCGTACTCGAAAATCGTGTTGTGGACGTCCGGCATGTTGCGGCCATCGTTCCAGCGCAGGATACCGCCGCTCGACATCGCGCGTTTCGGCGCTTCGTTCAGGCTCAGCACGAACAACATTCCGCTGATCAGATGAACGAGCAGGTCCCCGGAGACTCCGGTGCCGTATTCCTTCCAGCAACGCCAGCGCGCGAAAAGATTCGGGTTGAACGCGACTTTCGGGACGGTACCTTGCCACGTATTCCAATCCAGGTTTTCCGGCGAAAGATCAGGCGGAGGCGGATACACCCATGCGCCGTTCGGATCATTCCGCCCGAGAACGCCTTCGACCATCATCAAATCTCCGAGTGTCCCCGCCTGCACCATTTCGCGCGCTTTGGCCAGAATCGCAGAGCTGACCCGTTGCGATCCGATCTGAACGATGCGTCCGGTCTTCTTCTCGGCCGCTACCATTTCCACTCCGTCAGCCGGGCTATGTGACATAGGCTTCTCGCAATAAATGTCTTTTCCCGCGCTAACTGCATCCACCACGATCTGCTTATGCCAGTGATCGGGCACAGCCGCCACAATGCAATCGATCTCCTTGTTTTCGAGCAAATCCTGATAACGGCGCGTCACCGGAAGATTCGGCGAATTGGTGAGTTCTCGCGCCAGCACATGCCGTCCGTCATAGAGATCGCACGCCCCCACGCACTCCACTCCTGGCAACTGGATTGAGCTGGGCAATAATCCGCTTCCCTGCATTCCGACCCCGATCATGCCAAAACGGACGCGGTCGCTTGGCGCGACAGACTGCGGCGTGGCCCACCCTGGAGTGGGATCGAGAAAAATCGTTTTCGTCGCAACCGTAGCTGCGGCGGTAGATGCGCTTAGTCCAAGAAAATTACGGCGGGAAAGGCGGCTGCTCATCGTGGAAACCTCCAGCTAAGAAAGCTAGAAGTCTATCGCAGACGAGAGTTGTTTGGCGTGGCTAATTTCTTGGCGAGAGAGGCAGCGTCCAGAGCGTGAGTGAGCGCGGTCTCTGAGGTAATGATGCCCTCGCGGACGAGGCGTTCAATCTCGCTATCGAGCGTGCGTTTTTCCTTACGCTGGAGTGATGATGGGACTTCAGACCCCAGCAATCCCAACGCCGGTGAGTCGGCGCGAACCGCTTCGAAGACGGCGACTCGCTCGCCACTCTGCTTGCGGGGAATGAGACGTTGACAAATAACCAGCCGGAGAATCCTGGCCAGCCGGTCGCGGGCCGACGCTTGTTCATTGCTCGGGAAGGCCGCCACCAGGCGTTCAACCGCCTTTGCGGCATTCGGCGCAGTCAAGGTTGAGAGCACCAGGTGTCCGGACTCGGCAGCGTCAAGGGCAAGGTCGCTGGTTTCGCGTTCTTTAAGTTCTCCGACCGCGATCACATTGGGCACCTGCCGTAACGCCGCGCGCATGGCATGAGCAACGCTTGGCGTATCGCTGTGCAGTTCACGCTGATGCACGGTCGCCTGCTTGTGGTTATGCAGAAACTCGATCGGGTCTTCAATGGTAATGATGTGACATTCGGTCGTAGTGTTGATGTGGTCGACCAGAGCCGCCAATGTAGAGGATTTGCCGGATCCGCGTGGCCCAGTGACCAGAACCAATCCATCACGAAAGGTGGTAACTTCCCGCAATTCATCCGGCGCGCCCAAAGCGTCGATAGTCGGCACAGCCGTAGGAATCACGCGCATGACCACGGCGCAACTGCCTCTTTGAATAAAAACATTCACGCGAAAACGAGCCACGCCCGGCAAAGCGTACGAAACGTCGCAGTAGCCCTGTTCGCGAAGCATGGTGATGGCAGATTTATTGTTGCCGATCAGGTGTGAGGCAATGCGGCGCGTGTCATCCGCGGTCAGGGCCTGAAGGCCGGTCAGTTCCACTCCCTTGAAGTTGCCGCTGACTTGGACTTGTAGTTTGCGTCCGGGCGAGAAAATCAGGTCGCTAACGCTCGGATTGGCGCGCAGCATGGCCGTGAGCAAATCGTCCGTGCCTGAGCCCGCGGGATCAATCGAAATTTGTATCGGAGCCGTGCCGGGTGCGGCCAAGTGCGCCTCAAAACCAAAGAATCACACAGTTCAGATTGACTGTAGCGAAATTGGCGCAGCCTTCCTAGAAAGAACGACACCGGCATAGACCTTCGTAACATTGCAGTGGGAAACGGTATTCCGCTGATTTTTCCGGTCTGAAAAATCAGTGGACAGAATAAAAAGGGGCGGCATCTGCCGCCCCGCAGAAACCTCCACAGCCCTACTTCTTCTTGGTTGTGCCCTTTTTCGTCCCGTAACTGGTTTCGACCGTCTGGTTAAGGACGGCTAGCATCTGCTTTGCCTCTTCCGCGTGCGGCCCGGCGGGCTGAAGCTCGATATACTTCTGGAATGCCTCGGCCGTTCCCGCTGGAGCGCTCAGTTTGCCGGCGCTATCGGTAGTGGACAATGCGATCAGGTTCGACCCCTTCCAGTAGTAGGCATCAGCCTTGTTTGGATCGGCCTGAATGGCTTTGTCGAACGCCTCTGCGGCTGCTTTTTTTCCGTTAGCGTCGGTCGCCGTGTTGGTCAGAATGGCGCCAAGATTAAAGTAATAACCTGCAGCCCCGGCCGGATTGACCTGTGCCGCTTGTTTGTAGTCATTGGCGGCTTCATCAACCTTACCCAGCCGTGCTGAGGCTGCGCCCAGATTGTCGTAATACGCTGCCAATTTCGCGTTGTCCGCGGCAGGGTTCGGTGGAGCTTTCGCTTGCGTACCCTGGGGAGGATTCTTTTTCAGATCAACCGCTTTTTGCAGATCGTTATATGCTTCAGTGTTGCGTTTGGTCTTTTCGGCCGGATCCGTCTGGACCTTGGCCGAATCGAGATAAGCAGAACCCAGCCGATACCACACCACATCCTCGTTTGGCACCGCCTGCGCAACTTCGGTCAGAGTGGAAATCGCCTGGTCGTACTGTGGCGGCTGGGCCTTCATCATCTCGGCGGCCTGACTCAGTTTCGCGTTGATGTCTTTAATCTTAGAGTTGTACTGTTCCGCTTTCGCCTGAGCTTCCTGCTGCTGTTTGATCTGCTCAGTTGAAACGCCCTTCTCTTTCGCGGCCTGCTGGATACTCTGCTCCTGGGCCGCCTTCAAATCCACGTCGTACACGTTCTCACCCAAGTCCACGTGGAAGTTCTTTTGGTTGTCGAGCACTTTGTCATCTTTACTGAGGGTGACCGTGTACTTTCCCGGATCAAGTCCGAGAGAGAAGAACTCGCCCTTCTTGTTGGTCTTCAACTTATAGGTGCGGCCGTTGTCCTCGTTTTGCCAGACAATCTGTGCATCTGCGATGGGCGCGCCTTGTGCGTCTTTGCAGGTGCCGTGCACCGTACCGAAGGTGCTTTGGGGAAACGCAGAGATGGCCAAACATACGCACACCAGCACAATCAGGCCTGAATAGAGAAATGCTCTTTTCATTAAACCCCTCCAATTGGCCGCTGATCGTGAATGCGCGCGGCCTAGAATTTATACAATTTGTGCCGCCTGAGCATAAGGAAGTGGATCAGAAGCTCCCGCATCCTGGAATGCACGCAGCCGCAGCACGCAACTATCGCAGACTCCGCAGGCGCGGTCTTCGCGGCTGTAGCAAGACCACGTCAGTTCGAGTGGTGCGCCCAGTTCAAGGCCCAACCGGATGATCTCGGCTTTGCGCATCGCAATCAATGGCGTCACTATTTCGATGCCGCCAGCTTTGGTCCCGGCGTCGATCACGCGATTAAACGCCTCATAATACGCCGGCCGGCAATCAGGGTAGCCGGAACTGTCCTGCTCTACCGCACCAATATATATCTTAGTCGCGCCCAGCACTTCCGCCCAACTGACGGCCACCGACAGAAAATGCGCATTGCGAAAGGGAACGTAGGTGACCGGAACATCGCGGCCACCGGCATGTGAATCGGGTACCGCAATGCTCTTATCGGTGAGCGCCGATCCGCCAATCAATCGCAACGCGTCATTACGGACGGCGAGGCGCTGGTCGATCCCCAGCCGATCGCAAATAGCAAAAAATGATTCCCGTTCGCGCGTCTCCGTACGTTGGCCGTAGCTGACATGTAGCGCCGCCGCTTCGCAATCACGCGCCGCCAGGGCCGCGCAGACACAAGAGTCCATGCCTCCGCTAAGCAGGACCACGGCACAAGATTTCGGCGCGGAAGTCATAAGTCGGAATTCAGAACGCAGAACTCAGAACCCCAGGCCTTAGCATTCTGCCTTTTGCATTCTGACTTCTTCATTCCTTAAACTCCCTTCAGCGCCGGATCCCAGATCAGCTTGTGTATCTGTAACCCCAGCCGGGCTGGAACGTTGTCCTCAAGCATCCAATCCGCCAGTTCCCGTGGATCGAGCAGGCAATTGGATGCATCTCTGGCCCCAGAGGCATCCTTGCTGAATGCGGGCGAAAAGATGACCGCATTTACCCGTGCGGCCAATCCGTGCTGGGCGGTAAAATCGCGGGCAAATTCATA
Source organism: uncultured Acidobacteriota bacterium (assembly GCA_963757135.1). Lineage (GTDB taxonomy): Bacteria > Acidobacteriota > Terriglobia > Terriglobales > Acidobacteriaceae > Gp1-AA145. The sequence goes on from CAVWQE010000013.1 coordinate 41,664, forward strand.
GTCATGATGGTCGCTGATGACGAATTTGACTTCATCGCGCGGAGTTAGTGCCGCCAGGTTTTCTGGGCGGAAGCTATCACCCTCGTCGGACCCTGGGCACTTCACGTCCACAATTTTGACCACTCCTGACGGCACACGCTCAAGCGGCCGCTCGCCGCTGGTTTCAAGCAAGACTATGTAGCCGGTGTCCAGAAGACGCTGCATGAAAGGGACCAGTTCGCGCTCCTGCAACATCGGCTCTCCGCCGGTGATTTCGACATATCCGCCATGTGGGCTCAGCCGTTCAACTTCTCCCAGGACCTGTTCCGGCGTCATTTTCTTCCCGCCGTAAAAGCTGTACTCCGTGTCGCACCATGAGCAGCGCAGGTTGCAACCGGTAAGCCGCACAAAAACGCACGGCAGCCCCGCATATGTGGATTCGCCCTGTAGCGACTTGTAGATTTCAGTAATTTGCATAGAGCAATTGGCATTTAGCAATTGGCGTCTATCCACAACGCGTCATTCTTAGATTGCGGCAACCCTTTCAGGACCAAGTGCCAATTGCCAAGTGCTAATGGCTGAATCACTCGCTATACTTCGCCGTCGTCGAATCCGTTTCAAACACGGTCACGTCTTTCACGTGCACGCGCCCGCTCGTAACCTGACGAAGCCGCCCGTTGGTCTCGTCGTAGAAATACTTTGCCAGGTTCTCAGCCGACGGATTCAGCTCTGTAAATGGCGCGACGTCGTTGATCATCTGATGATCGAGCCGGTCGATCACGTGCTTCATAACTTCCCGCAAGTCTTTGAAATCCAGCAGCAATCCGGCCTTATCCAGGTCTTTGCCGGCAAGGGTCACGCGGATCTTATAGTTGTGGCCATGCGGATTCTCGCATTTGCCCTTGTAATTGCGCAGGTAGTGCCCCGCGGCAAACGAATCTTCTACCGTGACCTCGTACATGCTCCCCCAATTGGCTGCCCGAATCGCCAACGCCAGGCTCAATTGTACTGCTGGGTGCGCGTTTGTTGGATTCGGAGCGGCAGAAGGTCAGTCTTGCGGATGAAACCAAGTTTCGACCACCCTCATATCCGTAGTACGTCGATAATTCGGCAGGCTCTCGACAAACACGCGGCCATACTGTTTCTTCAGGATGCGATTGTCGAGCAGCGCCAAGAGACCGCGGTCGTGCAGCGACCGGATGAGCCGCCCGAAGCCCTGCTTCAGCGTGATTACCGCAGCAGGCACTTGATATTGAAAGAACGCGTTTCCTCCGTCGGCGTCAATGGCCTTCACCCGCGCGGCGACCACTGGATCGGACGGCACTGCGAACGGCAAACGGTCAATAATCACGCAGCTGAGTTGTTCGCCTTGCACGTCCACCCCCTGCCAGAATGACGATGTCGCAAATAAAACACAGTTCGGGGTAGCGCGAAATTCCTCGAGCAGCGCACTTTTCGGTGCGTCGCCTTGAAGCAGCATGGGGAACTCAACTTCGCCGAGCAGTCGCTGATGCACGTCGCGCATCTGGGCATAGCTGGTGAACAGCACAAACGCTCGCCCCCGCGTGATCTCAAGCAGTCGACGAATCCGACCGGACGCCTTGGGCGCAAACTGCGGCGTGCGCGGGTCGGGCAAATCGGGCGGCACATAAAACAACGCCTGGCTCTGATAGTCGAAGTGGGAGGGCAGCACCAGGTCGCGGGCATGATCGGCGCCGAGCCTCCTGCGGATGTAGTCGAAACCGCCGCCTACCGCCAACGTCGCGGACGTTAACACCGAACACTCCAGCTTCGACCACAAGCACTCATTCAAAATAGGGCCCACATCGATGGGCGTGGCTTGCAGCGAGACATGCTGCTTCTCGCGGCCAGTGCGGCGGCGCTCGATCCAGAAGACAGTGTTTTTGTCTTCGTTCTCCATCACAAAACCAAGCTGCACGTGCAGTTCCTGGGCGCGTCGCGCGAAGGCAAAAACTTCCTCGGGCTTCGACGGCATGTTTTCGATCTCTGCGCCCAATCTTGTCAGCGCTTGCTGCAGCCCGGTGAATTCGTCACCGTTCTCTTCCAGAAATTCGCGGCGATTTTCAAAAGCGAACCGGCCGTCGCCTTCCGGCAACAGGGAAAAGAAAAAACCCGACCGCTCGCGCAAGCTCTTGATCGCGCCCGAAAGCGAGGCCGTGTACGCGTGATTGCGCTGCAACGATCCTTCCACGTCCCGGCAAAGTTCCTCGACGCGTGCCGCGCTGATCGAGATCCCAAAATAACTTCCGGCGACGTCCTCGAGTTCATGCGCTTCGTCAAAAATCACGATCCCCGCTTCCGGAAGAATCCCAGCATCCGGCGCGCCTTCAGCCTGCTGCTTGATGGCGAGGTCGGCGAAGAACAAATGATGATTGACGATGACGATGTCGCTTTCCATTCCACGCCGCCGCATCTCGGTGACGAAACATTTGTCCCATGAGCTGCATTTCTGGCCCAGGCAGGTGTCGGCGCGGGCATCCAATTTGTGCCAGAGCGCGCTGGTCTCGGGAAGGGAAGCGAGTTCCGCCCGGTCACCTCCTTGCGTCGTCTGCTCCCACGCGGCAATCGCGCGATACTGTTCGATTTCATCCAACCCGCTCAGCACCGGCTGGTTAGTCAGATCGTAGAGCTTTTTGCGGCAAAGATAATTGCTGCGCCCCTTCATGTAACAGACGCTGAGTTTGCGATCGCCTTGAGGAAAGAGCGCCTGCTCGAGGAAGGGAACATCTTTATAGAACAGTTGCTCCTGAAGGTTTTTTGTTCCCGTCGAAATTATGACGCGCTTGCCAGACCGGATCGCAGGCATCAGGTACGCGAGCGTCTTCCCGGTCCCGGTTCCGGCCTCAACGATCAGGTGTCTGCGCTCGGCGATTGCCTTTTCGACGGCTTCCGCCATCTGCAATTGGCCGCGCCTGAACTCATAAGCGGGATGCGTACGCGACAGCAGCCCACCTGGTCCAAAGAAGTTGTAAAGCGAGCTGCCGAGCGCATTTTCTGGACGGCTGGCGGGCGTTGCCGATGCGGGCTGAGAACTCGAGGACACAGAGTCTCTATAATAAGGCTTAGCTCATGGAGGGACGGGCGGTCCCCGAACAAAGCACGTGGGGACGGGTGCCCTCACCCGTCCGGTCGAGCGAAGCTCGACGAAGTTCGTTCCCTCATGAAAACTTCATCTCCCCTCATCGCCATCGTCGGACGGCCGAATGTCGGCAAGTCCACGCTGTTCAACCGGCTGGTAGGTTCTCGGCGCGCCATTGTCGGCGACGAGCCCGGCATCACTCGCGACCGCCTTTACGGCAATTCGCATTGGCAGGGCCACGATTTTCGAATCGTAGATACCGGCGGCATTCTTCCAGAAGACAAGGATTTCATTCCGGCTGAGATTTTTCGCCAAGCGCGCGTTGCGCTCGATGAAGCCGCCGCCGTAGTGATGGTCGTGGACGGCCGCACTGAACTGGCGGGGCCCGATCTCGAATTGGCGCGTTTGCTGCAAAAAACCGGCAAGCCGTTGTTCCTCGCGGTCAATAAGGTTGACTCGACCAAACAGGATTCACTGGCCGACGATTTTCACCGGCTGGGGATTCGTGAGATCCATCCCATATCAGCCGAGCACGGTCGCGGGATTGACGATCTGCTGGATGCTGTGGTGTCGCTTTTTACGGCGAAAGGTCTCTCCACCGCCTCGGACACAGAGGAAAAGGATGCCACCAAGCACGGTCAATCAAAGCGAAGTTCGAGCCGAGAGCGGAAACAGAAGGCAACGAAATCAGACCTTGAGGGTGCCCCATCCTTCCCCGATTTTGGGAAGGGTGGGGATTTTGACGCCGCCGACCGAGAGCTGACAGCCGACGATGATCTTAACGACCAACGGCCAACGACCGACGGCGATTTCCTTGCCGAAGCCGAATCTCCGCGCGAAACCAGAGTTGCGATCATCGGCCATCCCAATGTCGGCAAGTCCACATTGCTCAACCGGCTGACCGGCGCTGACCGCTCCATCGTTTCGCCCATCCCCGGCACTACGCGTGACGCGGTGGACGAAATTATCGAACGCGATGGGAAAGTATATCGCTTCATTGATACAGCGGGCATCCGTCGCAAGGGCAAGACTCACCTTATGGCGGAAAAACTTTCTGTTGTCATGGCGCGCAAGCATCTCGAAGCCGCCGACATCGCGCTGCTGGTGATTGACGCGACTGAGGGTGTAAGCGCGCTCGACGCCGCCATCGCCGGCTACGCGCACGAAAGTGGCCGCTCGGTGATTATCGTCGTAAACAAATGGGACTTGGTGAACGCGGCCGCCGCCGGGGCGAATGGAGATGCCCAAAAGCCACGCACCCGCGCCGCGCGCCTTCAGGATTCTAAGAAAGCCGGGAATCGCGAGGCCTACGAACAGCGGCTGCGTTACACGCTGAAGTTTTTGAGCTATGCCCCAGTGCTGTTCGTGTCAGCTGCCAAAGGCAAGGGAATCGGTGAGATTTTCTCAACTCTCGATCGAGTAGCCGCGGAACGCCGCAAGCGCATCACTACGGGCGAGATGAATCGCTTTCTCAAGCACGTCGATTTTGATCGCGCTTCAGTTCCGCTGAAGCAGCGCGTCAAGATTCTCTACCTGACCCAGGCCAACGTGGCTCCGCCGACATTCATTCTGTTCACCGACCGGCAGGTTCAGCTGCACTTTTCTTATCAGCGCTTCCTGGAGAATCAGATTCGCCACGCCTTTGGCTTCGTCGGCACCCCGATCTGGATCAAAGTACGGGCGAGAGATTAGAGTGCGACCTGCTGGAACAAGAGATTGCCCGAACGCGTATCTAGGAATATGGCGTTCTGAGCTGAGCAATGCACTCATATCTAAAGCGAACAATAATCGTTCTGTGCATCCTCTACCTCGCAGGTACCGTCTTCGGGGGCATGAGCCTGGGTTGGATGGCAACCCATCCTGGCAGACGCCCGATAACGGACGCCGATGAACGGGAAGTCGTCGCGGATTCGGGAGGTGGCTCCGAGTTGAGCGATGTCAGTATCACGGCATCTGACGGAGCAGTGCTCCGCGCCTGGCTAATTCGGCCCGCTGAGTCGAACGGAAACGCAGTTATACTCTTGCACGGCGTCGGCGACAACCGGTTGGGTGTTTCAGGATATGGAAGCTGGCTGGTGAGAGATCACTACACCGTTCTGCTTCCTGACGCTCGGGCTCACGGTTACAGCGGCGGTGATTTGGCTACGTACGGACTGAAAGAATCCGACGACATTCATCGCTGGGTGGACTGGCTCGAAGCTAACGATCATCCCAATTGCGTTTTCGGATTTGGCGAGTCCATGGGCGCGGCCCAAATTCTCCAGTCGCTATCGAAAGAGACGCGATTCTGCGCCGTGGTGGCGGAATCTCCATTCGCAACTTTCCGCCAAGTGGCGTACGCCAGGTTCGGCAGGCCCTTTCACACTGGCCCGTGGCTTGGCAGTACTTTCTTTTGGCCAACCGTCGAGGTCGGCTTCCTCTATGTTCGAGGGAAATTTGGTTTGGATATGGAAGCGGCATCACCGGCGGACGCGGTAGCCCATTCGAGCACACCGGTGTTTCTCATGCACGGTCTCAGCGACAAGAATATTCCATGCATTCCATTCTGTTGAGATCCAGGCGCGCAATCCTTCGAAGGTGGTGCTGTGGCGACTCGCCGGAGCTGGACACTGTGGAACGCATTCAGTCGCACCGCAGGAGTTTGAGCGTAGAGTGCTGGCATGGTTCGCCGAACATTCGTCGCCCGTTGCCAGCCATGCGGTCGCGGCGAAGTAGTTATTGACGAAAGCCGTTACACCGGCACGGCCGTCTTCCTCGCCGGATTGAAGAAGGGAAGCTTGGTTACTGTGGCTGCCGCTCGCTGCCTGACGGCTTCAATGGTTATTTCGATGTCCAACTTTGCGCCGGGCTTGGCGTGCGCAGTTTCTACGCTGGCCAGCGCGATCAGCTTCTTCAGCACGGGCGACCACGTAGTAGTAGTAGCTTTGCCGACTTGCCGATTGCCGGAATAGACGGGGACGTGGACCCGCGAGGCCTGGCTGGGCGCGGCGGGAGTGAGGCCCAGGTTTTCATACAGCGCTTCGATCTCGTTCCAGTCAAGTTCAAGTCCGATAAGCTGGCGCGCCACTCCGTTCTTCTGATCTTTTTCGAGGGCAGCGCGTCCGATGAAGTTTTCTTTCTGCAGATGCACCATCTTCCCGAAACCCAGCTCGTATGGCGAATATTTCTGCGACGGAATCAGCGCCTTACGCGAGCTGGTGTAGTCCACATCGAGAAGAAGCAATCCGGCTTCAACGCGGGCCACATCTAGCGCCAGCATCCCCGTGGGATGCAAGTCGAACTGCCTGCCCGCCGCTGTGACTGCGTCCCAAACTTTGACCGCATCTTTCCAGTCCACCCAAATTTCATAGCCGAGGTCTCCGGTGTAGCCGGTGCGCGAGATGTCGACCGGGATGCCGGCAATTTTGCCGCCGGTCATGCGGAAATATTTCAGATTCGTAATGTCCGCCTCTGCAATGGTCTTCAGCAGCCGCGCTGAAGTCGGCCCTTGCAGCGCCAGCGCCGCCGTGCTCTCGGAGATATCCTCGATCTGCACATCCATATTCAGCCCGTTCTGATGAAACCAGCGCAGGTTGGGCTCAGCAGCGGTCCAGCGATAGCGGTTTTCGTCGAGGCGCGTAATCGTCCCGTCGTCCACGACTTTGCCCTGCTCGTCGCACCAGCAGCAATAAATCACCTGTCCCTTGGAAACTTTGTTGATGTCGCGCGTAATGACGCGGTTCACCAGCTTGGTAGCGTCGCTTCCGGTCAGCAGATATTTGTAGAGCGGCGTGATATCGATCAGCGCGGCGGCGTTGCGGATGGCGTTGTACTCGTGCTCGTGGTGCACTTCATATGCGCTGACCGTGTAGTATCCCGACCACTCGCGGTAGTTCAGGCTTTGGCACAGCGGGAAGGTGCGTTCGTGGAATGCGGTTCCGATAGGCATGAGAGTCTCGATGATTGCCGAATCTGGATTATACCCATGATGTTGTCGCGCGGGTGCTGGCCGAAGTCAGTAGGGCAGCGAGGCGAATTCGATCCAATCCTTCTAGCTAAACCCGACAAATGGGCTTATGATCCACACCACGCCACTTAGTCGTGCAAGCCGCGGCTGGTGCATTTTATGGCACGCTTCCTTGAGCGGAGGCCTGATGTCATCGCCTGCAGTAAGTCCTGGTTCCTTTGTACCTTCGCGATTCCTCAAGCGTCAGCTTTTTGCCATCGCGGTTGGGTCGTCACTAACCGTTGTCACGTTTATCTTTTGGCCCAGACTGGCTGGCTGGCTGCTGACCTCCAATTTCCTGCCCCATGCGTATTGCTACTTGAGAAATCCAGGCTTGGTCTGGACGCATGTGACCGCAGACTCACTCATTGGGATTTCATATCTGGCAATCTCCGCTACGCTGGGGTACCTGGGTTACAAGGGTCGTCGCGATATTCCTTATCACTGGATGTTCCTGGCGTTCGGGCTTTTCATCCTTGGCTGTGGCGGCACGCACTTCGTGGAAGCGGTCACAGTTTGGATACCGGTGTATGTCTTATCCGCAGCTGTCAAAGTTTTCACAGCCGCCGTCTCGCTCACCACTGCGGCCGTGCTTCCGTTCACTGTGCCGCACGTCTTCGACCTCATTCGCCAGGCGAAAACAACTGAACAAAGGACGGCCGAACTGCGCGCCAGCGAAGAACGGAAGGATGCGCTTCTGCAGGAAGTTCATCACCGGGTCAAAAACAACCTGGCGGTAATCTGCAGTCTCTTCTATCTCCAGTCCACACACTCAAAAGATGAGGAAACCGCGCAGATTTTTCGCGATATGGAAAATCGTGTGCATTCGATGGCGTTGGTGCATGAGAGCCTGTACGGCTCCGAAAATCTGGCCCGTATAGACTTTGCCCAATATGCTCAAGGTCTCGCGGAGGACATTCTGGCATCGCATGGAAGCCCAACCGTTCCCGTGCGCTTGAAGACTGAGCTAGAACCGGTAATCATGGGCGCCGACTTGGCTGTACCATGCGGCCTCATCCTCAACGAATTGGTTTCGAATGCATTCAAGCACGGCTTTCCCGAAGGTACAGGCGGAGAAATCAAGCTCACGCTGCGCAGCGATCCAAGCGGCAGCTATAGTCTGTGCGTTCAGGACAGCGGAGTCGGAATTCCCGCTGGTCTGGATGTCAACAGCAGCCAATCGCTCGGGCTGAAATTGGTGCGGCTGCTGACCCAACAGATTCGCGGTTCGTTCGAATTGGTCAAGTCCGATCCGGGAACCTCAGCTCATTTGCACTTCGAGGTGAAGCATAATGCACGCTGATTCTATTGCCCCAGAGCCACGTGCTCTGATAATTGAAGATGAAACTCTGATTGCAGAAGAGCTAAGAGAGCGGCTATCGCGCCTCGGCTTTTCTGTAATTGCTGCTGTGGGATCTGGCGAAGAGGGCGTTGCCATCGCCACGAGAGAACGCCCCGACCTGGTTCTGATGGACATACGGCTGAAGGGGGAGAAGGACGGCGTGCAAGCCGCAAGGGAGATCCGCGAGCAGGTTGATGTCCCCATCGTTTATTTGACTGCCCACTCTGACCGCCCGACCGTGGATCGGGCCAATGAAACTGACCACGATGGCTTCATTCTGAAGCCGTTTCTCAGACGGGAATTGCAGTCCACTATCGAGGTCGCGATGAAGCGGTACGCAATCAGGACAAAGCAGAAGTTACAGTGAGTGCCCTTCTTCCGCTACAATATCTATTCCATGTCACGCCTTCTCCAGTGGAGCGTCCTTCCCAGCGGACTCTGATCCGCGTCTACGCGAAATACCGTTCGCGAGTATTATTCCTGTTCACAAGAGATGCAGCGGCTTAAAGCCGCAATCGGTTAGTCACGAATTCCGGCCCGCCTCAAGACGTGCCATGATACAAATTGCAAGAACCTGAAAGCTGACGGCTGAGAGCTGACAGCTAAAAGCCGAAAGTGAGCTAACCGAGCTAGTGACTGTTTCATACGACATCATCGTGATCGGCGGAGGGCATAACGGCCTCACGCATGCCGCGTATCTCGCGCGCGCGGGTAAGAGGGTGCTCGTGCTCGAGCGCCGGCACGTGCTCGGCGGGGCGGCGGTCACGGAAGAGGTTTTTCCTGGATTCAAGTTTTCAGTTTGTTCCTACGTCGTTTCTCTTCTCCGCCCGGAGATCATTCGCGATCTCGATCTTCCCCGTCACGGCCTGGAAATCCTTCCGCTCGACGGCACATTTACACCCATGCCCAGCGGCGATTACCTGTGGCGAGTGAATGATCATGGCAAGACGCATCGCGAAATCGCGCGGCACTCGCGCCTCGACGCCGAGGCGTATGACGAATTCGGCAAGTCCATGCAGCCAATGTGCCATTTTGTGAAGCCGATCATGAACATGGTCCCGCCGGACCCGACCGGGTTCAATCCTAAAGATTTGTCGAAGCTGCTTTTTCTGGCCCGGCGTTTTCAGAAGCTATCGAGCGAAGACCGTTACAACCTGGTGCAGCTCATGACCATGAGCGCCGCGGATTTTCTCGACCAGTGGTTTGAAACCGACGTTCTCAAAGCCACGATGTCGGCATCCGGAATTATTGGGACTTTTCTCGGCGTGCGCTCTCCGGGTACCGCATACGTTTTGCTGCACCATTACATGGGAGAGATTGATGGCGCATTCCGCGCCTGGGGATTCGCGCGCGGCGGCACCGGTGGAATCTCCAACGCCATCGCTGACGCTGCGGTCGAAGCCGGAGTGGAAATTCGCAAAGAGGTGTCGGTCGCGAAGATTATCGTAAAAAATGGCCGCGCAGTTGGAGTTGCCCTCGCGAATGGCGACGAAATTTATGGAAAGATTATTTCTTCCAGCGTCGATCCCAGGCACACGTTTATCGAATTTATCGACAACGCAAATCTGCCGGGCGACTTTCTCGACGAAGTAAAGCGTTACAAATTCCGCGGATCGTCCGGCAAAGTAAATCTCGCACTCGACGCTCTACCGGATTTCAAGTGCATGCCCGGCCCGGGCGCGCATCTCCGCGGTGCAATTTCCATTTCGCCGGCCGTCGATTACATGGAGCGCGCCTACGACGATGCCAAGTACGGAATGTTCTCGCGGCGTCCCTACATCGACATGGTGATTCCATCGCTGACTGATCCAAGCGTTGCGCCTCCGGGCAAGCACGTGATGTCGTGCTTTGTGCAGTATGCGCCGTATAAATTAAGGCCCGGCCTGCATTGGGACCAGTTGAAAGATGACTTTGGCAACACCGTGATTGACACGATTTCCGAATACGCGCCGAACTTAAAGAACATCATCCTGCATAAGCAGGTGGTCACGCCGCTGGATCTCGAACGCGAATGGGGATTGACCGAGGGCAATATTTTTCAAGGCGAACTTTCGTTAGAACAGCTCTTCTTCTTGCGCCCGGTTTCCGGGTTCGCGCGCTTCCGCACTCCCATCAAGAACTTGTACATGTGCGGATCGGCCACACATCCCGGCGGCGGAATCATGGGTGCGCCGGGAAGATTGTCGGCATTGGAAGTTTTGAAAGATGCGGGGTAAATATTCCTCTGTGAAACTCTGTGCCCTCTGTGGTTAAAGTTGTTTTGGTGGTCGTGAGTAGATTCAAGAACCAACCACAGAGAACGCAGAGTTCCACAGAGGAAAAGACACAGAGGAAGAGCACTAAGCACACTGCATGCCTGACTCTCGCGATATCGTCATTATCGGCGGCGGACACAACGGCCTGGTCACGGCGTTCTACCTCGCGAAGGCCGGGTTCAAACCGCTCATTCTCGAGCGCCGCAACCAGGTCGGCGGCGCCGCCATCACCGAAGAATTTCATCCCGGTTTTCGCTCATCGGTACTGGCGCATTCTGCTGGGCCGTTGCGTCCCGATATCGTCCGCGACATGCAGCTCGAAAAACACGGGCTGAAGATCATCGCGCCGGAAGTTGACGTGACGGCGCTCTCGCCGGATGGCCGCGCGCTGATTCTTTATCGCGATCTCAACCGGGCCGCGCAGGAGATCGGGAATTTCTCGGCCGTAGATGCTGCCAAATATCAAGAGTTCCACGCCGCGCTGGAAAAGACTTCAGGAGTAATCTCCAAGGCGCTCGCGCTTACACCGCCAGCCATCGAGAAGCCGACAAACGCCGACCTCTTCGGCCTGCTGCAAGTCGGACGCTCCCTCCGCGGGCTCGGCAAGAAGAGCACTTACAACTTGCTGCGCTGGGCACCCATGGCGGTTGCCGATCTGGTATCTGAGTTTTTCGAGACCGATCTTTTACGCGCCACCATCGCGGCTCGCGGCATATTCGGAACTTCACTCGGCCCCTGGTCGGCGGGAACCAGCCTGGTGCTGCTGCTTCGCGCCGCCGCGGATTCGAATCCCGCAGGCGGTAATTTCTTTGCCGCCGGCGGAATCGGCTCGATCACTCAGGCGATGGCGAAGGCTGCCCAGCAAGCCGGAGTCGAGATTCGCACCGGAGCTGAAGTCATTGAAATCGGCGTGAAGAACAATGCAGCACACGGCGTGGTGCTCTCGACTGGCGAGCAGATTCTCGCTCGCGCCGTAATTTCGAACGCGGATCCCAAGCGGACTTTTCTCAGGCTCGCCGACCCATCTTTGCTGTCTCCGACATTCACCAAACGCCTGCAAAACTATCGGATGAACGGAACCGTTGCCAAAGTTAATCTCGCTCTCTCCGGCTTACCAACCTTCACAGGCATCGATGGCAACACCGAAGTTCTAAAAGGCCGAATTCAGATCGGCCCTGAAATCGATTACCTCGAGCGTGCCTTCGACGAATCCAAGTATGGCAATTTTTCCCGTGCCCCATATCTCGAGGTCACGATTCCGACGCTGACCGACTCGTCGCTTGCGCCCGAAGGCAAGCATGTGATGTCGATCTACATGCAATATGCGCCGTACAAATTGAAGAACTCAACTTGGGACGCTCAGAGAACTGCGCTTGGCGACACCGTTGTTAAAACGCTGGCGCAGTATGCGCCCGATTTGCCGGACAAAATTCTGTCGCATCAGATCATCACGCCATTAGACCTTGAAGAAACTTATGGTTTAACCGGTGGACACATCTTCCACGGCGACCTCGCGCTCGATCAGATATTCACCATGCGTCCCATGCTTGACTGGGCGCGCTATCGCACGCCGATCGAAAATCTCTATCTCTGCGGGTCGGGAACCCATCCCGGCACTGGGCTTACTGGCGCCTCGGGTGCCAATGCGGCGAGAGAGATTCTAAAAGACTTGAAGGCGCGGCGATGACGGTAAACGAGCCCCACTCGAAGTTCGAACGCGTTTACGCTATTGTCAGGTTCGACCTTCCGATCAGTCCGGAAGCTTCGGAGAGCGGCATCGCGGTAGTCAAAGTATTTTCATCGGACGAAATTGCTGAGAAGGAAGCCGCGCGTCTAAATCAAATGAATGCAGATAAAAAATGCGAATATCGCGTTTACATGGCGCGCTTTGCAGGATAGAAACGCAATCGCATAGCGATGGTCCCGTAGGGACCGCCGATAATAGCCCGGCGCTTCAGCGCCGGGTTGGGTGAGCAAATAAAGCAAGTGCCGTAGGTACGGCTGGCATTCAGCCGTCCCCACGGGACTAATATCCTTTGCTCAGGCCCCGCGTTGAAACGCCGGGCTATTAGCACATGTCTCTAACGAGACATAAATCCGGCAACTGATCACGATCAGCGACAATCAGATCCATCTGTCCAACGTTTATGAAAAAATCCGCCATCCTTCTTCTCAGCTGTCCCGACCGCAAAGGCGTCGTCGCCAGTGTTGCCGGATTTATCTACCAGCACAGAGGCAACATTCTCCACGCGGACGAGCATGGCGATCTGGATTCCAGCACATTTCTGATGCGGGTGGAATTTGATCCCACCGAACTGGACGTTCCCCTGAGCGATTTTGCACTGCACTTCTCTCAGATCGCCAACGAATTTAATCTGCAGTGGCGTCTGGCGCTCTCGAACATACGCCAGCGCATGGCCATACTGGTCTCGAAATACGATCACTGTCTAGTCGACCTTCTTTATCGTCACCAGAGCGGCGAACTGGCATGTGATATTCCCTGCGTCATTTCCAATCATCCGGAAAGTCAGTCTATTGCCGAGTTCTACCGCGTTCCATTTTTTCTGGTGCCCGTTGAAAGGGAAAGGAAGCTCGCCGCCGAACGCCAGATTATCAGCGCTTCTCCAAAACAATGCTGTGGACTTTGTCGTGCTTGCCCGCTACATGCAGATTCTTTCTCCCCAGTTCGTCAACGCATTTCCGCAAAGAATTATTAATATTCACCACTCATTTTTCCCGCTTTCATCGGGGCCAGGCCCTATCACCAGGCATTCACCCGCGGCGTCAAGCTGATCGGCGCCACCAGTCACTATGTCACCGAGGTTCTCGACGACGGCCCCATCATCGAACAGGATGTCGTCCGCGTCTCCCACCGCGATTCCGTCGAAGATCTGATTCAAAAAGGCCGTGACCTGGAAAAGGTTGTTCTCTCTCGCGCGGTTCGCTGGCACGTGGAAAATCGCGTGTTGTTGTATGGAAACAAGACGGTAGTGTTTGAGTAAACCGGCCTCAGGCGTCAGGCTTCGGGAGGAATGTGAAATGCCTCTGCCATTTTGGATTAGGGGCCAACGCCTGAACCTGAGCCGGATCAGGCGAGCGAAACCGGAAAGCTAATCAATGGGTTTATCAGAGCCTTTGATTCGCCATCTTCTACTGCCTAAGATCGAAAGGCTTTCCGCCTCACGCCTAAAGCCTGACGCCCAAAGCCAATGCCCTGAGCAAGTGAGCGGAGCGAAACGCGTCGAATGCGCCGCGCAAACGCCTCAACCAAGAAGATCAGATCCTTCGCTACGCTCAGGATTTCGGCGCGCGGCTCAGACTTCAGCCTGCCCTGAGCAAGTGAGCGGAGCGAAACGCGTCGAATGCGCCGCGCAAACGCCTCAACCAAGAAGACTCAGATCCTTCGCTACGCTCAGGATTTCGGCGCGCGGCTCAGACTTCAGCCTGCCCTGAGCAAGTGAGCGGAGCGAAACGCGTCGAATGGGCCGCGCAAACGCCTCAACTTACCAAGGTAACTACCCGTAACACCCTGGCTCTGGCACTATTTCAACTTGGACCAGTTTCGTTGGGGGAAAACGATTGGCTGAAGATCCCAAATGGGAGCTCGCCATCTTAGCGACCGTTCAGGGCTTCTACGAGAAGCTCCTGCAGGAGTCTGTCGAGGGCGAGGTCCCGGTTCCAGCGGGACTCGAAGCAGTGTCCCTGCAGGGAGATGCCGATGTGCACGAGACCCTCGGCACCATGCGCCGCTGGCTGCGTTTGCTCGACATGGCGACATCTCCTGCCATGTTGAGGCGGGCTTTTACCGATGAAACCGACCCGGAAATCGCCGAAGCTATGCTGCGCTATTTCGTCCGCAAGAAGGACCATGCTGAATCGGATCGCGATAAGACGGACATAGTTTCAACGTTTCTTTATCGACATCCGCGCGTGCCCGGACAATGGGAGCAGCGCGGATACGGACTCGACGGCTCGCTTCCGCTTTCGCCATTCGAGATTGCACTCATAGAAATTCTCGCCGACACCGATCAACCGGCATTGCCCGAAGAGCATATACAAATACTGCGCCGCTTCGATCCGCTCGAAGAACAGGTGCTTCGTTTCCGCGACTTCAATGCGCTACTCGAGTCCGGAGTCATTCAAACCGTACGCCAGCTCAAGCAGTCGCTTGACACTTCGTTTTTTCATCCGGGGGTGCTCGCGACCATAGCTCCCTACAACGCGACCTTCGGCGCCAAGTTCGACGAACTGTTCCGCACCGCCACCAAAGAAATAAAAACTTTTGCTGACGATCTGGAAGAGCAAGGCGGCACCATCCTGGGGAGCGTGGACGGCGTGGACGTAACGATTGATCAGGTCAAAGCAATGGACGAGAACCACCTGCTCAAGCTGGACTACGGGAATGCGCTGGAAAAATTCCATCGCGTGTCGCGACTGAAGCAGACTCTCGAGCAACAGCCCCCTGTGAAGCGAGGTTCGAAGGCGGGTCGTCCCGCGCCGGCTCCAAAAGCGGCAAAGAAGGTTGCGCCCGCCGTAACCCGGCCGCCATTCAATTTGAAGGCCATGCGTAAGGCGGTCACGCCGCAGCAGTTGGCGGCAGAAGAAACCAAACTGCTCAAAGTCGAAGAGTCGGTGAGGATTTTCGTCCGTGTAGCCGATCCCAAATTCCGCCAAGTTGTGCCCATGCGCTTCTTCAACTTGACGCTCACGCCTGCCGAAGCCGACGCCTATTGCGCCGATTATCTGGAAGAAAAAAGTTTGCGCGCCGGGGTCGCACGAGTGCTGCTGCGCCTCGTCGCAGTGAATGCGCGCCTGATTACTGAACTGGAAGAGCTAAAGCGCGCGAACAATTCGCCATCTTTGTGGAAGCTGCATGCCGACTCGTTGGTGGCATTGCTTGAAATCGGGAGCAATGCGAGCGAAAATGCCACCCGCGTCTGCGCGCTGGCATCTCAACGTGGACATCGCGTGCAAGTAGAAGAAATACAAACGTCGCTTAACAAGCTGCGCGACTATAGCGGAATTGCCGAGAGCACGTTAACGGGCTCGGTGGAAGCGAAAAGCGCCGCCGCCGGGGCGGACTGAATAAGTTTGCGAATCGTCAATGATGTCAATGATCCAATGAATCAATGATTCAATCGCTCTGTCACTCGTACCTTAGGGCCTCAGCCGGCAATATCCTCGCCGCTGACCACGAGGGATAAATCGTAGCCACCAGCGCCGTTCCGACCGCGACCAACGCGACCAGCACGCCATCCATTACGCGCGGCGCAAAGGGCACGTAGTCAATTGAATAAACTTCCGGAGCCAGCGAAAACAAATGATAGTGGCCGCCGATCCATGACAGCCCGTAACCAAACACCAGCCCGACCGCAGTGCCGATCAGTCCGATCAGCGCCCCCTGCGCAATAAATATTTTGCGCACTTGCGCTTTGCGCGTTCCCATCGACATGAGTACGGCGATATCTCGCGTTTTTTCCATCACCATCATGGTGAGCGAAATCAGAATATTCAGCGCAGCCACGAACACAATCAATCCCACTGTAATAAAGGTGACCAGTCGCTCCGTCTTCAGCGCATGGAACAACGGTTTGTTCTGCTCCATCCAGTTAGTTGTCATGAAGCCGGGGCCGGCGGCTTGTTCCAATTCCTGCCCGACTTGCGCTGCCTTATAAATGTCGTCAATTTTAAACTCGATTACCTGGATTACGTCGCCGAGCGCGAACAGCTTCTGCGCATCTGAAAGCCGGGTGAACGACCATGACAGGTCGTAATCATAAAATCCTGAATCAAAAATTCCGGTTACACGAAACCGGCTGTACTTTGGGACCAAGCCAAAGGGCGTGAGTTCTCCCTGCGGGCTCGTGACCAGCACCACCGATCCCACCTTCGCCCCTAACTCATCCGCCATTTCTTTTCCAATGATGATGGGTGGCATGGCGTCCCGCCGTTCACCGACGGCCGCAAGCGAGTCGGCATCGTCAACTGCCGGCGTGGCGCGGGCGCCCTTGCCCGCGGAATTAGCTTCGGGATTGGCGTCGACACGCAGCTTCTCCTTTAGCGCATCCGCCGAACCTTCTTTCACGCTGTCCAGCAGGTCGCTTACTTTTCTCTCGTCTTGCGGAATGATTCCTTTCAGCACCGCTCCCTTGGCATGCGACCCGAGCGAAATCAGCACCTGCTCGTAAATATCCGGCGCGGTCGCGATCACGTGCGGTTGCTTCCGCAATTGCTCCATCAGCGGACGCCAATTGGCGATCCCGTCGCCCATGGTGCGAAGCAAATTGACATGTGACGTAGATCCCAGCAATCGCTCTTGCAGGTCCTGGCGAAATCCGTTGTTGATGGCCAGCGCGATGATGAGCGAAGCCACGCCCGCCGCCACCCCCGCGATAGAAATCACCGTAATCATTCCGATAACAGCTTGTTTTCGCTTGGCGCGAAGATATCGGGACGCGATGAAGAATTCGAATCTCATGCTATCGAGGTCGGCGACACAATCGCATGGCCGAATCTTGGATTATAGTCATCACCTCTTTCTATGGCACATTAGTAAGAGCATGTCCGACTCCGACAGCCATGGCCAAGCCGGCCTGGCCGCCTTCCATCATCTGGGTTTTGCGTTGTACGCGACCGGGCGTTTCTGGGTCGTCGTCGGGCTTGAGATGCAGTCCGTAGCCGTCGGCTGGCAGGTGTATGAGATCACCCGACGTCCGCTCGACCTTGGCTATGTCGGACTGGCGCAATTTCTCCCTGTGGTCGCGTTGTTCCTGGTTGCCGGGCACGTGGTGGACCGGTTCAATCGCAAGACCGTGTTACTGCTATGCACTCTCGGAATGGCCATATGTTCGGGGCTGCTGATCGAAATCACGCGACTCAGCATGCACGACGTTCGCCTGATCTATGGTGTTCTTCTTTTACTTGGTGTCGTGCGCGTCTTTAACGGACCTGCGGGTAGGTCGTTACTGCCGCAGTTGGTTCCTGGCGAAGTTTTTCCTAACGCTGTCGCCTGGAACGCAACCGTCTTTCAGGCCGCCACAATTCTCGGTCCGGCTTTGGGAGGCTTGCTCTACGCCGCCTTTCGTGGGCCTGCGGGTGTCTATGCAACCACTCTCGGCGCCTGTCTGCTGGCGACGATCGCGCTTACCCGAATAGAGCTTCGACCCTCAAGTCGTGCTCGCGAAGAAGTGAGTGCCCGGAGCGTTCTCGCCGGCCTGCATTACATCTGGACTCACAAACTCATCCTGGGTTCCATCTCGCTCGATCTTTTCGCAGTGCTGCTGGGCGGATCGGTGGCGCTTCTGCCGGTGTACGCGCGTGAGATTCTGCATACTGGCCCTTGGGGACTCGGGATCTTACGTTCAGCTCCCGGAGTTGGGGCGTTGATAATGGCGATTGCGCTGGCCTATCGCCCTTTGCGTCGCCGTGTCGGAAAAGTGATGCTGGCATGTGTTGCGGGATTTGGCATCTTCACCATCGTATTCGGAATCTCGCGCAGTATGACGGTGTCACTAATCGCGCTTCTCTTTGTCGGCGCGACCGACATGGTCAGCGTCGTTGTCCGTGGCACGCTGGTTCAGGTCGCCACGCCCGATGAAGTACGCGGCCGTGTGAATGCCGTGGACATGATCTTTATCGGTGCTTCCAATGAACTTGGCGAATTCGAATCTGGATTGACCGCACATTGGTTCGGCACCGTGACTGCGGTGATTGTCGGTGGTGCCGGCACACTCCTCGTGGTTGCACTGTGGAGCTGGTTCTTTCCCGATTTGCGGAATGCAGAGCGGTTGCTGCATGGAAGAGAGCAAGACGCCCAACCCCAACTTCGATAGTGACCCTGATAGGCCGTCGGACGCATCGATCGCCCGAGCGCAAAAACGCCCGGGCCTGAACCCGGGCGTGTCTTTGTGTAATCGAGAGCTAACTACCCGATGTGCTTGTCGAGCGCCTTCTGGATCTGCTCTTTGGGCACGTAGCCGACAATTTGTTCTTTCACTTGGCCGCCCTTAAACACCAGTAATGTCGGGATGCCGCGCACTCCATAGCGCATTGGAGTTGCGCTGTTGCGATCCACATCCATTTTGCCGATTTTAACCTTGCCCGCGTACTGGGTTGCCAATTCGTCCACGATGGGAGCGATCGCGCGGCAAGGGCCGCACCAAGCCGCCCAAAAGTCCACCAGCACCGGCGTCTCCGCCTTCAGGACATCCTGGTCGAAATTCGCGTCTGTTACTTCTACGATCCCGTTGCCTGCCATTGTTCCTCCAACGCTAAAAACTTATATATTGCATGCGCCACTTATCGTAACACCAGAAGATTGGATGCCATTTTGCCGCCAAAGTCGCAGGAACAGTGGGGGCAGCGGCTACAAGCTGGATTTCGTGGGGAATAATGGATGCTTATCAGCAATTTACCCTGAGGGCGGCGAGAGGGCTGAATTTGTAGCGATTATGGTGTGGCCGGACCGAACCGGACTTCTGTCCGCCCGCTACGGAAAAGAAAAAAGCGCTCCGAACTCAAATCGGAGCGCCTCGGCAGCCCTCCCCCAGAACTGCCAAACCACAGCTTGGATAGTAAGCAGGCCCTCAGCGGGTGTAAATGTCACCTAAGTAATGTGGTTACGTGTCTGACGGGCTATGGAAATACTGAAAACACGGGAATTTTGGGGAGGCCAGTTAAATGGATTGCGCACTTCCAGGCTGTGCACTGCAGGAAGAGGTCCCCCTAGTCGAAAGCTCCAAGCAGAGGAAATGATTTACAGACGCACGAGCAAATACGGGTCAGATTAGAATCATGAGAGGCGGCTGGCCAACCGTTTCATGAGGATATGGACAGAGGTATCGGTCTGCTATTTGGTCACGATTGCCACGGAGTACCCTTTGGGAAGAACGCGAGACACTTATGGGTGTCCAGAATGATCTGATAACCGGCGATCGGGGCGTCCGGAATGCTGTGCATGATGGAGGTAATCAATGTCACCGTCGTATTTCTATTTGCGCCTCCGTAGATATGCTGCTGGTCTTTCCAGTAGCCGACTCCCCAATCCTCGATGACGTAGTACCCGCCGGGATTCACATGTTCAAATAGCACCTGATAAGAGTTCCGCGTTTCATCGAATCGGTGCGCGCCGTCGTCGATGATTACGTCGAAAGGGCCTGATCGCTCGGCAATCTTGCTTAGGCCGACGGCATCGTTCTGGTCGCACTGTTCTAACGTAATCCTCGGGTCAGTGGGCGAAGCGCCCTTGGGCAGCACAATATCCAAGCCAGTGATGCGGCTCTGCGGATGAGAGAAAAAGTCACCCCAGAGCGTGCAGGAGCCACCCTTGAATACCCCGATTTCCAACACCCGAACCGGCTGCTGCCGAAATGGTGCAAGGATGCGTTCATAATCCGGCATAAAGCCATTGGCAATCTTATCGGTGTGATAAGTTTTGTCGTTCCAATCCATGGTTGAATGAGGACGTCCCCCTTGGGCAGCTTTTTCGCTGGCGGGAGGCAAGTGCAGCCATTCGCCAACTTTACGCAATGGATTTTGATCCCTTAGCTGTCTAGGCATATTTTGCACACTCTCTACAGGGCACCCCGTGCGACCTGCTCGCGATAGTTAAACGACAGGAAGAAACTCAGATGCTCAGGTGTTTTTTTGATGCAGAGATTTGCATTCTCGTAAGTCCGAGCTTCACGAAAAATGCCAGTACCAGACGAAGCCCGGGATGGGTGGCCACCTTTGTATCTTCGTCTTCACTTTTGAACGACCAGGATTATGCTGCGTTTCGGCGGAGAGGCCGTCCCAGCCGATGGGAGCAAATGGAAACGCTGGCTGATCGCCGGCACGCCTTGTCGTCGGAAAAATTCCTGGTGGAGAGAGAGAGAGAGAGAGAGATTCGAATCCGCTCTGAAACGTAAATCTAAAAAACGCAGGGTGACGGATGGCACACAAAAACTCAGAAATCGGAGTTAAACCCACAAACTAGTCGCAAATGCGCTACTTCCTGCGCCAAGTCTGGCCGCCATCAGAGGTCATCCAGGTTTCGCCATTCGAGGTGATGATGGCGCCAGTTTCGGGATCGGAAAATTCAATGTGGCTGACATCCGATTGCAGTTTCTCTCCCGCCGTGGCGGGAACTACCTTCGCCCAGGTCAGCCCGGAATCGGTCGAGTGATAAAGGGCGCCTGCTGCGCCGCCGACCCACACCTGAGCTCCGGAAGAGAAGACGGCGCGAAACCCGGTGCCATTGCCGCCGACTGCTACGCTCTGCCACGTCTTGCCGGAGTCGAATGAACGCCGCACCGCACCCTCAACAGATAGTTGCCACTGAGTTACTGGCAGGGCGTGTGTTTTCATAAAGGCGCCATTTTGCTTGAACGCCTGCAGGTCATTTTGCGAAGCATCCGCCATTGCTGATCCAGTTCCGACTGCCTGCTCGCGTTTGGTTTGCACTACCGGAGTTTCTGATGTGACTTCGACGCTCTCGCTGGTTGCGCTCGGCATGTCCTTGGCGGCAACCCTATTTTCCGCCACGTGACCTGCAACAGCACCGGCGGCGGATGGAGCATTTGCGGAAGCCTGATCGTCCCGCTGCTTGATTTTTTTGTCGACCTGGGCAATCAGGCCGTTCGCATCCGTTCCTGATGCCTCGCCGGCAGTTTCCCTTTCATTCAGAACCCTCACCTGCCCGCTTTCATCAAAGCGCATGTCCGCTTGTGGTTTCGCGGTCATGTGCTTTTCTGCTGGTCTGGTCTTGGTGGACGCCGCCGACAACTGTTTTGGAGCGGCTGGAGGTTCCGCGTTGCGCACAGAATCAAATTCCAGCGGGGCTTTCTTTTCTGCCAGTTTGTCGTCATACGCTGGCGTCGGTTGCTGAGAGGCCTTTTGCTTCCCAAGGAAAAAATCGTGCCGCGTGATAAACAGTCCTCCGGCAACAATCACCAGCGATGCGGCTACGGCCCCCCAGCGCAAAACAAAATGTGTGATTCGGTTTGGCCGATAAACCACCGCCGGCTGCGTCGTAGCCAGATCCGGCTGTGCAAGATAGAGAATTTCCCGGCAATCGGCACAGGCCGCCAGGTGTTCGACAATCTGCTGTCGCTCCGGATGCCCGAGCGCAATTCCCGAAAACGCCGCCAGCGCATCGGCGCCGGGGTGTGGCCCCACGGGCTGCCGCTTCAACCCTTCCGAAACGAGTTTGTTCAGACGGTCCATCAGTTGGCTAAGTTCCTCGCTCCCCCGCTTTGGCTCCCTTTTTAGAGAACGCGCCAGTGACCGAATCTTGCGCCAGGCTGGAACGTAAATCCAGAGCCATATCGCGGACATCGGCGTCGAGGGCTTCCTCGGCCTGGCGGCGGCTCATGCCATAGCCAATCAGGTTCTTAGTGATCTGCTTGCGAAGGGATTTGGTCAGCTTTTCGACTTTGCGGCTGATCGTCGATTCGTGCACCGACAGACTACGGGCAATCTCTGCCAAGGTGCGCCGGTCCAAAAAATAAGAGGCCAGCACAAAGCGGTCTTCTGCCTCTAGTGCCCGCAGCGCATCGTGCGTGGCACGCTCCAGCAGGGGATCGGCCGCCGGCGTAGGCTCCACGTTCGCGGCTGCGTACTGCACACCTTCCTCTGATTCTTCGTCGAGGCTGACCAAGCGGCGCTGTTTGCGATAAGTGTTGACGTATTCCTGAGCCAGCACGGTGCGCAACCACCCATCCAGCGATCCTCGGCCACTGTACGAAGCCAGTTTGGACAGGCGTTCGCCTTCGCGGGTTCGCGTTCCGTAAAGCTCTGCGTAAACGGAATCGGCCAGTTCGCGGCCGAGAGAGTCTTCGCGTGTGATCTGGCGTGCCACGTCGTACAACTTTTCGCGGAAGCGCGACATGAAAACTTCCCATGCGCGTTCGTGGCCAACGGCACATGCGCGGGCGAGAGCCAGATCCTCCAAACGCAGGCTGCCGCAAAACTCCGTAAGCGCACTCCCAGAAGCGTGCTTGGCAGCAATGTCTTCGAGCATTGCGCGAAATTCATCTGGAGCGATGCCAAACTCTGCCGAGCGGCTCCGTTCGTAGAACTCGGCGAACGGCGGCTGCAATTCAGCTTTGTGTTCGATTGCGGATTGAAGTGGCGCGGGCATGCTCTTCTCGGATGCTACCAATTTTTAGACGCAAGTAGATGGATTTTTGCCGTTCTCACAGCAGAAAACATTCGCGGCTTGAAAAGTGCGGTTGCCCAGGATGGGAGCGGCCGCGTGGCGCGGCAGTGTTGCCAGGGAGGGCAAAAGCAATGAAGAAGAGAATCTGGATTCTGATCGCATGTGCAGTTGCGTTGTTGGCGCTGGCGGTAATTATTCCGTGCCTGCGAGCGGGTGAGACCAGCGCAGGCAGCAACTATCAAGTGCTCGGTCCGATCCGGCACGGGAATTTGACGATCTTTCCCGTTGTTTCCAGCCATTCGCACGACACCAGCGAGTTTCTAACCCTGGATGAAGGCCTCCGTTCAGGCGAAGTCGTGGTTACAGAAGCAGGAAATGCTTCGCCACTGGTCCGTCCGCGGCGCGGACATCAAGTCTGGCAGGAATCTCACAGCGGTGGCGCGGAAGTGAACCGACTGGTTTTGGTCAATAACTCGAAGCGTCCACTGCTGTTGCTGGCCGGGGAAATTGTCACGGGAGGCAAGCAGGACCGCATCATCGGCAAGGACCGGCTGGTGCCGGCAGAGAGCGATCCCGTCGATCTTAGCGTTTTCTGTGTCGAACCCGGGCGTTGGGTGGAGCGTTCGAGCAAATTCAACGCGCCTGGCGCGAATAACATAAGGGGTGCAATGGTCCAGCCCTCGGTCCGTAGTAAGGCAATGGCCGACAAAGACCAGCAGCAAGTGTGGAATGAGGTGAGGAATGCTCGTGGGGGCGCGGTTTCGGGCCTTCCCGCTCCAGTGCAAGCGCAGGTGGAAGCGACCAGTTCTTATGCGGCTGTGATCGAGAACGGTGAAGTTCAACACAAATTGGAAGCGGTCGCTGCGCCGGTGCAAGAGGAATACCAGAGCGTGATAAGACAACTACGGGATAGAAATGCGGTTGGGGTGGTGGTCGCGGTCAACGGCGAAGTTATCTGGGCGGACATTTTTGCCAGCACCAATCTGCTTGAGAAGTACTGGCCCAAACTGGTCCGTTCTTATGCCGCAGAGTCGTTCGTACAGCGCACGAAATCCGCTTCGGTGGACGCAAAGGCTGCCCAGGAATTTCTCAACCGATTGCAGGGCAAAAGGGAGGTGGTCGAAAACGAGCCCGGACTCTATCGGCACACGGAGATATCTGGCGATGGATTTAAAGTGTTTGAACTCGCGTCTCTACTTCGGGGCACGGACTTCGACCTTCATCTTGCCAAAATGACTGAGTAGCAAGTGTTCTTAAGTCGAATCAGTTGCACCCGGATTGTCGTTAGCGATTAGAATGCCTATCGCGGCGACAAACTAGGACAACTTACTTATGAAACGATTCTGGACTGCTCTTGCTCTTTTTCTCTGCTGCCCATCGATGTTCGCGGTTGACGCCGGTTACAAAGTAATTAAAAAGTACAAACTTGGCGGCGACGGCGGATGGGACTATCTCACCCTCGATCCCGATTCGCGGCGGCTGTTCATTTCGCGAGGGACCCACGTTATGGTGATTGACGCCGATTCTGGGAAATCGATTGGCGACATCCCAGACACCCCAGGCGTTCACGGCATCGCGCTCGCTCCCGAATTCAATCGCGGATTCACCAGCAACGGCCGCGAAGGTACCGTCAGCATTTTCGATCTGAAGACCCTGGCGCTCATCAGCAAGGTAAAAGACGTTGGCGATAACCCCGACGCCATTTTGTACGATTCCGCGACCAAACGCGTTTTCACTTTCAACGGCCGTAGTCATGATTCAACCGCGATCGACGCCGCCAGCGGCAAAATCGTCGGCAAGATTCCGCTCGACGGCAAGCCGGAGTTTGGAGTGAGCACCGGCAATGGTGAGATATTCGTGAATATCGAAGACAAGAGTGAACTCACCGCTCTTGATCCGCAGGCCCTAAAGGTGAAATCCACGTGGCCTCTGGCTCCTTGCCAGGAACCCAGCGGGCTTGCGATGGACATCAAGAACCGCCGCTTGTTCTCCGGTTGCGACAACAAGATGATGGCAGTAGTCAACGCTGACACCGGAAAAGTGATCACTACGCTGCCCATCGGCGAAGGCGTGGACGCCGACCGGTTCGACCCGGAGACTCATCTGGCATTCGCATCCTGCGGCGAGGGCGCG
This sequence comes from uncultured Acidobacteriota bacterium, assembly GCA_963757135.1. Classification (GTDB taxonomy): domain Bacteria; phylum Acidobacteriota; class Terriglobia; order Terriglobales; family Acidobacteriaceae; genus Gp1-AA145. The sequence goes on from CAVWQE010000013.1 coordinate 66,597, forward strand.
TTGACCGTTGTCAAAGAGGAACGGCCTGACAAGTATTCTGTTTTGCAGAATGTTCCCACTCAACCTCGTGCCCGGACCATGGAACTGGATTCAAAGAACCATCAAATCTACCTTGTAACTGCAGAGTTTGGCCCGAAGCCGCCGTCCACGGCAGATCAGCCCAATCCGCGCCCGCCAATCCTGCCCGGCAGTTTTGTGGTGCTTGTGGTGGGCAAGTAACAGCGTGTTTGTGGAACTCTGCATCCAACACACCCGAATGAGAGCTTTCGCCCTAGCCTTGCTCCTCGCGATCTCGGCGCTGAATGCGACGCCGGTTCGCGCCTATTCCGTCCTCACCCACGAACAGGTCATCGATCTTGCCTGGCAGGACGAACTGCGGCCCATGCTGCTGAAAAGGTTTCCCAACGCCACGCCAGATGAACTGCGCCACGCGCACGCCTTTGCCTATGGCGGCAGCCTGGTGCAGGACATGGGTTACTATCCTTTTGGCGACAAGTATTTCAGCGACCTTCTGCACTATGTCCGGAGCGGGGATTTCGTCGCTACGCTGTTGACCGAGTCATCCGACATCAACGAATACGCCTTTGCACTGGGCGCGCTGGCCCACTATTCGTCTGACAACATGGGTCACCCGACGATCAACCGCGTGGTAGCGATTGAATTTCCCAAACTGCGCGCCAAGTACGGCGACGAAGTCACCTACGCCGACGACCACAAAGCCCATATCCGCACCGAATTCGGATTCGACATGGTGCAGGTGGCCAAAAACCGTTACACTTCTGACCGCTTTCATGACTTCATCGGATTTGAGATTGCTACTCCCCTGCTGGAGCGTGCATTTCTGAAAACTTATGGCATGAAGCTCAGCGATGTTTTAGGTGATGAAGACCGGGCGATCGGGACTTTCCGCCGAGCAGTCAGCAAATTCGTTCCGGAGATGACGCGCGCTGCACTGATAAATCGCCGCGCCGATCTGGTAAAGGACACGCCCAACTTCGACAAGCGAAAATTCCTCTATCACCTCTCGCGCAGCAAATATGAAAAAGAGTGGGGGAAGGGCTACAGACGGCCCGGCTTTGGGACCCGATTGCTCGCCTTCTTTCTCCGCATCATTCCCAAGGTTGGTCCGGCTGCCGCCCTCAACTTCAAAGTTCCTACTACTCAGACTGAAGATATGTATATCAAGAGCGTGGACCGGACGATTGATGATTATCGACGTCTGTTGAAGCAGGTAGGAGAGAACAACCTGAAGTTTCCAGACACTGATTGCGATACCGGCCGTGAGACCGCTCCAGCCGAGTATTCACTGGCTGACGAAACTTACGCACGACTGCTTGACGAATTGAGCAAGGGCAAATTTTCGCAGCTCACGATCGAGCTACAGGAGAATGTTTTGGCGTTCTATTCCGCTCCGCCGGAGCGGATGAGGACCAAGAAAAATAAGTCCTGGGCGCAGACACAGGAAGAAATTCAACAACTCAAGGCTTGGAGTCCGAACGCGACGGGAGCTGCACCCTCCAGCTGAAACTGGAAGCCTGACAATCCTCTTTATTCCATGGGAAGGCCGACGTAATTCTCTGCCAGACTCTTTGCGGCGGCCTGCGAGCTGGTGACGTAATCAAGTTCCGCCACTTGACGTCGATAGTCGAACGGATTCTCGTCAGGGAAACGGTGCAGCATGGAAGTCATCCACCAGGAAAAACGCTGAACCTTCCACACCCGTCGCAAGCACGTCTCCGAGTAGCGGTCGAGTTCCCGACGGTTTCCATTTCGATAAAACTCAACCAGTCCGCGAGCCAGCACCTGTACATCCGCAACTGCGAGGTTCAGCCCCTTCGCACCCGTGGGTGGCACGATGTGTGCTGAATCACCGGCCAGAAACAGGCGTCCATACTGCATGGGTTCGACCACGAAGCTGCGCATGCCGGTCACTCCCTTCTGCACAATCGGGCCTTCTGTTAAGTTCCAGTTCTCAGCGGCCATACGGGTTTGCAGTTCCTGCCAGATTCTTTCGTCGTTCCACTGACCGATGTCCTCGTCAGGCTTGCATTGCAGATATAGGCGGCTGATCGTCGGACTGCGCATGCTCAGCAGCGCAAAGCCGCGCTCGTGCAGCGTGTAGACCAATTCGTGAGATGCCGGCGGCGCTTCCGCCAGTATGCCCAGCCAGCCAAATGGATACGTGCGCTCATACTCCTTCAATGTTGCAGCCGGAATGCTAGGCCGACAGATCCCGTGGAAGCCATCGCAGCCGGCGATGAAATCACAAGAGAGCTCGAACCCATCGCCGTCTTTTCGATACCCGATGCAGGGTTTCGGGCCGGCGAAATCATGCACCGAAACATCTTGTGCTTCGAAAAGCACCTGTCCTCCGGCCGCGATTCGCGCTTCGTTCAGGTCGTTGAGCACTCTGTTTTGGGGATAAATTACGATGCCTTTTCCGGTGAGTTCCTTGAAGTCGATGCGGTGACCGCGGCCATTGAATCGCAACTCGATTCCGTAGTGCGGCAGCCCCTCTTGCTCCATTCTTTTTCCAACGCCCATCCGAGTGAGCAGGTCAACCGTGTTCTGCTCGAGCACGCCAGCGCGCACGCGTTCCTCCACGTGCTTGCGGCTGGAGTTCTCAATGACCACCGAGTCAACCCCTTGCAGATGGAGAAGGTGAGAGAGCACAAGCCCGGCTGGGCCCGCTCCGATGATTCCGACCTGAGTGTGTATGCTCGTAGTCACTGCCGTAAATCATTCTATGCGGTGCGCCAGCGGCGGTACTCGAAACAATCGTGTCTGGTACAGAATCCGCTCGCATTTTGGGATCATCTAAATCTTTTTATAAGACAGGCTTGCGTGTAAATTTTTGTCACAACACGCATGGGTTGCCGCAATGACGTTACTGTAGTTGTTTAACCCCCTTATGTGGATTGTCGCATTAGCCCTTCGTCGGCCTTATACCTTCATCGTGATGTCGCTGGTGCTGCTGATCCTGGCGCCTATCGTTATCCTCCGCACCCCAACCGATATTTTTCCTGAGATCAATATTCCGGTTATCAGCATCGTCTGGAATTATCAGGGACTATCTCCGAGCGAGCTCTCTTCGCGCATCACTACGATTACCGAGCGCGCCCTGACAACTCTTGTAAACGACATCGATCACATCGAATCGCAATCCATGAGCGGGATCGCGGTGGTGAAAGTATTCTTCAGGCCGCGAGCCAACATACAGACAGCGCTGGCGCAGGTGACGGCAATCTCGCAGACGCAGCTTCGGCAACTGCCTCCTGGAACGACTCCCCCTCTTATCATTCAGTATTCCGCATCGAGCGTTCCCATCCTGCAGCTTGGACTCAGCAGCAGCACTTTGCCCGAGCAGCAGCTCTTCGACGAGGGTGTGAACTTCATTCGTCCTCAGCTCATCACTGTTCCAGGCACCGCCATCCCCTGGCCGTATGGAGGCAAGCAGCGCCAGGTCCAGGTGGACATTGATACCAAGGCGTTGCAGGCCAAGCAACTCACCGCCGTGGACGTTGTCAATGCCTTTAGCGCGCAAAACCTGGTGTTGCCTTCCGGCACCGCCAAGATTGGACCGCTTGAATATCAGGTGGAGCTTAACGCCAGCCCGAAAACCATTGCCGAACTCAACGATTTGCCGATCAAGACGCAAAATGGCGCAACCATTTACATACATGATGTTGCCCACGTGCGAGACGGTTTTGGTCCGCAGACCAATATTGTGAGGCAGGATGGCGTGCGTGGCGCACTGCTCACAGTTTTGAAAAACGGGGGCGCCTCTACCTTGGACATCGTTGACAATATTCGCGGAGTTCTGCCGCGGATTCTTGCCACCGTGCCTCCGGAACTGAACGTCAAACTGCTCTTTGACCAGTCGCTGTTTGTCCGCGCCGCTATACAGGGAGTCATTCACGAAGCACTAACCGCGGCGTGCCTTACTGCCGCCATGATTTTGCTCTTCCTTGGAAACTGGCGCAGCACGCTGATTATTGCGGTTTCCATACCGCTCTCGATTTTGACCTCCGTCATTGTGTTGGGCGCTCTTGGCGAAACCTTCAACATCATGACCTTGGGCGGTCTGGCGCTGGCAGTCGGCATCCTCGTGGACGATGCCACCGTCGAAATAGAAAACATCGAGCGCAATCTGGGAATGAAAAAAGAGCTGAAGCAGGCCATCCTCGACGGTGCCCAGCAGATCGCGGTGCCTGCGTTTGTGTCCACGCTCTGCATCTGCATCGTATTTGTGCCGATGTTTTTCCTGACCGGTGTCGCGCGCTATCTGTTTGTTCCACTTGCTGAAGCGGTTGTCTTCGCCATGCTGGCGTCGTATTTATTTTCGCGAACCCTCATTCCCACACTGGTAATGTATCTGCTGCGCGGACACGAAGAAGATTCCCACAAGCCGCCTTCCAACATCTTTGGCCAGTTTCAGGCGGGGTTTGAGCGTCTGTTCGAGCGCTTCCGCCGGTCCTACTGCAACACGCTTGAAGGCATCATGGAGCATCGCGGACTTTTTGCCGGCATCTTTCTCGGGTTCTGTGTTCTTTCCGGCGGGCTGATATTTTTCCTCGGCCGCGATTTTTTCCCCAGCGTCGATTCCGGGCAAATGCGTCTTCATGTACGCGCGCGTGCCGGTCTGCGCATTGAGGAAACCGCCCGTCTGGTGGATGAAATTGAGCAGGAGATCCGCCGCGAGGTGCCCAAGCGCGAGGTCACCACCATCGTGGACAATATCGGATTGCCTTATAGCGGTATCAACACTTCCTATAGCAATTCCGGGACGATTGGAACCTCCGACGCAGAGATTCTGGTAAGCCTCGCCAAAGAGCACAAGCCAACCGATGATTACACGCGGCAGCTTCGCAGGACTTTGCCTCAGCAATTCCCCGGTGTGGAGTTCTTCTTCCAGCCAGCCGACATCGTCAGCCAGATTCTGAACTTCGGCCTGCCCTCGCCGATTGATGTTCAGCTCAATGGACCCAACTATTCGCAGAACTTTCTGCTGGCGCAGCAAATTGCCAATCGCCTGCGGCATGTTCCCGGTGCTGTTGACGTCCATGTTCAGCAACTGATGAACGATCCCACCCTCAACCTTAACGTCGATCGCGTGCGCGCTCAGCAGGTGGGACTTACCGAGCGTGATGTTGCCAATAACGTGCTGGTCTCGCTGAGTTCGAGTTCTCAGACCAGCCCGACTTTTTTTCTTGACCCCAAGAATGGTGTTAGCTATCCGCTAGCGATAATGACACCGCAATACAAGATGGATTCCATTCAGGCTCTGATGAATACGCCTATAAATGGGCCGTCGAATACTTCGTCAGAGATACTCGCCAATCTGGCTACAGTGACGCCGACGACGAACCCCGCGGTGGTCACGCATTACAACATCTTGCCTACGGTTGACGTTTACGCCAGCGTCGATGGGCGCGATCTCGGCGGCGTCTCTGACGATGCCAATAAGATCCTGGCCCCATTTAGAGATCATCTGCCACGCGGCACCACACTGAACGTGGTCGGGCAAGTGGAAACCATGCGCTCCTCATTTGAAGGGCTGGCCCTCGGACTGGTCATGTCAATCGTCCTGGTTTATCTGCTGATCGTGGTCAACTTTCAGTCCTGGCTGGATCCGTTCATCATCATCACGGCGTTGCCGGGCGCGCTCGCGGGTATCTGCTGGATGCTGTTTCTGACTCACACCACGCTCAGTGTTCCGGCGTTGACGGGTGCGGTGATGTGCATGGGCGTGGCCACATCCAACAGCATTTTGCTGATTTCATTTGCACGCGAGCGCATGGCTGAAGGCATGGAACCGGTCAAAGCGGCGCTGGAAGCTGGTTACACCCGCATGCGCCCGGTGATCATGACCGCGTTAGCTATGATTATCGGCATGATGCCGATGGCAATGGGCATGGGAGAAGGCGGCGAACAGAACGCTCCCCTTGGCCGCGCCGTAATCGGCGGCCTGCTTTTCGCCACTGTGGCAACGCTGCTGTTCGTGCCGGTTGTGTTTAGCGTTTTTCACGGATGGCTGGCGAAGCGGGCAGCGCGCCGGAGCTGAGAAATTCGCAGTCTGCAAAAATGGAGTCCGGAAACTTCTTTTATGAATGGTCCTATGGTTGATACCGAAGTGTTCGAAGCCGAGCCACAGCACGACGATCAGGGAAGGCGTAAACATCGCGGTTACTTGGTCGCCATAATACTAGGCGTGGTCTTCCTGGCCGCTGCCATCATCGGCATCATGTCTCGCTTCAGCGAGCGGCGCGCGCTGGCGGATGAAACCGAACAGTTGGCTATCGCCACCGTGTCCATCGTTCATCCCAAAGCCGAGTCGCCACAGGAGGAATTGGTCCTCCCCTCAACCTTGCAGGCTTACACCGAATCGCCGATCTACGCCCGCACCAACGGCTATTTGAAAAAGTGGTACCACGATATCGGCAGCACCGTGCGCCAGGGTGAACTGCTCGCGGACATTGAGACGCCGGAGATCGATCAGGAACTGTTGCAGGCGCGCGCTGCCCGCGATCAATCAACTGCACAACTCGAAATCGCCAAGTCTTCCGCCAAACGTTGGGAAAACCTGCAGAAGATGGATGCCGTCGCCCAGCAGGAAACCGACGAACGCAACAGCAGTTACACGCAGGCGCTAGCCAACCTGGCCGCAGCCGACGCCAATGTGCGCCGCCTGGAGCAGTTGGAGTCGTTCAAGCACGTTTACGCTCCGTTTTCTGGCGTAATCACAAGGCGCAGCATCGATATCGGCGCACTGATCAATGCCGGGAACAACGGGCCCAATCAACAGCTGTTCAATGTCGCGCGCATTGATCCTATTCGGGTTTACGTCAGCGTTCCGGAGAATTATGCGCCGTCGGTGCGGCCCGGGGTTCGGTCAAGGATTGAATTGGCTTCGATTGCGGGCAAAGACTTCTCCGGCAACGTAGTCCGGACTGCCGAAGCCATCGATCCTGCCACCCGTACCTTGCTCTCAGAAATTGATGTGCCCAATCCTAAGGGCGAGCTTTTGCCTGGCGCTTACGCGCAGGTGCACTTCGACCTAAAAATTCAGGTTCCCCGTTGGACCGTTCCGGTGAACGCTCTGCTCTTTCGGGCTGAAGGTGTTCGCGCCGCAGTAGTTGACGGCAGTGGGAAGGTCCAACTCAAACCGGTGGTGATCGGTCGCGACTACGGCCGTGATGTTGAAGTGCTAAGCGGAGTCGCAGCATCCGATGCCGTGGTGTTGAACCCGCCCGACTCCCTTGAAGATGGCGAACACGTTGCGGTCAAGGAGGCGGGTGCGAAATGAAGCTTCGCGGCCTTAGCGTGGCGTTGATTTCGGTTTCGGCATTCGCCGCCGGCCCCAAGTATCAGAAGCCCGACGTTACCGTGCCGCAGAACTGGCAAGCCCCTGCGCCTTGGCACCAAGCAGTTCCCGCCGATTCTATTCCTAAAGGCTCATGGTGGACTCTTTTCAACGACCCTGAGTTGAATCAATACGAAGATCGCGCCATGGCCAATAACCAGACGCTGAAAGCGGCTGTGGCGCGGCTCTCGCAAGCTCGGTCTTTCGCCCAAATTACGGCGTCAGATCTGTATCCACAGGTGAACGGCGGGGTTTCGGCCGCGCGCCAGCGGATCTCCGGAAACCGCCCAACGCTGGGCGCTGTAACTTCGCCACGCCCCGATACTGAAAGCACCTTTCAGATTCCATTCAGTCTTAATTACGAGATCGACCTTTTTGGACGCGTTCGTAACAGCGTGCTCGCCGCGAATGCCGGATATCAGGCCTCAGCCGCTGATCTGGAAAACGTTCGCCTCATCGTAAGCGCAGAACTCGCGGGGGATTTCTTTCAATTGCGGGAACTCGACGCCGAAATGGAAGTAGTGCGCAAAGCTATCGAGTTCGAGCAAGCCGGACTGAAGCTGGTCGAGAACCGCCACACCGGCGGCGCCGCCTCTGGGCTTGACGTCGCCCAACAGCAAACGTTTCTTGACGCCAGCATCGCCCAGCTCTCGTTATTGCAGCAGCAGCACGACCAATTTCAACATGCACTGGCGGCACTGCAAGGGCTGCCGGCTTCGAATTTCGTCGCTCCCATTCGTGCGCTGAACGTGGAACCGCCCGCCGTTCCACTCATACTGCCTTCGGAACTGCTGCAGCGCCGTCCTGACATCGCGGAAGCCGAACGCATCGTTGCCCAGGCCAACGCCCGCATAGGCGTGGCTCGCGCGGCACTCTATCCGAGCATTTCGCTATCCGGTGCTGCCGGCCTGCTCAGCCGCGACATTCTAAAGTTGGTTGACGCGCCCAGCACTTTTTGGTCCCTCGGGGTTGCGGCTGTGCAACCGATCCTCAATGGGGGACGCAACCGCGCCGTGTTGCAAAATACGCGTGCGGTTTACGACGAGAACGTCGCCAATTACCGCGAATCATCACTCGTCGCCTTTCAACAGGTGGAAGACGCGCTGTCAGGCTTGAATGCATTGTCCGCCGCCTATACTGCACAGGTTCGCGCCGTTGACGATGCTGAGCGCGCCCTGACGTTGGCCAACGCCCGCTACACCGGCGGCCTGGTCACTTATCTGGACGTCATAACAGCGCAGGAAACGCTTCTCAGCAACGAGCGTCTTGCCACCCAGATTCTCGGCCAGCGCCTGACGACATCAGTCCTGCTGGTGAAGGCCCTTGGCGGCGGGTGGGATAGCGCCAGCCTGGCTTCCGTCGGCATCAAGCCCAGCCTCAAGCAAGCCGTGCAGCAGTAGCACTCTCTAGTTTGGCATCGCTAGTAGAACATCAGAACAACCCAGTACGCTCCGTTGGGGTATTTCGGAGTGCGGGCGTAGCAGGTGCCGGCGGAGTACGTGTGCAGCCCGCGTTGAGAAATGACTTTGGAGATTGCTGACGGAATCGTTTCCGGCTGCATGCTGGTGTAGCGCAACATATATGCGCCTGCCGGAGGCGCGGCCGCGCTGAGCGAATCGGCTTGCGCCATGGCGCATGCGCTGGCCTCAGCGCCACGATTGCTAGCGCGCTGAAGTCGCGGCATCTTCGCCTGCTCGCGGAGCTGTTCGACGCTGTCGGCCACCAACTCCTGCGCCTGTTTCACAGAATAAGACGGCAAGCTGTCGCCGAAATCCTGTGCGACATAGATCCGGTTGTCCTTGCGGTATACGCCGATTCCGGCCACATTGAAATTCGGGCTCAGCAGGTTGTCGCGGTGCGGAGGCGAAGCCATGAGCGCCCGGTGAGCGTCATCGGCCGTTGTCGCGACCGCGACGTTTTCGCCTTCGCGGTCGAGGTGCAAGGCAGAGTTCGCCGAGATGCGTTGGGTCAGCGGCGGCTCACCTGAAAACTGGTGTGAGATCTGGTTCTTCGACGCCATTGCTACTGCATGCGCACGAGCGGCTTGCAGGAGTCCGTCGTCCATCTTCAGCGAAGGCAGGCCGGCGCGTGTGCGCTCGGCATTCGCCATCTCTAGCAGCTGTTTTTCGGCGCCGGTGTCGTAACTTGTTGTGTCGTAAGGCGAAACCTGCTGCATCGAGCTGTGCGGAGCCGTATCCGCGGCCTCGGGCGTTGCAGCAAAAACGCCAAGCGAACTCGCCAGCACGATAATCAGGGCCCAGAACATACGTTGTCGGTCCCGAAACCCGCGGAAACCGCGTGTTTCAGACCAAATGCCTACGTTCCAGATGCGCCCGGGAGAAACTGCTTTGCTTAGGAAAGAATAGTCTCTAGAATCCGGCTTAGCACCTTACACCGGAGATATTACGAAGTGGCCACTCTCCCATTACTTCTAGGCCTGATTATCGTCCTGCTCGTGGTACTACTTCTATGGGTGCTGATGCACCAATGGTCGGGGCGCTCGCAAGATGCTGGAATTAAAGGTCTTGCGGATCGCTCCGAGGCCCTGCAAAAGGCCCTGACCCACCAGTTCGCGTCGGCCACGGCAGACATCGCCTCCCGCCTTGAACGGACCAGGGGGGACATGCGCCAGCAGGTTTCGGATCGTTTGGGGGAAGGTTTTACCCAGCTCAGAGCGGCTTTGGAGGAGCAGATGAAGGCCGGCCGCCGGGAGCAGTCGGAGCGCCTGGCTGAGACCCGCAGCGAGTTGACCGGTTCGTTGGCATTGACTACCTCGGCCCTCAAGACCGAGTTTGACCGCCTGAACCAGCAGACCGCTGAGAGCCTCGAATCCATTCGCGACCGGGTTGACGCCAAACTGATGGCGATCACCGAGCAGGTGCAGTCGAAACTCGACCAGAACATCAAAGAAGGCTTTGCGCAGTTTGAAAAAGTACAGCAACACCTGAAAGCGGCCGAAGAGCAACTCCGCGAAGTCGGCGCCATCGGAAATTCGATCAACGATCTGAATAACCTGTTGAAGCTCCCCCACCTGCGCGGCCAATTCGGCGAGGCCAGCCTGGAACGTCTACTGTCCGACTTTCTTCCGGCCAACATGTTTGAGATGCAATGCTCGGTAAATGGCGGCGGCCGGGTGGATGCCATGATCAATTTTCCGGATCGCCGTCTGCCGATTGATGCGAAGTTTCCGCGTGAGCAGGTGTTGGCTTTCTTTGAGGAAAGCAGCGAAGCCCAACTCGACGAAGCGCGCGTGGAATTCGTGCGCGTGATGAAGGCCGAAGGTAAGCGCATCAAAGCGTACATCCAGCCTGAACATGGCACGACGGAAATTGCGCTCATGTATTTGCCCAGCGAAACTCTTTATATGGAAGCAGTGCGCAATCGGGATCTGGCTGACTGGCTCAACCAGCAGCATGTGTTCCCGGTGTCGCCGAATACTCTGCTGATGACATTGCAGACGATCGCCCTGGTTCACAAATGGTACGAAGTGGCGAGCCGCTTCGAGAAGAGCCGCCAGGAGTTGGCGAAAGCGCAGAAGTCATTCGATCACTTCCAAAATCAGTTTGAAAACGTGGGCAAGAGTCTCGGCAAGGCTCAAGAGGCCTTCGACAAAGCTTCAACTCATCTGAAGACCTATCGCGGACGTGTGAGCGCGCTTAGCGGCCAGGAACAGCTGGAGCTCGATGCCGCGAATGATGCAGCTAACAATGAAGGCATGTTGCCGCTCATCGACAAAGCCAGCGCCTAGGTTCCGCCTTACACCCGTGCTTTCCAATATCCAGGCTTACGCTTGTGGTGAGCGACAGCGACGATCTGAGTGCTCTCGGGGCTATCCAGATAGATGACTGAGAATGGAAAATTGCGAAGGATATACCGTTGCGTTCCATACAAGTAACTTGCATAACGTTGGGGTGCATCCTTGATTGTAAGGACTGCATCTGAAACCGTCGCGCGAAAATTTGCCGCTGCTTGTGGGCTACGCTCCTTATACCAGAGGGCCGACTGTCGGAATTCAACACGGGCGTCCGGATGAAAACGGAATGTCTTACTCATCGGGGAATTCGTCGGCCATTTCCCGAAGTACCTGTTCGCCCGGAATCATCTTTACCTTCCCCGAGCGAATTTCATCAACCCGGCGCTTGATCTCTTCCGTCCAGGCAGCTTCCACGCCCGCATCGGCGGGCACGTCATCCAGGCTCTCAACTAGGCGGTCGATAAGGAGGCCGCGCTCGTCAATCGAAAGCGCCAGGGCCTTATCCAGGAGGTCGGCAACTTGTGGTGTCAGGCGGGGCATATCGTCTCCCATGAATGATTCTAACGCCGCATTCAAGGGCCCGGCTAGTTGATGGAGGGTTGAGACGACCGGCCGCTGACCGTTCCCCGAACGTGGCAGCTTCTCAGAACCAGATACCCAAGCGAAGTCACGCAAACGATCACCATTGCTTCTTTCAGCAACGCCGCCGTCCCTGCGGAAATCCCCACTCCTGTCACGACCGCCACATACGCCGCAATACACAGCGGACACTTCGGCAGCAGAAGCAGGATCGTACTGGGGAACGTCCATTCCGCAAACCGGGACCAACGCCGCAGCGAACGCGGGCCGAGATGATCGGCCCGCTCTTTCTCGCTAGCAACTGACTGACAGCAGGGAAGCGCAGTCATGCTGACTTCGCCTCCGAGCAGCATGCGTGCTCAGTCGCTTTGGGCTTCTCGGCCACCTGCGCCTCCGACGGCCAGTACGGTCTGTCGGCATCCGCCAGTTGCCCGCTCTCATAACGATCGTGATGACGGATCCATGCCATAGGGAAATACAGCCCATCTTCATCCCGGCCTTTCGGCGTCATGTCGAGCAGATCGTAAGTTGTGATGATCGGTTCGAGCCCACGCCCGTAGGTGGAGTAGGTGTGGAACACATCTCCATTCTCATCTTTGTAAAACACACTGATACCAGGCGCTTCTTCGCCAGGGTGGCTGCTGGTTCCGAAGTTGTAGCGCTTGTCGTCTGCGAGCTCATCTTTCTTGAACGACACGCGGAACTCCCAATTGAAGTCGCTTCCGTACGAAGACACCCAGGGGAATTTCCATCCCATGCGCTCCTTGAACTTCGCAAGCTTCGCCCAGGGCGCGCGTGAAATGGCGCTGAACGCAACGTCCCGCTGCGCCAGATGTACCAGCGTTCCGCCGATGTGGTCCATGCCGAACGAGCAACTGGGGCAGCCTTCTTCCCAGTCCGGCCCGAACATGAAGTGATAAACAATCAACTGGTTGCGACCGCCGAATAGATCCGCAAGCATGACCTTTCCCTGCTGCCCTTCGAACACATATTGTTTTTCGATCTGCACCCAAGGCAGCTCGCGCCGCTTGCGGGCAAGTTCATCGCGCTTTCGCGTGAGCGCTTTTTCTTCGGCCAGCAACGCTTTGCGCGCTTCCAGCCATTGGTTTCGGCTTACGACTTTTTGATCTGTGATCGCGGAACTCATCGTGCTCTCCTTCGTTGTTTATTAGATTGCTGTCAAACTTATTTCTTTCGCTCGGCAAACTTCCTTACCCGATCAAGATGGAAGCTCCATCCCTGGTTGACCGCCGTCCCGTCGAGCATGTCGGCTGGAATCTGCCCGATGGCGCGGTGCGAAAACTTGACGATAGTCTTGCCGCCCTGCTCGCTCAGGCGATACAGCAGATGCGACACTGCCGGCGCCGACATAAACAGCGGCCCATGAATCTCCAGAAGATCGTTAGGACGGATGGACTGCACGTGGCCCCACAGGTGCCCGGCATTGTTGCCAAAATCGCGGAACCACCGTCCGCCAGGCCACGCCTCTAGCTTCATCGCCAACGCCTTGCCTTCCGGCGTCTCGTTCAGCGGCCCGAGTTGTTCGAGAATCGTCTCGAAAACCACGTCCATCGGCGCCGCAATTTCGGTTTCGCGTATGATTTCCAACTTTTGTACGACCTCTTCTGTTGTGCTCGTCACCATTTCATTTCTCCTCTTGAGTTTTCCTCTGAGATGCCATATCCAGCCGCACGTTGACTTTCTGTTCCGCACGTTCCTTAATGCGGTCGAGATGATGCGTCCAGAACCGCTCGTATTCCTTCACCCAATCATGCACGGGTTTTAACTCCTTCGCGTTCAGCCGGTACATGCGATGCTGGCCGCGTTTGCTGACCGCCACCACCCCAACCTTACGCAGCACTCCGAGATGCTTCGACACCGCGGGTTGCGCCAGCCGGAGCCGCATTACGACATCGCCAACGCTGCGCTCTTTGCCATCCACCAGGAAATCGACAATCTGCCGGCGTCGTGGCTCAGCAATGGCGTTGAAAACATCAGTCGTGGTTGCCGCCCTTGCCATGATCCGAATATATATTCCTATATAGGAATATGTCAAGCGCCTAAATTGTAAATATTTCGGATGGACGGGTGCACGCTACGGCTCCTGGTCGGGACCTTCCGTCACTGGCCGGTAAATTCCCCGTATTCGCCGAATTGTGGAAGCGCTGCCCGCACACGATCGCTAATCTGCGATCAGTCCAAACGAGGAGAATTGAGATGGCAAGCAAGCAAAGCCCCTTCTGGAATCAGGACGCAATCATGGCCGCCGGCCTGGCATTCGCGGGTATGGCAGTGTTGCAGAGTAAACTGTTCGCGGCTGTGAGTTGGACGGAGTGGTCCTGGCTGCGACACCTTACCGAATTGCACCTGATCCGGTTTTGGCCGTTGCTGCTGATCGCGTTGGGAATTGCGTTATGGATCGCCAAAGCACGCGAGCGGCGTGCGCATAGGCCTTACAAGACTGTCACGCTCATGGGAGGTCAACGTGGAACCAGAAACCCAAATTAAGAAGGACCGTGGGCCGGTGATCGGCGGTGTGGTCTTCATCGTCGCCGGTATCTTTTTGCTGCTGGAAAAGACCGGCTATCTCCCCGAGGGCTTCGTCCTGCACTTCTGGCCGATGATTTTCATTTTGATTGGGCTGGTGAAGATTGTTTATGCCGGAGGCCGCGCCACCGGCGTGGCTTTGATCGCGCTCGGCCTCTTCCTCCAAGTGAATGAGATGGGCATCATTCATGTGAATTTCTGGGACCTGTGGCCGGTGTTCATCATCATCGCCGGAGTAGCGATGCTGTGGCAGGCGCTGGGCAAGGAAGGCCCGTCGTTTTTTTCGAACTCGCATTTTGACGCGTTCTACATTTTCGGCGGCGGCGACCGTCAGGTGAACACCAAGAATTTCCGGGGGGCGCGCATGATGGCCGTCTTCGGAGGCTACAAACTCGACTTCACCTACGCCGACATCGATGGCCCGGAGGCGGTCGTCGAAGCCAACGCCATTTTTGGCGGCGGCGAAATTCGCGTTCCGGAAAGCTGGCAGGTGGTCATGCGAGGCGTAGGAGTCTTCGGAGCCTACGAAGACAAGACGCGCCACTTTCAGCCCGATCCTTCCAAGCCGACCAAGACTCTGGTCGTAAAAGGTGTGGCCATGTTCGGAGGAATTGAAGTCAAGAACTGACCCCCCGCCCTATGCATCCCATACTCGGCCATTTTCGTCGTCTGGTTCTCTATCTCGCCGCTTGGGGACCCATCTCTGCCGTCCTCACCTATCTTTTCGTCGCGCTCGGCGGAATGACGTGGTCCCTCGCGCTCGCGTTATCGATTCCACTGTGTCTCTATTATGCCTTCGTTTGCTTGTCGGCTTGGTATGTGTGCCGCAATATTCGACTTGAAAATTCGGCTTCGTGGTTGACGCACTTCGCGGCTGCGGCTGTTGCAGGCATTATCTGGAAGGCGGTCGCAACCGGATTGGCGATAGCGTTGGCATCGACTGATTACTTCGCGGGGGCGCGAGCACAAGTCGAACGTCAGGGCCCGTTGATATGGGCAATGGGAACTTTTCTGTACCTTCTCTCGACGGCGCTGTTTTACATTCTGCTTTCCAACCAGGAAACCCAGGAAGCCGAAAAGAGTGCGGTTGAAGCTCAGGCGCTTGCGCGCGAGTCTGAATTAAAGGCCCTCAAGGCACAAGTCAATCCGCATTTCATTTTCAATTGCCTGAATTCGATCAGCGCGCTTACTGCCAGCGATCCGGCGAAAGCACGAGAAATGTGCATTCGGCTCGCAGAGTTTTTACGCAAGGCCCTCGGTTTGGGAGAGAAGGCGCAGATTTCCTTGGAAGAAGAACTTGACCTTATTCACGCCTATCTTTCGGTGGAGCAGATTCGTTTTGGCGCGCGGCTCAAAGTCGAAGAAGAAATTGACACTGACGCTCACAACGCGATGATTCCTACGCTGCTGTTGCAGCCGTTGATCGAGAACGCCATCCGTCACGGTATTGCGACCTTGACTGAAGGCGGGTGGGTGCGGCTTGAGATCAGCAGCAGAATGTCGGAGCGGCTGTCCATTGAAGTGAGGAATAACTTTGATGCGGATGCGCCGCGAAAACGGGGCGCCGGGATCGGGCTGAAGAATGTGCGTGGGCGCCTCGACACCACCTACGGCAACCGTGCCCGTTTTGATGTCCGTGCCGACGAAGGCGAATTTCAAGTCGCCATCGAACTGCCCATTGAGATGAAAGCGGTTTCGCAAACGGCATGAAGCAGACAGCAAAAATTCGAGCGGTCATTGTGGACGACGAAGAGCTGGCCCGCCAGGTCATCCGCGAGATGCTGGATCCGCATCCGGAAATAGAGGTCGTCGCCGAATGCGCTAACGGATTCGACGCAGTGCGAACCGTGGCAGAGATCAAACCGGATCTCATATTTCTAGATATCCAGATGCCCAAGCTCGATGGCTTTGAGGTGCTGGAGTTGATCGGCAATGATTTCGCCGTCATCTTCGCTACTGCCTACGATGAGCATGCGCTGCGCGCTTTTGAAGTGCACGCGGTGGATTACCTGCTGAAGCCATTTCGCGCCGAACGATTCGATGAGGCATTGCAACGAGCCAAAGAGCGGATCGGCAAGAAGATGTCCACGTCTCCGGAAGAACTGTCTGCGGCCACTCGCACCGCGGGTCAATATGCCGAGAGAATCGTCGTCAAAGACGGCACCCGCGTGCAGATTATTCCGGTTGCCAAGCTCGACTATGCCGAAGCTCAGGACGATTACATTGCGTTGGCGAGTCAGGGAAAGAAATATTTGAAGCAGCAGACGGTATCGAGTTTAGAGGCGTCGCTTGATCCAAAAAATTTTGTGCGCATTCATCGCTCGTACCTCGTGAATCTTGAGCGCGTGGCTCGCCTGGAGCCTTACGGAAAAGACACGCACGTTGTAATTCTCAGCGACGGCGCCAGGTTGCCCATGAGCCGGGCAGGATTTACGAAGCTGAAGGAGTTGTTGGGAGAGAAAGCCTAAGAAGCTCTTCTTGTTTTGTCGCTAACCATTTCCTTCGCGATCTTTGCGTCCTTTGCGGTTAAAGATTTGAAACCGCAAATCAGCAACACCGTGCTTTTCGTTGCGCGGGATTCAATCTCTGCGCGCGCGTTTCTGCTTCACCCAGCCTTCTTTCACTATCTGTTTGGAGCGGCCTATGGCCAGCGATTCCGGCGGAACATCTTCCGTGATACACGACGCCGCGCCCACATACGATCCTTTGCCCAGCTTTACCGGAGCCACCAGCGTTGAGTCACTGCCCACGAAGGCTCCGTCTTCGATTGTGGTGGTGTGCTTATGCACGCCGTCATAGTTGCAGGTAATCGTGCCTGCGCCGATGTTAACGCCTGCGCCGATCTCGGCGTCGCCAAGGTAAGTCAGATGATTCGCCTTCGATCCTTTGCCCAGACGCACCTTCTTGGTTTCAACGAAATTGCCGACGTGCGCCCCCTCTCCGATGTCGCTGCCGGGGCGAAGGTGCGAATATGGCCCCAGCACAGCACCCTTGGCCACGCGAGCGCCATCCAGAATGCATCCCGTCCGTATCAGCACCTCGTCTTCGATTTCAGAATTCAGGATCACGGAATACGACCTTACCCGGCAGTCCGTCCCAATACGAGTCTTTCCGAGAAGCTGAACAAACGCTTCGATGGTTGTGTCCGCCCCGACTTCCACTTCGCTGTCAATGACGCATGTCTCCGGATAGAAAATCGTCACGCCCTCAGTCATCAGCTTCGCGCATTTCTCCCGCCGCAGTTTCCTGTCGAGTTCGACCAGTTCTGCCCGCGTATTGCTGCCCAGAATTTCGGATGGATTGTCAGTTGGCGTGGCGACCACGCGTTGTTTCGCTTTTCGCAGAACAGCGGCCATGTCGGTCAGATAGTACTCGGCGTGTGGATTGTCAGTTTTCAAGTTCGGCAGATTTTCCAGCAGGGGCTTGACCGCAAAGGCGTAGAAGCCGGAATTGATCTCACGCAATTTACGCTGCGCGGGCGTGCAGGACTTTTCTTCGACCACCGCTGCAATTTCATCGCTCTTTGCTTTGCGGATAAGCCGCCCATACCCGGTCGGATCTTCGAGCTTGGCGCTCAGGATCGTCATCGCTGCCTTTTTCTGGAGATGAAAGTCGCGCAGTCGGCGAATGGTTTCGGCGCTGATTAGCGGAGCATCACCCGAAAGCACAATCACGTGATCGTAGCCCGCCAGGCTCTTAGCGGCGCACATGAGCGCGTGCCCCGTGCCGCGTTGTGGTTCCTGCAACACAAACTGCACTCCACTCTGAGCGACTGCCTGCCGGACCAGTTCAGCCTCGTGGCCAACAATGACGTAAACGTCAGCCGGGGCGACCACCTGCGTGCCTGCAGCAATCACATGCGCCAGTAGAGGCTTGCCGCCGACTTCGTGGAGTACCTTTGGGTGCTTGGACTTAAGCCGCGTGCCTTTGCCTCCCGCCATAATCGCGATTGCGAAACGCGGCGCGTCAGCCTTGGTTGGATTTTTTGGCATCGGCTTCAATATAACCCGTACTGGCGGTCAGAAAGGAATCTCAGTCTGAGTTCGGGACGCAATTTCCACAAGCCAGTCAACAATGTAAGTTGCTGGATTTTATGGTCCTTCAGGCGTCGATCCAAGCAGATAGAACCCACATTATCAACAAAGATTTATTGTGCAAGGTTTTTCCTACTCTGCTACCATCCCGTCCAACAGCAGGGGCGTATCTGCAAACATTTGAGGTACTTACCTTTTAGGTTGGGTTGGCCGTGTGGCACGGCAACTGCAACGAAAGTTGTAGTCTCTCCCCCTCCCACTTTGTGAGTCGTCGTGTGCGTAGGAGAGCTTAGTTGAAGCATCATCGCGTTAGGGCTGTAAGACAAAAACAGAAGAGACGATCTGCCGCGGGTGTCGTGATTCGTTGCGCGGCTTTCTTGGTATTGGTCATTGGTTGTGTTTTGGGCCTGCGCTGGATGGGAGAAGAAACACACTCCTATGCTGAAGCCACCCGCCCATCGAATCTTCCCAGTCTCTCGACCCTGGGAACGCTGCAACCTGCGACTATTCAGGCGCGAAACCGCCGGCTGGTGTATCCGTACTCGGTTGTGCCGGGTGGAGTGAGGTCGGCCGAGGAACTTGAGAGCGCCGCTGCCCATGATCCCGTCGTCGCAGAACACTACAACGGTTTTGACTACAAACACGCACGCCTTGTCGAGGTAAATCAGCCCAAGCTGGTCTATCTTTCCTATCGCCGCGGCGACCATATTTACTGGACGCGCAAACAGGCCAGCCTGCGGGTAGGAGAAAAGCTGTTGACGGATGGTCACAAGACTGCGCGCACACGGTGCGGAAATCAGGTTTCGGTGCTGCCGCAGGCGGAAACGTCGCCGCAAGAACCCACGATTGCTGAGCTCGATTCGCCGGATGCCGTAGCCAGCGGCAGGGAAGAGTTGTTCCCGACGAATTTGAGCTCCGACTTGCTGCCGCTGGACCCGGAGATGCCCCTGTTGTCATCGGGCAACGCATTTTTAGGAGGTCCACCGCCCGGCGGCTTCATGCCCGTTCCCATCGGAGGCGGAAGCGGGCCGGTCACGCTACCCACCGGAAACGGTTGTCCCCCGAACAAAACCAACAATTCCCAAAGCTGCCAGCACAATCCGCCGCCACCACCTCCGCCGCCCGTTCCGGAACCGGGAACGGTCGTACTGATGGTCTCCGGGACTGCGGCATTGATCGCGCGTTATCGTTATAAGAGGTGACGCCGCGGGTTCAGCCAATTAGGGCTAGAACTAAAGTGCGGATTACCACAGAGGTTACGCTGCTAGAATCCGCATCAGTGATGTCATCCACTAAGAATTTATGCGGGTTTTGGCTGCTCGCGCTGCTGGCCCTGCCGGCCGGCGCGCAGAGCAAGCGTCCCGCGTCCATCGAGAAAATCTCGGTTGTCGGCGAAAATCCTTTTCGATTGCACATTCAAACCAGTTCGGCTTTGACCCCACAGGTGCAGATGGTCTCGAGTCCCGAGCGGCTGGTGATCGACCTGCCGAACTCCACGCCCGGTGCCGCTCTCCGCAGAATCGCAGTGAATCGCGGTGAGGTAATCAGGGTGCGTGCCAGCCTGTATTCCCAGAAACCTTCGGTGACGCGCATTGTGGTTGATCTCAACACGCCGCAATGGTATCGGGTTGTGCCTGATGCGTCAGGCCTGCTGATTTCCGTGGGTGGGCAGGTACAGGGTTCAGCAGATGTGCAGTCCACTATTGGATGGGTTTCCACAAAAACGCAGACCGGCGGACAGCAACAAACCACCAAAGCGCAGATCGTCAGAACTCAGATCCTGCCAGCGGTCCTCAAACCAGTGAGCTCGCAGGTCCGCCGTCCGCCAATCATTAATGGCGTGAGCATCCAGTTTTCGAATGGGTCCCTCAGCATCCATTGCAACAATGCCACGCTTTCTGAGGTGTTGTTTCAGATCCAGAAAGTGACCGGAGCGGAAATTGCCATTCCGTCCGGCACCGAGCAGCAGAAAGTCGCAGGGGATTTCGGCCCAGGAACTGCCAGCGAAGTCTTGAGCGATCTTCTCAACGGTTCAGGACTTAATTTTGTCGTGGTCGGGTCAGAATCCGATCCCAACATGTTGCGCAGCGTGATCCTGAGCCGCAAAGACGGCGATGCTGATGCTCCTGGCGCTTTTGGGCAGCAATATTCTCCCGCGACCGCTCAAAATGTTGAGCAGGAGAACAGCGAACCCACAGCGCCTGTCCCCCAGGAAGCGCCGCCACAGCAGCCTTTGCCGCCCGATAACGGACCGCCTGCCGATCCCCCGCCCACCATCTAGCCGTTCGCTTAGCTCTCAGTTGTGAATCAATCTGACAGGAATTGCAGAAACGCCGCCGCCCGACACCGGAGGCGCCGAGCTCGGGGAGTTACCGCATCCAGTCACGTTCATGATGGTCGCAGTGAAATCGCCTTTGTTTCCGGTCACGTCATTAACAAACAGCGTGAGGAACCCTACGATTCTTACCTGGCCATTATCCGGCAGGAATCCGCCACTACTGTCGAACAGAGGAGCAGTGATGACCGAGTCGCTGGTCCCGATTATGGCTCCTGACGCTAGTCCGTAACGGGTTTGATTGAACGATCCAGGAGAGATCAAAAGTGGGCCCTTGCCGGATGAGAAAGCGCTGGGGTCAAGGGTGTCTTGACCGTTCCCGTGTGCGTGAATGAGGCACTGCAAGCCCGAACTGACAGGACTGCCTCCACGCGTACCGAAGGCATCGATAGTCTGGTCCCAGGTAGCAATCGTAGCGCTGGTGCCGCATCGCGGCGCATTGAAGGGAGTGCCGTCGCAGCATTCAACGCTTTGTTCAAAATCCGATGCGTTGGAGGAGCATCCCTGTGCCGATGCTCCCTGACAGTATTGGTGAGTGGTTCCCACGAGCATCGGGAGATACTGGCCAGGATTAGGTAGTTGAAATCCTGGCAGGCCCTTTTTTGCCGGCGGCAGATTGCAGATTTTCACTTGTCCGCCACCGGGGCCGCATTCCGTGCTGTATTGGAATAGTTCGCCGATGACGCTTCCGGTTTTGACCTGACCCGTCTTAGGATCAACGAGTAGGTTCCCGGTTGCTGGATCGTTGTTGGGCAGCAGTATCGGCTTCACACACTTAGGAGCGGACGGCAGAAAAGGAGTGCTGCCCGATTGCGAATACGATGGATTGTAAGCTTCGGCGACGGCGGTAGCACTCACCGACGCAAAACCGCTGCCCCAGATTCGCGCGAAAAAAAGCGGCAGCCCGGTTCGCTGGAGGGTGACGGTGATACGCGGATTTCCGGGAAGGCTGAAGTCCGGCGGGGAGACCGTCACGACTTGAGCTGCGGCGCTTGCGACTAGGTTTTGGGATGCAGCCCCGGCAGCGTACGATTGCGCCATGGTTGTCGCGATGCTTTGCAAATTCGAGTTCCCCGGATCGGTGGTCACGCCGGAGTCAACGAACGCCTTGGCTCCCGCCAGCGCGGCCGCATCGGCTGCGCGCTGAATTTCGCCGCGGGCGGAATACAAACTGGTCAGGTCAATCGCCAGAGCCCCCATAGCCACAAAGCTGACCATGGCAACAGCCACCAGCGCGATGGTCTGTCCTTTCTGGCGACGTAAGTATGGTTTCATCACTAATCCTGATTAGGCGCGACAGCATCCGTCGTGATCTGCGTAATTCCGGCATAGGTCGCGCTTGGGACCAGCAGCTTGATTACGCTGTTGAAGTGCCATTGATACGGATAGCTCATGGTCACGTGGGTCGAAATCAGCCGCAGAGGCTCCCCAGCGCCGGGTACGTTGATTCCCGGCTGGCCAAGAGGCGGTGCGACATAGCCGCGGTCAATGGTCAACGTGAACGTGGCCGAACTCGGACAAGTCCCGGCTGTCCCCGTCGCGCTCCATGCAACTGCGCCGCTTGGTGAGATTGTTCCCAGCCCGCAATCGTTCAGCCCGGCAGAGATCAAATCAGCATCCACCAGATCGCGAATCGCAGCCACCGAAACCGGCACGGCTTGCGTGAGATCGTTTGTCGGCTGGCTGCTGCCGAAGCGGGCGGCGTCGCGGGCCGCGAATGTCAACTTCTGCCGAATGCTGAACGCTTGGCCGAAGTCGAAGATGCCAACTACCATCACCGCGAGCAGCGGCAGGACGACGGCGAATTCCATGATTTGCGCAGCGCATGTTTCGTGAAGTATTTTCCTCAATCCGAGCATCAGTTTTCGCTCCGAGTCTCAGCCTGCGCCTTCAGCAGGATTTTCTGATTGTTGAGCGATGTGAACGGAAGTGCGAATTGGTAAGGATACTGAAAGCTGATGATGACTCCGCAGGCTTGCGCTGACGTGCTGTTCTGATCCAGCGCTACGTTCCGGCAAATAGTGATATTGCCGCCTGAATCGGTTGCGCATAATCCCTCGGGCGAAACGCCGGGACAGGGCGGCGGAGTTGGTGTCGGAGCAAACGGCTGTGCCTGCTTTATGTCCAGATGGGCCGCGGTAAGCGTTTGGTTTACAACGTCGGTGACTTGAGTATCACATGGCAGGGAACTGCCCGTCCATGTGCATGCGGCCACGCAGTTTGCGCATGCCGGAGAGGCAGCGGTACGCGAAGCTTCACGCGCGGCATGATTGATCGTGCTGTGAATACTAAAGGCGCGACCGAACCAGTAAATTGACAACAACAGCATGAAAAGCATCGGCAGGATGACCGCGGCCTCGGCGATCTCCGATCCGGCCTTCTCGTGCAGCCGCTTCCACCGGATTTTGCTGGCTCTGAATTGCATACTTCAAAATCCATTCCACGGGTATTGCAACGCAGTATAAAGCAGCACCGCTATGGCTGCCGCCACCCCAAAGGGGACTTTCGCGGCTTCAGGGTTGTCGATGGTCAGGTCTTGGCCGGGCAAATGCAGATGAAAGAAAGCCGCGAACATGCGGCCAATATTGCGGAGCGTCTGGCGCAGACGCTTTTTCCAGATGATCATTCCGAACGCCATTAATCCGTTGATTAACAGCGTCCAGATCAGGACCTCTATCAGCTTATGCCACCCGAAGAACGCTCCCAGGCCGCCGACCAGCTTCCAGTCACCGCCACCCAGGCTTCGTATCAGGACGAATGGCAGCAGTATGCCCAAGCCCAAGGCTGTTCCCTCCAGAGACAGAACAGCGCCGCGCCAGCCGTCGGCCAGAGCGTGCAAAGCGATCGCCAACGGAATCGCCGAGTACGTCAGCCAATTCGGAATGCGGCGCCAGCGCAGGTCGGTGATGCCCGCCGTCAACGCGAATGCTGCAGACAGGATCCAGATGATCTTGTTCACACCAGTTGAGGAATTCTAAATGGAGAGGGGACTTTGGGGCAGCGAATTCGGGCGAACCGCACCAGGAGGGCTTGTGCAATGCAATGTAGCGCAACGCCGCATCAGATTGTGCAGGCCGCAACCCATGATTCGGCCCGCGTAGCGCGCGACTCTATGCCTAACTCAGCCCGCGTAGCGGGCAAGTGTAGCCTCAAGTTCAGCCCGCGTAGCGGGCGGCTGCCAATAGCCCGGCGCTTCAGCGCCGGGTATTAGCCGTAGTCACTGCTGCCGTCGTAAACCGAATCAGAACATGTCCGTCATAGCTGCTGCTCCACTCGAGGCCCCTGGATAACTTGACAACCCGAGCGCCTTCATCAACGTCTTCAAGGTGTTCTGATGCTGATAAAGCACGGTTGATTTGTGCCCTGCCTTCACCTTCGGCCCGATCACCACCGAGACAACGTGCCCGCCGCCGTGCGCCGTATCCGTGTCCACGCTCTCGTCGAACACGATGATTAAAAGTCCACCATTCTGAAACGTCGAGCTTGCGATCAACGGAGCGATGTTCGCCTTCAGCCACGAGTCCGCGGTCGCCAGACTACCATCGTGCGCATCATGCAAAAGGTTCGGCACGATGAATGAAAACTGTGGCAACGTATGGTTTGCCAGGTCCGAGGCAAACTTGGTGAACGGAACCAGATTGTTCTTCTCGCTGCTGTTGGCAACATCTGAAAAGTAAGAAAGCGGGTTGTGTTTTCTCGCGTAGGGAGAACCGCCGCATCCTGTGTAACCCACAGAGGGCAGGCTTTCCGCGTAGGACTTCCATGTCTTCCCCGCCGTGAGCAGGTGCCGGACGATGTTGTCCTGGCTAACAGTGCTGCACAAGCTGTCATTGTTGGTGATGGTCTGACCCGCGGTCATCATGAAATAGTTCCCGATTGAAGGATGGGTGTTCGCGTAGTATTGCGTCGCGAGCCCGTATTTCGACGCCAAGCTGTTCAAATATGGCATCGACGAGCTGCCGATCACGCTTGAATAGCTGTGATTTTCTTCCACCAGCAGGAACACATGGCTGCTTGCAGGAACGCCGGGGGTTGTAGTCGTGCTCGTGACCGTGATGGTGCGCGCCGCCTTGCTCGATGCGCCACATTTGTCCCAGGCTTGAATAACCGTGTTGTACGTCCCCGGCGCCATGGTTAAAGAGGTGTTGAGGCTCGCGCCCGAAACCTTGTATGCCAGCACGTAGGGAGCGGTGTAGATACCCACCGACGATATCCCATTCGCGCAACTCGTGGTCGCGGTCGCTGCAAAGTGCACAGGCGACGTCATGGTTGAGCCGGTCGATGGGGAAGAGACCGTCACGGTGGCGAAACAGGGAAGTGCCGATAACAAAACACAACAGAAAAAAATTCTCATTTTTGCTCAACCTTGGGGAACTAAAATTTTTGCGCGAAGACGTAGGTGGCAGGAATCGAATCTAGAGAGGGATCAACTTAGGTTCAATGCGTTGCAGCAATCGCTAGTGCATGATTGGAAATAGTTAGTACACGGTGGGACAGGTTGCGTGCGTGAGCGAAGCGGGAGCTCGACGCGGGGTGTGGGCGCAGCGGGGCACTGCGTCGAATTGAAAACCCGCCTCTTCTTCGAGGCGGGTCGTTTTGTGATGCCTTCACATTCTTACTGATCGGCCACCCTGAGAAACACGTCATACATTCGCCGAGGATCTCTTGAGGAGCGAGGGTCTTTTGTGTTGTTCTTGTCCTGCTGTGGATCGACATTGACCGCGACGTAAAACTTAAACTCATTGCCGTATTGGTCTTCATTGCCGGGGCTCGCATCGTAGACGAGCGCTATGTTGTGAATGCCAGCAGATTCCAGGCTATGTACTTCTGACGGAACCGATGTGCAGGGAGCATTCGGCTTCTTGTAGCAGTGATCGTCGATCCAGAGTTTCAGGTGATTCCAGATCGCGTCTGTCTTGTCGAGTATCCCATCCACATTCCCGCCCTGGGCGCGTTTGTCATACCACGCCAGCGCCAGAAATCCGTTCGGGTCCGGATGATGGGGGACTCCGCCATCACTGTGTTGTGTGTAGCTACCGAACAGTTCTTTGCCATTGGTGATGAGGCCATCGTCATTGACATCATAGACGAGCCACGCGTTACCTGATCCGTGCTCGGGCCATGAGAAGCGATGGAATGTGCCATCCCCCAGTAGATCGAATGTCACCCAATTTTGGTTGGGATCGCTCATCTGGAAGCCCTTGCCGGTTGTGTCCACGATCACCGGCGATGGGGACCAAACTAACGACCAGTGGCAGGTCTTCGGGTTGAAGGTCCAGGCGTAGCCTTCGGGCGCATTATATGGTGCCTCGTCGGGATCACAGAGAGGTCTTTTAGGAAGCGGTTTAGCAGCGTAGTTACTTAACGAGGAGCGGTCCTGCCCGGCGCTCAGCATGTTTACTAGCAGGATGAGAAGCAAGATTGTGAGATCCCGCGCTATTCCACGAGCAAAGATCCAAGATATCAGCGGTTGATGGGAATGTTCCAAGCGATTTCCATCGAAGCAGCAGCGTAGAACGCGCATATTTTATGATCTTGCCCCCGCAGAGATCTGAGCACCGCCGCCGCAAATCGCGATATGAAAGTGCGTTTTGTTACGAAAACGGAACAGGCTACATCGATACATCAACGACTTCGAGTCGTCACCAGGCCAGGCAGGACGGAGAATAAACCAGCGCCAAAGTGCGCGAGGCGCCTGCTGGTTAGTACATTTGACCTGAAACTACGTATTGGAGGGTTGTAGATGGAGGCGCGGGTGAGAATCGAACACCTAACGCTATTGCAAACACAGTATGTTATTGATTCTAAGATGTCGTAGATGTCCGAGAAGTCCCACATAGCCAGATCGGTAGCACAAATTAGCACAAAAACTATATACGCGGGTTACACTCCAATTCTATGGAGAAGTTAATAAAGACCTACAGCGGACAAGGGCAACTGATATTCACGAGCAACGAATCCGTTCCAGTCGTCTATTCCATCAACGAATATCACGATTTCAACTTAGATGGATTACTTGTGGGCGGCGATAGGCGCGGACGCATATCGCACGCAGAAGGGCATCCCGCTTGGCATCCTCTGGGGCTTGTCGAAGCTGGAATTCTCACGCTCATAATTGAGGATGGTCGCAAATTGAAAGTGATGTTTGCCAATTCGGAAGGCTCTATCCAGGCAAGCGGCGATTTCTTTTAGTAAAAAAGATCAGGCGAGGAAATAGCCAATGAAACCGATTTACAGCGACGGCAAAACGCAAGCGCGAATTGGTGATGTTGTGATGATGAATGCCGTGCGCGGTATCGTAATCGGCATGGATGGAACGTTTGTAAAGGTCCTGCTCATTTGTATTGCCGCAACGTCGAGTTGAAGAGCTGCCCGCAAGCAAATGTCAATACCTCGAAAAGCAGGTTCTCAATTTGGTTTAGGGTTCTGTGAGCGCAACGGGCCAATTGGGTTCTTATGAATCGCGTCAATCACCGGAGTGATCGAATACGCGATTATGAAACCAGAGTTCACATTGACCTTTACATTCCCGGAAGGAGCGACAGATTTTTTCTTGACGAGTGGTGTCGCTGAAGGGATCACTTCTGCGGGTTCCGAAATGTAACCCGAAATCACTGCAACGATCTGTTGGCTAGGACCCGTGTGATAGAGCACCGGTCCCCCGGAGAAACCGGGATTGTTAATGCCGTCGAGCACAAATACTCCGCCCGTTGCTGGAATGGCGGAGACGGCGCAATGCTTCACGTATGGCATCCAGTATCCCTGACCTCCAGGGAGACTTGCCCGCCACCCACCGCCGAACGGGAAGCCCAAAAATTCGCAATCGCCGCCTAGCATGAGTCCAATCACAGAGACGGATGCACTAGGTAGAGGATTTTGCAAAATCGCATATGACGGCGCGAGCGCCACAATGTCAATGTCTTTACCAGGGTCAATAACGGAGAAAGTGAGCGGGACCCAATTCTCTTGGTCGGAATTCGGGTCTAGGATTTTAAGCGAAACGGTTGGACTGGCAACAGTTCCGTAGGGCGGGCGTTTCGCACCGGTCACGATGTGCTTTGCAGTTATCCAATATTCGCGCCCATCAACGTCTATCGAAAAGATTGTGCCTCTTCCATAGTTCGATTCAACCATGACCATCCGCTCCAAAACAGTGTTTGTGGGATAGGCTTGGCTTTGTGTGAGGGCGCAGAGGGCACAAACGACGAACAGCAGCAACGTGATTCGCTTCACAGTTTCTCCCTTTTACAAGATTGAACGTGAGACTCACGCCTTCTTGCAATCTCATCTTGCGGAAGAGGGCCAACGCCGGTCAATCTCTCTCAGAATCTCTTCCGCCCATCGCACGGCGTCCGCTATCGCGCTGATCGTGGCCGGTACGCGCTTCGTCCCGTCATATTGTGCCAGCTTGCGAGCGGCTAGGATTGCAGCCGCTATCAGGAGAACGCGCTTGCGGCCCTCATCCACGGGGCAATTCTACCTGAAGCGAATAAAAAGCGAAATGAGATTTATTCAAAAATACGTATAGTTACCAATTGCGGGCCTATTGGACATCGGGTGTAGAGATTTTCCGAAATCGAAAGTCTCACACGCAACGCCAGCTACAGGGGCAACCTCCAACCTGTCTGAGCGAGGGGAACGTGGCGAGACCTTATGCTCACCGCTCTGGCCATTGCCAGCCCTGCGCTCGCTTGTACGCTGTACGCGCCCTATATAATCAATACAAACGTACAAGATCATCACATCCGTACACACACCCCTACGGGGTTGTGTATGTACTGACGGTCTTGGGCCGCGTACAAGAGTTAAGCTGCGTCCCGCGTAACGCCCGTGCCTGTGATCCGGTTGCGCACCTTTCCTATCCAGGTTGTGCCCCGTTTGATACCGATTTCCTTTAGCTGTTTCTCCATTTCGCGGACGGTCTTATAACGATCAATGTTGGCCTTGATGAACGCTTCGGCGGCATCGTCCATGCCATCTGGATTCCGCTTGTTTCCAACGCGGGGCTGCAACTTCACATCTCGCATGCTCGGGTCCCCAACAATGTGCATTCGGCAATCCGGGCCGGATGTGACCTCAAACGGTTTGCTTTCAAAGTCGCGTTGCTTCAGGTTCTCCATAAAGCTGGCGGACTCATAGGGCTTGCTTACGTCTTGCAACCTCGTGCCCCAACAGCACGCCAATGCCGCGCCCAAGTCACCGCTGCCACGCAGCGCATTTTCCAACGTCATGCCTTCCGCGCCGCGTTGACTCTTAGGCGAGTGATATAGGACCAAGACCGCTTCAGCACCGGCACGTAGCAAGGCGAATAGCTCATCCGCAAACAACCGCATATCGCTGGAGCTGTCTTCGTCCCCGCTTATGAATCGCACTGCTGTGTCCAAGATCACCACAGAGCCGGGCAAAGCGGACTTGAGCGCCTCGTCAATGAGCGTGACGCGGCCATCTTTGCTGAGAGTCCGATAGAACAGCCGCTCACCTACATAATTGAGCAGTCCGATTTTCTTAAGCCGGTCCGAAAAGGGGCCAAGCGACATCTCCGGGCACAGATACAGGACGCGCTCCGGTTTCTTCACTACGGAAAAGTGATCGAATAATTTTTCGCCTGTGACAAGGGCATGAGCCACATTCAGCGCAATTAGGCTCTTACGCTCGCGCACCGGCGCAGCCAATCCGGTAACGCCCTCGCATTGCAAGAAACCGTCAATCAAGAAAGAGATGGGCGGGGCGTTCTCCGTTTCTTCCCGTGTGTGGAACAGTTCGCGCCAATCTGTAACCCTCTTTTCCTCGCCAATCGTAACTTCGGGCATCGGCTCCGGCACTGCATAGCGGGCCACGGATGCCGCAATCTGCTTAACCTCATCCTCGGGCAACGGCGGATTGCACACGTCCTCGTTGTGCTGAAGCAATGCCACTTCCAGTGGATCTTTTCCCAATCCCGCATAGCGCAGCTTGCCCGCTACTTGCGTGAGGTAGATATTGCGTCCGCCTTCAACCGGCGCGGCATCCTTCCCTTGCGCTTTCTGCTCACTGAGGATCTTGGACAATGCGTCCGCGAGCCAATCCGGGAAATCAATAATCGGCGCATCGTTGACAATCGCGTAAATTGCGCCGGTTGGATGCGTGGAACCTTCGGCCACTACGAAGCGGTTGTTTTCCTTCAGCTCAAAAATGCCGAATAAATCCCGATTGCCCAGCGCCTTAGTTTTTGCTGTGGGCCGGAAGTAAAAGTGCGGACGGTTTGCCCGAGCCTGGACGGTGAATGTACCCGGAACTTCGCGCCCGAGCAGCTCCACGAGTTTCATATAGTTGTCCGATTCAAAAACGCAAACCTGCTCATTGGCAATTACGCCCGCGTTGGCATCGGTATAACTTTGCGCCCACTCTTCAATTGTGTGGCGGTCCGTTGTGGCTTGATGCTGCCATCCCGCGAGAATGGGCCGCTTGCCTTGCGGGTACAACGGATGCACGGAGAAACCACGGGCAGCGTTGCGGAGCGCGATTTCGAGAAAGCTCATTGGCCGGAGGCTTCCTGTATGCCTTCGCGGTTCATGGCGCACGCTAAAAGCACAGTGGCTTTCCTGTAAGAAGTGTGAATCATGTCGCGGACATGCTTTTCGGTGCGCCTATCCTGCACGGACGCATCCTCTACCAATTCGTACAGATCATCCCGCAGTTGACAGATAAAAAGCGCATGCGCTAGGTCTTTTGCAAGTTGTGACTTATGTTTTTCTTCCATAGCGAAAACCTCGGGAGAAATTCCAGCGGCTCCCCTCCGCTGGTTTACAGAAACTTGTGGGGCAGGATACGCCCGCCCCGATTACGGACACGGTTTGCAATGTGGTCCGCCGTGTCACAGGACCTCTAGAAGACCTCGCCACCATGAACGAGTGGCAAGCCCCGTCTAGCCCGGGTAAAGTGGTTTACGAAGAGCCAACCGCGAGCTTGGCAATGGCTTGGCTCACGAGCAGCTTTGAGTCCGACCGGCGGAAAAGGATAATTGCTTGTCCATCCTTCGCCGGAACTGGATAGCGGTACACGTAAGGCCGGTTGTTTTCCGCCTGCCTCACAACGAACTTCTTGAAGTCCCCGAATGCAACCGGCGAACTCAAGCTGCCGCCGTAACTGCCATCCACGGCGACCGATTCCATATCGTTGTTGATATAGACCGGATATCCGTGGAGCGTGGCCGGAGTGTTCTCGCGCTGGTTGTAGTCCGTCCATATGGTCCGTTTGTCCCCGCTAAGACCTGTTTTGATCTTGCGCAGGTATTTCGCGGTTCCATCGGCCATCATGTAAACGCCGTTCGGACGATAGAGCGCCGGGACTGCATACGCGAGGTCCAGCATTTCGTCCAGGTCAATGGTTCCGCTCGCGTCCAACGTGCTGCACGATGCGAGGAAGCCTTGCGCCTGATTGCTTCCGCTGCCTACCGTGTAGCGGAGGTTTTCAAAGCGGATGATGCGAGCGAGCAACCCGCCGAAGACTTCGCCCACAAGGTCAATGTCTGAGTCCGTGAAAGTTTCACGAGGCACAAACACCGGCTTGGAACTGATCTTGTAAGCGTGGAGGGTTGGGCCGGTTAACGAGGTAGGCGGGGTATCTCCCGATACCGTAGCGTCTGCCCCGGTTGCGGCAGCGGAATCGAGCTGCTCTGCGGTTTCAGAATCCGAGAGGACCGGGAATACTTCCGGCGCTCCGGTTTCCGTGGTGAAGAGACGGGCTACGTCCACAACGGGAGAGAATTGGCTATAGTTTCTCTCAATTGCGGCCTGGACAAAAGACGGAATCAAGAGTCCGCCGTCACTGCCCGGCGTGAGATTCGCGCTTGCAACGATACGCCCACGAAGGTAAGCAGCGGTTTCCTTGATCTGCTCTTGCTCTTCTGGAGTGGCGTTAGCAAAGGCAGAGCGCAGCAAACCCTTAAGGCTGCCTTCGCCGGGGTTAATGCTTTCTCGAAGACCGTTGAAATCGAAGCCGCCGTTTTTCGGCGCTCCGAAATGTGCTTTGGCTTCGTGTTCGCGCAACTGCTCACTAGAAAATCCGAGCTGCGCATCAATACCACTGAGTGTGGCTTTCTCTTGCTCCGCGAGCGCATCCAATTCGCGCCCGTTAAGAAGTGCTTTGCGGCGCTGCCGGAGATCGGCAACCCGCGCTTGAATCGCGTGTACGTCTAAAATCTGAGTAAACATAAATGCCACCTTTGCTGAAATGTGCAGTCCGTGGACTGTCGTACCGGCGCGGCGAGAAATACTTCCTGCCCGTCCGTCCACACGCGGACTTCAACGCCCGCTCTTCCGGCAGATATCCGCGTCACCAAAGGGCGCTGGTTTTCTGCCCGGCCCACCAAAGGGACCGCCTATCCGCACATGCGGCTTACCGCCAAAGCGCAGGTTTGTTGCGCCGCACAACCGTTAAACTTGGGTGGAGCGGGATCGAGAGCACCCCGCCCCGTCGCTCACTAAGAGCGAACTTACAAACCTGCCTCTCTCAGATCCCCGGCAACTCCGGCCATTGCCGAATGCGCCGTCTCTAGCTCTTGCACCAAGTCTTCCGCGATGACATCCGCCATGCGGTCTTCAATGAGGCATTCAAGTTGGTGCCTGATCTCCCCAAGCCGGTGCGAGAGTTTCGTATCCGGTACGCGAGTTACTTTTTTCTGTGCCATTGTGTTTAAGCTCCCCTTATGCGATTCCCACCACGGAATCCGAAACTCTATGCGAAAATAGAAATGCCGAATTTTGCGAATCCTCACAGGTTCTAAAAGTTTTGGCTACCGGGCTTCAGGCGTGTACAAGACGCTTTGAAGCCCAACTTATTTTCCGCCTACGCTTGTGCTGCCTCCCCGAGCCGGTATATCCGTTCCAACTCTGCAACCTGCATATCGTGGTGACTCTGTGCCGATTCGATCTGCCACATAAACGCGACACCACAGCGCGTCATTTGCAATTCGCATCCGGGCAAAGACACGATTTTTAATTCTCGATTCTTGGTCAATCCGAGTGCGCCGACTTGCTCCGCGCCGGTAGCGCCCGCGTCCTGGATTTCCTCCGGCTTCGCGTGATCGAAGACTATGTGGACCGCTCCGTTGTCCCCCTTCAGCACGAGCGCACTGACTGAGCAACCCCGCAATTCCGAAGACCAAAGCTCTCGATTAGGTATGGTTAGGAGGGTCATTTCTTCCCTTGCTGAGTCTCGGATAGGTTTTTAAGTTCCGCCATTCGCTCTGTGATCTCCAAGAGCCGGTCTGCCGCTGCCTGTCCACTCACTTCTAAAAGCTCGTGAGCGCGTTTCGACGCTCTGAGGGGCTTCTTTAGCAGCGTGAACTGGCGTGCGATGACGGTAAGACCCACGATTCCGGCAACCCCGCCGTGCTGCTCAATCCGGTGAATGGCGTCGTTCAAATTGGTGGAAGGCGTGATATCGGCGTAGCCGTCCATACAGACAATCCAGATAGACCACCACATGCCTTTGTATTTCCGGTGAATGCGCTGGAGGGTATCGAACGCCCCAAGAGGGGTCAATGCCGGGTCTTTTTTCAGCGGTCTTGCGGCAGATGCGATAAAGCGCAGCAAAGATTTCTCTGCCCCACTAGCGCGATTGTCGGTGATCGGATTCGGCGTCATTGTCCTAACGTATCATGTCACTGTGATAATGTAAACAACATGTGTGATAATGTCATCACTCTACGGAGCCGCGTCCAGCAAAACCAGAATACCATGCGATTTTCACGCAGATAGCAGTACGAGTACCGTTGTTACTTTCACGGTTATTAAGCGGAAGATGCGGAAGAGGTTAGGGAAAAATGGAAAGACTTTTGTGCTAGATTGTGCTACTTTGCCTTGAAAATAGCTCTTGACAGGTTTTTGGAGTGTGAGCGCTCCGCCTGCCCTGTGGTTTTGGCGGGCTATTTCTTCCCGCTTGAGCTTGAGGTACTATGCGAGGCGAACTTTGGAGGAAAGGTCATGACGATTGTCAAAGGGCTTGGACTTGGGGCGGGTATGCTCTTCGTTTTCACACTGCTATATTTCCGAGCCAACGGTATGTTTGGCAGTGAGGGAGCCGTGGCGGGCGGGGTTGTTAAGTCTCTCACCCTGGGAAGTGTTCTCTACTGCACTGTGGCCGCACTTCTGTTAGTGCTCGGAGTTGTGATCGTGGCGATATGGCCGGTCCACGTGAGCTAAACAGTGTCTAGAATCCGGTCACGTCTTGAGGGACACGCGGCCCGCTGTGAAGATTCCAGCGGGCTTTTCCTTTGGCGCGATAGCACGCCAAAGCTATGTAAGACACAGGACATAACGTCTTGATGCTTTCATGAGAAAATGTCCCGGTGTCCAGAGAGCTTGTCTGGCTTGAAAACACACAATTCGCGGCTTGGGGATGCAGCGCGTGCGCCTGGATTATGACCCCTCCCGTTCATGGTAAGCCATCCACGCAAGTGAGGGAAGCATTCAATAAACACGAATGTGCCAATTTTCCTCGCATGCTACGCAAGCCCGCCGGAAAGTGTTGAGCGTGGCTTCTTCCCAAAAATAAATGGAGCCGCCTATGCTGGAGAGAATAGAGCGGCTCACCTTAAAAACGATTGATTGAATGAATCGTATCGGCGAAAGGGAACGCGGTGATGTGCAATTTTGCTCAGACTCGCCTTTAAATCCAGAGTAGCTTGGGAAGATCGAAACATAAAGGCGGTTTTTATGACCCCACAACCTAGAGATTGGCGAGCGCTCGCGGAGCAAATCAGTAAAGAGATGGACCCTAACAAGCTGACTGACCTTGTAACGGAACTCAATCAGGTGCTAGAACGTGAAGAAAAGCAGCGGAGTCCGCGATACCGCGAAGTGGCGTAACGGAATGACCCCGGAAGCGGTATGCAAAGAGCTGCCACGCGGCTTTGATCGCGGCATCTGTCATCCCGAATCAAGATCGCTAACAACGTGGTTCCCGATTCAACAGCCGTTCCCTTGCATTCACAGGCGCGCGCGCGTTCATATCATCTAGAGCATGTTCTTCAAGAGAGTCGCACACCCTACCCGTTTCGGTGGATGGGCTTGGCCGGATGCCCTATTTAGCGGAATGATTGTGGCATCAGTGGCCGGTTTCATCTACCTGTTCACCCGTCACTAGACGCGGTTTTGAACCACTACTGAGTCCAACAAACTCCCACGTGGCGCATTTTGGCGCATCCACCCGTGGTAATAACAGCGCACAATTCGTAGGCACGCTCCTCCGAGCGGGGCCGGGGACGCTCCGCCCCCAAGCAAAGCGGCTTCCCGGCCTTCTTATTTCCAGGACAGTGAAAGACCAGCATCTTAGATTGGCCATTGAGGCGTCCCGCAAAATACAGGAACGCTCAAGGGAGTTGGTGCACGAGTCCACCATCCTGATCGCAACCGCAATTCAACTAATTGACGATGCGCGTCTCGGCAGTGCACAGAGGAAAGCCAGAAAATCTAGCTCCGTGGCTCTGCGGCGTTAATCGTCCTCGGCCTTCGTGGCGTATGTTGGCGCTTTAGCCCTCCAGATAGCTGGCGTTAAATTCTAAAACCAGAGTATGTCATCGCGTTCGCATGAGGGACCCACATGGGGCAGGATGAGCGGTGGCGAATTCTGGCCGAGGAAGCCGCACAAGAAAAAGACCCGCGAAAACTGATGGAGATTATTGCCGCGCTGACTCGCGCTCTTGATGAACGAAACGGGGACTGCGCAAAGAAGCAAGGGGCGGCCTAACGGCTACTTCTTCTTCCACGTCCCAACTACCAGCGAGTCCAAGCGGTCCTGCCGTGCCACAACCCACGGCGCATAGCTCTTCTCTGTGGTCTTCACGCTGGTATGCCCGAGCAGCTTGGATACTTCCTCAAGCGGGATTCCAGCGCTTAACCATTCCACAGCGGCCGTGTCACGCAAGGAATGAGGGGTAAAGTGGGTGTTCTGCCCGAAGGTGCTACGAAAGAGCGTGCGGAGATCGTGCTGCCAATTTGTCACTGCGGAAGTTTCTAGCCCACTGCCATTCCAGAAAAAATAATTGTGTCCGTTCTGAATGGATAGGATCTCGGCTGCAATTTTCGGAGGCAAGGGAACTGATACCGGCGTCCCGGTCTTCTGCCGTGCCGTGGCCACTCGATAGAGTTTCTTCTTTCCATCGTGGACCAATTCGGAGCGCTCCAGGGTGACGGCATCACGGATTGCAAGCCCCGAGTGCCGCATGAGCTGAATGAGCGCACGCACGCGCCTTGCTTTGTCACCGCTGAATTGCTTGGGCACACTGCCGAGCAGTTTTTCGTATTCCTTCGTGGATAGGGGCATCGTGGGCGGCACGTCCACCTTGATAGCGGAGAGGCGTGGGATGCGCTCCAGGTATCCGGCATCGTGGCAGAAGCGCAGGAAGCGCCTTACACGCGCCTGGACTTGCTGCCGGGTAGCGGAGGACGGGTAAACATCGTCCCATGTGGCCCGGTACTCCGTGAGTAGCTCTTTTGTGATCTCGGACGGGAAAAACTTCGATTGCTTTTCCAGGAAGGAATTTAACCGGGCTAGTTCACGCTCATACTTCTTGAGCACCCCGGCTTTAACGCCCTCGGTTTTCTTCTCAAGCAGGAATAGCTCTACGGCCCGTTCCGTGGTCTTGCGGTCATCGGAGGCAATCTCTGTGGGCTTTATGCCTTGCTCAAAACTCTCTTCCAGCTTGCGGCGCTCGCTTTCGGCTTGCTCCCAGGACCGGGTACGGGCGGAACGGCGGAATTGGCGGCCATCGTGAACCCAACGGAGGTGCTTCTTACAGTTGCAACGCCTCGCGGTTTCGTCCCCGGAGTACTTACAGCCCGCAGCGTGCCGCACAAAGATCGTGATACTTGGAACCATGCCCCGTACCTCCCATGTGAGTAGCACGGTAGCACAGATTTAACACAGGCTGGGAGCTATCTTTGGTAACTTACTTTGTTTTGTGTAGGTTGTAGATGGAGGCGCGGGTGAGAATCGAACTCACGTATAAAGGTTTTGCAGACCTCTCCCTTACCACTTGGGTACCGCGCCTTGCCCGGGGTCACCATTCAGCGCGGCTTTCGCTGGATGGGGTGACTTGCCGGATATTAAAGTAGCGTCCTGCGAGGAAAATGTCCACTGCCGGGCGGCAGCCAGGACCGCATGAAATCTGGAGCGGGAGACGGGATTTGAACCCGCGACTTCGACCTTGGCAAGGTCGCACTCTACCACTGAGTTACTCCCGCTCAACCACCAAATGACTAGATCCCTCGACTGCGCTCGGGATTTCGCCAGCGGGCTCAAACGCCCGCTAAACGGCTCAAGTTACTCCCGCTCGATGTACAGATTATAAACTATGGCAGAATTGAGTCATTGAACCATCCGATCATTGAATCATCGGATTACTTAAATGATGTCGCAGCGTACGGCTGGACTCGCAACGATGTGAAATTCAATGATTTCAATCCCCATTGACTCAATGTCTCAATGCCCCGTGTGCCACTGCGGGTCCTTTTCAGCCGACACAATCTCGCCGTCGCGCATGTGAATGATGCGGTCGCCATACGCCGCAGCTTCAGGGTTGTGCGTGATCATCAACACAGTTTGCCCAAGTTCTTGGTTGGAATGGCGCAGCATCTCGAGCACAATCTCCGAATTCTTCGAGTCCAGGTTCCCGGTCGGTTCGTCAGCCAGCACAATCGCCGGACGATTGATCAACGCCCGCGCCAAAGCAACCCGTTGCTGCTCTCCACCAGATAGTTCGGATGGTCGATGGCCAAGACGTTTGGTCAGGCCCAATAATCCAACGATCTTGTCGAAGTAGGTTGTGTCGCGGCTGCCATTCTTGCCCGCGATATCAATCGCGACGTCAATGTTCGATCGCGCATCAAGCGTCGGTAACAGATTGAACTTCTGAAATACGAAGCCAATCTTGGACTTGCGCAGCCGCGTGCGCGCAGAATCGGAGAGGCCGGTGAAATTCACGCCATCAATGATGACTTTGCCGGAGTCGGCGCCGGTGAGTCCGCCGATCAGATAAAAAAGCGTGGACTTGCCGCTGCCGGAAGGGCCCACGATGCTGACAAACTCGCCCTTCTCGACCGCGAAAGAGATTCCCCGCAACGCGGGAACGTCCACCTTGCCAATGTGATAAGTCTTGTGAAGATCAACCGCTTCAATGATTGCCGGCATGAAACCTTGATCTTACAACAAGGGCCGTGGTGGAGCGTTCTGCCGCGTCCGGTGCTTGCTGACGAAAGGGAAAAGTGCGGCGTTCTACGCCGACGCCGCCCGTTGGTTTGGCGGTGGAGCTAGCGCACGGGCGTGTGCGCGTTTTGGGCCACGCTTGCGGACGAGCAGCAGCCGGATGCGTTCCAGCAAGTCTGCCGGAATGTACATGCCTTTTGCCAGAAAAACGTCCGCGTTGGTTTCGTGTTCGTAAACTTTGACTTTCCCGGAGAGCAGGATTGCCGGGGTTTCAGGGGAGCGGGCTTTTACGCCCTCAATCAACTTTGAGCCGTCGACGCCGGGCATGACCAGATCGGTGAGCACCAGGTCCACACCACCTTCGGCAAAACGATCGAGGGCCTGTTGCGCATCGGAAAAAGCCAGCACCCGGTAGCCGCGGGTTTCAAGCATTACTTTTCTAATTGAGAGGGATTGCTCATTGTCGTCAACACAGAGAATCGTTCTTTTCGGCTTCATCGGACCTTCCACAGGCGCGCGAAAAAGTTACCGCGCGAAAAATTTCAAAAGTTTGTAGTTGAAAAATCAACCAGAGCGAACTGAATCCTATCGGCGGAGACGCCGCGTGTAAAGTAACGCGGAAGCCAATGCGGATTCTTCCACCTTGCAAAATAGTCGCGTATGTGCAGACACGCGTTTTTCGCGGACGAAGCCGCCTGTGCGGATCAGATGAAAAGTTCTCCGCGTAAAACTTCAACAACATTTCCACCGACCCGTACATTAACCACTCGGTCATTAGGTCGCGAGGCACGGACGAATATTCGGCTGGGCCGATTCATCTCAACACCTTGCTCGATCGTTACGCGTTCGTCAGGCTTTGCGACGCCGTGTTCCACCATCCAGGCGGCAGCGCAGCCGGAAGCCGAGCCGGTGGCAGCATCTTCGCCGTTGTAAAACAGCATGCGCGCGTGCAGGCGGGCAGAAGGATCAACCGTTTCACGGGCTACGCAGAAAAAGAATTTTCCGCCAGAGGCGGTCAGATACTCCGAAGCGCGCGCCTGATTGATCGCAAGCCCGCGCGCAGCCGCGAGATCGCGCAAAGGCAGCACGGTGAAAGGAACTCCGGTCGAGACCGTCTGCACTGGAAGATCAGTGGCAATGTCATCTACGGGAATGCCGGTCACCTCAGCGATCTTCTTGCGATCATGAACAATTCCGAATACCGGATCGATCTGGGTCATCTCGCCAAACGCAGGCTGATCGGGCGGGTCTTCAAAGCGTACGGGAATCGTGCCGACGTTGAGCTCCAGGCGAATCTCCGCGGCACCGCTGCTTCCGCGCAAGGCAAAGGCCGTGCCCAGTGTCGGATGTCCCGCAAACGGCAATTCTTCTTGCACGGTGTAAATGCGCACGCGAACTCCGCGTTCTTTCTCGATCTCCGCTTCTCGCGGGAATATGAAAGTGGTCTCCGACAGATTCATTTCGCGAGCGATGGCTTGCATCTGGTCATCGCTCAGGCCGGTTGCATCAGGAAAAACGGCCAGAGGGTTGCCCTCGAGAGGCAGGGAGGTAAAGACGTCGAACTGAGTGAATGGCAGCCGCTTTTTCGAATTTGAGGTCTGTCCCATGCAGCATTGGATTCAACGAACAAATTCGAAGGCGCAGCATTTTGTGGCAACATCTTTTAGCTCTTCGCCGACCCCGATAGGGGTGCCTAGGGAGATCGTATCCCCCGGAGTGGTTCAAGTAATAGTCCAAGAAAACAGGTGGAAGCAAACAGAGTTGGAGCGGCCAGCGGGGTTGGAGTTGCTCGACGATCTGCCAAGGGCTGAGGTTTTGTTTATGAGAGTTGGGACGGACCAGGTTGAAGTAGAGCTGGTAGGTAAAGGCTTTGGCGAGGAAGTCGCCCCGACTGTGGAACGATTCCAGGTCAAAGAACTCATCTTCGACGAGGCGGTGAACGGTTTCCACATCGCTCTGGAAGGTGTGAGCGGCGGGAGGGATGCGAACGTGCTGGCTGTCGCCTAAAGCGGTGGGGAATCCGGTGGGGTGACCGCGACGATCGTGGCCACCGATGAACTCGGAGCCGTTGTCGGTCTGCCAGACCAGATCGCGCAGAGAGATGCCGCAACGATCGAGGTGCTGCTGGATACGGGCGGCAAAGATGGAACTGGCAGCCGCAGAACGGCGCTCGGCAAAAGCCCAGAACAGCAGGCCGCTGCGCACTTCGCGGGCGGTGTATTCGACGGCCGGCAGATCGAAAGCCTGGGCCTGCGGCCAGTAGCGG
Organism: uncultured Acidobacteriota bacterium; assembly: GCA_963757135.1. Classification (GTDB taxonomy): domain Bacteria; phylum Acidobacteriota; class Terriglobia; order Terriglobales; family Acidobacteriaceae; genus Gp1-AA145. Next base: position 106,662 of record CAVWQE010000013.1, read on the forward strand.
GGAATATCGTCGAGATCCTTGGTGTCGGCGGAGATCTGCTGAAAGACGCGCCAGGTGGCTTTGATGTGGGCGAGGTCTTGTTTGCGCTGATACTTGCGCGGTCGTTTTTTGAGCAGGCCATGCTGGCGCCAGATGCGTTCCAAGGCACGATGACTGAGAGGAAGGTCGAACTCCCGAATAAGACGACGAGCTCCGAAGGTGAACAGCTGCTGGCGGAGTGCGACGACCTGCTGTTCGATGTCGGCGGGAGTCTTGCCGGGCTGGCGATGAGGGGCGCGAGAAACTTCGATGAGGCCGCGCGGTCCTTGCTGCTGATAACGGCGCAGCCACTTGCGCACAGTGGGAACGGTGGTTTGAAACAAGCGGGCGGTGGGTTTGATGCCGCGTTGTCGAGCCGACTGCACCAAACGCAAGCGATGATTGTAGGCGTCTCTCATCTCGCGAATCAGGACGAAGTAGGCGGTGGACACAGCGGATTGTAGTCCCGGTCGCTGGCCTCCCGGCTTTTGCGGAGCCGTCCGGCCAGCTCCCTAACGCGTTTCTCGCTCAAGCATTTTAACTTCGCTAGGGGGATACGATGTGAGTAGGCTCTACCAAAACGCGTCTCACATTGCGCGATCACACCGTCCAGACGCACGATGTTTTCCATGATCTCAGAAGTGACTTGCTGCGGCGGGACTCCGCGCGGCAGCACTCGCTTCGGCGACTTCCGCCCGTTCGGCAGATAGCCGAAGCGGGTCACGGCAAGCCGGGCCCAACGTCTTTTACTGCGATCGCCTTCAGGGCACGCCTTTCCCTCGGCGATTCGCCGTTCCAGGTTCCTGATGGTTCCGAGATACGTAAGGTTCAGGTGATCGAGAATTTCCGCTGTGCTCCACTTGCCTTCGGGATGGCGGCAGAGGTCGTCGATATCCATTCCAGCAATTGCATCGGAAAGCGTCCTTCGCAGCCTGACAAATTTGGGATGCATGACAGTCTAGTAGAATGTTGCCGGAAGATATCAGTCGCAAACTATTATGCAGGCTAGTACCTGGAGGTGCGAATGAAAAGACTGGCGTTGACGCTGCTTACGCTCGTGGCGCTGTGGGGATGCACCTCAGAAGCCCCACAACCTGCACCCAAACCCAAGCCTACTGAGCTGTTGACCGGACGTGAGGCATTCCAGCAGCTGTTTGTGGCTGCTCGCGGGTGGGCGGGAGACATCCGGCCGTACCAACTGCAGTCCGGAGTGATTGGTGAGAACAACGGGCATGAGGGCAAAGCGGCCATTTGGCGCGCTTCTTTTGCATCGGCATCGATGAGGGCCTCGAAACCGTATTCCTGGTCGGGCGTTGATTCTCCTGACGCGCCTGCTCGCGGAATATCGCCCGGAACGCAAGATGCCTACACGCCCGGCAATGACTTCGACATGCAATTTCTGAAGGTTGATAGTGACAAGGCCTTCGAAGTTGCACAGAAACACGGTGGCGACAAAACGCTGCAAGCCAATCCCAATCTTCCCGTGGTTTATCTTCTGGACTGGAACCGCAGCGGCAACGACCTGGTCTGGCACGTGATTTACGGCAGCAGCCGCAACGACGCCAAACTGGTAGCAGATGTGGACGCCAGCACCGGAGAGTTTATCCGTAAGGAATAGGCCACAGCGAAACTCAGGCCGGCGTCGCGCAATGCTGGTCGAAGGCCCGCTTTAATTCGCCAGCGATATCAGCCGAGTCGCGATGTTCAATGTCACTGCGCTGCAGCATATGGACGAGTTCTCCTTCGCGGAACAGCGCGATCGAAGGCGATGAAGGCGGGTAGCCGGTGAAGTAGGAGCGGGCACGCTCAGTCGCGGCAGCGTCCTGTCCTGCGAAAACGGTAAACACCCGGTCTGGCCTGGACGAATTTTGCAAGGCAGCTCGCACTGCGGGGCGCATTCGTCCGGCAGCGCAACCACATATTGAGTTGACGACGACCATCGTGGTTCCTTGCCGTACCGCGAGTTCGCGGTCCACCGCTTCAGCAGTCCTTAATTCCTGAACTCCCAGCTGCGTAAGCTCTTCACGCATTGGAATAACCATTATCTCTGGATACATGCTTGTTCTTTCCCTCGTGGCAGAAGTTATTGAGATATTAACTTGAAATCCTTGTTCCGTCATCAGTATGAAGCTGCTGGTTTACCGTGCAATGCGGCCCGCGCCGTATATGCCGTATATATTGAGAGCGGATCGATGCAACCTGCCGGAACTGAAATTCAGGAAAACGTTCCACTGGCCCCGCTCACCACGCTGGGTGTGGGAGGCAAGGCTCGCTATTTCGTCAGAGCCACGAGCGCTCGAATGGTGGAGCAGGCCATCGGCTTCGCACAATCCAACGAGATTCCATTGTTCGTGCTAGGCGGCGGAAGCAACCTGGTTGTCTCCGATCGCGGTTGGAGCGGCCTGGTATTACAGGTTGGACTCGAGGAACTGGGGCGGCAGGATCATGACGGCAAGATTCGATTCGATGTGGGCGCGGGAGTTAATTGGGACGACTTTGTAGCTGATTGTGTCTCGGAGAGTCTTGCCGGCGTGGAATGCCTGAGCGGGATTCCGGGAAGCGTGGGCGGAACTCCGGTACAGAACGTAGGCGCCTACGGGCAAGAGGTCTCGGAGACGATCGCTTCGGTTGTAGCGTTTGATCTCGCTGAGAACCGCGTTCGCGAGTTGCAAGCATCGGAGTGCGGCTTTCATTATCGGCGAAGCATCTTCAATTCGAGCCAGCGCGGGCGCTACATCATTCTACGTGTGAGCTATAAGCTCGTTCCGGACGGCAATCCAGCTCTGCATTATGCCGACTTGCAAAAATATTTCGCGGAACACGGGTCTTCGCCATCGCTTTCGGAAGTGCGCGATGTTGTGCGCGCGATTCGCGCCAACAAAGGCATGCTGCTCACGCCGGGCGATCCCGACAGCCACAGTGCTGGGTCGTTTTTCAAGAATCCGGTCGTGTCGAGCGCCGAGTTCGACGAGCTGAAACGCAAGGCATCGGCTCGAAATCTGCTGATCCCAAGCTATCCGGCGCTGGCCGAGCAGCGAAAGATTTCCGCAGCCTGGCTGGTAGAGAATTCCGGCTTCCTAAAGGGATACGTCAAAGGAAACGCCGGCATTTCCAGCAAACACGCTTTGGCAATCGTCAACCGGGGCGGCGCCAGTGCGTCGGAAATTGTGGCGCTAAAGGATGAAATTCAGGCGAGTGTGCAAGAGACGTGGGGCGTGCGATTGGAAGTTGAACCGGTCTTTGTAGGTTTTTAGCTGGAAACGCCCAAGCAGAAACGCGGGCGGCTGCCGGCCCGGGCCACGCGTTGTCCAGTCTACTCATGCGTGGCCTGCTGAATCGCACCCGCCAGGCCTGCATGCACGCTTCGCAAATCGTGTGGCGCACAACGGGAGAGCGTGCACAGAGCTATCTGCCCACAACGCTTTCTATGAAAGAGTATGAAAGGCTTCCGCCGGACCGCCAGCCTATTCATCGGCAATACGCGCAGCTTCTTTAAAAATGGACACGAACATCGCCCGGGTGAGCTTGCCGGTCTGGGTGTTCTGGTTGGACGGATGGTAGGAAGCAAGCAACGTTCGGCCATCAAACATCTTGTAGCTGGCGCCGTGCTTAAAAATGTAGGCCTTCCTGCTTGGCAGCTCGCCCCGCCGTTTCAAGTAGTTCAAATACGCATCAAATGCAATCTTGCCCAGCGCAACGATTACCTTGAGATTCCCCAGGCAGTGAAGTTCACGATCCAGATACGGCGCGCAATTCGCCAACTCTTGCGGCAGAGGCTTGTTGTCAGGCGGGGCGCAACGCGCCGCAGCGGTGATGTAGAGATCTTTCAATATGAGCCCATCATTGCGATCGGTGGCGCAGGGTTGATTCGCAAAGCCGGTTTCATATAGCACCGGATACATGAATTTTCCTGATGCGTCTCCAGTGAACGGACGCCCAGTGCGGTTGGAGCCATGCGCCCCGGGCGCCAATCCCAGAATCATGACGCGGGCATCGGGATCGCCAAACCCCGGCACAGGCTTGCCCCAGTAGTTATGATCGCGATAGGCCCGGCGCTTCTCTCGCGCCACCTGCTCGCGATAAATAACCAGCCGAGGACAGCGAGTGCACGCGATGACCTCGGCGTTGAGGCCTTTTAACCAGGCGGGAAGAGTCATGGTTGGGAATTTCACATTCTAGTTGACTTTAGTGAGGGCACGCACAATACCGCGCACGGAGCCGCTGAGTTTCCCGAGGAGATGATCTGGTTGTGGCGGGGCTACGATCCCTCAAAGACGACACAGAATTACGAAATGGACCCGGCAGAAAAGACGAAGCCCACGTTTCGTGTCGCGATTACAAATCAATAGGAATGGGACCGCTACTGCTTTTCCGGAACGGCGTAGTAGCCGCTGCGCGCCTGAATCTTGTAGCCATCATCCGATTTAATTTGCACTCTACGGTAGCCGCCATCTTTGACCGGATTGGTAGGAACGTATCCGATGTAATACTGGCTGCGCAGTTCCTGCGAAATCTGGTCGAAAGCGGCTTTAAGCTTTTCCGGCTTACTTCCCACGTCGATCACGCGTCCGCCGGTTTCGGCAGTCATTTTCTTCATCTCACTGTCACCGTTATAGCCCATCCCAAACCCAAAGTATGCGCTTCGGTCAGCGCATAACAATACGTAAACGATCGTGTCCGCTTTCTGCGCGGCTTCAATGGCATCTTTAATCTTGTACTGACTGCCTTGGTCCTGGCCGTCAGTGAGCAGGATCATGGCTTTGCGGTCCACTTGTTGGCCCATCTGATCGTGCGACGCCAGATACACCGCGTCGTAGAGCAACGTACCTTTGGGAACTCCGGCAGTCGGAACCGGCCCGCCGCCCATGCCGGGAATGCTGCCGACCTGGCCGCCGGTATCAATTTTCACACTGTTGAGCGCATTCTTCAGCCTGCGTACATTACTGGTGAAATCCTGCAACAGGCTTACGCCGACATTGAAGTCCATGACGAAGGCCATGTCTTTTTCTCTTATGATCTGGCTGAGAAATGCTCCCCCGACCTCCTGCTCCATCCCGAGTACCCGCTCCTGGCTGCCGCTGGAGTCGATGAGGATGCCGAGCGTCAAGGGCAGGTTCGATTCCGCAGTGAAGTATTTGATGGTCTGCGGCTTGCCGTCTTCAAGAAGCTGAAACTTCTCTTTGGGCAAATTGGGAATGAGGCCGCCCTTTTTGTCCTTCACGTTGAAAAACAACTGGACGACATTGACATTGACCTTCAACGTCTCAGTAGGGGTTTGTTCCTGGTCGTCGTCCTTGGTTTGCTGTGATTTGTTAGCCGAGTCTCGATCCTGTTGATCGGGAACCATCTGGACGTCCTGTGCCCAAGCCGCGGACGAGCACAGCATTGCAAGCCCGATGAACCAAGCAGCTACGCTTTTTGGGAGAAAGAAACGCATGAATTCCGGCCCCATTGGTTTCTGTTAGTCTATCCTTCTACGGGTTAGATGCACCAAATCTGCCTGCTCAGGCATCCCACAACAAAGAACAACGCGGGGGACGTTCTTGCTTAAACGGTACGAACAATTTTGGCGGGTTGGGCTGTTGGGTTTGTGCGTAGTTCTTGGCAGCGGGCTTACCCTCGCGCAGTCTACGTCGGGTAACGCGTCGCAAACCCCGGCTGCCAGCCCACAAAATCAAAAAGATGAAGGCATTCCAGACGCACCGTCAACGGTGCAACCCGCGAAGCCTGTGCCTGAACCGCAGCAGGAGGCCCCCGAGCAGCAGGGACCTCCACCGCCGTCATCTCAGGCACAGCCGGCGCCCCGCAGCGATCAGCAAAATCCTGCGCCTCCGGGCCCAACTGGCGCCAACCCGGGTGCAAAGCCGCCGATCAATATTGAGACCGTGCCGGAAGGGGGCGCGACCAAAGAAACCGACTCTGCTGAAGAACGGCCTTACACGATTATCACGAGAGTAAACCAGGTGACGGTTCCGGTAACGGTGAAAGATGAGTCCGGCCGTCTAGTAAATGGCCTGACTTCCAAAGACTTCACCGTCCTTGAAAACGGCAAAAAACAGACTCTGAACTTCTTCACCAGCGATCCATTTGCCCTGTCTGCGGCAGTAATTATCGATCTGGGCATGAAGGACGTGGACGTACAGAAGGTCAACCACACCTTTTCCGCACTCGAAGGCGCCTTCAGCCAGTTCGATGAGCTTTCGATCTACTCGTACAGCAACACGGTGAGCCAACTCTCGGGGTGGGGAGCCGTCGGGCAGCAGCTTGAAGCCAGGCTCGAGGAATTGCAGAGTGCGCGAGGCCAGGATAATGGACCGCCGGTGACCAGCGGGCCACTCGGGCCCAACGGGCCGATGATCAATGGGATGCCGGCAAACCCGGGCGCGCCCACGGTCTATACACCGGTACAGGAAGCGCATGTCATGAATGACGCCATCCTCAAGGCGGCCATCGACCTTTCACAGCGCGAGAAGTCGCGGCGAAAGATCATCTTCATCATCAGTGACGGCCGCGAGTATCGCAGCGACGCCAGCTACCGTGATGTGCTGCGGGTGCTTTTGAAAAACAACGTCATCGTCTATGCAATCGGCGTCGGGGGATCGGCCATTCCGGGGTATAACAAGCTCGCAAAGCTCCACATCCCGCGGCTTGGATATACGGACATTCTTCCGAAGTACGTGAGCGCGACCGGAGGCGGCCAGGTGTTTGAGGAGCTGACTCGAAACGGAATTGAGGACGCCTATGCGCAGGCGCTCGGTGACGCTCGCAACCAGTACACGCTGGGTTACCGGCTCGGCGGAGCGCCGTCCGGGGCTTATCGTAATATCGAGGTGCTGGTGGACCGGCCGAGCTGCAAGTCATCCATACGGCCGTGCGTGAATGTTTATGCCCGGGACGGGTACTATCCCAATCCCGCCGGACGCTAGTTACTAGCCACGCTGGGGCAGCTAAAGTCAGGACGGCGGCAGTCCGAAGTAGTAACCAGGGTAATCCCTCGGGTAATGCCTGCTGTGATATAAACCAATGTACAAGTCCAAAAATCAGGGGACAGCCGGGCTCTCCGGCGCGGACGTTCTTCGCGTCTCGGGGCTAAGATTCCGGATAGCAAAGTCCGCCTTCTGGGGAACGTCTTGAGCTTCATCAATTTCGCAGCCCGCGAGATCAACTGCAAAATCGTCTATTACGGGGCGGGCCTCGGCGGCAAGACCACGAATCTGCAGCACATCTACCAGAAAACTGCCGAACAGCAGAAGGGCAAAATGATCTCGCTCGCCACTGAAACCGAGCGAACGCTGTTCTTCGATTTCCTTCCACTTGATTTAGGTTCAGTACGCGGGTTCAAGACGCGAATTCACCTCTACACCGTCCCCGGACAGGTGTTCTACGACGCCAGCCGCAAGCTGATTCTGCGGGGCGTAGATGGCATTGTCTTCGTCGCCGATTCGCAGCAGGAGCGCATGGATGCCAACGCCGAGGCGCTCGATAATCTGATGGCGAACCTGAAAGAGCACAGCTACGACTTCAACAAGATTCCCTACGTTCTGCAACTGAACAAGCGCGACCTGCCTAATGTCCTTCCCGTCGAAGCCCTCGCCAAAGAACTGCAGCGCAAGAATGAACCCGTACTCGAGGCCATCGCCTTCCAGGGCCAGGGCGTCTTCGAAACCCTGAAAGAAATTGCCCGGCAAGTGCTGGTGGAGTTGAAGCAGGGGAGCTAGAAGCAGCACCCAGCGCTCAGCATTCAGCCCGTGCGGAAGGACGTGTTGCTTTAACTCCTATATACAAATGCCCTACATTGTATGTATGGCCATTTCCATGACATCCATCCGGTTGGACACGGATTTAGCTGACGAAGCCGTCAAGGCCCTTGGCGTGAAATCCCGCACCGAAGCCATCCATGTTGCTTTGAAAGAAGTTGTGGCAGTTGAACGATTCAAAGGGTTGATGACGAAGAACGCCGGCAAGCTTCGCTTCGCCGGCACGGATGAGTAGCTTCGTAATCTTGATACGTAGTTTTTTTTACGATCAGACCCGAACCGGCCATCTGGAGATATGGTCCTGATGAGGTAAGTGACCTCGCGGAGCGGCGTATGCTCGCGTTTCAGTCCCGTATAATCGTTAGATTCCCATGGCCGTTCTCGCAGACATCCTTGCCGCTACACGACGAAAGGTTGCCGAGTGCCGCGCCTACTCCAACTTGCCTGAACTGGAGGAGCGGGCTGAAGGGCATGTTCCGCGCGGCTTTCGAAAAGCCATTGAAAGCGCCAGCCTCACCGGTCCGGCAATTATTGCGGAGCTAAAAAAGGCTTCGCCGTCGAGAGGCCTGATCCGTGCCGATTTCGATCCCCGCCTGCTGGCGCCGGAACTCGAAGTGGCGGGAGCCACTGCGCTTTCCGTTTTGACTGACGAAGAGTTCTTTCAGGGATCGCTGGCGAATTTAAGAGCGGCTTCCGCAGAGACCCGGCTTCCCTGCCTGCGCAAGGATTTTATTCTGGACGAGCTTCAGATTCTGGAGGCGCGGGCGAATTCGGCGGACGCGATACTGCTGATCGTTGCCGCGCTTGAACAACGCGAGCTGTTGTTGCTATTAAAGCGCGCCGCTGAACTGAAACTGGATGTGCTTTGCGAAGTCCACGATGAAGAAGAACTGGGCCGCGCCCTGGATGCGGGATGCGAAATGATAGGCGTCAACAACCGCGATCTAAAAACCTTCAAGGTTGACCTGAACGTCGCGCTCAGGCTGGCGCAGATGCTGCCGCTGGGAGTGGTTGCGATCGCTGAAAGCGGCATTGAAACCGGAGCAGACGTTTCGCGATTGCGCGCAGCCGGCTACAACGGTTTTCTGATTGGCGAGACTTTGATGCGTGCGCCGAGGCCGGGAGAAGCGCTGAAGGCATTGCTGAACGAGGTGGCTGCAGCGACAGCAGGCGGCTCTCGATGACGTGGGTCAAGATCTGCGGAATCACCAATCTCGAAGACGCGCTAGTCGCAGTCGAAGCGGGCGCAGACGCGCTGGGGTTTGTGTTTTATGAGAAGAGTCCGCGAAAGATGCATCCAGAAAACGTTCGAGAAATCGTGTCCGGAGTGCCCATGGATGTTGAGAAGGTCGGCGTTTTCGTTGGGGCTCCGCCAAACAAGAGGATCGTTTACCAAGCGCGACTTACTGCCATCCAAATTCACCCGACATCCCCTGCTATGAGCCGTCAACAGCTGCATGAGTTGGGATTGCTTCCCGAGAAGGTTTTCTACGCTATTTCAGAGAAGCAACTTCTGAACAGCCGTATGGGCGGCTTCGGTTGGCGAACAGAGGCGAAGAATGCGATCAGAGCTCTTCTGCTTGACTCGCGCAATGACGAGCAACCTGGCGGTACGGGTGTGACATTCGATTGGATGAAAGCTGCGCCCATCGTGTCAGAACTGAGGGAGCAATTCAGCTTTGTCGTCGCAGGCGGCCTCACACCCGAAAATGTGACCGGAGCCATGTCAATCCTTCAGCCCTGGGGCGTAGATGTTTCTTCCGGGGTTGAATCCCGCCCTGGCAAAAAAGATCCCGACAAGGTTCGCGCCTTCATCAAAGCTGTGCGGGATCATGACCAGGAGAACTCGAGAAACTAGATGGCCAGTGCCTCAATCAACAAGAGACACGCTGCGCAGGTTCGTGGCTCCCACCCTTCGAAAACCGCGAAGGGTGGGGCACCCTCTCCTGTAAGAGTCAACTTACCCACCCTAGCCGCAAAGAACGCGGCTAGGATGGAGCACCCTCGAGGTGAAGGACGCGCTGCCCCCGGCCGCTTCGGACCGTGGGGCGGACGTTACGTTCCCGAGACGCTGATGGCCGCGCTTGACGAGCTTGAGCGTGAATACGAACGCGCCAAAAAGGATCCGAGGTTCAAGGCGCGGCTGAGCGAACTCCTGAAGACATTCGCCGGAAGACCGACGCCATTGTTCTATGCCCGCCGGCTGAGTCAAAAACTTGGCGGCGCGAAAATCTACCTGAAGCGCGAAGACCTGCTGCACACCGGCGCGCACAAAATCAATAACTGCATCGGCCAGGCTCTGCTTGTAGAGCGCATGGGCAAGAACCGCGTGGTGGCGGAAACCGGCGCGGGACAGCACGGCGTCGCGACAGCGACGGTTTGCGCTTTATTCGGCTTTGAATGCGTGGTGTACATGGGGACGGAGGACATGCGACGCCAGGAGCTTAACGTCTTCCGCATGCGACTGCTCGGAGCTGAGGTTCGCGGAGTGGATGCGGGTTCGCGCACGCTGAAGGACGCCATCAACGAAGCCATGCGCGACTGGGTGACGAATGTCCGCACGACGCATTATCTGCTTGGCAGTGTGCTCGGAGCGCATCCGTACCCGACGATGGTGCGCGACTTTCACAAAGTCATTGGCCGCGAGGCCCGCGCTCAAATCATGAAAGCCGAAGGCAAATTGCCGACGGCGATCATCGCCTGCGTCGGCGGCGGATCGAATGCAATCGGGATTTTCCACGACTTCATCGGCGACAAGAAAGTGAAGCTGATCGGCGTCGAAGCCGGAGGTCGCAGCGAAAAGTTGGGCGACCACGCGGCTCGGTTTCGCGGCGGATTGCCGGGTGTTCTGCAGGGTACGTACTCTTACGTGTTGCAGGATAAGGCCGGCCAGATCGCGGCCACGCACTCGGTTTCCGCGGGACTGGATTATCCGTCGATCGGCCCGGAGCACGCCTGGCTGGCGGACTCCGGCCGGGCTGAGTATGTGTCTGCTTCCGACGCCGAAGCGCTGGAAGCCTGCAAGCTGCTAGCGCAGACCGAAGGAATTATTCCTGCACTTGAATCGGCGCACGCAGTTGCGGAAGTGATCAAGCGCCGCGCCGGCGATGAAAAAGTCGGACGTGGTGATTGTGAACGTTTCAGGGCGAGGAGACAAGGACATTGGAATTTTGCGCGAGAATTTGAAGTTAAATTAGGCGTTCCAAATGGAGCGCGCAACGTTGCAACCGATTAGAAATTAGCCACTGATCCAAGTGAAAGAACAAAAAAGACGGCAAACACGTTCGCCGCAAATATGAAATCGAAAACAAAGTTATTGAGAATCACTGAGGAGAGGATGCGCGGGCCATCTCCAACCACAATTGGTGCATTCTGCAACCCCACGAAGAACACCAGCCCGAACAGATAGAACGTGGCTGTTAGACTTTGCCGCACGTTTCCGCAATGCTTTTGCAGCACGGAGATACGATAGCGAATCGGGCCGGTCAGTTCTTCCTTACGGCAATTTCTTAGATCATGGGTGCGCTTAGCTAGAGCAATTGCGGAAACAATTGAATAGACGCTCACTGCAGCCAAAATCAGCACAAACATGCGATTCAAAGTCGAGAGCCACGGCCATATTGCCCAAAGAGTGCGAGGATACATGTTCATACGCTTGTGGACACCATACCCGAACTTTTAGTTCCTAGATGGTCAGTTTTCGCAACTGACTTTCTCGAATGTTCCCCATCAATTGCGACTGCAACCGCTGCGCGCACAGTTCGCCGCAGACGTGAAGTGCGCCTTCGCGATTGGCGATCTCTTCATCCCACGCACAGAGATAAAGTACGGGCTGGTTGTAGTTCACTTCTGAAGTCCACATCAGCCACCAGCGGTCCGAAGTTTTTTTAAGAATGCCGCAGTTGGGGCCGGCGCAGCGGTAGAAAGCATCGGCGACGGGGTTCTTGAGATTACCCAGCTTCATGGCAGGAAATGCTCCCGAGGACGCAATCATTTTAACGGGAATGGCCGTGAGGAAAGAAATTAACTCGAGGAAAGAAATTAACTAGAGGTCTCACTTGTAGATCAGATAGCGCTCGCGGACCTTTTCAAAATTCCCAAGATCGTCTTGCCAATCGAGCGCAATGCGATCGGGATCTTCGCCGTATGTGAGCGCGTCGTAAACGGCTTGATTGGCAAGGATGTCGATCATCTTCTCCACGTGAAATTGCTGCGGATAAAGTTTGGAAAGTGCCGACGCAGAGTTCGATCCGAGCTCGGGCGCATCCGAAGTCGCGATTGGTGACAACGATGTTCACGCCCGGCTAACCTGGTTGGCATAGTTGTTTGACACGGAGTGAAAGTAACAGAACAAAGCGAGTACCCGGAATCTGGCGATTCTCAAAATTCGGCAAGCTCGCGAGCATTTCTCCAAGGCGGCCTAGGAGTTCGAACGGTGTCTCGGCACCACAGCCGACGGAAGCGTTCATGCCTTCGATTAACGCGACACGGGGTAGAGCGTGGCTTCGGTCAGGCTGCGGGGATTGGGCGATCGGTTTGTCCATGCGACGACAGTCTCATCGGATCAGTCGCCACGCATCCAGCCCTACATAGGAATGACAGTGAGCTTTGCTTGAATGTTGTGCTCGCCGTTGAACATCTGCACGAGCTCGCCGAGAGCCGTCCCGTGACGTACAGGGATCGGCCCATAGTTGGTAAAGTTGTCACGTTCCGGCTGCGACATCGGGCCTTGCACGAAGGCGCCGGTGATCGGATCGGGGCGGTCGAGCACGATGACGCGAGCTCCCGGATGCGCCACGGCTTCGAGAAAGTGACCGAGGCTTCTCGTAAGTGTCGAGGCGCGCGCCAGCGTCTTGCAGGTCGATAACATTGAGTCCAACTGTTTCAGGACGTCCTGAGGCGGCCTTCGCAATTCATCAGTCGAACCGTGAACGCTGTACACCGGCACACCGATGGTCGCGTCGCGCAAGTTGCCGATTTTTGTCGTGTCGAGTGCGCCGGTGACGCCGTGCTCCGGACTGAAGATGCGGCGAGTTGAACACCCGGAGCATTCGCCAACACGTCAATCGTTCGCATTCCGTTTGGATCAATGCCGGTTTGATTAGTAAGGATGCCGACGCGCTGACCGCGCAGCAGCGCAGAGCTGTGCGATTCCAGCACATCGATGCCGGTCAGCACCGAACCTTTGCGGTTAGCGACATGATGCTCCGAAACATGGCCTCGTTGTGGCCAGTGATGATTTCAAGCGCAGCGCCTCCTGTTCAGGAACGGTCAGCGATAGTCCCGCCGGAACCGCAGTCGCGACTTTTGAACGCTGAGAGACAGCCAACCCTTTTCCGCGCGGGTGGACGGCGTTGGTGAGCAAAATGATATACGTGCGTGTCGTCGGATCGATCCACACCGATGTGCCGGTAAAGCCGGTGTGCCCGAAAGATCCCACGGGCAGCAATTCACCACGGTTC
>CAVWQE010000014.1:0-84136 GCA_963757135.1 uncultured Acidobacteriota bacterium
AAGGCCAGCCGATGACGAATATCGAAGACAACGTGACCGCGATCCAAGCCTGGCCGAGTCATAGAAGGCGTAGCCGTTGCCGCGGCGGCGGGGGCCGTCCACCGTGAAGCTGGCGCTTTGCCATGGTGGCGGAAATCGCTATCGATCGAATGACTGTAGAGGTATAGTTCCCGCCGAACTCCAAGCCATGGCGCAGTTGCCTTTCCACAGAGGCCTGCAGGCTGTGATAACTCTAATCGGGCTGTGTTCTCCCAGACTCGCAGAGCTCCGAAATTTGGATTCAGCCTTCCGAACGGATTGATTTGCAGGCCGTTTCTCCCGCGGTGCTGGTATTAACCTGGCTGCATAGACGTCGACCAAGGTTATCGGTCACGCAGGATCCTTCCGGCAGGCGGCCTCCGGGCAACCGGTTCTCGTTGTCGGCCCGCGCAAACAGGTTTTCGTCCCAGCGTGCAGACATAATTGACTTCCAGTATTAATTTGTGACGCAGTTCACGCTCTGAACGCCGGCGGACCAGTGTTCCACGGAGGGATCGCGCAATCCCTCCTGGAGAGGATCATCCGGGTCAGGCCCGAGGTTTGGTGGAGTGAAGCCATCTGATCCGGAAATATTTCCGGTTGCCTGTGCACCAGTTCCTGCGTGCTGAGCGGCCGGCGCAGGACCTGGAAAACTGGGCTGGCTTCCGTCCACGGGGCCATACACGATGTTGGAGCCCGGATTGCCGGTGAGAAAATTTAATTCCCGGTTGAAGGAATAGTAAGGCGGATTAAAACGGGTGATGGTCAGCCTTCTCTGGAGGCTGCTTTCGTAGGAAATGCCGAAACCGCCACGCAGAGACGTTTCGCCATTGCTCAACACGTCCCAGGCAAAACCGAGCCGTGGACCAAAACTATTGTGATCCCCTTTGCCTAGATTTTTCGCGGCCGCGAAGCCTCCGGGGCCGCACGGGCTGGGGCACCAAGTAGCTTCAGGATCGCCTGGGCACGGCGCACTCGCGTCTTTGATCTGTCCGGATCCGTTCGTGATGTCATCCACAAAATCATGGCCCGGACCCAGAAGGAAAGTCGTCGCTTGATGGGAGAGTTCCGTGCTGCGCGTATACAGGTCGTAACGTAGTCGGAGATTCAAGGTGAGACGGCGGGAAATTCTCCAATCGTCCGCCAGAAGGTGCTCCGTACATCCCAGCATCACCAATGGCGGATACTTTCCGCGAGTTGCGCCGGAGAGCCGCTCACGAATCCAGGATCCACACCTGCAAATTGTGAGAACGGAGCATCGATGGCGAAGAAGAGAGAATCGAAGAAGTCATATATAGGGCGTCCCGAACCGGCGTCGCTATTCTCCAGGTTAATGCGCAGTTCTGCGCCCACTCGCAGGTTGTTTGGTGCGTGGAACGAAATCAGATCTGAATAGTCGTATGTGCTTTCCCGGATGACTGCGCCGGCGGTCGGCCCGTTACCAAAACCCATGATGATATCATGCGGATCTTCACCAGGCACACCGGCAGCGGGACCCTGCCGACACTCCCATCGAACGAATATCCGGCACGGAACTCGTTCAATAATGCGGGACTGAAGGTGTGAATAAAGCTGACCTGGGTTCGGGCGAGTGTAGGTGAGGGGATTGGTGAAACCGCGCAGGGTGTTTCCAGCGTACTTGTCCGCAGATCGGAACCAGTTGAACTCGCTGAACAAGCGGTCGTTCTGGCTGAGGTTGTCGTCAGTCGCAGTGACGCTTCGTGGCCGTCGAAAAGGTTTCCATCGGCCTGAAGTTGGTCGGGACTGATGTTCTTTCGAGGAAATTGCGGTCCTTGTTGAAAGCGCCGGGTGACGGCGTTGCAGAGGGGAGCCTTCAGCACAGCCGCCTGGAGTATTCATCTGATCAGTGTCTGCTTGCTCCACTCCAAACAAAGAAGCGAAATTCTGCGATATCGCGCCCGGCGTGGCTGTTCCGCCATCGGTATTCGCGGGGCAGAGATAGTCTGAAAAGGTTGCGAAACGGGTGCCGAATCTACCGACATATTCCCGCAATGTGGCAAAGGGAGTTCCTTGAGCCGTAGGTGCGAAATTCGAATACAAGAGTGCAGAAACCGAATTGGGGAACGCTGAAATCGTGGCCGCACGAAACTCAGGCGACTCCAGGAACGCCGGCGCCGGGTTAGACGTCAGAAAGTTTTCTCTTTCATAAGAAGCGAAGAAGAAAAGCTTGTCCTTGCTGAGCGGGCCGCCCAGCGTTCCGCCGAATTGGTTTAACCGCGCCGGCAGTCTTTTCCGGTCGGCTGGATCGGGGGTGTGGTTGGCAAAAAATGGATTAGCGTCGAAAGCCTGGTTTCGTACAAACTCCCACGCGCTCCCATGCAGTTGATTGTTTCCAGACTTGGAAACCAGGTTCGTAATCGCGCCGGCGCTGCTCCCGAATTCCGCGGAATTGTTCAGGGTCAGCACCTGAACTTCCTGCACGGTATCAAGGATGGGCGTATTGACCGGGCCGCCGCTCAAGCTGGTGTTGGACATTCCGTTGATCAGAAAGCCGTTGAAATTTTCGCGCACTCCGTTGACCACCGTATTGGCGCCGCCTTCGAAAATGATGCCGCGCACATTGGTCGCACCGGGCTGGTACTGGATTAGGTCATAGACGTTGCGTCCGTTCAAGGGTAGGTTGGCGATCTGTTCGGCGTCCACCGTATAGGACAAGCGGGCGTTCTCGGTATTCACAAGCCGGGCAGCGTCGCTCACTTCTATCGTTTCCGAACGCGCGCCCACCACCAGCGTGAAATCAAGGCGGAGCGCCGTACCGGCGTTCAAGAAGAGGTTCGTGGCTGTCACCGTCTTGAAGCCGGGGACCTCGACGCGGACCGTGTATGAGCCAACCATCAATTCCGGCGCCGTGTAGATGCCAAAATCGTTACTTTCAAAATCGGCTTCGTATTCCGTGGCTGGGTTGCGGATATGTACCCTCGCGTGAACAACAATCGCGCCGGCCGGATCAGAGATGACACCGGTGATTTGCCCGTTTTGAACTTGCGCCAATGCACTCGGCGAAAGGATGAAACAAGCCAGCAAGACGCAGATATGGGGTCCAGTGAACGGATCGAGATGGCGCATAAGCCTCCCAATGCGGCGGGCCGTGGATACAACGTCGAAGGGCAGGAAAACCAGTGGCCGATGGTAAGTGCGGAAGGCGGCCGCTTGATGCGGCTCGATCCCCAAGGGTCGCGGGAGGAGTATACAACGAGTAAAGAATTAAATAGGGGAATTTCGATCTGTTGTGGCCGCGCTCATTAGCGAAAGGGAGGCAGTTATGAAATGCCAAGGCCATGCAAAATCTTTTGAAAACGGGGATCGGAGCGCAACGGGTCGAATTCTTCGTAGGCGGGGAGCCAGAGCATGATACTAAGATCGTGCATCTGATAACCTTTTTCCAGCGTTTGCAGGGCTTCCTCGCGCTCTCCCAAGCGCATGTAACAGCGAGCGACCTGGGCATTACCGCTCCGAACGTGGTTGGGTGGTTTTCCACCCAACAGAAGTTCCAACTTGCGCTGCCAGTAGCCGCGGGCCCCGCCAGAAGCGAGGGCGGCGCTGAGCTCTGAACGCCATGCCGGATTCTGTTCGATAGCCTTCTGAAACTCACCCTTTTGCTCCCAACTTATTCCCAGCCGAAAATGAGCCGGGCCGAAGGTAGGATCAACATCTATCGCGGCAAGGATAATTCGCAACGCCTCATCGTAGTGGCGAGCACAGAAGTAGGCATGCCACGCCATGGAATTTGTCAGCACCGAAACCGGGTCAAGAGCGCTTGCCAACTTAGCCTGCTGGATAGCTTCCTCATAGCGTCCGTAGTGTGCGAGTGTCACGGCGAACAGCATGCGGGCCATGGCATAGCCCGGGCGTGCTTCGATGGAATGCCGGAAAAACGCCTCCGACTCAGTCGGTTTCCAATCAACAAAGGAAACAACGCCGAGCACCATCAACGCCTGCGCTTGGGAAGGGTCGATCTCCAGAGCCCTGTTGGCCGCGTCACGGGCCCGGGCGAAATCGGCGAAACCGCCTCCGTTCGCAGCCCTGTGGTGGAACGCGTCGGCCAACCCCGCCCAGGACTCCGCGCTATTCGCGTCTAACCGGGTCGCGGCGCTGAACATTTCCTTGGCCCGATCTAGATCAAGCTTGTTTAGGTAATAGGACCCCTTGAAATAAAGGTCGGCAACTTCCGGGTTCATGGGATGAGATTGAGCGAGGCGAGCTTGTTCTTGCGGCGTTAGCGTATGCGAGATGCTTTCTGCGATCTGGCGCGCCACTTCGCCTTGCACGGTGAGAATATCGCTCAACTCGAGGTCAAAGGTGTGCGCCCACAAATGGCGATCCGACGCAGCATGGATCAGCTGAGTCGTGATGCGCACTCTATTCCCTGAACGTACCACCGACCCTTCCACTAAAGCGTCGACGTCAAGTTCACGCGCAATCTCTGGAGCTGACTTGTGGGTTCCCACATAAGCCATGGCGGAAGTGTGTGAGATCACGCGAAGCGAGCCGATCTGTGCCAGGTTAGTGATGAGTTCGTCAGTAATACCATCGGCAAAAAATTGTTGTGCGGGGTCGCTCGAGAGATCGAGTAGCGGCAGCACCGCAATGGACTTCACCTGCGGCAGATTTGCGCCCTTGGAAATGGATCTGTGGCTGCGCCCAAAGTAGTTCCATACAACAAGTCCGAAAACGATAAGTAGAACGGTGCCTCCGGCCCCGATTGCCAGAGAACGCCGCCGGCGAGGCGGCTTTCGGATCTCAAGAGGCAGAGGAATCGTTTCCACTGGTGTCACTGGCGGATCCAAAACGACGGCGGTCACGGGCGCGATAAATCGATAGCCGCGACGAGGGAGGGTTTCTATGAAACGCGGTTCCGCGATGGAATCGTTGAGCACCTCGCGGATCTTGTTGATAGCCGTCCCCAGGCTGTGATCAAAATCAACAAACGTATCCGCCGACCACAGCTTCTGGCAAATCGCTTCTCGCGTGACAAGTTCCCCGGGTCGCTCCAGAAGCATCGTTAACAATTGAAAGGGTTGCGATTGCAACCGGATTTTTGTTCCATATTTTCGCAACTCGCCGGACTGCAGGTCTGCTTCATAGGGGCCGAAGGCCAGCCGGCGTGGAGTGGAAACAAAGGCATATCGCGCGAAGGCGAAGCAAGTGGCGTTGAGCGTAACAGGCGGCTATTAGGTCGTCAAACAAAAGATTCCTATCCCAGTCCTAATCCTTGTGTTCACAGCAGCTTGCCAGGTGAAGAAGAGTTGAAAAAAAATTGAAATGCCGTGCATGGCGCGGCAGCGTAGTTTATCCGAGTCTCGTCCAGTCGTCGCGGCTTTTAAATGTCTCATAGAAGGTGAATCCGTACCGGCGATCACTCCAATGAGGAAACTATGGCCTGGATAAATTCAAACAAGTCGGCAGCGGCAACGAATACCGCGAAAACAAGTTCATCGCCCAATCAGAAGGTCCTCACGGCTGTCGCGTCCTTGGCCTTGTTAGTTCTTACCGGCTGTGGCGGAGGCTATCAAAACGTCAGGCCTTCAAATAAGCCCCCGTATCAAAAGTCATTCGCGCAGCTTCAGGTCATCGCACCCCTGGGTCCTTCCATTCTGATAAACGGGACCGTCCTGGTGTCTGCAAGTGCTGTGTATCAGGTCTCTCCCAGCTCCTTCACGTTTACAGATGTGACGAACTCTGCTGCCTGGTCTACTTCTGACCCCGCAATTGCAACCGTGAACAACGGCGTGGTCACAGGCACCGGAATTGGCTCCGTCACTATCTCCGCAGCCTTTGGTGGCAAGTCCGGGAGCACGACCATCTTTGTGGGGCTTACGAGCTACATAACCATCTCTCCAACGGGCCCATTCCGCCTGTCCGCACGTTCAGGGACGGACTTCTACGCAACCGAAACCTTCTCCGATGGCAGCACGGTGGACGTTAGTGGACTTGCCACTTGGAGTGCGAGCCCGGGCGGAATCATCAGCATTTATCCGTACTTCGGATTCGCCACGCTGGTTGCCCCGGGCACAACCACAATCACCGCAACCCTGGACACCGGTGAGGCGGGGTCTGTTCAGGTGACGGTGGTCCCATAGTTGTCCAAGCGAGAGAACACAAAAGTGAGAGAGGAGAAGATCATGAGGCAAAGAGCAAGGATTTTTGCATTTTTTCTGTTGGTGGCCTTGGGGCGGCAAGCCAGTACGCTCAGGCGAGCGAACCTAACCGTGAACTGCGACAAGAAAGAAACCATCAGCAAAGCCCTGAAACTTTTGGCCAGTACCAATCCGCAAGGACCGAACACGATAACTGTTTCGGGCGGTTGCAAAGAAAACCTCGTGATTCAAAGTATGGATCGACTGACACTGATTACCAAGAACGGCGCCTCGATCACGGATCGCTCCGGCGGAAGCTTAGCGGTCGTGGATATTGAGGACTCGCACAGCGTGACCATGCAGGGATTCACCATCAACGGGGGGAACGGGGAGTCATGTGTAGTACCGCAAGTGTCTGCTACCTGACTGGCAACACGATTCAGGATGGTGCAGGGATCGGTGTAAGTCTGTCGGTGGTTCCCACGCCTTTCTTGAAAGCAATGTGATCCAGAACAATGGGGGCCGCGGTTCAATCGTCACCGGTGGCTCGCAAATGTTCAGCAGTAATGACGTCTTCCAAGGCAATGCGGCTCAAGGGGTGGACGTAGGTTCCGGGGCTTACTTCGAAACATCCAATTCCAACTTTCTCAACAACGAGATTGGCATTCAGGCGGCGCATCAGCCTGTCACTCAATGGCGGTACGATCAGTGGCAACAGCGGCGATGGCATGAAGAATCCTCGCCGACGCCTCGGTAGTCTTTTTTGGTCCGACAATAACCGGCAATGGCGGGGTGGGTGTCCACCTGGAAGACGGCTCTTTCGCGGGTTTCCTCGCGGCCAACATAACGGGTAACCTGAGCGGTCTGGACGTAGACTGCGCTCCGCAATTTCCGATCACTCGCTTTGTCGAAAGAACAGGCGGCATTACCAACTGCGTTGAGCCTGCGAGCAATTCGAAGCTAAAAGCCGTGGAATAAAATTGCGCGCGTGATGCGACCGGGCCGCTCGCTTTTCGGGCGGCTTCTCTTCAGCCATGTCGCCACTCACGCAGCGTGGTGCCCGGGACCGGAATTGAACCGGTACGTTCCTTTCGGAACTCGGGATTTTAAGTCCCGTGCGTCTGCCAGTTTCGCCACCCGGGCGGTTGATCGCATTCTATCGTTAAATCCAAAGACATTTCGCAGAAACACGAAGTTTTGAGCTGGTGCGACATTGCAAGAACTTTGCGCCTGCACGCGGTTAGCAGACAATCATTGAGTCGGAGGCGAGGCGATCATATGCGAATCCTCTTGACTGCAGTGTTGCTGACCATCGTTTCTCAGCACCGGGCATGACCCAAGGGAACTCATCAACTACCATGACTGGCGTTGTCGCAGCCAAGGGCGGTAAAGCCGTCCCGGGCGCGTTCGTTTTGGTTCGTGATTATCAACAGGCAAACCAGGACTACATCGGCCAAGAATGGGAAACTCGCACGGACGCGGGCGGCACTTTTTCCCCTCGTGATCGCACCGGGCTGCTATGACGTTTTCGTGTCAGCGAATGCGCAGCTTCTTCCATTCTCCCAGCGGATGTGTTCTCAGGGCTCGCTCATGGCGGTCGCGAAGATCACGTTAAAGGCTGACCCTCATCCCATTCTCGTTCTCCGTTGAGCTCAATTTTCCGTAGGTGGTGCGTGCTGTTTCGGCGCGGGTACGGTCGGTGGATTTTCAGCGAAATCTGAGCAAAATGGTCAATTATTAACCGATCGGCGGTTAAGAATTAACCGGACATAAAAAATCACTTCGACCACGAAAGGGGGCGAGTACCACTTAGTTCGACGCTAAGTGTATGAATCTATTGAGAATAATTCATGGTAATTGCGATCCCGCGAGTTTGGCACGCGTGTTGCTAAATGTACAAAGCGTAAGACGCAATTAAAAAACACCAGGAGCAGGCAATGTCAATCGAGAAGAAATCTCTGATCAGCAACCGCATCGCAAGTAAGAAAGCCATCGTAACCAAGCCCGAAGGCAGCAAAGTAGCCTCGAACAAAACGATCCTCGCGCGCACCGCCGCGATTCCTCGCGTGGCCTTGAAACCGAACTCGGTAGCCGTGAAGCCCAACGCAGTAGCCTTGAAACCGAATGCGGTTGCGGTGAAGGCAAACGCCGTTTCCATGAGGCCGAATCGCTTGGCCGTCAGCCATACCCGCCTCGCGGCAACCAGACTGCGCACCAACTAAGTTGGATCAGAGAAAATTGCCTGTGTAACAAAAGGGTTGAGCGATAGCTCAACCCTTTGTGCTTCGCGCGGCAAACATTGTCGTTAGAAGGGCTGTACCCGGCCCAGACTTATGTCTTCGACAGCTTCCGCCAGGTTTTCCGGTTTGCCCAAATCCTTCCAGTAATATTCATCGGCGCGAAAGCCCATGATTTGTTCTCCTGCTGCTGCAAGCCGGAGGTATGGCTGCAAAATGGAAAATATCCCTTCTTCGCTCATCATGGCCAGAAAGCGGAGCGAAATTACATGGATGCCGCAAAAGGCTAGCGCTTGCGGATTCGGTGCGGCGCGGACCTGTTCGGTCTTGCCATCTCTTGATCGCCTGCCGCAAAGCTGACCGGCATCGTCGAAAAGCAAGTAACGCGATGTCTTTCGATCTTGAACGGCCAGGATCGCCAAAGCTTTACTTTCACGGTGAAACTTCATCATGCGCCCCAGATCGATTGTGCTGATGACGTCAACGTTGTGCAGGATGAAGGGCTCGTCTTCCGAGCTGCCGTTCCCGAGAAAAAAATGCGCCGCCTTCTTCAGTCCGCCGCCGGTATCGAGGAGGAGGTCTTCGACCGACACTTCAACCTCCATGCCGAAATTATTGTTTGCATTGAGATATTCAATGAGTAATTCAGAGAAGTGATGCGCATTGACGATTACTTCTTGCACGCCGAACTGCCGCAGTCGTGAAAGGGTGATCTCCAGCAAAGTGCGGCCGTTGAGTTCGACCAGCGCTTTGGGACGATCCCTGGTGAGTGGGCGAAGACGCGTGCCAAGTCCGGCGGCCAAAACCATGGCCTTCATCGGCCCATTTTCTCCAGTTCGCGATGATGGATCACGACGTTCACGCCGTTCTTGCCGCGCAAATGTTTTGCCAGTTGTTCAGCCAGGTAAACCGAGCGGTGCTGCCCACCGGTGCAGCCGAATGAAACCATCAGATTCTTGAAGCCGCGCTCCTGAAAAGTGGCGATGCTTGCATCCACAAGCGGAGTTACATGCGCGAAAAACTGGTGAACGGCCGGCTGTTGATCCAGATATTCGGCGACCGATGCATCTTTTCCGGTGAGACTCTTAAAGCGATCTTCGCGTCCGGGATTAGGAAGACTGCGGCCATCGAACACGAACCCGCCGCCATTGCCGCTTTCGTCCTTTGGCAGGCCGCCGCGATGAAATGAAAAGCTGAAGATGCGGACGGTCAGGCCATCCGGAGCGGTGGCGGACGCCGCGTAACGATCTGGTTCGGAGCCCAAGCTTTGCAGCTTTTCGGATCCCAGCATCGCCATGAACGCCTCAGTCAATGTTGGCAAAGAGACGGGCAGGGTCACGTTGTGCAACAGCCAGCGAAGGTTTTTCAACGCATAGGGAACACTCTGCAGGAAATGCGGCTTGCGTTCGTAGAAACCGCGGAATCCATAAGCGCCGAGCGCCTGCATGATGCGCACGTAAACATAAGCATAGTAGTGCTGCGTGAAGGCCGGACGCTCAAGCGGGATGAATTCACTTAACGCGTCAAGATAATGATCGAGCAACTGCTGGCGGAGTTCGGGGGGAAGGTCGGCCTTGGCGTCATAGAGAAGGGAAGCGACGTCATATTGCAGCGCTCCTTTGCGGCCGCCCTGATAATCGAGGAAGTAAAGGCCGCGCTGATGCAGCATGATGTTGCGCGATTGGAAATCGCGGTACATGAAATAGTCGTGCGGAGCGGAGAGCAGGAATTTTGTCAGGCGCGAAAAGTCATCTTCGAGGGCCTGTTCGCTGAAGGGGATTCCTGCGAGGCGCAGGAAGTAATACTTAAAATAATTAAGGTCCCAAGCGATCGACTGGCGATCGAAACTAGCGCGCGGATAACAAACTTTGTAGTTAAGGTCGCGGCCCGCCTCGACCTGGAAACGCGGCAGAATAGCGAGCGCCTGCCGATAGTATTCGACCGCGGACGCGCCAATGCTCGCGCCGGAACGATTGTTCGAAAGAAATTGGAACAGTGTGGTGTCGCCGAGGTCTTGCTCGATATATGCGCCCTGGCTCAAATCTTCGGCGTAGATTTCCGGCACTGGCAGTCCGTGGCGATGAAAGTGGCGAGAGAATTCGAGAAACGCGAGGTTCTCTTCGCGGACGTTATAAAGAATTCCGATTGCAGTGTTTTGCTCGCCATGCAGCCGGATGATGCGGCGTCCCGAGCCGCCGAGTTGGCCTTGTAGCGGCTGCACGCGCAGCACGGGCGCGTGGAAATGGCGCTCGAAGAGTTGAGATAGGATTTCCATTTATAGCCGGATGAAAATCTAAAGATACCATCGGCGGGTGCTACAGGGGCTGAAGCCCCGTGCTTAATTGAATGCGCTATGCGGCCATAAATGGCCGCTCTTCCACGAGAAATCACGGCGGACCCGAGGGCGGGTCCCTGGAACCCGCCCTGCAAAGGTTCGTATTTAACTCCAGAGCCTATCCCACGAACGTTCGTGGTCCCACTCGGTTGTGGGCTCGAAGTAGCCGGTTCCCGGCGCGAGGTGCTGGCGGACAACGTCATCGTTAAGCGTGACGCCGAGGCCGGGCCGATCGGGGACCTCGATCCATCCATGATACACAACTGGGGACTTGGTGTACTCCTGCACCATAGACGACCACCAGGGCACGTCGAGTGAGTGATTTTCAAGCGCGAGGAAGTTCAGGGTCGCGGCCGCACAATGCACGTTGGCCATGCAACTGACCGGAGTACCGGCAAAGTGCATTGCCATGGGTACGCCGTATTCTTCGGCCATGTTGCCGATCTTGTGAGTCTCAAGAATTCCGCCGGAGGTTGCAAGGTCGGGGTGGATCTTGCTTACCGCATGTTTCTCGCAAAGCACTCGGAACGGTTCTTTGAGATAAATGTCTTCGCCGGTAAGAATCGGCGTAGGGCTCTGATCGGAAATCTCTTTCAACAGATCGGTGTAGGTCCACGGAATCACATCTTCCATCCACTCGAGGTTGAATTTTTCGTAAGCTTTGCCGAGTCGGATAATCGACTTCACGCCGAGATGCCCGAGGTGGTCCATGGAGAGCGGAATCTCCATTCCCACCGCATCGCGTACAGCGGCAACGTACTCGGACAGCATGGCAATGCCTTTGTCGGTGACTTCGTTAGCGATGAAGGGATGCTCGAGGTTGTTCTCCTCCCACGGGCTCAGGTCCGACGGTGTGGTGAGCGTTCCGGGAGTATCGGAGACCATCTCGACTCCCAGGTCCATTTTGAGCCAGGTCAGGCCCATGACTTCTTTACGCTCCTTCATGCGCTGGGCATAGATCTTAGGATCTTTCGATTCGGTGGTATCGGCATAGACGCGAATCTTGTCACGGAATTTGCCGCCGCCGACCATGGCATAGACCGGCGCGTTATAAACTTTTCCGGCGATGTCCCAGAGCGCCATCTCGATGGCGCAGACTCCGCCTCCCTGGCGTGCGTGTCCGCCAAATTGCTTGATCTTGCGGAAAATCTTATCGAGTTGCAGCGGATTTTCGCCGACGATGCGGCTTTTGAGAAAGAGGGCATAAGTGGCGCTGGCGCCGTCGCGAACCTCACCAAGACCGTACACGCCCTGGTTAGTGTCGAGACGAATGATAGGGCATGGGCTCGGACCGGGCTTGACCACTGTGGCGACGCGCATGTCAGTGATTTTGAGCGTGGAGGGACTTGAGTTCGTGTTAACCGC
Organism: uncultured Acidobacteriota bacterium; assembly: GCA_963757135.1. Classification (GTDB taxonomy): domain Bacteria; phylum Acidobacteriota; class Terriglobia; order Terriglobales; family Acidobacteriaceae; genus Gp1-AA145. The sequence continues at coordinate 12,054 of CAVWQE010000014.1, forward strand.
CTTGGGGTAAGCCTCGAGTGGTTCACTCATCAGCAGACCTCCTCCCAAAGCGAGAGCGGAGGTCTTCATCACATCACGACGGTTCAGGCGAGTGCGGTTGCTCATGGCGTATCACTCCTTGGGGATCGAATTTACGATGGCGGGCAGAACAGGATCGTCAGCAAGTCGCAAATTATAACTCTGCCGGCGATAGTTGCAAAAATCGTTTTTCCAAACGCTCGGACACTGCGTTCGCTTTCCGAATCAAGGTTGAAGATTCTCGCCACTGATTTCCAATCTCGGGTGTTTTTATAGCCGCCCAAACTTCTTTACGGCTTCCTCAATGGATTTGAGCTTCTCAATGTAGGCGTACATACTGTGCTCTTTGAAGTCCATGTCTTGCGCAGTGGTGAGGACCTCGGGTGCGTTGGCACGGGGCACGACGACAACACCATCGGAGTCGGCGGTGACGATATCTCCAGGGGAAACCGAAACGCCATCGCAGATCACGGGTAGGTTCGCGGCTGCGAAGCGATAGTGCCCGACTGAGGTCGAAGGGACTTCGCCCAACGCGAAAACGGGGAATCCAATCTTTCTCAGATACGCGGTGTCGCGGACGCCGCCGTCAATGACCGCTCCGGAGAAATTGCGGGCCTGCATGGCGGTGCCCATGAGACCGCCCATACCGGCAATATCGGCGCCATCTTCGACGACCATCACATACACCGAATTTGGGCCGCCCTGGTCAATAGCGGCCAGCATTCCGCTGAGCGCGTCGGGATCTTTATTTTCTTCTTTTTTCAATTTCACAGTTAGCGCAAAGCCGGCGAATTTCGAAGTGAAGATGGGCTGCATGTGATGCGAAAGATACATTCTTCGACCGGTCAGTTTCTCCAGTGCGTCAGAAACCGAGGCGACTTCAACGTGGCGGTAGCCTTCAAGCAACTCGGCGTCGGACATCTGGCCGGCGGGATGGGAAAACGCGCGGGGAGGGGTAAAGACGACCGCCCCAATTACCAGCGCAACGAAAATGAGAAATGCGGCCACTACGCGAGCACGGAACTTAATCATGATGTACTCCTGATGCGCCTAAAGTGAGGCGAGGATTATCACTCAACTGTGCGAGGCCTCGATCTACATCTACTGCAAGCCAAAGCAAGCCGCCAACGGCGCACAGCGCGGCCGCGAAGAAAAATGACGTTTCCCAACCAAAATGCTTTGCGATCACAGGGGTTAAGGATGCGGTGACAGCCCCGCCAATCTGATTGCCCATGTTCATGACGCCAGAGACTGATCCAGCTGATGCCCCGGCCATCTCTGAGGTGACCGACCAAAAGGAACTCTGCGACAAGTACAGAGCGCCCGCGCCACCGGCAAGAACGATGCTGGCCAGGCGAACATCGGCGGCGTAACTTCCAAGGGCTAGAAAGATTGTGCACAGCAGCATGCCGGCACAGGCGACGCCGCAGCGGCCTATGCGCTTGCTGACAGTTCGCGTGAGAAAGTCGCTAGCCAAGCCGCCAATTGTCGAGCAGATGGCCATCGCCAGAAACGGCAGCATGGAATAGTAGGAGCTCGATTTCAAGTTCAGCCCGCGTACCTGGTTGAGGTAGATGAAGAACCAGGAAAAGAAAATGTATGCCACATATCCGTAGCAGAAGTAGCTGAGGGTCACAGCGAGCACATCGCGGCTGGAAAAAATCTTGCCCCACGCGAGCGGCTTTTTCTCCGTCAGCTTGCTGGGCAGGCCGGCACGAATATGTGCCGCTTCCTTCTCACTGACCCAAGAATGCTCCTCCGGCTTGTCGCGCGCGAGCAGAAACCAGACTACGCCAGCGGCGAGCCCAATCGCAGCGCTTACCCAGAAAGACCAACGCCAGCCGTAGTGAAGCAAGATGTATGTGATCAGAGGCGGAGTGACACCTGCACCGGCACCAACTCCGGCGAAAATCAAACCATTTGCGATTCCGCGCTCCTGAGAGGGGATCCAGCTCGCCACCAGACGGTTGCTCGACGGATAGACGACCGCTTCGCCTACACCCAGAGAAAAACGAACTGCCATGAGTACGACGAGAGCGCCCGCCAATTTTCCGGGGACGGCCGCCGTCAAGGATGTGAAGACCGCCCACCAGATGGTGCCAAGGGCGAGGATGCGGCGGGGGCCAAAGCGGTCGGCCAGCCTTCCACCGGGTGCCTGGAAGAATGCGTATCCCAGCAAGAACGCGCTCAAGGCCCAGCCCAGGTGAACGTGGTCGAAGCCGAATTCCTTTTCAATGAAGCCACCGGCAATCGAAATGTTAACGCGATCGAGGTAAGCGATCGCGCTGATAACGAACATCCAGAAGATTAGAACCCAGCGCATAGGTTTCCAAAAAAACTCATGTCAAAAGCGAGACAAGGATTGTAAGCTTGCGGCTCAGGATTTGCGATTGACAAATGGTGGTCGATTTGAGAGTTTCGGAAACGCGTGTGTGGAGGAAGAATTGAATAGATTGCGCATTATTCCGCTTGCCTTCGTGGCGGCATTGTTACCGAGCCTTGTACCGTCCGCTTCAGCTCAGCTTATTAGTTTTCCCAAACAGCAGCTCATCGAGTACACGGCGCAAAATCCGTTTGACCGTTTGCCGGACGGTCGTCCGAAGGTGCCGGATGCTTTGATCGAGCGTGCCCGCGATCTTTCTTCAGAAGAGGTGTGGTCGGTGATGCAAGCGAAGGGATACGAAAACCAGTATGCGGACGGCTTTCAAGTGCTGCATCCGGGAAAGACGATGGTGGGCCGGGCGTTCACGGTGCAGTTTATGCCGTTGCGCGAAGATGTAAACGGAGTGGCACAAACCAAATCGAAAGAGGCCACCGGCAAACATCTCTTCAACCAGACCGCCATCGATATGCTGCTACCCGGGGATGTGCTGGTGGTTGATCTGTTCGGCAAGAAAGTGAACGGGACGATCGTAGGTGACAATCTGTTTTTTTATGTGAATCAGGCGACGCATGGCGGCGGCCTAGTTGTAGATGGCAGCGTGCGCGACCTCGATGGAATTTCAGAAATCGACATGCCTGCATATTTCAAATCGGTGGACCCGACACCGATTGGGCAAGTCATGCTCACAGGAATCAATGTTCCAGTGCGAATCGGAGGAGTTACGGTTATGCCGGGCGATCTGGTGGTCGGCGACCGTGAAGGCGTGTATTTCGTTCCGCCGCAGTTCGTGCAGGAAGTGCTCGACAAAGCCGATGAGACCCACATTCACGACGAGTGGACCAAGAAGAAATTTGCAGAAGGGAAGTACAAGTCCAGCGAAATTTACGGATCGCCCAGCGATCCGAAGCTGAAGCAGGAGTATGAGGACTATTTGAAGAAGCGGTTGGATGAAATTCACAAGCAACGCGGCGAAAAGTAGCAATTGGCACCTAGTGGTTCAGGTAAGTGCTGGTTGCAAAGTGCTAATTGCTAAATGCCAAAGGCTGATTAACAGGAAGTGAAGAATGGCTAATAACGCGGGCAAAGAGATCACGCGCAGAGGGTTTATTTCAAAAGCGGGCCAAGGTTTTCTCGCGGTCAACGTCGCAGGGACTTTGCTCAAAAGCGCGCAGGCCGAACTGGTCGTTCCCGATCCGCCGGGGAAGAAAATGGGCTGGGCGATCGTCGGGCTCGGAAGCCTGGCAATCAATCAAATATTGCCGGCGTTTGCGACATGCGAAAAGTCCAAAGTGGTGGCGCTGGTCAGCGGACATCCTGATAAGGCGAATAAACTGGCGCTCCGCTACGGCGTGAATCCGAAGAGCATTTACAACTACGAGAATTACGATTCGATCAAAGACAATCCGGAAGTGGACATCATTTACATTGTGCTTCCGAATGGAATGCACGCGGAATACACGGTGCGCGGACATCAGGCGGGCAAGCACGTGCTCACTGAAAAGCCGATGGCGAACACGCCGGCGGAATGCCAGCAGATGATTGATGCAGCGAAAAAGGCAAATCGGAAACTGATGGTCGCGTATCGCTGCCGCTATGAGCCTTACAATCGCGAGGCGATCCGCATTGCTCGCTCGGGCGAAATGGGGCCGACGCAGATGATTTTCGCGGACGCCGGTTTTGCGATAGGAGATCCCAATCAATGGCGGCTCACTAAGAAACTTGGCGGAGGCGGATCCATGATGGATATAGGGATCTATGCGCTGAACGCATCACGATATCTCTCCGGCGAAGAGCCGACCGAAGTCAATGCCATGATGTACAGCACGCCGAACGATCCGCGCTTTAAGGAAGTGGAGGAACACGTTACCTTTCAGCTGAGATTTCCAAGCGGAATTCTGGCGAGCTGCAGTTCGAGCTACGGATATTTCCATCAGAGCCACTTCCGCGTGCTGGGCACAGACGCGCGCCTGGAGATGGATCCCGCGACCTGGTACAGCGGCCTGCGGATGTGGATCGAACGCGGCAACGACATTGATCAAAAAGACCTGCCGGTAGTGGACCATTTCATGGCTGAGATGGACCACATGTCGGATTGCGTAATGCAAAATCGGCCGCCGCTTACGCCCGGAGAAGAGGGACTACGCGACATCAGCTTAATTCAGGCGGTTTACGAGTCGGCACGGAGCGGGAAAACGGTGAAGGTGTAATCTTGCGCGACGAGCGCTGGGGAGAGCGCCTTTCTTCAATGAGAATCCGAACTGTTCAGCTCTTCTGCCTGTTCGCGTGCAGCATACCTGCTTTGGCCGATGGAGGCTGGCGGACTTTGGGCAATGTCACAGCAGTGAAAGAGGTTTCGCAGGGAGTCGAAGTAAGCGCCGGCTCCGGCAGCGTCCGACTTAATGCAATCACGCCCAACATTATCCGGGTTCATTACGCGCCGACCGGGAGTTTTCCGCTCGACCACTCCTTCGCCGTTGTTTCTGACACCGCGAAGCCGACGCCGAACGTTAGCCTTCAGCAGTCTTCGGATTTCGTCACGCTGAATGCCGGTGCCGTGCAGGCCAGAATCTTTCGTTCACCGCTGCGTATAGCCTTTCTTGATGCGAACGGTAATACCATCTCTGAGGACCAGGCGAGTCACCCGGCGTCGTTCGACGGCGCTGAATTCCGTGTGTGGAAGTCCATGCCGGAAGACGAACATTATTTTGGCCTCGGCGATAAATCTGGCCCGCTCGACCACCGCAATCTGGCGTTCACCATGTGGAACACGGATGCGTTCGGTTGGCAGGAGTCAACCGACCCCTTGTACAAGGATGTTCCATTTTTGCTGGCGATGCGGAGCGGCGTTGCCTACGGAATGTTCCTCGATAACACTTACCGCAGCAGCTTCGATTTCGGCAAGGAGTTGAGGGACGCCTACTCCTTCGGCGCCGACGGCGGGGAACTCGACTATTACTTCATCTACGGACCCGAACCGAAGCAGGTGATCGAAGAATTCACGTCGCTGGTGGGGCGTGCGCCGCTGCCGCCGCTGTTTGCGCTGGGATATCAGCAGTGCCGGTACAGCTACTATCCGGAGAGCCGGGTGCGAGAAGTCGCAGGCGAATTTCGCAAACGGAACATTCCCGCCGATGTGATTTATCTAGATATCGATTATCAGCAAAATAATCGTCCATTCACCATTGACCGGGAGCGCTTTCCTACGTTCCAGCAGATGATCACAGACCTGAGAGGTGAGGGATTCAAAGTTGTTGCAATTACGGATTTACACTTGGCGAAGTTGCCAGGCTACAAGCCCTACGACGAAGGCATGAAAGGCGGCTACTTCGTCAAGAACCCCGACGGCTCCGTTTACGTGGGGAAGGTTTGGCCGGGTGACGCGGTTTTTCCTGATTTCACCCGCGCAGAGGTCCGCAAATGGTGGGGGACGCTCTATGCCGATTTCGTGAAGCTGGGAATTCGCGGCTTCTGGAACGATATGAACGAACCGTCAGTTTTTGAGCGTGCCGATAAGACCATGCCGCTCGACATTGTTCATTCGGTTGACGGCCGCAAGACCGATCATCGCGAGATCCATAACGTTTTCGGAATGGAGAACGCTCGCGCTACCTACGAAGGCCTACTGACACTGCAACCGGATCAGCGGCCGTTTGTGCTTACCCGAGCCGCGTTTGCCGGGGCGCAGCGCTACGCGTCCACCTGGACGGGCGACAACAGCAGTACGTGGAACCATATGCGCATTTCGATTCCGCAGTTGCTGAACCTGGGATTATCAGGTTATTCGTTCGTGGGTGACGATATTGGCGGGTTCGCAGGAAGTCCGACACCTGAGTTGCTCACGCGCTGGATGGAACTCGGCGCGTTTAATCCGATTTATCGCAATCACGCCGCGAAGGGTACTCGCAATCGCGAACCATGGGTCGATGGCTCGGAACACGAAGCCATTCGCAAACGCTACATCGAGCTTCGCTATCAGTTGCTGCCCTATATCTACACCGGGATGGAAGAGGCGTCGCGCACCGGCATTCCGCTGATGCGGTCGATGTTCCTGGAATTTCCCAACCAAAAGGATTTTGAAACCACTGAAACTGAGTTCATGTTCGGCCCGGACCTGCTGGTGGCGCCGAAGGTGGACGAGAAATTTGAGCCCTACGAGGTGAAGTTTCCCGCAGGAAGCTGGTATGACTTCTGGACAGGGGAGCCAGTTTCGGGAAGTACCCTGAGTGTAAATCCGCCGCTGGATGTGGTGCCGATCTACGTTCGCGGCGGGAGCATCGTGCCCGAGCAGCCGATTGTGCAGAACACCGGCGAGGTTCCGCAGGGTCCGTTGCGAATCTCGGTCTATCCCGGAGCGAATTGTCGGGGGTCGCTGTATCAGGACGATGGCAACACCCTTGCCTATCAGCACGGTGACTACACGCGCATGCAGTTCACCTGCGAGTCGGGGCCGGAATCCTTGAAGGTAAATTTTTCGACGCCGGAGGCAAGGTACAAGACGTGGTGGGGCGCAATGCAGTTCTTGGTCTACGGATTTGGAAGTAAACCGCACGAGCTCGCCGTAAACGGGAAAAGCGTCTCGAATTGGCAATACGATCCCAGCAAGGGCATGGTTTCGGTAAATCTGGCTGCCGTGCAGGGAGCGAATATAACCATCACCAAATAGCCGTAAATCCCGGGACTCCCGACCCGCACAAGAGCCTTTAACCGCGAAGCGCGCAGAGTGCGCGAAGCAAACTCGGGGCTCAACGCCAACTAACTAAGAATATCCTTCGCGTTCTTTGCGCCCTTCGCGGTTAAGGTTTTTGCATTCTCGAACAAAGGTTTTCGCGCTCAAAGATTTCTGCCTGCCACGCAGCCACCGCATCAACCCTGATCGGTGATAAACTCCCCGCTTGCCAAACGGAACACAGGAGACCGCATGAGCTGGGCCAGCAAAATCTCCAAGACCTACCGGATCGAATCCGGCAGAGACTTTAAGCTGAAACATTTCGACCCGGCGAGCACAGCCCATGTGCATTCAAAACAGCACGCCCAAGAATTGTTGGCAAAGGGCATTGCGGAAATGACGGAATTTCAGGACAAGCTCTATGCCCAGGACCGATGGGCGGTGTTGCTGATTTTTCAGGCAATGGATGCTGCCGGGAAAGACGGCGCGATCAAGCATGTTATGTCCGGCGTGAACCCGCAAGGATGCCAAGTGTACTCATTCAAGCAGCCATCGACGGAAGAATTGAATCATGATTTTATGTGGCGCACGAACAGGTGTCTGCCCGAGCGCGGGCATATCGGAATTTTCAATCGTTCGTATTACGAAGAAGTGCTGGTGTTGCGGGTGCATCCTGAGATATTGAAGAATGAGCGCCTGCCCGAAGAGTTGTTGACGAAAGATATCTGGCAGCAGCGTTTCGAGGACATTTCCTGCTTTGAACACTATCTCGCGAATAACGGGGTAGTGGTACGGAAATTTTTCCTGAACCTTTCCAGGAAAGAACAGAAGCGGCGGTTTCTGGAGCGGCTGGATACGCCGGAGAAAAACTGGAAATTCTCAGCGGCCGATGTCAAGGAGCGGCAGTGCTGGGACGATTACATGAACGCGTATGAAGAGATGATCGCGGCCACTTCGACAAAGCGGTCGCCATGGTATGTGGTTCCGGCGGACGACAAGTGGTACACGCGGCTGGTGGTCGCGGCGGCGATCGTGGAGACGCTCAAAGATTTGAAACTCGAATACCCGACAGTGGATGCGGCAAAGAGAAAAGAATTGCTGACGGCCAAGGCCGAGTTGCTGAGAAAGAAGTAAGGATGCGCTCAGCAGTGCCTGCGCGAAAAAAGGGCTCCGGACGGCGGAGTACGCAAAGGTCGCAAGAGAAGCTTCGAGATACGCTGGACGGCGCTTACGCCAGGGCACCGTCTCTCCAGTGAATATCGTATGAATGTCTCTCCGCTTGTCGTTGGATTGGGTGAAATTCTCTGGGACATCCTGCCCTCGGGCCGACACCTTGGCGGCGCGCCGGCCAACTTCGCATACTGCTCTCATCTACTCGGAAACCAGGGCGTAGTCGCAAGCCGCGCCGGGTCAGATGGTCTTGGGTTGGAATTACGAGAACGCCTGCGGGAATCTGGGTTGGGCGATGACTTTGTGCAGTCTGATCCTGTTCATCCCACCGGAACGGTCAACGTGGAGATCGACCACCTGGGGCAGCCGAAGTTTAAGATCACCTATCCAGCGGCATGGGATTTTGTGAAGTGGGATGCGAATCTTCAGAGACTGGCACAGTCTGCCGACGCGATCTGCTTTGGCTCACTGGCCCAGAGGTCGGAGGAGTCGAGGCGAACAATCCTCAAAATTATGGATGCGACCAAGCAGGGGGCAATACGAGTTTTCGATGTAAACCTTAGACAGTCATATTACGCAGCCGAGGTCATCGAGAATTCGATGCTCCGGGCGAATGTGGTCAAGCTGAACCACCAGGAGGTGCCGATAATTGCGAGACTGCTGGGAATTCCGGAGCAAGATTTTGCTCAAAGAGCAATCGCAAAGTTCAAATTGCGTCTGATTTGTGTGACTCGAGGCGACAGCGGCGGCTTGCTGGTTGATCGCGCCGGCGCGCACGAGCATCCGGGATTTCGAGTGCAGGTTAAAGACTCCGTGGGTGCAGGCGACGCATTTACCGCCGGCCTGGTACACGAATTACTGCGCGGATCGTCGGCCACGCAGATGAATGACACGGCAAACCGTATGGGCGCATGGGTGGCATCTTCTTTCGGGGCGATGCCGACACCTCCAAAGGAAGGGCTAAGCGCGGCGCTTGGGAGGCTAGTCGAGAAATAAGGCGAAAGGCGGGGCCTACTGAGCAAGGGGCAGTTAGCGCGCGGAAAGCCTTTAACCGCAAACTGCCGCAAAGGAAACGCGGAGTCAAGAGCGAAATCGTTCACACATAAACGTCGCTGCTGACCGGCTGAAAAAAGCTTTGATGGGTGAGCAGACTTTCGATAGCGCGCACCACTTCGCTGCCGGTACTCTTTGAGACTGCGCCTTTGAAACCTGCGTGCTGCGCTTCCCGGGTAAGTTCCTTCGAGAGTTGCTGCACGGTCAGGAGGAGGAGAGGAACGTCCGGATGCGCGCGCGTAATTGCTCTTGCCGCCTGAAATCCGTTCATCTGCGGCATGGCGAGGTCGAGAACAATGACGTCAGGACTTAGCGCCTCGGCTTTACCGATCGCGTCCTTACCATCGTGAGCGTCACCGCAAACGCTCCAATTATCGTGGTTTTCTATGAGGCGGCGCAGGAGCCGGCGGATTGCGGCGTCATCGTCGGCGATCAGAATGCGTACTGCCATGGGGGAGTCCTAGTACGCGGCAATTCTTTACCGATCGCTTGCAGCCGTACACCGCGCAAGTTACATTGCAATTATCTGCTCGGCATGGGACTTAAGCGCAATACCCTAAACACCGGATTACCGCAGCGGTTACCGGTGGGACATGATCGGGCACTTCTCAAAATGGGCCGTAACGCATCGTTGAATGCAGCTGGTTCACGACCTGTCTTTTTCACGAACCCTTCACCGCTGCCATGAATCGAATGTAGCTTGAACTTGCTGCACGAGGCACGATGAGCTCCCAGGCGCAGCTGCAAGCACAGCCCGACATCAATCCCTGGCTGATCGCGATCGCAGTTATGTCGAGCACCTTCATGGAGGTGCTGGACACGACTGTGGTCAATGTGTCGCTGCCGCACATCGCAGGCAATCTATCGGCGTCGGTCGATGAAGCCACTTGGACGTTGACTTCATACCTGGTGGCGAACGCGATCGTTCTACCCCTGACCGGCTGGTTGGCGGGACGGTTTGGCCGCAAGCGCCTGCTACTGGGCGCGGTCACAGGGTTTACCACCGCGTCGTTTTTCTGCGGACTGGCGCCGTCATTGGGATTTCTCATACTTTTCCGCATCATTCAGGGAGCTTGCGGCGGAGGGTTGCAGCCGCTTTCGCAGGCGGTCCTGTTGGAGTCTTTTCCCGCGGAAAAGCGTGGCCAGGCCATGGCTTTTTGGGCGCTGGGAATTGTGGTGGCGCCTATGCTTGGTCCGGTAATCGGCGGATGGCTCACTGACAATTACAGCTGGCGCTGGGTCTTCTATATCAACGTGCCAATCGGAGTGCTGGCGATCCTGCTCACTCAGGCATTTATTTTCGATCCGCCTTACCTGCGGCGAGAGCGTACTGGTATTGACTACTGGGGTATCGGCTTGCTCGTGGTAGGTATGGGGTCGTTGCAGGTAATGCTCGACAAGGGCCAGGAAGAAGACTGGTTCGGCTCGCATTTCATTGTTGTTCTCGCGGTTTTAGCCGTGATCGGGCTTGGCTCCCTCATCATTCGCGAGCTCAAAACCAAAAATCCGGTGATCGATCTCAGCGTGTTCCGTTACAGGTCGTACGCTGTCGGAACGTTTCTCATGACGGCGGTGGGCTTCGTGCTTTATGGAAGTACAGTGCTGTACCCGTTGATGATGCAGGAACTGCTCGGCTACACCGCTACTCATGCCGGAGTGACAAATTTTCCCCGTGGGCTGGCGTCCTTCATCTTTATGCCCTTTGTGGGATTTCTGACAGGGAAGGTGGATGCGCGCAAACTGCTCGCGGGCGGGTTATTGCTAACGGCGGGGGCGATGTTTGAGGCTTCTTTTTTCAGCCTGAACGTTGGGTTTTGGGACTTTGCCTTGCCTCTGGTATTACAGGGATTGGGTCTGGGTCTGATCTTCGTTCCTTTGACGACGGTTACCAATGATCCGGTGCCACGCGAGCGGATGGGAAATGCAACCAGCATATTCAATCTCATGCGTAACATTGGCGCGAGCATCGGAATATCGACGGTCGAAGCGCTCCAGTTCCGGCGCCAGCAGGCGCACACCAATTACCTGGGGCAGCACGTGAATCTTGCCAGTGCGCAGGCGCAACAAACTTTGGCCGGTTTGCGAGCCGCCTTTATATCAAAAGGAGCGGACCCGGTAACGGCTGCACATCAAGCCCAAGTCGCTCTTTGGGGCATTGTGCAACGGCACGCGGCGATGCTTGCCTACAACGATGTCTTCCGGTTCTTGGGCGGTATGTTCCTGATAATGGTGCCTCTATTGCTCATTATGAAGAAGCCTAAGGGGGGCAAGGGCCCGCCCATGGCGCACTGAGCGAATTTCCGATGGGCGGCATTTGAATTTTGAATGTAAAAAGAAAAGAAGTAACGTTGACACGCAGGTGATCATCTACCTACCATAGTCAGAAGCTAATGAGCCTTTCCCGGCAAATGCGGTGCCAGTGTTGTCCTTGTTGTTGTACGTGTGCCCACACTGGCGCAGGAGAGCTGCTGACCTGAGAATTTAGTTTTAAACGGTATAGAAGCCCATCGCCAGTGCACGCTGGCGGTGGGCTTTGTGTTTTTGCACTGAATCTGGGAGACGGGGTTGGTAATGGAGATTGGCAAAGTTTTCCTGGTTGGCGCGGGTCCCGGTGATCCGGAACTTTTGACGTTGAAAGCTGCAAAGGAGCTGCGCTCGGCGGATGTGGTCCTGCACGACGAACTCGTGAGCGCCGAGATTCTCGCGCTCATCCCCGCACGCGCTGACCTGATCAACGTGGGCAAGCGCGCCGGACAGAAAAGCGTTCCGCAGGAGGAAATCAACAAGTTGCTGATCGAGCATGCCTTGCTGGGTTTGCAGGTGGTGCGACTGAAGGGCGGCGATCCATTCATTTTTGGCCGGGGCGGGGAAGAGCTCGAAGCGCTCCGCCGGGCGGGAATCGAGACCGAGGTAGTGCCGGGAGTGACGGCGGCTTTGGGAGCTGCCGCAGGATTGCAGGTTCCGCTCACGCATCGCGAGATTTCCTCCACGCTGATTCTGGTGACCGGCAGCAGCCGAAACTCTGAGCACATCAATAACTGGCCGGAGAAACTTCCTTCCAACGCGACCGTGGTGGTTTACATGCCGGGAAGTGATCTTGCAGCTTTGCAGCAGCGACTGCTGGCTTCCGGAGTCGCGCCCGAGACACCCTGCGGAATCATTTCCAATGCGACTACTGAATTCGAGCAGGTGCATGTCACGACTGTCGCCAGTCTTTCTGAGTCTCCGAGTTTGGCGGCTCCGCGCTTGCTGGTGGTGGGTGAAGTTGTCCGTTTCGCAGAAACCAGTCGTTTGGGCGAGCAGTTTAATGGTTTTGATCTGTCGAATGATTCGGCCAGCCGAGCCGGGGAGAATGCCAAGTGAAAGTCGACTTTGATCGAGTCAAGATTCTTGCCGAGAGTTGGAAGCCTGAGCAGGTCTTGTCGTGGGCATTCGCCACGTACGGCGACGACCTCGCTATCGCGACAGGAATGGGCGTCGAAGGCATGGCGCTGCTTGACATCGCGTTAAAAATCAATCCCGAGGCGAAAATATTCACCGGAGACACCGAGCTTCTTTTCCCTGAAACCTACGATCTGATCGATCGAGTCGAGCGCCGTTATGGGATCAAGATTGAGAAGCTTTATTCCGAACTGACGCCCGAAGAGCAGGAGAAAGAATTCGGGACGAAGCTGTGGGCCCGCGATCCCGACCAATGCTGCGCCATTCGCAAGGTCGAGCCGCTGCGGCGTAAGCTGGCCACGCTCGATGCCTGGGTCACCGCAATTCGCCGCACTCAAACCGCCGAACGTGCGGCCATTCGCAAAGTGGACTGGGACACGAAGTTCAACCTGGTGAAGATAAGTCCACTGGCCGCTTGGACTCGCGAAATGGTCTGGAGTTACGTAGTGAAGAACGACGTTCCTTACAACCCGCTCCACGACCTGAATTATCCCAGCATTGGTTGCACACATTGCACACGCGCGGTGAAGGCGGGAGAAGATGCTCGCGCCGGACGCTGGTCGGGCTTCGGCAAGACCGAGTGCGGACTACATACGCCGGCCGCGGCGACCTCTACGCTGGTGCAGTTGGTTCCCGTGGGAGCCGAGGAGTGAGGTAGTTGCTGGTTGCTAGCTGCCAGTCACTACTGACCACTACCGGCTAAACGCTGCTCGTTAACCACTGCTCACTAGCCACTAACCAGTCTTCCGCTATAATTCACCGCACCAATGGATTTCGATCAACTGATCACATTCCTGGAAGTGGCGAAGCTGGGCAGCTTTTCGCGCGCCGGACAGAAGGTTTTCCGCTCGCAGTCCGCGGTGAGCGCGCAGATTCGTCAATTGGAGCAGTCTTACGGAGATCGCCTACTCGACCGGACCGGAAAAGATGTCACCCTGACACCGGCTGGGCGCGCGCTGTTTGCTTACGCCGAACGCATGCTTCAGTTGCGTGATGAGTCTCTGCTCGCCGTTGCCGATCAAGGCAATACCCCGCGAGGCACGATCACTGTGGGCGCGAACGAGGCCACTTGCCTTTACGTTTTGCCGGACGTGTTCGCGAAATATTGCAGTCTTTATCCGGGCGTGCAGATCAGCATTTATCGCAACTTCAGTTACAAAATTGTTGAGAAATTGGAGAATGGCTCGATCGATGTTGGCATCGTGACCATGCCGGTCAAGAGCTCGAACCTGAAAACTCATCCCATCTTTCGTGACCAGTTGATGCTGATGGTGAGTCCGCAAAATCCTTTGGCGAAACTGGAGATTGTGCCGGTAAGCGAGATTGCAAAGCAGCCGCTGCTGCTTCCCAAAACTGGTTTCAGCCGAAGGGTGATGGATAAACTTTTTCGTCCATATGCGGCAACGCTACAGGTGCGCATGGAGCTGCCGAGCGTGGGCATGATCAAGAGCTTTGTTGCGGCAGGACTAGGGGTTTCGATCATCAGTGCAAGTTTTGCCCGTGATCAGGTCCTTGCCGGACGCGTGAAGTTGATCCCCATCAAAGGCGAAGAATTGTGGCGTGAGCTTGGAGTGGCCTATCGGCGCGACCGGACGCTTACTCGGGCGACAACGACCTTCATCAGCACCGTGCGGCAATCGGCGGTGGTGGCGAAGTAGGACTAAAAATTCCTTCCCTTTTTCTCAGTTCCCAACGCTAGCACCACAATCAGTAGAGCAATATTCATGGCTTCGAATCCGGCCAACGCCCAGGCGTAACCGAAGCGGGAGCGCAGCGCGTACTCAATGTTGTTGACCGGTGCTGCGATCAGAATCCCCAGTTGATAGGCGAGGCCAGGCAGGAGTCCGCGTGTCTGGTCGGGTGATAGTTCGTCCAGATGTGCGGGGATCACGCCCCACGCGCCTTGAACTCCGGCCTGCATGACAAAAGCTGCAGCGGCGATCATCAGCATTGGTTTTGAGAATGCCCACGCGGGAATTGTCGCCAGTGATAAGCAGAGCGCCGCAATCATTCCCCGCCGGCGCCCGAAAATATCAGACAAGCGCCCGAAGATGATTGCTCCGACAACCGCGCCCACGTTGTACCAGATGGCGATGTAGGCGACGGCCCTCGTACTAGCGCCGTGTGTGGACTTCAGAAAATCGGGATACAGGTCCTGGGTGCCATGCGACAAGAACATCATCAGCGTCATCATCAGCACGAGGTAAATTGCGGATTTCCAATAACTCCGCACCACCAGAAGAATGGCTTTGGTAGTCGGCGCACGATTTTGCTTCCACGCCTCCGACTCCGGAACCGAAGATCGGATATATAAAGCCAGCAGCGCCGGAATGCCGCCGGCCCAAAACATGGCGCGCCAGCCGAATTGCGGCTCGATGAAACGCGATGCGAATGCGGCCAGCAGATATCCGATTGAGTATCCGCTCTGCAATATTCCTGAGAGAATGCCGCGCCATTTACTGGGCGCGGCTTCCATCGCGAGAGAGGCGCCGACGCCCCACTCGCCGCCCATGCCAATTCCGTAGATCGCGCGAAGAATGAGGAAGACAGTGTAGTTCGGGGAAAATCCACACAGGAGTTCAACTACCGAGAAAAAAATTACATTTGCCATCAGCGGAAGGCGGCGCCCATAACGGTCTGCGAGCAGTCCGAAGAGGATGGCGCCGACCGGGCGCATGGCTAAGGTGGCAGTAATACTGAAAACAATATTTGCTTTGGAAACGTGAAATTGCGCTGCCAGCGTATCTACAAGAAAGACAACAACAAAGAAGTCGAAGGCGTCGAGTGTCCATCCCAGGAACCCGGCAGTGACAGCGTGCCAGGGACGGGGCTGAATGCCAAGTTCGATATTAGCAGCACGCATAGGCGCGAGGTAGGAGAACACGGTTAGGGCGGAATTGCAATTCAGCCGGGAGTTTTTGGGACAACTCGTGAGCTGCCGGTTTCATCGAAACCCAACGAATGTATAAACCATTGAGCGTGATCGCCGCGCTGGCATTCTCTCTCGTCATGAGCGGTTGTGGGGGGATGGGTGCGAATACAGACCCAGCGACTCCACCTCCGTCGCAAACCCCGCCGCCTCCCCCAGCAGACCTCACCGTAGTGAACCACATCATTTTCATGATGCAGGAGAACCAGAGTTTCGACCGCTACTTTGGTCAGCTGAACGCATACCGGCAATCGAAAGGTTATGGAGCGGACGTGGATGTCACGCCCGCAACGGCCTCGCAGCTGTCGTTTGACCACTCCACGATGTTCACGCCTTTTCACATGATCTCGATGTGCACGGAAGACCTGAGCTCGTATTGGAACGAGAGTCACAACGACTGGAACCATTTCGCTCCGACGAGTGCGACGCCGTTAATGGACGGCTATGCGAACTCAGCAGGCGGGAATTCACGCAATACCATGGGGTTCGACATTAATGGTCAGCGGGTGATGGGTTATTACGACGATTCGGATCTGCCCTACTACTACTTCATGGCAACGCAGTTCGCTATGTCGGACCGCTGGTTTTCGCCGCTGATGAGCAATACTCCGTCCAGTCGTCTTTATGCGATGGCTGCAACGTCCCATGGAGTAGTTAACAAGCCGTTGACGCAGGTCAAAATCAACACCATATTCGATGAACTCGAGCAGAAGGGCATCAGCTGGAAGAATTACGTGCCGGATTATCCCAATGGCAGTTCGCTGAAGGCCTTTCCCATTTTCGCGAAATTCACCGGCACGAAGATCGTGCCCATGGCGCAGTACTTTACCGATGCGAAGAGCGGGACACTGCCCCAGGTGGCGTTCATCGATCGTGACTCGAAAGCCGGACTGGACGAGCATCCGGGACCGGGGATCAGCGTGCAAAAAGGCGCGGCGTATGTAAAGACCATCATTGATGCGCTCATGGCGAGCAGCAACTGGGATGACTCGGTCTTTTTCTTCACCTATGACGAAGGCGGCGGTTTCTACGATCATGTACCGCCGGTTCCGGCCGTGTCCCCCGATGGAATTCCGCCAGTCCTCGGCACAAATGACACCTGTACGGCGACGCCCGGTCCCATGTGCGATTTTGTTTATACCGGCTTCCGGTTGCCCAACTTTGTGGTGTCGCCGTTCGCGAAGGCGCATTACGTAGACCACACCAACATGGACACGACGGCGATCCTTACATTCATCGAGAAACGCTTCGGGGTTGCGCATCTCACAGAGCGAGATAAGAACGAGCCGGACATCAGCTTTTTCTTCGATTTCTCAGGGAAGCCGAATCTAACCCCGCCCACGCCACCATCGCAGCCAACCAACGGCCCGTGCTACGTGAACGCGCTACCCTAGGAAGGGCGGGCTTGAATCTGCCCGCTCTTACCAGATCGTCACGCGGTCGGGTGGCGCAAGATAGAGCTGTTCTCCGCTCTGGACCTCGAAGGCGTTATACCAGGCATCGATGTTGCGAACCATGTCTGTGCGATACTCGGAAGGTGAGTGCGAATCCGTCGCGACCTGTTGGCGTAACGCAGCTTCCCGAGACTTGCCTCTCCGGCTCTGGCCATAGCCTAGAAAGAATTGCTGGTCGGGGGAGAACCCATCCTGATCTGGGGCCGACTTTCCTGCCAGCGTAGCGCGATACGCGTCATAGGCCGCGGCGAGCCCGCCCAGGTCGGCGATATTCTCCGCGAGTGTCTGCCTTCCGTTCAGCGACAGATCGGGGAAGGGATGATACGAGTCGTATTGCGCTACGAGCTTTGCAGTTGAAGCATTAAAGTGTTCGAGATCGGCGGGCGTCCACCAATTGCGTAGCGCGCCTTTGGCGTCAAAAGCGCTACCTTCGGAGTCGAAGGTATGGCTTATTTCATGTCCAATGATCGACCCAATCGCGCCGTAATTGAATGCGTCAGGGGCTTTGGGATCGAAAAATGGAGACTCCAAAATTGCCGCAGGAAAATTCAATGCATTCTGCAACGGCAGGTTCACCGCGTTCACAGTTTGAGGCGTCATGCACCATTCATGACGATCGATCGTCTTGCCTAAGCGCGCAATTGCACGTTTGTATTCAAATGCATTTCTTCGCCACAGATTTCCAAAGATATCATCGGGCTTGATCTCCAGGCCGGTGTAATCCTCCCAGGTTTCGGGATAGCCGATTCCGACATAGAGAGAGTCAAGTTTGGCTTGAGCTTCGGCCTTGGTTGCAGGATCCATCCAGTTCAGTCCCTCAATGCGCTTGTGAAAAGCCGCGACGATATTAGTAACCATGGCCTGAACCTTGGCTTTCGCGTCGGGCGGAAAATAGTGTTGGGCGTAGGATTTGCCGACCTCATCGCCCAGAATGAAATCAACCGTATTCACTGCACGCTGCCAACGCGGCGTTTGCTGCGGGGTCCCAAATAGAACCTTACCGAAGAAAGCAAAGCGCTCATCGGCAAAAGATTTCGGTAGCACACCTGCATATTGTTCGATCAGGTGGTAGGCGAGGAGGTCTTTCCAGCTATCGAGCGGCGCAGACGCTATCAGCGCCGATTCCCCGGCCACTGCGCTCGGCTGCCAGACGATGAAGTTAGCCTGCTTATCCAGACCGGCCGCGCGGAAAAATATTTTCCAATCGAGTCCTGGAGCCTTCACCGCAAAATCCGATTGTTTCCAGGGGTTATTTGCCTTGTGAACATCCTGATCGTCCGCGAGGCTCCAGTGCTTTTCCGCAATCGCATGTTCGAGTTCCACTACACGTCCGGCATGCGCCTCCGGATCGGAAAATCCCGCCAGTTTGAACATGGCCGCGACATGGGTCTGATATTGCGTGCGCAATGCCTTCATGTGCTCACTATTGCTCAGGTAGTATTCGCGGTCGGGCAGTTCGATTCCGCCTTGCATCAGGTACGCGGTATAGTGGTCGGAGTCGCTAAAATCCGGCGCGACCCATACTCCAAACACATTCGGGGTATGGAAATTTGTGTTGTTGAGAGGATCGACGTCGGCGCGCAAATTCTCTCCGAAAAACCGTGCCACGTCCTTGCGATTGCGGATGGCGTTGACGTCGTTGAGGTGCGGCTTCAATGGCGCCATACCCTTGGTCTCGATCCCTGATTCGTTCATGTAGGAGTCGTACAGATCGGCAATCTTGCGATTGCCGGTTCCAGGAGCGGGATTTGACTTAGCGATATCCTCAATCAGTCCCGACGTGCGCTTGACTGCCATGTTGTTCAGAAGCGAGAAGACCGAAACGCCGCCACGGTCCGCTGGAATCACGGTACGCTTGAGCCATTCGCCGTTGGCAAACTCAAAGAAATTGTCGCCCGGCTTAACGGAACGGTCTATATCGCCTGCCATCACGCCATGGTCGGGCTCTGTGGCTTGCCGAGTTTGGGCGAAAGCGGTTGTCAGAAGCGCGAGCAGAACGCAAGCGCATGCGAATCTCGCAAACCAATCTCTCATGAAAATGACCTCCAGCGAGTCAGGGATATCCTGCAAATAGACGAAGCATCGTGCAAAAAGTAAGCTAGGGCGAAACAGACGACGACCTGATCCCATCGGAAGCCTGGGTCGCCAGTTCAAGCAGGTCCCGTGCCAGGCGATCGGTGTCGTGCCGTGCCACCACATCTTCAAAGAGATAATCTCCCAGCACCGGGCATACTCCCAAAGCTTCGATGGAATCGAGGTCCGCTACAATTTGCGATGCGCCTTCGAGCGCGTACTTTGCCTTGAGATCGTCAGAGAGCGGCGCCCGGTTAATTAGCGCAAAGTCGAAAATCTGGCCTCCGGCATGATCGTTCAAGGCGCGAATGTGATCGGCGGCGGTGCGGCCCAGGCTCTCGTTGGCCTGGGTCATCAGATTGCAAATGTAAACCTTGATCGCGGACGATTCGCGAATGGCCGCAGAAATTCCACGCACCAGAAGATTCGGAATCAAACTGGTGAAAAGGGAACCGGGACCGATGGTGATCAGGTCGGCGCGGGCGATGGCATCGAGGGTCTGCGGAAGCGGAGCCGGATCGGGCGGCAGAAGGACTAGTTCTTCTATGCGGCCTTTGCTTGCGGTTATTTGGGTTTCACCGCGAACGCGCGTGCCATCCTGCATCAGCGCTTCGAGTTCAATGTTCGCTGTAGTCGAGGGAAAAATATGGCCGCGAGTCGCCAGAATTTCAGAAGACAGGCGAACCGCTTCGCCAAAATCTCCCGTCAGGGATGTGAGGGCGGCGAGAAACAAATTTCCGAAGCTGTGGCCGCTGAGGTCGCCACCTTTTTCGAAGCGGTGCTGGAAAAGTCTCGATAACAGCGCCTCGTCTTCCGAAAGAGCAACAATGCAATTGCGCACGTCACCCGGCGGAAGCATGTTGAGGTCCTTGCGGAGCCGGCCGCTGGAGCCGCCATCATCACTCACGGTGACTACGGCGCTGAGTTCGGCGATGCGAGGAGAATCCGCGGCGAATGATTGACCATCGACGTATTTCTTTAAGCCTTTTAGAAGAGTGGATAGTCCGGTGCCGCCCCCGATGGCCACCACGCGCAAATTGCGCGCGCCAGCTACGCGCTGCCGTGAAGCGAGGTGAGACATGTGCAGTTAGCCGAGTTCCTCGACCTCTTCTTCAGGAGGAAGCGGCATTTCGCCGCCCGGGTCAGGATATAGCAGCTCGGTAAAACGTGGATCTTCAGAAAGATTCTGAAAATCTGAATCGTTGCGTGCCTGGAATCTCAGGGCAGCGTTCAAGCTGATGGCGCGGGCCAGATTCTTCAGCGAATCTTCGGCGTGCCCGGTCAGGCAGTCAAGAGCGGCGAGGCCGTAGGCAACGTAGTCGGCCTTGGGCACCTGCTTCGAAAGCTTGTCAAGGTGCTCGCGGGCGCCCACGTAGTCGCCGGTGTTGATCAGGGAAACTACAAAATCGTAGTGCTCCTCGGTCGTCTTGAACTGCGTAGCTCCACGCTCGAGTTGCTGGCTGCAAGCATTCAGGTGAACGCCGGCCCGATCTGCAAGTTCGCGATTGCTGCCGGAGACCACCTTCTGCAGATGTGTCTTGGCCTTGTCGTATTTATGCTCCTGCATGGCGCGCAAGCCGGCCTCGTAGTCCTTGAGCAACTGCGTCAGCTGCGGATCGGCTACCAATGTGTGTTTGGCTGTTGGTTTCTGGGCCATTTGAAGAATTTTTCCTGATTGACTCATTGACTCATTGCATCACCGGACCTTAAACGCATGCAACTCCCTGGTGATTCAACCACTCAATGATTCAATGCTCAATTGATTGTGGCCGCCGACTGCAAGTCGATCTGCCGCCATTCTCCGGCGATGATCCCTTTGCGAATCTGGGCCGCGGTCTTGTGCTGCTTGGTCTTCTGATACGAGTAATAAAGTTCCTTCAGGCACGTGGAGCACTGCGCTCCATGTGTGCCTTCAAAACAGCTGCGGAGACTCTTGTGCCCCATGCGGTCGCAGTAGCAGTAGCACGGTTGCCGGTAAAGCACATTCTGAATCTTGGGTGCGAGCTCGTAGGCGTGCGACTGATAGGGGTATTGGTCGTTATCTCCCCATAGCTGCTCTTTGCCCAGAATCGGCGGCAAGGCTGCGCTATTTGCAGGAGGAGCCTGATGGAAAGCCGGCACCCGCGTCTCTTCCTGCTGGGAGCTGGCCCATGGCGCGGCCGCGGCGAATGTCAGCAAAAGCGAAAATGCGAGTAACAAAAAGCGCTTCAGCATCCCGATTCCTCAGGCGGTATTGTAACCCGAATTGGAGGATGGCGCACGGGACAGGGGCAAGGTCGCGTATAGAGGAACGTCGAATCCTTTCGCGCCAAAACCGCTGAGGTTTCAGTAGTTCCTACAGAAAGCTTCTAACCGCAGAGGACGCGAACGGCGCAAAAATAAAGGCCCAAAGCCCGTTTCGCTATCTTCGCGAACTTTGCGTTCTTTGCGGTTAAAAACTTTGGTCCAAACCGGAACCGAAGCACACTTGCGCGCCTACATCAGTAGAACAAAGAAACGAGAATATGCGATCATTGCTGCCCTATGAGTCGACTGTCGTCGGTGCGTCTCCGTTTTTTCAGCTTAACCATCGTTCTGATAGCATCGTGCGCATTGTTATCACAGGATCCAGCACCGCAGCCTGCTTCTGGCCACACTACTATCGATCTCTGGCCGCGTGGAGCGCCGGGTGCGAAGCCGAGCGATCTCGCAGAAACTGACATCAGTAAGGCAGACGACTATCTGGTTGCGGGCGAGCCGATCATCCGGCTCGGTAATGTCTCGAAGCCGGCCATTACGCTGTATGAGACGAAGAGCAATCCCTCGGGAACGGCAGTGGTGGTCTTCCCCGGTGGCGGGTATAACATTCTTGCCTTCGACCTCGAGGGGACTGAAGTCTGCGAGTGGCTGAACTCGATCAACATCACGTGCGTGCTGCTTAAGTATCGCGTGCCCGATAGCGGGCCGTATCCGAAATCCCCGGCCGCACTGCAAGACGCGCAGCGGGCGCTGGGCATGGTGCGGGCGCACGCGGTAGAGTGGCACATTGATCCGCATCGCATCGGCGTGCTCGGATTCTCCGCGGGCGGCCATCTTGCCGGTGCATTGAGCACACACTTTGAACAGAGGCTTTACGAGCATGTCGATGCAGCCGACGAGCAAAGCTGCCGTCCAGATTTCGCCGTGCTCGTGTACCCAGCATATCTTTCGGCCGCAGAGGGAAGCCTGGCCATCGCTCCCGATATTCATGTCACGCGGCAGACGCCGCCTGCCTTTATCGTTCAGGCTGAAGATGACCACTCATATGTCGACAGCTCGCTGGCCTATTTCGCGGCGTTGAAAAGCGCGAACGTTCCGGCTGAGCTGCACATTTATGCTGGGGGTGGGCATGGCTATGGTCTTCGCCATACAGACACGCCCGTGACTCACTGGCCGGAACTGTTCGAAAAATGGTTGCAAACGACTGGCATGGCAAAGGCGGGCCGTTAACCCTGCACGCTTTCACCAGTTTGGCGCGTTAACTAAGTATTGCTTAGCGAACTTTGCGTACTTGGCGGTTAAAAGCTTTTTTGTCGAGCGGAAGCTAGGACGAATCTTAAACCGCGAAGATCGCAAAAGGACGCAAAGATCGTAGGGAAGAAACTTACGGGATCGGCAACTTGCTAGAGAAGAAGAAACTTGCTGGATTTTCTCTGCGACCTCTGCGTACTCTACGGTTAAAAACTGGTTTTTCTTCGCGACCTTTGCGTACTTGGCGGTTAAAAGCTTTTTCAATGCTTGAACTAAAGCAAAATCTTAAACCGCGAAGATCGCAAAGAAGAAGCTCCTTGGGGTTGCCTCTGCGACCTCTGCGTACTCTGCGGTTAAGGTTTGTTCAACAGATGGAGGTTAGATGAAAATTGCTTACATTTTTCTGATTGCTGCGCTTTCGTTACCTGGCTTCGCCGCAGATCAAAAACCTGCCCCGACGCTCAAGAGCATTCTGCTCGAACAGTTGCGTTCGACGCACAACAAAGCCGAATGGTTTGTTCCGGCAAACACTGCCGTTGAGGGACTCACTGCTGAGCAGGCCACTTGGACAGACGGCAAAGGCAACCATTCGGTCGGGCAACTTGCTAATCATCTTGTGTTTTGGAACCGCCGCGAATTAGCCAAGTTCAAAGGCGAGCCCGAAGGGAAATTCAGCGGCAACAACGACGAAACCTTCAACAGCTTCGACACCAAGAAGTGGAACGAGACGGTCAAGCAATTGGACGAGGTTCTAACTGAATTGGAAAACATTGTCGAGGCTGCCGACGATGCCAAGCTGAAAGAGTGGTCGTCCGATATCGCGCACATCGGCACGCACAACGCCTATCACGTCGGGCAGATCGTCTTTGTGCGCAAAGAGCAGGGATCATGGAACCCGGAGAAGGGCGTGAAGTGACGAGGGCGTACCTCTTCTTGTTCATTCCCCGATTCCCCAGTATCGTTGAGGGATGCCGTCGCGTGTTGGAATAGTTCGGGTTTTCGCTTTCCTGCTGCTGGCTTCATGTCTCGCTTACGTCGGGCTGGCGCAGGCACCAGCGCCGCAATCAGCACCTCCGGCAACGACCCAGCAAAAGCCTGACCAGGGATCCGGCGCCGCCACAGATTCCAAGAACAACGACGATCAGGCGAAACCGTCCGCGGAAGACAGCAAGGCGAGTTCTGATACGGACAAGTCAGGCAATCAGGACACGCCCGGTGACGAGGACAAATCTGCCAAACCTGACTCCAAAACGACAGAAACCAAGATCACTCCGCAGCAGGCGGAGCAGCTCTTTCACGAAGTGGACACTATTCTCGACTTCGCCAGCAAAGATAGTGAGCTGCCGATCAAGCATGGTGTCAAACGGCGCCTGACCAGCCGCGATGAAGTGGTCAGCTATCTGAAAAAGAACATGGCCGAGGACAAAGACGTTCAGCGCCTCCGCCGCACTGAGCTTGTCCTGAAAAAATTCGGCCTGCTGCCCCAAGATTTTAATCTGCAAAATTTTCTGGTCGATTTACTGGAAGAACAAGTTGCCGGATATTACGACGCAAAAACGAAGACCGTGAATCTGCTCGACTGGGTGTCGCCGGAATTGCAGCGTCCGGTGCTGGCGCACGAGCTGACGCATGCATTGCAGGACCAGTCATTCGGCCTCGACAAATGGCTAAAGAAGGGCTCGGACGATATTGACGCGAAGAAGAACCTAACGCCGGACGACATCACCAAGGACGAGAACAGCGAGGCGCGGCAGGCGGTGGTTGAAGGTCAGGCCATGGTGACTCTACTCGACTACATGCTTGCGCCCATGCATCGCAACGTGGCCGACTCACCCGAAATCGTGGATATGATGAATGAAGACATGCAGACGGGCACGCCGGATTCTGTTCAGTTCAAGAATGCACCGATCTTCCTGAAGGAATCGCTGACGTTCCCATACCGCTACGGCGTGCAGTTCGAGGCAGAGGTTCTCAGAGCGCAGGGCAAACAGAAGGCTTTCACCGGGCCATTTCAGAATCCTCCGCGCACCAGTCGCGAGATAATGGAGCCGAAAACGTATCTTTCCGGCGAGCGCATTCCGCCGCTTCCGTTGCCAGACTTCAAGAAGATCTTTAAGGATTATGAGCGCTTCGATATCGGTGCCATCGGCGAGTTCGATGTGGACATTCTCGCCGAGCAGTACGCGGGCAAGGAAGTGGCGCACCACATCTATCCCAACTGGCGCGGAGGCTATTACTATTCGGTGCGTCCGAAGGGCGATCCCCAGGGACTGCTGGGATTGGTTTTTGTTTCGCGCTGGGCCAGCGCGAAAGCCGCCGAGGAGTTTGCCGGTGTTTACGCGCACGGCATGGTTGAGCGCTACAAAGATCTGAGGGCGGCCGAGGGCAACACTCTTCCCGCGAACTTGAAAGATTTGCGGACGCTCGGCGGTGACCACACCTGGAAAACACCAGAAGGCGACGTCGTGATAGCCGTGAAGGGCGACACCGTGCTGGTCACCGAAGGCCTGAACTCTGGAATCACCGACCAATTCCGTAATGCCGTGTTGGCAAGTACCGCGCAGTAACCGTCACGATCGTCGTCAGCCAAGATCATTTCTGTATAATCACCGTTCACTTTCAATCGTGAGAGGAAATTTTGGCGCAAGCAGATATTGGCATTATCGGCGGCAGCGGCCTTTATTCGATGCCTGGTCTCACTGACGTCCATGAGTTGGCCCAGCAGACGCCATTTGGCGCGCCCTCAGATCCGTACGTGCTCGGTACCCTCGAAGGGAAGAAAGTTGCATTCCTGGCACGGCATGGCCGCGGACATAGAATCCTTCCCAGCGAACTGAACTTCCAGGCCAATATCTACGGATTCAAGCAACTCGGCGTCGAACGAATTCTATCTGTCTCCGCCGTCGGCTCGTTAAAGGAAGAGCACAAGCCCGGTGAATTTCTGGTGGTTGATCAGTTCGTGGACCGTACGCGGCATCGCATAGATACATTTTTTGGAGATGGCGTGGTAGCGCATGTTGCTTTTGCCGATCCGATATGTGGGCAACTTGCAGAAATGGTGGCCAGCGCCTGCAAGAAAGCCAGAGTCGTCGGCAAGCGCGGCGGAACTTACGTCTGCATGGAGGGGCCGCAGTTTTCGACTAAAGCTGAGTCGAATCTCTACCGCTCCTGGGGCATGGACGTGATCGGCATGACCAATCTTCAGGAAGCCAAGCTCGCCCGCGAAGCCGAGCTTTGTTATGTCACGGTCGCCATGGTGACGGATTACGATTGCTGGCATCCGCATCATGATTCAGTGACGGTCGAGCAGATAGTCGCCGTGCTGCTGAAAAACGCAGAAAACGCCTGCAACGTTGTTCGCGAGGCCGTGGCAGCCATGCCGACAGATCGCACTTGCAAGTGCGGATCGGCACTGGCGCACGCAATTCTGACAGATCGGGCGATGATTCCGGCAGCAACGAAGAAGAAACTGCAACTGATTCTTGGAAAGTATCTGGACAAGTAAAGCAGGTTCGTCACGGCTGAAGCGGTTTCGAAATGACAATTAATAAATGAGCATACTCGCTGTAGGTTCCGTCGCTTTTGACAACATCACAACTCCCGCGGGCCACGCCGAGAATGTTCTCGGCGGTTCGGCAACATACTTCGCACTGGCGGCGAGTTACTTCACCGACGTGCGGGTCGTGGCTGTCGTCGGAGACGATTTCACTGCCGAGCACGAGAGCGTGCTAAAGAAAAGAAAGGTGGACACCCGCGGAATTGAGCACGCGGCGGGCAAGACCTTTCGCTGGGGCGGGCAGTATCTGGAAAGCCTGAACGAAGCGAAAACGGACTTTACCGAGCTCAACGTCTTTGAAAACTTTCAGCCCCAGATCCCCGCTGAATACAAGGATTCGCGTGTCTTGTTTCTCGGCAATATCCACCCGGTATTGCAATCCGCGGTGCGTCTGGAGCTTTCGGATGTGAGGCTTACCGGTGGCGACACCATGAACTTCTGGATTCAGGGCGCCAACAAGGAACTCCGCGAAACTTTGCGACTCGTCAATATTCTGCTGATCAATGACGGCGAAGCCAAGATGCTGGCCGGGGAGCGCAACCTGCCCCGCGCGGCGCGCAAAGTTCTGTCCATGGGCCCGCAGGCGCTGGTGATCAAGCACGGCGAATACGGCGCGACCATTTTCTTTCGCGAAGGCGCGTTCGGATTCGGCAGCCATGCTTTTCGCGCTCCGGCTCTGCCCATCGACGAGGTGAAAGACCCAACCGGTGCCGGCGATTCGTTTGCCGGAGGGTTCATGGGCTACATCGCTGCGCAAGAGGAGATCAACCGCGAGGTAATCAAGCGGGCGCTGTTTTACGGTGGCGTCATGGGATCGTTTGCCGTCGAGCGCTTCGGAACCGATCGTCTGCAATCGCTCAGTCGCGGCGAAATCGATGCGCGCTTTCAAGTCTTTCGCGAGCTCACGCACCTGGAATGAAAAAGTCTGCGAAGCCCAAGCCCGTCAATTCCGATCGGGACATCCTCTTGGTTTTTCAGGTGGCTGCGTCGATTTCAATCGCCTCTTTTTTTTACTACCTGCAAAAATCAGATCTGCTGCTCTACGGCGATGCAGTTGCGCATATCAACATCGCGCGCCGTGTATTCGACTCGCGAACGCCTGGCCTGTTGCAGCTGGGGACGGTTTGGCTGCCGCTCCCGCATCTGCTGATGATTCCGTTTTTATTTTCGCGATTCCTGTGGCAGACGGGAATCGGCGGCTCGATACCCTCTATGCTGGCTTACGTCTTCAGCGTGGCCGGAATTTTTCAGCTCGTGCGAACGGTATTGCCTGACCTGCGCGATCCCGTCACTCGCTTTACTGCATGGGTGGCGGCGGCGATATTCGCGTTTAATCCGAACTTGATCTATCTGCAAGCAACCGCGATGACCGAGCCGTTGTACCTCGCGTTTTTCATCTGGACTCTCGTTTTTTTTGTGAGGGCAATCCGCAAGTGCGTGGCAGGCGAAGCTGTCAAGGCGAATTCATCGCTGGTCAAGTCGGGGTTCTGCCTTATCGGCGCTTCCTTCACGCGCTACGACGGATGGTTGCTCGCTGCAGTTATGTGCGTGCTGGTGGCGTCCCTGGCATGGGTTGGAAACTTCAAATTGCTCCGCCCTGGCGCGAAACAATTCGTATTGCTGGCGGCTGCGGCTCCAGTTCTTTGGCTGGCCTACAACGCCGCCGTTTATCGCAATCCTTTAGAGTTCGCCAATGGGCCATATTCGGCTAAAGCGATAGAGCAGAAGACGGCAGTTCAGGGATCACCGCCACATCCTGGCGCAAATGATCTGCGCACCGCCTTCAAGTATTACTTTAAGTCGGCTGAGCTGAACGTTGCTGCGGGAAAATTACAGATTCTTTGGGTTGCGGCCCTGCTTTTGGGAACTGCCGTAGTCGTTCTTTTTCAGCGCAAGTTGTGGCCGGTCTTACTGCTGTGGATTCCCGTGCCGTTTTACATGCTGTCGATCGCTTATAGCGGAGTGCCAATTTTTCTTCCAGTGTGGTGGCCGTATTCGCATTACAACGTGCGTTATGGAATTGAACTACTGCCCGCCTTCGCGGTACTCGCGGCGGCGGCGGGATTTGGGCTGATGAAATTTACTGCGAGCGCAAAGGTCAGGCTGGCGGTTGCGGTGATCTTGGTGGCGGCAACTGCGACCAGCTATGTTCAGATCTGGCACCGCGGTCCCGTCAGTCTTGAAGAAGCGGTCATCAATTCGCGCACACGCAACCTGCTTGAACGTCAACTGGCAGCGATCTTCAGGACTCTTCCAGACAATTCCACGTTCCTTATGTATCTCGGCGACCACGTCGGGGCTTGGGAGCAGGCGGGCATTCCGCTCTCGCGGACTATCAATGAAGGCAACCATCGTCCCTGGTGGCAGCCCTCCGACCCTGATGGACTGTGGGAACGCGCATTGGCGCATCCGGCGGCGTACGCAGATTTCGTAATCGCGTTTGATCACGATGCGGTTGAAACTGCGGTCAACAAAAGCGAATTACAAGCCTTCACCATCCTGCGGGTGACGGGGCAGCCCGAGGCGACGATTTACCGGACGCTCAAGAGTAATCAGCCGCATTAACGCCCCGAGCCAAGCGGCCCGGCATTACGATGTTAGAATCCGAGCAAATCAGATCGTAATGACGGAGAAAGATGCCGTTACTGTGGGTTGATATTGGAAAGCTGTGCCTGGCTGCGCTGCTCGGCGGACTGATCGGCCTGGAACGCGAAAGCAAGCACAGGCCGGCAGGCCTGCGGACGTATGTCTTCATATCCCTGGGTGCGGCGATGTTCACGCTGCTTTCCGATCAACTCGCCGCAATGCACTCCGGTGACCACACCCGCATTGCCGCGCAAATCATTCCAGGAATCGGTTTCATCGGCGCGGGTTCCATTCTGCATTCGCGCCGAGACCTGGTCACTGGTATCACCACCGCGGCGGGCATCTTTGTTGTGGCCTCGGTTGGAATGGCGGTAGGCGGCGGCCGCTACCTGCTAGCAGTGTTCGCTACTGTTCTGATCGTCGGCGCGCTGTCGCTGCTTGGCATTATTGAACGTGCGCTGAATTTGAAAGTAATGCTTCGCGCTTATGAAGTAGCTGGGCGAAGCGTCGAGGAGATTACACTCCGTTTGAACGGACTGCTGGAACCGTTGCATTTGCTGCTGCAAAACGTTCAGGTTGCGCCGACTCCAGAGCACGTGCGCGTGCACTTTGAATGTGAAGGCACACGAAAAACGCATGGGATTGTGATCAAGACATTGCTGGAGTCGTCCGCCTTTGAAAGCGTGACGCCGCTGGGCCCGGTGCAGTCCGAATGACCGCGATTCCTTTTTTGAAGACCAGCGCCTGCGGCAATGATTTTCTGGTCATTGATGGAATGCACGCACCCGCCGACCTGAGCGCGTTTTCGCACTGCATCTGCGACCGCCACAACGGAGTGGGAGCTGACGGAGTCGAGTGGCTGTTTCCGGCACAGGATGCGGACATCCGGGCGCGTTTATTTAATGCTGACGGATCTGAGGCCGAGATATCAGGCAACGGTACACGTTGCGTTGCGGCTTATCTGTGTTCGGAAAAGCCTCGCGAACAGGTCACGGTACGTACAGGCGCGGGGCTGAAGACTTGTGTGCTGACCTCTCACAGGGAAAATTGTTTCGAATTTGAAACCGACATGGGTGAGCCGCAAATCGGCGATGAGTTTTCGATCAAGGTTGCGTTTGGCGAAGCGCGGGGAATCCCCGTTTCGATGGGCAATCCGCATTTCGTAGTGTTTATGGACGATTTCGCTCCAGGATGGCAGGGCGACGCGGCGGAAATCGGCAAGCACCATGATTTCAAGTACGGCATCAATGTGGAATTTGTGAAGGTAAGTGACCCGGAGAATCTGGAGGTGCGCTTCTATGAGCGCGGCGTCGGCGAAACCCAGTCTTCGGGGACGGGATCGTGTGCGGCCGCGGTTGCAGCAATCTTCGCCAAACGAGCGACTTCACCTGTGCACGTGCATGCGCCGGGTGGAGCGCAAACCGTTCGCTGGGACAAGCAGGTTTTCTTGCGCGGTCCGGCGCAACTGATTTGCCGCGGAGAATTTCTCAGCTAACGCCATGCCTCCGACGGAAAAACCCTCGCTCGTCAAGCCCCGGCCGCTGCGCTCGGGAGATCGTGTAGGAATCGTTGCGCCCGCCAGTTCATTCAGCCGCGAGCGCTTTAACGCAGGCTGTGCCGCCTTGAGCAAGATGGGATACGAACCGGTCTTTGACGACTCCATTTTTGATCGCGACCTGTACTTTGCCGGCACTGCGGACCGCCGGGCACATGAACTGGAGCAGATGTTCGTCCGCGACGATATTAAGGCAGTGATGTGTGTGCGCGGCGGATACGGCTCAAATTACCTCCTGTCAAAAGTGGACTTAGAAAAGGTCAGGGCGCATCCGAAGTTGTTTATCGGGTACAGCGACCTTACCGCGCTGATGATGTGGTTTGGAGACAGGACGGGTCTGGTCACATTGCATGGCCCCATGGCGGCCGCCGATTTTGGAAGGCACGATGGAGTTCATCTCGAGTCGTGGCGTGCTGCGGTGGAAGGAAGCGGCGACCTACGACTCGAATTCGCTCCCGATTCGCAAGTGAAGTCACTCGCGAACGGATCAGCCGAAGGGCGACTTTACGGCGGTTGCCTCTCCATTCTTGTCGCTTCACTGGGAACGCCGTGGGAAATTCAGACCCACGGCACCATCTTCTTCGTTGAAGACGTTGGCACCAAGCCCTATCAGATCGATCGAATGCTTATGCACTTGAAACTTGCGGGAAAGTTTGCGGGAGTACGCGGTCTCATTTTCGGCGAGATGCTCGATTGCGCGCCGCCGCCCGGTCAGAGTTATACGCTGCAAGAAATCGTGATGCGGGTTGTCGGTGATTTGAATATTCCGGTTGCGTATGGGCTGCCCTCGGGTCATGTTGCGGGTCAAAACATTACGCTGCCCATGGGAGTGAACGCAAAGCTTGAGGCCGGCGATTCGGCCGTCACGCTGACGGCGCTGGAATCGGCGACCTCGTTGGTCAGGTAAAAAACGTTTACGGGAATCGGTTCGAGCGCCGGATGATAAAACCTTGATGCCAGATGTTTTCATGGTCCAATAAGTAAGAAACAGATTTACTGGCTTCCTTGGTGAACCTCCGTGTCCTTAGTGGTTATTTATTTTTAGGTTTTTTCATGATCGATAAGAAGCGCATTCATCTGATTGGAATCTGCGGTACGGCGATGGCGTCGCTGGCCGGAATGCTCAACGAACGCGGGTTTCGGGTCACGGGCTCTGACTCAGCCGCATATCCGCCCATGTCGGATTTTCTGCATTCCATGGGCATTCAAGTAGCGCAGCCGTTCGCTGTCCAGAATCTCGATCCGAAGCCAGACCTCGTGGTTATTGGCAATGCCATTTCGCGCGGCAATGTAGAGCTCGAACATGTGCTCGATCAGCGCATCCCTTTCTGCTCGCTGCCGCAGTTGCTGCACGACGAATTCCTGAAAGGCAAAGAAGTTATCGTAGTGGCTGGCACGCATGGCAAGACCACGACGACTTCCATGCTGTCATGGATATTTGAAGTAGCCGAAGCCAAGCCGTCTTTCTTAATCGGCGGCATTGCGGAGAATTTCGATCGGAGCTTTCAGCTGGGCAGTGGGCGTCATTTCATTCTCGAGGGCGACGAATACGACACCGCGTTCTTCGACAAGGGCCCGAAATTCCTGCACTATTTTCCCGACTCGGTCATCCTGACGTCGGTCGAATTCGACCATGCAGATATCTACAAAGACCTCGAGGCGGTCGAAACTGCGTTCAAAAGGCTGGTGAATCTCGTGCCTCGCCGCGGACGCATTGTGGCCTTCGATTCTGGCGAGAGCGTGAATCGCTGTGTTGCGCGTGCCTTTTGCCCTGTCGAGCGCTATGGAAGAGGGGAAGACTCCGCGTGGCGCATCGAGCATTTGAAGTTCGGCGCGGAAAGCACTTCGTGGTCGCTTCTTCGCAACGGAAAGCCCTGGGGTGACTTCGAGTTTCCATTAGCCGGCGAATATAACGTTTGGAACGCAAGCGCGGCAGCAGCAATGGCGGCGAATTATGGCGTACCAGCGGGCGTGATCGCTGGCGCGCTCAAGCGGTTCGAAAGCGTGAAGCGGCGTCTGGAAGTGAAGGCCGAAGTAAATGGAATCACCATCATTGACGACTTCGCACACCATCCAACCGCGATTGCGGGTACATTGGCCGCGCTGCGCAGCCGGTACGCAGGACGCAGGCTGTGGGCTATCCTGGAGCCGCGTTCCAATACTTTACGGCGAAATGTTTTTCAGGACGAGTTGGCGCGAAGCCTGGCTATTGCCGATGAAATTGTGATTGCCAATGTGTTCAAATCCGAATCGATTCCGCAGCACGAGCGCCTTGACGTCGGCATCCTCGCGGCGCAGCTCGGGCGCGAAGGCCATCATGCACGCGTGCTCGCTGACGTGGATAGCATTGTAAAAATCTGCTCGCCGGAAATGCGCCCGGGAGACGTGATAGCGATCCTCTCCAACGGCGGTTTTGGAGGCATTTATGAAAAGCTGCCTGAAAAACTCCGCTCCTTTTCGTTTGCCCCAGCCGATGAAGTCGTCACGAGAAGCCAGGGATGAACCCGCTTACCCGTGCGTCTATAGTCGGCGCCGTTTTGTGCTTCTCTCATATTGCTCTTGCGCAGAACGCTGTCCGCTATACCGTCTCCCTCGTTGACCCGGAACACCACCTCGTCCATGTCCGCATGATAGTTCTTCCTGGTTCTGACACTCGCGAATTGCAGCTTCCTGTCTGGAACGCGCTTTACCAGGTTCGAGATTTCTCTCAGTACATGAATTGGATTCGCGCTGAAGACCCGAACGGCCACCCGCTTCCGTTGTTTCAAGTGAACGCCAGCCGCTGGTCGATTGCCGGCGCAAACAGCGGCGCGATTGTTGAATACGAAATGTTCAGCAACGATTCCGGTTCTTTCGGCGCGGAATTGAATGCGCAACACGCGTTTTTCAATCTTGCAGAAATCCTGATTTACGAAGATGACAAGAGAAGTGATCCAGTGCAGGTTGAATTCCACCAAGTCCCCACCGGTTGGAAAGTCGCGACTCCGCTGACGCAGAACGGCGAATTCTACCAAGCCAGGAACTACGACCAGTTGGTGGACTCGCCAGTAGAAATCGGCACCTTCATCGAGAATGATTTTCGTGCCGACTGCGGGAGCTATCGCGTGATTCTCGATTCCGCCGATGCCCAGGCAGTGATGGGCAAGATTCTGCCGCCCATTCGACGCATCGCGTCTGAGGCTGCGCGCTGGATGAACGACTGTCCCTTTCGTAGTTACATGTTCATCTTTCATTTCTCAAATTCGCCTGGCCGAGGCGGCATGGAGCACGCCTACAGCACTGCCATCACCTTGCCGACGAAAAGCCTTTCAGGCGATATGAACACTTTTACCGGCGTAACTGCACATGAGTTCTTTCATCTTTGGAATGTGAAGCGGATTCGCCCGAAATCGCTGGAGCCGATCGACTACACGAAAGAAAACTACACGCCCATACTATGGTTCTCCGAAGGTGTGGATTCGACCGCATCCAACTCCATCCGGCTGCGGTCGGGCCTGCTCGACGAGCGGCGCTACCTCAACTACCTTGGCGATGCAATTACAGAGCTTGAAAATCGTCCAGCTCATTTGACTCAATCTGTCGAGCAATCGAGCGAAGACGCTTGGCTGGAGAAGTATCCGTATTACGGACTCCCCGAGCGCAGTATTTCGTACTACAACAAGGGCGAGTTGCTCGGGGTCTTGCTAGATCTTCGCATGCGCGAAGCCAGCCATGATCAGGCATCGCTGCAAGCTCTCTTCCATTGGATGAACGAGCGCTTTGCCAAACAGGGCAAGTTCTTCTTTGACTCCGACGCTGTGCGGCAGGCGGCAGTAAAGATCAGCGGCGCAAATCTCGAGAAATTTTTTTCCGAATACGTGAGCGGCGTCGGCGAAATTCCATGGGACGATTTCTTCGCTTATGTCGGACTGCGGGTCAAAAGCGCCGACGTGATATCGGCGCATCGCGGCTTTGACGCGGTGCAAAAGTTCGATCGTTCCCCGGTCGTTGTAGAAGTGGAGCCCGGAAGCGAAGCGGAACGCGCGGGTCTGAAATCCGACGACCTCATTCTGCAGGTAAACGGGCTCCCTGCGGGAAGGGATTTTGAAAAGGCTATCGACACGATTGGTCCCGGAGGGTTGCTTCGTCTACGCATCAGTCGCGAAGGGTCCGAGCACGAATTGCAGTGGACGTTGGGAAGCAGCAAGCAAAAGACATATCACCTCGAGGACGTTCCCGGCATTGGCGCTGAGCAAAAGAAGCACCGTGCATTGTGGCTGTTCGACGGAGCGCCGCCCTCACAATGATTCGAACCATTGTGATGCTTACGTTTTGGGCAATTGCACTGCCCGTCGCTGCCTTAATCAGCTTCCCGTGGGCGTTCGCCACCGGCGACATTCGACCGTTGTATCGGATCGGCATGTGGGGCGCACGCACGGGAGTGTCACTCGCCGGCGTAGGGGTGGAAGTGATAGGACTGGAGCATCTGGATCTGAGCGCCACCTACGTGTTCATGTGCAATCACGTTTCGAACATCGACCCGCCGTTGCTGCTGCCACGGATTCCCCGACGGACTTCGGTGATGGCCAAGCAAGAGCTCTTCCGTCTGCCGATTCTTGGTCGGGCAATGCGGATGGGGTCTCTGGTGCCCGTTGATCGCGGCAATCGCGATGCTGGCATCGCAGCCGTTCGTGCCGCAACTGAAGTGGTGAAGCAGGGAATTCACATGACCATCTATATCGAAGGTCACCGTTCTTTCGACGGCAAGATGCTGCCGTTCAAAAAAGGTCCGTTCTATCTAGCGGAGCAATGCGGAGTGCCGGTTGTTCCGGTGACAATCGCTGGAACGCATCATGTGATGCCGAAGGGGCGATTCTCCATCAAGCCGGGTCTGGTATCGGTGATTTTCCACCAGCCAATTCCACCCGCAGAGTTTGGCACGCGCGATGAGTTAATGGAGAAAGTGCGTGCAGCTATCAATAGCGGGCTGCCGGAGGTGTATCGTAACTGATTACAGAAACGGTTACTTCTTTCTCAGCAGCTTGATTAACTCCGGCAGGCGATTCAGCGCGGCGGAATATTTCAGCCATAGCCTGTGGTCCACCGCGGGCGCGCCGCTCACAATAGCACCGGCTGCGATGTCTCCGGCCACTCCACTCTGCGGTGTGACAATCGCGCCATCGCCGACTTGGCAATGACCCACGACGCCCACCTGGCCGGTGAGAATAACCTTGTTGCCAATCTCAGTCGAGCCTGCAATTCCGACTTGCGAGGCCAGCAACGAATCTTCTCCGATATGAGAGCCGTGTCCGACCTGAACCAGGTTGTCGATCTTCGTGCCGCGTCCGATGCGGGTCTCGCCGACACTGGCGCGGTCGATGCATGAGTTCGACTGGATTTCCACATCGTCGCCGATCACCACGGGTTGCGCTTGTGGAATCTTATGCCAATGGCCGGAGTTGTCTCTGGCGAAGCCGAAGCCGTCACCGCCTATGACAACGCTGTTCTGCAGCAGAACATTGTTGCCGATGCGGCAGAACTCGCGAACAACCGTATGTGCATGGGCAAAAAAGTCATCTCCGATCCTCACGTCCCGATAGATGACGACATGCGCCAGCAGCACGGCATGATCGCCGATCACCACATTTTCCTGCACCACCACATACGGGCCAACGTGTGCGTCCTTGCCGATCTTCGCTGACGGATGAACTACCGCGGTGGAGTGAATTCCCGGGGCGTAGCGTAGCGGCTCACAAAACATTTCCAGCGTGCGCGCGAAATCAAGATATGGATTCTTGCTGCGCAGCATCGCGTTCGGGATAGCAGGGAAGTCCTCGGCGACGATGACCGCCGAAGCGCGAGTGCTCCGGGCCAGAGATGCGTATTTCGGATTTGAGATAAACGTGATTTGGCCGGCGGTTGCGGATTCAATTCCGGCAACGCCAGTGATTTCAGCGTCAGGCGAGCCATTTTCCAGGCGCGCGCCAAGCGCGGCAGC
Source organism: uncultured Acidobacteriota bacterium (assembly GCA_963757135.1). Taxonomy (GTDB): domain Bacteria; phylum Acidobacteriota; class Terriglobia; order Terriglobales; family Acidobacteriaceae; genus Gp1-AA145. Next base: position 48,404 of record CAVWQE010000014.1, read on the forward strand.
GATAGCAGAAAGTTTCATGCGGACCAGGCAAACATTGTAAGTGATTGAGGTCGGGGCAAGCTTTGCCCAGCCGAATGCGGCAACCCTTGCCGAGCGATGCAGAGCAATTGCACAACGACCCTATTGCACCTTTCTAAGCCGCTGAAAGAGCACACTCGTGATCGGAGGTATCGGCAGCACTCAGCGCGGCCCTGCGATTGCACACCGGTGTAAGGTCGCGCGGCTCAAGCATTAACAAAAAGCTGCCGACAAACTAGATACTGAACCTTATTCCGAGGTGTCGAATGTTACTGTCAGGCATAGCCAGCAGTTCTTTTCAGTTCAATCCGCAGAGCGTGCAAACCCAGGTGCAGCAGGTCCAGCAGGAATTCCAGCAATTGGGGCAAGACTTGCAGTCGGGCAATTTGTCGGCTGCACAATCCGACTTTGCCAGCCTGACCTCATCGCAGCAGAGCACGTTTCTGCAACCTCCCAGCGGTAGCCCGATTGCCCAGTCATTGAAACAGCTTTCGCAGGATCTGCAGGCCGGAAATCTTTCTGGCGCACAAGCCGATTACAAGGCGATTCAGCAGGATTTTCAAAGCCAGTCACTGCAAGGGCACTTTCACCATCACCATCACAGCGAGGAAAGCAGCCGAAACGGGCAAAGCAATCCGCTGAGCCAACTGTTTCAGCAGTTAGGTCAATCGCTGCAGAGCGGCAATCTTTCTGCGGCGCAGCAGGCTTACAGCACGCTGGCCCAAGATCTCCCGCAATTCGGCCAGAGCGGTGCGACTCCCGGCGCGACGCCTCAGCCTGTCTCTAACGGCGTTTCATTGACAGCGTAGCTGGCAGGGCGCAAGGTCAACGGTCGAGATAAAAGCCTTCGCGCGTCTGAACTTCGGTATCCCTCTGCTTCGTCCTCAGGGCGATCTTGTGGTAGCCGCCGCTGTCGGCCTTGTCGGGAGTGAAGCCGAGGCTGTACTGGTTCCGCAATTCCTCATCTAGACTTGAATAAATCTGGTCGAGCGGGTCCTTCTTGGAAATCTCGTACATACGCCCGCCCGTCTCTTTCGCGATACGCTCCAGAACCTTCTTGCCATCAGCACGCTGCTCCTCAGGCCCTCTGTTTCCCCCGCGGTGACCGCCCATGGGCCCCCCACCCATGCCGCCGCCACCCATGCGGGGATAGCCAAACCCGCCGTGGTCGCGGAAAGGCTCTTCGCCCTTGAAGTACACTGCATAAACAATCGTGTCCGACCGCTGTGCGGCCTCGATGGCGCCCTCAATCGTCTCCTTGCTCCCACGATCCACGCCGTCAGAGAGCACAACGACGGCTTTGCGCCCCGGTTGCTTTTTCATCAGTTCGTCCGAGGCCAGGTAAATGGCATCGTAGAGCTGCGTGCCCCCGCGACGCACACCGCCGCCACCGCGGCGTCCGCCTCGCTGTGAATCATCGTCCCGCGAGTCGGGCGAGTTTTGCCCCGAAGAATCATCGTGATCGTAACGTGACCTCGTCTGCAGGGACTCGATCGCAGATTTCAGCTTATCCCGCGATGAAGTCAAGTCCTGCAATAATTCGACTTCCCGATCGAAGTGAAGCAAAAAGCCGGAATCCTTTTCGCGCAGCACCTGATCCAGAAAGGTTTTGCTCGCGCTTTTCTCCTCGTCGATCACCGTGCGCTGGCTCATGCTGGTATCTACCAGCAAACCGAGCGTCAAGGGCAAATCGGTTTCGCGCGAGAAGGACTTCAACGTGACTGGATGACCATCTTCCTGGAGTTCAAAATCATCGTTCTTCAGGGCAGAAACGATTTTGCCGTGTTTGTCGCGCACCGTGGCGAATACGAATTTCAGGTTGACCTGCGGCCCGATCAGAACCTTCTCGGAGGCAGTTGCGGAGTTCCCAGTTGATGTTTCCTGGCATAGCAGCGCCCCGCAAAGACACAAAACCAGCGTGGCTGCTCCTGGCACGACTCGTCGCATGGTAAATAGGATGCGGCGATCAGGTTCTTCGAAGTAAAACTTTGTAAATCTGATCATGCAAGCCGCAAGCATTCTCGTGCAATCGACCAGTCTTCCTGGGCCCGAATGACCAGCACGCGGACGCGAGAATTGGGCAGGGAAATGTCCGCGTCAGGCTTCGCGCTGCCATTGGCGGTTTCGTCCACTTCGATGCCCAGAAACTTCAGCCGGGCGCAGGCGGCAAAGCGAACCTCAGCGGAATTTTCACCGATGCCTGCGGTGAACACCAAAACGTCAATTCCGCCGAGTGATGCCGCCATCGCCCCGATCTCCGATTGCAAGCGGTGTATGAAGATGTCGAAAGCAAGCCTGGCGCGTTCGTTGCCTTTGTGGGCGGCATCAAGCACTTCGCGCATGTCGCTGGAGACGTCGGAGATGCCGAGCAGGCCAGACCGACGATTTAAAGTCTCGTCAATCAGCTCAATGTGTGCGGCGTCTCTGCGATTGCGCCTCGCATCCTTCGGGTCGCCTGCCAGTACATGAATCAGAATTCCCGGATCGATCGATCCCGAACGCGTCCCCATCATCAAGCCTTCGAGCGGAGTGAAACCCATAGTGGTGTCGATACTCTTACCGCCGTCAATTGCAGCCAGCGAGCAGCCGTTCCCGAGATGGCAGGTGACAATCTTCAACGTTGACACATCGCGTCCGAGAAGATTGGCCGTGCGTTGCGCGCAATATTCGTGATTGATGCCGTGAAATCCGAAACGGCGAATGCCATCTCGCTCATACCAGCTGTAGGGAACTGGATATACGAAGGCATGTGGCGGCAGGGTGCGATGGAATCCGGTATCGAAGACGGCGATCTGGGGAATGTTCGGCAGCAGCTTTTCGATCAGCTCAATGCCTTCCATGCCCGCCTGATTGTGCAGTGGAGCGATGGACGCGACATTCTCGATTTCCTGCTTTACCTCAGGCGTGATGCGCACGGGCTGGGTAAGTTTAGCGCCGCCATGAACAATGCGATGCCCCGCTATCTCAATTTCATCACGCGCCTTCAGGACCGCCGTCGGCCCGCTCCAAAGATTCTCGAGCATGGCGGCGACCGAAGCGCGATGCACGCCGGCGCTGCCATCGTGATGAATTTCCTTGCCCGCGTTGTTGCGAACATGAAGCGCTTCTTTATCGCCGTCCCATTCGAGTTTGCCTTCCCAGAGCGGCGCGACGGGCTCATGAGCGGAGTCTCGTTCGAGATCGAAGAGCGCGCTCTTCTGAGTACTGGAGCCGGAGTTAAGAACGAGGATTTTCATTCGTGAGTTTTCAGTCGTCCCGCAGGGACTGCTGATCAGGGTCTCTGCCTGCCCAGCCCTGAAGCGCTGGGCTAAGCTCGGTCGCTCCTGCGGAACTGGCGAGCAGTGTGTGCTTTACGTTGTCTGTTCTTCGCGACCTTGGCGTCCTTTGCGGTTAAAAGCTCTTCGCGGTGGCCAAAGAAGCTCCGACAATCAGTACTTCCACTTCCAGTTCAGAATTTCCGGCATGTCGATGCCGTGCTCATAAATATATTGTTTGTGCTCGACCAGCTTATTACGCAGGAACTGTTTAAAGTGTGCGCCCACCCGCTGCAACTTGGGCACGCGGTCCACGGCGTCTCCGGCGAGATGGAAGCGGTCGAGTTCGTTCATGACCGTCATGTCGAACGGAGTGGTCGTGGTGCCCTCTTCTTTGTAGCCGCGCACGTGCATATTGTCATGATTATTCCGTCGGTAAGTGAGGCGATGAATCAGCCAGGGATATCCGTGATACGCAAAAATAACGGGCTTGTCTTGCGTGAATAGCGAATCGAAATCGTGATCCGAAAGCCCGTGCGGATGCTCGGTCGAGGGCTGAATAGTCATCAGATCAACGACATTGATCACACGAACCTTGAGGTCGGGAAAATGCTGCCGCAGAAGATCTACCGCGGCCAAGGTCTCGAGCGTGGGGACATCTCCAGCGCAAGCCATTACGAGATCAGGCTCGGCGTTATTGTCATTGCTCGCCCATTCCCAGATTCCGATTCCGTTGGTGCAGTGTTCGATGGCGGAATTCATGTCAAGCCACTGCAACTCGGGCTGCTTGCCGGCGACGATCACGTTCACGTAGTTACGGCTGCGGAGACAGTGATCGGCAACTGAAAGTAGGCAATTCGCGTCTGGTGGAAGATAAACGCGAACGACATCAGCTTTCTTGTTCACCACCAGATCGATGAAGCCCGGGTCCTGGTGGGTAAACCCGTTGTGGTCCTGCCTCCAGACATGCGACGTCAGTAGATAATTGAGCGAAGCGATGGGGCGTCGCCACTCGATGTCGCGCGTGACCTTCAACCATTTGGCATGCTGATTGAACATCGAGTCAACGATGTGAATGAATGCCTCGTAACAGGAGAAGAATCCGTGGCGTCCAGTGAGCAGGTAGCCTTCGAGCCAGCCCTGACACATGTGCTCACTCAACATTTCGAGCACGCGGCCGTCGCGAGTGAGGTCTTCATCAACGTCCAGAATCGGCTCCAGCCACTCTTTTGGGCTGGCCTCATATATGGCCTCAAGCCGATTCGAGGCAGTTTCATCCGGTCCGAAGACACGAAAATTGTTGGACTCGAGATTCTGCTTCATCACATCGCGAAGAAAGTTTCCCAGGATCCGAGTGGATTCTGACTCGCTGGTTCCGGGCTTTTTCACTTCGACGGCATATTTCCGGAAATCAGGCATCACCAGGTCACGGAGCAGCAATCCACCATTGGCATGTGGATTGGCGCTCATGCGGCGATCGCCTTTGGGCGGCAACTCCGCGAGCTCTGGGATCAGCTTGCCCTGCTGATCGAACAACTCTTCGGGATGGTAGCTGCGCATCCAGTCTTCGAGAATCTTCAAGTGCTCGGGCTTCTTCTGAAGATCGGCGACCGGAACCTGATGCGCCCGCCAGGTGCCTTCGACCGGTTTGCCGTCCACAAACTTAGGCCCGGTCCAGCCTTTCGGTGATCGCAGCACGATCATCGGCCACTGGGGCACACCACTCTTCTTTCTCAAACGCGCGTCGTCCTGAATTGCTCGAATTTCCTCGACAATGTGATCCAGCGCAGCCGCCATCAGTTGATGCATGTGTTCGGGCTCGTGGCCTTCAATGAAGTAAGGCTTCCAGCCATAACCGGTGAAGAGCTGTGTAAGCTCGTCATCGCTCATTCGTCCGAGAATCGTAGGATTGGCAATCTTGTACCCATTAAGGTGAAGTATCGGGAGCACCGCGCCGTCGCGAGCTGGGTTGAGAAATTTGTTGATGTGCCAACTGGTCGCGAGTGGTCCGGTTTCGGCCTCGCCATCGCCCACAACGCAGCAGACCAACAAATTGGGATTATCGAACGCCGCGCCGCTGGCGTGGCTCAGCGAATAACCGAGTTCGCCGCCTTCGTGAATAGAGCCCGGTGTCTCCGGAGCATCGTGGCTGGGAATGCCGCCGGGGAAAGAGAACTGCTTGAACAATCGGCACATGCCGCCTTCATTCTGCTGAATGTTGGGATAGATCTCGGTGTAGGTGCTCTCGAGATACGCATTCGCGACCATGCCAGGGCCGCCATGGCCGGGGCCGCAGATGTAAATCGCGTCGAGATCATATTTGCGAATGATGCGATTGAAGTGCACGTAAATGAAGTTGAGGCCCGGGGTGGTCCCAAAATGCCCCAGCAGCCTCGGCTTGATGTGTTCCAGCTTTAGCGGTTCGCGGAGCAGCGGATTCTTGTACAAGTAAATCTGACCGACGGAAAGATAGTTAGCGGCGCGCCAGTAGGCGTTGATTTTTGAGAGCTCTTCTTGCGTGAGTGGCTGATGCGCGATACCGGGGAGGGAATTCAGAGTAGTCATGACAGTGCCTCACCTTAATGATGAACCTTTGAGGTAGAAACTGTCTTGTGGGGAAAATAAAAATTGTGTGAACCGGCGGTGATGATGGTGGCGGGCCGGAACCCGCCCCCTTGCGGTAATTTACGGTTTCTTCGGCTTCAGGTCGCAGGCCTCACGAACGCGGTTCAGATCAAGTCCCGCCGGTGAAAACTCTGCGATGCGCGGCCCCTCGGGCGTTCGGAACTCTACCCGGAACAAGTGGGCGCCAAGCAATTCACGGGTAGTGCCTTTATCCATCGATAAGAAATGCCCGCGCACCCAGTTCCAGCTGTGGTCGCTGTGCGAGTCGTCAACCCGCACCCGTACCCGCATCTGCGGCTGTCCCCAAAAGCCCGGCCAATCCGGACGCCCCAGCCTGATGTTGGGACGAAAATCGGAGAGCTTGAGCTTGCCGTCGGTACAGAACAGGATCACCCGCGCCTGATCGTCACCATCGCCGGTGTTGTCGGCGACCAGATCGAAGCGCACTTTCTTGGCGGCGGTCATGGGATCTTCGGTCTGCATTACCGTCCACTTGCCGCCGGCGCTTACGCCGCGGTCAGGACGCTCGGGCAAGTCGGGGCCTTCCTGGGCCCAAAGCACAAGACTGCCCGATAGCATGAAGAAAGCCAGGAAAAATCTTGTCCAGGAATTTGTTGATCTCATAAGTTTGCTGTTTTGCAGGCTCATAAGTTTCGATGGAATGGTCCTCTCGTACCGGGGCGCGGCCGAAACCGTCGCGCTCCTTAGTTAACTACAAACCCTAAGATGCAAAAAAGTTGCGCTGTCTTCCAGTGCGAATTTAGAGTCTGGGGCTGCCAAGCGCTGGCCTGGCGTTTTGGCGGCTGTCACGCGCCATTTTTAGGAATTCCGCGCTTAGGGTAAACTTGTTGCAGCGCGTTTCTCTCATCCCTTCTATCGAGAAATAAGGGTTTTTGCGGAAGTGGTGGAATTGGCAGACACACCATCTTGAGGGGGTGGCGCCGAAAGGCATGGGGGTTCAAGTCCCCCCTTCCGCACCATGATTCTAAGTGAAACAAAGCGGCTGACTTTGCTGCTCTAAAATTCAGGATTTACCGAAAGTTTTTTCTCCTATGCCCATTCTCATCACCATTGTTCACGTTATTGTTTGCCTGTTCCTGGTTATCGTTGTGTTGTTGCAAAGCGGCCAGAGCGGCGATATTGCAGCTGCATTTGGCGGCACAGGTAGTCAGACGGCTTTCGGCCCGCGCGGCGCGGCCACCATTCTGACCAAAGCCACGACTTGGTGCGCGATCATCTTCATGCTGACCTCGATTACCTTGTCAATAATGACATCGCGCAAGGGCGGCCCTGGTTCAGTACTCCAGAACTACAAAACCGCTCCGGCTAAGACCCAGACGACGCCCGCCAAGCCTGCGCAGCAGAAATAGTTATCGATTGGCCGCTCGAGCTTTCGGTCGTCAGCGCCACTGTTAGCGCCACTGTCCGGAGCCGGATGACCATACGACGAACGACGAACAGCCAACGACGTTTTCATGATCCACGAGATTCTTCCTGTCGGCCCTCTGCAGTGCAACTGCTCAATCATCGGCGACGAGAGCACGCACGAAGCCATGGTCATTGATCCCGGCGACGATATTGCTAATGTCCTGGCGATTATTAAGAAACATAACTTGCTAGTCAGAGAAATCGTCATCACCCATGCCCACATGGACCATGTGGGTGGGGCGATGAAGCTGCGCGCCGCAACCGGCGCTCTTATTCTGATCAACGAGAACGATTACGCGTTGCTGAAGATGCTCGACGTGCAGGCGGCATGGCTAGGCATGCAGGATCCGGGCAAGGTTGAGATTGACCACAGTCTGGCAGAACTGGAAAAAGTGCAGGCTGGCTCGCTGACGGCAAACGTACTGCATACTCCGGGCCACACCGAAGGCAGCATCTGCCTCTATTTTCCCGCTGAGCAGAAACTCATCGCCGGAGACACCCTTTTCGCCGGCAGCATCGGGCGAACGGATCTTCCCGGGGGATCATTTGAAAAAATCATCCGCTCAATCAACGACAAACTGCTTGCCCTGCCCGATGAAACAATTGTCATTCCCGGCCACGGACCGCTTACCAGCATCGGCGAAGAGCGCGAGCATAACCCATTCCTGAAGAACAGTTAATCGCAGGTTATTTGAAAAAAATCAACAGCCGCGCAATTCCTTCTCGGAACTCTTCCGCACGCGAAATCAAACTGAGCACCAGATAGCCATCCTGCGGGAAATCGTAAAAATGTCCGGGATGCACCAACACTCCGCATTGCTGAAGCAGTTTAATGGCCAGCTCTTCATCTGACCTGATTGCCGGAACCCGCAATACCGCATACCATCCGCCTTCGACCACAAGCCGCGAGCATGCTTCTTGTTGTGTCAGCTGCCGGTCCAGTTCGGTCAGATTCTTTCGCACGCGTTCGAGCAGTTGCCGCTGAATGAGCGTGCGTTGCTCGAGCAAAGCTTGAGCAGCCCATTCTACCGGCGTACTCACCGAAAGGAACGTGTCGGCGATGACCTCCAGGCGCTCCATCGCAGCTTGCCTGAGCGCATCCGGGCCACTTACGGCAATCCACGCGAGCTTCATTTGCGGCAGCGCCGAAATTTTCGAAATGCCGCTCAGCGTGAAGGTTAAAGCGCCATCATGTGATACGAAACTCCGCCACCGTGAACCTTCGTGGGCGTAGTCGAGAAAAACTTCGTCCACAATCAAAGCCAGTTTGTGTTGCCGGCATAGGTCGTTCAACTGTTCTCGTTCCTCAGAACTCACATATGATCCGGTGGGATTGTTCGGGTGTACTAGCACAATGGCCCGTGTTTTCTCGCTGATGGCTTGTTCCAGCGTGTGAACGTCAATCTGCCAGCCGTGGTCATAAATCAGCGAGTAGGGAACGAGCTTCACGTCCTGCAGGTCGGCCAGGAAATCGAACAGCGGATAGCTCGGCTTTGCAACCAGAATCTCTTCCCCTGGATTCGCGAGCAGCCGGAATACGAATGAATAAGCTTCGCTGGTGCTCGTGGTCAGCACCAGCGATTCAGGATCAACTGTTTCCCCGCGCTCTTCGTAATATGCAGAGACTCCCTTGCGTGCGCTGAGCAGACCTTTCGGTTGCGGATCATAGTCGAGCGAGTTCGCGTTCCGCAGCGAATCGAGAATGGCAGGTTCGTCGTAAGTCAGGCTTGCTCTCGTCGGATTCGAAATCGTCAGATCAAGAATGCCGGCCCCAGATTGGCGCACCTGCGCCAACGCTTCAGTAAAGCGATTGCGCGCAAGCTTCCAGTCTGTCCGGCGGGAAAACATAGGGGAACATCATAGCGGAGGATCGCATTTTCTTTCGCAAGAGTACTTGGAGGCGCGGGCGTCCTCGCCCGTGCATCTTGAACTCAGTGTTCACATGTCACAGACTTCCGCGGCGCCACTATGCGAACATTCCCATGTGCAGCGGAAATATCAATACCGCCGAAAACTTCCGCATCGTCAATGGGAGGACAAGACATACTTCATAACTTTCTGCACTCGTAAACGCGCCGTGCTAAATGAGGGCTGCCGAGGCCTCGTGCTACAGACTTGCCTTGCGGGCAACGGCAAACTATTCGAACTCTACGCCGTCGTTGTTATGCCTGACCACGTCCATCTAATGCTTGTACCGCTAGCCGACCATAATGGCACGATTAGCGTTTCCGAGATCATGCAAGCAATCAAGAGCACTTCATCGCATCGGATCAACAAGTATCTTGGTCGAACCGGCAAGGTTTGGCAGGATGAGTCATTCGATCGTGCGATGCGAGAGGTGGAAAACGTCAGCGGCAGAATCGAGTACATGATAGGCAATCCGGTCCGCGCAAGTTTGGTTGAAAGCCCATTCGATTACAAGTGGTTGTGGACTCGATCGAGAGAAACAGTTCGCACGGGCGTGGACGCCCGCGCCTCCATTCGAAATCGCTAATCCTTTTCCTCTTCTCCCTTGTGTAGCTGCTGGGCCAGGAAATTGTCGAGTCCGACCTCTTCTATCGCGTGCAGCTGGCCTTCAAGGTAGTCCACGTGGTGTTCTTCGTCTCTCAAGATTTCTTCAAACAGTGCACGCGAAGCATTATCTCCCACCTCGACGGAGAGCTCGATGGCATGGTTGAGCTGCTTGACGGCGCGAAGCTCCAGAGCGAGGTCGCTTTCGAACTGCGCCTTTACGTTCTTGCCGACATTGATCGGCCCAACGTCAGTCATGTTGGGCGTGCCGTCAAGAAACAGAATTCGATCCATCAGCTTCTCGGCGTGAACCATTTCTTCAATGGATTCCTTCCGGTAGTAAGCTCCCAGCCGGAAGTAGCCCCAGTTCTCGCACATCTTGGAATGCAGGAAATATTGATTGATGGCCGTGAGCTCGGCTTTCAGGGCCTCACTTAATTGCTTCAGGACTTTGTCGTTTCCACGCATGGCTATGGATTGTAGCTAACCACCGCATTATTGCCAACGCGGAGCAATCAAGGTCCATTCACCACGGAGACACGGAGGCACGGAGAAATTTGAATTACGATGATCGAGATTCGTTTCTCCCGACCAGATTGACATTGCTACCCCAAAGGAAAAAATTCTTCTCCGTGCCTCCGTGGTGAAAAGGTTCCGGCTCCGGCAACGTTTGCGGATATACTTGCCGTCTAAAGTACATGCCTCAGAACGCTTGGAGGAATTGTGCTCGGAAAGCTGCTCTCCCGCTGGCCGCTCATTCAACAGATAAAAACTGGCGCTAATGGGAACGGCGTCGAGTCGATGTCGGAGCGCACGCGCAATCTGCGACCCAAAACAGATGGCGCAAAGGCCACACCCTCCATTTGCCCCTACTGCGGTGTGGGATGCGGGCAACTCGCCTTTCACAAAGACGGCAAGCTGATCTCCATAGAAGGCGATCCAACCTCGCCCATTTCCCGCGGACGTCTCTGCCCTAAAGGCTCCGCTACTTACCAGCTCCACACTCATCCTGGGCGCCTGAAAAAAGTTAAATACCGCCGGCCATACTCCAGGCAATGGGAAGAACTAGATCTCGAAACTGCAATGGATATGGTCGCCGACCGGCTCTGGGATTCGCGCGAGCGCACTTTTCAGGAAACCAAAGACGGCGAGTCGCTCATGCAGACCACCGCCATCGCGCATCTTGGCGGAGCGACTCTTGACATCGAAGAAAATTATCTGATCAAAAAACTTTTTACCGCCGGCCTGGGAATGGTGTGTCTCTCCAACCAGGCCCGTATATGACACAGCTCCACTGTCCCCGGTCTGGGGACAAGCTTTGGACGCGGCGGCGCGACCACCGCGCAACAAGACCTCAGTAATGCCGACGCCATCATGATCATGGGGTCGTCAATGGCCGAGAACCATCCGGTCGGCTTTCAGTGGGTGCTGGAGGCGCGTGAGCGCGGCGCCAGGATCATTCACGTCGACCCGCGCTTCAACCGCACGTCGGCCATGGCGGACATCTGGCTGCCTCTGCGCGCCGGCAGCGATATTATCTTTCTCGGTGGGCTGGTTAATTACGTACTCACAAACAACAAAGATTTTCGTGAATACGTAGTGCGCTATACCAACGCCGCCACCATTTTGCGCGATGATTTCAAAGACACCGAAGACCTGGAAGGTCTGTTCTCGGGCTGGGACGCCGAGCACAAGAAATATGATCCTGAAACTTGGCTCTACCGCAGCGCGACGCCGAAGCAGACCGCGACCACGCCGGGCCACTCCGATGTCGGCGGCGGTCACGGTAAAGATCGAGGCGGTGAAGCCCAGGACATGAGCAACTTCGACTGGGACTTTTCGCTTGAAGACCCGCTCTGCGTTTTTCAGGTCTTAAAGCGGCACTTCGCGCGTTACACGTCGGAGATGGTCGAGAGATTCTGCGGTATTCCGAAAGAAGCGTTTCTGAAAGCGGCGGAGACATTCACTTCGGCCTCAGGCCCGGAGAAGACGGCGGCCATATGTTACGCCGTCGGTTGGACCCAACATTCCAACGGAGTGCAAATCATTCGGACGGCAGCAATCCTGCAATTGCTGCTGGGTAATATAGGTCGTCCTGGCGGCGGAATTCTTGCTTTGCGGGGGCACGCTTCCATTCAGGGTTCGACCGACATTCCGACTTTGTACGACATTCTGCCCGGCTACTTGCCCATGCCGATCTTTTCCGAGGACTCCCACAAGTTAAAGGACTACATTAAGAAACACCGCGTCCGCATAGGAGTATGGTCAAATTTCGACGCGTACATCATCAGCTTGCTCAAAGCCTACTACGGCGACGCAGCCACCAAAGAAAACGATTATGGTTTCAACTGGCTGCCCCGAGTCACCGGCGATCACTCGCATTTCGGTTACTGGTATGAAATGCAGGACGGGAAGATGGAAGGTCTGTTTGTCATGGGCCAGAACCCGGCAGTGGGTTCTCCTAATGGCAAGCTTCAGCGCAGCGCTCTATCGAAATTGAAATGGCTGGTAGTGCGGGACATGGTCGAAGTCGAAACCGCTTCCTTCTGGCTGGACGCGCCCGAAGTCTTGCGTGGGGGAGTAAAACCCGAGGACATCGGCACAGAGGTGTTTTTATTTCCTGCGGCCGGTACGGCCGAGAAAGAGGGAACATTCACCAACACGCAACGACTTCTGCAATATCGCGAGAAGGCGGTTGACCCTCCGGGCGATGCCACGAGTGACACCTGGTTCGTCTACCATCTTGGGCGACGGTTGAAGGAGAAAGCAAAGAAGGACACTCGTCCACGCAACGCTGGACTTAATGCCCTGACCTGGGATTATCCCGTCGAAGGGCGTGAGCGCGAACCGAAAGTTTCAACTGTCCTAAAAGAGATCAACGGATGGACGGTCGCCGACCACAAACAATTGCCGCACATGCAAAGTGTAAAGAACGATGGATCCACGGCTTGCGGCGCATGGATCTACTGCGGCGTTTATCCAGAGGAAGGACGCAACCGCGCCGACGAACGCAAGCCTAAAGACCTGCTGGGTCATGGATGGGGTTTTGCATGGCCAAATGATTGCCGCATCATTTACAACCGGGCGTCGGCGCGGCCGGACGGCCAGCCTTGGAGCGAGCGAAAAAAACTGGTCTGGTGGGACGAAGAGAAAAGGGAATGGACCGGCCTAGATAATGCTGACTACAAAAAAGATCTCGCTCCCACAACGCCCGACGCTCTGGATAGCGGAGTCGGAGTCGCCGGCCTCGGCGGGGCGCGTCCGTTTACACTGCATCCCGATGGCGTGGGCTGGCTGTACGTTCCCAGCGGGCTGAAGGACGGTCCGCTGCCAACGCATTACGAACCGCTGGAATCAGTCATCAGAAATCCTTTGTACGGTCAGCAAACTGACCCGGCAGCCGCGAAAAAAGAACGGCCCGAAAATCCCTACGCGCAAGAAGTCGCCGATCCTTTTTATCCATACGTGCTCACGACCTACCGCCTGACCGAGCATCACACCGCCGGAGGCATGACCCGCACGTTAAGCCATCTGGCCGAATTACAGCCGGATTTATTTACCGAGGTGTCGCCGGAGCTGGCCGACGAGATCGGGCTGATCCATGGTGAGTGGGCGACAATATCGACGCCGCGCGCCAGCATCCAAGCTAAAGTCCTGGTTACGCGCCGCATGCGGCCGATGTGGATTGACGGACGCAGAATTCATCAGGTTGGGCTGCCATATCACTGGGGCTACAAAGGCATGAGCAAAGGCGACGTCGTAAACGATCTATTGGCCATCAGTGAAGAACCCAATGTCCGCATCATGGAAAGCAAGGCACTGGTTTGCAACATTGAACCGGGCGAGAATAATCACCGCAATGGAAATCAGAGTCGGCTGGACAAGACAGTTAAAGCAGCATTGTGAATTTCTTCGCGCTCTTTGCGTTCTTTGCGGTTAAAAGCTTTTGATTTTCGAGGCAAAATGCCAACAACAGCATTTCTGACAGACTCGACCCTGTGCATCGGATGCAAAGCCTGCGAAGTCGCCTGCAAGGAGTGGAACAACGTTGCTGAAGACGGGCTCAACTGGAGCGGTTTTTCCTACGACAACACGGGCGCCGTCGGCGCCGAGACCTGGCGGCACGTAAAGTTTGTCGAGCAATCGCCCGAGCCTGGGTTCGGCGGCAATGCGCCCGAGCTGAATTCGTGGTCGTTTTCATCGGACGTCTGCAAGCATTGTGAGAATGCTGGTTGCCTGGAAGCGTGTCCGACTGGTGCTATCGTGCGCACCGAGTTTGGCGGTGTATTCGTGCAGCCAGATATTTGCAACGGGTGCGGCTACTGTGTGGTCTCCTGTCCGTTCGGCGTTGTCGAACGCAATCATGACGATGGTCGCGCCTTCAAGTGCACCTTCTGCTATGACCGTCAGAAGGCCAATATGCAACCCGCCTGCGCCAAGGCCTGTCCGACGCAATCAATCAAGTTTGGAGAGATCACCGAACTTCGCGCCGACGCCGAAAAGAGAATGACAACGCTCCACGAGCGGGGCATGGCTGACGCAACTTTTTACGACGCATCGGATACCAGCGTTGGCGGCACACATGCGATGTTCATCGTCCGCGGCGATCCGCGCGCCTACAATTTGCCCCCGAAGCCTGAGGTCCCAACGATCTATCTAAAAAAGGCCTGGCGGTCATCGGCGATCGGTGCATTGATGCTGCTTGGCGGAGCGATTGCGGCGTTTTTGGCGGACGGACACAATGGAAGAGGATGAATGCGGTCACGAAATTGTGAATCGGAGAAGTTCTTCGCGACCTTTGCGCGCTTCGCGGTTAAGAGCTCTTTGCCGTCGCAGTCGTCGAGAAAATGCCCCGCAATAAAATGAATAGACCATGAGTGACCCCGTACGAATGCCGCCACGCACTCCCGATGACTCGAGTGAACGCCGGCTGTTTGAGATCCGTCGCGAAGCCGAGAGCAAAGGCAAAGTCGTGGCCGCAGGCGTGCGTCCTCAGGGCGCGCCTTTTCCCATGGCATCGGTGGAAACCGGATACTACGGCATTCCGCTGCTCAAAGAACCGGCGTGGACATGGGAGATCCCGCTTTACTTCTTCGTCGGCGGAGCGGCGGGATCCGCAGCCGTGGTAGGCGCAATCGCCGACTACACCGGGGCAGATCGAAAGATTGTTCGCGATGCACGTTGGATTGCCGCGGCCGGCTCGGTACTCTCGCCCGCTCTACTGATCTCGGACCTCGGCCGGCCCGCTAGATTCCTCAACATGCTACGAGTATTCAAGCCCCAGAGCCCAGTGTCTGTCGGTGTGTGGACGCTGATGGGCTTTTCGACTGCGGCGTCTGCTACGCTGTTCGCCCAAGTTCTAGCCGACCGGTACGGGCCATCTTTTCCCGTGCGTGTGATGGAGAAGGCCGGCCAAGCTGCATCACTGGCCTTCGGGTTGCCTTTCTCCAACTACACCGGTGTGCTGATCGGCGCCAGTGCAATACCGGCCTGGAACCAGAACGTCGGAGATTTGCCCATTCATTTCGGAATGTCTGGACTCTCAGCCGCTGTTGGCATGCTCGAACTGATGGGCAATCGCCGCAGCCGCGCCCTCGAAATGCTCGGGCTGGGCGCCGCGCTCTGGGAAAGCTGGGAAGGCTTGCGAATCGAATCGCGACAACAACCCGCGATTGAACCCCTCAAACATGGGCGAAGCGGTACTGTAACTCGCATCGGCGAATTGCTCTCCGGCCCTGTGCCGGCCGCCTTGCGCGTGATCAGCTTGCTATCGGGAAGGCGCCGCTCCAGTTCGTTGCGCACCGCGGCTTCGGTTTCTGCTGTTGCCGGATCTCTACTCACTCGCATTGCCTGGATATATGCCGGCCACGTCTCCGCCAGAGACTGGAAAACACCGCTGGAAATACGATAAGACCCTCACCACAGAGACACAGAGTCACCGAGAAACCCAAACTGACGGTTTCTTAATCGGCGTCCCGTGCCTGTTTCGACCGTTGAGAGGAAGAACTCGGGTATTACAATTAGGAGTTCTCTGTGACTCTGTGTCTCTGTGGTGAAAGGCTTTGAGATCGATGGCCACGACTACAGCTTCAAAAACTATAATCACCGGCGGAAGTTTTCTCCTCGAGTCGCGCTCTCCCGAAGAAGTCTTTACTCCCGAAGATTTCACTGAGCAGCACAAGCTCATCGCCCAGACCGCCGAGGAGTACGCGAACAACGAGATCGTCCCTAATATCGAAAAGATGGAGCACAAGGATTTTTCCGTCTCACGCGATCTACTGAAAAAGGCAGGCGATCTCGGGTTGAGCGGGGTTGAGATTCCCGAAGCTTACGGCGGCCTGGAGATGGACAAAGTTACCGCTGCGGTCATCGCCGATCACATCGCCAAGTACGCAGGCTTTGCCACGACCTGGGGCGGACACACCGGCATCGGCACTCTGCCTATCGTTTACTTCGGTACTGAAGAGCAGAAGAAGAAATACCTGCCGCGCCTGGCCTCTGGAGAAATTATCGGCGCCTATGCGCTGTCAGAAGCTTCTTCAGGATCGGACGCGCTCAACTGTCGTGCCCGGGCGACGCTTTCGCCAGACGGTAAGCACTACATCTTGAACGGCGAAAAAATGTGGATCACCAACGCCGGATTCGCTGATCTGTTCACCGTCTTCGCTAAAGTCGATGGCGAAAAGTTCACCGCATTTCTGGTCGAAAGGGCCTTTCCTGGATTCTCCATCGGCGCGGAAGAACACAAGATGGGCATTCGTGGATCGTCCACCTGCCCTGTTATTTTGAATGATTGCCAGGTGCCCGCCGAAAATGTTCTTGGTGAAATCGGCCGCGGACATGTGATCGCTTTCAACATCCTGAACGTTGGGCGCTTCAAGCTCGGGGCGATGTGCGTCGGCGGCGCCCGCAGTTCGCTTGATCACGCGATTCCATACGCCAAACAACGCAAAGCATTCGGCAAGGTGATCTCGGATTTCGGACTGGTTCGCGAAAAGATCGCCACTATGGCCGCACAGATTTATGTTGGTGAATCGATGGTCTATCGCACCGTCGGAATGATGGACGCAGCGCTTGCGGCTGTGGATAAGTCCGCATCCGATGTTTCGAAGAAGACGCTCAAGGCCATCGAGGAATATGCCGTCGAATGCTCGATCATCAAAGTATGGGCTTCGGAAATGGTTTCATACGTAGTTGATGAGACCGTGCAGATCTATGGCGGCTATGGATTCGTCGAAGAATATCCCGCGGAACGCGCTTATCGCGATGCCCGCATTAATCGCATCTTTGAGGGCACGAATGAGATCAACCGCCTCATCATCACCGGATTCCTATTAAAGCGTTCCATGAGCGGCCAACTTGCGCTGATGCCTGCGATCAAGCAGTTGATGGACGAAGTTCTCTCCGGCCCTTCGTCGGGCGAAGAGCCTGAGGGCCTGCTCGCCGAAGAGCAGAAGCTGGTGGCTGCCGCCAAAAAACTTGGCCTCTTCGCAGCCGGAGCTGCTACGCAGAAATACATGCAGGCGATCGAACAAGAGCAGGAGATCATGGGCGCGATCGCAGACATGGTAATCGAGATTTACGCCATGGAGGCAGTGTTGCTGCGAACTATGAAAATTTCAGCTGCGCAAGGTGAATCGGCCGCAGCGTTGCCGATTGCCATGACGCGCGTTTATTTATCGCAGGCAATGGAAAAGATAGAAGCCTCGGCGCGCAAGATCATTACCGCTGTTGCCGAGGGCGATATGCTGCGCACACAGCTGGCAATCTTGCGCAGGCTGGGAAAGCACGATCCTTACAACACCATTGAATTACGACGGCAGATTGCCGAGAAAATAATCGAGCGCGGGCGCTACTCGCTGAAGTAATTCTGTGAACCGACCACTCGGTGTTGTCCATTTAACTTAATGTCCCTACACGCCCCAAACAATTAATCGCTGTCATTCCGAATTCGCTTTAGCGGTGAGGAACCTGCTTTTGGCGTTGGAAGAAACCGCGCAATGGCTGCGCTTACCAACTCAAAACTCTGAAACCAAACAAGACGATTCACTTGGTATTTTCGCGTGAAGCAGCCGCCTTCGCCTCGTTTATGGCAAAGCACCCGGGACATCAAGAGTCCGGTTACACCTGTGTACAAGACGCGGCCTTTGCTGGCGAGAATGTAAGCGTAGTATCGGCGTTTCTGTCGCATGAAGAGTGTTTTACAGTTTTCGCGGATACGCTCGCAGTGATGTGCGAAGGACGATTTGTTGTGGAAAAGCACGTCAAAAGCAAGTTTTTCATCGCTGAAGCGATTCGGAATGACAGAGGTTTGGGGAAAGAGCAGGGTTTGGAGGGGTTTTGGCGCTGGCCCAACCCTTCCCCTTTTACCCATCGGACGGCGGAGTCCTCGATTCGCTTCTATATGGTTTGACCGCGCCGTTCAAATTCCCGATAATCCAGTGTCCTGAAAACGGCCTCGACCCTGATGAACCTATCTTCTTCGCGTGTGGTGAACATCTCGGACCTGCGTAGCATCGCTGAGCGGCGGGTGCCCAAGGTTGTTTTCGATTATCTTGACGGCGGCGCTGACGGTGAAGTCACGCTGCGGGAAAATTGCCGCGCCTTCGAAGCGATCACCTTTCGTCCCCGCCAGGCGGTCGCATTCCCGCAAATTGATTTACGAGTCAAGGCGCTGGGAAACGAACTATCACTGCCCTTCATGCTTGCGCCGGTCGGATACAGCCGGCTGATGCACCCGGGAGGCGAGGTGGTGGCGGCACGCGCCGCGGGCGCTGCTGGCACGGGATACATTCTTTCCACTATTTCCGGGCACAAGCTTGAAAACGTCAAAGCCGCAACCCCCGGTCCCGCGTGGTATCAGCTTTACCTGGTAGGAGGAAGGGAAGCAGCCGTGGCCGCGATCGAGCGCGCACGCAACGCCGGGTTTTCAGCCCTCGTCATCACTGTGGACACTGCCGTCGCCGGAATGCGCGAGCGCGATCCACGAAATGGAATGAAGGAACTCCTGTCCAGTAACCTGTTGTCGAAAATTCCTTTCGTGCCGCAGGTTCTGACGCGTCCGGGATGGCTGGCGTCATTTCTTCTTGACGGCGGCGTGCCCGATCTCGAAAACATTGTTGTGCCCGGGCAAGGCCCCATGCCGCTGATTGATGTGACGGCGTCGCTTGGAAGATCGGCGGTCACGTGGGCTGACCTCCGCTGGATTCGCGAAAGCTGGAATGGCCCGATTGTCATCAAAGGGGTTCTTATAACGGAGGATGCACGCCGCGCAGTCGATGAAGGCGCCGCAGCGATTGTGGTTTCGAATCACGGCGCACGCCAACTCGATCACGTGTCGTCCACCATTCGCGCTCTGCCCGAAATCGTCGCTGCCGTCGGCCGGCAAATTGAAGTCCTGATGGACGGAGGAATCCGCCGTGGTTCTGACATTGTGAAGGCGCTTTGCCTGGGAGCGCGCGGCGTGTTGATTGGCCGCGCCTATGCCTATGGCCTCGCTGCCGCGGGCGAAGCCGGGGTTACTCGCGCGATCGAAATATTGCGCAACGACGTTGAGCGCACGTTGCAGTTGTTGGGCTGCGGATCAGTTGCGGAACTAAACAAATCGTATATCGAGTACCCACCTGAATGGGAGAGGCCGGCGAAAATATGAGCGATCAAACGGCAGGTTCGCGTCGAAGTTTTTTTAAGGCAGCATCGTTGAGTCTGCTGGGTGCCGCGGCAATGCGCAGCAACGCCCAAACCCAGAATCCGCCGGCAAACTCCAGCCAGCAGGTGCCACCGGGCTCGCCACCGGCATTCGGGACCGGGCCGCTGGTCGGGCCTGAAGTTTCACCGAAAACATTTTCCGAAGCCCAGAAACTCGTGCAAATCGAGTTGACTGATAGCGAACGCGAAGTTGCCGCATCGAGCTGGCGCGCGGATATGGCTTCGCTTTACGAACGCCGCACCGGCCCCCGCAAAATCACTCTGGAATCGTCTCTGGCTCCAGCGACGAAGTGGAATCCCATGTTGCCGGGGCTCAAGATGGTTCCGGAGCGCGATCGATTTGTTCGCAGCAAGCCGGACCCGGGTCCACTGCCATCGAACGACGAAGACATCGCTTTCGCCTCGGTATCTCAACTTTCGCATTGGATCGAGCAGCGCAAGCTGACCTCAGAGCGATTGACCAAAATCTATCTACAGCGACTGGAGAAATTTGATCCGACGTTGCATTGCGTCATCTCTCTCACGCGCGAGCATGCACTCAAGCAGGCGAAGCAGGCGGATTCCGAAATCGCTGCGGGAAAATATCGCGGACCGTTGCACGGCATTCCTTACGGCGCAAAAGACCTTCTCGATACCGCAAATATCCCGACTACTTACGGCGCCGAGCCTTACCGTAATCGCGTGCCCAAAGAGGACGCAGCGGTCATCAAACGGCTGAACGATGCGGGCGCGGTGCTGGTTGCGAAGCTGAGTTTAGGCGCTCTGGCGTTGAACGACATCTGGTTCGGCGGCCAGACTATGAACCCCTGGCTGCTTGAAGAAGGCTCGTCCGGCTCGAGCGCTGGGCCGGGCGCCGCAACCGCAGCGGGTTTGGTCGCGTTCGCCATGGGAAGCGAGACCGGCGGCAGCATCATTGGCCCCAGCATGCGCTGCGGGTTGACGGGCTTGCGTCCAACTTATGGCCGCGTGCCGAGGACGGGGGCCATGACATTGTGCTGGTCGCTCGACAAGCTTGGCCCCATGGCCCGCCACGTTGAAGACGCGATGCTGGTGCTGCACGCCATCTCTGGGCCAGACGCCGGCGATCTCGCCAGCGTTCCCAGCAAGCTCGATTTCGACGCTGGTGCAAGCATCAAGGGATTGCGTGTCGGCTACTTTCCCGAGTGGATGAAAGAAAATCCTGCAACCGAGGTCGATCGCGCCGCCCTCGAAACCGTAAAAAAAGTCGGAATGACTCCCGTGGAAGTTTCGATCCCCGACTGGCCCTACGACTCGCTTGATCTCATTCTCTTTGCCGAAGGCGCCGCAGCATTCGAGGAGCTCACATTGAGTGGCGATCTGAATCAGCTCAAAGTGCAGGTGCCGGACGCATGGCCCAACATCTTCCGCCAGTCACGATTCCTCTCCGCCGTAGATTTCGTGCAGTGCGACCGCTTCCGCCGCAAAGTGGCGCAGGAAATGGCGCGCGTATTTTCGCAGGTTGATCTGCTGCTGGTGCCTTCACTACGCGATGAAATGCTCACCATCACCAACTTCACCGGACATCCGTCGCTCACCATCCGTGCGGGATTCATCGAAGTTTCCGAGGCTCGCAGCGATTGGGCACCGGACCCGAAGCACCCGTTGCCGAAATTTTCGCCGCCGCGGCGTGTCCCCCACGGCGTCACACTGATTGGTCGTCTATTTGACGAGGGCACAACGGGACGAGCAGGCATTGCTCTGGAACATGCTTTTAATGTGGCGAGCGAACGGCCGAAGGGCTTCTGAAACCGCAATCCTCAAAAAATTACAAATAGGCGAAATCGCGATTTATCCCCAGTGTTTTGCTTATTACCGCATCGTGCGCATTGTCTTTGATCCTTCTTACCCTTGCAGACTGACAGCGATTCCCCGGACTGGCTCTCTACTAGGCTCCCGACTCGACGTCGTTCGCTTTCGAACGCTCTTGCCCGGAATCGGACACTCGGCATTTTCGTGAGGTCTTGCCTAACCTGTATCCTTCATTGTTTTCAGTATTTGTCTGCGCTTAACCTGGCCTTAGACCTGCTTCTACAAGACGCGATACTCGAGTGCGGGCGGCTCGGCATACGACCTTTGAATGCACAGGCTCTGGGCGATCCGACCGGTGACGAAGGGGGGAGGCAAATGTCAAACCTGCTGCAGGACTGCAAATTCGGATTGCGGGTATTGCGGAAGAGTCCTGGCTTTACGTTAATTGCGATCCTAACCCTTGCGTTGGGAATCGGCGCGAACACCACGATCTTCAGTTGGATAAATTCAACATTGTTGAATCCGGTCCCAGGGCTTTCCCGCCCCAGCGAGGTCGTGTCCTTGACGCTGAGCAAGCCTGGCGACAACCCCTTCCCGTTCACCTACCCCGATCTCGAAGCCATGCGCGATGGGCAGCAGAGCTTTACCGGAATCGCGGCGTGCAACTTTGTACAGATGAGTCTCAAGGGCAGGAACAAACCGGAGCGCGTCTTCGGCATGGTCGCGTCCGCCAATTATTTCGATGTGCTGGGGGTGAGGCCAATCCTTGGGCGCGAGTTTCTCCCTGAAGAGGACACGAAGCCGGGAGGCGCTCCCGTAGCGGTGATCAGCTATAGATTCTGGCAAACACATTTTGCCGCGAATCCCAACATTATGGGCCAGACAGTTGAAATCAACGAACACCCATACACCATCGTGGGAGTAACGCCGGCGGCATTCCAGGGGAGCCAGACCGGCGTGCGAACCGATATTTGGGTTCCCATCATGATGCAAGCACAGCTGAACCCGCTGGGCGACCTGCTTCATGACCATCACCAGTTTTGGCTACTGGGGTTTGGACGGTTGAAGCCCGGCGTCACCCTGCAGCAGGCACAGCAGGAAATGACTTTGCGCCTCAAGCCGGAAGCAACGGCTTATCCCGAGGAGCACAAAGGGCACGATTTTGTCACGCTGTACCCTCTGTGGCGAAATCCATTTGGTCTGAATATGTTTCTTGCGACGTTGTTGCCGGCGTTGATGTGCATCGCAGGTTTGGTGCTTCTGTTGGCATGCGTGAACGTGGCCAATCTGATGCTGGTCAGGGCGGTCGGCCGGCGGCGGGAAATCGCCATTCGCATGTCGCTCGGTGTGAGTCGATGGCAACTGGTGCGGCAATTGTTGGTGGAGAGTCTGATGCTGGCCCTGGCGGGAGGCGCCGTCGCGCTTTTGATCACGTTGTGGACCCAGGGAACGCTGATGAAATTCATGCCGGTGACGGAAGACATTCCGCTTTCACTCACTATTGTGGCGGACCGCACCGTACTGCTGGCGACCTTTGTAATTTCAATACTTACCGGCGTCATCTTCGGAATCTTGCCTGCGCTAAGGTCATCAGGCGTAGCGCCGGCTTCGGCGCTGAAAGAGGAGACCGGAAGCGCGTCGGGTGCGCTCAGGAAGGCACGACTCGCGAGTGGACTGGTAGTGGCACAAATCTCACTCTCCCTGCTCCTGCTCATTTGCGCGGGATTGTTCATTCGCAGTTTCCGGAGCGCCCAACAAATCAATCCCGGCTTCAATCCCCGCAATGTACTCATGGCTTCCTACGATCTGTTCACTGCAGGCTATTCGGAGTCAACCGGAGCGGAACTCGATCGGCAGCTCGTGGCGAAACTGGAAAATCTTTCCGGCGTGCAATCAGTGACGCTGTCGAACCGGGTGCCGCTCACCTTCGGCGGAGGCTCTACCAGCGTCAAGCCCGAAGGCTATGTTTCGCCAGCGAATGAGTCGATGGAGACACAGGCGGCAATCATCACGCCTAATTTCTTTCAAACCATGCAGATTCCACTGGCGAAAGGCCGCGACTTCACGCTGCAAGACACGAAAAGTTCGCAACGTGTCGCCATCGTCAGCGAAGCCTTTGCAAACCGCTACTGGCCAGGGCAAGAAGCTTTGGGTAAGCAGCTCAATTCTGACTTTACGCACGAATGGTTCAAGGTGGTGGGTGTGGCGCGGGACGCGAAAGAGACCGGGCTGAATGAAAAGCCAATGCCTTTCGTTTATTTGCCGCAGTACCAGGTTTACCGGCCCAATCTGATTATCAGTGCGAGGGTGTCAGGAGATCCATTGAGCTTTGCCAAGACAATCGAGAAAACGGTCCATGAACTGAATTCCGAGCTGGTCGTGTATGACGTCACCACGCTCGAAGTGCGATCCCAGTTTTCGAACTTCGGCCTGCGCGTTGCTGGAACCTTCGTAGGTGCATTCGGGCTGCTCGCTCTGGCCCTTGCGGCAGTCGGAATTTACGGCGTTACCTCATACACCACACGGCAGCGCACTCATGAAATTGGCATCCGCTTGACCTTAGGGGCCACCAAACAAGATGTGATGCGTTTAGTGCTCGGCCATGGATTGAGGTTGATGCTTGTCGGAGTTGGTCTGGGACTGATGCTGTCGTTCGTTCTGACGCGTTTCCTTAGCGGGTTGCTCCTCGGCGTGACTAGTACCGATGCGATGACCTTTTCCGGCGTAGCGATTTTACTTTGCGCAGTGGCCTTATTCGCCTGCTTCATACCGGCGCGCTGGGCGACGGGTGTGGACCCGCTGGTCGCATTGCGCTACGAGTAATACTGGTCGTTGGCGTAAATGAAGTCCAGCAATACTCGAACGTTCGGGCTTCGGGCCATATCTGAACCCCCAGATTGCATGTTGCTCACCCTGCTTCGGGCCGCTAAATCGCACATTCCACGCCCGGTTTCCACTTAGACTGAGTGCTATACTTTGCCAACCGAGGGTCCGGCACCCAGCCGGAACTGTAGCGTTCGGACGATTGTCTTCACTATGCGATTTGGGGGATAGTTTTGGGAAGGCAAGATCCACTCCGGCCAAATGATTTTGAGACAGTAGCGGACGGCGGCGCAGCCGTTCGGGAGGCTTCAGACTCTCATCCATCATCTTCAGCAGGTCAACCCCCTGCTACTTCGATCTCGAACGAAATGATGACTCTCGAGATCGGGCCGGATTCTCCTACGTTGATCAGTCCCGCTCCGCGGACCGGTTCGCCCTCGCCCGGATTAGATGGTCCAGACCTGCTTGCAGTCGGGTCGGTGCTCGCGCAAAGATACGAAATTTTGCAAGTTCTTGGCCGCGGCGGCATGGGTGCGGTTTATAAAGCACGCGACCGGGAAGTGGACCGCATGGTTGCGCTGAAGGTGATTCGCCCTGACCTGGCCGGAAATTCTTCCATCCTCGAGCGCTTCAAGCAAGAGTTGGTCCTCTCGCAAAAGGTCACGCACAAGAATGTGGTCCGCATTTACGACCTCGGTGATGCCGACGGCATGAAGTTCATCACCATGGAGTACATCGAGGGCAGCGATCTCCGCAGCATTGTCCAGGAGAAAAGGAAGTTCACGCCGGAAGAGGCCGTGGACGTGATGCTGCAAGTGTGCCGCGCGCTTGAAGCCGCCCATAGCGCGGATGTGATTCATCGCGACCTGAAACCGCAGAACATTATGCGCGACGCCTCCGGCCGCGTTGTGGTGATGGATTTCGGCCTGGCTCGGCTCATTGAATCGAACGGGATGACGCAGACCGGCGCCCTGGTCGGCACCATGGAATACATGTCGCCCGAGCAGGCGCTCGGCAGTTCGCTCGATCAGCGCTCTGACCTGTTCACCCTGGGGCTAATCTTCTACGAACTGCTCAGCGGCAAAATGCCGTTTGCGGCGGACAGCGCTCTCGCCAGTCTGATTAAGCGCACGCAAGAGCGTGCAATTCCGGTTTCGCAACACGATAAAACCATTCCGGCCGCTCTCACGCACATCGTCAGCAAGTGCATGGAGCGCGATCCCAAGCAGCGGTATCAGAACGCGTCGGAACTGATACGCGATCTGGAGGCGTGGCAGGGGAAAAAGGCCGGAGCAACGCTGGGTTTCCACGCTTCGGTAGGCCCGTGGGCACGAACCCTGCACTGGCCCATCATAGGAACTATAGCCGCTGTTCTCGTGCTGGCACTGGTTGGTTTCCTGCTGCGCGACAAGCTTTTCCGATCCGATAAGAGCGCTGCCGGGCCGCAAGTTTCGCTCGCGGTTTTGCCTTTGCGGAATGCATCCGGTGATGCGTCCCTTGACTGGATGGGCAAGAGTCTGGCGGAAATGCTGCGCACCGACGTCGGACAGTCTGAAAACTTCCACACCGTCGCGCCGGAGCGTCTGCACCAGATTCTGACCGATCTCCGCGTTTCGCCTGACACTGAACTTGACGCTGGGGCGATCCGTCGAATCGCTGAGTTCACCAACGCCGACCAGGTGGTGTGGGGAGAGTACGTAAAAATCGGCGATCAGATTCGTATCGACGCGCAACTGGAAAATCTAAAGACGCAACACGTTGTCGCAATCAAAGCCGAAGCTCCAACTGAAAAAGCGCTGCTCAAGGCGGTGGACAGCCTGGCTAAGTCGGTTCAGGAGAACCTGACGCTTTCGCCGAAGGCCATGGACCAGATGAAGGCCGCGGCCTTCACCCCGTCGTCGAAGTCGGTTGAGGCTTTGCGCGATTACAGCGAAGGCCTCGAGCTTGCGCGGCAGAACAATGACCTTGAGGCCGTAAAACGATATCAATCGGCGGTCGCCGAAGATCCAAGTTTTGCTTTAGCCTATGCCAGACTGGCGCAGGCGAATTCGCGTCTTGGCCACGGTCCGGAGGCCGAGCAGTTCTCCAGCAAGGCGGTTGATCTCGATTCCGGGTTGCCACCGGCTGAGAAGTACATGATTGAGGCCGCGAGCGCGCGCATTCAAAACAATTTCGATAAAGCGCTCGCCGCTTATGACAATCTGGGCAAACTCATGCCTCAGGACCCGCAGGTCTGGACGGAGCTAGCTGAGCTCTACGAGTCGAAGGGGAACTACGACAAATCTTTCGAATATTACTCAAAGGTCTTGCAGAGCGACCCGAAGAACCTGGACGCGTTGCTTGCCATCGGCGGCGTGCAAATAGAGCGCGGCAATGCGGCGGGATCATTTGATTATCTGAACCAGGCTTTGAGTCTGGCGGTGCAACTGGGAAATCAGCAAGGCAAAGCGAATGTCCTGCAGACTCTCGGGGCCGCTTATCGCCTGACCGACAAGCCTGCAGACGCATTGCAGAACCTGCAGCAGGCCGTCGATATAGAGAAGCAGATCGGCGACAAAGGCGGCATGGCGTTCAGTGTTCGGCAAATTGCTGATGCTTACAGCCAGATGGGTAAGCCCGATGACGCCGCCAAGAATTATGAAACCGCCCTCAAGCTCGAAACCGAACTGGGCGACAACACCGGCCTGGGCGGCGTGCTCCTTAACTACGGCGACCTGCTCAACTCGCAAGGCAAGTACGACAAAGCTCTCGACATCACCAAGCGCGCGTTGCAGATCGAAGTCCAGCTCGGCGATGAAGACACGCAGGGAATCTGCCTGAACAATATCGGCAGTCTTTATGTGCAAGAAGGGAACTACGGAGACGCGCTCACCTACTTCCAACGCAGCCTTGACTTGCAGCAGAAGTTGAAAGTACCCAGCGACATCGCTCGGTCGCTGAACAATCTCGGCGAGACCTATCTCAAACTGGGCAAGTTCGACAGCGCTCTCGACAACTATTTGAAGGCCCTTGAAGTGGCGCGGGGGGCCGGCGACAAATCGCTGGTTGCTCTGACCTCCGATGGCATGGCGCGTCTCTTCGAGCTGCAAGGGCGTAACGGCGCTGCCCTGAGCGCCGAGCAGGATGCAATCAAGAATATTCAGGACTTGCAGCAGCAGACCGGGGACTCCGCGCAGATCCAAGCCCACTACGGCACTGCATTAGCTCTGGTGGGGCGTTTCGACGATGCGCAAAAAAATCTTGATGCGGCGGTAACCGTGGCCCGCTCCCTGAAAAATGATGCGCTGATCAGCACGGTTCTGAATTTGCAGGGCGAACGGTTGTTCTATGAAGGAGACCTTTCGGCGGCACGTTCCGCCTTCGATCAGGCCCTCCAGTCGGCGTCAAAACAGAAGGGCCCCGCTCAAGCCATGCAGATCAAGCTCAACCAGGCGCGAGTTGATGTTTACCAAAATCGCGGGGCGGCAGCGATAAATAACCTGAAGGCCCTCATCAAAAGCGCCGATGCCGAAGGTATGACATATTTTTCTCTCCAGTGTTCGCTTTATCTCGGACGCGCCCTCTTTCAGTCGAAGAGCTATCCTCAGTCGCAGCAGACGTTGGAGATGGTTTTCCGCAGAGCGCAAGATCAGGGGATGAAGTCGCTGCTTCCGGAAGCGCACTATTGGCTGGCGCAAACGCTGCGCGCAACCGGAGCCAAGGCAGAAGCCGACATTCACATGCAGCAGGCGCAAAAGCTGCTGCAGGACCTCAAGAGTGAATCGCACAGTGACGACATCCTGAAGCGGCAAGACCTGAAGCCAATTGCCCAGGAACTGGGCGGCAAGAGCTCTTAGCCCCAAAAGAAAAGGGGACGGGTGTTCACCCGCCCCCCGAAATTCGCAACGCAACCTATTTCAAAGTCACTTCAGTCGTCTGCGAAGTGTAGATGCTCTGATTGTTCTGATTGCCTGCTGTGTTGTCGGTCAGGAACGAGACCGTCAAGCTATACAAGCCTGAGGGGCAAGTTTGAATTGCGCCCGAGGGCACGATGCAGCTGCTCGTATCCCAATTGAACAAATACTGCTGATTGTTGTCAGCCTTAAACAGCGGCTGTGCCAAGCCTGAGCTTCCGTTCGAAACCAGCCCAATCGGCATGAACGTTGCATTTCCATGAGCATCGGCGATCAACGCTACTGAAAGCATCGCAACTGCGTCTGTGATGAACGGCTGCTTGCAGTTGCTGCTGCCGGAAAGCTTGAACTTCACTGGTACAGACTTTCCAGGCTTGAAACTGGAAGACGCGGTCGGATCTTGTGCGTTGGTCGCGAAGTTAAATGTGTTGTTGACCGGCGATTCGAAGCCGCAGAACGTGCCCGCTTCCTGCCCGGGGAGATTCGTCGGATGGGAGTTCACCAGGAAAACATTGCACTTGAGCGATTTCCTCCCACCAGTGGTGATGTCCTGCGGGAGATAACCGCCGATAGGCCAGACTCCGATCTGGGCCAGATTCGTGAGCGCGGGCTGGCAGTTGGTATTGGGATCGTCGCAAACCACGATTGCAGGATCAGTCACGGAAGGGGAGACCAGGTCTGCAACCTGGAAATTATTAGTCGCGCCGTCTGCCGCAGTGCATCCAGTCATGTTCAAGGTGCTGAATACGGCTTCAAAACCGTCCAGTCCGAGGTTGACCGCGGGATCCAGCGCGCCGGCGGGCGTACCAGTCAGCGCGATCAACTTCCCGATGCCTTCAGGGCTTAGCAAGCTGACGCTGACGCTGCCGCCACAAGGGCCTGAAATATTGTTCAACTCGAAAGCCGCGAATCCAAAATTGACGAGCGCACTTCCGTTGGAAGCGGTCACGCCCTGCGTCGCGGTGGTCGGCGGCAGCGCAACTCCGACGGCGGGAAAGGGAACTGCAAAGCTGTTGAGCATCTGGCAAGTGCCGGCGTTGATCGCCCGCACCGATCCCCCGGTGCCACCCGAAACCGCGACGTACAGAGTGTTGTCGAGTGACATCTGCATGAAGAACGGCAGGTCTTTGTTAGTGAAGCTTTGACACACTGCGCCGCTTTGTCCCTGGGCGTTGAAGTGCATCACATTCTGGCTGCCCTGGTTCGAGACGAAGATATCTCCATCGCCGCGGCGCGCAATGCCCACGGGCATTGACAGGCCTGTGGTGATGAAGTTCGAATTGGTGCTGAATGCGGCGCCGGGAGATCGCAGCACCTGATTGTTGGCGTTGTCCACGATCAACAAATCGCCGGTGTTCTTCTGCGCCACGCCTTGGTTGCCGCCGCCCGCAGCGTCCAGTTGCGTTGGTGTCGGCGAACCCGCCGACCCTAATTCAAGCGCCGTAATTCCCGGGAACATCCACCATCCCGCGCCGGGGTCTTTACTGGTCACCACCAGGTCGCCGGTTGAGGTGATGCGGCCGCACTGCGGATGCTGCAGCGCGCCACCGGAATACACAACTTCGGGTGTAATCGGCGTTGCGGCGGCGGGGTCGAATCGCACGATCTTACTGTTGTTGCTATCGCATGCATATACGAGGTACGGATGCGCCGTTCCCGGAGCGTTGTCGGGCGCGACCACCATGCCTTCGTAATCCGCTCCCTGCGTTGAAATCAAAAGAGTCGCGACTCCGGTAGATGTATTTATGCTGTAGATTTTTCCAGCAGTTCCAGTTGAAACAAAAAGTTGGGGTGCGCCTTGGGCGCAAAGAGCCAACGAGCACACGAACGCGAAGATCGGCGTAAGCCAGAGAAACCGGGACATGGGTCTTTCCTCCTGGGAGTCTCGAGACGGGCATTTGGGGGGAGGTTACGGCAGCCCGGCACAAGTGCTTCTATTGAGATAGTCGAAAAAAATACAGGTGTCAATTGCAAATCAAGGAAATCGGCTGCGGACGAGCTTTTCAACTAAATCAGTGCAAAAAATTGCACTTCTCTTTACGTTTCTTGACTTCATGGTGCCTGATCGGGTGTGGCCTTCGGTAATCTGCTAAACAATCATTTCAGTCTTCATACTAATGGGAGCAGTTATGCCGTATTTGGTTCAAACTCAAGCGCCACGCCGACCTGACCGCGTTCGGTTTTCCGAAACAATCCCAGCCGTCTTGCGCCTGGCTGATGGCAATCGTGCCTCCGGACAACTAAGGGTGGTTTCCGTCACCGGCGGGCTGCTTTCACTGCCGCGTCCGATTCGGCAAGGGTTGACCGGCAAACTCATGTTCTTGACGTCCGCTGGATCGGTTCTAGCTGCGGCAGAAATGCTGACGCCGTTATCGTGGGAACTGCAGCCCTTCAAATTTATCTCGCTTCCCGATGACGACCATTCGCGGTTGCGCTCGGCCATCAACACCTCGCTTGAACAAAGCAAGCGTGAGCGCCAGGAAACAATGCACAATGCCAACCAATTGGAAAAGCTGCGTCCATGGTGAAAGTTTGCACTGCTCACTGATCCGGTTCCCAGTGCGAGTACTCTCGATCTGAATCTCAGAATTGTTCGCCGTCAAACTGCGCATGCGTTCTTCTTGCGCTGAAGTTGCATCTCGCGTGCGCATTTAATTTGAGGCAGGAGGAACAAAGAGTAACGGCAGACGAAAAGAACACTGGCACGAGCCAACCAGAGGGGTCAAAATCAACCCAAGCAAGAGCAGCAAGGCCGAAACCGCACGAATCAACAGCAGGCTGACGAACACGACCAGCGGCGCCGTTCTCCCGGCACCAGCCAGGACCAGGATAAAGAGCGCAAGAGCGCCTGATGTGTTCTGCAAAGTACAATCTGCCCGCAAGAGATGGCGGGTCTTTCTTTTTCTCGCCTTTCGACACGCCTTGCAACGCCGCGTCCCGTGATTTAACCAGTGACCTACAGTAAAGACTGTAGGGTGTCTGAAGCAGCTTCCGTGCTATCAATACTGGATTGCGCGTTGTGACTTTACGGGTTCCTCCACCGGGCGCCAGGATGGAGATCGTGCTCCGCACTATTCGCTACCCAAAGCAGAGTAGCAACACAACGCCCACCCCGGGCGCTAACGCGGATCGTGCTATGCCCGCTAGCGTTCTTATCTATCCCGAATCACATGCATTGATCGTTACGTCCGCCGCATGTTTTGACCAGGAGAAGAAGATATGAAGTCGAAGACCCAGCAAGGCACCGCAGCGGCGAGTGCCCCTGGCGGAATCGCCACATTGCATGGCGCCAACGGAAATTCCACTGCGGTTGCAGAGCCCGCCTCGGCAGACCTGAGCGTAGTTCTCGCGGCGCTGCAAACTATGCGCGACGGAGACTTCTCCGTCCGGTTACCGGGTTCGTGGACGGGTCTGGCAGGCAAGATCGCAGATACATTCAACGACATCGTTGCAGCCAATCAGCAAATGGCCAATGAGCTCAAGCGTGTGGGGCAAGTCGTAGGCAAGGAAGGCCGCACGCGCGAGCGCACCAAGTTTCACGAATCACGCGGCGCCTGGGGGCAGATGGAAGTTTCGGTGAATACGCTGGTGGACGATCTGCTGCGGCCGACAACTGAAGTCACGCGCGCAATCGGTGCGGTCGCGCAGGGCAATCTCACGCAGACGGTGCGACTCGACGTTGACGGCCGTCCGCTTGAAGGAGAATTTCTCCGCTCGGCTGACATCGTGAACACGATGATTCAGCAGCTCAGCGTTTTCACTTCTGAAGTTACGCGCGTTGCTCGCGAAGTCGGTACCGACGGAAAATTAGGTGGACAGGCGCTTGTGCCCGGTGTGGCGGGAACCTGGAAGGATCTCACCGACTCGGTGAACTCCATGGCCAGCAACTTGACTGGCCAGGTCCGTAACATTGCAGAAGTCGCCACCGCTGTGGCCAGCGGCGACTTGTCCCGCAAGATCACAGTGGACGTGCGCGGCGAAATTCTGCAGCTCAAAGAAGCCATCAACACCATGGTCGATCAGTTGCGTTCGTTTGCATCTGAAGTTACCCGCGTCGCACGCGAAGTCGGTACCGACGGCAAACTCGGCGGACAAGCTGTTGTGCCTGGCGTTGCCGGAACCTGGAAAGATCTCACCGACTCAGTCAACGCTATGGCCGGCAACTTAACCGCGCAGGTCCGGAACATTGCTGAAGTCACTACCGCCGTGGCCCGCGGCGACTTGTCACGCAAAATCACGGTCGATGTGAAGGGCGAAATTCTCGAACTGAAAGAAACCATCAACACCATGGTGGACCAACTCAACGGGTTTGCGGGTGAAGTGACCCGTGTGGCCCGCGAAGTGGGAACTGAAGGCAAGCTTGGCGGACAGGCGCAAGTGCCCGGAGTCGCCGGAACCTGGAAGGATCTCACCGACAACGTCAACTTCATGGCCGGCAACCTCACAGCCCAGGTTCGAAATATCGCCGAAGTCGCCAGTGCAATTGCCGGCGGCGATCTCTCGCGCAAAATCACGGTGGACGTCCGCGGCGAAATCCTGCAGCTCAAAGAAACATTGAACACCATGGTGGACCAGTTGAACCGGTTCGCCGGAGAAGTAACGCGCGTGGCCCGCGAAGTCGGTTCGGAAGGACGTCTCGGAGGTCAGGCCAACGTGCCCGGTGTGGCGGGAACTTGGAAAGATTTGACTGACTCGGTCAACTCCATGGCCGGCAATCTTACCGCTCAAGTTCGAAACATCGCCGAAGTCACTACCGCTGTGGCTCGCGGCGATTTGTCGCGCAAAATCACTGTGGACGTCAAAGGCGAAATTCTCGAGCTCAAGAACACCATTAACACCATGGTGGACCAGCTCAACGCGTTTGCCGGTGAAGTGACTCGCGTAGCAAGAGAAGTCGGTACCGAGGGAAAACTTGGCGGACAGGCCGAGGTGCCCGGCGTCGCTGGAACCTGGAAAGATCTCACCGACAACGTTAACTTCATGGCTGGCAACCTGACCGCTCAGGTGCGAAACATCGCCGAAGTCGCAACCGCCGTTGCCCGTGGTGACTTGTCCCGCAAAATCACTGTGGACGTGCGCGGCGAAATTTTGCAGTTGAAAGAAACACTGAACACGATGGTGGACCAGTTGCGGTCTTTCGCTTCCGAAGTCACACGCGTGGCTCGCGAAGTGGGGACCGACGGCAAGCTCGGCGGACAGGCGCAGGTGCCCGGCGTCGGAGGAACCTGGAAAGATCTCACCGACTCTGTGAACTCCATGGCCAGCAACTTGACTGGTCAGGTGCGAAACATTGCCGAAGTTTCGACGGCCATCGCTAACGGCGACTTGTCAAAGAAAATCACGGTCAACGTCAGCGGCGAAATTCTGCTGCTGAAAGAGACCATCAACACCATGGTCGATCAGCTGAACGCGTTTGCCGGCGAAGTGACGCGCGTGGCCCGCGAAGTGGGATCGGAGGGACGTCTCGGAGGTCAGGCTAACGTGCCCGGCGTCGCCGGAACCTGGAAAGATTTGACCGACTCGGTCAACTCCATGGCTGGAAACCTCACCGCTCAGGTGCGAAACATCGCTGAAGTCACAACCGCGGTTGCTCGCGGCGACTTGTCCCGCAAAATCACTGTGGACGTGAAAGGCGAAATTCTCGAACTTAAGAACACCATCAACACCATGGTGGACCAGCTCAATGCGTTCGCAGGAGAAGTCACCCGCGTGGCCCGCGAAGTCGGCACTGACGGGAAGCTCGGAGGTCAAGCGGCTGTGCCTGACGTGGCCGGCACCTGGAAAGATCTCACCGACAACGTCAACTTCATGGCCAGCAACCTTACCGGCCAGGTGCGAAATATCGCTGAAGTCGCGACCGCTATCGCGAACGGTGACCTGTCGAAAAAGATCACCGTGGACGTGCGCGGCGAAATCCTGCAGCTGAAAGAAACGCTGAACACGATGGTCGAGCAGTTGCGATCGTTCGCTGCCGAAGTCACCCGCGTGGCCCGCGAAGTTGGATCAGAAGGCCGTCTCGGTGGTCAGGCCAACGTGCCCGGCGTTGCCGGCACATGGAAGGATTTGACTGACTCGGTCAACGCTATGGCCGGAAACCTCACGGCCCAGGTCCGAAACATTGCTGAAGTCACTACCGCTGTGGCGCGCGGCGACTTGTCGCGCAAAATCACGGTGGACGTGAAAGGCGAAATTCTCGAACTCAAGAACACCATTAACACCATGGTGGACCAGCTCAACGCCTTCGCGGCTGAGGTCACTCGCGTCGCTCGCGAAGTTGGAACCGAAGGAAAGCTCGGTGGACAGGCGCAGGTGCCCGGAGTCGCGGGAACCTGGAAGGATCTAACTGACAACGTCAACGTCATGGCCGCAAACCTCACCGAGCAGGTCCGCGGAATCGTGAAAGTCGTGACCGCAGTCGCCAACGGCGTGCTTACGCAAAAGCTGACCGTGAACGCGAAGGGCGAAGTCGCAGCTCTCGCAGAAACGATCAACAACATGACCGACACGCTGGCAACGTTCGCCGATCAGGTGACGACCGTGGCCCGCGAAGTCGGCGTCGAAGGCCGCCTCGGCGGTCAGGCCAACGTGCCCGGAGCTGCCGGAACCTGGAAAGATCTTGTCGGCAACGTCAACCTGCTGGCTGACAACCTGACCAACCAAGTCAGAGCCATCGCCGAGGTTGCGACTGCCGTGACCAAGGGCGACCTGACGCGATCCATTCAGGTGGAAGCCAGCGGCGAAGTGGCCGAACTCAAAGACAACATCAACACCATGATCAACAATCTTCGTGGCACCACGGAGCGCAACACCGAGCAGGACTGGCTCAAGACCAACCTTGCTCGCTTCACTGGAATGTTGCAAGGGCAGCGCGACCTCGGAACCGTCGGTCGCATGCTGCTGTCGGAACTTGCGCCGCTGGTGAGCGCGCAGCAGGGCGTCATTTATCAGATGGAAGGTGAAGATGCAGCCGGCATGGTTCTGTTGTCGGCATTCGCAGGTGACGGACAAGACGGCCATCTGCGCCACCTGAATGCGGGTGAGGGACTGATCGGGCAATGCGCGATTGAGAAGCGGCGCATGCTCATCACCGATCTCCCTCCGGATCGTACAGTTCCAATTCGTTCCGGATTGTTCGAGGCCGTTCCGCGCAACGTAATCGTTCTGCCGATTTTGTTCGAAGACCGAGTGAAGGCGGTGATTGAATTAGCATCCCTGGGAGCTTTCACCGCCTCTCACCTGGCTTTTCTGGAACAGCTGACCTCGAGCATCGGCATCGTGCTGAACAGTATCGAGGCTACGATGCAGACCGAAGGCCTGCTCAAGCAGTCTCAGCAGCTTGCCGCTGAACTACAGGCGCAGCAGAAAGAATTGCAGACCACCAACGAACAGTTGGCGCAGAAAGCTCAACAACTTGCCGAACAGAACGCCGAAGTCGAAAGAAAGAACCAGGAAATCGAACAGGCACGCCGCGCTCTGGAAGAGAAAGCAAAAGAGCTCGCGCTCACGTCGAAGTACAAATCCGAGTTCCTGGCCAACATGTCGCACGAGTTGCGGACGCCGCTCAACAGCATTCTGGTCCTCGGCCAGCAGCTCACCGAAAACCCGGGCGGAAACCTCACTCCCAAGCAGGTCGAATTCGCCCGCACAATCCATGGGGCCGGCACCGACTTACTCAACCTCATCAGCGACATCCTCGACCTCTC